>NZ_FQYP01000022.1 GCF_900141785.1 Aquimarina spongiae | reverse complement strand
TGGATAATAATCGGTAGCATTTGTAATTCCAATGGTTTGTCCGGTATTTGTTCTTCCTACTACAGCTCTTACATTGCCTAAATGATCCGTAAGTTGATACAGATTGGTTCCATCGGATTTTCTCACACCTAAACGATTTGCTCCATAAATGGTGTTTTCGACAATTTGCCCATTTCTGTATATAGCCAAGGGTTTTCCTGTAGCATCCCGTACATAATGTTCGGTATAACTTAGATTTCCATTGGATAGGTTGTATGCTTCTTTACGTACTCTATGGTTTTTATCATTGTAAAAGAACTTCACTAATGTTTGGTTGTTTTTTTTGATTTCATTGACCAATCCATTAGTATTATAAATATATGTAATATTTTCTTGATTATTTTTAGTCAATTGCCCTATACTATTATATTCATAGTTGTTTCCATTTTGATCTCCAATATCATCAGCTCCAGAGACATCTCCTGCGGCATCATCTACGCGTAATAGTTGATTTGGTTTATCATTTTTATAGACGTAAGACAGTTTATCCATGGCATTGTTGCCGCTCACTGTATTTTTATTACGATTTAGTTTTTTGATATTTCCATTGGCGTCATATGTAATATCGTATACATTATAATCTGCATTTCCTAGTACCGTTCCATCGGTAGCAATTTTGGCACTAAAAGTACGGCCGTTGGTTGCAGTGATACTAAATCCAGGTAGTAATACAATGGATTGAGTAGCTTTTACATTTTCTGTAGTAGTAACCGATTGATTTCGAGTTTCGTTTTGCTCCAGATTAGGATCTACTTCGTTTACATTTTGATTAAAGCTAGCCCCAGTTAACCAATTGTTTTTATCGTAGCTATAATAATAGGTGTCTGGATTACCATTATTTTGATTTTTGGTGTTCCAAGTTAAAGCTTTGATGTTCCCGTTGTATTGTTCAATACCATTAGGAGTAGTTGTAATTGGATTCGGTGTATTTGTTCTAGAGTAGTCTCCATTGTAATAATGTATGTTCATTCCAAAGAGGTCGTTATTATCTCCTCCTGGGTCACTAGTTGTATTTAGGTTGGGATGATTGATACTTTTTAGAGCGCCGTTTAAATTATATACATAATCAATTCCTTGTAATCCTTGTGCTAGGTTGAGTCTTTTTAGGGCTCCAGTTTCATAATACTCATAGGCAGCATGTTGCACATAAGAAGCTCCATTGGTTGATGTTTCAACCATAGTTAGATTAAAGTCAACCGGATCATAGGTGTAACGATGTATAAACTGATCTGATGCTCCTTTTTGGTATAATACTCTTTTTACTTGGCTAGTGATCGGGTCATACTCATAGTCTATAGTTTTAAAGCCTAATCCATTTATATTTTGTACAATCCATTGTACTCTTCCGTAGATATCATAACTATACCATGTAGTAGTATTTTGATTCCAAGTTTTAGCTACATTTCCCGCTAGGAATTCTGGTTTTTTGTAGTTAGTTGGTAATGTGTTGATATCGCTTTCAGGTATTTCATCATAGGTAGTAAGATGCCTTTCAGCTTTGATTCCTGTTGGTAAATCGTTATCAGGGTTTATATTAGGAAAGACATCGGTTACCGGCTTAGGGAAGAAGAGTCCACTTTCAATAGCTCTTCCTTTTTGGTCATAATTGGTAAAAGAAAAACTAAAGCTATTTTCTTTTTGTTTACTGTTTTGAGAGAATCGTATTTGTCCGTCTTTTTGATATTTAAACCATGCTTCTCCTTCATCAGGGCTTTTGGTATATTCTAATTGCCCTAAAGCGTTGTATTGAAAATCACTTTTTAATTTATTCAAAGGTTGATAAGAAGCTATTAATCGTCCAGCTTTATCATATTCGTTTAAGCTATACTCATAATAGTTTTCTGGGTAAGTTACTTTTTTTGGGATCCAATTATAGGTTAATGTAATACTTGCTATTCTATAAAGTCCAGGAGGCAATTCTGCAAACGGAGTAGTTATTTTTTGTTCAGTTGTTAAATCGTAAACTTCAAAAAAATGGGGGCTGTTAGATAGCTCACTGTTCAAGTAATTTTTCACTACAATACCTTTAGTTCCTTTAGGAATATGTATGTCAACAAAATTTTGTTGATCCAGAGTTATTGTCGAATATCGTATAGGTTTATTACCATTTTCGTTACCACTTCTAGCAGCAGCAAGAGTTCTACCGTCGATATCTGTAAATACTACAGTTTCTACACCATGTACATCTCTGGCGATGGTCTTTGTAATTTTGTAGTTGTTATATTTGGAATCGCCAAACGCAACGGATTGTGATAGTTCTTGTCCTGCTGGCATAGAGAATACATAACCATTTTTCCATTCTCCGTTCATTTTATTTCCACCGATAGTTTTTAATACAGCCCCAGGATTAAGTTGGCTATATATTGTTCTAGAGTAGGGGTGTTGAGTAACATCTTGATAAGGTTCGGTAGAGTTATTTTGACTATAATACCACCCTAGAGAATTTGCTTGGGTTCCTACCGTAGCAGGATTTTCTGGTTGCGCTTCAAAATCTGCATCAGAAAATGTATTATTTGTATTGTTTTTAATGAAGTCTTGTCGATATAGAAAATCCGAAGGGATATCATCATTGGTCGGAGCGCTTAAGGTTTGTATAGCTGCTCTTCCCTGATGATCATATCTGGTTTCACTAGCCCATATTTTATTGGTTTTATAATCTTTGGTTTGTATTTGTACTGATTTTCCTAGATCGTCATAATAGGATTTGGTTTTAGCGATTTCATTTTCAGTAATATCGTAGGATGTTACTTTTACCGTATTCCAATGTTCGGCAGTATCACTTCCACTTGCAGGACATCCATTGGTAGGTCCATTAACCCCAGGACATAGGTCTGTATTTTGTGGATAGAAATTATCACCAGGTCTAGTACATCTGATAAGAGTATAGGTGTTTTCTCCAAA
>NZ_FQYP01000017.1 GCF_900141785.1 Aquimarina spongiae | reverse complement strand
TCTTTAAAGGGTCGTGGGAGACTACCACGTTGATAGGCTATAGGTGTAAAGGCAGTAATGTCATAGCCGAGTAGTACTAATAACCCGTAGGCTTATGTCGCGATCTTCCCGGTTGCAAAACCGGGAGGGCGGTTTGCTTTGATGCATTAGTTTATCGTTTATGTTTTTCTAAATCAATATGTTAACTTATTATAGCTTAAAAGTGCTAAAAACTTAAGGTGGTTATAGCAACGGGGCTCACCTCTTACCATTCCGAACAGAGTAGTTAAGCCCGTTAGCGCCAATGGTACTACAATCGTGGGAGAGTAGGTCGCCGCCTTCTTTGAAAACCCTCATCATAATCGATGAGGGTTTTTTTATACCCTAAAAAAATATGTAGTTGTAAAAAGATGTAATTAGAGTTTTTAAAGGGTATTTTTTGGTATACAAGAGTTGGATTAAGATCATAGATACGTTTATTGTAATCGTTTTTTGATTAGTTTGATTTGACCTTGGTGAGAAACCTCATCAAATAATATGTGTTTATTTAGATATAGGTGATTACCTATTTTTTCTCCCATAGGAGTTATCACTTCTTGTTGTAGCCATTCATCTTTAATCATTTCGTATTGACTTAATGTTTGTTTTCTAACGTGAAGTAATTCTGATTGATAATATGTAATTGGATTTCCTTTTATTAAGTTTTTATGCATAAAAATTGGCATGGCTGGGGCGTATTTTTCTTTTTCTTCATTATTAAATGGACGCTTGAAGAGGAAATTGAGAACGAATTTGAATTCTAAAGCTGCTATATGCATCAACAGTGTTCCTATACTATTAGCATCTTTATCAAAACGGAAATCTAGATCAGTAACAGAAAGATCTTTTGTTATTCTTATAGTTTCATTTCGAATGTATTCCATTTCACATATAAGATAACCGATTTGATAATCGTAAGTGGGGCATGATTTGAATATAGTCGGGTTCATCAGAAAAGAGGTAAAAGAAAAAGGGTCTTAAGAGACCCTTTTTACTTCGATTTATAATAAAAAGTATAATGTATATTTGGGTTTAACGAGGTCTGTTGATCATATCATCTTTTCCTTTAGAATATATACAATCAATATCCCAAGAAGAAAAGCAATCGCCTAAATGGAAGGTTGCTCCACCTTTAATTTTGGTGGCCTGTAATTTTGATATTTTTTGTTTGTTTAAACTGAGTTCTATTTTTTTACTTTGATTTTTTTTCATGATTATAAATTATTAGTGTTCGTGTTATTTCATTATTAAGCGTAGTCCTTTCCACTCATTCCCTCTTCGTGCTAATCCATAGATATCAACGGATATATATTTGTAGTCTCCTAGGTAATCTAAACTACCCAATGTAGCTTGATAATCGATAGAAAAACTATCACCTCCATCTGCTGATTTAGCTCCAAATACAACAGACCAATCAGAATCAAATTTAATCTCAACTTCGTCGGTATTGTAATTTCTTTTCATTTCATCAAAATACAAGACGTCTATTGTATTGTTGTTTCTTTGAACAGTTACGACAAAGTCTTTTCTGGAAGAAGAAGCTTGTTTTTTAAGAAAATCGATACCTAGCTTATAGATTTGCTTGATGTTGGATTCATTAAAAATATCATAATTTGTAAGTCCGATATCTTGACCAAAGTATTTACCTAGATAAATGTTAAGTACATTTTCTCCCCTAATGTCAAAAAACGGTAGAGCAGTGTTGTTTAATACTTTAATTTTTACTGGTTCATAGATCGAATTGTTGTTTTCTACCAGGAATCTTCCATTATGCATATATAGAGGTGCGCTATGGAATTGGTTTAAAGTATTTTGTACATAGTTACTTTCGAATGCAATATCTGGAGCCGGAAGATTATAAGTTAAATGTACTTTATTAATTCCTAATATGATTTCATCAGAATCTACATTGTTCCACCATAACCATCCTTCTTCATGTGTTTCTGCTTCAACTCCTACAGAGGCGTATATCAACCATTCTTGATTCCAGTAATCTAGCTCAAATCTAAATTCGTCGTCATTGAAGTATTTATGACAAAAGTTATAGTCTCCAAAAATATTCTGAAACCAGTTCTCTTCTCCACCATTACAAATATCTAACCCTTGAATAAGTTCATTTAACCCCACCTCAGAGTTTCTAGGGTTTTCGGTACTACTGCCACTACCTGAGTTATTTCCGCTACCGGAGCTGCTTCCTCCTCCAGAGTATCCACCGCCTCCGCAAGTATCAAATTCTAATTCAACAGGTCTAACAAAACGATGAACTCCTGATTCCATTTCGGTAATTCCATATTCAGAATCTCTTAATTCACAAATTGCATCGACTTTTGCTAGTTTGTTAAATTTGTTTTGTTGAGCGGCTACTTTTCTCATTTTAGAACTGTCTTCTATTTTAGAGAAGAATAAACCTCTTGGAGTATATTTATAAATGGACTCCCCAACTATAATTTCTTTATCTTCATTAAGTACTGCGGCAAAAAATGGGTCTCCGATCAAATCGTTACCTTGAATAATATCAGTTCTTCCCGCTTGAACTTTCTCTTGTCGTTCTTGTTTCAGTTTTGAAATTAGTTCAACATTGTTTTTGTCTATTATTGGTTTGTGTGATCTAAACCCTCTTTGATATAAGTTTTCAAAAGTGTTTGCTGCAGTACTACGTCCTTCATTTTTTTGATAATTGATAGTTTCAGCTAAATCTTCTTTAGAAGCAAACTTTAGCTTGCCATTCATCATTGAAAAATTACTGTCGTTAATAGATAATTCTTCTTCAAACACAAATTCATCTTTATCGCAAGACAGTAATAGGGTTGATCCTACAAGTAAATAGGAAAATAATTTTACGTGTTTTTTCATTTCTTTATTAAGCATTATTTTAAAAATTGAGTAAAAATGTGACACTATATTTAGTTTAAAGTCGATTATAGTAGTTCGACTTTTTTGCAAAAAAATGAGGTAACCTCTTGATGGGATATAGGTTGTTTTCTGATATCCACAGGACAAATGTATTGGCGATACAACTGTAATTCAAGGCGATCAGGTACGTATTCATGAATATTACCCTTTGTATTCATAAATGTTACCTTACCGTTTTACGTAGGAATCTCTGATTATTTATGAAATAAAGATGATTTTTGCCTTTCAGATTTTTTTAACATCTATTTTTTTTATATACTTCAAACTTATGTTGGAATAATTGTATTAAAGCTAGCTCCCCCGATTTTAAGATGTATATAAAAAGTATTCGTTTTGGTATTGTATTATGGCTTTGTTTATGGTCAATTGGTTTAAAAGCACAATCCTCAGATAATAATGCACAAAAAATGTTCGATTCATTAAAGTCTAAGACATTTGATGAGTTAGATAAGCTTTTTGACGAAAATAGTGAGGACTCTATTTTAAGTTTTCATATCGCAAGAGAATATTTGGACAAGGCAAAGAATGAAAACGATGTCATACAAACTGCAAGAGCTTACAACTTGTTGTTTAATGTTTATGATTATAGTAACCGAAACAATATAGCTTTACAGTATGCCGATTCTATTATTATCACAACAAAAGATATGGAAACGCATATGCGTTATCCAGCAACCGGATATTTAAAAAAAGGATATGCATTATATGCTTTGGATCGTTATGATGATGCTTTGCAATCCTATTTGATTGCTTTAAAACATGCTGAACGTGTTGAAAATGAGGAGCAAATAGTTGCATTAAAACATAATATCGCCTTGTTGAAGACTAATTTGGGGAAAAATAGAGAAGCACTAATCACTTTTAAAGAAAATTATGATTTTTTAATCAAGGAAGATACCTTAGTAGAGTACCCTATGACCTACGCAGCTACACTGTACAAGTTGGGTGATACTTATAATCGTCTTAAAAAATATGACTCTGCTAGTTATTATTTAAATAAAGGAATTCGATTGAGATTTTCTACGGGGAATGCCGAGTTCTACCCGGATTTGTTATCTGCATATGGAGTAAATAGTTTTTACAAAGAAGCGTATACCGAAGCCAAAGACAGCTTACAAAAAATGCTGATCACCTCAAGAGAAGATAAGGAAGATGTTAATGTAAAAATTTCTTATTTGTACTTGGCCAAGTCCTTACTGAAATTGGGTAAAAAGAAAGAGGGGTTGGATTACCTTTTAAAAGCAGAGTCCGCTACGAATGAATTCAATTATGTTCCTCAAATACATGAGATTTTCACATTGCTTATTGATTATTATCAGGAGAATAAGGATTTAGAGAATCAGCTTAGAATTACCAATAAATTACTTCAATTGGAGCGAACGTTTAATGAAAAGTATGCTCGGTTAAATAATAATATCGTAGAAAAGTATGATATAGCTAGATTGGTGAAAGATAAAAAGGAATTGATAGAAACCATTGATTCTAAAAACAAAATGTCGAGATATAGGTCGATACTTTTTGGTGTAATTTTATTGTCAATTCTCATATCGTTGTTTTTTTATTTAAAGAAAAGAAGGAATAAGTTTTCTGAAATTTCTGACAAATATACAGAGCTGGTTAATTCGATAGAAAAGAAAAAAGAAGCAACTATTGTTGTAGAAGTTCCGGAAGATATTAAAAAGGAGATTTTGAAAAAGCTTCAAGATTTTGAAAATGATCACAAATACTTGAAAAATAATTTATCCTTAGGTAGTGTTTCAAAAAGTTTAAAAACTAACTCCTCGTACCTATCCAAGGTTATTAATATTGAAAAAGGAAAGAATTTTGCAAATTATATTAATGACCTTCGAATTGATTTTTGCGTGGATCAAATTAAAACAAATAAAAAGTTTAAGCAATATTCGGTAAGATCAATGGCCGGAGAAGTAGGGTTTAACAATATACAGTCATTTGCAAAGGCGTTTTTGAAGCGAAAAGGTTGTAAACCTGCGGAATTTATAAAAAGTATTGAAAATCAAGGGTTTGAATAAGTTTTTATTGGTGAATATTTATGAATGTTAACCAGTTTGGAGCTTTTTTTTTGGAATTCTTCTCTATTTTTGGAGGGTAAAAAGGATGTAATTAGAATATTATGAAAAAACGTAAACAAACAAAAATTGAATTAAAAAAAATTCAAGTCGCAAGACTAGATCGACGAGCAGGAGCATCAATTAAAGGGGGGACTTTGCTATCCTTTATATTATGTGATGAAAGAAATACCGGTAGTTTAAAAACCAAAGTTGGAATAGCAGGGGATGCTTTATGTGAAAGGACTTTTGGTTGTCCATCTGCTGGAAACCAATTATGCAGAGAAAGTGAAGTTGGTAATAAATGTTGATTTATTAAAATAAGTATTACCAAAGCGGTTAGAGGTATTGTTTGATTTTAACTCTAACGTCTTCGGATTTTTTAATTTTTTAAAAATAGTCTTTCGACAAACAATATGAAAAAGCAAAACAAAACAAAAATTAAGTTAGAAAAAATAAATGTAGCCAGACTTGACAAAGAAATAAAAGGATCTGTAAAGGGAGGTACTTTTGTTGTATGTGGTAATGGTCAAGATACTGGTAGTGTACCTACGGGAATTATATTTTGTAATAATTCTGGTGACGGGATATGTAGAGAAACCGGAGGAATAAATTGTGACTAGAAATATCGAAAGTTATTAAATAACCCTAAGGAGATCTATTAATTTGAATACATCATGAAAAAACAAAATAAAACTAAAATCACACTAAAGAAAATAAATGTAGCAAGGTTGGATAAACGAGCTAAACAAGGGATAAATGGAGGAACATCTGGTTCGTTTTTTGTTTGTCCAGATGAAGATACAGGTAGTGTTCGTACTGCAATCATCATTTGTTTGGAAACAAGAGAATGTCTTTCAGGAATCCTTAATGATCCGGTTCTTTGCGGTGATTCTGAGACAGTAGTAATATGCTAAACGTATTCAATTGTGAGGAAAGACCTTTTGAGAATTTGTGCTAATTAGTATAGTAATTGAATTAAAAAACCCAAACTAAGAACTAGTTTGGGTTTTTTAATTTATGATGTTGTAATCTAATTAATCTCTAAGAACGCTTCTTGAAATTACAATCTTTTGGATTTCGCTAGTTCCTTCATAGATTTGAGTGATCTTTGCATCACGCATTAATCGTTCCACATGGTATTCTTTTACGAATCCATTACCGCCATGTATCTGTACGGCTTCTACTGCAGTTTCCATAGCTACTTCAGAAGCATAAAGTTTGGCCATAGCTCCAGAAAGGTCGTAGCTGTCATGGTTATCTTTATCAATCGCTGCTTTATATACTAACATTCTTGCAGCTTCAATTTTGGTGTGCATATCAGCAAGCTTGAAAGCAATTGCCTGATGATTCATGATTTCAGTTCCAAAGGCTTTACGAACTTTAGAATATTCTTTGGCTAATTCATAAGCTCCTGCGGCAATACCTAATGCTTGAGCAGCAATACCGATACGACCTCCAGCCAAAGTTTTCATGGCAAATTTAAAACCAAATCCATCTTCACCGATACGGTTTTCTTTTGGTACCTTAACATCATTAAAAATAAGAGAGTGGGTGTCACTTCCTCTAATTCCTAATTTGTCTTCTTTTGGTCCTATTTCAAAACCTTCCCATCCTTTTTCAACAATAAAGGCATTAATTCCTTTATGTCCCTTTTCTCTATCAGTTTGTGCAATAACTAAGTAATAATCTGCAGAACCTCCATTAGTAATCCAGTTTTTAGTTCCGTTTAATACATAATGATCTCCTTTGTCTATTGCCGTAGTTTTTTGAGAAGTAGCATCACTACCTGCTTCCGGTTCGGATAAACAAAAAGCACCAATCGATTCCCCATTGGTTAATTTGGATAAGTACTTTTCCTTCTGTTCAGGAGACCCATATTCATCAAGACCCCAGCACACCAAAGAGTTGTTTACTGATACGATTACTGAGCAAGAAGCATCAATCTTTGATAACTCTTCCATAACTAGTACATAGGATAAGGTATCCATTCCACCTCCACCGTATTCTGGAGAAGCCATCATTCCTAAAAATCCAAGTTCTCCCATTTTTTTAACCTGTTCAGTGGGAAATTCCTGCTTATTATCGCGTTCTATTACTCCAGGTAACAATTCTGCTTTAGCAAAATCACGAGCAGCATCGCGTATCATTAACTGTTCTTCGGATAATTTAAAGTCCATATGTATTGAAAATTTACTGTGCGTGCATAACACGCAATTCCTACTTTTTGATGAAAATAAATCGAGATAACCCCGATATTTTTATTAATTCTACAAATATAGTTGATAATATGATAGTTCTGGTGTTTTTTTTGTTTTTTGATGTAATGAAATTTTAGGGCAAAATAATATCAAAACATGTATGGTCTTATGGGGGAATTTTGAAGCGATTTTGTTTAAGATTGAAGGATTATTAGGATACGAAATTTTACCTTTATTTTCGTTCTAGGGATATTTAGTTTTTTATATTTGTGAGGTTGCTTTGTAGTAACCTATTAATCTATTCAAAACGCAAAAAAATGACTCAGCGCTGACCTCCGTTTGGAGGATATTTAATTTAATTTTTTACAAACACCATTGGTGTTGTTTTTTTTAAAAGAGAGAATTATTGATTTGCTAAATTGAAATTTTAAGAATGAAAGAATTACTAAAAAAGTATGAAAATAAAGCGCCTGAGATAGTTTTTAATTGGAAGGATTCTGAAACCGAAGCCGAGGGCTGGACAGTGATCAATTCTTTACGAGGTGGAGCTGCTGGTGGTGGTACAAGAATGCGAAAAGGATTAGATATGAATGAGGTGCTTTCTTTGGCCAAAACTATGGAAGTAAAGTTTACAGTTTCGGGACCTGAAATTGGAGGTGCAAAATCTGGAATTAACTTCGATCCCAATGACCCAAGAAAAAAAGGAGTGCTTCAGCGTTGGTATAAAGCAGTATCTCCCTTACTGAAGAGTTATTATGGAACAGGAGGAGATCTTAATGTAGATGAAATTCATGAGGTAATCCCAATTACTGAAGAATGTGGGGTTTGGCATCCACAGGAAGGAGTCTTTAATGGACACTTTCAACCTACGGAAGCGGATAAAATTAATCGAATAGGACAGCTTCGCCAAGGGGTTATAAAGGTTTTAGAGAATACCACCTTTTCACCAGATGTGTCTCGCAAGTATACTGTGGCAGATATGATTACAGGATATGGCGTAGCAGAAGCGGTTAGACATTATTACACCATTTATGGTGGTGATGTCAAGGGGAAAAGAGCTGTAGTCCAAGGTTTTGGAAACGTAGGTTCTGCAGCAGCCTATTATCTATCAGAAATGGGAGCCAAAGTTGTAGGGATTATTGATCATATAGGTGGGCTTATCAAGGAAGATGGATTCTCTTTTGAGGAGATAAAGGAGTTATATTTAAACAAGAAAGGTAATAAGCTGTATAGCGAAACGTTAATTCCTTTCGAAGAGATGAATGAAAGGATATGGTCATTGCCAACCGAGATTTTTGCACCTTGTGCAGCTTCCAGGTTGATCACTAAGGAACAAATTACACAAATGATCGATTCTGGACTCGAGGTAATATCATGTGGAGCCAATGTGCCATTTGCTGATAAAGAAATATTTTTTGGTCCTATAATGGAGTATACCGATGAAAAGGTAAGTCTTATTCCAGATTTTATTTCAAATTGCGGTATGGCTAGAGTATTTGCCTATTTTATGGAGCGTAGGGTACAAATGACGGATGAAGCTATTTTTAAAGATACTTCAGAAACTATAAAAAAAGCAATACAGAGCACTTACAATAACAAGCAAACAAAAGTAAATATAAGTAAAACAGCGTTTGAAATAGCCTTCAAACAGCTGATATAATATTAATGTATAACCAAGCATCACTATGTTAAAGTATTTTCTAGGAAGTAGTCCGAAATGGTTCAAATTTGTAATGATCGGATTTTTAATTTTTAATGTTTTCTCGTATTTCATATTAGGACCAACCGTAACCGCTTGGGTATTTATAGCGGAGTTTATTTTTACTTTGGCGATGGCGCTAAAATGTTATCCTCTGCAATCAGGAGGGATATTAGCTATAGAAGCACTTGCTTTAGGCCTCACCCATCCTATGTACAAACTCGATCATGGAAAAGTACTTCATGATGAATTAGGAAAAGGAATCAAAGGAGGAGTATTGCTCGAAGTTGAGCAAAACCTAGAAGTTATTCTTTTGTTGGTATTCATGGTGGCCGGTATCTATTTCATGAAACCTTTATTGATGTATATCTTCAGTAAGGTATTCACGAAGATTAAATCAAAAATGATTTTATCGCTGCTATTTGTATTTCTTGCAGCAGTACTTTCGGCTTTTCTAGATGCCTTAACAGTAACAGCAGTTTTGATTAGTGTTGCCGTTGGATTTTATGGAGTGTATCACAAAATACATTCGGGCTCCGGAGATTATGATGATAGTGGTGTCTTGGATCGAAAAGAACTTAGTGGAGAAACGTTAGAACAATTCAGAAGCTTTTTAAGAAGCTTGGTAATGCATGGTGTTGTAGGTACAGCTTTAGGAGGTGTGTGTACACTTGTAGGCGAGCCTCAAAACTTATTGATTGGTGAGCGAATGGGATGGGATTTTATTCAGTTTTTCCTGAAAATGGCACCTATATCTTTACCGGTTTTAGGGGCAGGTTTACTTACTACAGTGGTTTTGGAAATGACAGGATCGTTTGGTTTTGGAGCCAAATTACCAGATGTTGCCAGAACAATTATACAGAACTATACAGATGAGGAAGATGCCAATCGATCAGACCGATCCAAATATGGGTTAATTGTTCAAGCAGTTTCTGCTATACTTTTGATCATAGGATTAGCATTACACCTTGCGCCTGTTGGATTTATAGGGTTAGCATTGATTATCGTCCAAACGGCATTCATGGGTATTACAGAAGAGCATCAATTAGGTAAAGCTTTTGAAGAGGCATTACCATTTACTGGACTATTGGTGGTTTTCTTTGTAATTGTTGCGATGATTCATGACCAACATTTATTCACTCCTATTATCGATTGGGCGTTGAAATTGGATCCAAAGGATCAACCTTCTATGTTTTATGTTGCCAATGGAGTATTATCCATGATCAGTGATAATGTATTCGTTGCTACAGTATACATTGGTGAAGTAAAACAAGCTTTTGATGCAGGTGCTATTACTCGAGAGCAGTTTGAAAACTTAGCCATAGCGATCAATACAGGTACAAATTTACCAAGTGTTGCAACACCTAATGGTCAAGCAGCGTTCTTATTTTTACTAACCTCTTCGTTAGCGCCATTAATTGGATTGTCATACACCAAAATGGTAAAAATGGCTTTCCCTTATACGATAGTGCTCGGAGGAGTTGGATTATTAGGAGTGATTTATTTATTGTAAATTGGGGATATACTTAACCTACATAAATAACGTTAGTATACTAACACTAAATTAACGAAATCAAAATGATGTATTTATCTATGCTCAGTGCGTTTACCCAAAGTTCTGCACAAGTTGACACAGTAATTGAAGAGAAATCACTCTCTATTATGGACCTCCTGTTAAGTGGAGGGACCGGAGCGATTGTGATTATCGCTATACTTTTTGTTTTGCTCTTTGTAGCAGTCTATATTTACTTTGAAAGACTTTTTGCTATAAAAGCGGCTTCCAAATATGATGAGAGCTTTATGCATCAGATCAGAGATAATGTGGCAAGTGGAAAAATTGAAGCGGCTAAGATTTTATGTGCTCAAACGAATAATCCTGTGGCAAGATTGACTGAGAAAGGTATTTCTAGAATCGGACATCCTCTGGAAGATATTAATAAAGCTATTGAAAATGCTGGGCGTTTGGAGGTCTACAAATTAGAAAAGAATGTAGGTATTTTGGCTACAGTAGCAGGTGCTGCACCTATGATTGGATTCTTGGGAACCGTAATTGGTATGATTTTGGCATTCCATAATTTGGCATCCAGTTCTGGTACAGCAGATATGGGAGTTCTGGCCGAGGGTATTTATACAGCTATGACTACAACTGTTGGTGGTCTTGTAGTGGGTATTGTTGCTTATATAGGATATAATCACTTAGTAGTTCGTACAGATAAAGTGATTCATACTATGGAAGCTCAGGCTGTAGATTTCTTGGACTTGTTGAACGAACCTGCATAGTATGAACTTAAGAGGAAGAAACAAAGTAAGTCCAGAGTTCAGTATGTCTTCGATGACAGATATTGTATTTCTGTTATTGGTGTTTTTTTTACTGACCTCTCCTGCGATAACACCAGAAGCCTTGGATCTTATATTACCAAAGGCTAAAGGAAAGAGCTCCAACGCGCAAAACATATCGGTAAGCATTACCAATAAATTGCAGTATTATGTAGATGATGAGCGTATTACGCAAAGTAGCTTAGAATCGACCTTGATTTCAAGGTTACAAGGACAAAATGAACCTACCATTATTCTGAGAGCAGAAGAAGGAGTGCCAATAGAACGTGCAGTAGCTGTAATGGATATTGCGAATAGAAATAAATTTAAAGTTATACTGGCGGTGAAACCCGATTGATTATGATAAAGCTGGATACAAAACATAAAAGAAAATCCTTGGTGTTAACGATATTATTGCACATAGGGATTATCTTGTTACTGTTTTATCTTAGCCTTAGTTATATTGTTCCGGAAGAAGAAAGCGGGATTGCGGTAAATTTTGGTACTACAGCGGTTGGATCAGGCAAGATACAACCCAATAAACCGATTAAAACTTCACCAAAGAATACAACGCCCGAATCGGCTTCTACGGCTCCCACTCCACAAGAGGACTCACCCGAAATTCAGGAAAAAGTGGCTACGCAGGACCTTGAAGATGCCCCGGTGATTGATAAAAAGCCAAAGAAAAAGCCTAAAAAGAAGGTTGAAAAGACTAAAGAAGTCCCTAAAAAAACTTCAGATCAAAAAGTTACCAAAAAGACGGTAAAGGAAACACCTAAAAAGGTAGAGGAAAAGAAACCCGATCCTAAACCAGATAAGTCAACGCTGGATATATTGAATAGCTTTTCTAATGGGCCCAAAAACGATGGTACGTCCAAAGGAGGAGAAGGTGACGATAGGTCTCCGGGAGATAAAGGGAGTCCGGATGGCGACCCTAATGCCAAAAAATACTATGGTAACGGAAAAGGGCTAGATGGAGATGGAAATTATCGATTAGGAGGTCGTAAAGCATTAAATAAAGAAAAGTTCGTTCAGGATTGTAATGAGTCTGGTATTGTTGTGGTAAGAATTGAGGTAAATCAAAGTGGAAGAGTAATCAGAGCAACTCCTGGAGTAAAAGGAACAACCAATAGTGCTTCTTGTCTTATGGAACCAGCCAAAAGGGCTGCATTGGCAACCAAGTTTAATAGTGATGCCAAAGCACCGGTAAAACAAGTAGGGACCATTATCTATCAATTTAAACTTTCTGAATAGTATTTATGAATTACAGGGAAACCCTGGATTGGATGTTTGCCCAATTACCGATGTATCAACGTCAAGGGGCAAGCGCCTACAAAGTTGATCTTCACAATACAATCCAATTAGCATCTTATTTAGAAAACCCACACAAGAAATTCAAAAGCATTCATGTTGGAGGGACCAATGGAAAAGGGTCTACCAGCCATATGCTGGCTTCAGTATTACAAGAAGCTGGGTATAAGGTAGGGTTATATACTTCTCCTCATTTAAAAGATTTCAGAGAGCGTATTCGGATTGATGGAAAAGTGATTACCGAAGAATATGTCGTTGAATTTATAGAGAAACATAAAAGTTATTTTGAACAGCATCAATTGTCATTTTTTGAAATGACTGTGGGAATGGCATTCCAATACTTTAGTGACTCGGATATAGATATCGCGGTAATTGAAGTTGGCCTTGGGGGGAGATTGGACTCTACAAATATCATTACCCCAGAAGTATCTGTTATCACAAATATAGGACTGGATCACACTCGTTTTTTGGGAGATACTCTGGAAGCAATTGCAGGAGAGAAGGCAGGTATTATTAAGCCAGATGTTCCGGTAGTAATAGGAAGAACAACCGATGAAACCAAAAAGGTGTTTTTGGATAAGGCCAAAGCATGTAATAGTACATTATTTTTGGCAGAAGCGTATACTGGTCCATTGATCGCTACAGATTTAAAAGGAAGATATCAGATCGAAAATGTAAAAACAGCTCTACAAACCCTATTAGTATTGCAAGAAAGGGGATGGAAGGTTGAAGATGCTCATATCGAGAATGGACTTCAACGGGTGGTTAAGAATACAAGGTTACTGGGGAGATGGCAAATCTTGCAAGAACATCCAAAGGTGGTTTGTGATACCGCACACAACGAAGATGGAATTAAAGAAGTGGTAAAACAGCTAAGAGAGGAGAAATTCGATAATCTACATATTGTTTTGGGGGTTGTTAATGATAAAGACCTCGATACTATCTTGCCTTTATTTCCAAAGGATGCACGTTACTATTTTGCCAAACCAAATATTCTTCGTGGTTTGGATGCGTATGAATTGAGGAAAAATGGGAAAAAATTCAAATTACTTGGAGTGCATTATGATTCGGTACAAGAAGCCTATCAATCTGCATTACAGGAAGCTACAGATCAAGATGTCATTTATGTAGGAGGAAGTACATTTGTAGTAGCAGAAATAATTTAATTTTTCTTCAATTTTCTTTTGGTAGACTACAAAACTGTGTTATATTTGCATCCGCAATCAGGAACAAGGATTGCGAAAAAATATTGAAAAGGGCGCGTAGCTCAGTTGGTTCAGAGCACTTGGTTTACACCCAAGGGGTCAGGGGTTCGAATCCCTTCGCGCCCACAAAAGCTTCCAGAAATGGAAGCTTTTTTTGTATACAGAGGTTTCATTTTACATACTTCACTTTCAGAAAAATGATATAACAAAAAAGATGTTATAGTCAAAGCGATTGTATTTCCGAACCCATCGAAAGATGCAGTGAATGTAACCTTTGAAAGTAATGAAAATAGACATATCAAAATTGAGATCTACTCTATAACTGGAGTGCTGATACAAACACTTTTGGATGATGAAATAATATCTTTTAGGAATTGTACCACTATATTCAATAAAAACGGCGAATTAGCTTCAGGACTATATCTGTGCAAAATAAGTTTTGGTGAGCAATATATTGTCAAAAGAATAATTTTATCTGAATAACAAGGTTTTTTTATAAGATATGATATTGCATAAGTAATGTAGCACATTTGTAGTCATTAGATTACAAAGGTGTTTATTCATGGATTAATACCTTTCTTAGATAGTTTCAGACGCATTTTCCATTTCCCGTTACCCACATTATTTTCAGAACTGTCTAATAAGGTCTTTTGAAGTAGATGTATTAGATTTTGGTATTAGTACCTTTCACATTTAGTGACTTCATGAAAGAGGATTTTACGCAAATTGTGAAATCAAAGTCGAAAACGAATTGGTTGAATATAGAATTAATAACAATACACTCGAAGATTTTTGGTTAGGGAAGCGTACCTAGTTTAACATTAATTTTTATGAAATATACGTTTGTAAATGTTAAAGAAATAATGAAATTATAGTGCCTTTTTAATCAGAATTTATAAAATTTTAAATCATATAATGGTATAAGATTTAAGTTCACTTAATAAAACTGTAAAAAAAAATATTTACCTATAAGTATTTGAATTTCAATTAATTAAATATTATTTTGATTCCTTAATATTTATAAATTTTAAGCCTGTAATTTATAAATTCGTAGTAAATACACTTTATTTTAAGTGGATTTCCTTATAAGTTTGTTTTGGGCTTAAGGATAAAGTTAATAGACTTTTTATTAACGATTATTACACGAATAGATCTTCAATACGATACTTCTCAGTTTGAAGACATCAATATTCCAAGTATACATCTTTAAACCATTATAATAAATAAAGGGATCGTTACAAGAGCTTTTTGTAGAGACCTTTTTACTTGATTATCCAATCATATTTTTAAGAAGATATGAAATGTGAGTCAGGGAAGCGAAGCTATATCTTTTAATCAATTTATTAAATATACACACATGGGTTTTAAGTTAGGTGAATGGTATGTTTTGTACGTGAGATCACGTCATGAAAGAAAAGTAGAAGAACTACTACATGAAAATAATATAGAAGCTTTCGCTCCAATGATAAAGACCGTTAAGCAATGGAGTGATCGTAAAAAGACAGTTTTGAAGCCTTTAATTCCTTCTTATGTATTTGTCAAAATAAATTCAACCAAGGATTTCTCAAAGGCTTTATCCGTTAATGGAGCTTGTATGTATATACGATTTGGAGCAGAGTACGCAAAGGTTACCGAAAATGAAATTGATAAAATCAAAATTTTGATTGGTACAAAAGACGTAATCGATGTAAAAGCTGATTTTCAAATACCAGCAATTGGTGATATTAAAGAAATCAGCTATGGGCCTTTATCAGGTTTGAGATGTAAGATTTTAGAAAATAGAAATATTAATAAAATCCTAGTGAGTATTAATTCACTTAGGTTGAATATTGTGGCCACCATACCGTCTAGTTTCTTACAACAACCAGTACAATTAGGGTATTAGATACTATTAGGTTTGTCTAACACTTAGAGAATCGTTCAATTAAATCACAAGTTAAAGTTTTGGAAAATTCAACATTGATCAATATCCTAAAAACAAGAAGTAATCTTAAGGATAAAGGAATAGTTTTTATTGTTAATGGTGCAACCGAAGATTTTTTATCGTATCATGAATTGTATCATGGGGCAATAGAGGTTTTGTCATATCTGCAACAAGAAGGGTTGAAACCAAAAGAGGAATTGGTTTTTCAGATAGAGGATAATAAAACTTTTATTATTGTTTTTTGGGCTTGCATTCTTGGAGGAATAATTCCTGTTCCAGTTACCATAGGTCAAAAAGATGATCATAGACTCAAGCTGTTTTCGATCTGGAAAGTATTGAACAAACCTCATATCATAGGAAGTACTAAGCAATTACAGCAATTAGAAAAATTTGCAAATAATAATCACTACGAAGAAGTTCTAGAAGAGATTCAATCTAGTTTTGTTGAAGTAGAAAAAACTCTTGAACATAAGGGTAGTGGAGATATTTACCCTGTTGTAGAAGATGATATTGCTTTTATTCAGTTTTCTTCAGGTTCTACTGGTATCCCAAAAGGAGTGGTTCTTACTCATAAAAACCTAATAACGAATGTTACAGATATAAGCAATGCGGCAAAGTATGAAGATAGTGATAGTATGATAAGTTGGATGCCTTTGACTCATGATATGGGAATGATTGGCTTTCATATCAATCCTCTTTTCAAAGGAATGAATCAATACATCATGCCTACAAATTTATTTGTTAGACGTCCTGGTTTGTGGTTAGAAAAGGCTTCTGAACATAAGGTTACTATCCTTTGTTCACCGAACTTTGGTTATAGTTATGTTTTAAAACACTGTTCGAATACTGAAGAGTATCAGTGGGATTTATCCAATGTTAGGGTTATCTATAACGGAGCAGAACCTATTTCCGAAAAAATAGCAAACGAATTCATTAGCTACGGTAGTGTTTTTGGTTTGAATCCTAATGCCATGTGTCCTGTTTATGGATTAGCAGAAGCTAGTCTGGCGGTTACGATGTCAGACATCAATCAAGATGTTATTTCTTGTACCGTGAAAAGAGACAAGTTAGGTTTTGGAGCAGAAGTAGAAATTACGAATGCTGGAAAGGAGAGTGTTTCTTTTGTAAATGTTGGAAAATCAATTGATCACTGTGCGGTCAGAATTACTAATGATGATAATGAAACTTTGAATGAGCAATTCATAGGTCATATTCAAATCCAAGGTAATAATGTAACCTCTGGTTATTATAATAATAAAACTGCTACCGAGGAGGCAATTTCAAATACCTGGTTAAAGACCGGCGACCTTGGTTTTATGTATAATGATTGTCTGTATATAACCGGAAGAGCAAAAGATGTCTTTTTCATTAATGGTCAGAATTATTATTCTCATGATATTGAGAATGCTACATTGGATATTGATGGTATTGAATTAAACAAAATAGTAGTAACGGGGCATTTTAATCCTGATTTACAAAAAGAGGAGGTGATCGCTTTCGTATTTTTTAGAGGAAAAATCGAAAAATTCATTCCACTGCTACAAGAAATAAGAACCAAGGTAAATCTGGATTTTGGATTTGAAATTGATCATATTCTTCCTGTTAGGGATATCCCAAGAACAACTAGCGGAAAATTACAGAGATACAAATTACTCACTCAATTTAAAGAAGGAACATTTAATGAATTAATTGCACAGATCAATGCAGTTACAAACCAGATAAAAGAGGAAAAGGGCAAAGTTTTTATCCCTAAAAGCGAAGAAGAAGAAATAGTACTTTCTGCTTGGAGAAAGGTTTTGAATAAAGAAACTATTGCAATCGATGATAAATTCTTTGAAATAGGAGGAACCTCTCTAAGAGCTGCAGAGTTGGAAATGATTCTCAACAAAGAATTAGGGGTCAATCTTCCATTGGAGCAGCTTTACAATAAACAGACAATAGGTGAATTATTGAGTGTAATAGATCAATTAGAAACTTCTTTTTATGAAGACATTCCTGGGATAAGTAATGACCAGGAGTATCACCCTTTGTCAGCTGCTCAAAAAAGACTTTACTTTTCCTGGGCGATGGATCATAATAGTATTGGATATAATTTACCTTTTGCTATTCAAATTCAGGGAAAGATAGATGAGGAAAAGCTCTCAGATAGTTTACATAAGTTGATAGAGAGACATGATTCCTTGCGAATGTCATTTGAGTTAGACGTAGAACCTAAATTTTATATTCACGAGTCAATTGATTTTGAGTTAGGCATTGTAGAGACAAATGGAGAAGAGCTAGAAAACCAAATTCAATCTTTGGTACAACCATTCAATTTATCACGACCTCCTTTATTTAGAGCACAACTAGTTAAAACCGGAAAAGAGTATCAAGTATTGTTCTTGGATTTTCATCATATCATATTTGATGGAATCTCTGTAGATAATTTTCTAACAGAACTCTTTAGTTTATATAGAGACATTTCTCTACCAAATCTCGATGCTAATTATGTAGATTTTGTGCATTGGGAAAGAAATAAGCATAAGGGGGCAGACTTTCAACTGCACAAGAATTATTGGGAAACTGAACTATCCGGGGATCTACCACTTTTGGAAATGCCTTTGGATGATCAGCGACCGGCAATTTTTGAAACAACTGGAAAAAGACTCGCATTTACATTGGATAACACAATCTCTACTAGACTGAAAGGGTTAGCTCAAGAGAAAGGGTGTACACTACATTCACTTTTGTTTTCAATGTATAGTGTTTTACTTTCTAAATATACCGGACAAAATGATTTAATAATAGGAATTCCTGTAGGGGGTAGGAGGCATCCTAGTTTACAAAGCCTACAAGGAATGTTTGTAAACAACTTACCTATTAGAGTACAGATAGAAGAGGGAATAAAGTTTACAGAGTTGGTAGAGCTTGTTAAACATAGGATCATATCTGCTATAGATCATCAAGACTATCCATTTGAAAAAATGGTACAAAGTCAAAAGGGAGTGAGGGATGTTAGTCGAAATCCTATTTTTGATACGATGTTTTTGTATCAAGATACTGATATTACTAGGCTTGGTTTTGATGGGGTAAAGATCTCTAATTATGATTTTGATCCAGGGTTCTCCAAATTTGACTTGTCCCTCGAAGTATTTAATGGAGAAGATGAAATCAGTTTTGCTTTAGAGTATTCAAGTAAACTGTTTTCTGAAGAAAAAATGGTTCAATTCAACAACCATTTTCGCCTTCTTGTGAATCAAATAGTTCAGAGGCCAGAACTTCGATTAGAGGAATTGGCAACGATAACAGCAAAAGAGTATGCCGATCAAATTGTAAAGTTTAACGCCACTGAAAAGAATTTACCTGAAAAGGAAACAATTCACGAGTTATTTGAAGAAGAGGTAACAAAACATCCACATCGCATAGCGATGGCGTTTGGAGAAAACCAACTCTCATTTGTAGAGTTGAATGAAAAAGCAAACTCGTTGGCATTACGTCTTAAAGAGCTTGTCGACCAGCCAAAAGCAACCGTTGCTATCATCATGGAAAAATCACCAGAGTTTGTTATCAGTGTTCTGGCGGTTTTAAAACTGGGAGGAAACTTTGTGCCGATAACTCCGGATTTGCCACAAGATAGGATCGCATATATACTTGATGATAGCCAGTCTCAGTTAATCGTGACCAGTACTAATTATCAATCTATGGTTTCCGAAATAGCAGGTACTTCAAAAGATGTAAAGAGCGCTGTGGTTTGTGTAGATAACGATTCACTGGATAGAACAACAGACAATCTTAATGTTACTGGTAACTCCAAAGATTTAGCATATATTATCTATACATCTGGAACCACGGGGAACCCAAAAGGAGTGATGATAGAACATGGGTCTCTAATTAATTATATCGATTGGGCTTCAAAAAGTTATGTAAAAGGGGAACAGCTTGCATTTCCTTTACACACTTCAATTTCATTTGATTTAACGATTACTTCCATCTTTACCCCATTGGTATCTGGGAATAAAATCGTTATTTATCATAACAATGATCAAGAGGTATTAATAGAAAAAATATTAAAAGAAAATAAGGTTGACATTATAAAACTCACTCCTTCGCATTTGAGATTAATCACAAAACTAGATACATCTGATATAATTGATAAAGGTTGTCAAGTAAAAAGAATGATTGTTGGAGGTGAAAAATTGGATACTGCCTTAGTAAAAGAGATACGTGGTATTTTTGGCGATAATCTTGAAATTTATAATGAATATGGGCCAACAGAAGCTACTGTAGGTTGTATGATTTATGAGTTTAATGAAAAAGATAACTTTCTTACGGTACCTATTGGAAAACCTATTGCCAACACTCAAATTTATATTCTTGATAAACATCTCAAACCAGTTCCGGTTGGAGTGCATGGCGAAGTATTTGTAGCAGGAAACGGATTAGCTAGAGGTTATATCAATAATCCTTTGATGAACAAAGAGAAGTTTATTGAAAATCCTTTTTCTGAAGGACAGAGAATGTACCGCACAGGGGACTTAGCAAAATTTGTTGACTCTGGAGTAATTGAATATGTAGGGAGAATAGATGAACAAATTAAGATCAATGGCTATCGCATTGAACCAGAGGAAATCAAAAATCAAATATTGTTACACGAAGGTATAGAAACATGCATAATAACAACTTTCAAGAACAACAATACGCAACCTTTGCTTTGCGCATACGTTAAGCATAATGAGAATTACAATGAATCTATAGATGAAATATCACTTAGAGTTTATTTGGCAGAAAAACTCCCTTTTTATATGATTCCTTCTCATTTCATTACCATCAATAAAATACCACTTACAAGTAATGGAAAAGTCGATTACAACGCTCTTCCTTCACCACTTCTAAAAAAAGAAAAGAATACAGATGAGAATGAGAGACTAAATGAGGTTGAAAAAACATCGATAAGTATATGGCAGGAAATCCTGGAAGAAGAGCATATAAGTGTTAGGGATAACTTTTTTGAACTAGGAGGGGACTCTATCAAGGCTGTTCAAATAGCTTCAAGATTGAATGAAGCCGATATTCATCTGAAAGTAAAAGATATTCTAACTTTTCAAACGATAGAGCAAATAATTCTTCAATCAGAATTACAGAACAATTCATATACCCAAGGAGTGATCGAAGGCCAAAGAGATCTTTTTCCGATAGATAATTGGTTTTTTAGTCATGATTTTAACAACAAGAATTACTTCAACCAATCTGTATTGTTAAAATTAAGAAAAGATATTCCTATTACGAAGCTAGAGGAAGCTTTCAGTGCATTAATTCAAGCGCACGATGGTCTTCGTCAAAACTACAATCCAGAAAATGGATTGATGTTCTACAATGCGAACTTGCTTTCTCAGGATTTCAAACTAGAAGTTTTGAACATTTCTGATTCAGGAAATGAACATTTAAAAAATGCATGTTTGAATTTTAAGAACGGTTTTAATATTACTGATGGTTTTTTAATAAAAGCGGCTATTATCAAACAGAAAGGGAAGGCAAATCAATTATTGGTTACTGCACATCATCTTCTTGTGGATGGAGTCTCTTGGAGGATTTTACTCAATGATTTGTTTCAAATATTATCCAAAGGTAAAGACAACGCTTTTCTACAAAAAACAGCTTCATTGATTGATTGGAATGAGGCATTAAAAACCTATTTTACTTCTAAAAATAGGGCCTTAGTTGATGAATATTGGAAAAATCAAGTAGACGAAAAATTTAGAATTCCCTTGGATTTTGATATAGAAAATTGGGAGATGGCGCAGGTAGATAAAGTAAAAGGGAGGTTATCTGCCGAACAAACGTTATTTCTTAACAAGGATGCTCATGATGCATACAGGAGTGATAATTTTACCATTCTACTGTTGGCTTTTACCTTTGCCTTAAGAGATTGGACAGGTGATACAAGTTTTAGCCTAGAATTAGAAAACCACGGAAGAAACCTAAATGAAATTGATGTTTCAAGAACAATTGGTTGGTTTACCTGTTTGTATCCACAAAAAGTAGAGATTAATGATGCTGAAATTGGTTCAAACATCAAAAGAATAAAAGAACAAATCAAAAGGATTCCCGATCACGGAATGGAGTACGGGATTTATAACTATGGAGATCATCAGAAATACCTAGAAGGAAGTTCAATTTCCGAAATCAGATTCAATTATTTAGGACATTTTGGGAATGAGTTGAATAATGATTTTTTTGTTTATGAAGATGTAGATATTGGTTCTGAAATCGATCCTCAAAATAAATTTACTACCAAATTAGAAATCAATTTAATGATTGTAGATGATCATTTAGAAGTTGAATTCATATATAATCAAAACGCACACAAACCATCTACAATTGAATATATCAGGGATCAGTTTTTTATCAATTTAGAGACAATCCTTGATCACATAAAAGCCGAAAAACAAGTACATTTTACCCCTTCTGATTTTGAAGCAGCAAAATTAGATCAAGAGGATTTAGAAGCATTATTTGAATAAAATACAAATTAACACAATGTCCGTTATTGAACAGTAGCTGTCCGAAAACGATACTCTAATTAGATTTTTTTGATTCTTTATCCCAGTTTTTGAAGGGTTTCTAATCATATTTTCTATTGGCATCATCTTTGAATACGGAGCATTAAAACTTAAAACCAAAATGATCTCACATTATCTTTTAATTTTTTATAGGACTTTTTTAAAGAATAAATCTACTTTTTTTATCAACCTATTGGGATTATCCTCTGGATTAATCTGTGTATTTCTAATCTCATTATGGGTAAATGATGAATTGAGTATTGATAAATTTCATGAGCAAAAAGATAACCTCTACCAGGTTATGAGAAGTATTCCATTGGATTTGGAAGGAATAAGTACAGGAGAAATTACTCCAACCTTATTGGGAGAGACTATTGTACGAGAAATCCCAGAGGTGGATAAAGCGGTTACAGCCACTCCTAATGAAGCAATGACGTTTACTTATGAGGACAACAGTTTTAATACACAAGGTAAATGGACAACTCCAGATTTTTTCAATGTTTTTTCGTACGATTTGATAGAAGGGTATAAAGATGAGGTCTTATCGGATAAAAGTTCGGTAGTAATTTCAAGTAAATTGGCTAGAATATTATTTAATTCTACAGATGTCCTTGGAAAAACCGTAGAAATTAAAGATCGGGGAGATTTTGTAGTATCGGGAGTGTTTCAAAAAGTAGACAAATCTTCAGATGATTTTGACTTTTTACTACCAATCAAAGTGCTAACTGATAAATTCCCATCGTTTAGTGATTGGGGAAATAATTATCCAAGAACTTACCTGATTTTAAATAATACCAACAACATAGAAGGATTTAACGATAAAATTACATCGTTAATTCGGAGCAAATCCGAAAGCCAGCAGGAAGCATCATTAACGGCCATTCCTTATGTAGATAAATATTTACACGGAAAATTTGAAAATGGTGTTCAGGTAGGGGGTAGAATCGAATATGTGAGGTTATTTTCAATTGTTGCTATACTCATTCTTATAATAGCTTGTATTAATTTCATGAACTTATCTACTGCAAAAGCGATGAGAAGAATGAAAGAGGTTGGGATTAAAAAGGCTGTTGGTTCTGGTAGATCGCCATTAATTATACAGTACTTCTTTGAAGCAATTTTGATGACACTCATTTCTGTTGTAATAGCCATAGTAATTACGTATTTTATCTTACCCGTTTTTAATCAGATCGCTGATAAAGACTTATCACTTGATTTCGGACCTTATTTTATGTTTTACTTACTATTAGTAGTCTTTATTACAGGACTTTTGGCAGGAAGTTATCCGGCATTATATCTCTCCAGTTTTAGCCCGGCAAATGTTTTAAAAGGAAATATCAAAGGGTCTTTAGGAGAAGTTTTCGCCAGAAAGGGATTAGTGATATTTCAATATGGGATTTCTATTATATTGATCACATCAGTGTTGGTTATATACAAACAAATTGGTTATGTCCAGAATAAAAACTTAGGATACAACAGAGATGGATTGATTTATTTTAATGCAGAAGGCAATGTAAGAAAGCATTTGGAGACGTATTTAGCAGATGTTAAGAACATTCCAGGAGTGAAGAATGCCTCCAGTATGTATTATGATTTTTTCTTTTATCCAAGAACCAACGAATTAGAATGGGAAGGAAAACTACCGGATAGTAAAATCGACTTTAGTGTATTAGTAGTCAATACCAATTTCATCGAAATGTTGGACATGAAAATGAAATCAGGACGTTCCTTTACCAGGGACCATAACTCAGATGTTTCTCGAATTATTTTTAATGAAAAAGCGATAGATGCAATGAATCTGAAGGACCCAATTGGTAAAACCATCAAATTTAGAGGAAAAGAAAAGCAAATTGTGGGGGTAGTTCAGAATTTTCATTTTGAATCCTTGTATAAAGATATAACGCCTTTATTTTTTCTATTAACACCAGAGAATAACGCAAATTCAATAATGGTAAAAATAGATGTTGAAAATCAAAAAAATATAATTGCCAATTTGCAAGATCATTTTAAGGAGTTTAATCCAGGATTTCCCTTTAACTACAAATTTGTAGATGATGAATACCAATCAAAATATGCTTCAGAGCAAAGAGTATCAGTGCTTTCACAATATTTCGCTGGGCTCGCTATTATCATTTCTTGCCTTGGTTTGTTTGGGCTGGCGGCATTCACTGCAGAACGAAGACTTAAA
Organism: Aquimarina spongiae; assembly: GCF_900141785.1. Classification (GTDB taxonomy): domain Bacteria; phylum Bacteroidota; class Bacteroidia; order Flavobacteriales; family Flavobacteriaceae; genus Aquimarina; species Aquimarina spongiae. The sequence goes on along the minus strand of NZ_FQYP01000017.1, from coordinate 13,302 downwards.
GAAATAGGGATTCGAAAAGCGTTAGGGTCAAGTAACTTTAATATTTTTTATCTACTATCCATAGAGTTTATCAAAATCTTAGTGGTGGCTATTATTATTGCTACACCTATTAGTTACATCATTACAAAAAAGTGGTTAGAAAACTTTTCCTATCGGATCGATCTAGAGCCTACTTATTTTATTTTGGCAGGTTTACTTTCTTTATTCATCGCATTATTTACAGTCGGTTTACAAATTACCAAAGTTGCAAGAGTAGATCCTGTAGATTGTCTTAGAGACGAATAATCATCAACTAAAATCAACTTAGTATTTAATAGTTATATAGTATGGGTAGCTAAATGTTTGTGAGTATAAATTCTCAGACATTTAGTTATTCAATACAATCTTGATATTTCCTTATATCAGGACACTTCTTTCATACCCTCGCGGCAATCAAATGATACTTTCATAAAAAGCGAGCGTATATAATTTTCACAAATTTATTTAGAAGATATGCACTCAGCACAGAAAATCGATAAATCCAATGTTCAGGATATTTTCGAGCTTAACATGGCTCAAAAAGGAATGTTATTTCATTATTTAGAGGATAATGACCAAAATTTGTATAACATACAACTTTCTTTTGTAATCAAAGGGAGTTTAAACGTTGATACATTACAAGAAGCAATTTCGAACGTACAATCTAATAATGAAGTATTACGATCTGTTTTTGAATGGGAGAAAACGAGTAAACCTTTACAGATCGTTCTTAAAGAAAGTACAATCGAATTTAACTATAATGATCTAACAACCAATGTCGATCAAAGTGTATCTTTTGAAATTGATCGTGCAATCAGAAAGGATAGGGAACGTAAGTTTGATCTCAGGCAAGTTCCTTTACGATTTAGTGTTCTCAAGATAGCACAAGAGGAATTTATCTTTATGATTACTCATCATCATATTCTATATGATGGATGGAGTACCGGTATTCTTTTAAAAGAACTCTTTTCTAGCTATTATGATATTGAAAACAGTATAGTTGCCGACACAAGAAAACCAAATTACCGTTCGGTTTTATTAAATATAAAAGAAAGATCAAATGCAGAGGGTAGTGAAGAGTATTGGCAAAAATACCTGGAAGATTACACCATAAAACCTATACCACTTCACAAAGACCAAACCGTTGATCGTATCAAAAAAGAATCAATAAAAGAGGTTCATTCTCAGGTTACTCTGGATCTGATAGATAATCTGGTCTCTGAGCATAGAGTAACCCGGGCTACAATTGTTTATGCGGCATACGGTATCCTTTTGAAAAGGTATTTGAATAGCAATGATGTAGTGTTTGGAACACCAATATCCGATAGAGACTCTGCAGTAAATGGGGCAGATCAGGTGATGGGTAATTTTATTAATACCATCCCTATGAGAATTGCTGATACTGATCATCTAACTATAGCCGAGTATCTAGAACGCGTAAATAAAGAATTTATAGCTCGAAATGAATACAGCAGCACTTCTTACAATGAGATAAAAGAAATGCTGAATCTGAAACCTCAGGATAGTTTGTTTGACTCAATTCTAGTTATAGAAAATTATCCAATTGATTTGAGTGCGATCAATAAAAATGAAGATTTTTCTCTTCGTTTACGATCTACTTATGGAGATACAGGAATTCCTATTGTTATTCATGTTTTCTTTAGAGAAACGTTGGATATTGAAATAATATATCAGAACAAATTAACTGATGAAGGCTTTATTACATCATTTGCAGAACATTTCAAGAATATAATTGTAGAAATGTCAAAAAGTTCTGGGGATACTAACATCGAATCATTAGATCACTTTTTACCTAATGAAAAACAAAAGCTAATCTCTGAGTTCAACAATACTATTGTAGAAAAAAAGGATTCAGAGACTATTTTAGATCTATTCAATAAACAAGTTTTGCATTCGCCCGATGCTATCGCAGTGCAGTACGAGAATGTGCAATGGACTTACAAAGAATTGGATGATTGCTCTAATGAATTAGCACATCAATTATCAAACGAATTTCAAATCCAAAACAATGATTTAATAGGAATTTGTTTAGATCGTAGTGAAAATGTCATCCTATCAATCTTGGGGATATTGAAATCTGGAGCAGCATATGTTCCTATCGATCCAGAATATCCAGCTTCTAGAAAAGAAAATATCATTTCGAATTCGGGAATAAAATTATTGATTTCAGAAATGTATTACATTTTTGACATGGACTATTATGAAGGTCCCAAATTTGCAATTGATGTAGAGTTCGAAAAAGGCAAGTATCAGAACGATCCCGTTCACAACAAAATATCTCCCAAAAATTTAGCATATGTAATTTATACTTCGGGATCAACCGGCACACCTAAGGGGGTGATGATTAATCATAACTCACTTTACAATTATGCTACTTGGGCAAAAGAAAGTTATGTAGGCAAAGATAGAGGTAATTTTCCACTGTATACTTCAATTTCCTTTGATCTTACCGTGACGTCAATTTTTACTCCGTTGATCTCTGGAAATTCTATAATCATATACAAAGAAGAAGGAAAGGAGCCCACAATAAATAAAATAATTAAAGACAATAGGACAGATATTATTAAACTTACGCCGTCTCATTTGAAAGTTATTCGTGATAGTCATTTTTCTGAAGAAGAAGACATGATTTTTACTAAAAAGTTCGTAGTTGGTGGAGAGAAATTGGATACTGCTCTGGCTAGAGATATTTTTCAAAAATTTCAAGGAAAAGCAAAAATATACAATGAGTATGGCCCTACAGAAGCTACGGTAGGTTGTATGATTTACGAATATGCCGAAACAGAGACAAGTCTTTCTGTACCCATAGGTAATCCTATAGTAAATACACAAATCTATATTCTGGATAGACAATTAAGACCTATGCCAATAGGAGTTCCTGGCGAACTTTATGTGAGCGGTAATGGTGTAGCCGATGGATATATCAATAAGCCAGATTTAACTGCAGAGAAATTTCTTGAAAACCCATTTGTTGAGCATCAGAAAATGTATAAGACGGGAGATGTGGTTGTTAAGAACCCAAATGGTCAAATAGAGTTTATAGGCCGACAAGATTATCAGGTTAAGATTAGAGGATATAGAATTGAATTAGGCGAAATAGAAAATGTGCTTTTGGATTGTGATGAAATTTTAGAAGCAGTGGTTACTGTAAAAGAACAAAATAATGATCCATTCTTATTGTGTTATTACACTTCTAGTACCAATTTACAACCATTAGAACTTAAAAAACTATTAGAAGAGAAGTTACCTCAATATATGGTTCCTTCACAGTTCGTTTTGCTTGATAGCATGCCACTTACGATCAATGGGAAGTTAGATAAAAAAGCACTTCCAGATCCAAATACGTTGACGAGTTCCTCAAGTGATTTTATAGCGCCAGAAACAGAGCTGGAAAAAGAGTTAGAAGTCTTATGGCAAGAGATTCTGGGTGTTTCGAACATCGGGGTCAATGATGATTTTTTCACCTTGGGAGGACATTCTCTTTCTGCAACTCGATTGGCAAGCAAAATTAAAAAGGAATTGGAAGTAGAAATTTCTATAAATGACTTGTTCGAGCACACCACAATACGGCAACAATCTATTTTTATAGAAAACCAAGAAAAATTATCACTTACCAAAATTTCTTGCGTAAAGGATAAACCTCAATATGTGCCACTATCATTTGGCCAGGAAAGACTTTGGTTTATCGATCAGTTCGAAGGTTCGCAACATTACCATATGCCAATTATTCTGGAGGTAGAAGAGAATTTTGATATTGATGTTTTTCAAAAGGCTATGACAATATTGGTGAATAGACACCAACCGTTAAGAACCGTTTTTGATACCAAGGAAGGGAAACCATATCAACGTATTCTTCCTGAAAATCAATGGCAAATCGAAAGCGAAGGAAATATTGAAAAATTATCTCCAGAAGAGGTAGATCAACTTATAACCGAAAACATACAAGAACCTTTTGATTTGTCAAAAGATCACAAAATTCGAATTAAGGCTTTAAAAGGGAAGAAAGGTTATGAAAAATTAATCATGGTGATACATCATATCGCTTTTGATGGATGGTCCGTACCCATTTTTAAAAATGAACTCTCTTTAATTTATGCTGCTTTGATCAATGGGAAAGATGTTGAACTCGAAAATTTACCTATTCAATATTTGGATTATAGTATTTGGCAAAATGAATATCTGGGAGACGAAAGTTTTAAGGAAGGTTTGCAGTATTGGACTATTAAACTAAAAGATCTAGATCCTTTAGAAATCCCCACTGATTTTAATAGAACCAAGAAAAGTTCTTATCAAGGAGCAAATTATAAGTTTTCGATTCCAAAATCGGTGAGTCAAGGACTGACTAAGATTTCACAAGATGAAAGTGTATCGCTTTTTATGGTCTTGTTGTCTGGTATTAAAATTTTACTATCCAAGTATACAGGACAATCTGATATATGTGTGGGAGCACCTGTTGCAAATAGGGAACAAATTGAAGTGGATCAATTAATAGGGTTTTTTGTTAACACTTTAGCTCTTAGGACTTTTGTGGATGAGGAGCAAACATTTTTGGAGTTGCTTCATATAATTAGAAACACCACACTTGAGGCACAGAAATACCAGCAAATACCATTCGAAAAAATAATAGATAATGTAGTAGATAACAGAGATCTGAATAGAAGTCCATTGTTTCAGGTGATGCTAATTTTGCAAAACGAGGAAAACTTATCTGAAATAAATCTAGGTAATACTACCTTAACCAAGGCAGCTGGAGTACATAACAATGTAGCCAAATTTGAATTGACTTTTGATGCTACTCAAACTTCGGATGGCATTGAATTCATAATTAATTACAGAACTGAACTTTTCAAAGAAGACACGATTAAAAGTCTATCGCGATATCTTCAGAATTTACTCGAGGCAGTAGCGACAAGACCGGAAGAAAAAATATACAAACTACCTGTGACTTCTGCAGAGGATCATGATATACTTCATAATTTTAATGAAACCGAGGTGGCCTACCCCGAATACAATACCATATTAGAGTTATTTGCAGAACAGGTAAAGTCACAGCCAAAAGCCACGGCAGTAGTATTTGGTGAAGAAAGTTTAAGTTTTGAGGACCTTAATGTACGTTCTAATCGTTTGTCAAATTTATTGATTAACAAGGGGGTAACTCCTGAAACTATAATTCCAATCTGTATCGATCGGTCATTGGAAATGATGATTGGAATTTTGGCAATTTTAAAATCCGGAGGTGCATATGCTCCAATAGATCCAGAATACCCAAAGGATCGTATAGATTTTATTTTAAAGGATGTGGATTCTGAATTTGTAATCACTCAAAGCAAATACAAACATCTTTTCATTACACAGGAACCTATCTGTATAGACCAACAAGAAATATATATCCAGGAATCGGGTAAACCATCTGGAGTGTTATTGAGTAACGATGATTTGGCATATGTAATTTATACTTCAGGAACCACAGGTAAACCTAAAGGAGTCATGAACCAGCATTCGGGAATACTGAATAGATTATTGTGGATGAGAGATTATTTGGGAGTAACCAAAGATGACGTTATACTTCAAAAAACGACATTTTGTTTTGATGTTTCTGTGTGGGAACTGTTACTGCCGTTAATTACAGGAACCAGATTAGTTTTTGCTAAGCCAGATGGTCATAAAGATCCTATGTATTTACAGGAACTCATTCAAAAGGAACAAATATCAACAATGCATTTTGTACCATCGATGTTGTCGGTGTTCTTAACCCAATTGCATCAAGGCAATTGCAAAAGTCTGCAAAATGTAATTTGTAGCGGAGAAGAACTAAAATCATCAACCGTAAAAGAGTTTAGAGCCAAACTTCCTGAGGTTAATCTTTATAATTTATATGGACCTACAGAAGCAGCAATTGATGTAACAGCGATAAATCTTACCGAGAATACAGAGTTTTCGAACGTAGTTCCGATCGGGAAACCTGTTGCCAATACAAAAATTTATATCGTAGATAAGTATAAAAATAAGCTTCCAATCGGTATTGCAGGAGAACTTTTGATAGGCGGTATACAAGTCGCTAGAGGGTATTTGAATAGAGACGAATTGACCAAACAAAAATTTATTGCTGATCCGTATGAAAAAGAAAGCTCTTACCAGCTATATAAAACAGGAGACCTTGCAAAGTGGCTTCCAGATGGAAACATTGAGTTTTTAGGAAGGATAGATACTCAAGTTAAAATTAGAGGATATCGAATTGAACTAGGAGAAATAGAAGCAACATTAGAACAGATCACCTCGGTTCAACAAGCTGCGGTTATCAAAATAGAAGATAAAAACGGAGATGCAATCCTTGGCGCATATGTGGTAATGAACGAAAAGGAATTTGATGCCAAAAAGATTTTGAACACCTTAAAAGAACAACTACCTGAATATATGATTCCCTCTACAATCATGAGATTAGAAGAGATACCTTTAAATCATAATGGGAAGCTGGATCGTAAAAGGTTACCGAAACCAGAGTATACTTCAGTACTCACTACACAGTATGTGGCGCCAAGAGATGCAGTAGAAATTAGGATTGCAGAGATATGGAAAGGGTTTTTAAATATAGATCGAATCGGAGTTTACGATAACTTTTTTGAACTAGGAGGGCATTCCTTGTTAGCTGTAAGAGTATTATCGGTTATGAACAAGGAGTTTTCTGTGCATATATCTATCCAAAGATTTTTTGAACTAGGCAATTTAAGTGAGCTTGGAAAATATATTCGTGTGATTTCTTCATTACATAAAAAAGATGAAGTGACCAATGGTATTACTATCGAACTTTAAAAACTACTAAGAAATGATAAATGAATTAAGTATAGAAACTGATGTAATATCTTTCTTAGAAGATGCTTCAAAGAAAGGAATAACCATCTTTTTACAAGGAGAAAAATTAATGCTTACTGTAAAAGAGGGCGTTGAGGTTTCTCCATCCGATATCGAAACATTTAGAGAAAGAAAAGAAGAAATTAGAGAGTTCTTACTCAATGAAACCGTAAATAGTTCTGAGGATGGTAAATATTCAAGAATCAAACCGTTTCCAAGAAATGAAGATGATAGAATCCCTCTTTCTTTTGCTCAAGAAAGACTGTGGTTAATTGATAATTATGACGGTAGCGTACATTACCATATTCCAGCAATGTTCTCTGTCGATAATGAAATTGACGAGCATATTTTGGAATCTACATTCAACAAAATAGTCAATCGTCACGAAAGTCTACGAACTGTTTTTTATCAAGAAAAAGGACATCTTTTTCAACAGATACTTTCTAAAGATCAATGGAAACTTTCTTATGTTGAAGCCTCAAAGACTTCTTTGTCCGAAGACCAAATTGTAGAAAATTTGGTGTACCAACCTTTTGATCTTTCTTCGGATCATATGTTAAGAGTTACCTTATACAAAAGAATAGATAACACTTTTCTTCTTATTATCGTAATGCATCATATCGCTGCAGATGGTTGGTCACTTCCAATTTTTGCCAAAGAAATGATGGAGATGTATAATGCCGAATTAGAAAATCGACCTGTAGCGTTACCAGAATTAGAGATACAATATGCGGATTATGCAAATTGGGAAAGACAATATTTAAAGGAGGAGAAACTTGAAGAAAAACTATCTTTTTGGAAGAACCACCTTTCTGGAATAGAGCCTGTTAATCTCCCTTCAGATTATCCCAGATTTTCAGAAAACAAAGGAACAGGTAAAACTATTACGATTCCGATAAGCGCATCCCTAACACAAGAACTTGAAAAAGTAGCAAAAAACCAGGAGGTAACAATGTACATGTTACTGCTAGCGGCTTTTCAGGTACTTTTATCAAAATATACAAGCCAAAAAGATATAAGTATTGGAACTCCTGTGGCCAATCGATTTGACCCAGATATCGAATCCTTGATAGGATGCTTTGTAAATACATTGGTGTTAAGAACAAATATCAGCACAGAAAAGGCTTTCGTAGATCAGCTTCAACAAGTTAAGAAAACAACTTTACAGGCTTACGATCATCAAGATATACCTTTTGGACTATTAGTCAACAATTTATCGACACAAAGGGATAGTTTTGAAAATTCATTATTTCATATCATGTTTGCTTATGAAAATAATGATGAAGTTCCAAGCATATCTCTTGGGAATGCTAACTTATCCTTACAATCGTTAGAATATAATGTTTCCAAATTTGATCTTACCCTTACGGTAGATAAAACTCCTGATAGTTTGAATGCCGTATTCGAATATCGAGATGATTTGTTTTCGGCTATTACCATTGAAAGATTTGGAACATATTATTTGAGAGTACTATCTCAAATTGCAGAAAGACCCTTTAAAAAGGTAAAAGATATTGATCTACTTTCAGAAAAAGAGTATCAACAAATCTTGCTTGTTAATAATGAGAACAATGAAGTAAAAGATGTCGAAAAATATAATTCAACCATAGATCTTTTCACCGAACAGGTTAAACTAAATCCATTTGCCAAGGCACTTGAGTTTTTCAACTCAGAGCTTAGTTATGCAGAATTAGATGCTAAATCCAATGGTCTTGCTAATACTCTAATAAATCAAGGGGTCACTTCGGGTAATTTAGTCCCTATATGCGTAGAAAGATCTATTGATATGATTGTAGGGATTTTAGGAATCCTAAAAGCAGGAGCAGCATATGTGCCTATAGATTCGTCTCTTCCAAATGAACGTATAGAATATATTTTAAAAGATACCCAAGCCGATATTGTACTCACTCAAGATAAATACCAAGACCTTTTCGAAATTCCAACGATTGTTCTAGATCAGATAGAATACTTCAAAGAGGCCTCTTTTGATTTGAAAGAAGTAGTAATCAATAAAGATGATGTCGCTTATATCATTTATACATCTGGTTCTACCGGTAAACCAAAAGGAGTAATGGTCACTCATGAATCTGTGGTGAATCTGATATGTTCTCAAAGGTCGTATTTTGGAGTGAACTCAACGGATAAGATCTTACAATTTTCAAGTATCAGCTTTGATGCTTCTGTAGAGCAAATATGGCTCGCATTTGCCACAGGTGCAACTTTAGTGTTAATAGACAAAGAAACTATTATTGACAATGTCAATTTTAACAAGTACATACAGGATCATAACATTACTCACTTACATGCTACGCCGACCTATTTAAATGGTTTACAATTAAATTATCAGCCAAGTTTACGACGTGTCGTTTCTGGAGGAGAAGAATGTAGCTCCGAATTGGTGAATCAATATGTAAACGATTATGATTTTTATAACGAATATGGGCCTACGGAAACCACTGTAACTTCATTAATAAGGAAGGTAGAACACGAATTTCCGGTAGGTTCAAAGATTCCGATTGGAATTCCGATTGGTAATACCAAAGCCTACATATTAGATGAGAATTTTTCGGTATTGCCTATTGGCTCTGTTGGAGAATTATTCCTATCAGGAAAAGGAGTTACTAAAGGGTATTTAAATAACAAGGAATTAACCAATAACAGGTTTGTCGAAGATCCATTTGAAACTGGAGAACTGATGTATAGAACTGGGGATCTCGCAAGATGGACAAACAATAATGAACTAGAGTTTTTTGGGCGAATTGACGAACAAGTAAAGATTCGAGGATATCGAATAGAACTCGGAGAAATTGAATCGGTACTCGAAACGTTAGAAGAAGTTCAACGATCTGTAGTGCTCGTTCATGAAGATGAGAAAGGACTAAAGAAATTAATTGGTTATGTGGTTGCAGAAGGAGGTTTTGACAAAAATCAAATAACAGAACAATTAAAGGAGAAATTGCCAAATTATATGATTCCAGCTTTTCTTGTTCAAATAGAAGAAATTCCTTTAACCTCCAATGGGAAAGTTGATAAACGAAAGCTGCCTAAACCAATAATTGATGAAATATTAACCACGGAGTTTATAGCACCCCAAAGTAAAATTGAACGAGAGATAGCTACAATATGGCAGGAGTTATTAGGGGTAGATCAGATCGGGATCAATGATAATTTCTTTGAATTAGGAGGAGATTCTATTATTGCAATTCAATTTGTAAGTAGAGCAAAGGAAAAAGGTCTGTTTTTTAGAACCAAAGACATTTTTAATTTTCAAAATATAGCAGAACTTTCAAGTCATCTTCGAGAAAATGATGAAATAAAATCTGAACAAGGACATCTGGAGGGAGAAGTAACTCTTGGGCCAATTCAAGAGCACTTTTTTCAAACTAATTTTCTTCAAAAAGATCATTATAATCAGTCTATACTCCTTAATGTCGATAAAAAAATCAACGATTTACAGTTGAAAGAAAGTATAGATTTTCTAATGCTTCAACATGATGCATTACGCTTTTCATATGATTTTTCAGAAGGAGATATTCCAACGCAACACTATGGGAATTACAAAGGCGAACTCGAGATTGTAGATATTAATGAAACAGATAATTTTCATGAAAAGTTAGAGGCGGTTTGTGAAAAAAATCAAACGAGTTTATCTCTTGAAAAAGGCGAGTTAGTAAGATTTGTAATGTTTAAGACTCCTGAAAAAGAGGAATATAATCGATTGTTTATTGTGGCTCATCACATTGCAGTAGATGGAGTTTCCTGGAGAATTATTGTTGAAGATTTATCTGAGATAATAGGTACTCTGATTAATGGTGCAAAAATACAACCATATGCAAAAACCACATCCTTCAGAGAATGGCAAAACTGTCTATTCAAATATTCTAACAGTAGTTTATTGAACAATGAAGCCAAGTATTGGGAAGATATACTTGAAAAATTTAAACCTTTGCCAGTTGATTTTAAATCAGACCAAGTATCGAAGCAAAAAGATATCAAGGAAGTAAAGATCAAACTTTCTTCCGAATATACAAATGCGTTGTTACAACAAACCAACCAAGCTTATAATACAGAAATAAATGATGTACTTATAAGTGCACTAACAAGAACAATTTGTAAGTGGACAGAACAAACGGATTTTGTTCTTGCTTTAGAAGGTCATGGTCGAGAAGAGATAGCTGAAGATGTTGATCTGAGCAAAACAGTAGGGTGGTTTACAAATATTTACCCTGTATTATTATCTTATTCGGATGATTATACACTACCTGAATTAATTACTGAAGTAAAAGAACAGTTAAGAAAAATCCCTAACAAGGGTTTAGGATTTGGAGTATGTTCTAAATATCAGAATAAAATAAATGAGTTAAATACATTCGAGTCATTTGATTTTCAGGAGTTAATATTTAATTATCTTGGGAATTTTGATAGGGTTTCTACATCAGAAGATTTCTTGAGTTGGGCAGAGGAAAGTGCAGGGAATAATATAAGTGACGCTAACCAAAATCTTCATAAGATCATGGTTAGTGGGATGGTTACCAATGGAGTTCTGGAAATGATATGGGCATATGATACAACAAAGTACCATGCAAATACTATTCAATATCTAGCGGAAAGTTTTCAGGAGAATTTAGAGCATATTATAGAACATTGTTCAGAACTTGAAAAAAATGTAAAGACTCCAGATGATTATGGACTTACTGAGGTTACTACTAATACTCAATTAAATGAGTTCTTTGATAAGAAAGCCGAAAAAGGATTAGTAGATATATATAAGTTGAGTCCGTTGCAAGAGGGAATACTTTTTCACAGTTTGTATAACCGAGACTATAATGCTTATGTTGTACAGATCAGTTGTGATTTAACAGGAGACCTTAATTTAGAATATTTTAGACGTGCTTGGGGAGAGATAGTTGCCGCTCATAGTATCCTAAGAACAGGGTTTTTCTCTGATGTATTTGATACTCCGGTACAAGGGGTTTTTGAAAATGCTTTATTGTCATTGGAAGTACTGGATTATAGTCAATATAATCAGGAAGAACTAAATGTCGCAATTTCTGATTTTTTAAAAGTCGATGCGCAAACTCCGTTCGATCTTGAAACTCCTCCTTTGATGAGAATTACTTTGTTGAAGTTATCTTCTACAAAGACAAAAATGATAATTACAAATCATCACTTACTTTGGGATGGTTGGTCATTCCCAGTTCTTGTAAATAAATTTGTCGAAGGCTATTCTCAACTAATTAATGTGGAAGAGATAGATCCAATAGAAATTGATAATTACAGAGATTATATCGATGCTATCGATAGAAAATCAAAATTAAAAACCAATACCTATTGGGCTGATTATTTATCTAATATCCAAAAACCTACTGTTTTACCTTTTATCAGAACTTATGAGGATAAAAATATACAGGAAGAAAATAAAAAATATGGTTTTTCAATAAATAAAGAGATATACACTGCTCTTTTAGATTTTACTCAGCGTCATCATCTAACTCTTAATACGATAGTTCAAGGTGCCTGGGGATTTTTATTATCTAGATATACAAATTCTAATCATGTAGTTTTCGGAGCGACTGTTTCGGGAAGAATTCCTGAAATTATCAATATTGAAGAAAGAGTTGGTTTATATATTAATACACTTCCAGTCTGTTCTATTATTGAAGGAGAGTCTTCTATTGTAGATTGGCTTACTACTCTTCAAAAAGGGCATACATCCTCTAGAGAATATAGTCATTCATCGTTGGTTGAAATCCAAGATAGTATTGGGGTAAGGGGAGATTTGTTCGATACGATTGTCGTGTTTGAGAACTACCCTTCTAGTGCTAGTGAAGATAGTCTTTCGGGAATTGTTATTGATAATGTACAGGTGAAAGAACAAACCAACTATCCACTATCAATAGCAGTGTCTATTGAAGAAGCATTAAAGATTGACCTTAGCTATAACCCATCGGTACTCAATGAAGAGATAGTTTTAATGATAGGGAACCAATTACAAGAGGTAATAAACTCAATCGTGAATATAGAAACTGAGAAAGTTAATGATATTGAGTATCTCTCTGCTACAGATAAAGAGGATTTGTTGTACTCTTTTAATGCTACAGATATAGATTATGGAGAAGCTGATAGTTTTCTATCATTGTTTGAGGCTAGTGTAGCTTCTTCACCGGATGGTATTGCCTTAGTTCATGGAGATTTAGAAATGAGTTATGGAGATTTAGATGCACGTTCTACTCGTTTGGCGCATTACTTAAGAGATGCCCATGGTGTTTGTTCCGGTTCTTATGTTGGTCTTCAGCTACCACGAGGATTTGATATGATGGTTTCGATTTTAGGGATTCTAAAATTAGGCTGTGCCTATGTTCCTTTGGATTTGAGTAATCCGGCTTCTCGTTTGTCATATATTGTATCGGATAG
>NZ_FQYP01000021.1:2500-4338 GCF_900141785.1 Aquimarina spongiae | reverse complement strand
GCCGTAAACGATGGTTACTAGCTGTTTGGACTTCGGTCTGAGTGGCTAAGCGAAAGTGATAAGTAACCCACCTGGGGAGTACGTTCGCAAGAATGAAACTCAAAGGAATTGACGGGGGCCCGCACAAGCGGTGGAGCATGTGGTTTAATTCGATGATACGCGAGGAACCTTACCAGGGCTTAAATGTAGTCTGACAGCTTTAGAGATAGAGTTTTCTTCGGACAGATTACAAGGTGCTGCATGGTTGTCGTCAGCTCGTGCCGTGAGGTGTCAGGTTAAGTCCTATAACGAGCGCAACCCCTGTTGTTAGTTGCCAGCGAGTAATGTCGGGAACTCTAGCAAGACTGCCGGTGCAAACCGCGAGGAAGGTGGGGATGACGTCAAATCATCACGGCCCTTACGTCCTGGGCCACACACGTGCTACAATGGCCGGTACAGAGAGCAGCCACTTAGTGATAAGGAGCGAATCTATAAAGCCGGTCACAGTTCGGATCGGAGTCTGCAACTCGACTCCGTGAAGCTGGAATCGCTAGTAATCGCATATCAGCCATGATGCGGTGAATACGTTCCCGGGCCTTGTACACACCGCCCGTCAAGCCATGGAAGCTGGGGGTACCTGAAGTCCGTCACCGCAAGGAGCGGCCTAGGGTAAAACTAGTAACTGGGGCTAAGTCGTAACAAGGTAGCCGTACCGGAAGGTGCGGCTGGAACACCTCCTTTCTAGAGAATTTAGAAATGGTACGACTCAGAAGGTTTTTATTTAAGGGTTGATTTTAGTTTTTCGGCTGTCAATTAAATATTAAGGGATCGATTGTTTTATTAGGCGATTGATTTTTACTAACGAAGTCTCATAGCTCAGCTGGTTAGAGCGCTACACTGATAATGTAGAGGTCGGCAGTTCGAGTCTGCCTGAGACTACGAATTAAGTTCATTTTATATTGAATAAGGAAATTTTAGAAGTTGTGCTACTGTCAACTAATATTTGGCTACGGTCAACTTTATAAGACGGGGAATTAGCTCAGCTGGCTAGAGCGCCTGCCTTGCACGCAGGAGGTCACCGGTTCGACTCCGGTATTCTCCACAAGGCAATGCCTTGAGATATAAATTTCAAGAGTATTGCAGGGAGTAGTTACTGATGTATTAGTCAGTGGCGACTCGCCACAACGTTCATTGACATATTGATTTAGAGAAAAAACGAGCACACATGATTGTAAAATTGTGTGATGTAAAATAAAAACTAAGAGCAAATTAAAGCATAAGACATAAGCTAATTAAGGGCGTATGGGGGATGCCTAGGCTCTCAGAGGCGAAGAAGGACGTGATAAGCTGCGATAAGCTACGGGGAGAGGCACATACTTGTTGATCCGTGGATTTCCGAATGGGGCAACCCGGCATGTTGAAGACATGTCACATCGTAAGATGGGCGAACGTGGGGAACTGAAACATCTAAGTACCCATAGGAGAAGAAAACAATAGTGATTCCGTTAGTAGTGGCGAGCGAACGCGGAATAGCCCAAACCAAATCGGTTACGGCCGGTTTGGGGTTGTAGGACTACAACATAGGATTTGTAATGAATTAGAACTGTTTGGAAAGACAGGCCAGAGAAGGTGATAGCCCTGTATAAGTAAAGATCAAATACTTAGTAGTATCCTGAGTAGCGCGGGGCACGGGAAACCCTGTGTGAATTTGGCGGGACCATCCGCTAAGGCTAAATACTCCTGAGAGACCGATAGTGAACCAGTACCGTGAGGGAAAGGTGAAAAGAACCCTGAATAAGGGAGTGAAAAAGACCCTGAAACCATACGCTTACAAGCGGTCGGAGCCCATTAGGGTGACG
>NZ_FQYP01000023.1 GCF_900141785.1 Aquimarina spongiae | reverse complement strand
GGAAGTACCAAAAAATGTGTATTTCATCGAAAATAGGATGTTTTTCCTTGAAATTTTAACATTTTTTATTCAAAAAAAGTAGTCTTTGTACTACATTTGTTAACAATAATGTGGATTTCCTCAACAATTTTTGGTTAAAAATAGACCAGATTCTGCCCTTTTTTAACATAAAAAAATCTTAAAAATTTCAAAAAACGTCAAATGCAAATGCTTGGCTAAAAAATAGTTTGGGGTATTGGTCTGGTATATATGCTTCATAATTTCTAAGTTTTTGATTTCTATATTAGAAAAAACGGTTAATTGCTTTTATCACTTGATCAGCACGTTGTAGTTTCAATTCTTTTACATACTCGTATGTTCGATCTAATAAGCGTTGTGCCAGGTTGTTATTTTTGAACTTTTTTCGGATCTTATATAAGTCTGCCGCTACCTGCAGATCATTTGGTGTAAAGGGAACACCTGTATATTGTTGCAAGATTTGTAGATACATAAACCCAAATTCTTCGGTAGGTTCTATCATGGTTCCCTCACCAAAATCATTCCAGGTGATAATTTGAATAAAATCAGATTGCTCATGATGGGTATAATTAAGCGTTTCTACAAAAGTATTGCCTTGATCAGTGTCAATGCTCCATTCATTAATTCCATCAGACCATCCACCATCTTTATAGAAACTTTTGAATCCGGGGTATGAAGATCCTACGGTAATCTTATTCATCGTGGGGTAGGTATCGTAATAATACTCATGCGCCAATAGATGATCTTTATCTACCCATAAAAATTCGCCGGCAGAGTTGGCACCAACACGGTTGCTAGCGGCCCATAAGGTTAAATAGTCGGGATGATTTTCTTCGGGGAGTACTTCGAATACTTCATTCCATTCATTTTCGGTATTGATATGATGCGGTCCAAAAACGAACAACAATTTTTTTCCGTTGTATTCCATATATTCTGGACTAGAAAAATAGGTGTCATTGATGTATGAAAAATCTTCTTGTGCAGCGGCAACCGTACTAGTGGATAGACCGGCTTGTGCAGCTTGCATGGCTACTCGATCTTCGTACATTATAGAGAACTTAAGTCCCAGATCTTCCAGGGTTTCTATAAAAGTTTCTGTGGATTGTTTAATTAATCCATAATCGTGAAGATCTTTGCTGCCATACCAATCAAAGATAACTCCAT
Source organism: Aquimarina spongiae (assembly GCF_900141785.1). Classification (GTDB taxonomy): domain Bacteria; phylum Bacteroidota; class Bacteroidia; order Flavobacteriales; family Flavobacteriaceae; genus Aquimarina; species Aquimarina spongiae. The sequence continues at coordinate 1,549 of NZ_FQYP01000023.1, read as the reverse complement.
CAACTCCTGATAATTTCATGGTAAGGAAATGATATTCATGCAGATCTGGATCGTTTGAAGAGTATGGACCAATCATTGGATTGTAATAGGAAGCAATTTGCGCATTGCCATTCTCATCTAGCTGATCAGGGTTTTGGTTAGTCATCGTCCAGTGTTGCCCCCAGTATCCATCATAATCTTTACTTTGAAACCAGGGTAGGTAATGCACATAGATTTTTTTTGGATTTTCTTTTACAATATCCATATGCGAGATATCTACAATCCCGGCTTTTTCGTCATTTTCTAAAAATTCTAATTCCTCATCCAGAACTTTTAATAGTTCTTCGTCCGTATAGGTGGTGTCTTGAACAGGTTTGGCTATGGTCACCTCTTGTATTTGAGGTTGATTATATGTGGTAATGTCGTCTTTCTCACAAGAAGCAAGAATGGTTAGTAGGATAATACCAGGGTAGATCCATACATTGGAGTAGTGTTGTTTCATATCTCATAAAATTGGTTAAACGTCAAAAATTTTAAGCCAGAATTCAAAATGTGATTGTGGTGAAGCTGATGTATTTCGTGTTATACTGAAATATATGCTTTTGACGATATGAAACAAATCATGAGGTATGCGATACGTTAGTTGTTTTAAAACTATACAGAATATTGGGGTGTATAATTTTAATTCAAGTCATAATTTTTCTGGGGTAAATGACAATGTACGCCATTCATCTTGCCATTTGTAAATAGTGGCAGTTATATCTTTATAGTAATGGGGGGAGTCGATAACTTATAGTGTCATTCGTAAAGATGCTAAGAACGATATAGAAAATTATTTTGATACATTTTCAAGAGAGTAATAAGGATAATACACCGACTTAACTCCAGATTGATCATTCCATTGGCATTTTACATAGTCTTTGTTAAACCCAATGATTTCCATTTTAGGACCACCAGTTTTAAGGGTTACTATATTGCCTTCGGATATGTTTAAATACGGTAAATCTTCAGTTTCGTAGCAGGCAGAATTTTTTTCATCTTTAATTCTGATATATCGATAGTTACTGTCGTAAGAGATAAAGTATTCTACACGATACAAAAGCTCGTCTGATTTGTTAAAAAATTCATCCTCGACTAATTTCCCGTATTTTAGTTTTCCGCGGATATGATATGTTTTTTTTGAATTGTTTTGGATATTGTTCCGTCTTAAAATTCCAATTTCTCCTTTTAATTTAATCTCTTGATATACATTAAATAAATTGTCCATAATTCTTGTTTTTCCCTTCTTCCCTAAGATCAAAAATTATCGAATACTGATGTTATGGGAAACCGTAGTCTCGGTAAATATTTTTTTTAATAGTGTAAGTAGTTGTTTTTTTCATAAGGTATCTTTTACATGTATGTAGTACTGTTTTAATGCTTTATATAAGGTTTTGATAGTAGTTTTTTACCATATAGTGGTTAGTTTAAATTTTAAGTTTTCTGTTATTTTTTTACTAGTTGTACTGATTTTAAGGTAGCTTATCCATATTGCTAACAGGTTGATAGGGATCAGGAATGAATCTTTAAG
>NZ_FQYP01000016.1 GCF_900141785.1 Aquimarina spongiae | reverse complement strand
CCTATGCCAGACATTACAGTGGTTACAGACGAGGCAGATAACTGTAGTAGCTCTCCTGTTGTGGCATTTGTAGAAGATATAAGTGATGGCAACAGCAACCCAGAAGTGATCACAAGAATCTATAGTGTTACTGATGCTGCGGGGAACAGTATCAATGTGAGCCAAACAATCACTATTAACGATACAACGTTCCCAACGGCAAGTAATCCATCATCGATTAGTGCTCAATGTAGCGCACCTATGCCAGACATTACAGTGGTTACAGACGAGGCAGATAACTGTAGTACTCCCAATGTTGCTTTTGTAAGTGACGTAATAACAAGTCCGGGAATAATCACAAGAACCTATAGCGTTACCGATGCTGCAGAGAATAGTATTAACGTGACTCAAACAATAACCCTTAACGACAATATTCTTCCTACCGCAAGTAACCTACCACCAATTAATGCACAGTGTAGTGCACCAGCACCTGATATTACAATAATAACTGATCATACCGATAATTGTGGTACGCCTACGATTGCTTTTGTGAATGACGTGAGTGATGGAAACAGCAATCCGGAAGTGATTACTAGAACCTATAGTGTTACCGATGCTGCAGGTAACAGCATCAATGTGACCCAAATAATTACCATTAATGATGGTACGGATCCTAATATCAATTGTCCTGCAAATATCACACAAAATGCAGATGCCAATAGCACTTTTGCTACGGTAGTGTATTCGGATCCCATCGTAAACGATAACTGCGGAGTAAACTCCATAGTACAGTTAACAGGGTTACCATCAGGAGCAGAGTTCCCTATAGGAACTACTATTAATACATTTGTGTTAACCGATAATGCAGGAAATACGAGTCAATGTAGTTTTGAGGTAACCGTCATAGACAATCCTCTTCCGACTTGTACCATTGATGCCGGGGAGGATGAGCGCATTACAGAGGGTGAGGAAATCCAGTTGGATGCCACAGCATCGACCACAGGAAGTTTTGTTTGGTCTCCTTCAATTGGATTGAGTGATACTACTACTTCTAATCCCATAGCAAGCCCTTCTATTACTACTACATATTTGGTGGAGTTTACCAGTGAAGACGGATGCGTCGCTGTAGATGAGGTTATAGTGTTTGTAACACCACAAGAAGAAGATGAAACAAGATATGGATTCTCTCCAGATGGGGACGGAATCAATGAGTTTTGGGAGATCGATACTATAGAGAACTATCCAAATAACAGTGTGTCCATCTTTAATAGGTGGGGAGATTTGGTCTTCGAAATAGAAGGATATAACAACACTTCAAGAGTATTTAGAGGAATTGCTAATCGAAAACGAAGTCTTGGAGGAGATCAACTCCCCGAGGGAACCTATTTCTTCAAAATTAGAACTAGTGGCCCAAACTCCTTAAGGAAAACAGAAGGTTTCCTTGTTTTAAAACGTTAATTCATGAAAAAGAACTATACATTCATAACCCTAGTGGTATTGTTGATGAGTTGGAGCACTATGTTTGCTCAACAAACTCCTGTGTTTGCCAATTATAATTACAATACAGTGATCATTAATCCTGCACATGCTGGTTTTCACCAAAATTCAGAATTTACACTCAGTAATAGAGGGTATGTAAATTCGATAGAAGGGAGTCCAAGAAATATAGGTGTATTGTTCAATTCACCTTTGCGATCCGAAAAAATGGGATTTGGCGCAGGAGTTTTTAGTGATCAGGTAGGGGTGACTACTGCTACCAATATATTTGCTGCATATGCGTATAAATTAATTTTTGATCATAACTATAATCGCGCACGATGGTGGTCGTATAATCCTCATGTTTTGTCTTTTGGGATTACCGCTGGCGCGATGATCTATGATGAAAACTTATTAGAGTTAGGGATACAAAATGATCCTAATTTTGCCAACAATATCAATACTACCTTACCTACCTTGGGAGTAGGGATTTTGTATAATAGAAATAAAATGTATGTAGGGTTTTCTGCGCCAAATCTATTAGGGGATGCATGGTCTACGGAGGATAATATCAATCTTGAAATTCCTTACTACCTGTATGCCGGGTATCGTTTTTTTGCTTCACGATTTGAAGAAATAATGATCAACCCCAGTATTTTATCCAAATATGTTTCTGGTGCTCCCGCTCAATTTGATTTTAATACCATTGTTAGCTATAAAAATAAGATAGAAGTAGGAGCAGGGTACCGCACAAATTCATCGATTAATCTTTTGGCGGGGTTATACCTTTCAGATCACTTGCGTTTGATTTATAACTACAATCAAATGCTAAGAGATGCTCCTGTACAAACTACACATGGTATTATTTTAAGTTATCGTTTGGGAACAGGTTTCAAAAATAGAGGGTTGGCCTCCAATTAAGAAGGCCAACATTAGATTTTAGTGCTCTATATATTTCATTTTGAGTGCATATTTTGTCAACCCAGCAACGTTCCTTACATTCAGTTTACTCATTAGATTTTTTCGGTAACTCTCAACAGTATGCTTGCTTAAAAACAATTGATCTGCAATTTCTTGTGTGGTAAACTCTTGAGCGATCAGGGTGATTACTTCGACTTCCCGTTGTGTTAATTTTACACTTTCTTTCTTCTTGTTGGACAGTTTGTTTTGAAGATAAATATCTTTTATTTCTTTAGAAAAATATTTTTCTCCTTGCAGAATGGTTTGGATTGCTTTAAGAAGCTCTTCTTTTTCTGCGTTTTTGGGCACGTATCCGTCAACATCATTCTCGATGAGATCATCGATCATTTCAACATCACTATGCATACTTACCACCAAGGTTTTAATATGTTGATTTTTCTCTTTAATGATCTTGTTTAAAGAAATCCCATCCAGTTGCGGCATGGATATATCGGTAATAATGAGGTCAATTTTCTCATCGGGATTAATTTCCAGGTATTTAGCGATATGCGAACCATCTTTACTGGATAACAAAACATTGTAATCATTTTCAGAATTAAGAATGCTTAATAAGCCGTCCAAAAACATTTTATGGTCGTCAACAATAATCAAATTATATTTCATAAGTGGTTGGTTTGAGATTGTTAATTTCAATATTGATAATAGTCCCCCTGCCTTTTCTAGAGTCAATAATTAAGGATCCATAGACTTTTTCTAATCTACTTTTTATATTGACAAATCCTAATCCCTCGGCAATCTTTTGAATATCAAACCCAACTCCATTATCCTCAAAAATAATATTTACAGTATCTTCTTTTGCCATATTGATATGCAATTCAATACTGCTGGCTTCTGCATGTTTAATGGTATTGGTAATAAGTTCTTGAATAATCATAAAGATTTCAATTTGTAATTCTTCATTTAGAAGATCAATTTCTTTTCTGGGATGTAAAGAAAAATGTGGAGTAATGCTACTAGAGGATCCAATTTTATCCAGGTATTCTTCCAGAACATCACAAAACTTATTTTTTCCAAATCGTTTTGGGATGAGGTTATGAGATAAGTTTCTTACTTGCTGGTAAGTTTCGTCTATTTGATGGTTGATAGTGCCAATTAGGTGTTTGTCTTTAATTTCAGGACTATTCAATTGTAACTTGATCGCGGCAAGATTACCTCCTATACTATCATGTAGTTCTTGTGCAATTCTTTTCCTTTCTTTGTCCTGTCCTTCGACACTGGCTTTAATTACTTCTAATTCCTGATCTTTTAGTAAGGAAGTAATCTTTTGTTGATTCACTTCTTTTTCTTTCACATTTAATTTGCTTTGGGTTTGCAATTTCTGATAGTAGATCGCCAACAAACCAATGATAGGAATGAGAATGATCAAAAAAGAATACAAAATAATATTTTTGATTGTTTTTTGACGAGCAAGATTTAACTCTTGTAGTTCTTGATCTTTTTTTAATAAACTAATCTCATTAACTCTTTTTTCTGAAACATTTTGAAAAGCAAGAATTTGATTCTCGTTCTCCTTTTTTTCAATTTCTTTTTCGAGTTTTAAATTCTTAATCGCTTCTTCCTGATTTTTTAATTTTAGCTCACGATTAGTATTTTCTACCTTCAGGATTTTTATTTCTCTTTCTTTTTGAAGTGTCTTGTATTTTACTTCCAATTCATTTACTTCTTTGTCTTTGTCCAATGTTCTTATGGAATCTAAGATTTCGGTGTACTGGTCGCTGTAATTGAGTGCTTTTTTATAGTCATTTTGTAGGATTGCAATTTCTCGTAACCGGTAGTAGATTGTTTTTTGATTCTCTAATAAATTTAATGCTTTCGCTTTTTCCAAAGCCTCAAAGATCAATTTTTCGCCTTCCTCATATTTGGCTAGTAGGCTTAGGATGCGACCTTTTTCGAGCTTGGCCATTACCTCCATTCTCTGGAAACCATTATTTTCTGCTATTTCAATAGACTCGCTTACGAATGTTAATGCCTGATTTAGTTTGTCTATCTTTTTGTAGTTGACCGCCAGATTGAACGAGATGGTTCCAATACAACTTTTTCTATTATTTTTTCGGCATATTTCTAGTGCCTGTTCGAGGTAATTAATAGACTCAAGGTAGTTTTCTCTATATCCGTAAATATTGGCGATATTGACAAGACATCCAAAAACCATTTCTTTATGTTCTTTATACTCGCTGCATTTTTTATAGAGATCTAAAGCGGTATCTAATTCTTCTAGCTTATTGGAAGAGTTCGTAATTCTGTTGGCAAGGCCAAAAGCATTGACATAATAAATACGCTTGTCATCATATTTTTGAGATATTTCAATACCTTTTAGGTACCACTTTTTTGCTTTGCTATTAAGACCTATTGATCCATTGATACTCCCTAACCAGTGATACGCCAATCCGTAAATGTTACTCCTGAGAGTATCGTTTTCAAAATCTTTTAAGGCTAATACTCTTTTAGCGTGATAAATAGAGGAATCAATTTCGGATCTTTTATTGAAATAAGCGGTTAGTATGAGATGTAAATCGGCTTTAAACCTGGTACTCCTTACTTTTTTTGAAGTAAAGTGACTGTTGATTTCCTGATACACTTTTTTGTTGTTTACCCCATTAATTGTACTATTCGTTAAGGCTTGCAACTTTTTAACAATTGTTCTTTCTTCTTTTTTGTTATAATAGTTAGAAGCTTTGTCTTTGCTATCCATTTGGGCGCTAACTTCGGTAGAAAGACCTAAAAAAATAAGTAAAATAACTCCGATTGCAACATTGAATTGAGTTCTAGAAAATAGGATGTGGTTGGTAAGTGTTTTCAGGGGTTTACTAGTTTTTGTTCTTGCTTTTTTTGACTGGATTGTGTTTGGATTTCAATGTTAATAACGGTACCTCTATTTGGTCTGGAATCAATATATAAAATTCCAGATATGTCCTTTAATCTGCTTTTTATATTAGAAAAGCCTAATCCATTTTTTTGCTTTTCAGTATTGAACCCAACTCCATTATCTTCAAAAATAATATTCAAATCGTAATTTTCCCCCAAATTAATGTGTAATTCTACCTGGGATGCTTGGGCATGTTTAATAGTGTTAGTGATCAACTCTTGAATAATTTTAAAAATTTCTACATGAAGCTTTTCACTAAGGTGATCAATTTCTTTTCTAGGGTACACTGCAATAGACAATTCGATGTTACTTGCATTACTAATTTTGCTAAGGTATTCTTCAATAACATCACAAAAGTTATTTTTCTTAAATTTTTTGGGAATCAAATTATGAGAAAGACTTCGTACCTGCTGGTAGGTTTCATCGATTTGATGATTTATTCCATTCCTATAAGATTTGTCCTTAACCTGGGGACTATTCAATTGTAGTTTGATGGCAGCAAGATTACCTCCAATACTATCATGTAACTCTTGTGCAATTCTTTTCCTTTCTTTATCCTGCCCTTCAACGCTTGCTTTGATCACTTCTAGTTCCTGATCTTTAAGTAAAGAAGCAATCTTTTGTTGATTTACTTCTTTCTCTTTTACGTTCAATTCGCTCTGGGTTTGTAATTTTTGATAATAAATAGCCAGGAGACCAATAATGGGAATAAGAATGATCAAGAAAGAATATAAAATGATATTCTTGATGGTTTTTTGACGAGCAAGATTCAATTCCTGAAGTTCCTGATTCTTTTTTAATAAATTAATTTCATTCACCCTTTTTTCTGAAGCATTTTCGAAAGCTAAAATCTGATTTTCGGTCTCCTTTTTTTCGATTTCCTGTTCTAGTTTGAGGTTTTTGATCGCTTCTTGCTGGTTCTTTACTTTAAGATCTCTATTCGAATTTTGAATCTTTAATATTTTGATTTCCTTTTCCTTTTTTAAGGTTTCGTAACGAACCTCTAGTTCATTAATTTCTTTGACCTTTTGTAGTTTTACTATAGAGTCTTTTACCTCAAAATATTTAGATAAATGGTGGAGTGCATTCTTATAATTTCCTTGATCAATAGCAATTTCTTTTAGATTGTCAAGAATATTGAGTTGTTGATCAAACAAACCCATTTCTCTGGCATGATACAAGGCAAGACTGTAGATCAATTCTGCATCTTTATTGTTCCCCATTTCCGAAAACACGCTTCCAATGTTCATTCTTCCAATCAATTCTATACGGCGTAAATTGATTTTGCTACTCACTTCTACAGTTTCTTCATACAATTCGATTGCTCGATCATGATGGCCTTGGGTTTGTGCATTCACGCCTTGGTTGAGCAATATGACGGCAAGTGCACTTTGGTTGTTTTTTTGTTGACTAAGTTCTCTTCCTTTTTGTAAATATTTTTCGGCTGTTTCGTAATCTTCCAGACCAGAGTAAATCATACCAATATTGATATAACTTCCAAAAACGATTTCCTCATCATCTTCATAAGTAATGCACTCTTTGAATAGCTCCAAGGCTTTTCCATATTCTCCTGCTTCACTATAATTTAAAGCTAGCCCATGGGTATTTGTATAATGTAAATTTTCTTCGTTGTATTTTTGGGCTTCTTCTATTCCTTTGAGATGCCATTTTCTGCCTTCCTCAAACAGGCCTTGATTTTTATAATTAGTTCCGAGAATGCTATAGGCAGTAGATCGAAATTTGGCCTTTGTAGAATCTGTACCAATATGGTTATACTTTAATGCTTCTTTTACATAAAAGTTTGAAGAGTCGATCAGAGTTTGATTTCTGAAATGATACGCCAGGAGTAAAAGGCTATTACTGGCAGCCTTTTCTGTTTTTAAAGATTTTCGAAGTTCGTGTGCTCTCTTGTAAGCTCGGTCATACTCCTTATTATTAAACCATTCGAATGCCTCATCGATTAATCGATCTTCAAGCTCTTGGAGGGTGATTTCCTTTGGGACTTTCCCAAGACCACTAGCATCACTTTGTCCTGAAACCCAATGAATGCATCCAAACATGCCAATGATAACGTATCGGAGGATGAATTTAGTCATAAACAAAGATATTAATTCTAGAAGACCCTTCTATCCCTGAAAACAGGGGGTATTATATAGAGAAAGAAGCGGTTACAATATGGACATCATTAACCGAGTAATTTGATGAACATCGAAAATCTTGATTGTCTAATAGCTACGGATAAAGCAAATACTGCTTTCTCATTTCCATATATTTTCTAAGGTCATCACTCCATGACTTTTTGATTTCTGTCACGCTTACCCCTTCCATAATTTGTTGCTGTAATTTTTCGGTCCCAGCATGAGCAGTAAAAGATTTGGTTTTGAAGAACTTTTCTTTGTCTGTTGAGTTTTTATAAGCGTTAACCAACCACCATAGATTGATGGCTTTGAGGCGTTTAGTATTGGTTAAATCGTTTCCATAACAAACTTCTCCCTGGTGTTTTGGATATTTGGCACCAAAATTAGGTTTGGGAGTATAGGCAAAATCATACTTGTCTATAGTAAGATCCGGAGAACCGTATATCTGAAACTGAGTTTCGGTACCTCTTCCCGCATTGATGGTGGTTCCTTCAAAGAAACCAAGACTAGGATATAGGTTGATGGCTGTATCATTGGGTAAGTTTGGCGAAGGTCGTATAGGCAAGCTATATGAAGTGTTATGAGTATAATTCGTGACAGGAATTACGGTAATATTGCATTTTAGCTCATTGCCTAACCAGCCTTGTCCATTCGTCATTTTGGCATATTCTCCTATGGTCATACCATGAACTAAAGGAATAGGGTGTACACCCAAAAAACTAGTGTGTTCGGGTTTCATGGTTGGGCCATCGATATAATGAGCATTGGGATTTGGTCGATCCAGAATCAACAAAGGAATATTGTTCTCTGCACAGGCCTGCATCACATAATGCAAGGTAGAAATGTAGGTGTAAAACCGAACTCCTACATCCTGAATATCAAAAACCATGATCTCAATACCCGAAAGGGATTCTTTTGAAGGTTTTTTATTTTTACCATGCAACGAGATAATAGGTAATCCTGTTTTAATGTCTTTTCCGTCGGCTATTAATTCTCCCGCATCTGCTTTTCCTCTAAATCCGTGTTCTGGAGCAAATACTTTCTTGATGTTTATATTTCTTGATAATAAGGTGTCTATCAGATGAATATAGTTCTTGTTGGTGACTCCTTCTCTAAAAATTACCGTGGTTTGATTTCCAACAATTCCTACCTTTTTGTTTTCAAGTATAGGAAGATACGCCTCGGTTTGATTGGCCCCAACCAGTATTGGATCTTGATTTTGTACAGTGTCATTTACCACGATCTGGTTAGACACAACCTCTGGATCAGAGGGAGATGAGGCCCCAGATCCCTTTTTTATTCCACTTATACAGGAAATAAAAATCAGAGAAAGGAATAAAAATGTATTTTTGAACCTATCAATCTTTTTGGAAGATGCATTTTTAATAAAAACCATAATTAAGCTTGAATTTCGAGTATTTTATCGCTAAACGCCTTATCAAAGGTAAGGAACATAAAAGTAGCATTTCGACTCCTATTGTAAAAATTGCGATTTCTGCCATTGCGATTGGTATGATTATGATGTTGATTACTGTAGCTACGGGGATAGGTTTACAACGTAAAATACGGGAAAAAGTTGCCGCTTTTAATGGTCATATCTTAATTAATAGCTTTGATAACAACAGTAGTGTAGAAACTTTGATCCCAATATCCACCAATCAAGATTTTTATCCAGATTTTGATGAAGTGGCTGGAATTGAGCATTTGCAAGGAGTAGCTACCAAAATTGGATTGATTCGTACAGAGACTGATTTTGATGGTGTTGTGGTAAAAGGTATAGGAGAGGACTACAATTGGGAACATTTTAAAGAATATATCATCGAAGGACGAATTCCTGATTTTACCGATACTCTAAATAACGAGATACTTTTATCTTCTCATTTTGCGAATCGTTTGAAATTGGGGATAGGGGATAAAGCGATTACCTATTTCCTGAAGAAAAATGGGAGTTCTGCCTCTCGACCCTATATCAGAGCTTTTGAAATCGTGGGGATTTATAATTCAGGGTTTCAGGAGTTTGATGAGACCTATTTGTTTGCCGACATACGACATATACAACGTATGAACAAGTGGAAAGAAGATGAAGTGGGGAATTTTGAGGTGTATATTGATGATTTTGAAAAAATTGATGCCAAAGGACAGGAGATCTACGAAAATGTTCCTTCTACCTTAGATAGCCAAACCATTACCTTAAAGTACGCCACCATTTTTGAATGGTTAAAACTTTTTGATCTCAATATCATAGGTATTATTGCCATTATTATTCTGGTTGCAGGAATTAATATGATCACGGCTTTATTAGTGCTTATTTTGGAAAAAACACCGATGATTGGTGTTTTGAAGGCATTGGGAGCAACCGACTGGACCATTAGAAAAGTGTTTCTATATAACGCGGCTTACCTTATTGCCATAGGGCTTTTTTGGGGAAATCTAATAGGAATTGGATTGCTTTGGATTCAAGATGTCTATGGGGTGGTACGCCTTAATCCCGAAACCTATTATGTGAGTACCGCACCGGTATACATTAATATAGGGTATATCGTATTATTAAATTTGGGGACTATGGCATTGTGTTTAATTATGCTACTGATACCTTCTTATATTGTGTCAAAAATATCTCCTACCAAATCGATTCGATTTGAGTAAAAACAGGGATGTAATTAGTTTTTATGTCGGAAAAATATTTGATTGAACTATGATGAATTAGATCATCTACATCGTATCTTTGCAAGTAAAATACCCTTCATTTGGGAATCTAAAATTAGTAGTGTGGAATACGCAGAAAATATATTAGGAACCATTGGGAATACTCCTTTGGTAAAGATGAATGCATTGGTTGAGGATGTCGATGCCTTGGTGTTAGCCAAATATGAAACTTTTAACCCTGGAAATTCGGTAAAAGATCGTATGGCATTAAAAATGATTGAAGATGCAGAAGCTGATGGCAGATTACAACCAGGAGGTACTATTATTGAAGGTACATCGGGTAATACCGGAATGGGATTAGCCCTTGCAGCCATCGTAAAGGGATATAAGCTAATATGCGTTATGGCAGATAAACAGTCTAAGGAAAAAATGGATATCCTAAGAGCCGTTGGAGCCAAAGTAATGGTATGTCCTACTAATGTAGAACCCGATGATCCAAGGTCGTATTATTCTGTATCCAAACGTTTGGCTGAAGAGACACCAAATTCGTGGTATGTGAATCAATATGACAATCCGTCCAATGCGCAAGCACATTACGAATCTACTGGTCCTGAAATCTGGAAACAGACGGAAGGAAAAGTTACTCATTTTATTGTTGGAGTAGGTACCGGAGGAACGATATCCGGAGTTGGAAAATACCTTAAAGAACAAAACCCTGATATAAAGATATGGGGAGTAGATACCTATGGATCTGTATTTAAGAAGTATCATGAGACAGGGATCTTTGATGAGAATGAAATCTACTCATACATTACCGAAGGTATTGGTGAAGACATTCTTCCTGAAAATGTGGATTTTTCGGTAATTGATGGATTTACAAAAGTTACTGATAAAGATGCTGCCATATACACTCAAAAATTGGCAAAGGAAGAAGGGATGTTTTTAGGAAATAGTGCGGGAGCTGCGATTAAAGGACTTTTGCAACTCAAAGAGCATTTTACCAAAGATGATGTGGTGGTAGTATTGTATCACGATCATGGTAGCCGATATGTGGGTAAAATGTTTAATGACGATTGGATGCGGGAAAGAGGATTTTTGGAGGAAGAAATTTCTGTGGCTACCGATTTGATCAAAAACCACTCAGACAAACCTTTGGTAACCGTAAAAACCGAAGAGCTGGTTTCTCATGCGATAGAGCGTATGCGTAAATTTCAAATTTCGCAAATACCCGTTGTTGATGCCGATGGATTTGTCGGTTCTGTAGATGAAAGTGCTTTGTTTAAAGCTTTTATGGAAGACAAAAATATGGATAGCACTCCTATAAAAGAGGTGATGAAAGAACCATTTCCTATAGTGAATGCAAAAGCTTCTCTTGATGAAATATCTAAGCTTATCAAAAATGGAAATCCTGCCGTTCTCGTTGCACTTGAAAATGGGAAACATCATATTATTACCAAATATGACGTTATTAGCCATATAAAATAAATCATTATCTTTAAAATATAATTTAACCCCTCTATCAGCGTTATCTGCTGATAAAGGGGTTGTTTGTAGTGTTTATTTTTGATAAAAATTACGCAACGTTAAGGGACCGTTGTAATCTATAAGGGTAAAGACTAGCATAAATTGTAGGGGTATGTATAAATATATTTTTGATTTCTCAGATATTGATCAATTAAGAAACTATTTCAGGTCCCAGTTAAATCCTGATAGCACTTCTGATCATATCTATTTCCCTCCAGAGATAGGAGAAGGATACCTCTCGTACTATAAGATTTCTCCAGAAGTATTCTTGCTAGTCAATAACTACAAGGCCAATACAGATATTCATTATGTTCGAAGGCCAATAGATGAAAAGGATATTATTCTGCATTTTAGAAAATATGCCCTGGATCATAAGATAGAATCTCAAGAAATCATCAGTAAATATTCTGACAACTATACTCCTGGTAATATGCGTTGTATGGATGCACAACAGGGAGAACAGGTATTTATTACCAAAGGGGCCGAGGTAAAATCAACAATGATTGTATTAAAGAGCTCGTATACCAAACCTTATTTTATGAAGAGTAGTGATATGGCAGAAAAAGTAGATAGCTATATTCGGTACTCTCATCAACATATCCATAAATTTTATCTCTCTTATAAACAGTCCCATCTTTTTGATCAAATCGTATCACCCGATCTTAAAAAAGTAGAGAATTATCTCTATTTTGTTTCGCGAGGAATTCGATTACTGGAAACTTTTTGGAAAGATGTTCAAAAATGGGAAACAGAAAGTAACCCCTTTAATATCAATAGTGCTCAGGTTGGAAGTATTTACAAAGTAAGTGATTACCTCAGGGGGCATTTGCATGAACCTTTTATTGGAGTGGATCAGCTGGCCAAAATGGCCCATATGAGTCGAACCAATTTTTTTAATATGTTCAAAGAAATTCATAATCAAACGCCTCTTGAATTTTTTAACAATAAAAAACTTGAGAGTTCTTATAATATGATTTTTGCAGATGGTTTGTCTGTAAAGGAAGTTATGGATGCACTGAATTATTCAAACTCTTCAAAATTTCGAAAGGCATTTTTTAATAAATTCGACATTTACCCCGACATTTCTATTTAGTACAATTTGTTCAAAAATAAAGATGGTCACTAACGAGTAGCAACCATCTATAACCTAACACAAACTCAACTTAGCTTAGGGTTTGAAATTTTTATGTCGTTTTTTGAAAGTGTTTTTCCCTTTTGTTACTAACAAAGTAAAGAAATGTAATTTTTGTAAGGTTTTCCATTAATACATAAATTCTTACCAATAGTACATTTCTATAGTAAATTAACTAGATTTTAAGAGTTTGACCCCATTTTTATGCAGTTTTAAGTCAGTTTAAAGACTTTTTTACCGTAAAAATGAGAGCGAATTTGAAGAAATTGATCCGAAAGTTGTTAATAATCAGATAGCATGTTGATCCAAAACTCTTAAAAATGTTTCGGGTTCTGGACGTACTCTGTAGTTATTAGTGAGATCAGCAAAAAGTATTTTGCCATTTTTATCAGTAATAATAACAGTGGGTAATACCGTATCACTATCATATCCCAAAGTTTGAAAGCCCATCGGGAGTCCATTCTTTCCTAGAATATCTAATTGTTTAGCAACAGTATTGTCTTTATCTACTAGAAAGTGAAAATTGAGATCGAACTTATTGGCAAGAGATTTTGTATGCGTATGGGGTTGAGGACTAATCATAACCACATTCACGTTTCGTTTTTCTAACTCTTTGTATTGATTTGCTATTTCTTTGATTTGTGCCATGCACAAAGGGCACCAATTTCCTCTGTAGAAAAGATAAATTGATGGATTACCCAAAAATTGGGAGCTGTGTATTTCTTGTTTTTCTGGATTCTCAAATGTTAGTTCTGGAAGCGTTTTACCAACAACAATACTTTTGTTAGATTTTCTGTCCTCAAAAACAGAATACCATTTGATATATAATACCCATCCTAAAAATAAACCTACACTAGGTAAAGATCCATTGATATCATTTTGGATAATTCCTCCAAAAATCATGCTCACCAAAAAACCAATGGCTATAAATACCGTATACACCTTTAGATTAGCATCAGTTCGTGCTACAGGTCTTATAAAAAGAAGAGCAAAGAACGAAACAATAGCAAGAGCTAGGAGTAATCTCCCCAAATAGCGATAGGATATATCATGATTGATAAGATGTATAATACTGTCAATCACAAAATAGAGTGCTATTGCCGGAAATAGAGAGATGAAAATGGACTTCAATACATTCTTCATAAGAGGAGTTAGTTTGGTATTTTGTCATTGGTTTCTAATGATGCTTACAAGGATACTCCAAAATTTAGTACTTTTGAAATCCATAGAACGCTATTTCTATTTTCTTCATCCTACCTGAAAAGGTAAATAGCGAATGTTCCTGAGTTTTTCAGGAGTAAAAAATAACGCTAATAACTACAAAAAAGGATGAAGGAAGATTTTCTCCATTATTTATGGAAATTCAAAAAGTTTAGTTGCTCAAATTTAAAAACCACTTCAAAAGAAGAAATTAAGTTATATCGGTTAGGTGTACATAATGTAGCACATGCTGGACCGGATTTCTTTAATGCACTGATTAGCATAGAAGGTCAGAAATGGGCTGGAAATGTGGAGTTACATATCAAATCTAGCGATTGGTATGCCCATCACCACGAACAAGATAGTGCATATGATAATGTGATTCTTCATGTGGTTTGGGACGATGATATAGAAGTTTTTAGGAAAGACAATACCAGAGTGCCTACATTACAGTTAAGAGATTATGTGGATGAGCAATTGTTGGATCGGTATCATCAACTTTTTGTGCATTCTTCCAATCATCAACTGCCCTGCAAGTCGGGATTAAATCAAATACCTGATTTCCTGCTTTCTAATTTTCAAGATCGATTATTTGTAGAACGATTAGAACAAAAATCAAAACTGATTATGAATTTACTTTCTAATTATGCCAACAATTGGGAAGCTGTGTTTTTTATGCTACTGGCAAAAAACTTTGGATTAAAGGTAAATGGGGATGCATTTTTGAGTCTTGCACAGTCTTTTGAATTTTCTGTATTTCGGAAATGTAGTCAGGATCAAACGGTTTTAGAAGCCTTGTTGTTTGGACAGGCAGGACTTTTGGAAAATGAATCTGATGTTCCTTATTTCAATAGTTTGCAAAAAGAATATGCATTTTTGAAGCATAAATTCAATTTGGATACTAGAAATGTACTTCCATTTCAATTTTTTAGATTACGACCACCAAATTTTCCTACAATTCGTATTGCGCAATTAGCAAGTTTGTATGCAAAATACCCTGCACTTTTTGATCTTGTTGTAAATACGAATATGCTAGCAGATTTCTATCGATTGTTCTCGATAGAGATCAGCAATTTCTGGAAAAATCATTATACCTTCTCAAAAGAATCGGTGGTTCGGGATAAACCAATTACTCGCCAAATGGTAGATTTAATTTTGATCAATACTGTTATTCCTATTCGTTTTTGTTATTTCAGAAGTTTAGGAAAAAATACTGACGAGGCTGTAATGGCACTAATTACAAACATCCAAGCCGAAAAGAATACCATTGTTACAAGATTTGAGGAAAGTGGTTTGGTTTTTCAAAATGCATTACAATCACAATCCTTATTGCAACTCAGGCAAAACTATTGTGATCGTAAAGCGTGTTTAAAATGTGCTATCGGGAATTATTTATTGAATCAAGATTAAAAATTAAGATAATATATTTATTTTGCGGTATGCTATACAATTTAAGACACTTCTTAGAGCGTAATGGATTTTATGTTTCTTCAAGGCTGGCAGATCGTTTGGGAATGCGTGCAAAGATTGTACGTCTATTCTTTATCTACTTAACCTTTGCAACTGCGGGTCTGGGTTTTGTTTTGTATCTTAATATGGCTTTTTGGTTAAAAATAAAGGACTTAGTGTATACTAAAAGAACGTCTGTGTTTGATTTATGATAAAACTTCAGAATTGGGGAAGACCTAGAATCTATATTGCCGTGATATTATTATTTATTGTCGTGGCTATTGGGGTTATTGGCTTTCGTTTTTTTTCTGATTACTCATGGATTGATGCATTATACATGACAGTAATCACCATGTCTACTGTTGGTTTTGGAGAGGTAGAACCTTTAGACGATAATGCAAAGTTGTTTACCGTCTTTCTGATCTCGACCAGTGTTGCCATATTTGCCTATTCCGTATCCGTAATCACAGAATACATTGTAGGTAAGAATGATCCGAAAAGAGCACAATATCGAAAAATACAAAAAATGATACATCAGTTAGAAAACCATATCATTATTGTTGGATACGGCCGAAATGGTAAACAAGCGGCGGCCAAGCTTTTGGCATACAATAAACCATTTATTATTATTGAAAGAGATGGCACGCTTATCGAACGTTATCAAAGTGATGAATTAGTTTTTTTGAGAGGTAATGCCACCGAAGATGAAGTATTGATAGAGGCAGGAATCAAAAGAGCAGCTTGTCTGATCTGTACACTACCCGAAGATGCAGATAATTTATTTATAGTGCTTTCGGCAAGACAAATCAATAGCGGTTTAAAAATTATTAGTAGGGCTTCACAAGATGCATCATACAAGAAAATACGTTTGGCAGGAGCAGATAATGTAATCATGCCCGATAGAATAGGAGGAGATCATATGGCTTCTTTGGTAGTGGTTCCGGATTTGATTGAGTTTTTGGATAATTTATCTATAGTAGGAAAGCGATCTATTAATATCGAGGAAATTTCTTTTGAGGATATGTTTGATGATGATGTAGAAAGAACCATTCGTAATATTAACATGAGATCCAGAACGGGGTGTACCATTATAGGGTATAAATCACCCGAAGGAGATTATATTGTAAATCCCGAAGCAGACACCTTACTTAAACCGAAATCAAGGATTGTTGTATTAGGCCGTCCAGAGCAAATTAATCAGCTAAATAAGGAGTTTAATATTTAACAGTTACAAAACATTTAACCTTTAAAAAATTGTAAACAACTGTTTTTTTTAGCATCTTGGGGGCTTCTAAAAATAAAATTCAATTAACTCATACAATCATGAAGAGATATCTTCTTTCATTATTAGCACTCACAATTCCATTTATAACATTTGCACAAGAAACAGTCGAAAAAGGTCTTGATCAAAAAATAGATGAAGGTTTTAAACCGATTTCTGATTTTTTCTCTTCAGTTATCTTTTTTACTATAGGAGGAACACCTTTTGTTTTGATTCTTCTGGTAGTAAGTGCCCTATTCTTTACCTTATATTTTGGTTTTCCTAATATCCGTTATTTCGGAAAAGCGATTAATGTAGTACGGGGGAAGTACGATGATGTCGAAGGACATGGTGTAGGAGATCCAAGTGCTGCAGTTGATGGTGACATCAAGGATACCATAAGAGATGAATCAAAAGAAGGAGAAGTTTCTCACTTTCAGGCGTTGGCAACTGCCGTGTCTGGTACAGTAGGAAATGGTAATATTGCTGGGGTAGCATTGGCTATTGCACTGGGAGGACCAGGAGCAACTTTTTGGATGATCATTTGCGGACTTCTAGGGATGTCTACCAAATTTGTAGAATGTACACTTGGGGTACAATATAGAGATGTTGGAGAAGATGGAACAGTATATGGAGGACCAATGTACTACCTAAGTAAAGGGTTAAAAGAAAAGGGATTTACATGGCTAGGTAAAATAACTGCAGTATTGTTCGCGGTCTTTTGTATCGGAGGTTCTTTTGGTGGAGGAAACGCAGCACAATCTAATCAAGCTACAGTGGTGCTGAAAGACCTATTAGGATTAGAAAGTACAGCCGCTGGTTTCTGGATCGGTATTACTTTAGCGATTTTGGTAGGGATCATTATTATTGGTGGGATAAAAAGAATTGCTTCTGTAACAGAGAAAGTAGTTCCTTTTATGGCTTTATTGTATATACTAGCATGTTTATATATCATATTTAGTAACTTTTCGTTTGTTGATGATGCAATCGGATTGATCTTTACCGAAGCTTTTAATCCAAAAGCTATTGGAGTAGGAGGAGTAATCGGGGTGTTATTAGTAGGTTTCAAGAGAGCAGCTTTCTCTAATGAAGCTGGTGCGGGATCTGCTTCTATTGCACACTCTGCAGTAAAGACAAAATATTCTGCATCTGAAGGTTTAGTAGCATTACTTGAGCCATTTATCGATACAGTTGTGATCTGTACGATGACTGCTTTAGTAATTATCATTTTTAATTCCGATGGAGCATTCATTTATGGAGGAGACGGTAGCGGAGCTGTAATGATTGAAGGAGCATCATACGAGGGAGCAGGGATAACCCAAAAGGCATTCGCTAAGTATATACCATTTTCTAATGTGTTCTTAACCATAGCAGTAGTGCTATTTGCGGTTTCGACAATGATCTCTTGGTCTTACTATGGATTACAATCCTGGAAATTCCTTTTCGGAAGAGGTAAAAAAGCGGACTTGGTATATAAACTATTGTTTTTAACTTTTGTAGTTATTGGTGCTGCTGCAAGTATGAAATCTATCTGGGACTTCTCTGATGCAATGATTTTTGCAATGGTATTCCCTAATATGGTAGGGTTGTACTTCTTATTCCCAGTAGTGAAAAAACAATTGGCCAGATATTTTGATGCGATCAAGGCGTCTAAAGGGTAAATAACAATTTATGAAAAATATAAAATCCCATTTCGAGATGAATTTGCATTTCCGAAATGGGATTTTTCTTTTATCCATATTCCTATTTATCCTTGTTATTGGGTATTATTTTCTTATTGATTATAAAGAACCAAAAACAATAGCGCTTTCAGAATTGGTGCAATTTCAAAAGCAGGTAGAAGGTTTACAAAACGATATTGCTCTTCAAGAGAAAACGTACACGCTTCGCCCCTTCAATCCCAACTTCATTTCTGACTACAAAGGATATACTTTAGGTCTTTCAGTAGTAGAATTAGATAGACTTTATGCCTATCGCAACAAAGGGAAGTGGATTAATTCTGTAACTGATTTCAAAAAAGTAACTGGTGTGGATGATGCTATTCTTCAGCGAATCGCTCCTTTATTTAAATTTCCTGATTGGAAGAAAAATAGGGCTAATACTGTATTCAAGAAACGACGGAAAAAAACAAAAAAGAAATTTCTTCAGAAAAGAGATTTGAATACGGTGAGTGTTCAGGAACTACAAGAAGTCATCAATGTGCCAGAATTTGTAGCAAAACGTATTGTAAAGTATCGAAGCCGGATCAATGGTTTTGTTCATATAAGTCAGCTGAAAGATATAAAAGGATTGTATCCATATCACCAAAAGAAGATAAAGGAATTGTATCAGGTTTCTTCTCAAAAGAAGATTAAGAAGATCAATGTGAATAATGCAGAGGTGAAAGAACTTTTGGAAGTTCCTTATTTTGATTTTGAAATAGCCCTGGATATTAGAGATTTCATAAAAACTAATGGAGCTATTTCGGATCTCAAAGAATTGGGAAAAATCGAAGGCTTTTCTTTGGATAAAATAGACAGAATAGCATTATATTTGACAGTGAAATAAAAATCGGAAAAAATCATAGTTAATTTTAACGAATTCTCAAATTATAGATCTTTATTTATTGTTTATTGAGAATTTCTTAATTTTTATGATGAATTGTTAATAAAACAAAGGTTGTAAAGGAAATTAGTCTTAGTGCTATTGATGCTTCAATATCAGGTGATTTGACAAATTACATCCAACCTTTTTAATACGATAAAAAGTACAGATGAATAGCATGTATTTTACTGAAGAGCACGAGTTGTTTCGACAAAGTTTAAAAGAATTTTTAAAGAAGGAAGTTGTTCCGCATATTGAGAAATGGGAGAAGTCTGGAGACATCGACCGTTTTATCTGGAAGAAGTTTGGTGAAATGGGATATTTTGGGATCGCTTATCCCGAAGAATATGGAGGAATGGATCTGGATCTTTTTTATACAGTGATTCTTTTAGAAGAACTTCAAAAAATAAATTCTGGTGGTTTTGCGGCGGCTATATGGGCACATGTATATCTGGCAATGACACATCTTAATAAAGAGGGGGATCATAGAATTAAAGAAGCATATTTGGCGCCCAGTATTTCTGGAGATAAGATAGGATGTCTAGCGATTACCGAGCCTTTTGGAGGATCTGATGTTGCAGGTATGAGAACTACCGCAGTTAAAGATGGAGATCAATATGTAATCAATGGATCAAAAACTTTTATTACCAATGGAGTGTATAGTGACTATCTAGTAGTAGCTGCAAAGACAAGCCCAGAATTAGGAAATAAAGGGATCAGTATTTTTGTTATCGATAGAGATACACCAGGAGTATCGGCAACAAAACTGGATAAGTTAGGTTGGAGAGCTTCGGATACAGGAGAGATCGCTTTTGATAATGTGCGAATTCCTGCAGAAAACCTGATGGGAGATGAAAATCAAGGATTCGGGTATATCATGCAACATTTTGCATTGGAGCGATTGATCATGGGAATCAATGCCCATGCTAGAGCAGAATTTGCTATCGACTATGTGATTCAGTACATGTCAGAGAGAGAAGCGTTTGGTAAAACGATTAACAAATTCCAGGCACTAAGACATTCTGTAGCCGAAATGGCAAGCGAGATGGAAATGTGTAAGGAGTTCAATTACTCTATTGCAAAAAGATTAGACCAAGGGCAGTATGTGGTGAAAGAAGCTTCAATGTCTAAATTACTTTCTACTAAAATGGCAGATAAAGTAGCTTATGATTGTTTACAACTATTAGGAGGTTATGGGTATATGGAAGAATATCCTTTGGCAAGATTGTTTAGAGATAGTCGTTTAGGCCCGATAGGAGGAGGTACTTCAGAAATATTAAAAGAAATTATAGCCAAAATGATTATTGACAAAAAAGAGTATAAGCCAACGACTTAGCAGTGGTTCTTCTTGTAATCATTTCAGAATAAGTTAAATAACCCCGTTTTGGGGTTATTTTTTTGCTTCAAAAATAATCTTTGTTATTTTTTACTTGTAATTATAAGTAATTGTTTGCCTTTTATCAACACGAAAACGATTTCGTAAAACTTCAAACGTTTTCGTTCGTAGGTAAATTCTTAATTTGAAAAAAAATTAACACAAACACTAAGTAATCATGAAAATTAGCAAGTTTTTTTATGGATTTCTTATTACGGCTTTACTCTTTGCTTCATGTAATAAGGATGAAGAATTAGATTCGATACAACCAGAATCTTTAGAATCAACTCAAAATGTATCTTCAAAATTAAAACCTATCGGTTCTGGAGTAATGATGCAAGCTTTTTACTGGGATGTGCCTGCTGGAGGAACCTGGTGGAATACGATTAGAAATAAGGTAGATGATTGGAGTAATGCAGGAATAGATGCCATTTGGTTGCCGCCTGTAAGCAAAGCGCAAAACGGTCCTTTCTCTATGGGTTACGATCCTTTTGATTATTATGATTTTGGAGAATATAACCAAATGGGGAGTACCGAAACGCGATTTGGATCAAGATCAGAATTAGAATCCTTAATATCTCGAGCACATCGATATGATCTCAATGTTATAGCAGATATTGTTATTAATCACAATAGTGGAGGGGATTTAGAATGGAACGAGTTTGCGGGAAAAAACACGTATACAAAGTTCACTCCACTTTCGGGCAAGTTTAATAGAACTAAGTATGATTTCCATCCTAATGAGCAGTATAACTCTGATAGTGGGATTTTTGGTGGTTTTCCGGATTTAAGTCATAGCAAACCTTATGTACAGGATTGGTTGTGGAAACGTTCTAACTCTGTTGCCAAATACTATAAGAATACCATGGGATTTGATGGATGGAGATTTGATTATGTAAAAGGATTCGAACCTTGGGTGCCTAGAGAATGGCAACGAAATGTTGGCGGATTTGCTGTAGGAGAGTATTGGGATGGTAATGTAAATACACTAAACTGGTGGGTAAACCAAGCGCAGATGTCTGCTTTTGATTTTGGATGTTACTATAAAATGAGAGATGCTTTCATGGGGAATAATCTTAATGCTTTGAGTGGTGACATGTTATGGAAAAGAAATGCAAGTAGAGCAGTAACCTTTGTGGCTAATCATGATACCGATGAAATTATCAATAATAAGTTACTGGCCTATGCTTATATTTTGACTCACGAAGGCTACCCCGCAATATTCTATAGAGATTATGAAGAGTGGTTGAGTAAATCCAAGATGAATAATTTGATTTGGATACATAACAATCTCGCGGGAGGTAGTACTACAAATCTTTGGACGGATAATGATGAGTACATTGCCAAACGAAATGGCGGTTATGGTAAAAATGGTCTTATTGTATATATCAACAATTCAAATTCTTGGAAGGAACGATGGGTAGAGACCAATTGGTCCAGTAGAAGAATAAAAGATTATACAGGTAACTCTGGGTGGGAACCCGTTACCCAAGGTGGTCGATGGGTAAAAATCCAGGCACCGCCAAAAGGATATACTGTTTGGTCTCTGAAATAGAGACCAATATTCCAGCCCCTGATCCAGAAACGATTTTTTAATCATTCAAACACCCCCTACGAATGGTTAAAGAATTGTTTCTTTTTTGTTTTTTTCGGGAAAATGGAAATAAAATATAACTTCTGCGAAAAAAAACTTTGTAGATAATAGTTTTGTATTATCTTTGCGTCCTAATTTTTAAAGAAAGGAGGTGCAACTATGTTAATTATACCAGTAAAAGACGGAGAAAATATAGATAGAGCGTTAAAACGTTTTAAGCGTAAATTTGATAGAACAGGTACGATGCGTCAGCTTCGTAAACGTCAACAATTTACAAAACCTTCTGTAGAGCGTAGAGCTCAAGTCCAAAAAGCGCAATACATTCAGCGTTTAAGAGATCAGGAAGAAATTTAAAAAGTGAACGCAGTCTTTATATAAGATTCCGTTTTTCAAGTATAAATTAAAACCGTTAGAGAGACAAAAGTTTTATATTTTTGTGTTCTAACGGTTTTTTTATGTTTATATCAGAGTTTTTAGACTACCTTCTTTTAGAAAAAAAATACTCTTTGCATACAGCTACAGCGTACAAAACCGATTTAGAGTCTTTTTTAGGGTTTTATGAAGAGAATTATGGAGGTACTGATATTGCTAAAGCAAACTATGCTCAGATTCGTTCTTGGATTGTTGAGCTGGTGGACCAGGGAATTTCGAATCGTACTATTAATCGTAAAGTATCTTCACTTAAATCGTACTACAAGTTTTTATTAAAGTCAGAGCAAATTGATAAAAATCCTCTGGCAAAACATCAGGTGCTAAAAGCTCCAAAGAAATTACAAATTCCTTTTTCAGAACAGGAAATAGAACTTGTGTTGGATGAGCTGACGGATGAAGATGATTTTGAAAGTGTGAGAAACCGATTGATTGTAGAGCTTTTTTATGCTACTGGTATGCGTAGGATAGAATTGGTGAATTTACGTCTTTCTGATGTTGATATTCGCAGTAAGCAGATTAAAGTATTAGGAAAAAGAAATAAAGAACGTGTTTTGCCATTACTTTCTACAGTTTGTAGAACACTGGAACGGTACTTGTCTTTGCGGATGGCTCTTATTGAAGATGATCAAAATGGATATTTGTTATTGACCAAAAAAGGAGTTAAAATATACGAAACACTTGTGTATCGAATCATAAATGGTTATTTTAGTAAGGCATCTTCAAAGGTAAAAACGAGTCCGCATATCCTAAGACACTCATTTGCGACTCATTTACTTAACGAAGGAGCGGATTTAAATGCTGTAAAAGAATTACTTGGTCATTCCAGTCTGGCTGCAACACAAGTGTATACACATCATAGTATCGCACAGCTGACAAAAGTTTATAAACAATCTCATCCTAGGAATAAAAAGTAAGAAGTAACCCTTTAGTTGCTTGTCTTTTCGGCTTAATATTATTGTTTAACCAATTTAAACTAACACCTATGAAAGTGAACTTGCAATCCGTAAATTTTAATGTAGATCAAAAGTTGGTAAATTTTACGCAGACTAAACTAGATAAACTTGAGACGTATTTTAGTAGAATTATTCATGCAGATGTATTCTTAAAAGTGATGAATACAAGTGGAAAAGAGAATAAAGTTACAGAAATTTTGTTGAGTGTTCCAGGAGGAGAGTTGATGATTAAAAAAATTAATAAAACCTTTGAAGAAGGTGTGGATGAGTGTGTTAGTTCTTTAGAACGACAACTGAAAAAACGGAAGCAAAAATTAAATGCACATG
Organism: Aquimarina spongiae; assembly: GCF_900141785.1. GTDB lineage: Bacteria > Bacteroidota > Bacteroidia > Flavobacteriales > Flavobacteriaceae > Aquimarina > Aquimarina spongiae. The sequence continues at coordinate 18,584 of NZ_FQYP01000016.1, read as the reverse complement.
TTTGACTATTTTTTTAAAAAATAGTTTTGTCTAAAAAATAAATTATTATACATTTGCAGTCCGTTAGAAATAGCGGACTTTTTTATGTTCTAAAACATGGTGAAAAGCCGATATAGCTCAGCTGGCTAGAGCAGCTGATTTGTAATCAGCAGGTCGTGGGTTCGAGTCCCTCTATCGGCTCAAAAAAGGGGTTAATTTGAATAAAAATTAAAGCCTTTTTAAAATGAATTTTGAAATGTAAAATAAATTACTATTTTTGCGCTCTCAAATTCATAAAGTTCATATTGAAATTTTGAATTTTTTTACTTGGGGGAGATACTCAAGCGGCCAACGAGGACAGACTGTAAATCTGTTGGTTTTTACCTTCGCAGGTTCGAATCCTGCTCTCCCCACAAAATTTAAAAAATAGCAATGCTAAAACAGTTTTTTAAAGGACTGTTTTACGTTGAAAAGCGGGAGTAGCTCAGTTGGTAGAGCGTCAGCCTTCCAAGCTGAATGTCGCCGGTTCGAACCCGGTCTCCCGCTCGAATGAGCTAACCTCAAAATGAAAATTTTGGGGTTGGATTTTTAACATAACTGTAATGATTAATCGGATTTCTTTCTGAAAAAAATGAAAGTATTCTGGTTTTTCATTATGCTCATTAAAAAGCCGGTGTAGCTCAGGGGTAGAGCGTTTCCTTGGTAAGGAAGAGGTCACGAGTTCAAATCTCGTCATTGGCTCTTGGTTCAGAATATAAATTGAACACTAATATATAACTAAGATTAAATAAATTAATTATGGCAAAGGAAACTTTTGATCGTTCCAAACCGCACTTAAATATTGGTACTATTGGACACGTTGATCACGGTAAAACTACGTTAACTGCTGCAATTACTAAAGTATTGGCAGAAGCTGGTCTTTCTGAAGCAAGAGATTTCGATACTATCGATAACGCTCCAGAAGAAAAAGAAAGAGGTATTACAATTAACACGTCTCACGTTGAGTACCAAACTTCAAATCGTCACTATGCACACGTTGACTGTCCAGGTCACGCGGATTACGTAAAGAACATGGTAACTGGTGCTGCTCAGATGGACGGTGCGATCTTAGTAGTTGCTGCTACTGATGGTCCAATGCCACAAACTCGTGAGCACATACTTTTAGGACGTCAGGTAGGTATTCCTAGAATCGTTGTATTCCTTAACAAAGTGGATATGGTTGATGATGAGGAGCTTTTAGAGCTTGTAGAGATGGAAGTAAGAGAACTTCTTTCTTTTTATGAGTATGATGGAGATAACGGTCCTGTAATTGCTGGTTCTGCTTTAGGAGCTCTTAACGGAGAGCAAAAGTGGGTTGATACAGTAATGGAGCTTATGGAAGCTGTTGATACTTGGATCGAGTTACCAAAGAGAGATGTTGAAAAAGACTTCTTGATGCCAATCGAAGATGTATTCTCTATTACTGGTCGTGGTACTGTTGCTACTGGACGTATCGAGACTGGAGTTGCTAACACTGGAGATCCTGTAGAGATCATCGGTATGGGAGCTGAGAAATTAACTTCTACTATTACTGGGGTTGAGATGTTCCGTAAGATATTAGATAGAGGAGAAGCTGGAGATAACGTAGGTATCCTATTAAGAGGTATCGAGAAAACTGAAATCTCTAGAGGTATGGTAATCGTTAAGCCAGGATCTGTAACTCCACATGCCAAATTCAAAGCTGAGGTGTATATCCTTAAGAAAGAAGAAGGTGGTCGTCACACTCCATTCCATAACAACTACCGTCCACAGTTCTACGTACGTACAACTGACGTAACTGGAAACATTGCGCTTCCTGATGGAGTAGAAATGGTAATGCCTGGAGATAACTTAACTATTACTGTTGAGTTGATTCAACCAATCGCAATGAATGTAGGTCTTCGTTTTGCTATCCGTGAAGGTGGTAGAACAGTAGGTGCTGGTCAGGTAACCGAAATTTTAGACTAATACAATTATAGATATATAGGTAAGGTATTCGCACTGGCGAATACCTTGCCTTATGTATACGGGTTTAGCTCAGTTGGTAGAGCACTGGTCTCCAAAACCAGGTGTCGGGAGTTCGAGCCTCTCAACCCGTGCTGAAATGATTGATATTTTTTGCAAAATAAGATCATTATTATATTGAATTCTTTGGCGGAACTGAGAAATATTTTCTTAAGACTGTCAATAAAAACCGAATACAATGGCTGGATTAATAAATTATATTACAGAATCATATAACGAGTTGAAAAATCATGTAACCTGGACTCCCTGGGCAGAAGCACAGAGATTAACCATAGTTGTTATTGTTTTTTCAGTTATTTTTTCTCTGGCTATTTGGGGAGTGGATACTGTTTTTAGTAACATGATCGAATATTATTTTACGTTAGTTAAATCTTAAATTTTCAAAATGGCCGAGGTGGATAATTCAAAGAAGTGGTACGTTGTAAGAGCGGTAAGTGGTCAGGAAAATAAGGTTAAAGACTATATAGAGCGTGAAATAGCTCATATGGGACTTGAAGATTTTGTTTCCCAGATTTTGGTTCCAACGGAAAAGGTAGTTCAAATCCGTAATGGAAAGAAAATAAATAAGGAACGTGTATACTTTCCAGGTTATGTTATGATTGAAGCTAACTTGGCAGGTGAGGTTCCTCATATCATTAAATCAATTAATGGTGTGATTGGCTTTCTTGGTGAAGTAAAAGGAGGAGATCCTGTACCATTAAGAAAAGCAGAAATAAACAGAATGCTAGGAAAAGTGGATGAATTAGCAGTGAAAACTGATAATGTTGCGATTCCTTACACTGTTGGAGAGACAGTAAAAGTAATAGACGGTCCTTTCAACGGGTTTAATGGTACTGTAGAGAAAGTAAATGAAGAAAAGCGTAAGCTTGAGGTAATGGTGAAAATCTTTGGAAGAAAGACGCCATTAGAATTGAGTTATATGCAAGTTGAAAAAGTATAAACTGTTACATTATATATATCAGAATTGTTCTTTTGCTTCCAACTGTAGAACGGTTCTAATTTAAAATTAGAAAAATGGCTAAAGAGTTAAGTAAAGTTGTAAAACTTCAAGTTCGTGGAGGTGCGGCAAACCCATCACCCCCTGTTGGACCTGCTCTAGGTGCTGCCGGAGTAAATATCATGGAATTCTGTAAGCAATTCAATGGTAGAACGCAAGATAAGGCTGGTAAAGTATTACCGGTTGTAATTAGTGTGTATTCTGACAAGTCTTTTGACTTTGTTATCAAAACTCCACCAGCAGCTGTTCAAATTCTGGAAGCAGCAAAACAAAAGAAGGGTTCTGGAGAGCCTAACCGTAAAAAAGTAGCAAGTATTACTTGGGATCAGGTAAAAGCAATTGCTGAAGATAAGATGCAAGATCTAAATGCATTTACTATCGAATCGGCAATGAAAATGATTGCAGGTACTGCTCGTTCCATGGGTGTAACTGTAAAAGGACAAGCTCCTTTTTAATCCAAAAACGTTTACAAAATGGCAAAATTGACTAAAAAGCAAAAAGAAGCGCAAGCTAAAGTAGAAAAGAACAAGGCTTATTCTCTTGCTGAAGCATCAGCTTTGGTAAAAGAAATAACAAATGTGAACTTTGATGCTTCTGTAGACCTTGCTGTTCGTTTGAACGTTGATCCACGTAAAGCTAACCAAATGGTACGTGGAGTGGTAACGTTACCTCACGGAACAGGAAAAGATGTAAAAGTATTAGCGTTAGTAACACCAGACAAAGAAGCAGAAGCTAAAGAAGCAGGTGCCGACTTTGTAGGGTTAGATGAGTATTTGGATAAGATCAAAGGAGGATGGACTGATGTAGATGTGATCATTACTATGCCAAGTGTTATGGGTAAATTAGGACCATTAGGTAGAGTATTAGGACCTCGTGGATTAATGCCAAACCCAAAGACAGGTACTGTAACTATGGATGTTGCAAAAGCAGTATCTGATGTTAAAGCCGGTAAGATCGATTTCAAAGTTGATAAAACAGGTATTGTACATGCTGCAATCGGGAAGTCTTCTTTCGAAGCTGAGAAAATAGCTGGTAACGCTAAAGAATTAATAACAACATTGGTAAAGTTAAAACCACAAACTGCTAAAGGAGTATATATCAAGTCGATCTATATGTCTTCTACAATGAGTCCTGGAGTAGAAGTGGATGCTAAAAACTTTGCTGGGTAATTAAGATAAACGATTATGACAAGAGAAGAAAAATCACAAGTAATTGATGACTTAACTGCTCAGTTGGCTGATAACGCGAATATCTACTTAGCAGATATCTCAGGGTTGGATGCAGGAACAACTTCTAATTTAAGAAGAGCTTGTTTCAAAGCTAATGTTTCATTAAAAGTAGTTAAGAATACACTCCTTGCAAAAGCAATGGAGAATTCAGATAAGGATTTTGGAGAATTACCAAATGTATTAAAAGGTAATACTTCAATCATGTTTGCCGAAGCTGGTAATGCACCTGCAAAAGTTATCAAAGAGTTTCGTAAGAAATCTGAGAAGCCTTTACTAAAAGGAGCATTTATCGAGGAAGCAATATTTGTTGGTGACGAAAATCTAGATGCACTTGTTAGTATCAAGTCTAAGGAAGAAGTTATCGGAGATATTATTGGCTTACTACAGTCTCCTGCTAAGAACGTAGTTTCTGCGTTGAAATCAGGAGGTGGTAAACTTGCTGGTATCCTTAAAACGTTATCCGAAAAAGAAGGATAACAATCAATAGTGTACGCACTTTTTAACAATTATATTTCATTAAAAAAAATTATTTAAAACGATAGAAAATGGCAGATTTAAAAGATTTCGCAGAACAATTAGTTAACTTAACAGTAAAAGAAGTTAATGAGTTAGCTGATATATTAAAAGAAGAATATGGTATCGAGCCTGCTGCTGCTGCAGTAGCTGTTGCTGGTGGTGGTGCTGCTGGTGGTGGCGAAGCTGCTGAAGAAAAATCAGAGTTCGATGTAATCCTTAAGGCTGCAGGTGGTTCTAAATTAGCAGTTGTAAAACTTGTTAAAGAATTAACTGGTCTTGGTCTTAAAGATGCTAAAGAATTAGTAGATGGTGCTCCTAAAGCTATCAAAGAAGGTGTAGCTAAGGATGAAGCTGAAGCTCTTAAAACTCAATTAGAAGAGGCTGGAGCTGAGGTTGAGCTTAAGTAAGCTTACCATAGATTGATATATAGGTTTAGACCCAGAGAGTTTCTCTCTGAGGTCTAAACCATTTTGCGTATATAAAAGTTAGGTCTTTGCATACGCACCCCTTTTTAAAATTTTAATTTAATTCCGTCCATTGATGTTAGCAACGCAAACTGAAAGATTGAATTTCTCTTCTGTAAAGAACAGACCTGAATATCCGGACTTTTTGGATATCCAGATCAAATCATTTCAGGATTTCTTTCAATTAGAAACAAAATCTGAAGAAAGAGGAAACGAAGGTCTATACAATACCTTCATGGAAAATTTTCCGATTACGGATACTCGTAATCAATTTGTACTTGAATTTTTAGATTACTTCGTTGATCCTCCTAGATATGATCTTCAAGAGTGTATAGAAAGAGGTCTTACTTATAGTGTACCCCTTAAAGCACGTCTTAAATTATTCTGTACAGACCCAGAACATGAAGATTTTGAAACTATTGTACAGGATGTGTATTTAGGTACTATTCCTTATATGACTCCTAGTGGAACCTTCTGTATTAATGGAGCTGAGCGTGTTGTTGTATCGCAATTACACCGTTCTCCAGGGGTATTCTTTGGACAGTCTTTCCATGCTAATGGAACCAAGCTGTATTCTGCAAGAGTAATTCCTTTTAAAGGGTCTTGGATAGAATTTGCTACAGATATCAATAGCGTGATGTACGCATATATTGATAGAAAGAAAAAATTACCGGTAACTACACTTTTCCGTGCAATAGGTTATGAGCGCGATAAAGATATTTTAGAAATTTTTGACCTTGCAGAGGAAGTAAAAGTTTCTAAATCCGGATTGAAAAAAGTATTAGGCCGTAAATTGGCCGCTCGTGTTTTAAATACTTGGCACGAAGATTTTGTGGATGAAGATACTGGAGAGGTGGTATCTATCGAACGTAATGAGATCGTATTAGATCGTGATACTATATTAGATAAGGATCACCTAGAAGAAATTATCGAGTCTGGTGCAAAAACTATTTTATTGCATAAAGAAGATAATCAAAAAGGAGATTATGCAATCATCCATAATACATTGCAAAAAGACCCTACCAATTCTGAAAAAGAAGCGGTAGAGCACATATATCGTCAATTACGTAATGCAGAACCGCCTGATGAGGAAACTGCAAGAGGAATTATCGACAAGTTATTCTTCTCTGACCAACGTTATAACCTTGGTGAAGTAGGTCGATATAGAATGAATAAAAAATTAGGTCTTGATATCGATATGGATAAGCAAGTGCTTACCAAAGAAGATATTATTACCATTATCAAATATTTGATCGAGCTTATCAATTCAAAAGCTGAGATCGATGATATCGATCACCTTTCTAACCGTCGTGTTCGTACAGTAGGTGAGCAGTTATCTCAGCAGTTTGGTGTAGGATTAGCGCGTATGGCGCGTACCATCCGTGAGCGAATGAATGTAAGAGATAATGAGGTATTTACACCAATCGATTTGATTAATGCTAAGACATTGTCTTCTGTAATCAACTCATTCTTTGGTACCAACCAGCTTTCTCAGTTTATGGATCAAACCAATCCATTAGCAGAGATTACTCACAAGCGTAGACTTTCTGCCCTAGGACCTGGTGGTTTATCAAGAGAAAGAGCAGGTTTCGAGGTACGTGACGTTCACTATACACACTATGGTCGTCTTTGTCCTATCGAAACACCTGAAGGACCAAATATTGGATTGATCTCTTCCTTATCGGTATTTGCAAAAGTAAATTCAATGGGATTCTTAGAAACTCCTTACCGTAAGGTAGAGGAGGGTAGAGTAGATCTTTCAGGATTTACATATCTAAGCGCCGAAGAAGAGGAAGAAAAATTAATTGCTCAGGCAAACATTCCTTTAAAGGAAGATGGAACCATAGATTCTGATAAGGTTATTGCACGTATGGAGGGTGACTTCCCGGTTATTGATCCTACCCAGGTGAATTATGCCGATGTTGCTCCAAACCAGATTGCTTCTATATCTGCATCGTTGATTCCATTCTTGGAGCATGATGATGCGAACCGTGCACTGATGGGATCAAACATGATGCGTCAGGCAGTACCATTATTAAGAGTTGATGCTCCGATTGTAGGTACAGGGCTTGAGCGTCAGGTAGCTTCAGATTCAAGAGTATTGATCAATGCTGAAGGTGCAGGAGTTGTTGAGTACGTTGATGCGGATAAGATTACGATTAAATACGATAGAACGGAAGAACAAAGAATGGTAAGTTTTGATGGAGATTCTAAGACCTATTATCTTATTAAATTCAGAAAAACTAACCAGGGTACAAGTATCAACCTAAAACCAATCGTTAGAGTAGGCGATAAGGTTGCCAAAGGGCAGGTGCTATGTCAAGGGTATGCTACCGAAAATGGTGAACTTGCACTAGGAAGAAACATGAAAGTAGCCTTTATGCCATGGAAAGGGTATAACTTTGAGGATGCGATCGTAATTTCTGAAAAAGTAGTAAGAGATGATATCTTTACTTCTATTCATATCGATGAGTACTCTCTAGAAGTTAGAGATACCAAATTAGGTAATGAGGAATTAACAAATGACATACCAAACGTTTCTGAAGAGGCTACAAAAGACCTTGACGAAAATGGTATGATTAGAGTAGGTGCCGAAATTAAGCCTGGTGATATACTTATTGGTAAGATTACTCCAAAAGGAGAGAGTGATCCTACTCCAGAAGAAAAATTACTACGTGCTATTTTTGGTGATAAGGCAGGAGATGTTAAAGATGCTTCTTTAAAAGCTTCACCTTCATTACACGGGGTAGTAATTGACAAGAAATTGTTTGCTCGTGCGATTAAGGATAAGAGAAAGAGATCTCAGGATAAAGAGGATATCGAGATCCTAGAAAGATCTTATGACGCTAAATTCGAGTTATTAAAATCTGAGTTAGTAGATAAATTATTCGCCATCGTAGGAGGTAAAACTTCTCAGGGTGTAATGAATGATTTAGGAGAAGAAGTACTTCCAAAAGGGAAAAAGTATACTCAAAAGATGCTTAACAGTGTTGATGATTATGCTCACCTTACCAAAGGTACATGGACTACAGATGATGATCTTAACAGAATGGTTGCAGATCTTATTCACAACTATAAGATTAAAGAAAATGATCTTCAGGGTAATTTAAGAAGAGAGAAATTCACAATTTCTGTTGGAGATGAACTACCTTCTGGAATCATCAAACTTGCTAAAGTTTATATTGCTAAAAAACGTAAACTGAAAGTAGGAGATAAAATGGCAGGTCGTCACGGTAACAAAGGTATTGTGGCACGTATCGTAAGAGAAGAAGATATGCCATTCTTAGAAGATGGAACACCGGTAGATATTGTATTAAATCCACTTGGGGTACCATCGCGTATGAACATTGGTCAGATCTATGAAACTGTATTAGGTTGGGCTGGTCAGAAATTAGGTAGAAAATTTGCTACTCCAATTTTTGATGGTGCTTCTCTAGACCAAATTAATGGATTTACTGATGAAGCTGGAATTCCTAGATTCGGTCATACTTACTTATATGATGGAGGTTCAGGAGATCGTTTTGATCAACCAGCAACGGTAGGTGTGATTTATATGTTAAAACTAGGTCACATGGTAGATGATAAGATGCACGCCCGTTCTATTGGTCCTTACTCATTGATTACACAACAGCCTCTTGGTGGTAAAGCACAGTTTGGAGGTCAGCGTTTTGGTGAGATGGAAGTATGGGCACTTGAGGCTTATGGAGCTTCAAGTACGCTTCGTGAGATATTGACCGTAAAATCTGATGATGTAATAGGGAGAGCCAAAACATACGAAAGTATCGTTAAAGGTGAGCCTATGCCAGAGCCTGGATTACCAGAATCTTTCAATGTATTAATGCATGAATTAAAGGGTCTTGGTCTGGATATCAGATTAGAAGAGTAATAAGTTTATCATCGTACCCTGAACGATGCTGATGGGTACGATGTTTAGCACTTAATTATTCAAATTTAAATTACAATAATTCTTTAGCAACCATATATTATGGCAAGAAATAATGATAAGAATACAGTAAAGAGATTTAATAAAATCTCTATTGGTTTAGCTTCTCCAGAATCTATTTTGGCGCAATCAAATGGAGAGGTTTTAAAACCTGAAACTATCAATTATCGTACACACAAACCAGAACGTGATGGTTTGTTTTGCGAACGAATTTTTGGACCAGTAAAGGACTTTGAATGTGCTTGTGGTAAATACAAAAGAATTCGTTATAAAGGAATCGTTTGTGACCGATGTGGAGTTGAAGTAACTGAGAAAAAAGTACGTAGAGACCGTGTTGGACACATTAACTTAGTGGTTCCTGTAGCTCATATCTGGTATTTTAGATCTTTACCAAATAAGATTGGATACTTATTAGGGCTTCCTTCCAAGAAATTGGATATGATTATTTACTATGAACGTTACGTAGTAATTCAACCAGGTATTGCCAAGAATGAAGAAGGTGAGCCTATTCAAAAAATGGACTTCCTTACCGAAGAAGAATATTTAAACATCTTAGATAGTCTTCCTCAGGAAAACTTATACCTAGAAGATACAGATCCAAATAAGTTCATCGCAAAGATGGGTGCAGAATGCTTGATCGAAATTCTAAGAAGAATTGATTTGGATGCACTTTCTTATGAGTTAAGACATAAAGCAAATAACGAAACTTCTAAACAACGTAAAACTGAGGCATTAAAACGTCTTCAGGTTGTTGAGTCGTTCCGTGATGCCAATAAAAATAGAGAAAATCGTCCAGAATGGATGATCCTGAAAGTAGTACCGGTAATTCCGCCAGAATTACGTCCGTTAGTACCATTAGATGGTGGTCGTTTTGCTACTTCAGATTTGAATGATCTTTATCGTCGTGTAATTATCCGTAACAATCGTTTAAAGAGATTGATGGAGATCAAAGCTCCTGAAGTAATCTTACGTAATGAAAAGCGTATGCTTCAGGAATCAGTAGATTCATTATTTGATAATACTCGTAAAGCTTCTGCTGTAAAAACAGATTCTAATAGACCATTAAAATCGTTATCAGACTCGTTAAAAGGTAAGCAAGGACGTTTCCGTCAAAACTTACTTGGTAAACGTGTTGATTATTCTGCTCGTTCTGTAATTGTTGTAGGACCTGAGCTGAAATTATACGAATGTGGTCTTCCAAAAAATATGGCAGCCGAGCTGTACAAGCCATTTGTGATTAGAAAATTAATCGAGCGTGGTATTGTAAAAACAGTAAAGTCTGCTAAAAAGATTATTGATAGAAAAGAGCCTGTAGTTTGGGATATCTTAGAGAATGTTCTTAAAGGACATCCAGTATTACTGAACCGTGCTCCTACGCTTCACCGTTTAGGGATCCAGGCGTTCCAGCCAAAACTTATTGAAGGGAAAGCGATACAGTTACACCCATTAGTATGTACGGCATTTAACGCGGATTTTGATGGTGACCAGATGGCGGTACACCTTCCATTAGGGCCAGAGGCTATTTTGGAAGCGCAATTGTTGATGTTGGCTTCTCATAATATATTGAACCCTGCAAATGGTTCTCCTATTACAGTACCTTCTCAGGATATGGTACTTGGTTTATATTATTTGACCAAGCCACGTAAAACAACAAAAGACTTGGTGATCAAAGGAGAAGGACTTACGTTCTACTCCCCTGAGGAAGTGATCATTGCTTACAACGAAAAACGATTAGATATTAATGCTGTTATCAAGGTAAGAACTAAGGATTTTAATGATGAAGGAGAATTAGTAGATCAATTGATTGAGACTACTACAGGTAGAGTACTATTTAATGAAAAAGTACCAGAAGCTGCAGGATACGTTAATGAGGTATTGACTAAGAAATCTTTAAGAGATATTATTGGTAGTATCCTTAAAGTAACGAGCGTACCAGAAACAGCTGCTTTCCTTGATGAAATTAAAACATTAGGATATAATTCAGCATTCCAAGGTGGTCTTTCGTTTAGTTTAGGAGATATTATTATTCCGGCAGAAAAGCATACGATGATTGCGGATGCAAATTCTCAGGTAGATAATATCGTTGCCAACTATAACATGGGACTTATTACCAATAACGAACGTTATAATCAGGTAATTGATATTTGGACTTCTACAAATGCAGAATTGACAGAATTGTCGATGAAGCGTATTAGAGAAGATCAGCAAGGGTTTAACTCGGTATATATGATGCTTGACTCTGGAGCGAGGGGATCTAAAGAACAGATTCGTCAGCTTACAGGGATGCGTGGACTGATGGCTAAACCGAAAAAATCAAACTCTGCCGGTGGTGAGATTATTGAAAACCCGATTCTTTCGAACTTTAAAGAAGGTCTTTCAATTCTTGAATACTTTATTTCTACTCACGGTGCACGTAAAGGACTTGCAGATACGGCTCTTAAAACTGCCGATGCAGGATACCTAACACGTCGTTTGGTTGATGTAGCACAAGATGTAATTGTAAACATTGAAGACTGTGGTACATTACGAGGAGTTGAAGTAACTGCATTGAAGAAGAATGAGGAGATTATAGAACCTCTTGCAGATAGAATTGTTGGTAGAACAGCATTAGTAGATGTTATTGATCCGTTGACACAAGAAGTTCTTGTTGAAGCAGGAGTTGAGATAGATGAAGTAATTGCTAAAAGAATTGATAGTTCTCCTGTAGAATCAGTAGAAGTTCGTTCTGCACTTACTTGTGAAGCTAAGAAAGGGATTTGTGTGAAATGTTACGGTCGTAACCTTGCTACTGGTAAAACAGTACAAAGAGGTGAGGCTGTTGGAGTAGTAGCAGCACAATCAATCGGTGAACCAGGTACTCAGCTTACCTTACGTACGTTCCACGTGGGAGGTATTGCAGGTAACATTTCTGAAGAAAACCAGTTGAAATCTAAATTTAGCGGTAAAGCAGAAATTGAAGAATTGAAGACCGTTAAAGGAGAAGATGCAGAAGGAAACGAAATTGATGTTGTAATTTCTCGTACTTCTGAAATCAAAGTGATCGATCCTAAGACTAAGATTGTATTAAGTACAAATGTAATTCCTTACGGATCTCAGCTTTTCATCCAAGATGGTGATAACATTGAAAAAGATCAAGTAGTATGTCAGTGGGATCCTTATAATGGTGTGATCATTTCAGAATTCGCCGGTAAAGTGAAATATGAAAATATCGAACAAGGAATTACGTATCAGGTAGAGATCGATGAACAAACCGGTTTCCAGGAGAAAGTAATTTCAGAATCCAGAGATAAGAAAAAGATACCTACATTATTGATTATGGGTAAAGGAGACGAAGTACTTCGTTCTTATAACTTACCTGTTGGAGCGCACTTGATGGTTGATGATAATGACAAGATCGGAGTAGGTAAAGTCTTGGTTAAGATTCCTCGTAAATCAGCTAAAGCTGGTGATATTACCGGAGGTCTTCCAAGGGTAACCGAATTGTTCGAAGCGCGTAACCCATCTAACCCGGCTGTAGTAAGTGAAATTGATGGTGTTGTTTCTTTCGGGAAAATCAAGCGTGGTAACCGTGAGATCATCGTAGAATCCAGAATTGGTGAGATCAAGAAATACTTGGTAAAACTTTCTAATCAGATTCTTGTTCAGGAAAATGACTTCGTAAGAGCAGGTATGCCATTATCAGATGGTTCTGTAACTCCAGAAGATATCCTTAAGATCAAAGGGCCTTCTGCGGTACAACAATATTTGGTGAACGAAGTTCAGGAAGTATATCGATTACAAGGTGTGAAGATTAATGATAAGCACTTTGAAGTTGTTGTACGACAAATGATGCGTAAAGTAAGAATTCAGGATCCGGGAGATACTATTTTCCTAGAAAATCAATTGGTACATAAATCAGATTTCATTGAAGAAAATGATGCAATTTTCGGAATGAAAGTGGTTGAAGATGCTGGAGACAGTGAGACTTTGAAAGCTGGTCAGATCGTTTCACCAAGAGATTTAAGAGATGAGAATTCTGTACTACGTAGAGAAGATAAGAACTTAGTAACAGCAAGGGATGCTTCTCCTGCAACTGCGACTCCAATACTTCAGGGTATTACAAGAGCATCGCTTCAAACTAAATCGTTCATCTCTGCAGCGTCATTCCAGGAAACTACAAAAGTATTAAACGAAGCTGCAGTAAGCGGTAAAGTGGATACACTCGAAGGCCTTAAAGAAAATGTAATTGTTGGACATAGAATTCCAGCAGGTACAGGTATGAGAAGCTATGAGAGTATCATTGTAGGTTCTAAAGAAGAATTCGAAGATCGAATGGAACAAAGACAAGAAGTTAATTATAATTAATTCTTATAAGCCTGTCGCACTGCGACAGGCTTTTTTTATATAATAAGTAAACATGGCGGATAATAAAAACCTCAATCAAAATCAATTGAATATAGAATTAGACGAAACAGTTGCAGACGGAACTTATAGTAACCTTGCAATTATTAATCATTCGGTATCAGAATTCGTAATTGATTTTGTAAATATTATGCCTGGTCGTCCAAAAAGCAAAGTCAAAAGCAGAATTATCTTAACTCCACAACATGCAAAAAGATTGCTTAAAGCACTTAATGATAATGTAAGTAGATTCGAATCTGCTCATGGAGAAATTAAGGATTATGAACAACCTCCCATTCCGATGAACTTTGGTCCTACAGGAGAGGCTTAACGATCAGTAGTTTTGATAGTTTTTGATTAAGAAATAATATTACTTTATACTAAAATAAAAATCCGCTTACAGAATTAATCTCTGAGCGGATTTTTTATTTTTTGTATACATTGTTATGTGCTGGTGTTTTTTAACCCTTTAAAACGCTTTAAAATTCTGATGTGAAATGAAACTGTATAGAAGGGTACTTTTGTTGGGTCATTTGCAAACTAAAGGAAGAATCTGCAAAAAAGACCAATTGCCCTTGTTTGTCTTTAGCCAGAAATTTACTCTTTACTCTTTTAAACTCTTTGAATTCTTCATTATCCGGGTCTTCCGGATCTACCCAGCAGGCTTTATGTACATTTAGATTTTCATAAGTACATTTAGCACCGTATTCATGTTCTAATCGGTATTGAATTACCTCATATTGTAAGGCTCCTACAGTACCAATAACTTTTCTTCCGTTGATTTCTAAAGTAAATAATTGGGCCACTCCTTCGTCCATCAACTGATCAATACCTTTAGCCAATTGTTTAGATTTCATTGGATCTGCATTATTGATGTATCTAAAGTGCTCTGGAGAAAAACTAGGAATACCTTTATAATGTAATACTTCTCCTTTGGTAAGGGTATCACCAATTTTGAAGTTACCCGTATCGTGAAGTCCAACAATATCTCCTGGATAAGAGATATCAACAATTTCTTTTTTCTCAGCGAAAAAGGCGTTTGGACTAGAAAATTTTAGTTTTTTATTATGTCTGGTATGCAGATAAGGAACATTTCTCTCAAAGGTCCCTGAAACAATTTTCACAAAGGCTAATCGATCCCTGTGTTTTGGATCCATATTAGCATGTATTTTAAAAACAAAACCAGTAAAGTTCTCTTCTTCAGGTTTTACCAACCGAACATCACTTTCTTTGGGTTTTGGAGGAGGAGCAATGGAAACAAAACAGTCTAAAAGCTCACGAACTCCAAAATTATTTAAGGCCGATCCAAAAAATACGGGTTGTAAAGATCCGTTTTGATAAGCTTCTTTTTCAAATGTTGGATATATTCCTTCTACTAATTCTAATTCTTCTCTTAATTGATTAGCAGAATTTTCTCCTACTAGCTCGTCCAAATCTGCAGACTGTAAATCAGATACTTCAATAGTCTCTTCTATATTTTTTCTGCTGTCTCCGCTAAAAAGATTAATGTTCTTTTCCCAAATATTATAGATTCCTTTAAAGTCGTATCCCATTCCTATAGGAAAGCTCAAAGGAGTAACCGTGAGTCCTAATTTTTGTTCGATCTCATCCAGGAGTTCGAAAGCATCCTTACCTTCACGATCTAATTTATTGATGAAAACAATCATTGGGATGTTTCGCATTCTACATACAGATACCAGTTTTTCAGTTTGTTCCTCAACCCCTTTTGCTACGTCAATAACAACAATTACACTATCTACAGCTGTTAGTGTTCTAAAAGTGTCTTCGGCAAAATCTTTGTGACCTGGTGTGTCTAGAATGTTGATTTTAATGTCTTTATATTCAAAAGCTAAAACAGAAGTTGCTACGGAAATCCCACGTTGACGTTCGATTTCCATAAAATCACTGGTAGCTCCTTTTTTTATTTTATTCGATTTTACAGCACCAGCTTCCTGGATGGCTCCTCCAAAAAGAAGTAACTTTTCGGTAAGTGTGGTTTTTCCTGCATCTGGGTGGGATATAATACCAAAGGTTCTTCTTCTGTTGATTTCTTCTAAGAATTTCATAAATCTATCAAATGTGGAGGCAAATATAACACTTAAATGTTCAATGATGTATAGAATAGATTAATCAAATCGTTTAGAATGCATAGAGGGAGAATTACATTTTTTTACAGGAAAATGTTTTTTATCGTTTTAAAATGTATTTCATCGATTTTATTGCGGAAATCCGTAATTTCAAATGTTAAAATATTAAATTTAAACACAACTTTTGTATCTCCTAACCTTTGATAATGTAATAAGTAGTTTAACTATATGTGGCTACCAATGTAGATATAGGGTTAGTCGAGTTTTCTAAACGGTTTCCCCTAGATTATATGTTGTTTGACGGCAAATATTGTTATTTTATCGATGAATATGTGCATTTTATCGATAAAAAAGGATTAAAAGTTTGCTTATTGTTTAGATTGCATTAAGAAATTACCTATTTTTACGACTGATAATTACGGTTTTACCGTAGTTTGTTTGTATAAATAGATTGATAAGTTTTAATAATAGTCCATAAAAAGCGATCCCCTTTTTATGTTTTTTGTGGATGAGGTAGTAAACACATCGTCATATGAAAAAAATTACCCAAGTCTATGGGTATGCCAATATTGTGCATACCTTACATTTTGATTCTAACCGATTAAAGCGAAATAACCTGCTTAGGTTATATGTATTCTTCGTTTTTTCCCTATTTCTTTCACTGGCATCATTTGCACAAACTGTAGATGCTAATTGGTGGAATGGTAGAGGATATCTTGTTGATTTTAGAACAGCTACACCTACCATAAGTTGTGGGTTAACTTCAGATGGAGCTTTCGAAGCTACAGCAACATGGAGTGATCCATCAACTGGTAATCTCATATTCTATGTAGACGATGGTACGGTAAGAGATAACCTAGGGAATTTATATACCAATGGTACAGGACTTAATACCAACGGAACTCGTACGCAGATGGCCTCTGTGATGCCAGTCCCTGGTACCAATGCTGATCAGATTTATATTATTCATAGTAATGGTAGAGATGAAGATCGAAATGGTACCGCTTTCTACTCCGTAGTAGATGTACCTTCTCAAACGGTAATTAGTAGCAATAATCTATTACTTAGCGATAACTCTGAAGCAATCTACGGAACTAATAATGGAAGTGCTTGTGGTGCTTGGATAGCTGCTATTTCTGTAGATGATAACACTTGTACTGCTGATTGTGCGGCTACATTAAATTTATGGGAAGTAGACGCTGATAATCCGTTAACTCCCGCAAGAGGGGATAATCCAGATTTGACGATAGCTTTGCCACAAAACCTACCAAGACCAGGGGAAAGAGGATCTATACGCTTTTCACCACAAAATGATCGTATAGCGATCGCGATAGAAGGTGGATTTACCACTATTGATGGTGGGGTGTATCATGCAAATTGGGATCCTTCTACAGGTGGAATAGGTACATGGACCAAAGTGCCCATTTCTGCTACCGACGATACAGAAACAGGTTATAGTGTGGAGTTTTCTCCTGATGGATCGAGACTATTTTTCGGACACCAAACTACAGCTACTTTCGATGGTCAATTTACAGGTTGGAACGGTTTATTATTCGTTCACGTAATTGGTGAAACAATTTCTACTGCATTAAACGGAAGTAATGTAGTTTCAGGGGTGCAACTTGGACCGGACGATAATTTATATATATCGGCGAGTGGTTTTAGTGCATTAAATTTTGTAAGTAACCCCAATACCGTAAGTTCTACAGTAGCACCAGTTTTTCAAAATATTCCATTTCCTACATCATGTACTTCTACAGGAGTGACGCAAGGATTTAACTTCTCTCAGCAGATTGTATTCTTCGGAAATTGTTTGTCTGACACAGATAATGATGGTATTCTAGATGAAACTGATAATTGTGTCAATACGCCTAACCCTGGCCAGGAAGATGCTGATTTTGATGGTATAGGAGATGTTTGTGATAATGATGCCGATAATGATGGAGTTCCTGATACTTCTGATGTTTGCCCTGGATTTGACGACAATCTGGATAATGATAATGACGATGTACCAGATAATTGTGATTTGGATAATGATAATGATGGAATTTTAGACACAAATGAAATTATTTGCGCAACTAATGTTGAAGTGAATAGTTTACCATACAGTCCGGTGACAAATTTGCAAACAGGAAATACCGGAACGCTAGCAGATTTGGCTGCTAATGCTGGAAATAGTATAGACTTAAATTATACATTAAATGGTACAGCTACCTGGAATAGAGGTATCGAAATTGCTGATGATGGAGGAGAGGTAGGAGCAAATACCCTTTTGTTACAACCTAATAATGTTGGAGATGGTTCAGGATCTGCAACCTATGAATTTGTCTTTGACCAAGAGTCAAGAATTAATAATATTACGTTTGGAGGACTGGATTTTGACGACCGTTTAGTGTTTACGGCTTTCGATGTGAATAACAATCCTATTCCCCTTACCACTGCTAATTTTACCACTGCAGGAAGTGTAAATGCCGTAGGAAATGGATTCACCTATATTGGAACGCTTCAAAGTTTTGTAACGGCTAATTATGTTAATGAAGCAGTTAGTATTTCGGTGCATCAAGCTGTAAAAAGATTAGTAGTTGTCTCAGGTAAAGCGGATGCCGATAGCAATAATAATACTATTGAAGTGTACAATTTTTCATATTGTACGGCTTTAGATAGTGATAATGATACAATTCCGGATTACTTAGAGGTAGATAGTGATAATGATGGTTGTCCTGATGCTATAGAAGGAGGAGGTAGTTTTGTGGCCGCAAACCTGACTGGAGCAGATAATTTGGCAAACTCTGCGGCGGGAGTTAATGGAAGTGGTGTTCCTACCATTTCAGGAAGTCCACAAGCCACAGCTGCCGCAGTAACGAATAGCGGTATAAGTGCTTGTGTGCCTATAGCTACAGATGATACTCCTGCTGATGTAGCAGAAGATAGTGGAACGACCAACAT
>NZ_FQYP01000018.1 GCF_900141785.1 Aquimarina spongiae | reverse complement strand
TCAGACTTACGTTCTTATCTTCAAGATCGGTTACCAGATTATATGATTCCATCATATTTTAAGGAGTTGGATATTCTTCCGATGACACCCAATGGTAAGATTGATCGTAAATCTCTTCCAGATTTTGAGATTGAGGCGAGTAGTAGTTATCAGGCTCCGAGTACAGCTACAGAGGAGCGCTTAGTTTCGATATGGTCAGAGGTTTTAAAATTGGATACATCGATAATAGGAACTGCTACAAGTTTCTTTGAGTTGGGAGGGAATTCTATTAGAGCTGTACATGTTATCAATCTCATTGAAAAAGAATTTAATATAAAAATTCCGATAAAATTAATTTTTGAGCACACTACAATTAAAAGCTTGTCTATCAAAATAATGAACTTCAAGACAAGTACTAGAGAAGAAATCCCAAAAATCAAGCTTAAAGCCAACGATAAGTATATAACGTCATCTGCACAAGAACGTATGTTTTATAAATATCTGCAGAATACAGATAGTTTAGCCTATAATATTTCGGGAGCATATAAAATTAGTGGGGTTCTGGATGTTCCTAAAATCAAGGAAACCTTGGAGAAATTAGTGGATCGACATGCAGTATTAAGAGCAAATTTTGCACTTTCCAACATTGGAGTACTACAAACCATTAATACTACAAAAAAGGTTAGTTTAACTATTCTGGAAATGGATAAGTATGCTCATCTAGACAATGTGTATTTGGATTTTGTAAAACCATTTGATTTAGAGTCAGAACTTCCTATTCGGTTTGCGTTATTGCCTGTTGATGAGAACACAAATATATTGTTTGTTGATGTACATCATATTGTTTGTGATGGGATATCATTGAATATTTTGATGAACGATTTCAAAGAATTATACCAAAATAAAGCATCTGTAGCTCCAGATTTTAACTATATCGATTATTCTTATTGGCAAAATAATTTGGCTAGTAACTTAACTAATCAAAAAGAATATTGGCTTCATCAGTTGTCAGGAGATCTGCCGGTGTTGACATTACCTATTAGCGGTTCCAAAGAGAGCGCGGATATAACGATAGCAGATTTTAAAACATTAGGAATCACAGATCAAGACTATAAAGACATTAAGAGATTTTTGGTACAATCAGATGTTTCCGAATTCATGTTCTTTATATCGATATTTTATATTTTACTTCAAAAATTATCCGATAATTCTGATATTATAATTGGTACAGACGTAATAGGCAGGACACATCCAAGATTTCAGGATGTCATAGGAACTTTCATTAATATTTTACCACTTAGATCAAATGTTGATACAGAAACTTCGTATCAAATATTTTTAGATGATATCAAAGAAAACGTTCTTAACGCCTTCGAGAACCAAGAGTACCAGTTTGACGAAATGATTTCTGAATTATCTAAAAAACAAGAGGTTGTGTCAGAGGATCTGGTAAGTGTTCACTTTGCATTTGTAAATTACTTTGAAGGGGAAAAAGAGTTCTTTATTGAAGATCTCAAATTCGAATCTTTGCACTTAATTAAGGATGAAACCACCCAATATGAATTTAAAATAGAAGTTTCAGAACATCAAAGCGAGTATGCTGTAAAATTCATTTATAGCAAAGAACTTTATGATAGCGACATTATTCAAGTATTTACCGAATATTACTACAATATCATTAAATCAGTACTACATGATCCTTCAGTCTTGATCGGACAAATAGAAGTTTAAATCTAACTACATCGTATTCTAATAATTCGAATCTGTTTGAAAAATCAAACGGAATAATATAACTGTATCCATATAGATACAAACATTAATTACAAAATCAAATTCTACATAAAATGAGTAAACTTTTTCTTAAACCAAATGTTGTTATAGAACCATTGTTTGATAGATGGTATGCCTGGCCACATTTGATCTCGCCAGCCACAAGTGCAATGAACGTAAAAGGGAGGCACTTAAAGATAATGAACTCTTATATCCAATCTCCTAAAATGCATGAAGCAGCGGTTAAAAATCCAAAAATGCTGGGAGGCCCCTTTATGGATTACGAAAAAGATCGCGTAGAGGATATCAAAGCATTAAAGGATCAGACAGTAAGTGCCCAATCAGATTCGTTGGAGTTTGTAAACGCAATACATGAACTTGATCAAATGCTAAAATCTAATGCCAAAGGGTATTCTTTGGAAACCTTGTATGAGAAAGTTCCTGAAATACTAAAAGGATATGTAGAATTGGTATATGATCTAAATAATAACCCTTCTTATCGATTCTTTGAACCTTTACTTTATGAGAGTGAGTTCTACAACAAGTCCTCGCAGAGTATTGCATTATGGATCACTGATAATGATGAAAGACCATTTTGTTTAAGTACACCTAGATTAGATGAACCCAATGTATTGCATCTAGAGATCCCATTTGATCATCCAGGAATAGATCAATTAAGTAAAATGAAAAGAGAAGCTGGGGATGTAGATGATATCGCCAAAGTTTTAGGGGTTTCTGAAGAAGAAAGAGAACTGTTTAATACTTTTTTTACAAGTCAGGAACACCCAACTTATAGCAAATATGAAGGTGATAAAGCACGGATGAGATATTTTGGACATGCCTGTATTTTGGTAGAAACCAAGGATATAAGTGTTTTAATAGACCCAGTTATAAGTTATTATGGCTACGAGTCTACGGTAGAACATTTTTCTGATATCGATATTCCGGATGTTATCGATTATGTATTGATCACTCACAATCATCAGGATCATATCTTATTCGAAACACTATTGCCATTAAGACATAAAATCAAAAACATTATAGTTCCCAGAACTTCAAGTGGAGCATTACAAGATCCAAACCTCAAGCTCATGTTTAATAACCTAGGGTTTAATAACGTAATTGAGATTGATGAAATGGAAACAATAGTGGATCAAAATGTTTCAATTACCGGTTTGCCTTTTACTGGAGAACACAGCGATTTGAATATTAAATCTAAAGCTTGTTTTAGAGTCGCGATCGATGATTTTACCTTCCTTTTTGTAGCAGACTCTAGAATTTTGGAATCCAAAATTTATGATCATGTTCAAAAGATAATAGGGAATATTGATGTGTTGTTTTTAGGAATGGAATGTGATGGAGCACCTCTATCTTGGCTATACGGACCATTATTGACAGAAAAGATTTCTCGAGAGGATGATCAATCTCGAAGACTTTCGGGTTGTGATTTTGAAAGAGGAATGTATTTGGTAGATACCTTCAAACCAAAAGAAGTATATGTGTATGCAATGGGGCAAGAACCTTGGTTAGAATTTATTAGTAGTATAAAATATACCGAGGATTCGCATCCGATTGTACAGTCTAATATGTTGGTAGATAAATGTGAAGAAAAAGGAATAATAGCGGAACGACTTTTTGGAGAAAAAGAGCTTTTTTATTCATATCAAGAAGTATTAGAAACAGTAGAATAGAGTGAGAAATCATTTATTAAAGTCTTAATAAAGAAAAATTTATGTGCGGTATTTGTGGATTTATAAAACATGATGACATTGTATCAAATGATGATCTTCAGATTGTTCAAAAAATGAATAAGAAATTGATTCATAGGGGACCTGATGATCAAGATACTTTGCTTTTTGATAATGTTGCTTTAGGTTTTACCAGGTTGAGTATTATTGGTCTGAGTAATGGAATGCAACCTTTATACAATGAAGATAGATCTCTGATCTTAATTTGTAACGGAGAGGTATTTAACTATATAGAGTTGAGAGAAGAACTCATCTCCAAAGGACATAAGTTTAGTACCGATAGTGATATTGAGGTAATCATTCATTTGTATGAAGATCATGGTACAGATTTTCTAAATAAATTAAATGGGCAATTTGCATTTGCATTATACGATACAAAAACTAAAAGTCTGTTTTGCGGTCGCGATCAGATGGGAATTATCCCGTTTTACTATACGTATGTGAACAATACCTTCGTTTTTGGTTCAGAGATCAAAGCGATTATTGAACATCCCTTAGTGAAAAAAGAAGTCGATCTTACAGGATTGGATCAGGTTTTTACTTTTGCCGGGCTCATCAGCCCGAGAACCATGTTCAAAGGAATTCATAGCCTTGAAAATGGCCATTTTCTGGTAGTGAATAACAAGGGAGAGATTAAGAAACAAGAGTATTGGGACTTAATTTACCCCGAAGGGGAAGTAGTACTAAATGGAAAATCTGAAGATTACTACCTCAAAGAATTAGAGGGCCTGTTCGAATCTTCAATAAATCTTCGATTACGCGCTGATGTTCCTTCTGGGTTTTATGTAAGTGGAGGACTCGATTCTTCCATGATTGCCATGAAAGTAAATCAATTGGTTCCTGAAGTAAAGAAAAAAGCATTTTCTATCGATTTTATAGACTCGCTGCATTCAGAATCCAATTATCAGAAAATCGTTGCAGAGCAAAGCAATTCTAATTTGAATCAAAAAGTATTTCTGTATGATGACATAAGTGACCGATTGAGGGAATCTATTTATTATAGTGAATGCCCTATAAAAGAAACGTACAACACAGCATCAATGTCTTTGTCAGAAAATGTAAGAGCCAACGGACTCAAGGTAATTCTTTCTGGAGAAGGTGCAGATGAGTTCTTTGCGGGTTATGTGGGGTATCGATTTGATAAGATGCGTCAATTAAACCTAATTGACAACCCGGCGACACCAGAAGAGAGAGCTTTAAGAAAGAAGCTTTGGGGGAACGATTCATTTTTCTACGAAAGAAACTTTTTGGAATTCGAAGAAGAAAAAAGACAGTTGTATTCTAAAGATATCAATGCGTCATTTTCTGAGATTAATTGTTTGAACTATCCAATAATTAACAAGGAAAGAATACGTAATAGAGATATTGTAAATACAAGAGCGTATGTGGATTATAAAATCCGATTGGTAGATCATTTGGTTTCTGATCATGGAGATAGAATGGCTATGGCCAACTCTGTAGAAGTAAGATATCCCTTTTTGGATAAAAACTTGGTAGAGTTTTCGGCACAAGTTCCTTCAGAGTTAAAACTCAAAGATTTTACTGAAAAATACATTCTCAGAAAAATGGGAAGTAAATTTGTTCCTAAATCTATTATAGAAAGAGAGAAGTTTCACTTTATAGCACCAGGAAGTCCATATCTGATACAGCAAAACATTGAATATATTCAAGATTTGTTGTCTTATGATGTGATCAAAAAACAAGGCGTTTTCAACCCTGATGAGATCGAAAGACTTAAAAAATTATATGCACAAGAAGGATATACTATTAATGCTCCTTATGAAAGTGATCTTTTGATTACGGTGATTACTTTTGGAATATTACTAGACACCTTCTTTTCTTAACAAATAAGTAAATATCCCCTCATTTTATCCATCAATATCTTATTGATGAAAGATCCAGGCTTTTTGAAATATATAAGTCCGGCAAATACCTACATGTTTAAATCAAAAATAATTTTAAAAAATACCCGATGGTTTTTCAAGAAGAATTAATAAAAAGCCTTATTAGAGCTAAAGAAAATATCGCTATAGAATACAATCAGCATTCTATTACGTATGAACAAATATTGAGAACATCCAATAAGATCACAAAATTTCTTTTAGATCAAGGTTTATCTAGAGAAACCTTTGTAGGTGTTTTGATGGATGATAAAGTGGATTTGATTTGTTCGATGATAGGAATCATGAATGCCAGATGTGTATTTGTGCCTATAGATAGCAAACTACCCAAGGATCGTTTGGATAAAATCGTAGAAGAGATGAAGTTAGAATATTTGATTACTTCTAATACTTCTAACGCTACTTTGGAGAATGTCAAAAATCAATACAATCTACAGCACATATTAAGGAATGATGATGTGGATCTTGAATATCCAAAATTCGAGAAAGATGATAGCCTTTATGTTTATTTTACTTCAGGTTCGACAGGTACTCCAAAAGGAATAATTGGAAAGAATTGTAGTTTGATACAGTTCTTACAATGGCAAATTAGTGAGTTTGAGATTAACGATACTTGTAGAGTTAGTCAATTGATAAGCCCATACTTTGATGCTTTCTTGAGAGATGTTTTCATCCCATTACTAACTGGAGGTACCGTATGTATTCCTTTTGAAGAAGAAGACTTCTTTACACCCGAAAAAATTACCCAATGGATTGATCAGAACGAAATCAGCATGATTCACTGCGTTCCAAGTGTTTTCCGAATTTTTGGTCAGCATCCAAGGTTAGGGGATCATGCTTTCAAAAATTTGAAGCATATTTTTCTTTCCGGAGAAAAAATTATACCAACAGAGTTGAGGAAGTGGTATGATTGCTTTGGAAATACGATTCAACTTGTCAACTTCTATGGTGCTACAGAAACTACAATGATCAGGTCTTTTTACAGGATTCGTCCCGAAGATTCATCCAAACAAAGGATCCCGATCGGAGCTCCTATTGCAGATACCGAAATTTTGATTTTAGACAACGAAAAGAAGCCTGTAAAAGCTCTTATGACTGGAGATCTTTATATCGTTACCGATTATATGTCAAAAGGATATTTGAACAATGTATCATTAACAAATGAGAAGTTCATTGCGCTAAACCAAGATACAGATCAGGAAAAGATTGCATTTAAAACAGGGGATAAAGGTCGAGTTCTGCCTAACAACGTAATTGAATTATTGGGAAGAGAAGATCGCCAGGTTAAACTGAGAGGGATCCGTGTAGAATTAGATGAAATTGAGAATGTTTTATTGAAATCAAACCTCATTAAAAATATCGTTGTTGTAAAAAAAGAAGAAAACCCAGGAAGTGATAAAGCACAGAACAATGGAGCAGGCTTTACAGAATCATTAGTTGCTTTTGTTGTTGAAGCAGAAGAAGGAGTAAGCAAAAAAATAGATCAATATGCACAGGAATATTTACCAGCATATATGCTTCCTTCACGATATGTAGCAGTCAAAGAATTTCCACTACTATCTAATGGGAAAATAGATCTCAAAAAGTTAGAAACCCTAATGGATTCTGATACTTCTGAAGTAGTTCGCCCAAGAAACGATATTGAGGAGAAATTACTAGCAATCTGGGAAGAAATTCTAGGAAAACAATCCATCTCGGTGGTAGATAGCTTTCAACGTATGGGAGGAAACTCTTTAAGTATAATGAGATTAATTGCTAAAATTTACACAGAATTTAAAGTGAGAATCTCTCTTAGTCAATTGTTTAAAACCCTTACCATAGAAAGTCAAGCGTCATTTATCCAAAATGCAACAAAGGATAATATTTTCAAGATTTCTAAGATGGAGCAAAAACCATTTTATCCATTATCCTCTTCTCAAAAAAGAATGTATTTTAACTATGATCTCAATAGAGAAGATACTTCGTATAATTTGCCTATTGTCTTTCAAATGGAAGACAATGTAGATCTGAGTAAGGTAGAAAGCTCTTTTAATAAACTGATAGAAAGACATGAAAGTTTAAGAACAGTTTTTAGCTTCAAAAATGAAAATATTGTTCAGGAGATAAAGGAAACAGATAAGGTGAAAATAGCTGCCATTACTAGTAATAATATGGATCAAAGTATCCAAGATTTTATCAAACCTTTTGATCTTAATCATGGTCCTTTATATAGACTTGGAGTGATAACCTCTAACGAGAATGAACGATTTTTGATTTTTGACATTCATCATATTATATGCGATGGAATTTCTCAGGTTAATTTGTTTAAAGATTTTTTGACGCTTTACTACGATCAATCCTTAGAAAAGTTAACACTTCAATATTCAGATTATGCAGAGTGGGAAAATGAATTTATAACCAATCAAGAGTACATACAACAGCGAGAATTTTGGTTAAAAGCATTCGAGAAAGATATTCCAAGATTAGAATTACCAACATCGAATGATGATGAAGAATTTGATACTGAAGGAGGAAGTACATCTTTTGCAATTGCGAATAGCCAATTAAAACCATTGATTCATAATGTAAAAGAAGGGGATAAGATTACGGATTTTTCAGTGTTATACTCTCTTTTTGTTACTTTTTTGGTTCAATTAACCGGACAAGAAGATATCGTTGTAGGGATTGCCTCATCAGGAAGAATACAAGAAGAAGTAGAACAAATAGTAGGGATGTTTTCCAAAACGTTACCTATTAGAAGTAAACTGGATACTAAAAATACTTTCAGAGAGATAACTAAGGATATCAGTGCATATTTGGTAGAGGCAACAAGCAAACAAACGTACGACCTTTCGGATATTTTAATGGAGTTGAATAAGAAAACAGAAAATCATATTAAACATCTTTTTGATGTGATGTTCATATATCAAAATTTTGATAAGAAGAAACTAAATGATTTTGCTAAAGACTTCACCTACTTTGATTTTGAGAACAAAACGGCAAAGTACCCATTATCATTGTTTATTAATGAAGAAGAAAATGAATATCGATTCACTTTTGAGTATGCTTCAAGTGTGTTCACGGCTTCTGACATAGATATCATTGCTTCGCAATTCAGGGATTTTATGACCTCTATTTTAGAAAGTGTAGACACTGCTATAATGGATGTTATTGGTGGAGATCATAACACCTTAGAATCTGTAGAAGACGACCTTACTTTCAATTTTTAGGGCAAGGAAACCCTACGACCAAACAAAAATTTTACACAAAACATCAATCCTAAAAGTACTACCATGTCTGGAAATTCAATTTTAGATTTTGAAGCATTACAGGTTAACAGAAATATAAAATCCAGAAAATACTGGGAAGAGAGGTTAATAAACGTAGATGTATTGTCTTATTTCAATAATGATATTTATAAAACTGATTACGGTATTGAAAGTTTTTCAGTTCAAAATAAGAAGTTCCCTGAAGAAGTTTTCGATCGACTTGATCAAATCGCATCTTCGGATAAGGCCAAACATGTCTTGTTGATTTCTGCATTATCTGTATTGATTTCAAAGTACTCTTCTAGCTTAGAAAATATAATTTTTACACCTGTTTTTGATCTTTCCGAAACTCTTGAACAGAACAATAAGGTGATTCCTGTTAGATTCAAGATCCAGGGAGATGTAAGTTTCAGCCAATTTGTGCATCAGGTTAAAAATGATTTGAAGAATGACTATAGCAATAGTAATTTTCCTTTAACCAAAATGTTGGGACTAAGCCCAGAGGAACTTGATAAACGACCTAAAATTGGGCTCTGTCTAAATGCTATTCAAAATAGGGTTGATGTAGAAGATATTTCGCCTGAAATTCTTTTCGTATTTGAGACCGAGAAAGAACCAAGTTTAGAAATTCAATTTGATAGCTCCAAGTTTTCATCTGTTTTTATTGATACCCTTGCTGAGCATTTTTTCAATCTTTTAGATCAGTTAATTCACCAAAAAGGGATCACTATATCAGAAGTTAATGTTTTGTCTGAGAAGGAGGCTCAGCATTTTATTTATGGATTGAATAATAGAACAACTCCGTATCCGCAAGAAGAAACAGTAATTTCACTTTTTCGTAAGCAGGTTAGCAAACATCCAGAAAATACAGCAATCAGCATCAATGGAAGTACTATTTCTTACAAGGAATTAGACGAACTCTCGAATAGAATAGCAAGTTTTCTAAAAAATGATTTAGAACTAGCAGAGAAGAGTTTGGTAGGGGTAGTTTTAGAA
Organism: Aquimarina spongiae; assembly: GCF_900141785.1. Classification (GTDB taxonomy): domain Bacteria; phylum Bacteroidota; class Bacteroidia; order Flavobacteriales; family Flavobacteriaceae; genus Aquimarina; species Aquimarina spongiae. The sequence goes on along the minus strand of NZ_FQYP01000018.1, from coordinate 25,365 downwards.
TTAGAGAAATATTTAGTTCCAGTTATTTTAGGGATTCTTAAAGCTGGATGTGCATATATTCCTATCGACATAAATACACCAAAAGAGAGAATTATTACTATTGCCAAGAGTTCTGAATTGGATCTTGTGATTACTCGAGGAAATTTTTTGGAGGACCTTAAAGAGGTTGTAAATAACATAGTTGATTTAAACACTTATCAAACTGAAATAGATAAAGTCCAGCCAACTGATTTGATCGATGAAATCAAAAGTGAAGACTTAGCCTATATTATTTATACTTCGGGTTCTACAGGAGTCCCTAAAGGTGTGATGATACCTCATAAATCACTGGTAAACTATATCGATTGGGCATCAAAACAATATCTAAACGATGGTAAAGGTAATTTCCCTTTGTACACATCTATTTCATTTGATCTTACGGTTACATCTATCTTTACACCACTAACCACTGGAAATCAAATCTCAATATATAACGAAAATGAGAAGAGCATTGCCATAGAAAAAATCATAATGGATGATAACATCAATGTTATCAAATTGACCCCTTCACATTTGAAGATTCTAGATCATAGTACTGCTATTCAACCCAATTTCAGCATTCCTCCCAAAAGATTAATTGTTGGAGGAGAAGAGCTTACCTATGAGCTGGCAAATTCGATATATAACAAGTTTAACGAGCATATCACTATTTATAATGAATACGGCCCAACAGAGGCTACTGTAGGGTGTATGATTTATGAATTCAAGCCAGAAGATCAATCCATCTCGGTGCCCATAGGTGAGGGAATTCAAAATACCAACATCTATGTTTTGGATGAAAACTTAAATGTTGTGCCCAACAATGTAGATGGAGAAATATATATATCTGGAGAAGGATTGGCATTGGGATATATTTCTCAAAAAGAGCTTACAGATCAGCGTTTTATTCAACATCCATTTGTAGAAGGGAAAAAGATGTATAAAACAGGTGATATCGGTGTTCGAGATCATAATGATCGGATCATTTACAAAGGAAGAATAGATGATCAAGTAAAAATTAGAGGTTATCGCGTTGAAATTGGTGAAATAGAATATTGGCTATCCTCTTACCCCGAAATAAAAGAAGCAATCGTAATACATAAAAAAGATGCTGTAGCTGGAGATTATCTATCAGCATATTATCAATCTGATTTTGAGTTGGAAGATAATGCAATAGAAACGTTTTTGATATCTAAAGTACCTGATTATATGGTGCCTTCCTACTTTTGCAAGTTGGATCATTTTCCACTTACCATAAATGGGAAGATAGATAAAAAAGCGCTACCTAATCCACAACTCAAAAAGAAAACTCAATTTGTCCCCCCGTCTAATGAATTGGAAGAAAAACTACAAACTATCTGGGGAAAAATATTGCCCATTGAAAAAGAAGAAATAGGAATTTGTCACAGTTTTTTTGACCTAGGGGGGCATTCATTGTTAGCAACTATATTAGTTAATCAAATTTCAAAAGAGCTTAAGATAGCGGTGGGCCTTAAAGATATTTTTGAGTACCCAAGTATTCAAGAACTGACAAAACATATAGCTAACGAAGAGCTTACGGATTATTTTGAGATTCAAAAAGCTAAAAAGCAAAAATATTATCCACTGTCTTCTGCTCAGAAGAGACAGTTTGTTCTTAATGAATTAGAGAAAAACTCCATTGCATATAATATGCCTACTATAGTTCGCCTGGAAGGGCAACTTAACAAAGAGAATGTAGCTACTGTTTTCAGAAGTTTGGTGCAAAGACATGAAATACTTCGAACAGTTATAACAGTTGTTGACAATATTCCGATGCAGCAAATAAAGGAAAATATGAACTTCAAGCCCACATATTTTCATTGTTCCGAAGCAGAGGTATCTCAGGTAGTAAAGGGTTTTATAAAACCTTTTGATCTTAGTACGGGTCCTTTACTACGAGTAGGGTTAATAGATCTAGATCCTAATAATCACATTTTGATGATAGATATGCATCATATTATTTGTGATGGAGTTTCAAAAAATATATTGTTTAGAGAATTCTTAGAACTGTATAATGGAGGCGAGCTATTACCAAATCGTCTGGAGTATACAGATTATGTGCTTTGGCAACAAGGTGAAAAGCAAGAAACTCAATTAGAGAACCAAAAAGCATTTTGGTTAGAAAAATTTGCCACAGATGCACCTGTTGTAGAAGTTCCAACTGATTTTGATAGGAATACTGAAGATGACCGCGTAGGAGGAGAGATGGTCATTCAATTTACAGAAGAAGAAACAAACGAGCTTAGAAAAATTACAGAAGAACAGCAAGTCACTATGTACATGGTGTTAGTATCCGTATATGTGCTATTATTACACAAAATCAGTAACCAATCTGATGTGACTATAGGTACCGTTTCTTCAGGACGTCAACATGCTGATCTAGAGCATATGCTCGGTATGTTTGTAAATACAATCCCTGTTCGTTTCAAAATAAATCTACAAGATAATTATACCGATTTTTTACAATATGTAAAATCAAATATTCTCGATTGTTTTAATCACCAAGATTTTCAATATGAAGATTTAATAGATGAATTGAAACTAGAGCGAAACTCTAACAGGAACCCTTTATTTGATAACATTTTTGCTTTCGAAAACTCTAGGGATCAAGCATTGAAGTTAGAAAATTTGGATATTTCTCCATTTTCTTATGAACATAATATAGCTAGGTTTGATCAAACTTTGATGGCAATCGAAGAAGAAGACACCATTACTTTAAGTTTTGGATACGCAGCTTCTTTATTTAAAGAAGAAACGATCCAGAGGTTTGTTCAATATTATAAAAGAATAGTTGCAGAAATTGTTCAAAATCAAGAAAAACAGATAAAAGATTTTGATATACTTCCAGATACCGAAAAGAAAGAGTTGTTGGTTACTTTTAATCAATCTTTTGAGACGTTTTCTGAAACAAAAAATATCTTAGAATCCTTTCAGGAACAGGTACGTAAGTACCCGGATAATGTAGCGGTTGTATGCAATAAAGAACAACTTACTTACAAGCAACTGGATCAAAAGACAAATCAATTAGCAAGATTTCTGGTTAATAACGGCGTTAACAAAGGAGCACTAATTCCTCTTTGCATCAATCGATCACTGGATATGGTTATGGCGATACTAGGGATTTTGAAGACAGGAGGAGCATATGTTCCTATTGACCCCAATTATCCTGAGGATAGAGTAAAGCATATCCTAAAAGATATTGATGCGACAATCGTATTGGTTGATTCAACATTCAACTTGGATTTGGGAATTGATCAACTTAATTTGGAGCAATTGTTTGAGAACGAGATCGCTTCTTTTTCTCAAAATCCTATTGCGATAGAAACCGATTTAGAAGATATAGCATATGTAAACTATACCTCGGGAAGTGTAGGGCTTCCAAAAGGAGTATTGGTAAAACATTCTGGAGTAGTTCGTTTATTGGATTTAGAAGGTATTACTTTTGATACTTCTACAACTACCCTTCAGTTATCATCTATTGCTTTTGATGCGGCTACATTCGAACTTTGGATACCGCTATTGAAAGGAGGGACTTTGGTGATGTATCCACAGAAATATCTCGATATCGAATTGTTGAATAACATAATTAAGAAAAACAATGTAAACACGATTTGGTTAACATCGGGATTGTTGGATCAATGGTGTAAAAGTGATATATCAGATTTAAAATTGAAATATGTAGTATCTGGGGGAGATGTAGTACATCCCGGTTCGGTGAAGGCTGTTTATGATAAGTTGCCTAACGTTGTGATGTATAATGGTTATGGGCCAACAGAGAATACTACGTTTACTTGTTTTTACAAAATACCTAATGATTTAGATCTGTATACCTCAATTCCTATTGGTAAACCTATTGCGGGGACAAAAGTATATATAGTTGATGGAAACTTAAACCTGGTTCCTAAAGGTGTTGTGGGAGAGTTATTAACTTCCGGAGTAGGGGTGTCCAAAGGATACATAAATAATCCTGAGCTGACCAAACAAAAATTCATCAAAAACTTCTTTGATCCTAAAGAAAATAACACCTTATATAGAACTGGGGATCTGGTAAGATGGTTAGGAGATGGAAATATTGAATATATAGGAAGAAAAGATAAGCAAGTCAAAATTAGAGGGTATCGCATTGAATTAGATGAGATTGAAAATAACCTTTCACTGTACGACGGAATAATAGATGTGATTGTAGTAGCAAAAGGTGAGGCTCAAGGTAAAACCCTAGTTGCGTATTATACAACTGAACAAGAAATTGACACAGCAGAACTACGTAGTTATGTATCGCAAAAATTACCAGAATACATGGTACCTTCATTTTTTGTTGAACTAGATCGACTACCTCTAACTGTAAATGGCAAAGTAGACAGAAATAATCTGCCAATGCCCGAAATCCGATTAGAGGAAAATCACCAAGAACCATCCAATGCTTTAGAAGCGCAATTAAGAGGGTTGTGGTCTGATATTCTCGGTGTTAAAGAAGAAGTATTGAGTGTTGCTAAAAGCTTTTTTGAACTTGGTGGACACTCCCTCAAAGCAGCTATTCTGGTAAATAGAATAGCGCAGGAATTAAAAGTGAAAATATCTCTTAAAGACATATTTGTTTATCAAAATATTAGACAATTAGCACAATATATAGCAGAAAAAGATACCACCACTTATATCGAAATTCCAAGAGCGAATAAGCAGGATTATTATCCTCAATCTTCTACACAGAAACGGGTATATTTCATGTATGAGTTTGATAAAGAATCCCTTGCTTATAATATGCCTAGTGTTTTCGAATTAACGGGGGAACTGGATAAAAAACGGCTCGAAGAAGCTTTTAAGAAACTCATCGATCGTCATGAGATTTTAAGAACAAGTTTCATGATCAAAGAGGGACAACCCGTACAATATATAAATAACAACGTTGATTTTAAGATCGAATATCATGATCATCTTAACGCAGATGTAGATGAGATTGTGTCTAATTTCATACGACCATTTGATCTAGGAATGGCTCCTCTATTGAGAGTTGGTTTAATCACACGCGACTCCTCCGATCATATATTGATGCTCGATATTCATCATATTATTAACGATGGAGTTTCTCAAGGAATTTTGATAAGAGATTTTGTCAACTATTACAATGGAAAAGATTTAGAAGAGTTGCAAATTCAGTATAAAGATTATGCGGTTTGGCAACAGAGTGAAGAACAAAAACAAAATATTGAAAGTCAAAAAGCATTTTGGAAAAATGAATTTGTAGAAACACCTGAGGTATTAGAACTACCAATAGATTACTCAAGAGTATCAGATAAAGTCAATAAGGGAGCAGGATTAAATTTCTTGCTAAATTCTGAGGATAGTAAAAAACTCAGAGAAATTGCTCAAAAAGAGAATGTAACCACATTTATGTTGTTCTTATCTTTTTATTACATTCTACTGAATAAATTAACAAATCTTGAAGATGTAACCATTGGTACAACGGTGGCAGGACGTCAGCATGCTGATATTGAAAATATGCTAGGAATGTTTGTAAATACCATTCCTTTGCGAAATTATCCGAATGGAAGTTTACAGTTTGTCGAGTTTCTTGCAAAAGTTAAAACCAGAACGTTGCAGGCCTTGGATAATCAGGAAATCCAATACGATGATATCGTTGATGAACTCAAATTAGATCGAGTAGCTGGTCATAACCCTTTGTTTGATGTGCTTTTTGTATTTGAGCAATTTGAGGATAATGTTTTAGAAATTCCTAATCTTTCTTTGAGTCCATATCAAAGTAATCATGCAGCTTCCAAATTGGATTTGATGTTGTCAGTAAAAGAAGAAGGAGATCAGTTTTTTGTGTATTTCGAATATTCCACAAAATTGTTTAAAACGTCAACTATTGAGAGGTTTAGCGAATATCTTCAAAAGATTATTTCATCTGTAGTTCAAAATGATGGTATCAAATTATCCGACATAGATATCTTATCCGAAGGAGAAAAGCTCCTTTTATTGAATGACTTTAAAAGCACTCCGGTGATCAATGAGACCGGTGATTCGATCATTAGTCTTTTCGAAAACCAAGTGAAAAGGGATCCGGATAAGATTGCTTTGATCTTCGAAGAGGAACAAATTTCGTATCGGGAACTAAATGCTTTGGCCAATCAAGTGGCGAAGAAAATTATTCAAAAACAATCTAAAACAAAAAGTAAGGTAGCACTTTACTTTGATCCTTCTATCCAGATGATAGCATCAATTTTAGGAGTAATAAAAGCAAATAGTGTATATGTACCTCTTGCTCCCTCAGCACCTGCAGAGCGAAATGCATATATCCTTAAGGATTGTCAAGCTGATCTGGTAGTTGTACAGGAGGGACTGTCTGCAGATGAATATTTCAATCAGTTGTCTTTGGATAAAGAACAAATTATTTGTTTTGATTATACCGAAAAAGAAGACGGTGAATTTCCTGAAATAGGAATGAGTATCCAAAAAAACAAGGAAGATCTATTAAATGTTATCTACACTTCTGGTACTACCGGAAACCCTAAAGGTGTCGAAGTAAAAGAAAAAGGAGTATTGAACTATATCTGTTGGAGGATTCAAAAATTTGGATATCATCCAGAGGATGTTACGCTACAGTTATTTCCTTATATTTTTGATGCATATGCTACAAACTTTTATACCAGTCTCCTTTCTGGAGCTACTATGGTTCTTGTTTCCGAAGAAAATAGAGTAAATCCAAAACATATCGTAGATACTATTAAAAAAGAAAAAGTTACTAATTGTTGTACTACACCTGCGATTTATAATGCCATATTAGATGAATTAAAAAGCAGTGAAAATATGGAGCAATTACGTTTCATAGGAGTAGGGGGTGAGCGCCCAACCGATAAGCTGTTGGAGAAATCAAAAGCAATATTACCGCACGTATCGGTAAATAATGAATATGGTCCTACAGAGTCTTCGATTGCGGTTACCTATAACAATGGTATAAAAATAGGTGATGGAGGGATCATAGGTAAGCCTATACCGAATACCGAAATTTATATTCTAGGTAAGAATATGGAGCTATTACCTATTGGAGTACCTGGAGAATTATTTATCGGAGGAGTAGGTTTGGCCAAGGGCTATTTGAACAATCCCGAGTTAACCAAGGATAAATTTATGGATACCGAGCTTTTTAATGCTGGGCGATTGTACAGAACTGGAGATATGGCCAAATGGCTTCCAGACGGTAATATAGAGTTTATAGGTAGAATAGATAATCAGGTAAAAATACGTGGATTTAGAATTGAGTTAGGAGAAATAGAAAATCAACTATTAAAACATCCTGACATTGAGGAAGTCACAGTAATTGTGGTCGAAAAAAATAATGATAAACATTTGATCGGTTATTTTGTAGGGACAACGGAGTTAGATAGGTCAGCATTAAAGACCTTTCTTCAAAACAAGTTACCAGAGTATATGATTCCTCCTTTCTATGTTCAGCTAGAAGAAATGCCATTAACACCTAATGGTAAAATAGATAAGAAAAAACTACCGGATTTTGAAATTGAAGTTGGAGAGGATTACGTAAGTCCTAAAAATGAAACACAAGAACGATTAGTTAGAATCTGGAGTGTAGTACTAGACCTGGTTCAAGACGTGATAGGAATCAAAACTAATTTTTTCGAGATCGGTGGAAACTCTATAAAATTGATGAATATGGTGAATTTAATCAATGAGGAGTTTGAATATGAAATTTCGGTAGTCAACGTATTTGAATTTCCTACTATCGAAGCACTTTCCAGGATCATAGATCAAAATATAGGACAAACAAGCGCAGAGGATGAACAAGAAGACGTTTCATTCGAAGAAATTAACTCTACATTGGATCTATTTGACATAGATGATGAATAATTAACCGCAAAAAAAAGAACAACCCATACAACTTAACGGGGTGTTTGTGGATGATTATAAAATAATCAACATTCTAATATTTAATAAAACAAAATCAAAGTTGTTGGCCACTTTTATTGGGTAGGTCAACACATATACTGGTATTCATAACTGGTATTTGAATCAGAAAAAATCTCATTATGAATTTAAGAAATGACAAAAAAATAGAAAACGAACTTACTGGGCTAGAAGTTGCTATTATTGGATATGCCGGGAGATTTAATACGTGTAAAAATGCAGAAGCCTATTGGGAAAGTCTCTCAAAAGGAGAAGAAACGTTTACCATTTTTGAGGATGATGAGTTAAAAGCTTTGGGAATAGCCGAAGAACTTTTCCAAAAGGAAAACTATATCAAATCAAATGGGGTTTTAGGGAATAAAGATTGCTTTGACGCAGGTTTTTTTGGTTACACTCCTGCAGAGGTCAATGTGATGGATCCCCAAACCAGAATTTTTCATGAAATTGTTTGGGAAGGACTGGAAATGTCTGGTTATACACCTTCAAAAACAAAAGCGAAAATAGGATTGTATGCTAGCGCCAGCAATAATAGTATATGGCAAAGTATGGTCATGTTGGATGGAAGCAATAAGGTGAATGCTTTTGCTTCGGGATATTTGGCAGATAAGGATTTTATGTGCTCTTTGATTTCTTATAATTTAAATTTAAAAGGACCGGCAATGTATACACATACGGCTTGTTCTTCGTCTTTGGTGGCAGTGCATCAAGCAGCAAGAGCACTACAAACCGGGGACTGTCAGATTGCGGTTGCAGGAGGTGTTTCGGCATCGTTATTAGATGCGGGAGGATATGAATATCATGAAAACCTCATTTTATCACCCGATGGGCATTGTCGCGCCTTTGATGCCGAAGCAAAAGGAACGGTAAACGGTGAAGGAGGAGGTGTGGTAATTCTAAAGAGATATAAAGATGCCGTTCGAGATAATGATAAAATATATGGGATTATCAAAGGAAGCGCGATCAATAATGATGGAAATGATAAAATTGGATATTCTGCGCCAAGCGTTAGTGGTCAAAGAAAAGTGATTCAAAACGCTATTAAGATAGCAAGAGTTGATCCCAATTCAATTTCTTATATAGAGGCACACGGAACCGGGACAAAATTAGGAGATCCTATCGAAATAGATGGCTTAAAAGAAGCTTATAAACAGGATGATTCCGTAAAGACCGCCATTGGATCTGTTAAAACCAATATAGGACACCTAGATACCGCAGCAGGAGTAGCTTCTCTAATCAAAGTGTTGCTAATGATGGAAAACAAAAAGATTCCTGCTAGTCTGCATTTCAAGAAGCCTAATCCAAATATTGATTTCGATAAATCTTCTTTCTACGTAAATAATGAATTGAAACCATGGGAAAGTAATTCTAATAAACTAAGGGCAGGTATTAGTTCTTTTGGGATAGGAGGTACTAATTGCCATATTATTGTGGAAGAGCCTTATGAAGAAAAGAGCTTAGACATTACTACCAATTATGAATATGCGATCAATTTGTCTGCTAGAAATACAAATAAGTTAAACGCACTGCGTTCGGATTTGATCTCCTTCTTGCAAAAGAATGAACACCAGAACTTAGCCGATATATCGTATACCTTCAATTGCGGAAGAGCAGATATGCCAGTAAGAAAGTCGTTTACAGCAAGAACAGTAAATGATCTGATTTCAGAGCTGCAAACGCCGGTTAATGAGGTGAAAAATGCTACGGCATATAACAAATGTGCTTTTGTTTTTTCTGGCCAGGGATCTCAATATTTAAATATGGGTAGACAATTGTATACCAAACATGAGATTTTCAGAACATATTTGGATAGCTGTTTCAAATTGATAGAAGAGTATCATGATATTGACTTGAAAGTAGAGTTGTTCAAATCCGAAGAGGCAAACGATATCAAAATCAACGAAACCTTGTATACCCAGCTTGGGTTGTTTTCAATCAGTTATTCACTTGCACGGTTTTTGATCGATTTAGGAGTGCAACCTTCAGCGCTTATTGGACACAGTATCGGAGAGTATGCTGGGGCTGTAATTGCTGACGTGATGAATTTGAATGATGCTATACAAATTATTGGCAAGAGGGCTAAATTAATGCAACAAGCCGAAAGAGGAGCAATGTATGCCACTTTTGCGAATGAGGAAACGATTAAGAAATTGTGTCCTGAAAGTATTTCTGTTGCCGCAGTAAATTCTGATGAGTTAACGGTAATTTCTGGTGATACCAACGAAATAGAACAATTTGTTTCCGTTTTAAAATCAGAAAATATATACACCAAAAAACTAAAAACTTCGCATGCTTTTCATTCCTCGATGATGGATGGGGTATTGGATGAGTATTCAAAGTTTCTAAATGATTTTACTTTTGGAACACCAAGAATTCCATTAATTTCCAATCATAACGGAGCGTTTTTTGAAGCACCTATCGATGGGAAGTATTGGAGTGAGCACCTAAGAAATACGGTCTATTTTGCTAAAGGAATTCGAACATTGATTGATCAGGGGCATACTAGTTTTGTAGAAATAGGACCCGGAGATCAATTAACTAAATTGATCGATCGCATAGCTAAAAAGCAAGAGAACATTGTAACAGTCGATCTATTAAACGCTGCAGACGAAAAAAATCAAAACGATGCTTACTTTATCAAAAAGGTTTCTGAAATATGGAAATTGGGAACTACCATAGATTGGCAAGAATTGTATAAATCCGAAAACGCGAAAAGAGTATACTTACCAACCTATCCTTTTGAAAAGACGAGATTCCCTTTAAAATATAATTTAGAGAAGTTGTTGAATGGTTTAAGCAATCCATCCAATGGTGTTTCACAAAACGTAGATTTAGAAATGTCAAATTGGCTATTTACGCACAGATGGGTAAAAAGTTCAATTTTGAATGTTGACATCTCAGATGTGGACAAAGAGCAAAAGCTTTTGGTATTTAGCGATAAGAGAGGTTTAGGAAACAGAATAATTAAAGAATTCAAAGCAGCAGGTTATGATCAAATCATTGAAGTAGTTGAGGGAGATGTCTTTGAACAAATTAGTCCGATCAAGTATACCTTTAATTATAATGATTTGGAATCTTATAAATCTCTGTTTGAACAATTAAAAAGTAATGGAAATAATCATTTTTCGGGAATAATTCATTGTAAAGGTGTAGATAGTATTCCAGAAACGGAAAACCAATTACAAAATGCCCTAAATCACGGATATTTGAGTCTTGCATTTTTGGCAAAAGGGCTACTAAGTAATGGTTTTAGTAATGATATGGACTTTACAGTAATTACGAGGGAAACCGCAAAAATAACTTCAGAAGATAAAGTGAGTCCTTTTAAGACTATGAATCTTGGAGCATTAAAAATCATCTCCACAGAATACGACAATTTGAATTGTAAAATGATCGATTTGGATGTAGCAGAAATAGAGAGTCCAGAGTTCGATGTTCTGCGGATTATTAACAATGAAATTGCTCAAAAAGAGAAAGAAGATATCATAGTCTCATATAGACAAAAAGAAAGATTTATTTACTCCGTAAAAAAGCTAGAAAACAAGGAGGAAGAGAATATTCATATAAGAGAAAATGGTTGTTACCTGATCCCCGGAGGATTTGGTGGTATGGGATTCTCGATTGCCAAAGATATTGCTGAAAACGAAAAGGCAAATTTAGCCTTAATAACCAGAAGAAAGTTCCCAAATGAAGACGAATGGAATGATTGGTTGAAAGTACATGGAGAACAGGATGCCACAAGCAAAAAGATATTAGAAATTCAAAAAATGCAGGCGACTGGGGCAAAAGTTATGATCCTAAGCGCAGATGTTTCGAATTCTCAACAAATGGCCGAAGTAGTGCAAGAAGTAGAAAATGAACTGGGAAAAATAAATGGAGTTATTTGGGCTGCTGGAGTAATAGATTATGATGGGGTGATCCAAAATAGGGACACTCAAAAATTTATTGCCAATATAAAATCAAAAGTACATGGGCTTTTAGCACTAGAAGAAATACTAGATTTCGAAGAACTGGATTTTGTAGCTCTTTTCTCTTCTATTGGTAATCTGTTTTACAAAGGAAAGTTTGGTCAGGTAGCCTACAATGTTGCCAACGAGTTTTTTGATGGTTACTCACAAGGATATTCTGGAAATGGTAATGTTTTTACCATAAACTGGTGTGATTGGAAAGAGGTAGGAATGACGGTAAAGGCAATTTCTGATACCCATGAAAAAACAGATGCAGAGATTGATGCATTGATTGAAGAAGGGTTAACTCCCAAAGAAGGGGTAGAAGTATTTAGAAAAAGTTTAGTCAACTCTAGTTCAAATATTATGATTAGCAAATCTGATTTGATTAAAGATTTCAATAGTCATAAGCTTGGTGAAGAGGATTCTTATGCCGGGATCGGTGAAGAAATGGACCAAATTGTTTACGAAAGGCCAGATCTAACCACTTCCTACGTAGAACCTACTACAGAATTAGAAAAAACTTTAACCAATTTATGTTGTTCGTTGTTTGGAATTAATAAAGTTGGAATTGATGATGACTTCCTAGAATTAGGAGGAGATTCTTTGGCGGCAATTCAATTTATCAACCAGATAAAACAAAATCTAAATGTAAAGATTTCGTTGGAAGAGTTTTTTACTCATCCAACAATGAGATCCTTTGCAGAGGTTATAGCGATAAAACAAGAAGAAACCAAAGCAACCCCCAAGTTAGTAATCAAAGAAGAGACTGATAAAACAACTTATCCGTTACTTCCTTCGCAAAAAAGGATGTTTATTCTAAATAGGCTTTATCCTGAAGAAACCAATTACAATCAAGTTTTTATTTTCAAAGCAGAGAGCTTTGACACAGATCAATTGCAAAAAGCTTTTGAACAATTGATCCAAAGACATCAAGTATTACGGGCATCTTACCAAATTGTGGAAGAAGAACCTGTTCAAAAGATACATCAAGACGTTACGTTTACACTCGAACAATTTTCAATAGAGAATGATCAAGAATTTGATGAGGTAGCAAAAGAATTTCAGCGTCCATTTGATTTGAGTACTGCCCCACTTTTAAGGGCTGCAAAAGTTTCCAATAGCGCAGGTAAAGACTACTTGTTAATTGATATTCATCATATCATCTCTGATGGTAGATCCAATCAAATTCTTTTGAATGATTTGATGCGAATTATAGAAAATAAGACCTTAGAAATGTTGGATAAGGATTTTACGTCCTATGTAGAGTACTTTCATTCAGAAGAGGTTCAGCAAGAATTAAAAGAAGAAGAACAGTATTGGAAAGACAGATTTGAAGATTATACTTCGTCTACTGGATTAATTACTGATTTTCCAAGGCACCTCGATAATGACAAAAAAGGAGACTTTTACAGTTTTACCATTGATGCAGCATTATCCAAACAGATCATAGCGTTAGCAAAAAAAGAGGGCGCTACACTGTTTACATATAATTTGGCAATTTTTTACATGCTTATGTCAAAACTGACAGATGAAGAAGATGTGGTTGTTGGTACTACTCACTTGGGTAGAAACCTGGCAAATTATGATGATGTAATGGGTATGTTTATTGAAACCATGGCATTGAGAAATAGTGTTGATTCGAAATTGGAGTTTAGGGAGTTTCTTAGCAAAGTAAAAGAAAATGTGTATAGAGATTTTGATAACAGAAAATATCCTTTTGAAAATCTTGTGGACCAATTAGATGTTCCAAAAAACAGGAATAGAAATCCACTTTTCGATGTTGTCTTTTCATCCGATGATATAGGGGATAGAAGTGTATCAAAACCAGAGGAAAATACACTGCAACTCGAACGAGTGGAGCAAAAAAATAACAAAGTTAGTTTTGATATTCTGTTTACTTTTAGTCAAAGAGAAGAAGGGTTGACATTTAGTTTTGAATACAATGCAGATTTGTTTAAGAAAGAAACTATTGTGTTGTACGGCGAGTTCTTTAAAAACCTATTACAAGTAGTGGTTAACAAACCGGAAACACCTATAGGTAACATCAATTTGACTACTGCTGATAGAAAACAAAGTGATAAGAAAGCGAGTGATCCGATTTCTAAGAATTGGAACGACTCTGATCATATATTTAATATCATTCAGGAGGCATCAAAATTAAGAAAGAATGCCGTAGCTATCGAAGATTCTGGTAAGACTATGACTTACGAGGAGTTAATGAAGAACGTAGATAAACTTTCATATTACTTAAAAGAAGAGTGCAATATACATACAGGAGATGTTATTGCATTATACAATTCGAGATCATCTGACCTGATCATTTCTATTTTGGCAGCTATGAAAGCAAGAGCTGTTTTTGTTCCTATTGATATTTCTTTTCCTGAAGAAAGGGTAAATTATATACTAAATAATTCTGGAGCAAAAATGATTCTGACCAATACAGAGCAGATGTTCAATTTACCGTTTTTTGAAGGCACCGTATTTGCGTTGGATGTACAGATGGAGGCTTTAGAAGAAGTAGACCCAGAACCGTTTAATGGAGATATCAACGATTTGGCGTATATATTATTTACGTCGGGTTCTACCGGATACCCAAAAGGAGTTAAGATTTTACAAAAAGGATTGAGCAACTATGTACAGTGGGCGAACCGTTATTATTTTGAAAATCAAGATGCTTTTGATCTGCCATTGTTTACATCGATATCTTTCGATTTTACATTAACTAGTATTTTTTCTCCATTATCCAGAGGAGCATCAATTAGTATTTATGAAGACGGGATTTCGGTGGATAAGAGTCTGAAAGGAATTTTTCTTTCTAATCTAAGGGCTATCAAGGCTACTCCAGCGCACATCGATCTATTGGGATCGTTAGGATTAGAAAATACGAATATAGAAAAAGCCATTCTTGGAGGTGAAGCATTGCTTCCTCATCATGTTTCAATATTGAAAAAATTAAATCCTGAAATGGTAATTTTTAATGAGTATGGTCCAACAGAAGCTACAGTTGCATGTAGTGCTTCAAGAATCACCCAAGAAAATGAGCCAATTACTATCGGTAAAGAAATAGATAACACAAAGATTTACATTTTGGATGATAATATGAATGTGTTACCTAATCAGGTTCCAGGAGAAGTTTATATTTCAGGAGATTCTCTTGCTCAGGGATACTTAAAAGAAGATATTACCAAAGAAAAATTCTTAACACTTCCAGAAAACGAATCCATTAGGGTTTATAAAACCGGAGATAAAGGTTTCTACAACAGTTCAGATGAACTCATTTTCTTAGGTCGTATTCATAATAATGAACAGGTCAAAATTAGAGGGTATAGAATAGAACTAAAAGAAATTGAAAATGTATTGTGTCTCCTTGAAGAGGTAGAAAGAGCTGTTGTATCTGTCAAACGCTTAAATGATGAAGACGTACTAGTCGCTTACTACATCGCACAGAATGAAATGGATGAGCAAAAAATCAGAACCTTTTTGATGAAGTACCTCACTCAACAAATGATCCCAGCATTTATAATGCATTTGGATTCCTTACCACTAACCACAAATGGAAAGGTGGATTATGGAGCACTACCAGTCCCAGAGATTTCTAAGCAAGAAACGTACTTGCCTCCTGTTAATGAAACAGAGATCAAATTAGTAGAAATTTGGGAAGAAATTCTTGGGGTAGAGAAGAATATAATTGGGATTAATGATAGTTTCTTCGGTTTAGGAGGAAATTCATTAAAAGTGGTGCAATTGAGTCAAAAAATTGAAAATGAATTTGGCGTATCCATTCCAGTTGCAGAACTATTCGATTATGATACGATTAGTGCTGTGATCAAGAACTTCTTTACAACGGATACCAAAGACACTACTTCTACAGAAACTGAAAACTTACATGATTTATCGATCGATTTGATGCGTAAAATCAACAATTAAGTAGTACTCAAAAATAATTCAACATAGGTAGATATAAGACGTAAGCAATGATTTGAAATCGTTGCTAGAGATTTAATATGCTAATATTAAAAGGGAGTCTGATAAAAATAATTCTAAGAACACATAAATCTTTTTAAAGTGAAGGCGGATAAAAAAAATGAATATACTGGTTTAGAAATTGCGGTAATAGGGATGTCCTGCAGATTTCCGGAAGCTAATAATATTAATGAATATTGGAAAAATATCAGTGAAGGAAAAGAGTCAATTACCTTTTATAGTAATCAAGAACTCATAGACTCTGGTGTGCCAAAAAACCAAGTAGAAAATAAAGATTATGTAAATTCTAATGGTGGAGAAATATCTGACAAATTTGGCTTTGATGCAGAGTTTTTCAATTACACAGTAGATGAGGCAATGTTATTGGATCCTCAAATACGTTTGACACATGAAAATGTATATAATGCTCTTCTGGATGCGGGTTACCCTGCGTCAAAATACGAAGGTAAAATTGGATTGTTTACGGGAAGTTCTCCAAATCCCTTGTGGGAAGTTCTCTCCAAAATCTCGGATGTATCGTCCAAAGTTGGAGAATGGTCTGCTGCTCACTTTATAAATAAAGATTTTGGTCCCACATTAGTATCGTATAAGTTAGGATTAAAAGGACCTAGTATTAATGTCGACACTGCTTGTTCTACATCTTTGGTGGCTGTTCATATGGCTTCCAGATCCATTCTTTTGGGAGAGTGTGATATGGCAGTTGCAGGAGGAGCAACAGTAAGCGTAAGTAAAGAAAAAGGGTATTTGTATGAAGAAGGGTTGATCGCTTCTCCAGATGGTCATTGCAGACCTTTCGATTTGGACGCTCAAGGAACAATTTTTGGAGAAGGTTCAGGGATGGTTGTCCTAAAAAGATTGGATAAAGCAATAGCAGATAATGATCATATTTATGCAGTAGTGAAAGGTAGTGCTATCAATAATGACGGAGATAGAAAAGGAGGATATACGGCACCAAGCATTCCAGGGCAGGTAGACGTTATACAAAGCGCGTTAAATTTTGCTAAAGTTGATCCCAATAGTATTGGATTTGTTGAAACTCATGGAACAGGAACAAAACTGGGTGATCCTATAGAGATTAAATCTTTAAAAAAGGCCTACAATACCCAAAAAGAAGAATATTGTTATTTGGGAGCTACAAAAGCCAACATAGGTCATCTTGATGCCGCAGCAGGAATTGCTGGTTTTATTAAAACCGTGCTGGTATTAAAAAATAAAACTATTCCTCCTTTAGTGAATTTCAGTGCTCCTAATCCCATGTTAGAATTGGATCATTCTCCATTTTTGATCAGTAATCAATCAAAGGAATGGAAATCTAACACCATGCGAAGAGCTGGTGTGAGTTCATTTGGAATTGGAGGAACAAATGCACATGTTATCTTAGAGGAGTTCTCATATAAGGAAAGCAATGAAAAAATAGAAAATAAAGAACATATCATTGCAATATCTGCTAAGAGCAAAGAAGCATTAGAGACCCAAAAAAGGACTTTAGCTGAATTTATAAAAGAAAATAGGACATTCCAGCTAGCGAATGTAGCATACACTTTACAAACGGGAAGAGAAAATCTACCGTTTAAAGCAGCATTCGTTTGTGAAGAGAAATCAGATCTAATAGAGGCTCTGGGCACTAATAAATTCAAGGAAGTAACCTCTTATTCAAAAAATCAGAAAGTATTTTTTGCATTTCCCGGTCAAGGAATGCAATACGTGGATATGGGCAAAGGCTTGAGACAGAAAGAACCTGTTTTTGATGCTGCTCTTACCCAATGTTTTGGCATTCTAAAGGAAATCACAGGAAAGGATTTTGAAACCATTTTATACAGTGCAAAAGGCGCAGAGGGTGATCATATTAACCAGACGGTGAATAGCCAACCGATTTTGTTTAGTTTTCAATACGCAATGGCACAACTTTTAAATTCATGGGGAATAAAAGCAGATGGATTTATTGGTCATAGCATTGGGGAATACGTTGCAGCATGTTTGGCGGGAGTTTTTGATCTCAAAGAAGCTCTTCATGTTGTTTCCAAACGAGGAGAATATATGCAATCAATGCAAGAAGGGCATATGTTGGCGATCAATGCAGATTGGAAAGAAATTTTAAAAATCAAACCAGCTGCCCTTTCTTTTGGATCAATCAATAGCCCTGATCACTTCGTACTTTCTGGAGACAAAAAAGAGATTGAAAATTTTTCAAAAGAAATCGCTGACTTAGAATTACAGCATAATATCTTGAAAACCTCGCATGCTTTTCATTCGCCAATGATGAGAAAAGCGGCAGTGCAATTAAAAGAAGAACTATCTAAGGTTACTTTACGTCAACCTAAAATTCCTTTCATCTCCAATATCACTGGTAATTGGATTTCAGGACAGGAATGTCAATCACCAGATTATTGGGCAAAACAATTAGAAAATACGGTGCAGTTGGATAAAGGAATTTCTACACTGCTAGAAGCCAAAGAAGCTGTTGTAATCGAAGTAGGCCCAGGAAATTCATTAACTACGTTTTTTAAGAAAAATAATGCTTTTGGTAATAACCATAAAGTTCATAATCTAACCAGACATGTAAAAGCGACTAATGTAGGTGATTCAACATTTTTGACTAAGAAAATAGCTGATTTATGGTTAGATGGAATAACTATAGATTGGAATGCACTTTATCCAAATAAAAATATTCAGAAAATTCCTCTTCCAGGATATCCGTTCGTTCGTAAGGATTTTATATTAGATCCAAATCTGTTGACAAACTTTTTACAAGGGAATACTGCGCTTAATGCTGAGTATAAAAAAGAGGTGAAAGATTGGTTTTATCTTCCTTCATGGAAAAAAAGAGTGACTCTGGAACAACCTCAGAAAAGTGAGGCAAATTGGTTGGTCATTGGTTCGAAAAAAGAGACCATTATGCAATTAGCCAAATATATACGTCCTTATTGTAAAGAGGTGAGCTTACTTGTTTTAGGAGATGATGATACTACAGTATCAGAGAACGAGGTTATTCTTAATGTTGATCAAAGTAATAAAGAAGCATATATAGAAGTTCTGAAACATCTTGATACCGAGACACCATTACATATTCTGGATACAACATTCGTTGATAGTTGGGATAATAACTTCTCTTCGGATGAACTTATTAATACTGCAGCATATACCCATTTATTACAGTTGGTAAAGGGAATAACTAAGTTCACTCAAATCCCAGAAGTATACTTAAATTATGTGACTAACGAGAGTTTCAATGTTTTGGGAACAGAGAATTTGAATGTAAAAGAATCAATTGTACCTGCGGCATTAAAAGTAATATCACAAGAGTATTTCCATATAAGATCAAAAAATATTGATGTTGCTATTTCTGATACCTCAGAGATTGAAACTTTATATCAACAAATTTGCAACGAGGCTATGGGCTATACCAATTCGACTACTGTAGCTTTAAGAGGAAAACAAACCAGATGGGAACCTTGCTATGAAAAGCTTGCTATCGACTCAGATGTGGAGTCTAATAACGCGTTAAGAATTGATAAAGATGATGTTTATGTAATCACAGGGGGATTAGGAAATGTAGGATTTGTATTGGCAAAACATTTATGTGAGATAGGAGCATCAGTAGCTTTGGTTGGTAGAACAAAAATTAATGCGAATGGGAATCCAGAAGATAAAGTAAAATCTGAAAGATTTGAATATTTGAAATCATTAAATGCCAAAGTCATTTATGTTTCAGCAGATATTATAGCGTTAGACGCCTTTGAAAATGCTATTGAAAAAATTGAGGGACAACTAGGTAAAATAGATGGAGTATTTCACTTATCCGCAGCCAAAATTGATCATAGCCAGGAACATCTGATCCAATATGTAAATCCTGAAAATTGTTTAGAACAATTGGCCCCTAAGGTTGATGGTGTAAATAATATTCAGCAGGTTTTTTCAAAACGATCTCCAAAATTTGTAGCCTTATTTTCTTCTATATCTTCTGTTTTGGGAGGTATAGGGTATTATGGTTATGCTTCTTCAAATAGTTATTTGGATCGTTTTGCTGAAATCAATAATGGAAAAGATAATGTACGTTGGGTAGCAATCAACTGGGATGGATGGGCCGTTTCTGAAAATGGAGAAGATGAAAATGCAACGAATGCTATCACTGCGGTCGAAGGAATTGAGGTTTTTAAACAATTTGATAAGATATTAAATCATAATCAGGTAATAGTATCTGTTATCGATTTAGAACATAGATTAAATAAGTGGGTACTCAAGATAGAAGAAGATTCAGAAAAACAAATTGAAGCCCCAAAATTGAGTAGACCAGAGTTGGTGAATCCAATGGAGTTGCCTAAGGATGAAGATGAAGAAAAATTATCCGAAATTTGGAAAGATCTGTTTGGTTATAATGAAATTGGAGTTAATGATGATTTCTTCGACTTAGGAGGAGATTCATTAAAGGCAATGCATCTGATCAACGGAATTAGAACAAAGTTTAAAAAAGAAATCTCCTTGTCCGATTTCTTTAACTCACCTACGATTGCAGCTATAGCAAAGCTTGTAAAAACTGGAGAAGACAATACAGAGGTAATACCACAAGTTCAGGATAAAGAGTTTTACGCTCTGTCTTCTGCACAAAAACGACAATATTTCCTGTATAGTTTGGATAAGAAATCCTTGGTATACAATATGCCAAAGGTAGTTCGTATACAAGGAACCCTGGATAAAAAACATTTGAAAAAGGTTTTTAATAAGCTTTTACAAAGACATGAGATTTTACGTACGTACATCGAGCTGATAGGAGATGAACCGGTCCAAAAAATTTATGAAGATGTAGATTTTAAACTTGAACATTACCAAGGAAAAGAAAAAGATCTACAAGCGATTTTAAAACAATTTGTAAGACCTTTTGATTTAGAGAAAGACGTATTGTTGAGAGTCGGATTAGTAGAAATGGGAAAAGAAGACTTCTTCCTTCTAGTAGATATCCATCATATTATTACCGATGCAGTTTCTCATGGAATTTTAATATATGATTTCATGAAGATTTATGGTAATGAAGAACTTCCTCAGTTAAACATTCAATATAAAGATTATGCAGAATGGCAACAAAGTAATGAACAACAGCAGAAAGTGGCAAAACAAAAAGAGTTTTGGCTTCAGGAATTTGAAGGAGAGTTATCCATACTTGAGTTACCGTTAGATCATCAAAGACCTATACATAAAACCAATGAAGGGAATACCGTTGAGTTCTCTATTAATGAAAAAACAACGAATCTTCTAAAGAGTTTGGCAGATAAAGAGGGAACAACTTTGTTCATGGTTTTACTGTCGATTTATAATGTTTTACTAGGTAAACTCAGCAACCAAAATGATATCGTAGTTGGTACGCCCGTTTTAGGTCGTTCTCATGGCGATCTAGAGAATGTAATGGGAATGTTTGTAAATACAGTTGCGCTCAGAAATTATCCGGAAGGAGAATCAAGATTCATTGATTTTTTAAAGGAGGTTAAAGAAAGAGCACTAAGATGTTTTGATAATCAGTCCTTTCAATATGAGGATTTAATAGAAGCACTAAATATTGAACGAAATTCAGGCCGCAACCCTTTATTTGATGTTTCATTTTCATACGAAAATGTTGAAGTTTCGGCGTTGAATATTGAAGGTTTGCAAATTAGTAGTTACGATAATGGGCATAAGACTGCAAAGTTTGATTTAGCCCTAACGGTGGGGGAGTCTGAGAATATGTTACACCTCAATTTTGAGTATGCTACAGATGTATTTATAGAAAGTACTATCAAAGACTTTAAAGTTTATTTCAACAGAATAGTAGAAACTATTGCAAATAATAGTGAAATCAAATTAAAAGATATCCAAATCTTAGACCAAGAAGAGGAAATGCAACTTCTTAATGCTTTGGATAAAACCGAGGTCTCATTTCCGGAAAATGAAACAATTTGTTCCATTTTTAGAGATCAAGTGCAGAAACACCCCAATAGAGTTGCTTTAGAATTTCAAGAAGAAACATTGACTTACAAAGAACTGGATGATCAAAGTAATCAATTGGCTTGGGTTCTTCAACAAGAAGGGGTTGGCCCTAATACTATTGTAGGCGTGCTAACCGATCGTTCTCATGAAACGGTAATAAGTATGTTGGCTATTTTAAAAGCTGGGGGAGCCTATTTACCAATTGATATAGATTACCCCAAAGAGCGTATTGATTACATGCTAGAAGATAGCCAGACCAGCATCGTGGTCACTAATCAAGAGAGCTATGAAGTAGCTGACAAAATTAAGGTGGTTTTATTTGGCGAAGCCTTGCAAAAATCAGAAAATACAGAACCTTTAGCAACACTTCATCAACCAAACGATTTATGTTATGTCATTTATACATCTGGTACAACAGGGAATCCTAAAGGTGTAATGATTGAACATAAAAATATTGTAAGACTGTTTTTTAATGAAGAGCCATTGTTTGATTTTAATGAAAATGATGTTTGGACGATGTTTCATAACCATTGCTTTGATTTCAGCGTATGGGAAATGTATGGAGCTCTTCTTTTTGGAGGAAAATTAATAGTTGTTCCTAAAATGGTTTCTAAAGATCCTGAGGCGTATTGGAATGTTATTTCTAATAAAGGAGTTACCATCGTTAATCAAACTCCATCCGCATTTAATAATCTCATTGAAGCTGACGCCAATAGTAATACCACCATTTCTGGTGTTCGGTATGTGATTTTTGGAGGAGAAGCCCTGAAACCGGGGAAGTTGAAAACTTGGTATCAAAAATATCCTAACACCAAATTAATCAATATGTTTGGAATTACTGAAACCACGGTTCATGTTACCTTCAAAGAAATAGGCTTAGAAGAAATTGAAAATGGAATAAGTAATATCGGTGTACCTATCCCAACCTTATCTGTTTATATCCTTGACAAAAATCTACAAATGGTTCCTCAAGGAGTTACAGGCGAGTTATTCGTAGGAGGAGACGGTGTAGCCAGAGGATATCTCAATAGAGAAGAGCTGACTAACACCAAGTTTATTTCTAATCCTTATAAACCCAATGAACGTTTGTACCGTACTGGAGACCTTGCACGATACTTGAAAAATGGAGAATTAGAGTATATAGGACGAATTGATAATCAGGTGAAGATAAGAGGTTTCAGAATAGAAATCGGAGAGGTAGAAAATCAGATTTTGAAATGCTTTGCATGGGACGATGTGGTAGTTGTTGTAAGAAAAGATAAGTTGGATAATAATACGTTGTGCGCCTACTTTGTATCAAAAGAAACAATGGATATTGCTAAGATCAGAACGCAATTATCAGGAACACTACCAGATTATATGATACCATCTTACTTCGTACAGATGGATACATTACCACTTACTTCCAATGGAAAAATAGATAAACGAAAATTGCCAGAACCAATAATTGAAGATACTAGCGTATTTAGAGCGGCGAGAAATGAATTTGAAGAAAATATGATTTCCATTTGGACAGCAGTGCTTAATGTGGATGAAATAGGTATCGATAGTAATTTCTTTAATCTTGGAGGTGATTCTATGATCGCGATCAAATTGGTAAATCGGATCAATAAAGAATTGGATATAAAACTACAAATTGCAGATCTATTTGTTTCCCAAACAATCGCCGAGATAAGCGAAAATCTTCAAGAAAATCAAAGTTTTAGTCTTGACGAAACCGAAATCGAGAAAATTAAAAGTGAATTCGAAACATACAAAAATGATCTTCTTGAAAACATATTAGTAGATAAGATAGATGAGATAGAAGATATTTATCCCGCAACAGATATTCAAAAGGGAATGATTTATTATTCGATGCTCGATCAAGGGCTGTATCACGACCAAATGGTCCATATACTAAATTATCCAAAAAACATCATAGATAATTTAGAAGAGGCTATCAAATTGTTGATTAATAAGCATTCAATTCTTAGAACAGCTTTTTATCAAAGTAAGGAAGAATTACTACAAGTTGTTTTTAAAGAAGCCGAGTTAAATATTACTCACTTTGATATTTCATCGGCAAAAAGAAATGAACAACAGCAAACTATTAACAATGTGCTAGTTGAGGATAGAAAACATCCTTTTTCAATTAAAAATCCTGGGTTATTTCGCTTTTTGGTATTTGACTTAGGAAATGATTCGTATTGTATTTGCTTTGTTTGTCATCATGCGATTATTGATGGTTGGAGCGATGCTAATTTCAATACAGAATTGAATAATGTTTTAATCGCTTTGAGTGAAAATTCAGCGTATGAACTAACTCCATTGAAGAGTAGTTACAAAGATTTTGTAATAGAACAAAACTGGATATCAAAGAATACTGAAGTTAAAGAGTTTTGGAAGGAAGAATTAGAAGGGTACAAAAGGTTTTCTTTTGATTCGATAGAAGATAAGAGTGAGTTTAGACTCTGGGAGGAAAAGTTAGATGTAAATGTATTGTCAAAACTGAAATCGAGATCGAAAGCATCCAATATCAGCCTGAAAAACTTGACTTTTTCTGCATTTTTATACACACTTAGTGCCTTCTCGTACGATGATGATTTGACAGTAGGAATGGTAGCTAACAATCGCCCAACAATCGAAGATGGGGATAAAATTTTAGGATGTTTCCTAAACACTATTCCGGTAAGATTTAATATACCTAATGATAAGACTTGGTTAGAGTACGTAGGTTTGGTAAATACCAAATTAAATAGCCTGAAAAGGTTTGATGCGCTTGCATTTTCCAAGATAGTAGCATTGCTTCAGGAACCAATAGTTGATCAAAATCCAATTACAGATATACTTTTTAATTATACCGATTTCTATGTGTATAATGATTTTGAACAATCTACGATTGATAGAGAGGATAATACCCAATTAGATCAAATCGAAGAGCTGGATAGTGAGTTTTTTGGGACAGGAGGGGTTCGTAATAATTCTTTGTTTAATTTAAATGTAGATAAGACCGGAGAGGATTTACAACTTTCTTTAACCTATGTATCTAGTTTCGTTTCTGAAGAAGCTGTAAAAGATTTTTTTAAATACTATAAAAGAACACTTCAATGTATTGCTGAAGATGGAGCTCAAAAAATGAGCAAGAATGATATTATGAGTGATGAAGAGCGAGAAGAGTTGTTGTACTCTTTTAATGCTACAGATGTAGATTATGGAGAAGCTGATAGTTTTCTATCACTGTTTGAGGCTAGTGTAGCTTCTTCACCGGATGGTATTGCATTGGTTTATGAAGGCGAATCTATTAGTTATAAAGATTTATGGGCCAAGGTAAATCAATTTTCGAATTATTTGGTGGCGCAAGGGGTTGGTCGTTCAGAGATCATCCCAGTATGTTTGACGCGTTCTTTGGATATGGTTATCGCTTTACTTGGGGTAATGCGTTCTGGTAATGCCTATGTTCCTATCGACCCTAGTTATCCGGTTGATCGTATAGGTTATATCGTAGATGATATTGCAAGTCCATTTCTTATTGCAGAAGATG
>NZ_FQYP01000014.1 GCF_900141785.1 Aquimarina spongiae | reverse complement strand
GTATACGGGATTGATTGGTAATAGTAGTGGCCGTATCCCTATGCAAGAATCTGCAGATAACACGGTTGTGTACACCCAACATGAAAGCAAACAAAGCAGTGCACAAACTATAGCGGGTACCACGATATATTATAGTAACAATGCCATCCCACAAGGGATTGCAGAAATCCATACGATCAATTATTATGATGATTACAATTTTGATCGTCATGGTATGGACAAGCCAGCAACTGTATACGGGGTAACGACTACAGATCAAGTAAGAAGTTTACCTACAGGGACCAAGGTAAGAGTATTGGATACCAATAACTGGATTACTACAGTTACGGCTTATGACAATAAAGGAAGAGCGATTTGGATAGGGAGTAGAAACCATTACTTAAGTACGATTGATAAGACTTCGATGAAACTTGACTTTACTGGTAGAGTAGAAGAGACGACTACGTCCCATGTTAAAAATGGAAGTACTCCTTTGATCACCGTAGATACCTTTACCTATGATCATACAGGGAGACTGCTTACCCAAACCCAAAAGATCAATGATCAGGATGTAGAGTTGATTGTAAACAACACCTATGATGAGTTAGGGCAATTGGTCAGCAAGAAAGTGGGCGGTACTTCGACTACGCTCAGCACCCAAGGAACCCTGAGCGGAGCTGAAGGGTTACAGCAAGTAGACTACACCTACAACATCAGGGGATGGTTAAAAACAATCAATGATCCCAATAACCTAGGAGATGATCTATTTGCCTTTGGGATCAATTACAATACTACCACAGAGAACTTGTATGCAAGTAAGTTATACAATGGAAACATTAGTGAGACGATTTGGAGAACGGCCAATGATAATACCAAAAGAGCCTATGGATATCGTTATGATGCCTTAAACCGATTTATAGCAGCTACCGATAATGATAACAAATATGTAGTGTCTAGTATTACCTACGATAAGATGGGGAATATAGAATACTTAGCTAGAAACGGTTGGCAGAACGGTGCAAGTTATGGCAATATGGATGTATTAGCCTATGACTATGATAGCGGTAACAAACTTCTAAAAGTAACAGATACCGGAAACAAAGATTACGGTTTTAAAGATGGCACCAATACCAATGATGATTTTGAGTATGACGATAATGGCAATATGATCATAGACCGTAACAAAGGAATCTCATCGATTACCTATAATCACTTAAACTTACCAGAAACAGTTTCGATTAGCAATAGTGAGGGTACAGGAACAATTGCTTATATTTACGACGCCACTGGAGCGAAACAAAAAAAGATCGTAACAGAGGGAAGTTCTATAACAACCGAGTATGCAGGTAACTATGTATACAAAAACGGAAACCTGGAGTTCTTTAACCAAGCTGAAGGGATTGTAGAAAAAGAAGCCGATGGGTATAAGTATGTCTATCAGTTTAAAGATCACCTGGAAAATATTAGATTATCCTACAAGGATGCTAACAAAGATGGTGCAATTACCCAGAATGAGATCATACAAGAAAAAAATTATTATCCTTTTGGATTAACACACAAGGGGTATAATGAGGTTCTTAGAGGTAGAAACCATGTGTATGGATTTACCAACAAAGAAGAGCAAGATGAGATCGGATTGGGTTGGATTGATATTACAGCCCGTAATTATAATCCAGAGCTAGGAAGATGGATGAATTTGGATCCATTAGCAGAAAAGTATTATGACAAATCATTATTTAACTATTCTTTTAATAACCCCATATTTTTCATAGACCCGGATGGTAGAGAAGTTGATGTTACCAATTTAGTCAAAGGGGGGACTAAAGAGGATACTTGGTTGTTGATAAATTTAATGGCTGAATTATCTGAAATTTCAGGTGAAAAGATTACAACAAATTTTAATGGTAAAACAGGAAAAACTATTTTATCAAGTGAAGGTTGTAAAGAAGATTGCAAAAAAAGTGATAGTGCAAGTTCTTATATTGGGTATTTACTAGTGTCAGAGGAAACAATTGAAGTTAGTAGAACTAATAGAGGAACTAATGGGGCTCCTAGTAATAAAATATTCCTCAACGCGGAACAAATTTATGGAATGGGAAAAGCATTGGAAGAAGAGAAATTAGATTCTAAAACATCAGGAGTTGGAATGGTTTTTTTACACGAATCACTTCATACCAGAATAGGTGCGAATTATTTCAAAACTAAGAAGGACAAAAATGAAAAAGATATGAATAACGTTTTTCCAGATCCAAGAGGAAGCAGAAGAGCAAATGAGACGGGCCCAACAGTTGATAGAGTAAATAATTTTAGAAGAGAGATGAACCTACCAACTCGTTATATTTATGGAAATAATCCGGGGTCTTTATTTTTTGAAATTGATGGCAATAAAAAAGAAATAAAGCATACTAAACAAGCAATACCAAATTAATTAAGATAAAATGAAATACCTTTTTTTTATTTCTTTCATATCGATTACAATCATAGGTTGTAATTCAAATGAAAAAACCTTAAACAGTAATGAAGAAAAAATAATAAATAATTGTATTAATTCAATACTCACAAAAATTAATAATCAGAAACTCAAAAATTGTTTTATTGTAAATCCTTATTTTGATTTAGTTTCTCAAAATGACTATTACGAAAATTTTGAAGATATACTAATAAAAAAGTTTGGTAAGAAAAAAGACAAAATCTATGAAAGTCAAAAAAATCTTAATGAAAAATCCAAAAATGGCTTCTATAAAGATTTAATAAAGTTTTCTACTTGTAATAAAAGTAATATTGTTATTAAATTTTTGGATATATCTGATAATTTGGTTTTTGCCCAACTTATAGATAATTATGAAGAAATAAATATTGATGACTTAAACCCTAATTCTAAATTTCAACCAAGCCAAGTTTATTTATATGTTTTTGTAATTGGAGAAAATGGTAAAATAAATGAAGTTCTGACAGATGGGGTTTATTATGATTAACCCCCGCTAACGCTAGTCTGTGACTAGTGCCGGGTAAGAGTAAGATACAAAGCAACAAGCCAGTTTCATTTTTTGAAACTGGCTTGTTGTATTTTGGATTTGTATGAGCAGAAAATATAAGTTTCATAACAAATCGGGTCCATACTTTGTAAGTTTTGCAGCGGTCTATTGGATAGATGTCTTTATAAGAGAAAAGTATTTGTCGATCTTGGCTAATAGTATAGATTACTGTAGAAAAGAGAAAGGGATGGAGCTCTATGCCTATTGTTTTATGTCCAGTCATGTTCATTTGGTTTTTCGTTCTGGTAGTGAAGACCCTTCAGGCTTGATAAGAGATTTTAAAAAACACACGGCAAAAAAGGTAGTGCAGGCAATACAAGATAATCCACAGGAAAGTAGAAAAGAATGGTTATTGTGGATGTTTGAAAAGGCAGGTAAAGAAAAAGGAAATGTAAGTACCTATCAATTTTGGCAACATCACAATAAGCCCATAGAATTATGGACCGATAAAGTCATAAAACAAAAGATTGATTATATTCACAACAATCCTGTAGTATCTGATTTTGTAACGTATCCAGTAGATTGGAAATATAGTAGTGCCAGAAACTATCAGGGTGATCATACTATCCTACAAATAGATAGTGATGTGGTTTTATTAGAACTACCTAAACGGATGTAATGAGGCACAAGTTACAAACTTGCGCCAGCGAAAGGGACAAAAGAAAGAAAGATATGACTACTAATAAAAACCTGTTTTTTTTTACAACGGAAAGTAAAATAGACTTTGATTTATTAGAATTACTTAACGTTTTTGAAAGTGTTTTTGAAACGAATGATTTTGTATTTGAATTGCTAGATTATGAGTATAACGATGTGAATTTTACTTATGAAAATATAAATCAAAGTATTGTAAGCTTTTTGAAAGAAGGAATTAGGAATGCTAAATTGATTGTCAGTTACAAGGATTTTTTAAAATTTGCTCAATTCATAGGACATACGGAAAGCGGTACTTTTCATGCTTTTTCATTTTTACAAAATATTAATCTAAAAGTAAGTGTATATGATTCTTATTTTTGGAGTATTTCATCAAATGACAAAAAGGTACTTGTGGATTTATCTAAGCATGAACAAATATCATGTTTTAATGGAAAAATAGAATAGCAATTTATTAGATTACAAGTATTACAAATCCGTATGATCGGAATAACCACATTATTCGGTATAAATTTTAGAATATGTTAGAAGAAATAAGTCGGTTAATATCAGAAAAAAGATGCCGTATTAGATTTAACTGGTTTTATGATTCAGGTTATGAAGTATCGGAATGGGGGAGCTATTTAAATTTCCCTACCGATGATTACTTTGAGCCAGAACACATTGGCCCTATCAAAATTAATCAATGGCGATGGTTAGAAATACATCCTTTTGAAGAGGTCGTGGTTGGGAGATTGATTCCTCCAAAAACTATAGATTATTCTTTAGAGATTAAAGATTATTTGAGTAGCAAAGGTATATCCTTTGTTGAAAAAGAGGGTCTTATAAAAATAGATAACCCTAATTTTATTCGTTCAGTTTAGTTTCCGAAAAATCTATAGGGTCATAGAAAAAATTAGAATCATGCATCCAAAACAAATAGAAAATTTATTAAAATTAAGTAACGAAGAACGTGTTGAATATTTTGTGCGTTATTGTGCAGATTTTGAAGAAGTTTGGGGGTTAGCAGTTGATGATAATGACTGGATTATTTTTGAAGACCTAGAGGGAGATAAAATTTTTCCTTTATGGCCTCACAAAGATTTAGCAGATTTTTGTGCTTTTGAAGAACATAAAGAGATGGGAGCGAAACCACGATCAATTTCTGTTTACACTTTTATTAAAGAGTTTATGGATGATCCTGGTTTAGAAGATGTTTATTTTGGAATCTTTTATAATAAAGACAGAGAGGCTCTGGTTTTGAAAGGAGAAACTTTAAAACAAGAACTAGAGGAAGAATTAGAAGAATTTAAATAGACGAGCCATCTAAATAAATACCAAGAAAACCTATAACATGGGATTATTTATATGCGAAAAACATGGAAGAAGTTCAATAGTCCAAATGAGTAGAAACTTGCATCAATCCTACCTGACGGATAGTAAAGATGATGTAGTAATGGCGATATTTAGAGTTGAAGCGCTGAATGAGGATTTAGTTCATTATTTTTCCAAAAGTGATGATATTACCAATTTTATCAATGCAATGCATCTTGAATCTTTTGAAAAGGAATTTTCTAAAATCAGCTCAGATCCTGTGGCCTGTGTGAGATGTTTTCAAGATTATGTAAAGGAGAATGATATCGAGGTCAATAAACAAGTTCTTTTGGTAAAAAATACAGATAGCACAAATTTGTAATCCATACATGTGGCAATTCACAACTATGAAAATCATATCCATATTTAAGGCTCCTTCAAAGTCTTTTCATGATCAATTACTAAATATAGTTGATGATAAATATGAGGTTGTCTATTTAACCGAACTCATAAGAAATATTCTTTTAGAGGATAGTGATCTATCTGCATCAATTCGTAAAAGTATCTCGGAATCAAAGCCTATACCTGATGAAGATTTTAGCAACTTAATTATTAAAAAAATCACACAAAAAGTTGAACAAAATTATATTGTAGTGGGGTTTCCCAGAACCCTCCATCAATTGCAAATGTTTGCAAAGCATTTGAAAAAAGCTATGATCAATTATGATTTAATTGGTATCACTATGGAAATAGAAGTTGAGGATGCTATCAAAAAATGGTATGGTAAAAATGGAAAACTTATTGAGTTAAAAGATTTCAATTCACTAGCCAAATATCTAAATAAAAACTAGATAGTGGCACGGATTGCCAATCCGCACAAGTAAGAAATACAAAAGCCAGTAACATAGTATTACTGGCTTTTTTGTCTCTGAAAATGTTCAAAAACACCTCAAAAACTTCTCAAATAAGGTACTTATACAACCGGGGGAGGGGTACTGCTACAAGTACCCTTTCTATGATGCAAGATTCGTTTGGGGTACTATAGGGAGCACCTATCTGTAGTCAAAAACTCACCAAGGAGTACTTCAAATAGAAGCTAAGGGTAGTGTAATCAGAAGTGAATCGAAGCTAAAACAGAAGTTGCACTTGTGTTCAACACAGGACTCACTTCTGTTTGCAGTAGGGGTACCCACTGCCAATACTGGATAGGGGTAGTACAACAAGTAGGGAGGGGGTACTTTTGAAGTACCTAAAAAAACAGAAATATAAGTTTGCCATGGATTACGAATCTGTCTTATGATTGGTTATGAGCTCTTACTTAGCATTAACCATAAACATACAAACGACCTCTAACTGAAGTCGTTTGTTCTTGTCTAATTGTTTTTAACATTGCTGTGTTCCTTCTTCAGTGAAAAAATCGTCTTCACCTTGTTTTGCTGTGCAGCTTTTACTAATCGGATCTCCAAACTTACATTCAGTGTCACCAGGCCTCCCCCCTTTTATACTGTGTAAATTATCCAAATTTGTAACAATCACTTTTTTGAAATTTAATTTTTTGTTTTTCATTTTTTTCAATATTTAATTTAAATATTTCAGTTCAAATATAATTAGTAACATAGGTAAACTATGGTGTTTTTAAGAAGGCTAACCTGTTTTCCCGGAAAACAGGCTATGGAAAGTATATAGTTTTTAGTTTGTTAACCTTAATTGCCATTGTTTTTGACCTGTTTTTCTAATTCTTTTATAAAATAAGAAGGGTGTATTCCGTTTTGTTTATAAAAAGCCTTAGAAAAAGCATCTGTTGTATTGAATCCCATCTCTTGAGCAATTGCTTTTATAGTATATTTTCTGAATTTGGAATCTGCTTTTAGTTGTATAATAGATTGCTTTATTCTAAGTCCATTGATGTAATGATTAAAAGTCTTCTGCTTGTATGTATTAATTATTTTTGACAGATATTTAGAATTTGTTCCAAAATTCTTAGCTAAAGAGTTTACAGACAAATCTGATCGAGTAAACCCAATTTCATTTTCAAAATTTGCCAACTTTGTAAGAATGTCTTTTATACTCTCTTCTGGAATTGCCAGCTTAGTTTTCTCTTTCTGAGACACTCGTAATGCGTCTTGTGTCTTATAATAATCCTGATTTTGATAGAGTTCTTCAAAACGTTGCTTGTATTGCTTTTGCTTTCGACGATTGATTGACCATAAAACAAAGAATAAGAAACAAATAATGACCAATATTAGAATAACGAGGTGAGATGTTTTTTTTTCGGTTTCGAGACTATATATAATTTTTTGTTTTTCAGATAATAATCGAGGGGTATCATAATTTTGCACTACGGTTTTTATTAGATATCGATAATTGGTGTGTAGCACACTATCTACGCTAATTAATCTCTCTATATATTTTAATTGATTATCCTTATCATTGCGTTTTTTATAGTAGTTGATTAGTATTTCATAATTCTCACGATTATCAGGCATAATTTCAGTTATTTCCTGAAATATTTCATCTACCTTGATATGAGAATGTATAGCTTCTTCTTCTTGACCTAATTCGGATAATGTTTTTCCATAAAAGAAATAAGCTATTGAGAGATTTGCTCTGTCTCCATTAGTTTTTAAAACCTCAATAACATTCGATAAACTGTCTTTTGCAGTTATAAAATTCTTTTTATAAAATAAATTAATCCCTTCATTCAAAGTAAAATAATAGGTAAAGTTTTTTCCATTGAATTCTATAGATTCCTTATGCCCGAGTTGATTAAGAATTGTTGCAGAATCTAGTTTTTTATTCAAACTATAAGTTGCTGATAGAGCGGATAATGTACTCAAGTAAGTCTTAGATTTCTCTTCCTTTTGCTTAGAGTAGTGTAAATAACACTCTTTGAGCTCTTGTAAAGCAGTTTGATGTTCTCCAATTCTACTTTTTAGGATACCGATGCTTTTTTTACTCGCATAAAAAAGATGTATATTTTCAAATTCTTTTGCTTTTTGATTCGTCTTCAGATAAAAATCAAGAGCAGTTTTGAAGTGGCCTTTGTTATAGGCGATCTTTCCTTTATTGTAGTACGCTAAAGCAGGATAATATTTGGTTTTTAGGTTTTTGGAATACATGATCATGCTATCAATGTATTTTTCAGTCATTTTTGTATCCCGAATAATACCGGACATATAATAAAACCCGTTTACGATTTTAATCGTGTCGTTATCTTCTTTTGCTTTTATAAGATAAGACTGAGCATATAAGACACCATGTACGGAGTCTTTTGTATTTTCAAAAAACCTTTTTTTAAGGTAAGAATACTTCTTAGTTAATAAACTGTCAAAAGAACTTTGAAATGCAACGACAGAATGAATATTAAAGAGCATAAACACTATTGTGCATAGATGAATTATAGATCTTTTTTTTGCAGTTGAGCACAACGTAGTGTTTAACATCTAGAGAAAATTTTGTTTTGCAAATCTACCGAACGCCAAAAGAAAAAATATGATACAGGCAGAATATATATTCTTAGCTTCCTGGTAAGACTATCTATAAGTCTATGTCATAAATAAGGTATTTGTTACCTAGAATAAAGAAAATCTAAATGACTTATAAATCAATGAGGATGGTGGTAATTGTAAAACCAATTATTCCAGGAAAACATGGTGTGTTTTCGCTGAAAGCGGGTTTGTTTCAATTGCTTTTTATTCTGTTACGCTTCTATATTTGCTCAAAGTAAAAGGATGATAATCTTTCTTTATCAACGATAAACGGGGCAACATTCAATTCGTCATTATAATAATCACAATTCATGAGAAAATATCTTCTGATAACACTATTACTTGTTATCGTTCAAACTTTTGGTCAAGGTAATGATAGTGGTGATCCCACTCAAATTGACTATACATCAGAGTTAGTAAAAATGGCTAAAGGGGCCGAGGCTCCAGAAGCTGCTTTTTTTACAAAATATGGGAATATACCAGTGAGCTTATACACCGGTACTCCTAATATTTCTATACCGGTTTACGAACATCGAGGTAGGGAGTTGAATTTACCAATACAAATGGTATATGATGCTCAAGCAATAAAAGTAGAAGAGCAAGCATCTTGGGTAGGACTTCATTGGAATCTTATTGCAGGAGGAAGAGTTACACGAATTGTTAATGGGTTGCCCGATGATTATATTAATTCTGATTATGCTACACCTTTTGAAACTTCTACACGAGATAAAATTAGGAGATATAGAGATGTGAGCCATACTCATAATTCGGTAGAAAGCGTACGAGAATATTTTCATTTTTTGGATAAGGCAAATCAAAACAAATATGAAATCGCTCAGGACTATTTTAACATTTCAGCACCGGGTTTAGACGAAACGGTAGTTATTGATTTGGAAAATTTGACCGCTGTTGGTTTAAAAAATCCAAGAACCAAAATAAGCTATCAAAAAAGTCCAGGCAATGGAACAATCAACTCATGGGTCGTAACTAGTGAGAATGGTACCCAATATGTATTTGATGTTAAGGAAAAAACATATCGACAAGGAAATGATGCGGTGTCAACCGGGGGGATAATACAGGAGTACGTTTCCTCATGGTTGTTGAGAAAAATAGTTTCTCCTACCAAAAAAGACACTTACGAATTTGGGTATATAAACAGTGGATATTGGACTCAACCGTATGAAGCTGCTCCCGTAAGTCATGTTACCAACAAACTTCAACTATATGAAGGAGGTGGTAATTTCAGTTCGGGGATAGGTGCTTCATTTCGCCCAACCACACGATTAGATCAGCAATTTTTGAGCGGGATAAAACATAACGGTAAGATGGTGGTTTCCTTTTTGCATAAAAATCGTTTAGATCTTCCATTAAATACCCCAAGCGCTCTTAGTGAAATTCACATTTATAGAACAGATGGGATCAATAATTTACCTTCAGATTTTCTGAAAAAAATAGTAATGAAGCATAGTTACTTTGGAACTACACAACAAAATCCAACTTCTGTGCCCCATAGTGATATTAGACTAAAACTTGATAAAGTTTTGATTCAAGGTAGAACCGGGGAAACTTACGAAACCTATTCGTTTGCGTATATAGATCCAGAAAAACTTCCAGCAAAAAACTCGTTATCTCAGGACTATATGGGCTATTACAACGGTAAGAACAACAGGGTTTTGTATCCAAAACATACAACTCGCGGAGGTGACACTTATCAAGGAGCCGATCGAAGTGTCAATTTTGAGAATACAAAAATAGGTTTACTGTATAAAATGACCTATCCAACAGGAGGGCATACAATATTTACATACGAAGCAAATAAGATTCCATTTAGGGATGCGCAAGAATATGCTTATCAGGATATAACCTATGGTTCAGCAAGTGTTTCGGGAGGTATCGAACCAGATAACGGCGATGTATGTTATCATGGGTGTATTGATAAATTTACAGGCCCTCCACGAATTAAGTATTCGATTTTTACTATTCCCGAAGATGGAGAATACCAAGTTGATTACGAAACTAATGGTCAATATGAAGCATTTATTGTTGGGCATGCTGCTGCTGGCTTGCCAGAAGATCACCCTTTTTATAATGATAAGCCTATCCCTTTTGATCAATTAATTGATAACTACACTTACGAACCCAGAATTACCCCTATATGGAGTGGTGGGGCGAATGGTTCGCAACGTACAATTCAATTGAATAAAGGCACTTATCAAATCACAGTTGCAAATTCACAAAGCGGAGCTTCTACAAGCTTACGCATTTTTAGAAGAGAGTTACGACCTCTTCCTATCAATGAAACTATTGCAATAAAAGCAGGAGTGCGCATCCAAAAGATAGAAGATTACGATACAAATGGATATAAAAGTGGAGGGAAAGTGTATCGATATACACAGTCGTTAACGTCTGATGATTCTTCTGCTAAAATCATTTTTGAACCTCAATTACATTTTTTTACTACTTCTCCAGCAACGAGTTCTTCTCCGGTTGGAGTAAATACCATTACAACGCTACACAGGGTATCAGGAAGCTCAAGTCATCAACCCAACGTAGTATATAGTCGAGTGTATGAGTTGGAAATGAACACGGCAAATGATAGTACCAGTAACGGATACATTCGCCACGATTTCTATACAGGTGAATCTGGCATTGTTACAAGTCAAACCAAACCTTATCTCAATAGTTTTATACCGGACTATAAGATTGGTAAAGAAAAAAGAAGTGTAATTTATAGTAATGATAAACTATTATCAGAAACCGAAAATACTTATGAAGATATTCCTTATTATTCGGCTACAGGATTAGCTATCAAGATAGAAGATAAAAATGTTGGAAAACATGTTTATGTATATAGAGATAGCTCCGGTAAATATAGGTTTACATACCTTGATCCTGTACAAGGAGAAATGCGGCCTGCAGCACAGCCTATAGAATGTTATAATGGAACAGGTGAATGTCTATCACAAAAATACGCCCCTTTATTTCTAAAACGCACATTAATCAGTGGTAAAATAGGAAATACGGTTAAAATTCAAAAAACAGAAGTATTAGATGAACAAGAGGTGGTTGTTACGAATATGATGGAGTATGATCAGGAGAATAGCTTTTTACTTAAAGAACAAAAGGTTTCTAATAGTAATGGTGATCTAAATACTACAAAATTTTATTATCCAGAAGATTTTACCGAATCAGCGTATCAATCCATGTATAGCGCTAACCGATTAAACGAGATCGTGATGGCTGAAGTCTATAATAACAACGATTTACTTGCTACCAAAAAAACAATATTTAAGGATTGGGGATTTGGAATTGTGTTGCCAGAAAAAATTAAGTCCGCAAAAGGAAATACTCCATTAGAAGATAGAGTGATTTATCATAAATACGATACTCATAACAATCCGATAGAAGTTTCTCAACTCAAAGGAGTACATACTATTTTTATTTGGGGGTATAAAGGGCAATATCCAGTTGCAAAGGTTACTAATGCTACATACACAGGAATGCCATCTGAGGTTTTGAATATCATCTCGGAAATAAAAAATGCCTCGGACAAAGAAAATGGTAAAGCAGACGAGGTTGTCTTGAAGAACCTTTTTGATCAATTGCGTGATCACGAATATTTCAATCAATCTGAAGTTACTACCTATACCTATGATCTTCAAGTCGGGGTAACTAGCATTACTGATCCCAGAGGGTATACGGCTCAGTACGAATATGATAATTTTAATCGTTTGATTCATATTCGTGATGCCGAAGATCATATAGTGGATAAGTATTATTACAACTACATTGATCTAAACGCTTCTTCATCAACAGATGGCTACTCAGAATTACAAACTAATTTTGAGATATTTCCGGATTTTGCGAGCTCTTTTAAGGAAGCGAATTTTAAAGCATTAATCGCTGGGGGTTCAGGTCAATACCAATACCAATGGGAATTCGAAACTCCTGAAGGAAGAATTACTACAATCAAAGATCGGCTAGCATATTATTTCCATTTCCAACATCATCAAGCCGGTAAGAACATAGTACGTTTTAAAGTAACCGATAAGGTAACTGGAAAAAAGAAAACTATTACTAAGTCACTAATGGTGTATAGTGTTGACATCCAATTCCCCAGAACTGTAACGGTAAATAATACTGCTACGTTTACAGCTTCTATTTCTGGGGGATCTGGTAACTACAGCTACCAATGGCAAATATGGGGTCAGGATTCACATTATCGTCCTACGTCTAAATCGTTTACTCGAAAAATGGACTATAACCACTATGGGGCCGATAAATATGTGTATTGTGATATCACAGACAATACCAATGGGCACACAATAAAAGTGTACAAAAAAATTACAGTGAATGGTGCCAGATTGGGACAAAGCTGGACCAAAACCTTTTCGCAGGTAAATAGTGGATACCACAATGAGGAATATAGTGCACGAGGTACTCTGGGATCAGGCAGGTATAAATACTATTGGACAAGTAGTGATGGAAGGACTTGGAGTGGGACAGAGTTTAGGATTTATATGGATAAATGTAGACAATCCGAGTATATCAAATGTAGGGTAACCGATTTAATGACTGGACTCACACATACTTACAAGAAGGAGTTTTATTTTTTCCCTTCTCGCTGTAATGGTATCGGAATTGGCGATGGCGATGGTCCAGGAGATCCAGTTCCGGAAGCTGGAGGGGGTGAGGAAAGACTTCAATCTTTGGACCCAAATTACAACAAACAATAAATAATCATATTCTCAATAACACATAAAAAATATCACATGCATTTCGTAAAATCATATCAATGCTGCTTGCTTTTTATGCTTACTATATCCATAGGATGGGGACAAGAGATCACACCAACTAATCAGAATTACCTGATGCATGTATCTGCCCAAGAAGCTTTTTCAACAGTAACAGAATTTGAATCGGCACCAATAGAAGAAAAGATTACTAGTATGACCTACTATGATGGTTTGGGTCGAGCTATGCAGCAAATAGCTGTAGGCGCAAGCCCTTTGACCTCAAGGGGATCGACAAACCTCGCTGTTATGGATTGGACCATTGGTGATGGCGGAACTTCCTTTTTTAATCAAAATGGAGATACTTCCGAAAATCAAAGAATACACGGGCTAGATCCAACAGGTCGAGAATCCTTGCTGTGGCAATGTGGAAATGATATTGCTAATGACGCTGATGGTGGATGGAATACTGATTACTTTCACATTGATAATACGTCGGGATACCAATACAGCGTATGGGTAAAACGAACCGGATCAAATAATGGAAATACATATCACGGAACTCAAAATGTGAATACTCTTGATGGAGAACAGGATACAAATCCATATTTCTTTGTTGGGGATTTACCAGAACTTAACACTTGGTATTTGCTAGTAGGAATGATTCATCCACATGACTATACTGGAGAAGATTTAGGAATTAGTGGGGTGTATGATGTTGAAGGAAACAGAGTGTTGGATGGTAAAGAGTTTAAATGGAGAGAGGATGAATATCTTTCTAGTTTTAGAAGTTACCTGTTTTATAGTACCGATATTAATGTACGGCAGTACTTCTGGAATCCAATGATCCAAAGATTAGACGGTACCGAGCAACAAGTTACGGGTATTAATGTGTTTAATACTACTAATGAGCTCACTATGGATTGGACATCTGGTAGTGGTAGCACAGCATTTTTCAATCAAAACGGGCAAACTTCAGAAAATAAAAGAGAATATGGAGATAATCCACATGGATTGTATACCATACTTTGGAAATGTGGAAATGATGCGGATAACAATGCAGACGGAGGATGGAATACCGATTACATTAATGTGGATAAAACACTAGAGTATCGCTATAGTGTATGGGTAAAACGTACAGGTTCGCAAAATGGAAAAACATATCACGGTACGCATAACGTCGAAGACTTAAACGGAGTAGCACAAACTAATCCCTATTTCTGGAATGGAGACTTACCAAAACTAGACACCTGGTATCAACTCAAAGGAATTATTCATCCAGAAGGTTACAGTGGAGGTGATCAAGGGTTTAGTGGAGTATACGATATTTATGGCAATAAAGTGATGGATGGACAAGAGTTTCGATGGAGCGCTTCGACAACCACTGCAGCTTTTAGGAGTTATTTGTATTATAGTACTGATACAACTGTACGACAGTTTTTTTGGAACCCTGTGGTTCAAAAAATGGGAGGCACTGTTAATCCTGATGCAGTTCCTGTTTTGGACGAAACTTCTTTGTCGTCAGATATTATTACCCATATAGAGTATGACTCCTATGGAAGACAAGCTAAACAGTTTTTACCTTTTACTTCAACTGGTCCTTTGGGGAGTTATAGAGAGGTAAATAAGAATTACAATATCAACGCTTACTATCAAAATAAATATGTTGATGATTTTGAAAATGTTCTTCTTCAGGATGTGAATGCATATGCTCAAAATGTTTTTGAGTACTCTCCCTTAAATCGCGTTGTTGAACAAGGAGCACCTGGAGTTGCCTGGAAAGCTCAAAATACGGATGCAACAAGTCATACTATAAAATACGAATGGAAAACTAATCAATTAAATGAGGTTAAACGCTACCGCATAACATTTGATAACGGTAACATTGAAAAGCCACTATTAGCAGATAAAGGGTATTATGCTGCCAACGAATTGTTTGTAACCATCACCAAAGATGAGAACTGGAGTCCAGATCAACCTTATCCTCTGGATCACACTACTAGAGCATACAAAGATAAATTGGGGCGAGTTGTGTTAAAACAAACTTTCAATCAAGGAGTGGCACACGATACTTATTATGTATATGATGACTTTGGGAATCTCACTTTTGTACTACCCCCAAAGGTAACTGTAGCCAACGGTGTAAGTCAAAGTGAGCTTGCCGAACTTTGCTATCAATATCGTTACGATTATCGCAACCGCTTAGTTGAAAAGAAAATCCCTGGTAAAGGCTGGGAATATATCATATATAATAAGCTCGACCAACCAATTATAACACAAGATGCGCTATTACAAACAAAGGGAGTGTGGTTGTTCACAAAATATGACACCATGGGAAGAATAGCATACACAGGAAAAATTGATGACAATAGAGATAGAAATACCATCCAAGCAGAAGTAAATAATACGCCAGCGATAGCATGGGTAGAAAAAGGATTAACTACTACAAATGAAGGAGTAACCATTAACTATACAAATGGGGGTTATCCCAATTCTGAAAATGCCGAGATACTTACTGTTAATTATTATGATGATTACAATTTTGATACAGAAGGATTGGTAAAACCTGGTACGGTGTCTGGGGAGGCATTAACAAATCGTACCAGGTCCCTTCCTACAGGTAGTAAGGTTAGAGTCTTAGACACTAATGATTGGATTACAACTTTAACAGGTTATGATAAAAAAGGGAGGGTTATCTATGTTGCTAGTCAAAATAAACATCTTGATACCAAAGATATTGAAGAAACTCAACTAGATTTTGCAGGTCGAGTGGTGCAAAATAAGACCACACATATCAAAGGCAGTAATGCTCCAATTGTTATCCAAGATGCATTTACCTATGATCAAGTAGGTAGACTATTGACTCAGACTCAAAAAATCAATGATCAGGATGCGGAGTTAATCGTAAACAATACCTATGATGAACTAGGGCAACTGGTAAGCAAGAAAGTGGGTG
Source organism: Aquimarina spongiae (assembly GCF_900141785.1). Classification (GTDB taxonomy): domain Bacteria; phylum Bacteroidota; class Bacteroidia; order Flavobacteriales; family Flavobacteriaceae; genus Aquimarina; species Aquimarina spongiae. The sequence continues at coordinate 71,809 of NZ_FQYP01000014.1, read as the reverse complement.
GCCTACCGAGCACTGAGGTTACTCGAAGTGCGGGACTACAAACAGTAGGCTACACCTACAACATCAGAGGATGGTTAAAAGCAATTAATGATCCGAACAATCTAGGAGATGATTTATTTGCATTTGGAATCAATTACAATACCCCTACAGATAACTTGTATGCGCAACCATTATATAATGGAAACATTAGTGAGACGATTTGGAGAACAGCCAATGATAATACCAAAAGAGCCTATGGATATCATTATGATGCATTGAATCGATTAACTACGGCCAATAATAGTGATAGTGATAACTTTGATGTGTCCAACATTACCTATGATAAGATGGGTAATATTTTAACGCTAAACCGAAAAGGGCATCTTAACGCTAATGCTACTTCTTTTGGCGATATGGACAACTTATCCTACAGTTATGACAACGGAAACAAGCTCCTTAAGGTTACTGATACTGCTAATAAAAATTTTGGATTTAAAGACGGAACGAATACTAATGATGACTATAGTTATGATATTAATGGCAATCTATTAGTTGATCACAACAAAAATGTTAGTGGTATTGTATATAATTATCTTAACTTACCCACTAGGGTCAATGTAAATGCAGGACACCAATACGTTCGTTATATTTATGATGCCACTGGAGCAAAGCAGAAGAAAATTGTTACCAAAGATAGTGGTAGAATTATCACAGAGTATGCGGGTAAGTACATTTATGAAAATGGAAATCTAAGACAGTTTAGCCATGTAGAAGGTTATGTAGAACCTGATGATAACGGAGATTTTAATTATGTATATTCTTTCCTTGATCATTTGGGTACAATACGTCTGACTTATAGTGATTTTAATGATAACGGTTTAATAGAGTCAAGCACTGAAATACTTCAGGAAAGAAATGTATATCCTTTTGGTCTGGAACACCGAGGTTATAACAATATTCAAAACGGGGTTAAAAATAATTATCAAACTTATTTGGGTCAGGAAATGAATGAAGAACTTGGTTTGAATTGGCTAACTTTTAGGTATAGAAATTATATACCAGAAATCGGAAGATTCTTTGGAGTTGATCCAATTAGTGAAGATTATATGTCTATAACTAATTATCAGTTTGCTCATAATAATCCTGTTTGGAAAATTGAATTGGAAGGGTTAGAAGGAGTTTCCACAACGATTCCCGATGTTATAAATAAGGAGCAAATTAAAAGATCCCAGTTTATTAAACCTAATTACAAAAAACAAGGAGATGTATTCGGTGGCTCCGTTACTTATTCTAGAAAAATAGGACCTGCAATAAATGTAAAAGCTTCAGCAGGAAATACTAAAGCTTCTATAGATGCTTCTATTTTGAAAGTAAGCATTACAAATTCTACGGACCACAAAATAAGTGTAAAAGGTAATATTCTAAATGCAGAAGTAGGTTTTGGTTTAAAAGGAATTGGTCAATCAAAAACTGCAGTTTCTGTAGGTCAGATAAATGAAACATTTACGGAATCAGGTTTAGAGCAAGAGGCTTCTCTCCTAGCTGTAGATGTCAAAGCGACAGTTAGGGATGGATTCTCAGTCGCTGAGAGTGGTGCATTAATTAGTTCTAATGAGGAGAAAAATGGAAAGTTTACAGGTTCTTATGGGGTTTCTGATGATACTTTTTCTGGTACTTTAAAAGGGAATAAATTAGGTTTTGGAGCTTCATTTGGTCCTGTTTCTGCCTCTATTTCAACGAATATTGATGAATTAAGTAATATGTTTAGTAATGTTGCCAATAAAATTTTTGATGTTATTATAAATGGTTGGAACTCTAATGAAGATAACTTAATGCAAAAAGAATAAGTACTAGTAAACCCGATAGCACAAATTTGTAATCCAAGCAGTTACAAGCATTAAAGTTAGTTTCCTTAATTTATAAGAAAAAAACAAACAGCCACGATCCAGTGGCTGTTTTTGGTTGACGATATGCGATCTTAAGATCAATATGTTTAGGTGGGCTTATGTTTCTTTTTAGAGGCAACTCCCGGTTACTTACTTTATGTTTCATCAGCCACGAACCGTTTTTTATTTCTTATGGTATAAAAGTAGGCCTTCTATCCCCCAAAAACGGTTGGTTTGGGCTCAAACCCGATTTGGTGTAGACGAATGGTAGGATTGCTGTCGATCAAGCAAAAAGGGGCTATTTTTGCATTCGATTAGTGGTAACCAAAAAAAGCAGAGGCTTCTATTTTAAAAGGTGTAGAGTTTAACTATATTTGCGGCAAATTAAACCAAAGTACATGATGTCAATATCTGATTTATTTGATAGTGGGTTCCAGAAACGAAATCAGGACCATTTTGCAGCCATCGTTAGAGTAGCCATGAGTGACGGTGTGATCACCGATGAAGAGAGAGCCTTCTTAGATCGATTAGCACGCAACCTCGATATTTCTGAAAACGATTATAAAGAGATTCTTAAAAACTATCAGTTGCACCCAATCAACCCGCCGGCAGATTATAACCGTAGATTAGAGCGTTTGTTTGATCTGGCAAGAATGGTATATGCAGATCATATCAAAGGAGACGATCAGGTAGAATTGCTAGAAAAACTATGTATCGGTTTAGGATTCCGTACCGAAAATGCAAAGTATGTGGTAGACAAAGCACTTACCTTGGTAGATCAAGGAGTAGACGGTGATGACTTTGTAGAACAGATCAAAAACATGAATAGATAATAATCATCTATACGATATACAACCACACCAACCAAAATAAAAAGGCGGCCTAATCGGCTGCCTTTTTTGCTATCTGTTTGGTGATTTTATAAATCAGATCTTCCTGCTCAAAGGGTTTGGCGATAAAATCATCCATCCCGGATCGAATGCATTTATCACGTGCATTTTCATCAGCCCTGCCCGAAAACCCAATTATCGGGATTTGCGAGATAAACTTATCCCCATAATTATTACGGATCATATGCGTGGTCTGGAAACCATCTTGTTTAGAGGTTGATAGATCCATCAGGATCAAATCATAGGCACGGCGCTCTAGATAACTAATCGCCTCTTCGCCATTAATCGCAATATCCACAAAAAAGGTTCCTTGGGTGATTAGTACCTTCATGATCAGGTATTGCGTGATTTCCTCATCTTCTACCACCAGGATTCTAAATTTCTTTTTGGTATCCGGGAGTGTGTATTTTTTCTTTTTACGCTCTGGAGCGGTCTTTTTGGTAACTTCAAACTTAAACGGAAGCTTTACAATAAAACTAGTTCCCTGATCTGGGGTGCTTTCTACTTTGATTTCTCCGTTTTGCAGATCGACCAGGTTTTTTACGATTGCTAATCCTAAACCGGTTCCCGAGATCTGCTTGTCTTGCTCAAAACGTGTAAAACGCTCAAACAGATGCGGGATGTTTTCTTCCAAAATACCAAAACCAGTGTCTTCGATCTTAAAGGTAAGGCTCAGCTTATTGGTGCGCTGGTAATTTTTGGAAACAATAAACGATACTTTACCCTCTTCGGTAAACTTAAAAGCGTTGTTTAATAAGTTATTCAGGATCTGATATACCCGGGTGCGATCCCCGATCAGGTATTCCTGTATGTTGTCTTCGATATCACTTTCAAAAGCAATTCCTTTTTCTTCGGCTACTTTACTATAGGTTTCTTCAAATCCACGGACCAGTTCTTCAAATGAGAATCGTTCCTGAACAATCTTTAAGGTTCCCGACTCGATTTTAGAAATATCGATCATGTCATCGATCAGGGCGTTCAAATGCTTGCTCTCTCGTTTGATGATACGAGCCAATTCTTCCTGTTCAAAAGAAAGTTTGGTCTTTTCCAACACTTCTACAAAACCCAAAATGCTGGTAAGCGGAGTACGTATCTCGTGATTGATATTCGCTATAAAGCTGTTTTTAAAAGCTTCTTTCTCGAGCAGGTACTGGTTATTCAATTCAAGCTGCCGGCTGCGTAGTATAGATTCGTTCTTTTGCTGCGCAATTTGATTCACCTCCCTGTATTTTGTGGTATAGTCAAAAAGGATCACGGTAATGATATCCGGATTGATCTGTATAGATACATCACAAATAAAATCATCTTTGCCATTTTCGATATGAATACAAGGAAACTGAAGCGCTTCGGTTCCTGGAGTCTCCATAAAACTACGTAACATTTCAAAGAAGGGATGTGCATCAAAAATGGAAGTTCCTTTTTTCCAATCAAAAAGGGTAGCATCGGTATTTTCGATAATCCCCTGATACGAAACAGAAGTTACCTGAACCTGTTGATGATATTGTAATGGGAGGGTATCGTTTTTCATCGGTGTTACTGGGTAATGGCTACAGCAAGTTCTGAAAAGAAATCCTGTACGTTTTTATTGGTTTTGGCACTGGTCAAACAATCAAAAGGGATGTTTTCTTCTTTTAGGTGGGCGACAACGTCTTTTTCTTTTACCAGATCCAGTTTATTACCGATCACCTTGGTAATGACCTTGGCGTAGTTTTTTGTCAAATATTCCAGATCCTGATTTAGGTGTTTATAGGTTTCCTCTCGGGTAATATCAAATACATAGATAAAGGCATGCGATCCTAGCAGGTAGGATTTACGAGTATCTTCAACGCTGTCAGAATGCCCTTCGGTATCCCACATGATCATCGATAGTTCTCTGCCGTCGGGTAGAGCAACCACTTTCTTTTTGATTTGTACGCCAAGCGTTACTTTATATTCTTCTGAAAATTCGTTATCGACAAAACGGCGAAATAAGGACGTTTTACCAACACCGAAGTGTCCTAAAAGCACAACTTTTTTAGACAATGTCATCTGCAAAATATTTTTTAAGTTTTTTAGTGAAAAGGGCGCTGTTTTCTAAATCTCTATTCGATATATGTCGTTGAGCAAACTCTAACAATTGGTCTTCTAGTACCTCTTTAAACATCATCGAATACGCACCCGAGATTACAGCTGCAATGTAATAAGAATAAAAATTCTGGATATGTATGGTATATAATTCGTATTCGATCAGCTCCAAATTTTGATCTCCACCCTCAAAAGCATCTTCTACAAAGCTCTTGATGGCAGTTAGCATTCCAGCTACCATTTCTTTGTCGATGGTCCCTTCAGACATGGGGCTGTAATCGGTAATCAGGATGCCCGAGTGTTTTTCTACCACAAACATCTGGATCAATCGAGGCTTGGCATAGTCAGATAGCGCAAGATCGCCTTCGCTTACTCCTTGAGCACGGGCTTTGGTACGTCGAAACCAGTTTTTGAAAGAAAAGGCCTTTTTGGTCTGCCGGCTGATGTTCTCGCTTAGCAATCGCATCTCGTGGGCAATGTACTTTTTGATCATTTTACCAATGATCGGGAACAACGCCTCTACCACCGCATCTTGCGAGTTTTTGATCTCCTCTTTTAGGGTTTGGGTAATCGTTGGCCCTAGCGTTTTTGGGATTTCTTCTACAAATTCTTCGAGTTTGTCATCGATAATAGGATCTACCTTATACGATAGTTCCTGCTTTTGATGTACAATCTTGTTCAGTTCTTCAACTTTTTGAGCAATAGAATCCGCAAACTCCTTTTCCTCGGTAAGAAGAAGTTCCTTAAGAAGTTTTAGTTTATCCTGCTCTTCCATAATCTTGGACAGATGGGATTACTTTTGTTGGATATTTTCTCCTAGCGTGATCAGTAGATCTCCCAATGTTTTTTTATCTACTTTTTGAGCATCTAGCGTCTCGGCTTTGTCTGCCAACTTATCTTCAAGCTCGGTAAGACGAATATTAATATCAGTGCTTAAATTATCTATCGCTTGATTCAATTCGTTACGCGTGTCCTCTATAAAACCTTCTAGTTCTTTCTTTTTGGATAGAATGTCTTTTTTGACTATTTCAAATTCAGAATTATAGGCGGCAATGTTATCCCCAAAAATAAGATTCTTTATCGCTTCTATTTTTGAAGAAGGATCATTTACAACTTCTTCTTTTTCTTGTACAGCTTTATTGTTTTTGGCCATTGTTGAGCTGATTTATTAGTTTATAATTCACCTATCCGTAAATTTAACATAAAAACCTTAAAAACAAGGAGTCTAGGACGTAAATGTTAAAATACGGTATTTTTACGTTTTCTTTTTGGCAAAAAGAACGAGTGATACGTTATGTGCCTTTTGGGCTGAAGGTTTATTAGGGATGGCGCAAATATACAATTATTATTGATTCCCCGATAGCATACAAAATACAAGGGGATTCAAAACTATTTTTGCATAAAAGACTCTACTTTTTCTACCATATTTTTACTACCGCAAACAAAAGGGGTACGCTGGTGTAGTTCGGTAGGTTTGATGTCTAATATTCTTCGGAAACCGTCGCTGGCTTTACCTCCGGCTTGCTCCGCAATAAAGGCCATAGGATTACATTCGTATAATAAACGTAGTTTTCCATTTGGCGATTTGGCGGTATTAGGGTATAAATACACGCCACCTTTAATCATGTTACGATGAATATCACTTACCAGCGACCCAATATATCGAGAGGTATATGGGCGATCATCTTTTTCTTCCTGGCAATACTTGATATAATCTTTGATTCCCTGTGGGAAATGTACATAGTTCCCCTCGTTTACCGAGTAGATATTTCCATCCTCAGGAAATTGCATATTGGGGTGTGATAGATAATACGTTCCCAGGGCAGGGTTCAATGTAAAACCATTTACACCATTACCCGTAGTATAAACCAACATCGTAGAAGTACCATAAATGATATATCCAGCAGCAACCTGCAAGTTACCGGGTTGTAAAAAGTCTTCGATAGTCACTGGAGTACCCGATGGGGTAACACGACGATAAATCGAAAAGATGGTTCCAACCGATACGTTAACATCGATATTAGAACTGCCATCCAAAGGATCCATAAGCACTACATAGTTATTGCGGTGGTCATTTTTTTGCCCTTTGATGGTGATGAATTCGTCATTTTCTTCAGAAGCGATCCCACAAACGATCTCACGATTCGTAAGCGTATTGATAAAGGTTTCATTAGCCAAAACATCTAGTTTCTGCTGATCTTCACCTTGTACATTGGTCTCGCCCACCGCACCAGTAATGTCTACCAAACCTGCTTTGTTTACCTCGTGATTTACCATTTTTGCAGCCAATCGAATCGAGTTGATCAAACGAGATAACTCACCACTGGCGTACGGGAAATCCTTTTGGTTTTCAATAATAAATTCTCCTAAGGTTTGGTTCTTGCGTGTCATTTAAGGTGCGTTTTTATGCTGCAAAAGTATTATTTTTTAGGCAACTATATCGTTTTCGTCAATTTAAATTCTGAAACTTTGCTGCGAATTACAAAAATTAAACTTGCAGGCGTATAACATTAGAAAATTGTCTGGTTTCTCTAACATATTTTATAGTTTTGATAAACTTTTTTTCTATGAGCTATACGATAAGAGAGGCTACTGCCCAGGATATGCCACAGGTACTGGATTTGATCCAGGAGTTGGCGGATTTTGAAAAAGAACCCGAAGCGGTCGAGGTTACTGTCGAAGACCTTACTAGAGAAGGTTTTGGAGCGCATCCTTTGTTTCATTGCTTTGTTGCAGAAACTGCAGATCAAGGAATTGTTGGGATTGCATTGGTGTATTTTCGTTTCTCTACCTGGAAAGGTCGTACCGTACATCTTGAAGATCTGATCGTGAGAGAATCTATGCGAGGTACAGGTATTGGGATGGCGTTATACACTCAGGTGATGCAATATGCAAAAGAACAGGGGGTACGACGTGTAGAATGGAATGTACTCGATTGGAATACTCCGGCTGTCAAGTTTTACGAAAGAAGTGGTGCCCGCATCCTTGATGGATGGCAGGTAGTGCAAATGGATGAGCAAGGACTGCACGCCTTTGTAAACAAAAACTAAAAGGTGCATGAGGGTTTTTAAGTTTGGGGGTGCATCGGTAAAAGATGCCGATGGTGTAAAAAATGTCGCTACAGTGCTTAAGCAAACTGGGCATGAGCAATTGGTAGTGGTAGTATCTGCTATGGGAAAAACAACCAATGCCCTGGAGCAGATTGTGGCATTTTATCTGCAACAAGAGTCCGAACTAAAAACGCAAATGATCGACTTGCATCGCTATCACTTTGATATTGTCGATGCGCTTTTTGAGCATAAACAACATCCAATCTATCAAAAAACACAGGCACTGTTTACCGATTTGCAAACCACCCTGGATCGTAACAAATCCAAACAATACGATTATATCTATGATCAGGTGGTCAGTTATGGAGAGTTGATCTCTACAACAATCATTAGCGAATACCTGGCTGATCAGGGATTTGCTAATCAATGGATAGATGCTCGTGAGCTTATCAAAACCGATACTACCTATCGAGATGCTACCGTAGATTGGGAACGCACACAACAAACCATTCGAGATAAAGTGGATCGAAATACCTTGAGTGTTACTCAGGGATTTATCGCATCAGACGCTAATAATTTTACCACAACACTTGGGCGTGAAGGTAGTGATTATACCGCTGGGATTTTTGCGTATTGTCTTGGTGCAGATAGTGTAAGCATCTGGAAAGATGTTCCTGGAGTATTAAACGGAGATCCCAGAGTGTTTCAAAACACCAAGTTACTACGCCAAGTATCCTATAGCGAAGCTATAGAACTGGCATTTTATGGGGCATCTGTAATACATCCCAAAACGATCCAGCCTTTGCAACGCAAAGAAATCCCCTTGTATGTAAAATCGTTTTTAAACCCAAAGGCCGATGGCACCTCTGTAAAAAAGGGGCAGCCTTTGGATCCTTATATCCCTTGCTATATTGTAAAGAAAAATCAGATCTTAGTATCCCTTTCTTCACTGGATTTTTCATTTATTGTAGAAGACAATATTAGCGAGATTTTTAAGTTATTTCATCAGTATCATATCAAAGTAGATTTGATTCAAAATTCGGCGATTAGTTTCTCGGTATGCCTGGACGACAAATTCCATCATTTTGAGAAAGTGCTTTCTACCCTAAAAGCAAAATTTAAAGTTACCTACAATACTGGTGTTGCTTTGTATACCATTCGTCATTTTACAGATCAAGCAATTACGTCTTTAGAGAAGAATAAAGACATTTTGTTAAAGCAAATTACTAGAGAAACCTATCAAATGGTAGCCAAAGAGTAGGGCTATCAATTCATGGATTTTGCTATATTTGCGGTTATCACAAATTATAATGAATGCCTATAGTCACAGCAAAAGAGGTAGCCACGGGTCTTAAACTAGATAAACTGGGTTTTATAGGAACCTTTATCGGTTGGGTGGTATTAAAAGTTACCCGTGTTTCTGCCGTTAATAGGCACTATGATAGTGTCAAGCATCTCGAAGGATTAGAATTTCTTACCGGGGTACTCGACATGTATGGTGTAAAATATGAGATTCCCGAAGAAGACTTGCGTAGATTGCCCAAGGATGGATCTTTTATTACGTTGTCCAACCATCCGCTAGGAGGTCTGGATGGTATTTTATTGCTCAAATTGATGATTGAGCATCGAGCGGATTATAAGATTATTGCCAATTTCTTACTGCACAATTTCAAACCGTTGAAGCCTTTTGTGATGCCGGTTAACCCTTTTGAGGATAGAAAAGATGCAAAATCGAGTCATACCGGGATCAAAGAAGCGATAATGCATATCCGAGAAGGTAGGCCGCTAGGGATATTTCCTGCAGGAGAGGTATCCACCAAAAAAGAAGGAAAGAATTATGTAGATAAAGCCTGGGAACCCAGTGCAATGCGTTTGGTGCAAAAAGCAAAAGTTCCGGTAATCCCAATTTATTTTCATGCACGAAACAGTAGGTTGTTTTATCGTTTGGCATCCATAAGTGGTTCACTTAGAACCGCCAAATTGCCTAGTGAGTTGTTCTCGCAGGATGGCAAGACTATAAAAGTGCGTATCGGTAATCCAATTTCGGTAAAAGATCAGGAAGAGCATACAGATCTAGAGGATTTTACGAATTTCTTACGTAAAAAAACCTATATGCTAGCCAATCCATATGAGAAAAAGACATTACGCGAATCCATACCTAACTTAAAAATACCTAAATCTCCCAAAGAGATTGCGGGAGAGGGTAATTCGCAAGTTATCGAAGCCGAACTCGAGTTTTGTAGAGAAAATGACAAGCGGTTATTACTCAGTAAGAACTACGAGGTCTTTTTGGCACAGAAAAAAGACATTCCCAATATCGTAAACGAGATTGGTCGATTGCGAGAGATCACTTTTAGAGAAATAGGAGAGGGAACCAATAATTCGATCGATCTGGATAAGTTTGATGACTATTACCATCACATGTTTTTGTGGGATAATGGTGCCAAAAGATTGGCAGGAGCCTATCGCATGGGGATGGGAGCCAAGATTTATGCGAATTTTGGGATTGATGGTTTCTATCTACAGGACTTATTTCGATTCGAACCAGAATTGCATAAAATGATGAGCCAGTCTATCGAAATGGGTAGAGCGTTTATCATCAAAGAGTATCAGCAACGTCCTATGCCTTTGTTTTTACTTTGGAAAGGAATTGTGCATTGTACCCTTCGTTTCCCAGAACATAAATACCTAATCGGTGGGGTGAGTATCAGTAATAAGTTCAGTAACTTCTCGAAGTCGTTGATGATCGAGTTTATGAAATCCCATTACTACGATCCTTATGTGGCACAGTATGTACGACCTAAAAAAGAGTTCAAGGTAAAACTGAAGGACGCCGACAAGGATTTTGTATTCGACGAGAGTAAAAGTGACCTTAATAAGTTTGATAAAATCATTGATGAGGTCGAACCGGGAAGTCTTCGAATTCCGGTATTGATCAAGAAGTACATCAAGCAAAATGCAAAAGTTGTCTCCTTTAATGTGGATCCTCTATTTAACAACGCTGTAGATGGTTTGATGTATATACGAATTGCAGATCTTCCTGATAGTACCGTAAAACCGGTGATGGAAGAGTTTCAGGCAGAGCTAGAACAGAAGTATTTTAAAAACGGTGATCGATAAGATTAAAATACAAGAAGTGGAGAAGTACATAAGTATGGTACTTTTAATTTTTCCGTTACTTGTGTTTGGACAAGCTGAAGTGCTAAAAGGAGTAGTTTTGGATAAAGCAACCAAAGCTCCGCTAGAAGGGGTTGTAATTTATATAGACGGTACTACCACCGGAACGGTAACCAATGCTTCAGGAGCCTTTATTTTGGATCTAGAAAATCAACCCAGAGATGCTCAGGTTACTATAGCTTATCTAGGGTATGAATCTATATATTTGAAGACATCTTCAGTCTTACCCGATGACGTCCTTTCTGTACAAATGGAAAAAAAGCTGGAAGAACTGGACCCAGTGTTCTTGCAAAATGATGATTGGAGTCGCGAAAAGAAACTCAACTATTTTAGAGCTTATTTTATTGGGAATAAAAAGGATCAAAAGACTTGTAAGATTCTTAACGAAGATGCTATTCGGTTGTACTATAATTATGGGGAACAAACGCTTTATGCCAGTGCAAATGTTCCTATCAATATCAAAAATGATCAATTGGGATACAATATTGTCTATAACTTAGTCAGTTTTGAAATCAAGTTTAACCGAGGAGAAAATGTAAAAGGATTCTATGTGGCGGGAACCAGTTATTTTAAGGCTTTTGATGAAGAGAGTAAAGCACTGAATAAAAGACGCCAGAACGCCTATAAAGGATCACGATTACATTTCATGAGATCCCTGGCAACAGGGACACTTGATCAAAATAAGTTTGATGTGTATCACAAAGGCTTGAAAACTGAAGTTGACCGAGTTTTTAAGGTTGAAAAAGAACCCGGATTTGCCAAAGTGTACCCACTTCAAAAACGCACTACGGTATTGTTTAAGAATAAACATAGAACGGATCTTATTTTTAATGTAAACGATCACTTTTTGATTGATGGTCTGGGGAATTTTTCTGATACCGAGAAGATCCTTTTTAATGGAGAAATGACCAATCAAAAGGTGGCACGCTTACTACCACTGGATTATGGGTTGTAAGCTGTGACTTGACGGTTGATAGTTGTTTTGAGCATTTTATCGATTTCCCATTGTTTTTTTGCGGTTTCCCTTAATGTCTTTACCTATTAATATGCTTAAATTAGTGTTCTAAACACGCTAGTATGGTGCTACAATACGTATATTTTGGTATTGCCTTAGTAGGAATTCTGATCTTTCTTTTTATAATGAAAAAGTTGTTCGCCTGGTTAAAAACCAAAGTGAATCGATTAGAGTACAATATCTTTTTTGGTAGTGCCAAGTTTTCTCAGTTTTTTAGATTCATCACACCTAGACGCGAGCGACACATCCTTACTTTTTTATTACGATTGGTACGGATATCGATGACCATTACCTTCTTGGTGTTTTATTTGCCGTTCTTGTTTAGTTTAATGCCGCAAACCAAAGAATATGCAGATATCGTATTGGGATACATCAAAAAGCCATTATTCTTCTTGTATGATGGATTGGTTAGTTTTATTCCTAACCTGTTTTTTATTCTGGTGATCTTTTTTGTTACTAAGTACCTATTGAAATTTCTAAAATATGTGACTACAGAGCTGGAAAGAGAAGCCGTACGTTTGGACGGATTTCATGCCGATTGGGCCAGGCCTACATTTAACTTGTTACGTGTATTTATCGTTGCGTTTGCATTGATTATTGTGTTTCCGTATATCCCGGGATCAGATTCTCCGGCATTCAAAGGGTTGTCTATATTTTTTGGGGTACTGTTTTCTTTGGGTTCCACTTCGGCGATCTCGAATATCGTAGCAGGAGTGGTGATTACTTATATGCGTCCTTTTAAGGTGGGAGATCGCGTAGAGATTGGGAATACGATTGGAGATGTCACCGAAAGAAGTCTGTTGGTTACCCGTATTCGAACCATCAAAAACCTGGATGTAACTATTCCAAACTCTTCCATATTGGGGAATCATATCATCAACTTTACTAAAAATGCAGCCGAAGATGTTGGGATTATCTTGCATACTTCGGTGACTATTGGATACGATGTGCCTAGTAATGACGTTATAAAAGCACTGATAGCAGGGGCCAAGAAAACCGCAATGATACTAGAAACCCCTACACCTTTCGTTTTTGTGAAAAATTTGGATGATTTCTATGTCAATTACGAAATCAATGTATATACCAAAAACCCAGAAAAATCGGCATTGATTTATTCGATGCTACACGAAAATATTAAGAACGAATTACATACTGCGGGGATAGAGATTCTATCACCACATTATCACGCAGTGAGAGACGGGAATGTACTTACAGTTCCGCCAGAAAATATGCCAGAAGGCTATGTACAACCTGGATTTAAATTTGAAAGCAAAAGGTGATTTTGAGATAATCTCGGTCTGTACATTAATTACTAATTTTAAACATAAAACTAATACTAAAAATCGCACAAATGTTACTATCGATCTTACAAGTAGACGCAGAAGAAGGAATTGAAAAAGCACAAGAATGGATAAATTATGGTATCGATTTGGCCAAAGAGTTTGGGCCAAAAATCATTACTGCTATTGTAATTTATATCATAGGTTCTTGGGTGATTAAGCGTATCACCAAAGCACTGACCAAAGTATTTGCAAAGAGTAAATATGACGAATCTTTACAGAAGTTTTTATTAAATCTGGTGTCTTGGGCTCTTAAAATATTCTTGATTATTGTGGTAATATCAAGATTAGGTGTCGATGTTACTACTTTTGCAGCCGTAATTGCTGCTGCTGGTTTGGCTATTGGTATGGCTTTGCAGGGTTCTCTTGCCAATTTTGCAGGAGGAGTATTGATTATGATTTTCAAACCCTATAAAATCGGTGATCTTATCGAAGCACAAGGTGTTTTGGGTGTGGTGAAAGAGATAGAAATCTTTACTACTAAATTGACCACGCCACAAAATAAACTAGCAATTGTACCTAATGGAACAATGGCTAATGGAAATATTATTAATTATACTGCAGAAGGACTAATGCGGGTGGATCTTACCATAGGAGTAGGATACGATGAGGATATCAAGCAAGCCAAAGAGGTACTGCTTAAAGTATTGACGGATAATCCACAGGTATTGAAAGAACCAGCACCATCTGTGAATGTGGTAGCGCTAGGAGAGAGCTCTGTGGATTTTGCAGTAAGACCGTTTACCAAACCAGAAGATTACTGGGATGTATACTTTGCAACCTTAGAAAATAGCAAGTTGGCACTAGATGCTGCAGGTATCGAAATTCCTTACCCACACTCTGTCGAAATACAAAAACAAGGATAATCTCCTTATCTGGAACATAAAAAAGGTCTCCCTTGGGAGACCTTTTTGTTTTGTATCATTTAGCACTAAGAAATTGCAGTGGTGACATGTTTTTCTACAAAGTCCTTGCAATATTCTTTGATCTGATTTCGGGTTTTGGTGAACGCTGCATGAATTTCCTCTTCGGTACCTTCCACTTTTGAAGGGTCAAAGAAGTTGTAATGTAAACGTTCTGCTTTACCAGGAAAGAAAGGACATCTTTCTTTGGCATTGTCACAAACCGTAAGGATGTAATCAAATTCGATATCCAAATACTCATCCAGATTGTTGGAAGTATGATTAGAGATATCAATACTGTCTTCCTTCATGATGGCAATTGCTCGAGGATTTACCCCGTGAGTCTCTACACCGGCACTGTATACAGTAGCTTGATCTTTGGCAAAATGTTTCAAATAGCCTTCTGCCATTTGACTTCTGCAAGAATTACCGGTACATAATACTAAGATATTCATTATGGTGGTGTTTATGTGGTTATATTATTTTTTTACTTCGTCTCTCCAATAAAGTGTTGTCGTACCAAATATCGTGAAGCTTTGCGACTTTTTCCCGAAATCCAATTTCTCGGAATCCTAAAGCTTTATGCAATGCAATGCTTGCTTTGTTTTGGCTAAAAATACCTGCTTGCAAGGTCCAAAACCCTTCGGCTTCACTCTCTTTGATAAGGTATTGCAAAAGTAACTTACCGATACCTAATTTTCTAAAGTTTGATGCTATATAAATGCTAACTTCTGCCACACCACGGTAAACTTCTCGTTTGGAAACGGGTGACAGCGCCGCCCAACCCGCAATTTCGTTGTTCATTTCGGCTTTAAACCGACAAGAAGTAATATGAGTAGCATCCCATTGTTCCCAGCTTGGGATTTGCGTTTCAAAAGTGGCAATTCCCGTAGCAATTCCTTGTCGATAGATCTCAGAAATTACCAGCCAGTCTTGGTGAGTAAAATTAGATATAGCAATATCGGTACTCATCTAGCAACAACCGCTTCCTGGTGCACAAGAATTAGCAGCCGTGGTTTCAGCAGTTTCTGGAACTCCACAAGTTTCTTTGGCTTTACAATCCGTAGGTTGCACGGCTAGTTTCATGATCAGCTGATCGCCTTTGATCAAAAAGCCGGTTACATGCAACTGAGCGGTATGAAACATGGCGTTTCCATATTCGATACGTACAGGAGCCTCCATCTCATAACTTTTCATTGTTCCTACTTTTCTTAAGATACCCAGAGCTTTATAGGTAGACATATAATCTGGTTTGCCAAGTTCGCTTGGGCTTTCCCAAAGTTGAATGATAGTTTCTTTCCAAGAGTCTGTGCCTGCTCCGCAGTCTACAGCATCTACAGTGATATGTTTTACTTCGGTGATGTGATAGTTGGTGCCTACCAACATTCCTGGAGCGTATTCAAATAATAAAGATTTGTCGGGGTGCTCTGCTAATAGGGTGATAAATTCTGAAGTATTCATAGGTTTTTGTGTTTTTAGTGTTAACAACAATTATGTTTTGTAGTATTAAAAAAGGAATTAAGCGATTGCTGCAAGGCGTTCCATCGGTCAAGATCGATACAGTAACACATGCGTTTGCCTTCGATCTCTCCTTTTAGCAAACCAATACTTTTGAGTTCTTTTAAATGCTGTGAGATTGTGGCCTGAGCCAATCCGATTTCCTCTACCAGATCATTACAGATACAAGCATTTTGTTTACTAATGTATTGAAGGATAGCAATACGAGCAGGATGCCCTAATACTTTAAAAAAGTGAGCCAACTCATTTTGCCGTTCGTCAAATATTTGTGTTTTGGTAACTCCCATTTTATTATTTATATATCGCAATATTACGATAATAAAATTGAATAAAAAAGCCAGAAGATAATTTTCTGACTTTTTACTATACTAGAACCAAGGTTTTTTACCCACTTGATAGGTCTGGTAGAATTCCTCATCAGATTTGGTAAGGTAGATAATTCCTTCGATTAATCCGATAAGACCAGGAATCCAAATAAAGAAAACTCCAATTACAAAACATGACAATACGTATGCAATGATGGAGAATCCTAGAAGGATAAATCCTTCTTTTTGATATCCAAGGATAAATTTATGAACACCTAAGCTTCCAAGCACGATCGCTAGAATTCCTGCCAGTATTTTTTTGTTGTCTTGAGAGTCTAATACCTCTTTTGCTTCTTCAGCAAACTCTTTGGCAGTTTCTTTTACGCTTTCAGCAGCTTCTTCAGCGCCTTTTTTGATGTCATCCCCTAGGTTGTTGTTTTCTTCGCTCATGTTGTTTAATTAATTGATTTACTTCAAGAAAAATACAAAAAAAATGTTCTCGAATTACTTTTATTCCAAAAAAGCTTTGTCGATCGGTTCCCAGAGTTCTATTTTATTCCCTTCGGGATCTACAATCCATCCAAACTTCCCGTAGTCATATTCTTCAATCTCTCCAACAACAGTAACTCCTTCTTTTTTGAGTGTTTCTAGTAATTCTACCAGATTCTCTACCCTAAAATTCATCATAAATTCTTTTTTGCTCGGTGCAAAATAAGAGGTGTCTTCAGCAAACGGACTCCATTGTGTAGAGCAATCATTACCCGCTTTGTCTTTCCACCAAAAAGTACATCCGTAATCATCTACAGGTAGCCCCAGATGTTTACCGTACCATTCTTTTACTTTTTTTGGATCTTTGGTCTTGAAGAAAAAACCACCTAATCCTGTTACCCTGTTTTTCATTTATTTCTTTTTTAGGTTATTTTCATATAGATCAATCCACTGCTGCGGTGTCATTTTGGACGCCAACTCGCCGATAAGTTCCATTGGGATTTGATCGATTTTTTTGAAACGAATACAGCTTTTGCCCATATCCAGTTTGGTCTTTACATATTTTGGATACTCCTCCACAAACCAATCCATCAGATCTTTGTCGGCATAGATCCCGCTGTGATATACGGCAATAAAATTCTTTTGCGAGGCAATATTCATAAACGGTAAGGGTAATTTTGGATCACAATGATATCCCCCGGGATAGAGCGAATGTGACACTACGTAACCGATCATTCCGTAACTGATTACTTCCGAAAATCCCTTGGGTAAGTTGTCTTTGATGACTTTTCGCAGTGTACTCATTGCAGCTCTTCGCTCTTCAGGGATAGCTTCAATATATTCGTCTGGTGTACTGGCTTTGTATTGCATACTATTTGTTTTTTGATTGTTAGGATTGTGGTTTACGTTGTAGTATTAGTGCAGAAATTAGGGATATGATAAACCCTATGATAAAGACTGTAGCCGCCATAAGAAGAAAACTCATAAATGTGTTAGAGAACATTTCTTTTTGAGCTTCTAGTTTTTCATATTCTATCTTAAATTCTGCTTCAGATAGTGATTGTCGTATTTGTTCTACATAATGTGCGTAATACTCGGCCATAAAATCGGGATTGATATACTTGATGTAGATCACATCTAATATCCCAAAGGCTAATGCAGCGATTAGCGAAATCAGTACACCAATTAACAAGGCTTTACCAAAAGAGACGATTCCACTATTTTCTTTATCTCTGAAATGCTTAATCCCAAAAAAGACAAAAAGTAGTGATACCACCATGCTGGTATATCCTATAACTTTTTGCATGGAGTAATCCAAGTTTTTACCTAAGAACCAACCCGCCAATGCTAATACACAAATGGTAATGGCACTGTAAATTCCGTAACGTATTACTGTATTTTTCATAGTACTTGCTGTTTAAAAGTTTGATTCAAAAGTAGATCGAACTCGATAATTAGCACTCATACTAAAGTATGAATTGTATACGACTTTGGTATGATTTTGGGGTTATTGGATTATAATTCGAAGCTCTTTGGCAATTTGAATGGCTTGTGTTCTTCGTTTGGCATCTAATTTTACCAGGATATTAGAAACATGTGTTTTGATGGTACTTTCTGAAACGAACAATTTTTGGGCGATTTCTTTATTGGATAATCCTGAAGCAATCTCACACAGTACTTCGTATTCACGTTTGCTAAGTCCTAATTCTTCTATTTTTTGCTGATCAATGACTGTAGAAGTTTCTTTTTGTCGATGTAGCACTCGTTTATTAATAATTACTCCGATCACAAAAAAAAGCAACGCAATACAGGCAATTACAATTTCTATTTTGGTGCTTCCGGTAAGTACACTGTACTTGCTTAATTGAAATAAAGAAAGCAATGCAATAACAAGAGCTGCAAAAATGAAAATGGTTTTCCTCACTGCATAAATTTAGAAAACTCTAGCTTACTTTGAAAGGATATCGATTTCCTGTTGCAGATTTAGCTTCGCTTTTTCTTCATAAGCGTCATAAAAATGATCCGTTTTAAAAATACGGAACATGTTTAAAAAATGGCGAAGGATTTTAATACGCCCTGGATTATAGAGGAGGTCTGGATAATAGTTGTATTCTTTTCTAACGTGTTCAAAATATGTTTTGTAGCCTTCCCAATCACTACCCAAAATAGATAAATCGGCATCGGTAAATAGATTGATGTCGTTATGTTTGGATATTTGATGGCCCTTGGTGGCGATGATCATCTCATAACAAAGTTGTATGCGTTCTTTATCAATATCTAATGTGCCAAGAATAGTGACCGCTTTCTTTGCGCTTTGTTCTTCGTTATTTTGTTTAAGGATATTGTAGATGAAATCATGATAGAATAGAGCAAACAAGGTAATATCCCAATCTTGTATCTGATCTTTTACTGTATGTAGCTGGTTGTAGATATGTTCCAAATGAGTAAGCGTGTGATAATACCGCTTTTTACCCGAGTGTTTTTTTTCTATCTCGTTCCATAAAGTAAATGTATACTCTTCATCTTTGGAGTATTTGGAAAGGAGCGAAATGAAAATCTCTTTTAGCAAAATTGAGCTTTTATTTTGTCAACGATGGTTTGCGCCAGCTTTTCCTTAGATTCAACAGTCCAACCGGCAACATGTGGGGACAGAAGGACGTTGTCTAGTTGCATCAGTGCTTGCAACGCCTCTGGCATTTCTTTTTTAGAAGTAAATAGATTCTCGAACGAGGATTTTTCATACTCTAATACATCCAAGCCAGCGCCCAGAATTTGTTTGTTTTGCAAGGCATCTACCAGATCTTCGGTAACTACACTTTTCCCTCTGGCGGTATTGATCAACCAAAATGGCTTTTTGAATTTATCGATAAATGCTTTGTTGATCATACCAATAGTTTGTGGGGTTTCTGGAGTGTGTAAACTCAAAACATCGGTTTTTTCAAAAAGTTCTTCGAGTTCCACCTGCGTAGCATCACTATTTTCTACATCGTTTTTAATGTCATAGCAAATGACTTCTACGGTAAACCCTCTTAACTTTCTGGCAAAGGCGCGCCCCATGTTTCCGTAACCAATAATCCCTACCGTTTTTCCGTCTAACTCAATACCGCGATGCTCTTCTCGTAACCATTTTCCATCTCTAACGCTCTGATTGGCTTGATTTAGTTTATTGAATAAAGACAATATCATTCCCAGAGCATGCTCACCCACAGCATTTCGATTCCCTTCGGGAGCATTAAAAAGTTGGATTCCTTTTTTTGCCGCATAATCGGTATCAATATTTTCTAAACCAGCTCCAACGCGACCAATAAATTTTAGGTTTTTAGCATTACCCAAAAACGATTGATCAATAGCAAAGCGACTACGGATTACAATACCATCGTAATTCGCAATTTTAGCTTCTACCTCGGTTTTGGATGAGGTATAATCCTCTTCATTATGAAAGCCTGCTTCTGTAAGTTGATCAATGAGTAATGGGTGATTAGTATCTAGGTGAAGAATCTTCATTATTGGTATGTTAGTCTGCAAAAATACCGAATTTACAAGCTTCGGTCGGGATAACAGGATATCTTCCTATAATTTTTGAAAAATTTAAGATTTCTCTACATGTCATTGGTTTGTATACGTACATAAATACGTAGGGTTACCTATACCCTGATTTGGGGTGGATTTTTAGCTTTGCCGCGTAAATAAATTGTTCAAAAACCCCTTAATAAATGAAAAAACAACTACCCTTAATTTTCTTCTTGTTTAGTTTTTCTATTTCGTCAATAATTGCACAAAATCAATTCTTTAATGGAGATGTGATTGCCAAAGGATCTATGCAAATTGGTGGCGACGCTTCGAATGGTTACACTTTTGGGTCTGATACCTTTGTGATGACAGAAAATAACCTAAGAATGTATTTTGATGATACTTCTAGTGGTTCATTTCCAGCAAATGACTGGCGCTTTACATTTAATGATACTAGTAATGGTGGAGACAGCTATTTTGCGATAGATGATGCCACAGGAAACAAGAGACCATTTAGGATTGATGCAGGTGCTCCCAATAATGCGTTTCGAATTGCAGATAATGGAAATATTGGTATTGGAACCAGTAGCCCGGGAACTATAGAACTTAGTATTTTGGATAATGATACTCCAACAATACGTTTAGGGCAAAACGGAGGATTTGGTACACAACTTTGGGATATTGCCGGAAACGAAGCTAACTTTTTTATTAGAGATGTAACTAATGGGAGCAAATTACCTTTCAAAATAGAGCCCAATACGCCTAGTAATACTTTTGCTATAGGAGAAGATGGTAATGTTGGTATTGGATTTACTGGTAACACATTTCCAAATATCAATTCTGAGGCTTCTATACATTTGAAAGCAACCGACCAGGGACTTTTGATCAATAGAATGACTACGGATCAACGAACCACTTTTGGTGCCAGTCTGGATACCGACGAGAATGGAATGATGGTATACGATACCGAAGAGAATAACCTATATCTATGGAATGGTACAGCATGGGTTACTGATACCGATGCCCAAGATCTTGAGTTGTCAGACAATACCTTGAGTTTAACCAATGATGCTACCACCGTTGATCTTGCTAAATACTTGGACAATACTGATAATCAAACCATAGATGTTTTTGAATTGGATGGAAACACTCTAGAGTTATCGTTAGAAAGAGATGGAGAAGCTACTCAGACCGTAGATCTTGCGAAGTATTTGGATAATACGGATGCACAAGAGTTGGCCTTGAATACTAACGAATTGAGTATCTCTGGTGGGACAAACACCATCGACCTATCGGATTATCTGGATAATACTGATGCACAGGACCTGGAGCTTACCACAAATACCTTGAGTTTGACGAATGATGCAACAACGGTAGATCTATCCAAATATTTAGACAATACGGATGCGCAGGATTTAGAACTTAGTGGTAATACGCTGAGTTTAACCAACGATGGAACTGCCGTAGACCTCTCTAAGTATCAGGATAATACCGATGAGCAAACTCTAACGTTAACCAATACGAAGTTAGAAATTTCAGGAGGGAATAGTATCGATTTATCGGTGTTGCAAGACGGAACAGGAACGGATAATCAGACTTTAAACTTGAGTTCTAATGTATTGAGCATCTCGGGAGGAAATACAGTGGATTTTTCAGGGTATGTAAATACGGATAATCAGGATCTAACAGCAGCAAACTTGAATGGGAGTGATCTTACTATCGAGATACAAGATGGAAATTCGGTTACTGTGGATTTGGCACCGCTCATGCTACCGTTAGAAAGTGATTTGATCGATGCTCAGGATGAAATAGCAGATTTGATTTCAGAAAACCAAACACAACAAGCATTGATTGAGGATCTGATTAGCCGAATTGAAGCATTAGAACAAAACTCTGGGAATACACAAAACCCAACTAATAGAAGTAATGTGCCTGTGTTATACCAGAATATTCCTAATCCGTTTAACGGAACCACAACGATCAAGTATTACCTACCTGATGGGATTACTAATGCAACGATTGTGTTTAGTGATATGCTAGGGCAAGTATTCTCTAAAATAGCACTTACAAAAACTGGTGATGGTGAACTCTATATCAATAGCGAAGGGTTAGCCGTAGGAACCTATTTCTATACCATGTATGTAGGTAGTAGAAAAATAGATACAAAAAAGATGGTGATACAGTAAACACAAACTCATCTTGAAAATAAACTATGGCAGGGGGCTATAGTCGATTTGTTTACGCCGAAAACCACCTAATTTATTGGGTGGTTTTCATTTAAAGTAAAATAAGTTTAAAGGGTTTTCAAAAAAATATAAGCATGTAATGCTGTCTTGTTTGATAAATTCAAAGACAACTATGAATAAGTATTCGATTTTGCTCCGGGGTTGCAAAAGGGTTGCAAAAAGGTTTCATTGCGGTTGCAAAGATATTATCTTGTATTTTTGAGATAAAACCAACGTATTGCCCAAAAAACCATCTATTGAAAACAATTCTCACATATATAAGTGCCGTATTAGTATCCTGTACCGTTTGTTCACAATCTCATGATAGTCTTGTTGGCGATTTAAAATATAAAATTCAAAAAGCGACTACCGACTCTGCTCGAATAGGTTATAAAATTGAACTGGTCAAACAAATGCATCGTTTTGATGTGGATACTTCAAGATTCATCATTAATGAGGTTTTAGGTTTTCTGGAAACTAAGAATGATAAAGGGTATTATTATCAAAAGAGTGAAGCAGAAGCACTCAACTATTTGGGGATATTAGATAGTAAGCAAAGTAATGCAGAAGACGCATTGGTCAACTATTTAAAAGCGCTAGATATTAGTGAGTCTATTCAAGACTCCATAAGTATTGGTTTGACATTGCATAATTTAGGAATGTTTTATCGGCGCCAAAAGGAATTTGAAAAAGCAAAACGTTATCTCAAAAGAGCCATTGCAATAAAAAAGAAGGGGACAGATGTAAATGCCCTTGCTTTATCTTATCAAATGTTGGGAACAGTATACTATGCTAATAAGCAGAATGATTCTGCGCTTTTTCATGTATTGAAAGCAAAATCATTGCCTTGTTCCAAAGAAAGATTGGCTAAGGCCAATGGTAGTTTGGCCGCGATCTACTACAGTAATAAAGAATTTGATAAGTCCATCGCAATTTATAAAGAGAATGTTGGACTCTCAAAAGATTTCCTGGATCAAAATGAATTAAGTGTCAGTTATCTCAATGTAGCAGTATTGTATAACGCACTCAAAGAGTATGATCAGGCGTTACCTTATTTGGATAGTGCCATAGCTGTGGCCAAAACACTAAAGCAAAAAGAGCATTTGGTAAAACAGTATTATAGCAGAAGTAACCTTAACGAGACCAGAAAGGATTATGAGCAAGCCTTGCAGGATTATAAAATGTATAAAGCTTACAATGATTCTATAAATGATATTGAAAAAGCAAAACGCATTACAGCATTAGAGCTTAATTACAAATTTGAAAAAGAAAAACAGGCAGATCAATTACAGTTAGAAAACGAGACGGCAAAAAAACAATTATACCTGATCTTATTTGCTATAGCGTTAGTTTTGGGAAGTATTATTTTTTGGTTGACCCGAAAAAATGCAAAACATCGGCTTGCGTTGTCCAAAAACAAATTAGAACAAGAGCAGTTAGAGAAAGTCAAAGCAGAATTGGCATTGGTCACTAGAGAAAAAGAGTTAACAAAAGCAGTGGTGGATAATTCGTTACGCCAGGAAATACTCAATAAAACCCTTGGCGAAATACGCGAAATTATACAGTTAGAAAATGAAAAAGAACGCATTATGGCGTTACACTCGCTATCTGCTTCTTTACTTTCAGAAAAAGCCACCAAAAAAACAACGACCGATTTGCAATCCTATCTCAATAAAGTGAGTTTGGATTTTAAGGTGATTCTGGATAAACAATACACCCAGTTAAAGGAAAAGGAAAAAGAGTTACTTTGTCTAATGACTTTGGGACTTAATTCTACTGAGATAAGTAAACTACAAAACACCACAGTCTCTGCTATAAAATCCTCCCGTTCTCGTATTCGTAAAAAGATAGGTGTCGATTCTAAAGAAGATATTATTGCGTATATAAAAAACGAAAAATAAAACGTAACCACATCAAAAATAGTGGTTGCAACCCCTTTGCAACCCCCTAATCCTTTGGTCATCTTAAAGTTATCTTAATTTTGCACCTGATTTTTACAGAATAGTAGGGCAATAAGTTAGTGCCCCATATTCAAAATCAACAGTATTCTTATTATCTATAATTTAAAAGGCCCCTTATGAAACACTTTTACATTACCTTATTTTTTATTATTAGTTTTTGTACTGCTGGATTTGCCCAAAATGAATTTATCACGACCTGGGAAACTAAAACCGCAGATGAAAATATTACCATACCTACAACCGGATCTGGATATAATTATACCGTAGATTGGGGAGATGGAAACGTAGAAACAGGATTTACTGGAGATGCGCCGCATACATATGCTAATCCAGGAATGCATACGGTTACTATCACAGGTGATTTCCCTAGAATCTATTTTAATAATTCAGGAGATAAAGACAAGATTATAGAAGTAAATCAATGGGGAAACATCGCATGGACAAATTTCTCCGATGCATTTGAGGGATGTACTAACTTAGATGTTACAGCTTCAGATGCTCCTGACTTAAGTAATGTTCAATTTCTCATAAGAATATTCAATGGGTGTGCAAGTTTGGGAACCTCAGAAACTTTAGATTTTTCAAACTGGGATACTAGCGGCATTGTAGCTTTTGGAGGTGCTTTCCAAAATGCTACTGCATTCAATAGTCAAACTATAAAAAATTGGGATGTGGGAAATGCTAGAGGTTTTGTGCAAATGTTTTCAGGAGCAACTTCCTTTAATCAAGATATTGGTAATTGGAATATTGGAGAAAATAGTAATGGTACCAGAAACATGTTATTAATGTTCAATAACGCTACCAATTTCAATCAATCCTTAGGCAGTTGGGATATCAGTAAAGTAACTAACATGAGTAATATGTTAAATAACTCGGGATTATCGCAACAAAATTATGATGCAACACTACTAGGATGGGCAACAGATTCAAGCGGAAATTTGAGTGATGGAATTGATGATATACCAACTGATATTGAGCTTGGGGCACTAGGGCTTAAGTATTGTTCCGCAGCACCTAGGAGAACAACGTTGACCAATGAACCTAATCGCTGGATAATTTCAGATGATATTTTAGACTGTGGTTTTGAGGAAGGCTTTATAACCACTTGGCAAACTATAGCTGCAGATGAAACTATTACTATTCCAACCACAGGAGGTGGGTATAGCTATAGCGTTGCATGGGGAGATGGTTCAGAAGACACCAATATAACAGGAGATGCTTCTCACACATTTGATACACCAGGAATATATACAGTAAAAATTAAAGGCGATTTCCCTAGAATTTATTTTGATAATTCTGGAGATAAAGACAAAATTTTAGAAGTGAAGCAATGGGGAAATATCGCATGGACAAGTTTCACTAATGCCTTTGATGGATGTACTAATATAGATGTTACAGCTTCAGATGCTCCTGACTTAAGTAATGTTAAATCCCTCATAAGAATGTTCTATGAGTGTACTAGCTTGGGAACTTCTGCATCTTTGGATTTTTCAAATTGGGATACTAGTGGTATTACAAATTTTGGAGCTGCTTTCTTAAATGCTACTAAATTCAATAGTGAAACCATAAAAAACTGGGATGTAAGCAGTGGTCATGTTTTTGTACAAATGTTTGCAAGAGCAACCTCCTTTAATCAAGATCTCGGTAATTGGAATATTGGAGAAAATACTACCCGCCCCATAAACATGTTATTAATGTTCAATAATGCTGCCAATTTCAATCAATCCTTAGGCAATTGGGATATCAGTAAAGTGACCAACATGACAAACATGTTAAGCAACTCAGGGTTATCGCAACAAAATTATGATGCAACATTATTGGGTTGGTCTACAGATACAAGTGGAGATTTGAGCGATGGAATTGATGATATACCAACAGGAATTGATTTGGGAGCAAGTGGTTTAACCTATTGTTTAGGAGAAGCTGCGAGAAACACATTAACTGATACTGGTGGGTTAGACTGGAGTATCTCTGATGCCGGACTAGATTGTGCTGATGCTTTTATCACTACCTGGCGAATTAACTCTAATAATGAAGAGATATCATTCCCTATTCCAGATACCGGACTTGATTTTACAGTAGATTGGGGGGATGGAACTATCACCAATGAGACCGAAGAAGCGTATCATACCTATACAAATTCAGGTACCTATACCATTCGTATTTTAGGAAACTACAATCGATTACGTTTTAATGACAATGCAGATAGTAACAAAATACTAACCATCGAACAATGGGGAAGCAATACATGGACCTCTATGGAGGATGCTTTTAGAGGATGTGCCAATTTAGAAGTAAAAGCAACAGACAGCCCCGATTTATCAAATGTTACTTCTGTTGCATATATGTTTGCCCAATGTAGTTCTTTAGATAAAGATTTTCCCGTTGATTTTTCTGGATGGGATACCAGTGGTATTCAAGAATTTACTTGGGCATTTACAGATGCTATAGCATTTAACAGTAGCAGTATTGCGAATTGGGATGTAAGCCAAGCCACTACCTTTGAGTTTATGTTCATAGGGGCGACAGCTTTTGATCAAGATTTATCGGCTTGGGATATCAGCAGCGCAAGAACTATGGAGTCGATGCTACGATCTACTTCCATGTCCGAAGAAAATTATGATAAGACGCTAATTGGTTGGGCTACTTTAGAAGCTGGAGAAACGCAAATTCCAAGTGATATCACATTAGATGCTGATGCTACCTATTGTTTAGGAGTAAATGCCAAAAACACCTTACTAAATGCTCCGTATAATTGGAGTATTGAAGATGAAGGATTAGGATGTCCAGATGAAGACCTTTTTATTACCACATGGAATATCGCTACGGATTTTGAATTTATTACGCTTCCTGTTGTAGGCTCAGGACTGGATTTTGTGGTGGACTGGGGCGATGGTACTGTTACTTTTGAAACCCAAGAAGCGTATCATACCTATGAAAATGCAGGAACGTATACCATGCGTGTTTTAGGAAACTTCAATCGTCTTAATTTTGATGGATATCCAGCGAGTAACAACATTCAAACCATTGAGCAATGGGGACCGAATTCTTGGACGTCTATGGAAGATGCATTTAATGGTTGTGCTAACCTTAGATTAAATGCCGATGATGTTCCTGATTTATCATCAGTAAACTCTACACAACGTATGTTCAAAGGCTGTACCAATTTAGAAGATCTACAAGATAAAATGAGTGATTGGGATATGAGTGCTGTTACTGATACTCGCTCAATGTTTGAGAGCTGTAGCATATTCAACGAAGTAATTAGCGATTGGACTGTAGATAATGTAGAAACCATGAATGCTATGTTTCAGTCTGCAACTGCTTTTAATCAAGATTTGAGTAGTTGGAACACCAGTAAAGTGACCACCTTCGATGATCTATTTTTTGGTGCTTCGTCCTTTAATCAACCTTTAGGAAGTTGGGACATCAGTGCAGCCAATGCTATGGGCAATATGCTGGTAGACGCAGGAATGTCAGAAGAAAATTATGATAAAACCCTTATCGGTTGGGCAACTTTAGAAACAGGAGAAACGCAAATTCCTACAGGGGTAACATTAGATGCCAGTGCCACTTTTTGCTTTGCAGAGGAAGCAAGAAACACATTAACAAGTGCACTGTATAATTGGACAATTACAGATGGAGGAGCAAGCTGCGCTGCTACAGATTTCTTTGTTACTACTTGGCAAACCACTACAGCAAATGAGTCTATTACGATACCAACCTTTGGTACAGGATATGATTATAGTGTAGATTGGGGAGATGGAACTATTGAAACTGGTTTTACGGCAAATGCTACTCATGAGTATACAACTGCCGGTACGTATACCGTAAAGATTACAGGAGATTTTCCAAGAATTCGTTTCAACCTTAGTGGAGCGGATAATCGAAGTAAAATACAAACAATTGAACAATGGGGAACCCAGCAATGGGATACCTTTTCAAATGGTTTTGATGGATGTATCAATCTAAAACTAAATGCAGAGGATACTCCGGATTTATCACAAGCTACACAATTGTCTAGTATGTTTGAAGGGTGTACCAACTTCGAAGATCTAAAGGATAGAATGGGATCTTGGGATGTATCAACGATAGAACGTATCGACAGTATGTTTACAAGCTGTAGTATTTTTAATGAAGATATTAGTGCATGGACATTTACCAATTTGTTAAGAAGTGACTCTGTTTTCGAAGAAGCTCTAGCCTTTAATCAGAATATTTCTAACTGGAATATGGCAACTGTTACTGATATGGCTTTTATGTTTTATAATGCTACTGCTTTCGATCAACCTGTAGGTAATTGGGAAGTTAGTTTGGTTCAAGAGATGGAGGAACTGTTTTTTGGAGCATCATCTTTTGATCAAGATCTATCCAATTGGGATATTTCGAGTGTGACTAGCATGGCTGGAATATTTACAGGAGCTGGGTTGTCACAAACTAATTATGATAGCCTATTGATTGAATGGGCAACTTTAACCGCTGGAGAGATGCAAATTCCTGTTGGCTTAACATTGGATGCAGATGTAGCACATTGTTTAAGTGTAGATGCTGTAAATACATTAACGAGTATGCCTTATAATTGGACAATTAATGATCTAGGGAATTCTTGTCCTGAAGATGCGTTTATCACCTCTTGGTTATTAGAAGACAATGATAGAATTACGATTAGAACCAGTGGTGGATATAGTTATAACTATACTATTGATTGGGGAGATGGTACCAAGGATACCAATGTAACAACAACTATTTCACATGATTATACCACAGCAGGAACTTATAAGGTGTCAATTACTGGTGAGTTTCCAAGATTTACTTTGTTTATTAGAGGTTTTGGGACATTAAGAACTAAAATTCAAACTATTGAACAATGGGGAAATATACAATGGCGTGATTTTAGAAATTCTTTCAATGATTGTGAAAATTTAAAACTAAATGCGGATGATACTCCAGATTTGTCACAAGTCACCGATTTATCCAGTATGTTTGAAAGCTGTACCAACTTTGAAGATTTGAAAGACCAAATAGGAAATTGGGATATGACTACTATTCACAACATTGATAGTATGTTTGAAGAAGGTACCATTTTTAATGAAAATATTGGAGATTGGACATTTACCGTTCTTGAAAATACAGACAGTACTTTTAAAGAAGCTACTTCATTTAATCAAAATATTTCGGGTTGGAATGTGAGTACAGTGCTTGATTTTACAGAAATGTTTCAGGGTGCTACATCTTTTAATCAACCGATAGGAAGTTGGGCTTTGGGTAATGCTGATTATTTATCGGCTATGTTTAGATATGCTACTGCTTTTAATCAAGACTTAAGTTCTTGGGATGTCAGTAATAGTGATGATATTAGAAATATGTTTGAAGGGGCAAGCTCTTTTGATCAAGACCTTTCCGGATGGGATATCAGTAATGTAAGTTTTTTAAATGATTTTTTTATTGGTACTGCCATGTCTCAAGAAAATTATGATGCTACCCTAATTGGTTGGACGACCTTAGAAGCCGGAGAGACGCAAATCCCTACGGGTTTAACTTTAAATGCAGATGCTACCTACTGTTTAGCAGAAGAAGCAAGAAATACTTTGACAGGTTCGTTGTATAACTGGATCATCAATGATGGAGGACGCGGCTGTATTGACCCGGTGATTACTTTGTTAGGGGATAATCCTCAAGTGATTGAATTGGGAGATAATTATGTTGAGTTAGGAGCCGAAGTTACTTATGGAGCCGTACTAACCATTAATACTGCATCAGTAAATACAAATCAGGTAGGTAGTTATATGGTTACTTATGATGCTATTAATAATGTGTCTGGCACTTCTGCGCCTCAAGTAATTAGAACGGTAGATGTAGTAGACACCACTGCACCAATAATCACGTTAACAGGAGATAATCCACAAGAGATAAGCTTAGGAGCTGGGTATACAGAGCTAGGAGCCACTGCCGATGATGGCAGTACCGTTATGATCGATGCTATCGATTTTGTAGATGCTGTAGGGAGCTATACGATCCGATATAATGCTACCGATGCTTCTGGTAATAGGGCTATGGAAGTCACCAGGACCGTTAATGTTATAGATACCTGTCCATTATCCAATCTACCTACAAACAATTTTACAATCACTACCACTAGTGAGACTTGTGAGGCAAAGGATAATGGAACGTTGACTATCACAGCCGCTACGGCATTGGAGTATCGAACCACCATTAATGGAGTAGATCATAGCTTTACATCCTCATTAGCCATAGATAATCTACCTCCGGGGACTTACCCGATCTGTATCACTGTTGAAGGTTTTGCGAACTGTGAACAATGTTTTGAAGCGGTAATCGCTGCAGCAGAATCTCTATCTGGAGCTACCAGTGTACAAAATGATACTACAGGAACCAAAATGCAGGTGGAGATCACCACAGGAACTCCTCCTTATACCGTAACGATCAATGATGAGGTGATAGGTACATTTGCCAACAATAACTTTGCTATAGAGGTCAATCATGGGGATCAGGTAGCAGTATCTTCAAGCCTGGAATGCGAAGGAAAGTTATCCAGCAAAGTGAATTTATTTGATAGCTTTAGAATTGCACCTAACCCAACTAGGGGAGATGTTACTTTATCCGTTCCTGATAGCGTATCAGGAGCAATGACTATATCGATCTATAATTCGATA
Organism: Aquimarina spongiae; assembly: GCF_900141785.1. Classification (GTDB taxonomy): domain Bacteria; phylum Bacteroidota; class Bacteroidia; order Flavobacteriales; family Flavobacteriaceae; genus Aquimarina; species Aquimarina spongiae. The sequence continues at coordinate 40,824 of NZ_FQYP01000014.1, read as the reverse complement.
GGAGTGGTAGTTTCTTCTGGGGAGTATGACATGAGTTCTGGTCAGGTAGTATTGCCAACAGCAAACTTACCACAAGGGATCTACTTGATATCGATAGCAGATGGAGGAACATTTAAGATGGTTAAACAATAAAAAAGGAGAATAATGATAAAGCATATAAAATACTATATAGGATTAGTAATACTAGGAGTAATAATTTCTTGTAGTGGAGATGATGATCGTCCACCACTGATTACCATCAACGAGGCACCTGGAGTTCCATCTTTGGTGTTTCCTACCAATAATTTGATTTGTACTAGTATTGACTTAGAGTTTTCCTGGAATGTGGTTATTGATAGTGATGGTGATGAAGTTCGTTATGTGATCGATATTGCCAGAGATAGTAATTTTAATGACATAGCCTTTACGGTAACGACTACGAATACTACCAATACTTTTACTTTAGAAAAGGGTATACGATATTACTGGAGAGTACGCGCCATAGATAGCGAGGATAATGTGAGTACTTATTCACCGACACAATCTTTTTATACAGAGCCAGAGGCTACGGTAAACAATTTACCGGCAGTGCCAGAACTAGTGAGTCCAGCACAAGGCTCACGTTTATCGGCCACAACAGTTAGTTTAGAATGGAATGCCAGCGATAGCGATGACGATGTGCTATCGTATGATCTTTACTTTGGAGATACAAATCCACCTGTATTATTTGCAGAGGGGATAGATATGACCACTATGGATGTGGATGTATCTTCAGGGAAGGTATATTATTGGCGTATAGTGGCTAGAGATTCCCATCAGAGTGCTACGATTAGCCCTGTATGGAACTTTAGAACAGAATAGCAACCACTCAACCTAGCAAGCGATTACGGAGGTAAGGGGCCGTAACGTATTTATGCCCACTCTTCATAGAGTGGGTATTTCTATTCTTATTTAAAAATCTCAGGAAAAGGAGTAAGCGCTATATCCCAAATCAAAGGCAACACAAAATAGATCAAGATCGTAGTGATGAGAATAGAAACGATATTCATCCAAAGTCCTACTTTCATCATTTTGGGAATGGTCAATAAACCAGAACCAAAAACCACCGCATTAGGAGGTGTAGCCACAGGAAGCATAAAAGCGCAAGAAGCAGCAATAGTTGCACCAATCATCAAAAAGTAAGGATGCACATCTATAGATAGCGCCAAAGCAGCCATAACGGGCATTAGCATTGCAGCGGTTGCTACATTTGATGTAATTTCAGTTAAAAAATTAACCACCATAACAATGGCAAGTATAAGCAGTAGAGAAGGGAACATTTTAAACAATGCCAATTGATTTCCTATCCATTCTGCAAGTCCAGAAACTTTAAAACCTTCAGCCAGGGCCAATCCACCTCCAAATAGCAATAAAATTCCCCATGGAATGTTTTCTGCCGTTTTCCAGTTAATGATTCCTAATTTTTGTCTTTTCCGAGATGGGATTACAAATAAAACAATAGATCCTGCTATGGCAATCAAGGTATCACTAATACCGGGTATAATATGTTTCAGTAAAAAAGAACTAGTCATCCAACATATGGCAACAGTACCAAAAACGAATAGCACTGCTTTTTCTTCATAAGATATCTTACCTAAATGATCCAGTTGGTTTTTGATCGCTGTTTTACCTCCTGGAATTCCTTCCACAGTAATAGGGAACACTTTTTTGGTTAAATACAACCATCCTATGATGAGCATCAAAACAGAGAAGGGCAACCCCAGCATCATCCATTGCGCAAAAGAAATTGTTTCGCCATAAAGCTCTTCCGCAATACCCACAAAAATAACATTAGTAGGCGTCCCAATAATAGTAGCAATACCTCCAATAGAACACCCATACGCCATGGCAAGCATCAAAGATCTACCCATGGTGTTTTTTATCGTTTCTTCGGCCTGAATTTGAGAAACTACAGCAAGTCCTATGGGGAGCATCATTACTGCAGTAGCGGTGTTAGAAATCCACATACTCAAAAAAGCCGTTGCGATCATAAACCCAAGAATCACTTGATTCCAATTACTTCCGATACGATAAATAATGGTAAGAGCAATTCGTTTATGAAGGTTGGTTTTCTCTATGGCTGAAGCCAGAATAAAACCTCCCAGAAAGAGAAAAATCATTGGATTAGCAAAAGCTCCAGATACACCTTTGATAGGCATTACTCCCGTTAATGGAAAAAGTACAAAGGGTAGTAAGGCCGTTACAGCAATAGGAATAGCTTCGGTAATCCACCAAACTGCAATCCAGGTTGCAATGGCTAGGGTAGCCAATCCTTCTTTGGATAGTCCTTCGGGACCTAAAAAAAACAAAATAAACAAGAATAGAACAGGACCTGCAATAAGTCCGATAGTCTTTGTTTTCATGCAGTACGAATTAATAGTATCCTTTTTTCAAAAAACGGATTTGGTGAATTTACTGCATTTTTTACGAAAGCCGAAACCTCTTTTAGATATTCCTAAGTCTAGAGTGCTAGTACCTTTCCTTTTAATTTTGCTGATTTGTAGATCGCTTCAACGATTCTGACATCTTTCATACCTTCTTCTCCTGGGACCATTACCGGAGTGTTATTGATGATTGATAATGCATCATCATCCATTTGTTTGGCTTGTTGATTTCTAATAGGGATATTTAATAAAGTGCCATTGCTTGCCTTTCCTTCTACACCAGCATACATAGAGAATGGAGCCAGAGTGTACCACCCCTTTTCGCAATCTACATAAAGTTCATGCATCGATTTACCAACACTGGTTTTACCATGGGCAATAGCGCCAGAGGGGAATTCTAAGGTGAAATGAGTGGTCTCGTCGGTTTCGGTAAAAATTTCGGGTCGGGTGGTCATTTGTTGGGCAGATACGGATATGGGTTCTTCTCCGGTTACATACCGAGAAGCGTTGAGTGCATAAACCCCAAGATCATACATCGTACCACCACCTAACTCAGCATTTAAACGCCAGCTTCTTGCAGGATTTGAGACATTATATCCTATTTCGGCTCTTAGCGTTTTTATTTTCCCGAAAGGTTTTGTTGTTGCCCAATCCATTACTGTGCGGGTATTGGGTTCGTGTTGCATACGATATCCAATAGTGAGTTGTACTTTATTCTTTTGACAAGCATCGATTATGGATTGGCATTCGGCTTCGGTTTTGGCCATGGGTTTTTCGCACCAAACATGTTTCCCAGTATTGGCAGCTCTAATCGCGTATTTGGCGTGCAAACCGGTAGGGACTACAATATAAATCACATCAATATCGGGATTGTTGGCGATTTGATGCACGGTATCGTAGTTGTATACATTTTGATCCGGGATTTTATACCGCTCTTGCCACTTAGGGATTTTCCAGGGGCTACCCGTTACAATACCTGTAAGCTTACAATGTTTGGTAAGCTGCAAAGCTGGAGCAAGAACTGTTGAGCTATAATTTCCTAAACCTACCAGGCAAACACCGATTTGTTTTTGAGAACCGTTTGAAAAGATGTTGCCATACGGTAATAAACTATACCCAAGTGCAAGGCTGGTATTTCGAATAAAATCCCTTCGATTGACTAACATATCTATTTGTTTTTTGTGATGTATGTAAGGTACTAGATATCAGCATACAATTGTGTTGCTGATTTGTTAAATCGAAGGGATTACTCTGACTGACTTTAAGAATGTTATACTGCCTTAGTACTGATTTTTTCCTGAAGTTTTAAGATGTTTCCTAGACTTTTAAAATACAGCCTTCTTGATTTTGAAATGATGCTATCAAGTTGCTGTAGGATCTGATTTAATTTTTGTCCGTCTAAGGTGGCACTCGATATGAATGCTACATTTTCTGCCAGCAAGTGTTCTTTTAATGAAGAAATATGTTTGGTGTTATTCATGGATGGTAATCGTAAAACATCTACTTCATTAAGTGTATGAATCAATTGGTTATGTAGGGTGTTGAACTGACCTGCAAAAACTTTTGCCTGATTTTCGTCTAAACTACCGATAGCGTTGATTTCATCAATCTTTGTATGAAATTCGTTTTGAATACCAATAAATGCACGATGATATTTCTGGAAATCGAATTGGAATCGATAACGTAAGATCAATTCATCTTTTTCTGTAGCATTGCTAATGGCATAAATGGCAGCAAAAACTTTTTTATCAAAGTCTTGATACCAGGTATCCTTATTTACCTCTTCTACCAGGTCTTTGTAGACTTTTTCGGCTTCTTTGTTGGCATATTGTGTCCCTCGGAAATTAAACTGTTTCTCTTTAGTTTGTCGACTCAATACTTTAGTCAGCAAACGAAACTCATCGTCGACTTCCTTTTCGCGATCCATTTTTTGCTGTAGCCGATTTCCATATAAATCCTCGAGAACGTTAATGCTGTTCGAAGTGGTAATTTGATGCTCGATAAGCATACGTTCCAGATTCTCCAGAGGGAATTCTGAGAAGAATCGATTATCGTAATTCCCCAGATATTTAGGATCAAATTGTGTTTCTTCAATTTCTGATTCTATAAATTCCTGAATTTCTGTTGCTGGAGCAAAAGCGGTATCCTTGGGTAAATCAAAATTAACGGTAATCAGGTTCTTGGTCACCTTTTCGCACAACGTTTCTTTGTCATCAAATAATATCCAAGGCGATCGTGTATCTTCTATACCCTCAACAAAATTCTTCTTGGCGTTATCTTCTCTCTTATATCCGGATGGGTGAGAAGCATACATATTAGGAACATGTGCGTCGTCGTCTTCCAGAAACACTCTTTCGTGATTACAGTTTTCCAGAAGGTTATCCTTAAACTCTTTTTTGTTTTTCTTCAAGTATTCGTAGGCAGAAGTCTGATGGTAAAACAGATTAGAAGTGTATTTTTTATCCTGAATTGCCGAAAACACATGTTCTGAAGCAAAATTCAACGCTTGTGTAGTAGCATCCAGTTTGTATAAACCGTTTACAATAGCATTACTACCCGTAACACTTACCGCAACCAGATCGGCATGATATTCCATTTGTCTGGATAATGAAGATTGAAGCAGGTTAATCCCTTTATAAATCAAAACCATGACTTGTCTGGTGGTCCAAACTGCGGGCATCAGTAACCAGGCAAAAATGGCAATTCGAATATCTGAGTTTTTCATTGAGTCCAGAGTTCGATCCCAATAATCACGCTCATTCACCATATCATAAATAATTCGATTGGTCATATACACATAACTTCCCAAACGCATACTGCTTTGCGAAAAATGCCCGAATTCGTGAGCGAGTACGGCTTTAAATTCAGTAAGATTGAGTCCATTCACCAATCCCAGACCGATCAACAAGTTTTTTCGGGTAGGAATAAACAAACTTAATATGGTACTGTTGTAAAATACAGCCGCGTTGATTTCGTGGTTTACAAATATTTTCTTTGGGAAAGGAGCTTTGGTCTCTTCGCTTAATGTTCTAATGAATTGGAAAAGTTTCGGATGTTCTTTTTCAGTAATTTCAATGTTGAGTGGATTATTATCTAGACGTTGTTTTTTAAATATGAACTTAATCATAAATAACACAAACATACCACTCATCCCCACGGTACCTGCTTTTAGTAAGATGGTAAGTTTATTGATGTGGCCCATGTCGTACGTAAGGGCGAGATAAAAAAGATAAATAGACCCGGCAACAGCGGCAGTATATAATGCAAAAAATAGAACAATCCCCACCAATACTACAAATACGTTCTTTTTGTAGTTGGTAGTAATTTTAGTAAAGTTTTTTCGGTCTAACTCCGGACTTAAAGGGTAAAAATCAGCCATTGATCAATCAGTTTTAGTTAGTGATTTCGTACAATGTTTTGTAACATTTATCGTAAGTGTCACAAGAATCTGAGATGTTACCCCTTATATGAATTAGATAAGGAAAGTATCTTGTTTTTTTAGATCTTAAATTTCGATATACGTATCTACAGTACGATCACTTTTAATTTCGCCCGTATGCTTGGTAGACGCTTTTTCGAATAAAAGAACATGTACTTCTTCACCATCTTTGGTAGAAGGGCAGTGTTCTACACCTTTTGGGACTACAATAAGCTCTCCAGCTTCTACCGTTACGGTTTTGTCTCTGAATTTCATATACAGCGTCCCTTTAATCACCTGAAAAAGTTCATCTTCATCATCGTGTTTGTGCCATACAAAATCTCCAGATAGTTTTGCCAGATATACTTGATTATCATCCACCATTGCAATACGATGAGGATGCCATTGCTTATCAAACTTGGATAATTTGTCTTTAATATTAATCGCTTCCATAGACATTAAGAATTTTGGAAAAACAAGGTACTTATTTCATCCGTGATCCGGGTGGGTCTTAACGTTTCTTTATGCAACAAGCACCATACAGTTTTGGCAGATACTAACACTTTCTGGGTGGTTGTATTGATAACTTTGGTATGCCGCTCGCTTTTTACACCCCTGTGACTATCGATCCAGGTCCGAACTGTGATGGTATCTCCAAGGAATGCAGGATTATGGTACTCTATAAAATGGTTGAGAACTACCCAAACGTAGGTGTTTCTTATGTAATCATCGATTTTGGATTCCCAATGCTTTTTGGCAACGTCTTGGATCCATTGTAGGTAGACCACATTATTTACATGATTGATATCATCAATAGCAGATGCAGGAACCTTAAAATCGTACTCGAAAACTTCTGAGGTCATAAAGTATATTTTGTCAAATGTACTATAAAAACCTATAGCAATTTTGTACGATAAAACGTGTTAATCTAAACAATAACTTAAAAAGGTTAAAATAATGCCTTTCCTATAAAATATGTTCTAATTTTAGGTGCATTAACCATAACAAATATATTATATGAAAACAAACCTTTTAAACATTCCCGGGGTAGCTACGCTATCGCGAGAAAGTCAAAGTAAGATTAAAGGTCAGGCTGGAGTTGATTTATCACTATGTGGGTGTTCTTGCAGCGGATCAGTAACAGGGCCTGCTTATTGCAGCTGGTACCTGGCTTGTCCGGATGTGTATACCTGTGAAGAGACCTTTTAGTACTCTTTAAAACTTGTTTTGTGAAATAATTACTTTAAGTCATTTTGAGCAGCGTCGAATCGTATTGCTGGTTTTTACGTTTTGATAATGCTCAAAATGGCGATAAAAAATGCTACTAGAACTGCAGCATTAATTTAGCGATATAGAAGAACAAAAAGATCCCGAAAATATCATTACTGGTGGTAATAAAAGGACCGGTGGCTATGGCAGGATCGATTCCTCGTTTATCCAGAATGATCGGAACAAAAGTTCCTATTAATGCAGCGACAATAATCACGCAAAGCATAGATATGGCAATGGTTAAACTAAAATCCATTTCCATACCTATAATCAAACCAAATAAGATAACCAATATACCAAGGGTAATACCACTGATCAAACTTAAACTTATTTCTTTTACCAATCGGTTAAATAGACTTCCTTTTACAACGTCGTTGGCCAAACCTTGAACGATAATAGCCGAAGATTGTACTCCAACATTACCTGCCATCGCTGCAATTAGCGGAGTGAAGAAAAATAGTTCTTTGTATTTGGCAAGGGCATCTTCAAAACCTTCCATAATAAAAACACTTCCCAAACCTCCAAATAACCCTAGAATCAACCAGGGCAATCTAGCGCGAGTAAGTTCTAGTACGCTATCATCTGCTTCTACATCTTGCGATATACCCGCGGCAAGTTGATAATCTTTTTCTGCCTCATCTTTGATAAAATCTACGATATCATCAATAGTAACCCTACCTACAAGAACACCTTCGTGATCCACAACAGGAATAGCCTCCAAATCATACTTTTGCATAACCCGGGCTACTTCTTCTCCTTCAGTATCAACATCTACAAAATCTACCTTTGGAATATAGACATCACTAATTTGCGCTTTGGTAGGAGCGGTAAGTAAATCTTTTAAGGATAATCTTCCTTTCAGCTTATCCTCTTTGTCAACTACATAGATCGAATGTACACGTGTAACATTTTTGGCCTGCCTTCTCATCTCACGAACACAACCTGCAATAGTCCATGTTTCTTTAACTCGAACCAACTCTTTGGCCATTAACCCTCCGGCAGTATCTTCTCCATAGCTAAGAAGCTCTTTGATATCCTCGGCGTGCTTTTCGTCTTCAATTTCGGCAATTACCTCTTCGGCAAGCTCATCAGGAAGTTCTGCAATCACGTCGGCAGCATCATCGGTATCCATCTCTTCAAGCTCCTCGGCAATCTCTTTGGCAGAAAGGTTTTCTAGAATACGCTCACGGAAATCTTCCTCGAGTTCCATAAGGGCTTCCGAAGTTTTTTCGCTATCCAGTAATTTGATGATATAAGTGGCCTCTGTAAGGTTGAGCTCTCCAATAATTTCAGCAATATCAGCAAAGTGAATTTCATTGAGCATACTGCGCAATTTTTTATCACCTGCATTTTGGACGAGGTGTTGCACTTCTGTTATAAGCTCTTTGGAAATCTGAAACGCCATATTACAATGGTTTGCGGACTTTTGTGCAAACGCTCACAAAGATAACCAAAGAATTTAATTGAGCTTTATGGCTGTGTTAAATGAGAGGAACTTATTTTACGATCGATATTTTTTTAAATCAATCGTTATCCTTATTTATCTTGATTTTCAATTTGAGAAGTTAACTCAATAAATTGAGCTACAGATAATTGCTCTGGTCGTTTGTTAAAAATATCCAACGCCTTAATTTCTTCGTGGAGTTGAAGTGTTTTAAGACTGTTTCTTAGGGTTTTCCTACGTTGTCCGAACGCTGTTTTTACTACTTTAAAAAATAGTTTTTCATCACAAGGTAGCGTGTAGTCTTTTTTTCGAATTAATCGCAGTACACCACTATCTACCTTTGGAGGAGGATTAAATACACCGGGAGGCACGGTAAATAAATATTCAGCATCGTAAAAAGCCTGAACCAATACCGATAAAATCCCATAGGTCTTACTACCTTCTTTTTCACAAATACGTCGTGCAACTTCTTTTTGAAACATCCCGGTAAACTCAGGAATCTGATCCCTATATTCTAAAGTCTTGAATACGATTTGAGAAGAAATGTTATAAGGAAAGTTACCTGTAATGGCAAAGGGTTTGTTTTCGAAAAGCGAGGTAAGATCAAATTTCAAAAAATCAGCTTCTATGACTTCAAAAGAACGGCTTTTTTGCATCGCCTTTGCATGTTCCAAACGGAAATGAGTGTTGAGATATGCTATAGATTCGGTATCGAGATCCATAGCAACTACATGCAATTCTTTTTCAAGAATGTATTTGGTAAGTACCCCCATACCAGGACCAATTTCGATCACGTGATCGTATCCTGAACAGGTCAGGGTATCTCCAATTTTTCTTGCAATATTTTCATCTTTTAGAAAATGTTGACCCAGATGCTTTTTGGCACGTACGGTGCCTGTTTCATTGGATTTTGAAAAAGAGGAATCGGGATGATGGTTTTTTTTGTGTTTAGCCATTTCGCTCGCTCACAATTTCCAGTTCGGTTCTAAAAGCAACAAATTTCCCTGCAAATCGTTGAGATTCTGCTCGCAGTCGATCGGCATCTTCGTTATAATATTGTTGTAAGGTCTCTTTGCTATTGGTGGTATATTGAACAGAATAGGTAATTCCTCCCATTTCTTCCTGTACCAAAACTTTGGTCATTAAGGCTTTGGTAAATTTTCCTGTAGCCAACATATCAGGGATATGCTCATTTTTCATCCAGTCCACCCATTCGTTATGAACGGTCTCATCAATATTTATGGTAACATTATATATGTACATCAGTAAGATATCTTTATTGTGGTAACAAAGGTAGTAAACTAAGGAGTATTGCCTACTGGTAAGCTCAATTTATTGCATCACCACGAAGCGCTCTATATTTTTTGCGAGCCTCTACAAAATAAATACTGTCTGCATGATTGAAGATGATCTTTTCATACAGCTCTTTGGCTTTTTCGGGTTCACCCAATTGATTTGTATACAGTTCTGCTAGCCAATAATACGCATCGTCAACCAATATATCTTCGGGATAAAACTCAATAATTTTCAGGTAATTTATCTTGGCATTTTCAAATTGCTCTTGTTTTTCAAACAACTTGGCTTGTCTTAAAAAAGCTTCATCTTCAATCTTTTCCCCTTTGTGATTGGTAAGTATTTCCTGATATTGCGCAATGGCTTCTTCATTCTTGTTCTGAAACGCTAGCAAATCTCCTCTGGCAAAAATCTTAAGAGCCGTTTGTGTAGAGTCTTCTTGAGAATTGTCGCTAATGATAAGACTCAATTCCATCGCATCGTTGGCAATCAGCTGCGAAGTGGAAGATTTAAGCACATCCAATTGGGTTTGCGCCCAAGAAAAATCCCCTTTATAATAACTCGTTTTGGCAACTTTGAAACGTGCATCCTGTGCCAGGAAATTATTCTTTAAGGCATTTTGTACTTGTGTATAATAGATGAGAGCCTGATTAAACTTTTGGTCGAGGACCAAAATATCTGCAATCTTCATTTTGATTCTGGAAGATTGAAACCTAGATAAACGCTCTCTTTTTATCAAATCTTTTAAGAAAGCAATGGCTTCCTGCTTTTTATCTTGATTGAATGCCAGAAAATGTGCATAATCCACTTGTAAACCAATAGTCTCTCGGGATTTTCCGTACTCTTCAAAAACTTTATTGTATTGCTCAACTATGGATTTATACTCTTTCTTTTTACTGTTGTCTATCTTGGCTTTAAGGATAATCTTGTGCGCGGTGAGTTTCATATCCTTGGAAGCCGAAGTCTCCAGAATATAATTCAAAATTTCGGTTGCCGATTTTAAATCTTTCTCAGAAATTGCAATACGTGCTAAATCAATTATTCCCTGAGGACCTTCTTCTTTACGCTTGTATATCGCTTTTTCATGAATAAAAGCTTTTTTAAACTCCTTTTGCTGCACAAATAACCAGCTTAACATTTCGTTGTACAAAATGTCAGGGTTTTGTTGTAGTTTTTTGATGAGCAACTTTTTGAAAATGATATTGGCTTCATTGGTAGGATCTGCAACAATATAATCACTAAAATTGCGCTGTACGATATTGATATAGTTAGGCTGAGATTGTAAAAGAGAGAGGTAACTAGAAAACATTTTTTCGAGCTTCCCTTGTTCTCCATAGATTTTGGCCAACTGTACATTATAATTCGCTCTAGGATTATCTTGCATACCTTTTTCATAAATCAGTGCGGCCTCATCCAGGAGGTTATACTTCTCGAAGGTTTGTGCCAAAGAATAGGCATGATTGAGATTGGTATTGTCATAAGCAGCAATTGCTTTGTTGTAATTGATACGGGCTTGGTCTGATTTTCCTTGTAAGTCATAATGATGCCCCAATTCTACCAGTAGTTGCGCATTGTTTGGATTTTGGTCAATACGCTTTTTTAAAATAGCTTCTGCCTGTTCGAATTGTTCTAACTGTTGGTGGGATTCTACTAACCCTAGTAAGTAATTGATCCGATTAGGATATCTGTCAAACAGTTTTTGGTAGACACTCAAGGCTTTTTCATATTGCCCTTGTTGCATATAGTTCTTAGCCAACTGCTCCGACTGAGCAGAAGCAGATAGCGATATGCATAGGACTAAACAGAAAAAGAGAAAGCGCATTTTGCAGTTTTTTTGTAAATATAGCAAAATGCGCTTTAGCAGTATGTTATAGATAGCTTAATCTATATACTCAAAACCACAATAAGGTACAAGTACCTCAGGAATCTTAATTCCTTTTGGGGTTTGATAATTTTCTAAAATTCCAGCCAATACCCTTGGTAATGCCAATGAGCTACCGTTAAGGGTATGCGCCAATTGTTTTTTTCCGTCGTTATCCTTGAAGCGTAATTTTAATCGATTGGCTTGGTACGATTCGAAGTTAGATACCGAACTGATTTCCAGCCAGCGATCCTGAGCGGTTGAAAACACTTCAAAATCATAAGTTAGTGCAGAGGTAAACCCTATATCACCACCACACAAACGCAGGATACGATAAGGTAGCTTTAATTCTCTAAGGATATCCTTTACATGATCTACCATCCCGTCCAACGCGGCATAAGAATTCTCAGGTTTTTCTATTCTTACGATTTCTACCTTGTCAAACTGATGTAATCGATTTAATCCACGTACATGAGCTCCATAAGACCCAGCTTCTCTTCTGAAACAAGGAGTGTATCCTGTACAGCAGATCGGAAGATCACTTTCTTTTAGTAGATCTCCTCGGAACATATTGGTTACTGGTACTTCTGCAGTTGGGATAAGATAAAGGTCATCTCCTGTTACATGATACATTTGCCCTTCTTTATCTGGTAATTGTCCGGTACCATATCCAGAAGCTTCGTTCACCAAATGAGGCACTTGATATTCTTTATAACCAGCTTCTGTATTTTTATCCAGAAAATAACTGATCAATGCACGTTGTAAACGGGCACCTTTTCCTTTATAGACAGGAAAACCAGCTCCAGTTATCTTAACCCCCAACTCAAAATCGATGATGTCGTATTTTTTGGCTAGCTCCCAGTGAGGCAATGCTCCATCTTCCAGTTTGGGAATATCACCTTCTTTAAAAACCTCTTCATTATCCTCGTCACTTTGTCCGTTAGGTACAGAAACGTGAGGTACATTAGGGACCGTATACAAAAGTTCAGAAAGTTGAGTCTGAATTTCGGTAAGTGTAGCCGAAAGTTCTTTTGAAGCTTCCTTAAGCTGTGCAGTTTTTTCTTTTAACAAATTCGCTTTTTGCTGCTCTCCATTTTTGAACAACATTCCAATCTCTTTGGAGAACTTATTTGAATCTGCTAAGGTGTTATCTAATTTTGCTTGTGTTGCTCTACGCTCTTCATCAAGCGCAATGATTTTTTCTAAAACCGGAGCAGCATCAAAATTCCGCTTGGTCAAAGCGTTTACATAATGATCTTTGTTTGCGATGATTTGTTGTACTACTAACATGATATCCTACTTTAGGAGATTCTACGAATTAAATTAATGAAGGAGCAAATTTAAATAAAAGACTGGGTTAAATAGATATGAAATAAACATATTTTGTTTTGAAACCTAACTACCAGGATCATTTAAGATCATTTCTAAAATAAATTGCCAGTTTCAGATTTTGAAACTGATGGATATTTTATTTGCTCAACGAAAAAACATGTAAGTAAAAGTTAGTGCGTAATGCTTTTCAAAAAGAGAAAAAATAACGGGTAACCTTTTGTATAACGAATACACATATGGGAAATGTAAGGTGTGAGGATATTCAAAAAAGAATGATCACCGCTATGTATACCGAGTCTTTTCTTTTAGAAATGTTATACACCATTAATGTATTTAATAATCTCAAAATTAAAATTGTAAATGGGAAAAAAGTTAATAGTTGTTTTAATCATCGCTTTAGGGTTTCATGGATATGGACAGGTGAATTTTGAAAAAGGATACTTCGTCACCATGGGTGGAGAGAAAACCGAATGTCTGATAAAAAATATTGATTGGAAGGATAATCCAAAAGAATTTATTTACAAACAAACTGTAGAAGGGGAGGAACAAACTGAAAGCATCACAAGAGTTAAAGAGTTTGTGATTAATGGGATTTCAAAATATATAAAGGCCACGGTAAAAATGGATCGTTCTTCAGAAAGTATTGAAAAGTTAACTGAAGATAAAAACCCAAACTTTAAAGAAGAAACAGTGTTTCTGAAACAACTTGTAGAAGGAAAGGCAAGCTTATATAGATATGAGGATGGAAATTTAAGACGATTTTTTTATCAAGTAAATGAAGGTGAAATTCAACCATTGGTCTATAAAAAGTATAAGTCAGAACAACGATACCAAAACCGAACAATACTTGCTGTCGTCAAAAATAATCATTACAAGCAGCAAATATGGAGTGATTTGAAATGCGGTGATTTAAGTTTGAAGGATGCAGAAAATGCAGAGTACCGCACTAATAGTTTGATAAAATATTTTGTAAAGTATAATTCGTGTGTTGATCCAAATTTTGTTCTAAAGAGGAATACTACCCAAAAAGATGCGTTTCATATTACGATTCGTCCTGGGGTTAACTTTTCATCCTTATCGGTAGATAATAGTAGAAACAATCTTAGGGATATTGATTTTGGAGGTAATACGAGCTTCAGAATTGGGGCAGAGATAGAATACGTTTTACCATTCAATAACAACAAGTGGTCTTTGTTTTTAGAACCAACTTTTCAATCCTACAAAGCAGAAAAATTTATCACTTATTTTCAATCTAGTTTGTTAACGATCCAAACTAATGTGACTGCGGATTACACTTCGGTAGAATTTCCTTTTGGGGTGAGGCATTACTTTTTTCTGAATGATACTTCAAAATTATTTGTTGATGGAGGCTTGGTAATTTTTGATGCCAGTATTGATTCCATCATCGATTTTGAAGATGATAGAGGAATGGATTTAGAGATTGATGGTGGAGAGACAGGAAGTAACTTCTTTGTCGGGTTCGGATATAATTTTCAGAATACATATAGTGTAGAAGCTAGATATGGATTTGGTAGAGAATTATTAGGACCTTTTTCTGGATTGTCTTCTAGTTACAATACCTTTTCCTTAGTTTTTGGATATACGATATTCTAGTTTTATTTGATACAATAATTAAAAATGTGGTGATGCAACTTTTTACTGGTTGTGGCACCACATTTTTTTTGCTTCATATACATCTTTTACGGTCAAATTTGTAATTAAAATAAGTGCAAATTGTGGTGTAATACTACTTTTTGAATAAAATTTGATCGCTTCTTCAATACAACATATGGCAAATAGTTAATCTGTTTTATTCATCTGTTTTTCAGTTGTTTAATATGATTTTTTTATAGGGTAATATTCATAAATGTTATCCTTGTCTTATTGCAAAGAGGGAATTTCTGCCTATATATTTGCGTCATCATGAACAGGCAAAACAAACACAAAGAATCACTCAAAATGCAGAAGAAAATGCTATAGAATCAAATAGAAGATTTTATACCAGAAACTACTTAGGGAAATACAAAAACAATCAACAACGAAATTGAAATTCAATGAAAAACAAAATAACATGTATCTTGTCGATTTTCCTATTTTACATAGGATATGCGCAGGATAGTTTTTTGCCAAACATCACACCTCCCTCACCAGAAGCGGCGGCTTTATCAAGATTTACAGAAGTACCCATATCACATTATACGGGATTGGCAAATGTATCTATTCCAATACACACCATTTCGGTAAAAGGTCTTCAAATACCAATAAGCATCAAATATCATGGTAGAGGAGTAAAGGTCTCTGAAGTAGCACCTAGAACAGGTATGGGTTGGTCATTAACTTACGGAGGTGACGTTTCAAGACAAATCAGGGGGCAAGCAGATGAATCGGGGTATTTTGGAAATGCTACTGATTTTATGACAGTACCACTAAGTCTAACAGCAAGACAAAATTTCTTTGCTAGAGAATCACATTTACAATATGATTACGATTATTATCCAGATCAGTTTACCTTTAGCGGAGGGGGTACCAGTGGTAAATTTGTATTCGATTATGAAACTTTAGAGCCGGTAATTCAAACCTTTGGGGATGTGAAAATTAACTATGAAAGAGAAATAATACGAGGCATTAAAAAACGAATTATTGCTTTTCAAGTTACCGATGCTAGTGGAAATATTTTCTACTATGGGATTTCTAAGGATCGTCAACGACAAGCCAGAGATGTGCAACTTTCTTCGATTGGAAGCTCGATTTATTTGAACGGGAATATTGTAAATGATGGGCAAAGTCCGGTATCACAAAATTTTAACTCCTGGAAGTTGATGGATATTGAAACTCCATATGGGGAGGTAATTAGTTATCATTATAAAGACGAATCCCCAATTCGATATGATAAGTCCCATGACAAGCATGATCCCACTCCTGGATCTCATGCTAACTCACCAGGAAACTTGAATGATATCCTTAAAATTAGTTCAAAAGTATCTAGGATAGAGGAGCAGGTATGGCAATTAAGTAAAATCACATACAGTCAAGGAAGTATTGTTTTTACTAGAGAATCAAATTTACGCCAGGACTATGAAGGTTATGCTTTGGATAAGGTAACGATATATGATCAGAACAATCAAAAAATCAAGTCCTACGATCTAAATTATACCTATACAACGAGTACAGATCATTCTAATGTATTAAGTTACTTAACTCAATTGCCGATGTTTGCCAAGTCGCTTAAACGTATGTTTTTAAGTAGTATCGAAGAAGAAAGTAGCAATGGAGTTAGTTTACCTCCTTATGAGTTTACGTATAATTCGACGGTTTTACCAAGTCGTTTTTCAACAAGACAAGATTATTGGGGGTACTATAATGGAGCGGCCAATAATGGTCCCTTTTTAAGACTGTTTGAGTATGGTAATTACAAACCGGATCGAAAAGTACACCTGGAAAATGCTAAGGCAGGAATACTGGAGCAGATCAAATATCCAACAGGTGGGATTACCAAATTTACCTACGAACATAATAGAGGTCAAAAACCTTACTTTTTTAATGAAGTAATTACTCCATCTATTAACCCATCATCCGATGTAGGGGTGAAGATCGAATTGACCAAAGAAGATTTTTATGATATCACTACTGGAACCTATAAAACATTGAATTATACATTTCCGGCTAATACTCCACTAAAGTATAAGTTAGAATGTTTCCATTTCAGAGATATTAATGGAGATCCTAATATCCCCGACTGTATTTTTGAAGTGTCAAAAGATGGTTGGCCCATGGAGATAGGAAAGGAAGTAACATTTTCTAATTGCCAGGGGAGCACAGGTGCTAGTTTTGGAGTTCGAGTACCCAGACATCCTAGTGTGCCCAGAGATTTGCATTTAAATCGAAATTATAATTTTAAGTTGACCATCACTTACGATCAACCTAGTGCGATATTGTATTCTGGAGGGAAGCGTATTCAAAAGATAGAATACATCACAGAGAGTGACACTCGTGTTAAGGAGTTTGATTACACCCGAGGAGGAGGCGAGACTGGAATCGTAATTGGTCTACCGGGGTATTTGAATTTTGATAAGAACAATAATTTTAGTCCATGTTCTTATAATATATCTACCTATTTTGATCAGACCAGCGCTTTTAGTTCATATCAGGCCAATAGTATTGGATATTCTTTTGTAACAGAGTACCATGGGACAAAGAATGTTAATGAAGGGAAAACAGATTACTATTTTACCAACCTTCCCGATGGCGGAGGTGATTATTTTGATTTCCCTTATCATCCTCCTACTGATAATGAATGGTTGCGAGGAAAGAATGTAAACACAATGGTGTATAGCAATTTGCCAGGTCAAGGATACGTGTTGGAAAAAGAAGTCATTACCAATTATCTATACGGAGATCATTTTTATGGTTTTAATTCTGTAGGAGGAGCCTTCACCTACCCAGATTTTAGTTTTAATCCGGACGGAGAAGTTTATGGATGGAACACAAATAAACCTTCGTTGGATAAAGTGAATACAAGGACGATGTTCAAACTCCCTTTATTTATGAAGGATGGATATGGAGATATTCTTGATAATAGCACTTGGAAGTACAGGGTCTATTATTTAACTGGTGGAACCGTAAATATACATAGCACAACAGAACGTAATTATTTTGAAGGAAAGCTTCTGGAAAGTGAAACCAAATACTTCTATGATTATAATAATCATTATCAGTTAAAGAGTTCTGAGGTAACCAGTAGTAACGGAGATGTATATAGAACCGTTAACGATTTTAATCCAGCATTAACGAACCAAAACAGAATGCAACCGGTTACTACCAGTGTTTACAAAAACGGCAGTATTAAAAGTAAACAACATACTGTTTTCAATACTTTTAGTGGTAAATTATTACCATCAATCATTCAAACTAGTAAAGGGAAACAAGCACTAGAAGACAGAGCAGTTTTTCATCAATATGATGCAAAAAACAACCCTGTTGAGGTAAGTAAAAAAGATGGGAGTAAGATCTACTACGTTTGGGGATACAATAACGCTCAGCCTATAGCCAAAATTGAAGGGTATATGGCCATTAGTTCGGCCCAAAAAAGCTTAATTAGTGCTGCAATCACTGCCTCCAATGGGGATGTGTCTGCCGCTACAGAAAATACTTTGCGTTCAAAGTTGGAGGCTATTCGCGGTGGTTTCCCAGAGGCACAAGTAACCACATTTACCTATAACCCACTAATAGGAGTAACCAGCATAACAGACCCAAGAGGAGAAACAATCTACTATCAATACGATAATTTTAACCGGTTAGAATTTGTGAAAAATTCTGCAGGTGAGATTCTAAAAGAGCAGGGCTACAACTACAAAAATAACTAACAGCATGAAGAAAACATTTGTTTTATCAAGATGCAAAGAGTTTTGCATTCTTGTAGGACTATTATGCGCCAATATAGGGTATAGTCAACAATCCTTAGGGGCCGAAAGTAATGGTTCGATAACTGATTTGCCACAAGTAATTCCACCATCACCTACAGTGGCCAACCTAATGCATTTTGAGGAGATTCCTGTTGATACCTATACTGGGCAACCTAATATTGTATTACCATTATTCTCAAAAAAAATGGATGGAGGCCTTTTATTCGATCTATCTTTAAACTATAACACACAAGGTGTTCGAATAGATGAACGTTCGGGATGGACGGGAACCGGATGGTCGTTGTTTGCTGGTGGGACAATTTCAAGAACGGTATTAGGAGTGAATGATGATGAATATATTCTCACTCCTGGGATCTATGCTCCTGGAGAAGTAGGATCGTTTCATAGTGGTTATTATAAGCAGATGAAATATTTGCGGGATTTTCAGTCGGGTAATATCGTAATCAATCCAAATGGTACTGATTTTAAGGATTACCAAAACTTTTTGTGGAATACTGCTTATGGTCCTCAAACGTATGATTATCAACCAGATTTATTTCAGTTCAATTTTATGGGCTATTCTGGGAGGTTTATTGTCGTGAATAATAATGGCACTTTAAAACCGATATTGATTTCATCATCACAAAAAGTGAAGATCGAATTAAGTCATGATCGGAATACTTTTGAAATTTCAAGTTTTACAGTAGTAGCTCCAAACGGATACAAATTTGTATTTGATCAAAAAGAAATTACAAAAACGCAAAACAGAAAGTCTGGAGTTGATCAGTCAGGTAATGCTCTAGATAGTGCAATCCAGGCGTTTAAGGAAATTAGCTATACCTCTTCATGGCATTTGTCTGGAATAAAATCACCAAGTGATTTTACGGTATGCTCTTTCAACTATCAAGATGTTTGGGTGCATTACAATACGCAAAAGAGTACGCAAACAGCTACTACCAGAAATAGTCCTTCTGTTTTTAACACCTATTTTGATCGTAATAATCCCAACGCTGGTTTTAATGCATCCCTGGTTCCGCCAGAAAGACTAACTACATGGAATATTCTTCAAGTATCTACTAAGAAACTGAAAGAAGTTACTTTTAGAGATGGTACCAAGGTGGCTTTTACCTTAAGTCCAGATAGGCACCCGGAACAGGATAATGCAACGGGTTGTATTCTGGAAAAAGCGGAAGTGTTTGATGTGGGTGGTGTGAAAAATAAGGAGTTTGTCTTTACATATAAAACTACGTCATACAATCGTCTTTTTTTGATGAATGTAGCAGAAAGATCTGGAGCAAGTAGGCTGAACTACAAATTGAATTACAATAATGAAGAAGGACTACCTGGTTATGGAAGTGGAGCAAAAGATCAATGGGGATATTACAAATTCCGAACCCTTACTCGTTCAGGGCTGCAATTTAATCCAGGTGTATTAAATCCAGGAGGAGGAATTGCGACTACCGGCGTATTGACCGGAATAACGTATCCAACAGGAGGTAGAAAAGAATTCATTTTTGAACCGCACGAATTTTCGTTTTTAGGAGATGTACTAGTTGATCCCAAGGATATTGAAGCAAATTATCAGGATATAACTGCAATTAGCAATGTTACCTTACGGCATAATCCCATAAATCCAAGTGTAAATTCTAGCGATATATTATTAAATATTCCGAATGATACAGGAGCTAATGTTACTATATCTGGTCTAACCGGAAATGATGAAAGTATTGGGTATCATTTTCTGGAATTTGTCCCGGCAAACGCTTCTTTAAGGACCATTCGAATAAGAGATTTAAAAACAAGGTCTCATAGTATAAGTTTGAAACAAGGAAGCTATGTAGTTCGATTGAAATCACTGTTGTACCTGCCAGATGGATCTAGTGGTTCGCCCGAGGTTTCGTTACGAACCACATTGAGCTACACCAAGTATTTGGGGCCTGTAGTAAAATACAAAACAGGAGGAGGGTTGCGAATTCAGGAAATTCGATTTACTGAAGGTTTGGATCAAAAAACTAAAGTTAGCTATAACTATCCATTGTTGGACCCGACTACAATGAACACCTATAATATATCTGGAGATTCGTATAGTTCGGGTTCTTTTGATGGTGCTTTAGGGATGACCAGAAAATCGATCAAGAATGTAACAGCCTTGTTAAGAGGTAGTACCGTAGGAGGATTAGCAGGTCGTTGTTCGGGAAATAGAGTTAACACATCATTTCTGGTGCAACAACAAGGTAATGCTGTAGAAGCCTCTCTAACCAAAGGAAATTATGTTGGGTATAAAAATGTAGAGGTGTATCAGGACAACAATGGTAAAAATGTAATGTTGTATACCAATGCGATAGATTACCCTAGTTATGATGCCCGATTTTATGAAGATATTATTCCTGCGCAGTATAATAATCCAGAAAAGGATTTAGACTTCAAACGAGGGAATTTACTAGAGCGTAGCGGTTTTGATAATAATGGGAGAATAATAGAAAAAACAATCAACCGATATGATTATCAAATTTTAGCAAGTGAAAAGTACTTTTTTAAATACAGCGAAAATGAACCCTGCGCATCTGCTCTGGCATATAAGGGAGAGACGTATCAGAACTATAAATCACTCTCTGTGCAGGAATCTTGTTTCCCATGCGGTAATGCTGCAGATTTTATAGGTATTGGAACTGCTTATTATGATTATGGGTTGCCTTTTCTTAAAGAGAGTACAGTAGAAAACTATTTTTATGATGCTGCTGGAAATCAGAAAATGACAACCACTAATAAAAGGTTTAATTACAGCTTAAAGAACTATCAACCTACCTATGTTGTTACCAAAAATAGTAAAGGAGAGGTGCTTACATCTCGAACCCAATATGCTCATGAAGTAAATAATATACGTTTACTCTCAGAACATCGCATAATAGAACCTATAAAAGTAGAAACAACAAAGGGGGCTCTTATAAATATAACGAAGTTAAGTACTCAAAATACTATTTATAAAGATTTTGGTAACGGATTATACCTACCTCAAAAGATACAAACCAGCAAAGGAAATCAAGGACTGGATGATAGAGTAGTATTTCATGAGTATGATGCAAAAGGAAACCCAGTTGAGGTCAGTAAAAAAGATGGGAGTAAAATCTACTATGTCTGGGGATATAATGGTACACAACCTATCGCCAAAATTGAAGGGTATTCGACGGTCAATACATCGCAACAGCACCTAATTAATGCTGCGATTACGGCGTCAAATGCCGACGTGTCGGATGCCACAGAAAATACACTAAGAATCAAACTGAATGCGATTAGAAATGGTTTCCCAGCAGCACAAGTGACCACCTTTTCTTATAACCCAATTGTTGGAATAACCAGTATTACCGATCCAAGAGGAGAAATCTTGTACTATGAGTATGATGACTTCAATAGATTATCTCTAGTAAAGAATACGCAGGGGCATATTTTAGAACAACACAACTACAACTACAAAAACTAACAGCAAGATGAAAAAGATATTTATTTTATTAGTATTCTTTCCGTTTGTCATATTCGCACAAAGTCAAACAGAGAATTATACAGAAACCAAGGTTTATAAGCAACCTACGACCACCCCGGTAACAGGGCATGATAAGGACAAGGTGATGACTACCATTCAATATTTTGATGGATTAGGAAGAGTAAAACAAATCATTGGTGTAGCAGCTGGAGGTAATGTAGTTTCTGATAATGTGGTGCCTATAGATTGGCAACTCAATAATACGGCTACAGCCTTTTATAATCGTAATGGAGCTGCATCCGAAAATAAGGTGGTAAATGGAGCTACTCCTTTTGGAACTACCGATTTATTATGGGAATGTAAACCCGATGCTGCTAGCAACGCAGATGGAGGTTGGAATACCGATTACTTTACTATCGATAATACCAAAACGTATCGATATACAGTATGGGTAAAACGTACAGCTTCTCAAGCGGGAACGACTTACCATGGTACGCAGAACGTAAATAACTTAAACGGGACTGAAAATAACAACCCTTATTTTTGGGCAGGTGATTTACCTCAACTAAATACCTGGTATTTGATGGTAGGAATCGTACATCCACATAGTTATACTGGTGGAGATACCGGAGAAAGTGGAGTGTACGATCTTAACGGAAACAAGGTCATAGATGGTACAGAATATAAATGGAGACCGGGAATTGATCAAACTCGTTTTAGAAATTACCTGTATTATTGTACAGATACTAACGTACGGCAGTACTTTTGGAACCCTCTAGCACAGGCTATAGATGGTACTGAGTTATCGATACAAGATATTGTAAATAGAAAATCAGCATTTGTTACTGAAGAAAAAGCTAGTGATATCGTGACTCATGTAAGCTATGATGCTTTAGGAAGACAAGCCAAGGAATATTTACCTTTTGCCAGCCAGAGTAATAATGCCAATATCCGCACCGGGGATGTTGGACTTACAACTCAAAAATACTATCAACAAAAATATGAAGAAGACTTTGCAGGAGTAACTTTGCCTACAGGGGTAAATGCATATTCTGAGAAAGAATTTGATGGTTCCCCACTCAACAGAGTAGTGAAACAAGCAGCACCAGGTAAAGACTGGAAATTAGGTAGTGGGCATGAGATTAAGTTGGGCTATCAAACCAATGGGGTAAACGAAGTAAGAATGTATAGCGTAGCAACCAGTTTTGCCAACAATACCTATACACCAACATTGCAAGGAGGTACAAGCTATTATGGTCAAGGGGAGTTGTATAAAACAGTAACCAAAGATGAGAACTGGACCTCAGGAGTGGATCACACTACCGAAGAGTTTAAGAATAAACAAGAACAGGTTGTTTTGAAAAGAAATTACAATGCAGGTCAACCGCACGACACGTATTATGTATATGACGACTTTGGAAATTTAACCTATGTAATCCCTCCCAAAGCAGACACGTCTAATGGTATCTCGAACAGTGAGCTTACCGAGCTGTGTTATCAGTATAAATATGACAACAGAAACCGTTTGGTAGAGAAGAAAGTTCCTGGTAAAGGATGGGAGTATATCGTATATGATAAATTAGATCGCCCTGTGCTAACTCAGGATGCAATACAGCATACACAAACGAATTCCAGTGGACAATTGGATAGAGAGCTCTTGTTTACCAAGTATGATAAACTAGGTAGAATTGTTTATACAGGGTATACTAAAAATCTTTCTTCGAGGGTGACACTTCAGAATGCTGCCAACTCTACATCGTATACACAGTGGGAGAGTAGGCAAAGCACAGCCAGAAATCTGGGGGGTATCAATGTTTATTATACAAATTCTGCTATACCCTCTGGAGTCACTCAGGTTTATACGGTAAATTATTATGATACCTATACAGATTTACCATCTGGATTGTCCAATACAGTGACCACTAGTTATGGACAAACCTCTACAACTAGAACCAAAGGTTTGCCTACGGTAACAAAAACAAGAGTACTGGGTACTAATAGTTGGATTACTACAGTAAGCTATTATGACGAAAAAGGTAGACCTATTTATATCTATTTAAAGAATGATTATCTACAAACTGCTGATATTGTGGAAAATAAATTGGATGATTTCACAAGTAAAGTATTAGAGACTAGAACTACTCATAAAAAACAAGGAAAAGCAGACGTAGTTACTGTAGATCGTTTTGAATATGATCATATGGAACGAATGATTAGTCAAACCCAGCAAGTGAATAATCAAACCTCAGAACGTATTGTAAAAAATAATTATGATGATTTGGGGCGGTTGACCAGCAAAATAGTAAGTAATGGTACCAAATCTGGATATAAAGATATCACTAGTGGGCTTACTATTAATAATAATCAAATCACCAAAGTGAGCGGTGGTGGCTGGGCTGTTGGTTTGGCTACGCAAGGTAGTTTTGCTAAAGATGGTTATGTTGAGTTTATTGCCGGTTCAGATAATACCCCGATGATGATTGGGTTGTCTAATAGTAACAGTAATGCGCATTACAACACAATTAATCACGCTATTTATCTCTATTGGACAAAAAGACTGATCATTTATGAAAATGGGAGTCATAAAGGAGAGTATGGTAAGTTTGCAATTGGAGATGTCCTCAGAGTAGAACGTATAGGTAATACGATCCATTACAAAAAGAATGGGGATACCTTTTATGTTTCCAAAACAGCTTCGTATGGGAGTTTGTTGGGAGATATCTCAATGCATACTAATGGAGCAAAGATTAGAGACTTCAAGATTGTTGATAACAGCAAAGGGCTACAAAAAACAGATTACAAATACAATGTACGTGGTTGGTTAACATCGATTAATGAAGATGGGATAGACGACAACGATTTATTCAATTTCAACTTGAGATATAATACGGGTAGTGATGCTAGCAAAAGATTGTATAACGGTAATATCGCACAGACCAGTTGGCATACCCAAAATATGGATGCCAGTACCAGAGCGTATACGTATACGTATGATGCCTTGAATAGGCTTACAGCTGCTACAGGAACCAAAGATGACCGGTATGATGTAGGAGGGATTGCGTATGACAAAAACGGAAATATACTAAGATTACAACGTAAAGGACATACTAATACAGCTGCAACTGCTTTTGGATTGATGGATAATTTAGTATACTCTTATGACAGTGGGAATAAGCTCACCAAAGTACTGGATAACGGTAATGATAATTATGGTTTTCAAGATGGAGTAAATGTAGCCACAGAATATACTTACGATACCAATGGTAATATGAAAACGGATGCAAACAAAGGCATTACTGGGATTACCTATAATCATTTGAATTTACCCACCCGAGTAACTATTGCGGGCGAAAATATCGATTACAAGTACGATGCTTCAGGAATAAAGCATAGAAAAACGGTAAACGGAATAATTACCGATTATGCGGGGAACCATGTTTATGAAAACGGGACTTTGCAGTTCTTTAACCATCCCGAAGGATACGTAGAAAACAACAACGGGACATTTAACTACGTATATCAACATAAGGATCATTTGGGGAATATTCGTTTGTCGTATACCGATGCTAACAAAGATGGAGAAATCACAGCACCGACTACGGAGGTCTTCTTTGATGACCTAAGCCATAGTGCTGGATGGAGTAGTGTAGGAGCGCTACATGGTTCCTCTGCAAATATCGATAGTAAGCATGCTGTATCCGGAACCAAAGCAGTGAAACTATCCAGAACCGGATCGGGAGAAGTGTTTGTACATAATAATGAATGGATAACAATCAACAACAGTATCGCTACAGATTACATATTTTCAGGATGGATATATATCGAAGCCCCAAGCAGTGCCTATGGTCGACTTATGCTATTTATGAATGAAAATGAAGAAACGGGATATTTTACACAAATAGTTGAAGCTCCCAGAGTACGAGACACAAATAAGTGGGTATACGTAGAAAAGCGTGTCACAGTTCCAGCTAATATTGACAAATTAAATCTACGTGTTGATATTTATACAGGAGGATCCAAAGTGGAGGGTTGGTTTGATGACTTACGAATTACCAAAGTGAATGGTACTGTAGGTAGTGAGATTGTAGAGGAAAAGAACTACTACCCATTTGGGTTAGCACACAAAGGGTATAACAATATGATTTCTTCCTTAGGGAATACAGCGGCTCAAAAGTTTGGATATAATGATGTTGAATTGGAAAAAGCCTTAGGTTTAAATCTTATGGAAATGGATTTTAGACAGTATGACCCTGCCTTAGCTAGGTTTACGGGGATTGATCCCGTAACCCATCACTCGATGTCTACTTACACCGCATTTGATAATAATCCTATTTTTTGGGTGGACCCAAGTGGAGCAAATGCTGAAGGTCCAATAACTGAAACCGTAATTGGAATAACTTCGAGAGTAGATGAGCACAACGTGACGCATATTACCCAAACAACAACCACTAGGACTATTACAGAGAATGAAGATGGTAGCTTCTTAGTGAATTTTTCCACTGAGTCTATCACAAATACGGTTGATGCCAATGGGAAAGTAACTGAAGGGACAGTTGTTAAAACCGCAGAAGGTAGTATTTCAGTGGTGTCGCAGGATAATTACACGGCAGATATAACAACAGGAGAAAGAAAAGTAGGTGGAGATGATAAATCCTCAGCTTTTAACAAGTGGACTGATAAAGTCTCAAGTTATAATGCAAACAATGATGGAGTTTACAACCAAAATTCTATAGATACTGGTTCTGCTGAAGTAATATGGGCAGGTAAGGTTGGAAGTGCAATTCTTGGTGTTTTTGGGGGGGCTGATAAATTACCTGAATTCTTAGGTCTAGCGCTGAGTGCCCCTCAAAAGAAAATTATTGGATTAGCAGGAGGAAAGATAACTGCTGATGGAGTAATAGGTAAAGGAGGAGATTATTTGAATAAAAGAATTGGGAAAAACAATGGTTACTCTATTTTGTATGATGTGAAACATGTTTATAATGGTCAAATAATAAAGGATTTTAAAGCTAACCGCAGGTCTAATGGATCTCATAAGAAGTATTACAATTCTAAGAAAATCAAAGAGACCATAAATAAAGCTCTAAAGATTGGAAGATATATTAAGAGCAGAGGTTTTAGGTTTTAAAACAAAAATCGCTCGGATATAAAATCCGGGCGATCCAACTCAAACTAAAATATAACAGTAATACCATGCAAAGCTTAGCATGAATTGCGTGGTGTTTTCTCAACTGCTTTTGTTTTATTCTGTTTTTTAATTTTTAATTGACGATTACCAAATTTAATTGATAAAGTTGAGGACATAAGGGTCAAAAAATAGGTGTGGTATACGGGGTAGACAGCAATTATGCCGCACCAGGGCCCTTGTGATTATTCTTCCCGATCATATTTGATGATCCATGGATGTTGATACATTCGAAGCACAAAAACAGTACACTACAGATAATTAGATACGGCAGATAGTACAGGGATTTCGATGGTGACTACCGTTCCTCGACCTAGCATAGAATCTATAAACAACTTTCCTGATAATGACTTAAGTCGGTTTTTGATATTTTTGATACCAATACCTTCAGTAGTTTTGTTGGTATCAAAACCTAATCCGTCGTCTTCGAATAGTAGTTGAATAACATCATCATTTTTGTTGATGTAGATATCAATCTTTTTAGCTTTTGCGTGTTTCAACGAATTTGTAAGTAATTCTTGTACTATTTTAAACAACTCTTCGGTAAGATAAGGTTCAAGTTTATCAATTTCATTTTCAGGATAAGGATGAAAAGAGATATTGGAGTCACTCCCATTGGAAACATTATGTACGTACTCCCTTACCAGCGCTGTGATAGGGTTTTTTTGAAATTTCTTTGGCGTAAGGTTGTGGGAGAAATCTCGCACCTGATTATAGGTCTCATCTACCTGTTTGATGATGTTGACTTTTTGCTTGTCTGATTCAGAAATATTCGAAAGTTGTAATTTGATACTTGCCAAATTTCCTCCAATACTGTCGTGCAATTCCCGAGCGAGACGTTGACGCTCTTTGTCTTGCCCATCCATGGTTGCTTTGATAAGATTAAGTTCCTGATCCTTCATTAAACCATACACTTTTTGCGAGTTGACCTCTTCCTGAGATTTATTTAAGGCTATTTGCGTTTTTAATTTCTGAAAGTATACAAATAACAATCCCACGACCGGAAACAAAACCACCAGAAAACCTATCAGAAATGCTTTTTTAATTGTTCGCTGTTTCTCGATTTCTCCTTCTTTCAATAGTTGAGATTCTTTGAGAGCAAGAATTTCCTTTTCCTTTTGCAGGGTTTGATATTTAATTTCTAATTCTTGAACTACTTTTTTATTTTGGGCTTTTAGGATTTGATTAGAGATAGAGAGGTATTGCGTCATGAGGTTATACGCATTTTTATAATCCTTATTGGCAACCTTAAGATCTTTGAGGACCATAATTACATCTTCCTGGAGTTTTAGTTTATTCCATTGCACCGCATTGACGTATGCAGAGGATAGCACCATTTCGGCAATCTCAGAGTTTCCCTGACGGTAATAGGTGATCCCAATTCTAATAGCTGCTTCTATGTATAAATCGTAAAAGTTATTTTGAAAGGCCTCGTCTTTTACACTTAAAAAATACTGTAGTGCTTTATCGAGATTTTTTTCATGCAAATCGATACGCCCCAGCTTTAATTGAGTTTCTAAAGTTACTTTGTGATTTTTATGCAGGCTTAACTGTTCGAGCACTTCCTGATAGTAAAGTTTTGCTTTTTGAATGTCTTTTTTGAAAAAATAAACATCAGCCAAGTGCTTTTTTGCCAAAATACGAATCTCATCATCTTTAGTATTTTGCAGGCAAGCTTCAAAAATTGGTAGGGCAGCATCGTACTTCTCCTGATTCAGATATACTATACCTAGACCAAGTTGATGCGTATAATACATGGTACTCATTTTGGAAAGCGGAGAGGCGTTAATGCCATCTAGATAATGTTGCATAGCATCATCTAAGAGTCCTTTTTTAAGTTTCCCTTTACCCAGAATATCGTATGATTTGGAGAGATACAACTCTGAGTCGGTTAATTCATCTTTGTGGGATGTAATCTTTTCTTGTAGCAGTGTTCCGTAGTAAAGTATCGAATCGGTATTTCCTGCCTTAATATGAATTGCCGCTATGGTATCGATAATTTTTATTTTCCGAATCGCAGATTGGGCATTTTTGAGATCATCATGAAGCCGTTTGTCAACAGTATTTGGTGTTGTTCCAAAAACTGTATACCAGTCTTTTTTTTCATCTTGTGCCGTAGTAAAAAATGAAAACAATAAAAAAAAGATCCAACTATTCTTTCCCAAACCTTTAAAAATCATATAATTACCGTGTCTAAAAATAAGGAATTTTATTTTTCCTTATCATCATCATACCTGATAATCCAGGGATTAGCAGTAAAATAGTTCCATGGGGTGTTGGCCAGATCCACCTCGGGATCAATAAATGGCCTGCGCTTTTTACCGTTTACCGAAACACTACTTTTTACATATACCGAAATGTCTTTTCCTTCTTCGGCGTATATTTTTTTAAGACGTTGCGCAAATTGCCAGATGGCATCCGGTTTGGCCGCTACCGTTCGTAATTGCTTTTTGGATAAGTAGTCCTTTTTATTGATATATTTTCTTTCTGCCTTAGGATCCGCTTTGTCTACCACATAAAAATTAGTAATACCCGATCTCCCTCTCAACATCATACGCCAGCTCATACGGTGACCTTCTTCGGTCCACAGCACATCTCCTGGGATAAACCAATGCCGAACGGGTAAGACAATCTGTATCGCAAACCAAATTATAGCAACAGGAATCAGTATCTTTTTGTAAGAGGGTACAATGACTTCATTTTTGTCATAAAATTCTTTCTTTTTCATAAAAATGGCATGAATCCGCTCTTTGGAAAAGAAAAACACGGTAAAAGCCAGTGATAAATATGGAAAAATCCCAATTTGAAAGATGATCGAATTGAAAATATGAAAGAAAATACTGAAGAAGAATGCAGCTAATCGAGTCCTTCTCCATAAGAGAAGAGGAACAATAAGTAAATCAAATAAAATCCCAAAATAGGTAATGCTTACATGTGCCCAATGTCCTTGTAGCAGGTCACCAATAATAGGGTAGTATGCTCTACCCAACATCAGGTTTTTGGCAACACTATAGTCCAGCCAATCAGGGTATAATTTAGCTACCGAAGCATAGGTGTACACAATCCAAAGTTGTGCAATGATGGCCAAAACACACCATCGGGGCATGGATATTTTCTTTAGAGCGGGATTACGTTTTACGTCTATAGAAAAATAATTACCTGCAGGCAATACACTCATCATGATCAATAATAACAATAGGAGATAGTAATGATTGTTATACGAGGATTTTTGCATAAAATACACTCCAGCCCACATAATGGTATATGCTAGCATGCTCCATCGGTATTTAAACCCAACCATGACCAGAAGTCCAAAGATGCCCATTACTGCAAAATAGAAATACATGCCATTACCCGGTAGGGGTTGTAAAAAGTCAAGCCCGATAAAATTGAAGGTAAACTGAGGTTCGATCATCGTGCGGGTGATCCAACCGGTAAAGATGGCCCCAATCGCCTCTGCAGCAATCAGAAATCCAAAAAAGACTCTAAATATAATTAAGGCACTATTATCAATTTGAGTAAATAGCCAACGATTGATCATACCAAAGAATTTATGTATTCGCGAGAAAATTCTTCATCTTGTTGCATCGCTTCCTGAAGTTCCTCGACCGAATTGAATTTTTTCTCGTCTCGAATGCGTTTAAGCATTTCGATCTGTATTTTTTTATCGTATAAGTTGAAAGAAGCATCAAAAAAATGCGTTTCTATCGTTTGTTGCTCGCCATTTACGGTAGGATTTGTCCCGATATTCATCATTCCAAAATAGAGTTTGTTGTCGATTTTGGATTGCACCACATATACTCCCTTTTTTGGGATGAGTTTGTACTCTTCGGGGATGTGCAAGTTGGCTGTTGGATAACTTAATTTTCTTCCGAGTTCTTTTCCTCGTACGACTTTACCCGTAAGCATAAAGTTATAACCCAAATAGGTATTAGCCTTGATAATATCTCCATCGGCCAGTGCCTGTCGTATTTTTGTTGAGCTTATCGCTACATCATCAATATCCTGTTTCGAAATTTCTTCTACCGTAAAATCATTTTGAATCCCATAAGAAGCGAGATCGGTGATATTCGAATTGCGATTACGCCCAAAACGGTGGTCATATCCTATGATAACATGACGGATATTAAGCGCATCGATCAGCATTTGTTGCACATACTCTCCGGCAGTAAGTCTCGAAAACTCTTTGGTAAACGGATGGATAACCAAGTTGTCTAATCCGGTTTTTTCTAGAATTTGAATGCGCTCATCGATGGTATTGATCAACTTGATGTCGGAATCTTGTTGCAGCACCATTCTTGGATGCGGAAAAAAGGTAAGAACTACAGATTCTATTCCGTTAGTTTTTGCACTTTCTACCAGGCGTTCAATTATTTTTTTATGGCCAATGTGTACACCGTCAAAAGTACCTATGGTCACTACAGTTGGAGTTATATTGGTATATGTATCGGCGTTATGATATAGTTTCAAGAAGTAAAGTTTTTGAAGTATAAAATTACGGAAATGTTGGTATACATTTCTTTATTTTCCGTTAAAGATGTTCATCGTATTGGCTAAACCAGCCGTTGCAAACGACTTGATGAGTCCGATGCCTTTTTCAATTCGTTCGGGCATGGCGCTGTTTTCTTCTTCATTCCATTCGCCCAATACATAATCTACTTGTCGTCCTTTGCTAAATTCTGCACCTACTCCAAATCTAAATCTAGCGTATTTTGAGGTCCGTAGTTGTGCTTCGATATCTTTAAGCCCGTTATGTCCTCCTGCACTGCCTTTGGCTTTAAGACGGATCGTACCAAATGGAATATTGATATCATCGGTAACTACCAAAAGATTTTCTACCGGTACTTTTTCTTTTTCTAACCAGTAGCGAACGGCCTTACCGCTCAGATTCATATAGGTGTTTGGCTTTAAAAGAATAATACTACGTCCTTTATGTTTGTAGAGCGCAAGATCTCCTAACTTTTTGGTTTCAAAAGTTAGTGCTTCTTCTTTTGCTAGCGCATCTAGAATTTTAAAACCGATATTATGGCGAGTATTGTGATATTTGGGACCAATATTTCCCAAACCAGCGACAAGAAATTTTTTCATTGGATCTTCTTCCTGGATTTCTCTTTTCTCTTTTGAAAATAGTTTTCTAAAAACAGAAATCATATTGTTCTTTTTTTGGGTGAGGGATAGTAGTGATTACCCCGTAGATTATATGCCCTAGGGTTCAACATTGAGTCTGTCCAAGTGCTCTCGAAGGGCGAATAATCGAGGAGTAAAAACGGATAGCCCGACCGAAGTGCAACGGAGGGCACCCCTCAATAATCGTAACAAAAATAAAAAAAGCATCCCGAAATTGATCAGGATGCTTTTATACTTTATCAATGAGAGATGATTAAGCTTCGCTAGCAGCTTCAGTAGCTTCTGCAGCTGGTGCTTCACCTTCTTCTTCCTCTTCTTCTTCCGCAACCGCGTTACGAGAAGTTTTCACCTGGCAAATTACAGTGTTATCTGGGTGTAGAATCGTAAAGTCATCGCTTGCTACATCGGTTACATATAATTTGTTTCCAATTTTTAGCTCTGTGATATCTCCTTCGATAACATCAGGAAGGTTGGCAGCAAGACCTTTTACTTTGATACGTCTAAGGTTGAAACGCAATACACCACCATTTCTTACACCACGAGAGTTACCAACCGTTCTGAAAGGAATTTCCATAGTGATGGCCTTGTCGTCGAAGATTTGAACGAAATCGATGTGTAAAATTTTATCGGTTACAGGGTGAAATTGGATATCCTGTAAGATCGCGTTTATTTTTGTGCCATTATCCAACGCTACTACCACGGTATGAACGTCTGGAGTGTACACTAAGTCTTTGAAAGCAATTTCTGGAGCTGCAAAGTGTACAATAGTGTCTCCACCATAGATCACACAAGGTACCTGTCCAGCATTACGTAGGGCTTTAGTTGCTTTCTTGCCCACGCTTTCTCTTTGAGATGCGTTGATTGTTAATGATTTCATTTTAAAAATTTATATATTATTAATTTACATTATAAACTTAGAGCTGATCGACTCGTTATGGTGCACTCGGTGCATCACATCGGCAAATAAATTTGCACAGCTAACCACTCTAATTTTATCACTTTGTTGTTTTAGAGGAATCGAATCTGTTACGATTAACTCTTCTAGTTTTGAGTCATTTAATCGGTCATAAGC
The DNA here is from genome assembly GCF_900141785.1 of Aquimarina spongiae. Lineage (GTDB taxonomy): Bacteria > Bacteroidota > Bacteroidia > Flavobacteriales > Flavobacteriaceae > Aquimarina > Aquimarina spongiae. The sequence continues at coordinate 7,541 of NZ_FQYP01000014.1, read as the reverse complement.
GCTACCTGATAAAATTGGGTGAGTACAAATCGCTCTTACACTTTTTGCTCCTCTTTCCATCATCAAATCTGCTGCCTTAGTCAATGTCCCCGCAGTATCTACCATATCATCTACTAATACTACATTCTTCCCGGTTACATCTCCAATCAATTCCATGTGCGAAATCACATTGGCTTTGGCACGTTGCTTATAACAAATAACTACATCGCTTTTTAATGCTTTTGAATAGGCGTAGGCTCTTTTGGAACCTCCCATATCCGGAGATGCAACAGTCAAATCATCCAGCTTTAGTGATTGCAAATAAGGCAAGAAAATCGTAGAAGCATACAGGTGATCCACTGGTTTTTCAAAGAATCCCTGAATCTGATCGGCATGTAGATCCATGGTGATGATTCTTGTTGCTCCTGCTGTTTCAAGCATTTTGGCAATCAATTTTGCAGCAATAGGAACTCTAGGTTTATCTTTTCTATCCTGTCGCGCCCACCCATAATAAGGTAATACTGCGGTAATATGTCTGGCTGACGCTCTTTTTGCAGCATCCAGCATCAATAGCATTTCCATAAGGTGATCAGAGTTTGGATGCGTAGATCCAATGATAAATACTCGAGATCCTCTTACCGATTCTTCAAAAGAAGGTTGAAACTCGCCATCGCTATATGTGGACGTAATCACATTTCCCAATTCTGCACCGTAAGCGGTTACTATTTTTTCTGCAAGTTCTGTACTTTGATTACACGCAAAAAATTTTGCTTCAGTGTTTACGGGTGGCATAGGGTAAAATGTTGTATTGTAATGAGTTAAAACTAACTTTTGAAAAACAAGGTGCAAATTTAAAAATTTATTTTAACTCTCCTGCTTATTTTATTACTTATTTGCTGGTAGGGAATAAATATTTTTTTAATTTTGCCGTCCAATTCAATACCAAATTGCTCAAGTGGCGGAATTGGTAGACGCGCTGGATTCAAAATCCAGTTCCTTCGGGAGTGTGGGTTCGATTCCCACCTTGAGTACAAAAATGGTCCTTTTGATTTTCAAAAGGACCGTTTTTTATTTTCTAGATGCTGCTATCTTCCAGTGAGGTAAAGATACCCTGTTTCTGTTTGGGTATTTCTGCAAAAATAGCTCCCCATGTGTTGAAAGATAAAATCATATTTTCGTAATAATAAACTCAGACCTTCTATTAAGCTGATGATCCGCTTCAGAGCAGGGTATATCATTCGTGCAATTGTTAATCAATTGAGTTTCTCCATACCCAATGGCACTTTCTATGCGATCGCCATTAATACCTTGTGATGCTAAATAGGCTTTAGTAGATTTAGCTCTGCGATCCGAAAGGGATAAATTATAATCATCAGGTGACCTGGAATCAGTATGAGATTCAACCTTGATTTTCATTTTGGGATATTGCGTCATTAGTAAGACTATTTTATTGAGTTCTATAGCCGCATCATTTCTGATAAAGGATTTGTCTAAATCAAAGTAAATAATCCCAATTTTTATTTTAAGTTGACCATTTTCTTCTACGATTAACTCATCTACGGTATCTAGGCCTAGAGGTACCTCTGTTTTACCGGTAATAGAGGAGGTTTCAAAATCTTTAGAATTTGAGGTGTATCCCTTTTTTATAGCGGTTACTTTATACTTTTCGGAGCAGCCTACAGGAGTAACAAAATTGTAATCACCATTTACTCCAGTGATCGCTTCCTCTATTTTCTCTCCATTTTTGGAGAAAAGACTGACAGTTACACCAGAAATTTTTTCTCCTGTTTTTACATTGGAAAGATATCCAAATACATTTTGGGTACACGTTTCAATAGGAGTACGTTCAAAAGAATAAATGTCATCATCCCCTTTTCCTGATTTTCTGTTTGAACATACAAAACCTGTATTAAGGTCTTCCTTGATTATAAACCCAAAATCATCTAGTTTACTGTTCAGAGGAGCGCCCAAGTTAATTGGGGTATTAAAAACATTTTCTATAACATAATCAGCTTGAAAAACATCTAATCCTCCTAATCCCAAATGTCCATCAGAGGCAAAATAAAGCCTGTTGCCAGTAATATAAGGGAACATTTCACGTCCATAGGTATTGATATCATTTCCTAAGTTACGTGGTTGAGAGTATTGGTCATTTTCCAGTATGTCCACAACAAAAATATCCGTAGCACCTATCGACCCTGGCATGTCTGACACAAAATATAACTGCTTTCCATCGGGGCTAACTGCTGGATGCCCTACAGAATAATCATCACTGTTGAACGGTAGCTCTTTTATATCCTCCCAAATTGTATTTCCGTCCTCATCTTCTTTTAAAACAGCACTATACAATTTGAGATGATTAACACCGTCCTGATCTCGTCCTAAATTGCCATCATAATTGTTTCTGGTAAAGTAGATTTTTCTTTCATCAAGAGAAAATGAAACCGTAGCTTCATGATATCGGGTGTTGATTTCTTCGCTAAACTCTTCGATCAGCGTTACATCGGTTTGCAACGGATTGATTCTACCCAAATACAGACTCAAGAAAGGTTGTTCATTCCAATGGTATCTTCTTTCTTCATAGTATGATGAATCTATGGCAGAAGAATATACTAGTTGATCTTTATAGTACATCGGTCCAAAGTCTGAATATTCAGTATTGATATCCAGATTTCTTAATGTAAATTGAGGTTCGATATCCAAGATATCCTCTACAGTGATTTTATTTTGTGAATATTTTTCAGCTCTGGGATCTTCATTTTTGGCTTTTTCAGAGAATTTTTTCATCCATTTTTTGGCTTGTTTATATTCTCCTATCCCTTGCAACGCATGGGCATATCTAAAAATATATTCGGCATCTACTTCTTTTGGATATTCTGAAATTAATCGATCATACCATTTATATGCTCCTTCCATATCCGTATTGAAGTAGTAGGCATCTCCTGCTTTCTGAAAGACTTCTGAAGATATATCACCTTGATCTATAGCGGATTCATATTCTTTGGCAGCTTCGATATACCACATTTTGTCAAATAAATCATCAGCTCGTTTGTATTTCTTTTGAGCGTTACCAACAAAAGTGCTAAGTACTATTATGCTTATTGTAAAAATATATTTCATTTGATTTATTTTAAAAGAACCTAGGTGATTTTAATCTCTTTTCAGAAGAAATAAGTTCAAAACGAACCATGATTTCATGACTACCTGTGGTAAATCGTTGTAACTCTGTAGTTGTGTAATCGTAGGCATATCCTATTAACAGTGTGGGAGAAACCTGAAATCCAGCTAAACCACTAAATGAATCATCCCATCTATATGCAGCACCTAATCTAAATTTGTCGTAGAACATAAAGTTTGCCGATAGATCAACTATTAATGGCGCTCCTACTACGTGTTTGAGTAAAAAGGCAGGTTTAAATTTAATATCTGTATTGATATCAAATACTAGCCCTCCAATTAAGAAAAAGTGTAAACGTTCTGATGCCAGTGATTGCTGAATATCATCATAATGTTGATCGGTAAAAAAGTTAGGAATGGAGATCCCTAAATAACTTCTTTCACTGTGCAAATATAAACCTGCACCAACCGTAGGTAGAAATTTATTATTGATATTTTGCTGAAATAGAATATCAGGGTTTTGAGCTTGTCCCCGTGTCCAGTCAATATTAAAAAGCCTTCCTCCACCTTTAACACCAAAAGATAGTTTATGAGTTAAAGAAGCCTGGATCGTATATGAAAAATTAACATCAAGATAAAACTCATCTGCAGGTCCTATTTGATCATTAATGACCGACAATCCTAAACCTACTTTTTTACCGATAGGAGAATCCAATGTAAATGTTTGTGTTCTTGGTGCGCCTTCGATCCCTACCCATTGAGAACGATGGATTCCTATGGCATTGAAGTTACCTCTAGATCCAGCATATGCAGAGTTTACACTTAGTGTATTGTACATATACTGCGTAAATTGTGGATCTTGTTGGGCATGTACACAAAATGAAAGGAATACAATAACAATCCCTATGTTTTTTCTAATGGCTGTATTCATTGCTTTCGTCAAATTTTTTATAAGTAGATCTTCTTTTTTTATATTTTTTCGCATCGATAGGTAGATTTATCTGTTAATGTATAACCATCCGGCTCGGGTTGGACTACCATTGCCTAAATCCAAAATGTAATAGTACGTTCCTACTGGAAGTTTTTCTTCAGTATATAAAACTGCTCTACCATTTGAAGTTCCGTCAAAAGAGTTATCATATCCCTCTTTTTGATATACGATATTACCCCATCTATTGTAAATGATAAGTTTGTTGTTAGGAAATCTATCAATACAATCGATAACAAAGGTGTCATTCACTCCATCATTGTTTGGAGAAAACTCATTGAATACGGTTAAACAAATTGTGTCTATAGTAACCTGATCTTCATCGTTGTCTGAGTTTGCATCAACCTGATCCAAAGAGATAAGGGAAGCAATATTCACGTAATCATCAATATCTAGGACTTCTACCGTTATTTCGAGCGTTTGAGAGCTGTTACCTGTAACTAAAGGAAGCGTCCATATTCCTGATACTTCATTATAAGTTCCTGAAGTAGCCGTCGAAGACTCAAATCGATAACCAGTAGGGAGTCGATCCAAGATTTCGATAGAGGTTGCGTCCAAAGACCCCAAGTTGTTAGCGGTTATAGTAAACACTATTACATCTCCAATGGCAGGATTAGGATCACTAACCGTTTTAGTAACTTGAATATCGGTTACAGGAGTTTCAATAAATGAACTGTCTTCATCATCTTCACTTTGATCTCCATCATCATTATTAGGGGTACTATTCGGATCAAATTGATCACTTGCGGTAATTTGAGCAATATTGAGATATTCTCCGTCCTCTAGAGTAGGGAGATTCACGGTTGCTTGATAGGTCACAAACAAACCACCTGTGTCTACAGTCAATCCTGTCCAATCAATAACATTGCCCACCAGAGTACCACCATTACTTATATTTGTGATATTACTGTATCCAATAGGTACAATATCCTGTACTGCAACTCCAGTTGCGATATCCGGTCCAGCGTTGTTTATCTGCAGTGTGAAAGTTATAACTTCACCAACATTTGCATTTACATTGCTTACCGACTTGTCTAAACTTAAATCTGCACGTTCTACAAATACTTGAATATCATCTTGGTCATTTTCAGAAAGATCATTGTTCCCTGGGGTACTGTTAGGATCTAATTGATCACTAGCTGTCACTTCTGCAACGTTGATATACTCGTTTGGAGTACCAGTTGGAGTATTTACTAATACATCTATAAATAGTGTTTGTGTTCTTCCGTTGGGGATAGTTCCTACATTCCATACCCCGGTGGTTTCATCGTATGTTCCAGAAGTAGCACTGAAGAGGATGAAATCGAATCCAATTGGGAGTTGGTCAACAACTTCTACGTTGGTTGCTACATCAGGACCATTGTTGGTAACCGTTATTTGGAATGTAATCTCGTCTCCAACATTTGGAGTAATATCATTATCCACTACTGTTTTTTCTAGTACTAAGTCTGCAATGGCATCCACTGGAGTGATCAATTGGTTATCTTCATCATCTTCGCTTTGGTCACCATCATCATTACCTGGAGTAGAGTCAGGATCCATAATATCTGATGCCGAAATTTCAGCAACATTTAGATAATCTCCGGTTGTATTCACCAAAACATCAATCAAGAGTGTTTCTGAAGTTCCACTAGCAATATTACCCAAGGTCCATATCCCAGTATTTTCGTCATAGCTTCCAGTCGATGAACTGAAAAGAATGAAATCAAATCCAGAGGGTAACAAGTCTGTAACTTCAACTCCGGTAGCATCTTGCGGCCCGTCATTTGATACTGTAATCTGAAAGGTAATTTCTGTTCCGATTGCAGGCATAGTATCTCCATCCACAACTGTTTTAACTAAAGATAAGTCAGCACTAGATGCAACAGGAGTAACTATTGCATTGTCTTCATCATCCTCACTTTGATCACCATCATCATTGTTTGGTGCCGAATCCGAATCTAACACGTCTGATGCTGTTACTTGAGCAATATTTAAATAGTCGCCTGTTGGATTTACTAAAGCATCAATTAATAAGGTTTCTGAGGTCCCGTTAGCAATGTTACCAACAGTCCAAATACCGTTAGTTTCATTATAACCACCAACGGTAGAACTAAATAAAACAAAGTCGTAGCCTGAAGGTAGCAGGTCGGTCACTTCCACACCAGTGGCATCCTGTGGTCCATCATTTGTAATGGTAATCTGAAACGTAATTTCGGAACCAATAAGCGGAGTAGTGTCCCCATCTACAACAATTTTGGTAAGCGAAAGATCAGATATTGGAGCGACTGGAGTTACAACTGCATTGTCTTCATCATCTTCACTTTGATCTCCATCATCATTGTTAGGAGCAGAATCAATATCAAAAACATCAGAATTTGTGATCTGAGCTACGTTTAAATAATCTCCTGTTGGGTTCACCAGTACATCTATCAGTAAGGTTTCCGAAGTACCACTAGCAATATTACCAAGAGTCCAAATACCAGTAGTTTCGTTATAAGTCCCTTCTGTTGAGCTGAAAAGGACGAAATCGTATCCGGAAGGCAATACATCAGTAACTTCTACCCCTGTAGCATCTTGAGGACCATCATTAAATACCTGTATTTGGAATGTGATTTCCTGTCCTATTAATGGAGTTAAATCACCATCAACTACTGTTTTTGTTAAAGATAGATCTGCTGTTGCTGGCGGTATAGTAATGGCATCTTCATCATCATCAGGTATTCCATCTCCATTATCGTCTACAGTTTCGTCTGCTGTAGGATCACTATCAGGATCAAACTGATCACTGGCTGTAATTTGCGCTGCGTTGGTATAGTTGACTCCAACTCCAGGAGCGTTAACCGTTGCGGTATAGGTAAGTGTTACGCTACCGTTATTAGCAGGTACGCTAAGTGTTGTCCAGTTTGCTGTATTATTCGGAATGTCTGCTGTACCAGGAGCTGCTACACTCACCAAGGTAAACCCGTTAGGCAATATGTCTTCTACGGCTACACCCGTGGCAGGATCTGGACCGGCATTAGTTATCACTAAGGTAAATGTTACTGTATCTCCAACATTAGGGCTTGTATTATCAATACTTTTAGCGATACTTAAGTCCGCTGCTTGTGGGGTTACTACTGCTGTATCTTCATCATCATCCGGTATTCCATCACCGTTATCATCTACGGTATTATCCGTAGCAGGATCACTATCGGGATCAAACTGATCACTATCAGTTATGAGTGCTACATTTAGATATTCATTGGCAGTACCCGTTGGTGCATCTACGGTTGCATCAAAAGTAAGTACTAGTGGAGTCGTTGTAGTTACTGCTTGCGACGCCCATGTGATTGTTCCTGCAGTTTCACTACCTGGAGCACTGATGTTTGTGATATTACTATATCCATCTGGTACGATATCTTGTATATCGACTCCTGAGGCATCATCCGGTCCATCGTTGGTAATGGTAAGAGTAAAGGTAACGACCTCCCCTACG
>NZ_FQYP01000004.1 GCF_900141785.1 Aquimarina spongiae | reverse complement strand
GCAACGTCTTCTCTTTTTGGTTCCTTAAAAGCATCAAACAAAAGGGTAGCAGAATTCGCATAACTGATGATGTATTCTTTTACCAAATAGGGGAGTTCCTTTGGATTGTTAGCATCCGATTGCTCAGCCAATAACAGATCGAAATTAAGATGCCATAAAGGACCATCCGGTACAATGATTAATTGATTTCCTTTGATTTTTGATGCTATAGGGCTAATTAGTTCTTGATACAGTTCATTGGCATACTTTTTATATACTTTTAGATCTTTGGAAATAATGGATTGCTTAAAACCATACACCTTATTGGCAAGATCAGGAGTCGCTAATTCTTGAACATCGATATTATTTTTGCTAATGGTAAAAGCATAGGTACTACTGTCTGAAGTAAAAAACTCTAGCAATGTGGTTTGCTCATCGAGCTTACTTTGGATATCTGCAACAGAAATTACCTTATTTTGATACTTTAAATTATAGTATTTTGGATAATTTTTTTCTACTATATGGGTTAAAGAATCTTGCCTTTTATTCAAATTAAAAATTTGACTTTCTAATTCCTTAATCTTTTTATTATTTAAATCAGATTGTTGCGATTGTTCAAAAACGATCTCAGATTGATAGAACGCCTTATCTGTTTTAATAGACTTCTCGAGTTCAACAATAGCAGATGACAATCCAATAAATTTGTTGGCAGTAGTTGTATTTAATAACTCTTTTAATGTACTTGATTTATTCTTTTCGGTATAGTATAAAATATTCTTTACTATTTTTTGATCCTTTTCTAGCTTGAACAATGATAATTGAGCTTCAAGAATGCCTTGATATACTTCTTTTACTTTCTTAGAAAAAATTAATTTATCATTATAGTCCCTATAAGTACTCCTCATTTGATCTATAACATCATCCGCAAATTTGTAGTTTTTTATACTGTTGCTCAAATGATTCTTAGCTTCTTCTTTTTTGCTTAACGAATAGAATATTTTTCCTTTTCCGATCAAAGATTCTAGAATAAACAATCGATCAAAACTGTTTTCAAAGCTGATATCACTAATATTCTTATTGTTAGAATTTGCTTGGATCGCTTTATCAAAATTATCCAATGCTTTGTCGAATTGCTCTTGTATCTGATATATCTTTGCTATTTTATTGTGATATTCAGCACTTAAAAGAGTCGACTTACCGTAAGCCTTTTCCAAATTAGCAATCCCCATCTCGTAATTTTTTATCGCCAACTCATAATTCTTCTGCTCATAATACATATCTCCTTTTCTCAAATACACTTCACTAATTTTTGGATGTCCTTCTTCAAATAGGTGGTTATAAATTTTTAAGGCTTTTTTGAAGTATAGATCAGATGCATCATAATCTTTTCTATTTATATGCAAGTTTCCAAGAAACAAATACGTATCCGCGATTAAATAGTGATTTTCTTCGAATACTGATTGATATGTCAAGAGTCCTTTTTCGTAATAAGAAATTTTTGTCTCCAAATCTCCAATAGCTCCATAGGCATCCCCCAAAGAAATATAAATCGTACCTATATAGGGGTTATTTTTATCCAAAGTTCTTAACGCTATATCTAAACTTTTCTTTTGAAATTCAAGAGACTTATTAAATTCTCCTTTATTCAAAAAGCTCAATCCCATATTGCCATATATCCCTAGTAATCCTCTATCATATTCTTTCATTTCTGCGATTACTCTTGCCTTATTGTAATACAACAACGCTTTATCCAAATTGTTAATTTGGTGATATGTCCCCCCTATATTAATATAATTATGAGCGAGTCGAATTGGACGATTTGCAGAATCTTTTTGGTTGATTTTTATGGATTCTTCATAATAAAAAATACATTTATCAAATTTGCCAAGCGCATCATAAACGTTTCCAATATTGTTATAGTTTCTTGAGATTTTGTCAAGTGCCTTATCTGGAAATTTCAGATAAATAGCTAGTGACTGTTTCAATAAAGTTAATGATTCATCGTATTTAGAAATATGATAATATAAAACCCCTAATTTATCGTAGGAATATGCTAAAGCAATGTCATCATCCCCAAGGAGATTTTGTTTAATCTCTACAGATTTTTTGTAGCTTTTTTCCGCTTCAGCATAGTTAAAATCACTCTCATATGATTCGCCAAGATTGTTATAAGCTACCGCACTTTGAATGATGTTTTTATTAAAGTGCTTTTCAGTAATTTCTATTGCCAATTTTGCAAAAGATATAGATTCATTATACTCTCCTTTTCTTATATAATTTCTTGAGATTTTATTATAGCAGTCCATCAAACGTTCCCATTCTTTGGCATGCTCATAAATAGGAAGCGCTTTCTTAAAATAAACGATAGAACTATCCATTTTTCTTGCTTGCAATAAAGAATCCGCTTTTTGATAATATTGCCAGGCTATAATTGTATCATTACTTGTCTGAGCGCTTATTGAGTTTGTGTATAAGAATAGAAAAAGCCCAACAAAAAGAAGTATAAATTTCATAATACGATGAGATGTTTACTAGTGTATAGCAAAGTAAATGAAAATGTTACCCTTCGGCAAGCTCAGGGTTACGAATGACGTGTATATTGATACCATTCACTATTATGAATTACCCTTCAATAAGCTCAGGGTTACGAATAAGAGATATTGTCGATGTTAAATCTAAACGGATCACCCTTTCGGCAAGCTCAGGGTGACAAATGGGAGGTGTATTAATTCTAAGGATTAACAGATTACCCTTTCAACGAGCTCCGGATTACGAACTAGAGGTAAATTGACACCATGCCATGGGTAATTGAGATTTCTCTTCGGGAAACTCAGGATATGATCAAAAAGTAATTTGGCTCAATGGGAAAACCCAGTATCTCTGGAAAACATATGGATACAATACGGTTTCTAAGGCAAAATTGCCTGATCATCTTATCTACAGGAAATCGGTTAGATTTAAGCACCCAAGTACACGCCTCGGGGGAGTTAAAAACAAGATATACTACTCCTGGGTATTCGCTTTTTTGGTAATCCCGCATTTTCTCCTAACAGTTCTTTCGGCAAGGGCAGCAACATTTCTGGCCTGACCTTCGGATCCTCCATCTTTAATCACCTCTTCGTATACGGTTTTGTTTTCCAAAAGACCTCGTAGCACACACATAAATCCTGGGCTGTCTTTACCCTTATAAAGCTTCTTTTTTTTGGGTTTAACGGCCAGCTCTCCAAATAAGCGATCTTTTAATACTTTATCTTTTTGAACTTCTAATACAAATGCGTAAAAAACATTTTGATCTGCCGGATCCAGATCATTCACCTTATCCAAAGCATTATTATACTCATCATTGGTAAAGCTAAAATAATCATAGATGTCTATGTAGTTGACTTCTACCTGCTCTTCCTCTGGCACTTCTTCCTCGTCCTGATATTCGTCTTCGTTTTGGTACTCTTCTTCATAGTACTCTTCACTTTCCTGACATACTCCTTTGATCACAGATAGTAGTACTAGTACAAAAATAGGTAGCCTCTTCATGGCGCTGTGGTTTTAAATTAATGGGGTTTAATAAACGTTTCGCAACGTCCTTTTATTACTTGTCTTCCTTATCTTTATGTTTTTTTGAAAAACAATATGCTTACGCAATATATGCATAATTTAGTATTTTAATTTGGTTTCCTAAATCCGTGGCACACTTTTTGGTTTTTGTGAAATAAATTGAGTAATTTAACCCTGTTTTTAAGGTTATTTTAACAATAAAAAATAAATTTTTCCGTTTGCTACAAGCGGAGTTAACTTTAAAACTAAATACATTTTTTAACACCCAAACATTATGAAAAAATTATTTCTACTTGCATTTGTGCTATGCGCAGGATTATCAGTTCAGGCTCAACAATATTCATGGCAGGAACTTCATGAATTACATAGAGATGAATTATATCCGTTAGCTAAGGATGTTTCTGAAATTACAGATAAAGTAATTGCCAACGGAAATGTTATATCTATTGTAAAAAGTACAGGAACTACTTCTTTAGTAAAAGAATTAGACAAGTCTGTGCCAATTGAGTTTTACAACTACAAGTTGCTTACTTCAACAGGAAGAGAACTTAAGTTAACAGACCCTTTAATGGCCAATAAGGTAGTAGACAAGTTCTTTGATGTACTCAGACGAGTTAAAGACAATGCTGAAACCAGTAATGAAGCTGAAATTCGCGCAATTCTTGATGGTCTATAGAATAAGAAAATATCAATAAAAAAGCGACCCTAATGTGGTCGCTTTTTTTATGCTTTTACTGCACTACTAGATATCATTGAGCAACTTAGTGATCTCATCCAATTTAGGCGTCAAAATCACCTCAATTCTTCGATTTCTGCTTTTACCTTCACTACTCTCGTTACTAGCCACAGGAGCAAACTCTCCTCTACCTGCCGCAGTAAGGTTTTGCGGATCAATCTTGGTATTTTCTAACAGAATATTTACAATGGCAGTAGCACGCTTGGTCGATAAATCCCAATTACCCGATAGCTGCCCATTCCCCGTATAAGGTACATTATCGGTATGCCCCTCGATCAGTACCGCTATATCCTGATTCTCTCCCAATACATTTCCTAATTGCTTTACCGCTTTTCTTCCTTGACCACCTACTGCCCAACTACCAGACTCAAACAACAGTTTATTTTCCATAGAAATGTATACTTTTCCATTACGCTCTTCTACCGTTAATCCTTTCCCTTCAAAATTGCGCAACGCTTTGGATATGGCATCTTTGAGCGATTGCATCTTGGCATCTTTGGCGGCAATTAATCCTTCTAACTCATCAATACGTTGCGATCTGGCATCCAAATCACGTTGCAACTGATCCAATCGTGTACGTTCTTGTGCCAATGCTCGTTCTTTCTCCTCTAATTGAGATAATAATTCTCGATTACGCTTACTATTGGCAGCAATGGCAGCAGAACTGTTTTTCTCGAGCGCATCATAGGAGTTTTTTAAGTTCTCATAATTAGCCAAAGCAGCATCGTATTTTGCTTGCAATGCTTCTTTTTCGGCAAGCGTTTTTTGATATTGCTCATCCAGTTGCTCTAAAGCTTTCTCATTAGCCTTATTTGATTGTTCTAAGGCAGAAAACTCATCTTGCATCCTTCGATTTGCTCTTTTCAAATCGGCATATTTGCTTTCTAAATCCTTATACACTTTTGAGGAAACGCAAGAAGACATTACCGTTCCAACAAGCAGTACACATACAATTCTTTTGATCATATTATTGTTTTTTTTACACTTCTAATTCTACTACGATAGGGCAATGATCACTATGTTTTGCCTCTGATAATATAACGGCTCTTTTTAGTTTATCTTGTAACGGTTGTGCTACCATTCCGTAATCCAAACGCCATCCCTTGTTATTAGCTCTTGCATTGGCCCTGTAGCTCCACCAGGAGTAATTATGAGGTTCTTTATTAAAATGTCTGAAAGAATCGATAAACCCGCTCTTCATAAAGTTCCCTATCCACTCTCTTTCTACCGGCAAAAACCCAGATACATTTTTATTACGTACAGGATCATGAATATCGATGGCCTCATGACAAATATTATAATCCCCAAGAATCACCAGATTAGGATATGTGCTTTTTAATTCATTGATATAGGTCTGAAAATCTGCCATATATTTTAGCTTATGCTCCAAACGATCCATATTGGTTCCACTTGGCAAATACAGGCTCATTACCGATACTCCATTAAAATCCGCTCTCAAATTACGACCTTCAAAATCCATGTAATCTATCCCAGTACCGTATTCAACATGATCGGGTTCGGTTTTAGACAAAATAGCTACCCCACTATAGCCCTTTTTTTGAGCACTATACCAATAATTATAGCCGTATCCGGCATCAGCAAATATCTGTAGATCTAGTTGCTCTTTATTGGCTTTAATTTCTTGTAAACAGATCACGTCTGGATCCGCTTGAGTAAGCCAATCAATAAATCCTTTATTGATTGCTGCGCGAATCCCATTTACGTTGTAAGAGATGATTTTCATGAACTACGATTTAAATTTTTGTAAAAATAAAACTTAGTTTATTTCAATATTCTAAATACCTCTTAAACTTTGCATCGTTGCAAGTAATCTTTTGTGTCATACAATAATTCTGAGATTTTTTTATGATCTTTATTGAAAACAATCCACAAATCATGATAAACACACTCAAATTAACCGGATTCTTGCTACTACTTAGCGTTTTTAACTGTGGTCCAGCAAAAGGCGTTGCCGCAAAGGATACCGCTGAAACCTCGGCAACAACTCAAAAAGTCACTGCAGCCGAAATGATAGAAAAAGGATTTCGTAAAGGAAACATACAGGTGAGTAAAACACAAGGTTGTCCTTATATTCTAAATATTGAAGAATATAAGGACAACCTTGATCCTATAAATATTGAACAGTTTTTTAAAGGTGATATTCCCGAAAAGGTCTGGGTAAAATTTGCCAGTCTTCGAATGAATAGCCGTTGTAGTATCGCAAGGCCAGTATCCATTCAAGAAATTAGCAAAAGAGAAGAGTAAGAGCATTATGCTACCTTACTACAAACCCAGCTACATCACCACTACTTTTGCTTTCTCCAAATCTTGCAAAATAGACTCCAGATCTTGCAAAAGACATATCCAATGTATATTCAAATCTATTACTGGCATCTCTTTTTACCAGATTTGAAGCTACAATTTGTCCGGTGATACTAAAAATATACACTCTTAACTCCTCTGGAGCATTAGAATCTACCTTGGTAATCAAAAACTGATTATCTGGTTGTGTAACCACGATAAGATCCGTATTTGCTATAGGTTCTGGATTCGGTTCAACCACATCTTCTTCGGTAATTTCGGCAATGTAATCATGCGTACTACCAAACTGCATTGACTCACAAGCGTCGTTAAGCTCTGCACCGTTGTTTACATTTACATCTCCAGCTCTTATTCTAAACAAATGTCTTCCTAAAGGAGCATCCTCTGCAATAGCGATATCAAAATCAATATTTGTATTTGCAGCAGTTATGAATCCATTGCTTAGGATTAACTCACTATCTTCAAATATATTATTATCGTTAAAATCTATCCATATAGAACAACGTTCGGCACCATCCGGATCTCCAAATCCAGACTGCACTGAAACGGTATAGGTACTTACCGATCGACTAAGTTGTATCGTAAAGTCTGCTGTAAAATCTTCATATCCCGTATTACAAGCGATAGGAGAGTTGGTCACATTCGACAGTACAAAAGAGGTAATCCCGTCTCCAAACTGACTACAATTGGCTGTGGGAGCACAAAGTTGGTTTACTATTGTTCTATTAATTACATCATTAGCAGTTTGCTGATCTGTAGTAAGCGCTGTACCTATTTCAAAGGTATAGGTATCAAATGCCTGTAGGTCTGCCGTAGTAGTAAAAGTATATTCTGCTGATCCTAATGATTCTATTGTACCCGTAAAAACTTCGTTTACCGGAGTCCCGCCATTAATTGTATAAAACACAGGGATATTAGATTGGGGTGTCCCTCCAAAATTATTAATGATTATAGTTATTTCTTGAGTTGCAGTAAACTGACCTGTTGTCGTAGGTGATACTAATTCAAAAATCCCTACATCATTAGCTAATAAATTTTCTACACTTTTGGTCGCACAATCATTATCCGGAAAACTATCTCCGGCAAGATTAGTTTCAGCATTGATAAAAAATTCATCTCCCGTAGAAAAATCTGCCTGCGTAGCAAAAGAGAAAGAAGCAGTTTCTCCTGGGGCTAATGGGCCTGCAAATAACTCTGTCTGATCCGCTCCTCCATTTACAGAATATACTACCGGAATATCACTTTGAGCTGTTGTCCCAAAGTTTTTAATCGATATTGTAATGGTTGTTAAACCCGTAAAAGTTGCATCATTTGGTGAATCCACACGAACTACTCCAACATCATTGGCAACATCATCACCCACAGTAAATACTCCAACTACATCTCTAGCATTGTTCCCTGTAGCTTGAAAATACTCGGCAATATGCCAAAACGTTCTATCATCTGCCGGATCTACAGAAAGATGTGCATAATCTCCGTAACGATTTCCTCCGTTTCTTTGTATGTCGGTCCCTATCGCTATATCTTGTTCTGTTATCGTCATTGTTCCTGGAGGATCTGTTGCCAATCTTCCTGTATATCGAATAGAAGCAAAACTGTTTGCTGTGGCTCCATCCTCGACGGTACCCATAGTAGTATAGGCCATTCCAATATTTCCGAAAATATCCATCGCCATACTCCCACACCATGCACTTTTTCCGTCTGGAGAAGTATAGGTTCCTTCTTGAAATACCGTCCAGGGTTGTCCGTCTCCATTTTGACGCAATTCGTACCATCTAATTCCTGCCACATTATCAATATCTGCACCTGATGTATCCTGTCTACTATCGATGTCAATCGCAAAATTTAACACTACCGAGTTATAATCACAAAATCTTCTGTAATTAGTAGCATACATTACGGTTCCTTGCAATGCATCAATATCACTTCCTCCTGTTGGTTGCGGTAAGTTCCCAAAATCTCCTCCATCAAAAGTAGTATCAAAAGCAGAAATAGCACCACTACTAACAGTAAGTTCTTCTGCCTCTGCAATAGTAGATTGTTCAATATTATTCCAATCAACATTAATCTCCCAAAGTTTTAACTCATCTTCTGCAACACCTGTCCACGCATCATCCTGAAAATAAATAACTCGTGCGTCTCCTTCTGGAGGTAATTCTGAACCAATAGCATTAAAAGATGCCGGGCTATAGAACCCAAAATCTCTAACTCCGGGTAAAGGGAATCCAACAATTCGAGCATCTTCTCTACCTTGTAACATAAGATCTCTTTCAATCACATATACAACTTCACTGTTACTCTGATTTCCCTGATCTTTGTTAGCAGTAATATAATACCCATCAGACCAGATTGAAAACTTGGTATAGTCTGGAAAAGTTCCTGTAAAGAAACGATAAGTAAACCACCCATCATTAACAGGATCTGGTCCTTGACCTACAGCAACCAAAAATCCATTTTGTGGATCTTCCGGATTAAAGGGATCTCCATCAAACTGAGTAATTACAAAACGATCGGCAAAACTATCATAAAACACGATCGGATCTCCCAGCGTTTCTCCTGGAAAAATGGAAGCCAAAGATGTAGATGGCACCAACACATTTCCTGATCGGTCATGAATAGCAAACGAAGAGTTTCTTGCACTTACATAATGGTTAGGTCCTATAGCACCCGTAGGGTCAGAAGGTGCACTATTTGTCGAAGTAGCTTCAAAAGTTAAGGAAGGAGCTTTTCCTACTCTTGTACCTTGCATACTTTTTTGCTTAAACAGAAGTGGATCTTCCCCATTTATTGGTCTCCCTTTTCCAGGAACAATTTTATTTGCTCCCATTCTTTTGGGATTCACTTCTCCTTTTCTTGGTGTTTCGGGGATCAGTTTCTTTCCTGACAAAGGACCAACTTCTATCATAGATGTAGCTTGACCAAAAAATGTAGCATTAGCAGTTTCCTTTTTTTGAGAAAATCCAATGGCTACAACAAACAGAAAAGCGACACAAACAATTTTTTTTAATAGCATAGCAACTAACGTTTTATGAGTGTCTAAACTCTTTAGATTGCGGCTAAAATACAATTTAACTTCTATATATGACAACCCACAAATAGTATTTCTGAATTATCATTTAAAAACCATGCTATCTTCAAAGCTTGAAACCCAGTAATTAATATCACTTAAAAACAAATAAAGCTGTCTTCGATTATATTAGACAGCTTTATTATCAAAACGTTTGATATGATATATTATTTTAACCAATACTCGGCATCAGTTTTCTCAGATATAATGGTTTTAAGATCTGCAATAGCCACTCTTTTTTGCTCCATGGTATCTCGATCCCGAATGGTTACTGTCTGATCATTCAAAGTGTCATGATCTATGGTAATACACAATGGTGTACCATTGGCATCTTGTCTTCTGTAACGTCTACCAATCGCATCTTTTTCATCGTAGATTACATTAAATTTCCATTTTAAATCTTCTACTATTTTGTGTGCTACTTCGGGTAACCCGTCTTTTTTTACCAATGGCAAGATAGCCGCTTTTACCGGTGCTACCACCGCAGGAAGTTTTAGAACCACACGACTTGATCCATCTTCCAAACTTTCTTCTTGCAAAGCCGAAGAGAATACAGCCAGGAACATTCTATCCAATCCAACAGATGTTTCTACGACATATGGCACATAACTTTCTTGTAATTCGGGATCAAAAAATTGTAATTTCTTACCAGAATATTCCTCATGCGCTTTAAGGTCGAAATCGGTTCGGGAATGGATACCTTCCAATTCCTTAAATCCAAATGGGAAATTGAATTCTATATCAGCTGCTGCATTAGCATAGTGTGCTAACTTGTCGTGATCATGAAAACGATAATTTTCCTCTCCTAATCCAAGTGATAAATGCCATTTTAGTCTGGTTTCTTTCCAGTACTCATACCATTTCATCTCTTCTCCTGGTCGGACAAAGAATTGCATTTCCATTTGTTCAAACTCCCGCATTCTGAAGATAAACTGTCGCGCTACAATTTCATTTCTGAACGCCTTACCGGTCTGTGCAATTCCAAAAGGAATTTTCATTCTTCCGGTTTTCTGAACGTTAAGGAAATTCACAAATATCCCTTGTGCCGTCTCTGGCCTAAGGTAAAGATCCGTAGCACTTTCTGCCGAAGCTCCTAGTTTGGTTCCAAACATGAGATTAAACTGTCTAACATCTGTCCAGTTTTTCGATCCGCTTTCGGGACAACCAATCCCAAGATCTTCGATTAACTGTTTAAAGCCAACAAGATCATTTTCCTCCTGAACCCTAGTAAGCTCAGCAGTAATTTTATCCATTTCTTTTTGACGACGAAGCACATTAGGATTTGTGCTTCTAAACTCATCTTCATTAAAAGCATCACCAAAACGTTTTTTGGCTTTGGTTATGTCCTTTTGAATTTTCTGATTGATTTTTTCTCTGAAATCTTCTACCAAAACATCCGCACGGTAGCGTTTTTTTGAGTCTTTATTATCGATGAGTGGATCATTAAAAGCATCCACATGTCCAGAAGCTTTCCAAGTAGTTGGGTGCATAAATATAGCCGCATCAAGACCTACAATATTCTGATGCATATATACCATACTTTTCCACCAATATTCTCTGATGTTTTTTTTCAGCTCTGCTCCATTCTGTCCATAATCATATACCGCACTTAATCCGTCATAGATTTCACTAGAACCAAAAATATACCCATACTCCTTGGCATGGGCTATTACCTTCTTAAATTTATCTTCTTGCTTTGCCATTGCGCAAAAATAGTTGAATTTGTATGAATTGAAAACGAATTTATTGAGTTTAATGGGATCTCCCAAAAATTTCTAAAAAATGCATAAAAAAACCGCCATATTAATCTCAATATGGCGGTGATGTATATGATTTTGAAAAATTATTTCAATTCAAATTGTGTATTAGATATTAATCTAGGTCCAGAGAATAAGTTTACTACGTAATTTCCTTTTACTAACTCTCCTTCTGCAGCATCTACAAGAATACATACGTCTAATGCATCATTCTCATAAAAGATTTTGTTACGACCACTGTAAGTTAATACTCCATCGTCAAAATTAACTGATACTTTATCTCCGATTAGATTATTTTCAGGATTTACTACTTGAACAAAAAGTTCTTTATCTCCTTTTTCAGTTAACTTATTTGGAGAAAGTGTGAAACATACTCTTACTTTCTCAGCTCTACTAGCTTTTGAAGTAGTAGAAATTTTACCACTATTACGAACACGTACTCCTTCTGCTTTGATATTAGCAGCAGTTAATGCAGAACCTCTTTCTACGATATCCGCTAACTTATCATTTTGCATTTGTAGCGAATCTGAGAAGATAATTCTCTTGTTTAATGCTACCGATGTGCTGTCTAGGTCTTTCCCTAATTGCGTATTGGCAGTAGTTAAACTATCAGCAAGCTTAAATAATCTATCACGCTCTTTTTTAAGTTTACTTACCTCTCTTCTGTATTTTGAAATCAATGCCAGATTCGCTTCGTTATCCTTTACACTGTCCAACAATACAACGATACGCTCTTTGGCTTTCAATAAATGGTCATCCATCACTTCATTAAGTGCAATAGCATTATCGTACTTCGTAATTAATTCTCCTAATTCGCTTTCAATAAGATCCTTTTCCTGTTGCAAAATCGCTTGATTTTGCTTCTCCTCGTTGTAAAACTTATACGTAAATATCCCCAGAATTAGCAATAAAGCACCAAGAACACCGATAAGAATTTTAAGGGTTAAGTTATTGTTTTGAGTTGTCATAATTAATTTCTAATTTTTGATGGTTATTTCTATAGCTAAAATATAATAATAAATGGTAATCACCCTATAAAATGCTAAGAGACTTAGTCTATTTATTCTTTCCTATGTATTGTGCAGCTTGTAACAGCACTTTACACAAAAACGAAAGGACACTCTGTACCTCTTGCCGACATGAGCTTCCTTTGGGAGATTTCCATAACGTAAACGCAAAAAAAATTGAAAAAGTATTTTATGGAAGAGTCAAAGTAGAAAATACCGCCTCTTTATTTCTATTTCAGAAGGACAGTTTGGTCCAAAATCTGATACATAATTTAAAGTATAGAGGACAGCAAAAAGTAGGGGAAGAGCTTGGCAAATGGCTTGGTCAAAATTTATCAGAAATACCTGGTTTTCAGAATATTAATATAGTTATTCCTGTGCCCTTACACCCTAAAAGACTCAAAGAAAGGGGGTATAACCAAGTGGCCAAGTTTGGAATTGAAATTTCCAAAAAATTAAATGCCGATTACATTGATTTTGTTTTGAAAAAAAATTCTTACAATTCTAAACAATCGAAGCGGAAAAAACAGTCCAGATGGAAAAATACGGCTGAAACATTTGAGGTACAAAATCCGTCTTTACTAGAAAACAAACATATTTTGTTGGTAGATGACATTATTACTACCGGAGCGACCATAGAAGCATGCGCGCAAGCATTGAAATCTATACCAGGAATCAAAATAAGTGTGGCTTGTATGGCAATAACAGAATAGTTTTTTTGTTTTTCAAGATAGTTGTTTCTTTGTGTCTTAAAATCAATGTTGGAGAAATGAATAAAAGATTAAATTGGTTATTGGCCCTTGTGTCGCTATTTATCCTAATCTTAGGTTGTGCAAAAAAGGGCACAATAAATGGTGGTGAGAAAGACGAAACCCCGCCAGTCTTTGTAAAGGCATTTCCTCCTAATTTTTCTACCAACTTTAAAGATTCTGAAATCCGAATATATTTTGATGAATACATCAAATTAAAGGACGCACAAAAACAGATCATCGTATCACCTCCTATGGATCCCAAACCCACAATTAGTCCATTGGGTGGTGCTAGTAAGTTTGTTAAGATTAAATTTCTGGACACTTTACTACAAAACACGACGTACAGTATCAATTTTGGAGAGAGTATAGAAGACAATAATGAAGGAAATACACTTCCTTTTTTTAGATACGTTTTTTCTACAGGAGACTTTTTGGATTCTTTATCTGTAAAAGGAACCATTAAAGATGCCATAAAAAAGGATGTAGAATCCAACGTTACGGTTGCTCTTTATGAAATTGACAGTACCTATACAGACTCTAGTGTATACAAAACCGTTCCAAGATATGTAACCAATACCTTGGATAGCGTTTCTTTTAATTTCTTTAATTTGAAAGAAGGGAAATTTAAACTGATTGCTCTAAAAGACAATGCAGGTAATTACTTATACGAACCCAAACAAGACAAAATAGGGTTCTATGAAGAGACCATTTCTTTACCAGAGGACACTGCCAAAGTATTCAACATAAGCGTTTTTAAAGAGGTTCTGGATTTCAAAGCGCTGCTCCCCAAACAGATATCTAAAAATGAATTTGTTTTTCCTTATGAGGGAGAATTAGATAGTATGAAGATCAAAATGCTAAGTGAGGCTCCGGATTCTTTACAGACTCGCATTATCCCCGACAGAGAAAAAGACTCTTTACATTATTGGTTTAAACCCTTTTTTGAAGTAGACTCATTAGTATTTGAAGTCACCAACACCAATTATAAAGACACACTAATCCCAAGATTTAAAGATCAATATAAAGACTCTTTGCAACTCTCATCTTCTGGCACTTCCCTGAAACCAGATAAGAACTTTATGCTGTTTGCTAATACTCCTATGGAAAGTATCAATCAAGAATTGATATCGCTTACCGATAAGGACACTATAGATATTCCCTTTTCAATTGGGTTAGATAAAGCACTTAACGAAGCCAAACTGATTTTTGAAAAAGCAGAAAATAATACGTACACTCTGGAAATGCTCCCAGAGGCGATAACCGATTTTGTTGGCAATGCAAACGATTCGCTTAGTTTTACCTTCAGAACCAAAAAAATAACAGATTACGGGACTATTTTCTTGACCTTAGAAAATGTAGATCAATATCCTGTTTTGGTACAGCTAACCAACGAAAAAGGAGATGTAGTTGTAGAAAAAACTGCTGTAGATCCAAAAACATTAGTCTTTAACTATCTCGACCCTGCCAAATTTTTGATTCGAGTTATTTTTGACAACAATGCCAACGGGAAATGGGATCCAGGAAATTTTCTGAAAGGATTGCAACCAGAACGGGTAAGTCATTTTCCTGAAGCGATTGAAGTAAGAGCCAACTGGGAGATCAAACAAACTTTTATTCTTGAATAATCTGGAAACGATCTGCATCTTCAAGAAAAGGAAGTTTTTTTCTCGTCGTTTCGATGTGTACTTTATCCAGATTAACGTATAGAATAGTTTCTTTTTCTACAGGATTTTCCTCGAGTATCGAATGGCCTAATACATCATACACTGCAGTGTGTCCATTATATTCGTAACCTTTTCCATCTAGTCCTACTCGGTTTACTCCCGCACAGTAACACATATTTTCTATAGCTCTTGCTTTAAGTAACGCATCCCAAGCATTGATTCTCGGTTTTGGCCAACTGGCTACGTACAGCAAAAGATCATAATCACTGGTATTTCTAGCCCACACCGGAAACCGAAGATCATAGCAAATTTGTGGTTTGATTCTCCAGCCTTTATACGAAATAATTACTTCTTCTGACCCCGCGGTAAACACCTCATTTTCTTTTGCCAAAGTAAATAATTGATGTTTGTCATACGTTTGTAATTTTCCATCCGGAAACGCAAAAACAAAACGGTTATAATATCTGTCATCCTCAACAATAATGATACTTCCGGTAATCGCACATTTTTTTTGGGTTGCCATTCCTTGAAGCCATTTCACCGTTTCTCCATCCATAGATTCTGCTACATCAGCAGCATTCATTGTAAACCCAGTGGTAAACATTTCGGGTAATACAATAAGATCAACCTGATCCTCTATAGTGCTGATTTTTTGAGCAAATGCTGCTCGATTCTGAATGGGGTTTTCCCAAGAAAGATGGGCTTGTATAAGTGCAAGACGCAGATACTGATTCATGGTTTAAAATTAGTAAAATCAAACTACATTAAGCATCAATAATAAAGTTAAACTCATGTAAAAAAACCCTTGCAACAGGTATTGCAAGGGTTCATACTCACTAAATCATAGATAATTTCACACTTAAATAACCTATGGTTACTTTTATAACTGTTTTTATCAATGATTATTTTGTAATATGTCCAAAAATATTACAATATCTTACGACCTACACATATCTACATCTACCAAAACCGTCAGATTCTCCTCGGGAGCAGTAAAAACCTCCATTTGGATAAATGTCGTCAAAGAAACAACAACATGTATTTCTATCTCTTAAGTAACAGAATCCAGGTCCAAATCCCCCGTTAAGTGCTTCTTGTTCGTCTTTGTTTAATCGCTTTACACCGTTTACGTTTAAAATGTTTTTTAGCATGATTTTAAATTTTAAAAGTTTCTAGAATAAGCCCAAACTTTTAAAGACACTTGGGCAGTGTGTCTTCAGTCAAAGTACTTTGCCTTTTTATATATTGTTATGAATGCTAACCTAAACATGCAATCCCTTGGTTACATTTCGCTACCCTGCAAACCTCTCTCCCAAATTTGGTAGGCACACAACACAAATCACCTTGTTGGTAACATCCTTCATCATCTGCCCAACCCGCTTTGAGCATGCGTTGTTCATATTTGCTTAATTGCATTGCTCCCTGTATTCTTAGTATATTTTTTAGCATTCTTTTTGTGTAAAACATGTATTTATACCACTATAAAAGTGATAGGTCAAAGAAAATTCTTTGCCAGAAGAAGATGTATAACACATGTTCCAATTTCAGGTACAGATGTTTCTAGATGAAGTGAATTGCTTATGGGATAAAAAATATGAAGGGATTAAGGATAAGGATCATCCTGCTTTTACCTACCCAAAAAGATTCGACGTAGCATAGCTATAAAAACTACGATTTTTGAAAAAAAGATTACCGCAGTGTTAAAAATCAGTAATACCGCTGTATTTATTGCATTTCCATGGCTGATTTCTGTCTTGAATTTCCAGAAAATCCTTATTTTCGCAAACTTAATAGAAAGAACGATAAAATGAGCACTAAGTTTCCTGAGTATAAAGGACTTGACTTACCTGAAATAGCTGATCAAATACTAGATTTCTGGCAACAGAATAATATTTTCGATAAAAGTATTAGTGAGCGTGAAGGAGCCGAACCATATGTATTTTTTGAAGGTCCACCTTCTGCCAACGGTCTACCTGGTATACATCACGTAATGGCGCGTGCTATTAAAGATATTTTTTGTCGTTACAAAACACAAAAAGGATATCAGGTAAAACGTAAAGCCGGTTGGGATACACATGGACTACCTGTAGAACTTGGTGTTGAGAAAGAACTTGGTATTACCAAAGAAGATATCGGAACCAAAATATCTGTAGAAGAGTATAATGAAGCCTGTAAAAAGGCCGTAATGCGATATACAGACATATGGAATGATCTTACTCAAAAAATTGGATATTGGGTAGATATGGATGATCCTTATATCACCTATAAACCTAAATACATGGAAAGTGTATGGTGGTTACTTTCTCAAATCTATAAAAAAGGATTACTGTATAAAGGATATACCATCCAACCGTACTCTCCCAAAGCAGGTACGGGATTAAGTTCTCATGAGTTGAATCAACCAGGGACGTATCAGGATGTAACTGATACCACAGTTACTGCCCAATTTAAGGCTAAAAAAGAGACACTTCCTGATTTCTTGAAAGATATCGAAGGAAATGTTTATTTCCTAGCCTGGACAACAACTCCATGGACGCTTCCTTCAAACACCGCATTAACGGTTGGTCCAAAAATAGATTATGTAGTTGTAAAAACATTCAATCAGTATACTTTTGAGCCAATCAATGTGATATTGGCCAAAAACCTGGTTGGGAAACAATTTGGAGGCAAATTCGTTGCAGTTGAAAATGAAGAAGAGGTTAACGCTTTCAATCAAGAGGACAAAAAGATACCTTACTTTATACTAAAAGAATTTAAAGGAATTGATCTGGCCGAAACTCGATATGAGCAACTATTGGATTTTGTACAGCCTTATCACAATCCTGAAAATGCATTCAGAGTAATTACAGGAGATTTTGTAACTACAGAAGATGGTACTGGTATTGTACACACTGCACCAACATTTGGTGCCGATGATGCTTTTGTAGCCAAACAAGCTCAACCAGAAGTACCGGCTATGTTGGTTGAGGATGACAATAACAATCTGGTTCCTTTGGTTGATCTTCAAGGTAGATTCACCAAACATGTGGGTGAATTTGGAGGTAAGTATGTAAAGAATGAGTATTATGATGACGGCGAGGCACCAGAAAAATCTATCGATGTAGAAATTGCCATCAAACTTAAAACAGAGAATAAAGCATTCAAAGTTGAAAAGTACTTGCACAGTTATCCAAACTGTTGGCGTACCGACAAACCGATTTTATATTATCCGTTAGACTCTTGGTTTATTAGAGTTCCTGATTTTAAAGATCGTATGCACGAACTTAATTTAGGGATCAATTGGAAACCAAAAGCAACCGGGGAAGGACGTTTTGGAAACTGGCTGGCAAACGCCAATGACTGGAATTTATCTCGTTCGCGTTTCTGGGGAATCCCATTACCTATTTGGAGAACAGAAGACGGAAAAGAGGAAATGATCATAGGTTCTGTAGAGGAGCTTAAAAATGAAATGGAGAAAGCTGTTAAGGCTGGTGTATTAGACACCGATGCTTTTCCTGATTTTGTGATTGGGGATATGAGCGAAGCTAACTATGACAAGATCGACCTTCATAAAAACGTAATCGATAGAATCACCTTGGTTTCACCATCAGGAAAACCAATGAGAAGAGAAAGTGATCTTATCGACGTATGGTTTGATTCTGGATCGATGCCATATGCTCAATGGCACTATCCTTTTGAGAACAAGGAAAAAGTAGAGCAAGGAGAACGAAAAGCAGATTTTATTGCAGAAGGAGTAGATCAAACCCGAGGATGGTTCTACACACTGCACGCTATAGCAACAATGATATTCGATGATGTTGCTTACAAAAATGTAGTTTCGAATGGGCTTGTTTTGGATAAAAACGGACAAAAAATGTCCAAACGTCTAGGAAATGCTGTAGATCCATTCGAAACCTTAAAAACTTATGGGCCGGATGCCACAAGATGGTACATGATTAGTAATGCTAATCCATGGGACAATCTGAAATTTGATATCGAAGGAATCGCAGAAGTACGAAGAAAATTCTTCGGAACCTTATACAACACCTATTCTTTCTTTACACTTTATGCCAATATCGATAATTTCACCTATGCTGAAGCTGACATCCCTCTAGCCGATCGACCAGAGATAGATCGATGGATTTTGAGTGAGTTACATACGCTTATCAAAAATGTAGACGCTTACTATAATGATTACGAGCCTACAAAAGCTACTCGAGCTATATCAGATTTTGTACAGGAAAACCTAAGTAACTGGTTTGTTCGCTTGAGTCGAAGAAGATATTGGAAAGGAGATTACCAACAAGATAAAATTTCTGCATACCAGACTTTGTATACCTGTATGATCACAGTAGCTAAGCTAGGAGCTCCTGTTGCGCCATTTTTCATGGATAGACTGTATAAAGACCTGATCGCGGGTACAGCACAAGAAAGTCATGAAAGTGTGCATTTAGCACATTTCCCAGAATTTAAGGAAGCATATGTTGATAAAGCGCTTGAGCATAAAATGCAAAAAGCACAAGCTATATCTTCGTTAACTTTATCGTTACGCCAAAAGGAAAAGATAAAAGTACGTCAGCCCTTACAGCGAATTATGATTCCCGTATTGAATGATGCAGAAAGAAATGAGATAAACGATATCGCCGGATTGATAAAAAGTGAGGTAAATGTAAAAGAAATTGAGCTTATTGATGACGCTTCAGGTATTTTAGTGAAACAAATCAAGCCAAATTTCAAAACTTTGGGCCCTCGTTTTGGAAAAGATATGAAATTGATTGCCAACGAGATACGTTCTTTTGATCAGGAAACAATCAAAATTCTTGAACAAACTGGCAGTTTTGATATAGAAATTAATGATAAAATTATTACTTTAGGAACAGACGATGTAGACATAAGCTCTCAAGATATCGAGGGCTGGTTGGTTGCTAATTCTGGTTCTTTGACCGTTGCTCTTGATGTAACAATCACTCCTGAACTTAAAAAAGAAGGAATTGCAAGGGAGCTTGTTAACAGAATCCAGAATATCCGTAAGGATAGCGGTTTTGAAGTGACTGATAAGATAGAAATCGTGTTTCAGGAGAATGAAGCAGTTCAAGAAGCGATAACGACCAACGAGGCTTACATCAAAAACGAAACCTTAACCGAGACAATTGAGTTTGCGACGGACGTAATAAATGGTACAGAAATTGCGTTTGATGACATTGCAACCCAATTGATAATAAAAAAACATTAAGAGTATGGCAGAAGACATCAAAGTAAGGTACAGCGATAAAGATTTAGCAATGTTCAAAGAAATTATCGTTGACAAAATGGAGAAAGCACAGAAGGATTTGGAATTGTTGAGAAGTGCTTATAAGAATGATGGAAACAATGGTACAGATGACACCTCTCCTACCTTTAAAGCTTTTGAAGAAGGAAGTGAGACCATGTCTAAAGAGGCAAATACGCAACTTGCAATACGACAAGAAAAATTTGTACGTGATCTTAAAAATGCATTGTTACGTATAGAAAACAAAACCTATGGTATTTGCCGTGTTACAGGAAAACTTATAAATCCTGAACGATTAAAACTAGTACCTCACGCTACATTAAGTATAGAAGCCAAAAACATGCAGAGTTAATTGCTTTGCAAAAAACATATGCTTCTGGCAAATTTTAAACAGCATAAAACTACTTAGGTAAAATCAGCATAGTTCTCTTAAGTAGCTAAAGTATCAGTGCCCTTTTGTAATGAAATACAGAAGGGCATTTTCTTTTATACTCCTTTACATTTTTTGACCTTTCAGAAAAAAAGTGAATCTTTTTTATCTTATGTGTAACCTTTTTAAAAAACGGAGGTATTACAAATAGAAACCGATCAAAAAGAGTAACATCTTGAAACAACTAACTGACGAAGAAATAATGATTAAGGTATCTCAAGGAGACCTCGACATGATGAGGATGCTATTTGATAGATACCACCTCAAAATCTTTAATTTTTTGTTGAAGATGACAAGAGATCGGGTAATTAGCCAGGATATTACACAAGAGGTATTTTATAAAGCCATTAAATATAAAACCTCTTATAAAAATGGAAAATTTTCTTCCTGGATTTTTACCATAGCACGAAATGTGTTTTCAGATCATTATCAAAAAAGTAAATCATCACCAAAACGATTAGATGATTTTGAATATAAGACCATGAGTGAAGAAACGGATCATATTGAGCAAAATGAAGTCAAGCAGCAGCTCGACCAGGCATTAAATCAGTTAAGCGATAGTGATCGAGAACTAGTCATTATGAACCGTTATCAAGGAATAAAATATAATGAAATAGCCGAAATCGTTGGTTCTACAGAAGGTGCCGTAAAAACCAAAGTCCACCGAGCTATACATAAACTAAAAGGATATTACCTCCAAAACGCATAAAGCTATGAATTGCAAACAAATAGAAGAATTACTGATCGATTATATAGATCTTAATTTAGACGAGGATGTACATAAAGAAGTTGAAACCCATATTGCACAATGTGAAGATTGCAAGGCTTCTCTACAAGAACTCAAAGTGTTGTTTGGAGCGATTGATAGCGAACCCTTAGAAACACCTGATGCTGGTTTAGCATTGAATTTTGAAGAAATGCTACAAAAGGAAAAGGAAACTCTTAGCGATCCGAAAGTAGTGAAATTGAACGCTGCATCCAGTTCGCATTGGAAAACAGCATTGCAAATAGCAGCTACTATAGCACTGGTATTTACAGCATATTTCTTTGGGAAATCTCAGAACAATGAAACCCTATCTCAAGAAGTAGCGGTTTTGGAAAAAGAAAAAATTGAATTAAAGCAAACGATGACCATTTCGATGATCGAAAATCAATCGGCTAGTAAAAGACTTCAGGCGGTAAACTATGCTGAAGAGTTTGAAAAACCAGGAAATGAAATTCTAAAAGCTTTAATCAACAAAATGCAATACGATGATCATATCAATGTGCGTCTCGCTGCAGCAGAAGCACTTGCAAAATTTGCAGATTCAGAAATGGTCCGTAAAGCACTAATCAATGCTTTGGAAACAGAAGAAGATCCAAGCATGCAAATCGAATTAATTCAAATATTAGTTTCTATCGAAGAAAAGCGCGCAATCCCTTCTATGGAAATGTTACTTCAAAAAGAAGAAACACCAGATTACGTGAGAGATCAGGTTAAAATAGGTCTCCCAAGTTTAATTTAAAAGCAGTCAAACAGTCAAAAAAAGAACAGATGAAAAAAATAGCACTTATAGCAGTATTACTTATCACTGCATGTAGCCTAACCGCTCAGGATTTTAATCAATCACTTCAAGGGGTAAAAAAAGTAAAGATCAGCTCCCCTTCTGGAGTAGTAATAAAGGCTCAGAATCAAAATGAAATAAAAATTAATGGCGAAGGGCGAGAAATGCCCGAAAAAGCAAGAGGCTTAAAAGCCGTTTATGCGGGAGGTAGCGATAATACCGGATTAGGAATCTACGTTCAAAAAGAAGGAGAAACACTAGTGGTAAGAAACTTAAAAGGTATGCATAGCGAGGTACTTCAAATTTTTCTACCAAAAACTGTAAACATCACTATCGAAAAGAGCAATCTGGGAGATGTAGAAGTCAAAGGATTCTCTTCAGAAATAGAGGCAATGACTAATGTGGGTAATATGACATTTAGAGATGTTACCGGGCCTATCGTAGCTAAAACCGCTACGGGAGAAATCAATATCATTTTTACCAAAGTTAGTCAGAACTCTCCAATATCTCTGGTTTCAGCAACAGGAGCTATCGATGTAAGCTTACCATCAAGCACACCGGCAAACCTTGAGTTAAAAACCACAATGGGAGAAATTTATACAGACTTTGACATCAAATTTCCTTCAGACGACGAAAACATGAAAATCGTAGCAGGGAAAAGAGCCATCAAAACCCAATTAAATAGCGGAGGTGTAGAAATCAGCCTTAGATCATCAACAGGTAACATCTATCTCAGAAAACAGTAAAAGAGGTCATTATTCAATCAAAAACAACAAACAACATGAAAAATCTAATAACTCTAGCGATACTATCCTTGTTCGTAGGTCAAGTATTCGCACAAAAGGTAATCGAAAAAGAGATCAATACTTCAGCAGATCGTGTAAAAGTAGAATTCAAATTTGCTGACGATATTAATATCAAAACCTGGGACAAAAACCAAGTATATCTCAAAGCAGAAGTACAAATCAATGGCGGTCAATTTGATGAGTATTTTGATCTGGAAATCAACAATTCCTCTTCGGTTTTGGATATCAAATCAAGCTACGGTGATCTATTTGATAAATGGAAAAAAGAAAAAAAATCCAAAAACAACTGGGGTCCTTGCAACAATATGGATATAGATGCCAATTATACCTTGTATCTACCAAAAAGCTATAAGCTTACTATAAAAAGTATCTCTGGTAGCGTGGCTTCTGAAAATTATAGAGGAGAACTCGAGGTAGACATTATTAGCGGAAATATCGACATCAAAAATTACAATGGGACCATGGATCTTAAAACCATTAGCGGAGATATCGATATCAATATTGCAAAATCGAAACTAAAAGCAGAAACCATCTCTGGGATGATTTACTCTGATAAAGACCTCAATTTTGATCAAGGTAAAAATCGAATTGTAGGTAGTAAAGTAACAGGTACTTTTGGGGATCCTCAAAGTGATTTGCACTTAAAAACGATAAGCGGAAACATTTTTATCCGTAAACAGTAAGAACTCGTATATCTTTTTTATAATTCTAGAGAATTTAGTTACCTTGAAAAATATGAGGTGGCTAAATTCTTTGCTTTTATTTGTATTGTTCTATTTCCAGGTACATGCTCAATCCTCTTTTGATCGTACTATTGCCTCCAATGGGTTTGAAGAAGTTGTGATTACTCTACACAACACATTCCAGATTGAAATTACTAGTGCAGAAACATCTAATATTACCTACAATGCAATTTCTGAAGGAGAGTATCAAGACCACTTACTTATCAGAAGTACTACAAAAGAAAATAAGCTGTATCTACAGGATGATGTTCAGCCATTTTCACAACATCACAATGATAAGCTTAGCGCTCACAAAGTATATGCTGTAAAAGTGGTATTACAAATCCCTTCACATCTTAAAGTAACGGTAAAATCCAATACGGCTTCCTTAAAGATCGTTGGTGGATTCAAAAATTTATTTGCAGAGTTTAGTGCTGGCAATTGCATCTTAGAGGCTTATCAAGGTCATGCAACCATAAATACTATTGCAGGAGATATTACGCTATCTACAAAAAATGCGACCGTTAAGGCCGCTACCAAAACCGGGAAAATTCGTTCTCAGGATATCTATGGACCCTACAAAATCAATTTAACCTCTATAAGTGGAGACATAAGTGTTTATAAAACAAAATAAAACACTATTTTTGTCCGTCACTTTTATTACCTGTAATAAACGGTATATCTATGTCCTTGAAGAAATCTATTTTAGTTATCGTTCTGGTTCTGCTTATCGACCAAATTTCCAAATTTTATATAAAAACACATTTCGCATTACATGAAGAGGTAAGAGTCTTTGATTGGTTTAGAATTGTTTTTGTAGAAAATAAAGGTATGGCATGGGGGTTTGAACTACCAGGCAGCTATGGTAAATTGGTACTTACTCTTTTCCGATTGGTTGCCATTACTGGGATTGGATATTGGCTATATGATTCTGTTCGAAAAAACAGTCCGATGATACTCACTTTTTGTATTGCATTGATCTTTGCCGGTGCTTTTGGTAATATCATTGATTCTATCTTTTATGGAATCCTTTTTGAAGAAAGTACTGTGAGTAATGTCGCAACCTTTTTACCAGAAGCTGGTGGATATGAAAGTGTTTTTTATGGAAAAGTGGTAGATATGATTCAGTTTACTTTTTATGATGATATCTTACCTGATTGGATTCCTGTTTGGGGTGGAAAACACTTTTCGTTTTTTGATCCTGTTTTCAATATTGCCGATTCTGCAATAAGTGTTGGTGTGTTCTTATTGATCATTTTTAACAAAAAGGCATTCCCAAAAAAATAATCCTTTTAGTTCCTTATTGTTTATTTTCTTTATTGAATTTGAATATCTCGGATGGGGTAACACAAAAATCTAAGGATACATCCTCTGAAGTGCTATCTTCAATCTTATCTTCTGGCGGAAAAAATGAAAGTCCGACTTTCACGGTATCTGGATGACAACTCTCTAGAAACCTATCATAAAATCCTTTGCCGTATCCCACTCTATTTCCATTTCGATCATAAGCCAACAGTGGAATAAAAACAACTTCTATTTGGTGGTTCGCAATCGGTATTCCATCCACAGGTTCGGGAATTCCCAAAGAATTTACTTTTAAAGGGGTAGTATCCGTAAGCAAAAAATTCTCCATGGTATAGGTTTCAAAATTACTTTTTGAAACCACTACATGTTTATCTTTTCCTTGTAAGATATGAAGTATAAATTCTGTATTTAACTCTTTTTGCTTTTGTATGGGTAAGAAGATATGATAAAAGCTACTGTCCCATATCAGAAGCTCTAATGCTTTGTTGGCGATATCCATACTCATTGTATCGATCTCATCGGTACTCAATAGGGATCTTAGCGTTTTATATTTTGACCTCAACGCCTCTTTATTCATCTTCTAGGGCTTTGGTAATTCTAAATATCGCATCTCCTTTGTACACAATCGGAGCTTCATTTACATTGATCACATACCCATCATTACTTGCTTTTACCACGTGCCTCATTTTTCCGTAGGGATCTGTGATAGTCGCCAGAATCTCCCCTTTTTCAACATGCTTGCAAATCGGTATTTTAATATGCAACAATCCGCTGTATTTGGCTCGCATCCAAGAACTCTTATTAATCACAATACTTTCGGCATGTGCCTCAGGCACTTCAAAAGTAGGCTTCAGCATTTCTAGGTGATTAAGAATACGCATCACTCCTTTTACGCCTTCTACCGCAATATCTTTGCTGCTGTTTTGAGATTTCCCTCCTTCAAATAACAAAATATCTATGCCTTTTTTGGCACAAGTTGATCGATAAGAACCCTCAAGGTTTTTGGAGTACAGAATAAAAGGAGCGTTAAAAACTTTGGCCAGACCTACTAACCGTTTATTCTTTTGATCTACTCGGATATGTGGTGCATTAAATCGACTTGCTCCACCGGTATGAAAGTCCAAACAAAAATCTACTGAAGGAAGAATCTCATTTACGAATTGATAGGCAAATCGACTTGCCAGTGAACCATTTTTGGTTCCCGGAAAAACCCTGTTTAAATCTCTTCCATCGGGAAAGAAACGATCCATATTCAAAAACCCAAATACATTAAGTACGGGGATACATATAATGCTTCCTCTATCTGGTTTGTTGATTTTCTTGGCAATAATTTGTCTTACAACTTCGACTCCATTAATCTCATCTCCATGAATTCCCGCGGTGATTAAAACCGTTGGCCCCGGCTTTTTTGAGCGTTCTATAATAATAGGAATTTCTACTTTGGTCGATGTATATAACTTGGCAATATTAAAGTTGATCGTAGTACTTGTTCCTAGTGGCACCTCATTTCCTAAAATGCGTAAAATATCTTTTTCCTTACTTTGTGTCATGTACCTTATACGCTTCTTTCTATATATTTTATGATCGACTTTGCGATATCTTTACCTGTCACCCCTTCGATTCCTTCTAGGCCTGGAGATGAATTTACCTCCAAAATCAATGGCCCTCGGTTACTTTGCAGCAAATCTACACCGGCAACTCCCATTTTCAAAGCTTTGGCCGCCAAAATAGCTGCTTGCTCTTCGTGCCGACTCAATTTGATCAATTGGGCAGTGCCTCCTCGATGCAAATTGGATCTAAACTCTCCTTCTTTACTCTGCCGTTTCATTGCACCTACCACTTCACCATCAACCACAAATGCTCGGATATCTGCTCCTTTGGCTTCCTTGATAAACTCCTGAACAATTACCCGTGCTTGCAATCCATTAAAAGCCTCCAGTACCGATTCTGCAGCTGTACTTGTTTCAGCCAGAACTACTCCTAATCCTTGAGTACCTTCAAGAAGCTTAATAATTAAAGGAGCTCCCCCTACATGAGATATCACCTCAGAAATATCTTTGGAATAGTTGGTAAACACTGTCTTCGGAAGCCCGAGACCAGCCTTTGATAATATCTGCAAACTTCTTAGTTTATCTCTAGATTGAACCAGCGCCTGGGATTTTAAGGTGGTAAACACATTCATCATTTCAAACTGTCGAACCACCGCAGTACCATAAAAGGTAATCGAGGATCCAATTCTCGGAATCACTGCATCTACATGATCGAGACGACGACCACGATAATAAATCTCTGGCTTTTGCCGCTCTATAACAATATCACAATTAAGTGGATCGATTACCTGGACATTGTGTTTTCTTTTTACCGCTGCTTGAACAAGTGCATTGGTCGAATACAAACTCGCACTACGCGACAAGATCTTGATATTCATTACAGTTTTTGATTATAACTCTGATTTTCTAATTGAGGATCTACCAAAAATTTTCCGCTCAAGAACCTACGCCCAATAAGCAATGGAAAACGCATATCGTCCCTTGGGGATAGGTTTAAAGTTATCGGATAGGTTTTTTCGAATACTGTAATTTGTGTTCTGATCGCATACCGCATTTCTACCTTACCGGTACTACTTTTTACCGCAGAGATATCATAATTTTTAAATGTAAATTTCTTACCATTATACTCAGGATGCGTAGCATCCAGAAAACTACATTGTAATGTTTGATCAATCTCTTTTATAGCAACGCAATGAATAGAAGAAGTATACGCTCCTGTATCGACTTTGGCATCGATATCATTTAATTCGAGTAGCGGGAAATCCACCTTATCCGTCCTGCCAATTATTTTCTTTTCTTTTTTCAAAAAACTGAATTGGAATAATAGGACTACTAATGTAATAAAAATCGGGTTGTATTGTACAGAATTAAGTATTTTTAATAAAAACCCTTGTGATTCGATAGGATTTAACAAAAATTAAACCTTAAAGATATAGGTACCAATCTAGGTAAACTATTAAATTTACCCTTCGGAATATGCAACAACCCTCACTAGACATACAGATCAAAACCTTACCTAATTTACCAGGGGTATATCAATACTACGACAAAGATGATAAACTGTTGTATGTAGGTAAGGCCAAAAATCTTAAGAAAAGAGTATCCTCGTATTTTACCAAAAATCACGACAACTACAAGACCAAAGTATTAGTCAAAAAAATTCGAACGATCAAACACATTGTGGTCGATACCGAAACCGATGCTTTACTTCTTGAAAACAATCTGATCAAAAAGTATCAACCCAGGTTTAATGTGATGCTCAAGGACGATAAAACCTATCCATGGATTTGCATAAAAAAAGAGCGATTCCCTAGAGTATTTCAAACTCGAAACCTGATCAAAGACGGTTCTGAGTATTACGGGCCTTACACCTCGGTCAAGACGGTACAAACCTTATTAGAATTGATCCGTGGGCTATATCCTATAAGAACCTGCAACTATGATTTGTCTCAGGATAAAATCGATGCCGGAAAATACAAAGTATGCCTCGAATATCATTTAGGAAACTGCAAAGGACCTTGTGAAGGGTTACAAGAGGAAAAAGAATACAACGACAACCTCAATGCCATACGACAAATTATAAAAGGAAACTTTAAAGAGTCCTTGTCTGGTTTTAAAGAACAAATGGTTGATCATGCTGCCAAAATGGAATTTGAAGATGCCCAAAGCATCAAAGAGAAAATTGACGTTTTGGAAAAATATCAGGTTAAATCTACTGTAGTAAATCCAAAGATCAGTAATGTTGATGTCTTTTCGATCTTGTCGGACGAATCGTACGCTTATATCAACTTTCTTCAATTGTCTTATGGTGCCATAATTCGATCTCACACTACCGAAATCAAGAAAAAATTAGAAGAATCAGACAAAGAACTTTTGGAACTAGCCATTATCGAGATTAGACAGCGCTTTGGTTCTACATCCAAGGAAATATTTGTGCCTTTTGATGTTAATGTGGGAGAAGAGATTAAAATCACTATCCCTCAACTAGGGGATAAGAAGAAAATTGTAGACCTCTCTTTAAGAAATGCCAAATACTATCGCCAGGAGCGGTTCAAGCAAATAAAGATCATTGATCCGGATCGGCATGTAAAACGATTGATGGCCCAGATGAAAAAAGATCTTAGATTGCCAGAAGAACCCAGACATATCGAATGTTTTGATAACTCCAATATTCAGGGAACCAACCCTGTAGCTGCGTGTGTGGTTTTTAAGAATGGTAAACCTAGCAAGAAAGAATATCGAAAATTCAATATCAAAACTGTAGAGGGGCCTAATGATTTTGCTTCCATGGAAGAGGTGGTGTATAGAAGATACAAACGATTATTAGACGAAGAGCAACCACTACCACAATTAGTCATTGTAGATGGAGGTAAAGGACAGCTATCCTCGGGATTAAAGGCCCTTGATACTTTGGGATTACGAGGTAAAATTACCATTATCGGTATTGCCAAACGGCTTGAAGAAATTTATTATCCAGGGGATTCGATACCACTCTATCTGGACAAGAAATCAGAATCGCTTAAGGTGATACAGCATTTACGTAATGAGGCACACCGATTTGGGATTACTTTTCACAGACAAAAAAGAAGCAAAGCTGCATTGAATACCGAGTTAGATGATATCCCAGGAATCGGGGAAAAAACAGTAGTCGAATTACTGAAGCACTTTAGATCGGTTAAACGAATACAGGAAGCCGCAAAGGATGAACTTGCTCAAGTAATAGGAGATTCTAAAGCAACCAAAATATATAATTACTATCTTTCTAAAAAAGAATAATGGTGACCCATACCCACACCCCTTCCCATTTTCTGATTAGCGTACTGTTTTTTATAGTGCTCTTTACAGAAACATTGTGGTCACAAACTACAGCAGTTCAGGATTCCCTAAACCTTACCGACCAAGAAGATGTAAAAGTTGGATTGGTTTTAAGTGGTGGCGGTGCCAAGGGGTTGGCTCATATCGGTGCACTCAAGATTATAGAAGATGCAGGTGTACGTATTGATTATATCGGTGGTACCAGTATGGGAGCTATTGTGGGAGCACTTTATGCTTCTGGATACCGCGCCAAAGAATTAGATTCTATTTTCAGATCTGTAGATTTTGATGCATTTATCCAAGATCAACTTCCCAGAGCTGCCAAAACGTTTTATGAAAAAGAAGATTCTGAAAAATACGCAGTAACCCTTCCTTTTGATAAGTTTAAAATTGGCCTTCCCAAAGGGCTATCAAAAGGCCAAAATTTTTACAACCAATTTTCGCAATTCACCGCACACGTAAATGATGTTCACGACTTTGATCAATTACCTATTCCCTTTTTCTGTATGTCGACCAACATCGAAACAGGAGAACAGGTTATACTCGATAAGGGATATCTACCAGAGGCTGTAGCGGCTAGTGGAGCGTTGCCTTCCATTTTTAGCCCTATTGAAGTGAACGGAATATTAATGACAGACGGTGGTGTTTCTAATAATTATCCTATTAGAGAAATTAAAGGAAAAGGTGCAGAAATCGTGATTGGTATAGACGTACAGGATTCATTAATGCCAAGGGATCAACTCAATTCGGTAACCAATATCATGCTTCAGATTAGCAATTTCAGAACGATCAATGCTATGAAGGATAAAGTAGATGAAACCGAAATCTATATAAAACCTTCTATTATGGATTTTTCGGTGATGTCTTTTGATAGAGCTGACGAAATTATGGCTAGCGGTGAGAAGGCCGCTTTTTCGAACTATGAAACCCTGAAAGATATTGCCGGAAGTCAAAAAACTACAAGACCAGATATTGAAATTCCTAAGAATGCCGAAACTTTACTAATCAACAGTTTGTCTATAACAGGAAACGAAAGATACACTCGTGCGTATATCAGAGGGAAATTAAAATTAAAAACACCATCTGTAATTTCTTACGACAAACTCAATGAAGGTATCAATAACCTTTCGGGAACCGGAAACTTTGATCGAGTAAGTCATCGATTAATTGATCATGAAGAAGGAAAAGAGCTTGCTCTTAATGTAAGAGAAACCGAAAACAAAATGTTACTGCGTTTTGCATTGCATTATGACGACTTATACCAAACCGCTGCTCTTGTTAATGTGACCCGCAAAAGTTTGTTATTTAATAATGATGTTCTCTCCCTGGATGTGGCGTTGGGGGATAATATCAGATATAATCTTGATTATTATATCGATAAAGGATTTTATTGGAGTACTGGGCTTAAATACAGCTACACCAATTTCACCAAAGCGTTTGACTTTAGTTTTATCGGACAGTTTGGCGAAATCCCAAACCTGGGGATTAATACCATCGACATTGATTATACCGATTTTAATCTTCAATTCTATGCAGAAACCCTGTTGAACCAAACTTTCTCTGTTGGGTTGGGTGCAGAATATAAACGCCTACGGATCATTTCTGAAACTTTTGGTGAAGACGAAAACCAAATTCCTAGAACCGTTTTTGATGATAGTGATTATTGGAGTGCTTTTGGTTATTTCAAATTTGACACTTACGACAATAAATATTTCCCCTCCAAAGGAATCTTGTTTGAAGGAGATATACATACCTATTTATTCTCTTCAGATTTTACCGACAGTTTCGACGAGTTCTCCATCGCAAAAGCACAATTGGGATATGCTAGACCAATTACGGATAAGATTTCGATGAATATTGCTTTTGAGGCGGGAACCAAAATTGGAAATAATGCGATTAATTCTCTGGATTTTCTATTAGGAGGTTTTGGTGCCAAAACCATTAATAATTTTATCCCTTTTTATGGCTATGATTTTTTGGGAATAACCGGAAGAAGTTTTATGAAAGGACTTGTTGCTGTAGACTATGAAATATTCAAAAAAAATCATGTAAATGTTGGAGCCAATTTTGCTAACGTAGGCAACAAACTATTCAGCACAGGTAGATGGTTTGAAGAACCTGAATTTACTGGTTACGCTCTAGGATATGGCCTGGATACCTTTGCAGGACCCATTCAGGTAAAATATACCTACTCCCCAGAAGTGAAAGAAAGCGAGTGGTTCTTTAGTGTAGGTTTTTGGTTTTAAGAGATTCTCACGCAAAAGAATAGAAATATTTCCGATATTTGTACTGTTATGAGTTTGTTTTGGCAGGATTTATTACTACTGTTACATTACCTTATTAAACGTAATCCGGAATAAGGCCTACACTCTTTTTGTCTTAAAAAAAGTAGTGTTAATACCTTAAATAAAATCATCATGCCTTTTTATCATTCTTTAGGAACAATTCCACCTAAACGCCATACGATCTTCAAAAAGCCGGATGGCAATCTATATTACGAACAATTATTTGGTACCATCGGTTTTGATGGCATGTCTACAAACATGTACCATTGTCATCGCCCTACTCAAGTAAAAGAAATCAAAGGGAGCTATAGTGTTGCTCCAAAAATCGCAATAGCAAACAATATCAAATCGTATCGATTTCATGGTTTTAAAGTACAACCTGAAAAAGATTATTTACAGAGCAGAAAAAATGTATTGACCAATTCTGATGTAAGCATCATTTTGGCTGCTCCTCAAAATCCTACAACGGATTATTTTTATAAAAATACAGATGCCGACGAGCTTATATTTATCCACAAAGGAAGTGGGAAATTTAGAAGTCACCTGGGTAACATCGATTTCAAATACGGCGATTATATCTTAATCCCAAGAGGAACCATCTATAAACTGGACTTTGATACTAAAGACAACCGTTTATTTATTGTAGAATCAAGAAGACCTATTTATACTCCAAAAAGATATCGCAACTGGTTTGGTCAATTGTTAGAACATTCTCCTTTTTGTGAGCGGGACCTTAGAGCCCCCAATGAATTAGAAACCAATGACGAAAAGGGAGATTTTTTGATCAAAGTAAAAAAACAGGATGAAATTTTTGATATGATCTATGCCACTCATCCATTCGATGTTGTGGGTTATGATGGTTTCAATTTCCCTTATGCTTTTTCTATACATGATTTTGAACCAATAACTGGTAGAGTACATCAACCACCACCAGTACATCAAACTTTTGAGACAGATGCTTTTGTGGTGTGTTCTTTCGTACCAAGATTATACGATTATCATCCGCAAGCGATCCCTGCGCCATATAATCACAGTAACATCGATAGTGACGAAGTGCTATATTATGTAGATGGTGATTTTATGAGTAGAAACGATATTGATGCCGGACATATTTCTTTGCATCCGGCGGGAATACCTCATGGACCACATCCAGGAGCAGTAGAACGCAGTATTGGCCAGACCAAAACCGATGAATTAGCAGTAATGGTAGATACTTTTAAACCGTTAATGGTTACTCAGGAAGCTATGGAAATTGCTGACGAAAGTTATCATAAATCATGGTTAGAGTAAAACCACAGAATAGTAAAACCATGCTTAATAATAGAATTGATATTACACCACATTTGCGAGCCATGTGGTAAGTTGTTTCTCATTTTTTAATCCTTATTGATTTGGAGATAATACCATTTCTGAATCTCATTATAACTATTAATTACGAAATAACAATATTATGTCGACCAATATAACACCACAGAATTTAGAAAAAGTGGTTCCACAAGCAGAAGATTTTTTGCCTTTGTTAGGAACAGATTATGTAGAACTTTATGTAGGTAATGCCAAACAGGCAGCCTATTACTATCAGACCGCATGGGGTTTTGAACCCGTTGCATATGCTGGACTAGAAACAGGAAAAAAGGATAGGGTTTCCTATGTCCTACAGCAAGACAAAATACGATTGGTTTTAACTTCTCCTTTGCAACCAGACGGGGAAATCAACAAACACATCAATGCTCACGGTGATGGAGTAAAAGTTGTAGCCCTTTGGGTAGATGATGCTACCAAAAGTTATAACGAAACTGTAAAACGTGGTGCCAAATCATACATGGAACCCAGAACTGAAGAAGACGAGCATGGAAAAGTGGTATTTTCTGGAATCCACACTTATGGAGAAACAGTGCACATTTTTGTAGAGCGCAAAAATTACAAAGGCGCGTTTTTACCCGGATATATGGCCTGGAACAAACCTTACAAAACAAAATCCGTAGGTTTGAAGTACATCGATCATATGGTAGGAAACGTGGGATGGAACGAGATGAACAAATGGTGTGAGTTTTATGCCAAAGTAATGGGCTTTGCTCAATTAGTTTCTTTTGACGACAAAGATATTTCTACCGAATATACTGCGCTTATGAGCAAAGTAATGAGCAACGGTAACGGGCGAATTAAGTTTCCAATCAATGAACCAGCTGAAGGGAGAAAAAAGTCTCAAATCGAAGAATATATAGAGTTTTATAACGGTGCAGGAGTACAACATATCGCTGTTGCTACCGATAATATCATAGAAACGGTTTCTGAACTTCAGAACCGTGGAGTGGAGTTCTTGACCGTTCCGGCAACGTATTACGATACTGTATTAGATAGAGTGGGTGAAATCGATGAAGATCTA
Organism: Aquimarina spongiae; assembly: GCF_900141785.1. GTDB lineage: Bacteria > Bacteroidota > Bacteroidia > Flavobacteriales > Flavobacteriaceae > Aquimarina > Aquimarina spongiae. The sequence goes on along the minus strand of NZ_FQYP01000004.1, from coordinate 432,573 downwards.
CAACCATTAAAAGACCTTGGTATTTTGATTGATCGTGATGATGAAGGGTATTTACTTCAGATTTTCACAAAACCGGTGTTAGATCGACCTACCATGTTTTTTGAAATCATTCAAAGAAAAGGTGCACAATCCTTTGGAAAAGGAAATTTCAAAGCACTTTTTGAGGCCATTGAAAGAGAACAAGCCCAACGAGGAACTTTGTAATTATATCTGATTTTTAACATTTCGGATATTCTAATAAAGAGTGTTAATATCTTGAGAAAATTGAAAAATTATGGATTTTCATCTAAATTTTTGTTAAAATTCATAATAAAAAAACGTTTTCGTTTGATAATTATTCAAAAAAAGTTGATTTTTGTAATATGAGTGGAGTGGTTACCACTTATATCTAAAACAATAATTATTCTCATAATTTAAGTTTTTAGTTGGTTAATAAAAGTAAAAAAGAGAGCTGTGGTGGCTCTCTTTTTTGTTCTTTTTATATTTTGATAACAATATTCATTTTTAAGTAATTACTTTTAATACTACTTTTGGAATATTTATTGTAATCATCTAGGGTATAATACATCTTAGGTGAAACAATTATAATACCCAAACTATGAAAAAGCTTATCCTACTATTCATTGCCGTTTTAGCATTTTCTTCTGCTATAGCACAAGAGAACCATCAAGCTTTTGAATCTGGAGAATGGTTTAAATTCAGAATCCACTATGGCTGGTTTACTGCAAGTTATGCCACCTTGCAAGTAAAAGATGAAACACTAAACGGCGTACCTGTTCATCATATTATTGGAGAAGGAAAATCATCGGGAGTCCTTAGTCTCTTTTTTAAAGTTGAAGACTTATATGAAACCTATATCGATAAATCCGAAGTAAAACCCTATCGATTCATTAGAAAAATTAATGAAGGAGGGCATACCAAGGATATCGAAATCAACTTTGATCATAGTCAGAAAAAAGCTCTTGTTTTCAATAAAAAGTACAACACCAAAGAGACTTTCCCTGTAAAATCCAATGTGCAGGATATGATGTCTTCTTTTTACTATCTAAGAAATAGTATTAATACCACTTCTCTAAAAAAAGGTGATGAACAATTTGTAAATATGTTTTTTGATAACGAAAACTACGTTTTTAAGTTAAAGTTCTTAGGAAGAGAGGTTATTCGAACGAAAATGGGTAAAATTGCATGTTTAAAATTTAGACCTTTTGTACAAGCGGATAGAATTTTCAAAGAAGAAGAAAGTATGACCGTTTGGGTGAGCGATGATGATAATCGCATGCCGGTAAGAATTAAAGCCGACATCCTTGTAGGATCTATCAAAGCAGATCTGGATGCGTTCAAAGGTCTAAAACACCCTTTTAAAGTTGTTGTAGACTAAATGAGCGAACCGGTTAATCCAGAAATTGCAGAAAAACTAAAGCAATTAGAAACTAAATTCAAGAACTCAGGTCAAGATCTGGGATCTTATCTTGATGGGTTACTTCATGATCGATATTTGACCTATTGGGATTATATCCATTTAGACACCTTGCTTAGTCTTCAAATCCCCAGAACTCATTTCCCTGATGAAGAAATTTTTATCACCTATCATCAAATAACTGAGCTTTATTTCAAACTTATTATTCATGAACTAAAGCAAATTATAGATGATAAATTACAGAATGCGGCTTTTTTTACAGCCAAACTCGATCGTGTAAATCGGTATTTTAGGGTATTGATTAACTCCTTTGATGTGATGATCAAGGGGATGGATCGAGATCAGTTTCTAAAATACAGAATGTCTTTACTACCTGCCAGTGGGTTTCAATCTGTTCAATTTCGATTGATTGAAATTTACTGTACTCCTCTTGTCAATTTGGTAAATACCAAAGAAAGGGATCAATTTTCTGAACAAGATCCGTTGGGAGAGGTTTTTGAGCATCTCTATTGGAAATCTGGAGCTACCGACGCCGAAACCGGTGAAAAAACACTTACTTTAAAGCAATTCGAATATCGATATACTCCTAGGATGATGCGTATTGCTAAACAAGTACAACACTCAACTATTTTCCATAAATACCACGAACTACCAGAAAAAGAGCAAAATAATGTGCACCTTATCGAAGCATTGCGTACTTTTGACACCAATGTAAATATTAATTGGTTATTAATGCATATGGGTGCTGCCTACAGGTATCTTAACAGAGATAAAGGTGAAGTACTTGCTACTGGAGGAACAAACTGGAAAAGTTTTTTACCTCCTAGTTTTCAAAGAATTATGTTTTTCCCGAATTTGTGGAGTGACGAAGAGAAAGAAAACTGGGGGCAACAATGGGTAACTCATCAATTTAATACCAAACAATAAAATAGTCATCAGTTGAAGCATATAGGTTACTTGCTACTCTTTATAGTGGTAGTGTTTTCATGTCAAAAAGAAAAGAAAGAAGAAAAAGCAGCTGTTCCTGAAGTAAAAGAAGAAAAAAAAGAAGCTCCTGTTGTTCGTGAGTTTGGGTATGTACTTCAAAATTTTAATGTAGTAAAAGATACCGTAAAGCCCGGTGATAGCTTTGGTGCAATTATGGATGCCCATGGAGTAACCAGAGCCAAAGTGTTTGAAATCACTAATACCATCAAAGATACTTTCAATGTAGCTAGAATACAAGCTGGTAAGCCTTACATGTTACTCAAATCCAAAGACACTTCAGCAAATGCTCAGGTATTTGTATATCAAAACAATAAGATAGATTACACGGTTATCGATTTTAGAGACTCGATTATTGCTCAAAAAAGAAAAAAACCTGTAAAACTAGTTGAAAAATCCGCATCAGGCACCATATCCAGCAGTTTAATGCAAACCTTTGACGATTTGGATCTCAACTTTTTGGTAGCATATAATATGGCAGATATCTATGCCTGGACTATTGATTTTACAAGATTACAAGCGGGAGATCGTTTCAAAGTAATTTATACTGAAAAATTTATAGACGATACTATTCCCGCGGGAATTGACCAAATCAAAGCTTCATATTTTGAACATCGAAGCAAACCTATTTACGCATTCAGGTTTCAGGACGACTCTATTAATGGGGGCGTAGATTATTTTGATCACGAAGCCAATAATTTGCGAAGAGCCTTTTTGAGAGCTCCAGTAAAATTCAGTAGAATATCTTCGCGGTATAACCTGAAACGAAGAATTAAATATTACGGAAATAAAATAAGACCGCATCGAGGAACCGATTTTGCTGCTCCTATTGGCACTCCTATCCTGGCCACAGCAGACGGAATCGTTACCAAGTCTGAACGTAGAGGAGGTAACGGTAAATATGTAAAAATAAGACATAACGCAACCTATGACACTCAATATTTACATATGAGCCGACAAGCCGTAAAAGTAGGTGAATATGTACGACAAGGGGATGTTATCGGGTATATCGGTATGACCGGGAACACTAGTGGCCCTCATGTATGTTACCGATTCTGGAAAAACGGAAAAGAAGTTGATCCTTTTAAACAAGATTTACCTTCTTCAAAACCACTAGCCGATAGTTTAAGGCCTGCTTTTTTTAACCACATAGAGCCCTTAAAAACTGAGCTAGACAGTATTCTATTTAAACCAAAAGAAATTTTATAAAAATGGCATTACCAACTATTAACCCCACCACCACAAAAGCCTGGGAAGCACTACAATCACATTATGAGAATATAAAAGGAAAGCATTTAAAAGAGCTTTTTGCTACACACCCACAACGTGCCGATCTCTTTACGATAGCTTGGGAAGATTTTTATGTGGATTACTCAAAGAACCGAATTGATCAAACCACCAAAGACCTTTTAATTGATCTTGCTAAAGAAGTAAAATTAGATGAAGCCATCACCCACTATTTTGAAGGTAGCATAATTAATGAAACCGAAGATAGAGCAGTATTACACACTGCACTTAGAACTCCTGTAAATAAAAATATAGAAGTTGACGGTAAAAATGTGCTGCCCGAAGTTAATGAGGTAAAACAAAAAATTAAGGAGTTTAGTAACAAAGTGATTTCTGGAACGCTAAAGGGATATACCGGGAAAGCCTTTACAGATATTGTGAATATTGGTATCGGTGGCTCTGACCTTGGTCCGGTAATGATTACGGAATCCCTTGAGTACTATAAAAACCATCTGAATGTACATTTTATTTCTAATGTTGATGGAGATCACACGCATCAAAATTTAAAAGGCTTAGATCCCGAAACCACACTTTTTGTAGTTGTTTCAAAAACGTTCTCTACCCAGGAAACACTCTCTAATGCTACTACAGCCAGAAAGTGGTTTACACAAAATGCGCCTAACGAGGCAGTCGGCAAGCATTTCGTAGCCGTATCCAGCAACATTGCAAACGTGACCAAATTTGGAATTGATGAAGACAACATTTTCCCGCTGTGGGATTGGGTTGGTGGTCGTTTTTCTCTTTGGAGCGCAGTTGGTTTATCTATAAGCCTTTCTTTGGGATATGATAATTTTGAAGCATTGTTAGAAGGGGCCTATGAAATGGATCAACATTTCAAAAACACTCCTTTTGAAGAGAATATTCCAGTTATACTTGGCCTACTAAGCGTATGGTACAATAACTTTTTTGGAGCCGAAAGTGAAGCCATCATTCCTTATTCTCAATACCTTCATCGATTACCCGCGTATCTACAACAAGGGATCATGGAGAGTAATGGAAAAAGCGTAGATCGAAAAGGAAATCCCATTTCATATCAAACCGGAACCATTATTTGGGGAGAACCAGGTACAAATGCGCAACATGCTTTTTTTCAATTGATTCATCAGGGAACAAAATTGATTCCGGCCGAGTTTATTGGATTCAAACATAGCTTGTTTGGAGATCAGGACCATCAAGACAAATTGATGGCTAATTTCTTTGCACAAACCGAAGCTTTGATGAACGGTAAAACCAAAGAAGAAGTAGTCGAGGAGTTATCTTCTAAAAATCTTTCAGAAGCCAAAATCAATCAACTTACTCCTTTTAAAATATTTGAAGGAAATAAACCTACCACTACGGTTTTAATCGACAAACTTACTCCCAAAAATTTGGGCGCACTGATATCTATGTACGAACAACGAATTTTTGTGCAAGGAATCGTATGGAATATATTCAGTTATGATCAATGGGGAGTAGAATTAGGTAAGCAATTGGCTACAAAAATTCTATCCGAAATTAACAATTCTGAGAGTTATCAACATGACTCTTCTACAGCTAACCTTCTAAAAAAGTATTTAGTTAAATAAAACAAAAGCCTTGAAAGTGACGATTTCAAGGCTTTTTTTTGACTCATTGACTGCTTAAAAATGTTAAAGTTGCATTTCTAAAAAAAGAATTAATTAACATAATTTTAGTTAATAACTTTTGAAAATTTTCAACTCGCTGACAACCAACGTCATCCATATTTATAGTTACTTTAATACCATAAAATTTTTGTGAAAAAGTCTTAACGTTAAGATAAAGTAGGTTTCCACAAAGATTTGTTCATTTGCACGGATTAATTAACTCAATTATTTATAATGAAAAAGATTACATTTTTACTTGCTGTAATCCTGTTAGCATTCGTTGGGGAAACGTATGCGCAAGGGGTAACTACATCATCGATGAATGGTAAAGTTGTTGACAACACTGGTGAGCCTTTACCAGGTGCAACAGTACTAGCTGTTCATGGTCCAACCGGGACTAAGTACGGTGTAACTACAGATTTTGATGGATTTTATCGCATTAATAACATGCGTGTAGGAGGACCATACCGTGTAACAATTACATATGTTGGTTTTCAAGGTTTTATTAAAGATGGAGTGTTTCTTCAATTAGGACAAGCTGAAAAGATCAATACGCAACTTCAAGAAGCATCTAATGTGCTAGAAGAAGTGGTGATCACTGCGACTCGTGATGGTGTTTTCGATTCTGGAAAAACCGGAGCCGAAACTACAGTAACACAGCGTGAGATTAACACCTTACCTAACACATCTAGAGCGATTGCAGAATTTGTGAGAGTAACTCCTCAGGCTCAGTTGACTGAAGGAAATGACGGTTTCTCTGTTTCTATTGCTGGTCAAAACAACCGTTTCAATGGTATCTATATTGATGGTGCTGTAAACAATGACGTTTTTGGTCTTGCAGGTTCGGGAACGAATGGTGGACAAACGGGAATCAACCCTTTCTCTATCGACGCGATTGAAACTTTCCAGATTAATGTTGCTCCATTTGACGTAAGACAATCAGGTTTTGCTGGAGGTGCGATCAACGCGATTACTCGTTCTGGATCTAACCAATGGCAAGCTTCTGCCTATACCTTCTTCAAAAATGAAGATTTAGTAGGTAAAACGCCTGTTGATTTACTTGAAGAAGGCGAAGAAAGAGAAAAAACTGATGAGTTTACTGCGCTTACTTATGGTATGAGAGTTGGTGGACCGATCATCAAGGATAAATTATTCTTCTTTGCAAACTACGAGAGAATAGACAACGAAACTCCTGCTCCTTTCAACATCTCGAACTATAGAGGTAACTCTTCTGCACAAGATCTTGCCAACTTAAGACAAACAATATTAAGTCGTTACAACTACGATATTGGAACATTTGACAACAATGCTTCTACTCTATTAGGTAATACATTTACCATTCGTTTAGACTGGAACATTGATGACAACAACCAGATCTTCATCAAGAACAACTACGTGAAGTCTGAAAACTTAGAAGGAAGAGGATCTAGCAACGGTACTATTAACTTTACCAATGGGTCTGAATTATTCGAAAGTGTTGCAAATACAACTACTTTGGAGTGGAACTCTACTATTGGAGATAAATTCTCTAACAACTTAATCTTAGGATACTCTTTGGTAAGAGATGACCGTGATCCTGATGGTGACCCATTCCCAACTGTTTTCTTAGATGATGGAGACGGAGGAATTAACTTTGGTGCAGAGCGTTTCAGTACTGCAAACCTTCTTGATCAGGATGTATTTACATTCGCAAACAACTTTAGTATCTTCTCCGGAAGACATACGATTACTATTGGTACTCAAAACGAATTTGCTTCTACAAAGAACTTATTCTTCAGAAATAACTTTGGACGTTACAGATACTTTGACAATAGTGGTGCAGGAACTACAGGTGTAGATGCCTTCTTAAACAACGAAGAGGTTAGCCGTTACGACTACAACTACTCACTACTTCCAGGTGGTGGTATAGGTGATGAGTCTACTGGAGCTGCAGAATTTGATCGTCTTGTTCTTGGATTCTACGTTCAGGATGAAGTACAAATGACAGATAACTTCAAATTAACTGCTGGTTTACGTGTGGATATTCCAATGTGGGATGACGGATTAGTAAACGAAGACTTTAATACAAGAACTGTAGCCCTTCTTGAAGCAGCTGGAAAAGATCTTCAGGGTGCTAGAGTAGGAAAAGCGATCAGATCGAGAGCACATATCGCTCCTAGAATTGGTTTCAACTGGGATGTAAACGGAGACAGAACTACACAACTTCGTGGTGGTCTAGGTATCTTTACTTCTCGAGTACCATTAGTATGGGCTGGTGGAACATATAACAACAATGGTATTACTCAAGGGGTAAGTGATGCAAGAGATTTTAACGATCCTATCTTCTTTAACCCAGATGTAAATACACAGCCAAGACACTTAACTCCTGGTTCTGGTGATGTAGGTGGACAAATTGACTTGTTTGCTCCTGATACTAAGTTACCACAGATCATGAAGTACAACATCGCTGTAGATCAAAAATTACCTTGGTGGGGACTTATTGCTTCTGCAGACCTTCTTTACCAAGACAACATTACTCAGTTGCAGTACGAAAACTTAAACATCAGAGAAGCTTCAGAAACACTTAATAATGGTCCTGATAACAGACCAAGATACAACCTGTTTGATCGTATCGATTCAACTTACGGTTCTGGAATCTACTTAGCTTCTAACACCGGAGAAGGGTATTCATGGAATGCTTCTTTTACATTAACAAAACCATTCGATAATGGTTTCCAAGGAAGTTTCTCTTACTCTTATGGTGATTCTGAAAACATCTTTGATGCTACTTCATCTCAGAACAGTTCTCAGTGGAACAACCAGGTAACCGTAAATGGTAAAAACGCTAGACAACCGTTAACCCGTTCTGATTTCTCTGCTGGACACAGAATCATCAGTAATATTTCTTATGAGTTCAAATGGACAGAAAATATCAAAACTACTCTTGGTTTGGTATATGAAGCAACTCAGTCTCGTCCATTCTCTTACACTTACGGAAATGAGAATAACGAATTAGTACTTAACGATGATTTTGATGATGGTGCATTAATCTACGTACCAAGAGACGCTAGCGAAATCCAATTTGATGGTACAGCTGCAGAGCAAGCTGCACAGTGGGAAGCGTTTAACAACTATATCGAAAACGATGATTACCTAAGCGAAAGAAGAGGAGATTATGCTGAAAGAAATGGTGACAGAGGACCATGGAACCACATCTTCGACTTAAGATTCGTACAAGATTTCTCTATTCAAGTTGGAGAAAACAGACATGGTTTACAATTAACTGCTGATATCTTAAACTTTGGAAACTTCTTAAACAAGGAGTGGGGAGTTAGAAAGTTTATCTCTAGTGAAGTAAACTTATTAGATATCGTTGATATCGACGGAAACAATGTGCCTACTTTCCAATTAAACGAAAACGTAATTGACGACGTAGAGCAAATTGATGACTTCGGAAATCAATCTTCTAGATGGCAAATGCAAATCGGATTACGTTACTTATTTAACTAATCTGTAACTCATACCAACCAAAAAACCTCATTCTGATAGAATGAGGTTTTTTTATTCTTTATAGTTACCTTTGAAAAAACGAAACACATAAACACTTCACTATGTACGAAGCTATTCAAATTGTTCACTCTTATTGGGCGTATCTGGTACTATTAATCGTTACTTTGGCTACTATAAATGCCTTAATCGGTTTCTTTACCAAGAGAGAGTATGCACCCAAAGATTTTAGAGTTTCTTTATTTGCTCTTATTGTGTCACACATTCAACTACTGATCGGAATTGTGATTTTCTTTTTATCTCCTCTTGTCGTGTGGTTTTCAGGAACACATGGTATGGGAGAAATCATGAAAGATTCTACGTTAAGATTGTATAATGTAGAGCATCCGCTAACCATGATTCTCATGATTACTTTTATTACCGTAGGGTATTCTAAGCACAAAAAGAAATTGACCTCTACTCCAAAGTTCAAAATGCTAGCCATTTTTTATACCCTGGCTTGGATTCTAATGTTATCCAGAATTCCATGGGCACAATGGTTTGATTAATATATAGAAATTAGGCTTATCGGATGGTAAAGTTTATGATTCGATAAGCTTGATATTCTAATTTCTTTTAGGACCCAAACACGGTCAACACCAACTTTCTGGCACCTCCATAATCCCGATGTTCACATAGGTAAACTCCTTGCCAGGTTCCCAAATTTAACCTTCCTTTAGTAACCGGTATTTGCACCGAGGTTCCCATTAGCGAAGCTTTAATATGCGCAGGCATGTCATCTGGACCTTCGTAGGTATGGATGTAATACGGAGCGTCTTCGGGCACCATCACATTCATATGACTTTCAAAATCTTGTCGTACTGTAGGATCTGCATTTTCATTGATCGTAAGACTCGCTGAAGTATGCTTAATAAATACCTGCAACTGACCAATTTGTATTTCTTTCAACTCAGGAAACAAGGCTTCTATTTCTCGAGTGATTAAGTGAAACCCTCTGGGATATGGTTGTAGTCGTATTTCTTTTTGGAAGAATTTCATATTTATTTGTTGTTGGTCCCTTGCAGCTTACCAAACTGTTCTAAAATACCGCTTTTCGGCTAAATTAATATTATCTTCACATAAATAGCCCTAGTTTTAGCACAAACTCTTATACCTTTAACCTAGGAAACTACAATTGTTATGGATTTATCACAGATTAAATTAGTCGCTACTGACATGGACGGAACACTACTCAATTCTAAAGGAGAAGTAAGTCGTCATTTTTTCGAACTTTTTGAAGAGCTTAATGCACTCGGAGTAACCTTTGTTGCCGCAAGCGGAAGACAATATTATAGCATTATCGATAAGCTAAAACCTATCAAAGATGATATCTATGTTATTGCAGAGAATGGAGCACTTACTATGAGACAAAACAAAGAGCTTCAAACCACCGAAATTGATCGGGAAACCTATTTGGAGCTACTGGAAATTGCCAGAACTTTGAAAGGCTCTCAGGTGATTCTTTGTGGCCGAAAAAAAGGATACATCGAAGACTACGGACAAGACTTTGTAGATATGTTTTCAGAATATTATGGACGTTATGAAATTGTAGAAAACCTGGCAGAAGTTACCAATGATAAATACCTCAAAATTGCAATTTGTAATCAAAAAGGATCCGAAAAATATCTGTATCCAGCCTTAAAACATTTAGAAGACAAGCTAAAAGTAAAAGTGTCTGGAGAAATTTGGTTGGATCTGTCTCATAATTTGGCAAACAAAGGCCATGCGCTGCAGCAATTACAGGAAAAATATCAGATCTCTACCCAAGAAACACTGGTTTTTGGAGATTATAATAATGATCTAGAGATGATGACACGTGCACAATACAGCTTTGCCATGGAAAACGCACACCCCAACGTAAAAGAAGTTGCTAATTACACCACAAAGAGTAATAATGATAATGGAGTTGAATACATTTTATCAAAAATGATCAACGACAAAAAACTTGCAACCCGAGTATAAACTGTTGGGTTATTGATGGATAAAAGCAGAAATCTGCTGAACTAAAATAATGTTTTATTCTTTACGACAAACACGCCAGCACAACGGCAATAGCAAAGAAATACACATAAATAGGAATACGGGTAGGCGAAAAATTTTGCATAGTTGTTAGTTTAGTGCAATAGTGATAACGTACAAATGGCTACTTTATGATATAGCAGTAAATCATACGCATCGCTACAAATTACTTAGGTCTAGGGGTTTACCGACCGCAAGATACAAATTTTTTAGAAAAAATGAGTATTTCAGCGAATAAAATTGCACTTAAACCTCTTTTGACTGAAATAAAAAGAAGTCTGTTTCTTACAAGTATATTTCTAGTTTAGGTCTATGACTGGTTAGTCATTCAACTTCAGTACGGCCATAAACGCTTCCTGAGGAATTTCTACATTACCTACCTGACGCATACGCTTTTTACCCTTCTTCTGTTTTTCAAGTAATTTTCTTTTACGAGAAATATCTCCGCCATAACACTTGGCAGTAACATCTTTTCGAAGCGCCTTCACGGTTTCTCGAGCAATAATTTTAGCGCCAATAGCTGCCTGGATAGGAATATCAAACTGCTGTCTTGGGATGAGTTCCTTCAGTTTTTCGCACATTTTCTTACCAATATCATATGCGTTATCCTGATGCAATAGTGCAGAAAGCGCATCTACCGTATTTGCATTTAAAAGTACATCTACCTTCACCAGTTTTGACGCTCTTAGACCAATAGGAGCATAATCAAAAGAAGCATACCCTTTGGAAACGGTTTTTAAACGATCATAAAAATCAAAAACGATCTCTGCCAAAGGCATATCAAAAGTCAGCTCAACACGTTCTGGTGTAAGATAGGTTTGATTGGTAATCTGTCCTCTTTTTTCAATACACAATGACATTACCGGACCAACAAAGTCTGCTTTGGTAATAATCGAAGCTTTAATAAAAGGCTCCTCTACCCGATTCATTTTTGAAGGGTCGGGTAAATCCGAAGGGTTATTTACAATAATTACCTCATCTGGTTCTTTATTGGTAAACGCATGATAAGATACGTTAGGAACCGTAGTAATTACGGTCATATTAAATTCTCGCTCTAGTCGTTCCTGGATAATTTCCATGTGTAACATCCCCAGGAATCCACATCGAAACCCAAACCCCAAAGCTGCAGAACTCTCTGGCGTAAATACCAGCGAGGCATCATTAAGCTGTAGTTTCTCCATAGAAGCGCGAAGCTCTTCATAATCTTCAGTATCTACTGGATAAATCCCTGCAAATACCATTGGTTTTACATCCTCAAATCCTTCAATCGCATTTTGAGTAGGTACTTTGGCATCGGTAACTGTATCTCCTACCTTTACCTCCCTTGCGTCTTTAATTCCTGTAATCAGATATCCTACATCACCCGTTTTTATAACTTGTTTAGGAACCTGATTCAACTTTAACGTTCCTATTTCGTCTGCAAAGTAGTTCTTGCCCGTTGCAACAAATTTAATCTGTTGTCCTTTCTTGATTTCTCCGTTAACTACCCTAAAATAAGTTTCTACTCCTCTAAAAGGATTGTACACCGAATCAAAAATTAGTGCTTGTAATGGTTCTTCAGGGTTTCCTTCTGGGGCAGGTATGCGTTCGATTACCGCTTCCAAAATCTCTTCGATCCCAATACCAGTTTTTGCACTGGCCGGGATTACCTCTTCAGCATCACATCCTAACAAATCCACAATATCATCGGTTACCTCTTCTGGATTAGCACTAGGTAAATCCACTTTATTAAGTACGGGTATAATTTCCAGATCATTCTCCAGAGCCAAATACAGGTTAGAAATGGTCTGAGCCTGTATACTTTGTGCAGCATCTACGACCAACAACGCTCCTTCGCAGGCAGCAATAGATCGAGAAACCTCATAAGAGAAATCCACATGACCAGGAGTATCGATAAGATTCAATATATATTGTTCACCTTTATAAGTATACTCCATTTGTATCGCGTGACTTTTTATAGTGATTCCACGCTCTCGCTCCAAATCCATGCTATCTAACAACTGAGCCTGTGCCTCACGAGCAGTTACCGAACCGGTATAATCCAATAATCGATCTGCCAATGTACTTTTACCATGGTCGATATGCGCTATAATACAAAAGTTTCTAATATGCTTCATTCTTCTTTCTCAAATAGGTTTTGGGCGTGCCCTTCCATTTCATTACAGGTCGGGCTATCCGCGCTACAGGGTAGCTTGCTACTATCCCTCACGCAATTTTCACACTGTTAATGACTTGCAAATATAATTGATTTTAGAAGGTTTATATCATCTCTCACGGTATTTTTGCCCTAGATATTCTTTGCTTCAATTCTTAGGTCTATTATAATTCGTATTTTTGCCAAAAATTAATAGTTGCCGTGGCTAAGATTGGAGACATAGATGTAGGAGAATTTCCTTTGTTATTAGCGCCGATGGAAGACGTGAGCGATCCTCCATTTCGTGCTTTGTGTAAAGAACAAGGGGCTGATGTGGTATATACCGAATTTATTTCGAGCGAAGGGCTCATTCGGGATGCTGCAAAGAGTGTCATGAAATTAGATATCTACGAAAAAGAACGACCTGTTGGGATTCAAATCTTTGGTGCCAACCTGGATTCAATGCTTAAATCTGTAGAGATCGTAGAAGCTTCTGGACCTGATATTATCGATATCAATTTTGGTTGCCCTGTAAAAAAAGTAGTGAGCAAAGGCGCTGGAGCAGGAATCTTAAAAGACATAGATCTTATGGTATCGCTTACCAAGGCTATGGTAGAGCACACCAAATTACCTGTAACGGTAAAAACAAGATTAGGTTGGGATCACGATTCTATTCGAATAGTAGAAGTAGCAGAACGTTTACAAGATGTGGGTTGTAAAGCCATTTCAATACACGGTCGTACCCGTGCCCAAATGTATAAAGGTAATGCCGACTGGAAACCCATTGCCGAGGTAAAAAACAATCCCAGAATGCATATTCCCGTGTTTGGAAATGGGGACGTCGACTCACCAGAACGTGCCGTAGAAATGAGAGACCAATACGGTTTGGATGGTGCCATGATCGGTAGGGCCAGCATTGGATACCCCTGGTTTTTTAAAGAAGTAAAGCACTTTTTTAGAACTGGAGAACATCTAGCTCCACCTACCATTGAAGAGCGAGTTGCAGCAGCACGTAGACACTTACAAATGTCTATCGATTGGAAAGGAGAAAAATTAGGCGTTTTTGAAACACGAAGACACTACACCAATTACTTCAAGGGTATTCCACACTTCAAAGAATATCGAACTAAAATGGTAACCAGTGATCATCCTGATGATGTTTTTGCTGCTTTTGACGAAGTCTTGGAAAAATTTGCAGGATATCAGTTTGTATAGAGATTAACTCACCAACTCATAGTTAATTCTACTAGATGCTAGCAATGAGGCAATAAACCCTATTACGGTTATGGTAAGAAATACTACCACAAAACTCATTACGGTAATCTTGGTTGGATAGGCCAAAGATGGCGTAATCATCAACAAGCCAAATTGCTGTTGCAATACAATAAGGATGTAACCTAGAAGCAATCCTAAGATCGCCCCAAGTACGGTCATTAACGATCCCTGAAATAAAAATATTTTTCGAATCATAGGCACCGTAGCCCCAATGTTGTAAAGCGTTTTGGCATTCCCTTTTTTGTCAATAATCATCATAATAATAGCCCCTGCAACATTAAATAAGGCGATGATGGCAATAAGAGTAATCACCAAATAAGAGACCAGATTCTCTGTGTTCAACATCTTATACAGGGTATCATTGAGTTGCACCCTGTTTTTTACAATCGCATCATGACCAAAAATCGAAGAAAGTTTTTCTCTAAGTGACGCCTCGTCTGCTCCTGTAGCTAGTTTTAGTTCTATATGCGTAACTTTATCTTTTGGAAGATCTAACAAAGCTCTGGCAAGACCTGTAGTTGCAAAAATGTATTTTTTATCCAGCTCTTCATTTACACTATAAATCCCAACATTTACCACCTTTTCTACTCGAAATGCTTTGGAAGGATCATTGGGGATTCCTTTACCAGGTTTGGGAGCATAGATACTCAACAAATTGGTATAGGTTGGCTCGACGGTCATACTTAATTCACGGCTAATACCGTTACCCGCGACCACCTGAAAGTCGTTGTTCGTCAACCATTCTCCATACACAATAATACTGTCGGTTTGGATCACATTACTGTAATTTTGGTCTACTCCTTTTATAAAGGCTGCTTTCTGCTTATCTCTAAATTCTAAAAAAACCCGCTCTTCTACTATTTCAGAAAAATAAGCGACCTCCTCAAGACCTTTTAATTTTTCTTTTTGGGTAGCATCAAAAGTGAATGTTTTTCCACTGGCTGGGAAAATCTTAAGATCGGGATCAAAATATGACGAAAACTGAAGGCTAAAATCTTTGAGCCCGGCAAAACCTGACAATACCAAAAACAAGGCCATCGCTCCTATAACCACCCCTGTGGCTGCAATAATTGTGATAATATTGATCGCATTGCTGCTACCAGGGGAGAATAGATATCGCTTGGCGATGTAGTACGAAAAATTCACTTCTTTTTACGCCTTTCCAATAAATCTGGATTATGAATAGGATTTTCTTCTCCCTTTACCGCTTTTTCTATATTAGAAATATATTCTAGAGAATCATCAATAAAAAAGTACATCTCTGGCATACGTCGTAGTTGATTTTTGGTACGCAATGCCACCTGATGTTTGATTTGTGATTTTACAGCATTTACTTCCTTCAGCACATTTTCTCCCTCTTCATGAGGAAAGATACTCATATATACTTTTGCGATAGAAAGATCTGTAGTAACACTTACCTTGGTCACGGAAACCAAAATCCCCTTCACCCCAGCATCACGTAACGCTTGTTGTATTACATCGGCTACATCGCGTTGCAATACTCCAGCAATTTTTTTCTGTCTGTTTGTTTCCATAGGTGCAAAAATACATATTAATTGTACTTTTACCGAATAGAGATAAAAGTATATCATGAATCACATTAATAAAATAGAACATTTAGGTATTGCCGTAAAGGATATTGACAAAGCCAATGCGTTGTATGAGCAACTATTGGGTGTAGCTCCTTATAAGCAGGAAGCAGTAGAAAGTGAAGCGGTAATCACTTCTTTTTTTAAGGTTGGAGAAAGTAAAATTGAACTACTAGCAAGCACCGATGAAGATGGCCCTATAGGAAAATTTATCTCCAAAAAAGGAGAAGGTATTCATCATATTGCTTTTGATGTTGATGATATTGAAAAAGAGTTAGAAAGACTGGAAAAAGAAGGGTTTCAGATCATTAACAAAGTTCCTAAACGTGGGGCAGACAACAAGCTAGTTGCTTTTCTGCATCCCAAAAGCACCAATGGGGTTTTGATAGAGCTTTGTCAGGATATAAATTAAAATAAAAAATGTTTGGCGTGTATTGGTCAAATCCTTAAATTTGCCGTCCGTTTTAGGTCCCATAGCTCAGCTGGTTAGAGCACCTGACTCATAATCAGGGGGTCCTTGGTTCGAGCCCAAGTGGGACCACTTTATAACAAAACCTTAGCAAAAGCTAGGGTTTTTTTATGCATTATAGTGAAGCAAATCTTGGACGAGGAGTTGATCATTTTAATCTCCTTAACAACACTTTCAAATGAAGAAAACACATCACTTATAAGGAACATAAAGATAATTAAGATCATTAATTCTTATAAATAACTTAGCCATTTCTTTTCTTTATTATTCATCTTATAGTACATATATTTTAAGCAAGGATAATACAGTACAGCAATTATTAAAATCCAGGCAATGTATACTCCAAGCAAATCCGTGCCAAGATATCGATGCTCCCTATTTATATAATTTTCATAATTATTAATAGCAGAATACATAGTATCTCCATAAAAAGGTTTGAGAAGCATACTAGAAAGGTGAATAACTGCAACATGTAAAAAGTAAAAGAATAGTGGAACTCGGCCAAAAACAAGCAGAAAATTTGTGACCTGATTTTTCACTTTTTCCAATAGCGCTAGAGCAATTAGACAAACCCCTAGGGTGATCAAAGTAAAATGGAAAGAAGGTGGGTATTTTGTTATCCTAAGAAATGAGACCAGCGATTCAAAAAAAGAACCTTGAACATCAAAACTCCATTGAGGATCTCCGTACAAATTAAATGTTCTTAACAACGCAAAAAGTAATAGCATTAAAGAACCTGCGGATAAGAGATACTTAAATCTTGCCTTTGAACCAATTGTTTTTGCATATAGACGTCCTAAACAATAGCCTAAAATCATGATTCCAAGCCACGGAAGCATTGGATAACTTGATCTGACATAATGATATTCATTAATTTGCATTACTCCTCTTTGATAAAACAGATACCAGAAGAAATCCCAGGTTATATGTTCACTATATTCAAACATTTTCTTATCAACAATGAAAACGTCTATTAAGTTATGCCCTACCACAATAGCAATTCCCAAAGCCAATACTATGTGTTTTTTCAAATGTATTATGCCTGCAAGAACAATCATTGATACGCCAATTGCCCATATAACCTGAAAACTTATAAAAAAGTAACGTATATCGAAACCCCATAAAAAATTATTAAGTACAACTTCTAGAAAAATTAACCATATACCTCTAGTAATAAGAAATTTTGTCAATTCATTCTTTGTTTTCTTCATCGACTGTAAATACACAGAAAGACCGGAGAGAAAGACAAAAACCGGAGCGCAAAAATGAGTAATATATCTCGTAAAAAACAATGTTGGAGTTGTAGTTTTAAGATTCATAGGAGACCCAGCCACCTGCAAATCCTGAAAAAAATCTCTAGTGTGATCCAAACACATAATAATCATGACAATACCCCTTAGAATATCGATAGATTCTATTCTTTTCGATTTCAGCATTATTTTCTTAACTTTTTTATCATTTCATTGTAAATCTAAAGAACTAATAGTTCCATTATTAAATCCCATGTCAGTTAATTCATTCCCCTACTGACGATAGCTTATAACAAATCTCTGCCATGGGGTTTTTATTCTGTGAAGATAAAACCTATCAGTTTCATTTTTTGATACTGTCTATATTTTTTGAAAAACAATACTTCTCTAAACAAAAAAAGCCGTTCCCTAAAAGAAACAGCTTCCATATCATTTATAATCTATCAATTACACTAATTTGATATCCTCTTTAAACAACATATGGATATATTCACCATGGATTTTGGCGTGATGTTCACTCTCCAAGCAGTGAAACAATAAATGGATTAATCCATAATCCCCAAGGGTATCTCGGTACTCATGCTTTTCTTTGTTTTTGACCCAAAGAATAAAAGAACACAAATGACCAATCTCACCCAATTTCTTGGGATCCATCAAACACTTCTGAAACTTCTTTAAGTCCATAGAAGCATACTCGTTATACTTTCGCTTACAAAAGTTATAGTCAAACGTATGTTTATACGATTGCAATTTTCTGTTTTGTATTTCATAATTAATACCACTCATAGCCTAAAATCATTTTCATTAGGTACTTCTATTATCATAGTCATACGATTTGGTTACTATTGATTTTGCAAATCGCATGCCATCAGATCCAAAAAAGAACTTAATAAAAGGTGAAAATCTCTTAAAATTATAAATGAGGTCTACCTAGAGATAATTGGAATAATTCCAAAACAAAGATACAAAATTTGGAATAATTCCAAAAACTAATTTTGCATTATATTCTCATTTTAAACTCTAAAAACACTGTAAAACAAACACTTACACTCAAAATCCTTGAAATGTTGTTAATAAAACCTAATAAGTTTTTTTTTGATTCCCAACATTGCCTATTACATTTACCCCACGAATTTGATATTATCTGGTATGTTTTTTGGGGAAAGAACAACTAGAATAAAAAAATTGGGAAATACGAATCAAATTGTAAGCTATGCAGTATAAAGTAATTGATACAAAAAGCCAGTATTTTGGTAAAGTATTGGATTTTCAATCCTGCTCAAATTTAAGTGATCTGGGAGGTGTACTCCTAAAGATCGGAAGGGACAAAGTGTCACTATTTAAATTTAATGAAGTAGAATTGATGTAACATCTTTTCTACTTCTGCCTACCCCAGTACACTACACTTCTAATTTTAAAACCAAAATACCGTATATGACATTGATATGATAAAACAATGGCACATATATGTATTTGTCTTGTTCTGGATAAACAGTAGTTGCCAGAACAAAGTTCCTATTGATAATATTGAAATTCAACCAAAAGTCACAGCTGCGGACCAAGAGCATCAAAATGTCTATAAAATCCTTGACGGTACCTGGAAAGGTGAGTTCCTGATTTTTGAGGACCAACAACAAGTACCTAAAGACAAAATAGACTTAAAAAACATCAGCAAAGCCAGCCTTCAAAAAGAAGGATTAACCCAAGTAAATAGTATTGATGTTTTGCAGGTATATCAATCAGACACTCCATATTTTCAAAAAGTAACCATTACCGATTACTACCCAGATACTGGCAAAAAAATCGTAAGCCATGGAGTGAATAAGATTCAGGACGGAAAGTTATGGTGCGTAGTTAGAAAACCAGACGAGACTGTAATTCATAGTGGTAGCACCGAAGGGAAAAACACCATTATTTGGCAACGTAACGAACAAAATCCTCAAAAAATCGAATACTTCAAAGAAACTGTATCTCAAGAATATTACGAGATTATTGGATGGGGCTATTATTCGGGTGACGACCCTAATCTTTCTCCCAAACTATGGTTTTACTCAAAGTACGAACGTCAATAATCCTATTGCAATTCGGTAATGCGTTTTACATATTTTCCGATCACATCAAACTCCAGGTTGACCACCGTACCTTCAGTAAACGTATTAAAGTTGGTATGCTCATAAGTATAAGGAATAATCGCTACACTAAACTCGCTTTTTTGAGAGTTCACCACCGTGAGACTTACTCCATTTACCGTAATAGATCCTTTTTCTATTGTGATATTATTTAGGCTCGGATCATATTCAAAAGTAAAATACCAGCTCCCATCAGCTTCAGTTACTGATTTGCAAACTGCGGTCTGATCAACATGCCCTTGCACGATATGTCCATCCAATCGATCATCTAGCTTCATTCCTCTTTCCAGATTTACAATAGCCCCTTCTTTTAGATCATTCAAATTAGTCTTATCCAGAGTTTCTTTAATCGCGGTAACGGTATAGCGATCTCCATCAATTGCAACTACGGTAAGACAAACTCCATTGTGCGCCACGCTTTGATCGATTTTTAACTCTGATGTAAAGTTGGATTGTACAGTAATATCCAGATTTTCCTGATCGCTCTTCAAGGAAGTAATCGTTCCTAATTCTTCAATGATCCCAGTAAACATAAATGCGAATTATTTAATTAAATTTGTGACCTTACTATTTGAGGTTTGATTTTGGACTTCAAAAATACAGATTAAGTACTTTATATAATGAAGAAAGAAAAAAAAATAAGATTAGGAATTTCTATAGGTGATTTAAATGGTATAGGAAGCGAAGTGGTTCTGAAAACTTTTCAGGATACTCGAATGCTGGATTTTTGCACTCCTGTAATTTTCGCGTCGGTAAAGATTCTTTCTTTTCTTAAGAAAAAGTACCAAACCAATATCAATCTTCACGGTATCGATAAAACTTCTCAAATCTTAGATGGAAAAATCAATGTCCTTAATGTATGGAAAGAGCCGTTGGACATTAAATTTGGCGAAGAAGATGAAAAAGTAGGAAGTTATGCCATCAAATCTTTAAAAGCGGCAACCCAAGCCTTAAAAAATGATGAAATCGATGTATTGGTCACCGCTCCTATTAACAAGAGTAGCATCCAATCCGACGAATTCAAATTTCCTGGTCATACCGATTATCTGGATCAGGAATTACAAGGTAACAGTTTGATGTTTATGATTACAGATGATCTAAAAGTTGGTTTGCTAACCGATCATGTCGCCGTAAAAGATGTAGCAGAAACCATAACTCCAGAGCTTATCGAGCAAAAAATCAATACGATACACCACACCCTAAAACAAGATTTTGCCATAGCAAAACCAAAAATTGCTGTGCTGGGTATTAATCCCCACAGTGGAGATAATGGTGTTATTGGTAAAGAAGATGAAGAAGTTTTAAAACCAACTATTCAAAAAATTATAGATTCTGGTAAATTGGTGTTTGGCCCTTATGCGGCCGACAGCTTTTTTGGTTCGGATAATTACAAAGCTTTTGATGCTATTGTTGCCGCCTATCACGATCAGGGATTGATTCCTTTCAAAACCTTATCATTTGGCAAAGGCGTAAACTATACGGCTGGATTGAACAAGGTACGGACCTCTCCAGATCACGGCACTGCTTTTGAGATAGCTGGACAAAACAAAGCCGACAATAGCTCTTTTAAAGAAGCAGTATTTGCCGCTTTAAAAATTTATAAGAATCGAAACGAATATCAGGATTTGACTAAGAATCCACTAAAAAAACAACCCCGTAAACCACAAAACAAAAACAATCAACAACAAGCTTAAACAGCAAAGAAGTGTATCAATTGTAAAGCGCTTTTGTAAGCAACCTATCAATTCACTAACTTTCTGATATAATTTTGTTTACAAAAATACTTTCATAACGAATTTTTGTTATCTTTGCACCCGCCTTAATTAAATTGGCGACGCTTGAAACTGGTGATAGAATGATACAACTAAAAGAGTATACTATTCCTTTTGTTGGATTGAAGCAAGGATTACATCGCTTCAAGTATGAGATTGACAATACGTTCTTTGAACATTTTGAGTATGATGAGTTTAATGCTGCGGCAATAACTATTGATCTTGAGTTTAACAAAAAAGCAACGCTTTTAGAACTTGAGTTTAAAGCTAGTGGTACGGTAAATGTAAATTGCGATGTCACTAATGAACCTTTTGATTTACCTGTAGAAGATGATTTCTTTTTGGTAATTAAATTTGGTCAGGAGTTTAATGATGAAAATGAAGAGCTTCTTATTATTCCACATGGAGAATATGAAGTAAATGTACAGCAATATATTTACGAACTTATTGTATTAGGTGTGCCTTCAAAAAGAGTACACCCTGGTGTTGAAGATGGTACTTTACAGTCTGACATACTCGAAAAGTTGGAAGAGCTAAGTCCGAAGGAAAAAAATAAAGAAACAAATGATAATGAGGAGACAGATCCTCGTTGGGATAAATTAAAAAACTTATTAAACGATAAATAATAGCTGAGCAATGGCACATCCTAAGAGAAAAATATCGAAAACTAGAAGAGATAAAAGAAGAACGCATTATAAAGCTTCTGTACCACAAATTGCTACGGATCCTACTACTGGTGAAGCACATTTATATCACAGAGCACACTGGTTCGAAGGTAAATTATATTACCGCGGGCAGGTAGTAATCGATAATACCGAAGAGGAAGTAGCATAAAGCTACTGTTAAAATTTTAAAGTAAGCTCTCACTTTTGTGAGAGTTTTTTTGTTTTTAGTTGAATATGTGTCAAAATCCAATTATTTTGCGCCATATTTGTATATAATTTAGTAATTTCAACGACTTTTTAGCTCATTTTTGTGCTATAATTCATGAGATGAACTAAATATTTTTTTAAGGTAAACCCTTGCTTTACAGAAGTGTAAAGCATCAATTGGTGAATTCCATCTGAAGCAAAATTGCTCAGATGAAACTAAAATCAAGATATGAGTAAAATCACAGCCGCTATCACAGCTGTAGGCGCGTATGTGCCAGATTATGTGTTAACAAATCAGATTTTGGAAACAATGGTTGACACAAACGATGAATGGATCACCACCCGTACAGGTATTAAAGAACGTAGATTATTAAAAGATACTGATAAAGGGAGCTCTTACTTAGGCATTAAAGCAGCCGAGGATCTTATCGCCAAAAAGAATCTCGATCCTAAAGAGATCGACATGGTTATTTTTGCAACCGCAACACCAGATCTTCCGGTAGCTGCCACTGCAGCCTTCACAGCTTCTGCCATTGGAGCAGTAAATGCTTTTTCTTACGATTTACAAGCAGCTTGTTCCAGCTTTTTGTATGGAATGTCTACCGCAGCAAGCTATATCGAATCAGGAAGATATAAAAAGATATTACTTATCGGTGCTGATAAGATGTCTTCTATTATAGACTATAC
Source organism: Aquimarina spongiae (assembly GCF_900141785.1). Classification (GTDB taxonomy): domain Bacteria; phylum Bacteroidota; class Bacteroidia; order Flavobacteriales; family Flavobacteriaceae; genus Aquimarina; species Aquimarina spongiae. The sequence continues at coordinate 409,560 of NZ_FQYP01000004.1, read as the reverse complement.
TGATCGTGCTACATGCATCATTTTTGGTGATGGTGGAGGTGCTGTTCTTTTCGAACCTAACGAAGAAGGATATGGATTTCAGGATGAGTACTTGCGTACCGATGGTATTGGACGAGAATTCCTAAAAATCGAAGCCGGTGGTTCTATCCTACCTCCATCCGCAGAAACCGTAGCCAACAAACAGCATTTTGTGCAACAGGACGGTAAAACAGTATTTAAATATGCTGTGTCTAATATGGCTGATGCCAGTACCAAAATCTTGGAACGTAACAATCTTACAGGAGATGACGTAGATTGGCTAGTTGCTCACCAGGCTAATAAACGAATTATTGATGCAACTGCTAATCGAATGGGGCTTGACCAAAATAAAGTCCTTATGAATATACAGCGATATGGTAATACCACCTCGGCCACCCTACCATTATTGTTGCATGATTATGAAAAACAACTCAAAAAAGGAGATAATATCGTGTTTGCCTCTTTCGGAGGAGGCTTTACATGGGGTTCTATTTATCTGAAATGGGCCTATAATTCCTAAACAACTAAACACACAATACCCAATATTATGGATTTAAAAGAAATTCAGAATTTGATTAAATTCGTAGCCAAGTCAGGGGCCAGCGAAGTAAAATTAGAGATGGATGACGTTAAAATCACCATCAAAACTGCATCAGACGACAGCAAGGAAACTACAATTGTTCAACAGATTCCTGTTGGTAGCGCCGTTCCTGCTCAACCTGCACCAGTACAAGCTGCTCCAACACCAGTTGCTCCTGCAGCACCTGCAGCAACTGAAAAACCTGCAGAAGACGATTCAAAATATATTACAATCAAATCTCCAATTATCGGAACTTTATACAGAAAACCTGCTCCAGACAAACCTACTTTTGTAGAAGTTGGAGATAGCGTAAAAGAAGGAGATGTACTTTGTATTATTGAAGCGATGAAGCTTTTCAACGAAATCGAAAGTGAAGTTTCTGGTACTATAGTAAAAGTTCTTGTTGATGATTCTTCTCCAGTAGAGTTTGATCAACCTCTTTTCTTAGTAGACCCATCATAAGTAATCCCAAAATTCAAATACCAAATTCCAACAGGTGAATAACCGTGGAATTTGTTTTTTGGACAATTGTAATTTTTAAGAAGTTATGTTTAAAAAAATTCTAATTGCAAATAGAGGTGAGATTGCCATGAGGGTAATCAGAACCTGTAAGGAAATGGGAATCAAAACTGTTGCGGTTTATTCTACAGCAGATGCCGAAAGTTTACACGTTCGATTTGCAGACGAAGCCGTTTGTATTGGACCTGCACCCAGTACCGAATCATATTTAAAAATGTCAAATATTATTGCTGCTGCAGAAATTACAAATGCAGATGCAATACACCCTGGTTATGGATTTTTATCAGAGAATGCCAAATTCTCTAAAATCTGTGAAGAACACCAAATCAAATTTATTGGGGCCAGCGCAGAAATGATTGACAAAATGGGAGATAAAGCTTCTGCAAAGTCAACCATGATCAAAGCAGGAGTTCCTTGTGTACCAGGAAGTGAAGGCGTTATTCCTGACTTCGAAACTTGTGTAAAAGTAGCTAAAGAAACAGGATATCCTGTGATGCTAAAAGCAAGTGCCGGTGGTGGTGGAAAAGGAATGCGTGCTATATGGAAAGAAGAAGACCTTCAAGCCGCATGGGAGTCTGCTAAACAAGAAAGTAAAGCTGCCTTTGGAAACGATGATATGTATATGGAAAAGCTTATCGAAGAGCCAAGACATATCGAGATTCAGGTAGTAGGTGATAGTAACGGACGCGCTTGTCATTTGTCTGAAAGAGATTGTTCAGTACAACGTAGACACCAAAAACTTACCGAAGAAACTCCTTCTCCATTCATGACCGACGAATTGAGAGACAGAATGGGAGAAGCGGCTATCAAAGCAGCCGAGTTTATCAAATACGAAGGGGCAGGAACGGTAGAATTTCTTGTAGACAAACACAGAAACTTCTACTTTATGGAAATGAATACTCGTATTCAGGTAGAGCACCCTATTACAGAACAAGTTGTAGATTATGACTTGATCCGTGAGCAAATATTAGTTGCTGCAGGAGTGCCAATTTCAGGAAAGAACTACTATCCGCAATTGCACTCTATCGAATGTAGAATTAATGCTGAAGATCCTTATAAGGACTTTAGACCTTCTCCAGGAAAAATTACCAATTTACATATTCCAGGAGGACATGGTGTTCGAGTAGATACCCATGTATATAGTGGATACATTATTCCTCCTAATTATGACTCTATGATTGCCAAATTGATTACAACGGCTCAAACACGAGAAGAAGCAATCAATAAAATGAAAAGAGCATTAGATGAATTCATTATCGAAGGGATAAAAACTACGGTTCCTTTTCACAGGCAACTTATGGATCATCCAGATTATGTTGCTGGTAATTATACAACAAAGTTTATGGAGGACTTTGAAATGAAAGAACCAAAACAACAATAATATTATCCAAAGCCTCTTAATAGAGGCTTTTTTTATGAATCTAAGCTATTGGGAATACAAAACATGGTTGTCCAATATCGATTTCACCATTATAGGTAGTGGAATCGTAGGACTTTCTTGTGCACTAAGGGTACGAGAAAAATTTCCTAATGCCAAAATTGTAATTCTAGAACGAGGTATACTGCCCAACGGCGCTAGCACGAAAAATGCAGGCTTTGCCTGTTTTGGGAGCTTATCCGAAATCTTGGATGACCTCAACACTCACTCTGAAGCAGAGCTATTACAACTTGTTCAAAAAAGATATCATGGTCTAAGTTTGTTACGAGAAACTTTAGGAGATCGATCAATAGATTATCAACCCAACCAAGGGTACGAATTATTTACCCAAACAGACATGGCATTGTTTGAAGAATGTTTGTCTAGAAAAGAGGAAATTAACCAGTTGTTACATCCTGTTTTCAAAAAAGACACCTTCTTCCTTTCCGAAAATCACTTTCATTTCAGAAATATTCATTCGCAGTATATTGTAAATCAGTTCGAAGGTCAGATTGATACTGGCAAGATGATGGATGCCTTGATACAGAAAGTGCATCAACAAAATATCAAAATCTTAAGCGCTTGCCAAGTAACTCAAATTGAAGATCTTAACACTGCTGTAGAAATAAAAACCGAACATTTTACGTTCTATACTAACAAAGCACTTATTGCAACCAACGGTTTTGCCTCACAATTGGGCGTTACCAAGGTGAAACCTGCCAGAGCTCAGGTACTGATTACCCAACCAATCAAAAATTTACATATCAAAGGCACTTTCCATCTGGATAAGGGATATTACTATTTCAGAAATATTGATAACCGAATCCTATTGGGAGGAGGCAGAAATCTTGATTTTAAAAATGAAGAAACAACCCTATTAGAACAAACACCATTAATACAGAACAAATTAGAACAGCTTTTACATGAGGTGATTTTACCAGATACTAATTTTGAAATTGAGCATCGCTGGAGCGGCATAATGGGTGTGGGCAATCGTAAAGAGGCTATTGTTCAACCCATCTCTGATCATGTCTATTGTGGTGTACGCCTAGGAGGAATGGGAGTTGCCATAGGTACTCAAGTTGGCACAGAATTAGCAGATCTTTTGTAATAATTGATGGATGTTATGAAAAAGTTTTTTCGGTTTATAGCAAAAAGTACGGTTGCATTTATTGTCATTAGTTTTTTATGGGTACTGACCTACAAATGGATTGATGTACCGGCTACCCCTCTAATGGGTATACGTAAATTACAATCCGAGAAACAACACACCATTCAACACCAATGGGTACCGCTATCCAAAATTTCAAAATCCCTACAATTAGCAGTGATTTGCAGCGAAGATCAACGATTTATGGAGCACAACGGTTTCGATCATGAAGCTATAGAAAAAGCACTCGCCGAACATAAGGCTGGCAAACGATTGCGTGGTGCAAGCACGATCTCACAACAAACCGCAAAAAATGTATTTCTTTGGCCTCAACGAAGCTGGGTGCGTAAAGGTTTTGAGGTCTATTTTACATTTCTCATCGAAAAGCTGTGGACCAAAGAGCGAATTCTTGAAATATATCTCAACAGCATCGAGATGGGAAACGGGATATATGGTGCTGAAGCAGCAGCAAAGTTTTGGTATAATACTACCGCTGCTAATCTTAACCGGGAAGAAGCCGTTGCCATAGCTGCCATATTACCCAATCCTCGTAAATATCTTGCCAACCCTCCGTCTTCTTACACCCAAAAAAGAGCGGAATGGATCTTTATTCAAATGCGTAATTATGGTACCTTAGTACTTGATAAGCCACAACAAAATGAATACAGAGGACATTAAACTTGAGCTATTCAACCAATGCAAGCAGTATGTAGCTCAACGGTTAGAACGCATCCAGCATACCATTAACGATATCCAGGAATCCTTATCTTCGGAAACAAAAAGTACTGCAGGGGATAAGCATGAAACTGGTCGTGCCATGTTACAACTAGAGCGTGAAAAAGCTGGAAAACAGCTTGCCGAAGTACAAAAGTTACAAGAAATACTAGCCAAAATTGATATTGCTATCTCCTCTCAACCTGCACATTTAGGAAGTTTGGTAGCTACATCAAAAGGGAATTATTTTATAAGCATTTCTGCCGGGCAACTTCTAGTAAATGATACCGCATATTTTGCTATTGCTGCTAATTCCCCTATTGGGTGTCTATTATTAGGTAAAGTTTCCGGTGATTACTTTGTATTTAATACTGCAGAAATCACTATACAATCGGTATCCTGATGCTTTTTTGAATGGTGATTATATTCAAAAATAAAGATCCGTACTTTAAAATTTTATCAGTTATGGCATACCAAAATGATTTTAAGTAAATTGCTACCTCATAAATCATCATTGCTATGCGAAAGTTTTTTCTTTTCACCCTAATGGGATTGCTCCTATTTTCCTGCAAACCCTATGAAACTACTAAAATTAGAAAAAATCAGATTACCTACGAGGATTTCAGAGCAGAACAACGATTATACCCTACTCAAGATGGTTTGATTAAATATATCGACAAAGGTGAAGGGCCTGCTATTTTGTTACTTCACGGTGTTCCTGTATCAGGCTGGTTATATCGCAAGATGATCGATCCATTGGCCAAAAAAGGATATCGTGTTATTGTACCGGATATGTTGGGGTATGGTTCTAGTGATTCTCCAGAAGGCTTTGAAATATATAACAATGAAAACCACGCCAAACGGATTCTGGAACTTATGGAGTCTTTGGGTATCGAGAGCTGGACACATGTTATGCATGATGCAGGTGGTTTGTGGACCTGGGAGTTGATTAAGCAAGACCCTGATAAAATCGAAAAGTTAGTTGTACTTAATACGATTATCTATGAAGAAGGTTTCTATCCTCCTGTTCGTATGAAACCAGGTGGATTTGCCAAAACTGCCATGTGGGCATATCGCAATGGGGTTACTACCAATACGCTATTAAAAAAGTTGTTTAAAGAAGGTTTAAAAGAAAATACTCTTAACCCAGTTGATGTCGAGGGTTACAAAACTCCTTTACTAGAAGGTAAAACTGATGCGATGTATTACTTTTTTAGTCAAACGTGTAATGACCTTCCGGATTATAGTGAAGTATTCGAAAATGTAAAAGTTCCTGTTTCGGTAATCTGGGGAATACACGATACCATGCTACAGTGGCCTCCACAAGAAAACAGAGCGGCAAATGCTCTGGGTGTTAGGCCCGAAGATATTCATTTTGTAGACGAAAAACATTTTATTCAGGAAACCAAGGCACAGGAAATCACCTATAAAATCCTGGATTTTATGAAAAAATAATGGGTTAATTAAAACTTAATCCATTAATCCAACTTTTTAGTTCCATTTTAAAAATGGTCCCGTTGATCAATTCTTGAATCTGGTGAATTTCTTGTCGGTTAACCGCAAGATCAATTTTATCTGATGGTGTTCTTAATAATAAGGATCGACAATGTTCTGGATCCATACACTCACTACAACATTGCGATTGAATGGTATTGGTGCAGGAATCCGAAAAGTCTTTTAACTCATTAAGCGTTAATAAAAATCCAATATCTCTAAATATCAATTGTACTTTGGGTGTATTGGTCTGCGTTTCTTTCTTCCAGAAGAAGGAAATACCAATTTCGTTGCTGAATATTTTATCAATAGGGCTCATTCTGAATCTATTTTGATTCAAAAATACACATTATTTATAATCAATCTAAATAAAAATAAGTTAATTTATATCTTTTAATTTTAATTGTAAAGAGACCTGCCCGTTCCATTCATTTTCGTCAATCGAATATGCGGCTTTAAACGAATTATTTCCTGTAATCAAGTTTTGCTTCGCTCCCAAACCAAAACCTATAGCACCTACAGCAATTTTGTTTTTTTGCACGGCACATTTTAGATGCTTGTCATCTGCACCTACGCACTTCCCGTACCCTGTATCCTTTACACCTTCGGTCATAAACACCGGAGTCATATTACCTGGACCAAAGGGAGCAAACTGTTTTAGGATGCGATAAAACTTTGGGGTAATTTGAGTGAGCTCGATCGGCATATCCACAGTGATTTCAGGAGTTAATAATTTTTTATCAATAGTAGATGCTACAACAGATTCAAACTTCTTTTTGAAAGCCTCATAATTTTCTTCAAGCAAAGTAAGTCCGGCTGCATATTTATGGCCGCCAAACTGTTCGATATAATCCGTGCAAGCGTTTAAGGCTTCGTATACATCATAACCTCTTACCGATCGTGCCGAGGCCGCCAATTTATCTCCACTTTTGGTGAAAACTAATGTTGGTCGGTAATAGGTTTCTGTGAGCCTGGACGCAACAATACCAATAACTCCTTTATGCCAGTTTTCCTGATAAACAACCGTGGTATATCGTTCTTCTTCCTGATTATCTTTGATCTGTTGCAGAGCCTCCTCAGTGATTTTCTTATCTGCCTCTTTACGATCGCTATTATACAATTCAATTTCTGAAGCAAATTGTAAAGCAGTCTGCAAATCTGTCTCTGTAAGCAGGTTAACTGCGTGCAAACCGTGTTTCATTCGCCCGGCAGCATTGATTCTGGGGGCAACAAGAAATACCAGGTCAGTAATGGTTAGGGTTGTTTTGTTTGCCTTAGACAACATCGCTTTAAATCCAGTCCTGGGATGAGCATTGATTACCTTTAGTCCAAAATGTGCCAGAGCTCTATTTTCTCCTGTGATAGGGACAATATCAGCTCCAATTGCTGTAGCTACCAAATCCAAATAAGGCAGTAGGTCCTCTATAGTTTGATCGTATCTTGAAGCTAACCCTTGAATTAACTTAAACCCCACACCACAACCACATAACTCTTTATACGGATACTCACAATCACTACGTTTTGGATCCAAAACTGCTATGGCGTCTGGTATTTGTTCCCCTGGTCGGTGGTGATCACATATCACAAAATCAATTCCTTTCTCCTTGGCATAGGCCACTTTTTCAATGGCTTTTATCCCACAATCCAGAGCTATAATTAATGAAATATCATTATCATGTGCATAATCTATCCCCTGATAAGAAACCCCATATCCTTCTTGATATCGATCGGGGATATAGGTGGCCACTTGGGGCGTTAAAGTGGAAAGATAAGATGACATCAAGGCTACCGAGGTAGTGCCGTCTACATCATAATCACCATACACCAAAATATTCTCCTCATTGCGAATTGCGGATTCGATTCTATCTACCGCACGATCCATATCTTTCATCAAAAAAGGATCATGTAAATCATCGAGAGATGGTCTAAAAAATTTCTTTGCCTGATCAAAAGTTTCTATCCCTCTTTGCACCAGTAAAGTAGCAATTATGGCATCTACATTAAGACGTTCTGCCAGAGCATTTACAATCGAAGCATCAGGGGTGGGTTTTAGTGTCCATCTCATGGGTGTAATCTATTCCAAACAATTAAAAATACAAAGTACAAAAAACATCTTCATCATCATGTATTTGGGTATTAGTTTTGTATTTTGCCTTTCTAAAATTTTAGATTAAACTCAAAAAAATATACACATGCCATTAGTAACTCCATTATCTCCAGAACACGACCTGGAAACTAAAAAACTAGCAGAATTTTTTAATGAAACTCTTGGTTTTTGCCCTAATTCTGTGCTTACTATGCAGAGAAGACCCGCTATTTCAAAAGCATTTATTAATCTTAATAAAGCGGTAATGGCAAATGAGGGCCGAGTGACCTCTGCTTTAAAACGTATGATTGCTTGGGTAAGCAGTAATGCTACAGGGTGTAGATATTGCCAGGCTCATGCTATTCGTGCCGCAGAGCGATATGGTGCCGAACAAGAACAGTTAGATAACATTTGGGAATATAAGACACATCCCGCATTTAGCGATGCCGAACGTGCTGCACTAGATTTTTCTTTGGCGGCCTCAGTAATTCCTAATGCTGTTGATGCCAAAATCAAAGAAGAATTATATAAGTATTGGGACGAAGGTGAAATTGTAGAAATGCTTGGTGTAATTTCTTTGTTCGGGTATTTGAATAGATGGAACGACTCTATGGGAACCACCGTTGAAGAAGGTGCTATAGAATCAGGTGAACAATACCTTGGTAAACACGGATGGGAAAAAGGAAAACACGTATAGACGTTACTCCTGATCAACATATAAAAATTAGGCTGTATAAGTTATTCACTTGTATGGCCTAGTTTTATTTACGAAGATAGTATCGATAACTACGATAGAGTAAAAAAATGGTTGTTATAAGAATACCTATCGCCCATAGCCAATAAGTTCCTGATAGATGAGCAGCTATCATTTGTGTATCCGAATAGTGTATCTTTCCACTTCTTTCAAACTGTTTGGTAAACAAATATCCCGTTTGCAAATAGGTGCTCAACACACATTGTGTACCCAAAAACAATAGGGTAAATGCTTCAAGATTTCGAATTCTTAGTATAGCCACAAAAAACAAAATAGCGGCAAATACGCTCAAAATGACCAGTGCCAGCAGGTCATGAATCCAAATGCATAAGGATAATACCATAACTAGTAATAATACCCATAAAGTAACTTTGGAGGCTATTCGATTTTTTGCAGCAGTAATCATAATCGCTCCCGAAATAGCTGGTCCTAATAATCCTCCTGCAGCTGTAAGTGCTCTAGCCAGATCATAGTTCAAATAGCTGTTCTCTACATTAGAATAAGCTACTCCACCTCCGTTTTCGTAAATCTCCAGATAATAAAATTTACCTCCTAATAGCATAGCAGTAAGACCATGCCCCATTTCATGAAACCAGGTACCTAATAGCAAAAAAGGGTATTGTATTACTCCAAAATAGGGTAATTGCCATAACAAGAAAACCAACAGACTAACGCCTACAATAGTAAATAACGATTTACGTTTCAATAATGTATTGCTTTAAGGATTACTTTAGTATCAATAACGCTTACACCAATACATTATTGAAACGTAATTCTTTAGTAACTATGTTTGGTTGATGTTTTTATAAATCCTATCCCTTATTTTTGAACCAGTGAATCTCGGTCAAAAGAAACCCCATCCCATCCTGTTTTCATAAAATTACGGATATTTTGATGGTCATTGCCTTCAGGAGTTTTTAGTACATCGGTATAGTATTGCCCAAAACAATGTAAAGTTTCTTCTTTACTTAATTGTTGAAGTTGTGCAAAACTCAATAATTTACAGGACCCCGAGTTTTCTCCTTCTTTATTAGCTACTTCTCCATTTTTGAAAGCACTTGGTGTAAAATGGTAGTGTTCTTCAATAACGTTCATGGTATCCTCAAAGGATAATTGTTGGGGTTGTTCTTTTACTTTGGATATGAATTGAGATAGTGTCATTTCTAGAATTTAAACAGGTTTTATGTGATCGCCTTTTTGACCATACTTTGAAGTACAGGAAGCACATCCATGGCAAACCAAGGGTTTTTTGTAAACCAAAAACGATTTCTTGGCGACGGGTGAGGCAAGGTAAAATACTTGGGTAAATATTCATGATACGCCCGAACCGTTTCGGTAAGATTATTTTTTACATTTTTTTGGAGATAGTGCTTTTGAGCATATTGTCCGATAAGGATGATTAATTCGATATTGGGCATATGATTGAATAATTTTTGATGCCAAAGCGGCGCACATTCTGGTCGTGGAGGCAAATCACCACTTTTTCCCTTTCCCGGATAACAAAATCCCATGGGAACAATAGCAATCTTGGTTTCATCATAAAACACCTCATCCGAAACATCGAGCCATTTCCGTAGTTGCTTTCCACTTTGATCATCCCAGGGAACACCAGAGGCATGTACTTTGGTTCCAGGTGCCTGACCAATAATCACAATTTTAGCTTCAGGATGACCAGTGACTACTGGTCTGGGGCCCAAAGCCAAGTGTTCGGCGCAAACATCACACGATCTAATATCTGAAAGTAATTGGTCCACTATTTCTTTTTTCCTTCTACAACGATAACAATTTCTCCTTTTGGAGGTTTGGTTTCAAAATGAGATAATACTTCTTTGACAGTACCACGAATGGTTTCTTCATGTAATTTACTAAGCTCACGAGATACAGTAACTAATCGTTCGGCACCAAAATATTCAACAAAATTCCCTAAGGTTTTGATCAACTTATGCGGAGATTCATAAAAAATCATGGTCCTGGCTTCTTCTGCTAGAAATTTTAGTCGAGTTTGCCGTCCTTTCTTAACAGGCAAAAAACCTTCAAAAACAAATTTATCATTGGGTAAGCCACTATTCACCAAAGCAGGCACAAATGCCGTTGCCCCGGGCAAACATTCAACCGGGATTCCTTGCTCTACACAAGCTCGAGTAAGTAAAAAACCGGGGTCACTTATAGCAGGAGTACCAGCATCACTAATAAGAGCAATGGTATCCCCTCTTTGTAATCGCTGCGTAATGTTGTTTACTGTTTTATGCTCATTATGCATATGATGACTCTGCATAGGAGTGGCAATTTCAAAATGTTTGAGCAGTTTGCCACTAGTGCGGGTATCTTCTGCCAAAATAAGATCAACTTCTTTTAGTACTTTGATCGCTCTAAAGGTCATGTCTTCCAAATTACCAATAGGGGTAGGAACAATATATAACTTTGACATTAAGGTCTCACTTTTTTACCAACCGCATAGGATACAATCAAAATAATAATCGCATATACAGATAATCCTACTGGATGCCCAGCATAATCATGTGCAAGACTTGCCAATACCAGATCAAAAAAGAAACCGGCATATGCCCATTCTTTTATCCACTTAATTTGATTGGTCAAAATAGCTACTATCCCCAATATTTTGGTTATTGCCAAAGGAATAACGATATATGTTGGATAATTGAAACTTTCAAAAAAACCTTTGATCATTTCAGTCTTAAAAAAATACATCTGTGCAGAATACAACATAATGGCACACAGGGCAACCGTAGTTATCCAATAAACTATCTTCATAAATATTAGATTTGTGTTTAGTTTTCGTATTTACTGAGTACAACATCCATAAAGCGATCTTCATACTCTTCTTTTCCTTCCCAATTGTTATAATCAGGCTTTACCATCGAGCTGATAAAATCTTCGGCTCCTTGTTTATCGTTTATGGTATTTAATTGAGAAAGCACGCGATTATAATCTGGCGTACTCCCTTCAAAAAGATGTTTGATAAAGGCCAAACGATCATTCAATCCGATATGGATATCTTTCCGCAGTTGCTCATTAAGAGACTTTGGTTTTCCGCGATCTTCAAATTTGTCTAACTGCGGAGTAACATCATTCATATCATTTTTTTGATACTCTGGTGTAGACGTCAAAGTATCTGAAAATATTTTTACTTCTTCACTAGTGTCCGAAGCCGGCACAAATAGATCCTCACTTACTCTGGCATTAATTTCCTCGATGACGAGTTCCGGTTTCTGATCCGAAGAAACTGGCTCTTGCTCTTTTACTTCCTGATGAGCAGTTTGCGAAGGAGACTCTGAAACACTTTTTTCTATTTCTGATGGTGGTGCAACAGGTACTGGAGTAATTGATTCCTTTTCCTCAAAAGCATTGGGCGCTTGTTCCTCGATTACTTTACGTATCTGTCCAATAGTAGGTTGTGGTCCAACAAAATGATCTTCGGCAAAATTTAAAATGGTTAGTTTTTCATATAACTGTCTTGCCTCTTCTTGCAACTGTGGTAATGTGGATCTATCTTTTAATTGTAATATTCGGTGAGCAATACTTATCAATTCAGCTTCCAATTTCTTCTTCATAACTTTCTTATACGTTTGCGATACTGCTTTTGGTTTTTTAATAAATTTACCTCATCTTTTAGGTAAGGAAAAAGGGATTTCTTTAATTGATTCTGAAAAGTACAAAATGTTTCTCGAAAATACGGTAAATCATAAAGAGCAATTTGGGTGGATAGAAGTAATATGTGGTTCGATGTTTTCTGGGAAAACGGAAGAATTGATCCGCCGATTGAAACGCGCCCAATTTGCGAAACAAAAGGTTGAAATATTTAAGCCCGCCATAGATGTTCGTTATGATGATGAGATGGTGGTTTCACATGATGCCAACGAGATTCGATCAACTCCCGTTCCTGCTGCAGCCAATATACGTATTCTTGCAGATACCTGTGATGTAGTAGGGATCGATGAGGCTCAATTTTTTGATGATGAGATTGTAGCCGTTTGCAATGATTTGGCCAATAAAGGAATCCGAGTAATTGTTGCAGGATTGGATATGGATTTTAAAGGCAATCCTTTTGGCCCTATGCCAGCACTTATGGCAACAGCAGAATATGTGACCAAAGTACATGCTGTATGTACTCGTACAGGGAATCTGGCACAATATAGTTATCGAAAATCCAGAAAAGACGATTTGGTCTTATTGGGAGAAACCGAAGAATATGAGCCTCTAAGCCGAGCAGCCTATTATAAAGCTATGCTTAAGGAAAAAGTGAAGGATATGGAGGTAAAGGATCCTAAGGAAATATCAAAAAACTCAGAAAAGACGAATGAGTAGTACCCAAGAAACTGTTTTAGAAATTCATCTATCCCATCTTACTCATAATTTCAATTATCTAAAAAGTAAGGTCGCTCCTCATGTTAAAATGCTTGCTGTGGTGAAGGCCTCTGGTTATGGCAGCGATGCTACTGTTATTGCCAAACATCTTGAAACGTTGGGAGCCGATTATTTTGCAGTAGCCTATGTTTCTGAAGGTATTCTATTGAGAGAAGCCGGAATCATAACGCCTGTATTGGTATTGCACCCACAGCCTATTAACTTCAAAAAGTTGATCAATCATCAACTAGAACCAAGTTTATACAGCCCTAGAACACTTAGAGAATTTATCAAAGTTGCTGATGCTCTCAATCAACAAGAATATCCTGTTCATATTAAATTCAATACCGGTCTCAATCGAATAGGCTTTTGGGAAAACGATATTGATTACATTTTTGAACAGCTTGAAAATACCAAAGCAATAAAAATCAAAGCCTTACTTTCTCATCTGGCTGCTAGCGAGGATCATGAAGAAAGAACTTTTACCTTGGATCAAATACATACATTTCAAAAAATAGCTTCTGAAATCAGTAATCGATTAGGATACCAACCTATCCTTCATCAATCCAATACCTCGGGCATATTGAACTATCCCGAAGCACATTTTGATATGGTAAGAACCGGCATCGGTCTGTATGGATATGGTAATGAGGCCAAATTTGATACGCAGTTAAAACCAGTTGCTTCATTAAAATCAGTTATTTCCCAAATTCATACCTTAGAACCAGGAGAAAGTGTAGGGTATAATCGCGCCTATAAAGCTCCGGGATATGTAAAAACTGCTACTATTCCTATTGGACATGCAGACGGTATAGGTAGGTTCTTCGGGAATAAAAAAGGATTTGTAACGATTAATAATAAGATTGCCTACATCATTGGTAATGTTTGCATGGATATGATTATGGTGGATATTACTGATATAGATTGTAATGAAGGTGATGAGGTTGTTATTTTTGATCATACTTCGAATGCAGCAAAAATTGCAGAGCACTCTGGTACGATCTCTTATGAGTTGCTAACTGCCATCTCACCCCGGGTAAAACGTGTAGTTGTCGATAATTCTTGACGTTTATCGAAAAAGCATTTTTTAAATCATTTCTCCCATTCAAGGTGTAAATTAATTTTTGTTAAATTAGACCTGTACTAACTATATTAATCTAAACATATGGGATTCTTTAAAGATTTTAAATCTTTCTTAATGAAAGGTGATATCGTGAACCTAGCAACTGCTGTTGTTATTGGTGGAGCTTTTAACAAAATTGTAGGTTCGGCTGTAGCTGATATCATCATGCCTATTGTAGGTATTATTACAGGTGGAACCGATTTTACACAAAAATTTATTGCTCTTGACGGTAAAGAATATGAAACACTAGCTGCAGCACAAGAAGCTGGAGCTGCTGTAATGACCTACGGTAATCTGATTCAGGCAATTATCAATTTTGTAATTGTCGGTTTATTTATCTTTATCGTGCTCAAAGCTTACGAAAAATCACAGAAAAAAGAAGAAGAAGCTCCGGCACCACCTGCGGGACCAACTCAAGAAGAGTTGTTGGCAGAAATCAGAGATTTGTTGAAGAAACAATAATTTCGACCATTTTTAGAATGAATTATCTATAGCGACCGCTATACTACATATTCTAACTAAACCACCCATACTAGGGTGGTTCTTTTTTACATTTTGTTTATTATATAACAAATAATGTGAATTTCTATATTTTTTGTGTAATTTCTTGTGATCTTTAAAATATTCCTCACATTTGCCCAAATTTAAAAGAGTTTATACGACTTTTGTATTTCTAAAAAGAACAAAATTCATGAAAGTAGCTGTAGTAGGTGCTACCGGACTGGTAGGAACCGTAATGTTAAAAGTATTAGAGGAAAGACAATTTCCTGTAACCGAGTTAATTCCTGTAGCATCAGAGCGATCTGTAGGTAAAAAGATTTCTTACAAAGGTGATGAATACACTGTAGTAGGGCTTTCTACTGCTATCGAAATGAAACCGGATGTTGCCTTATTCTCCGCCGGAGGAAGTACTTCTTTGGAGTGGGCTCCAAAATTTGCAGATGCCGGTATAACGGTAATCGATAATTCATCGGCTTGGAGAATGGATCCTACCAAAAAGTTGGTAGTTCCAGAAATTAATGCCAAAGCTTTGTCTGCAAATGACAAAATTATTGCCAATCCAAACTGTTCAACCATACAAATGGTAATGGCATTAGGACCTTTGCATGATCAATATAAAATTAAACGAGTTGTAGTTTCTACTTATCAATCGATTACAGGAACTGGAGTTAAAGCAGTGCAACAGTTAGAGAATGAATATGCTGGTCAGAATGGTGAAATGGCGTACCCTTATCCAATACACCGCAACGCAATACCACACTGCGATGTATTTCAGGACAATGGATATACCAAAGAAGAAATGAAACTGGTAAACGAAACCCAGAAAATTCTTGATGATCGTACTATCGCAGTAACTGCTACTGCCATTAGAATTCCAGTGGTTGGAGGACATAGTGAAAGCGTAAATCTTGAGTTCGAAAACGAATATGTTGAAGGAGATGTAAGAACATTATTAAATGAAACTCCAGGAGTAACCGTACAAGATAATCCAGATACAAATACCTATCCTATGCCAATTTATGCAGAAGGGAAAAATGATGTATTTGTAGGGAGAATACGTAGAGATCATTCTCGAGAAAATGCATTAAACATGTGGATCGTTTCGGATAACTTACGTAAAGGAGCAGCCACCAATGCAGTACAAATTGCTGAATATCTCACCGAAAATAATCTTATCGGTTAAACACCAATTATACAATACCTCAAAGTCCCTTGTTATCTAAAAAATAGCAAGGGATTTTCTTTTTATATCCACTTGTACAGAAAATAAGATTTGTAAGGTTACTAACATTTCCTCCTCTAATACAGTAATTTAATCACAAAAAAATAACATAATGAATAAGTTAGTTTTAATTTTAAGAATACTGTTGGGAGCGATGCTAGTTCTTTTCGGAATCAATAAATTTATAGGGTTTTTACCCGACTTTGAATTTGCAAATCCAGAGGCCGGTGTATTTTTTGGTGCATTAGCCAGTAGTTACGTTCTAAAAACTGTAGGTTTAATCGAGGTAATTGTTGGCTTTTTGCTACTTATTAATAAAGCAGTTCCTTTTGCCTTAATACTATTGGCACCTATCTCTGTGAATATCATCTTATTTCACGTTACACTTGACCCTGCAAATATTGGCCCTGCTATATTTGTATTTCTTGTCAACACTTTCTTAATATCTAAATTTTGGGACAAGTATAAACCTCTTTTCTAAAACCATTTTTTTTTGTTTCTTACAGAAATTTCTGACTGTCTTTGTATACTAATCCTACAGGTCGCTAAACCCCAAAGCCTCCTGGAAGAAAAACATTTTTCTTCATAGATTCGTGTACAGGCAGTCTTTTTTTATATTTTCTTTAGCATTTAGCCACGCTTCTTTTGATAGATTTGTGTATTATTCTAACGAATTCTCATCATGAAAAACACACTCTTTGTGCTATCTGTTCTAATTTTTATGGTAGCCTGCAAAAACGAATCAAAAGAACAACCCAGTAAAAGCCAAATTGCATTGAATTATCCTGAAACCAAAAAAGTTGATACCGTAGATACTTATTTTGGAACCGAAGTGAAAGACCCCTACCGATGGTTAGAAGATGATCGAAGTGAAGAAACCGGGAAATGGGTAGAAACACAAAACAAAACCACTTTTGGGTATTTAGAAAATATTCCTTTCAGAGAAGATCTCAAAAAGCGTCTTTCCGATTTATGGAATTATGAAAAAGTCGGATCTCCTTTTAAAGAAGGTGATTACACTTACTTCTATAAAAATGATGGTCTTCAAAATCAATATGTAATCTATAGGTTTAAAAGTGATGGTGATGAGCCTGAAGTATTCTTGGATCCTAATACGTTTAGCGAAGACGGTACTACATCATTAGGTAGTGTAAGTTTTTCTAAAGATGGAAAACTAGTTGCTTATGCTATTTCTGAAGGAGGTAGCGACTGGAGAAAAATCATCATCAAGAATGCTGAAACTAAGGAAGTAATAGAAGACACCCTTATTGATGTTAAATTTTCTGGTATGTCCTGGAAAGGTAGTGAAGGATTCTATTATTCTAGTTACGATAAGCCAAAAGGAAGCGAACTTTCTGCCAAAACTGATCAACACAAAGTGTACTATCACAAATTAGGCACCAAACAAAAAGAAGATGAACTAATTTTTGGAGGTACACCAGAACAAAAACATAGATACATTGGTGGAGGTGTAACCGAAGATGATCGATACCTAATCATTTCTGCAAGTATCTCGACTTCTGGAAATAAGTTATTCATAAAAGATCTAACTAAACCCAATAGCGAATTAGTAACCATTCTGGATCATACCGATAGTGATACCTATATCATCGAAAATGTAGGATCAAAACTATACTTGGTTACCAACCTAAATGCGCCAAATCAAAAAATAGTTACTGTAGATGCAGCAAATCCTACCCCAGAAAATTGGAAAGATTTCATTCCAGAAACCGAAAATGTACTAAGCCCAGGTACTGGTGGAGGATATTTCTTTGCAGAATATATGGTGGATGCCGTTTCTAAAGTATTACAATATGATTATGACGGAAAATTGATTAGAGAAGTAAAACTTCCAGGAGTAGGAAGCGCTAATGGTTTTGGAGCCAAAAAAGAAGAAAAAGAATTATATTATTCATTCACCAATTATAAAACGCCTTCGAGCATTTACAAATACAACATCACCGACGGAACCTCTGAATTATATCGTAAACCTAAAATCGATTTTAATCCGGACAATTATGAAAGTAAGCAGGTATTTTACACTTCAAAAGATGGTACCAAAGTACCTATGATTATAACATACAAAAAAGGTATCGAACTTAATGGTAAAAACCCAACATTACTTTATGGATATGGTGGTTTTAACATCAGTCTAACTCCTTCTTTCAGCATTGGTAATGCGGTATGGATGGAGCAAGGAGGAATTTTTGCTGTACCTAACCTAAGAGGTGGAGGAGAATATGGTAAAAAATGGCATGTTGCCGGGACCAAAATGCAAAAACAAAATGTTTTTGACGATTTTATTGCAGCAGCAGAATATTTAATAGAAAACAAATATACCTCTAGTGATTATCTAGCAATAAGAGGAGGTTCGAACGGAGGATTACTGGTTGGTGCAACAATGACACAAAGACCTGACCTTATGAAAGTGGCACTTCCTGCGGTAGGTGTACTAGACATGCTACGTTATCATACGTTTACTGCTGGTGCAGGATGGGCATATGATTACGGTACCGCCGAAGATGACAAAGAGATGTTCGAATATTTGAAAGGGTACTCTCCTGTACACAATGTAAAAGAAGGGATAGAATATCCTGCTACCTTGGTTACCACTGGAGATCATGACGATCGTGTGGTACCTGCACACTCTTTCAAGTTTGCTGCACAATTACAGGACAAGCAAACCGGAGAAAATCCGACATTAATCCGTATTGAAACCAATGCAGGACATGGAGCAGGGACTCCAGTTAGCAAAACTATTGAGCAATTCGCAGATGTTTTTGGGTTCACACTTTACAATATGGGATATGAGGTATTGCCGGAAAAAGTGACTGACGATATCAAAGGATAAATTCAAAAAACACTCCCTATACTTAAAAAATCCATTTCTTTAAAAAGAAGTGGATTTTTTTCTTCAAAAACTTCATCAAAGTTCAATATCTTTGAATATGCTTGCAATTCACAATCTTTCTTTTGCTTACAATACCATCCCTGTTCTAAAAAATATCAACTTTACGATTGAACCAGGCCAACATATCGCCCTTATTGGTGCCAGTGGTTGTGGTAAGAGCACCTTGTTGAAGGTCATCTATGGATTGTTGCAGCCCAATGAAGGAGAATTATTCTGGAAAGATAAAAAGTTACTTGGCCCACTTTATAATCTTGTCCCAGGTGAAGAAAACATGAAATATCTTTCGCAAGGATTCGAATTACAACCCTTCAGAACTGTCGCAGAAAATATAGGTCAGTATTTATCCAATTTCGAGCTTGAGTTAAAGCAAGGAAGAGTAAATGAATTACTCGAAATTGTTGAAATGACAGATTTTGCAGCTACCAAAGTAGAAAATCTAAGTGGTGGGCAAAAACAACGCGTAGCACTTGCCAAAGCATTAGCAAAAAAACCAGAAGTACTGCTTTTGGATGAGCCTTTTCATAACATAGATAATTTCAGAAGAAATTCTTTACGCAGAAATCTGTTCAGGTATCTCAACAGAAACAATATTACCAGTATTACTGCTACACACGATAAAACCGACATCCTATCGTTTACCAACGAAACCATTGTCATCCGTCAAGGAGAAATTGTCGTCAAAAAACCAACTCAAGAATTGTATCAAAATCCGCAAGATTACTATATCGCGTCTCTTTTTGGCGAAGTAAATCAAGTAGCACTTTCTTCATTGGGTCATGATAGCCCGGATAATATTCTAGTATACCCTCATGAAATATCCATTGATCAAAACTCCTCTACAACAGTAAGAGTAAAGAACTCTTATTTTAATGGAAGCCATTATTTGGTGGAAGCTGTTCTTGATCAATCTGTTTTTTTCTTTACCCATACGTCGGCACTTAAAGCACCAGAATCTGTTGGTATTCATATCGATGAAAAAGCACTTCATCGTACATTATCTCTTTAATAAGATCCTCTAGAGACTTTCCTTTTTACCATATCATACAATGAGTATGCTTTATGTATTCTTTTACACCATATATGTACTCCAAATGTACTCTTTCCACACATAATTAATTACGTTTACAGAATAACCAGTATAAATATTCACGCAAAAAAAATTAAACATGAGACGTAAACTTTACATGCTTACCCTACTCGCCATTTTTTCTACGGCGATTACCGTACAATCCCAACAGTGGAATCCCAGACCAGGTTGGAAAGACAGTTTTGAAGCCAATGGATTTTGTTGGTGTGATTCTAATTTGGACCATGGAATTGCCAATAAAACTGTTACTATTAATAATACCGCATACAGTGTGGTTGATATCTGTGACGAACTTAAAAAACACCCTAATTATCGCGCTTATCAAAATGGAGATCCCATTTATAATGACATACAATGTGGTAATGGACCATTTAACGATGCACCCGATGAGCCTGGCTGCCCAGGTAGAGTAGATCTCGGTCCGGAAGGATGTGATCAAATCGGACCCAAATGGGATATGGCCTGGTTATCCAGCAGACCAAGGTTTAATGGTGACGGCGGAACTGACGGTAGTGATGGCGGAGATGACTTGGGCGAAATAGGAACAGCAGGAACCGGAGGTAGTGGACAAGGAGAAGGCCCAAAACTACGAGTACTTTTCCCTACCCTGAATAAACGATTGGTAGCTCCTGCAACTTTTACTGTAGAGGCAGAAGCTACAGACGCAGACGGAGTAAAAGAAATCCAACTGATTATCGATGGACAATTCGTTAGAACAGAGCGATTTGCTCCCTATTTATGGAATGACCGCGGACAGGATAATGCTTTGGCCAATCTACCTGTAAAAAATTATCTTCTTGAAGTAAAAGCCTATGACAACAAAGGAAATGTCTCTGTAGTTGACATTTTAGTTTATGTAATTCCTGAAGGAACAGATGGTTCGCCTAACACTAATGTTTCCATTTTGGGGCAATCTATTAATAAATATGTAAGTGCCGAAAATGGTTCTCGATCAATGAGAGCAAATCGCAATACCGCAGGGACAGAAGAACAATTTACTTTCGAATCCCTTGGTAACAATCAATATGCGATCAAAGGCAACAATGGTAAATATGTAAGTTCTGAGAACGGAGCCAAAGCCATGAATTGTAATCGTAATGCAGTAGGCGCATGGGAAAAATTCGTTTTGGAACCCTTAGGAAATGACCTCTATGCAATCAAAGGTAATAATGGTAAATATGTGAGTCATGAAAACGGAAAAGACAAAGGTATATTCTGTAATAGAACCAACATTGGTTCCTGGGAAAAATTCGTGATCCAGGGGTTAAATAATACTACAAGCAGAGCAAATCAAAACTTGATATCCGATTCAAAAAATATACGACTGTTTCCTAACCCTTCTACTTTAGACAATCTCAAACTCCAGATCTCTGATGCTAAGCACGAAACGTGTACCGTAGAAATTATGGATCTTAATGGAAAGAGGATTGTTTCTAAATCTATAGCAATAGAAGAAAAGGGAAATCAGGTAATTGCTCTTAACGATTTGAAAAGTAATATAACAACTCAGGGGTTATATCTGGTAAAAGTTACCCTTGGAGAAACTACTTTTGTAGAACAAATGCTCTTGAAATAAACCTACCTGGCAATCCACACTATATAGGGCTGTGCATAAATGCAGCCCTACTTTTTTACTCTGAAAGACGTTTTAGCTCTAAATTTTTTCCATCAAAAACGGCATAGGTGTAATGGGTAATCCAATCCCCAAGATTTGTATATCTTGATGTTTCGTTTAATTGAATTTCCATGGGTAAATGCCGATGCCCAAATACAAAATGATCTCGGTGTTTATCTTCTAGTTTTCTTTTGCAATACTGCACCAACCACTCGTTGTCCTCTCCTAAAAAGGTCACATCTTCGTCTCCGGAAATCAGCTTATTTTTTACTGACAAATATTGTGCTAGTTTCACTCCAAGATCCGGATGCAACCATCTAAAAAACCATTTTGCCACCGGATTAGTAAACACTTTTTTCATCCGCTTGTACCCCTTATCTCCAGGACCAAGACCATCTCCATGACCTATGAAAAAAGATACTCCATTGTATTCAAACTCTTTGGGCTTGTGGTATACAGGAATATTTAGTTCTTCCTCAAAATATCCATTCATCCAGAGGTCGTGATTCCCAACAAAATAATACACTGGAATTCCTGAATCGGTAATTTCTGCGAGTTTTCCCAATGTTCTTGTAAAGCCTTTCGGCACAACCGTTTTATACTCAAACCAAAAATCAAAAAGATCTCCCAATAAAAAAATGGCAGCAGCATCTTCCTTTACTTCGTCCAACCATTTTACAAATTTTTGTTCTCTTGGGAAACTTTTCTCCGAGGTTGGAGCTCCCAAATGATTGTCACTAGCAAAATAAATCTTTTTCCCCTTTGGAAGGTTCATATTGTGTGTTTATAAAATAAATATAGGCATTTATTAGAGGAGTGCAATTTACTCATTATCCGAAGCATACCACTCTGCGTAGGATGTTTCTGTTTCCTGAAGCCTTAAAGAGTGTAACTCGATAGTATTTGGTAATTTTTTCTTTATTCTTTCTGCAAAATCAAGGATCATGTTTTCGGTAGTAGGTTGATAATCTACCAGAATCACGTCGTGTCCTCTTTGTTCCAACTCTCTAGCCAACTCTACATGAGGGGTGTTTTTATTAAATACTGTGGCATGATCGAAAACATCTTCAATATCTTCCTTTACAATTTTTTTTAGGTCTCCAAAATCAATTACCATTCCCAACTTAACATGCGAAGTATCGGCAATAGGAGTTCCCATTACAGTAACGCTCAACTTATAACTGTGTCCATGTAGATTTCGACACTTCCCGTCGTAACCGTAAAGTGCATGGGCAGTTTCAAAAGAAAATTGCTTTGTAATCCTAATCTTATTCATTCCTTGTATTAATTTGTGCAAAGTTACGGAAGATTACCTTCTTTTTCGCTTGTTTACAAAGTAAACTACAACTAATACTATTCCTAAAATGAGAAACAGTCCGTTTCCTCCTAAAAAGTTTAAAATATCCATTTTATTTTTTGAATTTTTCAAGGGCTTTTCTGGTTGCATCGGATAATACCAGTTCTCCAGAAATTGCAGCCCTTTCGGCTAATAAATTGTCCCAATGTTCTGTACCCTCCCAGACTGCTTTTTTCATTTGCTGTAAGGCTTGAGAGTTGTAACTCGCTAATTTTTCAGCTAGCAATTGTACTTCTTTATCCAGTTCGTTAATCTCTGAAAAAACTCTGGAATACAAGCCTTTTTCTTTGGCCCAATATGCATTTTTCCATTGCGAGGCGTCCCAAGCTAAGGTCTCAAAAGCGGCTATTCCAATTTTTCTGGATACGGACGGCTCGATCACAAAAGGACCTATGCCTATAGTAAGCTCACTTAACTTTATAGAAGCTGCTTCGGTTGCCAGGCAATAGTTGCAAGCAGAAGCTAATCCTACACCTCCTCCAACAGTTTTACCTTGCACTCTACCAATAATTGGTTTTTGACACTTTCTCATCGCATTGATTACATTGGCAAAACCTGAAAAGAATTTTTTCCCTTCTTCCAAATTCGTAATCCCAACCAACTCGTCAAAAGAAGCCCCTGCACAAAACGCCCTATCTCCTTCAGATTTCAAAATGATCACTCTACTATTTTGATCATCTGATAATTTAATAAAGGCTTGGGTCAATCTTTCTAATAATTCTGATGGGAACGAATTACTTGCAGGGTGACCAAATTCAATAGTGGTAATATAATTCTCGGTATGTACATATAAACTCCCGTTAGTTCTATCGGTGGTACTCATCGTTTCTGTTTTTGATAAAAGTATATAAAGTTTTGAAATTTTATAGTTCCAAGGAAGTAAGAAAACTTCTACTTGGGCACCTCAAAAAAAAAAATTAAAAAAAAGTAGGTAACATATCATTTGATTGTAACACTATCTAATAAAGCAACATTTTTTACTTAAGTGTAGTTGAAATACCGGGCAGCAATGGGGTTAGGCGTTGTCCGGTATACTTTTATATAAAGTGACGTTTTTAAATACGTATCATTACGTATTTCATTGTATATCAACATATTCTATTTTTGAACCATGATAAAAAAGTATCTTGAAAAATATCGTTTAGAGCTTATAATGTTATCTACTTATCTGATAACACTCTGGTTTGTGATCAAAGTAATTTTATCCCACCGCTAGGGGAATATACTTTTTCTTAAATTTTATAACCAGAGATACTCCTCTTACCAGCATCCAAACAGAGATCGCTATCCACACTCCGTGCAGTTGTAAACCAAAATATCGAGTAACCAACAACGCAGGTACAAAGCCGAGGAAAGTAGAGCCTACCAATACATTTCGAAGATATCCTGTTTCTCCCATACCCTTAAAAATACCGTCCCCCACAAACGCTAATGCATTGATCGGAAGCATAATGACCACGATATAGAAAAAATCGGTAAAAATGGATAGTACTTCTGGATCTTTAGAAAAAATCAAGCCGAGTTGCCTAGGAATTAATACTGCTACCCCTCCTAAAAGACAGGCTACAACAACGCCATAAACGGTTACTTTTTTTGACATTGCAAAAAGTGTTTTGTAATCTTTTGCCCCCAATAATCTTCCTCCCAGAATGTTTCCTGCACCACCGTAACCATCGATGAAAAAAGCAAAAAACAGCCATAACTGTATAGCAATACTATGTGCGGCAATAAAATTGGTTCCTAAGCTGGTAGCTTCTCGTACTGCCAACATCAAAGTGGCGTTCAAGGCTAAAGATCGAATAAAAAGATTACCGCTCATCACCAAGAAGCGTTTCATTTCTGGGTGCCAAAGTCCTTCCAATTTTAGAGAAACCTCTGTCTTTTTAAGCAGCAATATTAAAGATAAAACAGCCATCAAGACTTGAGATATTAAGCTAGCCCAAGCCGCTCCTTCCAGATTCATAGGATCCAATATACCCTCAATCCCATATACAAAAGCAAAATCTAGCGCTATATTAGCTACTACACCAATTAAAGCAATAATCATGGGCCAAAACGTATTTTGCAGTCCTCGGAAAATACCAAAAATAGCAAATACAAATAGAGATAATGGAAATCCCCAAACCCGTATTCTATAATAAGAAATACAATATTCTAAAACCTTTCCTTTGGCTTCTAACAATTCGAAAATCTCTCTTATAAAAGGTACGGTTGCTATTAGTATGGTGATACTAAGCCCTATATTGAAAAGAATAGCTTGCGCAGGTAGTGTCTTTACTTCATCTAATTTTCCTGCACCCAGGTATTGAGAAATAATAGCCGAAATAACCGCTCTCGTTTGTGCCAAAACCCATATCAACATCGAAAGAAATGACCCTACAATACCAACGGCTGCCAAAGACTCGGTTCCGTATACGGGAATGTTACCTACTACAGCTGTGTCTGTAGCCGATAAAATAGGTTCTGCTATTCCTGAAACAATAGCCGGAATTGCAAGTCTATTGATATTTTTAAAACTAATTAATGCACTCATAGTATGAGCTCGTAACAATAAAAAGGAAATTCGCTTTGTTTTGGAAAATATATATTTCCTAAACGTTGATATCCACGGGTTTCATAAAATTTTTGATTTCGTGTATTCTGACTAAAGGTATCTAATCGTACCGATTCATAGTTGTTTTTACGTGCATAACTTTCGGCAAAATCCATAAGCTGTTGCGCATACCCTTTACCCCAATACTCTGGATCAACAGCTAATCTATGGATGTATAGGTTATTGTCGTTTTTGGTAAGCCATTCTATCCGAATGTACTCATCATCCATGATTTCAGTCAATACTATAATCCCGATAATTACTGCATCTTTTTCAAAAACATACAGTTCTTGTAATTGGATATCTTTTTCAAAACGCTCACGTTTTGGGTAATGCTCATTCCATTGATAGATCCCTTTGGCTATCATTGCTCGAGCACATGATTGTGTTAGTTTATAGATGATATCCAAATCAGATAATGCCGCTTTACGAATCATATTTTTAAAGGAAAATGCCAAAAGTACTAACTTTATGTATGCAATAACAGTTCTATCATTGGTTTACAGAGATTTTTAAAAAAACTTTAAGAAAAGTACCTGATATCTTTATAGTTATCTCTACAACCAATCACTTTAAAATTGTAATTTTGTCACCTTAATCACAAATCAAATTATAGGGATGAAGAACATTCTTGTTCCAGTGGGCTTATCTGAAAATTCAATCAATAATTCATTACTTCAATATGCGGTGGATCTAGCCAAAGAGCTTGGTGGAACAGTATATGCAGTAGAAGTATTTAAAGAGCTACCCAGATCAGGTAGTTTGCCTTCTGTAAATGAAACTTTAAAAGAAATCAGCACATCTTCTATTGAAGAAAAGTTGAGTGCTCTTGACAAAAAAGGAGTAGAAGTGATCCCACTTCCTTTGGAAGGAGAGTTACTGGAAGCCATTCCGCAATTTAATCTGGAACACGCGATCGATTTGATTGTTTTGGGTTCTGAAAGTAGTGACCTTAATAATCCATATTTTCTAGGTGAAACTTCTGGTAGTTTAGTTAAAAAAACCGAAATACCTGTTCTGATCATACCCTCACAACACAAATTTACACCCATCAAAACTGTGCTTATGGCCGTAAAATCTGGTGTGGTAAAAAAGAAAAATGCTTTAACTCCTATCAAAGAAATTTTAACTACATTTGGCGCTGAGCTAAAGTTACTTCAAGTAAAGACAGCAGATTTTTTACCTGAAGACTCGGAGTTTCAAAAGGAACTAGGTGAGATTGTATCTACCTACAAATCTTCTGAAAACGCTACGCTTTTTCAAGGTGTTTTGGAGCATTTGAATGAGACTCATCCAGATCTTATCTGTGTTTTTAGAAGAAAACGAGGGTTTTTCTCTAAGCTTTGGGAGGAAAACACCGTTCTTAAGAAAGATTTTGAAAGTAGGCTCCCATTATTGGTGCTTCGCGGTGCCGATTAATTCAAAAAAGGGGATGTAGCTCAGCTGGCTAGAGCGTTTGACTGGCAGTCAAAAGGTCGTGGGTTCGAGTCCCATCTTCTCCACTTTTATCAAAAGAGTTGCAAAAAAGTGCAACTCTTTTCTTTTTTTACATCCTTTTCAACCTCGAACCAATAAATTGGCATTAATCTTTATATAGCATTAGTAAAATCAATACTATCACACATTTTTGCCTATTATACTTTTATAAATCTTGGTGTATACTCGGGTTCTTTGCCTCTCCAAAAAAAGAATTTGAGTGCATTAAGCTCTATCTTTATTAAAGAATTGAGCCGTCTTAAGTGAAGAAATAATTACAGTCAAATTAATTACATCTTAAAACCTCAACCTTTGATATGAAAATTTACTCTAGTACTTACATTGCATTACTAATTACGTCTTTTACTTTTTCCTGTCCAATACAGGCACAGTATTCTTTGATGGATCACCAGAAGAATAAGGATATTCAATTAATTGGTAACGAAAAGCATAGCTTCGAGGTTCAATTAAAAAAAGAAGATTTTATCGAGTTTCAGATTGAACAGAAAGATGTAAATCTTCAGGTGTTAGTTCTTTCTCAGCAAATGGACACTTTACAAATCATTAATACCAACAACACAAAAAATGATATCGAAATCGTACAATTTCAGGCTATAGACCCTGGTACTTATACATTTCAGATCTCCTCACATATTCCCGAGTATTTAAGCGATTCTGACCTTCTCAGCCATATAGAAAATATTAATGGTGCGTTTCAATTTAACGAGCCTAGGATATTTTCAAAAGGTGAATATATCAAGAAAATGTCTATTGAAGATGCTCAAAGAGATGCTGTAATCTCGTGGATCAACACCAATTCTACACCGCTTAATGGTGTTAGAGCAGAAACCGGGTTAGAAGATTTTTCCAGCTTAAAAACAATCCTGGAAGACAAAAAAGTGATTGGGCTAGGAGAGACCAGTCATGGCACAAAAGAAATGTTCCAAATGAAACATCGTTTTCTTGAGTTTTTGGTTAAAGAAATGGGGTTTAGAACTTTTGCCATTGAAGCGAGTCATATAGGATGTCGACCAATTAACGATTATGTTCTTTATGGGAAAAGCAATAGTAGAGATGCTCTTTCTTCTCAAGGGTTCTGGGTTTGGGATACAGAAGAAGTAGTAGATATGATCGAATGGATGCGAAAATATAACGCTGAGGTGTCTGATGATAAAAAAGTACAATTTGTTGGTATTGATACCCAGGTCAAAGCATTAGAATTAGCTTATGACAATATCAACACATTCCTTTCTAAGACGAAGATTAATACCAAAATCAAAGAACAAGTAGATTCTTTGTTTGTTAAATTAAGTACAAGCATAAACTACAAAGACATTTCTTCTCAAAGAAACAAGCTATATGAGCTATTATCTAAACTTGTCTTACATAAAACCAAATTAGTGCACAATAGTTCTATTTCAGAATATGAAAATGTAATTGCCGATTTTAGAAAAGTACTTCAAGGAGTAGAATCCAATGATAGAAAACTACAAAAAAACACCTCTACCTATAGTATACGCGACGAGTTTATGGCTCAAACAGTATTAGAAATATCTCAAAAACAACCTGGTCGTAAAATTGTAATTTGGGCGCATAATGGGCATATTTCAAAAAACTCCAAAGAGAAGGTAAATGGATACCCGAACCCCTTAGGAAGTGCACTGGCAAGATACTTTGGCGATGATTACTATGCGATTGGTTTTTCTACCTATCAAGGAAGTTTTCAGGCAATGAATTATTTACCTAGGGAAAAGAAATATACCGGAGTGATTCCATTTCAAATTCCGCCAGCGCTAGAGGGTAGTTTGGACTGGTACTTTGCCCAATCTAAAAACGACATCTTTTTTATTGATTTAAATGAATCTAATTCGTCATCTCCAGCCATCAAAAACTTCCTAAATAAAAAACTTGAAATGTATTATGCAGGAGCAAGCTGGAGCAAGGATTATACACATGCTTCAAAACAACGAATTGTTCCTGTTAAAACCTTTGATGGAATGATTTTTATTCAAGAAACCTCTAGTGCAAATCTTACGCCTAACGGAAAAAAAGAAGTTATGAGACGCCTTCAAAATAAACGTTTGCAAAAGAAATCGTAGTCTTTTCACCAAAGAACTCTAATCTTACCTCTATTAGTGCTCTAATCCCTTTTTTAATAGTTATTCATATTAAAAACCTAGCTATCAAATGTTTTATATTCTATAACTTCTATCCTAGAACAAACAATACTACAAGATCCATTCGTACGCCTTAACGAATACACCTTTTAAAATGTAATAATGCCAAAATCGTTAGTAACATTTTATATGAAAACGACACATACTTATTGTATTATTTCATTATAGATAAAAAACAGATTTTAGATTGTTCTAATAAGCAGCTAAGGAAATAATTAATCATCTATTGAAACGAATTATTAGAATCTTTCAAGGTTTTAAAAGTTATTCTAGTTGAGATATTTAATCTGATTTCCTGCAGTAAGAAATGCCTGAATTTGTTTTTATCAAAAAGAACTGCATTAATTTTCATATCTTAATTTAAGATATGAATAAATGCAAAGTTGGAGAAGAAATAAGCGCAAAATCATAAATTTATAACACAAGATTTATAAATTTTGCGTAGTTTGTCCCGTATTAATTCCTTATGTACATAAGAATATTAATGACAACACGCTACAATCATTTATTAAAAATTAGGGCTTGCACGTATGCGATTTGTTTTATGTTTTATCACTTTTTTATTTATAAACTCTCACTTTATTTTTTCTAGTGGTATTGACAGTTTGGTCATTGATGCTATTTTACCTCTACAGACAAATGATTCTGTTCAAAATAATTGGCAAGGAAAAACATATACTGAGTTATCTCAGGCATATGACAACAACAGGTATAAGAATTCCTTTAGAGCATTTACAATCGCTAAGCAGTACCTGCAAAAGGCAAAACAAGATCTTGATACGATAAAACTTGCAGATGCCTATTATATGTTATTAAGATTGAACTGGGAGCAACCTAAAGTAGCTTTGAGTTATTGCGATACTATTATCAATCTTACCAAAAATACAGGTCATAAGTACTATCCTGCCAGGGCCTATATAGGAAAAGGTATTGTCTCTACAGATCTAAAGAAAAATAATGATGCCCTTGAATTCTATTTGTTGGCTTTACAGTATGCAGAAAACAGTAATAACCTGGATCATATAGTAGCTTGCAAACACAACATTGCTATGTTAAAGAGTACGTTGGGTAAATACCAAGAGGCCCTTAGTACATTTCAAAAAAACTTGAAAATCATAAAGCATAGAGATACCGTAAATCAATTTCTGGATCACTATATCGCCACATATTACAATTTGGGAAATTGTTATAACCGCCTAGGTGTTTTGGATTCTGCTCAATATTATTTTAAGAAAGGAATTATTAAAAGTTTTTCTGAAGATTCTAAAAAATACTATCCGGAACTTCTATTTGGTAGTGGAGTTAATAATTTTTTGAGAGAAAATTACCCTAGTGCTATTGATAGTCTAAAAAAAGCTTCGGGTTTGATAGATCCAATCTTAAATAATGATCTTTTCTTTCTGAACCAATTATACATTGCAAAAACGCATTCAAAACTCAATCAACACCAAAAAGCATTCGCTATTTTAAAGAAAATTGACGATTCTATAGACGAATCCAATTATTCTTCTTCTATAAAAGATGCGTTCACCATGCTTATTGATCATTACAAAGGCGAAGAAGATCAGGAAAGCCAATTAAAAATGATGGAAAAACTGATCAGATATGAACAGATCAGTCAAAAAAGAGAAAAAGTGTTGAGCAATAATATCGCCAAAAACTACGATACTGCACAACTCATAAAGGATAAAGATGAACTCATCCTTGGAATACAAAATCGCAGTAAAAAATTACAGTATCGATTTTTACTAATTGCAATTCTAGTTATTGCTACGGTCTCCTTTGCATATTTCTATTATTTCAAAAAGGAAAAGAAAGTCTACGAGCAAAAAATAGAAGAAAAGTATACCGACTTGATCAAAAAGTCTTCTAAAAGAACCAGATCATCAAAGCAGATAGAAATAGCACCTGAAATTGTTGAGAACATCATCCATAGGCTAACAAAGTTTGAAGAAAACCAGGAATTTTTAAAAAATGATCTGACTATGGCCAATGTAGCCAAAAAATTCAAAACTAATTCTTCCTATTTATCCAAAGTGATCAATACGCATAAAAAACAGAATTTTGCAAACTATCTTAATGATCTGCGCATAGAATTTTGTATTCAAAGATTGAAAACAGATCAAAAATTTAGGCGCTATTCGATCAAATCCATTGCCTTGGAAACTGGTTTCAATAATATACAGTCTTTTTCTGCTGCTTTTCAAAAAAGAATTGGACAAAACCCTTCGGACTACATACAAAACCTTAACGATCAATAGTTTATAAATTTCAATTTCTTCTGGCTAAACTTGATAAAAATTTATAAATCTTGGTTATATCTTTATAAATTTTGAGCATAAGGGATCAAAAAACACTGCTATTTAGTACGCTTTTGAATAGTTTTACATCATTAAATCCTTTAAAACTCACACAATGAAATCTAAAAAAAACAGTAAGCTTTCGTTAACAAAAATTAATGTTACTAAATTGAATCAATTACAAAAAACTAAAGTAAAAGGTGGAAGCAATAGCGAAGTTACCATGCAGCAATTGTGTAATCAACAGTAACATTATATGGTATTAGTTTCTTATCAAATTAGTGAATAGAGCTTTAATGCACTTTACATTCTTTTAAATAGATAAGTTATTAGAAAAATATCAGTTAAAAAAGACAACCCCCGGGTAACTAATCCGGGGGTTTTTTAATTGAAACTTAGTAGTAGTATTTAACACAAACTCAACTTATACTAATTATGATAGTTTCAATTGTTTTCTTTATTGCTAATTATGCCGCGAATATAATGTCATTTCCTCAATTATAACAGCTCTTTTTTGATGATAAATAACATTTAACGATGCCGTAATGTCTTCGTAAAATCATTGCATTTAACCCATTGAATATCACATTTCACAACATTTTACAATGTGGTTTTTCTTCTTTTGTTAGCATATTCTCAGTGGTTTCTGAGCAAAATCGAAAACTGTGATGTTATCTTATCGTAAATTCATCAAAATGTATACCAATTTTTGCTTTTTGGTGATAAAAAAAACCCCCAAGGGTAACTACTTCCTCGAGGGTTTAACATTGAAACAAATTATTATCTGCGAAAGAAAATCTACAAACTCAACTTATAACATATAATTACTATTGTTTCAAATTATTTAAAGTCGTTTTATTCAATTGTAATAGGGAAAGCCTGCGCAATATCAGTATCTCCTCCTGCACCTGCTAATGTACCGTCATTTGGCTTTGTAGGTTCATGTCTTAGCGTAACAGTAAACGTACCCGTGCTAGCATCACCCGTTTCTAACTGAAATTCAAGACCAACTGGATTGGTTCCTGTAAGCGGTGGGTAATCAGCTTCTGTATCAGCATAAGTCGCTACCACATTCAAACCACCGGCAGCTTCAAAAAAGAACTGGTGCTCATCTGCTTCTGGCTCAACATCATCTTCTCTTACATCATCTGCAGGGTTTACACTTTCATTTAGTAAGCCTATTGAAGCATTATACGTAGTGTTTGCTGCTAAATTTCCAGAAACGGTTGCTACTGGAGCTATTGGTCCATCTTGACCATCTTCATCAAATACTCTTAAAGTAACCACATCAGTACCTGCAGTTAAAGTAATCGTCATAGTCGTGATTAATTCTTCTGGGTTTACTGGTGCTGGATTATCATCATCATCAGAACATGACACAAACAAAGTACCCGCAATAGCTAAGATTGATAAAAATTTTCTTGAGTTCATAATTTTAGTAAAATTTAATAGTTAAATGTTAGTCTTAGTATAAAATTCCTACCCACTTCGTCTGCAAAAAACCGCTGACGGTTGAGGTAGTTTCTATAGTTTTTATTTAAAATATTCGATACTGTGGCTCCTATTTTCATTGTGCTGTTATTCCAAGCGGATACTTCGATATCTGCATTGGCATGTAACAAATGATACGCGTCAGGTGGTGTGTTGATTTCTAATAATACATCTTGACCTGCTTGCGGCGAAAAAACACGAATGTTAGGCGGGAATTCATTCTGTCTAAACACATATTGGCTTTCTAAAGACATTTCTAGCCCTAACCAATCCTGCTTGGTAAAAGTTACCTTATTAGACAAATTTGCCGCTGGTAAATTAATGAGCGGGGTATCATTTTCAGTTTCAATTCCTTTGACAATAGAGAAGCTATGATCCGTCCTCCAATTGCTGTGCAATTGGGTATATAACTTAGCATCGGCACCTAATAAGCGAACATTTGTTTGCCTATATTCCCAAACCGGAAAGGCACCTCTTATAGACAATTCCACATTTGTGGGTTCTAATAAGATATAATCGTTTACAAAATTGGCATAGGGTGCTATTTCCCAGCCCCAGCGTTCTCCATTTTTTTGTGCCGATAACGACACTTTATGCGAAGTTTCTTGTTCAATTCTAAGGTCCCCTAATTCTATGCGAGCTGCAGAATGATGTAATCCATCGCTAAACAATTCTGCTGGATTTGGCGCTCTCTGCGCCAACGCATAATTGAAACGTAATTCATAATCATCTTTAAACTGATAATTAAGACCTGTAGTTGCAGAAAAACTGTGGTAATCAAACTTTGGATTGGTTAAGTATTGTGTACCAAAATCTCCTATGATCAGGTCAGAAAACTCTTGATCATATCCTCTTTCTTCCCATCGTGTTTTTAAATAAAATTTCTTGGCATTGATTTGACTATAATCATATCGAACACCGGCATCTACTACCAAATCTTCATTAATAACGTATTCTCCAGCAATGAATGCTCCAGCATCATACTTATCATAATCCGGGATCAACCTTCTTACTCCTGTAGAAGGGTCAGCAAAATTTTCCTGATACCTCAATAAGACTCCGGTGTCCAGGGTAATATCTGATTTCGAATCGAATTTAAAATCAGAACTAAACGTATGCGTGGTTAATTCTAAATCCAGACTAGGTATTTCTCGTAACGCTGCAGTTTGTCGTATATCAAACTCTAGTCGTTGATTGAGCTGAAAATCGTATTGTACTGTCAATTTACCCAATTCTTCGAATCTTTTAAAATAGCGCAAGCGACCTAAATGATGCTTTACTTCCTGTTTTGGGTTAATAATATCATATGTAAAATCTCTGATCACATTGGGCTCATTACTGTTGATCGATACAATAAGATCATCAACATTGCCAATATGAGAGGCTGTTAGCACTCCTATCTCAGTATCAAAATATGAGTAGAAAGCATCCCAACCATGCGTAAACTTATTCACTCCAAATGCCAGAGAAGCAGCTATTTCTGAAATACCTGTGTTAGAAAGTACGTAATCTGGAGCTTCAACATCTCCAAAACGCTTAAAAGTACCTTGTCCTTTGACAAACCATCCGCTTTCGTAGCCTTTAATAAGCTCAGAAGTAATTGCACCCCCTCTACCGTTGGATGAACCCGTTACAGATGTTTTACCCATTAGCGTATCTTTTGCAGGAGCATTGTTGGGTTCCATAACTATAACACCTCCAATAGCATCACCTCCATAACGTAATGCGGCTGCACCTTTAACTACGGTAACTTTTCCTGCACTATTAATATCTACATTAGGTGCATGCTCATCTCCCCATTCCATATCCTGCATACGCACTCCATTGTTCATAATCAACACTCTACTTCCTGATAATCCCTGAATTATTGGTTTTACGATAGTAGAGCCTGTATTCAAAGAAGACACACCTGTGATTTCTCTAAGAGCATCTCCCAAGGAGGCGCTACTATATTTTTCAAGAATGTTTTCACTGATTGTTTCTTCTTGCGAAGATGTTGTTTTACTAGGAGTTTTACCCGAAACCTCTACTTCCTGAAGTTCATTCAAATGATGTTCTAGATAAAAAGTCTTAGCAGAAACTTTCTCAATGTCGATCGTTACCACTTGCGAATTACAATCCTTGTGAGATATCGTAAACGCATACGACGTAGGACATAGCGAGCTAATGCTATAGTTTCCTGCATCGTCGGTTACGATGGTTTTATTATTATATGTGATTGTAGCTCCTTTCAACGGTACTCCATCATGAAAATCTATTACCTTACCCGTAAGGGTTTTATTGCACTCTTGGGCAATTGAGATCAAAGTTCCTGAAAGCAACACTACGATAGTAAGTGTTAATCTTTTCATTAAAATAAAATTGTAGCTAGTCTATATGACTAGTCAAAAAGTTGGAAATAAATAAGAAAATTAGGCTATTGGTGGAGCCTTGTTAAGAAAAGTATTCTTAACTGTAGAAGTAAAATAACGCTGTTCGTAAGTAGATCGAACAACATCTGTAGGGATTACGATAATACAAGGTACGTTAACCTCTTCTGTATTTAAAAATCCGTCATTTATCTTTTCTGCGGAAATCAGACATAGCTGGCAATCGCCATCATCACCATCGTGACTAAACACATGAACCTCTGCCAACTGCATTAAGCAGAACAAGGCAAGGAATATGGCCGCTATTATCCTTCTTTCTGACTTCATTGTGACAAATAAACAAAAAAAAATGAAAAATATTACATTATTTGCCTATAACAGCTGTTAAAGTCTTGCAAACTCAATAGATTTCTCTATGATTTTCTCTAAATCTTTAGGTAAATCACTGTTTTTGCATGGATGTCTTGCTCCAAACACATGATCTGCTCCTTCTACCAAAAAGAGAGATGCATTAGGATTATATGCATTTATGCTATATGCTTCTTGTACGTGGACTGTAGGATCCTGAGTTCCATGAACAATAAGGTATGGTATTGCGATTTTAGCAGCCGCTTTAGAAATGGTTAAGCGCTCCTCGTGATCAATAAAAGAACTATAAAAATCAAAATAATGTGGCATTTGCTGTTTGGTCCTTCCATTTTCGACATAAAAGACCCCATCTTTTTCCCACTGCTTAAAAGCTTCTCCTTTTGGGAAACGGTTCTTATAATCCGACACCCCAGCCCAGGTAATTAATTTTGTAACTCTTGGGTCTTCTGCTGCCTTAATGACAACTATTCCTCCTCCTCTAGAATGCCCTATAAGCGTAATGTCTTGGGCATTAGTCTTGGACAAAATTTCATTATCTGGATTTGTAATCCAGTCCAATACTGTTTCCAAATCATCCAATTCCTTGATAAATGTATTGTTGGCAAAAGCCTCTAGGTCTGGAAAATCAATAGGTTGCTCAACGGTACCTCCATTATGCGAAAAATTAAACTTCACCAAAACAAATCCAGCATTCGCAAAAGCTTCAGCCATTAGATCCCACGCTCCCCAATCTTTAAAACCTTTGTATCCATGACAAAAAATGATAATCGGTTTATCATTAGGTTTGTTCGTATAGAAGACATCAGTTACAATAGGTTTGCCATGATTACCTTCTAAAACAATATTTTTTTTTCTTGTGATCATAGTTATATTTCTTTTTCGGTAAACGGAATTGTGCTCTCAAAAATCTCGATGATTACTTTTTTCAGTTGTATCAAAAATGTATCCATTACTTCGGCTGTGACTTCGTGATCTACTTTACCTCGTACACTTTGTTTTGTTCCAAATCTCAGAAACCCTTCCTGAAGGTTTTTGAACGAAATTACCCCCGCTTGAAAAGGACTTTCTGCAACATGCATACTTTGCATATACGCATAACTTAGCACCTGAAAAGCTTTGCTGTATTTGTATTCCTCACTAATCAGATCCCAATCCATTAGCACAACATCGTTTCGGGTTACTTTTCCCGTTTTGTAATCAATTACTCGAAGTTTCCCATCTAATTCATCAATACGATCCACCTTACCTTTAATATATACAGGAAAATTAAGTTCTAGTACGTTTAATTCAGTTTTGAGATTGCTTTCTATCGCTACAATTTTGAGTTGACTTCCACTATTGACCAACTTCTCCTCTGACCTTAGGAAATTATAAATATACTTTTTAGCTACTTCAAAAATCAAGAGGTTTTTACCCTGTGTGATATCTAATTCTGAATAAGTTTCTTTAAATTGAATTTGAATCTCTTTGGCTACGTTTTCTTTCATCTGCTTTAGGTGCTCTAAAGTCAAAACAACACCTTCCAGCGGTTTATAAAACACTTCCAAGGTATTGTGAATCACCGTCCCCAAGGTATTGGCGGCGATAGTTTCTTCTACCTCTTGCATTTCCTGAATTCCTAATACATATTTATAATAAAAATCTATTGGATTTCTAATATATGTGGTAAGGGCAGAAGGAGATAAACCATGATTTGAGAGTGCCTTTAGCGAGGCTAAAATCTCTTCGTTCTTATCGATACGCAGTGGATCACTACTCAACTTGGGTACATCAGACGAAACCAGAAGCTGTTCTATATTATGTTTTGGACGTTTATCGATAGCTAATTGGTGCAAAAATCTGCTTTTTTCGCCTCCTCCTACACCTTCAGATTCGGTATTATACAACAAATACACTTTTTTTGCACGTTGGATCAATCGGTAAAAATGGTAGGTGTAAATTGCATCCTTCTCTCTATAAGTAGGTAGATTATAAGCTCTTTTTAAATCATAGGGAATAAAGGAATTTGCACTTTTACCTGCAGGTAAAATTCCTTCATTGACCGAAGTAATAATTACGGTTTCAAAATCCAAACACCTGGATTCCAGCATTCCCATAAACTGTAAACCACTAAATGGTTCTCCCGAGAAATCTAGGTTTTCTGTCAGCAAAATATCTCGATATAAAGAATGTAATCCTGCAATGGTTTTCAAATAATCATAGTCATCTATTAATGCCGACAGCTTATTGAATACAATATGAAATCGATATACATATTCTAATTCTATTTGATGATCTTCTTGCTCTATATGATCCCTGAGTTGGGTAATTAGTATTCGGCAATTTTCTACTGCAACAGCAACATCTTCCCAAGGTTTAAATAATAACTCTAGTAGTTCTTGTTTCTTATCACTACAACCCTCTTTTAATTGTTCTAGGCTAACAAATACCATATTGTTCCTTGAAATGGTTTCTATTAACTTTCTGGATGTTTCTTTCAAAAGTCGAAAGGCTGGAAGGGTACTCAGAATTTGCACTACCGATTTATAGTACAAACCTTTTGTATTCGAGTGTTTATGTAAATCAAACAGTTGCTCAAAAAACCCTGAAATTGGGACCTCTCTAAGCGGGAGTCCCATAGTAATATTTATGGACCTAACCGTATCTGGCAAGACATTAAGCAGCGGCTGCAACAACCCCTCGTCTGCCAATACCAAAGCTGTATTTTCCATTTCCTTTTCTGGGATTGTAGCTACAATTTCTCCCACATACTTTGCCTGACCAACGTGTTTTGGTGCTCCAATAATTTGAATATCCTTTTTGTCAGAAAAATGATCTCCTATCCATCGAAAAGGATGTTTTTGATAGTACTCCCATTGTTCTTTATAGTTTCTTAAAAACAAGGATGCTTCATGATAGGTGTTGTTAAAAAAGAACTCATCTCCATCCCAATACACCTCGGCCATATTTGCTCCCAACAATTCCTGAAAAATAAGCTGCTCAGCATTATTTAATGCGTTAAACCCAACCAAGATATGAGTCCTCTTTTCCTCTTTAATATAGTTTACGATATCTTCTGAGGCCTTTCTATATAGCAATCCCTGATATCCAATTTTTTGAGATAATAATCTATTTTTGAATGCATCGTAGTACTCCTTTAAACTTTCCCAAAATCGAATATAATTTTGTATCAGTTTGGTTTTCTCTTTTTGCAGATACCAATGATTCAAATCTTGAATTCCAGACAAATAAGAGAAGAAGCTTTTATGATCAATACAGTAACGATCTATTTCGTTAAAGTCACTAATTAAGGTTTGTGCCCAATTGCTAAAGGTTTCAAAATCCTCTTTATCCTGCTCTGGAAATGTTTGTAAATAGGATTCATAAAACTCGAATAATGCCTGAATACTATCTATTTGCTGTAATCCTGATAATTTGGATATAAATTCTT
Organism: Aquimarina spongiae; assembly: GCF_900141785.1. Taxonomy (GTDB): domain Bacteria; phylum Bacteroidota; class Bacteroidia; order Flavobacteriales; family Flavobacteriaceae; genus Aquimarina; species Aquimarina spongiae. The sequence continues at coordinate 370,442 of NZ_FQYP01000004.1, read as the reverse complement.
CTATACTATAAATTTCCGGGAGTAGGATGGTATGATCTCCAAAAGCATTTACGAGTTCTTTTTTAAGAAAAAGCCCGGCTCTTTTACTAGGGACCAAAAAAATTACGTTACTAATTTCTTTGGGAGAGTAGTTTAAATCTTGTAATACTTCTTGTAAAAAACTTTTCAAATCCTTTTCATTTTACACTACTTATAGCAACGTATGGTATAGTTGTATTAGGATTTAAAAATAAAAAAAACGTCCCGATAACTCGGGACGTTTCTTTATTATTCTTAGGAGACTTTCTTAGTTTTTCACTAAGTTGATCTCTACACGTCTGTTTTTAGCTCTACCAGCTCTAGTACTGTTAGAAGCGATTGGCTTATCTTCACCGTATCCAACAGCAGATAATCTGAACTGATCAACTCCATTTTCTACTAAGAAGTTTTTAACAGCGTTCGCTCTAGAGTCAGATAATCTTTGGTTAAGCTTAGCGCTACCTGCACTATCAGTGTGTCCTTCTACTGTAAACTTAGCAGTAGGGTACTCTTTTAAGATAGCGATGATATCGTTAAGTACTTTTGTAGACTCGTCTTTGATAGTTGACTTACCAGAGTCGAATAATACCTGAGCAGCGTACTGGTTAAGAGTCTTTTGGATCTCTTCAGTTACTTCAGGACATCCATTGTTTGCTACAGTACCTGCAACATCTGGACAGTTATCATCTTTGTCAAGAACACCGTCACCGTCTTTATCTTGGTAAGGACATCCATTGTTTTCAGCAGGACCTGCTTCGTTTGGACAACCGTCTTTTGCGTCAGTGATTCCGTCACCATCAGCATCAGGACATCCGTTTAGGTTAGCAAGACCAGCAACAGTAGGACACTCATCTTTAGGATCAGCGATTCCGTCACCGTCTGTATCAGGACATCCGTTGAATTCCGCAGTACCTGCAGTATCAGGACAGTCATCTTTTGCGTCAGTGATTCCGTCACCATCAGTATCAGGACATCCGTTGAATTCTTCTAAACCTGGTACGTCTGGACACTCATCTTCTTTGTCATATACACCGTCACCGTCCGTATCTTTACCTCCGAAAGCGAAAGTAAGACCAGCAGAGTGTTGGAAGTGAGTAGGAGTTACACCAGTTACCTCGTAGTCTTCGAATACGTGCTTATAAGTTGTTTGAAGATTAAGTGCTAAGTTTTCTGTTAACCAGAAGTTCATTCCAAGAGATCCATTTAGGGTTCCAGCACCTAGCTCGTCAACCCAAGTATAACCTCCACCTACACCTAGGTAAGGATCGAACCAACCTGTGTTCAATACTTTTTGAAGACTGTAGCTAATTCTACCATCTACTGCGTAGTAAGATAAATCATCTACGTCTACAAGAGTTCCATCAGGAAGCTCTCCAGCATTGTCTATTTTATTAACAGACCCAGCCACAGTAAATGTGAAACCGTCTCCTATATATCTACCAACAGATATTTTAGAAACAGAAGGAAGGATATTCCAATGGTCACCAGCATTAAAAAATTCGTCGAAAATTTCCCCCTGGCTGATTAGGTCACCTCCCGTAGGGAAAATATCAACTGCATTGATACCTATAGAAACCGCCCAAGGATTGTCTTCATTTTGTGCATTCGCAGTACTAAGTCCAAGTACAAAAATCGAAGCCACTAAAAATCTGCTAAGATGTTTCATATTCAATAATTTAATTTTTAAGTGTTAATTAGAGCAAATGTAATATGTTAAACATAACTGTCAAAGACAAATCTAATAAAATTTTCATAACAGGCCAGTAAATATAACCGTTTTCAAGGTTTTTACCCTTTTCGTTTTCGATTAATTCACTGTGAAAAAAGTGTGAATTTTAACCTGTTTTGAGAAAAATTATCGTGTTTATCTCGAAAATTACGCTACAAGTATAAGATAAAATTACGTTTTATCCTTAAATTTCTTTTAGTAATTATAAAATAGTGTCCTTATTTATATGTATTTTAAAGTGATTTTTTTATCAAAGTATATTAGAATTTTCTTTTCAATACTATACCCCATTTTTTGCATAATTCCGGCATACTCATCGACTTGTTTGGCATGAGAAATATCATAACTGCCTGTCTTATAATCTATAACCGTAGCATTTCTATTTGAATCTATAACTACTCTATCTGGTCTAAATAATCGTCCTTTATATATAATGTCTCTTTCATTATATATGATATTCCTTTCTGAAAAATATGGAGCTAGTTCTGGATGACGAACTACATTATCTAACTCTACTGATAATATTTCTTTTTCTGAAGTATTAATCTCCCCCTTTATAAAGGCTTCTTGTATCACTCTTTTCACATCATCCTGTACGTATACCGAAGCCATAAGATCATGGATTAAATTCCCTTTTTCTATAGCAGTTTCCTGGATGGTATTCCACAATTTGCTAGAATGTGTCACGATATGAACCTTATAGTTATTTCTTGTGTCACCAAATCGGGTCAATTTAACCACCTTGACTTTGTCCGATGTTTCCTTTGCTATAAGCATAGGTCGCTCTGACATTCCAAATTCATACTCTAGCTGTTCCTTGTTCCAAACTCCTATACTATTTAGATATGAAATTAGCTTTCCTGAAAATTTGTTAGGATTGCTTTCTCCTTTTTGAGTGATTTCTAATTTTGAAATGATATAGAGTTGTTCTTTTGCACGAGTGAGCACTACATATAACAGGTTAAAAGCATCCAACTCTAATTGTGCTCTTCGTTTGGCAACCATTTCCTGAGCTTCTTCAGTATAATCTCCAATGCTTCTGGAATAATCAATAAAGACCTCTTCAAACCCTAAATAGTCATTAGGGCGAACAGGAAACCAAGTTTTGGGTTCTATTTCTCTATAAACATCTACATTGGCATAGGGATAAATAACACAAGGAAACTCTAAACCCTTGGCTTTGTGAATGGTCATAATCTTTATGGCATCTTCTGCTTCTGGAGCTACAATGCTCAACTTGTCTTTTCTCTCATCCCAATACGAAAGGAATCCCATCATATCGCCAACATCCTTTTGGGTATAAGAAAACACTACATCTAGAAAAAATTGAAGGTAGGCCGGAGCAACTGTGCTTAATTTAAAAGAACTAATCAAATACTCTACAGCTTCATACAAAGGTTTTAGAGCTAAAAGATTGGCGTTAAAATCAATTCCTATTGCTTGTAATGCTGTCGTAAAATCTCTCGTTTTCAAGAATATCATTTTCTGCAAGAAGCCATGCTTTTCCTTAACCTGCAAATGTTCCGAAATAAAATGGAGTACGTTAATCTTGGCCAAAAGATTATCGGGTTGCATGTGCCATGTCATCATATTAATAATAAAAGACACTTCTGGAGCATTATTAATGAGCAAGGTTTCTGAAGATATAATAGCAACTCCTTTCTCTGTTAGAAAATCCGCAATAGCAGTTCCTTCTTTCTGCTTTCTTACGATAATACATATCTCGTTGGCCTTGTATCCTTTTTCCAGTAACTCAGCAATCTGCTCATATACCTTTTGAGGATAAATTTCATTTTCTTCGGCGATATTATTTGCTTCAATAAATGAAATGTTTACATACCCCCCCTTTTTGGTATTCACTTCCTGTTTGTTCCCTAGCTCATATAATTTTTGGTGTTTTGGATTACTGAAATCCTTGGCCAATTCAGTAAAAAAGGTATTATTAAAGCGTATCACTTCTTCATGACTACGATAATTCTTGGGCAGGTTGAGCACCTCTTTTTCCTTGACCGAAAAAGGATTATGATCAGCTGATAAATTAATGAATTGCTCTGCCTTTCCTCCTCGCCAACGATAAATAGCTTGTTTCGCATCGCCAACGATGGTAATCTGTCCTTTTTTACCTGAAAGCGTTTCGGCAGACACCGCATTATCTACTAGAGGTATTAGATTATTCCATTGTAACTCTGAAGTATCCTGAAACTCATCTATAAAATAATCCCGATACCGCTCTCCCAAACGTTCATAAATAAAAGGTGCTGGCTGATCCTGAATAGTAGTACTAATAATGGTATTAAATTCTGAAATCAGTAAAATCTTTCGCTCCTTCTTAATATCCATCAACTCTTTATGAATTGCATTCAGCACCGATAACGGAGTTAAATTCTTGATTACATTCTGAAATAAATGGATCTGCTGTAATCGCTTTTTGGTTTCGACAAAAACAGCTTCTATTTCTGGACGAATAGCATCGATACTTTCTTTTTTGCTGCTTTCTAGTTTGGCACCATAAAAAGAAGCACTGTAGATATCCTGTTTCCAGGCTGCCTTAAAGTCAATAGGTTTTTCTTTGTTAGCTATCTTCTGAAAATGAGTAGGTACAGATTTTCTGGTGAAATCTTCAAACCCTAAACCTGAATGGTCAATCGTATTTAGAACCCCAAGAGCTTTAGAACTCACATCATTCTCGATTTGATCAATTCTTTGTATCAACTCTTGTTTTAAAACTTCAAAATCTTTCGTTTTTTTATCTGCAAAAGCAGCGAGATGTTTTCTGTCATTCTCACTAAATAACAACTTTGCTACTTTTCGTAATTCTATACTAACATCCCAACTTTTGTCCTCATCCAGCTTACCCATTGCAAAGTCGATAATGAGCTTAGTTAACTCTTGATCTACCCCTATCTTCGAAATCAATGCATCTACTGCCTCGTCGATTAGCATTTCTGTATCCATTTCGATCTCAAAATTGAGTGGGATACCCAAATCATAAGCAAAGGTTCTAATTACACGATGCGTAAACGTATCTATAGTTACAATATCAAAAGCCGCATAATTATGAAGAATACTTTTTAAGATACGATCTGCCTTTTTCTTTAATTTTCCTTGATCAATCCCGGTTTCAATAACGAGATCATTGACCAAATCCTGATATTTGGCTGGAGTAACTGCTTGACTAATCCCTATTAGATTTTCCAGGACTCTTATTTTCATTTCGGCTACGGCCTTATTCGTAAAGGTAATTGCCAAAATATTCTTGTAGCCATCTTTAAATTCCCCTATTAAAAGTGTAATCAAATACGCCTTTACCAGGGTATACGTTTTTCCTGCACCTGCAGCTGCATTATAGACGGTAAAAGCGGTATGGGAATTCAATTGTTTTTTTATTAAAATATGAATACGACGAAACTTCTTGTACTGATCAAGTCAAATATCAAAAGTTTTACAGAGGAAACCTAGTTATGCTTTTAATTATTTTATAACAAATATTAATTTTTATTCATCGTGCTAATTGTTAAATTTGGTGTCATTTTCACATTTTTATTAATCAAAATAGTAACATATGTCATTCGAATTACCAAAATTAAACTACGCCTTTGATGCGCTAGAACCCCATATAGATGCACGCACCATGGAAATCCATCATGACAAACACCATGCAGGATACACCAACAAACTAAACGCGGCTATCGAAGGGACTGACCTAGAAGGTAAAACCATTGATAATATCTTAATCAATTTAGATATGTCTAACACTGCTGTTAGAAATAATGGTGGTGGTTATTATAATCATAACTTATTCTGGGAAATCATGTCTCCAAACGGAGGAGGAAAGCCTTCTGGTGATTTGGCAGATGCAATCAACGATGCCTTTGGTTCTTTTGAAGCATTTAAAGATGCATTTTCTAAGGCTGCTGGTACTCGATTTGGTTCTGGATGGGCATGGCTATGTGTTCATGAAGGTGGTAAAGTAGAAGTTTGCTCTACACCTAATCAAGATAATCCGTTGATGCCGGGTGTTGGTTGCTCAGGCACTCCTATTTTGGCACTTGATGTTTGGGAACACGCTTACTACTTAAATTATCAAAATCGTCGTCCAGATTACGTTTCTGCATTTTTTAATGTTATCGACTGGAACGAAGTATCAAGCAGATATGCCCAAGGCAAATAACAGCATACTACTTTAAAGAAGAAAACCACGTATTGTACGTGGTTTTTTTATGTTTTATTTTTGTGAGTTTTTCTAAAAATAAAAAAAGGTGGAAGATCCACCTTTTTTTGCCCCAAATCTACCATGAACTTAACCTACTTATGCTATGGCTCTGCTAATATAAGACGGAAATTCATTGTGAAAAAATGTTTTAGATGAAAGGTCAAAATACTTGTTGAACTACACAATTTAACCATTTTTAACAACGATCTTTTTTCAAATTTTAATATGCTCTTTCGTTTTTGCCTTCATAAAAGTTTATGAACGCTTTGTTCACCACCCTGTTTCCTCCTGCTGTGGGGTAATCTCCGGTAAAATACCAGTCACCAAGGTTCTTAGGGCAAGCTACATGTAGATTATCTACTGTCTGATATATGATTCTAACTTCGGCGTTTACCGTGGCATCACTTAATAATTCTGCTATCTTATCGCTAATCTCCTGATCAGTAAACCCAGCATATATTTCCTTTACGAAATTTTGAACTTCTGAATCTTCAAGGTGTTCTTGCGCTTTACATTTATCGTATACTTTTTCTACAAGATCATAATTCCCGTTCTCCTTCAAAAGTGCTAAAGATGCCTGGAAAGCAATTAACCCTTCCAATCTTGCCATATCAATTCCGTAACAATCAGGATAACGAATTTGTGGTGCCGAAGAAACAATCAATATTTTCTTTGGTCCTAATCTATCCATCATTTTAATGATGCTCTTCTTCAGCGTAGTCCCTCTTACGATACTGTCATCAATAATTACCAGATTATCATCAGACTTTACCACTCCATAGGTTACGTCGTATACGTGAGCAACCAAATCATCTCTACTACTATCTTCTGTAATGAAGGTACGAAGTTTGGCATCTTTGATCGCAATTTTCTCTGTTCGTAGACGATGCGATAGAATTTCGGCCAAACGATCATCGGTTAGCGTTTCTTTTTCTGCGAGAATGGTTTCATTTTTTTGCTTATTCAACTCGTCCTGAGCCGCTTCAACCATTCCGTAAAATGAAGTTTCCGCAGTATTCGGAATAAATGAAAAAACGGTGTTTACTGTATCATGATTAATTTCTTCCAAAACCTGTGGCATGATCAATTTCCCAAGTTTCTTTCGCTCCTCATAGATCTCAGCATCACTTCCTCTTGAAAAATAAATCCTTTCGAATGAGCAGGCTTTACGTTCCAAAGGTTCGATAATTTCTTTTACTGAAGTATCCCCATTTTTCTTAACGATAATTGCATTTCCAGGATCCAATTCTACAACCTGATCAAAAGGAACATTAAATACAGTTTGGATTACTGGTCTTTCTGAAGCTACCACTACAACTTCTTCATCCTTATAATAGTACGCCGGCCTAATTCCTGCAGGATCTCTAAGCACAAAAGCATCTCCATGACCAAGCATTCCAGCCATAGCGTATCCTCCATCCCAGTCTCTCGAAGATTTCTTAAGGATCTTTGCTATATTGAGTCGCTCTACAATTTGAGGAGACGCATCAATTTTATTAAATCCTTCCTTCTTCAATTTCTTATATAACTTGGCCACCTCTGAATCCAAAAAATGACCAATCTTTTCCATTACAGTAATCGTATCCACTTTATCCTTTGGATGTTGACCTAGACGAACCAGATTTTTAAAAAGAACATCATTGTTGGTCATATTAAAGTTACCAGCAACAATAAGATTGCGATGCATCCAATTGTTTTGGCGTAAGAAAGGGTGAACACTTTCTACACTATTTTTACCAAAAGTTCCGTAGCGCACATGTCCCAACAAAACTTCTCCTATATAAGGAACGTTCTTTTTTTGCAATTGAACATCATCGGTGTATTCTGGATGTTCTTCTAGCTCTCGGTTAATCCTTTCGTTTATTTGCGAAAAAATATCCTGAATGGGTTGTGGTTTACTGGAGCGAACACGGCTAATGTATCGTTCTCCTGGAGGGGTGTCTAGCTTGACACTGGCAAAACCGGCACCATCCTGGCCTCGGTTATGCTGCTTCTCCATCATCAAGTACATTTTGTTAACGCCATAAAAAGCACTACCATACTTTTCTTTGTAATATTCTAATGGTTTTAGTAATCGGATAAATGCTATCCCACATTCGTGTTTTAATGCATCACTCATTGTATTCCAAAAATTCTAAGTTGTTGTGTTGAGTAAACCATAATTACTTAGGACTAAATCCTTATAATTTGGGGCTTTGTATTTAAGACAATTCTATTTCAAATTGTGTTAATTTTTTAAATTGCTGTAATCTTTGCTGAACTTCTTCTCTATTCAAATTTTCCATACGTTCTGTGCCAAATTTCTCCACACAAAACGAGGCCAAGTTCGAAGCATGAATGATCGCATTCTTCATGTTCTCAAAAGAAATATCTCCAGTTTTGGTCAAATACCCTGCAAAACCTCCTGCAAAGGTATCCCCAGCTCCTGTAGGGTCAAACACTTCTTCTAGTGGAAGTGCTGGCGCAAAAAAGATTTGATCTTTATGAAACAATAATGCTCCATGTTCTCCTTTTTTGATAACCACATAGGCAGGTCCCATTTTTTCAATTACTCTTGCTGCTTTTACCAAGGAGTACTCGCCACTTAATTGTCGAGCTTCTTCATCGTTTATGGTGATGACATCTACTCTGGATATAACTTCTCGTAAACCTTCAATAAAGGCATCTTCCATCCAGAAATTCATGGTGTCCAGAATAGCTAATTTTGGTTTTACAGAAAACTGCTCCAGAACACTAAGCTGTACAGATGGATTCAAATTTCCAAGCACTACAATCTCTGCATCCTTATAATTATCAGGAACTACAGGTTGGAAATCTGCAAGTACATTAAGTTGTGTTTCTAAGGTATCTCTAGAGTTTAGATCGTTGTGATATTTTCCGCTCCAGAAAAAAGTTTTCCCTCCTTTTACAATTTCTATAGCTGAAGTATCAATATTTCTCTCCTCTAATGTTTTGAAGTAATCCTGAGGAAAATCCTCTCCAACCACGGAAACAATCGCCGACGGGATATTAAAATTAGAGGCTGACAAAGCAATATAAGGTGCCGCTCCTCCTAAAATTTTATCAGTTTTTCCGAATGGGGTTTCTATAGCATCAAAAGCAACAGAACCTACAATTAACAATTTGCTCATAAATAGCTTATAATTTTTTTGCAAATATACACTTTCCTTTTCAAGGGATACCTAAAAAAGGAGTCTTCTTGGTTCTGCGTTAAGAATCCATATTTTGAAGCTTGTCTCTAAGCTCCATAAAGGTTCTGAATGGTCCGGTTACCAGTAGCGAGTTTGTGATGAATGGAGGCAATGTCCCTTCTGGGTCGATATACAGTTGTTGTGTTACTTTTACCCCATTTTGATCCTCTTCCAAGAGCCAATAGCCAATTAAATCCTGTATTCTTAGAGTGCTTTTAAGGGTAGGTATTTCGTTGGGAGCAGCATTAATAGAAAGTTTAACTTTATTGGGCGCGATTCGCTCCACACGTATTTTTGATACTACATCTCTGTCTTTGATTGGCCAAGGAAACTCATTTCTCGCATAAAAAATATGTTCGTTATTCTGATTAACTTTTACGAGATGACTTACTCCTTCTTCACAATTTGCGGTATACATAGGAGCATCTAATAACTCCTTTACTACTGCATCAATCGACACCTTTATTTTTGTAACAGCCTTGAATTCTTTGTATTTACTGTTTTCAAAATTTCTTGTCCAGATTTGAATGTTTTTGTCTTTCTTGGCGAGTTTCCACGCGTCCTGAGCAGAGGTTAAAAAAGGCAATAAAAACAGGAGAAGGTAGTATACTTTTTTCATCCTAAATGGCTTTTGATTTGGTTTTTCAGAATATGATACAGCTATTTAGTAGGAAAGTTTTATAAATGATTACTATTTCATGATGTTAAAATGAGTTAAGAAAGTATAATCGACATTGGTGTTTGTACATAATAAATAAAATATCACGATATGTTTTTTTGAAATAAAAGGGCTTTGCAATGTTTTAAAATACAAATTTGAAGCAAAAAACCGTCAAATTGAATAGAGCATGTACGACAGATAATGACCAAAAAGGTTTTATTCCTTTTTTTAACGAAAGAAAATATAAATAGGCAAAATACAATCCGATGCCAAAAGCATACACAAAATAGTAAGCATTAAATATATGAGTAAGTCCAAATGCTAGAGCAGAGCTAAGGATTGCCAATGTCTTATTTTTATTAAAATACAGTGAAATCTTAATGACCCCTATTTGAAAAATTAAAGTTTCTAATAATGGTACTAAAATTACACCTATAATAAAACTTTCGAATATATTTTTGTCCTTCATTACGCTATTGGTTGCGGTTATGTCAAAAATGTATTTTAGCATTCCAATAGGTGTTATGATAACAAGCAAGATCAAAAAAGAAAAAATTATAAATGTGATATTGTCTCTACCTACTAGAAAAAACTCGAATTTTTTAACTTGTTCATTTATTTTTTTGAGCATGAATGAAATTTTGCAACTAACTTTAAAATATGGAAAATAAAAAAAGCAGGGTATGAGAATAAACATGAAAATCCAATCATTAATTGATAGATCATCTGGTTTATCAAAAAATAATACAACCCTAAAACCGCCGTATACTCTATCAGAACTTTAATACAACATATTACAAAAATGCCTTAGCATTGGCTTTGATTTTGAAAGCTACTTTCTTCCAAAATCAGCGGGGATTTCTCCCCATGCTTTGGTTTCCCATTTTACAATTTTGGTAGTGTACCTATTTTCTTTAAGCCATTGGATAGCACGGTCCACCAAATCAAACATTTCTGCATTTTTGGGTGTTCGTTTCAATTTGGTTTTACACGTTTTTTGTTTGACCCAACCGATGGCAATTTTAGAGTCTGAATAGATGATACGGTCGCTATTTTTCTTTTTTAGATAGGCCAGTCCGTGAACAAGAGCCAGAAACTCACCTATATTGTTGGTACCTTGCGGAAAAGGCCCCTGATGAAAAAGCTGTTTTTCGGTTTGTGTATCCACTCCTCGGTATTCCATTTTTCCAGGATTACCACTTGAGGCGGCGTCTACAGCGATAGAATATAGATTGGGCTCTCCTATTTTTGCAAGCTCCTGTGGAGATAAGGTTTTTTTAGGCTTGCTTTTACCTTTATAATCTTCATAGTCTCCATTGTATGCCTTTTTTGCAACATCGAATGACTCAAAAGATTTATATTTTGCATTGGCGTACCCCTTTACCGCGGCTTTACAATCATCCCATTTGGTATAAATCCCAGGGCGATGACCTTCCCAAACCACATAAAACTTTTCCTTTTTAGCCATTTGTATCCAAAAAATTGATTTGTACTATATACTATTTGTTCTGAAGAAACAGTTATTCTTCATTCAGAGCTAACACCTTTTCTATAACGACAGGGAAATGTTTATATTCTAATTGATGAATGGCATTGGCCACATCTTCTGGAGTGTCCTCTTCTGTGATCGCTGTTTTTGCCTGAAAGATAATGGCGCCTTCATCGTAGTGCTCGTTTACATAATGAATAGTAATTCCACTTTCTTTTTCTTGATTTCTTACTACTGCTTCATGTACATGGTGACCATACATTCCTTTTCCTCCATATTTTGGAAGCAACGCTGGATGAATATTGATCACCTGATCCGGAAATACGTCGATAATCTTCTTTGGGAAAATCCATAGAAATCCTGCTAGTACGATGAGATCTGGTTGCGCATCTTTTAAAATATTGAGTACTTCGTTGGTATCATAAAACGAGGCTCTATCAAAGTGCAATGCCTTTACTTTTAGGTCATGAGCTCGACGTAAAACTTTGGCACGCTGGTTGTTAGAGAACACATGTGTGACCTCGGCAGTTTTTAACTTTTGAAAATATTTGATGATGTTTTCGGCATTGGTACCAGAGCCCGAAGCAAAAATTATAATACGCTTCATAAGTCCTAAAGTTGTTGATTAATAAAGCACAAAAAAAACAATTATTATTAACATAATAGGCGGCAAAACCTAATAGTTTCCCTATATTTGATAAAAAGGCAAATACATTTTTACGGGATTATGGGGTTTTAAAATAAAGTTTTTTATTTTTGCCTCCTAAATTAAAAATTAAAATTAAACATTATGTCAGACATTGCATCAAGAGTAAAAGCGATAATCGTTGACAAATTAGGTGTAGACGAAAATGAGGTAGTTAATGAAGCTAGCTTCACAAACGACCTAGGCGCAGATTCGCTAGACACTGTAGAATTGATTATGGAATTCGAAAAAGAATTCGATATTCAAATTCCAGATGATCAAGCAGAAAATATTGCTACCGTTGGACAAGCAATATCTTATATCGAAGACGCAAAGTAATAACTTCACAACAGAGTATGAGTCTTAAGCGAGTTGTAGTCACTGGACTTGGTGCATTGACACCAATCGGTAACAATATTGAATCATATTGGGAGGGGTTAGTAAACGGGAAAAGCGGTTGCGCCCCTATTACTTATTTCGACACCGAAAATTTCAAGACTAAATTTGCTTGCGAAGTCAAGGACTACAATCCCACAGATTTTTTTGACAGAAAACAAGTTCGCAAACTGGATAAATTTGCGCAGTATGCTATAGTTTCTTCTGAAGAAGCAATTAAAGATGCTGCTATTGATCTGGAAAAGGTTGACAAATTTAGAGTTGGTGTAATTTGGGGTGCCGGAATTGGAGGTTTAGAGACTTTTCAGGAAGAAGTAATTGGCTACGCCAATGGAAACGGGACTCCCCGTTTTAATCCTTTCTTTATTCCTAAAATGATCGCCGACATTGCTCCTGGTCATATTTCTATTCGAAATGGTTTTATGGGACCTAACTATACCACAGTTTCTGCCTGTGCTTCGTCCGCAAACGCAATGATCGATGCCTTAAACTATATTCGTTTAGGACATTGTGATATTATTGTTACTGGAGGAAGTGAAGCTGCAGTTACCATTGCTGGTATGGGTGGTTTTAATGCAATGCATGCGTTATCAACAAGAAACGAAAGTCCTGAAACTGCTTCAAGGCCATTCGACGCTACCAGAGATGGTTTTGTTCTTGGCGAAGGAGCTGGAGCTTTAATTCTTGAAGAATACGAACACGCCAAAGCACGAGGTGCAAAAATCTATGCCGAAATCGTTGGAGGTGGAATGTCTAGTGATGCTTATCACATGACCGCTCCTCATCCTGACGGAATTGGAGTAGAGCGTGTAATGCTAAATTGTTTGAGAGATGCTGGTGTCTCTCCAGAAGAAGTAGATGCTATAAATACGCATGGTACATCAACTCCATTAGGAGATGTAGCAGAGTTAAAAGCAATTACTAAGGTATTTGGAGAACATGCATCAAACATCAATATCAACTCAACAAAATCTATGACAGGTCATCTACTTGGTGCTGCAGGTGCTATAGAAGCTATTGCCTCTATACTTGCTATGAAAAATAGTATTGTACCTCCTACCATCAATCATTCTACAGTAGATGAGAACATAGATCCAAGTTTGAACTTGACCTTGAACAAGTCGCAAAAACGTGACATTACGTATGCAATGAGCAATACATTTGGCTTCGGAGGTCATAATGCATGTGTGTTATTTAAGAAATTAGACGAATAATAGCATGAATGTTATTCGAAACATATTAAGTTCCCGATCTGAAAAGAACGGGAATTTTTTTGTTAGAATCCAAAAGATACTTGGATTCAAACCTAAAAATATTGAGCCTTACGAAAAGGCTTTCACCCATAGATCTCTAAATCTAAAAGATAAACAAGGGAATGCCATCAACTATGAAAGGCTGGAATTCTTGGGTGATGCAATGTTGAGTAGCGTAATCGCTGCACATCTTTTTAAAGAAGTTCCTGAAGGAAACGAGGGATATCTTACCAAAATGAGAGCAAAAGTGGTAAGTAGAAAACACTTAAACGAATTAGGGAAAGACCTAAAACTCATTGAGCTGGTAAGAACCAATATCCCTAAAACACAATTCGGAATCAATATCCACGGAAATCTTTTTGAAGCGCTTATTGGTGCTATTTATTTGGACAGAGGGTTCCTGTATTGTGAACGATTTATCAAAGAAGCCGTTATAGACCCTTATGTAGATATTGAAAGTCTCGAAGGGCAGGTAATCAGCTACAAAAGTTTGCTGATAGAATGGTGTCAAAAAGAAAAAAATGCCTTCAATTACGAAATCTACGAAGACACAGGTCGTGATGAGATGAAGCATTTTGCAGTCAAATTGTGGATCGATGAAAAAGTAGTGGCCAAAGCACGGGCCACTTCAAAAAAGAAAGCTGAAGAAAAAGCTTCAAAAAGAGCATATTTTGCATTACAAAGTAAAATAAGCCCAAGATAAATGTAACAATACCATACTTTTAAGTCGTTTATTATGAACGATTCCTAATCAAAAACAGATTTTTTTATAAAAGATACTAACTCAATCGTTTTCGTATAATAACTTTAGATTTAATTAAAGTTCCTGCTTAAAATTATTTGTATATTTCGCGTTAATTCTGATAAAAAAAGTAAATAAAAGTGGCTGTTCAGCGGTTAGTATTGGATGCAATTACCGACGATGAGTATGAACTGATTGCCATTCACTGTTCATTAGCTTCATATCGTTTAGCATTTTTATTAAATAAGCATTTGGGGTTACAGTTATTCAGAAAAGAAGAAGATGTCAATTTTGAATATGACAATCTGGTAGCCAGTTTTCCTATTTATCAATATGAAGATCATTTTAAATACAATACATATCATCTGTTTGCAAATCAATTCCGAACGAATATAGTTTCACAAAACCCTGCCAATACAGGACTTTTTGAGACTGCTGAAGAGACCTATGTAACGAAGTATTTAATACCAGAATTGAAAAATGTAGATTATTTTCTAAAAATAGAAACAGAGGCGACTACATTTTTGAGTAAACCCATGCTATCAGATATGCTAGGTATATCACAAATTGTTACCGCATATCCAGTAGAACATAAAGAACTTAAATCAAAAAACAACTTAATATTTGAGTAATGCCAAAACGTAAAAGAACCAAAATAGTTGCTACCCTGGGTCCTGCTACTAGCACAAAGCAAATTCTTAAGAAAATGCTTGATGCTGGTGTAAATGTATTCAGGATCAATTTTTCGCATGCCAACTATGATGATGTAAAAGAAAAAATAAAAATCATCCGTGAACTTAGTGACACGCATAACTATACCCCATCAATATTAGCAGATTTACAAGGCCCTAAATTGAGGGTTGGTGTCATGAAGGGGGATATTATAGTAAATAAAGGAGATACTATAAATTTTGTAACAGGAAAACCTTTTGAAGGTACTTCAGAAAAGGTTTTTATGAATTACGAGAATTTCCCGAGGGATGTAAAAAAAGGAGAACGAATCTTATTAGACGACGGGAAACTGATTTTTGAAGTGGTTTCTTCTAATAGTAAGGATACCGTTACTGCCAAAGTTATTCAAGGAGGACCTTTAAAATCCAAAAAAGGAGTCAATCTACCTAATACTAATATTTCTTTACCAGCACTAACAGAAAAAGACATCAACGATGCCATTTTTGCTTGCCAGCAAGAAGTGGACTGGATTGCTTTATCCTTTGTAAGACATGCGCAGGACTTGATGGAACTTCAGGACTTAATAAAGGAGCATAGCGAACATAAGATCCCGATTGTTGCCAAAATAGAGAAACCAGAAGGTGTAGAAAATATAGATAAAATTGTAGCTTATTGTGATGGTCTCATGGTAGCCAGAGGAGATCTTGGTGTAGAGATTCCTGCACAAGAAGTTCCTTTGATACAGAAAAAACTGGTGTTGAAGGCAAAGACGGCTAGAATACCTGTAATTATTGCCACACAAATGATGGAGACCATGATCGATAGCCTTACTCCTACAAGAGCAGAGGTGAACGATGTCGCGAACTCAGTAATGGATGGAGCAGATGCAGTGATGTTATCTGGTGAAACCTCGGTTGGGAAGTATCCTGTTCAGGTTATAGAAACTATGTCTAAGGTGATTAAAAGTGTTGAAAAATCAGAGTTAATTACTGTACCTCAAAAACCACCTCATATCAGAACCAATAGATTTATTACCAAATCCATTTGTTATCATGCTGCGACAATGGCCAATGAAATTGAAGCAAAAGCGATTTGTACATTGACCAATAGTGGATATACTGCTTTTCAGATTTCTGCCTGGAGACCTGATGCACATATTTTGGTGTTTACTAGTAATAAGCGAATTCTATCTCAATTAAGTTTACTTTGGGGAGTAAAAGCTTTTTTCTATGATAAATTTGTTAGTACAGATGAGACCGTAGAAGATATCAATAAAATGGCTGAAGAACGCGGATTTGTGCAATCTGGAGATATGCTAATCAATCTGGCAGCTATGCCTATTACCTCAAAAGGAATGGTGAATACGTTGAGAGTATCTCAGATCTAAAAAATACAATTTTCACAAAATAGCTAGGCCTCATAAAAGAGGCCTTTTTTTATGATGCCGGATTCAAAAAAATAGATTCAAGATCATGTATTGTTACGGGTTTGATCAAATAATCTTTCACCGTATTCGATTGTTTGGCTCTTTCAATATCCACAGGATTTATTGATGAGCTCACAATGTATAAAGTAATGGTTTTTCCTAATTTGTTTTCTATCTTGGTAAAGTTCTCCAGAAATTCCCATCCGTCCATAATTGGCATATTCAGGTCCAGGAAAATAATTTCAGGAATACATTTCTTCTCGAGGTTGTTGAGTAACGCTTCAAAATACTCCAGGGCTTCCATCCCGTTTTGAAATATCATAAGATTCTTACACAGTTTTTTGGCTTCGACAATCCGTTTTACCAGATTGACGTACATGTTGTCGTCATCTATAATACAAGCTAATCCTATTTGGCTCATAATAATGGGGTGTTAGTTTTAAAATTCGATCAAAAAAGTGGTTCCTTTATCTACTTCGCTTTCTACAGATATACTTCCGTCTAACGATTCTATTTGATTTTTGGTTAAGAACAAGCCTATACCAACAGCATCCTTATTGTAATGAAAGGTTTTGTACATCCCGAATATTTTATCTTTAAAAAGTTTCATATCGATACCTCTACCATTATCTGATACTTTTAAATAGTTCGAACCCTCTTCTTCGTATGCTTTTATGGCTATGATAGGGTCTCGGTCAGGGTGTTTATATTTTATCGCATTTGTTATTAGATTTAACAAGATACTCTCAAGGTATGCAGGTATATAACTAATCTCATTGAGTCTGGTAAAGTCGGTAATAATCTGAGTATTGCTTAAAGAGATCATTTGACCTATACCATTGGTCACAATGTTCAATGCATCCTGAAACTTTACTATTTTCTTTTCCTGATCTTTGTTGGTATGGATTGCAACAATTTCATTAAGGTGTTCTATGGTGGTATTTAGACTTGAGGAGATTTCCTTGATTTCATTAATCAATCCTATTTTCTCGTCCGGGTTTTCTACATCTTCAATCAATTGAACGAGTAATGACAAATTACTGGTATGAGATCTTAAATTATGAGATACAATATGAGCAAAATTAAAAAGCCTAGAATTTTGCGAAGCAATAATCTCCAGAGATCGCTCCAATCTCAATTCTTTACTTTTCACCTCATCGATATCTTGAAACACCCCTCGAATACCAATAATTTCTTTACTCTCGTTATAAACAGGTTTTCCTATAGCCTTTACCCAAAAAATTCGACCGTTGGCCGTGACCATTTTAATTTCAGTATTAAAAGGTGTTCCAGCCATTGCACAATTAAAAAATAGATCTGCAGCTTGTTGTCTACAATCTTCGGTATAATAACTGGCAGAATCTTTTAAAGAAGGAATATAATCATCTGGATATTCTAATATACGTCTTGTTTCAAAATCCCAATAGCTCTTTCTATTATGAAAATCTACATACCAACTCCCTGTAGCGGTCATCTGGGCCGTTTCTTTGTAGTAGAAATTATCTTTCGAAATATCCTGTTCAGGTTCCAGTTTTATTTCAATGAAGAAAATCAGTAGCACCTCGGATTTGATGTTTACTGGTAATTCCTGATTGGTAGCGCATCTAAACAACTTATAGCTTCCGTCTTTGGTGAGGATCTTAATATGCTGCTTAAAATCAATGCTATTTTTTCTATAATTGAGAAAGTTATCTCGAAAGAGATCGATATCTTCTTTATGAATTAAATGGCTAAGGAAATAATCAATATTTTCTTCTACTTCGACTCTTTGAAAACCAATATTTGTGTAGAACTTTTCTGACCAAATTTCACGATCGGGATCTACATATAACTCCCAATACCCCGCATTAAGGTCTTGAATAACATTGTTAAAAAGTTCATTTTGAAGCATTAAGAAATTCTTGATAGCAATTAGTACTTACAAGATAACGATTTCTTACTTATTTTCTTCTATTCGATCCAATCGGATTGACAACGCTTTGGTAGAAATTTGAACTTCAACAAAGGACAAAAAAAGTGAAATCATCAAACAAAGCAAACTCATACTAAATACGACATTGGCCCACTCATTTTTTTCTACATACAGTAAAAACATGGTGATTACACTTGTTAAAAAACTAATAATAGCTATCGCCTGCATGTTTCTGATTAACCAAAGTCGTTTTCTTAAGTTCTTAATTTGTAAAACTGTATTTTTGGATTGTGTACTTAAATACTCACTATGCAATTGCCTTATCAGTGCAGCTATGGCCAAATACCTTGCATTATATGCCAGCATAGTTAAGGATATTGCAGGAAACAAAAGTGCCGGGATGCTCATGTTTAATGTCATAACCAGATGATTTTTGACACTAAGGTACTTCAAATTCACTAGAGATCACTCAAAAACATATCAGTCATTCTCAAAGCCAAATATTCCCATCACATTTTCAACAGTGTTATCTTGATTCAATCCGGTTCCCCATCGACCACTAAATCCTCCATCAGAGGCATACATGTATCCTACCATCACAATTTCTTTTGGAGGAGTTTCATTGGTAGAAAAATTAACTGTTACTATAGAACCATCGGCGGTCCAGGCTCCAACACCTTCAAAATCTGACCCGTCTGTGGCAACTAATTCTGCATTTCCACCTTCAGACAATACCAATTGAGTATCATTAATTATTGTCGAAAAATCAGGTTCATCTGATGTATCGGTGTTGAATCCTCCTATAAAAAAACCATTCTTAAACGTGTTTCTAAATGTAATTCTGGTAGTCGCTGTCTCTACAGTATTTACTGCAGTCACAACGATTTCCTTTTCTCCCAACGGAACTCTATTGTCCCAGGTAATGACTCCTGTTGTTTTATCTATAAAAATCACTCTTCCTACCAGATCATCGTCTTCGGGAGAGGTTAGCGTTGTGGCCGAAAAGGTACCTGTTTCTCCCATCCAATTTACTGTTGGAGGATTGGTCTGCCCTTCTTGGCGGAATGTATTTTCGATCACACTTTGATCATAGGTAACTCTTAATTCATTTGATGAATCATCATCACTACCACAAGAAAACTGTAGTAGTATGAACACAAAACTATATACTATTCTTTTCATTTGTTTCTTGATTTAAAAATTACGAGTAGAGATGAATGCCCAAATTATCATAACTATAAGCATCCCCAAGCCTGTAAATTGCCAAATTGGACCTTTGGCTTTATTTTTTAAAACATCATACTCCTTTCTTACGGATACTGGCATCTCTTTGGTGTGCAGAACATTTTTGCAATGTTGACACTGTGACATTCCTTTTTTACCAATCGGAAACATAGGAATCCAAAATATATGAGCATGCCTTCTGAACACGAATAATTTTAATGACCCTTGAGTCCCACAACTTGGACAAATAGAAGTTGTAGACTGTTTTGAGGATATATAAACTGCTTTGCTACCGTAGATGATCATAATGCTCTTATTTCTCTTTTGTTTTTCATAACCCCAAACAGCAAACTTCGTCTCCAAAGTTTACTGTTTTTACATGTGGGGAATCTTAAAACCAATTCATTTATTTAATATCAAAAAGTGCTGCAATCTCTTTATAAGACATACTCTTATAATCTATTGCCGATTTTGCTGCTGCTTGTCCTCCAGGAATAATCACATATCGATAGTCTTCAAAAAAATCGAAATCATTATCTCCACCACCAATCACAACACCTAAAGCTCTTATTCGACCATCATTTAAACTATATGTATATAATTGATTCTCTGATCGGTTTTCATAAGGCAAAGGCACTACTTCTAAACCTATTGCTGCTAACACACCTTCTCCTCTGGCATATACCATAACCACGCTAGTGTCGAGATTTACACCCATATCGGTAATTTCTTGCTGACTAGCCAAAGTGAAAATCTTTTGATTGAGACCTCCTCCTGTGGCAAACCCATTTGGAATCCAATCCGAATAAATCACATTTGCAGTTCCTGTTTCTCCCTGTTCCCCTTGATCACCCTGTGGCCCTTGTTCTCCCTGTATTCCTGATTCACCTTGTGGTCCTACAGCGCCATCTTCTCCCTCGCAAGAGAAAATCAATACCGATACAAAAAGGATGGCTGTGTACTTAATTACATTTTTCATTGCATTTACTATTTTTAAAGTTTGTAACATCATGAGGCAAACTTATGTACAACTACAATTTTGAATGTCCGAAATGTTTGATAGTCAAAAAATCCGGACGCTTATCTGTTTTTGTCATTCTTCCATATTTATTGTAAAACAAAAACCCCGAGATGGTATCCCGGGGAATTCCTTAAATCAAAGGGGTTAGGCTAATTATTTGATGTTAAAAAGCTTTACGATTTCTTCGTAAGACATTGCACTATAATCTATAGAAGATCTGGCTACTCCACCTGGGATGATAACAAATCTAAAGTCGTCAAAAAAGGTAAATAAATTAGTTCCTCCGTCTAGTGTAGATACTTCAATTCGTAAAGAAGCACCTCCAGCAAAATTAGACACTTGAAAACCATAATATTCATCTTGTGAAGCAAATACAAATGGGAGCTGATAAACTTCTGAAACGATAACATTTACTTCACGTCTACCGTATACCAATAATACATCTTCGGCAAGGTCAAATTCACCCACTCCTAGTGTAGCCAATAATTGGGTGTTGGTTTCTGCAGCTCCACCCGTTTCAAAATCTCTGGCTATCCATTCTGAATAGATTACATTTGCTGTTCCTGTTTCTCCTTGTTCGCCTTGCTCACCCTGTTCTCCTTGTTGTCCCTGAGGGCCTTGTTCCCCTTGTATTCCTGGTTCGCCTTGTGGGCCAATAGCACCGTCTTCCCCTTCACATGAGAATATAAATACAGATAGTACCATTATCGCCGCATACTTAATTACATTTTTCATCGCTTTCATAATTTTAATGTTATTTAAAAATCTTGTAGCAAACTTAAGTGGTACAATCCCCACAAACGTCCGAAATAGTTGATAGTCAAAAAATTCGGACATCTTTGGATACTATTCGTTTCTAATAAGAATCCATCTCTTCTTTACAGGTGACAATTTGCTTGAGATCATAACCCAATTGTGCTTCTTCCCATAGGTTGATATCACCCTTAATGGACCGCGGGTCCTGGCCGGATTGTATATATGTTATCAGTGATTGTACTTTGGGATCATGTATTCCTTCTATTTTTAATATCGACTTGCCACCGGGATGCACATAATTACCTTCGTAGGCATAACAACACACCAATATGTGATCACCTTCTTGAATATTTGCCTGGTAAAAGGCATCTGTACTTATCAACTTTTGGTTCTGATAGGTTTTTTTCTGAAGTTTTTTTGAAAAAAGAACACTATCTACTTTAATCATTCCTTTTTGTGCTACATAATGCTGCTCAATGCGCTCTTCCTGAAGTGCTACTACCGTACCCAAAAACACCAAACTATAGGGTTCTCCACAATACCCTAAAAAAGGACCTGATTGGGGCCACCAATAGGTATATCCCAGTTTGAAGGTATCTTGATTTTGAAGTTGAACCGACTCTTTATATACAGTTGGAGAAGATTTTATTGCGTCTCCTTTCTTATGGTCACTACAATCTACTACACCTAAAAGGCATATCACAAGACAAGACAACTTAAACTGAAGTAATTTCATTTTTCTGGGTTTTTACTCTAGAGCGAACACCACTTTTACATAATATTTTGAAGGCTCTTTTATCTCTGTAGCGCTGTAATATTTGTATTTGTTACTTTGCGGAGCTTCAATTTGAATAATTTTCCCTACCGTTCTTCCTAT
The DNA here is from genome assembly GCF_900141785.1 of Aquimarina spongiae. Taxonomy (GTDB): domain Bacteria; phylum Bacteroidota; class Bacteroidia; order Flavobacteriales; family Flavobacteriaceae; genus Aquimarina; species Aquimarina spongiae. The sequence continues at coordinate 348,177 of NZ_FQYP01000004.1, read as the reverse complement.
GTTATTAACAATTTGAGTGGCCGTATTTCTGGCGTTATCGATCGCTTCCTTATTCAATTTCCCGATTTGCTCACTGGTCAATTCTTTGGATATGATATCCACTTTTGTATTTATCACTCCCTCCATGCTTTGACTTAGGATGAGTTCTACTTCGCTTTTGGAAGCTGTTTTATAAAAATAAAACCTCGAAGTATTATAAGCATAGGAAGTAAGACGATATATTTCATCTTCTTCAAAACGGCTAAAATCAATATTTACTTTACTTAACGCAGCCGCAAATTCTTTAGCAATTTCATTCACCGTTTTGCCTTTGATGTTTCTGTAACTATCTCCTATAACTTCTCTAAACTCTACATTTGCAATGTATCTTTCGATCTCAGTACTTTTATCAGCCTCCCCCATTACGGTTATCGAATTCGTCTCTTGCGCTTGCACTACGCTTTGGCATAAAATAAGGACCAATATTGTCATTTTAATAGATTTCATAGTTTTTTGTTTTAAATTTTTCTTCTAATGTTAGGTCTATGGTATTACTGTTTCTGCGATACACCATTTTTCAGAGAAATCAATATGTTCTTGTACAAAATCAGGTGTTCCGAAGCCTAAAGGGCAATGTGCTAGATTTTGATTGTCATTAATTTGAAGTTCTGTTCTACCTCCAACACCAATACCTCCTAAATGCTGTTCTGCACTTACCTGATCTCCAATAGTAATTTCGGGATCAATAATATGATCATATATAATAAGCCATTTAGAATCTGCTGTAGGTCGTATCCATACTTCAAGATCATCTACATTTGTATTCATTCTAATATCCACCACAATTCCGTTTGATACCGATCTTACCTGGGCACCTACTTGATCAGAAAAGTACTCGATAGCTGGGTTGAGCTGAGTTGGAGTTAGTGCATCTCCAAAAGCTATAAATGAAGTGATTTGATCAAATGCTACAGGAGTTACTGAAAATACCGGAGGGCTAGGATCCAACAACCGATCATCGTCTGAGCATGAGACCCCTATCAAAACCAAGATTACAAACCCCATCCATTTCATAGCCACGTGTATTGTTTTATTGATATCCCCAAACATCCTGAAAATACATAGCAGATTGTTCCAGACTGAATCCATTGATTACCCATAAGCGATCATCAAAAAACAAAGACGTATGATAACCACGAGGTTCGAAATTCTTTTTAACGTGTACAAACTCCCACGCGACCCCATCTTCACTAAACCAGATGTCGTCAAAATAATCATGATTTGGACCTATCCCTGCAGTTAACCACATACCTTTTTCATTGACAGTAACCGCATGATTTCTTCTTGGATCAAACTGTGCATTTGGTGTAGCTAGATTCCATTGAAATCCATTTGCAGAATACCACACATCATTGAGGTAGTTCCCATTTTGATCAATTCCTCCTATCACCCAGATAGTATTCCTGAAAACTACCGTTTGATGCCCATATCGTCTTCCAAATGGTGCGAAATTAGTGGCCAAATTCCAATTCACACCATCACTTGTCACCCAAACATCTGCCAAAGCATTGGATCCAGTGGTCAAACCACCAATCAAGAACATTCTACCATTTAAGTTGGTAAAGGAGTGATATCTACGTGCAGCAAAAGGTCCATTTTCTATCGCTTGTTCCCATTCTTTTCCATTTTCACTATGCCAAACATCATTAAAAAAGTTAGTCCCTTGTGTACCTCCTACTAGCCACATTCTCTTGTGGCCTACCGTTATGGCATGACCGAAACGTTCGGTAAACTTGGATGTCGCACTGATCTGCTCCCAGGTCTTTCCGTTCTTGCTACACCATACATCATTATAATATTGCTGGTTTTGAATACCTGCAACTACCCACATTTTATGATCAAAAACTACCGAAGCGTGTGCCGCTCTACCTCCATAAGGCGTGGCTTCGTTCACTACTATATCAGAAAAACCAATTGCTCCCGCAGGTGCCATTTTCTCTGAAGTAGTCTGGTTAATCTCATCGACAGTAAGCTCCTCATTAATTTCACATCCGCTAATTATCACTAGCAACAACAGTACTATATATACAAATGGTATTTTATATTTAGTATCCATAACCCTGGTTTTTAGAATTTTAATACTAAGCTAATCAGGGTGGTTGCTTTGGGTATCCGAAAAGTTTGAATTTCAAAAGATTCGGATACTTTGTATGGGTATTCTTTTCAAAAAGAAAGTATCTATGGCTTGGTTTTTCTTTTGTATAGCAAAACTAAAAGCACAAACAATATCCCGAAGCAAGGGAATAGTATTTTATAGATGATCGTATTTCTATCATCTCCATCTGGATGTGATGATGCTTGATCAACGATTTTTTTCTCTTTTACCTGGAAAGTATCTATTGCTCTTCCCGATGAGTTATTGGGCATTTCTATAAACACTCTATCGGAGATGTTTTCTGGTCGATAATCAACAATGTCTTTATATATCTTTTCGATCTCATGGCCTTTTACCGAAGTTTTCTGAATGGTTTTATCCAGAATAGGCTCTCGATAATACTTTTTGGCAAATTCAACTTCAGGATCTTGTCCATTTTGTATCCATCGTATCTCATCATTTCTGATATTTTGGTAAAACGATGTCCCTTTGTCAATCTCATCTTTTAGTAATTTCTCGAGATCTTCCAATGTAAATCGATCTCCTTTTCGATCCGTAAATTGATGGTAGAGCAAATACCCTACTTTTTTGTCATAAAGATATTTTACTTCAGAAACACTAGGATGATATGATGCCTTGAGATAGGCTCTTGCTGCCAATTGTCTAGCCCCTTCTGCCCAACCAGAACCGACTAACAGATCACCAAGTGCTTCAAGAAGAATAGGAGAGTCGTAGTTTCCAAACTTCATCATTCCCATGATCCCTTTTACCGCATGTTTTACTTCTTCGTCAGGTAGCTTTTTTATTGATAAGGATTGCCCATTATGTTTTTCGCGATAAACCTGTAATAAAAACGAATAGAAGTTATCCTGGTCTCGAGGTGGGCAGGGCAAACACTTTCTAAATGTCGCAGATAGTGGTAAAGGAACCGTTCCATCTTCCTTCTTACTAACCACATATTGGGCTAAGTATTTCTGATAAATTTCTCTCCCAAAATGTGCATCGGGATTGATCTGTATTGCTTTATCAATATATTCGATCCCTTTTTCTAATTGTCCGTTGTGAATATAGAATGTTCCCAGATTTGCATACGTCTTGTAATTTTGGGGAGAAATGCTGTCTTTTTTCAGGATGATCTGGATGGCTTTGTTGTCATTCCCTGTTTTGGAATAGGCTACAGCCAGATCGTCGTATAGATCAAAACGATCAGGATGTTTTTTTAATTTTTCTTCTCGATCTTCTATTCTCCAATCATAAAATTCTGGCGAGTGCCGTAGAAAGTTTCCAGAGATTAATTCTATCACGCTAGGAAACTTTTGTCTTTCCATTTCGATAGTATCATAATCCCAAAAACAGAATATGATCGATAAAAAACTAATCATTAATACATAGAAAGAGTTCATATTTTGTGATGTATATGTTTGAAAAAAAGGATCCTCATTACTTTCGTTTAGGTTAGCAAATGAGGACCCGCGAGTAATGAAAAGCATACGGACAAAAAACCTCATCATTACGCAAAATTATAGGAATAGGGGTAAAATATTATTCTAACTTAATAACCCAATAGTTAAAATCTCCTGTAGTACCTTCTCCATTACCCATAATATTGGTGTACCACGTTCCGGCCGTTATAAAACCTCCATCACTTGTCTCCTGAATGGAAAATGCATAATCGTCTCCCTGTCCTCCCAGATTTTGCTGCCATACCATATCTCCATTGGCTTGCAATCGTAAAATCCAGAAATCTGCGGCTCCATTGTTGTTTTCTACATCAAAATCATCAGAACTCGAGCTTCCTATCGCAATGTATCCTCCATTATTGGTTTGTTTTATATCCGTAATCCAATCAGAGCTTGAACCACCATATGATTTTGTCCAAACAATATTTCCTGCTACATCAGTTTTTATGATAAAAGCATCAGATCCTCCTTTGTTCTCCAAAACATTCCCATTTTCGGACTGTGATGCGCCTCCAATGATATAGCCTCCATCTGGTGTTTGTTGTATAGAATTGGCGGTATCATTCTCGGATCCTCCGTATTTTCTATCCCATTCAACAAGACCATCCTGATCTAATTTTACGACCCACACATCCCTCTTGTCTACCTCGGTCTCTGTAGATCCTGTAAAAGCATATCCAAGATCAGCGGTTTCTACCACCGACATTGCTACATCTCGTTGTGCATCACCCAGATTGGTTTCCCATAACAACTCACCGTTCTCATCTAGTTTTACGACCCAGGCATCAGATTGTCCCGATACATCAAACGTGTCGGAACTTGTAAACCCTACGGCCACGATTGCACCGTCTGAAGTTTCTATGATCGCTTCCAAAATATCGTCTTCTCCTCCACCTGCTCCTGTTCTCCAAACGATGTTTCCTGAAGCGTCCAGTTTTACAATCCAAAAATCACGCATTCCGTTGTTTACAACAACATCCCCGTCGCTTGAGGTGGAAAATGCCCCTACAATGTAACCTCCATCTGCGGTTTGTTGAATATCATGAATGGTTTCGTTTGCAGTTCCTCCTAAGCTTGTTTCCCATTGTACATTTCCTTCAGCATCTAATTTTACGATCCAGCCGTCTTTTCCTCCATTGTTCTCAGTTACATCCCCATCTTCAGATTCGGTTACTCCAGCCACAATATATCCCATATCCGCAGTTTGTAAAATGGCATAGGCCTCATCATCAAAGCTTCCTCCCAATGATTTTTGCCAGGCCACCATCACTTCGTTTGATGATCCTAAGGTGGTAAAATTAAATTCGCTTTCGGAAGAACCATTATTTCCATCACTGGCCACTATCATTCCTGTGTACATGGTTTGCTCACTAAGATTATCTAGCAAGAATTGTGTCACTTTTAATTGTGATTGAATTTCATTTCCATTCAAAAACACCGAATAGGTAATCGTATCTCCGTTTGGGTCAATAGCTGGATCCCAGGTTAACAAACTACTGGAATTTGTTGTTTCTGTTACTGTAACCGTAAAATCGCCGGGGTTTTGATTTTCAATTTGTAGTACCTCATCGTCGTCATCTGAGCATCCTGATATGGCTAACGATATCAAAAGGATTGCAAAATATACTTTGTTCATCTTGTTTGTTTTCCCGAAAAGTACTCCGGTAGCTAAGAATCACTATCCAGAAAGTTTGAATTTCAAAGAATCTGGACACTTTCAAGCCGCCGTTTTGCGATAAATACTAGGAGAGATACCTACCATTTTCTTGAAAGCACTATAAAAAGTAGATTTCGAATTGAAACCAGACTCTAAACCAATACCGACTATAGTATAATTTGTAAAATCCATATTGGTGAGTTTCAATTTGGCATCTTCTACTCTGAAGCTATTAATATAATCCGCAAAGTTTTTTCCTGTTAATTTATTAACCACTTGGGATAAATAATTACTGCTAATCTTAAGTTGATGCGCCACACTAGTAAGCCCCAAATTAGGGTCCCGATATATTTTGGATTCTCTCATCAATGATTCGAGTTCTTTGAAATAAACATTGTCATCGGTGATATTACAGGTACTGCTATTATTGCAGATTTGTTTTAGTTTTTGCTCTGTAAGTTTGGCAATTAATCGAAACAAAAACACATGATTTTCTTTAAAAAAGTCTTCCTTAGAATGTTCAGAATCCAATACTCCCATTACCATGTCTCCTATATAGATAGGAACGGCTAATTCTGACTTCCTTCTGGCATCATCTACTATATATGAAGAGTGAGCGGATAAGTCTCCTATTCTTTGATATGCTCCGGTTTTTGCAACATGACCAACAATACCTTCTCCAACTTTAATTTTGATAGGGCTAACGATCTTTTTTTCACCATTGTTCTTATTGCCATAGGCCGCTTTCTGAATAAGATACTCTTTGTCTTTATCAAGCATGTAGATCACACAGTCCTCAAGATGTAAATGGGAAATACAATTTTCTACGATATCCCATAACACATCATGAACACTATTTTTATCGAACAGTGAAGTAGCAAAATAACTTAATATAGATATAGTTTGTAGCGGTGCTTTTTGTAGATAATTATTATCAAATCCAGTAAATACTTCTTCCAAATAATGAGTTGAAGGAGATCTAAAAGATTGGCGAGATTCCTCTTTTTTTATAAGATCAGTTCTTTGTCTTTTTCGAATTGGGTTCAAAGAACTTGTGTAACAAGATCGCTTCTGAATGTCCATTTTTTTGTTTTTTGTCCTGATCAAATATACCTTCAGAATATGCTGTAAAACAAACTATATCTCTCGAAATTCCGAGAATTTCGAAGTTTAAAAACAATCATAACATATTGATTATCAAGCATTTTCTTGATTTTTACTTTGTTTTTATCTAACTACATAAAATAGTATCTTTAAAGCGCGTAAACCTATTAAATTCCCTGTTGCTTTTGAAAATTAAAGAAGCATATTCTGTTGTTATTTCCTTTTATCCTAAGGTCATATTAGCTTTCTTATTTTTGAGCATTCAGTCCCTTATTTCTCAAGAAAAAGAATTTGAGATTCCTGATTCTTTAAAAGGGTTAGATTACAAAGAATTATACCGCACGTATATAAAAACCTGGCCAGATACCTTAACCTCGACTGTTTACCTAAATAGTTATTTAAAAAAAGCGGTTGGCGAAAACAATAAGATAGAGATGGCTAAAGCCTATTGCTTGCTTTCTTATTATGCCAAAGAAGAATCAGAAAAATTAAAGTTATTAGATCGTTCGATACTATTGAGTGCTGGTTCTGGCGATAAAACCTATCCTATTGAAGCCTACTCTTTCAAGGGAGGGTATTTCTTGAAAAAAGGAGATATTGTTGCTGCTCTTGACAACTATTTAAAAATATTACCTATTGCAGAACAAGTACAAAATCAAGAGTACCTTTATATAACCCGACATAATATTGCCCGTATAAAAACCGAAATTGGAAAGCATGATGAGGCACTACCTTTATTCAGAGAAAATTTTATACGTAATAGCACAAGAAAAAATATTGATACTACCCGATATTTAAAATCTTCTATTGCACTGGCAGAATCTTATCGATACAATAATGAGTTAGATTCTGCATCGATAACCAACGAAAAAGCACTTGAAAAACTTCAAAACTCCGAATATCATTATCATAGGTTTTATGGTAAAATAATGATCAATAAGGGTATTACTGATTTCTTTAAAAGAAATTACAAAGCCTCAGAAAAAAGTATGCTAGAAGGGATTAGTATGCTAGATCAACAAAATGCAGAAAACAAAAAACTCTATATTTTGGGTTCATTTTACTTGGGTAAATTGAAACGTCTACAGAAGGATCTTAACGAAGCAAAAAAACAATTCTTGGTTGTGGATTCTGTTTTTCAAAAAGAGAAAAAAGCACCACTTGAAGTAAGAGAGAGTTATGAATTCTTAATTAACTTTTTTAAGGATAAAAATCAAAAGGAAATGCAGTTGGATTACATTAATAAACTCATTTCTTTTGATAGCATCACGAATAGTGAGGCTTCATTTGTATCTTCACGACTTTTTAAAGAGTTTGATACTCCTATACTGCTAAAAGAGAAAGAAAAACTTATTGATGAGCTAAAAGGAACCAACAAAAACCTATATCTGTTAGTTGCCTTTCTTGCGATTCTTACACTAATTGTAACCGTTTTCTTTTACAAACTTTACAGAAAGAAAAAAGAGTATCAACTAAAATTTGAGCAGCTCATTACAAAAAACAACACCACGCCTACTTTGGAAAAAACCGAGAAAGCTGATATCGGAGTGCCAGAAGAGATTATTTTAGATATTTTGAAAAAACTCGAAGCCTTTGAGAAAAAACAGCTTTTCCTGAAAAAAAACATCAGTATTACTTCTTTGGCAAAAGACAACAAGACCAATACCAAATACCTTTCTAAAATCATAAATCATTATAAAGAAAAGAACTTTGCCAACTATATCAATGATCTTAGAATTGCCTACGCTGTAGATCGATTAAAAACCGATAAGGTGTTAAAAAACTATACGATTCAGGGTATTGCAGAAGAAATGGGATTTAATACCGCTGAGTCTTTTTCTTCGGCCTTCAAAAAGACCACCGGCATCAAAACTTCGTACTTTATTAAGAAATTACATGAGTTAGATACGCAAGAACATTAACGAAATTCCGTGAATTTCGACTAATAATCTCCTCATTTTGAGTCTTTTTACTTTTTTTACCCTATTTTTAAAACCGGAAAACATTTAATAAACTAAGGACAGATGAAAAAAGTAAAGGGCAAAAAACTGGAATTGAAAAAACTTAGTGTTGCTAAGTTAAGCGAGAGTAATATGTATAATCTCAAAGGAGGAAAAAAAAGTAGGGAACCTAATTGTAAAGGAGGAGATGATATTATCTTTAATTCTATGGCTGACAGATGTGAAACGCGTCGTGCCGATTGTACATCTCCTACAGTAATTGGATTTTAAATTAGACTTCTTGATATTTTAAAAACCCTTCAATATGATATTGAAGGGTTTTATATTTTTATGAAACGAATTTTTCTTTGTATTCTGTAGGTGTCATCCTGGTGTGCTTTTTGAAAGTACGGTAAAACACGGATTTAGAGTTAAAACCAGCTTCCAGACCAATAGATAATAAAGTATACTTATCATATTGTGTGTTGTCGAGCATCTTTTTTATTTCTTCTACTCTAAGTTTACCTATGATGTCGCAAAATGTTCTGCCTGTGTTTTTATTGATAATTTGTGACAAATAATTTGCGCTTATCTCCAATCTTTCTGCCACTACATCCAAGTTCAACAAAGGGTCCAAATGTATTTTTTCAGTCTTTATAAGCCGAACAAAATTTTCAAAATGAGGGTTTTCTATATACATACGATTACAACTTTTCGATATTCTTATTTGATAAGAATTCCATTACTTCGTAAAAGTATTGTGATCCCTAATTGTTGTATATGAACATTGTTCCAAAAACTATGACAAACGTTTCATGACAAAACGTAGTCTATCATTATTTGATTTCAAAAATCTTCTTTTCTGTCTCTTTTCCTATTGAAATTTGAGCGTAATACTTTCCTACCGGTAAATAGTAAGCTCCATTTTTTCTCTTTGCCACTTCTTCGTCAGGAAATTCTTTTTCTAGCAAGCCTTTACCTTTTTCGGTCATCGTAACATCATATTCGACTTGATTAAATCCTTTTTCCGCCTTAGCTGAAAAGTCTTGTAATACACTACCTTCTAGAGTCATTATTTGTACAGATACATCGGCTCCTTGAGCGGTATAAAACTCAATCGTCGCTGAGGGTTGTCTAGCCTCCAGCCACTTGCTCCAGGAAACACCCCATTGCTCTGACCAGGTGATATCTTGAATATCAAAAATATGTAGTGATTTATTTTTTACTTCATCATTGAATGCTTGTAACGCACCAATATCCGTTTTGTAAATACTTCTTCCATGTGTTCCTAGTAACAAATCACTTTCCTCTGGTTGAATTACTAAATCGTGAATGGCTACATTGGGTAATCCTTTTGAGAATGCTTGCCATGATTTTCCTCTGTCCAGAGAAACATAAGCTCCGTTATCTGTTCCCAGATACAGTACATTCTCGTTTTTAGGATCTTCCTGAATAACATTTACAGAAGATAATGGGATTTTTTGTCCTATATTTTGCCAGGTAGCTCCATAGTTTTCACTTACAAATACGTAAGGCGTAAAATCATCATTTCTATACCCGTTTAAAGTAACATATACCCGTTCTTTTTTGTGAGCAGAGGCTACTACTCTCGATACCCAAAGATCCTTGGGGAGTGAGCTAGATATATTGTTCCAATTTCCTCCAGAATTTTTGGTAACTTGGATCAATCCATCATCACTACCCGTATAAATCAATCCAAACTGAAATGGAGATTCTGAAATGGTAGTAATGGTTCCATACGCTACGTTCCCTTTTTTGCCTCCTTGCGTTAAATCTCCTGAAATCGCGGTCCAATCATCTCCCTGGTTCATGGATCTCATTAACTTATTCCCTCCCAGATATAAAATATCCTGATTATGAGAAGAAAGCAGAATTGGTGTTTGCCAATTAAAACGATACGGAGACTCTCCAAGTTTGTGCTTTGGTTGGATATAGGTTTGTTCTTGATTAGCTCGATCCAGTCTAAAATAATTACCGAATTGAAAACCTGTGTATACAATATTGGCATCTCTCTTATCGATCTGTACCTGCATACCATCTCCTCCTAGAATACTCTCCCAATTATAATGACCGCTTTGGTGCCATTCTGAACTTTCTTCGGCATCATTAGGACCTACCCAAACACCATTATCCTGCAGACCTCCGTACACATTATACGGGGTTTCGTGATCGATATTAATAGCATAAAACTGTCCTACATTGGGCTGATTAGCCTTGACCCAATGTTTACCGTCATCATAGGAGATATTAATCCCACCATCATTACCATTAATTAAATGATTAGGATTATTGGGGTCAATCCATAAAGCATGATGATCGGCATGTACGTTTTTTCCTTGTATGCTAGAAAATGTTTTACCTCCATCCTTCGATTTCAGAATGGGAACACCACTAATATAAATATGTTCTTTGTTTTTTGGGTTTACTTGAATTTGTCCGAAGTAATATCCATAACTAAAGTAAATATCATCCAGATAATCAGTATGTGTCTTTTTCCATGATTTCCCACCGTCATCACTTCGATATACTTCGGCACCAACTACTGGTGTGTCAAACAACATCGAATTTGCGTCTTCCAAATATTTGGCCAAGTCTTTGGGCTGAGCGTTACCACTTCGTACCATCTGCTTTACATTATCTGCTCTGTATTTTTCCTGAAATCCATTGGTTTTCAGAAAAACATTCAACTTTTTGTTATTGATTTTCAAAAAATCGTCTTTAGACATTGTTTTGAAATCTTCTTTGGTTAACCTATCGGTATTGCTTTTTGTTTGATTTTTCTTTCTTCTAAACTGATTGTCATGTACTACATAGATTGTATTTTCGTCAAAAACGGCAACTCCAATTCTTCCCACTCCATCGCCAGTGGGAAACCCACTATTTTCTAATGAGATTTTATTCCAGGTTTCCCCAGCATCCGTACTTTTATAAATACCAGATCCTGCCCCGTTTCCTCTAAAATTCCATGCCTTCCGATCTTTATCCCAAGCAGTGGCATACATCGTATTAAAGCTATTAGAGGCATATTCCACATCAATGATTCCCGTTTGATCGTTGATAAATAAGGTTTGTTTCCATGTCGCACCTCCATCGGTTGTTTTATAGATTCCTCGTTCCTGATTTGTAGAATACAAATGACCCGTTATCCCAATGACCACTTCATCAGGATTATTTGGATTAATAACGATCCGACCTACGTGATGAGAATCTGACAAACCTACATTTTTCCAGGTCTTCCCTTTATCTGTAGATTTCAAAATTCCTATTCCCGCATACGAAGATCGCGATGCATTGTTTTCTCCGGTTCCTACCCAGATCGTTCCGTTTTTCCAATCTATGGCAATATCACCAATGTTAATCGTCTCTGCCCCATCCATCACCGGAGTAAAAGTAGTACCATTATTTGCAGTATACCATAATCCCCCAGAGGCATAGGCCACATAAAATTCTGAAGTGTTTTCTGGATTAACATCTACATCTACTACTCTTCCGCTCATTACAGAAGGGCCGATGTTTGTAAAAGGAACATTTTTGACTATTGAGGTAGCTTCCATTTCCTTTTTCTGCGACAATCCGCCGATCATATCTTCAGCACTGGTTACTGGTTGTTGTGCAAAAAGAGAACAGGAAAAAATAAAGTAAGCTAAGGTGAGTGTTTGTGTTTTCATTTTGACCGTCATTTAGTGGCCTGAAAGTAGATATTGTTAAAACAATCTCAAAATTTTTAGTTATTGTTTAACTACTTCCAAATATGTCTTTACCTTCTGAGGTCACTTCTTCTTTTAAGAAAACTCATGGTGCCAAAACCTATAACTAAAGCAGATACGTATAGAATTTGCATTCTATTCGGAGAAATCCCACCGAAATAATCAAAAACCGGAATCTTATTAATGTTTGCATAAGTAATGAAGAAAAACAAGATCTCAAACAACTTCTTAGTTTGGGTAAAAATTCCTAAAAATAGCGCTAGAAATACGATAAAAATGGCACCTAACAAAATAAACATCAACGCATTAATATCCAGAAGACATCCGTAAAGAAACAGTAGAGGAAATGCCAAACCTATCATTAATATCACTCCGGCGATTATCTGCGAAATCAAAATTCTACGCAAAGGTCTAAATGCTGAAAACGTAAAATAAAATACATCATTTTCCAGTTCTTTTGTGGTAAGATCTGACAACCTGTGTACCTGCAAAAACCATAAAATGGGTAACACCATTTGATGGGCAACCTCAATGTTTAAAAACGCCAATAAGATCATGCCTATTGCATTGACCATCCACAGCCACTTATTCCCTTTTCGTATTAATAAAAATAGTTCTGTTTTAATCAATGGCAGTATACTTTGATCTATTTGAGGCTTGGGTAATTGAGATAGGATAACCTCCCTAGATCCAAAACTCGATACGATATGTTGCTTTGTTTTTGTGGAGGATGTTCTTTCTTTGGTATTGAACCTATGAAAGAAAGGGGTAACTATAGCAATGAGAAGAACTCCAAAAAAAATCCATCCCAAGCGACTTGCGATAAAAGAAGAAGGGAAATCAATTCCTTCAAAATTAAATTTTTTTGCTTTGGTGGTATTTCCCAAAACATATCCTATGGTCATCTTAGAGGTCTTATGAGCAGGCAATAGCTTACGAACACTTTCTTCCATAGCATTCATCACTATTTTATTTCCAAAAACATCTAAATTATATTTCATTTTGTCTTGAGATGAAAACAACAAAAAAAAAGAAAACAGCACAAAAAAGAGTATGTTTTGAATCACAGTATATCTGCCTATTATTACCTCGAACAATACTGCCAAGACCGAAATCCAAAAAATAGCTGGTAGTGCAATAATTACATAAGGTTTAACAAATTGCAAGATCTCAAAATCAAACCCATCATTATATAAAATAAAAAGAAGAATACTCATCAAAAAAGTAATGCATACGATGGTAATTAGCACCAAAAAATTGCTAAAAACTCTAGACAATAAATAACTGAAGTTCTTAATTCTTGTAGTAGCAAGAATTTGACCTACTTTAGTTTTGACGTCCTTTTGGATACTATTGTTTACCAAATAAAAGCCAATCAAAGATAAAAATACGCTACTCATCATCGCGGTTACATATCCAAACCATGCCGAATTATAGTTGCCAACGTAATCACCAATCCTAATGGTGGAGTAACTGGCATTGGGTTCTGGAACAAAGGTGTATGAAATAGCCAAAGTTGCACAAAGTGTAATTAAGAAAGAATAACTTCGGATACGTGTTAGATAATCTAATTTTATGATGGTCAAAAAGGATCTCATGAGTACAAAGGATTAGTTTTTGGTTAGGTATAAATAAGCATCTTCTAGAGTGGCTTTTTGAGGTCTCGAATTGCTCATTGCCGTATCTGAAATGTACCGAATAGTGGTCTTGCCCTTATAGCGTGCAGTACTTAATGTTGTTACCTGATTCTTAAATTCTGATACAGCTTCATCTTCAATTTTGATTTCGAATACTTTACCTTCTACATGATCTATAATATCCTGTCTATTTCCTTGGGTGATCAAAGTGCCATTTTTCATGATGGCAACAGTATCAGCAATCATATCGATATCTGATACGATATGAGAAGATAATATTACAATACTCTGACTCGCTAAGTCTGAAATAAGATTTCTAAATCGAACCCGTTCTTCGGGATCCAAACCTACAGTGGGTTCATCAAAAATGATGATTTTGGGATTATTGAGCAGTGTCTGTGCAATTCCTACTCGTTGTTTCATTCCTCCAGAATAACTGCCTATTGGTTTTGATGCCGCATCGATTAAGTTAAGTCCTTCTAACAGCTTTTCGATTCTGTCTTTCAGTCCGCTTCCCCCAACTCCTTTGATAGCTGCTATGTATTGCAAAAACTCAAAAGCATTCAAATTAGGATACACTCCAAAATCCTGCGGTAAAAAACCTAATTGTTCCCGCATATAGTTTGCATCCTTTACAATATTATTTTTATTCAGCAGAATGATTCCTTCGGTAGGCTTGTTTACGGTAGCGATCATTTTCATCAATGTAGATTTTCCAGCACCATTGGGCCCTAATAGACCCAAAATTCCTTTTTCTACTGTTAATGAAAAATTCTGTACTCCATATTTTTTTCTGGTATATCGTTTTGAGACATTATTGATTTCTAGCTTCATCTTTATTTGCTTTTACGGTTAAAGAATATTCTGTTGCCAAAAATCTATGTTGGTCTATATAAATTCAATAAATAATGATGAGTGTATTGACAAAAATGATGAACCTTTTATTACCCTCTTATCATGAAAATCGTATGAGTTGAACCCAAAAACGGGTCTTTTGTCATTAAAAAGTACGTTTTTGGATACCATCTCTTATTTTTAGGTTTTATTTCATCAACATGTCAAAACTAGATTCTTGGATCGATAACAAAATTGTGCAGAACCTTTTTATTTGGTTACTGCTCTTTATCATTCTATTAGCTACTATACAAGCAGATAACAGATGGTTGGCAGCATTGTTTGTAGTGGTACTATTGGCACCTCCGGTATATATCAACAATCTTTATATTCTTCCGTATCTACAAAAAAACCTAAAGAAATGTATTGCTTTATTTTTTGTACATCTCATGATATGGAATACCATTCTTGTTTACATAATGGGAATTGTCAACGATCAGGAGTTCGAATGGAAGATGTGGTTTAATTTTGTAGGGGTTATGATTTTGGCATTATCTTTCTCCTCTACCATCAAACTTGCAAGGGATAGCTTTTATAGAAGACAACAAGAAAAAGATGCGGAATTAAAGTTACTCAAAGCGCAGCTTAATCCTCATTTTTTATTCAATACCTTAAACAACCTGTACGGATTATCAGTAATAAAATCTGAAAAATTACCAGGCTTAATGCTCACACTATCTGACCTTTTGCGCTATAGTCTTTATGATACACAAGAAACTTTTGTTCCGCTAGAAAAGGAAATACAGTATCTGGAAAACTACATTTCTTTAGAGAAAATCAGATTAGAAAGTAGTACAAAAATTCAGTTTGATAGAAGTGGTGATGTTTTTTCTAGGCAGGTTGCCCCTATGCTTTTGATCGTATTTGTAGAAAATGCTTTTAAGCATTTGGATGCTTCCACAAATTCTGAAAGCAATGTTCATATTACTTTATCAGTTTCAGAAACCGAAATGAAATTTACATGCAGTAATACATACACTGATAATCTAGGGAATAAAGAAAATTTGGAAACAGGAAAAAGTGGCATTGGTTTACAAAATGCCAAAAAACGACTAGATTTGATTTACGCAGATAAACATCAACTGAAAATTAGGTCCAATAAAGAAATTTTTGATGTGCAATTAACTTTACAGTTTTGATCATGATGAAATGTATCATAGCAGATGATGAACCCATCGCCAGGCAGATTTTAGAAAATTATATCCAAGAGATTCCGAATCTTGAGCTTATTGCCTCTTGCAAAAATGCTTTTGAAGTTATAGAAGTTTTGCAAAAAGAATCTCCGGATATTCTGTTTCTCGATATTAACATGCCCAAATTATCAGGGTTAAGTCTGCTTAAAACGTTACAACAAAAACCAGCTGTAATTATCACCACGGCATACCCAGAACATGCAGTTATGGGATTTGAACTCTCCGTCACGGATTACTTATTAAAACCTTTTTCTTTAGAACGATTTTTACAAGCTATTTATAAGGTTAAACCCAAACAAGAAGTTGACAAAACGGTGATAAAAGAAGAAAAAGATACTTCGAAAACCATTTTTGTAAAAAGTGATAAAAAGATCATTAAACTAAATACCAATGATATTTCTTATATCGAAGCCTATGGTAATTATATAAAAATTTATACGGATCAAATGATTCTTACCCCCCAAACACTTACCGATTTTATGGCAAAACTGCCGCCATCTTTTTTGAGAATTCATAAGTCTTTTGTGGTCAATTTTGATCAGCTCAAATTTATCGATGGAAATCAATTTGTGTTACAAAATGATAGCAAACTACCTATTGGTAAATCGTATCGAAAAAATGTGATTGACAAAATCGACTATTCATAAATACTGAATAGCAAAAAGCAAGATTTTTAGTAAAAAGAGTGTAATTATTTGCGCTGTTTTGTTATCGAAAATGATATCAAGTTTTTGTGAATACCGTATTTTTTTAGTTAATTTATTGAAAACTAATTAATTAAACACACAAATTATGGAAGAATACTTACCGTTAATCATTCAATTAGTCAGTGGTGCAATAGGAGGAAATATCGCAGGTTCTCTACTCAAAAATGCATCTTTTGGTAGAATTGGAAACTCTGTTTTAGGTATACTAGGAGGTGGTATAGGCGGCTACTTACTGGGGCTTTTAGGTATTGATACCGGTGGTGGTATGGATATCGCCGGGATTTTAGGAAGCATAGCCAGCGGTGGTGTTGGAGGTGGTGTTTTGATGGCTATTATAGGGTTAATCAAAAAGTCTTTTAAGTAATTAAAATAGCATTTAGGAAGTTAACTTATACAGGAACTCAAAATTGTTTGGGTTCCTTTTTTATTAGAATCTATAATAACACTATTTTTGAAAACACATTTCAAAATAGCAACTCATGAAATATCATCCTATAGACAAAAACCTATTCATCAAAAACAGAAAGAATTTTACTGCACAGATGAAACCCAATAGTATAGCTGTATTTAATAGTAACGATATCTACCCGATTAGTGCAGATAGTATGATGCCTTTTGAACAACACCGCGATATTTTTTATCTCAGTGGTGTAGATCAAGAAGAAAGTGTTTTATTGCTCTTTCCTGATGCTCCAAAAGAAAAACATAGAGAGGTATTGTTTCTGAAAGAAACCAGCGAATTGATTGCCATTTGGGAGGGTGAAAAATTAACCAAAGAAAAGGCATTCGACGTTTCAGGGATCAAAACCGTATACTGGCTTTCAGATCTTGAAAAAGTCTTTTTCGAAATCATGACGCAATGCGACACGGTATATGTAAACACTAATGAGCATTACCGATCTCATGTAGAAACCGAAACACGAGAAGATCGATTTACCAAGTGGTGGAAAAACAAATATCCCGCACACTCGGTTGCCAAGAGTAATCCTATCCTACAACGCCTACGTTCTGTAAAAGATCAGGTAGAGTTAGACTTGATGCAAATCGCATGTAATATCACCGAAAAAGGGTTTAGAAGGCTATTAGATTTTGTAAAACCTGATGTATGGGAATATAATATTGAAGCCGAGCTTTTACACGAGTTCATTAATAATAGATCCAAAGGTTTTGCTTACACTCCGATCATTGCCAGTGGGTCTAATGCCAACGTACTTCATTATATCGAAAATAACCAACAGTGTAAAGCGGGTGATCTTATCTTGATGGATGTTGCCGCGGAGTATGCGAATTACTCTAGTGATCTCTCCAGAACCATCCCTGTTTCAGGAACCTATACCAAAAGACAACGTGAAGTGTACGATGCTGTGTTGAGAGTAAAAAACGATGCTACCAAAATGCTAGTTCCTGGTACTATTTGGGCAGACTATCATGTTGAGGTAGGTAAACTAATGACTTCAGAATTATTAGGTCTAGGTCTATTGGATAAAGCGGATGTACAAAATGAAGATCCAGACTGGCCAGCTTACAAAAAATACTTCATGCATGGAACTTCTCATCATATCGGTTTGGATACGCATGATTACGGAATCTTAACCGAACCCATGCAAGCCAACATGGTATTTACCGTAGAGCCAGGGATTTATATTCCTGATGAAGGGTTTGGAATTCGACTAGAAGATGATGTAGTGATTCAAGAAAAGGGAGCCCCTTTTAATCTAATGGCCAACATCCCAATCGAAGCTGAAGAAATTGAAGAGCTTATGAATAAATCATAGAGTTAACCGAATGTTCTTTTAACTTTAATCTATTGATTTTTAGACTTCATGGAATAATTTTTGATATACTATTTTTTAACTAACATAGCTTTTTCCTTCTCCAATTGCGAGTACAACATCACGTTTGAAAACCCCAAGGAGTTAGATATGTTTTTGGTTCACCTTATCAAAAAATAGTATATCAAAATTTAAACTCATGCTGAAATTAAAAGATGTAATTACCGAACTGAAGGTAATAACTACACTGTTACTGTTTCCATTGGTATGCAATGCACAACAGACCAACAACATAGATTTTACGGATACCACTAGTTTTCCAGATGGAAAACTAGGTCAAGTAGTAGAAGAACTCATTGATGTTTTTAATGCAAACAATGCTGATAGAATAGGTCAATTTGTATCAAAACATGACAGCAAAGAAATCCTCAAAAAATTCTCTTTAGAAGATTTCCAGGGATACCTATTAGATAATGTGAGAAAAACAGGAGGGGTTAATTTCCATAGTACAAGAACCTATACCCCCTCACTTTCGGATAAAACAGTAATCATTGTAAAAGGTAACAATTTTGATTTTTGGTACGCTTTTAGCCTAAGCTTTACTAATAAAACAGACTATGTGCTAGATCGTTTATGGTTTTCTTCTGTAGATGCTCCTTCAGACATTCTAGAGCCAACAATTTCTGAGACAGAACTCATAGAAAAAACCTCAGCACTACTTGGTAGGCTATCTAAAAACGATTTTTTCTCAGGAGCCGTATTAGTAGCCAAAAAGGATAAGGTTCTATTTGAAAAAGCATATGGTGAAGCCTCAAAAAGGTTTCATGCAGCAAACACTTTAAACACAAAGTTCAATCTTGGTTCTATGAACAAAATGTTTACAGCGATTGCAATTATGCAGCTTGTTGAAAAGAACAAAATAGCTCTAGACGATGTTGTAAGCAATTATATAGACCAGGATTGGCTGCCAAAAGAAATTACAGATAAAATTACAGTTCATCATCTATTATCTCATACTAGTGGATTAGGTAGTTACTTTAATAAAACTTATCGTAATTCATCTCGTGAGTTGTTTAGATCTTTAGACGATTTTAAACCTTTGGTTAAAGACAATACTCTTGTCTTTCCGCCTGGGGAAAAGTATAAATACAGTAATACTGGTATGTTACTTTTAGGCGTAATTATCGAAAAATCCACAGGTCAGGATTATTTTGAATACATCAGGGAAAATATTTATAAACCCGCAAAAATGATCAATTCTGATGCTTTTGAAATGGATCAACCTGTAGAAAATTTGGCTATAGGATATATTCCTAGTTCAAAAAACCCTCTGGGTTGGGAAAACAACATCTACAAACATGTAATCAAAGGCGGTCCAGCTGGTGGTGGTTTTTCTACAGTTAAAGATTTGCATCTTTTTGCCTTGGCGCTAAAGAATGAGAAGTTAGTTTCAAAATCTTCATTAGAATTGCTTTGGACGGATCATGCAAAAGCAGGATATGGATATGGTTTTACTCTTAAATCCGGCAATACGGGAAAAGTAGTAGGTCATGGTGGTGGATTTCCCGGGCTTAATTCTCAACTGGATATATTCTTAGATAATGGATATATAGTGACTGTAATGTCTAACTATGATAGGGGAGCAGGTCCAGTGGCTAAAAAAATTTACGATTGGATCGAAAATTTGCAAAACTGATACCATTTTAGACTTCGAGTAGAATATTTTATCCTATTCATTCGTTACCAATAAAAAACTCTCTTTTATCTTATGCAACGAATGAAGATTACAGCAGGTCACCAACAGGCTATGCCCTATCTGGTGGTTAAAAAAGCCGAAGATTTTATTGATTTCATTCGTAAAATATTCAATGCTCAAGAAATGATCAGAAGCACAGATGCGCAACACCGTATTCAGCACTCTGAGATTAAAATCGGTGACAGCACTATTCTTCTTTCAGAAGCTTCGGCAGACTATCCTGCCCAACCTGGATCCATGTATGTGTATGTTCGCGATACCGATCAAACGTATTACAACGCCTTAGATTCCGGAGCCGTCTCGCTTATGCAACCTATGGATGAGGATAGCGGAGCAAGAGGCGCCGGTTTTAAAGACCCTTTTGGAAATACGTGGTGGATCGCCACATTGTATTAATTACATCCTAAATCTGATCTCGATTGCTCATCGTTATTAGGAAAACATAATCCTGAATTTATTGTTTCCGGAACATAGCGAGTTAAATTGGGATCCCGTAAACTGTTTTCGATAAAAACAGTAAGATCATCAATCTCCTGATCTGTTAAATCTGTTGTGCCAAATTGCGTTGCTAGATTCTCTGCAGGAACTTCGTTGGATTGTGGTACCCCATCGTTTTTGTATCGAACTACTTCTTTTACCGAAGTAAAAGTAGATCCATGACCATAAAATCCGTTATCTGCAATATTGTATAACGTCGGTGTTTTAAACTTATAATCATCATCTGGATTTTTGGTGAATCCTCCTCTTCCTTTTTTTACATTTTGAAAACCGTTTTCATCCAAAACAATGGCGGTATTCGAATTATCAAAGTCGCCCATTCCAAAGGCATAAAATCCTTTATCGTTTAATGCAGGACCTGTATGACATTCATAACATTTTCCGTTACCAAAAAAAGCAATAGCTCCCCTTTTCTCGGCATCAGTCATTGCATCGCTTTGTCCTTTCAGCCATTCCTGCCAAGGTGCTTGATTCGCCAATAACGTTCTTTCGTAAGCTGCCATAGCCAAAGCTGCGTTCAAGGTAGTATACCGATCACCTTCGGCTATATCACCAAAAGCTGCATCAAACATTGCTTTATATCCTGTTTCATTTACAAAGTCTTCGTCTACCAATAATCGATGAACACCTTGTCCCTTGATTGCTTGTACTTCGACTCCCTGAAGTCCCAGAAAGTTTTCCTGAATATTTTCCCAATTGGCTTCGGTTCCCTGATTGGTTCCTGTACCTCCAAATTGTCCATTCCAAAGCATCACATCCTGGTAGGCTACATTGAGTATAGTAGGGGATCGAAGTGGTTGGATGTCTACAGAATCTACAGGTACATTTTGGTTAATAGTTCTTTCTTCTCCGTGAATACCAAAACCTACTCCGCATTCTCCGATTCCTTGTCGTACCCCTGCACTAAATCCAGCTCCAACCTGATGGCAAGAGGCACAAGAATAGGTCCCTCTCATTTCTTCTATTTTAGGGTTTCTACCTAAGGCCGTTTCATGTAATAGTAGTTTTCCTAAATCAACTTTGGCTTTGGTAATCAGATTTTTGGGATCCTGTGGAATGTTGGTGTAATCATCACTTTCTGGAAGCATGAAATACGAAAGCCCTTTTCCCTCTGAGGCTTCGGTAAGCAATGTTTTTAATTGATCGTCTAAATTGGATTCGATAGGTACATAATTGTCGTCATTACCGCAAGAAACTATTAGGCATAATAGACTTGCAGCTAGAAATAGTCTTTTCATAAGATAAATCTATGCTTTTAAAGGTTTATTTATTGAAATGTGGTTGTTTTCCTAGCCGCGAATGTACTAAAAAACGAATAATGGAAAAAGGGGAAATTACCCTTAAAAACAATTATGTTATGACTTTCTTTTTACTAATGAAAATAGGTTGATTATAATCCAGGTAACAACAGCTGGAAGCAACCAAGCAAGGCTATACTTTCCAAGAGGAAGCGCCTCTAACAAAGGTTGTACAGATGCTCCCATACCTATGGATGCCAAAAAATCAGGAATACTAAAAATAATGGTAACAATAACCACTATTTTGAAAGTGAGATCTGAAGTGAAATTGTCGGGTATGGCATTAAGCAGAATTAACACAATAGTAATTGGATAGATAAGCATCAAAGCAGGCACTGCAACATCAATAATATAATGTACATCAAACTGCCCCATTACCACTCCCAGAATACATCCTACAATAGCAGTGATCACATATGCTTTTTTGGATTCCCCCAAAATGCCTTTCATAAAATCGGCTGTACCCGTAACAATACCAACAGCAGTTGTAAAACAAGCCAAACCAACCAAAACACTTAAGCAGGATCTACCAATATTACCCAAGGTTTTTAAACTTAATTCGGAAAGCAAACCGATTCGGGAAATGTTCGGGTCCACTTCAGCACCAAAAAGAGCTCCATTATAGATCATCCCTGCATAAATGATAAAGAGACCAAAACCGGCAACAATTCCAGAACTAATGATTAGGCTGCGTATCCTTTCAAAATTCTCCTCTCCTTTGATTTTGAGTGAAATAATAATCACTCCACCGACAACTACCGCCCCAATAGCATCAAATGTTTGATAGCCTTCTAATAATCCTGTAACTACTGGTGTCTCAAAAGTTGAAGGATTCAGAGTTGGATCTAAAGTTCCAAAAACACCTAGTGCTACAATAGATAGTATTACAATAAATAATATCGGAGATAAGAATTTCCCCAGTAGGCTTAATATTTTTGATCGATTGAGTACAAATAGGAGTACCAGTGCGAAATAAATTCCGCTAGTGAGCCAAGCACTGGTACCAAAAAATGGTTGAATGGCCATTTCGTGAGTTACTGATGCTGTTCTGGGAGAAGGTAAAGTAATCGAAATCAAATACACCAAAACACAATATACAAGACTAAATCCCGGAGAAACCCTTTTGGCAAAATCAAGCATTGTTCCTTGTAATCGAGCATGAGCTACGATACCTAATATAGGGATAAGCACTGCAGAAATAACAAAACCCAAAGTAACCATCGACCAGGATTCTCCGGCTTTAAGTCCTAACAGTGGGGGTAGCATTAGATTTCCCGCACCAAAAAACATAGAAAAAAGAGCAAATCCTGCAACGAAAGTTTCTTTATTAAATCGCATTTAATTAGGTTTATGTGCCTAAAAATAAAATTTCAAAATGACTTTGACGTACAAAGGGATCAAAATAAATTATAAGAGCACCGGAAAAGGGAGACCGATTGTTTTTTTGCATGGATTTCTAGAGAATATAACCATGTGGGAAGAAACTATTGCCATACTCGAAAACTCCTATCATTGTATTGCAATTGACTTATTGGGCCATGGGGATACTGAGTCTTTAGGATATATTCATACTATGGAAGAAATGGCATTAGCCGTTAATACCGTATTAGAAGAATTAAAAATAACTGATACTACCCTAATCGGACATTCTATGGGAGGATATGTTTCACTTGCCCTGGTAGAGCTTTTTCCTAATAAGACAATGTCATTAGTACTGCTTAACTCTACATCTTATCCAGACAGTGAAGAACGTAAAATTAGCAGAACCCGAGCCATCGATATTGTTAAAAAAAATCCTAACGCCTATACCAGTATGGCGATCGCTAATCTTTTTGCCGAAAAAAATAGAATTGTCTACGAACCACAGATCAAACGAATAAAAGAACAAGCCTCTAAAACATCATTGCAAGGAATTATTTCGGCATTAGAAGGCATGAAAATTAGAAAAGATCGATCTAATGTCCTTAAAGAATTTTATGGTTCTAAAGTAATTTTTGCTGGAGAAAAAGATCCTGTTTTATCATTTTCTCAAAATGGTAAAGAAGCCAATTATGCTAATGTAGATCTCATTTCTTTTGACGGCGGGCATATGACCTATATTGAAAACCAAAAGGAGTTTATGACTGCTTTACAAAATCATCTACAGAACCCTACATAAGTAACGGCTTAGTTCCAAAGTTATCAGATGAAATACATTTTTTTTAGCCAAAAAACCTATTTTTTGGCTTTTTTTAGTTAAAAAACAACATCTAAAGACAATTTTTTCTTACAAAATTTAGTTTATGTCAAAAAAAATATTATTATTGTATTGATAATGAACCTATAACGCCCTTCTATGCACTTATAACCCCTAGAAAATATGAAAAAGTCTACCCCTAATTCTACGTTCTCCTTTTCCAAAATTTACTGTTCCCTGTTTGGTCATGATTACGTTCTTTCTAAACATGTTACCCATCATATAAAAGAATATACTTGTTCGCATTGCGGAGAGCAAGCAACAACAAATAGCAGAGGTCGTTTGGAGGTGTTAACTCCAAAATTAAAAGAGATCAATAATGCTCTAGAACAAGTGCATGCTAAAAAAGCGGCCAGGAAAGAAACAAAAACTACTCCTTTTCAAGCAGCATCATAATATTTGCTATCCTTCTTTTTTTATAGGATTCCACCCTTGAGCTTGTATCTCTATTTTCTCATTAGCTCGAGTAACCAATCCCATTCCGTCATTCTTATCAGTCATGTGCCCGATCACAGTTAAATTGGGATTTGCTTTTATTTTTGGATAATCCTCTTGTTTTATCGTGAATAACAATTCATAGTCCTCACCACCGTTGAGCGCTACTGTAGTACTGTTTAAATTAAACTCTTCACAAATTGAGATTACTGCCGGGTCCAAAGGTATTTTTTCTTCGTAAAGATGTACTCCTACTTCAGACTTTGTACACAGGTGTATCGTTTCAGAAGACAAACCATCACTAATATCGATCATACTTGTTGGTTGTACTTCAAGTGCTTTAAGCAATTCCGGGATATCTTTACGAGCCTCAGGTTTAAGTTGTCTTTCGATTAAGTAGGTATATTGATCCAAGTCTGGCTGTGCATTTGGGTTTACATTAAAAACCTGCTTTTCTCTTTCCAAAACTTGAAGCCCCATATACGCAGCACCCAAATCTCCAGATACGACCAAGAGGTCGTTGTTTTTTGCTCCGCTTCTATAGGTAATTTCTTCTTGCTTGGCATATCCCAGTGCAGTGATGCTTATAATTAGGCCCGAAGTAGAAGAAGTAGTATCTCCACCAATCACATCTACGTTATATAAGTTGGCCGCTGTTTGAATACCTGCATATAATTCTTCCAATGCTTCTAGCGGAAATCTATTAGATACAGCAATGGATACCGTGATCTGACTTGCTGTAGCATTCATCGCGTAAATGTCTGAAAGATTAACCATCACCGATTTATACCCCAGATGCTTTAAAGGAACGTAAGAAAGGTCAAAGTGTACTCCCTCAATTAGCAAATCTGTACTGATCACACATTTTTGGTCTCCAAAATCCAAGATCGCTGCATCATCTCCTATACCTACATCTGTTGTAGGTTGTTTGATCTCAAAATTCTTTGTGAGATGATCTATTAAACCAAATTCACCCAGTTCAGACAAAGGAGTTCTAGCGCTATTTTTATCTTCTATCATGCTGCAAAGGTAGCCAACATTGTGATTCTATCTCATAAAAAAATCCCGAAAAATCGGGATTTTTAATATTTGCAATTTGAATTTATAAACATTCTCTTTCATAGTTCTCTGCATCGATATCCTCTACAGGAGCTACACCTTCTGTAAATGGAGTATCTGAAATTATGGCTAAGGTGTAAGTACCTTCAACTCCTGCACTTAATCCCCAATCTCTTGCAACAGACAAATTGTATGTACCAGCTTCTGAAACAGTAATGTTTGTTATGGAAACGTCTTCATCCTGACCTGTACATCCATAATAAGTAAGATTTCCTTCATTTAATAAATTAGGTCCTCCAAACTGTCCAAATTCTGCAGATAAATCAAGAGATACTACCGACATTCCTGTTACACCTTCTATACTAATCGATATTTTAGAATCTTTTCTGAATTCAAACTGATAAACATCCTCACAATTTTCACCTAGTTCACAATTCCATTGTCCTTCTATTTCAAAAGAAGTTACTCCAACTACTTCTGGAGTAGCATCATCATCATTTGAACAGCTCGCAAAAGTTATTCCTGCAATGATTAAAATGGTTTTTAAAATTTGATTTTTCATGACTTTACTATTTTGTTTTTTTATACTTTATTCTTCTTTTTATTGACAGTTAGATTTCCAGGCATTATCATAGCTATCCCTCAAAGTACTCCCCAAGGTGGTATTATTACCATTCGTTAATAACACAGCCTCAACACCATTTGGAAAAATCATGATTCGTGATCGCAATGCTCTACTACAACAATCATCTGCACCTCTTAATCCTCCTTTTGAGAGATACTTGCCATAGGCTCCATCTATGGATTCAGTCAATCCTAACTCTGAATTCAGAATACTTTCTCTTTGTTTCTTAGAAATAATAGTTTCGCTTTGATCGTGTTTAAAAAAGGCTAAGATTTTTGCCAGATCCATCGAAGACAATAACAGTCCGCCGGATCCTCCATTACGGTACGGATTGCTGCTATGTTTCCAACCCAAGGCACCATCAGAAGCATTTTGAAAATCAGGGTTGAATGGCCATTGATATCCCCAAGGATAAATCCCATCATAATAGCTCTCTACTTCGTTTGCAGACGATGGAGGGTTGATATTTAATGGATCAAAGATATTTTCTTTGACATACTCAAAATATTTATCCGTACATGCGGTTGAATACTCATCAGAAGTCTCATCAAGTTCATAAACAATTTGTCCAATCAAAACTCTAATCAACGTAAAGTTTCCGTTTTGATAATCTCCTATACGGTCCATTGCAGGTGTAGCGGATAATGCAGCTAACATTTGAGCTTCGGTAGGCATGATACCAGGAAAAGGATTATCCCCAGGAAAATTGATGGCCGTATTCATTTGTAACAATTTGCGAAATGTCAAATACGCATCAGAATCCACATCAGAATGTGCTGAATCTACCTGAGATTTCCAGGTTTCCGGAAGATAATTAACTACGTTAAACCCCAGGCTTACATTATGCTCCTCCATCGCTTTTAGCAGGGCAACAGTGCCTATAAATTTTGAAACAGAAGCCACATTCATTCGTGTATCTACCGACATGACTACAGGTCCATCGCTATCATTTTCGTGAATGGCAAACCCTTCTGCTTCGGCATGATATAAGTTACCATCTTGATTAATTACGAATTGATAACCCACATTTGGGTTGTCTTCATTATTTAATCTTTCTTGTAGTCCTTCTACAAATGCATCAATATCAAGCTTGGGTGTAGGATCACAAAACTGTTGTGGATCTTCTTTTTCGCATGCGCTGAAAACAAGTACATAGATTAATAAACTAAGTGTATTCTTAATAGAAGCAATAAACGTTTTCTTTAAAATTGAAGTTTCCATGCTTAAAATTTTTAGTGGTTTTTTGTTTTACACCCCTATATCAGATGAGTAAAAATATTGTTACCCTCTTTTAAAAAATTTCTAGCAAAAAATTCAATGTTTGATTCATAAACATTTGTTTTTCAGCCGTTTAATTAAAATGAAAAAAGTTTGGTATCTTTAGTAAAATGATAGTCTCATGAAAAAGTTAAATGGTGTCATCGGCTGTCTCCTTCTTTTACTCATTTTGAGTTGTAGTGGAGATGACGATGCAGGTGCTCCTGTGGACCTCGGTCCAGACCCCGATGCTTCCAACGAATGTATTAATGGTACTGCTGCAGGTTTTTATCCTTGTAACGGTCTTGATTTGGTTTCCTCGATTAATCTGGGAGTCATGGAAGCAGCAAGAGGAAACGATAGCTGGGGATGGACAGACCCTCAAAACGGAAAAGAATATGCCATCATTGGATTGGATAATGGTACCGCATTTATAGATATCTCTACTCCCGAGAATCCAATATATCTAGGAAAACTACCAACGGCAACGGTTAGTAGCAACTGGAGAGATGTAAAGGTATATCAAAATCATG
Source organism: Aquimarina spongiae (assembly GCF_900141785.1). Classification (GTDB taxonomy): domain Bacteria; phylum Bacteroidota; class Bacteroidia; order Flavobacteriales; family Flavobacteriaceae; genus Aquimarina; species Aquimarina spongiae. Next base: position 320,254 of record NZ_FQYP01000004.1, on the reverse strand, counting down.
CCTTTGTAGTAAGTGAAGCGCAAGGTCACGGTATGCAGGTTTTTGATCTTACTCGACTTAGAAGTATAACAAACCCTCCACAAAATTTTACTGCCGATACCCGATTTACAGAATTTGGTAGTGCTCATAATATTGTCATTAATGAGGATTCGGGCTATGCCTATCCGGTCGGAGCAAGAAACACCACCGGAACCGCATTGATCTTTGGTGGAGGTCCTATTTTCGTGAATATCCAGGACCCCAAAAACCCTGTTGGAGAAGGTGGATTTACCTCGGTGGGTACGGATCCTTATTCTCATGATGCACAGGTAGTAACGTATAATGGGCCTGACCCTGATTATCAAGGCAGAGAAATATTAATTGGAAGCAATCAGGTAGAGATTGTAATTGCCGATATCACGGACAAAAACAACCCCGTTAATATTTCTAAGATTAGCTATTCTCAGGTAGGATATACTCATCAAGGTTGGTTTACCGAAGATATGCGATATTTTCTTCTTGGGGATGAATTAGACGAAACCAATGCCGGGTTTAATACCCGAACCATTATATTCGATTTTCAGGATTTAGACAATCCCGCATTCCACATGACCTATACCGGCCCAACTAGAGCTATTGATCACAATGGATATGTAAAAGACAATAAATTTTATATGGCAAACTATCAAGCCGGATTACGAGTAATTGACCTTACTGATATTGCCAGCGGAAACCTAACAGAAATAGGGTTTTTCGATTCCTTCCCAACGGCAAACAGTGCAAATTTTAGTGGAGCCTGGAACGTTTATCCTTTTTTTGCTAGTGGAAATATAGTGATCAGTGATATCAATTATGGATTCTTTTTGGTCAAAGAACAATAATGTGCATATGAAAAGAAATATAAAAATTAGCCTGGTGGCTCTTTTAGCTATACTATTGTATAGTTGCTCGAATGATGATGATAACGATAATTCTGATGTCATTAATTTCCAGGGAGAAATTGATTGGATAAAAACCTTTGGTGGATCCGATGAGGAGTCTGCACGTTCTGTTATTGAAACTTCTGATGGAGGATATGCAGTTTTTGGATTTACCAAAAGTACAGATGGAAATATTACCGAGAAAACATTGAACGTAAACGACTATTGGTTATTAAAATTAGATGCCGAAGGTACGCTACAATGGAACAAGACTATTGGAGGAAGTGGAGACGATCAGGGCCAGGAAGTCATTCAAACCCGGGATAATGGTTTTCTCATCACTGGATACAGTATGAGTAGTGATGGTGATGCCAGTAACAACGAAGGTTTTCATGACAATTGGTTTGTAAAATTGGATAGCAGTGGTAATATCGAATGGGAAAAAAGCTATGGTTTTGCAGGGCATGATCATAGTTATGCTATAATTCAAACCCAGGATGGTGGATATTTTAGTGCTGGGTTTTTGGACATTACGGCTTCTGGAGGAGAAGGAGGCTTGACCAAACATGGTGTAGGAGAGTTTTGGGGTCAAAAAATAAATGCACAAGGAGAATTAGAGTGGCGTAACTTTTTTGGCGGCACCAACAATGATAGAAGTTACAGTGTGCTTCAGTCTACAGATGGAGGTTTTGTTATGTTTGGAGCTACAGAGAGTACCGATTTTGATATCACCAGCCATAACGGAAGTTATGATTTTTGGATCGTAAAAATAAATGCATCGGGTGAAATGGTATGGCAGAAAACATATGGCGGTAGCGGAATTGATATTGCATACGAAGCTGTTCTTGCTGCCGACAATTCTTATGTTGTCGTAGGTCAAACCATAAGTAATGATGGTGATGTTACCGATAATCATGGAGATTCTGATTTTTGGGTGATCAAAATAGATGATGATGGAAACTTAATCTGGAAAAAATCCTTTGGAGGATTACAGTTTGATGTGGCAAGATCTATTGATACCACCTTTGATGGTGGGTTTGTCATCTCGGGTGCGTCAAAAAGCAGTAGTGGCGATCTTAGTGCTAACCATGGAGATAACGATTTTTGGGTGATCAAAATAGACAATTCCGGAAACCTGCAATGGGAAAAGAACTTTGGTGGCGCTGGTTTCGATTTTTCGTATGATGTTATTGAAACCTCAACAGGTCACCTTTTGGCAGTTGGAGAAACAAACAGCAATAATCTTGATGAGACCGAAAACAAAGGGCTTCTGGACTTGATGGTGATCAAAATAAAGTAAGGTTGATAAGAACTAAGACATCTTATAACCTATATAAAACCAAATGAATAGATTTTATCAATATAGATATATGTTAGATAAATGTTAGGTTTTATGAATAAAATGCACTTATGTAGTATATTTGCAACTCATTTAGAATTAATCTATTTATAAGAAGATGATTAAGGTATCAGACATAGCAAAAAATAAAGTCATCCAATTGATGAGCGAAGATGGGTACAATGTCACTACTGATTACGTCCGAGTAGGTGTAAAAAGTGGTGGTTGCTCTGGTTTGTCTTATGATCTGAAGTTTGACAAATCACAGCAAGATGAAGATAAAGTTTTTGAAGACAATGGTGTAAAAATCATTGTAGACAAAAAGAGCTTTCTCTACCTTGTAGGGACCACTTTGGAATATTCTGGTGGTTTAAACGGAACTGGCTTTGTATTTAATAACCCCAATGCAACAAGAACTTGTGGCTGTGGAGAGAGTTTTTCTCTTTAATTTGGACATGAAAAAAGTCCTGAATCAAATTTAGGATCAAGAAGATGGCATATACTGAAGACGACTTAAAGAAAGAATTAGAAACCAAGGAATACGAGTACGGATTCTATACAGATATAGAATCTGATACATTCCCTGTTGGTTTGAATGAAGATATTGTTCGAGCAATTTCGAAGAAAAAAGAAGAGCCAGAATGGATGACAGAATGGCGACTGGAAGCTTTCAGAATCTGGGAACAGATGGAAGAACCAGAATGGGCAAACGTAAACTACGAGAAACCTGATTTTCAGAATATCTCTTATTACTCTGCACCTAATAAAAAACCAAAATACAATAGTATTGATGAAGTAGACCCAGAGTTATTGGAAACTTTTGAAAAACTAGGGATTTCTCTAGAAGAGCAAAAGAAATTAGCAGGAGTTGCGGTGGATATCGTGATGGACTCTGTTTCTGTTGCGACTACCTTCAAAGAAACCCTTGCCGAAAAGGGAATTATATTCTGTTCTATTTCTGAAGCGATTCAAGAACATCCAGAATTAGTAAAGAAATATATCGGTAGTGTAGTACCTCAAAAAGATAATTTTTACGCTGCATTAAACTCTGCAGTGTTTAGTGATGGTTCTTTTTGTTACATTCCGAAGGGAGTTCGATGTCCAATGGAGTTGTCTACCTATTTCCGAATAAATCAAGCAGGAACCGGACAGTTTGAAAGAACTCTGGTTATTGCTGACGAAGGTAGTTATGTAAGTTACCTAGAGGGTTGTACTGCTCCTATGCGTGATGAAAATCAACTGCATGCTGCTGTAGTAGAACTTATTGCTTTAGATGACGCCGAGATCAAATATTCTACGGTACAAAACTGGTATCCTGGTAATGCCGAAGGTAAAGGAGGAGTATTCAACTTCGTTACCAAAAGAGGACTTTGCGAGACTAATGCTAAAATCTCATGGACTCAGGTAGAAACTGGATCTGCGGTTACCTGGAAATATCCTTCTTGTGTACTTAAAGGCGATTACTCTGTAGGCGAGTTTTACTCTATTGCTGTGACTAATAATTTTCAGCAAGCCGATACAGGTACCAAAATGATTCATTTGGGTAAGAATACCAAAAGTACTATCATTTCAAAAGGTATTTCTGCCGGAAAATCTCAAAACAGTTATAGAGGACTGGTCCAAATTAATAGTAGAGCTGAGAATGCCCGTAATTTTTCACAATGTGATTCTTTACTTATGGGCAATGAATGTGGTGCTCATACGTTTCCTTATATAGAAGCAAAAAATAAAACTGCTCAAATAGAACATGAAGCTACAACTAGCAAGATTGGAGAAGATCAAATTTTTTACTGTAATCAAAGAGGTATCGATACCGAAAAAGCGATAGCCCTTATCGTAAATGGATTTAGTAAAGAAGTATTGAACAAACTTCCAATGGAATTTGCTGTTGAAGCTCAAAAACTTCTTGAGATTTCTCTTGAAGGTTCTGTAGGATAAATGTAAAATCATCTAAACGACCTCAATGAAACCATCAACTTTACTCATTGCCGTACTGCTCATTATTTCTTCCTGTAAAAAAAACAACTCCGAAAATCAAAATGGCGAAGTTACTTTGATTAGGGGAGAATTTATTCTAATTGAAGATGCTGCGGTAATTAAAGGGAATGATTTTATTTATGGTGTGGTGATCGACGAAGCAGCTTTAGAACTTGCAGAAAAAATAAAGCCTTTGCAAAGAGAAGAATATGACATGGTTCCTGTGGTAATCAAAGGAATTATAAAATCCAATCCCAATCAAGGTTGGGGAGAGGTTGTAGAAATAAAAGAAATTGTAGGTGTTAGTGCGCCAACATCAGAATTGCCAACAAAAATTAAGGCTTCTGAAACGCAAAATACCTCTGAAGGAAATTAAATAGAAAACAAACTGAATAACACATCTCTTTATAGATTAAAGAATTATAAGCAATGTTAGAAATAAAGGATTTACACGCTAGTGTTGAAGGAAAGGAAATTTTAAAAGGTCTTAACTTAAAAGTTAACGCCGGAGAAATTCATGCAGTAATGGGACCTAATGGTGCCGGAAAAAGTACACTTGCCAATATCGTTGCCGGTAAGGAAGATTATGAGGTTACCAAAGGAGAAATTCTTTTGGAAGGTGAAGATATCGAAGAGCTAGCTCCAGAAGAGCGTGCTCACAAAGGAGTGTTTATGTCTTTTCAGTATCCCGTGGAGATTCCAGGAGTTACCGTAACTAACTTTATGAAAACGGCGATCAATGAAACTCGCAAGGCACAAGGTCTTGAAGAGATGCCGGCAAAAGACATGCTCAAAAAAATCAGAGAGAAATCTGAATTGTTAGAAATCGATCGTAAATTCTTATCTAGATCTTTGAATGAAGGGTTTTCTGGAGGTGAGAAAAAGAGAAATGAGATTTTCCAAATGGCAATGATGGAACCAAAATTAGCCATTCTGGATGAAACCGATTCTGGATTAGATATCGATGCTTTACGTATTGTAGCTAATGGTGTAAACAGACTAAAAAGTGAAGACAATGCCATTGTCGTGATTACACACTATCAAAGATTGTTGGATCATATCGTTCCAGATTATGTTCACGTATTATACGATGGGAAAATCGTAAAATCAGGAACAAAAGAACTTGCTCTAGAATTAGAAGAAAAAGGATACGATTGGATTAAAGAAGAGATAAACGCATAAGACCATGGGATTAAAAGATAAATTAGTATCCTCTTTTTTGGCTTTTGAAAACACTGTGAATGTCGATGCGCCAATTCATGATATCCGAAGCCAAGCCATAAAGGTTTTTGAAGAAAAAGGGTTTCCTACAAAGAAAGAAGAGGCTTGGAAATACACTTCCTTGAATGCTGTTTTGAAACATGACTACAGTATTTTTCCTAAGGAAGAAAATGCTTTAGAATTTAAAGACATAAAGAAATATTTTCTTTACGATCTAGATACCTACAAGATCGTTTTTATCGATGGTAAATATTCGTCTCACTTATCAGAGACTACTCACGATAAAATAGACGTTTGTTTGATGTCTTCTGCATTGTCACATGATAAGTATAAGCCGGTAATTGATAACTATTTTAATAAAATAGCACGTCAGGATGGGCTTACTTCTTTAAATACTGCATTTTCTAAAGAAGGAGCGTATATCTACATTCCGAAAAACAAACTTGCAGATAAGCCAATACAGATTGTTCACCTCTCTACAGGTAAAGAATCTGCTCAAATGTTACAACCTCGTAATTTGATCGTTGTAGAAGAAAATTCTCATGTACAAATCATTGAGCGTCATCAAAGTTTGACTGATAATCCGGTATTAACTAATTCGGTAACCGAAATATTTGTTGACAAACGAGGAATTGTTGATTACTACAAAATACAAAATGACAATGAGCACGCTTCGTTAATCGATAATACTTTTATAGAGCAGCAGGCTCAAAGTGTAGCTTCGGTGCATACTTTTGCTTTTGGAGGAAATTTAACCAGAAATAACCTCAATTTTTATCAGAAAGGTGAAGGGATCGACTCTATTCTTAATGGAGTAACAATTATAGAAGGCAAGCAGCATGTAGATCACAATACATTGGTGCATCATACAGAACCTAATTGCGAGAGTCATCAGGACTACAAAGGTATTTTTGACGAAAAAGCTACTGGAGTATTTAACGGTAAGATTATCGTTGATAAAATTGCTCAAAAAACCAATGCTTTCCAGTCTAACAATAACATCTTATTAAGTGATAAAGCTACCATCAACTCAAAACCTCAGCTTGAAATTTTTGCTGATGATGTAAAATGTTCTCACGGTTGTACTATTGGTCAGTTGGATGAAAATGCATTATTCTACATGAGAGCTAGAGGAATTGGAGAGAAAGAAGCCAAAGCATTATTGATGTATGCTTTTGCCAACAATGTATTAGAAAGCGTAAAAATACCTCAACTCAAAACCAGAATCAACAAATTAATCGCCAATAAACTTGGTGTAGACATTGGTTTTGATCTATAGATAGAACGTATTTAAAACACGATACGAAAACCAGGTTCTTGACGGCCTGGTTTTTTTATTGTACAGCTTCGGTAATTTCCTGTAAGAACGTATTAAAATCTACCCCTGCATCACCAATCAGTCCAAATCGCACAATTACCAACTCCTTGGATGGAATTACAAATACACGCTGTCCCTGGTACCCATTTGCCGAAAACATATCTTTGGGTGCATCAGGATAAAAACCTCCTGCATTTAGCCAAAAATGAGCTCCGTAGTCTCCTTCAGAAGTTGGTGTTGGGGTCGTTACATAATCCACCCACTCTGGATTAAAAATCTGCGTTCCGTTCCAGTTTCCTTTATGTAAATATAGCAGCCCAAACTTCCCCCAGTCTCTGGCAGTAGCCCAGGCATAAGAGGATCCAACATAATTGCCAGCAATATCGGTTTCAATAAGCATAGAGTTCATTCCAATTTTGTCGATAAACTCCCGATACGGAAAATCCAAATACTCCTGATAGCTGTTCATTTTTTTGCGTAAAATTCCAGATAACAGGTTGGATACTCCCGAAGAGTAGTACCAATATTCGCCAGGTTTTGCAATAGCGTCCTTATCAATTTGCGCTTTGGTCATATCGGTATCCAGATATAACATCTTTGTTGCATCAGAAATAGAACCATAATCTTCTTCCCATTCTAACCCACAATTCATTTGCAACAAATCATCGATGGTAATTTCTTTTCTTTCATCATTCTGCCATTCCTCAACAGGTGCTTTATCATGGATAGATATCTCTCCTTGTTTTTGCAATACACCATAGGCTGTGGCTAAAATACTTTTGGTCATCGACCAACCGGGTAATTTAGAGGTTTGATCCAAACCATCTATGTATTTTTCTGCAACAATCTGATCTTTATAGATCACCAAAACAGCTCTTGTTTTTTTCACATATTCACCATTACTATCAAATATCGAGTGCACAGCTTCCTTTATTTTTGGGTAATCGAGATTAGCAAAAACAGTATCTTTCTGTGGTAAATCGCCATAAGGGTAAGACAAGCCCGTATTCGCTTTGCTCCTGTTGGGAGCCACAACAGGGGCATTTTCATCAAAATCATCATTGATCAGGACACTACCTACTCCTTTTCGATACACTGCCTTTCTTTCTTGTAGACCAAATACCGATGCGATAGACATTTTTTGTTCAAAATTTACCTCGTCATCAGCAAGATGTACCGGCGCAAAATTATTGTCTTCGGTATCGGTAAACTCTACCGATCTTTCTCCAATAAAAACAGAAGAATTCATATGCTTTGCAGAATACCCCGTTAGGATCGTAAGCTTAGGGTAATTAACCACTCCGGCAATACAAATCACAATAATTAAAAACAGTAAGACAAGCCCTATACGCTTTATTAATCGCCTCATAAGAAAAAACATTAAACCATTCTAAAAATAAACAATCCTTATTAGAAATACTTCTTATTTTTGCAGAAAGAAATTGCAATGTTTGATGTACAAAAAGTAAGAGAAGATTTTCCTATTTTGAAAAGAACTGTAAACGGGAAACCTCTTGTATATTTTGATAATGCTGCTACCTCGCAGACTCCTCAAGTTGTTATTGATGCTATAGTAGATTATTATAGCTCGTACAATGCCAATATCCATCGTGGAGTACATACGTTGTCTCAAGAGGCTACGGATGCGTACGAAATAGCACGTAAAAAAGTACAACAACATTTTAATGCTAAGCATTCTTACGAAATCATCTTGACCTCTGGTACTACACATAGTATCAATATTATTGCTACGGGATTTACCAATCTGTTAACCAAAGGGGATGAGATTATTGTTTCGGCCTTAGAACACCATTCTAATATTGTACCCTGGCAAATGTTATGCGAACGTACAGGTGCTATTCTAAAGGTTATCCCAATGAACGAAGAGGGAGAGTTGGTGATGAGTGTATATGATGAATTACTTACCGAACGAACCAAGCTCGTTTTTACTAATCATATTTCGAATGCTTTGGGAACCATTAATCCGATAGAGGAAATTATAGAAAAAGCTCATAAAGTAGGTGCTGCCGTACTTATTGATGGAGCTCAATCCTGCCCGCACATCAAACCTGATGTACAAGAATTGGATGTAGATTTCTATGTTGCCTCGGCGCATAAGCTTTGTGGACCTACAGGAGTGGGTATGCTATACGGAAAAGAAGAGTGGTTGGAGAAATTACCTCCTTATCAAGGCGGTGGTGAAATGATCGATCAGGTTACTTTTGAAAAGACCACTTATGCCGGCTTGCCTCACAAATTCGAAGCAGGTACACCTAATATCTGTGGGGGTATTGCATTTGGAGTAGCGCTTGATTATATGAATAGTATCGGTTTTGATAATATAGCCGCCTACGAAAATGATCTACTGGAATATGGTACTCAAAAGCTTCTGGAAGTCGAAGGGCTTAAGATTTATGGTACTTCCAAAAATAAAACCTCAGTTATTTCCTTTAATATCGAAAACATCCACCCTTACGACATAGGTACTATTGTAGATAAGTTAGGTATCGCCGTGCGAACCGGTCATCATTGCGCACAACCTATCATGGATTTCTATAAAATTCCTGGTACCGTAAGAGCTTCTTTTTCGTTTTATAACACCAAAGAAGAAATTGATGCTTTGGTAGCAGCTGTTCAAAAAGCTAAAACCATGCTTTCTTAAAAATTATTCTTAATTCTTAGATATTTTTCGGGGAAAATTCCACTTTTTATAAATTATTTTTTACTGGTATTTTATTCTTTGTTTTTTGCATAAAACTAAGGATAAAAATCTGCGTCCATCCCAGTAATACTGTTAAAATTACGAAATAACAAACTATATTTCAGTGCCTTACAAATAAGTCAATAATGACTAAATATCTAGATTAAATGTTAAAAAAAATTAGATTAAACTTGCAAAAATCTAATTTTAAAAATACCTTTAACCAACAACATTAACCAAAAATAAATATATTATGAAAAAAGTACTGCTAAGTATTTTATCAATGCTTTTTGTGGTCTGTAGTGGCGTTGCCCAAGACTACGACGTAAGTTCAAGCTCTAAAACTTTCAGAGATGCAAGTAGAAGAAATCGAAGGGTAAACACACGTATTTATTATCCTAAAATCACACGAGAAAACAAAACCAATCGGACCCAAGGACCCTTTCCTGTGGTTGTCCTTGGTCATGGTTTTGTAATGGGATCCGACGCTTATCAAAACTTTTACGACACCCTTGTTCCCAAAGGGTATATAGTAGTTTTCGTAAATACCGAAGGATCTTTTTTTGCCAATCACGATGCGTACTCCAAGGATTTAGCTTTCATCGTAGGAGCGATCCAGGCAGAAAACAACAATTCGAGCTCTGTTCTATCCGGCATCGTAGCCGACAAAACAGCACTTATTGGTCATTCTATGGGTGGTGGAGCTGCTACAGTCGCGGCTTCTTTGGTAGAGGTAGAAACATTGGTCACTTTTGCGCCAGCTTTACTTCGATTTGACACCTTAACCCCTGCATCCAATGTTTCAGAAGATGCCATTGTTTTTTCGGGGACCGAAGATGGGGTGACTCCACCCGAGGAGCATCATATTCCGATCTACAACAACCTTGGGTCTGACTGCAAGTATTTGATAAATATTACAGGAGGAGCCCACTGCTACTACGCTAACAGTAATTTTTTCTGTGATTTTGGAGAAAACAGTTCTTCAGGAAATATCCAAATTACAAGGGATCAGCAACAAGCAATCACTTTTCAGTTTTTGAATTCGTGGTTAGCCTATAAATTAAAAGGGGATTCTGGTGCGCAACAATCATTTCTGCTGGACTTAGCAACTTCTTCAGATGTCACTTCAGAGGATACTTGCGATAATCCACAGGTGATTTATGAGCCGGAAATGGTGGAACTACAAACATTTCCAAACCCAACCAATAAACTTCTAAATATCAAAATATTAAACAACAAAAAGTTGAGTAGAGTTGAGTTTTTTAATCAGACTGGGAGACTTGTACATTCTTCAAGCACTAATCAAGTCAATGTATCTCATTTACATCCTGGTCACTATTTGGCAAAAATATATGTAGGTGAAATGAGCATTACCAAGAAGGTCGTTATTCAAAGGTAATTTCATCGAAAATATATTTTTCGTACGTAAGAATGAGGGAGTTTGTCTCCCTCTTTTTTATTGGATTTCACTTCATAATTTAGTAAATTATATAAGAACCGACTTCGTATTAACAAATTGTAATTCAGATTGTTAAATATTGTTTTGTTTCTGTTAACACCGAAAACAAAACACTGATTTTTTCGTTACATAATCACAATACTCTTAACCATGAAAAAGCTAATGATGTTCGGCTTCTTTGCAGCAATACTATTGTTTCTAGGATGCCCCCGAGAAAAAAAAGAGGATACTGATCCACAATGTATGGATGCAGAAAACACAAAAATTTCTTCTTCCCTTGCCAGTACCCAAATGAATACAAGGTGTGGCACTATGCAAGTACTACGGAATCATATTACTACCAATCCCGATTTAACTTCCAGAATGGACACTATAGAAAAACAGTGTCAGGCTTTTATCGAACTTCGGAAAAGTGGCTTGTTCAAAACACTGGATACGATAACCATACCCGTAGTCGTGCATGTGGTATATAACAAACCAGAAGAGAATATCTGTAATGATCAAATTCTTTCTCAGATCACCGTGTTAAATCAGGACTTTTCAAAATCTAATACTGATATTAACCAAATCCCGGAGGAGTTTTCGGATTTTGCAGCTGATATTAATATTCATTTTAAACTAGACAGCATTATTCGGGTATCTTCTACCCGAGAAGAATGGGGTATAAACGATCAAGTGAAATTTACCGCTAATGGTGGATCAGATGTTGTTTCTCCAGAGAAAAAATTAAACATCTGGGTATGTACTATTGGTGGAGGTATTTTGGGATATGCTCAGTTTCCTGGAGATAACTTAACAACCGATGGTATTGTTGTTTCTCCTCAGTTCTTTGGCACCACCGGATTTGTGACCGATCCTTTCAACAAAGGGCGCACTACCACTCATGAAGTTGGACATTGGTTAAATTTACGCCATATTTGGGGTGATGGTGATTGTAGTCAGGATGATATGGTTGAGGACACACCCCTATCTGACAACCCAAATTTTGGATGTCCCACATATCCTACCATTCGATGTAATTCGAATGACATGACCATGAATTATATGGATTATGTTGACGATGCCTGTATGCACATGTTTACAAAAGGTCAAAAAGATAGAATGAGAGCAGTTTTTGCCAACGACGGACCAAGAGCCAGCTTTGTTCAAAACCCATAAGAAAATGAGAAGATTAATTATATCCTTTGGTTTCACATTTCTAATCATGTCCTGCAAAGACACTCAAACTCTGTACGTTGCCAATCACCTCGTAGATTGTGAAGGAGTAGCACCTCAACAATGCCTTTTGATTAAAGAAAATGTAAACGACGAGTGGACCTATTTTTATGATCACATAAAAGGATTTGATTATGAACAAGGCTATAATTATATGCTTGAAGTGATAGTTTCCAAAATCGAAAAACCTCCGGCTGATGGCTCTTCTTTGCAATACACTTTGGTTAAGGTGCTTTCAAAAGAAAAAAACCAACCTTTGGGTCAACACACTATCTCTTCAACTAACGCTTCTCAGGAAAACCTGTCTAAAATCATTTACGAAGCCAGTACACGGGGCGCTTATTTCAAAGTAATTATTGATAAAGAATTTATACAAAGAACGAAAGATAGAAGAACAACGCAATTGGATTCAAAAGCGTGTTCAAGTAATGATTGGAAAACCTTAAGCACTACCATTAAAACTATAGACCTAAAGGCTTTGGATAAGCTTGTATCACCAACAGACAAAAGAACAACTGATGCTGCTTTGCATGCTACTCTAAAAATTATAACTACTTCACAAACGTATACTTCAAAGAGTTTTGATCATGGTAATCCTCCAGAAGAGATCAAACCATTAGTTAATACTATCTTATCATTAGCAGAAAGTATTGAATAGCAACGAATCTTGTTGTACTTTTGTTGAAAATTTGCGTATAATGACGATAAAAGAAATTCAGGAAGAAATTGTTGATGAGTTTAGTATGTTTGATGATTGGATGCAGCGTTATGAGTATATGATCGAATTGGGAAAATCACTTCCATTAATTAATGAAAAGTATAAAACCGAAGATAATATCATAAAAGGGTGCCAAAGTAAGGTATGGGTTCATGCCGAAATGGAAGATGATAAAATAAACTTCACGGCGGATAGTGATGCTATTATTACCAAAGGGATTATTGCAATTCTTGTGCGTGCATTTTCTGGACAACATCCCAAAGATATTATAGATGCGGATACAGACTTTATCGACGAGATTGGGTTAAAAGAACATTTGTCTCCTACACGAGCCAATGGACTGGTAAGTATGATCAAGCAACTAAAAATGTATGCTATCGCCTACCAAACCCAATTGAATTAATTTTTTGTTAGGTATATCCTTTCAAAATCGACTTAAAAGAAAGCTATGAGTGAAACGGTTATAAATACAAATGAACTGGGAGAAAAGATTGTAAGAGTCCTTAAAACAATTTACGATCCTGAAATTCCTGTAGACATCTATGAACTGGGATTGATTTATGATGTATTCGTTAATGAGGATTATGATGTAAAAATTCTTATGACACTTACTTCTCCTAATTGCCCTGTTGCAGAGTCCTTACCACAGGAAGTACAAGAAAAAGTAAAGTCTTTGGATGCGGTGAACGATGTAGAAATGGAACTTACTTTTGATCCGCCTTGGTCACAGGATTTAATGAGTGAAGAAGCAAAGCTCGAGTTGGGAATGCTATAATAATAGCACCCATTCAAATTCTTAATCGCAATCCATGAACAAAGAACACTATCGCAAATTAGAAAGGATGTATTTGGAGTCAAATGTCAACACCAAGATATTTGATACCACTACAGCAAAGATTGGCGATGGGATTGCTGAAATAGGACTAGATATAGACAACAAGTATTTTCATGCTTTGGGAGCCATACACGGCTCGGTGTATTTTAAATTACTGGATGATGCTGCCTTTTTTGCTGTAAATTCGATAGTAGAAGATGCTTTTGTGCTTACCACATCGTTTAATATCAATATCACTCGACCTACAAGCAAAGGAACCTTGAAAGCTGTGGGGAAAGTGAAATTTAAATCCAGAAATCTGTTTGTAGCAGAATCTGTTTTGTATAATGAAGACGGAAAAGAAATAGCATTTGGCACCGGTAATTTTGCAAAAAGTAAAATAGAACTGTCTGAAAAAATAGGATATCAATAATGGCTGAAGAAATTGTAAATAGAGTTGCGAATAACCAAAAACTGGTTACAGTAGATCTTGAGGATTTTTATCCAGAAGGGAAACGAATACTTTTTGATATCAAAGACTGGTTGTTTGAAGGTTTACTGCTTAGAGAGCAAGATTTCAGAAAACAAGTAGCCGATTACGATTGGAGCCAGCACAAAGACCAATATATTGCGCTAACCTGCTCTACAGATGCCATTATCCCTGGTTGGGCGTATCTTTTATTAACCAGCTCCCTCGTTCCTTATGCAAAAAAAGTGGCTGTAGGTTCTCTGGAAACTCTGGAAACCATTCTTTATAATGATATTATCGCTGAACTTGATCTTAGCTCGTATCAGGATAAATTTCTCATCATCAAAGGCTGCGCTAATAAACCTGTTCCCGAAGGCGCCTATATTGCACTAATACAAAAACTACAGCCGGTTGCAAAGAGTGTAATGTACGGCGAAGCTTGCTCTTCTGTACCTCTATACAAACGCAAGTAACTCACTTTATCGGTTAATTCGGTTTTTTGTCGAAAAACCGCTTCTAGACTTCACACATCCGAAACAAAAAACGTTTCATAAAATATCTTTGCCCTCAGATTAAATTAGTTTTTGGTTTATCTTGCATTAGATATTAACCACAATTATCATGAAAAATCAAAACTTAAACCTATTTACAATGATTAAAAAGTTAATTTTAGTTACTGCCGTATTTTTCGGAATTAGTTCATTATCTGCGCAGACGGCAGAGGAACTAAAAGCAGAACAAGCTAAGAAAAAAGACTCTATTGCCGCGATTCAGGGAAGAGTAAATGCAATTCAGGCGCAATTGGATGCTATGCCAGGATGGAGAATAGGAGCTTTTGGTACCATTGGTGGAAGCATTTCGCAATTCAACAATTGGTTTGCTCAAGGAATTCCTAATAACTCTTCAGGAAATATCGGTATTACCATCAACCCATATGCGAACCTTATTCAAGAAAAATATTTCTGGAGAAACAGTGCTAATATCAATCTCTCTTGGGTAAAACTGGATAACGAAGACGACCCTACGGATAGCGATGAATTTAGAGAAGCAGTAGATGTGTTTACAGTAACTTCTTTGTTTGGGTACAAGTTAACCGAAACTCTTGCTGTATCTACATTGGGAGAATACAGAACCACACTTCTTAATAACTTTAATAATCCTGGATATTTGGATCTTGGTGTGGGTGCTACCTGGACGCCAATCAAAGATTTAGTTGTGGTAGTACACCCCCTTAACTACAATTTTGTATTCAGTGATGGTGCTACACAATACGAATCTTCTTTGGGTGCCAAAGTGGTTGCAGACTACACCCGTAAAATTGGGGCTATCAATTTCAAAACCAATTTATCCGCTTTCTTAAGTTATGAAGATGCTGATTATTCTAACTGGACGTGGACCAACTCATTCTCATACACTTTATGGAAAGCTATTGGAGTAGGATTTGATTTTGGTTTAAGAAGCAACAAACAAGAGGCATTTAATTTTGCTTTGGCACAAGCTGCTGCGGCTGTTCCTCCTCCTGCTGTTTTACCAACTCTTGAGACAACAGATAACGATTTACAATCTTTCTGGAATCTTGGTTTAAGCTATTCTTTCTAATAGCTCCTAACAGATTCCTTTACAATATCACCCGGTTTGATTTGATCAAATCGGGTTTTTTGATGGTAAAATTTGAAGACTATTTTCTACATGCTCTTTCCATATGATACTCGTGCTCATCCTCTCCCACGGTTATAAAACCTAATCTTGCATAGAGGTTTTTTGCAGGATTATCTTTTAGCACTTTCAACTGTATGATCTTTTCTTTTTCAAACAAGTATTGCAATACTTGCTTTCCTATTCCTTTATTTTGATACTTAGGTAGTATTTGTACTTGAAGAACTTCTAACAGAGCTTCGTTTTCTTCATATTTCAATAACCCTGCCCGATGCTCTTGGTACAAAATCAAAAAAGAGTTTTCGAAGCTTTTATCAACTCGCTTTCTATGTTCTTCATCAGACAAAAACAGTCCTGACTTTTCTAAATGTTCGACCATCGTTTGTTTCCGTAAATCAAACAAAAAATCCTTGTCTTCGATTTTGGCTTTTATCAATTTTATATCTGATTTACTGGACATGCTTTTCATTTATATCAACGAATATAATCGAATTCCCTTTATATTTTATTGATTACCATAGGATAAAGGTTTGAAAAAGCCAACGGCATCCTGTATATTTGCCTTTCTACCCTGCAACAAAGGAATATATGAACCGATTTTTGGTAGTTTTTTTTCTTGTCTTTTACACCATAGAATCTGCAGCTCAAGAGGAGGGAGAAAAAAAAGTATATCTGGATTCTATTCAGGTAGAACTAAAAAGGTCCTTAGACAGCTTACTTAAAAATACTCCTAACACACTCAATATTATAGTTTTAGAACAAAAACTAAAGGAGATCAAACCAAAAAAAACCAAACCCCCAGAACAGGTAGGCTGGAAAACCAAAGCAAAATTCTCTTTACTGTTTAACCAATCGGCATTTAATTTTGATTGGCAAGGTGGGGGAACCTCTAATGTTGCCGGAAATACGGTGCTGAACTATGAATTTAATTACAAGAAAAAGAGTTTTACCTGGGATAACAAGATTTTGGCAGATTACGGGCTCACTTTTTTAAGAGGAGAGAACTTTGCACGCAAAACCAATGACCGAATAGAGTTCAATTCCCGTATCGGTCAGCGTATTGGCGAAGGGTTTTGGAATTACTCACTCTTTGTGAATTTTAGATCACAGTTTGCCAAAGGATATCGATTTAGCAAAGACCCAGATACCGATGAGACTATCCGTACTGAAGAGACTCACTTTTTCTCCCCTGCTTTTATACAGATCGGTCCTGGTTTGCTGTGGAAAAAAAGTGACGATCTTAACCTCAACATCGCTCCGGTTACCGTTCGTATGATTTTTGTAGATGATCAGTTTACCAGTGGTCCAGATTATGTAGATGGGGATTATTTTGGTGTGGATGCTGGAGAGAGTTCCAGGTTCGAATTTGGGGGATCTTTGGCAGCCTACGCCAAATTTAAGTTATTCAAAAATGTAACCATGGAAAACTTGTTGAACCTCTACTCGAACTATATCGAAGATCCTGCTAATATTGATATTGATTATACGCTCAATCTAAACCTAGTAGTGAATAAATATATCACCGGTAGTTTTGCTTTTCAGGCCATCTATGATGATAACGCCACCAGTGCTTTTCAGATCAGAGAAGTTATTGGGTTAGGGTTGAATTATGAGTTTTAATTACTCCTCTACGATCTCAGGATACAAAAAATTATTATACGGGAATCGGGTAACATGAATATCTCTTACTTCTTTATATACTCGTTTTCTGAACTCATCGATATTTCCTTTATGAATCGCAGAAATAAATAGCGCATTATCCCCTATTTTATTCATCCAGGTTTGTTTCCACTCATCCAAGGTGTAATGAGCCTTAGTTCTCTCGGTAGTAAGATCGTAGCTAGCAATCGTTTCATACTCATATGCGTCGATCTTGTTAAACACCATGATAGTGGGTTTTTCTGTACAATCAATTTCTCCGAGAATCTTATTTACCGATTCTATATGATCTTCAAACTGTGGGTGAGAAATGTCTACAACATGTAACAAAAGGTCTGCCTCACGTACCTCATCCAAGGTGCTTTTAAAACTCTCTACTAACTGGGTAGGTAATTTTCTTATAAATCCAACCGTATCACTCAACAAAAATGGAAGGTTACCAATCACTACTTTTCGTACTGTAGTGTCCAGCGTAGCAAACAATTTATTTTCTGCAAACACCTCGCTTTTGGCAACTACATTCATCAGGGTAGACTTTCCTACATTGGTATATCCTACCAAAGCAACACGTACTAGTTTCCCTCGATTCCCTCTTTGGGTAGCCATTTGCTTGTCTATGGTTTGTAGTTTCTTTTTTAACAAAGAAATACGATCTCTTACGATACGACGGTCTGTTTCAATCTCGGTTTCACCCGGACCACGCATACCAATACCTCCTCGTTGTCGCTCTAAGTGCGTCCATAAACCGGTAAGTCTCGGTAGTAAATATTGATATTGAGCTAGTTCTACTTGGGTACGAGCATAACTGGTTTGAGCACGTTGCGCAAAAATATCCAAGATCAGATTGGTTCTATCTATGATCTTTGCTTTTAGGATACGCTCGATATTACGTAATTGCGCTGGGGTTAATTCGTCATCAAAAACTACAGTCCCAATTTCATTTTCTTCTACGTAGGCTTTTACCTCATCCATCTTTCCTGTCCCGATAAAGGTTTTAGAATTAGGAATATCCATTTTCTGGGTAAATCTTTTTACCACTTCTCCTCCGGCAGTATAGGTAAGAAACTCCAGTTCGTCTAAAAACTCATTGAGCTTGTCCTCATCCTGATTTTTGGTAACAATTCCTATTAAAACCGTTTTCTCGTATGCAATTTCCTTACGTTCTAACATTTACTAAAAATGATCTCTTTCTCTTAATTTACTATATTGTGCTTTTGATAAGGCTACAAAAATACGACTTTTATATACGTGGAGTCCTAAGTCTTGATCAGTTTGTTAAAAAATAAGCGCTATGAGTAGAAAAAACTACTTTCAAAAAAAAGAAACGAATCACTATACTGTTGCTTTTTATAACTTAGAAAATCTCTTTGATGTAACAGACGACCCCAATACATTGGATGAGGATTTTTTACCAGATTCTGAAAAAGGCTGGAACCGCAAACGATACGAAAAGAAAATCTTTAAGCTAGGAAATGTAATTTCTAATATTGGGTTTTCAAAAACCCGAAGACCACCTGTTTTGGTAGGTGTCGCAGAAGTTGAAAACAAAAAGGTTCTTGAAGATTTGATACAAACCAAACACCTCAAGAATAAAAACTATGGCATTGTACATTACAACTCTCCAGATGAGCGAGGAATCGATGTCGCCTTTCTATATCTAAAAGACTATTTTGAAGTTCTGGATTCTGAAGCTATTCCTCTTATGGTGAATAATCAAAACGGCGAAAGGGATTATACTCGAGATATTCTCAAAGTCACTGGACTTTTGAATAATGAAAAAATTCACATCTTGGTCAATCATTGGCCCTCGAGAAGGGATGGAGCAGCACTTACCTCATATAAGCGTGTTGCTGCCGCCGATAAAAATCGAGAAATAATCTCAGAAATAACGGCAGAAGATCCTGAAGCAAAAATCATCATCATGGGGGATTTCAACGACGACCCTTATAGTGAAAGTATAAAAGAACATTTGGTACAAGAGGATTTGTTTAATCCTATGGAACGTTTACTAACCCGTTATCAAGGTAGTTTGAACTATCGCAGTCAATGGAACTTGTTCGACCAAATCATTTTCAGTCATAATTTCCATAGATATGAAAAAGGGAAACACAGTTTTTCTAATGCCGCTATCTTTGATAAGGATTTTCTAAAAATCTACAAAGGGCGCTATAAAGGAAATCCCTTTAGAACCTATATCGGAAGAAAATACCTGGGAGGATATAGCGATCATTTTCCTGTGTACATCCAACTAAAAATAAACTAATTCTTCCCCTTATTTTAAAGCAAGAGTGTCTTGTTCCTTTTGTAAAACTATAGAAGTTGTGTTTTCTGTTTTACTGGTTTCTTCATTAGTGTTGATAAATTCATTAACCCCGTCTGGTTGTTCGCAGGAGGTAAAAAACCCAGTGCCAATCATTATTCCTATACCCATTACAATTCCCTTTACTGCTTTCATCTTACATTTTCTTTATCTATTAATTCCCCTTTACTAAATTGTAAATTTAACCTATTGAAAATCAACACAAAAGAGTACTATATCCCATTTTATACGGGGTGTTTTACCCTAAACCGTTGCGTATCAATAAATAGTTATCAACAGGTCAATTATCAAACCCTTGATGAATACTGGGTTTATAGGCGAAAACCATAATTTGTTAATGTTTTTTTAACCTAACTAGGGTGATGGAATGGTTCTAATGCTATACCTTGCGCTACGCAAAAAATCACACAAACAGTTAATTGTCATGAAATTAAAATTACTTTTAATTCCATTGGTTATGTCATTTATTTTGGGGACACGCCATGGAATTGCACAATCCGTATTTATTAATGAAATACACTATGATAATGCCAGCACCGATGTAGACGAGGCTATCGAAATTGCAGGTGCTGCAGGAACAGACCTTACCGGCTGGTCTTTGGTTTTATACAATGGATCCAACGGAACTGCTTACAACACTATTGCACTTTCGGGAACAATAGCTGATCAACAAAATGGTTTTGGAACCGTTGTAGAAATACTACCTGCCAATGGGCTTCAAAATGGAGCGCCAGATGGAATCGCCTTGGTAGACAACGCGAATATCGTGATTCAATTCTTGAGCTACGAAGGTGCTCTTACGGCGACTGATGGTCCTGCTTCTGGACAGACAAGTACTGATATAGGAGTTTCAGAATCTAGTAGTACGCAAGTCGGAGCTTCTTTACAACTTTCAGGTTCAGGAACTATGGCTTCCGATTTTGTTTGGGAAGCGACTACAGCGAATACTTATGGAACTATAAATACCAATCAAACTTTTGGAACGCCTGTTATCATTCCGGTAATCAATGAGTTTGTATTGAATCACACTAGTTCTGATACCGACGAGTTTGTAGAAATCCTAGCAGGTATAGAAACAGATCTAAGTGAATATTGGATTCTTGAAATCGAAGGTGATAGCAATGGTCTGGGAACCGTAGACGAAGTCATCCAATTAGGAACTACGGATATCAATGGATACTTTACTACTCCTTTTGGAAGCAATGTTTTTGAAAACGGAACACTTGCCATTCTTTTGGTAAAAAACTTTACCGGTACTCTGGGGCAAGATTTGGATACTAATGATGATGGTACTTTTGATATTACTCCTTGGGAAGAAATCACCGATGACATTGGAGTAAATGATGGTGGTGCTTCTGACCTTAATTATGCTTCTGTAACCTTACTACAATCATTTGATGGAATTTCATTTACCGTAGGTGGAGCTTCAAGATTCCCTAATGGTCAGGATACCGATGCGGCAATCGATTGGACTAGAAATGACTTTGACGGAAGTGGATTGCCTAGTTTCCCAACCGTAGCGGCGGATCCGGGAGAGGCAGTAAATACCCCTAACCGAGAAAATGTAGTGATCGAAGATGGTGGAGGAAACGATCCAGTAATCGTAATTAATGAAATTGATGCAGATACCGAAGGTTCTGATGTATTAGAATTTGTAGAATTATACGATGGTGGTCTAGGAAACACTTCATTAGATGGTCATATTCTAGTGTTCTACAATGGATCAAACAATCAAAGCTATGCAACTTACGATCTAGCAGGATTGACCACCAATGCTAATGGATATTTTGTAATCGGTAATCCTGATGTAGCAAACGTTTCTGTTACTTTTCCTGGGAATGGTTTACAAAATGGAGCAGATGCAGTGGCACTTTATAAAACCGATGCGGCTAGTTTTCCAAACGGAACTGCAGTGACCACAGACAACTTGATCGATGCTATTGTATATGATACCAATGATGGGGATGACGCCGAACTTTTAGTTCTTTTGAATGCTGGTGAGCCACAAATTAATGAAGATGGTAATGGAGATAAGGATTTCCACTCATTACAACGTTTTCCAAATGGATCTGGAGGATTAAGAAATACAGCAACCTATACACAAGCTATACCTACACCTGGAAGTGCCAATACCAACGCTACCGAAGTTGTTAACCTGATCATCAATGAAATCGATGCAGATACTCAAGGTTCTGATGCTTTAGAGTTTGTAGAATTATATGATGGAGGTGCAGGAAACACACCGCTAGATGGTTTTGTTTTGGTAAACTATAACGGAAGCAATAACACCAGTTATAATGCTTTTGATTTGGATGGATTTTCTACAAATGCCGAAGGCTATTTTGTAATTGGTAATGCAGATGTGGCAAACGTAAACTTAGTAGTACCTGGAAACTCTTTTCAAAATGGGGCTGACGCTGTAGTACTTTATTTTGGAGATGCTACTAGTTTCCCAAATGGAACTGCTGTGGTCACAGAAAACATCATCGATGCCGTTGTGTATGACACCAACGATGCTGATGATGCAGAATTATTAGTTTTATTAAATGCTGGTCAACCTCAGCTTAACGAAGATGTTAATGGAAACAAAGACGCAGAGTCTTTACAAAGAACACCCAACGGACAAGGTGGTGCAAGAAATACTGAAGGTTATGTTGCCAAAGCTCCAACACCGGGTACAGATAATGATGGAGTTGTAGTAACTCCAGGAGAACCAATTTCTATCGCAGAAGCCAGAGCTACTGCAGAAGGAACTCCTGTAACTATTAGCGGAGTATTAACGGTTACCGACAGTTTTAATGGACCTGCATTTGTGCAAGATGCTACTGGTGGTATTGCTGTTTTTGACGAATTGGTGCATGCAAACATTGCTTTAAAAGTAGGAGACTCTATTACCTTAACAGGGCTTAGAGCAGCATTCAATGATCAGGTACAAATTAGTGGAGTAGTTGAAGTGATCAACAATGGAGCTCCGCAAAATCCAATCGTTGCTCAAGAGATTACCTTGGCTGAACTTGGTAATCATCCTGGAGAATTGGTAAAAGTGGTAAACACTACCTTCCCTAACCCTGGTGATCTTTTATTCGGTAATTCTAACTTTACTCTTACAGATGCTAGCGGTTCTGGAGAGCTTAGAATAGAAAATGACGTAGAATCTATCGTAGGTAAAGTACAACCTGTAACTTGTCCAGAGATTACTGGTGTAGTGGGTCGTTTTAGAGAATTTTTCCAACTGCTACCAAGACAAGAAACAGATATCCCATGTGCATTAGAATTTATTCCACCTGGTGATACTGTTGGGTTCCCAAAAGAGGATACCTTTGATGTGGTTGCATGGAATATCGAGTGGTTTGGAGACGAAAACAACTCACCTGTAGGACAAAATCCAATGTCTGATGCCATCCAAAGAGATAGTACGGCTACTGTATTGAGACGATTAAATGCAGATGTTTTTGCGGTAGAAGAAATTGCAGACGATGCTCTTTTTGCAGAATTGGTAGCACAATTGCCAGGATATGATTATATCCTTTCAGATGCTACATCTAACCCTGGTGGATCTCCTCCTTTCCAGAAGGTTGGATTTATCTATAATACCGAAACGGTATCCGTAGTAAACACTAGAGCGATGTTCACCTCTATTCATCCATTATACAATGGTGGTGACGATTCTGCTATAGCGGATTATCCCAATGATACTTCTCGTTTCTTTGCTAGTGGTAGATTACCGTTCTTAATGACAGCTGATGTTACCATTAACGGAGTTACAGAGCGCATAGATCTTATTGCACTGCATGCAAGAGCCAACAGTGGTAATGATGCCCAAGGGAGATACGATATGCGTCGTTATGATGTAGAAGTACTGAAAGATTCTCTCGATGTGAACTTTGCGAACAATAAAGTAATTCTTTTAGGAGATTATAATGATGATGTAGATGAAACCGTTGCTGATATTCCTTCTACGGTATCAAGTTTCCAGGAATATGTTGATGATACCGAAAATTACACCATTGTTTCTTCGGCTTTAAGTGAAGCTGGATTGCGTTCTTTCGTATTTAGAGAAAATATGATCGATCATATTGCCATTACCAATGAGCTTGACGATGCTTACATCGAAAACTCCGTAACTGTGCATTATGAAGTTTACGATAACGACTATGCCTTCACTACCTCTGATCACTTCCCGGTTTCTGCAAGGTTCTTATTAGAGCCAGAATTTGTGGATAACGAATGTGTAGGGGGATCTGTTATAGCTTTCGAACAAGGAAGAAGAAGAGATGGAAGAAGAATTCCAAGATTACGAAGCCAGCCCAAACGTGCTCTAGGATACCCTAGAGAAAGAAGGTATCTTAACTTTGTAAGTTTAGGTTTTGGTGGATCAATCACTATCGAACTTAACAATGAAATCTTTGACAATGCAGATACCAACGAATTTGCTGTTTTTGAATCTACCGGTTTCTTTGATAATATACCTTGTCGTTATTTCCCAGAATCTGCAGAGGTATTTGCTTCTCAAGATGGAGTAGAGTTCGTTTCTTTGGGAACTACCTGCCAGGATGGAGAATTTGATTTGGCAGCAGGTAATTTAGCTTCTGCAAAATACATCAAGGTTGTTGATATTAGTGATAAGTACTTATTCCCTTGGTTTGCGGATGGATATGATCTTGACGCTATCGTATGCTTAGAAAACGGAGAGCGTTTGGTAAATAAACAAAACGTAGCTTTAGCTGAAAATCCAACAGCTTTAGAAAGTGAATTGATGAATGAAGATTTTGAAGCTGAAGACTTGCAAGTTGCGTTAACACCAAATCCGGTTGTTGACCAATTGTCAGTTAGTTTCAATACTTTCTTAGAAAGTGATGTGAACATTTCTATTACTGATGTAACTGGAAAAACCGTATACCTTCAAACGATTCGACTTAATGCCGGAGAATCTAAATTATCTCTAGATATGGATCGTTACCCAAAAGGGTTTTATGTGGTTAAGGTAGCTGATGTAAAAGGCAGCTTTAGCAACACACAAAAGATAATTAAGCAATAGTAATATACTAACTGTTAAACACGAAAGAGCCGAGTTATTTACCCGGCTCTTTTTTTATTGTAATAAACCTCATCGAGGGTTACTTTAATATTTCATCGTATTTGCTTTTGTTGTTTAGGATCTCCTTACTTTTTGCGATCTCTGGATTATGGGTAACATAATAATTGTATAACCCTTCTCTGTAGAAATAGCGCTTAATGATCTCATCAGTAAGCAGATTCATGATTTCTTTCTTGTGGATGTCCAGTCCCTTTTCTTTTGAAGTATTTATCGCTGCAATCAAGGCATCATAGCTTGCTGAAATATCTTGGTCCAGTTTTTCTCTTTTGGCCACTTTTAAAGCTTTCTCAAGAGACTTCTCTGTTTCTGTTTCAAACTTAAAATCACTATCCTTTACAAACTTCTTAAAATCTTCGTAGTCCTTGTCAGTAAATTTGAAATCACCAGGTTTTTGTAATTGGTGCGAATAGTAATATTTGGTTCCATAGCTGAAGATAGCATCAGATCTTAGCAATGCCGTGGTAATTTTACTGAATTTAGACGTCTCTAATTCAATATCTGGTTCTATTCCTCCTCCATCATACACCGTTCTTCCGTTTTTGGTTTTAAAGGCTTTAAAATCCTTCTCATCAATACGCACTGCTTTATTGTCTTGGTCACGATTCCAATAATCCAGTGCTTGTATACATCTTCCGCTTGGTGTATAGTATCTCGAAATGGTAATTTTCAATTGCGTTCCGTAAGTAAGTTTTTTAGGGCGTTGTACCAATCCCTTTCCAAAACTTCTTGCTCCTATTACCACTCCTCTATCTAAATCCTGAATACTACCTGCTACAATCTCACTAGCCGAAGCGCTTCTTCCATTTACCAATACTACCAATGGAATTTCGGTATCTATAGGAGTTCTCTTTGTAGAGTACTCTTTGTTATATTTTTTTACTATCGACTTGGTAGTAGTAATTAGCTCTCCTTTTGGCACAAAAATATTAGTTACATTGATAGCTTCGCTCAATAATCCTCCAGGATTTCCCCTAAGGTCCAGGATCACTTTGTTGGCACCTTGCGCCTTTAGTTCTTCCAAAGCGTCTTTGGTTTCTGAAGAAGCTTTGCTATTAAACTTCGACAATACAATATATGCTGTGTTATCTTCTAGCAAAGTATAAAAAGGTACTGCATCCACCTCAATTTCTTCACGCGTAAGTACTGTTGTATTTACCTTTCCTTGTCTTTTGTAGGTAATATCTACTGTGGTTCCGCTAGCGCCTTTCAGTAGTTCTCCCGCATCATCTTTGAAATCGGATACCTTGACATCTCCGATCTGAATAATTTCGTCTCCCGCCTTAAGACCTGCTTTATCGGCAGGATACCCCTTATAAGGCTCCATGATGATAATTTTGTCCTTAATCGTTTTTACAGATGCTCCAATACCTGTGTACTCACCCGCATTACGAATTTTGGAAGCTTCGACATCCTGCTCATTCCAATATTTGGTATAAGGATCCAAATCATCCAACATTGCTTTTATGGCGGTATCCATGAGCTCTGCAGGATTGGTCTCATCTACATAATTCATGTTTAACTCCTTAAACATGGTTGTAAAAATTTCGATTTGCTTTGCGATTTCAAAAAAATCAGATTTGAAACTTACTGTTGATAACAGAATTACAACAGCAATAGCGGGATAGAAAATTCTCTTTTTCATGAGCATATATTTAAAGCACATCCAACGATGTATTACTTCGATTTTGGTTCTATTTCTTGCTTAACAAATTTTAGTAATATTCCTTTTATTTTTGATTCAATCAGATCATATTCTGGCATTTCTTTGCCAGTATATAAAAACATAAAAGTGAATTGATGAGTAGTGTTGGCTACAATATACTTATTTTTTCTATAACTTTCTCGCATTAATCGCTTTATCCTATTGCGATCCACCGCTTTTTTGAAATAACGCTTACTTACCGATGTACCAACTTTGAAAGCTACATCTTCTTCAAAAGAAACCATTTTAAAAACTAACCTTACCGGGTATTTGGCAATAGATTTCCCCTCGGCAAATAGTAATTCTATTTCCTTTTTACTCTTTAATTTTTCTTTTTTTCCGAAGGACTCACTCATCATATCAACATGACCATCAAATTTGATCACTAGAAATTATAAAAAATCCGGCCATAAACAACGTTTTATAGCCGGAAAATTATCTTAAGAACTAGACGAACTAGTTCATGTATGTGTTATTACTTGGATTTACATCTGCCATAAGCTTAGTGATATCCAATTTCACCGATTTTATTTCTGATATCGGTTTTTCGATCGTAATGGTATACGTTGGATTCGTCCAAGGCCAATCTGGCATTACCTTTCTTGGCATCGAATCAATAGGATTTCCTTTCTTTCCTCTCATCATTCTTATAGGCATATAAAATGACTCTATAGATCCATCTCCATACTCTACATACAAATCTGTTGGCATTGGCATTTGCCCAACACGCTCCAGAGTAATTAATGTTTTACCATTCTCTTCTGTAACTTCTTTAATACCATAATCAATGGTATTTGTCGTTTGTGTCCAATCATTTAAATACCAATCCAACTGAATTCCAGAGACTTTTTCTGCAATCCTTTTGAAATCATTTGGTGTAGGGTGTTTAAACTTCCATTCCTTATAGTATCTTTTGATGGTTTTCTTCAAGTTATCCTCTCCTATGATATATCCCAATTGAGATAAGAAAACGGCTCCCTTGGCATAAGCAGATGCTCCGTAAGCCGAGTTATGTGCATAACGATCTGCCTGCGTTGTTTGCGGTTGTTCTATTCCCGAAAGTGCTAATTGCATATATCCCTGATATAGCCCTTTTAATGAATTTGGATTGTTTTGCTTCATCACTTCATTCATGGCTAAAGTAGAAATATAGCTTGTAAATCCTTCGTCCATCCATTCGTGTTTGGCTTCGTTGGTTGCCAAAATATGTTGAAACCATGCATGAGCCATTTCATGAGCGGTTACACCAACTAAACTTCCAAACTTTCTTTCTCCGGTTATTAAAGTACACATCGCATACTCCATACCACCGTCTCCTCCTTGTATGATCGAATATTGATCATAAGGATATTTACCGATATGCTCACTGAAATAATTCATCAAATCCACAGACTTAGGTTGTAAATCTTTCCAGTTATCAATAATGTCTTTATTGTTTTTATACAAAAAGTGAAGCTTTGGTCCGTCGGGTATTTGTACCGAATCATGAATGTATTCTGGATCTGCAGCCCAAGTGAAATCATGAACATTTGGCGCCACAAAATGCCATGCTATTTTTTTTCCTTTCACTTTTACGTTGGTTCCAGGTTCTTCATATCCATGTCCTACTTCATTAGGGTTCTGAAGGTATCCCGACCCTCCTAAGACATAAGTCTTATCAATAGAAATAGTGACATCAAAATCTCCCCATACCCCATGAAACTCTCTTGCGATGTAGGGATCGGTATGCCACCCTTCGAAATCATATTCTGCCATCTTTGGATACCACTGTGTCATAGAAAGTGCAACACCTTCTTTGTTGTTTCTTCCCGAACGACGGATCTGAACAGGTACTTGCCCTGTAAACTCCATGGCGAACGTGGCTTTTTCTCCAGGAAGAATCGGTTTGTTCAGGTTTACTTCCAACACAGTACCCGCAACCTCATACTTTGTAGGTTGTCCATTCTGGTTTAAACTAGCAACCTTAATATACCCTATTTCTTCAGGGCTTAATTTACTAATTCTGTCTCCCACTCTTGGATCTGGATCCGGAAGATTGCGAGAACGAACATCCATTTCACTACCGGGTTGAAATGCATTAAAATACAAATGATAAAAAACCTGATTTAACGTGTCTGGAGAATTATTGGTATACGTTAATTCTTGTGTTCCGGAATATTGATAATTTTCAACATTCATATCTATATTCATCTTGTACGCCACACGTTGTTGCCAATACGAGCCATTGTTTTGTGCCCATACGCCGCACGCAACAAAAAGAAAAATTAGAATTACATTTTTACGTATCATAATATTTTTTATTTAGACATCTTATCCGCAAGGATCAATGCATTGTATAAATTTACCATTTTTCCAGATTTTGAAATATCCGAAAACGGCTTAGAATTTGTCTGCTCACCACCAAGGATCACAGAAGTAGTGGTGTTTAATCCACTATCCATAAGGATGTTTTTTACTTGAGCTGCCTTCAACTTAGGATAATAAGACCTGATCAAAGCTGCTACCCCAGCAACTGCAGGAGCAGCCATCGAAGTTCCTTGAAGGTATTCGTATTTGTTATTTGGAGTTGTAGCCCAAATTTTTACTCCAGGAGCAAAAGCGTCTACATTGTTTTTTCCGTAGTTAGAAAAATTGGCAACCAAATTAGATCCATACTCATAATTTAAGGCACCGATCGTGATAAAGTTGTCTGCTATTTCTTCGGAATTGGCAACTTGATCGTTTGGATATACTGGTTTTTCATCCAGATCTATACCTTCATTTCCTGCCGCATTTACGATAAGCACATCTTTTGAAGCCGCATATTTTATGGCGTCCCATACCCATTCTGGATGTGTACTGTAATACTTACCAAAACTAGTGTTGATCACTTTTGCACCGTTATCTACCGCATATCGTATTGCTAGAGCAATATCCTTATCATACTCATCACCATCGGGTACCGCACGGATTGCCATGATTTCAACATTTTTGGCAACACCATTCATTCCCTTACCATTATTTCTTTCAGCGGCAATGATTCCTGCAACGTGAGTTCCGTGCTTAATTCCTTTTTTATCTGCATTAGGCCCCATTACCTTGTTGTTTCCATAATCTCTATCGTCGAAATTATCAACATCATCACCCACTACTGATCTTCCATCAAATTCTGGATTAAGGTTATAATTTAATTGATTGGTGAAATGCTCAACACCCTCTGTTAGGTTCTCGATAAAATCCGGAATAGTATCTCCCGGATCCAAAAACCCAAACATTTGAGACAGAAAAGCAACATGTTGCTGCATTTCTGGTGTTTTTGCTTCTACCTTTAGCAATTCTTCGCTTGAATAATCCTCTTTACCAATTGCAGCTGCAATAGCTTTGTGAGATATTTTTGACTGCTGCAAGATTTGCTCATACTGCATTTTGTTTTGAGAAGCCTCTTGATATTCTTTTTCAAATTCGGCCTTGGCTTCTATATACTGTTGGTACTCTTCTTTTTCATTATCTGCAACCGAAGAAAGGTTCTTGCCCTCGTACTTTGGCTTTAATTTTTTGATAATTCTTACGTATTCCAGATTTTCATCATTAGAATCTCCTAAGAAATTCCATCCGTAGATGTCATCAACATATCCATTGTTATCGTCATCTTTTCCATTTCCTGCAATCTCATTAGGATTTTTCCATACCACACCTTTAAGGTCTTCATGCTCAATGTCAACACCACTATCTATAACTCCTACTACTACCGTTTGTCCTTTTTTACCTTTTAGCAATTCATCATACGCCTTAAGAACACTCATGCCTGGTATAGTATCCGTCACTAAGTCATAAGAATTCCAATTCTTCAGCTGTTTTTCTGTAAGCTGATCGTGTTTCAAAGGAACTGTATCAATATTCTCTATTGGTGTAGAAACTATGGTTGGGGCACCTCCACATCCAACTAAGATTAAAGAAGAGGTTACCACTGAAAAAATCGTATTTGTGGAAAATTTCATTTTCAATTCTATTTTTTTAATTAAATATATCTTCACAGCTAAAAACCTCATTAAGTCGAACGCCTTTTTCTGTGTGTTTTAAGGTTATTATTTCATTATGCGCATCGTGTTCCAAAAACAAATACCATCCGTTGTCTGCGGCTGTTTCTAAAAACAACTTTTTTTCATCCAAGGTCAACAAAGGTCTTGTGTCATATCCCATTACATAAGGTAAGGGAATATGACCCACTGTAGGTAACAAGTCGGCCATAAAAACAATGGTCTTGTCTTTGTGAGTAATATGCGGAATCATTTGCTTTTCTGTATGACCATCAGCAAATAGTACGCCAAAACCTAATTCGGTTTGTTTTTGAAAAGCATTTGCTGTTCTCGAAACGAAGTTAAGATGCCCACTTTCCTCAATAGGTAAAATATTTTCTTTTAAGAACGATGCTTTCTCTCTGGCATTAGGTTGTACTGCCCAATCCCAATGTTCTTTGTTGCTCCATACTTTAGCATTCTTAAATGCCAATTCGTATCCTGTACGGTCTTTATTCCACTGTACTACTCCACCGCAATGGTCAAAATGTAAATGGGTAATAAAAATGTCGGTAATATCATCACGATGAAATCCTTTTTCTTTTAGGGACTTATCCAAATCATCGTCTCCCCATGGTGAGTAATACCCGAAGAATTTCTCTGATTGTTTGTCTCCCATCCCAGAATCGATAAGAGTTAATCGTTCTCCATCTTCGATAAGCAAGCATCTTGCTGCAATATCAATTAGATTGTTAGCATCTGCTGGATTTGTTTTATTCCAAAGCACCTTAGGGACAACGCCAAACATAGCACCTCCGTCTAGTTTAAAATTTCCAGCTTTGATAGGATATAAGTTCATGTATCAATAAAAATCTTTGCAAAATAGAAAAAATGGCAAGGATGAGGATTTATTTTTTAGACTTTTTAACAATATTTCATTAGATATAGCGTCAAAAACTGCAAATCATTTATGAATCCACATTTCTACTGCAGCGATTTCCTATCCAAACGCTCTATTGATAGGATATATAATATCATAAAATAAAGTCATCTTTTGTTTCGTAAAATCCCCTTTATTTCAACTATATTTAAAAAAATTACGATATTTCTACACAAAATTGAATCTATAAATTACTCATGTTAGCACTAGCAGGAATCATTATATTGGGAATTTTGGCACAATGGGTGGCCTGGAAATTTAAAATTCCCGCAATCTTACCTCTAATCCTAATAGGGCTCCTGGTGGGTCCTCTTGCCACATTATACACAGGTGACGGCACAAAACTAATTCAACCTATCTGGAACGGAACCGAAGGGCTTTTTCCTGGTGAAAGTTTGTTTTATTTTGTTTCTCTGGCCATTAGTATCATTCTATTCGAAGGTGGATTAACGCTAAGGCGTAGTGAAATTTTGAATGTAGGTCCGGTGATCATTAAACTTATTACCCTGGCGGTAGTCGTTACCTTTTTTGGAGCTGGACTGGCGGCCCATTTTATTTTTGACCTGAGCTGGCCTATTTCTTTTCTTTTTTCCTCATTAATTATCGTTACGGGGCCAACAGTGATTACACCTATCTTAAGAAATATACCCCTCAAAAAGGATGTGTCCGCTGTATTAAAGTGGGAAGGTATCCTTATCGACCCTATTGGGGCTTTGGTCGCGGTTTTGGTTTTTGAGTTTATTCGTGTTGGTGGAGGTGAAGAGTTTACCTTTACTGCACTTGTCGAATTTAGTAAAATCGTTCTGGTAGGTTTTACCTTTGGTTTTACCTTTGCATATGGTCTTGCTTTTTCACTGAAAAGAAAAATTGTTCCACACTATTTATTGAATGTCGTAACGCTTGCCACAGTACTTGGAGTATTTGTGCTCTCTGATATTTTTGCTCACGAATCCGGTCTATTATCTGTTGTGGTAATGGGTATGGTTTTGGGGAACATTAACTTACCTTATCTGGATGAGATCTTATATTTCAAGGAATCTCTGAGCGTTCTTCTAATTTCGATTCTTTTTATTCTTTTGGCAGCAAATATTAACCTTGAAGACTTACAATTGGTATATAACTGGAAAGCGGGATTGCTTTTTGCCGTTGTTGTATTTATCGTTCGACCTCTTGGGGTTTTTCTTAGTTCTTCGAAATCTGGTCTAAAAACCAATGAAAAGCTTTTTATTAGTTGGGTAGGACCCAGAGGAATTGTAGCAGCAGGAATCGCTTCCTTATTTGGGCTAAAGTTGTACAAAGAAGGAGTACCCGGAGCAGAATATATCACTCCATTGGTGTTTATGATAGTACTGGGTACAGTATTACTAAACGCCACTACTGCACGATATGTGGCCAAATTGGTAGGTGTCTTTTTGAATAAGTCTGAGGGAATTTTAATCATTGGCGCCTCCAAAATTTCAAGGCTTATTGCTCTATACATCAAAAATAATAACAAACATGTTGTACTTGTAGATAGTAATAGAGATAATATTACAAAAGCCAAAGACTTAGGACTAGATGCTATTGAAGCAAACATTTATGGTGAGCAATTAAAAGATAATATCGAGCTTAATGACGTTGGATATCTTATGGCACTTACTGCTAACAGTGATATCAATAAATATGCGATTAATAAGTTTAAGGATCAATTTGGGGAGAACGGTTCGTTTCGATTAATCACTTCGGACGAAATGAATAATCCTAATAACAATCCACAAGAAGGATTGTTTTCTCATACCGATGATTACTACAAACTTATTGCACTTGCCGAAAAGTATCCTAGTATTCAAGAAATAAAAATTAAGGACAAAAAGCATTATAAAACGCTTATTGAGATTACCAAAGAAGATTCAGATATCATTCCTCTGTTTATAAAAAATAGTACTAAAAATCTTCGTATTATTTCTTCCTACAGCAGAGAAATAGATCAGATACAGGAAGACAGTTACTTAGCCTATATCGGTAAACCTTTTGATATTGAAGAGGTATAAAAACAATCGCTAAAAAACATTTTTTATCGATAAAATGCATTTTTTTAACTTAATTTTTTGTTAATAAGTGTATAACTTCTATATTTGGGCTCATAAATTTACATTAAACACCCAAATACTATGAAAAAACTTATGTTATCTGCCGTATGTGCATTCGCTTTAGTTATAACCTCTTGTGGAAGTGATGATGATGGAGGAGGAAACTGTAGAGAGTGTGAAATCATTGGTATCGCAACTTCTATTTGTGACAACGGTGATGGTACAGTAACTGTTACTGCATTAGGGCAGTCTGGTACTGAAACACTTCCAGAAGGAACAACTTTTGAAGCGTTTGCTGATGCCACTTGTAATGCTGGAATAACAATCGGTCAATAATCGGCCTAGCTAACTAAATCTTATGAAGGTGACTCTATTTGGAGTCACCTTTTTTCTTTTATCAAATACATGTACACTGGTAAGTGATCACTATAGCCTCCTACATAGTTTTGACCACTAAAACTTCGGAAAGGATATCCTTTATATCTCCCGGTGGTAGTTATTAAAAATGCTTCACTGAATATTCCTACCTTATAAAACCTGTAAGAACTGTAATCTTCTTGTAATAACTCCTTCGACACGATGATTTGGTCAAAAATCGTCCAACTATCGTTCCAGGCATGCGTACCAACACCTTTATTCTTCATTTTGGCCAAAGGATTATATAACTCTTTCAAATCTGTATCCATTCGTTTAGAGGTCACTCCCAATACTTTTTTTAGGCTTGCGCTATCAGGATCATCATTAAAATCTCCCAACGTAATTATTTTTGAGTAAGGATCTAAAACAAAAATTGAATCTATTATTCTTTTATTCAGTTTCGCTGCTTTTTTCCTTTTATATGCGCTTCTTGTCTCACCTCCTCTTCTTGATGGCCAATGATTTACAATACAATGAATCAAATCACCATCCAAATACCCGCTTACTATCAATTGATCTCTTGTATATACTCTTTTTTGTGTTACTTCATCATAAAGGTATAATTCATAGGTTTTAAAATGTTTTGGTTTGAACCGATCTTTTTGATACAATAAACCCACGTCTATTCCTCTGCGATCTGGAGAGTCCTTGTGTATAATCCCATATTTATTTTGAATAAGGATAGGTTCTTTAATCAAATCTTCTAATACCTTCCTGTTTTCTATTTCTGCAACTCCTAGTATAGCCGGAGCACTTCCAGTATGTTCTTTTCCAATTTTCGAAATCACTAATGCCATGTTTTGTAATTTCTCTTTATACAATTTATCGGTCCAATGATATCGGCCTTTTGGAGTTCTATCATTATCAAATGTTAGAGGATCATCTATGGTATCAAAAAGGTTTTCTAAATTATAAAAAGCGACGGTCTGAATGTTATAGGTTTTCTTTTGCTGTGAGAGCAGTATCGCAGGCACAAAAGACAAAAAGATCATCAGTACTCTTTTAATCACAACCATAATACAAATCGTTTAATCATTCTCACAAATATTAATGTTCTGAGTTTCAGATTTTGAAACTGATGTAATTTAATATTGCCTCTCACAACGTCGTCCTACTCATAATTTTTTATAACCAAAAAGAATTAGGTAAAGGACATGATAAATCGAATATCTACATTAAAACTCGCTCTGGTATTTGAGTTTTGTGTTTCCATCTTAAATGCTCAGGAAACTAATATAAAAGGTAGGGTTATCGACACTTTTAGCAATGAAAATATTGTTGATGCTTTGGTGTCAATTGAAAAAACCGATATCTCTTGTCGAACCAATACTTTTGGAGTCTTTAGCTTTAATGATGAGCAACTTCCTCTTGGAGAGCAGATTCTTGTCATTTCAAAACGTGGATACCTTTCGAAACGGTTTCCTGTTGTGATTAATGAAGCCCAAATACTTGATCTTAAAATCCTCCGATTAGATTATGATTTTAGTGAAGAGGATCAACAAATTGCTACTATCGAAATCAGTGACCTGGAACTGGAAGAAGAGAACGATGTTTCCTTTAATATTCCGGCGCTCTTACAAGCTAGAAAAGACATCTTCTTGAATGCCGCAGCATATGATTTTAGCGCAGCTTTTTTTCGACCAAGAGGCATAAATAATGAAAATAGTCAACTTTTGATTAACGGAATTGCTTTCAACAAAATCTACAATGGAAGACCGCAATGGAGCAATTGGGGAGGGTTAAATGATGTACAGCGCAATCAGGAATTTTCAATGGGTATTTCAGAAAACAGCTATTCCTTTGGCGATCTCCTGGGGACATCAAATATCATTATGAGGGCATCTCAGTACAGAAAAGGAGGAAGAGTCTCTTATGCCGCTTCAAACCGCACCTACCAGGGAAGGGTAATGGCTACCTATAATTCTG
The DNA here is from genome assembly GCF_900141785.1 of Aquimarina spongiae. Taxonomy (GTDB): domain Bacteria; phylum Bacteroidota; class Bacteroidia; order Flavobacteriales; family Flavobacteriaceae; genus Aquimarina; species Aquimarina spongiae. The sequence continues at coordinate 284,342 of NZ_FQYP01000004.1, read as the reverse complement.
GAGTTTCACAAAGCGGATGGGCATATTCATTATCGTTTTCTAAAAGATTTGGTGAGGAAGGAATTTTTGAAGGCACAGGATACAATGCACACTCCTTTTTTGCATCCGTAGAGAAAAAAATAAATGAGAAACACAGTCTTAATTTTACGGGGTTCTATACGCCAAATCAAAGAGGTCGATCTACTGCAATTACCGAAGAGGTAGCTCGTATCAAAGGACCTAATTACAATCCGAATTGGGGATATCATAATGGTAAAATAAGAAATGCTCGACAACGAAGAATAGAAGAACCTATCTTTATGCTAAATCATTATTGGCAGCTTTCAGAAAATACCCTAATCAATACCAATTTAGCGTATCAAACCGGAGAGGTAGGGAACAGTCGTATTGATAACACAGGAGGAGACCTGTTTATAACTTCAAGTGGACAACAGCTGTTTGCCGGAGGAGGAAGAAGTACACAAACCAACCCTGTTCATCAAAGTAACTTACCTAGTTTTTTTCTTGGTAACCCTAACCCAACTCACCTAGATTTTCAGAATGCTTTTTTAGCTCGAGAAAACCTAATCAATAATGGACAGATCGATTGGGACTCTCTAGTAGCTACAAATCTTAACAATGCAGCATTAGGAAATAATTCTACTTATATCGTATATGAAGATCGTACGGATGACACTCAATTGGTGGGTAATGTGATTGTAAGTAGTAAGATATCCAAACATATCAATTTTAATGCTTCCATGTCTTATCGCTCCTTATCTAGTGAAAACTTTGCAGAAGTAAGCGATTTATTAGGGGGTAATGGTTTTTTGGATGTTGATCTCTTTGCTATATCCTTTTCTTCTTTAGACCACGATATACAACTTAATCAAGCGCAAAGTGATCTACGTAACCCAAATAGAATAGTCTCCGAAGGAGACAGATATGATTACAACTATATACTGGAAGCGGCTACTATGAATGGGTTTTTGCAAACATCATTTCGGTTTAACCCCGTTGATTTTTTTATTGGAGGTAAGATATCTCAATCTTCCTTTCAAAGAGACGGACTGTATGAAAATGGTTATTTTCCCGGCAATCAATCCTTTGGAAAAAGTACGGCACAGCAATTTCTAAATTATGGCATAAAAACAGGATCTACGATACGAATCGATGGGTTACAGACTTTTCAGGTCAATGCGGGATATTTTAGTAAAGCCCCTACGCTTCAAAATGTTTTTGTAAACCCAAGACAAAACAACATGACTGTTTCTGAGCTTACCGGAACAGAACAACCAAATGAAATCATTCAAACCGTAGATGCTAACTATTTATTCCGTTCTAAACGCATCAAAGCGCGTTTGAGCGGTTATTATACCAAAATAGAAGACGCGACAGATATTTCCTTTTTTTACACGCAAGCTATTTCAGGATCAGAAGCTGGTTTTGTACAAGAGATTGTAACCGATATCGATAAGCTTTACTATGGAGGTGAACTAGGTATTGAATTTCAGATTACCCCAACCTTAAAACTCAAATCCGCAGCAGCGATTGGAGAATTTAGATACAATAACAACCCAGAACTAGCACTAGCCAGTACTAGTGATGTTTTTGCAGAGGTACAAGGTGTTCGTTCTTTCGGCAAATCCTACATCAAGGGATATTATTTGCCTGTGGGTCCACAAAACGTGGCTCAATTGGGATTCGAATACCGTGATCCTGATTTTTGGTGGTTTGGAACCACTGTTAATTATTTTTCTAACGCCTTTATCAATGTGAGTCCATTTGCAAGAACCTCTAATTTTTATCAAGATCGTGATGGTTTGCCTTTTAATGATATTGATGAAACTGTAGCTCAATCTTTGTTACAGCAAGAACAATTGGAAGATTACTTTCTTGTAAATGCTATTGGTGGAAAATCATGGAGAATTAACAATTATACTTTAGGTTTTTTTGCTTCCATTACTAACATCCTTGACCAGAAATACAGAACCGGTGGTTTTGAACAAACCAGAAATGCCAATTATAGACTAGCATTAGAAGAATCCAGAAGGGATACGCCCATTTTTGGCCCAAAGTACTTTTATGGCTTCAGCACCTCATACTACCTTAATTTTTATGTAAGATTTTAAACACAGATCAAATGATATTCACACCAAAAACCAGCAGATCAATTTGCTATATGTTCCTAGCTTCAATTCTTTTATACTGCACTCCAGAACAAAATTTTGACACTCCATCCATATCGACTCAGGAACCAGAAATTACAGGTACTTCTATTGATATACAATCCTTATTAGGCATGCTTGGTCAGGAACTAGAAAAAGAAGGAGAAAATGCGAAATTGATCTTTGAGGATACTGATAATTTTATCAGTGGATATGTGGTATCAAGTGACCGTGCAAGCAATTTTTTTAAAGAGCTCATCATTCAAAACAAAAAGGATAATCCTACCGCGGGGATTAGAGTATTGGTAGATGTTAACCCTCTGTTTACCTTTTACGATTTTGGAAGAAACGTATTTATTCCTCTGAATGGTTTATCTATAGGCATAGAAAATGGGGTTCCTACATTAGGAGTTCTCGATGGAAATACGATTGCTCCAATACCTTCATTTCAAACTGAACACACAATAATAAGAGGCTTAGAAATAGCAGAAATTATCCCTTTGGAATTGAGTATTTCTGATTTTTCTGATCAGTATCTTCATCTTTTTATCAAGATCAACAACCTTCAATTTCATAAAAACTTTGTCCAAAATGATAATGTCTTTTCTTTTGCTTCAGAACCCAATGACCTATTTGATGGAGAACGAATCATAGAAGATTGTGAAACCCAAAGAAACACGGTTTTAAGCACCAGTACTTTTTCTGATTTTAAAGGCTTAAAACTACCTCAAAATAGGGGTAGCTTTCAAGGGATTCTTACCAAGAATTTTCTTGGAAATCGATATAATCTGGTACTCAATGATCCCAATGGACTTTTATTTGATACCGAAGAACGATGTGATCCTCAAGTATTTGAATGCGTTCAAGAACAAGAAGGAAATCAAATCATTTTTGAGCAAGATTTTACTGATTTTAAAACCTCAGATTTGGGGAAAGAAGGTTGGTTTAATATCAATCAAACACAAGGGAAGTTGAAATACAAAATAGGGGAGTTTGCCAATAATAAATATGCTCAAATCACAGGGTTTAGATCAAATGAAGGCTTGTATGAAGTTTGGTTGATTACTCCTGAAATTGACTTAAGTACCACATATTCAGAAGTTTTGAACTTTGATGTCCAAGCCGGGTTTGATAATGGTAATATTCTAGAGGTGTTTATCAGTACTGATTTTGTTGATGATGTCTCGACTGCCAACTGGTCTAAATTAGACGTAACCGTACCCCGCGGACCATTAAATGCTTTTGGAGACCTTTTTCCCTCTGGTGCTATTGGTTTGAATTGTGTAGAAGGTACGGTGAGAATAGGGTTTAGATATTTGGGCGGTGATCCAAAAGTGACCACACGGTACCACATTGATAACATCAAAATAACTGGTAACTAACTTTTACTCTAGTATCATTCCGATATGGGGGATACCATCTTCGAGGTACTCCTCTCCTACCATAACAAACCCATGGGATTCGTAAAATCTTTGTAAATAGGTTTGTGCAGAAATTTTGATGGTGGTGGTTTTAAAATGATTGTCCACGGCAGCAATGCTTTCTTTGATGAGATCATGGCCATATCCGTATTGCCTTTCTTTTTCAGCAACCACTACTCTACCAATACTGGCGTGCTCAAAATAATCGCCTGCTTTAAATATTCTAGTATAAGCGACAACTTGATCATCTTTGTAACCAATTACATGCAATGCTTTTTGGTCTTTGTTATCGATATCTTGATATACACAATCTTGTTCAACAACAAAAACTTCTGCGCGTAAGCGCAAAATTTTATAGAGCTCCGATGCTGTAAACTCATCGAACCTTTTTACCATAAATTTTAGGCTCATAAATCCGTAGTATTAGCACATCGGTATTTTGTTTACCCGATTTAAGTGTCTACCTCCTTCAAAAGCAGTATTTAAAAATGTTTTTACCATTTCTAAAGCTTGTGGTGCAGAAGTAAATCTTGCAGGGATACATATAATGTTTGCATTATTATGTTGTCTGGTAAGTTCTGTTATTTCTTTTGTCCAACACAGACCAGCCCGAATATTTTTGTATTTGTTAGCAGTCATGGCAACACCATTACCACTACCACAAATTAAAATTCCAAAATCCGCATTCTCACTATCAACATCTTTTGCTACAGGATGCACAAAATCTGGATAATCTACACTAGAATCTTCGTTTGTACCATGATTAATTACTTCAATTCCCTGAGAAGTAAGATATTCTACTATTGTAAACTTATATTCTGTTCCTGCGTGGTCGTTTCCTATAGCTATTTTCATTTGTTTTTGATGTCTGTTTGAGTTACACTACAAAGATAATTTAATCCAAAAAAGTAACCTTCAAAAAGTCAAATAATTACGTAAATATTACCTTAATGTTAATAACTCATAACCTTGTGTTAACATTGTATGTGAATAAATGGTTCCTAAAATTTATAACATTTTTTTGCTTGTTTGATTTTTTATTAGAATACAAGAGGTGTCTGCAATTTTCAAAACAATAAATTCATTTTTTTTGGTTGAGTTTTCAAACATTAAATTAATGTTATGAACTGCCATTTTTTTGAAAAACTATTAAATATTATACCTGTGAATATGCTATTAACAACTGTTGATTATTTTTTATTTCTGTTACATTTTCAAGCAATTATCATATTGATATCTTGTTTATATGTTTCTGAAAATTTCAAGAAACTAAAAAAGCAAAAAAAACTTCGAAAAGTTATACCGCTATTCACACTACATCATAAGTATCATTATTAATTTTAAATTTCAAAAAAAGAAAAAAGATATATTTAATATATGTTGAAAAGTATCTTTGAATTTAAAAATTGAAAATAAAGAATGTTCTTATACAATTCGTAGATGAGAATTGGTATTTAAATCGTCTATGATTTGTAGTACTCTTTCTTTGTCTCTTTGATGAACTTTGAGATTGATTCCTCCCAGAGCGTTGGAGTAAAAAGGAAAAACGCCAATCATTGTTTCGTTCTCGAAGAAATACGATATGCCTTCTCTATCTAGAAGAAGTTTCAATATAGCGTATTCATAGGGGTAAGTAAAGGTTTTTACAATAACAAAGTCTTTCATTAAAAGAAAATCAATAGCTAAATATACGAAATAAGAAAAAGGGATCAGTAAAGTAGTGATAAAATGAGATAAACTACTGACCGTTAATCAGTCTCTAGAGTTTCTTCCCCAAATCGTGCTGAGCCATTTATCTCTGACTCATTGATCGTTTCATTCTTTTTATCCAGGGTATTACTGATATATAAACTGAAAGAATACACTCCTAACAAGAATATTAGAACGAAAAGGAATATTACTTTATGTACTTTTTTGATTTTAGCCATCGTTATATAGAAACAGCAATCTATGACTGTTTAGTATAGTAAAATAAAATTAAGTAATTTTTAAGATAAAAGCAGGAAATTGTTTAGAAAATGTAAATATAAACTACTGATTTACAGATAATACATTTTTTAAAGGTTAAACATAAAGAGAATGCAATGATTAATAAAAAGTTTAAACCTAAAATTATAAATCTTTAACAATAAACAGTACTTTTATCAGATATAATATAATTGACATTAATGAAAAGAAAGAGTAGAAGAAGAAAAAAGTCTCCCAAAATAGAGAATATCACCCAAGGAATACTCAAAATACTTAAATCAGAACCTCATAAAACTTTTAATTACAAACAAATAGCTGCTAAATTCGGTGTGAATGATGCCAGTAGCAGAAATCAGATTATCAAGAAGTTAGCTCAATTAGCAGCAAAAAAACAAATTGAAGAAGTTGAGCGAGGTAAATTTAAGATCATTCCTAATATAAATACATTTACAGGTAGATTAGAGATCACCGCAAAAGGAACTGGATATGTAGTGGTAGAGGATCTTGAAGACGATATTTTTATTCCAAATAATAATTTAAATAAAGCATTAGACGGAGACGAAGTAGAGGTATATGTGTACCGCAGAAAGAGAAGAGGGAAAAGCGAAGGAGAAATTACAAGAATCATCAACCGTAAAAGAAATGAGTTTGTAGGAGTTATTGAGCTTCAAAAAAATTATGGTTTTGTAAATGTTCAGGATGGTAAAATGTATACCGATATTTTTGTACCGAAGAATAAAATAGGCAAGTCTGAACATGGGGATAAAGTATTGGTAAAGTTAGAAGATTGGCCTGATAATGCAGAATCACCTTTTGGTAAAGTAGTAAAAGTTCTGGGTAAACCAGGAGAACACCATACCGAAATTCATGCTATTTTAGCTCAGTATGGGCTACCATATGAATTTCCCGAGGAGGTTGAAGAATTTGCCAATCAATTAGATACGAGTATTCAGGAATCTGAAATCAAGAAACGAAGAGATATGAGAAATATCTTAACGTTTACGATAGATCCCAAGGATGCCAAGGATTTTGACGATGCTTTATCTTTCGAAATTTTAGAGAATGGAAACTACGAAATTGGTATCCACATTGCAGATGTATCACACTACGTAAAACCAGGATCAATTCTTGATGATGAAGCCTACGAAAGAGCAACTTCTGTATACCTGGTAGATAGAGTGGTACCGATGTTACCCGAGATTTTATCGAATAATGCATGTTCTTTAAGACCACATGAAGAGAAATATACATTTTCTGCAGTTTTTGAACTTAACGATAAGGCAGAAATCAAAAATCAATGGTTTGGTAGAACAGTAACCTACTCTGATGCACGTTTTGCTTACGAGGAAGCGCAACATATCATAGAGACCAAAGAAAGTGGTATTCCTGAAGAAATTTCACTTACCGGAAAAAGCTATGCCGCTGATGATAAGATAAAAGAAGCGATTCTTAAATTAGATGAGTTGGCCAAGATCATGCGCTCCAAACGAATGAAACATGGAGCTATTTCTTTTGATAAGGTAGAAGTACGGTTCTCTTTAAACAACAATAACGAACCTACAGGAGTCTTTTTTAAGACTTCTAAGGACGCCAATAAGTTAATCGAGGAGTTTATGTTACTTGCTAATAAAAAAGTCGCAGAATTCATCGGAAAACAAAATCCAAAGAAAACCTTCGTATATCGAGTACACGACGAACCCGATGACGAAAAGTTAGCAGCACTACAAAACATCATCGGACGATTTGGATATAAATTAGATTTAAGAGACCGAAAAACTACCACAAAATCTTTAAATGGTTTATTAAAGGATGTGCAAGGTAGAAAAGAACAAAACCTTGTAGATACGCTTGCTATTAGAAGTATGAGCAAAGCGGAATATACTACCCGTAATATTGGGCATTATGGATTAGCATTTGACTATTATTCGCATTTTACATCACCGATTAGAAGATATCCTGATGTTATGGCACATCGTTTGCTGCAACATTATCTGGATAATGGAAAATCTGTTGTTGAAGAAGAATACGAAGAAAAGTGTAATCACAGCAGTAGTATGGAAAACCTTGCTGCAAATGCAGAAAGAGATTCTATTAAATACATGCAGATCAAGTTCATGAAAGATCATGAAGACGAGCATTTTTTGGGTGTAATTTCTGGAGTAACCGAGTGGGGTATTTATGTAGAAATTATTAGCAATAAATGCGAAGGAATGATCAGATTACGCGATATGAATGATGATCATTACGTATTCGATCAGGACGAATATGCTGTTGTAGGGCAGACTTCGAAGAAAGTTTACCAGCTAGGAGATGAAGTTTATGTGAAAGTAAAAAGTGCTGATTTGGTCAAAAGGCATCTGGATTTTACACTTATCGGAAGTAAAGAAGAGGTAGAATAAAATTCTATAGATAATAACACACAAATCTTAAAATATTTTTGATATGAAAAAGATTCTTTTTTTATGGGTATGGTTACCATTACTCTCGATAAATGCTCAGGACGTAGTGACCAAAAACATTGGAGATTTTACTGAACTAAAGGTATTTGATAAAATCAGTGTAACCTTGGTGGAGAGTGATGAAAATAAGGTTGAAATAACTGGAATAAAAAGACGTGAAGTAGACGTGATTCTGAAAGATGATCTGTTGAAAATACGAATGTTTGTAGATAATATTTGGGATAATAACAACACCAAAGTAACCGTGTATTATAAACAAATTGAAAAGATTGATGCCAACGAAGGTGCCAGGATTATCGCCCAGGACGTTATCAAATCAAGAGATTTGGATATCCGTGCGCAAGAAGGTGGAAAGGTCATTGGAAAAGTAGATGCCAATTTTGTGTACGGAAAAGCGGTAACAGGTGGAGAAATTGATCTTGAAGGTGAAGCAAAGGAACAGGAAATTATAATTAACTCTGGTGGGCAATATTACGCTAGTGAACTTGAAAGTAACGAAGTACAGGTAAGGGTAAGCGCCGGAGGAACTGCAGAAGTTTTTGCCAGAAAGTACATCAAAGCCAATACCAATGCTGGAGGTACCATAAGAATTTTTGGAAATCCAACAGAAATGGATACTCAAAAATTATTGGGAGGTAAAATCATAGAAGTTAACTAAGTAGTTTTTTTACCTTTGTAGTATAGACACACTTATCATATGCTTCAAGATGCTCAGGCCGCAATACCATTAGGATTTTTATTAGCCTTTTTGATTGGGCCTGTTTTTTTTGTGCTTTTAGAAACAGCGGCTATTAAAGGTTTTCGAGCTGCATTAGCGTTGGATCTGGGTGTAATTTTTGCTGATATTGTCTTTATTCTTATCGCATATTTTAGTACCAATCAAATTCTTGAAAAAATTAAAGATGATCCTGCGTTATTTATTTTTGGTGGGATGTTGTTGGCTACCTATGGAGTAATTTCTTTTATCCAGGAACGTAAAAACTATAATAAACTTCGAGATACGTCGGTAGAAATAATCAATAAACAGAATTACTTGATGCTCTTTGTAAAAGGGTTTTTGCTCAATTTTATCAATATCGGAGTATTGGGTTTCTGGCTGAGTATTATCATTGTTATTGGACCACAATTGGATATGAATACCAATAGAATATTGTATTTCTTCAGTATTGTTCTAGGTACATATTTGTTTATTGATGTGTTCAAAATGTTATTGGCCAAACGCTTAAAAAGAAAATTGACTCCAAAAAGAACATATATGACCAAAAGAGTAATTAGTATACTGATGGTTGTTTTTGGAGTGTTTTTAATATTAAAAGGAGTCTTACCAGATACCATGGAGGAGAGAATACAAAATGAAATAGAAAGAATAACTCCAGAAACTCCTGCTTTTAACTAAAAAATCCCGTACAAAATGTACAGGATTTTTGAGGTGTCGAGCGGATTCGAACCGCTGTAGATGGTGTTGCAGACCACTGCCTAGCCACTCGGCCACGACACCAGTTTTTGGTTGGAAGGCAAATGTAAAAAAATTTATTATTTCTTAGTAAGAAATTGCATTAAAACTGCATTCCAATATAACGAAAGTACAAAGTTAACGATTTTTACTTCGGGTTATAGTAACCATTTCAACATTTCCTCCAATAGGTGGATTAATTTTTGAAACATCTACTGTTGCTTTTTCAACGAGAGGTAACTCTTTGAGTATTCTTACCAATATTCGTTCTGCCGCATGTTCTAAAAGCTTCGATCGAATAGCCATTTCTTTTTTTACAATATGATTTAAATGTACATAATCTACGGTATCAGCCAAACGGTCTGACGCTGCAGATTGAGTTAAATCTGCTTTAATTTTAAGATCAACTCTGTAGTCGGATCCTATTTTTTTTTCCTCAACAAGACATCCATGATAGGCATATATCTTGATGTTTTTCAGTTTAATTATTCCCACAGATGTTTTTGACAAAGGTAAAGGAATCTTTATTAATATTCGAGTCAAAAATTCTGGTTATCGTATGGATATGATCATATTTAAAATAATGTAATTAAAGGTTTTTTGATGTAGTGAAGCAACATAAGAATTTGTAGTTTTGTGGTTTATTTACTTTGTAATGACTGAAGAGAAAAAATCGCTCAATTTTATAGAGCATATTATAGAAGAGGATCTTGAAAATGGAATGAACACTAGCAATTTGCGTTTTCGTTTTCCTCCGGAACCTAACGGATATCTGCATATAGGACATACCAAAGCTATAGGAATAAGTTTTGGTTTGGGGTTAAAATATAATGCTCCTGTCAATCTTAGGTTTGATGATACCAATCCTGCAAAAGAAGAGCAGGAATATGTAGATGCAATAAAAGAGGATATTACCTGGTTGGGGTATACATGGGATAGAGAATGCTATTCTTCAGATTATTTTCAACAGTTATATGACTGGACAGTACAGTTAATTAAAGAGGATAAGGCATATGTGGATTCTCAAACTGCAGAAGCTATAGCAGAGCAAAAAGGTACCACTACAGAACCAGGAACAAATAGTCCTTATAGAGACCGGTCTGTAGTCGAAAATCTGGATCTTTTTGAACGGATGAAAAATGGAGAATTTGATGAAGGAGCACATGTAGTTCGCGCCAAAATTGACATGGCTGATCCAAACATGTTAATGAGGGATCCATTAATGTATCGTATCCTTAAAAAATCACATCACAGAACAGGTGACGAATGGTGTATTTATCCTATGTACGATTGGACACATGGAGAGAGTGATTACATCGAGAATATATCTCATTCCCTATGTTCTTTGGAGTTTAAACCTCATAGAAAATTATATGACTGGTTTTTGGATCAGGTGTATAGTGAGCATATAAGACCCAAACAGAGGGAGTTTGCCAGGCTTAATTTGAGTTATACCATTATGAGTAAGCGAAAGCTCCTTAAACTGGTAGAAGAAGGTATTGTCAAAGGATGGGATGATCCAAGAATGCCTACTATTTCTGGCCTTAGAAGACGTGGATATACTCCAGCATCGATACGTAAATTTGTAGAAACAGTAGGTGTGGCCAAGCGAGAAAATGTTATCGATGTTTCTTTGTTAGAATTTTGTGTAAGAGAAGATCTTAATAAAATAGCGCCTAGGGTAATGGCGGTTATGAACCCGGTAAAACTGGTAATCACGAATTATCCTGAAGGACAAGAGGAGTGGTTAGAAGCCGAAAATAATCCTGAAGATGATAGTGCAGGATCTAGAAAAGTTCCATTTTCTAGAGAGTTATATATAGAAAAAGAGGACTTCAAAGAAGAAGCTAGCCGAAAGTTTTTCAGACTTACTTTAGGTAAGGAAGTTCGTTTAAAAAATGCATATATCATTAAGGGAGAAAGTGTAGTAAAAGATGATGAAGGAAACATCACCGAAATCCACTGTACATATGATCCAGAAAGCAGATCGGGTAGTGGTACAGAAGCTTCTAAACGCAATGTGAAAGGAACTTTGCATTGGGTATCTATAGCACATGCAGTACCCGCAGAAATAAGAGTATATGATCGATTATTTAATGATGAAGCACCTGCTGGACATAAGGATAAAGATTTTATGGAGTTCCTTAATCCAGAGTCTCTAAAGATCATAACAGGGTATGTAGAACCTAGCTTAAAAGAGGTGCAACCACTTGAACAATTTCAATTTCAAAGACTAGGATATTTTAATGTTGATCCTGATAGTTCTGATAATCTTTTGGTATTTAATAAGACTGTAGGATTAAGAGATACCTGGGCAAAGGCTAAACCTGTACAATCTCAAAATAACAACAATAAACCAGCTCAAAATCAGCAGAGAGAGGTTCGTGCTATAGAAGAGGTAAAAAGAGCAGGGAAGAAGTACACCAATTTACCCGAAGAGAAAAGAGCTGTGCTAAAAAATAAGATCATTGAGGCGGCAAAAAAAGTCGAAATTGAGGAGTTGATTCCGCTATATAACACAGCGGCAAAAAAGGTTGGAACCCGCATTGCTACTACAATTGCGTTGGGTATAGTACTTGAAACAAAGAATATGGAACCAGATGAATTGGCGATAGCATTTATTCAGAAAGGAATAGAAGACGGCAACGAATTACTACAAACGGAAGCTAAAGAAATTGCCAAAAAATATAGTATTAACTAAAAAAGAAAAGCCCTCAAATAGAGGGCTTTTTTATTAGTTTTCTGCGATGTGCTCATCAAGAGGTATCTCTATATCTGTTTTAAAATTTGGAAACAGTTTCTGAGTATCAGGATCATCAAGTAATTTATTGGACTCTACAAAATACCATTGCGATTTTTTGGAATCATAAAATCCAAATAAAGAACCTTTTATCACTACGGATCTACCACTAAAGTCCATCTCTACAGTATTCTTTATCAGACACCGATATTCTTTTCCTTCTTTTTTAAGTTCTGCAACTTCTTCGATTTTAGATTTTTTAACTTTAATATTTTGAGCATCCATAGTTCTGAAATTATCATTCATGGTTTCCATCAATTGTTCTTGTCCAAAGGCGTCAAAAATATTTGGATGAGTATATTTAAGCATTTGACTTAAATTTCTATCAACGGATGCTTTTGATGTTGCTTTAGCATCTCTTAGTGCAGTTTTTTTAAGAGTGTTTGCGTTTTGCGAAAAAACACTCCCTGTGACCAAAAGTAACAGTAAAAAGTAATTTTTCATGGGACTACGTTTTATAAAAATTGTTAAGTTTACGACTATAAGTTTTATTTATAAATTTACAGTATTTATCACTTTTTCTTATTAAAAATAACGTTAAATAAAGCTTTTTAAACGATTAAAAAAATAACAGAATGTAAATCTATATAGGGAAATCAAAAACTGTGCTAAAAACCCTGTAATTGATTTTTTAACAAAAATAAGCCCGTTTTCATAAGTTTGCAACAAAAAAATAAAAAACCCGACCTATGAGCATAGGTCGGGTTGATTTTTAAGATAAAAAAATGTTATTCTTCGGTTCCAGGTTTTTTCTTTCTGGTGATTCCTTTAGCTGCATTTTGTCTTTTCATTTCTTCACCAATTTGATTCGAAGCGGTAAAAGAAGCAATCATGTTATTTAACATATCACTTCCTGCTTGAGGAGAATTTGGAAGTAATATTAAATTACTATTGGTTTCTTCTCCTATAGATTGTAAAGTATCATAATGTTGAGTAACTACAATTAGAGCTGAAGCTTCTTGAGAATTGATACCAACATTGTTAAGCACATCTACACTTTCTTCCAGTCCTCTTGCAATTTCTCTACGTTGATCGGCGATACCTTGTCCTTGTAATCGTTTACTTTCGGCTTCAGCACGTGCTTTTGCTACAATTTTAATTCGCTCAGCTTCTGCTTCATACTCTGCAGCAATCTTTTCACGTTCCGCAGCATTAATACGGTTCATTGCTTCTTTAACTTGTAGATCTGGATCAATATCAGTTACTAACGTTTTTATAATGTCATATCCGTAATTGATCATTGCTTCATTTAATTCTGCTTTTACGGCAATAGCAATGTCATCTTTTCTTTCAAAGACATCATCCAATTTCATTTTAGGAACTTCGGCACGTACAACATCAAAAACGTATGAGGTAATTTGATCATGTGGGTTTTCTAGTTTATAGAAAGCATCATATACTTTCTCTTTGATCACTTGAAACTGTACAGAAATTTTTAAACGTACAAACACATCATCTTTTGTCTTCGTTTCAACGATTACATCAAGCTGTTGTATTCTCAAATTGATTCTACCAGCAATACGATCGACTATTGGAATTTTCATTTGGAGTCCTGAATTACGGAAGCTCAAAAACTTTCCAAAACGTTCTACCACGGCAGAGGTTTGTTGTTTCACCACAAAGAATGAGGAGAACAAAACAATAAAACCAAAAATTAGTACCGGAATTAATAATATACCCATTGTTTTTTCTGATTAAAGTTAATAGTTATGTAAATGAATGTACAAAATAAATGTATTGCAATACACTATTTTGAAATGGTAATCATAGCAGTAGCAATCTGCGCATTACTCGAACCAAATGCTACTGAAACTATTTCCCAACCATCTTTTGAAACACGATTAAGGGTATCTTCAACCTCTTTCCTTAGCTTTTCGGTCGACCATACATTGGATAGTTTTAGTACTCTAAATGTTTTTGCCATTGCTATATTTTTGTTGATTCTAGTATTATATATGTGTCGGTTTTTTAGAAAACGTTACATATGTTCGATGTGGAACAATAAAAATAGTATTGCAAAACAAACAAGATTAAAGCTGCTCTATAGCACTTTCAATTCTGTAAATGGTTTGTTTTTTACCAATTATAGAAGCGATCAAAAATAGATCCGCTCCTTGCAATGATCCGACTAGTGCTACTCGTAAAGGCATCATTATTTTTCCAAAACCTATTTCCTTTCCAGTAATCCATGCTTTTACGATTTGGGAAACGTTATCTTGAGTAAAGTCATCAATATCGCTAAGTATCCGAGTTAGCTCGTGCATAAGATCAGCCGTATCTTCTTTCCAGGCTTTCTTTGTAGCTTTTTCATCGTATTGAGTAGGTGGTATAAAGAAGTAGGAGGACAGTTCCCAGAGATCATTTACAAATACCGCTCTTTCTTTTACTGCTTCAACTACAGTTTCGATAGGAGCATCGGTGGTGATCTTTTTATGCTCTAATATGGTTTTGAATGCACCTACCAGTTCAGAATTATCTAGTCTTTGTAGGTGCTGTTGTTGAAACCATTTTGTTTTTTCTGGATCAAATTTGGCCCCGGCTTTATTCACTCTCGAAAGATCAAATTGTTGAATTAATTCATCAAGGGAGAAAAGTTCTTGCTCGGTTCCAGGGTTCCAACCCAAAAAGGCAAGCATGTTTACTACGGCTTCAGGAAGATAACCATCTTCACGATATCCGGCAGAAAGATCGTTGGTTTTCGGATCATTCCATTGTAATGGGAATACAGGGAATCCTAATTTGTCACCATCTCTTTTGCTTAGTTTTCCTTTACCGACAGGTTTTAGAATTAAAGGAAGGTGAGCAAAAACAGGAGCTTCCCATTCTAATGCTTGATATAGCATAAAATGAAGTGCTAGAGAAGGTAACCATTCTTCACCTCTAATTACATGAGTAATTTCCATCAAATGATCATCTACGATGTTAGCAAGATGATAGGTGGGCATACCATCACTTTTGAATAAAATTTTATCATCCAAAGTGTTGGTGTCTATTTTGATATCTCCTCTTATTTCATCTTTGAGATGTAATGTTTCGTCTTGTGGAGATTTGAATCGAATTACATAAGGTACACCAGATGCCAATTTGTCGTGAACCTCTTCTGCAGATAAGCTTAAAGAATTATCGAGTTCGTTTCTATTATGCCAATTGTAGATAAAAGTTTTCTTATTGGCTTCGTGTTCTTTTCTTAACTGATCAAGACTATCAGGGGTATCAAATGCATAGTATGCTTTTCCATTTTCCAGTAGACGATCTGCATATTGTTTGTAAAGATCTTTTCTTTCACTTTGACGATAAGGACCAAATGATCCTTCCTGATCAGGACCTTCATCATAAGGAATATTACACCAGTTTAAGGCATCTTTAATGTATTGTTCTGCTCCTGGTACATATCTATTTTGGTCGGTATCTTCAATACGTAAGATAAACGTACCGTTGTTTTTTTTTGCAAATAAATAATTGAATAAAGCGGTTCTTACTCCACCAATGTGTAAAGGACCGGTTGGGCTGGGAGCAAATCGTACCCTAACTTGTTTTGTCATGATCGTGTAATTTTATGCGCTTTATGATAATTGTTTTATCATAAATAATCATGCACAAAGATACAATCTTCATAAGTGAAATAAAGAGTTTTTTGGAGGATATGTGTATTGATTTGATTATGAATTTATGAGGTTTTCATTTCACGTGGAACTCGTTTATTCATAATCATAAACCAAATTGGAGGTAATAAAGAAAGAACCATGGATGTAGGATAGCCAAAAGGTAGTTGTGGACTTTGATCATGATGATCCAATAATTGATATTTTTTGGAGGCACGGTGGTGATGGTCACTGTGTCGGGTTAATTCGTAGAGTATAATTCTTCCTAGAGAATGATTAGAATTCCAGGAATGAATCTCTCTCACTCTTTCATATCTGCCAGAAGAAGTTTTGTTGCGCCTTAATCCATAGTGTTCGATATAATTGATAGTTTCAAGAAGTAAAAAACCAACAATGCCACTAAAGAAAGCAATTTTTAATCCTTGAAAATCAAATAATATATAAGCTAGTGAGAGGTATGATGCTTGTATAAGAAGGTACCAAAGCATATCATTTTTTATAGATAAAAAAGATTGATTCTTTTGTTTCAATAAATTGAGCTGTATACGCCATGCGCTCAGATATTGCCCAAGAGTAGAAGAGAGCCAAAAGAAGTAAACAGGTTGATTATATTTTGCCGTAGCGGGATCTTCTTTAGTTGCTACTTTAAGATGATGGCCAAAATTATGTTCAATATAGAAATGCATGTACAATGAAGGTAGTAGAAGTGCTTTTCCTATAAAGCGTTCTTTGGTGAATCTATGGCCTAATTCATGACCGACATTAATACCATTGGTGCCTAGAATGATTCCAGTAGAGAGTATGATACCAACAATTTCATAGGTTTCAAGATTAGTATTATGACATACGTAAAGCGTTGTAAATAGGATTCCGTAAACTATAGGTAAATTAAAATAGAGCATCCAGTCAAAAAGTTTGTTCTTGGATTTTTCTTCTTTTTGTGGTTGATCATCATTACGGGTAGAAGCAGCTGTAAATAACTCCAACAGAGGTATGAAACCAAAGGCATAAATGAGGGTTAAATAGGTAAAATATCCTTGAAGCAAAAGACCAATAATGGCCATCAGAGGAATGGTGTAAGCGGTAATATATTTTAGATCTTTCATAAGTTATTAGGAGCTAATGGATTGAATTATCATAAATATAACAATTCTATTAAAAATAAAGTTGTAGTTTTAAAAGTTACAGGTACTAGAACAAAGGTTTTATGGAGAATTTTGATATTATAAAGAATAAGTTAGAGGGATTTGTAAGGAAGTATTATATCAATGATTTGATAAAAGGAGTGATTCTTTTCTTTGCAATAGGAGTTTTGTATTTCTTTTTAACAATGTTGATAGAATACTTTCTTTGGTTAAGTCCGGTAGGTCGAACAATTCTGTTTTGGTTATTTGTCGCGGTAGAGTTTGGTTTGTTTGTTAAGTTTATTTTGATACCTGTAGCTAAGTTATTTCGTTTAGCAAAAGGAATCGATTATAAAGATGCTTCTACAATTATAGGAAATCATTTTCCTGAAGTAGATGATAAGTTATTGAATCTTTTACAACTTAAGGACAGCAATGAGGAATCTTCATTATTGTTGGCAAGTATAGATCAAAGATCAAAAGAGTTACGTCCGGTTCCGTTTTCTTTAGCGATCAATTTTAAAGGGA
Organism: Aquimarina spongiae; assembly: GCF_900141785.1. GTDB lineage: Bacteria > Bacteroidota > Bacteroidia > Flavobacteriales > Flavobacteriaceae > Aquimarina > Aquimarina spongiae. The sequence goes on along the minus strand of NZ_FQYP01000004.1, from coordinate 266,840 downwards.
ATATCAAGTTCTTGAAGTATGCAGCAATTCCTATAACTATATTTTTAGTTCTATTGGCTATCAACAGAATAAGTTGGATTTCTGATAGCTACGATCGGGTGGTAAATTACAATGTGGCTTATGAACCACCGGCGCCGTTTAGTTTCTTTATTGTGAATAAAGAATTGAATGCTTTCGAACACAAGGATTATATACTCAGGGTTAGAACTAGTGGTGAAATTGTACCTGAAACTGCTACGGTAACTTATAATGATGAAGTGTATTTTATGAAAAATACAGGTGTTGGTGAGTTTGAGTATGTTTTTGTGCAACCTAAGGAATCAATTGATTTTGTGATAAGTGCTAATAATATTAGCACAAATTCATATACATTAAATGTGGTTCCTATTCCTGCGCTTTTGGATTTTACGATGTTTTTAGATTATCCGGGGTATACCAAGAAGGTAGATGAAAGTTTAAAAAGTTCGGGTAATGCAACTATTCCAGAAGGAACAAAAGTGAAGTGGATGGTATTTACTAGAAATACAGAAAAGGTGGATATTAAAACGAAGGATAGTATTATTCCTCTTAATGGAGATGAAAATGAGTTTAATCATGAGATGAAGGTTTTCTCCAATATGGACTATGAGATTACCACTTCTAATCACAATGTAGAAAATTATGATAATCTATCCTTTACTTTGAATGTAGTGAAGGATCAATATCCAGAGCTTAATTTAAGATCAGAGAAAGATACTTTGGATAATAGAACGATGTATTTTTCTGGGAGGATAAGTGATGATTATGGGTTGAGTAGTTTACGTTTGGTGTATTATAATACAGAAGAATTTGACAACAGAAAAACAGTAAATCTTCCCATAAGAGGTTCGGTTTTTGACGAGTTTATTTATGCTTTTCCTGGAGATTTACAATTGGTTGATGGCGCCAATTACGAATTCTATTTTGAAGTTTTTGATAACGATGTGATACATAATTATAAAAGTTCGAAGAGTCAGGTTTTTGATTTCCGAAAGTTAACTGAAATAGAAAAAGAGGAAGAATTACTACAGAAACAGAATGAAGCGATTTCGGGATTAAATAAGTCTTTGGATAAATTTAAAAAGCAAGAAGAGGAGTTAAAGAGTATAAGTAAACTTCAGAAGGAAAAGAAAGAATTAGATTTTAATGATAAGCGAAAGTTGGAAGATTTTCTAAAGAGACAGAAGCAACAGGAAAAGATGATGCAGGATTTTTCAAAGCAGTTAAAGGATAATTTGGAAGAATTTAATAAGGAAAAGGAAGAACCTTTTAAAAATGCATTAAAGGAAAGACTGGAAAGAAATGAAGAACGATTAAAGAAGAATGAAAAGTTGCTAGAGGAAATAGAAAAGTTATCTGATAAAATTCAGAAGGAAGAGTTGACCAAAAAGCTAGATGAACTAGGGAAGGAAAACAAGAATCTGAAGAAGAACTTAGAGCAGTTACTGGAGTTAACAAAGCGATATTATGTAACAGAAAAGCATGAAAAAATGGTGGAGAAGTTATCAGAGTTATCTGATAAGCAAGAGGAATTATCTGAAAAAAATGAAGAGGAAAATACCAAGGAAGAACAAGAGAAATTGAATGATGAATTCAAGGATATTCAAAAAGAATTAGAGGAATTGAGAAAGGCCAATAAGGATTTGAAAAAACCAATGGATCTAAAAATGGACAAGAAAGATGAACAGGATATAGAAAAGGATCAGAATGAGGCCAAGGAAAATTTAGAGAATAAAAAGAATAACGAAGCAAAGAAGAATCAAAAAAGTGCTGCTCAGAAGATGAAGCAAATGAGTAACAATATGAAGATGCAGATGAATATGGCAGGAGGTGAACAGCAGATGGAGGACATGGAAATGCTGAGACAAATATTGGACAATCTAGTTGATTTTTCTTTGGGACAGGAAGACTTAATGAAAGACTTTAAAGGTATAGATAGGGACAATCCAATCTATTCAACAAAGTTAAGAAGGCAAAGTGTGTTGAGGGAGAATTTTATACACATAGATGATAGTTTGTATTCTCTTGCATTAAGAACTCCTCAGATTACAGAAAACGTAACTCAGAAATTAAATGATATCGAATTTAATATCGATAAATCCTTAGAACGTTTAGCCGAAAATCAAATAGTACAGGGTACAGCTAACCAGCAGTATACAATTACAGGTTCTAATGATCTGGCGTATTTGTTAAGTAGAACTTTGGACCAAATGCAAAATAGTATGTCCGCTGCAGGCAAAGGACAAAGTGGTCAGAACGAATTCCAACTTCCAGATATCATTAAACAACAGGGAGAGTTGAATGAACAAATGCAGAAGGGTATGAAAAAAGGAGATAAGAAAAATGGTGAACAAGAAGGCCAACAGAATGAAGGAAGTCAAGGGGATCAAAAAGAGGGGGAACAAGGAAAAGGAAAGGAAGGAAAAAAGGGAAATAGGAATAGCGATGGCGAACAAAACAATGGGCAGGGTCAACAGGATAAGTTGCAAGAAGATTTAAATGGAGAGCTATACGAAATATACAAGAAGCAACAGGAATTAAGAAATGCATTGTCCGATCGAATCGAGAAGTTAGGTAAAGGAAATGGTGAAGGAAGTGAGTTGTTGCGTAGAATGGAACAGGTAGAACAGGAGTTGTTGGACAAGGGTTTTAATGAAAGAACCTTAAGTAGAATGTTGAACTTGAAACACGAGTTGTTGAAACTTAAAGATGCAACTTTTGAGCAAGGTGAAGAGGATAAAAGAGAAAGTGAGACGAATCAAAGATTGTTTGAAAATACAGGTAAGATCCAATTGGAAAATGCTAAACAATATTTCAATACTACAGAGATATTAAACAGACAAGTATTACCTTTGCGGCAAAATTACAAGAAAAAGGTACAAGAGTATTTCAAGAAAGACAATGATTAACTTTTATTACGAGACAGTTGTAGGGCATTTGAACGAACCTAAATTAATGGGTTGGCTAAATGCCGTTGCTAGTTCTGAGGATACGAGCATAGGAGAAATTAGTTATATCTTTTGTGACGATGAGTACCTGCTTGAGATTAATAAAAAGTTTCTGAATCACCACACCTATACGGACATCATAAGTTTTGATGATACCATCGGAAATTTATTAAATGGAGATATTTTTATCTCTCATGAGAGGGTAGTAGATAATGCAAAAAACTATGACGTTTCGGTAGAAGAAGAATTAAGAAGAGTGATGGTTCATGGACTGTTGCATCTTTGTGGTTTCAAGGACAAGACAGACAAGGAAGCTTCTCTTATGAGACAAAAAGAAGATGAAAAACTTAGGATGTTCCACGTGGAACATCCTAAGTTGTAATATAAATTTGTTCCACGTGGAACAAATTTTTTCAACAAAGTGAGTAACGTTCCACGTGGAACAATGAGATAAAATTATGTTTGATACAGAGTATGATGTTGTAGTAGTTGGAGGAGGACATGCAGGAAGTGAAGCAGCGGCGTCAGCCGCTAATTTGGGTTGTAAAACATTGTTGATTACAATGAATTTGCAAAACATTGCGCAAATGAGTTGCAATCCTGCTATGGGAGGAATTGCAAAAGGACAAATTGTTCGAGAGATTGATGCGCTCGGAGGGTATAGCGGAATCGTGAGTGATCGAACAGCGATTCAGTTCAAGATGTTGAACAAATCAAAAGGTCCTGCAATGTGGAGCCCAAGAGTTCAAAGTGACCGAATGCGGTTTGCAGAAGAATGGAGATTACTTTTGGAGCAGACCGAGAATTTAGATTTTTATCAGGAAATGGTAAGTGGTCTGTTGATCGAAAATGGAGAGATCAAAGGAGTAAAAACATCTTTGGGAATTGAAGTAAAAGCCAAGACGGTCGTTTTAACCAATGGTACTTTTTTGAATGGTTTAATTCATATAGGAGAAAAGCAATTTGGAGGAGGTCGAGCAGGTGAAAGAGCGGCTACAGGAATTACCGAAGAGTTGATCGGTTTAGGATTTGATGCTGGTAGAATGAAAACAGGAACACCACCAAGAGTAGATGGAAGATCTTTGGATTATTCAAAAATGGTAGAACAACCTGGAGACGATTTGCCGGAGAAATTTAGTTACAGTGATAAAACAAAACCGCTTTCCGAACAGCGATCTTGTTTTATGACATACACTTCTCCGTTGGTTCATGATTTGCTTAAAGAAGGTTTTGATCGTTCTCCAATGTTTAATGGAAGAATCAAAAGTATTGGGCCTAGATATTGTCCATCGATAGAAGATAAGATTAACCGCTTTTCTGAAAAAAATAGGCATCAGATTTTTGTAGAACCGGAGGGATGGAATACTGTAGAGATGTATGTAAATGGTTTTTCTACTTCCTTACCAGAAGATGTACAATTTAAAGCGTTACGTTCTGTAGTAGGTTTTGAAAACGTAAGATTTTTTCGACCGGGATATGCAATCGAGTATGATTATTTTCCACCTACACAGTTATCACACACACTAGAAACGAAATTAGTTTCTGGTTTGTTTTTTGCAGGACAGATTAATGGAACTACGGGATATGAAGAAGCAGCATCTCAAGGTTTGATGGCGGGAATAAATGCTGCTTTAAAAGTTCAGGAAAAGGATGCTTTTATTTTGAAAAGAAGTGAAGCTTATATTGGGGTGTTGATTGATGATCTAATCACTAAAGGTACAGAAGAGCCATATCGAATGTTTACATCAAGAGCGGAGTATAGAACTTTGCTAAGACAAGATAATGCTGATTTTAGATTAACTCCAAAATCTTTTGAGATTGGTTTAGCTTCTGAAGAACGAATGCGAAGAATGGAACAAAAGGAAAAAAAATCATCAGACTTTGTTCAATTTTTTAAAGATACAAGTGTAACTCCAGAAGAAGCAAATCCGGTTTTAGAATCAAAAAATTCTGCTCCGGTAAAACAGAGCGGAAAGATGTTTAAATTATTTGCTAGACCTCAAATTACTTTAGAAGATATTCAAAAGTTCAAAAAGGTTCAGGAATACATCAAGGATCAAAATTTGGACAAAGAAGTTTTGGAGCAAGCCGAAATTCAAGTAAAATACTCGGGATATATTGAAAAGGAGAAAAATAATGCGGATAAATTGAATCGATTAGAGGATATTAAAATTCCGGAAAATTTCGATTACTCCAAACTGAAATCTTTGTCTTATGAAGCTAAAGAGAAAATGTCAAAGATAAAACCAGCTACGGTTTCTCAGGCATCTCGAATTAGTGGAGTATCACCAAGTGACATTTCTGTGCTATTAGTTTATATGGGGAGATAATGAAAAGTGTAATTTGCAAACAAGATAGAGCACTAAAAGGAAAAATACTTTCGGCTTTAATTTTGTGTTTTGCCATTTTTTATGCGTTTCAGAATACAGAGCCGTTAGTAAGCAGAGTTCTTTTTTCGGCAGGGAGTTTACTATTGTTTGGTTTTTCCGTTTCTTATAAGATTACAGAGAATTTTCAGAACAGAAAATTGTATTCAATCTTTGGCGTTGTAATTTTTAGTTCAAAATTAGAGTTAGATTTTCCGGATTATATTTCAGTTTTCTCTGGATCATTTTCCATGGACAATGAATGGGGAGCGGTAAGTGCAATCGGAACTAAAGAGCGACATGAAAAATTAGTAGTTCGTTTTTTTACAGGAAACAAATATGTTTCTCTGTTTAAGACGGAGAATTATAAAGAAGCATTACAAAAAGCAGAAGAGTTAAGTAAATTGCTAGAGGTAGAAATTTACGATACCACCAAAGAATAGTTCCACGTGGAACACAAAATAAAAAGTATCCAATAGTAGATACTTTTTTTGCGTTTTGTCATGAGAGTTGTGTTTAATGTAAAACAAAATACCAGTACTAAATTGTGAATGTTTTGGAAGAGAAAAAGCAAAAAGAAGAACAACCCATTTTTGTAAGCTGTAAAGATCATACAGTTTCTGGAGAAACTTTTCATTTGATTTCTGATACGAACTACGATATGTTGGTGACTACTCCAAAACCTAAAGAAGAGGATTTAGGGAAATACTATGAGAGCGAAGATTATATTTCTCATACCGATAACAAAAGATCTCTTTTTGAAAAAGTGTACCATTTAGTAAAGTCTTATGCGTTACGCAAAAAAGTTGGATTGATTACTAAGCTGAACAATGGATCAGGAACTATTTTGGATATTGGAGCCGGTACTGGCGATTTTTTATCAAAAGCAAAAAATGGAGGTTGGACAGTGTCTGGAATCGAGCCAAACGAACAGGCAAAACAATTAGCCCAACAAAAAGAGGTTTTACTACACACAAAGACTGATGAATTTGAAGATCACTCTTTTGATATAATTACACTTTGGCATGTACTAGAACATGTTCCCGATTTACAACATCAAATACAAGAAATAAAACGATTACTAAAACCTGGAGGGTATGTTATTGTAGCTGTTCCTAATTTTAAATCTTATGATGCTACACACTACAAATCTTTTTGGGCTGCTTTTGATGTTCCTAGACATTTGTGGCATTTTTCGAAAAATGCAATTCAAAAATTATTTGCAGAACAAGGATTGAATTTGACACAAACCTTGCCTATGCATTTTGATGCATATTATGTGTCACTATTGTCCGAAAAATATAAAACAAGTAAAATGAATTTTTTAAGTGCTTTTTGGATTGGTTTTCGTTCTAATATAAAAGCAATACGTTCAAAAGAGTATTCGTCCCATGTTTATGTACTCAAAAATTCATAATTCTTATTTTGGGACGTTTTTTATCTAATATTTGACCTTTTCTAGTAAAACTACATTGCTTTTTTTAAAAAGTGGCTTAAATCGGCTTATTTTAATTGAGTTTTAATAGGATTTATAAATGATAGGTCAAATAAGTATTGTTTTTACTTATATATTGTTTTTTTAAACTGAATAATCAATTTTATGAGTTGAACTTTGATATTTTTGCCCAGAACTAATTTTTTGAAACATGAGAAAATTTTTATGGATTGCAAGCGTTGCTTTTATTTTGGGATCATGCAATCAACAGGTAGAAAAAACAGCTTACGTAAATAATACAAAAGTAGTTTCTGATTTTAAAGAAATGAAAACTGCTCAAGAAAAATGGACAAAACGAAATAATGAAGTTAGAGCCGAACTTGAAGCAAAAGCCAAACAATTTCAGATAGAGGTACAGGGATTCCAGAATATCGCCAACCAAATGTCTAAATCTAATAGAGAAAAGAAACAGCAAGAATTGGTTGTAAAGCAACAAGAGCTTCAAAGAGAACAACAATCAAGAATGCAAGAAATTCAACAAGGAAGCCAAAAAGAAATCGATTCTATTATTAATAAAGTAAAGAATTTTATCAAAGACTACGGTAAGAAAAATGGATATACCTATATCTATGGAGATACCGAAGTAAGTAATATTCTGTATGGAAAAGAAGAATTAGATATTACCGAAAAAATTCTAAAAGAATTGAACGGTGAAGAAGTTAAAACAGAAGAATAAAGTATATTTTTTTATACGTTATATAGACTCCATCAACGCGTATTGATGGAGTTTTTTTTATGTCCAATTTGCAGAAGAAATATGTTAATAAACGATCGTTTTTTAACGCTTTTTTGGTAACAAAATAGGGGAGATTTTAACTTTACTATTTTACACTTTATCGAAAAAAGTTGCCTTTTTCTGAATTTATTTAACGTTTAAAATGTTGATAAAATCCAGCTTTTTTTAATGATTTTCTATGATTTTCTGCAAATTTAATACTGATTTTAAGGGAGATTTTGGTCTTTTTCGAACCCATATTTGGTTTTTTTAACGTATTACAATTGCTTGATTAACAAAAAATTATGTATATTATTCAATTATAAGGATGTATCTTATAAATGAGTCCAATAGGACCTGAAAAAATAAGTCAGAAAATTATTACAAAAAAAATTAAAATTTTCGTTTGATATAAATATTTAATTTATAATTTTATGACTTGGTAAAAAATATATTAACAATATTATTAACAAGCGCCCCAAATCGCTTCGTTGATAATTAGCATATCCACCCCTTTAAAAGTGTGATATCATGAAAAGTAAACTTAACCTCATAATGCTCGTCTGTGCGCTATCGTTCATTAATAGCAATGAACTTTGGTCGCAAAGAACTATTGGGGCTCCTGAACTTCAAGATTTTGCGGCTTGTGCCGATAGCTTTTTCAACTCCTTTACCGTCATTGCAACACTCTCTCCTGGGGATGCACTTCCTTCTAATAATGAGTTCATCTTAGAACTTTCTGATCCCAATGGTAGTTTTGACGACCCAAATGCGATTACTATACTTGATACAGCACCAGGCCCAAACAATGGTTCCGCTTCAGAGTCGGAGATTCGTTTTGAGAATTTTCCGATTCCAGAGGATGCCAATAGTGATAATTACAGGTTAAGAGTACGTACAACTACAGATCCTCCGATTTTTAGTAGTTTGTCTGATCCAACCGCGTTTCATTTTTTTAGAAACGATATAGATTTATTTTTGAATGAAAGACAGGACGTGATCTTTTGTAACGTCAGTTCATTCTCAAAAACATTATCTATACGACTTGAAGATCTGGACGGCAATGCTGTTGCCGCTGATTCTTTTGAGTGGGAATGGTTTAGGAACGGGTCTCTTATTGTAGGAGAGACGACACCAAATCTGGTCGTCACCGAGGTCGGCACTTATTTTGCCAGGATCCCACTAGGTAACTGTCAAAACTTTTTTACATTCGAAGAAACCAACCGAGTAGACGTATCTTTAGTAGATGTGTCTACAGCGTTTATAGAAAATGCAGACCCAATGGGTGATTTTGCATTTTGTCCAAACGATACCAAAGTATTACAGTCCAGTCTGCAAGACACCAGATTTACCTATCAGTGGTTCAAAGATGATGTGGCAATAGACGGAGAAGTGGGTCCAACCATAACCCTACCTACCAATGAGTTTGCAGGAGTGTATTCGTTAAGCATCAGTCTAAGTGAAGACTGTACATTAGATGAGAACCAAATACCACCGGTAACTGTGATTAACGAAGGTTCTTCGATTACACAACCGTTACCAGAAAATTTAATTCTTTTACCAACACAAACAATCAATCTGGAAATCATGACAGATGCTCCAGATGGGAGTACCTTCAGATGGTTTGTAGAAACTAATCCACAAACACAAGGTGTTTTATCAGGAGGAACAACCTCTCTAGAAGCTCAATTTGTCGGTTTGTACAGAGTAGAAATTGATGCATTGGATGCTTGTAATAGTTTCTTGTTTTCAGAATCAAACATATTGGCGCCAACTGGTTTTACCGTGGTGATTGGGCCACAAGGAGAAAACGTCTGTGACTCTGATTCTTTTGTGCTAGAACTCAAAGAGATTATTGGTCAAACTACGGTAGACGGCCTAGAAGTACCGCTTACCGAAGAACAATTAGGGTTTTTTGATTATGAGTGGCGTCGAAATGGAATCCCAACAGGAGATACCACTACATCGATAACTGTATCAAGCTCAGATATCGGAGATGTATATACGCTTTTTGCTACACTAAGAACTAGAGAATTTGTTGATGTTCCTTCAAATGATTTAACAGTGGCTCCTATACCACCAGGTACAGTAATTACCGCAGATCCTTTGGTGCTTACAGAAGGAGGTTCGGTAACCTTGTCTGTGCCCTCTGATCCAGGATATACCTATCAATGGTTTACCGTGGTAGATGGAGAAGATGTACCGATTGATGGGGAAACTAATAATACTCTGGTAGTGACCGAACAAGGCGAATACGGAGTGACAGTAACTTCTGCCATTTGTGAGGTTCGATTGGATCCTGTAATCATAGGCTCACAAGGGGTAACTGAGATTATTCCAAATATTATTACACCAAACGGTGACAATATCAATGATAATTGGTTTTTGCCAGACTCTTTGTTCAATCAGGCAGATGTAGAAGTAACAATTTATGATATCAATGGTCAAGTTGATTTTTCAGGGGTTAGTTATCAAAATAACTGGCCTTTTGAGAATTCTAAATCGTCGGGTCAAAATCCGATATATTATTACATAATAACTAAAAACAACTCCGTCGTCAGAAAAGGTTCGATAACGGTAATGAGATAATTTTATGGTCAGAAAATTACTTGTATTAATAATATGTTTTTCTCTTAACATGGTTAGAGGGCAAGAAGAAGACGCTACAGTTTTTGGTGTGCTTCCTACGGACATACCTACCCATAACTTGGTTAAATATAACCGTTTTTACTTCAACCCCACCTTTTCTTTAGTTCGTGAAAACAAAAAATCAATCAATGCCTATAACAAAACACAATGGGCAGGTTTCAATGATAATCCACAAACATATTTAATCAATTACACCGCCAATTTTGATGAGAAAACAGGAGTTGGTATAGGTCTGCATCAGCAAAATGAAGGGATTTACAGATATTTTGGAGGTATTGCCAATTTTGCATACAACTTGGAGTTCGACAGAGATATGAATTTTACGTTTGGGTTAAACCTGGCGTTCTCACAAAGTGGTCTGAAATCGAATATCGATTCTGCCACTAGTATCGTTTTGAATAATGGAGTAGAAGTAAGTGATCCAACGATATTAAATTTTGAAAACAGTTCGGTATTTACCCTCTCTCCTGGGGTTAACTTTAATTATGCTGAGTTTGATGTAGGGGTATCTGTATCCAATCTTGCAGCATATAACCTGAGTGGTAGCGAATTATTAACGGATAACATGGCATTTACAGGCCATGTAATGTACACTACGAGTTTACAAAGAAGATCAGACAAGACTATACGAGGGATGGCATATGCCAATATGCTTACCAGTGCTGACGAAGCTGAAAGCGATTCAAGTTTACGATATGGTGGAAACGTAATTGTAGAGTTTCCAGAATTAGGTTGGGCACAGGCCGGTTACAATAGTTTTTATGGTGCCTCTTTGGGTATTGGTGGTAATATTACAGAAAATGTATCTGTGGGATATACCTACGAGATGGGTCTTGGAGATACCAGTAATTTTGGCTCTACCCATGAGGTAGGACTAGCCTATAATTTCCAGAAAGAAAGACCTAGAAGACGAAGAGGCGGACCAAAATCTAGTACTCAAAAAGCATACGAAGAAAGAGACTCTGAAATCAGAAGATTGAAGAAAGAAATTCTTGAACAGAATAAGATTATTAGAGAACTTCAGGATGAACAAGGAACCACTCAAAGTAATGAGGAACGAGCAATGAGTGAACTTGAACGATCTATTGCTGAAGCTAAAGAAAAAGAAGCAAAAGCAGCAAGAGAACTAGAGTTACAACGAGAAGAAGAAGTAAAGTTACTCAACAAACAAGCTGAAGAAGAACGTCTGGCTGCACAAAGAGCGCTTGAAAGAGAATTAGACGAACAAGGAGATGAAGAGGAAGGATTAGCTTCTCAGAAAGCAATAGAAAAAGAAGTTACCGTTGAAGAATCTGAAGAGCAAAGAATAGCTGCAGAAGAAGCTGCAAGAGAGGCAGAAGCCGCCAAAGAGCAGGCTGCAGAAGAGGCCCGTATTGCACAGGAAGAAGCTGCAAGAGAAGCCGAGGCTGCTGAACAACAGGCTGCCGAAGACGCTCGTGTCGCTCAAGAGGAAGCTGCAAGAGAAGCCGAAGCTGCAAAACAACAAGCTGCAGAAGAAGCTAGACTTGCAGAACAACAAAGAGTAGAGCAAGAGCAAGAAGCTGCCCGTATTGCTGCAGAAGAGCAACGTAAAGAAGAAGCGGCAAGAAGTCTAAGAGAATTAGAAAGAACAACTAGTCAAGTGATCTCTGATGGTGATTCTGATGCGTTGAGAAGTCAGGCAGACTTAGTAAGATCAAATCAGTTTATTCCAGATCCTGAAAAAGAAAGATTATTGGCAGATATCGATGCAAAGATTGCTGAGAAACAAGCTGATGATATTCAGGAATTGATTGCACAAACAAGATCAGTGATTAGCGAAGGAGACTTGGAAGCTCTTAGATCTCAGTTAGGAATAGTACAAGCAAGCGGTATCTTACCACAGGCAGATTTAGATGGCCTGGTAGGAGAGCTTAATGCCAAGATCGCAGAGAAGGAAGCTGAGGCTACTGCCGCTGCCGAAGAAGAAAGATTACGTCAGGAGGCTGCAGATGCTGCGCGTGTTGCAGAAGAGCAACGCCAGGCAGAAGAAGCACGTAATATCAGAGAATTAATTGATCAAACAAGATCGATACTTAATGAGGGTGATTTAAATGCCTTGAGATCTCAACTTGATGTTGTACAGGGTAGTACAATTTTACCACAGGCAGACGTAGATGGTCTTGTTGCAGAACTTAATGCCAAGATTGCCGAGAAAGAAGCTGAGGCAGCTCAGTTGGCAGAACAACAACGAAGTATTAGAGAATTAATCGATCAAACAAGAACGATACTCAATGATGGCGATGTAAATGCCTTGAGATCTCAACTTGATGTTGTACAGGGTAGTACAATTTTACCACAGGCAGACGTAGATGGTCTTGTTGCAGAGCTTAATGCCAAGATTGCCGAGAAAGAGGCTGAGGCGGCCCAGTTGGCAGAACAACAACGAAGCATTAGAGAATTAATCGATCAAACAAGAACAATACTTAATGAGGGTGATTTAAATGCTTTAAGATCACAGTTAGATGTTGTACAGGGTAGCACAATTTTACCGCAAGCAGATGTAGATGGTCTGGTAGGAGAGCTTAATGCTAAGATAGCCGAGAAAGAGGCAGAAGCTGCGAGATTGGCAGAAGAAGAAAGATTACGTCAGGAAGCTGCAGAAGCTGCTCGATTAGCAGAAGAGCAACGTCAAGCTGAAGAGGCACGTAGAGTTCAAGAGTTAATTGATCAAACCAGAACGGTTATCGCCAATGGTGACCTAGATGCTTTAAGATCTCAATTAGGTATCGTACAAGGAAGCGATATCTTACCACAAGCAGATGTAGATGGTCTGGTAGGAGAGCTTAATGCTAAGATTGCCGAGAAAGAAGCAGAAGCTGCGAGATTGGCAGAAGAGGAGCGATTGCGTCAAGAAGCAGAAGCTGAAGCCGCTGCTGCCGCTGCCGAAGAGGAAAGACAGAGACAAGAAGCTGCCGCTGCTACTCAAGAGAATGAAGAAGGTCTTGATGAAATTAAGAAAGAACTTGATGACAATACGCGTATCTCTAGTAAGCTATTCGCTCGACGAGACTCATTATTAACAACGAGTTTGAATGTAGATAAACGAGGATTTAATAAGTTACTTGAATCGTTAGTAAGTATGAACGACGATGCCGAAGAAGCTAAAGATTCAGATCCTACAAGTTCTAAGAGGCTTTCAGCAAATAACAGGTTCATCAAGTTTGCTGATGCAACTCGACCTGAAGCACAATATGCAACTAAGTATATCCCAGGATATCCAGAAGGATATTATCTGATTGGTAATGTATTCAAGGGAGGAACATACGCACAAAAGTTTACGGAGACATTAAGTGATCTAGGATTTAATAATTCTAAGATCATCTTAAACCCAGAAAACCAATTCCAGTACGTAGCTATCGAATACTACGAAGATAAGGATGAAGCGGCCGAGAAATATCTAAACAGTATTGATAATAGATACTATGGAGATATGTGGATCCTGCATATTGCGAAGAGTAGAGTAGCATCGTACAAGAAACTGCTACAAGAGACGAGATTGATCACCGATACAGTAAAAGACGATACGGTATTGACTGAGAGTCTATCTTATATCGGAGGACATAATATTGAAAATGGATATTATTTGATTACCAATATTTTCAAGAGAGAGAACTATTTCGAAAGAGGTATGGAGAAATTGAGATCACAAGGACTTGAGCCACAGTTTTTCAGAAACCCAAAAGATAACTATATCTATGTGTACCTGAAACGATTTGATGATCTGGATAGTGCGAAACAGAGTTTATTCTCGAATGTAGAAGGATCGTTCAGTGGAGACTTATACATCTTGAAAATACAGTAAATAAACGCCCAACGTAAACACCATAATGACCCAAAATAAAACACTAAATACTCAGCTTATGAAAACCAAAATAGCCCTCAAAATAGTTTTGGTGATGTTGTTGATGATCGCCAGTAACATAAGCACTTTATATGCGCAGGAAATCATCCCCCTTTCTACAAGGGAGACGCAAAACAGGATTAACGGTAACCTGATCATGAATGGTAACGCCATTGTTGGTTTGGTTGACAGCGACAGCGACAATGTTGTATATGATCCAAATGCTGCATACGATGGTAATTTCAATAACGGTAACAGTATATCCGACTATATCGATATCGATGGTGATCCAACGACATTTAGTTCGAGTAGTGCAGATATCAATACCCCAAGACCGGAGTGTACAGAGATTGTATATGCGGGTCTGTATTGGAGTGCCACGTATTATCTAGAGAGGATTCCTATAACCAGCAGTACACTTACGGTAAATAATACTGGTCTGGCGGGCGATTATGATGTTGTAGACAATAATTTCACTCCAGGTAATGTCCCACCACCAAATCCGGGAGTAACGGGAAATTTAGTGTTAGCAATAGATGCTAGTGGGTTTACAGATGGTTGTGATGCTCCGTTACAAAATTCGGCAGCCATTAATGGTAATATCGCAGTAATACGAAGAGGGTTTTGCGGTTTTACTCAGAAAGTGATCAACGCTCAAAACGCAGGAGCTATTGCGGTTATTATAGTAAATAATAATGGAGGAGCTCCTTTTGCTATGGGCGGAGGTAATGGTGCGATTACTATTCCTGCAGTAATGATGGACCAAGCAAATGGTGAAGCATTGATTACTCAAATGGCAAGTAGTACGGTTAATGCTACTTTGGGTGGTGTAGTAGATACCACTACTGGTGATGAATTATTAACTGGATTGCCTTTGGCAGATGCCAGAAAAATAGGTGATGCAGATTTTAGAAATATTAAGTTTAGAGTACCAGGCGGATCATATGTAGATATCACTGCACAAAATGTAATTTATGACGGGTATAGAAATACACCGACCAACCTTTTGTCTGATGGTTCACAAAATCCAAATGCGACTGATGATGTACCTTATGTATGTTATTCGAATGTAACTAATTTAATAGACCAAAACAACACAAATGGTACTTATACCGTAGCAAATATGAACGCTACCATTGGTCGAACCTCGGGGGCCTCTGGAGCTTCTGGAGGATGGGTACTTGTGATTATTTATGAAGATCCGCTCGAAAGTAGTAAGTTTATTAGTACCAATGACGGGTTCGTACAAATACGAAATAGTGATCCTGATGTAGATTTTACCTATACAGGATTTACTTCTTTACCAGCACCACTGCCAGTAGAAGTACGTTATGGTGTAGCCGCCCTTGAAGGTGACCGTAGTTTGGGTGCTACGACCTTTAGACCTAATGGAGATCAGTTATTAATTGAAGATACCAATACACCTTCTAATTTTGTGCCGCTTGGAGAAGATAATACTGCTCCGGCTAACAATTTTGATATTAATCCAACGATCAACTTTTTTAATAGTTCGATTACTTTTAATCATCAATACCTAACAGGTCGTAATCCGAATTCGGAAAACACTTTAGGATTTGATATTGACCTTTTTGATCTGGACAATACGGGTAATCAATTAATCGGAAATGATCAAACCGATGCAACTTTCCGATTATCTACCGACCAGGATACCTATCGGGTATTCTTAAATACCTTCTCTATTGAAATTATAGAACCCGAATTGCGGATCATTAAGAGAGTTTTTGATACCGATGGTACTACCGAAATCACCAATGCTACTGTAGAGCTTGGTGATGAGCTGTTTTATGACCTAGAGATCGAAAATGTAGGTAATGAAGATTTGGTGGATGGTACGGTTACTATTCGAGATGTGCTTCCTGCCAATGTAAATTTAGTAAGCATACAAACATCAACATTACCTCCTGGAGTTACTTTTGACGACTCTGTACCAGGAATAATCGATTTTGATATTCCTGCTAGCATAGTTGAAGAAACAGATGCCCCAATTTTTATACGATTTAGAGTGCAGCTGGTGAACAGTTGCGAAGAATTGAGAGATGCATGTTCTGATGTGATCCAAAACTCAGCTTTAGCTACCTTTACGGGAGCTATATCAGGGGTTACTGCAACCAATAACAGTAGTAGTGTGATCGGAGCCTGTGGTAATACAGATGGAGAGGCCACTAACTTCTTGGTAAATGTACCATCTTGTAATTTTGATGTAACGTTTTGTAATAACAACTTGCAGTTGGTTGCAGGTGGTGGATATGATAGATATACTTGGTCTGGACCAGGGATTGCACCACCAGTGGTACAAACTGGACCAAATGCAAATATATTTACACCTACAAATCCGCAAGCAGGTACGTATACGGTAATCAAAGAAGATACAGATCCGTCTGATGGTACTTGTATGACACTTACGGAGGAGTTTACGGTAGCAGACTTTAGAACAATTCAAAATCCAGTTTTAGATTATGTAAACGGAACAAGTGTAATTACTGCAAATTGTAGTGGTTTAGAACTTCCACAAATCTTATTATGTGGTGATCAGGATTTCTTACTAGAAACAAACTTTGATCCATCTTTAAACTTACAATCCATTTCATGGCAACGTCTAACTCCAAGTGGTTCTTGTGTGTTGGATTCAAACGATCCATGTTCATTATTATCTGGAGCATGTACTGATGCAAACTGGGTAGAAGAGCCAGGAGGAAACACACCTAATTTTACCGTTTCTGATGCAGGGGATTATAGAATCCTTGCAGAGTTTGATGGAGGGTGTTTGATTCCATTCTTCTTTAGTGTATTTAAAAATGATTTCCAACCTACCTTGGCGATGCAACCGATAGAGTGTGGTAACCCAGGTAGTGTAAGCGTAACTAACGCACCAACAAACTTTGAATTTAGTTTAACATCAGGTGGGCCATATAGTAATACAACGGTATTCCCAATTGCGCCTGGAGCAGGAGGAGACATTACCGTATATGGTATAGACACCACCTTCCCAGGTTGTGAGTATACGGCAACGATCAACGTTCCTGAAATTAATCCTACCTTTAACATAACAGGATCTAACCCATCGTGTACCAATGACGATAACGGAACAGGTACAGGTAGTATTCAGATTCAAGTAACAGGAGGTTCTCCAGAATATCAATATACCATTTCTGGAGGTGGACTTACTTCGCCAATTATTATTCCAAATAGTAGTGCCAATAATGGTAACTACACACAAAATAACTTGAACCCAGGAACCTATACTGTAGAGGTAATCTCAAACAGACCAGACCCTGAGTGTATCGAGACACAAACAGTAACGATTGATCCAGCCACTCCGTTTACCGCAAATGTAGTATTGGTTGCTCCAGAAACTTGTGATAGTGGGGCAATTGTAGAGGTTGTGGTAACATCAGGATCCGGTAGTTATGAATTTGACGATGGTACTGGTTCTTTTGGACCAAGTAATCAATTTGAAATTCCTAGACCTGCAGATCCTTCAACAACCTATACATTCTTTGTTAGTGATACGAGTTTACCAGCAGGAACTCCTGCTTGTATTATTGAGGCAAGTATTACAGGGATCTCTCCTTACGAACCGATTGTTCTAGATAATGTAACTGTAACACAACCACCATGTCCGGGAGACGGTGGACAGGTTAGAGTAGAGGTATCTCCAGAAGTGGCCGGTAGAGAATACACCTATCAGTTGTTAAATACCACTGATATGGATCCGGTAAGTCCTATATATACTGTAGTACAGGAGATTGTGTCTACCTCTAGAGATATTACTTTTGTAAATGTACCAGATTTAACATCTTATAGAGTTCGAGTATTCCATAACAATACTACCGATCCAACGGCAGGACCTATTTGTCCTGTAGATGGTACTGATTTTGCAATTGCTAGCCCAGTAGATATCAATGCTACGGTAGCTGTTACTAGAGAGTTAAGCTGTAATCCGGCACCAAACGATACTGCGATCATAACAATATCAGGATTATCCGGTGGATCTTCTACTTTTGAGTGGAGTTTTAATCCTACCTCTGGATTTGCGAACATTACTTCAGATCCTTTTGATATCCCAGTTAGTGTTGCAGGAAGTTATACAGTATATATACGTAATCAAGGAACCGGTACTTGTGCAGTTAGCTTTCCGGTAGATATTGATCCTTTGGTTACTGTAGATGATATTGACTTTACGGTACCAGGAGCATCAAACTGTTCGGCTCAAACCTATAATATAACGGCTACTGCTGTTCCAGCAGGACCCACCTATACCTATAGTGTAGTACCAGCACCAGTATCAAGTGGTCCTGGAGCGGGAGAATTTAGATTAAGAAGAGGTATAATATATACGGTTACCGCTACAAATACAGCTAATAATTGTACCTATTCTGAGCAATTTACTGAAGATAGTATACCAGAAATCCAAATTACAAGTGCCGTAGAAAGCGACCCTGTAAGTTGTGTTGGATTTAGTGATGGAGAATTGACATTTACGGTTGCTAATAGTACTAATTTTGATTACGAAATTACAGGACCAGTGAACAGGACAGGAACCGGAACCGGAACAGATCCTATAACCATCACAGAAGGTTCTTTACCTGCAGGTACATATACCATTGATGTGACTGACAATGCTTTAACACCTCCTTCTGCAAACTGTACAGATAGTGAGACCGTTGTAATAACAGAACCAGCTAACGCTTTAACACTTGGTACATCTTCAACTCCTGCAAATTGTGGTGCTGATACCGGTACCATAACGGCTACGGCTACAGGAGGTAGCGGAACGTATCAATTCCAATTAATAGATAACGGAACAGGCTTACCAGTTACAGGATTTGCTTATCCGAATACCAATAACTCATTTACCGGTCTTGCAGCTGGAGATTATACGGTATTTGTAAGAGATGGAAATTCTACCGATGCCTGTGAAATTTCAGAAGTACGTGTAGTAGATCAGTTTGTACCACCAACAATTGCCGCAGTAGCGGGAGGGGATGCTTGTGTGGATACAGATCCGGCAACACAGTGGATTACAATTACACCAAGTACATCTCCAGCGCCACCAGTTTTAGGGCCATTCGAGTATACCTTAACTGGCCCAGTTACGGCAAATAATGTTGCGGTTACATTTTTAGCAACTACACCTCCAGTATCGGCTCCGGCAAATACGTTTGAGATCCCTGGATTAATCCCAGGTGCATATACAGTTACGGTAACCAATACAACTACCAACTGTGTAACTGCGGTAGAAAACTTTACAATTAATCCAGAGTTAACGATAACAGCAACGTTAACCCAAGATATAGATTGTAACAATCCTGAAGCTACGATAGAATTTATGGCGGCAGATGGAAGTGGAACTTATGACCGATTCGATTTGTATGCTGCAGGATCTTTAGGAACCCCTATCGCAGGAGGAGGGAATATCGCCTCTCCATTTACAAGTGCGATATTGGTACCTGGAGATTATGTGGTTGGAGTACTTGACGATGCAGGTTGTACTGCATTTTCGAATACGGTAACAGTGACTCCGTTTAACGCTGTCACCGCTACTTTAACACCAGAAGATCCATCTTGTAATGGACTTACCGATGGTACAATACAGGTTGAGGTTACAGCAGGAGAAGGACCATTTATTTATATTCTTGATGGTGTTGCAGCTACTCAAATAGGACCTACGGGAGATACTATGGTTACTTTCAGTAATGTTGACGATGGCCTACATACAGTAACTATCACAGATGGTTCTGGAGCTACTCCTCCTTGTACATTCGACTTTAATACTACCTTGAATGATCCAGCAGCAATTACGGCAGCTATTGTAGATATCAGAGATCTTAGTTGTACGGCTACCCCAGATGCTCAAGTGCAAGTAACACTTGGAGGTGGTTCCGGAAGCTATGAGTGGAGTATAGATGGTACCAACTTTAACGCAGCGGGAACTACTGCGTTTACAATTGACTTTAGCACAGATGGAAACTTTACGTTATCTGTTAGAAATGCTGCTACAGATGACTGTTTGGAAACCTTCCCAATAACCATCGATCCAATATTGGAAGTAGATACCGTGACGGTAACCCCAGGTGATCAGGATTGTACCAATCAAACAACTGAGGTAACCCTATCAGCTACTCCGGCATTAACGCCACCTGAAGAGTATGAATTTAGTATTACACCAGACCCAGCAACTGGTGCAGCCGCTACAGGATCAACAGCATTTAGTAATACAACAAGTTATACCTTTACCAATGGAGTTACGTATAGAGTAACTGCAAGAAGAAGTGATAATGAGTGTACAGATTTTGTAGACTTTAATCAACCTCTTTTAGATGAAATAGAAATTATAAGTGCTGCCCAAACGCAACCAGTTACTTGTATTAATGGAAACGATGGTGCGTTTACGTTTAATGTAGATACAGCAACCTTTACTAACTTTACATTTGAGGTTACGGGACCTGCTCCGGCTACAACAGTTGTGGCTACAGGTACGTTCCCAGCAGATCCGTTAACGGTTACAGGTTTAGAAGATGGTACTTATACCATCGAAGTTACCAATGCTGACGCTACTGTAAATACGAATTGTACAGATACTGAAACGGTTGTAATCACCGAGCCTACGCCGATTAACTTTACAATAGATACACCAGATCAATCTTGTATTAATGGAAATACAATAACCATTAGTGGAGTGTCTGGAGGAAATGGAGGACCATACCAGTACTCACTAACAGATGGTGCTGGAAACCCAGTTAATGATATTTTTGCTAATCCGGTAGTTTCTCCAAGAGATATTGCGATACCTTACGAAAACCTTCCTGATGGAACGTTTGAAATTATTGTTACGGACACCGACAATTGTCCTTCTGCAGCTCAACAAATTACTATAAACCCTCTACCTGTTCCTGCAATAGGATTAGATTCTGCAGATTTCTGTTTAAATCCAGATGGAGAAGTGAGTTTTGTAGTGGAAGTTACGGCTTTGGGTACAGGAGCACATACGTATACACTTACTAGAGACGGGAACCCTGTTTCTGGACCAACAAATATAACTTTAGCTGCCGTTCCATTTACTTTTACAACTACACCTCCACCAACGCTTTCTCAGGCAGGAGTGTATCAGTTTATTGTTACAGATGAAAGAGGTTGTGCTTCGGCGACACTAGATGTTACTATAGAAGAACCTGTAGAATTAACAGCGACAAAATTATCAGAAATTACATGTAATGTGTCTGGTAATCCTGCTGATCCTTTAACTGCTGGTAGTGTAGGATTTACCGTGGCAAATGGATATGCTCCTGCACCAAACTATACTATTGAATTTAGTACCGACGGTGGAGCTACATGGAATCTTCATGTAAATGAGCCAGGACCAGCTTTTACTAATTTCACAACAACAACCGGTGGAACTTATCAGTTCAGGATTATGGATGGACAAAGTTGTATTGGACTATCTGATCCGATCGAGTTTGTTGCACCAGTTGCGCCAACCTTTAATTCACCGCAGGTTGATCTAGCCTGTTTTGGAGATACAGGTACAGTTGTTATTAATTTCAGTGCACCAAATCTAGGAGATTTCGAATTGACTTATGATGGTGGCGCTGCAACAACAGTAACTAATACGACCATCTCGATACCAAATCAAAGTGCTGGGACATATAACTATACATTTAGTAATACCGTAACAGGTTGTAATTATGACGGTTCGGTCACAGTTACTCAGCCAGATGAATTACAAGTAGTCAATGAGGTAATAACTAATATTGACTGTAGTGTTGGTGGAGTGCCACAAGATGGGTCCATTTTATTGGATCTTGATGGGGGAACTCCAGATGCATCTGCAAATGCTTCTAGTCTTACTTACGTACTTAGACGTAATGGTACAGTAGTTGTGGCACCAGGAATTTCACATCCTTTGCCTAACCAAGTACTGATTACACCTTTAACTTTTGGTAATTATGAACTAGATATTACCGATGGTAATATGTGTAGTATTACACATCCTTTTGAAATTAGAAATGAGGTCGATGATTTAGGAGCATTTTTAAACCCGGCGGGTAGTTGTGCTACTGGAGCTGTATTAGACGTATATGTTAGAAACGGTACAGGACCTTTTACCATCGAAATTGATGGTATTGTTACGCCACCAGTTGCATTGAATGATGGAGCACCGCCAAACGCATTATTCCCACCACCAGTTGGTATAATTAATGACCACCAAGTGGCAGCAGGGGTACTAGAGTTTGGTATTTTCTATACGGTTACTATTGTTGACCAAACTACAAATTGTGTTTATCAGGAGATTTTCCAGATAACACCTCCAAGTGCTCCAGATGTAACTCTAGGAACAGTGACACCGGAGCAATGCGATGGTGCAGACGATGGTATCGTAGAGTTTGTGGTTGATAACTATGAAGTTGTTGCTGGCCAAACTATAGACTGGGAAATCTTTAGAAGATTTGACCCACCACCGGCAGCGCCTGTTCTTGTAGGAAATGTGGCTGCTCCAGGAGGACCTGTGACCATTAACTCTAACACAGATTCTACTCCAGTAGGAGGAGGATTACCTCCAGGAGATTATTTTATTAGAGTAACAGAAACAAATGGAGCAAGACTTTGTTCAACAGCATCAGATTTCTTTACTATTGATGAAGCAGATCCGATAACATTGAACGCTGGACCAATATCCAATGGTAACTGTAATGTGTCTTCAACGGTAATTATGACTACTACAGGAGGTACACCATTTACTGCAGGTACGGCAGATGGATATCGTTATGTAAGAGTGGATGATGATGGATCAGGAACTACTCCTGTAACTGCACTGGCTGCATTAGTACCAGGTGATTTTACCTTAACAAGTAATGTTATCGATTTAGGAACAACAGATGGAGCGATATTCTATATTGCTGTTATAGACGATAATGACTGTATACAAGGATATGAGCAAGTGGTAGCATCTGTGGATGCACTACCAACTGCGTCTTTTGATACTCCACCATTTGTGGATGATCCTTGTACGTACGATAATAATTATACATTTACGGTTAATGCTACGGGAATACTTATTACTCCTTCAAATACTTTATTGTATGAGATTTTTGAAGTAAGTACTCCGGCAAATGTACAGCAGTTTACTGATGGTACTTCACATGAGTTTACTGTAACTGCAGCGGGAACATATACGATTACCGTTATCGATGGAAATGGATGTCCATCAACACCTATTAATATTACCGTATTTGATCCGTTAGAGTTTGAGGCAGAATTTACCACAGCACCAAATTGTTTGGCAGAAGATGGTATCATTACAACGACTCTAACTACAGGAACTGCAGCAGGAACATTAACATTTGTTCTCACTGGAGTTAATGGTACAACTGTTCCTGGTGGAGTGGTTCAATCCTCTCCTGGAGTATTTGAAAATGTACCGGTTGGAGAATATGTAGTTGAAATTACTGACGACGGAAGAGGTCCAGCACCTGGATGTACATTTACGGCTCCAGTAAGTATTGAAGCACCTATAGAACCAGTGTTGATTCAGCCAACAACAAACCCAAGTATCTCATGTAACGGAGCTACAGATGGCACGTTGACAGCTATTTTAAGAACTACACCACCACCATCGACTGTGGATAATACGGCAACATATACCTATGAAATTACTGCTGGTCCAACGCTTAGAGGACCACAGGCGAGTCCTATATTTGACAATTTAGGACCTGGTACCTATACCGTTGAAGTTAGAGCAACAGAACCAAATGGTCCTGGTGCAACAGATGATGTGGTTTGTATTGATACAGAAGATTATACAATAGATGATGTTACCGTTCCAACTTTTGATGCTGATCAAGCAGATCAATTTGATTGTGATGGGAATACCAATGCAACAATAGAAATTACCAATGTATTAAATGGAAATGGTGCGCCTTATACGGCTCAAGTAACTAGACCAGATGCTACGGTAATTTCTAATATTCCTGTAACGCTTCCTACGACTTCTATCGAAGCACCAATACCAGGAACGTACAACATTCAGATATTTGATAGCAACAACTGTCCTTCTGCAATAGATAATGTAGTTATTGCGCCTTATACACCAATGTTTGATCCACTAGTGACACAAACGCAGGCAATCAACTGTCAAACACCTCCACCGGCAGGAATTGGAGACGAGATTGTTGAAGTTTCTATTCAAGGAGGATCAGGTGATTTCTTGTTTGAGGTGATTTCTGGACCTGCAAGTGTTACACTGCCTCCAGCGATTGATACACCTCCAGGAACTCGTCTTGCGCAGTTCTTTAATTTACCAAGCATAGGTACATATACCTTCAGAATTGTAGATCAAGGAGATGTTAATGGTTTAGGACTAAACTGTGATATAACAACAACATATGATGTTCCTGAGTTTGATGTTATTGAAGTAACAGCAACTGCTGGTCTTGATTTAACATGCTTTAATGTAAATACAGGAACATTAGAATTCTCGGTTGCAAATTATACCGGTGCTTTTGATTATGATATTGTAAGCACCACCGCAGGTGTGGTAACATCAGGTTCTGAACTTGCTGGATTTACAAACCCGATTAGTGTTGGAAGTTTACCAGCAGGAGTGTTCGAGGTTGTAGTAACTGCAACTGATGCACCATTCTGTGACGCAACTTCAAACAGAATTACACTAGAACAACCAGAAGAATTGAGATTTAGCATTACAAATAATGAAAATGCAAATTGTAATGAAGACGCAAGAGTAACAGTAGTTGTAACAGGAGGAACTCCTCCATATACCTATACAGCAACCGCTGGTGCTACTGTAATTACGAATACAACAACGAACACTACTAATGAGTTCTTGTTACCAGTAACAGCTCCAGCTACAACAGTAAACTATACTATTGAAGTAACTGATGATAATAGTTGTATTTCTAATCCTGTTTCTATATTAGAAACAGTAGAAAGAACAGAAGATCCAACGGTAGACTCAGTAACCTGGACAGATCCTTGTGTGTTTGATGATAATTATACGATAAGAGTAGTAGGGACTAGTAATGTGCCTGTTGTTGCACCGGCTACCAATGCACTTACCTTTGAAATAGGACCAGCAGGTAGCGGACAAGTACCAGGTAATGTAAATGGTACTACCCATGACTTTACGGTGACTACACCAGGAATATATACCGTAAGAGTGTACGACGAAAATGGTTGTGTCTCTGCAGATGAAACCATTACCATTGTACCAGAATTGACTATTACTGCAACATTTACTGGTGATCCACAATGTAGAACAGATGTTGGAGGAGAGATCACAGCAACGGTAACAGGAGGTTCTGATTTTGCCGCGAATCCTACTAACTTTACGTTTACCTTAAGCGGTACGGATAGTAGTGGAACACCAATCGCACCAATCGTACAAAATGGTGCAGGAGCAAACGTATTCACGCCTGTTACTGCAGGATCATATACGGTAACTGTAGTTGATAGCAATACACCACCGGCTACTGGTTCTGGATGTTCTGTAAACACAGCAGTTTCTTTACCTATACCGGTTGATCCAGTACCTGCAGCTGCTTCGCCAGTGGGAGTATCTTGTATTGGCGATAGCGACGGAAGTGTTGTAATCACCCTACAAGCAGGAACTGATGGAGACGGTCCATATTCTTACCAATTGTATGAAAATAATGGAGGAACTCTTGCCATTACTGGAGCAGCAATAGGAGCACCACAAATAGATAACCCAACATTTACAGGTTTATCTTTTGATGCGCTTCCTGCACCACATCCTACAGCAGGTGAGTACCTGGTAGAGGTAACTTCGGCTAGTGGATGTTCTGGTTTGGTTGCTTTTGTAATACCAAATGCAACTCAAGTAATAGCTAGTGTTGATCCAGGGAACTATACTTGTACAGGAACAACAGAAAACTTCCCAACGGTGACCGTAACTATTCAAGATGGAACACCACCGTATAGCGTAAGTTATACTACACCTTCTGGAGCTACAATAACTGATACTAATATTACAGATGCTGATGCGGTAGCTGTAGGAGTACAGTATGAGTTTACAGCTGCAGAAGAGGGTACTTATGATATTGAAGTTACTGATAGTAATGGTTGTGAAACCGTACCGATGGTAATTCAAGAAACCATTGATCTACCAATCATGGAAGATCCTACAGTAACACAGGTTACTGCGATCACTTGTCCTGCGGGAGAAGATGTGACAGTGAGTGTTACTGATGGAGCGGGTCCATTCAACTTTGAAGTAATCAGTGGTCCAGTTGCAGTAGCACCACAAAATAATGTGCCTGCAGGAACCGCAGACAACCCAGGAACTCCTGCTGTAGAGACCAACGCTACTAATGTTAACTTTACGCTTACTGATGTAGGATTATATGTGTTCAGAATCACGGATCAAACTACAGGATGTTTCGTTGAGGTAGATTATACAATTGACCCATTTGATCTGGTTGAGATTGTTGCTACACAACAGACTCCAGAAACCTGTTTCGGAGATGCTGATGGTTCTATCCAGATTGCAGTTTCGCAATATGTAGGAGCCTTTGGATATACAATCGTTGATGTGGGTGTAACACCAGAAGTAACGGTGTTCACTAGTACAGTAGACCTAAATACAGATGTGGATCCTGCAACGGCAGATACGTTTGTGATTCCACCACCACCAGCTGGATTAGGGGTAGGTAACTACAGAGTAGATATCATAGAGCGTAATGCTCCACTATGTACAGGAAGCTCTAATATTGTAACTATAGATGGGCCTGCAACTCCGTTTGAAATTACATTAGTACCAATCAACGATCAGGAAAGTTGTGATCCTGCAAATGATATTTCATTCCAGACAAGTGTAAGTGGAGCAAGAGGAAATGTAACCTACACACTTGTAGAAACTGGAGATGTGAATACCACAGGATTGTTTGAGGGATTATCAATTGCTCAAGCTACCAATACTGCAGGGGTGTTCACCTTTACAGTAACTGCTGTAGATGATAATGGAACATTTACATGTACAGATGATGATACGATAACAGTAACACCACCAGCAGACGATGTGGCCATTACGCCTATCCCTGATAGTAGTATTAGCTGTTTCGGAGAAACGGATGGAGTAATTACGGTACTTGCAACAGCAACGGATATCCCATTACGTTATACAATTACACCAACTGGAGGACCAGAAAGTGTACAACAAACCGTAAACAGATTCGAGAACCTAGGTCCTGATACGTATACAATTACCGTATACGATCAATTAGGATGTACTGCGCAAACAACGGCTGTGATCAACGATGTACCACAAGTACTGATTGATATTGTAGATATCGACCCAGTAACATGTAGTGATAATACTGCTACAGTAACACTAAGTGCTACTAATGCAGTGGGTACGCCTCAGTTTGTTCAGATTAATGTAACGGACCCTCTTAACCCAGTGGAGTCTGCACCAACAGCATCTAACATATTTAACCTTCCTCAAGGTGAGTATGTGTTCTATGTGATAGATGGTAATGGATGTAGATCACCACAATCTGACCCAGTGCCAGTTGTACCGATCAATCCAATTACTTTCCAATTGGATCTTAGTGCAGCCATGATCAACTGTCGTGATGAAGCTACAGCGATCATTAATATTACTGATCTGGGTGGTGGTATAGGAGATTATGAGTTTATCTTAGAAAATCTTGATACAGCAACAATTTTAGGACCTCAGTCTACAACAGAGTTTAGAGATCTGCCTCCAGGTAACTATGAGTACACGGCGAGATCTGTAAGTGATAATAGCTGTACGTTGACTCGTCCATTTACTATAGATAACCCTCCATTATTCGAACCAGAGGCATTCTTTACGAATGTAACTTGTAACGGAGAAGATGATGGTACGATTAGAATTGTTGCCGCGGGAGGTACACCACCATACTCGTTTGCGATAGATTCTATGCCTGGAACATTCTTTAACGATGCTTCAGATGGTATTCCTAACGAGCACACCTTCGAGAACTTAGCGCCAGGTATTTACCTAGTGTTGGCTCAGGATGCTAATGGTTGTGATGTAACGTTTACAAGAGAAATCTTAGAACCAAATACGTTGATGGCTACAGAAACCTTCAATATGCCAGAAACATGTTTCGGAGATAACGATGGAGCATTCACGATAGAAATCACTGGAGGTACACCTCCGTATGAGACGAATATCACGAATAATGATGGTGACTTTGTGGTAGATCTGTTTACCTATACAAATTTACCTTCAGGAGTAACCGAAGTATTCATTAGAGATGCTAATAACTGTCGTATTAGTTTACCAATCACGATCGATCCAGGTGTAATGCTTGATGCAGATCTTGCGCCTAGATTAGAGTGTCCGGTTAGAGATCCAAACAATCCGGCGAATATTACCACAGGACCAAGATATTTCATCGACTTTGAATTATCTCCTGATTCGGTGAACACAGATATCATCTTTACTCTTACCGGTATTAATGGTACTGCTGATCCTGCACCAAATAGTAATTTAACAGGAGAGTTTGAAGTGGCGCCAGGAGAATACCAAGGTACGATGGAACATGCAGGAGGATGTACCGTAGATGTTGGAACGATTATTATCGAAGAGTACGTTCCATTGTCTGTGCCGGTTGCACAAATGACCAATAATCCTCAAGACCCTAACGAGTATGAGATTATTGTGACTGATGGTGTACCACCGTATACCTATTTTGTGACCTTCAACGGAAATGAAATAGAATTGGAAGACAATATTTTTGCAATCCGCGAGACAGGAGATTACATCATACGTGTAGTAGACTCAAGCGGTTGTGAGGTGATTGTAACACAGTTCTTAACGTATATCAATATCCGTATACCAAACTACTTTACTCCGGATGATCCGAATGCGACAACCGAAGAAAGGTTCTGGTATCCAAGACAGATAACTCCAAATGCAGACGATCCGTTCTTCTTCGAAAATATGGAAGTAACCATATTCGATAGATACGGTAGAATGTTGGCAGAGTATAGAGGAGATCAACAAGGATGGAAAGGAACATACCAAGGTAAAGAACTTCCTTCGGGAGATTACTGGTATACGATTATCCTTAATGATATAGACAATAGAGAGTTTACCGGTCACTTCACCTTGTATAGATAATATATAGATTAGAAGTGAGTTATAAAACAAAGTGGATATAGCCAAACGACCGAAAAGTCAGTGGTCAGTAATTAAAAATAGTAGATGAAGAAGTATATTGTAATATTAAGTCTGTTTGCAAGCTATTGCACCTTTGCTCAAGAGTTTTTTGCTCCTGTGCAGAATCAATACATCGCAGATAACCCTTACTTGATATCCTCGGCATATGCGGGAATCGGAGATTGTTGGCAGATCAGAGCTTCTGGTTTCGAACAATGGGTAAGTATTGAAGACTCTCCGGGAACACAATCCCTTTCGATAGATGGTCGGATATCAGATCGTTCGGGAGTAGGTGCTATTCTGTTTAATGACCAGAATGGTTTTACTACCCAAAGAGGGATTCAGTTGTCATTTGCGCACCATTTAACACTGAGTGAATATAATAATCAATACCTATCTTTTGGGATAAGCTATAAGTTTACTCAGTTTGGTATTGATACTTCAGAGTTTAATAATGGTGATCCTGACAATCCGGTAATTCCTGGATTGGCAGATATCAGCGTAAATGATTCTAATTTCGATATTGCGTTGCTATATCGTTTAGGACGATTCTTTTTGAGTGCCAATGCGGTAAACTTATTACAAAAGGAAATAGACGACTTTAATCCAACAGAGCCTTCTACCATCCAGAACTATTACATCTATACCGGATATACGTTCTATCATCGATTTAGTGATATAGAAATAGAACCTTCGGTATTGTATCAGAATTTTGCTGGAGATGGACGTTCTACAACCGACCTTAACTTAAAAGTTCGTAAACTACATCGAGGAGATTATTATTGGGCAGGAATTAGTGTTAGATCCCTGGTAGATCAGGATTTCAAGCCTTTATCTGTCTCTCCCATGATAGGAATCAAAAAAGCTAATTTTTATGTGGCTTATGGATATCAGGTAAATGTAAATGAAGTATTACAGCCAACCACTGCAGCTGGATCACACTTGATTACATTAGGACTTGACTTTGGTTGTAGGCAGAGTAAATGTGGATGTACTTACTAAAGAAAATATATACAGGCAAAAACCACCCAATTTGGGTGGTTTTTTTACGCCGAAACATTATTTATTTATCCATTCAAAATTTTTCTCACTTTTTAGGGTAATGTTTTTCGAAAACAGACACTTATAGAAACAACACCTAAATTAATTTTATTAACTAACCTATAAATGAATGAAAAAACCATTACACTTTAAATTATTGGTATTAGGAGTACTATTAATTTTTAATGGCCTAAGAAGTTATGCTCAAGAGATTGTTCCTCTTGCAGAAAGGGTAAAGCTAAATCAGGTCCAGGGAGATCTCACCATGATAGGAAATTCTATCGTTGGATTAGAGAATAGTTTTACAGATAATATAGTGTATGATCCAAATGCAGCTTACAATGGCAATTTAAATAATGGGAATAGCATTTCGGCTTATATCGATATCGATGGTGATGCAACTACATTTAGTTCTAGTAGTGCAGATCTGATAACGCCAAACCCAAGTTGTACTACTATTGCCTATGCAGGACTGTATTGGTCTGCTACCTATTATTTGGAAAGAATTCCGCAAACCGAATTGATATTTAGCATTAATAATACTGCCATAGCGGGTAATTATTCTGTGAATAATAATACACTGGATCCTGGAGGTATAGATGCACCCACCTCACCCGGGATTACTGCCGATTTGGTATTGGTTCAAGATAGTGGAGGAATAGATGATGGATGTGGAACCCTTGTTAACACAGCAGAACTGAATGGTAATATTGCTGTACTTCGAAGAGGTTTTTGCTCATTTACTCAAAAAATACTTAATGTGCAGAATGCAGGAGCTGTGGCTGTCATTATTGTAAACAACGGACCAGGAAACTTTACCATAGCAGGAGGAGATGCTGCGATAACCATACCGGCGGTATCTGTAAGCCAAGAAGATGGAAATACCATCATTACTGAAATGTCTTCTAATACGGTCAATGCCACCTTAGTCAATAGTGCAGATACAACAACAGGGGATGAACAGTTAACCAACTTACCATTGGCAGATGCCAGAAAAGTCGGAGATGCAGATTTTAGAAACATCAAAGTAAAAGTACCTGGAGGTTCTTATATAGATGTTACTGCTACTTCTGTAATTTACGACGGATACAGAAATACGCCAACGAATCCGTCTAACGTTGCGCAAGACGATGTGCCGTATGTGTGTTACGCAGATATCACGAATCTTATTGATCAAAACAATACCAATGGTACGTTTACTATTGCTAATATGAATGCTACAATTGGTCAAACTTCTGGAGTTTCTGGTGCCGTAGGAGGATGGACATTGGTGATAGTCTATGAAGACCCACAAGCGACTCCAAAGTTTATTAGTACCAACGATGGTTTCGTACAGATTGTAAGTAGTAATCCAGACGTAGATTTTACATATACTGGGGTTCCTACGCTTCCTGCACCACTATCAATTAACGCAAAGTTTGGAATTTCTTCTCTAGAAGGAGATCAAGGCTTAGGAGGGGATAGAGTAAGTATTTTAAACACTTCTGATATCTATGAATCGCTGGGAGATCAAAGCGGGAATAACCCATCTTCAAATTTTTTCAATAGTTCAATTACAAACAATGGTGCCTTTGTAACGAATAGGAATCCAAATTCACAAAATACGCTTGGATATGATATCGATATTTTTGATTTACCAAATCCCGGAAATTCTCTAATCGGAAATAATCAAGAAAATGTTGGTTTTAGGCTAAGAACCGATCAAGATAGCTACAGAGTATTTCTAACGGCTTTTGCTACAGAAAACATAGAACCAGAACTTTTAGTCATAAAAAGAGGATTAAACACAACAACTGCCACAGACATCACGGGTAGCACATTAGATTTGGGTGATGAGTTGTTTTATGAACTAGCGATAGAAAATGTCGGAAATGAGAATTTCTTAGATGGCTCTGTAATTGTTTCTACTCAAATTCCAGCAAATATGGATTTGGTAAATATAGATGATGCAAGCTTACCTGCTGGAGTGGTGTATGATCAATCAGTACCAGGAAAAATAGATTTTGTAATACCTTCAGGTATTGTAGAAACCACAGACGCTCCTATATTTATTCGATATAGAGTACGAGTGATAAATGATTGTGCTTCACTTCGAAATACTTGCTCAGAGAATATCCAAAGTTCAGCAACTTCTTCTTATATAGGAGAATTTTCTGGTATTTCGGTTGTAGGAGTTCCAAGTAGCACCACTGTTGATAATTGTGGGGTAGGAAACTCACTGCCAACAAGCTTTTTGCTAGATATCCCTGCATGTAGTACTGATGTTACGACATGTACAGGTAATCTTCAGTTAGTAGCTGGATTAGGGTATGATCGATATACTTGGTCTGGGCCAGGAATTGTGTCCCCAATAATACAAACAGGAGCTAATGCCAACATTCTTGACCTTGCCAATGCTCAAGAAGGAACTTATACTGTGAGCAAAGAGGATACAAATCCAGCAGATGGAACCTGTGTAACCCTTACAGAAGAATTTAATGTTTCAAGTTTTAGAGCCATTTCAAACCCAATTTTGGATTATGTAAACGGAACCAGTATCATTTCTGAAAATTGTAGTGGAATCGATATTCCACAAATTCTATTATGTGGAGATCAGGACTTTTTATTAGAAACTAATTTTGATCCAACGCTTAATTTAGTATCCATCTCGTGGCAACGATTAGCACCAAGTGGTGCATGTGCATCAGATGCAAATGATCCTTGTTCTTTATTATCAGGAGACTGTACGGATACAAATTGGGTAGAGGAACCAGGAGGGAATACGCCTAGTTTTACAGTTTCTGAAACCGGAGACTATAGAATCCTGGCAGAGTTTGACGGGGGTTGTTTCAATCCATTTTATTTTAGTGTATCCAAAACCGATTATCAGCCCGAACTCACTATGCAACCTATAGAGTGTGGCAATGCTGGAAGCGTTGAGGTAACCAATGCACCCTTAAATTTTGAGTTTAGTTTGAATTCTGGAGGGCCATATAGCAACACAACAGTATTCCCTATTCCTGCTGGGGGTGGAGGAGACATTACAGTGTATGCCATAGATACCACATTCCCAGGATGCGAGTATACAGAAACCATCAATGTTCCTGAAATTAATCCAACAGTACAGATTACAGCTACAGACCCCACTTGTATCAACGATGCCAATGGTGATGGTTTTGGAAGAATCAACATAGAAGTAATTGGCGGTTTACCAGAATATCAATACACTATTTCTGGAGGGAATTTGAGCTCACCAATTGTTGTTCTCAATAGTGATGCTAATAATGGAGTTTATACCCAAACTGGTCTTGCGCCAGGAACTTATACAGTTGAGGTAGTTACTAATCTTCCGGCGCCAGATTGTGTGTTTACCGAAACAGTAACCATTAATAGCGCACCAGACTTTACAGCAGAGGCCGTGTTAATAGCCCCAGAAACATGTGACACAGGGGCATTGGTTCAAGTAAATGTTACGTCGGGAGCAGGAGACTACCAGTATGATGATGGTTCAAACAATTTCCAAACCAACAATGTATTTGAAATTCCAATCCCTGCAGATCCAAGTGCTACATATGCCTTTTTTGTAACAGACACTAATGTTCCTGCAGGAATCCCTCCTTGTATTATTGAAGCCAATATTACAGGTATTGAGACATATAGTGCTATAAACATTGATAACGTAGAGACGGTTAATGCCGCTTGTGCAACAGATAGCGGTGAGATCAGTATTCAGGTATCTCCAACAGTTGCAGGAAGAACGTATACCTATCGATTGGTAGATACTTCTGCAGATTCAGAAGTAGAAAAACTAACTAGTACAGAAAGAGACATAACGTTTGACAATGTTGTTGATGGATTTTATTATATCGAAGTATTGCATAACAATACATCCGATCCGTCAGCAGATCCTATATGTGCTGTTACGTCGGCTGTGCAAACGGTAACAGCACCTTCACCAATAGATGCAACGGTATCCGTAATACGTGAATTAAGTTGTAGTTCTGGAACAGAGGACGCCATTATTAGAGTAGATGCTATTTCAGGTGGTTCAGGAAGCTATGAATGGAGCTTCAGCCCGACAGGACTATTTACTGCC
The DNA here is from genome assembly GCF_900141785.1 of Aquimarina spongiae. Lineage (GTDB taxonomy): Bacteria > Bacteroidota > Bacteroidia > Flavobacteriales > Flavobacteriaceae > Aquimarina > Aquimarina spongiae. Next base: position 232,466 of record NZ_FQYP01000004.1, on the reverse strand, counting down.
ATTACCGCAGATCCTTATGATATTCCTGTGAGTACAGCAGGCAACTATGCGTTGTATATACGAAATCAGGCAACAGGTGATTGTTTTGTGTCTTTTGATACTACAGTTGCCCCTTTGCTAGAAATAGATGACATTAATGCAACCATTGGAAATATAGATTGCAATACCCAAAACATTGAAGTAACGGTTTCTGCTGCACCAGCAGGGCCTACATATTTGTATTCGGTTACACCAGCTCCTATCTCTGGAGATGCGAATACGGGATTTTTTGTTTTGGATGGAGGAGTGAACTATACGGTTACAGCACAAAGATCGGATAATTCTTGTACATTAAGTAAAGTCTTTACTTTTGATGCTACTTCTCCGATTAATAATCCAACAGTGGTTAGAGATGTTTCTGCGATAAACGCAGGACAAATCTCATGCAATAATCCAGAAACGGTAATTGTTTCCATTACTGAAGGTGTAGGTCCTTTTCTTTTTGAAGAGCTTAATGGGGTTGTTCCAAGTCAAACCGTTGCCCAAGGTACAGGTGATAACGGAGCGACTGTCGGAATAGAAACAACTGCAATGTTCACATTATCGAATGTAGGATCGTATACATTTAGGATTACAGATTTGGCGACAGGGTGTAATTTTGACACACCATCGTACTCGATTGATCCTTTTGATACAGTCGAAATACAGGCATTGGTTGCTTCAGACATTACTTGTTTTGGAGATAGTGATGGATCAATTACTATTGAGGTTTCTGGATATACAGGATCATATGACTATAATGTAACCAATGTTACCACCATTTCAGGAACAGGAAATACCAATGCGGGACCTGTTGTTATTACTAATTTGTTGGCTGGATTGTATACTGTGGAAATAACTGCTTCCGAAGCACCATTTTGTAACGTTGCAGCAAACGTAGTAGTTTCAGAACCGCAACCCATAACAGCCAGTTTTACAGTAACTGATCCAACCACGCAAACCGGAGGGCAAATTGAGATAGATACTGCCGGAGGAACACCGCCATATTTCTATACGTTAACGGGTGATGGTATTGGGCCAATCACAGCTACGTCCAATTTATTTGTTGATTTGGATCCTGGAAATTATTTAGTAAGCATCGATGATAGTAATTCTTGCCGTGTAGAATTTCCAGTAACTTTACAAGAGCCTGTAATTGATAATCTTGAGGTGACTTTGGATCTTGGTTCCACCTTTATCAACTGTTATGCACAAAGCACTGCTGTGGTAAGTGCTGATGTAACAGGAGGCACAGGAAATTATCAATATACACTTACTGGAACTAACTTCTTTGGTAATACCATTACTGTTGGACCACAATCCAATAGTGAGTTTAGAGATTTGGCTGCAGGGAATTATAATTACACGGTGGAAAGTGATGGAGTTAGTCCGTCTACCATTCCTTTTGTGATTACGCAGCCTCAAGAGTTGGTTGGGGCAGCGGATATAACAACTTCGATTTTATGTGTAGGAGATAATGATGGGACCATAAGAGTACAAGTAACAGGGGGGACACCACCATATTCGTATGCTTTGGCTTCAAATCCAGGTCTGTTTTTTAGTGATGAATCCGATGGAGTGTTAAACGCTCATACTTTTGAAGGACTAATTGCTGGTAATTATGAAGTGTTAGTTCAGGATGCCAATGGTTGTAGTCAGGTAATTAGTGTTGTGATTCCTGAGCCCACACCAATTGTAGCAGATGTGATCAATATAATCCCTGAGACTTGTTCAGGAAATAGTGATGGAGAATTTACAATTGCCATTTCAGGAGGAACGCCACCATATTTCACAAACATTACTAATAATGATGCTGATCTTGTAATCGATAAATTCAGTTATTCAAATTTACCTGCTGGTATAACTACCATTTTTGTTAGCGATGCTAATGGTTGCAGAGTTACGTTTCCGATAGAAATTTCAGAAGGAATTGATCTTAGAGGAACGCTTATTGCCAATGCAACATGTGCTTCGGATAGTGGTACACCAACATCGGTTTATGAAGTTCGTATAGAATTGGACAGTAATACACCAAACACAGATGTGATTTACTGGCTAGCGGGAATTAATGGAACTCCAAATCCTTCAGAAACGAGTAATACATCAGGAATATTTGCTGTGGAGCCTGGTGAGTACGAAGGAAGCGCCCTAAGTGCAGGTGGATGCGAAGTCTCTGTGGGAACGATTCTGGTAGAAGAGTATGAAGAAGTAAGTATTGTGGTAGAAGGCACGAATCCTACCAACCCAGGAGAAAATGGAGAAATCCTGGTTAATATTATCGCAGGAAACGGACCGTTCAGTATTACTTTGGATGATGAGGCTCCAATTATTGTAGAGAACAACAATTACGTCTTTACTCAGGTAGCAGCTGGAGACCATCACGTAGTGGTTTCGGATAATGGTGGATGTAGTGTACAAACTGCAACAGTAACTATTGTTGAAGAAGACAAGAATCCAATTGTTACTTATGCCGAAGAGATTTTAGTTTGTGCCATCACAGGTCAAAGTTATCCAGTGGTTACCATACAGGACGAACAAGGAGAGGTAGTAGATCTTCCTTTACTCAATGTACTTTCTATAGTATGGCAGAAGTTGGATGAGATTACTTGTGATATCGAATTAGAAGATAATTGTCCAACCTCGGACTCTGTATGTACTTCAGATTGGTTTGACATAGGAAACGGAACGAGCAATACATTTACTGAAGCAGGAGAATATCGAGTAGTGGTTAACTTTATCACGCGTTCTGGTAACAACGAAAAAATCTATTATTTCAGAGTAGAAAGCGAAGTAACTACTATAGATAAAGAGATTGTAGCATTTCCTAATCCATCCAAAGATAGAGTTCGATTAAATAAGGAAGTAGAAGAAGTGCTGATCTATGATGTAATGGGGAAACTGGTGATGAAAACCAATCAAAACTCATATAGCATCGCTGGTTTGCGCAATGGAATCTATTTTGCAAAAATCAAAACTTCGAACCGTAGAGAAGTGATTGTAAAACTCATTAAAGAATAATGAGTCAATATATAAGAAGAAGAAAAAAGGAGCATCATTTACCGATGCTCCTTTTTTTATGGTGTGATTACATACAAACCAAAAATAGCTACAATAAAATAACAAGTAATAGTGAGCGCTCCCTGGTAGTCTTTGGCTACACGTTGACCAAAAAGAAGGAGCAAGAGTGTAATACACCCCAAAAACATAGCTAGGGTACCAAAATAGGTATTGCCGTCCATAATGAGATGATAAATACCAATGATACTGCACACAGCAGTTACAACCTCTATCACCAAAACGACCAATAGTAAAAGTGGGACCATTTTGCCCATAAAAGTGGCTGCAAAATGTTCTTTTAACCAAGAAAGATTTCCTTTCCAATCTACTAGTTTGTCAATCCCGGATTGTAAAAAGGTGATTAAAAGAAATAATAGAATAGTAATTGAGACGATATGCGTCATAAAATTATCCATAGTTGAGCGATTTTGTAAAGCTCAAATATAGAGGTAAGATTTAAGAAGATAAAATAATGGACTTAAACACTTTTGCGATGTAGCAATCGCGTAAGTTTAATTGAGAGATCCGTGAGTATGATCTTAGCATTCCCATTACGTTCGATATGATAAGCAGCATCCTGCAATTCATTACAAATATCCATGATGTTTGCTCCGTGTATAAAAGGCGCAAATTTTTCGAGTTGAAATCCACTGGTCTGAGGTTCCAAAAACACCAATTGTTCGGCTCCGTAATTGAGTAAGAGTGCTTGTCTGAAGAAATCAAGACAATAGTTCAAAAAACGTTTTTGGGTTTCTCTACCTGTTTTGGCAATCGATTCACTCCAGGTGATCAAATCATTTACAGCAGATTTGTTGCCCTTTGCTCTAAAAGCTGTTCGTACCCATTGTATAAACCATTCTTCGAACTGTTCATCACCACCATCGTGGTGCAACAAATGTAATGCCTTGCTGTAATCCCCATTGGCTTGATGGGCAATTTTCAAAGCTTGAGTATCGGATAGGTTTTCATTTTTTTGAAGCGCTTCCTGAATCACTTGCTCTCCCAAAGGAGGGAAATGTAAAACCTGACATCTGGATCTGATCGTTTGGATAAGCTGTTCCTGATCCTCGGTAATCAAGATAAATATGGTTTTCTCTGGTGGTTCTTCGATAAGTTTCAACAACTTGTTGGAAGCCGCAATATTCATTTTGTCCGCCATCCAGATCAACATCACTTTGTAGCCACCTTCATAACTTTTGAGGGAAAGCTTTTTTACAATTTCTAAGGCTTCATCAACCCCGATTTGTCCTTGCTTGTTTTCAATGCCCAAAGAGAGATACCAATCAAAGATACTTCCGTAGGGATTCTCCTTAACGAATGTTCTCCATTCCTCGGCGAACTGATCTGATGTAGGATGCTTTTTTACCTTATCATTGATAGCTACGGGATATACAAAATGTAAATCCGGATGTGCCAGATGATCAAATTTGATATTGCAGGCATGGTTCCCTTCTGTGTTTTCTGCGTTTTTATTTTGACATAAAATATATTGCGCATAGGCAATCGCCATCGGGAGTGTACCGCTCCCATTAGGACCTACAAAAAGTTGTGCATGCGGAATACGTTGTCGATCTGCACTTGTAGTGAGATAACTTTTGATATGTTGCAGTCCTAAAATTTCGGAAAAAAGCATAGGCAAATATAAAAAGAAGTATGAGGTACCCCATAAAATGAAGCACTATTAATTAGGATTGTGACAAGTTTATGGAATATCATTTTTCCATCAAAAAAGCGGTTTTTGTAAAAAATCAATAAAACTTAAAATTTACTATCGTTTTCGTAGATTTTTTTCTTGATAATTCGGAGGTTTTTAATGAAATAAAATTATTTTCGTTTGCTCAATCCAATACCAGTAAAATGAAGACAATCAGTGACTATAATTTCGAAAATAAAAAAGCCCTAATACGAGTTGATTTTAATGTGCCTTTGAATGAAGAATTCAAGGTAACCGATGACACAAGAATTCAGGCAGCCAAGCCTACCATTATCAAAGTTCTTGAAGATGGGGGTAGTGCGGTTTTGATGTCGCATTTAGGAAGACCAAAAGGGGTTCAGGATGAGTTTTCGTTACGTCATATTGTAGAAAAAGTATCCGAAGTATTGGGTGTGCAGGTAAAGTTTGTAGCAAATTGTGTTGGTCAGGAAGCCGAAGATGTTGTAGAAGCACTCAACCCAGGAGAGGTATTGTTATTAGAAAATTTACGATTCCATCCCAGCGAAACAGCAGGAGATGAAGCTTTTGCCGAACAATTATCCAAACTAGGAGATATTTATGTAAACGACGCCTTTGGAACTGCACATAGAGCTCATGCTTCTACAACGGTGGTGGCTAAGTTTTTCCCGGATCAGAAATGTTTTGGAAGCCTATTGGCCAAAGAGATCGAAAGTATTGATAAGGTCTTAAGTAGCGGAGAGAAACCAGTTACTGCAGTATTAGGAGGATCAAAAGTGTCCTCAAAAATTACCATTATCGAAAACATTTTGGATAAGGTAGACCATTTGATCGTAGGTGGAGGAATGACCTATACCTTTGTAAAAGCTCAAGGAGGACAAATCGGGGATTCGATCTGCGAAGATGATAAACAAGAATTGGCCCTAGAAATTTTAAAGAAGGCTGCAGAAAAAGGAGTTCAGATACATTTGCCTGTAGATGTTTTGGGAGCGGATGCCTTTGATAACAATGCCAATACTGAAATCATGAAGGTAGATGCTATAAAAGAAGGATGGCAAGGATTGGATGCAGGCCCTGAAACGTTGACGAATTTTCATGACGTTATTTTGCAATCAAAAACCATTCTTTGGAATGGTCCATTAGGTGTTTTTGAGATGGAAAATTTTGCCAAAGGAACGATAGCACTTGGACATTCGATTGCCGAGGCTACACAAAATGGAGCGTTTTCGCTAGTAGGTGGAGGAGATTCGGTAGCAGCGGTAAAACAGTTCGGTTTTGGAGATAAAGTAAGTTATGTATCTACCGGTGGAGGAGCGATGCTGGAAAGTTTAGAAGGAAAAACACTTCCTGGAATTGCAGCAATAGAAAACTAATAAATAGTAGATTTTAGTAGGAAAATCAACATTTTTTGTAAGAATTAAGATAAAACCGGTCATTTGAACCGGTTTTTTAATGTTTTTAACGTCTTGATCTTTTGGATTTTAGAAAAAAAATGCGATTTTCGCTGATGTATTGTTGATAACATGTTGACAGCAATGCTTTTTACCCCAGAATTCCCTAAATAGTTTTAAAAAGAATTAAACCGTATCGTAAGATGATTGGAATGAAAAATAAGTATGCATTATTTTTTTGTTTTTTGGCAATACTAACTACAGTTTCGGCTCAGGAACCTACACCTGAAACCGATCCAGAGAACACCAAGGAAATTGTACTGGAAAAAAATGTGGGCCTTCAACAAGATACGGTGACGGTTGTAGATACTACCAAGATCATCAAAACGGGAATTGAATTACAGACAACAACGGTTACTTCTACTAGTGTAAAAGATTCTGTGATTTATGCCGCAAAGGATCACCCAAAGTTATCACGACTGGATTCTCTGTGGAAACAAGAACTATACAATTCTAGTTTATTTGACAGCATTTATAAATCGGTAACCGAACTCGAATACGAACCGGTAGAATATGTAGACTTACCCACGGATACACTAAAGGCCCGATTGGCAGAACTTAATGCACGTACGCCTTTTAATGTAGAATACAACCCTTCTCTGGAAAGTGTGATCAAAAGATACCTCAAAAATAGACATGAGCATCTGGAGCGACTTATGGCACTAAGTCATTTTTACTTCCCTCTTTTTGAGCAAGAGCTAGATAACCAAAATATTCCCCTAGAAATTAAATACTTAGCCATTGTAGAGTCTGCGCTGAAGCCTAGAGCAAAATCTAGAGTAGGAGCTACAGGATTATGGCAGTTTATGTACGGAACAGGAAAAATGTATGGATTAGAAGTAAGCTCGTATGTAGATGAGCGTATGGATCCTATCATGGCCACCAAAGCGGCGTGTAAGTATTTGGCAAAGTTGTATGAAATATTTGGGGACTGGGATTTGGCTTTAGCTTCTTATAATTCTGGTCCAGGGAATGTGACCAAAGCCATAAGACGCAGTGGAGGATATACCAATTATTGGAATATACGACACAACCTACCTAGAGAAACAGCAGGGTATTTACCAGCATTTCTAGCAACCATGTATATTTTTGAGTATGCCGACAAGCATGGTTTCAAACCCAAAAGACCAGAGTTTGGATATTTTGAAACTGATACGATCAAGGTAAAACAGATGATTACTTTGGATCAGGTTTCAGAATACATGAATATCGATGTTGAAGAATTACAGTTCTTAAACCCTTCTTACAAGCTAGATATTATTCCTTATATCAAGGACGAAGACTATGTACTTCGATTACCTTTGAATGAGGTGGGAGCCTTTGTAGCCAACGAGGATACAATCTATGCAAGAGCTAAGGCAGAATTCGATAAGCGCGAAAAACCGTTGCCAAAATATTTTGAAGCTAATGATAGAATCAGATATCGTGTTCGAAGTGGAGATTACCTGGGGAGAATAGCAAGAAAATACGGAGTACGAGTAAGCCAGATTAAGCGATGGAATGGTTTACGAAGCAATAATTTAAGAATAGGACAACGACTTACTATCTATCCAAGAAGACCTGTTGTAGACGCTCCCGTAAAAAAGAAGACACCCATAAAAAGTAAGCCTATTGATCCCAATATTGAGACTTACGTTGTCAAGTCTGGAGACACCTTATGGAGTATTTCGCAAAAATTTAAGGGGATAAGCGTCGAAAATCTTAAAAATTGGAACGATATTAGCGGTAGTGGTATAAAGCCAGGTATGAAACTGAAGCTTTCGAAGTCATAACCGCAAACAATATCTTATGAAAAAAATAGCACTCACCATTGTTGGTGCGCTGTGTTTACTTGCATGCACAGAAACCAAAACTGAAAAAAAGAAGTCTTCGCAAGGGGCGATGGCCCACTCTGTTGGAAAGATCAACGAGCTTTCGGTCGTTATTGATAATGATTTATGGAAAGGAAAACTAGGGGATACCATCCGCAAGTATTTTGGAGCCGAAGTTCCAGGGCTTCCTCAGGAAGAACCTTTGTTTTCGATGCGCCAAATGCCAAAAACAGCTTTTTCTGGACTAGCACGAAAGAACAGAACTTTTTTGCAACTCAATAAAGGAGGAGAAAACAATTTTCAGGTACTTACCAATAAGTTTGCTACCCCTCAGGTAGGATATGTGATTTCAGGAAAAACAGAAGAAGATGTGGCAAATGAATTGATCAAAAACTATGAAACCATCGTCGCCAAATTCAAACTGGTCGAAACTAAAGAAAAACAAACAAGAATTAGAAAGTCATTAGAAAAGATACCTCAATTACCAGAAAAATTAGGAATCAATCTCGATATACCTAGTGCGTATCGTATTGCAGTAGAGGAAGAAGATTTTTTCTGGATTCGTAAAGATATTCAACACGGTAGCATGAATTTGATGATATACGAGCTACCTATGAATACCATCAGTAAAGATTCGAATACGGTAGCGAGTATTGTAAAGATGAGAGATTCTATCGGCGCTGTAAAAATTCCAACTGAAGAGGTAGGGAAATTTGTTACAGAACAAGCGTATGCACCCTATTTGTACGAAACAAATCTTGATGGAAGGTTTGCTTTCGAAACCAAAGGAACCTGGGAAGTCAAAAATAGATTTATGGCGGGTCCTTTTGTAAACTACGCTATAGAAGATAAGCCAAATAATAGACTACTAGTGCTAGAAGGTTTTGTATTTGCCCCTTCGGTAAACAAACGAGATAATATGTTTGAGTTAGAGGCAATTATGAAAACCATAACATTTAATTAGAAGTATTGGCAAAAAATTAACTTAAATCTCTTAAGATCGGTATAATATTTGTGAATTTATAAACAGAATTCACCCCATTTATTGAGTATTTTTAAAATATTCACAATGGGGTGTTTTTGTCTAGTAATCAACTCAATAATTCACAAAGCTTATGAAAAACCATCTATTTAGATTTCTGGCCTTACTGTTTATTTCACTTCCCGTTTTTGCGCAAGACGGAGATATTGTTACTGTAGAAGAAGCCAATGCTTCTTATTTTGAAGTTCCCCGAGAGACCTTGTATCTTCATGTTAATAAGAGTGCTTATGTTACTGGAGAAGAGATCTGGTTTAAGGGATATGCATATGATCGACAAAACAATCTTCCTTCGATTAATTCTACCAATTTTGAAGTTGAAATTTTTGATGAACAGGGTAAAGAAATCTACGATGGAGTCTTTATGGGCAACAATGGTAGTTTTCAAGGAAATATAAAAGTGGACTCTACCTGGAGTAGTGGTACCTATTTTATGAGAGCCTCTACCCATTGGATGCATAATTTTGCAGAGGACGAGACCTATACCAAAAAGATACGTATTATCAAGGACGAGTTACCAGAAGTAGTAACTTCAGAAAATGTACAATATGATTTTCAGTTACTTCCAGAAGGAGGACATGTGGTAGCTAATACGTTCAACACTATTGGCTTCAAATTGATTAATGATCAGGGATATGGTGTAGCTTTTGATCGTGGTGTGATTCAGGATGAGTCGGGCAATGAAGTGACTACATTTTCTTCTAATGAATTGGGATTAGGTAAATTCAATATTACACCTACATTAGGCAAGACTTATCGTGCATTGATCAAACTCAATGATGGCAGTGAAATTGAAGGTAAATTTCCACAAATTGAAAGAAAGGGAATTAGTATAAGTATCAATAATCTGATCGAAGATGAGTTAGCGATAGAGCTTAATACCAATACCAATACGATAAAGGAGTTACTAAAAGACGATTATACGATACTCATCAGAAATGATCATCTTTCCAAAAAGGTAAAAGTCCGTTTTAGAGGAAAAGAGTTAAAAAAGAAACTATCCATAAAGCGGTCAGACCTATATGCCGGAATGAACATATTGACCCTTTTTAAAGAAGATATGCCTGTTTTGGAACGCCTAGTGTTTAATCCAATCAACATACAAAATGATGGGATCAAAGTAAGTGCTTATGGCGCGACAAAGGATTCTTTGTCAATCGCTGTAGCATTATCTAATTGGGATAGCGCATATGATCTAAGTGTATCCGTACTCCCTACAGAGACCAAAGCCTATTCGCATTCAGATAATATCCATTCGGCAATGTTACTAAGACCTTATATCAAAGGTTTTATAGAAAACGAGAAGCGTTATTTTACCAATATTGATCGAGATAACATTTACGATTTGGATTTGTTACTGATCACTCAAGGATGGAGCAAGTTCAAATGGGAAAACATCTTTAATACCAATCCAGAGGTTAAATATGACTTTAATCAAGGCTTCAGAATTACAGGTAAGATCCAGGACAAAAAAAGAGAAGCGGTAGATAAAGTATATCTATATCCAACCATCAACAACGGAGCAAAGCTTGTACAGGTAAATCAAGATAATACGTTTGAGATCGATAACTTTTTCCCACAAAAAGGAGAGAAATTAAGGATCTCGGGGATAGCAGCTCAAGGGGATTTTAATAAGTCGGGACTATACCTTCAGGTACAATCCAACCGAATACACCGACCATTCTTGAATACATTTCCTGTAGTGGATAGACTGTATACCCAAAAGATCCAGAATAAGGTAGTAGTACCCTATAACTTTTTGAGTGATGTACAAGAGCTAGAGACTGTAGAATTAGAAGGAGAAGCTGAGGAAGAATTCGGGAGAACTAGCAGTATTCAAATCCCAAAGTTCTTTGAACTGAATTCTAAGAAAATTACACTCGAAAAAGCAGAACAATATTATTCTGTTTTGGACTACATTCAGTCCACACGAAAGTTCAAAGTACTACGAGATAATGCATCTTTTGTACGTATTTTACCTCCCTGGGCTCCAGAATATAGCCTTCCTGTTGGGCAAGACCCGACGTTAGAAATATTGGATCAATTGTCGGAAGGAACAGATGTAGCTGTCTATCTGGATGAAATTTTACTCTCAGAATTAAGTATTCTATGGGATTTAAGAACCGCCGATGTAGATCGTATTTATATGGATAGAGTTAGTTATGGAGGAGGTGCCAGAGCTGGAGCAGCTGGATCGATTAGGATATATACTAGAAGATATCCGTTGGTAAGAGGTGATAATAAGGATAAGGAGTATCTGGAATATGAGTTTACCAAAGGTTTTGAGCCTACCAAAGAGTTTTATAATCCCGGATATACCAATTATAAAGATCCGTTTTTTGTGAATTATGGAGCCATATATTGGCAGCCTAGATTACGTTTTGATAAAACAGGTACCGCTGTGTTTAAAATCCCAAATACGGGATTAGAAAATGTAACCTTACACATCGAAGGAATGATGAGTGATGGGAGCTTAGTTTCTAAAACACAAAAGGTAAAGTAATCAAACAACAAAGTAGTTCTAAACGAAGCAACTAACTTATCTAATTCATAAAAAGCGTATGAAAAACCATCTATTTCAATTTTTGGCCTTACTGTTTATTTCACTCCCCGTTTTTGCACAAGGCGGAGATATTGTTACTGTAGAAGAAGCCAATGCTTCTTATTTTGAAGTTCCCCGAGAAACCTTATATCTTCATGTTAACAAGAGCACCTATGTTACTGGCGAGGAGATTTGGTTTAAAGGATATGCCTATGATCGGCAAAATAACCTTCCTTCTATCAATACCACCAATTTTGAAGTCGAGATTTTTGATGAACAAGGTAATGAGGTCTATGATGGGGTCTTTATAGGCAGCAATGGCAGCTTTCAAGGGAATATAAAAGTAGATTCTACCTGGAGTAGTGGTACGTATTTTATGAGAACCTCTACCCATTGGATGCACAATTTTGTCGAGGATGAAACGTACACCAAAAAGATACGCATCATCAAGGACGAGCTACCAGAGGTGGTAACTTCAGAAAACACTCAATATGACTTTCAATTACTTCCTGAAGGAGGGCATGTAGTTGCGAACACCTTTAACACCATCGGTTTCAAACTCATCAATGACCAGGGATATGGTATTACCTTTGATCGTGGTGTGATTCAGGATGAGCTGGGTAATGAGGTGACTACCTTTTCATCAAATGCATTAGGTCTAGGTAAGTTCAATATTGCACCTAGGTTGGGTAAGACCTATCGAGCGCTTATCAAACTTAAAGATGGTCGTGAAATTGAAGGGAAATTTCCACAAATTGAAAAGAAAGGAGTTAGTATAAGCATTAATAATTTAATTGATGAGGAACTCGCGGTAGAGCTCAATACGAATACTGCTACTATAAAGGAACTCATAAAGGACAACTATGCAATACTTATTAGAAATGATCATCTCTCTAAAAAGGTAAAAGTTCGCTTTAAGGCGAAGGAGTTGAAAAAGAAACTGTCGATAAAACGTTCAGACTTATATGAAGGAATGAACATATTGACCCTTTTTAAAGAAGATATGCCTGTTTTGGAACGTCTGGTATTTAACCCGATCAATATACAAGATGATGGGATCAAAGTAAGTACTTACAGCACAACAACGGATTCTTTGATGGTAGAAGTTGCGGCACCCAGTTGGGACCATGCGTATGATCTTAGTGTTTCTGTATTACCATCGGAGACCAAAGCCTATGCGCATACAGATAATATTCATTCGGCAATGTTGCTAAGACCGTACATAAAAGGTTTTATAGAAAACGAGAAGCGATATTTTACCAATGTTGACAGAGATAAGATATACGATCTGGATTTGTTACTGATTACCCAAGGATGGAGTAAATACAAATGGAAAAACATCTTTAATAGCAGTCCAAAAGTTAAATATAACTTTAATCAAGGCTTCAGAATTACAGGTAAGATTCAGGACAGGAAAAGAGAAGAAGTGGATAATGTATATCTATATCCAACGATCAATAATGGGGCAAAACTTGTTGAGGTAAATCAAGATAATACTTTTGAAATCGATAATTTCTTCCCGCAAAAAGGAGAAAAACTAAGAATCTCAGGGATTAAAACCAAGGGAGATTTTAAGAAATCAGGACTATATCTGCAGGTGCAATCTGACCGGATACACCGACCATTTTTCAATACTTTTCCTGTAGCAGACAAACAGTATACCCAAAAGATCCAAAATAAGGTAGTAGTACCCTATAATTTTTTGAGTGATGTACAAGAGCTGGAGACTGTAGAGCTAAAAGGAAGTAGCCAAAAGGAATTGGAAAGAACAAGTAGCATACAAATCCCAAAATTCTTTGAGTTGAATTCTAAAAAGATTACGCTAGAGAAAGCAGAGCAGTATTATTCAATATTAGATTATATTCAATCCACAGGAAAATTTAATGTGCAAAGAGACAATGCTTCATTTGTACGTATTCTTACTAGAAGAGGAACTACTATAAGTTTACCAGTTGGTCAGGCACCACCTATTGGAGTTGGAACAGGTGTAAATGTTTATTTGGATGATTTTCTACTTGCGGACTTGGGAATTTTATGGGATTTGAGAACCGCAGATGTGGATAGAATATATACTGATTTTATTGGGTATGGTGCAGGTGCAAGAGGAGCAGGACCAACGATTAGGTTATATACACGAAGATATCCATTAGTAAGAACCCATGATGGAGATAAGAACTATCTGGAATATGAGTTTACCAAAGGTTTTGAGCCTACCAAAGAATTTTACAACCCTGGATATACCAATTATAAAGATCCTTTTTTTGTGAATTATGGAGCTATACACTGGCAACCCAGATTGCATTTTGATAATACAGGCACGGCTGTGTTTAAGATCCCCAATACAGGCTTAGAAAATATAACCTTGCACCTGGAGGGAATGATGAGCGATGGTAGCTTGATTTCTAAAACACACAAGATAAAATAACTCCCAATACAACATTTATAATCTAAGTAACTAACTACATCTAATTCATAGAAAACATATGAAAAGCTATCTGTTTGGGTTGTTCACCCTATTACTCTCTGTATTCCCTGTTTTTTCACAAAATCAGGACATTACAGTAGAACAAGCCAATGCTTCTTATTTTAATATCCCTAGAGAGACACTATATCTTCATGTCAATAAGAGCACCTATATTACTGGAGAAGAAATCTGGTTTAAAGGTTACGCCTATGATCAAAAAAACAATTTACCTTCGTTAAATACCACTAATTTTGAGGTTGAAATTTTTGACGAACAGGGAAATGAAGTCTATGATGGAGTTTTTATGGGAAACAATGGTAGTTTTCGAGGGAATATTCTTGTAGATTCTAACTGGAATAGTGGCACCTACTACATAAGAGCATCTACCCATTGGATGCATAATTTTATAGAAGATGAGACGTACACCAAAAAGATACGTATCATCAAGGATGAACTTCCTGCACAAACTCCAAAGAAAATAGAAAGCTATGATTTCCAACTACTTCCTGAAAGTGGGCATGTAGTGTACAATACATTCAACACTATAGGTTTCAAATTAATTAATGATCAAGGGTATGGTGTTGGGTTTGATCAAGGTGTAGTTCAAGATGAGTTGGGTAATGAAGTGACTACCTTTTCTTCGAATACTTTAGGATTGGGTAAATTCAACATCACTCCAGTACCAGGTAAACAATATCGGGCATTCATTAGACTTAAAGATGGACATGAAGTTGAAGCAGCATTCCCAGAGATTCATGATAAAGGTGTTAGTTTGAGCATTAATAACCTTTTGGAAAATGAGGTAGTCATGCAGTTTAATACTAATGAGGCAACTATAAAAGAATTAGTGTTTAGCAATTATATGGTACTCATCCGAAAGAATCATCTTTCAAAAAAGATGAAAATATATTTCAAACCAAAAGAACTAGAGAAAACGATTTCTATTCCACGTTCGGATTTGTATACAGGAGTGAACACCATAACCCTTTTCAAAGAGAATACACCTGTTTTGGAACGATTGATTTTTAATCCTGTCGATGCCAAAGAGGACAAGATTACTATTGTGAGAAATACCAGCTCATCAGATTCTGTATCTATAGCAGTGCAAGCACCAAATACATATGCTGCCTATGATCTTAGTGTTTCTGTATTGCCGTCAGAGACCAAAGCATATGAACATCAAGATAATATACGGTCTGCAATGTTACTACAACCCTACCTTAAGGGATATATAGAAAATGCGAAGCATTATTTTACCAATATTGATCGTGATAAAATATATGATCTGGATGTACTATTGATCTCTCAAGGGTGGAGTAAATATACCTGGGAAAATATTTTTAAGCACACTCCAGAGGTTCGCTATAATTTCAATCAAGGTTTTAAGATTACTGGTAAGATTCAAAACAAGAAAAAGATCAAGGTCGATAAGGTATATTTTTATCCGTCGATTAATAATGGAGCCAAGTTAGTGCAGGTGAATCAAGACAACACTTTTGAGGTAGCGCATTTTTTCCCACAAAAAGGAGAGAAACTTAAAATTTCTGGGATTATGGCTAAGGGAAGTTTTAAAAAATCAGGAGCTTATCTTCAGGTACAATCCGAAAGAATCAATCGACCTTTTGTCAACATATCTCCAATTTCAGAAAGACAATCTGAACAAAGAATACAGAACAAGGTAGTAGTACCGTATAATTTTACTTACAATATCCAAGAATTGGAGGCAGTACAGTTAAAAGGGAGTAGCCAAAAGGAGTTAAAGAAAACAAGTCGAATAAGCATTCCGAAGTATTTTCATTTGAATTCGACAAAAATAACTTTAGAGAAAGCCGAGCAGTACTTTTCAATATTAGATTATATCAGGTCAACGGGAAAGTTTAGAGTGTTCAATCAAAGTCCAACCGATATATCAATACTTCCTATTGGTGGTGCTGTTGTTAGTTCGATAGGTTCTACTAGTGGCAGTGGACAACTAGCACTTCCTGATCCCGAGGAGGAAGATCAACCCAAACCTGTGGCTGTTTATTTGGATGATGTTTTATTATCAGATTATGGTATCCTATGGGATTATAGAACGCAAGATGTGGATAGAATCTATATGGATAGAACGAACTATGGTGCTGGTTCTAGAGGAGGACGAGGAGGTTCGATACGTATTTACACCAGACGATTCCCATTACTTCGAACACGAACACCAAATCAGGATTATCTAGAATACGAATTTAAAAAAGGGTTTGAACCCGTAAAAGAGTTTTATAATCCCGGATACATTACCTATACCGATCCGTTTTTTGTGAATTATGGAACGATTTCTTGGCACCCCAAGTTAGCATTTGACGAAAATGGACTAGCCATATTCAAAATCCCAAATACAGGCCTTGATGAAATAACCTTACACATCGAGGGAATGCTGGGAGATGGCACTTTAATTTCTAAAACTCAGATTGTAAATAAAGCAAAGGGGAACTAAACTTAATAAGAATATCGTGTTTGAATGCTTCAAAATATTTGAACACGAGATAATAATTGGTAACTAACTTTAATACTCACTATATATGAATCATCTTTTACGCCTTTTTGTTTTACTTTTTCTTTCAAATACTATGCTCGCTCAAAATGAGGTAAAGATTACTCCAGAGCAAGCCAATGCTTCTTATTTTGAGTTTCCCAGAGAAACACTCTATCTGCATCTTAATAAAGACACTTATCTTGCTGGTGAAGAAATTTGGTTCAAAGGATACGCTTATGACCAACAAAGCCAACGACCTTCTTTTAATACCACAAACTTCAATGTAGAACTATTTGATGAACAAGGAAAGGAAGTGTACGATGGCCTTTTTTTAGGATACGAAGGAAGTATGAAAGGCAATATAAAAGTGGATTCGACATTGACAAGTGGAACTTATTATTTAAGGGTTTCTACCAATTGGATGAACAATTTCTTGGAAGACGAATCTTATACCAAAAGGATCAACATTATTAATGGAGTTGCAAAAGATGAGACAACAAAGAAGATACAATACGACTTTCAGCTGCTTCCTGAAGGGGGGCATTTGGTGGCAGATACTAAAAACACCGTTGGTTTTAAATTGATCAATACAACAGGAAGAAGTGTGGCTTTCACAGAGGGTAGTATTGTTGATGACCAAGGTAAGACGATCACCACATTTAGTTCTAATGCATTTGGAATAGGTAAGTTTTGTATAACACCTAGGCAAGGTGTTCGATATAGGGCACGAATAGCATTTAATAAACGAGCAATAGAAACATTGCTTCCTAAGGCAAAGAGCAAAGGGATAGCAATGACCCTAAATAATCTTTTTGAAGAATATTTGGCAATAGAATTCAATACAAATCCCAATACACTTAAAGAAATCGTAAAGAAAGATTATGAATTAATGATTCGGCAAAATCATCAATCGAAAAAAGTGAAGGTAAAATTTATGTCCAATCAAACCAAAAAAGAAGTAGCAATTGATCGTGCCAAACTATATTCAGGAGTCAATACTATTACACTTTTTCAGGACAATACACCAATATTGGAACGATTGGTTTATAATGAAATAAAAACCCAGGAGTACAATGATAATTTTAATCTGGTTGTCGAATCCCGAGAAAATGACTCATTAACTATTGCCATATCAACTTCTACAGACCCTAAACTTAATTTTGATATGAGCGTTTCAGTATTGCCTACAAATACCAAATCTTATAATCCAGAAGATGATATTCGATCTGCATTATGGTTAAAACCTTATTTAAAAGGATATGTGGAGAATTCCAAATACTACTTTCACCAAGTGGATAGGAAAAAAAGATATGATTTGGATTTGTTGTTAATCACGCAGGGTTGGAGCAAATACAGCTGGAATAATATATTTAATTATAATTCCATACCACAATATGAATTCAATCAAGGATTTAAGGTGGTAGGAAAATTTCAAAATGTAAAAGAGGATATTCGTCAAGCGTATATCTTTCCTACCAAAAACAGCGGGTCCAGGATTATCGATTTGAAGGAAGATAATAGCTTTCAAATTGATAACTTTTTCCCTGAAAAAAATGAAAAAATCAGAGTAGCAGCAGTCATGCCAGACGGAAGTTTTGTTAAGAATGGTATGTATTTACAATTACAATCCAATCGGTTTAAAAAATCATTTTCTCAAAGCGTTTCTTTGAGTATGAATACAGAAGAATTAGGATTACCCAATATCCAAATCCCGCAAGAGTTTTTTAGTGATGAGGTAGAACTTCTTGAAGAGGTTGTGATCCAGGGAAAAACAAAAAAGCACATTCGGGAACGAAGCCGAATTCCAAAGTACTTTCTGCAGAATTCTGTAGAAATTACAAAAGAGTTGGTATTCATGCATTTTAGCGTTTTGGATTATATCGAATCCACAAAAAAGTTTATTGTATTTCGTGATAACCCATCAAACGTATTCATAAGAGCACGAAGACCAGTAAGTGTAAGAGGACCAGTTTCGCCTATTCTGTTTATCGATGATATTCCTTATGAAGACTTTGGAATTTTATGGGGATACAATTTGATAGATGTAGAAAGAATTTATATGGATCAAATTGGATATGGCGTAGGAGGAAGAGGATTAGCAGGATCCATACGCATATATACTAGAAGAGAACCTTTAGAGTATTTTAAAAAACCAGAAGGAGTGGATAAAGTATCTTCATATTATGTGGCGAAAAGAGGTTTTGAACCTACAAAAGAATATTATAATCCTGGGTATTCAAATTATTTGGATCCACTCTTTGTTGATTATGGCGCTATACATTGGCAACCTAATCTGCAATTTGATAGATCGGGAACCGGAAGATTTAAAATCCCAGACACTGGACTAGAGAACATTCAGTTTTTTGTAGAAGGAATGGCTTCAGACGGAAGTTTAATCTCGAAACAGCATATCTTAAAAAACATAAATCCGAATTAGACATTTTGTAATATATTTAGCGATTCAAAAAAACACAAATTGATGAACACAGTTTCTTATATCGCTAAACATATTCCTGTTTCTGAAAAGCAAATCACCAATACGGTTAAACTTTTGGATGAAGGAGCTACTGTTCCTTTCATTTCTAGATATCGTAAAGAAATGACAGGTGATTTGGATGAGGTAGCCATTGGTGAGATTGTAAAATATAAAACAGCTTTCGAAGCTTTAGAAAAAAGAAAAGAAAGCGTACTGAGTACGATCAAAGAACAGGGGGCACTAACTCCAGAACTTGAGAAAAAAATTCAAACGGCAGATACCCTTACTCAGGTAGAAGATTTATATCTGCCTTATAAGAAAAAGCGAAAAACTAAAGCTACCGTTGCCAAAGAACAGGGACTGGAACCTTTGGCCAAAGTAATCCTGCAACAAAAGGAAGAAGAACTCCTTTTTGTTGCTTCTCAATACCTTAATGATACGATTCCTACCGAAGAAGAAGCCCTTCAAGGTGCGAGAGATATTATTGCAGAATGGATTAATGAAGATGAAAAAGTAAGGAATAGATTGCGTAGACTCTATCAAAGAAAAGCCAGTATAAAGTCGACGGTAATCAAAACCAAAAAAGAAGATCAGGAAGCACAAAAATATCAGCAGTATTTTGATTGGCAAGAACCGTTGCACAAATGTCCTTCGCATCGATTGTTGGCTATTTTGCGAGCAGAAAATGAGAAAGTGGTTCGCGTAAAAATCGAAGTACTCGAAGATGATGCCTTAGATATCATTGATGGTGTGATGATCAAAACCAATGTTGAGGCATGTACCGACCAAATGTTTCTTGCCATTTCTGATGCGTATAAGAGGTTATTGACTCCGGCGCTCTCTACCGAAGTGCTTAATCAAGCCAAAGAAAAAGCAGATGATAATGCCATCAAAGTGTTTGCTCAAAACCTAAAGCAATTATTGTTGGCCTCACCCTTGGGTCAAAAGAGGATTTTGGCTATCGATCCGGGGTTCAAATCAGGTTGTAAAGTAGTTTGTCTTGATGAGCAAGGTGATTTGTTACATAACGAAAACATATACCCACACCCACCGCAACGAGATGTCACGGGAGGGATTAAGAAAATAAAATCGTTGGCAAATGCCTACAAGGTAGAAGCAATAGGTATTGGTAATGGTACGGCTGCTCGAGAAACTGAAGCGTTTATCAAAAAGATACCTTTTGATCAATCGATGCAGGTGTTTATGGTTAACGAAAGCGGAGCGTCGGTATATTCGGCATCAAAAATTGCCAGGGCAGAATTCCCAAATTATGATGTTACCGTTCGGGGAGCAGTATCCATAGGTAGACGTTTGGCAGACCCTTTGGCAGAATTGGTAAAGATCGATCCCAAGGCGATTGGTGTAGGGCAGTATCAACATGATGTAGACCAAACTAAACTAAAAAATGAATTGGATACCGTGGTGATGAGTTGTGTAAACAGCGTCGGTATTAACGTAAATACGGCGAGTGTTCCTTTGCTAAGTTATGTTTCAGGAATTGGGGAAAAATTGGCTGAGAACATTGTATCTTATCGTTCAGAAAATGGAGCACTGCAATCCAGAGAAGAATTGAAAAAGGTACCCAGGTTAGGAGGTAAAGCTTTTGAACAAGCTGCCGCATTTCTTAGAATTACCAGTCCTACACATCCACTTGATAATTCTGCGGTGCACCCAGAGCGATATCAGTTGGTGTCAAAAATGGCAAAGGAGGCAGGTGTACCACTCGCAGAATTGATTGGAAACAAACCCGCTATCGCAAAGATCAAGTTGCAAAACTATATCACTGATGAGGTAGGTTTACCTACACTTAATGATATTGTAAAAGAACTAGAAAAACCTGGAGTAGACCCAAGAAAGAAAGCAGCCGTCTTTGAATTTGATCCCAATGTAAAAACGATAGAAGACCTGAAAAGTGGGATGAAACTACCTGGTATCGTAAATAATATTACCAACTTTGGTTGTTTTGTAGATATTGGAATCAAAGAAAGTGGTTTGATTCACATCTCAAAACTTGCAAACGAATATATCAGCGATGTCAATAGCGTTGTGCAATTAAATCAACACCTAATGGTGACCGTGATGGATATCGACTTGCAGCGCAAAAGAATACAACTATCGCTTATTGATTAATTAGAAAAGTATACAAATAAATAAAGCCCGGAAATACCGGGCTTTATTTATATATTGATTTAAAAATTAATTTTTCTCATCAATTTTAGGGTCCTCATCTTCTTTTGAAGCGTCTTTAAATTCTTTAATTCCACTTCCTAATCCTCTCATCAATTCTGGAATTTTCTTTCCTCCAAATAATAACAACACAATCACTACAATTAAAGCGATTTGCCAGGGACCAATCATTCCTAAAAATATACTTGATGTCATCATGATCTTAATAAATTAGAATACAAAGTTAGCAAGAAATGATGAATCCGTCATCATTTATATAATCTTTAACGAACGATCTTAAAGATTCATATATCACTTTATAAAAACCTATAAATGATCGTGATCCTCAAAAAATCAATTTTAGCATAAAATTAATGGAACGCATAGACTATTAATATCCCTTTAAACGTTGTATTTTTGGTATTCGTAGAATATGTATATTTGCTTTTCACTTATGGCAAAAAAGAAAAAGGAACAAAAAAGAATTACGAAGAAGCTGCTTAACAAGTATCGCTTGGTAATTCTTAATGAGGATACTTTTGAAGAGCGCATATCTTTTAAGCTGAATAGGCTTAATGTTTTTGTTATGGTGACCATTACCGGGATTCTCTTGGTGTCGGGAACTACATTCTTGATTGCTTTTACTCCCTTAAGAGAATATATTCCCGGATATTCGTCTACTTCATTAAATCTTAAAGCCACTCGGTTGGTAGCAACAACGGATTCGTTGGAGTCAAGAATAGTTGTGAATCAGCAATACTACAATTCTATAAAAAAGGTACTTACCGGTGATGTAAAAACCGTAGAATTTGATTTGGATTCTGCAGTACAATCTCAGAAGGTAAATCTGGAAGAAATAGACTTAAGTCCCTCGGATCAAGACATGAGACTTCGTGAAGAAGTATCCAAAGAAGATAAGTACAGCTTGTTCGAAAATGAAAAATCAAATTCTGATTTTTCCTTGTTTTCTCCTGTAAAAGGAAATATAACTTCTGGTTATGATGTTACCCAAAAGCACTATGGAGTGGATGTGGCTGTTCCCAAAGATACTCCAATACAAGCAGCTTCTGCCGGCACGGTAATCTTCTCAGAATGGACGGCGGAAACGGGGTATGTCATTATTTTGAAACATGCTAATAATCTGCTTACCGTATATAAACACAACGCTTCTTTGACCAAACAACAAGGAGAACAGGTCAAAGCGGGAGAAGTGATTGCAACAGCAGGCTCTACAGGAGAACTTTCTACAGGACCTCATTTGCATTTTGAATTGTGGAGGGATGGATACCCAACAGATCCTACAAACTTTGTCGATTTTGAATAATAAGTATGTCGTTAAAAGCATTAGGCGCTAAGATTTTCGCAAAACGTATTCGTAAAAAAATTAATAAGTGGGCTTCGGATCCGGTAGGTACACAGGAACGTGTATTTCGGGATTTGATAAAAACAGCTCAAAATACTGCCTTTGGTCAGGATCATGATTTCAGAAATATTAAAACCTATGCCGATTTTGCAAAGCAAGTTCCAATTCGAGATTATGAAGCGTTAAGACCGTATGTGGATCGGGTAGTAGAAGGTGAATCTGATATTTTATGGCCAGGAAAACCGCTATATTTTGCAAAGACTTCGGGAACCACAAGTGGAGCCAAATATATTCCACTAACCAAAGCCTCAATGCCAACACATATCAATGCCGCTCGAAATGCGATTTTGTGTTATATTGAAGAAAGCGGAAAGGCAGGTTTTGTAGATGGTAAAATGATCTTTCTACAAGGAAGTCCAGAACTCAGCGAAAAAAATGGAGTGAAATTAGGACGACTTTCAGGTATCGTTGCACACTACGTTCCACAGTATCTTCAGAAAAACAGAATGCCGAGTTGGGAAACCAACTGTATCGAAGATTGGGAGCAAAAGGTAGAAGCCATCGTAGAGGAGACTATAGATCAAAACATGAGTATCATTAGTGGGATACCACCCTGGGTACAGATGTATTTTGAAAGACTACAGCAACGAACCAACAAAACTATTGGTGAGCTTTTTAAAGGTTTTGAATTGTTCATCTATGGAGGAGTAAACTTTGAGCCTTATCGTAAAACCTTTGAAAATTTGATAGGAAGAAAAGTCGCAGGGATCGAATTATACCCTGCCTCTGAAGGATTTTTTGCGTTTCAGGACCGTCAGGATGAAAAAGGTATGCTTTTGCAATTGGATTCGGGGATGTTTTATGAGTTTGTAAAAGCGGATGAGTTTTTTGATGAAAATCCTAGGAGGTTAACTATTGGTGAAGTCGAAACGGGAGTAAATTATGTGATGTTGGTTTCTACAAGTGCAGGATTGTGGGCTTATAATATCGGGGATACGGTGATGTTTACCAATACAAACCCTTATCGAGTAGTTGTATCTGGACGGATCAAACACTTTATCTCGGCCTTTGGAGAACATGTAATTGGTAAAGAAGTGGATCAGGCATTGAGAGAAGGCGTTGAAGAAGTAGGTGCCATGATCAATGACTTTACAGTGGCTCCGCAAGTAAATCCTGAAGATAATGAATTACCGTACCACGAATGGTTTATTGAGTTTAAAGAACTACCAAAAGACATAGACGCATTGGCATTAGCGATAGATAAGTCCCTTAGAAATCAAAACACCTACTACGACGATTTGATAGAAGGAAAGATCCTGAAAACACTAAAAATTACTGTGGTTCCTAATGAGGGATTTAAAAACTATATGAAATCGATCGGAAAGTTAGGTGGACAAAATAAACTTCCGAGATTGTCGAATGATAGAAATATTGCAGATGCCCTTTCTGTTATGATTGACAAATAGACTATATTTGTTGCGAAAAACATATGGCAAACTTAATATTACAAGGAAGAACAAGAGCACAAGAAAGCTCTAGTGCAATAGAACGCATGTATATTACTATGCGTCATTTGTTTAACAGGGGTTTTTACAAACCGATGGGAGTGTCCGGAGATACCTTGAGGGAAGCACTACTCACCTTACGACCGGAGATTTATGGTTCTGTAGCCGAAGAAAAAGTAGAGCTCAACGG
The DNA here is from genome assembly GCF_900141785.1 of Aquimarina spongiae. GTDB lineage: Bacteria > Bacteroidota > Bacteroidia > Flavobacteriales > Flavobacteriaceae > Aquimarina > Aquimarina spongiae. The sequence continues at coordinate 208,203 of NZ_FQYP01000004.1, read as the reverse complement.
ATTACTATATGTGATCGATCGATTACCAATAGGGATAGAAGAGTGTCGCTACATCAATCTTACCAGTGACGAAGGATATAAAAACTCTCATTTTAAAGTTATTGTCCCTCCAAAGAGAAGAAGAAATTGCTATCGTATCGACGAAGAGCAAATGAATATTGAGATTACCCGTGGTCGATCCGAAATCTATGATATCCTTACGCATCTTACCTTTTTGTTTATCGAGTCGCATAAGATCATGAATCGTGTGGTGATTAACGAAGAGGGTAATGTAACCAGAGATTGGCAAAAATTAGAAAATGCTGTATTGTCTAAGAAAGAATTGACCAAGGCCCAAAAGGAAGTTGCGTTAACACATACGGCAAATATTCTAGGTAGAACTTTTGAAGAGGCCAATTCTATTTATGATAGCTTTTCCTGTCCGGAGAATAAAGAACGTTTTCTACATATCATTTATTGGTTAGGGAAACTTGCTATCGAAGAGTATGTAGAGGACAAGAAAAGAATCGTGACTTTTAGTCCTGTACTTAGGGAACGTTTAGGACACCATATTCATGGAGAGATCTGGGCCAATACTATCAAAAGTAAACTAGAAGAACTAGATCTATTTGATCGTCCGATTCATATTATTAGTGCCAATATGCATAGTGTAATGAATACATTATATGCACCTTTGGCCTTAAAAAATGAACTAAAGAACAAGAGTACCTTTGATATTTATGAGTCGTTGAGCGATGATGCCAACGACAAACTTAGAAAGAGAGTAGAGAAGTTGGCCTTACAAAAAGGAATGACTTTTATCGATGATCAAAGTGGTGCCAATATCAATGTACAAGTTTTTGATACGGCAAAGTATGGTGATGGAGCGTATGGAGATCTTATAGTCAACAAAGAGGACAAAGAAAAACCGGTAATTATAGTAATGGATTATGCATTTGGAGAACAGGCGTATGAGACTATGGACGAATTACTAAAACCTTATGCTAATCTCGATGGGAACAAAATTCGAATGAATGTGAAATCGATTTCAATTATGGGGAAAGCTGGTATTCTTGAAGGAGGAAAAGGAGATATCATGATCCCTTCTGCTCATGTTTTTGAAGGTACAGCCGATAATTATCCATTCAAAAATCAGCTGAACAAAAAAGATTTAGAAGGTCAAGGGATTGATATCTATGATGGCGCAATGATCACTGTTTTGGGTACTTCACTGCAGAACAGAGATATTCTGAAGTTTTTCCACGATTCTACCTGGAATGTGATTGGTCTGGAAATGGAAGGAGCACATTATCAAAAAGCCATTCAATCTGCTTCTCGATTACGAAGTAGTATTAGCCCAAAAGTTAAAGTAAGATATGCTTATTATGCTTCTGATAACCCACTAGAGACGGGAAGTACATTGGCTTCAGGAGGATTAGGAACCACAGGAGTAAAACCTACTTATCTAATCACCGAAAAAATTATAGAACAAATATTTAACGAACGATAAAAAATGAGTCAAGCCAATCAAAACGAAGAAATGGATTTAATGCAACTTTTTGCAATGATCAAAGAGTTTTTTAGAAAAGTATTAAGTTTATTTGTTGATGCAGTTTTATTCATTAAGAAAAAAATAATTCTCTTTCTCATATTAGGAGTACTTGGGGGAGGACTGGGTTATTTTATGGACCAATTTCAAGACAAAAAAAACAGTTTTGTTCAAGAAGTGATTATAGAGCCAAAGTATAAATCAGTAGAGTATTTATACGATTTTGTTGAAGATCTACAGGACAACTTCAAGGATGATAATTATGTTTTGAAATTTGGTTTAGATTTGGAGTTGGTAAAAAATGTAGATAAGATTACTCTGCAGCCTGTAATTCGTTCAGAAGAAATATTAACTCAAATACAGGATAAAGAATCTTTTACTGAGGATTATGACGATAACCTTCTTAGAGAAAGAAAATATCGTAATTTCTATAAAGAACATAAGCTTACATTAATCTTTAAAAATTCAAATCCAGAGAATACAAAAATAGTTGCCGCAATTCTGAAGCACTTAAAATCTAATGAGTATTTCAAAAAGATTGTTAGTTTAGAACTCCAACAACTTAAGGGAGAAGTCGAACAAAACAGAAAAACATTAGCTTTTATTAATGATTACCTGGATAATTTGAGCAAGAATCCTAATGAGAACGAAGGTAAAATTGTATTTGCTTCAGAGACAGAAACACCAACTATTGCATCATTAATAAAACGAAAAGAAGAATTGTTGACTACGGTTCGATTTCAAGAAAGATCATTAGAATTAAATAAGGAAATTTACTCTGTTGTTAAGGATACTGGCATTATTTCAAAACAAAAACAACTGTCAAAAAGAATGCTATTTGTTATTCCATTAATTTTTGTAGGAATAGCAATTGGCATATATTTCTTTAGTTTCTTATTTAAATCCGTGGTTAATTTTGTAAACCAAGAATAGAGTCTTTATGTAATTACCCCTTAAAAAATTGAAAGTAACTATGTAAAACCTATTATCATGTTATATCCATTCAAATTTTATCCTATTCTGAAAGACAAAATATGGGGGGGAGATAAATTAAGAACAATTCTCAACAAACCAAATATAGATGGAAATATTGGAGAAAGTTGGGAGATTTCTACCGTTGGAGAGAACATTTCTATTGTATCTAACGGGATTTTTGAAGGTGAAAAATTAAATCATCTAATAAAAAAACATAAAGGTAGTTTATTAGGGAATAAAGTATATGAGTCGTTTGGTGATCAGTTTCCTTTGTTGATCAAATTTATAGATGCACACGATGATCTGTCAATTCAGTTACATCCAGATGATCGTTTGGCAAAAGAACGTCATAATTCTTTTGGGAAGACAGAAATGTGGTATGTAATTCAGGCAGATGATGATGCAAAGCTAATTGTAGATTTCAACAAGGCCACAAATCAAGAAGAATATCAACAGTACCTGAAAGAGAATCGATTAGTTGATTTGTTGAACATTGAACATATTACAAAAGGAGATAGTTATATTATTACTGCTGGTATTATTCATGCCATTGGTAAGGGGACGATGATAGCAGAAATACAACAGACCTCAGACATTACCTATCGGGTTTATGATTGGGATCGAGTTGATGATCAAGGAAACAGAAGGGAATTACATACAGAACTGGCTTTGGAAGCTCTTGCTTACGAGAATAAGAACAGTTCAAAGATTAAATATAAAGAAGGGTCAAATCAACCCAATGAAATGATCTCTAATCAATATTTTACAACTAATTTTATTCAAGTTGATAAAAGTTTTAGCAGAGTGTATAATGATATAGATTCTTTTGTCGTTTTCCTTTGTGTAGAAGGACAAGGTAAGATAGTTTCCGAGAATAGTGATATTCCTATATCCATGGGAGAAACTATTTTAATCCCTTCCATGATTAAGAATATTCAGTTAGAAAGTGATCATTCTGATATGAAATTATTAGAAGTTTATATTAAGTAAATTATGAAAAACATTTTAATTACTGGTGGAGCCGGGTTTATAGGATCTAATTTTATTCCTTATTTGATAAAGATGTACCCCGACTTCCATGTAGTTAATGTAGATAAACTTACCTATGCAGGAACGGTAGATAACCTTTCTGAAGTTGCAGAAGCAAAAAATTACACATTCATAAAAGGAGACATATGCGACAGAGGGCTGATACAAGATGTTTTTGAGCAATATGATATCAAAGGAGTAATACATTTTGCTGCAGAATCCCATGTCGATAATTCTATTGTAAGTCCGGATGAATTTATTAACACAAATGTCTTTGGTACATTTGTTCTTGTTGATGTAGCTAGGAATTACTGGATGAAATCTCCCAATACCTATAAAGAAGAGTATAAAGAATGCCGTTTTCATCATATTTCTACCGATGAGGTATATGGAAGTTTAGGTGATACAGGTCTTTTTGAAGAATCTACACCCTATGCACCCAATAGTCCGTACAGCGCTTCAAAAGCTTCTTCTGACTTTATTGTAAGAAGTTATTTTCATACCTATGGGATGAATGTCGTTACGACCAATTGCTCAAATAATTATGGACCTAAACAACATGATGAAAAATTGATCCCTACAATTATAAGAAATGCACTTGCTGAACGTCCAATTCCGATTTACGGTGAGGGTAAGAATATTAGGGATTGGCTATACGTATTAGATCATTGTAAAGGTATTGAACTTGCTTTTTTTAACGGAGAAAGTGGAGAAACCTATAATATTGGAGGTAAAAATGAAAGAAATAACTTATATATTGCCAAAACAATATGTAAGGTACTTGATGAGTTAAGGCCTAGAAAGAATTCAGCATCTTATCAAGAACTAATTACATTTGTAAAAGATCGCCCGGGACATGATTTCAGATATGCAATTGACGCTACCAAAATTGAAAGCAAATTAGGTTGGAAAGCAGAAGAAAACTTTGAGTCCGGTATTCTGAAAACAATAAGATGGTATATTAATAAGTATAGCAAATGAAAGGAATAATACTAGCAGGAGGTTCTGGAACAAGATTGCATCCGCTTACATTAGCAGTTAGTAAACAATTAATGCCAGTGTATGATAAACCGATGATATATTATCCACTTTCTACATTGATGAGTGCTGGTATTCAGGAAATTTTAATCATTTCTACACCAGAAGACTTACCTCTTTTTGAAAAATTATTGGGTAATGGAACGCAATACGGATGTAGATTTGAATATGCCTCACAAGAACAACCCAATGGATTAGCCGAAGCGTTTATTATTGGAGAAGATTTTATTGGTGAGGATAAGGTAGCCCTAATCTTGGGAGATAATATTTTCTATGGTTCTGGCCTTGAAGATCTTTTAGAGAGCAATAATAATCCTGATGGAGGAATTATTTACGCTTATCATGTACAAGATCCAGAACGCTATGGTGTAGTAGAGTTTGACAAAAGCGGTCACGCAATTTCTATTGAAGAAAAACCAAAGCAACCAAAGTCAAACTACGTGGTGCCTGGAATATATTTCTACGACAATGAGGTAGTAGAAATCGCAAAAGCAATTACACCAAGTGCAAGAGGAGAATTGGAAATAACCGATGTTAATAATGCGTATTTAAAGAAGGGAAAATTAAAAGTAAGCATATTAGACAAAGGAACTGCATGGCTGGACACCGGCACATTTCAATCATTAATGCAAGCTTCTCAATTTGTACAAGTCATAGAAGAAAGACAAGGATTAAAAATTGGAGCCATAGAAGAAATGGCTTTTAAAAAAGGATTTATTTCCAAAGAACAACTACATAATTTAGCACAACCACTTATAAAAAGTGGATATGGCAAGTACTTACTACAATTAGATCAGAGATGAATGTAAAACCTACTTTTTTAGAAGGGTGTTTTATTGTCGAACCAGGAGTTTATAAGGATAATAGAGGTTATTTTTTTGAGAGTTTTAATCAACAAGAATTTGTCGGAAAAACAGGAGTTGATGTCGATTTTATTCAAGATAATCAATCCTTTTCGACAAAAGGAGTTCTAAGAGGGCTTCATTTTCAAAAAGGAGATTTTGCGCAAGCCAAGTTGGTGAGAGTAGTTAGAGGAGAAGTGTTAGATGTTGTGGTAGATCTTAGAAAAGATTCGAAGACCTTTAAGCAGTCCTTTTCGGTAATATTGAATGAAAAAAATAATTATCAATTGTATATTCCCAGGGGTTTTGCACATGGTTTTTTAACCTTAAGTGAAAGTTCTATTTTTTCATACAAATGCGATAACTATTATCATAAAGAATCAGAGTCAGGCATAAGATTTGATGATGCAGATCTCGGTATCGATTGGAAATGGGATAAGAGTGAAATTATTTTATCCGACAAGGACAAAGAACTACCTTCTTTTAAGGAGCTATTAAATGAATTATAATTCAGAAAGAAAGAACGTTTTAATAACAGGATCCAAAAGCCAACTGGCACAGTGCTTGTTTGATATAAAAGATCAATATCCTGATTTCGACTTTGATTTCACTAGTTCCGAAGAACTAGATATTAGCAATACAAAAGAGATAGAGGATTACTTTGATAAAGTTTCTTATGATATAGTGATTAACTGCGCCGCCTACACCAATGTTGAGCTAGCAGAAAAAGAATCAAAGAAAGCATTTATGGTAAATGCTATTGGTGTCAAAAATATAGCAGAAGCTTGTAAAAAAAATGATGCGACGTTGATTCACATTTCTACCGATTATGTTTTTGATGGAAAAAAAGAGACACCATATACCGAAGAGGACCTTCCTAATCCAATCAACGAATATGGAAAATCTAAGCTTGAAGGTGAAAAAGAAATTCTGAAGATACTGGATAAATATTTTATCATCCGAACTTCATGGCTATATTCAAAGTATGGACATAATTTTTTCAAAACAATCTTGAGAAAATCTAGAACAGAAAAGCAACTTACTATTACTGCCTCAGAAACAGGAACCCCTACAAATGCTCATGATTTAGCCAAATTTATTCTTGAAATAGTGTCTTCAAATTCCTCAGATTACGGTCTTTATCATTACAGTAATCTCGGTGAAGCTACATGGCATGATTTTGCAGAAGAAATTTTAAGAGCTTCAGGAAAACTTAGTGAGATAAAACTAGAAAAAACAGATAATTACCCTACTTTTGCAGTCAGACCAAAATATGGTGTTTTAAGCAAAGAGAAAACAATTAAAGTTTTGAAAAATACCATTTTGCACTGGAAAGATTCGTTAAGAAATTTACATTCGATTAACTAATGAAAAAAAACTTAATCGTTTTTGGAACAAGGCCTGAAGCAATCAAAATGGCTCCTTTAGTAAAAGAATTCCAAAAACATAAAGATATTTTTGATACAAGGGTTTGTATTACTGCCCAACACAGAGAAATGCTAGACCAGGTTTTAGCATTTTTTGATATTGTTCCTGATTTTGATTTGAATCTTATGAAACCAAATCAAAACCTGTACACACTTACTTCTGATATTATCACTGGGATGAAAGATGTTTTGGAGAATTTCAGTCCTGACTTTGTATTTGTGCATGGTGATACCACGACGACTATGGCTTCGAGTATTGCAGCTTTTTATTCCGGAGCAAAAGTTTGTCATGTAGAAGCGGGTTTACGAACATTTAATATGCAATCTCCATTTCCAGAAGAAATGAATAGATCCGTAACTGGAGTAATCTCAGACATTCATTTTTCTCCAACCGAAACTTCGAAGCAAAATCTGATTAATGAAAATAAGTCAGAAGATACGATACTGATAACAGGAAATACAGTTATAGATGCCTTAAAGTTCAGTGTAGAAAAAGTAAACTCCAATGATTTTGAGGATAACGAAGTTAACGAGCTTAAGAAAATCATTGACAATCAAAAAAAGCTAATTTTAGTTACAGGACACCGACGAGAAAACCACGGAGAAGGATTTATTAGAATTTGCGAGGCTTTAAATGAAATTGCACTATTGAATCCTGACACTCAAATTATCTATCCGGTACATTTGAACCCTAATGTCCAGAAACCGGTTTATCAGCTTCTGGATACGGTCGAAAACATTCAACTAATAGCACCACAATCATATCCAGCTTTTGTATGGTTAATGAATCAATCGTATCTAATTATTACAGATAGTGGTGGTGTTCAAGAAGAAGCTCCAAGTTTAGGGAAACCTGTATTGGTAATGAGAAACACAACAGAAAGGCCTGAAGCGGTTGAAGCAGGCACAGTAATTTTGGTAGGAACAGATAAAGAGAAAATAGTTGCTGAAGCTCAGAGGCTTTTGAAGGACAGCAAATCCTACGAAAGCATGAGTAAACTTCACAATCCATATGGAGATGGAAAAGCCTGCCAACGAATTGTTGAATACATAAAAAGTACTGATTATGGACACTAAGCCAGGGGTAGTAATGATCGGTTTGGGATACATTGGGCTCCCAACAGCTGCGTTAATTGCTCAAAATAAAACATATGTTCATGGGGTTGATATCAATCCGAAAGTTGTAGAAACTGTAAATAATGGAAAGATCCATATTATCGAACCTGAATTGGATCAAGCAGTGGAAAATGCTGTAAAAGGAGGGTATTTAAAAGCCTCTGTTACTCCTGTAGAAGCCGACACTTATCTTATAGTGGTTCCAACACCTTTCAAGGGTAAAAATGAACCTGATATTTCTTTTGTAGAATCAGCAACCAAAGGAATTATTCCGTTGTTAAAAGAAGGGGATTTATATATCATAGAATCTACTTCTCCAATTGGAACTACCGAAAAAATGCTGAATCTAATTTATGGTGAACGTCCAGAGTTAAAAGATAAATTATATGTAGCATACTGCCCAGAACGAGTTCTTCCGGGTAATGTGATGTATGAGCTTGTGCATAATGATAGAGTAATAGGAGGGGTTGATCAGAAATCTACGGATAAAGCTGCTGATTTTTATCGCCAGTTTATCAAAGGGGATTTGCATAAGACTAATGCCAGAACCGCAGAGATGTGTAAATTGGTAGAAAACTCTTCTAGAGATGTTCAAATTGCATTTGCCAATGAATTATCTCTAATCTGTGATAAAGCAGATATCAATGTTTGGGAATTGATACAATTGGCGAACAAGCACCCAAGAGTAAATATCTTACAACCTGGTTGTGGAGTAGGAGGTCATTGTATCGCGGTAGATCCTTATTTTATAGTAGCAGATTACCCAATGGAATCTCAGATTATAGGAAAAGCAAGAGAGATAAATAATTATAAATCATTTTGGTGTGCCGAGAAGGTTAAAAATGCAAAACTTGAATTTGAACTAAAAAATGGTAAAAAGCCAAGAATTGCATTAATGGGTCTTGCTTTTAAACCAAATATTGATGACTTAAGAGAATCTCCGGCAAAATATATTGCTCAAAAAGTACTGCAAAATGCCAATAACGAAGAGTACTATATAGTAGAGCCAAATATTGAATCTCATAACATATTTAAGTTAACAGACTACGCGGAGGCTGCAGAAAAAGCTGACATAGTAGTATTTTTGGTTGCACATGATGAGTTCAAAGGTTTGAATATCCCAGAGAATAAGGTGGTACTGGATTTTTGTGGAGTGCTTAATTAGAATATTATAACTTTATTGTTTTGAATGAAATTCTTTAAACAACAAAATAAAATTGTAAAGAATATTCTATGGCTTTTTTTTGATAAAATTCTAAGAATGAGCTTGGGGGTTTTGGTTAGTATTTATTTAGCCAAATACTTAGGTCCTACAGAATATGGAGAATTGAGCTTTTGTGTTTCTTTCTTATACTTTTTTTTGGTTGTTTCAATGTTAGGGATGGAACCTATCTTGGTAAGAGAAATAACCAAAAGCCCATCAAAAACGGATGAAATTATTTCTACCAGTATCGTTCTCAGAATATGCTCAGGTTTTATATTGTTTGTCGTATCGGTGTTGACAGCATTTTACCTATATGGGTTATCTAAGTTTTTTTTTATTTTAATAATTTCATTTCAACTTTTTTTCCAAGCAGGAGATGTTTTTGGATCCTTATTCCTTGCAAAAGTAAAATCCAAGTATGTTGTTATTTCCAAAAATGTTGGATTTATTATTTCTAGTATTTTAAAATTAATACTGATCTTCTTAAACGTAAGCTTATTGACCTTTGCCTACGCAATTTTGATTGAATTTTTTATCGCACTACTTCTCTTAATATACTTTTTTAACAAGAGTGAGGTAGAGTTTAAGTTTTCATATTTTGATACATCATTGGCCAAAGAACTATTGATAAGTTCATCTCCACTTATTTTATCTAGTATTTTTTATGTGGTATATACCAAGTTGGATCAAGTGATGATTGAATTTCTATCAGATTCCGAACAAGTAGGGTACTACGCCGTAGCCAATAAATTGTCAGAAGTATGGTTTTTTATCCCTACGGTAGTAGTAAATTCATTTTATTCCGAAATCGTTGCATTAAAAAACACAAATTATAAAAAGTTTAAGGACAGGATATTAGAATTAATGACTCTTTTATCTTTTTTATCTGTAATACTTATATTAGGATTTAGTCTGTTTTCTGAAGTGATTATTACATTTTTATATGGGCAAGAATATGCATCTTCTGTTCCGATATTTAATGTTCATATATGGTCCTGTTTAATCGTGTTTTCTGCGGTCGTTAGTGGTGTTTGGTATGTAGCTACAGATTTACAGAAATATACCTTTTATCGAACTGGTGTAGGCGCCTTGGTTAATGTTAGTCTAAATTTTGCTTTGATACCCTTGTATGGAGGGCTTGGAGCAGCATATGCTACTTTGGGTGCCAAGATTTTGGCATCTTATCTTATGAATCTAATGAATAAAAAGACTAGAGAAGTTTTTTTTCTTCAAACAGAAGGGTATATTAATATATTTAAGATATACCCCGTTATACTATTTTCTAAAAGAATGATTTACAATTTGAAAAAACAAGCTAATGATTAATTCTATTCTAGATTTAAAAAAAATAATTAATGATAATCTATTCGATTTAATTGATGGTGATTATGTTCTATTCGATGTACCTGAACATAGGAATATTGGAGATCAATTAATATGGAGAGGAGAGCATGATTTTTTAAAGCAAATTCCTCATAATTGTTTGTTTATATCTTCATTAGGATATCATAGAAATCCAAAAATTGATAAAGACACTATTATCTTGTTACATGGTGGAGGTAATTTTGGCGATGTTTGGGTTTTACATCAAAAATTCAGAGAAAAAATCATAAAAGATTACCCTGAAAACAGGATTATTATTTTCCCACAATCCGTTCAATTTGGGGATAAAAGCAAACTGGTAGAAGCAGCCAAGATATTTAATAATCATGGTAACATCACTATTTGCGCTAGAGACTCATTTTCTTATGAATTATTAAATGAACATTTTAATTCTTGTAAAATCTTAATGGTGCCGGATATGGCTTTTTCATCTTCATTAGAAAAAAAGGTGAAGACAACAAAATCTAAAGATCTTATTTTAAAACGTATTGATAAAGAATTAGCTTCTGAGATAGATGAGAAGCAATTTTCAGATTTTGAAGTAAAGGATTGGCCCACATACAATATGGATGTTATAGAATATATTAAGAAGAAATATACTGGACTTAATAGAAGAATTTCCGAAACTCTTCTTAACAATGATAAAGAAGGTCTGGATTCTTTTAGAACTTTTGGTTTTCTACCATATCGTAAAAGAGATAATTTTGTGGATATAGGAATTGATTTTTTGAGTAGTTACGACCTAAATATTACCACCAGACTTCATGGGCATATTCTTTCTCTGCTATTAGGAATTCCGTCCATTATAGTCGACAATAGTTATGGTAAAAACAAGAGATTTTATGAAACCTGGTTAAGCAATGTAAACGACTCGTACTTTGCCAAAGATGTAGAAGAAGCAATTGTTATTTACAAAGAATTGAAATCCTAAAAGGAGTTTGTTATGGATATTTCTGTTCTAATGTCGGTGTATAACGGCGAGAGACATCTGCGAGAAGCTATCGATAGTATTTTGAATCAAACGTTTAAAGATTTTGAATTTATTATCGTAAACGATGGGTCAACGGATAGCTCTGAAAAGATCATTCAAGAATATCAGGATGATCGGATTCGCTATATAAAGAGAGAAAATGGAGGGCTTTCTGCTGCACTGAATACAGGATTATTTGTTGCTAAAGGAAAGTACATTGCAAGAATGGATGCAGATGATTTTAGTGTACCGGATCGACTTGAAAAGCAATTTGATTATATGGAAAAAAACCCTAACCTTGTTGCTTTGGGAGGTGGTATTACCTACATGGAAGAAGAAGGTGATCTCATATTTTCTTATGTAAATACAATGAGTCCGGATCAAATAAGAGAAAATATACTTCAGATGTGTCCTATTGCACATCCTACTGTTTTTTATAGAACCGATGTAGCTCAAAAATGCGGAGGATACTATGAAAAAATAAAACAGTATTTTGAAGATCATTTGCTATTTAAAAAAATGCTCAAATACGGAGATTTATATAGTCTACAAGAACCTTTGTTACACTATAGATTAGTTTCTACATCTATTACGTCGAACAAAGAGTTTATGTCAGAATATCTGGCGATTAGACAAAGGACGCTAGTCAATGAATCCATCTCGGATGAAGATCGAGATAGGCTTTTTGAAATAAAAAAGCACGGTAATACCAATTTAAATTTCAAAAAGAGTAAATATCATCTCTATCTTGGTAAATTGTATTTGTGGAAAAATGTAAATAAGAAGAAATCAAGGAAAAATCTAAGAATATCTTTAAAAAACCATTTTAAACTAGCAACTTTAGCTCTTTATATGGTTACTTTTTTACCCAGTTTTATTGTTGTCAACCTTTATAATTATGTGGATAAAAGAAGAACCAAATAGTACACAATTCTAAATTCTAAATTTTGGATATCAAACTTAGTAAAGGTTTATATTATTTGATATTGTTTGCAATGATCATGTTTTTTATTGCAGATGCGACCAACAAATATTTAGATGTGCATGGTTCTGGTCAGTCGGTTTCTATATTTGCACGATTTGTATTCGAAATTATTTTTATTGCTCTTGCCTTATCCATAGCTAATAAGAGAATTGTAGAGTTGTATATAGGGCTGGCTATTATACTTGTTTTTTTTCTGCTAGGACAATTCACATTATTAAGCAAAATGGCTCAAACTATGGGAGATTTTGCAGTAAATGTCAAAATATTCAACAAATATATTTTTGCTTTACTCATTTATCCAATAGTAGAATACGTTTTTGGTAAAAGGGAAGATTTGCTGTTGAAATTGGTTTATTGCTTTTATATCCTATTTCTCATTAATATTATTATAGCAATTGCAGGTCTTTTGCTAGATCTAGAAATCGTAAGATCGTACCCTTTTAGAGATAGATTTGGGTTTAGTGGGTTGATTCCTAAAAGAAATGAAGCAACCTTGTTTTATGTACTTGGCGTTACGGTCTCTTATGTTAGATTTGTTGTGTTGGGACGAAAAGAAAGATTGTTGTTTTTACTGTCTATACTAGGAGCTATCCTTCTAGGGACCAAAGGTATTTATATCTTTTTGGTGTTTTTATTCTTGTTTCATTTTAGAGCCAATAAAAATTTCTTGAGGAACTTTTTTATTGTGATTATCCTAGGAATTATCATTGGTGTGATCATTTTTCCTCAAACAACAATCTATCAATATTATTCAAGCCAAGCTGAACGGGTAGGATTAACGACAATGCTGCTCTCTGGAAGAGATATTATATTTTACAACGAGATTACAAGAACAGTTGGCGATTGGAATATTATTAATTTTTTGATGGGTGGACAAAATCAAAATATAAAGGCTTTTGAAATGGATTTTTTGGATTTGTTTTTCTTCTTTGGATTATTAGGAGCGATAATTTACTTATTGTTAACAATGAAATTTATCTTTGCAGGGCGTTATAAACTGCCATTTCAAATGTTTTTCATGTTTTCTTATTTCTTTTTGGCCTTTTTTGGAGGACACTTCTTTGCTTCGGCTGTAAATGCATTATATTTTGTAATTGTAGCTATATATATCAATAGATCTAATGCTTTATATGATCCTGCACTAAACCTAAAATTAAACAACAATGATACTTCAATTCATACATAGGTGCTACAACATATTTATCTATAGGCCATACCTGAAATGGAAACTAAATTTTTGTGGAAAGAATTTTAAGTTTGGATACGCTTCAGAATTAAGGAACCCACAATTTTTTAGGATAGGAGATAATTTTTATTCTGGTCCATATGGATACTTTGTAACCAACAAATATATTCCTGTTGAAATAGGCAATCACATAATGTTTGGACCTTTTTGTAAAATTTTTGGAGGCGATCACGATTTAGAGTATACAGACAATCATATTCGTTTTGCTCCAGAAAAAGCTGTTGTAGACAAAAAAATTGTTTTAGAAGATGGTGTTTGGGTTGGAGCTAATACAACAATGCTTACAAATGCATACATATGCGAAGGAGCAGTTGTTTCGAGCGGAGCCATAGTAAATCATTATATCCCTCCTTATTGTATTGCATATGGAATACCAGCAAAGAAATATAAAAGGAGGTTTACAACCGAAGATTTACAAGAAGTACTAACAAATGTAGGCAGCAAATACACGGTAGATCAAATTTTAGGTATTTATAAAGAATATGGGATTGACTCTTAACAGAAGAAATTTGTTTACAATAGGATGTTCTATTGCTGCAATAGGATACTTATTTTCGATTGCAACAGCCTCTATTGGGCTAATGGCATTGTTGGCTACTTGGCTTATTAATTTTAAGGATCTTGATTTCAAAAATATTGTAAGGCCAAATAGTGTGCAGTTATTAATCTTATTTTTTGTTTTATTGGCACTTGGATTGACATACTCCGAAGTACCTAAAGAAGGGTTTAAAGTTATAAATAGACATCTTCCATATTTAGTTCTTCCTCTGGTTTTTTTGACAATAAAACCATTAGAAAAAAGTCAGCGTCATTTAGTTTCAAAGGTGTTTATACATGCAGTAACACTTTTATACGTAGTATGTTTGATCAATGCTGTTTATCGGCAAGTTGTTTTTTCTTTATCTGGAGGACATTTTAACTGGTACTTTTTTTATAGGTTTGATTTTCTGGAAATTTTTGATCAGCACCCTACCTATGTTTCCATGTACACGCTATTATCTCTAAGCTTAGTTGTTTTTAACAAAGATCTATTATTCAAAAAAAAGGGGCTGTTCTGGATAACCTTATTGATACAAATAGCCGGTGTATTACTAGCAGGAAGTAGAATGGGTTATGTGGTTTTTTTAGGGATTTCCCTGCTCTATATCACAAAGGTATTAAGCTCAAAATCTAAAGAAGTAATTATCAAAACGGTTTTAGCGTATTTGTTATCCATCCTATTTTTACTTATTGTAGCTTGGAATATTCCTATCGTTAAAGAACGGGTCTTATATACCCTTGGGTACAAGTATGAATATAAGTATAACAACAAAGAATTTATTAAAAATAAAACGGCCGAGGAACAAGGCAGACTGTTATTGTGGCAAGATGCTTTGGATTTAATAAAGGATAACCCAATTCTTGGACACGGTACTGGATCCAACAAGAAAATACTATTACAAAAATATAAGCAAGAAGGACATTCGATTTTTCTTGAAAGAACCTATAATGTGCACAATACTTATTTAGAATCCCTTTTGATGGGTGGGTTGCCATTGCTTTTAAGTTTCCTTTCTATAGTGTTCATGTTGCTTTATCAAGGTATTAAAAGAAAAGATTTTGTGTTGTATTCCTTTTTTTTGATCGTTGCAGCTACTGCAGTTACAGAGACTTTATTTAGAGCTCAAGGAATAATGTTTGTAGGATTTTTTTATTGCTTTTTACTATCAAAAACTCATGAATAAAGAACTAGCTATTTTCGGACCTTATCCACCACCTTTAGGTGGTATATCTGTTCATGTAAAGAGAATAGAACCTTTTTTGAATGAAAGTAAGATTCCATATCAGATCTACAATCATGGCTATCAGGAACAAAAAAATGTGCTTGCTACAAAAAAGAACCTTTTTTGGTATATAAAACTATTGTTTACCAAAAGATATGGATTGTTTCATTTCCATCAATTTTTTTTCTTCCACTTCTTATACTATCCTCTGTTTTCACTATTCAGAAGAGAGAAGGTTTTTGTTACCATCCATTCTGAGAGGATACTAGGGTATCACAAAATTGTAAGATCTTTGGTATTGCTTTTGCTGGCGGTTACCAGAAAGACAACATTTATTTCGGTATCAAAGAACTTGAATGACTACTTAAATGAGAAGGGAGTGTCATCTATATTTTTACCCGCGTATGTTCCTCCTACAGTGATTGCTGACAAGAAAATTAATAGTACTAAAGAAATATTTCTTTTCAGCGTTTGGAAGTTCAATCAAAAGCTATCAAATGAAATATATAATGTACCTTTGACCTTTCAGTTTTTAAGTGAAAACAAAGATAAATTTACCATGCTTTTTATGATTGGAAGTCAATCAGATTCAGATGTGGAGTACTTGGAAGAATTAATGCAAAAGTATGACGTGACCGAAAACATAGAAGTTGTTTTTAATGAAAACCTAGTGGATTATGTTAAGAATTGTAAGTTCCTTCTAAGACCTAATTTGTCTGACGGCTATGGAGTCTCTATTCAGGAGGCTATGGATTTAGGTATTCCAGCTATTGCAAGCGACGTATGTGAAAGGCCAAAAGGAACTATTTTATTCAAAAGTGATGATATTGAAGATTTATCAAAAAGCGTAAGCTATGTAATGAATACTTCAAAAGATAAGATTTTAAACAAAAAAGAAAATTTGATATATCACAATCAGTTGATTGATATGTATGTAAAGATATTAAAGGATGAAACAGGTAATACAGAATTTTAAAACAGGGGAATTATACGTCGATGATGTACCAAAACCTTCTATTGCAGAAAAAATGGTTTTGGTAGAAAACAAATTCTCATTAATAAGCGCAGGAACCGAAAGAGGAACAGTAAAAGTAGCCAAGGCCAACCTTATAGGTAAAGCCAAACAGCGACCAGATTTGGTAGCTCAGGTACTTCAAAATATTAAGAAGGAAGGAATCAAAGCTACTCTTGATAAAGTGAAAACAAAACTAGACTCACTAAAGGCATTAGGATATAGCACTTCGGGAGTTGTGGCTGCTTCAATGGACAGCGATAGCAGGTTCAAACCCGGAGATAGAGTTGCATGCGCCGGACAGGATTATGCGTCACATGCAGAAGTAGTTAGTATTCCTCAAAATTTGGTGGCGAAGATACCTGATAACGTTAGTTTTGAAGAAGCAAGCTTTACCACTTTAGGAGCAATTGCGTTGCAAGGGGTAAGACAGGCAGAACCAAGATTAGGAGATAAGGTTTGCGTAATTGGTTTGGGATTATTGGGCCAGATAACCGTTCAGTTACTGAAAGCAAATGGATGTGAAGTATTTGGTACAGACTTATCAAAAGGACTAATTGACCTGGCAAAAGATAGTGGGGCAGATCAAGCATTGCTAAGAAATGATTCCAATTTGTTGACAGCAATAGACAATTTTACAAACGGTCATGGTTTTGATAGTGTTATCATTACAGCGGCGGCACCTACCAATGATCCTATAGAACTATCTGCAGTAATAAGTAGAAAAAAAGGGAAAGTAATTGTGGTTGGAGCAGTGAAGATGGATGTGCCAAGAGATCCTGATTTTTATAGAAAAGAATTAGATCTGCGAATGTCCTGTTCGTACGGACCTGGAAGATATGATACAAGTTATGAGGAAGACGGAAATGATTATCCGTATGCATATGTGCGTTATACAGAACAGCGTAACATGGAAACCTTTCTCACCCTAATTTCGCAAGGCACGGTCAAATTAAAGAACCTAATTACACATACTTTTGATGTTAGTGATGCGCAAAAAGCGTACGATATTGTATTAGGAAAAGTTGAAGAACCTCATATAGGGATTTTATTGTCTTATCCGGATAACGAAGAGAAATCAACAACAAAAGTAAATATCAAGTCAAGCCCTGTTCAAAAAATTAATGCTGGATTTATTGGAGCAGGTAGTTTTGCTCAAAGTTATTTAATTCCACATGCAAAGAATAATGGAGCTTCTCTAGACACTGTAGTAACTACCAAAGGCATTACTGCAAAGAATGTTGCTCAAAAATTTTCTTTTAATAATGCCTCTTCTGAGGCAAATGATATTATCGATAATACAGAAATTAATACTGTATTTATCGCGACACCGCATAATTCTCATGCTCCTTACACAATTAAAGCTTTAAAAGCCAATAAACATGTTTTTGTAGAAAAGCCTTTGGCAATGAACTATGAAGAACTTGAAGAAGTGAAAGCAGTATATGCAGCAGGCCAGGCAAAGTTGATGGTAGGTTTTAATCGAAGATTTTCGCCAGTTGCTGTAAAGATAAAAGAAGAGTTTTTAAACAACGGAGAACCTAAGGTAATAAATATCAGAGTAAATGCTGGACATATACCAAAGGATCACTGGACGCAAAATAAAAACTTAGGTGGAGGTAGAATAATTGGAGAAATGTGTCATTTTGTTGACCTAATGCAATTTTATACTGATGCAAAACCTGTAAAAGTATATGCTGATTGTATAAAATCCTCAAATGACAAGATAACTCCCGAAGACAATATTTCTATTACCATTTCATTTGAAGATGGATCAATTGGTAACCTTTTGTATTTAGGAAATGGGGATAAGTCTTTACCTAAAGAATTGATAGAAGTTTTCTCTGGAGGGAAAATAGGTCGAATTCATGATTTCAGAAATGGAACAATTCACAAAAACAATAAAACCATTAAGGTAAAATTGGATGGTAAAGGACATAAACAGGAGGTACAATCCTTCATTAATTCTTTAACATCTGATCAAGAAGCTCCCATCTCTTTTGAGTCGATATATTTAACTACGCTTACTACATTTAAGATATTAGATTCAATAGCAACAGGACTTCCACAAGAGATATAGGGTTTTTGGATTTAAGATTAGCGGAGTTGGTTATTTGGATATGCCAATTAATAATGAATTGATAAGAATGAATCGAGGAATTGATTTTGAAGTTTTAAATAGAATTTCAATTATGAAGCTTTTTGCATTGGCTTTAATATTGATCTTTTTGGCGTGCAGTAAAGATGATACCGAGGACATTGAGTATTCTTTAAAGTTAAATGGAGAAGTGTATACCTCTAATACTCTTGATCTTTCAAAAGAGGCAACATATATAATTACCATAAACGACATTGAAAATTACGAGAAAGAGGATATACATATTATTGATAATTCTAATGAAAATGTAGTTATTAATAAGGTTTATGATATGAATACCTCAACCTTCTCTTTATCATTTCAAACCGATGCAAGTGTAAGTCAAGATTTTTCTTTTACCATCAAGTATCTGGACTTAGCTTCTTTTGAGGTTTCAGGCTCTCTTTTTTCAGAACAAATATTATCCTTAAGAAATGATGATGAAGAAAATACTCTTGTTGGCGATGAGGTCGTTTTTGACTATTATCTGGGTCATAATTTTAAGGTTTTCAATAATAACAGTGTCTTTGCAGATTTTTCTATAGATGATTTAAGTATTTCCAATGCTACAAATAATGATTTAATTATTTTGATTAAACCATTTGAAGATTTTTTTAATATCAGTATTAAAAGTTATTCTATCATTAAAGATCCAGAGGTTTCTTTTGATGTACTATATGAAGGAGAAGTATTAAAATCATTTAAGAACGCCAAAGTAGTGTCTAATTTTAATAATAAGGTGGTCGTAAAAAAGAATAATGGGCGCACTGATGTTTATTATTTTTTTGATGATCATTTGATGAGGAGAGAAATTAGAAGTACAACAATTGCATTTAGAGAGGATTATTATTCACTTTGGATTGCATCAACTTCGGACTACGAATATGATGAAAATGGTTATTTGAAGTATCAGACTAATCCAGGAACGAATGGAGGTACTAGCTCCTATTTATGGATAGATACTCCGAAGGGAATAAAGATTGAATCCTACAGAAATCAATGCATTTCTGAAGGATTCAAATACAACGATGAAGGACTATTAATCAAAAAGACCTTTATCGATATAACTTGTGGAGGTGATTTTTCAGACACTGAAGAATATTCTGATTTTGTTGATGAAAAACCAAGAAAATTAACAGTTAATGGTGTTGGTATGAGCTATTATCTTACTGGGATTTTCGATTTAGATTATGATAGTAGAGGTTACTTGATTTCTAAAAAAAATGTTGATCCTACAGAAACTCTAAATAATGTGGAGAGTGAATTTAATCATAATGTGAATGATTTTCGGGTAGAATATGGTATTTGGGAAAAGGATTATGGATTAGAAGTTAAAAGGGTTATAAGAAGAGGTTCAACTGCCTTTACTATAGATTCTTATGAAAGTGATACTCAAAATAGGGTTATATCAAAAATATTTGACGATGGCAAAGAGTATAGATATGAATACATCGAGTAATTTTTTATTGTTATCTGTTTATTAAAAGTTTCGAACCAATAGAAATGAATAAATTCAAAGATAGTTTTGAAAAGCTAAAATCGTATTGTGAAAAAGAAAACTTTAAAGGTTGGGATCCTTATGATGGATTGAACAGTAAAGTTTTTCAGGCAATTCCTGGGTTTTCAAAAAGCAGGTTTATTAGACTTGCCTGGATTCAATTGTTTAAAAGAAACCCGATTAATCTTAGAGGGGTAACGATCGTAGAAAAGGGATATAACCCAAAGGGATTGGGGCTTTTTGTAACAGGGTACTGTAACCTTTATAATTTGGAGCCTAAAGAAGAATATCTTCAGAAGATAATTAAACTTTCGGATCAATTATTGGAGTTAAAAAGCCCAGGGTATTCTGGAGCTTGTTGGGGATATAATTTTGATTGGCAAGCTCGTGCGTTTTTTCAACCCAAAGGTACTCCAACAGTGGTGGCTACTACTTTTATCGCAAGCGCTCTCATTGATGCCTTTAAGATTACCAAGAATCAAGTTTATCTGGATACAGCCATAGATGCATCAAAATTTATTCTAAATGATTTGAATCGAACCTATGACAACCAGGGAAATTTTTCTTTTTCCTATTCTCCATTAGATAAAACTCAAGTTTTCAATGCCTCATTACTCGGAGCGAAGCTTTTAAGCCAGGTATACGAATATACACAGGACAAAGCTTTGTTGAATGAAGCAGAAAAGGCGGTGAGATATGCGTGTAATTTTCAAAAAGAAAACGGGGCTTGGTCATATAGTACTTTGCCTTATCATCAGTGGGTGGATAATTTTCATACGGGATACAATCTGGAGTGTATTTATACCTATCAAAAAATGTCTGGAGATAATACATTTTCAGAGCATATCACCAAAGGACTTACGTATTATTTGGAAACTTTTTTTACAGAAGAAGGTATTTCAAAGTACTATAACGACTCGATATATCCAATAGATGTTCATGCACCTGCACAACTAGTAGTTACGTTAAGTAAGTTGGATGTTCTCAAAGAGAATATTGCTTTAGTGGATAGAGTTTTAGAATGGACTATTAATAATATGCAGTCAAGTAAGGGGTATTTTTATTATCAAAAAAAGAAATTGTTTAATTCCAAAATACCTTACATAAGATGGGCCCAGGCATGGATGTTTTATGCGTTCTCTTATTATTATAAAAAGTAACATGGAAAATAGAATACATATTCTTAATACGGTTATTGATAATTTGTCTATGCAGGATACGATTTCTGAGATAGAGGATACTATCAAAACAGGAAATCAAATTCATCACGTAGTTGTAAACGCTGGTAAAATTGTTTCAATGCAAAGTGACCTCCAACTAAGGGAAAGCGTGAACAGCAGTGATTTAATTAATGCAGATGGACAAGCGGTTGTATGGGCTTCAAGATTTTTAAAAAAACCACTAAAAGAAAGAGTAGCAGGAATTGATCTGATGCAAAATCTAGTTTCCAAAGCAGAGGAAAAACAATATAAAATATTTTTTTTCGGAGCAAAAGAGGAAGTTGTAAAGAAAGTAGTTGATATTTATTCTGAAAAGTATTCTCCAGAAATTGTAGCAGGTTATCGCAATGGATACTTCAATAAGGAAGATGAGACAACAATCGCAAAACAAATCTCGGATAGTGGAGCTAATATTCTTTTTGTCGCAATTAGTTCTCCCACAAAAGAAAATTTTCTTTATCAGAACAGAGAAATTTTGTCAAAGGTAAATTTCATTATGGGAGTAGGAGGAAGTTTTGATGTAGTAGCCGGTAAAGTGAAAAGAGCTCCTCTTTGGATGCAAAAATCTGGATTAGAATGGTTTTATAGATTTATTCAAGAGCCAAGAAGAATGTGGAAACGCTATTTAGTTGGTAATACGAAATTTGTACTTTTAGTACTTAAAGAAAGATATAGAAGTAAATGAAAATATCGGTTATAGGAACGGGTTATGTAGGTTTAGTAACAGGCACCTGTCTGGCTGAAACTGGAAACGAAGTTATTTGTGTTGATATCGACGTCAATAAAATTGAGAATATGAGGAAAGGTGTAGTACCTATTTATGAACCTCATTTGGACGTATTATTCGAGAGAAATATCAATGCAAAAAGATTGAAGTTTACAACTTCATTGAAAGAAGGCCTAGATCATGGTGATATTATCTTTTTAGCACTTCCGACCCCAGAAGATGAAGATGGATCAGCAGATCTGAGGTATGTTTTGGGTGTTGCAGACGAAATAGGACAACTAATTACCGATTATAAAGTAATTGTCGATAAAAGTACCGTTCCGGTTGGAACCGCAGAAAAAGTTCATGAGGTAATTTCTAAGAATGCGAAGGTAGATTTTGATGTAGTTTCTAATCCTGAATTTTTAAGGGAAGGTTTTGCAGTTGATGATTTTCTTAAACCGGAAAGAATAGTCATTGGGTCTAGTTCTGATAGAGCTACAGAACTCATGGGGAAATTATATAAACCTTTTGTAAGGTCAGGTAATCCAATCATTATAATGGATGAGAAATCTGCCGAATTGACCAAATATGCGGCAAATTCTTTTTTGGCTGCAAAGATTACCTTTATGAATGAAGTGGCTAATTACTGCGAAAAAGTAGGAGCAGATGTTGACAAGGTGCGTATAGGTATGGGTACTGACTCGAGGATCGGAAAACGATTTTTGTTTCCCGGTATAGGCTACGGGGGTTCCTGTTTTCCAAAAGATGTAAAGGCACTTCATAAATCTGGAAAGGACGAAGACTATGATTTTAAGATTTTGGAGGCTGTACTAAAGGTTAACAAAAAACAGAAGTTAGCACTTTTACCCAAGATTAATTCATATTTCGAGAGTAATATTAAAGGAAAAACCTTCGCTTTATGGGGGTTGGCTTTTAAACCCGAAACCGATGATATTAGGGAAGCACCTGCATTAGATATGATTAACGAGTTGCTTGCCAATGGTGCAAAAGTAAAGGCTTTTGACCCAGAGGCTATGGATAATGTTGCCCGTAAAATGGGTGACAAAATTGAGTTTGCAAACTCAATGTATGATGTACTAGAGGGTGCGGATGCTCTTGTGATTTGTACAGAGTGGAGTATTTTCAGAACACCTAATTTTAATACAATTAGAGAGCTTTTGAAAAATAGTGTAATTTTTGATGGAAGAAATTTATATGACCTCCATGATATAGAAAAAGAGGGGTTTTCATATTATTCAATAGGAAGAAAGGATATAAAATGAAAAGAGTTTTAATTACTGGGGCTGCTGGCTTTTTGGGATCGCACTTATGTGATCGATTTATTAATGAAGGGTTTTATGTTATCGGGATGGATAA
Source organism: Aquimarina spongiae (assembly GCF_900141785.1). Lineage (GTDB taxonomy): Bacteria > Bacteroidota > Bacteroidia > Flavobacteriales > Flavobacteriaceae > Aquimarina > Aquimarina spongiae. Next base: position 184,744 of record NZ_FQYP01000004.1, on the reverse strand, counting down.
TTTGATAACCGGAGACTTAAAAAATATTGAACATCTTTTTAAGCTAGAAAATTTCGATTTTTATCATCATGATGTTACCAAGTTTGTACATGTCCCTGGAGAATTGGATTACATTCTTCATTTTGCCTCTCCGGCAAGCCCGATAGATTATCTTAAAATTCCAATTCAGACTTTAAAAGTAGGATCGTTAGGGACTCATAATTTATTAGGTTTAGCCAAAGAAAAGAAAGCTCGGATTTTGATTGCATCTACCAGTGAAGTGTATGGGGATCCTTTGGTACACCCTCAAAATGAAGATTATTATGGAAATGTAAATACAATCGGACCAAGAGGAGTATATGATGAAGCGAAACGTTTTCAAGAATCGATAACCATGGCTTATCATACCTACCATGGTGTAGAAACAAGAATCGTACGTATATTTAATACTTATGGGCCAAGGATGCGTTTAAACGATGGAAGAGTTGTGCCAGCATTTATAGGTCAATCATTAAGAGGTGAGGACCTAACTATTTTTGGTGATGGGATGCAGACCAGATCCTTTTGTTATGTTGATGATCTGGTAGAAGGAATTTATAGATTGTTATTTAGTAGTTATGTCTTCCCTGTTAATATTGGAAACCCTGATGAAATAACAATAAAAGATTTCGCAGAGGAAATAATTAAGCTTACCGAAACTGATCAAAAAATAATATATAAACCGTTACCAATTAATGATCCACTTCAAAGACAACCAGATATTGCAAAAGCAAAGGAAATATTAGGTTGGGAACCAAGAGTAAGTAGGCATGATGGGATGAAAAAAACCATAACATACTTTAAAAGTCTCTCTAAAGAAGAACTTCAAAGAAGTGAGCACAGAGATTTCCAAAAAAAATGATATAGTTTTATATGAATGCAAAAATAGGCAGATATTCAGGGTATATAAAACCACTTTTTTGTTTAGTAGATTTAGTCATACTAAATGTTACCATATCATTTTTTGATACCAATATAAACCAGAGTTTATTATTTTCTATTTATGTATCTATATTATGGATTATTCTATCAATAAAGAATAAGTTTTACGATATAAAACGATTTTCTAAGGTAATTCAAATATTAGCGTCAATCATAAGCCAATTTTTAATTTTTGGCCTCATTCTATATGCTTTCATCGGATTTTTTAAACAGCCCATAGTTAGTCGATTAGAAATAGGAAAATACTTTTTAGCGGTCATAGTAATCGTCACGTTTTCAAAATTTGTACTACTGTACTTGTTGTCTAGATATAGAAAAGTATTTGGTGGAAACATTAGAAGAGTAGTCGTAATTGGAAATAATAAAAAAACAGATCAACTTATAGAGATTTTTAGGAGTAGACCTGAATTCGGTTACAAGTTTCATAGAAAGTTTGATGTCAAGACCGATGAATTTGATCTTGAAAACTGCTTTAACTATATTTTTGAAAATGAAATAGACGAAGTGTATTGTTCTGTTGCAGAATTATCTAATAAGCAATTACGAGAGTTTGTAAGTTTTACAGATAACAACTTGAAAATTCTTAAATTTATTCCGGATAATAAAGATATTTTCACCAAAAAGTTAGTTTTTAATTATTATGGATATGTTCCTGTACTTTCTTTTAGAGAAATTCCGCTGGACGATTCTATAAACAAATTTGCGAAAAGAGCTTTTGATATACTACTATCTTTAATAGTATTAATTGGTATTCTTTCCTGGCTTACCCCTTTAATTGCATTGCTAATTCAATTAGAATCCAGAGGACCTGTTTTTTTTAAGCAAAGACGCAATGGATTGGATTATCGAGAATTTTATTGCTATAAATATAGATCAATGAAACCAAGTAACAGTGCTAATCAGGCTACTAGAGGCGATTCAAGGGTTACAAGGGTCGGAAAGTTTATACGCAGAACAAGTATTGACGAACTTCCACAGTTTATAAATGTTTTGAAGGGAGATATGTCGGTAGTTGGACCAAGGCCACATATGGTAAAACACAATGAGGAATTTGCCAGTAAGGTTGATAAATTTATGGTACGTCACTTTGTAAAACCGGGTATTACTGGATTAGCTCAAGTAAGTGGTTTTAGAGGCGAAATAGAAACCAATAAAGATATTATTAATAGAGTAAAATACGATATCTTTTATGTAGAAAACTGGTCATTATTATTAGACATAAAAATTGTGGTTTTAACGGTTATTAATGCTATTAAAGGAGAGGAAAAAGCTTATTAATAGCATTTCCTCATAAGATAAACATCCTAAAACTTAAAAGATCGTAGACTTTGCGTACCTTATCGAGGAAACGAGTAGAGGTTAACGATGATCGTTGTGTAAAATGATATTTAAAGAGGTCATATATGGATTAAACAGAATGTTTTACAGAGATGAAGAAGATCTAATCGTAACCATCTTCTGGAACAGTTTATATATCTCGTTTTTTCTATTGCCTTTGGGGATCAATTTACCTACTCCCTTTTTTGTAATATCCATTTTACTGGGCTTAATCAATATTTTTAGAACGAAAAGAAATTTCTTTTCCGATAGTAAGGTATTATGGCTCTTTCCTATTTATTTTATTATCATTTCTATTAGCATGATCTATACAGAAAACATTCAAGATGGAATGAATTTGTTGCAAAGGTCACTGTCATTGTTGTTTTTTCCTATAATTTTTCTCTTTGTAAAAGAAGATGCTTCTTCGGTAAGAAAGTTATTCGATTTTTTACTTCTGGGTATTCTGGTTTCTTTTTTTATCAATTTTGCCATAGGAATTTATGATACTTTAGGATACATTAAACGAAGTGGATTTTTCTTGGAAGCATCAATTGAAGGGGTTTCTAGTCTCTTTGATGCGACTATGAAAGGATGGAGTTACTTTATCAGAACTGATTTCTCCAAGTTAATTAATTCAAGCTATGTTTCCTTATACATTTTATTGGTACTTAGCTATTATTTGAAAAACAAACTACAATCTAGAGTTCAAGTGATCATTGTTTTCGTATTGTTTTTTTATTTATTTCTGCTGGCTTCTATCGCAGCATATCTTATCCTATTGATCATGTGCCTTTTATTGATATTTAATATATCTGATAAGAGTAAGAAATATACGATGTCACTATTGTTTTTTTTGGGCGTGATTGTGTTTCTGAATAATCCAAGGGTGTTCAATTTCTATAAAAATGTTACGGGCATTTCGGATGATTTTGGAATTACCACTACTACCATTGAAAAGTCGAGATTGTTAACCTGGAATGCGAGTTTAGATTTGATAAAAGAAGCTCCAATTTTTGGATATGGAATTGGAGATACCAACGATGTATTGACGCGGAAATATAAAGAACTTAACTATTTTCATAATTATGAAAATAAGTACAATGCGCACAATCAGTTTCTACAAACTTTTTTACAGACGGGAATATTAGGTTTTGGTGTGTTGATTACCATTTTTGTACTACTAGCCATTAGGATGTGGGGTAGTAAAAATGAATTTTCTGTTTTTTTAATCCTTTTTATTTCGTTGTTTTTTGAATCGATGCTAGTTCGATTTAACGGAATTGTGTTCTTCTCAATCATTATTCCCTTGTTACTCAAAAAGAGAAGTATTTTAAGTAGTAGAATTATTCGAAACTAACCGTTTTTCTGTGAACCCCAAAGATCTCCATTAAATCATAAAAATGATGGTAAATAATTAGTTCGAAAAGCAGTAATACGCTATTTTTGAAGCTTTAAATTTAAGCTACCTAATCATGAATATCTTAATACTTGGATCCGGAGGGAGAGAACATACCTTTGCCTATAAAATTGCAAAGAGTGAAAGATGTAGCCGTCTTTTTGTTGCTCCCGGAAATGCCGGTACCGATTCAATTGCAACTAATGTTCCTATTGCTGTAACCGATTTCGAAAGCATAAAGGAGTTAGTGCTCAAAGAGGAAATTGCAATGGTTGTGGTAGGCCCAGAAGACCCTTTGGTTCGCGGTATAAGTGATTTTTTTGCCCAAGATTCTGAATTGGCCAATGTTGTAGTTATTGGACCTTCAAAAGAAGGAGCTAGATTAGAAGGAAGTAAAGAGTACGCCAAAGAGTTTTTATTTAGACACAATATTCCAACAGCAGCATATCAGAGTTTTACTGCCGCTACCGTAGACGAAGGGAAAAAGTTTCTGGAAACCCTAACTCCTCCATATGTATTAAAAGCAGATGGTTTGGCAGCAGGAAAAGGAGTATTGATTCTTAAAGATCTGGAAGAAGCCAAATCAGAACTCGATAATATGCTGACCAATCAAAAATTTGGAGCAGCTAGTCAGACGGTTGTGATCGAGGAATTTTTAGACGGGATAGAACTTAGTGTTTTTGTACTTACCGATGGGAAGAACTATGTTACACTGCCTACGGCCAAAGATTACAAACGTATTGGTGAAGGAGATACAGGATTAAATACCGGAGGAATGGGTGCAATCTCTCCAGTACCTTTTGCAGACGAGGAGTTTATGGGCAAAATAGAAGAACAAATCATCAAGCCCACGGTACAAGGGCTTTCTAAAGAAAATATCGATTACAAAGGATTTATTTTTATTGGCCTAATCAAAGTAGGAGATGATCCAAAAGTAATAGAATACAATGTGCGAATGGGAGATCCAGAGACAGAAGTAGTCCTTCCAAGATTACAAACCGATTTGGTAGAATTGCTCTCTCATGTAGGAGCAGGATCCTTAGATCAGATCGATCTACAAATTGACGATAGAAGCGCTACTACGGTAATGACAGTTTCTGGTGGATATCCAGAGGCCTATGAAAAAGGAAAAGAGATTACAGGAATAGAAAATATAGATGATTCAATCGTTTTTCATGCTGGAACCAAAATTGAAAATGGCAAAGTAGTAACTAATGGAGGTAGAGTAATTGCGATCACTTCTTTTGATAATGATTTCAAACAAGCCTTAGAGAAATCTTACTCAAGCATAGAGAAACTACACTTTGATAAAATGTATTATAGAAAAGATCTTGGGTTCGATCTATAAAGAATCCTGAGCAGAACTAAATAAGAAAAGCGCTTGTAACTACAAGCGCTTTTCTTATTTATATAGAGTAAATATCTTTAGTTCAAGAAAGAGTGAGCCTTAGGGTCTCTGTTTTCCTCATTGTTGTCATTAAATTTTTTCAGCTCTTTCATCCAGTAGAAAAAAGCGACAAATCCAATTAGCATGAACAACCAGTTTATAATATTAGCAGCAGTCCAACTTTCCAATTCAAGGGCTCTTAAAGCATCAAGTGGTGCGAATAATACATTGACAAAAAGAGATTCAATTGCTTCAAAAAATTCTTTCATAACGTGTTTTATATAGGCTTTATAAAAAGTAAACAGTAAGGAACTGAAAACTTTTTATAAATTCGTTCAACTTTATTAAAAATAATTAGTTTCTTATTCCTGGCAAAAATATAAAAAATAGTAGTGTTATCAAGTTTTTTTAGCAAATCAAAACCCATTAATTATGTTGTAGTGGCATTATATATGTTCCTTTTGTATGGAATTGCACATTACAAAAAGGGAATAGTACTAGAATCCAAAGAGATATTCCTGTTGATCATAGGCCTGGCCTTCTATATTTTGCCTATGTTGTTGCTAAATTTTATTCTTCAAAGAAACGATATTACCGAAAAAGGATCATACACCATTTTAATTTATGGTTTCCTTACGGGCGTATTGCCTCATGCGCTTACAGATATCAATGTATTGTTGGCAAGTGGTTTTATTTTGGTAGGGTTTAGAAATGTGATTCGGTTGCGAAATGAAAAGGAGATTAAAGCCAAGATTTTAAATGCTTCTCTTTGCATCGGTCTGGCATCGCTTGCCTATTTTTGGAGTATTGCATTTATTGTTTTGGTCTATGTAGGTGTTCTGTATTTTGATTCAAAAAATTATAGAAATTGGATTATTCCGATAATTGGAGTGCTTACCATTTATTTATTTGCAAATTGTTTTACGTTATTGTTTTATGATTCCTTTTATAACTATTCGGAGTACTTGGATGTAGCTTCCTTGTCTTTTCAGAATTACTTAGTCAAAGATCAATTATTTTCATTAGGAACGTTATCTATTTGTATTCTGTTCTTTTTGGCGCTTTATCTTATCAAATACAGTAGAAAAGCTGCAAATATTAAACCAGTACTCAGGTTGATCATCGCATATCTTGTTATTGCCGTTGGAATCGCTGTAATTGCTCCAGCCAAAAATACTTCCGAAGTGTTTTTCTTATGTATTCCTTTAGCCATAATGGGGACTACGTATCTTGAGATGAATTACAATATGCTGGCCAAAGAAATTAATATTTGGGTGTTTTTACTGATTCCTTTTACGATGTTATTGTTCTAAGATGATAATTCTATTATAAATTATAATACCTTTGTACACATTTTCAGAAATACAAAGATTCAATGTTTACGGACAAGGCAAATAAAATTTTTAAGGAAGTTATCGATCAATATCACATTATCGATAGCGTAGATCAAGAATTCAGCAACCCTTATGATAGCAAATCACAAGTTATAGAGCATCTGCTATATCGTAAATGTTGGATTGATACCGTACAATGGCATTATGAGGATATCATCCGTGATCCTGAAATTGAACCGGTTGCAGCTTTGAAGCTAAAGCGACAAATTGATGCTTCAAATCAGGACAGAACCGATATGGTAGAATATATCGACAGTTATTTTTTGGAAGAGTACAAAGCGGTGACTCCAAAAGAGGATGCTACTATCAATACCGAAAGTCCAGCGTGGGGTGTAGATCGCTTATCGATATTGGCATTGAAGGTATACCATATGCATGAGGAAACGGTGAGGACTGATGCCTCTGATGCACACAAAGCTGCTTGTCAGAAAAAGTTAGACATTTTACTAGAGCAACAAGTAGATTTATCTACCGCAATAGACACATTACTGAAGGATATTGAGCAAGGAGATAAGTACATGAAAGTCTATAAACAGATGAAAATGTACAATGACGATGAGCTAAATCCTGTATTGCGTGGCGAAAAATAAGGTAGATATACGTAATACTCCTGAAACAAACATCTTGGTAATACGGTTGTCTGCTATGGGAGACATAGCCATGACGATACCCGTATTACGAACCTTTAGAGCTACGTATCCCAACGTTAAGCTAACCGTACTTACCCGTAAGTTCTTCGAACCTCTTTTTAGTGATATTGACAATCTCGAGGTCTATCCCGCAGAAGTGGATCGAAAACATAAGGGGATTTTGGGATTAACGCGATTGCATAAAGATTTACGTCGATTAGGCATTACTGCAGTTGCTGATTTACACAATGTTCTTCGTTCTAATGTATTGAAAACACTATTTTCTTTTAGTGGGATACCAGTAGTACAAATAGACAAGGGAAGGACTGATAAAAAAGCCTTAACCAGTGCCAAAAACAAAGTGTTTAAACCCTTAAAAACAACCCATCAACGTTATGCAGAGGTTTTTGGAAAGTTAGGTTTCCCTATAAATATTGATGATCATAGTTTTCCTCAAAAAATATCGCTGTCACCCAATATCGTGGCGTTAAGCTTAAATTCTTCCAAAAAATGGTTAGGGATTGCTCCCTTTGCTCAATACGAGAGTAAGACCTATCCCTTGGAGCTAATGGTTGAGGTTATTGAAACTTTGGATCGAGAAAACCAATTTGAGATTTTCTTATTTGGGGGAGGAAAACGCGAAAAGGACATATTAAACAATATTGCATCCAAATACAACAATGTGATTAATGTAGTAGGTAAATTACCATTTGAGGATGAACTAAAGCTTATTGGTAATCTGGATGTAATGTTGTCTATGGATAGCGGTAATGCACACATAGCGGCTATGTATAATGTGCCTACGATTACCCTATGGGGGGTTACGCATCCATTTGCTGGCTTTATGCCATTTGGACAACCAGCAGAAAATGCTATATTACCTAACCTGGCAAAGTATGACCAGATACCTACTTCTATTTATGGCAATAAAGTACCAGAGGGTTACGAAAAAGTGATGTATTCTATTCCTCCAAAGACGGTGGTAGAAAAACTGAATTCATTTGTATAAATCAGCAATTAATTACACATCATCAAAGTCAACTTTGATCGATGCTGTAGTAGGATGAGCCTGGCAGGCCAAAACTAATCCTTCCTCAATTTCACCATCGGTAAGGATACTATTTTTTTCCATCACAGCTTTACCTTCAGTTATTTTACAAACACATGAGCTACAAACCCCTCCCTGACAAGAATAGGGAGCATCTATATCCTCATCCAGAGCAGCATCTAATAAGGTCTTTTTTTGATCCATTACAAAGGTAAACTCTTCATCGTCTACAATCACTGTGATCGAAGTTTTACCATCTAGATCGGCGTCGATTTCTGTCGCTTCAGAACTGCTGGTAAAAAGTTCAAAATGAATTTGATTTTTGGTAATTCCATTTTCTTCCAAAACAGCGGTTACGGTATTGATCATTTCCTCGGGCCCGCACAGATAAAAGTTGTCGAAGGTAGTTTCCTTAAACTTATTCTTAAGTACGTAGTTAACTGTAGGTTTCTCGATTCTTCCAAAATGAGCGTTATCTTCTCTGGTTTGGCTAAAGACAAATTCTATAAAGAAACGATCAGAATGAGCATCTCGAAGCGCTAATAGTTCGTTATAAAATATGGTTTCCTCAGGACTTTTATTTCCATAAACCAAAACAAATTGACTGTTTGGCTCCTCTTCTAATACCGATTTGATCATACTCATCACAGGAGTAATTCCACTACCTGCTGCAAAAGCCGCATAAGTATTGCTCGATGCAGGATTCGTTTTCAGTACAAAATTTCCTTCTGGAGGATGAACTTCCAAAACATCATCTTTAGATAGTTCGGCATTGGCCAATACCGAAAAAGTACCGCCTTCTATCGCTTTTATAGCAACTTTAAGCTCTTTACTTTTTGAGGAACTACAGATAGAATAGGCTCTTCGTACTTCTTTACCCTCAATCTCTTTTTTGAGTGTAAGATATTGTCCTGGTACAAAAGAGTAGGTGTCTTCGAGATGAGAAGGCACTTCAAAAGCAATAGAAACTGCATTTGGAGTCTCTTTGATGACTTGTTTTATAGTGAGTTGATGAAAATCTGACATTACAATAATTTTCCGCAAAAATAACAAATGGTTTAAGAGGAGATGGCTTTTAAGATAAATTTATCTAAATGGATTTTGTAACAAAATTCAAGTTGCGGTTACTAAATAATTAAAGAAGTATATCCTTCTTTCCAAAAACCCTTTCAACAATGGTTAAACATTTTGTCTCTTTACAATGGAAATCCTTTTGGAGATCAGCATCCATGTCTTCGGGATTATTCATGAAAATTTTTATGGCATTTTGGGCGTGTTGGTTAGCCCTTATGTCGGCCCTTGGCGGCATAGCATTCTACAAATTGGTAAAAGAAAAATTAGAGCTCGATCCCTTAGAAACCTTAAATCGATTTTTGATTTATTGGTGGGTTGGAGACCTGCTTTTTCGTTACGCCCTGCAAAAAATGCCGGTAATTAATATCAAGCCGTTGCTATTGCTCCCGTTTAACAAAAACAAAATAGTTTCTTTTGCCTTTGGGAAGACCGTATTCTCATTTTTCAATGTGATTCATGCGTTCTTTTTTATTCCATTTTCACTGGTTTTGATCAAAAACGGACACCCAGTAACCAATGTATTGTTGTGGCATTTGGGACTAATCGCCTTGGCATATGCCAATAACTTTTTAAACATCCTTTTGAATAAAAAAGATAACCTGATTTTTCTTATTGGTGGAGTCTTAGCAATTTTCGGAGGGCTTCATTATTTTGGATATTTTGATGTTACGGTATACACAGCTCCGTTTTTTCAGGGACTATATGATCTGGGATGGATGGTATTTGTTCCCATGGCAGCATTAATAGTTTTGATTGCTCTATCGTTCAGATCCTTTACTTCAGACTTATATCTCGATGCAGGTTTGGCTACCAAATCAAAAGATATAAAAACAGAGAATCTGGATTGGTTAAATAGATTTGGTAGAACAGCTACTTTTCTTAAAAATGATATCAAACTGATTAAGAGAAATAAACGTGCAAAATCAACAGTATTGGTAAGTGTGTTCTTCTTGTTTTATGGATTGTTATTCTTTACAGGTGCTGTAGAAGCCTACGATGGACCAGTGTGGAAGATTTTTGCGGCCATATTTGTTACTGGAGGATTTTTATTGAGTTTTGGGCAGTTTGTTCCTAGTTGGGATAGCTCGTATTATCCTTTGATGATGAGTCAAAATATCAAGTATAAAGAATACCTGTCATCAAAGTGGTGGTTGATGGTAATTGCTACCTTGATCTCTACCGTTTTGGCTTCTGGATATTTATATTTTGGATGGGATGTGTATTTGGCCATTATAGTCGCATCAATTTATAATATCGGAGTAAATTCTCATGTGGTGCTATGGGCAGGAGCCTATGTAAAAACTCCTATTGATTTAACTAGTAACAAAAAAGCTTTTGGAGATAAACAGGCCTTCAATACCAAAACGCTATTGTTGTCCTTACCCAAAATGGCATTACCCATGGTATTATATGCCATAGGACACTATGCCTATAGTCCAAATGCTGGGTATGCACTAGTCACAATAGCAGGAATAGCAGGTTTTGCGTTTAAAGATGCCGTTTTTACCAAAATCGAAAAAATCTACAAAACAGAGAAGTATAAAACCTTATCGGCATACAAACAAAAAAATTAAGAACATGATTGCAGTACATAACCTTAGTAAAACTTATACGGGGAACACCGTTTTAAATATAGAACATCTTGAGATTGAAAAAGGAAAAAGCTTCGGGCTGGTAGGGAATAATGGAGCCGGTAAAACCACTTTATTCAGTGCTTTGTTGGATTTGATACAACCCACAACTGGATATATCGAAAACAATGGGATCAAGGTTAATAGTAGCGAGGATTGGAAATCAATTACTGCTGCATTTATAGACGAAAGCTTTTTGATTGGATACTTGACCGCCGAGGAGTATTTCTATTTTATCGGAGAGTTGCGTGGCCAGAACAAAGCAGATGTAGATGCCTTGCTTTCAAAATTTGAGGACTTTTTTCACGGAGAAATTCTAGGAAAGAAGAAGTACTTAAGAGATTTGTCTAAAGGAAATCAGAAAAAGGTAGGGATTGTAGCTACCCTAATCGGTAATCCCGAAGTAGTTATTCTAGATGAACCTTTTGCTAATCTGGATCCTACTACACAAATACGCTTAAAGCAGATTATCAAAGAATTATCTGCAGATCCAAACGTCACGGTTTTAGTTTCTAGTCATGATTTGATGCATGTTACCGAAGTGTGTGAACGCATTGTAGTATTGGACAAAGGTATTGTGGTTAAAGATATTGTTACCTCTGCAGAAACATTAAAAGAGCTAGAAGAGCACTTTGGTAAGAACGCTATTGCTGATACAGTAGAGGAAGCGAATCAATAACTATCTTTTTCGTTATATCTGTCTAAGGATAGCATTATTGTTCTACATACCAACGAATGGATAGTGGGAAGGGATCATGACCAAGTATTTCTCCAGTAGTTACATTTCTGGTCATAGATTCGGATTTTCCATTGCTGGCTGCAATCAATGTCCACTCGATATTTTCTTTTAAGGATATGGTTTGTTCATCGTATTTTGGAGTTTGTCCAATGATAGGATCGATTTGTGCAAATACTAAGGTGTCACTCATAATGGTCAGGAATTTAGCTTCTGCAAAATGTTCTACTTTTTTGCTCTTATCATTTTTTCTAGCACCATACCAATAGATCCGAATTCTATTTCCTTTTCGTACGGCATCGATTAGGTCTTGAATATCTCCTTTAGATTCTCCTTTACCGTTGTTGGTATAGGTAAGTTTCCAACGATCATTTTCTTGAGAAAAGAGGAATGTACAAGAAAATAAAACAAGCAAGAGTGCGACACTTTTTTTCATAACTGAATGTATTGATTGAAGAACCACTAATTTAAATAGATAATTAGTTAAGACAGTAATTTTCTAGACATAAATCTTTTCAGAAGAATAGGCCGGAAACATTGGTTTTTAAAAACCGAAGGGCTTTGCTAATATGGGATTCTACAGTTTTGGTAGATATACCCAATATCTCGGCAATCTCTTTATGCTTTTTTTGCTCCAATCGACTTAGTTTGAAGACTTCCTTACATTTCTGAGGAAGCTGATCCAGCATTTTTTCGAGTTTGTTCCAATCCGCTTCGTGCTGATCTTCCTTTTCATCATACATGTCAAACAGCGTTTGCCACTTGATTTCATCCAGAATATCATGTTCTTTTTTCTGAGCTCGCAGATGCATTAAAAACTCATTATGACAGGATCGAAAGAGATAATTCTTTAAAGAAGACGAGATTTTTAAAGAAGATCTTTTTTCCCAAAGCCGTAACATCACATTTTGAACTAGATCTTCAGACAAGGTACTATCATGAGAAAGTTTATAAACGTAGTTACATAACCACTCATAGTACAGATCAAAAAGAAGTCTGTAACTCTTTTCGTCTCCTTGGGTTAATCCCGTAATAAGTGCTTTTTCTATGTCGGCAGAACTGTTTTTCATGACTAAAACGTCAACTAAATTAAAAAAAATTAAAATAAAGTAGGGGATTCTTTTGATTTCTGCATCATATAGGTGTAAAAGGAATAAAATGGATAATTATTTAACAATAATTAGAAAATATCTTAAAGGCGACTGCTCTTCAGAAGAAAAAGAATGGCTTAAACAATGGGTAAATGCTAATGAGGAAAACAAAGCACTTTTTAAGAAGGAAATAAAAGAGTCGTATGCTGCAAAAGAGCATTTGGAAGTAGATGTGGAGGGAGCTTTTGAGCGTTTTGTAAAAGGAATACAACAAAAAGAAACCAAAGTAATTTCCTTGAAGCCAGTTTTAAGAGTTATTGGATATGCTGCAGCAGTCGCCGCTGTTGTTTTTGGGATATATACGTATAGGAGTGGTAATTCATCTTTTGAGATCACTACACCAGAAGTGGTACAAGCGGAAGATACTTCTTCAGACAAAATCAAGATTGTACAGGCAGATGGTACCATTAGTTATTTAGGATTGGATGATACGGCAAGTATTAAAGATGCTGAGGGTAATCTTGTGGTTAAAAAGAATGAAGATCAATTAGTGATTCAAGGCGAAAACCACAGCACCAAAACAGAATATCTTCAAATCTCAATTCCAAAAGGAAAGTTGTTTCAATTGGCTTTATCCGATGGAACCAAAGTATGGTTAAATGCGGCTAGTGCACTTAAATTTCCTAGACATTTCAACCCAGAGGATAAAAATAGATTGGTATATCTAGAAGGTGAAGGGTTTTTTGACGTAGTTACTAATACCAAACAACCTTTTATAGTAAGAACCGGAGAAGTAGATGTGGAAGTGTTAGGAACCCAGTTTAATGTATCATCTTATGAGGATGATGCAACAGTCAAAACAACCCTTGTAGAGGGATCTGTGGCTATTAGTGATCCAGAGCAAGAAGATGTAAGACTGAAGCTTACTCCAAATTACCAGGCTATTTTCAGTAAAAACAACAAAGCCTTGGAGCGTAAAAAGGTGGATCCGGCATTGTTTACTTCCTGGATGCATAAGAAAATTATATTACAAAATGAGTCTTTTGCTGAAGTATACAAAAGAATCGAAAGAACATATGATGTAGAAATAACAAGCCTCAATCAAAAATTGAATAACACCCGATTTACCGGAGAATTTGATATCGAAAATGTGGAGCAGATTCTAAAGGTATTTTCAGAAACGATAGCATTTACATATGAAATAAAAGATAAGAAGATTACAATCAATCCGTAAGAAAAATAAGAAAGGAAGTGCTGCCACACTTCCCCTTACGGTTTGATTACTATTTAATTGAGTACTAACCAAACTTTTCAAAATTATGAAAAAAAAGGGTAATCGTACGCTATTTTCACACTTAGCGCACAAATCGAATGTATTAAAAATGAGGCTTACACTGGTTTTATTCTGTTTTTCCATTTTTCAGGTAATGGGAACTTCTGGCTTTTCGCAAGGCGAAATAAAACTTGATTTTAAACAAACTCCTATTGTAGAGGTATTAGACGAAATCAAAAATCAAACTTCGTATAAATTCTTTTACATCAGTGATGAGGTTGATCTTGATCAAAAAACATCTATCAAAGTGAATAAAGAAAGCATTGATAGAGTATTGGGATTACTTTTTGATCCAACCGATATTTCTTATACCATTATGGGCAAGCAGGTGATCTTAAAAAAATCACCTTTGGTTAAAGAAAAACCAGTAATCCAGAGAGAAATCAATGGTAATGTAAAAGATTCGAACGGGAGCCCTCTGCCAGGGGCCAATGTTCTGGTAAAAGGAACTACCATAGGGGCGCAAACTGATTTTGAAGGAAACTTCACCATCAATATCCCTGAAGAGAATAACATATTGGTAATTTCTTACCTGGGTTTTGAAACCCAGGAAATCAATGTGGAAGGAAAAGACTTCATCTCGGTAACCTTACAAGATGCATCTGCGCAATTGGATGATGTAGTGATTGTGGGATCCAGAAATCCTAGCCGTACCGCTGTTGAAACGGCCGTTCCAATTGATGTGATAGACATTACAGAAATTGCAACACAAGGACCTCAGACAACTGTAAACGAAATACTTAACTATGTAGCACCTTCTTTTACTTCACAAACGCAAACAGTTTCAGATGGTACTGACCATATCGATCCGGCGTCTTTGAGAGGTTTAGGTCCTGATCAGGTATTGGTGTTAATTAATGGAAAGAGACGACACAATACGGCATTGGTTAATGTAAACGGAACGGTAGGGGCAGGTAGTGTTGGAACGGATATGAATGCAATTCCAACCGCAGCAATCCAAAGAATTGAGGTGTTACGAGATGGTGCGGCTGCACAATACGGATCCGATGCCATTGCTGGGGTAATCAATATTGTATTGAAGAAAGCAACCAACAAATTGGATGTTACAATCAATACGGGAGCTAACTTCAGTGAAAACTCGAATCAATTTGACGGCGGTAGTGATGGAGAAAAGGTAAAAGTCGATGTCAATTATGGACTACCGATTGGAGACAAAGGAGGATTTATCAATTTCACCGGATCATTATCGACCAGAGCTCCTGCATTAAGAAATAGAGATTATCAAGGAGATATTTTTAGAGGTTATCATGGTGCAGAACGTGTTTTTGCAGCAGGTGGAGGTAATGTAGCCGAAATGACATTGGCAGATTATCAAACAGCAGCACAGGGGATCACCTATCTGGATCAGGCAACCCGTGATCAAATTGCAGCACTGGATGTGACCAATGATGCGGATATTGAAACGTTTAGAACATTGTTGGATATCGATGTTGACGAAGATGAACTTGCTGCAAGAGGATTGACCAGAACAGATTTTAGATTTAGAGTAGGTACTTCAAGATTAAGAGAGGGAAAGTTCTTTGCCAATATGGCGATTCCATTGGGTGAAGATGCAGAATTCTACAGTTTTGGAGGAATTAGCTATCGCGAAGGTCTGGCATCTGGTTTTTATCGTAGACCAGCTCAAGGTGATGGCCGCGCCAATACTCCTGCTTTTCCTAATGGTTTCTTACCTAATATAGGTACCGATATTGTAGATAGATCGATAGCGGTTGGGATCAGAGGTGTTGTAAATAATTGGAATGTCGACTTTTCTAATACCTATGGAACCAACACTTTCGATTTTACAGTAAGCAATTCTAGTAATGGTACTCTTGGAGTAGCTACACCCAGAGATTTTGATGCAGGATCATTAAGCTTTATGCAAAACACCACCAACTTGGATATCAGTAGATTCTACGAAGATATTTTTAGTGGATTAAATGTGGCAATGGGAGCAGAGTACAAAGTAGAAAACTATGCCATTGTCGCTGGCGAAGAAGCTTCGTATGTAAGCTATGATGTAAATGGAAACGTGGTTACAGGTACTACGCCGGATACCGATTTGGTTCGTAATAATTTTACAGGTGCTGTGTTAGGTGGCGGGTCTCAAGTATTCAGAGGCTTTGATCCCAATAACGAAACCGACGAATATAGAAATAGTATTGCTGGATATATTGATCTGGAAGCCGACTTTACAGAGCAATGGTTAGTAAGTTTAGCGGGTAGGTATGAGAACTTCTCCGACTTTGGAGACACCTTTAATTATAAATTAGCCACCCGATATAAGATCACCGAAAACTTCTCGATAAGAGGAGCCAATAGTACAGGATTTAGAGCGCCTTCATTACACCAGCAGTTTTTTAGCAGAACCAGCACCGTTTTTGTAGATAATCAACCTTTTGAACAAGGAACATTTACCAATAACAGTAGAGCTGCGGATTTGATCGGTATTGCCCAACTAAAAGAAGAAACTTCGGATAGTTACAGCGTAGGGCTTACTGCCAAAATTCAAAATTTTACGGTTACGGCAGATGCATACTTGATCAATATTGATGATCGAATCGTATATAGCGGAAGTTTTGGTAATGGAGGTGATCCTGAACTAACTCAGATATTTGAAGCTGCCGGAGCAACCAGTGCACGATTTTTTGTAAATGCCATCGATACCAAATCGCAAGGAGTAGACGTCGTGGTTTCGCATAAAATGAATTTTGGAGAAGAAACTACTTTAAAAAATGATCTTTCTGCCACATTTGCCAAAACCGAGGTCGAGGAAATTCGAGTACCAGAGAGAATTGCAAATGCAGGTCAAAGCGGTAGCTTTTTCGACGGACAAGAAGAAGCCTTCTTAACCCTGGCACAGCCCAGAACGAAAATAAGCCTTAGTAACGCTTTGTCTTTTGGGAAATATAATGTGTTACTACGTAACGTGTTTTTTGGAGAAGTAACAGATCCCGATGATTTTAACGGAGACCCTAGAGTAGATGGCACTGTTGTGAGTGATGATGCAGTGTACGGAGGAAAAGTGGTGACCGACCTTTCATTCTCGGCAGAACTTCTGGAAAATTTAAACATCACCATCGGAGCAAACAACTTATTAGATGTTTATCCCGACGAAAATAGAGAAGGAGGTACAGCTGGAGATCAATTTGTATTCTCAAGAAGAACATCACAATTTGGATATACCGGTAGGTTCTTGTTTGCAAGGGTAAATTTCAAACTATAATGTTTCACTAATTCAGTTTTTGTTTGTTAAAAGGCGAGAAGTTTTCTTCTCGCTTTTTTTGTGAGAAAATCTTGAAAGTGAGGTGTCAGCCATTACTAATTATCAGAAAAACACCATAAATAGGATATAGAAGCCAGAAAAACGTACTAACCCCCTGTTTTTTAACTAAAGAAATGTATTTTTACCTCAGGCGTACTATTTTTGTATATTACAACACACTAAAAAGCAAGTTTTTTAGTTATCACACTTATAAATTATCTCGTTTGGGACGAAAAATTTCACAAATAGGGCTAGTATTGCTTTTGGCAATTGTTGGGTTTGCATGTTCTCGTAAAAAAGACAAGTTTGTAAACCGGACCTGGCATGATGTTACTACAAAAAACAATACCTTATACAACGGTAGATTGGCTTATGATAAAGGCCAGGAAGAATTAATCCAAACATACAACGATAATTTTTGGGAACTACTGCCAATAGAGCGTATGATTGTGAGCGAAGATGTTCGACTCCCTAATGAAGTCTTGAATCAGAATTTTGATCGGTCAGAAGAGAAGGCGGTAAAAGCCATTCAAAAACACAGCATGCTCATCGATGGTAAGGAGCGCAATCCAAAAATTGATGAAGCTTTTCTTTTGTTAGGTAAGGCTAGATATTTTGAACAACGGTTTATCCCTGCGCTAGAAGCTTTCAATTATATTCTTTACAAATATCCTACCAGCAACACGATCAATCATGCCAAAGTATGGAGGGCAAAGACCAATGTACGTCTGGATAATAATGAAAAGGCGATAGAGGATTTGATCCGAATGATTGAGCAAGAGTATATGAAGCCACAGGATTATGCAGATGCGGTTGCAATGATTGCTCAGGCGTATGTGAATTTAAAACAAAAAGACTCGGCACTGGCATATATCAATAAAGCCAGTATTCATACCCAAAAATTCGAAGAAAAAGGAAGGTATTATTACATCAAAGGACAATTATTAAATGAATTGGGCTTTAAAGATAGTGCCAACTATGCATTTGATCAGGTAATAGATCTGAACAGGAGAACACCACGCAGATATATGCTTAATGCTTATATGGCCAAAGCAAGAAACTTTGACTACGAAACAGGAAACCGTGAAGAGTTTTTAGAATTGCTTACGGATCTTGAAGAAAATCGTGAAAACCGTCCTTTTTTGGATAAAATCTATAATCAAAAAGCAGAATATTTCAAGACCTTGGATTCCATAGATTTGGCGATCGCATATTATAACAAATCATTGAGAACCAACTCACCAGATAAATACCTAGAATCTCTAAATTATTATACGTTAGGTGATATTAGTTTTGATAGAAAGAGATATGCAGCTTCTGGGAAATATTATGATAGCACCCTGCAACGAATGATTGTGGATTCAAAGCGATATCGTGTGCTTAAGAAAAAGAGAGACAATCTGGATGATGTTATTTTGTATGAAGGGATTGCGCAAACCAATGATAGTATTTTACGTGTATCTGCAATGTCTGATGATGAGAGATTGGCATATTATAAAACTTATACCGATAGTTTAAAAGCAAAGGCAATTGCATTGCAGGAAGCAGCGGAGTTAGAAGACTATAAAAATCAATTGCCAGCAGAACGTAGATTCCAACAACCACAGAGTAGTATCATAGGTCCAAAAACTAACAATGGTTCAGAAGCTGGGAAGTTTTATTTCTACAATCAGACTACAGTAGCGTATGGTAAAACAGCGTTTAAACGCACCTTTGGAAATAGAGAATTACAAGACAATTGGAGAGTATCAAGCATTTCTAACCCTTCGGCAGTAGCTGCAGAAGTTCCAGAAAAAGAAAATGAATATTCTATAGATACAGATCCCGCTTTTGATCCTTTAACGTATATAGCTCAGGTTCCTACCGACGCGAAGATTTTGGACAGTTTAAAAACCGAAAGGAACTTTGCATATTATCAACTAGGAGTAATTTATAAGGAGAAATTTCAGGAATATCAGTTGTCAATCGATAAGTTTGAAAACCTGTTACAAAATGACCCTGAAGAGCGTTTAATTGTTCCTTCAAAATACAATTTGTACAAAATTTACTTAGCACAAGGAGATATCCCTAATTCTAATACCTACAAGCAGGATATTATTAATAATTATGGAGATTCCAGATATGCTAAGATTCTTCAGAATCCAAATCAGGAGTTAGAGGATAAGGATAGCCCAGAATCAAAGTACAACAAGTTGTATAAGATTTTTGAAGAGCAGCGATATGCTGATGTGATACGAGAGAGTGATGTGCTGATTACAAAATTTGGAGCCGATGAAGATTTTCTTCCAAAATTTGAGCTGTTAAAAGCACAGGCTATTGGTCGTTATCGTGGGTTTGAAGCTTATAAATTGGCCTTAAATTTTGTAGCCCTTAATTATCCACAAAGCCCTGAAGGGAAGAAAGCTCAGATAATGTATCAGGTTACAATACCACAGATCGAAAATAATGTGTTTGCTGTTGGAACGGATGATAAAGAGAATCACAAATTGATTTATCCTTTCTCAACATTTGGTGATAATCAGGCAGCAGCTTTAAAAGAACTTATTGCGCAAATCCTAAAAGAGCTGAAATACGATAAAATGAAAGTGTCTTTAGATGTGTATACCAAAGATCAACAGTTTGTGGTAGTACATACCCGAAGAAATCGAGTAGAAGCCGAAGGTTTAGCAGAGTTGTTATCTATCGGTAGAACCGAGGACACCAGGGGTGTAGATCTTACCAAATGGAATCGTAGAAAAAAATATTATAAGAAAATTGAAGATAATTATTTTACAATTGCATCAGCCAATTATAGAATAATGCAGATTCATAAAAACCTACAGGATTATGATCAAGAGTATGCTGTAGAAGAAGAAACAGAATAATAACTTAATTCCCCTTATATAATTATGTTTTCAGATAATAAAAAAGGCAGAGATCAGGGCGGTATGACTGATTTCTCACGTAACCAAAACAAGATTTCTGAAGGAACAAAAATCGTAGGTGATATTGTTTCTGAAGGAGGTTTTAGAATTGAAGGGACTATTGAAGGTACCTTTAAAACTACAGGAAAAGTTGTAGTAGGAAAATCTGGTTTTATTCAAGGCACATTAGAATGTTCTGATGCAGATTTTGAAGGTAAGTTTTCAGGAACATTATTGGTTTCTAATACGTTATCATTAAAACCTACCGCACATATCGAAGGTGAAGTATCTGTAGGTAAGTTGGCGGTAGAGCCTGGTGCAAACTTTAATGCTTCATGTTCTATGAAGGGTGGTGTAAAATCATTAAGCAAACCAACTGCTGGCAGTGACTCAAAACAACCGCAAACCCAAGGACAAGGGAAATCAGCTTAGGAAATATGCGGCCCTCACCGGAATCGCTTTTCAAATGGGGGCTACGATATTTATCTGCGCATATATCGGAAAAAAGCTTGATGCTCATTATGAACTTCAAAAGCAGTGGTTCACTATGGGCTTTGTGCTTTTTGGGGTTACGGCCTCGGTATATTTGGTGATAAAGCAATTAAATCGGATCAATAAGTCTGACGAATAATATTATAGATCCATTGTCCTTCCTAAATTGTACTAATGCTCAAAGAGTTACTTCGTTTCATATTTATTTTTTTGGTGGTTGTAGTGGGAGGTTATTTCATTCATATGGGAATGGTCACGTCTTTTTCTCTGGATCGAAATCAAGGAATCATCAACTTTTCATATGTGTTTAATGGGATATTTACACTCCTTTTCGTGATAGGTATTTTGGTGTTCAGTAATAAATTCAAAGACCAAATCGGTTTCATCTTTATGGGGGGTAGTTTGGTCAAAATAGGATTGTTTATTGGGATTAGTAAGTTAAATAACATGGATATTGATAAAAATGTCTTTCTGGATTTTTTTGTGGCTTATCTAATTTGCCTCATCCTTGAGGTGTATTTTGTTTCCCGAATTTTGAAATCAGTTAATTAACTGATTATTAGCTATTTAAAAATCTTAAAATATTCTCAAACTTATTTACTCAAAATAGTTTAAGAATCTAACATATTTATGTACATTTGCACCGAAATTTAGGAACCGAAATTTTACGCGTAATGCAAAAACGTACTGTAGTTAGAATTTTATTGATTTTTACCCTGGTTTTTACCGCTTCAAATCTATTTGCAAAAGAAACTGAGAAAGAGGGGAAAGGAGATTTAAAAACAGAGATAAAAGAGTTTATTGATCATCACCTTCAAGACTCTCATGATTTTACCTTGTTTTCTGATAAAGCTACGAACAAGCACTACGGATTTCCACTTCCGGTAATTCTTTGGGATGGTGGTTTAAAAGTGTTTTCTTCTTCAAAATTTCATCACGGAGAAACAGTTGCCGAAGTAGATGGTAATTACTACAAACTATATCACGGAAAAGTATACAAAACAGATGCAGATGGTACCATCAACTACGACGAGGATCATCATGCAACCAATGCGAAGCCATTAAACTTTTCGATTACTAAAAACGTGGTAAGCATGCTTCTTGTGAGTTTATTAATGTTCTTTATGTTTAGAGGATTGGCAAAATCGTATAAGAAGAATAATGGTATTCCTACAGGTCTTGGTCGTTTCTTAGAGCCACTAGTGATTTTTGTAAGAGATGAAATCGCTATTCCTAATATTGGAGAAAAGAAATACAAAAAGTATATGAGCTTTTTGTTAACTATATTTTTCTTTATCTGGATACTGAATCTTTTAGGTATGACTCCTCTAGGTGTTAACGTAACCGGAAATATCGCGGTAACTTTTGGATTGGCATTGCTTACGTTTTTGATTACCAATTTTACGGCTAACAAAAATTATTGGGGACACATATTCTGGATGCCAGGAGTTCCTACTTTTATGAAAATCGTTTTGGCACCGATAGAATTACTTGGTGTATTTATCAAGCCTTTCTCACTAATGATTCGTTTGTATGCGAACATGACTGCAGGTCACGTAGTACTAATGAGTATTGTGGGAATGATGTTTTTGTTTAAAAGTTGGCTTGGTAGTCCGTTATCATTTGGTTTAGCATTTGCGTTATCAATATTAGAATTATTGGTAGCAGCATTACAAGCATATATATTTACGATGTTGTCTGCACTATACTTCGGTATGGCGAATGAGGAGGCACATCACTAAACGATAATTGTTTAATTTTTTTAATTCTTTACTATGGAAGGTTTAAATTATGTAGGAGCTGGTTTGATTGTTATCGGTGCTGGTTTAGGTATTGGTAGAATCGGTGGACAGGCAATGGAAGCTATTGCTCGTCAGCCAGAAGCTTCAGGAAAAATCCAAACTGCAATGCTTATCGCAGCTGCACTTATCGAAGGTATTGGATTTGCTGCTTTATTCGCAGCTTAATTTACAAACAACAGCTGTAACGGTTGGTTACAGCTGTTGTTACAATTTTTAAAATTAGACAATAAAAGAACATAATATAATTACTGATGGAGAAGTTAATAAATGATTTTTCGTTCGGCCTTTTTTTCTGGCAGATTTTACTTTTTGTAGGTTTAGTGCTATTGCTTAGAAAGTTTGCATGGAAACCAATAATGGAAGCGATTAACAATCGTGAAGAAGGAATCAAAGATGCTTTAGAATCTGCGGAAGCTGCAAGAAAAGAAATGCAAAATCTTCAGGCAGATAACGAGCGTATTCTTAACGAGGCCAGAGCAGAGCGTGATAGTATGTTGAAAGAGGCTAGACAGCTTAAAGAAAATATGATCTCTGATGCAAAAGCAGAAGCTCAGGCAGAAGCAGATAAGATTGTAGCTCAGGCACAAGCAACAATTGCTAGCGAAAAGAAAGCGGCAATTGCTGATTTGAAAAATCAAGTAGCTGGACTTTCTGTAGAGATTGCAGAAAAAGTAGTAAGACAAGAATTATCCGACAAAAAGAAGCAATTAGAACTAGTTGATTCTATGTTGGGAGATGTTACTTTAAACTAAGAAGATAGATGAGTAGAGCAGCAATACGATATGCAAAAGCAGTTTTGAGCATCGCTCAAGATAAAAACGCGACTTCGGCTATTCAAAAAGATATGCAGAATATCATCGCTACTATCGATGAGAGTGCAGATCTTAGAATGGTACTGAATAGTCCATTGATCAAAAGCGAAGTAAAACTAGCTTCTCTACGTGAGATTTTTAAAGGTACAGAAGAGATTACTCAAAAGCTATTCGAAACTTTGGTTCAGAATAAAAGAGTAAACCTATTAGGTGATGTTGCAAAACAATACATTGTACTTTTAGATCAATTAAACAATACACAAGTTGCTAAAGTGACTACTGCGGTTCCTTTGGATAAGGCATTGAGTGCAAAAGTACTTGACAAAGTAAAGGAGCTAACCGGCAACGAAGCAACTATAGAGAATATTGTCGATGAAAGTATTATTGGAGGGTTTATTTTGAGAGTGGGAGATATGCAGTATAATGCTAGTATCGCACACAAACTAACTGCACTAAGAAGAGAACTTAGTAACTAATCCAAATAACTATGAGAAATATTGTAACCATCGTACTACTTACTTTTAGTCTTACCCTTTGCGCACAAAAGGTTAAGGTAAAAAAAGGTGTAGTTTTAGTAGATAAACAGGAAACTCCTATACGAGTGACTACATCAGAAGGTGGCGAATATATTTTCACAGATTCATCTTCGGATAAAGTGTTTATCACTGCAAAACGAGAGGCTTACAAGGTAGACGAAACAAAAAGTTTCGAATGGCTTATTTTAAAGAATGAGAATAGCGAGTTCGAGAATGAGGTAGATATGAAATACATGTCTTTCACTTTGAACATGAAAAAAGCTATTGCTGAGTTCTTGATGAAAGAACTTGGTTTTTTTGATGCTGCTGGTGCCGTAAATAATGATAAGATTACTGCCTTTTTCAGCGAGAAAAGAGAACGAGCTAGCAAAGCAGAATACGAGCAATTGGTAACTGCTGCAAAAGAGAGTGCAGCTGCTTATGCTGCTACCGAAAGTATTGGGATTTATGTGGATCCTGAACTTAAAGAAATTACTAGAAAAGGTGAGAAAATCGGTTCGTACCGATTTGCGGATGCAAGTACTATGATCATTCGTGATTTAGATACCTACAAAATCGGAGTGGTTACTCAGGATTTAAGCGGAAATGTAAACATAGAATCACAGTTACTTACAAGCCCTCTTACTTATAATACCAAGAATAGATATAGTGCTACAGACAAGTATGCTACCAAAGAGTTTGTTATCGAGGCAGTACGTCGTATGCATACTCGCGGATTGGAACTTGGACATAGTGCCAATGAGACTTTGGAAAAAGTAAACGAAGAAGCAAAAGCTGAGGCGATCAAAAGCTATGAAGAAGCAAAAGCGAATTCGTCTAATATCTATGGTCAGTTAGGATACGGTATAGACGATAAAGGAGAGCGTTTCGAAGGAAAAGTAACTATGCTTTTTGAAGATATTAAAGATCCTACAGACCCATTATCTGGAGGAACGATTGTAAATGTAGGAGGCAGTGATATTGGTAAGAAAGTAAGCATCATTTACTTAAACGAAAAAGAAAAGAAGAGAACCAAAACCTTATCGGCAAAAAAAGCAACTCGTTTCTGTATATTCGATAAGGAAGGTAACGAAACTTGTTATCAAGGGATAAAGGTAAAAAGTAACGGAATGCTGGCCGGCGGAGGAGATGCTTTGTCTATTGGTGGTTCTGGTGCACTTTTTATGCAAGAAGTATTTAAAGATGGAAAAGGAACTATCTATCAAGAGTTCCCCAGCAAAAAATATTATTTAAGAGTAGAAGGTCAGGAAAAAGCATTTGATTTTGCTTTTGGACCGTTGATCAAAGAAGAAAAGAAGATCGCTAAGTTAAAAGAATATCTTGGTGGATGTGACTATGGAAATGGGTCTTATGACGAAGCAGGTCTTCAAAAAATAGAAAAGGTAAAAGAACTTATTAATTTTTATAACAACTCTTGTAAGTAATCAAGAGAAATAATAGTAATTATGGCAGAAGTGAATCCTGCTGAAGTATCAGCAATTTTAAAACAACAATTATCCGGATTTGAGGCAACAGCTTCATTGGAAGAAGTAGGAACGGTATTACAAGTTGGTGATGGTATCGCACGTGTATATGGATTATCTAATGCACAGTACGGAGAATTAGTGCAGTTCGAATCAGGGTTAGAAGGTATCGTACTTAACCTTGAAGAGGATAATGTTGGTGTAGTACTTTTAGGTTCTTCTACAGAGGTAAAAGAAGGTGCAACAGTAAAACGTACTCAGCGTATTGCATCTATTAATGTTGGAGAGGGAATCGTAGGACGTGTTGTAGACACACTAGGTAACCCAATTGATGGTAAAGGAGCAATCGAAGGTGAAACTTTTGAAATGCCATTAGAGCGTAAAGCACCTGGGGTAGTTTTCCGTCAGCCGGTAAACGAACCACTTCAAACAGGGATCAAATCTATCGATGCCATGGTACCTATCGGGAGAGGGCAGCGTGAGTTGGTAATCGGTGACCGTCAGACTGGTAAGACTACAGTTTGTATCGATACGATCCTTAACCAAAAAGAATTTTATGATGCTGGTGAGCCAGTATACTGTATATATGTAGCTATCGGGCAAAAAGCTTCTACTGTGGCAGGAATTGCCAAAGTATTAGAAGATAAAGGAGCTTTAGCTTATACAACTATCGTTGCGGCAAACGCTTCTGATCCTGCACCAATGCAGGTATATGCTCCTTTTGCTGGTGCGGCTATCGGAGAATACTTCCGTGATACAGGTCGTCCTGCATTAATCATCTATGATGATTTATCAAAGCAAGCGGTAGCATATCGTGAGGTATCTTTGTTATTACGTCGTCCACCAGGACGTGAGGCGTACCCTGGAGACGTTTTCTATTTGCACTCAAGATTGTTAGAGCGTTCTGCAAAGGTGATTGCTGATGATAACATTGCAAAAGACATGAATGACTTGCCAGATTCATTAAAAGATAAAGTAAAAGGTGGTGGTTCATTAACTGCTCTTCCAATTATCGAAACACAAGCTGGTGACGTTTCTGCGTATATTCCAACCAACGTAATTTCGATTACTGATGGTCAGATTTTCTTAACATCAGACTTATTTAACTCTGGTGTACGTCCTGCAATTAACGTAGGTATTTCAGTATCTCGTGTAGGAGGATCTGCTCAGATCAAATCGATGAAGAAGGTGGCAGGTACATTAAAACTGGATCAAGCACAGTTCCGTGAATTAGAAGCCTTTGCTAAGTTTGGATCTGACCTTGATGCGGCTACATTAAACGTAATCGAAAAAGGAAAGCGTAACGTAGAAATTCTTAAGCAGGCACAAAATGACCCTTATACCGTAGAAGATCAAATTGCGATCATCTATGCAGGTTCTAAGAACTTATTAAAGGATGTTCCTGTAAATAAAGTAAAAGAATTTGAAAGCGATTATATCGAATATCTTAATGCAAAGCATAGAGATGCGCTAGATACTCTTAAATCAGGTAAGTTAACAGACGAAGTTACGGATGTACTTATGTCTGCTTGTAAAGAGATCTCGGCAAAGTATAAAGCTTAATTAAATTCATAATTCTGAATTTCAGAATTCATAAGTATTAAAAATGGCAAACTTAAAAGAATTACGTAGTAGAATTACATCGGTGTCTTCGACCATGCAGATTACCAGTGCCATGAAAATGGTATCGGCTGCAAAGTTGAATAAAGCTCAGATGGCTATTACAGCAATGCGTCCGTATGCAGATAAACTGACCGAGCTTTTACAAAGCTTAAGTGCTTCTCTAGAAGGAGATAGTGCCAGTGCATATGCAGAACAACGTGAGGTAAACAAAGTATTAATTGTTGCGGTTGCCTCAAACCGTGGTTTGGCCGGTGCTTTTAATTCTAATATCATTAAGGCTGTAAGAGGCTTATACGAGAACGAGTATGCAGGTAAGCAAGTTGACTTTTATACTATAGGTAAAAAAGTAAATGATGTGGTTTCCAAAACGCATACGGTAGTAGCCAACAAAAATGAGGTTTTTGACGACCTTACTTTTGCAAATGTGGCTGCAATCGCCGAAGAGTTAATGGAGAAGTTTACAAACGGTTCTTATGATAAGATTGTTGTTGTATACAATAAGTTTAGAAATGCAGCTTCTCAAGATGTAACCACAGAGCAGTTTCTACCAATTCTGCCGGTAGAAAATGCAACGGCTACTAATGTAGATTACATTTTTGAACCGTCAAAAGAAGAGATCGTTGAGCAACTAATTCCTAAGTCTTTAAAGACACAATTGTACAAGGCAATTAGAGATTCTTTCGCTTCTGAGCATGGTGCACGTATGACTGCGATGCACAAAGCTACAGATAACGCAACAGAGCTTAGAGATTCGCTTAAATTATCATACAATAAAGCTAGACAAGCTGCAATTACTAATGAGATCCTAGAGATCGTTGGTGGGGCAGAAGCGTTAAATAGCTAATAATAATATCAACATAAAAAGCCTTATAAGCATCCGTTTATAAGGCTTTTTTATGCCTGTTTTCGATGTTAAGGCAATTTTATTTAAACATCTCCTTTAGCGTTTTGTATTTCGTTCTTCCAATAGGAAGTATTTCACCATTCTTAAGTTCTGCTTGATACTTACTTCCAGAACTTACTTTGATGGTTTTAATCTCCTCAATTTTGGTGATATATGATTTATGAATTCTAACAAACCTATCCGGTAGAAGTTGTTCTAATTTCTCAAGGGATTTATCATGAAGAAAGGTGCTATTGTTATTTAACACTAGTTCCGAATATACTCCGGCTCCTTTGATGTAAATGATATGTTCAATATCAATGAGTTTTACCTCTCCACGTTTTTTGATGGCCAGAAACTTGATGTTTCTTTGGGTGGTATCTTCTTTATGCATTACGCGATCAAAAGCTTTGTGTAACCTTTCCTTGTTAAATGGTTTAGGGACAAAATCTAGGACTCCAAATTCAAAAGCTTGTATGGCTTGATCTTTATAGGCGGATATAATGATGGTATGAAAGGATTGCGAAACTGCTTCTTTAAGGAGGTCAAAACCACTTTCCCCATTTAGATTGAGGTCCAAAAGAACAAGATCTACTTTGTGCGCTGTTACAAATTCAAGTCCTTTAGCCAATGATTCCATATGCGTTATCTCGGATAGCGTATTCAGAAAGAACTCTCGGGTCATTCTCATGATGCGCTTTGCGATTCTTGATTCGTCCTCAATAACTAGGATATGCATAAACTTAAGAATAAATAGTTATGATATTTTTCCATCCTTCTGGGGTTTGATAAGATTCAAAATCCCATTTTCGGCCATAACTTTCGGTTAAACGAGCTTTAATATAGGTATTTCCGGTACCATCTTCAATGGGTTTTTCAGGATTTCGTAAGCTAGCTACGGTACATAACCTATAGCTTCTATAAGATGATGAAGATTCTTGCGATAGGTGGAAATGAATCTCATTCTGATCATCAGGCATACAATGAGTGATTCCGTTTTCGACTAGAGTATGTAATATAGCGGGAGGGATACTTTGGGTTGGATCAATGCCTTCGTCGTTCCAGGAATAGATAATCTCTTTTCGATACCTCATAATATTGAGAAAGCTTTTGCAAAGCTGTATTTCCTGGTCAATAGGGATGAGTTTTTTATCTTCAACCTGGTTTAGTAAATCGAACTCTTCGGCCAAGGCTTCAATAAAATCAACGCCTTTACTCGGGGATTCCTCAACCCAATCTATCAAAGAAGTAAGGGTGTTCATCAAGAAGTGAGGCTGTATTTTTTTCTTTAATAATTCATTTTTTAATCTGGAGGTTTCTACCAAAGAATGTTCAAAAGCCTCACGTTGTTTTTGGATGTGTCGGGCAAGAACATAAAACATACTTAGCAATAAAATGGTGAAGCTAATGATAAGACTAAAATCATAAGTGATCAGATAATACAGTAAAATATTGATCAGTAATGAACCTAATACTACAATGGCATTTTCTGTTTTTTTGTAGGTTGCAATACCCACGATGATTATAGAAAAAACCCACATACAGATAATCAGAAGTGCTGTGGTATGATCGTATCGCCCTCTGAAATAGAAAAATATAAATAGCAAGAGTATAAAGTAGCTGGACAACAGCAACTTTCTTTTGGGAAGTGAAAACTGTATCGAGAAATATACCGGAATCAAAAAAGCGATCAAAAATGTCAATACACCAATAATTTCTAACCGGATGTAAAAAACGCTGTAGTGAATAGGGAGGAAAAATTTAATATATTCTACAACGATAAGCACCGAAAACAGAAAGGAGCATATGCTAAATAACAATACCGGAAAAAATCTTTTGTTATAAAAATAGAGCATAAAAAAATAAACCGCTGTGAGTAAAAAGGCACCTGCAAAAATATAAGTGATGGCTGTTAACACTACCGGTGATTGGATAAGGTTTTTATAACTACTTACTACAAAAGCAAAACCACGTTTTTGATCCGGGTAATACCGTTGCGAAATGCGTAGCGCCAAGAAGTGTTCCCCCTTTTTTGCTAGAGAATCAGGAATAATAAAAGATCGATCCACTTCTCCTTTTTTAAGATGTTCCTTGCCTGGGGTGCCATTTCTGCCTATCAAAACTTCGTCCCAATACACTTCATAAGCACCAAAGCCATAGATAAGCAAACCTTGAGGGGTATCTTCTTGAGGATGTTGATCTATACGAATAGTAGTTCTCGCCCAAAAAATAGCATCTTTACTATTCTCTCTTTGCAATGACCAAGAATTGTCATCAATGTTTTTTAATCGCCAATTTAGCGTGTCTCCTGTCTTGTATCTTATTTGAGGAGCTTGAACCTTAAAATCATTTTCGCAAGAGATGAAGCAAGCAATACTAGTGATAAAGACAACAATTTTGAATATACCAAATCGATTCATGAGCAAAGAGATCTTGATAAGGCTAAGATAGGACAAAAAGAAAGTCAAAAAATGCAGTTCAAATAACTATAGAGCAGTTGGTAAAGAAAACCTTTTAAAATGGTCCATAAAAGAAGAATTTAGATCCAGATAATCAAAATACGAACAAATACTTTATGGATATGAGAACGACAAAAGTTAAAATGAGGGTACTAAGTATCCTTTTTAGTTACGCTATGATGGGGAACATGATTTATGGTCAATCAAAGCAATCACAACCTTTAGAAGCGTTGACAGAACAGATCAATCAGAAAATGCAGAAACACCAACTTCACGGATTGAGTGTTGCTGTATTCGACGATTACAAGATGATTTGGTCGCATCAATGGGGAATCAAAGCGTCTGGTACGACAGATAAAATTGACGAGAACACAGCTTTTTCTACCGCTTCTACTTCCAAAGCGATCATTAGTATGCTTTGCGGAATTTTGGAAGAAAAAGGACATATTAACCTTGATGATCCAATTTCAAAATATTTAAAACGATGGCAATTACCATCGAGTGAGTTCGAAAATAGTAAGGGTATTACTTGGATGCAACTCTTATCTCATACGGCAGGTACAAGTCAGGGTGGATTTGCGGATTTTTATGAAGGAGATAAAATCCCTACCATTTTGCAAAGTTTGAAAGGAGAATTGCTGCCAAGATATGATAGGGAAATAGAGTTTTTATTTGAACCGGGCTCCAATTGGAAATACAGTGGAGGAGGATATGTAATCATCCAGATGGCCCTAGAAGATCATTTGAACACACCATTAGCCGATTTGGTAAAAACATATGTTTTTGATCCGCTTGGACTTAAAAACACAACCATGAAACAACCTAACGAAGAAGGTTTCCTGAACAATGTGGCAAAAGTACATAACATGAAGGGAGAAATTATAAAAACGGGACTTCCGATCACGCCGCAAGTGGCTCCCTCAGGAATGTGGTCTACACCTTCGGATTTGGCAATTATAGGAATAGAAATGCAAAACGCATTGCGCAATCAATACAACAAAGTAATATCCCATAGGGTAGCAAAACGAATTACCAAAGTGCTATCTCTGGATAATGTAGGCGGTTGGAGTGCGGGTTGGAATAGGTCGTTTGGAATAGGTAATCGTGATTGGTTCTCTCATGGGGGTTCGAATACAGGTGTTGGAGGAGAATTTATGGCTACCCTAGAGGGAGGAAGCGGCCTTGCAATCCTTGCCAATGGGGATAAACCTAATCGATTTCCAGTGATAAATTTTTTGAGAAATGAAATTGTAGAAAGATGTAATTGGAAACAATCTATCAATCAAAAACTATTGAAAGAAGTACCAAAGGATCTGAAAAATATGGTGGTTGGGTCCTATTTGGATTTCTTGTATCATGCTCCTGGAGTCAATAAGATTTTTGAAGAAGATGGTCAGCTGTTTATTAGTTCACCCATGTTTGAGTTTATGTTGCAGAAGAAGAAAAATCAGATGTATTATGTAGGGAATAATACATTCAAAATTGAGGACTATCCCAATAATATACAATTCGTAACTAATGGAAACTCGCAATTAAAGGAGATCGTGATTTTTAGAAATAAGACCAAAGAAAATAAAGTGGTGATTCAAAAAGAAGAAGTAAAAAACCATAAGACCCAGCTTATTGATGCCTTTTCGAATCTTGAAATTGCAGCTGCAAAACAAGAATATAAAAAGATCAAAGAATTAGCTCCGGATCTTGAGTTTGAAGCTATTCTTAACGAATTCGGATATATTTTCTACATGGAAAATAATATGAAAAAAGCGATTGCGGTATTAGAGTTTAATCGCGAAGAACATCCAGATTCATGGAATACATACGACAGCCTTGGTGAGATCTATGAAGTAAATGGGCAGTTTCAAAAATCGGTTAAAAACTACAAAAAGGCTCAAGCATTGAATGCTTCTCAAGAATACAAAGAAAGGGTGTCTTTAAAAATCAAGGAGTTAGAACAAAAGTCTGAACAAGAATTTTAAACAACCCTATTTGTAAAATTGACCTCATAAGGAAACTTATGAGGTTTTTTTGGTAAGAAATAAATTTTTCTTCTTTTTTACGTTTGATTTTCTATATTGATGTACATTTAATCAATAATAGCCATGAAATTAATGAAATCGCTTACTATAGCAATTACGTTTTTAGTAATATGCCCTCTATGTATACAATGCGCAAGTAGTCAGAAAATGGATAAGATCGCACCTGTAAAAGTTGAAAACCCGTATTTTGAAAGATGGAATACTGATGATGAAAGGGGATTGACGCTTTATATTCCTGTTGATGAAGCTTCGACAATACAATTAGAACATGCATATTTTAAGTTCAAAAAAATTGCACTTAGTAAGGAAGAAGGAACCTCGGTATATGTAGGGAAATACACCCTGCCAAAAGGAGAAAACAAAGATATGGTGATGAGCTCTGATCCAAAGGAAGAATTTAATAATACGCTACCGCCAGGAATAGAAAGAATCCCTTTTCAACTTAAAGGTAATGAGTGTGTAATTAGTTACATCAAAGACGGTGTGCAAAGTCATTTTAAGATAGCAAATATTCAAGAGAAAAAGTAATACCACACATTGAGTATCTTTCAGAAGTTATTTAAGCAAACGTTTATTTATGGATTGGCAACGGTTCTACCTAGAATGTTGTCTTTTCTTTTGGTGATCGTTCATACCAAATATTTAGATGGCCCCATTGCCTACGGCCGTGTTACTATTTTGTTTTCCTGGATTATTGTTTTTAATGTGGTGCTTGCTTATGGTATGGAAACCTCGTTTTTTCGATTTTTGAATCTCGATAAATTTAAAAGCAAGGTTACAAGTACTTCTGCAATATCCATTGTATTTTCTACAGCCATTTTTGTACTTATTACCATTTTGGCTCAAGATCAAATAGCGTCCTTGATAGGTGTAGAAACAGAATTTTTGAGATATGTGATATGGATTTTGGCATTAGACACTTTAGTGATCATTCCTTTTGCGCATTTAAGGGCTATGGAAAGACCGATGCGTTATGCAATCATTAAGATTATTAATGTGGTCATTTATGCTTCTTTGAACGTGTTTTTCCTGATCTTTCTTAAAGATCTTGCTTCTCAATCTGAGATGTTTCAGGAAATTTATATTGAAGATTTCCAGGTACAGTACATATTCCTTTCCAATGCAATTGCTAGTGGGGTTACCCTGCTATTGATGTTGCCTTTCTATCTTAAAATCAAGTATCGTTTTGACAAAGAATTATGGCAAAAGATGTTGGGCTACGGTTTCCCAATACTGATCTCGGGATTGGCATTTGCGATCAATGAGCATTTCGATAAAATCTTGTTAGAATGGATATTGGGAGAGAAAGAAGGATTGTTTGATTC
Source organism: Aquimarina spongiae (assembly GCF_900141785.1). Lineage (GTDB taxonomy): Bacteria > Bacteroidota > Bacteroidia > Flavobacteriales > Flavobacteriaceae > Aquimarina > Aquimarina spongiae. The sequence goes on along the minus strand of NZ_FQYP01000004.1, from coordinate 151,143 downwards.
TGGAGCCTATGCAGCCTGCTATAAACTGGCCTTGTTTATGACCTTGTTTGCAACCGCTTTCAGGATGGGAATAGAGCCCTTCTTTTTTAGCCATGCCAAAGAGAAGAACGCTCCCAAAACCTATGCGCAGATCACACAGTATTTTGTGATTTTTGGATGTGTAATTCTGATCGGAGTTATCACATTTTCTGATCTGCTGAAAGCATTTATGATCAAAAATCCAGAGTATTGGGAAGCTATGATTGTAGTACCTATTATTTTGTTGGCTAATCTTTGCCTTGGGATCTACCATAATCTTTCGGTATGGTATAAAATTACAGATAGAACCAAATTTGGAGCCTACATTTCTATAGTAGGGGCTTTGGTAACGCTTATTCTTAATTTTGCCTTGATTCCGCAATATAGTTATCTCGGTTCTGCGATCGCTACCCTGGCAGCATACGGAACGATGATGACTCTATCCTGGTATTTTGGCCGAAAATATTATCCGATTCCGTATAATCTTAGAAAGATTGGAGTGTATCTTCTTCTATCTATAAGTTTTTCGGCAGTATCCTTTTATATTTTCGACAGCAATTATTTGATTTCTATCCCGTTGTTCGTACTGTTTTTAGTAATTTTGTACGCCTCTGAAAGAAGGGAATTGAAACAAATTTTAAAAAAGTAAGGTCAACTAAAGGCCATTAGCAATTTTACTAATATCTATGCAAATCAAAATTATTAATAGATCATCCCATGATCTTCCTAATTACGAAACTATTGCGTCTGCAGGAATGGACCTAAGAGCAAATATAGAAGAGCCTGTTACATTAGCGCCTTTGGATCGAGCTATTATCAAAACAGGATTGTTTATCGAATTGCCAGTAGGGTATGAGGCGCAAGTAAGGCCAAGAAGTGGATTGGCGGCAAAAAAAGGAATCACGGTACTGAATGCTCCAGGAACTATAGATGCAGATTATAGGGGAGAAATAGGAGTGATATTAGTCAACTTGTCTCACAGTAATTTTACCATTGAAAATGGGGAGAGAATTGCTCAGTTAGTAATTGCTAAACACGAACGTGCAGAATGGATAGAAGTAACCGAATTATCTGAAACCTCTAGAGGAGAAGGAGGCTTTGGAAGCACAGGAGTGAAATAAAAAGAAAAGAAAAAATTAACCAATATCATACAAAACAATAACACATGAAGATCATTGTACCTATGGCAGGAAGAGGTTCAAGACTAAGACCTCATACCTTAACTGTTCCTAAACCTTTAATCCCTGTTGCAGGAAAACCTATCGTTCATCGATTGGTATCCGACATTGCCAAAGTTTTGGGAGAACCAGTCGAGGAGATTGCTTTTGTATTGGGAGATCCTGCCTTTTTTGGAGATGATGTGGTAGCTAGTTTAACAGAGTTGGCAGAAAGTCTGGGGGCAAAGGCTTCTATTTATAGACAAGATCAGCCTCTGGGAACCGGACATGCAATTATGTGTGCAAAAGATTCTTTATCAGGGCCAGCAGTTATCGCTTATGCAGATACGTTGATTCGCGCAGATTTTAATCTGGATAAAGATGCAGATTCGGTTATTTGGGTAAAACAAGTGGATCAACCTGAAGCATATGGAGTAGTAAAACTAAACGAGCAAAGTCATATTACAGAATTAGTAGAAAAACCTAAAGAATTTGTATCGGATTTAGCTGTAATAGGAATCTATTATTTTAAGGATGTTGGTGTGCTAAAAAATGAATTGCAATATGTATTGGACAACAACATTATTCATGGAGGAGAATATCAGATAAACGATGGTATCAAAAGAATGATGGCCGATGGAAAAGTTTTTGTTACCGGAAAAGTCGACGAATGGATGGACTGTGGCAACAAAAATGTAACCGTAGAAACCAATTCTAGAATGCTAGGTTTTTTGCAAAAAGATGGCGAAAATTTGGTAAGCGATTCGGTTACTCAAGAAAACGCAACAATTATTGAACCTTGTTACATTGGAGAAAATGTAACTTTAAGAAATACAACGGTTGGACCAAACGTATCTATTGGAAATGACTGTACAGTGGAAAATACCACAATTAAAAATAGCTTGGTGCAAACGAAAACTACAATAAAAAATGCTAACTTAGACAATGCTATGGTTGGTAATCACGTAGTTTACGACGGAAAATTCTCGACCATTAGTATTGGAGATTATTCCGTTTTGGAATAATTTGTGAAGCGTTAATAGTTTAAGATGGATTTGTGATGAAACGAAGGATCTGTATTTGCTTATTTTGTTTGTCCTTTGGATGGGGCAGCGCTGTTGTTTTGGCTCAGGAAATTGAGCCCAAGCAGGAAGTAAATATTGATGATCTGGGAAATGTTTCTGACGAATTCCAGGAGAATTTCTTTGAAGCGCTAAAACAAAAAGCGATCACTAACTACGATAAAGCAATCAAGGCTTTAGAAAAATGTATAGAGTTAGATCCTTCGCCTAATTTTTTATATCTCGAACTAGGTAAAAATTATCTTGAGCTTAAACTCTACGAACAGGCAGAATCCAATTTCAAGAAGGTATTAGAAGAAAAACCAGACGATCGATTTGTGCTAGAGCTTTTGTATGAGGTGTATTTCAAAGAGCAGAAATATAAAGAGTCGGTAGAAGTTGTAGAAAAATTGGTGGTATATAATAGTATGTTCAAAGAGCAGTTAGCTAATCTTTACTACATCGAAAAACGCTATGATGATGCGCTTAGAGTGCTGGATGAATTGAATGAAGAGTATGGGATTGATACGTATCGGCTTCAACTCCGGAAACGAATTGCTTTAAAGATTACCGATCCTTCAAATCAGATTAGTAGACTTGAACAACAAATCAAAGAAAAGCCCAAAGTAGAACAGAACTATTTGAATCTGATCTATATGTATAGCCAGGACAATCAAAAGGAAAAGGCATTCGAAACCGCTAAACGCCTTTTGAAAAAAGTACCGAAGTCAGATTTGGCACACCTGTCTTTGTACAAGTTTTATTTGGAAAAAGGACAAACCAAAGAGGCCATTCGCTCTATGGAGATTACACTAAAGAGCAGTAAAGTAGACACCGAGGCAAAGTATAAGGTGGTGAGCGACTTTTTGCAGTTTATCAATACCAATCCAGAATATGAAAGTGAGCTGACTATAGTAATGAATGCACTTTCTGGTGATGGTAATGGTGTTAAGGTATTTACAGAATTAGGCCACTTTTACTATAAAAAAGATCAGAAAGAACAAGCGCTTAATTTTTATGAAAGAGGAATCAAAGCGAACGCTAATGACTTTGGATTGCTAAAACGGATATTACTTTTACAATTGGATTTAAAACGCTATCAAAAAGCGGAAAGCGGGAGTGAATTGGCCTTAGAAATGTATCCTGCACAACCAATCTTTTATTTGGTGAACGGAGTGTCGCTATTGCAATTAGAAAAAGCAGATGCTGCGATTGAAATTTTGACTACCGGAATCGATTATGTGATCGATGATTCGAAGATGGAATCCGATTTTTATAAACAAATTAGTGAAGCCTATCAAAAACTCGGAGACGAAAATAAAGCTTCAGAATATATGCAAAAGGCTATTCAGCTTCAGAAAAAATCATAATAGTTGATGAACAAAATATGCTATCTTTTATGTTTCTCGTTATTCTTTCTGTATTCGTGTAAAGGAACAAAAACTGCAAATACTACCAAGGTCAAAAAACTAAGTGCAGAAAAGGTGATTGCCAATCACTATAACCGCTCTTTCAACTTCGAAACTCTTAATGCTAGGATAAAAGTAAAATACGACGATGGTAAACGTGGTGTAAGCCCAACAGCCACCTTAAGAATTGAAAAGGACAAAGTAATATGGGTAAGTGTCAAAATGTTGGGAATTACCTTGGCAAAAGCACTAATCACTCCAGATAAGGTAAGTTACTACGAAAAAATCGAAAACTCTCATTTCGAAGGAGATTTCCAATTGCTAAGTGAATGGTTGGGCACCGATCTGGATTTTGACAAGGTGCAACAACTCTTATTAGGGCAGGCATTATTTAATCTTAGAGAGGACAAATATAAAACCAGTATAGACGAAGGGTCTTATCTATTAAAACCTAAAACTGATTTCGTGCTTTTTGAGCGATTATTTCTTGTCGACCCGGGTAATTTTAAGATGGCAGAGCAAAAGTTGAAACAACCTGCCGAAAACCGAGATTTATCCATCAAATATCAGGGTTATCAAAAGATAGGAAATCAGGATTTCCCCAAAAGAATCATCATCGAAGCGGTAGAAGGCGACGATACTACCATAATTGATGTAGAATATAGAGCAGTAGATTACAATGCTCGCGTAAGTTTTCCGTTTAAAATACCATCAGGGTCCAAGGAAATCAGTATTTAATGAAAGTATTGCGATTTATAAGTGTTGTTGTATTGCTATTGTGTGTGGTACCTATGTACGCCCAAAGCACCAAACAACAGAAACTTGAAGAAGAACGGCAACGTTTGCGTCAGGAAATTGAGCAAATGAGACGTTTGCGAGAAGAGAATAAAGTAAAAGAGTTATCCGTTCTGGATGAGGTGGAATCTATTTCTGCACAGATAAGCACGCGCCAAAACCTGATTAAGATCACCAATCAACAAACCAATTTACTGACCAGAGAAATCAATAGTAATCTAAATAAAATTGATACTTATCGCAATGAATTAAAGGTGCTGAAAGAAGACTACGCCAATATGGTCAAGAAATCTTACAAAAGTAAGTCGCACCAAAGCAGGATTATGTTTTTGTTGTCATCCTCCAATTTTACGCAAGCCTATAAGCGATTGCAATACATGAAGCAGTACAATGAACATCGAAAAGAGCAGGCAGATCGTATCGAAAAGAACACTATGGAGCTTCAGCAATTAAATCGAAACCTATCTAAACAAAAAGAGGATAAAGAGACCTTGATTAGCGAAAATCGAGAAGCACAAGAAAAATTAAAGGGAGAGAAGAAAGAACAACAGGTGCTCATGGCTTCTATCAAAAAGAAGCAAGGTGTCTATACGAAACAAATCAAAAAGAAACAGGAGCGCGCCAGTGCGATTGATAAGCAAATCGAAAAATTAATTCGTGAGGCCATTGCTCGGGCCAACAAAAAAGCTGGGAATAAGGTAGCCAAAAAAGGTACAGCTACTACTTTTGCGATGACCGCCGAAGCCAAAATACTAGCCGATAATTTTACATCCAACAAAGGAAAACTACCTTGGCCAGTAGGTACTGGTAGACTAACCAAAAAATATGGTCGACAACCACATCCTACCTTACCCAATATCCAGATCAATAGTAGTGGTGTGGAAATTGAAACAAGATCAGGTGAACGCGCCAGAGCAATTTTTGAGGGAGAAGTAATAGCCATTCAAAAATTGAAGGGAGCAAGTCGATTGGTGCAAATCCGACATGGTAACTACATTACTACCTATTATAATCTGCATAATATTTCTGTAAAGGAAGGCCAGAAGGTTACCACAAAACAGTCTATAGGCGAAGTTAGAACAAATCCAACAACAGGAAGGGCAATCATGAAGTTCTTAATTTATCAAAATGCTAAGCGATTAAATCCTCACCAATGGATTTATCGAATGTAATCTTTTCCTCAACTAGCAAGAGGGCGAAAGTGTTTCAGTAAGCGAAGTAAACACCAGAGAAAGATAACTGTATACATCTTCGGCTCCAAAATATCGATATCGTATAAATAGCGCAAGCATCAGGATAAACCCAACCAAAGTGATGTATACCGATATAGTTATTTTGTGTTGTTTCTTCATCTAGAAGTTCCTATTGTCCTTATCAAGATAGATAAAAATGGTCAAAAGGAAATGCTATTTTCTCGACTTTAAGATAGATTTAAGTAATCTAATAATGAGGTATTAAATGAATAGTGCCTTAAGTTCTGTAGCATCATCTGGTTTCATCTTTCCGGCCAATACCAAGCTCAATTGCTTGCGACGTAACGCTGCTTCATAACGTTGCTTTTCCAGATCAGTTTGTGGTTGTATAGGAGGCACAGGAACTGGGCTTCCAGTCTCATTTACTGCTACAAAGGTATAAATGGCTTCGTTTACCTTGGTACGATCACCACTTTGTCGGTCTTCTACCCATACGTCGATAATCACTTCCATAGACGAGGTAAATGCTCTGGATACTTTCGCTTCCACAGTAACCACACTACCCAAAGGGATTGCTTGATTAAATGCTACATGGTTTACAGAAGCGGTTACTACAATTCTTCTAGAGTGTCTCCCAGCTGCAATTCCTGCCGCACGGTCCATACGGGCAAGTAATTCCCCTCCAAATAGATTATTCAAGGGATTGGTCTCTCCTGGTAAAACTAAGTCCGTAAGTGTGGTTAACGATTCTGAAGGATATCGAGCTTCCATAAACAATAAAATTTTTGGCAAAGATAATCACGTAAAAAGAACTTACACTATTTCGCTGGCCAAAAGTGATTTACACCACTTAAGCAAGGTTTGAGATTTTGAAAAACTTTTAGGGTTTAGAAAAGAAGATTCGTAAACAAATAGGAGCAATCATTAGTAAAATAATGATGATGTAAAGCTTATGATGAAAAGTACGTTTTTCGAAATTTTAATTCTGAACCAGTAACCAAGCCTTAGGACTTTGTTCATTCTTGATTTTTCGAAGCGCTTTTAAGGCATCTAATCTATTCGCGTAGCTGGCGTATACTACCTGGTGAAGTCCATATTTATTAACCCCAATAAGACGGGCATCAAAACCTTGTTCTTTTAGTCGTTGTACTTTCTTATCTGCGTTTGAAGCAATTCTAAAGGCTCCCGCAACGATATGAAAGTTTCCTGCAGTTGCATCATCAGAAACAGGGACAGAGGTATCCGCAACACTTTCCTCGGCGCTATTCTCTTCTTTAGTTAGATTCAAGCTGATGGCTGGTAGCGGATTTGAAATCTCGAACGTAGCTTCTTGAATGGTGTTCTCAATTTCCTGATTTGCTTTTACCCATTCCTGATTGTTATGGCTAATGGTATTATTGCTAATTTGTTTCAATCCAAAAAAACCACCAAGACCTATAACAATAGCTGCAACTGCTGCATACTGTAAATAAGGACGTTCTTGTCTTTTCTCGGGAGTAAATGCAATAGGAGTAGTTTCTTCTATAGCTTCCACTTCTTCTTTATACACTTCCCTTTGGATTGGGATTTCTCTTTCTATATTAGGAGAAACAAAGCTTTGCATACCAAAAGCTTCAGTAAGGTAATTTACATCTTGAGTTGGCTCAAACTGGATAGTATTTTCTACAGAAGTAAAGAAAGCACCAATACCTTCTAGCTCAACACGTTTTCCTAACGCCATTTTATCTCTAAGGGATAACGCATAGCGTTGTAACTTGGCAACGGCATCTGTATACGAAATACCTTCGGCAGCAGCAATATAATTCGCTAATAACCCATCATTGTTCTGTAATTGACGATTAAAAGAAATGCTCTTTTTAGGAGGGTAAAATGAATGAGTAGTTTCCTGAATTGAAGCAGATTCTCGTCTGGTTAAAAATGCTCCAAAACCAGGTAGGATTACACATTCGTAACGATATAATAATTCACTGATGTATTTTGCCGTGTTGTTCATTTGCCCCCTTCTAAAAATGCTGCATGTACAGCCAATGGTTAGTTAACTCAAAGGTATAAAAAAATGAAAATCGTGAGCGCTGGAACGAATGAATTTATCAACAGTTTTAATTTTTTTTGTTTCTTGCATTGATATACAAATCATTAGATGTCCAACGAAAAACTCTTAGCACTACTAGCGCTTAAAAAAGTACCCAATCTAGGGGATAGTTCTATCAAAAAATTGATTAGAGAAATCGGAACTCCAGAAGAGATATTCACAGAAAAAGTGGATAACTTGTTAAAAATTGACGGTATAGGAAAAGCGAAAATCAAAAATTTAAAGGACCCTAAACATCAACGGGATGCCGAAAATGAATTGAAGTTTATTCAAGATCAGCATATTAATTATGTGACTTATGATCAGGAAGCATATCCGGATCGGTTAAAGCATTGTATAGATGGTCCAGTGGTTTTGTTTAGTCGAGGCAATATCGATATCAAACAAAAGAAGATGTTGAGTATCGTTGGCACCCGCAAAGTAACAAGATATGGGGTACAGTTTTGCGAAGAATTGATAGAAAACTTAGCACCAATAGATCCGGTAATTGTTTCTGGATTTGCCTATGGTGTAGATATTACTGCACAACGAGCTGCTGTAAAACATGGGTTACAGACCATCGGTTGTTTAGCGCATGGTCTCAATCAAGTTTATCCCAAAGCACACAAAAAGTATATGGCACAAATCGAAGAGAATGGAGGCTTTTTTACCGATTTTTGGAGTACAGATACTTTTGATCGTAAAAACTTTTTAGGCCGTAATCGAATTATTGCTGGGCTAAGTGAAGCCACTGTAGTCATAGAAAGTGCTGGCAAAGGGGGTTCTCTGGTAACTGCAGATATCGCCAACTCCTACAATAGAGAGGTGTTCGCGGTACCTGGTCGTGCAAGCGATCCCCAAAGTACAGGTTGTAATATGTTGATCAAAACACAACAAGCGCATATGCTCACTAGCGCTGCAGATTTAATTTACATGCTCAACTGGGAACTCGAAGAAAAGACACAACCTATTGTTCAGAAACAATTGTTTGTAGAGCTGGAAGGTGAAGAGCAAAAAATTTATAATTACTTACATCAACATGGAAAAGAGCTGCTGGATGTTATTGCTCTGGAGTGTCAGATTCCTACCTCTCAATTAGCTTCAATGTTGTTGAATATGGAACTAAAAGGAGTAGTGAAACCATTACCAGGTAAACTTTTTGAAGTGGTTTGATCAGTATTATAAAAAACAAAGAAGAGCAGTATAAAATACTCTTCTCTATTTTATGCTGTTTATCTTAAAAGATTATGCTAATACTCTCTGATAAAAGTGCTACCATTAGAACGACCGTAGTACACAACCCTACTTCCTGGGCGGTAACATAAAATGTCTGATCTTCCATCCTTATTATAATCCAAACTTATTATTTTGTCTAGACCCGAAGCCAAATCGTATCCCATGATTCCACTATGACTTCGTATTACGCTGGTAAATGAACCATTGCTATTTGCTCTATTCAGATAAAAAACTCTGCTCCCAGGTCGATATGCCACAATATCCTCATAACCATCATTATTATAGTCTAAGGTTACCAAGCGATCATTACTTCTAGCTAAATCAAAACTGGCAATACCATTAAAACTTTTGATAGGAGTAGAAAAAGTAGTGTTTCCATTAGATTTTAATAAGAAGAATACTTTTGAGCCGGGTCTGTAAAATCCAATATCATCTTTTCCATCTTTATTATAATCTAAGGCAATAGCGTTGTCATTTGCGCTTTTAAGATCAAAACCACCAAAACCAGATCTGGCATCAATCATTTTTTGAAAGGTTGCGGTTCCGTTTGAACGGTATAAGAAAAACACACTTTTTCCTGGTCGGAAACACATCACTTCATCTTTTCCGTCTCCGTTATAATCCAAAGCAACCATTTTATCGGTAGTTACTGCCAGATCATATCCCTGAAATCCGTTCCAACTTTTATATACCGCCGTAAATGTACCATTACCATTGGATCGAAGTAAGAATGCAATTTTGTTTCCAGGGCGATAAATAATGATATCATCTTTATTATCTCCATTATAGTCCAGGGCTATGATTCGGTCTCTGGAACTTGCAAGGTCATATCCAGCGACGCCATTATGACTTCGCACAACGGAGGTAAATTTTCCATTTTTATCATTACGTTGTAGATAAAATACTTTGTTTCCCGGGCGATAATTAATTACGTCTTCATAACCATCTCCATTATAATCCAGCGATACGGATAGATCTTTGGAACTAGCCATATCAAAACTACCTAGTCCTATGTTTGGATACATTCTCAAAACCCCCAGTTTGTCATCTGCAGATAAAGCATTCCTCTGGATAGAATAAGTACTACCATCTTTTTTGGTAATTGTAGGCTGATTATTACTTGAGAAAAAATAAGGTCCGTACATCATGATACTACCAAAATCCAAAGTAGAAGTATACTCTGCTCCGTCTTGACCCTGCTGTACATAAGTTCTGAAATTATGTTCTCTTCCTGCTTGAATGTTTCCAAAATTGATAGTGACATAGCTATCTCTATCCTTTCTGCTTTGTTCGTGCCAAAGACCAATAGCGTGACCAATCTCATGGATGGTATTTCCTGTAGAGCAGCCATCAGCCAGATTGATGTCTTGTCGACCTCCAACTCGCCCAACAAAAGAAGAACAACCAGAACCTTTTTTAAAATAGATATAATCTGGTTGATTAGTACGAGCAACAAATCGCAGGGGAGTGTTGTTTTGCCAATGTGCAATGGCATTAGTCACTCTGGCTTGATTAGGTAATCCTGTCTCGATCGCATAATAAACTGTATTATTTGGCCATCTTCGTGCAAGATTGCTTCTACCGACACTTTTAGTTCCTAGTTGGTTGTTAGAGATCAAAATATCCCCTTCGAAAACCAGATTGTTCTCAATTTGCTCTACATGCAAGGTCTGTTTTCCGATTCGAATTTGCTTTTGTATTCCAGAAGCTTTCGGAAACGCCAATTCTGGTTTTTCAAAGTTTTCTGTAATAATTGGTGCGTTTGATTCTGTTTCAAAATCCGCTTCATTTTCGCAACTGGCGCAAATAGAGAGAAGTAAAAATATTGCGCATACCCATGTAAAAAGACTTATGTCTTTTTTGACCCTTTTGTGATTCATTTATCTAAGTTTATTGGTTAATAGTATTTAGGCTGTATTCCTAAACTGATCACAAAATAATTAAAAAAGGTTTGAATAGGTTAAAGAAAATGTTATGATTTGCTTCCCAAAAATTCACCCATTTTTTGATGCACAATTTGAATTGCTTTTAGAGGGCGGATCATCACTTTGATATCTTTTAATTTACCCTCGTCATCAAAAGTTAGCATATCTACACCTTCTACGGTAATGCCATCGATTTCGGTGACAAACTCCAAAATGGCATGTTCACTATTGGTAATTTCTCTTACATATTTAAAATGAGGTGTAGCAATTATCGTAGCAGCGGCAGTAAGGTAGAGGCTTACGATCATTTTACCTTTTTGTGGTGTCCAAACCACTGGAGAATGTAAAACAGCATCATCGGCTATAAGCTGATCTAACCCAGCCGTATTTCTTTCTTCTACAAATTGATGCCATAAAGCCAGTCCTTGTGATGTTGCCATGATGTTAAGTTTTTAAATGATACCTGCACAGATTTTTAATCGTAGAATTTTTCTTACCGATTCCATAACCTGTTGTTGATATGTAGCATCCTTTTTGATTTCGGCAAGAATTGAATTCATGGTCTTTCTTTCGTCTTGAGGCATGAGGATCATATCGCACCCAGCTTTTGAAGCTTGAAGCGGAGCATTGTCCAGAATAGTTACTGCTTTCATAATATTCAAGGCATCAGAAACGATAATCCCTTCAAAGCACATCCCGTCTTTTAGAAGATCGGTTACAATTCTTCGGGAACAACTCGACGGAAGCCCATCGGTACCAAAAAGGTCATTATTTACTACCGTGATATGTGCAATCATTATCGACAATACCCCATCGGCAATAATAGGCTTGTAGTTATCGATTTCTTGTAATGGGCCATCAATATATACACTTTGTTTATGAGTATCTCCTTTGACTAACCCATGGCCAGGAAAGTGCTTCGCTGTAGCGATAATACCACCCTCCTGAGTACATTTGATAAAGCGATTCGCCAAATTAATTACAGAATCTTTGTTGCTACCATAACTACGGGATTTGATGGCCTCGTTGTTTGGGCTAATATCCAATACCGGAGCAAAATTATGATGCACCCCAATTGCTTTCAGTTCGTTATTAATGATAGCCACTACAGAATCCGATTGGGTGTCAGTCTTGATTTCAATAGTTTTTCCTACTTTTTTGGCGCCCATTATCCTGCTGGCAAATAAACTAGGCTCTGCGTCCATACTAAAGATAAGAGGTAATGTTTTGTTTTTTTCTGAAATGGTGTTCAGTTCATCTATGGTAGTAGTATGTTCTTTTTTACTTCCTTTTAGAAATACTACTCCTCCGATAATATCATCTTGAGCTAGTTTTTTTACAGTGGCTTCAGACTTTCCTAACTCTCCCGTACAGCTTATGATCATTTGCGCCACTTTTTGTTTTTCGGAAAGAGAATGGAATATAGAATCTACTTCTTTATCCAAATCAGCATTTTCGGTATAAAAATCGGCTAAGGTAAATTGGGCTTTCTGGGCTATCCCAACAAAGGATCCCATTACCAAGGAAAAGAACAACGCAAAAAAATGTTTCATAGGTAATTAAGTAGGTATTGTATTCGATAATTAAACTGAAATAGGCACACCGTCCAGCTGTCCCCATTCACTCCAGGATCCGTCATAAACAGATAGATTAGAATATCCAGCTATTTCTGCTGCCATCATAAGGATACAAGCCGTAATCCCGGATCCACAGGTAAAGATCAGTTTTTTATTGTCAATATTAAAATCTGAAAAAATCTTTTCTAATTCTGGGGTGGATTTCATTATGCCTTTTTCCAAAAGCTGTTTATAAGGTAAACTCTTCGAATTAGGAATATGTCCTCCCTTTAAGCTTGCTCTGGGTTCGGGTTCGGTAGCGTTAAATCGTCCAGAAGATCGAGCATCAAGAATAACAGTTTGTTCGTTATTCATCTCTTCCAAAACTTCACTTGCAGCGGTTACTAATTTAGGATTAAAATGGGCCTCAAAATTTCCTAGCGCATACTCCTTTTGTAATGCATCTTCTGGTTCACAAGGCAAATCTTTTTCTTGCCAGGCAGGAAGACCTCCGTTAAGAACCGCTATTTGTGAGTGCCCCATAATTTTAAACATCCACCAAACTCTTGGGCTGGAATACATCCCGATTTTATCGTATACTACAATCTTATGATGCGAGCTTATGCCCAATTGTTGGCAAGCATCTGCAAATTTTTCTGGTGATAGGAGCATATTTGGGATATCCGAAGTGGTATCCGAAAACATCTTTTTGATATCAAAAAAACGACTGTTTTTGATTTTAACTTCCGGGTAGCGTTCTGTGATGTCACTGGTCACTTTTTTGATGGTAGCATCCAGAATGATGAGGTCTTTATGATCCAAATGTGCTGCTAACCAATCAACAGATACTAGGGGAGAAGTAAGTTCTAATGTATTCATTGTGTGTTTAAGTAGAGTATCAGGAAGTCATAAATTTATCCAGTAATCGATTGGTTTGGTGGATGAGTTTTTTCTGAAAAAATCCAGTTCCACCCAATAGTTTTCCTTTCCATCCAATGGCTTGCGAAGCCCATCGGTGCAGGTTAAAATGATCCGTATGTTTTATAATTTTCCCGTCTTTAAACTCAAATTGAGCATCAATACTGTTATGAACTGATCTTCCTGTTTTGCTAAAGGTATACCATGCTTCCCAATGTGCGGATCCCTTCTCTTCATCGGCTTCAACTTTTGAGAATTCTACCTTCAGATCCGTTCCATTCTTGCAGAGCATTTGCCACATTCCTTTGGCGCGATCCCCATATAATTTTCCGAATCCGGGATCCTCAAATTCAACATCATCATGATAACAGGAAATCATGGTATCTGCATCACGATTATTAAGCGCCGTGTAAAAAGTTTCAATAAGATGCTTCATAGGTCAAAGACTAAAATAGCTGAGCAATGAAGATAAGCATAATTAATCTAGCTTTTCAGCTAATTTCTTAAATACTTTTTTTGGATTTTTGTTTTCGTACAAAACATCGTGAACTGCATCAATAATTGGGGTTCTTGTCTTTTTGGTGGCATCCAATTCGTAGGCGGTTTTTGCTGCATAGTATCCTTCGGCGACCATATTCATCTCCATTTGTGCGCTTTTTACGGTATATCCTTTACCAATCATGTTCCCAAACATTCGATTACGCGAAAAAATAGAATATCCGGTCACCAATAAGTCTCCCAGATAAGCCGAATTGTTAATATTACGCTTCATCTTATGGACTTTTTTAATGAAACGCTTCATCTCACGAATGGCATTACTCATCAATACACTCTGAAAATTGTCCCCATAACCCAGTCCATGTGCAATTCCTGCAGCTACCGAATAGATGTTTTTTAATACAGCGGCATACTCGGTACCTATGATATCATCGCTCGTTTTACATTTGATGTAATAACTACTTAGGTGATTGGCCATGATGGTAGCTTTTTCTTCGTCGTTGCTGGCTATAGTTAGATAAGAAAGACGCTCGAGCGCTACCTCTTCGGCATGACAGGGTCCTGTAATCACACCAATATTATTAAAAGGGATATTATAAATGTCATGAAAATGCTCTCCTACTATCAATCCAGTTTCGGGAACAATACCTTTGATTGCCGAAAAGATCACCTTGTTTTCTAGCGAGGCAGTAAGTTTTTCCAGCTCACTATGCAAAAAAGCAGAAGGAATAGCAAAGATGACGTAATCCGCATAAGCTACTGCTTCGTTAATATCATTGGTCAACTTTAATTGCTCTAGTTTAAACTCAACCGAGCTCAGATAATTCGGGTTGTGTTGTTGTCTTTTTAAATGTTCCAAAGCATATGTGCTACGCATATACCACCCGATCTCGTCTAGATTTTCGGTTAACATTTTTACAATAGCAGTGGCCCAACTACCACCACCAATAACTGCAAATTTCGGACTGCTTTCCATAAATAAGATTATTGGGTCAAAAATAAGTAAAATAGAATTCAAAATAAAAGATTGATAATCAAATAGATATGAGTTTGGCACATGTTTTGGTTTTCGAATTAGTGAAATTCAAAATTCACAGCTTATGAAGACGTTAAAATTACTTTCGGTTCTTATTTTAGGTTCTATGTTATTTACATCATGTGTGGCAGAGGTGGTGATTGAAGAAGATGTTTTTATCGAGGAACCTACAATTAGTTTGTATGACCTTTTAGGAGATTATGAAATTTGGTATGTTGATATCGAACGTACCCAGGGTAATGGTGAAATTCCTTTCCTGCAGAAAGCATTCACAGTTTCTTTCCGTGGAGGTACGTTTTATGCAAATAACAATTTGGTGGGAATAGGAGATAATGGAGGTGGATTTGGATTGGATGTTGGGTACTATGATACTTTCCGTATGGAAGTGGATATTACTCATGATATTGATGGAAGATACGAGTTGGTGGTGAGTCAATTATCTAGCAATGAAATCGAATTGTATGATCGAGTGTCAAACACACGATACTATCTAATAGGCCATCAAAGAAGCACTTTTGATTATGATCGAGTGTTTTATGACAACATTCACTATTTCTTACAAGAGTATGAGGTTTGGGAAAAGGTATACACCAGTGAATATGGGGTGTTAAACGAATTTGATGAAGAGAATTACCTTCAGTTTTTGTACTACGGTGCAGGAGATAATTTTAACAGCTCACAGGATGCTGTAGGGATTCCGATCGATGATATTTATTACGATTATACCGGGTATTATGAAGTGAATGATATCGCTAATAATTTTTATAGGAAAATTTTAACACTTGATTACGACTATCTGGGCAATGAATACTTCGAATTATCCGTTATCAATGATAGTAAAATAGAATTGTATCATCCAAATTCTGGAACTGTATATCATTTTAAAGGTAGAGGTCATTTACTTTTCAAAAATTCGACCACAGGTAAGAAGATACAAAACGAAACGAAGAGATTAAAAAAGGCCGATTTTAAACTTAGAAAGCTTGTAAAATAAAAGTAAGGATCGCGCTAAACAATATAAACTTTTTGGTTGGTTATTTAGTTGGAAATCGCTCTACAGGAGAAATCTTGTTTGGGCGATTTCTTTTTGTTAATGAGTCTACATTGGTATACTACAAGAAAGATTAAAAGTAGCAATAACGAAGACCTATTTTTATTAAAATGAGGAAGTATTTGTCTGATTTTCAGTAAAAATGAGGTTAAATAGGCAAGGTGTTCTTTACCTTTAATGTATTCACAAATTAATTTTATAGTATGCTGAAAAAAATCTTAAACATCGAAAACACCAAGAAATTAAACAAAAAAGAGCAGCAATCAATTCATGGAGGTGGATTTCCGTTTTTTGGAGATTGTTGCGCTTGTGTTTTTACACCAAGAGGAAGATCTTTTCCGATTTTGATCACTCAATCGTGTTCGATTCCATGTCCGATAGATGGAAGTTTGGAATATGAAGATACAGGATGTTAAAATGGTAAAAGCGAACTTCGGTTCGCTTTTCTTTTTTGGAAGATATGAAGGCTTTTATGATCTTAGAATGAGGTAGAAACAGAATGTCAATTTGATGTGTGGACTTTCTTATTTTTTGCATTTTTGATTTTTTGAAGGCTATTTTATTGCAAAATCTATTAAAACCAACTTTAAGAACAATCAGAATTTAATATATCTGCAAAACACATTATCTTTATACTTTCAAAAAGTTACAAATAACATGGCAACAGCAATCGTGGATTTCGGGATTCAGGAAGCATTACAACAATTAGGTGTTTCGGATCATAATAAAGGAACTTCAACAGGTACAGAATGGTTCTCTTCGGGAGATGCTATCTCTTCCTATTCTCCAGTAGATGGAGAATTGATCGGTAAGGTAGAAACGACAAGTAAAGAGGACTACGAAAAAGTAATTCAAAAAGCACAAGAAGCTTTCAAAACTTGGAGAGTGATGCCTGCTCCTCAACGAGGAGAAATCGTGAGACAGTTTGGTGAAGAACTTCGTAAATTAAAAGAGCCTTTAGGTAAATTGGTTTCCTACGAAATGGGAAAATCCTATCAGGAAGGATTAGGAGAAGTACAGGAGATGATCGATATCTGTGATTTTGCAGTTGGTCTTTCTAGACAGCTACATGGTTTGACTATGCATTCAGAACGTCCGGGGCATAGAATGTACGAACAGTACCATCCTCTTGGAATTGTTGGGATTATTTCTGCTTTTAATTTCCCAGTAGCAGTATGGTCTTGGAACACAGCACTAGCATGGATATGTGGAGATGTTTGTGTTTGGAAACCAAGTGAAAAAACACCTCTATGTGGAGTAGCTTGTCAAAATATTATCGCAAAAGTATTAAAGGCAAATGACTTGCCAGAAGGTATTTCTTGCTTGATCAATGGAGATTACAAAGTGGGAGAGATGATGACTACCGATGGCCGAGTGCCTCTTGTTTCTGCTACTGGATCAACCAGAATGGGTAAGATCGTTGCGGCAAAAGTTGGTGAACGTTTAGGAAAATCCTTGCTCGAACTTGGAGGTAATAATGCGATTATCGTTTCACCAGATGCAGATATCAAAATGACCGTGATAGGTGCTGTTTTTGGAGCAGTAGGAACTGCCGGACAACGATGTACATCAACCCGTAGGTTAATTATTCATGATTCTATATATGATCAGGTTAAAAACGCGTTGGTAGATGCCTATGGACAATTACGAATAGGAAATCCACTTGATGAAAACAATCATGTTGGGCCTCTTATTGATACTGATGCTGTAAAAGGGTATCAAAATGCTTTGGAAAAAGTAGTTGCAGAAGGAGGAAAGATCGTAGTTGAAGGTGGAGTGCTATCTGGAGAAGGTTATGAAAGTGGTTGTTATGTAAAACCTGCTATTGCCGAAGCTAATAATGCATTTGAAATTGTACAGCACGAAACTTTCGCTCCTGTATTATACCTACTTAAGTATAGTGGAGAGATAGAAAATGCAATCGAAGTTCAAAATGGAGTGGCTCAGGGATTATCGTCGGCTATTATGACCAATAATTTAAGAGAGGCAGAACGATTTTTATCGCATGCCGGATCAGATTGCGGAATCGCCAATGTAAATATCGGAACTTCTGGAGCCGAAATCGGTGGAGCTTTTGGAGGCGAGAAAGAAACCGGAGGTGGTCGAGAGTCTGGATCAGATGCCTGGAAGGTATACATGCGAAGACAAACCAATACCATCAATTATACTACCGAATTGCCATTGGCTCAGGGAATCAAGTTTGATTTGTAAAGAGTATTGAACATAAAATATATGGTTAAAAGCATCTCATTTGATTGAGGTGCTTTTTTAGTATCCGCTTACTAGAGAAATTAACGATAAATTCAAGATAATGAGACCTTTACTTTTTTTAAATTAAAAGAGATACAATTAATATTGTGGGATTAATAAATCCTTACACAATGAAAAAACTTATCGTTTTATTTTTTGTAATCTCTCAATTACATGCACAAGAGCCTGATCAGTTAGCCAAAAATAAGATAGTTGCCAATGGGGCCAATACCAATCTTGGTTATAATGCTGGTAATAGTGGTTTTGGTAATACTTCTATCGGTTATGAAGCAGGAAATGTGGTCACTGCAAATGCTAATACATTTTTAGGGTTTGAAGCAGGAGCAAGGAATACGATAGGCTATGACAACGTATTTTTGGGACTCCAAAGTGGAGCATTTACAACTAGTGGAAGACAGAATGTTTTTATCGGAAGAGCATCTGGAGTGAATAATGCAAATGGTGCTCAAAATGTTTTTATAGGACACCGGTCGGGTTCTGGTAGTAACGCTTTCTTTAATGTATTTATCGGTAATGAATCTGGTAGAGAGAATTACGATGGCAATGAAAATGTATTTTTGGGGAATAGATCGGGTAGCATGAACTTTAGGGGTAATCTTAACACATTTATTGGTAATGCTGCCGGCGAACAAAATAGATTTGGTGAAGAGAATACTTTTTTGGGCGCTGCTTCAGGAGTTGATAACCAGGCCAATTACAACACTTTTTTAGGTGCCTATACGGGATTAGCAAATCAATCAGGAGAAAGAAATACATTTATTGGTTACAGAACTGGATCATTTAATACAACCGGAAGTTATAATGTGTTCTTGGGTAGTGGCGCCGGTAATGGCATTCTTACGGGCAGTCATAATGTGATGATCGGGAATGTAGCTACCTGGACAGGAGATGTAAGTAATAAGTTAGTAATCCAGGACGGTGACGTAAACAGAACACCTTTGATCTATGGAGATTTCAGCACTGGTAATGTTTCTATTAATAGTACTTCTAATTTTGGCTACAGGTTATATGTAAACGGAGATGCGTATACCACAGGAGTTTGGGTAAGTAATCAAGGCGGTAGTGTTTTCCGAACCAAAAATAATGTTAGTTCATTAAAAGATCCAATTGGTAAGCTTCAAATGATTAATAGCATAGAACAAACAATCACAGTAGAAAGAGATAATCAAAAAGCCAGACAGGAAAAGCAATATATTTTGGATGCCAATGAGTTGCGAAATGTGTTCCCTGCTTTGGTAAAAAACAATAAGGAACATACGGCTATAAACTATCAAGGTCTGATTCCTGTACTTATTGAGGCAGTTAAGGAATTGAAGAAAGAAAATGAAAAACTGAAAGAACAGTTATCGGCAATAGTTCATTTAACAACTGGAAATACTAGTAATAGAAATGAAGATCAGAGTTTTTTTTCAAAAGGATTTGCACTATCTCAAAATATCCCTAATCCGTTTACAACTTCCTCTATAATTTCTTATACCATTCCAAAAGGGTATGAGCAACGTGCAAGCATCAAAATTTTTGATTTAAATGGTAGACAAATAAAGGTGTATGAAAAATTAAAATCAGGCGGCAATACCCTCAAAATACAGTATAGTTCTATACCTTCGGGGACATATGTTTATGCGATGTGTTTTAATGATCAAATCGTTACTTTTAAACGAATGATAATTAACTAAGCTTTTTGGTCACGGCTTTCAGGAATTGCAACACAACGCAACCATTCAGTCAGGGTAACATCTAATTAACGATAGTAGAAATGACAATAATTAATTAAGATGAAAAAACTTTTTGTAATCCTGTTGACCGTTGCTTTTTTTGGATGTAATGATGACGATTCCACTGATGATCCTATTTTTTGTACAGAAGACTTACGTCCTGGACTAGAGGTGACCGTAACAGATGGAATAAATGGAGATCCTATTACCGAAGGAGTAAATGTTGTGGTTGTTGATGGTCAATATACCGAAACATTGATCCATATCGAAGGAACCGGAACTTTTGTTGGCGCCTACGAACGTGTTGGTACATACATAATTACAGCCACAAAGGAAGGGTATAATGATAGCACTACTGCTGAACCTACCATCGTAGAAGAAGATGCTTGCCATGTAATCACCGAAAAAGTGAGCGTAGTTTTGCAGAAAAAGTAATATTCTGTTAATTTTTCTAAAATTTTAAGAAAAAATCTCAAAAATTTAGGTTAGATTTGAGAATTACTCACAAATCAGCTTAATAAAATGAAAACTTTTTTACTCTGTCTCAAACGTTCCGTTTGGGCTTTATCCCTATTCGGGATGGTAGCTTCTTTACAAGCTCAACAAGTTAAAGGTCTGAAAACACAAGCAGATCAATTAGTGAAGGGTCACGCGCTCTACAAACAATCCAAAGTTTACGATAGTAAACACGGAGCCAAGGAAACAAAGATCCAAACGGTAGGTGATCGCGCGGTTGATCGAATGAATTATGAGTTAAGTCGACTCAATGATCCTAGCACAGGCGAAATCCCTCTGGGAATAAGAGATTTAGAAATCAGTTATTCCAAAAATATCCCTGTAGGTACAGAGCTTAAGCAATCTGTTAATGCAAAATCTTCTGGTAAATTTAGAAGATTTCAGTATTGGGAAAATCGAGGTCCTTTCAATGTAGGAGGTAGAACACGTGCACTGGCAATTGATCGTACTAACGAGAACATCATTTTCGCAGGTGGTGTATCTGGTGGTTTATGGCGTTCTTCAAACGGTGGTGAAACCTGGAGCAGAGTTTCCAGCCGTAGAGAATCTCCAAGTATTACTGATATCATCCAAGATCCAAGACCAGGAAAACATAGAATCTGGTATTATGCTACTGGTGAACGCTTAGGAAACTCTGCAGGAGCTAGTGGTGCATTCTTTCAGGGAACCGGTATTTACAGATCTGTAAACAATGGAAGAAGCTGGAGATTGCTGGAAGCATCTAGCGATGGTGATGTTCGAGCTTTTGGTCCATTGGATTTGATCAACTCTATTGCGATTGATCCTACCAACGGAGATTTGTATGCAGGTACTATTACTGGTGTACAAAGATCGCAAGATGATGGTAGAACTTTTGAAGAAGTACTATCTGGAGGATTCGACGTGAAGGCTGAGGTAATAGCCACTTCAAATGGACAGTTATATGCTACCTTGGATTCGGGAAGTGCTCCAAATGAAGGATTCTTTACTTCAACCGACGGTGGAGATACTTGGGAAAGTATTACTCCAGAATTCCTTCCTGCAACTATAGGAAGAACAATTATGAAAGCAGATCCGGCTAATGAGAATGCCGTGTATTTCTTTGCTCAAAACGTTGGTCCAGGAGGTCCTGCCTTCTTATTGAAATACGATGCTGCTGCAGCTTCTCCAGAAGAAGCGTGGACAGATCTAAGTGCTAATCTTCCAGTAAATTTCGGTTCCGGAGGAGGAACATTTAACTTACAAGGAGGATATAATATGGTTTTGGAAATAAGCCCGGGAGACTCAAACTTAATGTTTGTTGGTGGTACTAACTTATATCGATCTACAGATGGATTTACTTCGCCGGTAGCAATAGGAAGCTGGATTGCTGGATATAGCCCAACAAATCCTGGCAGCTTTCCACAATATACGAATCAGCATCCTGACCAACATACCTTAGTATTTTTCCCTTCTAATCCGAATCGGGTGTTATCAGGAAATGATGGCGGAGTTGCTCTTTCTGAAGACATCACTGCCGAAAATCCCGGAGCAGAGCCTGTTGCATGGACTGATCTAAGTAATGGATATTTAACTACGCAGCCGTATCATGTGGCTTTTGACCCAAGTGGTAATAGCGATGATTTGGTAGCAGGATTTCAGGATAACGGTACCTGGTTTACAAACTCTACCGATGGTATTGCACCCTGGGAAGAAGATTTTGGAGGAGATGGTTGTTTTTCAGCAATTGCCAACGAAGGAAGGACTAGATACGTAACAGCTCAATTTGGAACTCTTTTTAGATTTAACTTTGATGAAGAAGGCGCTTTTGAATCCTTTGCAAGAGTGACTCCTGCAGGAGCAACCGGGTTTCCTTTTGTAACACAATTTTATCTAGATCCTAATGATGAGAGAATCATGTATTTACCGGCGGGTAATCGTGTTTGGAGAAACAACAACTTAGATGAAATTCCTTTGTTTATTAATGCAAATACTTCAGTAAATTGGGTAGGCCTAACAAATTCTGATACTCCGGTAGGAACTACAGTAAGTTCTTTAGGACTTTCAAAATTCCCGGTGGCAAATAGATTGTATTACGGTACTAATGCGGGGCAAATCTTTAGAATGGACAATGCCAACCTAGATAATCAGCCCGTTATTAATGTTTCTGAAGGTAAAGGATTGCCAGAAGGAGGATTTGTTAATGACATTAATGTGGATCCTTCCAACGCTGATCGTGTAATTGTTACTTTTTCAAACTATAGAGTGATCAGTATATTTCTTACTGAAGATGGAGGAGATACCTGGACAAATATTAGTGGTAATTTAGAGGAAAATCCAGATGGATCAGGAAATGGTCCTTCAGTAAGGAGTACGGCATTCTTTGGAAGTAGTCAAGGATTTTTTGGATCTCGATTACAACGAGTATTTGCCGCTACCAGTACAGGTCTATATTATACAAATAGATTAAATGGTGAAAACACAAGATGGATCAAAGAGTCTTTTGCAATTGGTAATGCTGTGGCAGACGAAGTAGTAACTCGTGACGATGGGTTTATCGCTTTGGCAGTGCATGGAAATGGATTGTTTAGTGCGAGATTTCCAATCTTTAATGAGCAACCAGAATCTACATTAAGCGTAGCTTATTTGTTGGATGATTTACGTCTTCCAGAAAATAGCGAAGATGTGCAGGTAAACGTTGCCGATCTTTTTGTAAGCTCTACAGGAGCGCCGATTAATATTGAGTTGACCAACTCAAATCCTGAATTAGTAACGGTAACCCAAGAGGGAGATGTTCTTAATCTTTCTTTTGCACCGGATAGCTTGGGTCAGGCAACTATTGGATTGATTGCTACTTCTGGAGAAGAACAAGTGGCAGAAGGATTTACTGTAAACGTATTAGAATTTGCTATTTATGAACAAATTGCAGGTCAGGTTAGAAATTATCCATCTCAAAACTTTTTAGATTTTGGAGCCTTGGCACAATCCTCAGATGATTTTACCGTGCCAGAACAAGCTTCTTGGACGGTAGAGAGAATACTGGCATTTGGAGGAGGACTTAATTCTCCTATTTTGGATAATGCTACTGTAGTTATCTACGAAAATAACGGAGGGATTCCTGGTGCAGAGGTATACAATAGTGGTCAGCTTACTCCGATTTCGGATCCTACAGATTTAAACATGAATATTTTACTTCCTGAGCCAGTTGAGTTAACAAGCGGAGATTATTGGTTAACGGTATATGCTAATTTGGCATTTGCACCAAATAATACCCAATGGTTCTGGGGAGCTCAGGCCGGAGGTATTGGCCAAGAGACACACTTTAGAGACGAGCTGAATTTATTTGGAACAGGAGCAACTGATTGGACTCCAGCTTCAACAGCATTCGGTGCAGATTCATTAGATCAGATTTTCCAAATTTTTGGAGACCTTAATGATCTTTCTGAACCAGTAGGATCAGAAACCAAGGATCCCGAGCCATTAACTACACTAGAAAGCAAGTTTAATGCATTGGTTTGGCCAAATCCGTCACAAGGTGATTTTACATTTAACCTGAAGAGCCTTAACGCAAATGGTAAGATCTCCATAAACATTTTTGATATCACAGGTAACTTGGTATATCAGCAAAGTGATTTAGATCCGAATGCTAGATTTGCTTGGGATGCATCAAACCTTGGATCAGGCTTCTATTTTGCGCAAGTTTCAGGTAGCTTGAATAGAACGCTCAAACTCGTAAAAAGATAAGTTAATTAAGCATATTAAAACAAAAAGGAGTTGATATTCTCAGCTCCTTTTTTTATTTTACCAAACATGAAAAGGATAGTATATATTTTGGTAGTGATTGCACTTGTATCTTGCAAGACTAACACCGTTGCACAAGAACAAGAACCAACCAAAAAAACAAAACCGGCTGTAGTGGAAAAACCAAAGTTTGATGATGTAGTTTATGATCGAATCGATCCAAGCACTGTACATATTGTAGCGACTGTTATGACGGTGGGAGAAGAAAAGACCATTTGTAGTAGAAATTACAAAGATGTGGTCAAGATTAAAATTGACGCTATTAATGGGTCAGGGCAAGCCATAGTAAACGTTTTGTCCATAGGGCAGGAGATCGAATTAGGTTTTGTAAATAAAACGCTGAGCAGGGATGTGATACAGCAAGATTTGACCAAGGACAAACAACTATCTATGGTGGTTATAGAGACTTTATGTCAGGATTTTAATCAAACAACCTATGAAATTGTGAGTTACGGAAGTAAAAAGCAATGAAGTGGAGTGCCTTAAGGTTTGATTCTTCCCTTTGACAAAAGGCTTTCACAAAAAAATAAACGGATAGCACAATTTTTCTTAAAGTTTAAGAAAAATTATGAAAAAATTAAGTTAGATTTGACGCTTACTCACAAATCAGTTTAATAAAATGAAAAAATTGCTATTCTCGCTCAAACACTCTGTTTGGGCTGTAGCCATGTTGGGAGCTACGACAATCACCTATGCCCAACAACCAACTCTCAAAACTCAGGCCAAACCAACACTAAAAAACCAAAAGGTTTTTAGTAGTGATGCAGGTTCGCTAGATTACCGTAATATCCAGCTTAAAATGGATGATGCGATGGAGCGATTTAAATGGGAGACTGAGCGACAAAAGGATCCAAATACCGGAGTAATTCCTGCAGGAATTCGAAATGCGGAAATTGAATTTTCAAGTAAAATTGCTATTGGAGATGATTCTCAAAAATCCCTTCAGCAATCTGCAAAATCTGCAAAAAGAGGACGTTTTTCATTCTGGAAAAACAGAGGTCCTGGTAATGTGGGGGGTAGAACCAGAGCGGTTGCTATCGATCGCAATAACGAAAATGTAATCCTGGCAGGAGGAGTTTCTGGAGGTGTTTGGAGATCCCAAAATGGAGGTAATACTTGGAGAAAAGTAACAAGATCTTTTCAAAACCCAAGTGTTACTGCAATTGTGCAAGACCCTCGCCCAGGTAGAGGTTTTACCTGGTATTACGCCGGAGGAGAGCGTAGAGGAAGTGGTATTAGCGCGGGAGGTGCTTTCTTCCAAGGGAACGGAATTTTCAAATCTCAAGATGGAGGACGTACCTGGGAGCAATTAAGAGCTACCCTTAACGAAAATGTAGGTACTTTTGAGTCTCCTTTTGATCTTATCAATGATTTGGTAATGAACCCAACGAATGGAGATTTATTTGTTGCCACTTTTAATGGGATTTTCAGATCTCAAGATGGAGGAAATTCTTTTGAGGAAGTACTGGAAACTGGATTTGATAGTTTCGCAGAAATGAGCATTAGCCCAACAGGTATTATTTATGCTTCAACATCATCTAATGGTGCTCCTAATACTGGGTTTTTGACATCTAATGATAATGGAGAGACATGGACAAACATCACACCTCCAAATTTCATTCCTGCTTACGGAAGAAGTAAAATCGGAATAGACCACTCTAATGAGAGTACGGTTTATTTCTTTACGCAAGACAGAAATCCAGCTAATCAAGCTGTTTTATTCAGATATGATGCGTCGGCTCCTACGCTAGAAGAAGCTTGGGTGGATCTTACTGCAAATTTACCATTTACAATTCCTATTAATTTTGGTCTTGGTGATCTGGAACTTCAAGGAGGTTATAATATGGTATGCCAAGTGCACCCTACGCAATCTAATATTGTATTTGTAGGAGGTACGTGTTTATACAGATCGACTACAGGATTTACAACTCCAGCAGGAGCAGAAACCTGGATAGGAGGAAACGGACCTGGTGAATTAGATGTTTTATTGAATACTGTTGGTAGAGGAGCATCGTATACCAATCAACATGCAGATCAGCATGCCTTAGTATTTTTCCCATCAAACCCTAATAGAGCCATTGCAGGTCATGATGGTGGACTGTCTTTAACAGAAGATATCACAGTAGTTAACGGTGATGCAGAACAAGTAACATGGGAATCATTAAACAATGATTACGTAACTACACACCCGTACCATGTGGCTTTCGATCCGGAAAGCGAGAATGAAAACCTTATTGCTGGATTTCAGGATAATGGTACTTGGTTTACCAACTCGACTAATCCATCAGACCCATGGTTAGAGCAATTAGGAGCAGATGGAGCCTATAGCGCGATTGCCGACAACGGCAGAACTTTTTACGTATCTTCTCAAAATGGAGGTGTTCGTCGTCTTAATCTTGATGAAGACGGAAATAGAGTTTCTTTTAGCAGAGTAGCACCTGCAGGTGCAACCGGATTTTCGTTTATCAATCCTTTTATTTTAGATCCTCTAAATGATAACGTGATGTATATGCCTGTTGGAAATACAATATGGAGGAATAATGACTTAGATGATATCCCAGAGTTTTTTAATGCACCAACTACAGTAAATTGGGTGAATTTGGAAACTGCTACTGTTGCTGGAGCAACAATTACAGCATTGGATTTATCTAAATTTCCAGTTGCCAATAGATTATATTATGGTACAAATAATGGGCAAGTATTTAGAATGGACAATTCTAATGTAGATGGTCAGGAAGCTGTAGATATCATTACAGGAAAAGGATTGCCCGCTGGTTTTGTTAATGATATCAATGTAGATCCTTCTAATTCAGACCGTGTTATTCTTACGTTCTCAAACTATGGTATTCCTAGTGTATTTATAACTGAAGATGCAGGAGAGACATGGACCAATATTAGTGGTAACCTAGAAGAAAATGCAGACGGATCAGGTAATGGTCCTTCAGTACGAAGTACTGCATTTTTTGGAGGTAGTCAAGGATTTTTTGGATCTAGAAGACAAAGAGTATTTGCTGCGACAAGTACAGGATTATATTATACGACCAGACTTAATGGAGAAAATACAGTTTGGAGAAAAGAAAATGTTAGAATTGGAAATGCTGTTACCGATGAGGTAGTAACTAGAAAAGACGGATTTATTGCCATTGCTTCTGGTGGTAGAGGGATGTTTAGTGCACGTTTTCCAATCTTCAACGAATTACCAGAATCAACACTAAGTGCTGCTTTTTCTTTAGATGATTTTGGAGTATTCGAAAACAGCGAAGATACAGAAATAGATATTACAGGTTTATTTGTACAGTCTAGCGGATTGCCTATCAATATCGAGCTTACTAATACAAATCCTGATTTGGTAACGGCTACATTGGTTGGAAATACATTAACGTTATCTTACACTGCCGATTCTCGAGGAAAAGCATCTATAGGTTTGGTTGCAACTTCTGGAGAAGAACAAGTATCAGAAGGATTTACCGTTACTGTATCAGAGGCTTCTATTTATGAGCAAACCAATGCTACTGTAAGCTCTTTAGCTTCACAGAATTTCTTAGATTTTGGTGGGTTAGCGCAGTCTGCAGATGATTTTACAGTACCAGCTGGTAATACTTGGGATATAAATAGAGTACTAGCATTTGGAAGTTTTGGTGGAGCCGGTGCACTTAACAATGTAACAGTAGTAATTTATCAGGATAATGCCGGACTTCCTGGAGACGAGGTGTATAATAGTGGAGAGATTGTTCCGATATCAGAACCTAATGACTCCAACCTTAACATAGTTCTTCCAGAAATTGTTACTTTAGAAAGTGGTAATTACTGGGTATCAGTATATGTTAATCTTGCATTTGCCGGATCTAACATTTGGAACTGGTTATCACAAGACAATGTAGTAGGAGAACAAACTCACTTTAGAGATGTATTAAATCTTTTTGGAACAGGTGCTGTAGACTGGACAAGTGCAGCAGCATCTTTTGGTAGAGTGCCAATCGATCAAAGATTCCAAATTTTTGGAGATGTTAGTGGTTCAGATGGTGATGAGACCGAAGGAGCAGAAACAGAACTGGCAACTATAGAGGCTTTTACAAGTGCAGGGGTTTATCCTAACCCTTCTCGAGGTGAATTTGCTTTCAATTTTGGAGATGAGTTGTCAAAATCTGGAGAAAAAACTACAGTGAGAATTTACAATAGTATAGGAAGATTGGTACAGGTTAATTCTGATATTGATCTAAGAGGAACTTTTGTTTGGAATGCTTCAAACTTTGCTCCTGGATTATATTTTGCAAAATTCTCTGGAGGTATAATAGGAACATTTAAACTAGTTAAAGAATAATTAGTTTCAGATATAGAATGAAGAAAAGGAGTTGAATATTCAACTCCTTTTTTTGTTTTGATTATTGAGCATTGTATGCGTCTACAGTCTGTCTTCAAACAAAAACCTAATAATATATAATTACTGATTAGATAACATCATAATGATTCCGATTACTATTATAATGAATAGCACAAAAAAGAAAATTTTCCAGAAAGAGTAAGGCCGTTTTCCTGAGATAGCTCCGGTTTGTCCATTGACATAAAAATTGTAGGTTTTACTGTTGAATCTGTATGCGCTAATATAAACAGGAAGTAAAATATGTTTGAAGGTTTCTTCAGAGAGTGTCATATCGATCGAAGAGACACGTTGAGTATCCCCACCTATATCTCTGCGCGCCCAAGTGGTTGCGATACGCTCTGCTTCTCGGGTAGATGCAAGATGACCATCCTTTAAGGGAATCGTATATTTTTCGGTTACAAAGCCAGCCAAATAACTTGTATTGAAGCTTTCTAAAGCCTCTAAATTCCAATTGGAAATCTTAGGAGGTATTGGGTTTTTATGCTGATGAGAAGCTTCGATAAGCGTATCATCTACAAACCCATTGATAGAACCTCTTACTGGCGTCCATCTGGTTCTTCGTTCCTGTCGAGTTCTTTGTACTCGTTTTCCATTTACTGTTGCAGTGTATGGCACAGTAACATAATAATAATCTCCTCTTTGCCCAGAGTAATTGGCAAATAACTGAGCGTCAAAAGTCCAATAGGGTAAATATAATCCTTTAGTGTTTTGCGGGTCTAATGCCGCTTTTTTGAGTTTGCTGGGGGCAAACCACAATCCTTTTACCCACTTAGAAAATATTTGATGCGATTTTTTTTGGTCGAATTGAAACGGAAGTACCGCACCTGGTAAAATCCAATCTTCTTTATATGCATCTTCAATGATTAGTGGTGTGGTGCAATACACACAATGTAAAGACTTATAGTTTTCTTCAACATGTTGATTCGCCCCACAGTTTTTGCATTGCAACATCACAATCTTTTCCGAATGTGATTGTGAGCCCATCTCATTTAGATAGGGTTTGAGTTCCAACTCTTGAAATCCATTAGAATCTTGAACGATTTCCTCTACATTTCCGCAGTACTCACAAGTAATAGAGGTGGTGCCGGGCTTGTATTTAAGTTCTGCTCCACAATTGGAACAGGACTTTTTTTGTTCTGAAACAGCTCTTTTTTCTTCTTCCATAAATCCGATATCCCGATCATTATCCAATAGTGCAATGATCGGGTTTGATGATTTCTATATTATATATCTTATTAGTTCCCAGGTAGTGGTGGTGGTGTACTACCTCCCAAAAATGACTTTAACTCTTCAACATCTTTTAGGGCAGTCCAATTGGCCATTCCTTGTTTCCAAACCAAAGAATCTTTATTTACTGTTCTGTTAGCAAATAGAGCTTTTAATTGATCAAATGAAACAGGGCCTGCCTGTTGTCCATTATGAGCGTAAAAATACTGTACTTGTACGGGCATTGGGGGAGGAGCTGTAGGAGAGGTGGGTTGTACCTGGGCTTGTTGTTGTCCGGCCATTGGATTCATCATACCTCCCATTTGCTGGGCTAGAACAAATCCCATTCCCATTCCCATTCCTGCGCCTGCTGTGCCACCTTCATTAGCTGCTGCAGCTTCGATAGCTTTGGCGGTTTTGAATTTGGTCAACTTGTCCAAATCCAACTTATCAATTCGACTGTATTCAAAAATTTCCTTCTTCAATTCTTCTGGCATCGATACATTTTCGATGAAGAATTTTTCTAATGAAATTCCAACAGAATTAAATTCAGGTTGCATCACCTCCAGACAGGTTTCAGAAAGTTCGGTGGTATTGGCAGCATATAATTCGATAGGCAAATTTGCTTCACCAATAGTATCTGTAAAACGAGTAGATATCAAGCTTTTCAAATGCTCGTTAATTTCAAAATTTGTAAAGTTGGCATCAGTACCTACTACATCGATAATAAACTTACCAGGATCGTTAATTTTGAACGCATAGGTTCCAAAAGCCCTTATCTCTACCAACCCGAAACGATCATCATTGAGTGTAATAGGATTTTTTGTTCCCCATTTTTCGTCGGTAAACAAATGAGTGTTTACAAAATATACTTCAGCTTTAAAAGGACTATTAAAACCGTATTTCCAACCTTTTAAAGTTGCCAAGATAGGCAGATTTTGTGTGTTTAGGGTGTAAGTACCGGGAGCAAATACATCGGCAAGTTTTCCTTCATTAATAAATACAGCAGTTTGCCCTTCTCTTACGATGAGTTGAGCACCGTTTTTTATTTCATTTTGATAACGCTCAAATCGATGAACAATGGTATCATCAGTATGGTCTAACCACTCAATGATATCAATAAATTCGTGGCTGAGTTTTTTCTTTATTTCGTCAAAAATTCCCATGGATTGTCTATTTTATGAATTCGTGTCCTAAATCTACAAAATAGAAATGTCGAAGAAAAATTAATTTTAGATCAATAGAGATGATATCAATACAACAAGCTTCAAAGAAATAAGATCTTCGAAGCTTGTAAATTAAGGACAAACACTCTCTAATAAATGAAAATTAGGAGTTGAAACAAAAGCATTGACCACCGTTGTATATACCACCAGCAAGTCCACATTTACCACGACCACTACCGCAACAAATTTGATCTCCTTTTCGACAAGCGATTCCTATAGGAAGATGGAGAGCAAACCCCTGACCAGTAATATGTTTTTGTTGGTCCCGGTCGATTTTTTCAACGTTTTCAAGATGTAAAATGTTTTTAAGCATGATGATAAAATATTAATGATTAATATCAATCTCTTTATATCTCGACCAGGAGCCAATATCGGTGTTATATAGGCCATAACCAATTAGCCATTTATTTCTTTTATGCCCATCATGTGCAGCGGGTAAAATAAGTGTTGTTGCATTTGAGGGGCGATCGATTGACAAGGTTTTGGTCCACGTATACCCGTCAATAGCTGAATCATATTCTTGATAATAAAGATCGAGATGATATGTACCATTGCCCTGCGCTGCTTGATTTGAAAAATTTGGAGGTAAAATTAGAGTATAAGTTACTTTAGTTGAAGGAGCTGTCTCATTTGGGCCGTATAACCCCGGTACTAAAGTGAAAATTTTGCCATTATCGTTTTCAATGGTTTCAATTTTGAAAGGATTGGTTTCAAGGTCGTGGTTGATGATCTCATCTGTTTCTTCCTTCTCACAAGATGTGAAAACCAAAAGTGCAAAGATTGGTAAAAAATAAAATACTTTTTTCATTTGTTTTAATTTTAAAGATTAATTTGTTAGCTGAAAGTGGACAAATATAGATGTGGTATTTATTTGAAAACAAATGACTTATATCGAAATTCATGAAATCAATGTCGAAATTCATGAATTCCGTTATTTTTATTTTGGGGAGTATTTGCTTTTTAATGAAGTGCCATTTTTTTGGGGTGTAGTTACATTTTTTATGAAACCTGTTATTGGTTCAAAATCTTATATTTGTAGCACTTGCAACTTCTTTTTCGTAAGCAAATGATAGTCTTAATACCCAAAAAAACAAATGGTTTTTTTAGTTTAATTAGTCTGTTTAGGCTATTCACAGTTTTTGTTTTGGGGGTATATACTGCAGTTGGGCAAGAGTCGATTTCTAAGGATTCGTTGCAGAAACTCTCTTACGACGAGTTGTACACTGCCTACAGAAATGCAAATGGGGATACGCTTATATCCAAATTGTATTTATCGACATATCTCGAAAAAGCAATGGCCGATATGGATACGATAAAAATGGCAGAAGCCTATAGTTCTTTATCCTATTATGCGGCCGAGGAATCCGAAAAAATTGCACTCCTGGATTTGGCTATTGCCATTACCAAAAGATTAGATAATGATAGATATCCTATAAAGGCGTACTCTTTTAAGGGAGGGTATTATTTTACAAAAGGGGATTATCAACGTGCCTTAGATAATTATATTCTTGCCTTAGCATTGTCAGAACAAGTACAAAATACCGAGTACATACAAAGTACCAATCATAACATCGCCTGCATAAAAACCAAGATTGATAAGCATGAAGAAGCGCTTACTTTGTTTAAAGAGAATTTTGAATATGAGAGTGATAGAGATGAATTAAATGCGATGTCTTATTTGTTGTCATTAATTCCTATGGCAGAATCCTATCGATATAACAAATTGCTAGATTCGGCTTCTTTCTATAATCATAAAGGGATTGTGATGTCCTTGAAAAGCAAAAAACTTAAACATCATTTTTATGGGAAGCTGGTACTAAATGAAGGAGTTAATTTATTCTTTAAAGAGCATTTTGACCGTGCATACGATAGCATAAACAAAGGAATACGATTACTGAAAGAAGAACAGATAAAAGATAATGAGAGTTATGTACTGGGATCTTTTTATTTGGGTCGGCTTTATCTTAAAAAGGAAGACACACTTCGAGCAGAAAAGGAGTTTTTGGATATGGATGCTCTAATTCAAAAGGATAACATTATTCTTCCTGAAACTAGAAAAGGATATGAGTTTTTGATTGCATGGTATAAGACCAATTCAGAACAAGAAAAGCAATTGACCTATATCAATAGATTGCTTCAATTTGACCGCGTGATTGGAAGTCAAAGAGCATCCGTTTCTACCAAGTTGTTCAAAGAGTTTGACACCCCTTTATTACTAAAAGAAAAAGAAGATGTAATTACTAAACTAGAAGAGAACGCAAGCACCCTTAGTTTTTGGGTGATCATACTGGTTTTATTGTCATTAATGGCTACCGGTTTTACCTATTATCAATTTGTAAAAAGAAAGAAGTACCAACAAAAATTTAATGAACTACTCACCCAGGGAAATAAAAGAGAAGAATCGTCTACAAAATTGGCAGATGATGAAATAGGGATCGCAGACGAGGTAGTTAATGATATTCTTAGCAAACTGGATCAGTTTGAAGAGGAGCTTCAATTTCTTCAGAAGAATATTAGTATTTCCTCTCTTGCAAAAGAAATTAATACGAATACGAAGTATTTATCGAAGGTTATTAATTATCATAAAAATAAGAGTTTCACCAACTACGTTAATGAATTAAGGGTGCAGTATAGTGTAGAACAATTAAAAGAAAATACATCTCTCAAGAATTATACGATACAAGGTATTGCTGAAGAAATGGGTTTTAATAGCGCAGAATCATTTTCGGCGGCCTTTAAAAAGAGCACTGGGATTAAACCTTCTTATTTTATGCGTAAACTTACCTCTTTAAATGTTGAATAATTTATCGAAATTCATGAAATCCATGTAATGTGGCTATGTTAAATAGTTGGTTTTGCTATTCTTATTATACATTTGAGTAGACAACGTAAACCACTATAAGGCAAGGACATGAAAAAAGTAAAAGCAAAAAAATTAGAGCTTAAAAAGCTAAATGTTGCTCAATTAGATCGATTGGATACGATAAAGGGAGCGGGCACCTCTATTTTAACCATTTTAATACAAACTGAGAATCCTCGGGTATGTCCAAAAGATACCGATAAATGTCACACTAATGATTGCCCGGGAACAACAATAATACGCATATAAGGATATGATAAAAGAAAGAGGACTATCGAAGTCCTCTTTTCTATTTAATTTCTTCCTCTTTCTTGTGGGTAAAGTAGATGTACAGGATCACTTTGCCAGTATTCTTTGGTGTCTATATCCATGATAGTTAGAGGGCCTTTGAAAGCTGCTCCTGTATCCATATTCCAAACGCATGCCGCGTTAATAGGTACGGTTTTATTGATTCGAGTAACAGGAGTATGTCCTATGTATATTTCGTCAAAAATCAATAATCTCTTAGGATACCTACAGTCCGTTTTTTCTAGTTGAGCGTCTAGTCCAAGAGCTGTTTCCCAAAGGGTTCTATCCCAGTAAAACAATTTTTCAAAATACTCTCGGTGTGGACCATTCAAATTGGTAAAACCTGCATGCAAAAACAATCGGTTACGATTATCAATATGATAATTAATTAATCCTTCAAAGAAATGCAAGTGAGTTTCAATTTCCTCTTTGGACTTTTTGGCATACGAATTCATGGTAGCTTGACCGCCATGTTTAATCCAATCAGAATTATAGGTGTTTTGAGTCAACCAGGTATAACATAATTCGTCGTGATTTCCTCTTAGAAATGTGCAATTATGTGTAGTGTTTAATTCCATTAAGAAGGAGATCAGCTCAGCACTTTCGCTCCAACCATCCACATAATCTCCGAGGAAAATAAGATGATCATCGGGAGTTACATTTATTTTTTGTATTAATTGTTTCAAGGCTTTTAGTGCGCCGTGAATATCACCTATTACCAAATTTCTGCTCATGTTTTTTTACTAGGTATTAACTGTATCTGACTTTTCTTAAAATTCTTATGCTTTCTTTGTAAAGGGAGTATACTTTACCGTTGTACGTTTTTAGATGGGGTTTGGCGTCTTCAAGTTTTTCTTTTGCTTCTTTAAAATCATTAAAATAACAGATCAGATAAGTTGCAGGGAGGTTTAACAAATCATTCTCTTCGTTTTTTGATAAAGGAATTTTGTTTTTTAACTTATCAATTAGTGCATTATTACTGTTGTACAGGTGATATAAAGTTTTTCGATCAAACTGTGGGGGGTCAAAAAGTAGTTTACTTTCAATATCATAACTCACATTGTCCTTGAAAGTGATGACGACTTCTTCAAGCGGATAATATTTGTAAGTCTCTTGCAATCCAAGTTGTACATATTCTACAATTTTAAACTGATCTTCGGATAAGGATATACTAACTTCATCAAGTTCTGAATAAAACAGCTTAACCTGTTCATTAATCAATGCAATATCGACTCTCGAGTAATAAGCGTCTCCATTTTGTCTTTTTTCTTTGCCAGCCCAGCAAACCACAAAATACTCTTTAAAGACCTTGTAAGTGGGGTTGTAATCTTTTCTGGAATTCATAAAATCAAAAACACCGTCCAGAGTAAGTTCGATATTGTTTTGTGCATGGCTTTCGATAGCGCTTACAATTTCAGAATTGACATCTTTAATTTCGATATCAAAAACTTTGGGCATGCTAATACTACCATCTCTGAAAAAGACCGTTCCTCCATAATATTTCCAGATGTTCTTGCGTAGTGCACATATTTTATTGGACTGTGATCGGATGGATACCAGTCCAACTACTTTGTCTCCAGGCAAATGCGGGAACGGGATATTTTCGTAAGCTACCAAAGGCGGATTTTCAAGATACGCATTAACCAGATTTTGGATTTTGCTATCGTCAAAAAAATCTACACCAACGATCTCATTATCTTCATCTTCAACACCAATCACGATATAAGAGTTGTTTTCGGGATTAGAATTGGATAAAGCACAGATATGTTTCAAAAACTTGGCTTTACCCTCCTTTTCGCCAATATTAAGCTTCCTCTTTTTGTCATAAAAACTATTTTCGTCATTATGAGCGAGTAGGTTCTTGATAAGTAGGCGTTTATTAATCATTCCTTTTACAAATTGCAATCGACATTTTTCCCAATATAAACTTAGCTATTTTTATTCGGCGGACAATGATGTGAAAATAAAGAAATCATAAACTTTTGTTAACCATAGTACTTGTAGCCTGGGCTGTAGGCAACACGATCAAGTCTGAAATATTGACGTGATAAGGTCTGGTAACAACAAAAGCAATGATATCCGCAATGTCATCAGGGGTAAGTGGGTCAAAACCTTTGTACACATTATCTGCTCGATCATCATCTCCTTTAAATCGTACATTGCTGAATTCGGTTTCTACCAAACCAGGATGCACAGCTCCCACCTTTATGCCATACTGATTAAGATCAATAAGCATGGCTTTGTTTACAGCATCTACTGCATGCTTACTGGCACAATAGACATTACCATTGGGGTATACCTCTTTGGCGGCAATAGAACCTATGTTGATGATATGACCCGATTTTTGATTAACCATCTTTGGGATGATCGCTTTTGATACATACAACAACCCTTTTACATTAATATCCATCATAGCATCCCAATCCTCTAGATTTCCGGTTTGTATAGGGTCCAGTCCATGAGCGTTACCTGCGTTATTGATCAAGATATCGATAGTGCCAAAATCAGAAGGAAGACTTTCTATACCATCAAATACAGCTTGCTTATCTCTTACATCAAAAGACAAGGTGTGTACTTGGGTGTGTTCTCCTAATTCCTGTTGTAGTTGATCAAGCCGGTCTGCTCTTCTTCCGCATAGAATTAATTTGTAGTGTAATTTGGCAAATGCAATGGCAGTAGATTTTCCGATGCCACTGGTAGCACCTGTAATTAAGGCTGTTTTCATAGGTGAATACTTATTCTTTTTATTTTAGAAATTCTGATTACTAAAAATGGTCATACCAACCATTAGATATAGCAACATATTGGGAGTATATATTTTCTTTAAAATCGTTTGTTGTAGCCAAAAAATAAAATATAGCTACAGCACAGACAAAAAAGAAAAGCTTTTGATCATGTTGGCTGCTTGAAATGCAACATCTATATCTAGGTTTCGTCTTTGAAATACTCATCGTAGAAACGATGTGAATCAGTATGTCCTGTTTTTTCTGAAACGAGCGTTAAATATACTGTAAAATTTGGGCTTTTGCTTAGTTATATAGGATATATTTAACCTAGAATTAACAGGGTGTCGAAAATTATTTTAACAATTTGCAATGTTGAATTAGTAATGTTAAATTCACGCTTTTAAAATTAAAAATAGATGGAAGAGAACAATTCTATTGATATAGCTTCAATCAACCAAAAAATAGAAAAGGAATCTGCGTTTGTGGATTTATTGACCTTGGAGATGAACAAGGTGATTGTGGGTCAAAAGCACATGGTAGAACGATTGTTGATCGGATTATTGGGTCAAGGGCATATTCTGTTAGAAGGAGTGCCGGGATTGGCAAAGACCTTGGCGATTAATACCTTGTCGAGAGCGGTTCATGGTAGTTTCAGTCGTATTCAGTTTACGCCAGACTTACTTCCTGCCGATGTAGTAGGAACCTTGATATATAACATAAAAGAGAACGATTTCTCTATCAAAAAAGGACCTATTTTTGCCAACTTCGTATTAGCAGATGAGATCAACCGTGCTCCTGCAAAGGTACAAAGTGCATTGCTAGAGGCCATGCAGGAAAAGCAAGTAACCATTGGTGATGAGACTTTTATTCTAGACAAACCATTTTTGGTAATGGCTACGCAAAACCCGGTAGAGCAAGAAGGAACGTATCCACTACCAGAAGCACAGGTAGACCGTTTTATGCTGAAAACCGTGATCGATTATCCAAAACTGGATGAGGAGCAGTTAATCATTCGTGCCAACCTGAAAGGATCTTTTGAAAAAGTAAATCCGGTAGTCTCTCTAGAGCAAATTCTGAATGCTCAAAAAGCAGTGAGAGAAGTATACATGGATGAGAAGATTGAAAAATATATTCTGGATATCATTTTTGCTACTCGTTATCCAGAAAAATACGGTTTAGAAGATTTAAAACCATTGATTAACTTCGGAGCTTCTCCTCGTGGTAGTATCAATCTGGCAACAGCAGCAAAATGCTATGCTTTTATCAAAAGAAGAGGATATGTAATTCCAGAAGATGTACGAGCAGTAATACATGATGTATTGCGTCATCGTATCGGAATTACGTACGAAGCTGAAGCCGAAAATGTAACTTCTGAAGATATTATCAATAAGATCGTTAACGAGATCGAAGTACCATAGGGTTTTTAGGTTTTCGAAGAATGATTACACAGATACTTAATTCAATCATTCGTCAAAAAATCAGAATCGTAAAGAAATGCAATGGATACTAAGGAGTTACTAAAGAAAGTTCGAAAAATTGAGATCAAAACACGTCGGTTAAGTGATCACATCTTTGGAGGAGAATATCATTCTACCTTCAAGGGAAGAGGTATGACCTTTAGTGAAGTGCGACAATATCAGTTTGGAGATGACGTGCGTAATATAGATTGGAATGTTACCGCGCGTTATAATGAACCTTATGTAAAGGTTTTTGAAGAAGAGCGAGAACTTACCATGATGTTGATGGTAGACGTTTCGGGATCTCAGTTATTTGGTACTCAACAACAATTTAAAAAAGAAATCATTACCGAAATAGCGGCTACTTTGGCGTTTTCGGCTACGCAAAATAACGACAAAATAGGATTAATTTTGTTTACCGACGAGATCGAACTGTTTATTCCACCAAAAAAGGGAAGGTCTCATGTTTTACGGATCATTAGAGAGCTTTTGGAGTTTGAACCTAAAAGCAAAAAGACCAATATTACCGAGGCACTGAAGTTTCTTTCGAATGTAATGAAAAAGAAAGCCATCGTTTTTATACTGTCTGATTTTGTTGCGGACGAATATCAGCAAACGCTCAAAATTGTTTCAGGAAAACACGATGTAACCGGAATACGAGTTTATGATCGGTACGAAGAAGAGATTCCTAATCTTGGGATGGTGCAGATGGAAGACGAAGAAACCGGAGAGTTGCTTTTGGTCAATACAGGTTCTAAAAAAATACGCCAGAATTATAGCAAGTACTATAATGAGCAGATCAACTATTTCAAAGATAGCTTTAATCGAAGTGGAGCGGGATCGCTAAGCAGCAGGATTGATGAAAGTTATGTAAAAAAATTACTAGGATATTTTAAAAGAAGAGGATAGTAGCACTATTAATGAAGAATAATCGATTACCACATACAAAAAAACAAAACCTAAAAGTAGTTCCGTTCTTTCTGTGGGTAGTTTTTTCTTTATTGACTACCGCAGGTTATGCGCAGGTAAAGGGAACTATTGATTCCACTTCTATCAAAATCGGGGAAGAAATTCGATATAAGATGGAAGTGCAAGCAGATTCTACACAGATTGTAGTTTTTCCAGAAGGGCAAACATTCATGCCACTAGAGGTTATCGATTCGTATACCATCGATACGGCTAGAAATGATAACCGATACAGTCTTATTAAGGAGTATGCACTGACACAGTTTGATTCGGGACAATATACCATACCTCGACAAAAAGTGATGGTTGGGGATCAAGTATTTTTTACCGATTCATTAAAGGTAGAGGTGCGAGATGTTTTGGTAGATACCACCAAACAAAAAATGTATGAGATCAAACCTCTGGTCGAGGTTGATGCTTCTTTTTTTAATTTGAAAAAATACATTTGGTGGATTTTGATTCCGTTGGTATTGCTGGGAGCAATTGCATTTTTTGTCTTCCGAAGAAAAAAGAAGAAACAGGCCAAAGAGGAAGAATTGCCAGCCTATGAAAGAGCTATGCTTGCGTTGCGAAGAATAGACGAATCTCATTTACTCGAAGAAGATTCTCATAAAGAATATTATTCCCAACTTAGTGACACCGCAAGAAAATATATCGACGAAGAGGTGTATGATCATGCTATGGAGAGTACTACCGACGAGTTGATCGCCAAGTTGGACGAAGAAATTAAATCTGGAGCTCTAGATTTAGACAAACAAACCATAGAAGAGCTAAAAAGCGTTCTGAAAACTGCCGATATGGCCAAATTCGCTAAATCAAAACCAGATATTGGGACGGCAAAAGCGGATCGAAATGTGATCGAACGAGTGATTACCGAAACCAAAGAGGCAATTCCAGAGCCAACCGAAGAAGAACTTTTGGCGGATGAGGAATACAGAAAGACAATTGCAGAGAAAAAGAGGAAGAAGAAGATCATTCTGGGGAGTTTGACAGGAATAGGAGTTGTAGCGATTACCCTTGTTACCTTTATCTTAATCAAAGGGTATGAT
This sequence comes from Aquimarina spongiae, assembly GCF_900141785.1. Taxonomy (GTDB): domain Bacteria; phylum Bacteroidota; class Bacteroidia; order Flavobacteriales; family Flavobacteriaceae; genus Aquimarina; species Aquimarina spongiae. Next base: position 110,799 of record NZ_FQYP01000004.1, on the reverse strand, counting down.
GTGGTAAAAGATTCGTTACTAGGGCACCCAACCAAGGAGCTGGCAGAAAGCCAATGGATATCTAGTGCGTATGGATCTCCACCCGTTACAATCTCTACCCCAAAAGTATTGATCAGAAATGAGTATCAATTGACCGAGGAGCAAAAGCAAATCCTTAAAGGAAACGAAACCTTTGCCTACGGAAGCATACTTGGTAATTTTTATGTAGTGGTAAGTACCTTATCATATCAGCAACAAACAGAGGTTGATCTTAAAAAAGCAGTAGAAGGTAGTGTAGGATATCTAGAAGGGAATGGAGCCAAAAATATTTCGGTAAAAAATGAAGAATACCAGACCCTGGGTGGTGCAAAAGGAGTAAAAGTTTTTGGAAATTTTGAGATTACCAACCAAGTAAAACAAACCACTCAAAAGAATGAATATGTGATGCTTAATTTTGCCGAACAAGGAGGATTTCAGCAAATCACAGTGGTGTATGATATAGAAGATCGTTATGCCAGAGATGTGGCCCAACGTATTATTAATTCTGTAGAACTAAGAAATCCCAAATAGCAATGTTTGAAAACTTTACATTCGAAAATCCACAGTTTTTCTGGTTGTTTTTGTTGCTACCATTGGCGATAGCTTGGTTTATATGGAAACGCAATAAACAACAGGCCGAGCTCAAAATATCTAGTATCAAAGGTTTTAAGGTTGCTGGTAGCTGGTTAACAAAACTAAAACCACTTTTGTTTGCGTTACGATTAATTGCAATGGCGTTAATCATAACTGCGCTGGCAAGACCAAGAACAGTAGATGTATCTACAAAGACCAAGACGACCAAAGGTATAGATATTGTAATGGCTATCGATGTTTCTGCCAGTATGCTTGCCAAAGATTTGCGACCAAATCGCCTTGAAGCCTTAAAGGAGGTAGCAGCAGAATTTATAAAAGATAGACCTAATGATCGAATCGGGTTAGTAGTATATGCGGGAGAAAGTTTTACCAAAACACCAATTACAAGTGATAAATCTATTGTTTTGAATAGCATGAAAGATGTGCGCTATGACAATGTTTTGGAAAACGGAACAGCCATTGGGATGGGATTAGCAACATCCGTAAACAGGCTTAAGGATAGTAAAGCTAAGAGCAAGGTGATCATATTACTTACCGATGGATCTAATAATGCCGGATTTATCGATCCTAAAATTGCTTCAGAACTAGCGGTAGAATATGGTGTTAAAACCTATACGATTGGCTTAGGAACCAATGGGATGGCGCTGGCACCTGTTGCTATATTACCCAACGGTTCTTTCCAGTACGGAAGGGTGCAGGTAGAAATTGATGAAGAATTGTTGAAGGAAATTGCCAAAGCAACCGGAGGAAAATATTTTAGAGCAACTAATAACAAAAAATTAGAAGAAATCTATCAGGAAATTGATAAATTAGAAAAAACGGATATCGAAGAGTTTAAGTTTTATAACTACGAAGAAAAATTCAGGTCCCTGGTGCTACTTGCTGGATTGTTGATTTTTGTCGAGTTTTTGCTTCGATACACCGTATTTAGAAGTTTTGTGTAAAAATTGATGAATAAAGGAATAATACTAGTTGGTAGCTCACGCAGTAATGGAGATACATCCAAAGTGGTAACGTATCTTCAGGAGATTACCGGTTTTGAAGCTGTAGATCTTAGTCAAAAAGACATTGGTTATTTTGATTATGAATTTAAAAATAAGGATGATGATTTTAATTATCTCTTTAAAGGGATAGTGCAAAATTACCAAACGATCATTTTTGCTACTCCTGTATATTGGTATACAATGAGTGCAACAATGAAGACATTTTTGGATCGAATTTCAGATTTTTTGTATCAGGAAAAGGACTTTGGTCGTATGCTTCGAGGAATGAATATGGGTATGTTGAGCTGCAGTAACAGTGATGATCGCCCAGAAGAGTTTCATTTGCCATTTTCAAGAAGTGCTTCTTATTTGGGCATGAATTATTTGGGAGATGTGCATTCCTGGGTAAAAGATGATGAAATTCCTGCTGATGTGAAAGAAAAGATTAATGCTTTTGCATTGCAGATAAAAAGTTGAGTTAATAATTGTAACAATACGTGAGATCCAAGGTTGTAATATATAGAGGATAACACAGATAACATATGTATCTATTAGAAGAAAAAATATACTTTTGGTTATTACTGGGGATTCCGGTGCTCATACTCATGTTTTTAGGAGTGTTGGTATGGAAAAAGACGATGCAAAAAAAGTTCGCCAACCCAGAATTGCTGAAGAAATTAAGTCCTAATCGCTCTGTTTTCAAATCGATACTGAAGATTGCTGTAATTAGTCTGGCTTTAGCCTGCCTGGTGATGGCTTTGGTCAACCCAAAAATCGGAACCAAGCTGGAAACGGTAAAACGAGAAGGGGTAGATGTTGTTTTTGCTATTGATGTTTCCAAAAGTATGTTGGCAGAGGATATTGCGCCTAATCGATTAGAAAAATCGAAACAATTAGTGACTCAGATTATCAATAATCTGGCAAGCGATAGAATCGGAATCATCGCTTATGCGGCTAGTGCATTTCCACAGTTGCCGATTACAACAGATTATGCTTCGGGTAAAATGTTCCTTCAATCCATGAATACCGATATGTTATCTTCACAAGGAACGGCAATCTATGAGGCGATAGAATTGGCAAAAACTTATTACAACGACGAAGAGCAAACCAATAGGGTGTTGTTTATTGTGAGCGATGGTGAAGATCACGAAGGAAATGTACAAGCCATTGCTGAAGAAGCAGCAGAAGAAGGGATCAAAATTTTTACCATTGGTGTAGGATCCCAAAAAGGAGGACCAATCCCCATAAAAAGAAATGGAATTGTACAGTCCTACAAAAAGAATAGCCAGGGAGAGACGGTAATTACAAAATTGAATGCGTCAATTTTGCAGGAAATTGCCAACGAAGCCGATGGCACATATATTGAAGGGAGAAATACCAGTAATGTGGTAGAAGAGGTAACGACCATATTACAAAATATGGATAAGAAAGAGTTTGAAGCAAAGCAGTTCGCAGATTTCAAAGATCAGTTTCAATGGTTTTTGGGAGCAGGGCTTTTATTGTTGTTCTTAGATATTTTCTTGTTGGAGAGAAAGACATCCTGGTTAAAGAAGTTAAACCTTTTTAATGAGCAATAAGATGAAATATTATAGCATTATCATATCGTTGTTTGTATTTGGATTGAGTTTTGCACAAGAGCAGAACCTCGAGGAGTTGGCTAATGAAGCAAGACAATTTGTAGCAACAGGTAATGAGGTGCTTACCAGAGATGGTAATTTCCCAAAGGCTGAAGGAGAGTACAGAAAGGCTATTGCCAAAAACCCTGTAGATCCCACAGCAAAATATAATCTTGCCAATGCCTATTACAATTCAGAAAAATATGACGAGGCACATCTGCGTTATAAGGAGGCAGCAAAAATAGAAACGGCGACCAAATCCGAAAAACATAAGGCATTTCATAATCAAGGAAATACCTATATGGAACAAAAGAAGTATAAAGAAGCGGTCGAAGCCTATAAAAATGCACTTCGTAATAATCCCAAGGATGATGAAACCCGTTATAACCTAGCTTTGGCCAAAAAGATGCTGGAAGAAGAGCAACAGCAAAATGACCAAAACCAGGATGATCAAGATCAGGACCAGGATCAAAACGAAGATCAGCAAAATCAGGACAATCAGGATCAGAAAGAAGGAGATGATAAGCAGGATCAAAAAGGAGATGATGGTGACAATGAACAGGATCAGCAGAATGATAAGGAAGAGGGCGAAGACGATAAGGATAAAGGCGATCAGGAGAAAGATGATAAAGGAGAGCCTAAAGATGAAGAAAAGGATCAGGGACAAGGTGAAAATGAAAAACAAGAACAGCCTCAGGATCAAAAACCACAACAGGCACAAGGACAGCTATCTCCTCAGCAGGTAAAAAGTCTATTGGAGGCCATGAATAATGAAGAAAAGAAAGTTCAGGATAAGATAAATGCCAAAAAAGCACAAGGGCAAAAGGTACGTACCGATAAAGACTGGTAAGTATATCGTCTTCCCTAAAGCTTTTGATGAAGTGAAAGAGAAAAAATAAAACGAATGAAACTAAAACTAATTTTTCTAACCCTAGTACTCGCAGTAACTCAGTTTACCGTTGCGCAGGTAAAGTTTGAAGCTAAGGTGAGTAAGAAAAAGTTGGGCGTAAACGAAAGATTACGCGTGGATTTCGAGATGAATAAGGATGGAGATAACTTTACACCTCCTTCTTTTTCGGGATTTACGGTTGTAGGTGGTCCTAATCAATCCATTAGTAATTCTTGGATCAACGGTAAAAGATCCTATTCAAAAACGTTTAGCTATTTTCTAGAACCCACTCGAAGAGGTAGAATCACCATCAAACAAGCGACCATAGAGATTGATGGGCAAACCTATAAAACCTTGCCAGTACAAGTAGAAATAACAGCAGCTGTCGATAAGCCAAAAGATGGAAATAACTCTGATTTTGTAGCCAGCGAGAATTTACATTTGGTTGCCGAAGTGTCCAAAGGAAATCCTTATCTCAATGAAGCGATTACAGTAGTTTATAAACTGTATGTAAGCCCAAGGATCAGTGTGAGTAATTGGCGGGAGTTGGACAGTCCAACCTATAGTGATTTTTGGAGTCAGGCCATTGATATGAAGCAACTGAAGATCGAAAATGGAGAATATAAAGGAGAACCTTATCGATTTGTAGTACTGCGCAAAACCGTATTGTATCCTCAAAAAACGGGGAAATTAAACATAGAACCTTTAACTCTTACGGTCTCTGTAGATGTGCCTACCAAACGAAGAGATATCTTTGGGGGTAGACTATATTCTACAGTAAACAAGACCGTGGCTGCCGGTAATAGAACGATTAATGTAAAACCTTTGCCACAACAAGGAAGGCCTGATGATTTTTCAGGGGCAGTGGGATCTTTTGATTTTAAGGTAACTACCAACAAACGAGAATTGGATGCTACAGAGTCACTAGAAGCCAAAGTATCGGTAACAGGTAATGGTAACCTGAAGTTGTTCGATTTACCAAAATTAAGTGTTCCCAACGGATTAGAGCAGTACGAACCTGAACATAATGAGCGTGTAAGAACTAACCTTACCGGAATGGCAGGAAATATTGGAGACACTTATACCTTGGTACCGCAGTATAAGGGTAAATATCCTTTACCATCGATTTCTTTCTCTTATTTTGATCTGAAAACAGAGAGTTACAAGCGCATTACTTCTGATGAGATCATAATTAATGTAAAAACAGGACCAGATGGTGGCGATGTGGTAAGCACAACAGAAGCTACCAATAGTGGTAAAAAGCTGGTAACACAAACGGGTACGCAATTCAGATTTTTGAAGCTGGATGCTAATCTCGAACCCATTCAAAAAGAACATTTCTTCAAGTCTACTGCATATTGGGTAGCACTAACTGCACCTTTGTTAGCAATTCCCCTATTTTTATTCTTTGGTAAGAAAAGAGAAGAACGTCTTAACGATATTAGCGGGAATAGAGTTAGAAAAGCAGATAAACTAGCGCGTAAATACCTTTCTGAGGCAAAGAAAAATTTAGGAAATCAAAAAGAGTTTTATATCGCTATGGAAAGAGCACTTCATAATTATCTTAAGGCGAAGTTGCAAATCCAAACCAGTGAGATGAGCAAAGATCGAATACAACGATTGCTAAAAGAAAGAGAAGTTGATGATACCACAGCAATAGAATTTATAGGATTGTTAGAAAGTTGTGAGTTTGCAAGATATACTCCTTCATCTACTTCGGCGATGCAGCAAGATTATGATAAAGCTTCTAGAGTGATTGCTAGTATCGATAAACAATTATAAAAATATACCGTGAAACAAATAGTTAACATACTAGTTTTTATAGCATGCTTCTCTGGTTTTTCGCAGCATACAGAAAAGTTTCAAAGAGCTAATGCATTATATAATCAGGAAAAATACCAGGAGGCTATAGACGCCTATAGATCTATTTTGGATGCTGGTCAGGAGTCAGCAGCGCTATATTATAATCTTGGAAATGCGCATTATAAGCTCAGTAATGTAGGGCCTAGTATTTATTACTTCGAAAAGGGGTTAGAATTGGCTCCAAATGACGAAGATATCCAAAACAACTTGGTTTTTGCTCAAAACGCTACAATAGATGCCATTGATGCGATACCCGAAGGATTCATCTCGGGTACCTTAAATCGATTTACCTCATTGTTTTCGTTTGACGGTTGGGCATGGGCTTCTGTATTGTGTGTTATAAGCTTTGTAGTATTATTTATTTTGTACTACGTGGCTAGAACTTCCTCAAAAAAGCGTTTATTTTTTGTGGCTAGTTGGGCAATCGTTTTGATTGGATTATTCTCAATATTTTTTGCTTTCAGACGGTTTGATAACATACAAAACAATCAGTTTGCGATCATTTTTGCGCAGGAAACAACCATCAAGAGTGAACCAAATCTTCGAAGTGAAGACATTTTTCAATTGCATGAAGGAACAAAAGTAGAAGTTACCGAGACTGTAAATAATTGGAAAAAGATAAAACTTACTGACGGAAAAATAGGTTGGATTCCTTCTGAAGACCTGAAAGAATTGTAATATTCGGGCAAATTTACGATTGATTTAACAGAATTTGAAAGTAATACTGTTATTTTAGCTTCTCAAAATTTAGTATAGTTGATGTTCAAGCCTCAAATAGCTCGTTTGTTAATCATGTTAGGATTCCTTCTACATTTATCCTATTATGGGGCTGGATTAATTGATTTTTACGTTTGTGAAGATAAATCCTCTATCGTCTTAGAGGAAACAGAGAGTTCTGAACAGCAGGAAAAAGAAAATTCAGAAAAAGAAGACGTAAAAGAGAAAGATAAAATTTCACAAGACTTCGATCAAAGACTTACGAGATGGGTGGATAATAGTATCAATACGTATCCTGACCTGTTTACCTCAAATATCTCGGTATATCTGGAACATAAGACGCCTCCTCCAGAATTCGCCTAGTTTTTACCGTAACCAATCAATGATGTCTACTTGAGCATATACGCTTAGGTAGCGGTTGATATTGTTTTTTTACCGAAACAAAACATTTTTTTATTCGATTGTACTTTTTAAAACTCAGATAAAAGCACAAACAACCAAATAGATTTATATTATGAGCGTTTTTAAAACATTAAAAAATGATTTACCGGCAAGTATTGTCGTGTTTTTTGTAGCATTACCATTATGTTTGGGTATTGCACTTGCCAGTGGAGCTCCATTATTTTCTGGATTGATAGCAGGGATAGTAGGAGGTATAGTTGTAGGTATTCTTAGTGGTTCTCAAATCGGAGTAAGTGGTCCGGCAGCGGGTCTTGCGGCTATTGTATTATCCGCTATTGGTGCACTGGGAGGTTTCGAAAATTTCTTGGTAGCTGTAGTACTAGGAGGAGCAATTCAAATAGCTTTTGGACTTCTTAAAGCCGGAATTATTGGATATTATTTTCCGTCATCAGTAATCAAAGGAATGCTAACAGGTATTGGAATTATTATCATTCTAAAACAAATACCCTACTTTTTTGGTTTGGACAAAAATCCAGAAGGTAATTTTGCCTTTTTACAATTGGATGGAGAAAACACTTTAACAGAACTATTAAAGACTATAAATGCCGTAATTAGCGGAAATGTGAGTGTAGGAGCAACAGTGATTGCTTTGATCGCATTGGGGATATTAATCCTTTGGAATAAGGTTTTATCAAAAAAGGGTAAAATTTTCCAACTTATTCAAGGTCCTTTGGTAGCTGTGGTCGTTGGTATATTGTTTTATGTTTTTACCAAGGATGGTGCGTTAAATATTACTAAAGATCATTTGGTAGCCGTTCCTATTCCGGATGGTATTGATAGCTTTTTAGGGCAATTTAGCTTTCCTAATTTTGCTGTAATTACAAATACAGATATTTGGATCACTGCATTTACTATTGCATTAGTAGCAAGTTTAGAAACACTATTATGTGTTGAAGCAACCGATAAACTAGATCCTGAAAAAAGAGTTACACCTACCAACCGAGAATTATTGGCTCAAGGAGCAGGAAATATGATTTCAGGATTTATTGGCGGACTACCGATTACACAGGTAATTGTTCGTAGTTCTGCAAATATTCAATCTGGAGGACGCAGCAAAATGTCTGCTATTATTCATGGTTTCTTTTTGTTGATTTCAGTTATCTTAATCCCAACACTCTTGACAAAAATTCCATTATCTGTACTTGCTGCCATCTTATTTATTGTAGGATATAAATTGGCAAAACCAGCGTTGTTTAAAACTATGTACAATTTAGGTTGGAAACAATTTATCCCGTTTGTAGTTACTGTATTAGGTATTGTGTTTATAGATCTTTTATGGGGTATTGGTTTAGGGCTAATGGTAGGAATTGTTGTTATCCTTATCAAGAGTTATCAAAATTCACACTTCCTGCATATGGAAGATGTTAGTAATGGTAAGCATCGCGTAAATATGACATTGGCAGAAGAAGTAACTTTTTTCAATAAAGGAGCAATTCTTAAAGAATTGGATCGATTACCAGAAGAAACTTACTTAACCTTGGATGTTAGGAAGACTAGATATTTGGATAATGATATCATAGAAATTTTAGAAGACTTCTCTGAAAAGGCAAAGAATAGAAGAATAGATATCAAATTGATTTCTGAAAGAGGTGAGATTGAAAACCCCGATAGTTATATCCAGTTTTTTAAATTACGACCTCGAACCGCATAAAATTAATAATATTAGTAACTACACACATGAAAGCACTTACAAAAGAAACACAAGCAGCAATTACTCCACAAAAGGCAGTAGAGTTGCTTAAAGAAGGAAACGAAAGATTTCAAAAAAGCTTAAAAGCGGATCGGGATCTTTTGGAACAAGTAACAGATACAAAATCTGGTCAGTATCCTTTTGCTACGATATTGAGTTGTATAGATTCTCGAGTATCTTCAGAATTGATTTTTGATCAAGGGATAGGAGATATTTTTAGCGCAAGAGTAGCTGGTAATTTCGTAAATGAAGATATCCTGGGAAGTATGGAATTCGCATGTAAATTGGCAGGTACCAAGTTGGTATTAGTATTAGGACATACTAGTTGTGGAGCCGTAAAAGGAGCTTGTGATGATGCAAAATTAGGAAACCTTACTGCATTGATCAGTAAAATAAAACCAGCTGTAGCAGCGGTTACCGAACCTGCTGACGCTGCAGAACGTACTTCAAAAAATATTGATTTTGTAAACGAAGTCGCTGTTAAGAATGTACACATGACTATCGATAATATCAGAACCCAAAGTGCCGTGCTCAAAGAGATGGAAGACAATGGGGAAATCCTGATTCTAGGAGGAATGTATGATATTAATGACGGGAAAGTGACCTTCTTTGAAGCATAAGACATTTATAATTTTTTAGAAAAAGAGCTGTTGCGTGTGTGCGACAGCTCTTTTTTTATTGGTATTTTTGATTTTGAAATAAGGAAAACAAACACAAACTATAGCCAATATGAAGGGTTTTTTCAAACATTTAAAAGGGGACGTCTTTGGTGGGTTAACCGCCGGTATCGTTGCATTACCATTAGCACTTGCATTTGGAGTATCTTCTGGATTAGGACCTAGCGCAGGTTTATATGGAGCTATCTTTATTAGCTTTTTTGCCGCGCTTTTTGGAGGTACAAATACTCAGATTTCTGGTCCTACAGCACCAATGACCGCAGTAAGTATGTTAATCATTGCAGGTTTAATTGGAGCACACAACGGAGATGTTAATGCTGCATTGCCAGCAATACTAACCGTTTTTTTACTAGCAGGGATCATACAAATTGGACTGGGTGTTGTTGGCGTAGGAAAGTATATTCGATATATCCCTTATCCCGTGGTTTCTGGATTTATGACTGCAATTGGGGTAATGATTCTTATTACGCAGTTCTTGCCGGCCTTGGGGTACTACCCAAAGGAGGATAAAGCTTTTGTAAGTAAGTTTATGCCTGAGGCAGAAGAAGTAATTTTGAATAAGATCCTTAAGGATGAAGCTGGTGAAGGGATTTTGGTATTAGGAGATTTTAAAGAAACGATCAAAAGAGCAGAGAAGATTACTCCGGGAGAAGTTGAATTAGAAGCTACAGCTTTGGCAGGAAACTACTCCTCGGGAGTGGTAGGTTCTTTAAAAAGTTTACCAAACGCATTAGGTAATATCAACTATTTAGAGCTTATACTATGTCTTGCCACCATACTGGTTGTATATGGTTTTAAACGAATAACAAAAGCAATACCGAGCACTTTGGTTGCTTTACTATTGGTATCTGGTATCGCTTATGGGTTTAATTTGGATTATCGACCCATACAGGAAATACCAAGTGGGTTCCCAAAATTCAATCTTTCTATATTTTCGGACTTTAGTTTAGGCTCTGTGGCGCCCTATATCTTTTCGGCACTAACACTTTCTATATTGGGAGCTATAGACTCTCTTTTGACTTCGGTGGTAGCTGATAATATGACCAAGACCAAACACAATCCTAATAGAGAATTAGTGGGGCAAGGAATAGGGAATAGTATTGCTGCACTATTTGGTGGAATACCTGGTGCCGGAGCTACTATTCGTACTGTAGTAAATATCAATGCCGGAGGGAAATCAAAACTATCCGGAATGATTGCAGGAGTACTGTTGTTGATTGTTTTATTAGCTCTAGGGCCTGTTGCTTCACAAATTCCGGCGGCTGTACTAGCTGGAATTCTAATTACTGTGGGAATCGGAGTAATGGATTACAAAGGATTAAGAGCCATCCCTCATATGCCAAAAATAGAGGTAGTGATCATGCTTATTGTATTGGTATTATCCGTTACCTGGAATTTGATCTATGCGGTTGGGATTGGATTGATTATCGCATCTTTGATCTTTATGAAAAAAATGGGAGATGTTACTGCTCGACAATCTAAGTTAGTATCTCTGGATGGGGTAGAACATACTCCAAAGATCGAAAAACTATGGAAGGATGAAACTAATTTTCCAAAAGAGCTACAAGAAGAGATTTTTATCAAGCACCTTAGTGGGCCGGTATTTTTTGGTGCTACAAGCGAATTACAGGAGCTTGCTAGCCAGATCCCCGAAACGGCAGCCCATGTGATCATACGAATGGATAAAGTGCCTTATATGGATCAATCCGGGGTATATGTTCTTGAGGAGATTTTACTAGGTCTGGATCAAAAAGGTATAGATTCTTCTATTGTAGGGATACAGCAACAACCTTTGTATCTCACCAAAAAGATGAATATTATCCCAGATTTGGTGCCCGAGCATTTCGTATTCAAAGACTTTGATTCTTGTATTGGTGCAGTGCGTCAAATTGTAATCGAAAAGATAGGAAAGGGATAAATTTCCTTATCGATATTATGTAATAAGATATGCAAAAAGGCCTTGTTAGGCCTTTTGTTGTTCTGTGTCTTTTCTCAACAAATTAGGGAGAACTGCAGGTGCAATTTTACGCACCGGTTCATACAGTATGGACGAATTTAAAGTCTCTTGTTTGATCAGTGTAATATTTCGATTTATGGCATCTACAAAGATCAGGATAACACTGGCGATAAAAGCCATTTTTAATACACCAAAAGCACCTCCCAATATTTTGTTGAGTATACCGAGTGCTGCATAATCTGCAATCTTGGTCAATAATTTTCCTGCTAACGAGACAAGGATAACAACCAATATAAACGTGAGCGCAAAAGCAACCAATTTCATAGCCCCTTCAGACCAGTCTACATATTCTTGCAAATACCCTCCAACAATATCAGAAAAATGGACTGCTATATAGATCCCTACAATCAAAGCTACCAGAGAAGCTAGTGAAGCAAATAAACCCTTGCTAAGGCCTTTTATCATTCCCCATAACAAAAGAATCCCCAAAATAATATCTATGTAATTCATTCATGCTCAATTATGCATTCAAATATAGTTGATTTTATCCCTTCCCTTATTCTGTTATATGTATAATTCGAAAAACTGGATGATGGATTTCTTTCTTTGAAGTGAAAATATATGTATATTTAGCATACAATATATAGAATATATACAATGAGAAAAATAATTGATATCGATGATCAAATAATTCCTAAACTAAAGCTATTAGCGGCTTTAGAGGATTCTAGTGTAAAGAAAGTAATGGAGGATGCGATTTCTTGGTATATTGATCACAAGCAAAATGAGCAGTTAAAAAAGATGTCTGCAGCTCAAAAAGAAGATCTTGGTTTACTATTACTTTTACAGCAGGCTAACATGGATGATACGATTTCAGAAAATGATTTGTTTACGGAATAGCAGTGTATGGAACTTTTGATATCTTCACAATTTGCGGCCGACTACAAGGAGACTCAAGATCCTTCTTTGCAGGAAAAACTAAAGAGTGTTTTTACTGCCATTAAAAGTGCGAATACTATTGCCGAGCTGCCTAAGTTTCGTAAAATCACAGGTACAGCTAAAGCTTATAAAATGGGTATAGGGTTTTATTACGTTTTGGGATCCATCACCAAAGAAAATGAAATCACATTGATTCGATTTTTACATCGTGATAGGGTTATTGCGGTTACAGATCAAAACAAGTAGGCCTGTTAAAAGTACATCCTGAAAATGAGATTGGGTGTAAATCCAAGAGATTCTTGTCGGAGTACCTCCAATTCAATATCTCCGGTGTTTGGATTTTCGTCAACCTGATAACTCACCGCTATAGGTACCTGTCTTCTATACAGGTTTTGGATAGATGCTCCTAGTTGGCCTCTCCAACTTCCTGTGGTATTAAAATTAAATCGATATATAGCAGATACATCCATTCTGTGATAAGCAGGAAGGCGTAAAGCATTTGCTGATCCAAATACAATTTCTTCGCCTACAAGATCTGCATCGGTAAATGGTGCTCCAGAGCGCCATAACCATCCTAAAGAAAACTCCCAATCATTCACTTTTAATGTATTCGAAATTTGAAAATTGTGAGTAATATCATTGTTCCCAGGAAAAGGATTGGCTTGAATTTCTGGAAAGGTGTATTCGATATCATTAAAGGTGTATCCTAACCAGGTTCTGAAATTCTTAAATCGCTTTTTAATCAATACATCCAATCCAAAAACCCTGCTTTCTCCAGTAGATAAATCTGTCGCTATGGCATTAAAGCCATTGGTGGCAGAGGTTAATCCTTCTATGTTTTTATAGTATCCATCTAGTTCAATATTCCAATCATTATTGGAAAACAAGAACCCTCCAGAAAACTGGGTACTCTCAACTACAGGAATTTCTTCATTATTGGCATGAACCCACAGGTCATTGTTTAAGCGAAGCTGAGTATCTTCAAATTCTATAAGTTGACTGATAGGTTGGAACCTAAGTTCTCCCGTTGCTTTTAAACGCAGGTGTTTAGCAATAGGATATTCTATATTCACTCTTGGTTCGATATAGAAATCATTTACAACCGAATAATGAGAAGCTCGTACTCCCAGATAAATGAGCCCTTTATTTTTGGGTAAAAGCTTATAGTTAGCATAAATCGTATTCGCTGTGTTTTTAACCAGGTCTGTTTCATTCACTGGGTTCTCAAATTCACCATCGATGGTAATGGCATAAAAAACTTCATTGTTAGAAAATTGATACCCCAAGGTCAATAGATGCTTAGGATCAAAATGATAGGTGATATTTGCATCCATACCGATATCCTCTACACGATTTTGTCTTATCGATTGTTCTTCCAAAATATTTTCTTCTCGAATGGTAAACAAATAATCAGAATCAAATTTTGAGTAGTATGCCTTTAACTCGTGATCCAAACGTTTGGATCGAGATCCTACCCAAGAAAAACTAGCACCCTCATTGCTGATTTCCAAATCATCGGTAATCAGATCTTCTTCGTTGTCGATTTCAAAAGTGAGATCATTTTTGGTATAAATACCACTTACCATAATCTTATCTTTTTTTGAAGGTGCAATGATTAGTTTTGCACTGGTATCATAAAAGAAGAAGTCGTTGAATCCGATGTCTTCTTCAATTTCTTCGTCTTCTTCTTCATCAACAGGACCTGCAGTATCTACAATTTTAGTGTTTTGAAATACTTTTTCAGAAAAAGCATCGTAGGTGGGCGTTTCAACCAAATCAGTATAAGAACGTCGACCAGAAACTATTAATCCTACTTTGTTTCCTAACGGAGCCTTTAGAAAAAGATCAGCATGAGTACCGTTAATTCCTACACCGCCGTTGAATTTTTCAGGAACTTCCCGATCACTAGAAATAGCAATAACTCCAGACACTCGATCTCCGTATTTGGGATCTGCACCGCCTTTAAAAATTTTTGCATCTTGAACGATATAGGGATTAAATGCAGATAGCATCCCGAATAAATGTCCCGTATTGTACATTTTAATATCGTCCCAAAGGATGAGGTTTTGATCTGGAGATCCCCCTCGTATCTGGATTCCGGTCACAGTTTCACTGGGGCTACTAATCCCGGGGATAAGTTGTATGCTTTGTAAAATATCAGGTTCACTTTGACCAGGTAAGATCCCTAAATTTTCATTGGTGACCAAGAAAGAACCATCAATGCTTTTATCAATTCCTGTAGTAAGATATTCTACGATCAATACTTCTTCTAGAGCAGTAGTGGTAACAAACATGGGTATTCTTGGGCAACTTCCTGTCTTAAAATCTGATGCTTTTATACGTTTATCTAGATAGCCAACATATTCGATTTGTATCATTTCATCCTGAGAAACCATTCCCAGTTGAAAAAAACCATCATCTGCCGCTATAGTTCCTGTTTTTGAGCTTTCAATACTAATAGAGGCAAAGGATAACGGCTCATTTGTACTTTCATCAAAAAGATATCCGCATACTTCAACCTTGTTGTCTGGAGCACTAACAATCACTTGTCGATCCGATATTTTTTTGAAATTAAGATCGGTTAAGGATTTAAGGATAACAAGCAGTTCATCTATTGGCGTGTCTTGTATGGCTACAGTTATGATCTTGTTTTTAACAATATCATCACTAAATGAAAAAATAAGATCATAGGATTCAGATAACTCCGATAGAACTTGTTGTAGTGGAGTCTGTTTGTATTCTTTAACGATTTGTGCCTGTGTAGTGTAGGTGATTACCAAAAACAGAAATAGCATTTTTCTCATAGTAGGCAATTTTGGACTATTTTTAAATTTTTGGTCATCTGATATTTTGATAATTTATTTTGTGGATAGCGAAATGGTTTTGCCATTAATAACATATTCGATGCCCATAGGTACCAATACAGATTCTAAGGCAATAGTAAGGTCATCATACACAAATCCACCTGTAAACAATTGCTCTTGATCAATAGCGGCACGAGTGATTGTGATATCAAATTGTCGTTCGAGCTCATCCAACACTTCAGAAAGAGGAACGCTATCAAAAAGACTTTCTCCTTTGGTCCATAGGGGTTGATTTTGGGTAACCTGAATATCCACCAGTTTTTTGTTTTCCAAAATTACACCTTGTCCTTTTTGAAGTACCTTTTGCTGATTACCTTGAGCAGAGACACGAACTTTACCTTCATAACAGCCTACCAGGAATTTTGTATTTCTGCTTCTTACATTAAACTGAGTTCCTAACACCTCTATTTTCCCTGTTTCCGTTTCAACGGTAAAATTAGTACCCGAAGTCACCTTAAAAAAGGCTTCTCCTGTAAGTTTAACTTTTCTATCCTGAGACCAGAAAAAACGAGAATGCGATAATATAGAGGCAGCATTAAGATCTACCGAGCTTCCATCGGGTAAAACAACTGCGAGCTGCTCACCTGGCAAAGCAGTATAAGTAACTTTATTGAAGAAAATTCCTATGATTAATGCGATCGAGGCTGCTACTGCCAATGCATACCACAATGGTTTGAGCGGTATTACTTTGGTTTTTGATTCTGGGGTTGGGGTGTCCAGCCTTTCCAAAGTCGTATTTAAAGACTTTTTGGCATCAAAATCAGGAGCTTTAAAATAGGTCAATCCAGTTATGATTTTGTCATAATCTTCATACTCCGGGAGTTGTTTTAACTCCTCCAGATCTTCCGTATTCAGCTCATTATTAAGCCATTTTGCTAAGTATGTATTTTCATTATCCTTGAGCATAATTTTTCTCTCATATCACCATCATAACAGTTAAGTAAAAAAATACCCTACCTAACTTAGATGTTTTTTACCAATTTTCTTAAATGTTTTAGTGCATTGTGCATTCGCTTTTCTACCGCTTTCACAGAGATATCAAGCATTTCTGCAATTTGAGCATATGTTTTTTTATCGATACGATTTAGTAAAAAAACTTCTCGTTGCCCTTCAGGGAGTTCTGCCAAAGCTTGCTGTAGTTTGTCCATAAACTCCTTTTCTTCCATTACAAAATCGGGGGCTTCAATATTCTTGTTTCTATGAGGTAGTTTTGAGTATTCTAATCGAACCTTTTGGTGAGCTACCTGATTTAAAAATAAATTGTTGGCTACAGTACATAAAAAACCTTTTGCTTTTTCGTAGATGACTTTTTTACAGTTATGCCATAATTTGATAAAAGCTTCTTGCATCACATCCTCTGCTTGTTCTTTATTCCCGCATTTGTAGTAGATAAAATTTCGAACAGTTTCTGCATGCGTTTCGAACAGCGATGTAAAAACCGGACGATCACATACAGACTTTGAGGATTGCTCCATAAAAAAATTTTTTTCGATTTCAGGTAGGGTGATTTTGAATTCACCTGTTATTAACCCAAAAATAACGGATTATGAATTCCCAAACAAATCTCAAAATCGCATTGATTCTTATTACAGCAATGGCATTACTGTCTATAGCTTTCAAGGTGAAACCTGTATTTGATAACTATGACACCTTCAATGCCCAAACTGCTTTTAAGGTCAATTACAACTACTTTTTTAAAAGTGAAGATCAAAGTACTACAGTAAAAACCTTTATTCCTAAGAGTAATGATCGGCAACGGATTTCAAAAAACAAAAATGTAAGTGATAGCACTTTGTATTTTGAAGAACGTGCCCTGATAAATGGCAACAAAAAGGCAATTTGGAATACCAAAAAAGCAAATACCTACCATGCTTCGAACTACGAGTTCATCTTTGAAGGAAAAGAAAAGCGATACCAGATTCCCGTAGATTTTAAAAAGCAACCTCAAGTTGATGAAAAGTATCTTATGCCTTCAAAAAACATTCAGGTTGAAGATGATAGGATAAGTACTCTGGCTACGCAATTAGCTCAGGGAACACAAAATGATAAAGAACGTATCAAAAGACTTTTTGATCATGTAGTAAGCATCCCTTCTGCGCCAATTATAACACTAACCGATGCGGTAACCACTTTGGAACAAAATCGGGCATCTTGTAATGGTAAAAGCAGATTGTTTGTGGCTTTGTGCCGAAACTTGGGATATCCAGCAAGAATAAAGGGAGGAATAATTTTGGAGAATATCAACAAAAGAACCTCTCATGTTTGGGCAGAGGTATTGATGGACACCACTTGGGTGCCGTTTGATGCACTCAACAATCATTACGCATATATCCCATCCAACTATTTGGAAATCTACCAGGGAGACGAGTTCTTGATCACGCATTCTTCTGGGATACAATTTGATTATGCTTATCAGATTGATGCGTTGAATCATATCCCATTTCTGAAATTAAATTCTGAAGAAATCCGTGGATTATCCAGCGTTTCATTATGGCGATTGGTAGAAGGAAATGTGATTCCGCAAGGAGCACTAAACCTACTTTTATTGTTGCCAGTAGGAGGATTGCTGATTGCCTTTTTACGAAACGTGGTTGGAGTGAAGACTTTTGGAGTGTTCTTGCCGGTGTTGATTGCCTTTTCACTATTGCATACAGGTTTTGTATCCGGATTACTACTTTTTATCGGTCTGATTTTACTGGTAGGGCTGGTGTCATATCCATTTGACAAAATTGGATTGCTCTATACGCCAAAACTGGTGATTTCTCTAAGTATTATGGTGGGGATTATGATTTTGGCCACGATGATAGGGATACGATATAACATCACCTGGTTAACGACACTCACATTCTTCCCAACGATCATATTAACCATTGCGGCAGAACGATTTTCTAGAGCTACCATCGAAGATGGGTACAAACTGGCTTTGGATAAACTATTCCAAACACTTTTGGCAACAACAGTATGTTATGGTCTTTTGTCCTGGCAGGCGCTACCCTCAATTCTAATCATTTTCCCAGAATGTATACTGCTTATTATCGCAATGGCGATGCTGTTAGGACGATACATCGGAATTCGATGGGTAGAGTTCTATCGATTCAAACCATTACTCAGATAAAAAAACAAATAAACAAACTATGCTTTCTACCATTATACCCATGAAATCACACAAAAAAACAAAAAAGGTCGTCGGCCTGAATGAAAGAAATATTAAGCTGATTTACCCTAATAATCCAAAAAGATATTATCCTCTGGCGGATGATAAGGTGCTTACCAAAGAAATTTTGCATCAATATGATATCCCCTGTGCCGAAACCTATGCTGTTATCGAATACAACAGTGATATCAAATCTGCCTGGGAACAATGCAAAACCTATGATGCGTTGGCAATCAAACCCGTACGGGGCAGAGGTGGGGGAGGAATTAAAATCCTTAAAAAGGATACCGAGGGGAACTGGACAAGCAGTGGTAAAATTGTTACCGAGCGTCAGGTTTTTCAGCATATGGCGGCAACCATTATGGGGTTTTATTCATTGGGATCTCACGATAGAGTGTTGATCGAAGAATGTATAGAACCGGACCCTTTTTTTGATAAAATTTATCCATCCGGAGTGCCTGATTTTAGAATCATCACGCTTAATCAAACTCCACTAATGGGAATGTTACGAATGCCAACAGATCGTTCTGATGGAAAAGCCAATCTACATCAAAATGGAGTAGGAATAGGGATAGATATGGAAAAAGGAACATTGACCCAGGTGTACGATGGTACTTCGTATTACAATTATCATCCGGATAGCAAATTTGTAATAAAAAATCTCCCGATACCCTATTGGGAAGAGATCATCAAAATATCTGTGGATACCGCCAATGCTTTCCCCCTCAACTATCTGGGAGTCGATATTGTAATCGACAAGAACAAAGGACCTCAGATCATGGAAATCAATGTGCGACCGGGACTAGGTATTCAACTAGTAAATCAACAAGGATTAAAGGAAACAATAGAGAAAACAAACCATTTAAGAGAAAAATAATACGCTATGCAAATACGAAAAGTAATCACGAAACTCTTCATACTATTCATAACCACAATGGGAATGGCCCAGAGTAAAACCTCATTAAAATTGGAAACACAAGGAGGTTATGAGTATAATTATTTTAGAAGCCCCGAGGAAATACGATCTGATGGACAACTCCTCACCAAAGAAGACCTTATTTCCAGTAGTACGTACCAAGATGTTTCGGCTATCTTCAGATATCGTTATAAGTGGGGGAAGAACAGGTTGCGATTTTTGGCTAATCCATTTTCCCGGATTTTTTATGAGAATATTGATGACAGTTACTGGAGTCTAAACACAACGGTAAAGTATGATCATAAAATTAGCAAAAGTTTGATTTTATTGGCAGAAGCACGATTTAAAAGAATGAATAGAGAAGGGTTAGGAGGAGATCAAAATGTATTGATTAATCCATTGGGGTATACCAATTATGGGGCATCTGGTGGGGTAGAATTTGTGCCTTTTACCGCCAACGAGATGACCATAAAAGGGTTTTATAATTTCAAAGATTTTGATGCTTTTGGAGTTCGGGATTTACAATTTAATGAGTTCGGAATACAGTTCTCGACCGTACAATCTTTTACCGTAGATAGACAAGAACATCAAATAGGGTTAACCGCCTATGTTAAAAAACGAAAGTATGATACTTTTAATGCCAGTGAGATCGATACCGATGGAGAGAGAGATTGGGATTATGTAAAAGCAACCCTGTTTTATGAGTTACCTATCGGAAATCGTTTTAAAATAAGCCCTGACCTGATGTACTATAAACGCATAGATAATTCTACAGATAGATCAGGATTTAATCAATATGGTCCAGGAGTTACCATGGTATTCAAAAGTAAATTAACTAGAATTCGTTCTTCTTTTTCCTTCATAACCAGAAACTACGATGTGATCGAAGCAAGAAATACCGAAGAACTAATAGGCGAAAAGCTGAAATATGAGTATGCGAATTTTGGGTTAGACATTACACATAAAATTGGTAATGGGTTTTCTATATCTGGGACTGTATTTTCCAGAATACGAAATACAAATTATACAGATATTGATGCACGTTCTTTTAGGAATTATAGAAATCAGTACGCCGGGATTGGGATTTTATGGGAATTGTGATTTTTCCCGGATTTTTATAGTTTGTTTTTTTAGGCTAAGCGTTACTTTTGTAGTGCTTAGCTTTTATAGCAATGAATTATGGCGAGAGACGAAAAACTTAAAGAACGTTGGGAACATTTGGTAAACAAACTTTCTACTCAATTTGCTGATGGAGAGGATTTGGACCTGGATGGCATTATATATTTGATCGGAGTTCAGGAACTAGGGCAGCTGCATCGTAGATTTAAAAAGGATGAGAAGCTTGATTTGATGCATATTGCTATATGCAGACTATTAGAACCTTATGGATATTATGAGTTTGATTACTATGATGACGATGGATGGCCACATTATAAGGTAAAAGAAGAACTGCCACATCTTAAAGCAGGAGAACAATCAGTATTGATGAAAGAGGCGATTGTAAACTACTTTTTGGTTAGTCAATACATAGATTAGGGACTAACACTCCAAGATGCTGGCACATTCAGCAAGGTTTGTCTAAATTCTATGGTAAAATCAGCAATAGTATATAGCATAAGGATTACTTTTCTTTGATATTCCTAATGATTTGAGACCTGCTGATAAGGATCTAAAAAAGGGCCTAATATTCTTTACCATAAAGAATAATAGACCCCTACATGTTTTACAATGGATGTTTAGCTTATGTACGCTTCTAGCTTGGAGAACGCTTTTTCGCGATATGGCAATAACTCCTGGTAGGCAGCCCCTTCAAAGACCGCTTGCAACGAATCCATATCATTAAATTCCATTACCGAAACCAAACTAGGCGTGTTTTCGCCAATAAGTGATTTGGAAACCTTGTATTTTCCTACATTTTTGGCGCTTACCTCTTGATAAAGCTCACCTACTTTTTCTACATAATAGGATAAAGCTTCCTTTTCGTTGGGATTAATAGTCCCAACGATTACTAAATTTACTTTGTTCATAACACTATTTTTATGGATTAAATTCTTTTGCCCATGTTCTGGCCCATGTTTCCAGAGGATGCAACAATTGAAAAATTTCTTCTCCTTTGTCTGTTAAGCCATACCCTTCTACAGTTCTTTGGATAAGAGCAGCTGTGGTTAGTTCTTTTAATCTTTTATTAAGAGTAGAGGGAGATATAGACTCGCATCGTTCCTGAAGTGCCCTGAAAGTGCAAGGGCCCTCATTCAATCTCCAAATGATACCCATGGCCCAGCTACGTCCTAATAGATCGAAGAGCGCCATCAAATGGTTACCAGATTTGGATCCTCTTACGGGTTTTCCTGGTGTTGGGAATGACATATGATTTTTATTTGCTATTAAAAACATAACAAAGCTACAAAAAGTGTAGCAATGCTACAAAAAAGATAGCAACTTTTTGAAAATATTCCGGATAAGAATCTAGTGACAAATCACACCTGCTATCCTGGATCTAGTGAATATCCTTTTAAAAACGTTCATAATTTAGGCTAAAAGCTATAAATTTGCCTTCTTACTAAGAGGATAATCGATGATTGACAAGATTAAAGAATACATAGCTGAGGTTGAAGGTTTCAAAGCCAAAACCAAGGAAGAAGTAGAAGCATTCAGAATTAAATTTTCTGGTAAAAAAGGATTAGTTAATGATCTTTTTTCAGAATTTAAAAATATAGCCAATGATCAAAAGAAAGAATTTGGTCAGGCAATCAATGCACTTAAAACAGCTGCAGAAAGCAAAGTAAAGTCTTTAAAGGATGAATTAGAATCCCAAGAAGAAGAAAAAGGAATTTATGGAGATCTTTCTAGACCTGCAGAACCCATTCAACTAGGATCAAGACATCCTATATCTTTGGTAAAAAACCAAATCATTGAAATTTTCTCTCGTATTGGGTTTAATGTAAGTGAAGGGCCTGAAATAGAAGATGATTGGCATAACTTTACCGCATTGAATTTACCAGAGTACCACCCGGCGAGAGATATGCAGGATACGTTTTTCATTCAGACTGATCCTGATATTTTATTGCGCACTCATACATCCTCCGTGCAAGTACGTTATATGGAAAACAATCAACCACCGATACGTACGATATCTCCGGGAAGAGTATATAGAAATGAAGCGATTTCTGCAAGATCTCATTGTTTCTTTCATCAGGTAGAAGGTTTGTATATTGATAAAAATGTATCCTTTGCAGATTTAAAGCAGACGTTACAATATTTCACTACAGAGATGTTCGGAAAATCTAAGATTAGATTACGTCCATCCTATTTCCCTTTTACAGAGCCTAGTGCAGAGGTAGATGTATATTGGGGATTAGAAACCGAAACCGACTATAAGATGACCAAAGGAACAGGATGGTTAGAAATTATGGGTTGTGGGATGGTAGATCCTAATGTACTTAAAAACTGTAATATCGATCCTGATGAGTACAGTGGTTTTGCTTTTGGAATGGGAATTGATCGCATCGCCTTATTACTGTATGGAATTTCTGATATCAGAATGCTGAGCGAAAATGACGTTCGATTTTTGGAGCAATTCAAACCTACTTTATAAAAGTTCTCCTAATCAAGTTACCGAAGAATGAAGAAAGATATCGAAATACCTGTTGTAGAACATGTATACGTTGCCGTGGTGAAGGAATGGAACGAAGAGTTTCTGGCCCAGGACTGGAATTCGTATATCATCAATGACAGAGATACAGCCATAGAAATGGTATTGGTGGTGACCAAAGGATATGATGGTGATCGCAAAACATCATTACTAAGACATGGTATTGGCACCATCGCTGCAAAATCTTCTGCAAAAATTGAGATGATTCAGGAAGAATTACTCAGTATGAATAATGAATTTACAGTAACCTTTTTTGCAGATGGTAAATTGTATGACAAAAAATATGTCTTCAGAAAAAATACCATCAACGAAAATGCTTTCCAAGAGCTTCCGGTAATGGATCAACGTGGGGTTTTGGTAAAATAATTCCTTAATAAGGGTCAACACTTTCAATTCTATCGATAGCAAAAACAGCTTCAGCTTTTATAAGTTGGTCATTGATTTTGATCCTCTCATAAAGGTATAAGGTTTTATAGCTTCCGGCAATGTTGATTAAATCTTGTTTGGCAACAGTTACCTCCTTTTTTAGAGCGACTTTGTCCCAATGGTAGTCGTGTTTAGATAGTTGAAGTACCACACTATCTTCTGAAGAACTAGATAAAGTGTAGGTTAACTCTGCTCTTTCTCCCCGTTTAAATCCTTCTCTTCTTCCTGCAACATTAATCTTAGGAATCATTTCGATCATTTTGATATGATAAATATCTTTGTTTGCTGCAGACTTGATTAATGCAACGGTTTCTTCATTGAGTTTGTCATTTTCTTTTCTTTTTTCAACCGATTCAAAGCCTCTACCTACCGATCTCGAAACTTCTTTGGTCATGTTAGTTACCAATAGACCAATTAGCAGTAGGACTGGGATCATAAGAATAATAAAACCTGTATACGCCCAATACGGAGTTTTGATTCGGGCTTCAGCCTTGTTAAGCAAGGTTCTTAATTGAGCATCAGTGCCTACTTCCTTGTCGGTGGTATTGTTTTTTACTTTCCAGAACTTGGTGATAGGGAATACCGGGATGAAAAATAAAAAGAAAAAGTTCTGATATAACTGAAACTTAAGATGACTATACTCGGCAGGTAAATTGAGTTCTTGATGAGTATATGTCTTTGTTCGTATTGAGTATCTACCATAAAAAATTACCATATCTAGAGGTTTTTGATTAGTACTAATTTCATTAAGGTAATCATCCCGTATAACGCTGATGTATAGATAATGAGTCCAATGATTTGTCCAAAAAAGAAAAACAACTCAGAATCAGTAATGAGCATTCCTAAATTCCGAAATAGAATTCCAAAAAGGTTTGAAGGAAGTATCAAAATTAAATCCAAACCATCCGAAATGGAATCGACGTATTTTGACAATTTTAAATCTGTGAAATAATCATAAGTACCTAGCGAGATGTAAACTAAGGAAATTATGAATGACGTGACCGTTGTTTGTTTCAATTTAGGTTGATTTGTCAAACTTGTTGCTTATAGCAAATATATTGATTGAAATTTAAACGTATTGTTAAGTTCCTTTTTTGCTTTACAGCTTGACATGTCTAAAAAAAGTATAAAACAAGTTTTTCAAATTAATAATGATTCAAAAAAGGAAGTGCTTTTTATACTTTTTTTTATGCCAAAACATAACGATATGATATGATTTTAATAGGATTAATGAGAGTAATTCATTTTGAATTTAATACGATAAAATGCAATAATAAACGATGAAATACACATTTTAGCGTTAATTTTTTGTTAATTTGAATTTTTTTTCTGATTTTTGTATGGTAACTGGAAATAGAATATATGCAAAAACTTTTACTCTCTTATGTAGCGAGATTAACTATACTGGGCGTATTGTTCTTTTCCTGCGGTAGTAGTGGTACTAAAACACAAGACATTACTATTGTAGGAACATGGAAACTAAAGCAAGAGTATAGCAATGAAGGAGGAGATACACCTTTGAAGGAGTTTCCTTTGTCGATATGCGACAAGGCAACGACCTTGGAGATCATGAAAAGTGGAAGATTTGTAGAGAAAAGTTACTACGAAAATTCCAGTATCGCTGGCGAATGTGCAAAAAACAGTAATGATACCAGAGGAGACTGGAAAAAAGGACCAGGAGGAATGTTTCTTTTTGTTTATGATAAAGATAATGCACTTTCGCTTGTAGGCTCCAAAGTAACCCTCGAAAACGGGGAGCTTATTATCTCGGCAGTATATACAGATCGCGATATGGGACCTAGAACGATGCTTAAATTTATTTATTCAAAAGTTTAATTTTTAATTGTTTTTAGTGTTTAATTTAAAAGCCTGTGCACGTTACACAGGCTTTTTCGTCTTTTCAATGATTTGCTTTTACACTAATAAAAAATGAGTAGGGCTCATGTACAAATCAAATAAAGACGCAACCACTACTAAAAATATCTTAGTTTGGGGAAACTAATTTGGATTGGTTTTTTCAGGTATATCCACTACGTCCAATAGAACTTTGACTCGTTTTTCTACCAAAGCATTGTACTTTTTGGTCAGCATATTTATTTCATTAATTACTTTACTAAAGATCTTTTGAGGTTCAAGAATAGATTGCGCTGTAAGATGATTAATTAGTTGCCTAAAACTATCTTTGGCAGTATTGATTAACGCAATCGTATTTATCTTACTTGTATTGGTGAATTGGGTATTATGGGCTAAGTATAGGTCTTCAAAAGAAATATTGCTTTGTTTTAGTTCCTGCGCCCATACCAGGATTTGCAAGGTGTCTAATCCCTCTCTTAGTACCGTTATTTTTTCCCAATCCTCGGTGAGTTTGTGAATGAGATTCGTTTTATCATAATAATTTTGTTGATGGATCACATCGACATACTGATCTATACTTTGCAATAATACCCGGGCCGCAGCGCGTTTTGCTGGTTCAAAATGATTGGTAAATCCTTCGGTCACTATCCGTATTCCTATTATAGCAAGGTCTCTGCGTTTGTCCAAAAATTCATGAGTTGCTGTCACCGAGCTTCCGAGTTGCTTTTTGTACACTTCTTCTAAGCGAACTAAATGATCATGTAATCCAATAAGTTGAGGTACAACTTGTAATGTTTTGGGGTCGTTTATGGTAATAATGTGTTGTATTTCGGAAAGGTATTCTATAAACTCACTATTTCTGAATCTATAAAAAGTGGGCGTGATAAACATAAGTTGAGCTAGATTTTAGGGCTGCTAATTCTCAAATTGAGTCAGTGTCTTTTAAAATTTGGAGGCCAAGCTATTATAAAAAAACAGAAAATTCTTACGGCTTTCCGCAATACCCAGAAAATAAAGTAATTAATAGCTTTAATAATTCCTAAGTCTCAGGATTTCAGCCGAATAAAAAACAACTTTTTTTGAATTTGTGTTAACCTTTTTCAAAATCACACATTAACCTACCGGATCACTTTGTTCTTTTTGTGCAAAGTGTGATTCATACAGTATTAACTTAAAACCGTTTTAATTATGAAAAAAGTAGTATTGGGGCTGATCATTATTTTTTGTTGGTCATGTCAAAATGAGAATGATCCAATCGTTCAGGAAATTAACAAGGAAGTATTTGTTGCCTATTCTGGAGGTGAATCTAGCTCAAAAGGGCCTTCGGGAAGATTATGCAGATTTATTTTTGAGTATGGTGATCTGATTTGTGATCCATCCGGAAACAATTGTTATTGCGACGACACCAATGGATTGCTATGTGAAATCAGTATGGAATGTTATGCAGATCCAACAATTGAAATTAATCTTCCTCCGGTAGTTTGGGATCCTTGTAAGATCATTCCTTGTGGATGGGATTATAATGACCCATGGATTATTTATGACAAGATTGATCCTCGGAAATTTGGATCGATTAGGGATTATTTGCAAGTTGAAGTGCAACAACCGACAGCAACTGCCTTTCCGTTTGTAATGAACAAAGAAATTCTTGGCTTACAGT
The DNA here is from genome assembly GCF_900141785.1 of Aquimarina spongiae. Taxonomy (GTDB): domain Bacteria; phylum Bacteroidota; class Bacteroidia; order Flavobacteriales; family Flavobacteriaceae; genus Aquimarina; species Aquimarina spongiae. The sequence continues at coordinate 83,868 of NZ_FQYP01000004.1, read as the reverse complement.
TTTATCAACCCAACAATTTGATGAGTATAAATGCTGTGGGTTTAGGAGACCCTTCTCCCCAACCAAGTATTTATCACTTAAAAAACACGATAAAACTTGACCAAAAATTGTCTCAAGAACTAGGCTTACAGAGTAATATCATCAAACCCGGTGAGTACCCAGTAGTCCTCAACCCAAAAAACAACACTTACAATGTGCTTTTAAAAGTACAGTAATTAGTGTGTCAACTGTGATTTGTTATCCCAGATACAGTCAATAAAAAAGAACATTAGGCTGTATTCGGGTCACTTATAGAGTAACAAAGGTTTACTTTGTCCTGAAATATGCTTTTCTGATTAAGATAAAGTACATGACCATTGGAATAAGTACACAGACAATTACTGAGGAAATTTTATAACTGCTACCTAAGTGATTAAACAGATTTAAGAAGTCCACTGAAACATTAAATAACCATAAAGCAAATAACTCAAAATCAGGGATATATATCAGAAACAAAGCCAAAATCAGTAAAAATGTAGCTTTTAGGTAATGTTTGCCTAAAATTTTATCCAGTAAAAGTACCCAGGTAAAAGGAATAACTATATACCAAATAATGATATTGATCTCTTCGTAAGTAAATCCTGTAAGTTTCTCAAGGAATTTTAAAAAATCATAAACTACTTTGAACAGAGCTTCCACCGCATTGTCAACGCTTAGAGTTAAAAGAAATTAATACCCAACTTTTTCCCGTACTCTGGCAAGAACCTTATTTGCGATAACAGCTGCTTTCTGAGCTCCTTTTGCTAAAGCTTGATCTACTTCGTCAAGGTTTTCCATGTAGTAATTGTATCGTTCGCGTTCTTTCGAGAATTTTTCTATCAATAACTCAAACAAAGCTTGTTTTGCGTGACCATATCCATAATTTCCCCCTAAGTAGTTTTGCCGCATTTCTTCCTGTTGATCGGGAGAAGCAATTAATTTATACAGTCCAAATACGTTACAGGTGTCGGGATCTTTGGGATCTTCAAGAGGTGTACTATCGGTTTCGATAGACATGATTTGTTTTCTAAGCTTTTTGTCTGGCAAAAACAAATTGATAATATTTCCTTTAGACTTGCTCATTTTGGTTCCATCTGTACCAGGAACATACATGGTGTCTTTTTTAAGTTGTATTTGCGGTAAAACAAATACTTCTCCCACCTTATTATGAACTCTACTGGCTACATCTCGAGTAAATTCCAAATGTTGTTCCTGATCCTTTCCTACGGGAACTATTTCGGCATCATACAATAGTATGTCCGCAGCCATTAGCATAGGGTATGTAAAAATTCCAGCATTTACATCATCTAATCGATCTGCTTTGTCTTTAAAAGAATGTGCCAGTTTTAGTCTTTGATAAGGAAAGAAACAATTTAAGTACCAAGCAAGTTCAGTGGCTTGAGGAATATCACTTTGCCTGTAAAAAACAGTTTTTTCTATGTCCAAACCACATGCTAACCAGGTGGCAGCAGTAGAGTAGGTGTTTGTTCTTAGTTCTTTGGCATCTTTAATTTGTGTCAAAGAATGCATATCGGCAATAAACAGAAAAGATTCATTCTCTGGTTGATTTGCCATTTCAATAGCAGGAAGTATTGCTCCCAATAAGTTTCCTAAATGTGGAGTTCCGGTACTTTGAACCCCAGTTAGAATTCTAGACATAGTATTTTTTAGTTTGTGGCAAAGGTAATTTTTTTTGCGAACCGAAGATCTTTTTTATCTGCTAAAGAGATATTTTTTATCATCAAAGTAAGGGTGTCTGCAAAAAGTATTACACTAGCTCGAAGCAATTATGTATTTTTGAGAAATGACTTTGATTCGAAACATACTCATACTGCTTTGGCGTATTTGGTTTTACATACTTGTGGGCGTTCCTATCATCATTATGTTTCCGATTTTATTGATATTTACTTCTAGAGAAGAATGGTATCCTCAGTTTTTTGTTGTGGCTCGATTTTGGGCAAAAATCGTTTTGTATGGTAGTGGATTTATTCCCAAAGTTACCAAAGAAACCAAGGTGAATCGCAAAAAAAGTTACATGTTTGTGGCTAATCATGGTTCGATGACAGATATCATGTTTATGCTCTACTGTGTAAAAAATCCATTCGTCTTTGTTGGTAAGAAAGAGCTGGCGAAGATTCCTATTTTCGGTTTTTTCTATAAACGTACTTGTATTTTGGTGGATCGAAATAGTCAAAAAAGTAGAAAAGAAGTTTTTGATAAAGCTCATGCCAGATTACATAACGGAACCAGTATCTGTATTTTTCCCGAGGGAGGTGTTCCCGATGATGAAACTATTATACTTGACGAATTTAAGGATGGAGCTTTTCGACTGGCAATAGATCATCAAATCCCTATTTTACCATTGACGTTCTTCGATAACAAAAAGCGTTTTTCGTATACTTTTTTTAGTGGTAGTCCAGGAGAAATGAGAGGGTATATTCATAAGGAAATCCCAACTCAGGGATTGACTCAATCCGACAAAAAAGAATTGAAGGAAAAAGTAAGAGGCATCATTCTTGAAAAGTTGGAAGCAGATTTAAAAATATAAATACAAAAGCCGCTTCCTATAGAAACGGCTTTGTTCATCATTGCCATTTAAAGCAATAACTACCTAACCAACTAAATCATTTGATTTCTTATTTAAAATTTTATGCTCATCCCTGTGTAAACTCCAAAATAGAATGGCCTGAAGTCTCCAGCATCATTAAAAGCATTAAACTGATATTTAAAAATGGGCTCTAAATTGATCTGAAATTGATCTGATAATTTATAATCAATTCCAATACCAATATTACCACTGAAACTTACCTCGTTCAGATTATTGGCTTGACCAATTTCAGTTTCAAAATCCCCGGCTTCCAAAGAAATTTCATTGTCCTCCAGAAACAGGGTACTCACTCCACCAATCATATTTACTCCAACTTTTCTATCCACAATGGCATACTTCATTTCCAAAGGCACTTCGATATATCCAATTCGCTGATTTAATAAACCAGCATTTTGTCGTTGATTAATGGCATCACGATTCACTTCTGAAGCATTAAAACCAGGGACATCTTGAGTTCCAATATCTGATACCAAAATAGCTTGTGCACTAGGGGCATAATCAATGCTTGAAATATTTTGGCCTGTTGCAGAGGGAGAAAACCCTACATCAAGTGTATTATAGCTTAAATCTACTTTATGCACTCCAGAACGGATACTAAATCGCTTATTGATCTCATAGGCTACTTGTACCCCATAACTTAAATTCACCTGACCACTCTTTTCATTGTCTGCAAATTGTCTATCGATAGACGAACCATTACCTACAGAGTTATAATATACCGGAGCTACATTAGGAGCTACAGTCCATTTTTTACCCGATTCTTCAGTTGCTTCTATATCTTCTTCATTTTCTGCGATAGCGTCAAAAATTGACTTTTTGACGGGTTCTTCAGTAGTAGTCTTGACGTCTTCATCTATGGATTTCTCATTGCTACCCTCATTGTTATCAATAGTGGTATTATCTGCAATACGTTTCGAATCCTGAACAGAGTTAGAATCCAATGGTTTTGCATTAGATTCCTGGGTTGTAGTTTTAGGATCTGTATGTTGATTTTCGGCTAAACCAGTGGTTGCTTTTGAAGGATCTTGTGGAGCAATTAATGAGTTTTCTTCTTTTTCTGAAATCGCAGTATTTGTTTTCTGGTCAGAAGTTTGTTCAACAATTGCATTTTGAGTTTGTGAGTAGGACGATCCTTTAGGTGTTGTATATCTATTTTCTTTGGGGAGTTTAGTATCTACTGCCTCTCTCTTTTGGGAAGTAGTTATGGGATTAGAAGAAGAAGTTTGTGTTTCATCTTCTTGCGATGTTTTAGGTTCAGGTAGATTTTCTTTGCCTTCATCCGAAGAAACTACGGTAGTATTTGGGATGCTGTAGTTTGTTGTTGAATCTATGGGACTTGAAGGTGTCTCTTTGGTTTCAGATTTTACAAGGGTAGGATGGGTGTCAGCACGTTCAGTTAAGGAGAAGTATCCAATAGCAATCAAAATAGCAGCTACGGCAGCTACACCTCCAACTTTATACCAAAGAGGAAGTATAAATGCCCGTTTGCGATCATCGTCTTTTCTGGCTTTTATTTTTTCCCATACCGATTCATCTGGAGTAACATCAAAATCCTTGAATTTCTCCTGAAACAAACGGTCTATATTCTTTTTATCGCTCATTATCTATCGTCAATTGCCCGTACATACGGTTCTTGATTGGTCTCTATTTTTGTTTTTAAAATGTTTCTGGCTCTTGCCAGATTTGATTTGGAAGTACCTACAGATATGCTAAGCATTTCGGCAATCTCTTTGTGAGCATATCCATCCAAAACATAAAGATTAAAGACTAACCGGTATCGGTCGGGTAGTTCCTGGATGATACTCAAAAGATAATCTAATGATACCTCTTCATTTTCAATTTCTACTTCAACTTCTTCAATTTGTTCTTCGTTAACAATATCAAAAACTTTCTGTTTTCTATACTTCTGTAAGGCGGTATTGATCGTAACTCGTTTCATCCAACCTTCAAAAGAGCCTTTGCTTTTGTATTGTGTGATTTTATCAAAAATAGTTATAAAAGCATCTTGCAAAGTATCTTCGGCACTGGAATAATCTGTAGAATACTTTAAGCAAATAGAGAATAATTTACTACTGTACAATCTATATAATTGCTCCTGAGCCGCAGCGTTTTTTTTCTTGCATTTTTTTATGAGTTGATCCAACCCCACTAACTATCTTTTTGATTTGCTTTTAATTTTCTACGGGTACTTCTATAGTAAGATATTGATTGTTTCCTTGGTCATCTCTACCTTGCCAGAACCTAAAAACATAAGATTCTTCATTTCCTACAAAAAACTCCAAGGATTCTTCTACACTGGCGGTATCTTCAAGATCTCTACAATTATCCGGATTTACCACTAGATTAACAACAGCTACTGTGCGTTCATTGTTGTCGGGGGTATAATCAAATCCTGCAAAGGCATGACAAGAAGTAGGTCTGAAAAAAGTAACACTTATGGTGTACGTTTCTCCTCTGACAAAGGTGTCAGGAACTGTAGCAGTTTCTATAGGGACTAGCTCATAAAAAAAGCCAGTATTGTCATCAACGCCACATCCAGAAGTCATTGCGATGATAAAAAAAGCCAAAATGATCTTAATCGTCTTCATAAACATTATGGGGTTAGAGTAATAAACATATATAATCTAATATATAGATGAACGTAAACACATATGGTTGCTTTAAGGTATAAAAAAATCCTGTCGCGATCACGTTCACGACAGGATTTTAATATAATGATGACTAATATTTATTGCTCTTTAATAATCTTTATAGCCTCTTTAATCTTTTCTTCTAGTTCTTCCATAAGCTCCGGATTGTCATTTAGTAATGCCTTTACAGCATCCCGACCTTGTCCTAGTTTAGTATCCGCGTAGCTAAACCATGATCCACTTTTCTTTACGATTTCATAGTCTACGCCGATATCGATGATCTCTCCTGTTTTTGAGATACCTTCACCATACATGATATCAAATTCTGCTGTTCTAAAAGGAGGTGCTACCTTGTTTTTTACAACTTTCACACGAGTTTTATTTCCTTTTACTTCACTGTTACTATCTTTAATCTGCGTAGAACGACGAATGTCTAATCGTACCGAAGCATAAAATTTCAGTGCATTACCTCCGGTTGTAGTTTCAGGATTTCCAAACATAACACCAATTTTTTCACGAAGCTGATTAATAAAAATCACGGTACAATTGGTTTTGCTGATAGAACTGGTTAACTTTCTTAGTGCCTGAGACATTAATCGTGCATGAAGCCCCATTTTGGAATCTCCCATTTCACCTTCAATTTCACTTTTTGGAGTTAATGCCGCTACCGAGTCGATAACGATGATATCAATAGCTCCAGATCGAATCAGGTTATCAGCAATTTCTAGTGCTTGTTCTCCGTGATCTGGTTGTGATATGATAAGATCATCAATATCTACACCTAATTTTTCTGCATAAAAACGATCAAAAGCATGCTCCGCATCAATAAAAGCAGCAATCCCTCCTGCCTTTTGTGCTTGTGCAATCGCATGTAATGTAAGCGTTGTTTTACCCGAAGATTCCGGTCCGTAAATCTCTACAATTCGCCCTCGTGGATACCCTCCAACACCTAGTGCCAAGTCCAAACCAAGAGATCCGGTTGGGATGACATCTACTTCCTGAACAGAACTGTCACTCATTTTCATTACAGTTCCTTTTCCGTAGGCTTTGTCTAATTTATCTAAGGTTAATTTGAGGGCTTTTAATTTTGCATCTTTCTCTGTACTCATTTGTTGTTCAAATATATCGGGATTTGACATTGGAATTAACTTTCTGCTAAAGTACTATTTCTTTTTGTAGTTGGTCTATAGATTTCCAAATGGTTATTAACAACAAAATTAGAGGATAAGAGTATCAAAAAATGAAACTCAATTAATAATTTTTTTGTCGCTACGCAACCCTTCAGGAAATGTTGCATCTAAACTAAAAAGCAAAGAGAACAAAACCGTAGAACGACTTAAAGTAGATGAAATTTCTTAAAAAGGTCACAAGACATAACCATGCGGGCTATGTGATTACAAAAATTAGTAATTGCATAGTAGAAGGTGGCTAGCTTCGTTATTGAATTATTTTATCGTTAAAAGATTAGAAAGAATCAATAACGAATTAGCCAAAAAAAGCCTTGAAGATATCTTCAAGGCTTTTTTTATTTCATAATGGTATTTGTCTTTTGCCAGCGATAAATAAAATCAACAAAATATAGGTTAAATAGGGAACAATAGTACATGATATTGAAACATATGTTCAAGTAGGCTTTCTTGGGTCGATTTACTTTTAGATCCGATATCTAACTTTAAAATTCAATTATCATGAAAAAACTATTTTTTATCATTGGGATACTGGTACTAGCACAAATATCCTGTGAAAAAGAAGCATTAGAAGAATTACAAATGGAAATATCTATTACCGAGAGTCAAAAAATGTATCCAACAGCATCATTTCCATTATCAACTACACCATCTCCAACAAAAATGATGCTTTATGAAATTCGCTTATCTGATGACAAGGAAAATAGATTACGAGGAAAGGCAGACATTTATGCAATTATTTCAGGATTTAAAGACGAACAGAAAAATCCACTGGTAAAAAAGGTGCAATTAAAATTTTTGGATCACGATAAGAGGATTTATCGGCCAGAAAACTTTATTCTAGTTGATTGGACCGAGTTTAAGTTGAATACGGTAAGAATTGAATTATGGGAACATGATTGTTGTTTTGGTTCTGGCCATTTTCGCAACGAATTTGTAGATGGAGAGTTTGCGAATATGAGTGAGTTTGAAGCTTTGGATGCAATCTACCAGAAGTTTATTTATTTTGGGATAGAAGATGATAAGGTAGATCTGTTTAAGTATGTCGAGAAAAACCGGAACTATTATAATCATTTTGGCAGTTTGAATAATGCTAGAGTAAAATTTTTCAAAAGGTAATAACAAGTATGTGATGATCTAATGGTGGTCTAATCAACCTATTGAGAATACTAAAAAAAACCAGATTTAAATAGAATGGCTATGGGCTTAAATACGATGTCCATTCCTTTTGGAGTAAAGGTTATAACTAACACAAAGATTTCGGATAAATCTACATAGAATGAGTTCTCCATTTAAGATAACCACGTACCATCAATAAACAATTCACAAGATGCATAAATGCTAAAAACCAAAGTGAAGTTACAACACATACGACTGCTGCTAATAACTGGCCAATAGCCATAAAAGAATAGCCTTGTAAATGTTTTCGGTTTAATAACTCAAAAGCGATTAGTATTAAAATAGCAGACATCACTTCGACGACGGTTTGTATAACTTCTATGGACATTAGTAACTTGGTATAAATTAAAGTAAACTAAAAATAAAGCAATCTTTTCAAATATTGGGGTTATACTATAATATACTTAAAGTACGAGGCTAACCTGAAAAATATCTTGCATTAGTTTCTAAGCATTTTTTATTCCGTAGAGTATTTGTACTTTTGCGCAAAATATCTTTTTTAACTTAAAACATTAGTATAGCATGCAACTGTACAATAAATTAAGTGCAAAAGAAAGAGCAGCTCTTATCGACGAAGCCGGTACGGATCGACTTACGCTTTCTTTCTACCAATATGCACATATCGGAAATCCAGAAATTTTCAGAAACCACCTTTTTATTCATTGGAACGAACTCGATGTACTAGGACGTATCTATGTAGCCAAAGAAGGGATAAATGGACAACTTTCTGTACCAGCTCCTAATTTTTTGACTTTCAAAGAACATCTGGATAGTATTTCTTTTCTTGAAAATGTTCGTTTGAATATTGCTCGCGAACAGGATTCGAAATCTTTCTTGAAATTGAAGGTGAAAGTAAGGCATAAAATTGTAGCCGATGGCTTGAATGATGATACCTTTGATGTTACCAACAAAGGAGTGCATGTAGATGCCCAGCAATTTAATGAGTTGATCGAAAATCCTGATACGGTGTTGGTAGACATGCGTAACCATTATGAAAGTGAAATTGGTCATTTTAAAGGAGCCGTAACACCAGATGTGGATACGTTTAGAGATTCTTTGGATATTATCGAAGAAGATCTGACAGAGCATAAAGAAGATAAAAATCTTGTGATGTATTGTACGGGTGGGATTCGTTGCGAAAAAGCAAGTGCCTATTACAAACATAAAGGATTCAAAAACGTATATCAGTTAGAAGGTGGTATTATCGAATATGCCCGACAAGTTGAAGAAAAAGGATTGGAAAATAAGTTTTTGGGTAAAAACTTTGTTTTTGATCACCGTCGAGCAGAGCGTATTTCAGAGGATGTAATTGCCAATTGTCATCAATGTGGTAAACCTTGTGATACCCATGTAAACTGCGCAAATGAAGCTTGTCATTTGTTGTTTATCCAATGTGAGGATTGCGCGGCAGCTATGGAAAACTGCTGCTCTGATGCTTGTAAAGAGGTAAATCGTTTACCATACGAAGAACAAAAAGCTTTAAGAAGAGGAAAAGGGAATAGTAACCAAATCTTCAAAAAAGGTCGTTCTGAAGCGCTGATTTACAAGAAGTAATGCTAAAATACAAAAGATACTATGGTTGATAATTTTTTTCATAGTATCTTTAACGATTGAGATGCCGGAAATCCAGTGTTTTTCTGGCTTTAGTAAGAACCATATTTGTAGTGATGTAAATCATCATGTACAAATTTCAATATAGTAGGAACATATGGGGTGTAGTAGTTGTTCTTCCGGAAAAGACGGACAACCGAAAGGATGTAAGAATAACGGTACCTGTGGTGCCGATGGATGTAATAAATTAACAGTTTTTGACTGGTTGTCAAATATGTCGCTTCCCAATGGAGCAGCACAATTTCCTTTTGCCGAAATACGATTCAAAAACGGCAGAAAAGGCTATTTCAAAAATACAGAAAATCTTTCCTTAAGTATCGGTGATATTGTCGCTACCGAAGCTTCTCCCGGTCATGATGTGGGCATGGTTTCCCTAACCGGAGAATTGGTACGTATCCAAATGAAAAAGAAGAAGGTAGAAGAAGAAGGGGATGATATCAAAAAAGTATACCGTAAAGCTTCTCAGAAAGATATAGATATCTGGCAAAAGTCTCGGGATCGCGAAGAAAAGATGAAGGTGAGAGCTCGAGAAATTGCAATACGACTGGAATTACAAATGAAAATTTCGGATATCGAATTTCAAGGAGACGGATCTAAAGCTACTTTTTATTACACTGCAGAAGAACGTGTAGATTTTAGACAATTGATCAAAGAATTTGCTCACGAATTCAATACTCGAATCGAAATGCGTCAGGTTGGTTTTAGACAAGAAGCTGCTCGACTAGGAGGTGTGGGATCTTGTGGTAGAGAACTGTGTTGTTCTACCTGGCTTACCGATTTTAGATCGGTAAATACCAGTGCAGCAAGATATCAGCAATTATCATTAAATCCTCAAAAACTTGCAGGGCAATGTGGTAAGCTGAAGTGCTGTTTGAATTATGAGTTAGACGCTTATATCGAAGCTTTAAATAGTTTTCCTAAACTAGAAACAAAACTGAAAACAGAAAAGGGGACTGCAGTATGCCAGAAAATAGATATTTTTAAAGGGCTATTGTGGTATGCTTATGAAGGAGAATGGATGAACTGGCACAAAATATCTGCCGAAGATGCAAGTGAAATTATTGCAGCAAATAACAACGATGAAAAAGTAGCTAGCCTAGAAGAGTTCGCTTCAGAATTGATGGAAAACACTAAAACCGATTTTGAAAACGTTGTAGGACAAGATAGTTTAACCAGATTCGATCAGCCAAAACGAAGCAAAAGAAGGAGGAAAAATCGAAACAGAAAGAAAAACTCTGGTAATGCTTCTTCGCAAAAACAAATGGCTACATCGAATGCATCAAAAGGAGGGAACCCTGAAAAGAAAAACACCAATAAGTCAAAGAACCAACGTAACAAAAGACATCGTTCACGTAATAAAAACAATGATAAATCTTAAAGGTATAGGTTGGATCTGTGTGATACTACTGTTGTTGTCATGTGATGATCAACAAATTTTTGATCAATACCAAACGGTGGCAGAATCATGGGAACGGGATGAAAAAATAAACTTTTCATTACCTTCACTCGATCCCGAAAAAGAATACAATTTGTTTATCAATGTACGTAATACTAACGATTACAAATACAGCAATTTGTTCTTGATCAGCGAAATGAGATTTCCTAATGGAAAGGTAGTGACTGACACCTTAGAATATGATATGGCAGCACCCAATGGAGAATGGTTGGGAGCTGGTTTTTCGGATGTAAAAGAGAATAAACTTTGGTATAAAGAGAAAGTAAAGTTCATTGAAGATGGGACGTATGAGATTACCTTACAGCACGCAATGCGTAAAAATGGAAAAGTGAATGGAATTTACGCTTTAGAAGGAATAACAGATATTGGATTTAGAATAGAAGACGCTCAAAACCTTAAATAAATGGCAAAGGCAACACCCAAATCAAGAAAAAGAACACCAAAAAAAAAGGCAGGAACCAGTACGTTAAAGTTTATTAAGGCGTTTTGGATTGCATTTGGAACCGGGATCCTTTTGGTGATATTATTATTCTTATTAGCAAGTTGGGGCGCATTTGGAGAAATGCCCACTTTTGAGGAGTTAGAAAATCCGCAAAACGATCTTGCTACGCAAATCATCTCTTCTGATGGTGCGCAGATCGGTACATTTTTTAAAGAAAATCGTACTCCGGTTAGCTATAATGAACTTTCTGAAAACTTGGTACATGCATTAGTGGCTACCGAAGATGCCAGATATTATGATCATTCTGGGATTGATGCACGAGGAACCATTAGAGCTTTTGCTTTTTTAGGAAAAAAAGGAGGGGCGAGTACGATTACACAGCAATTGGCAAGACAGTTGTTTGTGGGGGTAAGATCAAGAAATATATTCGCAGCGATTACTCAAAAAGCAAAAGAATGGGTGATTGCAACCAGATTAGAAAGACAATACACCAAAGAAGAAATCATGACCATGTATCTCAACAAATATGATTTCTTAAATCAGGCGATCGGGATTAGTTCTGCATCGAGAATTTATTTTAATCGTGATACCCCAAAAGATCTTAAGATCGAAGAGGCGGCAGTTTTGGTAGGGATGCTAAAAAATTCATCTCTTTTCAATCCACTAAGAAGACCAGAATTGGTTAAAGATAGAAGGGATGTTGTATTAAGCCAAATGGCAAAATATGGATATATTAATACTGCGCAAAAAGATAGCTTACAACAATTACCGCTTAAGTTGGATTATGCACCAGAGGGTCACTCTGACGGAACAGCTACTTATTTTAGAGAATTTGTAAGAAGTTGGATGGGTGATTGGGTAAAGAAAAATCCAAAAGGAGTGAACGAAGAAGGAGAGGAAGAATTCTTCAATATTTATAGAGATGGATTACGTATCAATGTAACCATCGATTCTAGAATGCAAAAATATGCCGAAGAAGCTACTCGTGAGCATATGGCAAATCTTCAAAAAGAATTTGATAAGCAAGAAACAAAGAATAAAACCACTCCATTTAGAGATATTACCAAAGCCGAAACGCAAGGGATCATCAATAGAGCGATGAAAAGTTCTGCCAGATGGAAATCCATGGTAGCTAATGGGAAAAGCGATAAGGAAATTCGTAAGTCTTTTGAGGAAAAGACGGAGATGAAGATTTTCAGCTGGAAGGGAGAAATAGATACCATTATGACTCCCAAAGATTCCATCCTATATTACAAGAAATTTTTACGCTCTGGTTTGATGTCTATGGAACCGCAAACAGGTCATGTAAAAGCCTGGGTGGGAGGTATCAACTATAAACATTTTCAATACGATCATGTAGATCAGGGAGCGCGACAGGTAGGATCAACGTTTAAGCCTTTTGTATATGCTACGGCGATTGATCAATTAAAACTATCACCTTGTGATACTTTGCCAAGGTCGCAAATTACTATTCCAGTAGATTCTCATGGGGTAGTAGATAAAGACTGGACTCCAAAGAATAGTGATGGAGAATACAGTGGTTACCTAAGTCTAAAAGACGCATTAGCAAAGTCGGTAAATACCATTTCTGCACGTTTGATGGATAGAATTGGTCCAGACCCTATTGTTCGTCTTGCTCAAAATACAGGAGTTAAATCAGAAATACTACCGGTAGCATCTATATGTTTAGGATCTGTAGATTTAAAATTGTCTGAAATGGTAGGAGCTTACAGTACGTTTGCCAATCAGGGAATCTATACCAAGCCTGTAATGATTACTAGTATTGAGGATAAAAATGGAACTGTACTCTATCAATTTGTACCAGAAACCAGAGATGTGATCAGTAAAGAAGCTGCTTATGTTACCATCAATTTGATGGAAGGGGTAACCCAATCGGGATCTGGGGTTCGACTTAGAACGGGACCTTCTACGAGATACGACATTAAGAATGTAGTAACAGGGCATCCATACGAGTTTAATAACCCAATTGCAGGGAAAACAGGAACCACGCAAAACCAAAGTGATGGTTGGTTTATGGGGATTGTTCCTAATCTTTGTACAGGGGTTTGGGTAGGTGCAGACGATCGTGCTACACACTTCGAAACTACAACCTTTGGTCAGGGTGCTACTATGGCTTTGCCAATATGGGCACTGTATATGAGAAAATGTTACGAAGACAAGGATTTGAATGTGTCAAAAGATGCATTTCCAAAACCCGAAGGTCTTACGATCGAAGTGGATTGCGAAGAATTTAAAAAGAGCATTACTCCAGAGGAAAATATCGACGACGAATTCTCTCTGTAACCGTATTTTTCAGACCTTTAAATTATTCATAAAACTCTCATTGTTCAAACGATTTAGTACTATTTTTTTAGTACTTTTAGTTCGCTAAAATTTGAACAATATGATTCGTAAAACGGTACCCAATGTTGCCGAAGCTTTATCAGGTGTAAAAGACGGAATGACCTTTATGCTGGGTGGATTTGGATTGTGCGGTATTCCCGAAAATGCAATTGCCGAACTGGTTAAATTAAACGTTACCGATGTAACTTGTATTTCTAACAATGCCGGAGTTGACGATTTTGGATTAGGGCTTTTACTTCAGAAGAAACAAATCAAAAAAATGATCTCCTCTTATGTGGGAGAGAATGACGAGTTCGAACGCCAGATGTTGAGTGGCGAATTGGATGTCGAATTGATTCCTCAAGGAACCCTTGCAGAGCGTTGTAGAGCTGCTCAGGGTGGTTTTCCTGCCTTTTATACTCCAGCAGGTTATGGTACCGAAGTAGCCGAAGGAAAAGAAACAAGAGAATTTAATGGCAAAATGTATGTGTTAGAACATGCGTTTCAGGCAGATTTTGCTTTTGTAAAAGCCTGGAAAGGAGATGAAGCTGGAAATCTGATTTTCAAAGGAACGGCAAGAAATTTTAATCCTTGTATGTGCGGAGCAGCAAAAATCACCGTTGCCGAAGTAGAAGAACTAGTTCCTGCAGGTACCCTGGATCCGAATCAGATTCATATTCCTGGAATATTTGTACAGCGTATTTTTCAGGGAGAAAAATATGAAAAGCGAATCGAGCAACGAACTGTACGCCAAAAAGCATAAAAAGATACTTTTAATACCTTAAAAACACATAAATCATGTCAGCATTACGATTAGGAGACGAAGCACCAAACTTTACAGCGCAAACTACAGAAGGAGAAATAAATTTTCATGATTGGCTAGGGGATAGCTGGGGAGTACTTTTTTCGCACCCTGCAGATTACACCCCTGTATGTACTACAGAATTAGGAACCGTGGCAAAATATACTGATGCATTTAACGCAAGAAATGTAAAAGTAGCCGCGTTGAGTGTAGATGGATTAGAATCTCATCACGGTTGGATCAAAGATATTAATGAAACCCAGGAAACTACAGTAAACTTTCCTATTATAGCAGACGAGGACAGAAAGGTATCAGAGTTATATGATATGATTCATCCTAATGCAGATAGCCAACTTACGGTTCGTTCTGTTTTTGTTATTGGTCCTGATAAGAAAATAAAATTAACCATAACGTATCCAGCTTCTACAGGAAGAAACTTTGATGAGTTAATACGTGTTATCGATTCACTTCAGTTAACGGCTTATCACAAAGTTGCTACTCCTGCTAACTGGAACCAAGGAGACGATTGCGTAGTGGTACCTTCTGTGGCTACAGAAGAAATTCCCAACTTATTTCCAAAGGGACATAAAGTGATTAAACCGTATTTAAGAACTACACCACAACCAAATTTGAATTAAGAAGTTAATATATGCTAGATAAAAACGGAATAGCAAGGCGCATTGCCAAAGAACTACAGGATGGGTATTTTGTAAACCTTGGGATAGGAATACCCACCTTGGTGGCTAATTATATTCCTCAGGGAATAGAAGTAGAGTTCCAAAGTGAAAATGGGGTATTAGGTATGGGCCCTTTTCCTTTTGAAGGAGAAGAAGATGCAGATATTATCAATGCAGGGAAACAAACCATAACAACGATGCCAGGAGCGTCTTTTTTTGATTCTGCTATGAGTTTCGGGATGATTAGAGGGCAACATGTGGACCTTACCATACTAGGGGCTATGGAAGTTTCAGAAAGCGGAGATATCGCCAATTGGAAAATACCAGGAAGAATGGTTAAAGGAATGGGTGGAGCTATGGACTTGGTGGCTAGCGCAGAAAACATTATTGTGGCAATGATGCATACCAATAAGGCTGGGAAGTCCAAATTGCTGAAGGCTTGTAGCTTACCGCTTACTGGAGTGAATTGCGTAAAGAAAATCGTTACTAACCTTGCACTCTTGGAAGTTGTAGACGGAGGTTTTAGATTATTGGAAAGAGCTCCGGGAGTAAGCATTGAAGATATCCGGAAAGCAACCGAAGGAAATTTGATCGTTGAGGGAGAAATCCCCGAAATGATACTCGACTAATTCTTTATACAGGTTTACGAATAATAATTGAGATACTACGAATAATAATTTTAAAAGTGCATCGTTATAGTGATATACATCTCGCAAACTCAATTTTGAAAGAAAAATACTACAATTTCTTCAGATTTTCTATCGTCTTAAACCTTTGCTTTAACCTGTAAAAACAAGCTTTTAAAAGTTAAATGTTAAAATTTTGTGTTTTTTGTCGATTTATTAGGCATTTAAACGTAATTATTGAAAATATTTTGCATATTAGTGTCCCCTTAGAAAATCGTGTCCCCTTTACACATTATTTTTTAAGATTAAACAAAGTATTAACCCACACATATTGTCCCTATTATGAAAAAACGTATAAATCGCTTACAGAAGTCAGTTAAACCAACTATGGAATTACTTTCTAACTGTGTGTATTTAGCGAAAAAAGTATTTTTGTTGATGTGATTTTTTGTTGTTAATCAATCGCAACCTCCCCAAGTCGCGATGAATTAAACCTGTTAATCTACTAAGCTTAACAGGTTTTTTTAGTGCCTATTAATTGCCTTCCAAAGAATAAAGAATAAAAAAGCGGAGTAACCCCCGCTTTTATCTTTACACAATATCTTATAGATTTAGTACACAAAACGTAATGCTGTTCTATCGGCAGCAGTAAATGGTCTGTCACTTCCATCACTGCAAGCTAGCATCCATGATCCATTTTCGGGACCTCTTGGTGTTCCAGGAACAAATAGAGCTCCAGGATTGCTAAAATCTTGCTCATTTACAGGTTCTCCACCACAACTGAAAGAGCGATCAAAGAGGTCGGTATGTCTAAATCCAATAGCATGACCAATTTCATGAGCGATAACCGTTGGAGCATCTGCAGGTGTTCTTGATCCAAATACTTTTGAATTTAATGTAATAGGAGTAGCAGGTCTTCCATTTCTTGGGAAACCAGCACTTCTCCCTAATACCACATTACCTTGTGGAGTATTAGGAATATCTCTTAGTAAAATTGCAATATCAGACGCAGCTTCGCTCGAAACACTTCTAAATGTAAGATTTATATTAAGCTCATTGTAGCGATTTAGCGCTTCATTAAAGGCTGCCCGCATTGTTGAACTAAAAGAAGGATCTAGAAACACATCTACTGTTACAGCGCGATCCCTAGGCAAAAGACTTGGAGTTACATAGTGCTTTTCTAAATCATCAGAGGGCTGTTGCTCCTTTAGTAGATCACTGATCATAGCTTTGTCCAGAAATATATCTCCTTCTACAACGACGCCTTTTTTTCCGTCTAATTCGGCTTCGTACATCGCCTCTGTAACAAAACCTAAAGAAGCTATCTGGGACTCCAAAATAGATTGTTCTGTGGTCTGAGGTTCATCGGCATCAGACTGGCACGATACTGCCATTAATAGTACTGTGCCTAAACAGGCAAATAACATGTTTTTTTTCATAATTAAAATAAATTGAATTTGTATTAGGCATCAATTTATATAAAATGAAAAGTTGGATTTTAACAGTTTTAACATTGATTGTTTATAAGGAATAAGGTAAAGCCATACGCTAGTGAATGTATATCCAGTAATTAAGAAATTCTATAGAATTTAAAGTATTTTTTTGACCGAATCTATGCAATTGATTTTCTCATTTTTAGGCTATAAGTGTACTTTGTATTATGGGTTTCGCCGATATGTATTAAAGATGTTAAAATAGATATAAAGCAAAATTCTGAGTTAAGAGTTTTTACTAAAGATTTAACAAAGTTTAGGAAAAGTTTTATAACTCTAGAATGAACTTTTGGAGTAAAAGAATAGGATTACATTCCTTTTGGGATGGCCTGAATTAGTTTTTTGGTGTATGCTTTTTCAGGATGGTTATAAATTTGATCTGCATCTCCGCTTTCTTCAATTTTACCTTCATTCATTACAAGCAATTGATCAGACATGTATTTTACCACTGCTAGATCATGTGATATGAAGATATAAGTAAATCCGAATTTCTCTTTAAGCTCATTCAGAAGATTTAATACTTGTGCCTGAACAGAAATATCAAGTGCGCTTACCGATTCATCACAAATAATCAACTTAGGCTGTAGTGCAATAGTTCTGGCAATCCCAATACGTTGGCGTTGCCCACCACTAAATTCGTGAGGGTACCGATCAAAATGACTGGCTTCTAAGCCTACACGTTCTAATAATTCGATCACCTTTTCTTTGCGCTCTGTATCTGATGCGTACAGTCCATGAACCTTCATAGGTTCCATAATCGCCTTACCCACGGTTAGTCGTGGATTTAACGAAGCAAAAGGATCTTGGAAAATAAGCTGTATTTCTTTTCGAAGCGATCTGATTTCAGTATCAGATAACTGCGTTAAATCTTGCCCTTTATATAAGATCTGCCCCTTGCTGGCTTGATCAAGTCTAAGAATGGTGTTTCCCAAGGTCGATTTACCACATCCTGATTCTCCAACCAACCCCAGAGTCTCTCCTTCAAATAATTGAAAACTCACATCATTTACCGCCTTAAATTCAGTTTTCCCAAACCAACCGACATTAGAGAAGTACGTTTTCTCGACATTTACAACTTCTAGCAATGGGGGTTTGCTATATAACTCCTTATGCTGTTGCTCACGTTGCGCCGTTGTAATCACTTCTCGATCATCACCATGGGTATCTTTCAAATAGTCTGATATGGTAGGTAATGTTTTGAATCTTACATCTAGCGTTGGTCTTGCATTGATGAGTGCTTTGGTGTAATCTTCTTGAGGATTATTAAAAATGGCATTAGTTTCTCCGTATTCAATCATTCGCCCCTGATACATCACCAGCACATGATCTGCGATTTCTGAGACAAGAGATAGGTCATGAGAAATGAATAACACACTCATTTTATATTCTTGTTGCAGTGCTTTTAATAGGCTGATGATCTCTTTTTGTACAGTGACATCCAAAGCCGTTGTGGGCTCGTCGGCAATCAAAAGTTTGGGTTTACAAGCAATTGCCATGGCAATCATAATACGTTGTTTTTGCCCACCACTCAATTGATGCGGATAAGATGTATAGGCTCTTTTGGGATCGGGTAACTTAACTTTTTCAAAAAGGGAAAGTACTTCGGTTTTAATTTCACTCTTTGAAAGTGTGGTATGAAGTGCTAATATCTCTCCCACTTGTTTTCCACATTTCATAGAGGGATTGAGAGAACTCATCGGTTCCTGAAAGATCATCGCAATCTCGTTTCCACGAATCTTACGATATGCTTTTTCAGAAAGTGACGATAGAGAAGTGCCGTTGTAAAGAATATTCCCTTGAGATATTCTGGCAATTTTTTGAGGCAAGAGTCCTAATATTGCTAGCGAAGCAACCGATTTTCCACTTCCGGATTCACCAACAACACCTAAAATCTCATTGCTATAGATGTCGAACGAAATGTTATGAAGTACCTTATTTTCTTCTTTTTTTGAAAAGAAGGAAACACAAAGATCTTGTACAGAAAGCAATATTTCTTGACTCATTTTGTAAAGCTAAATAAAATTAAGGAATGGTCTGTGCCTTGGGATTTGTTTTTCGCACTATTTTTTGGTGCGATATTTGTTATATTTACCTATCAAAATTGGATATGAAGCTATACAAACTCTCTCTCCGTACACGGATTTTTATTTCGATGACCGTTTTGGTCTTGTTGGCTTCGATATTAATTGCGGCGGTTACCATATATCAATATAAAGAAGAAGCCGAAGATTATCACAGAGAGCGTTTAGAGCGAAAAGAAACTCGAATCCAGATTGCGATCAATAATGCATTACGCAGCACAACCTATCCGGTAGATGAGGAACACCTCTCCAAAATCTTTGGGTATAAACAAAAGATCTATCAAATTTCTGAAGAACATTCTTTGCCAATTAACATCTATGGATTGTCTGGAGAACTATTGATCAAGTCCGAAGGAATTTTTGCCAAAGACACAACAGATAAACAGCTAAGTCCTAAAATATTGGATACCCTGGCTTCTTTGTATGACAAGAAGTATTTGGTGAAATCCGAAAAAAATGGAGTTCGTATTCTATCTTCTTATACGTTCATTACTGATTTTAAGTCCAAACCTCTGGGAATTTTAAATTTACCGTATCTGGAAGACGATGATTTGATTACCCGAGAGTTGTTTGAATTTTTACAACGATTGGGGCAAGTGTATTTGTTAATGTTGCTGATTGCTATTGCATTGGCATACTTTTTATCCAAGTACATTACACGATCTTTAAAAACGATTTCAGAAACCATAGATCAAACCCGATTGGATAAGCGTAATAAGCGGATAGGTATTATTGATGCCAGTGAAGAGATATATTCGTTAGTGAGTGCTTATAACAGTATGATCGACGAGCTTGAAGAAAGTGCTGCTATGCTTGCCAAAAGTGAGCGGGAAGCCGCTTGGCGAGAAATGGCAAAACAGGTAGCGCACGAGATCAAAAATCCTTTGACACCTATGCGACTTACAGTGCAAAGTTTTCAGAGAAAGTTTGATCCCGAAGATCCCAAAATTCAACAAAAAGTACAGGAGTATAGTAACACCCTTATCCAACAAATTGATACCATGAGTTCTATCGCCTCGGCATTTTCAAATTTTGCACAAATGCCAGCGCAAAAAAGTGAAACTTTGGATGTGGTAAAAATTGTAGGATTGGCGTTGGATATTTTTAACGAAGATTACATTATTTCGCCTTCAGAAAAAGGAGAGATTATTGCCAAATTTGATAGAACACAGTTGATACGGGTGGTTACCAATCTGGTCAAAAATGCAATACAAGCTATCCCATCAGATCGCACTCCAAAAGTGATTGTAAATGTATTTACTGAAGATGGAAACGTAGTCATTACAGTTGCAGATAATGGTATAGGCATTACTGAAGAAAATAAAAAGAAGATTTTTGAACCTAAATTTACCACAAAGTCAAGCGGAATGGGACTTGGTTTGGGAATGGTGAAAAATATAGTGGAAACCTATAAAGGAAGTATTACCTTTACCTCGCAAGAAGGAAAAGGAACGATCTTTAAAGTTTCTTTTCCCAGAGAATCAAAAATAGAAACTACTGCGTAAAATGAGCCATGATTATTGGTGAATGTTATCCGACAGTTGAAAAGTACTTAACGTAAAAACAGATGAAAGAATACAAACTAGAATCTCTGGTCTATTACTCCAAACTAACGTTGGATAAAGAACATATCTTAAAATCTTCTTCCAAAGACATTCAGGCTAAATTGGATGAATACTCTAGTGAAGGCTGGCGTTTGGTTTCTACAGATGTTGAAGATTTTGGACTGGGAATGTACTTCTATTTATATTTTGAAAGAGATAAAAATTAATAGCTCACATAAAATAATACCAACATAATGTATAATAACATTCTTACATCTCAAGAAGATGGAATAACCAAAATAACGATCAATCGTCCTTCAAAATTAAATGCACTCAATAAAGAGACGATTCAAGAACTTCATGCCGCTTTTAGAGTAGCAGATTTGGATGCTGCAACCAAAGCAATTATTGTTACCGGTAGTGGAGAGAAGGCTTTTGTAGCAGGAGCAGACATTAGCGAGTTTGCTGATTTCTCTGTTTCTGAAGGAGGAAAACTAGCCGAAAAAGGTCAAGAACTACTTTTTGATTTTGTAGCGAATCTATCAACTCCCGTAATAGCTGCTGTAAATGGTTTTGCTTTAGGAGGAGGACTAGAATTGGCAATGGCAGCTCATTTTAGAATTGCTAGTGATAATGCCAAAATGGGACTACCTGAGGTATCTCTGGGTGTGATTCCTGGATATGGTGGGACCCAACGTTTGCCACAATTGGTAGGAAAAGGAAGAGCCATGGAAATGATTATGACTGCAGGAATGATAGATGCCAATCAGGCGATGCAATATGGCTTGGTAAATCATGTGACTACACAAGAGGAACTATTGCCATTGGCCGAAAAGTTGGCAGGAAAGATCATGAGAAACTCTTCTGTGGCAATTGCAGCTGCTATAAAATCTGTTAATGCCGCTTTTGAAGATGGAGTAAACGGATTTAAAGTAGAAATAGAACAATTTGGAAATTGTTTCGGTACCGAAGATTTTAAAGAAGGAACTACTGCGTTTCTAGAAAAACGCAAGGCAGATTTCCCTGGAAAATAAAATAAACATATACTAATAGAAGATCCCAAGGGCCAATCGCTTTTGGGATTTTTATTTGCTTCTTATCTCAAGAATAGAAGTAATCCATAATAGTTTTGTATTTTTACTAAACACTCTTATTCCTTACTTCATGAAAGCTCTGTACAAAAATCCTATAGCCATTATTCTCATTGTTTTTGCAGTGGTGGGTTTTGTATTGCTAGAAGGGCAATTGCCAGCTATAAATTTGGCACACCTTACCCCCGGAAATGTAGTGGCTGTATTAGGATACACCTCGGTAATTATGTTTGTAGTAGAGCAGTTTATAGAAATTTTTGTTCATGATTACAATCAGAGACTTAAGAAGGAATGTAAAGAACGTATTGATGAGATTGATCGCAAATTAGAGAGTATGAATGAGCCGTTGGCTGGTGAGGAATCTGCTTTGGAAACAGAAGAAGTTTCTGTGCCGGAAGTGGCAAACATGATGAAGGAGAAAAGAAGGCTAGAAAATACCCTTACCAAAGAAGGTATGAAACGCAAACAGCGAACCATTGTGATTGCTTTTATTATTGGACTTATTTTATCCTTTTCGGGTTTTAGATTGATGTCGGGTATATTGTTTAATGAAACCAGTGATAACTTATCCGAGATACAATCTACCATTATTCAATCGATAGATATTATCCTTACCGCTGGGATAATTGCAGGAGGAAGTGATCGTATGCATAGGTTAATAAAAAGGGTGAAAGAAGCTTTTCAGCCAGAGAATAGTTATAATGAGTACTAAATTCTTTTATCGATAAAAATTCATTTGATCGATATATTCCCATACTTCTTGAGAGAGTAAAGGGCGTACATTTTTTCCTTCACCAATAGTATTTCTAATAAATGTTGAAGAGATCTCCATAATCGGTGCGCTAACCTGTTTAATTTTTGGGTGATCCTTAAACTGATGTTCAATCTTCCCTTCAGAAATACGGGGATATACATAGATATGATGGTTTTCGAGAATCACCTCATAGTTTTTCCATTTATGAAAGCTTTTCAAGTTGTCTTCTCCCATGATCAAATTAAATTGATACTCGGGATAGTGTTCTTGCAAATGTGCTAATGTATGTACCGTATAATTCGGTTGTGGTAGTTTGAACTCGATATCACTGGGCTTCAACTTAGGATACGATTCTGTTGCTCGGTAGACCATTTCATAACGATGATGATTGTCTAATAGCGAGCTTTTCTTTTTAAAAGGATTATGAGGGGTGACTACCATCCATATTTCGTCAAGATCAGAAAACTCAGCCATATGATTGGCAATTGCCAAATGGCCAACATGAATAGGATTAAATGTCCCGAAGTATAATCCAATTTTTTTCATTGTACTATCCTAAAAGAAACTTCTTTACTAGTTGATAAACCTCGGCTTTTGCCTTTTCCAGATCATCATTGGTAACTATAGCATCAAATTGCGGCGCTGTTGCCATTTCTGTAGAGGCCTTGGCAACACGCATATTGATTTTATCTTCAGATTCGGTTTTGCGTTTTTTAAGTCGAATCTTTAGCTCTTCTATACTAGGTGGTTTTACAAAGATTGCAAGGGTACGATCTGGATAAATTCGTTTGATGTCTAATCCACCCACGACATCAATATCAAAAATAACGTGCTTTCCATTATCCCAAAGGCGTTGTACTTCAGTTTTTAAAGTACCGTAAAAATTATCTCTATATACTTCTTCCCACTCCAAAAACTCGTCGTTCTTGATTTTGTCCTTAAACTCACGTAAGGATAAAAAGTAATAATCTTTACCATGTACTTCGGCTCCTCTAGGCTCTCGAGAGGCTGCAGAAATAGAAAAACCAAGATTGAGTTCTTGGAGATCTAATAAATATTTTACCAATGTAGTTTTTCCACTACCCGATGGGGCAGAAAGTACAATTAGCTTTCCTTGCTTCATTTACAATACGTTTAGTAATTGCTCTTTTATTTTTTCGAGTTCATCTTTCATTTGCACCACTAACTTTTGCATTGGAGCGTAGTTAGATTTGCTTCCTATAGTGTTGATTTCCCGACCAATTTCCTGAGTAATGAATCCCAATTTCTTTCCGTTAGATTCTGGAGTGTTTAGTGTAGTGGTAAAGTACTCAAGATGATTAGAAAGACGAACTTTTTCTTCAGTGATGTCGAATTTTTCCAGATAATAGATAAGTTCTTGTTCAAATCGATTTTGATCCACTTCTTCTTTAATATCGGATACTGCTTTTTGTAATCGCTCGCGAACCCCTTCGATACGTTCGGGATCCATTTCGATCACGTCGGCTAGTAACTTTCCTATATTTTGTATACGTATGACAAAGTCTTTCTCCAGTGCTTTCCCTTCATCGACTCTATAGGTGTCAATAGCATTCAAAGCGTTACGTAGTCCCTCATTAATAGCTTTAAATTCTTCTTCATCAATTTCTTCTCTCACTGTTTTTAAAGCATCCGGCATACGAACTGCCATTTTCAGATATTCTCCAATTTCTCCGCTGTTGTGTATGCCCTGTAATTGTTTCATATAATCCTTAACCACAGCGTCGTTGATTTTGGTCGAAGTCTCTTCTGCAGTGATTTCAACATACAACCCAAAATCTACCTTTCCTCTTACCAATGATTTTGCAATGGTATTTCGCATGGGTAACTCTTTTTCTCGGTATTGAGATGGAATTCTAGCGTTGATGTCTAAGTTCTTGCTATTGAGCGATTTTACCTCGATAGTGACTTTTTTTGTAGGCAGTTGTAATACAGACTTCCCAAAGCCGGTCATGGATTTGATCATAGAGTCAATTTAATAAGTGGCACGAAGATACGGAAAAGTATAAAGTTGAAATGACTAGATATCAGGAAACATCAATTGTCATCATAATTTTGTCTATACAAGTTCTCTTTTTTATAAAAAAACAAAAATAGGGTTATTAAAATGTTGTTTATCTAACATTGTTGAAAATCAACAAATTATTATATTTACAATACACAAATTCAAAACATATATTTATTATGAAAACTTTCAAATTAGGTATGCTGATTGTCATAGCAATCGGCATGGTAAGATGTTCCAACGATGTTGAAAATGATATTCAACAGGAGTCAACAATTACTCAACAAGATGTTTCTTCCGAAATCCTTTCTAAATTACAGCAGATGGGGTTTGACATGGATAAAACATCAGTTATCCCCTCTAAAGGAGGATATATTGTAGATGGCGATATTTTTATCACTCAAGAAACACTAGAGCGTGGCGATTTTCAAAAACAGGCATTTATTAGTATTGTCGATTGTAACAGAGCAGGCAATATTCGTATTCAAAATGCCTTAGGTAACAATGCAGCAGGAAGAGGATTTCAAAGAGGGATCGATTTATGGAATAGGGTTAATGGTACTACTTTACGATTGATTCCGGTAAATAATAATCCTGATATTTTGGTTCGTTTAGCAAATCCCGGCGAAATTGGAGGCTGGGGTCTTGGTGAATTCCCTACTAATGGAATTGAAGGAGGTTTGATCATATTGAACCTTAACGAACCCAGCATTGATGGTGACCCGGTTACAGCAAGAGAATGGGGAAATATATTAACTCATGAAATTGGTCATAATATTGGATTTCTTCATGCAGAACAAGGATTTTTTGGAACACAAGTTCCAGGAACGCCGATTAATGATCGTAACTCGATTATGACTTCGGGATCAAATCCTAGTGTGGTATTTAACGCTAATAACGTTTCGCGAAATGATAGAAGAGCAGTAAGACGTATGTATAGTAATAGAAATAACAGATTGTGCGGTAGATAAAATATTGATCAAATAATCTAAAATAATAGAGGCTGCTCACAAATTGTTGGGCAGTCTTTTTTTGCTATAAAACCATCAGTTAGAATGTTCTCTAAGATTGATAGACATAGTTATTTTATCAATGTATTTTTTGTCTTCAAGGAAAAAACTATCAATGCGTCCACACTCTTGAAAATTCATTTTTCGGTATAGTGCGATACCCGCTTTGTTACTGGCATATACTTCTAACCAGATTATTTTTAGTGTGTCATTTTTTCTGGACCAATCCAATACATTTTGAATAAGAAAAGTGCCTACTCCTTGATTTTGCCAGCTCGTATGTATCCCCATCCCAATCATAGCCGTATGAACCATTTTTTCTCTCGAACTTCCGGTGAGATCAATGTTGCCTATAAGCTTTCCGTCATGTTCGGCTACTAAAAGGAGGCTATTGGTTTCTTTTTGGTAGCGTTTGATGAGTTGGTTTTCTTCGGTAATATTATTAGAGTATTCATAATCAAACAACGGAAGGGTATTCGTATTTTTTAGATACTGTAGTTTGAGTTCAAGCAATTGTTTGGCATCGTCGGGATGTGCCTCCCTAATGATTACCCCATAATCGGATTTGGTTTGATATGTTTTTGGTAAAAAATGCAATGAATTTAGGCGTTAGGATTTTTGTCTCTAATTCTCTTGTACAATTTGATTCCGAACATCAAAGCCACAGATAAGGAGACAATTCCGATGACTCCATAAATCCAATTCACAGCATCTCGTACAATGACCAAAAATATAACAGCAAATAAAATGAGCGTAGAGCCTTCATTCCACATTCTCATTTGGTTTGACGACCATTTGACGATATCTTGTTGTAGTTGCTTATAAATTTGGTGGCATTTCAAATGATACATGAATAGCAATACCACAAACCCCAGTTTGACATGCATCCAGGATTGTTCTAACCACCCAGGCATTAGTATAAGTAGCCATATGGCAAACAAGGTCGCTAATATAGCCGAAGGCCAGGAAATGATAAACCAAAGACGCTTGGCCATAAGCTTTAATTGTGTCCCCAAAATTTCTTTTTCGGGAGATGGCTTTTGGCTGGCTTCGATCTGATAGACAAATAATCTGGGGATATAAAATAACCCTGCAAACCATGTGATTACAAAAATGAGATGCAGGGATTTTATGTAGTTATAATATTCTAACATTAGATTAGTCTTCGACAAAAAGATAATTAAGCTGCAAGGTATTGAATTCGGCATTAAAGCCCTTAATTTCTTGAGAAATTAATTGATCAAAAGTATTCAATTGTTGTTCGATCTTTTTGGTCAATTCATTTTTTACAGCAATATCTTGAGCTGTTGGCCCAAAATCTCCCATACCCACCAAAGAGTTCAAGTGCCCCAGTTTATTGGTAAGTTTGATTGGGAAATTAAGAGGGTCCTGATTACTCTTATTTTTGGTTTGATAGAGCGCTTTTTCTATATCGCTAAACTTTTCTTGCAAATCTTTTGCTTTTTGTACAAGCTCTTTGGTTTTTTCATTGTCTTTATACTGAGTTTCAAAACCTTTGAGTTGCTTATTGATTTTTCGAATCTTTTTGATCGATTGATGCGCTCTGTCTACAATAGCATTCACATCGGTAATAAAATCAAATTGTTGTTGCATATCCTGTTGAGTGGATTCAGCTCTTGGGTCGGCAACAATAGTAAAGGATTGTTTTCCTACATCAGTTCCATTTACATTCAAGCTTACCTGATATGATCCAGGGACAGCTTTAGGACCATCGAGATTTGCCCACCATAGGATCATACCTTTTAGTTTTTCGGCACCATCACCTCTCAAGTTCCAATTAAACTGATTTCCTCCGGCTTTTAGATCTTTTAATTGATCCTTTTTTTCTTTGGCCCCAGTACTGAAGGATTTGATGGTATCGTTTTTCTGATTGAAATAGGTGAGTTGTACTGTATCTTTTTCCTTGTCAAAATTCTTGAGATAAAAATAGGTGGATACCCCAGCCGGATGATTTTTACCCTCTGTTTTAGAATCTTTTGCTTGGGTCCCCCGCATGCGATATGCATCTTTGGGTTTGTACAAAATGTGATTTTGCGATTTTAGACTAGTATTAAGCTGATGTAATAAGGTAAGATCATCAATGATCCAAAGACTTCTTCCTTGTGTAGCTACAATTAGGTTGTTTTCTTTGATGGTCAAGTCTGTGATAGGAACAATAGGCAGATTAAGTTGAAAAGACTGCCAGCTTTTACCATCATCAAAAGAGATATACATCCCAGTTTCGGTTCCTGCATACAGAAGCCCTTTTCTTTTAGGATCTTCTCGTAGTACTCTGGTAAAATGTTCTGAGGGGATACCAGTAGTAATTTTTGTCCAGGACTTTCCATAATCCGTAGTTTTATACAAATAAGGAGCAAAATCTCCAGATTTGTATTTGGTACCAGCGATATAGCAGGTGCCTGCATCAAAAGCACTAGGTTCTATGCTGTTGATCATCATCCACTCGGGCATTCCCTTTGGGGTAACATTGCTCCAGGTAGCACCTCCATCCTGACTTATATGCACCAATCCATCATCACTACCTACCCATAAAAGGCCTTCCTTTAGAGGGCTTTCGGCAGCGGCAAAAATAGTACAATAATATTCTACAGAGGTATTATCCTGAGTGATAGGACCCCCTGATGATTTCAACTTTTCAGGATCGTTTCTGGTAAGATCCGGACTGATCACCTCCCAGCTTTGTCCTTCATTTTCGGTGACATGAACATGGTTAGAAAAGGTGTACAGTCGATTTGGATTATGCTTAGAAAATATAATAGGGAAATTCCACTGAAAACGGTATTTCATATCTTCTGCACCGTGACCCATTGGGTTATCAGGCCATACACTTATCGATCTAATGGTTTCTGTTTTGTGATTCACTCTGGTTAAG
This sequence comes from Aquimarina spongiae, assembly GCF_900141785.1. Classification (GTDB taxonomy): domain Bacteria; phylum Bacteroidota; class Bacteroidia; order Flavobacteriales; family Flavobacteriaceae; genus Aquimarina; species Aquimarina spongiae. The sequence continues at coordinate 55,400 of NZ_FQYP01000004.1, read as the reverse complement.
AAACCATCGTAGCTTCCGCCATAAACAATATCATTATTTTTTGGATCTACAGCAATGTGCGCAGATTCTCCACCAGCAGTTCTTTCCCAATCATCTTCGGATATGGAACTTCCAGAACTTCTATGACTAATACGAATCGTAGAATTATCCTGTTGCGCTACATAGATGCGATAAGGGAAATGATTATCGGTAGTAACTCTATAAAATTGTGAGGTGGGTTGGTTATGGTAGGTACTCCAGGTTTCTCCACCATCGTAGGTGATTTGTGCACCCCCGTCATCTCCCATGATCATGCGTTTTGGATTTTCGGGAGCGATCCATAGATCATGGTGATCCCCATGAGGAGCTCTGGAACTGGTAAAGTTTTTACCTCCGTCTTTACTTTTATGGTAGGACACATTTACCACATACACTACATCTTTATCCTTGGTATCGGCATAAATACGCGTATAATACCAAGCTCTTTGTCGAAGACTTCTTTCGCTGTTCAAAAGTGTCCAGGTGTCACCACCATCGTCACTTCTGTAAACCCCTCCTTTTTCTTTATTTTCTACTATGGCCCAAACGCGTTCGCTATCCACCGGAGAAACGGTAACCCCTATTATTCCTAGCGTGTCCTTTGGGAATCCTTTGTTGGTAGAAATTTCTTTCCAACTTTTTCCGCTATCGGTACTTTTCCAAAGTGCAGATCCTTTACCGCCAGAACTGAGGCTATAAGGAGTTCTTCGGGCATTCCAGGTAGAAGCATATAAAATTCTGGGATTGTTAGGATCCAAAGTAAGATCTACTGCTCCAGCATCTGCATTGGCAAAAAGTACTTTGTTCCAGGTTTTACCTCCATCGGTACTTTTATAAACCCCACGATCTTGTGTTGGTTTGTAAATATTTCCTAATACTCCGGCATACACGATATCGGGATTGGTAGGGTGAATAGCAATTCTAGGGATATGTCTACTCTTGGGTAAACCAGATTGAATCCATGTTTTACCAGCATCTACACTTTTCCATACACCATACCCAGAAGACACATTACCTCGTAGTGTTTTTTCACCTCCTCCTACATATATCACATTAGGATCGCTTTTGGATACTGAAATGGCACCTACAGAACCTCCAAAGAAACCATCAGAGATATTTTCCCAGGTTCTTCCTCCATCCACAGTTTTCCAGATACCTCCTCCGGTAGCTCCAAAATAAAATAAATTAGGTTTTCCAGGTACGCCGGTTACTGCTGCGCTGCGCCCTCCTCGAAAAGGACCAATTAGCCGATATTCTAGGGCATCATATAGGGCTGAATCATAGGTTTGTGATTGAAGCGGGAGATTGATAATAAAAACAAAAAGAATAGAAATTACTTTGATAAATCTTGAGTACATGGATGTTGAGTTTTGTGTTGTAAAGACCAAAATAGAATAGGTAAAGGTCAAACGATAGAATTGATGGCCCACTAAAGTCTATAAATAAAAATTGTTGCGAAAGATTTTCACGTAATTTTAACCTTGTATACAATAAGATCCTTTTTAACTTTGACTCCATGATATTAGAAGGAGTAGTATTGGTATTAAGTTGTCTGGGGGTAATCCAGGCAATGTTTTTATGCTTTTATTTGTTTACCGTAAAAAAGGGAAACAGAAAAGCGAATCAGTTTCTGGCTTTTGTTTTATTGGGATTAACCATTCGGATAGGGAAATCAATTTTTCATAATTATATCGAGGTTGATCCAAGAATAAGAAATATGGCTATTGCAGCTATTTTGGCTGTGGGTCCTTTTCTATGGTTCTACGGGAAAGCACTTTTCGAAAAACAGCCCATTTCAAAAAAACACTATTGGCACCTACTTCCGTTTGGTCTGTTTTTGGTGTTTAGCCCAATTATTCCCAATAGAGGAGACGTGGCTTCTTATATAGCATATTCCCTTGTTTTTGTTCATTTAGGGGTTTATCTAGGGGTCTGTTGGAAATATATTTCTGAAATAAAGGAAGAAACAGAGGTAAAACTACTGAAATGGTATCGTAACATTACCATTGGAGTGAGTGTTACCTGGGCGTTGTATGTTGGTATTTTGTTACGGTGGATTCCTTTTTACATTTTGGGAGCAATCTCGTTTTCATTTTTAATGTATTTATTCACTTTTTTGTTGCTGAAAAAGCATGTCTTTGCATTAGAAAAATATAGCAGCTCAACAATGGATAGGGCTACTTCTAGAAATACCTTGGAACGACTTAAACATATGCTTGAAGAAGAAGAGCTATTCTTAAAAAGTGAAACCTCATTACAAAGTGTTGCCAAACTACTTGAAATCACACCAAGAGCATTATCACAAGTGATTAATGAGAACGAACACAAAAATTTTTCAGAATTTATAAATCACTATCGCATTAAAAAAGCAAAATCCTTGTTAACCGATGTGCAATATGCTAATGAGAAAATAGCAACCATTGCCTATGATTGTGGGTTTGGTAATGTTACTTCATTTAACCTGGCTTTTAAATCTGAAACTCAAATTACACCCTCTCAATATCGAAATCAGTACAAAGTGGCTTGACGTAAACCTCTTTTTCGTTTTAAAAATCATGTTTTTTAAAGGGTTTTGACACAAACCTTTTCATTTTGCAATCCAAATCACACCAAAATTGTAGTAATGAAAAAAACATTTGTATTGATGATTCTTATCGCTATGGGATGTGCCCAAGTAGAACAACCCATTGCAAAACCCACCCAAACCACACCTGTTAAGGAAGCAGTAATTGATAGTCTTAAACATCCGTGGAGTATCGCATTTATATCTGAAGAAGAAGTATTGGTTTCAGAAAAAGATGGAGACCTGTTGCGAGTCAACTTGGAGTCCAAAAAGAAAACGATCATCAAAGGCTTTCCGAGAGATTTAACCGATAGTATCCGAGTAGTATACCGAGGTGATAACTCTGGAACTTTTGAAGTGCGTTTACATCCCGAATTTCAGAATAACAGATTTATTTACGTTTCGTATGCAGCCAAAAAAGTAGGAGAGGGAAAGACGACAAAAGTCATACGCGCAAGGCTAGAAAAAGACTCTTTGCGAGATATCAGAACCATACTCGAAGCCGGACCATATACACGAGGGTACTATCACTATGGTGGAGGGATGACTTTTGGGCCGGACAAGAAATTATATATAACCATTGGGGAACGATTATTCAGAGAAATCGATGAACCCGAAATGCCTATTGCACAGGACTTAACGGACAAACGAGGGAAGATTTATCGATTAAACCCCGATGGAAGTATTCCGGATGATAATCCAGATTTTGGTCCTGATGCACAGCCTGGGATTTATGCAATTGGTATTAGGGCGGCACAAGGCATTGCAGTAGATCCCAAAAGCGGTAACGTATGGTTTAGTGAACACGGCACCCGACAAGGGGATGAGGTTAATTTATTAAAAGCCGGGGCAAACTATGGATGGCCTGTGATTACCACTGGAGGATATCGAAGTAGGGACTATGTACCCCCAACAATAGAAGGAGCTACGTTTACCGATCCCAAATGGTACTGGCAACATACTGTTGCGCCTACTGGATTGATGTTTTACACGGGAGATGAATTTCCCGAGTGGAAAGGAGATTTGTTGGTTCCAGGATTGTCGAGAGGAAGTCTTTGGCGATTTCGGATAGCAAATGATACCATACAAAGTGCCGAAGAACTTTTTGTGAATAATAGAGTTCGGTCCCGAAAAGTTGTGCAAAGTCCAGAAGGAAAATTATACATGCTTACCGACGAGCCCAACGGAAAAATTGTAAGAATCAAAAACAAAACAATCTAGAAACACATGAAAACTTATTTTTTATCAATTGCGATATGCATTGCATTCAACGTAACATTTGCACAATCTGAAGAGGATCAAATCAAATCTACCTTACAAACCTATATCAAAGGAACATCGTATAACCAACCCGAGGTCATCAAAGAAGCATTTTATAAAGAAGCCAATTTATTCCTGTCTCATAAAGAAAAAGAACTATGGATTGTACCCATAGCAGAGTATGCTTCCTGGTTTGAAAAAAAGGAGCAAGGAAAGTTTAATGGCAGAACAGGAAATGTGCTTTCAATTGATCAGGAAAATGATATCGCTATTGCCAAAGTTGAGATACTTTCCGAAGGAAAAGAGACGAGATACATTGATCTCTTTTTACTGAAAAGAATAAAAGGAACATGGCAGATCATCAGTAAAGCGGCTACACGAACTAAGTAGTTTTGGGAGCAAGGAGTTGTGTTCGTACTTCCCGATTCAAAAAGTAACCAGTAACAATGGTTGCCAATACATCCGCGATAGGAAACGATATCCAAACACCAAGCTCTCCATAAAATTTAGGTAAAATCAAGACTAGAGGGATAAAGAAAAACCCTTGTCGTGATAAGGTAAGCAGTAGAGCAGGGATAGCCTTGCCTACTGCCTGAAAATAAGCTGCTCCTATAAGCTGTAATGCTATGATAGGAGTAGCTGCAAATACCCACCGCATAGGTTCTGTGGCATGAGAAAGTACAAATTGATTTACCGCTAATTCTTTAGCAGGAATATCAGGATTATCACTCAAAAACAGAGAAGCGATTTCTGCAGGGAAAATCATTAATCCAATAAATACTAAAGAGGCAACTATAGCCGCGTATTTGATGGCTGTATTTATAGATTCTCTAACACGATCGTATTGTTTTGCTCCATAGTTATATCCCGCAATCGGTAAAAATCCTTGAGTGACTCCAAAAACCGGAAACAGTGCAAACATCAACATTCGACCAATAATCGCATAGACTGCTACTAATCCTTCTTGACCTAGATCAAATAGGATGTTATTCATTAGTAGATAAGTGATACTTACAACGGCTTGTCTGGCTAGTGTTACTCCTCCCAGAGAGCCAATCTCAGTTACAATGTCCTTTTGTAGTACGAGATGCTTAAAACGAATTTTGAGTTCAGAGTTTTTTGAGGTGAAAAACCAAAAAATGTATAAAAAACATGCTAAATAGGATCCTGTAGTAGCCCAGGCAGCACCGTGCATGCCCATATCCAGCACATTAATAAAAATGTAATCCATTACTAAGTTCCCTACCGTTGGGATAATCATGGCGGTCATGGCAAATTTTGGTTTCCCTTCGGCACGAATCACCGTATTTCCCATCATCGCAAATCCAAGGATAGGAACTCCATACAGTACGATTACATAATAGATTTTGGCAGGGTCAAAAATATCGCCTTTACCACCAAATCGTGGGATAATATCATCTACAAAAGCCAATCCAAGAATGACTAAAGAAACGGTACAAAGTAAAGTGAGGGTGATCTGATTTCCGAAAGTATGTAAGGCTCTTTGCTTGTTATCGGCTCCCAAGGCTCTTGATATAATGCTGGAACCACCAATACCAATGGCCATCCCTAAAGCAGCAATAAAAAAAGAAACCGGTAATACGACGTTAATCGCAGCAATAGCAATAGAACCGATCCAATTGCCAACAAAAATAGAATCGATAAGAATATTGAGAGACATCACAAGGATCCCTATTGAAGCAGGGACAGCCTGTTTAATCAATAACTTACCTATGGGCTCAATGCCAAGGGCTTCAGAGCTTACTTTTGCCATTACACCATTTCGGTTTTAACAGCAGACCATTCGTTGATCCAATTAGCCAGTACCTGAGCCCAATCATCTCTATCGTTTAGACAAGGAATGGTAGTAAATTCTTTACCACCAACTTCGTGGAATATTTCTTCTCCTTCCATGGCAATTTCTTCCAGAGTTTCCAGACAGTCTGATACAAATGCCGGCGTTACGATAGCCATTTTTTTGGTACCTTCTTTTCCCATTCGCTCTATAGTGCGATCTGTATAAGGCTGTAACCATGGATCAAAACCTAATCTGGATTGATAAGAAGTAGAGTAAGTACCATTCTTAAGCCCTAGCTTTTTGGCCACTTGTACTGTTGTCATTTCGCACTGATGACGATAGCAGAACTCGTGTTGTATAGACCCTTTTTTGAAACAACATTTACCATCCATTTTACAATTTCCTTTACTGATATCACTTTTTCGGATGTGCCTTTCGGGTACGCCGTGATAACTGAAAAGGATATGTTCATAATCCACACCTTCCAAATGTTCTGCAATGCTATTCGATAGCACCTCGATATACTCGGGTTTGTTGTAAAAGGCCGGAACATCGGTAATTTTCATATCAGGAAAATGTTCTGCTCGTAGTTCTTCTGCCAATACCAAAATAGTTTCGGTAGTAGCCATTGCAAATTGTGGATATAAGGGTACGATCATCACCTCATTAACTCCTTGATCATGTAGTTCCTGCAATCCTTTCTTGATGGTTATAGAACCATATCGCATAGCAAGACCGATGGGGATGTTGGTTTTTTCGGCAACCTTATTTTGTAAACGCTCTGAAATAACAATTAGTGGAGATCCTTCTTCCCACCATATCTTTTGATAAGCAGCTGCGGATTTTTTTGGACGTGTATTTAAAATAATTCCTTTAACCAACAATGTTCTTGCCCATAATGGGAGATCAATAACTCGTGGATCCATTAAAAACTCACCAAGATATTTTTTTACATCTTTTGGATTGGTACTATCAGGAGATCCTAGATTTACCAGAAGAACGCCTTTGCTCATAATTTTTCTTTTTGCAAAGCAAAAATACGAACTAAATATCGGTTTGCGTTAACAAAAACCATAAGACTTTCTGATAGCGAGATTTGAAAAAATGAACTGAAAAAGAGATTATTAAATAGTTATAAATAAAACATAACTTAGAAATACGTTAAATTCTGACAAACTGAAAGTTGGGTAGTTTTATTTTAGTATTTTTAAATAGTGAAAAAGCAAAGATGAATCTTGTATGGTCAAAAATAGTATTTGATTATGCTGGGTTGCATGTGAACGTTAACAAACATTATTAGAACACATGAAACGTATTATCGTAGATGTCGAAAAAGATAAGCTACCTTTTGTCCTGGAACTATTAGAGCAATTTGACTTCGTATCTGTTTTGGCAGATCCAACCGAAGAAGATCAAGGGATGTATGACTCTATTGTTTCTCTGCAAAAGGGTGTGGGAATTCCACGAGTAGAATCTCTAGATTAGTTTGCCTTTAATTCAGGCGCATCACATATTTTTTGGGAGTAGTTCCAAATTTCTTTTTAAATGCTGCAATAAAGTGGCTTGAGGTACTATAGCCTACTCTTAACGCTATTTCCTTTACTGTATATTTTTTTGAAATTAATAATTCTTGAGACACAATCATTCTACGATTGATCAGGTAGTCCTGGATACTCATTCCATAAACCTGTTTGAATCCTTTGTTCAATTTCTGAAGAGATAGATGTACCTGTTCTGACAATTCTGAAGTTAAGGGAGGCTCAACAAAATTGTTTTCAAGGATGTTTTTTGCCTGCTCCAATTTTTTTATAGCATCCTGATCTAGGAAATAGGGACATGCTGTTCCAGAATTCTTTGTGAGGAAATGAGTTAACATGCTTACTAATTCATAGGTCTTGGCTTTTAAATACACTAGTTCACTTTTTGAGTGAAGACTTTGCATGATTTGCTTTGCAATCGAACAATGTAAAAAATACGTTCTTGCTACTTTGAAGATGGGTTTTTTGATCTCCTCAGACTTGAATAAAAAGTCCAGCAAATTGCTTTGATTTAAAATCATTCGATGAAACTTTTTGAGTTCAATTTGAAGTACAAACAGTTGGGTGTTTTCTTGGGCAAAAATTATGGATGGAGTGTTATAAGTAATAATAAATTGATCACTATCAAATGTCAAATGGTGTTCTGATCCTATTTGTAATTCGAAAGTCCCAGAAGAACAAAGAATAAAATGAATCAGCTTTTCGCTATTCTTTTTTCGTGGGATATAGATAAGGGACCCTATTGTAGGTTTATAAACTAACAGATCAAAATTCTCTTCTATTTTGATTGTTATTTGAATCATATCCTCGAAACTAATATCTAAATTATAGGATTTCATGATCGAAAACTTGTGATTACTTAGTAAAGAAAGGAGAAAGCGCGATATACTTTGTATGATCGTGAAGTATAGTTGGGTTTGTGTTTGCCTTTCTCCTTATGACTTTACCGAAGTTTCTTAAAGGGTTTTTAAGAATGTAATGCAATTGATTTCTTCCAAATAACCAAGAACATTAAATTGCTATTGCTGCTATCGCTTGATCATTTAACTTTGAGACCGTTACTTCGTAAATACTAGTTTCTTGGTGATTTTTTGTTGACGATCGTAATCATAATATATCATGAAGTAAAGTCCGGACTCTAGATTAAGATTGAGTATCAAGTGATTCGATTTTCTATTCTTCAAATCAATGGTTTTTACCGTAGCGCCTAATTGATCTAGAATTACGATTTTACCTGATAAGATAAATGAACCCGTTAGCGATAGGTTACCATCGGATATTGGGTTCGATCTAACGATAAGTTCCATTTTCTCTTTTGAAACGTTATTGTTTATTCGGTTTTGTTCACATTGGTTTGCTTGTTGTTGATTTTCCCAGCAGACTCCGCAACCTTCAACTGGCCTGCAAGGAGGACATGAAACGGTTGCATTTATGGTTACTTGCGCAGTAACGCTAACCGAAAAGAGAGCGAATAAGATTGCGATTATATGTAGCTTTTTCATGATTTATATGTTTTAAAGAACACTAGGTATCGAAATGTATGAGATATAAATACCTAGTGTTCATGTTGGTTAAAGAGTTTTTAAGAATTTGATAAGATTGTCTTTTTGTTGCTGACTTAAATTGTTGTAAGCCGCTCTTGATCCATTGGCTTCCCCGCCGTGAGCTTGAATTGCTCCATCTAGGGTAGTTGCTCTACCATCATGCATCAAGATCAGGGCTTTGCCATTTCTCTCAAGAAGATCTATGTTTCTTCCTAATCCCCATAGTGGTGGAGTCCTATAAGGCTCATCTGTAACTGTATGCAGTTTCATGTCTGTATAAGGTCTTATAGTAAGATTTCTGAATTCTGCCGGTGCAGAGCTACTTGTTATTTGTGTAGGAGAGTGACAACTTGTACACCCTATTCGGTGGAACGTTTTGTCTCCTTCTTCCACACCTGGTATATCGTAAGCTCCAGGACTTCTGGTCGGTACCGTTAAGAATTCTGTGTAAGCTACCAATTGTCGTAAATCTTTTGAAGAGATATCCGTTTCAGGATCGATACCATGGTCATTGATTAAAGCATTTTTCACTTGTTGTTCTACCGTAGGTACATCTCCTTTCCAGGCAAGTTTTGCTTGGGCTCCAGCGATATATTGAAGAATTCCTACTCCGTATACTGGAGGTGGTACTCTCATATCTCCATCTCTTGTTCTCTCTAATTTAGAACCTCTACCATCTCTAAAATGACATTCCTGACAGTTAGTAGATCCTATATTGATTTCTCCTAAAATGTTTCCTGGATCATTTCCATTACGTCTATGCCTTACTCCGTGGAATAGGTGATGTCCTTCTAAGAAATCATCCACATCGTCTTCACTGGTTAAGGTAATGATGTGTTGTGTAAATATGGCATCTGCTTCCAGATCTACATGTGATCCAAATCCCGGTAGTACCATATAGGTACTTGCTCTACCTGCCAACGATAATCTAGGATCCCCCAGCGTATTCAATCCTTCACCAACTACATAGTTTTGGAAGGTGTTATAGGTCTGCGCACCACTACCTCCTGTTACTGCAGTGATTTCGTAGGTTACAATATTACCATATCCCCATTTTCCTGCATCCTGTCCGGCGCTCTTTGCGTAGGTGGGAGGTGAAGAATCTCCCTTTTCCATATAATCAATACGAACTACTTCGGCATTGTCTACATTGCCATGAGGATGCACAGAATTGGCATCACCTCTGGTCAATCTTGGGTCTATAATTAGTCCACTGGCAGCATCGGTAAAAATAGTGTTGTAACGATCCATATTTCTGAGCAGATCCGAATTGTGTTGTGCATCAAAAACAGCTTCAGTAATACCATCTTGTGCATGTGGGTGTCTAAAACGCATCCAGTTGGCTCCTTCTCTTGTAATTGTAGGCCTGTTGTCTGGATCAATTCTTTGACCAGCGGTGGTAAATAGTCCAGAGTATACATAAATATCCCCCGGATCGTTGGTAGTATTTCCTTGTTTTTTATATCTAAAGAAATAATAGAAATCACCGGCATTTCTACATGCTTCAGGAACAGCTACCGTGCCATTTACTCGCACACTGTTAAATGTAACCTGGTTACAAGAACAGTGGAATTCAAAATCGGGATTTCCCCCAGATTGAATTTGAACAACAGGTCCAACACGTACGCTAACTGTACTTAAATCGTTAGCCAGATCAAAAGCAAACCCTTGAGCAGCGTCTGACCCAATTATTGGAGTAGGAAGAGCTGGTCGTGGATAATTTACTAGTGCTATTTCGCCGCAAGGATCATCTGGACAAGGGCCACAATTTGGTCCTCCGCAATCAACTCTTTCTTCGCCTTGATTCAGAATTCCATCATTACAGGTAGGAGCTGGTCCTCCTTCAAGAATCACAAATTCACCCAAAAAGATAGGGCATTCATTATTTCCCCATCGTACCCAAATATTATACGTAGCGGGTGAAAGGTTGTCTACAGTAAATGATCCTGCGTTATCTGGAGTAGCATATGGGTAACTACTTCCATTATTAATGCTGAATTCTAAATTATCTCTTGAAGCTACGTTGTCAAAAGTAAATTGAATAGTTCCATCATTTTCATTTTCAACAGTTTCATTAGTTACAGAAACTACAGCATTAGGATTAGGAGTACCATTACATACTTCATCACAACCTATAGTACAATTGCTTCCGCCACAGTCTACTCCTTCTTCGTCTCCATTTTGTATACCATCATCACAGGTAGGGCAGACGTCGCAATCTGGTCCCCCACAGTCGATTCCGGTTTCCTTTCCGTTTTGTACTCCATCACTACAAGTGGCTACAAAATAACAACGATCTTCTCCAGCGGCTACTGTAAATGTAGTATTTGGTCCACCTTGTATACCAAGTTCATAGGTTTCGCCTACAGTGATATTGATTGCTCTTTGATAATAGCCATTTTCTAATTTGTCTGGAGCTACACAACCATTAAATTCTGGGCCAGTACACATATATAGTACTTGACCTAAATCCTCTCTGGAATAAATAACACCTTGACCATCTACAATAGTAAGTCCATAGTCACCACATGTTCCACCATCAATAGGAGGATTGGTAGTACAAGGGTCACAATTTGGACCGCCACAGTCGATTTCGGTTTCGCCGTTGTTAAGAATTCCATCATTACAAGTGGGTTCAGGATCTGTTTGATTGGTCACCAAGTGCCATACTCCATTTACGTTATCTCCATTGGTATCTCCTGCTGCATTGTCATTTGCAAAGTAGTATAGGGGTTTGTTGTCATAGGTAACTTGTAGAGATCCATCACATCTTGCAGAGAGTCCAAATCCATTGGTAAATGTATTGTTCACTTGATTGGTAATGATAAGGTCTTGTGAGTTTTGTACGGTTACTGGAGGCCATGTTGTTTCGCAGCCATTGTAACAATCGCTAAAAGGCAAAGAGTCATTATCGTTATCAAAAGTGTATAAACTAAATCCTGGTTGATTGGCGTCTTGTCCACCAACCAAGAATGTTCCTTTTTCACTATTACTAGTAAGTGCAATAACAGGTCCTGTAACTGGAGGCGGGGGATTGTCACAAGGGTCACAATTAGGTCCCCCACAGTCGATTTCAGTTTCACCATTATTAAGGATACCGTCATCGCAAGTTGGATCAGGATCTTGTCCTTGACCGATAAATGTAAGTTCATCTACATTCATGGCAGCATCTCCACTTTGATATATAATTTCGAAAGTAGCTCTTTGAGGAACATTTACTTCTATCGTTGCTGTAGTGTAGTTGCCCACCCAACTTCCGTTGGAAGAGAAACTGATGTTTCCAGCATCGTTTCCATTTACAAATATGGATAATGTACCAGATTGTTGCGAGGCATATTTTAGTTGTACTGAGCTAGCAGAGGGAACGTTTTGTAATGCAAATCCTGCACCTACACTGCTTATGTAGGCTACTCCTTGTCCATTTGTAGCGGCACCATCGTTGTAATATTGAGCACTACCGAGAAGAGATCCTGATTCTGCTTGAATCACAGTTTCCCCGCCAGGATTAGGATTGGGGTTAGGGGCGTCACAAGGTGCACAGGGTCCACCACAGTCTACATCGGTTTCGCCTTGGTTTTGTATACCATCGTTACAGCTAGGTTGTGGATCTGGATCTGGGTCATTGTTTCCTGCTTGTTGTGCGGTCACTGTGATTTGATCCGAGATGTATTGTCCATCTACCGAGGAGCTTATTTTTATTTGAATTTGATAGGTTTGACCTGCTGTGGCATTAACTTGTCTTTCCCATCGATTGGTAGCTGCGTTTAATGTTCCAGATACGCAGGCATCATTCAAACAGAGAAAATTAAAGTTATCGGTCCATTCGGGTTGATTCTCGAAATAGAGTGTAGCAATTCCTCCATCTACTTCAATACCACTATTTGTGTTGTTAGTCTGAGAAAAAAGACTACCGAAAGTGAATACATGAATACAGATTAGAATAAATAGAGGTTTAAGTTCTAACCGTCTATAAGGTAATTTACCTTTTCTTCGGGTTGAAGACTTTGTTTGGGTTTTGTGCCTCATGATTTTGTTGGTTTGTGTGAAAAATCCAGATTTTTAAGAGTCTGAATATGTACTATTTGAATTTTTGATAAAATTAATGTGACATTGATAATTGCTGAAAAATATGAGCACGATTAAAACTCTTATAACCTACGTTTTTACCACTCAAAACTTATAGAAATGGGCAAAACCGTGTAAAACCGAAGAATTTGGATTTCATAATCGAAGACTACTTAGTAAATTGAAGTTTAAAATAGTAGATAGAGGCATCAAATGATGTTTTCTTTGATGATAACAAATATCTGTAAATCAGTATGATGAGATTTTATAGTATTATATTCAGCTTAATCTTTTTTTATAGTTGTAAAACCGATAAAAACTATCAAATTTTGGGTGATGAGCGATCAAAAATCAACATCAGTACGAATGATTTTTTAACTAGCTATGGTATTTACGCACTTGATCATGAATCCTTACCTTCTGAACAAGAATTTGACAGTTTGATCAGGGTAATGCTCCCCAACTACAAAGAATATACGCTACGAAATGCGAGACGCTCTGAACCTGGATATTATAAAGAGGTGATCGAAGAATTGAGCGGTGTTCTACAACCCCCAAGCTTGGATTACTTAGAAGCCTTTGGGAAAAACTTATCTCCAACCGAGAAAGTAGCATTGCAGCATTGCAAACGTATTTTGGCGATTACTTTCTATGGAAGCAGTCAAAATATCAATACTGAACAACGTAAGATTCATAAGTTTCTAGCAGTATTAAATAAAGAGAGTAATTATATCATTGCTGATTTTGTGACGCTGGAATATTTTAATGAAGACGCCTGGAACAAAAGAAGAATAAGATATTTTGATGATACCAAAGCGAATGTTGCGGATCAAATTCTTATTAAAATGAAAAAAATAGATAGTTCGAGATGCAGAGCAGTTACTTTTGGAATGGAGAAATTTTGTCTACCAGATATTTCTATACGTCAGTTTTCTTGCCAGGAATCCAAAAAATATACAGACATATTGTTGCTAGTCGCTCAATCTTTGTCAGAACAAAGAGTTGTAAGTCAAGATTCAATACTATCAATAGAAAGAACCCAAGGAGCTTAAGAATGAAAAGTGGAACCACTATTTTTCTGAAATAAATCTGGCAAAGGAATTTAGTATTCAGCTTAAAAACACTACTCCGCAAATAGGTGATAAAAACAACCTGCAATTAGAAATTAGGTCCGATTCAATTACCAAATTAGTACATACTATTTTTGATACTTCAAGGCATTTACAGTATGTGCAACACGATGATAAGATTCTAGAGATTAGTGCTTTGGCCAGAAAGGAACTGCCAACATTAAAACAAGCATTCAATATGGATAGATTAGTAGATGATTATCTACTCATAAAAGCACCGATAATTACCAATGACTCGAATAAAGAATGGATGTGGGTGAAAGTACTGAGGTGGGAAAAACAGATTATAGAAGGGAGTTTATACAATACGTCTTCAAAAAATGAACATCTTAGGGAAGGTGTGGTCGTATCAGTTGATGAAAAAGACGTTTTCGATTTTATTATCAAAAATGAAAAAGGGGAATTTATCGGTAATGAGACCGAAAAGTACTTGTTGTCTCAAAAAGAAAGATAATAATAGTAAACTTAGGATAAAGCCATTACATATTTTTTGGGAGTGGTCCCAAACTTCTTTTTGAATGCTGCAATAAAATGGCTCGCGGTGCTATAGCCAACTTTTAATCCTACTTCGTTTACATTATGACTTCCTGAAGCCAGTAATTGTCTGGCAACTTCCATTTTGTAATCAAACAAGAACGCGTATACCGGCTCTCCATAGATTTGCTTGAACCCGTCTTTCAACTTTTTTAGAGGGAGTCCAATTTCTTTAGACAGTTCTTGTAGTGTTGGGGGTTCTGCCATGCGCGCGATAATGATTTCTTTGGCTTTTCTAATCTTTAAAACATTTTCTTCATCCACCAAAAAAGGACACTGTTCGATATTGGCATCTTCGGGTCGATTAAAATAAAGACTGAGCAGTTCATAAGCTTTTCCTTTATAATACAATTGTTTTATAGAAGGATGTAGTCCATAATTCATGATCTGATTGAGAACTACTGCCATCGATGGCGTGATAATCGCATCGGTATAATATTTCTTATCTCTGTTACCTTCTCCCAAAAATGGAATATAGTCTGCTTCTTTTGAAAACAAGGAGTGGAATTTTTTTATTGAAATCAATATGGTAATCAACCAGGAATCTTTTTCCATATCGATATTCATCGGTAAATCACGTTGTGGGTTATAGAGCAACAAAGAATTTTCTTCGGCTAGGTTAATGGAGTAACTTCCGTTGTTAAAATTGAACTTGACTGAGCCTTTGATACAAAAGTGAAATTGAATAAGACTACTGTCGATTTCGCGGATAACATTCTGATTATCATCGATTTCATTTTGGAAAGCGAGAATGCGAAAACCGTCCTCTATTTGGGTTTCTTCCAAAATTCCTGGAGCGTTATTTTTTAGTTCAATTTTCATACCTTGAAACGTATTTTATTTAGAAAGAGTCTAAACTGTCGCAAAAAGATTCTTGACTTACCCTACAAAAATAGTGGTTTCCGATGAGTATTGACCTAAAAACTAACGATAATACCGCATTTCGTTACTTATTGTTCCTCTAGCGTTATTTTATAACCCGTTTGTAGAATATTTTTGTGCGGTAAAAGGAAAAGACAGTACATGGAGCCCCATTTGAGCGCTAAAGGAAAACATTTTTATGCTATTGGACTCAGTTATAAAAAAGCTGATGCAGAAGTAAGAGGACATTTTAGCATTAATGACGAAGCCAAGAATACCATCCTCCTTCAGGCTAAGGAAGAAGGGATACCTTCTCTTGTAGTCATTTCTACCTGCAACCGAACTGAGCTTTATGGTTTTGCAGAACATCCTTTCCAATTGATTAAATTACTTTGTGAACATACTGAAGGTACCGTCGAAGAGTTTGAAAAGGTAGCTTATGTACATAAAAATAGCATGGCGGTTTCACACCTTTTCAAGGTAGGAACAGGTTTGGATAGTCAGATCCTAGGAGATTTTGAAATTATCAGTCAGATAAAAATAAGCTTCAAGCAATCCAAAAAAGATAACATGCTTAATCCTTTTATGGAGCGTTTGGTAAATGCAGTCATCCAGGCTAGCAAACGTATTAAGAATGAAACTGAAATTTCTAGCGGTGCTACATCCGTAAGTTTTGCAGCTGTACAATATATTATGGCCAGAGTTCCTTATGTTTCTGAAAAGAATTTGTTGCTTTTTGGAACAGGAAAGATAGGCCGAAATACTTGCGAGAATCTAGTAAAACATACCAAGAATGATCATATTGTTTTGATCAACAGAACGAAAACGAAGGCTGAAGAAATTGCAGGCAAATTCAATTTGGTAGTTAAAGATTACGCTAATATTCAATCAGAGATCACCAAATCTGATGTGCTTATTGTAGCAACAGGAGCACAAAAACCTACCATCTCCAAAGCACTTATTCATTCTGACAAACCTTTGTTAATCCTTGATTTATCAATACCTAGAAATGTTTCGTTAGATGTTACAGAACATCCTAACGTTACCTTGGTACATTTGGATGATTTATCAAGAATGACGGACCAGACTTTGAAAAAGAGAAAGGAACATGTACCACATGCTGAAGGCATCATAGCAGAGGTGCAAACAGAGTTTGATAGCTGGTTGGATACCAGGAAATTTGCGCCTACCATTAAGGCACTGAAACATAAATTAGCTTCGTTTAAAGAAGCTGAAATCAACTTGCAACGCAAGAAATACGACGGTTTTGATGAAGAACAGGCGGAGTTGATTAGTGATCGTATTATTCAAAAAATTACGAATCATTTTGCAAACCATTTAAAAGATGCTACTACTTCTGCAGACGAGAGCATCGAACTGATTCAAAAAGTTTTTCAATTACAAAATAAATAATCTTGGGTAAGAAAATCCGTATAGGTACCAGAGATAGTGAGTTGGCCCTTTGGCAGGCAAAAACTGTTCAAAAGTTACTACAGGAAGCAGGATATGACAGTGAGTTACTTCCCGTAAAATCTACGGGTGACATTGTTTTGGATAAACCCTTGTATGAGTTAGGGATTACAGGGATTTTTACAAAGACTTTGGATGTTGCTATGCTGAATAACGACATCGATATTGCGGTGCACTCAATGAAAGATGTTCCTACACGATTACCGCATGGTATTGTTGAAGCTGCAGTGCTGAAAAGAGCCAATGTAAATGACATTTTGGTTCATAAGGGGCTTGATTTTTTAGATACACAAGGGGTTATCGCTACAGGGAGTCTGCGTCGTAAAGCACAATGGTTACATAAGTTTCCTGAGCATACAGTTGTTGACTTACGCGGAAACGTAAACACAAGGATGCAAAAGTTAACTGATAACACCTGGAACGGAGCCATATTTGCTGCTGCTGGATTAGAGCGTATCAATTTAAAACCCGAAAATTACATCGATCTAGATTGGATGACACCTGCACCTGCACAAGGAGCAATGCTGGTAGTAGCAAAAGAAGAAGATACCTATTGTAAAGAGGCTTTGCAGCATCTTAATGATACTACTACCGCCTTATGCGTGCACATAGAAAGAGAGTTTTTGAGAGTGCTGGAAGGAGGATGTACTGCACCTATAGGAGCATTGGCAAGAGTGGTAGAAGAAGACATTATTGATTTTAAAGGAGTGTTGTTTAGCCTAGATGGAAAACAAAAGATCGAGGTAGAGAAAAAGATCAATATCGAGAATGAGCAACAACTAGGAGAACAATGTGCAAAAGAGATATTGAACAATGGTGGGACAGCATTGATGAAGGAGATTAAATCTATGATGAAGTAATGAGTTTGGCTACTGTATTGTCTACCAAAAAACTATCTGTTGCGCAAAGAGAGTTATTGTTAAACGCCGGGTTAGGTTTTGTAGATTATGATGCCATCACCATCGAGCCAGTTAGTTTTGAATATAATGGGGCAGTGGAGAATGCGATTTTCACAAGCAAAAATGCAGTAAAGGCAGTTTTGCAAGTTGGAATAAGCGTTTCAAATTGTTTTTGTGTAGGGCAAAATACAAAAAAATTGCTTGAAGAAAATGGGCAAAAAGTAATAGAAACTGCTCAAAATGCTTCGGATTTAGCCAAAATCATTGCAAAAACGTATAAAAATGACACTTTTGCGTTTTTTTGTGGAGATAAAAGAAGAGAAGAACTACCTCAGATTTTGAAAGAAAATAGTATTCAATTTTCAGAAGAGATGGTATACAAAACTGTATTAGCCCCAAAGAAATTTGATCGGGTTTTTGATGGAATACTGTTTTTTAGTCCTTCGGGTGTGCAGAGCTATACATCTCAAAACGATGTTGCTCAAAGTGTAGCTTTTTGTATAGGAAACACTACGGCATCATCGATCAAAAAGCATACCGATCAAATACAAATAGCCAACAAGCCTACGGTTGAGAATGTAATTGTACAGGCGGTAAAATATTTTAAAAACAACTAACATTCCTTTATTGGGAGTGAAAGAAAGAACATATGACAACACTAAAAAATGATCTATTTCTAAAGGCATTAAAAGGAGAAACTGTAGAACGCCCACCTGTATGGATGATGCGTCAAGCCGGAAGATATTTGCCAGAATTTATGGCACTCAAGAAGAAGTATGATTTCTTTACGAGATGTAGAACTCCAGAGCTAGCTGCAGAAATTACGGTACAGCCTATTGATATTATCGGTCCTGATGCAGCTATTTTGTTTAGCGATATCCTAGTGATTCCACAGGCAATGAATATTGAAGTAGAAATGAAAGATGGAATAGGTCCGTGGTTACCAAATCCAGTTCGATCTTTAAAAGATGTAGAGCAAGTTGTTGTCCCTGATGTATATGAGGAGTTAGGATATGTGTTTGATGCGATCAAGCTTACCAAAGAAATGCTGGATAATCGGGTACCGCTTATTGGTTTTGCGGGATCTCCTTGGACTATTTTGTGTTATGCAGTACAAGGTCAGGGATCCAAAAATTTTGATAAAGCCAAGGAACTTTGCTTTGCTCATCCCGAAGCTGCACATGCACTTTTACAAAAGATAACAGATACTACGATCGCTTATCTAAAAGCAAAAGTAGCTAGTGGTGTCAATGCCGTTCAGGTGTTTGATAGCTGGGGAGGGATGTTATCTCCAACAGATTATCAAGAGTTTTCCTGGAAGTACATTCAGCAAATCGTAGATGCCTTAAAAGAAGAAACAGAAGTTATCGTTTTTGGTAAAGGGTGTTGGTTTGCCTTACAGGAAATGGCAAAATCGGGAGCTGCTGCACTAGGGGTAGATTGGACCTGTTCTGCTCGCAATGCACGTTACCTTACTGGAGGGAATATAACATTACAAGGAAATTTTGATCCTTCGAGATTGCTTTCTCCACCAGATCAGATCAAAAAAATGGTAACACAAATGATTGATGAGTTTGGTAAAGATCGTTATGTAGCGAATTTAGGCCACGGGATTTTACCAAATATCCCAGTAGAAAATGCACGAGCTTTTGTGGATGCAGTAAAGAATTATAGTAAATAATGAATTTGATAGCAGTAATAAGACGATTAAGTCTGAAAGAAATACTTTCGTTAATCGTTTTATTGGTGCAATATCCATTATACATTTTCCCTACACTAAGGGCTACCAAGCAGACACTCAACATCTGCAATATAGAATATAAGGATAGCCATCACTTACACGGTAAAGGAAATGCTTTTAGGCATGCGTTGTGGAATGTTCTGCTCGCTCTATACACGTTTCGGATTCATAAAAATGTGCAAAAATCAATAAAATGGGCAGAAAGAATTACCGACTTACATGAAGAATTAGCGCCTAATAACTCTTTGGAGAAAGCCATGGATTTGCACAATAATGCCGTAGGACGAGCTTTTTTTGGGGGATTAAAAAACCATACACTTAATGAGATCGTAGTCGAGGTGAAACAAAGAGCAGAATGCGGAATTGTAATTCGTACAATCCTGGATATCGAACAATACAAGAAGGATTTAGTATATCTTGCAGAAGAAAATTAAATCACAGTTGAAACAAAACTAGGGATTAGACTACTAATTAGAAGCTAATCAATCAAAACTACAACATATGTTCAAGAATATCATTAATGGAGCAAAAGCATATCTGGGTACGTTTGGGTTAATTTCAAAACTAGGACTTTGGAAATACTTCGCCATACCTATTCTTATCAGTATTGTAACTGGCTTGACCTTTGTAGCGCTTGCCTATTTTTTTGCGGATAACCTGGGAGGGTTAATCGCTAAAATCTGGGTATGGGAATGGGGATCAGAAACTTTTGGAACTATTAGTAATTTTATAGGAGGTGTTTTGATTTTGGTGTTGGGATTGGTTTTGTACAAGCATATTGTTATGGCGTTATCTGCTCCATTTATGAGCCCTGTTTCAGAACAGGTAGAAGCTCATTTATTAGGAGAAACCACACACGAACATCGTAACACCTCGTTTCGCCAACAGTTATCCAGAGGTATCCGAATTAATCTTAGAAATTTACTTCGAGAATTATTATTTATGATTCCTTTGGTTATCCTAAGCTTTATTCCAGTGGTTGGCATTATTGCAACGGTTCTTATATTTCTGATTCAAGCATATTACGTTGGATTTGGTAACATGGATTACACAATGGAACGTCATTTTGGATATAAAGAAAGTGTACAGTTTGTAAGAAAACATAGAGGACTGGCAATCGGTAATGGAGCAATATTTGTACTCATGCTATTTATTCCTATAATCGGTTTTATCATTACTTTACCAATTTCTGTGGTAGCAGCATCTACAGAAACTGTAAAGATTCTGGAAGAAAAGAAACTGATAGCAAAATCAAATACGCCAAAAACAACAGAAGCTATTACTGAATAGATTTCATTTTGAAAAATTAGAAGAAACAGATGAAAGACACATTTTATAAGTACATACAGAACTTGCAGGATAGCATCACCAGCAAACTTGAAGAAATTGATGGTAAGGCGAAGTTCCAGGAAGATATTTGGAAACGTCCGGAAGGTGGGGGAGGAAGAACTCGTGTGATCGAAGATGGTGCTGTTTTTGAAAAAGGTGGAGTCAATATTTCTGCAGTACATGGACCGTTACCAAAGGCGATGCAAAGTTATTTTAATGTGGGAGATGTCGATTTTTTTGCCTGTGGTTTATCATTGGTACTACATCCTATCAATCCAATGGTTCCTACCGTCCACGCTAATTGGCGCTATTTTGAAATGTATGATAAGTCAGGAGAAATTGTAGATAGTTGGTTTGGCGGTGGACAAGATTTAACTCCTTATTACCTATTTGAAGAAGACGCTAAGCATTTTCATAGTGTTTGCAAGAATGCTTGTGATAGACATCATCCTGATTTTTATAAAACGTATAAGAAAAAGTGTGACGAATACTTCTATAACGCACATCGAGAAGAAGCCAGAGGGATAGGTGGATTGTTTTTTGATTATTGTAAGAAAAAGGATGACATGACCATGCAGGATTGGTATGATTTTGTAACCGATGTAGGGGACAGTTTTTTGGAAGCCTATGTGCCAATTGTTGAAAGAAGAAAAGATCTTTTATTTGACGAAAATCATCGCAATTGGCAAGAAATTCGACGCGGTAGATACGTAGAATTCAACTTAGTACACGATAAAGGGACACTTTTTGGGCTAAGAACAAATGGCCGTATCGAAAGTATCCTGATGAGCCTACCACCAAGGGTTCAGTGGCGATATGACCATCACCCAAAAACCGGAACTGAAGAAGAAAAACTAGTTGAAGTGCTCAAAAAACCCGTTGAATGGCAATAATTTGATTTTTTTTTATTATCTTGCGGCGTAATTATTTAAGTTTTACCTATTTACGATGTAAACTTTTTAACACAAATGCCCATGAAAAAATTTCTACTATTGCTTACTTCTATCCTACTTGTTAGTTGCCAAATGTTTGAGCCTAAAAAGGAAGGATTTGCTAAATTTTCAAAAAATAAAATTGAATTCAAAAACAATACGATTGTTCTTACAAGTGACTACGTAAAATCTGATCCTGAAAACTTTAAGGCGAAGATCGAAATGATCGAAGGGAAACCAAAATTTCAAAATGTTGCCCTTGCTGAGTTAAAAAAGATTCAGGATAAGAAAGTCGACTTCGAAATCTTTGTTGACGAGAATAATGTAGAGAACTACGTATTTATCTACAATTGTGATTACTACAAATTTGATGAACACCGTGCCGCTCGAGTAGTGCAGGCTTTAAGTGAACAAATCAAAGATGAGGCGAACAGCCAAGACGTTCGTTACAAAAGGATTCATGGTAGATATTTCTTTACGCCAACTTCAAAAGTAGTGAAGTTAAAGTATCTGAAAGCGTATAAGAAAGAAAAGAAATTTCAAACAGAATACATTGTAGCTTCAAAAACTGGAGGTGTTGGTATCTCTATCAGTAACCTTGAGGATATTGATTTTGAAAGCTCAGTGAAACGTTTAGCCTCAAAGTAAAATTGATTAGACTTAATTGATAGGTCTGCTAACAATTTTAAATGCCGTATCTTAGAATTCTATATGGAATTTTGAGTACGGCATTTTTGTTTTCGTTAGTTTTTTGAATCGCATATGAGGTATACAATAATTGGGATATTAGTATCCTTGGTTCTTTTGGGTTGTGCCCGTTCGGTAGAACCTACAGTAGAAAATATCAATAAAATTTTTGAGTCCAAAGATTTTACTTTCGAGTTTCATCAACCAGATGGTAGTTGTCGATCCCTAAGTTTTCGCAATGATTATGTGGTGTATAAAAGTGATCTCCCTACTTATCGCAGAGGTATTGAGTATGAAGAGGTAGTACTGATCAATGAGTATATACAAAAAATTGTTAATGAACATTCAACAACTTTGGATAGAGAAAACCATCCCTATTATGTGATTAAAAACACCGCGTATAAAGTGACAATTATTCCCGAACAGGAG
Organism: Aquimarina spongiae; assembly: GCF_900141785.1. GTDB lineage: Bacteria > Bacteroidota > Bacteroidia > Flavobacteriales > Flavobacteriaceae > Aquimarina > Aquimarina spongiae. Next base: position 32,602 of record NZ_FQYP01000004.1, on the reverse strand, counting down.
GCTTTTTATTTTGATGCTTTACTAAAAACCTTGAAACTGGATCCTGCACAGATTAAATGAGCAAAAGTACCTGTGTCATTCAAACAAAAGTGTAAAAACAGTTTCTTTGTGTAGTATCGAATGCACAGTCAAATTTCCGCCATGCAAGTGCATGATCTGTTTGGATAGACTGAGTCCAATACCGGTACCTTCATTTTTGGTGGTATAAAATGGGACAAAAATTTGTTGTAGAATGTCTGGAGGTATTCCTGGTCCATTATCTTTTACAGAGATGTATTTCTTTCCGTTTTCATTAACCCCGGTAATAAGTTCAAGTTTCGCATTTTCGATACCATTTAGAGCCTGTATTGCATTTTTACTTAGGTTGACCAAAACCTGAGTGATTAATTTTTCATCTGCATAAATTTCTATGGTGTCTTCGGGACTGGTTATGGTAATATCTACTACGTGTTCATTCTTATTTTGGGTCATTAGAACCAGTACTTTTTCTAAAAGTTTGTCTACATTAATAAGAGCTTTGTCTGGAGCCGGTACATTGAGAAAGCTTCTATAAGACTTAACAAAACTCATCAAATCATTACCTTGATCCTTTATAACCTCCAATCCCTTTGCGGTCATTCTTATCTTACTTTCATCAAGTTCCTCGATCGGTAAGATTTTATCTTCATCTTTATAGTAGTTCAGAATCGAAGCAGAGATAGAAGTAATGGGTGTCACGGTATTGATAATTTCATGGGTAAGTACTCGAATCAATTTTATCCAAGAATCGGTTTCTTTTTTATCCAATTCATTTTTAATGTCTTGAACTGTGATTAGAGTAAGCAATTCTCCATTAGAAATAATTTCGCTAGACTTGATGGCAAGTTGAATACTTTCGCGTTCATTAGATAGCTGAAAAAGTTTACGCTCGAACGGTTTAATTTTTTTAAAAATATTGAACAAGCCTTGATCTACTAATTGAATTTGTTTAATATGATTGAGAGGTTTATAGTTCAATAACTTTTCCATTTTTGGATTTGAAAAAAGGATGTGTCCTTTATTATTAAAAGTTAGAATACCTATTTCTACCTGATTAAGAATCTTTTTGTTGTACTGTTCCTGCGCCTGATTTTGGAGATATATTTTTTGAATTCCATTATTCAGTCTATTCAAGCTTGTGTTAAGTTCATTAAAAGAAGAGTCATTACCTTCTTCAGGAAATTGAAGAGTGAAATCTTCATTTTTAATAGCATTGAAAAAGAATATTATTTTTTTGTTATTCTGGTTTACATATTTGATCAGTAAATCGGTTTGTACCATAAGACATAACAAAAGAATAAAAGAAATGGCATAACTTCCTCTCAAAAAAAGAAAAACCATTGCAAGAGTAGTTACTACAATAACTAATACTTTAATGACTACCCGGATATAGAATCTTTTGCTTAACATTAGAGATCAAATTTTTTGATTTTGTTGTATAAAGTTTGTCTCGATATGCCCAATTGATTTGCTGCGGCACTATAATTACCATTGTGTTGTTGTAAGGCTTTGTCGATCATTATTTTTTCCATTTCATCCAAGGTTTCGGGAACATTTTCGAAAGATAGTTCGTTCCTTGCATTGAGCAAGAAGTCTACAGGTTTCAGAATATTGCTTTCAGCAAGAATTACGGTCCTCTCCATGGTGTGCTGTAGTTCTCTTACATTTCCGGGCCAGGAATAGCCGAGTAACTTTTCTTGAGCAGCATCGTTTATCCTAAGTGCAGGTTTTCCATATTTTGCCGTGAACTTTTTGAGATAAAAATCCGCCAGAATTAAAATGTCATTTTCTCTTTCGCGCAATGCAGGAACTTCAAGATGGATGGTATTGATTCGATACAACAAATCTTCCCTAAATATTCCATCAGCAACCATTTGTGTGAGGTTGCAATTGGTGGCACAAATAAGGCGTATATCAACTTCAATAGGTTTGTTGGAACCTACTCGTACAATAGTTCTACTTTGTATGGCAGATAATAATTTGGCCTGAGTTTGTAGCGATAAATTTCCTATTTCATCCAGAAACAAAGTACCTCCATTGGCAGCTTCAAACTTACCCGCCCTGTCTTCTTTAGCATCGGTAAAAGCCCCTTTGGTGTGACCAAAGAGCTCACTTTCAAATAAGGATTCTGAAATAGAACCCATGTCAACTCCTATAAAAACTTCATCTTTGCGTGAGGATAAACGGTGTAGCTCTCTTGCAATAAGTTCTTTACCAGTACCATTTTCGCCTGTGATCAATACATTAACATCGGTCTTTGCAACTTTGCCTACAAGATTTAAAACCGAAGATAATGCCGAAGAATTGCCGATAATAAAATTACTATCCTGATTAATTACCTGTTTAAGGCTGCTTTCCTTTTGTTTTAATTTTTGGACTTCCTTTTGTGATTTACGAAGTAAAAGAGAGGATTTGATTGTGGCTAATAATTTTTCATTGTTCCATGGCTTTAAAATGAAATCCGTTGCTCCAAGTTTCAGCGCCCTAACAGCAAGGTCGACTGCGCCATAAGCTGTCATCATTATTACCGATATAGAAGGAGCCTTCTTTTTAATTTCTTTCAACCAAAAAAGGCCTTCATTACCCGTATTAACGCCGGCAGAAAAATTCATATCTAACAATACGATATCATAATCTGGAAGATTAGGGAAAGATGATATCTGATTAGGATTCGAAATGGTTTCAACATGTTTGAATTCAAACTGCAATAGAATCTCCAGTGCACTTAGTACACTTTTATTGTCATCGATGATCAATACTTTTCCTTCTTGCATAATACCTTTTGATTAATACCTTAAAACTACAAATTGAGAATTAGAATATGATCATACTGTAAAATAATTAGACACTATTTGTATAAATATTTTACAGTGTCCCGTCGATTATATTTTATCTGTTTAATTAAAACACTAGTAATCAGTTATTTATGTTTTTGGCACGTGATTAGACTATAGTTTGGCATCGAAAAACAATTTTATAAACAAATGAAATATTTGACCACAGTAGTATTCTTTTTTTGTTGCTTGCTTTCGGGAACGATTCAGGGGCAACAAACTTGGACATTGGATGAGTGCGTATCTTATGCGATTCAAAACAATCTTCAGGTTAAAGATTTTGAATACTCTGAGAAAGCGAATAGAGAGGACTACAAACAATCGATTAGAAACTTGTTACCTAGTGTAAGTGCATTTTCTAATTATCGTATCAATTTTGGTAGATCTGTAGATCCAAATACCAATAGCTTTGTGAATACCGAATTCGTTTCCAACAATTATAGCCTTGATGCGCAAATTGATTTGTTTCAAGGTTTTCAAAAGGTAAATACCATCAAAGCCACTAAGTTTTTATATCAGGCATCGTACGAGGAAACTTTACATCAAAAATATTTACTGGCATTCAGAGTAATGTCTGCTTTTTATGACATTCAGTTTATGAAAGGATTACTTGCTATTTCTAAGGAACAGGTTCAGGTTTCTCAAGAAAACTATAACTTGGTAAAAAGACAGGTAGAATTAGGTCAAAAAGCCAAAGCAGATCTATACGAAGCTGAGTCGGCTTGGTTGGCTGATCAACTTTTGGTTACGCAAAGTGAGAACAATCTGGAAGCTGCAAAGCTAGCACTAATGCAAGAAATGAATTTGAACGAAGACCGAACTATTACCGTAGTTGATTTAGGGATAGAAAAAAAGTCTTCTGTAGAAATAGTAGAAAAAAATGAGGATTCTATTTTCAACACTGCTCAAACGGTAGTGCCTATTATCAAAGCCCAGGAACTTCGAATCGAGGCCGCCAAAAAACAATTGGCTGCAACCAGAGGAGCTTTGTATCCTTCTTTTGTCTTTTCTGCCGGATATTCTTCGCGATATGTAGACAATAACCTGGATAGCGATACTGGAGAATTAATTCCTTTTAATACACAAATCAAAGACAATGCTGCACAGTTTGTAGGAGTTTCATTGCGCATTCCTATCAGCAATGGTTGGTCTAATCGTTCTCGAGTAAAACAGCAAAAGGTGGCGATGATGAGAGCTGAGAATAATTTTAATATTCAAAAACAGGAAACGTATCAAATCATACAGCAATTGGTACAAGATGGAAATGCATTGCAAAGAGAATATGAGCAAAGTAATTTACGAAGAGACGCGCAACAAGTTGCTTTTGATATTGCACAAAAAAGATATGAGAAAGGACTCATTAGTATCATAGAGCTCAACCAATCCAAAAACTTATTGGCCAATGCTCAAAATGAGTTTTTACAGGTACGGTTACGATTAAAAATAAATAAGAGTACACTGGATTTTTATAGAGGATTGCCAGTTTTTAACATCAAAAGAGTACAATAAAATGGATATAAAGATTGAAAAGAAAAAAGGATTAAGACCTAAACATTATGGGTATATTGTTGGGGGTATACTGTTACTTTTTATGGGTTGGAAAATGGCTTTTGGCAATACGGCATCTACCTTTCGAACAGATCGGGAAAAGCTTTCTATTGCAAAAGTATCCTTCGGAAAATTTGATGATTATATCACCATCAATGGTAATGTCGCTCCTATAAGTACTATCTATATGGATGCTTATGAAGGAGGAAGAGTAACCGAAAAGTTGATCGAAGAAGGTGCCATGGTAAAGAAAGGAGATATTATTTTAAAGCTGGAAAATAGAGGATTGTATGAGCAAATTTTAGCAAGCGAAAATAACCTGGCCTTAAAACAGAATGATCTGCGATCCACCAAACTTACTTTTGATGCTAGACAAGTAGAAGGAAGAAAAGATTTGGTAAACTCAAAATACGAATTGCAGAAAGTAAAAAGAGCCTACGAGCAAAACGAGGCCTTGTATAAAGATGAGCTTATCTCTAAAGAAGAGTATTTAACTGCAAAAGAAAATTATGAGTTAGCAGCTAAACAGTTCGAAATCATAAAAATCCAAACGGATCAGGATAATGTACTTCGTAATACTTCTTTGAAAGAGCTAGATGGGGACCTGGCGAGAATGAAAAAAACACTATCCATGGTATACGAACGGATTGATCATCTTAATGTAAGAGCTCCTGCAGATGGTCAGTTGGGATTTTTGGATGCCGAAATAGGGCAAAGTATCCAACAAGGGCAACGTATAGGGCAGGTAAATGTGTTAACCGATTACAAAATAGAAGCTTCAATCGATGAGCATTATATTGATAGAGTAAAAAGAAACTTAACTGCTGTATTAGAACGTAATGGTACCGAGTATGAATTACGAATTCGGAAGGTATATCCAGAGGTAAGAAATGGAAGATTTAATGTAGATTTAGTCTTCGTGAATGAAAAACCAGAAACTATTCGTTCAGGACAGAGCTATAACCTAAAGTTGCAATTGGGAGCATCTAATGAGGCTTTGTTGTTGCCAAAAGGAAGTTTCTTTCAGAGTACCGGTGGACAATGGATTTTCGTATTGGATGAGTCTGGAAATGTAGCGTGGAGAAGACCGATACGAATTGGAAAACAAAACTCTAGATACTATGAGTTATTAGAAGGACTCGAAACTGGAGAACAAGTAATTACATCAAACTATGATAATTTTGGTGATGCCGAAAAAATCATACTTAAATAAACATAAAATAAACAATCAAGAAATGATACAGATCAAGAATTTAAAAAAGAGCTTTAGAACTGAAGAAGTTGAGACTCTGGCCTTAAATAATGTGAACCTTACCGTTGAAGAAGGAGAATTTGTAGCCATTATGGGTCCATCTGGTTGCGGAAAATCTACACTTCTTAATATCCTGGGAATGCTCGACAATCCTACAGAAGGAAGCTATCATTTTGGTGGAGAAGAAGTAGGAAAATTACGAGAAAATCAACGTACCAGAATTAGAAAGGGAAACTTGGGATTCGTATTTCAGAGCTTTAACCTCATCGATGAACTTACCGTTTTTGAAAACGTAGAACTACCTCTTATTTATTTGAATATGAAAAAGAGCGAACGGGAGCAAAAAGTAAATGCCGTACTGGAACGTATGAAAATTGCACATCGCGAAAAGCACTTCCCTCAACAATTATCAGGGGGACAGCAACAAAGAGTTGCAATTGCCAGAGCTGTGGTTACCAATGCCAAATTAATACTTGCCGATGAGCCTACAGGTAATTTGGACTCCAAAAATGGGATCGAGGTGATGAATTTACTAACCGAACTCAATCAAGAAGGAACTACGATTATTATGGTTACTCACTCTGATCGAGACTCACATTACGCACATCGAATCATCAATCTCTTTGACGGACAAATTGTAACCGAAAGTCAAAATAAACCTTTCGAGGTAAATGCATAAAGTATAAACACAAAAAATTAAACTCATGACAAAATTAGTTATTCAAATCGTTACGCTTACCACTGCGCTTATAGCTACTACAGTAGGTTATGCCCAAAAGAACATTACCGTTGATCATTTTGAAAAAGCAATCATTAGTCCACATGTTGAGGTGGTATTTAAGCAAGGAGATACCGAGAGTGTGGTTATAGAAAATTCAAAAGTAGAAGATCATAAAATCAATGTAGAAGTAGAAGGAAAAACACTAAGAATCTATCTGGATGGGGCAAAAATGGTGACTAAACAGAAAAAAGTGCATCATCAAAATGGATGGAAAATGAAAAAACCAATTTATCCAGGGACTATGATTACTGCTACAGTTACTTACAAGAACCTCAAAGAACTTTCTATCAGAGGAGAAGAAGTGATCAAGTGTTTAAGTCCAATACAAACCGAAGATTTTAGATTAAAACTGTATGGAGAACCTAAAGTTACCTTAGAAGAAATCAGTGTAGACAGATTAGGGGTAACCATGTATGGAGAAGGATATCTTGAATTTAAAGGAGGAGCCGTAAATCGTCAAAAATATACGGTGTATGGAGAAGGAGAAATAAATGCTTTAGGACTCAATAATGAAAGCACCAAGATCACTGCTTATGGAGAAGGTAATTTCAGAGTTAATGTTAAAGATGATCTCAAAGTAACTGCCTATGGTGAAGCGAATGTGACATACGATGGTAACCCTTCTGTAAATAAAGGAATTATTATAGGGGATGCAACCATACGAAAAATGAATTAGAGATCTAAAACCTCATCAACTTACAACATCAAAAAACGAACAGTCATGTTTAAAATGTATTTCAAAATAGCCTGGAGAAACCTCATCAAGAATAAGGTGTATTCTGGAATCAACATCATAGGTTTGGCAATAGGGCTAACTGCAGGATTTCTTATTTTACAATATGTAAACTTTGAGCATAGCTATGACAAGTTTCACAGTAAGAAAAATTCCATTTACCGAGTTGTAGCAGATCTGGATACGCCTTCTTCTGGAAAGATGGAAAGTAGTAGACCTGCTTGTGCGGTACCTCCGCATATGGAAGAAGAGTTTCCCGAAGTAATTTCGGCAGTGCGTTTTATGCGTTTAGAACTGGCGGTCCGAAAAGATGAAATAAAACTTGTTGAAGATAAAGCTGCGGCAGCAGATAGAGCGTTTTTTGAAATGTTCGATTTTGGGTTACTTCAAGGAGATAAGAAATCTGTATTGCAGGAACCATATAGTGTCGTGCTTACCCAGGAAACGGCAAATAGATACTTTGGTAATGAATCTGCAATAGGAAAAACCATACGCATTAAAGATGAAGATATCAATGACTTACCTTTTACGGTAACCGGTATTATGGATGAAATCCCAGAGAATTCTCATATCAAAGCGAATATGATTATTTCTATGACTACCTATAGCAAAGGGGTATTACCAAGAATTAATGATGCGTGGGGGTTGTATGATCCTGCCGCGTATATTCTTGTGCATCCCAATACAGATCCCAAACAACTAGAAGCAAAATTTCCAGACTTTCTTGAACGTAATTCAGGAGAGACGATGAGACGCGACAAAATGTTTGTTTCCTTATTCTTAGAACCGTTGGAAGATGTGTATTTACGTTCTGAAAGAGGAGGAGAGTATAGCGGGGATTTAGGAACTATTTATATCTTTTCTATTATTGCAATTTTTATTCTGTTGATCGCATGCATCAACTTTGTGAATCTAACTACTGCCAGATCAGTAGAGCGAGCCAAAGAGGTTGGAGTACGAAAGGTAATCGGAGCCGAAAAACGTCAGTTATCTCTACAGTTTGTAGGCGAATCTATTATCATAAGCTTGATCGCTTTTGTAATTGCTTCGATATTGGCAGCTTTGGTTTTACCAGCGTTTAATGAAATTGCAGGAAAAGTGATTAGTGATGGGATTTTTACCAACCCTATCAATATTGCTTATCTGTTTTTAATCGCCTTATCCATTGGTGCCTTTGCAGGAATCTACCCTGCGTTTGTATTGTCTTCTTTTAAGCCTGTAAATGTATTGAAAGGTAATTTTTCTACAGGAACCAGAGGGATCATCTTAAGAAAAGGATTAGTGATTACACAGTTTACCATTTCAATTACGTTGATTATAGGCACGATTATCATTTACAACCAAATGAATTATATGCGTAGCCAAGAATTAGGGTTTGATAAAGAGCATACCGTTCTTTTACCAGTAACCGTTTCTTCAGCGCAAAAAGAGTTAAAGGATAATATCGATAATATCTCAGGTGTGGTGTCGACAACTTTGGCTTCTGCTGTTCCTGGAGCATATAATAATTCGGCATATTCTGTAATTCAAAATAGCCAGGGAGAAGGTCAGATTGCAAATATCAATGCCTACTTCGTTGATCATGACTTTATTTCTCAATTTGGTCTTAAAGTGATTGCCGGGAGAGGTTTTTCCAGAGACTTTGTTACCGATTCTGCTCAAGGGATGATCATTAATGAAAAAGCGGTAAAATTTTTGGGTTATGCTTCTCCAAAAGATGCGTTGGGTGCTACCTTCTCGCAATGGGGGAAAGATGGTCAGATCATTGGGGTGATACAGGATTTTCATTTCAAATCACTACAAGAAAATATACAACCACTCACCATGACCATGAAGCCAGATGAGACTGATCTATTAGCTATCAAAATTACCGGGAACAATATCAAACAGACATTAGCAGATATCCAAAACAAATGGGAAGCCATTTTACCAAACGATTCTTTTAATTACCAATTTCTGGATGAAAACTTTGATAAACAATATCGTAGTCAGGAACGCTTTGGAAGTTTGTTTCTCAATTTCGCGGTCTTGGCGATTTTAATCTCTTGTCTTGGTTTGCTAGGTCTTGCTGCGTATTCTATGCTTCAACGCAAAAGAGAAATTGGGGTTCGTAAAGTACTGGGAGCTTCGGTGGCCCAAGTAGTAAAATTACTATCTACTGATTTTCTAAAGCTGGTTACCGTGGCGTTTTTAATCGCATCGCCGTTGGCTTGGTATGTTATGAACGATTGGTTATCTCGTTTCGCCTATAGAATCTCGATAGAATGGTGGATGTTCTTACTAGCGGGCACAAGTGCAATAATCATCGCACTGGCAACCGTTAGTTTTCACGCCCTGAAAGCCTCTTTGGCCAATCCGGTAAAGAGTCTTAGAACCGAATAAAATCATCAAAAAACGAACAGTCATGTTTAAGAATCATTTAAAAATAGCATGGAGGAACATTAGCAAAGATCGGATGTTTACCACTATCAAAATAGGGGGCTTTGCTATAGGAATAGCAGCATGTATCCTGATCTTTTTATTCATTAGAGATGAGGTAAGTTATGATACACATAATACCAAAAAGGATCAGGCGTTTCGGGTGATTGGAGAGATTATGCTTAATGGAGAAAAAAGACAACATGTATTTTTCCCGTCGCCTTTTGCTCAAGCATTAACCAACGATTATCCAGAAATTATAAAATCCGGAAGATTTCTAAAACATGAACTATTAAGTCCTGTTGGAAAAGAACTAAGGACTCTGAATCAGACACAAAGTAATTTTGAAGAAGAATTTGTGTTTGTGGATCCGAGTTTATTAGAAATATTAGATATTCCTTTGGTTTTAGGGTCTAGAGAAAATGCACTATCTGCCCCCAATTCGATCGTACTTTCTAAAGAAAAAGCGGATAAATATTTTCCAGAAGGAAATGCATTGGGCAAACAAATTATATTAGACAATGACGTCGAAAACCCGTACACGATTGGAGGAGTTATGGGGATCATTTCTTCAAATACTCATTTTAAGTATGATTTTTTAATTACCAAAGCACATCATGAGTTTTGGGAGGGAGAAAGTGCGAATTGGCTGTCTAGTAACTATGCCAATTATGTGTTGGTAAAACCAGGTACAGATATAGCTTCTCTCGAGGAAAAATTAATGCAGACCTTTGATAAGTATGCAGTGCCAGCGCTACAGGGCAATGCTTCTGAAGAAGAAATACGTGAAATGCGTAATAGCTCTCGATTTATTTTACAACCCGTAACCGATATTCATTTACGCTCTGTAGACATACAAGATAACTTATCTCATAGCGATATTCGTTTCGTATGGCTATTTGGAGGGATTGCTATTTTCATTTTGCTTTTGGCATGTATCAACTTTATTAATCTTTCTACAGCAAAATCAGCCAACCGGGCAAAAGAGGTAGGACTTCGTAAAACGGTGGGTGCTTTCAGGCAAAATCTGGTAACTCAGTTTCTAATAGAATCGGTAATTTTTAGCTTTATTTCATTTGGTTCGGGGGTGTTTCTTGCCTGGATGTTGTTGCCTTATTTTAATGAAATTGCATCCAAGGAAATACTTATTCCTTGGGGAGCACTCTGGTTTTTGCCTCTTATCGTTTTAGCGTCCATTGTAGTTGGGATTATCGCAGGATTGTATCCATCATTTTATTTATCCTCGTTTAAGCCTGTTGATGTGTTGAAAGGTAGTTTGAGTCTGGGGAGTAAAAGTGGAAACCTACGTAGCGGATTAGTAATTTTTCAGTTTTCGGTATCGGTAATTCTTTTAATAGGAACTTTGGTGATTTACAAGCAAATGGATTACATCCTGAATAAAGAATTAGGATTCAACAAAGATCAGGTGCTTGTTATTAAAGGAACGAATACCTTGGGTGATAAAGTCAACACTTTTAAAGAAGAGTTGATATCCCTTTCTGGAGTGCATCAGGTTTCGATCAGTGATTACCTGCCCATTACAGAAACCAAAAGAAACGGTAATGCTTTTTGGAAAGAAGGTCGTGTTGGTGAAAACAAAGGTGTAGCCGGACAAATGTGGCGCGTTGATGAAGACTATATCAAAACCATGGGAATGAAACTGTCTTCGGGGAGAGATTTTTCCAAAGATCGAAGAGATGATGCAGAGAGTGGAGCTATTATCAATGAAAAAATGGTTGAGCAATTAGGTTTAACAGATCCGGTGGGTAAAAAAATAACCAATAGCGGACAAGTTTTTGAAGTGATCGGAGTCGTTGAAGATTTCCATTTTGCCTCTTTAAAAGAAGCTATACAACCTCTTTGTATGGCGATAGGAAACGAATCTTCTATTGTTACTGCTAGAATCAATGGAGATAGTCCAAAAGACTTGATCAAATCTATTCATGCAATTTGGGATGATTTATCTCCAAATCAAAGCCTTAGATATACCTTTTTGGATCAACGATTCGAGGTAATGCATAAAGATATACAAAGGTTAGGCATCATCTTTAACAGTTTTGCCCTTTTTGCATTATTCGTTGCTTGCTTAGGGCTATTTGCACTATCCGCTTTTATGGTAGAACAACGAAACAAGGAGATCAGTATTCGAATCGTACTTGGAGCTTCACATTTTACAATCTACAAATTACTGAGTAAGGACTTTTTAAAACTAGTAGTTATATCTATAGTGATTGCATCACCAATCGCTTGGTTTGTAATGAAACGTTGGTTAGAAGATTTCGAATACAAAGTGACGCTTAATTGGCAGGTATTTGTTTGGTGTGCGGTGTTGGTAACCGTCATTGCCATTCTTACCGTTAGTTATCAATCAATAAGTGCCACATTTATTAAGCCTTTAAAGAGCTTAAGAACCGAATAAATATCATCAAAAAACGAAGTTATGTTTAAAACTCATTTATTAATCGCCTGGAGAAACCTTAGAAAGAAAAGGGTGTTTGCTCTGATCAATATTTTAGGTCTGGCATTGGGATTTGCATGCGGAATACTTATCTTTTTATTTGTAAATCACCATCTCCAGTTTGATAATTTTCATAACAATGAAGATAGAATCTATCGTGTTGTTACCGAAGAACGTCGAGATGATGTGGAGTATGAATCTGCGGTACCACCAGGATTTGCAAAAGCTTTTCAATCTGATTATGATTTTGCCGAAGAAGTAGCTAGTTACTATTATCGAGAAGATTGGCAGATCGATGGTGCAGATGAAAAAAATTCAAAACGGTTTAGAGAAGATATTGCTTTTTCAGAATCTTCATTTTTCAGAATCTTTGATTTTCCTTTGGTAGATCAACTTAGTGGGAGAACACTAGAAGAACCAAATACAGCGTATATCACTCAAAGTTTTGCGACCAAAATGTTTGGAGAACAAAACCCGTTGGGGCAAAACTTTATATTAGAGAATCAGGAAACTATCGAGGTAATAGGTATTCTTAAAGATTTGCCGGCAAATTCGATGATCTCTACCCCTATTTTTATTTCCTATCCTTCTATCAAAGCGTATGATGATTTTATATATAGTGGGAGTTGGGGAGGTATTAATGGGTCACTGCGATGTTTTACATTGTTACATCCAAATCAGGATATCGCTCATATAGAGCAAACCTTAATCGAATTGGTAAATAAACATAGACCTAGAAGTAAAAATGTACACCGTTACAAACTTCAGGCTCTTTCCGATATTCATTTTGATAATAGATACGATGGGATTAATGTGAGTTTACTCTGGATATTTGGTTTGGTAGGTATATTTTTAATTGGGGTAGCGTGTATCAATTTCATCAATATTTCAACAGCGCAAGCCTTTACTCGATCAAAAGAAATTGGGATAAAAAAGGTGTTGGGGAGTAACAAAAAACATTTATTTTGGCAATTCATTTCTGAAACTTTTATTATCAGTCTTTTTGGAATGCTAGTAGGCTTGTTTATCACATTACTTGTGCTTCCTTCATTTAATTCCCTTTTTGAACTTGACCTGTCTTTACAATCACTTTTGGACATTAAAGTGGCTGGTCTGGTTCTTACTTTATTGACATTTGTTTCCCTTTTTGCAGGAAGTTATCCTGGTATTTTATTGGCACGAATTCTTCCGACGCTTGCCCTAAAAGGAAAACTTACCCAAAGAGATGCTGGAGGTCAATTTACACGTAAAATTTTGGTAACCGCACAATTTGTGATTTCTATTCTTTTGATTGTGGGCACTGTCGTGATTGGTAAACAAATTAACTATGCGGTAAACGCGGATTTAGGGTTTGATAAGGATGCTATTGTTATGCTTAGTGTTCCAGAAGATATAGAACATATCAAACTCGAAGGTCTTAAAGAACGAATTTTTCAATTACCGGGAGTAGAAAATGTAACTGCCTGTTTGGCTAGTCCAGGAGCAGGGTATAACAATTGGGGAACTAGTTTAAGATATAATAACCGACCAGAATATGAAGAGTTTTCAATATCAGCAAAAATGGCTGACGATGATTACATCAGTACGTTTGATTTACAATTGGTAGCTGGTAGAAATTTTAGAATGTCGGATTCTATTACCGAGGTGGTAGTCAACGAGAAACTTGCACAGAAACTAGGTTTAGGTTCGCCAGAAGAGTTGATAGGCAAACAACTGGAACTTAATGGAGGATTTATAAAAGCAACTGTTTCAGGAGTTATAGCCAATTTTCATGACCAAAACTTCCATTTGGATATTAGTCCAGTTTTCATCGCTCCACAAACTAATGCATTTCATGAGATTGCGGTAAAAATTAATGATCAGAATGTAAAAAGCACATTAAACGAAATTGAACAAAAATGGAGGCAGGTTTTTCCAAAGTTCATCTACGAGTTTAGTTTTCTCGATGAGCGTGTTCAAGATCAATATGAAGAAGAACAACGCTTGTTATCTCTTTCAAAATTATTCTCTGGGTTAGCCATTTTTATTAGCTGCTTGGGGCTTTACGGACTGATTTCATTTTTCGTTGCGCAAAGAACAAAAGAGGTTGGGATTCGTAAAGTCTTGGGTAGTGGAGTTTCGGGAATATTAATTCTTTTTGCCAAGGACTTTTGTAAACTAATTCTAATTGCCGGAGCAATCGCCACGCCAATCGCCTGGTTTTTTATGAAGCGATGGTTGGAGAACTATACTTACCATACCGAAATAAGCTGGTGGGTTTTTGTGATGTCTATTTCGGGATTATTACTGATCACATTGATAACTATAAGTTATCAAACCATCAAGGCGGCAACCGCAAACCCAACCAAAAGTCTAAGAAGTGAATAATTGCAAATAAGAAACAACATGTTTAAAAATTATATCAAAATAGCGTGGCGTACCCTTTGGAAAAACAAAGGGTTTACGATCCTAAATATTATTGGGCTTTCTGTCGCTTTTGGAGTGGCCATTTTGTTGAGCATGGCTGCTTTTTTTGAGCTTTCTTACGATAATTTTCATGAAAATAAAGGAGAAATCCATCAGCTATATACCCAATGGCAAATTCCTGAGGGATCAGACATTTATATTTCTCAGCCTATGCCTTTGGCCAATGCGCTAAAACAAGAGGTACCAGGGATATATAAAATTTCTAGATATCAAGATGGAAAAATTTTGTTACTAAAAGATGAAAAGGAAATAACCGCAGATATCAATTGGGTGGATCCAGATTTTTTGGAGATGTTCTCTTTTGCTCAGGAAAAAGGGAGCCAAGGCACATGGTTACAAGAAAAAAATACGATCGGAATTACACATAAAATGGCAAATACCATTTTTGGTACTACTGATGTGGTAGGAGAGACCGTAGATCTTTTGATTAAAGGAAGAAAGAAGCCTTTTCAGGTTGCTGCAGTTTTACAGGATATTCCGGATAATAGTAGCATGGAGTTCGAAGTAATTATTAATTTCCAAAATTCTCCACAGTATCAAGATTATAAAAATGAATGGGATCATTCTAATCATGAAGTATATGTTCAGTTAAACGAAGGTGTTTCGGTTGCTCAATTTGAAGAAAACACAAGAGCATTCATGAATCTTCATTTTTCAGAAGAAATAGAAAATGCAAAAAGAGATGGATCACCTTTGAATGGAAATGGGGAGTATGTTCAAATGAAATTACACCCGTTTGAGGATCTGTATTTTACAAGTTACAGCGATAGGGAGTTGATAGTGAGTCGAGCGTTACCTTATGTTGTATTGAGTATTGCTATACTCTTGCTGTTTATTGCTTGTGTGAACTTTGTAAATATGAGCATTGCCAAAAGTACATCAAGACTACAAGAAATTGGAATGCGCAAAACACTGGGCGCTGCAAAAAAGCATGTGTTTATGCAGTTTTGGAGTGAGAGTGTTTTGATTTTTATCACAACCTTAATTTTTGGAGGCATCCTAAGCGTTGTTTTTATTGATGAATTCAAATCCTTATTCAACACGGGAGCTACATTTACAAACACTTTGAGTCTGATTACCGTAATCGTGTTGGTTGTGGTATTTTTTACTTTGACTACAGTCGCAGGAGGGTATCCGGCGCTTTTACTAAGTAAACTGGGTACACTGCAAGCGCTAAAGGGGAAAATACAAATCAATGGCCGTGATCGAGTAAGAGATATATTGATGATTGTTCAATTCGCTATTGTGATTTTATTAATCAGCGGAAGTTTTGTACTTCGAGGACAACTACGATATATGCAAACCAAAGACTTGGGGTTTAATAAAACACAAGTAATTTCGGTACCTCTTAATGGTAAACAAGGAGGCAATAAAGTAGTGAATCTCCTTAGAGAAGAATTGAAAAATGAACCCAATATTCTTGGAATCACCGCGTCTGATGATAATTTGGGTAGAGGTAGAGACGGAAGCCGTTATTCTAGCTCGTTGGGGTTTGATTACAAAAATCGACAGGTAGGAACACATATGTTGGTAGTGGATCATGATTATCTCAACACTTTGGATATTTCTTTGCTTTCTGGAAGATCATTTGATCGCGATTTTGCCTCAGACAGTTTATCTGTTGTCATCAATGAATCCATGATCGAAGAGCTTCAGGAACCTGATCCCATAGGGAAAAGACTTAATATCATAAGTGATAGCATTCAACATACGATAGTGGGTGTGGTCAAGGATTTCAATTTTAAAGATTTGGATAGAGAGATTGAACCGCTTACCATATTTCTATCAACGCAAAAACAAGTGCGATATGCTTACGTTAAAGTAGCACCTTCTGATATTTCACAAACCTATGATATTATAGAAAAGGCATGGTTAAAACTAGAGCCAAATTCGGAGTTTCTAGGGTCTTTTATTGATGAAAATATCGATAGAACTTTCAGACGTGAAAGAATTATGATCACCATTATCACCAGTGGAGCTATCATATCTATACTGCTAAGTTGTATTGGTCTGTTGGCCATTTCTTTGCTTGTCGTAAACAAACGAACCAAAGAAATCGGAATTCGAAAAGTAGTAGGCGCCAATGTACCTTCATTGGTGATACTACTAGCCAAGGATTTTATGAAGTTGGTAGTGGTTGCTTTTATTATTGTAGTGCCTGTAGCCTGGTGGTATGCCAATCAATGGCTAGAGCACTATTCTTACCGAATGGACTTAAATATCGGGCTATTTGCGGGAGCTGGAATCGTAGCACTATTGATCGCATTGACCACAATATCCTTTGGGACTATTAAGGCTGCATTGCAAAATCCAGTGAAGAGTCTTAGGACAGAATAGTAATTAGAAAAATTAGAATGTACCATGTATACCTTATATTTTAAAATAGCATTGAGATATCTTTTGAAGAATAAATTGTATTCTTTCATTAATATAGCAGGTTTAGCCATTGGGGTTGCTTCATTTATTCTTTTGATGGTCTATATAAGATATGAACATAGTTATGACCGTTTTGATGGTTCTGAAAATGTTTATCGGGCCTATATGGATTATCTTGAAGGAGATACCTATGTGGCTGGGGATGCACAAACGTATAACCAGGTAGGTCCTACATTAAAAAAGGAGTTTCAGGAGGTTGAGGATTACGTGCGATTCTATAGATTGGGAAAAACAACTTTAAAAAACCAGCATCACATTCTTGAAATAAGTGATGGTTGTGTTGCAGACCCTACTTATTTCGATATTTTTAGTCAGAACCTAACGTATGGAGATACTCGTACTGCGTTAACAGAACCAAATACTATAGTACTCACGGCTTCGTTAGCCCAAACACTTTTTGGAGATCAGAATCCTATTGGGAAGACGCTACAGTTTTTTCAGGGTTCTTCTACTTTGGTAAAGGTTACTGGTGTGCTTCCAGATTTGGATCAAAACTCACATTTCAAAATTGGATATTTGATCTCTTATAGCACTCTTCCTAACCTAGAGGCTGTTGGGGATAATATTAAACGACCCAATTGGAATAACAATACGTTCTTTACTTATTTAAAAATTGATGAAAAAGCGGATGCCACTCTTTTACAAAAAAAGATTGTAGATCGAGGTATGACCGAAGTACAAGATGAGCGTATGAATATCGAACCTATAGAAGATATTCATTTATATTCTAATAAACCTTATGAAGCAGAGGCAAATGGTAGCATTACCCGTATCAAATTTCTTACAGCCATTGCATTTATCATATTGATTCTTTCTTGGCTGAATTACATCAATCTTTCTACCACCAAGTCTTTAGAAAGAGCTAAAGAAATAGGAATCAGAAAAGTAGCCGGGGCACAAAAACAACAGCTTATTGTACAGTCATTGTTGGAGTCGTTTATGCTCAATATAGCGGCAATTATTATTGCCATAATTATAGCAACGCTCATATTACCAATCTATAACGAATTTACAGGAAAAACACTGCGTTTTGAGATTGATATCATACAAAAGCTACTTCCTATTTTGGGGATTATTTTGCTAGGTATGATGTTAGCAGGGTTATATCCTGCTATTGTGCTAAGTCGCTATACGCCTTCAAAAGCGTTAAAAGGGAAGGTGCGTACTTCTGCTCAGGGATTACATATTAGAAAAGCCCTGATTATTACTCAGTTTTTGGCGACCATCATACTGCTTATAGGAACTATCGTAGTCACCAAGCAAATTAATTTTATCAATGATCAACCCATAGGTTCTGATTTGAATAATGTATTGGCCATACAAGGTGAAATCCTAACCAACAAATCCGATTCTTTATTGCGAGCTGATTTCTCGGTGTTATCTCAAGAACTTAAACAAAACTCCATAGTACTCAGTACAGGTTTGTCAAATACATACCCTGGTGACGGATATGATAATCTATCTTCTTTTATGGGGATGACCTATCCCGACGGTACCATAAATGAACAAAAGGTATGGTATACATATGAGGCAAATACGGATTATTTTGAGGTTATGGGCATCGAATTTTTGGCTGGGAAAACGTTCAAGGAAACTCCAAAAGGATATAGTAAAGATATAATTGTCAATGCCGAGTTTGTAAAAGAAGTGGGGATCACTAATGTGGAGGAGGCATTACATAAAAAAGTAAAGTTTTGGGGTCGTGATTGGAATATTGTTGGGATTATCAAAGACTATCATCATTTTGGGGTAAAAAATCCGGTAGAACCCATGGTGTTGCGATATACACCAACACGGGATGTACTATTGGTAAAATTGAATCCAAGTGTTACTTCAGTTTCTGGATACAATACTGCGCTAAATGAATTGCAAAAAACCTGGTCTTCAGTATTTCCTTCGAGTACATTTAATTATACATTTTTGGATAAGAAATTTCAAAAACAGTACGAAGAAGACAACAAATTTAGGGATGCGTTCAAAATTTTCACAGCCTTAGCCATATTTATTGCAGCATTAGGTCTGTTCGGTTTGACTTCGTATACCTGTATACAACGAAAAAAAGAAATAGGTATCCGTAAAGTTAATGGAGCCACTATTTTCAAAATACTAAAACTACTCAATATCGATTTTATCAAATGGGTAGGCGTAGCCTTTTTTATAGCTGTGCCCATATCCTGGTATGCAATGAATGCCTGGTTGCAAAACTTTGCCATCAAAACCAGTTTGAACTGGTGGATCTTTGGGTTGGCAGGAATTATTGCACTGGGTATCACATTACTTACCGTAAGCTGGCAAAGTTTTGCTGCGGCAAGTGCAAATCCTGTAGATGCGCTACGAGATGAATAAAAAAATCAATCAAAAAACGTAAATCATGCTTAAAAATTATTTCAAGATTATCTGGAGGAATTTGATAAGAGAAAAGCAATTTACTTTTCTAAACATATTAGGACTTACCATTGGTATTACCAGTTGCTTTATGATAGGTCTGTATGTATATAGCGAAACGAACTATGATACCTTTCATGAAAATGGAGATCGTATTTATAGAGTGAATCAATCCTATATATGGGGAGATTGGAATAAGCAATATGCATCTACCGGTCCTAATGTAGCAGAAGCACTAAAAGCAGATGCTCCAGAGTTCGAAAAGATAACTCGTATGCTGGATGCAGGTGCTCAAACCATGAGACGAAAAAGCGAAAATCAGGATAGAGACCTCTTTAAAGAAGAGAAAGCCTTTTTGGCTGAAGAAAATTTCTTTGAGGTGTTTTCTTTTCGGTTTAAAGAAGGAGATATTCAGACTGCACTCAAAGAACCTATGAGTATGGTTATTACCGAAGAAATGGCGCAACGCTATTTTGGAAATGAAGATGCGCTGGGGAAGCAACTCGAGGTAAGAGAATCCAATGATCAATGGAGTACATTTACGGTAACTGCAGTATTAGAGAATTTACCCAACAATTCTCATTTAGAGTTTGATGTGTTGATGTCACTATCAACTATCCAAAATAGATTGGATCGGCAAAATTGGTTGTGGGCCTGGACAGGTTTTGCTACTTACGGGCTGATAAAAGAAGGAACTAATGTTGAGGTGCTCGAGGAGAAGATTCAGGCGATCCCTCCAAAATGGGCAGCACTTACTACACAAAGATTGTTTAATCAGTCTTATGAAGCGTTTACCGCTGAGAATGAATGGAGATTATACCTTCAACCTTTACGAGGTATTTACCTTTCAAACGATCCCAAGAGTCATCTTTTTGGTCCTACCGGTAAGCCACAGTTCGTAAAACTATTCATAGCTATAGGGATTTTGATCCTTTTCTTGTCGAGTATTAACTTCATGAATCTATCTACAGCTCGATCTTCCAAAAGAGCAAAAGAAGTAGGGATTCGAAAAGTACTTGGGTCTGAAAGAACGAGATTAATCAAACAATTTATACTGGAATCTACCCTTTTTGTAACGGTAAGTACAATTTTTGCGCTTGTGTTGGTACAACTTTTCTTGGGTGTATTTAATGCGATAGCCGATAAGAACTTGTCCATGCTACCAGTGTTAGGCAATCCTATTTGTATCACACTTATTGTATTGTTTATCCTTGTATTAGGAATTTTGTCAGGGAGTTATCCTGCATTTTACCTATCCGCATTTCGTCCGATAGAAACCTTAAAAGGAAAGATGTCTTCGGTATTCAAAGGAAAGAACTTAAGAAATGGGTTAGTAGTATTTCAATTTACAGTTTCGATCGCATTGATCATTTTTGCCTTCTTTGTTCAAAAACAATTGTCGTATACCTCGTCTTTGGATCTTGGATTGCTAAAAGATAATGTATTGCAGATTCACAATTTTGAGCAGTTAGAAGGGCAAGGAGAGACACTGAAAGAAAAACTAAAAGCAAATCCAGCATTTACACACGTAGGGATGTCTTATGGTATCCCTCCTAATGTAACTTCTGGGGATAAATACAGAGCGTTTGGACCAGAAAATCCAGCCTTGCATTTTGACGATGTACGAACCGAAGGAGACTTTTTGGACCTTTTGGGAGTAGAGTTTTTGGCAGGTAGGAACTTTGATCCTTTAAGAGAAGCCGATAAATACGGAGTAGTTTTGAATGAGGAAGCGGTAAAGATGTTTGGTTGGGGGAATAAAGAAAACTATCATAACGATTCTCCAGTTGGAAAATATGTAGCCATGACTAATGAAAACGCCAGTAAGATGGAGGTATTGGGAGTGGTCAAGGATTTTAACTTCAGTTCTACCAAAGAAAAAATAGGGCCATTGGTTATCCTTCATAAGGATAATGATTGGGTTTGGAATTATGGTCGAGGGCGTACCTATTTGGCCGCGCGAATTAATCCACAGACCGTTAGCAATACCGGAGAACTACAAGGTGTTATTGATGATATTCAACAAGAAATGAAAAAGATGGATGCCTCAGTTTTGTTTGAATATAGCTTTTTGGATCAGGAATTCGAAAATACATTTAGAACAGAACAACAAATGGCTACGATACTAAACATTTTTACTGTTTTAGCATTAATTATTGCCTGTTTAGGATTGTTTGGTCTTGCAGCATTTTCTGCAGAACAGCGTGTTAAAGAATTAGGTATACGAAAAGTACTAGGAGCCAAAGTATCAGAGTTGGCCATGTTATTTTCTTCAGAGTTTACCAAGCTCATTATAATCTCGGTGGTGTTGGCTTCACCTTTGGCCTATTTTCTGGTCAAAGAATGGCTCAAAGACTTCGCATATAGCACACCTATAGAATTTTGGGTGTTTGCTACAGCGGCATTAAGTGCAATTGTGATTACCATAGTTACGGTAAGTTTTCAAACCATGAAAATTGCAATGGCGAATCCTGTAGATAGTTTACGAACCGAATAATCAAATTTAAGTAGCATAATTATGATTAAGAATTATTTCAAAATAGCCTGGAGAAATGCCCTACGACAAAAACAATTTAGCATTCTCAATATTATTGGATTAAGCATTGGTATTTGTACTTGTTTTATCATTGGGCTTTATGTGCATAGTGAGTTGACTTATGATACTTTTCATGAAAAAGGAGATCGTATCTATAGAATAAATCAACCTGACATTTGGGGAGATTGGGGAGAACAAGTATCAAGTACCGGCCCTAATGTTGCCGTTGCTTTACGCGAGGATGCACCAGAGTTTGAAGAGGTAACCAGGCTATTGAATAGAGGATCTCAAGTTCTTCGTGTTCTGGATGGTACTGAAAGTAATGTGTATAATGAGGATTTTTACTATGCTGCGGAAGACAATTTCTTCGATGTTTTTTCCTTTCCGTGGATTAAAGGAAACAAAGCAACCGCTTTGAGCGAACCCATGAGTATGATACTGTCTGAAGAAAAGGCCAAAACTTACTTTGGGGATCAAAACCCAATAGGAAAGACTGTAGAAGTAAAAGATTGGGAAGGTCATTGGCAAACCTATACGGTAAAAGGGATTATCGAAAATGTTCCTTATAAATCCCATTTTCAGTTTGATGTTTTGGTTTCTCTAAGCAGTTTTTCAGAACAAATGAAAAGAGATGGATGGAAATGGATATGGACAGCCTTTGGTACTTATGGTTTGGTAAAAGAAGGGACAGATATAACTGCTCTAACTAATAAAATTCAGGCGATACCACCAAAATGGGCACCACCAACTACAGAACGTATTTTTAATCAAACGTTTGAAGAGTTCACAAAAGGCTATTCTTGGAAATTGGAGTTACAACCTCTTAGAGAAGTTTACCGATCAGGAGCACCGAATTTCCATACTTTTGGTCCCACGGGAAACCCTATGTATGTCAAAATTTTTGGAGCAATTGGGATATTGGTATTAGTGCTGTCCAGTATTAATTTCATGAATCTATCTACGGCCAGATCGTCAAAAAGAGCCAAAGAGATTGGGGTTAGAAAAGTATTGGGGTCTCAAAAAACAGCACTAATTAAGCAGTTTATTCTAGAATCTACATTGTTCGTTTTTTTGGGGACTTTGATCGCATTATTATTGGTGCAGTTGTTCTTAGGAGTATTTAATACCGTAGCCAATACCAAACTGGAATTGTCTTCATATCTAGGTAATCCTTTATTTCTTGTAATTATAGGGGTATTTATTTTGGTATTAGGAATTGTTTCCGGGAGCTATCCAGCTTTCTATCTTTCTGCATTTCGTCCAGCTGAAACTCTTAAAAGTAAGATAAGTAGTAAATTTAAAGGTAAGGGGATTAGAAATGCCTTGGTCATATTTCAGTTTACCATTTCTATTGCTTTGGTAATATGTACGTTTTTTGTTCAGAAACAGTTAAAGTATGCATCCTCACTTGATATTGGTTTTGATCGAGATCATATTCTTCAAATTCATAACATAGAACAACTTGGATTTGATACGGAGTCTCTTAAAACAAAACTACAATCAAACCCAGCTTTTGATAAGGTGGGAAAATCCTTTGGTTTGCCACCCGATATTTGGAGTGGAGATCGCTATAAAAACATTGGAGGAAACAGTGATGTGGTTCAACTTAGAAATGTAAGAACGGAAGAAGATTATTTGGATCTTTTGGGAGTAGAGTTTATAGCAGGAAGAAATTTTGATATTTCTGCAAGACCTAATGATAAGTACAAAGTGGTTCTTAATGAAGAAGCTGTTAAAGCATTAGGATGGGGGACCAGAGATGCTTATGAAAATGAATCTCCGGTAGGGAAAATATTGGCATTGGCCTCTGGCAATGAAGATGAGTTCGAAGTAATAGGAGTAGTCAAGAATTTTAATTTTAATAGCATTCGACAAGAAATCGGGCCATTGGTTATTATTCATCATCAAAATGATAAGGTTTGGGATTACGGAGCCGGTTTATCATACTATTCTATGAGACTTCATTCAGAATCCTTCAAAAATAGTGCTGATGTACAGGAAATAATTACCAGTGTACAAGAAGAAATAGCACAGATTGATCCTTCATTTCCTTTTGAATACAGTTTTATGGATCAAGATTTTGAAAACACCTTTGTAGCAGAGCAGCAAATGGGGTTGGTGCTAAACATTTTTACCGTTATGGCATTAATTATTGCCTGTCTTGGTTTATTCGGACTCTCGGCGTTTACGGCAGAACAGCGAGTTAAAGAATTGGGAATAAGAAAGGTTCTTGGAGCAAAAATGTCTGAATTGGTGATTTTGTTTACTTCAGAATTTGCAAAACTCATTATGATTTCAATACTGATAGCCATCCCTATTGCTTATTTTCTGGTGGACGATTGGCTTACAAATTTTGCATATAGAACTTCAATTGATCTTTGGGTGTTTGTACTGGCGGCTTTTATCGCCCTTATAATCTCCATACTAACAGTTAGCTTTCAGGCCCTTAAATCCGCCTTAGTAAATCCTATTGAGAGTTTACGAACAGAATAATTAAATCTAAGTAGCGTAATTATGATTAAGAATTATTTCAAAATAGCCTGGAGAAACTTATTGAAGCATAAGTTGTTTTCTTTCATCAATATCTTTGGTCTAGCAGTTGGATTAGCGACTTGTGTATTGCTTACTTTGTATATCATGGACGAGATGAGTTATGATATACATCACAAAGATGCAGATCAGGTCTATCGTGTCTTTATGGAATCCGCAGGTACAGAATTGGCAACGACTGCAGGTCCGATGGCACAAACGTTACAAGACGAATTTCCAGAAATAGCATTAGCAACAAGAGTACTTAAATTTCCTAATATCGATAAGTTCCTTTTGAAAAATAACAAGGACAATATCAAACTGTACGAAACCAACGGGTATTATGTAGACTCTACTTTTTTTAATGTCTTGACGTATGATTTCAAGTATGGTAGTGCGAGTACTGCGTTAAACCAACCTAATATGGTGGTACTTTCTGAAGACGTAGCTATTAAGTTGTTTGGAGACAAAAATCCGATCAACGAAGTGATCGATATTGAAATTCCCTATGGGGAGACCAAGTACACCGTAGGAGGTGTGTTTCGAAAGGACACTTATAAATCTCATATTAGTGCAAACCTGTTACTTTCTATGAGGAATAATGATGTTGGTACATGGGTAGACAGTCAAGAAGGTATACTAGGGAATAACCTGTTTTACACTTATATTAAACTTAAAAAAGGAAGCGATATAGCCAATTTTGAACAGAAACTACCAGATTTTACACAACGGCACTTAGGAGCACAATTGGCGGAGAGCAACTTTGAAAGAAGCTACTTGACACAACCTTTGAAAGACATTTACCTAAAATCAAATATGCAATGGGAGCTCTCTGCAAATGGGAGTATGACCTACATCTATATTTTTAGTGCTATTGCCGCATTTTTATTACTGATTGCTTGCGTGAACTTTATGAACTTATCTACGGCAAGATCCGAAAAAAGAGCGAGAGAAGTAGGGGTGAGAAAAGTATTGGGAGCCAAGAAAAAAGTACTAATTTTTCAGTTTTTTGGGGAGTCTTTGCTGTTATGTTTGTTAGCATTATTGATTGCATTGGTTTTGGTATGGACACTGATCCCAATTTTTAATACGCTTATCAATAAACAACTCGATCTTTTTGCACACCCAGGAATTTTGTTGATAATTGTTGGATTAACGGTGCTCACTAGTGTACTTTCTGGTCTATACCCTGCGCTATATTTGTCTTCTTTTGCTCCGGTTACCGTACTTAAAGGTGCTTTGGTGAATTCCATCTCTGCAAAATCGATAAGAAAGGGATTGGTTATTTTTCAGTTTACGGTTTCGGCAGCGTTGATATTGGTTTCTGGAATGATTTGGCAGCAAATGAACTTCTTGAAAAATAAAGATTTAGGATTCAAAAAAGAACATCAATTACTAATACCGCTTCGAAGTTCAGAAGTGGCACAAAACTATACTACCTTTAAGACAGAACTTCTTAAAAACCCTAATGTAGTTTCTGCTAGTGCAGGGGATTCTTATCCAGGATTACATGTGATTAGCGACAATGCTTTTTATGCAGAGGATAAAACGGTTCAGGATAATGTGTATACGCGATATGGTCAAGTGGCAGATGACTATATAGAAACATTAGGATATACCCTACTGCATGGTAGGGCATTCTCAAAAAATAGGGCTAATGATTCACTTTCGATTATCCTTAATAAAACAGCGGTCGAACAAATTGGATATACTCCAGAAACTGCGGTAGGTCGTAAAGTATTTTATGGAAATGCAGAAGAAAAAAATCACTTCGAGATTATTGGAGTGATCGAAGATTTCAACTTCAAAAGTCTTCATGAACCTATAGCTCCTTATGCCTTGCTCACTCTGGGGCAGGCAAATCCAAATTATTTTGTAGTTACCCTAAGTCAAGCCAATTTTGCCGCAGCCATAAAAGAAGTGCAAGGACTTTGGGAAAGACTACATCCCAATATTCCATTCGAATATTCATTTTTGGACGAGGATTTTTATCGCAACTATGCAGCAGAACAACGAGTTTCGAAAGTGGTTTTTTGGTTCATGTTTATAGCGATCTTTATTGCCTGTATAGGATTATTTGGATTGGCATCTTTTACTACCGAACAACGTAAAAAAGAAGTAGGAATACGAAGAGTACTGGGAGCATCGGTTTTAGGAATTACATCTTTGCACCTCAAAGACTTTTTGAAGTTAGTATTTACAGCCATGTTGGTGGCAAGTCCTTTGGCGTATTATATCGGAAACAGGTGGTTGGACAATTTTGCATACAAAATTGAAATAAGCTGGGTACATTTTGCGGTCGCTACCTTATTGGCGGTATGCATTGCTGTTTCTACAGTTGGGTTTCATGTAGTAAAGGCTGCTTTATCCAATCCAACAAAGAGTTTACGAACAGAATAAATAGAATATAAAATTTTACAAATATGCTTTTACAACTCAATAACATATCAAAATGGGTACATTCTGGTGGCCAAAAGGTATATCTATTAAAAGATATCAGCTTTTGGGTAAACGAAGGTGATTTCATCTCGATTATGGGGCCATCAGGATCAGGAAAATCAACATTACTCCATATACTGGGGATGATCGATGACTTTAATGAAGGAGAGTATACTTTTCTAGACGAATCCGTTCATAATTTAAAGGAGAAATATCGTGCCAATTTGTATAAACAATATATCGGATTTGTGTTTCAATCCTATCATTTGATAGATGAACTTACCGTAAAAGAAAACCTGGAAATGCCGTTGTTGTACAAAAAGTACAGTGGTTCAGAACGCAAAGCCATGGTTGCCGATATGTTGGATCGTTTTAATATTGTAGGTAAAAAAGATCTTTTTCCTACCCAATTAAGTGGAGGACAACAGCAATTGGTGGGGATTGCCCGAGCGTTGATCGCCAGCCCAAAATTGATATTGGCAGACGAACCTACAGGGAATTTAAATTCAAAACAAGGAGAAGAGATTATGGATATTTTTACCCAACTCAATAAAGAGGGGGTAACTATTATCCAGGTGACCCATTCTGAAAAAAATATGGCTTATGGATCAAGAGTGATCAACTTATTAGATGGTAGCATCCAATAACATCAAAAAGTTCCTTCCTGAATAAAGCAGGAAGGAACTGTAAAATGATGATTATTCACTATCTGGTGAAGCAGTAAACTGTTTGATCGCAGAGTTAGGCTCAATGATGTTATAACCTTTCCAAAATTCTGGATCATAGCTAGATAGATATTGTGGTTTTATTTTGTTGTTTTCTTTACTATTTTCATAATCAGCTTCGCTTAGTTTTTCAGAATCAAAAACTACAATTTCGTATTTACGCTTATAGGTATTTACGGCATCGATACCAAGTGAGAGTTCATTTTGCTTACGTCTACCTTTTACGTTTTTGTTTTTTTCGATCACTTTAAGCGGTCTATCGAACCCAAAGAAACCACCTCGATACATTTCCATATATTTTAGATCGTATTTGTTGTTAGCACCCTTGGTGAATCCCATTTTTGCGCGATATAGATTATCCTGATACTGCACACCAAATAGCTTGAAGTTTCTAAGATTTTTGGCGTTTTGATAGTCGGCTCGAACAATGGCAAAGTCTTCGGTGTTTACATACAATGTCCCTTTAAAATCTTCGTTGCGTTTGGGTTCGAACTTAATGATGTATACACTGTGATCATCGATATAGGTATAGTCTATCAATTCAAATTCGTATCTCCCTGATTTATTAATAAAGTTAGACATTACCCCATCGTTAAAAAATAGGCTCGACATCAAACTTTCCAGACCTTGCTTTCTGTATTTTAGGAATTTACTCTTATCTTCTTTTTTGTCTTGTTTGTCCATTTCATCCTTTACGGCTTGGGCATCTTCAGTTTGTTCTAAGATAGAATCTACCTGTACTTTGGTGCCAAATAATCCAGACTTAATTTTTAAATATGAATCGCGTTTTACATTTTCTTTAAAAATGGTTTCCATACGTTTGGACATGGCATCTAGGGATACAGTCTTATTCTTGTCGTACAATTCTGCCGCTTTGGTGATATGTAATTTTTGCTTGTCGAAATCTCCATATAGATCACATAGGATTTCGGTGTAATAAGAAGATTCTCTAGGGATCAATGATACCACACTATCGATCAATTTTTTGTTTAATTCTTTGATGGTAGATTTTTTGAAATCTACATTCATTCTTTTAAGCGTATTAAACTCAGATTCTCTAAAGAATAGTCTCTTTTTGGACAGCTCGGTGTTGTAGTTCTCACTAATTCTATCCTTCACGTTATCCATGATTTCGTCGATAGTAAGGTTTTTATTTGAAATAAATACACTTTTTAACTCAATCGCCTTTGGAGGAAGATAGATGATACTATCGGTATCTTTTGAGATGGCGATGGCTAATTTCTCATACCCCATTGAAGAGATATAAATAGAATCTACATCTTTTAGTGTTTCATCAATAGTAAGGCTGAAACGTCCTTCTTCGTTGGTGATGATTCCCTGATTTTCTGAAAGCTGCACAGTAGCAAAGGGTACGGGTTCATTTGTTTTTTGATCCAAAACTTTAGAACTAATCGTTTGCCCTATTACGAGATAGGAACCGAAAAATAAGCAGTAAGAAAGTAAAATTGCTTGACGAAATATCATAGTGTCAAAATTTGTTGATTAAAAGTCTTATTAGCTAAGACGTAATTTCTATCAAAAAGGTTGCCAGAACCATAAAGAAGACTTTTTTGAAAGGAAATTGTTACACACTTTTTACCAAAAAAGAAACAGCCACTTTGTAGCGGCTGTCTTTAGGGGTATGACGATATGTAGTCTTGGGACTCAATATGTTAGGGTTGGTCTTATGTTTCTTTTTAGAGGCACCTCCTGGTTGCTTACTTTATGTTTCACAAAACAAAACCGTTTTTTATTTCTATGGTATAAAAGTAGCCCATCCATTGTTGATAAACCGTTGGTTTGAGATGAAGCCCCGTTTGCTGTCGACGAATGGTAGGATTACTGTAGATGAAACAAAATGCATTTGATACAGATATCTGTAAGGATATCAAAAAGGGAACTTCTAGTTTTGCTTTGAGGTTTTGATGAGTAAGGGAAAAATCATCAAAACTTTAACACATTAGTGTGGTACAGTTTCAAAATATGAAACTGGCGTATAGTACTATTGCATCAAAATATATAAAGATCTATTACAATTATTTGTGTTTAGATTGTGAATCACGAGGGATAAGTTTTATTAGGAGTAGGCACCAAAAGAGAAAAATTCTCTTCTTATCCCTTTCTGATTCAATTACTATTGGAGAAAACAAATATCATTTCAAAAACAAATTGTAAGGAATTTTAAAGGTATGCAAAACAAGATAATGATGCTTGTATTCCTATTACTTATGGGATACAGTGCAGCGGCACAATTAACTGACGAGCCTATTGGTGGTGGCGGTACCACTAAGTATTATTATGATGGGGATAGGGATGGATATGGTAATCCTAACTCTGCATATGTCACTACTCCTACAACCAATTATGTGCCTAATAACACGGATTGTAATGATGGTAGTGCAGTGATCAATCCTACTACCAGGTGGTATTATGATGGTGATGGCGATGGTAGAGGACGCACCAGCCCTATGAAGATCCAGTGTACTAAACCTGCCAATTATGTACTACATAAAGATGATAGAGACGATAACAATCAGTATATCACTCATATTGCTCCCAGGAACTATTATAGAGATGGAGATCGAGATGGTTTTGGAAATCCTAGTATTAAGTATTATCGCAGTGCTCCTCCTAGTGATGGGTATACTTATGTGACCAATGGGAATGATTGTAATGATGGTAATGCATCGATTAATCCCAACAAGGTTTGGTATCGTGATTGGGATAGAGATGGTCGAGGTAATGCGACTGTTACCACACAGAGTTGTACACAACCGTCGGGTTATGTAGCTAACAATGATGACATCAATGATGGTAATGAGTTTATCACCAATATTCCACCACGATACTTTTACATCGATGGGGATTTGGATACTTTTGGCTCTCCAGCTGCAGCAACTAGAGTGTATCATAGTGTTCGTCCAAGTGGTTATGTGACCAATAATCTGGATTGTGATGATGGAGAAGGCGATATCAACCCCAATACGGTTTGGTATAAGGATGGAGATGGAGATAGTAGAGGAACCTCTTCGATTACTAAAACCCAGTGTGATCGTCCTTTGGGTTATGTACTAACCAGTGATGATTTAGATGATAGTAATGAGTTTATTACTCACATTGCACCAAAGCACTACTATAGAGATGCAGACAATGATACTTATGGTAATCCTGTGTTTCACTATTATCGTAGTGCCCCTCCAGCAGATGGGTATGCTTATGTAACTAACGATGATGATTATAATGATAGTGATGAGTACATTACCAATATCGCTCCCCAAAACTTTTACAGAGACGCTGATAATGACACTTTTGGAGATCCAAACATCAGATATACCCGTAGTGCACCGCCACAAGATGGATATAGCTATGTTACTAACCTGAATGACTATGATGATAGCACCGAGTTTATCACCAATATTGCACCGAAGAATTTTTATAGAGATGTAGATACAGACACTTTTGGAGATCCAAATGCTCTATTTTATCGCAGTGCTGCTCCAAGTGATGGCTATAGTTATGTTCTAAATGGAGATGATTGTAATGATAACAATCCTAATATCCACCCCAATACCGTATGGTATAGGGATGGGGACAATGATGGATTTGGTGATCCTAGTGATACCCAAACGGGATGTACTCCACCTACAGGCTATGTGACTGACAACACAGATCAGTGTCCTGGGGTATATGGAGAGGAGATGGGATGTGTAGACACCCCACATATTCTTAGCTTATCAGATACCGAGAGTTATATGTTTACCCGTACCTACCAAACCGCCATGAGTTCTCCTAGTGAGATACAGGTGAATAAGGATGTGATCGAGACAGTGACGTATTTTGATGGATTAGGAAGACCCAAACAACAAACGGCGATCAAAGGTTCTCCTACTCAAAAAGACATCATCACTCATATGGAGTATGATGAGGTGGGTAGACAAGCCAAAGAGTACTTACCTTTTGCTAAGGCAAACCAAGGTAGTTATACTGCGGTAAATATCACTACAGATATCAACCAGTATTATCTGGATACCTATACAGCAGACTTTGCAGGGATCACTAACCCAACACAGGTAAATGCCTATAGTGAGACAATCTTTGAGGATTCTCCATTAAACAGAGCATTAGAACAAGGAGCACCAGGTAAGGACTGGAAGGTAGATCCAAATAGTGATACTGATCATACCATCAAGTTTGATTGGAGACACAACACAGCCAACGAAGTAGTACGTTTTGATGTAGACTTTACCAACAACGATACCGAAGCTCCGGTATTATCACAAAACGGATACTATGCAGCTAATGAGTTGTATGTAAGTATCACCAAGGATGAGAACTGGACACAGGCGGATGGCGATAACCATACCACTAGAGAATATAAAGACAAACAGGGGAGAGTAGTATTAAAACGAACATTTGCTTCGACAAGCTCAGCTACAGCAGAAGCACATGATACCTATTATGTCTATGATGATTTTGGGAATCTCTCATATGTACTACCACCCAAGGTGACTGTAGCCAATGGCGTAAGTCAGAGTGAGCTCGCCGAACTCTGTTACCAATACAAATACGATTACAGAAACCGATTGGTTGAAAAGAAGATCCCTGGCAAAGGATGGGAGTATATTGTGTACAACAAACTGGATCAACCGGTCATGACTCAGGATGCGAATCTAAGGAGTAAAAACCAATGGTTGTTTACCAAATATGACAGACATGGTCGTGTTGCGTATACGGGATTGATTGGTAATAGTAGTGGCCGTATCCCTATGCAAGAATCTGCAGATAACACGGTTGTGTACACCCAACATGAAAGCAAACAAAGCAGTGCACAAACTATAGCGGGTACCACGATATATTATAGTAACAATGCCATCCCACAAGGGATTGCAGAAATCCATACGATCAATTATTATGATGATTACAATTTTGATCGTCATGGTATGGACAAGCCAGCAACTGTATACGGGGTAACGACTACAGATCAAGTAAGAAGTTTACCTACAGGGACCAAGGTAAGAGTATTGGATACCAATAACTGGATTAC
>NZ_FQYP01000013.1:95316-95632 GCF_900141785.1 Aquimarina spongiae | reverse complement strand
CAACAGGTGCACAAGGAGCAACTGGTGCTACTGGAGCAACAGGAGCACAAGGACCTACAGGTAATACAGGTGCCACGGGTGCACAAGGACCGACTGGTGCGACTGGAGCCACAGGAGCGCAAGGACCAACAGGAAATACAGGTGCAACTGGTGCACAAGGACCAACGGGTGCGACTGGAGCAACAGGAGCGCAAGGACCAACAGGAAATACAGGTGCCACTGGAGCACAAGGACCAACAGGTGCTACTGGAGCAACTGGAGCGCAAGGACCAACAGGAAATACAGGTGCAACTGGAGCACAAGGACCAACAGGTGC
>NZ_FQYP01000013.1:0-94757 GCF_900141785.1 Aquimarina spongiae | reverse complement strand
CAAGGACCAACAGGTAATACAGGTGCCACTGGAGCAACAGGAGCGCAAGGACCTACAGGTGCTACTGGAGCAACCGGAGCACAAGGACCTACAGGTGCTACTGGAGCAACTGGTGCGCAAGGACCAACAGGTGCCACTGGAGCAACCGGAGCACAAGGGCCGACAGGTGCCACTGGAGCAACCGGTGCACAAGGACCAACAGGTAATACAGGTGCTACTGGAGCAACAGGAGCGCAAGGACCAACAGGTGCTACTGGAGCAACTGGTGCGCAAGGACCAACAGGTGCCACTGGAGCAACCGGAGCACAAGGGCCGACAGGTGCCACTGGAGCAACCGGTGCACAAGGACCAACAGGTAATACAGGTGCTACTGGAGCAACAGGAGCGCAAGGACCAACAGGTGCTACTGGAGCAACTGGTGCGCAAGGACCGACTGGAGACCCTGCAACAAATATTGTTACTAACCTATCTCAGAATACAACAACTGGTGTAATCACTTATACCAATGAAAATACACCAACGCCGGATACTCAAACTGCCAATGTAGTTAGTGGTGATACAAACAACGAAATTACTGTAGGCAGCGATGGAGGTGCATTCTTTGCTAGTCCTGTAAAGGCTATGGGTAAAGTTGCCGGTAATGGAACAGCCGCAAAAATATTAAATGCTACGGTAACAAGAATAAATGAAGGTGATTATCAAATAACATTCACCACGGCAATGCCAGATGATGACTATATCATCCAGCTTTCAATATTAGATTGTGGTGGAGATTGCCCCGGGAATACCGGACAAAATTACGACGATCCAGGGATCACATATTATAACCAAACTACAACCGGATTTAGAGTAAATATTGGAGATAGTGATAATGGAACCAATCAGAAAGACGATATTGATTTAGAATTTATGTTTACCGTACTTGATTTCTAATAAATATTATTTAAAACTATAGTAAGGATTAATAGATATCAACAATGAAAAAGTTACCCCTACTAATATTATTTCTAGCATTAATGAATCAGGCCTTTGCTCAGATAGGCCCAAATGATGCTAATGCTTTGATGGGGTTACCCACCGCCACTGACCTAACTGAGATTAATGCTATCATTAATCCACAAATAGGATCGGTAGTATTTAATTTGGATGATGAAGAAATATATCGTTATACTGGTGCAACCAATGGATGGCAAGTTGCTACAGATGATCAAACTGATGCAGAGGTACCACTTGCAATACCAATAGATGTAGATGAAGATGCTGTTTCTACTCCAACTAATGAAACAACCTTACAAGAAGTAGTTCAGGCGATAGCTCCAATTACCTCAAAAGCAGGAAGAGTATTCTTCCCTCCTTCTATAGAAATTGATGCTTCAGCAATAATAAATAATCAAACTATAGATTTATATGCTTTGTATAGAGCTCAATATGCGACACCAGTGATAAGCAGTCCAAGTGCACCCAATACAATCCCCATTTATGAAGCCAATGAACTATATTACTATGTAACTTTTGCAGATCCTGTAGTTTTTAATATAGATAGTTTAAGTGATGCTGGAGTTTTACAATATGATATTTTAAGTATCCCAACCGATGACAATACCATTATTAATGTTGTATTTGTAGTAAGGTAATTAGCAAAGAGTAAATGAAGTACTTAAAAAAATTAAAATATATTATAGTACTTACTCTTTTGGTAAGCAATCATGCTATTGGGCAATTTACAGAGGATTTCGAGTCCTATACCACTGGATCGGTCCCAACAGGATGGACAATTTCGGGTAGTGCATCTACTGGTGACTTTGAGGTTGGCCCTCCTAATCTTGTAATAAATAGCGGAGTAACGACTCAGGTTAACGGTGACAATACTGCTGCACCCGGTGTAAATGCATTTTATACTGAGCCTAATGTTAGTGATGGTAACGCTGATGTAGATGGAGGAACTGCCACCGCTACCTCACCCACCTATAATATAACAACCGAATCTACTTTTACGATGTGGTATTTTTTCGGGCAAAGAGATAATGGTGATGATCCAGGTGATGACTTCTTTCTGTTAGAATATTCTATTAACAATGGTGCTAGTTACACGACTTTGGTTTCTATTGGAGATATCAGGATTAATGCCGCCTGGACACAAACCACACCAGTAATTATTCCTGCGGGCTCGAATCTGGTAATACGAGTATCAGCTGCTGACGGTGCAGGACCTGGAGATCTTGTTGAAGCAGGGATTGATGATATTTCTGTAGTAGCAAACAACCCAGAACTTTCAATTAATGATGTTACCGTCAATGAAAATGCCGGAACTTTAGATTTCACCGTAAGTCATACGGGAGGAAGTGCATCGGGGAGCTTCACAGTAGAATATACGACCGCAAATAATACAGCGACTGCACCAGGAGATTTTACCGCAACAGGTGCACCAACCTCTACCATTACATTTTCTGGCACAACTGGGGAAACACAGACAATTTCTATACCTATTATTGACGATAATTTCACAGAAAACACAGAAACTTTTTTCGTCAATATTGCAAACCCTAGCGATGGATCAGTCACTATAACTGATTCACAGGGGGAAGGAACTATTAATGATGATGATACAGCATCCATTGCTATCGGTAATGTTACTGTGAATGAAGGTGATGGTACTGCTACCCTTGATGTTGTTTTGTCTGGCGCTAATGTCGCTGGAGGTTTCACCGTTGAATATGCTACCGCTGATGGTTCTGCTACTGCTACTGCAGATTATACTGCCACAGGAGCTCCTACTCCTACAATTTCATTTACGGGTACGGGTAGTCTACCTGAAACACAACAAATAACAATCCCTATCATAGACGATTCTGATGTAGAGGGAAATCACAACTTCTTTGTAAATCTTGGTGCAGTAAGTAATGCTTTAGTCACTATAAGTGATAATCAGGGAGAAGTAACTATACAAGATAATGATGCTGGTATTAGTATTGCCGATCTCACCAATATAGGCGAAGCTTCTGGTACGGCAAATTTTGTAATTACACATACCGGAGCAGATGTTCCTGGAGGCTTCACTGTTAATTTTAATACAGCGGATAATACAGCTATTGCACCTGGTGATTATACTGCCACTGCCTCCCCTCCTGCTATTTCCTTTTCTGGAACAAGTGGAGAAACACAGACTATATCAGTAACAATTATTAACGATGGAGATACCGAGGGCAATGAAAGCTTTTTTGTAAATATTACAGGAGTTAGCAGCCCACAAGTCACTATTACCGATTCGCAAGCTGAAGGAACCATTATAGATGATGAAATCCCTTTCGTTATTACCGATGGAGTTACCGATAACACTTGTAGTGGGTTTTTCGTAGACACAGGAGGTTTTAATGGAAATTATAGCAATAATGAAGCAATAACCTATACACTATGTCCGGACACCCCTGGAAGTGTTATTGTTTTAGATTTTGAAGAATTCAACGTAGAAGACTTTTTTGACGGTCTTGCTATTTTCGAAGGAACCACTACAACTACACAAATTGGTGTTTTTGATAATGAAAATGTTCCAAGGCAAATCGTTTCTACAGACCCTAGTGGCTGTCTTACTTTTGTATTTACTTCAGATTTCACTGTTGTAGACGATGGTTGGGTAGCTCGTATTTCTTGTGCGTCAGTATTCTTAAATGTAAGTAATGTAACCGTAAGTGAAGATGCCGGAACTGCTACCTTTACCGTAACTTTAAACGGAAATGTCCCGGGAGGTTTCACTGTAGATTACCTTACTGAAGATGGTACCGCATTTGCCGACTCTGACTATACTACAACTTCAGGAACATTAAGTTTTACAGGAGTAAACAATGAACAAAGAACGGTTACCGTACCTATAATCAATAACACCTTTGCGGAAAATGATGAGATATTTTATCTTACCTTAAATAATGTCTCTAACTCTACTGTTGGACTTATAGAAGGTATTGGTACGATTACCGACGATGTTGGCGATACTGCCGTAGATGATGACGTACCGCTTACTTTATTTGATGAATTTAATGGTTATTTTGATTATGCCCTAACTGGAGGTTCTTTAAGGTTAGCTTCAGATTCTGTTGACCCATGTGGAATTGCCGCTTCCTCATCAAATACACTAACCACTGCTATACCGCCAGGATCAACCATCGAGCAAGCATACCTTATCTGGGGGCACACCAGTCCCAGTGCAGATGATGTCGTCGTATTTGAAGGACAAAATGTAACAGCTAGTGTAATTAATTCAGCCAATGGAGGCACTACCTATGGAATGGTAGGAGATGTAACTTCCATTATTCAAGGTATTGCAGATCCGTCAACAAATGTTTATGATTTTAGCGGGCTATCGGTAGATAATCGTACCCTATGTGACAATACCATTATTATTGGAGGTTGGTCATTAATGATATTTTATACAAACCCTGCTTTCCCTGCTGTGGGTATAAATATGTATAACGGTTTTGATGCCTCATCAAACAATACAACAACATACACTCTTGATGGCTTTTATGCCATTGGTGCTGCTGGATCTAAAACGTCTGTTTTATCCTGGGAAGGAGACGGTGATATTACCGGAAATGAAGAAATATCCTTAACTGTTGGTGTAAACAACACTACATTGAATGGTGATGGAGATAATACTGGAGGAAACCAAAATGTATTTAACTCTACCATATTTGACGATACTGTTATCCCCAATGTGAATACCAATACTGAATTTGCCATAGACTTAGACACTTATGATGTCTCTGCACTGATTGGACCTGGAGAAACATCGGCTACTACAGAGGTTACTACTGGAGGAGATTTTATTATTTTGAATACAGTTTTACTCAAGGTACCAAGTAATCTTATTACTGGATTCGTTTTTGAAGATGTTAATTATCCCGGTGGTGTAGGAAGAAATTTTGCAACATCTTCTGGTGTTGGCATTGAAAATGCTCGAATTGAATTATACAGAGAAACCAGTCCTGGTACATTCACCTTTGAAGAAGCTACAACTTCAGACAATACTGGTGAATATACTTTTGGAGGTATTCCAGATGGAACGTATCGCGTTCGTGTAGTGAACAACACGGTGAGATCCACAAGAGGTGGAGGAGCAGGTTGCACTACTTGTTTACCCATACAAACTTTCAGAAGAGATTATGCCTCGGGTGGTACTTTTACCGATCAGCCTAATGAAGTAGGAGGCGCAAACCCTACTGCTGTAGATGCTGGCTCAAATACACTTACCGGAGCTCAATCCGTTTCTAGTGTTACCATCAATGGTGAAGGAGTCGTTGATCTTGACTTTGGGTTCAATTTTAGCACTATTGTAAATACCAATGCAGATGGTCAAGGATCTTTAGAACAATTTATAGTGAATGCTAATAATTTGGATGAAACCGGATTAAACATTGAAACCAATGGTATTTTTAATCCAGCGGCTGGTGTGGATACTTCTATATTTATGATTCCGACCAATACAGATCCCTTAGGAAGAACCGCAGATCCGAATTACGATATTGCCAATGGTATTTTCGATATTAATACAACTGGTAACCAGCTTACAGAAATAACATCGGACAATACGAGTATTGATGGTAGAACACAGACTGCCTATTCTGGAGATACGAATACCGGTACCATAGGTGCAGGAGGAAATACTGTTGGAGTATCGGCCACTACCCTACCAAATTACAATCTGCCAGAAATTCAGGTACGAAGTGATTTTGGAGATGTCTTACAAATGGAAGCTTCTAATACGATTATAAGAAATATAGCGGTATATGGAGGAAACCGAAGAGCTGTAAGACAAAATTCCGGAACCAATAATCTTATTTCGTCAAATTTACTAGGTGTAAATGCTTTAGGAGCAGTTGGAACAGTAGGAGTTGGATCTTATGTCGACGATGGTGTGCAGGTTACAGGAGGTGAAGTAGTAATAGATGGTAATTACATCTCATCAAATACCGATTTTGGTGTTATTGTAAATGGTGGAACAGCTACAACAATTCAGAATAATCATTTTACGAATAACGGTGCCCGAAATTGTGAATACAATATCAATCTAACTGGAGGATCAGGAATCGTTATTCAAAACAATTTAATAGAAAACGCTGAAGCTACAGGTATCAATGATGCCATAGGAAGTGTTTCAATTTCAGAAAATACAATCACTACTTCTGGCGCAAATACCGGAGGGGGATGTACAGAATTGAGTGGAATTAATCTTTCGCAAAGCAATTCTTCGGTTACCAATAACATCGTGAACAGCAATGCTGGAGCCGGAATCGTATTAAGTGGGGGAAACACTTCAGGAAATCGGATATCTCAAAACTCTATTTTTGCCAACGGTACGGCAGCACCAGCATTAGGTATTGACATAAACAATGATGGTGTTACCCTTAACGACAATGGTGACACAGATAACGGGCCAAATACCTCCATCAATTTTCCAATAATAGAATCTGCTTCCATAAGTGGAACTACAATCCGCATAAGAGGTTGGGTTGGTGCAGGCGCAACCGTAGAGTTTTTCTTAACCGATATCAATCAAGGTACAGCTACCGCGGGAGATAACCAACTTGGTTTATCAGTAGATTATGGTGAAGGTCAAGTATTTGTAACTTCTGCAACAGAAGGTTCCGGAACGGATAGTGACGCTACTACATCAGGTTATACAGATGCAGATGGAAATACTGATAATACAAATAGATTTGACTTTTTAATTACATTGGCATCTCCTATTGCCCCAGGAAGCCAAATATCTGCAACTGCCACAATATCCAATTCTACTTCAGAATTTGGAGGTTCTGCCACAGTTGGCTCGGCTAGAGTAATTACCAACAGAACAATAACCTACAGAGTCAGACAAAATTAAAACATCAAAAAATTACCCAGTATAAGTAAAGTAAACAGAATTATTAATCATCGTCAAAATTTATAAATCGTCAAAATCATGAAACTACACCTTTTTTCTTTTTCACGAAATTTTATTCATAAAGGGTCGACTAAGTCTTAAGTTGCCATACATTATGTATGGGAAAACCCGAACAACACTAGTTAACGGTACAAAAATGCATTTCATCGAAAAAAACGTGCGTTTTGCCGTAAAAAATTAGTTTATTAACATTTTAAGGTTTATTTTAGCCGCATAATTAATACGGTTAAACCGTAAGCACATCTTAAAGCCCCATGAATAAAATAATCGTCATAGCAATTTGGTTTATAGCACCTATTACCCTATCAGCCCAACAAGCCTTTCATAACTTTGGAGATATACAAATCCACGATCAAGGTCAAATTGGTTTTCATATCGATGTAATTA
Source organism: Aquimarina spongiae (assembly GCF_900141785.1). Lineage (GTDB taxonomy): Bacteria > Bacteroidota > Bacteroidia > Flavobacteriales > Flavobacteriaceae > Aquimarina > Aquimarina spongiae. The sequence continues at coordinate 87,436 of NZ_FQYP01000013.1, read as the reverse complement.
ATGATGGTGCTTTTGATAATAACTTAGGTCTTGCTGGATTTTACAACGCAGATCAAAGTTTAACTGTTTCTGGAGATAACAGACCTGTATTTCACGATATGGAAATTGATGTAGCCAACGATCTTAATCTTGAGATCGCAGTTGGTGTTACTAATTTTCAAGAATTTATTGCGGGTAGAGTAATCACTCCTAGAGACCGAAGAGGAGTTTCTTTGGATTTTATTAACGACGCTCCTTATTTGGGAGCTAATGACGATCGTTATGTTGATGGTTATGCTACGATCAATGGACTTTTAGATTTTACATTTCCAATAGGTGACGATTTCAGGTTACGACCAATGCGCATCGAAAACGCTGCAGCTGTAAACACTGCCAGAGGAGCTTATTTCTTCGAAGACCCAAACAATCCTAACTTTTTTCCTACACAATTTGATACTAACAGTTTTGGAGAGCTGTTATTTGGGATTAGTAATTTTGAATTTTGGGATCTTGATGGTGATGTATCAACCAGAGTGACGCTTACTTGGGATGATAATAGTAATATTCCTACACTAGTAGATGATTTAGACGATTTAAGGGTAGTAGGATGGGATCCGAACTTAAACCAATGGATCAATCTTGGTAATGTAGGAACTACTGGAGATTTAGACAATGGAGAAATTACTTCGGAAGCTTTTATTCCAAACAATTATACAGTAATTACCTTCGGAACCTCTAGCCTTATTCTTGACGGAGATTTAGAAATTTTTACTGCGGTGTCTCCTAATGGTGACGGTCTTAATGATACCTTTATCATACAAGGTATAGCTCAATTTCCAAATAACGAACTATCTATTTTTAATCGATGGGGAGTAATGGTGTACAATAAAAAAGGATATGATAATTCTTGGGCCGGAATTTCAGAAGGAAGAGCTACGATCGCCAAAGGAGAAGAATTACCAGTTGGAACATATTACTATGTATTAAAAATTGAAGGTCAAAAAGATCAAGCTGGATATTTATACATCAACAGGTAAGTTAAAGGCTTGCAATAACGTAAAAACAACTCTGATTTAACTACTTTCAAGAAGTATTGGATTAATATCAATAAACTACAGTATTTAATAAGCTCGTCTTCAACGATTAGTATCTATTAATTCTATTTTTCTGTATCAAACACCGTGACTTGTATTTGTAAAATGCAAAAACAAATGCTATTTTTTGTAAAAATAATTATACATTTAACAGGTATATACACAAGAAAATAAAATCATAGATATGAAAGAGAAATCGGGAAAAACACAAGACCTTTTAGACAAGAAATTTTTAGAGGAACGAACAGTATTTCTCTGGGGACAGGTAGACGATAAATCTGCAAAACATGTTATTGATCGCCTAATGTATTTGGATATGATAGGAGATCAGGAAATAAAATTATATATCAATAGCCCTGGAGGTTATGTTACTTCTGGTTTTGCCATGTATGATACTATTAAAAGTCTAAAAAGTCCAGTTTCTACCATCTGCACAGGATTAGCGGCTTCTATGGGATCAATTCTTCTTAGTGTTGGTGAAAAAGGGAGAAGATTTATTCAGCCTCATGCCAAAGTGATGATTCACCAACCTAGTGGAGGTGCCAGAGGGCAAGCTTCAAATATTGAAATTCAAGCTGCCGAAATACTTAAAACCAAAGAATTAAGCGCCCAGATCCTAGCGGATAACTGCGGACAGGATATGGAAAAAGTACTTAAAGATTTTAATCGCGATTACTGGATGGATGCCCAAGAATCTTTAGAATATGGCATCGTAGATGGTATCATCGAATAAGTTTCCAATCACTCTTTTCGAATAACCATTATGTTTAGACGTGATTTCATAAAGATAAACACCATTGCGGCTTTAGGATTATCCTTTTCTGGGTTCACTGTGTTTCAGGATACCTTTTCGAAAGATGACCTCATGGGAAAAGGTAATCCTACCTTTTTTGGTGATGGTTATCGTCTTCAAAAGGAAACTTATGAAGCTTTCTTAAAGATGAAAGCTGCAGCTCAAAAAAGTGGATTCGAAATCAAGGTGGTATCTAGCTATCGAAATTATGCACATCAAAATCGGATTTGGGAACGTAAATACAAAAAGTTCACTGCAGAAGGGTTATCCCCTACCCAGGCAATTCGAAAAATTATTGAATACTCTACTATCCCCGGTACATCAAGACATCATTGGGGAACGGATCTGGATATTGTAGACGGCAATGCACCACAACCTAAAGGATTGTTACTAGCCAAGAATTTTGAAGGAGACGGCCCTTTCTGTAAATTCAAGGAATGGATGGATAAACATGCCAATAGTTTCGGCTTTTATCTGGTCTATACAGATCGGGTGGATCGCAAGGGATTTAAATATGAACCGTGGCACTATACTTATGCCCCGCAATCTATACCTATGCTAAAGGCGTATAAGAAATTAGATATCACTTCAGAGCTTAAAAAAGCTAAATTATTAGGTAGCGAATTCATTACCGAAACCTTTATTGAACAATATATTAATGACAACATATTGGATATAAATCCACAATTATTGTAATTTTTTATACTAAATTGCTCCGATTTTAGTTAATTAATAAAAAAGACCCCATACCTATGAAAACCTACTTTACGAAGTATTGCTGCATTTTTGTAATGCTGATCACTGCCTTTTCATGTTCTGACGATGATAATGCAGTCGCCTCACCTAATGATTTGTCGGTAACCGACGAAATTTTAAAATTGATCAATGAACATCGCGCCAGTGAAGGACTATCTCCTCTGGAGGTAAATGCTACTGCAGAGCGATTGGCTATAGAGCATACTGAATATATGATCGCCGAAGCCGATATTAGTCATGATAATTTTCAGGCAAGAAGTAATGAACTAAATCAAAGCGAAAATGCTTCAAGTGCTGCAGAAAATGTAGCAAGCTTTTATCCTAATGCAGCCAGTGTGGTTGAAGGATGGTTGAACAGTACAGGACATCGTAATAATATTGAAGGTAATTACACCCATACGGGGATTGCGGCACTGCAAGACGAAAATGGAAATTACTATTATACACAACTTTTTTATCGCTAAACTAGGCAAACTCAACTATGCTAGTTAGCACTAAATACATTCTATAACAGAATGATAAACCTCTAGTAGTTGCTTACTAAAAAGTGTTTTTACATTTTATTAGTAAGCAACTTTTATTTTATATTTAGTACATTTAGATTTTAATCAAAACCTTATTTCATGAGACGTGGCGGCCTAAAAATCAGAATCCTTATAGGTGTAGCTATTGTTGCGTTTGCCTTTATCAAAAAATGTAGTAATCGCACCCATAATCCATATACCGATAGAGTACAAAATATTAATATGACTAGTGATCAAGAAATTGCTATTGGATTGCAAAGTGCTCCTGCCATGGCAGAACAACATGGCGGCTTATATCAAGACCAAAAGTTACAAAGCTATATTGACATGGTAGGTAACAAATTGGTAAACTCTAGCATGGCCAAAGAAACGCCATACCGTTATGAGTTTCATTTGTTGGCAGATCCAAACACGATTAATGCTTTTGCTTTGCCGGGAGGTCAAATTTTTATTACCTATGCCCTACTATCAAAGCTTGAAAACGAAGATCAAGTAGCCGGAGTATTAGGTCATGAAATAGGACATGTACTGGGCCGCCATTCTGCAGAACGAATAGCAGAACATGATTTTTGGAAAACGATATCTACAGGAGCATCTGTAGGAGCAGATATGGGAGGGCTCGTAAATGGCATTGGTCAAAATGTATTACTGGGAAATGGTAGAGATGATGAACTAGAAAGTGATAAACTAGGTGTTTTGTTTATGATTAATTCTGGATATGATCCTAATGAGATGATCGATGTAATGAAAATTTTGAAAGCTGCGGCAGGTCCAAATAGAGTTCCAGAATTTCAAAGTACACATCCAGATCCTGAAAATCGAATTGAAAAAATCAAAGAAGCAATCAGAGCGTATCAAGGAAAATAAAATTAATGCAACGATATAAAAAAACAGGTTTGTATGAGTCATACAAACCTGTTTTTGCAATTATATATACTAATTAAATTAAGACACTTCTTTAAGAAGCGCTACAGCTTCCTGAGCATTAGATAATTCTGCAAATTTCATTGCCGTATATCCTTTTTTGTCTCTGGTCTTTACATTTGCTCCTTCATCAATAAGTAATTTCATGATCTCAACACGGTTATATCGTGCCGCATACATTAAAGGAGTCATTCCTAGAGACTTTTGGTTCACATCGCTACCTAGCTCTATCATTTTCTTTACTGTGTCCACATCTCCTTTTACAATAGCCATGCAAAATGGGCTTGTTTTTACAGTTGTAACTTCATAAGATTGATTGTCAATTGACGTAGTGGTGTCTGTTGCAAATGCGGCAGAAGAGATTAGCATCGCCGCAAAAGCGAATAAAAATGTTTTTTTCATGATGAATGAATTTAAAGTTAAATTATTGATTATACTTAATAAGACCTCTGATCTATTCATTTTGTTACATTTTAATATTTTAAATAACAGAAATTTAACCTTTGTACAACAAAATATTAAGATTTCGAAACTAAACCAATCCACTGATTTACATACACTTATCAAAACACCTCCTCTCCTTCTAGTTCCCAAAATATTTTATTCAAAAAAAAAATATTACTACAAATGAATTACAATATTCATACAAAACACTATCAAATTTTAAGGATAACTCACTTTTAACCTTCAGCAAACAAATTCGTTAATAGTATCACAAAAAAAAGGGTTCTCCTTACCTAAGACATCAACAAAATTCATGTATCAATAAACTTATCTTTTTGTGTAGCTGAGTATGAAATTGTAATTTTGTCTCTTGTCTTATTTTAGCATAAAAATTACCGGGAAAAACAACCAACTAAAACCTAAATTCGGAACTCCATGAATAAAAAAGTTATCTTAATGATCCTAGATGGGTGGGGAACATCACCAGATCCAAAAGTTTCTGCTATTGATCACGCCAATACTCCTTTTATCGACAGCCTATATACCAAATACCCAAGTGCTTCTTTACGAACCGATGGTTTACATGTAGGATTACCAGAGGGTCAGATGGGAAATAGCGAAGTAGGACATATGAATTTGGGAGCAGGTAGAATTGTATATCAAGATCTTGCCAAAATCAATATGGCTGTTGATAAAAACACCCTTAAGGACGAGCAAGTTTTGATTAATGCCTTTACATATGCCAAAGAAAACAACAAAAACATTCATCTTCTCGGTCTAGTGAGTGATGGAGGTGTTCATTCTCATATCAATCATATCAAAGGTCTTTTGAATGCCGCACACGAGTACGAATTAGAAAATGTGTTTTTGCATGCCTTTACCGACGGACGAGACGTAGATCCGAAATCAGGAAAAGGACATCTTCAAAATATACAAGAGCATATGTCCAAAACTACTGGAAAAATTGCTTCGGTTATAGGAAGGTATTATGCTATGGATCGCGACAAACGATGGGAAAGAGTAAAATTGGCTTACGATTTACTTGTACATGGGCATGGTACACCAACCACTAATGTTCTAGATAGTATCCAGGCTAGTTATGACCAAGACGTTACTGACGAATTTATCAAACCCATTCTAGTACAAGAAAATGGCGAAGCCGTAACTACCATACTGGAGAATGATGTAGTAATCTTCTTTAATTTCAGAACTGATAGAGGTCGAGAACTCACAGAGATGCTATCGCAAAAAGATATGCATGAATACAATACGCATAAGTTGCCGCTTCATTACGTAACCATGACGAATTATGACGATACTTTTGAAGGGATTCAAGTGATTTATGACAAAGAAAATATCACCAATACCTTAGGGCAAGTATTAGCCGAGGCAGGAAAGAAGCAAATTCGAATCGCTGAAACCGAAAAATATCCTCATGTTACCTTTTTCTTTTCGGGAGGACAAGAAGCCCCTTTTGAAGGCGAATCCAGAATTCTTAGAAACTCACCAAAGGTGGCTACATATGATTTGAAACCTGAAATGAGTGCTTATGAATTGAGAGACGCTTTGGTCCCTGAACTACAGAAAGGAGAGGTAGACTTTGTATGTCTCAATTTTGCAAACGGAGATATGGTTGGCCATACTGGAGTGATGGAAGCTGCTATCAAAGCCTGCGAAGCTGTTGATGAATGTACCAAGGATGTTGTTTCTACTGGATTAGAAAATGGATACACCACATTACTTATCGCCGATCACGGAAATTGTGAAACTATGATTAACCCTGATGGTTCTCCGCATACCGCTCACACGACCAACCCTGTACCTTTTATTTTGATTGATGCAAATGGAATCAAAGTAAAAGATGGCGTTTTGGGAGATATTGCTCCTACTATACTGGATCTAATGGGTGTTGATCAGCCAGAAGCGATGACACAACATTCATTGTTGGCGTAAGGGTATAGGTATCGTTTTTTAGAATTTGTTAAACTCGCATTAAGATATATTATTGAGCTAGCGGTTTATGATATCTTCGCGTACTGAATTATTATTTTATCCAATGAAAACTATACTCCTGCTGTTAAGCATTATCGTTCTTAATTCGTGCATTAGTGCATCTATAGCTGTAAACACCTCTGGTCACTCAGAAAACCAATCACAAGCATATGATAGTTCTGAAACAAAACCAGATATATTGGTAGGGAAACATCAACGAGCAGCTCTTGAGCAGCAACCTTTTGCATCCTGGTTTACTACAAATTATGAAGAGTATACCGTGGATACTGAAACGGCCGCCAAAATCGCTCCGCATCTTAAAGACATCTCTGTAAAAGCTTTTATGGGTACTTGGTGTAGTGACAGCAAAAGAGAAACCCCTGCTTTTTATAAAATTATGGATGAAGCAAAATTTGATTATAACAATTTTGAGTTGATTACCGTTACTCGTTCAAAAGACACTCCCGAAGGGTTCGAGAAAGGATTAAAAATACAAAGAGTACCTACTTTCATTTTTTACAAGGACGGCAAAGAAGTAGGACGTTACGTAGAGTTTGCAAGAGAAAGTTTAGAAAAAGACATACTAGCTATTTTATCAGGTCAAGGATATAAACACTCATACGAGGATTAAAAATAGCGTCAATTTTAATTGATCCCAATATTCTTCGTAAATTTGCCTGCTTTTAATATGGAATTTTACGACCTATGATCATTACCAAAACAAGAGAAGAAATAGAACTAATGCGTGAGAGCGCTTTGATCGTTTCCAAAACGTTGGGCATGTTAGCCTCTGAGGTGAAACCAGGTGTTACTACATTACATTTGGACAAATTAGCTGAAGAATTTATCAGAGATCATGGTGCTATACCAGGGTTTCTAGGGCTTTATGACTTTCCGAATACCTTATGCATGAGTCCTAACGCACAAGTTGTTCATGGTATCCCTAATGATACACCTCTTGAAGAGGGAGATATCATTTCTATAGATTGTGGAGCTATCAAAAATGATTTTTACGGTGATCATGCATATACCTTTCCTGTTGGTGAAGTTTCTGAAGATGTGGCTCGTTTGCTACGCATCACCAAAGAATCTTTGTATGTTGGTATTGCCGAGTTCAAAGTAGGAAATCGTGTGGGTGATGTTGGATATGCCATCCAAAAATTCACAGAAGATGCAGGATACGGTGTGGTAAGAGAATTGGTCGGGCACGGTATTGGTCGTAAAATGCATGAAGATCCAGAAATGCCTAACTACGGCCGACGTGGAAGAGGAAAAAAGTTTGTCGAAGGAATGGTAGTCGCTATGGAACCGATGACTAATATGGGTACACATCGTATCAAGCAATTGCGTGACGGATGGACCATCCTTACGGCAGATGGTAAGCCTAGCGCACATTTTGAGCATGATGTTGCTATTATAGACGGTAAACCAGAGATTCTTTCTACCTTCAAATACATTTATCAAGCTTTAGGTATTGAATCTGATGAAGAAGATGCATTCCGACAAGAGTTATTAGCGGTATAGGCATTTGTGATCCAGTCCTAGTTCATGAAAAGGCTTTTTAAATTTATTCTTAATACGATTCCTAGACCTATCCTAATCAGGCTAAGTTATTGGGTTCGTCCGGTAGTTTCTTTTTTACTGCGTGGAAAAACCTATACAGATCCAATAGATGGAAAGAGTTTTTCTAAGTTTCTCCCTTATGGATATGGCAAACAGAGAGAAAATGTTTTATCGCCTTCTACCCTATCATTAGAACGGCATCGTCTACTATGGTTGTATTTACAAAAAGAGACTAATTTCTTTTCTGCACCAGCCAAGGTATTACATTTTGCTCCTGAGCAAGCTTTCTATAAGCGGTTCAGAAAGTTATCGCATTTAGACTATACAACTACAGATTTACTGTCTCCTTTGGCGGATGTAAAGGCGGATATCTGTAACCTACCATTTGAAAATGACCAATATGATGTTATTTTTTGCAATCACGTTTTAGAACATATCCCCGACGATACCAAAGCTATGCAAGAGTTATATCGTGTCTTGAGACCTGGTGGTATGGCGATATTGCAAATTCCACAGGATCTCAATCGAGAGACTACTTTTGAAGATGATAGTATTACAGATCCTAAGAAAAGAGCCGAAATTTTTGGACAATACGATCACGTACGCGTATACGGTCGGGATTATTTTGAAAAATTAAGAGCTATTGGATTTAAGGTAGACGAAGTGGATTACACTTCTGTACTATCTGATGAGGAAGTCATCAAATATTGCCTGGCCAAAGGTGAAATTCTACCTGTTTGTTACAAACATTAGCTTTCAGGAAATCCATTCACCGCTAGTGTTTTTAATTCCTTATCAGAATCTTCATAAATAAAATATACTTTTAGCTCTGGATGAGTGGCAAGAAACTCTTTTGCCCGTTCTAGCCCCATCGACATTAACGCGGTAGCATACGCATCAGCAAGCATACAATTTGTCGTGATTACTGATACACTTAATACATTTGATTTGTGAGGGTAACCTGTTTTTGTATCAATAATATGTGCATAACGATTACCATTCTCATCTACTTTAAATTTGCGGTAACTCCCAGAAGTAGCCATTGCTCTGTCCTCTAAAGAAATTACCTTGCTATAGGATTGAGTCTGATCAAAGTTTGGATCTTCAACACCAATTTTCCATGATTTTTGCTTGATCAAATTACTGCCTTTGCCCCGGATTTCACCTCCAATTTCTACCAAGTAATTATCTTGATCCTTACTTTCTAAAAACTCAGCAAATACATCTACAGCGTATCCTTTGGCAAGTGCGTTGAAATCTATAAACGTATCCGGATGTTCTTTTACAATCTTACCCCCTTTTAGCACAACTTTTTGCACTCCTACAGTTTGCAGCAAACTATCAATTTCAAGGCTATCTAGCCCAACAATTTTACCTTCTGGGCCAAAGTCCCATGCATTTACCAATACACCAATAGTTGGATCAAAAGCACCTTGGGTTTGGTCGTATATTTGCTTTGCAGCTATAAATACCTTCTTAAAATGATCATCCACAACGACTGTTGTATCTCCTTTGTTAATTTTAGAGATATCAGAATCATCCATGTAGGTAGACATTGATGTATTGATTACTTTAATCAGACTATCGTATGAAGATGAAAAATCTGATTTTTCATTGCTGATATACCGTACAGAAAAAGAAGTTCCAAAAGCCTCTCCATTTTGATAATTCAAATGTAAAGTCGGTTCTTTTTTACAAGCTACCACTGCAAAAAAGAGAAACAATACCAATAGTCTATGTATCATAATGATTAATTCAGATAAGTTTCGATGGTTTGCAACCCTGCATATTCTAGAATATATTCTTCATTAAGCTGTACAGGTTTATTCGGATTTTCTGCATTTTGTAATCCTACTCCGGCATAAAACACTTTTGCCTCTTGTTCTCTTGCATGTTTTTTGAAGGATTCCATCCAAATCATATCATAATTATGAGGATTATCGGGATATGCTATTGCCTTCACGATCACAAAATAGCGTTGATTTGATTGATCTATACAAACAAATTGTGGGTGTTTTCCTAATTGACTGTTGATTGCTATAAATTCGTAGCCCTTTTTCTCTAATTCTTCTCCAACAATATTCATTGCCAGATTGTGTAGTTCTTGTCTTGTTAAAATCCTTGCCATTACGCTGCAAAGATACAATCAAAATCATGAATTTTTCAGAGGTAATTCGTGATTTATTTAAACCTTACAAACTTGGCTTCATCAAAATAGTAACTAGGGGTATACACCGGCTTTTCGGCTTCAAATTTGTACCAGGGAGAAGTTTCCGGTTCTTCAAAATTTTTAAGTAAACATACACTTTGTGCAGGAGTATTTCCTTGAGCAAGCAAATACATTTTCTCTCCGTTCTCATTCTTTATTTCATCAACAATAATTTCAATATGCCCTGGTGATCCCGGTTTGACCAACATATCTCCTATTTTTATTTCTGAAACCGGCACCTTTTTCAACTCATGATACATAGAAAGCGTTCCCGCATAGGTGTAAATGAGATTAAGGTATTTATAAAAGTTAGATTTAGAATGATTCGTTGCAGCTGTTTTATGAAAGGAAACTTTATTCCCTCTAATTTTTGGTCGATATCCTTCGGCATATTTCTTCCAGGAACAATAATGACCAGAGGTAAAATTAAACCCTATTTCGGCTTTGCGATTGTTATTCCATAAATACTCTGATCGAATACGCATTAAAGCATCCGCGCACTGCTGTAAACCATTTTTAGGAACCGGCACCTCTAGTATGGCATCATGCCAATTTTGAGCAAAATATTCGCTCTCATCATAATTAATGATTTTACTACCATAAGGTTTCAACTCGTAGTTACGTAAATACTCTTCAAAAGATCCATTGGGATAGGTAACTCTGGTATATCCTTCTGGCAGTAAAACTCTGGTTACGATCGAATCTCCTTCTTCATTAATCAAACTAGGTTTGGAAATCACATGAGTCACTACTCCTTTTACCTGATGCGTCAGCATCTTTCCTTTTGAGGTGTTCTGAAACACCACAAACATAATCCCGACAATAATCAACAGTACCACTAATTTCTTCATAACTTCCCTTCTTATACTCTCAAAAATAAAAAAACCGATACAAAATGTATCGGTTTTTGGTTGTATATAGAAAGAAATCTTATCCTCCAAAGTCATCGAATCTGATATTCTCATCAGGAATACCAAAATCTTCACCCATTTTCTGAACGGCTTTATTCATTAATGGTGGCCCACAGAAGTATAACTCTATATCTTCTGGAGCGTCATGATGATTCAGGTAGTTATCAATCACACAATTGTGTACAAAACCAACAAAACCATCACCTTCGGTATCATTAATATCTTTTTTCACTGTCCAGTTATCTTCTTCCAAAGGTTCTGAAAGTGCTAAGTAGAATTTGAAATTATCAAACTTCTTTTCTAAGTCATAAAAATGATCTAAGTAGAAAAGCTCTCGCTTAGAACGACCTCCATACCAATAGGTAACCTTACGTCCTGTCTCTAACGTTTTGAACAAGTGATATAGGTGAGAACGCATTGGCGCCATACCTGCTCCACCACCTACATATAGCATTTCTGCATCAGATTCATTGATAAAGAACTCACCGTAAGGTCCAGAAATTGTTACTTTATCTCCGGGCTTTTGTGCAAAAATATAAGAAGATGCAACACCAGGATTTACATCCATCCATCCATTTTTTGCCCTATCCCATGGCGGAGTAGCGATACGTACATTCAGCATAATATCACGTCCTTCTGCTGGGTAAGAAGCCATTGAATATGCACGCTCCACGGTTTCTGTGTTTTTCATTACAAGAGGCCATAAACCAAACTTGTCCCATTCTACCTGGAATTTGTCCGGAGTTTCATGCTCTTCTGGGTGTGCAGTAATATCCATATCAGAATACTTGATCTCACAAGGAGGAATTTCAATCTGAATATATCCACCTGCTTTGTAATTCATATCCTCTGGGATGCGTACAACGAACTCTTTGATAAACGAAGCTACGTTATAGTTACGCACTACTTCTGCTTCCCACTTCTTAATACCAAATACCTCTTCTGGGATTTGGATATTCATATCTTGTTTTACTTTTACCTGGCACGCTAATCTCGCTCCGTGTTGTAACTCTTTACGAGAAAAGTGTGGTGTTTCTGTAGGTAGTGCTTCTCCACCACCTTCAAGTACATGACACTCACATTGTATACAAGTACCTCCACCCCCACATGCAGAGGGTAAAAATATTTTTTCGTTACCTAAAGTAGACAAAAGTGTTCCTCCTGAAGCTACTTCTATCTCTTTTTCACCATTGATGGTAATCTTTACTGGACCAGAAGGTAGTAACTTATCTTTTGCGAATAGTAAAATTCCTACCAATACCAAGATAAGAACCAAAAAGGAAACAATGGTAATAGCTATTGTTCCACCGGTTGATGCTAATAATATCATATTATTTAAGTATTGTAACATTAGTATTTTGGGCTACTTCTTTTGTAGTCTTCTCTTCTTCTACCTGAACAGCTTTTGGCGCCTGCTTTTCTTCTTCATCTCCACCTGTTAGCATTCCACCAAAACTCATAAATCCAATAGCCATCAAACCTGTTAGAATAAACGTAATTCCTAAACCTCTTAATGGCGCTGGCACGTTTGAGTATCTGATTTTTTCACGAATAGCAGCAATTGCCAAAATGGCTAAAAACCATCCGATCCCTGAACCGATTCCATATACAGCAGCTTGAGAAATATTTGCAAACTCTTTTTGTTGCATAAACAATGACCCTCCTAGGATTGCACAGTTTACTGCAATCAAGGGTAAGAAAATACCCAAAGAGTTATATAAAGATGGAGAAAACTTCTCTACAATAATTTCTACTAATTGCACCATTGTAGCAATTGTAGCAATAAATAGAATAAAGGTTAAGAAACTTAAGTCATAACTCGCATATTCTGGGCCTAACCATACTAATGCTCCTTCTCTAAGGATATATTTATCTAATAAGAAGTTTAATGGCACTGTAATGGCTAATACGAATATAACTGCTGCACCAAGTCCTACTGCTGTAGATACTTTTTTGGATACTGCAAGGTATGAACACATCCCAAGAAAGAATGCGAATACCATATTATCTATAAAGATCGATTTTAAAAATAATTCTAAATATTCCATGTTTCTTTCTTTTAATGATCTTCAATTAAGGCTTTATTTTTACTTCTTTGGATCCAGATAATAATTCCAACAGTAATCAAAGCCATTGGGGCTAATACCATGAAACCATTGTTTTCGTATCCAATAGCGTACAATCCTGTTTTTTCGATAGGATCTCCTAACACTTTTGCTCCAAAAAGAGTTCCTGATCCCAATAACTCTCTGAAGAAAGCTACTATGATCAATAATACTCCATATCCAGCCGCATTTCCTATTCCATCTAAAAAGGATTTCCATGGTCCGTTACCCAAAGCAAAGGCTTCGAAACGTCCCATGATGATACAGTTGGTAATAATCAATCCGATAAATACCGAAAGTTCCTTACTTAACGTATACGCAAAGGCTTTTAATACCTGATCCACAATAATTACCAAGGCAGCTACAACAACTAACTGTACGATAATTCTAATTTTTGAAGGAATAATGTTTCTCATCAATGAGATCACTACATTACCTACTCCCAAAACAAACACTACAGATATCGCCATCACTATAGAAGGCTTTAACTGTGCAGTAATTGCAAGTGCCGAGCAAATCCCTAATACTTGAATGGTAATTGGGTTATTATCTGCTAGAGGATCCGTTAATAATTTTCTGTTCTTTTTTGAAAACAAAGGCTCTTTTGGCTCCTTTACTTTCGCTTCAACTTTTTCTTCTATTACTTCGGCCATAGCTTATTTTTTTAAAGTTTCGAAATAAGGTTGATACATTTTGATTCCTTTTTTCACCATTGCAGTAACGCCATCACCAGTGATCGTTGCTCCTGCCAATGCATCTACCTCATTATCCTTTTTATCCTGATTCTTAGGATCTCCGTTTCCTTTCTTAACCGTAATTCCTTTGTAGTTTCCACTAGCGTCAAGAATGCTCTCTCCAATAAAATCATCTCTGAAATAAGCCTCCTTAATATTAGCTCCAAGACCTGGTGTTTCTCCTTTATGATCAAAGAAAGCTCCTTTTACAGTTTTGAACTCTTTATCCAAAGAAACATATCCCCAGATCGCATCCCAAAGTCCATTTCCTCTTAAAGGAACGATGTAAAATTCTTCTCCATCTTTTTTACCGATAAACAAAGGCATTTTACGTTCGTAATTTGCGTCTTGCTTTACTTTGTCATTCTCTTTCTTAACTTCAATATCGAAAGCGTCAGTTGTTTGCTCAGCTTTACTACCTACAATAATAAACTGACCTTTATCTCCAACATATTGATTGAAAAGATCCTCTGCTTGCTCAGGAGCAACAAATTCGTTAGGATCTTCGCTATCGGCAATTCCCATTGCAAACAGGATATTTTGTTGTTTTTCAGTTCTTTTATTCGCATCTATTCGCCCTTTCAAAGAAGACGCCGTAAATGCTAATAAAGATCCTACCACTACCACCATCGCTACAGCGAATAGGATAGTATATGAGTTTTTATCTGTATTAATCGCCATGATTAAGCAGTTTTAAGTTTTAAACGTTTCATTCTTTTCTTCACATTACCTTGTACCACATAGTGATCAATAGTAGGAGCAAATACATTCATCAGTAAGATTGCTAAGAATACTCCTTCTGGATATGCCGGATTGAATACTCGAATCAAAATTGAAATGAATCCAATCAAAAATCCATAAATCCATTTTCCTTTATTGGTTTGTGAAGCGGTTACCGGATCGGTTGCCATAAATACAATACCAAACGCAATACCACCAACGATTAGGTGTTTCCAGAATTCAAGATCCATTAATGCATAGAACTTACTTGATTCTGCAATCCATCCTGCATTAGTGATTCCGTTAAAAATAAGCCCCATGATAAGTGCTCCAAGAACAGCACTCACCATAATTCTCCAGCTTCCTATTTTGGTAAAAATCAAGAATAATCCTCCTAACAATATCAAGATAGCCGAAGTTTCTCCCACAGATCCTGGTATGAAGCCATAAAACGCATCAGCAATAGAGTAAGTTACTTCTTTGCCGTGAGATGCAGTTTGTGCTAAGATCTCTTTTCCTTGTGCCAAACCACCTAAAATAGTTTCTCCAGAAATAGCATCCAATTGAGCTCCTCCTGCGATTTCATTAGCTCTCTCTACAGCTCCGTGCACCCACACCTTGTCTCCAGACATCCAGGTAGGATACGCAAAGAATAAAAATGCTCTAATCGTAAGTGCAGGGTTAAGAATATTCATTCCTGTTCCTCCAAACACTTCTTTACCGATTACTACTCCAAAAACAACAGCTACCGCCAACATCCAAAGAGGTGTATCTACTGGTACGATTAACGGAACTAGCATTCCTGTAACCAAGTATCCTTCTTCTACTTCATGACCTTTGATTACAGCAAAAACGAATTCTACTGCAAGACCAACTCCGTAAGATACCACAACCAAAGGCAGTACTTCCCAAAGCCCTACTATAAGGTTATCCAAAGTCCAGAACTCTGCACTTAAGAATCCTCCAGAAACTGCTTGAATTTCTCCTAAGGCCAAATGATGCTGATAACCGGCGTTAAACATACCAAATATCAAACATGGTAGTAAGGACATAATTACCGTATTCATCGTACGTTTCAAATCATCGGCTGCACGAACGTGAGATCCCGAATGGGTAGTTTCGTTAGGTAAATACAAAAAGGTATGGATTGCATTAAATGCAGGGGCCATCTTCTTCCCTTTATATTTAAGTTTTAGTTTATGTAATTTATCTTTTAATCCCATAGCACTATCCTATTTCTTTTAACATTAGGTCCAATCCTTCTCTAATTATCTGTTGGTGCGGTTGTTTTGACACACATACGAACTCTGTAAGAGCAAAATCTTCTGGAGCTACCTCGTACATTCCTAGTTGTTCCATCGCGTCCAAATCATTTACCATACAAGCCTTCAACAACTGTAATGGATAAATATCCAACGGGAAAACATTTTCGTAACTTCCTGTTACCACAAATGCTCTATGCTCACCATTGGTATTGGTATTCAACGAGTACTTTTTATTTGGGAACAACCAAGAGAATGTTAGTGCTCTTGATGGAGATATTTTATTGAAAATTGGTTTGTTCCAACCAAAAAATTCGTAATCATCACCTTCTGGAATGATTGAGATCGTATTGTGATAGTATCCCAAATATCCGTCAGGTTTTACATTTTCACCAGTTAATACATCACCACTTATCACTCTGATATTACTTTCATCATGAACTCCAGAATCGTACACCATAGTAGAAACTTCTGTTCCAATAACCGTTTTGTAATATTGAGGTTTCTTTACAGAAGACCCCACAAGAGCTATCGTTCTTTCGGCATTAAATTTACCTGTTAGTAATAATTCCCCAATGATTACAAGATCCTGTGGATTTACTACCCAAACTACCTCTCCCTTATTAATAGGATCAATCTTGGCGATTTGCACACTTACGTTTCCTGCCGGGTGCGGCCCAGAAACTTTATGTAGTGTTACATTATTAAGGTTTGAAAGTGGAGAATTACTTTGCTTCCCTACAGAAACATGTACTTGTCCTTCGGTCAACTTGCTCAAGGCAGTTAATGCTACTTGCAGTTCATTTTCCTTTCCTTCTAGAACATAATCCAAATCTGCAGCCAAAGGTGCTGTAGCATATCCAGACACAAAGATTGCCTTTGGAGCAACATCTGGATTTGCGATTACATCATAAGGTCTTTGCTTGATAAATGGCCAACATCCCGATGACAACAAGTGGCTTTTTACTTCTTCGCCGCTCATTGCATTGACATCTTTGGTGCCAAAATCAGCAAATTTTTGTTCCTTATCTCCCAAAATCTTAAAGGCTAAGATTTTTCTTTTGGCGCCACGCACAATTTCAACTATCTCTCCACTTACTGGTGAAGGAAAAAGTATATTTTCATTAGATTTAGAGTGGAAAAGTGGTTCGCCGGCCTTAACTTCTGTACCTTGTTTTGCAATAACTTTTGGTACGATACCGTGAAAATCGTCAGGCTTAATTGCGTAAACATTACTTCTGATAGCGTTTACAGTTTTCTTTTCTGCTTCGCCAACAAGCTTAATGTCTAAGCCCTTTCTGATACGAATGTCTTTTGACATATTTGTAGTCTATGTTAATTAACTAAAAAAATCGTGCAAATTTACTAATTAAAACACGTAAGTGAAAGCAGGTTATGTTATAAGATTTTATTTATAACAATTCTAAATAAGCTTTTTTGGTGAACAAAAACTCCTTTTATCTGTTAGGCATACATTTTGTTATATTTACATCCAGAACAAAGCCAAAATGTTAAAAATAAATAAGCAAGCGTTAGCGCTATTCATTCTGTTTATTGGGATCCATCAAATCATTATTTCTCAATCTCCGATTGATGAAGCACCCACTGCAGATTACATCAAAACCATTCAATTTTCTGGGGACCAAGAATTTGCAGGAATCCCTATCATCAAATTAGGGGATCCGATCCAAATCTCTTTTGATGATGTTAATGGAGATGAAGCTGATTACTATTATCGTATCACACATTATGATTTTGATTGGACTCCATCCGTGTTATATAAAAACGAGTTCATGGATGGCTTTGATGAAATCCGAATAGTGGATTACGAAAACTCCTTCAATACCTTACAAATGTATAGTCATTATACTTTGGAAATTCCTAATCAGGATACACGAGGCTTAAAAGTGAGTGGTAACTACCTACTGGAAATATATAATGATGATGAAGACGTCGTATTCTCCAGAAAATTCATCATCTACGAACCCTTAACTACCGTTAAGGTATACACCAAAAGATCTCGTGACCTCAACTTTATCAACACCAAACAATCTGTTCAATTTGAAATAAATTCTCCCAGAGAAATCCTGAGAGACCCTAAAAGAACGGTAAAGACTCTGGTGATGCAAAACAACGACATCAAACAATCCATTACTGATTTGATTCCTCAATTCACCATCGCAAACTCTTTGGTATACAAATACGATCAGGAATCGGCTTTTTGGGGTGGCAACGAATTTTTGGCTTTCGACAATAAGGAAATAAGAGCCTCTACTGCAGATATCGAACGTATCGAACTCAATAATATTTACCATAATTATTTGTATCGAGACGTTGTTCGCGCAAACCGACGATACACTTACAATCCCGATATCAATGGGAATTTTGTAGTCCGTAATCTAAATGCAGACAACAATAATGTAGAAGCTGATTATGCCTGGATACACTTTGCATTAGAATGCTACGAACCCTTAGAAGGAGGTGAGCTTCATATCTACGGAAATTTCAATAACTACACTTTGGATGAATCTACTCGCTTGGAATACGACCAAGAAAGTGGTTATTATTTCCTAAAGAAGTTATTCAAACAAGGATTTTACAACTACAAATATGTACTAGTTCGCCCCGATGGGAGTATCGATCCTGGTTTTGTGAGTGGTAACTTCGACGAAACTGAGAATGAATATATTGTTATCCCTTACTACAGAGCACCGGCAACGCGCTACGATAGAGCCATTGGGAAAGGGATAGGAAATTCTGCAAACATTACCAACTAATCTTTTGAAATAAATCTGCCCTCTAACTGAGCATAATAAGAAGCCTGCGAAACTGAACTCCCACCTTATCAAGGCGTGAAATAACAAATAATTAACATAAAACCTTTATTTTAGACCCCAGTAACACATTTCTTACATGAAAAACAAGGGGAGATTTCTAAAAAAGTATAGAGGAAATGAATGTCTAAACTGTGGAGTACCATTGGATATGGTGGATAAATACTGCCATAACTGCGGCCAGGCAAACACCACAAAACAACTCTCCTTCAAAGATTTTTTTAATGAGTTTTTTGCTAGTATTTTCTCCTATGATTCAAGATTAAGGCATACTATCATTGCACTCTTATTTAGCCCTGGAAAAATTTCCAAAGAATACATCAATGGAAAACGGGTGAAATACGCTAATCCTTTTCGATTTTACTTGAGCGTTTCGATCATCTTTTTCATCATTAATGGATTGTTTATTGATTTTGACAAATTCAAATCAAATATTGAAGAAGACGTCACCAAAACCAAAGCCACCTTGTCAGAAATAGAAGAAGGCATGAATGTTCCTGACTCAGTAAAACAAAGGGTTGCAGAACAAATCTCTGAAACAAGAGGTATTCCCGTTTCAGAGAGAGAAAAGATCAAAACCGCCATTTTACAAGCAGACAGCCTTAATTTATCCGCACTCAAAAATGACAAACCTAAGGAAGTTGCCTATTACACACAATCTCAAATCGATAGTATTGGTTTTTTCTCTAGACCATTCAAACTCTTCAAGATGTATGATGATCATTATGAAAAAACAGAAGAGAAATCTACTTTTAAAGCACTAGCAGACCTCAAGCACGATGAAAATCGATTGAATAAATACATTTACAATCGGGTTAAGAAAACCAATAACATAAACGATAATTACGGTATAGAATTATGGAAGTTTATCTTTAGTAAATTACCTTTTATCATCTTTTTCTTTCTGCCGTTCTTTGCTCTTGCCATATGGTTTGTATATATCAGAAGATCCTATACTTATATGGAACATTTGGTGTTTACTTTTCATACACAAACCGTATTTTTTATTTTGATAGGAATATCTATATTAATTGGTCAAATCATACACAGTTCTGCCATAGGTATCACCCTTTTATTATTCTTGTTTTACCTCTATAAAGCCATGCGTAAATTTTACAATCAAGGAAGATTCAAAACTATTGTTAAATTTCTGTTAGTAAACGTTTTATTTTTTATATTAGCAAGTATAGGATCTGCGATTACTTTGGTAGGATCGATTTTCATTTTTTAGTATGGTTCAACAAATAACTCGAGGCATAAAAATTTCGGTGGATACCACCTTTGAGGGTACGTTCTATAAGAACTATAAGATCCATTTTGCCTTTGGTTACAAGATTACTATTGAAAATCAAAGTAAAGATTCTGTTCAACTTACCTCCCGTTTTTGGGAAATCAAAGATGCGTTAAACAATACTGAAATTGTAGAAGGAGAAGGCGTAATAGGAAAAAAACCAGTGTTAAAACCTGGAGAATCCCACACTTATAATAGCGGATGTTTACTAAGTTCTCCCTTTGGAGCTATGAAAGGCCATTACAACATGGTTAATTTTACTTCCACACGGAAATTTAAAGTAATGATTCCTGGCTTCAAATTATATGCTCCTTTTGCACTTAATTAACGATTCTCTCTACCAGATCAAACCTTATTTTTTCCCCATTTTGTTCTATATGGCAATATTTACAATTTGAATCGTATACAAATCGATATGTTTGAGTAATATCAAATGCTGATTTTTCTGCTTCAAACAGCCCTTTGAAATCTTCTTCTCCATATTCATCAAATCGCATAATTTCATACAAATTATAATGATTTTCGGGTATCCTAAGCTTAAAATAAGCACTACTTCCTGTTCCCGACAAAAAGCAGGCATCTTCTAAATGCTCAGGTTTCTTATCATTTCCAGACGTATGATTATCAGGGCTTGGAACATTTTTATCAAAATAATTCGTCATATTTTCTTTGAATGCTGACCCCTTGTACTCCTTAACCTCTCCTTCAATTACTTCATAAATCGGATTATGAACAGATGACTTTTCTACGTTCCCAACCGTACTGGGAGTAAACCTCTTGTTTCGAAGTAATGGCTTTCTGATTTTATGATGATCCGTTCCTGCCAGAATGGTATCCGTAACGATTCTAGAGCAATTACTCCCTTCTTTACCAAAAGCTTTATAAGGAATACTTCCTTTTCCTTGTACCGAAAGCACATACGCTCGAGCTTTTTCATAATCAATAAAATCACATACCGATGCTACCAAACGTCCACTACCATGAGTTTTGTGTGGATTTGCTTCTAGCCAAACTAAAAATTCTTTTAAATTTTCAAGATTGTGTTCTGTATCTAATATGGCTTTGAAAGGGATTTCGAGCTCTACATCAGTAATTGCACTGCGAACCCTACCATAACCTTGAGGTGTGATATACCTCCCAAAATCATAGTATTCAGCTCTTCCTGTCGAATTTTCTATTAATACAAATGCCGCATGTCCGGCTTTGATATATCTGTTCCTTCCTAAACCAAATATTGGAAGTAATTGCAATACAGATTCGTCAGAATATCGAACAAAGGTATCAGGAAAAGCAAGAGAAATTATTTTACCTGTATATTTCACGCAGTTATTGCCTCAAAAATAATCGTACTCACCTCACTGTCTTGTAGGTTTTCGTAGCGCATAGAAAGTTCTTCTTCATTTTTTACTACTTGCGTAATACTTCGGGTTTTCAAGAAACCTCGATCAATCTGAAGATCTACATCTTTATCGCCTACACCTGCATTTTTATGAAAATCTAATAAGGTATCTGAACTCAAAACATTTTCTTCTTCAAAAGTTCCGAACCAGTCTTCCCTTATGTTCTTCATTTCTTTTGTATAAAGCGTAGATGACGACCAAATATGAGTCTCTTTTTCTAATTTTCTCACATGTTTTTTCTTGCCGTCCCACACTAGCTCAAGCAGTAATAGATCTGCACTCCAATTGGCAGCTACGATAGTAAATGGCTCTATCCCCTTTAAGTTATACGTTGCTATTGCATTTTCAAGATCTTCAGCCTCTAATAGATCTTTAACTACGACCCCTCTACTCTGTCGGTAAGAAACCATTCTTTCATGGATTTCAAAACCACCGTTAAGCAAACAAATCATTGTATTTTTATCGCTTACCCCTATCCAGGTACCTCCCGCAACTGCATCTTTTGGAAAAAGCATTCTCGTCCCATTTATTTGATAGAACTCTGGCAACAGCGTTTTTCGATTTATAGCCTCATCACGATTTGAGGTAAGAATAAAATTATTTTCTTGAGTTGGAATTAATGTTACTGTACACATAAATTTTGGGTCGGCTAAATATTCCACAACTTACAAAAAAAAATACATACTCCACAATGTTTATAAAAGGTTAAAATGGATAATACCCTTTTTAATTTTCTATCTTTGCCATCTAATTTAACTAACTCGTTAAATAACACATCTTAATAACTATAATAACACTTCTTATCATGGGAAAAGGTTTTTTTCAAGTTCCTACTGCCATTAACGAACCCGTAAAATCATATGCTCCAGGCACTCCTGAGCGCGAAGAGGTTCTGGCCACCTATAAAAAAATGTATAATGAAACTATAGATGTTCCTTTATATATAAACGGAGAAGAGATTACCACTGGCGATACAGCTACTATGTCTCCTCCTCATGATCACAAACATATACTTGGGACGTATCATAAAGCTGAAAAAAAGCATATTCAACAAGCTATTGATACTGCTCTTGAAGCAAGAAAAAAATGGGCCAATTTGCCTTGGGAACAACGTGCAGCGGTATTTTTGAGAGCTGCCGAGTTAATTGCAGGGCCTTACCGTGCAAAAATAAATGCTGCCACAATGCTTGCGCAGTCTAAGAATATCTTTCAGGCAGAAATCGATGCTGCATGTGAGTTTATCGACTTTTTGCGATTCAATGTGGAATATATGACACAAATCTATGAGGACCAGCCAGATTCTACTTCTGGTGCTTGGAACCGATTAGAGTACAGACCACTTGAAGGGTTTGTTTATGCCATAACACCATTTAACTTTACAGCGATCTCAGGGAACCTTCCTGCCAGTGCTGCATTGATGGGTAATACTGTGGTTTGGAAACCAAGTGATAGCCAGATTTACTCTGCAAAAGTGATTGTAGATATTTT
Source organism: Aquimarina spongiae (assembly GCF_900141785.1). Lineage (GTDB taxonomy): Bacteria > Bacteroidota > Bacteroidia > Flavobacteriales > Flavobacteriaceae > Aquimarina > Aquimarina spongiae. The sequence goes on along the minus strand of NZ_FQYP01000013.1, from coordinate 64,413 downwards.
TAAAGAAGCTGGAGTACCTGATGGAGTAATCAACGTAGTTTATGGAGATCCTGTAATGATCACAGATACTGTTTTGGCAAGTCCAGATTTTGCAGGTATCCACTTTACCGGTAGTACTCATGTCTTTAAAGATATTTGGAGTAAAATTGGAACCAATATCCACAATTATAAAACCTACCCAAGAATCGTTGGTGAGACTGGAGGAAAGGACTTTATCGTTGCCCACCCAAGTGCTAATGCCAAACAAGTGGCTACTGGTATTTCTAGAGGAGCTTTTGAATTCCAAGGTCAAAAATGTAGTGCAGCTTCCAGAGCTTATATCCCACAAAGCTTATGGGCAGATGTTAAAAAATATGTTCAGGAAGATATCAAATCTTTCAAAATGGGAAGTCCTGAAGATATGAGTAACTTCATTACTGCGGTTATTCACGAAGGGTCTTTTGACAAATTAGCCAAATACATCGATCAAGCTAAAAACGATAGTGATGCAGAGGTTATAGCCGGTGGAGGTTATGACAAATCCAAAGGATACTTTGTAGAGCCAACTGTAATTGTAACAAAGGATCCAAAATACACGACTATGTGTACAGAACTTTTTGGTCCTGTAATCACTATTTATGTGTATGAAGATAGCGATTGGAATAGCATGTTAACATTAGTAGATGGAACCAGCGAATATGCACTTACAGGTGCCATATTCTCTACGGATCGTTATGCTGCTGCAGAAGCGACCAAAGCACTTGAAAATTGTGCAGGAAACTTCTATATCAATGACAAACCAACTGGAGCCGTTGTAGGACAACAACCTTTTGGTGGAGCAAGAGCTTCTGGAACCAATGACAAAGCAGGTTCTTATTTGAACTTATTACGTTGGGTATCTCCTAGAACGATTAAGGAAACATTCGTATCCCCATCGGATTACAGATATCCTTTCTTAGGAGAATAACCACATATCTTATAAATTTAAAAAGCGCCAATTGGCGCTTTTTTTAACCCTTCTTATAAAAAACATCATGATTATCAGATCAGCTACTATTGAAGAACTTCCTATTTTACTCGATTTTGAACAAAAAATCATTGAGGCCGAGCGCCCTATGGATGTAACTCTGAAACAAAAAGAAGCTATCAGTTATTATGACATTGGTGCATATGTAACCTCCGATCATACAGAAGTAGCTGTTGCAGAAATTGATGGAGAAATTGTTGGAAGTGGGTATGGACAAATACGAAATCGGAAATCATTTTTCAAACAAAAGCAATTAGGATACATAGGATTTATGTATGTAAAAGATGCCTATCGCGGGATGGGAGTGAGTCAAGCTATAATCCAGTATTTATGCGATTGGTTTGCAACCAAAAATCTGGAAGAAGTTCGACTGACAGTTTATGAAAAAAACCCAAGAGCCATAAGAGCCTATGAGAAAGCTGGATTTGAAAAACATCTAATTGAAATGCGTCTAAATTTAAAAGGCGAATAACCAAAGAAATAAAGACTTACATTTCGAATTCTCTATTTTTTTTGATGAGTTTTAATATGCTATCCACTGATCCTGCACTGGTAAATGAATCGGCTGGTGTATTTTTACAATAATCCACCAATACATCTATGGTTGAAGTGGCAACATGCATACGCACATCTGAAGAAGCGTAGTAGATATAGACGGTACCATCGGGATCTTTTATCCAACCATTTGAGAACAATACATTTCCTACGTCCCCTATGATTTCTTGATCATTGGGAGCCATAAAATATCCTCCTGGATAATGAATTACTTTGGTAATATCCTCCAAATCTGTCATAAACATGTACAACACATATCGAAGTCCTGCTGCCGTATTCCTTACTCCATGTGCCAAATGAAGCCATCCTTCATCGGTTTTTAGCGGAGCTGGACCAAGTCCATTTTTCAACTCATAAACCGTGTGGAATTTTTTATCAAAAATAACTTCCTCTTTTTCTATTACAGCCTGTTCCATAGAATGGGTATACCCTATTCCTATCCCTCCCCCTTTTCCAGTTTCAATAAAACCATCCTGGGGGCGTGTATACAAACAATACTTCCCATTTACAAATTCTGGGTGTAACACCACATTTCTTTGTTGGTTCGAAGGAGTAACTAAATCCGGTAATCTTTCCCAATTCTTAAGATCCTTTGTGCGAGCAATTCCTGCACTGGCTATTGCACTAGAAACATCGCCTGCCGGAGCATTAGGATCTTTTCGTTCTGCACAAAAAACCCCATAAATCCAGCCATCTTCATGCGCGATCAGACGCATATCATAAACGTTGATTTCTGGGTTATCGGTTTGAGGCATCACCACAGGCTCGTCCCAAAACTTGAAATTATCAATCCCGTTAGGGCTTTCAGCAATAGCAAAAAAAGATTTTCTATCATATCCTTCTACACGAACGCAAAGCACATAATTGTCTCCCCATTTGATTGCTCCTGCATTAAATGTTGCATTAACTCCTATACGTTCTAAAAAAAATGGATTGGTTTCTGGATTTAAATCATAACGCCAATGCAAAGGTGCATGTTTTGCAGTGAGTATTGGATTCTGATACCTTGAAACAATACCATTTCCAGATTGGATAATAGCATTTGGTTGTTGAACTAACTCTTTATGTTGTCGTAGTAAAGCTTCAAAACGTCTTGATATTGATTTCTTTGGTTCGTTAATCATTACAATTGTTTTTAGTTGGTGGTATTTCTTCTTTCAGTGAGTTCTTTATTAATATCAAAAATTAACGCATCATCAAGCTTGTAGAAATATATAAATAGCGCAGAAAGCAATGCACCGATCGCAGGAGCAAAACTTAACATCATTCGAATTCCTGTTTTTGCTTCTTCGCTTTGTACAGCATTTGCTTCAAATCCATAATAAGCCAATAACCAACCTGTTAAAGCACCTCCCAAAGTCCATCCTAGTTTTTGAGACATAGAGGATGAAGAAAATATAAGTCCGGTTGCACGTCTTCCTGTTTTCCACTCTGAGAAATCGGCAATATCTGCATACATCGACCATAACAGAGGAAATATAATTCCTGCGCAGGTGCTAATCAAAAACTGAAATACAAATATCAACTCCAGATCACCTTCTTCAAACCAAAAGAAAACACAACTTAATACTGATGCTAAGGCCATAGCAAACAAGAACGTAGCTTTTTTTCCTATTTTATCAGATATAGGTTTGGCCAAAATCACTCCAACAATATTCGCTGCCTGACCAAGTACCAGATATAAGGTACTATATGTTACATCTACTTTTAAAAGAGGAAATTGAAACGCCTCTTGTGTATCAAAGTAATATTTGAAATAATAGATTGCAGATCCGTCTCTTAAAGAATTAAAAATCAAAGAACACACTCCCGCTCCCAGGAGAATAAACCAGGGCTTATTTTTTAATAGATTCGAAAGGTCTGCTTTTAAAGAGTGTCTCTGTTCTTTAGGTGGTGTAATCCGTTCTCTGGTAAGATAGAACGTGAAATAGAACAAAATCGCAGCAATGACGGCATAAATCAAGACAGTATACTGCCATCCTAGTTGATCATTTATAACCCCGGTATCTGTTGTACTAAAAACACTTACCAATGGTTCTGCAAAAGCAAGAACTAAAATACTTCCGGCAAAAGCAAAAACAAATCGATATGTAGATAAAGCCGTTCTGTCTTTAAGATTAGAGGTCATTACACCTAACAAAGAGGCATAAGGAACATTGACCGAGGTATACACAATCATCATAAGCGTATAAGTAACATAAGCGTATATTAGTTTACCTGTTCCCGTAAAACCTGGTGTTGTAAAGGTAAGCGTACCGATTATTGCAAATGGAATTGCCATCCACAGCAAATAGGGTCTGAATTTCCCCCATTTGGTATTGGTTCTATCGGCAATGATCCCCATTATGGGATCATTTGCTCCATCGAATACTCTAGTAAGTAAAAACATAGTTCCTACTGCCGCTGCAGAAATTCCGAAAACATCGGTATAGAAAAATAACAGATACATCGAAAATAGTTTCCAGAACATTGACGATGCAAAATCTCCTAATCCGTATCCAACTTTCTCTTTAAACTTTAATCGTTGCATATCCCATGACACTTATTTGATATTACTTATTTCTTCTAAAAACAACACATGAGGTAGTTTTCTATACGCTTTGAAATTTTCACTAGTCTTTTGCCCTTGAAAAGGGACATAAAAATGACTTTCTCGAGCATTTCTCCAAAATAATGCCCACGATATCCCCGTATTCGATATACTTTTATCCAGAATCTCTGTCCACCAGTTTTCAGAGCTATCTAATTTCTCGTGCCCCGCTTCAGAAAGTGCATAAGGCATGTTTTTCTTTACCGCTATCGCTTTTAAAACCTCGAGATTACGTTTTAAGATTTCCATATATTCAACATCAGTAGTATACTGATATACATCAACACCTAAGAGATCTACATAATCATCCCCCGGGTAGTACCTCAAAAACTCTTCTTCTTTTTTTAAAAGATTCGGAGAGTACATATATAAAATATTGTGCACCTTCAATTCATTACTTAATATGGCTACCGTTTCTCTCCATAGTTTTTTATACTCTTCAGGGCTGCAACTTGAACTCCCCCACCAAAACCAATCTCCATTCATCTCGTGAAATGGACGAAATACCACAGGAATATCACTTTGCCAAAAACCATCTAACTTCTTCAAAAACAAGGCTACTTTTGCCAAATACTCTTTGTAACTATCGTATAACACTCCTCCTTTCAGGATTTGTTTTACGGTTGAGGTAGTATCCCAACTACTTTTACCAGACATAGGATTATTGGGATGCCAACTAATGGTAATAATGCCTTTATCTTTATGAGCTTTCCTAATCAAGTTCCTCATTACCTCAAAATTCACAGTATCCAGATTGTGTTGATTCCCCAGCTCTATATGGCCAATTTCAAAACCATACACTCCGGGGAAGTCTCCAGACACTTGTTGCACATCACTTTGGTAAGTATCTCCATCATTTTTCCAATTAATACCGTAAGCCGTTGCATCCTGGTGACCAAAGGCATACCCTTTTTTAGGAATTTCCTTTATCCGATTAAACAAGTAATGTGTTTTAGCAGTTGCCTTGGTATCCACTAACTTATTTTTTTGTCGCATTGATCGGGATGAGCCACAGGACTGAAGCCACAATGCAAACATGATTACTGCTACAACATTTGCAACACGATGAACATCTTGAATATCCCAACTATTTTTTTTCATCATTTAAATCAGGTTATATAATTACCTTTTAACCAAGAGCATGGTAAAAATAGTGCTGATGAAAAAAGTTGTGTAATACTATTTTATCAATTCCTATACGAATCCTAGGAGCACTCTACTAAATTGTGCTTTTCCCTGGTTTTTAATACACATCATAAAGATGCAATTGCATACACGCCCTACTATTATGATATGGACATTTCCACATCCCTACTTTTTCATCCTTTGGATTATGATGCCCGTTCGCATCTATGCGCCAAAACCATTCTCCATACTTTTGGTCGATCATTTTTGAAGTAATGAATTCCCAAATCCTTTTCGCGGTTTCGAGGTACCTCTGTTCTCCTGTAATTTGGTACGCGTAATACAAACCAATCATACCTTCAGCTTGAGGCCACCAATGCCTATCTTTATCTATATCTCCGGCAACATAGTTTTCTTCATTCATTACACCTCCATCATCATCGATAGCCACCTGCATAAATCGATCTGCTATTTTAATCGCAGCATTTTTTACCTGATCGATTATTTTTTCATCCTGAATTGCCACCGCAGCTTCTACCAGCAACCATGCTGCTTCAATATCATGGCCGTACGAATAAATGTTACTTTTCAGGTTCCATTTCTCATCAAAAAACAGATTAAAATGCCCGATCTTGTCCAAAAACACATTCAAAAAAAGATGGATTAATTTCTTGATCGCCTCTTTGACTTGATTCTCTGGATAAATTTTAAAAAACACGGTATACGCTTCCAACAAATGAAGATGAGTATTCATAGTTTTGGCAGTATTATCATCTTTCTCACTCAATCGCATATCTTCGATCTGATTCCATTGTTGATCAAAGGCTTCGATATACCCTCCATCTTGATGATCTAGCGCATGATTTTCTATCAAGTTAAAAATCTCGATCGCCCATGTTTTACTTTCTTTATTTTTAGAAAACAGATAATATTCAGATAGGGCATATATCATAAAAGCTTGTGCATAGACTTGCTTTTTGGCATGTACAACTTCTCCTTTGTAGTTTAGCTCCCAAAAAACTCCTCCATACTCCGTATCCCTAAAATAGGTTTTGAGATAATCAAAACTTCTTTGGCACAGTAACTCATACCGGTTGTCTTTGTAAAAGTTAGAAGCTGCTGAAAAAGTCCATAAAATTCTTGAATTGAGTATGATCCCTTTATTACTTAATGGTTTCTTTTGATCCGGATATGTTATATGACCAATAAATCCTCCGTATTTGGTATCTAAGGTATGTTCTTCCCAATATTTCAAAATATGGGCAAGTTCTTTTTTTGTAGCTTCTTTTAATTCTTGCAAAGCAATCCTCATATTAGTATAGAATTAATAATTACTATCTTATAGACAGTTCAAAACTATTTTATATTATTTTTAGATTTTGACACTATTTAGTCAATTACTAATCCTATTCCGTAGATGAAGCTTTTGGAACAAGATATTCATAGAGAAATCACCCCGCTTACGGCGAGCGATTGTTTTCTTGTATTTGATAGAATCAAAGATGATTTTGATTTTCCTGTTCACTTTCATCCTGAATTCGAACTTAATTTCATTCATAACGGTAAAGGAGTTCAAAGAATCATTGGTGATCATATGCAAGACATCGAAGATTACGAATTAGTTCTTATAGGGCCTAATCTATTTCATGGGTGGACACTACATAACTGTAAACAAAAGGAAATTCATGAGATCACACTTCAATTTCATGACAATCTTTTGCAGGATTCATTGTTGAACAGATCCCTAATGAAGCCCATAAAAAAACTAATTGAAGACTCTTTTTATGGGATCCTTTTTTCTAGAGAAACAGCAATCGCTGCATATTCTAAAATCAGGAACTTATCAAAATTAGAAGGCCTCGAATACTTTCTTTCTTTTATTTCTTTATTGCATTTTCTGGCTATTTCTGAAGGTCAAAAGAAGTTGTCCTCCTATTCTCCTACCACGGAAAATTTTCACAATAGCGAAAAAATCAAAGTCATCAATGAGTATGTTAAAGAAAATTTCAGGGAAAAACTTAAAGTTAAAGACGTAGCAGCACTAGTAAATATGACAGAAGTCTCCTTTAGTCGTTTCATAAAGAAAAGAACAGGCAAAACTTTTATAGACTATCTTAACGATGTTCGTATTGGTTTTGCCTCTCAATGGTTATTAGAGAATGATGAATCCATTGCAGAAATCGCTTACAAAGCTGGCTTCAATAATGTATCAAATTTTAATCGCATCTTCAAGTCCCGAAAAAACTGCACCCCTACAGAATACATCAAAAACTTCGAAGGTGTCAAAAAGGTTTTATAGCCTTGCACGAATCATTTCACCATTTCCCATGCCCAATCAATAATTTGCTGGCTGATTTTATCTTCCCATTTTCCAGGTTTAAAATTAAAACTTGAACCGTAATCCGGATGAATCGTTGACCAATGATCTAACTTTGGATATTTATAGAGTTGATGATCCTTATGATTTGATTTTTCTAAAAGAGCTATGATCATATCATTATCATTCTCGGTCATAATCCAATCATTAGTCCCCCATCGAATTCTAACTGGCACTTTTATTTTCTGCCATTCGAAAGCAAAATTAAAATCTTGTACCTGATGGTAATATTCAACAGGACGGCCATACATATGGAAAGGACCATGCCTGTGATATTTTTTAAACAACGGGTTTTCCTCTAAAATATCATGATAACTTCTCTTTTCAATCAACATTTTATAGTAGATAGGAATGTACACTGTATTCATCAAGTCATAAATTTCTTTTTGAGATTTGCCCTCGATCCCTAATATTCTACGTTCTATTTCCAGCATATGCTCGTACCAGGATTTGAAAAACGTTCCATCTGATATGACTCCTGCAGCATTAAATTGATTCGCAATATATGGAGCCAAAGCACTCCCCATACTATTTCCGTATACGATCACTTTATCTTGTTGGATATACGTTTTTGATTTGAGCAATTGCATCGCAGCTTCGTATCCACTAATCTCGGTTTGGAAGTCCGTTTTCCCACAATCTCCTTCACTATCCCCTACTCCTGGTTTTTCTACCCTGACCAAAACCATATTCGATTTCTCGGCCAAATCTTTAATTAATCGCACCCAGTTGTTACTTCTACCCGAGTATTTTTCTATTGTGGAACAACTCAACCCCTGAATCAAGAAAATAGCAGGAAAAGGTCCTTTCCCTTTAGGTTTGGTAATAATTACCCGTTGGCGTATTCCATATTCGCTAGTTACGCTCTCATAAAAAGTATCTAAAACATCATGCTGCTCTTTTGGCAAAGGGTTTAACACTACCTCATGACTAATTTTATCAACTCCTCTTTTGACCACGATATAAGTTTTTTGATCAGAACGAATCCCGTAGATTATAGCACTCCAATCTTCTGAATTAAGTACCGGTCGATGATCTACATTTATGATCACATCTCCTACTTTAAAACCTGCGTTAAGCAATGGAGACCCTTCATCGATTTCTTCAACCTTTGCTCCTGGTGTTTTGTTATCCGGCCATGAAATTTTAGCTTCAAACGAAGCTCTTCTTTTTAATGTTTGAGATAAACATTGTGTGGTGATACTAAAAAAAACCAATACTAATACCCCTATTTTTTTCATTTGTTAGTTTTTATATTTGTGATTCATTAAAAGGTTACCTGCTCAAATCCTGGATAAACGTATTTACTTCCGGATAGAGCAATAGTAAAAAGATTGGGAGGTAGTAAGGGTTAATTTATATAAAGTACTTCGGTTTTTATATCAAATCACCTTTTCCCTACAGAATGTATTATGACAATAACGCTAGACAGAAAAAACAAAGTCATTATCCAGGTAGTATTCTGGATTACCTATTATCTTTTATTTAGTTTAATATGGGTACAGAATGGAGATTACAAAGCTTCTTTCTTCTTGGAATTTGTTTTACTGCCTATTCGTATTCTTACTGTATACTGTTGTATTCTTTTTTTAATCCCAAAATACTTACTGCAAAAAAAGTTTATAGCATTTGTTGTGTATTACATATTGCTGCTACTATTTGCTAGTATCGCTCAACGGCTTTTTATGTTCTTTTTTATTGAAGACTTTGATCAATTTGTCTTTTCTAAGATATTTGATATTCCAGCAATGATTCGATCTTCTGTATTGATTAACACAACGATCATATTTGTTTCGTCGGTTTATATTCTATTGCTTTATTTTAAAGAAAAGGAGAACAACGAACAAATACCTGATAAAATGATAGAATTAAAGTCTAATAGACGTACTCATCGTATTGCTATTTATGACATTGTTTATATTGAAGGACTTGGAAACTATGTTAATTATCATCTACAAGACCATTCAAAAATCACGGTATATCAAAGTTTAAAAAAGTGCCTTGAACAATTGGAAGACGATAAATTTGCTCGAATACAAAAGTCCTTCATTATCAACACTAACCACTTAAGATCTTATGATAACGACTCGGTTGAGATGAATAACGGAGCTTCATTACCTGTAGGTGCCAAGTTTGATATCAAAGAACTATCCATATATGATTCTTGACCTATTTACAACTTATACTTTAAGGGTAAGTGCACCACTTTTTTGGTCTCGAAAAAAGATTCTTCAAAAATATCAGAAAGATTGTATTGTGTAGCTTTTGGAAAGCTAGCCAATTCTTCGGTAAGATCACCTCCCTTGAGATACAGAATCCCATTTTGTAATTCGTGTACACTTTTTTTGGCAATATTTTTACGTACCCACTTTACAAAATCGGGCATATTGGTCACCGCTCTACTCACCACAAAATCAAAGCGATCATCAAAAGTACCTGCTCTTCTTTGTTCTGCTTTCACATTGGTAAGTCCCAGCGCTTTTACCACTTCGTTAACCACTCGAATCTTTTTTGCAATAACATCTACCAAATAAAATTGGCTTTCAGGAAACATAATCGCCAAAGGAACTCCCGGGAATCCCCCACCTGTACCAACATCTAATATTGTAGTCCCTGGCCGAAAGGTTTGAACCTTTGCAATTCCTAAAGAATGTAATATATGACGCTCATATAAGGCATCAATGTCCTTGCGAGATATGACATTAATTTTCGAATTCCATTCTCTATATAGATCACCTAATTTTGAGAATTGATCTAGTTGTTCTTCTGTTAAATCTGAAAAATATTTTTGTATAAGAGTCACACTTTAGCCTTTTTATTATTTTAAGAATAAATCCATCTTTATGAAAGCGCAAAAATACATGTTAAATCGATACATTTTATTTCTTTTTAGGAAGTTAAAAAAATTTAAATACCTAAATTTACCCAATATTACTGTGGCTAATTTCGTTTAGTCATAAACCTCAACAATATGACTAAACCGAATATACGTTTTAGTAGAGTAGATTCTTCTAAATTTTTCAGAACGTTGAATAAGCGTGTGAATCAGTATTTCAAAGAAAACGACATAAAGCGTACAGGAAACTGGAAATTACATTTGAAAACCATCATTATGTTTTCCATTTTTCTTACCCCTTATTTTTTGATCCTAACACTTAATATTTCACAATGGTGGATGTTACTACTCACCGTAATTATGGGAGTTGGAATGGCAGGAGTTGGAATGAATGTGATGCATGATGGTAATCACGGATCTTATTCGTCAAAGAAATGGGTAAACAAGCTAATGGGAAGCAGCATGTATGTTCTTGCAGGAAACGTGTACAACTGGCAGGTACAACACAATGTCTTACATCATACCTATACCAATATCCATGGACATGACGAAGATATGGACGCAGGGCGAGTAATTCGTTTTACCAAACATGCCAAATGGAGAAGGTTTCACAAGTTTCAGCATTACTACTCCATATTCTTGTATGGATTACTAACCTTTAACTGGGCTTTGACGACAGATTTCAAACAAACCAAAAGGTATTTAGCTAGAAAACTAGCATATGGCAAACTACCAAGCCCTATAAAACAGTGGAGTACGGTGGTGATCACAAAAGCAATTTATCTGTTGATTTGGATTGTACTCCCCATGATTATTATGTCGATTGCATGGTGGAAAATTCTGATTGGCTTTTTTGTAATGCATTATGTAGCCGGTCTAATTCTTAGTATTGTTTTTCAATTGGCACATATGGTAGAAGGCGCTGATATGCCAATGCCTGACCAAACAGGCACAATGAAAAACACATGGGCCATTCATCAATTATTTACCACAGTTAACTTTTCTACCAAAAACAGATTGGTAAATTGGTTTACCGGAGGATTGAACCACCAGGTAGAGCATCATATTTTTCCCCATATCAGCCATATTCATTACACCAAAATTTCTAAAATTGTAAAGCAAACTGCTCAAGAGTTTAACCTACCTTATAACGAGTACAAAACCACACGCAAGGCGATCATGGCACATTTCAAACATTTAAAAGAAATGGGCATGGAACCTGCAATTCAATCATAACTTTTTATTTACCAATTAAAATGAGTACACAAGTATCGGAAATGAGCGCACATTTGTCAGACAGAATCAATTCACTTAAAGCTTCTGCCACTTTAGCAATGGCAGCCAAAGCAAGAGAATTACGAGCTGAAGGGAAAGATATCATTGGTTTAAGTCTGGGAGAACCAGATTTCAATACTCCCGATTTTATTAAAGAAGCTGCTATTCAAGCGGTAAACGACAATTACAATTCTTACACTCCTGTAGATGGATATGTAGAATTAAAAGACGCCATCATCACCAAATTTAAACGTGATAACAATCTTGAGTACGACAGATCTCAAATCGTAGTTTCTACCGGAGCAAAGCAAGCACTGTATAATGTGGCACAAGTTTATATCAACCCAGGAGATGAGGTGATTTTACCTTGTCCTTATTGGGTAAGTTATAGCGATATCATAAAATTAGCAGGAGGAGTACCTGTAGAAGTAAAGACATCTATTACTACGGATTTTAAAATGACTGCCGAACAGTTGGAAGCTGCTATTACACCAAAAACAAAAATGCTTTGGTACAGCTCACCTTGTAACCCTAGTGGTTCTATTTACAGCAAGGAAGAACTAAGAGCATTGGCAGATGTTTTACAAAAGTATCCTGAGATTGTAGTAGTAAGTGATGAAATTTATGAGCATATCAATTACAGAAAAGAACACGCTTCCATGGCACAATTTGCAGACATGTACGATCGTACTGTTACTGTAAATGGTGTTGCCAAGGCTTTTGCCATGACAGGATGGCGAATAGGTTATATAGGAGCACCTACCTCTATTGCACGTGCTTGTAATAAAATGCAAGGTCAGGTTACCAGTGGAGCAAACTGTATCGCGCAACGCGCAGTGATCACTGCATTAGAAGCACCAGTAAGCAAAATCCAATATATGGTGGATGAGTTTAAAGAGCGTAGAAAACTCATATTAGATTTACTTGCCGAAATACCAGGTTTTGAGTGTAACGAACCAGAAGGAGCATTTTATGTTTTCCCAGATATCTCTCATTACTTTGGTAAAACAATAAAAGGGTATACTATACAAAATGCATCCGATTTTTCTATGTTTATTTTAGAAAAAGCCAACGTAGCAACAGTTACAGGAGATGCCTTTGGAAATGCCAATTGCATTAGAATATCTTATGCTGCCAGCACAGAACAAATTATAGAAGCAATTAAAAGAATAAAAGAAGCTCTTTTAGACTAATTTTATTGCTTTTTACAACCTAAAAAAACCGATTGTAGACTCAAATACAATCGGTTTTGTTGCTTATTATCAAAACCTTAGGAAATATTAACCATATTTTATCATTTTTATCACAGTTTCCAGATAATAAATGTAAAATATAGGAGTTATACTTTTCAACTTTATAAAAAAACTCTGTTTTATAAAGTTATTTTCGGAGATACCAACTTAAACTTAAAACCATGTCCCCCACTGAAAAAGAACGCATTGTTCAGAAAAACGTATTGCAAATTTTCAAAGAAAACTTTAATGTTTCCAAAAGTGATGATGAGATTTTAAACATCAAACCAGATCAGGAATTAGAAGGTAATGACACCTGCTATTATGAGTCTATTATAGACATTTTTTTGATAGAGCCTGAGCATTTGGATAGCATTAAGGGAAAAGTAAAAGACACTATCAAAATGGTAGCCAAGCTATGGACTATCAATCTGCATTACGCATTACCTTAGCCTTAAAAGCTAACAAAACATATTTGATTTGATTATTATCTATTTCTCCAGAAGAAGGGAGTAAGTAGAATCAACACTGTAAAAAGCTCTAGTCTTCCGATTAACATCAGGAAGCAGCACCACCATTTTCCAAAATCAGGCAGCACATCAAAGTTGTTTACCGGGCTGAGTTTCCCAAAAGCTGGCCCTACATTTCCTAATGAGGAAGCTGCTCCTCCCACTGCGGTTTCAAAATCCAATCCTAATGCTCCAAGCACCACAGATCCAATAATAAAAGCTAGCATGTATAGAATAAAAAACGCAAGAATATTAAACGTAATTTCTTTGGATACCGCTTTGGTATTATAACGTACGGGTAATACCGCCCTTGGGTGTAACGTTCTTTTAAACTCCAGAATACCATTACGTATGGTAATCAAATGACGCACTACTTTCATCCCACCAGAGGTAGAACCTGCAGAACCTCCCAAAAACATGATCCCAAAGAAAAACACCGTTAAAAATGGAGTCCACATCGTAAAATCTGCACTTACAAACCCTGTAGTGGTCACTACTGCCAATACTTGAAATAAAGCATGACGAAATGCACTTTCTACTTCACCAAAAACCATGGGGTGATCTATAGAAGAAATAGAAGGGTCTGCCTTGTAGATTATAATAAAAGTTGCAATTACTGTAAATACAATAACGAACAAAGAGTATAGTTTAAACTCTTCATCCTTTATAATCTTTTGCACTTTTCCTTTAAACCCAAAATAACTCAATACAAAGTTCATACCTGCCAGGAACATAAATAAAATGATGATATATTGTATTAAAGGTTGATCGTTCCAATAGGCAACACTGGCGTTTTTGGTAGAAAAACCACCTGTAGACAAGGTACTCATCGCATGATTGATCGCATCAAAAAAACTCATCCCTGCGAGTTGCAAAAAAATAGTTTCTGCCGCAGTATACCCAAAATAAATTAGCCATAGTCGTTTGGCCGTATCGGTAATCCTAGGATGTAATTTATCTGCACTAGGACCAGGAGCCTCTGCTGCAAACAGCTGCATCCCTCCAATACCTAAAAGAGGAAGTATAGCCACTGCTAAAACAATAATCCCCATACCACCAATCCAATGGGTTAAGCTACGCCAGAACAATACGCCTTTGGGGACAATTTCAATATCGTTAAGTATAGAAGCACCGGTGGTGGTATACCCAGACATGGTTTCAAAAAAGGCATTGGTAAACGTAGGTATAGCTCCTGAAAAAAGATACGGTAAAGTACCACTCAAGGACATAAATATCCAACCAAACGTTACTACGATATATCCTTCTCGCTTATTAATTTCTTTTTGATGCTCTCTGGTCAAAAACATCATAGCGATACCGACAAACATGGTCGCCAAAGCCGCCATCATGATTTCTAAGGTAACCCCATCTTTGTACACAAAACTGATCATTGTAGCCAGTAGCATAAAACTACCATTACAAAGTAACAGAAGTCCCATGATGTGAGAGATGATTTTATAGTTTAACCTTGCCATATTCTAGAGAAAGAGCTTTTCTATTTTTTTAATAGATTTTGGCAAACAGCACACCACTACCCTATCTCCTGCCTGAATGTAGAAATTTCCGAGAGGTATCATCCCTTCTCCATTTCTGATCACTCCCGCTATAATTGCAGAACGCGGAAAGTCCAGATCACGAATTAGATTATCACTTACTTCGGAAGTTGGTTTGACAATAAATTCTAAAAGCTCGGCATTCATATTGTTGAGCTTTGTCATCGCCACAACCTCCCCTTTTCGGATAAATCTAAAAATATTATTTGCTGCTAATAATTTCTTATTGATTAGGGTATCAATACCTATAGAGTGAGACAACTGAAAATAATCCATGTTTTCTACCAAAGCGATGGTTTTACGCACTCCTTTGGATTTTGCCACGAGACAAGACATGATGTTAGTTTCGGAGTTTCCAGTTACTGCAATAAATGCATCCATATCCCCGATTCCTTCTTCCTGCAGCAACTCCACATTTCTCCCATCACCATTGATGATTAACGCATTAGGAAGATCATCTGCCAGATCAAATGACTTTTCTTTGTCCTTCTCTATTAGTTTTACTCTAAACTTATGATCACATAGATCACATGAGGTTTTATGACCAATTTTACTTCCGCCAAGAATCATTACATTCTTGATAAGCTCTTTTACCTTTCCGGTTAGCTTGTATAGCTCATCCACCCCTCCTTTTGAGGTTACAAAATATACCTGGTCTCCTTCTTTAAAAGAGGTATCTCCTCTTGGAATCAGCGTATATTGCGTTCCAGAACGCTGAATCGCAATTGGCATAAAATGTAGCTCTGGGAATATCTCGGCTGCTTCACGAACTGTTTTACCGACAAACAACGCTTCCTTGGATAGTGTGGTTCCTACCATAGTTAACGCTCCATCTTCAAACTCATAACTATCATGAAAAGCAGATTGATTCAAAAGAAGTTCAATCTCACTCGCAGCCAACGCCTCTGGAGAAATCAATTCATCAATACCAAATTTGGTAAAACCTACTTCTTCTTTATTCTCTATAAATTCTGTGTTAGAAATCCTAGCGATAGTACGTTTGGCTCCAAGTTGTTTGGCCAATACACAAACTGTTATATTGGTCGTTTCACTTGAGGTTACACTAATTACCATATCCATGTTTTCGACTCTGGCATCTTTTAAAATACTGATCGAAGTTGCATCACCCTTGATCACCCGAATATCCAAATGGGTGTCCGCATAATTTAGGCATTCTTTATCAGTATCTATGAGTGTAATATCTTGAGACTCAAATGATAGTAGTTTCGCCAAATGAAATCCCACTTCACCTGCTCCGGCAATAATGATTTTCATCGGTTTTGTGTATTGTTTTCCATCTCTAGGTAAAATATAGCTAAGCAACTATTTGAACGTAAAAAAATCCCTTAGCCTATAAAAGCGTACAAAGATAATGCAAATTGAACAACTGATAAAATTTGATTATCCTAACTTAATACAAAACTCTTCAAACTATATCCTTCAAAACTGTATATTTGCCTAAATTTTTTTGAATGTCGGAGAAAATAACACCATATAAAGACAAAGACAGGTCCAAGAAAGAGCAGGTTACCGAAATGTTTGATACTATTTCGGGAAATTATGATGGTCTTAACCGTGTTATTTCGTTGGGTATTGATGTAAAATGGCGAAAAAAAGTTGTAAAACAGGTAAGCAAAGTACAGCCAAAATCTATTCTTGATGTTGCTACTGGTACAGGAGATCTTGCTATCAATTTATCGCAAACCGGGGCTACAAAAATTGTAGGGCTGGATATTTCTACAGGAATGTTAGAAATAGGTAAAAAGAAAATTAAAGCCAAAAATCTGGACACTACCATCGAAATGGTGACCGGAGATAGTGAAAATCTTCAATTCGAAGACAATTATTTTGATGCAGCTACTGTGGCTTTTGGGGTGAGAAATTTTGAAAATTTAGAAAAAGGGTTATCAGAGATCTACCGAGTACTCAAACCGGGTGGAATTTTTGTTGTTTTAGAAACTTCAATCCCTACAAAAACTCCTTTCAAACAGGGCTATAAGTTATATACAAAAGGAATTCTTCCGATTATTGGAAAGATCTTTTCTAAAGACAAATCGGCTTATTCTTATTTGAGTGAAAGTGCTGCTGCTTTTCCATATGGAGAAGCGTTCAACAATATTTTGAAGAAAATTGGGTTTATACATGTTGAAGATCATCCCCAAACGTTTGGAGTAGCCACAATATATACAGCCACAAAATAATATGAAAAGAATTTTTATCGTAATCGCTGTTTTAATTTGCTCTCAAAATGTGAGCGCACAATTATTTTCTAAAGAAAAAGTTCAGAATCTTCAGAACTTTGATAAACCGAGGTTTAGCTGGGGATATATTCTTGGGTTAAATAGTTATGATTTTAATTTTGATTACACTTCAGAATTTGAAGATGCAGATATCGTAGTAGATAATACAATAGGTTTCAGCGTTGGGTTATTAGGAAATATGAGGATTAATGACTATTTGGATTTGCGATTAGAGCCTATGGTTACTTTCACCAGTAGAAATCTTACATTTTCTAACCCTTTATTCACTTCTCAATTCGAATCCTTCAGAGAAGTAAAATCAACATACGTACACGTACCATTATTACTAAAAGTATCTACCAAACGTTTGAATAATTTTAAACCTTTTATCGTAGGTGGAGTATCGACTTCTATCAACTTATCGAGTAACGAGGATAACCCTGACGACAATAGTTCGGGAGAATTTAGAATGAAGACAAACACCAATTATTTTGAACTTGGTTTTGGTATTGATTTTTATCTGTATTATTTCAAATTTACCCCTTCTATACGTGGAATATTTGCTATGTCTGACGAATTGGTTCAGGATAACGATCCGGATAGCCCTTGGACATCAACCATTGACAAAATGTCTACAAGAGGAATTTTTATCAATTTCACCTTCCAGTAAGTCAACTTATTTTTCGCTTAAATTCGCTTAGAACAATAGCGGTAGCAGTAGCTACATTGAGACTTTCTGTTTTTTGCCCCAAACCAAATTGAGGTATAGTGATACGTTTGTCTACAATCTCTTCGATTGGTGTAGAAATACCATTCGCTTCATTCCCCATAACTATAACCCCTTTTTTAGGAAGTGATGCTTCATATATGTTATCTCCTTCCATAAAAGTCCCGTATACTGGAATAGTTGGTTTTTGTTGAAGAAGAAATGCCTCTATATCTTGATAAACGATGTTTACTCTAGTAATAGAACCCATTGTAGCCTGCACAACTTTAGGATTATAGCAATCTACAGTTTGACTAGAACATACCAACTCTTTAACACCGAACCAATCGCACAATCTAATAATCGTGCCTAAATTACCAGGATCTCTTACATCATCCAGTACCAGCACAATACCTTCTAAATCTATTTGACGAACTTCTGGAATGAAGAAAACCGCCAAAGCTACCTGCGGAGTAGTCAAAAAACTAATTTGTTTTAATTCTTCGTGACTTATCAGATACTTTTTTTGATCATTCACTTCAAAAATTTCATCCTCTGTGGTAAAGAGTGCATGCAACTCTAACTTGGCTTGCAATAGCTCCTGAATAACCTTTTTCCCTTCAGCAACAAACAAACCGTGTTGTTTTCGGTATTTTTTTTGATATAAACTTTTTATTAGTTTCTTTTGGTTTTTGCTAACCATACAAATAGTGTATTTTTGAATCAATAATGTATAGGGATTGAAACACTTTCTGACAAAAATATTATTTATTACCCTAACCACAATCTTTTTAAGCTCATGTGATGCCGTAAAAAGAGTTCCGGAAAACGAATATCTATTAGAAAAAAATCTAATTTTTGTTGATAGCGTTAAATCTAAGGACCGAAAGTTAGAAAATCAACTGTTACTACAACCCAACACTCCGGTGGCTGGAATTCCTTTTCGACTTCATATTTACAATCTTGCCAGTGTAGATAGAGATTCCTCATACCAGGATTGGTTGCATCGCAAACCAAAACGGGAGCAACGAATGATCAACTTCCTTTCAAAAAAACAAGTGGATCGCCTGGGTAAAGGGTTAACCGGAATTAACGAGTGGATCAAAAAAACAGGAGAACCACCATCTATTTTGGACGAAGGTAAAATAAAAAGGTCAGAAAAAAGATTACAAGCTTACTACTGGAACAATGGTTGGTTCAATATTAAGACCGACTATAAAATTGATAAAAGTGAAGATAAAAGAGCTACGGTTTCTTACTACATCAAACCCAATGAACCCTATGTTATAGATTCTTTACACACCAAAATAGATTCAAAAGTAGCAGATTCTATCTATCAAATCCACAAAGACAAATCCACCATTGTATCCGGAAAGCAGTACAAAACACTTGATATCGAATCAGAAAGAGAACGCCTTACCTCATTATATAGAAACTCTGGGCTGTTTCATTTTGAAAAAGAATTCATCAACTTTGATGCAGACACCGTAAATACTGATCATAAAGTAAATCTGAACTTAAATATTAAGGACAGACCTATCGTATTTGGTGATTCGGTAGCTAGAGTTCCTTTCAAAGTACACAAAGTAAGTAAGGTGAATGTATTTACCGATTATTCTTACCAAAATCGAAATAAAATTCCTCAGGATAGCACTTCATACAGAGGATATAACATTTACGGATTTGATAAAATTAAATACACCCGAAAAGCAATTGCCAATTCCATCCTTATCAATCCTGGAGAGGTTTTTAGAGATCGGGATCGTACAGCTACCTATAATCAAATCAACAATCTTAGAACCTTTAAATATCCAAACATTAGATACGACATGGATCCCAATGATCCTTCCGGGACGGATTTGATTGCAAATATTTTACTTACTCCAAGAAAAAAGTATAGTACCAACGTCGAGTTTGATGTATCCACCTCTACCATTCAGGCTTTCGGAATTGGATTTGGAGGTTCTCTTTTGATACGAAATGTTTTTGGAGGTGCAGAAATTCTTGAAATCTCTGCTCGAGGTAGTATTGGTTCTTCTACCGAAGCTGTAGATGGAGGAGAACGTTTTTTCAACATTTCTGAAGTGGGAACCGATGTAAAACTTACGTTCCCCAAAATAGTATTCCCGTTCAAAACAACTAAGATCATCCCGAAAAGCATGACTCCTACTACCAACCTACTTTTTGGTATGAACGTGCAGCAAAATATTGGATTGGATAAGCAGAACGCTACAGGAATATTTAATTACCAATGGAAATCGAGCAAATTTGTGTCTAATCAATTGGACTTGGTCAATGTGCAATATGTACGGAATCTAAATACCAATAATTACTTCAATATTTACAACACCTCATTTAACGAGTTGAATGATATAGCCAGAGATGTTTTGGATCCGGATTCTCCTTTATTCTTTCAACCCGATACCGGAATACCCGATATCAATGATGCGGTACTTCGTATTCCTGAAGGGGCTGATGGCTTTATCGACCAATCCTTGGGTGCAAATCCAGATGGCGACCTTTCTGCAAATCAAATTCAGGAAATTCAAAACATCAGTGAAAGACAAATTAGACTAACCGAAGACAACTTAATCTTTGGTTCTAGTTATACCTACTCTAGAAATAGTAAAGAAAATCTGTATGATGAAGATTTTTCGAGATTCAGGGGTAAAATCGAACTTGCAGGAAATGTGCTAAGCACAGTTTCCAATCTTGCTAATTTGGACAAAAACAGCAATGATAGATTTGAAGTTTTTGGAGTGGAGTTTTCTCAATATGCAAAAACCGAATTGGATTACACCAAACATTGGGATCTGGGCAGAAAAAACATCATTGCTTTTAGAGCTTTTGGAGGAATTGCGATTCCTTTTGGAAATTCGAACAGTATTCCGTTTGCTCGAAGTTTTTTTGGGGGAGGGCCTAACGACAATAGAGCGTGGTTAGTGTATGATCTTGGGCCTGGTAGTACAGGAGGACGAAACGAGTTTAATGAAGCGAATTTGAAAATTGCTACTAATCTCGAGTATAGATATAACATTTTGGGTTCGTTGAACGGGGCTTTATTCATCGATGCTGGTAATATCTGGAATGTATTTGACAATGTAGAAGACGAAGATGCCGTTTTCTCTGATTTGGATGACATTCAGGAAATTGCTGTAGGAAGCGGTTTTGGTTTCAGATATGATTTTGAATTCTTTGTGATCCGATTAGATGTCGGCTTCAAAACGTTTAACCCCTCTGATGATGAGGACCAAAGATGGTTCAAAGGATACAACTTTAAAAATGCCGTTTATAACTTCGGAATTAACTATCCCTTCTAGTATATCCTAGTCGATATTTTATATATTTGTTTTTGTTATCCTCCCCACTTCCGTGATCTCAGATACTACTTTATCCTTTTGGCACTAATCAATTTGAAAACGTAATAATATGCGCTATGCAAAGATTGTTTTATTCGTGTAGGATTCTACATAATTTTACTATTTTTGTAAGCTTAAAAACCAAAATTAGATAGTTTATTTCACCATAGAATTTATATCTAAGATCTGATAATAAATGCTTTATAATACTACTATCTGACAACTAAAAACTTTAAAAATTAACAGATGAATCACAACATCAAACCAGGAGTTGCAACAGGAGACGAAGTACAGGCTATTTTTAAGTATGCAAAAGAAAAATCATTTGCATTACCTGCCGTTAATGTAATTGGTTCGAACTCTATCAATGCTGTTTTGGAAACTGCTGCAGAAATCAACTCCCCTGTCATCATTCAATTTTCGAATGGTGGTGCACAATTTAACGCTGGTAAAGGTCTTTCTAATGAAGACCAAAAATCTGCTATCGCTGGTGCAGTAGCAGGTGCTAAGCATGTGCATCTTATGGCCGAAGCTTATGGAGTACCTGTAATTTTGCATACTGACCACTGTGCAAAGAAGCTACTTCCTTGGATCGACGGTTTATTAGATGCAGGAGAGCAATTCTACAAAGAAACCGGAAAACCTCTTTATAGCTCTCATATGATAGATCTTTCTGAAGAGCCTATCGAAGAGAATATCGAAATCTGTAAAGAGTACCTAGAGAGAATGAGTAAAATGGGAATGACCCTGGAAATCGAATTAGGAATTACCGGAGGAGAAGAAGATGGTGTTGACAATACCGATGTTGATGACTCTAAATTGTATACTCAACCAGAAGAAGTGGCTTATGCATATGAAGAGCTAAGCAAAGTAAGTGATAAATTTACCGTTGCTGCTGCTTTTGGTAACGTACACGGGGTTTACAAACCTGGAAATGTAAAATTGACACCAAAAATCCTTAAGAATTCGCAAGAATTTATTTCAGAGAAATATGGAGTTGAGCATAACCACATCGACTTTGTATTTCATGGAGGAAGTGGTTCTACTTTGGAAGAAATCAGAGAAGCGATTGGATATGGTGTGATCAAAATGAATATTGATACAGATCTTCAGTTTGCATTCAACGAAGGGATTCGTGATTATATGACTGGTAAAATTGAGTACTTAAAAACTCAAATCGGTAATCCTGAAGGTGCAGAAGAACCGAATAAAAAATACTACGATCCTCGCAAATGGTTACGTGAAGGTGAAATTACCTTCAAAACCCGTCTTAAAAAGGCATTCGAGGATCTAAATAATGTAAACACATTATAATAGACTAGAAAACCAAGCTGAAACCCCGCCCTCTGGAGTTTCAGCTTTTTTAATATATAAATTTATGGCTTGGTTTAAGAGAACACAAAAAGGTATACAAACCGCGACCGAAGACAAAAAAGATGTTCCAAAAGGACTTTGGTACAAATCCCCCACGGGTAAAATCGTTGACGCAGAGCAACTTGAAAAAAACTTCTACGTAAGTCCTGAGGATGGATACCATGTTCGCATTGGAAGTAAAGAATATTTCGAAATTTTATTTGATGACAACAAGTTTAAAGAACTTGATAAAAATCTTTCTTCGAAAGATCCTCTTAAATTCGAAGACAAAAAGAAATATGTAGATCGTCTTAAAGAAGCTCAGGATAAAACAAATCTTAAGGATGCCGTTCGAACTGCAGTAGGAAAGTCAAATGGAAATGATTTGGTAATCGCTTGTATGGATTTCTCTTTTATTGGAGGATCTATGGGAAGTGTTGTTGGAGAAAAAATTGCAAGAGCGGCGGATCACTCCTTAAAACATAAAATTCCTTTTGTAATGATATCAAAATCTGGTGGCGCCAGAATGATGGAGGCTGCCTTGTCTTTGATGCAAATGGCAAAAACATCGGCAAAATTGGCACAGCTTGCAGATGCTGGTATTCCTTACATTTCTTTATGTACAGATCCAACTACCGGAGGAACCACCGCATCTTTTGCGATGTTGGGTGACATTAATATTGCAGAACCTGGTGCACTTATCGGATTTGCGGGACCTCGTGTAGTAAGAGATACTACAGGTAAAGAACTTCCTGAAGGCTTCCAGACGGCAGAATTTGTTTTGGAACACGGTTTCCTTGATTTCATAACACCTCGCCAGGAATTAAAACAAAAGATCAACTTATATCTGGACTTGATTACCAATCGTCCATTATCAAACTAGTAAGTATAAGAAAGTGCCTTTTTGTACAAAAAGGCACTTTTCTACTCACTAATCAAAAAATTCTATAATCGAATTTCTCTCTCTTCTCCATCTGTATTGGTAAATACTGCCAAATTATCACACGACCCATCACCATAATCCAGGGTTCCACTAAAATTAGTTCTTACCAAATCCACTATTCCACTAACCAGGAATCGACAACTAGCCTCTCTTCGTATCGGAGTTGTGATGGTTGTACTATGCGTATTACCATTAGCAAAATTAGTTGCCCAGGCACCAGTAATTAAAAACACATTATCTCCCCAATTCCCATTCAACACTCCTTCTATCCATTCACGAGTCTTTGTTCCTGTTCTAGAAGCCACTGTTCCATCAGCAAAAGTGACCGTCAGATCCACATTCATGGTATATTGTGGATTACCTTCGTCATTCATTCGTTCTCTGGTAATTGTCTTTGAACCTTCGAACTGGGTATCATCGACAAAAAAGTCTTCCAGACTATAATTGATAATACGTACTCGAGCTTCCAAATCAATTTCGTAAGACATCAACACTTTACCTTTAATTATACGACCTCTCACCTCGCAACCTTCGGTTCCAAAATCAACGGTTATATTCTTTGTAGTATCAGTCACAACCACTGTAATAGTAGCACAATCCGGAATAAACGGATGAACAGAACTCTTAAAAGGGGTTGCCACTTCTTCGTACTCATAAATTTGCAAAAACGTATCACTGATAAACTCTGCATTGGTATCAATTTTTGCAGTGAGTGTAGTTTCTTCAATGTTTAGATCGCTAGTAGTGATATCTTCAGATTCATCCTGGGTACATCCTACAAATATTACAGAAAGGAATGCTACTAAACCAAATTTCAAGATGCTGTTTTTCATAATATTTAATTTTAACGTTACCATCCTAAGACTTAGATTTTTACAAAAGGTTTAAGTCAATATTATTTTTTTTAATAAAAAGGATTACTTGATTAAAAAGTACTATATTTGCACGCTGATAGCAGAATGTTATCAATACATAAAAATCATTTAAATAATATTGGAATGTATCTAACAAAAGAAACTAAAGAAGAAATCTTCGCAAAACACGGTAAAGGAAAGAATGACAGTGGTTCTGCAGAAGGTCAGATTGCATTATTTACTTACAGAATTACCCATTTAACAGAACACTTAAAGAAAAATCGTAAAGATTTTAACACAGAGCGTTCTTTGGTAAAGCTAGTAGGTAAGCGTAGAGATTTACTTGACTATCTTAAGAAAAAAGATATCATGAGATATCGTGCAATCGTTAAAGAATTAGGATTAAGAAAATAAGAAAAAGAGAGGCTGCGCGCCTCTTTTTTTATTATATATATTTTTAAAGAAAACCATTTATAGCAATACCTATAAATGTATGCCTTAGTTTTTCATTGGTCGCGCAATTACTACAACAACACAACCTTGTCCGTCCGAGTGAAGACGGAAAACCAATGTTTAATTAGGCCTATAGCACATTTCAGAAAATGAAGTGAAATATGATATGGGCACGAATCAAAAACAAATTATGATTCCACAAGTTTATAAAGAGGTTATCGACCTAGGTGATGGAAGACAAATCACCCTCGAAACCGGAAAACTAGCAAAACAAGCTCACGGGTCTGTTGTTGTTCAAATGGGTAAGGCAATGCTACTTTGTACTGTTGTCTCTTCTTACGATCCTTCTCCAGTAGATTTTTTACCACTAACTGTTGATTATCGTGAAAAATTTGCTGCTGCAGGACGCTATCCAGGTGGTTTTTTCAAGAGAGAAGCTCGCCCAAGTACAGAAGAGATTCTTACCATGCGATTAGTGGACCGTGTATTACGTCCGTTATTCCCTAAAGATTATCATTCTGAAACACAAGTTATGATACAATTGATGTCTCATGACGAAGATGTAATGCCAGATGCTCTTGCAGGTTTGGCAGCTTCTACAGCGATCCAACTTTCTGACATCCCTTTTGAAACTCCTATTTCTGAAGTACGAGTAGCAAGAATTGACGGTGAGTTTGTAATCAACCCTAGTAGAGCACAATTAGAAAATGCCGATATCGATTTAATGGTAGGTGCATCTGCAGATTCTGTTGCCATGGTTGAAGGAGAAATGGACGAGGTTTCTGAGGAAGAAATGACCGAAGCTATTAAAGTCGCTCACGAAGCTATTAAAGTACAGTGTGAAGCACAAGTCCGTTTAGCTGAAGCAGTTGGTAAAAAAGAAACCAGAGAATACGAGCCAGAAGCACAAGACGAAGAATTAGAGAAAAAAATATACGAACAAGCGTATCAAAAGTGTTATGATGTTGCGAAGCAAGGTTCTTCTAAAAAAGAAAGAGGTTTAGCTTTTTCTGAAATAAAAGACGAAATCAAGGCACAGTATACAGAAGAAGAGCTTGAAGAAAAAGGAGATTTAATTTCTAAATATTTCGGAAAAGCTCATAAAGAAGCCGTAAGAAACCTAACACTAGATGAAGGTATTCGCCTTGATGGACGTGCTACTACTGACATTAGACCGATCTGGTGTGAAGTAGATTACTTACCATCTACTCATGGTTCTTCTATCTTTACCAGAGGGGAAACTCAAGCATTAGCTACGGTAACTTTGGGTACATCCAGAGAAGCTAACGTAATTGATTTACCAACTCAACAAGGAGAAGAAACCTTCTACTTGCATTATAACTTCCCTCCTTTCTCTACTGGAGAAGCCAGACCATTAAGAGGTACATCCAGAAGAGAAGTAGGTCACGGAAACCTGGCACAACGTGCATTAAAAGGAATGATCCCTGAAGATTGTCCATATACAGTTCGTGTAGTATCTGAAGTATTAGAATCAAACGGTTCTTCTTCAATGGCTACCGTATGTTCTGGAACTATGGCATTAATGGATGCTGGTATTAAGATTAAAAAGCCAGTATCAGGTATTGCTATGGGTTTGATCTCTGATGGAGATAAATATGCGGTATTATCGGATATTCTTGGAGACGAAGATCACTTGGGAGACATGGACTTCAAAGTAACAGGTACAGCTGATGGTATTACGGCTTGTCAAATGGACATCAAGATCAAAGGACTTTCTTACGAAATCTTGGTAAAAGCTTTAAAACAAGCTCGTGATGGTCGTTTACATATTCTGGAAAAACTAACTGATACTATCGAGACTCCTAACGAATCTGTTAAGGCTCATGCACCGAAGATGGTGAAAATCACTATTCCAGAATCATACATTGGAGCAGTTATTGGACCTAGCGGTAAAGTGATCCAGGAGATGCAGAAAGAAACGGGTACTACTATCGTAATCGAGGAAGATGGAGAGCATGGAATTGTGGAAATCTTAGGTGTAGAGCAAGAGGCTATCGATACTGTAATCAGAAAAATCGAAGCCATTACTTTTAAACCTGAAGTAGGAAGTGTTTACGAAGTAAAAGTGATTAAGATTTTGGATTTTGGTGCTGTAGTAGAGTATATCGATGCTCCAGGAAACGAAGTATTGCTGCACATTTCTGAACTAGCTTGGGAGCGTACAAATAACGTTACCGATGTAGTTAACTTAGGAGATGTTATCGATGTAAAATACTTTGGTGTTGATCCAAAAACAAGAAAAGAAAAGGTTTCTAGAAAAGCTCTTTTGCAACGTCCTCCTAGACCAGAAGGAAAGCCTAAAGGTGATAGAAAACCACAACATAATAAGAAAGAAAACTAATTTCTTTCTATTAATCATAAAAAAAGTGTCTTCAGTAAAAGAAGACACTTTTTTTATGTCTAAGATTTAATAATATACCCCAGAATATACAAGTCCTATCCCGGCTGCAACATAAGTCGCTGGTACTACTACGAAGCTTTTAAAATAAGAGAATTTTCTCAATTTAATTTCTTGAATTTCTGAAACAGGAATAACAACATTTTTCATGTCTATCCTCCCTACAATTTCAGAATTTGTTACCTCTATAACCTTTATCTTTTTTTTGATTAATGTTTCTGTTGTAATTCGGTACGTTTTATTAGGCTTGATTTCATACCCTGCAGTTTCCATGTTTTTATAGGTATAACAACTAGAAAACAGCAAACAAAAAATAAATAATAAAGGAATTATTCTTGCCATAGGACTCCCTATCCTATACAAGAACTTTGTAGATAATTTGTGTAATTTTCTCATAATTTAAAATTGTTTAGACATTTAAATATAGATATTTAACCTTCTCCAGCAAAAAATAACCCGTTAATAATAAGATACTTAACAAACCCACAAAGGTTTTATCTTACCAAAATCAAAAGAAACCCATAACCCACGCAACCTTTTTAAAACCATCTGTCTAATAAGATGTCACCAAGAAATTTAAGGTTATGATGAAACTTAGAAACTTATGTATTATAGCTACAACAATTTTGATAATTTCTTGTAGCAATGAACCTTTTGAATTATTCGATATTGGAAAAATAGATGCCAATTCAGAACTTTTTGATGATTTGAAAATTTTCTCCGAAATTAAAAGTGAATCCGAAGATGCCGTGTGCGTTACCTTTATTTATCCTTTCAACGTATATCGCTACAACGATGAATCTGAAATTGTGGATAGCCAGATCATTCGAAATAACTTAGAATTTATAGCAGCCTTGGACAATACCGAAGACGATAGTGCTATAGGACTTAGCTATCCTATATCCAGCGTACTAGAAGATGGTACATCCTTTACCATCAACAACAACGAAGAGTTAAAAACAGCAATCGAAAGCTGTATCGAGTCAGAAATCATAAGATATTGTGAAGGTGTATTGGAAGAAACCAATTGTATATGGCAAATAACTTCGTCTACAGAAAATGAGAGATATAATGATTCTGTAATGGATTTTTATGAAGATGGCACGGGTGTCTTCTATGATCAAGGCACTGCATATCGTATTTCCTGGATAGCATTATTTGTAGTAGAGGAACTGCACATTAACCTTCATCTTGAGGGAAATTCGGAAATAATAGAAGATTGGAATTTTAATTGGAAAGTGATCTCTATTACTGACGAAAGCATAGAAATCGCAAATGAAGACCAAAGCTATACCATTACCAAAAAATGTGGTATTCCAAATTCATGTAACTATGTAGAATTTAGAGAATGCCCACAAGAAAACACAGAAGACAAGGCTACATTTATCTTAGATGATTACAAAGATTGTATCATCTCTTTACAACAAAACACTACCAATAACTCCAACGTATCCTTAATGTTTTTTGAGGATGGTGTATCTGCTGAACAGGATTTAAATGCAATAGACTCTTCGGGTTACCAAAACATCACTAACCCCCAAATAGTGTATGTAAAAGTTAACAATAAACAAGATGATGAAACCTACATAATTAAAATTGTATTATTTGTTGAAGCCTGTGAAAGCGATGATGAACGTTAGTTCCTTGAGCAATCTTCTCCTATTGATAAAGGAGAAGATTGTTTTTATTTTAGATATTCACGCAACCTTTTTTTATTACCCAGTCTTAAAACAAGTAAATACTTTATTTTAAATATATTACAAAAGACATAGTTCTTAGTAAAGCCTAGGTACATTGAATATAAAAAAGTTAATAAAAGAATGTCAAAAAAATAATAGAAACGCCCAGAGTGAATTGTTTCACCTATACAAGGATGTGCTCTTCTCTTTGAGTCTAAAATATTGCAAAAATTATAATGAAGCTGAGGATAATTTACAGGATACCTTCATTACCATATTCAAAAAAATAAACCAATATAATTTTAAGGGGTCCTTTGATGGATGGGTAAAACGTATAGCTATTAACAAGGCTATCGATAAATATAAAAAGTCTAGCACACCTGCATTACAGATTGATGAAAACAGAGTTGCAGATACCACAATAGAGCCCGAAATGGTAGATTTTCGTTTGGATGAATTACTAATTTTTATACAGGAATTACCTGACCAATACCGATTAGTGTTTAGTCTATACGAACTCGATAGTTATTCACACAAAGAAATCGCTACAATGCTCAATATTTCAGAAGGCACATCAAAATCGAACCTTCATAGAGCTAAGGTGTTACTAAAAACAAAAATAACTGCTTTGCGAAATCCCCAAAAAAAAATTCTAGTACGTAATGAGCGATAAAAGAGATATAGGAAAAATTTTCAGCGAAAAGTTAAAAAACTTTGAAGCGGCTCCCAGTTCACTTAGCTGGGAGGACATTGAAGCTGAATTACCTCCGCAGGGAAAATTTAAGATTCCCTATTGGATCATTGCTTCAGGAGCGATGTTGGTGTTAGGTGCGACGATCCTTTTCTTTTATATATCGGATGAAAAAAAACCTCTGAATCCCTCCCCTGAACATCTTCAAATTGTCCTGCAAGAAGAACAAGAAATTTCAGATTGTGATGATCTTGTTTTAGAAACAGAAAACCACAACAATAAACAATTCAACACTCCTACCGAAACCCAAAACAACATTAGAGTTACCCAAACACCACCTAATACTACTACTTTTGATTCCTTAGCTACTAAAGCTGCAACGCCATTATCAAACAACAAAAAAATAGAGAAACCTGAGAATAGCAACATAACTCAATACAAAACTAGCATCAACAATCATATTTTAGAAAATACCACAGAAACATCTTTAGGAAAAAGTTCCAATTCAGCAAACACAAATAACCAATATAATGTACTCAGCACAATTCTGGCTCAAGAATCAAAACTGGCATCTTACTATCCTAAGGGAGCATTGCTAACAGAGGATCAAATAATTCCTATTGATACCATAAAGAGTGCTAAAGCCTTCACTCCAAAATACAGTATTGGAATTCATTTAGCACCTACCTATCATCTCAACCCAGATGGATCTTTGATTAGTGACAACTTGAATCAAAATTCGAATACTGGTGACATTGGAAATGGATTTGGCATTATTTTCAATGCTGGCCTGAGTAAAAGACTTTCTTCGCGAATTGGTTACAACCATTTCTCAATCAAAAATGAAGTTAAAGATATTACCCCTCTACAATTCCCATCCACCGTTCAAGACATTACTCCTAATATCGGTATTGATACCTTAGCAACTAACAGTAGCCTTTCACAAAGAATTAGTTTTCACGAAATATCCATGGAGTTAGGATATCTTTTTATAGACAAAAAGGTACAAGCTTCATTTATTGGAGGATTGAGTTTTGTCATTCAAAACAGCAGTGAAATAAAACTCTCATCCCCTATGACTAATACTTCTCTTGGTAGCAACGACAAACTTCAAAAAACGAACTTTAGCATTAATTTTGGGACCAATTTCAAATATCCAATTTATAACAAAATTTATTTGAGCATCACCACATTAGTAAAATACCAATTGCAAGATGCGAGTCAGAACCGAACCTCTTACCAGCCATTATATATACAGTTACAAACCGGGTTTTGTTATCAATTCTAGGGTTAAAAATCATTGCAGTATTACAAAATTGAAAAATAAATTCCTTTTTTCACATCCTTAAAATAAAGTACAAAAGCCCTGTAAGTAAAGGGAAAGGTCAACGACTAAGCTTTTGATAATTGATGGGGAAAAATAAAAATTAAACATTTTTGTAACATTTATGTAACATATTACGTATAAGTAATAAAGGCCCTAAATTATTCATAAATCAAAATTTCAAGAGAACATAGATGAGACAGCTGAAAATTACGAAGCAGGTAACGAATCGTGAAACTGCATCGCTAGATAAGTATTTACAGGAAATTGGTAAGGTAGATTTGATTACTGCTGATGAAGAGGTGGAATTAGCACAACGTATCAAAGCTGGTGATGAGAGAGCACTTGAAAAATTAACAAAAGCCAATTTAAGATTCGTAGTATCTGTTGCTAAACAATATCAAAATCAAGGATTAACACTTCCTGACCTTATTAACGAAGGAAACCTTGGTCTTATCAAAGCTGCTAAACGTTTTGATGAAACTCGTGGATTTAAATTTATTTCTTACGCGGTTTGGTGGATTCGTCAGTCGATTCTACAAGCGTTGGCAGAGCAATCTCGTATTGTAAGATTGCCTTTGAATAAAATTGGATCTATCAATAAGATCAATAAGACCTATGCATTTTTGGAGCAATCACATGAGCGCCCACCAAGTGCAGAGGAAATTGCGAAGGAACTAGATATGACTATCAATGACGTAAAAGAATCAATGAAGAATTCTGGTCGTCATGTAAGTATGGATGCACCATTGGTAGAAGGAGAAGATTCTAACCTTTATGATGTATTAAATTCTGGTGAATCTCCAAATCCCGATAGATCACTATTGCACGAATCACTTCGTACAGAAATTGAGCGTGCTTTGGAAACCTTAACACCTAGAGAAGCGGATGTAATTAGACTGTATTTTGGTCTTGGAGATCAGCATCCAATGACTCTAGAAGAAATTGGAGAGACGTTCGATTTAACACGTGAACGTGTCCGACAAATTAAAGAAAAAGCAATTCGTAGATTAAAACATACATCTAGAAGTAAAATATTAAAGACTTATTTAGGATAAATTCCTAAATTGCGGCTACAGACAGTTTTATAACATAACTGTTCGTTTTTTGATTGATGAATGACCTCCGGCTGATTACCGGAGGTTTTTTCTAAGATTTAATTACGCTAAAGGCTAGTTTTATAGGAGTTTCCAATGTCTAAACTAACCAATCTTATAAACAAAGTAACACCAAAAGTAACACTTTTGAAAAAGCAATACAGTAAACCTCGCATTTATTGTGGTGGTGAGACTAAAGACTGAGATGCGCCAAAATATTTATGAAAAGTGGTCACTTCTTAAACAAGGCTTAGTTGTATGACGACTTGATATTTTCGAAATGTAACAATGGGTAAAATGAAGTAATAACGGCGATTTAAGCAAGATAGCTATTACAGAACTATTCACCAGAGGTACTAAAAAGTACTAGAGCGCTATTGTAAAGAGTTAAAACGGATAGCAAAATAAGGATATAATCTTTATGAAATCTTAGAAGAATAATATGCTTATCTAGTGGTTCAGTATTGGATAAAGCTTTTACCTTCAATCAGATTTATTCCAACACAAATAATTCTATAATAAAATTACAATGAATAGCTTACAATTAAAAGAAGTCCAGAATATTTTAGGTAAAAATCAGCAAGAAATAGCTGATTTACTGGAAATATCTAAGAGTGCTTATCAAAAATACGTATATGGCGAGCGTGAAATCCCTCGTAAAATTGAGATAAAAGCACAAAAACTATTAAGTAAAAACAATAGCTCTGAAAAAACTGTATTTGGATTAAATGACGCTATTAAATTAATCTTTGATAACCTTAAAGAAGCTGAGAAAACCCCTTTTATGCAGATGTACAAAGAAACAATTGAACAACGCGCAATTATGGAAGAGCGTGAACGTATTTATCAAAAAATGTTAAAATCAAAACAACAAAATGAAACACAAGGCTAGTTAGTATAGTACTAGTATATAAAGAAGTTTAAGTCCGTCGATCAATACAAAATTTTAATAATGAATAATTTAAACCTCAAAGAAATCCGAAAAAAACTAAGATTTACCCAAGCCAAAATGGCTGAAGAGCTCGGTTTATCTCTAAGAGGTTACCAAAATTGGGAACAAGGAGATCGTAAAATCCCTAAAACAGCTATAGAAACAGTAAATAGGCTTCTTGATAATAATAAAAAATCTTACAAAAACACTCAAACTGCATATTATGAGAAAGCAGGTGTTAAATTCGATCTAAATGATGCAATCAAATTAATATTTGACAATATTAAAGAAGCTGAGAAAATGCCTCTTATGCAGATGTACAAAGAAACAATTGAACAACGTGCCATTATGGAAGAACGTGAACAAATGTATCAAAAAATGCTAAAATCAAAGCAAAAAGATGAAACACAAGACTAGTTACTAGTAAATAAAGTAAATTTAAGTCAGTCAATCGATACAAAAAGCAACATTTCCGATTCTAAAATCAACTTACCTTGTTTTAACCACATGATTTTTCGCGATTCACTTCATTTAAACCATAGTTTTATTGGAATACCGGAGGTTTTTTCTTTAAGTTATATTTAACGAATTATGTGAAATTTTCTAGAAAAAATGATATTACCCCTAAACAATAGTTAAGAATATCGTAATTTAGAGGGTATCACAATTGCTCATGCTATGAGGCATACCATATGCTATGTAAGTACTGTTAGCCCCGATGTATCCGACACCATGCTTTCGGAAATCATGGCGCACGTTAAACAAAACAATTCCAAACTAGACATTACTGGTATATTAATGCATTCTGAAGGGAATTTTTTTCAGGTTCTTGAAGGCGAAAAAGAAGTCATTCTCCCTTTATTTCATAAAATAAAAGAAGATCGCCGACACTACAATGTGATTAAAATACTGGATAAAGAAATCAACAATAGCACTTTTACAGAATATCACTCTTCTTTTGCCGTAATTTCTAGTCAAAGCGGCCATAAAGAACTACAACATTTTTTAAAAAGATTAAAAACCAATAACCCCGAACATTTTAAAAGCATATCGTATTTGACCCAAAAATTTATGAAGCTTTCCTAGGCTATAAATTGAAAGTTAAATAGTACTTTAGCGAAAAACAAACAATTTTATGGCTTCAAAACTTATTGCCCCATCTGTTCTGGCGGCGGACTTCGCAAATTTGCAACGAGATGTAGAAATGATCAATAATAGTGAAGCAGATTGGTTTCATATCGATATCATGGACGGCGTTTTTGTGCCCAATATTTCTTTTGGGATGCCAGTGTTACGGGATATTGTAAAACATGCCAACAAAACAATTGATGTGCACTTGATGATTGTAGAGCCAGATCGATACATCAAAACTTTTGCCGATCTTGGAAGCAATATCCTTACAGTGCATTATGAAGCCTGTACACATCTTCATCGTACATTGCAAGCCATAAAAGCAGAAGGAATGCAAGCTGGTGTAGCGGTTAACCCTCATACCAATGTAAGTTTACTTGAAGACACTATCAACGATATTGACTTGGTTTGCTTAATGAGTGTAAACCCAGGATTTGGAGGACAATCTTTTATAGAAAACACCTATAAAAAGGTAAAACAACTAAGAGAGATTATCGATAGAAATGGTGCCAACACCCGTATAGAAATAGATGGTGGAGTAACCGACAAAAATGCTAAACAACTGGTAGAAGCCGGTGCAGATGTACTTGTTGCCGGAAGTTTTGTATTCAAAAGCGAGAACCCTACTCAGACCATAAAAGAGCTCAAAGCAATAATCAAAACCTAAATAAACTTCGTCATGCCTCAGGAATTATCTCCATCATTTGACACCTGGACTTCAATGTTCCTGTTGGTCAGTTCGTTTGGATTTTTCCTGAGCATCATATTAAGTCTTCATAAAAGAAGTAGAGCTCATAATCTACCGATTATCCTACTTATTCTAGGATTTTCTTTCATCCTCTTGCAGTATGTCTTTTTTTGGACAAAATACCAGAGCATATACCCACATTTGTATTTTTTTGATGCAGTATGGTATTTATCCTTTGGTCCTTTGGTGTATCACTATATTACCAGGTTTTATGACAAATCTTTCAAAATAGGATGGTATCATTATGTCCCTGCCCTACTTTCTTTTGTATTGCATCTTATTTATTATGTGAAATCCAATGGTTTTCAAAATATACAGGACTATAATAACGAAAACCTGGTTTACTTTTATTGGTCTATCAAATCTCCTTGGTTGGCAGCCTTATCCTTGATTATCTACATTGTAATCATAAAAGATTTTATCGCTCTATACCAAGGAAAACAAACTTCAGAATTTGAAATCCTTAGAACAAAATGGATTCGTTTATTAATTAATTTGTTTCTGGTATTTACCATTTCTTATATCAGCTATTATACACTAGTTAGATTCTCGTTCTTTAATGTAGCCTGGGACTATGGAATTTCATTTTCTATGTCATTGGCCATATACGGCCTGGGATATATGGTTTATAAAGAACCTTCTATTTTTAATGGAGAGTTATTGGCTAATTTATTTATTAAAAACTCTAATCAGAATGAATTAACAGAAGCCACAAAAAATGAATTTCACCAACAGCTACTCTCCTATATTGCAAAAGAAAAACCCTACCTAGATAATAACCTTAGGCTGGTTCATTTGGCAGATAAGATTGGCTTTTCCAGCCACACCTTATCTAAACTGATTAATGAAAAAGCACAAAAGAATTTTAATCAGTTTATTAATGATTATCGTTTGGAAGAAGCAAAAAAGATGCTTTTAGAAGATCCTGAAACCAGTATCAAAACTATTTATTTTGATGTTGGATTCAACAACAAAGCTACCTTCAATACTGCGTTCAAAAATAAATTCAACTGCACACCTTCAGAATTTAAAAAGCAAAACATAGTGGTTCAAGATAAATAAGAAGTAAAAAATTATAATTCTAAACCCTTTCTCCCCTGTTTTTGAAGAATTTAGAATCATCAATCTTTAAAACCTGGGCTTATGAGAGCGTCATTATTATTTATGTTTTGCAGTATTTCATTCACTGTTTTTTCTCAAAAATTCACATTAATTACAGATACCTCCAATCCTATTGTATCCGAACCTACAATTGGAGGCACCTATTTCGGAACTTCATGGACAGATATCGACAATGACCAATTGATCGACCTATTCTATGGAGGAACGATTTATAGAAATCTCGGAAAAGGGAAATTTGAAGTTGCCGTGGGCAGCGATTCAATCCCTACGGCAACGGCCTTGGTAGGATGCAGTTGGGCAGATTATCAAAATGACGGAGATCTGGATCTGATTTACTCTCGGTTTTCTGCGCCTTCAACCTTACAAACACGAATATACACCAATGATGGTAATGGAAACTTTGAAGAAGCAAACACCATACTAAACACCATTAGTTCTGGTACATGGAGCACACAATGGTGTGACTACAACAACGATAGTTATCCCGATTTTATACTCACCTTTGCCGACGGCTTTTTGAATCCTCTTAGTTTTCCAAATCGCTTGTATAGAGGTAATGCCGATGGTTCATTTACTGAAGTTACCGAGCCCTATGAGTTTCTAACCGAAAAAGCCGCCTATACCGTCTCCAACTGGACGGATTATGACGAAGACGGAGACACTGATTTATTAATAGCTAGTGGTCCGGCTGCGGGACCTGATGGAACTAAACCTGATTTTCTATTCAAAAACCTACAGATAGAAACCGGACAAGAAGGGTTTGAAAAAATTGCCACTTCTGAGCTTTCATTTTCTGAAGACCCGCAAGATGGTCAATGTTATAATGCTATTGATTACGATAATGATGGTGATTTGGATATTTGCTTAA
Source organism: Aquimarina spongiae (assembly GCF_900141785.1). Lineage (GTDB taxonomy): Bacteria > Bacteroidota > Bacteroidia > Flavobacteriales > Flavobacteriaceae > Aquimarina > Aquimarina spongiae. The sequence goes on along the minus strand of NZ_FQYP01000013.1, from coordinate 27,437 downwards.
CCAACTATTCTGGTACCACCAACAAGTTCTATGTCAATAACTCTGGAAATTATGTAGAGACTAGTACTCCTTTTACAACGGCAAATAATCAAAATTTATCCAATGCATGGGGAGATTTTGATAACGATGGAGATCTGGATGTTATTATTACCGGATCCAATCCCGAAGGAAGTGGATACTATATCAACAATGGAGATGGTACTTTTACCGAAAGTGAATCTAACCTTATCAATACCCTTACAGGCGGAAATTCTACAGGAGCCACTATCGGAGATTATGACAATGACGGTGATCTTGATTTTTTTGTGGTAGGCAACAGCCTAAAAGGGCTATTCAGAAACGATCTTTTTATTAAAAATCACTTTGTAAACTTTAAACTTATTGGCAATCCATCCAACAAAGCTGCTTTGGGAGCGAGGTTAGTGCTCACCTCAAAAATAAAAGGAAAGACAGTAACTCAAAAAAGGGAGATTTCGGCTTCAAACACATTTATGGGACACAATAGTTTGAGAGCGCATTTTGGACTTAACAAATCTCCAAAAATAGACAGTTTAACCATTTACTGGCCTTCGGGAACTGTAGATACTTTCAAAAACCTAAGAGTGAATCAGTTCTATATTATCGAAGAAGGCAAAAAAAAACCGATTTCGCCACCGATTAAAGACATCAAAAAACGAATCATAGTATACCCCAACCCTGCAAAAAAAAGAGTAAAAGTTAAAGTAATCGGAGGGCAATCATCAAATCCGATAACCGTAAGGTTAAAAGGTAATTCTGGAAATCAATTAGTAGAAAAAACCTTCGCTCCCGACGAAAACATCATATTGGATACATCCGCATTTCCCGGAGGTAATTATTTTTTAGAAGTAGTCGTAGATGGAATGAGTACCGTTAAAAAGTTGGTTATTAAATAAACCTGTTCCTATTTCATCTCAAAAAAGGCAAGTTTTGTAATAGAACTTGCCTTTTCCCTTTTTAAAACTTTTAAAATTAGTAGTTTTAACCTGTATTTGGAGGTAAGAAAAGCTGTTGAGCAACGACAACTTTTCATAGATATTCTTTTTAGCAATGAAGCATATAGATTTAATTATTATTGGAGGTGGTCCTATTGGGATTGCCTGTGGGTTGGAAGCAAAAAAAAACGGCATCAATTATCTTATTTTAGAAAAAGGTCCTATTGTGAACTCCTTATTCAATTACCCCATCAATATGCAGTTCTTTTCTTCATCTGAAAAGTTGGAAATTGATGATATTCCGTTTATCAGCAAGGAAGCCAAACCCAAACGTAATGAAGCATTAGAGTATTATCGAAGAATTGTGACTTCAAACGATCTCAACATCAACTTATTCGAAAAAGTAAATGAGGTAAAGAAGGAAGGAGATTCTTTCTCAATTACTACAGAAAAAGAAGCATACACCGCATCTTTTGTGATTGTTGCAACTGGTTTTTATGATATCCCAAATACGATAGATGTTCCCGGAGAAGAATTGCCAAAAGTATCTCATTATTACAAGGATCCTCATTTTTTTGCCAAGCAGAAGCTCGCCGTAGTAGGAGCCAGTAATTCTGCAGTTGATGCTGCTTTGGAATGTTACCGTAAAGGAGCAGAAGTCACCATGATCGTACGCGGACCAGAGATTGGAAGACGGGTAAAGTACTGGGTACGCCCAGATATCGAAAACCGAATCAACGAAGGAAGTATTAAGGCATATTATAATACCACTATCAAAGAAATTTCGAAAGATAGTTTAGTATTAGATACTCCCGATGGAGCACTAAGTATTGAAAATGATTATGTGCTGGCACTAACAGGATATAAACCCAATTTTGAGTTTCTGCGGAAAATTGGCATCGAACTTTCTGACGATCAGAAATTATATCCCCAATATAATGAGGAAACGATGGAAACTAATATAGAAAATCTATTCTTGGCAGGTGTTATCTGTGGCGGAATGGACACCCATATTTGGTTTATAGAAAACTCGAGAATACATGCCAAAACGATTTTGAACACTATTTCCCAAAAAATACATCAATAAAAAAGCCAAACACTATTATAGTATTTGGCTTTGGTTATATAATTGTCTTGACTGTTAGTCTCCGCTCAATCTCATTAAAATACTTAGGATATACCAAAAGAGTAGCATTAGCGAGGCAAACAAACCTAAAGAAGCTCCTACATATTGATCTTCGGCATATTTATGAACCATATTAGAAGTTTGATATAATATCGACCCCGAAGCCAATACAACCATTCCTGCGCTAAACCATAAACCTAGGTTAAATCCAAATATCATACCTCCTACGATCAATCCCAAAGCGATAAAAAATCCAATAGCTAATGCTGATTTCAAAAAAGAAAAATCCTTTTTGGTGATTAAAACTATTGCAGATAAACCGGTAAAAAGGGATAACGTAAGAATTGCCGCCTGGTAAAGGATATTCTCTCCTCCACTTTCGGCAATCATCATAGCAATTTTGATAAGCGGTATAAAAATAAAGGCTTCGGCAATCACGTATAATAGAAGTCCAAGATATTGTTGATTGATGTTGTGGTTTTTAAAAGCCATTTTCTCAGCAAAAGAAGTGGCTAGCATAAAACCTCCTAACATCATTAACCATCTAAATCCTTGTGTCATTGAAAATGCAAATTCTACAATGGCATCTACTTGAAAAAAGAACCATTCTACGATCACAAAAAGTAAAACGGCCATTGCCAAATGCGTATATGTTTTTTTATAAAATGCTACTCTTTTTTCGTCGGATAGTGAGCTTACCGGTAATACTTGCTGAAATTCTTCCATATACTAATACATTGATTGTTTTATAAATTAAATATACTCCCTTTCTATTAAAAACTAATGTAATTCTTCAAAATATCTAAAATTAAGCATACGCACTACATACTCATAAATATTGGGGAATTTAGCTTTTAACTTATCTGGAGATTCCATAAACACCTCTATAAGCACTGCGATAAATTCGAACTTATCGGTAAAGGCATATTCTCGTAACAGGTTGGCTTCTACAATTTGTTTTCGTATTTCTATAGCCCCCAAATATTCCTCTAGTTCCAAAAATGTATCGTAAAAGATTTCTGAGCTAATATCATTCTTCTTTATAGAATTGTAATGAATCGCATGGGTAATTTCGTGCACGCCAAGATTCCTGCCATGATCCTTGTTTTGTTTTCCTTTTAGAAAATGTTTCCATGACAATGCCAATGCTTTAGATCGAGGATTAAATTCTCCAATATTTTCTGTTTGATTTAGAATCGAATAAAAGGACTTTGGATATAATATAATAGTACTTAAATATGCCAACAAATAATGTCTCATCCCAAAAGTAAGTTGGATAAACATCATAGTAATTTGCATCTTCATAAACCCATCTACTACCAACCCTTCCCTGCCCACGAAACGAATTTCTTCCAAAAAGCGGGCACACCTATGCTCAAAATATTTTCTCCTTTTTTTATCGAGAGACTTGTAGAAGTCATTTTCCTCTAAAAACTCTTCGAGATAAGAGGGTAGTTTTTTAAGAGAGGGATAAAAGTGAATAAAATAAGGCTTCTGCTTGTGTTTATAATATACCGACTCCATATACCGAAGCACATAATAGACACAAATAGAGACGATTCCAACAGTCACTACGACTCCAATAATATTTTGAAGTATAGAGTTAGAAACTTCTTCTTCCTGAAGCACTAATAAAGAGAATACATGATAATTCAAAAAAAGAAAAAATGTAGGTTAAGGCACTTAAAAATAGTATTTTAATAACAATTATCTCATTAAAATCGTTATTTAACATTATTTCCTAGTACTTATTCTCAACATATTAGTGAAATTTGATCCTTTTACAAAAGAAGGTACTCCTACAATTTCATCTAATCTAGTTGAAAACTTACCATATCAAAAAACTCTTTTCTGATCATAGGATCTGCAAATTGCCCTCCAAACTCTACGGTAGTCGTAAAGCTGCTTTTATCTTTAATTCCTCTTGAAGACACACAAAGATGTTTGGCATTTACCACCACAATAACATCTTCTGTTCCTAAGGTTTTTTGGAGATCTCTTAGAATTTGTAAACAAAGTCTTTCTTGTACCTGCGGTCGATGTGCATAATAATCCACCAACCTATTTAGTTTTGATAATCCTACCACTTTATCTTTAGGAATATATCCAACATGAGCATTACCTACAATGGGCAAAAAATGATGCTCACAGGCAGAATCTATTGTGATGTTTTGCTCTACTAATATTTTTTGATACTCGTACTTATTATCAAAAGTCGAAACTTTAGGTCGGTTTTTGGGATTCAACCCATAAAAAAGCTCCTTTACATACATTTTGGCAACTCTATAAGGAGTTCCCGAAAGGCTATCATCGGTCAAATCAAGCCCTAGTTCTTTCATAATTTCTGAAAAATGATGTTGAATCCTTTCAATTTTGGCATCATCTGATTTTTCAAAGGCATCGGCTCTCAATGGGGTTTCTGTAGCACCAGAAATATGCGAATCACCCATCATTTCTATTTCATTTTTATTCATTTTACACTAATTAGTGGTACAACATTCTTTATTACACTGGCAATATTTCAAATTGTAAAAGTGTAAAATCACAAGTGATAGTGATCCTATATAAATCATCTCTTCTGGTAAAGGAATAACCTCCAGTTTTTCATTGATGATAATCCCCACCAAAAACGACCAACTTGCCCAAAAGGCATATTTGATACTTGGCTTTGAAGTAGTTCTAATAGATCTACGAATAGCAAAATAAGAAAGAGCTAGAAAAATAAGATCTAACAACTTCCACCAATGGGCTTGACCATCTCCTATCATTGTTATACTACTGTGTGCAACAAATACAAACGGGGTTAATAAACAATGGACTAAACACAAACCACTCGCCAGAATTCCTACAGCATCTGAGTTATTACGTATGTATGATATATTCAAAGGAAAAATATTTACAATTTAAGAACGCAAAGATACTATAATTTTACAAATGCGACTTTGTTGCGTTAATTAAATTTATTTATTTTTGCTCAAACAATTTTATGTTACGCACCCAATCCCTTCAGTTTTCATATCAGGACTCAAAAAATGAGACTTTATCCTTTCCTGACATTACTATAGGACCTAAACAAGGCCTTTTGATATTGGGCCCTTCGGGGGTGGGAAAAACTACACTATTACATCTTTTGGCTGGGTTATTACCTGCACAAAGTGGCGATATTTTTGTTGCCAATACGCATCTCAATACCCTCTCTAGAAAACAACTGGACAAATTCAGAGGGCAACATATAGGATTAATATTTCAACGTAGTTATTTTATAAAATCCTTGTCCTTAATAGAAAATCTCAGCTTACGTGAACGAATTTCTAAAACGAAAAATGATCGATACCGTAAAGAGCAATTGATCATGCAACTTGGGCTCTCTGATCTTCAAAATAAAAAAGTGTACGAATTAAGTGAAGGACAACAACAACGTCTTTCAATAGCTCTTGGGGTTATTCATAAACCAAAAATACTATTAGCAGACGAACCTACATCCAATCTTGATGATGTGAATTGTGAGAAAGTGATCTCTTTGCTCAAAAAAGAAGCCGAAATATGCAAGAGCAATCTAGTGATCATTACTCATGATCAAAGAGTTAAATCTCATTTTGATAATCATATAATTTTATAAAGTTGTTATATCTAGCATACAAGAATCTAATTTCCAAACCTTTAAATACTTTTTTAAGTATTTTACTGCTAATGCTTAGTATTTCGTTGGCTACATGTATTTTGCAAATAAAAAATCAACTTAACCAACATTTAGAAATCAACATAAAACCATTCGATATGGTTATCGGTGCAAAAGGAAGTCCATTGCAACTGGTACTTTCTTCGGTCTTACATATTGACAATCCTACCGGAAACATCCTTTTAAAAGATGCTCTGAAGATTAGCAAAAACCCCATGGTAAAAGAGGTGATTCCTGTTTCTTATGGAGACAATTATAAGGGATATAGGATTTTGGGAACCTACGATACTTATTTAAAACAGTACGAAGCAAAACTACATGAAGGAAAATTGTTTGAAAAGTCTTTTGAGGTTGTATTGGGAAGCTATGCGGCTCAAAAATTGAATTTACAGCTTGGAAGTACCTTGGTTAGTGCTCATGGTTTAGCAGACAATACTCTCGAAACTCATGACGAAAAGCCTTTTACCGTTGTTGGTATATTAGAACCTACAGGATCTGTAATCGATCATCTTATCATTACCAACCTGGAAAGTATTTGGGAGGTACATGAGCATGGCGATGAAAAGGAGCACTTAGAAGAACACACAGAAGAGCATGATGATCATGAAAAACATGAAAACGAACATGATGAAGAGCATGACCATCATGAACAACATGAGGATGAACGAGAAATTACCTCCTTACTTGTAAAATTCAGAAATCCTTTGGCAACTTTACAACTTTCCAGATACATTAATGAGCAAACATCAATGCAAGCCGCACTTCCTAAATTTGAAATAGAGCGGTTAATGGAATTTTTAGGTATCGGTTTTCAAGCGATAAACAGCATTGCCCTTATTATATTGATAGTAGCCGGTCTTAGCATATTTATAAATCTCATAAAAACAGTACGAGAAAGAAAACAAGAATTAGCACTATTACGGACCTACGGAGCCAGTTCGATTCAGCTGTTACAATTGGTATTTTTTGAAGCATTGTTCTTGTCAGTATTCGGTTTCCTTCTAGGATGGTTACTAGGAAGATTTGGTGCCTGGTTACTTTCCTTTTTTACACAAGATCTTTATGGGTACAGTTTTGAGTTCAGCCTTCCAGACAATAGAGAGCTTTTAATACTGTTTCTGGTAACTTTAACGACCTTTTTAGCTGCGATAATCGCTTCTTTATCTATATTTAAACTGAATGTATCAAAAACAATTTCGAATGCATAAAGTAATCCCTACAATCCTATTTTTAATCATAAGCTACGGCGCATTTTCTCAAAAACAATTAACCTGGGAGGACTTTGCAGATGTTAAGTTTTCTAATGTCTACAGCCCGGTATATGATGATATTTTTTTAAAACCAAAATTTGGAGATGGCATAAAATCATATGAAGGTCGACGAATTCGTATAAAAGGTTATTTTTTGGATTTTTCTTTAGAAGATGATGAGTTCTTTTTACTCTCTAAAAACCCCAGAGCATCTTGCTTTTTTTGTGGAGGAGCTGGACCCGAGAGTGTTTTAGAGGTTATGTTTACTAAAAAGGCCAATTTCAAGACTGATCAATTAGTAGAAATCACAGGCGTTCTTATCCTCAATCTTGACGACGTGGACCACTGTAATTATATCATAAAGGACGCCACAGGCAAATTAATTCAGTAAATACTTATAACTTTACCCACTAATTTTTTAAGCAATAATAATTTCTTAATAAACTACAGTTTATATTAAACTTCGTTATTACAGCGCAATCTTATAATTCACGCATTAAATGAAAAACATAATTTACATTGGGTTCCTTTTTGTAGTATCTCTACTACAAGCCCAAGACAAAAACGTACAAGTCCCTAAAAGTTATAGCAATATCCATAGTGACGAAAAAGGTCTATACCTTGCTGATGGAGATCAACGTTATTATGCCGCAAAAGCAGTTGCTCAATATTCATTACAACAGCTGTTTGGAAATCCAAAAGGAACAGAAGACGGTGTTATCTTAGATTTTGGAGATTTTGAAGGAAATATCACCTACGGTCTTATCCCTTACGGAAAAGCACCGCACCCCTTACCTGTTTTTCGTTTTGTTAAAACATTAGTAGAAGGAAAAGCAGAAATCAACATTAAAAAAGATTTTAGGTACCCTTATGATTTTGTGGATTGGCAAGAAAAAGAACAATTGCATTTCGGGTACCGATTAAAAGATAAAGATGGAATGATCGTATATGATGGAGAGATATCTTTAAAAGGGAAAGGACCCTTTGAAGCCGTACCCAGCATGTATGAAGGCCCTTTTGTAAACAAACTTACAGATACCAGCGCTACGGTTTGGTTTAATACAACCATCCCAACAAAAGCGCAATTGCATATTGACAACCGGGTTATTGAAAGCCCAGAAGGAACACATCACGAAATTACGGTTTCCAATTTGAAACCTGGACAAAAATATGAGTATAAGGTTGGATATGGTGTATTTGAACAACAATATCATCTTACTACTGCTCCCAATCCAGGAAGTCGTAAACCGTTTGTTTTTGCTTATACTAGTGATAGTCGACATGCTACTGGTGGTGGAGAACGTAAAATCTATGGAGCCAACGCCTACATCATGAAAAAAATGGCTGCTGTAGCCTACTCCAATAACGCCACTTTTGTGCAATTTAGTGGAGACATGATCAATGGGTATTTGACTACCAACGAAGAAACGCAATTGCAATATACCAATTGGAAAAAAGCGGTAGAACCATTTTGGCATTACATGCCTTTTCAAGTGGGTATGGGAAATCATGAAGCTCTTGGACATATCTTCAGAAATGATCAAGGACAAAGTAGAGGGTTCGTAGACAAGTTTCCTTTTCACACCTCGTCTGCAGAAGCTGCTTTTGCCGAAGCTTTTGTAAATCCCTTGAACACCAGTCTTAAAAGTGAAGACGGGAGCTCATATGATCCCGATCAAAACGAAGTTGATTTCCCGAGTTATGCCGAAAATGTATTTCATTACGTTTACGACAACCTAGCAGTTATTGTCTTAAATAGTGATTATTGGTATGCTCCAAGCTTATCAAGAAACACATTAACATCCGGTGGATTGCACGGGTACATTATGGATAATCAATTGTCTTGGCTTAAAAAGACCGTTGCCGAATTAGAAGCGAATAACAATATTGATCATATTTTTGTGACACAACACACACCCGTATTTCCTAATGGAGGGCATAGTCGTGATGATATGTGGTATAGCGGAAATAATGAAAAAAGACCGGTAGTTGCTGGTAAACCACTGGCAAAAGGAATTCTAGAACGCAGAGATGAGTACTTGGATATTTTAATCAACCAAAGTCAAAAGGTTGTGGGTGTGCTTACTGGTGATGAGCATAACTACAATCGTTTGAAATTGACCAAAGAAGTTCCGATCTATCCAGACAACTATCCTCATAAAAAACTAAATGTATCAAGACCTATTTTTCAAATCAACAATGGGGCCTCGGGAGCACCATACTACGCTCAAGAAGTGTTACCATGGAGCAAATTCACTGAAGCCTTTAGCGTTGAGAATGCGGTCTGTCTCTTTTACGTAGATGGAAAAAAAGTATCCATGAAGGTGATCAACCCCGACACTTTAAATGTGATAGATGAAATTATTCTAAGGAAATAAAATTAAACCATAAAAAAGCCTGTGTCCAAAATAACACAGGCTTTTGTTTTTCTAAACTATTCTGTTATTATTCTTTCAAGGTAACGGTACGAGTTACCTTATTAAATGGACCAGGAAGCAATGCCCCTGAAGCATCTAGTAATTCTAGTTGAATAGTAACCTCTCCCATCGGTAATCCTTTCATAACGTGAGGTACCCACTCGGTAATCATAAATTCGTTACCGTTGATAGTAGCTTTAACTTTATTTCCTTCTTCTGACAAAGTAGTATTAAGTACAAAAAAGTCTAACAACACCGCTTGGGTATCTTTACCCTTGTATTCTCCTTTTGGTCGGCTATAAATAAGTGTTGGAGCTTTCATGTCCAAACCAACAGCATCTTCTGGGTTATCACCTATTTCTAATTTACGAACTACCACAGAATTTTCATTCTTTACAGATTCATGAAAAGATCGGCTTAAAAAAGCTACCAGATGATGAACTCCTTCTGGTACTTCTTTTTTAAATGTTGGCTCATAATGTGCAGAATACGGTTGGTTATTCAGAATAAAGTGGATGTGTTGTCCTTTTCCAGAATTTGCTAATTTTTGAGCATTTTCTCCTTCAGTTTGAGCGCCTAATTCATAGTTCTCTACTTTGAAAGCAAAATCCATCTCTCCGGCTTGCCCCTTAATGGTTTCTTCTCCATCCAAAACTAATGAAGCATCAGCATATGCGGGAGAACCTTTTAATTTTTCTAGTGTAATTTTTGGCTCTTCTACTTTTTCGGTAGTTTCGGTAGCAGTGTCAACCGCTTCTTCCTCAGTAGTTTTTTTCTCCTGTTTACATCCTGCTATCATAAACATGGCCAGGCATACTGTAATAATTAAGTGATTAGCGTTTTTGTTCATTTTAATATAGTTTTAAGTATTAGTCAATTCTTTTCAAGTTTTATTTTTACAAAGTAGATCCCAACTAGGGAGTTTTAGATCTACGGTGACATTTTAAAAGAAAAGCAAGCAAAACATATGGTAATCAATAACAAGGTTCTATTCAAAATAGTGTGATTGCTTAAAAAGATCATTGAGCTTACAAGATATTCTTTCTGTATCAAAAATAACAATAACAAAGTTATATATCACCCTCCATTAATCGCATTTAATAAAATTGTTCCTGCGATCCCAAAACCAGCTCCAGAGACAAATAAATTCCATTTAAAATGCTCTCCTTTGATAAACTTAGTATAAACCCATAAGGAAATCATAAACAGAAATACGATAAATAGCTGTCCTACTTCTATACCAATATTAAATGCAAATAACGGCAGAATGATACTATCGCTAAAAAGCATAAATTTAAAATTACTTGCAAATGCCAAGCCGTGAATTAAACCGAAAATAAGCGCGATACCATACTTAAATTTAGTATCCGAAAAATTACCATGCTTGTTATAGTTGATAATATTTGCCAATGCCGTAATCATAATAGTGAAAGGAATTAGCATATCGATAATCTTGGAGTTAGCCGGAATGATATCCAAAGTACTAAGTATCAACGTTCCACTATGACCAATTGTAAAAGCAGTAATAATAACCAAAATCTGCTTCCATTGTTCTAGCTTGAAAGCTGCGCACAACGTCATTACAAACAATAAATGATCATAGGCATTGATATCTACGATATGATGCCATCCACTAATAAAGAAAGAGCTTAAATTATCCATGAGTACTTCTTACTATATATTATAAATTAAGAGATATAGGTTCGTCGAAAGAGGTGATATCAAAATAATTCTCTTCGATAAAAGGAGGTAGCCTTAGTGTAATTCTATTGGATTGTAGAAATCCAAATTCCTCAAAAAACAACGTATTTTCAATACAGATCTGATCACCTTCTTCAATCTTAGGGATATCCCGATAAAATTTTATTGAGATCACATTTTGTTTTTCCATCACTTCAGAGGATTTATATTTAAAAGGAAAATACTCGTCGTTAATTGAAACTTTATAGTATCTAGCAAAATAACTTTCAATCCCCTTGATATCTGTCTTTGATAGGTTTGATAAATTAATATTTTTTGTAAAAGTGTCATTTATGCTAAATGTAAAGTCATCTATAAAAAGTCTACACTCCATTACGAAAGTGTTGGTTTTAGCATTGTGCTCGATTAATGACGATGTTAATTTGATAGGATGAGAACTGTTAAATGACGTTGAAAGAAATGACAAGCATAATAACAACAGTATTTTATAATGTTTCATTTTTTAGGAGTTTTGTTTATCTGATTATTTTGTAAAACAACATAAGTTGTGATGGAACGCATATGATTAAAACTGTTTTAAAAAGGTAATTTTACTAATGAATTGTGTGGTACGTTGCACGGGATCAAAGGCATCGGTTTGCGTATCATTAAATACCAAATAGATAAATGACAAAGGCATATATTCCCAACTAAAACGCACATTCCATCTTCCTTGCTCATCAAAACTATTGTATTGATAAAATGTCGACAGTTGAACTCTTGGATTAAGTGCCAGTCTTAGACTGGCCGTATATAAATCGGTATTCAAATCTTGTTCTAAAATTCCTACGTCATCTATATTGTTATGTTCATAATCCGCAGACAACGCAACATGAGGAAGTGGTGCATACCGCAATCCAGCGGTAATTGTAGTTCGTTTACCATTGTAGAAATTTCCAAAATCATAACGGATTGATCCAGATAATTTTTTGGATTGATCGGTATTATATCGCAGCAAAAATCGAGTATATTGATATTCTCTTTCTTCAATTTCAAGACCTAAGGGAGCAAAATTGAAATTAATATTTTGCCAGGTAGGAGTAAATGATGCTTCGACAAAGCTATTGTCTTTGAACCAGGTGTAAATAGGAAAAATATAGATACTAGCTTGTTGAAAATTTCCAAAATCCTTAAAATCGTGGTAATAGTTAAAAAATGCTCCTGGATCCCATCTCCTTATAAAAGGCAAGCTTTTTGGTCTTACGATAGCATATCCTCCAGGGCTATGATACATCACATCTTTTTGAAAAACGAATCCCATATCCGGGGAATATGCATTACTCACAAATGTATTGAGGTATCCTAAGTAATATTTATTAGTTCGAGCCCCAGCAAATAATCTTCCGGCATACCCAGTATCCCCTTCACTATCTAATGAAGTAGATAATAGATAAGAAATAGTAATCTCGCTTTTTGGACGCATGAATCCATCAATAGAAATAGTGGTGTTATTCTGGGAGGAAACTCCCAAATCGCTTAAGGAGTCATCCAATCTGTAGGTCATCATGGCTCCAACATTATTCTCTTTACCATAGTTTTGCATATATCGAGCCACTCCAAACGTACTGGCAGGACTATTATCTGTATCACGCTGGCGAACAGCAAGTGCTGCAATAGTCCGATTTTCATTTCTATCCGTATATCTTACCCCTGCATCCAAAGGAGCTGGCGCAGCATTAAAAGTATTTTCTAATCCAATGGTTCTGCTAAAGAATGGACGTAATTGCGAGTTCCCCCCTCCGGCCCAAATACCAGAGTTTTCTAAGAAAAACTGACGTCTTTCTGGAAAGAAAATATTAAATCGTTCTAAGTTATTTACCGCCCTATCCACATCAGCTTGTGCAAAATCGGTATTAATGGTAAGATCCAAAACCGCATTAGGATTGATTGCCCATTTTACATCTCCCCCTATTTTGGGGTCATTCGATTTATCGGTAATCATACTCCCTGCCTTATTCTCATCGTATTGATATAACACATAGGGTTCTACTCTGATATTAGCAGAAGGCGGAGGCACTTCTAAACCTGTAAGTTTTGCAGCATATACCATTCTATTTTGTGAAAAAGACTGGGGAATGGCCGGAAACACAGTTTTTTCAAAATCCTTCCTAGCTAGTCTATAAAAAGTAATCCCCCATGCTCCTGGAACACCATCTACCGGTTTATCATAGCGTATGGATTTAAAAGGGATTGCAAATTCTGCATAGTATCCAGTATCTGTCCGTTGCGTTCGAACACTCCACAAAGCATTCCAATCTCGATCAGAATTACTATCATTAAAACTCTGTAAATCCAATTGGTTTCCATAAGGTGTGGTCTGAAAGGAGGCTGCATATTGCTTGGTATTTTGAGCGTCTATTTGAATTCCAAAAACATCATTTTCTCCACTATTAAAATCTCGTCTTAGATCCTGCATTCGAACCCCTGCTCTACCCAATGAATCCGCGGCAAATACTCCAAAATATAGATTTGAATTATCAAAAAGTACGCGAACCGTGGTTGGATTTTTAATAGTTCCTCCTTGTACCGGTTCTACTCTAAAAAAATTTGTAATTGGTGCTGCATTTTGCCAATCGGCTTCATTCAATTTACCATCAATGGTTATTTTTCCAGCAGTTCTGGTAGCTCTTATTTCTTCTGGGGTTTCAGGAGGAGGAAAATTTTGATCTCCCTCTTGAGACCAAGAAGTACAATGAAACATAAAGACTAAAAAAAGAATGAACCTTGACATAGTTTATATAATTAATTGAGTGGAACCTTCCCGTAGGCCAGTACTCTTTCTTCTATGGTTCGCGGAGGATAAAAAACCTCGTTATCAGAATGATACACAAAACTCTGTGTAATCACTTTATGTGTTTTCAAAGTTTCTCCCAAAATTGAAGTCTCCAAAATATGCCTCTGCTGTTTTTGTAAATGCCGAGATGCCAAAAGCATCCTTCTCAAAATCGGATGACTTTGTTTCAAAAAATAATCTGGCAGCGTTTTATCCAATGCTAACAACGCATCACTAACTTGAAAAAGAGATTCACAATCGGATTCAAGCGCTTCTTTGTAAAACAAATTAGTGTGTTTGGTAATAAAAACAGCCTGAGTAATCTTTTGCTTTTTAATCAGGGTTGTAAGGCTTTGCTGAGTCGGAACATCCCAATTAAAACTGGCCCCAAGGGCTGTATAGAAAAATGATTTCGTGCTACAAGTTTGACTCAAAACATTTTCTATATGGTCCGTTGGGCAGATTAGAAACAGACAGTTTCCATATTCCAGTTTATTGAAACTCATATCTTATATATTGTATTGAATACTTACTATACATCAGATTTTCAGTCATTGATTTGGTCCTTTAGAACACCCAAGTGTATTCTACTTCAACCTTTCGTACAGTAGCGTTATTAAAAACAATTCAAACTAGCCAAAACTACTTGCACTAAAATGAATTTTCCTGGTATCTACTGATTGGCCAATTATCTGTATTTCCAAATAGTCCGCTTTTCCAGGCAATACTCTCTTTATGAGTAAGCAAACATTTTTCTAGCTGAGCAGTAATCTCGCCTACATCCAAGTGTTGCCCAATAAAGACCAATTCAATTTTACGATCTCCATAGACTGTGTCCCACTCAGATTCTATCATATCTTGATTTTGTAAAAACATCGGATAATTCATCCGCTCATTGAAAGGCATAGAGGCCCACCAAACTCCAGCAGGATCTGTTTTTAAAGATCCGCCAGCAGAACTCCATATCAAAGCTTGGTCAGATCTGGATGCCAGCCAAAATAACCCCTTACTACGTATCACATTGGTGGGAAAAGTAGCTCTGGCAAAATCTAAAAATCGATCAGGATGAAACGGTTTCCGACTTCTAAAGACGAACGATCCTATTCCATATTCTTCAGTTTCAGGAATGTGTTCATTTTCTAATTCACGTATCCATCCTGCCGAGTTCTCTGCTTCCTCAAAATCAAAAAGCCCCGTATGAATCACCTTGTCTAATGGAATCCGAGAATTTTCAGTAAAAAATATTTGAGCTTTAGGATTAAGCTTAGCAATAATATCACGTACATTATTTAATTCTTCTTCGGTTACCAAATCTACCTTATTCAACAAAATCACATTGGCAAATTCTATTTGATCGGTTAAAAGATTAACGATAGTTCTATCATCTCCTTCAATATTGGTTAAATCCCGATCTACCAAATATTGAGGACTTGAAAAATCTTTTAAGAAATTAAAGGCGTCAACTACAGTAATCATCGTATCCACATAGCTAAAACGACTAAGGTCGATGGTTCCGTCCTCACTTTCAAAACTAAAGGTTTGAGCTACCGGAATAGGTTCGGAAATCCCCGTACTTTCAATGATCAGATAATCAAATCGATTTTCTAGGGCTAGTTTCTCTACTTCGACCATAAGATCTTCTCTTAATGTACAGCAAATGCACCCATTTGACATTTCGACCAATTTCTCTTCGGTTCTAGATAGCGTATTTTGATTTTCGACCAGGTGAGCATCAATATTAACTTCACTCATGTCATTAACAATGACAGCAGCCTTGAGCCCTTCCTTATTATGTAAAATATGATTCAGCAAAGTGGTTTTACCCGCTCCCAAGAAACCACTTAATACGGTAACTGGTAATTTATTCATGTATTTTGAATTAAGATATTAAAAGTAGTTTAGCAGTTTAGCTATCTATGTAAATAGGTACATAGCAGCTAAGCGATAGCTCATGGGCAAGTGACAATGAACTATAGATCACCTATATCTTTGAAATAGGTTTATTCTTTAGAGATAAATTCTAGGAAATAACTGTAGGAGGTGGCTTGTTGTATAAACCTCTTGGTAAAGTGATGAAGTATCCAGAGGTCTCGTAACAAAACCTAGCTGTAAGTTCCTGAAAATTGATGTCAACCTTTTTTTCCAACTCAATGAACGTAGGACTTGAGAAAGGAGTTATTTTATGAGACACCTCAACCATATCGCACAATTCGCAATGGATTTGGTCCTCATCTTCAGAAAAATGCACAAAATCATGAACATTAACTATTCTAAGAAGTAGAAAAGCTAAGACAAAGCAATAAGAATACATCCGTCTTTTATTATTCATGTCCATTGGGTAAATATACCAATTAATCAAAAATCAAATCTTAAGACTTTTATAATAATTGAAATTTTAAGGGTTTTCTCTCCCAATTTTGTTCAAAAAAAGAAATATCCCGGTTAAACAAACCAAGGGAATTAACCAAAGATAAAAATGGATCAATCATTAACTTTAAGTTAAATTTTAGTTAAAAATGTTAAAAAAAGTTAAAAAATACATATAGTGCAAACAAGTATTTCCTACTCTTTACAACCTGAAAGATTTTTCCTAACAAATACTTCTAAGCTCCTAATTTTATTAAAGCAACATTGTTGCAATAAATTGATTGATTCATCCAAAATTACACCTTATTTTTTAATTTTCAGCTACTTACCCTACGGTTTTACCCTACGAATATTTTTGATTGATTTAATACATTTGAGTCTTAACACAAATTAAACTTATATGAAAACTTTTAGCAAAATTGCCATGGGCGCTATGCTCTCGGCACTGGCACTCACTTCGTGTCAAGACGACACTGTTACCGAAGAAGTTGTTGAGTCTGCGGTGGAAACTTCGAGCTTTGAAGGCAACATTATTCCTGATCAGTATATCGTTGTTTTTAATCCGGACAAAATCAAGCCGGCGTCAAAAATTCTAGCCAAAACATCATTTACAAGCAGAGATGCAAAAGCCAAGGCGGTAAGAGAAATCTCTGAAGTTTCTAAGAAGCAAATCAACACGATTTTGACAGACAATAATGTGGATCAGTCTAAAGTAATCGATTATTACACTACAAAAATTTCAGGTATTGCTGTAAAACTAAATGATAGTGAATTTAAACAACTATCTAAAGACCCTAGCGTTATAGGGATCGAATTTGACCGAGTAGTTCAGCTTCCTAAATTTGAGGTAGAAGAAGCAATCACAGGTGACGCTGCAGTAAAAATGCCTCAGCAAACACCATGCGGAATTTCTAGAGCTGGGGGAGCTGCAAATGGAGCTGGAAAAGATCAATGGATTTGGGTAATCGATAGTGGTATTGATTTGGATCACCCAGATTTAAATGTGGTAACAAACACTACTTACGCGAGATCTTTTGTGGGAGGTTCTGCAAACGATTGTAACGGTCACGGAACTCACGTAGCTGGTACTGCTGCCGCAATTAACAATAATGTTGGTGTAGTAGGAGTTTCTGCTGGTGCTTCTGTAGTTCCTGTTCGCGTATTTGGATGTAGCGGCGGAAGTAGTACTTCGACTATACTTTCTGGTATCAACCACGTTGGTCGTTATGACATTGCCGGAGATGTTGCCAACCTAAGTTTAGGAGGATTCTTTGGTTCTGGATGTTCTAGTAATTCTTCTTACCGTAGTGCCTTATTGGCTTTAGGAAATGGTGGTACAATGGTAGCAATTGCAGCTGGAAACAGTAGTGCAAATGCTGCTAGTTACCAACCAGCATGCGTAAATGGAACAAATATATACACTGTGGCTTCAATGACTTGTAATCGAGGGTTTTCGTCTTTCTCGAATTACAACATGAATCCAATTGATGTAATTGCTACTGGTAGTAGTGTACGTAGTACTTATCTGAATGGTGGGTATGCTACTCTAAGTGGTACTTCTATGGCTTCACCTCACGTTGCAGGTATCATGCATGCAAGAGGTAGTGGACCAAGAACTTCTGGTTCTGTAAGTAATAGAGGAGAAAATTATCCCATTGCTGTAAGATAAATAGGAAATTCCATTATTCATTTTACATTGGGAATGTGTAGTTACAACCACCTGTTGGAGAACAGGTGGTTTACTTTTTTATGCTTTACATTTGTTGCAAACACCTATTATCAAGAACTGTGTTTCATTTATAGTAAACCCTTCAAGGTTTGGAATACTAAGTTTATTAGGTAAACAAGTCACTTCCTGACATTCCTGGCATTCAAAATGTATGTGATTATGAATATCGTGTGAT
Organism: Aquimarina spongiae; assembly: GCF_900141785.1. Lineage (GTDB taxonomy): Bacteria > Bacteroidota > Bacteroidia > Flavobacteriales > Flavobacteriaceae > Aquimarina > Aquimarina spongiae. The sequence goes on along the minus strand of NZ_FQYP01000013.1, from coordinate 9,228 downwards.
ACTCCACAACCATTACACAATGCATAATAGGCCTTTCCATTTTTGCCGGTCACAAAATGTACCTCTCCTTTTGCAGCAAAACGATCCAAAATCCTGTAGATTGTAGTTTTATTCACCTTTATGGGCATTGCCGCCATAATGTCTTCAGCAGACATGGTATGTTCTGTTTTTGACAAAATATCCTTTACAAGATTTTGTTTCTCTGTATTCCTGGTTTTCTTCACTTCCATGATGTACTATTCAACCGATTCCTGCTATCGAAATTACGGATTTTTTTGATTATCAGAGATGGCTTCACTAAAAGAGTACAAATCAAAACCAAAACATTTATTTAATTGTTTGAATAATTTTATGAAAAATTTAAACTATTCCCGTATATTTCTTAAAGAAATGATAATACTAGAATAATTTAACAAAAAACAAGTTCTATATAGATTTGAACAATAAATAAATTAACCAAAATCATGAAAACACTTTCTAAACTAACAGTAATTGCAGCAGTACTTTTATTAGCTTCTTGTAAACAAAATCCAGCAGAAACTCCAGAGCATAAGGTAATGGTGGCAGATCATACAGAAATGGAAACCTCTCATGAGACTATGGCCAAAGAGCATGCAACAATGAAAGACGATCACCAGGAAATGGTAGATGCTCACAAAGCTATAGAAAATGACTCTCTTCACTTGGTAACAGAAAAGAATCATACGTCTTTGTTGGCTAAGCATGAGAATCTTATTTCTGCACATCAGGCATTAATCGCAAAACATGCAGAATTAGAAACCAAACATGCAGCCGGAGAAATCACTTTGGAACAAATGACTGCAGAACACGAAGCTATGAAAGAAGCCCATAATGCAATGGAAAAAGAACACCAAAGTATGGCAGCAGAGCACCAACGTATTACTGAAGAAGATCAAAAAATGATAAAAGAAGATCAGGAAAAAGCTAAAGAAGAAGAAACTGATAAAAGCGAATAAACTGATTGTTTTATTTTAAGAATTACAAAAGGCAAGCTCATTTGATTTGAGCTTGCTTTTGTTTTTTAAAGGTATACGTATTTAATCAAAAATGAACTCCTTTAGAAAAACCATTTTCTTGAGATATCCAACTAAAATTAATTGGATGCCAGTTTTCGTTGCCGTTTTGAGCAAATACTTGTTGATCCTCTGCATAGACCTTAACCGTATGGATAGGTACTCGTTGCTCTTTTGAATTACTTTTCATTAGTCCAGTTGTTTTTTGTATCGATTTCTACCCATATTAAATATTCCTAACTTTATTCCTATTTCGCTAGTAAAACCATTAATACGATCTATAGGACTGTCCACTAATTCTATTTTACTCGAAAATCGATATTTAATTCCTGCTTCTATTTGCGCATATCGGGAGATATTAAAAAGCACATTTACACCAGGCTCTACCACAAATACTGCGTCGACATCTACATCCACTTCATTATCTTCATCACTCTCTACGACATCGCGATCTACAAATCCTGCAACACCTCCTCCTATAAATAGAGGAAAGGAAAGACTTACTCTTGATTTACCAAAAAAAATAGGTTCGAAATGAAATCCGGCATACCCTGCAATAAGATCGGCGTTATCCTGAGTTAGAGGATTAAAAACATTTTGTCTGGAGTACAACCCTTTGGTTAAAAACCCTAGTTCAAATTGTTGATTCGCCACATAGGCCAACTTGAATCCTGCTACATAAGTGTCTTCTCCTTCAATTTCACCATAACCCATCGAGAATCCCAAATATACGCCATGCACCACATTCCTACGGTCATTAAAAGTGATGTAATTACCTTCATCCACCTGTGCATACCCCCCTAAAGAAAAGGCAGATAATAGTAAAAATAAAATCGATTTTTGATTGTTCATTTTGTTCGTTTTAATTGATTTTTATTGACAATGAAGTTTTGTTTGTTAGTACAACTAGTATCTTTTAATCATTGATCGTTACAATACCCTTTGCTCCTTGAATGGATATCAATCCTTTCCTTTCTTTTCCAAAAGTAGCGTCGATCTCACGCATTTTTTTAAGTTTGTTCAACATCGTAGAACTCACATTTTCAAAAGATTTTGGCAAGCGCACTACGCCTTGTTCTAATTTTGCCGTAAAACGATGTGAAAACCCTGAAACTTTAAGATTGATTTCTGAAGATTCTTGTTCTATTTCTATTTTTCCTTTGGGGTTAGCGATATGCTTTATTCTGAAATCTGCTATTTTCATAATCAAATTCACATCTTGAGTTAAGCGATTTAAGTCCATCGTGGTAAATTTTAAATCTCCATAAATAGACCCTACCTCCTCCAACACAATATCATCTTTATTTGAATAAATCTCTAGAGAAGTAATCGAATTGATTTTCATGTCTGTACCATCACTTTTGATCTGCAAACTCTTAGCATCTTTCATTTCCAACTCACCATTTTTAATCATGATCTTAGCATAACTCAAATTATTCGCTCTTACTTTTCCAAATTTCAATTCGATATCGGCTTTACTTAAATCTTCTCCTACCCAAAGATCTCCGTGTTCAATTATTGCAGTCAAACTTCCACTCCAATCCTCAATAAAAACATCTCCAAAACGGTTAGTCACTTTTAGCTTTGCTTTTTTCGGCAAAAAGATTTTATAATCAATTTTTATATGGCTTCGATCTAGATCAATAGGGTTATTACGGTTAAAAAAGTCTGCAAACCACCCCGTATTTTTATTAGTGATCTCTGAAGTCATAGAAACATATCCACTTGCTGATCTAAACAACGGGGTTATTCGACTTAATAAATCCTTTGCATTTTCTTTTTTACGATGATTTACTTTTATAGTGATTACTACAGACACCTTGTCTTGATCCCATCCTGTCATGGTAATATCTCCATACTTATTTTCGAGCAGTAACTCTCCGTCATTGGTAAGCGGAAAACTCTTCTTTATAGTTTTAGATACTCTTTCTTGCGCGGTGCCTATGGGTATCGAAAATAATACCCAAGCAATCAAGAGCACCAATTTATAACGTGTATCCATAATCATCTTCTATTTTTTTTGAATCGTTTATCTTTTGCAGTAATCTTTGAATAAGCTCTATACGTTTTTTGTAGTTAGCCACCACAGCTTCAAGTACGCGCTCATTATCCAGATTTTTTTGCATTTCCAAACGAAGGGTTTCATATTCTGTGTCCAATTCATCCATAAAAGACAAAAACTCGGCTTTATCCTCTTCTGAAAGATTGGGGTTTTTCTTTACCAACTCAACCTGATAGGCTACCAGATCCTTATAATGCATATTGATTTCTAACAATTCTTTCGAAACATATTGATCCTCTCCAGAATTCTTGTTAAACATGGACAGACCAACAAAACCTGCCACACTAACAATTACAGCAATAACCACAGCGATACGTAATAAAGACGATCTCCAAAGTGGGATTACTTTGGTTTCTTTTTCTTTTTCCTGAAGTTGAGCTGAGATCTGTGCCCAAAGTTTTGCGCGATCAGCCTTATGTTCGTCAAATTGAGCAGCGTTCTCTCGTATATGTTTTTCAAAATTATCCATCACATTTCGCTTATAATTTCTAGTAATTTTTTCTTTGCCCTGTGATATTGTGATTTGGAAGTACTGGTCGAAATATTCAGTATTTCTCCAATCTCCACATGGTCATATCCTTCTATTAAGTATAGGTTGATGATCTGTCTGTAGCCGTCGGGTAATTTGGCAATTCCTAATTTTACCTTTTTAATATCTACCGGGTTTGTTTCTAAAGGTGTTTCATCCGATAGATGATATTCATGTGCATCCATAGGCACAACGGGAATCCTCTTCGCCTTTAATCTATTGATACTCTTATTAATGACAATTCGCTTTAACCAAGCTCCAAAACTACTGTCATACTTAAAGTTATTCAGGTTTTTAAAAGCGTCTACAAAACTATCTTGTACGATATCTTCTGCTTCTTCTTTACTTCCCAAAAAACGTATACCAACATTATACATCGCATCCACATACAGCCCATACAGCTCAAATTGAGAACTGCTATTCCCTGCCTTGCATTGCTCGACTAGGGTCTTGTGCGTAAAGCGGATGTCGGTTTCCAAAGGGTATTAGGTTGATGTCTTGATGTTGCTAAAGACAAGGTAAAAAATAAAGGGTTGCATCTAGGCATAAAAATTTTAAAAAAAAGTTTGCTCATGCAACTCTCTATTTTTTGGGTTGTCATTAATGGTGAAAATTTTATAAACCATAAAAAATCAAAAAATGATCAGTCAACCACAACTGTCCTCAGTTACCCAACCTAATCGCTGGTTACTGTGGCTATTCTTTTTAAGTTCCGTCATATCAATGGCACAAAACAATCACACCGTTAGTGGAACCATTACCGACAAGAGCAATGGAGAAAGTATTTTTGGAGCTACAGTATTCCTTAACGGCACTAACATTGGCGGTGTTACCAACGAATACGGATTTTATTCTATTACTGCACCCGAAGGTTCTTACGTACTTACAGTTTCCTATATGGGATTCAGTGATGTTACTATTAATATCGATCTTACTCAAGATGTAAAACATGATGTTGAAATTGATCAATTAACTTCAGAACTTGAAGAAGTTGTTGTCAAGGCCGAAGGTGTAGAACGTGCTATTCTTCGTAAACCTGAAATGAGTGTGGCCAAGATGAATATCGGTACTGTCAAACAAATGCCAGTCGTCCTAGGTGAAGTAGACATTTTAAAATCGCTACAAATGCTACCCGGAGTAGCCAACAATGGCGAAGGAACAGGTGGATTTCATGTTCGCGGAGGTGCGCAAGACCAAAACTTGGTGTTGCTTGATGAAGCTATCATTTACAACACTTCGCATATGTTCGGTTTCTTCTCTGTTTTTAATGCTGATGCCATCAAAGATGTAAAACTCTATAAAGGTGGTATCCCCGCACGTTTTGGTGGTAGAGTATCTTCTGTATTAGATATCCGTCAAAAAGATGGGAACAGTAAAAACTTTGGATTGACTGGAGGAATTGGACTCATCTCTAGCCGTCTAACTGCAGAAGGGCCTCTCTTTGGAGATAACGGTTCCTTTTTGGTAGCGGGAAGAAGATCGTATATCGATTTGATCCTAAAAGCGTCAGGCGAAGACAACAGTGTATCCTTTTATGATCTCAACCTTAAAACAAATTACAAGATCAACAAAAACAACAAATTATTTTTGAGTGGGTATTTTGGTAGAGATGCATTCGAACTTGGAAATAACTTTGATAGCAGTTATGGAAATACCTCTGGAAACTTACGATGGAATCATATTTTTAATGATAGAATATTTTCTAATCTGTCGGCAATATGGAGTAAATATGATTATGATTTAGGGTTTTCTCAAGATCAATTTGAATGGATCTCTTCCATCACGAATTACAACCTTAAATACGACGTTAAGTATTATTCGAGCGATGCACTTACTTTTGATTTTGGGGTGAATGGAATTTATTATGACTTTGATCCCGGTCAAATTAAGACTACTTCAGATACTTCTCCGGTTAACCCATTGACATTAGATCCAAAACGTGCAATCGAAGGTGGCGCATACATCAACGCAGAATATAAAATTACACAAAATTTAAGCACACAACTAGGATTGCGCTATAGTACATTTTCAAGATTAGGAGGACAACCTATAGCTCAATATGCCAATAATCAACCTGTAGTGTATAATCCAACGCTGGGGATTTATGAAAGAGGCCAAGAAATTGGAGAAGAAACTTTTTCCAAAAGTGACGCAATAAAAACTTTTGGGAACTTTGAGCCCAGAATATCTCTTGCGTATTTATTAAATGAGAATTCTTCTATAAAAGCAGGCTTTTCCAGAACCGCTCAGTATATTCACTTATTATCTAATACCTCATCGGTTACACCATTGGATGTTTGGACACCTAGTGGCCCATTTATCGAACCTCAATTATCAAATCAATACGCCATAGGATATTTCCGTAATTTTTTGGATAAAAAATATTCCCTGGAGGTAGAAACCTATTATAAAACCGTAGACAATCGTATTGATTATATCGATGGATCCGAACTTATAGGACAAAACAATATTGAAACCGAAATTCTAAATGGTGAAATGCGTGCCTATGGTCTTGAAGTGTTACTTCGCAAAAACAAAGGTAATTTCAAAGGATGGATTGCCTACACTCTTTCCAAATCAGAGCAACGTACTCCTGGAGGAATTGCAGGTGGGCCTGGTATCAATAACGGAGAATGGTATAATGCCGTTTTTGATAGGACTCACGACATTTCTATTTCTGGCTCGTATCGATTCAACGATCAATGGAGTTTTGGCGCCAATATGGTCTTCCAAACCGGTAGACCTGTTACCTATCCCAATGGTCAATATGAGTATGAGGATTTATCTATTGCGAGTTATTCGCCAAGAAACTCAGATCGCTTGCCTGCCTACCATCGAATGGATATTTCTTTAAACTATAAACCTAAAAAATATCAAAACAAAAAGTTTAAAGGAGAATGGGTATTAAGTGTCTACAACTTATATCATAGAAAAAATGCAGCCTCCATTTCTTTTGGACAAAATCTGGAAACCGGAGCTAACGAAGCTACCCGAACTGCCATTTTTGGTATTGTTCCCTCTATAACATACAACTTTACATTTTAAGCCATGAAAACAGTAGTTAAACTTTTTATAGTAACAATCGCCATCTTATTTACATCTTGCGAAGATGTTATTGATGTAGAAGTACAACAAGGTCCTGAACGACTGGTCATAGAAGCCTCTATAGATTGGGAGAAAGGAACTCCTGGCAACGAACAAACAATCCGATTACGTAAATCAACACCGTTTTTTGATACCAATACTAACACAGCAGTAACAGGAGCTACAGTAGACATAACCAATACCAATACTCAAGAACAGTTTGTTTTTACAGATCAGAACGATGGAACCTATACTACGGATTCTTTTGTACCTGTTTTAGGGCAATCTTATTCACTTCGTATAGCCCATGACGGAGAAATTTATACGGCCACAGAGACCATGACATCTGTTGCTGATATTACCAATGTTTTTCAAGATCGAGAAGATGGGTTCGACGAGGAGCTTCTAGAAGTTCACCTTGTGTTTACCGATCCTGTAGATGAAGAGAACAATTACCTATTCAAGTTTCAACGTAGAGGAGATTTGTTACCCGAATTAGAAGTCGCAGAAGATGAGTTCGTAAATGGAAATGAAATCGATTGGTGGTATGAACTAGAAGATGATGATGAGGACGGAGAAAACCAAGGGCCCTTTGCCCCAGGAGATACTGTAGATATCGAATTTTTCGGAATATCCAGACAGTATTATGATTATATCAAAATTTTAATCTCTCAAATAGGAGGTGTTGGTCTTTTTGAATCCACTCCTGTTGCGGTAAGAGGAAACTGTATTAACGAAACAAATCCAGATAATTACCCATTCGGTTACTTCAGATTGACTGAAGTGGTAAGAACGAGCTATACGTTTACAGAAGAATAGGTTTGGTTGGTTTGATGTCGAGTGTCAGGTTCCTAGGGCCTGGCACTTTTTTTTGAATCTGTATTTGCATCGCATGCTTCGTTATCAAAATGTTACTTTTTGTTAATTATACTCAAAACAGCTAATTTTTATGTAAATTATTTATCGAATCTTAAAACCAAATACTATGTTACACCGTATTTTAAATCTTAATGGAGTAAAAACGCTTGACACCAATCAGAAAAAAACAATACATGGAGGTGCCTGGCCTCAAACCGAAGAAGATTGTTATCGATGCGGAGGTATCAGCTGGATTCCTACTCCGCTCAATGGAGGTTTATGCGAACTCCCCTGGAACTCTCCTTGTATCTAGTTATTCGTAAACGATATGAAAAGAAAAAAGCGAGCATGAATTTATGCTCGCTTTTTGTTGGTTATCCTAAATGAGTAAACTAAGATGCAAACCTAAATTCTTTAGAATTTTAGATCAGGTAAACAATATTCAAATCAAAACTGGGATTGTTGTAGTAGTTTTGAAGGGTTCTTTCTATTTAGATCATTGCTCACAGCTATTGCTTAATGATACGAGTAGTACTAATTTGGGCACCATTATTCACTTTGAGGAAATAAGTCCCTGTGGGAATCTCATGTACCATATCGCTTATATCTATATTTCTTTCTGGCTCCTTACCGGATTGATTTGACTTTTGATGTATTAGTTTACCTGCGAGATCAAATAAGGATATGGTTGCTTTTGATGTATAGTCACTATCGTAGGTAAGCATCAATTGTTTACCATTAGTAGGGTTAGGATAAACCACCACGGTATTCGTAAGAAAAGTATCATCTATTATCGTATTGTTTTGCTTAGACAAACTACTAATCGTTACATCTAGATTTCCTGGTGCAGACCAGTTTCCTGTTGCATCTCTTACCAGACTTTTTACCTTACCATTTCTCCTCCTCATATCCTTGGTCACTGCACTTCCTGCTGTAATGACTTGGCTATTTCCAGCTCTGAATTTGTACACCTTAAGATCATCAAACTCTACAACCGTTTTATTGGTTCTTAACGAAATAGAACTACCATTCTTGATCGGAGAAGTATCTGTCCATTTCAACAAAGACCTATTATTCTTAAAGATTTCTAATACTCCAAATGCTGGGCTATAGGTAATTTTGTAGTTCGCCCATTTGTTATCCTGTGGCGCATCACCAATAGCTCTGGTATTAAGGACATTATTCACCGTTTCATAAATACGCACCTTATTATCTTCGCCACTAAACCATATCAGGTAAGAATTACCCCGTTGAGATAAACTACCATCACTTGCCATGATATGTATCCCAAACTTACGAGAACCAGAGGTCGATTCTACTTTGGCGGCAAACTCATACAAATAGGGCAATCCTGAGTTCTGAGATAAAAACGAGCTAAGTTGAGTGTTATCAGAACCTGTGTTGGATTGCCGAAGATGCTTATTACTAATCGACCAGTTTCCTGCTCCAATCGTATAGCCAGAATAGAGCACATTACAGTTATCATTAAAAAATCCATTACCCCGATTAGCATACCAGTTATCACCATATTTCTCTAAAGCCTGATAAAACCTTCTCGTTACCCCAACATTATCATTATCCGTAAAGTTGGCCGTAAAATCACCAGCTTGCGTAGTCCCTCCACTAGCACTAATACTAGTGGTTGGTGCAGTAGTATCTCC
>NZ_FQYP01000011.1:682-109217 GCF_900141785.1 Aquimarina spongiae | reverse complement strand
GCCACAACAGGAGAGCTACTACAGTTATCTGCCTCGTCAGTTACTACCGTAATATCGGGTGCTGGTGTACTACACTGAGCGTTAATCGGTAATGGATTGCTCGCTGTGGGATCAATGGTATCATCAACAATTATGGTTTGAGTAACGGTAATACTATTTCCCGCACCATCGGTTACATTATAGGTTCGGGTAATCACCTCTGGATTGCTGTTCCCATCACTGACATCACTTACAAAGGCTACTATCGGGGTACCACAGTTATCTGCCTCGTCGGTTACTACCGTAATATCTGGTGCTGGCACACTACATTGAGCACTAATCGGTAATGGGTTACTCGCTGTGGGGTCAATGGTATCATCAACAGTTATGGTTTGGGTAACGGTAATGCTATTTCCTGCGCCATCGGTTACACTATAGGTTCTGGTAATCACTTCCGGGTTGCTGTTCCCATCGCTTACATCACTTACAAAAGCTACAACCGGAGGTACTCCACTATTATCCACCTCGTCAGTTACTACCGTAATATCAGGTGCTGGAGCACTACACTGTTCATTAATCGGTAATGGATTACTCGCTGTAGGAGGTTCTGTATCTCCTGTGGACAAGGTAATAACATTATCAATATGATAAATTTGCCCTTGGTTCCCTACCTCATCTTCCAGGAATAGATATACATCATAAGTAGTGCCCGATGCTAATGATGAGATTATTTCTGAAACATCAGTATTTGCTGTATTCATTAAAAAGTTTCCACTTTCAGTGGCTCCGGTTCCGTTTAAAATATCATCATGATCGGGGCTACCAGAAAAGTTACCAGGGTAAATTGCGTAATGAATGGTTCCCGTTTCCGGTCCGTTAACCACAAGGGTAAAACCAACTGTAGTTTCGTTTATGGCCTGTGGATATCCAGTATTTAAAGGCTCTGCAAAATGATCCCCTCCAAAAATCACATAGGCTTCTCCTGTATTTCCTGTACTGCCAATAGGTGTTTCACCTGGACTACCCACAATGAAATCAGCAATTCCATCTCCATTAATATCACCACCACCACTCGCAGGTCTTCCAATATTAGATGTCCTAAATCCAGGAATAACAAATCCATTTGTCCCATTAAGAGTACTTTCATTTATAGGATTTGGGAACCCAGTTGTACTACCAAAAATTACATATGCATCACGATCCGAACCTGAACCTGAACTCCCATAAAGAGAAACAAAATCATTAATCCCATCCTGATTTATATCCCCTATTGAAGCAGAGGTCAAGCTTCCCGGTAAAATAAAACCGTAAGTTCCGTCCTGAACATTACTCAAAGGGATATTGGCAGGAAAAGGATCTGTTTGTACTTTACCATAAATAGCAGCTGTCTCTGCAAAAAAATCATCAATCCCGTCATTATTAATATCTCCTAAACTACCAGTAAATGCTAAAAAACCACCCCCTGTATGGTCGATTGTAAATACTTCTGTAATTGGTGATGTCTCCAAGTCTACCTGAGCACCGAAGGAACTTCTACCATAAAGTAAGTGAGTACGTTCTAGTTGAGTTCCAAAGCCACTTGACCAATCTCCGACAATAATATCATTAATACCATCGTCATTAATGTCTCCTGCTCCTCCTACCAAAAATCCAGGTATTGTTGAATTAGAATACCTATTAATTCCGAAACCATTAGTTCCATCTAACCAAGATGCATTTATCGTATTGGGGAAATTTGATGATCTTCCGAAGATGACCCACACAGCTCTAGAGAAATTTGCCCTACTTAGAGCAAAATCAGGAATACCATCTGCATTGATATCTCCTAAAGCAGCAACTTCATTAGCAGTATTCGCCCCTTGGATCAAAAAACCATTTGTTCCATCCGCATAATTGATATTAAACGTTGCTGGGAATGCTGTTGTTTGTCCATAAATTACCATAGTGTCCCCAGAACTTACAATAACCAAATCATCAATTCCATCCCCATTAATATCTCCGACACCTTCTACTGAATTACCCATTCGTGTACTCCCAGCCACCCCTTCAACCGCAAAACCATTGGATCCATTTAAGGTAGTGATATCAAAAGATGCTGGAAACCCTGTATTTCCCCCAAAAATAATATATGCTGCACCGGCAAGGTTTAATCCGTTAATATCTGCATTGTTTACTCCTAATGCGATATCTTCAAAACCATCGTCATTGATATCTCCTATAAATTTGGTCTCTGCTCCAAACTGGGATCCAGGATCAATACCTGGTATTCTAAATCCATTTGCTCCATTGAGGGTTGTTACATCAAAATTTGCCGGATACAACTGTTGAGCAAAACCAGTTACACCGATAAAGTAACATATGATACTAAATAAATAAAATGATATTTTATTGTTTCTTATTGTATTCCCCATAATTACCAAATTGTCAGCTTCAAAATTACGTTTCGGTCTACTCCTATTTATCACTAGAAACCGGGAATTACTAATATCCATATCCCCCTGTTTTCAGGGGAGCTATTTTTACCAGAAAGGGTGTTTTTCTGGAGAGCAATCTATCTCATCTTTGTAATGTGATTCTGAAGTAACAAAACGAAGTCTATTTAAGATTTCAACTTTAATGAATACACAAAAAATAATCACTAACCCTTTAAATAGATATATTATGACTTGGGGAATTACATTAATCTTATTGAGTATTATTGCAGTACCTTCTTTATTACTTGCAAAAAAGCCTAACGCTAAAGAATTATTAGAAAAAATTGAACCTTATCAAGGATGGATAGGTTTGGTCTTCTGCTTCTGGGGAGTATGGGGAATCATCTCTGCTGTTTTAAACATTGGATGGCTGACTACACACCCTATTTGGTGGATTACTTTATTGGCTGGAAACGTAGTTGAAGCTATTTTAGGTTTCATGCTAGGTTTTGGACTCATCAATAAATTTTTCTTATCAAAAAACGAAGCAGCAAAAGAAAAAGCTGTACGTCTAAGAGAGAAATTAGCTCCTAAACAAGGAAAGCTTGGAGTTCTAGGACTTATTGTAGGAGCTTGGATGATCGTAGCTTCTTTCTTATTCATCTAATCATCCCTTATTACAACCACATTATACTGGTAAAGACAACTAATTAATCTTAATACTATGATCATATTTGGAACAAGTTCTTCGACCATAGCTCCACAAAAACTGGATAACGGAATTTGTCCGCATTGTGGAACTCAAAACAATATGTGGGTGCAGGGATACAAAAAATATGTCCATGTATTTTGGATACCATTTTTCCCGATAGGAAAAAAAGTATACACAGTCTGTGGCCATTGTAAAGGAGCTTTTGAAAAAAGAGAAATTCAAAATCAGGAACTCCTAAACAGTTTTGAAGATTTCAAAAAGAACAAAATCAAAACGCCATGGTATCACTTTATTGGACTTATACTTTTAGCCTTTGCTATAGTATTTGTAAGCATCATGCCGTACCTAGCAAACAACAACTAATCAATTATTAATTAATATTTTAAATTTTAAAAATGAAAACAAAAATTTTAATTGTTCTAGCACTTCTTGCTTTTGGAAGCAACGTTACAACTCAGGCTCAAAAATTAAAAAAATTCGGTAGTTCTGTAGAAAAGAAAATAGGACCAAAAACCATCAAAGTACCTTATACCGATGTTGTTTCCTATTTAGGATACGCAGCACCAGGAAATGAGGATGAAGTAAAAGATGGAAAGAAATTTTACTATATCTATGTATGGATTCCTGCTGTAGCTCCAGAACTAGGAGTAAGAATGATGTCTCCTGTTGGAAAAACAAAAGTAAAAGGAGCTACTTTATCTCAAGCGTATCAGGATAATGCTGGTTCTAAAGACTATTTTGATACTTATGTTACTTTAGAAAGATCAGATATTATCAGTAAAGATAACATCAGCGAAGACGCTGTAAAAAGTGCAAACTGGGTAACGCTAGAACGTAATGATGATAGTAGTGAAATGCCAAAGCAACCAAGCGGAAGCAGCTACAACTCTTTATTAAGATATAAAAGTCAAGCTAGCGATCCATTAAAAGCACTTACTGTAGGACTATACAGAATTGGTTTTACAACGTATAAGACTGGAGAAGTAAAAGGAACTTTTCTAGCGCAGGTAGCTGCCCCCATCAAGTTACCTGGTGTAGTGATGGCGAAAACAATTGCTGATCTAAAGAAGGGGTTATAATACCATTTGGAATATGATCAATTGATCCTACTAGCCCTTATGTTTTACTTGGTAACATAAGGGCTATACATTTTAATTCACTTCAAAAAGGTAGAGATGCAAAAAAAGAACAACAAAAAATCCAAAGAAGAAAAAAGTCTATTGGATGACATCCTTGCCAATGCCGTCTCTTCGACCAAAAAATACGAAGAAACAGATGCTGGTCTTGAAACCAAAAAATGTAAAAGCTGTGGAGCGGCAAGACCTGAGGACACAGATCTTCAATATTGTGATTTCTGTGGGAATCCATTCTATTAATCCTTAATTCAAATAGTATAATGTCTTTTAGTGATACACAACATAGATGGGATAGTTTTCTCAAAAAAATTGAAGAACGGTTTCTAGAAATACTCAAAAAAACCGAAGCTGTCTTGCCCATGTTATTTGAAGCAACAGATTTCGAAACAACTACTTTCAGTAATGCATGGCAAGGAATTTACTCCCAAGCCAACGACCTTATTTACAAAATAGATGATACCTGGCAGGAGAAAGTTGAAGGTGCATTTTTAGATATCGGTGTGGATTTTGGTTCAGCAGCTTTCAATAAAGAACGGGACAAAGCCTTTTCTCTTAGATTCCAATTAGAACAGCAATTAAAATCATACGAAGTAAAAGTTTTTTCGGAAGCCGCAAAAACATTACTAAAAGAAGTTAAAGACATTTTATCCAAAGATTTTTGTTGCACACAATGCCAAGCCAAACTTTCAGTAAAAGATAATTTTTTTAGATCCTATTATAGCACCTGTTCATATTGCCAAACTGTAAATACATTCGAACCAGGGACAAAAGCCAGAAACATCGAACATTTTGCTGTTCACGCCTTAGGAGAAGAAGCTGGCCTAACACATTACCTGCACTATGAATATTTGAAATTTCAAAATTATCTACAAGACTCAGAGATCTATAACAACGAAGAGTTAGCCATACATTATCAAAAATATGTAGAAGCTTACCTAAAAAGACGCATAGAAATTATCCCCGATTATAAAGACAGATACGAGAAAGATCTAAAAGCCAAAACAGCTTTTTTAACGAACTACGAGTAATCCATAAAAGAAAAAAGATATGTCAAATTCATTTAGTAATCAACTTCGTTCGGTAATCGAATGGCATCACCCAAAGCCAGAAACTCTTTTTGAAAAATGGACCGAAAATGGCGACGAAATTAAGAACGCATCAAAACTCATTGTAGGTCCGGGACAAGGATGTCTTTTTGTATATGAAGGGGAAGTAAAAGGCTTTTTTGAAAAAGAAGGTCTTTACGATCTTAAAACAGGTAATATTCCATTTTGGACCACGATCAAAAGCATTATGTATAAATTTGAGTCTGCTCACAAAGTCGGTATCTTCTTTTACCGTAAAGCAGAAATGCAAAATATACGATGGGGGACTCCCTCGCCAATAACCTATAAAGATCCTGTTTATAATTTTCCTGTAGGACTAGGCGCCTTCGGAAACTTTTCTTTCCGGATCACAAAACCTGTTAACTTTTTTACAAATGTCATCGCCGGAGATGATTATTACCCGGTCAAAGCGATACAAAAAGTAATACTTTCCAGAATTACACAACCCATTAGTGATTTTCTCGCCAATGCATCTTTCAGCTATATAGAAATTGACAAACATCGCAATGAAATAGCATCCTTCTCAAAGAATTCCAGTATTCAGATTTTTGATGATTTGGGATTCGAATTACTTGATTTTAGAATAGAAGGCACCAGTTTTGACGAAGAAACCAGGACAAGAATTGGTAGAATCGCAGATATGAGTGCAGAAGCTCAAGCGATGAAAGAACTTGGTGTTAGTTATCAGGATTACCAACAACTCGAAGCCTTGAAAAATATGGCAAAAAATGAAGGCAATGGTAACCTTGGTATGCAAATGGGAGCCGGACTCGGAATGGGTCAAATGCTAGGCAACATGATGAACAATCAAACCAATCAAGGGCAAACTTCTTCACCTCAACCCCCCCCCTCTAACCAAAATACTTCTTCAGAAGATGATCTCATGCAAAAACTTGAAAAGCTAAAGAAAATGTTTGATGCAGGATTAATCGATGAGCAAGAGTACAAACAGAAAAAACAGGAAATATTATCTCAATTATAAAAACAAAAATCAATCATTAAAAATTAAATATTATGAGTACAGTGAATGAATTATACCAAAATGTAACTGGAAAAAATAAAGACGAATATCGAGATTATTTAATGGTACTAGACCGTATGGACTGGCATGACTATGATTATACTACATGGCCATGCGCAGATCTATCTTTTCAGGACCTTGATGCAGACGAGAATCATGATATTTGGCCATACAAACCCAATTTAGGTGAGCCTCATTGGGTAGATCTCAACAACCAATTTCCGGTTGGTATTAGAAGATATGGATATGTACATAAATTGGAAATGCCTGAACAAGTACGTGAACTTTCTCATGATGATGCTACGAGTATTCTTAATGAAATTAAAGATATTAAAGATGATAATCTGGAAGAGTTTAACGATCAAATTCAAGAATACGGATTCTCTAATGAACAACACTTTTTGTGGGGAATAGCCCTACTCGATGATGCACAGGAAAAAGCCTATGATGCGGCAGATGATTTTTTAAAGGAACAGAAAGCGAAATTAGACGCCCAAATGGATTCGCATATCGAAGCTGCAGAAGCCGGAGGGTTATTGGACCCTATTTCTGGAATTGATATGGAAACCTGGGCAGCTGCCAATGCTAAAATTGCAGGAGGTATGGATCTTGAAGAAGTTTTACAGATTATTGGAACCGAAAAACCCATTTGGGATCAAGTATCCGCGGAGTGGAATACGAGAATGTCTCAAGACACTACATTTGCTATATCTAAAGTATACGGAGATGCTTTTGTAAATTCGAATATAGGAAAGTTTGCCTCTCAAGAAACTAATCAGGGATCTCAAGCCAATACTACTAGCAGTGGTAATAGTTTGACTAATGTTATGGAAGATTTTGAGCTGTATATAAAAATTATGTGTCATCAAAATATGGGGGCTGCACAAGGAAAAGATGCTGCTTCTATTTTACAGGAGTATGGGCTTACGGTAACAGACTGGAGTTCTGTTGGCGCTCACTGGAGTCCTAAAATGGCAACAGATACTCGTATGGCATTAAAAATGGGAGAACTTATGGAAAAATACAATGCCGAGTTTGCAGGAGCCAAAGCAGGGGACGATATCGATTTCTAAAAGAGCTATTGTTGTTGTATAGATGACTCGAAATTTATCTGATTATATTAAAACACTACAATTTAACAAGATAAGATCGGGTCATCTTGTTTTTTAATTGGTAATAATATATTAATCAACAAATGATATTATTTCCTACATAAAAACTCAGATTTGTCTATATTTAGTGTTGTTAATTACTTATATCATGTAGGTGTCTCTAACCAATTATTAATAAACATAACTAAATCAACTATTATGAAAACAAAAATCTTAATTTTATTAAGTGCGTTTGCCCTAGTTTTTTCTACAACAGTTCAGGCTCAAAAATTAAAAAAGTTTGGAGGTCTTACGGAAAAGAAGATCGGTCCTAAAACAATTAAAGTACCCTATACTGATGTAGTATCCTACTTGGGGTATGCAGCTCCAGGTAACGAAGACGAGGTAAAAGAAGGGAAAAAATTCTACTATATCTATGTTTGGATTCCTGCTGTAGCTCCAGAACTCGGTGTTAGAATGATGTCTCCTGTAGGTAAAACTAAAGTAAAAGGAGCAACTGCTTCTTCTTCATACACAGAAAACGCAGGATCGAACGATTTTTTTGATACTTACATTACTTTAGAACGATCTGATATTACTAGTAAAGATAAAATTACCGCAGATGCTATTAAAGCAGCTAACTGGATTACATTAGCCAAAAATGACGACAGTAGTGAAATGCCTAAACAACCCAGTGGAAGTAGTTACAACTCGCTTTTAAGATACAAAAGTGAAGCTAGCGATCCCTTAAAAGCATTAACTGTTGGTCTATACAGAATCGGATTTACTACTTACAAGACTGGTGAAGTAAAAGGTACATTCTTGGCGCAAGTTGCCGCTCCTATTAAACTACCTGGAGTAATAATGGCAAAAAACATAGAAGATCTTAATAATCCAGACTAACAAATAAAAAGACACACTTACAAATTAATCCTATACCTTAAATAAGGTGTAGGGTTTTTTGTATTACAACATAGCTTTCATCTTTTCCACTATGTTGTACGCCGCAGGACAAATCCCTACATTCTTTAAGGTCAAATTCGAGATTTGCTGAAATTTCTTACGATCAGTATGAGGGTATTCTCTGCAGGCTTTTGGTCGTACCTCATAAATCGAACAATAGTTATCTGCACCCAAAAACGTACAGGGTACTTCTTGCAATACCAAATCTCCATCTTCATCTCTTCTTAGGTACGTTTCTTCAAACTTTTGCGGTTTCATTCTAAAAAACTTAGCGATGCGCTCCACATCTCTGTCTGTAAACAAAGGACCAGTAGTCTTACAGCAATTAGCACATTCTAAACAATCGGTACGCTCAAACTCTTCTTCATGTAACACCTGCATTGTTTCATCCAATTTCTTGGGTGGTTTTTTTTTGAGTTTTGCAAAGAACTTTTTGTTTTCGTTATGTTTATCTTTGGCCAGTTTTGGTAATTGATCTATGAATTCTTGCATAAGGCAAAATTACAATTTACCTTTTATCCTATACCATTATGAGCAAAGATATCTTTGGAGCAGCGATTAGAGATTACTACAATCAGAATTATTCTGAAGATATCACCGTCCACGCTTCGGATTTTGACGACGATTATATTCCTGTTCCCTATTTGTTCAGAACGTATCCCGATATGCCCAAAATAGAACAAGTAGCATTGGATTTTGCCTATGGTAAAGTATTGGATGTGGGATGTGGAGCAGGTAGCCATAGTCTTTACCTTCAGGAAGAAAAAAGACTAAACGTTACGGGTATCGATATTTCTGAAGGGGCTATTGAAATTGCTCAAAAAAGAGGGTTACAACAAGCAAAGGTTCAGGATATCTTCACATTAAAAGACAAAACCTACGACACCCTACTTTTTTTGATGAATGGTAGTGGCATCATTGGTCGTTTGGATCAGATCGATCGCTTTTTTGTTCACCTCAAAACACTTCTGACTCCTAACGGACAAGTACTCATCGACTCTTCTGACATTTCCTATTTATTTACCGATGAAGATGGTGGTTTTTGGGTAGATCCTACAGCAGCTTACTATGGTGAGATGTGTTACAAGATGACCTACAAAGCATTAACTACAGACTGGTTTGATTGGTTATACATTGATTATAACACCCTACAAAATGCTGCAAATGCACATGGCTTTTTGTGCGAATTGTTAGTCGAAGGGGAAAATAACGACTATTTAGCCAAGTTTACCTTATTGAATGCCTAACATGGTATAGTCTTTGTGACGATTTATGTTTTTGTCACATGATCTGGATTATAACGTTTTTTAAAACATAATCTACATCTATCATCAAGGTAACCAAAGTATTAACTAAAACTAAGTCTCGTGCAAATCACAAAGCTTTTAGCATATCTATTATTTTCTTCTTTTATTTTAATTAGTTGTTCTGATGATGATGACAATACCTCTCTAGAAACCGCTGCGATACCTGCTAGCAACCAGCAACCTTTAGGTAGTTCTGCTAATGATTTATTGAGTAGTACCAACTTTAATAGTTTGACTGTAGAAATGGTTTCTGTACAAGGTTTTGAACCTACGACCACAGCTGTTAATGCTTTTAGACAGTTTCTTGAAGAACGACTATTTAAGCCTGATGGTATTGTAATTAATCAGCGTTCTGTACCTTCTTCAAATCAAGCTCCTTTTACTATACAAGAAATTGCGGCCATAGAGGCCAACACAAGATCTATATTTAATGCAGGTGACGAAATCACGGTGTACGTGTATTTTGCCGATGGTGGAAACGAAGAAGACAGCAACCAACAAGTCACTTTGGGATCTGCTTATCGAAATACATCTATGGTTATTTATGAAGGGACATTGAGGCAGTTAAGTACTCGTCCAGGTGCTCCTCTGTTAAGTAGTATAGAAACAGCTACACTCAATCATGAATTTGCACACCTTATGGGACTGGTCAATATAGGTACTCCTTTACAATCTGCTCATGAAGATGCGGAAAATAGTGGTCATTGCAATGTAGAGAGTTGCTTGATGGAAGCTGCTATCGAATTTGGTAGTGGTATGATGGGATTGGGAGATGAGATACCAGTACTTGATCCACTTTGCATTGCCGATCTAAGAGCTAATGGAGGTCGATAACACATAGACATTCAATATCTAAATACATCATATAAAACAAAAAGCTAGAAACAATCGGTTGTTTCTAGCTTTTTGTTCATGCAAATGTACAGCTCCTATTTGCTATACACTTCCTCTCCGTTGAGATAAGTTGCTTTTACTTCTATATTGGGTATTTTATCTTCTTCAACTTCCATAATATTCTCTTCAAGAATTACAAAATCAGCAAATTTACCTTTGGTAATACTTCCTTTTTCGTTTTCCTCAAAATTACTATATGCTGCCCATAATGTCATTCCTTTTAGGGTTTCTTCTCTTGTAAGTGCATCTTCTTTCTGGAATCCACCTTCGGGATATTGTTTTAGATCTTTTCTGGCCACTGCAGCATAAAAAGTATAGAACGGACTCACATTTTCTACCGGATAATCTGTTCCTAAGGCAATCGTTCCTGTTTTTTCCAGTAGTTTCTTATAGGCATACGCTCCTTTGATCCGTTCTTCTCCCAAGCGCTCGTCTGCCCAGTACATATCACTTGTAGCATGGGTCGGTTGCACACTCATCACTAGGTTATTATTTAGTATCTCAAATTCTTCGGGTGCTACCACTTGTGCGTGCTCTACTCGCCATCTACGATCGGATTTTCCTTTTAATTCATTATAATAAGTTTTCATCACCACTGCATTGGCAGAGTCACCGATGGCGTGGGTATTCATCTGAAAAGGAGAGTCTGCTAATCTTTTAGCCAAAGCTTTAAAATCTTCTACCCCAATAACCATTGCTCCATGATGATCATGCTTATCACTATAGGGTAGTTTCAGGACTGCTCCTCTGGATCCCAAAGCTCCATCTGCATATACTTTAAAAGAGGACACATTCAACCGGTCTGTTTTATGAACTCCATTTTTCAAGTAGTAATCTACATATTCTGGCACATTACTAACCATAGTATACATTCTGATTTTTAATTCTCCAGCTTTTTGTAAACTATCAATGATCGAAATCACTTCTGGGCTTAACCCTGCGTCATCAACTGTAGTTAATCCAAATTTAAAGTTAATCTTTTCGGCATCTTTTAAGGCTTGAACCTGTTCTGCAACAGTTGGTTTTGGAACGACCTTATCAACCATTTTCATTGGGGTGTCTACTAGTACTCCAGTAGGTTTCCCATCTTTTAAAATTACTTCTCCTCCTGGCACCTTTGTCGCTTCAGTTATCCCAGCCATATTCAATGCTTTTTGATTGACCAGCATTGCATGTCCATCTACTCTACGTACAGCAACCGGTGTGTCTGGGAAAAGACTATCTAATTTCTCTTTGGTAGGAAACTCTTGTACTTCCCAATCGTTTTGATCCCATCCACGACCTGTGATGAAAGAAACATTTTTTTGTTTTTGAAATGATACTATGCGATCCAAAACCTCATCATAGCTTTTGGTCCCTACCAAATCCACTTTCTGCTGCTGCATCCCTAGTCCATAAAAATGACAATGCGCATCGATAAGACCAGGAAGGATAGTTTTTCCCGCAGCATCTACAGTTTTGGTGGATGTATAGGTATACAAAATTTCCTCAGTACTACCAACAGCAACAAATTTACCATCTTTGATCGCAAAGGCCTGGGCTTTGCTAGCACTTTCATCTACTGTATATACATTTGCATTAGTAACTACCAAGTCCACCTCTATTGGTTGTTGACAAGAAATGAAGAGTAAGGTACTAACACCTAAAAAAAGAATCTTTTTCATAATTGAGTTGAGTTGTGATTTTCGAGGCTAAAAATAGGGATAAGCAATAATTGACATCGTTAAGGTTTTCTTAATTAAAATCATGCTACTATCTTACATCTAAGTGATCCTCAACAAACTTTCTCCTGCAAAAACATAGGCCATTTATTAGATTTTTGATCAAAAAAATAAAAGCAAAACAATGTATTAAACAACGTATAAACCTCACCCAATCCGTACAAATACGGTATTAAAAATCAAGTATTTATGGTCTTGTCCGATTTTCATTGGCACGATACTTTTGAGAACACAAATTATCTCTATTTGTGGAGCTCAGAAACCACTTAAAAACAACGAGGCGCAATCCGAAAAGCCAAAAGAGTAGGAAGTAAATACTTAAAACCATGGCATGTAGAACAGCAAAAGTACAACGCGTTGCCGACAAAACGGTAAAGGCAAAAGAACAAATCGAGAAATTGGAAGCAATGATTATCGCACAAGAAGGAGCACACAAAGAGCGCTTTTTTTCTGAAATTGAAAGTCATTTATCCGATGCACAAATTACAGACCCTCGAGAAATTGACTACAATTCTGCTATTAAAACAGAATATACCAGCCAGTTTAGTTTGGATAAAATCGCAGAAGTGGTTACCTCCTCTCTCAAAGCTGCTATCAAAGCAATGGATCCAACGGTAGTACAACCTGCAACTAGTCCAGAGGCTATCGAGGCTTATGTAGATGTAGTAAACACGGTGGCACAGGCTGCTAAATCCTCATCACAATCGGCCACTAGTTTATCATTTTCTATGAACCGACTATCTCCTGGAGTATTTGCATTTTTATATGCTTCTTCGACCAATATTGAAGACAACGAAACGTTTGGAAACGAAGCCGTAACCACCACAGCCATATATTATCGGGTGATACAGAGTATAGATGATATCAAACATCAGGCAAAATTTGATGCTGCATTGATTAACAAAAGGAATTACCTACATATGAAGACTTTGCAAGCGGCACTTACAGACGAATTGGGAGAAGGTAAAATCGATATCAACACCTGGATGGAACTGGACAGACAATATTCGGAAGCTGTAGCTAGATTAAAAGCTAGACTTAGCGAAGATCAGTTGAAAGAAGCCCAACAACTAGTTGCTGCCAAAAATGGACTAGCATCGGCTATCCCTAACGAAGAGTTGGTACGCAACGCCATTGAAAAAATATCCAAAATGGGAGCAACTCATGCCGTAGCTTTAGAAAAATCCAAAGAACGTATTGCGAATGCCTATTTTTAAATCAATAATACACATAAAGCTTAGCGGTTACGATGATAGCTGCTAAGTTTTATGTTTCATTCAGAATAAGTTTTATGTACCTCGACCGCTCTGGACTTAAACAAATTTCTTCGTGAAACTGAGGTTGTAGTGTTATCCTTAACTGTCCAGGTTTTGTGGTCTGTAATTCTTTTATGGCATCAATATGTACTAAAACTTGTCGGTTCAATCGAATGCATATTTTAGGATCCAAAATATGCTGCAATTGATGTAAAGAATAATCCAATACAAAGGACCTCCCATCAAAAAGTTGGGCAAAAACTAATTTATCCCTGTAGAAGTATGCAATTTCATTTATAGTAACAGGTATCATATTCTGACCGGACTTCAATAAAAAACGTTCTCTGTATTTCTTTCCATAATGTCCCCTAACATTTTGTGCCAGATCTATACTCTTAATCCCCAATTCATCATCAGGCTGAATACTGGTTTTAAAAAACTTGTTTAGCGCATTTTCGAGATCGTCTTTTACAATAGGTTTTAGCAAATAATCAATTCCTGTAGTTTTAAATGCCTGAATCGCATATTGATCATATGCCGTTACAAAAATGATAGGAACTTCGATTTCTATCTCTTGAAGAATATCAAAAGATAACCCATCCGACAATTGAATATCCATAAAAATCAAATCAGGAGAAGGGTTTGTGGTAAACCAAGATATCGCATCTTCTACAGAAGCTATCGATGTGATTATTCTGATATCACTGGTAATCTGCCCCAGAGTTTTTATAAAATGATCCCTTGCTACGGTTTCATCTTCTATAAGTACAGCGTTAAGCTTCATTATTCACTTTTTAATAAAGGGATGGATACTTCAAATTCTTCGGTATTCTCAATCACTATGACTTCTTGATTCGAAAGAAAACCATATCGTTTTTTGATGTTGTCCAGACCTGTTCCTGTAGTTTTTGACAAACGTTTGGGGTTCGTATTATTTTTTATGGTAAAATAATCCTCAGAAACTTCAAAACCAATAGTCAAAGGATAATGTTCATCTATCCTGTTATGCTTGATTGCATTTTCGACCAATTGCTGCAAAACCAGAGGAGGTACATTTTTTTGTTTGAGCATTTCAACATCCACATCAATATCGATACTTAACGCACTTTTATATCGCAATTCTAGTAATCCCAAATATTGTTTTACCATTTGATATTCTTGAGATATAGGAATCAATGCCTGATCATTATACTGCAAAATGTAACGATATACCGATGATATATTTTCTAAAAACTGCCGAGCTAATGTCGTATTCTCATCGATTAAATAATATAATGTATTAAAATTATTGAACATAAAATGAGGATCCAATTGATTTTTAAGGATCGCCAAATTTGCTTTTACTATTTCTCTCTTAAATTCTTCATTCTCTAATTGCGATAAGTAATATTGGTTTTTCCAGTTAGACGCAATAAGAATTAAGCTGATTATTGCTGAAATAGCCAAACCTATAAAAGCTGCAAAAACCATATGCTGTAGCATAGGAACCTCGCTATGCAATACAAAATGATCTAACCATTTGTAAAAATAAAACAAGACGGTATATACTGTTGTTCCAAAAACTACACTTCCCAAAAAAATCAAAACATTATTTAATTTTCTGGTCCACACTCTTTGTTGAAATTGAACAATCGATTCAAAACAGAGATATATCAAAAACAGTTTTAGTATCAAAAAAGCAGGATTAAAACCAGGAGGTTCTCTAAACATGGAACCAATAGCAATAATCCCAAACATTACCACACCTATGGTTACTACAATTGCTAGTTTCCAAATTACGGGTAATCTGGGTGATTGTACAGTCATATCGTCATTTTAGGTATATAAAAATAGCTAATCAATACTAATTCCCAACTTCTTTTAGAGCCATAACAGCGACAATTCGGAGCACTTTTTTTGTCTTCATCAGGTAAATATCTAATCTCACACTTTAAAAACACCTCTTCAGATAGCTATAATCTTTACTCATGGTTTTCTACAAAAAAGCGATTGGTAAACTCTCTAATTTTGATTCATCAATCAAAAAAACACATCTTATGAAAAAAATATATGTCATTGTATTTATCCTCTCACTATTATTCCCCATATCTGGTCATACTCAAAACAAAATCAATCTTTCGGATTACAGTTTTGAAATTGATGAGTTGTCTGAAGAAAAATTCATCACTTTTACCAAGAAAGAACTAGAAAACAGTCAATTTGTATTTGTAGGAGAGCAACATGGCATCAAAGAAGTAGGTGCGTTTACGAATTTCCTATTCGACCAAGCACAATCTTATGAGTACAAAACATTATGTATTGAAACCGATGCTATTGCAGCAAAAAAGATCAAGGCAATGGCATCCGCAAAAGCTCCTATTGATAAGGCAAAAAATCTAGATAGGGAGTTTCCATATAGCATACCATTTTACAACAATGAAAATGACTATAACCTATTTACTAATGTTGTAACAAAGGGAGGAGATATCTGGGGAATTGACCAGACTTTTATGGTTCAGTTTCGTTTAAACTTTGATTACTTGAGTCAAACTACTCAGAATAAAGCCTTAAAAAACAAAGTAGAAGAACTCAAGGAAAAAGCGGATATCGCATACAAACAAGCCGTAGCACAAAAGGACTACACCGCACCTTACATTTTTCAATACGATAAGGCTACCCATGATCATTTATTATCTCTTACCGATGATCCAAATGAAATTGAGATTATCAAGCAACTTTGGAAAACTAAAGAAATCTATGCCTACAACACCATTACCAAAGAGTATTACAAGAATAACAACGAAAGAGGGCTATTAATGAAGCAAAACTTTGCTCGTTACTATAAAGAAGCCCAAAAAACAATACCAACGCCTAAGGTAATTTTTAAACTGGGAGCGAATCACGCTGCCAAAGGGCTAACTCGAACCAATATCTATGATATCTCTAATCTAGCAAGCGAACTGGCCATTATGAACAACATGCATTCGATTCATTTTGTGGTTATGGGAATCACAGGAACTGCTGCCACTGGCAACCCATTTGCCCCTTCATCTTCGGTGCCTTTTGATAATACAAAACAGTTTCCCAAAGAAATACAAGAGCTCATACCCTCTATTACAAAAAAATACTTTGTTTTAAACTTAGCGCCCTTGAGAGAACATGCATATTCAAATTTCTCTGAAGGATTCAAAAAAACCATGTTTAGGTATGATATATTGGTTTTGATAAAAGATGCAGAAGCCTTTAAAGGGTTTTAACCATCTACACAGTATTAATTCAAGATGAAAACTCTTTCTATGTTGATTAGAAAGAGTTTCTTTATTCTTATTGGCAAAAAACTAGTAGCTTTACAAAACAGTTGAGCCAGCTTAAAAAATGACAGAATTAAAAGAAAAATATGGGTTTCCTTTGTTTACTAAGGAAACCAATCTTGTTTATTTAGGACACGAAAGAAAATTAATCATCTCTGATGTTTGGGCATTTTGGGATTATGTGATTAAAAAGAAAAACATCGATAAAAAGTTTTTGCTTTCTCTATTAGAACAGGCCAAAAACTTCTACAATGCGGCAGAAAGTGCTCCCCTCAATACCAAACCCTTATTATTTTACTATTCGTTTCTCAATCTATCCAAGATTGTTCTGAATCTGGAACATAATTATGGGCAGCACATTCATTACCTCCATGGTATTAGCGAGCGTAATAACAATTCTTTTCGTCGAAGCGGGGTAACTTTGCAACCTATTGAAAAAGATAAAATCAAGGTAGCTTCAGAATTGTATCGATTATTTAATGGAGTTACCATTGACACCAATACCACAATCAACCTAAAGAACCTGTTATCACACTGTGTAGGAATTCATAGAGCCTATAGTGAGATCTATCGCGTTTCAGAATCCTTTTGCAAACTATCCAATGTGCTATATTTTAAAGATGGTAAAGAAATAGGGATCAAAGCCAAAGTGCAATGTGATGGTAGAGATATTACTTCATTAAAAAAATTAGGATATCATATTGAAAAGGAAGAAGGTATTCCATATTTAATCGAATCACTAAATATTGATAAATACAGCCCTACCCGACAGGATTATTATGCCCTATCCCAACAACTTATTCATAAAGGAGTTTGGTACTATGTGGGTGACGATGGGTACAAAATGTATATCTCAAAACAGAAGCAACACCGATACCCTACTGAGATGATTATTTATTGGACCATCTTCTATTTAGGCTCAATCACCCGATATCGCCCTAACTTATTCAAAGAAATATTTAATGATATGGAGCAGTGGTTAATGAGTGAATTTTTAACCACGCAGCCCAAGCAATTTTTGTATTTAACAACGGCCAAAATGCTAGGGCAAAAAGTACTTAAAGCATACACTAGTTTTTAAACAAAAAAAGGCGCCTGATTTCAAGCGCCTTTATTATTTCATAAGATCTTTTTATTTACTTTTAGCAATCCAGCTATTGATTTTATCCTCTAACAAAGCAAGAGGCACACATCCGGTTTCTAACACTTCATTGTGAAATTGACGGATATCAAACTTATCTCCTAATTCCTTTTCGGCTTTGGCTCTAAGTTCTCTAATCTTTAATTGCCCTATTTTGTACGATAAAGCTTGTCCTGGGTTGGCCATATATCGTTCTATTTCAGAAATGATTCCAGCTTCAGACTCAGCCTCATTATCCAGAGAATATTGAATGGCTTGTTCTCTGGTCCACCCTTTTGAATGCAATCCTGTATCCACCACCAAACGGATAGCACGATGCATCTCTGCTCCAAGCATTCCAAAGTACTGATAAGGATCGGTATATAAGCCTAGTTCTTTCCCTAAAGATTCACTATATAATGCCCAACCTTCACCATAACCACTGTACCACAATGTTTTTCTAAATTTTGGTAATTCTTCACTTTCCTGAGTTAAGGAAATTTGATAGTGGTGTCCTGGTATAGCTTCATGTAAAAACAGAGACTCATCACTATACGTATTGTATTTGGTTACGTCTGGAATCGGAGTATAAAAAATACCTGGTCGCGTACCATCCAGAGAACCTGGATTATATTCTGCACTAGCCGATTTTTCACGAAAAGCTTCCGTACGACGTACCTCAAAAGGAGTTTTAGGCTTTACATCAAACAACTTTTCTATCTGTGGTTTCATACGATCATGAATCGCATTAAAATTATCAATTACCTGTTGTGGTTCTGTAAAAGGCATTAGCTCCTTTTTGTTACGTACGTGATTAAAGAATGATTTTAAATCACCAGTGTACCCCACCTGCTCTTTTATTTTTTCCATTTCGGATAAAATTCGAGCTACCTCAGACAATCCCAATTCATGAATTTGGTCTGCGGTCATATTGGTAGTAGTGTACAACTTAATTTGATAATCATAATATTCTTTTCCTCCGGGGATATCAGCAATACCAGAGCTTGCTCTACCCGCATCCAGATAGTCTGCACTCATAAACTTATGCAGAGAAGTATACGCAGGAATGATTTTCTCAGAAACCATTTTACCATATGCTTCGGTAAGTTGCTTCTTATCTTCTTCAGAAAATTCCTCAGGAAAATTCTTAACCGGTGCATAAAACAAATGCTTATCCAGATCATTCACCGTCAATGCTTCTAGTTGCGGAAGTACTTTTACAATCAAAGACTTTGGGAGCACATACCCTTGTTGCATTCCCTCTTTCATTTTTTCTTCTGCAGATTGCATCCATGCCAAATACCCTTCTAAACGTTGTAGCCAATTGTTGTAATCTTCTACAGTTTTAAAAGGTTGTGCACTGGCTCCACTGGCCAATTGTCCCGCCATTAAATTAATCGACCACATTTGATCGATAGGAAAATATTCCTTCTTATAGTTAAAAGCATCAAGATTAATATCACATTCCCATTTCAAAATGGCCTTCGTCATTTTTTCACTATCCGAAAGTGAAGCATTATCGAACTGAGCCAGTTGTTCTTTGTATTTGGTGTAATATGCTTTTACTTTATTTACGGTTTCGTCGGCTAGCGGATTCGGAAACTGGTCATTAAAACGATTATCTCCTGCAAAAGTAGCTTGCACAGGGTTAAGAATTAAACCTTCTTCGTAGTAATTGTCTAGCATTTCATTAAACGCTTTACTTACATCCGCTTTTGGTGCTGTGGTCTCGGTAACTGTCTTTTCCTTCTTACAAGCACCAACTGTAACTGCCATGAGTGCAATTACCAGTGTTTTTTTGATCATATCTGTTTGTTTTGGTGTACTCTATATCTCTAATTATCGATTTACCTCATATATTTCTTCAGAAGTAAACATTTCAATTAGTTCTTGTTTTGATAATCCGTAGCTAAACTCGCCATAATTCTCTGGTTTATCAATTTTATAAATCCCAGTCTTCTTCTCTATTTCGTATTCGTTGGGCACTACCCGAATACTGTCGGTAGAAACGTTTACTACTTTAAGAGATGAATAATATCCACTTTCAGTTTTATACTCATAGATATCTCCAACTTTTGGAGCACCAATATACTCAAGATTTTTCTTATCATTTTCTTTACTCGAATAAATTCCCCACGCGATCAAAAAAGAAATCAATACCAGCCCCGAGAATTGCCAGATATGTGGCTTTACGTCCATCTTTAGGTTTTTATACTCCCGTTTTATTTCCTCAGGCATTTGTTTAACCTTCATGGTATGCTGACAATGTTGACATTGTGAAGTCCCTGTTTTTCCATATGGAAAAAGAGGTATCCAAAAAATATGGACATGTCTGCTAAAAACACTGATGATAGTAGACCCTTGGGTTTTACAACTTGGGCATACTGCTGTTTTGGATTGTGTAGATCGTAAATGCGCTGCTTTCCATCCGTAAATAATCATATTGAATCGGTTTAGTTAGTTATTAATTTGGAAGAAACGAAAAAGGAGTCCTTCTTTCGTACTCTGCTACAATTGATGTATTCCAAAATTCTTCTGATATCAAGAACTGAACGATTAATTCGTTCTGCTTTACTCCATTTTTCATTTGATATATTGTGTGTGTCATCACCAAATGAAATATTACCTCTTATTTTAATTTTTATACGAATCCAAGAGGTATGATTATTCAAATATCAGTAAACCTGAACAGGGAAGAAAATAAGAATGACCTAAAACTATGACTTTATACTATGAAAAGAGTTAGAACACCATGACTTTTCTGCACAAGCTTTTAAAGCCATAAACAAAGCGTTCGAGAGCGAAAGAATATAATAGTACATTTATGACCAATCCCCCTAAAATACCATACAAACCATTTACAAAACCATTATATCCCAAACCATTTGTAGGGAGATTAAGTATAGGGTGTAATTTCATTAAAAAAGTCGTGGTCGGTGTAAAAACCAAGGTTTCTTGTTCGTAAGCATTATGAAGTAAACTACAAACCCCAGTGAGAATAAACAACAAAGCAAAAAGAGTGAACCAAGTATTTAAATTGATATTTTTCATCTTACATATAGCGTTATAAGGTTTAAACATTGATAAACCTCAATTAGATACTGCAAGATATCTTGGTTTATCCGCACTTAAAACGCCATAAACAATGAAATTAAAACACCCAAAAACAGGGGTATAGCGTATTGAGAACTCATGTTCTAGTAAGTAGATATCCTACTTTGTTTCTCAATAGTCTCGAGTATATTGTTCTTTTTCAATAAGCTGAATCGCTTGTTTACCTTTACCGGTTAAGAATTTTGTTTTTAAGGTAACTCGTTCTTTTAACCGTTGAAAGAAAACTACAAAATGAAGATGTGGTCCCGTGGCCCAACCTACATCACCACTGTATCCTATAAATTGTCCTTGTTTGATCTTATCTCCTACTTTTACCACGGATCCATTTTTCTTGATATGAGTATACTCTGCAAAAGTGCCATCGCTATGATATACCAAAATATAATTATTGAATTTGGCACAGTCTTGAGTTGTACATCTTTTTTCATAACTCTGTTGTACCTCTATCACCACCGCATCTCGTGCGGCATGAATCTTGGCACTCATAGGCATTTTGAAGTCCAAAGCATATTCATTTTGGTGAGAAATAGCCCCATTATATCCTTGTGAAAGCCAAAACGTTTTTCCTTTGGCAAAAGGTAAATGATACTCAAAATCTTTATCGTAGGTGTTGAGTGTATGATCTCCGTGATTATATGCCGATTCGAATCCCAATTTTAAGGGTTTTCTTCGATCTACAACATTGAGCTCGGTAATGATATGCTTTTTAGTTTGGGCAGGTACTACAAAAACCTTATTATTTCCATTTGAAGAAGTGAGGTTTTCTAACCTGAAGTTCATCTTTGCAGATACTGGGCTATACTCGTCATTATCGGCAAGTATTATAAATCCGCTTTCAGTCTCTTCATAGTAGAGTTTAAAGTTTTTTTGAGCTATTGCAGTATATGAAAACAACGCAACCAAGAGAAACACCATGATTTTCATAGGACGAAATTTTCTTTAAGATAACAAAAATTATACCTAATCTAGTTGTATTCAACTAAAGGACTCTGTACTAGTAGTCAAATTTATACGTGACACCACCTAAAAACTGTATTCCCTGCACCGGGAAATTTACCCAGCGTTCGTAGTTTTCTCCTATCAGATTATTTCCTTTTACAAACAAAGACAATCGATCGTTCAATCGATATCCAACATTTACATTGGCATCAAAATAGCTATCTAGTGTAACTGTTGCTAATGGTAAAGTTGGAACCGCGGTTACGGTATTATCGATA
The DNA here is from genome assembly GCF_900141785.1 of Aquimarina spongiae. Lineage (GTDB taxonomy): Bacteria > Bacteroidota > Bacteroidia > Flavobacteriales > Flavobacteriaceae > Aquimarina > Aquimarina spongiae. The sequence goes on along the minus strand of NZ_FQYP01000011.1, from coordinate 86,876 downwards.
TCCTGTCGCTCTCCTACATAAAATAGTTGCGCACCCAAAAACCATTGTTTATTGATCTGGTAATCTAATAATACCGAAGCTTCTACTTCAGGTAGATTCCATGCCTCTTGTTCATCCTCTGTATCGTAGTTAAAATAGGTAGCGGATGCTCCTAAGGTGAACTTTTTGTTGATTTCAAACTTAAGTTCTCCATAAGCCGATAAGGTAGTTACATCATCGTATCGATATGAAAATGAATTACCATAATCATATCCTTCTAAAGCAATAAAAGCCCTTGGGTTATGTACAAAAAGTGGTTTTTCATCCTCTGAAAGATAACTTCCTTTAACATTATAACTAACAACATCAGATATCTTTCCTTTCAATCCAAAATAAGCATCGTATAATCTATTGGTTTGTTCTATAAGTAAGGTAGGCGAAACAAAAGGATTAGCCTGCACTGCATCTCTATAACTATTCTGCTCTAAATCTCCCTCTAGACCTCCATAAGCAATAAGTCCATCATCTATCACTCTATATGAAGCCGTTATTTTTGGATAAATAAAGAAATCATTATCGCTGTTTTCGGTATCGATACTATAAAATACCGCAGCCCCCAGATTAACTGTAAGATTATCCTTAAGTATGGCCAGACTTGGGTTTACTCCCAGATTAAGAATCCCATATGTATTCGGAAGTTGTAATGCCGGATCGAATTCCCGATCAAAACTACCAGTTAGGTAATCTACTATAAAGTTGGTATTAATCAGAGAATCTCCTGCTTCAAACTCAAACGAAGGTTTTGCCACTACATGATGTTCTGTAGAACTTAGTCCATCTCCAAAAAATCGATATTTGAGGGTTGCTTTCTTAAAATACAAATCATCAAACTGTACTTTACCACCTAGTTTTATACCAAAATAGTTCTGTTGTGGATCTATAGCTGCTATCTCTTCAGGAGTAAGCACAGGTGTTTCTGGTAATCCATACCAGTTGTACAACTGATGTTCTGCTCCAAACTCTAGTCCATAGGTATAGTCTCTGTTTCTCGAGGTATAATTAAGATCCAAAGAGGTATTATAAAATTTATCATCGAGTTCCACGTCTTCAATTCCTCCTTGAGAAGAATTATGATGCAAATACAGTCCTATATTATCCGATCTATTGATTTGAAAATTACTATAGAACTCAGCGAGTACTGAAGTAAAGTTTCCGAAGCCTAAAGTGGCATAATTATCAAATATTTTGATAGGTTTTGGCCGATCTATATTTGCTGCTCTACCTTTGGCTGGTGTATAAGTAGAAGCTACAGGTACCGAAAAAATACTATATCGAATAGGTTTCTTTTGTTGGGTTACCGAATCATTTAACTCTGGATTCGATTTAATTTTGAAAGCATCACTTATCGTTGGCGTATACGCTTTTACAATAACCACCCTTTCGGTTTCAAGATCTTCCTTTTCTTTCTCTTGTGCTACAACCATAGCACTTATCATACAAATACAGATAAAAAGAAATACGTTTTTAAAATATGGAATCATAAACTACAAATCGTTTTACAACTAGGATTACTGTTCGGTTTGGATGGATGAATTAGTTTTTGCCTCTTCAGCTTTGATTTTTTTAAGCTCCTCTGTAGCTTCTTCGACCACATCGGGATAATCTGCAAAATTTTTGATTACGCTTTCCAGGATATAGGTAGCTTGATAGGCATCTTTAAGTCCATAAAAGTTCTTTGCCATAAGAACCAAACCTTTAGATCCATAAAGTCGGTATCCAGGGTAATCTTTCGCTAGTTTTTGGATGGTTACGTTAGAGTTTTTATAATCAGCATTCAAATTTTTGAAATACGCATCATAATACAGTGATTCTGCTGCAAGTTCTCCCTTTGCTATTTTTCGAACTTCTTTATACGCTTTTTGTGCGCGTACCAAATCATTGGTTTGTAAGGCGGCTCTTGCGGTAAATATTTTTGCATCGCTCTTGACGTCATTCTCAATTTTTGGGTTCGCCAATACCTTATCGGCATATTCGATTGTCTTTTGATAATTGAGCAACTGATAGTTAGACTTCATCAAATTAGACTGTGCAAAAACAATGTTTTGAGGAAAATCTGCATCCTGTTCTAGTCGTTCTAATATAGGAATGGCTTTTTCGTAGCTTCTATTCTCAAGATGCACCTGTGATAACCGAGCTAAAGCTTGTTCTGTAAACTCAGTTCGATCGCTTTGCAAAACAAATTCGTAATGCGGAATCGAAGCATCTTTATCCCCTCTTTTGAAAAGTAGCTGCGCCAAGTAGAAATTACTCTTTAACGCATGTATACCGTTAGGAAATTCATTTAAATATTTTTCAAACCCATTGATAGCCGCGCTTTCGTTATTTTCTAAAAACTGTTTTTCGGCTGCTTCGTAAGAAGTGTTATCCAGGTCAGCATCGGTAACGCTCACAAAACTTAATCCCTTTACCCAAGAAGCATACTCATCGGTTCTGCCAAGGTCTACATAAATCAATCTTGCTGTGTTTACTGCTTGTACTGCTTCTGCAGATCCCGGATAATCGGCCACAACTCTTTTAAATTTAGACAATGCGCTATTGCCTTTGTCTCCATTATAAAACACCAGCCCTTGTTTTAACAATGCTTTTGGCACATACGAACTTCTTGGTATTTCTCTTATCAAACGATCATATGCTTGGATACCACGATCAATTTTGTTTTCTGCGATGTACACATCTCCTAACGCAAACATAGCGTCGTCACGATAGGTTGATCTAGTATACTGAAGCAAGAACATTTCCAGATCTTTAATCTTTTGATTGTTCTTATTTACAAAACCATAGCTTATGGCCTTTTGATAGTGCGCATAGTCTGCATCAGGCCCATTGGCTTTAATGGCTTTGTTATAAGCTTCCATAGCTGGCCAATACTTACTGGAAATAAAATGACTATCTCCTAACCTCAAAAAAGTATCGGTTTGTCGAAGTTCGTCGGCACTATCATTATTCGAATAGGCTTCAAAATGTTTTGCGGCCTGGGGGTATTGTTTTAATTTAAAATAGGTGTATCCAAGATTATAATCTAATTGCTCATATTCGGATATCGTAGATCCCCCTGTACTGTTCTCAAACTCCTTAAAACCAATAAGTGCTTCATCAAAATCATTTAATAAATAAGCACTCTCTGCTTTCCAGTAGATCGCTCTGGCTTCAAATTTTGGATGCACGGGTTGTTTTAAAGATTTATCGAAATAGATGATGGCTTCGTTATAGTCGTTTTCTCCATATAATTCTATAGCTCTATAGAATGCTACCTTCTGATATACCTCTTTATCGGCAAAGTTCCGACTTCCTTCCAGAAGATCCATCGCTTCTTTATAATTCTTGGAAGTGATATAAGAACTTATTAGAAGTTCTTTCATTTCCTCTTCATATTCGGTATTAGGATACTGATCCAAAAAATTAAGCAATACACTAGGAGTACTCTCATAAGAGTTACCAATATCGTAACTTAGTTTCCCATAGTTATACATGGCATCTTCCTTTATCTTGGCATCAAAATCCATTTCTGAAGCATTCTTAAAAGCATTCAATGCCTGTTGCTTGTGATCTGTATTAAGATATGATTCGGCTAGATGATAATATGCATTCTGAGCGGTAGCATTGCGACCATCGACAATCTTATTGAATTCTGAAATGGCACTTGCATAATCTCCATTTTTATAATATACATATCCCAGGTAGTAATAATCTGTGTTGTTCCACTTTCCTTTACGACCTCTGTATTCTTTTAGATACGGAATCGCCTTTTGGTACTCACCCAAATTAAAATAACTTTCCCCTATAATTTTGTTTAATTCTGATCTTTCCGAAGGCTTGGATTTTGGGAGCTGCGCTAATCCTTCTCGTATTGCTTCTTCAAAATTACCCGACTTGAAATTCATATCACTCTGAAAGTACGAGAGATTCTTATTATACTCATTCAAATCTTTTACCTCATCAAACAACCGATCCGCTTCTTGATAGTTATCTCCTTCATAGGCAATAAAACCCAGATAATATTTGGCCTTAGCCCCATACTCTGGCGAATCTTGTACTCTACTTAAGAATTTTTTAGCTTCATTAAATCTTTGAATTTTGAAATAGGCATATCCATTATTAAAATTAAACCTTTCTTTTTCTTTACGACTTAGATTTCCTTCATCTACCTTTTCATACCATTTTCTTGCATACGCATATTTCCCATTATCAAAATAATAATTCGCAGCATCCAGATATGCCGAATTGCGCTTGATACTAGTGGGATATTTGATCACAAACTCTTCAAGGAGTTGATCCGCATCTCTTTGATTAAGCCATACTGCACAATTCGCAATATAATAGGTACAGTCAGCATCAATATTTTCATCATCCACCATATCTCTTACCTTATCAAAAAGATTTTGGGCGGCAAGAAATTGTCGATTATTATATAATTCAAGTGCTTGATTATAGAGCACCAGCTCATTGGTGTAAATGGCAGACTGTTGTGCAGATGTTAGTGCAGACAGGCCAATCACAAAAAGCATCGAAATGATGTATTTGTTCATCGAATTAGGTATTACAATCAAAAAGGTAAATATCGTTTCCCGCGAATAAATTTTGTGTTAAAGATAGCCTAATCTTCATACTAATAACGAAAGAATTTGGAGATAATTACACTAGGAATCGACAAATATGAATTATAGTAGTTTTAAATAGTGGATAAAAAAATGACATCCTATAAAATAAGAATCCCCAAAAACGGGTTATATCACAAAACTGAAGTAAAAATCTAAGGTTGAACCTGGCCATTTTATCCGAAAACTTTTTACTTTTACCAATCAAGTCTTAATAAATTCAGAATCATTCATTATGTCCAATACGGTATTACACCTTAAAGATGCTTCCATCTATCAACGTGAAAATCTAATTCTCTCTGATGTAAATGTTGAAGTAAACAAAGGAGATTTTGTGTATCTAATTGGAAAAACAGGAACTGGAAAAAGTAGTTTCATGAAAACGCTTTATGGAGACTTACCTCTGTTGGAGGGAGAAGGAAGCATTGTAGATTTTGATCTTTCTACGCTACAAGAAAAGCAAATTCCATTTCTACGTAGAAAATTGGGGATTGTATTTCAGGATTTTAAATTACTTAACGATAGGACTGTAAAAGGAAATCTTTTGTTTGTTCTTAAAGCTACCGGATGGACTGATGAAAAAGCCATGGACAGCAAAATTGATGATGTTCTGGATAAAGTGGGTATGAAAACCAAGGACTTTAAATATCCTTATCAACTCTCTGGAGGAGAACAACAACGTGTTGCTATTGCCAGAGCATTGCTTAATGATCCAGAATTGATATTGGCAGACGAGCCTACGGGGAATTTGGACCCACAAACTTCAGTCGAGGTTATGGAAGTCTTACAGGATATCAATAAAAATGGAAATACCATTTTGATGGCCACACATGATTATGCTTTATTACTAAAGTACCCTTCTAAAACGTTGAAATGCGATGGCAATAAAGTTTTTGAAGTTGTACAACGAAAAGGATAATTTCTACGTCTTTTCAAGCCTCAGTATTTTCTTACAAATCCATAGGTTTTATGTAAAAACCACACTTCAAAATATGTGAAACCGTCGTTTTCTGTGTATTTTGTCGTACAAAAAATGTATTTTACCGATAATTTATTGTTTTTTACAAGTTGCACCCCGGAGTTGTTTCTTACATTTGTATTGTAATTGAAATGAATGTTATGGCAATTCGCCCCAAAATATAGAATTAGCCCCAAACAGTGCCCCAAAACACTGAATTAGCCCCCAGATTCATACCCCAATTTACCCCAAAATATCGATTCTAAATCCCGAGTACCCCCCTCGGGATTTTTTACTTTATATCCCCCATCATTTCATAATTATAAAGTAATGACTATAATTTGGCAAATGTTAAATACTTCAATATTGTGGTAACATTTTATCCAAAAACACACTTATAAATAAAGAATGGCACGCTATTCTTTGGGGGACATTTTTAATAACAAAAAAACAGGCTTATGAAATCACTCTACACTATCCATCTATTTAGTTTCAAAAAATTATGGAATTTCTTGAAGGAATTGCCAAGTGCATCCAGTAATGCAATTCACCGATAATTGGATATTTTAAAAACAAAAAGAAGCGTATCTCTATCAACCATTCGGTTTGAGAATAGATTCTTAAAGTTTCTATAAAAGTTTCAATTTTAAAAACTTTGGCCCGATTACTGTACTCTATTTTTTGAAGAGTTTTAGTTCTTCAAACAAGTACATAGGGATTAATTAAAAGGGAAAGGATATGAAAGTTTTTATTGGAATTATGACGATTGACTTAACAGCGCTAAAGAGCTTTTTAAGACAATTGCCCGGAGCTAGCAGATACGCAATGAGAAGGTAATGTGTGAAGCCTTCTTTTGTAACAAAAACCCCAGTAAATACTGGGGTTTTTATATGATAGTTATATTGCTTTATTTCTTTTTCGCTCTACTTCGGTAAGCAAGATTTTTCGCAATCGTAAATGGTTTGGCGTTACCTCTACATATTCATCCTTTTGGATATATTCTAGAGCCTCCTCCAAAGAGAATTTGATCGCGGGTACAATCTTTGCTTTATCATCTGCTCCTGCAGAACGTACGTTGGATAATTTTTTGGTCTTAGTAACATTTACCGTCATATCATCTCCACGCGAATTTTCACCGATAACCTGTCCTTCATATATATCTTCTCCCGGATCGATAAAAAACTTACCTCTTTCCTGTAATTTATCAATAGAATATGGGATTGCAGTTCCTTTTTCCATAGATACCAAAGAACCATTAATACGTCCAGGAATATCTCCTTTTACGGGTTGGTATTCTTTAAAACGGTGTGCCATAATTGCTTCACCAGCCGTAGCAGTCAACAATTGATTACGCAAACCTATGATCCCTCTAGACGGAATTAAAAATTCACAAACCATACGTTCACCTTTGGCTTCCATACTTAGCATTTCTCCTTTACGAAGAGAAACCATTTCTACCGCTTTACCTGATACATGTTCTGGCAAGTCGATGGTAAGCTCTTCTATTGGCTCACATTTCTGTCCATCAATTTCTTTAATGATTACCTGTGGCTGACCGATTTGTAGTTCATACCCTTCTCTTCTCATCGTCTCGATAAGTACCGACAAGTGTAAAACTCCTCTACCAAAAACCATAAACTTATCTGCACTATCTGTTTCTTGAACTCTAAGTGCCAGGTTTTTTTCTAATTCTTTCTCAAGACGTTCTTTGATATGTCTGGAGGTTACGAACTTTCCATCTTTCCCAAAGAAAGGAGAATCATTGATCGTAAACAACATACTCATTGTAGGTTCATCGATTGCAATGGTTTTCAAACCTTCTGGGTTTTCTAAATCTGCAACAGTATCACCAATCTCAAAACCTTCTAATCCTACCAATGCACAGATATCTCCAGCTTCGATCTTTTCTACTTTTCTTCTTCCTAAACCTTCAAAAGTATGTAACTCTTTGATTTTGGATTTTATTACCGATCCATCTCTTTTTACCAAAGAAACTCTCATCCCTTCGGTCAACTCACCTCTCTGCAAACGGCCAATTGCGATTCGCCCAGTAAACGAAGAAAAGTCTAACGAAGTAATCAACATTTGTGTAGTACCTTCTTCAATTTTTGGAGATGGGATATGTTCGATCACCATATCCAATAAAGGTTCTATATTGCTGGTTTCGTTTTTCCAGTCATCACTCATCCAGTTGTTCTTTGCAGAACCATAAACCGTTGGGAAATCCAACTGCCACTCTTCTGCTCCTAATTCGAACATGAGATCAAACACCTTTTCATGCACCTCATCTGGAGTACAGTTTTCTTTATCTACTTTATTGACAACCACACATGGTTTTAATCCCAGGTCAATTGCCTTTTGTAGTACAAATCGAGTTTGCGGCATCGGACCTTCAAAAGCATCAACCAGCAACAACACACCATCTGCCATATTAAGTACTCGCTCTACCTCTCCTCCAAAATCGGCGTGACCCGGAGTATCAATAATATTGATTTTGGTTCCTTTATAGGTAACCGACACGTTTTTTGAGGTAATAGTGATCCCTCTTTCACGTTCCAGATCGTTATTATCCAAAATCAGATCTCCAGTGTTTTCGTTTTCACGAAACAATTGACAATGGTACATGATCTTGTCTACCAAGGTTGTTTTACCGTGGTCTACGTGTGCAATGATTGCAATATTTTTTATAGCTGACATAAACGCCTCATTTTTAAGGCTGCAAAGGTACAAGATATTTTTAGAGTTTGTATACGAAAATCCAATTAATAAAAAAGCTTTATGCTCAGTCGTTTAAAACCAAACATAAAGCTTCTATATTTTTAAAATTATAATATCGATTTATCTACCAAAAGCCCACCCCAGTCTGAAACCAACAATTGGTGCTACAAAAGAGTCGCTATCACTAAAGGTATACCCTAATCCTAATTCTAAACCGAGATTAAACCCAGAGTTGTATGTGCGCTGAAAACCCCATACAGGCCCTACTTGACCGATATAATCTGTATCACTTTCCAAATCCCCAATAATTGGATCACCGCTAGCCAAAAAAGTGGTGAGTGCTACATAATTCCCAGAGTTCCCTGAGGTATTCTTACCCTTACTTGCTCTTTTTTCGAAATTATAATAGTAGCGATAGGCTCCCTCAAAGTTTAAGAAAACCCCATAATCTTCATCATCATTTACCTTTACATAGGCTAACCCTGTTCCTAATCTAAAATCAAGCGTGGAATTTTTGGATACTCCAACCTCGTATTCCAAACCAGGTGTTAACAATAAGTTTACTTTAAATAGTTGTTTTTCTACCCCCACTGTAGAATTTTGAGCAGACAAGAAAATAGTGCTCAATAAAAAAATTGCTGTGATTGTTTTTTTCATAAGAGTGTTTTTGTTTTGATGCTTTCTTCTTAATCAAGCCCCATGCCATAATTACTTTTCTGGATAATACTTTTAATGACAACCTTAAAAGATTTATCTTTGCATTTTTAAAAAACACCTATGGATCTTTCAAACATAAAAAACCTGAAACACCTTGATGCTGATAACTTTTTCTTACTGGCAGGGCCTTGTGCAATCGAGGGGGAAGAAATGGCATTGCGAATTGCAGAAAAAGTAGTTGCTATTACCGACAAACTGAATATTCCATACGTGTTTAAAGGATCTTTTAAAAAGGCAAATCGAAGTCGAATCGACAGTTTTACCGGTATTGGGGACGAAAAAGCGCTAAAAATACTTCGTAAAGTAGGTGAAACGTTTGAAGTTCCTACGATAACAGATATCCATACGAATGAAGATGCTGCTATAGCTGCCCAATATGTCGACATATTACAAATCCCTGCTTTTCTAGTGCGTCAAACAGATTTGGTTGTAGCCGCAGCAAAGACTGGAAAAACGGTGAACTTGAAAAAAGGGCAATTTATGAGTCCTGAGGCGATGCAACATGCAGCCAAAAAGGTAAGGGATAGTAAAAATGATAATGTAATGATCACTGATCGTGGTACCATGTTTGGCTATCAGGATATGATCGTAGATTTCAGAGGAATTCCTACCATGAAACAATACGGCACTACGGTTCTTGACGTTACCCACTCTCTACAACAACCCAACCAATCCAGTGGAGTAACCGGAGGAAGACCGGATATGATAGAGACCATAGCTCGTGCTGGAGTGGTCACTGGCGTGGATGGTTTATTTATGGAGACACACTTTGATCCTGCCAATGCCAAAAGCGACGGAGCGAATATGTTACACCTGGATCACTTGGAAAAACTATTAAGTAATCTAGTAGCCATAAGACAAGTAGTAAATGGGTTGAAATAATTTTTAATTCTACTTTTTCACCGAATAAAGCATTCCACATAATACTTCTTTTTATTGATTTAGAAGTAATTCATAATCATCTGGTCAGGGGATATTATTTTTTTTAGTACCTTTCAGGTATTCCTACCCACTGTTTTAATACTATTATACAAGACCTTCACTAGTACCTAAGTATATAGTAACAACAATATTAAAACACAGATTATGAAAAAACTTATTGCCGAATTTATTGGCACACTCTGGTTGGTACTGGGAGGGTGCGGAAGTGCTGTTCTTGCAGCCGGATTTCCTGAATTAGGAATTGGATTTGTAGGGGTCTCTATCGCCTTTGGTTTAACCGTACTCACCATGGCGTATGCTATAGGTCATGTTTCGGGTTGTCATCTCAATCCAGCAGTTTCCATTGGATTACTGGTGGGAGGCAGATTCGACAAAAAAGACCTACTACCCTATATCATTGCACAGGTGTTAGGTGGAATTGCAGGAGCGGGAATTTTGTATGTGATCGCTACCGGGAAAGCAGGATTCGATATCGGAGGTTTTGCTGCCAACGGATATGCAGAACATTCTCCCGGAGAGTATTCTATGCTTTCTGCTCTGGTTACCGAAATTGTAATGACCTTTATGTTTTTGATTATTATTTTGGGAGCTACACACTCTAATGCATCCAATAAGTTTGCAGGAGTAGCCATTGGGTTAGGTCTTACGTTAATTCATCTAATTAGTATTCCTGTTACCAACACTTCGGTGAATCCGGCTAGAAGTACGAGTCAAGCCATATTTGCAGGTGGATGGGCTATAGAACAATTATGGTTGTTCTGGGTTGCCCCAATTGTAGGGGCTATTCTAGCTGGTATAGTTTACAAAATATTAGCTCCAGAAAAATAAAAATACTGTTCCCAGAGTACGATATCCTTCTTTTAGAAATGGTGTCGTACTCTATTCCAACAATTAAATTGCTTGCTCTTGATCTGGTACTAGAAGAACTTTTTATCCTTAACCGAATACGCTTCTTGTAAGACCTCTATCAAAATTGCCTCATCGATCTCTTCAATACTTTGATATCGTAGGGATTTCATCACTTTACGTCCCGCAGTAGTCATCTGATCCAGATGTTTGGTCAAATGACCTGCATTCCAAAAACCTAAGTCCACATATCCTTTGGAGGCATTTAAATAGCAAAATGGTCTACTCTCTATGTAGTAGAAAGGAATCTTATATTTATATAGTAATTCTACGGATGGAACCGTAGTTTCAACAATAACCTGCAAATGCAATAAAATAGACTTATACGGCTCTGATTGATTAAGGATGTAGGCTTCTGCTGGATTCATGTTTCAAATGTACATTTTTGAATTATGAATTAAAACCAAAAAAGTTTCTCTATTTTTAGCTAACAAACAGACATCTAAGTGATCGCTTTATTCAGAAAAATTAGAAAATCAACCATGACAAAAGGTAAAATCTTCAAATATCTGGCATATGCCATTGGTGAAATTATTTTGGTAGTTATAGGAATCTTGATTGCGGTACAAATCAATAATGCCAATGAAACAAGAAAACAAAACCGCCAACTACAAGGAATTTTAAAAAACATTACTTATGATCTAAGCACAGATACTACGATGGTAAGTAATTATATTAAAATCGAAGAACATAGAATCGCAGAAAGCAAACGCATTCTTGCAGGAGAAATCTCCATAGAAAACTTTAAAGAATGTGCTTTATGTCCTAGCATAACAACTACGTATACACCTGTAACCATTAACACCAAAGGGTTTGAACAATTAAAAGGAGTTATTGGTCAGAACACCAATGCAAAAGATTCTTTGTCTACCGATATCACTCAGTTTTATACCATTTTTTTGGATTTTATATCGTCTAGTAATGAAATGCTAAAAAATGAATCACTAAAAAATATTGAAGATTTCAAGTCGTATGATTGGTTTGTAGATTGGACACGAGGAAATAACACCTCGGAAATGATTTCCTACTTCGCAACGAGTGAAGATTACAAGAAAAGAGTGGCTTCTTATAATATCCTTGCGGCCAATAATCACCTGCAATACTTAAAATCGTACAAACAAAACGCTACCTATATTCTGGATAAAATAAATACGCGTTTAGCAAAAGAAGGAGCTTCTAAATAGTATGTTTTAAACTTTGCTAAGAGAACAAAAGTTTGCATAATCGAAATATTTAATTTTACTTTGTATTTCAAAGTACTTTTAAATATGAGCACAGAAGACTATCTAAAAGACATTACGGAGATCAAGGATATGATGAATAAATCATCACGTTTTCTTTCTCTGAGTGGCCTATCCGGAATCATGGCAGGCATCTATGCTTTGGCCGGAGCAGCGATTGCATATTATCTCGTTAGCCAAAGTGGTAGAAATTATCTAATCCTTGACGGAAAGATCTTTACCTTCATTCTTATCGATCTTGCCGCCGTAGCTTTATTGAGTATTGTTACGGCCATTATTTTGAGCACACAAAAAGCAAAGAAAAACAATGAAACTCTTTGGAACGGAACTTCAAAACGGTTACTGTCAGCCTTTTTGATTCCTCTTATTACCGGAGGTATCTATATACTCATCAAAATATTTAGCAATCATTATGGATTAACAGGTTCGTTAATGCTTATTTTTTATGGACTTGCTCTTGTAAATGCCTCAAAGTATACTATTGGTAATGTAAAATACCTTGGCTATATTGAAATTCTATTGGGATTGATTTGTGCCATATATCCTGGTTACGGGTTTTGGTTTTGGGTACTTGGCTTTGGGGTGATGCACATCCTTTATGGCAGCTTAATTTACATCCAGCACGATCGCTAAAAGCACGAATTACATCTCATTTTACAGCAATGAAAAATATTATAGGCAATATTAATAAAGCATTTGATCATCGAATACGATTGGGTATTATGTCGATATTGATGGTTAATGAATATGCCGATTTTAAAATGCTAAAAGAACTGTTGGGTGCTACAGACGGAAACTTGGCCAGTCACACCAAAGCCCTAGAAAAAGAAGAATATATTCTGGTAGAAAAGTCATTTATAGGTCGAAAACCCAACACCCGCTATAGTGCTACCAAAAAAGGAAGAGAAGCCTTTAAGAAACATGTAGAAGCCATCGAAAAACTTTTGAAACAATAACTATATTTTTTTACTCATTTACTTTGAAATTCAAAGTACTTTTAAAATTTAATACGAAAATGAAAATCGTACAACCCGTTAACAAAAAAGCCCTATTTATTGCTAGTGTCAGCTTATTATTAGGCACTATTTTTTTACTCTTTTTTCTCATCTCACAATCCGGATATGTGATCAGAGCAGGTATTGTTTATGTGCTTATCGCTTTGGTACTAAACTCGATCACCCTGATAGGTTTACTTTTTAATTTGATTATAAACCATCAACATTTCAAAGAAAATCTGACCACTATTGGCTTGTTCTTACTCAATATCCCAATCACTATTGGCTACATCTATATCGTATTTATGAACCCTTTAAAAAATGTTCTTATCTAATGGAAACGATCTACAAACAATTACCATTTATCAAAGGTTTTACAGGCTCGGTCCTCTTCGGGTGTCTATTATTACTTACCCGAATCATAAAAACAGATTCGTTATACTACACTTTTCTGGTTTGGAATTTATTTCTGGCATGTGTCCCCTATGGAATTGCCCTTTTACTAAAAATAAGTAATCCAGGACGATTCGTTTTCTGGATCGGTTTTTCGGTGTGGTTGGTGTTCCTGCCCAACTCACCATACATCCTTACCGATATACAACATATACGATGGAGTACATTATCACAAATATGGTTTGATGTGCTACTCATATTATCCTTTGCCGTAAATGGTTTGATCGTTGGCTTTGCCTCTCTAAATTTAATGCAGGAACAATTGAAAGAACGATTTTCCAAAAAAACTACACACTTCATCATTTACATCATCCTATTACTCTGTGGGTTTGGAATTTACCTGGGACGAGTGTTGCGTTGGAATAGTTGGGATATCCTTCAAAATCCCATGGGAATTTTATCGGATATCGCAAAAAGGATACTCTTTCCTATTCAACATACCAATACCTGGGCATTTACAATAGGATTTGGCGGATTTCTCATCATCACCTATCGATTAATATATCACTATCAACAAAAAAGATAACATCAATTGTAACTTATAAATCATTATTTTATGGAAACCCAAAAACAAAAAAAGTCTTTCGGACAATGGATCAAAACTTCGATAACAATACGAATGCTCATGGTGGGTATATTAATTCTCGTACTCTTAATACCACTATCGTATATACAAAACTTGATAAGTGAACGATCATACCGACAAGAAGAGGTTGTAAAAGAAATTAACCAGAAATGGGGTAACGAGGTATTGTTATACGGTCCAGTTCTAAAAGTGCCTTATCAGGTGCACAGCCAAACAAAGACCTGGGATGATAAAACCAAATCCTATATACAAGAAAATCTGATTACTGTATACAACGCTTATTTTTTCCCAAACACCTTAGATATAAAGACTAATATAGAATCTGAAACTTTGGGAAGAAGTATCTACGAATCTGTAGTGTACACTGCCGATATGAAAATTAAAGGTTCTTTTACCGTTCCGAACTTTGAGATCAAAGACATCGAAGCCGATGATATTTTATGGAACAAAGCCACAGTGATTATCAACTCTACAAACCTGAAAGGAATTAGAAGCAATTTGACTTTAAATATTGGTACAGAAAGCTACCCGTTACGTTCTAAGTACAATCAAAACTCTTATACCAATACTCTTGAAACCCAATTTATCAAAGAAATCTCACTCCCAAAGGAAAATACTGTTGAGTTTGATATGGATCTAATTATTAATGGTAGTGAGCAATTGCGCTTTGTTCCTGTAGGAAGAGAAACCAATGTGGCTATGACTTCGGATTGGGCGTCGCCTAGTTTTAATGGCAACTATTTACCCGATACTAAAACTAAAGAAATCACAGAAAATGGTTTTAAGGCACAATGGAAAGTTTTGCAAATCAATAGAGAGTTCGAGCAAGAATTCTTTGGCGAACTCCCACAAATCAACGCTTCGGCCTTTGGTGTCAAACTACTAATTCCCGTTGATGAATATCAAAAAAGTGAACGAGCAACCAAATATGGATATCTGGTAATTGCATTAACTTTCTTAGTTTTCTTTCTTATCCAGACGATCAGTAAAATCAATATTCATCCGTTTCAATATTTGATGATCGGTTTAGCACTTTCTATGTTCTATACCTTATTGATTTCGATATCCGAACACTCTAGTTTTCTAAAAGCCTATATCATAGCAGGTATTGCAGTAGTTGTACTGATCGCGATGTATTCTAAAGCCATCTTAAAAAGTCTAAAGTTTATGGGATTCATTGGTTTATCTCTCACCGCGTTGTATGCCTTCATTTTTGTAATCATACAATTAGAAAGTTATGCCTTGTTGGTAGGCAGTATTGGACTATTCCTGATTCTGGGTACTATTATGATGATTTCGAGGAAAATTGATTGGAAAAACGATTAGGTAGTATATTGTCTTTTGACAATGCTTCTTGCTCAATCAGATATACCCTTTACTCACTTAAAGGGTATATCTACTCAAAATACATACCGTAACAGCTCCACTATTCTTAATTTAATACCAATAACATGCTGAGTAACCTCAGCAGTCTCGACCAGCAAACTGAAGTAAACCAACACCAAAAAATGTCTGATCACACCAACTCATCTATTCTAAAAGGAATTCAAAATGGAGATCGTCACATCATTAAAAAATTTTATAAAAAGAACTTACCCGTTCTCAAGAAATATATCCTAAGAAATTCTGGCAACGAAGACGATGCCCACGATGTTTTTCAAGATGCCTTACTCATTTTGTTACAAAAGCCAGCTCTGTCATTAGATCGAACCCAATATTCTATTCATTCCTATTTCTTTGGTATTTGCAAAAACCTATGGAGAAAAAAACTTCGGGAAAACAAAAAACTAATTTCCTCCCCTACATTTTTAGAAGATATCCCGTACCAAGGAAATGATCTTATTTCAGAAATACATTACATCGAGAAACAGCAATTATACCTTACTCATTTCAGAAGACTGAACCCTAGCAATCAAAGGGTACTTCATCTGTTTTTTAGCGGTAAAACAATGCGAGAAATTGCAAATACTATGGGATACACCGAAGCCTACGTGCGGAAGAAAAAATTTGAAATCAAGAAAAAATTACTATCGATGATTGAAAAAGATCCAAAATATTCGAAGTTGTTTCCGTCGAGTCATAAAGTAGAAGTCGCTTGAGTCAAATGAGTTGTACCATGGATTAGAAAACCGTTTCATAAACTTTTGTACTGTAACTTTTTTATCTACTTTTAATCAGAATAAAAACAACCTATGAAAACAACTTTTTATACACTATTGGCAAGTACTGCACTGCTTATTTTCTCTTGCGGTGATGGAAAGAAGAATACCGAAAATTTGGTCAAAGAAGTCACCTTTACCAAAGAAGGCGAACTCTCTCTATACAACCTTCAGGACACCGTTCCTACTCTGATTTCAAAACTGGATATCGAGATTGCAGATGATGATTATCAAATCCAAACAGGTTTGATGTACCGTAAGTCTATGCAAAAAGACCGAGGGATGTTATTTATTTTTCCAAATGAGTCTCCTCATTCTTTTTATATGAAAAATACTGAGTTCGCATTGGATATCATATTTATCGATGCCAAACAAAAGATAGTAAGTATTCAAAAAAATGCACAACCGCTGGATGAGCGCTCACTGCCTTCTGAAGGTCCTGCGCAATATGTACTGGAGGTCAATGCACAACTCACCGATGAGTGGAACCTACAAAAAGGAGATTCCATTTCTTTTCAAAAAAAATAATAGTAATCCCCTGAACCAAAATGATTCAGGGGAGACTATAGTTACCTAATTATTTTTGAAATACTATACACTCCTGAAGTCCCAATTTTCAGAAAATACACTCCCTTGGCAACATCCAAAGGAATTGAAACTTTACCTGAATTTACGGTCATTACTTCACTAAATAAAAGAGTTCCTTTCATATCCCGAATTGATACCTCTACTGTTTTTAAACCTGAAGAGATGTTACAATAAATCGCATTGTTAAAAGGATTTGGATAAGGTTTTGAAATCCCTAAATCTGAAACATCATTCAATACCTTTGCTCTTTCAGGATTACTTACCCAACCATTATCATACCATCCCTCTTCACAAATATCTAAGTCTTCTGTTTGTGAATTTCCGTTATTACTAAAAATTACATTGGCACAACTTACCCCTTCCAAAATATACTCATACCAACCATCACCATCTACATCGGTCATTTGCTCACCCGGCCATACTGTTGTTAAAACCGTTGGAGAGGTATTCCAATAATAGAGAGACACTTGATCCCAATTTGTGTTATTATTATTGTAGCGGATGATTAAACTATCTGTGGGAGTATCTCCCGGACAAGCTGCAGGACAGGCATCATACCATTGATTGGTTGTTGGATCAAACCAACCTGTTCTATCCCTGCTTAGATCATCAGATTGAGATCCATTACCACTGGTAAAAACAATTCCTACGGCAGAAGTTTCGGTTACTTCATAACTATACCATTGTGAAGCTTGTTCTCTCGACATCATTCTACCTGGCCAAGACCAACCAGGCAGCGGTTGATTTGTATCTCTATTAAACAAATACACATATACATCATTCCAATTTGAAATATTTCTATAATACAGGGTATAAGATGCTAACTCATTAATTATATAATCTTCTGTGATGCCATTAGACATCCCTGTGCTATTGTAAGCTATCGCCCTAAGCGTCGTGTCTTCTGTAATCAATAGTTCATTCTGATAAACAAAACTAGATTGGTTGGGTTCGCTACCGTCTAATGTATAATAGATGGTTCCATTGTTTGTTGCTTGTAGAGCAACTGTTACGTTTCCATCATAGGTCCCTCCATTGGGGTTTACCGAAAGTATAGGTTCAGGAAGTTGTCCCGGACAGTCTGAAGGACAGGTATCATACCATTGATTTTCTGAAAGCACAAACCAACCTTCTCTGTTTCTAAATTGATCATCAGATTGTTGTCCAGAACCATTGGTAAATACCAATCCTACTTCTACAGATTCTGCTATTGTATATAGGTACCAGGGAGAGGCTTGCTGCTGCGTCATTAATTTTCCCGGCCAGGACCAACCAGGCAAAGCGCTATTGTTGTTTCTATCAAACGCGTAAACATATACTGTACTCCAATTTGATGTATTTTTAAAATAAACAGGATACGCTGGCAAATCTCCAAAAGAATAATTATTGGTCACAACCTCTGAGACATTCCCTTCAGCATCATAAGCAATTACTTTTAATACTATTGGATCACTTGTGCTACTACCAATGGTAAAGGGATCCAAATAGGCTTGACCATTATCTGTTGGCTCTGTTCCATCTAATGTATAATATATAGCTACAGAAGCATTATCTGCTGTAGTAGATGCATCCAGTGTAATTTCTATGGCATCATCATAATTTCCAGAATCTGGTGAAATTTCGACGGTAACCTCATCACTACTATTAAAATCTCCAACATAAACATGTTGAATAGGTGTTTTGAAAACATTGCCTTGGGTGTCGACTGCTTCTACATAATAATCCACCAATACATTTGATAACCCTCTAATTTCTGCATAACATAAATCTGCAATTGAAGTAGGCTCAATGAAAAAATCGATTTCAGGGTCTTGAGTGATATTTCCTTTGGGAAACTGTTTTTGATCCATAGAAATTGTAGTCCATGAACTTACTCCCTCACCACCAGCATAGGTCTCGTTGGTCGTATCGGCAATGGGGTTTTGCCCATCATTATCAGTTCTATACTTCAACTGTACAGAAGCTAATCCACTTACATCATATGCGAAAGTCCATATATGAAAATCAGAAGAATTTTGTACTTCTTGGTAGGCATAAATAGGACCAAATCCTTTTCCTCCCGGATTATAAGGGAATCTTTGTGGAATAAAGACAGAAGGTGGTGTAGTATCTGTAGTTACAGCTCCTCCTAATGCATCCATTGCATGATCAATAGCAATATTCCCGGCAAGCGTTTGCTTGACTTCCATATCAATTGACTTTCCATAATACATGTATCCGCTGGTCAATGATGGTAAGAAAAAATGCCATGCTTTTTCTACACTAGAAGCTCCAAGAGAAGGGTCTATTATTTTTGCAATATCAACCCCAGCACTATTATCTTCGGCGGTGAGCACATAATTTTCCGCTGCTGTAATTACCGCCCAGTTTCTAGCATCCTCTGTCCATCCATCTGGATCAAACCTATAATCTGAAGTATTATAAAGGGGCCATAACCAATTTATAAATTGTGGATGCCCCCAATCGTTTGCCGCATTTACCCAGGAGCCATCTTCTACCTTTACGACATCATTTTCTGGAACAGGATACGAGTTAAGGAATTGTTGTATGGTAGTTGGATCATAACCTTTTGAAGCAGCTTCATTGGCAAAACCAGGAACCGATTCCTGATAATAACTATCTCCTCCTCCCCATGCATTATCTCCATCGTGTGCCAATAATACAATAGAAGGCTGACTGCTATTGCTATAAGGTTTTATATGATTATCGATATCCGTTGTACCCATAGAACTAAAACCATTCTGATAACTTAATAAATCTGCCATCGGGACCACGTCCATTTTAAATATCTGTCCAGTTTCAGGATCTATATACTGGGCTTTGTGCGCTTGATAGCAATACGGTGCAGCAAAAGTACCTCCCCTACCATCTATCTGTCCTTTCCACCAGTTATTACCATTGGTAGCTACCTTGTCGGCTTGGTTAGGAGGATCAATATTAACTCCAGAAGTACCGTAATCCAAAGGATAATCATTTAAGGTTCTTGAAAGGTGACTGTTTGCGATCACCGACCATTGAAAACCTTCTTCTACCAGTACTTTGATTATTCTTTCTGAAAAAGAGCATTCTGCTGGCCAAAATCCATTAGAATATTCCCCACCAAAAGTTTGATCAGAAATATACCTATGAGTTTTTAGCTCCATTCTGAGTGCACGCTCACTAATTAGTGGAGCCAGTGCATGATGAAATGTAAAGCCGGTCAAGTCCATACGTGGTTGCCCACCCGATGTTTTCCAGTTTTTCGCCTCAATGAAGTTGTTTTGCCAACCTTGGCTGTATCCCCATGCTCCAGCATTGGCAAGGCTATTCACATTCTCGATCAAACAACCCGAATAATTTACTTGTGCTCCACCATTGGGTAACCCTAATAATGTTTGCACCGAATTTTTTGGACCATATTGATATGCCTTTACTCGATCATTCTTACTAAATATCTCCTCAAGATTATTCAATGGATGACTTTTTCCATCATCATAAATGTTCCACGAATCCCCAGAATTCTTTAGATTAAAAGATTCCCATACGGTTTGATACCGATTTGGGTTTGCCTTACTTTTTTCAGGCCAATAATTAGGTTGTTGCATATGCCATAAATAGGACGTATGCACCTCTTGTGCTATTATTCCCGTGCAAAAGAATAATAACACTACTAGTAAAGTGTTGTTTTTCATGTTTCTTGTGTTAAATAAATAATAGGTAATCTCTTTAACTAAGAGCCACCTCTACATATCCCAAAACAAGTTCACTTACTAGAATGTTTTCCTAATCTCTATGTTACAAAGTGGGGTATAAAACAAAAAGGAAGAGATTCACCTTTTTTATTGGTAATTATCATTTCTGTAATCAACGAAAATTTAAATTCTTTGTAGTTCCTGCAGATGAAAATTTCACCTTAAAAAATTTAAAACTTCATTGCATTTTAACGTTAATTCCGTCAAATTTATAAAATAATAAAGCATTGAATTTTCAATAAACCGACGCAAACGTTTTCGTGTTGATAAATAAAAATAAAGAAGAGTTATGGTAAAATTAAAAGGCTCGTATTCATCAATACGAGCCTTTTTAATATCATAAGAAGGGATATACTATTCTTCTTCTGGTTTCTTATTTTCTTTAAGACCCACTTTGCTTACCGTATCATGCATGATAGGTGTCGCGATAAATAACGAAGAATATGTACCTACCAATACCCCGATGATTAACGAGAACATAAACCCTCTAAGTGGTACTGCAAATATGAAAATTGCGATAAGTACTAATAAGGTTGTTAACGAGGTATTCAACGTACGGCTTAATGTACTGTTTAAGGCTCCATTTACATTTTTATCCAAAGGCCAAGAAGTATGCTCTTGAAAGAATTCCCTGATTCTATCAAATACAACCACGGTATCATTCAGAGAGTATCCTATTACCGTTAGGATTGCTGCAATAAATGCCTGATCGATCTCCATGTTGAATGGCATAAATTTCCATGTTAATGAGAAAATACCTAATACGATCAATACATCATGGAATACTGCAGCTACAGCACCTAAACTAAATTGCCATCTTCTAAATCGTAATAAGATATATAGGAATACTACGATTAATGATCCTAATACCGACCAGAAAGCCGCCTGCTTAATATCATCAGCAATAGTTGGTCCTACCTTCATCGATGACATAATACCTACTTGTTTTTCTTCGTCTCCATTAGAGAATTGATCGTAAGACAAACCTTCTGGTAAATTTGGCTTTAATGCTTCGTATAATTTATTCGAAATTTCAGTATCAATCTCTTCTCCGGTCTCATTTACTTTATATTTGGTAGTAATCTTTAACTGGTTCTTAGCACCTAACGTCTTTGCCTGAGCACTTTCAAAAACAGCTACAAGATCCTTTTCTATTGCAGATGGTACCACGTCCTTAGCAAAACGAACGGTATATGTTCTACCTCCAACAAAGTCAACACCATAATCCAGGCTATTGGTAAATAACGAACCAACACCAGCGATAATAATAATTCCTGAAATGATATAAGCTACTTTACGCTTCTTTAAGAAGTTGATATTTACATTCTTAAATAAGTTTTTGGTAGCCCCGGTAGCAAACATTAATTCTTTACCGTTCTTACCATATCCATCAATAAACAAACGAGTCACAAAAATCGCTGTAAATAATGAAGTAAGGATACCAATCAATAAGGTAGTTGCAAAACCTTTAATTGGACCAGTACCGATAGTTAATAAGATCAAACCAGTAAGACCCGTAGTGATGTTTGCATCAAGAATAGATGATAATGCATTATTAAATCCATCCTTGATGGCATCTACCTGAGACTTTCCTTTAGCCAATTCTTCTCTAATCCTTTCGAAGATTAACACGTTTGCATCCACCGACATACCGATCGTTAATACAATACCGGCGATACCAGGAAGTGTCAATACTGCTTTTAATCCTGCTAATACTCCAAAAATGAAAAGGATATTTACTACCAATGCAACATCGGCAAATGCTCCTGCCTTACCATAGTAAAAAATCATCCAGATCAGAATCAATACCAATGCAATAGCAAACGACATTACACCACTATCAATAGCTTCCTGTCCAAGAGATGGGCCTACTACCTCACTTTGTATGATATCTGCAGATGCTGGTAATTTACCTGCTCTTAATACGTTGGCTAAATCTTGCCCTTCTTCAATAGTAAATTCTCCAGTGATTTCACTTCTACCACCGCTAATCGCTCCGGTAGTAACTCCTGGAGCAGAATATACGATATCATCAAGAACGATTGCAATTTGGCTTCTTTGGCTAAAGGCACGACCGGTCATTTCTTCCCATTTCTTCGCTCCTTTACCATCCATTTGCATAGTAACCGTTACTTTACCTAATTGGTTGTACTCTTGTCTAGCGTCGGTAATTACCCCTCCACTTAATTCAGGAGTGCTATCTCTATTACTCTTTATAGCATATAGATCAATAATTTCAGAATCTTTAACGGCTTTACCCCAAGCGAATTTTACATATCGTAACTCTTGTGGTAATAAGGCTCTTACTTCTGGATCGTTAAGATACGCCATCATTTGATCTGCGTTCTTCTTTTCTACAGACAATACTACAGGACCTCCTTGACCGCCTTGGCCAGCCATCAGATCAAATATTGGATTTACCTGTGCTTCTACATTAGTAGAATCTTCTGCAGCGTCTTCTAATAGATCTTCGATGGCCGCATCTTCATCAGATTTTGTAGTATCAGTTTGCGTAGAATCTTCAACTACTTCGCTTTTTTCTTCAACTTCGGTCTTAACTTCTTCCTTAGTCTTATCTAATCTTTCTTTTAGCAAGTTGTTTGCTGTAAACAAGAAAGGGAAAATCTCTTCAGCTTTATATACGTCCCAGAATTCTAACTGAGCCGTACTCTGTAGTAATGATCTTACCCTGTCTACATCTTTTGCTCCAGGCAATTCTACCAAGATTCTTCCAGATTCTCCAAGACGTTGGATATTTGGTTGTGTAACTCCAAACTTATCAATACGCTTACGAAGTACTTCAAAAGCTGACGTTACAGATTCATCGATTTTTCTTCTTAATACAGGTTTTACCTGATCGTTGGTCATGTCATAAGTGATATCATCACTTAAGTTCTTATTCGCAAAAATATCTGGTGACGCTAATTGCGCATCTGGTATTTTTTCGAACTCTGTGAAGAAATCCTCGATATAGGTATTTTGACTATTCTTTTGGATCTCGTCTGTTGCCAAAAGTGCTTGGTTGAAAGACGGATCTTTAGAATTATTTGAAAGTCCTTTCAAAATGTCATTTACAGAGATCTGAAGAATCACGTTGATTCCTCCTTTAAGGTCAAGACCTTTGTTTAGTTCTTTATCTTTTGCATCGTTATAAGAAATTCCTGCAAAGATCTCTTCTTTACCGATAGAATCAAGATATGTACTCTCTGCTACTTCTCTTAGTTTTGAGTAGTTTTCTACCGATTCAGGGTATTTCTGAATGGCATAGGCTTCTGCCTCTTTTTCTTTTGTGTAAGTTAGATATGTATACGATAATTGGTAAATACAAACCAATCCAAATAAAATCGCAAATATCCTTACAACTCCTTTATTTTGCATTGTGTAATGATTTAGGTCAAATGAATCAGAGCATTTTATGTGAACGCTCCTATATCTGACAATTATTTAATTTGATGATTTATTGTTCTTAAATACGATCAACATCACCATTGCAATGTTGATGAGATACATAAAGTCTGCAAGACGTACTCTTGTTACTTTATGGATTACTTTTTACGGGTGTTTTAAATTCCGTTTTTTAAGCCAAAGGTCCGGCTCTTACTTCAGGTATTTTACGTGTAGTCCTGTCTATCGCAAAAGCAATAGCAGCATATATTTTTTGTGTTACCCTGATCTGTCGGTCAAGGTCATTGTAGTTACTTGTACTAAGAGCATGAAATGAATAACCGTTTGAATCTCCATGTTGTGCATGTTTAATCTCTACGATAACAGCACCATTAAATCCAGTATCCTTATCTATACTTTTCTGGATTTCATAGACATTTAAACTATAATCTCTAGCGTCTTTATCACTTGGAGCTTCATTGTTATTGCTATGACGATCAAGTTGCAAGTGATCAATAGCAATACGTTCATCTTGAGAAAAAATACGTTTGATTTCTTCTACATCAGCTTCGCTATAGTAAGTGATTTTAAGCTTTCCCGCTTCTGCATCTTGCGATAATCTTGTGTTTTGAACACCAATGGATTGTAATTGCTTTTTTACAAAAGCAATGGTGTTTTGAGCTTCTACAGAAGTAACATCAACGGTCTCAAATTCGAGAACGATCTCTTGATTAGGTACTACGGCATTACGCTGCAAAGCAATAAGCAGCGTAAATGTGGTCATCAGAATACCGAAATACCATTTTTTACTCATGCGGCAAATATAAAAAAATAAAAGCTGCATCAAAGCAGCTTTTACTATAAACCTCGTAAGAAGATCGAAATGATTACAATTCTAATAATCCATTTGTTTTCTTCACACCTTCAGCACTTTCAGTTAATTTGGCTTTTTCAGCATCGCTAAGCTCTATTTCTACCACTTTTTCGATTCCGTTTTTACCCAAAACAACTGGAGTACCAATACAAATATCATTCAGTCCGTACTCTCCTTCTAAGAAAGTAGAACATGGGAAAATTTTCTTTTGATCACAAGCAATTGCCTGTACTAATCCAGAAACTGCTGCTCCTGGAGCATACCATGCAGAAGTTCCTAATAACTTGGTCAATGTAGCTCCTCCTACCTTAGTATCTGCAGATACTTGCTCTAATCTTTCGTCTGAGATAAACTCTGAAACAGGCACACTATTTCTTGTCGCCAATCTCGTAAGTGGAACCATACCTTTATCACTATGTCCACCGATTACCATTCCGTCTACATCAGAGATTGGTGCTCCTAAAGCTTCTGCCAGTCTGTATTTAAAACGTGCACTATCCAAAGCTCCTCCCATACCAATAATTCTGTTTTTAGGAAGATCTGTTGTTTTGTGCACCAAATACGTCATGGTATCCATAGGGTTACTCACTACGATGATGATCGCATTAGGTGAGTGTTCTATAAGACTAGAAGAAACAGATTTTACAATACCTGCATTGATTCCTATTAATTCTTCTCTTGTCATTCCTGGCTTACGAGGAATTCCTGAAGTAATTACAGCGATATCGCTTCCAGCAGTTTTAGAATAGTCTCCAGTGGTTCCTGTTATTTTGGTATCGAACCCATTTAAAGAAGCAGTTTGCATAAGGTCCATTGCTTTACCTTCTGCATATCCTTCTTTGATGTCTAACAATACAACTTCTGAAGCAAAATTCTTTATAGCTATATACTCGGCACAACTTGCACCAACCGCACCAGCTCCTACTACTGTAACTTTCATTTTATATGATTTTGAATGTAATTAAACTTATTTATTTTATTGTCGCGAAAGTACGAATTCTTTAACAAAATAATTCACAATTAAAAAGTTAAATTACCATCCAAAACGAAGTCCAAGAGAAAGATTATTAAAATTCTGAAAGCTATAGTCCAAATTAGCATTAAATACTCCAAAAGCGACTCTAGCTCCTAAGGTTGCCTTTACCCCTTTTGTTTTTGTTCGTACACTAATTGGATCGATTACCTCTACTGAAGCAAAAGGACCATTTTGTATTTGATAGGTTCCTAAAAGATCGGCATCATTAGATCCAAAATAGTATCCTAGTCCTCCATAAAAGTTAAGTATTGGCATTTTTGTAGACACTATACTTGTTAGCAACCAGGAATTTGAATTGAGCTCTACTTCTTGCCCTGTACCAGGTACTCCCCCTGCCCCGTTCAAATCATAAAACCCTTTTACATTGGTATACCCCAAAAGAGCTGAAAGTCTTACCGGCCATCGTTTGGTTCTAAAAATCCAATCTGTAAACTCGTGCTGAAAAGCGACTCCATATAGCTGGATTTCTGCATCTTCGACTGCCTTTATACGAGGTAAGAATCTAACTTTTATTTCGGTACTTTTAATCAATCCCATCGATCCTTGTAAAAACCCACTGGGAACCGAACCAATAGCCGAATTACCAATACCATCTGGCAATGTAACCTCTAATTGAGATGCACTACCCTCATTAATAATCACAGTAATATCTCCAGAATTAGACCCTAAGGCCGAAGAAACAAATTGACTGAAAGATCCATCAGGAAGTGTTATATCTGTGTATTCTGCCGTACGAAATAAAAACGATTGTTTGTCTTCTCTCACAAAAGACAGATTCCCTACAAAGCCTACTTGAAAATGCCATAGTTTCTTGGTTTCCGCAGTGGTGTACCAGCCATTAGACATTGCATTTATCAAGGCTTCTCCAGCAGGAGCAAAATAATCTTCACTAAATCGTTGAGCGTTTTCAACTCCTATTTCAAGAATTTGATCAATATCCGTTTGGGAAAACAAAACGCCATTGAAAAACAACACAAAAATTAGAATGGTTTTTTTCATGAATTATGATTTAAAGGCTTTGCAATATAAAAAAAATCCGCTACACCTTGTCATGTAACGGATTAATCAAATATTTATGATGTATATCTTTAAGTTTTATTCAAATACTTGAATTTCATTTTTATATAGATAATATACAGTTCCTGTCAAGCCATCGATCGTATATTCTGGTCTGTTATTCGAAAATTGATACTTGGAAACTTCTTTACCAGTATCTTTTTCTAATTTCACCAATACTTTCGCATTTTCCTCTTGCTGATCTTTTTCTCTAGAAAAGAAAAAACCGAAGTTCTCTGAGTTTCTAGTGGCATCAAATCTTCTTTTGATAACCGCCAATTCTGCATCTGCAAAACCAAGTACATCTCCAGCTATAGCTCTTTCGTTACTACCAAAAGCAGGAGAAGAGGTTCTTACGGTATTTCCATTTCTATCTGTAGAAACAGTTTCCAAAGTGGTATTAGCTACGATATCTGCACCAACCGCTGCTACTCCAAGCCCAACTTTTGCCAATCCTCTACCAAAACCACCTGGTTCTTTATAGAATTTTTGATACAATACTTTTCCAGCTTTGTCAACATAGGCTACTTCACCTAAACCACTTAAGTAATATCCTTTATCTCTTATCTCAAGATTATTGATATCTTTTTCTTTTTTGATTTTCAATTCTGTTAAAGGATCTGGACGCTCCGTTAAAGCAGAAGTAAGCGCAAAAAACTCCTCATCGTGATATACGATAAACTTATCTGTAGCTTCATCATAAGCTACTTGCGTTGGTCTTTTCTCGTTAAACTTCAAATTCTTTTTCCAGATACGCTTTCCTGTTTTGATATCCACAAGATTTGCATAAGTACTAGTAACGTACATTACCTTGTCTCCCTTTATTTTTTGCAAAACAAAAACATTATCCTCTTTATTATCTGAGATCTCAATGAATTTTTTCCATTTCTTCTCTCCGTTTTCATCGATCAATAACATTTCGTTACCCGCAGTATATAAATATCCTTCCTCCAGTAAAATCACATCCGAAAACCTTTTCCCTCTAGGATCTTTTTTCCATGCCTTTTCACCTGTTTTGTAGTTATATTTATTAAAACCGTTGTAATGCGCAAAAATAAACTCATCTCCTAAATCTTGAATAAAAGCCACTGATTTGGTCGTTATACTTTTATCCCAATTAAATTTCCCTGTTTGGGGATCCAAAACGTTTAAGTTTTGTTTTGTTCCAAGGGCACCACCAAGTCCTTTACCTTTTTCTAGAGTAATGATATTTTTTCCTCCTTCTGTAATTAGGAACTCTGATATTTTTCTTTCGCTATCACTCTTCCATACGATCTCACCGGACGACAAGTTAATTTTATAAATAGAGTTTCCTCTTGGAATATATCCAAACTCTCCATCTACCTTTGAGCGGTTAGCTTGTGCATCAAAAAGCCATTTTAGGAAAGAAGACTTCTCTCCAATTTTGGTAGACCATGCTATTTTTTGATCCTCAAGTGAATATAAGGATACGTATAGTTGTTGATTATGCTCTGTATCGATCAGAAACGCTAATTTTTCTGGTAAAAAACCAATGTTTTCAACAGTTCCATTTACTTTACCAGAATCAAACACCAATTCTCCGTTGAATGTATTGATCACTAGAAAAGCACCTCCCAAATCGATATTCATATAAGGAGTATCCTGTACATTAGAAAGTACTTTTGTCTTTTCTGAAGAAAACATGTCTAAGCTAATACCTCCATTTGTGAGGACCTGAGACATAAATGAAAATGCAGAAAACTCTTTTTCCCAAACTTTTTTATTGGTACTAGTATCAATTCCAGAATAACTTTTACCAGTCAATACAACAATATAACCGGTTACATCATTCAATAGCAATTCTTTAGCACTTTCATTCAATTTTACAACCGCACTTGGCTGTTGAAATTGAGCATAGGAAATGACTGAAATAAACGCGAACAGCAAAAAGACGCGTGTAGTTCTATAAAACTTCATAGTTAGTGTGTTAGATTAATTATTAGATCTCAATTGTAAAACTAAGCATCTATATTTGCATACACCGCATTTTTCTCTATAAATTCTCTACGTGGCGGTACCTCGTCTCCCATCAACATCGAGAAAATACGATCTGCTTCGGTAAGATTATCAATACTAACTTGACGCAGCGTTCGATACTCAGGATTCATTGTAGTATCCCATAATTGCTCTGCATTCATCTCTCCAAGACCCTTATATCGTTGGATTTTGGAATTCTCACCAAACTCTCTAACAATTTGATCTCGTTGATCATCATTCCACGCATACTGCTTTTTAGCACCTTTTTTCACTAAATACAGCGGTGGTGCCGCTATATATATATGTCCAGCTTCAATAAGCTCTTTCATATATCTGAAGAAGAATGTCAAAATTAAGGTCGAAATATGACTACCATCAACATCGGCATCACACATGATTACAATTTTGTGATATCGTAGTTTTGATAGGTTTAACGCTTTACTATCTTCTTCTGTTCCTATGGTTACTCCTAAAGCCGTAAAAATATTCTTGATTTCTTCATTCTCAAACACCTTATGATGCATCGCTTTTTCTACATTCAAGATTTTTCCACGAAGCGGAAGAATTGCCTGAAACATCCGATCACGACCTTGTTTTGCTGTCCCCCCTGCAGAATCACCCTCTACAAGGAACACTTCACACAATGCTGGATCTTGCTCAGAACAATCAGAAAGCTTTCCAGGAAGCCCTCCAATACTCATCACACTTTTTCGCTGCACCATCTCACGAGCTTTCTTGGCTGCATGACGTGCTTGTGCTGCAAGAATTACTTTTTCTACTATGGTTTTAGCATCTGAAGGATTTTCTTCCAGATAATTCTCAAGCATTTCAGAAACCGCTTGAGATACTGCAGAAGTCACCTCACGGTTACCTAATTTGGTTTTTGTTTGCCCTTCGAACTGAGGTTCGGCTACTTTTACCGAAACAATCGCGGTAAGTCCTTCTCGGAAATCATCACCAGAAATTTCGAATTTCAATTTATCGAGCATTCCAGAAGAATCTGCATATTTTTTTAGTGTAGACGTAAGTCCTCTCCTAAACCCTGAGAGATGAGTACCCCCCTCATGAGTATTAATGTTATTTACATACGAATGAAGATTCTCTGCATAAGAATCATTATAAATCATCGCCACTTCTACCGGAATATTATTCTTTTCTCCCTCCATAGAAATCACATCTCCTATAATCGGACTACGACTAGTATCAAGAAATCTTACAAATTCTTTTAGTCCTTCTTGAGAATGAAAAATTTCAGATACATTATTCCCTTCTTCATCCTGGTGACGCTTATCGGTCAAGGTGATCGTAATCCCTTTATTAAGGTATGCCAATTCACGCATACGACTAGCAAGAGTATCGTAATTATACTCCAATGTCTGTTGGAAAATTGTTGGATCGGGTCTAAAGGTTACTATTGTACCATTAAAATCGGTATCACCTGTTGATTTTACTGGATATAAAGGTTTTCCTCTTTCATATTCTTGCTCCCACACTTTACCCTCTTTATGCACTATCGCGTGCAAGTGATCCGATAATGCGTTAACACATGATACACCTACTCCATGCAGACCCCCAGAAACTTTATAGGAATCTTTATCAAATTTACCTCCCGCACCGATTTTGGTCATTACCACTTCCAGGGCAGAAACTCCTTCTTTTTTGTGTATCCCAACCGGAATCCCTCGTCCATTATCCTTGGTAGTAATGGAGTTATCTTCATTAATAGTTACATCGATGGTATCACAGTGTCCTGCCAACGCTTCATCGATAGAGTTATCCACAACCTCGTATACCAAATGGTGTAATCCTCTTACTCCTACATCTCCAATATACATGGACGGACGCATCCTTACGTGCTCCATTCCCTCTAACGCCTGAATACTATCGGCGGAATAATTACTTTTCTTTTGTTCTTCGCTCATAAACCAGCTTTATTTTTATGATAATTTTGGTCAACGAACAAAGATAAAAAAACACTAAAAGGATAAAAGGGTTTTCACAAAGATGATTTAAAGAGTTATCAACAATTAGTTAAGATAAATACCAGAAAAACAAAAAAAGCTCTTAAAAACGATAAAAACACCCTTAAACGGGTTTTATAAAAATTTTAATATTTCTTTAAGTACACTCGATTTATCTTCAAATGATGGTAAAAAAACCGGTTCGCAAGATAAAAAAAGCACTAGATATCTACGCTTACTCACTCATCTCTTACGAATACTCAGGCCTTATGAATAATTAACATTTTTTAGATTTTTTTTAACCTGTTGATTTGTACTAACCGCAGGAAACATCAAGTTATCACTGCTGTAACAAAACACAAACCCATAATTTAAACTTTAAAATGAAAACGAAAAACCTAATTAATTTAGCAAAGGTATCGATGTTTAGTCTGGGACTATTTATGACTTCCTGTTCTAACGAAAGCTTTGATGAATTACCAAACCCCGTAGGAGAACAACCTCAACTTATCGAAAAATTCTTTTTGGGAGAATCTATTCAGGTAGAAGACCTAGGAGAAGGATTGTATCTGCATGATGATGTGATCTTTACAGAAGATCAACTTACAGATTCTGCCATAAATTTCAACAAATCTCCAGAACCTGGCTCAGACGAAGACCAAAAACTAGGCCTAGCCGGTGGTGTACGTAAATGGCCAAACAATACCGTTATCTACGTATTAGACAACAGTCTGACATCAAACCAAATACAGGTGACGCTTAACTCTATGCAAGAGTGGTCTACAAAAACCAATGTCCGCTTTAAAGAAAGAACGAATGAGAACTATTATGTAACCATAAGAAACAATGGAAATACTTGTAATTGTGGTTCAGCGAATCTTGGTGTAATTGGGGATCGAGGAAGAATTAACATCGGAACAAGAACCAGTGAAGTAGTAATGATCCATGAGATAGGTCATACATTAGGATACATTCATGAGCAAAATCGATCTGATAGAGATGACCATGTAATTATCCGATTTGAGAACATTCAGGATGGAGCAGAGAGCCAATTCAGAAAAAGTAATAGCGCACAATTGATTGGAGATTTTGATATTCAGTCTACCATGATGTATGGAGCATTTACATTTAGTAAAAACGGTCAACCAACCATTACTCTTTTAGATGGTTCTACACACCCAAGAAGACAACCTAGATTATCTGCGGGAGATATTGCTGGTACCAATCAGGTATACCCTGGTGATGGTGGCGGTGGAGATGGTGGCGGAGATAATGACATCTGTGCCGGAGTTGAAGAATGGGTTCGTGGAAGACAATATAATGTTGGTGACAAAGTGACCTATCAAGGATTCTTATACGAAAGAGATTTCACAAGATGGAATCGTATCGGGCAGTGCGAAAACACTAATCCTGGTCCTGCAGATATTTGCGAAGGAGTGGAGCCTTATAACAGATCGAGAAGATACTCCCCAGGAGACGAAGTAACGTACCAAGGGTTTTTATACGAATTGCAGAGCAATTTTAGATGGGCAAACCAAGGAAGATGCGGAAACTAAATCAATTTCATTATACAATTAATTAATCAAAATAAAACCCTGAGACTCACTTCTCAGGGTTTTATACTCTCAATTAAACTCAACTTTCAGCTAGCAAATAAACTGAATTCTTCAATTTCTTCTTATACCGCTTCTACAGACTCGTAAGCTTCTTCGTGAACGTTAGCTACGGCTCTTCCACTAGGATCATTCATATTTTTAAAAGCTTCATCCCATTCTAAAGCAATTTTGGTACTACAAGCTACCGATGCTTCCTGAGGTACGCTTAACGCAGCTACATCACTAGGAAAATGACTTTCGAATATAGAACGATAGTAAAATTCTTCTTTATTTTGAGGGGTTTGTATAGGAAATCTAAAATGCGCATTTGCCATTTGCTCATCAGAAACTTCTCTTTCTACCACTTCTTTCAAGGTATCTATCCAGCTGTACCCTACTCCATCAGAAAATTGTTCTTTTTGTCTCCATGCTACACTTTCCGGCAGATAGGATTCAAAAGCTTTTCGGATCACCCATTTTTCCATTCTTTCGCCGTTAATCATCTTATCTTGTGGGTTAATACGCATGGCTACATCCATAAATTCTTTATCCAAAAACGGCACACGTCCTTCGATACCCCAAGCAGCCAGAGATTTGTTAGCTCGCAAGCAATCATACATATGAAGTTTACTTAGCTTACGAACTGTCTCCTCATGAAACTCCTGAGCATTTGGAGCTTTATGAAAATACAAGTATCCTCCAAATATTTCGTCTGCACCTTCACCAGACAATACCATTTTTACTCCCATAGACTTAATTACTCTCGCCATCAAATACATTGGCGTAGAGGCTCTAATGGTGGTTATATCATAGGTTTCAAGATTGTAGATTACGTCTTTTATTGCGTCTAATCCTTCCTGGATTGTAAATTTAATTTCATGATGCACAGTACCAATATGATCGGCTACCTTTTGGGCTGCAGCAAGATCCGGAGATCCTTCTAACCCAACAGAAAATGAGTGTAACCGTGGCCACCATGCAGCATCTGCATCATCAGATTCTATTCTTTTATCCGCATACTTCTTAGCTATTGCAGAAGTCACTGAAGAATCTAATCCTCCAGATAACAGCACCCCATAAGGAACATCTGACATCAATTGTCTATGAACTGCAGCTTCTAAGGCTTCTCTCACCTCATCTATACTTGTTTGGTTTTCTTTTACTGCTTCATAATCTGTCCAATCTCTTATATACCATTTAGTCAACTCTGTATCTTTACTAAATAAATAGTGTCCTGGAGAGAACAACTCAATTTTAGTACATACTCCTTCTAGGGATTTAAGCTCTGAAGCTACATAAAAAGTTCCATTTTTATCCCACCCCATGTACAATGGTATAATCCCCATATGATCACGAGCTACCATGTACAAATCATTTTCAACATCATACAAAGCAAAAGCAAAAATACCATTAAGCTCATCTACAAAGTCAGGTCCTTTTTCTTTGTATAAGGCTAAAATTACTTCACAATCAGACTCAGTCTGGAAATTGTACTTCCCTTCAAATTGTTTACGTAATTCTCTATGGTTGTAAATTTCACCATTGGCTGCCAAAATCAACTTCTTATCTTCACTAAACAATGGCTGCTTTCCTGATACAGGATCTACAATCGCCAAACGCTCATGAGCCAAAATAGCTTTATCATTTGCATAGATACCACTCCAATCTGGTCCTCTATGTCTAATCTTTTTTGACATTTCTAATAATTGAGGCCTTAACACCTCAGCTTCTTGCTTTAAATCAAAAGCACAAACAATACCGCACATAATTTTTCTTTTTTCTATTAATGACATACCAAAGGTGAGTATATAGTAATAAAATGTAAACAGTTAAACTTAAAACAATAACAATATGAAACATAAAAACAAAAAATAATATAAAAAATGTAACTTAAAACTATGTTTTTACCTTATTACACTATCAAACTGTCACAATAAACTTTTAACACAATTTATAGACTGGATTAACATTTAGCTTATAAGTTCGCGTATATCTTTACGACTATATTGTTTTTAATAAAATTTGAATTATGAAAAAATCACTCTTACTAATTGCTATTATGTTTATTGGGGCATTATCTACCGTAAATGCCCAAAAATTTGCTGGATTACAGAAAAGCCCAACGGATATCGCTTATGCAAAAGCAGATAGAAGTGCTAAGCCAGAAATTAAAGTTGTATACAGTAGACCACAAAAAAAGGGAAGAACTATTTTTGGAGACTTAGTAAAATATGACAAAGTATGGAGAACCGGTGCTGACGAGGCTACAGAGATCAAATTTTTCCAAGATGTAAAAATGGGAGATAAAACTGTAAAAGCAGG
Organism: Aquimarina spongiae; assembly: GCF_900141785.1. GTDB lineage: Bacteria > Bacteroidota > Bacteroidia > Flavobacteriales > Flavobacteriaceae > Aquimarina > Aquimarina spongiae. The sequence goes on along the minus strand of NZ_FQYP01000011.1, from coordinate 52,022 downwards.
GACATACTCTTTATTTACTATTCCTGGCGACAAAGAATGGACTATTATTCTAAATTCTGATCTTGACAGCTGGGGTGCATACTCTTATGACCAAGGAAAGGATGCTGCTAGAATTAAAGTACCAGCTTCATCAGGAGATGCTCTAGAAGTATTTTCTATCGCTTTTAAGAAAGTAGATAAAGGATATCATATGGTTATAGGTTGGGATGCAACTCGTGTAGAAGTACCTTTCTATATGTAAACCATAAGATTACATAGTACGAACAAAAAACAGCTTGATTACTCAAGCTGTTTCTTTTTAATTTATGCCCTAAATTAATGATTTGGATTATCCTTTGCACAATAAGGATAATAATTTCTTTTTTCTCTTACCTATGAATTGCATGACTTGAAGCTCCAGGTAAGTCTCCTAGAAATTCCATTACAATTCTAAAGGTTAATCTGAATTTAGTGTAAAATAGCCCCATATTTCTATATTAAATTAACGTTAAACAAATATACCACTCAAATAGTTGGCAATCAATAATTTTCAATATTTTTAGATATAACCAGATATTTTATCGACAACAAGCACAAAAAATTTTATTGACTATAATTTCCCTGGTTAATACTGTTGTTTTTTACAAGGAAAATGGGGTAAATTCCCCAAATTCCATAATTATTTATTTACAAAATCGTAATCTTCACTTTCCCCTTATTTTCGAAAAAAATCGAAAATTAATTATCTATGAATTGCATTACTGCAAGCCGATGGCAATTGCTTTAGGAAATTCTTTAAAGCTTTCAAATCAATTACCAAAATACCGTAAAATAACTTCATAATCCTTTGATTTGTAATTTGTTAAACAAAGATACTATCGTTAATTGTGGAGGTGAAAAAATTAACATTTATAAAATCATATTTTAGACATACTTCTACATACATCGTTGTTCTACAACAAAAAGAATTTTCAAAGTTAATTTTTGAAGAAATATCCTACGAAAACCAATCGATATTTAGGGGTATTTTCCCCTTTATTCTCTTCAAGCTTTACAATAAGATTTCCTCTTTCCCTCAACAAATCGTTACATTATATCAAAATTGATGTAATGCTTATAAATACTCCATAAGTCGACAGCCAAAAACATCTTAATTTTATAAAAAAAGAGACCATACCATTTGGGGATAGTCTCTTTATTATTTTTGTTTGTAAACTTTTTTGTTTGTTCCTAAAATCTGGACTCTTGCAAACTACTAGTGACGCATAGCATTACCAGAAGCTCCAGGTAGGTCTTTTATAAAACCTATAAAGGATTTTACACCAAGCCAGATATTTCTAAAAAACTTATCCATGTGCGAATGATTTAGAATTTAACTGGTATTAAATTTAATTAATACATTCGAGAATGTAAAGGATATTAAAAAGTAAGTTTTGATTTTTTGATGAATCACACAATTGCAACGACAAGCGCATATTTATAAAAAACATCCTACAAAAAAATATTGAATTTTCCTACAAAAAAGAGGTTAGTAAAATACTAACCTCCTTAAATATAGTGCCTTAACCCATAGACATTAATAAGACTTATACCGTACGATATAAATCTTATTATTATCTACGCATTGCATATTTTGATGCACCAGGTAACTCGCTGATAAAGCCCATTACCGTTTTAAATTGTAATCCAAAAATAGTGTAAAATTGTTTCATAGCCCTCTGATTTAAAAATAGTTATGTAAAGCTAAGACTCAAAAAGATTGCAGTCAAGTTTGATGTTAACTAAAAATTAAACTTTCGTTACAAAACTTAAAACAAGGGATAAAATACATTTGAATAAGGAAACAGAAAAAACAAAAAGTAAGGCTTTTCTTTCGCTAACCACATAGCGTTCAAGGGAAATTTCCCTATAATCTATGGTTTTACCATAAACCCTTAACCATCTATTACTTGTATTTTCTTACAAAAAAAGGAAAACCGTAATTCTCTAGAATTTTTGTTATGGAATATTCAAATATTTATGAGTTTGTAAAGAAACTTTCCATTTAGGGTTTTTCATTACATAATCAACGATCAATGGAATCATTTTTTCTCTTACGCTCCATTCTGGCTGTAAATACAATATACAGTCTTCGGAAACTTTGGAAGCTTGCTCTTCTGCAAAAGCAAAATCACTTTTATTATATACAATACATTTTAACTCATCAGCCATCGGATAAATCTCGGCTACCGGTAGTTTTACTTTTTTGGGTGAAAGACAAATCCAATCCCATTCTCCACTTAATGAATAGGCTCCAGAAGTTTCAATATGTGTTTTTGCTCCTCCTTCTCTCAGTCCCTTGGTTAACAACGTCATATCCCATGTCAAAGGTTCTCCACCTGTTACTACCACTACATCACTATACTTCAATGCAGTATTTACTATAAAATCGGTATGTGTAGGTGGATGAAGCTCTGCATTCCAGCTTTCTTTTACATCACACCAATGACATCCCACATCGCATCCGCCTATACGAATAAAATAAGCAGCAGTACCTTTGTGGTACCCTTCTCCCTGAATCGTATAGAACTCCTCCATCAAAGGAAGCATTTCTCCCAGATTTACTAATTCCTGTGTACTCTTTTGCATAAGGGTGCAAAGGTACACAACATAAAAGAATTATATCAAATTACTTGAATTGGATTCTTGAGATCCTCTCTATTTTTTTACAGCGATGCACTCAATCTCTATTTTTGCCCCCACAGCAAGGTCTCTGGCAGCAAAAGTAGTGCGAGCGGGCTTTTGAGGAAAATAAGTTTTATATATACTATTAAAAGTAGAAAAATCCTTGATGTCCGACAGTATCACTGTACACTTCACCACATCTTTCATTTCCATATCATGATGTGCTAATACTGCTTTAATATTTTCTAAGGTTTGTTTGGTTTCTGCTTCTATGCCTCCAGATACCAATTTGCGTGAAGTATGATCCATTCCTACCTGTCCCGATAAAAAATACATATTACCTACTTGTACCGCGTCCGAAAATGGAGCATTTGCCTTCTTGGGCTCATGAGTTTCATGAAAAATTACTGCTTCAGAGGTGTTCGTTTGACAGGCACATAATAATACAGTCGTTAAAAGTAAAAACATGATTTTTTTCATTGTAGTGTCTTAATGTAGATAATTGTAACTCTTTAATTCTGATTAAAAATAGCGTATAATTTCAATAGAAAAGTTAAGATTCCTATTTTTATCAAAAATTACATCTACTATGAGCGATCATCAGGCATTTCTTGATCATATAAATCAAGGATACACAACAAAAGGAGATTTTTTAACCGTGGGAGCTGCCATGTTGAATGGAGAAACAATTGGTGATGCCCATGTAAAAGTTCCTTTAAAAACCTTAAATCGTCATGGGTTAATTGCTGGTGCAACAGGTACCGGAAAAACAAAAACGTTACAAGTTCTAGCAGAAAACCTGAGCGAAAAAGGTATCCCAGTTTTATTAATGGATATCAAGGGAGATTTGAGTGGTATTGCCGCAGCAAGTCCAGGACATCCTAAAATTGATGAACGCCACGCGAAAATAAAAATTCCTTTTGAAGCCAAAGATTTTCCAGTAGAAATACTTTCTTTATCCGAGCAAGACGGTGTTCGATTGAGAGCCACTATTAGCGAATTTGGCCCTGTATTATTGTCCAGAATTTTAGATGTAACCGAAACACAGGCAGGAATTATTTCGATCATTTTTAAGTATTGCGACGATAATAAACTTCCCCTTCTGGATCTAAAAGATCTCAAAAAAGTACTCCAATTTGCTACTCGTGAAGGTAAAAAAGAACTAGAAAAAGACTATGGTCGTATTTCTGCCGCTTCTACCGGATCCATTTTGAGAAAAATTGTAGAACTAGAACAACAAGGAGCTGATCTGTTTTTTGGAGAAAAATCTTTTGATGTTCAGGATCTGTGTCGAGTAGATGACAACGGTCGAGGAATTATCAACATTATTAGACTTACCGATATTCAGGATAGACCTAAGTTATTCTCTACATTTATGTTGAGTTTACTAGCTGAAATTTATGGTAATTTTCCTGAACAAGGAGATAGTGACAGACCAGAATTAGTCATTTTTCTAGACGAGGCTCACTTAATTTTTAAACAGGCTTCGAATGCCTTAATGGACCAAATCGAAAGTATTGTGAAATTAATTCGATCCAAAGGTGTGGGACTGTATTTCGTAACGCAAAACCCGACCGATGTTCCTGACGGAGTTCTAGGACAGTTAGGGTTGAAAGTGCAGCATGCGCTTCGTGCTTTTACTGCCAAAGACAGAAAAGCGATCAAACTCACCGCAGAAAACTACCCGATCTCAGAATTCTATGATACCAAAGAAATATTGACTTCTTTGGGAATTGGCGAAGCCTTGGTATCTGCTCTTGATGAAAAAGGTCGACCTTCGCCACTGGCTGCAACCATGCTTAGAGCACCAATGAGTAGAATGGATATATTAACACCTGCCGAGCTGAAAGCATTGCTAAAAAAATCCGAACTAAGCAGTAAGTACAATGAAGAGATTGATCGGGAAAGCGCTTATGAATTGCTAAACGAAAAAATTGAAAAAGCCGAAGCAGAAGAAGCCAAAGCCGCTGCAAAAAAAGAAAGAGAAAAACTGAAAAGAAGCTCTTCGAGTTCTCGCTCTAGTCGAAGAAGATCCAGCGCGACCGAAAAAGCAGTAATAAAAGTATTAACCAGTGCTACTTTTATTAGAGGAGCTTTGGGAGTATTAAATAAGTTATTGAAATAATTTACGTTAACAATACATAATTATTCAATTCACACAATTATGACTACTAAATATTTTGGAATCATCGTATTTCTAGTGCTTTTGACCTCATGTCAAAAAGAATCTCAACCAGACCCGTTTGAAATTGCTAAAAACAGAGTTGGGTTGCTTACCAATGAGATACAGTTGAATCAATTAGATTCAATTTTTGCCAATGATTCTATTGCTAACCGCAAAGCTGGAAATCAATTTTTGAGCAAATCCAACGAAATTGAAATTTATGAAAAAGGAGGTACAAAGCTTTTGGTACTCGAAGCCAAAGATGAATCAGATCCAACTTCAACTATAGAGAACATTCAGGTTATAGACTCCAGATATAAAACAGCTTCTGGCTTATCTTCGGGAAGTACATTCAAAAGCATTAAGGATAATTATACTATTTCAAAAATCAATAACACCTTAAGCACAGCAGTTATCTTTGTGGATAGCATTCAGGCCTATTTTACCATTGATAAAAAAGAATTACCTGTAACGTTTCAAAACTCGACAGACGCCAAAATTACCGTTTCAGACATTCCCGACACTGCAAAGATTAAGCATTTCTGGATTAGCTGGAGCGAACATTAAAATTATAGAATGAGTAAAAAATATCATATTCAAAAAACACCATTTATTGTTCCTACTACCGACGGGAAGCTCATCGAAGAGCATTTTGGAAGGGCTACCGATGGTAATTCGCAAATTAGCATTGCACATATGATTGCTCCCTCAGGATGGAGTGAACCTTTTCAAACACCAGAATTTGATGAATACACTTATATCATAAGAGGTAAGAAACAGTTTACCATCGAAGGCGAAAAGGTAATATTGCATTCGGGACAATCTATCAAAATTGAAAAAAACACAAGAGTTCAATATGCTAACCCATTTGATGAAGAATGTGAGTATATTGCCATTTGTCTTCCTGCTTTTTCTATGGAAGCTGTACATCGAGAAGATGAATGAGAGAAAAATTTAAAAAATACGTACCTTTACTCATTGGAAAGTATCTCCAGTTATTATTCTTTTTCTCTCCTAAAAAGGCATTACATAAGGCCTACATGCTATTTTGTACTCCTCGAAAAGGTAAAGTATTACCAGAACAAGAAGATTTTCTTGATGAAGCAGAAGATGCCGTTATTGCTGTAGAAGACATTTATATACAGTCCTACAGATGGGCCAACATGGGAGAAACCATTCTTGTGGTGCATGGATGGGAAAGCAATACTCATCGTTGGAAACGAATCATACAGAAATTACACCAACAAGGGTATAACGTTGTTGCTTTTGATGCTCCAGCACATGGGTATTCTAGCGGAAAAATACTGAGTGTTCCTTTTTACACTCAATGTCTTCAAAAGATGGTCGAACTGTATCGCCCTGATCATATTATGGGGCATTCTGTAGGTGGTATGACGACACTTTATCATCAGTATGTATATCCAGATCAAGAGATCAATAAACTCATTATTCTAGCACCACCTTCAGATTTAGAAAGAATCATGGGACAATTTCAAGGGATACTTCGTTTATCTTCAAAATTCATGAAAGCCTTGGATGACTTTTTTAAAAACAAATATGGATTTTATTTCGAAGAGTTTTCGGTTTCAAAATTTGCAACATCCATTGATAAAAAAGGATTGCTTATTCATGACAAGTACGACGATATAGCTCCTTATAATGAAGTAGTTGCTATTTCTCAAAGTTGGAAAGGATCACAGTTTATCACTACCGAAAACTATGGTCACTCTTTGTTTTACGAAGAAGTAGACGATATGATTATTACTTTTCTAAAAAGCTAAACATCTTTTTGATCCAAAGCCAAAATCCGACCGGTAATAGAATTTAATAATTACCTTTGCCGTGTGGAAAATGCTAAACTTACCAGACTAAATAAATATTTGAGCGAAGTAGGATATTGCTCTCGCCGTGAAGCTGATAAATTAATCGAGCAAGGTAGAGTTACTATCAACGGGAAAGTTCCGGAGATGGGGACCAAGGTGGCTGTAGATGATGAAGTTCGCGTTGATGGTGATCTTATAACAGAACCTAAAGAAAAACACGTATATCTTGCGTTTAATAAACCAGTGGGTATTGTTTGTACCACCGCTCAAAATGAAAAGGACAATATTATTGATTTTATCAATTATCCGAAACGTATTTTCCCAATTGGTCGTCTCGACAAACCCAGTGAGGGTCTAATTTTTCTTACCAGTGATGGAAATATTGTAAATAAGATCCTAAGAGCCCGTAACAATCACGAAAAAGAGTACATAGTTACCGTCAATAAATTGATCAATCCTCAATTTATCAAACGCATGGGAAATGGTATTCCTATTTTGGATACAGTTACTCGAAAATGCGAGGTAGAACAGATTAGCAAGTTTACTTTTAGAATTGTACTTACGCAGGGGCTTAATCGACAAATTAGACGGATGTGCGAATATCTGGGCTATGATGTAGTATCCCTGAAAAGAATCCGAATCATGAATATTACTCTGGATGTTCCTGTCGGAAAGTGGAGATATTTTACAGAAGAGGAACTGCAACACATTAACAAAGATGTAGGGGATTCTAGCAAAACAGAAGAAGCCTCAAAATTTGAGGAAAACAAAGAGCGATCAAGGCCAAAACGAAATATGGACCGTAAAAACAATGCTTCTGCTCCTTCCAAAAGAAATACTTCCAGCGACCATAGGAGAAAACGCAGAAGAAATAGCCGTTAACAAAATCCTAATTTTCTGATTCCTCAAAACAATTTGCTGATAAATTAAGTAAATTACTCATCTGTGCACTTAAAATGCTAACCGATGAAACATCTAATCATACTATTTGTTGGTTTGATTTCTATAGCCTGTTGGGGGCAATATGAAAACGAACCCTCTGAAGCCTATCCATTTGGAAAACCTCATCCCGATGCTCCTAAAGAAATTATGGATTTCCAACCGATGATCGGGATTTGTGATTGTACTTCGATAACCCGAAACAAAGATCAATCCTGGGCAGCTCCCAATATAATGACTTGGGAATTTAAATATATCATGAACGGAATGGCTGTTCAGGACGAAACACTAAAAGAAGATGGGAAACATTCTGGTAGTATTCGTCAATTTATCCAGGATAGTAGCAAATGGTACGTGCATTATTATTCTTCTAGTGGTCCTACTCCGGTGCTCTCTGCCTGGGAAGGAAATAAAAAAGATGATAAAATCATTTTGTACAAAGAACAAAAAGCTCCTAATGGAATGGAGGGATATTACAAGATCAATTTTTATGATATTACCGAAAAGGGATTTAAATGGTTAGGAGAATGGGTAAATACCAATGAGTCTTTTTCTTATCCCACCTGGAAAATTGATTGTATAAAGAGAAAGGATACAGAAAAGCTATCTGATGAAGACCAAATCCGTAATGCTGCAAAATCTTTTTCTGCTGCGTATTTAAAGAAAGATTTTGAAGCCATTGCGAATGCGTATACCAAAGATGCCAAAATATTTCCCAATAACACGCCTATTATCAAAGGATATGAAGCCATCAAAAAGCGATGGTCTGGGGGTGCCGACAGTTACACTCCTATTGCACACGAAATCATTCCCGAAGAAATCGTGATTTTGAATAATACAGCCCATGATTATGGGATTTACAAAGGAAAAAACAAAAGAGCCGATGGTACCGAAATTAGTTATCAAGGCAAATACGTCGTGGTATGGAAAAAAGAAAACAACCAGTGGAAAATGTACCTCGATATCTGGAATACCATTAAAGATTAACACAAATACTTCAATTTTTACTATGAATCATACTTTATCTCCTTTTCATCTAGCCATCCCTGTAGATGATTTACAGAAAGCCAGAAAATTCTATAATGATATTTTTGAATTAGAAGAAGGTCGTAGTAGCGATCACTGGGTAGACTTTAATTTTTTTGGACATCAATTAGTTATACACTATAAGCCAAAATCTGAGGAAGAAAAAGCGCATAGCAATCGGGTTGATGGTAAAGACGTTCCTGTACCCCATTTTGGAATCATTCTAGAGTGGGATGTTTGGGAAAACCTGGCCAAAATGTTAACTTCCAAGAAAATCTCTTTTGTTATCGAACCCTACATTCGTTTTGAAGGAGAAGTAGGAGAACAAGCCACCATGTTCTTGTATGATCCTTGTGGAAATGCTTTAGAGTTCAAAGCCTTTAAACATAAAGAGCAAATTTTTGCCAAATAAAGGTAAACAAAACAAAAAAGCAGGTTAAAAATGATAAAAAACTACAACTTTTTAGCAATTCATTCAAAAATGTTAAAGAATTGCTAAAAAATCTCACTATATTCTGCCCTTATTCAACAAGAACAAAAAAAGAATGGATTTTACCAACCCCTTAGTCTATGGAGTACCCTGCTTCTTAGGACTGATTTTATTAGAGCTAACCTACAGCAAAACGCATGATCATAGCAAAAAAGATTTGTATGAATGGAAAGATCTAGGTGCCAGTTTGTTTATGGGTGTAGGATCTGCATTACTTGCTCCACTAATCAAAACTATTTCGGCTATTGTTATTTTCAACTATGTGTATGACTTTTTTAATCCACTGGTTGATGGTGTACGAACTAATATTATGGGATGGGAGTCCTTTGGATATGCCTGGTATGTTTGGTTAGTATGTCAATTACTAGATGATTTTACCTACTATTGGTTTCATCGACAAAATCATATGGTTAGAGCGCTTTGGGCTGCTCATATTGTCCATCACTCGTCCGATAATTTTAATTTGGGTACCGCTGTGCGTAATGGGTGGTTTACTATTTTGTACAAACCCTTATTCTATATGTGGCTGCCTGCAATAGGTTTTCCTCCAGAAATGGTAGTGGTGTGTTTAGGAATTGAAGCTTTATGGCAATTCCAGCTGCATTCAGTATACATCCCTAAGCTTGGCTTTTTGGAAAAGATATTCAACACGCATACAATGCATCAAGTACACCATGCGAAAAATGTGGAATACATGGATAAGAATCACGGAGGGTTTCTAAATATTTTTGACAAAATGTTTAATACCTGGAAAGAATTAGACGAAAATATCGACGTACAGTATGGAGTAACACATGCACCTAACTCTTACAACCCATGGGTAATACTTACTCATGAATATAGGGACATCTGGAACGACACCAAAAAATCCAAAAACTGGTATCATAAATTCATGTATATTTTTGGCCCTCCGGGATGGAGTCACGATGGAAGTACTCTTACAGTAAAAGAAATGCAACGAGAACTCGAGCTTCAAAAGAAACAAGCTTCACCCAAAAAGGAAGTAATTCGAGAAAAAGCGAGTCATAAAAACCTTGAAAAAGTAGAAATATGAATTATCAAGAAATAGTAGATCAGCAACGTAATTTTTTCAATACGAATGCAACGAAAAATATTTCTTTTAGAATTCAAGAGTTAAAACGATTAAAAAACGTTTTAAAACAAAACGAAACGCTACTTTATCAAGCTATATATCAGGATTTCAAAAAATCCGAATTTGAAACCTACCTTACAGAGCTATCTATTATTTATCATGAAATTGATCTCGCATTGGTAAAGGTTAAAAAATGGGCAAAAAAGAAAAAAGTTTCTACTGGTTTGGCTAACCTTCCTGGTAAGAGCTATATTATTCCCGAACCTTATGGTACTATTCTAGTCATCGGTGCCTGGAATTACCCATACCAATTATCCCTTTGCCCAGCAATAGCTGCCATTGCTGCGGGATGTACTGTAGTTTTAAAACCAAGTGAAGTGCCTTCCCAAACTTCTGAAGTAATGGCACAATTAATCAATCAAAATTTTGATCCAAAACTGTTTAAAGTTGTAGAAGGTAGTGTAAAAGAAACCACAGCATTACTAGAGATTCGTTTTGATAAAATATTTTTTACCGGCAGTGTTCCTGTGGGAAAGATTGTATATCAAGCCGCTGCTAAACACCTAACGCCAGTCACTTTAGAATTAGGAGGAAAAAGTCCAGCTATAATAACAAAGGATGTAAATATCGATATGACGGCCAAGCGATTAGTTTGGGCAAAATATCTTAATGCAGGACAAACCTGTATTGCTCCAGATTATGTTTTGGTCGATGCTACTATAAAAGACAAATTCTTAGCGGCAATCAAAAAGTATATCGAAAAATCAGATTATCACGTCGATAACGATAACTATACTCAAATCATTAACGAAAAGAACCTGGATCGTCTTAATGATCTCATCAACGAAGACAAAATCTTTATAGGAGGCAAAGGAAACAAAGAAGAAAGAGTAATTCCCCCTACTGTTTTAACTGATGTGGTATATACAGACAAGGTAATGCAAGAAGAAATCTTTGGTCCTATTATGCCCATACTCACCTTTGATACTATCGATGAAGCTATAGAGCGTGTCAAGAAATTTGAGAAACCGTTATCTTTTTATGTATTCACCAAAAATAGCACAACCAGAAAAAGAATCTTAAATGAAATTTCTTTTGGCGGTGGAGCAGTAAATGATGCTGTGATGCATTTTACCGAACAGACACTTCCTTTTGGAGGAGTTGGAGAAAGTGGTATCGGGACCTATCATGGCAAATACGGTTTTGAAGCTTTTTCTCATTACAAAAGTGTGCTTCAGAAACCATTTTGGGTAGAACTAGACCTTAAATATGCTCCGTATAGCAGCAAAAAATTAAAGTGGCTAAAGCGTCTTGTGGGTTAACGGGTTGCCTTTACGGAAAATAAAAGCGGATAGAGTTTCTCACTCATTTCAAACATCCCCTCTTTATTCTTTATAAGGTTTGGAAAAATTTCATAGGGAGACGTATCGTACTCTTGCAGATACTCAATCTTTAGACCAGCTTTGGTTAAAGATGATACGACTTCGCCTAATCCATGATTCCACCCGTACTCTTTACTGATCATACTTGAGTCAGTATCGGCATACGTTCCTTGATACTCTTCATAAATCGCTTCTTTTTGATGGTATCCATATCGTATCACAGGTTCTTTTTCGAGATAATCAAACATCCATACAATAGGATGAAATTCTACCAAATAAAAGGTTCCTCCAGGCCGTAAACGTTCTGCAATCATGTTTGCCCAAGGTTGTAAATCGGGAAGCCAACCAATCACTCCATAACTTGTAAATACAATATCAAACACTTCTTTGACATGCAACGAAGTATCCAATACATTACAACATACAAATGAAGCATCTTGTTCTAGTTCTGAAGCTAATTTTCTGGCCAATTCGATGGCATTTTCAGAAATATCTACCCCAGTACACCTAGCTCCCATCCTACTCCAACTCAACGTATCTTGCCCAAAGTGACATTGAAGATGTAATAGCGATTTTCCAGAAACATCTCCTAAAGCATCGATTTCAAATTGGTTTAACGAAGTTGCTCCTTTTTTGAACCCTTCCATATCATAAAATGCACTACCCGCATGAATATTTACTTTTTCATTCCAGGTTTGTCTATTGGTTTCAAAATACTTCTCAAATGTATCCGGCATGATTGCTTCAATTTTATATTTTATTGATTGTTGTCACCCAAAAGCGATACGGGTAAACTTGTGATTGTACTTACTTTTTCTGTAGTTTTGAGTTTTTAGTATCAACTCACATTGCAATATACCATGAATCACTATACCTTACAAGACCTTACCGCTATGCCATCTAGATTTAGAGCAAATCTAATCAATAGTTGTACTGGTTATAAATCTTGTAATCTACTAGGTACCAAAGGAAAAGACGACAACACTAATGTAGCCATCTTTAATTCTATCATTCATATTGGTAGTAATCCTCCAATGTTGGGTTTTGTTCTACGACCTACAACTGTTCCAAGAAACACATACAAGAATATTAAAGAAACCGGTTTTTTTACGGTAAATCAGGTCCATAAAGATTTCATTAAAGACGCACATCATACTGCAGCAAAATACGAAGCAGATATTTCTGAGTTTGACAAAACCAGGCTTAATGAAGCCTATATTGATGATTTCTTTGCTCCTTATGTACAAAACAGTCCTATACAGCTAGGGTGTAAATACATTAACGAATACCATATCAAAGAAAATGATACTTTATTAGTAATTGGTGGGATTGAACACATATACATGGACGAAAAAATCATTCATCCTGATGGTTGGGTGCAACTGGACAAAGCTGAAACAGTATCATGTATCGGCTTGGATGGTTATGCATTACCACAGGTATTGGATAGATTTCAATATGCAAAACCTAATGAAGAAACACGATCTCTCTTAAAAGATCAATAAGTATCTTGCTTTTCTTTACTAAAATTTACAATTCTATTTCAAATGAAATACTTGCTCACAGACCAAGAAACCGAACGATTACGATTTCGGTTATTACAAGACAATGATTTTGATGAGTGGACCAACTTATTCAAAGAAGATCACGTAGCAGAGTTCTTAGGCTTGGATCCTAAATTATCTCCTTCTCAGCTTTGCCAAGCATGGTATGACAAAACCAATAATAGATATGACAAACAATTAGGAGGAATGAATGTATTGATTGATAAAAAAACCCATCGATTTGTTGGGCAAAGTGGATTATTAGTACAAAACATAGATAATGAGGAAAGGCTCGAAGTTGGATATTCTATACTACCAGAGTTTTGGAAACAAGGATATGCCTACGAAGCTGCTTTAAAATGTAAGAACTATGCTTTTGAAAACAGCTTTGCGGATTCGCTGGTTTCTGTAATACATTTCGATAACATTGGTTCTGAAAAAGTAGCTCTCAAAAACGGAATGATCTTCGAAAAAATAACAGACGAAGTTTTCAATGTTTTCAGTATTACCAAACAAGTCTGGATGGACCAAAAACGGTAGTTCAAAAGAATTTCGCATCTTAGTACTTCGCTAAACTTTATTAAGTCAATCATGAAAGCTAAACTATTTATACTTCTCACTCTAATACTTAGTTCGCTACATATTAGTGCACAAGATTTTACGCAACAAGTAAAAAAATTCATCACGGTTGATTCTTCATTAGTAGCAATCACTAATGTTTCGATTATCGATGGTACGGGTGCTCCCGTAAAATCAAACCAAACGATCGTCATTAAAAATGGAATTATTGATGCCGTAGGAGATAATGACTCCATAAAAATCCCAGAAAACGCTCTGGCAATTGACGGGACTAATAAAACGGTAATTCCTGGTTTAGTGATGCTGCATGAACACATGTTTTATCCTAAACCTTTTGAAAATTGGTTTAGTGTTGGGCAAATGACCTTCACCTTCCCCAGGTTATACCTTGCGGGAGGAGTTACCACCATGAGAACTGCTGGAAGTATTCAACCAGAAACCGATCTTAATGTAAAAAAATGGATCAATGAAGGTAAAATGACTGGGCCAAAAATGGACGTTACCGGTCCTTTTATAGAACGTGAAGGATATCAAATACCTGAACTCGGTTTTATCAATGGCACAAGTGATGTCGCCAAATTGGTTAATTACTGGGCAGATAGAGGCGTTACTTCTTTTAAGGTTTACAATCATATCACCAAGGAAGATTTAAAAATTTGTGTTATCGAAGCCCATAAAAGAGGACTAAAAGTAACTGGGCATTTGTGTTCTTTGACGCATCGCGAAGCTTCAAATATCGGTATAGATAATTTGGAACACGGATTTATGGTGTCCAGCGATTTTGTAAAGGATAAGGAAGAAAATCACTGCGATCCTTTTGTAGCTCGCAAAGCTTTGGATCAGGCTCCTCTAGACGACCCAAGAATACACTCACTTATCGATCTCTTAATCAAAAATAAAACAGCGATAACCACCACTCCTGTGGTTTTCGAACCATTTACTGGTCATGAAGTAGTACCAGGAGGAGGTCTAAAAGCTTTGGCACCACAATTTCAGGAAAAAATACAGGAGCGATATGATCGAGTTGTAAACAAAGATTCTTCGGCGATTAAGCGATTTGAAAAAAACCTAAAATGGCTCAAACAATTCAATGACAAAGGAGGCCTTTTGGTTGCCGGAACCGACCCCACAGGCGCTGGAAGAACAGTAGCTGGATACGCGAATCAGCGTACTGTAGAAATACTGGTAGAATCAGGTTTTAGTATTGAAGAGGCTATCAAAATATGTTCTTTAAATGGTGCTATTTATCTAGAAAGACAAAAAGATATTGGCACTGTCGAAAAAGGAAAAAAAGCAGATCTGGTTCTTATAAATGGTAGCTTGAAACAAAACCCTAAGAATATCCGAGAAATGGAAATTGTTTTTAAAGATGGATTCGGTTATGATTCAAAAAAAATGTTTGAATCCGTTCAAGGGATGGTAGGATTAAACTAAACACCTATTTCGCAAAACAGTTAATCCTTATCAATTCATAATTTTCCAGAAAGATTAACAATAAATTATTACATCTATCCTGTAATGAAAGGGGTAAAAATCCGACCTTTATAGTATGATCAAAGAGTTTAGAGAATTTTCAACCACAGCCTTACTCAATGTAGCCAACGAAGAAATCCTTCAACCCTTTAAGCAATCCAAAGTTATTGGATTGTATACTTTTATATGGGTGAAGAATTCAAAGGCGGTATTTGAGATTGATGGTATTGATGTTACTGTGGATGAAAACAATATTGTTGTCTTAACTCCTAATCAGTTTTTTAAATATATCAGTGGTTCCGATCTTATTGTATATCAATTTAATCGGGAATTCTATTGTATCAAAGATCACGATAAAGAAGTAAGTTGTATGGGAGTTTTGTTCTATGGTAACAGTATAATCCCAACTATACATCTGGACCAAAAGGAACAGGATAAATTAGAATTATTTCATAACATCTTCCTAGAAGAACTGGATACAGTAGATACCATACAAGCTGAAATGCTTCGCATGTTGATGGCTAGGTTTATCATCACCACCACACGTCTAATCAAACAACAAAATGATTTTAGCGCGGTCGATGATCAAATAGATCTGATCAGACAATTTAATGCATTGGTTGAATTTCACTTTAGAGAAGAACATTCGGTAGGTTTTTATGCGGATAAGCTATTTAAGTCTCCAAAGACCTTATCCAACAACTTTTCCAAGTTTGAAAAAAGCCCACTGCAGATTATTCATGATCGCATAATTTTAGAAGCTAAGCGTTTATTAATTTATACGGATAAAACTGCCAAAGAGATCGCCTACGAACTTGGTTTTGATGATGCATCTCATTTGAGCAGAATGTTTAAAAAACACACCTCTTTTTCTCCATCTGAGTTCAAAAAACAGTTAAAACCTGAACCAGCATAGGGAAAAATTGACAAGCTTTAAGGAATTAGAGCTATGTCATTATTTTAGTTTTTGCCCCAATTTTGTATCACAATCAAAAACAACCACCGAAATAGTTCGGGTAAAAAATAAAAGTCATGAAGAATTCAATACAACATATCAGATTTGTCATTATCGCCCTTCTTATAATGACAACAACTATTAGTAATGCTCAAGTAACTTACGAAGATGAATTGGAAACGGTATACCTAAACGACCAAAAAGAGGAAGTAGTATACACCAACGACTTCAGTAACTACAACAAAGAGATCATTGCTAAGAATGAAATTCATTTTGTGTCTGCGATTAGAGACGCCAAGCAAAATAACGACTATTTATTGTTCCTTTCTGAAAGAAGTAACCTAGAAATTTTGAATGTTGCTTATTTAAAAACATTACGAAAAGGAGCAAACAGAAGTGTTGACGTTGAGGCTTTTGCAGATTTCCTAAGAGATCGCCTTCCTGAGTTAATCCAACAATTTCAGAAAGATAAAAATCTTGAAGAATTGTATATTATCTCTAGAAAGAATACTTTTAATGGGAAAATAGATGCATTACCAAGTGTTTTATAAACACAAGGGAAGCGAAAAAAGTAAACACAAACTCCACAAATGAAAAAAATGTTACCCCTATTGCTGCGAATTATCGTGGCAATAATTTTGATTCAAACCCTCAGGTTTAAATTTACTGCACACCCCGACAGTGTTTATATTTTTACCAAGGTTGGCTTAGAACCTTATGGAAGAATTGGCACCGGAATTACAGAACTTATTGCCGGTATTTTGTTGCTTATTCCAAAAACCACATGGATTGGTGCAATGTTAACGCTGGGAATAATTGGTGGTGCAATAATGATGCATTTGACCAAATTAGGCATTGAAATTAACAATGATGGTGGTGTACTTTTTATTACTGCAGTAATCACCTTCGTACTAAGCGGTGTCATACTTTGGATCAACAGAAAAGATGTAAAATTCTTTTAAAGAATTACTATTAAAACGATTGTATTACAAACCTCTGCTTTTGCAGAGGTTTTTTTATGACCGGGAAGTATTGACAAGTCTTAGGGAAGAACCAGCATTTTATTACCTCCTTATATACCGCATCTTTGTACTGTTAATTTAAATCAATAATCAAATGAGAATTCAAAATAAATCAATCTTTAATCTTATAGAGATTTTCAGACAAGGAAGAAAGCAAATTATAAATTCGATAAGTCCTAAAACACATTGTGAGCAAAAAGGGATTCATGATTTTTATTGTGATGCTGAAAAGCCTTTTGTCAAAAATTAATTCTTTAAAAAAAACAACAAGGGAAATTTTGACAAGTAGTCGGGAAAAACGAACATTTTTTTGCTACACGTATTGAAGGACCTTTGTTTCATATTACAAACGACAATAAAATATATTATCAACACACACTGATTTAAACATCAGATAATCAAAAAAATTCAAAATTATGAGCACATTTAATGTACCAACCAGAGAAGAAGTAAGCGCTAATAACCAAGCGATATTCGATAATTTAAATAAAGCACTAGGTTTTGTACCTAATCTATATGCTACTTACGCACATAGTGATACCGCACTAGAAAACTATCTAAACTTTTCTAATGCAAAGACTTCGCTTTCTGCCAAAGAGAAAGAAGTAGTAAACTTGGCCGTAAGTCAAGTAAATGAATGTATCTACTGTTTATCTGCACATACAGCGATAGGAAAAATGAACGGTTTTACTGATGAGCAAATCTTAGAATTAAGAGCTGGTAGTGCTTCTTTTGACGCAAAATTAGATGCGTTAGCAAAGTTAGCTAAGAACGTTACAGAAAATAGAGGTAGAGCAGATCAACAAGTAGTAGAAAACTTCTTGGCGGCTGGATACACAAAAGGAAGCCTTATTGATACTATTGTTTTGGTAGGAGATAAAACCATATCAAACTATATCCATAGTACTACACAAGTTCCTGTAGACTTTCCAGTTGCGCAACCACTAGAAACTACAACAATATAAGTAGTAACCACTAGAGTTACCCCAAACATAAAACTACCTGAAAAGGAGAATACAAATAACCAACCCTCCTTTTCAGGTCTATAAAACAAAAAAATCAATAATCATTTATATTAATCATTTTTAAAACTATGAAAAATTTAATCACATTATTCACATTCATTTTAGCAATTACCTTTACTGCGCAAGCACAAGATGTTAAAACTGTTGCTCTAGAGCAAACTAAAGGAGAGTTCACTCAAAAAGAGATCAAACTATCTGAAGGTAGTTATGTATTTAACATCTCAAACAACAGTGCTGGTACTGATGTTGGATTTGTATTAGTTCCTGCTGGAAAAGATGCTGCTGATGCTAAAAATCACATCAAAGAAGCTTATGTAACCAAAGTAGTTGCTGAAGGAAAGACAGAAAGTTCAAACACCGTTACATTGAAGAAAGGTACTTATACTTACTTCTGTCCGCTAAATAAAACTCCACAATACACATTGACTGTAGAGTAGATTTCATATATATCAAATTCTAAAACCTTGTTAATCTAGATTAACAAGGTTTTTCTTTTTATATTTTTGCCAGAAAATGAACAAACATGAGATATTTATCAATTTTATTGTTATTTACTATTCTTCTTTCTGGTTGTAAAAATGAAACCAAGAAAACGGATTTGTATGAAGATGATGTAGAAGTTAGAGATCCAAAACCTGCACAGACTACCAGCAAGCCCAAAATATATTCGACTACAGAATCCATTGCATATGCTAATGGACTAAAACATTGGGACAAGGTAAAGGAGATAAAATTTACATTTAATGTAGATCGCGACACCATTCATTACGAGCGCTCATGGAGTTGGAAACCGAAAAAAGATTTGGTTACCATGACCACTGACAAAGACACTATCACTTATAACACCACCAAAATAGATAGTACAAATCAAAAAGCAGATCAAAGTTTTATCAATGATAAATATTGGTTGTTAGCTCCTTTCAATTTGGTTTGGGACAAAAAGAGTTTTGCTACAAAACATTATGTGACCTCGATTGCCCCTATCAGCGGAAAGGAAATGCAAAAACTAACCGTTATTTATCGAAATCAAGGAGGATATACTCCCGGAGATGCTTATGACTTTTATTTTGAAGGAGATTTTGTGATCAAAGAATGGGTGTTCAGACAACAGAATAGCGAAGAGCCTTCCTTGATCACCTCTTGGGAAGATTATGAAACTTTTGAAGGTATCAAAATTGCCAAAACTCATAAAAGGAATGAAGGGAATTGGACATTATCCTTCTCTAATATTGAAGTACTAACCGAATAGAACTATTTCTTTATCAAAAAAGACATTGCAAAAGACACTACAGCAAACAAAAGCAATGCCAGAAAACTAAGGCGTAGGGAAGAAATATCGGCCAAAAAACCTAAAAGAACAGGTCCAACCAGAAAACCTACAAAACCTGATCCAGCGATAGCAGAAACACCTTGAGAAGCTTCGATATTTTCGGCTCGACCTCCTATTCGGAATAATTCGGGAACAATCACCGAAAAACCAAGCCCAACAAATCCAAAGCCGGCAATGGCTATTATTGGATCGACCAGCAATACCATAATAAAACCCAACCCTCCTACAAGAGTACCCAACGTAATAGTGCGTTTTGCTCCTATTTTGGTACTAATGGTGTCTCCTAAAAACCTTCCTAATGCCATGGTCGCAGAAAAGGCGGTATACCCAAATCCTGTCCAGGAAATTTTTGCTTTTGACACCTTCTCAAGGTAAAGTGCGCTCCAATCTACAATTGCTCCTTCTGAAGCCATGACACAAAACCCTATTAAGATGAGCCCAAACAAAGGGATAAAATGGCGAATATTAAAAGAGAGCTCTTCGACCTCTTTAGAAACGATATGAATATAGTTTCGAACCAGCAGCGCATTGACAATAATCATGATTCCTACCACAACTAGAACATGATAGAGCGGATAAGTAATCGAAGTCAAAAAGAAGGTCCCAATCCCCGCACTTACCATTCCACCCAGGCTAAAAAAACCATGATTAGCAGACATAATATGTACTCCGTCCTCTTTTTCTATTTCAGTAACCAAAGTATTCATGGCTATGTCTGTAAAACCCGAAAAAATCCCCACAAAAAACATCACAAAGCATAGCATATAAAATGAAGAAGCAACAAATAATAATGGGAACACCAAAAGCAATCCCAAAATACCATAGGCCGTCGCTTTTCCAACATATAGTTTTTTGATAATCCCTGGAGCGCTAAGTAACATCGTTATTGTACCTAATGCCATAAAGAAAATGGCTACCCCCAAAGTTCCCTCGTCAATACCCAACTTATTTTTGATAGTAGGTATGTATATGGCCCAGGTACCAAACAAAATATTAATGGTAGAAAACACCACTGCTGGTGCCAAATACCTTGATCTACTACACAATAAAAAAAGTGAGTTCATACTTTGAGATTAACTATCTCAAAATTACAAACATAAATCAGGGACTACTGAAACAAATTATTCCAATTATAAGACAAAATATCCCTAAAATACATCTATAAAATCTAATTATGATAATTTTGTCTTATGGGAGTGTTATACGAACAAATTTATTTGAACCAATCCAGTTCACTAAAAGTAGCTAGTTACAATTACAAGAATAAATCTCAATGTAATATTGTAAGCTGGCACTTACACCCTGAGTATGAATTGGTATTCATAAGAAATGGAAAAGGAACGGTGCAGCTTGATATGTACACGGAGACCTATGACGATGGTTTATTAATATTTCTTGGGCCTAATATCCCACATATGCCATTTGGAAATACAGATTTCAAAACTAATGTTGAAGTTGTAATTCAATTTCCAGAGAGTTTTGTAGAAGAAAAACTAGTTCATTTTCCAGAGTTCAATGGATTATCAAAATTTATAGATTCCGCCAAAAACGGAATTATATTCTCTTCAGAAACACACAAAAAACTATCCAATCAATTTTTGAAACTCAAAAATCAAAATCCTACAGAACAACTTCTTAATACCGTTCATATTCTTTACCAACTTTCTGTCGCTAACCATCAACGTCGACTCTTAAAAAACAAATCCTTTATAGATATTAGCAACCATTCTCTAGAAAGAATTGCGACGGTATATGAATTTGTGAATACACATTATGCAGAACACATAGGGTCAGAGAAAATTGCCCAACGACTAGGATTGACCTCAAATTCATTTTGTAGACTATTTAAGAATACGACCAACCGTAGTTTTATTAGCTTTTTGAATGAATTCAGAATAAAAAAAGCCAAAGAGTTTTTTGATAATCATGGAGATACTAGCATTTCAGAAGCTATGTATCAATGTGGTTTTAACGACCCTTCTTATTTTTCTAAACAATTCAAAAAATATATGGGTTACACTCCTACTCAATACCGTAAACGATTATTACAGCTGTAAAGTGATCCTTATTTAACAATTCTTTTTCAAAAAATTAAACCAAATATTTTTCTGAGCTCAATGATTTTTGTAAATTAGTGAAACACTGTTTCAATAATTAAAACACGTTTATGTCTACCTTACAAAAATCCAGTCTGGATTTCGCAAAAGAACAAGATCAAAAGGATAAGCTAGCGGCGTATAGAGATAAGTTCCATATTCCCAAAGACAGTAATGGAAAGGATTGGATCTATATGTGTGGTAACTCTTTGGGATTACAACCCAAAACCACACAACAGTACATTCAACAAGAATTAAAAGATTGGGCTCATTTTGGTGTCGAAGGTCACTTTGAAGCCAAGAATCCCTGGATGCCTTATCACGAATTTTTGACCGATAGTATGGCAAAAATAATGGGCGCAAAACCAATAGAAGTGGTGATCATGAATACCTTGACTACCAATTTGCACTTATTAATGGTTTCTTTTTATCAGCCCACTGCAAAAAAGTACAAAATTGTTATAGAAAGTGATGCCTTCCCTTCTGATCGTTATGCCGTAGAATCTCAGTTGCATTTCCATGGATTTGACCCAAAAGATGGATTGATTGAATGGAAGCCTAGAGAAGGAGAGGAACTTTTACGGATGGAAGATCTGGAGACAATTTTGGATGAGCAAGGAGATGAAATTGCTTTGCTATTAATTGGCGGACTTAATTATTATACGGGGCAATACTTGGATCTCAAACAAATTGCAGGCCTTGGACATGCCAAAAATTGTATGGTAGGTATCGATCTTGCACATGGTGCTGGTAATATCATGCCTGATCTTCATGACTCTGGAGTAGATTTTGCAGCTTGGTGTACCTATAAATATTTGAACTCAGGACCAGGTAGTCTTGGTGGTTTATTTGTACATGAAAAACATGCGTATAACAAAGATTTAAAACGTTTTGCAGGTTGGTGGAGTCACAATAAAGATACTCGATTTAATATGCGTCAAGAGTTTGATGTGATGCCCGGCGCAGAAGGGTTTCAACTCAGCAACCCTCCTATCCTATCCATGGCCGCTATTAAAGCTTCTCTAGATATTTTTGAAGAGGTAGGCATGAGTAATCTAAGAGAAAAGTCGAAAGCACTTACAGGGTATTTTGAATATTTAATCAACGAAATAGATACGGATCGAATTCGAATTATTACTCCGAGTAATCCCGAAGAACGAGGATGCCAATTGTCTATCCAAGTGAAACATGCGGATAAGAGTTTACATCAAAAACTTACTGATCACCATATCATTACTGATTGGAGAGAACCGGATGTAATTCGTTGTGCTCCTGTGCCTCTTTACAATACTTTTGAAGATGTGTATCGAATGACCGAAATTTTAAAAACATTGCTATAATGAGCAAAAAGGAACATATTGTTATTATTGGAGCAGGGCTTTGTGGTTCGATGTTAGCACTACGTCTAGCACAACGAGGGTACAAAATATCATTATATGAAGGACGGCCAGATTTGAGGACTACAGATATTTCTGCAGGTCGCTCCATCAATCTCGCACTATCCGACCGCGGATTAAGAGCCTTGGATATGGTAGGTATTGCAGACAAAGTATTGCCATTATGCATCCCGATGCATGGGCGACTAATTCATGATACCAAGGGAAACACTTTTGCTTCCAACTACTCGGGAAGAAAAGGCGAATATATCAACTCTGTATCTCGTGGAGATCTAAATGCTTTACTGCTTACAGAAGCTGAGAAACACGAAAATGTAAACATCCATTTCAATAAAAAATGCATTAATGTTGATATCGAAAAACCCACAGCAGAATTTCAATGCTATCTCACCAAAGAAGAATTTACAGTGGATGCAGATGTGATTTTTGGAGCTGATGGCGCAGGTTCTGCATTACGAAAAAGCTATTATCTAGAGAAGAAATTCTTATTTAGCTATTCACAGAACTTTTTGACTCATGGATACAAAGAATTAGAAATCCCTGCGGACCAGGTAGGTAATCATCAAATCAGCAAAGACCATCTGCATATTTGGCCAAGAGGACAGTACATGCTTATTGCTTTACCCAATCTAGATGGCAGCTTTACAGTTACCCTATTTTTATCTTATGATGAGGGAGAATACAATTTCAATAACCTCACAACCATTGAAAAAGTACGAGAGTTTTTCGAATCCGAATTTCCGGATACTTTACCACTAATTCCGGATCTTAAAAATGAATTTTTTAATAATCCAACGGGATCTTTAGGTACTGTAAAGTGTTCGCCATGGTATTATAAAGGAAAAACCTTGTTGATTGGGGATGCCGCCCATGCTATTGTCCCATTTTATGGTCAGGGTATGAATGCTTCTTTTGAAGATGTCGTTGTTTTTGATGAGATCCTAGATCAATACGAAGGCGATTGGGATACTGTGTTTAAAATGTATCAAAAAACAAGAAAAGAAGATACCGATGCGATTGCAGACCTAGCCATAGACAACTATTATGAGATGAGAGACCATGTTGCTAATCCTATTTTCAAAGAAAAAAGAAAACTTGAAATGGAATTGGAAAAAGCATTTCCAGAGGAATATTCTTCAAAATATTCTATGGTTACTTTCAACGAACATATCAGCTATGCAAAAGCAATGAAAATAGGTAGGGCCCAAGATAAAGCACTGCTCAATTTGATTGCTGATAAGGAAATCGATGCGGATCTGGATATGAAACAAATCCTGCAACAAGTACAAAAAGAAACCGATGAAATTCTTGAAGAAGATAAAATAGCCAGATTGAAGTAATCTAAAAAAAACAATCATTAAACATGAACACCGGAAAACTAGTAAAAGGCAAAGCAACTCCCAGAGGAAAGTTCCCCCATGTAAAACGCGTGGGTGACTTTATATACGTTTCTGGAACAAGCTCCAGACGACCAGACAACACTTTTGAAGGTGTTGAAGTCGACGAATTTGGCACAACAAACCTGGATATCAAGGCGCAAACTAAGGCAGTGTTAGAAAATATCGATGACATTTTAAAAGAAGAAGGAGCTAGTCTAGATGACGTGATCGATATTACTTCTTTTTTAGTAAACATGAATGATTTTGGCGGATACAATGAGGTGTATGCACAGTATTTTGATTACAGTGGCCCTACTCGAACAACGGTAGCGGTTCACCAACTACCTCACCCGCACCTGCTTATTGAGATCAAAGCAGTAGCATACAAGAAACAAGCCTAATCAACAACACTATAAATCCACAAGAAATGAGTGATACGGTAGACAAAAAAATTCTAAACACCTCTGTAGAAAAAGCGTTCAAGATTTTGGATTGTTTTTCTACCGATAAAATAGAATTAGGGGTTACCGAAATTGCTCGTTTAATGGGCACAAACAAAAGTGCGGTATATAGAATGCTAGCCACTATGGAAACCCTTAATGTAATTCAGCAAAATCCAGAAAACGAAAAATATCGATTAGGATTAAAGTTATTTGAGCTTGGCCAAAAAGTAAGTATTCATAAAAATTTTATCTCCAAAGCCAGACCTTTTATGGAAGAGCTGGTCAAACGTGCAGGAGAAACTGCCCATCTTGCGATTTGCAGAAATCAAAAGGTATATTTTTTGGACAAGGTGGTAGGAAGACATGATTTGCAAATCAACTCACAAATAGGTAGCGAAAAACCTTTGCACTGTACAGGTTTGGGGAAAATTATGCTCGCCTTTGGTATACAGGATTATCATAAAACAGTAGCACAATTAGAACTGGAAACGATAACCTCAAACACCATTACGAATAAACAAAAGTTAATCGAAGAAATCGAAAACATCAAAAGAAATGGTTTTGCATTGGATATGGAAGAAAATGAAATCGGATTGGTTTGTGTTGCAGTTCCGGTATTTGGCGTCAATGGAAAGTTCTTAGCAGCCATAAGCACCTCGGGGCCTTCTGCACGATTTAACAAAAATGAAATCAAAACCTATACTGGAGATCTTAAGCACACAGCAGAACAGTTAAAATACATTTTCAGTTAATTCAATTAAGGAATGAAAGAAATACATAACTATATAAATGGCAAATTTATCCCTCCTGCACTAGATAACTGGATAGATAACTACAAACCTTCCACTGGTGAAGTATATGGACGTATTCCTAATTCGACTACCGAAGATATTGAGCTGGCCTACACGGCGGCAAAAAACGCCTATCCCGATTGGTCCAACACCACTTTACAACAACGTAGCGAAATTCTATCCAGAATCGCAACCTTAATCAATGAAAAAACAGATGAGCTAGCACTAGCCGAATCAATAGACAACGGGAAACCTCTTAGCCTCGCCAAAAGTGTGGATATCCCTAGAGGAGCCTCTAATTTTCAATTCTTTGCACATGCTATTACGCAATTTGCAAGCGAAGCGCACGAAAGCAGTGGTCTGGATGCGATCAATTTTACGTTGAGACAACCCATAGGTGTAGTAGGCTGTATCTCTCCCTGGAATTTGCCTTTATATTTATTTACCTGGAAAATCGCGCCTGCTCTAGCTGCAGGAAACACGGTAGTAGCTAAACCTAGTGAAATCACTCCAATGACTGCATTTTTATTTGGAGAAATCTGCACAAGTGCTGGATTACCCAAAGGAGTTTTAAATATTGTACATGGGTTGGGTACTAGTGCAGGTGAAGCTATTATCCAACACCCAGACATCAAAGCTATTTCTTTTACCGGAGGTACCAAAACAGGAGCTCATATTGCAAAAATTGCAGCCCCAACGTTCAAAAAATTATCTCTAGAGCTAGGAGGAAAAAACCCGAACCTCATATTCGCAGATTGTGATTATGACAAAATGTTAAATACCACACTCAGATCCTCTTTTGCCAATCAAGGGCAAATATGTCTCTGCGGTTCGCGAATTTTTATAGAAAGAAGTATTTATGATCAATTCAAATCCGATTTTGTTGAAAAAACCAAAGCATTAAAAATTGGAGATCCATTAGCCCCCGAAACCAACTTAGGAGCGTTAGTTTCTAAACCTCATCTCGAAAAAGTAAAGTCCTACATAGATAAAGCCAAAGAAGAAGGAGGAACTATTTTGTGTGGTGGAGAATATGTTACCGTTGAAGGCCATGAAAATGGATATTACTTGCAACCTACAATTATAGAGGTAAATTCCACGCAATGCAGTGTGATGCAGGAAGAGATCTTTGGCCCGGTAGTAACCATCACACCTTTTGACAATGATGAACAAGCATTATCTATGGCCAATGATGTTCGTTATGGTTTGTCCAGTACCATATGGACGAATAACTTAAATCGAAGTATGTATTTGGCCAAACACATCCACGCAGGTATTGTATGGATCAATACATGGATGATGCGAGACTTACGAACACCCTTTGGGGGTATCAAAAATTCTGGAGTCGGTAGAGAAGGTGGTTTTGAAGCCTTACGTTTCTTTACTGAGCCTAAAAACGTATGTATACAATATTAAAAACACTATAAGAAGTTTCTATGATGAATCTCAATCTTACCCATAAAAACGCATTAGTCTGCGGTAGCACCCAGGGAATAGGAAAAGCCTCTGCCCTACAACTAGCAGAATTGGGAGCGAACATTACCCTGGTAGCACGAAACGAACAAAAGCTACAAGAGGTGCTAAAAGAACTGGATACAACCCAAGGACAATCTCATGATTATTTGGTTGCAGATTTTCAAAACCCCTCTGACTTAGAGGAAAAAACAAAAAACACTACAAAGAATTATCACATACTCATCAATAACACCGGAGGACCAGCTGCCGGGCCTATATATGGCGCGACGGTACAAGAGTTTGAAAGCGCTTTTACACAACATTTAAAATGCAATCACATTTTAGTAAAAGCTTTGGTTCCCGGAATGCAAAAGGAAGGATATGGTAGAATTATCAATATTATATCTACCTCTGTAAAGCAGCCGCTTTCAGGATTAGGCGTATCTAATACAATCCGAGGGGCCGTAGCCAATTGGTCAAAAACACTCGCCAATGAGTTAGGACAATTTGGTATTACGGTTAACAATGTGTTACCAGGAGCTACAGCCACCGAAAGATTATCCCAAATCATTAAGAATAAAGCTTCAAAAACCGGAAAGTCGATTGAAGAAGTTGAAAATGCTATGAAGAATGATATTCCGGCCAAAAGATTTGCGCAACCAGAGGAAACTGCTAATGCTGTAGCCTTTTTGGCTTCAGAAGCAGCATCGTATATTAATGGGATTAATGTCCCTGTTGATGGAGGAAGGACAAAGTCCTTATAGTTAACCATTTGTTATTATAAAATACAAATCAAAATACTTACATTTAATAAAGGAATACTTAACAAAATCGAACGAATATTATGAATAATCTAGTTTCACCATTGAATTTTAAAGCCTGGATCGAAGAGCATAGACATCTGTTAAAACCTCCAGTTGGAAATAAATGCGTTTGGGAAAATGGAGATTTTATAGTAATGGTTGTTGGTGGTCCTAATAATCGTAAAGATTATCACTATAATGAGACTCCCGAATTCTTCTATCAAGTAGAAGGAGATATCATACTAAAAATAATAGAGAATGGTGAACCTAAAGATGTTCATATCAAAGAAGGCGATATTTATTTGCTACCACCCAAAGTACCACATTCACCACAACGTGGTGCCAATACAGTAGGTTTAGTGATTGAATATCCACGCAGTGAAGGCATGATGGATGCATTGGAATGGTATTGTGAAAACTGCAATTCCCCTTTATACAGAGAGGAGTTTGCTTTGGATAATATCGAAACTGATATGCCTATCATTTTTGACAAATACTATAGTAACAAAGAAAAGTGTACTTGTTCGAACTGTGGAGCGGTAATGGAGCCTCCTCAAAAGAAATCGTGATGCACACATGCTAATGAGCAAAAAGCTCATCAAATAACTTACATAACAACATAACAAACAGATGAAACGAAAACTTAGAATTAACGGACATTCGCATTTACTGCCCTATCCCGAGGAAATTCCGAAGTTCATGAAAGAAAAGGAGATTTTTTGGGTTGATGATGAGCGAAAGTATATGTTACAAAAAGGCTGGAAACGGCCGGTAACACATTCCAGCTTTTTCTTGAATGAAAAACTGGAATGGATGGAACAAAACAAGATTGATCATGCAGTAGTCCTTAATCTCTCGCAATTGTATGGAAATGGCTTAAGATTAGAGGAAATGAAGCACGCTTTGCGTTTTCAAAATGATTTTAACGCAAATGTACAGAGAGATCATCCAGACAAATTTTCTTGTGGTTTTGTGGTACATCCTGGATTTATTAATGGAGCACTATGGGAAATTGAACGTTGTGTAGAAGAACTAGGCATGTATGTATTATGCTTACCTACACATTTTATGGATTCTATTGGACAATGGCGATGCATTTTTGATGAAGAAAATGATCCTATTTTTGAGCTTGCCGACAAATACAAGCTTGCTATCGAAGTACATCCTTATGATGGTGATAAAATGATAAAGCTTGAAAATGTAGCCTGGCGTTTTCATTTGGTATGGATGCTAGCCCAATGTGGCGATGCCTATCATTTTTATACTTTAAACGGAATGCAAAATCGATACCCAAACATTAGAACTTGTTTTGCTCACGGAGGGCAATTGGCGCAAATGAATCTAGGACGACGTATTCAAGGTTTTGATGGTAGACCCGATCTTTTTGAAGGGAAACAACACCCAAGAAAAGCAGTAGGACATCCAAATATCTATTTTGACACTTTGGTACACGATACAGATTCGTTAAAACTTACTGTAGAACGACAGGGCAGCCAACAGGTAATTATGGGACTTGATGATCCTTATCCGTTAGGAGAAATGGAAAGCGAGCCGCAATCTTCTTATCCTGGAAAAATATTGGACTTGGCTTTAGAACGTGATATTATTAATGAAAAAGAATACGACGAAATTTGGGAATGCAATGTTCTAAATTGGTTATTTGGAGATAACGAAGAAGCCAAAAGAAACTTAACAAACAAAATTTTGGGAGAGACCATAAAAGTGGATTAACCCTAACTTTTCCAACAATACATTTAAATACACAAAAGGCTTTCTAAGTGATACACAACAAGAAAGCCTTTTATGAATTATCATAATCAAGCTTTACAAAAAACTAATATATGCACTTCATTCCAGAAGAATTAGACAATTACGTGGTCCAGCACACACAGCAGGAACCCGAATTACTACAAAAACTCACCAGAGAAACCTATCAAAAGATTTTACAACCACGTATGCTGAGCGGGGCTTATCAAGGAAGGGTATTAAGCATGCTTTCCAAACTTATATCGCCAAAACATATTCTGGAAATAGGTACTTATACTGGCTATTCTGCAATTTGCTTGGCAGAAGGAATGCAAAAAGACGGGCAACTACACACCATAGATATTAACGAAGAACTGGAGAATTTTCAGCGCAAGTACTTTGATTTATCACCCTATGGAAACCGGATACATCAACATATAGGTGATGCAACGACCATTATACCTAATATTGATTTAGCATTTGATTTGGTTTTTATAGATGCAGATAAACCGAATTATCCGCTCTATTTTGAATTAATCATTAATAAAATAAAACCAGGAGGTGTTATATTATCTGACAATGTATTATGGAGTGGCAAAGTAATAGAAGCTATAGAAGAGGATGACCTTTCTACCAAAGCACTCCTTGAATACAACAAACTATTAGTTGAAGATACTCGTATTGAAACGGTACTGCTTCCAATTCGAGATGGACTTACGATAAGTCGAGTACTATAGAGATAGAGCACATATACAAAAAACATCTCCTCTTATACAAGAGGAGATGCCTTACTCTTCTTTTCTGACCTAACCCAGAAAACAAATCATTACTCGCTCAACTTACTGCACTGCTTTCAGTGCATTAATATTTCCATATCCAAATCGGCTATTGCGACTAGGATAAAACTCTCCTGCTCTTTTTAACTTATCCAGCACTTGTGCTCTGGACATATTGGGGTTACGAGCCCATACCAAGGCTGCTATCCCTGCTGTTGTAGCCGTAGCTACCGAAGACCCCCCAACATAATTTCTAGTTCCACCGTTAAATCCAACTACCGGAACATTTCTACCTGAATCTCCTGCTCTTTGCATTACGATAGTAAAGTCTATCTTATTTCCATCGTGACAATTGCTACAACGGTTATACCCATTATCTTTTATTCCTGTAACAGCAACTGTTTCACTCATGCTAGCTGGAAAAATAACTCCATACCAATTGGTAAACGAAGTTGATGTTCCTCCTGCAGCAATAATCATTTTTCCTTTCCCATATGCATAACGAACAGCATCCTTTACATTACCAATAGACCAAGGATATCCAATGGACATCGAAATGATTCTTACATCGTTACGATTCCCTAATGCTCTTAAAGCATCACGAACACCTTTGCGCTCATGATAATCTTCTAGGACTACATCAGAAGTACCCCTATAAGACACCAAATTACTATTATAAGCTACTCCTACTGGCATACCATCATCGTTTCTTGGAGAAGCAATAGCTGATGCCATAGACGTACCATGACCACAGCGGTCATTTGGTCCATCTACATTGTTTGACCACCACCAAGGAGAATCGATATATGTTCCAAAACGTTGTACGAATCTTCCATTAGAACTACCGTCGTTAAAATTACTACCCAATAAGCTTTGGTTAGCAGAAAGCCCTGTATCTATTAATCCTACGGTAATTCCTGCTCCTGTACTGTAATTCCAAGCTTGCGGTACGTTATGAATATCAAAATTCCACGGTAACCATGCATTAGGAGAAATCACGCGATAATCATTTCCATTGATACTTTCTCCACTTTGTGCACATCCAAAATCCTTTTGTTGCACATCGTTTTGCTCCAAATAAGAAGTGTAGAATGTATCTATATACCGTACTTGATCTGCTTGCTGTAAAGCAATCACAGTTTCCAAACTAGAAATCTCAAAGTCTACAAAATTGAAAGTCTCATCTTCATATTGTAAAATATTTGATTTTGTAGTCTGTTCTGAGCCTTGAACGATATCTATAATATTATTTTTAGCACTGTTCAATCTAGGGGAACGTTGCTGTGTAGTAAAACTTTCTCCCTTTTCTCCATAACCAACACTTAAAATACCACCACTATGCATTACTGCACTATATAACACCATTGCTGGTGCATCTCGCCAAGCCAGATCACCTGTGGTTTTTAGCTCATTAGCTATATATTTGTTGATTTCGTCTACAGAAAGAATCTTTTGAGAATCGGTCGATTCTACCATGGGATCAATAATTGAATTCGGATCTTCTTTGGAACAAGAAAACACCAAAAGAAGTCCAAAACTTAGAAGGATTAGTTTTTTCATTTTTAGAATAAGATTTATGAGTTTGTGTGTTAAAAACTACTAAGTTGTGATTATCGAAAAAATAATCAAAATTTATCATTTAGTTAATTTCACTCCTAATATATTAATTATATTCTAAATATTTGATTGATTTTTTGCGGTTATCGCAACAAAAAACGCAATATTATGCTCGCATAGTACCTCGTTGTTAAGCTAAAATTTCCCCGAAACACCTATAAACACAGGAGCTTTTACTGATTGATATTTAAAAATATCATACCAGCAAAAAAAGTGTATTTTTTTTGAAAAAAAATTAAAATCTACAAGGAAAATTGATCAAAAATGCAAGTCGATTGAAAATCTAAATCATAATTTTCGTTTTACCGGGCCGGTAATCTCTTCGATATCGTCTTTTACCTGATCGATTTCTTTTTTGATATCTGTAGTAATAGAAGAAGTAATCTCGGTATCTATACCGTGCTTTTCTGCACTTTTGGTAATTTCGGTTTTGATATCGTTTGTAGCGTCTTTTACGATTCTCATTCCTTTGCCTAAGCCCCGAGCAATTTCAGGTATTTTATCGGCACCAAACACCATTACCAATATAAAAACGATAAAGGCAATCTCGGCTCCACTTATAAATAAAGGTACTGTCATCATATGGATACAAATATAGGTAATATCCATAAAACAAAAGCCATCACATTACTTGTGACGGCTTTGTTTATGAAAATTTTATGTTCGGGATTATTTTCCTTTCACTTTATTTTTAAATTTATCAAACTTACCAATTTGATTGTTTTGAGGCCAGCTGTTATTTGATGTATCTATATCTGCAGTCTCAAAATTTGGATCTACCACTATTTTGGTAATACTCTTTTCTGAAGCTATAGCACGTTTTACTTTTGTGTCATTTTTTCTCCAGATTTCTGCTGGATAAGTAATCGTTTCAGAAGTACCATCTTCATAAGTATATTCTACAATTAACGGCATTACCAAACCTCCTGGTTTTTCAAAAGTAACCTCATAGAAATACTTAGGCTCTTTTAATTTTTCTCTTTCTCCCAGAGAGAAGTTATCCATTACATACTCTTTTAGGGTCTTCGCATTATCAATAATGTTTCCATTACTCTTAATCGTATTGTATTCGTCACTACCTTCTTCTACCATAAATACTAATGGCCCAAAATCTTCAACTCTCACACCGCGAGCAGCAGCAAAGTCTTTAGCTTGTTGTGTAGCTTCTTTGGATACTACAAACTTCTTCACCTCTCCTACTCCAATATCTGTATAATCGGTAGTGTAGAACCATCCTCTCCAGAACCAGTCTAAATCTACAGCGGAAGCATCTTCCATTGTTCTGAAAAAGTCTTCTGGAGTTGGGTGTTTGAACATCCATCTTTGAGAATATGTTCTGAAAGAGTAATCAAAAAGTTCTCTCCCCATAACAGTCTCTCTCAATATATTCAAACCAGTTGCAGGTTTTGCATACGCATTAGGCCCAAATTGGTGGATATTATTAGATTGTGTCATAATCGGAGATAAGAAATCCTGATTTCCGCTCATATAAGGAATTATTTTTTGTGCAGGACCTCTTCTTGAAGGATATTTTTTGAGTGGTGCAACAGCTTCTGGATACCATTCTGCAAAATCTTGTTCTGCCACATACTGAACAAAGGTATTTAATCCTTCGTCCATCCATGTCCACTGACGCTCGTCACTATTTACAATCATCGGGAAGAAGTTATGTCCAACTTCGTGGATGATCACACTCATCATTCCATATTTAACTCGATCGCTGTAGGTACCATCAGGATTTGGTCTTCCATAATTCCAGCAAATCATAGGATACTCCATACCTTGATTTTTGGCATGCACAGAAATGGCTTTGTGATATGGATAATCAAAAGTCATTCGACTGTACGATTTTAAGGTACTTGCCACAACTTTTGTGGACCAATCTTCCCAAAGTGGATTTCCTTCTTTTGGATACATAGAAACAGCCATTACGTCTTTTCCTCCAACTTTAACAGCCATCATATCCCATATAAATCTTCTAGAACTAGCAAATCCGAAATCACGAACATTCTTAGCGCTAAATCTCCAAGTCTTTTTATCGCTGGCAAATGATTTCTCTTTTGCTTCAGCTTCTTTCTGACTTACTATAACTACTGGTTTATCATAGGATTTCTTAGCCTTTTCGTAACGGCTCATCATGTCCTTACTAAAAACCTCTTTTCTATTCGTTAATTTTCCGGTAGCATCCAAAATATGATCAGAAGGAACGGTGATATTCACATCAAAGTTTCCAAAAGGTAATGCAAACTCTCCTCTTCCCCAGAACTGGTGATTTTGCCATCCTTCTACATCATTGTACACTGCCATACGAGGATAAAACTGAGCGATAACATAGGCCCTGTTTCCATCGGCAAACTCTTCATATCCAGATCTCCCTCTTTTAAGAACATGGTTATTAATGTTATACCACCAATCGATAGAAAATACAAATTTCTCTCCAGACTTAAGATTCTTTGGCATTTCTACACGCATCATTGTAGCATTGATTGTATACTGTAGCGCATTACCACTAGCATCTTTTACTGCAGTAATATTAAATCCTCCATCAAAAGGTGAACCAAGGTATTTTGCGGCAAAAGTTCCAGGTTGCTCAGCTCCTGCAACTCCATCTGGTTGTATTAATGGAGTTTTGGAGTCTTTTGCTCTCATATTTTGATCCAATTGCACCCATAAAAACTCTAAGTTATCAGGAGAGTTGTTGGTATATGTAATCGTTTCTTTACCTGTGATTTTTTTATTCTTATCATCTAGCTCGATATCCATTTTGTAATCTGCTTGCTGCTGATAATAAGCTGGCCCTGGCGCCCCCGAAGCTGTGCGGTACATATTAGGAGTAGCAAACTCCTCATACATTTGTTTGAACTTGTTTTGATTTGTGTGCCCTAATCTTCGCGCACCTCCATCGTTCCCTTGGTTTTGTGCATAGGCCCCTGACACCATCACAGCTCCCAAAAGAAGTAAAAGAATCTTTTTCATTGGAATGAATTTGAGTTAATTGAAATGATTTGCAAAATAGTTGTTTTTTAAAAGCTTAAAGATTTATTCACTAAATTTTAACATCCCTGTATCCCTTCTTTTTTCTAGGATAAGGCTCTTACGGATGTTTTCATTTTTAACATGAATAATATTTTGTTGTTCTTCAAAAAGATCCATTAATACTTGATTGGATATTTCAAAAGTTTCTAAACTATTTATATTTTCTATTTCCAGATATAAGAGGATCAGATCATCTTCATATTCTTTTCCTAAAAAAACGAAAGGTTTTTCTTCTCCATTAATGATAAAAGTGATTTTTTGATCGAAGTATTTCTCCAAATACTCATCGACATTTGGACTTTCTGCATTTGGCTCTAGTTGAATTTTTGCATCATATCGCTGTCGGAGTACTTCTTCGATATCATCGATAAAAACTCTGGTAATAATCTGAAGTGATTGTTGTTCTTTATTATATTCGACTTGTGTAACACTGACATAAAACTTATGAGCAACGAACGAACTCAAAGTAATCACCATAACACATAACACAAGACCTAAGCTCTTTTTCATATTTAGAAAAAATTATAAAGGGTTAAATGTACTTAAAAATATCAATCCAACTCTTTGTGTTTTCGATATAATATTGCTTTACCTTTAAAAAAGTCCATCAAACTCAACTTTTTTGAATTCACCAGTAAATCTTTGAAGTAATCATCCTCAGCACAATAATAAATGAAATCTGTGATCAACTCCTCAGGAATCTCCAGAGCGATCACAAAAAAAGAGGTATCAAATGAAGTCTCTCCTTGATATACCACCTTATCCAAATCTTGAAGAGCTTTGATTCTCTTTAATTTTTTGAGAGTACCATTTAAATAATTGATAGGCCTTTCTAAAATTCCGGATTTTGCCGTATAAATCCTTCGTTCAACTTGTGTTGGCTGAGGTTTATCGCTAAAAGGAAGTCCTAAAATTTTATTATCAACATATGGTAATAATTCTACCTTACCCACATCATCATTAAGATATCCAGATAGCTCAATATTACTTACTTTTACACGATCAAGTAATTGAACTTTGGCAGATAGAACAATTTCTAAGTTTTCATTATCAAGATCCTCTTCACTTACTTTTAGGGTAACTACTTTGTATTGAACCGAAGAAAAGACAACAGAATCCCCAACATTGGCCGGAATGCTAAAAGACCCATTCTCGTCATTAGTAGTTCCCTTTAGGTTGGAGTAATTAACAATGTTGATCGCATACCCTTGAATTGAATCTGCTACTACCCTGCCCTTAAGCATTTGGGCATTCCCAAAACTAACAGACATCATCAACAGAATAAAAAAAGTAACAGTTTTCTTCATCAATTACGAGATAGAATGCTTAGTATCATATCCACTAAGCATTATGTAAAAGACGTTACCTGAATCTGACCGTTACAAAACTATTGTCGCTGACGGTACAATTTACTTTGATATACCAAAAACTGAAGAAGATCGAGTTCTTTGCCGGTTTCGAAATAAGCGTTATCCAGTCCGTTGTCCTCTGCAAAGAAAATGAAGTCATTGATCTGATCCATCTCAAGAGCCAAAAAATTTCTGAAGAAATCGTCATTGTACATATCTCTCATCTTCACATCAATATCTTTAGGTTTCTTTTTATTCTTTGAATTATCTTTATCATTATAAACCAATTTAAAAAGATTAACAAAGTTTAAACCGTTAATCATTCTGTCTTCTAAAAACACTTTATTTTCTAATGCACTCACTTCATCCGGTCTAAAATCATAGTCAGTGTCATTAATTCTTGTCGAAGTTTCTTTAGAAACCTCTCCAATACCGCTCTCACTAAAACCTATTTTTTTGACATCTACCGACACATTTCCTAATAAATCATAAGGAGTAACAACCACTTCTTCTAATTGATTGACAGATTCATTAAGAAACACATTCAACCTCTTACTGTCGACCACTCCTTTGTCTATTAATACCAAAAAGTGTTGATATTGCATAGCCACAATTTCTATTTTGTCATTAATCCCGGCATTGATCTTAAATTCTCCTTTTTGGTTGGTAATCGTTCCTTTATTAGAGCTACGATTATAAATTACTACACCTTCGACATCATCTCCAATAGGTGCACTAATTTTACCTTCAATCATCACTCTTGAAGTAATTTGAGCAATAGATTGAGTAATTGCTAAACATATGAATAAGACAGTTAATTTTACTTTCATTATAAACAGGGTTAATTTTCTTCAAAAAGATACTACATTTTTTTATCTTACCTCGGTATTTCTCTATAAGAAAAAGTTAAACCACCTATAAGAAAAATTAATGACAAATTGTATTATAGCTAGTACCTCTACCTTGCACGGCAGCCAACCATTAGAATATTTGCTAGAAACATTAGAAGAATTGTACCAAGGCCAAGACGAAGTTCTTTTCATTCCATATGCTCGACCTGGAGGCATAACCCATGACGAGTATACTATTGGTATTAATAATATTTTCAAGAAAATAAATAAACGTATTGTTAGCATTCATATGTTTTCTGATGCGCAAGAAGCTTTTAAAAATGCACAAGGTATTTATACAGGTGGAGGAAATACATTTTTGTTGGTAGATCAATTGTATCGTAACGAATGTATTCCGCTAATTAGAGATGCTGTCATGTCCGGTACACCTTATTTAGGAACTAGTGCAGGAAGTAATATTTGTGGTTTAACAATGCAAACCACCAACGATATGCCAATTGTTCACCCTCCTAGTTTAAAAACTTTGGGAATAGTACCTTTTAACATTAATCCACACTATTTGGATCCGGACCCCAACTCTACTCATAAAGGAGAAACACGTGAGACACGTATCAAAGAATTTCACAATCTCAACACGCAACCTGTAGTTGGTTTACGAGAAGGAAGTTGGTTAAAAGTAGAAGGCGATAAAATTACCTTAGGAGGAAATCTAACGGCTCGTATTTTTGAAAAAGACAAAACTCCATACGAGATTGAACCAGGAAGTTCTTTAAGTGAACTCAACTAATTTTTGATAATGAATTATCAGGCTATACTAAATCAAATACAAGAAGAACTGAACTTAAAAAAAAGTACAGGCACTGTTGCTTCTTACATTCCTGAACTTGCAAAAGTGAGTCCTGATAAATTTGGAATGAATTTGTATTGCATCAACTCCGGGCATTATCATTTTGGTAATTCCCAGGAACGATTTTCTATCCAAAGTA
This sequence comes from Aquimarina spongiae, assembly GCF_900141785.1. Lineage (GTDB taxonomy): Bacteria > Bacteroidota > Bacteroidia > Flavobacteriales > Flavobacteriaceae > Aquimarina > Aquimarina spongiae. The sequence continues at coordinate 13,809 of NZ_FQYP01000011.1, read as the reverse complement.
TCTCAAAGGTTTTTGCATTGACACTTGCAATGTCCTTAATTGACGATAGTTTGTTTGAACGTGTAGATGTTGAGCCCTCTGGGGATCCGTTTAACTCTCTTGTTCAATTGGAGTATGAACAAGGTATTCCCAGAAACCCATTTATCAATGCAGGGGCCTTGGTCATTTCAGATATTCTAATTTCACTTTTGAAGAATCCTAAAAAAGACTTCCTCAATTTTATTCATACCATAACCGACAATACCACTATAGATATCAATAAAGAAGTATTCTATTCTGAAAAAAAGTATAGCCACAGAAATGCAGCTTTGTTGAACCTAATGAAGTCCTTTGGAAATATCAAAAATGATATCGAAACAGTGTTGGACTTTTATATTTTTCAATGTGCAGTTGAAATGTCTTGCAAAGAATTGTCTACCGCTTTTATGATGTATGCCAATCAAGGCAGAAAACTATCCGATAATCAACAAATTTTATCACCTCAAAAAGTAAAGCGAATTAATGCCATCATGCAAACTTGTGGATTTTATGATGAAGCTGGAGAATTTACTTTTAGAGTAGGGTTACCGGGTAAAAGTGGCGTTGGAGGTGGAATAACCGCTGTACACCCTGGGCAATATACTGTTACAGTATGGAGTCCTCCACTTAACCCTAAAGGCAACTCTGAATTGGGAATGTTTGCTTTGGAAAGGTTAACTACGCTTACGGGTTTGTCTATTTTTTAAATATTGTCAAATACCGTACAGTTTTTAATGATACCTACCGGTGAAGTACATCTTAAGTAAATATAATATTCCCGAAAGAAAATGAAGTATAAAAAGTCCCCATAAAATAATCCTTTTCTTAGAGTACAAACTTTGATTTTTCACTTTTCTAAGCAAAAAACTAACTGTCGTTAACAACAATAAGTAACTACAAATTATATTTTGCCAAGTGAAATTACCATGATGTTTTCTTAACCCTCCTTCTAATAAAAATGCACTTAACAAAATACCAAATAAAGTCAAGGAAAGTGCATATAAAAATGGTTTATACTTTAAGATTTCCCGGTAATAAAATATAACTGCAATTGGTAATGCAAACGAAAGCAAATATGCTACCGGGAGATACCATACAGGAATAAATGCGAGAAAAAACTCAAAAGGAACTCCAATTTCTAAGGCACTATTAGATAATTGTGTAGTTTCTGGTTGATTCTGATAAATAACTAAATATTGAATTAGCAAAAACACCCCTCCAACAAAAATGGGTAAAAGCTGTATAATACATTGCTTATTTAACTTCCAGTTTGTATTTATCATTATGAATAAAGCGGAAATTGGGAAGAAAACAAAAACAAAAGATGGCTTAATCAGAATATTTAAGATGATCAAAGCCAAAATCAAGAAGATATCTCGATCAAATATTGAAATTCGATCATTTCTATCAAATAATTTTAATTGTTTCCAAAAAAGAAGTATCGCAAAGGGAAAAACGCTTATTGTAGTTGAGTTATGCCAGACTACGGAAGGGGTTCTTCCAAGGTATAATTGCTTTAAGACAAAAAAATTATAAAAATCAGGTATCGCAAAACAGAAAAGTAATGCAAAGCTTACTATGGTTATTACATTATCTTTAAATTTTAAATTAATATCCGAAATCAATTGAGAAATTATTTTTTTCGAGATCCAATACTTACCTGCCGAAGCTAGGCCTAAAACTAATGATGTAACCAAAGTCATCAGTTTGAAATCACTAGAAAAAAAAGACAATGCATTTACTACAAAAAAAAACAAAAAGTGAGGATAGTAAGAGGATTGCCCATTATTCACCTTCACAATAGATCTCATATGGGCAGGCATATCGGTGTCTACATAATTTATAATGAACCAAAAAAAGATGGAAAACATTATAAAAACTACTTTGCCATTAATAAATTTTGAAATAACAACTTCTTTATTTAATTCTGTTTGATCTGTTTTCATCCATTAGTTTTAACTTATAACTCGTATTTATTAATCACCTATCTTCTTTTTTGCACTATCCAAGTTATTCCTCGCTACTTCATAATTCGGATTTATTTCCAATGCTTTTTCGCAAGCTTTTATTGCGTTCTCATAATCTTCTAAATTATTATAAGACGAACAGATATTGTTATATGCAATAACATTATCTGGATCAATCTCTAATAATTTTTCACAAGTATCAATACACTCTTTAAAAAAACCAAGTCTGTAGTAGTTATAACTCAAATTAAGGTATTCTTTTACGGTTAGATTTTCTTCTCTAGATCGTGATATTCTATTCTTAGACACCAACAAGTTATTCTTCGCTAAATCGAAATCAGGACGTAAAGAAATTGCTTTTTCACAAGCTTCTTGGGCTTTTTCATACATCTTCAGTCTATTAAAGGCCGAACAAATATTATTGTACGCAAGACTATTTGAGGGGTCAATATTTATCGCCATTTTAAATGCCTCTATACTTCGCACATATTCTGTTTTATTAAAATAAACAAGACCAAGGTCAATAAAACCGTTTGCAGAAGGAGAATTCGCTACGTTTTGTTGAAGTTCTAAAAAATAATCATCTCCTTTATAGTCGTTTTTCACGATATAGCACAAAGAGATTCCATCAACTTTTATTTCATGGACTGTATTCTTGGGGGACCAATTAACATCGAGATCCCTTTTATACTTACCCTCGGCTAACATGATGATTGAATAATCCCATTTAGAAGATTCTCTTTTAGACAAAGCATATTGCAAATTAGGATTTCGATCTAAATAAGATTTTATCTTCATCTGACTACCATAGTACAAACGTACTCTTGGTGGGTTCTTTGAGTCTCCAACATTTTTATCTAACCAATCTAAAGAAGGCTTGACAGCAACACCATAATAATCTATTTCATAATTTCCATATGCTCCTGATACACCCCCCACAATTGGACTAAAGTACAAAGCTTGCATAGGATGATATTGAATCATAAATCTTAAAGGTTCTAGCATTAAAAGGATCATCAACCCAAAAACTACCTTGACCAGATTCTTTTTCGGAATTAAACCAAATAATTTATACCAACTAAAAGCACTTAATACAACAATTGGCATTACCGAAAACATAAATTGCCTTGAACCGTCATGACTATTAGGCTTTCCTACAACTACCAAAAGCATTGGAAACACTGAAGCAAACAAAATCATTGATACATATAGCATCTGTTCTTTTGTCGTTCGGAAATAAAGAATTGGTATAAGAAAAAAGCCTAAAAAAGCATGCAATGGCATCATGATTATGAATAGATTTTTTATAGCATAATACCAAGGCATGTCAAAACTACTCTTCCAGACACCCTCAAACAACTGAAGATTCTCAAACCCCCTGAATTCTCCCATTTTAATTAAAATTTCTATTGGAACCTTAAAAGGATTTGTTTGAGCATATGGCCAAAAAATACTAACCGCTATATATGACGCCACACATATTGCTAATACTTTACTCCCCAAAAACAGCGAGTCTTTTTTATGAATCTTTGTAAAATTGTGCTTTTTATTCTCTAATAACCACCATAAAAAAACTCCTAATACAACATATCCTATCGTTATCAATCCTATTACTCTAATATTAATTAACAATGAAATATTAAGTATTAGGTAAAATGATCTCTTCAAACTTATTGCTGGGAGTTCTTTTAATAGTTTTATGTTGTGAAATATTACAATAATATAAAATGCTGCAGCAGGAATGTCCTTAGGGTTATTCATACTATAACCAAACATTACAGGTGTTAAGGTTACAAAAATCAATGTCAGAACTCCCAACTTCCAATTTCTTAACTCTTTTCCTATTAAACCACAAAACAAAAAAAGTAAAAATCCAAAAATGGAATTAACAAAGTTTTTAAATGCGTAAATTTCAGAAGAAGGATAAAATTGATGTAAAAAATTAGATACTAAATCAAAAAAACCTCCAAATCCATTCATCCCATGTTCCTCACTATCTAGATTTTTGTTTACATCATAATAATTGCCTTGATCATCTACAGGAGTCAATGCCGCTTTCTTATCTATTCCTTTGAAATAATTTAATATTCTTACTCCGTGATCCTGATGAATTCTTGTATCTTCCAATGGTCCATAGTCCGTACTCAAATACATCATCAAAATGCCTAAAAAAACTGAGAGACCTATAAATAAGTTACGATAAAGGTTTTTAGAGGAAAAATTAGATACCATAGATGTAATTTTATTCAAAAAAGGTTTTGACAGATTCAATTATTTTAACTTGATCCTGTGTATGCAACTCATAAAATAGCGGTAATCTTACCAAACAGTCTGCATATTTATCACAATTTTTCAATAATCGATTACTATTATCGGCAATATAAAAAGGACTTTTATGAAGTGATAAATAATGAAAAACAGCATATATGCCGTCATCTTTCAGGTGAGAAATTAATGCACTTCTTTGTTCAATATTCTTACAAACTAGATAAAATAAATGTCCATTTGCAGTAGCATAATCTGGAATTTTAGGTAATTCAATATCATCAATATGTTGTAAATCTTTCAATCCTTCATTATAGGTTTGCCACAACAATTTTCTTCTGGATTGAATTTTTTGAAAATTTTCCAATTGTGCAAATAAAAAAGCTGCTGTTACATCCGAAGGCAAAAAAGAAGACCCAACGTCTACCCAAGAATATTTGTCAACTTCACCTCTAAAAAAAGCTGAACGATTCGTTCCTTTTTCCCAAATTATTTCTGCTCTTTGATCAAAACGGTCATCATTCACCACCAGCATCCCTCCTTCTCCAGAAATAATATTTTTAGTTTCATGAAAAGAAAAAGCTGCCAAATGACCTATAGTACCTAGCGGTTTACCATTGTAATAGGAGTCTATTGCCTGAGCAGCATCTTCAACAACAAACAAGTTGTGTCTATTAGCAACATCCATTATAGTATCCATGTCGCAGGCTACTCCAGCATAATGCACAACTATTATTGCTTTTGTTTTTGGTGTAATCAACTCTTCGATGACACCAGCGTCTATATTTGGATTATTAGAATAACTATCAGCAAATATTATTTTAGCACCTCTCAAAACAAATGCATTGGCGGTTGAAACAAAAGTGAAAGAAGGCATAATCACTTCATCTCCAGGCTGTATCCCAATCAGAATAGCCGCCATTTCCAAAGCATCCGTGCAAGAAGAAGTTAGGAGACAATTTCTAAATCCAATAGTTTCCTTAAAAAAATTATGACATTTTTGAGTGTAGTAACCATTACCAGAGATTTTACCTTTTGCAACTGCATCCTTAATATAATACAGCTCATCTCCAGTCATATAAGGTTTGTTAAAAGGGATCATTTATATCTTGGGTAGATTATGATAAATAAGAAAGGCTTGCGTAGTTTTTAACTAAACAATTAAAAACCAGATTAAATGATACGAAAACCTTAATTCTAATAATCGACAAGTTAACAAACTCTTTAAATATTTTAGTATTTTTAGAAAAATATTCATTAAAATTCCTAAGAATACTTGAAGTTATCAATAGTAAGTCCCGTCTATAAAGCTGAACATCTTGTTGATGAGCTTGTAGAACGTTTAGAAAAAACATTATACGATATTTCCGATTTTTACGAAATTATATTAGTGGAAGACGGAAGTCCTGACAATTCGTGGGAAGCTATAGAAAAAATCTGTGCTATTAACAAGAATGTAAAAGGCATCAAATTAAGCAGAAATTTTGGGCAACATTATGCCATTACTGCGGGTTTAGAAAATATTTCTGGTGATTGGGTAGTCGTTATGGACTGTGATCTTCAAGATCGCCCCGAAGAGATTCCAAAACTTTTGGATAAAGCAAAAGAAGATTACGATATTGTCTATGCTCAAAGACAACTAAGACAAGATAGTTTCTTCAAAAAAATATCCTCAAAACTATTTTACAAAACTTTTGGGTATCTAACAGACAGCAAGCAGGATCCATCTATTGCAAATTTTGGTGTTTATAGCAAAACAGTAATTCATTCCTTATTATCAATGAATGACCATGTTCGTTTTTTCCCTACCATGGTACAATGGGTAGGTTTTAAGAGCACCAAAATTAGTGTAGCACATAGCTCCAGAGCTGAAGGAAAATCTTCCTATTCATGGGGGAAATTGATTAAATTAGCTTTTGACAATATTATTTCATTTTCTGATAAACCCTTAAGATTAACTATAAGATTGGGGCTTGTAATTGCAACACTTTCATTTATTTCAGGACTCATTTATATCTTTAAATATATCAACGGAGAAATTAAAGTATTGGGGTTTGCAAGTATTATTATTTCAATTTGGTTTTTGTCTGGATTAATAATATTTATCCTTGGAATTATAGGTATTTATTTAGGTAAAACATTTGATAAAGTTAAGGAAAGACCCACTTATATAATTTCTAAAATGGTCAACTAAAACACAACAAAATCTTCTTCTCATTCTTAACAAAAAAACATAAATGCCATTAAAAAACGAAATAGAAACTTTGAATTGGGATTCTGAATTCTTTGGTATTAGAGTTGGAAAGATGATTGCTAAAAATAATCAAATAGATCTATCAAAACTTTCAGATTTTGACCTAACATATATTTATTCTAGAGAAATTTTAAGAAACCCTACCCTGCCACTTTATGACCAAAAAGTTACATTTAAAAAAAAGGTTTCTACAGCAAATGAACTTTCTAAAAAACCAGAAGTAATAGCATATTCTGGTGTATTAACAAATGAGTTAAAAAACTTAGCTATTGCAAGTGGGAAATACTCCAGATTCAAGTTAGATCCAAAATTATCAGATTATTTCGAAAAACTATATATTCTTTGGATCACCAATAGTTTAAAAGGAAACTTAGCCGATCATATTTTAGTTTTTATGAAAGAGAACAAAATCATTGGATTTTTATCATTAAAAAAAAACAAATCATTTTATCAGATTGGGCTCATTGCAACTTCGCCAAAACACCAAGGTCTGGGAATTGGCAGTGCACTTTTACAAAAAGCTGAAGAAATTGCCTTATTAGAAAATATTCATGAGATTAAAGTTGTAACACAATTAGAGAATGAAATTGCTTGTAATTTTTACAAAAAAAATAGTTATGAAATTGATACTTTAGAATATATCTATCACTATTGGTCCGAATAGTCAAATACGCGATAACCACTTTTTACTCTTCAAATATTTATTTCAGATACTACCAAAACGATATAAAACTACTATATTTAGCCAATAGTATTTAAAATTAAATGACCAGTATCTGTAATGAATTTTCGTAACTAATTACTCTACTGTAATTTTTAAAGGATATATGTTCAGCGATTTAACTTCCAAAAAAATCTACTTAGTAGGTTTAACTATTATTCTGTTTATAACTTCTTTAGTTTATCTAAATCATTTTGACAATCCATTTTTCTTTGACGATTATCATACTATTAAAGAAAATGAATCTATTCGTAGCTTAGATAACTGGACAGAATTTTTTACCAATGCTGACACATTTAGCTCCCTTCCAGCAAACAGATCATACAGGCCAATAGTTACTCTTAAAAATGCTATCGACTATGCTATAGCTGGAGGATTAAACCCTAAATACTTCCATTATCATATTTTTCTTTGGTTTTTGGTTTTAATTGTCTTTTTATTTTTCCTAACTAAACACATCTATGAATCTGCTATTTCTAAAAATAAATACATAGTTATCATTAGCTTAATGGCAATAACCTGGTTTGCCTTGCATACTGCAAACGCAGAAACTATTAATTACATCTGTGCGAGATCTGATTCTTTTTCTACATTTTGCGTGGTTGTATCATTACTGCTATACATAAATCCTTTTGGAAGAAAATGGTTTCTTTATATAGGAACTATGATACTTGGTATTTGGACAAAACAAACTGGAGTAATGTTTTTTCCAATTCTTTTCGTTTACATCCTTTTATTTGAAGAATATGCTATCATTGAACAATTCAAAACGAAAACTAAGGAAAAAATAATCAGATTACTAAAAAAAATCGGCCCAACTGCGGTCATAACTACTTCATTATTTATCTTCAATCAATACTACTTAACACCAGATTCTACAAATTCTACAAATTACTTGGTTTCAAGATTTGAATATGTAAGCACTCAATGTTTTGTAGTTATGCACTATCTCGGAAATTTTATATTACCAATAAACTTGAGTGCTGACCCGGATATAGAAATCATAAAACCGTGGTATGATCTTAGAATTATATTTGGGTTACTAATAATTCTGGGAATGACATTCATAATGATCAAAACTGCTCTAAAAAGAGAATTAAGACCCATTTCGTTTGGGATAGCTTGGTTTTTTATTGCCCTGATACCTACTAGTCTTAATCCCTTATTCCAAATCGCTAACGACCATAGAACGTTTTTCCCTTACATAGGACTTTTTATAGCTATCCCCTGGTTTATTTTTATCACAATAAGAAAGTATAGTTCAATTCAAAACAACAAAACTGTTTCTTTTAGTGTTTTAATGGTATTTACCATACTGATGGTATTACATGCCTACGGAACATTTCAAAGAAACAAAGTATGGAATTCTGAAGAGAGCCTATGGAAAGATGTTACTGTTAAAAGTCCAAAAAATGAAAGAGGACTCATGAATTATGGACTTAGTCAACTAGAAAAAGGAAATTTAGATATTGCATTACAATATTTCAACAAGGCGAACAAGCTAGAACCCAATTACCCTATTCTACATACTAATTTGGGAATAGTATATGGGTTAAAGAAAAACTATGTTGAAGCCGAAAAATATTTTAAATCTGGAATTAGTTATAATACTACCTCTCCTGCACCTGAATTTTTCTATGCTCGATATCTTTACGGAAGAGGTAAATTCTCTCCTGCTAAAAGTTTTTTAAATAAAGCTTTAGAAAAAAGTCCAAACCATATACAATCTAAAGAGCTTTTAGCGAATATTAATTCACAACTAAATAACTCACTAAAAGAAATTGAAGTTTTAAAAGAAAAAATAAAAAGAACCCCTAGTTCCGAAAATTACATAGATTTAAGCCTGCTATATTATGAGTCTGGTAAATATGAATTAGTAATATCCACATGTAATGATTTACTGAAAATATACCCTAATAACCCTTATGCATACAATAACATGTGTGCAGCGTATAATCAAATGAAAAAATGGGAGCTCGGATATGCAGCTTGCAAAAAAGCCTTGGAAATTGATGCCAACTACCAATTAGCAAAAAATAATTTAAAGTGGGCAGAAGATAATATCTTAAAGAAATAACAACCAAAATAAAGGACAATGCTTAACAATAAAACAATCGGTGTTGTAATTCCATGCTACAATGAAGCTACTCAAATCTCAATGGTTCTTGACAGTATGCCAGAATTTGTTGATCGTATTATTATTATTGATGATGTATCTACTGATCAAACCATCGAAACTGTTTTGAACTACATTGAGGCAAACGATAATTCTTCTCCTCTCCAACTGTCCTCAAATCTACAAAACGAGATTACACCTACCATATATAATCGAGCGGATATAGAAGTACACCAAAAAAACAAGGAAGAAGTCAAAAGGTTTCTCCCATCAGAAGTTTTAAATAAAAATGCTGATAAAGAAAAAGTAATCCTAATCAAACATTTAAAAAACGGTGGTGTAGGAGCTGCGGTTGCAACAGGATATAAATGGTGTAAAGATCACGATATTGATTGTGCTGTCGTCATGAATGGGGACGGACAAATGGATCCAAATGAGCTCGAATCTATTTGTGGCCCTGTAGTATACGAAAATATCGATTATGTAAAAGGAAATAGATTAATTCACAAAAGTGCGTGGGTAATCATCCCTAGAATTCGTTTTTTGGGAAATTCGATTTTGAGTATTCTCACAAAAATTGTTTCTGGTTACTGGGGGATTTCGGATTTTCAGAGTGGATATACTGCTATGTCAAATCATGCCTTAAACTCAATTCCACTCTATAAGATTTACAAAAGATACGGAATGCCTAATGATGTTTTAGTGAAATTAAACATTGCTTTTTGTACCATAAGAGAAGTAAAAATTAAACCTGTATACGGGGTTGGAGAACAATCCAAATTAAATGTTGCTAAAGTTACCTTTCCAATTTTGTTTTTGTTAATTAGGTCTTTTTTCACAAGACTACATACCAAATACCTTATACGAAGCTTTCATCCTCTTTTCGTGTTGTACTGGATATCTTTTATAATCGCTGGTATAAATACGTATTTCTTGTACCACCTATTAGCTAACTTTTTTGCGCCAAACTCTAAAACTCCCACAGATTATTTGATCATCTTCATTTTCTTAACGATATCTGGTTTTCAGTCATTGCTATTTGCTATGTGGATGGATATTCAAGACAACGAAAGGTTATCAAAATAAGATCATTGCGACCTCCTAAAATCATGTAACCGTACTGGTGACAAATAAAACCAGATTGCTCCTGGAAAAAGAGAAATAAGTTGCACAAAAAATACAATCACAGAAAGGGCTATAGCATCTTCTGGAGCAAGCGTATACAAACTAAAGATCATTACAAGGGAAACTTCACGCACTCCTAAACCAAGCACCGTAATTGGCAATAAAGATAAAATTCCGACTACAAAAACTCCGAGAAATAAACCCAACTGATCTATATGAATCCCCATCCCCCATGCCAAGAAATTAAACACTCCATACAATAAGGTCATGCTTACGAATGTTAAAGAAAAAGCCCAAATTCCTTTATACCCTAATAAGGTATGTGCGTTAAAAGCGATCCACCACGATCCTGTAAACTTTCTGATTTTATCTCGAAAAACAAACACCAAAAGAACAATCACCATAGTTATTGAAATCAACCAAATAACAGATCCATGATTTGACAATTTTTCTACTATCTCAAACTGAATTTGATAATAAAGTAAAGCACACAAGCTAAAAAGTACTAAACAAATCAAGTCAAAAATTCGATCCATTATCAAGCTGGACCAACCAATTTTTCGATTAGGTAATTTATCCTTGATATAATATAACCTTGCAAAGTCTCCCACCTTACCTGGGGTTATATTTGCCAGGAAAAGACCTATAGAAAAAATTTTAAAAGCTTCATAAAACCCTAGAGAGATTCCATATGAATGAGACACTAATCTCCAACGCAAACTTTTTAAATAGTGCCCCAACCAAATGATAGGCAGGGAACCTAACAAATACCACAAAGAAGTTTTTTTAATCGATTTAAAGGTCTCCTGCCATCCCACATTATATATTAATAGGAAAAACAAAATTACCCCCAAAAGCTTTATCCAGAAACCTAACTTTTTCAAAATATTCTAATAATATGATATAAAAGTAACAAAGAGAATAGCAATAAAAAAAGCTTCATCAAAAAGATGAAGCTCTTGAGCGGGAGACCGGGTTCGAACCGGCGACATTCAGCTTGGAAGGCTGACGCTCTACCAACTGAGCTACTCCCGCCTTTTGTGATGGCAAATATATTAGAATTAAACAAAATAAAAAATTTAATCTTCCATTTCTTTAGAACTCCTAAAATTTTAACAAGAAGAGATGTTTAATTGTGATAATCTACGGTTTCCATTCGGCGAATTAACGTATTTAATCGATTAAAATTGTATTTTATCGAAAAAATTGTATATTTGCTTTGTTAAATCGATTTTAATTGCTTTAACAATTTATATTTATGAAGTAAAATTAACGTTAACCTACTAAGCATTCGTCAAGTGTAATGGCCCATTCATTTTGTTATAATGTAAGCCGCAAATAAACTATGAATATGAGGATAAAACTACTCTTTATCATCTTATTTCTATCTTTAGCTACCTCCCAGGCACAAGTCAAAGTTGGTGATAATCCCAATTTGATAGACCCAAGTTCTTTGATGGAATTAGAAAGTTCTGACAGGGCATTTGTTCTGACCAGAGTTAGTAATGCTGAGATGAATGCAATTACTCCCCTTAATGGAGCTTTAGTATATAACACAGATAATAACTGTATCTATCAGTTTAACAATAATAGCTGGAGCAGCCTTTGTACAGGAAATGACGATCAACAATTAAGTTTCGATCCTGTAACCAATATTCTCACCCTAGAAAATGGCGGAGGTGTTGATCTATCCTCTTTAATTAATGATGCAGATGCTGATCCCACTAATGAAATTCAAATCCTAAGTCGTAGTGGTAATACGATTACCTTATCTAATGGTGGAGGTTCAATAACCGAGACCATTTCTACTCTGGTTTCTAACCCAGATGGAACTTTTACATATACAGCTGAAAACGGCATACAAACTACATTTGGTGCAACCGGAGCACAAGGACCGACAGGTGCGACTGGAGCAACTGGTGCACAAGGACCTACAGGTGCGACTGGAGCAACCGGAGCGCAAGGACCAACAGGTGCGACTGGAGCAACCGGTGCACAAGGACCAACAGGAAATACAGGTGCCACTGGTGCACAAGGACCTACAGGTGCTACTGGAGCAACAGGAGCACAAGGACCTACAGGTGCTACTGGAGCAACAGGAGCACAAGGACCGACAGGTACGACTGGAGCAACCGGAGCGCAAGGACCAACGGGTGTGACTGGAGCAACCGGTGCACAAGGACCAACAGGTAATACAGGTGCCACTGGTGCACAAGGACCAACTGGTGCTACTGGAGCAACCGGTGCACAAGGACCTACAGGAAATACAGGTGCCACTGGAGCACAAGGACCGACTGGTGCGACTGGAGCCACCGGAGCGCAAGGACCTACAGGAAATACAGGTGCCACCGGAGCGCAAGGACCAACAGGTAATACAGGTGCCACTGGAGCACAAGGACCGACAGGTGCTACTGGAGCAACCGGAGCGCAAGGACCTACAGGAAATACAGGTGCCACCGGAGCGCAAGGACCAACAGGTAATACAGGTGCCACTGGAGCACAAGGACCGACTGGTGCGACTGGAGCAACCGGAGCGCAAGGACCTACAGGAAATACAGGTGCAACCGGAGCACAAGGACCTACAGGTAATACAGGTGCCACTGGAGCACAAGGACCTACAGGTGCGACTGGAGCAACCGGAGCACAAGGACCAACGGGTGC
>NZ_FQYP01000011.1:0-227 GCF_900141785.1 Aquimarina spongiae | reverse complement strand
ACTGGAGCAACAGGAGCGCAAGGACCAACAGGAAATACAGGTGCCACTGGAGCACAAGGACCGACTGGTGCGACTGGAGCAACAGGAGCGCAAGGACCAACAGGTGCTACAGGAGCACAAGGACCGGCAGGTGCGACTGGAGCAACAGGAGCACAAGGACCAACAGGTAATACAGGTGCGACTGGAGCAACAGGAGCACAAGGACCGACAGGAAATACAGGTGCCAC
>NZ_FQYP01000001.1 GCF_900141785.1 Aquimarina spongiae | reverse complement strand
GGTGTAAAGGCAGTAATGTCATAGCCGAGTAGTACTAATAACCCGTAGGCTTATGTCGCGATCTTCCCGGTTGCAAAACCGGGAGGGCGGTTTGCTTTGATGCATTAGTTTATCGTTTATGTTTTTCTAAATCAATATGTTAACTTATTATAGCTTAAAAGTGCTAAAAACTTAAGGTGGTTATAGCAACGGGGCTCACCTCTTACCATTCCGAACAGAGTAGTTAAGCCCGTTAGCGCCAATGGTACTACAATCGTGGGAGAGTAGGTCGCCGCCTTCTTTGAAAACCCTCATCATAATCGATGAGGGTTTTTTTATACCCTAAATCCAAACTAAACCTGTCCTATAGAAATGTGAAAGTGACCTCATAACTTTTACAGAATCCGTAATTTGGTACTTTAAAAAAGAAGAATGAAAAAGATAGCTAATTATTTTATAGTTGTTTTGGTATTAGTATTTGGCCTGTTTTATGGATACACAAAGTTTACGGCAGCTCAAGAAGGAGAACAGGCTCCAGATTTTGAAACTACTCTAGTTGATGGATCTTCATTTCAGCTATCCAAATTACAAGGGAAGTACGTGTTGTTGGATTTTTGGGGATCCTGGTGCCCTCCGTGTAGAAGGGAAAACCCAAAATTAGTACAATTACATAATAGTTATCCTGATCAGCTTACTGTTGTAACCATAGGCCTAGAAAAAGATACTACTTCATGGAAAAAGGCAGCAGAAAAAGATGGATTTGTCTGGAAGAATCAGATAGTACATCAAAACAAATTTGTAATGTTATCTCCAATAGCCAGAAAATATGGTGTATCTGAAATACCATCTAAGTTTTTGATTTCCCCGGAAGGAAAACTATTAGGAAAACTATCCTTTGAGGAGATCCATCAAATATTGGCTAATACAAACTACCCCAATCACTAAAATAGTTGTAGTTTTGGAAGCTATTTGAGGCTACAAGTTTAAAACATTATGATAGAACAATCTCCTGTAGAAGAAAGATGGAACTGGATTACTCATGGTCTTGGGTTTGTAATGTCTATTATTGGCTTTGTATTACTTTTGTTTTATGATACGCATCAAACAGCATATAGTACATTTACGATTGTTTTGTATTCAGCTTCCTTATTAGTATTATATTTTGCATCTACAGCGTACCATTATTCATCAACACCAGAGTTGAAACGTAAATTTAGAATAATGGATCATATAGGTATTTATCTTTTGATCGCTGGGACCTACGCACCTGTTACTTTGATTACGCTGCTATATAGTAAAGGGATTTTGTTATTTATCTTGGTTTGGTCTTTGGCGATCGTAGGTTCGGTTTTAAAACTGTTTTTTACAGGTCGATTTCAACTGTTATCAGTTGTACTCTACTTGCTTATGGGATGGCTAATTATGTTGGACATGGATACGCTTAGTGCATTAGTAGGAGATCGTGGAATTCATTATCTAATGCTGGGTGGAGCAGCTTATACTATTGGAATCATATTTTATGCTCTTAAAAAAATGCCGTTTAGTCACGTAATCTGGCACCTTTTTGTTTTGGCTGGAAGTATTTTTCATTTCTTATTCATATTCCATTTTATTATATAGGACAGGAATAATTACAGCTTAATTAGGAAGCTTTAGAAATTTTACTGACTAAGTACGAGTTTATTTTTTTGAAAAACTCTTCTTTCTTAAACGGTTTTCTCATGTAATCACAGAAACCTGATTCGGTATTCAATATCTCGGTAATTGTGTCTTTTGTATCAGAAGCCGTTAAAGCGATTATCGGAATATCTAAATTAAATTCTCTTATTTTCTTAGTAGCTTCCATACCATTCATATTTGGCATGTTTAAATCCATCAAAATAAGATCATAATGTTTTTGTTTCACCATATCAATAGCAATAAGACCATCATCTGCAATATCAGAAACATACCCTTTGGTTTTTAGAATATTCTGGGTAACAATTTGATTGATCTTATTGTCCTCAACAATAAGAATACTGTGATCTTGACTATTATCTAAAGTGATTAAATTTTCTGAAGGGCGTTCTGTTTGTTCTTCCTCGTTTGCTTCATGGATTTTAAATGGAATACTGAAATAGAAAGTAGCTCCTTCCCCAGGAATACTTTCTACCTTAATATCACCGCCGTGTAGCTCTACCAATTTTCTCACGATATTTAATCCTAAACCTGTTCCGGTAGTATGATCAGAGGAGTTAGCCTGAGAGAATTTCTCAAATATAAGTTCTTGCTTATCCAACGGAATACCTCTTCCATCGTCTTTTACCTCGAAGGTAATTTCAACCGTATCGTTTTCTATTTTTGGGTTTTTAAAATTTAACCAAATGTTTCCTTCTCTGGTAAATTTGTTTGCATTACTAATAAGATTGATAAAAATCTGTGATAATCGTACAGAGTCACCAATTAACAGATTTGGAATAGTAGGATCAAGATTAAGGTGCAATGTATTCCCATTTTTATCGGCCTGATATTCAAACGAGTTTTTAATATCGTTTGCCAAATTCTTTATATTGTAAACGGATTCGTCTAGTTGAATTTCATAGGATTCCATTTTTGTAACCTGAAGAACATCGTTAATCAAGTTTAATAAATGATCAGCAGAAAACTTCATTAACTTGATAAAGTTATGATTTTCTTCATCCTTAATGCGTTCCATTAATATAGAGGATAACCCTATTACTCCATAAAGAGGTGTTCTTAATTCGTGACTAACAGTAGAAATAAACTTGGTTTTAACCGCAGCCAAACGATCCGATTTTTCCTTAGCTATCTTTAATTCTTTGTTTTTTAAAGCAAGAGACTCTCCCAGTACTTTAGTTTTTTTATGATTATAGACAAAGAAGCAAAACAACGTCAAACACAGAAGGAGTAGGGACAGGGTAAAAATAGATACGGTTTTGGATTGCTGTGCCTTTTGAGTTTCTATAGTTTTTTTTGCCTCACTTACTGTAAGTTGTTTTTTATATCTATCTGCTTCTAGTTTTTCGCTCTCAAGTGCAGTTTGATGGTGTTTGGTATATTTTTTAAGAATTACATATGCCTTTTCCTTATTTCCCATTTTAATCAGTAAGCTTTCATACTTCTGATAAATGATCATTGCTTCTCTGTAAAGCTCGCTTTTTTCGGCAATAGATGCCGCTAATTCAAAATTTTGTATTGCTTTTTTGTACTGCCTTATGTATGAGTAATATTCAGCAATACTGGTATAGGTCATTACTAATTTTGGGGTGTATTCTGCGTTAGTTTTAAAGAAGCTAAGACACTTCTGTAATAATCTTTTTGACTTATTGTATCGTTTCGTCTTTAAATAAATATTCGCGAGATTCAGTTGAAGAAGATGTTTGGTGTATTCATCTAAATCTGAAAAATTCTTATTGATGTAATTGATTCTTTTAAGTGCTCGCCCTGGTTTGTTAAATCCTTCTAGATAGACCAGAGCAATATTGTTATTGATATCTATAGCCACTTCATCAAAACCACTGAGTTCTTTTGCGAAAAGGTCTGCGATTTTAAAATTTTCAAGGGCTTCTTCATAATCTCTTGAAGAAAGGGATATTTTACCTAATAGATTATAAGCACTTGCTTTAAGATAGTATTGTTGTTTGGTACTGAATTTTTCGGCAATATCTATAATAGTCTCTGAAATCAGTATGCTATTAGCTCTTCCTACTGTGTTTAACTGTTTTTCAGTATGAGATAGGGTGTTTTTGAGCTCTGAGAAAGACATATCTTCATATTCTCGGGCATGAGTATCTATGAAGAATAGACAAGTCAATAAAAGGCATATAAAATATCTAAATATTTTAAGGCTATTCATTATTCCAGTTTTGGGGCGCTCAAATATATTAAAAAAAAGTTACTTGATGGTTAAAAAGCCTAAATAATGTGTTGAAAAACCATAATTAAAGATATTTGTTGTTAAAATTGTAGGAATAAAGCTTCTTTTTTGGATAAAAATTCTTGAAAAGTGATCTGCCTTCTCAGTATATAGTTAAGTTTTTGAAAATAAAGTAGATATCATCTTTATGCATTTGCTGATACCAAAAATGGCTATTGCTTTAAAACAATAGCCATTTTTAATTTATTTTTTTATAGTTGGGGTTATCCTCTGCAACCTCTTATTACTCCAAATACATAATCATCTGCAGCTTCATTAAATTCATCACCGCAATTCCTATCACTTGCGCCTCCACTTGCATTGTTTACATTACTGCATTGATCATGATCCATACAGTCCTTTGTCCAGGCACTAGGAATCCACCATCTACCGCAATCTGCACCGCATCTTCCCATGCACCCGTAGTTGGTTCTTGGCTTGCTGCCTACCCGTACCCGATCTCTTTGATTTCCACGAGCATCATCATATTCGGCGTTTACATAAGTATTTCGTCTGATACAGGTAATACCTTCATTTCTACTTTTAAGATTTGTGGTATTTACTTCGGTAACTACATTTCTTTTGGTGTATACGTAATCTATGGGAGACTTACCCCAGTATTCTATCAAAGTTAATAGTGTGTATTCTGTCATAGAAATATTTCCTTCTTTGTTAGACAGTATGTAATCTGCAATTAGGCTACCCATTTTCAATAATGCCTCTTTTTGGGATTCCTTAAATACATGGTTATGTCCGTCAATGGCAATACTTTCGTCATTGTAGTTTACTATAGCATTGATACTTTTATTATCGATAGCGATACGAACATCAAAAATGAGATCTGCTGTTGCGGTTACTGCGTATTTTACGGCAACATTATCAACAGTTACTATTCCTTTAAAATGATTTTCATCTTGTGCTTCTAAGCCAATTTCTTGTGCTTGTGGTGTCGTTTCTTCTTGGGTACACTGAAAGCAAATAGCAATCAACAGCACCAATGCTGAGCATTTTAATTTGTTTTTCATAATAGTGAGTTTATGTTATAGCTCAATGTACAAAAAACAAATCAAATTATGATTTTGGTAATTTATCAGGTGTTTTTTTTAAGAATACTCAAATTAGAATCTAATCTTTTATAAAATCTTTATATTCTATAAAAAATGTTTCTAAAAGATCCATTTTGGTATACAAGAACTCCATAGTTTGCTGCCAGGAGTTTTTGTTATGAATGCTAACTTCATGGAGTTGGCAATAGACTCTGGAGATTATCTTTCCATTATCCAATTCGTATGTAGGGTCATATATGATATCAGCAATGTAATCTGTAGTTAGTAAGTTTTTTAAACTTACTAATTTATCGTAGTAGTATTCTCGAATCAGATCATCCCATGGCTCAATGTCTATGGAGACTTCTGCTTTTTTGGTAGTAAATGTGAATTTAAGCGATACATCTTTGATTTTGGTGTTATATAATAGCCATTTACGTGGATATGCTTTTCCAAAAGAGGTCCAAAATTCTTGTCGTATACGTTTTGATTCTTCTTTACTAAACATGTTAAATCAAAAATGCTGTCACTGTTGCCAATAGAATAATCATCAACTTTGTGATGTTGAACTTATGACCTTCGCTACTCTCAAAAAGAATTGTAGTAGATACATGAAGGAATATCCCAATGACCAAGGCTGTGATTTCTTTATAGTATCCTTGAACGATCTCTAAGTGTTCACTCAAAAAAGTACCTAGTGGAGTCATTAAGGCAAAAACAAAAAGAGTAATCCCGATGGTTACTGGTTTGATTTTGGTATGTAGCAAGAATGTAGTCAAAATCATCGCTACAGGTATCTTATGAACAATAATACCCAATAAGATTCCTTCGGCCTGATGAATTGGAAAACCTTCTAACAATGCATGAATACCTAAACTTATAAATAACAATTTAGGTAATTGTTTGGTATCTTTGTCCAGATGTATATGGCCGTGTTCTGCTCCTTTGGAAAAGTATTCCAGTATTTTTTGCAATAAAATACCGACCATAATCCAGATCCCTGTTTGTTTCCCGAAGTGATTATCTTCAAAGACTTCTGGTAGCAAATCAAACACTGTGATAGCCAATAAAAAAGCTCCACTAAATGCTAGAAGCAGTTTTAGGTTCTTTTGATTAGAAGGTCTGAATATGAAAACAATAAGACTTCCTACAAAAATGGCAGCTATAGTTAATAAGTAATGCTTCACTATTTAAAAATTAAGATAAGTCTCGGTGAAGTTTCTTTATAGAACTTTTGAAGTTGGTAGTTTCCAAAGACATCCAGAAGATGTACTTCGGCCTGATCAAAATAATCTTTAAAGTCTTCCAGACTAATTGCTTTTACCCGTTCTGTAAAAAAGAAATCTTCTCCCTGATCTTTAAAACGAATTTCTTTGACGATATGCCCATTCTCTACATACCTTTGGATATGAAAGTTGATTCCCTCAACCTGTTTTTCTTCTTCGGGTACCAGGTGTTTAATTACATAATCGGTATTCAAAAAATCAATAACACCAAACCCAGAAGCATTCAAATTGGATTTAATAGCCTTTATAGTGCTAAGATTATCTTCCTCTTTGTCAAAATAACCGAAACTAGTAAATAGATTAAAAACTCCGGAAAATTGCTCGGGATAAGGTTTGCACATATCATGTACTCGGAATTTCAAAGTCTCATTTTCAAACTGAGAAGCATAAGCGATACTGTTTTTGGATAAATCCACTCCAGTAACATCAAAACCCAATGAATTTAAATAGATACTATGTCGACCTTTGCCGCAAGCAAGATCCAAAATTTTTTCTCCTTTTTCCAAACTGAGATAACGGGTTAGGTTATCCATAAAGTCTTTGGCTTCAGTTTGATCTCTATCTTTATATAAAATATGATAGTATGGTGTATCAAACCATGATGCATACCACATTGTAGAATCTTTTAGCATAGGGCGCAAAATTAGTGTATTTTTGCCTTTTAATTATAAGAGAATACGAAGATAGTGAGCAATTCATTCAAAATGGTAGCCAAAACGCTTTTTGGCTTCGAAGAAATTCTGGCGAAAGAATTAAGAGACCTTGGTGCGCAAAAGGTAGTTGTTGGTAACAGAATGGTTAGTTTTTATGGGGATACAGGGTTTATGTATAAGGCCAATCTCTGCCTTCGAACAGCCATAAAAATATTAAAACCTGTAACATCTCGAAAAATTAAAAATGAGAATGAACTGTATGATTTTATACAAAGTATCCGTTGGAATGATTATATGACAGTAGATGATACTTTTGCGGTGTATGCAACAGTAAATTCTGATCTGTTTAATCATTCCAAATTTATAGCTCTCAAAACCAAGGATGCTATTGTCGATCGATTCCGTAAAGAAAAAGGGAGAAGGCCTAATGTAGATTTGAGTTTTCCTGACCTTTCTGTAGATGTTCATATACAGAGAGACTTGTGCACAGTATCTTTGGATAGCTCCGGTGGTTCGTTGCATTTACGTGGATATCGGACAAATACTAATATCGCTCCAATCAATGAAGTATTGGCTGCCGGATTGTTACTGCTTTCTGGATGGGAAGGGCAATCTGACTTTTTAGATCCCATGTGTGGTAGTGGTACCATTCCTATAGAAGCAGCTATGATCGCTTGTAATATCCCAGCAAATTTGAATAGGAAAGAATTTGCTTTTGAACGATGGCTGGATTGGGATATGGATCTTTTTGAAAAAATAGAAGAAGCATGCTTGAATAAAACACGAAATTTTAGTCATTCTATTATCGGAATGGATAAAGCACCATCTGTGGTGAGAAAGGCTAAAACCAATATAGAAAATGCTAACCTTTCGGATTTCATTAAAGTAAAAGAGCAGAATTTTTTCGAAAGTGAGAAGGAAACCGAAGGGCCGCTTCATATTCTATTTAACCCCCCTTATGATGAACGACTTGAGATTAATGTCCCCGAATTTTATGGAAATATAGGGGATACTTTGAAACGTGGTTATCCGGGGACCAATGCCTGGTTTGTAACTGGTAATCTTGAGGCTTTAAAACATGTAGGACTTCGACCGTCTAGAAAAATTAAAGTTTTCAATGGTAAATTAGAGTCTCGTCTGTTAAAGTATGAAATGTACGCAGGTAGTAAAAAGGCAAAGTATCAGCGTGAAGAATAGCAATTAGGAGCTAATTTTTCTAAGAGTTTTCGAATAGTTTTATGTTTTTGTTAAGAGATAATTATTGAAATAGCGATAATTTTCTGGAATCAATTAAACTATTAACTAATCACCGTAATTGATATGTATCGAAAATTCACACATTTCATTATTAGCTTTCTTTTATTGGTTTCCTCTGGTTCTGTGATGGGACAACGATCCAAGAATACCAATACTCAAAATTCAGTACTTACAGATTCCATTTTTACCGGACTCAAATTTCGTAATATAGGACCTGCATTTATGTCTGGTCGAATTGCAGATATTGCCATCCATCCAGAGAACGAAAGTATCTGGTATGTAGCCGTTGGTTCTGGTGGGGTTTGGAAAACGGTTAACGCCGGAACTACCTGGAATCCTATTTTTGACAAACAAACATCTTATTCTATTGGTTGTGTAACTATTGATCCTACCAATCACAATATCATTTGGGTTGGAACCGGGGAAAATGTAGGAGGACGACACGTAGGTTTTGGAGATGGAATTTACAGAAGTAAAGACGGGGGAGCCACATGGGAAAACATGGGGCTAAAAAACTCAGAGCACATTTCTAAAATTATTATTCACCCAGAAAACAATAATATTATCTGGGTAGCTGTTCAGGGACCTCTTTGGAAAAAAGGAGGAGAACGAGGATTGTATAAATCTACCGATGGAGGAAAAACATGGAAGAAAACCCTTGGCGATAGCCAGTGGGTAGGAGTTACAGATCTACAAATAGACCCCAGGAATCCGGATCGTTTGTATGCCGCTACATGGCAAAGACATCGTACCGTTGCCGCCTATATGGGTGGAGGACCAGGATCAGGGATTCATAGAAGTAATGATGGAGGAGAAACCTGGGAGGAATTAAAGAATGGATTACCAAAATCGTGGATGGGTAAGATAGGATTGGCAATTTCACCACAACAACCTGATATCTTGTATGCAGCTATCGAGCTAGACCGAAGAACTGGCGGTGTGTACCGATCATCAGATAGAGGAACCACCTGGACCAAACAATCTGATGCCGTTTCAGGAGCAACAGGACCTCATTATTATCAAGAGTTGTATGCTTCACCGCATCATTTTGAACGATTGTATTTGGTAGATGTACGTATGCAGATATCAGAAGATGGAGGAAAGACATTCAAAAGAATGAAAGAAGAGCATAAACATTCGGATAACCATGCTATAGCTTTCAGAAAGAACGATCCTAATTATCTGTTAGTAGGTACAGATGGAGGTTTGTACGAATCTTTTGACCTTACTAATAATTGGAAGTTTGTAGATAATCTACCAGTAACGCAATATTACAAGTTAGCGGTAGATGATGCACAACCATTTTATAATATTTATGGAGGTACACAGGATAATAGCACACAAGGAGGCCCTTCCAGAACGGATAATGTACATGGTATTCAAAATTCGGATTGGAAAATTGTCCTGAATTGGGACGGTCACCAACCTGCTACAGAACCAGGAAATCCTGATATCATGTATGCTGAAAGACAGGAAGGGAATTTATCGAGAGTGGATCTCACTACAGGAGAAGTGATCGATATACAACCACAACCAGGTGCTAATGAGAATTTTGAAAGGTTCAATTGGGATGCTCCAATTTTGGTTAGTGCTCACGATCCGAAAAGAATTTATTTTGCTTCGCAACGTTTATGGAGATCTGATAATCGTGGAGACAAATGGACAGCTTTATCTGGAGATTTAACCAAAAACCAAGAACGAATTGAATTACCAATTATGGGTAAAAAGCAATCTTGGGATGCTCCTTGGGACTTTTTGGCAATGTCTAATTATAATACCATTACTTCAATTGCCGAGTCACCAAAAAAAGATGGAGTGCTATATATAGGAACGGATGATGGGATTATTCAAGCCACTGAAGATGGAGGTAGTAATTGGAGACGTATCAATGTAAACGCATTACCAGGTGTTCCTGCCACTGCATTTGTAAATGACATCAGGGCGGATCTTTTTGATGCAGGGACCGTATATGTAGCTCTGGACAATCATAAATATGGTGACTTTAGTCCTTATTTGCTAAAGAGTACAGATAATGGGAGAACCTGGAAATCTATAAAAGGGAATTTGCCAAGTAAGACATTGGTATGGAGATTGGTACAAGATCATGTAGATCCAAATTTATTGTTTATTGCTACAGAATTTGGTATTTATTTCAGTAATAATGGAGGAAATAGATGGGTACAGTTAAAAGGCAATGTACCTACCATATCATTTAGAGATATCACGATTCAGCGTAGAGAAAATGATTTGGTAGCCGCTTCTTTTGGTAGAGGATTCTTTGTTTTTGATGACTACTCGGCATTGCGAAATATTTCGGCCGCAAAATTAAACCAAGAAGCGACTTTATTCCCTGCAAGAGATGCTTGGTGGTATATTGCTAAGCCAGATATTGATTTTGATGATGAAAAAGGAAGTTTAGGAGCATCTCATTATGTGGCACCTAATCCGGATTTTGGAGCTGTCTTTACCTATTATTTAAAGGATGGTTATGAATCAGCTACAGAAACGAGGAAAAAATCAGAGAAAAAGAATAAAGGAAAAGATATTGCATTTCCAGGGTGGGACAAAGTGGATGAAGAAAGTATTGCATCCAAACCAGCTGTGGTGATCACAATAACCAACGATCAAGGGAAAGCAGTACGACGTATTTATGGTCCCGTTACTTCAGGGTTTCATCGTATATCCTGGGATTTAAAATACCCTGCACCTGATGCAGTTTCTTTGGAGATACAACAATATCCGTTTGGAGCGCCAGAAGGATTTATGGCAGCACCAGGCAGATATACTGCAACCTTGTCTAAAATAATAGATGGAACGGTGACATCACTTTCTGAGTCCATTACTTTTGAAGTAAAACAATTAAGAAAAGGTGCTTTGGAAGGAGCTTCTATGAATGAGGTAACTTCTTTTTGGAGAGATTACGAAAATACGATTAGAGAAGTTTCTGCTACAGGGTTAAAGCTAAGCAAGGCTAACAAAAAGATAAAGGCTATGCATACTGCCCTGAAAAGAGCAACTGCTGCACCTAGTGATTTGGATTCTAGGATTGCTACTTTAAGAAAGAACTTGCTAGGCATTCAAAAGAAATTTAGTGGCAGTCCATCAAAAGGTCAGGTAGGGGAGAAAAGTAAGCCTACCATTCAATCTCGTATGTTTGCTATTTTTAAGGGAGTACAGCGTTCTACCTACGGACCTACAGCTACTCATATAGAAACTATGAGTATTATCAAGAATCAATTAGCTGCAATTACTACGCAATTCAATGGAGTTCAAAATGAAATGAATTCAGTATTAAAGGCAATGAAAGATGCAGGAGCCCCTTATGTAGCTGACTAAAAGAATGAAATGTAATTTTTAAACTAACTACGTTAATATTAATCATCATGAAATACTTTGTATTATTATTTTGCTCATTACTAATCTTGAGTTGTAAACAAAACCAATCAGAAAAAGAAACCACGGCAGAGGAGAAGCAAACTGAAACTGTTGTAGAAAAACCAGTTAAAGTTAAAGGAGAACAGGTGGACTATACTTCTGATAGTTTAAAAATGAAAGGATACGTCGCTTTTAACGAAAATTCTGAAGAAAAACGACCTGGAATTATTGTGGTGCACGAATGGTGGGGGCATAATGATTATGTTCGTCAAAGAGCAGATATGCTTGCAGAGCTTGGTTATGTGGCAATGGCCGTCGACATGTATGGAGATGGTAAACTTGCAGCTCACCCAGATGATGCAGGTAAGTTTGCTATGAGTGTAATGGGAAATATAGATTCGGCAACCAATAGATTTAATGCGGCTTTAGAAATGCTGAAAGCACATCCATCTGTAGACCCAAATAAGATTGCAGCAATAGGATATTGTTTTGGAGGTAGTGTGGCGCTTACCATGGCCAATGCTGGTTTAGATCTGGATGCGGTCGCTGCATTTCACAGTGGGGTTCAATTACCAGTAATGCCTAGTGATAAATTAAAAGCTAAGGTTTTGGTATGTAATGGTGCAGAAGATCCGTTTATTCCGGCAGAGAGTGTAGAAAACTATAAAAAAGCTATGGATAGTCTAAAAGCAGATTATAAGTATATTGCTTATGAAAATGCGACCCATTCTTTTACCAGCAACGCGGCAGATTCTATTGGAAAGCAATTCAATTTGCCATTAGCTTATCAAAAAGAGGCAGATGAGAAGTCTTGGCAAGAATTACAACAATTACTGAACCGAGCGTTTGAGTAACAATAAAGGTCAAAAAAGATCATATAATAGCCTTGCGGATAATAATTCGCAGGGCTATCTATTTTTTCTTCTTGAAAAGCGGTAGTAAATAGCTAATAGTATAATTATATCCCACTCCTATATCACTGAAATCATTTGTCCTTCCAAATCCAGGAATGTAAAGATTGTCAAAACGATCAGGAGTTTCTTCACTTACCAAATTTCTTAAAGAGATACTCGCACCCAGATAGAAATTATGGATAAGCTCTACTTCGAGTCCTAAAACGAGTTCTACCCAACTGGCAGTTAACCCATCTTCGCTTATTGGTTCGGTGATGGTGTTTTCTCCAAAGAAATTAGTTCCTGTAAAGATGTTGTATTCGTTCAAGGTTTGATCAAAGGTTGAAAATCCATATCGTACTCCTACATAGATACTGTTTTGCATCCCATACCAATTGTCATAAATGTTATAATCTATTCCAGCTCTGATATAGCTGCCTGATCCTTCTACATTTACATTTTCTTCATCTCTGATCAATGATTCGTTACCTATCTCTCCAGCAATGTATAGTTTACGATAAACTCGGTAATCGGCTTCTATTTCAAAACCTGAATAGTTGTCATCTACAGAAGTTCTAAGTATTCGAGCAAGATCGACACCTGCTCTTAATCCATATTTTTCGCCAGGAGGTAAGGTATCTCTAGCTGAGATTTTTTTAGGTTCTTCATCCTGTGCAAAAATGCAACCGGTAAAAATAATACTAATGAAAAATAAATATGTGCGCAGTTGTTTCATCTGTTACGTTCAATCGTTCTACGTTTATATCTTGTATCCAAGTTCCATCATCACCAGCTTCTACAGGTGAGTTCGAAAGCCCCTGAAAGGTCACTCTAAAGCCACAAGCACTACTTACATACTCTTCTTCGGGAGTATATTGAATACTTATAGTATCGGTATTAGAAGCTACTTCGTCGTTGGTGGTGTCCGAATTGATGGTTAATTGATATTCGGTGATAGACTCATTGGTTCTCAAGGGAATCATAATAGAGTCGGTTACGGTTCCAAAATTAAAAGGGTTTTCTACACCAACCGCTCGTACTTCTAGCTCTACCGGGTTTTTAATTTCTGAGGTGTTATCAAAATCCAGAAACTTAATAATAAGCATAGGAGTAGTAGGGGTCCCCTCGGCACAAATATCATCTCTCTCACAACCCCAAAAAGAAAGGCTTATACCAGCCAATAGGAATAGAAATAAAGGAAATTTATTTATTCTCATGAGTTATCTTTTTTCTAATAGTACAACGTTCTCTACATGATAAGTTTGTGGAAACATATCCACAGGTTGTACTTTGGTTACTTTGTAATCCCTATCTAATAACGCCAGATCTCTAGCTTGTGTTGCACTATTACAGCTTACATAAACAATTTTTTGAGGCGAAATTTGTAACAGTTGGGCTACAACATCTTTATGCATTCCGTCTCTTGGCGGATCGGTGATTACCACTTCTGGTTGACCGTGTTGATCGATAAAGTCTGAAGTAAAAACTTTTTTCATGTCACCCACATAAAACTCAGCGTTATCAATCTTGTTTCTTTGTGCGTTCTCTTTGGCATCTTCAATAGCTTCAGGCACAGCCTCTACACCGATTACTTTTTTTGCATTTTTGGCAACAAATTGTGCTATGGTTCCAGTACCAGTATATAAATCATACACCAATTCTTCTCCAGTCAAACCTGCAAATTCTCTGGTGATTTTGTACAATTCGTAAGCTTGTTTTGAATTGGTTTGA
Source organism: Aquimarina spongiae (assembly GCF_900141785.1). GTDB lineage: Bacteria > Bacteroidota > Bacteroidia > Flavobacteriales > Flavobacteriaceae > Aquimarina > Aquimarina spongiae. The sequence goes on along the minus strand of NZ_FQYP01000001.1, from coordinate 1,021,953 downwards.
TAGAAAGATTTGGCATTTACTCTAAATCGTAAACCTTCCATTTCTTCTTCGATATATGCCTTTCCTTTGTAACAAACTACCTCTTGATCATAGATAGTGTCGTTCCCTTTGGGGTTAATAACATATTGTAAAGAAGTAACTTCAGGAAATCGATCAGCAATAAAATCCATGAGAAGTGTTCTTTTTTCAGCATCATCATAAAAGAACTGAACAAGCACCATGATCTCACCTGTAGAAGCAATACGAATCATTAGTGTCCTTAGTAAACCTTCTTGCTTTCTAGCGTTGTAAAAAGGGATCTGATGTTTGGTAGCAAATGCCTTTACTTCATTTCGAATCGCATTACTTGGATCTTCCTGAAGATGGCAATGCTCAATATCTAAAATCTTATCCCACATTCCAGGCATATGAAACCCAAGCGCGTTTCTATTGTCAATCTCCTGATTGTTTTGGATTTCTTCTAGAGTAAGCCATCGACTATCACTAAAAGAAAATTCCATTTTGTTTCTATAGAAGTATTGATCTTTTGAACCCAAAATAGGAGTAATCTCTGGTAATTCTATTTTGCCCAATCTTGTTAGGTTGTTTACCACTTCATTTTGTTTATAAGCAAGTTGATGCTGATAATCCATAAACTGCCACTTACAGCCACCACAAGTTCCAAAATGTTTACATTTTGGTGTGGTACGTTTATCAGAATAGGTATGAAATTGGGTAGCGATACCTTCGTAATACGCCTTGCGCTTTTTGGTGGTTTGTATATTTACTACATCTCCTGGTACTGCATTAGTAAGAAAAACTACTTTTCCATCGGGTGCCTTGGCGATACTTTTTCCTTTGGCCCCGGCATCAATAACTTCAATATGCTCAAAAATCTGTCTTCTGTTCTTTCTTGCCATAGCGCAAAAATAAGAATAGAAAGCATATACTTATTAAATATTCGGGATATCTTACAAAAGAAATGAACCTAATTACTTTTTCTTCGTCTATTCTATAGAGATGAGTTCAAAACAGACACATAAAATCTTTGATGCCTTATTGGTGTTGCAATATCAATCCGGAAATGATAAAGCAGCGACACTATTAATCAAAAGATGGAACTCAAGATTATATCGACACGCTTGCTGGTATACCAAGAATGAAGAAATTTCTAAGGATATCGTTCAGGAAAGTTGGACAAAAATTCTTCAGAAAATCAATGAACTAAAGAACCCAAATACTTTTGGGAGCTGGGCTTTGACCATAGTTACCCGTAAGGCAATTGATTGGCAAAGAAAACATAAAAAAACGTCTGACTTTAAAAAGGAATTTCAACATCAACAAAATAATGAGAAAATCACTGTTGAAATTACAAATAGAGAAGAGACCGTGGTTCTTATAAGAAAAGCAATAAAAGAACTACCAGAAAAGCAACAAATTGTTCTTCGACTTTTTTATGTAGAAGAATACAGTGTAAAAGAAATAAGCGATATCATCCAGGTTTCTGTTGGAACTGTAAAATCAAGGCTATTTACGGCTAGAGAACAATTAAAACTAATTTTAAAAAATAAGAATTATGAAAAATGAGATAAAAGATATTGATAGGTTAATCAAAGAAACGTTGAGTGAAGAAGAAGCAAAGTTTTATGACGAGTTAGATGAGCAAAATATTTTTGAAATGATTGGTGGATTGTATACTACCAAAAACCGATGGATCATGATTATGATGAGCATTGTGAATGTAATCGTATTTGGTCTTTTTGTTTACTGTATCATCCAGTTGTTTAATACCGATGATACCAATGAATTGATTAGATGGGTAGGAGCAGGCTTTTTCTGTGCAATGATCACCTCAATGTTGAAGCTATATTCATGGATGCAAATCGATAAAAATGCGTTGTTAAGAGAGATGAAAAGATTAGAACTTCAGGTATCTTCTTTGGCTAGTAAAGTATCCTCATGATACGGTATTCGCAAAATTTAGGCACCTCTATTTAGATTTAAAAAAAACAAGCGCGTTATCGGGGTTAAAACTAATAATTCGATAAAGATTTATTATTTTGCGACACTTTTAGGGATGATTTCTCTCCCACGCTGAATTTTCGATTCTTTTCGAAAGGATAAAGGTATAGAAGGAATGGTTATTTTATCAATTTAAATTATTAAAAATGGCTGTTTTAGAAAATTTAACTTCGCAACAAGCAATTGATTTAGAGAACAAGTATGGAGCTCATAATTACCATCCACTACCCGTGGTTTTGAGTAAGGGAGAAGGAGTGTATGTTTGGGACGTAGAAGGAAACAAATACTATGATTTTCTTAGTGCATATTCTGCGGTAAACCAAGGACATTGTCACCCAAAGATTGTGGATGCAATGACAAGTCAGGCTAAGACCTTAACGCTTACCTCTAGAGCATTTTACAATGATAAACTTGGCGAATACGAGAAATTTGCCTCAGACTACTTTGGATTTGACAAACTGCTACCTATGAATACTGGAGCAGAAGCTGTAGAAACGGCGCTTAAGGTATGTAGAAGATGGGCGTATCAAGAAAAAGGTATTGCCGAAAATGATGCCCAGATTATCGTTTGTGAAAACAATTTTCATGGAAGAACTACAACCATCATATCATTTTCTAATGATCCTGTAGCGAGAAAGAACTTCGGGCCATACACCCAAGGTTTTATTAAAATAGAATATGATAATCTTACTGCATTAGAAGATGCGTTGTCTAACAACAAAAATGTAGCAGGATTTTTGGTAGAGCCTATACAAGGTGAAGCGGGAGTTTACGTGCCATCTGAAGATTATCTGGAAAAAGCAAAGGCATTATGTGAGAAACACAATGTGTTATTTATCGCGGATGAAGTTCAAACTGGTATTGCCAGAACGGGAAGATTGTTGGCTACTTGTGGAAACTGTTCTTGTAAAGACAAAAATTGCTCGGGAACTCCTCAGGTAAAACCTGATATTCTGATATTAGGTAAAGCGTTAAGTGGTGGAGCGTATCCAGTGTCTGCTGTTTTGGCAAATGATGATATCATGAAAGTAATTACTCCAGGAAGTCACGGAAGTACTTTTGGAGGAAACCCGATAGCAGCTGCAGTAGCTATGGCTGCTTTAGAAGTGGTGAGGGATGAGGAACTTGCAGAAAACGCATTTCAATTGGGAGCCTTATTCCGAGAAGAAATGAACAAATACATCGAGAACTCTGATATTGTTAAGTTGGTTCGAGGGAAAGGATTGTTGAATGCTATCGTAATTAATGATTCTGAAGATAGTGATACTGCCTGGAACATTTGTGCAGCTTTAAAAGAAAATGGTCTTCTGGCAAAACCTACTCATGGTAATATCATTCGTTTTGCACCACCATTGGTAATGAACAAAGAGCAGTTATTAGAGTGTGTTTCTATTATCACAAAAACCTTAAAAGACTTTGAGTAAAATATCAAATAGATTATAAACAAAAAATCCCGCCTGATGCGGGATTTTTTTATGAGAATACGTTGGATTAACCACCGTAGTTTTTCATGATTTCTTCTTGCATTTCTAGAATACCATCGTATCCTACAGTAGCAAACATAAAAATTACATACGCTAGGTAAAGAGCACTAACGATTAAACCAATGATCGCTAAAATTTTACCAGTTTTTACATTTTGATAACCCGTATATAACTCTGGATTTTCATTATATAAAGCAGTTGCTTTTTTCGCCATAATGATTGCGATAATAGCAAAAATAATTCCGAATCCGTAACAACAGCATCCCACTATAGATAGAATACCAAATACTAAAATCAGGGTGGAATTGGGTAACGTCTGTTTTTCCATAATATTGATTAATTGATTAGTTAAAAAATAATTTTCATTTTGATTACATAACTTATAATCATGGTAAGTATGGTAGTAATCATGAGACCAGCTTTGATAACCTGATCATATCTAAACTTAACAAATAAGTTAAATCCTAAAAAAATAAGTAATAATAAAAGAGGATAAATAGCAGGGTACATCTGAAACGCTGCTGCAAACTCACCTTTGAATAAAAGAGCTATGGATCTTTGCATGCCACAACCCATACAATCAACCCCGAAAATCTTTTTATTAAGGCAAGGAAGCATGTATTTTTCCAATAGAAAAGGTTTTATTGTTTACTGCAATATACATAATTATGTTATTTGTCCTATAAACCTTCACAAAAATCTATTATTTGATATTTTTGCAATATGATTACAACTAAGTTGAAAAGAGTTTTAAGTCTGTTGCTTATTCTCATGGGGGCAATTGCCCTTATAAGTGAAATTGCTTCTGTGCAAAAGAATTACTATATACAGAGTGTGGGGGTAGTTTTGTTGATGTTAGGATTGTTTATGGTAAATACAAAATTGTCATCAAAATCCGAGGTAGAACAAGAAGAATATTTAGAGGAAGAATGATGAAAATTGGGGATATTGTATCTGTTTTGGATGAGCCTATTACTGGTAAGGTTATAGAAATAAATGCTTTAGAAGTTACTATTGCTTCTGAAGATGGCTTTGATATGACTTTTTTGAAAAGTGAAGTGGTTAAGATTGAATCTCAGGAAATGATCATTCCTTCATATGAAGAAGTGCATGAGAATCTTCAGGATAAAGAGATTTTTAAGAAAAAACCAAAAAGAAAGAGTAGCATCAAATCCAAAGAAAGGCATTTGCCTCCTATGGAAGTCGACCTGCATATCGATAAACTCATAAAATCTACAAAAGGAATGACTAACCATGATATGGTTACTTTACAGCTGGATACCGCGAAGCGACAGCTGGATTTTGCGATTCAGAAACGGATTCCTAAAATTGTATTTATTCACGGAGTAGGGCAAGGAGTTTTAAAAGAGGAATTGAAGTACCTTTTTGGGCGATATGATAATGTAAGGATTTCGGATGCGAATTATAGAAAATATGGCTTGGGAGCCATGGAGGTATATATTCTTCAAAATCCTAAATCATCTACTTGGGAATAGTAATTTCATCAGAACCAAAATTGATTCGTTCCTGTCTTACCTCAATTTCAGTACCTATTAAGGTAATATTTTCAAGCACAATCGATCGTGTATAAGTAATGTCTGTATCGGTTTGACTAAGTTCGGTATAGGTAATAGTTGCGGTACCGTTTGAGCTTATTAGTTCTTGTGTTACTTGTATGTTACCGGGAGGAACGCTACTACAAAAGTATGTGTTGCCGTCAATACTATTATCAAACTGTCGATAAACTAACACGTTGGATGTGCTATTTAAGGTAATCGAGAAAGTTAGATCTGTGGGAACGGTGTTCAATTCAAAAGTAGTGCTAGTAAAACTTAAGGATAATGCTTGATTGATAGACGGATCTATCTTAAAGAAAACAAAATCGTCTCCATTAGAACAGTTTTCTACGCTTGCAGTAAAATCAAAATTATCTTCGATTACATCCCCCTCACTACATCCTAATATAAAAATGACAGCTGTTAATATGCAATAAATTCTAAATTTCATATGCTTGTTTTACAATTCTGTGGTAATAGAAATGGTTGTTTCTCTCGATCCAAACGAGAAGTTATCATCTTGAAAGTTGCCATTATTCCCATCAAACTGTATTCCGGTTATATTTACAGTAGTGGTAAATGTGGTTTGGATAGTGTTATTCCTTGAAGGAGCAACGATTACTTCTGCATTGGTAGATTCTGGATCCAAATAAAAAGGTAATTCCCCTGGTGCAGCACGATCATCCCTTGGATTACCATTTTGGTTTGCATCCTCATTTCGTGTTAAGATTCCGTCGTTATCATCATCTTCTTCCAAATAATCTGGGATTCCATCTTCATCTGTATCCCTAGGGTCATCATTGTCAGGAATACTGTTTGCTAATTCCTCACTGGTTAAAATATTATCATTGTCGTCGTCCTGATCCAAATAATTTGGAATTCCGTCTCCATCCGTATCGTCATCAGTTAAATCATTATTTCCATTTAAGTCTTCATCTTCAGCAGCTATTCCATCATTATCATCCTCCAAAGTTATAAGAGTTTCAATCGTTGCAGTTCCAGCAATACCCACCATTTCTTCGGTAACGATAACATCACCAGGAGGGATGTTGGAACAATAGTAATCGGCAGTAATGGCAATATTAAACTGTCTATAGATCAAACTACTGTTTCCGTCATTCAAATTAATGGTAATAGGCATGGCGGTCTCTTCGGTTTCAGAAAAATCAGCACTTACAAAATTGAAAGATATCGCCTCATTAACCCCCTGATTGATTTTAAAGAAAACAAACTCGTTTTCTGCAGCTCCACTGCACAATTGAAGATCAACATCGTCAAATTCGAAACTTGTAATGATGATGTCACCATCATCACAGGACCATAATAGGATTATAAAAAGAAGAAAAACAAATCTTTTCATAGATATATACACTAGTGATATTTACTTTTAAACATTTACACAACTAAAGACGATTAAAAAAAGTAAATGTTCACTGTTATTTTAATTATCGATGTTAATAAAAGTAAATATTCACGGTTATTTTAATCATGATTTTTGACAAAAGTAAAGGAATTGAAAGATTATAACGTGTCTTGCTGAAAATAATTTTATTTGAGTAGTTTTGTAGTACTAAAAATTATGAATTTCTTAAAATGTTAAAGGAATTTTTATAGTTTTTTTTAGTATTCTAGAATAAACAACTAATCAATTGATTTTCATGCAAAAAGTTTATTTTGATAGTGCCGCAACCACAAGAGTAAGACCAGAAGTTATACAAAAAATGATATCAGTACTAGAAGAAGATTTTGGAAATCCTTCTTCTACCCATGGGTTTGGACGTTCTGCTAAGAATCACATCGAGCAAGCTCGTAAAAATATTGCTGGGTATTTGGGGGTGAAAGCTTCCGAAATCATTTTTACCTCTGGAGGTACGGAGGCGGATAATTTGGCGCTGAATAGTGCTGTTCGTGATTTGGGAGTGCAACATATTATTACTTCAAAGATAGAACATCATGCGGTGTTGCATACTGTTCAGGAAATCGAATCCAGAAGTGGTATTAGAGTGAGCTATGTGGAGATTAAAGAAGATGGAAGCGTTGACTACGATCATCTAAGGTCTCTACTACAAGATGCCACAGAAAAAACTTTGGTTAGTTTGATGCATGTGAATAACGAAGTGGGAACTATTCTGGATATCCAAAGAGTGGGGGAGTTATGCAAAGAGCACGATGCTCTTTTTCATAGCGATATGGTGCAGTCTATCGGTCATTTGGAAGTAAATTTGGCTGAGCTTCATGTAGACTTTACAGCGGTGAGTGCGCATAAATTTCATGGTCCAAAAGGAGTAGGGTTTGCCTACATTCGAAAGAATTCTGGTTTGAAACCTCTAATTTTTGGAGGAGAACAGGAGCGCGGTTACAGAGCAGGTACTGAAAGTGTTCATAATATTGCCGGTATGGATGAAGCTTTGAAATTAGCTTTTGAACATCTTACCGAAGAAAAAACATATATCCAGGATCTGAAACAATACTTTGTAGATACTCTAAAACAAGAAATAGAAGGTGTAAAGTTTAATGCAAAGTGTTGTCAACCGGATCATAGTACCTATACGCTAATTAATGTATGTTTGCCTGTTCCTGCAGAAAAAGCAGGGATTCTGTTATTTCATTTGGATATCAATGGTATCGCCTGTTCTAAGGGAAGTGCTTGTCAAAGTGGAAGTAGCAAAGGGTCTCACGTGCTTTCAGAAATATTGACTGATGAAGATCTACAAAAGCCTTCTGTTCGTTTTTCATTTTCCAAATACAACACAAAAGAGGAAGTAGATTATGTAGTAGATGTGCTAAAGAAGTTTATTGAAGACTAGAATTTCATTCCCATTCTTACATTAAATACTCGCGGTGTTAAGAAGTTAGGAACTGCAAACTGTCGTTGGCTTGAAGCGTCTCTTACAAAAGTATTGGTAATCGAGTTTTGGTTATCAAAAATATTATAGATCTCTACACCAAGGCTTAGTTCTCTAAATGTATTAAAGAAGTTCCCTTCTTTTAAACGCTTGTTAGCATCGACCACAACATACGATACCCCCAGATCAGCACGGCGATAATCTCGTAGTCTTGATTGAAATTCGTATGGGTCTGCAAAACTTGGTGATCCACCAGGTACACCAGTCTGGTACACAAGGTTGAGATACCCTTTTAAACTTGGTATCGAAGGTACATAATCCTGCAACAGAATTCCCACTTTCAAACGTTGATCTGTTGGTCTGGAGATATACCCTCGATTATCAATATTTTCTTCGGTTTTTAAATATCCAATACTTACCCAGCTTTCTGTACCGGGAACAAATTCTCCGTTTAAACGAACATCTGCTCCAGCGGCATAAGCTTCAGCATTGTTTCTTGCTCGATAACGAATTCTTACATTTTCTATGGTGTATGGATTTACATCAGTCAGCTTTTTGTAAAATACTTCTGATGTTAATTTGAATGGACGATTCCACAATTTAAAACTATAATCATTACCCAACACCACATGGATGGATTGTTGTGCTTTTACTTCTGGTCGTACCACTCCAAGAGAATCTCTTAGTTCCCTGTAGAATGGTGGTTGATGATAGAACCCACCCGAAACTCTAAAAAGCATATCTGCTTCCCAATTGGGCTTAATAGCGAATTGTGCTCTTGGGCTAACGACAATTTGTGAGTCTGAACTATTTACTGTAGCTCCAGAGATATTCCAGTTATGTGTACGCACACCAATATTTGCCCATATTTCATTGTCTTTGATCGTGGAGCGGATGCTATATTGAGCATATCCCGAAATTCTATCTATTTTGGTTTCATTAATTGCTCTTACACTGGTAAAAGGTACAATTGGACTTGCAAAAGGAGTAAAAGGCTGATCGTTGACAAAGTCATTAAATGGTGGTCTGATGGCAAAACCAGCAGAGTCCACAATTTCGAATTCTTGTAAACGATCTTTGATATCTTCGTGCGTATATTTTATCCCCCAATCAAATTGGTGTTGGTCTTTTTTATAAGTACCGCGATGTTCTGCATTAAATATGAGTGCATCAAGATCGTTTCGCGCATGAGTGAGCTGTGAACCAATACCCTCGGCAAATTCTATTTCTCCCAAATCTTCACTTCCGATATCAGTATTAACCGTTCCCAGGGCGTAAGATGCCAAAATATCAAAATGTTCTTGCTCTTGTGTTTGATATGCAGATCCTATAAATCTTAATGTTAGGTTTTCGTTTGGTTTGTAAGTTCCTTTTAAAGCTCCAAAATAAGTGTCATAACGATCTTCTTCCTGACCTTGATAATTTACTCTTAAGGCCTGAACGGTTTGTAAAGTCCCAAAGTTAATTTGCTCGGTTATGGGCTCGTAATCGTATTTGTTAATAGCTAAGTTACCTAAGAACCCCAGTTCGAAGGTGTTGGAAATGTTGTATGATAAATACGTTTGTATATCTGCAAATAATGGCTGAAAATTAGTTTCGGTATTTCGGGCATCTACCAATAGTCGATTGTCTCTATATCGTACACCCACCATACCGGATAGTTTTTTGTTTTTGGAAATAGCTCCTGCGGCTACACTTCCTCCAAGTAAACTCAAGTTAGCAGTAGCATTTGCCCGGGTAGGTCTTTTGTAAGTGATGTCCAGAACAGAAGAGAGTTTATCTCCATATTTTGCCTGGAATCCTCCCGCAGAAAAATCTACATTACGCACCAAATCACTATTCACAAAACTGAGACCTTCCTGTTGCCCGGATCGGATTAGGAAAGGTCGGTATACTTCAATTTCATTGATATACACTAAGTTTTCATCAAAATTACCCCCTCGTACTGCATATTGTGTACTTAGTTCATTATTTGAACTCACCCCAGGAAGACTTTTTAATAAGGCTTCTACACCAGCGTTAGCTGATGGTGTCGTACGAATGGTTTCAGGATCTAGCGTGGTAATTCCTTCTACTGTCTTTCGTTCTCGCCCCGATATAACCACAGTACTTATTTGTTCTACATTAGTCTTTAGAACCGGGTTCAATTCATACTCTTGATTTTCTTCAAGATTAATGGTGAATTCTAAACTTTTAAGTGCAATATGAGAGACTTTAATAGTAACCTCTTTATTTGCGGGAATGCTTAGCTCATATACTCCGTTTTGATCGGATTGTGTACCAGAATTTTCAAAACTGATATTTGCTCCTTGTACTGGCGTGTTATTTTCGTCAAGTATGATACCTTTCAACAGTGCCTTTTGTGCAACCGTGCTACTGCTTATGAAAAGAGTAAAAAAGGTGAAGAGAAAGAGTAAGCGATTTTTCAAAAAAGTGAGTTGGTTTTAAGGTTTTCTATAAAATGTGGTTTCAAATGTAGCTCGATTGCCTACATTATCTAACACTACAAGTTTAAAATTATTTTCTGAATCTGTAACAATTTTGTCGTTAAAATCATAAATCAGCATTCCGGTTTTGTAATCGTATTCCATCAAAATAAACTTCCCATTTAATGTACCACGATAGCTTTTTACCCCAGATCCAGAGTCATTGATTTTAATTTTTAGATGGGTAGCGCTCGAGATCCACTTTTTACTAGCCACATTGATTGGAACAATGACAGGCTTTTGCGTATCCGAAAAAAGCGAGTAAGTACCAAATGTTCTGGTACGTGTAGAAAACCGTTTTCCTTTTTTATTGGTTCTGGAGTACGAGGATTTTTTATCGCTGATAACTCTTCCGATATACATTTTCTTTAAGTCTTCATCCTTGTATCTCGACACATCAAAGGCCAGAGTCATATTTTTATGTAATGGAGTCTGATCATTATGAATTTTGGCAGTTTCTCCACTAACCGAAATATCAAGATAAGTATCTTCATACAGACTTCCTTTTGGAATTAGCAAATCAAACAAACCTGAAGTATAAGTGAAGTTTTGGTTAGCCAATGCAAGATCAGGAGTTTCGATGGTTTCTTTTATTTTGATCTGATCTTCTTTTTTACCTTGTATAGGTACCTCGATGGTAGTGCTATTGTTTTTGAAATCTTTAATTTCAATCAAATAACTATAAGATAGGCTATCTTTTACGGTCAAAATACCGTTGTTTTCTTTCTTTTTATAAACAGATAATGGATTGTTGGGTTCAACATACAATTTACTGATCCTTGAACGGTGTTTTTTATAGTGTCCATAATCGATTAGCCGATTCACATAACGAGTTTCAGAAAATGAAAATCGATTCATTTGAAATTTAAGATTTTCCTGACCATTAATGGCGGTCGTAATCTCAAAAACACCATTTCTATTAGCCGCTAGATCCAGTTTGTCTATGGTAGAAACTCCAAACCCAATTTCTCCTAAAGCAGTAATAGGTTCTGCTTTATAGTTTCCATTCTCTTGTGGAGTAAGTGTAAGTCTGTAGGGGAGTTGCGTTCCATTTACATGTGATTCTTTCTCCAAACTATAGGCCCAAAGGCTATTGATAATTGGTCTTTTGGTATCTTGCGCCTCTATTCCAAAAATCATGGGGTTCATTGGTCTGGATCTGCTATCTCTTATTTCAAAATGTAAATGAGGTCCCGAGCTTCCTCCAGTATTACCACTATAGGCAATGGTGTCTCCTTTTTTTACTGTTAGGGTACCGGATTTTGGAAAGAGTTCTATTTCATAAGATTCCTTGTCGTATTGTCTTTTCTTTACATAGGCTTCAATTTCGGGAGCAAACTTTTGAAGATGAGCATATACTGAAGTATATCCATTGGGATGAGCAATATAAAGTGCTTTTCCATATCCACCATGAGAAACCTTTATTCTACTCACCCTTCCAGATGCGCTGGCGTATACATTCAGCCCTTCTTCACCATTGGTTTTAAGATCTAATCCCGAATGGAAGTGATTCGATCGGAGTTCCCCAAAGGTACCTGAAACAACAGATTCAATATCGAGAGGGTGGGCAAAATATCCTGTTTTGAGATCATCCTGACCTTGACAAAAGAAAATACTACATATGAATATCAAAAGACTTAAACGCATAGACGAAATAGAATAGGTGTTTACGGATTATAAAACTACTTATTTTTTTAGAGTTACATTTGTTTTAAGGAAGCATTTACGGCATCTTTAAGATATCCTCCACTAATTATTTTTGTTCTGGCTTTATCAACATTAGCTTTCATGGCTAGATAATCTTCTTGAGTTAGTCCTGCTAGTGTATCGCTCAGATCGGCTAGGTTGCTAATCGCAATACCAAGTCCATTTTCCAAAACAAAAGTACTTATGGCAGCTTTATCCCAAACAATGATAGGAAGACCACATAGTAAATACAAGGATGTTTTATGTGGATTATTAAACATTAAATATCGACCGTATTGTCCGCTACATTCTTCGGTAGAAATACCATCCCAAACCAAACCAAACGATCCTTCAATATGATAGGCTACTACATCTGAAGGGAAAGCTCCTTGATAGGATAAAACCGATGTTTCTTTAGAAGCTTTTAGCTTTTCATAATCAAAACCAATGCCATAGAGCTTCATCTTGAAATCATTCTTTTCTAAAGTGTCTAAATCATAGATGTACGAATTTTTTCCTTCACCAAAACCTCCTGCATATACAATTTCATAAGGTTTTGTTCCTTTGTTTTCATTGTTTTGTGTAGGTAATCCTTTTTGAAGTATATAATCAAAGATTCCTAGCACAACAACTGGGATATTTATGTTTTGTTCCAAAAACCACTTTTTCATGGCTTCATTATGAACGATGATAACGTCGGATCCTTTGATTTTTTTTAAATCCTTATCTACATTACCAGTTCGACCTTTCAAAAATCGCACATCATGAACAATGGTAATGATTTTACACCCTTTTAGTTTTGCCATAAACATGACATAATTTCTAAACTTATTTAATGGATACTGCGTGCATAATGTACTTTTGAAAGGAAGTCTTAACAAGGCGATAGAAATACCAAAAAAGTTTTTGATGGTTCCGATCGCAGAATTGGGGATGGATGATTGTTTGAAACCAAGATTTTTAAAGCCCATATCCTTCAATATCCACTCGCAATCTGTTTTCGCTTTGCCAGCGGCGTTAAAAAGGGATTTGTAATTTCTTGATATATAATAGCTCCTCATAGTGTTCTAATTTCAGGAAGGAAAGATACATACATTTTGTTTTTTTGTGCTACAATGGAATGATATTTTATTCGTTCAACTTTTGAGAGGAAATATGTAAAATTAAGTCACCATAAAAGCTTAGCTTTGGCAAATATTGATCTCTCAGTATATAGAGATTTTAAAAATGGAACTAGTGAAAGAAAAGAAATATGATTATTTAATTGTTGGGGCAGGACTTTTTGGGAGTGTTTTTGCTCATGAGATGACCAAGAGAAATAAGAAATGTTTGGTTATCGACAAGCGAGATCATTTAGGAGGAAATGTATATTGTGAGGAAAAGGAAGGGATTAATGTTCATAAATATGGGGCTCATATTTTTCATACCAATGATAAAAGAATTTGGGATTATGTAAATCAGTTTGCCACCTTTAATAATTATGTCAATTCGCCAGTATCTTTATCCAAAGGGAAATTATACAATTTACCTTTTAATATGAATACTTTTTATCAGCTATGGGGTACCAAAACTCCAGAAGAAGCTAAAGCAGTAATCGATAAACAAATTGAAGAGTACGGTTCTAAATCCCCTAAAAATTTGGAGGAGCAGGCTTTATCTTTAGTAGGGAAGGATATTTATGAAACTTTAATCAAAGAGTACACTGAGAAACAATGGGGTAAAAAGGCAACAGAATTACCTGCGTTTATTATAAAAAGACTACCCGTGCGTTATACGTATAATAACAATTACTTTAATGATAAGTATCAAGGAATTCCCGAGGGAGGATATAACACGATCATCGAAGGATTGCTAGAAGGTGTCGAAACCAAAACCGGTGTTGACTTTTTTCAGGATAAAGAACACTTATTATCATTAGCAGATAATATAGTGTATACGGGTAAGATAGATGAGTTCTACGAGTACAAATACGGACAATTAGAGTATCGTTCCTTACGTTTCGAACATGAATTGCATGATATGCCCAATTATCAAGGAAATGCAGTGGTAAACTATAATGATAGCGAATATGCGTTTACCAGAATAATCGAGCATAAGCATTTTGAGTTCGGAAACCAGGAAAAAACCATAGTTACCAAAGAGTACCCAGAACAATGGGACCGCAGCAAAGAAGCGTATTATCCCATAAACAATGATCAAAATCAAGAGATATTTAGACAATACAAAAAAGAAGCCGAGAAAGAGGATAGTGTCATTTTTGGCGGACGGTTAGCAGAATATCGATATTATGATATGCACCAAATCATAGCTTCTTCGCTAAACAAAGTACAAGAAGTTCTTAAGTTAGAAGCGAATACATAAAGCCTACAAAATTAGTTGAAAAACTATTGGGTTTTTTCAATTGGTATGTTAACTTTGTGTAACGAAGTATTGTGTAAAATTTATAATGAGTGATTTAATTGATATTGTTGATTCTCTTGAGAATAGGATAAGCAAACTGCTTCATAAGTATGAATTAATGAAAAGGCAGAATGTAGATCTCAAGAAGAAAATTCAGGAATTAGAGGCTAATTCCTCACTCCAACAAGATGAATTAAAGCATTGGGAAGAAAAGTTCAGTGCACTCAAAAATGCCAATGCAATACTGGGCAGTGACGAATATAAAAGGGAGACCAAGCTCAAAATAAACGCCTTGATTAGAGAGATAGATATGTGTATTGCACAACTCTCAGAATAATAGATGTATGGCAGAAAAGCTTAAAATCAAACTATCAATAGCAGATCGAGTATACCCACTTACGATCAATCCTGAACAGGAAGAAGGATTGCGTAAAGCTGCAAAAAATATAGATGCTATGATAAAGCAGTTTGAGCAGAGCTATGCGGTAAGAGATAAGCAAGACGTTTTAGCAATGTGTGCATTGCAATTTGCGGCTCAGGTTGAACAAAAAAGTATAGATAAAAACGACGATATGGTTAATGTAGCAAGCCGATTAAGTGCGCTTAATGAATTGCTGTATGATCATCTGTCATAACGTTCTTTAAAATAAATAAGGTTACTGCCTGCACTAGTTGTATTTTGATAAACTCAACAAGAATTAATTAAAAAGGGTGAGTTTAAGTTGTAAAAGCGCGCCGCCTTGAGCGGATTCTTGAGCAATTTGTTAGCCCTAAACCTGTTTTTACAGAGTTTATACGAAACCTTTACTAGTGCAGGCTTTTTTTATATATAAACATCAACAACAATTATGGATAACACTATATTTTTGATTGTAGCTTCAGTGGTGGGGTTAGTGGTAGGTTTTATTATCGCTAAGGTCTTGGAGCGCAGTAAAGCATCAGAAATTATTAAAAATGCGAAAAAGACGTCGGCAAGTATTGTTAGAGAGGCTAAGAGTGAAGGAGAAACAATTAAGAAAGACAAGATACTACAGGCAAAAGAAAAATTTATTGAACTAAAGTCTGAACATGAGAAAGTAATTCTCTCACGTGATAAGAAGATGGCCGAGGCTGAAAAAAGAACTAGAGATAAAGAATCTCAGGTGTCTAACGAGCTGTCTAAAAACAAAAAATTAAATGTAGAGCTAGAAGATAAGATAAAGACGTATAATCAGCGTAATGAGTATCTAGACAAAAAGCAGACTGAACTTAAAAAGCTACATAAGAGTCAAGTGCAACAACTCGAGGTAATTTCTGGTTTGTCTGCAGAGGAGGCTAAAGAACAGCTGGTAGAGTCTTTAAAAGAACAAGCCAAAACAGATTCAATGGCTTTGATTCAGGATACCATTGAAGAAGCAAAACTTACAGCTCAACAAGAAGCAAAGAAAGTTATTATCAATACGATCCAAAGAATCGGGACCGAAGAGGCTATAGATAATTGTGTTTCTGTATTTAATATTGAGAGCGATGATGTAAAAGGTAGGATTATTGGTCGAGAAGGACGAAACATTAGAGCAATAGAAGCAGCAACAGGAGTAGAGATTATTGTAGATGACACCCCTGAAGCAATTATTTTATCCTGTTTTGATTCTGTGCGTCGCGAGGTTGCTAGATTATCGCTTCACAAACTGGTAACTGATGGTAGAATTCACCCAGCTCGTATTGAAGAGATTGTAAAGAAGACCAAAAAACAGATTGAAGAAGAAATTATAGAAGTAGGTAAACGAACAGTAATTGACCTAGGAATTCATGGTTTACATCCCGAGTTGATTAAAACAGTAGGGAGAATGAAATATAGATCTTCTTATGGTCAGAACCTGTTGCAACACTCCAGAGAAGTAGCTAAACTTTGTGGAGTAATGGCAGCAGAACTGGGGTTGAATCCTAAATTAGCCAAAAGAGCAGGACTTCTGCATGATATTGGTAAAGTACCGGAGACTGAAACAGAGGTGCCTCACGCGATTTTAGGAATGCAATGGGCAGAAAAATATGGAGAGAAAGCAGAGGTTTGCAACGCTATTGGAGCTCACCACGACGAGGTAGAAATGACCTCTTTGATATCACCAATTATTCAGGTTTGTGATGCTATTAGTGGGGCCAGACCAGGGGCCAGACGTCAGGTGTTGGATTCTTATATTCAAAGATTGAAAGATCTGGAAGAAATAGCGTTTGCATTCGACGGAGTGAAAAAGGCCTATGCGATACAAGCAGGGCGTGAACTTCGTGTAATTGTAGAGAGTGAAAAAGTAAATGATGAAAGAGCATCAAGCCTTTCTTTTGAAATTTCACAAAAGATTCAAACAGACATGACATATCCAGGGCAGGTAAAAGTGACTGTGATTAGAGAAACAAGGGCTGTAAATATTGCAAAATAAACGGTTCTGTATAATATACACTTGGAAAGTGAAGTCGTTGGGCTTCACTTTTTTTATGGCTAGTCGTGATGTTTTTTTAGGATTTCTTCTTTCCAGTCAATAGCTTCTTTCAAAGTTTCGAACAACCTAAAATCTTTTTTGAAAAACATCTTTTCCATTTCAAATTGTTGTTTTTGCTGTGGGTCTGGAGATACTACCGCGAATCCCATTAGATTAGGTATTTTGGAAGACTCTGCATGAATGATTGGGTTAATAGAAAAAGAATGTACCCGATGCGATATGTATACAAAAGGTTTGTTTTTGTAGTGGATGTCGATCAGCTTAGCAAATATTTTGAGATTCTCTGGGGTGGTTGTTACGCCCTCATGTATTCTTGAAATTACATAGTTTTCATAAACATCTAGGTCGCAAAAGTCTAGATTATAGGATGTAATCATTTGTGCCATAGATGAGTAAGCTGGAATTTTAATTTAAGATACGAATAATTTTCGTGAGTTTAGAACCTAACCTTCTATATTTTAAACACAAAAGGATAAAATATCTTAAATAACCATGATGTACATAGAAGTTAGAAGACTTCAACAATACTCTTTGTACTCTCCCTTTCTATCAAGTTGGTTTTAATCACTTTGGTGGTGTAAGTTATTGGAGTATCCGTTTGTTCTATCCTATTAATTAGCATTTTGGCAGCAATTTCACCCAAATAGGTACTATGCTGACTTATTGTTGTAATAGAAGGACTTACATAGCGAGGTAATATCCCATTGGTGAAACCAATGATTGAAATATCTTCAGGAACTCGGTATCCTCTAGATTTCACTAGTTTTAAGGTGTTGACTGCTGCGTCTTCTTCAAGACAAAGGATAGCATCTACTTTTTTAGAGTCTAGCATGATCTTCAATAAAGTATTGATGTCATTAAATTCGTCTACTTTCAAAATTAAGGCATCATCAATAGGTAGTTTCGCTTCCAAAAGAGCTTGTTTGTATCCTTCTAATCTTAATTTACCCACGCTTAAACGATGAATATTGGATACAATAGCAATATTTCGGCATCCTGTATTGATGAAATGTTTGGTGGCGTTATAAGCTCCTTCTTTATCATTTACAACAACCTTGTCACAATCAATAGCATCAGTAATACGATCGATCATCATCATTGGGATACCTTGATTTATGGTATTTTGAAAATGGCTAAAATCCTTTCTCACCTGGGTTTCTTCAGCAATGGATAAAATAAATCCGTCCAAATACGAGTTTTTTAAAAGCTCAATAGCTCCAGCTTCCTTTTCCAGAGATTCGTTAGAGATACAGGTGATAAGATTGTATCCTTTTTCAGTAGCTATTTTTTCGATACCAACAAAAACTTTAGTAAAAAATTGATTCAACATATTTGGGATAATGACTCCAATGGTTTTGGTGTTTTTTTGTAACTCTACCCTTGGATCTATAATGAATGATTTATAGCTATGAGCTTCGGCATATGCTCTAATTTTTGTTTTGGTTTCTATACTAATTTCATAACTGTCACTAAGTGCTTTGGATACTGTAGCGATAGATACATTGAACTCTTTCGCTATTGCTTTTTGAGTGATTCTATTCTTTTTCATACCGGACAAATTTCTAATATGAGTTTCAATACTTATTGCTATTACTTTTTATCAAAAACTTTTTGCAATTAAAAGTTTTGAGTAGTTCTTATTGAAATTTAAATCATTTTTTCGCCAATTAATTAGCATTATCTCATTAATTAATGTTTAAATTTTAAAATACAACATGATTTATAGAGAGTGCTTCAAATGTGATATAAGCAGAAGAGTCAATTTGAAATTCGGGACATAAAAACGATATAAATCGTATGACTATGAAAAAGGACCGCATCAAAATCGCAATGGACTTTTTAGGATATTCATAATTAAAGAAAGACTACTCATATCATATTAACAATCTCATAACTTTTGATGCATCATGATTTATAGGATTTGCTTCAAATGTGTTATTCGGTTGCATGTTCTTATGATAGTTTTGGTTTTTATTAAGATTTTAAGTTAAAAAGAGAGTATTTGTTAGTAAATGTTTTGTCATTTTAAGAAAAATATATTCTCGTGTAATAAAACAACAGTAATCATAGGATATGGAATCAGTCTTGGGGCAATTAGATTGGGTAGTATTAGGCACCTACTTTTTAGCATTAATTGGAGTTGCAGTATGGGTAATATTGCAAAAAAATAAGGATACGGCGGATTATTTTTTGGCAGGGAGAAATGTAGGATGGTTCGTAATCGGGGCTTCTATTTTTGCTTCCAACATAGGATCAGAACATGTCGTAGGTTTGGCAGGAACCGGAGCAGAATCAGGAATGCCAATGGCGCATTACGAATTACATGCATGGATAGTATTGCTTTTAGGATGGCTGTTTCTTCCTTTTTATATGCGTAGTAAGGTATTTACTATGCCCGAGTTTTTAGAAAAACGTTTTGATAGCCGTTCAAGATGGTTTTTATCTGTGTTTTCATTAGCCGGATATGTAATTACTAAGGTTTCGGTGACCATTTACGCGGGTGGAATTGTAGTTTCAGAATTGCTAGGTATTCCTTTTTGGTATGGAGCTATTGGGATAGTTGTTTTCACTGGTGCATATACCATTATTGGAGGAATGAAAGCCGTTATATATACAGAAACACTACAAACAGTTGTGTTAATAGCCGGATCGATTATTATTACCTATCTAGGGCTTCAAGAAGTTGGAGGATGGGAAAATCTAAGAGCAACAGCGGGTTCAGATCATTTTAATATGTGGAGACCAATGTCTGATCCAGATTTTCCTTGGACCGGTTTATTAGTAGGAGGAACTATAGTAGGGGTATGGTATTGGTGTACTGATCAATATATAGTACAACGAACTTTGGCAGCAAATAATATTAAGATTGGTAGGAGAGGTGCCATTTTTGGGGCATATCTCAAGATACTTCCGATCTTTATTTTCCTGATCCCTGGGATCATAGCTTTCGCCTTAGCAAAACAAGGAGTTCTTGAATATGAAAGAGCAGATGAAGTATTTCCAGTGCTGGTAAAAACATTATTGCCTACTGGAATCAAAGGTTTGGTGGCTGGTGGTTTGATGGCTGCATTGATGAGCTCTTTGGCCTCAGTATTTAACTCTTGCTCTACGATATTCACCATAGATATTTATAAAAAAATGAAGCCAGAAACTCCTGAAAAAAAGTTATTAAATATCGGACGGGTAGCTACCGCTTTGGTAGTGATTTTGGGAATTATTTGGATTCCGATTATGAATAAAATAGGAGGAGGAGTATTGTATCAATATCTACAAAGTGTTCAATCTTATATTGCTCCTCCTATCACTGCAGTTTTTGTCCTAGGGATTATTTGGAAGAGAGTAAATTCAAAAGCGGCAATTGTAACCTTGTTTTCCGGATTATTGATTGCCGGCTTACGTATTACTGCAGAGATTAGCAAGGACGATTTATCTGGAGTACTATATAAGTTTGCCACCATTAACTTTGCACATATGGCTATTTTTATGTTTATTTTTTCCGTTTTGGTTTGTATCACTACTAGTCTGGTAACGGCTCCACCAAATTATCATACGATCAAAGGATTAGCATTTGGAACACTTTCCCAGTCTCAAAAAGAAGAGGCCAAAGCTAGCTTTACATGGTTGGATGTAGTGTTATCTGTTTTATTAGTAGTAGTTGTAATTGCTGTATTGACTTATTTTACAGGATAATTGGATGGAGATTATCGTCAGAAATAGCTTTTTGTTGAGTTACTCTTTATGTCAAATTTGAGGATAAAAAGGACAATAAAATATAGATAAAGAAAAAGATAGTAACTTTAGTTTTTGTAATACCCCTCGTTTATGTGCATCAAAAGGACCATATTTTCAATTTTCTCTTTCCTGTTATTGATGATTAATCTTTGGGGACAAGAGCCTACTGTAGATTTCAATTTTGTGTCCACAAAAGATGGAATTTCAAAAACAGCAGTGTCTACCATTATAGAGGATCACTATGGTTTTATTTGGATAGGAACCAACGGAGCAGGGATTCATAGATATGATGGTATCGAATATATCTCATATCCCGATACCTCCAAAGATTCAGTATCCATAAATAGTAGTATGATCTTTTGTACGTATTTGGATAAGAACAATAGGTTGTGGGCAGGAACAGAAAGTGGATTAAGTCTATATGATAGAAGCCAGGATCGATTTAAAAATATAAGCCTAACCAAAGATGCAGATAATGGTTTTAATAACCATATGGCGGTGAGTAGCATTACCGAAGATCATGAGGGGAATCTATTTGTCAGTGTTTTTGAAAAAGGATTATTTAAACTCGATACTGAGGATTTTGAAGCACATCATATTCCTAATATTGGTTTTAGTACAACGTCAAAAAATGGAATTTTAAATATTTATACCCTGAAAACAGATAGAAAGGGTAAAGTATATGCAGGAACTAATGTAGGTCTTAAAGAGTATGATCCCGACACACAAACGCTCAGACCTTCGTTGTTTTTGTCTAATAATGATTCTCAAACCATTCAGGAACCTATTCAATCCTTATTCATTAGTGAAGAAAATAACATCTGGATTGGGAGTTTATCTTCAGGATTGTATAAGGTGAATAGACAAGAGGAAGATATAGAAATATTGCATTTACCCATAACTTCAAAGAGAATATTATCATTAGCGGTAGCATCCGATGGAACTATTTTGTGTGGAACAGAGAATGACGGACTTTTTCATATGGACAAAGCAGGGAACGTAATCAAAAACTACTTGTTTGATAAAAAAGATGATAGCAGTATTCGTTCTAATTCCATATGGTCATTGTTTCTGGATAAAAATGATAGAATTTGGATGGGATATTACAACAGTGGTATTGGAGTCTATGATAAGTTGTACGATAAGTTTGAACAAATAGAAAGCTTGCCAAGTGTTGCCAATTCTTTAGAAGCAAGCGCGGTTACGGGAATTGTTCAGGATCAGAAGAACAGGTTTTGGATGAGTATGGATGGAGGAGGAATAGATATCTATGATCCGCAAACCTTAAAGTTTAAACATATCCATACAAAAAGCACAGATTTTGGGGGTTTGACTAGTAATGACATCCAGGCCATTTACTTTGATAGTAAAGAAAACCTATGGGTAGGGAGTTGGAACAGTGGCATATTTCTTTTGAAAAAAGGGTCACAACAATTTGTCAATTTTAATCCAACAAATACCAATGGAGCACTTACTACTAATAGTATTTTGAGCTTTTCAGAAGACTCTAATGGTAAAATTTGGATAGGCACCTTTTATGGTGGGTTATTATCCTATGATTATGATAGTAATGAGATTACACATCATAATAGTAAGACATTCATGCAGCAAAATATACACACAAGTTCTATAAGAAGAGTTCTTGTAGATCATAATGATCATATTTGGGTGGGAGCAACTACAGGTTTGTTTAAGGTAGTTCCGCAAGAGCAAAATACCTATTCAATTGTCTCTATTCGACAAAAGATGTCTCCAAAAAACCAAAACTCTCTAAATGCGAATCATATTTTATCTATTTACGAAAGTTCAGATCATATGATTTGGATCGGAACCCGCGGACAGGGATTGTGTAGATATGATGAAAATCAAAATACTTTTAGATGGTATAATCAACAGAATGGTTTGCAGGAAGAAAATGTTTCTGCTATTATCGAAGATCGAGATGGTCATATTTGGGTAAGTGGAAATCAGGGAATTCATAAGTTGGATGTTCAAACCAATATAGTTTCAGGGTATAATGTAAATGATGGTTTGTTATCTAATGATTATAATTTCAATGCGGTACATCGAGACGAATCTGGCAATCTGTATTTTGGGAATTATAAGGGAATCGATTACTTCAATCCTAGAAATATCAAGATCAATACAAGTACACCTAATCTATACCTCACCGGTTTTAAGTTGTTTAACAAAAATGTGATTCCCGGCGAAAAAGACTCACCGTTAGAACAGGTGATTTCTGAAACAGATAGCATTTCACTAACGCATACACAGTCTGTTTTTACGATAGAATATGCAGGAGTAAATTATACGAGACCAGAAAAGAACCAATATGCCTATTATTTGGAAGGTTTGGAAGAATCCTGGAATTATGTAGGTAACATGAGAAGTGCTACCTATACCAATTTGGATTATGGGAATTATACGTTTAAAGTAAAGGTGGCTAATAACGATGGTGTTTGGAATGAAACCCCATTAGAATTAAAAATCACCATATTACCTCCCTGGTGGAAAACAAATTGGGCAATTGCTGCTTATGCATTGTTGTTTTTACTAGGCATTTATTTATTGAATGCCCTAACTCAAAATAGGATCAAAGAAAAACAGCTCATTGAAAACGAAAGGGAGAAAAGAATAAAAGAAGAAGAGTTAAACAATAAAAAATTACAATTCTTTACCAATATCTCGCATGAGTTTAGAACACCTCTAACTTTAATCATCAATCCAATTATTGATATTATCAATAGTAAGAAATATCAATTTCCAGAAGAAATAAGAGAAAAGCATCTTGTTATTCACAAAAATACAGATCGACTTTCCAGGTTGATCAATGAGCTCATGGATTTCCGAAAATTGGAAATGAATAAATTGAGAGTGAAAGCGCAGCGTTTGGATATCATTGATTTTGTAGTCGAGGTGGTGAGTTATTTTAAACAAGAAGCATATCATAAAAATATTAGCTTAAGTGTAGAGCATAACTTGGATACCTTAGAAGGATGGGTAGATAAAAGCATGATGGAGAAAATCATCTTTAATCTTTTATCCAATGCTTTTAAGGTAACTCCCGAAGGTGGAAATATTTTAATAGAAATCTACAGCAATACACTTGAATCAAAAGGGAATACTAGCCCACAGAATACTTTTGAAATTTGTATCTCCGACACAGGACCAGGACTCAAAAAGGAACAGTTGGATAAGATTTTTGAGCGATTTTACCAGGTAAATAACCTTAACAAGTGGTATTATGGGGGAACAGGGATAGGGCTAGAAGTGGTGAGAGGATTAGTAGAATTACACAAAGGAAACATCCAGGTGGATAGCGAAGTGGGTAAAGGCACGACTTTCAAAGTAGTTTTACCCTTGGGGAATTCCCATTTTCAGGAAGATGAAATGAGCCTTAGTAAATCGGTAGAGGGAAAACCCAAGATTGAAAATATAGTTTTGTCTGCTCCAAAGGAAATAGAGGAAGAGAAAAAACAAGAATCCAAAGAACACAGACTTCTTATCGTCGAGGATAATACCGAACTACGTAATTATCTCAAAAGAGAATTGACCGATAGATATAAAATTTTTACCGCTTCAAATGGTGCAGAAGGTTTGGAAAAAGCTAAAAATGAAATCCCAGATATTATCATTACCGATGTAATTATGCCAGAAATGGATGGTTTTGATTTTTGTGCCGCAATAAAGAATGATATTCAAACCAGTCATATTCCTCTGTTGATGCTCACTGCCAAAACTATGCATGAAGATCGTTTAAAAGGGATAGAATCTGGAGCGGATGCTTACCTGAGTAAACCATTTGATCTTAGAGTGCTAAAGTCACGTTTATCTCAATTATTGACTAGTAGACAATTGCTGTTTAATAAATACTTCAGTGCTATAGTTGATAATGATATCGAAACCAACACTACTTCTTTGGATAAAGATTTTATTGAGAAGGTGTTGAACTATATCAACGAAAATATTAATGATCCCAATCTTGGTGTAGAATCATTAGCTTATCAATTAAATCTAAGCAGAAGCCAATTTTATCGAAAAATCAAGACCCTGACTGGGCAAACTGCCAATCAATTTTTAAGAAACATCCGTTTACAAAGAGCCAAACAAATTCTTGAAAAAGGACATAATAATATTAGTGATGTTTGCTACCAGGTTGGATTTTCTTCACCATCATACTTTACAAAGTGTTTTAGAAATCATTTTGGAATCCTGCCGACAGAGGTCGAAACGGAACAATCCTAGTCCCATATTTTCTTAACAAAGCCGTAGCTAAAGTAAATTAACTGCCTATGCTCCTTTAGCAATAGCATTTATGTAGCCTTGTATTCTCATTCTGAAGCATCCCTTTGTTTATCTGGGGTTATGCAACAAATTTTGCAGTTAATGCTCTTTTTGTAGCATTATTTTTTCATATCCGTTTCTAAATTGTTAAAAAATTCAGGACTAAATAATGGCATGAAGAAAAAATATTCGAGGCTAAAGATTTTAGTAGAGATTATGTTGATAGGAATCGTATTCGGGCTCCTTGTTTTGATCTTGAGTTTTATGTCATGAAATCATTAAACAACAATAAAATAGGAAACAATAAGCAATGAAAAAACTCTTGAAGCTTTGTAACGTAATTCTCCTAGCATTGCTATTGCAATTGGATATGGGATGTATGGCAAAAAAAGAATATGAATACAAATTTCAAAATCCAAAATTAGAGGTTACTGAACGAGTAAATGATTTAATAGATCAGATGACCCTTGCAGAAAAAGTCTCTCAAATGCGTTATGATGCTCCTGCGATTGATCGCTTGGGTATCCCCGCATATAATTGGTGGAATGAATGTTTGCATGGAGTAGCAAGAGCAGGAGAAGCCACAGTTTTTCCTCAGGCGATAGGGATGGGCGCTACATTTGATAAATCATTGATGTTTGAAATAGGTACGGTGATTTCTGACGAGGCTAGAGCAAAACATCATCGCTTTGTGAAAGAGAATAAACGAGGGATATATCAGGGACTTACTTTTTGGACTCCTAATATTAATATTTTTAGAGATCCCAGATGGGGGCGCGGACAAGAAACCTATGGAGAAGATCCATATCTCACCGGTAGAATGGGAGTGAACTTTATAAAAGGTTTACAAGGAGACGATCCCAAATATTTTAAGGTAATTGCTACTGCAAAACATTTTGCCGTACATAGTGGGCCGGAAAAGTCCAGACACGAAGACAATTACCATACTTCAGACAAAGATCTTAAAGAAACTTATCTGCCAGCTTTTGAAGCAGCAATCAAAGAAGCCAATGTACAATCTGTAATGTGCGCCTACAATAGATATAGAGATGAAGCATGTTGCGGGAGTAACTTGTTATTAAATGACATTCTTAGAAAAGAATGGGGTTTTGATGGGTATGTGGTTTCAGACTGTTGGGCACTCAATGATTTTTGGGAGCCAAATAAACATGGGTTATCCAAAGATGCAACAGAGGCTTCTGCCTTGGCAGTAGAAAGAGGAACAGATCTAAACTGTGGAAATGTATTTGATCCCAACCTCACTGACGCTGTTTTAAAAGGAATCGTAGATGAAACCAAAGTAGATCGGGCATTGTCCAGATTGATGGAAGCCAGATTTAAATTGGGAATGTTTGATCCTGATCAAATGGTGCCTTGGTCGGATATTCCTTATGAAGTTGTAGGCAGTGAAAAACATTATAAGTTATCAGAAAAAACAGCACGCGAATCCATAGTGCTTTTGAAAGATGAAAAACAAACATTACCGCTAGATAAAAACATTTCTTCAATTGCAGTTATAGGACCTAATGCAAACTCAAAACAGGTGTTATTGGGGAATTACCATGGTACTCCTCATAACCGAATTACTCCTTTAAAAGCGATTAAAGAAAAACTACCTAACGCCCAAGTACATTATGCCAAAGGAAGTAATATCGCAGAAGGATGGCCTTTATTAGAATCTATCCCATCAAATGCCCTTAAAAATGGAAGTAACCATGGACTAAAAGGAGAATATTTTGACAATCAAAAATGGGAAGGAACTCCAAAATTCACTAGAAACGATAG
The DNA here is from genome assembly GCF_900141785.1 of Aquimarina spongiae. Lineage (GTDB taxonomy): Bacteria > Bacteroidota > Bacteroidia > Flavobacteriales > Flavobacteriaceae > Aquimarina > Aquimarina spongiae. The sequence goes on along the minus strand of NZ_FQYP01000001.1, from coordinate 995,219 downwards.
TGTAATAGACTTTATATGGATGCCCAAAAAACCAATTGATGGTTTGGTTTCGGATGAGTTCTCTGTAAAATGGACAGGACAATTGATAGCTCCAAAAACTGGGAAGTACCGAATTGGATTACGAGCCAGCAGTGGAGGGAAATTTTATGTCAATGACACTTTAAAGTTTGAGTTCAGTGATGACCATGAACCTAAAACCAGATACTTTGATACTGATTTAGTCCAGGGGGAAGCAAAAGATATAAGAATAGAGTTTTTTAACTATCATACAGATCCACAGGCGCAATTGGTATGGGCACACATGGATGAAGATTTGCTATCAACAGCTATAGAACTGGCTAAAAAGTCTGAAGTAGTAGTACTATGCTTAGGACTGTCTCCTGACATTGAAGGAGAAGAAATGCCAGTGGTACTAGAAGGATTTGATAAGGGGGATCGATCAGAGATTTCTTTACCAAAATCACAACTAAGGCTTATGAAAGAGGTAGCCGCTCTTGATAAGCCTATAGTTTTGGTTTTAATGAATGGAAGTGCATTAGCTGTAAATTGGGCTGATGAACATATACCCGCAATTGTAGAATCTTGGTATCCAGGAGAATTTGGAGGAAAAGCCATTGCAGATGTATTATTTGGAGATTACAATCCTGCTGGTCGCTTACCGGTAACTTTTTATAAATCCACAGAAGACCTCCCGGATTTTAAGTCCTATGATATGACCAATCGTACCTATAAGTACTTCAAAGGAGAACCTCTGTATCCTTTTGGACATGGATTGTCCTATACCAATTTCACCTATGATCATCTAGAAATGCCTAATGAGATCAAACTTAATGAAGATATTCCAATTACTGTTGAGGTTACCAATACAGGAAAGAGAGAAGGAGACGAAGTTGTACAGCTTTATATATCTCATAACGTCCATGATGAGGATGCTCCGGTACACTCGCTAGTAGGTTTCGAACGGATTAGTCTGAGTGTAGGTGAAACCAAAAAAGTAAGCTTCAAAATTACCCCAAAGCAATATGCTCGTATTACTTCAGAAGGAAAAATTGATATCACTCCCGGATCAATTCAATTTCATGTAGGAGGAAAACAACCTAACCTAAAAACCAATCCTAAAGGAGCAGAATTGATACAAGTACTTACAAAAACAACCACCCTTAAATAAACAGAAATATGAAAACAAAAATTGCTATACAACAGTTTATTAATAATCAAAAATCACACTTATGATCAAACTCAAACTTGCAATTATTGCAATACTCATAATTGGAATACAACCCGTTTTGTCGCAAGGAGATAGTATAACTGGTATGGTAACAGATCAGAACAACTCGCCATTGCCAGGAGTTACTGTGTTGGTAAAAGGAACCAGCAACGGTACAACTACAGATTTTGACGGGAACTACGAGTTAAAAGGGGTTTCTAAAGGAAACACCATACAATTCTCATATCTGGGAATGGAAACCGTAGAAAGAATTTACACCGATTCAAAACGCATCAACATCGTCATGACTCAGGATGCCACCGATTTGGATGAAGTCGTATTAATAGGATACGGAGAAAGTAGTAAAAAAGACTTAACCTCTGCAATTTCTACCATCAGTGCAGAAACGCTAGCAAAGCAAACTATCCCCAATATTGATCAGGGAATTCAGGGGTTAGTTTCCGGTGTTACCGTTACCCGAAGTTCTGGACAACCTGGAGGAGCAGTTTCTATACGGGTTAGGGGGATCACATCGGTTACAGGAACCAACGAACCTCTTTATATCATTGATGGAGTAAACGTAACCAATGCTTCTACGCAATCTTTCAATTTTTCTCGTTTTGGAGGTACAGGAGGGCAAACAGCGGTAAGTCCACTTTCTGCGTTAAATCCAAATGATATAGAATCTATAACGGTATTAAAAGATGCATCTGCAGCTGCCATTTATGGAGCTCAAGCATCGAACGGTGTGGTGCTGATTACCACAAAACGAGGAAAGGTAGGAAAGGCTAAAATCAGTTATGAAACCTACGGAGGGGTACAGTTTGCTCCAAACTTGATTGATATGATGAACCTTAGAGAGTATGCTGCGTATACTAATGAAGCCAGACAAACACCATCAGTAAATCTCCCGCCGCTTCCTCAGTTCGAGGATCCCAGTATTTTGGGAGAAGGGACAGATTGGCAGCGCGCTATTTTTCGAGCAGCACCAATCACAAATCATCAACTGTCATTGTCAGGCGGTAAAGAAAATGCAAAGTTTTATGCATCGATCAATTATTTTGACCAGGAAGGAATTGTTATTAATTCTGGGCTACGAAGATTTGGAGCTCGATTAAATTTGGACTACAAGGTAAATGACTGGTTGAAATTTGGACATAATATTAATTTGAGTAATTCTCTTGAAGAAGTGGGGTTAAACGATTCTCGAAATGGTACCATAACTACAGCTTTAAGACAGACTCCAGATATACCTATCAGAAATCCAGACGGAACCTTCGGATCGCCAGACAATGTGTTGGGTAATACCGCTGCATTAAACCCGGTAGCATCTGCAGAAATTAGGAGTAGTACGCTAGAGCGATATAAAATCAATGGAAACCTATTTTTGGATCTGCAACTAGCAAACAATTTAAGTTTTAGAACAGATCTTGGATACGATTATAATACTGCAAAGACCGAAAGTTTTTTTCCAACCTTTGATTTTGGATCTATTAAAAATGATACCAATACAGCATTTAAGTCAGCAAACGAAGGTTTTTATTATCTATTTAAAAATTACTTGACCTATTCACCACAATTTGGAGATCATAGATTTAGATTGTTATTAGGGGCCGAGGCGCAGAAGAGCCAATTTCAAGGTTTGTCAGGACAACGATCAAATTTCCCAAGTAATGAAGTGGATGGCTTAAATACGGGTGATGCCGAAGAGTCATTGGCAGAATCTTTTGAGGGATCTAGTACTATCGCGTCTTACTTTGGTAGAATCAATTACAATTATTTAGACAAGTATTTGCTATCTGCCTCGGTGCGATATGATGGATCTTCAAAATTTGGACCTAATAATCGTTGGGGGGTGTTTCCATCAGCTTCTGCAGCATGGGTAGTGAGTGAAGAACCTTTTATGGAAAGCGTTTCCAATGTATGGGATTACTTCAAGATAAGGGTAGGATACGGTACCAGTGGTAACCAACAGATCAGTGATAATCTTTTCAGAACCTTGCTTAGAAATGTAAATACAGCTTTAGGGAGTGGGTTTAGCGCCGCAAACTTTCCAAATGCAGATGTCGCTTGGGAATCGTTGATTTCGCCTAACCTGGGAGTAGAATTAGGATTCTTGAATAGTAAAATCCGATTAGATGTAGATGTATATAGAAAAACGTCAAAAGACTTTTTGGCTATTCAACCCTTACCAGGCTTTTTAGGAAGTTTGAACTCCTTGTCTTTTATCGGTATTCAACCTCCAGTATTGAATTTTGGAGAAATGATCAACGATGGTATTGATGTGAATTTGTCGACAAAGAATATTAATAAAGAGCATTTTAGCTGGGATTCCAATATTGTTTTTTCTCTATATAGAAATGAAATCAGAGAACTATCCAATGATGATGATGCTATTATAGGTACGATACAAGATGAGGATGTTATTGCCGATTTAACCAGATCGCAAGTAGGACAACCCATCGGAATGTTCTTTGGTTTTGTTACCGATGGTTTGTTTAGATCCCAGGAAGAACTAAACAATGGTCCTATTCCTGCGGAAAGCTCTATTAGTGAGGCCAATGGAACGTGGCTAGGAGATATTCGATTCAGAGATTTGAATGATGATGGCGTTATTGATGCCAATGATAGGACATTCATAGGTAATCCGCATCCAGACTTTACCTTCAGTATTACCAACAACTTTAGATACAGAATGTTTGACTTATCGATCTTTCTTCAGGGATCATATGGTAACGATATTTACAATTATACCAGAGTTTTTACAGAAGGGATCAATCGCTTCAATTCAAATCAAGCAACTACAGTTATTGATAGATATAGCGCTACAAACCCTAATGGAAGTTTACCTAGATATTCTGATGGAGATAGAAATGGAAACACAAGAGTATCGGATCGTTTTATTGAAGATGGTTCTTATCTCAGGATACAAAGTGTAACATTAGGCTGCACATTGCCAAAAGACACATTTGGTAAAAACAACTTTTTTGATCGGGTACGAGTATATACCATTCTCCAAAATATATATACACTAACGAATTATTCCGGTTATGACCCAGAAGTAGGTTCTCTAAATCAAAGTGCATTACTGAAGGGAATTGATTTTGGTAGATATCCAGTTCCAAGAACTATTACTCTTGGACTTAATGTTCAATTTTAATTATGAAAAAGGAAAATAATATGATGGGTATGAAAAATAGTTATAAAATTTTTACACACGTTTTGATGTTGATCTTTCTCGCTTCTTGCGGAGACGATTTTTTAGAAGTACCGGTAGTAGATACGATTACCGAGGATAATTTTTATATGACCGATGATCAATTACTAGCTGGAGCAAATACATTATATGGTCAAGCATTTTTTACTGCCAATGACAAGTTTATGTATTCTTTGGATATGTTGGCGGGTAATTCTATAGGGTTCGAAGCTGATGCGCCTTATAAACTGTTTGCGGTGGGAGTCAATAACCGAACACTTTTAGAAGGCTGGGAAGGTTTTTACAAAGGGATTGCTGATGCCAATCAACTATTAAAGATTATTGATCAAGGCTTAAGTCCTGATATTTCTGAAGAAGTTAAAAATCAGGTAGAAGGAGAAGCTCGATTTGTAAGAGCTTTTGCTTACTTCTATTTGGTCAGATTGTGGGGAGAGATTCCTGTGATTGATCAGATTACAGCAGATACCTCTACAAGATATCGTTTGAATACAGTTCCTAGTATTTATGCCTTTATCGAAAGCGATTTGAAAAAGGCAGCGGATCTATTACCGCTTAATCCTTCGGATCAACGTCGAGTAGGGAAAACAGCTCCCTGGGCATTTCTTGCAGAAATGCACCTGACCTTAAAAGACTATGAAAACGCCAGAGCATATGCAAAAATGGTTATCGATAGCGGATTACATAGCCTGCAATCCAACTACCAGGATCAGTTTATAAACCCATCGCTAAGTGTAAACCGAGAAGGGATTTACAGATGGGTTTGGACTTCGATCAATGGATTATGGGGCATACAAAATACCAATCAGGCGTACTTAATTGATGATGATGATTTGGTGGGAAATAACGGAGCTTTTGGTTCTGTAGCACCCAGTGTAGATTTGTTTTTGGCGTTTGATAAAGTAGCAGATCCCGGAGAAGAGGATTTACGGCGTAAATGGATCATTATGGAACCCGGGCGACAGTATGATGAATTAAAAACCGTGGATGGGGGATATACTTTTCCTGAAAATGGTGATAATTCGGCCACCAAAATTCGATACCGGAAATATGTGGTAGGTTCTCTAAACGAACATCCTAACGTATTTTTTATGAGAACTGAAATGAGTACTCAGCTGATGAGGTACGCGGATATCTTATTGATATACGCCGAAGCTATTTTAGGAAACGGCGCATCTACAGGAGATGCACAAGCAATAGACGCTTTTAACCAGGTGAGAAGAAGGGCAGGTCTTTCGGAAAAAATGATGATCAGCAAAGAGGATCTTATGAATGAGAGAAGAATAGAATTGGCTTTGGAAGCCGGTAAATTCTGGTTGGATTTGTTGCGACTGGATAGAACCATGGCAAGAGATATTATCAGAGTACAGAACAGAGGTACGGCAAATAGCTTAGTGCCATTAGATACCGATCCCGTGTTTGTGACCGATATAGATAACGCCAATTTTCTTTTTCCTATTCCAGCTGCAGAGTTATCATTTATAGACACAACAAGTCCAGCGGTAGATTATGTAATTAATGATTAATACAATACATCATGATAAGAAATAATAAATCAAGATTTTCTATCTATAACTTACTGGTTTTATGTTTACCATTGGTGGCATTCATAGTATTATCCTCTTGTGAGAACGATAGTAAAGAAGAAACCTTTGGAGACCCTGTAATCTCAAATATATTATCGTTGGGAGACGATCCAAGGATCAATTCTGGTTTCCCAGATGTACTGGTAAGAGTAGAAGGTAGTGGTCTAAGTAATATGAAAGAGATCATTTTTGACGATAAAATTAATGTAGGCTTTAATACTACTTTGAATTCTGATGTGGCACTTTTTTTTAATGTTCCTTTTGATGTGGATCTTGGGAGTCGTTTTGGAAATCAAAAAGTCACCTTTAAAAATCAGTTTGGAACTACGGTGTCTACAGAATTTGAAATCATTCAACCAGAACCCACTTTAACTGTTCAGGATACTTTTGCTCCGGATAAAGCCGAAGCTGGTGTTGAAATTCGAGTATTTGGAGATTGGTTTTTTAATGTTGAAGATGTTTTGATCGATGGAGAATCGGTGGGAGAATTTACCGTGGTTTCTCCGCAGGAACTCACCTTTATATTTCCAGAGGGAAAAACCGAAACTACAGAATTTACTCTGGTTACTGCTGCCGGATCCGTCTCAAAAGATTTACCAATTCTAGGCGGTATTGTTGAAATTTTGATCACAGATTTTGAAGGAAACGGAATTCCTAGTATCAATGATGATTATCCTTCGGATTGGTTTAGTTATGGAGACAATATGTTCCGTATTGCAGCTGGAATTGGAGCGGACGGAAGTACAGGTGCCGAAATTGTATGGGATGATACGGGTACTGATCCTTTTACGGGAAGCTCACATCAAAGTATAGCCTCGGTGACAACTTCTACAGATGCCGAGAATGCATTTTTGATCATTGATATTAACGGAGATGGTTTTCCAGGAACAGTGATGGAATTTGTTCTGGAAGATGATCGAAGTAATTGGCTATTCAAAGTTCCATTGGAAGGGACAGGATGGCAAACCTTACGATTAAGAATGTCTGATTTTGGTTTCAGTTTTGATCCTGGTAATCAGAGTAATGGTGATGTAAATCCATCTACCATTATAGCGGTAAAAATGCAGATCAGCCACGAAGGAGGAGCAGGAGTGGTTCCGTCTGGATACAAATATGATAATATCAAATTCGAAGTTTTAGAACTGGAATAAATAAGTAGTAGATTAATAAAGAGAGTAATACCAACAGGGAGAAAGGAATGCGACTTTTGTTGTGTGATCTTCTCCTTGTAAATCATAAAGAAATATGTTACGAATAAAAGAAATAAGTAAAATACTTTTCCTGGCAATGGTGTCTCTTGCCATTATAATTTTTGTCTCATGCTCTAATGATGATAGTGATGATCAAGGACAGGGAACAATATCATCGCCAGTTGCAACAGCAGCCTCAGAAATAGCTTTTACCAGTTTTAGAGCCAATTGGGATCCAGTATTTAGAGCAGGAGAGTACCAGTTGGATGTCTCAGATAATGCTGGTTTCTCTTCATTTTTGCAAGGATATGAAAACAGATCGGTGAATCAATTGTTTGAAACTGTGTCTGGGTTAGCACAAAATACTCAATATTATTATAGAGTACGAGCTGTGGTTGATGGAGAAAGCTCTGGTAACTCAAACATTATTGATGTTAGTACGGATACCGAAATTACTGATGATGTCACGCTGAAGCAAGCAGCAGAAAATAATTTTCTAGTAGGCGTGGCCGTTTCTGCCGCTAGAACTCAAATCGCTGCCTATGATGAGGTGTATAAAAGAGAGTTCAATAGCATTACTGCCGAGAATGATATGAAAATGGCTTCTGTATTTACGGGCATTGATGGGTCAGGTAATATCATTTATGATTGGAGTAAAGTAGATGCTTTGATCAACTATGCCGAAACGAATGGTATGAATGTGCATGGTCATACTTTGATTTGGCATCGTAGTGTACCGGAAGCATTAGAAAATTTTGCAGGAACAGATCAGGAATTTGAAGATTTGATCGGGCAATATATTAATGCGGTGCTTACCAGATATAAAGGTAAAATCAACTCTTGGGATGTCGTAAACGAAGCTATTGACGATGATCCTGCTGTTCAATGGAGAAACACCTTGTTTTTGCAAAGAATGGGGGAGAACTATGTTCAAAAGTGTTTTGAGTTTGCAAGAGCCGCTGATCCGGATGTAAAACTGTTTTACAATGATTACAATATGACTTTTGATGCTACCAAAAGAGGTAAAGTGTTGATGATGGTAGACAATTTGAAGGCTAATAATTTAATCGACGGAGTAGGATATCAAATGCATATAGATTATAATTTTCCTAGCAGACAAGAAATACAGGATGCTACCGACGAATTGGTTGCAAAAGATGTGCTTATACATTTTGCAGAACTTGACGTAAAAGTAAATGCTGTTGATGATTTAACTGAATTCACTGCAGAGCGCTCAATGGCCCAGGCAGCAAGGGTGGCAGAGATAGTTGAAATTTTTAACGCGATTCCACAAGCACAAAAGTATGCGATTACGCTTTGGGGGCTTAAAGATGATGATACATGGTTAATTCCAGAAAATAATGGCAGACCAGAGTGGCCACTTTTATTCGATGCCTCTTTCGAGAAAAAAGAAGCCTATTTTAGTTTTATAAAAGTATTATTGGATTGATGCCGCCTTTTTGAGCAATGCATCTTTCCATCGTAATGCTTCAATCATAGAAGAAAAGTACTTCAAGTCTTTTTTATAGAAAGAACCCTCTAGTTCAGAGAGTAATTTTTGCCGGGGGTTCTTTGATACTACAGCGATACCCAACATGTTATCAATTTTTTTGGTTTCATGATATATTGTTGGGTTTACCGAGTATGAATGTATTCGGTTAGAGATGTACACAAAGTTTCGGTTGTTGAAATGCGTATTTACAAACTCTAATAGAATCTTGTTATGCTCGGGTAAAACCAAAAAACCAGAAGAAATAGTATTGGTGAGGTAATTTTGATGCACTTCGACCGTAGTAAAACCTAAATCATAGTATTTTATCATTTTCACTAATGAATTACTATATCTAAGTATGGCTAATGTGCCTTTAATTTACGATAAAACTAGATTAAACAAAAGTTAAAATATTAATCCTTAGGTATATAAAGTGTTTTTGTTACCCTTTTTTTAGAAGTTTGTTTTTCCATTTCAAGGCATCTTCCATAGTCTCAAAATGCCAGAATTCCTTGTTGAAAAATGTTTTCTCGTAGGTGGTTTGTGTTTTTTGAACGGGATCTTTAGAAACCACCGCAAATCCTTTTAACTGTTTGATCTGGGCTGTTCTTATATACACTATAGGATCAACCGAATAGGAGTGAATTCTATGTGTAATATATACAAAAGGGGTATCAAAATGACTTTCCGCTATTTCTATCAAGACAGCATTGTTCTGTTTGTCGACAGTAATGCCTTCATTCATTACTGCAAGTACATAATCATCATGAATTTCCAGGGTACAGAAATCAAGGGTATAAGATTTAATCATGTATTGTTAGTTAGCTTAGCGCGATCAATGTAAAAGGAAAATCATAAATATCAAATTCTTTGAGATAAAAAAAACCGCCGTTTATCAACAGCGGTTTAAACATATTACTTTTTTTGGATGTTACGATTCGGTTGATTTTTCAGCTTTTTCGATGCTGATCGTCAATTCTCCAGAATCATCTATATCCATAAAGATACTATCTCCTTCTTGAAGTTTAGCGTTAATAATCTCTTCAGCAAGAGCATCCTCAATATATTTTTGAATAGCTCTTTTCAATGGTCTGGCACCATATTGTTTGTCAAATCCTTTTTCAGTGATATAGTCCTTCGCTTTTTCACTTAAAGAAAGATCATAACCAAGACCTTTGATTCTTCCATATAACTTATCAAGTTCGATATCGATGATCTTGTGAATATCTTCTCTTTCAAGAGCGTTAAACACAATCACATCATCAACTCGATTCAGGAACTCAGGTGCAAATGCCTTTTTGAGTGCGTTTTCAATCACACCTTTGGCATAATCTTCGGCTTGAGACTTTTTGGCAGTCGTTCCAAAACCAACACCTTGTCCAAAGTCTTTAAGTTTACGAGCACCAATATTAGAGGTCATAATGATAATGGTGTTTCTAAAGTCGATTTTACGACCCAAACTATCTGTAAGATAACCATCATCAAGTACCTGTAACATCATATTGAACACATCAGGATGTGCTTTTTCGATCTCGTCTAATAGAATCACAGAATAAGGCTTTCTTCTTACCTTTTCGGTAAGCTGCCCGCCTTCTTCGTATCCTACGTATCCCGGAGGCGCACCAATTAGTCTAGACACGGCGAATTTTTCCATGTATTCACTCATGTCGATACGAATTAATGTATCTTCACTATCAAACAGCTCTTTGGCTAATACTTTTGCTAACTGTGTTTTTCCAACACCTGTTTGTCCCAAGAAAATGAAGGAACCAATAGGTTTGTTAGGATCTTTCAATCCTGCACGATTACGCTGTATTGCTTTCACTACTTTATTTACAGCCTCATCCTGCCCAATTACCTTTCCTTTGATCAAATTGGGAAGTTCTGCAAGTTTGTTGCTTTCCGTCTGAGCGATACGATTCACGGGAATTCCTGTCATCATAGAAACTACGTCAGCTACATTTTCCTCATCTACAGTTTCTTTATGAAGTTTGGATTCTTTTTCCCACTGTTCTTGGGCTACACTCAATTCCTTTTCCAGATTTTTTTCATCATCCCTTAGCTTTGCAGCCTCTTCATACTTCTGTTTTTTGACTACGCTATTCTTTAATTCTCTAACCTCTTCCAATTTCTTTTCGAGATCAAGAACTTTCTTAGGTACATCTATATTAGTGATGTGCACTCTAGAACCAGCTTCATCCAAAGCATCGATAGCTTTGTCTGGTAAAAAACGATCCGTCATATACCTGTTGGTAAGCTTAACACAAGCTTCTATAGCATCCGGTGTGTAGCTTACATTATGATGTTCTTCATACTTCTCCTTAATATTGTTAAGGATTTCTATCGTTTCTTCAATATTTGTAGGTTCTACAATTACTTTTTGGAAACGACGCTCAAGTGCTCCATCTTTTTCGATGTATTGACGATACTCGTCCAGCGTAGTAGCTCCTATACATTGAATTTCTCCTCTTGCCAATGCTGGTTTGAACATATTAGAAGCATCAAGGCTTCCGGTAGCACCACCTGCACCTACAATCGTATGTATTTCATCAATAAAAAGGATGATGTCATCATTTTTCTCCAGTTCATTCATTACCGCTTTCATTCGTTCTTCGAATTGCCCACGGTATTTTGTTCCGGCTACCAAACTAGCGAGATCCAGTGTAACCACTCGTTTATCAAAAAGAATACGAGAGACTTTTCGTTTCACTATGCGAAGTGCCAAACCTTCGGCGATGGCGGATTTACCAACACCAGGTTCACCAATTAGCAAAGGATTATTCTTTTTACGACGGCTCAAAATTTGAGATACACGTTCAATTTCTTTGGATCGACCTACTACAGGATCAAGCTTTCCTTCTTCTGCCATGGCGGTAAGATCACGACCAAAATTATCCAAAACAGGAGTTTTAGATTTCTTGCCGGCTTTACTACCAGAACCTGGAGAATTAAACGGATTTTCTTTTGAAGCATCTCCTGTTAAATCATCATCATCTTCAGAGAAGGATTCTGCTTTTGGGTTGTCTAGATATTCTTCTTCGTTTGCGATCATATATTTAAATTGGTCTTTAACATTATCATAATCTACTTTTAAACGATTTAAAAGTTTTGTGGTTGGGTCATTTTCGTTTCTCAAAATACATAGCAATAAATGTGCGGTATTAATTGAGGAACTTTGAAATAATTTGGCTTCCAGAAAGGTCGTTTTTAAAGCTCTTTCTGCTTGCCTGGTTAAGTGTAAGTTCTTTTTTTCGTTTGAAGCAACTGCTACATTGGGATTTGCAGGGCTTAGAATTTCAACTTTTCTTCTTAAGTTAGTTAAATCTATGTCTAACGCATCAAGGATACTAATTGCTTTTCCACTTCCATCACGCAATAATCCTAACATAAGATGTTCTGTACCTATAAAGTCATGCCCCAATCTAAGAGCTTCTTCCTTACTATAGGCAATTACATCTTTTACTCTAGGTGAAAAATTATCATCCATATAATCTCTTTCTTTTTCTATATAACTAAAATAATAATTTTTGGAATTACTATGGCAAAAACTATTCCTTTTAATCGATGATTAACAAATATATGATGCCAAAAGGCTAATTTGTCATGTAGTTATGCCCAATTTTTACTAAAATCGATAACCGGATCGATTCTCTTTTTTTGCATTTCTTGGTAAATAGACAAAAAAAGCTGTAATAATCAAAACCTATGTTTATAGACTTATTAACGATACTAAGTGCTATTTTTGTTAATAAATTACGTATATTACATAGGTAATTGGGTGTTAAAAACGTCTTAATTTACTTAAATTAGCGCGTTTAATAATTCAATTTCAGAAAAAAGTTTTTATGGCAGAAGGAGAAAAACTTATACCTATTAATATTGAGGATGAGATGAAATCTGCTTACATCGATTATTCGATGTCAGTTATTGTATCTCGTGCACTTCCAGATGTTAGAGATGGCTTAAAGCCAGTACATCGACGTGTATTATATGGTATGTATGAATTGGGAGTAAGAGCTAGTAGCGCCCACAAAAAATCAGCTAGAATTGTAGGGGAAGTTCTAGGTAAATATCACCCACACGGGGATACTTCGGTATACGACACTATGGTTCGTATGGCCCAGGAATGGAGTTTGAGATATATGTTGGTAGATGGCCAGGGTAACTTTGGGTCTGTAGATGGGGACAGTCCGGCAGCAATGCGTTATACCGAGGCAAGAATGAGAAAGATATCCGAAGACATGCTTGCGGATATAGAAAAAGATACAGTAGATCATACCTTCAATTTTGACGATACACTACAAGAACCAACGGTACTTCCTACAAGAGTTCCGGGATTATTGATTAATGGTGCTTCAGGAATTGCGGTAGGTATGGCAACCAATATGCCACCACATAACTTGAGCGAAGTTGTGGATGGTACTATTGCTTATATCGATAACAATGATATCGAGATTGACGAGTTAATGACTCATATCAAAGCTCCTGATTTTCCAACGGGAGGGATCATTTATGGATATGACGGCGTAAGAGAAGCATTCAAAACAGGTCGCGGTAGAATCGTAATGCGAGGTAAAGCCAGTTTTGAAGAAGTGAATGGTAGAGAGTGTATTATCGTTACCGAAATACCTTATCAGGTCAATAAGGCAGATATGATTAAGAAGACTGCCGATTTGGTAAATGATAAGAAGATAGATGGTATTTCTTCGATTCGGGACGAATCAGATCGTAAAGGAATGCGTATCGTTTATGTCTTGAAAAGAGATGCAATACCTAATATTGTATTGAACCTTTTATATAAGTACACTGCGCTTCAATCTTCTTTTAGTGTAAATAATATTGCACTAGTAAAAGGAAGACCGCAGTTGTTGAATGTAAAAGAAATGATTCACCATTTTGTAGAGCACAGACATGATGTGGTCGTGCGCCGCACAAAATATGAATTAAGAAAAGCCGAAGAAAGAGCGCACATATTAGAAGGATTAATCATAGCTTCGGATAATATTGATGAAGTAATTGCATTGATTCGTTCTTCTGCCAATGCGGAAGAGGCCCGTGAAAAGTTGATTGAGCGTTTCAAATTGTCTGAGATACAAGCCAAGGCAATTGTAGAAATGAGATTGAGACAGCTTACTGGTCTTGAACAGGATAAATTACGTGCTGAGTACGAAGAATTGATGAAAACCATTGAAGATTTAAAAGACATTCTTGCTAAAAAAGAACGTCGAATGGATATCATTAAAGAAGAGCTAATCGAAGTACAGGAAAAATACGGAGATGAGCGTCGTTCTCAAATAGAATATGCAGGTGGTGATCTTAGTATAGAGGATATGATCCCTGATGAAAAGGTGGTGATTACCATTTCTCATGCAGGATATATCAAAAGAACATCGCTAAACGAGTATAAGAAACAAAATAGAGGTGGAGTTGGACAAAAAGGAAGTACTACTCGTAATGAAGACTTCTTGGAGCACCTGTTTGTGGGTACTAACCATCAATACATGTTGTTTTTTACTCAAAAAGGAAAATGTTTCTGGATGCGTGTATACGAAATACCAGAAGGAAGTAAAACTTCGAAAGGTAGAGCCATCCAGAATTTGATCAATATCAGTCAGGATGACAAAGTGAAAGCATTTATATGTACTCAAGATTTAAAAGACGAAGAGTATATCAATTCACACTATGTCATAATGGCAACGAAAAAAGGTCAGGTCAAAAAGACATCTTTGGAACAATATTCCAGACCAAGAACTAATGGAATTAATGCCATTACTATTAAGGACGAGGATGAGTTACTAGAAGCTAAACTTACCGATGGTAAAAGTCAGGTAATGCTCGCTGTAAAATCTGGAAAAGCGATACGCTTTGAAGAGGAGAAAACTCGACCTATGGGTAGAGGAGCATCTGGAGTTAGAGGAATTAGATTGGCAGATGAAAAAGACGAAGTAATTGGTATGGTTGCCGTAAATGACATGGAAAGTAATATCTTAGTGGTGTCAGAAAACGGATACGGAAAACGTTCAAAACTAGAAGATTATAGGATTACCAACAGAGGAGGTAAAGGAGTTAAGACCATTTCTGTAACTGATAAGACTGGAAACTTGGTAGCGATAAAGAATGTAACTGATTTGGATGATTTGATGATCATCAATAAATCGGGTATCGCGATAAGACTTTCGGTCGAAGATTTAAGAGTTATGGGTCGTGCCACTCAGGGGGTTCGATTGATTAACTTAAAAGGTAAAGATTCTATTGCTGCGGTGGCAAAAGTAATGCACGATGAAGATGATTTGGAGAACGCAGAAAATGCCGACGAAATCGCCGAAGCAAATATAGATACTGAAGATGCCGGAGATGGCACGAATATTGATAAGAAAACTGAAGAATAATTAAATCCCATTAAAAAAAAGACGAGTAATGAAGACTAAATTTATCTTAGTATTATTCCTAGCGATTAGTACTATTGGATTTTCTCAAAAAGAAGCAGCAAAAGCTTTGAAAGCGGCCAACAAAAATGTAAAGTCGGGTAATTTGGATGCAGCTGCTGATGCATTGAATGCAGCAGAATCGCAAATCGATGGAGCTGAGGCTAAATTAAAAGCGCAGTTTTACTATTTAAAAGCTCAAGTACTTTCTGGTACTGCTGGAGAATCAGTAGAAAAAATGGAAGGAGCTGCCAATGCTTATGTAAAAGCAATGAAAATAGAGAAAGAAGCTGGAAGTTCGAAGTATACAGCTGATGCTTCTCAAAAATTACAAACTTTACGTCAAGCTTTGGTAGAAGGAGCTATCAAAGATCAGAATGCTAAGAATTATAAAAACGCTTCTGAAAAATTGTATGTAAGTTATAAAACAAACAAGCAAGATACTATCTATCTTTATTATGCAGCAGGAAATGCTGTGAATGGTAAGGATTATGATACTGCTCTTAAATACTACAACGAATTAAAAACGATTGGGTTTAGCGGTGTTGCAACAGAATTTGTAGCGACCAACAAAGAAACTGGTGAAGTAGAGCCATTCGACTCTAAGCAGACCAGAGATCTTATCGTGAAGTCAGGAACTCATATCAAGCCAGAAGAGCGTGTTACTGATTCTAAAAAAGGAGAAATTGCTAAGAATATTGCTTTGATCTATATCACTCAAGGTAAAGATGAAGAAGCAATGAAAGCAATTGAAGATGCTAAAGTAGAGAATCCTAATGATACTTCTTTATTACAAGCTGAAGCAGATGTATTCTATAAATTAGGTAATCTCGAAAAGTATAAGGAAATTATGGAGCAGATCGTTGCAAACGATCCTGAAAATCCAGACTTATTATATAACCTTGGGGTTAGTGCTTCTCGTCTTGGTGATAATGACCAGGCACTAGATTACTATAAGAAAACTTTAGAGTTAAAGCCAGACTATACTGCAGCACAAATCAACGTTGCAGCATTGATCCTTGGAAAAGAAAAGGCTATCGTTGATGAGATGAATAATCTTGGTACTTCTAGTAAAGATTACAAGCGTTATGATGTATTGAAACAGAAAAGAGAAGACGTTTATAGAAGTGCTGTTCCTTATTTGGAAGGAGCTTTAAAAAGCAATCCTGATAACGTAGAAGCTGTTCGTACTTTAATGAATATCTTTTATCAGTTAGACGATCCTAAGGCTGACGAAATGAAAAATAAGCTTAAGGCTTTAGAAGGAGGCAACTAAAAAACCTTCAAAACAGTATATAAAAAACCGAAAGCCATGCTTTCGGTTTTTTTATTGTCCAATTGTATGCTAATCCACATCGTACGGAATATAATTATTCCATTTCCAAGGGGTAAAGGTGTCGCCTAAAGCGACTTCTAAAAGTTCTTTAAAAATGGTATTTCCATTATCGCTATTGGTCATGATCATAATACCTTTTTTGGATGAAGGAAATACAATAGAATAATGCTGAAACCCGTCATCGCTATGCCCTCCCTTAAAAGCTCCGATGCCATAAGGTGTAGTAAATAAATTCCAACCTAAACCTGAACTTAGATGAATAGCATCATAGGTATCGGTTGTTCTAGAAGAATATGGGCCAAAATGTCTTTCTGATCGTATTCTAATCTGAGGTGTAAAGATCTTATTCCATGAATCTTGGCTAATAATTTTTTGTTGTAATACTGCTTCTAAGAATAAACTATAATCTATAGCAGATGTTTCCAATGTACCACCTCCTCTTGGTTCGTTATCAATATCTTTTGGGTGTGTTCCACCAGAAGAGGAATGTCCATAAGCAAAATCCTTTTCAAATTTGGTATTCCACTGATAGCTGGAATTATTCATGCCTAATGGGGTGAAGATTTTTTCCTGAGCTAAATCTTCTAAACTTCTGTTTAAGATTTTTTCAAGAACTACCTGTAAGTAGATATACCCTTCTCCTGAATATCCATATTTGCTCCCTGGTTCAAAATTCACTCTTAATTTCTGATCTTCCTCAAACCAACGATAGTTATTAAAACCAGTGGTGTGATTAAGACACATTCGAGCTGTTATTTTGTGATATAAAGAGTCGTTTTTTAAATCTGAGAAATCATCATGCCATCTCGTAAGGGGTTTATATTCATAGATTTTTTTTGGAAGATAGGACTCCAAAGGGGTATCCAAATCAATTATGTTTTCTTCTACCAGTTTCATGACAAGTACAGCAAAAACGGATTTGCTAAAAGAAGCTCCATATATATTTGATGAATCGGTTAAAAACTCCTTTTTCTCATAGTTTTTGTATCCAAAAACCTTTCGATAACTGATTTTATTGTCATTTAGTACTGTTACAGCGGCACCATGCACATTCGCTTTTTGTAAAAGTTGATTGATTTTTATGGTTAAAGAATCCTTGGATATCGTAGATCCATCCAACCTGGTTACGCTATCAGTAATGGGGCTTTTGCCATTACATCCTGTGATCAAAAATGTGGTAAGAACCAACAGAATCCCTAAATTCTTTAAATTGTTGGTTTTCCTTCTTAGAAATGGGATAGATGGTGGGTAGTAGCATTTTTGTGAATTTATTGCCGATACCAGATTGATAATCATAACAATTAGAGTGTAGGGTATAACAGCAATGAATAGGAGAAACCCAATTCTCTGTATTGTTACCAGCGCAATGAATGATAATGCAAACAAAATAGTCATGGTGATTTGAAAATTTACAATAGCTCTCCCATGTTGATCGTACACTTTATTGTCTTCACGTTTATGAATCCATAAGAATAGAGGAATGAGGATATTACAAAGAGGGATGACCATTCCCAAAATAGGAACACCATGCATTAATAAAAGCCATTTTTTTTGAATGTCTTCTTCTTTTGGATTTTCTATGACCAGAAGATCTTCAACTTCTATTTCCAAAGCATTGGCTAGGAGCTTAATGGTTTGTAAGTGAGGTCGAACTTCACCTTTTTCAATACGTTGTATGGTTCGTATGGTGACTGTAGTTTTTACCGAGAGTTCTTCTTGAGTATATCCTTTTTTCTTTCGTTGATAGAGTAAATTTTTCGCTATTGATTGATCATTCATGATTTTTAATTTTTAGTTGAAACAAAGCTATCAATAGCGCCTCGTTTTTGTTACGACATTTAGGTGTCACCTATCTGTCATTTTAAGGTATAATAGGGACTAAAGGGTAAATTTAATGATATGATAAACAAAAAAAGTCCTGATTCAAAATTAAATCAGAACTTTTAAAAGCGTTTATAAATAGAACATTTATCTCAATTCTGCTCCAAGTTTGTTTTCAAAATTACCTTGAAGCTTTTTCATTACTTTATCTACTTGTTTATCCGTAAGTGTTTTTTTCTCATCCTGAAAAATAAAACTAACCGCATATGATTTTTTACCATTAGGAAGGTTTTTTCCCTGATAAACATCAAACAAATTGATTTCCTTTAGTAATTGTTTTTCCGTTTGTTTGGCAATGGTTTGAATCTCTTCAAAAGAAACGGTATTGTCTAACAGCAATGCAAAGTCTCTTCTTACTTCTGGGAATTTTGGAATTTCCTTAAACTTAATTTTAGTGTGCTTTGCGTATTCCAAAACATTATCCCAATTAAAATCAGCATATAATACTTCTTGAGAAATGGAGAAATGTTTTAAAACTGATCTTTTTAGGATACCAAAGTCTACCAATTTTGCTTTTCCAAGGCTGATTGAAATCCCCTCGGCAAACTGATCATTTTTTACAGCAGTAGTTTTGAGTCTGGTTAATCCTAATCGTTCTAAAATCGATAGGATAACTCCTTTCAAATAAAAGAAATCAGTAGGTTGCAGACTGTTTTTCCAACTTTCTACAGTTCTGTTTCCAGTAACAATAAGACTTAAATGTTTGTTTTCTACTCGAGAATCATCATAATTGTGGTACGTCTTACCAAACTCAAAGAACTTAAGGTCAGCTCGTTTTCTGTTGATATTATATGATACCGCTTCTAATCCTGAATACAACATCGACTGACGTAATACCGCAAGATCATTACTTAATGGATTCAGCATTTCAACATTATGTGATTCATTAAGCTGCTCACTAAGTTGAATATATTCTGGAGAGGTCAATGAATTGGCCATCATTTCATTAAACCCTTGTCCAATTAATTGATTAGAGATCGTGTTTTGAACAGTGTGATCTGCAAACTTATCTATGTTAGCTATAGAGGCATTTAACTTTTGAGTGAATCCAATATTGTTGTATCCATATACTCGTAAGATTTCTTCAATCACATCTGCCTCTCTTTGTACATCATTTCTGTACGCAGGAATGGTAAGTCCAGTACCTGATTCAGATACACTATTGATTTTGATATCCAAAGAAGACAAAATACTTTTGATGGTATCCTGTGGAATCTCTTCTCCAATCAATTTTGTTGCATTTTCATAAGACAAAAAGACTTGAAAATCTTCAATTTTTTTTGGGTACAAGTCGGTGATTTCACTAGAGATCGTACCACCAGCCAATTCTTTAATAAGCAAAGCGGCTCTTTTTAGAGCATATTCTGTAATATTTGGATCGATACCTCTTTCAAATCTGAATGAAGCATCAGTATTTAATCCATGTCGTTTTGCTGTTTTTCTAACACTTACCGGATTAAAATATGCACTTTCTAGAAATACGGTAGTCGTTTTTTCGGTTACTCCAGAATTGATTCCTCCAAAAACACCTGCAATACACAGTGGTTTTTTGGCATCACAAATCATCAAGTCTTCTTCATGAAGTTCTCGTTCAACTTCATCAAGAGTAGTAAACTTAGTTCCCGCAGGCAAAGTTTTTACTTCGATTTTATTTCCTTCAATATGTTGTGCATCAAAAGCGTGTAATGGCTGTCCCAGTTCATGCAGTACATAATTGGTAATATCCACCACATTATTTTTTGGGGTAATCCCAATGGCTTTCAATCGATGTTGTAACCATGTCGGAGATTCTTTCACCTCGATATCCGAAATGGTAACACCGCAGTATCTTGGAGCTAAGTCAGCATCAGCTACTTCAATATCAATTTTATGTAATCGATTTTCTACAGTAAAATTGCTAACCGAAGGTGTAATAAGTTCTAGATTGATGTCTTTTTGTAAAAGTCCAGCTTTAAGATCACGCGCAGTACCCCAATGACTCATAGCATCCGCACGGTTTGGAGTAAGTCCGATTTCAAAAATATGATCATTTTCAATATCAAAAACTTCAGATGCTTTTGTACCCACAGAAATATCTGCATCCAACACCATAATTCCGTCATGACTGTTTCCAAGACCGAGTTCGTCTTCGGCACAAATCATTCCGTGGCTTTCTTCTCCACGAATTTTTCCTTTCTTAATGGTCCATTTTTCTCCCTTGTCGTCATATAGATTTGTACCAATAGTTGCAACAGGAACTTTTTGACCTGCGGCTACATTTGGAGCACCACATACGATTTGAACTGGTTCTCCGTTCCCCAAATCTACTTTTGTAACCTTAAGTTTATCCGCATTTGGATGTTTTTCACAACTCAAAACCTGGCCTACTACTACGCCTTCTAATCCTCCTTTTACACTCTGATAGGTGTCAATACCTTCTACTTCAAGACCTAAATCGGTTAGTAACTCTCCGGTTTTCTCTGCGTCCCAATCTATATGAATAAACTGTTTTAACCAGTTATAAGAAATTTTCATTGATGATTATTCTGATTTTAGTCGGTAAAGATAATATATTGAGCAGAGCAAACAAACAAGAATGTGAGGTTATCAACAAGGTAATTTTAGTTTCTTGAATTATAGATGTTCAACAAATTTTTAGGGATCTTACATATTGGATTGAGTGTAAAATATTAAATATCAAAAGTAAATGCTTATTTTTGATAACTAGTAAGCCCTAAATACTAAAATATGAAAGGATTAAAACTAATTGTATTGCTATTCAGCTTTCTGCTTTTCGCAGGTCATGATGGATTTGCTCAAAGAAAGGTAGATAGAAAGAAGAAAGAAGAGACGACTACTAAGGTTAGGAAAAAGACTGGTAAAGAAGAAGGGGCTGGAATGAAAGAAGCAGTCGCTAAGAGAAAAAGAACTTCTAGAAAGGAAGCAAAAAGAGATCGTGCAAGACGTATAAGAGCCATTGCAGAGAAAGATAGAAGACGAAAACGGTCTTCAGAATCGAAAAAAAGAAGAAACTCAGGAGATAATTAATACATAATGCTCCTCGTAAACAAATTAAAATGTCTGGAAGATTTTTTTCTGGGCATTTTTTATTTGAATTCTTGGAAAAAAGAAGTTTTATTTACAATTGGATAAATGACAAGTGTTCTGGAGCAATACTTAAAATATAGAATCATAAGAATATGAAAACACGAATAATAACTGGGGCTTTACTTACTATTTTTTTAGTGAGTTGTAAGAAAGAGGATAAAAAACAACCTATAGATCTTTTAGAAGGACCTTGGAGAGCTTCTCTTACTGTTCAGGATAACGAGGAACTTCCGTTTCTTTTTGAGGTAATGGAAGATGAAACGCTAAAAATATTTAATGCAGAAGAAGTTATAGATGTAGATGAAGTAGAAATTTTTGGAGATTCTATAAAGATAAAATTCCCAGTTTTTGAAGGGTATGTTGCTGCCAAATTTGAAGATTCTCTTACGATCTCTGGAAGTTTTATAAAAGAAAGTTTGGATCGGACTGTTCCTTTCAAAGCTACTTTTGGAGAACAAGATCGATTTGATATTGCTACTCCTCCTTCTGCAAATATCACAGGAAATTGGGAAACGGTTTTTAGTCAGGATAACGAAGAAGATCGGTATATAGCAAAAGGTATTTTTAATCAGAACGGGAATATAGTTTCGGGTACGTTTAGAACTACTACGGGAGATTATCGCTATCTAGAAGGTGTCGTAAATGGAGATCAACTACAACTCTCTACCTTTGATGGAGCACATGCGTTTTTGTTTACTGGTAAAGTCACCGATAGTACTCTAAGTGGGAATTTCTATTCAGGTAATCATTGGAAAGAACCATTTGTAGCCAAAAGAAATGAAGAGTATGAATTACCTTCAGAAGATAGCTTGACATTTATCAAAGAAGGTTATGATGGTTTAGAATTTAGTTTTCCGGATACCGAAGGTGCTATGGTTTCATTAGACGATGAACGATTTAAAGACAAGGCCGTAATTGTACAGATCATGGGAACCTGGTGTCCTAATTGTATGGACGAGACTAAGTATTACGTAGATTTTTATAATAAGCATAAAGAAAAAGATGTCGCTTTTGTAGCACTTGCTTTTGAATATGCAAAAACAAAGGAAAGAGCGGTAGCGTCGATACATCGTTTACAAAAGAAGTTAAATGTTCCGTATCCTATTTTATTAGCTCAGCACGGTACATCCGATAAGAAAAAGGCACAAGAAAAACTACCAATGTTGAATCATGTGTTGTCCTATCCTACTACAATTTTTGTAGATAAAAAAGGAGAGGTTAGACGTATTCATACTGGATTCAACGGACCAGCTACAGGAAAGAAGTATGAAGAGTTTACAGCAGAATTTGAGCGATTTGTGACAGAGCTGGCTTCTGAGTAGCAGGCTTTAACAATCTATTATGACTTTCATTTGGAGTTTAACACTTAGGTAACATCTGGATTCGTTTTAACAATTTAAATTGGCAACCTATAGTTTTAATCATAATATTTATTTCAAAAATGTCAGTCATGAAATCACTTAAACAATTTTCTATATGTCTGTTTGGGGCATTAATGTTAATGGGTGCACAAGCGAATGCCCAACTTAATGTACCAGAAGGCAGTCAAAGAGGAAAAGTATCTCAACGTGTTGGGATTACAGATATCACCATCGATTATGGTAGACCGAGTGTGAAAGAAAGAGAGATCTGGGGAAAATTGGTTCCTTATGGATATAACAACCTTGGGTTTGGTACTTCTACAGCTGCTCCCTGGAGAGCCGGAGCTAACAATAACACGATCATAGAATTTTCCCACGATGTAAAGGTAGAGGGTAAAAACATTAGTGCGGGGAAATATGGATTACACATTGCGGTAAAAGAAGATGGTGGAGCAACCGTTATTTTTTCAAAAGATAATAATGCCTGGGGAAGCTATTTTTATGATGAAAAGAATGATGCCTTACGGGTAGATGTACAAACCAAAGACGTTCCTCATACCGAAGTACTGACATTTTCATTCCCAGAATTTGAAGCCAACAGTGCTGTAGCTGCATTACGTTGGGAGAAAAAGGAAATTCCTTTTAAGATTGAAGTAGATGTAGCAGATATTGTTATGAAAGGAATCGAAAGCGATCTAAGAAACTCTCCTGGGTTTACGCAAACAAACTGGGATAATGCTGCCAATTATGCGTTTAATGCAGGAAAATTAGATAAAGCATTAGAATGGGTGAATGCTTCTATTAGCGGTAATTTCTTTAGTAAGGAAACTTTTGGTAACCTGTCACTTAAATCTAATATATTGGCAAAGCAAGGTAAAACAGCTGAAGCGATGACTTTTGTTGATAAAGCAGCCAAATTAGGTAATGCAACCGAAGTTTTTAGATTGGGAACCGGACTTATTGGTCAAGGTCAAAAGGATAAAGCTTTAGCAATTCTTAAGGACAATGTAAAAAACTCTAACGGAGCGTGGCCTTCTAATTATGGATTGGCCAAAGGATACGCAGCAACGGGAGACTTTAAAAATGCAATCAAAGCGATCAATACTTCGATGACAAAAGCACCAGATAGATTTAAGCAACGTCTTACTGGAGAATTAGAAAAGCTGAAAAAAGGTGAAGATATCAACTAGGTGACACAACATATTATTTAGAAAGTAAAAGGTTTAGAGTATTTCTAAACCTTTTTTTATGGATATCAAATTACTTTTGTTAATATTATGAAGGGAAAATATAAATGAGTTCATTCAGGTAGAACGAGATGTTAGATCTATTGTTTGAACTATCTTTGCACCAACCAAATTTATAACCATGAGTAAAGCTGTTTATATAGCAACCATCGAACCTAATAGTGGCAAATCTATTGTGGTTTTAGGAATGATGCGTATGCTATTAGGAAAGGTAGCCCGAGTAGGGTACTTCAGACCAATTATTGATGATCCTAAAGAAGGAGAAGTAGATAATCATATCAACACCGTAATTTCTCACTTCGAACTAGATATTAACTTCAAAAAGGCATACGCTTTTACAAGAAGTGAAGTACTGCAAAAATACAATAAAGGAAAATCAGGAGAGATTATAGACGAAATCATCCGAAAGTATAAGAATCTCGAAGAACGATTCGATTTCATTCTGGTAGAAGGAACTGATTTTTCAGACGAAGGAAGTATTATCGAGTTCGATATCAATGTAATCATCGCCAAAAACCTTGGGATTCCAGCAGTGATTGTTGCTAGTGGTGTAGATAAGAAAAATGAAGAAATCGTTGGTAATCTCAAATTGGCATTTGATACATTCAATAGCAAAGATGTTGAAGTGTTGGCTATGGTAGCCAACAAAGTAACTCCAGGTTGTAAAAATGAATTGCCGTCTGCCTTCAACAAGAGTTTTGGTAATGGAGTAGATAATATAGTAATACCAAAAATAGATGCCCTTATTAATCCTACAGTAAAAGAAATTGTAAATGAACTGGAGGGAACTGTTTTGTTTGGTAAGGAATACCTAAATAATCAAGCTGGTAATTATGGAGTGGGAGCGATGCAGTTACGTAATTATCTAACACATATTAAAGACAATAGCTTGGTGATTACGCCGGGTGATCGTGCCGATATCATACTGGGAGTGTTACAAGCGAATATCTCGGATAATTATCCAAAAATATCGGGTATTATTCTTACCGGAGGGATTGTTCCTGAAAAACCTATTTTAGACCTTATAGAAGGAGTTTCGATATCCTTCCCGATTGTATCGGTGCCCAGCGGTACCTTCTCGATTACTAATAAAATAGGAGCGATTAGATCCAGAATTTATTTGGATAACTTACAGAAAATAAACACTTCAATCAGTACATTCGAAAAGTACGTGAATGAAGACCGTTTGGCAGAAAAACTAGTTACGTTTAAATCTGAAGGTTTAACCCCGAGAATGTTTCAATACAACCTTTTGAAACGTGCTTTAGAACATAAAAAACACATTGTTCTTCCAGAAGGCTCGGATGAAAGAATCCTTAGGGCTACATCAAGGTTATTAGCTTCAGATGTTGTAGATATCACTTTGATCGGTAACGAAAAGAAACTAAGAGCTAAAGCGACCAAACTTGATATTCCAATTGATTTTGATAAGGTAAATGTTGTCTTCCCTACAGAATCACCTCATTACGAGGACTATGTACAGACATTTTATGAATTGAGAAAACATAAAAATGTGAATCTGGATATGGCCAGGGATATGATGGCAGACGTTTCTTATTTTGGAACAATGATGATTTATAAAGGCCATGCAGACGGAATGGTTTCTGGAGCAGTGCATACTACCCAACACACTATACGTCCTGCATTGCAGTTCATTAAAACAAGACCAGGGGTAAAGGTAGTGTCATCTGTGTTTTTTATGTGTTTGGAAGACAGAGTATCTGTATTTGGAGATTGTGCGATTAATCCAAACCCGAATGCAGAACAATTGGCAGAGATTGCAATATCTTCTTCAGAATCTGCAGCTGCATTTGGAATTGAACCCAAAGTAGCCATGTTGTCGTATTCTTCCGGAACTTCTGGAAAAGGTGAGGATGTGGAAACAGTTAGAGCGGCTACAGCTATCGTTAAAGAAAGAAAGCCTGATCTTAAGATAGAAGGGCCAATTCAGTATGATGCTGCTGTAGATATGAGAGTGGGGCAAAGTAAACTACCAAACTCAGAAGTGGCGGGACAAGCCAGCGTATTAATTTTTCCTGACTTAAATACAGGAAACAATACATATAAAGCGGTACAAAGAGAAACAGGAGCGTTAGCTATTGGACCAATGTTGCAAGGCTTAAATAAACCAGTAAATGATTTAAGTAGAGGTTGTACGGTAGATGATGTATACAACACAGTTATCATAACAGCTATTCAGGCACAAGGACTATAAAAAGAAAATCATGCAAATATTAGTACTCAATTCAGGAAGTTCTTCTATCAAATTTCAATTGTTTCATATGCCAGAAGCCAAAGTAATTTGTTCTGGATTGGTAGAGCGAATAGGATTACAGAATTCTAAAATAAGCTATAAGACAGATGCCGATAAAATAGAAAACGTTCTAGACATCAAAGATCATAAAGAAGGACTACAGTTGGTTGCCAATTATTTGATGGACCCAAAAGTAGGTGTGCTGAAATCTGCTTCAGAAATCAATGCTGTTGGACATAGGGTCGTACATGGCGGAAGTACGTTTACTCAAACAGTAGCGATTACTGAAGAAGTAAAAAATAAGATTGAGAAGTTGGCAACTTTGGCTCCTTTGCATAATCCTGCAAATTTACAAGGGATTTTGGTGGCAGAAGAAATATTCCATTCTGCTAAACAAATTGCAGTTTTTGATACCGCCTATCATCAAACGATTCCAGTAGAAGCCTATAAATATGCAATTCCTAATTCATTTTTGGAAGAGCATAACATCAGATTATATGGGTTTCATGGGACCAGTCACAAATATGTGTCTGAAAAAGCAATTGATTTTTTAGGGCAAGAAGAATCCAAAATTATTAGTATCCACTTGGGGAACGGATGTAGTATGACTGCCATAGAAAATGGCAAAAGTATTGACCATACACTAGGGTTTGCACCAATGAATGGATTGATTATGGGTACTCGTTCGGGGGATATCGATCCAGCAGTTATTTTTCATATGGTAAATGCGTTAGGATATTCTTTGGATGAAGTAAATGCACTTCTACAGAAAGAAAGTGGCATGCTTGGATTAACCGGATATAGCGATCTTAGAGATATTGAATCTGAAGCAGAAAAAGGAAATGTAGCATGTAGATTAGCACTGAAGATGAGTGCTTATCGAATTAAAAAATTTATAGGGGCTTACGCCGCTAGTATGAATGGACTAGATGCTATCGTATTTACAGCAGGGATTGGTGAAAACTCCGATACTGTAAGAGCTCTGGTTTGCGAAGACATGGGCTTTTTAGGAATCCATTTGGATAAGGAGAAGAATAAAGAACGGTCCAAAATGGCAAGAGATATTTCGGAATCAACTTCTAAAGTGAAAATTCTGGTAGTACCTACTAATGAGGAATTAGAAATCGCTAAACAGTCATTTGAACTACTTTCACAATAGTAACAGACCTATATAAAACAAAAGAATGACGATGGTTGTCGTCATTCTTTACTTACGGATCAAAATTTATTATCAATTTTGTAAGCTTTCAATCTGTTACCAGCATGAATTTCGAAATTAGTGTTTCATGCAATAAATACATTGGCAAGAAGTGGATACAGAAACCTATGCCCAAACGCAACTTCCATTGGATTGACAATAACCGTAGTCACAAAAAACAGCGCCGTTTGGAGTGGTGATACAACATCTTTTTGGACCATTACAGTATGGTCTTAGTACTCCAAACGATCCATTAATTTCTTGCTGATCTTTTTTGTTTAATACTTGTACATCCTTAAGGTTTAGAATTTTTTTCATGGTTTAAATATTTAAGAGTTAGTCTATTGATTAAAATTGTAAAAGAACTTACAGGACAGTGTAGCTATTTGGGAAAGACAGACAAACTGATTAAAGCTTGCCTGTCATTAGGTTTTATTGAGTATGATCTGATATGATTATCTTTCAACTATTTAAGTCAAAAAGTATAACTTGGTTTAATTCTAAAATTACAGATGTGTTCATAATCAATATTCATAATAAAGGTATACTAAATACAGGAAAATCAAATATTCCAAATCCACATTCTTTTTGCGGTTTTTGTATCAATTATCCTGTTTGAAGTAAATTTCTTATAGCTATTGTGAGAAATAACTTATTAACAAGAAGCTGAAAGTGTAAATTGTTGACATTTAGAGTCTTAAGTTATTTTAGAGGCGTAAAATACAGGTTGTCAACACACTACATAATGATTTGGTAACATACATCAATAGCAGATTAAACAAAATAATTTTAGTTTCGGCATTGATTAACAAACTAACTCTCAACACAATGAAAAAGACATTACTTTGGGTAATGTTGGCGATTTGCACAATTGCAACTGGCCAAGTACCATCATACTATAATGATGTAAATCTTACTTTATCGGGCACAGCTTTACAAAATGAACTAGCTGCAAAAGTAACTAATACACATACCAACTTTTTGAGCTATACTCCTGGTGTGTGGAATGCTTTGCAGCAAACAGACTTAGATCCTAATGATGCATCTAGAGTATTTTTAATTTATGGTTATAATGATACCGATGGAAACTCTACTACAGATAGAACCAGAGGAGTAAATAATAACGGAGGAGGATCTACCGATTGGAATAGGGAACACGTATACCCAAGATCTTTGGGTCAACCTAATTTAGGAAGCGAAGGACCAGGATCGGATGCGCATCATCTTAGACCAGCAGATGTTCAACGAAACTCATCCAGAGGAAATAGAAAATTTGCAGATGGTAGTGGTAACTCTGGAGCAACTGCGCAAGGACATTGGTACCCTGGGGATGAATGGAAAGGAGATGTAGCTAGAATGATGATGTATATGTATATCAGATATGGCAGTCGTTGTTTACCAACCAATGTAGGAGTAGGAACTGCGGCGAGCAGTGATGCAAATATGCTTCAGTTATTCTTGGAATGGAATGCCGAAGATCCAGTTTCTCAATTAGAATTACAACGAAATCCAATTTTGGAAAATATCCAAGGGAATCGAAATCCTTTTATAGATAATCCGGCATTCGCAACTCAAATTTGGGGAGGACCACAAGCCGAAGACCGTTTTGGGAATAGCGGAGGTGGAGGAGAAGATACCGTAGCACCTTCAACTCCAACAAGCTTGGTTGCGAGCGGTGTTACAACAACTTCGGTAAATTTATCCTGGAATGTTTCAACTGATAATGTAGGGGTAACGGGATACGATGTATATAGAAATAGTACGATTTTAGGAACATCAACGTCAAATAACTATTCAGTAACAGGTTTATCTGCAAATACATCATACACTTTCTTTGTCAGAGCAAAAGATGCTGCAGGCAATATCTCTGGTAATAGCAATACAGTTAATGTTACTACCGAAGATAATTCCTCAGGAGGAGGAAGCGCTACAGAACTTTTTATTTCGGAATATGTAGAAGGTTCTTCGAATAATAAAGCTATAGAAATAGCCAATTATACTGGTTCATCAGTAAATCTATCTGGATACGAACTAAGAAGACAAACCAATGGTTCTGGTTCTTGGTCTTCGGGAGTTGCACTATCAGGAACTCTTGCTAATAACGATGTGTTTGTAGTGGCTAATAGCTCGGCAAGTACGACAGTATTAAATGTTGCAGATCTTACTACAGGAGATTCTAGCATGACGTTTAACGGAAATGACCCTGTTGGATTATTCAAAAACGGAACCCTGATTGATATTGTAGGTACATTTAATGGAGGTTCTTCGAATTTTGCTAAAGACACTACTTTGAGAAGAAAATCGAATATTTCTTCTCCTTCTGCGTCATATACGGTATCAGAATGGGATTCTTTTTCGCAGAATACCTTTGATGATTTGGGAAACCATAATTTTAATGGAGGAGGAGGTTCTGGTCCAGATACCCAGGCTCCAACAACTCCAACAGGAGTTAGTGCGAGCAATATTACTCAAACTACTTTAGATCTAAGCTGGAATGCTTCTACCGACAATGTTGACGTTACTCAATATGAAGTGATCCAAAACGGAATAGTGCTAGGAACCACTGCTTCAACTAATTTTTCTGTTTCAGGATTGTCGGCTTCTACAACTTATACTTTTGAAGTAATTGCTTACGATGCTGCCAATAATGCTTCAAATAGTGCATCGATCAACGCTACCACTATTGGTGAAGTGTTGGTGTACTGCGCCTCAAGAGGAAATAATGTAAATTATGAGTTTATTGATTTTGTTGGGATTGGCGGTATTGCCAATACGACGGCCGGAAATGGTGGATATGGAGACTTTACCAGTCAGACAGGAAACCTACCTTACGGTTCGAATACGATCGTATTAAGTATTGGATTCAGAAGTGCGTCGTATACAGAACATTGGGGTGTATGGATTGATTTTAATAAGAATGGTTCTTTCGACTCTTCAGAGAAAGTGGTTACTGGATCAACTTCTAACTCAGGAAACTTATCCTATACATTCATAGTTCCTTCTTCTGCACTAGCAGGTACCACAAGAATGAGAGTTGCGATGAAATGGAATGGTGCACCAACACCATGCGAGACTTTTGGTTACGGAGAAGTAGAGGATTATACAGTAAATATAGGAACGTCCTCGACTCGTGCTTCGGAAGTTGTAAAAACTGATGGTGTTTTGCAGGAAGAAGGAAAAGTATTCGCTGCAAAAGTAACACCTAATCCTACATCCAATTTTATGCAGATTAAGGTTGCAGATCAAAGAGAGGCTACTTTCACTTTGGTTACTGTTCAAGGAAAAATCATAAAAAAAGGAAAGGTAACCGATAATAAGGTACATCTAGATGGGGTAGCACCTGGTTTATATCTGGTCAACGTTAATGATGGAAATCGAACAATTTCCAGAAAAGTGATCGTGAAGTAGATACGAGAACAATTATCATAATAATATTAAAAAACGCCTTTGCATTTTGTAAAGGTGTTTTTTTGTGGTTTTCCTGGAAAGAAAAGATATCCTTTTTTTGATAAAAAAATGTAGGTAATATCTTGCAATCTGACTTTTTAAGAGGCAGAACATGCGCTTTATACTATTTTAATAATTAGTTTTTTGTATTTATTTACTAGTATATTACGATGAAATACACTTTTCTAGAAGTAATATGTAGGTTTTTAGAATTTTTTCGAGTTGTCTTGTAGTTTTTTTCCTATCAAATTGTCAGTTTTTTCGCGGGTTTTGAAAGGTTTTATTCATTCGGCTTAAATATTTTGCGGAAAAACCACGTCTAGAGTTTTCTTTTAAATCGTAAATTTAGAATAGATCAATATTTGATCTTTGTTCGTATAAAACCTACTTAAAAGAAAGCTATGAATAAGAATTATTTTTACTGAGTCTTGGTTGGATCATCCCCCAATGATCTATTCTCATTTCTAAGTATCTCGTAAGGCCTTCCCCAAAGCCTAATTTTCTTACAAGTCAGTCCAGGTTTTTAGTTACGTATACTTAATGTATATGCCGTTTGGTATAATTCATTGATCTAATTGTAATGCTGATCAAATGAATAACAATTTTTGTGTAATTGGAAATATAATTGAAGAATGAACATATCTACTAATTTTAATGTGTTTTGTGATCGTTTACAAGTTTCTGAAAAGAAAAAATCGATCATTACACTCCGTTATAACGCTATCTGTAAAAAATTGAATAATGACTTTTGGGATTTAAATACCGACGATGGTGGTATCTACGTCGGTAGTTACGGCAGAGGAACGGCAAGTGGAAACATCGATACGGTAGAAATGATATTTGAAATGCCATCTCAATTGCTTTCTAAATACACTAATGCGAAGGGCAAAGCACAATTTAAGTTTTTGGAATCTGTTCGTAAATCTATTGCAGCTGTATATCCTAATACAACAATAGAGAATGGAGATTTTGGCATTAGAGTTCGTTTTTTTGACGGGATGTACTTTTTTATTGCTCCAGTGTTTTATAAAGATAATACCCATCATCTTTATGCAGATTTATGCAAAGGAGGGAGTTGGAAGGAAAAGAATTTCCGAAAAGAGGAAGAAATCATAAAGATTGAAGATGAAGAGGTTTATCATAATTTTACGCAGTTGTGTAAAATGGCAAAAGCATGGAAATGGCATTGTGAAATTCCGATTGAAGATGCGCTAATAGACACTTTGGTTTGTAACTTTTTGAATTCCTGGTCCTATAAGAAAGAGTCGTATTCTTATTATGATATTATGTGTAAGGATTTCTTCGAATTTCTTACTAATCAAAGGACATTCAAAAAGGAATGGAATCATATCGGTGGATTTCTTGTGATTCCAAATGCATTAAATTTCAGATACAAGGCAATCATGGCATATCATAAAGCAGAAAGCGCAATCATTTTTTCAAGAGGAAATGAACCTTGGTTGGCAGCGCAAAAATGGAAGGAGATTTTCGGGAACGATTTTCCAGATACCGTTGCTGTAAATAGACAGCTTAAAGAATTGAAAAACAACGTTTTACAGGTTAATAAGGCGCAAAAGGCGTGGATTAAAAAATTAGAAAGACAACGACTTATAGTCATAGTAGCTCAAATATTATCTGGGGTAATGATACCAGGGGCTCTGGTAGCTTTGGAGTTATTTGAGAATTTCAATATTGGTTTTATGTTGTTTATGTTGGCAACTACAGTGTTTATTATTACCCTCGCTTACAGAAAAACAAATCATATTACTACCATTTTGAGGCACAAAGTATCTGCTTCGTTTACCAGTACCATACAACAACAACTACAGGAGTTGATTCGAGATTTTAATGATCAGGATATTGATGTGGCTATTATCAAAGACAAGAAACAGAAAATTATCTCGAAGCTACGATCTTTGTGCATTGTAACTCCAACGAGCAGTAGTAAAAAGTATATAGAAGCAATTCATAGATTACGAGAAAAAGCTTTCCTTAGAAACTATACTACCAATGCCGATGTATCTGGATATTTTGTTCCTTCCTGGAGCACACATCAATTCCAAAAAGAAGGGTATATCCAGCCCATTTTAAATTATCAAAACTAATCACTTGGATTATTCTTTTTCCCCTTATCATCTTTAAATTTTATTGATGTATTTTGATTTATTGGTAATTGCCTATCTTGTAAGGAAATAACCAACTTTATCTTTGGGGATGATTGATTTCACACGTCTTAAACAACGACTGTATAGCGATGGACCAAAAGGTCTCTTTTTATTTATTGTTTTATTGGGCATTCTGCCGGCAATAGAAGACTTTTCTCTTTTTGCTGTTTTTGGGTTTTCGATAACCAAGTTTCATGTTCATGAAGAGTTCCGGTTGTTGTATTCGATACCTTTATATCTTATTCCTATAGCATTGTTATTGGTAATGCATGGTAAAAGTTATTCCCGAATTTTGGGTTTGTTACCGGCTTTTTTTGCGGGATATGTACATTTGATAGGTACTTCTGAAAATGTCTCTTTGGAACAGTATGAAGCGTTGATAGGGATTCTTCATTTTGCCTGCTATAAAATTGCCTTTTTATACTTCATTAAAGAAGGAAAACTACGATCATTACCATTTGTATTGATTTTGATTGTCATTTGGATATTACTGGATATCCAGCACCTTATACTTTTTCTTACGTATACAATTCTTGTTCGCTTCTTATACCTGGCTTTGAAACAGAACATCTCGATTTTTAAGGAAACAGGAATGAAACGTACCTTGTTTCTTATGGCGAAATCATTTCTGTATTGGTCTCCTTTATTGATTTTTATTATTCCCGGGGCAATTATCAGTTCAAAAGCAAATAAAGCTGCAATCGATCAAATTTATGATCACACTTTTATGGAATCTACAGATCAAAGTAGAAAGTACAAACGGGATCAATTTGAAAAAGATTTAGAGTATTCCTTGGAAGCAGAAATGATATGTATGAAGGAAGCTGTGGAGAATGGAACAGGCAAAATGTATACCATTGTCAAAAATAAAACCGAAAAACTGGATGAAGAAGTTGGGGACGTATATAAGGGAGTTTTTAAACCAAAACTTACGGATATAGCTCCTTTCTTTAAAGATGAAGATTGTGGGTTTTGGGGGAAACTCAATTTTCCTTGTCAGGCAAAGAACAGTGCAAAAGAAACAGTACGAGATACCTATTCAGAACAACGCAGATTGATGCTATCGGGACTCACCGAAATGGTACGAAACTCTGCAAATAGTACAGAAGAAGAAGTCAAGCAATCTACAGAACAGATTAATGCAGCAATCAACCAAGAGATAGATGGAGCGATTGGGTACATGAAATTTACGGTGCAATCTAGTTTTGACATGATTATTTTTATCAATCTACTTTTGGATATTGCTTTTGGCTTTTTAATCCTAAAGAGTTTTATGTATGTGTTTTCGAGAGTTGCATTCTCTTCGGATGATGAAAACTATGTTACATTGTTAGAATCTAATGATATTGAGTCTAAAGGAAAGTTGATAAAACATGGTAACGAATTTCATTTAGACCCAAAAACAGTAAATGAAGACTACTATTTATCCCGATCTTTTGAACCTAGTGGTAGGGCTCCTAAATTTTCTATTCCTCAATGGAAATCAGCGATTATAGGCAGAATTTTAACTCGAAACTATGCTATGAACAAGGTCATTCTAAAATCCAGGCCAGAAGAAGTCTATTTTAAAGCTATGGGAAGTCATGAGTTTGTAGAGTGGGATATACGAGAAGGGGAAGAAGTGGTGTTTCATTTCAAAAATTTTGTGGGAATGAGTGAAGGGATTACGATCTCTGCTCTAGTAAGTTTACGCTTAACCTCATTGCTTTTTGGGCGTATTATATTTACTACGGCCAAGGGACCAGGGAAACTAATTTTATTGACCAAAGGAGAACCGATCACCGCAGATCATGTTACAGCCAATGCAAGTGTGGCTACTAGTAGGATAATGGCTTGGCAGAAAAATACACGTTTTAATGTAGAATCAGAATTAAATCTGGTCGATGTATTTATGAGTGGGATTTATCTTAAAAAGAAAGAGAACGATCTCATTCTTATCGATGCCGATGTAAAAGGCCCCTCAAAAAATGGAATCGTTCGTTTTATAAAGAATTTTATACTACCCGTGTAGTACTTATTCCACCGGAATACAAAAGTCTACGACACACTTTTTTTCTGGATGCTCATTAAAGTTATTATGGTAGATTTCATAAGGATCTTGCGCTGCCTTTTTGTATCCATTTTCATTCATCCATACAAATAAGCCCGTCCATGCTTTCTCAAACTCTTCTACACCAATGGTATAACTACCAACAATACATCTGCTATTAGGGATCTGTATGCGTCCCATTTCATTACCTAATTTTACGGAACCATCAATAGCAATACAAGCACTCATTCGTACTTTATCTGGAGCAGTAATTTTAAAACTATCATGATAAATAGTGATCACTTTTGTTTCCTGAATATCTAACAACCCTTTGGGAATTGCCCATTTCATCAAACTGTCATAAGCTTTTCCTAAGTTTTTAGCGCCTATAGCGGTTACATAGGCTAGTTCGGTTTGTGGCATTTCTTTTACTTCTATTTTTGCGTTCATGGTAACCCATTTTTTAAGATTAATAGTGTTACAAATGTATTCTTCGAATAGAAGCTCTTGTTGTCCATTCTTGCTTTTGACTTTCCTTATCTTGCTATATTTGCTAGGTGTTTGTTCTCTGAATTGAGAAGGGCTTATTCCATAAAATTTCTTGAATGCTTTCGAAAACGAAGAGCTGCTACCAAAACCATATCGAGTATATATATCGGTAATTGAAATGTCTTTTCGACGAGAGAGCAAGGCTGCCGTTTTTTCGATTCGTTTTCGAGTGATGTACGCGTTCAGGGGTTCTCCTGTAATCAATTTAAATACTCTATGAAAATGAAAAGGAGAATAGTGCGCAATAGTGGCTATAGATTCTAAAGAAAGGGGAGAGTCCAAATGGTTATCGATATAAACAAATACATTATTTATTCTTTTAACGTAATCATTTTGTGATTCAATAGTATCCAAAGTTTTCTTATTTGTAATGGTTGGTAAGGAAGTCAACAATGTCCTCAAATATCAGGAATTGTATATAAAAAATCCAAGACCAAAATAAGAATTAAATATGGCTAAGAAGCATTTAGAATTCTCTTATCAATTTATTTTTAATTATTAGAGGCAATTAATAAATGTGTCCCTGCTTTGTCTTTTGTGTCTAGTTTGATCGCCAATACCTTATTTGGAGCCTGAAAAACATGGGTAGTAGCGTTGTCTTTTTTATCAGATTTGGATAGGGTATACTTGGTCAAAAATTTGGATAACAACTTAAGTACATAATTATTATCATTGGTGAGATACGCGACTTGTTTGGTTTTCTTGTTGATGCGAACACCATAAAAATAAGGACTTTCCTGATTCCATTGGTAAAAAACATACTTTTCATTCGGTTCTTGTACTTCTAAGAAATTTCTTTGTTTTAAATGTGAATTAAAAGAAGACATGTTTCCTGATGATGCCAGATCTGAAAGGGTAGACCAATCCTTTTCGTCAAGATGTTGTGCAAAATTAGGAGTAGAATATAAAAGGCAACCTAGTGTAAGAACAAATAAAAATCGCATACTAATTCATTTATGTATAATAACGGAAGAGTAAGTGATTTATGATAGACTAACTGATGTAGTTCCAGATATTCTTATGTTTCGCCATTTGCTGATAGGTGTAGAGCAGTACTTTGTTTTTGTCCAAGGCCAAAGAAGGGTCTTCTTTTAACACTTTCATGGCGTAGTACCGAGCTGTTTTTAAAATCTCGTTGTCCTTTACAATATCTGCTATTTTCAGATTCAAAACACCGCTTTGCTGCGTCCCCATAATATCTCCAGGTCCTCTAAGTTTAAGATCAACTTCGGCAATATCAAATCCATCATTGGTTCTTACCATGGTTTCCAGTCTTGTCTTGCTGTCTGATGATAATTTGTGACTGGTCATAAGGATACAATAACTTTGTTCTGCACCTCGTCCCACTCTTCCTCGCAATTGATGCAATTGTGACAGCCCAAAACGCTCTGCACTTTCGATAATCATAACACTTGCATTAGGCACATTTACGCCAACTTCAATTACTGTTGTTGCGACCATAATTTGAGTTTCACCTTTTACAAAACGTTCCATCTCATAGTCTTTGTCGGCAGGTTTCATTTTACCATGTACAATAGAAATCTGATAGTTAGGCATAGGGAAGGAGCGGGCTATACTCTCATATCCATCCATCAGATCTTTATAATCCATGGCTTCAGACTCTTGTATCAATGGATATACTATATAGATCTGTCTTCCTTTTTGGATTTCGTCAGCAATAAATTTAAATACCTTTAGTCGGTTACTATCATATCGATGCACTGTTTTGATGGCTTTTCGACCTGGTGGTAATTCATCAATAACCGAAATATCCAAATCTCCATATAAACTCATCGCCAACGTCCTGGGTATGGGTGTAGCGGTCATTACTAAGACATGAGGAGGATAATCATTTTTATGCCATAGTTTTGAACGTTGTGCTACCCCAAATCGATGCTGTTCATCGATAATGGCCAATCCTAAATTTTTGAATTGTACTTTATCTTCCAAAACAGCATGAGTGCCGATTAGTATATGTAGAGATCCGTCTTCTAATTCTTGATGTATTATTTTTCGTTCTTTGGCAGTAGAACTCCCCATCAACAGCTTTACATTGATATCCATGTCTTTGGTAAGCTCTGTAATCCCCTGATAGTGTTGGTTTGCCAAAATAGCAGTAGGAGCCATCAAACAAGCCTGAAAACCATTATCGATCGCCAATAACATGGCCATTAGTCCTACAATCGTTTTCCCCGAACCCACATCTCCTTGTAGCAATCGATTCATTTGTGCACTACTACCAATATCATTTCGAATTTCTTTAATCACTCTTTTTTGAGCATTGGTCAATTCGAAAGGTAAATGCTCTTTGTAGAACGTGTTAAAATAAGTACCCACTTCTGTAAAGGGATATCCTTTTATTTTCTGTTTGCGAATCAGTTTTTTGGTGATTAACTGAAGTTGAATATAAAATAGCTCTTCAAATTTAAGTCGGTATTGAGCCTTGGACAGCAATTCCTGACTTTTTGGAAAATGCACATTAAAAATGGCTTCACTTTTTGAAATCAATTTTAACTCCTCCAGAATTTCTTTAGAAAGTGTATCATAAAAACGCACTTTGGTTTCTACAAACAATTGCTGCATCATCTTCATGATCACCCGATTGGTAATACCTTTATTCGATAATTTTTCTGTTGAAGGATATACCGGTTGCATAACCGTTCTCAGGTTTTGCTCATGTTCTGCGAGCAGTTCCATTTCTGGATGAGGCATGCTATACCCATTGTAATATTTTGTTTTACCAAAAATTACATAAGGTGTATTGAGTTTCAGATTTTCTCGAATCCATTTGTGTCCTCTAAACCAAACCAGCTCCATCTCTCCAGTATCATCAATAAATTTGGCAACAAGACGTTTCCCTCTTTTTTGCTCTACGGTTTTGATATGAACAATTTTACCTACTATTTGTACTTCGGCAGAAGTTCTTTGCAATTGATTGATCTTGTAATAATGAGTTTTGTCAATATATCGGTTCGGAAACAAATTGATCAAATCCTGATAGGTATGAATTCCTAATTCTGAACGCAAAAGATCCGCGCGAGAAGGTCCAACGCCTTTTAAGTAATCTATTGGTGTTTGTAAGATATTAGTATTCATTAGGACGAATATAGTACTTATTGGCATATTGTTCAATGCCAAAATTGTCACAATGCTGCTGTAAATTCGTTATTTTGGCAAAACATTTGATTTACCAATTTTATGAGGCTTTTTATATATACGTTGTGTACCATTTTTTCACTGTCCCTTTTTGCTCAAGAAACGGGCACAAGTGTCAAAAAAATAAGTTCAAAGGCACAACCTTCTGTAGATTTTAGCAATGCAAAAGTTAGGATTTCCTTATTTCCAGAGCAGAAACAAATTGAAGGTATGGTAACATACGACTTTGAGGTAGTAAGTAATACACCGTCTTTTTGGATTGATGCTCAAAAAATGACGATCAATTCAGTTGCTTTAGACGGCAAAGAAGTCAAATTTGATTACGATGATTCCAAAATCCTAGTTCAATCAGATTTTAAAGAAGGTAATACCCACAAAGTATCGGTGAGTTATACTGCTTCACCCACAAAAGCATTGTATTTTGTTAAGGATTATTCCGGAAATCATCAGATTTGGACTCAGGGCCAAGGGAAATATTCTTCAAATTGGGTACCTAGTTTTGACGATATGAATGAAAAGGTAGAATTTGATCTTACTATCGATTATAAAAAAGGTTTTGAGGTAATAGCAAATGGTAAGCTTGAAAAAATGGAAGCTATCAATGATTCAGTTAATCGTTGGCAGTATGATATGAAAGCCCCAATGAGTAGTTATTTGTTAGCGTTTGCTGCTGGAAAATATGAAAAGGTGGTAGAAACATCTGCCAGTGGTATCCCGTTGGAAATGTACTTTTATCCTGAAGTAAAAGACAAATTTGAGTCTACGTATAAGCACAGTAAGCGCATGTTTGATTTCTTGGAAGAAGAAATAGGATATGCTTATCCATGGCAGAATTATAAACAAATACCTGTTAAGGATTTTCTATATGCAGGTATGGAAAATACGGGAACCACCATTTTCTCTGATGCTTTTCTAGTAGATGAGATCGCATTTGTTGATAGAAACTACATCAATGTAAACGCTCACGAACTTGCACATCAATGGTTTGGTGATTTGATTACCGAAACCGAAGGGACACACCATTGGTTGCAAGAAGGCTTTGCTACCTATTATGCGCTTTTGATAGAGAAGGATATTTTTGGAGAAGATTATTTTTTATACAAATTGTATGAAAGTGCAGAGCAGCTTACAGAATTATCAAAGTCAAAACAAGCTACTTCATTGTTGGACCCCAAAGCAAGTTCATTGACGTTCTATCAACGAGGAGCTTGGGTGTTATATGCGCTTCGGGATCTTATAGGAGATACCAGTTTTAAGATTACAATACATAACTTTCTAGAAAAGTATAAGTTCAAGAATGTCGAGACGGAGAACTTTTTTGATATTGCTGAAGAAGTATCTGGTAAAGAATTAGATGATTTTGTGACCTTATGGTTAGAAAACATTGAGTTTCCATCCCAACACGCTTTGGACATATTAACCAAATCAGCTTTTATCAAAAAGTACCTCGGCTTAGCCCAAGAGCGTACACAACCTATAGCTGGTAAATGGGGAACGCTTGCAAAATCACTTGATTTCCCGGTTAATGATTATATCGGACAGGAAGTAGTGTATCAACTGGCAGGAGATACCTCTCCAGAAGTAATCGCTCTATACGATCAGGCATTCGAAACGAACAATATATTTGTTAGACAAGCTATAGCAAGTACCTTGAGCAAAATACCCAAAGGGTTACAGGAACAATACGAGTCATTACTAAAAGATGATTCGTATGCTACCATAGAACCTGCATTGTACCATTTGTGGGCAAATTTCCCAGAAAAACGAAGTGAATATTTGGAAAGCACCAAAGAGATTATAGGGTTTAATGATAAAAATGTGAGGATTCTATGGTTGGTTTTAGCATTAAGCACCCAAGAGTATCAAACGCAAAATCATCAAGGTTTTTTTCAAGAATTATCAGGTTACACTTCATCCAAATATAATTTTAGTACAAGAGAAAATGCATTTGCCTATTTGGAGAGTTTACAGGCGTTTTCAGAGCATTCTATGATAGATCTGGTAGATGGTGCTACGCATCACAATTGGCGTTTTAGAAATTCGTGTCGAAAAATTTTAGATAAACTCTTGAAAGAAGAAAAATATCGAAAGAAATATGTAGATTTAAAGAATAGTTTACCAAAAAATCAACAGGATTTTTTACAAAAAAAATTAACCCCATAATGTAAAATATGCGAGCATTGGTAATTTCTGGTGGAGGAAGCAAAGGAGCCTTTGCCGGAGGAGTTGCACAGTACCTAATTAACGATTTAGGAAGGAAGTACGATCTTTTTATAGGTACTTCTACTGGTAGTTTGTTGGTATCTCATTTAGCACTCTCCAAGATTGAAGAGATCAAAAAGTTCTACACTTCAGTAAACCAATCTTCGATATTTAGAAACTGTCCATTTATCGTTAAAAAGAAAAGGGGATATACCAATATTAGTATCAATCATTTTAATGTACTTCGTAATTTACTAAAGAAACGAAAGTCTTTTGGGGATAGCCGAAACCTTAGGGATCTCATTGAATCTGCTATCTCGGAAACCTTTTTTGAAACTTTGAAGTTCAATTACCCAGAGGTAATCGTAACAGTTACTAACCTTTCTACAAATAAAGTAGAGTATAAGTCCGTTAAAGAATGTGAGTATGAAGATTTTTTGGATTGGATCTGGATTTCATGCAATTACCCACCTTTTATGAGTTTAGTACGTAAAAATAATTGTGATTATGTAGATGGAGGACTGGGATCTATGGTACCTATAGAAGAGGCCATCCGTAGAGGAGCAACAGAACTGGATGTAATTGTTTTGGAGACCGAAGTGAATTACCTCAATCGTATGCCTACCAAAAACCCATTTTCTCTGATTACCAATATGGTAAATTTTATGATGGACCAAATCGAACATCAAAATATTAGAATTGGCAAATTTCAGGCAAAAGAATACAATGTAGCTATGGATTTGTATTATACGCCTACAGTGTTAACTACAAATTCGTTGATTTTTGATAAAGAAAAAATGACAGAATGGTGGACAAGAGGCTACAAATTTGCAAAACAAAAGAACCTATCTAATAGACTGTAATATGAAAGCCCTAGTTATATCAGGAGGAGGAAGTAAAGGAGCCTATGCAGGAGGCGTTGCTCAATATTTAATTCAGGAACAAGGAAAGAAATACGATTTGTTTTTGGGAACTTCTACCGGGAGTTTATTAATTCCACAATTGGCGTTGGGCAATGTCGAGAAGGTCTATGATATTTACACTAACGTGAATCAACGAACGATTTTTAATGTAAATCCTTTTCGAGTACGTAGAAAAGGAAACAGAGAATTCGTTTCTATTAATTTTTTGTCTTCGTTGTGGCAATTTATCAAGTTGAAAAGAACATTTGGTGAAAGTAAAAATCTACGCCGGGCCATACGAAGAAATTTTACCGAATTAGAATTTAGAATGGCACAGGAACGTGTAGAGGATGTAGTAGTCACCGTTTCTAATCTTACCAAAAGTAAAACGGAATACAAATCGATCAACGATTTTTCTTATGAGGATTTTTGTGATTGGATCTGGATTTCTTGCAATTATATTCCTTTTATGAGCTTAGCTACCAAAAATGGTTGTGAGTATGCCGATGGAGGATTTGGATGCATGGTTCCTATTAGAGAAGCCATAAAGAGAGGGGCAACAGAAGTAGATGCTATTATTCTGGAATCCGAGAATATGGAGCATAACAAAGTATTAGGTAAAAATCCATTTTCTTTGATGGTCAACTTGTTTGGATATATGTTGGATCAGGTAGAAGGACATGATACCGTTCTGGGTAAGCTGGCAGCAGTAAACAAAGACGTTCCTCTCAACTTATATTACACTCCTTCAAAACTTACCGAGAATTCTTTGGTCTTCAATAAAAAATTAATGCGTAGCTGGTGGCGTCAAGGTTTTGAATATGCCGAACAAAAGGCTAAGCAAGCCGAAGAAAATAAACTTAAGGATATTGATATGGCGGGATAAACCTGCTCTTTCAATGGTTAAATATTTTGTTCTCAGTAATTATACCAATTTTGTTAAAATAGTGATTTACTCTCTGGTATGAGGCTTTGGTGATATGGATATTTGTGTATAACCAAAAACAAATATATTATGCAAGTATTACCAACAAAAATTCCAGAGTCTTTTAAGATTACAGATCAATATGTTTGGTTGCCAGACATGTACACGCTTCCTGCAACTATTAGCTACGATGTAATTTGCGGTAGTGAGTCAGATGAGTTTTTACCATGCTTTTCCTTCACTAGATCCGAATGGGACAGTGCCTCTTGTGATGCTTTATCTTGGTATGCATCGCCACATCGTGATGATTTTACCTTTAGAACCGATTTATTTCGTGATTTTCCAAAAGTAGATCGACTGTCACCACCGTTTAAACCTGCTGTGGGGGCTAAATTCTCTGTTTCTTGTAGTATTGATAGTACATCTGCAACGTATTCTATAAATGGGAAGCCATATGCCAAAGCAACCTATAGCAATGATACGATTCCTATTCAAGGGTATTTTGGTTTTGCAAAGTATCAAACGGAGAATATTACAGTAGAGAATGTAAAAACTACTGCGAAAAGCGTGTTGCCACCTGCTAGTGATGCTGATAAAAGGATACTTGTAAATGCTTTGGTAAATATGCTAGAAATCTTAGGTGTTTTGCTTAGCGGACAATCCACAATTATCACCAAAGTAACACAAAGTGAAGCAGAAACGATGATCCGTAATGCAATTACTGCATATCGACAAACACCTAGTTTAAACAGTTTATCTCTTGATCAAGTGCATGCAGCAATTGACCGGGTTTATAACAAAGTGTACTCAGATGTATCATCTTTCTTTGATGAAGAAATTGCAGAACAAAGTTTAATGGCAGCATCGCAAGCAGCAATGGCCGCTGGGTCCATTTTTTCATTCTTCCCCTTGGTTTCTGTGATTTGTGATGGAGCTGCCTTGGCAACTATGGCAACCGCCTTAGGATTAGAAATAGATCTGGAAAAGAAAGGACCAAAAATTGTTACAGAAGCAAATAGTCTTAAAACAACCATAGATCAACAGCCAGAATTGGCGCCTGCTAAAGTTTGGAATGATGCTAGATCTGCTGAAATCTTAACTTTAGGTCGTTTAAATGCCGGTATGGCTAGTTACAGAGGAGACTCAAGTCTGTACTCATTAATTTATGTTATTGATGTAAAAACACCTGGATTGACAGATGACCAATTGTTTGATGCCGTTAAAAAACTATGTATCGACACTAACGATTTGGCTGCCAAATTACCTAATTTGGGAGATAAGTTATATGCCGTTGTATCTGCTGAAAACCCTACGGAAATTAAACAAGCTACCGAAGCAATGACAGAAATAAGTCAAGAAGTCGCGCAGTTGGTAGGAGCTATTATCGGAACTGTAGTTTTTGGAGCTAAGTTATCGTACAACGTGTATAAAAATTACAATTCTATAAAAACATCGTGGAATGCAATTGAAGGAGATCCAATACCTGAAGGTATGGAAGGTCGTTGGACTAAAACAATGACTACTTGCGATAAGATTTCTGCTGGAGTAGGTGCTATCGCTGGAGTTTTTGGAGCTAGTATGGAAATCTGGCAAGCGATTAAAACGACTAAACAAAAAGATGAAGCATTAAAAACCATTACTGATAATAGGGATTCAATTAAGGAATACTATGATTCTGTTTTATCACATGTTCATTAATATTTTTTGCTGTACGTATAATTAATAACATAAAAAGAAGCCATCCTTTTTAAGGGATGGCTTCTTTGATTTTTTGTCTCTAATTGATATATCAGATACTATAGAAATTAAAACAATTCACTAATTTCTGTCTTGATGCCCGTTAGTGCAGCATCACTAGGGGATCCTTTTTCTATAATTTCTGTTAGAAGAACTTCTCTAAGCTTATCTGCAGAATCTACTTCGGGTTTCAATCCAACTTTTCGGATCATTGCTATGGTAGTATTTTTTGCAGTTTTAATGGTATTCCAGCATTCATCAGAAACATAAATTTGCTGGGTGAGATTATGCTCAAATTCTTGATCGATGGTATGTACTAATAACGAAATGTATTG
Source organism: Aquimarina spongiae (assembly GCF_900141785.1). Classification (GTDB taxonomy): domain Bacteria; phylum Bacteroidota; class Bacteroidia; order Flavobacteriales; family Flavobacteriaceae; genus Aquimarina; species Aquimarina spongiae. The sequence goes on along the minus strand of NZ_FQYP01000001.1, from coordinate 950,294 downwards.
CTCTTTTTCATCTCCAACAGGAGCCATTCTAGTTAATAATTTACCAGGAGAAATACGTTCAAGAAATAAAGCCATACGTTCATAAGCCTGTAAACGAAGAGGTAGTGCTTGTTTTTGATTTTCTCGATGTAATAAAAATCTACGACGTCCCTCTTCATTACTGGTATGTAACTTGAAAAAATACAGCGCTATAATAGTAATTAGTGTGGCGGGTATCAGAGATATAAGTAAAGGTACGATATCAAAATCCATTGGTAATAGAAATATTTTTTAATTGTTATTCGTGAATCAGTTTTTGGTAATGACCGCCAAGATACGTACATTCTTTTAAATCTTGTGCACAGGTATATGCGACCGGTGTTTTGGTATATCGAAACGATTCTTCCAGAGTTTTGGTTAGTTCACCGTCATCTACATTCAAATCAACATCTTGCATAGTGAATTGGCATGGGTGTTCATAGCCAGAGGCATGTGTGATTTCAATAAATTCTTTTCGAAATGTTTTAAAATATTGCGCAAGACGATCAGATTTTAAAGGAATATCAATTCCTTTTTGCAACCATTTGCTTTGAGTTGCCACTCCGCTAGGGCATTTATTGGTATGACATATTTGGGCTTGGATACATCCGATACTTAGCATGGCTTCTCTGGCAACATTTATACAATCCACCCCCATAGCGAATGCCATTGCAGCTTTTGCAGGAAATCCTAACTTACCACTTCCAATAAATACGATACGTTCGTCAAGCTTATGTTTCTGAAAAATCTTATAAATTGCCGTAAAACCATACACCCATGGTAAGGATACGTGATCTGCAAAACTTGGAGGAGCAGCTCCTGTTCCTCCTTCACCACCATCAATAGTAATAAAGTCAGGGCCTTTTCCACTTTCTACCATCAGTTGTGCTAGTAGTTCCCATTGCTCAGTTTTACCAATTGCAGCCTTAATTCCTACGGGTAGACCAGTTTCTTCTGCAATATCTTCAATGAATTGTAGAAGCTCTGGAACATCCGAAAAAGCAGTGTGAGTAGAGGGGGAGAGCACATCTTTGCCTTGTTCCACACCTCTGATTTTTGCAATTTCAGGAGTAATTTTAGCACCAGGCAGAACACCTCCTTTACCCGGTTTAGCTCCTTGAGAAAGTTTGATTTCGATGGCTCTGATAAAAGGATTCTTCTCTATCAATTCTTTCATTTTTTTCATAGAAAAATTCCCATCCTTATCTCTTACACCAAAATATCCAGTTCCAAAATGAAAAACGACATCTCCACCATTACTATGATAGGGAGAAAGTCCTCCTTCACCTGTATTATGATATGCATTCGCTTTTTGAACACCAATGTTTAGGGATTCGACAGCTCTAGCCGATAAAGAACCAAAACTCATAGCAGAAACATTAATCACAGATCCTGGTCGATATGGTTTTCTACGCTTATTATGAAGTCCCATTACCTTTGCGCATGGCAAAAAACTTTTATCCTTTGCATTTGGATGTTCTTTGTCCGCTTTAAAAGGAATCATACAGTTTTTTACAAATAGATGTTGGTGTAAATAGATGTCTCTATCTGTACCAAAGCCTTCGTAGTTGTTTTCATTTTTTGAAGATGCATAAACCCAGCCTCTTTCTATACGATTAAAGGGTAATTCCTCTCTATTGTTGGCAACAAAGTACTGTCTGATTTCTGGGCCAATACTTTCCAGTAAATATCGTAAGTGACCAACAATAGGAAAGTTATGACTAATTGTATGTTTTTTATTGAAAAATATATCTCTTATGGCGACAAGAAATAGTGCGATAATAATCCATATCCACCACGATATCGAACCTAAAAAATTAAGAATATTTTCCATAAGTAGTTGCGTTATTTATTGAGCGTTAAGATAATCTATAGTTAATTGCGACATTACTTTTACTCCAAGTACGAGCCCGCTTTCGTCGATATAAAAATCTGGAGTATGGTGTGCCGGAGCTTTTTCTGTGTCAGGACTCATGCCCCCTAAGAAGAAATAAAAACCAGGTACCACTTCCTGAAAATACGAGAAGTCTTCGCCACCTGTCGTTGCCTTTGACAATAAGACATTTTCTTTGCCTGCAACTTTCTGAATGGTAGGCAACATTTTTTTTACTAGATCTGGATCATTATAGGTAATAGAAGTGTTATTTTGAAAGCTTATGGTAGCTTCACCTCCGTATGCTTTAGCAATCGCAGGGACCATTTCTTTCATTCTACGGATGATTAACGCCCTCATAGGAGGAGCTAATGTTCTTACCGTACCGATAAGCTCTGCACTTTCAGGGATAATATTAAAACGTACACCACTGGTGATTTTTCCAACGGTGATCACTGCTGCTTCATTTACTAATGGGGATTCTCTACTAATAATGGTTTGCAAACCATCTATAATTTTTGCAGAAATTAGAATAGGATCTACTCCGCTCCAGGGTGCCGAACCATGAGTTTGTTTTCCTTTTACATTAATTACAAAACGTTCTACTGCAGCCATTGTTCCACCCGATTTGTAACGTATTTTGCCTACAGGAGTACCTGAATTGATATGCAATCCAAAAATTGCATCGACATCAGGATTTTTGAGTACACCCTCTTTGATCATTAGCTTAGCACCTCCTTCTTCACCTGGAGGAGGGCCTTCTTCTGCAGGTTGAAAAATGAATTTTACTGTTCCATTTATTTTGTCCTTATGATTGGATAATATCTCTGCAACTCCCATTAATATAGCAGTATGAGTATCATGGCCGCATGCATGACTTACACCAACCTCAGTATCCAAAAAAGTGGTTTTTACAGTAGATTTAAAAGGAACATCTGCTCTTTCAGTAACGGGTAGTGCGTCAATATCAGCTCGTAGCGCTATAGTTTTACCTTGGTTGTCTCCCTTTAATACGGCAACGACTCCTGTTTTTGCAATATTTTCAGATACTTCTAGACCTAAGTTTTTTAAATGTTCCGCTATTTTTTTTGCGGTTTCGAATTCTCGATTAGACAATTCGGGGTTTTGATGAAAATCTCTCCGCCATTCAATTACCTTCGATTCTATTTTTTCTGCCATGGCTTCTATGTCGGCATCCATTTGTTGCGCTTGCATAGAGCAGAACCCTAACAAAAGAGCAGTTAAAAATGAGAGTGTGTTTGTTTTCATTATAATTAGAAATTAATAAGTCTGTAGTTTTCGTTTTGTAATTGTACCAAAGCAGTCATGGCAGATAAAGCAAGTTGTATTTCAGGAAGCACATCACTTCTTTCTATTCCTCGGTACGCTGCTGTTTGTCCACAAAGTATAATTTGTACACCATTGTTATGAAGATCTGTAATTAATTTCGCATTCGGATTTTCGATACCAAAACGACTTCTGTATTTTTCATTCCTAAGGATGTCATTAGCTGCAGCACCATGAATTACTATAGCTACACTTAATTTATCTTTAGGCACTCCCGCATCAACATGCATGTTTAAATACCTAGCAGCGGTATTAATAAGTGGATTTACTTTTGTGGTATCCTTAAAACTTCTTCCTACATCAAAAACGACTTTCAATTCGTTTTTGAGATCAGTTTTAAAATCGGGGTTTATTACTTCAAAGGTTTTTCCAAAATCCGTTATAATCTGTCCTTTTTTTTGAGCAAACATTAGAAGTGGAAAAAGGAAAATTAAGAAAGTTGATAATCTGTTTTTCAAGTTTTGTGTTTTGATTTCTAAAGATATTCAAAAATCTATTAAAGCAAAGTTAAAATCCAATTTAGAATGTTTTTAAAATTACAAAGTCCATTAACTAAAAGAGTTAACGGACTTTTCTTAAATAAGGTTTTGTTTATCTATTGTTTCACGAATTTTCCTATAGACTCATTATTAATTAATATAAAATAAAGGCCTGATGTTAAATCGTTAAGATCCAAAATAGCATTGGGCTCAGATTGATACACAATTTGCCCTAAAACATCTACAATACGAAGATCAAAATCGTTTGCAGTTATTCCTTCAATATTGAATAACTGATCTGCTTTAAGAGGATTAGGAAAGAAAGAAAATTCTCTATTATCTAAACTTAAATTAAGTTGCGATCGATCTACTGTAAACGCAGCAGAAACTACACTACATCCGGCTTCGTTGAATACCTCTACGGTATACTCACCAATTTGTTGCGGCAGGTATTCGGCCTGATCACTACTTTCTTGGGCTTCACCATCCAAATACCACTGATAGTTAGTATACTGGGCCGGTACGGATAGACGTTGTGCTTCATTAACGCTGATTGTTGGGGATTCAGGTAATGGTACTACTACAGCTCTAATTTCTGTTCGGGTCTCAGTATTACATTGACCAATAGAACCACCTACATAATAGGTTTGTGTAGCATCAAGTTCTGGAGTATTAAATTCGGCACCAAAACCAAGGGCTATTCCCCCCGTAGCTTCACTATACCAAGTGAAATCACTATTTCCGGATACACTTAATGTTACCGATTCTCCAGGGCAAATATTTTGATCATCACCTGTTGGTACATCTGGTATATTGATTTCAATAAAGTTATTTTTTTCATTGGTATTGGCCCCAACATCATTGGTAACGGTAAGAGTGACTGTGTAGTTTCCTGCAGTTTCATAGGTGTGTGATGGATTTTGTTCGTTAGAAGTATTTCCATCTCCAAAATCCCATAAATACGAATTTACTCTATTGATGGATAGATTTTTAAATTCTACTAGAGAGCATCCCATTTTGGTTCCTTCAAAATTAGCTACAGGTGGTTGATTATTATCTCCAGGAATATAATTTCCTGAAATGTAATAACTTCCTAAAGAAGAATAGTCAGAATACCCTTCGAAAGTGTTTCCTTCGCCCACTCCATCAATTTCTATAAAATATGTTCCGCCAGGTAAATTGGTGCTTATTGATGCACTTAGGCCAGAAGGATCAGAAAAAGCAACTTGTTCTCCTAAAGCATCTAAGATTCTAGCCTGAATATTTAAATTAGGATAATTAGGATCTGGTTCAAAATTAAAAGATACATCTCCGGTCTCCATTACAAAAGAAAAAACATCTTTGTCCGTTCTTTGTCCGATAAAACCAAAATTTTGATCAGCATTTACTGCACCATCAGTGGTAACTTGAATCAACGTAGCTTCGGTGATAATGTCAGCATGATCATCATTTCTAAAACCAACACCATTCCTATTGTCCGCCATAATGGCAATATCATCTTGATTTTGAGTTGCGTTTTCATATTCACCTAAACTCCAATGTCCTATTTGTCTATTTACACTCCATCCCATAATAGGGCTCCAAGTTCCATGACCTCTATAATATTCTGTACCTCCTTGTCCGTCGTGAGACAAACCTAGTGTATGACCAACTTCGTGAGATCCCGTTTCTCCTGCAGCTCTTACGGATCTTATATTGTAAACCCAACAAGGATCATCAAACGTATTTGATGAAAAAGATCGAAGATATGCAACACCTCCTGCATCCGGAGATGCATCTTTGGTAGGTGTAAATATAACCATCATCCTCCTATTGATAGGAGAGGCATCAAATAGATCTCTTCGAGTGGTAACATTAAGATTAAATGGTCTGAAATCTTCAGCCATTAACTTCCAGATCTCAATAATTTGCTGATCGGTAAAATTAGCCGCTTCTGCATTGATCGTATCTCCACCTACCCATCTGGTACCAGTAACAACTTCACCATCAAAATCGAGGTAAATGATACCTTCTGCGCCAGGTAGACTTTCAAGTTGAAGATTCATCTTTACACTAGCTCCAGTCGTTTTTTTCTCATCAACAACAAGACTTTCAAAGTCAACACAAAGTACATCATGGATATCGGTTTCGGTTAAAAATACCTTTCCTTGATTGTCCGTACTAAATTTATAAGCTTTTTTTGAACCTTTTAGTAAAAGTTCGCCGGTCAGTTGATTGTTCGTTTTTTCTAGAGAGAATGTTGACAAACGATCGTTGTTTACAATTCCAATCAGGGATAAATTATCTCCGTTTTGATTCTTAAGATTCAATTTCAAGTCAAGAAATTCATTCTTAGAAATCTTTATTCTAGTGGTCGCATCACTTTTTTGATTTATAATACTGTTTATGAACGTTTCTTTATTTTCAGAAATAAGAATTGGATCATTTGATTGTCCATAGGTTAAGAAGACATTGACGAGTAGGGTCAATAGCATTAGACGCGCTAGAAGATTCTTTTTCATAGGTTATTTAGTAAAAGGGGTGTAGATTACTTTTTATAGCAAAACTATATAAATAAAGTTTTAGTGTGCAAATATTCATTTATCTTTTAGTATTTGTATGATTTTAATTAGCAAAGACGTATTCTGAATGAGAATACGTCTTTATAAGTCACAAAATAATGGACCTTTATGTTTTCATGGACTACATTTCTGGTAGAAAGGGAGTATATCATATCTGGGTTAAGAAATGCTGATAATTCTTTCCAAAGGAATAATAGTAGATTGTTTTAAGATAACTTCTTTATCTGTTATTCCCCAGATAGTAGTTTCTACTTTCTTGAATCCTTTGTCATCTACAAAAATGATTTTTACCTTTTGATGTTCCAAGTTTCCTAAAGAAAGGGCTCTTTGCAGTTCAAGAAACCGATCAATTTGATCTTTTCTTTTGTTGAGTACATCTTCTTTTGGGAATCTCAAAAATTTAATTTGTTCTTTTTCAATAATCTGAACATTCATAGTTGGGGCCATAATATTAGGTTTAGATTAAGTTTGTGTTTACTTCTAAAAGTTCTTAAATATATAATTTTTATCTTAAAAAATTGCGTTTTGTCTAATAAATCAATTCAAAACTTATTAACATGTAGGAAAAATATGTCTTTTGAAGGCATTGCTGATGAGATGTTACTCTATAAAAACAAAAAGAAAGCAGATTGATTTTTATAGAGATCATTTGGTTTGGCTAGGATTACACCTAAAGTTATTGACTGTCTTTTGTTTACAAAAAAAGTGAGTTGTGCTTCGATAAACGTACCCATTTGATTAAATTTCGCTTTTAAAAAAATAGTTAGGATTGGAAGAGTATTTAGCTGAATTGAATGATGCCCAAAGGGCTCCGGTTCTTCAGAAAGAAGGACCTATGATTGTGATCGCAGGAGCTGGATCAGGAAAGACACGTGTGCTTACTTACCGTATAGCATATTTGATGTATCAGGGAGTGGATTCCTTTAACATATTGTCTTTGACATTTACCAATAAGGCGGCGCGTGAAATGAAAAAACGTATTGCTGATATTGTTGGCACGAGTGAAGCCAAAAACCTATGGATGGGGACTTTCCATTCGATTTTTGCAAAAATTTTACGATTTGAGGCCGATAAGTTAGGGTACCCTTCAAATTTTACAATCTACGATACGCAAGATTCGCAACGATTGGTAGCCTCTATCATAAAAGAAATGGGGTTAGATAAAGATATCTATAAATACAAACAGGTATATTCTAGGATCTCATCTTACAAAAACAGTCTGATTACCGTTAAAGCATATTTTCAGAATCCGGAATTGGTAGAAGCAGACGCCATGGCAAAAAGACCAAGGATGGGGGAGATCTATCAAAACTATGTGGAAAGATGTTTTAAGGCTGGTGCCATGGATTTTGATGACTTATTATTGAAAACCAATGAGCTGTTAAATAGATATCCAGATGTATTGGCCAAATATCAAAACAGATTTAGATACATATTGGTAGACGAGTACCAGGATACAAACCACTCTCAGTACCTTATTGTACGTGCCCTTTCGGATAAATTTCAGAATATTTGTGTAGTAGGAGATGACGCTCAGAGTATTTATGCGTTCCGTGGTGCCAATATTAATAATATCCTGAATTTCCAAAGAGACTACGATAATGTGCAACAATATCGATTAGAGCAAAATTATAGATCTTCTCGTAATATTGTAGAAGCAGCCAACTCGATCATTGATAAGAATAAAACCAAACTAGATAAAGTGGTTTGGACCGCCAATGAACCGGGACCTAAAATTATCGTAAATCGATTGTTAACGGATGGTGATGAGGGTAGATATGTGGCAAGTTCTATTTTTGAAAATCAAATGCAGCATCAACTATCTAATGGTCAATTTGCGGTTTTATATAGAACCAATGCTCAATCCAGAGCGATAGAAGATGCACTTAGAAAACGAGATATCAAATACCGTATTTATGGTGGTTTGTCGTTTTATCAGCGTAAGGAAATCAAGGATGTATTGGCGTATTTACGTTTGGTAATTAATCCTAAAGACGAAGAAGCGCTAAAAAGGGTAATTAATTATCCAGCTAGAGGGATAGGGGCTACCACAGTTGATAAACTTGTGGTTGCTGCCAATCACTACGATCGTACTATCTTTGAAGTCATACAGAATCTAGATCGAATTAATCTTAAAATCAATAGTGGAACAAAAACACGATTAGAAAACTTTATGAACATGATCAAGAGTTTTCAAATCACCAATGAAACCGCTGATGCTTTTACCATTGCTGAGATGGTAGCCAAAAAAACCGGCTTACTTCAAGAACTGAAAAAAGACGGGACTCCAGAAGGAATTGCCAGGATAGAGAACATCGAAGAACTATTAAATGGTATTCGTGATTTTGTAGAAGGACAAAGAGAGTTGGCAGATGCTACAGGTTCTCTTACAGAATTTCTCGAAGACGTAGCCCTGGCTACCGATTTGGATCAGGATAAGGGAGATGATGATCGGGTAGCATTAATGACGATCCATTTGGCCAAAGGATTAGAGTTTCCCTATGTATATATAGTAGGGATGGAGGAAGACTTGTTCCCCTCCGGAATGAGTATGAATACCAGAAGTGAGTTGGAAGAGGAGAGAAGGCTGTTTTATGTAGCGCTAACCAGAGCAGAGAAACAAGCCTATCTGACATATACTCAATCCAGATATCGATGGGGTAAATTGGTAGATGCAGAACCTAGTAGATTTATCGAAGAGATCGACGATCAATATATAGATTATATCACTCCGGTAGAGGGGTATCGATATAAGCCTTTGATCGATGCTGATATTTTTGGAGAAGTAGATAAAAGTAAACTAAGGTTAAAGAAACCTGTTTCGGGAACACCACCTTTGGCGCATAAACCCAATGAAGAGCAGTTAAGAAAACTGAGGAAACTGAAACCTATTTCGAATGGTGCTGATGAAGAACCTAAGACTAATCTCTTTAATGAGGAGCTTATCCCAGGAGTTGCCGTAGAACATATGAGGTTTGGAAGAGGAAAAATACTGAAAATTGAAGGGGTTGGTCAGGATAAAAAAGCCGAAATTCATTTTGAAAAAGGAGGAATTAAGAAATTATTACTTCGCTTCGCGAAACTAAAAGTACTTTAACGCTTTTCTGTCCTGACTACAATGCTTTGGTAGTATTATTGCGTAACTTGCAGAAGACATCACTCTATTTATGGCTGAATTTGTAAAACTATATAATGAAAATCCGAATCCACGAGAAATACAAAAAGTAGTGGATTGTTTACGTAATGGAGGAATAATCATCTATCCAACAGATACAGTATATGGTTTGGGATGCGATATTACCAATAATAGAGCGCTGGAAAAGATCGCCAAAATTAAAGGAGTGAAACTCGAGAAGGCCAATTTTTCATTTATATGTAAAGATTTGAGTAACCTATCGGATTATGTGCGTCAAATTGATAATACTACTTTTAAACTTTTGAAACGTACTTTACCCGGTCCCTATACTTTTATTTTACCAGGTAGTAATAATTTGCCTACCGTTTTTAAGAAAAAGAAAACCGTGGGAATACGAATTCCTGATAATAATATCTGTACGACAATTGTAGAAGAATTAGGTAATCCAATCGTTTCTACTTCAATATATGATGAAGATGAAGTTATCGAATATACTACAGATCCAGAATTGATATTAGAAAAATGGGATCAATTGGTGGATATGGTTATCGATGGAGGGTATGGTGATAATATACCTTCTACCATTATTGATCTAACAGCAGATGAGCCTGTTTTGATACGAGAAGGCAAAGGAGTGATTGATATCATCTAAATTTACGAAATCACATACTTCAATTCGTTGCGATACATACTGGGAGTCTTACCAGAAAATTGCTTAAATAACTTACTGAAATGAGAAAAATTACTAAAACCACTTTCATAGCAGATATCTGTGATGCTAGTTTGTTTTTCATGTAATAGTTTTGCTGCATGTACCAAGCGATACTCGTTGACAAATTGGGTGAATGTTTTTCCGGTTACTTTTTTGAAATATCTGCAAAATCCGGGAACACTCATACTTACTTTATCTGCAATTTCTTCTAAGGTAATGTGTCTACGAAATTCTTCTTGAACAAAATTGAAAATGAGGTTTATACGATTGTTATCCTGTAATTCGGTTTCTATCATAAAGCCTTCAGCATTGAGTATGGTATAATCATCTGTTTTTTCCATTTCTCGTAATACCTGAAGAAATCCAATCAATTTTTCGAAAGGCGCAAGATGTTTTAATCCTTCTATTTGGTTTCCTATTCTCCGTTTGGTATTACCATGAAAAATAATCCCTTTCTTGGCCTGCTCTAGAAGTTTTCCAATGGCATTCATTTCTGGTACTTCGAAAAAGGAGTTTCCCAAAAAATCTGGAAGCATTTGTATAATGGTTTCGCTTCGGTTACCAGTCATTCCATCAGTAAAACCACAATGAGGGAGATTAGCACCTATAAGCATAAGAGCACCGTTTCTATAGTAGGACATATGACTTCCTATTTGCATTTTTCCGGTTCCGCCGTTTACGTATACTACTTCAATTTCCGGATGGTAGTGCCACACGGGAGCTTTATTCTTGTTTTTTTCAGAGAAAGTCTGGTAGTATAAAGAGCTACCAAATTCTGGAACTATTTTTTCTAAAGACGGTTTTACATTTTTGGCTAACATGAGCGTATTATTTTAGGGACAATAGTTTTGCAACTCCAATTTTAAACGAATATGATATTTTTTTTGTTAAAGTATTGCAAAGTTACCATAAAAAATATGTTAAATTAACTTGATTACGGTTTTTCAGTACTACATATGGTTAAAATAGCATATATATATGCAAATATAGTTGTGTTTCAGAAGAAATCCTCACCATACATTTGTACCAGAAATTATTAACAACTATAAACTAGAAAGTTATGAAAAGAGTAATTAACGTATGCCTGCTTGTAAGTGCTATTTTTTTCAGCGCTTCTGTAAAAGCTTCAGATGTTTTATCTGTAAAAATTGAGAACTCTTCTACGATCAATGTATCGTTAGTGAATATAAGTAAAGGACAGAAACTATATCTTAAAGATTATTCTGGGACTATACTTTTTAATGTAACCTTGGATGCAATGCCAGCTTACAGAAAATACTTTAACCTTGGTGCTGTAGAAAATGGAATCTACTTTGTAGAAACCGAAACAGAGTACGATGTAAGAGTAACACCTGTAGTAAAGAACCAAAAAGGAATTGCTTTGATCCACAACTCTGCGGTTACGGTTTTTAAACCAAAGGTTCAGGTAGAAAATGCTATTGCAAAGGTATTGCTTACCAAAACAGACAAGTCTCCGCTTCAGGTAACTATTTATGACAACGAAGGGGTAATGTTGATGGAAGAAAATGTAGATGAAAATGTAAGTATCTTCCAGAGAGCTTACAACTTTGCAGGTGTGCCTGCAGGAAAATATGTGATCTACTTTTCACTTAAAGACAGAACATTTGTAAAAGAAATTAGTATTTGATTGTTTTATAACCACAAAAAGAGGCGCTGCAATATTGTAGCGCCTTTTTTATTAGGTATAGTTTTATTTTCCTTTTTCTAATTTCTCCAATCTGTTATGTAATTCGATAAGTTTTTGATTCTGTAATTTTAACTTTTCAATTTCTTTTTGCTGTTGAATGGTGTAGAGTGTTAATTCTTCAATTTTTTGAAGTAATTTGGAATCCATTTCCCCAAGAAAAATACCATTCTTTTCAACTTCTTTGGCACTAGGAATATCTTTGAGATGTCCTTTTTCTTTGATATGTTTTTCTACATCTTTTATAGAAGGTAAATTATAATCATCATGAAAAACAAAATCTGACCAACCTGTTTCTACTTTTATCTCCTTAGCTCTAATTGGGCCATTAACTGCTAACTTCCAATTACCTGGGTTATATGTTCCTATTCCAACATTTCCACCATTAATAACAAATCTATCTGCTCCATTTTCTAAATTTAGACGAAATTGTGTGAGATCTGGATTGAATCCCATATACGCTTTACGTTGATTGGTGCTGTTCAGCCATTGTGTGTATAACCAAGTATCATCGGTACTTTGTAAGGTAAGTATACCATCAGAAGCACTGCTAATATGCAAAGGAGCATATGGGTTATATGTTCCTATTCCAACATTACCACCATTAACAACAAAACTGTTAGCTCCGTTTTCCAAATTTAATCTGAATTGTGAAAGATCGTTGTTGAGGCCCATATACGCTTTTCGTTGATTTGAACTATTCAGCCATTGTGTATATAACCAGGTGTTATCTAATGTCTTAAAAGAAGTAATAGCATCTCCAGCATTTTGAACAATTAGTGGTTGATCAATGATTTGATTTTGGCTAATTACTGTTGAATGTACTAAGACAATAAATAATAAAGGGAATAAAGTTTTTTTCATTTTTTAGATGTATTTAAAGTATATGTTTCGAAACCTAGAATTGTTACCTAAATTTTGAAACTTTACTAACAAAAAAAGACCATCCAGTGGATGATCTTTTTGTATTTATTAGGAATTAACTTTTTAGTTACCTCCTTGCGTTGCTTTTTTCATTCCATCTTCGATCATGTTATAGAACTGATCAAGTTTTGGAAGTACTACAATTCTAGTACGTCTGTTTCTCGCTCTGTTTGCTTCAGAAGCATTGTCCGAAACAGGAACATAGTAACTACGTCCAGCAGCAGTCATACGTTTTGGATCAACTTTGAAATCTTTTTGTAATACTCTTACTACAGATGTAGCACGTTTTACACTAAGATCCCAGTTGTCAAGAAGTACTTTGTTTTTGATTGGCACATTATCGGTATGTCCTTCTACTAAGAACTCGATGTCTGGCTTGTCATTAACAACCTTTGCCACTTTACCTAATACTTCACGAGCTCTGCTAGATACATTGTAGCTTCCGCTTTTGAATAAAAGTTTGTCAGAAATAGAAACGTATACCACTCCTTTTTCAACATTAACTTCTATATCCTCGTCTGCTAAGTTACCTAGAGCTCCTTTCAGGCTAGTTACCAATGCTAGTGTTACCGAATCCTTTTTAGTGATCGCATCACGCATTGTTTTTATCTGAAGATCTTTTTCTTTGATACTTTCTAAAGACTTCTCAAGGTTTTCAGCCTCTTTTGTAGAAAGCGTAGCCAAGTTTCCAACGTTATTTAATAATGCAGAATTTTGGTTCTTTAGGTTGGATACTTGATCTTGAAGTACTTTAAGCTGAGAAGATGAACTCGCTTTTTCCTCAAGACAACTATTTAACTTAACAGTTGCTGTATTTAATAGGTCTTCAGTTTCTTTTTGTTTGGCTTCTAAATCAGCAAATTTCTTTTGTGATACACAAGAAGATAATAATACTGCCATAGAGGCGCCAATAATCATTACTTTTTTCATTAGAAAATCTGTTTTTAGTCTTGTTCTTGGTTATATAAACTCAAAATTATTAAAATTGTGACGTATTACGAGATCGTTAACAATAATTTATTATATAACCTTATAATTGGTCGAAATGTTTACGTTTTAAAATAAAATACTGCCATACAACGGAAAAAATTGAATAATATTTCCCCGTTTTGGAAAGTTTTTTGCCTTTTTTAATAAAAGTGTTAAAATTCAGGTAGAAGCTGATATGCGCCTTCAAAATGGAAACCAGATGTGATGGTTTTCCTTCCATAAGAAACTTCAATGCAGCTAATCCATCTAATATCAATCTAATAAGTAAAATACCCGGCAATCTTTTTGTACTCACATTCTTCAAAAGTAGGTACAAATTGTTTCTAAAGTTTAAATACGTTTTCTTTGGATTCATGGTATCCAAAGTTGCTCCTCCCAAATGGTAAATTGTTGAATCTGCGATATATCGGATGCGATACCCCATATTTTGTATTCTCCAACAAAGATCAATTTCTTCCTGATGGGCAAAAAAGTCTTCATCCAGCTTACCCGCCTCTTCAAAAACGGTCTTTCGAATAAATAAACAGGCTCCACTGGCCCAAAAAATATCTACATCTTGATCGTACTGGCCTTCATCTTTCTCGATGGTGTCAAATATTCGACCACGGCAATATGGATACCCTAGCTTGTCTATATAGCCTCCTGCAGCACCCGCATACTCAAAATGAGTTTTCTTCTTACAATCCAAAATTTTGGGTTGTATGGCAGCGATATCTTCAGATTGTTCAAAAGCACTAATAATAGGAGTCAACCAGTTTGCAGTAACTTCTACATCACTGTTTAGCAAACAATATACATCAGCATCAATTTTGTTAAGTGCATCATTATACCCTTTTGCGTATCCTCCATTTTCGGTATTCTGAACTATTTTTACTTCTGGATATGCTTTAGAAACAAAATCTACTGAGTCATCACTGGAAGCATTATCAGCGACATATACGGTTGCTTCTTTAGAATATGTTACTACCGAAGGTAAGAAGCGTTCTAGCAAGGATCTTCCATTCCAATTTAATATGACTACTGCTACATTCACGGATGCAAATTAATAGGTTTTATTTTTAATAATCCGGAATATCTTTTAGAAAAGTGTACTGCTCATTTTCATAATCCATTTGGCAATAGTAATGATGAATCCCATTGGTGATCATTAAATACTGTGCTTTGAGGGCCAAATTATATCTTGCGATTTGATCAAAAACCTCTTGGGTGATCTTTACGGTATTAGATTTACATTCTACAATTAGTAGAATAGAACCATCCGGATTGTAGATAATAATATCATATCGTTTGTTGAGATCATGTATTTTGATCAATTTTTCGACATTCATCAAACTTTCTGGATATTTCTTGTCTTCAATCAGATAATGTACTGTATGTTGTCTTACCCATTCTTCCGGGGTGAGTACAATAAATTTTTTACGAATTCGGTCAAAAATAGAAACTTTATTTTCGCTACTTTTGAATCGAAATTGATACGCCGGAAAATTTAATTTTGGCATTTGCATGATGCAAATTTGATGATTTTTTCTGAATGGATGAAGTAAAACAAATTGTAACTGATATCAAGAACGGAAATATAAAACCGATCTACTTTTTGATGGGTGAAGAATCCTATTATATTGATAAGATATCAGAGTTTATCGAAAAAAATGTATTGGCCGAAGAAGAGAAGGGATTCAATCAAATGGTGCTGTATGGTAGAGATGTAAGTATCGACGATATCGTTTCGAATGCCAAGCGTTTCCCAATGATGGCAGAGAGACAAGTGGTTATTGTTAAAGAGGCTCAGGATCTCTCTCGTACGATAGAAAAATTGGTAAATTATGTAGAACAACCGCAACCTTCTACAGTTTTGGTGATGTGCTACAAATACAAAACGATCGATAAGCGAAAGAAATTATACAAAGCCATTCAGAAAAATGGATTACTCTTTGAGAGTAAAAAGTTGTATGAAAATCAAGTAGCAGATTGGATCCGAAGAGTATTATCGGGTTCTAAATACGCTATAGAACCCAAAGCAGCTCAAATGTTGGTAGAATTTCTGGGGACAGATTTGGGTAAGATTAACAATGAGCTGGAAAAATTAAAGCTGATCATTCCTAAAGGGCAACAAATTACTGCCGATCAAATTGAAGAAAATATAGGGATCAGTAAGGACTTTAATAATTTTGAATTGCGCAAAGCCATTGGATCTCGCAATGTGGTAAAGGCGCATAGAATCATCAACTATTTTGCTCAAAACCCTAAAGACAATCCTCTTGTAGTTACCATATCCTTGTTGTATAGTTTTTTCTCTCAGGTATTACAGTATCATGGTCTGTCGGATAAGTCTCAGCGCAATGTGGCTAGTGCACTTCGAATCAATCCATATTTTGTAAAAGACTATTCTGAAGCTGCTCATAATTATCCTATGAAAAGGGTGAGTGCCATAATCGCAACACTCAGAGATGCGGATGTAAAAGGAAAGGGAGTCGGTGCAGCCAATTTGTCCCAGGGAGATATCTTAAAAGAGTTATTGGTAAAGATCATGGGTTGATATAATTATTAGCGTCGGCTTAACATCTTTTTTCAGAAATGATGCTATCTTTATATGGTGCGTTTCAGCTTTCTCAATAGAACCATTTTTCCCATTCTTCTGGTTAACTTTATAGGAGTACTTGGATACAGTATCGTAATTCCTATTCTGATTTTTATTGTTCTTGATTTTGAAGGAAACGGTTTCATCTATGGAATTCTGGGTGCGATGTATCCCTTATTTCAGTTTATAGGAGCTCCGATACTAGGAAGATTGTCAGACAAAATAGGAAGAAAGAAAGTACTGATTATTAGTCAGGCAGGTACTTTTATAGCCTGGTCTTTGTTTTTGCTCGCATTTGTATTACCTAAAATGAATTTATGGGAGGTAGATTCAGAAATTACTGGGGACTATGCAATGACCTTGCCTTTACTATTGCTTTTTGTTGCCAGGATTTTTGATGGATTTACTGGGGGGAATGTTTCGGTGGCAAATGCGTATTTATCAGATATTTCTACAGACGAGAATCGGGATAAAAACTTTGGTATGATGGGAGCATCAACTAGTTTGGGTTTTGTACTAGGTCCTGCGGTAGCGGGTATTTTGACATCTACGGTTTTGGAAGAAGCTCTGCCAATCATATTGGCTAGCTTGATATCGTTGATTGCTATTTTTGTAATTGCTATTCGTTTGCCAGAAAGTAATCCCTGTGTAGTAGATACGGGGTCTGTTTCTTTGCGATCGTTTCGACGTTTTTTTCAGGTAGAGCATAAGGAGTGCTACAATATCTCGAGAGAGGAGGAGGATACATCAGCTTCAACATCATTTTGGACCATATTGAGAATAGAAAAGATTCCTTTGCTGTATGCGGTATACTTTCTTACTTTTTTGGCATTTAGTTTCTTCTATGCTGGTTTACCGATATATGCTTCATCTATTTTGGAGTGGTCATCCATACAACTGGGGGTGTTTTTGGCCTATTCCAGTATTATTATGATTTTGGTACAAGGGCCATTATTGTCTTTTTTATCCGGTAAAGTTTCAGGTATAAGTTGTATTCTAATAGGAACCTTGTTATTGGGATCTAGTTTTTATTTATTGACCTATCAAGATATTATCCTCTTATACGTAGGCATCACTCTGCTTTCTTTAGGGAATGGGTTAATGTGGCCCAATTTTTTATCCATATTGGCAAAAACCGGTAACAATCAACTACAAGGAGTGATACAAGGCTATGGCAATAGCATGGGGAGTTTGGCCAGTATTTTTGGTCTGGTGCTAGGGGGGACGCTGTTTGAAAGTATTCAAACTGCCGTATTCAGGATAGGGACTGTTATCTTTTTACTCATTTTTGTTTTGGTGCTTTTTCATTACCTAAAAACAAAACCCCAAACCTCTCCAAAAGTGTTGATCAAAGAATCCTAAAGGTTATACTTTAGGATTTGTAGCAAATACAGTCGCCTCGGTAATAAAGCCACGATCGTCCATCTCCAAAAGACTGGAAATGGTATGTGCTATTTCCTCTCCTCTTAATTTGGTATTTTGTTCGGCTTCGGTATATTTTTTCTCTGTAGGATTATTGTCTACTCGATTGTCTGCAAAACTAGTCATCACCTCACTAGGATTGACTTGCATTACGCGAATATTATGGGGGCGTAGTTCATTTCTCCAACTCTCGGTCATTCCTCTTAGAGCAAATTTGGTAGCTACATAGGGTGAAGCAGTAGGCGAACCTTTTAACGATGATGTAGATCCAATATTAATGATGTTCCCATATTGTTGATCTACAAAATGTTTTGCTGATGCTTTTGCACAAAGTGCAGCTCCCAGGATATTAGTTTTAAACTGATCGGTAAATTTATCCGCTTCAATATCCACGAGCTTGGCAATATAACCATATCCAGCGTTATTGACTAATACATTCAAACCGTTCATTTTTTCTTTTGCTTGCTCAACCATATTTGTCACTTCGTTTTCTTGAGTGACATCGGCTTTGATATACTCCACACCAAGTTCTTGTGCAACTTGCTGTAAGGTGTTTTTATTTCTTCCGGAGATCACGACTTGGGCTCCTTTCTCTTTTAGTAATTTGGCGGTAGCTTTACCAATACCCGAATTACCTCCTGTGATCAATACTTTGGCTGTGTTAAGATTCATTGTGGTGCAATTTTGTTTAGAAATCAAAGGTATCATTTGAGTTCTAAATCTTTTGTTAAGTATACTCCTAATTTTTATGGGATAGGAAGATAAGAGAAGTCTTTAACTTCTGTCATGACGAAAGAACTCTGCACTTTAGAAATATTTTCTAGTGAAGCCAGTTTGTTAGAAAGAAAATCCTGGTAGGATTCCATATCTTCAGCATAGATCTTGATCAGATAATCAAACATACCTGCAACGTGATAACATTCTACTACCTCTGGAAACTGTTGAATGTCCTTTTCGAATTTCTTTATAAAATCTTTTTGATGCTGGTTGAGCGTGATATTACAAAACGCCATTAGTTGTAGTCCGATTTTCTTTCGGTTCAAAATGGCTTTGTATGATTTGATGTGCCCTTCGCGCTCAAGTTTTTTTACTCGTTCAAAAATAGGAGTAGTGGTGAGGTGTAATCGTTCTGCAATTTGTTTAATGGTAATCTTTCCATCTTTTTGCAATAACAGTAGTATAGATCGGTCTATGGCATCCATAATATTTTTCTTTTTGAAGTATTCTGAAAGATCAAAATTAGAATAAAATTCTTTAATATTTCATTTTATAAATATTTATTCTAAAATAACATCATTATTTAGTTTTTAATTCTTTTGAATGTACTTTTAATGCATGAAAGAACACGATTTTAACCCAGAGAGTTTAATGATGACTTACGGTTATAAACCTGAGTTGTCTGAAGGAGCCATAAAATGTCCAATTTTTCAAACGTCTACTTTTGTGTTTAAAACCGCAGAAGAGGGAAAAGCCTTTTTTGAATTGGCTTACGGTTTACGTGAGAAATCTCCAAAAGAAGAATTAGGACTGATTTATAGTAGAATAAACAATCCTAATCTAGAGATTCTTGAAAATAGACTTTGCCTTTGGG
Organism: Aquimarina spongiae; assembly: GCF_900141785.1. Taxonomy (GTDB): domain Bacteria; phylum Bacteroidota; class Bacteroidia; order Flavobacteriales; family Flavobacteriaceae; genus Aquimarina; species Aquimarina spongiae. Next base: position 930,958 of record NZ_FQYP01000001.1, on the reverse strand, counting down.
ATAAAGCTGATGATTGTGCAGTTTTTGAAAGTGGTATGTCTGCGATTAGTACAGTACTGCTGGAATTTTTGAAACCAGGAGATTTGCTAGTATATAGTAATCCATTGTACGGAGGTACGGATCATTTTATTCAGCACTTTTTGGATAAAATCGGAGTACATACTATAGGAGTGCTACCTCATCAATCAATAGAGGAGGTGCAACAAATGATTGAAGATTCTGGAAAATCCGATAGATTATCAATGATTTATCTAGAAACTCCGGCCAATCCTACTAACGATATTGTAGATATCGAAAAGTTCAGTCAATTGGCTAAACAATACAATACCGAGGATAAAGAAGTATTGGTTGCCGTAGATAATACATATATGGGGCCGCTTTGGCAACACCCACTACAATGTGGTGCAGATTTGGTACTATATTCTGCAACCAAATATATAGGAGGTCATAGTGATTTGATTGCCGGAGCCGTATTAGGAAATGCCGAATTGATGTTACGTGTAAAAACCCTACGTACATTTTTGGGGAACATGGTAAGCCCACATACTGCATGGCTGATGCTTAGAAGTTTGGAGACCTTGAAAGTGAGAATGGATCAACAGACAAAGAACGCTCAAATGGTAGCAGAATACCTTAATAGTCATACGAAAGTAAAAAAGGTATATTATCTAGGGCTGTTAGAAGAAGGAACATCAGCATTTGCTACCTATAAGAAACAGTGTTCTGCTCCGGGAGCTATGGTTTCTTTTGATATCGTAGGAGGGGAGAAAGAAGCCTTTGAGTTTTTGAACAACTTAAAACTAATGAAACTAGCCGTTAGTTTAGGAAGTACAGAAAGTTTGGCAGAGCATCCAAAAACAATGACACATGCTGGAGTTGATGATGGCCAAAGAAAAGAAATGAACATTACAGATCAATTGGTAAGATTATCGATAGGAGTAGAAAGTGCCAAAGATTTGATTTGGGATTTGGATCAAGCTCTGGAAAAGGTAAATAGTCCTAATGAAATTGCATTAGAAAAAGCATAAATTAGGTAAAATAAGAATAATTGGAAAGCACGGTGAAAAACCGTGCTTTTTTATTTTTACTGTATTTACAGGCGTTTTGAGAGGTTTTGGGTATTTAGTAGGGGAAATTCCCCCTACTAAAAATACGTGTTTTTACCCATTGTGCAGTATGTAGATGGAGCATACTTTTGTATCAGAAATTTTAACCAATCATTCTTATTAATTAAAACACACTTAGAAATCATGAATTTATTCAACATTAACTTCGACTTTGTTTTAAATTTTTTAAAAGAATTACCAAAAGCTAGTAGCCACGCTATCCACAGATAGTCGTTTGATCCCAAATCAAATATACGTATGTACACGTATTTCAACAGATTAGATCATATAGTACTTTTACAGTATCAATTTATAACAATATAATATAGAACATTATTACACTAGAACTTATGACACTCTTTAAAATCAATTTTAAGTTTATCCAGGATTTTTTGCAAGAATTGCCAAAAGCTTGCAGCCACGCTATTCATAGATAAGAAAAGAATAAGTGAAGAATTTGTGAAGATTTTGTTGGGGGACAAAAATTTTGCAAGGGGAACACTGAATTAGTAAGGAAAATAGAAAAACCGCATTGAGCTACAATGCGGTTTTTTGATATGTAATAGTTGCTATAACAAATTTTGATGTAGAATGTATCCTGTCAATGAATTACTAATTTTTTGCTTGAATTATTAGATTTAAGGATGTAAAGACCGCTTGGTAATTGCGAAACATCGATACTAATCACAGTACTTTTTGGATCTAATTCCATGATTAAGTTTCCGGTGATATCGTATAGTCTTAAATACCAATTTTCTTTTTGATAAATATTCACATAACTACCTCTTGCAGGATTAGGAGATATTAATATTGTAGCTTCCTTATTATCTTCATTATCGAATCCAGCTCCTTTTAGTGACTCTGGTAACACTTGGATTGTCATAACTTTTTTAGTTCTTAATCCTTCATTATCTATAGCAACTACTCGTACTCGGTAATTTCCGGCAGCTAGATTTTGGAGTTGTGGATTTCCTCCCCAACCGTAAGGAGCTTCGGTATCGGTACGTATCAATTCACCATTTAGGTATAATCTTACTTCTCTAATTTCTCCATCCGGATCGTTAGCTTCTGCTCGTACAATTAGATTGTCGCCTTCAAAATAGGGTTTGGTTTCATCAGGATAGATCATCGTTAATTCTGGAGCTCTATTGTCGCTAAAATCGTCTGCATCAATTCCAACAAGATCTATTCTAAAATCTATACCAAAAGTTTCACCAGATCCTCTATCTGTTATAAACTCAGTAAGGGTGGTATAGGTACCCCTATTATCTTCTGCTATACCGTAAGCTCTTACATAATTTTCAAGAGTTTCTTTGTTTTTGAAATCATACGTTCTATTTCTAATAGTTGGGAATCTCCTAGCATATGCATGTCCGAAAGGGTATGTTCCTAATCGATCGGTTATCATTCCATTTACCACAGCAGTGTAATCTCCAGTATTTGTGTTAATTTTGGTATCCATATTACTGCCTTTAGTAAAAGTTACATCTACATTAGTATCTAATACAGAAGCATTGTATATATTTTCGTTACTTCGATCTAGTTGTCTATAGATTCTATTTCTATCGAATCCGGGGATTTTTACATTTATAAAATTAAGTTTATGTTGAGGGTTGGTATCGGTTCCACGACCATCGGTAAATCCATCACCTCTCCAATTATGAAATGTAGTATTAACCAAACATAGATTATCCAAGTCGCCTCCTATAAGACCAGCACTGTCCCCATTATAATAATTTCCGTTACGAACCATATATCCAAAATTGGTGGTAATATACATAGCTCTACCTGTATTCCAGGTGGTGTGGTTATCAATGATAGATAATTTATGATGAAATGCCTGAGCTGCTCTATCTTTAGATCTAAAGCCACTGCTACATCCATATGCTTCGTTATTATCAAATTCTAATAATGGCGCGGCTGCAGGGTCTATGTAGTCTTGTAATGGGAACAGGTTTTCTGGATATACATTGGTTCTTACTTTATCTCTAATACTTAAAACGGTTCCTCCACCATCATAGGCATAAGCTTCTCTTGATGAGGCAGCCACATTATTTACCATTCGTACTGCTCGACCTTGTAATCCATAGGCTTCACCAATTCTGAAATCATCATCTAATAGATCAGATACAATAGAGTTTAGAGCTGAAGGAGCATCTCGATCCATGTCAGCAAAGTAGTAGTTTCTTCCATCTGGTCTTGCTGTAGTGACTAAGTTGTTTTCCCAGATTCCGGTTTCAGAACCACTTTCTGCAACCATACCAGAACCATCAACAAAGTAAACTACATTATTAGCAAAAGAAGCATGGCTGTCGTGATGCACCATCCCCCATCCTGGTGAACCCCATACAGCCAATCCATGTGCTTCTGCCATTTTGGTTTGTGAATTGTTCATTCTATGAAAATGCATTGCATATCTTCCTCTTTGATTCTCAATATTTTGTGGTAATGCTTTTTCTTCAACAAAATTTTGTATTTGTACAAATGGTTTCCCATCTTCATCTACTTGACCAGTTCTTACTAAATTGTATTTAAAATCATCTAGAATATTAGCTTTGTTGGATCTTCCCAAGTCCTTAAAGGCAGCAAAATGAATTTTAACATCTGTGGTTCGCATAAACATGGTATGACCACGACGAGTAATGTCATCATTTACATTGTTATTATTATCGGTAAAATCTATGGATTTAAAAGTAACGTTTCGGGTTAAGTTTGATAGGTGGCAAAAAAGGTTTGCTTCTGGTATTCCTTGGTGCGAATTTCTCGTTTGCGTATTAAAAGTTACTTCGTTGGTTGCTTCATTGATGGCTTCTATTACGAATTCTTCATCCTGTGTTCTGATACCATCATTTCTTACTCTAAATATACCTTGAGTACCTGATAAAACCACATCATCTCCAATATTCCAATTTGCAGGAGTGTCTTCAAGAGTTGTTTTATTTCTTCTTCTTGCCGTTGGCCTGGTAGTTCGTAAAAAGGGAGTTTTTTCCTTACCAAAAATATTCACTGTTCCCATAGTCATCAATCCTAATGAAGCTTGTGTTGGGTCCCATTCATATCTACCTAAAACTCCAGGTCCATCAGAAAATAATCGATTTCCAAAATGATCGTTCATTCGCTTCCCATCAGAATAATGACTTCTAGCTTGTGCGTTCCATCGATTTCCACCTATTTGACCACTTTTCTTTTTTTCTATATCAAATGCTTTAAAATGGATATCAATAGTACCGTCTGTTGGTTGATCAGCTTTGATATCTAATTCTGACATCATACCACAAAAAAAAGTGTCTACAATTAGTTTTCTTCTAGCACCTGCCGGGGCTCTGAAAATCATTTTACCCTCATTTCGTATAGCGAATATATGAGCATTACTATTTACATTATAAGTAACTGTAAACCCCATGGGTATAACCACAATTGCTGATTGACCTGGAACGGTTCCTGAATCCCAGGTATTTGGATCATTCCAATATCCAGAATCTTTAGCTTTGTGTGTAGCTGTATTGTCGGGTATAATAGCTCTTATGTTAATCATTGGTTCGCTCATTTGTGCTTTTGCTGAGAAAGCAAAGCATACAACAGCTGTGAAAACATATAATAGCCTAATAGTGTTACTTTTTTTCATGTTGATTAAATTGTTTACGTTAATTGTTACATTTAGTTTAAGCCTTATTTCTCAGTGTTTTTTATAATCAAAAAACAATATTTTGAGGTATAAGTCTTGCGCAATTCAACCAATAAACGACTAGGGGGAAAGGGTAAGTTCTTAAGAACTGTAATCTGGTTACTGCAATGTTTATTTCATTGATTTTTTGTTTTTTTATTAATAAGAATTTGTGAGAACGAAATATTTGTTCTGAACAAAAATAATTTTAGACTTGATGAATCCTGAGTAACTAAAGTCGATTTTTGGTAATCAAACCTGTATTGATAGGTTGATAAAAGGTAAACATTTGATGGGTGTTGTGATGTAAGTGCTTGATATTGTTTCTTTTAAAATGGAAATTGATGTTTTGTGAATGGTATGCCTTGTTTTTTCAAAATTGATAAAGTATACTAAGAGCTGCAGATAGATCTTAATAATTGCGGAAACAAATAGTTGATGAATTAGAGATCTAAGTTTTAATATCTACAATCTCATGATTTATATATGAAAAGAATAACGGTTTGTCTTTTGACATTGATATCTTCTATGGTGGTAGCCCAAAAATCTACAAAAACATCATCTCAAAAAGAGATAGATAGTTTAGTAAATCTGGTTGATTTATATAATGGAAATACCGAATCATTATATAAACTCATGAATAGAAGTAAGGCAATTAATTATGATGAAGGTGTTGGGAAGGTTCATTTAAAGTTAAGTGCTTATTTCAGGAAACATAATAAGATGGATAGTGCTTTTTACCACGTAAATAAAACTATGTTGATCTGCAAGAATAATGATTTTAAACCGGGCTTAAATTATTCATATCTATCGTTAGGTAATATTTATGGAAGCCTTAGAAATTATAGAAAGTCCCTAGAGTATTATTTAAAAGCGTATGACTTTTATAAAAATCAAAAGGATAGTATTAGATATAAGAATGTACAACAGGTTTTGGTTGTAAACATTGCTTCAACTTACAGTGTATTAGGAGATTATCAGCTTGCTCATAGCTATTATACAAATCACCTAAACAATTCACTTTTTAACAAACAGTCTAGGTATGGTGCTCAGTTATATCAAAATATGGCTTTAAATTTTAAAAGACAAAAAAAGTACGAGCTTGCTATTCAATGGCTTAATGAGGGCTTAGCAATTTGTCTTGAAAATGAATTTGTAACGGTAAAAAATGATATTCTTGTAGACTTGTGTAATATTTACTTAATTCTCAATAAAGATATTGAAGCACAACAAACGTATGATCGGATCGATAGAGATCATGATTGGGATAAAAATTATTATCTGGGAGCAATAAATCTGGCTAATAACAATCTTGATGAAGCAGAAAATTTGCTTTTGGAAAGTTTAAAGAAAGAAAACGTTGTGGATAGAAGAATGAATTCTTACCTAAAATTATCTGAAATTTATGAGCAAAAGGAAGAATGGAAAAAAGCGTTTCTTAATAAAAACTATTATCATGAGTTAAAAGATAGTATAATCAAGGAAAATAATAAGAATGTCATTCAAAATAATGAATTGGGGTTTAAACTGATAGAAGAGGAGATGTTGAATAAACAACTTGAAACTGAAAATGAACTCTTACAGTCAAAAAATCGTGTTCAGTTTTATTTGCTTTTTGGGGGAGGAATTCTTGTGTTGGTAGGTCTTTTGTGCTTTTTCTTACTGATAAAGTATGTTCGATCAAACAGAAAACTGAAGGAGTTAAAGAAAGTAGAGAAGAGACTTTTAGAGGACAAAATTGAATTACGAGAAAATGAACTCAATATGACTTTGACTGCTATTTCTAACCGACAAAAAATATTACTGGACATAAAAAACGAGATATACAAAATTGATGTTGGAGATAAAAAAATCAAAGGACTTAAAGTAATGCTGAAAAACTTATTACTATCGGGAAATAACTTATCAGCAATAAGCGATCGAGTAGAATCTAGATATCCAGGAATAGCGGCAAATTTAAAAAACAAACATCCAGATTTGTCAGATACAGAAATCAAGTACTGCTTATTTACAAAGCTCAATCTTTCGACAAAAGAAACAGCAAATATTCTTGGTGTTACAGCAGATACTGTAAAAACTTCCAGAAGTAGAATAAAAAAGAAAATGAATGTTCCGAATACAATGGGGCTTAAGTTGTACTTGGATCAGATTACGCAAAACCCAAACTGAATTAACGTGTTGTACACCAATAAAGGCTATCTCCATAGTAAGAGATAGCCTTTATTTATATGATAAATGGACGAGTTTTATTTCAAACTACCAACCATATCTTCTGGTTTTACCCATTCTTCAAATTCTTCTTCGGTAACATATCCAAGCGCTACAGCTTCTTGTCTTAGGGTAGTGCCATTCTTGTGTGCTGTATTTGCGATTTCGGCAGCTTTGTAATATCCTATTTTGGTATTTAAAGCCGTTACCAGCATCAAAGAATTGTTAAGTAGCTCAGTAATCCTTGCCTGATTTGGTGCAATACCTTGCGCACAGTGTACGTCAAAAGATACACATGCATCACCAAGAAGTTGTGCACTTTGTAGCAAGTTTGCCGCCATAACTGGTTTGAATACATTCAATTCAAAATGACCTTGCATTCCACCAACATTGATAGCTACATCATTACCCATTACCTGTGCACAGACCATTGTTAGCGCCTCACACTGTGTAGGGTTTACTTTTCCTGGCATGATAGAGCTTCCTGGCTCGTTTGCTGGAATGATCAATTCTCCGATACCACTTCTTGGACCAGAGGCCAACATTCTGATATCGTTTCCTATTTTGTTCAAAGAAACAGCAAGTTGTTTTAATGCCCCATGGGTTTCTACGAAAGCATCGTGGGCAGCTAGTGCTTCAAATTTATTTTCGGCAGTGATAAAAGGTAGTCCCGTAAACTGAGCGATGAACTCAGAAACTCTTTTGGCATAACCTTTTGGTGTATTTAAACCTGTTCCTACTGCGGTTCCACCCAATGCTAATTCTGCAAGGTGAGGTAAGGTATTTTCTAATGCTTTAAGTCCGTGATCCAACTGAGAAACATAACCTGATAATTCCTGACCGATAGTTAATGGAGTAGCATCCATAAAATGGGTGCGACCAATTTTCACTACATCCCTGAACTCTTCGGATTTTTTCTTTAAGGTATCTCTTAGTTGAGTAATCCCCGGGATAGTCACTTCCAGAATCTTCTTGTATGCAGCGATATGCATTCCTGTTGGGAATGTATCGTTTGAAGATTGAGATTTATTAACATCGTCATTTGGTTGTAACGTTTTATCACCTTCTCCAATTGTTTTTCCTGCAATTTGATGTGCACGGTTGGCAATTACTTCGTTTACGTTCATGTTACTTTGCGTACCCGAACCTGTTTGCCATATTACCAATGGAAATTGATCATCGTGCTTTCCTTCCAAAATTTCATCACATACTTGAGCAATCAAGTCTCTTTTTTCTATAGGAAGTGCTCCTAATTCGCAATTCGTATATGCTGCCGCTTTTTTAAGGTAAGCAAAACCGTATACGATTTCTAAAGGCATGGATGCCGGAGCACCTATTTTGAAGTTATTTCTTGATCTTTCGGTTTGAGCTCCCCAAAGTTTATCCGAAGGAACCTTTACCTCTCCCATTGTATCTTTTTCTATTCTATATTCCATAGGTACGATGATTTGTTTTTTTTAAGAGTGCAAATTTAAGCATTTGCCTCACTTTTTCTGAATAAAGGGGCTATTTTTTGGTGACTTGCAGATGATAAAAATAGTTTTTAAAATAAATCGTATTTCTGCTATGACAAATTAATAAGAGTTACTATCTTTGGCACAAATTTGAAAATTAGATTATCGTTATGTTTGAATTCGATCAGTACCTTGGATTTTTAGCTTTCTTAACCATTCTTACTATAGGATTTTGGTTAATGATCTTTTTATTAACTTTTGTAATCCCTTACTGGATTATTGGAGCGAATATTGAGAACTTCAAATTGAGAAGAGAAGCTAAGCGTCAAGCAAAAGAAGCATAACGTATTACGATATCAACAAAAAAGGAAGCCAATCGGCTTCCTTTTTTTATGCTTTATAATCACGGAGTCTAGGCTATCCTCCAAATTCTTCATCATCAGAGTTAAAATCTCTTCTGGATCGTTGTCTTTTCTTCTTTTGGTTAAATCGATACGTAAAAGCAAAATTGAAGCTTCGCTCTCTCCATTGAAATTCACTATCTGACACAAAGGTAGGAGTAGTAGAGGTGCCGATCCGTTTTCTGGAGTTGAATACATCACTTACATTAAAAGTCATAGACGCTTTCTCCTTAAAAAGATCTTTACTGAAGGCTAAGTTCACACTTAGTATTCCATCGCTTTTGGTTTGTGCATTTTCTGTAGGTCCTCTGTAGAACATACTTGTTTGCCAATCAATTTTTGCAGGTAATGTTATTTTGTTGTTGATACGGGCAAACCAACTGAAGTTTTCCGCATCAAGACTTTCTCCACTAGGATCAGTACCGCGTACGGTATTTTGAAATGCATTAAAATTCCCATTGACTCTCCATTTTTTGCTAGGATTATAGATCAAGGTAAACTCAAAACCATATCGATCAGAACTGGCTAGATTAATAGGGGTTCGTCGTATTACAGGGACCTCGGTTCCTTGGGGATTTTCGTCGCTTATGCCTATAACTACTGTATTTCCAGTGTCTTCTGAAATAAAAGTAAAATTTTGAGTGGATCTATTGTAGTATATAGAACTGTTTATAGTTAGTTTTCCAATACGATTGAGATAACCTAAGTCGAACGCATTGGTATAGCTAGGATCCAAATCTGGGTTTCCCTGAAATAAATTGGTAGCACTAGACCTGGAAGGGAAGGGATTGATAAATCGTGAACGAGGACGTCTTATTCTTCGATTATATCCTAAAGTAATATTTTGTTTTTTAGAAATTTCGTAAGCCAAATTCACCGTGGGAAAAAGATCGGTATAATTTTTTCTATCAAAATCCCCACTGGTTTGTTGATCAATGATTATTCTGGTGTCCTCCATTCTAAGCCCAAGTAAAAAAGAGAAGTTATCTATTTTACTCCCATATTGTGAGTACGCCGCATTGATTCTTTCTGTAAAAATCAAATTGTTGGATAGATCTGTATCTGTTACTACAAGGCCATTATCATCGTTTTGTACCAAAAATTCGGTATTGAGTTCATTAAAATTACCTCTATATCCAAGTTCAAATTGGCTGTTTTTACCTATTGGTAAAACATAATCTGCCTGTAATAAAATACGTTCTTGAGCTTCGTCTGTATTTACTAATTCGATTCTTGTAGAATTATCTTGAGTAATTCGAGAGTTTTCTGTTTCTGTGCTATTTTCTATCTGAAAATCTGCAGTTAGTTTATGACCGCTATCATTAAAGTCCTTGCTAAAGTTTATCGCGTATTGTTTTGTTTGATCGTCTTCTATTTCCGGATCAAAACGAATATTTTGACTTATAATACTACCGGTAAGATCGGGTTCTGTGATAATATTTGTGGTATTACTTTCATTATCACCAGATCTATATAAATACGAAGCGGTAACCGATGAAGTTCTGTTGATATACCATTCTACTCCTACATTTGTATTTATTCCTTTTCTGATTCTATCAAAATCACGATCTTCTACCAGGAAGGTGTCATCTAGAGAAATTACTCCATCTCCTCCAAAAAATCTAGTCTCATTTAACGAATTTCCCGGAACCTCTCTATATCGATATCCTGATGTGGTGAAAAAATTGAGATCCCCAACTCTGTAATTCAAATTTCCAGAGATCCCTGCTTGCCAGGGATAACCAGCATTGATAGTAATGGCACCATTCATGCCTTGCAACTTACTTCTGCGCAGGATAATGTTTAAAATTCCGGCAGTACCTTCTGCATCATAACGAGCAGAAGGGGAGGTAATCACCTCAACTCTTTCAATAGATTCTGCAGGAAGCTGCCTCAACGCGTCTGTACTATTTAATCCTACCAGTCCAGAAGGTTTGCCGTTGATTAGAATTTGTACATTGTCATTTCCTCTCAAAGCTACATTACCTTCAACATCAACAGATACAGAAGGAACATTATCGAGGACATCACTCACTGTACCTCCGCTTACTGTTAGATCTTTACCAACATTATAGATTTTTTTATCAAGTTTGATCTCTACAGTTGTTTTTTCTGCTATAACTACGACATCATCCAGAGTTTCAGTATCAAGCCCAAGCGGAATGACCCCTAAATCTGTATTTTTGAATAATTTTTTTTGCGAAATTGTTTTGGTTTGAAATGAGATATATTCCACATTTATAGTGTATACTCCTCGATTGACCACTATAGAAAAGGCCCCCTTTTGATTCGTTATTCCCCCTGTTACAATTTTTTTAAGCTTAGGGCTATAAAAAGAAACCGTGGCATATTCTAGAGGCTGATTGGTGTCCTGATCAACTACAATGCCGGAAACGGTGATTGGCGTATTAGAAAAATCTCCTCGTTGTTGAGCAAAAATGTGCGTAGAGAATACTAATAAGTATATCCAAAGGTTTTTTATCATGAATCGTTTTTTAAATGCGCCTCAAAAGTATCAAAGCAACCTAGTAAAACGGTTAATGATTTGTTAATTGTAAATATGTTAAGATTCGTTAGCCCTTATGTGTAAAGGGTTTAAGAGAGTTTGGACTTCAAAAAAATAAAAAGGTTTAATCAGAAGTTGTTAAAAAAAGACTAAAGTATTTCGATTACTTTTTCTGGAGGTCTTCCTATAACAGCTTTTCCATTTTTTATAACAATAGGTCGCTCTATTAACTTTGGATGTTCGATAAGAATATCAACAACTTCTTGATTGCTTAATTCTTTACCTTTAAAATTTTCTTTCCAAATAGCTTCATTTTTTCTAACCAAATCAATAGGTGATATCCCAAGCATAGCAATGATTTCTGTAAGGTCCTTCTTGCTCGGAGGAGTTTCAAGATACTTTACAGTCTCAATTTCTTCTTGTTTTTCCTCAAGAATCGCAAGTGTTTCTCGAGATTTTCTGCATCTAGGGTTATGATAAATTATTGTTTTCATTCGTTTTTGTTTAATCGTCGTTTCTTTGTCCCATCATCATCAGATATGCCTTTAGGAATTTATCGATATTCCCATCCATAACCGCATCTACATTTCCAGTTTCTTCTGCGGTTCTAACATCTTTTACCAATTTGTAAGGATGCATTACATAATTCCTGATTTGAGAGCCCCATTCGATTTTCATTTTGGAGGCTTCAATTTCATCCCGTTGGGCTTGTTGCTTTTTTAATTCTAATTCAAACAACTGAGATTTCAGCATTTGTAACGCTTTCTCTCGATTATCATGCTGTGATCTTGAATCAGAACAAGAGATTTGTATCCCGGTAGGAAAGTGCGTTAACTGTACTTTGGTTTCTACCTTATTTACATTTTGTCCACCAGCTCCACTAGATCTCGAAGTGATGATTTCATAGTCTGAAGGATTGATTTCAATTTCAATGCTATCATCAGCAAGGGGGTATACATATATAGAAGCAAAAGAAGTATGTCTTTTGGCATTACTATCAAAAGGTGAGATACGTACTAATCGATGTACTCCGTTTTCTCCTTTCAGCCAACCAAAAGCGAACTCTCCGTCAATTTCTAAAGTTACGGTTTTAATACCAGCAACATCACCTTCCTGATAGTTGAGTTCTTTTATTTTATAGCCTCTTTTTTCGGCCCACATCAAATACATACGCATCAACATGCTTGCCCAATCACAGCTTTCGGTACCACCAGCACCAGCAGTGATTTGCAGAACAGCACTCATGCTATCCCCTTCGTCACTAAGCATATTTTTGAATTCGAGATCTTCAATAAGATCCATAGCCTCTACATGTTTTTGGCTCACTTCATCTTCACTGGCATCACCCTCTTTGAAGAATTCGAATAATACTTCGAGATCATCAACCAAAGCTTCACTCTTTTCATAATCCGATACCCATTTTTTTTGGGCATTGAGCGCTTTCATATGTTTTTCGGCTTCTTGGGCATTGTTCCAAAAATCAGGAGCGAAAGTTTTCTCCTCCTCGTTTGCTATTTCAATAAGTTTGGCATCAACGTCAAAGATACCTCCTTAACGCAACCAGGCGCTTTCTAAGATCCTGTAAAGTCTCCGTATTAATCATTACTTTTTCTAATTTTAGACAAAAATAGGATTTAACACTTCAGTAAGAAATATTTTTTCGATTATTTTATAGCTTTAAAAATTTGACAGAACCTTTCACACAAAACTCATTTCATGAAGTCATTTTTCTTGTTTCTTACCTTATGCTTTAGTTGCTCTATTACCGCACAATTTTTGGAAAAGCACAAAAATCTCAAAAATTACAATGGCTATTTTGATTTCCATTACAATGAGGATAAAGACGAAATTTATCTAGAGGTTGATAAATTGGATAAGGAATTTTTGTATGTACACTCATTAACCACAGGATTGGGCTCTAATGACATCGGTTTGGATAGGGGGCAAATAGGTAATGGGGTAGTGGTGAAGTTTGTAAAAGCTGGAAATAAGCTGTTATTAGTACAACCAAATCAACAGTATAGGGCCATAACAGACAATGTTTTGGAGAAAAAAAGCGTACAACAAGCTTTTGCAAAATCGGTATTGTTTGGTTTTCCGATCAAAGCAGCTAAAGAAGGAAAATTTATTATTGATGTTACTCCTTTCCTGATGCAAGACACTCATGGAGTAATCAATAGACTTAAAGCACAAAAAGAAGGGAATTATACTGTTGATAAAAGCAGAAGCGCACTCAGTTTGGAAAGAACGAAAGCATTTCCAAAAAATGTTGAATTTGAAGCATTGCTTACCTATAAAGGAGAACCGACTGGACAGCATTTACAAACTGTAGCGCCTAACACGCAGTTTCTTACCGTTACTCAGCATCATTCGTTTGTAGAACTACCAGATAATGGATACAAAAAAAGAATATTTGATCCCAGAAGTGGTGCCATGTTTATTTCGTATCAGGATTATGCGACTCCCATTCAAGAATCAATCACAAAACGATATATACGACGTCATCGTTTGGAAAAGAAAAACCTTAACGAGTCAGTAAGTGAACCCAAAGAGCCTATCATTTACTATTTAGATCCTGGTACTCCAGAACCAGTTCGTTCGGCATTATTGGATGGAGCACGATGGTGGGATCAAGCTTTTGAAGCTATTGGATTTAAGAACGCGTTTCAAGTAAAAATGCTACCATCTGATGCAGATCCAATGGATTTGAGATATAATGTAATACAATGGGTACACCGATCCACCCGGGGTTGGAGTTATGGAGCTAGTGTTATAGACCCTAGAACTGGAGAAATACTAAAAGGGCATGTGAGTTTAGGAAGTTTAAGGATAAGACAAGACTTTTTGATTGCTCAGGCATTACTTAATCAACCATTTGCTGAAAGAGATGATAATTACCAACCCATGTTGGAGATGGCCTTAGCGCGAATCCGGCAATTATCAGCTCACGAAGTAGGACATACGATTGGATTTGCCCATAATTTTGCGGCTAGTACCAATGGCAGAGCGTCTGTAATGGATTACCCTCATCCCACGGTGACCTTAAAAAATGGGAAAATTGATCTTTCTAATGCCTATGATACCAAAATTGGAGACTGGGATAAAGTAACCGTAGCTTATAGTTATAGTGAAGTGGCAGATGATAAGGATGAAAAGAAAACCTTGGACAATATACTGAATAACGCTTATGCATCTGGATTACGATTTATCTCCGATAGTGATGCACGACCTCAAGGCGGTGCTCACGAGTTGGCACATTTGTGGGATAATGGAAAAAGCGCTGTAGAAGAGTTGGATAATGTTCTTAAGATAAGGGGGGTGGCTATCAAAAACTTTTCTAAGGACAATATTAAAAGTGGCGAACCTTATTCTGTTCTAGAAGATGTATTTGTACCTATATATTTCTTTCATCGCTACCAAACAGAAGCTGCTGTTAAGCTTATAGGAGGACTAAACTATAATTATGCTACCAAGGATGATGGGCAAGTAATAGTTGAAGCTGTTACTCCGTCCAAACAACGAGCAGCGATGAAACAATTGTTACTCACTATATCCCCAGAACATTTGGCGATACCCGAAGATAAATTGCAACTGTTTCCGCCTAGAGCATTTGGATATGGGAGGACCCGAGAATCATTTCAAGGAAAAACGGGGGTAGGTTTTGATGCTATTAGTGTGGCAGCCACAGCAAGTGATATGACTTTGGGGTTATTATTGCATCCAGAAAGAGCCTCTAGGCTAATACAACAAAAGAGTTTGGATAATAAACAATTGGGTTTTGAAGAAGTTTTGGATCAATTAATCAATCTTACTTTCAAGACAAAAATAAACGATAGCTATCAGAAAGAGATCATGCAAGCGGTTAAAGCTAATGTGTTGAAACATTTGATGAATCTGAGTAAAAATGAAAACACTTATCAACAGGTAAATGCTATTGCCCAGCATAAGCTTGTTGAATTAGCAACTTTTCTGAAAACTCAAAAAGGTGATGAGTCGATTACAGCTTATAATGCTTATCAGGTAAATAGTATAAACCAATTTTTGAATAAGCCTGAGAGTTTTAAAGCATTACCATCTCCTAAAATTCCGGATGGATCACCAATAGGAAGTTTCCAGTGTAGTTTTTGATAATTGTTTTCGTTTGAGGTTTCGGGTATAGACTGGGTGGATAAAAGATGTAGAGAAATATAAAGAAACCTTTGGCTACAAGCGGTGTTTCATCGAAACAATGAATACTATGAAGAAATCAAAAACGATACTTGATTTGTTATCAATGCTATTATATAGTGTGGTAATACTTCTTACCATTGGTTGTAATAAAGAATTAAAAGAAAATCAACCTACTCTTTTTGAACCTGGGAATATTTCGACAGCATCCATAGAATATGGGCTTACTTTTTCTTCTTCGGGATCTGAAATCTACTTTTCTAAAAGTAATGACCAATGGGGGAAGGGAGATGTTGTCAGTTATATCTACTATTCAGTTTACAAAAAAGCAACATGGTCTAAGCCGAAGTTAGCTTCTTTCTCAGGAAAATATGATGATAGTGCTCCTTACCTAACTAACCAAGGAAAAACCTTATACTTTATTTCCAAAAGACCTTCTGAAGGGATTGTAGAAGTTTCTATGGATATTTGGAAAGTTGAAAGAAGTGATAGTGGGGAATGGGGAGTGCCTATACGTCTGGATGAACCCATTAATTCATCAGCTAATGAGTATTGTTTACGAACTGATACCTACGGAAACTTATATTTTGCATCTGACCGTAAAAGTGGGTACGGGCAAGGGGATTTGTATATGGCAAAGAAAACAAATGATCAGTACGATCCACCTATAAATTTGGGCAATTCTTTGAATACTGAATTTGGTGAATGGAATTTAGAAGTCAACCAAAAGGGTGATCTTATTCTTTTTGAAGCGTCTCAACGCAAAGAAAACTTGTCCTCCTATGGGGATCTTTATATAAGCTTTAAGAAAAATGACCAATGGTCTGTACCACAGAACATTCAAGAAATTAACACTACAGGAAGCGATCTTTATCCAGAATTAATAGAAGATACGAATACGCTTTATTATTCGAGTAGTGATAGTCTTGAAAGTACACAAACCAATATTTACTTCATAGATTTTGAAAACCTTTACAAAAAATACAGAAAAAGTGCTGTTTTTCAAGAATAAGATTGTCAGATGATTTGCTAAACAGATGAAGTATCAACAATTTTAAATTCCATTTTTTAGAACCTAAAAAGGCCTATGGATAAGGGATTTGCAATGCGTTTTTTATGAAAACTTATAGATGTAAGTATCAAGTAACCTCCTTAATAGTCCATTTTAAACATTAAGGATCTCTAAATTATTATTAAAACTGCAAATAATTATCCTTCTCCTATTTCGCCATTATCATCGCCGCAATTAACACAACTATTTGTATAACAATTGTAATAAGAGTGCGTACCATCGTCTATTTTTATATAGTCTCCTCCAACTATACTTTTTTTATTATTCAAAATAGAGACTTTGAGTTTTGCAAAAGGGATTTTACGTGATGTTAGATGTTTATTTTTCATGATCTTAAATTTGATGATGTATGTACTCCAATTATTTAAAATAAAATTGAAAAATCAAATATCAGAGTTTGTAGTTGCGTCACAACTTATTATCAGACTACAATCGGTTACGACTCCAGAGTGAGTCCCATCATCATACCCTCCGTTTATTTTTGATAAATCGGAAATTCTTGATACTCGGATTTTGTCTAGGTTCAACTTTCTTTTGCTTGTTGACTTTTTCATGGTTTACTTTGTTATAAAAATTTCATTGCCAAATTATATAAAATTGACATACGGGTATGTTGTTTTCTATAAAAAGCACACGAAATTCTGGAATTTCGTGCCATTTATTAAATGTAATTATCAAATTATCAAAATCTTAGTTATTGTTTGTTTAGGTTTTTGATGTAGTAAGAAGGCTTTATTTTTGTTTGTTTATAAAATGCATTCGAGAACGTTTCTGCACTGTTGTACCCCATTTCATTTGCAATAGCTTTTATGGTGAATTTACGAAGGGTAGTATTTGTTTTTAATTCTTCTATAGCAAATGAGATTCTGAGTTCATTCAAATAATTGGTAAAGCTTTTGTTTTTGAAATGATTAATAACTCTCGAAAGATATTTCACATTCGTATCAAAATCGTCAGCTAATGATTGAGAGCTTATTCCAGTTGCAAGATATTTTTTTTCCTTTTCAAACTGATCAAGCCGTTCCAAAATATAGTCAACATGCTTCTGAGGAACTTTTATATTACTTTCAGAAACTTTACTTTTTATGAACTCTTCGTCTTCTTTCGAAATTGAAGTCTTTTGCTTTGTAAGAATCTCTTGAAAACGCTTTCTATAGACTTGTTTTTTTCTGTATTGATATAACAAAACGCTACTAGAAATCAATAAAAGTAGAATCAATAGTAAAACACCAGATTTGTACACATCAGTATTACGATTTAACTTTTTTACCACAGACTCTTGCTCTTCTATCAAAAGAGCGATATCATAATCTTCCTTAACCTTTTTACTTATATGTATTTGATCACTTAGATAATTCGCAAGAATCTTGTTCAATTTATCAAGATATTTATTTTGATTTTCTAGATCATTAATGTTTCGGTAGTAATTTTTTAGATACTGATAAATCTTTACGTGTTTGTATTGAGGTATAGAATTTAAAGATTCTAAAATAGAATCTGTTTTAATTAGATATGGTAAAGCCTTTTTGTTTTGTCCTAAGTCAAAATAACTCTTTCCCAGGTAGTAATAGCAATCTAATGTGTTGGAAACATCATTTATAGATATCATTTCGGGTAATGCTTTATGGATACTATCAATTGCTCTACGAAAGTTGTTTTTAGAGTAGTGATTTACTCCTTCGCATAACGTAAAGTATACCTTTTGTCTTTGCAAAAAAACATTTTCATGGTTCTCGGCTTCCTGGTATCCTAATTCATTATAATAAGATGAAGAATCATGTTCTTTTAAGGCGATATATGTTTCTGCAATAGCATGCAACGTATTAATGTATCGGGATTTATAGATATCTTGTTTTTTAGTTTGGTAAAATTTGGCACATTTCTTATAAATATTAAGAGCTTCTTCTTTTTCATCTAAGTGCTCACTCTTAATAATACCAATCATATAATCTACTCTATATATTAGATCTATATTGTCATTTTGATTGGCGTATTTTCTTGCTGCGTTAAGATTGTTAATTGTTTTTGTGATTTCTCTATTTTGATATAGATGAAATTGTGCTTTATGAAGATATGCAAGAGCTGGGAATTCTCTACTCTGATTATATCTTGTAATATCGATGATACTATCAACATATTTTTGTTTTACCGTATGATCAGAAAAACTATAATAAAGTAAATGATATCCTTTAGCAATTTTTGGGATATTACTTTCTCTTTTGGCTTTTATCAGGTAGTAGTTGGCAATATATGCAGATTTTAAGGTGTCACTTCTGAGATTTGAGAAAAGGGCTCTTAGTTCTTCATATGTTTTTTGTTGTAAACTATCAACTGCATTTTGTGAATTTCCTTTAAAAGAAAATAGTATCAGCGGGAGAAAAAGTAGACATTTAAGAAGTTTTTGCATGATTTTCTTTACAAAGAAATTATTTAAGATGGTCTTTGATATTGTTTTACAAAAATAGCATTATTTTTAATCGCAAAATTTGAGTTCAAATATACTTTTCTAAAGCATAAATATGAAAATAGACCTTAGAAGTGATACTGTGACCAAGCCAACTGCCGGTATGCTCGATGCGATGATGAATGCAGAAGTAGGGGATGATGTATACAAAGAAGATCCTACGATTAACCAACTTGAGGAAAGAATAGCCATGATGTTTGGTAAGGAAAAGGCATTGTTCTTTCCTTCGGGGAGTATGGCTAATCAAGCAGCGATTAAATTACATACACAACCAGGAGAACAGCTTATCGCCGACAAATATGCGCATGTTTACAACTATGAAGGAGGAGGGGTCTCATTTAATAGTGGAGTGTCTTGTAAACTTATTGATGGACATAGAGGGATGATCACCGCTGATCAAGTACAAGCTTCTATCAACCCACCAGATTTTTATCATAGCCCATTAACAAGTTTGGTTTGTATCGAGAATACAACGAATAAAGGAGGTGGTGCTTGTTACGATTTTGAAGAAATCAGAAAAATAAAAGAGGTATGTGCTCAGAATAATCTTGGATACCATTTGGATGGAGCTCGATTATGGAATGCATTGATCGCAAAGAATGAATCTCCATTGCAATATGGTGAGGTTTTTGAAACTATTTCGGTTTGTTTAAGTAAAGGTTTGGGTGCTCCTGTTGGATCGGTTTTGGTTGGAGACGCAAAGTACATGGATAATGCGATACGGGTGAGAAAGATTCTTGGTGGCGGGATGCGACAGTTAGGGTATCTGGCGGCAGCAGGTTTATATGCCATAGATAATCATTTGAACCGCCTTTCAGAAGATCATAAAAAAGCTAAAGAAATAGGAGGGGTGCTTCAAACACTTCCTTTTGTAAAGCAAGTAGAGCCTATTGATACTAATATCATTATTTTTACAATAGATGGCGATGAGAATGAATTTGTTTCTAAAATGGAGACAAAAGGAGTCTATTTTTACGGAATGGGGCAAGGGAAATTACGTTTTGTAACCCATTTGGACTATACCCAACAGCAGCACGAATATTTTTTAGAATTACTGGCTAATCATAGCATAAAAAAAGCTGTTCAACAATAATGAACAGCTTTTTCTAATGAATTGTTATTTAAAAAACACTTAAAAAATTATGCTTCCTTTGTGTCAGCTCCGGGAGCATTTTCTTTTACAGAATTAATTCCATTTTCCATTCCAGATTCAGAAGAATACATTTGGCTGCTTCCGATTACTTGACCATTTCCCGCTTTAAGGTTGAAGAAAAATCTACCATCCTTAGCAGTTTTACGCTCATAACGACCATCATCAGATGCATTTTTCTGTACAGAAGCGATTCCGTTTTCAGCCGCGGCTTTGCTGTTATATACTTCACTACTTAAGATAACTTGCCCATTCTTAGCTTTTAAGGTAAAATGATATGAAGCCCCTTCCTTATTTTTGAGTTCAAACATACTGTCAGTTTTTTAGTTAATTTTTAAGCTTTCGTTAAAATTATATAATAAAATGGAGAAAGAAAAATATAAAATTGAGGAAGCAGAGATTTTTAATTAACATTTTATCGATAAAAAATACAACTTGTCGAAATCCTTGGTTTTATTAAAAGATCAAAAAAAGATAAAGCTTCGCCCTGCTCTTAAATTTGTTAAAGTTTTTAACTAAATAAATTTAAATTCCATCAACTATGAGAAAAATTATTTTAGGGGTATGCTTTATTTTTTCAGTGAGTTTAATACAAGCTCAACAAGATTTACCTCAAAACCCAGAACCGGGTAAGTGTTATGTACGCTGTACTACTCCAGATGTATACGAAAATCAAACAGTAAAAGTTCAAATAACACCGGAGTACAAAAAATTAAAAACATTTCCGGCTACTTACGAAACGGTAACAGAGAGAGTGGTAATTAAGGAAGCTTCCAAAAAACTTACGGTTGTTCCTGCAAAGTATGAAACAAGAACAGTAACCTTTGTAAAGAAACAAGGAGCTAATGTGTTGAGAATTATTCCTGCAAAATTAGGGAATGATTCTGAAACTGTCGAAATTAAACCTGCCTATGCTCAATGGGAACTAGGAGCTCCAGCGCCTGATTGTGCATCTAGTAACCCAGACGATTGTCGTTATTGGTGTTATAAAGGATATCCGGCAGAATATACTACAATTCCAACCAAAACATTAGCTTCAGATGCAAGTACTACGAGCTCTGCCATTGCAGAACAAAGTGGTACTTATACCAAAAGAGTTTTGGTAGAGCCGGCAAAAGTGGTAGAAGTAGAGATTCCCGCAGAATATGGAACAATCAAAAAAACCGTTTTGGTTAAGGATGCTTATACCGAAGAGGTAATTGTTCCTGCTACTTATGAAGAAGTAACCAAAGAAGTTTTAACTCAAAAAGGAGGGTTGACTACCTGGAGAGAAGTTGAGTGTTCTCTGGTAGAGTATTCTGCACTACCAATTAATTGGAACCTAGGAAGTGCTACATTAACCACTCAGGCAAAAAATATCATTGATACACGTTTAATGCCTGTTCTGGCTAATAACCCTGGCGCAAAAATGGAAATCGCATCACATACAGATGCTAGAGGTTCAAAGTCTAGCAATAGAGAGCTCTCTGAAAGAAGAGCACAGTCCGTAGTTACGTATTTAATAGGAAAAGGAGTAAACGCAAGTCGTTTGGTTGCTAACGGATATGGAGAAACAAGATTAAAAAACAGATGTGCAGATGGAGTTAGCTGTACAGAAAGAGAACATGCTGCGAATAGAAGAACCGAATTTAGATTAATTCAGTAAGTCTAAGGGGGCAGTATGCTAATAAAAAAGCCTGGTATCTTTACCAGGCTTTTTCTAATTATATTTTTCTAATAGTTCAAAATGATATTTCGGATCTCGTAGCGAACTATATCCAGACAGCTCTTCAAGAACTTTCCCTTTTGTATTTAGAATACTAACTAATGGGAAAGTCTTTTTCTTGTTATACGCTTCCAAAAGTTTATAATTTTCTTCTTTTTGTTCTGCAGTTAATAGATTTCGGTTTCTTGGAATGTCAACATATAAAAAAACAAAGGCTTTTTTATATGTTGTAAACTTATAGTCATCAAAGAAATCTTCTTGTAACATCATACATGGTCTACACCAGTCGCTTCCTCCAAAATATAAAACAATATTTTTATTTTCTTTTTTTGAAATTTCTTTAGCTTCTTCAAGGTTGTACACCCAAAATGTATCGCTTTTGCTGTTTTGTCCAAAAGATAGAAGTGTTACCAAAAAAAGACATATACACAAGTATTTTGATCCCATAATAATTTTATTTGCAATTACTAAGTAACAAAAATTATTCCGTAAAAAATTAAAGCCC
The DNA here is from genome assembly GCF_900141785.1 of Aquimarina spongiae. Lineage (GTDB taxonomy): Bacteria > Bacteroidota > Bacteroidia > Flavobacteriales > Flavobacteriaceae > Aquimarina > Aquimarina spongiae. The sequence continues at coordinate 908,556 of NZ_FQYP01000001.1, read as the reverse complement.
CGGGATATTTGGCATGCCTTCTCTGGCAGCAGCTCCAAGTTCACTCTCATTTACCTCTGTAGCCTTTTGGATTGCCTTATTTAAGGTAAGAATAAGATAGTCCTCTAGTTGTTCTTTATCTTCTAATAACTCATCTGCTATGTTAATACTTTTCAACTCTCTGTTGGCAGTAAGTGTAACTTTAAGTAAGTTATCCGAGCTACTTTCATCGACCATCACAGTATCCAAGCGCTTTTTGGTTTCTTCAATTTTTTTTTGAGCTTCTTTTAACTTGCCCATCATTCCCATCATATCTCCAAACATATCGTATATTTTTAAAAATTATAAAAACAAAATTAGTACTTTGGCGGTTAATAAACCAAGAGATAATGACCAAATGAATAATTATAGATTCTTGTCTTCTAATTTGTAATTATCTCCTCATAAATATTAGAAATAGATGAAAAGTCTGAGTGTTATCTGCTTACTTTCGATTATTTTTGCAACTTCATGTAAAAAAAATACAAATACCGCATTGGAAACAAAGACACAATATCCAACAGCCGAAAAAATAGAAACACATCTCGAAAAGCACGGAGATGTGAGAATCGATAATTACTTTTGGTTAAATGAAAGAGAAAATCCAGAGGTTATTGATTATTTAGAAAGAGAGAATGACTATAATGACAAGATGACGGCTCATACCAAAGATTTTCAAAAAGATCTTTTTGCCGAAATGAAAGGCCGTATTAAAGAGGATGATGCATCTGTTCCTTACAAACTGAATGGGTATTGGTATATCACAAGATTTGAGAAAGGTAAGGATTATCCAATTTATGCTAGAAAGAAGGATTCATTAGAAGCACCAGAGGAAATTCTATTTGACTGTAACAAAGAGGCAGAGGGGCATCCCTATTTCAAAATGAGCGGTCTTAATGTAAGCCCAGATAATAAATTAATCGCTTTTGGAGTAGATACAGTAAGCCGAAGAAAATATAATATTAGAATCAAAAACCTGGAAACGGGAGAAGTATACCCAGAGGTCATAGAAACTACAACTGGTGGTAGTACATGGGCAGCTGATAGTAAAACATTGTTTTATACTAAAAAGGATGAAGAGACGCTAAGGTCTGATAAAATCTACCGACATATTTTAGGTACGCCGGTATCCGAAGACGTAGAAGTATTTCATGAAGAAGACGATACCTTTTACACTTTTGTGTACAAAACAAAATCAAAAAAATATTTAGTAATAGGTTCTAGTAGCACCTTAACATCAGAGTATCGAATTCTTAAGGCGGATGATCCTATGGGAGAATTTAAGGTGTTTCAGCCTAGAGTAAGAGGTTTGGAATACGGAATAGCACATTATGATGATCATTTTTACGTATTAACCAATGCAGATAATGCTAAGAACTTCAAATTAATGAAGGTCGAAGAAGGTGATACCGGAAAAGATAATTGGAAAGAGGTAATACCACATAGGGAAGACGTCTTGCTGGAGGATATTGAAATTTTTAAGGATTATTACGTAATTAGTGAACGTAATAATGGTTTGAATAAAATTAATATCAAACGTTGGGATGGAAACGTTGATTATTATCTCCCTTTTGACAACGAAACCTATACGGCTTATGTAAGTACAAATCCTGATTTTGACACTCAAATTTTAAGGTATTCTTATAACTCTTTAACCACTCCTAATTCTGTTATCGATTTTGATATGGAAACCAAGGAAAAAGATGTTAAGAAAGAACAAGAAGTGCTTGGAGGAAAGTTTGATAAAAACAATTACGTTTCAGAAAGAGTTTGGGCCACAGCATCAGATGGAACCAAGGTTCCTATTTCTATGGTGTATAGAAAAGGCATAAAGAAAGATGGTAGTAATCCTTTATTATTATATGCTTATGGTTCTTATGGTTCTACTGTAGATCCTTACTTTTCTACTGTGAGATTGAGTCTTCTGGATAGAGGGTTTATTTTTGCTATTGCTCATGTGCGAGGAGGAGAATATCTAGGTCGTAATTGGTACGAAAGCGGTAAGCTATTTGAGAAAAAAAATACCTTCACAGATTTTATAGATTGTTCCAAGTTTTTAATCAAAGACGGTTACACTTCAAAAGATCATTTGTATGCTATGGGAGGATCAGCTGGTGGATTACTAATGGGAGCAGTGGTAAATATGGCACCACATCTTTATAATGGAGTAGTGGCAGCAGTGCCTTTTGTAGATGTGGTAACAACAATGCTTGACGAAAGTATTCCTCTTACCACTGGAGAATATGATGAATGGGGAAATCCTAATGAGAAAAAGTATTATCTCTATATGAAATCGTATTCACCATACGATAATGTTATTGCACAAGAGTATCCAAACATGCTGGTAACAACAGGACTGCACGATTCTCAGGTACAGTATTGGGAGCCTGCAAAATGGGTAGCAAAGCTTAGAGAACTAAAGACTGATAATAATTTATTGTTATTGCATACTAATATGGAAGCTGGTCATGGCGGTGCTTCAGGTAGATTTGAAGCGCTAAAGGAAGTAGCAGAAGAATATGCATTTTTATTAGATTTAGAAGGTATAAAAGATTAATTGAAAAATTTAATGTACCTTCGTACCGTTTTTATAACAGTACATGGAACCCCATTTCCATCAACCTGTTAAATACAACTATATGAGAGAAAAGATACAGGCTTACAATAATGTTTTAGAACTTATAGGTAAAACCCCTCTTGTAAAACTGAATAAAATCATGCAAGGTTATCCGGGTAATTTCTATGCCAAAATAGAATCGTTTAACCCTGGACACTCTACCAAAGATAGAATTGCATTATATATCATAGAAGAAGCAGAAAGAAAAGGTATACTTAAACCAGGAGATACTATCATTGAGACCACCAGTGGGAACACTGGGTTTAGTCTGGCAATGGTAAGTATTGTGAAAGGGTATGAGTGTATTCTGGCAGTAAGCTCTAAATCTTCTAAAGATAAAATTGCAATGCTTAAAAACATGGGGGCTAAAGTATATGTATGCCCGGCTCATGTAAGTGCAGACGATCCAAGATCTTATTATCAGGTAGCCAAGAGATTACATGAAGAAATTAAAGGTTCGGTATATATCAATCAATATTTCAATGAGTCGAATATTGATGCACATTATAACTCTACAGGTCCGGAGATTTGGGAACAAACAAGCGGGCAGTTAACACATTTTGTAGCGTGCTGTGGTACAGGAGGAACAATTTCTGGTACAGCACGATATTTAAAAGAACAAAATGAGGACATCCGTGTCTTAGGAATTGATGCTTATGGTTCGGTATTGAAGAAATACCATGAAACTAAAGAATTCGATCAGAATGAGATTTATCCTTACCGTATTGAAGGACTAGGAAAAAACTTAATTCCCACGGCTACAGATTTTGAAGCAATAGATAAGTTTGAAAAAGTAAATGACGAAGATAGTGCGCATACTGCTAGGGAATTGGCCAGAACAGAAGGGATGTTTCTTGGGTATACTAGTGGAGCAGCCATTCAGGGATTAAAACAATTAGCAGAACAAGGAGAATTTGATGAAGATAGCAATGTGATTGTTATTCTTCCAGATCACGGTTCAAGATATATGAGTAAAGTTTTTAGTGACGATTGGATGACAGAACAAGGCTTTTTTGATAGTAAGAATGAAGCTGATGCGATCAAGGTGCAATTCGTCAAATAATAAAAGATAAAATAATAAAAATGGCATCTAATTATTATGTTGGATGCTTTTTTTGTGCGATTTACCCTAGTTGAATAAAAAGTTAGACAATACTTAATTTTTTATATTGTAGGAAAAATTAGGTTAAAATTCGCTGAAAAACAGTTATTTTAGACCATTAGATTGAGAGAAATTGAGAAAATAGCATATTGTGTAAGGGAATTGGAATATTATTATGTCATAAAATCAATTTTCCGTATTTTCGCAGACTTAAAAGAAACAAATTTTTGATAGATGAGAGATTTATTTGATAAGATTTATAAAGACAAAGGACCGTTAGGAAAATGGGCAGATCAGGCAGAGGGATATTTTGTTTTTCCAAAGTTAGAAGGTCCTATATCAAATAGAATGAAGTTTCAGGGAAGAGAGGTAATTACTTGGAGTATTAATGATTATTTGGGGCTTGCCAATAGAGAAGAAATACGTAAGGTAGATGCAGAAGCTGCCGCTATGTATGGTTCTGCTTATCCTATGGGGGCCAGAATGATGAGTGGTCATACTGATCTTCACGAACAACTACAAGAGGAACTAGCAGAATTTGTAGGTAAAGAAGCGGCATATTTATTGAATTTTGGATATCAAGGAATGGTATCCACCGTGGATGCTCTTGTTAACAAAGACGATATTATTGTTTATGATGTAGATGCTCATGCATGTATTATTGACGGTGTTCGTTTGCACCAGGGTAAGAGATATACGTATCGTCATAACGATATTGAAAGTATTGAGAAAAACTTAATGCGTGCTACCAAAATGGCAGAAAAAACCGGAGGAGGTATTTTGTTGATTTCTGAAGGTGTTTTTGGTATGCGTGGTGAGCAAGGTAAATTAAGGGAAATTGTAGCCTTAAAAGAAAAGTATAATTTCAGACTTTTTGTGGATGATGCTCATGGTTTTGGAACACTGGGTGCAACTGGAGCAGGAACAGGTGAGGAGCAAGGGGTTCAGGATCAAATAGATGTATACTTTGCAACTTTTGCAAAATCAATGGCAAGTACCGGTGCTTTTATCGCTGCGGATCAAGAAATCATTGATTACTTAAAATATAATTTAAGATCACAAATGTTTGCGAAATCACTACAAATGCAGTTAGTGATTGGTGCACTAAAACGTTTGGATATGCTTAGAACTATGCCTGAGCTTAAAGCAAAATTATGGGAGAATGTAAATGCACTTCAAAATGGATTAAGGTCTCGAGGTTTTGATCTTGGTACCACCCAAAGTTGTGTAACTCCGGTGTACTTAAAAGGAAGTATTCCTGAAGCGATGGCTCTGGTTAAAGATTTAAGAGAGAATCATGGAATTTTCTGTTCTATAGTAGTGTATCCGGTGATACCTAAAGGATTAATTTTACTGAGATTGATTCCTACAGCCTCGCATACTATGGAAGATATTGAGGAAACCTTGAATGCGTTTTCTGCTATTAGAGAACAACTAGAAAATGGAACGTACAAAAGAGTATCTGCTGAGGTAGCTGCAGCTATGGGAGAATAGTAGATCTAAAAATATATACCAATAAAAAAATCCACTTATAAAAAGTGGATTTTTTTATGAAGTTAATTTTATATTTATAATGCTTTTCTAAATGTTCTTCTCATTTTGTGTTGTTCGTGCTCATATCCATTCCATAGGGCTTGAACCGCCTTGTTCTCTTCTAGTTCGGGGTTGGTTTCAACAGTTTCTATTCCATTACGAATAAAAGTTTCGTTCATCTCTTTAAAAATCAAAGCAGTAACTCCTTTGTTTTGATATTCAGGGTCAACTCCTATCAAATAAAATGCAGCGGTGTCATTTCTGCGTTGCGCTCTTAAGATATGCAAAAATCGTAAAGGATAAATTTTACCATTCATTTTCTTCAAGGCTTTGGAAAAGGAAGGCATAACAATAGCAAAAGCGATAAGTTTTCCTGTTTTGTCTGCAATACAGGTAATGTAATCGGGATTCAAATAGGGGAGGTACTTTTTCTTATACATGTCTATTTGATACTGCTGTATAGGAACAAAAGTTTGCAGACTACTGTATGTTTTGTTCAGTAGGTCAAACATATCATCAGCGTATGCTAGTATTTCTTTACTTTTCTTAAATTTTAAAAGTTTAAGTTGATAGCGTTTCTTAATTACCTCTGCAAATTTGACTACCTTTTCTTTGGTTTCTTTTGGAACTTTTATTTTGTATTCGACCCAGGTTGCTGCTTGTTCAAAACCTAACTCCGTCATATGATCTGCATAATAAGGATAATTATACCAAGTGATCATCGTATTTAATTCTTCATATCCTTTAATAAGAATTCCTGCCTTATCCATATTTGAAAAGCCGACAGGGCCTTCCATATATTCTAGGGAGTGTTGAGCTCCAAATTCTTTAACCTTATTTATTAAGGCTTTGGTTACTTCGATATCATCGATTACATCAAACCAACCAAAACGAACTTTAGGCTTTTTTTGTTCATTGACCTCAATCCAGTTGATGATAGCTGCAATTCTACCTACAATCCGCTCTCCTTTGAAAGCAAGAAAATATTTAGCATCTGCATTTTTGAAAACAGGGTTTTTGTTAGGATTCATTACATCCAACTCCTCCTTAATGATAGAGGGAACGTAGTAGGGGGAATCTTTATATAATTCAAAAGGAAACTTAACAAAGGTTGTTAAATCTCCTTTTGAGGTAGCTTCTTTAATGGTAATCATAGATCATATGTCATCTCAAATTCTTCGCAAATATATAACCCTTTTATCAAATATCATGAATACATGATAAAGTTCGTATGGAGTATTTTTCGGTTTCTAGCTTTAGGCTAGACAAGCACAGAATATTCTCTTAGCATAGAAGAGCTATTTTACTCTTCGGGATCATCGTTATTTTCGTCTTTTTTGTTCTTTTCTTCTTCTTTTTTACGCTTCTTTTCTTCTTTTTGTCTGCGTTTTTCCTCCTTTTTTCTTCGTTTTTCTTCTTCTTTTCGAGCTTTTTCCTGTTCCCGTTGATACTTTTCATATTCGGCATCTACATCAATATCATCTTCTACTTCTTCTTTTTCAGGCTTCTTCGGTTTAACTTCTTCTTTTTGCTCTTTCTTTTCTTCTTCATCAAACTCTTTTTCCATCTTCTCCAATTCCTGGAGTTGTTTTTCTATATCGTCCAATTCATCATCGACACCTTGCTCCTGTTCCATTTTATCAAGTTCTGCATCGATATCATCAATCATCTTTTGCTTTTCTTTTTCGGCCTTAATAGCTGCTTTTTCTGCTTCTCTGGCAGCTTTTGCTTCGCGTTTTAAACGACGGGCTTCTTCCTTTCTAAGCTTTTTACCTTCTTTTTTGGCAATTTTTTCGTTTTCGATACGCTCACGTTCCAAACGCTCTTCGGTTCGGCGCTCGTCCAGATCTTTTTCAATGGCTTCTCTAAAACTATCATCTTCAAAGTCATTAATAAACGGAGTTCTGTCGAGTTTCAAACTATCGTTTTCTGTGCCTTCGATTTCATCAAGATCTCCATCTTCTCCTTCTTCATCTTCTCCTTCTTCATCTTTTTCAGATTCGTCTTCTTTTACTCCTTTTTCTAATCCTGGTTGTTCTATAATTTCATCCTTGTTATGCCAGTCAAATCGATAAGATGCTCCAAAACTACAAGTGAAAACAGAGGGGGTGTCTTTAAAATTAAAGGCAATATTTGCGTCAAACTGCAAATCCTGATCAAATAGATAGGCACCACCAAGCCTCAGGAGGTTATCACTATAAAAGTCACTTTTCTGTCCTTGAAACTCTATAAAACCTGCCCATTTGTTATTAACCGTATGCGTTGCAGTAAGTATCCATCCAATGGTGGGACTTTCCGTAGTAATTTTGTCAACGATCAAATTAGTCACGAATGCCCAATCGCCTCCATAAGTGGTGGTCCAATTATTTTGGGTAGCAACCACAAATCTAGGACTAATAGAAGCGTCTCCCGGAAAAGTAAAGGGATTATCTTTGGCCACAAAATTTGCTCCTGCATAAGCAGAAACTGCAGGGATCAAAGTTTTCCATTTAAAACGATATCGCTCTTTCCAACTTTTTAAACTATCATAATTCGCGGGTACCGTATCTTTTTTACCCGGTTTTGGCTTATAAGGGTCGTAAATTAGGTATTTGGCCCCAATAGTATTGATTTCAAAATTACTTTGATTTATCTTCTGACGGTTCGCACCAACCGTTTGGGTAATTCCATCTGATCGATATGTACCATTTAATCGTATCTCTAATTGTTCTATGAGTAACCCATACCGCGCTGAATAATCAAATCTGAAAATGTTTGATTTTGTATCCAGAATTTCGTGTTTTTCTTTGCCAAAACCAAAACCTCCTTCCAATTGTAGTACGTTATTACCAACAGAAAAAGCACCCTGAGAAGTACCAGGACGATTGGAGTTAATTTTATCTGTATATTGGGCAGAAGCCGTTAGCCCATACAGCAAGAGGGTAAAGAATAACAGAATAGATCTAGGGCTCATATTCATTAGATTTGCTTCAAATATAGCAGATTTTATCATTTTTTTAGGATTGAAGGACTGTATTTGTATAGAGAGTTCCCTATTTTTGAAAAAAAATGATATGCAGCAAGCGTCATTAGTAGGGGTATTAAAGGTTATCCTCATTATTTTACTTATATATTATGGCCTAAAGGTATTAACGCGAATATTTGGTCCTCTATTGCTTAGATATGTAACAAAGAAAGCTGGAGAAAAATTTCAACAGCAATTTAACCAATATCAACACGCACAACAATCTGCAGACGGAGAGGTTACTATAGATAAAAAGCCCAAAACAAAATCTTCAAACAAAGATGTTGGAGAATACATCGATTATGAGGAAATTGATTAATTTGGCGCTTCATTTAGTAAACAAACACAAATCATGTCTTTAGTAAAAAGATTCTTACCTCATATTTTTGTAATCCTTGGTTTTGTAGTTATTTCCTTATTGTATTTCAGCCCTGTAATGAGTGGTAAGGTTTTGTATCAAAATGATATTAAACTTTATGAGAGTATGGCCAAACAACAAAATGACCATAGAACTAAAACGGGCAAAGAAACCTATTGGACAAACTCTGCCTATGGGGGAATGCCAACCTATCAAATGGGAGCAAAGTTTCCTCATGATTACATGGATAAGTTGGATCGATTAATTCGTTTTTTACCAAGACCTGCCGATTACCTTTTTCTATACCTATTGAGTTTTTATGTGTTAATGTTGGTGATGCGAATCCCATGGAAACTCGCTATTGTTGGAGCTTTAGCCTTTGGCTTTTCGACATATCTAATTATTATCATAGGGGTAGGACATAATTCTAAAGCTCATGCTATTGCATATTTTCCCTTAGTGTTGGCCGGAATATTATTGGTATTTCAAAAACGATATTTATGGGGGGCTATACTCACTGCCTTGGCCATGGGCTTAGAAATACAGGCGAATCACTATCAAATGACTTATTACCTCGGTTTGTTGGTAGGTGTCTTAGGAGTAGCGTATTTAATTGATGCTTTTAAAAAGAAAGAAGTACCGCATTTTTTTAAGTCTATCGGTGTTTTAGTGTTAGCAGTGGCACTTGGTCTCGCAACCAATGCAACCACCTTATTATCAACTTCAGAATATGCGAAGACTAGTATCCGCGGAAAGAATTTGCTAGCAGATCCTACAGTAGCCAATGGATCCCAAAATGATGGGCTTGATTTTGAATATATTACTGAATATAGCTATGGGAAACTAGAATCGCTCAATTTGTTTGTACCAAAGCTTATGGGATTAGGTACTGCGGCAGATCTGGGATCTGATTCTGCATTTTATCAAAAGTTAATATCCCTTGGGCAACCCAGGGATCAAGCAAATTATTATGCTAGCGGTACTCGTTTGTATTGGGGAGATCAACCTTTTGTAGAAGCTCCTCCATATCTTGGTGTAACTGTTGTCTTCTTGGCGCTGCTGGGTATTTTGATGGTTAAAGGAAGATTGAGATGGTGGTTATTAGGGGGCATGATTTTATCACTGGCACTAAGTTGGGGTAAGAATTTGGAGTTTGTTACCCGATTTTTTGTAGACTATGTTCCTCTGTATAATAAATTTAGAGCGGTATCTAGTATACAAGTGATCTTAGAATTACTGATCCCTATTGCGGCTGTATTTGGATTGCATAGATGGTTTAATGATAAAGTTTCCTTAGAAGAAAAACAGAAAAAATTCCTGATCTCTCTCGGATTTTTAGGAGGTTTGTGTTTGATTTTCTGGTTGTTTGGAGGGAGTTTGTTTAATTTCAAATCGGCTTCAGAAACCCGTTTTGCCATAGAGCAACCCGACATCTTTGATGCTATCGTAGAAGATCGAATCAGTTTGTTGAAGAGTGATAGTTTACGCTCACTAATCTTTATACTGCTAACTGCGGGAGTACTTTGGCTGTTGTTGAAAAAGAAATTTTCAGAAAATATAGCCTTAGTAGGAATAGCTGTGTTAATCCTTGTAGATTTGGTATCTGTAGATCGACGAAGCTTAAACGAAGAGAATTTTATATCAAAGAGAGAGTACAAATCCTTTTTTCAGGCTACAGATGTGGATCAACAGATTCTGAAAGATGATTCCTATTATCGTGTGCTAGATCAGGCAAGAGGATTTAACAATTCACATACCAATTACTTTTTCAATACCATCAACGGATATTCTGCGGTAAGACCCAGAAAAATGGATGACATCTACTACGGGCAATTGGCAAAAGGTAATTTGGAGATCTTAAACATGCTGAATGTAAAGTATATCATACAAAATGGTGAAAAAGGTTTGGATGCTCAGCAAAATCCTTCAATCAACGGACCTGCTTGGTTCGTCGAAGAGTTAAAGTTTGTTGATGGATATAAGGCAGAGTTCGAAGCATTGGGATCGATTGACACCAAAAAAGTGGCAGTGATCAGAAATGATTTTAAGTTAGATTTTGAAGGATTTACTCCGTTAAAAGATAGTGTATCTACCGTTTCTATTTCGAAAACCGAGCCCGATCATCTGGCGTATAACATGTATGCAGTAAACCCTGGTTTTATGGTGTTTTCTGAGGCATATTACGAAAAAGGCTGGAATGCCTATATCGATGATGAACTGCAACCTATTTACCCAGTGGATTATATGCTAAGAGGACTTAAAGTTCCTGCCGGGAAGCATAAAATCGAATTCAAATTCGAACCACAGGTGGTGCAAACCGGAAGTACAATTACATTAACGAGTACGATTATTTTTATACTGTTGATTCTTGGAGGTTTGTTTTATCAATATAAGAAAAGTGGTAGTTTATTATCTTTAAGCACAGAAGATAAGTAATCCTGATTTTGAAAGTTCTGATCATAACATATTATTGGCCACCAGCCGGAGGACCTGGAGTACAACGCTGGCTGAAGTTTGTCAAATATTTCAGAGATTTTGGAATCGAACCTATAGTGTATACACCAAGTAATCCTACCTATCCTTTACTAGACGAAACATTGATTTCAGAAATACCAGAGGATATTACTGTGTTGCGACGTCCGATTTTTGAACCCTATCGTTTTGCACAACTATTTTCAAAAAAAGAGACAAAAACGATTAGTCGAGGAATCATTTCGGGATCAAAAAAGCAAACCTTTATACAGCGTTTATTGCTGTATATACGCGGAAACTTTTTTATCCCTGATGCCCGGAAATATTGGGTACGTCCTTCTGTAAGTTATCTTAGTGGTTATCTGAAAGAACATGAAATCGACACGATTATTACTACTGGACCACCGCATAGTGTGCATTTGATAGGGAAAACGCTTAAAGAACGATTGAATGTGCGTTGGATAGCAGATTTTAGAGATCCATGGACAACCATTGGGTATCATGATAAATTGAAGCTTACAAAGAAATCCATTCAAAAGCATAAAGTGCTTGAAAAAGAAGTACTAACTACAGCGGATCAAATTACGGTAACTAGTTTTACTACTAGAGATGAATTTTCTGGCATTACGCAAAAACCGATTGCTGTAGTAACCAATGGTTATGATGAAGAAAAAGTGGAGGAGGGATCATTGGATACTAAATTTACTATTGCTCATATAGGGTCACTCTTGTCGGGTAGAAATCCATTACTTTTATGGAAAGCGTTGAAGCAGTTAACTGAGGAAGACCAAGAATTTACCAAGGAATTTGAGTTGCGTTTGATAGGAGCAGTAAGTGATGATGTTCTGTCTGCTATTAAAGATGCTGGATTGTCCCCTTTTTTGGATGTAGTGGGATATGTTTCACATAGTGAAGCGGTTCGTTTACAACGGCAATCGCAAATTTTATTGCTTATTGAAATTGATAGTGAGGATACAAGGTGTATCATACCTGGTAAATTGTTTGAGTATATGATTTCAAAGCGACCTATAGTTGCTATAGGTCCAAAGGGAGCAGATATCGCAAAGATCATTAATGACACCCAAGCAGGAAAGTTTTTTGAGTATGACGAGTATGCCGATATCAAGTCTACAATTTTTTCCTATTTTAAAGCATATCAGGATGGAGCTTTAGTGGCGCAGCCTGAAGATCTCGAAAAATATAGTAGAAAAGCGTTAACCCAGGAGATGGCAAAGCTGATCAAAAGAAAAAAATAAGCAATAACTAGTCAATAGCTGATTGCTAAATCCTAAATTTAAGTACGATACAAATACATGGGAGTAGTAGTAAATCAATCCATAAAAAATGTAATCATTACCTGCCTTGGTTTTGGTATCGGTGCGGTAAATACGCTGTTTTTGTTTACCAATTTTATGGAGGATACTTACTATGGTTTGGTTTCTTATCTTATCTCAGTATCCAATTTGATATGGCCGTTAATGGCTTTTGGTACGCACAACACTTTGGTCAAGTTCTTTTCCTCCTATAGCAATCAAAAGGAACAAGATCGTTTTTTGAGCATTATGTTGGTAATGCCACTGGCGATTGCTGTAGTGCTAGGAGGGATAGGAGTACTGTTTTATGATTTGTTATTAAGTTACTTCTCTGAAGGAAATACCATCGTACAACCTTATATCTGGACGATTTTTGCCTTAGCCTATGCTTTGGCGTATTTCGAAGTCTTTTTTGCATGGTCCAAAGTCAAGTTGAAAAGTGTTTTTGGGAATGGAATGAAAGAACTTTTTTTGCGAATTTGTATTTGTTTGTTGTTGCTATTGGTGTATTATGAAATACTTTCTGTACAACAATTTATATATGCGTTGGTAGCGGTATATATTCTTAGAACAGGAATCATGATGGTTTATGCATTCCGATTGCATCCTATAAAATTTACAATATCCCTACCTGCGAATTATAAAAGTGTTTTTAAATACTCATTTTTGATTTTGATTGCGGGATCGGTAGCTACTTTATTGATCGATCTGGACAAAACAATGATTGAGCGATACTTGCCAATCGAGAATGTGGCAAAGTATGGGATTTGCGCCTATATCGCTAGTGTCATTATCATCCCATCCAGGGCCATGCATCAAATCACCTATCCATTAACTGCAAAACTGATTAATGAGAAAGCAATGGATCAACTACAAGCTCTATATAAAAAGAGCTCGTTAAATCTCTTGATCGCAAGCGGATTACTTTTGGTATTGATCATCTGCAATGTGCATGAACTTTTTGGGATGATACCCGATCAATACGAGCTGTTCATATGGATAGTGATCCTGATAGGAAGCGTGAAGTTGTTTGATAACCTTTTAGGGAACAATAATTCGATACTCTATAACTCTGATTATTATCGATTGGTATTATATATTGGGGTAGGCATGGCTATACTTTCTTTTGGTTTTAATCTATGGTTGATTCCAATTTACAAAGTTACCGGAGCTGCAATGGCTACATTTTCTTCGGTGTTTTGCTATAATGTAGCAAAGCTGTGGGTAGTCTATCAAAAATTTGGAATGCATCCATTTTCTAAAAATACGCTCACAGCATTAATGCTGATTTTGGTATTTGTATTTGGATTTTATTTCTGGAACTTTTCGTTTCATCCAGTTTTGAATATTGTACTCAAAAGTATATTGATAGGAGTAGGGTATGGGCTAGTGGTTTTGGGATTAAAAATATCACCAGACATTAACGACTTGATAAAGAAAATCCCTCGAGGTGCCTAGGCATTCATCTCAGAGGGATTTTCCAACTAACCAACCAAAAAAATAAAATTCATTTATGTTTTTCTAGCTTCTACTTCTAGCGGATCTTGATCTAGGTGCTGAGTTTCCTCTTGATCTGCTATTCGTATTGCTTCTACTTGTTTTTGTGTTTGATCTCGACGTTGTCGCTCTACTCTTATATTGACTGTTTTGAGATCTTTTTGTTACATTACCAGAGCGATTTCTTGAATAACTCTTTGGTTTCTGCGTTTGCGTCGTTCTTGTAGATCTATTGTATTTTGGTTTACTACTATATGATCTACCTGCTACAGCTTTTCTAGTTCTATCCGCAGTTTGAACTCTGTTTCTAGAAGGTGTGCTGTTACCAGATCTTGCTCTGGTTGCATTTTGTGTATTTCTGGTCACAGTACGTGATCTAGTTACATTTTTTGAACCATTATTATATGATCTGCTTCTGGTTACACTTCTAGAGTTATTGTCATACGATCTACTTCTTGTCACATTTCTAGAGTTGTTGTCATAAGACCTACTTCTGGTTACATTTCTGTTTCCATTATTTACTGCTCTAGATCTGCTTCTATTTGTATAGTTACGATCGTTTCTCTTGTACATTGCCGTTCTGCTATCTCTAGATCTGTATCCTACATTTCTTGCATTAGATACTCTATATCCTCTGTTATAGCTTCGTACTCTGTTATTCGGTCTATAATAGTTACGACTTCTATAAGGTCTGCTGTAGTATCCATTATAATAGTTGTTTCTATATACCGTATATGAATATCTGAACGGAGAATAAAATCTTCTATAAGGACGATCCCAAACGATACATCTGTTTACTACAGGTACGGTAAAGTACGCGTGGAAAGGTCTGTATACATAGTGTCTGTTAAAACGGTTGATAAAACCAGTACAGTTTAAGAAGTTACCATAGCTATTGTAGTGTACATATAATCCACCTACTCTTGCTACACGACCCCAACGATTATAGTTGATAAAGATATCACCGGCCTGTACGATTCTGCCATAGTGATCATAAAAGATCGGAATATCTTCAATCTGTACAACAGCCCCATAATCATCATACTGTACGAATGGGTCATAATTATATCCAGAATTAAAACTTATGTTTACTCCAGGGGCATTTACGCCAACGTTTACTCCGCCTCTTCGACCATTAAGGAAAAAGTCGAATTGCCCATCTGCATATACCGAGAACTCAACACCACCTTCGGTAAAGATGAACGACTTCCCATAGTTATAATAACGTGCGGATGGATTAGTATTCGTTTCTGATGCGCTAGCAGTAAATGTGGCTAGCAAAAGACCTGTAAAAAGTAAAACAAATTTTTTCATAATGTTTGATTTTAAAGGAGTATCAAAGATTTGTGTTTTTGATGCTCACTTTTATAGTATCAAGCAGCGTGCCAAAAAATTAAAACCCTAAAAATTAACGTGTTAACTTTTTTAGGGTTTTGAGTTGAATAAAAAAAGACCCCTTGGATTATACATCTGAGGGATCTTGGTATTTTGATATTTGTTTTCTCACTTGTTTGGAAGTCCGAGTTGCAAACTCGAACTAGCATATGCTATGAGCCAGCGGAGAAGCATAATTCTTCCGTTAACAGTTACCATCAGTTGTAAACTAGGGGCAACTGAGAATCTTTTTTTGTTTTATAAGTACCATATTTCTAATAATTTTTAAATTAAAATCTTACTCTAGTATTGTCGATTTTTTTTGTATTGATTTCTCTTTCGTCCGTGGACTGACTAGTACTTATCTTGGTCTTACTTACAGAGGTCTTCTGAGATTCACTTGATGCAAAATCTATAAGACTATCTTTAAGGCTTTTGACAAGATTATTACCACTAAATTTGGTGTTTGGTAGCTCAGTAGATTTGATTCTATCTGTTATGACTGAAAATGTAAAATCAGTTGCAACATCACTTACCTCTTTGTTAACACCTCCTAATTGAAAACCTCCTTCTAGGGTAATGTCAACCATTGAGGATGAAACTTTATTCACAATGTTGGTGGCAAGGGTTGATCCTGGAACAAGTTTGGATAACCCAATTTCGATTCCGGCATCCCCTAAATCGGCAGATCTAGTGGCATCGCCTATGGCCTTGGTTAAATTTACTTCTTCACCTTTTATCATTTGATCAGCCAGATTAAACGAAAATTGAATACCAGCCTGTTCAATTAAATTTTTTGAAAATGTACCTCTCGTAAAATAAAGATCGGCGCTAACAGCCGCTCCAGTAACGAAAGCTGTCGTTTGATGTTTTAAGACAGCTTTCCGCTCTTCTTTTGTAGCCCCCTCCAAAGCAACATCCCTGGTGTTTAAGTCATGTGAACTTTCCATACCTTCCAATTCTGGAGCATGAATAGGTTGATTTGAAGAAAATTGATAAGTAGTCATCCAGTTATATTTCTCTGCAAGAGGATCAATTTGCCAAAAGCGACCAATTGTAGGATCACTTACTCGGTATTTCCATTCGTGAACGTTTATACCTAAATCTTCCGTAAATTCTTGTCCTTGAAATTGTTTGAAGTTGTTTTTGGTTCCTATTTGAATGTTATTATATCCTTTATGAGTTAACCCAAAAGGATAATAATTTTTCTCTTCTAAGATTTCATTAGAAGGATTGATAGTTCCATTGTTATCCTGATCGCCAAAAGATAGTCTTATATTTCCTAGATGATCTTTGTATTGATAAATATAGGCAAAACCTCCATCATTTTGAGGTTCGCTATATCCTTCTGCATGGTTGAAGAATTGTAAATCCGGTCCAGAAGCAGATGAAGGGCATCCTGCACAACCACCAGGTCCAGTGTTGGATTTATACACGTAGTTGCCTGCATAATCTGTAGTGATTGTGGCTCCATTTTCGGATACTTTTTTACTTAGTTTATTTCCTAAGGCATCGTAGGTATACCGTATCGAGCCTAGCAAAGTAGGGAAGAATCCCGAGTTATTCGTAAAAGATACTTGAGTGGGTAAGTTCAAATGATTATAGGTAATGCTAGAAATATTTTTATTACGATCTATGATCGTGTTTCCATTGATATCATATTCAAAATCATCGTTAGCATTGGTGCCATCTTTAAAACCTTCATTCTTATAACTAGAAGTTACTGCTTCTCTTACGTCGGTTAATTTATTATTAGAATAGGTATAATAGAGCTCATCGATTTTTTGTGTAGCAGCTCCGGTTGGATTCCCGTTTCTGGTAATTCGACCAATATTTCCATTCTTATCATACGCGATTCCCCAGATACTAAATGAATCCCCAGTCATTAGGGTATTACCTTTATTGCTGTTTGCTCTGGTAATTCTATTTAAAGCATCAAACTCATAGGCATATGATCTTTTGGTATTATCATTTGCTGTTTTCCAAATGGTTTGCGCAATGTTACCATTATATAGTTTGTCTACATTGTGCAATCCTTCTATCTGATTGTAATTGATCTTGAAACTAAAAAGTTTGTTACCTAAAGTATTGACATCATTAATTCCTGTTAACCATCCTCTAATGTTATACGCATAAACTACAGCTTGTAGCCCACCACCAACATCTTTGTTTTCCAGTTGCCCAAGCTCATCATAGGTATTGCTTACGATTTGTTCTTCTGCCTGGTTGTTGATGGTTTGATTTTGCGTAAGCAGCCTTCCCATATGATCATAGCTAAATGTGTCAACCGTTACTATAGCAACATTACTATCTTTGGTATGTGTGGTTTTGGTTTCCAATATCTTACCGGCAAAATCCAATTTGGTCTCTACTATATCTACCGTATTGAGATAGGTATTGGTGCTATGTACATAGATTGGTCTCCCTTTTGCATCATAATAGGTTACTGTTGTAATCCAATCATTAGTTCCTAATACCCGTACTTTGGTACCAGTAGCTAATCCTTCTACATTAGTATTTACTGTTTGCCCCATAACGGTACCAGGATTAGATACATTATGATCAAAAGTGTAATTGTCATAATAGTTGATGGTATAGATCAACTTGGTGTCTGGATATGCATTATCCGAATAGTAAATGGTGGTACCAGCAATACTCGAAGCCGAGCTTTGTTTGGTTTCATATTGTACCAGATTACTGTTGTTAAACGCATTTTGTTGCAATCCAGCTCTAGTGGTCACAAAAGAATGCTCATGTAATCCAGTATACGCCACTCTTCCAAAGGCGTCATATTTGGTGAAGAGCCATTCTTTTTTAGGACGTTGTAACCCATCCTGAGTCATTACGGGTTGATCCAGTTTGTTATAGATCACATACTCCCGATCCTTGCCCGGAATCTTTTTTTCTACCATTCGATTACGGTAGTCATAGATGTATTGGTAACACAGTTCAGAAAGCTCTGTAGCCGATACACCATCGGTGGCACTTAGTGTTACTTTTGGTGGAATCACATAAGTCAGATTTCCAAAGTCATCATGTACATAATAGGTGTCATGGGCAACATTGTTGTTATAAGTTCTTTTTAGAATCACACGGCCCAGTTTGTCTTTGTATTCTTTGACGGTATGATCATTGGGATGTTGTTGGTTGGGTTGCCAGTTTTCATCTTTGGTCGTGGTTACCAAAAGTTCATTAGCACCATAGTATCCATCTTTAACCAGAATTGGAACCTCGGTATTATCCATATGAAAATTCACCCAAAAGTAGAATACCTCATTAGCGGTGTTGGTTTGCCAGTCGAATTTAATAGTATGATCAGCGTCACTATTTGGATTGGCTTTCCAGTCTTTTCCTGGTGCTCCCTGTTCTAAAACACGACTTAAAGGAGAATCCTCAAAGATGCTTTCAGAGTAAGCATTTACATTGGCTGTAGATACTCCTGTGAAATCCTCAGGATATTTGTTTTTGTAAAAGCTATTGATATTAGTGTTGATATCTACTGCGGTATACTCTCCAGCATTACCAATGGCTTCAAAAGGTAAGTACTGCTTAGCTTGTCTTCCATATTGATCATACCCAATATGATTTACTAGGTCACCTTTATCTGGAGTGGCTTTGATCCCTATTTGTTGTTTGGGTCTTCCTAATCCATCAAAGTAAGTGATACTTTCAATTACATCGCTATTATTACTAATACCAGTACTAGATGACATAGCTCTTTGATAAGCTCTTGTAAACACATAGTTTTCATTACTATCAAAAGCAACATCGATATAAGCATCTGCAGATACTATTGCCGAAAAAGTACTTCCTGACTTGATCCAGCTATTGGGTTTTAAGGTAATGCTTTGAGTAGCAGTCAGAGTCTCGCTACCTGTCACGGTATAGTTTCCGTCTTTTACAATGTTGGTTTGGGTTTGTCCTTGTAGTGTAACAACTACAAAAAGCAATGCAACCAGTATATATTTAGAAATATGTTGTATCATTTTTATTAGTTTTTGTAGTTATACTTATTTTCTGAAACCAGATTACCTTGCTGATCCTTTACAAACTCTAATCGATTGAATGCATCATAATGATAAGTCATGGTATACCCTTTGGGATCGGTCATTGATGTAATACCAATAAGAGGTTCGTAGGTGTATGTGGTAATGAGTGCATTTGCCAGTCCATTTCTTAATGTACTTTCTTGCGAAGCACTTAGTCCCGATGCACCAGTATGGAAATTAGCCCCAAAACCTGATAAGGCTTCAACCTGTACTCTCGTAGCATTTTCGATCTTGGCTACGGGATATTGTTTATCGTATCCCCAGATATAAGTGGTCCTGATCCCATCGGTTAGCTTTTTCTGCAATACATTTCCATGATCGTCGTATAATTCAAAAACGGTTCTTTCATCTACTGGATGTGCTGCTTTACCTACTGCAATTTTATGAACCAATGTGGTACCTCCGGTATTTCCATTGTTGGCATATTCATAAAGTACAGTCCCTTGTTTTCTGCTATTTTTATAGCTTTCACTTTGGATCACTGTAGCCACCCGATTTTCCTGCCGTAGTAAGTTCATGTTTGCATTGTTGTAGACTTCGGTATCGTATGGGTAAAAGAGCTTGGTAATTTGTTCTTTTTGTTGATCCAGAATCGACTTTTGCTCTTTTACATGATGAGTGTCTTCGTTGTAGGTGTTGATTTGTTGTGTAACCAATTCTTCACTGTCAAAGATTTTATAATTCTTTGAATTTAGTAATCTAGAAACCTGCCCATGATGAATAGGGAATAAGTAAGGAAAATAGGTATGATGGTTAGCACCCCATGGACCTTCATCCCAAGTGTCATATAAACTTGATTCTATTGCACCTTGACTGGTAGTTCCCAATGTTTTTAAGCCTACACTTAAGAAACTTGCAAAATGTTGATTGGGGACATTACCGTTTAGGTACTGATAGGTGTTTTCTGTTTTCTCGATTAAGGTTTCATCTTTAGCAAAAACACGTTCCTCCAGCACATTACCATTGGCATGTGCAAAGCTGAGTCTTAAGGGTAACCCTAATAATACGGTATTTGTAATTTCTGCATATCCCTTAGTTGATCGGTATTTTACATCACCCCTACAATTATTACCAAAATCCAAGCCGCTACAGGTCCACTTTATCTGTGTACCTAAGATACTGATATAAGGATCTCCATTTCCAGTCAAGTAATCATATGAATAGGGAAGATTAAAACTATCCGTAAAGTATTCATTCTTTTGATTGTGATACTTTCGTTCGATCCATCCTAAGGTATTTCCTGCTTCATCAACATTAAACTCTCTTACCAAAGAGTATCCAATATGTGATCCTTGAGCACTGTTATTGCCTCCAACCATATTGGTTTCAGTGAGATTAAAATCACCATATTCCCTGGGGTTATATGAATGGAATCCTGATGCCTTTGAATGGAAAATCAGATCATCCATTAGTTTCCCAGAAGAATCAAGACCATCTAGTGCATCTGGATTGTTGTAATTGTATGCTGTTGCTTTAAGGAAACTATTATCTGAATCTTTGTGAATGATTTTTTTGATTCTAAGTCCACCAATTTCAAAGGTTTCTATAATATCAGAAATATCTTGATCACCAATGCTCTCAAAAGTTTGTAATAAAATCTTTGTGCTTTGATACTCTACAGCTGGAGTAGGAGGTCGTGTGTTAGGATCTCCTGAAGGCACGATTGCTTTTGTTTTTACAAGGTATTCGCCAGGAGCCAAACTAACGATTTTGGATACGTCGTTTCTGGTAGAAGAGTTCCCAAAATCATTTGGTGCATCAGAAACTCTAAAAACCACTTTTTCTACACCCGTATTTACATTTTCCACTACAACTACAGCTTGACT
Organism: Aquimarina spongiae; assembly: GCF_900141785.1. GTDB lineage: Bacteria > Bacteroidota > Bacteroidia > Flavobacteriales > Flavobacteriaceae > Aquimarina > Aquimarina spongiae. The sequence continues at coordinate 887,393 of NZ_FQYP01000001.1, read as the reverse complement.
ACCATAAAATCCTAATCCTTCCCAGCCTGTATGCGTTTTTAGATACCCATCTATTTTTACCAAAGAAGGGAAATCAACTTCAAACCTGTTATCTAGGGTTAGCTCTATCTCAATGGCATCGCCCTGAATGACCGGGGCATTCTTTTCAAAATAATTGTACCTAGAGTCTTTGGCATACTTTAGATATTGATAAGTGAGTTTGAATTTGGATTCATCTCGCATATCTGTCCATCTTAACCTATCTTGATTAGGGGCAGGAAAATAATCGGTTACAGTAAAAGGAGCAGGAGCTTCCATTACGACTTCATGAGGTTCGTACTCGAAAATAGTTTTTCCTTTGGTTGGAAATATGACTTCGGTTAATGCTCCTCGTTTTCCAAATGTAAAATTACTTTTACGGATAGCTCCATTATATTTTACAAAGGATTGTGCAATTTCCAATCTATTTCCAGGCATGTTTACCCTAGAGGTGATAAAACGACCTATACGTGGAATCTTGGTGTCGTTGGTAAATACTCCATTGTCATATCCCCAGAAATCAACTCCATTACTATCTTTTGGCGCAAGGCTGTTTTCTTGCAGGTAATTAAATTCGTGGGTGCGATCATTAACAGTAATACCATCTAGTTTGAGACGTAAATTTCTTTCTTTTACTGCATCTGTGCTTTTATTACTATTGAAATAACTTTGATGAAACTGTGCATCTATAACTTTTTTCCCATTGGAGTTTATTACTTCAATACTGTTCAACTTTTTAGGTAGGAGAGAAGTGCTCGTCCCACAGGAATTTGATGCTCCATGACATGAACGTATTTGGCTTTGGGCTGTAATCAATACATGACTACCGTATGAGTTGTTAGAAAGTGTATTGATAGTGCTTCCTGTACTAAGGTCCTGCCTAGGTCCCAAATCAAAGTTTATTTCTCCAAAGTCCCCTTGTATAGAGGTCAAATAGTTGTTTTCGATAATGGTGGTAGATACAGAATGGATTTTTTTCTGTATCGCGGATTGATGTTGTTCTTGAGGCCAATTTGACCAATGTTCCTTGTCCCTACCATCTGCGATGATAGAATAATTAGGAAAGGTAAAGTACAATCCCTTTTGATACTCAAAATTCAATTCTCTTCCTCTTGGCGAAACCACTCGGTCTAACGACCAATTGGTAATTAAGGCAGTGTCTGCTCTATTAAAAAGTGCAAAAATATTGCTAATAGCACCTTGATAAGAGCTGGAATCGAGAGGATTATTGCCCTGGATAGTGTTGAATGTCGTATTGATTTCTTTGGTGTTGAAATAATATGTAAATCCATGTTCATCTAATAGGGTAAATGTTTTAGCGGTAAGATTAAAAGTAATTCTTACATTCTTATTGTTAAAGACTATAGCATCAATAAACTCATGAGATCCTTTTTTGTTCAACATGAATTTATAATTCTGCCCAAATAGATTAACAGTAAAAATATCAGGCTGTGTGTCGAGATAACGGGATGCGCGACCTTCAGCAGTTTGTAATCCAAAGCTGTGGTGTACATCAAGGATTTCACTGTAATCCAAAAAGGGTCTTGCCGTGCCTTCTTGCCATTCCAGATCTAAATCATTGAAAATATATCCGCTTTTGGGAGCCCCGGCGTAACCTCCGGCAATTTTTTCGCTAAAGTCATCTTGTCCGTATACTCTGCGGTGAATACCGAATGAAGTAGAAAGACTCCAGTTGAGTCCAACCCAACTTGCTTCGGAGGCTACTTTTACACCTCCTGTATCATAATTAATTTGAATAGGAATCTGTAATCCTTCCCAATTTATCGTATAAATAGGTACATGCACATTTGCGGTTCCATTATAAGGACTAGCCGCATAATTTCCATATTCTCCCAGATTCCCTGTTTCAGGACTAGATGGGATGTGCTCGCTTACATAAAAAGGATCATATTCTTTCTCATCTTGCGATCGCACAATAAAAGCGATCAAAAATAGCCCCAGGAGGAGTATTGTTTTTTTGATGTTGTTATTTTTCTTGTCCATGAGCATCATTGTTATTTGTATTTTCTAAGAGCGCTTCGATTTTAGCTAGTCTTTGTGCTAACTTTTGGTTTTGATCTTCAACCATTTTTAATCGATCTATTTCTTTTTGTTGGGAAATGGTATAAAGGGTAAGTTCTTCTATTTTTTCCAGAAGTTTTGCATTCATTTCTCCTAGATGTATCCCATTTTTTACTACTTCTGCTTCAGAAGGAATATTGATAAGATGCCCTTTGGTTTTGATATGATCTTCTACCTGCTGAAGTGTTGGTAATTGGTAATCTGCATTAAACACATAATCTGCCCAACCTACAAGATCTACTTTTACCTCTTTGGTATGAATGTTTCCATTTACCGCTAATTTAGCATCAGGAGTATTGGTACCTATACCAACAAGCCCTCCGGTTTTAATCACCATCCAGTCTTTGGAGATGCCATCTTTTGGGGTATGTCCTTTAAACACAAAACCACCATCTGTATTTCCATTGGTAGCATTGGTATCTTGCATTTCGAAAATGATTCCATCAAGGTATTGTCCAAAGTAGTTACTGTCCCCATAGATTCTGAAACCTTCTCCAGCATTCATAAACATATCTCCGTTTACATGTAGCTTAGATTTTGGAGCGTTAGTTCCAATTCCTATATTTCCGTTGGTGTCATCTATGCGCAGGCGTTCTGTACCTTTAGTTTTGAAGATAAGATCATTATCGTATGAAGAGAAAGCATTACTTGTAGTATACACATCTTTATTAAAAATGATTTTAGGACGGTCTGTATATATATGAGCCCAAGAAGTATTTCGAGGCCCAACTTCTATGTACCCGTGAGCAGATTTAATTCGTAAAGCACCTCCGGAGATATTACCTCGTATGGCACCATTAACATGAAGTTTTTCTGCTGGGGCTCCCGTTCCTATACCAATATTTCCATCTCTTCTAATGGTGAATACCCCAAAATTATTTGCATTGGTTACACCATCATGGATAAATAGTTCCATACGACCACCGTTATTAGGGTTATGAAAAGCATATACATCTTTTTTATACCCATCTACGAGTGCCATCCAGTTTCCCCAATTTGTTTGAATGTTAAGCGGTGAACCTCCGACCACTTGAGTGTCAGAAGGCCCTATAGAGAATTTACCCGATGTTCTAAAGCTTTTGTTTTCATAGGCTCTATTTGTAGTAGTTTGTACGTATTCCTGTGCTTGCATCCCGAAACTCAATAGTGCCCCAAAAAATGCGAGAGTGAGTGTTTTTTTCATTTTAGTTGTTGATTTGTTGTTGTAGTATTTTTAGTGTTTCCTCTAACTTTTGAATTTTTGAGTTTTGCTGTTCCAAAGCGTTGATCTTTTGATGTAAGGCTTTAATTTCCTTTTCCTGATCGATAGTGTATAGGGTCAACTCTTCAATTTTTTCGAGTAGAAGCTTATTCATTTCTCCCAGTTTTATTCCATTTTTTGCTACCTCTTTAGCAGAAGGGATGTTTTGCAGATGACCTTTTTCTTTAATGTGTTTTTCTACCTGGGATAGGGTAGGAAGTTGATAACTATCTTCGAATACATAATCCGGCCACCCAACCAAATCTACTTTTACTTCCTTAGTATGGATATTGCCGTTTACAGCTAATTTGGCATCAGGGTTATTCGTACCTATTCCTATTGACCCACTATTTTTGATAGTCATTATGCTTACCGCACCAACGGTAGCACCATGTGAAATTTTAAGATCATTGTTTAAACCATGATTAATATGGAATATTGAATTCCCGTTATTAGGAACAAAAGAAATAGAGGATTGATCATTTTTGTTTAACCATAATCTAAGGTTGTTCGAGTTGCTAATTTCCATTTTTGAACCTGGGTTTGAAGTACCGATTCCCAAATACCCATTACTTTTTAGGTGCATATGGGTTTGATTGTAAAATCCATTGGCTGAGAATGCGATTCCGCCACTTGCAGGATGTTTGATAGCAGCGTTGCTATAACCAGCTCTGTGAAATGACAATACTACTTCTCCCTGATCACTATTTTGTAGCTCTAAAGTATGGCTACCCGTTTGCCAGTGATTTGAAGTAGGAACACCAATATCGGCAGTGATCGTAGTGGTTCCGTTTACATGAAGAGTTTCATCTGGTGATGTGGTGCGTATTCCTACTTTTCCAGCGGTGTTTACGACAAATCGATTCCCCGAAGGTCCTACTTGTAGCGTTCCATCCGTTCGCATGGCACCTGTATTGTGATAAAAGTTCTTGTTTCCGTAGGTTCGAATCCATGAATTGTCGGTCATGACAAAACCTCCTCCAAAATCTTGAAAGAAAATTCCTTTTGATCCTTTCACTCTTAACCATCCTCCATCAACATAAGTTTCTCCTTTTACGTGGAGCTTACCTGCAGGTGCAGAAGTACCAATACCAACATTTCCACCGTTTAGATTCAAGAAAGTATTTCCTTTACTGTAATGGTTTAAATAGGTAGCGTTACCATCCTTCGAATCTAAATGCAAATTTCCGTTGGTAGCTACCACAGAGGCTTTCGAAGTACCTCGACCGTTACCGCCAACCTTTAGATATTCTCCCCATGTTGTGTTTGGGCCATACAGGTGATAACCATCTCCTGTGATTGGTATTGATTGAGCATACCCAAAAGATGTAGCAAGAAGTGCAAAAAAGATAAATGCTGTTTTTTTCATAATAATACTATTGATATTGAAGAGTGAATTGTTATTTACTTTTAGTAGTGTTCCTCAATTTTGAAAATAGTACCATCGTTCCTCCAACTTTTTTACAAGAGGAGAAATTTATTTTGAGATAAATGTTTGAGTAATTGGATTATTGTGAGGGGTTTTTAACCTCTTAAATCTCAATTGATGAACGTCAAAACAAATTTTAGGTATAAAAAAAGCTCTGCAATCTGCAGAGCTTTTGTTTTATAAAGTAGATGACTGTTTTTTATTTTGGAAACAAGCTTTTATCAATGTTTGGAATCACTTTTAGTGCATTTTTGTAGTACAACTTTTTTAAAACTTCATCATCAAGATCCAGACCATACATTTTCCAAAAAGCATGATATCTTTTATAATAAGGGAAATACTCATCACTAGATTCTAATACTCTAAAATAGGTGTGATATTCCTCTGGATTCCAGGAATCTTTACCAAACATTATCCGATCTTGGTATTTGGTTAAGAAGGCCTTAGCATTTCTAGGTTGTCTGCCTAACTCTGCGATTACCGCTCCAATTTCAGAATACATATTAGGTATCTCATCCATCAATTCTCCCAATTTCGCCAGATTATTTCCATACCAACCCAGGTGCGCATTGATAAACTTAGTGTTTTTATGTTTTCTGAAAATATTATGTTGCTCGTTGATTATAGTTTGCCACGAACCAGTGACCTTAGCATCTCGTTTTCTTCTAGAACGCAGTTTTAGTTCTAACCATCGTTCGTTTTTGTTATCATGTGCATCCCAGAACGGCTTGGGGTCGGCAGCATGGATCAAAACAGGAATGCCTAATTCTCCACATTTCTCCCAAACAGGACCAATTCTAGGATCATCTATTTTAATACGATTACCCTTACTATCTTTATTGTCCATTCCTTGACTCTTGTAGATTTTAAGACCATTAGCTCCCAAAGCAACATCTTTTTCTAGTTGCGCTACAGTTCTTTCGGTCCATCCGGATTCATCAATCCCTGTAAGACTAATATTGGTAAAAACAATAAAACGATTAGGGTAATTTGTTTTTACATTTTCTAAAGCTTTCATTAAATGTTCATCAGAACCTCTACCTCTTCCAGACAGGTTAACCATTACCTTCATGTTTAATTTATCCATTTCGTCCACCAAATCTTTGAGGTTTTGAGACGGCATCCTAAATTGATGATTATGTACATCTATAAAAGGAAATTTTGCTTTTGTAATCATTGTTTCTGGAACAACCAGGGTAGAGGGAGGGTCATAATCTTCAAAATCCATGTTTTGACCAAAAATGGATAAACTATTAAAAATCAATAGTAATATAATGACTTTTGATGTTTTCATGATATTTATAAAATTGAAAGTGAACTCTTAAATATAAAATAAAAGGTATTCTAATGAGGCCCTATTAACAACACTTTATCAATAGAAAATCCCGCTACCTGAAGAATATGGTAACGGGATTTTCAACAACTAACCAACAACTAATCTATATTTTAATCATCATCGTCATCATCATACCTTTTTTTACGTTTTCTGTTTTTATAGATATGATCATCATTGTGATGTCTATTTGTTCTGTTTTGCTCGAAGTATGGAGATAGGGGAGCAGCACAATTCGTATAGTGTACAGTTCCATCAAAATATTTAATTCTACCGTGTTTGGTATAGAAAATATGTAGTCCTCCTACCTGATGTAACAGACCTCTTCTGTTATATCTCATTTGTACAGTTCCTACTCTACGCACTCGATTATATCGATCATAGAAAATGTGGTTTGAACCAACTCTTTTTAGTCTACCGTAATAATCGTATCGCACAGGTCTTCTATACGTATTGTGGTATCTTTGTGAACCAGGTGCACTTTGGATATTATTGTCCCATCCCCAATTCGTCTGACGTGTTCTGTTTCTATTCCTTAAGATTTTGAATTCGATTTCTCCTTCCGGATAGACAAAGAACTTTACACCACCTTCAACAAAGGTGATAGGTTGTGCGCGGTTATAGCGTTTTGCAACCCCATTCCCATGGTGATCCGACAGTTGGTTTTCAGTCGCTTCAGCAGTTGTTCCTACTAGTAACAAAGCTGCCATAAAAAGTACCATTTTTTTCATAACTTAAATTGTTTTGGGTTTATGCCTACTCATTAGCATTTCGGCTTCCGCTATTTGCTTAGTTGTATTTCAAATGGCGTGCCAAAAAATGATAAGTTATGAAAACAGAGGTCTAATTATTTGTTTTTCAAAAAGTTAATTATTTCTTCTGGATCAGCTCTTTCTTTGTAATCTTCTTTAATAAAATCATAAATGATAGTTCCATCCTGATCAATGACATAAGTTGCAGATATCGGCAACTGTTGATTTGTGTTTCCATTGCTTTTTACCAAATCGATTCCAAAACCATTGTAGATGTCGATAAGATCTTCGGGAAGTGTAAAGGCTAAATTGAATTTTTTGGCAATTTCATTATCTGTATCAGATAAGACTTCAAAACTCAAATTGTTTTTTTCTGAAGTTGTCAGAGAATTGTCAGGAGTTTCTGGACTAATTGCTACAAGGGTAGCACCATATTTTTCAAATTCCGAAAGGGACTGTTGTAATGCTTGAAGTTCTAGGTTGCAATAAGGGCACCAACCTCCTCGATAGAAAGAAAGCACCACTTTTTTGTTCAATAATACTTCTTGTACCGAAACATTTTTGTTGGCTGCATTGGGTAATGTAATCTCAGGTATTTTGTCTCCAGTTTTTAAGGCATTATTTACAAGATTGGCATCTCTTAGGATCTGAATGCCGTTGTTCATAATAGCATGAGTGGTTTCTGGATATTTTTGTGCCGATTGATCTGCACGTTCTTTGAGTTGTGTGGTAAGTGACATAAATTTTTGTTTATCAGTTTAAAATCACTTAGCCGAAATTTTCAGTAGGACATTACAAGAAATGAAGGACTATTTAGACAATTTTTTAGAAAGATAAATTCGTTGATGACCTTCGGGGAAATTTGCTAATCTCCCAAATTCCTGATATCCATTTTTGAGGTAAAATTGTTCTGCCTGAAAATCAAAAGTATCAAGAGAAGAGAGCGTAGCTCCGTGTATGATTGCTTCTTGTTCTGCTTTTTGTAATAGTTTGGTTCCCAGCCCCTGTTGTCTGTAATCCTCATGTACCCATAGAATTTTGATTTCTAAGCCTGCCCAGTATCCAATACCGGCCAAAATTCCTCCAATAACTTGATCCTCTTTGTTTTTTAAAACATAGTCTATTGGAGTCCAGTTTTCCTGTAGGACCGCCGGAACATGATTAAGGTTGTATTGATTTATGCCATCAACAATCTGCCGTGCTTCATCACGGGTACATGTGGTTATTTTCATAAAGTGTATTTGCTTACAGTTTTTCTTTGAGATATGTAGCAGTGTACGAATCTTTGTCTTTTGCCACTTCTTCAGGGGTACCTTGCACGATTATAGTTCCTCCATTTTTACCACCGTCCAGACCTAAATCGATTACGTGATCCGCACATTTTACCAAGTCCAAATTATGCTCTATAACCAATATAGAATGCCCTTTTGCAATAAGCTCATTAAAAGATTTTAATAATTTTTTGATATCGTGAAAGTGGAGACCTGTAGTCGGCTCATCAAAAATAAAGAGTGCTTTATCTTTTGTATTTCCTTTTACCAGAAAAGAGGCCAGTTTTATACGTTGTGCTTCTCCGCCAGATAGGGTAGAAGAGCTTTGTCCCAGTTGTACATACCCTAATCCTACATCTTGTAGAGGTTGTAACTTTCTTTGTATTTTAGTTTGGTTGTGTTCTTTAAAAAAATCTATAGCATTATCTATAGTCATCGATAAGATATCATGGATGTTTTTATCGTGAAAAGTAACTTCCAAAACATCTTTTTTAAATCTTTTTCCGCCGCAAGTCTCACATTCTAGATGAACATCGGCCATAAACTGCATTTCAATAGTTACTACGCCTTCACCTTTACAAGTCTCACAGCGACCACCATCTACATTAAATGAAAAGTGCTTCGATTTATAATTCCGAATTTTTGATAACTTTTGATCGGCAAATAAAGCCCTTATATCATCGTATGCTTTGATGTAAGTTACCGGATTAGAACGAGATGATCTTCCAATAGGGTTTTGATCAACAAATTCTACATGTTTGATATTGCTGAAATTTCCTTTGATCTCAGTAAACTCTCCGGCTTTTTCTCCATAACCTCCTAGCTGCTTTAATACAGATGGATAGATGATCTTTTTGACCAATGTACTTTTACCACTTCCTGAAACTCCTGTAATTGCTGTAAATACTCCTAAAGGTACTTTAACATCAATGTTTTTCAAATTATTTTCTCTGGCTCCAATAATTTCTACATAGTATTTTGATGTTCTTCGTTGCTCCGGAACTTCAATTTCCAGACCACCATTGAGGTATTTTGCGGTTAGCGAATCTGCTTTCAAAATTTGATCATATGTACCTGTAGCCACCACATTTCCTCCAAAAGTTCCTGCCTCAGGACCGATATCAATAATTTCGTCGGCTGCCTTCATGATATCCTCATCGTGTTCTACCACTATAACAGTATTTCCCAAATCTCGTAAGGATTGCAATACCTTGATTAACTTTTCGGTATCTTTTGGATGCAAACCAATGCTGGGTTCATCCAAAATATACATCGATCCTACCAGACTACTACCCAAAGAGGTTGCCAAATTAATACGTTGGGATTCTCCACCAGAAAGGGTATTGGATTTACGATTTAGCGTAAGGTATTCGAGCCCAACATTCTGTAAAAAAGACAAGCGACTATTAATCTCTTTTAATAATCGTTTTGCAATTTTTGAATCATATTCATTTAGTGTCAAGGTCTTAAAAAAATCGGCAAGTTCGTTGAGTGGCATTTCTACCAAATCGGTAATGGTAACTCCTCCTACTTTTACATAACCTGCTTCTTTACGCAAACGTCGACCTTTACAGGTATTACATTTGGTTTTACCGCGATATCGGGATAACATTACACGGTTTTGAATTTTGTAAGCTTTAGACTCCAGCTCGCTAAAAAAACTATGAATACCTTCAAAATATTCATTACCATTCCATAATAATTCTTTTTGCTCTTGAGACAACTCGAAATAAGGTTTATGAATTGGAAAATCAAATTTATAGGCACTATTGACCAACTGATCTTTATACCAACTCATGCTATCGCCTTTCCATGGAAATACAGCTCCCTCATATACACTTAATGCCGTATTAGGAATAACTAGGTCTTCATCGATCCCAATCACATCTCCATAACCTTCGCAATCTGGACAAGCTCCATATGGATTGTTGAAGCTAAAAAGATGTACGTTCGGCTCCAGGAAAGTCATTCCGTCCAATTCGAACTTATTGCTAAACTGGCGTTGTTGACTATCTGCTAATCTTTCTATATAACAGGTACCTTTGCCTTCAAAAAAAGCAGAGTCTACCGCATCAGCCAAACGATTAAAAAAATCCTCTTCCTCTCTTTTTACGATTCGGTCTACTACCAAATAAATAGTATCAGCATCTTTAACAGAGGCTTCATCTATACGAAGTACTTTGTCATTTACTTTGATACGAGCATACCCTTGTTGTTGAAGTACTTTTAGCTTACCTTCTAAGGTCCTTCCATTTTCTACTGCGATAGGGGCAAGGAGTAATAATTTTTCACCTTCTTCAAACGATTTTACATACTCTATGACATCAGTGACATTGTCTTTTTTTACTTCATTTCCAGAAATAGGAGAGAAGGTCTTACCGATTCTTGCAAAAAGTAATTTGAGATAATCATAAATCTCAGTAGTAGTTCCTACCGTTGATCTGGGATTGGTTGAGTTTACTTTTTGCTCAATAGCGATAGCAGGAGCGATACCTTTTATATATTCTACTTTGGGTTTGTTTAATCGCCCCAAGAATTGTCTTGCATACGAAGACAAACTCTCGACATAACGTCTTTGTCCTTCGGCATAGAGGGTATCAAAAGCGAGACTAGATTTACCAGAACCCGAGAGCCCTGTAATCACCACCAACTTGTTTCTAGGGATGATCGCATCTAAATCTTTTAGGTTGTGGAGCTTAGCCCCTTTAATGATAATATTCTCTTTAGGATCAAAGGTTGTAATGTCTTGAATCATAGCAAATATGCGGTAAGAGCGCAAAGATAATGATTACTTAAGAAGTACAATAACCAATTGATAATGAAAGTTTAGTTAAAAAAATTAACAGAAAATAGTTTGATTTTCGCTGAGAGTTATTATCTTAGCCCTCGTAATAACACCTAATTTAAAACAAAACTGCCTATAGCAAACCTTTACTTTTTAAGTTTAACATAGCCCGAGCCCCAAGCTTGTTGGTACTAAAATAAAGTAAACGGTATGAAGGATTACACCCTGACAGACGCAGTTTTGGTGAACAACTACATCAAAGGTGATGAAAGCGCTCTCTCGATTCTAATCGAACGTCATAAGCAAAGAATTTATAGTTTTATCTATTCTAAGGTATTTGATAGAGATGTTTCTGAAGATATTTTTCAGGATACCTTTATTAAAGTAATACGTACCTTAAAAAATGGAAAATATAACGAGGAAGGAAAATTTCTTCCTTGGGTAATGCGTATTGCTCACAATTTGGTGATCGATCACTTTAGAAAAGGAAATCGAATGCCAAAATTTGAAGATAATGGTGAGTTTAGCATTTTTTCTGTGATTAGTGATGGAGATTTAAATGCTGAAAGAAGAATCATTAAAGATCAAGTAGAAGAAGACTTACGTAACTTGATCCAGGAATTACCAGATGATCAAAAAGAAGTATTGATCATGCGTATGTACCGGGATATGAGTTTTAAAGAAATATCTGATAAAACTGGTGTGAGTATCAATACTGCCTTGGGAAGAATGAGATACGCGCTGATTAACCTAAGAAAGGTAATCGAGAAAAATAACATAGTTTTAACAAATTAGTAACTCTTTCATATAATAAAGTATAAGTAACGCCGTTATAGTTTTAAATAACCCTAATTTAAGATTATAAAATATGGCGAAATTTTACTTTAAGTCTTCACACAAAGAGGAAAAACATTTAGTACCATCAAGAAGAACAATAGATTTTCTTCTGAATTACTCGAAATCATTGAAAGTTGTAGAATATAACAACTTCAAATTTGAAACGATTTTAAATTAAAACAAGAAAAAGCCTGTCATTTGACAGGCTTTTTACTTTTGTGGTATTCTTGTAAAACGGTTTTTCGACCAATAGTCTTGGTGATAATATCTTTTTCCAGATCCCAACCTCTAGCGGGAGAGTATTCACGACCGTACCATATGATTTGTAGATGAAGATCATTCCACAATTCTTTTGGAAATAGACGTTTGGCGTCCTTTTCAGTTTGCACCACATTTTTACCATTGGTAAATCCCCATCTATACATCAAACGATGAATATGGGTATCTACAGGAAAAGCTGGAACTCCAAATGCTTGTGACATGACTACACTAGCAGTTTTGTGACCAACGGCTGGAAGTTCTTCCAGGGCTTCAAAACTTTGAGGAACCTCTCCGTTGTATTTGTCAATCAAAATCTGGGATAAACCGTGGATTCCTTTTGATTTCATAGGACTAAGCCCAACGGGTTTGATGATTTCTCTAATTTCATCTACAGAAAGACGCACCATAGCAAATGGATTGTCGGCTCTATCAAAAAGTAAGGGTGTGATTTGATTTACCCGTACATCTGTACTTTGTGCACTCATTAAAACTGCGATCAACAAAGTATAAGGATCTTTATGATCTAAAGGAATAGGTATTTTAGGATATAACTCTTGTAATGTTTTGATGGTAAAATCTACCTTTTCCTGTTTTGTCATTATCTCATAATTTTGAAGCTAAAATATTAAATTATAAAAGGAGTTATACGGTTCTCTTGAATTAAAGTTTTGATAAAAACATAGAAAAAAGTCTTTTTTGTTATATTTTTACTCAGAAAGTTTAAACAAAATACAAATCATAAGATATCATCTATTATGACAACACTAAAGGCAGGGGATAAGGCCCCAAATTTTTCGGCCCTAGATCAAGATGGGAATACCATCTCTTTGGGAGATTATAAAGGAAAAAAATTGGTAGTTTTTTTCTATCCAAAAGCTAGTACTCCAGGTTGTACTGCAGAAGCTTGTAACTTAAAAGATAATTACCAGACTTTCCAAGCTCAAGGTTATGATATTTTGGGAGTAAGCGCTGATAGTGCTAAACGTCAGCAAAACTTTAAAAATAAGTACGAATTACCTTATCCCCTCCTTGCAGACGAGGATAAGCAGGTTATCGAGGCCTTTGAAGTCTGGGGGCCTAAGAAATTTATGGGTAAAGAGTATGATGGTATTCATCGTACTACTTTTGTTATTGATGAAAATGGAGTCATATCAGAGGTTATCCAAAAAGTAAAAACAAAGGATCATGCAGCGCAAATCCTTTAAATAAAAAAAGCACCTGAAAAGGTGCTTTTTTTATTTAAAATTATCTCTATTCAATAGTTTCTTCAATATTTTTATAACCAAAGAAGTTATTCGCTTTAATCATTTCAGGAATTAGATCTGGTAATTGATCTTCCCAACCGGTTTCTCCATCTTGTATTTTTTGCAATACTTCTCTAGAGAAAATATCCATAATATTCGGATCGTAATCCGTAATATCTTGTAATTTACCGTTATATTTAAAGAACTTATATAGTTCTTTCATTCGAGGATGTACTTTTAGATTATCACTAGTGGTGAAATCATCAGTCTTTTGATTATGCAACGGGTAGAGGTATACTTTAAGATCTTTAAAGAATAGTTTACCAAAGGCTTCCAAAATCCCACCACTAAGATGGCGGTAATATTTCTCGTCAAAGATGTCCACAAGATTGTTGACTCCCATGGCAAGTGCCATACGCTCTTTGGTGTAGTTAGAGAAATATTCAACTACTTTGTAATACTCTTTGAAATTAGAGATCATTACAGTTTGTCCCAGAGAACAAAGCAATCTCGCTCTAGCCATAAAGTCTTCTTCATCTATTTCCCCTTCTGCTCTTAAGTTAGAGAGTGTTATTTCAAAAATAACAACCGTCTTGTCCTTATTCACCTTGTTTTCATTGAGGAACATATTTAATGACGTCTTGTAAATGTCCATATTTACTTTGGTCACAGGTCTAAAACTTCCTCGAAGAGCAAGAATATTTTTCTTGTATAGAATAGCTGCTGGTAGTACATTGTTCCCGTCAGGACCAAACATTACGGCTTCTGTCATTCCATTTTTAACCAGTTGCAGACTCATTAAGCGATTGTCTACTTTGGTAAATCGTGGTCCCGAAAAATTGATAGTGTCTATTTCTATTTGATCCTTATCCAAGTGATCGTATAGGTATCGTAATAACTTTTTTGGATTATCATACTTATAGTAGGCACCATAAATCAGATTTACACCAAGAATACCTAAGGTAATCTGTTGCAATCGGGCATCATTTTCATGAAAACGAATGTGTAAAATGATCTCATTGTAATCTTCGTCAGGTTTGGTTTGATATCTAATACCAACCCATCCGTGGCCTTTATACTTTTTTGCAAAGTCGATAGTGGCAACCGTATTGGCGTAACTAAAAAATAACTTATTGGGGTGCTTCTCTCTCGTTATTCTTTGCTCTATAAGTTTTACCTCGTGCTTAAGCATTTTCTTTAGCCTGGCTTCGGTTACGTAGCGCTTGTCATTTTCAATACCGTAGATAGCATCACTAAAATCCTTGTCATAAGCACTCATAGCTTTGGCTATCGTACCAGACGCGCCACCAGCTCTAAAAAAATTTCTCACAGTTTCTTGTCCTGCACCAATTTCTGCAAAAGTACCATAGATATTCTGGTTCAAATTGATACGTAACGCTTTGCTCTTTATAGAGGGGACAGATTCAAACTCTTTGTCTCCCATTATCGTGATAGGCATAGTAAAAAGGGCTTTTTTTGTTTAATGTAAAGGTAACAATCCCTTCAATATTAAAAAAACTATAACCAAAATTTCTGCACTTTAGGGTTGGGTTGAAATATAATTAGCCAATTAGGCCCGTTTTTGACCAAAAAATATAATTACATTTGCTCTTATAATTCGCATTATGGAAATCACTTTTCTTGGCACTGGCACTTCGCAAGGAATTCCAATAATAGGGAGCACACATCCTGTTTGTTTGAGTGAAGATCCAAAAGACAAACGACTTCGGGTTTCTGTTTTGATTTCATGGGATTCTTATACTTATGTAATTGATTGTGGCCCTGATTTTAGACAACAAATGTTGACTAATAATGTTTCGCATATTGATGGTATTCTTTTTACCCACGAGCATGCGGATCATACCATGGGATTAGATGATATTCGACCTTTTTTCTTTCGACAAGGGGATATCCCAATTTATGCACATCAAAGAGTGATGTCTTCATTAAAAAAGCGTTTTGATTACATTTTTACTTCAGAGAATAAGTATCCTGGAGCTCCAAGTGTTATTGAAAACGAATTGATAAACGAACCTTTTCACTTGAATAGCCTACAGGTGGTTCCTATTAATTTGATGCATAATCGTTTGCAGGTATTTGGGTTTAGATTCAAAGACTTTGCGTATCTCACCGATGTAAAGACTGTAGAACAAGAAGAACGTGAAAAATTAAAAGGGGTCAAGGTGTTGGTAGTAAACGCGTTACGTATCGATCCTCATCCTTCTCATTTTAACCTGGAAGAAGCGATAGCATTTATTGAAGATATACAACCCGAAAAAGCGTATCTGACTCACATTAGTCATCTGTTAGGATTTCATGAAGAAGTGCAACAACAATTACCAGAAAACATATTTTTAGCCTACGATAATTTAAAAATTACCATTTGATATGAAGAGTAAAATATTTATGTATTTGTTCATTTTTACCGCTTTGTTTGTTCTCTTTCAGTTTATGAATGCTAAGAAAGCAAAAGAATCCTATGATGCAAAGATTGCAAATTTGGAAGAGCAGTTACAAACACAGGAGACTGAGAAAACAGCGGTTATTGACTCTTTGGTAGATGCGAATCTGGATTTAACGTATTTCCGTTTGGATAGCGATGAAGAGGCAATAGCGTACTTTGAAGAACAAGGATATGATGCAAAAAAATTAGAACTTACCATAATCGATCAAATTATAGGTCAGAACAAAGCCGATAAGGATAATCCAATAGTTCCTTTTGTAGGGATGGAAGGTAAAATGGCAATCAATAAAGTTCGATTACTAAATCACAAGTGGATCATTGCCGATTTTACTGATGGAGTATATTGGGGACAGTTGTTTATTATCTACGATGTTAGAGAAGATGGAGTAGTAGATTTTGAAGTGCAAAAGTCTTTTCTATACCCGCGAAGTTAATAGGTTTGTTCGCTTATTTTCTTTCGAGAATAACAAGTCTTAAGAAATTTTAAATCGAGAAAAATTACCATAGATCAATTTTTTTCGATTGGTGCTGGTTTAATTTTGCAAATGATAATCAAAAGATAAAAAATCATGAAAAAATTAGCCCTAGTGCTTACCATAGTTGTATTTTCTTCTTGTGGAAATGAAAATGGAACCAAAAAAACAACGGATAAAGCCGAGGAAGCTACAGAAGAGAAGAATACTACTGAAGCTCCAAAGAAAATTCTATTTGTACTTACCAGTCACTCAGAACTTGGGGATACCGGTGTAAAAACCGGGTTTTGGGTAGAAGAGTTTGCAACTCCGTATTATATACTAAAAGATAAAGGGTATGATATTACACTTGCTTCTCCAAAAGGTGGACAACCTCCTATAGATCCTAAAAGTGAACTTCCGGATTTCCAGACGCCTTCGACAAAGCGTTTTAGTGCTGATGAGGATGCTAAGAAACAATTGGCAAATACTTTGGTGTTAAGTGAAATGAACCAGAACGATTTTGATGCGATATTTTATCCAGGGGGTCATGGTCCTTTATGGGATCTGTCTGAAGACCAAAATTCGATCAAGTTGATCGAAGCGTTTTATGCAAATAACAAACCAGTGGCTGCAGTTTGTCATGCACCAGCCGTATTTAAGAATACAAAGAATGCGGAGGGAGAACCTTTGGTGAAAGGAAAGAAGGTAACTGGTTTTACGAATACTGAAGAGGCAGCGGTAGAGCTTACCGAAGTAGTTCCGTTTTTGGTAGAAGATATGCTTAAAGAAAACGGAGGGATTTATTCTAAAGCAGCAGATTGGAGTCCATTTGCTTTGGAAGATGGTTTGTTGATTACTGGTCAAAATCCCGCTTCAGCAGAATTGGTTGCTGAGTTGTTGACCCAACAATTACAATAAAATAGATCCAAAATAGAATAAGAAAAGCTGCCTTTCTAGGCAGCTTTTTGTGGTTAATTTGGTTTTAAGTATTGGTTAATTTATCTCTTTAATAATTTCTTTTTGAACAGATTACCATCTACCTCGATTATAGCTACATAGAATCCTCTGGATAGTTCGGCACCATTTTCTGATCTTCCGTTCCAGATAAAATTTGTATTTTCTTGACTATTTTGATGGTCGGCAACGGTTTTGACTAAGTTTCCGGAGATATCATACACCTTGATAGTTACAGTACTATTTTCGTTAGCCACGTTTGTAAAAGTAACCTGATTGTTAAAAGTATTTGGATATACCTTGATGGTATTTTGAGTTACCCTATTATTAGGTCGAGAAGATCGCCATGGCCTTCCCAGAGGTTGATCCAGCCATACTAATATAAACTCATTATCATCTGGTAATCCAGTCCCAACGTGGCGTCCAATACTAAATGGGTAATTGTTATCATTAAGAACTCCAATCAGGAAAGGATTAAATACCACGACACTTTCTATAGTTACAAAAGGGAAAGCAAAATCTCTACCAATACCTACGTCTCCTTCTAGACCAGGTAGTGATAACCTGCGAATATCATTAATGTCTAATAGATCTACGTTAAGTCTTTTTTGTGCTAACTCTTCATCTTGATCAATTTGCACTTCATAAATGGCTTTATACCCATTAAGATCGCCTTGAGAACCGTCTCTTTCGATAATAAGCCCTCTATTGTTGCTGAACATAACAAAATCTCCAATTGCAGAAGCTTTTTCATCTAGTGGATACTGAAATTGTTTACCAGTATAGCTTTTACTATTTAAATCAAATTCGTGAATTAATAAGTTGTTGTTTTCTGATCCAACAAGGGTTTTTTCTAATAATGGTAATAACTTTTGGCCATCTGTGGTTAATGCCATTCCTTCAAAACCACCGCTTCCTTTAACACGGATAGGATTAGTAAGTTGTGTACTCCTGTATGGCCAGTACATTCCAGCTAACCAAGGAGTGTTTTGTCCGTTTTGATCCTGTAAATTTGTCCCGTCTCCGGCAGTTCCCACTTTTGGGAAATCTCCAAGTAGACACACCGTACGAATTTCTGGATACAATTTGTGCGCAATCAATAATGTTCTAAAATCAAAGCTTTGAATATCTGCACGATCGGTAAGATTGTTGACTACGATGACATCAGCAACCGCTTTGGTAAAGGTTTCGGGATCTACAGTTCTTTCTGCAAATACATCTCCACGATCATCAGTATCGGTTCTTGGATTAATTTTGGTTTCTATATTAAAACGAACCTTAGAAGCGTTTTTCCAACGTTGCTCTGCTTCGGGATCTGATGCTCCGGGTCCGTTCTTATAATATTCGATGTAAAACTCAACAAAATCAAACATTTGCTGAAGAGAAGGCATGATATAAGGATCGATAAATCCGTTTTGATTTGCAAATGCAACCGATACAGGAGAAAGTGCAAGATCGTTAGTTTGTGCTGGTCTTCCTGATAGAACTTTATCAGCGATAAAGGTGGTCTGGATTTCATTTAGGGTAAGATCTTTTACCAGTACTTCGTCTTCAAATTCATAAGGTGTCCCATCTGCTTTTCTGGTTTTTGCGGCTTCAATATGTGGATCGTGATCTAGGATAGGTACACCATCTAATGTAATTCCGCAATCTGTTTCCAAAGTAGGCATCAAGTAATCGAGTGCCGCTTCCATTGATGGGATTGTATTTTCTGGCCTTAGGTTTCTTGCACCTCTATGACCTTGTGCGTCGAATAGGGTTACATCGATGAGTCCATCTTCATCCATGAAATCGGCTTTTCCGTCATTGTCTTTATCAAAGCTTTGTACAGCTTCCAAAAGTAAATCGGGTCGATCAGAGATGATTCCCTGTACACCAAGTTCCAGAAGAAGGTTCATGTTTTCCAGATCATTCACGGTATACACCACTACATCATGACCGGCTCTGTTTAGAGAAGAAACATTGAATAATTCGCTAGATGCTTGCTGCAATCCTGAAGGAGGGTTTGTTCTGCTTCCTACCACTGTGTTCGTATTTTGATCATCAAGCATAACAAACCATGGTGACATTACTGGCGCTTTGCTTCCATTGGCAACTGCATGCGCTCGCATGGCATTCATCACTCTAAGGGCGCTAAACTCTTCATTAAAAGGAGTCTGTGGTGCACGAAGTTCTTTTCCTGGATTTTCAAAATCTGGAAGAGCAAAAGGAGGGTCTAATAACACCCCGTTGCGATCAAAGTGGAGTAGAAAAGGACCAAACTCATCACCAATCCAATAATCACCATTAGTAGTTCTTTGAATGGATTCAATATCAAAATCTGCTCCGGTAAGTACTCTGGTGTCAGAGAAATGATTGACAATAGCAAAAGGAATAAGACCATTGGGATCCTTCAGTTCAATAAAGTCTACAATATCTACGGTACCTTCTCCACCTCCTACAAAAGCCTTGAATTTCGGTTGAATTCTGTAAAGACGAAGATTATAGTCTGCAGAGTTCTCAATACTTCCAAATCCATTATCGGATAGCGCTGTGAAAGTACCATCGTAGTTGTTTAATACAGAGGAGAAACCTTGAATGGGTTGTTTATTCAAAAAAGGAACTGGTTGTTGATTGATTAATCCTGAACCGATGTACTGTCCTGAGGTGGGGCCTTCAGAAAAACTAGCAGCTGGTAGTACAGCCCTGGCTACCAAAATGTCTCCAAAGTTGAAAAAGGACCTACCAGTTCCTTTTGGGTAAATTTTCTTACTATAAAAATTATCTAGAGGGATATTAAAAGTTGATTTCTCTTCCTTATCTGGAGAGGAGATAGGGGTCTGTTCCTGAGCTATTAATGATTGAGTGCATCCCAGGTATATGGTACTTGCAAGTACCATACGTTTGGCGGTAACGATGATTTGGTAATAACGTTTCATGATGTGTAACACGTTTTAATTATATTGGTTAAAAACATTCTAAAATTACACGGATCGTATTACCGAAATGTTTTAGGTATTTAAAGAAATGTTTAGGAGAAGGTTAGCAATTTTACCATTTCGTAAGACCTACATTTTGCCAAAAATTCTTACGCAAACGTTGTAGTGATCTTTTGTGATTTTTTAGGCGTTATCAAAAAAAGACTGAAGATTCAATAAATTTCTGCCCTTATAGTTAAGAGAAGTTTGATTGTTGCTGGATTCGGTTATATTTGATTTCTATTCGATTCAAGAAATATATCTATAATGAAGCTTTCGTATTTTTCTCTACTATTCGCGCTATCTTTTGGTGTAGTACTAACCTCTTGTAAAAAGACATATGACGGTCCTTATCGAGGTTTTAAAGATAAAGGGACTTATATCGAGGTGTATAAAGATAATGGCAAATACATTATTACTCCATATTCTGATAAGATTGTAGAGACTTCTTTTATCCCCGAGGGAGAGTCGATTAATAAGGAGTCTCATGCAGTAGTGTTAACTCCCAATACCAAAGCAAGTATTAAGGAAACCAAGGAGAATATTACTTATGCTACGCCTGGTATAGTGGTCGAAATTACTAAAGAACCTTTTGGAATTTCATATTTGTACAAAGGAAAACCACTAATCGCAGAGAGAGAAGGGTATATAAAAACGGATTCTACAGAAATTCTGGATTTTACATTGGATAAAGATGAAGTGATTTATGGTGCAGGATCCAGAGCTGTGGGGATGAATAGAAGAGGGAAACGTCTGCAGTTATACAATAGAGCACATTACGGATATGAAAACTATTCGGAGTTAATGAATTATACTATGCCTTTGGTGTTGTCTTCAAAAGTATATGCTGTTCATTTTGATAATGCACCAATTGGATTTTTGGATATTGACAGTAAGAAAGACAATGCGTTACAGTACGAAACTATAAGTGGTAGAAATACATACCAAGTAATAGCAGGTGAAGATTGGAAAGATATGATGGATGCGTATACCGATTTGACAGGTAAGCAACCACTACCACCAAGATGGGCATTTGGTAATTTTGCGAGCCGTTTTGGATACCATTCACAAGAAGAAACAACTACCACAGTGGATAGATTTAAAAAGGATAGTATTCCTTTGGATGCGGTAATTTTGGATATTTATTGGTTTGGAAAAGATATCAAAGGTCATATGGGGAATTTAGAATTCCTAACGGATTCATTCCCAGATCCTAAACAAATGATTAATGATTTTAAATCAAAAGGAGTAAAAACTATTTTGATCACAGAGCCATTTATATTATCGACCTCAAAAAAGTGGGAAGAAGCTGTAAAAGAAGGAGTTTTGGGGAAAGATTCTATAGGGAATCCTTATCGATATGATTTTTACTTCGGAAATACAGGAATTGTAGATATCTATGATCCGAAAGGAAAAGAATGGTTCTGGAATATCTATAAAGAGTATACTAAAGAATATGGTATTGCCGGATGGTGGGGAGATTTAGGAGAACCAGAAGTACATCCTTCAGATCTTCAACATGCTGCAGGAAGTGCTGATGAAGTACATAATATCTATGGACACGATTGGGCACGTTTGATACAGGAAGGGTATCAAAAGGATTTTGCTGATCAAAGACCATTTATTTTAATGCGAGCAGGGTATTCGGGATCTCAACGTTTTGGAATGATTCCTTGGTCTGGAGATGTAAACCGAAGCTGGGGTGGGTTGCAACCGCAAACCGAAATAGCTTTGTCTATGGGTATGCAAGGATTAGGGTATATGCATTCTGATCTGGGAGGATTTGCAGGAGGAGAAGTCTTCGATCCAGAGTTATATACACGTTGGTTACAATATGGGGTGTTTCAACCTATTTTTAGACCCCATGCACAAGAGCATATTGCACCAGAGCCTGTTTTTCATGACAAGAAAACCAAGGCTTTGGCAAAAAAGAGCGTAGAACTACGCTATAGTTTGCTACCTTACAACTATACGATAGCTTTTGATAATAATCAAACCGGAATCCCATTGATGCGTCCTTTATTTTTTGAGGATGATAACAAAGAGTTTAGTGAATTGAGTTTTACCTATATGTGGGGAGATAACTTTTTGGTTTCCCCGGTAATCAAACCTGGTATTGCAGCGATGGATGTTCCGTTTCCTAAGGGAACCAACTGGTATGATTTTTTCACAGGAAAAAAGTATGAAGGAGGCAGCTATAAAACAGCAGAAGTGGCAGAAGACCATATTCCTGTTTTTGTAAAGGCCGGTGCATTTATTCCTATGATTAAGCCCGTGCAAACTACAGAGCTATACAGCACCAAAAATCTAATTTTGCATTATTATCATGATGATTTGGTGAGCACCGCAAAAGGAAAGCTCTATGACGATGATGGAGTGACTCCTGGTGCTTTTGAAAAAGGTAAGTATGAGCTTTTAAAATTTACTAGTTCTTATTCTGGAGATAACCTTAGTATTGATTTCAAAGCAGAAAAAGGAACTGGATATACGTCAAGTGAAAGAAATATTCATATGATACTTCATAATATAGCTTCGAATCCAAAATCTATCACTTTGGATGGTACTTCATTAACCGGTGTATGGAATAGTGAGGATAATACATTGAGTGTTGATGTACAATGGGATTCTTCAACCTCTAAAAGTTTGAAAATTCAGTTTTAAGGTTTTCAAATCGACTTTAGATATTTGATAAAAATATGCTCAGGTAAAAAACACCTACATTTTGTTTATATTAGTTAGATCACTAATAGCTCAAAATTTATGAAATCTATATTCGGTTTACTCAGTGTCATTTGTTTGGTCGTATCGAGTTGTAAACAAGATATTGTAATACCTAAAGCAGAAGAATTAGATGAAAAAGGAAATAAGGAGACAGTACGTACAATAGTTGATCTTACCCATGTCTTTTCTAAAGAGACTATATATTGGGTTACAGCCAAAGAATTTGAGTTGGATACTGTTTTTGCAGGAAATACAGAGAAAGGTTATTATTACTCCGCTAATAATTTTGCAACAGCAGAACATGGAGGAACACATATTGATGCTCCTGTTCATTTTTATAAAACCGGACAAACGGTTGATGAGATTCCTCTGGAAAGATTAGTGGGCCCAGCTATTAAAGTTGATGTTTCAGAAAAAGCGCTTAGTGACTCGGATTATTTAATACAAACGGAAGACTTTTTGAATTGGGAAAAAAAGCATAACACAAACATTCCTGATAACAGTATTGTTTTGCTTCAGACTGGTTTTTCTACATTGTACCCAGATAAGAAAAAATACTTAGGTACCGAAGATAGAGGAGAAGAGGCTGTCAAGGAATTACATTTTCCAGGATTATCACCAGAAGCTGTACAATGGCTAATAGATAATCGTAAAATTAATGCCATAGGGATCGATACTCCTAGTATAGATTACGGACAATCTCAAGATTTCAAAAGTCATGTGCTTTTATTTTCCAAAAATATTCCTGCTTTTGAGAATCTTACTAATTTGGATCAATTACCAGAATCAGGTTTTGAAATCATCGCTTTACCCATGAAAATAAAAGGTGGTACTGGTGCTCCGTTACGTATCATAGCCTTGACGAATAAGTAATTTTGAAATTATGGAAAAAAATAAATCAGTAGAGGAATTTATCTCAAAAAAAGATCCCTGGAAAAAAGAACTGGAACTACTGAGATCTATCATCTTAACTACAGAGTTAGAAGAAACTGTAAAATGGGGGATGCCCGTGTATACCTTAAACAACAAAAATGTAGTGGGGATAGGAGCTTTTAAATCGTATGTAGGGATTTGGTTCTACAATGGAGTTTTTTTGCAAGATGATCAAAAGAAATTAATAAATGCTCAAGAAGGGAAAACAAAGGGTCTACGACAATGGAGGTTTAGCACTATTGAAGAAATTGACCGAGAGCTGGTATTGCAATATGTAAAGGAAGCGGCACAAAATCAAAAGGATGGAAAAGAGGTAAAACCTGGCAAGATAAAAGATATACCGATGCCAGAAGATCTGAAAGAGGCTTTTATCTCAAATGAAACACTTAAAAAAGCGTTTGATAACCTACCTCCATATAAACAAAAAGAATATATAGAGCATATAGCTACTGCCAAACGAGAAGCCACTCGTATCTCGCGTTTAGAAAAAATAACCCCAATGATACTTCAAGGAATTGGATTGAGTGATAAATATCGATAAGATACCTGTTGATTTGATGTTCTACTAATCTTTATGTTCTAAAATTTTTAATACTTCATTGATCAGTGTCCCTAATTTGGACTTTCTTATTTGTTAACAAAAATTTAATAGGAGGCGTGGTATTTTATCAATTTCGTAATAGACTAAAAAAGCACCGATAAAAACGAGAGTTTTAGCAACAAAATTGATACGCGTAAACCATATTTTTGATGTTATTTTTAGTTTTAAATATCTGTTATTTAATGACTTAACATTGTTTTAGTATAGAAAGTTAAGGAGGTATTAAACTTTTGAATTCTCTTTTTTTGAACGGCAAAACTCATAATTTTGTAATGTGATATAGTTGTAGGATTTTTTTAACAATTGTGAAAAACTACTTCATCCAAAACCCCAAAATATGACAAAGTTAGAGCACCACCGCATTAAAGAAATTGAAAAGGATTCTCTGCTAGAAGATCGATTTTATGCACTTTTCAAATCCTCAATTAGTGACCAGGTATCCCTAGATGATTTTAGAAAATTGTTTTCGAAATGTTCGAAAATGGATTTGTATTTCATGAAGAAAAACAATTTGGATATAGGGGTAGCTTATTTTATGTACTGTAAGAATCCAGAAAATAGAAAAGATATATACATGCGCCTTGGATTTGGTATTATAAAAGAAGAACGTATGAGCTCTTATTTTCCTAAAGGATTAATCATGAAGACCATGATTCGTGCAAAACTGTTGAATATATGGAAGAATGTATATATGGTCGGTATAACGATGAATCCTATTGTATATTCGGCTACCTGTAAGTATTGGAAATACTCATATCCAAGTCCGGAAATGGAAAATACAGAAGCCATTACTGCGGTGAAAAGAAGAATTATAGAAAGGTTTCATTTAAATGAAGTAAGCACTGATGTTATCGGTGTTCCTTTTACCATTACTGAAGTAGAAGAGATCAAACAAAAACCTGAAATTCTAAACAGTGAGAATGTATTTATCAAATATTTCAATGCTAAGATAAATCATAACGAATCTAACAAAGGACTACTAAGCATTGTACCCATTGATTTTAAGAATTTGGCAATTGTTTTTATCCGAAAAACAAAAATGGATGTGATGAGATCTTTGTATTTAACACTTGAGCAGAAGATATTACCAGCGCTTAAGGAATATAGTCCGGCACGATAATAATTACGAAATCATACAAAACACTCTTATTAAAAAAGACCTCTTATTAATGTAGGAGGTCTTTGTATTTTTATAAGTTTTTGATCAGCCAATCTTTAAACTGATAGAAGTTCTGGGGGGCAACACCATGTCCGACAGGAAACTCGTTTAACGATGTCTCTATCCCTAATTCTGCCAGGAAAGAAGGAGCGCGTTGTGCCCATACCAAAGGAATGACCTGATCTACACTACCATGGGAACAGTAAATGTTAAGACCAGAAAAATCATTCTTTTCATAGCCTTCTTTTAAAATATCTTCATTAAGATATCCACTTAGTGCAATCACGTTTTTAATCTTATCCGGATAGGAGAGAGCCACAGAATAACTCAGTATAGTACCTTGACTAAAACCTAAAATGGTAACGTTTTCTTTGTCCAAATCATAAGCAGCGATAGCTTCGTCTATAAATGTTGCGATTTTATCTCTAGATAAAATCGCTTGTTGATCGTCGCTAAATTTCCCTTGGTTATCATCAAAATAGATTGCATACCATGCATTGCCATAGGGTTGTAATTGATATGGAGCTCTTACGGAAATAATGAAAAGTTCTTCTGGTAATTCTGATGAGAAAGAAAAAAGATCGTTTTCATCACTACCGTAACCATGAAACATAAATAGCACTGGAGTTTTGTCTTTTTTAACTGCAGGCACTTTAGTTATATGGTGAAGGGAAAGTGTTTTTGTTGTCATCCTATAAAATGTAAGGGTCAAAAATAATTTTTTTAAAATTGTTAAAGAAGCTTTTTGAAGTTTGTTTGACGAATTATAGTTAAATATTTTAAATTTTTGTTAATGTTTATAAGCTATCCTAGTATATAAGTGGGTTAATATTCTGATTTGTAAGTTTTTAAATATTTTTAACATTTGTTAATTTTTTGTTAAAAAACAGTAATTTTTTTGTGGTTTAACCGTAAAAATATTTACATTGAAAAAGACAATATGGTATTTTTTTGCAATTTACTACCCAATCTGAAGCATAAAAATGTCAATTAATTATGTAACTAAACCCAATTTCTTATGAAGAAAACTACCTACTTAATTGTACTGTTATTTTCTATGCAATTTGTTTTGGCGCAATCAGATAGTGACTACCAAAATGCCATTGCAATAGTTTCTGATGGATACAATTCTAACAATGCTCAAAAAATCTTTGATGCATTCTCAGCAGATTTACAATCGTCATTTACCTTGGACAAGGTAAAAACTTTTATTTCGAAAAATCAATCTACAAAAGGGACAATGGGGGAGTCCTCTTTTCTACTAGATGATAATGGAAGTAAGCGGTATTTAACTGAGTTTGAGAATGCATCATCTATTTTGATCATTAAACTTACCGCAGATAACAAAATTAACCAGCTGGCGCTGGAAGAATATTAAGAAACTATTACCCAATTAACCTTTTATTTATACCCTATGAAAAACTATAATTTTACTTATAAGTTAAGAGCTTTTATACTCTTAATTGTTATGCTAGTCACTACTAATGATATAAAATCCCAGAGTAGTAAATCTTTCGGAATGTTAACTTTTAATAAAGCGGTGAACATTTCTGGAAAACAAAGAATGTTAGGTCAAAAAATTGCCAAAGCCTATCTGTACGCATTAGAAAACCCGAGTGATACAAAGGCCAAAAGAGATTTATTAACCAGTAAATTGATATTTGAAAAGCAAAATAATATCCTACTGCAAAATTCAGATTACAAAATAACCAAAGATCGACTTGCAAAGGTTGAAGAGTTATGGGCAGCATTTAAGAAAATGGTAGATGGAAAACCCAATTATGATAATGCCAAAAAGATTATTGAAGCCAATACAGATCTCTTGAAAGCTTCAAACAGTGTAGTTTTGGCGGTAATCACAGAGTCTAAAGGAGCTAACAATAGTAATGATTCTTTATTAGAAGATGAAGGTTTAGGAGAAGAAGACGGTGAATTGAAAAAAATCATCAACCTTTCAGGAAGACAAAGGATGTTAGCGCAACGATTAGCATTATACTACTTCGCCAATAATTCTACACTAAAGGATAAAAACAACGAGCAGATGCTCAAAAATGTATATAACGAATTAGATGGTGCTATAAGCATGTTATTGATATCAGAATTTAACAACTCTCGAATTGATGAGAAATTAGGAGTGGCCATGTCTAAGTGGGACCAGGTAAAATCGAATAAAGAAAAATTATTCAATCATACCATCAAACCCGCAGATATGTATAGATTAAGTAATGAACTTACAAAGGCCTTTAACGATGTAACGACACTTTACGAAAAAGTGAAATTATAATTTGAGGTTAATTAAGGAAAATGCGTATTAATTGTTTCTAACGTTAATACGTATTTTTTTGTTCCATTTTTTAAATTTTGATTATGAAGAAAAAACTACTTATAGTATTGTTGATAGTAGCGATGCCTACTATTATAAATGCACAAGAATTCAGTATCGATGCAGATATCAGACCTCGATTGGAATATTTAAATGGTTTTGGCACGCTAATTCCTGATGGTGTGGATGCCGGAACATTTGTACAACAACGTACTCGATTAAAACTAGGGTACAAACAAGAAAAATTCTCTGCCTTTATTAGTGTGCAAGATGTTAGTATCTGGGGAGATACTCCACAAATTGCACCTACCGATGGTAATGATAGCTTCTCATTGGCACAAGCCTGGATTGATTTTAAATTCGGAAAAGGATGGTCTACCAAACTAGGAAGACAAGCCTTATCCTATGATGATCAACGAATCTTTGGAGGATTGGATTGGGCAATGCAAGGTCGATTCCATGATGCGGCCTTATTAAAATACGCCAATGACAAAGGGCTAAAACTAGATATAGGTCTTGCGTTTAACCAAAATGGTGTGAGAACACAAACTACACTATTTGACCCTAATAATGGAGGAAATGTAAGAGCGGTATTCGATTACAAAGGAATGATCTATGCCTGGTTGCATAAGGACTGGGAGAAATTCTCTGGAAGTTTATTAATTGCCAATAACTCTTACCAAAATCTAGATCCTAATGATGGACAAACACCTGTAGATGGTACTGTACGTAGACAAACTTTTGGTACTCATTTGGTAGCCAAACCTGCAAAAGGATTTTCTATTGCAGCCAATATCTATGGACAAACAGGAGATTTTACCGAAGATATTGAGTTATCTGCTTATAATGCATTATTAGAACTTACCTATAAGCCAGGGAAAACATTATTCGGACTTGGATTTGAAACCTTGAGTGGAGATGAAAATGGAGGAACCGATGGAAAAATAGAATCTTTCTTCCCAATTTTTGGTACCAACCACAAGTTCAATGGGTATATGGATTACTTTTTTGTAGGGAATCATGCTAATAATGTAGGATTGAATGACCTCTACGGGAAAACAGTGATCAAAACCGGAGAAAAATCAAGTCTTTTGATCAAAGCTCACTATTTTGCTGCTGCAGAAAGCTTGGGTGAAGGAATTGATGACTATCTGGGAACAGAAGTAGATCTGGTATACACTCAAAAAGTGCTTCCTTTTGCTACCTTGAAGATAGGATACTCTCATATGTTTGCTTCAGACTCTATGGAAATCCTAAAAGGTGTTGCTGACCCAGCAAGCACACAAAACTGGGCATGGGCAATGCTAGTTGTAAAACCAAACTTATTAAAGTGGAGCCCTAAGCAGGATTAAGGATAATACAATCATAAAAAAAATGCGATCTATCAGGATCGCATTTTTTATATTATTTTATGAAGCCAAACCAATCTTGAAAGAAAGGCCCAAGTAATGGTACTGTTTTTTGTTCTTCTCTAATGGCTGTGATCAAACCAAAAAACCAAAGCACCATGATAAACACATAAAATGCAGTAGAAATTGGCCATGAATCAAAGATGGTAACCAAGGCTCCCAATACATAAAAGCTAATATTGACACCTAATGCTTGTCGAATATGGAAGCTGGCAAATTGATTCTTATCATCATTATTCATGAAAAAGGCAATAATAGTACCAATAATAGTGATATAAGCTACGATGGCTGCAGTTTTTCCTTGTTTGGCATAGTCTGATTCCATAATGATGTTTTTCGTAATTGTTTTCTAAAGATATGTAATTGAGAAAGACCTAAAATTATATTTATTTCAATACCAGTTGTTTATTTGCAAGTACTCCGTATACATTACCCTTTACGGGTTTACCTGCAAAAGCACTGTTAGCAGAAGTAGATAAAATATGGTCAGTTTCAAAAGTTGTTTCACCTTCAGGATTAAAAAGCGATAGATCTGCAATACTCCCTTCTTCCAAAGGTTGATTTTCTAATTTAAAAATATCTTTTCCTTTGGTAAGTAACGAAATTATTTGATCCAGATCAAAATGATAATTAAGAGCAACAAATGCACTTTCTAGACCTATTGTTCCATATTTGGCATTATCAAACTCCACATTTTTATTTTCGATATCCATAGGTTGGTGATCACTGGTCACCATATCTATGGTTCCTTCTTTGATTCCTTGTTTTAGTGCATCGATATCTTTTTGAGTTCTAAGAGGAGGTTGTACCTTATAAGATGTCTCAAAAGTTTGTAACTCTTGATCGGTTAGGGTAAGATGGTGCACCGTTGTACTACAACTTACCTGTAACCCTTTTGCTTTCGCCTCTTTAATCAAAGTTACCGATTTTGCAGTAGAAATGGTTGGGATATGCAGTTTACCACCTGTATACTCCAGCAAAAATAAATCTCTTGAAATTTGTAGCTCTTCTGCCAAAGAGGGAATCCCTTTTAATCCTAATAATGTACTTTGTTCTTCTTCATTTACCATTCCTTTTCCTGCAATGCTATTGTCCTGCGGAAAAGATAGAACCAAGCCATCAAAGTTTTGAGCATACAGCAAGGCAATTTTCAATAAGTTTGGATTTTGAATAGCTTTTTTATAATCCCCAAAGGCTATTGCTCCGGCTTGTTGCATATCGTATAACTCAGCAAGGTCTTTTCCTTCGGATTTTGTAGTTAATGACCCAATAGGGTAGAGACGTACAGCGTGATTTTTTGCTTTACTATCAAGAAAACCTACAGAAGCGCTAGTATCAGTTATAGGTAAAGTGTTTGGATTAAGCGCAATACTGGTAAAACCACTTTTTGCAGCTACCTCCAAACCGTTGGCTATAGTTTCCCTTTCTTCATATCCTGGTTCACCAAAACATACGCTGCTATCAAACCAACCTCGTGATACATGAAGATTGGGAAGGGTAATTTCGTCTATATGATCTTCTTTAGAAATATTCGAACCTATTTTACTAATTGTCCCATCTTCGATTAGAATATCTACGGTTTTTTGATGAAAAGATGAAGATGGATCAATGATGGTAGCGTCCTTTAGTAATACGTTCATTTCAGATATTTTAATAATAATATTTCGATCAACAGGAATATCAGCGCAAAAATAATAAACCATTTCCAAAGTTCATTCACACTCGTTTCTTCTTTTATTTGTAAAAAAAGTTCGGACAACGAATTTTTGACATCATAATTTTCTGTTGTACCCAGTGGGTAGTACTGTAAGTCGCTTTCAGAACTGTCGTAATTATAACTTACATGTTGAATAACATTATCCTTATCCTTATCTTGAAGACTGTAGATCCCAGATTTTGTTGGGACTTCGTCTGTAGTGATGCGAACTTTTGTCGAAAAACTTTGTTGCAACGGAATGATTTGCTCCTGTGCAGACACCAAAGATAAAATTCCATCCTGTCCTAGAGATACCGGAACATCATACGAATTATTTTGTCCTATAGTATAGGATATGTCTGTAAGCTGTAAACTCTGTTTCCCAATATTATATAATGTTGGAACAATTAGCGGAGAATTCTTGAAATTAGAATTTTCTGTGTTGAGAGCTGCCGTAAAGATATATGCGTTATTGGTTTTGTATAAAAAAGGCGTATTATCTTCAAAAGAAAGAATAGCATTAGGAGCTTGCGCTTGATAAAAACTATTCACTTTTGGATATTGAAAATTCGTTACTTCCTTATCAAAAACTCCCAAATACAACGGATGCGAAAAGTGAATTTTCGTGATTCTTTTTTCTTGATTCACCGAATTGGATAATGCTTGAGAAGAAAAGGAACCGATATATTGTTGGTAAGAAGTGATATCGCCATTTTGAGCAGGGATAAAACAAACAGTCCCTCCTTCATCTACAAAAGGTTTGAGCGCATTAATTAGAGAGATCGGAATCTGAGAAATTTCATTAAGAATTACCAAATTGGCGTTAGCAATATCATTATAATTAAGCTCTTGTGTTGAGTTACTCACCAATTCAAACTCGTCTGGAGTAAAAATATTTTTGATAAAACTATCGTCTGATTCATTAACCGCTACTACTTTGATTTTTTCTGGAGTGTTGATGGTAAAATATCGAGAATTATCAAAAGTGATGGCGGGATCCTCGAGCGTTACTCTACCATTTATTTTGGTATTTTCGGGTAAACGAAATTCAGTATTTGTTTTTCCATTTTTAGGAATCGAAACGGAAGTTTTGGCGATTAGTTTTTCATTATTATACAATGCGATTGATGTGTTTTCTCCATTGCTATCGGTATTACTTACTTCTACTTTAAGTAAGAGCTCATTATTTGTATTTCGTTGAAGATAAAGACTATCTACAGCAATATTTTGTCGAGTAACCGGTTGCATTTGTACAAGATGTGTTCTGGTACTTGCATCTATTGGTAATTCAAAAGCACCTTCCTTTTGCTGAAAATCAGATACCAATACGATTCTATTTATAGTTTCTTCAGAATTTCCTAATAATTGCTTGGCTTTTAAATATGCTGCACGATAGGATAGTTGGTTAGAGCTGTATTCTAGTTGTAAAAGCTCATTTTGAATATCCTTTTTAGTGACCTTAATAAAAGTCTCTGTATTGGTAAACAGAGAAAAAGTTTCTTCTTCAGAAAACTCACTTAGTACTTCCTGTACAGATCGTTTCAAGAGAGGGCCTTTAGCACCTTTGGCTTGCATACTAAAAGAGTTATCAAGATAGATTACAGTATCACTTTTTTTACCAACTGTATCTTCTGAAGCCAAAAAAGGCTGAGCAAAAGCTATACAAATACAGGCTAATATTAAAAGTCTGGTAAGTAAGGTGAGCCATTTTTTGAGTTGTGAACTTTTACGAGTTTGTATAGTTACTGCTTTTAGAAACTGTACGTTGGTAAATGCTACTTTTTGAAAACGTCTTAATTGAAATAAATGCACCAGAATGGGAATGATAAGGGCAAAAAGAGCATAAAGAAATTCTGGGTGTTTAAACTGCATTCGTTTTTAGTGTTTTTCAAATATACTATAACATTTATGAATTACGATTTAGCATTTAGGAATTTTTAAGGATCTAAAACTATAATATGAATGTTTATCAAAATCTTGGATATAAAAAAAGCGGGAAGGTATCTTCCCGCTTTTTTTATCATTATTGTATATCTTTTAATTAAAAGATGTAATATCCTACAGAAACCTGGAAATTAGAGTTCTTAGCTTCAGCATCTTCTACAACATCTGTTAAACCAAAGTTGTAACGAATTTGCCCGAAGAATCCACCAAACTCTACACCAGCACCAACAGCTCCACTCAAGTCAAAGCTTTCTGGCTCACCCACTTCAAAACCATCGTTTACTACAAAACCGAATTGTGGACCTGCTTCTACACTTGCAATACCAGCGAATTTCAATTTAAATAGCACAGGAAGATTTAAATAATCGATATCCAAATCATCAAGACCCTGAGCAGAATAGATAAGTTCAGGTTGAAGTGCAATAGTCTCTAACAGGCTTATTTGAGCCACAGCTCCAATATGATAACCTGTTCTTCCATCTAATGCATCATCAACATCATCTCCATTTAAAGTGGCAAAGTTAACCCCTCCCTTAAAACCAAATTTGATGTCTTGTGCATTGGTAGTAAATGTGAAACCGATTACGGCAATCGCTAATAAAAATAGCTTTTTCATAATTGTAAATTTAAGGTTTGTTTCAACCAAATATAGGAACTAATACCTTAACAAAAGGTTAAACTATCAAAAAGTTTAGATGGGTTGTTGTTTTACCAATCTATCCAATAAACCTAAAAATAGACTATTTTATCGATAAAAATGATCTAAAGTTTGTCGTATCTTCGTCAAAATGTTTTAACTAACCGTATCCATTGCAACACGAATTTAGCATACAAGTTTCTCCAGAAACTGCGTCGAACCCAGAACTTCTAAAACGATCTGTTTCCAAGAAAAATGGTATCCCGTTTCATGAAATTAGCCATATCAGGATTTTGAAACGATCTATAGATGCCAGGCAACGCCAGATAAAGGTCAATTTAAAACTCCAGGTATATGTACAGGAGGAATACACCGATGTTCCTATACCATTACCCGAATATCCAGATGTTACCAATGCCCCAGAAATAGTAATTATTGGAGCAGGACCGGCAGGATTGTTTGCTGCATTGCGATGTATAGAATTAGGTTGTAAACCTGTAGTACTGGAAAGAGGTAAAGATGTAAGAACGCGAAGAAGAGATCTTAAAGCAATTAACAGAGATCATATCGTTAATGAAGACTCCAATTATTGCTTTGGAGAAGGAGGTGCTGGTACCTACAGCGATGGTAAATTGTATACAAGATCCCGTAAGCGAGGGGATGTGCAACGGATATTGAAACTTTTGGTAGGTTTTGGTGCTACCGATCAGATATTGGTAGAGGCTCATCCCCACATAGGGACCAATAAATTACCAGGTATTATTGCTGCAATACGAGAAATGATTATCGAGAGAGGAGGAGTTATACGTTTTAATTCGAGAGTAGTTGACCTGAGGGTCAAAAATTCTCAAATCGAAGGGGTAGAGCTCAAAGATGGAACCGTTATCGATACCCGTAAAGTGATTTTGGCCACAGGACACTCTGCTCGAGATATCTTTGAACTGCTCTACAAAAAGAAAATTGCTATAGAAGTCAAGCCTTTTGCACTGGGGGTTAGGGTAGAACATTCGCAACAATTGATAGATCAAATACAATATTCTTGTGAAGTACGGAGCCCGTATTTACCACCTTCTCCGTATAGTATTGTAAAACAGGTTGATGGTAGAGGGATGTATTCTTTTTGTATGTGTCCAGGAGGTGTAATTGCTCCTTGTGCCACAAGTCCAGGAGAAGTAGTAACCAATGGATGGTCTCCTTCCAAACGAGATCAACCAACTGCCAATAGTGGTATCGTTATAGAGTTAAAACTTGAGGATTTTAAAGAGTATGAGAAGTTCGGACCACTGTCTGGGATGTATTTTCAAAAGGAAATAGAACAAAAAGCATGGATGCTGGCAGGAGAGACCCAAAAAGTCCCTGCTCAACGTTTACAAGATTTAGTTGAGGGTAAAATATCTTCTGATTTGCCTGATACTTCGTATAAACCTGGATTGACTGCTGTAGATATGAAAGCAGTATTTCCCGAATTTATCCATCAAACTTTACAAAAAGGGTTCAGCATGTTTAATAAGAGTATGCCCGGATATTTAACCAATGATGCTGTTGCACATGCACCAGAGTCAAGAACTTCTTCACCGGTAAGAATACCAAGAGATCGGGTATCTTTAGAACATATTCAGATCAAAGGTTTATATCCTTGTGGTGAAGGAGCTGGATATGCAGGAGGGATTATTTCTGCAGCTATCGATGGAGAAAAGTGTGCCGAAGCCTGTATACAGACAATAAAGAAAATAATGGATTAAAGCTTCTTTTTGATACAAAAATTGAAAGTAGTTTCTACTTTTTCTTTAGAGTTAACGCTGATAGATCCGCCTAGATTTTCAACTATTTTTTTTACTGTAGATAGTCCAATGCCATTACCTTTATTACCGCTTCGGTCTGCCATCCCCGCAGTGGTGAAAAGATCAAAAATAGTTTCTATTTGGTTTTCTGGAATACCCATTCCATTATCAGTAATACTGAAATAATAAAAGTTAGCATCTTGACTGTGATCAATAGTGATCTCAATCCGTTCTTTATCGTTATACTTTATACTATTTCCGATTAGATTGAAGAATATCTGTTTCAGAGCGGAGCGATTAGATTCTAATACTGGGGCATTCTCTGGAAAATTAAACGAAATATCAGGCTTTATGCTTAGTAATTCAATAATCTCTTTAAGCAGTTCATTCAAACTGAACTTTTCTGGTTTATTGTGAATCAAACTTTCACTTTCATAGTGATCTAATACATCACTTATGTATCCACTCATAGAGAAAGAAGACGTTTTGATATAATCAAAATACTGCAAGCTTTCTTTATCTAACTTTTTGTCTAGTAATAACTTTAATAGATCTGTAGTGGTAATGATATTTGCCAATGGCATTTTAAGATCGTGAGAAATTACTCTTGCAAAATCCTTTAGCGCCTCATTCTTCTTCTTTAACTTTCGTTGAATTTTTTGAAGATCGTTATTCTTTTTGTTTAACTCAAAGAGGATTACTACTTGTTTGGCTAGAGAGTTCAGAGACTCTAGTTGTTTTTCTGAAAGCTCCCTCGGTTTACTATCCATAACACACAAGGTTCCAAGTGCAAAACCATCTTTGTTAACCAATGGAATACCTGCATAAAAAACCACAACTTTGTCTTCTAATTGAATAGTTTCTTTATTAAATCGTTCATCCTCTCTAGTATCTTTGACGAGTAGTGGTGTTTCTGGATTTAAAATTGCATGTGAGCACAAGGAGTTATCTCTGGGCGTTTCGCAAATGGAAACTCCATTTTTGGATTTAAACCACATTCTGCTTTTATCTACAAGAGAAATCAGTGCTACCTCGGTATCACAAATAAAGTTAGCCAGGGCCGTAATCTCATCAAATTCTTTTTCTGTTTCGGTATCAAGAACTTCCAGAGCTTTTAAGGCCTCGAGTCTAAAATTTTCATTAATCGGTACAGCAGGTAATATCATTGCAATTTTGAGAATTGAATTAATTAGAACAATTCTTAATAAAATTAACAAAAAATACTCAGATAAAAGGTTTTATTTGATTGAATATGTTCTTTTTATGTAATAGCCGTAAAAAAGGTGTTGTAAGAAGGTATTTAAAAAGTGATAACGCTAAATTTGTTAGGATAGTATTAACGTTATCACTTATCTAATTATGAGGAAAGAACCATAAGAGTTCTAGTTTGTTGTTGAAGCCAACTTTTCTGTTTTGGTTTCAGAATAAGAGGTGTCTATATCTTCTAAAGATTCCATAAAAGCAATCAAATCCTTGATTTCTTGTGGGCTAAGGTTCAACGGATCCGGAGGTAGTGTTTGGTATTCCTGGTCAATACCGATTCCAGCTCCTCCGCCACGGTTGTAAAAATCAACAACTTCTTCCAAAGTGTTATATACTCCGTTGTGCATGTAAGGCGCAGTTTTACTTACATTTCGTACCGTAGAGGTTTTGAAAAAATGTTTTCTTTCTGGTGTCTTGTATACGTAATACCTCCCCAAATCAGGACTAATTGTTGCATTAATGGTGTCGTTTTGTTCTGGCACTGCAATGAGTTCTATCTCCGATTCTTTATAATCTGGTGGAACAGTACCGTTAAAAAGAGGAGCAAAGTGGCAAGTAGCACATTTTGCCTTGCCATGAAACAGGTTGAACCCATTGATCTCACTTTGTGTCAACGAATTTTCCAAATTATTGATATTACGATCAAATTTAGAGTTAAACGGATTTAAGCTTCTGATGTAGCTGGCAATAGCATTTCTGATATGTGCGTCAGTGATTTCATTTCTATGAAATACCTCTTTAAAGGCATTTGCATAAACACTATCATTGCTCACTACATTTTTAAGAGTTTCTAAATCCGTATGAAATTCATTTTCATTTTCTACCACAGATACAATTTGCCCTTCCAAGCTTCCAGCTCTTTTGTCATAGAAGAAATCCTTTTGTAATCCAGCGTACAAAAGAGTAGGGGTGTTGCGGGTAACTCCTTTCCCAATTTTTAGACCATCGGTAAATGCTTTATCCGGATGGTGGCATGTGGCACAACTTATTTGGTTTGCAGACGATAAATTGGTGTCATAAAACAATTTTTCCCCTAGAGCTACTTTTTCTGGAGTTATTGGTCCAGAGTTTTGATCAGAAAAGAACGTAAGATTAAAGGTAGCATCAGAAAACAGAGAATTAGCTTCATTCTTGATAGCCAATTCAAAAGGGAAGGTAGTACCCCAATCTTCAGCCATTTTATTCCACAATACTAATTGTTTGTGTGTATGGTTTTTTATAAAGTGGTATCGATCAAAGGCATTAAAATCACCAGATAAATCCTTCGTCGTTGCATCAATTTCTGCATTCCATTCGTCAAAAAGCGTTTGATCCTTGAATTGATCCTGATAATACGATAAAGAGGTTTGTAAGCTCTGATACACGATTTTGGACTCTTCAAGAGAGTTTTCCAGCACAGGAGAATCAAATCCCGTTGTTCCTGTGATCCCAATTCTAACAATGGCTTTTCGGAATAGCCATAAAAAGTGATAAGGCTTTACATGCGTAAAACTAATATTTTCTTTGACTAACTTTAATCGGTTAGCTACAAGAGATAAGTGTTTTTGTATGACCTCTGTGTTCATTTCATCAGCATATACTTCTTCTTCTAGCACCTGATACCCACTGGCTTTTTTGACTTTAATGTCGGTATAGTCATCTTCTTCAACTTTCAAAATATTAGGTTGATTCAAAAAACCATAGTTCTCGATATCTAAAGCAGCCAATACGGGTTCAATTTTTTTGAAATATGTTCTTGAAGCAGTTAAATGCTGTTTTAGTTTACTTTGATCTGTAGCGGCACTATCCAAAAATAGAATAGCCATCGAAATGTCCTGATCAAACTGATTTTTAAGCTGTTCCTTATGGGATATATTCTCGGTTTTTGACTTCTCTTTGTTGCAAGAACAAAAGCTTAATATGCCAAAGAGGCTTATCATAAAATAAGCCCCTTTGTTTATGTTTAGAAAATTCTTGATAATCATAGGTTATCTTTCTAATCCTCTAACCACATACAACATACTTCCTTCTTTACGGCTATTAGCCAAGTCAGGATTAGCAGTAGGATCA
Organism: Aquimarina spongiae; assembly: GCF_900141785.1. GTDB lineage: Bacteria > Bacteroidota > Bacteroidia > Flavobacteriales > Flavobacteriaceae > Aquimarina > Aquimarina spongiae. Next base: position 848,795 of record NZ_FQYP01000001.1, on the reverse strand, counting down.
GTAAATGGAACTCCATCTTCTCTTTCCCATCCGTGGTTTTGAGTAATTAATAAAAAGGTTTCATCTACACCGATAGTTTCAGAAATATCGATCATACCAGTGATTTCCCAAGTTCTGGTCGATGGTCCGTATCCTAGAGACTCTGCTGTGATTTGATCACACTCTAAAACAGTTTTTAATGCCCCAGTGTTTAAGTCATATTGGTATAATCTAGCAAAGTGATCTGCAGCTGGCTTAGAGATTCCGTTTGGATCTTCCTGGATGTATGCATAATTTTCTGTTACCAAGATGTTATCTGGACTATGGAAAGCTTCAGCTTTTCCTCCTTCAACGTCTCCATCAAGAACACATACGATTTTTCCTGGACCTGCAGGATCTCTTGGGTTAAGGATTACCTTGTAGATTCTTCCTGCGATAGTACCTCTTCCTACTAATCCTGGCTTTTCTCTTCCTGTTACTGCAAAGTAAAGCTCCTGGTTGTTTTTTCTGTTTCCTCTTCTCCAGTCAAGGTCTTCCAATCTAGAGAATCCCATTACACCTTTTTCTTTAGCTTCGGCATCTAACAAATCGATATCTCTTTCTTGTAATTCTACGAATTCCATATCGTATTCAACGCCTTCTTTCATGTCTACTTCGTAAGTAACATCTGGGGCAGTAACCTTAAGACCGTATAATTTACCACCTTCTAGGTCGCCGATTCTACCTACGTACATTCCTAATTGTCCAGAAGGTATTTCGTTATCACTGTTATCATCTCCAATAAATACAACAGTTTTTCCTGGATAAGCACGCATATTAAGCGCTACAGCATTTTCTGTAGACCATTGCCCCATGGCTGGTAGCATTCTTGGTACAGATGCAGCTTCTGTCATTCTAAATGGATCTGTAGCGAAAACCCCTTTTGAGTTTCCTCCCCACTCACCACCAGATAGGTAAAGTGGTCCAAACCCGTGTTCTCTTGGTGTAATCATAGAACCAGAACACTGAGCAGTGTTAGCTGTTGCAACAGCATTCAAAATGTGCTCTCCTTTTACTGGCTTAAAAGTTTCGTCTAGTGTAATTCTAGCAACAGAGTAATCAGCCTCGATGTTGTTGATAAGGGTATAGGTACCGTTTTTACTTCTTAAAAGTCCAGCACCATCGGCCATAGAACCGTATACAAAATCAGGAACATAAGTATCTTCAGAAGAAAGGATGTTGTAGATCTCAACATCAGAAAATTCTGAAGTAGTTTTCAATAACACAGGAGAAATAGAGTGGTTAGCAAATTCGATTTGTCCTGTTGGTGGTTTAGGGTTGCCCGAAAAGTCATCAACATCACAAGAAGTAACAAGTAATGCCGATGCTAGAGCAGCAATTATAAAATGATTTTTCATGGTTGTGTGAGTTTTTTTTGTTTAGACAAATGTAACTCAAGCCCCAGCTGAACAACTTTACGAAGATGTTTTATGTTTATTAAAGAAATGTGACCCTAATGTTTAGTTTGTAAAGGAATTATTATTCTTTAGAACCAATCTAAACAAATTAAAAGGAAAAGATTTAAACGGCAGGATAATGTAAATCGATGTAAGTGAAAGATTTACAGCTTCTTAACTTGTGTTTTATTGTTTGGATAGCGTAAAATTGAATTCACTTCCTTTGTTTATTTCAGAGTTTACCTGAATGCATCCGCCAAGGTTTGACACCACTTTTTTTACGGTTGCCAGACCAATTCCGCTTCCCATATTACCATTTCTGTCTTCTTTTCCTAAAGTAGTAAAAAGGTCAAAGATTTTGGATCTATGTTCTTCAGAAATACCATCACCATTATCTTTTACAGAAAAGGCATATCGGTCACCTTGTTCCTCGAAGGTAATTCCTATTTCTACATTTTCTTTAGAGTTATATTTGATGGCATTGGTGATCAAATTGACAAAAACTTGTTCTAAACCTGACTTATTAACGTAAATACTTCTTGGGTTTTGGGGATACTCAAAATGTATGTCACCTCCCGTAGCAGTAAGTTCTTTTATGTTCTCGAAGAAAGGCACTAAATCGACTGTTTCTCTTTTTTCTATAGAATGATCACTTCTGTAAAACTGTAACAAACCATCGATGTAATCTCTAAGGGATAAAGAAGAACTTCTTAAATGATGCAGATATTCTACAGAATCCGAATTAAGGGTGTTTTTATTTTCTTCTGCCAAAAGATCTGTAAGCATTACAATATTTGCCAATGGAGATTTAAGATCATGAGACACCACACTTGCAAATTTTCTTAGGTTCTCATTTCTCTCTTGCAGATGTTCTTGTGCTTTCTTTAACTGAATATTATTGTAATTCTGTTCAAACAAACTCACCACCTGTTTTGATAAATCTATCAAGGTGTTGATTTGTTTTTCGTCTAGTTTTCTTGGCTTATGGTCATATACACAAAGGGTTCCTAATTTATAACCTTCACTATTAACCAAAGGAACACCAGCGTAAAAAATAGCTTTATAATCATCAACTAGAGGATTTCCATGAAATCGTTCATCTTTACGTGAATCTTCTACAATCATGATAGGGCCTTCTGCATTGATAGCATGACCGCAAAATGAGATTTCTCTAGGAGATTCGTTAAAAGGAATACCGTGATGGGACTTCAAGAAATTACGTTCCTTATCTAACAAAGTGATTAATGCAATAGGAACATCGCAAATATAACTTATTAGTTTTGTGATATTATCAAAACTTTCTTCGGGTAGAGAATCTAAAAGGCCGTATTTTTCAACCTCTCGTTGTCTTTTTAATTCATTATGTGGAAAAGCTGGGGCTATCATTTTCGTATTCCAAATTTTACGTTGTTAAGGTAAATGATCTCTTCTGTTCATAAGATCAATCTTCATAGTATTCTCTTATACTTAAACTAGAAAATCCTATAATTATTGAGATTTAGACGGTTATGAACTCAAAAACTAACACAAAATTAGGCCTTTAGACAGGATATATAAGGACAATTAAGATGAATTTAAGTTTTAGAACTTTTCAAAAACTCCTAATCCAAACAAAGCATAATCGTATTTAACAGGATCTAAAGCGTCCAAAGAACGCAGTTTTTTATCTAATTCTAGTAGGGCCTTTCCATCATTTTGTTTCCGTTTAAGCAATCCTAATTTTCTGGCCACATTACCGGAGTGTACATCCAGTGGACAAGAGAGTTGAGCAGGGGATAGGGTATGCCAGATCCCAAGGTCTACACCTGCCTTTGGGCTACGTATCATCCATCGTAGAAACATGTTGATACGTTTAGCTGCAGAATTTTTTGCCGGATCACTGATATGCTTTTGAGTTCTGGCAGGGTGTTCTAAAGAGAAAAACTCTTTTTTAAAATTGTGAATTGCATTTTGAAGATGAGCCTCACTCGCATATTGTACATAAAAAGTCTCCATGTCCCCATACTTGGTATAAATATGTTGCAAAGCGGTTAAAAAATAACGAAGATCTATACCGTTAAAAGTGCGATGTACGAAGTCATCCAAACTACCTAAGTGGTCTTGATCGTGATGCATTATAAAATCATATGGGCTGTTTCCCAAAAGATGCATCAGCTTGTGCGCATTGGTAAGAATACTTTTTCTATTCCCCCAAGAGATAGTAGCAGTCAAAAAACCTGCAATTTCAATATCTTCTTTTTCCGTAAATAAATGTGGAATCTGTACAGGATCTGTTTCGATGAATTTGGGTTGCTCATACAAAGCAGCTTTTTCATCCAGAAAATCCTTAAGTTCTGATGCTTTCAACTTTTTCAAATCGCTAGCTAATTATTTTACCGTCGACCATTACCAATTTGCGATCTGCCATATCAGCTAATTCCTGATTATGAGTAACAATAACAAAGGTTTGTCCAAATTCATCCCTAAGTTTAAAAAACAACTTATGCAGTTTCTCGGCAGCTTCACTATCCAGGTTTCCAGAAGGTTCGTCGGCAAAAATCACATTAGGATTATTGATCAAGGCTCTGGCTACAGCCACTCGTTGTTGTTCTCCACCAGAAAGTTCACTGGGTTTGTGATCGTAACGATGAGAGAGTCCCAAAAAATCCAGCAACTCTTTACCTCGCTTTTCTGCATCGGCTTTTGGAGTTTTTTTGATCAAAGCAGGGATGCACACATTTTCTAATGCATTAAACTCGGGTAATAGCTGATGAAACTGAAAAATAAACCCTAATTGTTCATTTCTAAACTTAGACAGTAATTTTTGGGATAACCCATTAATGTTGGTACTATTGATACTAAGGTCACTGTTTTTTATCTCATTGGCCCGATCCAACGTACCTAAAATTTGCAGTAGGGTAGTTTTTCCTGCTCCAGAGGCTCCTACAATCGAAACTATTTCCCCTTTTTTAATATGTAGATCTACACCTTTTAGTACATGTAGGTCCCCATAATTTTTATGAATGTTACTTGCTTTGATCATGTATTTTCAAGTTACGAGCAGTGAAAGTAAACAATATCCGTACAATCCCCAACATTATCCTTTGGAAGAACGCTTTAAGTTATTCACATCAATAAAATATACCACTCTTAGCGACAATGTGTGTTGTATGGGTTGATCAAATAGGTTATTCAAACTATCCGTATAATTGAGAGTTGAGAAATTATCCTGATTAAAAATTTGATTTCTATAGAGTAGGGTAGCTTCACTACCAGGAGCAAATCTCCAGTTAAAGCTTAAATCCAGATTCCAGATATTAAAATTGGTGTTAGGATCGTTTTCTGTAGTATCATAATCGGTTAGATCTCTTGTCCCATCATCATTTAATAGGAAGAAAGTGTTCTCTGTATAATCTGCAGCACTCCAAAAGTTTCTAAACCTTAGATTAATGGCTTTATACGAATCAAAATTATAACTGGCACTTAGACTGTTTTCTACAGTGGTGATATCTCTTTGCCCCAGAAAAACATTATCATCTTCAAGATCGATGAATCCAAAATCTCGTTTTCTTACCGAATAATCGGTAGTCCATATCACTAAAAAATTATCTGAGAAACGATATCGGGGAGATATATTGATACCATATCTTTCTTGTGGATCGGCAAACCAGTTACGATAAAATGCTCTGACGTCATAAGCGAATTTTTTGCGATAGTCAGAAGACACCCACATGTTGCCCCCAAGGTTTTCACTGAATGTTACAAACCTTCCAGGAACACGAGGTTCGAAATAATCGTCATTATCAGAATTATAGCTGGAAAAACCACCAAAAGCAAATCGTTCTCTGGTCACAAAGAACCAATCTATTCCGGCACTGTTTCTGGTTTGGACACTTGGATCGTATAGCCTGCGGTGCCTTATAAAAGTGCTGATACGATAGTTGTTGAAGATTCCCTTAGGCTCAAAAATTTGGTAAGAAGCGCTTATTCTGAAATTATTAAAGTTATTTCTGAAATTCACTCCCAAATCATTGATGTCATAGGTTTTATTGGCCAAGTCATGACCAAAACCAAAACGGAAATTCCCTTTGATTCTATCAAAATCTATTTCTGAAGCAAATCCACCAATATTATCTCCAGGTAAATTGATTTGACTAACGATAGTCCTTCCTGTAAAACGATAGGAATTAGCCTTATTCGCTAGATTCCAGGCTAGACCCGTTACATTGGCGTCTCTAAAACCACTTCCATTACGAATCACACTGGTATTGATTAATGAAACCGAAGAATTTTGGTTGAATTGTTGATCCAATACCAAAATATTATAATTGGCCAAAGGCTCTACCACTTGCTTTCTAACGTTGCCGGTAATCGTATCTGTAATTCTTACCTCTGTCTTTTCGGTAATCGCATTAAATACTCCAATCCCCAAATTATCTTTGGTTCTTCCTGAAATTTTTAATGCATTGAGTAGGTTCACTTTTGAAGGGTTATCCTCAGCAACTTCATTTTCCTGAAGATCATCGTCCGTTACAGAACTACTAGGGCCATTACCCACCCGCCTGGAAAAGAAAATATTTCCTTTGTTAAAAAGTTCTGTCCCTTCGGTAAAGAACTGTCGGTTCTCTCCAAAGGTCTGTTCAAAAGGGCCTAGGTTTAATCGAACTTCATCAAAAGCAGCTTGTCCAAAATCAGGAATCAAGGTTGCATCGAGCGTAAAACTATCGCTCAAGCCATATTTAACGTCCATACCCGCACTAAAATCGGTTTCTGTTTCTCCATCAACAGTAGAAACCAATCCTTGTAAAAACGGGAAAAAGGTCAATCGTACAGGAGGATTTATTCCTTTCACACCTGTAACCAATCCATTATATTGGGTTCGCTGCCCAATCTCATTATTGATAAAATTCCAGCTATGGGATTGATTGCGTTGTTGTAACCGTCTGAAAAAGTTTATGCTCCAATCTTGCACGTCAACCTCTGGGAAACGCAATGCGTTATATGGGATTTTAAATTCTGCATACCATCCTTTTTCGTCAAAAGAAGCTTTAGCATCAAATACTACATTATAGCTGAAGTCTTCATTAAACTGATCCGCTCTTGAGTCTCCTATAGTACCAGCGCTAGTAATATAGAAACGAGTTTCATTAATACCGTCATTATAAGTATTGATGCTAACGGCAAAGAAATCGGATTGTACAAAAACATTATCTCGTTGACTAAATTGTCGTAATATTTTGTCAGGTTCATTATCATATAAATAGGCAGCAAAATACACGGCTTTATCATCGTAGGCCATTTTGATTTCAGATTGCAGGTTTTGTGGAATGGTACCTTCATTACCAGGCTGCCACATATGAAAATTACCGCTAGCAGGGATATCCTGCCATACCTCGTCAGAAAGAACGCCATCTATCTTTGGGGGATTGGATATTCTTTTGGCATGTATTTCTTTCTTTTCCTGAGCCATCATAAGCATGGTGCTCAAAAAGAAAAAGACACTAAATTTGAAGCATAGTGATATATTCATAAATTGTACTAAAATCCTTACTTTTTGATCTTTTGCAAATCTAGGATTGTTGAAACGCATGGCGTACTAACGAAAAGTTAAAAAGTAAAAGTGATTTTCGGGATCACCGTATTTTAGCTTAAAAACTAATTGATTTTTCAAAATGGATAAAGAAATGAATACAGATATTGCAGTTGTTGCAGGAGGTTGTTTTTGGTGTACAGAAGCTGTTTTTCAACGTTTGGAAGGAGTGATCAGTGTTACTTCTGGTTACACTGGTGGTACGATCAAAAACCCCGCGTATCGAGAAGTAACCACAGGTAGAACCGGGCATACTGAAGCCATCAAAATTGAGTATAACCCTACTATTATTACTTACAAAGAGTTATTGGAAGTGTTCTTTGCTACACACGATCCTACTACACTTAATCGACAGGGAGCGGACAAAGGAACACAATATAGAAGTGGTATCTACTATAATAACGAAGAACAAAAGCAGATAGCCGAAGGGATTATTGAAGAATTAACAACTCAAAATGTTTTTGATGCACCTATTGTAACAGAGGTAATGGCATTAGGACCTTTCTACAACGCAGAGGGATATCACCAGGATTACTACAATCAAAATAGCCAACAAGGGTATTGCCAATTTGTGATAAATCCAAAACTTAATAAATTATACACTACCTTTAGAAGCAAATTGAAAAAAGAAATACAGAATTAGTCACGATGCCATATAAAAATTTTGAAGAGTATAATATTGAGGTCACAGAAGAAGTAAAAGGAAAGTTCAAATCAATCATTGAGGATATTGGTGAGGATACTGAGCGTGACGGAATCCTAAAAACTCCGGAAAGAGCTGCCAAAGCGATGCTTTTTTTGACTCAAGGATACCATCAAAACCCTGAAGAAATATTAAAAGGAGCCATGTTTAAAGAGGATTATGATGATATGGTGATTGTAAAGGATATCGAACTGTATTCGCTTTGTGAACATCATATGCTCCCATTTTTTGGTAAAGCTCATATTGCCTATATCCCAAACGGACATATTGTCGGGTTGAGTAAATTGCCTCGAATTGTGGATGTTTTTGCCAGAAGACTACAAGTGCAAGAGCGATTAACTCATGATATTTTAGAATGTATCAATGATACCTTAAAACCTAAGGGAGTAGCTGTGGTTATTGAAGCTTCACATATGTGCATGATGATGCGTGGAGTTCAAAAACAGAATTCTGTTACGACAACTTCTGGATTTAGAGGGCAATTTGAAAAAATAGAAACTCGCACAGAATTCCTAAGATTGATTACCTCAGATTTGACTTAATTTTTTTGGAATACAATTTGCTAATTAATTAGTAATAACCTAATTATAAGTTTATGGCAAAAGAAAAATATAAAAAATTAGCACTAAGTCTTCTATTTGACGCTATGGGAATGGTAACCTTTGTGATTCCTATGATAGGGGAATTTGGAGATGTGGTGTGGGCTCCATTGGCAGCTTATCTTATGACAAGAATGTATAAAGGAAATGTTGGTAAAGCTGCAGGTTTTGTCACATTTGTAGAAGAGGCTTTGCCAGGATTTGATGTGATCCCTACGTTTACTATTATGTGGTTGTATACCTATGTATTCAAAAAAGAAAAAGTAAAGGATATTATCGATGCAGAAATATCTTAATTCTTTAAAAAACGAGCAAATCCCATTCTAGAAAGCATTTTCTTTTCAAAATTCCAGAAGAATTTGAACTGCCCAAACAACCATCCTACAATCAATAATATAATTTGATATACTGGGAAAATCAAGAATATACGTAGTGGCCAGTAAATCCAACCACTGGTGGTTTCTTTGCTGAGTCCTATTAATGAGATGATAGGATCAGATATTCGTGCTGCAGTAGATCCTGTGATGGCAAAAGCAATAAAAATAGCGATCAATTCCCATCGGTAGGTGACTTCCCATTTTTTTTCTAGTACACTAAAAAGTTTAAGCGTAATCCAAAGAAGAACTGCAGCAAATAAAATGCTTAGCGAAGATAAAATACCCAGATAAGCCACATCATTAGGTTGCAATTCAAAAAGACTGATGATTCTTTTACCAATAAGATATCCAGAAAGTACAAGGCTTGTCAAGCCCAAAAACGGAAATAGTAATTGCCAGTTGGACGTTATTTGCCAGCGATCCTTAAATTTTTGCATGGAGCAAAAATACAACTAAAAAATCTGTTAATCAAAACGTTTGCCCACGAGCAAAGGTAAAACGTTGTCGATATTGTTGTTGAAAGAATAAGAAATAGTTGTACAGTAAATAATTTACCTCATAACCATATGCAATTCCCGATTCATAGTTAATGGGTTGCATGTACAAATTGGGATCAAAACGCAGCGGTTGTTGTACCCTTTGATTGTATTCTATTACAAAAAGGTTATTACGTGTTTCTAAGAAATTTTCTGAATAATACCCTCTCGGGCGTTGGGTGAGTAACCAGGCATTAAATCCAGGTTCTATGATAATAATTTCATACTCCAGACTGTCATTGGCTATTCTGAGCGTATCAGACGTTTGGTTATCATTGGTCGCCAAGAGGTTTCTGTCCTTAGTAGTTGAACAACTATAGATAAAAACTCCCAAAACAATGATATACATTATATTTTTCCGCATACTACGCTTAAAATACAAAAAAGCCGAAGATTTCTCTTCGGCTTTAACCATTATTTATGATCTGTTTTTATTTTCCAAATAATCCACCTAGTAGACCACCAAGTCCGCCTTTCTTGCTACCGCTACCGCTTAATAACATACCTGCTACATCATCAAGAATACTTCCGTCTCCATCTGCATCAAGAAAAGATTCTATTAATGATTGTTGCTTAGATCCAGCACCACCACCAGACATATTACCTAGCATACCTAGTAATCCGTTTGCATCGCTTACATTACTTTGAGAAGCTTGCTTACCTAGCACGCCCATCAAAATTGGAGCTGCGACCTTCAGAATTTGTGCAACAGAACCTGCATCCATTCCAGATTTTTGGCTTAATGCATTTTCAACTGCTGGTTGTTTACCTCCAAGGATATGTCCTAATATTCCTGCACCATCATCAGAAACGCTCTGATCAACACCACCTTCAAATAAACCTCCTAGGTTGTCCAAAATTCCTCCAGTGTGCTTTCCTGATAAAGCATTAAGTAAACCAGAAGCTCCCTCTGGAGTAGAAGCGTTACGTTGCATTGCGCCCATAAGTACTGGCATAGCCATACTTAACAAATCCCCTGTTTTATTAGCAGGTTGCCCGGTTTGAGAACTTACACCGTTAATGATTTGTCTGCCCATTGGGCTATCTAAAAGATCTAGAATTCCTGACATAGTAGTTTAGTTTTTATTAATGATAACTAAAATTACATCTTTTCTATGTAGAATTAAAAATATGCTACTACTTTATTTTGTCTACAATTCGACGAAAGACATATTTCAAGGATGAAAGAATAAAAAACGCCATTCCCGTAAAGAAATGGCGTTTTTAATATTACTTTTTACCTTATTATTTCAATATAGAAATAATCTGATCTGCAAGTTCTACTCCGATACGATCTTGAGCTTCACCAGTAGCAGCTCCGATATGCGGAGTTAAAGAGATTTTGCTGTTCATTAGTACCTTGATGGCAGGGCTAGGCTCATTTTCGAATACATCAAGTCCTGCAAAGCCTAATTTTCCTTTTTCTAAAGCTTCAACCAATGCAACTTCGTCTACCACGCCACCTCGGGCAGCATTTACAAGTCCAGCACCATCTTTCATTTGCGCGATTTCAGTTTTTCCGATCACATATTCCTTTTGTGCAGGTACGTGAAGAGTAAAGAAGTCTGCATTTTTAAGTACTTCTTCTTTGGATACGGTTTTGATTTTAAAGTTTGCTGATTGTCCATCAAAGAATTCCAATGGGATATCTACTTCTTCAATAAATGGATCAAAGGCTATTACTTTCATTCCAACACCGATTGCAATTTTGGCAGTAGCTTGTCCTATTCGTCCAATTCCGATGATACCAAGAGTTTTTCCTCTAAGCTCAATTCCTCCACCATAAGATTTCTTAAGATTTTTGAATTTGCTATCGCCTTCTAACGGCATATTTCTATTGGAGTCATGTAAAAAACGAACTCCACCATACAAATGTGCAAAAACCAATTCTGCAACCGAACCAGAAGAGGCTGCAGGGGTATTGATCACATGTAATCCTTTTTCTCTAGCATAGGCAACATCAATATTATCCATACCAACACCACCACGTCCAATGATTTTTAGCGAAGGACAGTTGTCGATAATATCAGTTCTTACTTTGGTGGCACTTCTTACTAATAAAACGGAAATTTCGTTATCATTAATATAATCCACCAACTGGTCTTGAGCGACGGTCGTAGTTAATACTTCGAACCCTACTTTTTCGAGGGCATTAATACCACTTTGTGATACTCCGTCGTTTGCTAATACTTTCATTATTAATTTTTAAGTTTTAAATGTTGGTTTTATGCTTTTCTTTCTAAATCGCCCATTACGTCTACCAATGCGGCTACACTTTCTATAGTCATCGCATTGTACATACTAGCACGATATCCGCCTACACTACGGTGCCCGTTAACACCGTTAATTCCAGCTTCTTTCCACATGGCATCAAATGTTTCTTTTAGGTCTTCATTCACCAGTGTAAAAGTGGCATTCATTACAGAGCGATCTTCTTTGGCAGCAAATCCTTTGAATAATGGATTTACATCTATTTCAGAATAAATAAGATTGGCCTTTTTCTCATTCAGCTCTTCGATAGTAGCCAATCCTCCTAGCTTTTTTAGCCATCGTAAGGTGAGCATAGAAGTGTACACTGCAAAAACAGGAGGTGTGTTAAACATACTTGCTTTACCAAGATGTACTTGGTAATCAAGCATTGATGGGATTTGTCTGTTGATTTTTCCTAAGATATCCTCTTTTATCACTACTAGTGTAGTTCCTGCAGGTCCCATATTCTTTTGGGCTCCAGCATATATTAATGAGAACTTAGAAAAGTCCATTTGTCTAGAGAAGATATCACTACTCATGTCACAAATTAAAGGTGCATTCGATTTTGGAAAATCCTTGATTTGTGTTCCAAAAATAGTGTTATTACTTGTACAGTGTACATAATCCAAATCCTCGGGCACTTCATAACCTTTAGGGATATAGTTAAAATTAGCATCTTTTGAAGAAGCAAGTTCTATCACATCTCCAAAAAGTTTTGCTTCTTTGATCGCTTTATCACTCCAACTACCAGTGTTGATATATCCCGCTTTATTTTGCAGTAAATTATAGGCTACCATTAAGAATTGAGTACTCGCTCCTCCTTGTAAGAAAAGTGCTTTATATCCTTTTCCTTCAAGGCCCAGTAATTCTAAAGCCAGGCTGCGGGCCTCTTCCATAATATCAACAAAATCTTTGCTACGATGGGAGATCTCGATTACCGAAAGGCCAGAGTTATTGTAATCTAAAATGGCTTGTGATGCTTCTTTAAAAACTTCTTCGGGTAAGATACATGGTCCTGCGCTAAAATTATGCTTCTTCATCGTAATTTTTGTTATGATTTATTATTCCAAATTTCGTCTTGAGTTTTGTTTCAAATAAGATTGAAAAAAACACCACAAAGGTGCTAATAATCTTATACAAATGCATTATTAAAATGATAAATTATTTAGTTAATTTTTGTCAAAAATTCAATAATGTCAACACCATCAGCATAATCTCCAAGACCAGGACTTTGAGTTTGTCCAAAATCAACAGTTTTTTGGGTTTTGTTTGCGCCTACAATGCATTGTATTTTATCATTATCTTCTTTTAGAATTTGTGAGATTTCTTCATCCGATCCATACTTTTGATAAAATAGTGTTGCAATAGGAGAGGAGTAACTAGGATCTTCTTTCATCATCAAAAATCCATTATCAAACAATTTGTAGTTACTCATTAGATAAACCGCTTTGTTATAATCGTAGTTATTGGCATACTTTTGACTATCAATAATTGCATGATATCCGTACAAAGCATTAAAAAGTGTATCAAAATTATAGTCTTCAGGGACATATATTTTAGAAACATTGCGGCATCCCAAACCGTAGTAAGTAAAAATATCTTTTCCTAAGGCTTCCAACTGTTCTTCGGTCTCTTCACCAGTAAGAACGGCTACAGAATTTCTGTTTTTTCTAATGATGTGGGGTACCTTGCCAAAATAATGTTCAAAATACCTCGATGTATTATTACTTCCGGTAGCGATAATAGCATCATAATCAGAAAACTGTTCTGTAGTGAAAGAAATGTATTCTTTAAACCGAGGTTCTATTGCAATCAAATAAGAAGCAAGAAATGGGAGTAGTTGATTGTCATTTGTGGATTGCTTGATCAGTATTTTATGACCAGAAATCAAAACACAAAGAAAATCATGAAAACCGACCAAAGGGATATTTCCTGCCATAATTACTCCGATAGTTTTTGGAGTCATATTGGATAGCTCATAAGCAGATAACCACTGCTTTAGATTTGTTTCGGTTAATGCGTTACTCCATTCATCAACAGCAAAAAGGACGTTTTCCTTGGTAAACCACCCGTTGTAATGCTTTGCGCTTTCAATTTTTTGGATCATTTCATCAAAAAATGAATCATCGGCATGATAGGTATTAACTTTCTCATAACCAGTAGATTTAAATTGACTTAGAAACTCTCCGAGTTTTGCAAAAGCGTTAATTCGATCATTTAATACCATCTCTTATTTGTTTATCACTAGTTTAGGAGTTATTTTTGTGTTGCAAATTTAGAATAAAAAAGAGCTATGGCAATTATAATAACAGATGAATGTATAAACTGTGGTGCATGTGAGCCAGAGTGTCCAAATACAGCAATATATGAAGGCGCAGACGATTGGAGATATTCTGATGGAACCGATCTAGACGGAGACGTAGTTTTGCCTGGAGGGAAAGCGGTGAATGCTGATGAAGCACAGGAACCAGTTAGCGATGAGATCTACTATATAGTCCCTGATAAATGTACAGAATGTAAAGGTTTCCATGAGGAACCACAGTGTGCGGCGGTATGTCCAGTGGATTGTTGTGTGCCAGATGAAGATGTGGTAGAAACAGAAGAATTCTTATTACAGAAACAAGCATTTATGCATAAAGAATAATACTTCAATATGATGCATATCCTATAACCTGTCTCTTAAAGGCAGGTTTTTTTATGGCTGTTCTTTAAATTTTAGTATTTTCGTCGCTAAGTACAACCTCAAGTCAAAACCATAGTTATGAAAAAAATCGTTTTCTTTTTATTAGTGTTAGGATGCACTACCTCTTTTTATGGACAATACCGCTGGGAAATATCCGGTGGAGCCACTTTTTCTAAATTAAACCTAGATAATATCGATAGCAGCACGGGCACAGGATTCTTTTTGAATGCCGGTTATGGGTATGTTATGGGAGTAAGAGCTAGAACCAGTATTGTTTTTTCTTTGGAAATTTTACAGAGAAGTAGTGAGTTAGATCTTACTTCTGGGAGTTTTCCTGGTGTAAGTATTCCTGGTAGCAATGCAAGTGTAGATGTAAAAGCTTTGCAAATCGGATTTAATCCAAAATTTCGATACCTTACTGGAGAGGGTAAAGATCGTTTCAGAGGATTTGTTAATGTAGGTCCGTCTTTTAGAGTAAATACTAATTTTGAAATAGGAGGAGAAGAGTTGGAAGATGATGCCTATGAAAAGTTAGTTATTGGTGGGGTATACGGTATCGGATTCTCGCAAATGGTTGGTGAGATGTTTGATATCATGGCAGAAGTAGGGGCTATGAATGACTTTGTAGACAATATTACAGATACCGATAGTAAGTTTTTTGATTTCTATGCACGAGTAGGGGTTCGTTTCAGAATCTATGATGCTAGACGATAAAGAATAATAATGACATCTTAAAAAATATTCAGAATCCCGCTTCGGCGGGATTTTTCTTATTCTTTTTTGTTTAAATTTTTGTAAATTAGGTCATTACAAAAGTTTTTTTGGGATGTTTAGTTGGGTATACATATTACTTGCCGTTGTTGTGATCTATATCATTATTAGTGTTGCACTATATTATCTGCAGGAGTATTTCATTTTCAAGCCAGAAAAATTAGACAAAGATTTCGAGTTTTATTACAACAACCAAACTGTAGAAGAATATAACCTAAAGACAAGAGATGGTGCCATTATTAATGGGTTACATTTCAAGGTAGAAAAACCCAAAGGTGTGGTGTTATACCTTAAAGGAAATTCTAAAAGTATAAAGGGTTGGGGGAAATTTGCCGTAGATTTTACCAGACATGGTTATGAAGTAGTGATGTTGGATTATAGAGGGTTTGGTAAAAGTACTGGAAGACGCTCTTTTAAAGCGTTAAAACGTGATCTTCAATTTGTCTACAATAAGATTAAGGAAAAAGTAAATGAGAAATATATCATTCTATATGGCCGTTCGATGGGGTCAGGGTTTGCAGCCAAACTAGCTTCTATCAATAATCCCAAAATGTTGATTCTGGATGCGCCGTATTATAGTTTGACCAAAGTGGCTGCCAAATTTATTCCTTTTATGCCTGTATCTTTGATCATGAGGTACCCCATACCAACGTACAAGTGGCTGAAATATGTAAATTGCCCTATACATATCATTCATGGGACGCATGATAAGTTAATTCCCTTTAAATCCAGCGTAAAATTATCCAAGATTCGTCCTAAACTTACCAGATTGTATACTGTTATTGGAGGAGGGCACAAAAATTTGAATAATTTTGAATCATACCATAGAATGTTGGGTGAAATCATTAATTCCAGAATGAAAAGAATTAATTTCTCCGAAACTAGTATTGGAGTTAATCATTCTTCAAAACAAGTTAATGCGTAGACTGAGAACCATATTTTATTGGCTGGTGGGTTTCTATGCTGTCCTGATATTGCTACTATATCTTTTTCAGGAAAAAATTCTATTTCATCCAGAAGTATTACCCAAAGATTTTGTTTTTGAATTTGATCATGTATTTGAGGAAGTTTATCTACCTTCTGAAGATGGAGCAGAACTTCATGGAATTCATTTTAAAAACCAAAATCCAAAGGGTGTAATTCTATATTTTCATGGTAATAGTGGGAGTCTTCGTCGCTGGGGAGAACTCACCACCTTTTTTGTGGAAAAAAATTATGATGTGGTAATTATGGATTATCGCGGGTATGGCAAAAGTACTGGAGCTTTAACTGAACAGCGATTATATGACGATGCACAACTATTTTATGAGTATGTCCTAAAACAGTTTTCGGAAAATGAAATCATTGTATACGGGAGGTCATTGGGGACAGGAGTAGCGATTAAAGTAGCTGCAGATAATAAACCTGAACGACTGGTATTAGAAACTCCATACTACAGCATACAGGAGATAGCTGAGACAAAGTTCCCATTCATTCCTACTTCGAGCATTCTAAAATATCGAATCCCATCTCATGAGATGATTCAAGATGTACGTTGTGCAATTACGATTTACCATGGAACTAATGATCAGGTAGTGCCTTTTCCATCCGGAAAGCGATTATATGAAAGCATACTCAACAAAAATAAAAAGTTTATTGTGGTACCCGACGGATCCCACAATAATCTAATTTTATATCAAGAGTACTTATCTACTATCGATAGTGCATTAGGAAACTAAGAGATAGGTCCTAAAAGTTATTCAACGCATCTCTATATTCTCTCAAATCAGAGATGTTCATTTTGTTATTTAAACTTTTGGTAAGCGACACAAGATATTTTAGACTTTCTACGGGATCAGATCCGGCTGTACTCTCGTTAGCAGCTTCTTCATCTTCTATAGGTTCGTCATCTGGGATGGGAACCAGAAAAGAATTATGCTCCTCGATATGTTCGTAGGTGTATCTAAGTACTTTTACTACCAAAGGTACCTCTTCCTGTAATGCATACTCTCTAAGCGACTTTAGATCTTCAATAAGAGCATCTGAATTGATTCCGGTATTATCAAGATCTGCAACAATCTTGTCTACTAATTTGATGGCTTTTTTATTTTCCAATGATATTAATTATATGATGGTTAATTAAATTATCACTGCAAATTTAATTTTTTCCTGAACTTTTGAAACCACTAAACCAGTATTTTATTCAAACATTACAATTATTTTTCTGTTTACGATAATTTAACAATAAACGGGTTTTTTGTGTATACTATTGATTGTCAGTTGTTTAAACTATTTTATTTTAACAAATACTAGTATTCCTGCTAAAGTTTGAGGTAAAACCGTAACCGTTTATACCCCAAACCTCTTTATCTTTGAAAAGTATTCCAATTACAATTTTTCCCTTACTTTTTTTGTTTTCCCCAACACTTACCTCCTTAGTCCTAAGGAGGTAAGTTCTTCTTTATACCTATCGGTTTTAAAAAAGTTTTACGATTTGGTCTTTATCTTCGGCCTTGATAGTGACCAAAAGTTTTCTAAATCCAAGCGAATTAACCTTGTATACTTTGGTACCTGTTGTCCAGTTTTCTTTTCTTACCGAACCTGGCATCATTGGAAAACCGTATCCGAACTTAGAACCATCAGGTTTTGGTCCAACAACAAAAAAGTTATTTCTAGAGAATGAGTTATTCTTAATTTTGAAATTGATGTATTCGATAGAAGCATCTTTCTTAATACTAGATTTTGCAATCATTCGTTTACTATCTCCTTTCAAGATTTTTGGGGTATTGGTTACGATTAACTTTGCATTGTCATTTAGATCAGAATCCAGGCTGTTCATCACATTTACCTTGGCCCTTCCCCAACTCCAAATTTGGATAGTTGCGTTTTCTGCGATAAGGCCCGACGCATCTACAGTACCTACTTCGTTTCCGATACGTAGCTCTTGAGTTTTACCCTCTACTATTATTTTACCTACCAATGCCATTAATCGTATCTCTTGAGTATTCAGGTTAATGATTTTGGTGGTATCATGGGTTCCTTGCTCTACAGCTTTTAGTCCAGGAGCACCAATAATGATTTTGGCTTTCTTTGTAGGTTGAATCCATTCTAGTTGTCCTATAGATAACACACCATCTACAACTTCTTTATCGATGTTTTGGAATAGATTGTTGTCTGTGGTAATAGTTAGCGATTCTTCTTGGGCAGTATCGATCAATACATCAGCATAAAAGTTGATCTTAATTGTATGTACATTGTTGATATCAAATTTTTTAGTTTCGATGATTCCGTTACCCTTTATTTGAGTATATCCAACGCATCCCATAAGGAAAAATAAAAATGTTAGTGTTCTCATGATATTTTGATTTTGAATTATTGTTTTTTTAGATGAAATGAATATGAGTAGATACTTTAGTCTTGTTTCGGAACCATTGCCGAGAGAGTAGATAATCCAGACCGAACCTGCCAGAACCTAATATGAGATGATACATAGAAAGCCATAAGAACCCCATGGCAGGAAGCATTCCCCAAAGACCATCGTCCCATTTTTGAAAGAATATGGCAACCAGCATGGTACACATGATAAAGAATGATGCAACTCTTGTTTTTAAGCCAAGAGCAAGAAATACTCCACCTATAGCTTCGCTAGCAGCACCTATCCATGCAAAAAATACAGGGAACATGGCAAAAATACCTCCGTATGCCGCGATATCTTCAGGAAACCAATCTACTACTTCGAATAAACCTAGTTCTGGAGACCCTTCAGGACTCCAGGGTACTCCAAATTTACTACCACCAAAATTGATGGCTAGGGCAAGCCCACAGATTACTCTGGGCATAGCAAAAGCCAGATCGATTGACCAATGTTTCATTAAGGTAGGCGTGATTATCGTTTTAAGTACTTTTTTCATTGTTTTAGATTTTGATGATTGAACAGTTCAAAAGTCCAAAACCTCAATGATACCCACGCCTCATAACAAAATAAGACGGCTCAAATTATGATTTGAGCCGTCTTATTCTTTTGAGACTTCGTCTGTAACCCCTTATTTTTTCTTGGCTAAGAGAACAATGTTTTCATCAGTGCTTAGTGTTACTTTACCATCGGTAACTTTTGCTTCTATACCTGAATAATGATCGATTACCGCAGTTCCTTCGGCAAAAAGGGTATTGGTCATCAACGTTTTTTCCCCTTTTGGAAGTTCTAACCCTACAACAACCATATCCGAAATGCCATTTTGTTTATACGTTCTCGAAAACACATATGGAGCATTCGAGATCATTTTGTGTTTACCGGCACCTACTGAAGGATGCTCTTTTCTGAACGTTCCCAGTTTTTGCCAGTGAGTTAATAAAGATTTTGTTGCTTCATCTTCCATGGCATCCCAGTTCATATTAGAGCGTAAAGTAGCATCACCTTCGGTTTCTTCAATGATTAACGATCTTGCCGTTTCATCTCCATAATATATTTGAGAGATTCCTGGAGTAAGCAAAAGTTTGGTTGCCGATTCGTAGGTTTTACTTCTTTCCTTATCAAATGGATCACCATCGTCATGAGAACTGATATAGTTCATGACACCTTTCCCGATCAAGCTAGTGCTTAATATTGTGCTATACTTGCTGAAAAGCGTTTCATAATCCAATTGTTTGGCATCATACTTAAACTGAAAATTAATCATGTTATCAAAACCATGAGCGAAATAATCTACTTTCTTATCTCCAAAATCATAATATCGTTTGCTATCAATTCCATAGCCATATAATTCTCCAAGGATATAAAATTCATTATCGTCCAATACTTCATTAGGGTGTTTTGATTTCCATTCGGCAAACGCAACTTTGGCTTGTTCTTCCAGCGCCTTCCAAGCATCTTCTTCAACATGTTTTACCGTATCTACGCGATATCCGTCAATTCCTAACTCACGCACGTAATCCGTAAGCCATTTAATAATATAGTTTTTAGGAGATCGTTTTAACCCGGTTTTGGTAAAAAAGATATCTAATTCAGCTAATTCTATCTCTAATCTGCCTTCAGAAGTCCATTTGTCAATCAGTGCTTTAGGTAATTCTACTTCCTCATTACTTTCCGTTTTTACATCGGGTAAATTCTTTACTAGTGTGCATACCGTAGCACTGTTATAGTCTTTATAGGTACATTGTGGTTCTGTACGTACCCAATTATCTGGCCATACAGGATCTTTATCGGTTACGGGCCCTGTGTGGTTCAGAACAACATCCATCAAAATTCGAATACCATTATTATGTGCTATTTTAACCAATTGTTTCAAATCATTGTAAGTGCCATAATTGGGATCAATTTTGGTCCAGTCTTTGGCCCAATAGCCATGAAAAGCATATGTGTTTCCGGTACCTTCGTCCACACTATCATGGATTTGTTCTACCACTGGAGTAAACCAAATGGCATTGATGCCTAAGTCTTTGAAATATCCTTCTTCTATTTTTTGAATAATCCCTTTGATGTCTCCTCCCTGAAACCCTCTTAGTTTTCCGGTCTCTTTGGTTCTTTCTAATACAACATCGTTTTCTGTGTCTCCATTATTAAAACGATCGGTTAGGAGGAAGTAGACGTTTGCACCTTCCCAAATGAAAGGTTCTGATTTCTTTTTAGTAGTAGATGCCGTATCCGAAACATTTTCTTGTTCCTTTTTTTCTTTTTTGGAATCGCTTTTGCACGCAAAAAGAACGCACATCAGCGCAAACAAAGTGATTCTTGCAAAATTATTCATAAGTTCTAGGTGGTTTAAAACGCTAATCTATAAAAACTCTTACAAAAATCGGTAGAAGATGAATTGCGATATTGATAAAAATGAAAATAGCAATTACAGATGTTGCATGGCGTATTCTGATGGAGAAGAATTGGTCAATTTTTTAAATACCCGGTTAAATGTTGCTTTACTATTAAAACCGCATTCATGGGCAATTCCTAACAAGGATAGTTGTTTTTGTTTTCCTTCCTTAAGCATATCCTGTACTGCTTTTACTCTATATCCGTTGATAAAATCGTTGAAGTTTTTTTGAAAACCGCTGTTTATAGTTTCAGAAAGAACAGGAACACTTATCTTTAGCATTTTAGATAGTTCCTTCAAATTCAAATCTGGATTCAAAAAGGGCTTTTCGTCATTCATAAACTGCTCGAGTTTGGTTTTATTTTCCAGAATGTTATTGTCTTTGGGAGCGTCGGGAGTTTTTTTCTCGGAAGATGGAACGACCTCAAAATTCAAATTCTTGAGCGTATTGGTATCCGTAAAATACCCTTTTATGCCAATATAAATAATCGCCAAAGCCGAGAAGAACTGATACCACCATCGTTGGGTCCAGTGCAGGTCAACAATCAAATCTCCAATCACACCTTCAAAAATGCTGTATAAAAAAAGAAAAGAGTAGATGAACAAAAAGTTACGTATCCAATTGAGTTCTAGCGCGTAGGTATTCGAAAAGAAATGTTGAATTTTCTTTTTATAGGCATAGTATAGTTGTAGCGTAAAGGTCAAGTACAATAGCATTTGCAGACTTTCTACAATCCCAACTAATGGTTGAACGTACTTTTCATCCAGATGTATTTTTAAGTATCCATTTTGAGTTTCATCAAAACCTGGTAAGGAGGCATCGTAAACAAAAATGGATATTTTATAAATCACAAAAAGGCTAACAGGGACAAAATGAAAAAAATCTTTCTTCTTAAATCTAAAATTTGAAGTAGTAATGGACTTTACATAAAAATATAATAAAGGCCCTACAGCCAGACTAAGTGCAATCAGCCAGTAATTGATTTTGGTATTTCGATAGGTGTCATACCACTCCATAAAACCAATAGTATAGGTAGTTCTATGATATCCTGTTATGAAAATAAGTAGCGCTAAGAGTAATGCAGGAAGATATTTTTGATTAAAATATCGCATCAAAAGCAATACTGCAAAGACATAGGCTTGTAACACTAATAGCAAAAGTGGTGTGCTGTACAGATTAAAAGAAGGAAATTCAAAAAATAGGATCTGCTGCATACTGCTAATTTAAAGAATTGAAAATTTAATTTTTGTTTTTTTTTAAATGAAAATGATGTTCCTTTGACATCTAAATGATTACCATGAGCAAACTAAAAGCCTGGATTTCGGCAGCTAGACTTAGAACACTTCCTTTATCCGTTTCAGGAATTATTGCCGGATCGGCTATGTTTAATAATGTTGTATTGAATTCTTATGATAGTGATAAAGAGGTAATCGGTAATCTGGAAGGAGCAGCTCCTTTTTATGCTACGCTTATATTTTGGTTGGCTATTGCCACCACATTAGGTCTGCAAATCTTATCAAATTTTGCCAATGATTATGGAGATGGAGTAAAAGGAACAGATAATAAAGATCGGGTAGGACCAGAAAGAGCCATCCAAAGTGGAGCAATTACCAAAAAAGCAATGTTTACAGGGATAGTGTGTACAACAGTTGTAACATTATGTATGGCTATTGCTTTAATTTATGTGTCTTTTGGGAAAGAAAACTTCTTTTACTCTTTGTTCTTTTTTGTATTAGGTATAGGAGCCATCGTTGCGGCTATAAAATATACTGTTGGTAATTCTGCATATGGCTATAGAGGTTTGGGAGATGTATTTGTTTTTATTTTCTTTGGGTTGGTAAGTGTAGTAGGATGCTACTTCTTATTTACCAAACAATTGAATGGTCTGGTATTTTTACCTGCGATCACTATTGGTTTGTTGAGTACTGCAGTACTGAACCTAAATAATATGCGTGATTTTCAAAATGATCAAAAAGTAGGAAAGAACACCTTGGTGGTTAAGCTGGGAATTGACAAAGCCAGGCGATATCATTTTACAATTATAGGTATTGCTATGATTGCCATGCTCATATTCTTATGGAGAACCTATCAAGACATAAATGATACGTTGTTTCTTATTGCTTTCGTTCCCCTAACGATTCATTTAATAAAAGTATACAAGACTGCTAATACCGAATTATTGGATCCTGAGTTAAAAAAAGTGGCATTATCTACTTTTTTACTGGCGTTGCTATTTAGTCTGGGACAGATTTTATAATTTCAGCAACACAAATCATCAAAAATGCATACTCATGAAAATTACCTTTTACGGTCATAATACACTATTGATAGAGGTTGAAGATATCAATGTCTTGGTAGATCCTTTTATTACTGGTAATCCTTTGACAAAAGATAAGATTGATATCACCACAATCAAGGCAGATTATATTTTACTCACACACGCACATCAAGATCATGTTTTGGACGCCGAAGCAATGGCTAGGCAAAATGAAGCAACTATTATTTCTAATTACGAGATTGCGATGTACTATCAAGCAAAAGGAATTGAAGTACATCCTATGAATCATGGCGGTAGTTGGAATTTTGATTTTGGTAAAATAAAGTACGTAAACGCTATTCACACCAGCAGTTTTGCTGATGGCACCTATGGAGGACAACCAGGAGGTTTCATTATAGAAGGAGAACATAAGACCATTTATATTGCCGGAGATACGGCACTAACCATGGATATGAAGCTGATCCCAATGTCTCATACTCTGGATCTCGCGATTTTACCTATTGGCGATAATTTTACAATGGGAGTTGATGATGCGATCCTTGCTAGTGAGTTTGTAGAATGTGATAAGGTTTTGGGGGTTCATTATGATACCTTTGGATACATAGAGATCGATCATGAAGAAGCGAAACGTAAGTTTTTTGATAAAAACAAGGATCTAATGTTCTTGGAGATAGGAGCTAGTATTGATTTGTAAATGAAAGCAACGTACCATAAATATATTTTAGACTTTAAGAGGCCTAGTGGTACTTCTCGAGGAGTCTTAAAGCAGAAAGAGACCTGGTTTATTGTCCTTTCGGATAACAATAAAAAGGGCATAGGAGAGTGTGGTATTCTAAGAACATTATGTATTGATGATCGTCCAGACTACGAGGACAAATTAAAATGGGTATGCAATAATATCCACTTGGGATTAGATCAATTACTAGAGGAGATGCGCGAGTTTCCGAGTATACAGTTTGGGTTAGAAATAGCATTTAGATCTTTGGAAAGTGAGCATCCATTTTTATTGTTTCCTTCAGATTTTACAGAGGGGAAACAAAATATACCAATAAATGGTTTGATCTGGATGGGGGATAAGGAATTTATGGAAACTCAAATTAATGAAAAGCTACATACTGGTTTTGATTGCATTAAGATGAAAATCGGAGCCATTGATTTTGAAACAGAACTGGAGTTGTTATCTTTTATAAGGTCGAAATACAATCCAGATGTTATTGAACTGCGTGTAGATGCCAACGGAGCTTTCTCTCCGGAGGAAGCTATGCATAAATTAGAACGTCTTTCAGCATTAGAATTACACAGTATTGAACAACCTATCAGACAGGGCCAATATGAGGCAATGAAGCGATTATGTAAAACTACTCCTTTGCCAATAGCTCTGGACGAAGAATTAATCGGAGTTTTTGATGTAACAGAAAAGCAAAAACTGCTACAAACTATACGACCACAATATATTATTCTAAAACCAAGTTTAATAGGTGGTATTAAAGGAACAAATGAGTGGATCCAAATAGCAGAAAGTTTGGGGATAGGGTGGTGGATTACTAGTGCTCTGGAGAGTAATATTGGTCTCAATGCCATTGCACAATACACCTTTACCCTGAATAGTACAATGCCTCAAGGACTAGGAACAGGAAGTTTGTTTACCAATAATTTCGAAGCTCCGCTGCTGGTTACAAAAGGAGAATTGAAATACGAAAAGAATATCGAATGGGTAGTAGAATACCTAAATGAGAATCATTAAATATGTATATAGAACAAGGAAAAAAAGGAAATTTGGGGATGTGGAAATATCTCCCTTTGCCGCTAGGTTTTTTCGGACTTATGGGGCTTAACTATTTGGTTACTTTATTGATGGATATCGACTCTGATACAGTGATCAAACAACAAATTGAGATGGTAGGAAAAACAGGGTTGTTTCTTCAGTTAATGATTCCTTTTGTGATCTTTTTGGTTGGGTTATTACTTTGGGTCAAGTTTGTACATCAACAGTCTATTCTATCACTTACTACATCCAGAAAAAAAGTGGATTGGAAAAGAATATTTTTCGTATTTGGTTTGATGGCCTCTTTTATTATCATTTCAACAGGAGCCGATTATTATTTTTCTCCAGAAGATTATCAATTAAATTTTGAAGCAACATCCTTCATTAAATTGTTGATATTGGCGATAATCCTGGTGCCTATTCAGACTAGTTTTGAAGAATACATGTTTAGAGGATATTTGATGCAAGGTGTTGGTTTGGCTTCCAAAAAGAGATGGGTTGCCTTAGTCTTCACTTCTATTACTTTTGGACTGTTACATGCAGCAAATCCTGAAGTGGGAACCTTAGGGCCAATTATTATGGTATATTATATAGGTACTGGATTATTTTTAGGAATCATCACCTTGATGGATGAGGGAATGGAGTTAGCATTAGGGTTTCACGCTGCTAATAATTTGATAACTGTGTTGTTGGTTACGGCAGATTGGACAGCACTGCAAACAGATTCTATTTTGATTGATATCTCTGATCCTGGGACCGGATATCAAATATTAATTCCTGTTTTTGTAATTTTCCCATTGTTTCTGTTGATACTTTCTAAAAAGTACAAATGGACAGATTGGAAGGGTAAACTTCTTGGAGAGGTAGATGTAACCCCTATTGCACAAGAGGTAACAAAAGATTAATCTACTCTTTACGTATAGATAACCTTTGGATATGGCAGAAAATTGAAATTTGACTATGGAATCAAGGAATACATTTTCTACCCCCAAAATACACGAAAAGTTTTCGATCAATAAACGCAATCCCGATAGAGACGAGTTGATGCGACTTGCGTATGCCTTCATTAAAGAAGGAGAGGTTTATGAGCAGGAGGCAGGTAGTTTTTTGCTGGATTGGTTAAATGAAAAAGATCACATTGTTGTACAAACATCTGGGTCTACCGGAAAACCTAAAAAAATAAAGGTCCTTAAGCAACATATGATCAATAGTGCCAAAGCGACTGGCAAATTCTTCAAGGTAGAAGAAGGAAGCACTGCGTTACTTTGTTTGTCTGCAAACTATATCGCTGGCAAAATGATGCTGGTCCGCGCAATGGTATTAGGGTGGAAAATTGATTTGGTACCTCCAAAAACAAATCCTTTGGATACCGTTTACAAGCAGTATGATTTTTGTGCTATGGTTCCTTTGCAACTCGATAACTCCTTAAACCGATTGCACCTTATCAAAAAACTAATTGTAGGTGGTGGTCCTGTTTCAGAAAATTTAAAAGAACTTATCCAAGGCGTAAAAACAAAAATTTATGAAACCTACGGGATGACAGAAACCGTATCCCATATCGCAGCCAGAAGGATAAACCCAAAGAAAAAAGATAAAAAAGAAGCGAATTATTTCAAGGCTTTACCAAATATCACATTAAACCTTGATGACCGTAATTGTCTGATCATTAAAGCTCCTCAATTATATAGTGAGACTCTAGTCACCAACGATGTAGTAGATCTTAAAACCTACAAGAAATTTGTTTGGAAAGGACGCTATGATAATGTGATTAATAGTGGAGGAGTAAAGCTATACCCAGAAGAGATTGAAACTAAGCTACAACTTTTGATCGGGCATCGTTTTTTTATTGCAGGAATACCAGATGACCTTCTTGGGGATAAATTGGTGCTCATTATAGAAAGAGATTATGAGGAAGTAGCCTATCTAAGTATTAAAGAGGCTATAAACGATCTGAATACCCTTAGCAAATACGAAAACCCTAAAGAGATTTATTTTTTTCCTCAGTTTATAGAAACTGAAAACGGAAAAGTACAACGTACCCAGACACTAGAATTGGTGATGAGCTCCAGCTCATAACCTCTAGACTCTTTATTTCCCTCATTCAAAATTAGGTTTCCCTCATTGTTGATTGCCTTCAATCTTAACAACCTATAATTTCAGGTCATAATCTAAAAGGATCAACTATGAAATTATTAGGGTTTTTTATGTGTTTTATTTTGAGTATTGGATATACTCAAGCACAACAACTGAATGTAACGGGAACGGTTACAGACAACCGAAATTTACCATTACCTGGAGTAAGTGTCATTATCAAAGGGACAACCAAAGGAATACAAACAGATTTTGATGGTGTGTACAATATCTTAGTGAATAAAGGAGATACATTGGTGTTTTCTTATGTAGGATTTGCGACCAAAGAAATACAAGTAATTGCTTCAGGTACTATTGATGTGACTCTTGAAGTATCGGCTAGCGAGTTAGAAGAAGTAGTAGTCACAGGGTATGCAGCAAAAAGACAAAAACACTCATTGGGGTATAGCGTTTCTACTATAACGGCTTCTTCAATAAAAAAATCCAAACGCAGAAGAAAGGTAAGAGCTTTACGGGGTAGAGCAGCCGGAGTAGTGATTTCGAAGGGTAATCAGAAATCTCGAGGGAACAGTAATGTCATCATCAGAGGAACAAGTAGTGTTGATAGGAATAAACAACCATTATTTGTTGTAGATGGAGTAGTTATGAGTAAAAAAGATATGGCTGGTATTCAAGCAATGGATCCTTCCAAAATAAAGAGTATCAATGTTCTTAAAGGTAAGAGTGCTTCATCGATTTATGGTGCAAAGGCTAATAACGGCGTAGTTGTAGTAACAACGCATACTGGAAAGTTTAAAATAGAAGATAATGAATCCTATACAGAAATTGAAGAAAATACTTTTAAGCATGTACAAACATCACCGCTATCTACTTTTTCAATAGATGTAGATAAGGCTTCGTATAGCAACATAAGAAGAATGATAAATAACGGGACTCAAGTTCCTCAAGATGCAGTAAAAGTGGAAGAAATGATTAATTACTTTGACTACGATTATGCTCAACCTACAGGAGAGCACCCAATGGCAATACACACCGAATACGGTCAAACCCCTTGGAATCAAAATTCTCAACTTGTGAAGATTGGTTTAAAGGGAAAGGAAGTGCCGAAAAGTGAAATACCTGCATCTAATTTGATCTTCTTAATTGATGTATCGGGTTCGATGGGTAGTGAAAACAAGTTACCACTACTTAAAAAGGCATTTTCACTATTGGTAAAAGAATTAAGAGAAAAGGATAAAGTCTCAATTGTAGTATACGCAGGTGCCGCAGGACTTGTGCTGGAGCCTACCTCTGGAGCGAATAAAACCAAAATCATTAACGCTCTTGATCGTCTAGAATCGGGAGGAGCAACCGCTGGAGGAGAAGGAATAGCTTTGGCTTACAAGGTTGCTCAAGAAAATTTTATTAAAGAAGGTAATAACAGAGTAATACTTACTACAGATGGAGATTTTAATGTAGGGATGAGTTCTGATACGGATATGAAAAGATTGATTGAAGAAAAACGTAAATCAGGAGTATTCCTAACATGTCTAGGTTTCGGAATGGGTAATTATAAAGACAGTAAACTAGAAACACTTGCTGATAAAGGCAATGGAAATCATGCATACATAGATACAATGCAAGAAGCGCAAAGAGTTTTGGTGAAGGAATTTGGAGGTACACTATATACTATTGCCAAAGATGTAAAGATTCAAGTGGAATTTAATCCCTCAAAAGTAAAAGCATATCGCCTTATCGGTTACGAGAATCGATTGTTAAATGACGAAGATTTTGTGGACGATACCAAGGATGCAGGAGAGCTAGGGAGCGGGCATACGGTTACAGCACTTTACGAAATCATACCTGCGGGAGTACAAAGCGAATTTGTCATTGATATCCCCAATTTGAAATACACTAGAACTAATGTAAAAACGGGCTTTGGAAATGAATTATTAACGGTAAAATTTAGATATAAAAAACCTAGCAAAAATAAGAGCATAGAAATGGTGCATATAGTGGACACAGAAAACCATGAAACAACTCATGATTTCAACTTTGCAGCTTCCGTAGCTTGGTTTGGAATGAAGCTTAGAAATTCTAAATACATCAAAAATCAAAAAGTGGAAGATATTATTTCTCTTGCAAAAAGTAATAAAAATGAGGATAAAGAAGGATACCGATCAGAATTTGTTTGTTTAATGTCCAGTTATATTGATTTATAAAACTAGGAGTTAGTGTTGGCTAATTCATAAGGAGGCACTTTGCTTTGTTGCAGGTGTCTCTTTTTTGTAATACATTAGTTCTACTAATTAAACCCTATTTTCCTCTTCTCACTTATGAAAAAGATTCTTATTGTTGGCTTGCTTACTCTTTCTACTTCGATACAGGCTCAAATTCTTCCGCAACGGGAGCGAGCTGCGGTTATTGATATGATTCTGGAAGCCAGATTTAATGATTTGTTACCCAAATTAATGGATCGAACTGGACTCGATATGTGGATTCTGATTTCCAGAGAATATAACGAAGATCCCGTGCTTAAAACAATGTTGCCGTCAACCTGGTTGAATGCAAGACGTAGAACGATCTTAGTTTTCTACAGAGATCAATCCAAAAATACTATCGAAAAATTGGCAGTAGCCCGATATAATGTTGGTAAAAATATAGACTCTGCCTGGGACAAAGAAAAGCAACCTGATCAATGGAAAGCCCTGGTAGATATCATTTCCACAAGAAATCCGAAATCCATAGGAATTAATTATTCAAAAGATTTTGGAATTGCTGACGGAATAGTAAAAACCGACTATAATGAATTTATGGAAGTTCTCCCTGAGGATTTTAAGTTAAGAATCACCTCTGCAGAGAAATTAGCAATTGCTTGGATAGAGACCAGAACGTCTCAAGAGATGGAGATTTATCGTGAGTTGGTAAAAATAACTCATGATATTATTGGTGAAGCATTTAGTACTTCAGTGATCAAACCTGGGGAAACCACAACAGATGATGTTGTATGGTGGTTACGTCAAAAAGCAACTGATTTGGGGTTAGAAACATGGTTTCATCCTACCGTAGATATTCAGCGAACAGGAGAGGACCTGCAAAGTCATATCGTTTCCTTTTCGGACCGACCCAAAGAAAAAATAATCCAAATGGGAGATTTAATTCATTGCGACTTTGGAATTACCTATTTACGTCTCAATACTGACTGCCAGCAACATGCATACATTTTGAAGAATGAAGAAACGTCTCCTCCTGATTTTTTGAATAAAGCATTTGCGGATGGGAATCGTGTACAAGATATTTTGACGTCTAACTTTAAGACTGGTAAAACTGGAAACGAAATTTTATTACGATCCCTAGAGCAGGGCAGAGCAGAAGGATTTAAACCTTCTATTTATACACATCCTTTGGGGCTCTATGGACATTCTTCTGGGCCAACTATAGGTATGTGGGATTCGCAGGGAGGTGTTCCAGGTACTGGAGATTATCCATTATATGAGGATACGGTTTATGCCATAGAACTAAATACTACAGTTACTATCCCTGAATGGAAAAAAGATGTTAGAATCATGCTGGAAGAAGCTGGATTTTGGGGCAAGGATGGTTTTAGATATGTAAATGAAAGACAAACAGAATTGATTACAATACCTAAGCGAACCAAGTGATTAACTTATTAAAAAACGGTAGTTCAAAAGGAACTACCGTTTTTTTATTCAATTATACTTGATAGTAATATCATATTTGTGTGTCTAAGACTTGTGCTTAAAAAGCACAAACTCCAGAAACAAAAATAGGGTTACCTCCATTATTGATGGTAATTCCACATGGACCACATGGACAATCACTATCTGATCTACATTCAAAAAGACTGGGCTCGCATCCAAAGAAACCGCCATTAATCGATTTTTGCGTCCCTTTTTTAAGAACGGTCACACCGTTGAGATTTAAAATGTTTTTAATCATTGTATGTGTGTTTAAGGGTTAATTTTTTCATTTTGTTTTAGAATAAATTGATTTTACAACAGGTCCAGTATTTATGATTTTTCAAGGATCTAAACATTCAATTTGCCCACAATCCTGGTTTGGATTGCTGCCAGCGGATCTTCTTACGGTTCGTCCATCTCCCCATTTTCTGGCGTCGGGGTTGACCACCCAAATACGTAATCCTCTACTTGCAAATTCACTTCGTTCAAAATCAGATGCTAGTCTTAAAGTGATTACATCTTGGCCGGAGTCATTGATATATTGCACTCTATCATTCCCTCTATAAGTTCCTATAATTTCATTTCCTGTTGTGGTTCTAATATCGACGTATGCGTTAGATTCGAAATCATTTCCTACAATCCAGATGCAAAAATTGTCATCGCATCCAGAACCTGCACTCGAAAGAATAGGGGTTCCAATGGGTACGATAATCGCAGCATTGTAAAACCCAAGAAATAGCCCAAAACTAGAACTGCAATTTATGTGATTCAAATATCCAACGATTTTATAACCATTAGGCAGGGGAGTGCCAGCACAAATAAACGTTGCTGGTGTTGAAGACTTACCTAAGTCTACAGGGTTTTCATATAGAATAGTTGTTGGGATGCTGTTTTCTTCTTCAAGAATGACATCATCCTCAGTTTGGCAACCTACCAAATGTAAGAATAGGCCTAAAAAGAGTAGTTTTAAGAGTGTTTTTTTCATGATGTTTTAATTTGTGTGTGAATATTAGTTTATTAACTATTTTGACAACCAGAAGGAAGGTATTGATGTGGATTATCTCCTGAACTGTTACAAGCCCAATTTTCTTGAGTATATCCTCCTTTGATATGCAGCTGTTCTGATTTGGTAATAGGTTTGAAATTTAAATTCCTAAGATGGTTTGACATGATATTTTGTTTTTATATTGAGAAATAGACTAAGTATGAATTAAAGATCAATTTATGTGTAAAAAGTTGGTTTTTAAAAGTGTAGTATGTCAATTTTATATATTTGATGTTTTTGAAACTGCTTTTTTTGTTCTTACAGCATTTACCTAAGACCTTTGAGGTAAACAGCATGCGAATAACCTGTTTGTTTTTTGAAAGCAACTATAAAAGTATTTACACTTTTATACCCCAGTTCATTCGAAATCGCTTTGATCGTATATAACTTAAATCTTCTATCAGTTTTTAATTTTTTGATGCAGTGTTGTATCCTCAAATGATTTACATATTCGTTAAATGTTTTTAGTTTGTAGATATTGATAATTCTTGATAGGTAAGATGTGTTCGAATTAATGGTCTTTGCTGTATTGTAAAGGTTGCATTCTGAAGAAAAGAAGAAGTCTGTTTTTTCTAATTCATCAAGCTTTTGGATGATGCTTTGTATTCTATCATCCGCGATATTAATATCAGCGATTTCTTTTGAAGAGTAATGTTGATTTGCGTGCATTAGTTCTGATGATTTAAGATTATAAGCAAACATATTTTTAGCTTCACTTCAACGCAAATCATGTTACACGGTATTCCCGAATTTCGATGGTTATTCAAGAATTTCGAAATATTTCAGAACTAAATCGTATAAAAGAAAACACAGTTTTTTAATATACCTGTGTTCAAATAATTGTGTAATTATTTTGGATATTTTATAAAAGTAAAATCTCAACAACAATGTATTCCCTTATCTTAAATCCCTTTTATACCTGATGAAATTCCTTTGTAGAATTTGTTGAATCATACTTTTTAATTTTAAAGAAGGGTTTACTTCAGAATTTCTTGGCGAAACTATATGTAAATGCTTGTTTTGTAAAATGTTGTGTATTCATTTTTATGAATTTGACTTTACAAAATTCAAAATAAAAAACCTCAAAACAGCTGGTTTAAGAACTGAATTGAGGTGATTTTCCCTTGATAAGAATTAGAAGTGGTTGTAACTTCTAATTGATGATTACTTTTATTGTTTAAATGCTAATTCGTTTTTTATAAAAACTGTTTGACCAACATAATTGTTCCCAGGATACCAAAAATTGGACCCCAATATTGCATTTTGATCCAAAACAAACTATGGTTGGGCTTAATCACTATTTCTTGTCCACTTTCTTTGTCTACCATTGTTTTTTGATTGGATTCATTCCATTTCTTTCCCATGATCCAACTAAAAATGGCGGCAATAAACAGACTAATAGCGAATGATAAATTGTTTTGTTCTTTAGGTAATATGTTACTTAATCCAAAAAGTACTATGGCTAGTACTAAAACCGAGAGAAACCCTCTTCCTGACCAAACTATCATAATAAATTGTTGTTATAGATTATTTTTTATTGAATTCCTGTCAACTCATGATATCCAATGAGTTTTCCTTTTTTATTGTACGATTCGGATTTGACGACCATCGCATCGTTATAATACCATTCTACCCCAGTCCCTTTTACATTAATAATTCCAAATTTGGAAGTGAAATCAAAAGTTACCTTTTTACACTTGTAGGTTCCTGCTGGAGTAGTAATGGTTTCTTCTCCAACAATTTCTCGGTTAAACACGTCAAAAGTCATTGTAACCAGAGTAAAAGCTTCACTATTCACTTTTATAGAAATATTTCCGTCGTTAAGATCATCTCCAGGTTGCATCCCAACTGGAAATTCCAAAACATCGCCGTCGATTTTAAGACTGAGGTTATTTTTGTTATGCTCAGAAAGTTTATCAAAATTAAAAAACCTTAGCATATCCAAACTGAATAGCCCATTGTCGCAGTTGGCTTTATACTCGGTATCAAACGTTTTGTTGTCTTTCTCATCGCTTACTGTTGCTTTGATAATAGCAGAAACTGTATTACCATCTCCAGTAATTGAAATAGTTTCATGAATGGTCGTACTTTCTTTTTTTCCTCTTTTGTTATAATTGGTATAGGTGAGTACAGCTCCTTTCTTCATGAAAGGCACCGCATTACACTCTTGTCCAAAGGACATGATGATTCCTACCAAGAATACAAAAGCATAAAGAAATAGCTTGTTTTTTTGTAACCTAATCATTGGTACTACATTTTTGAAGTTATGAAGATTCCATTGTTTTCTTGGGCCAGGGTTCTCATAAAATTGTGGTCAGCATCTTCTCCAAAGGCTATGGTATGAATGATGATATTATTGGTATTGACTTTTCGGATTTCTTCAAGAACAACCTCTGGACCACCATTTGGAAGACCATCGCTCATCAATACAATTTCTTGCACTCCTGGAGTAGAGATTGCTTCTACCAAACCTCCAGCAGTATTGGTACCACCTCCGGCTTTAAGATTCTCCACAAAAATATTGGCAGAAGTTCTAGACATATTGCTAGCTAAGCGAAGTTCTACGGATTGTTTGGTTACATCATTGTTGTAGGCAAATACGGCAAACTTTTTACCATCAGGAAGTCCTTTGATTGCTGGGATTAGTTTACGTTTTACCGCTCCCAATTTGGTAGCTTGTTTGGTTACCTGTTTTCCTAAAATACTTCCTATTTTTCCTCCAATAGCATTACTAACTGCGCTACCAGCTTTATTTCCAGCTTCTCGCATTACCTGATCTTTGATAGACCCTTCATCTATTCCCTCCATACTTCCTGATATATCGATGAGATATAAGGTGTTTTTGGTAGAGGTTTCAATTCCAAAAAATTGGTCTGACTTCTTTACCACATAACAAGATTGAAATGTACTGATGATCAAAAACACAGAAAGTATCCTAATTACTTTTTTCATATTCCTTTTTATTAATTGATTTTGTGTGATTTGTTATTATTCTGCTAAGTTTTCAAAAGCCTCAAGATTCACCTCTCCAACAGCTTCTCTTAATTGTTTTATAGTAGCATCACCTTCCAAAGAAATTAAGAAGCGATTCGCCACCATGAGGTCGATTTTTGAAGTTTCTCGGTTGTCATAGGGATCTTTTTCTACTTCTTCAACAGCTTTATACCCCTTTATTGTGGTTGATTTGCGATATCCTCTGTCCGTTTGTTCTTCAAAATCTCTGGCAAACCCTAGTCTGGCCAAAGTCACCATGGCGCTTCCTGTTTCTCCAGCTCCGTCTAGTATGGAAAGTGAAATAAATGCTCCATTCTCACTTTCATATTCGGCCTCTCCCATAGATACATCCGGCATAAACTGATTACCTACCGAAAATTTGGTTCTTGGATATCCCAAAATAGTTTCCGGAAGATTTTTCTTCATGTTTTCATTAGAAATTGGCGTAGCAGCTATGAGCTGATCATTTTCTTCTTCAATTTTTTCTGCTTCTTTCGCTATTTGATTTAAGTCAGAAACCCCTTCAATCACATTTAGTAAACCTGGTTCTTCTTTTTCCTTGTTTTTTCCGCAAGAAATCAGAAAAAAGATAGAGAGTGTGGTGATGATAATTCGTGTCATTGCTGTAGAATTGTTATTTATACATTAGTTCGTAAGAACTAAGGTACACCATGATGACACACAAAAGTTGTACAATGAGAATTTGCCCTTAGTATTTTAGAAATAGCAGTAGAAACGTGAGAATTTTATAAATGCCCTTCGATATAATCCAACAAATACTTCTTTCTACTTTGTGCAACTGGGATAGTGTGGGCTTGTTGTAACACCACTTCTTCGTTTCTTTTATTAAATGCGGAAACATAACTCAAATTAATAAGGAAGCTTTGATGCACTCTGAAAAAGTTGTAGGGAGTTAATTTTTGGTCAAAAGATTTTAAAGGTTTGGAAACCAAGATTTCTTTTCCTGTTTTAAGTTTGAAAGTCGTGTAGTTATTATCAGACTTTGCATATAGAATATCCTCGGTATGTACCACATTGATAGTGTCCGCATTTTTGAGTACAATTTTTTGAGGAGGTTTGTTATCCGAAAAATTCTGCAACAAAGTCTTGAGTTGAAGTTCGTAATTTTTGGAATGCATATCCTGTTTAACCTTTTCTAATGCTCTCATCAAATCATTTTCTTCATAGGGTTTCAACAAATAGTCCAGCGCACTGAATTTGAAAGCTTCAACCGCATATTTGGCAAAAGAGGTCGTAAAAATGATTTTAAAATTGATAGTGTCAAACAAGGCCAAGAACTCAAAGGCATTACCATCACTCAAAAACACATCAAGAATCAAAAAATCCGGTTGCAGTTCTTTTACCCATTTTGCAGCTTCCTCGATTGTATCCGAATTTCCGAGTATTTCTATTTCTTCATGTTTTCGTATAATGGTGGTAGCGTACTCAAGAGCCTGTGGATCATCTTCTACAATAAAACAGCTGATATTTTGATTCATACTCTAAATATACAATAGATTATTAAGCTGCAGTAAAAGTTAAAATCACTTCTGTACCCGAAGACGAAGAATTGATGGTAAGGTCACCATTAAAGTTTTTGGAAGCTTTATTCAAGTTTTTGAGTTGTTCTTTGATAATCTCTGAACTCATTGACTTGTGTAATTTTTTTGAGACCTCTTTTTTAGAAGATATTCCTTTTCCATTGTCCGCAATCACGACATGCAATTGATCATTTTCTTTATAATACTTTATTGACACTTTGCCATCAGGAACATCTTTGATACCGTGTAAAATGGCGTTTTCTACAAAAGGTTGTGTGATTAAAGAGGGGACTTGATCAAAATCCTCCTCAACACTTTCTTCAATTTCTATCTGATAGGTAAAAGAATCGTTGTGTGTAAGTTGTTGAAGCTTGAGGTAGGATTCTAGAGCTAACTTATCATCAGCGATGCTAGTAAAATTATCTTCAGAATTCTCCAAGACGAGCCGTATCAATTTGGAATAACTTGATAAATACGAACCGGATTTATCTTTATCATTTTGGTAGACAAAATTTTGAATACTTTGTAGTGCATTGAACAAAAAGTGAGGATTTAGTTGTGTTTTTCTCAATTTTTGTTGCAATAAGACTTTGTCTAGCTGTTGTTTGGTCTTGTAGTTCTTAAATCCAAAATACCCTAAGATTAGAATCAATAGCGCAATAACCCCCAATACAATGAGCATTCCTCTTTGCTGTCTGATCGTTAAGGCCTGAAGCTCATTTTTGGTGTCCAAAATATCAATCTGCTGTTGCTTTTTTTCAGACTCAAATTGTTCGGTTAGCTCTGCCACTTTTTCTTTTTGTTGGGCGCTGGTGATCGAATCCTTAATTTCGTCCTTTAAGTCAGCATATTGAATAGCAGATTTAAAATCATTTAATCCCGTATACGCTTCTTTCAGGTTGTTCAAAACATAGGATTTCAGTACGCCTTTGGCAGTTGGTAATGCGCTATCCAAATAGCGAATAGCTAGACGATACTCTCCTTTTTTAAGGTAGGCATCTCCCATGTTGTTGTAGTTGATGCTAAGATCCGTTGCTTTATTGATAGCTTTCTTTAAAGCAAGACTCTTTTTACCATAAAAAATTGCTTTTTCAAAATCAGGCACATCATCGCTGTAATACGTAGTGAGGTTATTATAGATAACAGACAGAATACTTTGTGCGTTATATTCTTTTGCAAGGCCTTCGGCTTCAAATGCAGTACTTTCGAATTTTGAATGTAAGCCTTGTTCTCTATAGATATTATTAAGGTTCACCAGAATTTGCAATCTCAATATCTGATTAAAATCACTTAACGGCAATGCACGTTCGAGATATACCTGAGCGTTTTTATAATTTTTGAGATGTGCATTTATGGACCCAATATTGGAGTAGGTGTTGACTAATAGTTTATTACTCTTGGCATTTTCTAATACTTTAGCAGCT
This sequence comes from Aquimarina spongiae, assembly GCF_900141785.1. Classification (GTDB taxonomy): domain Bacteria; phylum Bacteroidota; class Bacteroidia; order Flavobacteriales; family Flavobacteriaceae; genus Aquimarina; species Aquimarina spongiae. The sequence goes on along the minus strand of NZ_FQYP01000001.1, from coordinate 811,290 downwards.
TTTAGGTAAATGTCCAAAGCGTTCTGAAAGTCTTGTTGATAAAACTGAATGGTACCCAAGTTATGCAGGGTTTGACCTGCAATATGTTCTGGTAGTTTTTTTGCTAAATTACGTTGTAATAGCGAATCTGCTTCACTAAACTTTCGTTTTAGAATGAGCACACTACTTTTCTGCAAATTAGATTTTGCCAATAGGGTATCATTAGATATATTTTTGGCCAGTTCTAGTGCTTGATCCGAATAGTATAGAGAACTATCAATATTCTTTTGACTCAATTCTTTGGAACGACTAAGATGGCTCTCAATTTCCTGAACTAACCCTTCATCCGACTGGGCTTCTATTTGATTAAAACTATATAAAGCTAAAAATAGAACTACAATTTTTATTTTCATTATGTTACTTAAACCTGGATTACCCCTAAATTAAACTTCTTTTCGATAGGGGCGTGGTTCGCAGCTTCTATACCCATAGAAATCCAATTTCTGGTTTCTAATGGATCGATAATAGCATCGGTCCATATACGGGCTGCTGCATAATATGGGGAGGTTTGTTTGTCGTAACGATCCTTAATTTTGGTAAACAGTGCCTTTTCATCGGCTTCAGAAAGTGCTTCACCCTTGCTCTTTAGAGAAGCAGTTTCAATTTGCAGTAACACTTTGGCAGCCTGAGCACCACCCATTACGGCTAATTCTGCACTTGGCCAGGCACAAATCAATCTTGGGTCATAAGCTTTTCCACACATCGCATAATTACCGGCTCCATAAGAGTTCCCTACAACCACCGTAAATTTGGGAACCACACTGTTACTTACCGCATTTACCATTTTGGCTCCATCTTTAATAATACCACCGTGTTCACTTTTGCTACCTACCATAAATCCAGTAACATCCTGTAAAAATACCAGTGGGATTTTCTTTTGGTTACAATTCGCAATAAAACGTGTAGCCTTATCTGCAGAATCCGAGTAGATTACTCCACCAAATTGCATTTCGCCTTTTTTGTTTTTTACTATTTTTCTTTGGTTAGCCACGATACCAACGGCCCAACCATCAATTCTGGCATATCCGGTAATGATTGTTTGTCCGTATCCAGCCTTATATTCTTCAAAATCAGAATCATCAACCAAACGATTAATGATTTCCATCATATCGTATTGCTCATTTCTAGCCTTAGGAAGGATACCGTAAATATCTTCTTGATTTTCTTTTGGCGCTATTGCATCAGTGCGATTAAAACCTGCTTTTTCGAAATCGCCAATTTTTGACATCACATTACGTATCGTGTCTAATGCATCTTTATCATCTTTGGCTTTGTAATCGGTCACTCCAGAGATTTCGCAGTGGGTAGTAGCACCACCCAATGTTTCATTATCAATACTTTCTCCTATAGCAGCCTTCACCAAATAACTACCAGCAAGAAATATACTTCCTGTTTTGTCAACGATTAGAGCTTCATCACTCATAATGGGTAAATAAGCACCTCCGGCAACACAACTTCCCATTACGGCAGAGATTTGGGTGATTCCCATACTGCTCATCACTGCATTATTGCGAAAAATTCTTCCAAAGTGTTCTTTATCCGGAAAAATTTCATCTTGCATCGGTAAATACACCCCAGCACTGTCTACCAGATAGATAATCGGTAATTTGTTTTCTATAGAAAGTTCTTGCGCTCTTAGGTTTTTCTTTCCAGTTATCGGAAACCAGGCTCCGGCTTTTACGGTTGCATCGTTAGCTACAACGATACACTGTTTGCCAGCTACATATCCTATTTTTACCACTACACCACCGCTAGGACAACCTCCATGTTCCTGGTACATGTCATCTCCTGCAAAGGCACCAATCTCGATACATTTGGCATTTTTATCCAAAAGATAATCGATACGTTCTCGAGCCGTCATTTTGCCCTTGTCATGTAATTTTTTGATGCGTTTTTCGCCACCTCCTAATTTCACCTTAGCTAGTCTTTGGCGTAATTCTGAAACCAGTAACTTATTGTGATCTTCGTTCTTATTGAAGTTTAAATCCATTTGTGTGTATTGTTTGCACGAAAATACAAAAAACACCAATTTAATAAAGGATCCCTGCTCAATTTAGAAATGTTTAACCAATGAATGTGTCGATCTATTATCAAATATTGATAAGCTGTTGATAAAAATAACTTTTGTTTCTATCTGATTAACAATCTCATAACATGCTTATGATTAATTTGAAGTATTCATAAACCTAAATATAACTTTCAGTTATGAGACATTCACACATTCATTCTATTCTTCTTAGCTTACTCTTGTTATTTTTCGTTGGTTGTAGTACCGATGATGAACTTATTTATGAACCGGTAGAAGCCATTTCGTTGGAGGTTTACGGCGAACTAAAGGTCGACACCCATTTTTATGATAATATGGGGCCGCACGAACATGATTTTATTGGTAAAAGAGCTTCGGGCTTCACAGAGACCTACGAATCTGGTTCCAAAGGCAGCTATGCAGGAGCTAGCGTTAACCTTTCTTCTGGAAGCTGGTATTTTAATGATGCGCTCATCGGAACCTTATCTAATGATAGAAAGTTTGGTTCTAAGTCGGTTCGTATCCGTAATGGCGGTTATATTATTATGTCCTTTAATATGGATAATGGTGCGCAAACCGTTAGAGTTCGCCATGCAAAATATGGGAACGATGGTAATTCTTCCTGGCGATTAATCGCTTCTTATGATAATGGATCCTCGTGGGTATATGCTGGAGCTACTGTAAATACTACATCAACTACATTAAATACAGTCAATTTCAGCGTTAACGAAACAGAATCTGTTCGTTATGGAATCTACAAAACTGACGGTGGTTCTAACAGAATCAATATCGATAATGTAGAAATCGTGACTGGATCTACAGGAGGAGACGATAATGGAGGAGGGGGAACTCCTGCTCGAGATAGTAATCTTACTTTTGGTAATCCCTCTAATGCAGGATCTTCGGCAAACAATTATTATGTGTCAAAACCTGATTTTGTATTGTCCTATAACAACAGTACAGGAACTCCTAATTGGGTAAGTTGGCATTTGAGTACTGCCTGGTTGGGCAATACCCCAAGATGTAATTGTTTTAAACAAGATCGAACACTACCTAGTAATTTCTTCAGAGCGACCACCAGTGACTATACAGGATCTGGGTTTGATAGAGGTCATATATGCCCATCTGCCGATAGAAATGGGAGCGCAGATTCTAATGAGAATACTTATTTTATGACCAATATAGCTCCGCAGGCTCCTGATAATAACCGAAGAGCCTGGGTGAATTTCGAAAATTACCTGAGAACCTTAGTCAATGCCGGGAATGAAATCCATATTGTTTCGGGAGTGATTGGTAGTGGTGGAACAGGGAGTAACGGTTTTGCTAGCACGATAGATAATGGAAATATAACTGTGCCGGATTCTTTTTGGAAAGTGGCATTAGTATTACCTAACGGTACCAATGATATTAACCGAGTAACGACATCTACTCGAATCATAGCGATTAATGTACCCAACGATCAAGGAATTAGCAGTGATTGGACACGTTTTAGAACATCGGTAAACACTATAGAAAGTCTTACGGGATATGATCTCTTCGAAAATATTCCAAACTCCATAGAATCCGTGTTAGAATCCAGAGTGGATAATCAATCCATCTAGTTTAAATTCTTTATCTGCACAAACGAGTATGATTGCAAAATTGTACTCGTTTTTTTGTAAAAGTTAATCTTTAATAAACTGTAAAACAGACAATAATTGTTTTTAATATCTTAACTGAACCCTAAAAAACTATTTTTTGTAGAGAAAATACCGATATTTGCTATTCGATTATTAATAAATACACAAGGTATTGTACTAAATAACATTTTATGGGAATGAATAAAAACACCGTGCTTGCATGGGCAACTTTTATAATGATCATAGTTGGACTATCATTAATAGCACTAGGAGCTTTCAGATATAGAGATGTTTCAGGATATGGATTTGCAGCTGTTGGTGTTGGTTTTTTTGCAATTGCATGGGTGTTTAATGCACTAAAAGGAAGAGTGTAATCTTTCAGAACTCAAATCATCTAATCAAACTAATTTAAAGACATATGTCAGACGACAAAAAGGTTATTTTCTCCATGTCTGGGGTAACCAAAACGTTTAAAACGGCAAATACTCCAGTACTTAAAAACATCTATCTCAGCTTTTTCTACGGAGCGAAGATTGGTATTCTAGGACTTAACGGTTCTGGTAAATCTACTTTATTAAAGATTATTGCAGGTGTAGACAAAAACTATCAAGGAGATGTTGTATTTGCTCCTGGATATACGGTGGGATTACTAGAACAAGAACCGCAACTAGATCCTGAAAAGACTGTACTCGAGGTAGTAAAAGAAGGTGTGGCCGAGACGGTAGCTGTGCTGGATGAGTACAATAAGATCAACGATATGTTTGCCTTACCAGAGGTGTATGAGGATGCAGACAAGATGCAAGAGTTGATGGATAAGCAGGCAAAACTGCAAGATCAGATCGATGCTAGTAATGCCTGGGAGCTAGACACCAAGTTAGAGATAGCTATGGATGCGCTACGTACTCCAGATTCTGATAAAAAGATTAGCGTATTATCAGGAGGGGAACGAAGAAGGGTAGCCTTATGTCGATTATTGCTAAAAGAACCAGATGTATTACTACTGGATGAGCCTACCAACCACTTGGATGCAGAATCTGTACATTGGTTAGAGCATCATTTACAACAATATAAAGGTACGGTAATCGCAGTAACGCACGACCGTTACTTTTTGGATAATGTGGCAGGTTGGATCTTAGAATTGGATAGAGGAGAAGGAATACCTTGGAAAGGGAACTACTCTTCTTGGTTGGATCAAAAGGCCAAGCGCTTGGCACAAGAACAAAAACAAGCGTCTAAACGTCAAAAAACATTAGAGCGAGAGTTAGAATGGGTACGCATGGCTCCAAAAGGACGACAAGCAAAGCAAAAGGCCCGTCTTAGCAATTACGATAAGTTAATGAGTCAGGATCAAAAACAGGTCGACGAAAAGTTAGAGATATATATCCCAAATGGCCCACGATTAGGAACCAATGTCATTGAAGCTAACGGAGTAAGCAAAGCCTTTGGAGATAAATTGTTATACGAAGATCTTAACTTTAATTTACCACAGGCGGGTATTGTTGGAATAATCGGTCCAAATGGTGCAGGAAAGACAACGATCTTCAAAATGATCATGAATGAAGAGCAGGCAGATAAAGGAACCTTTACCGTAGGAGATACTGCAAAAATCGCTTATGTAGATCAATCGCATAGCAATATCGATCCGGAAAAAACGATCTGGCAAAACTTCAGTGATGAACAGGAGTTAGTGATGATGGGAGGACGACAAGTAAATTCTCGTGCGTATTTAAGTAGGTTTAATTTTAGTGGTAGTGAACAAAACAAGAAAGTATCTGCCTTATCCGGTGGAGAACGTAACCGTCTGCATTTGGCAATGACCTTAAAAGAAGAAGGTAATGTGTTGCTTCTGGATGAGCCTACCAATGACCTTGATGTAAATACATTACGTGCTTTGGAAGAAGGTTTAGAGAACTTTGCGGGATGTGCTGTAGTGATCTCTCACGATAGATGGTTCTTGGACAGAATTTGTACACATATTTTAGCTTTTGAGGGCGATTCTCAAGTGTATTTCTTTGAAGGTAGTTTCTCTGACTACGAAGAAAATAAGAAAAAACGTCTAGGAGGAGATCTGATGCCAAAACGAATCAAGTACAAAAAGCTAGTACGATAATAAAGGAAAAAATGTCATTACATAATATAAAAGTAATTGCTTTTGATGCTGATGATACCCTTTGGGTAAATGAGACTTTTTTCAGACGTGCAGAAGAGGAGTTTTGTGATCTTTTGGAGGCTTATTTACCAAGAAAAGAAGCACATAAACTGCTTTTTGAGGTAGAAATGCAAAACCTTCCGTTGTATGGTTATGGGATTAAGCCTTTTACACTATCCCTTATAGAAGCTGCGATAAAAATAACAGATGGTAATCTGCATACGGATTTGTTGGAGGCTTTGATTAACATAGGGAAACAAATGCTCCAGGAGCCTGTAAAATTAATCGATGGTATTGATCGAACTTTGGAGGAGTTGTCGAAAAAGTATAAGCTAGTCATGGCTACCAAAGGGGATTTGCTGGATCAGGAACGTAAGCTGATTAAATCTGGATTAGAAAAGTATTTTCACCATATTGAAATTGTATCTGATAAGACAGAAAAGCAATATCGTAAATTGGTAAAACATCTGGATATAAAGGAAGAGGAGTTTTTGATGGTAGGAAATTCTTTGAAATCAGATATTTTACCAGTGCTCAATATTGGAGCACACGCTTTTCATATCCCTTTTCACACCACTTGGGTACATGAAATGGTGGATGAGGAAGTAAAACACCCTAATTTTAGAAGTTTTGTAAAAGCCACAGAGCTTTTAGAAATATTGTAGTGGTAACGTTTGTTTCTGAAGTATTATCTACTGAAATAACGTATAATGAATTCCTTTGAAAACTAATACAGTCAATGAAAAAGGTAATCGATCTCGACCAATGGAACCGAAAAGAACATTTTGAATTCTTTAATGGTTTTGATGAGCCATTTTTTGGAATTACAACAACAGTAGACTTTACCAAAGGATATCAAAAGATTAAGGATTTTGGATACCCTTATTTTTTATTCTATTTACATAAATCATTACAAGCGGCAAATGCCATCGAACCTTTTCGATATCGAATAGAGGAAAATCAAGTGGTGGTTTATGATGTCATACATGCGTCTCCTACAATTGGACGAGAAGATCATACGTTTGGGTTCTCATTTTTGGAGTATATTAAAGATTTTGATCGTTTTGTAGAAATGGCAAAACTAGAGATTACCGAAGTACAGAATAGTAAGGGGTTACGGCATATAGATTCTACCAAAAGAATGGATACAATTCATTACTCATCCATACCCTGGTATAATTTTACCGGATTGACGCATGCCCGACATTTTGAATATAAGGATAGTGTTCCAAAAATTTCATTTGGAAAGTATACCAAGAAGCATGGAGAAATGATTTTGCCTATAGCAGTGAATGTGCATCATGGATTAATGGATGGATATCATTTAGGAGAATATCTGGAAGAATTTCAACGCTTGTTAAACGATTAAAGGTCAATAACCCATGAGTGGAGAGGCGGGAGCAGGAGCATCATCTACCTATTTTAGGATTTTTTATTCTTCCGGGATGACCGTAAGCATTGCGATGCCACCAAACCCTGAAGAAGATCCACACTACATTGCTAACTATTTTAAAGAAGCAGACAAACCTTTTGAGCAGAAATTAGAGGAAGTACTGCCAAAATTAGAGGGAGTGATGTTACATCTGATCGAGGATTTGAACTTTCCAATAGTAGTTTTTGATCCGGATGCTGATCATTTTTCTGGAATAATTCTAGAGGATACAGATGAATTCAAACCTAATCCCAATGAAGAAAGCGAAGCGTCAAACCGATTTCAGAATACGAATTCTTGTGTTGGTTGGATTAGCTTCAATTTTATGACGCCTTTGTTTACCAAAATCACTTTATCTCTTACCGTAAACAAACAAATCAGAAGATCACAGTTAAATGTAATCAAAGCACATTTCCGGGAGCATTTTTGTTAAGTTTCTACCATTTCTAGTATTTAAGGTTTTAATAGCATAGTACACATAGTACAAGGTGGTTTTTTAGGAGAAAAAATGTCTGTAATCTGTCTTGTTAGTGTGTCTCAAAGAGATTATCAATAGTATGCGGTTCACTAGATCATATATAAGAGGGTAAATCTTCCATTTGTTTTACTTCTCCAATGCCCATATCGTTTAGGTAAATATCTCCAACACGAATTCGTATCAACCTTAATGTAGGATATCCGACAGACGACGTCATTTTTCGTACTTGTCTAAATTTTCCTTCAGTAAGGGTAATGCTTACCCAACTCGTGGGTCCATGTCTATCATCCCTTATTTTTTTGGAACGCTCTGGGAAATTGGGAATATCGAATAGTTTAAAGGCTTTGCATGGTTTTGTCATGTATTTTTTACCATTGAAACCTATTTCTACACCTTTTTGTAATTGTTGTATAGCTTCTTTTGTAATGTCTCCATTTACCTGTGCATAGTACTCCTTTTCAACATTTCCGCTACAGATAGCGTTAGATACTTTGCCATTGGTAGTTAGTAATAGTAAACCTTCAGATTTTTCGTCAAGTCTGCCTATGGCCATGGTACCAAGTGGGAAATCGTGTAACTCTCCTAATAGCTTTTTGCTGTTCTGTTTTTGTCCATTATTCACAAACTGACTTAGATATCCAAAAGGTTTGTATATCGCAAAATGGAAGTGTTGTTCTATTCTGGAATTGATATCCATTGATTGTTTTTGTTACTAGTAGTTCTCACACAAATAGAGGAAAGAACTTTGTGCAAAGAAAATCATTCTTATCAAATAGACAATTTTATATTCAACCCTACTCAGGATACCAATCTAATTGTACAATTTCTATATCGGGATCTTTGGATACAATAGAGATGAACTTATTGACATCACTGAAACCATTTGAACCTCGATAATGATAAGGATAGACCTGTTTTGGTTTAAAATCTAACACGGCATCTGCAGCGCTTTCTACAGTCATGGTGTAGGGGAGATTCATACAAATAAAAGCTTTGTCTATAAACCTTAGAGCCCTCATCTCTGGGATATCTTCAGTGTCACCAGAAAAATACACCCGTTCTTTACCCAACGTAATGATATATCCGTTACCTCTTCCTTTGGGGTGGAACTTTAGGGCTTCTTGCCTCAAATTATACATGGGGATGGCCTCTATGGTAATTCCCTGTACTTCTTTGGTTTCGCCATTGTTAAGTATGATCAATCGGTCTGTGTATTCTGCGGGTAGCCGTTCACCAACAGCCTGTGGAACGACCATTTCAGTTGTGGAAAGATCCAGGCTATCTAGGGTGTCAATATTCATGTGATCTTGGTGTATATCGGTAATCAACACAATATCCGCTGTCTTTTTTCCTTCAAAAGGTTTGGGTCCTCCATTAGGATCGATATAGATAGTCTTTCCTTTCCATTCCAAAATGGCAGTGGCATGTCCTATAGGATCTATTTTGATGTCACTCTCTTTTTTTACAGGCTCTTTAGTAGGGGCTTCCTGAAAATCACTGTCATTTAGCACTTCAGCATCTTCATTTTTTTGAGATTTACAACTTATAATTACAAGGCAAATAATTATGCATTGACATAAAGTTTTCATTTTAAGACGATTTTGTGTATTGCGAGTATAAGATACGTATAAAGAGTGCTAAAACAAAGAAACTCCTTCTTGTTAGACAAGGTAAAAGGAAGAACTATATAGACAACAAGATCTCTAAAAAAATGAAATCGCATAGAGTTTAACTGTCTACCCAAAGCTTTAAAGCCATAGCAATCACCATAATGATCAAAAATACTTTGACCAAGCCATCACCTTTGTTTACTGCCCATCTGCTGGCAACCCAACCGCCTATTGCATTACCGATTGCCAGTATGAATCCGTACAGAAAATCAATTTGTTGGTTATAAATGAATATGGTCAAAGCTCCAACGGTGTATATGGAAACGACCAGTACCTTAATGGCGTTTGATTTCACAAGACTTAGATGATTGATTGAACTCAATGCCAATAAAATAAATATACCAACTCCGGCTTGTATAAATCCTCCATAGATTCCAATAAAAAAGAAAGCTAAAACCGAAAGCCATAAATGCTTACCTTGGATTCTATCCATAAGGTCTTCAGTTTTTACCTTGGGTTTAAAAACCATAAAAACAACTACAAAAACCATCACAATGGCTAGAATCTTATTAAATACTTCCCCTTTGATATCTATGGCGATTTGCGCTCCAATAATAGAACCGATCAATGCAGAAAGACCTAGATATACTCCAAAAAGAGAAGGTTTGATGCCCTTGCTTTTAAATCCTGCCATCGAGGTTATACATTGAATAAATATCCCGATACGATTGGTCCCATTGGCAACAGCAGGAGGGAGTCCCATAAAGATTAACATAGGTAGAGTTAGTAAAGACCCTCCGCCGGCAATGGTGTTGATCACTCCGGCAACAAAACCAATACCAGCTAAGAGAAAAAGTAAAAGTGTATCATTCATAAGGAAATGAAGAATGTTTGGTGTGTTAGATATTTCCAAAAATAGGTATTTCAAAAAAATGTGAGAACCAAAAGAAAATCTTTGTGATAAATTCTTAACTGTTGTAGATTTACCATATTAATAAACACATACTACAGTTAAAGCTTTACACAAAATAATTCCATTTCTTCAAACCTTTAAGAACGGGCAATACAAATCTGCAGTTTTTCGATCTGATGCTATTGCCGGAATAACGGTAGGTGTAGTGCTGATTCCTCAGGCGATTGCTTATGCGTTGCTAATGGGGGTACCCCCAATCTATGGGTTGTATGCCTGTTTGGTGCCGTTAATCATCTATGCGTTATTAGGAACTTCTAAGCAGTTAAGTATTGGTCCTGTTGCAGTTACTGCAATTTTGGTAATGAGCGGAGTAAGCGAGCTGGCAGATCCTTTTTCAGAACACTTTGTAAGTCTAGTTCTTTTTCTAGGGTTTTTAATTGGAATTACCCAGATACTGATGAGTCTGCTGCGAATGGGATTTTTGGTTAACTTGATTTCCCAACCTGTGATTTCTGGCTTTATCTCGGCTGCAGCCATAATAATTATCGTATCACAATTAGAAGAAAGTCTAGGGATGTCTATTCCTGATGTAAAACATACGTATCAAACCGTAAGTTATGCTTTATTACATCTTGGAGAAATAGAGTGGATCACCTTTGGGATGTGCTTATTTTCGATTTTAGCGATTATGCTGCTTAAGAAATGGAAGAGATCATTTCCTGGAGCATTATTGATGCTTTTGATCACTACTTTAGTGACCTATTTTTTTGGATTGCATGACAAAGGGGTTTCGGTAATCAAAGAGGTCCCCAGTGGATTGCCTTCTTTTCAAATTCCTCCTATGAGTTATGAAGATATGATGGCACTAATTCCTAGTGTGTTGACCGTTACTTTTATTGGGTATGTAGGGAGTATAGGGATTGCCAAATCTATGGAGATGAAGAATAGGGATCATGTAGTGCGACCCAATCAGGAACTTTTTGCTTTGGGAATGGCAAAGGTGATCGGTGCTTTTTTTCTTGCGGTACCTTCTTCTGGGAGTTATAGTAGAACTGCAATTAATGACGAAGCCGGCGCTAAAACTACGATTTCCTCGATGATAGCTGCATTGATGGTGGTGCTATCGCTATTGTTTCTTACGCAATTCTTTTACTACATTCCAAAATCCGTATTGGCCGCCATTATTTTGGTTTCGGTTTTTGGTTTGATCAATGTTAGCGAAGCTAAGTATTTATATCAGGTTAAGAGGAGAGACTTTTTTGTAATGATGATCACTTTTGTGGGTACTTTGGTATTTGGTGTAGAAAACGGGATTTTTATAGGAGTGATCCTTTCTTTTGTTTTTTTGCAGTATTATAGCTCTAGGCCTCATATAGCAGAGTTGGTAAATATCCCTGGTACAACTTATTATCGAAACGTAAATCGATTCCCTGAGGCAAAACGCTCACAAGAATATATGATCATACGGTTTGATAATCAACTATATTTTGGAAATGCTGGTTTTTTTAAAGATGCAATTCAGTCGTATGTTTCCAAAAGGGACGTTATGCCCAAGTTTTTGATCTTGGATAATACCAATATGCATGATATGGACAGTACAGGCTTGCATGTGTTTGAGGACATTCATGAATATCTCGAAAGGCAGGGAATTCAATTATTAATTGCAGGGACAATTGGTCCTGTACGGGATTTTTTAAAGAGATCTGGATTTACCGATAAATTGGGTAAGAATCATCATTACTTAAACATATCTGATGCTGTAGCTCATGCAGAGCATAGAACATTGCAAGAAAAGAGTAGAGAAGTAGCGGTGCAGTTTAATGAGAAAAGAAGATCGTTTCTAGACTAGCTTCAATTTATACTACTCATCTTCGTAGAGATGTAATTTAAGCCCCATTCCATAATTCATATCATTGTTTTTGATCAGATTATTGTTAGCGCTGTACTTTTCATCAAATCGTTGCCAAGTGCGGTTTTTATAAAATATCCTTCTGGTAAACGTTTTATATCCTTCAATTTTGTCAGTAAATGGAAGTAAGGGTCTAAACGTGGTAGAAACCTTTACCATTCCCTTGCGCGTCTCTACCTCATGATATTTCTTGGTTTGCTGGAGTTTACCTTCTTTATCGGTATATCCTAAAACTTGAATGGAGATGAAGACACCGTCCTTTGGGATGTAAATTTTATATTCTGAAATGTTCAGTTCAAAATTAGGTTTATCCTGATCGGTTACCCTGAAAATAATGTCTTCATAGGTAAGGTGCTTGCCAGGTACACCATTATTATTGGCGTAAAACTGCATTTTGAACAAAGTAGAAAAGCGTTGATTTCTGGTTGCATTTTTATTCGATGACTCTACTTTAACAGGCAGGTATACCGAAGCTATTTTTGTAGATTTTTCAGGATTTCTGGGGAAAAACACAGCAATTTCAGATTCTACAGTAGGCAACCAACATCTAAAATAGTCTTTATGCACCTCAGCACTGATCTTTTTGGTTTTGTATTTTCTTTTTCTTTCAGCAACCACAACTACTTCCTTCAGCTCAGAGACATCTTGTGTCAGAAATATCTTTTTAGGCATATTATGGGTAGAAAGCGCTAGTTCTTTATATCCCATGGCAGAGATATATAAAGAATCGATATCTGGATACCATTTTTTGGAAAACATAAAATTACCATTGGCATCGGCAAAAGTACCGTTACCATTTCCAAAAGAGATCGTGGCATACGAAATAGGGGAACCCTGCTCCGAATCCAAAACTTTATGGATTTGGGAATAGGTGAGAATAGGAGTCAAAAAAAGCAGCAGAATAACAATCAGCTTTTTCATAATAGTAATTCGGGGGATTACAGTAGCGAAGGTAATAAATATTATGATAACCGTTAAATGTTGCTTGTTTATATGCTGTTTTTTTGTAGTTATAATTAATATAAAATATTGATAAACAATATATTATGGGATGTTACCTAAAGCGTTTTAATAAGTGCCGTATTTATGTTTGTTAGTATATAATTGCAATATTTCATTCTAATCAAATTATTAAGGTATATTTAGGTATACATTAATAATTTAATATTATTTTAAAATATATTTCATTATACTTTGCTATATTTGTATTGAATTTTTGTCTAAAGTATATTTTTTTATACTTTGAAATATTAAATTGATTGTATTGTATATTATGCTATATTTTATTGAGTTGTTATGAATATGAATAATTTATCAGATGAGCAGGTGTTAATAGAGCTTACTCAACGTATAAAACAGAAACGATTAAATCTTAATATCACGCAGGATGAGCTTTCAAAAAGAGCTGGTGTTCATGTGCAGACCATCAAAAATTTTGAATCTGGAAAGACTACTACGCTACTTACTTTCGTTCAAATATTACGTGCCTTTGGAGATTTGGAAGCCTTAAATAAGTTACTTCCCGTTCCAGGTGTTAGCCCAATTGAGTTGTTAAAACTAAAAGGCAAAGAACGAGAAAGAGCTTCTCGAAGTAATAAACCTAAAAATGACGATACATCATGGTAGATGTTATTAAGATCACCTTATGGGGAAATGAATTAGGCGCATTAAGTTGGGATAAAACCAGAAACTTTGGATCTTTTGAGTTTTTTCCTTCGTTTTTGTCGAAAAACTTAGATGTTTCGCCCATACATATGCCTTTACAAACCTCTACAAATAGAATATACAGTTTTCCCAACCTCAATCAGGAAACCTATCGCGGTTTGCCGGGAATGTTGTCTGATGTATTACCAGACGACTTCGGAAATCGATTAATTGATCAGTGGTTAGCTTTAAATAATATTCCAAAATCAGAGTTTACCCCTTTGGATCGCCTGTGTTATATCGGTACCAGAGGAATGGGAGCTTTGGAGTTTCAACCGGCAAAAAACATTGGTAAAGCCAAGACAACAGTCCTGGAAGTTGATAAATTAACGGGTCTGGCAGAAAAAATACTAAACACAAGGGAAAAGCTACAGCTTAATCTAGCAGAAACCGAACATCTTAATGAGTTGATCAAAGTAGGTACATCTGCCGGAGGACAACGTGCTAAGGCGATCATTGCTTTCAATGATAAGACCAATGAGATACGATCCGGGCAAACCAAAGCACCGGATGGTTTTGAACATTACATATTTAAGTTTGACGGAGTAAATGATGCTGCCTTGGGAGATCCTCAAGGATATGGTAGAATAGAATATGCATACTATTTGATGGCACTGGATTGTGGTATAGAGATGGAAAAATCCCTGCTTTTTGAAGAAAATGATCGTGCGCACTTTATGACCAGACGATTTGATCGTGTAGGGAATGATCAAAAGATGCATATGCAGACCTTATGCTCTTTGGCACATTTTGATTACAAGTCTCCTGGAGCGTATTCTTACGAAAATGCTTTTGAGATCATGCGACAGTTGCGATTACCCCATACTGATGCCATTCAACTGTACAAAAGAATGCTGTTTAATGTTATTGCCCGTAATCAGGATGATCATACCAAAAACATATCCTTTCTAATGGATCAGGAAGGTACATGGCGACTCTCGCCAGCATATGATATTACGTATTCTTATAATCCTGTTGGGATCTGGACAAGCATGCACCAAATGTCCATTAATGGTAAAAGAGACGATTTTGTTTTGGAAGATCTTATCGCTGTAGGGGATAAGATCAGCTATAAAGGAAGTAGAGAAGCAATTGCACAAATAAAAGAGGTGATCTCCCGATGGAATGAATACGCCGAAAAAGCTGGGATTCCTGAGAACCAGGCGAATAGATTGAAAAAGGTGTTTAGGCTTGATTTGTAAACCATAAAATCTACCCAAAAAGCAGGTATAATCTTTTTTGAAGGTGTATTTTTACTTCCCGTATGAAGAAAGCTATCTATTTTATGCTCCTCAGCGCTGTGTCTTTTACAGTAATGAATTTGTTCGTAAAATACTTAGCACACTACGGTAGTGGACAGCTAGTGTTATTTAGGGCTTTTGGATCCCTGTTTTTTACGATGAGTTATCTGCTATGGCATAAGATACCTATTCTGGGAAATCAAAAGGTATTATTGATATCACGAGGACTTGCAGGGGTTACTTCTATGGGATTGTTTTTTATGTCGGTAAATTACTTGCCTATCGGTTCTGCAGTGTCTTTACGGTACTTATCACCAATCTTTGCTACAATTCTTGCAGTTGTTTTCTTAAAAGAGCACGTAAAACATGTACAATGGCTATTTTTCTTAATGGCGTTTTCAGGAGTATTAATGATCAAGGGCTTTGATCCTAATATCGATTCTTTCGGGTTTCTATTGATCATGATTTCAGCCTTTTTTAGTGGAATTGTATATGTACTGATCAGTAAAATTGGGCAAAGAGACCATCCTGTTGTGATTGTTAACTACTTTATGTGGATCTCGGTAGTGGTAGGAGGTGTGTTATCCATTTTTGATTGGACAACACCAAAGGGCATAGAATGGGTATTACTGTTAAGCTTAGGGGTTTTTGGATACTTCGGACAGTTGTTTATGACAAAGGCATTCCAGTCCCAGGCAACCAATAAAGTGGTATCTCTAAAGTATGTAGAGGTACTTTTTACCATGGTAGCCGGAGTTTTTTGGTTTGGAGACCAATATCCGGTTCTAAGTCTGGTAGGAACCCTATTGGTGGTTACCGGACTTATACTTAATATTTGGTATAGGAAAAAGAGCTAAGGGTTAAGAGAAGTCTTCTCTTAGGTAAAATAGCATCTTGGACTTATCACTAAAGCTTTTTATGGTCATAATCTCTCCGTTAAGCTTGTTATAAATAACTTCAGCAAATAAGAGGTCTACATAAAAAATACTGTAATAAAAGTCGCGATTGCGATCGTTGATCGTGAATAGATGGATTCCTCTATCCCAAATGTCTTTGTATTTAACGTCTAAATGTCGAGCATTGAACTGTTGCTCAAGAGTAATTTTTTGCATAAGCAGGTATATTTTGATTTAAGGGATGATGAAATTACGGAAAAACCGTAAAAATTCCAAATCAATTTTATAGAATCCTTAACAATATTTTATTGAATGAAAGCCACTTAGCTTGTGAAAACTTAACATAGAAACCTTGTAATAAGTTTGCTTAAGGGAGGATTATTCGTTAGATTTATGTAGTTCTAAAGGCTTAGAGAAGTCAGAAAATCTATGTGGAGGAAGGTAAAATATAAAATTGCCGTGTGGATCAGTTGATCCATTCCCAGTATCGGAAAGAAAATCCTGGGTTTTTCACTGTATTTTGCGGCTAATTTACTAGTAAAAAAATCGGTGACCCCATGGAGTACTCCATTAACCAATGTGTAGAGAATCGCTGTTTTGATGTCGAAGATCCAGATGCAGAAAAAAAGAAGAACAGCAGTATACACCAGAGTATGAATAGAGAGCCATTTTAGGTGCTGACTTTTGCCCATAGCCATTTTTGAGGACTGAAATACATAATCCCCCATCCAATGAGCCACTAATAATAGACCAAAATTCATAATCAAAAGATACCAATATCGGATCTGATAACCTAATCAATGCTAAAATAATTAGGGATTATGATTACATAAAACATAAATGACGGTTTACTATGTTTCGGACCTTTAGACATCGTTTGTTATTTTGGTTTCTGGTTTTTATCACCTTTAGTTTGCTGATAATAACGTTGTCATTTACGTATATCAACAAAAGAGAACGAATCCTTTCACGTACCAAAGAAATTGAACGCTCCTATGCATTGTTGCTCAAAAGTGTAAAGGCACAACAGGATTTTTTTAGTTATGAAACCAAAAGCCAAAGGTTTTTTAGAACAGGAGACAGTGAATACCTGAATTATTACTTGAAACTACTAGACAGCACCCGATATGGTTTAGAACAAATTGATTTTTCAAAAGAGCAAGAGTTAAATCAGGTCATCGGCGAGATAAAATCAGATATCACTCGGATAGATTCTATTTTCTTAGATCTTATTGTTCAAATTCAAGCCAGAGGGTATAAGGATCATAATCTAGAAGGTTCTATGCGAAGAGATGCACATTGGCTAGAGCGTGCACCAGAAATCCCCACCAAAGACGTACTCTATCTCAGACGGCATGAAAAGGATTATATCATCAGAAATGAAAAAAGTTATGTATCCAGATTCAGAAGAAGGATAAGAGATATTCGAACACGAATCTCCCAACGCCCGATTTCTAGGAAACGAAAAGAAGAAATTCTGTTTTATGTGGATAGTTACCAAAGAAAATTCTTGCAATTAGTAGATCTGGACGAGCGTATTGGGATCAGGGACAATTCAGGGCTTAAGGAGCTGTTGGATAACGAAATAAATGTGGCAGAAATTAACTTTAACTATATTATTGACCTTACCAAACAATGGGAACAAAACGAGTTTAGGCGCCTCACCTGGTATTTCATCATTATCACCTTGGTTTTGGTAGGAGGTAGCGTTTTCATTAGTACCTACATTTCAAAAAAGATAACTCGACCACTTACCGAGCTTACTAATCATATCACTCGCTTTGTAGATAGTAAGTTTACACTCGAGTCTGAGCATCCGATGGTGCGTACAGAAGACGAAATCGGTAAATTAACCCGTAACTTCTCTTTTTTGAAGGATGAAGTGATTTCACGATTGAAGTTTTTTAAACAAAAAGTAGACGAGCGTACCGAAGAACTGGCCAATGCCAATAAAAGGTTGTTACGATTAAGTGAGGCCAATAGTCGTTTTGTACCCCAGGAGTTCCTGAATAACTTAGGTAGAAAGAGTATAGAAGAAGTCATGTTGGGAGACCAGGTGGAACGAGAAATGACCATCGTTTTTTCAGATATCCGCGAGTTTACCAAAATCTCGGAAAGTCTAAGTCCTCAAGAGAACTTTGACTTTATTAATGCCTATCTTAATGGAGTAGTGCCCATCATCAGATCCAATGGTGGTTTTATTGATAAGTTTATTGGGGACTCGGTAATGGCCTTATTTCCCAAAAATCCTGACAACGCTATCAAAACAGTATTCGAATTTGATGCTTTCCTAAAGGATTTTAACCTTAAGTTGAAAAAAGAAAACAAACCCGCCATTCAGATTGGTACTGGTATACATACAGGGAACTTGATTTTGGGAACAATAGGACATGATCACCGTTTGGAAACGACCGTTATTTCTGATGCAGTAAATACAGCTTCTCGGGTAGAAGGGTTAACCAAATTCTATCATGCAAAAACCATTGGCACCGAAGCTACCATTTCGAAGCTAAAAAAACCTGATGCATTTCAGTATCGATTTTTGGATAAGGTACGGGTAAAAGGAAAAACCAAAACTTTGTCTGTATATGAGTTTTTATCTCCTTCGGAAACAAAAAAAATAGCCTATTTGGAGGAGTACAATGAAGCAGTACAGTTGATCGAACAAAGTAAAATAAAGGAAGCCACAGCCTTGTTTGCAAAGATATTGGAGCAAAATCCGGATGATGGAGCAGCCAAAATCTTCTATGAGAAATGCAATAATTACATCAATAGAGACACTCCCTCTTGGGATGATATTACGAATATGATTACCAAATAAATCGCGATATGAAAAAGTTTGACCTTATTGTTATCGGTTCAGGGCCTGCCGGGGAAAAAGCCGCTGCAAAAGCTGCCTATTTTGGATACAAAGTAGCCTTAATCGAAAAAGAACTAAAATATGGAGGGGCAGGTGTACAAACAGGAACCTTGCCTTCAAAAACCTTAAAAGAAACCGCACTCTACCTTTCTGGGATTTATCAAAAAGGAGTTTTTGGCGTTGATAAGGAAGTAGGTCGAGAAACTGGGGTTCATGATTTTTTGTATCGTAAAAATGTGGTGACCAATCATATGCACAAAACGGTGGGGCACAATTTAGAAAAGCATGGGATACAGGTATTTGAAGGGTACGGAAGTTTTCAGGATCAAAATCATATCAAAATATCCGGAGCTATAGAAGAAATCATCTACGGAAAGTTTATTCTGGTGGCTACCGGATCCTATCCCTATCATCCAGAAAATATTCCTTTTGATAACAAGCGTATTTTGGATTCGGATACGGTCTTAAACATCAAGCATTTTCCAAAATCTATCTGTGTTTTGGGAGCCGGGGTGATTGGCTGCGAATATGCTACCATCTTTGGAGCCATGGGAGTCAAAACCTTTATTGTAAATGATAGAAATAAAATCTTAGGGTTCCTGGATGCCGAAGTTTCAGAATCATTAGTGGATCAGATGCGGAAAAACGATATCAAGATCTTGTTTAATAATTCAATTGTAGATTATGAAATACCCGAAGATGATGAAAAACCCTTACGATTAACCTTAAAGTCTGGCGAGATTCTGAATGTGGATATGTTTCTATTTGCTGCAGGAAGAAGCGGGCGTATCAAAGGGTTGAATTGCGATCGAATTGGCCTCAAAACAGGGAAAAGAGAAACCATTTTGGTGAATGATAAATTTCAAACCAACATCCCCAATATCTATGCGGTTGGAGATGTTATTGGCTTTCCTGCATTGGCCAGTACCAGTATGGAGCAGGGTAGAATAGCAATCACCCATATGTTTGATACTGCGGATTTACCTTCATTAACCGATGTATTTCCTTATGGCATATATACCGTCCCCGAAGTTTCTATGGTAGGTATTACCGAAGAACAAGCGATTGCACAAAAAATAGAATACAGTGTAGGTTATAGTTTTTTTAGAGATACAGCCAGAGGAATGATTATGGGAGATACCGATAACGGGTATCTTAAACTGATTTTTGATCGAAATACCAAAGTTATCCTGGGCGTACACATTATTGGTTATATCGCAACAGAGCTTATCCACTATGGGATGGAGTTGGTGCGAGAAAAGAAGACGTTGGATAATATCATCAGTACGGTATTTAATTATCCCACGCTGCATAATCTGTATAAGTACGCTAGTTATGATGGCCTAGGAAATCTGGCAGGCAAGAAAATCAAAAAAGCAGGAGAATTGATTAAAGAGTAAATCACGGATCATTTAGCATTAAAAAGTGAACTGGAACTACACAGCTAAAAGCTCTTCTACACAAAAGTAAGGACAAACGTCATTATGATCTCGATAAAACTAAAGTTCACTGCATCTAACAGGATATCGAGATATTGATATTTTTTAGGATACCAACATCGTAGTTGAGCAAAAAAGTTTAATTGCCAGCTGCTATTCATCTACTTTGGTGTTTATCAATACTAACGATAAACAAAACTGTATGAAAATGATATCCTTATTCATGTTGCTATTGTCTGTATTTTCTATACATGCTGAAGAAAACCTACAAGAGCGATATTTCCGAAACTTACGCTACAATCACGTTTCTCCTCATGTAGATATCAAAGGAATTCATGAAATAGATGCCCAAGAAGCTGCACGTAGTGCCCATTATGTTTTCAAGTATACTGCAGACAATCAATTGGCCGAAATCATTAATCATAATTATCATAGAATCAAGAGGCATCCATTGGCTACTATTGGGGCATATAGAACGGTTTTTAGCTACGACACCAATTCAGAAACACGTATGTTTTTTGATATCAATGGAAATCGAATGACCAATGATCGCGGAGTGTATAAAGAGGTTTATACTTATGATAAAAAAGGATTTAAGTACGCTTTGGATTTTTATGATGAAAATGATCAACCGATGAACTCTAATTGGAATATTAGTACCTATAGATGGAGTAAAAATAAGAAGCTGGTCATAGAAAAACGATATGATTTAGGGAATACCCTTATGGATATTTCGCCCTACTTCGAATTCGGGATTACAGGAATTCTCTACAGAAAAGATGGATCTCCCAAATGTAATTACAATTTAAATGAACAATTAAAGATTACTGCGAACAATGTGGGAGTAGCCTCCTATAGCGATGTGTATGATCAAAATGGGAATCACGTTGAGTTTTCTTATCAGGATGAAAAGGGAAAATTAACGAACAACCAATGGAAATATGCCAAAGCGGTGCAGCAATTTAATGATAAAGGAGAACTAGTACATATTCAACGATACGATAAAGATGGAAAACTCTTGGGAGATGTCAATTTTCCCGCTCCTAGTGCAATCAAAATAGCACCTTCGGTTTCAAAAAAAGATAGTTTGGAGATCAAAGAAAAGGCATTGGGATATTTGATAGCCTTGCAGGAGTTAAAACCAGAGCTGATGAGTAGCGTATTTCATCCTGATTTAGCAAAAAGGACGTTCCGTAATGATTGGAAAACCAAGAAAGATAGTATTCATGAGACTACTTATAAGGAAATGGTATCCTTTGCAGAATCCTGGAACAAATCAGGGACCAAGTTTCCTCCAAAGCCTTCTAACCAAGCCATTATCTTAGATGTCTATCATCGTATTGCTACGGTTAAACTCGTTTCAGATAATTGGGTAGAATATCTGCACTTGGTTAAAACCAACGAACAATGGAATATCATCAACTTATTGTGGCAGTACAAAAACATCAATCGATACCCAAAGGGAAGATAACATCAATCAAAATGCGAACAATCATCATAGTACTATTAGCTAGCATGTACTTTTTACCTGTGCATAGTCAAAATGTGATATCTCAGGATCAAAGCAAAGATTCATTAAAAACCAAGCTCAAAATTCTTTTTATGAAAGATCAATTTTTTCGGAAGATGTACAAAGATGTAGAAGAGCAATATGGATCCACCTCTCACGAAACGGAATACTTCTGGGAAGTCGTAGAAAAACAAGATCAAATCTTAGAAAAAGAACTTATTGCAATTCTAGAGCAATATGGTTGGTTAGGAATAACAGAGGTAGGCCGCTTAGGGAATACAGCGCAATGGGCAATTTTGCAGCATGCCTCTGTTGCTACCAAACAGAAATATGCTCCATTGTTAAAAGCCTCGGTATTAGAAAAGGAATCTCAGGCGCAACACTATGCCAGGCTTATCGACCGAATGCTCATCAATCAGGGAGAAGCGCAGCGGTATGGAAGTCAAATCACTTATGATGATAGTGGTAATAAGATTTTTTATGAGATTCAAGAACCAGGATCCGTTAATCAACGTAGGGCAGCAATAGGACTTTCTAGTATACAAGATTTTGCCAAAAAGGTGGGAGTCGAGTGGAAGGAGAATTAACAGAAAAAAGCTAGACTAGGATCTCCAACCTTTGTCACCTGTATTGTATATTTTTTGCAGTGCTTTTTCGCGATAGCTTCTCCCAACAGGAATCTTATGGTGTTCAATTTCCAAAGTATTCCCTTCGATCGCGTTGACGTAATGAAAATTGATAATGTATGATTTATGGATTTGCACGAATTGATTAGATGGCAATATTTCCAAAATACCAGATAAGGTTTGATAAGTAACGAATGATCTATTAGTAAGCACTACTTTGATATAATCTTTAAGACTCTCAATAAACAAGATATCGGTGTATTTTACTTTTACTTTCTTGTTATCCACCTTAAAAAATGCAGCTTCCGGAAGATCTACAGTGCTGGATTCGGTAACAGTGTACTGTTTCTTTACTTTTTCTACAGCTTGTACAAAGCGATAAAAAGGAATGGGTTTGATTAGGTAATCTATAGCATTCAATTCAAACCCTTCTACGGCATAGTTTCTATGCGCTGTAGTAAAAATTACATGCGGAGTGTAGGACAGGGTCTTCAAAAAATTAATACCGTTAAGCATCGGCATCTGGATATCCAAAAAGATAATATCTACCTGATCATCTTTTAGGTACTCCATAGCGGATAGGGCATCATCAAACTTTCCTACCTCGGTAAGGAATTCCAATTTTGCGATATACCCTGATATGACATCTTGTGCCAGAGGTTCGTCGTCTACTATAATGCATCGTATCGAATTCATGCGTTATTCAAATCAATGCACAGTTCTGTATAGAACTTTTGTGCTTTTTCTTCTAATTTAAAGGTATGTTTTTGGGGATAAATAATCTGTAATCTCTTGGATAAATTTTGTACACCAATCCCATTTTTATGGTCTTCTTTGGGCACATTAGCCACAGGATTAACAGTGTTGATCTGTAATTGGTTTTGGGTTACAGCAATTTTAAAGGATATATCCACAATTCCTCTTTCATTCAAGGCACAATGCTTAAACGCATTCTCTGCTAGCGGTATGATGATCAGCGGTGTAATCATCACCTTACTAAAATCTCCCTCCATCTCCAATTGTAAATTCAAGCGATCTCCAAAACGCAATTTTTCCAGCTCGATATAATCGTTAAGGTGTTGTATTTCTTTTTCCAAAGAAATCTGATCCTCACTAGCGTCATATAAGGTATAGGATAACAGATTTGATAATTGCAATAAGGCCTGTGGTGTTTTCTTAGAACTTTTGAGTGAAAGCGAATATAGATTATTTAAGGTGTTGAATAGGAAATGAGGATTCATTTGTGATTTCAGAAAATTCAACTCACTAATTTTCTTCTCCTTTTCCAAACGTTCTATATTGATCTTATTCGTAAAATGATCTTGTAAGATTTTGATGGCTGTAGGGGGTCCGAACCATAATAGTATAGATCTAGCTAACCCAAGAATTCTTGGCAAGGCAAAAAAGTCTTTAGGAGGGTTGGTTAGCTCTAATAGATATGGAAAAACCAAATAATACCGAAGTAACAGTACCAACCAAGAATTCAGGACCAAAAGTGGAATAAAAATGATAAAATAAGTAGCGTATTTCTTCCTGGAAATGAACTTCGGCCATAGATAATACATATGGATGTAATAGAATGGGATTTCTATAATACATCCTAAATAGTTGTATGTGGCTCTTTCAAAAGAAAATCCGTATAAGACATCCAGTAAGATCCAGATCAATAGATAAATGATCCAAAATAGGGTGTGTTTAAGGATTCTATTTTTAAGAAGAACATTAATTGTCATTTTGGGTTCCCTGTCTATGTGTGACTGTAAAAACTGTGGTAATATCGTCAAATTATACCAAGATCAACATAATTTTCTCTCAACAACCCCAATCTCTCGATGAAAAATTTCAGAATTAGGGGTGTTTCCCCGTTTTATATGATTTGATTTCTTGTTATTTTTATCAGCAATACTCCACATTTATAATCGTCATATGCACTCTTTCCGGCAAGGATAGGGTAGAGTTCGTTGTTTTTAAAACTTAATAACCATGTATATGACACCGTCAAAAGCTTCAAAAAGGCTACCGATGTTTCTGGCAGCCGCACTTCTGTTTTTATGTTTTTCATGCTATTCGGTAAAAATAGTAGGGGTAAATAGTGTACCCAATCCTGATCCGAATAATGATAGCGATGATGGATATCGCAACCAGCGAGTGATTGTTTTGGATACCATCGTTAAGTCTGGAGTAATTACCGATGGAATAGGCCTCAAAACACAAAGAGAGGGTTGTGCCTCTGGGGAGCTACATTCTGTAGAATATAAAAACACTTTTGGAGGGTCCTTATTATACCTTGTCACTTTTGGAAGTAAGCGTAAAGTAAGGATCAAATATGTATGTGCAAAAACCGAAAACTAAATCCACCATGGCTACAACAAAAGATTTTCAGAAAACACAATGGGATACATTACACCGCAATGGCCCATTTCCACTCAAACTATTACAAGTAACAGAACTAGAAGGTAAGGCCAATATGCCATCTTCTTTAGACCGATATAATGATGCGGCCAAAGAAATTCAGCGATTAATCACCGAAGCTCATAATAATGGTCACGGGTTTAGACCGTATGGATCACGCTGGTCTATGTCTAGCATCGCACATCAAAAAGATCGAATGCATTTTAATAGTCATATGAATATCGACTTGCCCGTGCAACCAGGAGAGGTACACTCCAGTAGTCCATATCATCATAGTAATTTGTTCTTTTTTCAGTGTGGAAACACTATCAAGGAAATATCAAAAGCATTAGGAGCTCATGGTAAATCCTTAAAAACCAGTGGAGCAAGTAACGGGCAAACCATTGCCGGTTGCATAGCAACAGGAGTACATGGTTCGGCTTTGGACGTGGGATCCATACAAGATTATGTAGTAGGGTTGAACTTGATTGTAGGACCAAAGGATACCGATATCGTGTACCTGGAAAGAAAAACAAAACCTGCGCTCAAGGATAGTTTTGCGCAAAAAATCAAGGCTCGGGTGATTCGTGATGATGCATTGTTTAATGCCGCAGTTGTGGGGTTAGGCTCTTTTGGTTTTATACATGGAGTATTAATAGAAGCCGAAAATCGTTTTTTGTTGAAACGTTATGTACGTAAAATAGATAAGCAGACCGCATTGAAGCTGTCGGATACCATGGATTTTAAAAACTCAACGTTTAAGATTGATGGGGAAGTAGATCAAGCGGGCAAACCACTTCGACCTTATCATTACAAGGTTTTTATCAATCCCTATATAAATGACAGTCAATATGTGGTAGAGGCGATGTATAAAAAGCCGTATCGAACACCATATCCAGATCCTTTTACGACCATAGAAAAATCGATTTACAGAGATTTGATTTATCTATTGATAAAAATCAGCGAACGATTCCCCAAGGCTATTCCGTGGTTTATTAAACGACTTGAAAATGCTATTTTACCCGACGTAAACGAAGAAACCACAGGGACGCTCTACGAAACCTTTTGGGATGCACCTTATCAAGGTCCGGCTTTTGCTTGTTCATTTGGAGTAGATCATAAACATTCTTCCAAAGCCTTAAAAATCCTAACGGATCTAACCAAAAACGAAGGGCCAATACCTGGGATCTTTGCAATGCGGTTTGTAAAAAAATCGGAGGCGACGCTGGCGTTTACCAAGTTTCCTATTACTTGTGTGATAGAGATCGATGGTGTATTATGGAAAAAAAGCAATAAGCTGATGAGCTTAAAAGAGTTCTCTGCCCGAATGATACAGGTGTTGAAACAGAACAATATTCCGTTTACCATCCATTGGGGTAAGAATGCCGCCTGGACATTCCCCGGGCTAGTGGATCATATGTTTGGTAGCAAAGCCAAAGAATGGGAACAACAACGTGCTAGGTTGTTATCACCAGAGATGGCAGTGCTATTTTCTAATAAATTTTTAAAGGATATCGGTTTATCAAAAACACCACCTCCTACAGGTGGTGGTCCTACACCTATTGTATAATAGTAAGGGTACAGTTGATCGTTATTATTTTCTGACTTTTAGCTTAGGTATAGCCTTTTTTAACTCGTCAAGTTGATTTTGATCAAAATTAGAGTTAACATATAATGATAAATACTCATGACTACCATGTAGTGAAGAAACGTCTTCTACATTGGTATTTACGATATTAAGTTGTCTTAAGGTCTTTTTGTTAGCTAAAGGGGAAATGTCACTTACACCTGTATTTTTTAGGATCAGACCTCTTAGTACCGGAGCCTTTGCCAAAGATGCTACCGAAGTGACTTTGGTATTTGATAAGTCGATAAAATCTAATTTAGTCAAATCTGTTAATGGAGTTAAGTCCTCTACAGCGGTTTGATCCAAACGTAAACTTTCCAGATTAGTGACACTTTGTAGTGGAGTAATGTCTACAAGATTAGTATTATCGCGTAAGTTTATTTTTTTAAGTTTTGTCTTTTCTTTAAGTCCTTTGATATCGGTAAGTTTATGACATGCTTTAATGGTTACAGAGGTTAAATTCGCATTGCCATTAAGAAAATCTAAAGAAGTTAATTCACTTATGCCAAACATACTCATTTCTTCCAAAGAACTGATAGTACTTATTGATTTTAAAGAATTGGCATTTGCGTTAGCATTTTGAGAAATGTCTAAAGTAACGAGGCCTTGCAAGCTACCGATTGGTGAATAATCCATTAATCTTTTATTGCCACCAGAAATAAAAAGTTTTTTAAGGTTTGACATACCTTTTAAAAACGCTAATTGTTCTAAATCTAATGAGCTTAGGCTCAAAAAATCGATGTTATTGTAAGAAGTCAAGCTTTCGATGTTCGTAAATGCTGAACCTGAAAGCTTAAGCTTTTTCAGATGTTGTGCTTTAGACAAAAGTTTCATATCGAAAGATACCCGATCCGAATTATTGTATCTTCTATTTGTTATAGAGATTTCTTCTAAAGCGGTTAAATTAGAAATGCTCTTGAAACTAGTAATGTTTGATAGATAAGGTATATCGAGTTTTTTGATCCATTTTAAGTTCTTGCATAACTTATCGAAATCTTCTTGAGATATATCTTTCTTTAGTGAGATAGATCTTTCTGCTCTATTTTCAATTTTATTAATAGAGTCAATAACTTCTCCCGAAACTGCAGAGATATTTATATAGGTTCTGCGAACTGTAATTGCATCTTTTATAGCCGATTTTCCAGTATTTTGACTATAAACAGCAGATTGTATACACAGACAACAGATTAGAGGTAAAATAAATTTCATAGCAATGGTTTTAGGTGAATTATGTTCTAAAGCTATAAAATTTATTCAACTTACTTACAACTGAGCTGTTATTTGGTATAACGATTAAGGAATACTATTGATCTCGATAATACGATGGGTAGCACTGGTATCTCCATAAGAATCCCCGTTGGTAGCAATAAAAATTCTACCACCTGGTGATATGGCGATATCTCGCAGCCTGCCAAAGGTTCCTGTAAAAAAGGATTCTTCTTCTGTTATCGTATTGCCATCATCGCTTAACGTAAGGGAAACAATTTTTTGATCTTTCAGCACAGTCATCAAAAACTTGTTTGTCCACTGCGGGATTGCAGTTCCTGTATAAAACGCTAAATCCGATGGTGCTATGGTTGGTGTCCAGTTAAAAATAGACTCGGTCACCGTGGTGCTTGCCGCAAAGGCTTCTTCGGCTGGAGTATTGATAACCCCCATCACTTCTGGCCAGCCATAGTTGGCTCCGGCAACAATTCTATTGATTTCATCATCATTTTGCGGACCGTGTTCTGAACTATAGATATTTCCGTTAGGATGTCGTACCAGGCCCTGAGGGTTTCTATGCCCTAGACTATATACATAACTATTGGTAAAAGGATTATCAGCAGGGATACTTCCGTCTAGGTTAATTCTTAGGACCTTACCTGCCAGAGAATTTAAGTTTTGAGATAAACTGGTATTCCCGGCATCACCTGTGGTCATCAAAAGATGCAGATCATTGGTGATCATCAATCGTGATCCGTTATGAATTCCCGCTGCAGGAATATTATCCAGTAGGGTAGTTTCATCAGACAATGTATTATTGGCATAGGTAAAGCGTACCAAACGTTCTAACAAATTATTACCACTTTGGCAGGTGTATACTGCATATACAAAAGGATTCGAATCAAAGTTGGGGTGCAAAACCATACCTAGCAATCCGCTTTCCTGTACTTGTTCTACAGCTGCAATACGAATGAGTTCTATTTGCTCACCAGTATCGGGATTGATTCTGCTAATGCGTCCGTTACGCTCGGTTACCCAAAGAAAATTATCGGGCCCCCATAGGATTTCCCAAGGTACACTTAGGGTACTAATCAAGGTTGTGGTAGCATCAGTTGGATTTGGATCGGGATCTGGATTTGGGGTAGCGTTGTCGTCACTAGAACAGTACAATAACATGGAAGTGATAAGAACAATACCTAAAAAAGTGAATAGCTTATTCATGGTTTCTTAGATTTGGTTGTGAACTCCTATATATTGATAACCAATTCTTTCAAGATTTATTTTATGAAAGAAGAAGAAAGATCAGAGAAAAGGGCGCTAATCTCTCTTAAAATCTTTAAAAAACGTGTTTTGATCTCCGATTTGAAGACCTAGACGATCAAAAATGGCATATACTTTTGGTTTGTTTTTGGTTTCAAAAAAGATAAAATAAAACTGATCATCATAAAGGTGCACAATCCCCATTTCTGAACCATGTGGAGCCAGCAGTGTATTTATTTCAGAAAATATCCGGCTATCAATGGGGTACCCTTTGGTGAATTTGGCCCAAAAATCATCTTTTATTTTTGGATATAATCCACCCAAGCAAAGTTCTATGTTATATATAAAATCTCCTGCATTAAAATTATGATCCACCGAAGGTAGAAAACACTGTTTTGCTTTTACATTAATAAGTGCAATGATATCATGATACATATAGATACGTCGTTCTTCTTCGCTAATCGTAATGTGTTTGTTTACATAACCACCAGTTTCATAGGATTTAACGATTTGCTCTTTTGCAGGGAGTTTCATGGTACGTATCGAATCAATAAGTGCAGTCTTATCAATTGTGTTATGTGTCAAATCAATAAGATCAATAAAAGCCTGTTGAGCTTCTAGATCTTCTTTAGAAAAAGAACTCTTGTTTTGCGAACAGGAAGAAAAAAAACAAACGGTACACAATAAAATAAAAGTAAACCATTTTTGGTTGTGGTGTTTTTGCATCATTGATCAACTATTGTTTGGTTCTATAGTACAAAGAAACAGATTATTACTGAAAAATTAAGTTAGAGAAATGGGGCTTTTTCCTTGGTTTTAGAAAGAATTAATCAGTAATTTTGAAGCCAATTAATTCTTCTCTGTAGTTCAAAGGCTTTGAACCATGTTTTGAATGATATAATGATTGTACTATGGGATTTGTAAAAGACTCTTCTTTTTATCACGACGCTATACAAATATTAGAATACCCCTGGGGGGATTATTACATGTTTAGCACTTACATTGTTTCTGAAATTAAAGAAGGAGTGGTGTATACCTGGGACGACCATGCGGCTCCGGTGGTGAAGGAGCTAAGCGAGTTGTATGATCAAAAAGGGGAGAACCTGGTACTTATTGCCAATCGAGTACATTCATATTCAGTAAAACCCAGCGACTGGATCAAATTCTTCAAAAGTGAATATAAGCTAAAAGGGTATGCTATCGTTACCTATTCTAGAAAAGGCTTTATCACTTCTTTGATCGAAAAGCTCTTTATGCGTAGTACCTTCCAAAGTTTTGATAATTTGGAAGAGGCGATTGCCTGGGCCAAAGAAGTCACCAATACTACCGAAAGTAAATCCAACGGTAAAAGCGCATAATCTGAGTGTTTTTGGGACGTTATAGATTGCTTTTAATATTGCTAAATTCATTAGTCTAAGCCTTCTTACCATTTAACTATCCGAGAAAACCATTCGTCGAAAAACTACAAAAACAACTGTATTCTGGTGGTACCTTTACTACAAGGAAACAAAAAAGATGTAGTTATGAGAAACTTTCACAATATATTCGGAATAAGTATTTTAAGTATAGTTCGTTTGATAATTCAAACACCAGATGCCCCAGATTATACCTTCAATAAATAATACAGTCAGTGTAAATAATTATTAATTTAAAGTAAACCGTCATGAGAAATTTTTACCATATTTTCGGAATTAGTATGTCTAACATTTTCAATTTCATAAGTGAGTTACCCGGCGCTTCCAGATATGCCATGCGCAAATAGCAAATAATTTTAGTTTATAAAGTAGTAACCCCTAAAAGATGTGCTACATGTACCCCAGTAGACGCACATAATCAAAATGAAAAGTAGACGCAACCCAAGTCATGGCATATCGCCATGGAAAAGAGATAATCATAACAGTTATCTCTTTTTTTATGCAGAATGTTTTCTACTAATAGATGTACACTTCGGCTCCCACTTCGGCAAGCTCAGTGTGCAGCTCAGTGTACGGTTGAGTGCACGAATAGGGAACGCTCACTGAGCGTAGTCGAAGTGGAAGTGTCCCCAAAAAAGTGGGGAAATTACTCCTAATGTGTGTAAAATATCAACACTTTTGAAAATGGCATTATTCATAATCCCTTGTTTTTCAAGGATACGGTAAAATGGTATCAATATTGGTCTTGCTGTGGAGGAAATAACCAAAACACACATCATGGGATCAAAACCAAATGCAACTAGATTAACCAACCGTATTATTAAATTTGTTTCAACTGCTTCTCCGAACTTCCTACTGCTAGGTACTTTTATATTACTCTTTGGAGCCGTTTCTTTATTTTATTTCTTAAATCCATATTTTGAAGCTATTCGCCTGGAAAGAATGAACACCCCATCAGGTATTGCTTTAATGATCCTTGGATTAACACTACTTACCCTCAAAGTCGCTTTCTTGATCTTTATTTTTAGATTATACCTTCGATACAGACCCATGAACTCGGTATCTGATGAAGAGTTGCCTTCTTGTACGGTAATTGTCCCAGCCTATAACGAAGGAGAATTGGTGTATAAAACTCTAAAGAGTTTGGTAGCCAGTGACTATCCGGTAGAAAAACTGCAAATTATCTCTATCGATGATGGTAGTAAAGATGATACTTGGCAATGGATGTGTAAAGCCAAAGACGAGTTAGGGGATCGAGTGGCAATCTACCAACAACCCAAAAACATGGGGAAAAGACATGCCCTATATCGCGGATTCAAATTAGGTACTGGTGATGTGTTTATTACAGTTGATAGTGATTCTATAGTAGATGAGGATACGCTACGTGTAATGACCACACCTTTTGTAAAGAACGAGAAATGTGGAGCCGTAGCAGGAAATGTTCGTGTGTTGAACAAGGAAAAAGCCCTCATCCCAAGGATGTTGAATGTGAGTTTTGCCTTTAGTTTTGAGTTTATCCGTTCTGCACAAAGTACCATTGGTTCTGTGTTATGTACCCCAGGAGCCCTCTCTGCTTATCGTAGAGAAGCTGTTTTTAATTGTTTAGAACAATGGATCACCCAGACCTTTTTGGGGCAAGTTTCAAAAATAGGAGAGGACCGTGCGATGACCAATATGATTTTAAAGCAAGGGTATAAGGTGTTCTTCCAGCGCAATGCCTTGGTATATACCAATACTCCAGAAAAATATAAGAACTTGTATAAGATGTTTATACGATGGGAACGAAGCAACATTCGCGAGAACATCGCTATGAGTCGTTTTGCGTTTACCGATTTTAGAGAAGGATCAAAAGTAGGAGCCAGAATCTTACTATTGAATCAGTGGTTAAAAATGGTAATGGCATACCCGGCTTTATTGTTGATGTTCTTTTTTATACTCACGTATCCTTTATTATTCTTTACGTCTACATTTGCTAGTATATTAATATTCTCGAGTATCCAAGCGTTGTTTTATGCCAAGAAACACAATGCTGCAGAATCTCTTTGGGCATACCCATATAGTTTGTTCTTTGCATTTACACTATTCTGGATCACACCATACGCCATCGCCACCGCAGGAAGAAGCGGTTGGTTAACACGGGAACTCCCAAAAGAATCTATAAAAGAAACCGACCCACAACCTCAACCCCAACCACAGGTAGTAGCTGTTGCTGCGGGGTCTTAATAATTTATTACCGGGTTCGAGAAGTGTGCTGAGCCTGTCGAAGTACAGCCCTCGTTAGCGTTCCGAACCCTTCGGACTCTGAGGCTACTCGAAGGGTCGAAGGGTAATCAAATACCCTCCACAAAACTCGCAAACACCTCTTTATGACGTTCGAGGTTCATATTAGGAGAAAGGGCTACACGAGCAATATAATCTTTGTCGCCTTCTTTGGTTGTCCCTTGGGTTGATGTAGCGGGGATGGTCCAGTAACATCCCTTTAATTGTCCATAGCTTACACAGTATTTACTTTCGTTAGGGATTTCGGTAATCATTAAATTGATTAATTTATGATTAAGTGCTCTTTTATACGTTTCCTTTTCTTCATCAGTAGCTCCTTTGGTTGGAAGGTCTAATGAAAAAACAGAGGGTGTAAAACCCTGATTAGCTAGTGCTTCCGAAACAAAATTGATTTTTGCTTCTGGTAAAGTATCATGAATAAAGTTTACAAATTCACGAGTATTTTTGTACGCATCACGAATGCGTTGATTCATAGAAGGCAATTGTTTTGCCAATATTTCATATTGAAGAGGTGTAGCCTCGTTATCACAAAGCCCTAGATGCATTTCAATCTTATGCATCAAAGCGTCTGTTTTTGTATTTCCTACACAATAGCCGGCGGTACATAGTCCACCACTTGGAAATTTCGAACCGCTAGAAAAAGAAATGGTCCTCACGGTCGAGAGTATTTCACCTTCACCCAAAAATTGTACATTAGGACAAAAGGTTTGATCCAGGAGAAAAACCGGATCTACGGCAGTAGTACCACTTGCTGTCTTGCGTACAGCACTTAATACCTCTTTTAATTTTAGAAGATTAGGGACTTCAACCCTCGGGTTGGTTGGGATTTCAGCAATAATATAAGGGACAGCATCTTGATGAGCAATTTTTGCTAAAACCGTATCAATACTTTCTACCATATCATTACCACTATCTACGGGTAAATCCACGATTTCGACATTATCAATACAGGCAGCAACACGTCTTGCCTGGTCATTTGTTCCACCATAGCAATTTGGGGGAACTATGATTTTGATATCCTTTCCAGTATGGTTTTCCAGGGCATAGTCCACGAGTCCCATCAAAATGGCATATTGAATCGATAACCCGCTAGAACCTACCAATGCTTTTGTATCTGTGCCGGTAACCGTCGCAATTGCACCCAAAACCTTTGTTTTGTTGGTGTCAAGATCACTTTTATGGGGTTCTGAATTCGACTTGTCTATCAAAAGCTTTAAGGCGGTAAAACAATTGGCAGGCGTCATTGCAACAGTCTCTCTTCTTCGAACATGTTGAATTTCTGAAATATAGCTTTCGTTTTGTTTTCCATTCACCAATATAAGACTTCCTAAACCCTCATAAGTATTGATATAAAAGTCAATATTTGGGTTGAGATCAATAGTATCAATTTCGTCTTGTTGCGAAACAAAAATGGTACTTCCATCGAAGGCCGAAACCGAAGATGCTTCTTCAATACGTTTCAGTTCAAATGTATACCCATAAACGTTTCTTAGCATTTCAGCGTCAAAGGATTCTGGTAGTTTATCGGTATAAAGGATCTGGGTGTTTTTATTGTCTAATAAATTCTTTCGTAAAACGGCCAAGATTGGAACCGTTTTCGATCCAAAACTGATCACATTATCTGGTTGTAGGTTGTTTGAATGAGCAATTACCCATTCTAGTACGCAAGACAATGGATGCCCTAATCGAATATAGTCAAAAGCCGTAGGTAATTCACTTAGCGCCGATGAGTCAGTAGTATTGTTATTAAACAAGTTTTCAAACTGCTCCAAGAATTGAACTTTCGCCAATTTTTCATCATAAATATCTAGTCGATGCGTAGTTAGATTCAACCAGTCATTGGGCATATTTTCTAATACTTTATCAATATACTTGAGCATTTTATTGTCTTCCATTGCTATTACCTTTTGATAGGCCGCTAGTATACATCAATTAGATGTATTTTAAAAATGTTACCAGATGTTTTTAGAAATTCTTAAGAAAGGTTTGGCAGTGGATTTTTTATCGAACCCTGAGCGGAGCCGAAGGGTGTATTCCGGGTTTCGACTCCGCTCAACCCTCGGTAACGTTTCGAACCCTGAGCCTTCCGGGCTTCGAGATGTGTGCTGAGCTTGCCGGGCTTCGAGAGCCTCAGCCCTCGGTGGTCCCGAACCCCGCGGACCCTGAGGCTCTCGAAGGGTGAGCGGAGCAGAAGGGTAGTTCCCAGCATTTAATAACAAAAAAAACACCTCATGCCCATTCACGAGGTGTTTTCATTAAGCAACACAATAATGCAACCTAAACTAACTAACTATTTATTACTAACGATTATTGCATTAACTTTTGAGATAATTCCTGAATTTCCTCACTCTTCTTTAGCATATAAGCGTTTAGCTTTTCTGCATCAGAAGCCGAGATACTACTTGATAATTCTTGGGCTTTGGTTCCTAGTTCTTGTCCTTTTTGACCTAATGTTGCAAAAGCAGTCATGTCTTTGCTCTCTACTGCTTTTCTATAGTCTGCGATATAAGCTTCATAAGCGTCTACGTACTCTTGTACTTTGGCATCTCCAAAAGACGGAGTACCGCTGTCAGATGAAGCTTCTGCTTTTGTTTCTTCTTTTTTCGGTTCTTCTTTGGTGGTTGTTTCTTCAGTAGCGGTTTCTTCTGCTTTTGCAGCGTTGTTATCTTTACAAGAGAAAGTGAATCCTATTAATAAGATAAGTGCGAAATGTAAAATAGATCTTTTCATGATATGATTTTTAGCGATTAGTTGTTTTTATAATTATTTACTGATACAAAGATGTAGCATTCCTACAGGCTAGAGAACACTATATTCCGTGAAAAAAACATACCCTGTTTTCGGGGGGCTCCTTCGCCAGGCTCAGGAACCCCCTTCAGGCAAGACCAGGATTCGCCGGTGGACTGCCCTTCGACGAGGCTCTGGATTCTCGGAGTCGAAGTCCAGATAATATGAGTGTTCACCCTTCGACTTCCACTTCGGCAGGCTCAGTGCAGCGTCTCAGGGTTCGAAGGCGTGGGCAGAGCTCACTGAAGGAAGGCCCCTGAGGCTCTCGAAGGGGACGAACGGGAGTTCCAAAAAATAAAACTCCTACCACCTAATATTGCAAAAACGAATACACCATGGGATACCTATATATTTTAGAATGTAGTGATGGAAGTTATTATACAGGAAGTACCAAGAATTTAAAGAGGCGATTAACGCAACATCAGAATGGAGAAGGAGCTAACCATACCAAAAGACGACTACCTGTTAAATTGTTGTACTACGAGAAGTACTCCCGTATCGATACCGCTTTCTACAGAGAAAAACAGATACAAGGGTGGAGCAGAGCCAAAAAAGAAGCATTAATGCGCGGGGATTTGGGGGAGTTACATCAACTTTCTGAATGCAAGAATGAATCACACTGTTTGCAAAGATATTCAGTCTTCGGCTCCGCTCAGACTTCGAATTCGAATTCTACAGAACCCTGAGCGGAGCCGAAGGGCAGCCCTCGATGGTGCCGAACCCTGAGCGGAGTCGAAGGGTGTATTCCGGGTTTCGACTCCGCTCAACCCACGGTGAATTCGTACCCTGAGGTGTGATGCAGAGCTTGTCGAAGTGCTCTCGAAGGGGACGAAAAGGAGGTCTCTGAGCCGCTGCACTGAGCCTGCCGAAGTGGAAGTCGAAGGACTACCTCCCATACTCCCTGGCAATCGTATTCTGTGCAGGTTTAAATCTCGGTGAGAAATTAAGACTGTTTTCGGCATCGGATGGATCGGTATGAGTGTTCCATTGCCAGATGTACATACCGGCAAACCAATCTTCTTTCCATAGTTGATCAAATAGGGCTTGGTAGGCCAGTTGCTGAGTACGATCGGATTTCTTTTGGTAAAAAATGCTGAGATACGATCCCCATTCCCAGGGTTTGATGGCTGCAGCGGCTTCACTTTTGTAGCCTACTTCTGTAAATAAAATAGGTTTATTGTGTTGTTGCGATAAGGATTTTAGCATAGGGATATGTTGCTCCCAACCTTTTTGTAGTGTAGCTAAATCGGGATTGGTCTTTTGGGTAAGTGGAAAATAAGCTTGCAGACCAATATAATCCAATTGATCCCAAAAATCAATAAGTTCATACTCTCCATCCCAATTGGCGGCATAGGTAAGTTTACCGCTATAGATTGCTTTTATTTCTTTTACGAGTGCTTTCCAACGGTCAGGTTGGTGTTTTAAGGAGGTACGCAACTCTGTACCGATACACAGTAATTCTACTTCGGTTTGTTGGGCCATAGTAGCATAATGCAACATGTTTTTGCGATAACTATCAAACCATAAATCCCAATCTTCGTCAGATTGTTGATTGATATTGGATCTCCAACCGTCTCTAGTCCATAAATGGGGTTTAAGCTGTACGTGCAATCCTTTATCGTGTAGTTCAGTTATGGTAGATAGAAAAACAGAATCTCTACGGGACCATTGGCCAATAGCTTCCGGAGTACGCATAACTACAGTGCGTTCATCTTTTTGATATAAAAAAGGAATAACAGCGATCCATTCAATATTGTTTTGGATAAGTGGATCGATTCTACCTTCATTATCATGGGTCCACCCAAATACACTCATTCCGCGATGTTTTCCATCCATTTGATAGCGATTAGTGGCAATACCAGTAGTATTTTCGACAGTTTGATCCCAGGTATAATCAAAATCTTCATTTCCGTTGACATATATAATGGTTTTTAAAACTCCTATGATCAGTAGAATAGGAAGAATGATACCTAGCACCAATCGTTTGCCCATATACTGTAACCCACGAGAACTATACATACGAATAAAGTAACGTATCAATAGAAAGCACAAATACACCAATACAAAGAGTATTTGCATGGCTACCAAAAAAGGAGCGTCGGTAAGGAGTTCTGCTAACGAATCTTTGGTCTCTTTAAATGATGAGAATCGCAATAGGTAGATGGATAAAAATCCAATAACGAGTACCCAAAGAAGGATGTAGATTCGCAATGCAATGATGAGTTCCCTTTTTTTGGACATGTGCAGGTGTTTGTGTATTAGAAGAAGTAAAGCCCAAAATGTTACATTGATATTGATCAAAATAAACTGTATATTTATACAAATCAAGTCTTATTCTTATTGTTATGGCTGAAAATGAAATTAGAAAAGAATATAGCAATGGTGAAATTACCGTTGTTTGGAAACCTGGGAAATGTATTCATGCTGGGGTATGTGTCAAGACCTTACCAGAAGTGTATGATCCCAAGGCAAAACCATGGATCACTCCAGAAAACGCGAGTAGTGAAGCATTAATGAACCAAATTGATCAGTGCCCATCTGGAGCATTGAGTTATCATAAAAACTAATACACATGAAACATCAACAAAAGGGTTTAAAAGGATTTGAGCAATTTGCTCTAAAATCCATATCAGCGAGAAAAGTTACAGGAGGTCAAACCGCAACAGATGATCTTGCAAAATGGAGAAAGAATATAGAAGACGGTATGATCGACCGTAGATAGTATAAAAAAAAGAGGGCTTGAAAACGCCCTCTTTTTTTATGTGTTGTATTGCTTACTCTTCTTCGTCAAAAGCTACCGGTACAAATTCGGTTTCTTCTTCTTCGATAAATGGAGTCTCTTCTGATTCGATGGCTTCGTCTGTTTCTTCTTGAGTTTCTTCTGCTACTAGCTCTTCAGTTACTTCGTTAACTTCTTCAACAACCTTTTCTTCTACTTCTGGAACAGAGTTTTTGATCGCATTAAATCGTTCGATCTTTCCTAAATCTTCTTCTTCGCCAGAAAAATAAGGGAATACATCCATAATAGGCGACTCTGCAATGGCTGGGATGGTATAATCTCCCATGGTGTTCTTCATGGCCACATTGGTATTGTCAAAAGCTTCTTTTACATCATTGGCCTGGATTAGCAGGTATATGTTTGATTTACGCTCTTTACCGCTTTCTTCATCATAAGCGATTAACGATACTTTGGATTTAAACCAACGATCCGAGTTTTCAAAAGGATGTATCTCTGCAAAGTTGGCTACTTTAATATTAGTAATTTTAAATTCATCACTGATGTAAGCCGACATTTCTTCGTTGATTCTCGATTCGGCCTCTGTATAGGAGATGGCATCTACCAAATAAGGTTCTGTCGTCATTTTTTGAGCTCCAGACTCATCTATTTTTCTATACTTTATCTTGCATTCGTACCAGGTTGCACTCATTTCTTTTTGTATTTGTTAGGGCGGCAAATATACTGGATATCAACTATTGGCAATACGATTTATAGTAATAGATATTCACATTTTTGAAAGGGTAGTAGTATCGAATTAAGAATCAGTATTTTAATAAAAAGGACGGTGGATTATCCTACCTTATTGATGGTATGAATTTTTACTTCTTCCTGTTTTCCTTTTAGGAGCACACTTCCTAAAAACTCTGTAGTGAGGTGTGTTTTGATTTTCAAATCTTGTAGTAATTTTTCTGAAATTAAGAAACGCACTTTGTGTTTATTGCATTGGGCTTGTATACGAGCAGAAGTATTAATCACATCCCCATGGTAGGCGATTTCCTTTTTGATGACTCCAACTTCGGTCACCATAAGTTTACCTCCATGTAGTCCGGCTTTAAATTCGGGAACCACACCATACTTATCCATATAATATTGGGATTTGCGCTGTTTTTTCTGCTGAAATGCAAAGAACAGATCCACACAGTTGTTATTGGCTAATCCCTTTTTGTACGACCAGCTCAACACCGCTTCATCACCCACATATTGATAAATTTCAGCGTCGTACTTCGGTACAACTTCATTTAAATCGTAAAAGCAATCCTGGATGAACTGACTGTATTTAAAATGTCCCAGATTTTCTGCAATCGTAGTAGAGTCCTTTAAATCCAGAAACATAAAGATGCGTTTTTCTTCTTGTGGGGTTCTGTATTTTCCCATCAACATCTTTAGGAACACACCTTTCCCGAATTTCTCTTTGGCAATGTTGATAAATGTAAACACAAAAGATACCAAAACCATATAGAGAATAGTAGCCCAAAAGGATTTGTTATGTTGCCACCAACCTGGTTGCGTATCCAGATTGATGCCATATAGCTCAGAAAAAATGTTCATGATGATCGTAAAAACGATAACACTGGTGATAAAGTACAAGAATGTTCTGCAAAGCACATCATAAAAAAGCAGTATTCGATTGGCTACATATTTGTCAAACACAAAATCAATAGTGGCATATAGAATCCCTAGCAGTGCTCCTATAGTTCCGAATCCCAAAAGGGCTCTTAAAGTACCCTGGATCCCACTATACTCTCTAATCACCGTAAATCCTTCTTCTTCATCGATACCGTAGTATCTAAAAATAGAATACATGGCCATAGCTATAGACCAAAACAATACAGATTGCCAAAGCAGTTTTAGGTATTGTTGTATACTACGTTTCATAATCGGTAACTAGTGGTTGTTGCCTACAAATGTAGTAGTTTTTCTGCTTTATAGTAAGGAATGCACTCCGTTTTCTAATTGGTACAAGGCATTGATTTCTTTATCTGTAAGGGCTCTGTTGTAAATAGATAATTCATCCATACGGCCGATATATCCCAATCCTAAATAAATATTGGATAATGGTAAATCCCAGGTAAAAGGCGTAGCAATATCAGAGCGTGCTCCTTTGTGCTCTCCATTCAAGTACAGACTAGCTTTACCATTTGGAGTATTCAGATTGGAGAAATTAATCAAAACATGCGTCCATTGCTCACTAGAGAAAGGAGGATTTTTTACTCCGGTCAGTTTCTCCATAAATATAGGGTTTTCATTATCCGGACCTTCGGGATTAGGATTCCAAACTGCTCGATCGCCTATAACTCCTAAACGGAAATCTCTCGGATTTTCTTTAGTGAAATCTACCCAAATTGAGGCGTCGTTATAGCTTACATCAGTAATTTGTATCGGATCGCAATAACCTGGTTCCAAATCTTTGTTAGGATCTAATTTCATCCAGAACGATATGGCACCGCTCCAGTCCTTGGTATTATAAGCGATATTCTTTTCACTAGGGTAGTAGATGTATCCTTTGCTTCTTTCTGTAAAGAATAAACCATCTCCAAAACGACCATTTCCTTTGTCTACTTTGATGTCGGGTTTGTGTAATCCCGCTTTTGCAGAGTCTCTGGCTTGGCGAGAAGGCACCGTATATAATTGCTTATCACCCAGGGCGAAATCAGCATCAGTTCCTTGATCAAACGAAGCATAAAAGGTAAGCGCAGCTTTTAGATCCTGTTGTGTAGTATCCGTAGCGCAAGAGCTGAAACTTAAAGCGATGATGGTAATTACTGTAAAGAACGCGTAAAATCTATGATGTTGTGACATGATTTGTGTTTGTAGTTATTGGTGTTAAATATACAGTTATATGGACTGGCGTAGCCTATGATTTACTTAATTTTAAGATTTTTTGGAGGGATATGACTTGGCAACATTCAAAAGAAATATTGTATACTTGTTTGCCTATTGAATAAAAAATCACTGTAACCCGTTTTATGAAATACCGATTATACTTCTTATTACTTTTTGTAATATGCTCATCGTCAATTAAAGCACAAGATTATATAGACATTGTAAAAGTAAGTTATGGATCCATTCTGGATGCTGGATTTGAGAATAGTGATGCCACTACTAATGTACCCCAGTTGGATGTGAGTCTGACGTATCCTATAAAACTGAATGAAAAGATTGCCATTATAACGGGTGTGGATTATGTACAACATCAATTGGATTTGGTACCTAACGGAGATCAAGTTTCTTTGAATAACCTTACACTGAAAGCTGGATTGAATATCAAACATGGCGAGAAATGGTCTGGAACCTATGTGCTATTGCCTAAAATTGCGAGCCAGGATTTACATACCGATGGGGATCATTTCTTCTTCGGTGGTTTAGCTTTGCTGAAATATC
Organism: Aquimarina spongiae; assembly: GCF_900141785.1. Lineage (GTDB taxonomy): Bacteria > Bacteroidota > Bacteroidia > Flavobacteriales > Flavobacteriaceae > Aquimarina > Aquimarina spongiae. Next base: position 769,713 of record NZ_FQYP01000001.1, on the reverse strand, counting down.
AAAAAACAGAACACTTACAATATCGTTTTGGAGCCTATGCCAGTAGCGAAGGCTTTGGTACCTTTTTTACTCCCATTCTTGGATTGTATTATCAAAGCGAAGATCAAAAATGGGAGGTATCGGCGACCTTGCCGATCAATGCAGATATCAACCGGCGTTTAGGAGGAAAGTTTAAAGCAGGATTAGCGTTTCAGGCGTTTGTAAGAACCTTTAGTCTGGAGCGACAAGACAATGCACCAGAGTTATACACACAAATGGCAAATATTGAAATCGGTCCATATCTACAATATGCGCTTTTGGATGAAAGTCTGTTGATGAAACTTCAAACTGGATATTCTACAGCATCCTACGAGGTTTTTGAAGAAGGGGATACCTTACCTTTTCGTCTTTCAGCATTCGAATTTGGGGACGGACGTACATTACTCAATCCCGAAATGACCGGAAATATCTTTGTAAAAGTAGGACTGACCTATAGATTTCATTTGAATAAGTCCTAGTCATTATAATCAAAGTATAGGATAACGATCAAAAAAGCATCTTGTGATTGTAGTGCAAGATGCTTTTTAGATTGGCTAAAATTAACTCTAAATTTTATGGAAAGTGTTACAAAGATATGTGAAGGTAACATTTTGAAAAAGAGTGTAATAACCAATTCTGTACAGGTAAAATCCCCTTTTTGAGTCAATTGCGTAAATATTCATAGCATCATCGTGCATTGGTGATATTTTGTTAAAAACTCGCCTTTACATTTTCAAAAATTTGTGATTTATTTGCGGCTGGGAAAAATACAATCATTGGAACAGCAAGTAGAACAAGAGCAAAAGAAGTCGTATACGCGGTATAATTTCTTTAATAAAACGTATTGCGTTTTTAGAGGAGCGACCTTACGTGAGATCACCAGAAGAAAACCGAATTACCGTAGCGAATCGGGAAGTACGTACTATTACACCAAACATGGGGTTTACCGCATGTCTAATCATTGGGGAAGGATCGCCAAGTGCCAATGGCGTTTGGTATCTGATTTTCCGGCAGAAATCGATGATTTGCGATTAGGATATGCAGATTGGGCAGATTTCAGAGAGAATCTAGATCCTGAAGTGGATGCTTATTACATTTCCGTGGATTTCGAAATCAAAAAGGTAAGCTACAAGCACAAGGACAATCCAGACTATGATGAAGTAGCCGTGCTACGATCTGCAGATGCTACCCGAAAGCTGATCAAACAAATCAAGAATCTTTTGGAAACTCATAAATGGGCTAAGTATTATGATTATGATGATCTGGATGAGTTCCGTGAGGAAGTAGTGACCCGATTGATCAATAGCAATATCTCTCTCAACGAATTGCGAAGAGAGTTATAAGTGTTGTTTAAAACTTAGGCTCTGGCATCACCACATACGAGTCATCTCCAGGAACTTTGGGAAATGCTTTGTTTCTCCATCGCTCCTTTGCAGCCTCAATCTTTTCTTTGCTTGCCGAAACGAAGTTCCAAAAGATATGACGTTCTTCAGGAAAAGGCTCCCCACCAAACAACAGAACATGGGTGTTGGGGTGTAAGGAGATGGTACAGCTATCTTCAGTTTTTGAAATCAACATATTTCCGGCTTCAATAGTATCATCACATGCAGAGATACTACCTTTTACAATACAAATTCCTATTTCCCCTTGTAGTTCTCCTTTGATAGCAAGCTCATACGAATCTGTGGTTTTTATCTCTACCATAAACAAATCAGAATGAACAGGCAATGGTGATGTTTTACCATATCCTTGCCCTGCTACAAGTCTAAACTCCGTGCTACCATCTTTCCAAAAAGGAAGTTCGTTGCCATCGATATGATGAAACTCTGGAGTAATCTCTTCTTGGTCTGCAGGCAATGCTACCCAAATCTGGTAACCATGTGCAGTAAAATTAGTCCCGCGCAAGTCATCTGGAGTACGCTCAGTATGAGTAACTCCGCTACCCGCTACCATCCAGTTTACAGAGCCTGGGGAGATGCGTTGCTCGGTACCTATACTATCCTTGTGCATCAACTCGCCTTCTAGCATATAGGTAAGGGTAGACAAACCAATATGTGGATGCTGATCTACATCCATATAATGCCCTTCTTTGAGTTCTGTAGGGCCCATATGATCAATAAATATAAAAGGACCTACCATTCGCTTTTTTCTAAACGGAATAAGTCTACCTACCAAAAAGTCACCAATATCTCTGCTTCTTTCAGGAATAATTAAGGATTCGTTGGACATGTTGCTTTGTTTTTTTGTCGATATCCTAAAAATATAGCTTTTAAAATAACAATCCGTTAAATAAATATTAAGGTCAAAAAAAGATGTTTGATGCTAGGTTTTAGTAAGATACAGAGAAAGCTCTAGAGATCGGTTTTACTTAAAATAATTTACTATCTTTTCAATCGTTTAAACAAACTAACAACAACCTAAAACCTACGCATGGAAATTTTTTCTTCATACAATGTTATCATTGAGATCTCTCTGATTATTATTTTGTCTTTCATTTTTAATGAAGTGGCCAAACGCACTAATATCCCAGCGGTATTAATGCTTATTGTATTGGGGATTATTATTCAATATAGTTTGAAAGCAGTAGGAGGAGATATGTTTAATTTCCTTCCGTTGCTTGAAATATTGGGGATTGTGGGGTTGATTATGATTGTACTTGAAGCGGCACTAGAGTTAGAACTGAAACGAGATAAGCTGATACCCATACTGAAATCCCTGGCCATAGCACTGATAGGATTAGTTGCCTCGACCTTTATTGCGGCAGTAATTCTAAAAGCATTGGTAAAGGATATGAGTATGCAATCAGCCTGGTTATATGCTACACCTTTGTCTATACTATCGAGTGCGATCATCATACCTAGTGTTTCAGGTTTGTCTGAAGCTAAAAAGGAATTTCATATTTATGAGAGTACCTTCTCTGATATCTTAGGAATCATGTTATTCTATTTTCTGGCAGGTACATTAAACCCTTCAGAAAGTGGAGGAGTAGGAGGATTCTTTTTGAACCTGATCTTAACCATTGTGATTTCAATAGTAGCGAGTTATGCAATCATTCTGATTTTTCAGAAGATCAAAAGTCAGGTTAAGCTGTTTCTTTTGATAGCGGTATTGCTGTTGCTATATGCGATCGGTAAGAAATTGCACATGTCTTCGTTAATCATTATCCTAATTTTTGGATTGGTAATCACTAATATGAAATTGTTCTTTCAAGGCCCCCTTAAAGAGTATTTGGATGTTGAAAAAGCCAAGCATATCTATCACGAATTGCATGTAATCACTGCCGAAACTGCTTTTGTGGTTCGTACCTTATTCTTTGTCATTTTTGGGATCACTATCGTACTATCATCTTTATTGAGTTTGAAAGTAACCTTGATCAGTATCTTGATTTTGGTATCAATATATGCCATTCGCTATGGGTTGTTACGACTTTTCTTAGGAAAAGATATCTTTCCGCAGTTGTTTATTGCACCAAGAGGGTTAATTACCGTACTCTTGTTTTATGCAATACCTGCTGAAGCAATGGTAGAAGGCTTTGAACCAGGAGTATTATTATTTGTAATTATAGGTACCAGTTTGATCATGACTTGGGGAATGATACGGGATAAAAAACAGAATCCACAACTTGTAGCAGAAGAAGATGAACAATTGGAAGAAGCTGCTGGTGAGGCCGAGTTTTTTATCAATAACGCAACCGACCTAAGTGATATTGATGGTGGTAGTACCGCCAATCCAGAAAATACAGGGGAATAATGAAACGTTTGCATCGGCTTACGGCAATATTAGTAAAACTACAATCCAAGAAGATCGTCCAGGCCTCAGAACTTGCAGATAAGTTCGAAGTGAGCCTTAGAACTATCTATAGGGATATGCAGGCACTCACAGATGCCGGTGTACCTATAGGAGCCGAGGCGGGCACAGGCTATTTTTTGGTAGATGGATATTCTTTACCTCCGGTAATGTTTACCGAAAAAGAGGCTAATGCTTTACTAACGGCTTCAAAAATTATCAAAACCAATAATGATCAATCTTTGATAGATGCTTATCACGAAGCTATCGACAAGGTAATTGCGGTACTCAAAACCTCACAAAAGCAAAAATTGGAGTTGTTGGATCAAAGGGTATTTACCTATAACAGACGAGCTGCACATCCAAGTAATACTTTGTCTGTGATACAGCAAGCCATTACGGATTTTAGAGTATTGGAGATTTCATATACCAATATGAATAAAGAAGCAAGTAAGCGTCGTATAGAACCGCTAGGGGTGTATTTTACCAACAATACATGGATTGTAATTGCATACTGTAAATTACGAAAAGATTATAGGGAATTTAGAACCGATAGAATCGAGAGTTTGGTCGAATGCCATGAGATTTTTACTTCGCAACGTTTTACTCTTGAAGACTACTATAATAGGCGTTTACAACAATATCGAACAAATAATTCTTCTTCTTAAAATTCTACTGACATAGGGTTGTCATTCTCCTGATTTAGTTTTGATGAAAGTATTCATATGAACAAGTTAATTCTTATCATCATGGTAAATCTATTATTTAATTGTACCACTAAACCTAATTCAAGATCTATGCAAACCCTCCAAGAACCTAATGTAGTAGAAGTCGTTTTATTTGAAGCGAATCCAGGATATAGTCCACAAGATGTCGAAAAAGCACTATCATCGCTTAATGATGTGGTGAAACTATACTACGGATTTGTAAAACGTACTACAGCATATAATGGAGACGGAAAGTATGTGGATATTGTGTATTGGACAGATATGAAATCGGCCAAAGACGCTGCTGCCGATGTGATGCAAAATCAAAAAGCAGCCAAAGCTTTTGAAGTGATCAAACCAGAATCGGTACAAATGTATCACTTTGATGCTTTTAACGAATTCGAGGAGTAAATTCCTTATCAACTTCATGAAAAGAAGATGCTATCAACCAAATACGATGATAGCATCTTTTTTTTATAGTTAACTCTTAGTCAATAATTTGTTTTCTAAAAAATGGCAATATCGTTGATGTAGAGGTAACGTTGGTTTTAAGATGGAAAAGCCAGATCGTTGAGGATATTTAAACGTATTTTTAAGTTTCAATGACAAAAAGGCATTTTTTGAGTTAAATTTTTATTATTTAATTATTAATCCCGCTTCTTTTTATGATAATTACAACACGTTTTTACGTGGTTTTTCATAGCTTTAATCGATTTTAAAAATCGCTTTTCATGCAACATTAATACGCTTAATTTTAATGCATATTACTCACATAAGTTTCGAATGTTATCCTATTGCAAAAGCTGGAGGCTTAGCCGATGTTGTAGGAGCTTTACCCAAATATCAACAAAACCTAGATCATACTGTTGAAGCCATAGTCCCATATTACAGCAACAGTTTTACTGATGATGCCGAACTTGAAATCATCCATAAAGGATCAATACGCTTTGGTAATGAGGATAAGGAGTACGAAGTACGAAAAGTAGTTACTCCAGATCTCGGCTTTACTGTATTTCTGATCTATATAGAACACCTTTTAGATCGAAAAGAAATATATGATCACCCAGATAATGAAGAACGGTTTTTGAGTTTTCAGTTAGCGGCAATTCATTGGATGAATACTTTGGAGCAGTTACCCGATGTGGTGCATTGTCATGACCATCATACTGGATTGATTCCTTTTATGATGCAGTATGCCTTTGACTATCATCGATTAAATCGGGTTCCAAGCATATTTACGATCCATAATGCGCAGTATCAAGGACAGATCCCATATGATAAATTGCATTATTTACCTGATTTTGACAAAAATCATATCGGGTTGTTGGATTGGGGGAATCTAATCAATCCATTGGCAACTGGCATTAAGTGTGCATGGAGAGTGACCACGGTTTCGCCAAGTTATATGGAGGAGTTGCAAGAGCAGGCTAGTGGACTAGAAGGATTGTTACGACACGAAAAGGCGAAGTGTTTTGGAGTACTCAATGGTATCGATACCGAAACCTGGAACCCAGAGACGGATCCCATGCTTCTTAAAAATTTTAAGGTAAGCAATGTTGTTTCGGGTCGAAAAGAACATAAAAATTGGTTGTGTACAGAGTTTAATCTGGATAAAGACTTACCACTATTTAGTTTTATCGGTAGACTGGTGGGAGAAAAAGGTGCCGACCTGTTGCCCAGTATCATTCGGGATACTTTGAAGCATATGGATGTGAATATATTGATTTTAGGATCAGGACATGATGAGGTAGAATACCAACTCAATGCATTAAAAGAAGAATTTGTAGGTAGGTATAATGCGTATATAGGGTATAGTGAGAAACTATCTCATATCATCTATGCAGGAACTGATTTTTTACTGATGCCATCTCGGGTAGAACCTTGTGGATTGAACCAGATGTATGCGTTACGCTATGGAGCAATACCTATCGTGCGAAGAACAGGAGGACTCAAGGACACCGTTATTGATATAGGAGAGGACGGATTTGGAATTTGCCATAATCAAGCCATTGTATGGGATGTGTGCTACTCGATAGAAAGAGGAGCGAAGCTATATAAAGATCAGGAGCGATACCGTGATATACAAAAACGGATTATGAAGATTGACCACTCGTGGACACAGTCTGCAACAGAATATATGACTATTTATAAAACCCTAATTACACAAAAATGATCAACAAAAAAGTCTTAGCAATTATATTGGGAGGAGGGCAAGGTACTCGTCTGTTTCCACTAACCGAAAAACGTTCTAAACCCGCAGTTTCTATCGCTGGTAAATATCGATTGGTGGATATTCCTATTTCTAATTGCATCCATTGCGATATTAAAAGAATGTTTGTATTAACGCAGTTTAATTCTGCTTCTTTAAATAGACATATCAAAAACACCTATCGATTTAGTTCTTTTAGTGATGCATTTGTTGATATTTTGGCTGCAGAACAAACTCCTGATAACAAAACCTGGTTTCAAGGAACTGCAGATGCGGTACGACAGTCTATTCATCATTTGTTGAATCATGAGTTTGAATATGCGTTGATTCTCTCTGGAGATCAATTGTATCGAATGGATTTTGATGATATGCTCAATGATCACATCAACAAAGGGGCAGAGATTTCTATCGCTACTTTACCAGTAAAAGCTAAAGAAGCTACAGAGTTTGGGATTCTAAAGACCGATGAACAAAAATTTATTTCGTCCTTTATTGAGAAACCTAGTGCCGATAAGTTACCAGGTTTAGAATCTGAGGTAAGTGACGAAATGAAAAATGAAGGCAGACATTACCTAGCTTCGATGGGGATTTATATATTCAACAAGCAGTTGTTGCTTGATCTTTTATTGTCTAACCCGGATGCTATCGATTTCGGAAAAGAGATTATTCCGCAGTCTATCGACAAGCATAAGGTGTTGGCCTATCAGTATGAAGGATATTGGACGGATATCGGGAACGTAGGTGCTTTTTTTGAAGCCAATATTAACCTGACAGACGAGGTGCCAGAGTTTGACCTCTTTAGCAGCACAGACAGTGTGTTGACACGCCCTAGAATTCTCCCGCCTTCAAAAATATCAGGAACATCATTAAATCGTTCTATGATCGCTGAAGGTTGTATCATTAATGCCAAAGAAATAGAACGATCCGTAATAGGAATTCGTTCCAGAATCGGAAAAGATACAGTAATCAAAAGCACCTATATGATAGGTAGTAATTCCTACCAGGATATTGCAGAATTAACCAAAAATAAAAATGAGGGTATCCCTGCGATTGGCGTAGGAGACGGTTGTTTTATCTCAAATACCATTATCGATAAGGATGCCCGAATTGGAAATAATGTACATATCGAAGGTGGCGAACATCTTGAAAATAGAGAAGAAGAGACCTATGTAATTAAAGAAGGAGTAGTCGTAATCAAAAGTAGATCGGTGATTCCTGATGGATTTGTAATCAAGTAACAACTCCACCTAGACCGAATAAAACGATACAAGAACAACACTAACCATATTAATGAATAAAGTAATTGTACATAGCCTCTTTTCAGATTTTGATATTGACCTCTTTAAGTCCGGTAAACATTATCGACTTTATGAAAAATTTGGTTCTCATATCCTCACATTAGATGGAGTAGAAGGAACCTACTTTGCTGTTTGGGCACCTTCTGCAAAATCGGTGTCGGTGATTGGAGATTTTAATTATTGGACAGAAGGGGAACATCAATTAAGTGTGCGTTGGGATGCTTCTGGAATTTGGGAAGGTTTTATTCCCGGTGCAGGAAAAGGAAGTGTGTACAAATACAAAATACACTCTCACAACGATGGTATTGTAACCGAAAAGGCAGATCCGTATGCCAGACGTTGTGAGCACCCACCAAAGACGGCTTCGGTAGTATGGGATAATACGTATACCTGGAAAGACGAAGAGTGGATGCAGAAACGCAAAAAGCATAATGCGATTGATGCTCCTTTTTCGGTGTACGAAGTGCATTTAGGTTCCTGGAGACGAAAAGAACAGGAGAACAGATCCCTTTCGTATACCGAAATGGCAGACGAATTAGTCGCCTATGTCAAAGAAATGCAATTTACTCATGTAGAGTTGATGCCAGTAATGGAATATCCTTATGATCCGTCATGGGGGTATCAAATCACAGGGTATTTTGCACCAACCTCTCGTTTTGGATATCCAGAAGAGTTCAAACTCTTGGTCGATAAATTACATCAAAATGATATTGGAATCATCCTGGATTGGGTGCCTTCTCATTTTCCTGAAGATGGACATGGACTAGGCTTTTTTGATGGATCTCATTTATATGAGCACCCCGATAGAAAAAAAGGATATCACCCAGACTGGAAAAGTCTCATTTTTAACTACGGTAGAAACGAAGTACGGAGCTTCTTGATTAGTAACGCTATCTTTTGGTTGGATCAATATCATGCTGATGGGTTACGGGTAGATGCGGTAGCATCCATGTTATTTCTCGATTACTCTCGTGAAGACGGCGAATGGGAACCCAATATGTATGGAGGAAGGGAAAATCTGGATGCTATTTCGTTTATGAAAGACCTGAATCAGGAGGTCTATGCCAGTTTTCCAGATGTACAGACGATCGCAGAAGAATCTACTTCTTTCCCAATGGTATCAAAACCGACCTATGTAGGTGGGTTAGGTTTTGGAATGAAATGGATGATGGGTTGGATGCACGATACACTACAGTATATAGCTAAGGAACCTATTTATCGCAAACACCATCAGAATGACCTTACGTTTAGTATGACCTATGCTTTTACCGAAAACTTTATGCTTCCACTATCGCATGATGAGGTGGTTTATGGTAAACGAAGTATCATAGGTAGAATGCCAGGAGATGAGTGGCAACAGTTTGCTAATCTCAGATTGCTCTATAGTTATATGTTTACGCATCCGGGTACCAACTTACTGTTTATGGGTGCCGAGTTTGGACAGCATGCAGAATGGAATTTTCAGGAAAGTTTGGACTGGTATATTTTAGAATATGATTTCCATAAAGGGATCAAGCAAGTTGTGACCGATCTTAATGGTCTATATAGAAACTATCCCGCACTATATGATAGACAGTTTGACATATCCGGATTTGAATGGATCACCTACGATGATCATGAAAATTCTGTGATTGCCTATGTCCGTAAAGGAAATAGGGAAGAAGATTTACTCGTTACAGTTTGCAACTTTACACCCATCCCCAGAACAAATTATAGAATAGGACTACCCAAAAAAGGGAAACTAAAAGAATTGTTTAATAGCGATTCAAGAAGTTATGGAGGAGGTGGGGTTTCTAATACCAAAGAAATCAAAATTGAAAATAAACATTGGCACTATCGTGAACACTCCGCAGAGATCACAATTCCACCATTGGGAGCAGTGATTTTTGAGATTATTACATAGAAAATAATTGTAGTTGATATCCCAAAAAGTACAATTTGGAACCGTTAGCATTTTAAACAAGTGTTAATAATTTTCGTTTCAAACGTTTTCGTAAAATTTTCTTAATAAATAGTGGTAAAAATGATTCCGAATTTGATTTAGATATCGTTTTTTTATAATCCCAAGTCCAATACAAAAGAGATACATATGATCACCAATACTGAATTAGAGCATAAAGGAAATTTGTTTCCTGGCAAGATAGTTTCCTTCTCTCAAAATGTTGACAAATTAAACTTCACTACCGAAAATGGCGTTATTTTACAGCTCACAATTATTCGGGGTAGTGTTATACGTTTTCGATACGCAACCGATAACAATTTTGAAAATGATTTTTCTTATGCGATTAGTGAAGATGGAGCGAGAGGGTATAGCAAATTAGAAGTAGAAGAGAAGGACACGCACTATGAGGTGATCACGGCTAGAATTCAATTGCATATAGACAAAAATAACCTGAAAACCACCATTTTTGATTTAGAAGGTAATGTAATTTGTAAAGATGATTGGGGGTTTCATTGGGAACAAAGCTATGAATACGGTGGAAACATTGTAAAAATGAGTAAAGCTGCTCCACAAGGGGAGTGTTACTACGGTTTGGGTGATAAGCCAATGCACTTGAATCTAAAAGGAAAACGCATTGAAAACTGGGCTACCGATCAGTATGCCTTTGGTAAAGATCAAGATCCATTGTATAAGAGTGTTCCTTTCTATATCGGTATGTACGAAGAAAGAGCGTATGGGATCTTTTTTGATAACACCTTCAGAACATTCTTTGATTTTTGCAATGAACGCAGAAATGTAACCAGTTTTTGGGCACAAGGAGGAGAAATGAACTATTATTTCTTCTATGGTCCAAATATGCAGAATGTGATTACCAGATATACGGACCTTACCGGTAAACCTGAATTACCACCCCTATGGGCATTAGGATATCACCAATGTAAATGGAGTTACTATCCAGAGAGTAAAGTAAAAGAGGTGACGAGCAAGTTTAGAGAACTACAAATCCCTTGTGATGCTATTTATCTGGACATTGATTATATGGAAGGATTCCGTTGTTTTACCTGGAGCAAAGAATATTTTCCCGAACCAAAACGTATGGTCGAAGAGTTGGCTGAAGATGGTTTTAAAACTGTGGTGATTATTGACCCGGGGATAAAGATCGACGATGATTATTGGGTGTATCAAGAGGCTATGGAAAAGGATTATTTCTGTAAACGTGCCGATGGACCCTATATGAGAGGAAAAGTATGGCCAGGAGAATGTTTTTTCCCGGATTTTACAAATCCAAAGGTAAGAGAATGGTGGTCAGAATTGTTTAAAGAAATTATCGCAGAAATAGGAGTAAAAGGAGTTTGGAATGATATGAATGAGCCTGCCGTGATGGAAGTGCCAGGAAAAACATTCCCAAATGATGTACGTCATAATTACGATGGTAACCCTTGTAGTCATAGAAAAGCCCATAATATCTACGGAACTCAAATGGCACGAGCTACCTACGAGGGAGTTAAGAAGTTTGCCTATCCAAAACGACCATTTATCATTACCAGATCTGCTTATTCCGGAGCACAGCGTTATACGTCTTCCTGGACTGGAGATAATGTAGCTACCTGGGAGCATTTGTGGATCGCGAATATTCAGGCACAACGTATGAGTATGAGCGGGATGTCATTTACAGGAAGTGATATCGGTGGTTTTGCAGAACATCCTACCGGAGAGTTATATGCTCGATGGATACAGTTAGGTGTTTTTCATCCGTTCTGTCGTACACACTCTTCTGGAGATCATGGTAATCAAGAACCTTGGACTTTTGGAGATGAGGTAGTTGATGTAACTCGAAAGTTTGTTGAGCTGCGCTATCAATTATTGCCGTATTTGTATACTATGTTCTGGGAGTATGCAGAAGAGGGTATCCCGATGCTGAAACCATTGGTGCTATACGATCAAAATGATCCACAAACACATTATAGAACGGACGAATTTATTTTCGGAAACCAAATTTTGGTTTGCCCAGTACAAGAACCTAATTCTAAAGGGAGACGTATGTATATCCCTAGAGGGAATTGGTATAATTACTGGACTCGAGAGTATGTAAAAGGAGGAATGGAGCAATGGGTAGATGCGGAGTTAGATATTATTCCATTATTCGTAAAAGAAGGCGCTATTATTCCTAAATATCCTATACAACAGTATGTTGGCGAAAAGAAAATCGATCAGCTGAAACTGGAAGTATATTACAAATTGGGTAATAAAGAAGAATCCAAAGTCTATGAAGACGCCCAAGACGGTTATGATTATGCAAAAGGTCGATTTAGCCTGAGAAGCTTCTCATTTACCGGAAAAGAAAACGAAGCCATTATACAGCATCATAAAACCGGTAGTTTTATTACCGAATATGAAACCATCAAAATTGAGTTTGTGGGACTTCCTTTCAAAATCAAGGAAGTAGAAATAGACAATGTTAAAGTATCTCTAGATAGTATTCAGTATAACGCCAAGGAAAACACCTTAGTGGTTCCTAGTGATTATGCCGAGTTACATATTGTAGGATAGTTATATATTATCTTCCACTTCTTTTCATCGCCTGGATAATTTGATCCACTCGATTTCTGACTTTGTCACGCGCTCTTTTGGTGCCACCAATACGATAACCGATGTTTCCAGCTTTGTCTAACATTCTTTGATAGGATAAACCGGATACTGAAAAACTTAGGTATCGCGATCTTTGGTTGTGCAGAAATACCGCTTTGGAAGCTACTTCAGGTTCTTGGAATAGGTATTCCCATTCCTGGTATTTGGATAAATCAGCAACCTTATCGGCATTTCCGTGGATTCTCCAGTTCATTTTTACATTGTTGATTCTTGGATTAGTCCCTCGATAGTTCAATACATAATTGATGATCCTTTTGTATGCGGGACGCCAGGTGGTTTGGATTAACCCTAGACCAGAGAATTTATACACATCGCATTGGCATAAAAATTCAACTTCGGCATCATTTAGGCTAACTTTAGGGAAGGTACTTCCTCTCCAGTTAAATTTTCTTAGGTAGCTCAATCGTACTCCTGGTGTTTTATGTGCCCTTACAAAGTCAGGATCATGAATCAACTGATGTACAGATTTTGCGCTTTTGGAATCATTGTAGCTTTTCTTTTTACCTCCATTGGTGCCATAAGCATATTTCAATCTCCCTAATAAAGAAACCCAATTGGATTCTCGAATAGGTTTAAATTTACCTCCGGTTTCATTAATCATAGCTGAAACCAATCCAAGGAACTGAAATAGATTAATACTTTGCTCCCCGTATAGCACAGGAATTTGATTGAATATGTTGTTGAAGTTCTTTTTGTAGGTGATTCCAGAAGGAATTTTTCTTTTTTTCCAATAGGGATTTCGTCCTCCTACTTTACTTCTGAAGAAATCCACAAAATCCTGTCCCGTAGTTTGTTGAAAGAAGATGTTGATGTCATTAGAATTTCTGAAACGAACGTTCCTCATCACATCAAGAGTAAGTTTTACTTTGGCTCCAGGATTTGTTGGAGTAGTAGGTCGATTGTTGGGAGGAGTGGTTGTTCCACCGCCACCGCCTGTACCACTACCACCGATTTCCTTCATAAAGAATTCATATATAGCTCTTTTGGTGTTTTTTCCTAAGATTCCATCTACTCCAGCATTACCAATATTAAAACCGGCTTGTCGCAGATAGGTTTGAATCTCTTTGATTTCGTTTTTGGTGTTTAACTCAGCGATATCTGAATACCCTGGTCGTAAATTGGGATAATATGTGTAAATGGTTTTCATTTTCTTGAGTTTATAAAACTTTTCCTTTACTAGCTTCTAATAGGGTATAGGTAAACCATGTTCCTTTACCATATCTACGCTCCGCCTTTTTACAAAGAGCGATGAGCTCGTCAAAATCCGAGGACTTTTTAAATACCTGGCATCCTGCCGACCAACTATTTACATCTATAGAGTTTCTGCCAGCTTTGTGAATGTTGATGCCAAAATACCCGGTGTATTCTTTTCCACCATGAAAATCCAATTTATGATCCTGATTTTTATCTCGATATACGGTTACCTTTCCACCTCGTTGTACCAGAGCGGTATATTTTCCTCTATGTAATCCTAATTTATAGGTATTGAGGTATTGTCCCACCTTGAGAATCGCCGTACCATTTTTATTGATCATACGTTTGCCCAAAAAAGCACTTCCTGGATCTGTGGTGATAAGATAGGTTTTGGCGTGATATCTTCCATTTTCTTTCCAGATCACATACATGGTATCGTTAAAAAGATTGGCGGTAGAATCCAAGTTTCTCACTCCGATGATATTGGGTTTTAGCTCATCTTTGTAAAAGGTATATCCTTTCTTTCTAAAGATCTCACTAAACGTTTGAACGATTTGTGGAGCATTAACTCCTGGAGATGGAGTAGAAGGAGAGGTCGGATTAGAAGCGCCAAAATGAGACCTAAAATAATCATATATGGCCTTTTTTGTTTTCGACCCTAAGTCCCCATCTACTCCCCAATGTCCCAGATCATAGCCCTTTTTTAATAAAAAGGCCTGAATTTCCTTTACCTGATGAGAGGTATTTAACTCGGCATACTCATGATGCCCGTTATTATACCAATTTCTGTTTGCGTAATATCTTGGTGTTCTCATGCTGTATTTTCTTTTTGGCTAGATCCAGCAGTAACTTTTTTTCATTAATTACCCCGTGTCCTGATTTGTTCTTTACCGTGGTATTTTCTGTTCGATACGGATTACAAAACTTCAGCAAGTAATGCCGTAGCGTATAGATATTGATCTTGGGATACTGCTCAAGGATTTTGGCGACCAATGAAGCTACAAAGGGAGCAGCCATACTCGATCCACTCTTTTTGGTTAGCATCCCTGAAGCATAGCTTTCAAACTTTGATGCCGATCGTGCCGCCGGGATTTTGGATCCTGGAGCTACGATTTCAGGTTTGGTTCTATGATCTAATGTGGGTCCAGCGCTACTAAAGGACATTAGCTCCTTTCCTTGACTAGCTTGATTATAGGCACCTACGGTAATGGTGAGTGGAGCATTACAAATAGATCCTATCGTATGATTGGTATTGACATCAGATTCGTGAAAATGCGATTGCCCACGATCATCTCGTTCAATATAGGCATGATATCTGCCGTTCTTGATTTTGGATCCTATGATCTTTACCACCAATCGTTTGGATGCCGGACTACCTGCCAGGATGATATTGATATGGTTTTTACCTGTATTGGGTTCACTTTTACGATGGAAAATAATTCCGTTTTTGGAACCGTCAAAATTTAAGGTAGCGTCTTCAAAAGCTTCTGTTCCACCAATGTACTCGTCATCATCGTTATAGATTTCAACTGCAAATTCGTCTCCTGCCTCATACCATATTTCCATTTCATTTGGCGTACGATCTCTTTTCTTGAAAATCCATTCGATTTCATTCTCATCATCTTGCAGTAGTTTACCAGAATGGTGGCATTTGGATTTGAAGTAATTGCCTGTACTCTGTACAATGGCAAATCCGGCGCGTTCTCTTAACGCATTATTAAGCGCTAATTCTACCAGGGTCTGTCCTGTATGTGCATCTCCGTGACCTCCCAGACTCATATTGATCACGCAAGGACGATCTCCTGCCTGCTCTAATATAAAGTCAATTCCTTCGATCAGCTTTACTGAATCTCCCAGGGACAAATCAGAACCATTTACGTAATTAGAGCCCATATCTACCGCTACAATTGGACTATTGCCAGCGTGTCCTTTCTTACCTACATTTCCTGTGGCTGCCGCAATCCCCAAAACGTGAGTCCCGTGCATCCCTCTTCCTAATAAATCTCCACGTCCAGGATGGTAGCCTAGCGTCCTAAAGGGGGTAGCAGTATCTAATGCATGATCGATTTGCTTTTGCGTAAATACTTGACCATATCCATATTTGTTGGGGGTTTTATTCTTGAGGGGTTGTGCCCATATTTTTTCAAAACGAGTGTTGCCCAGGGGATCAAAGAAATCTGGATGTGTAAAATCAAAACCAAAGTCTATGATCCCAAAAACAACGTTGCTTTTCCTTTTGGAAATTACTCTAGGTTTGCCAGCAAAGTTTGAATATTCGCTGGCGTCATTTATATCTGAACTATAATTGTTTAATGGAATTACCTGTGGCGCCTTAAGACTTCGGGTAGCCACATGATCATACACTACCATTAGGTATTTTCGTAAAATCCTGCAGCTTATGATATCACCAAATTGAGAGATAAGTTTGATATGAGGCGGGATAACATTTTTATCCTTAAGCCTCATTAACAAATGCAGCTCTTCGTTGGGATTTCCTTTTACTATAAGTTTAAGACGTGGATCCATTTTTATGTAGTTACTTTAGTTTTACTGGTTTTACTAGCCTTTGTAACTCTAGGAGTAGTTGCTTTTGGAGCAACTTCGGTTTCGGTTTCAGGAAAATCAAAATATTTGATATCTCTTACCAAGTCTAGTAAAGGTGAAATCACATTAGATATAAAAATTCTTATATCCTGCATGCTCAGATCAGAAGTACTCTCAAAAGTTTCCTTAAGTTTCTTTAGAAAATCTATGTCGAAGAATACAGAAAATTTAGTCACTCTGGTTTTGATCGGTTTAACCAATTCTGCATTACTTTTGCTAATTTTCTCAAGATTAGTTTTAAACTTATCACTTTTGATCTCCTCTATCACATCATTAATGTAATCTACATACATCGAATTTCTAAACTCCTTTACATCAATACCCTTTGCGTCAAACACTGCAGCAATCTCCTGGTTTTCAAAAGTATCTTTTGGTTTTGTGATATACCCCTTTAATTCGGTTACCTCTGTATGTACCGTTTTGATGGGTTCTACATGACCTCTAATCTCAGAAAACTTCTTGTTGATAGAGGAATTAATAGTATCCAACTTGGCAACGACGGTCTTCTTTACATCTTCATTGGTCGTATCATCTCCAGCTATAGGCTGATCATCTTTTGGCTGATCGTCCTTGGGCTCATCCTCCTTAGGTTTATCTTCAGAAGGATCTGGAGTTTCATCCTTTGGTGGATCTGCAGGAACGTCTATCGTTGGATTAGTGACTACAAGCGTAGGCTCCTCTTTTTTGGTCTCTGCATTTTTTGCAGTAAGCAACTGAAACATCATAGAGAAACTTTTATTATCACTCATCTTGTCAATCAAAAAAGAAGTGATGATAAAATTATTTTGATCCTCCAGATTGTAGTTCTCAGCGATTATTTTAGGAAAGAGAAACCCTGTCAATAAACTATTTTCCATTGTTATAAGTTTTTTAAAAAGGGACTTGATTGTAGAATTACTTAAAGCAAGTCCCTTATACGTTAGAAATTATTTGTTCATTGTCATGAGCATTACCAAAGGCAAAAGACTGTCATCACTGCTGTCTCCGTCTTTTTGGCTCATTAATAGTACTAAGGGTAACATCATATCGCTACTTGATGATTTACCAGTGCTTGCATCTCCCATTGTAGTCATCATTGGTAATAACAAACTCATTGTTTGATCAAACTTTACGGTTTTGTTATCTGATTTTTCTACGATAGTATCAGGTCCGGTATCATTGGATCTGATTTCCAGATTCGATTCATCAAACTTTGGTTTGTTTAGTAAAGAACCTAGCATACTCATGGTTTGCATATTCTTTAAAACTTTGGTTTGGTTTTTATCTTTTCTGGATAAGTTGCTTACTACATCGGTATATTTACCATCAAGTGATTTGATTGCTTTACCATTGATTAAAGAACTTTTCTTTAAAGAATTCACGTCTTTAGAAATGGCATCCAACGATTTTTTGAATTCGCTCTTAGAGACCACACTACTATTAGATCGTGGTGATCTCACGCTTTTTCCGTAGTTAGATCTACGTTTTGTTCTTCTAGGGTGTCTAGGTCGAATTCTTCTTCTTCTTCCTCTAAACCCTCGTCGACCTCGTCTTCCTCTACGTCCTCGTCTACGTCGCTCGTCAAAGTCTTCGTCAAAATCCTCTCCCAAGAGGTCGTAATCGTCCTCTAACAGATCGTCATCTAACAGGTCATCTTCAAGAAGATCTTCATCGTAATAATCATCCTCGAGTAAATCGTCATCAAGGAGATCTTCTATTAAGATATTATCTTCTAGGTCATAATAATCTTCTATTGTGTACATAATTTTAAAAATTTGAGTTATTAATTTCTAATTCGGTAATGCTTACTGAATTTTTTGTTAGCTGGTGCTACAAATCGGTTGTATTGCGTAAAATCTGGTACAAAAAATCCTGGTAACCCTTCTCCTTTGCAGTAGGAGCACATATCATCTTCGCCAAAACATTCTGGGCATGCGCCCAAAGCTTCTGCAAGATCTTCAGTGAGCTCTTGCTCGTCTTCTAATTCTGCTTTTAGATCTTCGATCATATGGAGCAGCTTGTTTTGCGTTTTTTTAAGTTTGATGATCTTGTTTTTGTACGCCTTATGTGTATTGTTGGAGGCTGCGGTTTCAGAAAGTGTATCTTCATCATCTTCATCGATATCAGAATGCTCTGCATTCATCATTTCTATCATATTCAAATACTCTTCCCATTCAGGCTTTTGTTTTTTTAGAAAAGCAATCATTGGATTCATTTTCCCAGGGATTTATGGTTAACGATTAGGCACTATATTCCTCGATTAGTGCTTCGATTCTTTCTTCTCGCTCTTCTGGGTGATTGATTACCAGTTCTCCATAATCATCAACAAGATATTCGTCATCCTCTAACAAATCATTTTCATAGTATTCTGCAATGATACCTTCTGTTAGATAGTTGATCGCCTCAACAGCTTCTAGAAAATCGTAATCGCTTTCTGTGATATTTTCTGTTGGAATGTTACCATTGGTTCTTCCGAACAACAAGGCTTGAAAACCAGGGCTATTGACTACATTAGATAGTGCTGCTGGAGTATTGTCTTCAAACGATTCTATATCCTCTCTATACCTTGGTCTAACAGGGTTTTGAGCGGCGTATCGGTTTGCAGCTCTAAGTGCATGTTTTCCAGCTCTTCCCAGGGTTCTTCTAGTTTGTCTCCATGCATTTCTCAATTCTGGATTTCTTCTTGATCTTCTTCGGTAGGAACTTCTGTTTCTTCGAGGAGATGTTCTTCTTCGTCTACGGCGGGTTTTAAAATCAGGAATTCGGTCTAGTGCCTTAGATCCTGCACCTGCTAGATTTCCGGCTAGTCCACCAATCATTCCCCCCAATTGTGGCACACCATAAGCTGCACCTACCGCAGTACCTACGGGCTGAGCAACTTTGGAGACAACTTTTAATGCACCTGATCCTACTTTTTTGGCAAAGTTTCCGATTTTCTTCCAAAAACTTTCTGCTTGTTCAGGAGTCATTTCACTTACCGTTTCAATCAAAAAATCATCGATCTCTTCTGTAGTAGATTCTCCTATTTCTGGTTGAAAAATGTAGCGGACTGCATCATAAAAGTCTTCTTCACTAAAAGACTCTCCATGATATACTTCTTGATATAAACTCATAATACAATTCATTAAATGTTAATACTGAAATTCTGTTGTACCCCAAATTGTGCACCATTTGGATAGTTCAAATTTCTATAAGATGTATGGATATTTTGGGAGTCAAAAAGCGGTTTTTGAAATGTGTAAATCACGGAAAGTTAAAGGAGTAAAACACTTAAAAAAATGCAATTAAATACCTGTAAATAAATAAGTTAATACACTTTTGTTAAACCGTATTTTAGCGGATTTTGATTGTGGTAAAACCTTAATGGAGTTGTATAAAAGTGATATTTTGTTTTGAGTGAAAATGCAAAAAATAGATTGTATGCTCGTCAAAAAGTGTATCTCAACGATAGATTAATACTTTTATCGAAGGAATGCAATAAAAATATAAGGATATGTAAAGTGGAGAGTAGAGATTTTCGTAATTTTATCTTTCAAAATTGTACAAATCATGAATACTAGAAAATCTATAGTTTTTTTAGGCACAATACTGTTGTTTTTGTCTTGTGCGACAAACCCTTTTACCGGTAAGAAGACACTTGCCTTGGTGCCAAATTCGCAAATATTGCCCATGGCTTTTCAACAATACAATCAGTTTTTGGGTGAAAATAAGGTGGTAAAAGGTACTTCTGATGCAGAAATGATTAAGCGAGTAGGACAAAGAATAGCAAAAGCTTCAGAACGATGGTTAAATGCCAACGGTTATGCAGGGTATTTAAAAGATTATCAATGGGAATATAACCTGGTAGATGATAAAACCGTTAATGCATGGTGTATGCCCGGAGGAAAAATAGTGTTCTATACAGGAATTCTTCCTATTGCTAAGGGTGAAACTGGTATCGCAGCGATAATGGGACACGAAGTAGCTCATGCATTGGCTAATCACGGTCAACAACGTATGAGTGCAGGGCAGTTACAGCAAGTAGCAGGCGCTGCCACAGCGGTAGCGGTAAGTGGAAAGGACAGCCAAACACAGCAAATCGTAGGTACAGCTTTTGGGTTAGGTAGTCAGTTTGGTGTGATGCTTCCTTTTAGCAGAAGTCATGAGACAGAAGCAGATCGCATAGGAATACAATTGATGGCCATTGCCGGATATAATCCAGACGAAGCAGCAAATCTTTGGAGGCGTATGAAAGCCAATAGTGGAGGACAAGCACCACCAGAATTTATGAGTACGCACCCTTCTAGTGATACACGTATTGCGAACCTTACCGCATGGGCTCCAGCCGCTAGAGCTGAAGCCAAAAAATTTGGGGTAACCACGTTTAAATAATTGTTAAGTACACCAACTTACAAAGATTATACTTATTTTAGGAGCTGTTCTGAACCTTTTCAGAACAGTTTTTTTATAGTATATGAGCAAATCACTACCCAAAGGACACAAGAAATTACTTAACGCCTGGGCTTTTTATGACTGGGCAAATTCGGTTTACAATCTTACCATATCTTCAGCCATCTTTCCCATCTTTTGGGGAGCACTAACCATAGTACGAGATGATGAAGACAACATCATTAGTGATACTGTTCGCTTTCTAGGTATAGATTTTAATAATGATTCCTTGATAAGCTATGTAACGGCATTAGCCTTTCTTACGGTGTCATTGATCAGTCCACTTTTATCTGGTATAGCAGATTATGTAGGGAACAAAAAGAATTTCTTAAAGTTCTTTTGTTACCTGGGAGCAGTATCATGTATAGGCTTGTATTGGTTTTCTCTAGAAGATCTATGGTTTGGATTGTTGTGCTATTATCTGGCATTGATTGGTTTTTGGGCAAGTTTGGTATTTTACAATTCGTATTTACCGGATATCGCTTACCCCGAACAACAGGATGCTATAAGCGCAAAAGGATATTCTTTGGGATACATAGGAAGTGTACTGTTGTTGATCATTAATTTGATCATGATTTTGAAATATGAGTGGTTCGGTTTTGAAGATGAAGGTTTCCCAACAAGACTATCCTTTGTTATGGTAGGAGTGTGGTGGATTGTTTTTAGTCAGTACACTTACTATTATTTGCCAAAAGGAAACAAGAAAGCTGAACTTACAAAATCGGTTGTTTTTAATGGATTTAAAGAATTAAAAATGATCTGGAATGCTCTTAAGAGTGATTTGAGACTTAGAAGATATCTCACTGCCTTTTTTGTGTACAGTATGGCTGTACAAACAATCATGCTGATTGCTACCTATTTTGGTATTGAAGAATTGGACTGGGGAGAGCAAAATGCAACAACCGGACTTATCATAAGTATTCTACTCATTCAATTGGTAGCGGTATTGGGAGCGTTCTTAACTTCCAAAGCTTCAGCAAAGTTTGGAAATATCAAGACCATTATAGTGATTAATTTTATCTGGATCGCAATTTGTATTTATGCGTATACAATTACTACTCCTATGCAATTTTACATAGCAGCAGCAATTGTTGGTATGGTGATGGGAGGGATACAAGCACTTTCTAGATCTACCTATTCTAAGTTCTTGCCAAAAGATGCTGTAGATACCACTTCTTATTTTAGTTTTTATGACGTTTCAGAAAAGATTGGGATTGTAATCGGTATGTTTTCGTATGGATTGATAGCGCAATTAACAGGGAGTATCAGATATTCTATCTTGTTTTTGATTCTGTTTTTTGCCGTTGGACTTATCTTATTATTTAGAGTTCCGAAACAAGAGGTATAAAGGAAAAGTTAAATATTTTATAAAGGGATAAAGTAGTGCTACGTTTATCCTTTTTTTGTGTCCTTTGTCTAAATTGTACTATTAAATGATAGAAGAAGAGCCTATGTCATTTTGAAATATAATAATATTGGAAACGTTATCGTTTATAGCTACTTTTATATTAATAAAATCTAACATAATGAAAAAACTTATCTTATTAGTGGCAGTAGTAATTTTTGCGTCTTGTAGCCCAACGCAAAAAACCGTTATCTCTGCTAAAAAAACTCTTAAAGGAGAATGGTCATTGGATAAAATCTCTTACGATAGAGATGGAATCTTTGATGTTACCCTTTATAACGATGCCTCTGCAGAATGTTTTACCGGAAGTACCTGGAAATTTATTCCAAATAATAACACAGGTAAGTACGAAGTGAATCAAAGTAGTTGTACTTCTACAGGAGCAAGAAACTTTAGGTTTACTATTCCGAAGCCTGAGGCGGATGGTACATATTATTTCTTATTCAAACCTATTAATGAGAAAAAGAAAAGTACCAATAACAATGCAGGATATAGAATGGCTTTACAGCATTTGGATGATGCAACTATGTCTTGGGCAATGACAGTAAGTCTAGAAGGAAAGCCTTTTGTAATTACGATGAACTTTAATAAACTTCAATAACTCAAATCATTAAATGATGAAGACAAATCTTAAAAAAATAGGTGTTATTCTAACTGCAGCAACCATGCTTGTAAGTTGTGAAGCTGTGCAAAATGCAAATAACACACAAAAAGGAGCAGTTATTGGTACTGCTGCGGGAGCCGTTATTGGTGGAATCATTGGTAACAATGTGAAGAAGAAAAACTCTGCACTAGGAGCAGTAATCGGTGGTGTAGTAGGAGGTGTAGCCGGAGGTGTGATCGGTAAGCAAATGGATAAACAAGCACAGAAAATTGAATCTGAAATTCCAGGGGCAGAAGTAACCCGAGTTGGTGAAGGGATCGATGTTGTATTTGATGAAAATAGTGGGGTGTATTTTGCTACAAACAAGTACGACCTAAATGCCAAGTCCAAAACAAACCTTAATAAGTTAGCTGGAATCTTTAAAGAATATCCGGATACGAATATTATTGTTGAAGGTCATACCGATAGTACAGGTAATGATAGCTATAACATGACACTGTCTAAAAACAGAGCTGATGCGGTAACCAACTACTTGGTTGCTCAAGGAATTAGTGCAAGTCGTTTGACTACCTATGCACACGGAGAAACCTTGCCAAAGTATGACAATGCAACTGCAGAAGGTAGAGCAAAGAACAGAAGAGTAGAGTTGGGTATTGTCGCCAACGAGAAGATGAAGAGAGATGCTCAGCAACAAGTAAAACAATAAGCATTATTGTAATAAAATCACAATCACCCCGACTATCAAGTCGGGGTTTTTTTATGCTTAAATTTTATGTATCTTGATGTGATGAATAAGCATTCACGCGTACTTATTATAGGGGGAGGGTTAGCTGGACTAGTTAGTGCTATTCATCTTGCAAAACAAAAAGTGCAAGTGCTTTTAATAGAGAAAGATACCTATCCCAGACATAAAGTATGCGGGGAATACATCTCCAACGAAGTTGTTCCTTATTTTAAAGAGTTAGACCTCGAATTAGCTCATTTGCATCCCGTCGATATTTCGAAATTTGTCATTTCTACTCAAAAAGGGAACCTTATCCGTAGTCAATTACCGCTAGGTGGTTTTGGGATTAGCCGATATACTTTGGATCATTATTTATGGCAAAAAGCAGAACAGTTAGGAGTTACTTTGGTTACCGATATAGTAACCAATGTACAATTTACAGAGCATCTGTTTGAAGTGTTTACCCAAAATGGAGCAGTATTTACATCCGATTTTGTTATTGGAGCCTACGGGAAACGCTCATCACTGGATGGTACATTGGATAGAAAATGGAGCACCAATGAATCTTCTTGGCTAGCCGTAAAAATGCATTACAAAGCTTCGTTTGATCCGCAAACCGTAGCTTTACATAATTTTGACGGAGGCTATTGCGGGCTATCTATGGTAGAAAATGAAACAGTTAATGCATGTTATTTGGCATCCTATCAGAGTTTTAAAAAGTATCGAGATGTAGAAGCCTTTCAGGAAAAAGTCCTAAACAAGAATCCATATTTACGAGCTTTTTTTGCAGAGGCAACACCTATGTTTGAAAAGCCTATTACGATAGCTCAGGTTAATTTTGCCAAGAAAAAACCTGTAGAGCAGCATATTTTTATGGCAGGAGATGCTGCAGGGCTTATTCATCCGTTATGTGGTAACGGGATGGCAATGGCCATACAAAGTGCACGAATATTAGCAGAATTATTGATCAAAAGTGATCATAAACGCTCTAATAATACCCGATTATTACTAGAAAAACAATACGAGCAACAATGGCAATCTCTATTTTCCCGTAGATTGTATATGGGTAGAATGCTACAGCGGGTGTTACTCAATTCAAATTTACAGCAGGTTTCGTATGGAATAGCTTCTGTAATCCCTTCTATCGTGCCTCGAATCATAAAACAAACTCATGGATCTCCGATAATATGTTAGTGGACTTAACACATAGAAGCAATGAAGAAGAATTGATGGATCAGCCTGATGTTAAGGAAACAGATCTACAAGTAGCTTTAGCGGATATTGCTAGGGTAAATCGTTGGTTGGGAGGCAATGAGATCACCATAAAAGCAGTTAGAAATCTGTTAAAAGACCGAGATAAAGAACAGGAGTATACCATTTTGGATTTGGGGTGTGGTAATGGAGATATGCTGAGACAACTGGCAGATGATTTCAGAAAAAAAGGATGGAAAGGGAAGTTTATTGGTGTTGATCTTAATGAGATGGGCTTGGACCAAGCCAAAGCGTTAAGTACAGCGTATCCTGAAATACAATTTGCTAAAAAGGACATCATCACTTTGGATGCTACTGATTTTTCGTGCGATATTGTGATCTGTACCCTTACATTACATCATCTTTCTTGTGATGAGATCGTAAAATGTATGGAGAATAGTATCGCGTTAGCTGCTATTGGCGTTGTGATCAATGATCTGCATCGAAGTGCATTGGCATATTACCTTTTTAAGGTATTTAGTTTTTTCTTTATCAAAGGTCATATTGCCAAAAATGATGGATTG
This sequence comes from Aquimarina spongiae, assembly GCF_900141785.1. Taxonomy (GTDB): domain Bacteria; phylum Bacteroidota; class Bacteroidia; order Flavobacteriales; family Flavobacteriaceae; genus Aquimarina; species Aquimarina spongiae. Next base: position 744,391 of record NZ_FQYP01000001.1, on the reverse strand, counting down.
GTATCCATAAAAAGAGGATTTACCAAATTAGAATTAAATGAATATGCAAAACAACTATCGACATCTAATTCTGATATCGGTTGGAAATGGGCATTTCGATATAAATGGATAGTAAACACCCAAAATAATAATTAAAAGTAAGGAAAGTTGAGTGTAAGGATTACAACAGTTACCAAGCAATTGCCACAGTTTATGAGAGAGACCAAAGATATTGTTCCCTTTGTCTCTCAATGGTTATCAGGGCAAGAAGATCGTTTCAGACGTAAAGTGATTAAAATCTTCGAGAATGCTGCCGTGGATAGACGCTATGGTATTATGAGTATCGACGAAGTGTTTCAAGCCACTTCTTTTGAAGAGAAAAACGATATCTATGTTCGAGAAGTAAAGAAGTTAGGGAAAGAAGTATTGCAAAAGGCATTGACTCAAGCCGAATGGGATCCTACCTCTTTGGATTATATCATTACGGTGAGTTGCACAGGGATTATGATTCCGTCTCTGGATGCCTATATTATAAATGATCTGAAACTACGCCAAGACATCATTCGTTTACCGGTTACCGAAATGGGATGTGCTGCCGGGGTGTCAGGGATTATCTATGCCAGAAACTTTTTGAGAGCCAATCCGGGGAAACGAGCAGCGGTAATCGCTATCGAATCGCCTACGGCTACCTTTCAATTAAACGATTTTAGCATGACCAATATGGTAAGTGCTGCCATTTTTGGAGATGGAGCTGCTTGTGCTTTACTTTCTTCAGAGGACGACGCAAACGGACCAAAAATTATTGGCGATGAGATGTATCATTTTTATGATGCTTCTAAGATGATGGGATTTAAACTGACCAATGGTGGATTACAGATGGTCTTGGATCCAGAGGTGCCAGCAAAAATTGCTACGCATTTCCCAGATATCATTCATCCTTTCTTAAAAAAGTACAACACTACTATAGAAGAAGTTGATCATTTAATTTTTCATCCGGGCGGAAAGAAGATTGTACAAACGGTAGAAGAGCTTTTTGGGCATTTGGGTAAAAATATAGATGATACCAAACATGTCTTGAAGGAATACGGAAATATGAGTAGCGCCACGGTGTTATATGTGTTGGAGCGTTTTATGGAACGAAATCCAAAACAAGGAGAGACAGGACTGATGCTCAGTTTTGGTCCTGGATTTTCGGCACAACGTATTTTATTAGAATGGTAATAGCAGTTAATATAACTTCAAAGATTACAAATGCATAAAGATTTTGAAGACAAAGGATATTGGGCGCTTATTTTGGGCGGAAGTACTGGGCTCGGATTGGCTACAGCACAAAAATTAGCCCGGCATGGGATGAATATCATTATCGTGCATCGTAATAGCCGAAGCGAACAGCAGCAAATTGAGGCTGGTTTTGAGACGATTCAGAAAGAAAATGTGCAGTTTAAGGCTTTTAATGTAGATCTATTAAAACCAGAAAAGCGAGAGGAAGTTGTTGTTAAGATCAAAGAACGTATCCAAAATGGCAAAATAAAAACACTGATTCATAGTATTGCCAAAGGGAACTTGAAACCTATGAATGCTGCCGAATATACTTTACAGAACGATGATTTCAGATTAACGATCAATGCCATGGGAATCAGCCTTTACGATTGGGTGAAAGCTTGTTTTGATGTTCAAATTTTTGCAGAGGATACTCGAATTATTTCCTTTACCAGTGAGGGGAATACCAAAGCTTGGAAGAATTATGCGGCCGTTTCTGCAGCCAAAGTAACACTAGAGGCTATTACGCGAAGTATCGCGCTAGAATTTGCTCCTTACGGGATTCGGGCCAACTGTCTACAACCCGGAGCGGTAGATACCAAATCCTTACGTATGATACCTGGGCACGAAGATATTATTTCTCACAGTATACAACGTAATCCCTTTGATCGATTAACACAGCCCGACGATGTGGCCAATGCGGTGTATTTACTATGTCGTGATGAGGCGTCCTGGATTAATGGATGTATAATTCCCGTTAATGGAGGAGAACATCTATCCTAAACAACAAAGACTAAAAATAAGTTAAATAGCAACGCTAGCGCTACAAAAACTAGTACTTTAAATCACTAATATGATTTTGGACTATGGGACTAAAAATCACACTTATGAAAAAGATATTCATTTTAGGATTTCCTTTATTGATCTACCTGATGGCATGTAATGATGATAACGAAACGACACAAACTGATAATCCAGTTATAGATGAAAACGCTTTGGCAGAGATTGTAAGCGTTGCTGTGAGTGGACAAGAAAATCAATATACTTTTAGTGTAGGGATCAAGAGTCCAGATACGGGTTGTAATCAGTATGCAGATTGGTGGGAGGTGATTTCTGAAGATGAAACCTTGATATATCGTAGGGTTTTGGCGCATAGTCATGTGAATGAACAACCTTTTGTTCGATCTGGAGGTGCAGTGAATATTAGCAAGGATCAATCTGTTTATGTACGAGCGCATATGAATACCAGTGGTTATGGTAGCTTAGTGTACAAAGGGACCGTTACCGGTGGTTTTGAAAAAGCCAATTTGGATAAAGAATTTGCTAGTGCTGTAGAAAACCAGGAGCCTTTGCCAACGGAATGCGCATTTTAAAAGAAAATTAGTGATTAGAGAAGAAATTATTAAAGAATTGCCTTATGACAAACCTTTTATGTTTGTCGACGAGATTTTAGAGCTCGATGATGATCATATCAAAGGAGCGTATACCTTTAAGAAGGATGAATATTTCTACGAAGGCCATTTTAAAGACAATCCTGTTACCCCTGGGGTAATTCTTACCGAATGCATGGCGCAGATCGGGATGGCCTGTTTCGGGATTCATTTGTTGGGTGATAATTGGAGCAAAGATGAAATCGCCGTGGCCATGACGAGTAATGAAATGAACTTCTATAAACCTGTTTTCCCTGGAGAAAAAGTGATTGTGGTTTCAGAAAAGGTGTATTTCCGATTTCAAAAGCTAAAATGCAATGTGGCTATGTATAATCTGGATAATCAGGTGATAGCTAAAGGAGTGATTTCGGGAGTTTCATTCAAAAAAGATAGCGTATGAGTTTAGGATATCGATTGGTAAAATTATTCTTAAAACTAACAGGGGAAAAGAAATCCTGGTCCAAAGATCCCATAGATTATATCGCAAAACGCAAAAAAGATATTCATGCACCTGGTAAATTACTACTGTCAGGGTCTTCTTCGGAAAGTAAACAAATCGATAGAGGTAAAGTTACCAAGCTCCATCCTAAGAAGAAGAATTCTGGAGTTTTACTGATCTATTGCCATGGGGGAGCCTTTGTTTATGGACCTACCCGAGAAAATTGGGTGTTTTTAAATAAACTCTCCAAGCAAACGCATTCTGAAGCCTGGATGATTGATTATCCTAAAGCACCAGAACATACCATTGATTTGATTACAGAAAATGTATATCAAGTTTATCAAGAAGCTACTAAGCTCTATGATCCTTCCAAAATCATTCTTCTAGGAGATTCTGCAGGGGGGAGTTTGATCATTACCTTGGCGCAGCGTCTAGTAAAAGAAAGTAAGCCTTTACCTAATCGAATCATACCGATTACTCCAGTAGTAGATGCAGGCGTCACTAATCCTGATATTGTAAAGATCGATTTAATAGACCCTATTTTAAGCATCAACGGAGTACGATCAGCCAACGAAATGTGCGTAGGGCACTTATCACTTGAAGATCCTCTAATTTCTCCTTTGTATGGAGAACTGTCAGGTTTACCTCCAATACATGTGTTTAGTGCTACGGATGACATATTGACTCCAGATCAGTTAATATTTATCGAAAAAGTAAAAGAAACGAACACCCAAATAGAAGTTATTGAGGGAAAGGGAATGCCACATGTATGGCCGATATTACCTGTAATGCCCGAAGCGAAACAAGGAATACAAAAAATCGTTTCCATAATCCAAGGAGCCCATGTCGAATAAAAAACGTGTTGTAATTACCGGATTAGGAGTTGTTGCTCCAAATGGAATGAACGTTTCAGAATTTGATACTGCCATACAAAATGGCACAAGTGGTATTGCACATCACGAAGAATTAAATCAATTAAGATTTTCTTGTCAAATTGCTGGAAGACCGAATTATAGCGATGATTATTTAAATAATTACTTTAGTCAATTACAACAAAAGGGATTAGAAGCTTCTGGTATGGAATACGGAGTGATTGCCGGGCTGGATGCGTGGAAAGATGCCAAATTATCCTTACCCGATGCCGATGATGCACCCCGATGGAATATGGGTGTAATTTTTGGAACAGGAATTCTGGGCGTAGATAAATTTCGAGATGCCATCTACAAGGTTGATGAAGGCAAAGTAAGACGCTTGGGGAGTACCACCGTGATACAAACCATGGCGAGTGGAATAAGTGCTTGGTTAGGAGGGATGTTAGGCTGTGGTAATGTGGTCACTACCAATTCTTCGGCTTGTAGTACAGGAACGGAGGCTATTTTGATGGCCTATGATCGAATAATGATGGGCAAAGCCGATATCATTCTTGCCGGGAGTACCAGCGATAGTGGACCTTATGTATGGGGCGGTTTTGATGCGATGCGCATCTTACCCTACAAATACAACGATGATCCTACGCAAGCCTCACGACCAATGAGCGCTACCGCAAGTGGTTTTGTGCCAGGAAGTGGAGCAGGAGCATTGGTGATAGAGAGTTTGGAAAGTGCTCAAAAAAGAGGCGCTAAGATTTATGCCGAGATTTTGGGAGGTCATGTTAACAGTGGTGGACAACGCAAGGAGGGGAGTATGACCGCACCCAATAGTGAAGCCGTACAGCATTGTATTGGTAAAGCTTTAGAGCAATCTGGAGTAAATCCGGGAGAAATAGATGCCATTAATGGCCACCTCACGGCTACCACCAAAGATGTTACCGAAATCTATAATTGGACTAAGGCTTTGGATAGGTCTGGAAAGAACTTTCCCTATATCAACTCGTTAAAAAGCATGGTTGGGCATTGTCTGGCCGCATCAGGGAGTATAGAAAGTGTGGCCACGGTCCTTCAATTGCATCATGGATATGTTTTTGGTAATTTAAATTGTGATGATTTGCATCCGGAGATTGCTGAGCTTATTGATCATCAATCTGTTCCTACCAAAACCCTCAAAATAACACCAAATATTGTTGCCAAAGCCAGTTTTGGATTTGGAGATGTCAATGCATGTGTTATCTTTAAAAAATATAGTACTTAAATGGGTTCATTACCCAAATACAATTTTATGACAAAAGAAGAATTATTAGCTAAACTGAAGACCATTATTACCCCATACGTTCAAAATCAGGAAGGTTTGGAAGCACTACATGAGGATACCGATTTTATTAAAGATTTAGAGATCAATTCGGCAAATCTGGTGGATGTAGTTTTGGATGTCGAAGATGAGTTTGACATCGAAATAGATAATGAAGCTATGGAGAAAATGATTACGGTAAAGGACTCCATTGCGGTAATAGAAAGTAAACTAGCCAGTAAATGATAGGAAACGATATTGTTGATCTCCATTTGGCCAAAACACAAAGCAATTGGCTACGCAAAGGATGGCTAGAAAAGCTATTCACCGAGGATGAGCAATATCACATTTTGAATACTGCTGACTCGGAACTGGAAGTCTGGAAATTATGGAGTAAAAAAGAGGCTGCATATAAAGCACATCAAAGACGCTTTTCTTTAGCACCAAGATTTAACCCTAGGTGGTATCAATGTCAGGGAGAAACTGTTGGAATTAATGGGTATATATATCATACGAACACATCAGTATCACGAGGTGCAGTATATTCTATAGCTACCACAGATCAGCAAGCTTACTTTACTCAAATCGTGAATCAAGGTGTTTCGGTGAAGGAGGAACTAAAAAATTATATCTCACAAATATGTTCCGTTACGTCTAATGATATTATCCTGATCAAAAAAGACAATGGGATTCCGTATGTCAAGATCAAGGATCAGTTAGACGACATTCCTTTTTCGTTAACACACCACGGTAATTTTTCTGCCTTTATAATTGCTTTAAGAAAATAAATGCATGGTTTTCCTATTTTTGGAGGTATCAACAATATTTCATTAGTCAATTAAACTTTATACAAATGTCTTTTAAAACACAAAGCATAACATACTTCATTATATGTATTATGCTAGTCTCATGTTCTCAAAATGAGAAAAGTACAGATCAAGCAAAAGAAACTAGTGCAGAATTTAAGATCGATTACGAAAAGTTCGTTCTTGATAATGGTTTAGAAGTGATTCTCCACGAGGATCATAGTGATCCCATTATTGCAGTTGCTACTTTAATGCATGTAGGTTCGAATAGAGAAAAAACAGGTAAAACAGGTTTTGCCCATTTCTTTGAGCATATGTCCTTTAATGATTCTGAAAATGCGCCGGTAGGAGCCAATCGTAAATTGATCCCAGAGTGGGGAGGAAGCCGAAATGGAGGTACCTGGACAGATGGTACCATCTATTATGAAGTAGTACCAAAAGATGCTTTTGAAAAGATCTTATGGATTGATTCTGATCGTTTTGGATATATGATCAATACCGTTACCGAAGCTGCTTTAGAAAGAGAAAAACAAGTAGTGAAAAATGAAAAACGACAGCGTGTTGATAATGCACCTTATGGATATACCGATGAAATCATTCGTAAAAACCTATACCCAGAAGGTCACCCTTACAGTTGGACAGTTATAGGGTCACTACCGGATTTACAATCTGCCACCTTAGATGATGTAAAAGAATTTTATGAAAAGTTTTATGGAGCTAGCAATGCTTCTTTAGTAATTGCAGGAGATATAGACGTAGAAGAAACGAAAAAGTTGGTGGAGAAATGGTTTGGAGAGATTAGGAAAGGACCAGATGTAGCACCAATAGATCCGAAACCCGTTACCCTTCAAGAAACAAAGTCGCTATATTTCTTGGATAATTTTGCCAAACTACCGGAGCTTAGGATGGTGTTTCCAACTGTTGAACAGTATCATGAAGATAGCTATGCTTTAGATATTTTGGGTGAGTTATTAAGTAGAAGTAAAAAATCACCTTTGTATAAGGTACTTGTAGAAGAAAAGAAATTGGCGCCAAACGCGGTTACTTTTCAAAATTCTAGTGAATTAGCAGGGGAATTTCAATTTAGAGTTCGAGCTAACGCTGGCGTTGATCTGGATAGTGTAAAAACAGGAATAGATGATGCTCTTGTTCGTTTTGAAAAAGATGGTTTTTCAGATAACGAATTGAAACGCATTAAGGCAGAACTAGAAACTGATTTATATCAAGGGGTAAGTACGGTGCTAAATAAGGCGTTTCAATTGGTTAGTGATAATGAGTTCAAAGGAGATCCTAGTTTTATAACGGAAGCCGCAAAATTGACGAATGCGGTTACCAGAGAAGACATTATGCGTGTCTATAATAAATACATAAAAGACAAGCATTACGTAATGACGAGTATAGTGCCAAAAACTCAGCCTGACTTGGCAATAGCAGAAGCAGCAGAAGCTAAAGTATGGATCGAAGAAGTAAAAATTGGTGTAGCCAATGAAGAAGTAGGTCAGGGAGAAGAAGCCGTGTATGAGAAAACCCCATCAAAACATGACCGAAGTGAACCTCCGTTTGGTGAGTTGCCACTTATTAAATCGCCAGACGTATGGACTGGTGAGTTGGCTAATGGGATCAAGCTATATGGTATAGAAAATAATGAATTACCATTAGTACGTTTTGATATTACCATACCAGGAGGTCATTTATTGGATCCTATGGATAAAGCAGGAATATCCAATTTTATGGCAAGTATGATGATGCAAGGAACAGCAAACAAGACGGCTGCTGAATTGGAAGAAGCTATTGGGTTGCTAGGAGCTAATATCAATGTGTCCAGTGTTACCGAGGAAATCGTGATTTCTGCCTCTTGCTTATCAAAGAATTTTGAAGCTACTCTAGCTCTCGTGGAAGAAATTTTATTACAACCGCGTTGGGATGAAAAGGAATATACAAGACTTAAACAAGCTCTGGAAACACAGTTAAAAGGTAGAGAAGCTAGTCCACAAGCTATTGCCTCTATCAATTTTAATAAGTTGATGTATGGAGATCAGAATATATTAGGGTTACCAAACTCAGGTACGCAAGAAACAGTATCTCAAATTACACTAGATGATATCAAAGAGCACTATAACAAACTTTCTTCTAAAGGAAGTAGATTTCATATCGCAGGAAATGTTCCTCAAAATAGAGTAGAGCAAGCATTATCCTCAATAGCTAGCAATTGGAATACTGAAGGAGTAGCGATTCCAGAAATTCAAATTACTGCAAAAGATACTGAAAATCAATTGTATTTTATTGATGTTCCAGGGGCTAAACAGTCTGTAATTTTTGCTGGCCAGTTAGCGATACCAGCCACAGATGCGAATTTTAACAATCTGAATTATGCTAATGAAATATTAGGCGGAGGCTCCAGCGGTAGACTGTTTCAAACCTTACGCATTGAAAAAGGATATACTTATGGGGCACAGTCCTTAATAAGACCTTTGAAGAATATTGCGCCATTTATTGTGGTAACCAGTGTACGGTCTAATGCTACGTTACCTTCGTTGCAGATTATAGAAGGGATGTTGGCCAATTATAGTAAAGACTTTAACGAGCAAGATGCGGAAACTACAAAAACTAAACTACTGAAAGGTAGTACAAGAGATTATGAAGGTTTGGGAGATAAACTCTTTATTTTGAGACAAATGAGCAAGTATGATAAACCGGCGTCATTTATTGAGGAAGATCAGAAAGAGCTTGTGAATATGAATGAAGCAGATTTTAAAACCATTATTGATCAATATATCCAAGAGAATAAAATGATCTATGTGGTTGTAGGGGATAAGGCTACCCAATTTGAAGAAGTGAAAAAATTAAATAAGGTCACTACCGAGATCGATATCCACGGAAACAAGATCTAAAAAGATACGTTCTAATGGATTATATAAAGCTGTTGGTTTGTGGATCAACAGCTTTGTTTTTTATATTACCGTTCTATCGGAAAGTGAAATTGAATATTCAATTTGTTCTTTTCTCTTTCATCATGAATGTTTACTCCATAATCGCTGGTGTACAGTGAAGCGGTACCTGATAGTTTCTCGTCGTCTAGTTTGAAGGTAATGATCAATTCTTTGGTTACCCCTTTGATGGTAACATCTCCAATTACCTTGAAGGTATTTCCTTCAAAATCTACGACTTGCGAACTTTTAAAAGCGATAGTAGGGTATTTGCGCTTATGAAAAAACTTCTCCCACATCAAATGTCCGTCTCTTAAAAAGTTCCCCGTACTCAACGTACTCACCTTTGCAGTGCCACTAAAAGAAGCATTATCGGTATCGTTGGGATTAAAGTTGATTTTAAAATCTAAGCCTTCAATAGTACCCGAGGTATCTTCGGAGATAAAATCAAAAGTAATCTTGGCATTCTTTTGATCAAACACCAAATTCTTATAATCGTTGATCAAGGTATAATCCGTACCACGATCTGTGATAGGAATATCATTGATGTTCGGAACTTGACAAACCGCGCTAATCGCAAATACAAACAAGAATAGGGGTAATGTGATTTTCATTTTTCAGATATTAAAATCAATTAATACATAGCATTCGATGATTTTACCAATCATCGTTGATAGCTCATTTCAGAACAAAAATAAACAATAATCATTCCAAGAGACTAGTGAGTACTTTAAAAAATTGATAAGTTTCAAAATATCATTTGGGAATCATACACTTGGGTGTAAAAAAGTAAGTCGTACTAAAACTACCAAATAAACTATGGATTAATTTTATCATAAAATAAACATAAAGTATTACCAACTAGTATTTTATAATTAAAAAAGTAATAACTTAGTTAGAGAAATTCTATCAAATGAATTCGTAATACAAAACTTAGAGTTATGAGCGAAAAGAAAAAATCTTCCAAAAAAAGACGCTTCGCTGACTTTCAAACCAAGTATCGCAGATCGTTGAATTTTGGATATGGATCCAAAAGAGATCGTTTTGCCATTGCCGGAAACGGTGAGTTGCAGATGCCAGAGAAAGATGATAATGAAGAGCGTGAGAGCTAAAAGTACATTCTTGGTCAAAAGCAGTTGATACCCCTTTATGAAAGGTAGTCTCGAAAATTATTCGAGAACTGCACGGTTTTTGTATTGTATTATATCAACAAAAAGAAGAAGGAAAATGAGAGTTATAATCATCTTAGTAAGCAGTATCTTGATGTTGAGCTGTGGGAGTGCCGACAAGGTCATTGCACCAACAGCAGAGAGCATGGCAGTAGAGGAGTGGGTGAACCAAAAAAACTTCCAGGTAGATGTAGAATGGGCCTATCCTTTAACTACATCAGCATTGAATAGCTTTGCCAATAGTGGATTTTTTCCTCCGGGGAGCTCTGTGGGGAGTGTCAATCTGATCAACAACCCAAGTTTTGTACGAATGAAAGGCGGTGAAGTAGAAATGTATTTACCATACTACGGAGAACGTCAGTTGGCAGGGGAATATAATGCGAACAAAGGTGGAATTGAATTTAAAGGAGTACCTACACGTTTTAAAATCGTAAAAAACGAGAAGAAACAACGTCATGTGATGACTTTTTATATCGATAACAACAAAGAATCGAATAAGGTAGTCTTAACCTTTTTCCCGAATCAGGTGGTAAGTATCAATGTCAATAGTAGCCATAGAACACCAATTAGTTATCGAGGGACTATCGAAGCTTTAAAAGAGGACAAAGTAACTGGGGTAGACTAGAAATTTTGTAACAGGTGTATGGGCTGGCAGTCTTTTAGAAGTACTCTCTAATCAAAAGCCATGCACTTCAACACCACAACTTATCCAATTTTTATTGTTATTTCTGTAGTAATGCTGCATACGCATATGCATGCACAACAAGAACGTCCCACGGATTCATTAGGCCCAAGAGTAACCACCAGTGGGGCCAAATATACCGATGACTCTAGTCATGACTTTAACGCCAATTTTGAGGTGAATTATCGGGTAAATTCTAATCTCTTTTTTCAAATACGAGGGTATCGCGACAAAAATGCAAGTCAGGATCTCTTTGGGGGTTCGTTTTTTGCCAAAAAATATGTGACCAAACGATTTTATATGTATTCTGGGCTTAGCGCAGAGTTTATGGGTGGCGTTTTTCCAGATGAGTCAATATCTGTTAAGCTATCCCAATTTAATATGGCCAACGGTATGGGATATGATTTGAATAAGAATTTTACCATAGAAGTAGAAAATTTGATCAATGTAAAGCAAAATTTTGGTGGTTTTAGTAACCAAAACGACTTTTCGGTACGAGGGAAATTTAAATTCTAAGATGGATCAAATTTTTGATACCTTTAAGGGAGAAAAGTAAACACCTTGATTGCAGAAGCTTTAGATACCTATTTCCCCAAATTGGCCCAGATGCCGGGGCTTAAAGAAGAATTACTTGCCGTTTGTAGCCTCCAAACTTTTGAAACTGGAACGATCATTTTAAATGAAGGAGCTTATGTAAAAGCCATTCCATTAATCGTATCCGGGCTTGCCAAAGTCTTTAAAACCGAGCCCATACAAGGTAATGAAGTGTTGTTGTATTATATCAAACCAGGGGAAAGCTGTGTGATGTCGGTTACCACCTTGATACGTAATCAAACCAGTAGGGTAAAGGCGATCATAGAGGAGGAGGCAGAGGTGGTGATTATCCCTGCAGATAAAATGATGAATATCGCCAAATCTTATCCACAATGGAATGAGTTTGTCTATGATCTGTTTAATCTTAAGTTTGATGAATTGCTCAATGTAATTGAGATTTTGACTTTTTCTAAAAAAGAAACCCGTTTGATGGAGTATTTGAAGAAAGAGGCAGAGCTCAAAAATAGTAATACACTACATACCACACATAAGGATATCGCTTATGATTTGGGTTCGTCTCGAGAAGTAATCTCCCGATTGCTGAAAAAACTAGAGCACGATGGCGTGCTTAAACTACAACAAGGTATCGTAGAACTGCTATAATCAGTATTACCAATATATTTTATAGAGATCTGATGTAACAATTGTCACAGCTTTTGGTAGTTGAGATGAATAGTTTTGTGTAAAAGCAACAGGATTATTCATGAAAACTAAAAAAGCGTTGAAATTACTGCTGGTTTGTGTTTTATGTATAAGCCTGGTGGCTATGATTGTTCAACTTATTCAATTTGCTATTTAAAATATAATACTATGAAAAAGAATATGGGTCAACTAGATCGTTTAGTGAGATTTGCTATTGCCATTTTGGTGGGAGTTCTGTTTTATACCGAAACCATTAGCGGAACGCTAGGATATGTACTTATCGCATTATCTGCGGTGTTTTTGATTACCAGTTTTATCAGTTTTTGTCCGCTGTATACTTTGGTAGGCCTTAAGACGTGTAAGGTTAAGTAATTAAAACCGAACTAATTGATATCTCTCAATCAAATTGGTTAAAAGGTAGTTTTAGAATATAGCTGAAAGTGCTACCTTGCACAAGATATCTAGTTATCGATTCGGGAACCAATCGTTTGGGGTACTGAATGATTAGATATACACACGTCAATTTGCGAAAACAGCCTGTCGATAGGTAGGCTGTTTTTTTGTGCTCAAAACCGAATGCAGTGTAGGTAACAAAATATTCTATTTTACATAATATAAATTATAGTACAAATGTATTTATAGAAGTAAATTGGCGCATACGTAGTATTTTACATAATTGCAGATATAATGACACGCCCGTGTTTTATATCGATAGTAATTATGTAAAAGTCAATTTGCAACACGCCTGTTACATCCGTAGCTATAATGTAATACTATGTAAAATATCCCAGGATAATTCTATTTCATAGTAATCGTAGCTACTGGGGTCATTAATATTTCTTTTAAGACGTTTATGTTTAAACCTCACGTTTGACATTTGTAGCTATAATTTGCCGTTATGTAAAATTGCCGCGCCCAACCGCTTTATTGTTTTGTAAATAAAAATGCTTAATGCATTTTTTTCTACACACAATTTGCCATCGCTTGGCCACACCAAAAAAAGCAAAACTTTTAGGTGCATTATAAATCGGGTATTTGATAAAATATACATAAAAAAAGTTTTTATGCGATTCTCGTGAAGTTGCCGCATAAGCATAAAATTACTCTAACGAGATAATTTCTATGCACATGCTCACTGCAGAACAACAGATTAAACATTCTAAGGGCTTGCATATCTTTTTGTCTTGATACAAAAAGAAACAAAAAAATCAAGGCTGCATAAAACTTTGGAAACAATGTACGGCGCAGTCGCTATATTTTAGAAAACATTCTAACTTATAAGATCGTTTAGAACCCGAATGAATATGTACGACTCTGATTAAACTTCAGTACTAAAATTCTAAAATATTGACGCTCCTTTGCCTATTGTTTGTGCCAAAGTTTTCTGAGGCCATTACCAAAATCCAATTTCTATTTTACGTAATATTATACAATTCAGCCTCTTTTAAAAGACTCTAATCTTTCAATTGCCAGTGGATATGTAAATTCAAATTCGATCATTTGATACTCGTTCTCTTTAAATTTTTTCAGAAAACTTAAAAATTCATCTTTAAAATATGTTGGTTTTTCAAGTTTATCTGCATCCAATTCTGTCAAGAATTTCTCAAAAGCTTCATACGATCCAAATATGTTATTTTTCACTCCAGTAGAAACACCTATGTGGTTACCTCCTGCTCTTTCATTTCCATAAAAACTTTGAGGCTCAATAAATGTAACTAAAAAACTATCTAAATCTTTTTTTATAAAATTAATAAGTAATTCTTGTGCACGAGGGAAATACTTTGGCTGTTTGATGTAATTACCATCATCTATTCTTTGCCAAATAGTTTTACAATTGTGAAACAATAACCATACATTATTGGTTAAAGAGTCTTTAGAATTTAAGTAATTTTCTAAATAAAATATTAACAGCTCAATTATTCTTTCATCATTTAATGTAAAACTATCCTTTTTATGATTATTGTTTATTATATAGTTTAATAAATCGGACTCAAAAGCAAAAGGACTGGAAGCGCTAGAAAACCTTTCCTCTATAAATTTTCTTAGAGGCTCTTCTTCTCCTTGGTACAACTTATTTGAAATTTTACTATCTCGATTATCAATTAAATTCAAGAGAACTGAATGATCATAACCAAAAATATGACTTTTAAAATTTGAATTTTTTACTTTTAAATTTGCCAAATAAAATATTGATTCAATAATTAATTCATATTTTTCGCTACTATCAATATCGTTTATACTTATCTCATAAAATCTATACCTTACTAGGTCTAGTTTGTTTTCCGAATGCCATTTATCTATTTTTTCATGTAGAATTACATAATCTTCATTTATAGCTTCATTAAAATCCGCTTCTGATAAGTCATTAATGTTTAAATTATCTTTAAAGTATTTATGATAATTTTGATGGAATATTATTGACGAATGATGTTTGTTATTGTATTTTTCAGTTTCAAATAGTTTTAACATCAACTTTGAAATTTCGGACCTTTCTTGTTCTGAATAATTAAGGTGATCAACTATAAACTTACCTAGTATTGATTTACTATGATCCTTAGGTCTAAATCCAAAGTTGTTATTTCCATCATTCTCATATTTGTTTTGTAAACAATATTTACTCCCTCCTTTACCAAAATATTGTCCTCTTTCATTCAAAAATTTGGATCTGTTCAAAAAGAGCAAAATATAAACATCATAAAATTTAAATTTTAATAATTTCAAGTTGAAATAATCCGTAAATAAAATTTCATTTTTTATTATTTTATAATCATTTATAAATGAATTCAAAAACCTTTTTGCATCTCTTAAATGTTTTAAAGAAATTATTATCTCAGAACTACGAAATAATGAGCCTACATTGAAATAATTCGCTATTTGACCATCTTCATCTTCAATGTTTTCTATTAAAGAATCTTTAATGAATGTACATATTTGTCCTTGAGTAGCCGGAATCAAATGTTCCTCTTTGAGAAATATTTTTTCTGAGAATTTTTCAGAGTTAGGTATGTTGAAGTTTTCTAATGATTCTTTTACGTAAGATTTATCATATGCCACTATATAAATGAAATTATCAAACCCCGCAGTATTTCTAATTAATTTTAAAATTTCGAAAATTTCACTTGGTTGTAGTCTATCAAAATCATCAATAAAAACTATTACCCGTTTATTTATTTTTTTTAACAATCTATTCAGGTCAGAAAACTCAGCCGTAACATTTTTTTTTAATGTTACACCTATAACTTTCTTTAAAGTATCAGAAATACTTGATTTACTTATATTCAACAACGAATCTGAATAATGTTTAATTTCTCTATAAATATCTTCACCATAAGGCCTTAAGGCAGTTTGAATAGTATCAAAATAATCTTGGATAATGGATTCTACTCCTAAATTCAGCCAAGGATTAAAATCTATCAAAACAAAATCTTCATTATTACGACTCTTTATTTCTTTTTTCAGAAGATTAAGAAAAGAAGTCTTACCGCTTCCCCACTCACCTGTTATACCAAACCCTATAGCTTCTTTCGATTTGGTCTCATAGATTTCTTCTGCAATTCTTTTTGCTTTATAATTTCTATCCAAAATATCTTCATCATCTTGTACAATTGGGGAATCAGTATATAAGTTTTCTAAGGTTAAATCAGGTGATTTTTTTTTATGGAGAAACGCTAACAGAAAAGTAATTGGAGATAATAAAAAATATAAAAAAAGAATATCGAAATACTTTATTTCATTAAATAATGATGAACCCAAAAAGCTATAGTTTTCGAATATTCTAATAAATCCATAAAGAATTAGAACTGCACAACTAAAAAAAAGTTGATGTTTTGAGATGAATGTTTTGTTTATAAAATTTTTGTAGAGCTTCCATATAAATATAAAAACGATTACTATAAATACTATATCGACAAGAATATTTGACTTTGTATTGCTCAATATAGGCTCAACAATTTGTTTTTCATAAACGCTTTTGAGAGTGTCATAAAATAAGATTGTTAAACCAATAAAAAGCCAGGTTATTTTATAATATTTATTCATTTAATAACTTTATAGTTGATTTTTAAATTGCGTCCCAATCGTTTTAGTTTGTTTTGCCTTTGTTAGAATCGTCGTCTTTTTTTCCACTTGCCTCTTTCTAAGACATATTTAGAAGGTTTTCTTCTAATAGTATTTTCAATTGGTTGAATAAAAGTCCGATTTAGTTTTGTCTTTTTACTTTGTTTCAGAAATTCTTCCGTTCTGGATAACCATTCACCATTAAGAGTAGTTTTTATAAATGTTTTACGATTTATCTCTGCTATTAGAGCATAATAATTTTCATGTTTAGGAAACAAACAATACATTGGATTAGATATACCGGATATTGATTCAAATAATTTGCCAAAATCAAAAACTACCGGCACGGAGCTTTCCAGCCAGGCATAAGGGAAACATTCGTCAGGAAAATCAACTTTAAAAATACCAGGTTTATTCGTAGTTATAAAATCAGATTTACCTTTCATAAAACGCGGATAATCCTTTTTTAAACGTGTTCCATCAACAACCCAAACCATCTTTTTATAGAATTTTTCACGACTGAATCTCTCCTCAGGGTTGATATATGAATGTTGAAATTCTATGACCAAACCATCATTTGCTTGAATATCTGCTATGTGCTTTTCGCCTGTTTTTTCATCAAGCAAGGAAATTTCTTGCCATTCAATGGGGTAATTGTTTTTCCAGGAACGATGCCATATTGTTTCGTTTTCCCACCATGGATCACATTTACGTCTCCCCTTATGAGCCCAATGATTGATTTTGAAATTACCACATCTAGCAATCATCTCTGAGCCACAACTAGGGCATATTCCTTTAGCCCCTTTAACAGCTTCAGTTTTAATATCATCAACTAATGCAAATTTCATTATCGTACTATTGAGCTTTTTTTTAAATTACTGAAAGTAAAAGTGTTATTTTTAATTTTTTCTTTTAACAAAGAAAAATTAAAGCCCCTAAAATAATTCCTCCTAAAGGAATCATCATAAGACAACCTCTTTGACTATATTGATGCTCTAAATTTATGTTTAATTCATTTAGTTCCTTATTGAAATCTTTCTCCCAATTTTCTGAAACTTCAAAAACTATCATTTCTTCTTTCCCTTCCAAAGCTTCAAGCGCCTTTTTATCATCTTTGTCAATATATGATATGATTTCCTCTAGTCTATCAGGAATAATCTTTAATTTTTCTGCTTGAGACCCCAGTAAATTTTTTAACAAACCCAAAACTCGTTCGTATCGTTCGGGAACATTGGTTGAAAAGATTTTCTCCTCATGAAAAACAATTAGCTCTAAGTTATTTCTAATTAAACAACAAATGTGATGAATTTCCTTAAAGTCACCTTCTTCCCCAAGAGCTCCCCAACTTTTATTTAATCTATCTATAAGTCCAACCATTGGAGGGACAAGCTTCCCAGATTCATTCAACCTTTTACTTATCCAATCGGCCATTTCTTCATCCTTAACATGCTGTTGAGACTTGATATAAAGCCCTGCTTTTAAATCTTCTATTTTTCGAAGAAAGGGATTATTCAAGTATCTCATTAGTTCAACCGTTAATTTATACTCCCATCCAATGGGTTTATCAATAATAATTCGCCTAATTAAAGGTGGGTAATCCTTGAACTCATTTAGCTGTAAACTTAGTTGTTCTTGTCTAATTTTATCCGTTGTATTACCTAGCTCTGAACTAACAAAATTTTCATGTTTCTCTCTCCATATAAATAGAATATCACTTGAAAATCGCTGATAATCCGTGTCAATCATTTTGTGGCAATTTCTACACAACCATATTCCATTCGTAATGTTGCTTCTAGCAAAATCAGTCATGCTTGAGACATAACGCTTTGATCCTGGTCGGGCTCCAAAAATATGAGCAGCTTCTCCAATTACTGTAGATTTATTTGGATCTTCATTCGGACCGACAGTTTGCGTTCTGCAATCTGGATTTGAGCATAAATACGCTGCTCTTTTAGCCAAAGTATTAATCGTTTTCTGGTTAAAATTAGGAACCATAGATTCATTTTTCCATAATTATTAAATCGTTTCATTAAACTTTTAAAAGGAGTACTACTAAGTATCCTTCTTTGATCTCACTTACATTTACTGATTGCAATTCATATTCTTCGTGATCTGCTAAACATTGAAGTATATGGAATTCAAGCATACTACTTCCTTCTTGTGAATTAATATTAAAAGGATGTTCTATCACAAAATTGACTATTTTGACTGGTTGTTTCATTATTATTGTTTTTTATCATTTTATTGAACCTATTTTTTCTTTTTTAGTTTATCCTTGTACAAGACAAAGACATCTTCTTCTCTACGTGAAATTATCCTAAATCTACTATTATGGAAATTGCTAATTGTATTATCAGAATGAACAGAGTAATAAAACAGTTCCTTCAAAGTTTTTTTGCTTAGTATTTCGCTCAATTCCTCTTTAGTTATAACTTCACTCTCCTTGTAATCTTCGTCCTTATATTTATTAGTAATTTTTATATTTAAAATTGTTTGATAAAATTCAGTCTTAATTTCCTGTTTATTGTACTCTATAATATGTTCTAAGAATAATCTTCCTAAATCTGTGATACCTTTTAATGAATAATTAATTCTATGTCTCTCATGCTTTAAAATCAAGCCGTTAGCTGGAATTAGTGAAAGACCACAAGTAGAAAAGTGTTCAAGAATTTCTTTTTTCACATCGTGACTTTTAATTGATAAGCATGAACTGAGAAATATATCTGTATAATGCAATTTGAAATTTTCAATAGCATATACTAAATCGAAAAACTCAATGTTATCAATTTTCTTTAAAGCGTATAACTTAAAAGCTTTCCCGACATAAGCAGCTTTTTTTGTACTGTCAATGTTTTCAATAGTATGTATGAGTTTTTCGCCGAGACTATAAGACTTATTTTCATTTTTATAGTATTCATCAACAAAATTCTTTCTAACATTTAAAGGAATGTTACTGATATTAGTTAAAAAGGTTTTTAATTTATTGATGAATAGATAATCTCGTATTGTAACCCCAATCTTGGATAATTTCACAATACTTCCAAATATTGGAATATCCTTTAATACTCCTGACTCTAAGGTTGCATCTAAAGTAATTTCTCCATACTCTGATAAAAGATCTAATGAATTAGATTTTATTGAATTTACTAGGTCTCTATTAGTTTCTTCCATTAAGGATATCCGAAAATAAATTAATTTGTCACTTAAGAATTTACGATTAGCTTTAGCCGCAGAAGAAATATCTTTATTAGATATTCTTTTCTGGTACTCTTACTTTTAATAATGTGTTTACTTGTAAATTGAAATTTTGATATGACATAATTCATACGTGCATACCTAAATCACATAGTGGGGTATATTTTACTATCTAAATATATATTTAAAAATTATGTCAATAAAATATACTTATTCAGAATTATTAACAACCAAATTGGACCAGCAACGGTTATTGCTTGACCATTATGTTGCTATAATAGTTCTTATATTTGTCATAAATCGTTTTGCTTAATGAGAATAAGAACAGATAAATCCAATGATTATATCACCCAAAAGGATCATCAAATTGCAACCATAGCCAATGCATTAGCACATCCTTTGCGTGTTGCTTTGATAAGATACCTAAGTACCAAAAACGATGGTAAGGGTATCGATAATGTGACTTGCAATAAGGATTTGGTACAGATGTTTACCTATTCTCAATCCACCATTTCTCAGCATGTAAAAATCCTTAAGGAAAGCGGTTTGTTTCTAACCGAAAATAAAGATAAATTCGTTTTCTACACCCTCAACAAAGAGCTGCTCAAAGAGTTCACTACCCTACTCTAAACTTATTTTAACATTACTTTACTACTTTCATATTCAAAAAGATGTACTTTTAAATCGTTTATAAGCGATATACGTTTAAATCAATCTAACTATTCAAAACCAAAAGTTATGATCCAAAAAAAGTACCTCTTGCTACTAGTTATTAGTATCGTTCATTTGTATAGCGCAGCTCAAACCCTTCATCCCCTTGAGCCTGCCAAAAACCATTATGCTTCTTTACAGCAATTAGATAGCAAACCCAACGCAACAAGAGCTGATCTGGACAAGGTTGTTTTTCCTGCGTCCAAGTATAGTAGTGGGACATTGATTTACACCATGATTACCCCACATTATTTAACCAAAGAACAAGTCCAACGGTTAAAACACAGTATTCATTTTCCTGCCAATAGTTCAGACCAAACCAAAGCCGAACTAGAGTACTTATTAGCATGGCAAGCAAAACGTACTCAAGCAGAATCCAATCGAGCATCCCAGGTACTTGCCCCTATAGGCTATTGGCCACATGCTGATATCTTACCTACACATAATCGATATGAGCAAAATTTGGAGAACTTACTCTACGAAGGTAAAGCGGTTATGGGGGATCAGGTTACCTATCAAAACTATCCTGCTACTACCAAATTACTACGAGGCATCACCAAAGATATGCGTTTGATGGAGTTTACGGTAAAATACCATTTGTTAAGAGCCCGCCCCTATCATCTTGAACCTAAATTAGAACCTTTGGCCAGAATATCTTCTCCTTCTTTTGCCAGCGGTCATACCCTTTGGGCCTATATCCAAGCCTTTGCCTGGAGTGAATTGATACCAACCAAAAGAAAGGAATTTCTAGAGGTAGCCTACGAAGTTGGAGAGTCACGAGAAATTATGGGGATTCATTATCCCAGTGATGAAGAAGCAGCACGGGTGTTAGCGCACCAGATGTTAGTAGCGATGACCAAAAACCCGGAATTTCTAAAAGACCTGGAAGAAGCAAAAAAAGAGTGGAAATAAAACATTAGGCTATGCAATTCAAAACCAAAGTTTTCATCGCGCTCCTTCCCTTCCTGTCTGTACTAGCTTGTAATCAAACTGCTAACCAAGACACCATCAAAAAGGAAAGTATACCAACCGGGATATTCGAACCTATAGTTACTGGAAGAATAGCCACAGATGGTAATTTATCACGCGGAGTGGCCTGGGGCGATTATGATCAGGATGGAGATCCGGATCTGTATGTTGCCAATTCTAATGGGCAATGGAATTTTTTATACAGAAATAATGGAGATGGTACCTTTAAAAAAATGACCAGTGATGCCTCGGGAGCAGACGTGTATTCTGAAGTCGTGAAACACGGGGGTAATTCGCAAGGCGTAAACTGGGTAGATTATGATAATGATGGAGACCTGGATCTATATGTGGTGAGCAGAGGTCAAGAAGGCAATTTTCTCTTTGAAAATATCGAAAATATGGGGTTTAAAAGAATTGCTGATCATCCTTTAACGGCAGATGATATAGCAGCCTCTATGGCCTGCTGGGTAGATATCGAAAATGATGGGGATTTGGATGTATTTATAGTTGCCTCAGGAAGTGGAACCAATCTGGTGTTCAAAAACCAAGGGAATGGAGTATTTGAAAAGATG
Organism: Aquimarina spongiae; assembly: GCF_900141785.1. Lineage (GTDB taxonomy): Bacteria > Bacteroidota > Bacteroidia > Flavobacteriales > Flavobacteriaceae > Aquimarina > Aquimarina spongiae. The sequence continues at coordinate 722,797 of NZ_FQYP01000001.1, read as the reverse complement.
AAAGACAGCCCACTTACGAGTGGTAACGGCAGAGGCCGTGCATGTGGATGTGGAGATTTAAATAATGACGGTCTCCCCGATTTTTATGTCGCCAATGCCCGAACACCAAATCTCTATTTTAAAAACTTAGGGAATTGGGAATTTGAAAAAGTTAACACCGGACATGTGGTTGAAGATATAGGGTACTCCTACGGTGTATCTATGGCGGATTATGATGAAGATGGGGATTTGGATCTGTTTCTGGCAAACTTTGACAAACAGAACTTTTTATACAAAAATGATGGCCAGGGTAATTTAACGGTTGTCCAACAAAGTATATTAACCCAGCAACAAGGAGGAGCCTCTAAAGGACATACCTGGGGAGATTATGATAATGATGGTGATATTGATCTTTTTATCGCAAATGGTACCTATAGACCAGATATGCATAATTTTTTATACCTAAATAAAGGGGACGGAACCTTTATTCAAGATTTAACGGATCAAATTACAAAACATGCCGACACCTCTGCCGGTACTGCTTATGCGGATTTTGATCGGGATGGAGACCTGGATATTTTTGTAGCCAACTGGGGAAGTAATGATCAAATCAATAGGTTTTATAAAAATAATACCACAGACAACAATTGGATAACCATTAGACTACGAGGCGTACAATCTAATCGCCAAGGTATAGGCACTCTAGCGATCCTTACTTTTACTGTGGATCAAAAAGAAAAACGTATCCATAGATGGATGTACCCTGTAACCGGATATGGAAGCCAGAATGATTATGAAATGCATTTTGGTCTGGGCCATTCCGCCAAAATCAATAGTATTGTTTTGCAATGGCCATCGGGTATTGTGGATACGCTTAATAACATCTCTGTAAATAAACACTACTTGGTAGAGGAACAAGGAGAACTGTCTGAGATTTGATAGGTTTTAAAGCACAATATCTCTCATGTCTGTAATTATGAATGTACCAGGAGAAGTGGCTTTAAACAACAAGTCTTCCGCAAGCTCCGTGCCTGTTTCTAATGCAATATCAAAGGATTTGGCCATTTCCTTGCGTAAGGTTTTTCGAGCCAAGGAGATGGATTTGTCACGTCTTTGTCCCTGTTGGTTAAACAATAAAGGATCAAATGAACGTAACGATGGAAAAGTCAATCCGGTCAACACTTCAATCGTTGTTAATCGAACTTGCTCCAATACCGGTTCAAAAGGTAATGGAGTTTCACTATCATAATCACGTTGCCAAACCAGAAAACCAGCCGAACGCATTACACCGTTCAACTCGACGGTAATCACTTTCCAAAATCCTGCAGGAATTCGAATAGGTATTTCGTTGGGTCCATTGTTATGTTTTGGATCATCTTCGGTAAATACAGGACCGGTAAAGACACACGCTCGTTGGTTGCTATTTTCTACACGTTTCAACATCCAATCTTCAATATTTCCCCAGGCATCATCATGCAAGTTCTTGTGTTGTGGAGCGATATTTGACCAGAAATCGCTTTCGAGTTCTGCTTTTGAAGCTTCCTCTTCATTGCCCCATGATAGGCTTTTGCGTCGTGCTAAGTGTCCCCTATCCCAAGGATTGGGCCCAAACACCCCATTCTGACTTTGCCGATAGCCACGATTGTTGTCTACCTGAAGGGTTCCGGGTTGAATATTTGGATCCTCTCGGAAATTGCGACTCGTAAACTGAGATGAAGATAGTGTTGCTCCATCTACATTATGGGCAGCCACAAAAGCGAAACCGCGTTTCTGGTTGAACAATATAGAATGACGCGAATGATGAATATATCCTCCTCCAAATGCCGAAGACAGTACTCGACTATTGGGTGTGGGAAGCGGGATATTTTGACCTGCAATAAAATCTGGATTATATGGCATAATACTATGTTTTGATTTAGTTATTGAATGACCACATAAGCACCTTTTGGATTGTGCTTGTCGGTACCATTACCATGAATTTCTTTGAGTTTTTCTAAAGGCTCTGTATCATTATGCCCGTTAAAAAACTCGTCATACATACCTTCACTGGCATAAACGGCATGTTTACTATTCCAAACTACAATATGTTTGTAGGAGCCTAAATTTTCTATGGATACGTCCCCTATTTTCTGTTTGTCTACTCCCAGGTTCCCATAGATGTATTTTGTTGCTTCTCCCTTGTTCAGATCAGTAATAGCTCTTTTGTATCTTCGATCTCTTCGGTAGTTCGTCCGTTTTATTTCGGCTAAAACCGCATAACAAAAATTAGAAAACTCAAAAATGTCTAGCGATGTTTCATCATTGCGGTTCAATTCGAAAGACGACTTTCTTTTGGCGTACTTATAATTTCGAAAAGAAAGACTGTAAGTCCGTTCTTCATCATCAATAAGATCAATTAAAAACCGTTTTTTATTTGTATCAATAATCACAGATTGAAAAATACCCGAAAAACCTAATGATCCTATAGCCGATTTTATTAATGCTATGGATGCACAGTTGCCTCCGCCGCCCATTCTTCTTAATAACGGTAATTTTACTCGTCCTTGTTTAAAGGCGTTCGCAATTTGATCAAAACTATAATTTTCTGTTGCTACGATTCCATATTCGAGAGCGTTCAGAATAGTAATAAGTCTTTCCATAATAATTTTTTAATGTATTAATAAACAATAGCCAAGCTCTGCCCTTGGATCATGCCTCTCTTTCGAATCATCTCTCTAAACAATTTTGCTATACCCACGAGTATTTGTACCCAGCTAATAGGTCCGGTGGCCACTCGTATTCCCCATTTTATAACGATCCTGGTAAAGTTTAGCGTGGAATAGATAGCAGATGCATACTCCCTAATAGTTTTGATATGGATTTCGTACTCTTTTTTACTGGGTTTGGAGTGAATTCTAGTCACCCCATCAAAATCAAAATCATAATCAGAGCTTATTGCTGCAGTGGGTTGTACAATTCGGTCTCCAAAAAGAAATTCGATCCCTCTGCTAAAACTTTGAAAGGCATCCTTGATCTCATTAAATATGATTTTGGATACTTTTTTAATAATCCTAAACAGTTTTTTAAAGAGTTCTCTCAGTTTTCGAATCGCATTTCTAACAAACTTGAAAATCTTGGAGAAAAACCGCATAATTCCTTTATGCGCTTTGTATTGACGTATATTGGTACGATACCCCTCATTCACTAGTTTTGCTTCTTGATTTAGTTCGGTTTTTAGTTTTTGGGTAAGCTCTTCTCTTTGTTGCGTAAATTCTGTATGCTCATTTACACTGAAAACATTTACATCGGATTTATCTTCTAACACAAAATCAAAAATCTGAGACACCGACGACTGTTCTACCGGGATATCGGATACCTCGGTAGGGATAAAATGTTCTTTGAGTAGATATCTAATATTTATAATGCACTGATCCTTCTTGAGGTTATACATGATGCGACCCAGCTCTTTTTCGCCATCTTCATCTTTTTGCACGATAGTCATTAAAAATTGACTTAAAGCGGTAATAGACAAAGGACCAAAATCATGATCCAAACGCCCATAATACAAACCCATCGTCCATAGTTTTACCTGCAAAACACGGCTCAAAAACCGATTTTGATCTTGCCTGATGTACTTTTTGACTTCATTTTTTACGGCTTCGCGATCAGGAAAATTGATGAGCTTGGATATAATGGTTTTTGAAGGCTGAGAAGCAATTTTTCTTTGGAAACGAAGCTTCCTTTTGATTGTATTTCCAAGTTCGTTCAGCACTTCACGCCCCTGATCTGTAGATGTTGAAATAAAAATACAATCCAGAAAAATATTGTTGGTTAAAATTGGAGAGCTCAAACAAAACTTTGATAAATTTTCCTGATCAGCTAGCAGGTTTCCGAAGCTATAGATGTCACCATCAAAGCCAAGTTTTTCTGCCGACTGTTGTAGTACAGCTACTGCATTTGTGGTCATTTTATGATTGGGCTGAATGGTTTTGGCCAAATCATATACATGGAATCTATAAATCAACACTCTAGATAACAAAGAGGTCTGCTCCTCCTCCACCTTATAGATCTCCAATTCTTTGTCAAGACCTGTCAATTCTTTTAGTAAGGTGAATTCTTGATGAGATAATTCGTTGGGCAGCTCCTCTCCTTCTTCAAATAGCTTTGAGATGCTATTGTAGACAAAGTTTAGATTACTAAACGCTGTCTTTGCCAATGCCTCTGAAAGTTCATGTCTAAACTTTTTGATAGCATTCTCTACCTTACTATTATCATAAATACCGTATTCGAACGTTTTTTGAGGCAAGTATTTTAAGTCTGATAATAGTTGGATGATTTCCAATTGATCAATCTTTTCATACGCTTTGGTTAATTGCGTTCTTACTTCTGTATCCTCAATGAGTTCAAATGTATTTGGCTTATCCATGTAATTTCTTTTTTAACCAATTGTAGGCACTTTTCAAGTTGATGACATACTTAAAAATTCGTAAGGCCATTGGATAATGATCATTTGCTTCGCCCGTTACCCCCTGATTAGTATAGGTATAAACATCTATCGGTTCAATGGCAGCATCTGAAATTTCACCATTCATCCAATCGTTCATTCCATCCATGGTGTCTGGTGGTTGTGTACTGGGTTTGAATCTATAAAAACGAATCTTTCGCATTTAATCCACGTCTACACCTAATACTTTAAGAACAAATTCGAAGAAATCCTTCCTGGATTTTTGCGCTCCTTCTACCATAGAATTGTGCCCATCAATCAAGTACTTTTTATCTTCCCCAAGATCACTGTTCACGTAATTCATTGCATCCCCTTCTACCTCAAACCTAGAGTACCCAACCAATGTAGAACTGGTTAATCCACTTTTAATAGTATCAAAAACATCTCCTGGATCAACACCATCAAGATTGATCTGGTTTCCTGTAAAAGAGGCTACTTCTAGTGTAGCTAAATCTTCAACTGCTCCTTCAATTTTTGTTTTTAATTGTTGTAATCCCATTTTTTATGTATTTATTTATGTTAAACATTCAATGATAAATTGTCCTATACCTGTTCGTGCTTCTACAGATGCCGAAAAAGCTTCATTAAACAGTTCAAATAACTCTTCATCTACGTCATCAGCCGCACCGATATAACTAAGGCTATCTCCTGCAGTTTGTTGAAAACGATATAATAAGTTGTCTGACTCTTCAATTATTAAAACATGCTCTATGGTGGTCAAGTCTACCAATGTAGTCTCTAGTCGTTCTTTTAGATCTTCAAAAAATGACATACCTACCTTGTTGTTACGTTAATTGTGAATTGATAATATGCAGTACAGCAGTAGTTTCGCCTTCTAATGCTTTATGAAATCGTTTCATGGTATTTCTGCTATCGGTGATATCCATAAATCCGTCATTATCGATATCTGCACGTTTTTTTCCGAGTGCAATACAACCATTGAGTTGTCTCCAAAAGTTCGCAGCATGGAATTTACATTCCCTACGATTGGGTACATCATATATTTCCCAGAGTTTTTGTTGAAACTTAGGAGACCATTCTAGATGCAGCTTGTATATCCCTGCAGGAATACAAGAAATGTTACGTGCATTATTGAGCCATCCCCGTTCTAAACTTTGAGAGGTAAACGCGATGGCGTTTTGCTCATCGATAACCATACACACTCCCAAGCTTAATTTTCGACCTATCGTATCTCTTATTACTACTACTTTTTTCATACACTTCTTCAGTTTAAAACACCATAGGTCTTACATAGGTTTTCTATAGGAATAGATAGAGGGCTTTTGACGATACAAGTATACATCACGATAGCACTAAAGTAAATACCCAATACAGGGTATACTTTTGAGTTTTTCAGGAAATAGAATTGGGGAAATACAACAAAAAACTGTTTTTTTAAGTTAGCTTATGTCACTTTTAAAAAAAGGAACAAAGCCTTATGATCGTTGTTATATGGATTAAAATTAACAGCTTTTGCTATGAGTTTTTTACGGGAATCCTTATCCGTGAAGAAAATTTTGGATGTAGGATTTATAAAGTGGCCTTACCATAGCGGTTTTGATGCTGAAATAAGATATGCTAGCCGATGTATTGTGTTGTTTTCTGAAAGTAGTATTATACAGTTGTGGATTGGGAAAAATCTAAATTAAAGCTCTTCAGTAGATATGCTATATGGATGTAGTACGTCTACTGAAGAGTTTATATCATAGTCGAATCTTTAAATGTAGCCTTAGTTATTATTAAAAATCCACATATAATCAGCTTGCAGTTCATTCATCTGATCAATAGTAGATTGAGCAATAGCATTAAACCCAGGATTGTTTTTAAAATCTACATACCCGTTCATAGTTTCGTTTAGAATTGCTTGATCGTATATCTGTGCGATCATCTGATCGATCTCAATGGCATCAAATTGATTCCCTGTTATCTCTAAATTGAAAATTTTAAGATTATTCGATATATCCAAAGTGCTTATGGTATTGTTTCTAATAATTAAGCGTTCTAACTCAGGGTTATTGGATACATCCAACGTATTGAGTAAGTTATCATGAATGTAAATATCCCGTAATTTTGTATTAAAAGAAAAATCAATGTTGGTGATTTGATTTTCATACAAATCAACACGTTTTAACTCTGTGTTTTGAGAAAGGTCAATTTCAGTAAGCTGATTAGCTCCTATATTGATCTCCACTAATTTTGTGTTTTTGGTAAGATCTATACTACTGATTGAATTCCCGCTAAGGTCAATATCATCTAATTCTAAACTATTCGAAACATCAAAATTGCTGATTCCATTATCCCGAGCAAATAACTTCTTTAAAGCGATATTGTTGGAGACATCGAGGTTTGAAATTTGATTTCCATTTACCCATAAGAATTCTAGTTCTAAATTTTGGGAAACATCAAATTCAGTGAGCTGATTGTGTCTTAGCCAGGCTCTTTTTAAATTTTTGTTATTGTTAACATCAAGGCTAGTTATTTCGTTATAGCCTAATTCTAATATTTCTAAAACCGTATTATTAGAGGTGTTGAGTCCTGAAAGTCTACCACTATAAATATGACATTTTTTAAGCAGTATTAACTTTTCTATATCTGCTGAAGTGATATTACTTTGATAAGGATTTCCTTCTTCCGTATTACTGTAGAAACTAAACTCTTCGATTACTTCTAAAGGCCCGCTTATCGTAACTTCATAAACATCTACAGCTGTATATGTGTGGGTTAATTCGTTTTCTTCGGTAGTATCGGTAGCTGTAGATACGTAATCTTCAACAGTACCATCTCCCCAGTCTACAACATAATTTGATGCTGTAATCGATTTTAGAACAATAGTTTTTGGCGTAAAATCAGAAGATTCGTCGATAGTTAAACTGAAAGAATCTGTAGCGTTTGGTATCATTACATCCAAATCATCATACCCAAAATCAAAAGCTACATAGCCTGCAGCATCAATGTTTTCTACATCAGCAATGGCAGATTCATCGGTTTCTACGGTAAAATCGAAAGGGATTGAATTTTCTATAAATTGAGATAACGCAGAATTTACCTTTGGAGCTAATGAGATGACTACATCATTTGCATCCACCACTATAAATTCGGTTAAACTATAGGTTCCCGCATCCAAAGTAATTTCTTCTGTTACGTATTTTTCATCTACTTCAACAATTGAAATTTTTTCTCTGGATAATATTTCGTTTCCGTCACTATCATTAATACTAATCAAAGCATAGTCTGGAACAAGATCAACGGTTTTATTGGATAAACTCTTTGCTATTATTTCTTTAAAATCAATACTGAATGATTGCTTCCCTTCTGCAATTACTTCTATAGGATCATCCTCTTCTTCTTGTTGTTGTTGCAATATCTCTGTATCATCAGAAGAACAGGAAACAAAAAGAATTGAAAAGAACAGTAAAAAGAGTGTGTTTTTCATGAAAAGTGTTTTGTAAAAAATGTTTTAAAATGATAAATGTTGTTTATAAGTGTTGACGGATGGTAAAATGTTACCCAAGTTTATTAATTTATTTTGGAAGAAGATTTCGAGGCAAATTTCATCTGACATGAAAAATATTGAGTATGGTACTATAATACCACACCCAATAGATCTTGCCCTAGTACGTATCTAGTGAATTCTAGGGCAGTTTCAATCCTAAATCGGCACTTTAAACCCTAATAATAATGCTATATTTAACCTCAAAAGTATCATCCTTGTCCAGAAACACCTATTATTGGTTATTACCCTACTGTTTAGTTTGGTCTATATCCCACCTTTGATCAATAAGATACTCTTTAGCATTCTTAAAACCGATCCCATAAATTTCAGTATCATCCCCAAAGCTGATATCAAAATGGTAGTATTGGTATTGGTCTGTTTTATGGAAAGCACATTGATCAAAAGACAATACCCAGGGATTTTGGGTTGGATATTGAGTGCTGTATTAATAATCGCCATGACCATGCGGGTATTGCGCTGGCCTTATGCTACAGAAATCATGGTAATCAGCACTGTACTTTTATTGAGTGTCCTTATACTTTTTGCTATTAAAGAAAAAAATAAGACGATACTCAATCATATGCTCATGGCTTATGTTGCTATTAGAGTACTTATGCTTCTTTTTAGACCTATTGATTTTCTATGGATACTAGAAATGATTATAGGTTGTAGCGTTGTGATTTTGGGAATACGGGATAGTATTAAAATAAGCAAGGCACTCTTCTACACAAAATGATCTGATGACAACTCCTCAATGAGTTTGTCTATCATCTCCACCCCTTTATCCAGTTGTTCTTTGGCTATAAATTCATTAGCGCGATGCGCCTGGGCAATAGATCCTGGTCCGCAAATAATCGATTGAAACCCTTCATCCGCAAATTGACCAGCTTCAGAGGCATATGCTACGGTGTTTAATTCAGATTTGCCACAGATCTTTTTTACCAAATGCACGACATCTGCATCATCTTTGGTATCCAAATGTGGTACTGCGGGATGATTTTCAATCGTTTTTATAGAAAAGTCTGGAAATATCTTTTGTAACTCTCCTACTCGTTCTTTGCAATAGGCTTCAAACTCAGCGATAATGGTATTGACATCATCCATAGGGATAGTCCGTAGGTCCCAGTAAAAATAAGCCTTATCAGCTATGATATTAGGAGCAATCCCTCCATTTACTAACCCAATATGGATGGTTGAATGCGGCGGATGAAAACGATTGTCAAACTGTTTACTTTCAATCAATTGATTCATTTTATTCTCTAGCCAAAGGATAAGACGCATAGATTCGTGTATGGCACTCACCTCTTGTTTAATACGACTGCTGTGCCCTTCAGAACCAGTGACATAGGTTTCTAGAATATAAATTCCTTTTTGCCCTACGATAGGTTCCATCAAAGAAGGTTCTCCGATAATCGCATATTTAGGAGTTTCTGTATAAAAATCATTTATTGCACGTGCTAGCTCAGGTCCTGCCAAACATCCTATTTCTTCATCATATGAAAAGGCAAAATAAATAGGCTTTTTCAGATCAGCTTTGGCCATTTGCGGCAATACTGCTAAGCAGCAAGCAATAAACCCTTTCATATCGCATGAACCTCTTCCGTATAGCTTTCCATCTCCTTTGTCGGTCAATACAAACGGATCGGTGTCCCATTTTTGTCCTTTTACAGGTACTACATCGGTATGACCTGAAAGAATGACCCCTCCATCCACTGCAGGGCCTATTCTGCAATGTAAAGAAGCTTTGTTTCCTTCTGTGTTTGGGACTAACTGTACTTCGATATCATAGGATTCGATATATTCTTTGATCCAATGAATAATACTTAAATTACTTTCGCCCCCAAGGACTGGAAATGAAACGAGTTTTGAGAGAATATCTGCTGCATTCATAATTAGCTATAATTTGTTGCTACTGCTATAATTAAGGTTAAAAAGGCAATACCTATTAAACTGAGTAATACCGGAAATATAAAACGAATCCATCGATCAATGGGTACACGACACATGCTCAACATGGCAATTAATCCACCTAAGGTAGGGTTAATTAAGTTGGATAACCCATCCCCCATCTGAAAAGCTAAAATAGTGACTTGTTTGGTAAGACCAAGGGATTCCCCCAAAGGGAGCATTACGGGTAATGTAGCCAATGCCTGCCCACTTCCCGAAGGGATAAAAAAGTTAATTACTGATTGCGAAATGGTCATACAAATAGCGGCTACGTGTAGTGGCAAACCTTGTAAAATGCTGGAGAGTTCATAAGAAATCGTATCTCCAATATTTCCCATTTCCATCAATACCTTTATAGAAGTAGCAAAACCTACCATAAAAGCACCTGGAGCAGCAATACTTACTGATTTTAATACCGTTTCGCTCATTTGCGTAGCGCCCATCTTGGATACCAATCCACAAAGAAGGGCAATCATTAGAAAAACGGCCGATAGCTCGTTAATGTACCAATTGAAATTGAAGACTCCGTATAGAATGACTAAAAGTCCAATCGTAAAAATGGCAATCACCATGATATTGTTACCACTTAACCGATAATCACTAATGGGTTTTGATAGGGATAATTCACTAAGATCAAGGTTTTTCCCAAGGCTTTTGTTTGGATTTGCGGTAATCCTTTTAAAATAGCGCACATTATAAAAAGCCATTAAACTTAAGGCCGCAAAACAAAGTATGCTGCGCAATAAAGCTCCAGAGAACATAGGGAGTTCTGCGAGTTTATGTCCGGTCCCTACGGTATACGCATTGATAGGAGACAAACCAAAACCAATAGTCATGGCTCCCACAGAAATCCCTGCAGCCAAAATTAGATCCCCCCCTAACGCCAGACTGAGTACTGCCGCAATTGGTACCATGGCGATATTATTTTCATAGCCTATAGCCACGCCTAGCATACCATAGATAAATGTCATGATGATGATGATCAGTACTTTGTTCTTTTGCCCCAATTTCCTAACCAAGGTCCCTACTCCATTTTCTACTGCTTTTGTTCTATCCATAAAGCCAAACATAATCCCTCCAGCCAGTACGATAAAAATGATTTCAGAAGCTGCTTTAAAACCCAAAGGAATCGCTTTAAACATATCCAATAGCCCAATGGGTGTAGACGTGATCACCTTATATGAATTAGGAACTACAGCGCTTCTGCCATTGACCTGTATGCGTTCATACATTCCGGCGGGAAGTACATACGTTAACAGGGCAACAAAGATGATAATACCAAACAGCATGGTTATGGCATGAGGAATACGTTTAAAAAAAGAGCGTGGTAACTTCGGTTGAGTAGTCATTTATGTGATTAAAGGACATAAAAATAGCTAAAAAAAGTTATTCGTTGTTATCGCTGGTTTGCTAATGTCATGTTAATGTAAAGCGCATGCCGATTCCCATGTTTCAAAATAGCTTACATTAGCGAAAAACCGCACAAATCGATGAAAAAGAGTCCTATATTCTTGCTAATGTTTGGGATTATGCTCCATGGGCATAGTCAAGAACAAAAAGCAACCGCTTTGTATACCGATGCTACCCTAACTCACCTGCCATATCAAGATCTGCAAGCCCTTTCTATGGATGCGGGAATTGCTGACCTGGATGGAGATGGAGATCCTGATATTTTGATCGCCAATGAGCATAAACCTAATATCTTACTCATTAATGATGGGAAAGGAAAATTTACCAACGAAAGTAAACGTATTCCTCAAGTTGCTCATGATAGCGAGGATATTGGTATTGCCGATTTTGACGGGGATGGAGATCCAGATATCATTGTGGTGAGTGAGGATGATAAAACCAACGAACTGTACATTAATAACGGTGATGGGACCTTTACTGATGGTGGCGATCGAATTCCTGTAACTGGAACTTCTAATTCTGTGGTAGTTTACGATGTGAATAATGACGGAGCTCCAGATATACTCATTGGCAACAACGGCCAGAACAATGTATTGATTAATGATGGTAAAGGACATTTTAAAGATGAAACCCTCGCACGTTTTGGAGCATTTGTAGATGTAACCCAGGATCTTACGCTATGCGATATCGATAAAGATGGGGATCAGGATATACTAGTGGCCAACGAAGATGCTAATCGCATATTGGTAAATGACGGGAAAGGCTTTTTTAAAGATCAATCTGCAGATCGACTCCCTTATCGCAGCGAACCCGAAGAAACCAGAGAAGTGGTTACCGCGGATATTGATGGAGACGGAGATCTGGATATTTTATACGGAAATGTGCAAGCTTTTGTACCCAATGCACTGCGACAGAATCGATTGTTATTGAATGATGGAAAGGGTTTTTTCTCAGACATTACCACTACTCACCTCCCCAAAGATGAACACCGATGTTTTGGGGTGGCGTTTTTGGATATAGACCGTGATGGGGATGTTGATATCATGACGGGGAACACCAGCGGCGCTCGATTTGATGGGGATAGTCCATTTAGTGTATATATCAATAATGGTAAAGGATCATTTTCTGATACTACAGGTACCTTTATGCCTGCCTCTATTAAAGGTAGAGGATTTGATATTGATTTTGTGGATGTAAACGGTGATGGTATCCAGGACTTGTTCTTAAGCAATCGCGGTTCCCAAGATTTTTTGCTTTTTGGGAAGAAAGGGTGATAATTGAGCAGAAAGATAGGAAATCTTCTAGATCTGCGAGTAGACTAATGACTTTGTTTTTATTCGTTCTTTTCTACTAACCAAACCATTTTAACACCAACTTTCTTATCTTTAAAGGCTTTATTTTTAAATGGGATATCGTTGGATTTAACTTTATACTGTGCTTTTATCTTTTTAATGTTCTCAGGAGTTAAATCATTAAAATAATTAGATAATTTATGGCCGAACGTATCTTTTTCATAGTTAAAGTAATGATCATCCCAATACGATATCGTTGAATCCCCTAATTTTCTTGTTAATTGGATGTATACTCCTCTTTTCTTTGTTGTATCCTTGTCCATTAATTCAAAAATAGGTTTAGTAGTAATAAAGTTTTCTCTTTCTAATCGGTAATTTATTTTTTTAGCATCAAAATCGGTTTGATATAATGCCAATGGAATAGTTTTAGGGAGTTTTGTATCAGTTAAATTTGTTTTTTTACCAGAAAACAAATTATAGTTTATAAAACCTCTTCTATTAATAAATAACTGTGCACTAAATTTTATTTTACCAGGTTCAAAAACTGCATTTCTTAAGTCAGAATTTTTAAAGCGCACTATGTTGTTATAAGCAATGTCACCAAAACTGGAATTCGATAGGTTTGATTCAATGAAGTTAACTCTTTCTAGCTTAGCATTTAAAAAGTTAGCATTTGACATTTGGCATTCATCAAAATTAACCTTTTGTAATATAGCGCCATTCAAATTTGTACATATGAAACTAGCATCATCAAACTTGATATTATTGAATTGTGCATTGATCAAATTAGCATCGTCCAACACAATTGAAATAAACTGTCTTTTGTCTGGAGTGTTGACATTTTTTTCTAGTATATAAACCATCCTATCAAAACTATCACTTACAGAATCATTCTTATATTTTTTATTTAAGTAATCAAAATTTATTTGATCTATTGTTGAGCCAAATAAATTGGTTCCTTTGAAACTAGTTAAGGAAAGATCACAATTTTTTATTTTTGCATTTGACATATTAGAATAGCTAAAATTTCCTTCTGAAAGATCTGAGTTATCAATAACGATTGATTGTAAATTAGAATTAGATAGATTAATTCCTTTGATAAATGTGTAATCACCAAAATTGTAATTCGGAAGATGAGAATACGAAAAATCTGATTTTTTAAAGATCTTAATGTAGGTTTCTTGATTTAGTTTTGCTTCGATCAAATTAATTAACAATTGTCCTCTTTCTGGGCTATACATTTTTTTGTCAAGTATTCCTTTTTCTATATTTAATTGTTTATAAGGTTTTAACCGCCTACTTAAAGAAATAATCCTTGCACATAATTGATCGGATAATTGCCTAGAAATATTTTCTGGATTTTTCAATTCTTCATCAATTTTGTCCATTATATTATTGAATAAAAAAACTAAAGAACTTACCCTTTCTGCTTCAAATAAATGAGTTTGTTGAGATATCCGCATGTTTTGATATTGGATAAGTTTATTTTGAGACTGCAACAGCTTATTTTGTTTATTCATAAGATATACAGTAAATAAACTTAATATGCCTCCCGTAAATACAATGGATACTGTCGTTGGAGAAAAAAACAACCCCCAAAAGAATGCATTCCTAGCCGCTTTATTTCTTGGATCTCCCTTTTTCCATGTCCGATTCCTATGAATAAAGAAATTTCTTAGTAAAGCAATTAATCTATGTTCTTGTCTAATAAGTTTTGCTTCAAGTTCTATGGCTTCAGAGCTTCTTTTATCCTTGTTCATTTATAAATACTCGTTATTAGATATATTGCTACTCTTTTTAAGCTTCAATGATTAATACAAAAACCCCATATTCAAATAGTTTGAATACGGGGTTATTTCTATAAAATTTATCACTCCTAAAGTACAAAAAAAGGTAACATATTTATTATCAATTATTTGTTTTTTTTATAATTGAATTTTAGTGTGAAAAAATTATTCTTTCTAGTAATTAAGGCTCACTGCATTTTTTGCTTTTTGGGAAGAAAGGGTGATTACCAAGAAAACAGGGAATTCTAGAGATTCGCCCAAAGGACTTGTTTTTGTAGCTTTTTTATTACTGTTATTTAGGTCTTACTTGATCAATAACTTTTGTACTTACCCAATAAAAATTGGATAATCCTCCTTCTTCATTATACCTACCAAAAAACAGATATTTACCATCTGGAGTGATGCTTGGGCAAGTTTCTGAAAAGTTAGAATTTACTTCACTTCCAAGATTAAAAGGTTTAGACCATCCCCCATCTTTCTGTTTAAAATAGACGTATATATCACTTTTTCGTAACGTATCTTCTCTGTTTCTAGCATTGGTTACTATGTAATCTTGAGATGGAGCAATGAATCCATGAAAACCTCCAATTCCTACTTCTTGTACTTCTGGATATGCATTCTCTTTCTTTGAGGCAACATACATCTTGCGTTTGGATACATTGGTATAAAAAAGGTCGCCGTTTTTCGCTTCGTTGGCATAGAAAACAAAATCGTCATTTACAGGGGAGTCCAATTGTTTTGCTTGGCTCCAGGAATTTTTTAAACGTTGTACATACCAAGTTTTTACAGACTCTTTATGATGTGGTAAAGAAAAAGAATCATGAGCAGCAAAATGAATCATTTTACCATTAGGGCTTACCATAGGATGCATCTCTCCTACTTTTTTACCCTTAGTAAAGTTTGCTTTTTGTGGGGTGATCCACTTCTGGTCTTCGAGTTTGGCATAATAAATACTGGGTTCTCCATCTTCATAATTAGCACTAAAATAGACCTCTTTGAAATCAGGAGAAAATGAAATACCATGCTCATATCTTCCTTCTAAGGAAATAATTCCTGGGGCAAAAATTTCAGGTATTAATCCGGGAGGTTCTTGTCCAAAATAGCGGCTTTTTGTTATTTCATGATTAGCATCACTACTTTGTTGCTTTTTGTTTGTGTTGCAGGCCAATACGAGTAGAATTCCAACAAGGAAGCATATAGTGAAATACGGTTTTTTCATGGTTTATGTTATTCATTTATAAATGCAGGTAACACTCGCTCTGCGATGATTTGCATATAGTTGGTATCGTTATCATGTGCCGTATGCACCACCATCAAATCTAATTCGTCGATCAATACGACAAACTGGCCATACCCTCCTTGTGCTGATCTGGCAAAGTAACTTTTATCTCCGCATTTTAGGTTGGCACTCCACCAGAAATACCCATAACCTTGTCGGGATACATCTTTACCACCGTAATGTACCTCTTCATCCCCGGTATACAAAATTCTACTTGTGGCTTTTTTGATATACGCTTCCGGGATCAACTGTTCACCATTCCATTTTCCTTTGTTTTTGGCGAGTGTTCCAATTTTCACCATATCTCGAGAGGTAATTCTGGCTCGGCTTCCGGATTGTGGTAACCCATTATCTGCAGTAGGCCAACCATAATTAGTAATGCCCATTTTGTTTAGCAATTCCTTTTGGATAAAATCTTTGGCAGATCCTGGCACCACGGCATCGATCACTTGCATCACCAAAGTGGCATCCCTACTATATTTAAAAGTTTGGGTAGCAGAGGTAATTGGGGTACTAAGGCTCAACCAGGTTTGTACTTGCTGCTGTCCTTTGATCATATCTGGGTTTTTATCAAAGGTTTCTCGTTGCTCGTCGGTCAAACGTATACCAGAACGCATAGTCAATGCCTTATGTAAGGTGATTTTTTCGGCACCCATTACTAATTTGGTAGCATCTACGTCTTTTAAAAAACTGATTATGGGTTTGTGTAGGTCTTCCATGGTGAGATGTCCCAACTGTATCGCACGACCTAGCGCTAAACTAGTATATCCTTTGGTGGCTGAGGCTTGTGGATGTGGTAGGTTTATACGACCGCGGTTGTAATACGATTCAAAGATCAGTTTTCCTTTGTGAGCAATAAGAAAACTGTCATATCTGCCATATAGACTATCGGCAATCTCTTTGGTAAGGGTTAGGATCATCTTTTTATTACCGCCATCAACACCTAGTTTCCCCACAGGTATCTTGTCCTTTTTTGCCTTGGGTGTAGCATCGATAAAGGCATTTTCCAGATATGGAATATCCCGAAACGAGCCTTCGATCTGTGCTGCTGTGGCCTCTGGGGCATGATCTTTTTGTTGGGCAAAACTCTTATGTATTACTATAAGAAGTAGTATGAGTAGTAATCCTGTTTTGTTTTTCATGTTTTTAATTGTTTATCAATGTTTGACCGTGGCGTAGGTACAGGAAAAAATGAAAGTTAGTTTCATTTACTTTGTTGTAACTCCTCAAGTTTATGTCGGGTACCGTTGTTTTGAGGATTCAATTCTAATGATTTGGTATAATTTAAAATAGCCAGATCAGTTTCACCTATTTTCGCACAGGCTTCTGCGTAACTATCATACACTCTGAAGCTATCTGGATAGAGCACAATATTCACCTTGAAAACATCTTGTGATAATTTCATCCTATCTTCATGAAAAAAATCATAACCAAGATCATTTAAATAGTCTTCGGTAACGGTAAGATAGGTTGAGTCTTGTTCTTTTAAGGCCTTATAGGCATTAAGTGCGCTATCAAAGTCCCCTTCTAGAAGGAATTCTACAGGTTCTTTTTTATTCGTATCTACTTTATCAAAAGCTAAAGCTATCGTTCCATCGTTTCTATTTAAATACTGTAAATTCAGGGTTTTATTTTCAGGATTTGGTTTGAATTGTATCCATCGACTAGAGTTTCTTCTCACAAAACTGCTATCTGAGATTTTGACTAGTTCTTCAGCCTCCACGTCCAGGATATTTTTATAGAATAGTTGATTATCCTTTTGAAAAACCTGAATAATCCTACCATTGTTGATGTATCTTCCTGTGATTTTATTTACTAGAGATTGTTCAACTTCTATTTTTTTATGCACGGGAACAAGCTTGTCCCAATCATAAGCCAGGGCTACAGCCCGAATCACTTCAGCATTAAATTCGGGAAAAGTAGAATTAGTGAACACTACCACACCATAGCCTTTGTCTCTATGCGCTATAATCTCGGCATAAAAACCTGTGTTCCATCCGTGATGCCTTAAGTAGATCTCTTCGTTTCTATTAATGAGTTGAAACCCTAACCCCAATGTAAATGACCAACCAGGATTACTCACTCCATAAGGTGTACCCATTAATGTTGTTAGATTTTTTGATAATCCTTTAGTAGGCTTTCCATTTAGGGTTTGCTGTACGTTGGTTATAAATTTGGCATAGTCTTCAGCAGTTGTCCATAATCCGTCTGAAGCCATTGATGGATGAATCTTTCTTCCATCTTTTACTATCGAACCGTCTTTTAAATAACCTGTTGCTACCTTCGTTAATTGTTCTGTGGTAAGCGATTGATTAAACGTGCTATTGTTCATTTCTAAGGGTTGTAACACGAGTTCATGCATGATCCCCGGAAACGTTTTCTCTCCAACATCCAACATCATTTGTTGAATAGGTACATAGCTAGCATATGCAAAACGAACACTTTCGTCAGGTTCTTTATTTACGGTTAGTGGCTCGTTTTTGGCTGGAGAAGTTCCGTTTAGGATTTCTACAAGTGTTGGGATTTTGTCATTCATATGATATGATCCTGTCCCTCGAGGATGTATTCCGGCAGAATGATTCAAAAGATTTTTTATGGTGACTTTCTTTTCTTTGGTAAATTCATTTTCTGGGACTTTCCAGGATTTTAAATAGCTATTAATGTTTTCATCCAGATCTAATTTATTTTGTTCTACAAGACATAATGCGCCATAGGCTGTTACCGGCATACTCGTTGCCGCTGCCTGGAAAAGCGTTTGTGTGGTTACTGGGGTTTGACTTTCTTTATCCACAACACCATACCCTTTTGTCCATGCAATTTCACCATTATGTATGACTGCGATACTCACACCCGGAATACCATAGTGGCTCATGCGTTCTTCTATAGTCCATGTAGAATCTCCTTCTATATGTACCCGAGTTGTAAGACCAGTTTCTACTTTTTTGATCATATCAACGGTAGTATCAATATCTGTATTCGATTGTTGTGCACATGATTGAAAAAGAATTATGGTTAAAAGAACTGGGATTACATTTTTCATATACTAATTTTTTAAAGGATTAATTACCAAGAGGCTTTGTTTTAGTTGGAGGTTGAATAAAAGTATAGCATAATTCACCTTTCACACTATAAACAGGATAAGTGCAACGATTAAATGATGACAGCATTTCGTCATTGATATATAGCTTTTGTAAAGAAATTAAGGGGATTTGTAAGTGTGTATATAATTTAGATGAAAATTAGTTTTATTCACTTTTTTGTAACTCCTTAATTTTATGTCGGGTATTGTTGTTTTGAGGATTCAATTCCAATGATTTGGTATAATTTAAAATAGCCAGATCAATTTCTCCATTTTTTGCGCAGGCTTCTGCATAACTTTCATATACTTCGAAACTATAGGGATAAAGCACTATATTCACTTTGAAAGCATCTTGTGCTAACTTTATTCTATTCTCACGCAAAAAACGATGCCCTAGATCATTCAAATAATCTTCAGTAACAGTAAGATAGGTCGAATCTTGTTTTTTTAAAGCCCTATATGCATTAAGGGCTTCGTCAAAGTTCCCTTCAAGAAGGAATTCTACAGGTTCTTTTTTATTGGCATCTGCCTTATCAAAAGTTGATACTATAGTTCCATCGTTACTGTTGATATAGAGTAAATTGAGGATTTCATTTTCAGAATTTGGTTTGAATTGTATAATGCGACTAGAATTTCTTCTCGCAAAACTACTATCTGAGACTTTAACAAGTTCTTCTGCCTTCGAGTCAACTATATTTTTATAAAGCAGTTGATTTTCTTTTTGAAAAACTTGAACAACCCTACCATTATTACTATATCTCCCAGTAATTTTATCAGCTAAAGACTGTTCAATTTCCATTTTTTTATACACTGGGAAATAATTATCCCATTTATAAGCAAGAGCGACAGAACGAAACACTTCAAAAACAAAAGCAGGAAGCGGAGTATTGGTTAACACCACTACACCATATCCATTGTCTTTATGAGCAGTCATCCTACTATAAAACCCTGTACTCCATCCGTGGTGCTCAAAGTAGAGTTCATCTTTCTTATCATAAAGTAAAAAGCCCAATCCATATTTTCCATAACGATTTTTTGAAGATGGGGTAAGCATTAATTCTGCCATATCTTTTGATAACCCTTTGTTACTCTTATCTTTTAGGGTTTGTTGTATGTTGATTACAAATTTTGCAAGATCCTCTGCAGTCGTCCATAATCCGTTTGAAGCTAATTCTGGGTAGATATGCCTTTTACCTTTTACCATAGAACCATCTCGTAAATAACCCGTTGCTGCTGTCTTTAATTGCGCTGTGCTAAGTGATTGATCAAACCTGCTATTGTTCATTTCTAAAGGTTGGAGCACTAATTCGTTCATTAGGTCTGGGAATTTTTTACCTTCAACGTCCATCATCATTTGTTGAATAATCGTATAACCACCAGCTGAAATCCAAAGGTTTTCATTAATTGCTTTGTCTACAATAACAGGATTTGAATTGGCTGGGGAAGTTCCATTTAATATCTCTAAAAGTGTGGGTACAGGTTCACCTGTGCTATATCCCTGGAAAGCGTGCACATTTATTCCGGCAGAATGGCTCAAAAGGTTTTTTAGGGTCACTTTCTTTTCTTTGGTAAATTCACTATCGGGCAATTTCCAGGATTTTAAATAACTGTTGATGTCTTTATTTAAAGTCACTTTATCTTGGTCGACAAGACGTAATGCAGCATAAGCTGTTAAAGACATGCCAATGGTTGATACTTGAAAAAGCGTTTTATCGGTCACAGGAACTTTACTTTCTTTATCTAGTACACCGTATCCTTTTGCCCATGCGACTTCACCATTATGAATAACCGCTATACTTACACCCAGAATACCATAATGTTTCATACGCTCTTCTATAGACCAGGTGGAATCTCCCTCTATGTGTACTTGATTTGTGAGTCCAGTTTCTACCTTTTTAATCATATCAATGGTAGTATCTGTATTCGATTCTTGAGCAGATGATTGAAAAAGAATTAAGGTTAAAAGAACTGAGAAAACATTTTTCATATACTAATTTTTTTATGGAACGATTAATTACTAACCCAGGAGGTTTTGTTTCAGTTAAATGTTGAAATAAAAGTATAGCATAATCCATGTGTAATATCATAAATAGGATGAGCATAGGGATTAAGTGATGACCTCATTTTGTCATTGATATATGGCTTTTGTAAGAAATTATAGCAACTGCTGCGTATAGATAGTATCTTTATACCCTTTCAATAAAACACATATGTTCAACAGGTCCATAAAGAATACCATATTCCTTAATGCAGGCGCCTTTTTGCTGGTGGGTATCCTTGAAATATTAAGTATCTGGGCATCCCGGGATAATTTTGAAACCGTCTATTCTTTTTATATGCATGGGTTTAACTATACCTTGTACATTATGGTGATTATCTGGATCAACCATTTTATTTTTATCCCTTTTCTATTAGATAAGCGGCGCTATGTGTTATACGTTATTCTAGTAATTGGGATCATATTTGTAGGCGCATATATACGAGGACATGCATACAGTTGGCATACCGTTAACAAGATGTTTTTCTTTTTGATTTATACTACGGGAACGGGTATGGCGGCTTTCTTTTTAAGAAGAAGTATCATCATTCAAAAAGAGAAAAGTGAAAAGGAAAAACTACAAAAAGAGATCGAACTCAATTATTTGAAACAGCAGGTCAATCCTCATTTTCTGTTTAATTCCTTGAACAGTATTTATGCACTATCTCGTCAGCAATCCCCAGAAACTCCTGAAGTGGTGATACAGCTATCGGAATTGATGCGGTATCAGTTAGAGAGTGCTAAAAAGGACACCGTTTTACTAAAAGAAGAACTAGAATTTATAGAAAACTACTTGTTACTGGAAGAAAAGCGATTGAGCACCCGTTGTAAGATAGAGTTTGTCATCGAGGGGCAAGTGTCAGACTTTACCATAGCCCCCATGTTATTGATTCCTTTTGTAGAAAACGCAGTCAAACATGGTGCCCAAAGCACAAACGACCAGAGTACTATCGATATTACTACTACGATTAAGGGTACTACACTTAATTTTTGTGTGGTCAATTCAAAACCTACTACGGTTACGGCATCCAAAAGAGAAGGAACTGGACTTGAGAATGTAAAACGGCGTTTACAGCTATTGTATCCCGATCATACATTAGATATTGAGGATCAAGAAAAAAAATATCGTGTAAATTTAGCTATCGATTTAAAAGCTCCTTAACCAAAAACTGCTTTATGATGAAAATAGGGATCATAGATGACGAAATACTAGCGCGCAAAGTGTTGGAAGAGTATTGTTCTAAAATCAACAATTTTGAAATTGTACTCAGCACAGGTAATCCCTTGGAGTTTATCAACTTTGCCCAGCATAATGAAGTAGATCTTATTTTTTTGGATATTGAAATGCCAGAGTTGAATGGGATGGAAATATTGAATGCCATGGTACGTCCGCCTAAGGTGATCTTAACGACAGCTTATTCTGAATATGCGCTGGAAAGTTATAATTATGGTGTGGTAGATTATTTATTAAAACCTATAAAGATCGAACGTTTTTTGAAAGCCATTAACAAGGTCACAGTGTCAACCATTTCGGCACCGAAACAACATAGCACAAAAGAAGAGTTACAGATCAAACATGATGGGATGCCTGTAAATATTCCTTTTACTTCTATTTTGTATATCCAAAGTTTTGGAAATTACTTGAAGATCTTTACGGATACCAGAATGTACCTGATTTCAGAAACCTTAATCAATATCACTACCCTATTATCAGAGAATTTTCAGCGTACTCATAAATCCTATATTGCCAATTTGGAACGGGTAACCAAAGCCACCCGCACCCATTTATTAATTGAGGATACCAAAGTTCCCGTGAGCGCCATGTACAAAGTTATTGTTTCAGAAAAGTTGGAGGATTTGGCGAAGTTGTAACTATAGCTGCACCCTGTTTTTAATAGCTGTAAAATCTGTCATCAATTCTTGATAACGCTCCACCACATCTTTTCCGATAATTTGATCAGCGCCATTTACCATGTTGTAGATATAGGATATCTGTGATACTAACATTTGTTGTGGATAGGCTCCTTTTTCATTCTTAAGCTGTTGTAAAGCTTTTTTTAGGCTTTCCAATTGATTCCTATCTGTTTTTTGATCTTTGGTTTCTAGCTTTTTGACTTCTTTTTCTAAGCGATCTTGTAGCAGACGGGCTTCAGTGAGCAACGCGATCACTTTTTCTTGCATTTCGTGTTGTTTTTGAAGTATCTCTTTGGTTATTCCATCTGCTTTTACGCGAGGATCCACCAACACTACAAAATCTTGTTCCATGGTCTTATCTCCTACGGTAAGTTTAACCGTATAGTTTCCCGGGAGCACCATTGGTCCGTTTTTGTAGCGTTTCTTTTGGTCTTTATGCCAGGGTCCTTTTTTATGCAGGCCCCATTCAAAACGATTTAGACCTTTCTTGGCTTTTAGTTTTTGATTAACGTATCGAAAAGTGGTACTCAAATTCATATCCTCAACCTCTTTAACTGAAGATTTTAATTGAGTACTATCACTTAACATGGTAATAAGCGGTTCGTTTTTATCATTAAAGATCTCTAGCTTCAAACCTTTGGTGGCCTCAGGTAAATAATAATCCATATAGACCGTAGTTCTCGGATATTTAGGAAAGCTGTTGCCGGCACGAATTTTTGGATAACGATAGCGTATTGTTGTGTCCGGTTTAAAAAGATGGGGCGACGACGCTAGATTTTGTATGGCTTTATCTCGTAAAGTGGTAATATTATCCAATATCCAAAATCCACGTCCCATAGTGCTTAACACCAAATCCCCTCTAAATATTTTTATATCGGTGATTGGAGTAACCGGTAGATTTTGTTGAAACGATTGCCAAGTAGTCCCATCATTGAATGAAACAAACATCCCATATTCTGTACCCGCATACAATAATCCTTGTTGTATAGGATCTTCCCGCAAGACACGAGTGGTATAATCACTTGGGATTCCGTTGGAAGCCGTACTCAATAAGGTCCAATTAGCACCATAATCTGTGGTTTTATAAAGATAAGGTCGAGAATCTCCCAATAAATGCCTGTCTACAGCAATATAAGCAGTGGCTACATCATGATGCGAGGGTGCAATAGATTCTACCCTGCCCCCTTTCGGTAGTTTTTTTGGAGTTACATTTTTCCATGTTTTGCCTCCATCTTTGGTGATGAAAACCACTCCATCATTAGATCCCGTCCAAATCAAACCTTCTTGTAGAGTCGACTCTCTTATCGAGTATAATGTACTGTAATATTCTTCTCCGGTGATATCTCGGGTTATAGGACTTCCTGAAATGACCTGTTTATCCTGTTCGAAAGCTGTTAAATCTGGAGAAATGGTTTCCCAGGAATATCCATCAGAATCCGTTTTGTGCAAGAATTGGGATCCGTGATAGACGACATCTGGATTATGTGGTGAAACATGTATTGGTGCCACTCTTTGAAAACGATATTTCAAATCCTTGGGGTTATGCCCGTATATATTACTTGCTCCTACATAATGGCTTTTCTCTACCCCAGTAAGCTTGTTGAAAACACCGAATCGTCCTTTGCAATTGGCATATACAATATTGTGATTACCTGGTTTTGGAACGGCCGGTCCAGTTTCGCAACCACCTGTATTGATCACCCATGCAGACCCAACGCTTTGCACCGCACTTGGTGGAAAACTAGGTATGGCAATGGTAGTATAATTGTCTTGTTGACCCGCATACAACCAATAGGGATATTGGTCATCTACTTCTACTTGATAAAGTTCTGCCGTAGGTTGGTTGAACTGAGTGGACCAGCTCTTACCTCCATTAAAACTAACATTGGCCCCACCATCATTAGCCTGGATTAGGAGTTGCGGGTTATTGGGATTTAACCAAATGTCATGATTGTCCCCATGAGGTACTTTCATTTCCTTCCAGGTTTTACCGCCATCTTCTGATTTGATCAATGGATTGGCGTTAGAATATATAACATCAGGGTTTGTAGGGTCTAATTCTACATTGGTGTAATAAAATGGTCGATTCACCAAGCGCTTGTCTTTCGAAACATGCGCAAACGACTTTCCTTGATCAATAGATTTATACAATCCTTGCTCGCCTTTGGGAGCTTCAATAATGGCATAAAGCATACTCGAATTGGCAGCAGAAACGGCGAGATCAATCTTACCTATGGTGCCCTTTGGCAATCCGTTTTTCAGTTTGATCCAATCTTTTCCTCCGTTAATGGATTTGTATATACCCCCTTCATCTGCAGACCCACCTGATATAATGGTCCATGGCTTACGCTCAGCCTTCCATGCGGCAGCATAAATAACATTGGGGTTTCCCGGTAGCAATTCAATATCCGAAAAGCCCACCTTATCGGAAATAGATAATACTTTTTCCCAGTTTTTTCCTCCATCAGTAGTTTTAAAGACGCCTCGTTCTGGGTTGCTTTTGAACGTATTTCCTATAGCAGCCACCCAAACCACATTACTATTCGTAGGATCAATTTCTACAGCGCCAATTTGTCCTACATTTTTAAGTCCGATATGTTCCCAGGTTTTACCAGCATCGATAGATTTGTAGACTCCTTTTCCACTTATGACATTACTTCGTAATCCGTCAGAACCTGTTCCCACATATACAATGTTTGGATCGTTTTCGGCTACTTGAATCGCTCCTATTGATGGTGTGTCAAAGAACCCATCAGAGACATTGTTCCAGGTCGTTCCATAATCTTCAGATTTCCAAACTCCCCCACCAGAAGCTCCCAGGTAAAAAGTACCGGGTTGCATGGCTACTCCCGTTACTGTGGTTACACGACCCCCACGGGCAGGGCCTACGGTTCGATACTGCAGGGCTCCAAAATCTTGTGATAATAGGGGTATTGTTGAGATAAAAAATGATAAAAACAGTAATTGTGAATTTAGACTGAAATTCATATCAATACAATGGATTAGAAAATAATGGATGTTTTAGGTAGCTGACTTAGAAACAAATTTTGGAAGCATGTTTGAAGACCTTTAGAATTGATCGGCTGTCTGAAGTTAATCAATGCACTCATGAAAAATAAAAGTTTCAATTTCATTTTTGTGGAATATCCTCCTAATTTGTAAGCCAAAGTGTTTGAAACAATATGATGGTGTGTTTCGGTATTGTTTATGGTTTTAAATATAGGAATAATGAAATGAACTCCTCTAGCTTTAGGAAAAATTTGGGATTGTGAATAATTCGCAACTGTTATAAAATTGATATAAACTTTGTAGCTTTATGATGTTTATGAAGCAACCAGAAGAATATCAAAAATTAATAGCTTTTATTAGCAATTGGGTACCACTATCGGAAACAGATATCAATCTTTTACAGTCTGAACTATCTGTTGAAAAGTATGACAAAGGTGATCTTATCCTGAAACAAGAACAAATATGTACATCCTTAAAATTTGTTATTTCGGGTGTTTATCGCGTATACCAAATAAAAGACGGTAAAGAGATTACAAGTTATTTTAATTACGATTCACGAAATTTGTTGGTAGCTTCATTTGCCAGCTTACTAAAAGGACATCCTAGTAAAGAAATTATAGAATGTATTGTACCTGGTAGGTTGATCTCTGTCAAATATTCCTATTGGAAATGGTTGTATACTCAAAGCGAAGCCTTCAATACTTTTGGACGACTAATGGCAGAGTTCAATTATCTCCTAGCTATAGAACGAATAGAATCCTTACAACATCAAAATGCTTCAAATCGTTACGAAAGTTTTATAAAATTATACCCCGATTTACTCAATAGAATTCCACATCACTATATTGCTTCGTACTTGGGAGTTACACCAGAATCTCTGAGTAGAATCCGAAAAACTGTCGTTAATAAGTAGATCTTACCATACATCAATGCATATCTGTTTTAGTTCTATGACCTTTGTTTAAGGAAAACGTATAGATCCTTTATATGCATGCAACCACCAAAATAAATGATTTAACACTTATAGAGATTGAAGATTTTTTGTCTGATATAGATGTGGATAACATCTTGAATTCAAGAATACAGAAATTTGAAAAAGCTATAAGTCACTATCCAAATTATTACAGAAATAATGATCGTTTGGTAGAGAATAATAATGTGTTATCTGATTATCTATTTGAAAAGTTAACACAGCGTCAAATTCTTGATTTGAAAGGACAAATTACTGGTGTTAATGAAAAAATCAGATTCTGCAGATACCAAAAAGATCAACTGTTTTCACGACATCAGGACGGGGTGTACTATCCAAATTCAAACCATGAGTCCAAGTTTACATTTCTGTTGTATCTTAATGATAATAGCTGTTTTAAAGCTGGAGCAACCGAGTTTTACACATCAAAAAATGCACAGTTTCCAGTAAAAACTATTGTTCCTAAAAAAGGTAAATTAGTGATTTTCGATCATCAAATATGGCATACAGGAGCTAGAGTTATTAAGGGCAACAAATACATTTTGCGATCAGATGTTATGGTTCAAAGTAATGCAGCTAGTACTAATCATCAAGGGTATATTTGGAATTTACTACAGCTGAATGACAACCAGTTCTTAAGTGGTGGTAGAGATACAAAAATAAAACACTGGAATACTAATCTTGAGCTTTTAAACACTATTGAGATTCATTCAAAATCGGTGATCAAGATGATATCACTTTGCCAAATGCATGAGTTCGTATCTTGTTCCAGGGATTTTACTGTTAAAAAATGGCACTTATCCGGTGAAGTATTGGCTGTTACTCATCTTGACGAGATGATTCTGAATATAACAAACTTCAAGGATGAATTAATTATAGCAGTTGGGACTAGTGGAAAAATGTATGTTTTGGATACTAATTTGCAGATTATTGAAACCATACCAGTACATCATCATTGGGTTTGGGGGCTTTCTATTGTCGGAAATAATGCTATAAGTTGTTGCGAAAACGGGAATATTTGTATCACTAATATATATTCCAGGAAAACCAAATGCTTATATACACATGATCAACCCTTATTTTGTATCAATACCGAAAAAAGAAATGTTATTCTTGCTGGGGCAAAAGATGGTACTTTGATAGAATTATCTTTGGAAACCAAAAAGATTATCAAAACAAAGGTACATAGTGATATTATACGTTCAATTGTTTATTACAATCAGCACATCATTAGTTGTGGTGAGAGTAATAAGATCATTTCATTTGATGAAAAAACTAAAGAAACAACAGAGGTATTTGGCGCAAAAAACTTTCTACAGGATATAAAACTCATCAATGGTTTCGTATATGTTGCTGGATATGATGGTATTATTACTAAGCTTAAAATTGATCCAAAACCGCCTTTTTGAGTCGTACACTAATGGGAATGTGATACGTTCCAATACAAATTTGGTTATCTGCAATTTTGTCTACCTTATATTTAGACACAATAAATGATTTATGTGTTTGTATAAAGGCTTCTTCAGGAAGTAGTTCTTTAAAAGCTTTTAGAGAAGTATTGGTAACTACAGTTTCTTTTGTTGTTATAACTTTGATGTAGTTTTGCATGGCTTCTACAAATTGAATGTCTGCTAGGGCAATCTTTTTAAGCTGTTTGTCACTTTTTACAAAAAGCACATTATCCATAGAGGTATCTCCGAGATAGTGATATACTTTGTTTACTGCCTGCAAAAATCGTTCGAAAGAAATGGGCTTTACCAGATAGTCCAAGACATTATATGAGAAACTTTCCAGCGCATATTCTTCATATGCAGTAGTCATGATGACCGAAGGAGAATTTTGTAACCCTTTTAACCAATCCATACCCGAAACCAAAGGCATATTGATATCCAGAAATATTACATCAATTTTATGTTGTTCTAAGTAGTGATTGGCTTGCAATACATTCTTGCATAGTGCAATCACATGTACCGATTCAATCTGATTACAATACTCGGCAATGCCTTCTCTGGCAATAGGTTCATCATCTATAATTATGCAATTAAGAGGTTTCATTTTACTTGTTATAATCGAATAGAAAGATTAACCATATGTTGAGCATTCTCTTTTTGAATACTTAAATGATGTTGATCCGGATATACTAAAGATAAACGTTTTTGCACATTTTGTAACCCTATACCTCCTACCCCATTTTTGGTTATAGATATATCATCATAACTATTGATCACTTTCATACTAAGCCGCTTTTCCTGCTCTTTAATTTGAATCTCAATACTATTGGCATTGCTGTCAATATGATTGCTGCAATGTTTAAAAGCGTTTTCAATAAAAGGGATTAATAATAGAGGTGCAATTTTTAGTTCGGCGTTTTCGAATTGAATATCATAAATTAAGTTGATGTCTCCGCCTTTACGAGTCTCTTCTATTTTTATATACTTCTGTATATAATCTAGTTCTTTTTCTAAAGGAATATGTGCGTTACTTTCGTATAGTTGATACCGTAATAAGCCCGAAAATTGTAGCAGAGTTTCTTTTGCCAAAGTATCATCTTTACCTATCAGATGGTAAACACTATTGATGCCATTAAATAAAAAATGAGGGTTTAGCTGTGCTTTTAGATATTTTAATTCTGACTTGTAGGTCTCCTCGATCAGCTTTTGTTTGACCTTTTCTGATTTTCGGTATTCAAACTTTATGATGTAGTAAAAACCTGCTGCGCTGTATAAAGCATGTACAATAAAATTGGTAGTCAAACTTCCTGATATTACTTCGCCAGTAATGTGATACAGGTCATAGACCAAAAAATCTAAATACGTTTCGATTACCGTAACTAAGCTTATGATAGCAAAGCTTGCCAGATAAAATATTATTTTTTTGTGGTGTTTATATATGCTGAGGAATAAAAAAGCTTGAGCATAAAACAATAACGCATTAAAGAAAAGTCCATAGGCGTATGCGTAAGCTAAGCTACCATCACTATAGCTAAAACCGTTCCAGTTGAATGCTGACCCAAAAATAACAAACCAATAGTTGAGTGACCAGAATGCAATATGCCCGATGTATAGTCTTATTCTTGAAGCATTCATTGTATTGTTTTCAACAAAGAACGACAAAATTTATTTGTTGAATTGATGATTTCAACGTTGATCATCGAATATGCGACGATGATCAAATACTTATTTTTCAATGGTATTTTTTCAATTGCTTTGTTTTCAAAAGTAGCGTGTTTTGATCTGCAAAGAACTGTAATATAGGTACAGCGATCTTTCTCTATACGCATTCAACCTTTAATTTATGAATAAAAGAATCGTCTTCTTGATTTTGATGGTTACGTTTTCTATCTCCACTGTTTTCTCTCAGGAAGAAAATAACGCTCTAAAGAATACACTAGAACTCGCTACGGGATATACTCTTGGATACTTAACAAATCTGGCCTTTGCCCCGGTTCAACGTTATGAATATAATGCTTTGAATTATCAACTTAAATATACCCGTATTACCAAAAAGGAAAAGCTGTTTGAAGTACAACTCGATTATTTAAATTCTGAATTAGAAACGAATATCATTCCAGAGGCGAACCCTCAATATGCTAAACTAGTGTTGAATATAAGTACGTTGAAACAAGTTTATAAAAATGAGAAGTTTAAAGCACATGTGGGGTTACAAACACAAACCAATATAGCTTCTTATTTCGACTGGCGGCAATATGATGTTCAGCAAAAATTGGGCGTTGCAGGACGATTTGCCTATCAGATAAATGATAACCAGTCCATTTCATCCAAAGTAGTGATCCCAGTTATCCTTTGGAGAACTTCTACGTTCGAAGAAAGCTTTTATTCATTAAACAAATATCAAAGCGCCTTATGGGTCACCGAATATAAATACAGTATCTCTACTCATTTTGATCTGAAAGCGGGTTATACTTTTAATTATGATAGGCTTCAGGTTTTTAATGCATATAGAGAACTACAACATCAAATTAACCTTGGTATTCACTTTAAATTTTAATTCATTATGAAATTTTTGAAGTTACTTACATATACTTTATTTGTCGTTCTGATCGTATCACCTATATCTTGTGCTGATACCCTAATTGGAGATGAAGGGGCTCTGGATGAAGATGTTTATCTTAACTATCAAACCCTTACAACATTAGAATTGCCTTTTGAAGAAGAATGGTTTGCGGTCAATGCCGGAAGAACGCATGGCGATGGAGCCCACCATTTTGTTTCACGTAGTGAGCGGTATGCTTATGATCTATTGATTGTACAAAATCGTAGAAGCTATTCAGGAGATGGTAGTAAAAATGAAGATTATTTTTGCTTTGGAAAGCGTTTGAACGCTCCGGGAGATGGCAAGGTAGTAGCGATTGAAAGCTCTGTTGAAGACAATGAACCTGGCACGGTAAATCGTACTCAGGTTGGGAATTATGTTATTATCGATCATTTAAACGGAGAGACTTCTATACTTGCACATTTAAAAAAAGGGTCAATTATCGTTGCTGTTGGAGATATGGTAACTAGAGGACAAGAAATTGGGCAAGCAGGAAATAGCGGTGCCTCTACAGAACCGCATTTGCATTATCACTTGCAACAAACCTCAGAACCTTTACGTGAAGGGTTAGGGCTTCCTGCGCAATTTTTGAATTATTATGAAGATGATGTATTTGTAGAACGTTCTGAACCGGTAAAAGGTCAAAGAGTTAGAAAAAATTAAACTTCTTAGAAATCAAAAGTATCATGTAATATCCAGAACACACATTAAACTGTTCTGGATATTACGGTAGAAAGTGCATCTACAGACTATTTCAATTCAAAAGATACTATTTAGGTCTTAGTTTTTCGATAATCTGAGCATCTACCCAGAAGATGTCAATATTATCATATTTGTCGGTTGCTTTCACTTTACCCACATTTCGATTAAAGAACAAATATTTACCATCTGGGGTTACACTGGCCGCCGCTTCCCAAGCTTCAGTGTTGATGGTTTCACCCAGGTTAATTGCTTCTCCCCATGAGCCATCAGGTTGTTTAAAACTTACATAGATGTCAGAATTACCAAAACCACTTTCTCTTCTTCCGTCCCAAAGGATATAGGATTCGTCTGGAGCGATAAAGGGATGTGCATTCATCTTACCGGTATTAATCTGTTTTTCAAATGGTTTTGGAGCTTCGCGTTTTCCATCAATTAACCGGGAATATCTAATAATGCCATTTCCGCCTGGCATTCCTACCTCATCAAAAACATAGGTGCCTTTTGAGGATGCCGTGAGCCGCATGATTCTAATCTCTTCAAAGAGAGATCCCAGTTTTTTAATCTCAGACCATTCACCAGTCTCGGTGCGCTCTTTATATCTTCTTCCTAAATGCATGGTTCTGCCATCTGGAGCAATAAAAGGTTGCCCAACTCTGGGAGATATTACAGACTCTTCCCATTGATTGTCTTTATACTGAAACACCACAAATTCCATTTTTTTATCCTCTTCTTTCTCCCCTACTTCCCGTAAAAAGTAAAACTCCTTCATATCGGGAGTAAATGTTCCTCCATACTCCCAATTCAATTTAGCAACGATTCCTGGAGCAAAACGTTCTGGAGTTCTACCTGGTGGTTTTTGACCTAGATATGGGTTTTGGATAGCTGCAGTACCCTTATTCGAAGGTTGTTGTTCCTTAGCTTTGGTTTTTAGATTTTCGATAACCTTGGCATCTACCCAATAGATATTGGCATGACTTTTTGCAAACCCTTCTTCACTTATGTGTACTCTATGAAAGAAGAAATATTTTCCATCTGGGGTTACACTACCAAAGGCATCTTCATATTTGGAGTTAATCTCTTTACCCATATTGATCGCAGGGCCCCATGCACCATCTTTTTTACGAAAACTGATATATAGGTCAGAATCGCCATATCCTCCTTTGCGCTCGGCATCCCAGATGATGTAGCTTTCATCAGGTGCAATAAAGGGATGTGCTACCCAAGTTCCGGTATTAATTTCCTTTGTAAATGTCCTGGGGGTTTCTCGCTTACCATTGACCAATCTAGAGTATCGGATAGTACCAATAGTATCTCGTTCATCAAAAACATAAGTGCTTTTTGACGAAGCTGTAAGCCGCATGATAGGGTATTTTTTGAAAGAGGATCCCAGACTTTTTTGGTTAGACCACCCTGAGTTTTTTCGAGTTTTGTATTCATTACCCAAATACATTGTATTTCCATCAGTAGAAATTGCAACTTCGCCTGTACGTGGTATAGCATAAGATTCTTGCCAGGTGTTATTTTTTAATTGAAATACATGTGTTTTAGGCTTTTCTCCCTGCACCTGTCTTGTAAAATAAAACTCTTTCATCCCAGGTGCAAATACCCCTTCGATCTCGAGGTGTTCTTTTGTAGAAATCATATCTGGTGCAAACAATTCTGGGGTCAGTCCTGGTGGTTGTTGACCTAAATAAGCATTCTCTGAAGTAGATATTTGATTACTATTCGATTGCTGACTCCAAATGTTGTAAACCGTTAAGTTTAATATCCCAATGAGTATAAGTATGAAATTGTTTTTTTTCATTATTAGTTGCTGTTTATATTCTTAAGAATTTCTTTTTTTAACATGATAAAGTCCATCCAATACATCGTTGATACCCAATAAGTGCTTCCATCCTCCTTTGTTTTTTTTTCACTCCTGGAGAAAAATAAATATTTACCATCAGGGGAGACTGTACCAGTTCCATCAGCTAGTTCCGTGTTTATTTTGGGGCCTAAACTATAAGATTTTGTCCAAGTACCATTGATTTTAAAACTGATGAACAGATTGGTATTATTAGGTTCTGAAGCCTTTTCAGAATCGTAAATAAGGTAGCTTTCGTCTGGAGCAATGTATGGGTGTGCAATAAATTTACCGTTCGTATTGATTACATCGTCCATTCTCTTAATAGAATCATATTCACCATGCTGATTGATGGTATAATAGATGCCCTCTTCTTCAGTTCTCGTGCCAGAAGTAAAATACAAATTACCATTTTCAGAAGGTGCCGCACCCATGATGTAGCGATCTATAAACGGTTCTCCCATCAGAATGGGATCACTCCAATTCCCATTCTCAGTTCTTTCAACGTACCATTGATGCAGCCTTTTACTCTTAATTGATTCTGAAAGTGTATCAGGGACGGGTCTTGTACTTCCAAAATAAAGGCGGTCTCCTTTGGTTGTAAATCGAGGATGAAAATCCAAATACTCCAAATTGGTTGAAAAGGGCGCTAGTTCTAGTTTTGACCATTTGCCATCAAGGAATTTCATGGTATAGATGTTATAGTTTTTTCCTTGTTTTCTATGATTGAGAAACAGTTCGGTCATATCTGGATTAAATGTTATCGAAGCGGAAGCGTGATCGTCAATTGAAATTATATCTGGCGCAAAAACCAATGGAGTATCTGTTGGAATTTGATTGCTTAGTAAGGCTAGATTTGATTGTTCATTACTCTTACAAGCAACAATGAGAATGAGCAGAATAGTGAAAATAGTTAAAGTCTTGATGAATTTCATGTTTTTAGAATAGTATGTTGTTATGCACTATTGATGACAAACATATAGAGCGAATCCCTTGAAAAAATAAAAAATAGACGAAAAAAGGTTTCTTTAAGATATATACTTATTATCAACAGAAAACGGGTTTTGTCCGTCAAAAAAGAATATTGAGCCATAGATGATCAAGATTCATCTTTTTTGAAGAAAAGCTCGAGTCTTATTTTATATATTTAGGCACTATGGTTAAAAGAAAGCACTTGATCGATTGGGTCATTCAAAATAGAGTCGTTTCTCACCTTATATTTTGGTTTTTATTATTTATCAGTTTACCCATATTGGCAGCATTAAACGATGCTAGTGTTAAAAAGACCTTGATTAGTGGATTTAGTTTTTTACCAGCACAGTTAATTGCCAGTTATTTATTGATCTATTACCAGGTACCCAAATTGTTGTTTAAAAAGAAATATTTCAGCTTTGGAGTGTCCTTTTTGGTATCGGCATATATGCTTTTATTCATGTCAAAGGTTCTCGGTGATCATTTGACCAAAATTTTTGTTCCCCAATACTATAAATATACTAGTTTGTTGGATATCATTACTGCTCCGTTTCATTTGGCAGTAGTGTATTTTCCATCTGTATATGTCTTTGTGTTTTTAATGCTAATGACAAAAGCCTTTAAAGATCGCTTTGAAGAACGACATCAATTTGAAGTATTACAAAAGGAAAAAGCGAATACTGAACTTAAATTTCTGAAAGCACAAACCAATCCGCACTTTCTATTTAATACCTTGAATAATTTGTATTCACTAACCCTGGAAAAATCTGAAAAAGCGCCAGAAGTTGTTCTCAAATTATCAGATATACTTGATTATATGCTGTACCAATGTAAAGATCCTGAAGTTCCTGTACTCAACGAAATTTCCTTGATACAGGATTATATAGATCTCGAGTCCCTACGTTATGGAGATAAGTTAAGTTTGGATTTTACCTATCATCTACATGATCCCAATGTGATGATCGCTCCTTTGATCCTGATATCCTTTGTAGAAAATGCATTTAAACATGGAGCGAGTACTACCTTGAAAGATTCAGTTATTAAAATTGAACTGACCACCAACAAAGACCAACTTTGCTTTACCGTCTATAATACATTATCTTATAACGAACAAAATATGGTCACTGATCAATCACGGCAAGGAATTGGATTTTTGAATTCGGAAAGACAGTTAGAGCTTAATTATAAAAATAACTACGATTTGGAAAGCATCAAAACAGATCATGATTTTCAAGTAGAACTAAAGATTAATTTGCAATAATATGATTATAAAATGTATGGTTGTAGATGATGAGCCGTTAGCCATAAAGGTACTAGAAAATCATATCCAAAAAGTACCGGATCTTGAGCTAGTTGCTACATTTGATAACCCAATAGATGCAGGGCATTTTCTGCAAAGTAACGGTATAGATCTTTTGTTTTTAGATATACAAATGCCTGTAGTAACAGGAATTGATTTTATAAAAAATACTATCATACAACCCAAAGTAGTATTAACAACGGCCTACAGACAATATGCTTTGGAAGGTTATGAATTAGATATCATTGATTATTTATTAAAGCCAATATCTTTTATTCGATTCTATAAAACGATCAATAAATACAGGGCTTTGCAAGCAAATATGCTACCTTTATCCAATTCCTCTTCAGAAGCCATAGTAGATCACATTTACGTAAACTCGAATAAAAAAATGATAAGAATCGAGTTTGCTACTATTTTGTTTGTCGACAGCATAAAAGATTATGTTCGCATACATACCACTAAAGATATTATTACCACCAAAGATAAAATAAGCGCTTTTGTATTACGACTACCTAATCATTTTTTGAGAGTACATAGGTCGTACATCATTAATACCAAGAAGATAGCCGCATTAACCTCAAAAGATGTAATCTTATTAGGAGGTATGGAGATTCCCATTGGTAATTCATATAAAGACATTATTAAATTATTGAAGTAAAAATTATCGGCATTTGACAAAGTGTTTTATAGAGTTTAGTTCAATATAGTTTTCAGCCCATCTTTTAATTCAAAGACCAATTGTACTTCTTGCGCATTTAGTGGTTTATCAAAAATAGCAAGTTCATCCATGAAGCCAATGTACCCCAAGCCTAACATGATTTTTGCCTTTTCCGCTTCCCATGTAAACGGATCATTAATATCTTTTATCATTCCTTGGTAATTACCATTGATATAAAGCTTAAACTCAGAGGCATTTGTATTTACTTTTGAAAAAGTAATAGCGACATATGTCCATTTTTTAGTTAAGAAGGGAGGTTGGTTGACTGTAACTGTACGTTTATTCCACTCTACTTCATTGTTTTCGTTGTTTGGGTTCCAAATGTTTAGATCTCCCATAGCTCCTAATCTGAATTTCCTTGGGTCATGATCTGTAAAATCTACCCATAAGGCTGCATCGTTATATCTTACATCCGTTATGCATATAGGATCACAATAACCAGGTGCTAAATCTTTGTTAGGATCCAATCGCAACCAAAAAGATACCGTACCATTCCATGAGGTAGTACTGTACTCCACATTTTTATAGGCTTTATAAAAAACAGCAGAGGTTTTGGCCTGTTTGAAGTGCAAAGCATCCCCAAACAGCCCCTCATCTTTGGCTAAAACAACATTTGGGTCATGAATACCAGGTATAGCATTCGCTGATTCTTTATAGTTCTTAGCAGTATAGATCATTACATCTCCTGAGGATATATCAGCGGTAGGTTTTCCATCAAAAGAACTATAAAAAAGCAGATGGTTTTTTAACGGTTGGTTTTGAGAAAAGGTAATACCGGTAAAGAGCATAAAGAATACTCCTGATATAGATAAGAGAGAAGTTGTTTTCATAATCTAGCTATATTGGTTTTGGCTAATCTAAAGCCATATATGGAGTTTAAATAATCTTGAAATTGAGATAAATAAAAGTAGGATTGAAATAAATTCAATTACTACTTCTTTCTTATTTATGGATCATTATGCCTCTGGCAACTGTATTATATCCGCAATGGCAATCAACATCACTAAAAAACAATGTACTCATCGTGTTGATGTAATATGTAAAAGCTTTTATAAAAATGTGATTCACTTTTGATCTTTTGTGCACTTGTATCTCGCAATTGTATTCTAGTTTACATGCTTCCATAATTATAGTTTTAATGAGTGTTTATTGCCATTGATATGGCTTTGTCTACGTGAATGGCTCCGGTATCATAGGTAGGTACATCTATATCGGTTTCTTTAATCAGCATCGGCAGTTCTGTACACCCTAGTATCACACCTTCTACCCCCTGCTTCAGTGCTTTATGAATAATTTCTAGAATTGTTTTTTTTGAGGCTTGTGTAAACAGGCCCTTTAATAATTCCTTGTAAATGATAGTATGAATCTCAGCTCTTTCTCTTGCTTCTGGTACTATAATTTCTAATCCATAATCATTTTCTAATGTTTTGGTATAAAAATCTTTTTCCATGGTGTACTTAGTACCCAATAGCAGTATTTTTTTAGCTTTATGTTCCTGTATGAGTTGACCTGTGGCATCCGCAATGTGCAGAAACGGTACAGAGATATTCTCGACAATAGTATCACTAACAATATGAATTAGGTTAGTGCACAGGAGGATCATATCCGCTCCTGCCTGTTCTAATTGATTTGCACTGTTCTTCACAATTTGTGCTATAGCTTCCCAATGATGAGCATGGGTTAGCTTTTCGATTTCATCAAAATCTACTGAAACCATAATGATTTTAGCAGAATGTGACCCTCCCAAAACTTCATTCACTTTTTTATTCAAACGTTCATAGTAGAGTTTAGAAGACTCCCATCCCATTCCTCCAATAAGTCCAATCGTTTTCATTTTTATCTGGTTTAAGTTATGCTTCGTTATTTCTTGTTTATGTCAAAATTATGGGTAGAATTACTGTTTCTAAAAGAATTAGGTTGAAGGCTCATGAGGTACTAGTTGAAATTTTTTCAACCACGACCAGGCATAAAGTATCGTATCTTTGATGATATGGAGTTAAAATATTTCAGATTGATCAAAACCATTGAAGAAGAAGGCAATCTTGCAAACTCTTCCGAGCGTTTGTTTTTAACGCAATCTGCACTAAGTCATCAATTAAGAGATCTTGAAGAACAGTTGGGGTTTAAGGTTTTTCATAGAACCAGAAATAAATGGGAGTTAACCCAAGAAGGTATCGAGCTCTATAAATTAGCCAATAAAATATTCAGTAACATTGATGAAGGTTTTACAGCCATAAAACATATTAAAGAAGGTTCTAAAGGCACGATCAAATTGAGTGCCGAATGTCAATCATTTTTTCATGCGATTCCTTCATTTATTCAAAAAATGGGCATACTCTATCCTGAAATTGACATTGACATTACCCTTGGTGCTACCCATCAGACCATATCACAAGTACTATCAAATGATATTGATATTGCTATTGTAACTTCAAAACCAGAATCTGACGGACTTTCGAGTATTCCTGTTTTTAAAGATGAGATTTTCGCCATTATGCATAGAGAGCATGCATTATCTGATTTAGAATATTTGGAAGCAGGTTACTTTAGTGATGTTCATTTATTAATTAATTCTTTTCCCATTGAAGGTGTAGCTGTGTATGAACTTTTTTTGAAACCCAACAAAATACATCCCATCAAAATTTCTGCAATTCCGTTTACTGAAATTACTTTATCGATGATACAGGCGAATATGGGAATTATGTGTGCTCCAAAATGGCAATTAACACCTTTTAAATTATCCAAAGAATTGATATTTAAACGTATCAGTAAAAATGGATTACGACGCACACATTATCTGGTGGTCAGAAAGGAACAACGTAATAAAAAGTATATATCCGACTTTATTTCCAGCTTCGAAGAAGATTTTCTGGAGATTTAATTACGTTGTCTAAGGACATTTTACAATTCATCTTTTAAAACCTACAATTCGGTAACATTCTTTATTTGAATACCGTTGTCGTTGCGATATTTGAATCATCAATAGTAACGAACAACTAACCATGATTCAAGTACAAAACTTATCCAAATCCTTTCAAAACATACAGGCAGTAAATGATATTAGTTTTACGATCAACAAAGGAGAAATCTTTGGATTTTTAGGACCGAATGGAGCTGGAAAATCCACGACTCTTCATATGATGAGTACCATCATAAAAAGTGATGAAGGAAGCATTTATATTGATGGGATAGCTACAAATGATCATCCTTCGGCTTGTAAGCAGTTGATTGGTGTGGTACCCCAGGAGATATCATTGTACGAAGAGCTTTCTGCATACCAAAACCTGATGTTTTGGGGCAACCTATATGGTATTCAAAAAGATGTATTAAAAGAAAGAATCCATACTACTTTAGAATTGATAGGATTGTTAGACCGAAAGAAGGATTTGATCAAAACCTATTCTGGAGGGATGAAACGAAGAATTAATATTGCTGCTGCTCTCTTACATCAACCGAAAGTGTTGTTTATGGACGAACCCACGGTAGGGATTGATCCACAAAGTAGGAACCATATTTTTGAAGTTATAGAAACCTTAAATGAACAAGGGATGACAATTGTCTATACTACTCACTATATGGAAGAAGTAGAACGTTTATGCGATCGAATTGCGATTATAGATTCTGGAAAAATCATTGCCCAAGGCACACAAACAGAACTAAAAGAATTGGTGCCCACTAAGGAAAGTATTCAGTTAGAATATAGTTTGCTTTCAGAAAACAACTTGCAGGAATTGCAAAAGCTGCTTCCCTACTCTATAAACGCTGATAAAAATAAGATATGCATAGAGGGTTCAGTACAAGAGCTTTCTAACGTGATTACGGTGAGCAATGAATTGCAATTATCAATTAAAGATATACAGCTGAACAAAGTAAACTTGGAAGCTATCTTTTTACACCTAACCGGAAAACAACTAAGAGATTAACCACTGCATCCATCAATTACAAAAACCACAATTATGATCCTTACACTTCTCAAAAAAGACTTAAGACTATACTTTTCAGACAAAAAAGGAATTCTGATTACTTTTCTACTACCCATTATTATGATAACACTTTTTGCTTTTGCATTTGGTGGAGTGGCCAAAAAGAAGAGTGCACCAAAGCCTTTGGGTGTTTTAGTGGTAGATAAAGATAGTACTACCACTTCTCAGGAATTGATCACAAAGCTTGATGCCATGCCTACTATTCGTTTGATCCCGTCACAAGAACAGGAAGCTTTGGATTTGGTAAAGAAAGGAAAGAATGTAGGCGCTTTAGTTTTTGAAAAAGGATTTTCTGAAGCAGTTACTAAAGGTAAAAGTCTACCTGTAGAATTGAAATATGACGCGGCCAGAGATTTACAGATGCGAATTGTACTTTCTGTTTTGACAGAAGGTTTAAAGTATCATCTTGGTAAAGTAGATCCAACCAATACTGTACAACTTAAAACGACCTCCTTGATCAAAGAGAGTACTACCAAGGCTCATCCAGGACTTGTACAAGCCGTTGGAGGAACAGCGATTATGATGTTGTTGTTTAGTATCGCGGCAATCGGTGGTGGAATGTTAGATGAAAAAGAAGCAGGAACCTTAAACCGTTTATTGATCGCTCCAGTAAAACCACTTCATATTCTATTGTCCAAGATGGGTACTGCCATGGTGGTTTCCATATTACAATTAACCACCATGTTTGTCTTTGCTTGGCTAGCCTTTGGACTACCCATATTTATGGATACGCTCTCGTTGCTATTATTGATTCTATGTATCTCGTTTGCGGTTTCTAGTTTTGGAGTTTTATTAGTCTCTACCGTAAAAACACGGCAGCAATTACAAGGCATGAGTACTATTATTATCATCCTGATGTCAGCCATCGGAGGCAGTATGATTCCTATTACTATGATGCCATCATTTATGCAGAAAGTAGCTGTAATTAGCGTGAATTATTGGGGCATGGAAGGATTCTTTGATATTTTTTGGAGACAATTACCACTAATTAATATTCTTCCAAAAATGGGGATTTTGTTAGCCATAGGACTGGGGATGACATTGGGATCCACGATGTTATTCAAGAAGAATATCATTGCTATTGGATAATATAATGTAGTTCCTCACTCCTTTTGATAACTAC
The DNA here is from genome assembly GCF_900141785.1 of Aquimarina spongiae. Classification (GTDB taxonomy): domain Bacteria; phylum Bacteroidota; class Bacteroidia; order Flavobacteriales; family Flavobacteriaceae; genus Aquimarina; species Aquimarina spongiae. Next base: position 681,420 of record NZ_FQYP01000001.1, on the reverse strand, counting down.
CAATGGCCAGTTCCTGGATCTCCTTTAAATGGCCCCACCAAATCTGGAGTAATCCATCCCGCATAAAATGAGCTCGATTGAGGTTTTACTCGTTGTGCATCCACATAACATTCTAAGTGCTGGGGGTAGAAAGCGATATGATCTTTTAATGCAGAGAACTCAGGAAAGGGATTAGGATAGGACCATGCTATGGGTCTACTATTGGATTTCAAAGAGTAATAAGCTGCACTACCCTTCCATTCGCACAGGGAGTTTTTATTAGGCATTTCGGCAAGCATTTGCATGTTAACATCAATCTTTGGGATATAGTATGTTGGAGGGCTTGCTGTTTCCAAAACAGCTAAAGCGTTATTAGTATTGGCAATTTTGATATCATCATGATGAATCAATATGGACTTATTAACTTTTTCAATTATCGGAGGTCTCGGAAAATCCCAAACAGAACGTTGCCCTTTTTTCGGAGCTATCGCAAATGGAGGTCTTTTGGTACCGGTATGGTCCCATTTTTCACGTGCTTTTTGTAACCAATCTGGTTTCATATTCTTCATACAGTACAATTTACATCATTTAACCCTTGTTATTTGGTATAACAAGGGTTAAATATTATCTAATATTTATTCAAGGACTTAGATATTATTTAAATTTCAGAAAACAAAAAGACCATCAATGGATCACGAACTTAATGTTTTGGGAACACCCTTAGAACCCTGTTGTTATGCACCAATGACAGGATATTTTAGAGATGGATTTTGTAGAACAATACAAGAAGATACTGGAACTCATGTGGTTTGCGCAATAGTTACTGAAGATTTTTTGGAATATACGAAGTCCAAAGGAAATGATCTTTCTACACCACTTCCTTATTGGAATTTTCCAGGACTATCTCCTGGGGATAAATGGTGTTTATGCGTTTCAAGATGGTTAGAGGTAGAAAGAGTTGGTAAAGCTCCTAATATACTTCTGGAAGCTACTCACGCAAAGGCACTGCAATATGTAAGTTTAGAGGTTTTGAGAAAGTATGAATTTGTTATACCGAAATAGGTTTCTTATTTGACATTGAGCAAAGAATATCAGCCCATAACCCACTTTTTAATCGTAAATTGGCATTATGGAAACTCAAGGAATTCAATCGAATACTTTTCATAAAAAGTTGGCTCATCTCTTCTATGCTGTAGCTATGGCAGATAGAAAAATGGTGATTGAAGAAAAGCGACAAATAGTAGCGTATGTAAAGAAATATTGGTCACATTCGTTTGATAAAAACGATGGTAAAGAAGTGATATATGAGACCATGCGTGAGCTCATCCAAAAACAAGAAACATCAGATAATGCTTTTGCCGTTTTTACGACATACTATCAGTCTCAATCAGAGGGTTTTTCAAAAGATTTATGCCTTAAAATAATGGAAGCTGCAGATGGCATTGCTACTTCTTTTTCAAAAAGAAATAAATCAGAATTAATCTTACTCACAAAACTTCATCAGTTATTATTTAAGTCAGTCGATTAGTAACTTAGTTCTATATGATGTCCCAAAGAATGTATCCTTTCCTATTTGCCGTATTACTTAGTTGGTCTATTGTTGCACAAAACCACACTTACGATATCATATCTAAAAAAGATACGTTAGGTACACTCCAGGTATCAAAATCGAAGCAAGGAGAACATTTGGTATACTATTATCATGTAGATATGAAAGTAAAATTGTTGATGAATGTTCATATGAAATATACTATCAAAGCAACTTATGATAATAGTCGATTATTATCTGCCGATGTCAACAATGTTATCAATGAAAGATCTCATCATTCCTCTCAAATGAAATGGCAGAATTCTTCTTATATATTGACGATCAAAAATAAAAAGCCACAAAAATTAGAAACTGAGATAACATATAGCGGAATACGACTTTTCTTTGACGAACCTTTAGGAGTTAACAAAGTGTTTTCAGAATACACCACAAAAAATGGACAGCTAACCAAAATTGATAAGAGCATTTACGAACTTACCCTACATAATGGTAAGAAAAACAGGTATTTCTATAAAAATGAAGAATTGGTAAAAGCAACAATTAATAATTCACTGATTAAGTTTGACCTTATACTAAGAAAATAAGAGCAAAAATTAATGAGAATGTGTTTAATCAGTATTAAGCCGTACTCTGCTTTTAATCCCCCACATTTCTTCATTTCGATTCGCTTCTGAGGTATCTAGTACTATACTGTTGGAATAGCTGGCAATATATCGAACTCGTTCTTCGGTAAGATTGTTATGACTTGCAATAGCTCTTGTAGATCTCCATTTTTGATTTGTTTTGGAATTTGGAGCTGTATTTTGTGTTAACCAGTGTACTACTTTTTTCGTATCTCTATTTCTTACAATCCATATTTTGATTTCATTCAAGACCCATAGAAAAGCACCAGCTATAGCACCACCAACGGCACCTATGATAATTCCTTCTATGATCGAAATTTGATTCATTTTTCTATCGAAAGTTAATATCTCTCAAAATCCATATACAATGGAAGATAAAATTTTAAAAACACATATCATATTTATTTTTAATGATTTACTGTCTTATTGCTCCTGTTCCTCTTTCCCAAAATACTCTGGTTTCCATATCAAATTCCCAAAAATGATCTTTAGTTTATCTTTTAGAGTTTTGCAACGTTTTACTTCTTTCCAGATGTTTTTATATTCGATAAAATTGATTGTAATAGGATTATTGGTTTCTATATTTTTGGTTAAACCGTAGACTACTTTCTCTTCTTCTCGTTGATAAGTACCAAACAGCTTGTCCCAAATGATCAAAAAACCACCATAGTTTTTGTCCAGATACTTGTTATTGGATCCATGATGTACACGATGTACAGAAGGCGTGTTAAAAATTTCATCCAACCATCCCAGCTTACCAATCTTTTTGGTATGAATCCAGGTTTGAAACTGAGCTACCAATACAAGCCCAATAATTGCTTGAAACGGAGAAAACCCAACCAATACCATAGGGATCAAAAACATCCACTCAAACAATCCTTCTACAATACTCAATCGCATAGAAATAGTAAGATTGTAATCCTGCGAAGAGTGGTGTACGCTATGACTAGCCCACAAAATTCGATGTTCGTGTTCTAAACGGTGCATCCAATAATAAGTAAAATCTGCTACAAAAAAAGCGACTATCCAGGTATATATATTTAACGGGATTTGATAAAATGATAACATTGAAATTGGTATCAAAAAGATCACCCCCAATGATCCCAAGATGGTCTTTTCCAGAAGTTGATTCATCACAAAAATTGAAATATTGGCTAGTGTGTCGTTCCATCGTCGTTTTTTGGCAGTGATCAAGTCCCAAATAATTTCAGAAGTAATTAGTACAAGATTAAACAAGAAAAAATAACCGATAAAGGTCATGATGCCTGCTTCCTCAAATAATGATATTAATTTTGCAAAACTCATAAAGTCCAGATTTTTGTATTGATGATTTGTGCAAAATTACTTGGCGAGATCAGTTATAGTGTTGCTCCCGATAAATCTGGACAAAGTTTTTCGGCTTTTTTTATGCAGATGATTTATACAAAATCATGAAAAGAAATACTTTTGTCTTAATAGGATAGTAATACATAAAATCCATGAATCTTTTAGATATATCACCATTATTAAGCTTCATCTTAGGGGTGCTTTTGGGGATTTTTATCTTATCCCGTAAATCGAGTTTGGGTAGCGACAAACGCATACGGTATATTTTGAGTGTTTTGGTGTTTCTGTATGCGTATACTTCTTTTGATTATTATTTGATATTGAAAATCGGTATTGATAACATGTATACAGGAGGCGCTTACATGTTGTATCATCTTACTGGTCCGCTATTCTATGTTTTCATTTTACTATTTACCAAATCGGTTTTTCCTATAAAAAAGATGGTCTTTTTTGTATTGGGATACAGCCTGATTCGATGGGCACTCTTCCTCCCTACTCTAGAATATACTTCGGTAAATGATATCATTGCTAATAGTAGTACATATGGTATTTGGTTTTGGATACAAATTGAATATGTGATTGCTACTGTAGTTAATATTGCCTTATTGGTTCTAGCGTATATTCGACTTCATCATACCCCAATTTTTGTAGATTTAGAGAAGTCTGATGAACTCAATTACAAATGGGTGAAATTGTTGATCTGGTTATGTGTTCTTCTACAAATTATAAGTGCAATAAATACTTTACTACAAACTGAAAGTCTTGATACTCTAGAGTTTTATGTGAAGACCGAAACATTGTTGTTGGCAATTTTCTTTTTCGTTTTGGCGTATTCTATCATGCATTTCCCTGTTTTTGTATTTACCGGAGCATTTAATGATCTAACTGAGGGAGTAAAGAAAAAATACGCCAAATCTTCGTTAACCGATTCTTCTGTACTTTTCCAAAATATCGAAACTTTGGTTAGCAGTGAAGAACTATACCTTGATTATGATATCAAGCTCAATACCCTGGCGACTCGATTAGATACATCGATACACCATATCTCACAGGCGATTAATGAGAATGCTAATTCAGGATTTTCTGATTACATCAATAATTATCGTATCGAAGCTGCTAAACCTATGTTACTTGTCCCTAAACCTAATACTATTTTTGCTATTGCTTTGGATGTAGGATTCAACAGTAAAGCAGCATTCTATACTGCTTTTCGAAAAAACACCAACATGACTCCTACCGAATTTAAAAAGAAGCATGGAGTAAGATAGTTCTTGGTTTAGGATAATTTTTCAACGGTGTTAAACTTATTTGCCTTTTTATGGTAAACAAAAAGTAATAGTTTCTTTAGGGTTTAGAAACATATACTCATCAAGTACTTGTATATTTACCCTCCTTATTTAATCTCTTAATTTTTATGAAAAAGAAACTCCTTTTTGTTAGTTTGTTTTTGATTACTGGTTATATCACATCAGCACAAGATATGGTACAATCCGGACCTATGGTGGGCTATTCTACAATGCGTGAAGTATTACTTTGGGTTCAAACCATCAAAGCAGCCGAAGTACATTTTGAATATTTTGAAAAAGAAAATACAAATCAGCGTTTCAAAACCGAAAAATACACCACAGAAATGCAAAATGGCTTTGTAGCAAAGTTAATTGCCAATCAGGTATTACCTGGCAAGAAGTATACTTATGAAGTATTTGTTGATGGGACCAAAATAGAGAGGGATTACCCTATGGAATTCGAGTCGCAAACACTTTGGCAGTGGAGAACCGATCCGCCAGAAGTAAGTTTTGCAATTGGAAGCTGTAACTATGTAAATGAAGAACAGTTTGATCGTCCTGGAAAACCATATGGAAGTGATTTTGATATTTTTAAATCCATCCATAAAAAGAGACCTGATTTTATGCTTTGGTTAGGCGATAATACTTATCTAAGAGAAGTAGATTGGAATTCTCGCACAGGTTTTTTACACCGATATACTCATACTCGTTCTTTACCAGAACTACAACCATTATTGGCTTCGACACATCACTATGCTATTTGGGATGATCATGATTATGGGCCTAACAATGCAGATAACGGTTTTTGGGGTAAGGAAACAGCTTCAGAAATATTTAAACTCTTTTGGGGGAATCCTAATTATGATGTTATCAACCAAGGAGGAATTACAGGCACTTTCCAATGGGCAGATTTGCAATTTTTCTTATTGGATAATCGTTATTTCAGAACATCAAACAATAATTTTACCGGGAAACGGGAAATGTTAGGTAAAGCACAAATTGATTGGCTAATCAATGCCCTGGCATCCAGTAATGCTCCGTTTAAGTTTGTTGCTGTTGGCGGACAGGTACTAAACTCGGAGGCGATGTATGAGAACTATTCAATTTTTCCAGAAGAAAAACAATACTTCTTAGATAAAATCAGAGAAGCCAAAATTGAAGGGGTTATCTTTTTGGATGGAGATAGACATCATACAGCATTAAGTCGCTTGCAAGAAAGTACTTCAGTATATCCATTATATGATCTTACCTGTTCTTCTTTGACCGCAGGGTCTAATAACAATAGAGAAAAACTGAATGTATATAAGCTGGAAGAGACTATTGTGGGTCAACATAATTTTGGAATATTGAACGTAAGCGGACCTAGAAAATATAGAGTACTTAACATCAAAATATTTGATAAAAACGGAAAAGAGCTGTGGAGCAAAGACATAAAAGCAACAGATCTAACCTATAAATAGAGAAGCACTCGGCATTCGATATATTTTCAAATAAAAAAAGGGCGATCAAATCGCCCTTTTTCTATATAATAAATTTCTAATAGACTTAATAACCAGCTGCTTGTCCGTCTTTTCGACTTTCTGAAGCTCCATGGTAAACTTTGTTTTCGTCATCCCAAAGAATCGCTTGGTAACCCCCATAAATTCCTCTGGCAGTTCCAATTCTGTGCCCTTTGTCCATAAGTCCTCTAATGGTGGTGTATGGAATTCCAGACTCTGTTCGTATAGTGCCCGAATTTACTGTAGTAGCTCCCATAGGGCTTGCTCCACCGGTATGATCCCATCTAGGAGCATCACCAGCTTCCTGAATGTTCATCCCAAAATCAACAAGATTCATCACAATTTGTGTATGTCCCATAGGTTGAAAATCTCCTCCCATCACTCCGAAGCTCAAAAATGGTTTCCCATCTTTGGTCATAAATGCCGGAATTATGGTATGAAATGGCCTTTTACCAGGTTCATAGGTATTGGCTTGCCCTGGAGTTAAACTAAATAGCTCTCCCCTGTCTTGTAACATAAAACCGAGTTTTGGAGGTGCCATACCAGAACCCATACCTCTATAATTACTTTGAATTAATGAGATCATCGTTCCATCTTTATCAGCAACGGTCATATAGATCGTTTCACCAGCAGAAATCTCTCCAGCACTATAGGTGCCAGCTCGTTTGCCAATTTGTGATCTTCTTTCTTTGGCGTATCCATCGGATAGTAATTCTGTAACAGGGACATCAAAAAAATCCATATCTGCATAATATTTTGAACGATCTTCAAAAGCGAGTTTCTTGGCTTCTGTAAACAGATGAAGATGCTCTGCACTACCAAATTCAATATTAGAAAAATCATAGCCTTCCAAAATCTTTAGCATTTGAAGTGCAGCAATTCCCTGTCCGTTAGGTGGTAATTCCCAAACATTATATCCTCTATAATTAATAGAAACAGGTTCTACCCATTGCGATTTGTGTGCTGCCAGATCCTGAGCAGAAAGAAATCCGCCTTGTTCTTTGATAAACGTTCCAATAGTCTTGGCAATGTCTCCTTTGTAGAACGCATCTCGCCCACCTTCAGCAATCTTTTTATAAGTATTAGCTAAGTATGGGTTCTTGTAAATTTCACCCTCGTTAGGAAGTTTACCTCCGTTTTGTGCAATATAGGTATCTTCAATATTAGGGAATCCTTTGGACTGAAAGAATGGAATACTACGTTGCATATACCAAGCGATAAGCTCGGTCAAAGGAAATCCTTTTTCGGCATAGTCTATCGCTGGAGCCAAAATCGTGGATATGGGTTTGGACCCGAATTTTGTGTGGAGCTCAAACCATCCATCTACAGCACCAGGAACACTTACGGGTAAGGCACCATGGGATGGGATTTTTTCCATGTTTTGTTTCTTAAAATAATCCAAAGTCAGTTTTTTGGGAGAACGACCACTGGCATTTAGTCCATATAGTTTTTTTGTTTTCCCATCCCAGACAATGGCAAATAGATCTCCTCCGATACCGCAACCCGTTGGCTCCATAAGACCAAGAGCTGCATTGGCAGCAATAGCAGCATCAATGGCATTCCCTCCATCTTTTAGGATGTCAAGACCAATTTGTGTTGCTAAAGGATGACTGGTAGCGACCATTCCATTTTGACCTAGCACCACGGATCGAGTAGCAAAAGATTCTCCGGTAATTCGATCTTGTGCTTTAGAAAATTGTATGAATAAAAATAGGCAAAGTGTGAGTTTAACAAGATGTTGCATGAGCGTGTGTGTTTGATCGTTCTAAAGTACAAAAATTGGAATATAAAAATAGTTCTTTCCAGATCTTAGGGTAATATTAACATATAAGCTTTATGTATATTTGTTTATATATAATCACCAGTTTACAGTACGAACTTTTAGTAGCATACTAACCATGGAGTTGATCAGCTTTATTCAACAATATATTTCCCTTTCTGCCGAAGCAGAACACACAATTACTTCATTAGTTTTGGATCAAACATTACAAAAAGGAGAGGTTTTGAATACCGCTGAAAAAACTTGTAAGCGTCTTTATTTTGTGAAAAAAGGAGCTGTTCGCACCTATTTTTATCAAAATGGGAAAGATATTACTCATTGGATATATCCAGCAAATACTATGGTGACTTCCTGGTATAGTTATCTCGCTCAAACTCCAGCAAAGGATTATATAGAAACTACCATAACTAGTAATGTAGTATCTCTAACATACCCAGAATGGCAGGAGTTATATACATCCTTTCCCGAATTAGAACGTTTTGGGCGTTTACTCGTAGAAGAACAAATGGCAGCAATAGATGATTTTTATAAAGGATATTATTTTCTTTCTGCTAAAGAAAAATATGAACTGCTCATCAATGCAATTCCTAATATCACACAAATTGCAAATCTTGGACATATAGCCTCTATGCTTGGAATTAGTCAAGAAACTTTAAGTAGGGTCAGAAAGTAGATTTTGATTTATGTCAAAATTTACTTCAAAAGCAGTGGTTAATTTTGACCAATGTTTATTCAAACGCTAAAGTTTGACAATAGCTTTATGATAAAAACCTTGTATTATAGTTTAAGAGATGAAAAATTCTACCCTACTATTTAGAAGTTTAGCTGTAATCCTTTTGCTAGGTGGAAGTGCCCACCTGGTGAGTTATGCTTCTGAACAAACAGTTGATAATACTATCTCTCCCGTTGATGAGAGCATAGAACTTCAAACTTCAAAAAGTGAAGAAAATACTTTGCTGTTAAAGGACACCTCTGATTACAATGAGGAGACCGATTATATTATTGGTAACTGGAAAACGATGTATAATTCAAAAGACTTTAAAGGAGCTATTGTATTTATCATTAAAAAAGAAAAAGGTGTATTTAATGCGTATACCCATGCCTACGAAGATGAAAATGGAGATAGTGAAAAGGCCAAAGGCCATAAAATCCTAATGATAAAGTCTTTTGATGGCTATAAAGGAAAAGGAATCTATAAGGTTACTTATGAAAAGCAAACGTACGATATCGAATGCGAGATCGATATGGTAGATGAAAACACTTTTAAATTAAGCTATGACTATTACGGGTATAGTGATGTTGAAACCTGGAAAAGACAATAATTTATGATTGAATTTTTATCAAAAGAACTAAGTTGGATAGATGTAGACTATTGGTTTTATGTATTCAATGATTTAAGCCTTATTTATATTATTGTTCCTTTTTTTGTATTAGAACTTATTCGGTATGCCTGGCAAAAACGCTTGAATACGAACTTAGTTCTAGATAGTCTTGCTAATATTATCACCTTTGGTGCATTTCTAACTATTGAATTTTTATTGGGCTTGTTGGCGGTAACCAAGCTTTATTTCTGGGTGTACAACCACATTAGTCTGCCCCATTTGGAACTGAATTGGATAACAATCATTACTTGTGTTCTATTGGCTGATTTTGCTTATTATTGGGAACATCGAATGATGCATCGTATTGGTATTGGTTGGGCAACCCATACAGTACATCACAGCTCTCCTCATTTTAATATGTCTGTAGCGTATCGTTTTGGACCCTTGGATGCAATTATGCCTATCATTTTTTCTTTACCTATAGTAATGTTGGGTTATGATCCCATTTTGGTATTGTTGTCAGAAGTTTTTGTACAGGTATTTCAAACCTTATTGCATACAGAAATCATTGGTAAGTTTATCAAACCAGTAGAGTTTATATTCAATACGCCTTCTCATCATCGGGTACATCATGGATCGAATAGACAGTACTGGGATAAAAATTACGGGGGTATTTTGATCATTTGGGATAGAATGTTTGGTACATTCGAACCAGAGATTGAAACTGTACGCTACGGAATTTCAGAACCATTGCATAGCACAAATCCAGTAAAAGTGTTTTTTCATGGGATCACCCGTTTGGCCAAAAAAATAGGAAGTGTAGAAGGATTTAAAAACAAGTTTTTGGTATTGATTAAACCACCTGATTGGATGCCTAAGGAGTAAATCAAGAGCCTTAGGACTATACATCTAATTCGAAAACACCCCATTGGTTTTTGTGAACTTCACATTTTTCATTCGATTAGAAGATACCAATAATCCAGATATAGTTTCTTTTTTACGAATAAATCGGACACTTTTGATGTACCAGGTATTACTAACAAAAAAATCTTTGAGCACAGGATGTAACTCTGTATCCTCTTGCCGTTGATGGCTTAAGATTAATTTTCCTTCTTTTACTGATAGCATGATAAAAGTATTGAGTTCTTCACTGAAATAAAGCCCTTTAAAAGATTGCAATTGATTTTCTGTGTAAGAGATATCTTCATATTTTTCCAAAATACTACCTCTTCCCTTTTCTGGCAATATTTCCATTTTAGATATTGCATTGTTCGAATTAAAATCAATTTCATAGTAGTCCTTAATTCCATACATCACAAACTTTTGTTTACTTATCGGAACAAGAGGAAACTGTCTGTTTTCATGAATAATATATCGTAACGTATCATTCTTCAATTTGATGGTTCGAGAATAATCCTTTTCAAAATCCCAATACTTCCCCTCAAAAGATTTTAATTTTCTATTTGTGAGTTTAACCGGTGTAAACGGTTTGCTTATTTCCTTTTCTTCAGGGATTAGTGGTTTTTTATCTGACTTCAAGAAGATATCTGCAGTTTGTAATGCCAACCTTTTGGTATCGGCATTATTTCTATTACTAAAAACACAAATCGAAAGTTTTTCTTCTGGGATACGTACCAAATAAGATCGGTATCCAGCTTCTGAACCCGTATGCTGAATAATTTTTCTATTCATATGTGTACTGTGGAACTGTCCCAAAGCTCCTCCAAACTTGGTTCCGTCATTTAGTGTTTGCTGATTGTCTAACAATTGAATCAATTCTCTAGATCCTAATTTGGTGTCATAAAAATTAATCATCCATTTTGCAATATCCTCGCCAGTTGTAATAATTCCTCCAGGGCCATAAGTATCTGTCGAAAATATACTTTTTACATATCCTCTATTTGTCTTTTGATAGGAATACGCTCGGTTTTTGATAACACCTCTATAATTGTCTTGTACCCTACTGTTGTTCATTCCCAAGGGTTCGAAAATATATTTTTTGAGAAACTCAGGGAGTTTCATCCCAGAAACTCGGGCGATTACCTCTGATAGCAAGGTGTATGAAGAGTTGCTGTAAGAATAGCGTTCTCCGGGTAAAAACCCAAGAGTGCGTTGCTTGTATAGAAATTCCAGTACCATTTGATGGGTAATGACATCATCTAACTTCCATCCTGCCAAAGACAATAAATGCCATTGATCATTAAGTCCGCTAGTATGCGACATAAGATGCCTGAGGGTAATCACATTTCCGAAGTCGTGCAGTTCTGGAATAAATGTTCTGACATCATCTTCTAATGTTAGTTTTTCTTCGTTCTGTAATAATAGTAAGCCAAAACATACAAATTGCTTGGTTAATGAAGCAATATTAAAGGGTGTTTGTGGGGTAAAAGGAATGTTATATTCTAGGTTTGCATTTCCAAATCCGTGACTAAAAATTAATTCACCATTTTTTACAACAGTTACTACAGCTCCTGGGGTATTAGGAATAGAATATTCATAAAATAGAGCGTTTATAGTCTTGGTATCCACTTGAGAGGTAGCTAAAACACAATGAATGAATACTATAAAGGACGCTATCCTTTTTGCGCTTTGCATTTTGAAATTGGTTTTAAGGTCTAATTTGGGTGAGAATATAATTAATTCGTCTTAAATCCTAAAAATTATTGCAATTAGATCGCAATAATTCTAAAGTTTTTTAAGATAAAAATGAATCCATCTTTTTCAAGATCTTTCGGGATCTATTTTCCTGTATTCATCGGTAAAAATCCAGTCTTATCTTTTTTTGGAGTGCAGTCGAGACCTATACAGATAGCTTTGGTTGTAAATGTAAAACCAAAATGCTTATGAAAATCTTTGTGAATATCGTCTTAGGATTCTTTTTGATCACATTACAAGCTCAAGAAAAATATACCTTGAGTGGTTATGTAAAAGATGCAGCCTCAGGAGAAAGTCTATGGGCCGTTACTATAATTACTGGCTCAAATCAGGGAACCGTGACCAATGATTACGGATTTTATTCTATTACACTACCCGAAGGAACCTACAATGTCCAACTTTCTTTAATGGGATATAAAACAAGTGCTCAGGAAATTTATATTGATAAAGACACAAAATTAGATTTTGAATTGGAAGAAGATATTGCGCAACTCAGTGAGGTCACCATCACCTCTTCTGGAGCCAAACGTACTGCTTCAGTAAAATCCACAGAAATGAGTGTGATTCAGCTTTCTTCAAAAACGATAAAAAAGTTACCGGTTGTTTTGGGAGAGCCTGATATCTTAAGATCCATACAACTTTTGCCAGGAGTATCAAGTGTAAATGATGCTTCTTCAGGGTTCAATGTACGCGGGGGATCAGCAGATCAGAATCTGGTTTTGTTAGATGATGCTACTATTTATAACGCTTCTCACCTATTTGGTTTTTTCTCGGTTTTTAATACCGATGCTGTAAAAGATTTGAAGCTATACAAGGGAGGTATTCCTTCCATTTACGGTGGACGCTTATCTTCTGTATTAGATGTAAAACAGAAGGAAGGGAATATCAAGAAATTTGGAGGAACCTTGGGTCTAGGGCTTATTGCAAGCAAAGCAATGATCGAGGGCCCCATTGGTAAGGGTAGTAATGATGAAGGTAAAGGTAGTTTTATGCTAGCTGGTAGACGCTCTTATATCGATCTGTTTGCTCCATTGGGAGGCGATGACTTTCAGGATACTAAGCTTTCTTTCTATGATATTAACTTAAAAACAAACTATACCATTAATGAGAATAACCGATTGTTTTTGTCTGGATATTTCGGCAGAGATGTCTTTGAACTCGGAAGTCTACTGGGAACTGTTTGGGGTAATGCATCTGGTACTTTACGCTGGACAAGTGAGCTCAATGACAAGTTATTTTTGCAAACTTCTGCCATATTTAGCAACTATGATTACAATTTGGATAATTTACGTTCTGGAACCGAGTTTAGATGGAATTCCAATATCCTAAATTATAACCTTAAGCCCAGATTAACCTGGTACATCAATGATAAAAATACAATACGTACAGGATTAGATGTTACGTATTACAACTTTCAACCAGGAGAAATCAAACCTTTGGAAGGTTCTTCGGTTAATCCGGAGAAATTCAGAGAGAAGTTCGCGCTCGAATCCGCTGCTTATGTGGATTTTGAGCAACGGATTTCTGATAAACTAAGTCTTCAATATGGAATTCGATTATCCAATTTTAATCGTATTGGAAAAGATGTCATATTGCAATATGAAACGGGTAACCCTCTTACCTATAATGCTGTGCAAGATATTTATGAAGAAAATGATGTTGTCGGAGAAACTGAGTTTGGTTCTGGTAAAAGTATCGAAAACTTCTATGGTTTTGAACCTCGGTTTTCTGCTCGATATTTGATTAATGATCAAAATTCTTTAAAATTAAGTTACAACAGGAATTATCAATATCTACATTTGATCTCCAACACCACTTCTGCTACTCCATTAGATGTATGGGCACCAAGTGGTCCATTTTTAAAACCACAGTACTCTGATCAAATCGCTCTGGGCTATTTCAGATCTTTTGCTGATGGAGCATATGATTTTAATATAGAAACCTATTACAAAAGTTTACAGGATGTTACTGATTTTATCGACGGTGCGGATTTGTTATTCACCGAAAACATTGAAACACAAGTCGCTCAAGGAGATGGTAGAGCTTACGGACTGGAACTTCAAGTCAATAAAAATAAAGGAAAGCTTACCGGTTGGTTGAGTTATACCTTGGCCAGGACAGAGAGAAATGTACTCGGAATAAACAATAACGAATACTATCCAGCCAATAATGATCAATTACATGAACTCAACCTCGTTGGGATTTATAAACTAAATGATCGATGGGATTTTGGAGCCAACTTTGTTTTTGGTTCGGGAAAACCAGTAACCTATCCAACTGGGCAATATGAGCAAAACGGACTTGTAGTTGCCGATTATCAAAACAGAAATGGCGATCGTTTACCAGCTTATCACCGACTAGATGTATCAGCTACTCTCAATCCCAAAAAAGGGAAGCGAGGCAGTTGGATATTTAGTATTGCTAATCTGTACAATCGCCAGAATGCCGCTTCAATTTTCTTCAGAGAAATTAGTGAAGTAAATGATATGGATGTAGCTACGGGAGAAACCCAGGCTACCAAGCTTTCTTACTTCGGAATTGTTCCCAGTATTACTTACCAATTTAGATTTTAAAAAACCTTCAAAAAACAAGCAAGATGAAAAAACTAGTTTTAATATGCTCACTGATCTTTATTTACAGTTGTGAAACTGATGTAACCAGCGATATTACCCTAGCAGGTAGTGCCCCTAGATTAGTGATTAATGGTGGGATAGAAAGAAATACTACTACTCCATTAACAGAACAACGCATACGGTTAACGACCACAACAGGATTTTTGGATGATACGGATCCCCTACCCGTTACCAATGCAACCATCATAGTAAATGATGGGAATCAGGATTTTGAGTTTTTGCATACCGAAAATGGAATCTATACAAATTCTGGTATCACCGCTAGCTTAAATACAAGCTATACCATCACTATCCAATGGCAGGGAGAAACATATCAAGGTAGTGATACCCTTAACGAAGTAACCAATTTTGATAATGTTTATGCCGTTTTTGAAGAAGAAACCTTGTTTACAGACGAAGGGTATTTTGTAAAGTTTGATAGTACAGACCCGGCAGATATCGCTAATTTTTATTACTATAGAGTATTTCGAAATGGAGAGTTTGTTATTGTTCCAGATCCCGGAAACAGCAGGACACTGGTGGAGAGCGATGAGTTTTTTGATGGACTACAACGTATAGAAGTGAATCCCAATGAAGAAGTAATATTTGAATTGGGAGATGCTGCTATTATCCAGCAATTAGGGATTTCTGAAGCGTATTATGAATACCTATTAGAACTCTTTGTGCAAACCGGAAATCAGGGTCTATCATTTGTTGGTAATCCTCCTCCAGCATCCATTAGAAGTAATGTTTTTAATTTGGATACCCCAAGTAATCGAGTTTTAGGCTATTTTTATGCTGCTGATGTGGAAGAAGAATCTTTGATTATTTCAGAATAATAGAATAAACGATAGAAGTACATGCTAAAAAACGGAAGAGTATATATTTATGGGACATTCGTTCTCTTGATTGTGTTCTTTAATTTCGTATACGAGTTAGAGCACACTTCAATACAAGAGGCAATACAAGAGACGATTGTCATTCTTCCAACCACATTTTTATTTATATGGATCATTTATAAAGTCAGAGCTATTTTAACTACAAAAAATAAGTTCTTCAAAAAACGACTCATTGATCCATTGAATAAAGTGGGCATGATCTCTATGATTGTATTCAAAACATTATTTATAAGTGTTTTGTGGGAAGTGATGACTTCCTATTTGTTTATAGATGATGATGATACCGTGGATTCTGGCCTTTCAGAAGGTTCTTTGTTTCTTGTCGTACTGGTAAGCGTACTTATTGTTACTTTGTTTGTTTACTTCTTTGAAAATTACCTTACTGTAATAGAAAACAGACATAAAATGAAAATGGAACTTTCGAAACATGAAAGTGAAAAGATCATTTCAAAATACCTTTCCCTAAAAAAACAACTGAATCCACATTTCCTGTTTAATAGCTTCAATAGTTTATCGGCATTAATCCATACTGACACACATAAGGCTGATACGTTTCTACAAGAGTTATCGAATGTATATCGATACAATTTGGATTATAGTGAGGAGCTCGTAGTCCCTGTAGAAAAAGAATTGGTGTTTATTAAGTCGTACATGGAACTACAGCGTATTCGTTTTAAAGAGGCAATTGTTATTAATTATCAAATCGATGCTCCCAAGATGAAGTATCTGATTCCTCCTATGACTCTGGAGTTACTGGTCGAAAATGCAATCAAACACAATGTTGTCGAAAACGAAAATCCACTACTAATCAATATTGTAACTCAAGGAGATTATATCATTGCCGAAAATAACTTCCAACCTCGAAAAACACCAATTGGTAAGGACTCTTCTTTAGGAATTGGATTAAAAAACCTGAAAAACCAATATGATTTGATTCATAAAGAGATTCCAACATTTACTATAGAAAACCAAAAATATATTGCAAGAATTCCTTTAATCGCTCCCAACTTATGATTCAGGCTATAATAATAGAAGATGAAGAGATTGCGGCCATCAAACTGCAAAACATGATACAAGAATTGGATACAAACATCCGAATAGCACGTATTTTGCCTTCTGTTAAGGAGTCCGTGAGCTACCTCAAAGCAAACATACCGGACCTGATCTTTTTGGACATCAATTTATCTGATGACAACTCTTTTGAAATATTCAATCAAGTGGGATCGATTACTTCAAAGATTATTTTCACGACCGCCTATTCAGAATATGCGATCAAAGCTTTTGAACAAAATAGTATTGATTACCTATTGAAACCGATTGCAAAAGAAAAATTACAGCGTAGTCTGAACAAATTGAAACAATACGAAGATCATCATCAAATACAATTGGATTATGCGCAACTCTTAGGTAATATCGAAGATTCTTATAAAAAAAGGTTTTTGGTCAAAACCGGAAATCAATTAAAAACTGTAAATATTGAAGAAGTAGCTTATTTCTATTCTGAAGATAAAATTACTTTTATCAAGTTGAAAAAAGGAGAAAGATTACCCATAGAATCCTCATTAAAAAGCATTGAAAATGTGGTGAATCCAAGGGATTTTTATAGAATCAACCGTAAATATATCGTACATACCTCTTCTATTGCTAAAATGTATTACTCTTCAAAATCCAAGATCATTTTACATTTAATCCCTACACCAGATGATGCACAAGTTGCTGTAGCTATTGAGAAGATAGGAAAATTTAAAAAATGGTTGGGCGGAGATACTTAATTTTGCGAATACCGAATATAGCTTATTGATGAGTGGGGTCTATTCTATTAAGAAATTTTTCTTTATATGTTTTTCCAATGGGAAGCGAAATGTCTCCAAAGTATACCATGTTTCCATACACTTTTGTAAATCTATTTAGATTGATCACATATGATCTGTGTATTTGTACAAAATTGAAATTCCTTAATTTTTCGGCCCAGTTTCGCAAACTATCTAAAATTAGAATTTGCTGTTCTTTAGTTACTATTTTTACATAATCAACTTCGGCTTTAATATATAAAATGTCATCTACATTTACCTTGTAAATAGTCTTGTCAGCATATAAAAACAATTGATTATCTGGTGCTTTTGGTGTTAAATGTTGATCTCTAAAACGGGTTATTGCTTTAAAAAAACGTTCATACGAAAAAGGTTTAACCAAATAATCTAATACAGCCTCTTCAAAAGCTTCTACGGCATAGTTAGGGAAAGCGGTAGTTACTATTACTTTAGGCGGATTTTGTAGAGTCCGTAAAAATGAAAGTCCATTGAGTTCAGGTAGTTGAATATCCAAAAATAAAATGTCTGTCTTATACAATAGTTCTGCAGGAATATCGAGACCACTCTCATAAACTCCCAAACAATCTATAAAAGGAGTTTTGTCAATATAGCCTTGTAATACCTCTTGAGCAGATAATTCATCTTCTATCAGTAAACATTGTATCATAATTCAATTTTCAATAGCACCTTGTATTGGTTGTTTTCAGTTTGAATTTGCAATTCGTGCTTTTCGGGATATAATAATTGCAATCGTTTTTGCGTGCTTTCGATCCCTACTCCACTTTTTTTCCAGGTTTCATCAATGTTGTTTGCAATTTTTGCATACGGATTTTCGCAGGTAAACAACAAATTATTTGTGTTTAGTTCAATGTGAATTTTGATAATATGATTACTCCCTTTTAATACACTAGCATATTTAAAAGCATTTTCAATAAAACCAATTAGCAACAGAGGTGCTATTTCTATCTCTTCCTGATCCAGGTCTGAAGAAAATTGAACGACAACTTTGTTAGATAAACGTTCTTCTTGTAAATGGATATAATCTCGAATATGCTGTATTTCTTCTCGTAAAGTTACTAGATCATGTTGACTTTTATGCAGCACATAACGAAAACTATCTGACAGTTTCAAAAGTAATTCAGGAGTATTATCATCCTTTCGTAATGCATTGGCATATATAGTGTTTAGTGTATTGAATAGAAAATGAGGATTTATTTGCGCTTTTAGAGCCATGAGTTCTGCTTGTTGCTTCTCTTTGGATAATACCTCAAAAGTCACTTGTTTTTTATAATTATTTTTTACCGAATATATGGCATAAAAAACAACACCAAAACTGATATAAGTAAGCAAATTAGTGAAAAAATGAACCCAAAAATCAGTGTGCTGTGGATGAAAAAAATTATCAAAGAATTCATACAACATGATATTCGATACTAAAAAGAACAACAAAATGGGTGCGTTTTTTAGTTTGTTTTTAATCGGGAAATACCAGAAATACAGCAAATATGAGATAGTCATTTTAAAAACCAATGCATTTATCTCATGAAGAAAAGACATCATATAACCTCCTTCTCTTCCAGCATATTTTATATATGGATATAAAAAGACCATACTCCAGATAAAAACGTGCAACAAGGGCTCTATAGTTATAAATTGTTGATATGTGTTTTTAGTTGTTCTCACTGATGACAAGGTACAATTTTATTCATGTGAAATTACTAAATCCTTTATCGCCGCCTTCGCAAAAATTACTTGCTCTCCTGTAGTTCCACTAATACGAAACATTAAATGTCCATTAGGAAATGGTTTGCAGTCTTCTTGTTCAAAAATGATATTACCATCCAATTTAAACCACAATCTATTTCCAACCTTACCTATTTCTATGGTATACCATTTCCCTACTTCTACAATGTTTTCTTTTGTATTTTGATAAAAGCCTCTTTTGTTTGGAGATTCGTTCTTGAAGAAGAAAGGTTTATTTCCATGTGATCGATTGTTGAAAGTAAGATTGTAATGCTCTAGGTGTGTTCTCCAGGTCCAGAATTCACTTCCTTTTGTCTCTGGCGGCGGTAAGGTTAGTTTTTCTGAAGCACCATTGTCTGAAGCAGAAAAAAGAACAATAAGAACAGAAGAATCCGATAGGGCTTTTATCTTATAATTTAATTGTAAATCTCCTATATAGCTTTCTGGGCTAATCAAGAAAAAGCCATCAGATCCTTCTATTTCTTCCATAATTAATTCGTCTCCGATTACTGTGGTCTTGCCCTTATCAAGGGTTTTCCAGGTGCTTAGCTCCTGTGGTGTTATTGCTCTTTGTATGAGTTTGTTATTGTTACAACTATTTAGTCCAATCAGTAGACTCAAACCTATAATTCTAAGTAAAAAAGGTGATTTCATAACTGTTTTTTTGTTTTTTGATTAATCGACGGATCCGTCATGCGAGTAATTTCTTTTTTTTCTGTTTCTTGTTTTTTCTGTGTTCTGAAAGAGTTTGTAGGTAAGGCCAAATAACCAGCCAAAAGTTTGGGATTGAAACCGCCAGGTTTCTCTTTGCACTATATTGGGTAATACTAGTGTTCTAAATCGTAAGTTTTGATCAAAAACATCTACAATTCTAAGGTTAGCGATAAGTCTATTTTCCAAAAATTTTGCTCGTATAGCTGCATCCAAACGATTTCTGGGTTCGGTAAAATTGAAAATGCTTTGGTTTTTTGGATTGTATCGATAGGTGAAATCTGTACTAATCGTTTTGGAAAGTTTAAAAGTGTTTTTAAACATTAGATTAGAACTATATAAATCATCCCAGGTTACATTTGGTTGATTTGCTTTGGTGTAATAGTAATTTATTGAGAGTTGGGTATTCCAGAAGTTCGCAATGTCATATTGAAATGTGCTTTCGATCCCGTAAGAGTTTCGACTTCCCAAATTTTCGAAACTAACAATTCTTACACCATTTGCATCGATGCGATCAATCCATTGAATAACATCTTTTCGATATCTGTAAAAAGCTGATAAAAAAGCTTTTATGGTATTTCTGTTAAATTGATAGTTTATTTCCAAATTATCAGAGAATTCGGGAGTTAAGTTTGGATTTGCATTCCATTGAAAGTATTGATTTCCGATCTGAAAAGGGTTTATATTTCTGAAGTTAGGCCGGGAAATTCGTTTACTATACCCTGCTGCAAATGTATTTTGATCATTTAGGTTATAGGATAAATGAACAGATGGAAATACATTCGAAAAATTTAAATTGATTTCTTGATTGGTATCGGTATTATTACTCTTAGAACTAAAGCATTCATAACGAAGTCCGGCTTGCCAGTTCCATTTTGGGGTACTGAATTTTGTTTGTATATATCCTCCTAGTTCATACTCGTTATAGTCAAAACTATCATTGGTAGCACTGGCCTCTGTAAGTTCCAGCTCTCTTGAGCTATCTAATTCTCTATAATTCCAGGAAAATCCTGAAGCTATAGAAAATGAGTTTAAGGGTAATTCGTAATCAAAGGCAAATGCATGTAACCTATTTATGTTTGTTTGTTTTTCTCTAGATAAAAACACATTTTCTTGAATGTCTACAGCAGGTAGAATATTTTTATTGTTGGTTACATTGTAGTCTATTTCCAAGAAGTGACTTTCATTATCAAAACTTGCTCTATAATTCAAGTTATAATCGGTAGTCTTATGTGTGTGTGAAGAGTTTCTGGTATATACAAAATCTGGCGAATTAGTGATATTTGTATAAAATGTATCGTTATAGAAACTATGAAAATCATTTGTGTGATCGACCTGAAATGATAATACCATATTTTCGCTTAAAAAGAAATCTATTCCTGAGGAAATTCTTGAGACTTTCCCGTTAAAATCGTGAGGAGCATAAAGATCTCTAGTGTTCCCATTGGTATACCGCTGAAAAACCCATTGTTCACTATCCATGTTTCTCCTACCATCAGAAGCACTCAGCCTAATATTCATTCTGGAGAAATTGTAGTTGCCGTCAATGCCATATCGATAACGTTTGGTACCTACCGAAGAATTTAGGTTGAGGTTAAATCCGAAGTTTATATTTTTTTTTAAACTAATATTGATAATCCCAGATAGTCCATTGGCTTGATGCTGCGCAGAAGGGGATGTAATGATTTCTATTTTGTCAATACTAGAAGCTGGTATTTGCTCCAGGAGTTCAGAAGCATTCAGAGGAGATGGTTTCCCATTCACCAATATACGAACATTACCAGCCCCCCGTAATGAAATGACACCCGTGCCTAGATCTGTTTCTATTTCTGGTATTTGATCAAAAGCCTCTAATGCAGAATTTCCTGATTGCTGTAGATCTGCTCCGAGGTTGATGATCTTTCGATCTATTTTTAGTTCTGTTGTTGTCTTTTCAGATTGAATGATAACTTCATCTAGAGTGTTATACACAGGATGTAGGATGACCTGTATTTCATTGGATAATTCAATTGTGCTTAACTCGACTTTGATCGTTTCATAGCCTATAAAACTAACTTCCAAATGTGTCCATTCTTTAGTTGTTGTTACTCGGAATTTTCCTTGATTATCAGAGGATGTACCATCTACTAATAACGTATCATTGTATAAAGCAATGGTCGCAAATGGTATAAATTCTGCTGTTGTAGCATCTGTTATTGTTCCAGTATAAGTAGTTACTCTTTTTTGACAGAAAGTATAGTTAGAAAAAGGAATAAGAAACAATAAAAGCAGAATGAATCGCATTAATTTAAGTTTTTAGCCTTCTATATAAAAGGCAGTACGACTCAAATATGAGCTTTTGCATTACGAAAACTAATTTTGTTCTGTCAACCTATCACATTATTCTGTAAACGGATATTTTCTTGATAATTATTAGATCAAAACAAAAGCAGTTATTGTCAATTCATCTTTATTAAAAGAAAAAGCGGAAACATATCCATATGTTTCCGCTTTTATATACAAGTACCCTAGTTATTCTAGAGATTCTTATGAAAAAAATCACTGGTTTTATTTACAGCGAGATGTACCTCTTTTTCTTGATCATAAAACGCAAACTGATGCATTGGGGACGCTAAATCTGTATCTACCCATACTAACTCCTTGTTTTTAGAAGGCACAGCTTCAAAATACTTTTTGGTATAATCGGGCAATACACAACCATCACTATGCACCATAAATAGCGGTTTATCTAGTTTTGCTGCTGAAGGAAATGGATCCAAAGTTAACCAATCTTCCCAGGTAGCTACTGCAAATTGATCTGCACTCCACTCAGGAATTGCTCCGCGTTCCGGATTAAGGTAGTAATCAAACTCTCCATACATAGCAGCACCTGGATCTGTTGTAGAAATGGCTTTGATATAGGTAAACTCTCCTGTTTCTGCATATTTCTTTTTTGCATCTTGTGCCAATTGAATTTTAGCCTGTACTCCTTCTTCTCCTCCATAAAACAGTTTTACGGCTTCGGCATCGTGTAACCAGGACGCTGTAGTAGCCACAGCCTTTATGTTCTCATCTTCTGCTGCCGCCATAAGGGTATACATAGAGCCGGCACATACTCCAAAAGCACCAATTTTGTTGGCATCTACTTCTGGTAAGGTTTTCAAATATGTAATGGCATTATGAATATCCTGAATCTTCATCTCGGGATTTTCCCAGGATCTTGGCACTCCTTCGCTCTCTCCATAATTTCTAAAATCGAATGCTAAAGTGATAAAACCAGCCTCAGCAAAACGTTTTGCATACAAACCTGCCATTTGTTCTTTTACGGTTGTCCAACTTCCTGAACATACAATGGTTGGGTATTGTTTTCCTTCTTCATAATTAGGTGGGTAAAATAAGTTCCCAACTATAGCTAAACCTTCACTTTTGAATTGTATCTTTTTCATATCTTTTTGTTTTATGGTTGTTTTGGTCTCTTCTTTTTGTATAACTTTTGTTTCTTGTTTACATCCCAGTATCACCACCGAGATTACCGTTAAAAGGATTATTCTTTTTTTCATCATACTACTTGATTTTATCTAGCAACCCAAAACCTCGGGCAGCCACGATAGGGTTAAAAATCTCTACATACTCCTCTATTTTACCTTCATCATTAAACTTGAAGGTTGAATAATATTGATTACTGTATACACCTGCATCATTCTTCAATTGGATGTTACCTGTGTATTTTACAAATACCATTTTTGGATTTTCCATCGCATAGATTTCATCGATAGGGAAAGTCATACCTGCAAAATTTGGAAAAACGGGAGTCCAATACGCTCTAATTTCTTCTTTACCATTAGCCCCCGTTGGGAATAAACCAGAGTGATATGGATTGATTTGTTTCCCTTGATCTGCAAAAAGGGCTACCAATGCTTCTACATTTTCGTTTTCCAAAGCAGTAAAGAATGCTTTTACTGAAGCCTTGTTTAGGATTGCAATTTCTTTGGTCATAGCTAGATGTTTTGTAATGGATTTAACTTCATTTTGACTTTCCTGATTGTTACAAGACCAGAGTATTGCCAATAGTAACAAAGGGATTATTGATTTACTTGTTCTTTGCATTTTCAATAGCTTTTTGGATAAGTTTGGTGTTCCCGTTTTGGTACTTGTAATTAAACTTCATAGTGGTAATTTTCCAGGTATCCTGGATCTTTTCCAAATCAAAATCATAACTTCCTACTACAGTCCAGATGTTTCCATCTTCATCTTCCAGATAATGAGTGGCGGTTCCATAACAAAAGGCATGGGCTGTATTATCATTAATTGTAATGATAAAGTTTCCAATTTGATGATGAATATGTGTAAAACCGGGTAAAACTGTTTTCCAACCTGTAGTGATTTCATTAGGAGACATCGTTACAGCGTCCGCTCCTGTCATAGATGAATAATCCAAAAGAACCTGGTTATTAAATTGTGCTTCTACTCCGCTCCAATCTTTCTGATCTGTACGTACAAATACTTTGGTAATGGTAGTTGTAATGTTTTGTTGATCGTTCATAACTATACTTGATTTTTCTTGAGATTGACCAGCAAAAGCATAACAAGTCAATATCATAATTAATACCTTTTTCATATCATTTTGTTTTGATGATACAAAGGTGCTGGAGATTCCCTTGGAAAGATTTATAGAATCAAATCAAGAAGTATAAAAATCAAAGAGCTTGACTTTTTCTGAATGTATTTGGAGTTTGATCCGTCAGTTTCTTAAAAAAACTACTGAAGTTATTAGGAGAATCAAAGTAAAGGGAATAGGCAATTTCTTTGACACTCATTTGTGTTTGCAATAAACGTGATTTGGCCAATTGTAGGATGTGCTGATTGATATGTTGTTTGGCTGTATGACCCGTGATACTTTTTACGGTAGCATTTAGGTGATTGGGGTGGATAGCCAACAAATCTGCATAAAAACTGGTAGAATGCGTTTTTTTGGTTCCTAAACTAGTTTCGTAAAAACTGGTTTCGATTAAGGTCTGAAATCTGGATAGCAAATGAACATCTGCCTTTCTAAATGCCCTGGCAGCATCTTCTTTGGTTACCTGTTGCGTAAAGAAACGTTTTACAAAACTGAGCAGAACCAGCACCTGTGTTTCTATGATTTGTGAAGAATCCTGTTGTAAATGCTGTTGCTCTTCGTAAATAGCTTCGTAAATAGCTAATAACTTTGAAACTTCGTCGGGTTGAACTTCAAAGGGTATTGATTTATCTATTTTTAAAAAAGGAAAATCTGCTAGTAGTTCCTGTAAGTGCTTGGATTTGGTAATAAACTCTTTAGAAAACATGAGATAATACCCTTTCCAGTCCGGTACAATGTCCCAGGAGATGATTTGAAATGGAGAATTAAAAAATACCGTTGCTCCTTCAGGAAAATTGATATGATGTCCTGATATTGCCTTGCCAGAACCTTCTACTTTTATAGCAATAGCATAGAACTCATGTTTAAAAGGCTCTATTTTGGCGATAACAGTAGGCATGTTTTCTTCAAAACTTCTAATATCAAAATACGATTGCTTTGGCGGCGAAATTTGTATCGCCTTACAATAAGAAGAGATCGTTTTGAAGTGCTGCATGATTCAAAAGTACCGTTCCTTGCTCAAGTGACATAATCTTTGAGATATTTTTACATCAAAATTCCATTCTTGGCCTCAATACCAGGGGGTAAATCGGTCTCGCCCAGCATTTCTCTTAAATCAATTTCGATGGTACGGCATAAGGATAGCATAGGAATGTCATTAGCCATCCCTTGAAAAGGATTTTCGGAGTAATCTCCGGTTACCTCCATCATTACATATACCCATCCCAAAAGTACAGTGATCGGAATAGATAAACCGATTCCCCACTCTCCTATTTTATCTAACTCAGGCATCATGCTAAACGGAAGTAGAATCACAAAAATAGCCACAAAATACCAGCTCATATTTGCATACTGACGAGGTAAAGGAAACTTTTTGATACGTTCATTTTTACCCTGTAAAGTATAAAAGCTTTTCAAAATATTGGCCATTTCCATATGTCTGAAATCCTCAATATACCCTTGTTCTCGTAATGTTTGTAAATCTCTGGATTGTTCATTGATGATTTGCGTGGCTGTATTATTGTAATCCACTAACCGATCGTGTTCCTCTTCTGGCAAAAATTGCTTCAATTCACTACGAGTAACTTCATCATCGACCAGTCCAATCCCAAATTTCTTTTGGTATTTTCTAGCTGTCCTAGCTGTAAAACCTCCCTGACTAATATGCTCCCAGGGAGTAGCTACCAATAGTTGGCTTCTATGCGCATATAACCACCCGATATGTCGATATATAAGACGTTGTTTGATCTTATGAATCTCTTCTTTTGTAAGTTGGTTATCTGTAAAAAAATTGGATATAAAACCGTCAACCATCATCCCCCAGGTACGACTATCATTTACAATACCTCCCCATATCTTTCTTGCTTCCCACATACGATCATAGGCCTGATTGTTTTTAAAACCTACATAAAAGGCAACTGCAGTACCTATTACAGATACCGGTAGCCAGGGAATGCTAAATGTAATAATCTCATAATAATATAAGGCAGCAATCGAGCCCATAAATAGGGTTAACCAAATAATGTGGTGTGCTGTCCACTTCAATAATTTAAATACACTAATTCCTTTGGTAACGATCATATTTTTGTACAGTTGTGGTTATATTTTCAGCTCTAATATAAGCTAATTTGCACTTCTTTGATTTTCTAAATATTTCAAGTGCAAAAATACTATATCCTCAATCACAGCGTATTACTTTTACGGATACGCGAATTAGTAAAAAAATAATCCAAAAAACATGCTTATTCATTAGTAAAGCGTGTAACTTTAAAGAAGAATTCAAGAAAAAAGGGTCGATTGGAATACAACGTATAGATCTTTAATGATAATTATAAATCATCGTATGAATTCTTTATCACTACTCAAAAAACAAGTAGATGAACGTTGTCAAAAAGTAGAAAATTGTCCCGAAGGGAGACTGAGCTTACGAAAAGCTTTTTATGAAAAATATGGATTTTCCAAACTCGCTAAGTATGGATATGGTCAATCTGAAATTAATTTTATCGAGTGGGAAATCAAACGAGGTGTCCTCAATACGATAGATGATGCTAATAGGCAAGGTAGCATCTGGTGGCGTAATATGAATATGCAACTTATCTATGATAGTGAGTTTGCCCGTGTCCTCACAGAATCAAAGGCTTACCGATCTCCTTGTTGTAATTCTGTAAAAAAATGGCTCAATTACATACAACACCCTAGCCCGCAAACCTGGTATCAAGCCCATAATGGAAGCGTAATAGCTGCCTGTATAAAATTCAGTAAAGAAGTAGCAATCGAATCTGTTTATGAAAAGAAATTCATCAAAGATGTATTGATACGTGTACTCTTTGCACAGGCAATGGTTGAAGGTAAGGAGTTCGCTTTTGGTAAAATGGGTAAATTATTAGCAAATCCAATTTTTCCTGCGGTCAAAATTATTACAGGTAGACCAAAATTGTATCCCAAAAACTATCCTTTGGAACAGGAAACTCAGGCAAAAGCAAACGGTTTTTTTATTGAGAGTTATTTAAAAAACATGGTGCATAAATATGTATTGGATAAAAACGAGAAAGAACTCTTTCAATTTGCCTCAGAGGCCATTGGTCATGAAGAGATAGAAAAAATTTACCAGCTAATCAATCACATTAATTAATCGTCAATAAACGTTTTATTTCAACGTATTATGAAAAAGAAAATAAGGATTTTAGGAGGAGGTATTGCAGGATTAACCACTGCTTTCGAATTGACACGGGAAGAAAACTGGAAAGACAAATATGATATTACCATTTATCAAATGGGTTGGCGATGTGGCGGAAAGGCAGCAACCGGTGTTGGCAAACATGGACGTATTGAAGAAGTAGGAGTCCATATCTTTCAGGGTTGGTATCACAATGCTTTTCGGATGGTTAAAGAAGTTTATGAAGAGATTCAGGAATACAATTTAGCGCCAGATAGCCCTTACACTTCCTGGAAAGATGCTTTTATTCCTAATCCCTATACCTTCAATACCGAATATAATCCTCAAAATGAGTCCTGGGATAATTGGACCATGGTTTTCCCTAATAATGAGTATACTCCAGGCACAACGACCGAAACTGATTTCTTAACCTTACTGGTTGAAGGACTTGGGATTTTACTACAGACCTTATTGGGTTCTCCATTTCAGGAAAAAAAGAATGGAAAGAAAAAACTACGGTACCAACTATTACAGAAACTGTTCTTTAGTACTTCCATATCAAAAGAAGATACTACAGATGACAATAAAAAGAGTAATCGGTTCATGCATCGTTTTTTTGGGAAAGTCATTCAAATTCTGGAAGGTATCATCACCAAAATGGTAAGTTACAAGAAACGAAAACCTTCCTCGGTATCTGTTAGTTTATTAGTGGGCATGTTTCGTTCAATAAAGAAATATGTGCAACGAGCATCAAAACGTTGTGAAGGTAAAAGAAAGCGTTTACGACGGGTTTTGATGATGATAGAATTGAGTATGGTTTGTATTGAAGGAATATATGGTGATGTATATGATCCCAAAACAAAATTGTATACCTGGGATGCAATCAATGAATATGATTTTAGAGAATGGTTGACAAGACACGGAGCATCAAAAGATTTGCTGGAGTTCTCTATGGTACGTTTTATTTATTATGGAACCTTTGGTAATGTTTATGGCGGTAATGGAACGGTAGATCAAGGGAAAATAGGTGCCGATATCGGTATTAAAATGATTACTAGAATTCAAAGCTACAAAGGATGTTTTGTGTGGTATCTTGCCGCTGGAACTGGTGGTACATTTTTGGCTCCATTGGCACTAGTATTACAACACCGGGGAGTGCGATTTGAATATTTCCATCAGGTAAGAGATATTGCTTATTCTGAAAACGAAAACATTCAAAAAATAAAAATCGATGTACAGGTAGATTTAAAGGAGGGCATTGGTCAATACAATCCTTTTGTGATTCAAAAAGGAGTACACCAATGGACAGCTACTCCAGATTTTGAACAGATCGATCCTATACAAGCGGAACAAATAAAGAAACAGCATATCAATTTAGAATCCAGCACCCATAACTGGAAACCCGTAGTGACCAAAACCTTATCCCTAGGTGTAGATTTTGATATTGCTATCTTGGCGACTTCTATACAACCCATCAAGTACATAGCAAAAGATATTGTTGCCAAAAAAGAGCGATGGAATAAAATGGTTACAAACATTGCCACTACTCCTACGCTTAATGTTCAGTTTTGGTTGAATCAAAACGATACAGAATTAGGGTTTGATCACGGACAATGGGGAATGGAAAAAGGACAATATGCGAATACCGTGATCTACGAAGATTATTTATATAGTTGGACATCGATGTCCTATCTCGACAAGATGGAAAATTGGAAAGATCACGCACCTAAACAAATTTCATATTGGTGTGGTGTATGGCCAGAAAACTTTTCAAAATCATCAAAAACAGAAACTCTGGAAGAATTAAAAACCCATGCTAATGAATGGATGGACAAACATATGGAATGGTTCTGGCCTAATGCTGTACAAGAGGGTTCTTTTAATTTTGATCTGCTTTGTTCTGATGCCAAAACACCACAACAAAAGTTTGAAGATCAGTTTTTTCAGGTTAATGTTGATCCCGATAAACAATATGTATTAGGGCGTCCAGGTACTAATAAATATCGAATCAAGACTGATGAAACCGAATATGATAATCTCTTCTTTGCTGGAGATTGGACAGACTTCGGATTAAATGTTGGATACATGGAAGGAACCGTACAATCCGGGATTTTATGTGCCAACAGTATCAAAAAACGATACTATCGGGATATGTTCACACCCAGAAATATCTTATAGTAGTAATCATTTTTTATATACCTCTACTCTTTTGGCATACTCTATTTGAAGATATAATCGTTACTATAAAAATAGTTTAATTACTATAATTATAGTTTTACGACTATAAATATAGTTATATTGAAAAATAATTCTATATTTGTCCCATGAATGAATTAACAAAAGCCGAAGAACAGGTGATGAAATACGTATGGAAACTTGAAAAAGTATTCCTAAAAGATATTGTAGATCAGTTTCCTGAACCAAAACCCGCATATACGACTATATCCACTGTAGTAAGAGTTTTAGTAAAAAAAGGATTCCTAAAATTTGACACTTATGGTAAGATAAGACAGTACTACCCCGCTATTTCCAAGGAGGTGTATTTCAGAAAGCATATGAAAGGATTGGTTGGTAATTTTTTTAGTGGATCTGCTAGTAAGTTTACCTCTTTTTTTGCTTCGGATGAGGATCTTAACCTTACTGAATTAGAAAAGATGAAAAAAATGATAGAGGAAAAAATAGAACAACTAAAGGATAAGAATGAATAGTTTGATTTTATATATATTACAAGTAACCGCAGTCTTTTCTGTACTGTACATATGCTATCTTCTTACCTTAAGAAAACTGACTTTTTATGCATTGAATCGGGCTATACTATTAGGGATGATTCCTATCTCCTTTCTGTTACCGTTGATCAACGATGCAGTTCCTTCTTTTACAAATTCATTAATTGAAATTCCTGTCTTTGAAGAGGTACATCACTACATGCCTCAGGATGTTACCGTTATCGAACCTTCTCCAACAACACAATCCGTCAATTATATGTTGATCGTAGGTTTCTTATACGGTTTAGGACTTCTAGCGTGTTTGCTAAGAGTATATATAAGTATACGAAAGTTAGTGGTACTAAAAAGGACATCCATGAAGCAGCAAAAAACTGGATATGAACTAGTAGTGGGAAATGTATCCCAGGTATTTTCTTTTTTTAATACAATTTACCTACCCAAAAATAGTTGTGACCCCTTGATTATTGCTCATGAAAAAGCTCATATCCATTTTAGACATTCTGTTGACTTGATCTTTCTTGAATTGTTTATTGCGATATTTTGGTTTAATCCTTTATCCTATTTGTTTAGAAAGTCTTTAAAAGCCATTCATGAATATCAGGCCGACGAAAAGGTAATTCATCAACAAGGGAAACCATCTGAGTATCTGGAGCTATTGTTGCGTACAATTGACATTTCGAATCCAAATCACACTTATAATTATTTCAAACATCCAATCTTAAAACAACGAATAGATATGATTACAAAAACCAAATCAAGCCCTTTTACTAAACTAAAATATGTTTTCTTAGTACTGGTATGTGTATTTTTAGTTTCCGCATTTTCGAAACCTATTGTAAACGAAGTGCCTATTACCAAAACAATAGCTGTAGAATTAAATGATAACACTCCTCCTTCCCTATTTCCAGTACAAAATGGGACTGAAAAGGACATTACCTCCCACTATGGTCATAAACGAAATAATCTCAAAATTGGTGAAGGCATCATTCATAGAGGGATAGACATAAGAGGTAGTATTGGAACACCTGTTTTGGCTACTGCAGATGGAGTGGTCGCCAAAGCATCATTAGAGGGTAATTGGGGAAATTTAATTGTCATCCAACACGCAAATGGGTATGAAACCTGGTATGCACATCTTGACGGCTTTAATACCGAAGAAAAACAAACCGTTAAAAAAGGTGATGTGATTGGGTATTTAGGAAATACCGGAAAATCCACTGGCCCCCATTTGCATTATGAAGTACGACATGAAGGAAAATACCTGGATCCAATAGATTACTTGAAATAGCAGTCGTTATCTTTGAAATGACTACAAATAAAAAAATCAAAAGCCTTGTTTAGACTTTTGATTTTTTTTTGGTTTTGTCTTTAGTTGGTTTTAAAAAATTAGGGTTTTTCAAAAAGGGATTTCTCCACATCAACACCAAATTGAATATTGGTCCAATTTGTAATATAGTGCGCTTTTCCTTTTACGTTACCATCCCAATCTGCTTCAATATATTTTCTTTTTGTCGGTATTTTGATTCCATCGATGGTTTCGTAATCAAAAGTCATCAAATACGGATCTGAGATACCAAACCCAACCACAGTAAATAAGAACTGATCAATTAACTTTGTTTCTTTATTTACATATATGATGTAGGTGTCTTGAGCATCTCCCACCTGATCACCAAAAGTAATTTTAATTCGCTTGTAGTCTTTACCGTTTACCTTTTGATCACTTAATAACTCATGATTTACTCCATTATCCGCCAATTTAAAGAACATGGCGAACCAATAGTAATTCGTTTTTCTTAAAAATCGGGCTACACCATTAGCTTGTTGATCATCAGATACTTTTCCATCAAAAGTTACCCATGCGTCTGTTCCATTATATCCTTCTACTACTTTACCGTTTGCTCCTGTAAGACTGTGTGTTGTATAGGTGGCGTAAGAACGTTCGCCATCAAACATATACGTTTCTTTTCCTACCAAGGTAATTGCATTTTCTCCTTTTGGAGCACGATATTCGTAGTCGTAGGATACAGTTCCTTTGTTGTAGAAGTTTTGGGCTCCGCCAATAGCCTCTACAGATTGCGCAATAATTTCTTTTGCGCTTTGTGCAGTAGCTAATGTTGAAGCTACTACAAATACTAGTGTTACAATTATTCTTTTCATCGTTTTAATAGTTTTGATTATGATTGTTATCCGTTATTTTATTTCCATTTAATGCTACATCCCATACTGGGTTTCTGGTCCAATACGATTTCGGTATGGTTTACTAGTGAGGTTAGTGCACTCGCTAATTCGTTACCTGTGGCTTTTCCCATTCCTGGGCGGGTTTCGTCAAATCGCCCTCTATATGCAAGGTATAAATCTCCATCAAACACGAAGAAATCGGGTGTGCATTCTGCCTGATACGCTTTTGCTACATCTTGCGTTTCATCATATAAATAAGGAAATGAATACCCCTCTTTTACTGCCACCTGTTTCATAATTTCTGGGCCGTCTTGTGGATAATATTGTACATCATTACTGCTAATTGCTATAAACTGCACTCCTTTGGCTTGAAATTCGTTAGCTATTTCTACCAATTTGTCATTGATATGATGTACAAAGGGACAATGATTGCATATAAATACTACCACTGTAGCGATATCTGATTTTATGTCTGACAAGGAAATTGTTTTCCCTGATACGGTGTCTGGTAATGTAAATGATGGGGCTTTTGTGCCCAACTCCATCATATTTGATTGTACTAATGCCATTTTTTTTGGATATTATGAGGGTAAGAATAACTTGTATGAAATTAGACATCCCACAAGTTATTCTTACACCCTTTGTTGTTACTATACCATTAATTTTTCCCAGGCATTTGGTTCAAATGCTGAATCTACCTTGGTTTGTGCTACGTAATTGATGTAATTGGTCATTACTTTTAAGCTCACAATGGTAATTACTTCTAATACATTTTCTTGCGTAAAGCCAGCTTCAAGAAACGCATTGATATCTTCTTGAGAAACACGACCTCTACTGATCGTAGTAGCTTTTACATATTGACTAAGAGCTTCTAGCCGTGCATCTGGAATTGGAGTTCCAGTACGCAAGGCATCCAAAATGGATTGATCAATCTTATGCATCTGACCAATAGAAGTATGGGCTGCCATACAATAGTGACAGTTGTTCTCATAACTGGCCGCCAAATATGCTACTTGTTGTTCTTTGGCACTAAGAGTACTGTTTGCTCCAAGATTGGCGCTTCCCTCCCAATAGTTTTTTAACAAAGCCGGATGATTAGCCATGGTTCCTAATAAGTTGGGAACAAAACCGTAGGCTTTCTTTGCTTGCTCTAGCACCTCTTTAGAAGTTTCAGGTGCGTTTTCAATAGTCTTTACATCGTAGTTTAAATTTTCAATTGTTGTCATTTGTATACGTTTTTATTTATGTTATTTAATTTCGAAGATCAAAAAATAATAGACCGTTCGTTTATTTTTGAGATAAAAAAAATAGCAAACCTAATTTGCCGTAATTTTATCCTTATTCTTTATTAATGTCATATTAATATTCAAAAAGTGATTTAGCGGTTCCCTACTTCGTTCTACCTTCATTCTACCTAAAGCACCGTTAAAGCTATCGAAAAGATAATTGGCCAAATCCAAAGCTTCTATATGTTTAATAATCTCTCCTTCCTCCTGTCCTTTTGCAATAAAACCTGCTAATCCCCTGCTCCATCTCTCATACACCGCAGATATTGTATCGGAAACTGGATCTATGGTTCCGGCTACTTCTGTACTTAAATTTCCTAATAAACAACCTACTTTAAAGTCCTTTTCTGTATACCAGTCAATATGAATATTGAAGTGATTTCTGATTCGATCATAATAGGATAAGGATTCGTCTGATAAGTTTTTTTCAAAGTCTTTACCTATGATCTCTTCAAAATGCAAAATGGCCTTTACCACAAAATCCTCTTTACTTTCAAAAGAATGATAGAACGAACCCTTTGGCATATCACATGCTTTAAGAATATCTCGTATTCCCGTATTGTGATACCCATTGAGGCGAAATAGCTCTATCCCCTTCTCTAAAATATTATTGATATCGTGTTTTGCCATGATTAGACCGTTCGTTTACTTTGCAAATGTATAATAATAGA
The DNA here is from genome assembly GCF_900141785.1 of Aquimarina spongiae. Lineage (GTDB taxonomy): Bacteria > Bacteroidota > Bacteroidia > Flavobacteriales > Flavobacteriaceae > Aquimarina > Aquimarina spongiae. The sequence continues at coordinate 647,013 of NZ_FQYP01000001.1, read as the reverse complement.
CCGATCGTTTCAAAGTGAATTTCGTTAAACTTTTATTAAAGTGATTTTATCGATTCATCCAGTCCTTAAAATGCTGAGTACGTTGTCTGCTTACCACAAACTCCTGTTCCTCAGCTTTGGTAACGGTAAGTTTTACACGATGATTAAAATAAGGATCTATCCGCTCTATAGCATTTTTGACCACTAATTGCCCTCGATTAATCTTAAAAAACATTTCTGGATCCAAGGTTTCATACAATTGGTCAATGGTTTCGTCTACAATGTATTGTTTCGTAGCAGTTACTCCAAAGGTGATGCTGTTTTCAGAATAAAAAAACAATACATCTTTTATTTTGAGTTGTACAAAACTTTTACCGTCTTTAACCAATATTCCTTCCCTACCACTACCTTGTTGCATATTTTGCAACAATTGGTGTACTATAGATGGATCGATAGTGTTTGAAGTATTTGAACTCGTGAACTTATCTAATGCCTGAGTGAGGTCATTTTTCTGAATTGGTTTAAGTAAATAATCGATACTGTTAACCTTAAAAGCTTGAATCGCATACTGATCAAAAGCGGTGGTAAAAATAATCGGTGCTTCTACCCTTACCTGTTGAAATATTTCAAAACTCAAGCCATCTGCCAATTGTATATCCATAAATACTAAATCTGGGATGATTTGTTTTTGAAACCACAACACAGCTTCTTCTACACTATCAATAACCTCTAGCAACTGATATTGAAAATTGCATGCTTGCAATAATGACTGCAATTGCCTTGCCGCTCTAGGTTCATCTTCAATGATTAGTATTTGCATGATTACTTTTTTTGTTCTGCAGAAGATAGTAATGGTAAACTTACTTTAAATTTTCCATTTGATTGATCTACAGTCAGGGATTGTTCAGAAATAAGCCCATATCTTTTTTCGATGTTTTTTAGCCCTAATTTGGTAGATGCTATCTTTGTAGATCTTGTTTGGATAGTATTGGACACCACTAAATGATTATGATCAGCTGCAACAATAATTTCTAGGGGTTTTGCTTTGGATATTACATTGTGTTTGATAGCATTTTCTAATAATAATTGCAAACTCATCGGTATAATCATAGTATTTTTTACAGTATGGGGCACATCCCAATGCACTTGCAAATTAGTGCCAAAACGTTCTTTTTGAATATGAATATACGCCTCTGCAAATTTTAACTCATCATGTAGTGTAACCAGATTAACCGATCCCGATTCTAAAATAAAGCGATAGATATCCGCCAGTTTATCCACAAAGTCTTTTGCTTCTTCTTTAGAATTTTGGTCGATGATATCGCGTAGCGTATTCAAACTATTAAATAAGAAATGTGGCTGTGCTTGATTTCTTAGTGTATCCAGTTGTGCTTGCACTGCAATCTGTTTGGCTTGCTCTTCTTCACGAATCGATTTTTTAAGTCGAATCAAAAAATAAACTGCCTCGTAGATAGCCATGGTCATAGTACTAATCAAAATTACCGGTAAGATAATTTTTGATCTCCCCATTGGGTTATAATGCACTCCAAATATCCAAGAGAGTAGAATTCCTCCCAGAGTGTCCAATACAATTACTGTAGTTACAATACCTAAGAAAAAGATAAGAATGCGTTTCAAATTATCTTTTAACGAAGGATATGTTTTTCTTAAAAAGATCAACAGCTTACGCATGATAATCCAGTCAAAAGTAGAGAAAAACAAGGATACTCCCCAGTTAATGATCGCCTGCGGTAATGGGTATCTACTAAACGAATTACTAAACAAATAATCCGTAATAAAGCTAAGTACGAAAATACCGATAATCATAAACCAACGATCATCAAAACCTAGAATTTCTATGCGCTCTTTTTTGGTATTGGGCATTATTGATATCTATAATTTAAGTAATGGAATAGCCTGTGATGCCTGATAAAAAGTAAACCCTATCCAACTGGCATACAATACTCCAAAAACAAGTACCGCCAGAAATTGTTTATTGAGACGTAATTTCTTTTTGGAAGCCACCCATACTGCGAATAACGGAATTATTTGTATACCATGCAATCCGAAGAAATGTGCTACACGAAGATCACCTCCCACTGTACTCCAATTTACTAGTGGTAAGCCTGCTCCTCCATCAGGCACTCCCACATTATGAGACAATTGCCCAATCATCTGCCCTCCTACCCAACTACCAGCAATCACCACAATCCATCCCATCAAGATAGCCCATTGTACGGGTCTTTCTACCTTCATTTTTAAACGTAACGTATCGATGACATACATAAACATAATCAGTACGTTTATGGCAATTAGTATTCCCATGGCAGCAAATAATAATCCATCAAGTAAAGAGCTTTGGTTGTAATGAGATTGCACTCCTCTAGCGGCTTGCATCACGATAATACCGATTTCTATGGCCAATGTCCAGGAAACGATATTATTAATGATATTTTTTCTTCTGGTTGAATATGGGTACAGTGTATTCAGATAACCAACGGTGAATATATAGATCCCTCCAGAGAGACAGAACTTCAAGGGTTTGATCCATATGTTGACTCCAATAAGGGTACGATCATCAACAATAAGTCCTATAACACATCCCATAGCCAGAATTAGATGTAACATGACAATACCGTACAAAATAGGGCTGCTTGCCATTACTTCTCGTAATATATTCTTAAACCTGTTCATTTTTTTGATTTTTGATTGATTTGATGATAGTAAAAAGTAAGAAGCCTACAGGGCCTAACATAAATGTGGCAAATAGACATGGTGCCATAAGTACAGGATGAATTTTCAGTTTACGATTTTGATTGATCATCCACATTCCGATTAATAGATCAAAAGCTAAATAGTGGACCCAACCAGCAATCACTGCGTTTTTTACGGTAAAAAGCTGCATTACTGATCCTAGACTCCCAAAATCTAACCCACCCCCACCTTGGATAGAAAGAAAGATGTAGATAACATAAACTACTGAGAGCAGCAAAGGAATTACTTTGTAGTCAACTAAAAATCGGGTTGCCCTCCAGTTAGGTAAAATGATCATTATGATCCACATGGGCATAGCCATCATATTGGCGATTGAAAACATTTGTTCTGGACTCATACTATTCTGATTTGATTACACTTAGGTTATTTTATAGTTTCAAATCTAGATAGGGTATGAGAAAAAAGAAATGAAATTCTGTTCAATCGTCGTAAAACGACTTTGAACCATCAGAATAATAATTAACGGTATAAAATTCAGAAAGCAACCAACACTTAAGTCAGTATCTCTTTCTACAATTTCAAAAAGGACAACACCTATTCGTACTGTCTTTATCTTTTATTTAATGAAGAGTAAAGGATCTACAATTTGAAGCTCTGGTGTGTTTTTCATTAATTGCTCCAACACCCATTTGTGATTAGAGCCCACAAAAAGGATTACTTTGTCTCCTGGATCTGATTGTCGAAGCACGTGCATCATCATTCGAATATTTCTTTGATACCATCGTCCTAACCAATCTGCACCAATCCAATTGTGATCCACTCCTACTCTAATTTCTATGGCATGCATTCTTGCAATATCATACTGAGCGGCTTCTGCACTATTTAGTGATTTAATATCATTGTATAGCCCTAGAGAATTTCGTACACTATCATATAGGTGTATACTTCCGAGATTTGCTGATGATGCTTTTTATTGAATTGGGTATCTACAGAATCTGCATATTTGGCGAAAGAACTAAAACTAAAATCTTCTAGGGACCCTATAAAATCAGGTTTGTTATCAAAAAGATAAATAGCATTGTGCTGTAATCTTTTTGCCATTTTGAATCCTAATTGATAAATCTCATTTCTCAGAGAGTCAATAGACTCTTCTGATGTTAAGTATTCCTGATATCTTGCATTATAAACAGAATCATAAAGAGGAGACTTTTCTATGAATACCTTTGTGGCACCAAACTTTTCTAAGCCAGTTAGTAACTGATCTATTTCAAGTTGATTTTTTTCAGACAATTCATCATAATTCGTTTCCTGATCAAAATGAAAAGTGCCAATGATCAATACCTCTATTTGATCTTTAAAATGTAATGCTTTGTACACAGAGTTTTCTTTTTCAATGGTTTCAGTTTTTGTGCAACTCATGAGACATAATACGATTATAAAGCAATACAGGGTATTCATCATCTTGATAAAGGATCTCATCATATTGGTCATACGTTAATTTTTGATTGGCACCAAAGTAGCCCATTTTTTATTGGGCATCTGTTCAAAAAGGTCCCAAAACTAATAATGGGACAACTTTTGAATGCGATTAATGGTGAGTTATGGCTGCATGGATCTTACTATTGTATTTTATATATTTAAGAACGGTTCTAGTAATAAATATCACAGCTATATGGAGTTATTTTTTGATGGAATGTTGTGCTTTTTAGGCATTCAATTGATAGGTGTTTCTATGTTACACTTTTACGAGAGATCAAATCAGAACACCATTTATCTGGCAAGTATTTGTGCAATTTTTGGCCTTTGGTATTGCTACTTCGTATTTCATCAAACATGGAGGCAACATTTCTTACTGGGAATTTTGTTAGGACCAGATAAGATGCTTTTTATTCCGGCTCTTCTATTGTTTTATTTTAAAAGCATAACTGAAGATTTGAAGACAAATTACATCGTCAAGCACTTGACTATCCCTTCAATTGTCTATCTAGCTTCATTGGTGATACGACATTTTTTTCCAGAATACTGGCCGTCATTCGACAAACAACAAGTCCCCATATTTTTCATTGCTGGGATTGCTATTTTCTGGTATTACTTCTTTTTAACCCGGAAAGCATTAAAACTTAACCTCAAATCATATCTTCAACCAAAGGTCTATAGGCGTTTTCTGTTTTTATTCTATTCGTTATACTCTTTTATGTTGCTTACACCAGCATTTGACATGTTGAAATCTTTCTGGGATGCACTCTATACTACCAATGATTCAACAACAACCTTATATGCATTGATTCTGGAGTACGCAGAAGATATCGTGTATTTACATTTCTTTTTTATTACCTACGTTTTTTCTTTGTATGCACTTACCGAACTGAACTTTATTCGCAGGTTATTGTTTCCTAATGACCCTTTGTTAAGTGAAAACTTATTAATGAACACAGAAGAAATAAGCAACTTACTTAATCACAAGCTGATCGCTCAAAAACTATATCAAGACCCTACTATTAATGCGGTTTCTTTTGCTAAACGTTTTAACCTTCAGAAAAAAGATATTGTAGATTATTTAAGAGTAACAAAAAAAGGTTCTTTTATTGAGTATATCAATCGGTTAAGAATAGAAGAATTTAAAAGGTTGTTAAAAGATGAAAAACATAAAAATTATGATCTGGTGGGATTGGCCTTAGAATGTGGGTTTACTTCCAAGTCTACCTTTTTTAGGGTTTTTAAAAAACAAGAAGGGATAACTCCCAATGAGTTTAAGAAACAGCTTTGACTAAAAAGCGTAGCATAGTATAAAAAGCCCAGATGTTTGTTTTACATCCAGGCCTTTTATTCTTAGCAGTAATTTATCATTTTATTTACTCATCACATATCTACATGCTGAAGGTAAATTAATTATAAGATCTCTCAACTTCTGAATATCTACAATCAGAATTCCAAAAAATAGCTTTCTCATATCCTAATTTTTTAACTGTTAAACCATCAATTTTAAACACCTTTGATTTGTTTATTTTAGATTAGGAGCATGTACTTAAATATAGCAATAATCCTCCTTTTTCCCTATGGTTTTAACAGCTTTTAACGATGCTATCAGTACATTTTTGGCATACAAACTTTACTTTGGTCAACAAAGAGAAAAGACTATTTACCGGGGGGATAAATAGTCTTTTCATTGCATCTAAATCAATAAACAAATCACTCTCTAATTATATTTACGCTTGTATAGGGTTTTCTTTGTAAGCTTTGACTTATACTTTGTCATTGTAATTTCAAATAATCCCAGGGGCGAGACCTTTTAATCTTTTATCTATTTTTTTCTTCTTTATAGTCACTAGTTTCATGATATCCATTAATTTGGGGTCCTTTGTTTTTTTGTAAATCTCATTGATTTTGAGTACCAATGATTTTGCTTCTCGTGAAGCTAAAACTCTATCACTGGTTGTCATCCTAGCCATACTTCTTTTTTCAAATTCTATTGCTTTTTGTAATAATATCATGATCGTAGTTTTTATGTATATTAATCTTCTGTATCAATAAGAAATGGTGTTTTCCCATCGGTAAGTATAATTTTACTGTTTGGGGATTCGGAAAGCTTATTAAAAGCTTCTATACTTCGTATTTTGATGATTTCCTGAGTTAGTCCTTCAGATAATATTTTCTGGGCATCTCTTTCTCCCTTTGCATTTATAATCTTTCTATCCGCTTCTAACTTGGCTTGTTCGATTACAAATTTCATACGCATGGCATCCTGTTCTGCCTGCAGTTTGCGTTCTATAGATCTCGCTAATCCCGAAGGCAATTGAATACTCTTCATCAATACGGCAATGAGCTCAATTCCATCTGCTTGTTTTTCCAGATTTCCTTTCATTTTAGCTTTGATTTCTTCCTCTATAGTAGCTCTCATTCCTGAGTGCATATCTTTGGCATAAAACTTTGCGCAAACATCCGAGGATGCTGATCTAAAGACACTAGTAATGATAGATTCGTAATCTTGTCCCAAATTTTCTAATACACTCGGAATTTTGTGCTGCTCTAATCGATATAGAATAGAAATCTCTGAATTGACGCTCAATCCTTCTTTACTGGGGAGACTCAAAATCAACTTAATGTTGTTCGTCTGTGTAGATTCTTTGATTACTTTGCTAGTAAAAGGATTATAAAATACTGTACCCTGGGTAGCTACTTTATCAGAAAACTTCCCAAGAGTTTGCTTTACTCCTGCTTCACCCGGGCGAATCACTGCACAATTAGTACATATTAATAAGGATATTGATAACAACAAAAAACATCTATTCATCTTCATGATTTCTATGTGAGTTTTAGAATTATACTCTAAAGTTAGGAAACAAAACGCATAAGTTTTCATTTATATTTATTATGATTAATATAATCTTTATTTATGAATAATGAATTTTATGATTGATTTAACATGTTGAAAAACAATGGTGTAAGATGTTTTTTAAAAGTATTACTATCGAAACCTTCTTCCCCACTGGCGTGAGCGAAAATAACGAAGTAAAAATGTCCATTTTAAGAATATGAATGGCCTACGGATTTAACAAAGTCTTGGCTTATATATAAAATATGTTTATGTTTTAAATTAAAAATATAAATAAAAATATATGGTAAAGAATGTAGAATTTTGCACCAGAAAAATGGGTCATTTGCATGAGGAAATGATCAAAAAGATAAGCCTAAAACCTATACATATGAGAAATAAATCCAACTTACTCGTTACTTTATTAATTTCAGTCGTTTTTACCCTTGGATCTTGTAAAAAAGAGAAATCTGCACTCCTGGCGGATCATCTTTTGGAAATCAAAGAAAAGAAGCAATTAGAAGCCAAAGCAACGACTACACTTGTCAACAGTACCGTTAACTCTGATAACAAAGTTTTAGAAAACAAGGTAACCACAAAGTCCTTTTACAAAAACGAAGATAATTATGTTATCGATTACCGATATCCAGTTTTGGATACGAAACAAAACCCATCCTATAAAGTTTTTAATGATTTTATTACTGATCAATACTTGGATTACAAGCTTTCGGTAAAAGATATCATTAATAAACAAAAACTTTCTTGCCAGATTGGATACGATAACACAGAACGATTTAAACGCTTGGTTGATTATAAAGTATATGCCAACAATCCCAAAGTACTAAGCGTACTTTTGTATAAAGCAAATCACTATACCAAAGAGAATCAATATTCTTACTTATTCAAAACACTCAATTTTGATCCTATAAAGGGAGCTTTTATATCTTTTGAATCCATGTTTCGCCCTGGTGCAGAAAAAGAGGTTTTTAAACTGGTTAGTAAAGCCCTGAAAGAAAAGATAGAAAATGATGATAATTACCAACAATGTCAAGAATTGAAGTATGATACTTTTTTAACGTATAAAGATAATTTCGTTATTGATAAGAATACCATTAAGTTTTACTTCGATGATTGTGTAATTTGTCCGGTATATTCGGGAAATTATTTTGTCGAAATTTCTCGATCCTCCACTTTGGATATTCTCAATACAGATTTTTAGTTTGAATTCTAGTCTACACCCTGAAGACAGGTTCAAGCATAAAAGTTTGAACCTGTTTTTTTCATCTTTAAACCATCACTTATGTTTAAATCATTAATATCTGAGTATATACAAATTTTTATAGGGATCTTACTCGCTAGTATTGGATTAAAAGCGTTTCTTCTCCCCAATGGCTTTTTAGATGGTGGAGTTACTGGTATCGCGATTCTCATTAACTCTAATTTTGATATCAACATTTCCTGGGTATTGATTGCCTTAAGTGTTCCCTTTTTGGTTTTGGCATTTTTCTCTATATCAAAAACTATGGTGATAAAATCCATCATAGCTATTGTTACTCTGGCTATTATGATAGAATTTGAAACCTTTGAAACCATTACTGATGATAAACTTCTGATCTCCATATTTGGAGGGTTATTTCTTGGATTGGGTATAGGAATAACGGTAAAAAATGGAGCAGTTCTAGATGGAACCGAAATTTTAGCCATTTACATTAACAATAGGTTTGGGATCAGTATCGGAAGAGTGATTCTACTCTTCAATTTTGTGCTGTTTTCTATTACTGCAATTATAGCTTCAAAAGAAGTGGCCATGTATTCGATTTTGACCTTTCTGGTAACTGCAAAGATTACGGACCTTACCATAGAAGGTTTTGAGGATTTTATAGGTGTAATGATCGTATCTAGTAAGAGTACTATGATCAAACAAGAAATTGTAGAGCAAATAGGAGCTGGTATGACCATCTATAAAGGAGTCAATGGATTTGGAAATAGTGGAAAAATTGAGGATTTTGAAGTCATCCACACAGTAATCAACCGTATGGAAATCAGTAAAATCAATCGGCTCATTAATCATATTGACCCCAATGCATTTATTATGGAATATGATGTAAATCGAATCAAAGGCGGTATTTTAAAACGATACCTGGGCCCCAAAACAGATACTAATTAAATTCTGAAGTAAACTCTTCTACGATCAAACCTTTTTCTAGAGTATCGATGATTCCCATAGCTGCTCTTTCGCCTGCAATCATTGCTGCATTCAGAGATCCATTGAGTTGCTGATCTCCTGCCAAAAAGACTCTTGAGTTTAGTTTGGTTTCAGAAGGTAGCATCTCGTATTGTACATTACTTAAGTCAGGCAGTGCCTGTTTAATTTGATACCTTTTCAAGAAACGGGTTGTTTCTATATTACAAAACTTCTTCAATTCCGTTTTTACCTGGGTAATCAATTCTTCTTTCTGGAGATGATGATCTTTTACTACGGTTACCGACAGTACTGATTTGCTATCGGTATTACTTTGATAATGAATATTATTAATTAAACTCTCTGTATCTGCAATTAATCCAATTAACGGTTTATGGATTGCTTTGTTATCAGTTTCAAAATATAAGGTATCACAACTCTTCCATACTGTATTTTGGTTTCTGAGATTTTTTACAATAGGGCTAGGATCCGTAGCGATAATGGTAAAATGACTTTCTAAGTCATCACCATCCGTCAAATAAATTTTACCTTCTTCTACTTGTTTTACAAAAGTATTGTACATAAAAGAAGTTGCTCTTAATTGTACTACAAGCTGCTTTGCGATATCCTCTATTCCATTTTTAGGAATTGCAGCATTTCCTTCTCCAAACATCTTATAGATGAACTTAAACATTCTGGACGATGTTTGTAAATTCGGCTCTAAAAAGATTCCACTAAAAAAAGGTCTAAAAAATTGCTCAATCATTGTCTTAGAGAATCCAAATTCTACTAAAAAATTATAGGTGGATTGTTCTTCTTCTTCAAACAAATCACTGATAGCCGTTCTCTTTAATATCCGATTTAGTCGTAATACCTTCAGTTTATCTGAAAAGGTACCCACAGTAGAAGTTATCGTGGGTAAAAGTAGCGAGATATCCCTTCCAGGATCTCCGATAATCGTAGTTTTTCCGTTATTAAAAATTTGTGCACCTGGTAGAAAGGATTCCAAGCTTAAACTATCAATATTTAAATATTTTTGAACTGCGGGGTATGCAGTAAGCAACACCTGGAAACCATGATCTAATCGATGTTGCCCGACTTGATCCGTTTTTACCCTACCTCCTGCCCTGTCTGAAGCTTCAATAATGACAGGGTGATACCCATGATTTTCTAAAACTTTTGCAGCAATAAGACCGCTAATGCCAGCACCAACAATATGTATTTTGTAATTCTCTTTGTCCATCATAGCATATTAAAGCGTGGGGAATCAATTTAGTCTAAGGTTAAATGCAAGTATTTGTCTGACTTCCTTTTTATGTGGTTTTGGACAATTTTTTAATATTCTACGCTTAATGATATTGTCAATTTCTCCGGGTTTTACCCATTCCATCAACCCATAATTAAGGATACTCTCATCATAACTGTGTTGTATCCTACCATTTTTAAAAAAAGTGTACTTGTCTTCAAGACGATCTCTACCCACACTAATGGTACAAAGTTCATTCATAATCCTTTACTTTTTTGTTTAACTATTATAGAATATTGTTAAACAAATTTACAATATTAAAGCTTTAATTAAAAGAGAAGATTAAAAATAAATCGATAATATTTTGTTAATTATCTTATTCTAAGAGCTTGTAAATTAGGTGTATTTCTGCCTTAATTGCTTTCAGTAAACGCTTTTGTTTTCTATGATTCCCCAAGAAATTGAGCAGACAAATATCTTCTTGAGTGCGATACAATAAGGACTGGCAATATTCTAGTCGTTCTGATAAACTTTGATGCAGGATAATATCCCGATACAAAGGATCCAGACCACGTAGCGTATATTTTTTTACCAGTCCTTTCATTGATTTTAAGTAGTATTGTATGCTGTGTCAAAAGCTCTGAATCAGATACATATAAATGGGCATTCCCAATGTAATATTGAACGGAAATGTAATCGCCAATGCCATAGGTAAATATAAACTTGGGTTGGCTTTTGGCGCCGCAATACGCATGGCTGCTGGTACTGCTATGTAAGATGCACTTGCTGCTAGAATCGCTAACAAGAAACGATCTCCTACATTTTCTAAAAACAATCCAGATACTTTGGCTACCAATACCCCGTTGATTAACGGAATTACGATAGAAAACAGGAACGCAAACCACCCTTTTTTAAGCAATGCTCCTATTTGCCGTCCGCTGGTTATCCCCATATCTAATAGGAAAACAGCCAGGAATCCTTTAAAAATATCTGTAGTAAAAGGTTTAATTCCTTCGGCCTGGGCGTCGCTAGCAATAAATCCAATGACCAAACTACCCAGTATTAATAGTACACTACCATTAGTAACCGCATGTTTTACCAAGTCTAATAGTTCCTTGGTAGATTTTTTACCATTTGAGTATATACGCAGAAGAAATACTCCAATAATGATCGAAGGAGCTTCCATTAATGCCATTACCGCAACCATGTGCCCTCCAAAATCAATTTGCTCCATTTCCAAAAAACTAACTGCAGTTACAAAAGTCACTGCACTTACAGATCCGTACGCTGCTGCAATAGCTCCTGCATTATCGGCAGTAAATTTCAGTCTTAAAATAAAGAATGTATACAGGGGCACTAGTAATGCCATCAACATTCCAGCGATGATAGCATACGTAATATCCGCGCTGTACTCACTATGGGCTAACTCTTGCCCCCCTTTAAAACCAATGGAGAGCAAGAGATATAATGAAATAAATTTAGAGGAATTTTGTGGAATTTTGAGGTCACTCTTAACTTGAGATGCCATAATTCCTAACACGAAAAATAATAAGGCCGGATTCGTTAAATTATCGACCAAAAGATGTAAATTCATTGAAATTCAATGCTTTGTGTTTATTAATCGATAACTTCTATTTCTAGTACACCGCTAATTTTTACTCTTTTGCCAGCGATTAAGGCTTCTTTATGAATCGTTTTAAAATCTTCTTTTTCCTGAAGCAATTCTTGTACCCTACTGTCATCGTACTGAGTGTCACTATTGATATTACCCTCGCACAAAGAAAGTCTGTGTAACTTGTGGAAATTGATTTTTTCTCTGATCAAACTATTGATCACATCTGCAGCTTCTGAAGGAGTAAATACTCCATCTACTAATTGTACCTTGTGTAAAACTTCTGTTTTTACCATAATTATTTAGTTTTTGATTTAAATTGATTTTTAGGATGAAAAGCTATAAAAGCAATAAGACAAAGGATAACTCCTACTATCAAAAGTTCACCAGTGAGCTCACTTTGGGACGTATAACTTGCAAAAATTGCTGTAGCGTAAATCAAGGAGAATGCGATCAAACTCAAATTCTTTACCCGTTCGTATAGCCTTACCTTATTAACTTTTAAGGTGAATATGGATTTTTCATTTTGCACCTGTATCGCTTTTGAAGCTAATTTGATATCGGTTTCCATAATGTTTGTTTTGATAATTGATTTTATTTTTCGGTGTAAAATTATGGAGTATAAACCATATATTTTTATTTATATTTGTAATAAAAATCATAAGGTTTATTTATGAATTATACTTTGCACCAACTCCAAATTTTCCTGGAAATCGTTGAAAAAGGTAGTGTTACTAAGGCTTCAGAGTCCTTGTTTCTAACACAACCTGCGGTGTCTATTCAGCTAAAAAAGTTTCAAGATCAATTCCCATTACCGCTCACAGAAATTATTGGTCGTAAGCTATATGTCACTGATTTTGGAAAAGAAATTGCCGAAGCTGCTCAAAAAATACTGGAAGAAGTATCTACAATTGATCATAAGATTAATCAGTTCCAGGGAAAGTTAGCCGGTAAACTATCGATATCGGTAGTTTCGACAGGAAAATACGTGATGCCTTATTATCTATCCGATTTTGTAAATGCGCATCCAGGAATTGATTTTAAAATGGATGTTACCAACAAATTAAAAGTAGTTGAAGATTTGGAAGAGAATAAGGTTGATTTTGCTTTGGTATCCGTTTTACCAGAACATCTCGATTTGGTAAAACTTCCATTGGTAATCAACAGTTTATATTTGGTTGGTGGTGCAGAACGAGAAAAATTAAGGACTGGAAAAAAGGAACTCATTTTTACCGAACAACCCTTATTATATAGAGAACGAGGATCTGCAACACGTAAGGCTATGGAGGCTTTTATAGAAGGGAAAAATTTACCTGTGAAAAAGAAAATAGAACTCACATCCAACGAAGCTTTAAAACAATCTGTAATTGCTGGTCTTGGTTACTCTATCATGCCAATGATTGGTATCAAAAATTCTTTAAACAATGGAGATATAACCATTATTCCTTTTAAAGGATTGCCCATACGTACACAATGGAATTTGGTATGGTTAAAAAGAAAAAAACTATCCCCTGTAGCACAAGCATTTATAGATTTTTTGGAATTGGAAAAAGAAAATATTACTTCGAAGTACTTTGATTGGATCAAATAAAAAAATCATTAGTCCATTATTTTTGACTAATGATTTGACACATTATAAAGCGGTATTGGTGGTTTTAATTTCCCAATACGACATATCAGAAAAATCGGTGCATTTTCTGGCCTTCTGTTGATTTTTCCAACGATCTATTTCGTTTCTTAGTTTTTTGGAGGTTTTGGTTTCTAGCGCTATTCCGTTTTTGTAAGACATGATGTTGCTTATTATTTTTGACGATCTATTATTTGATTTTGTACTGTTCTTCGTTTTAGTTTTCTTAAAAAGCTCTTGCTTCCGAAATACTTCTTCTGCAATCCTGGCCTTTGTATTTTATTGTTCTTTTTCATTGGATAATTGTTTAAAGGGTTAAAAATAAGACTACGGTGATAACATACAGAATCATTGAAGCCGCTATCATAATACCTACAGATTCAAACAATCTGTTTTTAAAATTTTTCATAATGTTTTGTATTTAGGTTTTTGGAAGTAGTTTGTTTAATGAAATATTGGGGTCGATTACACGCCCCCAATATTGATGTTTTATTATTATAGAATTTGATAAGCCTTCACAAAAATCTTTTCTTTTTGACCGTTGCTAAATGTAAGTTGATAGACTCCTTTTTGATCTATTAGTTGTTTGTTTTCCATTTTATTAGCAGTTATGCGATCTATTTTTTCAATTGTAGTATTTCTATGTTGTAAAGAAACTTCAAGTCCTTTTGCAGTAAATTGAAAATCGTAGAAATTGTTCTCTGGGCGATCATAATTCAGTGTAATTATTTGATCATATTGTTTATCCTGATCGTTATCCAACATAACCACTTTAGTTACCGTCTCTTCGGCGTACTCTTGATTCATTTTATTAGAAGTGCTGCTATCGCTAGTTAATATCAGTGGTTGTACAGAAGACTCTACTTCAAATTGCTTATAAATAAATTCGTCACCATCCTTAACCACCTTCTCCTTTTTTTTCTCAGTTTCCAACGAAGTGCTTGTATGCTGCTGTTGAGCCTGTAAAAAACTAAAGGGGATTGATAGTATTGTAATTAATATATAAGTGAATACTGTGTTCTTATAATCTATATTAAATTTCATTTGTTGTTGTTTTTATAATGTTATTATTGAATACGGTTTTCGTATTACTTTCAGTTTGTAGCGAATGCTTCCAATTGGTTTAAGTTTTTTATAGAGTGCTGCGGACTAAAATGTAATGTCCTAATTGGAAAAGGAATAGTAATTCCTGCTGCATCATAAGCTTTCTTAAGTTCAATAATCGCCTTACTTTTTGCCTTCAATCGATCTAATCCACTTGTACCCTCAATCCAGAACCTACAGAGGTAATTGATAGAACTGTCCTCAAATCCTGTATAATAGAATTCTATCTGTTTATCAATAGGCTCCTGGTCAAAAAACGTATGAATCGTTTTCGTTGTGAGCTTTTGTACCTCTTCTAGATCAGATTCGTAACCAACACCACAAATTATCGATACTCTCATTTTGGTAGTTAGGGAATAATTCTTAAAGGGATTTTCAAGTATTTGTTTATTAGGAATTACCACTACATTATTATCTGCTTCCTTTAACACAAAGTAGTTGAGATTAATGTCAATTACTTCTCCAGCAAACCCATTAGTTTCTATCCAATTCCCTACTTGTATATTATTTCTAAACGACAATACTATTCCTGATATCGTATTTGATAAAGTTCCTTGAAGTGCTAATCCAACTACTAATCCTGATACTCCAGCACCCGCCAAAATACTGGTCAATGCCTTTCCTAAGTTCAGTGCAGACAACGCTAGTACTAAACCTCCCAATACCACAAATACCGCAGTGCATCGGGCAACTAATTTTGAAATTGACGTTTGCTTTATTCTTTTCTGAGTAAGTTTCAAGGTTACTCGATAAACAAACCTGGATATGATATAGGAGACTAATAGTGCTATAATGGCTACCAAAATGTTTGGAAGATTACTAATAAAACTATCTGCCCATGTTTGTAGTTTGTTGGTTACAATTCCTACTGAGGAATTTATTTCTGAATTCATAAGTATTGGTTTTTGGTATTGGTATTTGCATTAATATTAGGATTGAATCATACTGGTATCCAAGTGCTCTTTGGGTTCTTTATTCCAAGCAGATAGCATCCAACTATATTTTTCTAGTTCTCGGATATATCCTCCCATCATGTCCAAAGTACCTTCGTCTCCGGCATTTTGCGCATGAGAAATTACAACTCGCATTTGGGTTAATATTTTGGAATGGTCTCTTATCAATTCGCTTACCATTTCTTGATCTGTTTTTAAGGGAGATACCTCTTTTACCGTAGCTATTTGCAAATAATCACTATACTTGGAGATGGGATGATATCGTAAGGTCAAAACACGCTCGGCAATTTCATCTATTTTGGCTCTGGCGTCTATGTATAACTCTTCAAATTTTTGGTGTAATTCAAAAAAGTTCTTTCCTAAAATATTCCAGTGAAAGTTTCTTAATTTTTGATAATACATATGATAATCTGCCAACAAGGTGTTTAATTCCATGACAACAGGTAATAGTTTTTCATCATTCATTTTCAAATAATTCATTTGCTATGATTTTAAAGATTAGTAAAAAGATGTATTGAATCTCAACAGCTAAAAACTAATTGCAGGTACGCAATAGAAAAGAAATTGTTTTTTTAAAGAGCTCTGTTGTTCTAACATCAATACACTTTCAATATAAAGGCATAGGGAATTTTGTCAAGGCATTTAACGGGCTTTAACCTCTATTAAGAATCTTTAACATAAGAACTGTTAAACATAAGAGATAAATGTTAAACATAGTATAATGATCAATATTAAAAACAAGGCAGTTTTTCCTAAAAAACACTTAAAAACAAGTCATTTTATTGTAAAAAAGTTCATTTTTTACCAAAAATGAGTGATTTTTTATTTTTTCTAAAACGACAAAATTTCATAAAATAGATGTCAATAACGTTCATAATGCCACAGATATTTTGAGAGTGTCACAAGTCTTAATAAAGATTTAAAAACGAAAAAATTGCTAATGAATTGATCCATTTTTTGTATACTTTGATCAACTTATAATCAACAAAACATCCATGAATTCTTTATCCGTACGACCGATTATTCTTTTATTGACTTTACTCCTTTGTTACGCTTGTGTAAAACAAAATCCCAACAAAGAAGTAGAACAAGGAATATTGAAAGAAAATAAATTACCTCCTTCAGATGATGGTTTTTCATACCCTGTCCGAAAAGAGGTTTATGTTCCTATCTATTCTGACATATATAACAAGACAAAGGATTTTAGGTTTCAACTAACTGCAACTTTGAGCATTAGAAATACCAGCATCAAAGATTCATTATTCATCAAAAATGTAGATTATTACAATACTTCAGGGCATTTTGTTCGTTCATATATTCAATCTCCTATCTACTTGAAACCTCTTGAGTCTATAGAATATGTTATAGAAGAAGAAGACACCTCTGGGGGAAGCGGCGCTAACTTCTTGATAACCTGGGGAGCGCAAAAAAACTTGAGACCTATTTTTCAAGGAGTAATGGTTGGGGTTTCTGGCCAACAAGGTTTTGCATTTACTACCGAAGGAAAAGTAATCTCAGAATAAAGTTCTATTTTTAGGATAAATATGAACTTGAAATGATTTTAAATAAAAGAATTCCTCTTAGCTATACTTTAAAAAAAATTAAATGGGATGTTGTTATAACTGCATTATTCGCTACCATTATTCATTTTTTTTCAGTTCATATCATACCAATTAATTTACCTATTGCATTAGGTGCTTTTTTGGGAACATCTATTACACTTTTGTTATCGTTCAAATTAGCACAATCCTATGATCGTTGGTGGGAAGCAAGAAAAATATGGGGTAGTATTGTCAATGATTCTAGAACCCTAATCATACAAATACTTAATTTCTCCAAGGCAGATCATAGTATACATCGAAAAATAGGCTTGAGACAGATCGCTTGGTGTTATAGTCTTGGCCAATCTTTAAGAAAACAAGATCCTACAGAAAATTTAGAACCTTTTATTTCAGAAGACGAATTATTAAGAGTGAAGACATTAAAAAATGTTCCTCTTCATTTGATCAACCTACATGCAATGGATGTCAAATTTTTACTGGATCAAAACCATATCAACAGCTACCAGCAAATACAAATTGATCAAACCATGAGCCGTTTAACCGCTGCTATGGGCATGGCAGAAAGGATTAAAAATACCGTTTTTCCTAAATCTTATCGATTGACACTGAAGTTTTTCATTTATCTGTTCTTGGTGCTTTTATCTTTGTCATTAACAGACTTGGCGGGATTTATCGAGGTTCCTCTCCTAGTAGCCATATCGCTTCCTTTTTTTATGTTGGAAAAAATTGCTTTCAATATGCAAGATCCTTTTGAAAACAAGCCTACAGATACTGCTATGACCTCAATAGGCAGAACCATCGAAATTAATCTAAAAGAATTATTACAAGAACAGGAAATTCCTGAACCCTTGACGACTAAAAAATATTACATTCTTTAGTAACAATATTATGTTTCTTCTTCGATGATAATCGGTTTTTTTCCTAATATTTCAATTCCTTTTTGCATCACCAAAGAGTTGGGAATTGTTACATTTTTACCATCATCAGTTTTTAGGAAAAGATAAAAACCTGTAATATCAATAAGTTCTCCGGTCCAATCAAAATCCTTGTCCAAAATACGTATGCGATCTCCTATTCTCACCGGATGACTAAAAAATAGAATAACGCTGGCCGTTAGACTTGACAAGATAGACCATTGGGCAAAAAAACCAACTCCCAGTACAGCCAGCACCGATGAGATAAAAACGGCAAATTGCTTGTGATCTACCCCCCAGATAATAGCCAGTACCGAAAAACTAATGATGTAGATCACCAGGTAACTTAAATTAAAGATCACCTTTCTACGATTAATCTCTATAGCTTTGATAAAACCAAATCGCCTAATCGCCCTTTTGGTTAGAAAAAGAATCACTGCCATAACGGCAAATAAAATGATGCTATAAAATATCTCTAGCTTGTATGCTAACATATATAATAGGGTTTACAACTACACAAAGGTACTACTCAAATCTTATTACAACCACTTCTTTCGTTTAAAATAGAATAACAAACCGAAGAAAATGACAAACATAACTACCCACAAGATATAATATCCGTATTCATAATGAAGTTCGGGAATATTCTCAAAATTCATCCCATATACACCTGCAATAAAGGTAAGTGGAATAAAAATAGTAGCAATAATGGTAAGCACTTTCATGACTTCATTCATTTTATTGCTAATCGTAGTCATATACATATCCATCAACCCCCAAATCATCTCCCTGTAGATTTCTACATTTTCGTGAACCTGTAGGATATGATCGTACAAGTCTCTCAAATACAACCTAGTCTTTTTGTCTATCAATTGATGTTCACTTTTATCTAGTTTGTTAACTACTTCTCGCAAGGGGAATATAGCACGGCGTATTTTTAGAATTTCTTTTTTTAAACGTTGGATTTCGTGAGTAATATCGTCGTTAGATTGTTCTTCAAACAAATCATCTTCTAACTCTTCTATTTTATCGCCCATCACTTCGATAATATTGAAATAATTATCTACTACGGCATCCATTAATACGTATAGCAAATAATCAGCCCCCATAGACCGTATTCTTCCTTTACTGTAGCGAATACGATTACGTATGGATTCAAAAACATCTCCATCGGCTTCCTGAAATGAGATGACATACCCATCCCCTAATACAAAACTAATATGCTCAATAGAGAGTTTATTGTTTTCATCAAAGTATAGCATTTTGAGGACGACGAACAGATATTCCTGATATTCTTCTATTTTAGGCCTTTGCTCAGTATTGGCAATATCTTCTAGGATGAGCGGATGTAAATTACAATGGGTCCCTAATTTTTCTATAGCCTCAGTATGGTTCAATCCATTGATATTGATCCATGTAATAGGTTTAGAATCTATGTACGGATAAGCCTCTTCTATTTGATCCAACTCTTTTTCGTCAAAGAAGTTTTTGTCATAATCAAATACATCTACATATAAGTCTCCACTATGCTTTTTACCCACATAGACCACAGATCCGGGAACCATGCCTAAGGTGTTTTGAAATGAGGGTGATTTATTTTCTTCCATTGTATATTTTACCGTTTAATAGTACAGACAAAGTATTAATTTTTTTGATCCCTGCAAAGTTCTTAAATCCGTAGTAAGGTTAGAATTTTGACCGAATCATAAAACTATTCAAACAATAGTTAATTTTTGTTTAATGTTCATTGTAATTAATTAAACAACATGTATATTTATGGTATGAAATTTGAAGTAAGATAGTTGTTGATTTCAATTTTTTCTGAAACAACAATATTTTTAAAATTTTTTCTAACAATTATAAAAACATTACGAATGGAATTGATACAAGATGCATTGGAATTTGAAAATCGTAAGATGTCAAATATGTCAACTAGCGACAGAGTAGCTGCTTCCAGAGAAGCCAAGTCGCTAATATTAAGTATAAATGAGATTTATAAGAAAACCAGGGATGCTGATCTTATGGATTTGATGAAACGTCTTACCGCCAAAAAACGAAAAATCGAAAAACGATTAAAAGGATTACCTGTGTAACCCAGCAGATATTTATTGTGTTTAGTGATTTTATCAATACCAACAATGAGGAATGATGAATGCGTTTAGATGTTGGTTTGAATCGAGGAATACCCTGTATTTTATGATTCTTAACAGGGTATTCTTTTTTAAAATGAAATAGTTATGATTTTAGAAACCACCTACAGTAGCAAGGAGAACAAAAAGATCATTAATGATTTGGTAGGGAAACCCTTTTCATTGATTCAATCATTTAAAATGAAAGGCATTGGCTCTAAACGCATGATTATTGATGATGTGAGCCCAAATCTTAGTAAGTATCTAAATTCGGTATCAGATTTGAGCTACGGCAGCATTGAACTGCGCCCTAATGGTATTCTATTGGCAATCAACAAAGGATTACGAAACTTTACCTGGATTATTCCTTACTATCAGTTTTATATGTATAAAACCAACGGAGTAAGTATACATGCCCAGGGTAAATTTGTACACTTCAAAAATAATAGAACACATAAAGAAAACAAGTCATTTTTTGATAAACTTACTCATCTTAAAGCAGACTATGATATTAGATTTCCGCATGTAGATTCTATCTAATGCTACAAACAAATTAACCTCTAAGTCACTTAAACTTAAAGGTTAATTAAATAATCATAAATATTTTTAAATCAGTTTTTTATATTTTTAATTCTTACTTCATAATTCTTTTTCTAATTTGATCCAAAGTATCATCCACTTTTAGTTCTCCGTTGATAAAAACGGTTTGCAATACACCTTCTTTTTCTTCCTCTTTTGAAACCTGATCTTTGAAGTTTATACTCCCATTTTGTTGATATAATTGGATTAAACCTTTTGCAGATTTTTTGGTACCATCATCGGTTACAGGATCCTTAAAGATTTCTCTTCCTTCTCCATTTACTTCTACATAAGTAGCTTTCATGGCGAATCCAAAAGTATCTCTGGTATTGTATTGATAAGTAAAGCTTCCGATACCTAATACCACATTGGTAGATGCAAATCCTTTTTGTTTTAGGCGTTCACAAATTTGAGTTGCTCTTTCTATAGTGATACTATCTCCATATATAGCACCTATTTTTGGATTTAGCACTTTATAACCTTGATCATTGATGGTTCCACCAAATTCGTCCCAAAGTAGTTCTATCACACCTTTGGCAACAACAGGGTTTTCGTGTTCACATCCGCAGATGATATCTACCGGATCTCCAGAATCAGGGCGAATCACTAGTTTCCCTTCGCGATCCAGCACTTCTTGCTTTAGCTCTGGAAGATATTCGGTCAATACTTTCCATAAATCCCAGGTATCCGACACTACAGACAATATTCCTGTTGGATAGGTTTCTAACAATCTTCTAAAGGTACCGATCTCATCATCTTTACTACCTGCACACATCACACTGTGTTCTGTTGCATTTACACTACCAATTACCAGTTCTTTGGTTACGTCGGTATTATAATACGTTTCATATGCCTTAGCTACTGGTAAGGTATCACTACCCGAAAAAGCCAAAGCGTGCCCCATCCCACTCAAAATAGCCGATTCTGTACCAGACATACCACGCATCGAAAAGTCGTGACCTTGCCAGGTAACAAATTCTAAGTTACCCTTGTCGGTATCCATAGCATACTGATTCAATATTCTTCGGTACTGTTTAGCAATCGTAGCCGAGGTACAAGGCTGCCAAATGATACTAGATAATAGGGTTTCCAGATAGTTTGTTAACCAGAAAAACTCAGGTTTGGTGTTTACCAAAGTAAACATCGGTACTCTAATTGGCACTTCTGTACCCTCAGGTATGGCTTTTATCTCTATAGGTAGATATCCCAGATCGTGTAAGGATTCAATATGCTGGATATCATAGTCCACACCCAAATAGTGATCCACATATTTTTTATATTCTGAAACTACAGTTTCTTTTGGCTGATTAAAGAAATCTTCATTAAACCCCTTGATCAAATACTCCTTGATAAAGTATTGCAATCCGAAAAACACCACATTATTTACGCCTTCTACTCTACTCTTTCTTGGCGTCCAATTAGAATATACAAGGGTCGTTCCTTGTGGATATTGTTCTCTGTGGCCTAGTTTATATCCGTCTGTCAAAAGTAGTGGGTTCATAATTTATTATTTTGCGTTATTTATACGCAAATATAAAATAGAAGTTTGATTCTACAAAACATTTTGCCTCTTTTCTGTAGAAAAATAGAATACAACTAATTTCTGCCTTGCTCTTTGGGATACAACTCAGTTAACGGATCACTTTGCCAAAACTCTTTCGTATCTACATCCATTATACTCAGTTTCCCCGTAAATGCCGCTCCCGTATCCAAATTCCAAACATTTAATCGATTCATGGGGATATTCTCATTTTCATGAAGTGTAGGTGTATGGCCAATAAAAATTTCCTTATAGAATTTATAGCGCAAAGGATCATAAAACAACTCATCTCCTCCTCCTTTTGCTCTAATCTCATGTATGGCGATAGCGTCCTCCCATAGTGTACGATCATAACAATAATTCACCCTGTTTTCATTACCAATACCTAAAACTGAGGTAAAACCAGCATGCAAGAAGAGTCTATTTTGTGAATCGATATAGTAATACTTTAGACTTTGCAGAAACCGTAAGTGCTCTTTGTTTTTGTGATGCCCCGTTTTAATGTAGCTAAATATGGTGGATTCTCCACCTTGCGCTAACCAGAAAGGACTATTGCTTTTATCAGTATCTTCAAGAGGATAAATAGCACCATGCTGTAACCAATTTTCTAATTTTAAATCGTGATTACCTTTTAAAAATATACATTCTTGCTCTTGCTGTAAGTCTATAAAAGACTGGATAGTTTGAGCCGATTCACTCCAACCATCCACATAATCTCCTAGAAATATCAACATATCTTTTGGAGTTACTGCTGCTCTCTCCAAAACTTGAAGCAGCGCTTTATAACCTCCATGTATATCTCCTACGGCAAGAGTTCTCATTACATTTTGTACATTATATCTGTCCGTAACACATATTTGGTTCCAGAAATGATAGCTTTACCTTCATGTCTAAGCGGATGGTGAAACAACAAAGCATCACCTTTTTGGGGTTGTACTAGAACTCCTTCTTCAAAATAAGTTTCTCCTCCTTTAAAATCATCATTTAGATATATTAAAAATGAAAAGAAACTACATTCGGTTTCGTTTCGTTCATAACTTCCATCTCTATGCATTTTAAACCGTTCACCTTCTTCATATTTATAAATTCGAAACATTTCATTGAGTCCAATGGCTTTATACTTCCCAAAGGTTTCTGTGGTAAACGGTTTTATCTGTAACCAGATCTTTTTTGCTAAAACTTCATCTTTAAACAAAATACGTTTATTGTTTCGTATTCCTTTAAACATAACTTGTTTACCATCAATACTCACTTTTGCTTCTTCAAATGACACTTTTTCTCCCCTCTCAATAAATTCATTACATTCTTCAAAAGATAAAAAGTTCTTTACCATAAAAATTTCAGGGTGTAATTCTATTTGCTCTTTCATTCTTCTTCATCTTTAAATTCTAAATAGTTTACAGGAACATGATCCGTTAACCACACCTGATTATCCGATTGAAAAAATGGAATACCATCACTATACATTTCTTCTGCTCTCACTGTTAAAATAACAGGTTTTCCCCTACGAGCTCCTACAGTTAAAGCAGTATCCAACTCTTCACTAAGATGCACATGATGTCTACTCATTTTAAGCAATCCTTTTTCTTTGATAGCTTCTATAAATCTAGCCACAGTACCATGATATAACAACTCTGGTGGTCGTTTTGGTGTATAGTTTAAATCGATAGTAACAGAATGCCCTTGACTGGCTCTTATTTTTGTATGATCCTCATTAAAAGCAAATCGTTGCTTATCATTTGATGATACTATTTCTTGCAAAAGATTGAGATCCAGGCCAGAAAACTGCTTTTGTAATTTAGTCAGTAAGGTTTGCACATCCGCCCAACCCTGATCATCCAATGCTAATCCAATTTTTCCTGGATCATGCCTTAGAATCAAACTTAAAAATTTACTTATTTGTTTATGGTTTGGTTTAATAGTATTTATATGAAATTATTAATTTTTACATTTATTTCTCCATTTCTAAAATGAGAAGTAGCCCAAGCAATTCCTAAATCTTCTTGATTTTTTAGGTAATGGAGCATTGAAACACTATCCGCTTCAGAGAAAAGATGATTTTTTATAAATTCCGCAAATTGTTTTAATTCAGATTCTGAAATTGGGTGTTCAATTTCTAGCGTAATATCACCTCGTTTTTTCAATCGCCAATATTGCTTTTCTTTAATTTCAAATCCTACTTGTTTTCCTTTGGTTATGATTTGTGGTAAATAATTCATGTAGGTCAATCGATCACCATTGGGATCAACTAATCTTTTATGACAAAGAGTATAAGACTTTGGAGATAAACTCATTTGAAAATATTTAACTCCACGCCCCTTAAGTCTTTTCATTAACTCTTGTTTGTGTTCTTCTACCATCCGTATTCCGAAGTAAATCGATTTTAGCGCTTTTGAATTATAAGAATGAATTCCAGGAGAATCAGTCACTAACCTATATTCCTTTTCATACTCCCATCTCTTGGATTTAAAACCCAATATTTCTTTAATCATCCCATTAGATTTGATCCGGGTTTCAAAAAATTCAGGAGATGGAGGTCGATTAGTGTAATCCACAGGAAAAGGAAATACTCTATTCGTCTGATAACTTTTTAGCAGTATATTTAAGTCATATTCTATACAAAATCCTTTGTGAGAATCAGAATAATGTGCCCATAAAAGTTCGTCATTTGAAGTTGTGGAAAGCGAATAGACCCCAGCTTTTTGACAAGTGGAATCAAGTCCTTCAATGGCCTTATTAACTCCTAACAATTTTTCTTTTTTTTGTTCGCTGTCTAATAAGTCAGCAACTATACTTGACTGTTTATTAAACCTATCCCAATTAATTATCCCTTCACAAGGATCATTAAGAGCCTTAATGGATGATGACCAAAAGTAATTTCTTTCTAATGAACTTAAATCTCTTTCAAATATCGTATCATTTCCACCTCTATATTTGTATACTAGATCCGGCCTCAAATTCTCTTTTCCCTTTTTCCTATTAAACATATCTTCTATTCAAAATCATATACATAAACATCTAACTCTTTTTGAATTAATGTTTTTTGTATTATCGGTTCTATTTTTTCCCATTTACCTCCGGCAAGTCCGCACCCTATTCTTGGCATGTGAATACTGGCTGAAAGTAGTTGAGCTTCTTTTGCAATCTTTTCTAAACATTCTTTCACAGCTTCATATCGAATAGGTACACCTTTACTTCTAGTTTTTATTCCCAGCTGCGCTATCATATTCCCTACATAAATATAATCTGCAACCTGAATTACCTGAATAGCTCCCAATTCAAAATCGTTTTTTGCTCTATTTCGATGCCATTCTCTATACGATTTTTCAGGCTCTGACCATCTTTTTGAAATCGCAAGAACAAATCCTTTTCCCCAACCACCAATATTGTTACATATATGTACAATGATCTTTGTTTCTTTAGCTTGTGGAACAGTAGCATCTCCTTTTAAATAGGTTATTTCTTTCATTTCAGCATCAAATATTTATTCAATTCTTCATTTTCAAAAACTAATGGTTTCTCATTAGGGATCACTAACTCGTTCAAATTTTTAGATTTCACAAACTCATATTGCTCTTTTACAAAATCTGAAATATCTTCAATTTCTAAGATATCATCTTTTGAATAAGATTGTATATACTCTTTCCGAAGACCGATTTGTATTGCTCTACGCTCTAATTTGGCCCCATAGGGATCATGATCTGGATCCCATTGCAATCGTACATTCGATCGTTGTACATCCTTTTGCCAAGTTTCATAAGACTCATAAAACTCTGGTTTGAATGAAGAATACACGGCATTTTCTAAGTAATTTTCAAAAGCTGTTCTTTTAAGATGTATTGCTAGTACGACTTCTTGTCCTTCTTTTGTACCCCAACCGTTTCGAAACATCATCCAAAGAAAATTGGGTTTGATCCAAGTCATGCGATCTAAACTAAAATTACCTCCAAAATATTGATTTTCGGCGGCAAAACTTCCTATATCAGGTCTGTAAGATTGATATACTATTATTTTTTCTTCATTATATTGAGCCATAATGTGATAACCACTTTCTGGCCATTTATCTAATTGTTCTGTATATTTTTTTAATTCTAATTTCATTGTATACTTGTATTAAATCTATCGATCAGCTCTTCAATATCTTCAAGTCTAGCTAATCGAGATTTCCATGTCTCTGGGATACCTCCATCTCTAACATATAATCCTGCTAATCCTCCTGTAATTGCAGCGGTAGTATCAGTATCTCCTCCTAGATTTACAGCTTTCAAGACGGCTTCAGCATAGGTGTCACTATTCAAAAAACACCATAAAGAAGCTTCTAAAGAATGGAGCACATAACCTGTACTCTGTATGGTATTTTCCTTTTCCTTAGAAATATCCCCTTCTAAAATTCGTGCAAAGAGATCAATTTCATTCGTATTGAAATCCATGGTTTTTGAAAACTCCAAAATCGGTTGTTTTATATTTTTATATGCTTCATGTTTCTCTTGCCCTTTTAATAATAACAACCCATATTCTACATAGATAAAACAAGAGAATACAGATCTAAGATGCGCATGCGTCACAGAAGATACTTCTTTTATGATTTCATAACGTTTTGATATTGATGTTTCTCTGTGAAGAAAATAGACCAAAGGCAAAGTTCTCATCAGGGATCCATTACCATTATCGTGTTCGAACATATTACCAGAAAACTTAGCAGATAAACCGGATAACACTCTATCCAAAGAATGTCTAGTGCTACCGCCAACATCAAAAACTTCGTAATGAGCACCCCAATATCCAGTGCTATACCACTTGGCAAAAGTTTGTCCGATATCTTCTATATCATACCCTTTAATCAAACTATCAACGAGACATAGTGTTAGCGATGAGTCATCAGACCATGTTCCTGGAGGTTGATTCCAGCACATGTATCCCATATAATCGGTTACTGGTTCATTTTTTAAATATTCTCTGGATTTAAATTCAACCGGAACGCCAAGTGCATCCCCTATTGCTACTCCTAGTATCCCTCCTTTTAAACGATCTAACATCGATTTCATTTCTTTCTCTTTTTAATCACTTCAATCAATTCTTCTAATCGATCTACTTGTTGTACTCCGTACCGTTTACAGACGATATCTACATTTCCTTTTCTCCAAAAACCCTCTGGGCAACATACAATTAGTTTCCCACTTTTGGCAAACAATCCCAGTTCTAGCAATGAAATTGGGGATTTGGTCCCTTTATCAAAATACATAACGATCAAATCACATTGCTCCAAAGCGTCCAATTCCCAGGTAACCTGCTCATTAAACTGAGGATTTGTAATTTCTTGCTTCCAACTAGCGTCCCAATTCAACCTTCGTGGATTAAGCAAGGTAACCTGATCTCCTTCTAATGCCTGAATCACTTTATCCTGCCATTTTTGGGCTGTATCCCCTTCGATACTACCGGCCAGAAAAACAGAATAATCTTTGATATTCGTTACATCCTCTGGCGCTGTAATGACACGCACTTTATTTTGTATTCCCATAGTGTATTCCTGTATCCTTTATATTCAAAAACCAAACTTTTGTTGTAGCTTCCTATCTAGTGTTACCAAATAATCTCTACCATACTTGCCATTTTCTAACTCATCGTATAAAAAAGATGGTAAATCATTGATCACTCCCTTTTTTACACTCAAAATAGCCATAGACATTTCGGCAACGGTATCGGTATCGCCTCCATAATCAATTCCTTTTTGCAAACAGGATTGCATACTAGTCGCTTCAATTACCAATGGAATCACAGCATTAGTGGTTGGATATGAGTGCATGTCGATAGGACTAACGATTTGATAATTTCCTTTTTCCTGTATGGTTTCATCCAAAAAGTCGATCAAAGAACCTTCATTTACATATAAATAGTAATGAACGGCCAAGGCAATACGCAGTGCACCGGTAATTCCTTCTTGCGTATCATGAGAAGTTCTGGCTTGAATTTCAACAAAAGCTTTCAATTGATCAATATCCCGAATATATCCCAAGGTATACGCTCGCATCGCAGCTCCGTTACCAGAACTCTCATTATTGATGGTTTTTAAAAAATCCTTTCCTGTTTTGCTGCTGTACAGCGCATCATATACACGATTAGAATATCCTCTGCGTATATCACGATGAAATACTTCCACAAACTTATCCGCTACCTTTTCTTGAGTCCAATCATCTTCTTCTACTAATAACTCTGCAATGGCAATGGCCATTTGCGTATCATCGGTATACTTTTTATAAATCTCGGTATATAAACCATGAGAATGATATGTGGTAAGTGTATTGTTTGCTTTTATAAACGCATCTTTTCGGAACTCAAAACCAGCTCCATATGCGTCTCCTATTGCTGCTTCTATGATCATAATCCTAGTTTTTTAAAGTGAAAATTGATACAGTTTGTCATGATCAAAATCCTTGAATGAATTCGTGGTAAATACATAATTAAATTGATCTGTCAATACCTCTATTCCTTTACTAAAAATACCATGGCTTACTGCCAGACTTAATTCCCCTGCATTCTTTGCTTTAAGTTCTTCGGCAAGGCCTAAAAAAGTTCCTCCTCCGTCGCAAATGTCATCGATTATCATACAGTGCTTTCCTTTTAAATCATCTTCATACACTCTAAAGCCGGATAACTGCCCTGTTGTTACATCTCTTTTTTTGGAACACTCGATAACTTCTACTCCACCCAGGTATTCTGCAACTTTATAGATTTTCTTCAACGCTCCACCATCTGGAGAAATCAATAGAACTTCTTCATTGATCTTCCCTATACATGTCTTCACAAATTCATAATTGTGGATCACTTTTACATTATTCAATAATGCGGGTGTTACTTCAGAATGTGGATCAAATACGGTGACTTGATTGTATTGTTGAGCATTAATCATATCTGCATATACTTTTACACTCAAGGACTCTCCTGCCACCATCACTCTATCCTGTCTAGCTGCCGGGAAATAAGGAATAAAAGCATTGATATGCCTTACTCCCATTCTACGAAGCGCATCTGTGGCAATGAGCAACAATCCCATATCGTTAAACGAAGAAATACGATGCGTAATAGTAACAGTATTCCCTATTTGTTGTTCTTTTATTTTGATGTGAGGTTCTCCTCCATTGAAAACAAAAGCATCAAATTCGATAGAATTTCCATAAGGTGTGAACGAAGGGTCTAGATGTAAATACTTCATTATTGTGTTGTTTTTACGCAAATTTAAAACACCGTAACGAATCCACCAAATATTTTGCGTAAAAATTACATTAAAAAGTATTTGAAGTATTCAATTGCTACTTAATATCGAAGAGGAACCCTTCTTTTTGATGTTTGAAGTACTGTTTTTTATTGAATTGAAATAAGTTAGCGGGTCTACCTCTACCCTCAGATACTTTTTCGTCCAGTTCTTCCAAAATATCAAAACTCAATATTTTCTTTCTGAAGTTACGTCTGTCGATTTGTTTCTCGAGTATGGTCATATATAACTTTTCCAGATCCGAAAACAAGAATTTATCATCCAACAAATCAAAACCAATCGGTTCGTAGGTGAGTTTGTTCTGCAAGCGTTGTTTGGCTTTTTCTAGAATATGCTGATGATCAAATGCCAAATCCGGCAGTTTCTGGATATCAAACCAAGCCACGTCCTGGGCATCTGTATCTGCTTTGATCTCGTGATGTTCTGGTTTTACCAAGGCAAAATAAGTAATGCTTACCACCCTATTTCTAGGATCTCTACCCGGTGTACCAAACGAATATAGTTGCTCAAGATAATCTACTTTTACGTTGGTTTCTTCTTTTAGCTCTCGTTCTACTGCTTCCTCCAAACTTTCATTTTCTAACACCAATCCTCCGGGTAAGGCCCAGGAATCTCTAAAAGGAGCTATATCTCTTTTAATCAATAATACATTAAGCGTTTTATCTTTGTATCCAAAGACCACAGCATCTACAGCTACTTTTATATTTTGGCGTATCATATACGCAAATTTATAAAATTAAGATTAGTCAGGCAATCAATCCCCTTCTTTTGTTATGTAAGCTCTCTTATATTCTACTCATTTCAAATATTTTCTTTCCTATATGCTGAGGGCGTCACACCTTCGAATTTTTTGAAAGCAGCATTGAATGAAGACAGACTGCTAAACCCTACATCAAAAGCAATTGAAGCTATTTTTAACAGTTGACTGCTATCCTGCTTCAACAAGCTTTTAGCGTCTTGTACACGATAATAATTAATAAAATCATTAAAATTCTGATTCCCATACTGGTTAATAATTTCTGAAGTCTTTTGAGTACTCTTCCCTATCAACTTACTTAAAATGGATAAAGAAAAATCTGGTTCGAGATACCTTTTTTCTTTCACTACAAATTGTGATAGTTGATCAAACAACTGAATATCCTTGTTTTCTTTAAACACATTTCCGTCTACATCGGTTGTTTTTAACTGAAAAGCTTTATAACTTAAAAAATAGATAACCAAAGAATACATAATAGGTCCAACAATATAAGGAACCGTATTCTCTATGATATTTAGAACATAAGAAATCCAGATAATAACAAAACCAACAATCAATAAGGATAACCATTGAAGTATTGATTTTTGAAATTTAGTGAGTAAAGTATGCTGATGTTTTTTCTTCATTTGCCTTATCAATATAGCCGAAGCAATAATATAAAAAGCAAAGTGCAGATAGATACTTATAAGCACACTTCCAAATACGATAACTGCAGTTCTGTTATTTTCATCAAACCAACTATTGGTCACCATAAAGCTAGAAACAAATACCAATACAAACGGAATCAGTTCTAGCAAATAGGTTTTGGGAAGCAAAAAATTGGGACGAGTCATTGCAATTACATACCAACGCAGCAAAGGACCAATCAACAATAAAAAAGCCAAACCGATAAAAATAAATATGGGTTCCAGATCATCTCCAAAATGCAACAACACTGATTTTCCGATCCTGAAGGCCATAAAAACCAACAACAGCCCAAGTAATATATTGGCTGTTGTCTTCTTTTTCTTGAAAAAAGATAAGTATACGGCAAAGGACAGACCATGCAAAAGTCCTGCACTGCTAATGATGATAAGGAGAATATCTAAGAAATCCAATAGATCGTTTTTATCAAATGTACTTATATTTTGTTAGTTTTTGCTTCACATTTTTTAGCATACGATGCCAAATTCAATAGGTTATAAAAATTCCCTACTTCTCCTTTCATAGCTGCCAAAATGCTATGCTTAGCAATCAAAACTCGATTTACCGGCTTTTGTTTTGATACTATAAGTGTGTTTATTTTTTCCTTAGCCTTTTGTTTTCCATCTGTATGATAAGCTAATAATACCTGGACCGCATATTCTTCGTCTGTAATTTGTCTGTGCTTTGGGGTATATCCCATTTGTTGAATCATAGTTTCTGCAAGTGTCCAGGTAGACCATGGATTCTGTCCTGTAATCAAATTACCTGAATGACTAACGTTATCCAAATACATAACTCCTTCTTCAAAATTTGCTCCTTGCTCCTCAATTTTATCTTGTAGAAGAAATGGGAAAATAGTTTTTGCATCAGAAATCAATAGTAATTCTTCATCATTGGTAAACCCACTTACCTCCTTATCTTTCAATAAGGATTCACCATTATCCAGGGTAACATTTACCAATGCTGCTGGTCCGTGGCACACAGCTCCAACCACTTTGTCTGATTGATAATATTCACTAACTATAGATTGGATATAGGGATTATCAGGAAAATCATACATAGCCCCCTTTCCTCCTGCAAAAAAGATGGCTTCATAATCTTCTGGTATAACCTTTTCTATAGGGATTGTATTACTTGTTTTGTACTGTGCGATAGAATCGTTTAGAAAAGCATAATCATATGCTCCCATATCTTCATCGTCTATAATTACCGGAGGCTTCCCACCTAATGTACTAGCAATGTCCACTTCAAAACCATTTGCAGTAAATACATAATAAGCTCTAGAAAGTTCGCTTAATTCATATCCGGTTTCTTTCTCGGTAGTTCCCATCTTGTCTATACTAGTAACCACTGCCAAAATCTTCCCTCTTTTGGGGATTACATTTTCTGAAAGATATGTTAAGTCACTAACATTGGTGGTTTTCAAATTTTGATCTCTGGGAGGAATCAATCCTTTGAACCAGAAACCAAAACTAACTAATATAATAACTAGACCTAGGATAGTAACTCCTACCCACTTTAATATTTTATACACTTTTTTCATCGTACTTCGTTTTATGATTATTCAACGAAATACGTTAAAAAACAAGGGGATTCATGTCGAAATGATCATTCCGTCAGACTAAAAAATCAAACGGTATCCTGAAAATGACATAAAATAATCCAATAGTAGCGATCTGCTTAAATACCCATTTATTTTGATGGTTCCTTTTCAATTTTAATTGTATTTTTAAATGTATCTAAAAACCTATCCATGGAACAACCCAACCTTTCTGAAATCCAAAAATTATCTGGTGGAGATCCTGTTTTTGAAGAAAAAATTTTCAGTGTTATAAAAAGAGAATTCCCTGTAGAAAAAGAACAATATTTTCTCAACTTAGCAGCAGGAAACACTACAAAAGCTGCAGAAGATGTGCATAAACTGAAGCATAAAATTGGTTTCTTGGGTTTAGAAAAAGGGTACAATATAGCAACTGATTACGAAAATCATTTAAAAGAAAACAGTTATGAACTCCAAGAGGATTTTGAAAGTATACTGAAAGTGATTACCGATTATCTAAAAACTATATAAGAGCACTTTATCAAGTAACAGGAATGACTGTAGATTTCGTTTTAAAATTGTAATAGTAAGCGATTTGGCCTAACTGCCCTACAATCTTAATTGAATCTTTCATTGATAATTTTGATCCATCCGCATGAATCCATCTTTTTAAGGGTTGCTCACAGATATATGAAATGGCTTTGTCCTTACCGTAGTATTTCCTCATTTTCATGAAAATCTCCACATCAAAAAGCCATTTGGTAATAAATTTATCTTTAAACATTTCGTTTGCAATTTCACGATCCATGATTTTAGCACCGCATTGCGTATCATTAAAGGACATTCCTAAAATGTTGCGAATGATCAAATTAATGGTTTTACTTATGATTTTCCTTGCCGATTCTTTGGTAATGTTTGCTCCCATCCTACTCATCCGAGAACCGCTTACAATTTTAAAGTCTGAAGTTTCTATAGTTTTTACCAAATCATCAAAATCCTGAAAATCAGTGGATAAATCAGCATCCAGATATCCTATATAATCTAATTGCGTATCTCGGGAAAGGTGCAATACACCTTGTCTTACCGCTTCTCCCTTACCTCCATTCTTTTCACAATCGTATACACTGATATGATCCTCTCTACCTTTTGCTAGATTTTGAAGTACTTCTAGAGTATTATCAGTACTTCCATCGTTTACAAAGCAAAGGTGATATCCCAGATTACTATGGACAAAATCGGTAAACTCCTTACTTAAAATACGAGTTTCTTCATTATAACAAGGAATTACTACTCCAACACATCGTCTTTGTAGCATTTTCCCTTTAGAATCTGATTCTGATTTTTTCTGAAGTTTTATACCCAGTATTCTAGAAATTCTGGCCGACATTTCATTGAGAGATAATGGTTTTTTCATGTAATCATCAATACCCAAATCAAATCCGTCTATAATAGTGTCTTCATTGGTATTACCAGACAAGACTAATACTTTAACGTCAGAGTTTTTCTCATGTCGTATTTTTTTGATGACTTCGAGGCCAGACATTCCATCCATATTAATGTCTACAATGACCATATCTGGTTGAAATTCATCAAAAAGCTTAAGGCCTTTGGGACCATCATCAGCGCATTGAATGGTAAATCCTAAATCGGTCAAATGTTTCTCAAGAGATAATAAAATAAGTTGCTGATCGTCAATAGCTAAAATTTTCTTCATAAAAAGCGTAGGTTTAAAATTTTAATGAACTCGATTGGGGTAATTTGAGCTGACGACATGTAGAAATTAAAGTCAAAAATAGCGGGGCATAATTGCTATTTCTTCCATTCAATATGTACTAAAAGTAATAAATTATTCCTTAATCCAGCTTAAATGGTACAATAAACCCTTGATTTCTAACAAAAAACCTTCTTTTTTTTATCTAATATTATGATGATTTTAGTGAAATAACCGGATTCGTTATGAAGAGTTTAAGAAAGTATATTGTACTTTGTATCAGCAGTTTAATTTATGTTTCAGTATACCAAAATAGTAGTCTTTTTTAGTGCTTCCTTTTTTTTAGTTATAAAAGGATGTATTCGAGACACCCATGTATCAAAAGTCGATCCTGTTTTGGTTACCATTCCCTCGGAAACTATAACAACCACAGTCAACGAAGATTCTTTCAAAACACATTCAGAAACTACTCGTAAGGTTTTGATTACCTTTTGTGGTAGTTGTCATCAAAGTTCATTAGAAACTCATAAACCAGCAGCAATTGCCATTTTTGATTTGGATAAAGGAAAGTATTGGCATGCTACATTAATTCATGATCATATCGAGGGAATTGAAAATAGAATCGAAAACAAAAGTCCTATCACCAGAGAACAATTACATGCTATAGAGGTGTTTCTTGAACTAAAAGCATCTCAACTAAAACCATAATTTTACTTCAATATTAATATCCTTAGGTATAGCAACCATTTATTAATCCTAAATAATTGGCTATTTGACTATAAACTAATATATTTCGGAACGTAAACGCAACGTCACATTTTTTTAATTCACACACTATAAGCTATGAAAAAAAATAATGGAGACGTTTTAAAAATTATTACCACCGTAATTTTTGTTTTGTTTTTTATCGCCCTTTATCTTTTGGAAGAAATGGGTTGAATGAAAATTGATGATTTCAGAGATTTAGTCAGTATTTATTTTGTCCTTTTGATTGAGATGTAAAACAAAAATAGCATTAAACCCAAAAGTCAAATTTCCATCGTTAAAATTGAAATTATTAGGGGTTTGAGTAATAAATGCTTCCTCAGAAAAGAACCAGGTATTGGTCAATTTAAATTGTAGCATTACATCACTTAGCTCCCAATTCACACCTAGAGCAAAAGCATCGTAGGTAGTAATAGATTCTAATGGATTAATCAGATAGTAATATTCTGAAACAATGGATACATGGCCTCCTATTTTGTATCGCCCTCCTACCCCAATGGCAAATTGATTATTTGGATCATCTGTAAACGCCGAAGAGTTTCTATGGATGTATGTTGGAGATATTTGTGCAGAAAATTGAGGTGTAAATTTTCTTGCCAATAATAATTGCGTTGTAAAACTTAATTGGTCCTGAAAATTATCAAAGCGATTGATATCAATAAGTGGAGGATTACGTTCACTTCTGTAAGCTATATTCTGAAACAAAGAGAGACTTACTGGCGCACCTTTTCCATCATTACGTTGTCTAATCAGTTTGTATTTCAAAAAACTATCAAAAATACCATCCAGCGTACTCCAACCACCACCAAAAGTCAGTTTATCCGAAATACCGTACTCTACCCCTATTCGAGCTCCCATTTTGTCTGCTACAAAACTTTGGCCGCTAGAGTTCGGAATATTCCAGTATCTCGTAAAAGCCTGCAGCTCTAGCACGCCCTTTTTTCTGGTTTCTACAGAATGTCCAATAGAAATACGACTCGCTTTAAACGTGGCTAACTGATATTGAGGAGTATCCGGATATTCCTGTTCTAGTTTATCCAATAAATCTTGCGCCTGGATGGATACATTCAAACAGAACAGTAAACATATATTGGTGAAAAAAAGAACTTTATTTCTCATAATGTTGATATTCAAATTTGAATTTAATGGATATAACTTTTGCTATATTTGGTGCTAAGATTGGAGGAATCTTGATATCAAAATCCTTGACCGTAACTTCAAAATCTCCATTCAAAACAAACGAACCGTTAACTTGTTCGATAGTAGTTTTAATTTCTACCTCTTTAGTAATACCATGAATGGTTAATTTCCCTTTAACCATTCTCGTTTGTGTATCAGTTTCAGAAGGATCAAAATCTATGATATTTCCCTCAAAAGTAGCCTTAGGATACAAATCTGATTCGATATAGCTCTCGTTAAAATGTTCATGCATCAGTGATTTTTTAAATACGAATGCATTCATCAGCATACTAACTGCTATTTCATTTTTAGAAATATCAATTATACTCAGTACCTGGTTGTTCTTTGCTTCTATATCTTCTACGGAGGTATAGGAGAAAAAAGAAACCTGTCCCTGTCTTGTTATAAATTGATCAGACTTGGTATCATCGTCTGTAAAGTTGATCAATAAGAATATCAGAATGATCAGTTTATTCATTGATTTGTTGTGTTAATCAGCATACAATTAAGTAAAATAGCATCTTTCAAAAATCCTTTGCAAACTCCCTTTATTTTTATTTTTTGACCTTTTTTTAAATTTTTAATTTCATTTTCTTGATTCGGAAACATATCACAAATAACACTAGAATACTTGTTGTCACCGTACAAAAAAACTGTATTTCGATTATTTAGAAACGTAACATCTTTTACAATCCCCTCTACTTCTATTACTTTTCCTCTATACATTGAATTTGCCGAACGTTCATCAACCATAAAAGATGAAACTAATTCTTCTGAGCTTATTGTTATATCTGCAGAAACGGCATTCATCTCCATATAAGAGTCTTTCGAGTTTGGAAAAACCAGATACAATATCAGTAACAAGAAGAGCACTGAAACAAAACCAATAATACTTAGCTTTCTATTCATCGAAGGATATAAGGTCAATTCTACCAGTAAAATTACGATAATGTACTACCAAAATATAATTTAGCAGCATATAAATTAGGGAAGGCTCACAAGGAAGTATGGATTTCATTAGGATTAGCTTATAATTAAAAAATCTGCTTTGAGTACAAAAGAACAACCCAGATCATATAGTGTTGTTATAAACTTTTGTCAAGTAGAAAAAATCCTTTTAAAAAAGGAAAAAAGGTCATTAAGCCAAATACAATTATTTGACGTTTAGAAAAAACACCTGAAAAATTATACTATTTTAGTTACCTCAATAAAAAACTAAACCAGACCGCCAGGATATTACCCCTGATTTGTAAACCTGATAAATGAGAAAAGACAAATTATATTTTTTAACCTTTATATCTATATCGGTCATTTTCTTGATCATTGCTTCTCTAAGTATCAAATACTTTATAAAAGTAAGCGCAAATCAATTAATAGAAGTTCAATTAGAGTCTAGCAAACGAGAAGCAAATGAAATTTCTAAATTGATTAACTATCAACTTGCAGGGGGTATTGATAGAAATGTTGTAATAAATAATATTCAAAACACTATAGAAAACACACATACCGAAGCTTCATTTATATGTGTCTTTAATTGGTCTGGTAAAGAAGTATGTAACCCAGATAAAACTAAAGTTGGACAAAAAGTAAGCTCTGATCAATCACTTTTGAATTCATTGAATGAAGAAAATAGCTCTGATAAATTATATGAGTTACTTACCAATATTAAAAACGACAATAAAGAAATTGGGAATAGCTTTAATTCTGAAATCGTATATATTTCTCCGGTAAAAGATTCGGATTTGATTGTTGCTGCTCATGTAAACCTTAATGAAATCTCTACACAAATAAAAAAACTCAAAACCAGTTTCTATACCATATTTGCTATTATGGGAGGGTTGATCATCTTGTCTTCCTTTTTTGCTGTTCGTATGATCGGTAGTTATTATGAAAAGCAGTTGGAGGAGAAAAACACCAATTTAGAAAGTGAGTTGGTAAACCTTTCTAAACTGAATAGTGATTTGGTAGCCTACCAACGTAAAATAGAAGAAACCGACGAAGACGATTCTCAAGAATCACCTGATATTACATTAGAAACTGGTAAAAAGAGAATTTTAACCTATTTAAGAAATGAGTTGATCCCGACAGCTATCAACGAAATCTCTTATATCTATACCGAAAACACCATTACCTACGTAATTTGTTTTGATGGGAAAAAATCCACCAGCAATACCAGCCTGGATGATATGTTTTCTAGTCTTGATGCCTCTTTATTTTTTAGAGCTAATCGACAATTTATTATCAGCATTGCTGCCATCGAAAAGATTATTAAATACGGCAATAGTCAACTCAAAATTTTGATTCGAGATGCAGATGTAGAAATTGTGATTAGCAAAAACAAAGCAGCAGAATTTAGACAATGGTTAAGCATATAACCAAATTTCTTTACGGATTCTCTTTTTCTTCATTTCAATTTTAATCATTTCCATTCATTTATTACCAAAAGGAAAAAATAGCCTTTTATTCAACCTTTTTTTTTCCTTTTTCAACGCCGTTTTTTCCCTTTCGCATATATTATTTTGAATATAGGGCCAGTGTTTACGGTACTTTGCTGAACAAAATCTTTAAAACTCGAATAAAAATGAAAAATCGTATTTTAGTATTGTTCACTTCAATTTCTGTACTGTTTAGTTGTAGTAGTGATGACTCTGATGAGCAACCAAACCCACCTGCACAACAAAATACAGTTCGACTTGCAACCGATACAACTTTTGGTAATATCCTTACCGATTCTGAAGGTATGTCATTATACTTTTTCTCCAGAGATGTAAAAGGAGATTCTAGATGTTTGGATGGTTGTTTGGCAGCATGGCCAATTTTTTATGCAGCCGATTTAACTCTTGATGATGGTCTGGAGGCTTCAGACTTTGGAGAAATCACCAGAGCAGATGGAGAAAAGCAAACTACATTCAAAGGGTGGCCATTATATTATTTTGCAAATGATAATGCCGCCGGAGATACCAACGGAGATCAAGTAGGTAACAATTGGTACATCGCAAAGCCTGATTATTCTCTAATGTACGCCGAAGCTCAATTGGTAGGGAGAGACAGTGATGGAAATTTGATCAACTTCACAAGTGATTATACACCTGGTGATGGACTTACCTTTTACATGACCAATTTCACAGGAAGAACAATATATACCTTTATGAATGACACTAATGGTGTTAATAACTTCACGGCCCAAGATTTTTCAAACAATGCTGTGTGGCCGATCATTAACATCGACATTGATAGATTACCAAGTATTCTAAATGCTGACGATTTTGGAACCATAGATGTTCACGGTTCTCAGCAAATAACATATAAAGGATGGCCATTATACTACTTTGGGCAGGATGTGACCAGGGGGGATAATTTTGGAATCAATTTTCCTGCACCAGGGGTATGGCCAATCGCAAACGCGGATACTCCTACCGCACCAGCAAATTAAGAAGAGTTCATATTTAGTTTAGTAGTTAGTTAGTTGATTAGAAAGAGGAAGAACGAGTTTTTTTCTTCCTCTTTTTCTTAAATCTTAATCATGAAATATTATTTACAAATAAATAAACTGCTGTTTGCAGTACTCACTAGTCTTATCCTAGTTTCCTGTGATAATAATGTAGAAGAGGAAATTACAGAAATAATAGTTGAGTGTAATCCAGATACATCATTTGCCACACAGGTAAAACCAATAATAGATAACAATTGCACCGAATGCCATAACGGAAATCAATTTCCTGATCTACGCAATTTTGAAGGTATTAGAAATAATGCGGCACGAGTAAGAGCACAGGTGGTGAGCAGACGAATGCCCATTGGCGGTTCTTTAAGTAATGAAGAAATAGAAATTATTAGATGCTGGATTGATAGCGGTGCATTAAACAATTAAAAGAAATCAATATGATAAGTAAGGGAAAAGTTCTTTTAGGTGTAACTCTTTTTATAACCGCGATTGGAATTGTTGTTAGCATCTCTATGTTTTCCAAACCACACTTGGATATTAGTAATGTGGATGCACAAATTGTAATCGACTCTAATGATTTGTTCAAAGATTATTTGACCAATGAAACCGAAGCCAATACCAAATATTTGGAGCAAGTCATTCAGGTAACCGGTACTATAGAAGATATAAACATCGTAAAAGACAAAAGTATAATAGCACTAACCAGTGAAGATACTTTTGGTAGTGTCCTTTGTCATTTGGACGCTGATAAAGATCACAAAATTGCACAATTACAAAAAGGACAATCCATACAAATCAAAGGTGTTTGTACCGGATTTTTAATGGACGTCATTCTTGTAAAAAGTGTCATTATTAATTAAAACCAACATTCACAACAAATGAAATCAATTATAACAACCATAGCATGCCTTATCCTTTCAGTAATGAGTTACGGGCAAGAAAAGTTTCTTACAAAAAGTGGACACGTTTCTTTTTTCTCCCATTCTCCTATAGAAGATATCGAGGCAGAAAATGACCAGGTACTTAGTATTATTGACACCAACAACGGAGCAATTGCTATCTCCATATTAATGAAATCCTTCTTGTTCGAGAAGGCATTAATGCAAGAACATTTTAATGAAAATTATGTAGAATCAGATAAGTACCCAAAAGCCACCTTCAAAGGGGAGCTAATCAATTTCAGCACATTGGAGAATAATGCAGAAGTTACCATCAAAGGAAATTTAACCATTCATGGTGTTACCAAACCAACAGTCATCAAAGCGAAAATCAAAAAGACAGAGGGAAATATTTCTCTAGAGGGAAATTTTCCTGTAAAGGTGGAGGATTTCAACATTGAAATTCCATCGGTGGTAGTCAACAACATTGCAAAAACCATAAAAGTAACTTTCAACTTAGATCATCAACCGTATACCAAGTAATATGAAAAA
Organism: Aquimarina spongiae; assembly: GCF_900141785.1. GTDB lineage: Bacteria > Bacteroidota > Bacteroidia > Flavobacteriales > Flavobacteriaceae > Aquimarina > Aquimarina spongiae. The sequence goes on along the minus strand of NZ_FQYP01000001.1, from coordinate 605,778 downwards.
ACTAATTATTCTTTTTACCATTCTTAGTATTGGTAATATGATGCATGCGCAAGAAGACCTCTTTGACATACTTGATGAAGAGACTCCGCAAACCAAAGAGTATGCTACCGCTACTTTTAAAGGGACAAGAATACTTAATGGGCATTCTGTCGAAAATAGAAAGAAAGGTGTTCTCGAGTTTATCATATCTCACCGTTTTGGAAGAGTAAATTCGGGGGTAGATGAATTGTTTGGTTTGGATCAATCCAATATACGCTTTGGCTTTGAGTACGGTCTTACAGACGATTTAATGATAGGAGTTGGTAGAAGTAGTTTTGAAAAGGCTTATGATGCATTTTTCAAATACAAACTCCTTAAGCAAGGCATTGGTAAAAACGCTTTCCCGATTTCGGTATCTGCATTTGGGAGTGTCGTATACAGAAGTGTAGACGATTTTGAACCAGGAAACGAACCTAGCGAGACTGATCGTTTGTTTTATACCTCTCAGCTTCTTTTGGCAAGAAAATTCAGTCCTGCATTTTCTTTACAAATTATGCCAAGCTTCATCTATAGAAACTCAGTAGCTATACAAGAAGATCCTCATGGTATTTTTGCAGTCGGAATTGGCGGACGTGTCAAATTAACCAAAAGAATTTCACTAAATGGTGAATATCACTATACCGTTAATCCTTTAGAGTCTATAGATACTACTAACTCATTGGCATTTGGTATAGATATAGAAACTGGCGGACACGTATTTCAAATCATTCTTTCCAATTCTATTACCATGATCGAGAAAAGTTTTATTACCGAATCTACAGATGATTTTTTTGAGGGAGATGTGCATTTAGGTTTTAATATTTCCAGAGCATTTCAGTTCGGAAAAAACAAGAAAAAGAAACTAAAAGCCATTCAAGAGTCTAATGAGTAAAGCCGCCTATTATGATCAGAAAAAAATACAAAGTAACGGGAAAAGATGTAGACGACTTTATGATCATGCATGGTGGTGCTTACCAGGCTTATATATATGCTATTTTGGATAGCTTTCTATTCGAAAAAGGATATTCTAAAAGAAAACTAGATCATTTGAAAGTTAGACTTCAAAAATGCAAGGAAGAATTTACCTATCAAAAACATCTCATGTTTACTCAGGATTTTTTTCTAAATATGGAATTCTTGAGTACTGCTGAAGATCTATCAAAAATTTATGTAAGGAGTCGCTTTTTTAATTCGAACAACGAACTATGTGCTGTATCGAATACAGAATTGTACTGGTTTGATTACCATCAAAAGATGGCTGTAGCTCCACCAAAAGATATATTTGGGAGATCCTAGAAGTAAGGGCTTGTTTGCCCCTTTACCTGTACGGATATGTGCTAGTGATCTTAAATATCCGTACTAAACCATAAAGCCTTGACAATGTCGAGGCTTTAGTTTTTAATATTCTGCGGAGGTTTTCTATTCTATCTGAGGTTGAGAAAATTAATTCACGACAACACCAGAAGGATCGGTAAACTTACCCGTTACCAGCCAACCTCCAAAATCTTCGGAAACTGCCAGTAGAAGAATATTTTTTCCTTTTTTTAGGTTTAGATATACTGCATCAAAAAGACCAATAGTCCCTAGATATCGGTAATCTCTTGAACGCCATCTGTTGTTTCCCTTATAAATAGGTTGATCGTTGAGTATAGCCACTGCCCTATCACTATATCCAAATTCGAATAGTTTGGTTTGCTCTTTATCTGAGTTGATCTCAAGTTTTGCAAAAACTGTATTCTTTTTGGTACCATCTCTCAGCAATACTTTTCTTGCGATGTTGGCCGCTGTACCTTCTTCTATTTGTACTTTTCCTAACCACTTTCGAGAAGTAATCAATCCCTTTATGTTAGCTAAATTGTCCAACTGTGTTTCTTCAAACTTATCTGAAATTTCCCATGCGGGAACCAATCCATCTATAGGTTTTCTTTCATGCACTTTGAAATCTACCAATTGAGTAGCAGTCTTATCAATAGTAAAATTGGCATAATGCATAGGATTCGGCCCACCTCCACTTATAGCAATCCTTCCTTCTTTGGGTTCTCTGACCAAATTCCAGCATAAATGGGGTTTTTCTGAATAATCAAAAAACACTTGTGCTCTTTTTCCATTAACTACCAATTTTACATGAGTCCAATCGTCATAATTATAATCGTAGGGTACAGAATAACTCGGACCAAAATACAATTGCCAAGGAGAAAGTCCATTTATTACAGGAGTTCCCTGATTAGCATCTGGTTTACCCGGGAGATGCGCTCGTATATAAAAAGACTCCATATTATTGGCATCCACCGCTCGAAATCGAACTCCCGGAAATCCTTGGCGTTCGGTAAGAAACACGTCAAATTCTATTGTACCATTCAAAAAAGTAACATCCTTCAGTGAAGCCATACCTCGCTGCATATATAATGCATCTTTCCCTTTATAATTTTCTAGCACATAAGATTGAGCATTAATTTCCCATTGTACAGTATCCAAAGGAAATTTCTGCTGTGCATATATGTTGAAAGAAAGGAAAGTACTTAAAATCAAAATTGAAATTGCTCGTATCATCATTTTTTGTTGTTTGTTGATCTCAAAATTCGAAGATTTGATGTAGACCTCGAAAACAAGTTCGTACAAGTCCGTTCAATGTTGTTCAAGTCATAAATTTTGATCAATTTTGTTAGTGTCTATGAATAGGTATCCAGAATATCATTTAGTACAGCAATGTCTACTAGAAATTGAGAACCGTCTTGATTGGGGGTCTTCAGATTCTTGGCATAATGATGTATTTATTGAATTGAGCGAGCATATTCAAAAAGAGACTCAGGTTAACCTCAGTACAACCACCTTAAAACGGGTTTGGGGTAAAGTAAAATATCAAAATGCCCCTAGTATAAGTACACTTAATACTTTATCCAAGTTTGCAGGATATGAAAACTGGAGAGCCTTTAAAAACAAGAAAGAGCCAAAGAAGAAATCCTCCTTGATAAAAGATAAGGTGTTTCAAAATATGGGAATTATAGTTGCAGCTGCGGGGATTATGACCTTTGCATTCATTTCTTTCTTCTCCATGGTAAGTACCAAAAATGATATTATCCCCCCTTTGGATCTATCAAAAATAGATTTCAAAAGCAGACCTATTTCCAAAGGACTTCCTAATTCTGTTGTATTTGACTTGAATTTGGATGAAATCACATCGGATAGTATTTATATTCAACAGTTTTGGGATAGAACCAAAACTGTAAAAATAAAACCTAAACAAAAACAAGCCACCGGGATTTATTATTATCCAGGGTATTTTAGAGCGAAATTACTAGTCGATGGAAAAATTATTAAAGAACATGATTTGTTCATCGCTTCGGATGAATGGATGGGGACGATAGATTACGAACCCATTCCTAAATATATAGATGTTAACGATACGATGAATGATCCTTTATCATTTTCAGATACTTTTATTAATGAAATAAGGGAAAATAAAGATCCTGTCGTCTCTACCTTCCACCTGGTTAAAGATTTTAATATGTCAGGAGATGATATGACTATTGAAACTACAGTAAAAAATATTTACAACGAAAAGTGGGCTGTCTGTCAAACCCTTCGAATTGTAGTCTTAGGAAGTTCTGGCGCTATGATAATTCCCTTTTCGATACCTGGTTGTGTGTCTGATATTAATCTTATGCTCAACGATGTTTACATAAGAGGTAAAGAACATGATTTATCTGCGTTAGGAACAGATATGTCGGATTTCAAAAAACTGAAAATAAAAATTGAAAATAATAAAGTAACGGTATATATTGAAGACCAGGAAGTATATAGTAATAACTATCATGAGGCTATAGGTAAATTTGTGGGTATCCGATATCGTTTTTTAGGTGCGGGATCAATAAAGGAACTTACAATAACCGATCAAAAAACCAATCAAATTCTTTTATAAGACCATTTTTCCAAAATGTAAGCCATTTGATTTTCAAATTTTTATACTGTAAATCCACAAAAGATTGGCGGTTTCTACTCTTTTATTTTTTCCGTTAAAATCGTAAATTTGCAACATAAAATTTAGAACAAATGTATCCATTATTTCTTGATTCTATTTTGTTCCATCCTTTCTTCAGGGCCTAGTCCAAAGTGCCCATTTTTAGAAGGGTACGATCAAAATTCATTGCTATAAATTGTCTAATAAAACCAATTGTTTTTTATGCTCTATAGTGAGCAAAAAAGTACGATTCACAAGTTGACATTAGATAAACTATTCAAAGTTAAGAAATTAACAATTTATACCTCTAAATGAATTGTGATTTTCGGCACAAGATTTGCTCTAAAAAAAAGGAATATTAATTTTTAAATGTTTAATCATGTACAAACCAATCTTACATACTAAACTAGGTGATGATCCTGGGACGTTGGCAGTACATCAGTCATTGACTGTTTCAATTTACCGTACCGTCTGGCAAAGGATTATTAATACCCTTATAACAGAGAAGTTTACAGATTTGGTAAAGAGAAATTTAATGACCATTGGTGGCCACGTAAGTTTGTATTTGAGTTGGTTTGCTTTATGTTCCGTCTCGCTCAGGACGTAAAACAGGAGTAATTAAGGCGAGCCAACCAAGTATTGTAAACAAGACTCAAATAGTATAGTATTCTTTTATAAAAGTAGTGCCAAAATCGGTTATTTTATAATACGAGAGTTGTTCTACCTTAGTTTTGGTAAGGATACCTAGGGCTTCCAATTCGTGGATGACACGTACAACATTTTTTCTTCGCTCTATTTTAGAGAGTTCGTATACTTGTTTAATAGTTAATCCTAGTTTTTCAGTATGTGTTCTAAATACAGAAATAACACTGGCTCTTACTAGTGCTGCTTGATACTCTTCTAATGAAGGAAGGTTATCAACGATCGGAGAAGAAGAATCATTTGCAGGAAGCGATAATACTCTTTTTACTTCTTGAGTTACCTTTACAAAAAGCGCATCTCTTTGGCCATCATCCATGGCAACCAAAGGTTCTGTTGGAGGATTAACGGTCTGAAATTTTGATATGGCATCAATATCAGAAAACATACAATGACTAATAATGATAGGAAATATATAAGCCCCCTCCTGCTCTGCTGCTGTCAGTAATGCAGGAAGCTCCTCATTATTTATAAAATCGGAAGCAATAAAATTCGCACTTACCATAAGTATGGCTATTTTGGTATTGCTAAGCGCTTTGTATATTTCATCTCGCCAATCCGCGCCAACTTCAATTTTGGAATCTTCCCAAATCGTAAATTGATACTCTCGTTCCAGATAACTAAGATGTACCCTCAGCAGGTCGAGCCATTTTGCATCTTTTTTGCTGTAACTAATAAAAACACCTTGCCTATTGCTCATTATGATTTTGTATGGTTAATAATTTGGACACCATATAGTATCCATAAATATTTAAAAGTTATTACAATGACTGACGATATGAGTAGCTAAAAGTAACTAGATTTCTGTTAAAATAAAACAAAACAAATCATCGATAATAACCTTATATTTATATTTTAATTTTTCTTAAAAACAAACCTCTTAAAACCTAGATATGAACCAAGAAGAATATATTAAACAACGAGTTGATAATCAATTGCATTGGTATAGCGCAAAAAGCATGATTAATAAAAAAATGCATTTAGGAACTCGTGGATTGGTTATCATTTTTTCTGCATTTATTCCTTTTGCGGCAGGTTTTTCTGAAACACATCCGGATCATCTGTATTTGAATTATCTGATTGGAGTATTAGGAATGTTGGTGGCTATTATTGCGGGAGTATCTGCTTTGATGAAGTATCAGGAAAAGTGGGTCAAATACCGATCTACAGCTGAAGCACTGAACCGTGAAAAATATATGTTTATGACTTCATCCGGAAATTACCGTGATGAGAAAGATCCTTTTCATCTATTAGTCACCAGAGTCGAAAATATAATTGCTTTGGAAAACACTATGTGGAGTGAATTCATGAATGAAGATGAAAAAATATAATTATCGAGCCAGTGTAATCCCAAAACTTATTGCGTTGTTACGCCTAAATAATGGTTCTTCCTGACCATTAAAGTAGGTAACATTAAACCCTATATTGGGAGTTACATACACATCAAATTTACTACTAAAATAGAAATACGTATCATCCTCTGAAGCCAGTAAGTCATCAGCATACACATGATTAAACTTAAAAGTACTGATCCAGCTGATCCTTTTGTATTTCCGATCCTTTGGAGAAACTGCATTCCAAAAATTAGCTCTCAAAAATAAGGGTAAAGTTATCCTGCCATACTGTTCGCTGTCAACTTCTATTTGATTTCTAAATCCATTTGCATTGGTAACTCCAGCCAGGAAATTGATCAAAATAGCATCATTTAGAAATTCATATTTGATATACGCATTTAAAGAAAGATAATGCAAATTGTTTTTAAAGCTCTTGTCGGCTATCATTTCTGGCGCTCCCTCTAGATATAATGAAAACAAACCAATTGCAGTTTTTTTGAAATCATATACCAAACCTACCGGGATTCCCAAAGAAACATTATTCGGAGCACTAGAGATACCACTACCGATATTTACATCTATAGAGGGTTTGATATAATATCCCCAACCTTTTTCCCCCAATACTTCGTTCACAAAATAATACCCTCCTGCCCTTTCGCTTTGACCAGGAATTCTATTTAAGTCCAAAGTCAAACTCACTGTAGTTGAATCATTGGATACAAAAGTTTTACCATACCCTAAAGAAAACAAGCGTTCTTGTCCATAGGTGCTCGCAATACATCCAAGTGCAAACAATAACAAAATCGATTTTAAGATTTTCATAACTAATTAGAGTATGCGTTAATTCTGGTTACTATATCCTGTATTCTTTTCAGAACGGTAAATAAATCATTGGTGAGTTCTGTAGTTTTTACCTGAGAAAACTTTCGTTTTAACTCTCGGGCTAAACGATCTGCCATAAATGAGGAAATAAACTTATCGATTGGATCCGTTAATTCTATCTCATCAAAAGCATATCGGCTATTTTGAGCAATAACCTCTTTTACTCCTTTTTCTACGCTATCCATGGTTAATAAATAATATGTGTGAACTTATATACATCATTTCTTAGTTATCTAAAAGTATCAATTCATTAATGCTTCAGCAAATTAATTAGCATAAAAAAAAGGAAAACAACGGGGAGTCATTTTCCTTAGAATATAGGTAAGTTCAGGGTATTAATTATATTGTTAGTTTCCAGCTAATAGCACATAGGAATCGGTTACTGGTGTGATGGTGTAGTCTTTTACTTTTCTTTCTTTTTTCAAATACTTATCAGCCTCTTCAAATGCAGCTTCCAAAGCACTTAATTCAGAGTTTGCATCCACAGAAATTGTTTTTGAGATCACTCCTCCATTAGTATATTCAATACTTATTTTCCACTTCTTAACAGAGTGTGCATTTTTCTTTCTGTAGCTATCTTCTCCTTCATTCTTTTTACGTTCCGTCTTCTCTTTCTCATTTTCAGTATTTGATGCAAATATATTTCCAAAAGTCAAGCAAAATAGCGCAATAGTTAGTACAAGTTTCATAGTTGTGATGATTTGAATTTCTATGTTTCAAATATACAAACATTATTTGAATAATCAAATATTTTTTTAATAAAAATTTGTTTGTATATTTGATTCCTTTTATCATATATAATAATGGCTAACAAAAAATTAAATAAACTGCTTAAAAGAAGTAAAGGTTCAAAAACTGTTTACGGAATTTCGAAGGCACTAGGTGTAAGTCCTCAAGCTGGAGACTATGTTGTAAAGCGAAAAGACCTAGCCAAAGATTTTGCTCGTCTTAAAAGAATTGCTGATTATATGGAAGTAGATATTAAAGACATTATAGATTTTAAAGAGCAATAGATCTCTTCGGTATTTCTTCTATAATTTGATCTATATTTTACTGTACCCTACTCCTATTCATACAGTAACCTGGTGGTTTTAAGATATATTTAATACTACTGCAAAGCGTTTTTTGGTATTTCTTTAACTCTAGCCACAATTCATTTTATATACTTTTAGAGAAATTCGTCACTCTCTAATTACTATATCATGAAAACATTACTCGTCATTATTATCTCCTTATTACTTTCTATTACTTCGATTTCTGCAAATGAAACCTCTCCTTTAAAAGTTGGTTTTACAGCGGGCAATCCGGAAGTAACTTCTATCAACGCCATAACTTTTGGTCCTGAAGGAATTTTATTTATTGGAGATAGTAAATCTGCTCAGGTGGTTGCTATAGACCTTAGCGCACACGCAAAGACAGACAATTCTAAAGTAAGAATAGACAAGCTTGATCAGCAAATAGCAGACATGCTGGGTGCGGCTATAGATCAGATACAAATCACCGATATGGTGGTTAATCCAGAAAACAACAACATTTACATCTCCGTAATGCATGGATCAGGAAATCCTCTACTTCTAAGAGTTGAAAACAATGCATTAAAAACGGTTGCTTTGGACAATGTGTCTTTTACCAAATCTGAAATTACAGATCCTGTATCTAATGAAGCAAAAGATCGTCGCGGACGACAACTTCGCAGATGGGCAGTAGCCGATATCAAGTACACCAACGGAAAAGTATTGTTATCCGGACTAAGCAATAAGGAATTTGCTTCTACTTTTCGTTCTATTGATTTTCCTTTTAATAAAAAACAGAACTATGGTTCTTTAGAAATTTATCACGCAGCACATGGAAAGTATGAAACCCACGCTCCTATCAAAACATTTTTGACTGCTGATATCTCTGGGGTTACACATATTGTTGCAGCTTATACTTGTACTCCGCTTGTAGTTTTCCCTATGAGCGATGTTAAGCCAGGAGAACATACCAAAGGAAGAACAATTGCCGAATTAGGTAGCGGAAACTCTCCTTTAGATATTGTTGAAGTAAAAAGTGACAATGCCCATTATCTATTGATCTCTAATTCGAATAGGCCTTTAATGCGATTAGATTTTGATGATTTAGAATCTTTTAAGGCTTCTTTGACAGAGCCCGTAACCATAAAAGGAGCTGCAGTAGGTGTAGATTATGTAAATATGCCGTTTGTGAATGTACAACAATTAGATGCCTATGATAAAGGATTTGTTATGATACAAAGAGAGTCCTCGGGCAACTTAGCTCTAAAACACGGGAGTTCTTGGTGGTTATCAAAATAAAAACGCCAATGAGAACTCATTTTAAAAAAGCATTACTTCTATTGTTATTTATAATCTGTTCTATTCCGGAGATGTTTTCTCAAGCATCTCCGGAATTTAGTTTTAGCAGAAATCATGTGATTATAAAAGGAATTGATGACTCCAATAAAGTTCCCAAAATATACCGCGGTCATCTTCTAGAAGAAGAGATAACGAAGACTAGGACAGCTATTTTAGGCAAAACTATACAAGAAAAGGGTCGAATTCGCTTTACTCCTTTTGTGCCATTCAATTGGGAACAAGATTACACGATTGTATATAATAGAACCTATACATATTTTCATCTGAAAATCCCGGATGACTATCAATTTATATCTGTAAAAGGTGTTTATCCATCAGCCGATGAAGTACCCGCGAATCTTTTGAAGTGGTATGTTCAGTTTTCAAAACCCATTAATGAAACCGCCATCTACGATCATATTCATTTTCTAAATAGATCTGGAGATACCATACCGAGAGCGGTACTAGATTTTACCAATGCGTTGATAAGTGAAGATAGTAAACTTCTTACCGTTTGGATAGAACCAGGAAGGCAAAAACGAGATCTAATCCCTAATCAAGAATTGGGTCCTGTCTTTGAAGAGGGCAAAACGTACACACTAGTCATTTCCGGAATAAAAGATCAAGCTGGAGTACAAATGAAAGATCATTTTACTAAACAATTTCAAGTTGCTAAAGCGGATCGTCAACAACCTGATATCCATAGCTGGAAAATTACTCCTCCAAAGCGCAACACGCAGTTGCAATTAATCATTGATTGTAAAGAATCTCTTGATTATGGGAGCACCATAGAAAGCATGCAAATTGTGGATAGCAACAATAACCTAATCGAAGGAAATTGGCAATTTTCAAACAAAGAATCCACATTATCTTTTAATCCTTTAAAAAAATGGAATAAAGAAAGTTATACTGTTTTTTTTAATCCTAAACTAGAGGATCTTGCAGGAAATAATTTGGATCGATTATTTGATCGAAAAGTAGGAGAATTATCTTCTTCAGTAGTTAGCGAATATTCGTTGAATTTTAAGGTTCAATAAAAAACGAGCTTTGAAGAATTATCAAAGCCCGTTTTCTAAATGATTATATTGCTCGTTACATTTTAATAAATCGATTCGTCCATTTATTTTTTTCCTTACTGATTTCGATAACGTATACTCCATTAGGCAATGTGGATACGTCTATCTGTTTCACTTCCATCATTCGACCTTGTAGTACATTTTGTCCCACATAATTAAATATTTGATAATTCGCATCGTTTAACTGCTTTAAACCTCCGATATGTAGGGTGTTACCATAGATTGGGTTTGGGTAAAGATTAACCTTATTTGACAAAGGTATTTGCGCGATGTCATTTCCTTTAGACACTACACCACCAATGTTTACGGTGTAATCCTCTACTTCTCCATAAGTAAAGGTTTCGCACGGTCCTTGTGCCGAATTGTATTTCATAGACACACGCATTCTGGTATTACCCGATAATGCCGTTGTTGGTACTGAGAACGTATAGGTTTGATTTGCGCTACTATTAGTAGATTCTGATACTACTTGTTCTGCAGCATCAAAGGTGCCATCTTTATTGTAGTCGATCCAAACACTCCAAAACTCAGTATAGGCAGTATTCACAAAACCAACACTCAAAGTAATCGAATTAGAACCATAGGGTACATCTGCTATTTGAGAAGTAAAATCTGCATATCCTCCATTTGCGCCAGTAGGATTATTAATTTGATTTAAGGCTACCAAATCTATATACTCATAATTCACATTATTCCCTTGTGAGTTACAATATGTAATTCCACCATCGATCGTGGTCGCGTTAATGACATTACTTGAAGGAGAACTATTTCCTGCTCCATCTTTGGCAATAACAGAAAAGCTATAAGCAGTATTTGGGGTCAATCCACTAGCAATATGAACCAGACCATTCACGGTAGCGATTAATGTTGTTCCCTGATATACATCATAAGCTGTAACACCAATATTATCTGTTGCTGCTTCCCAAGATAAGGTAACACTGTTAGACGTGATATTAGAAGAAACTAGGTTTGTTGGTGCAGTTGGTGCTTCGGTATCCACTGTAGAAGATATAACACGAATATTATCGATAGCCATATCACTACGCCAACTTGATCCTGTTACTCCTTTAAATTGAACCTTTACCACAGATCCCGTATAGGATGAAATATCTAATGAAGCCTGGTTCCATGAATTTCCTAAATTTCCATTTTGGGACCATAATGAAGTGTAATTTGCTCCATCATCATTACTGATCAATACTTCAAGGCTCCCCATAGTAGCTCCATACATATGATATCCAAATTCTAAAGTGGCTCCAGATAAACTGGATAAGTCTATACAGGGACTATTCAAAATTGCTGTTTTATTTGGGCTTCCTGGCGGAGACACATTAGTAGAAGCTTCCAGATATAAATAAAAATTACCATCCTGAGCAGAAGACGGTCCTGTGGTTTGAGAAGGTGTTCCCCCAGAATCTCTGGTCCAATTAATATCATCTCCTGTGTCATTGGTCCACACCCCTAAATCGGTTTCAAAACTTTCTGTATAAGGAAAAACACTAACCCCAGCGCAGGTTGGAACATCGGTAGTAGTAAATGTTACAGAAGTACTATAAGGCGAACTTACTCCTCCAGAACAATTACTTCGTACCTGAGCCTCATAAGCTGTAGTTGCATTCAAATTAGTTAAAGCCAAACTATTTGTAGCCGTAGCTACTGTAGTCCAGTTTGTGGTTCCTACTTCTCGATATCTTACATCGTAGGTAGCACCAGTGCTAGAATTCCAGTTTAAAGTTGCTGTAGAAGTTTGGATACTGGTTGCTTGCAAGCCATCTGGAGCTTGCCCCGCAATAGGATTCAATTGTACATCTTGCACTACAGTTGCAAAATCGGCTATAGCAACCCCAGTAACGGTAAGAGGCTCATAACAATCTGCTTCGTATTTAATATCATAAGTCCCTGCTTTTATCGGTCGATAATAATCTCCTTCGGGTAATTCGGTAGGTACCCAAGATTCGAAGCCTTCCTTTCCGATTACCGTCACCTTAGCATCTACAGGTTGGTTGGTAATCGCATCGGTGACTACTCCACGAATTCCATAGGTAACTTGTTTTAAGTATGCAATAAGTGCGTCTTCATTATAATTCCAAAAGTTCACCAGTTGACTAGCTGGAGGGGTCTTGGCATTGGATAACTCGACCGTCACCTCTCTACCTTTTTTAAAATAAATTTGATAATCCTGTCGACCTCCTTGCACCTCGTACCAATCATATCCATTGGTAATTCCATTATTTAGCGCATCAAAATATCCTGCAGGGCTATTTGCCTGGCATAAATCTCTATACTCTTCTGAAATATGCACAAAATAATCCTCATCTGGATGCGCTCCTGCAAAAGTATCCCAAGGATAATTTACCAGCTCTATCCCTCCATGAAAATTAGCGGACAAGACAAAATGCTTAGCGTCTGCTAAATTCATAAAGGCCAGAGTTTCGGTTTGGTAAGCATTACCATCGGGGTTCGGACCATCATCGGGATCAGGATAGTTTCTATTCAGATCTACATTATTCGCATTACCTCTGGTAGCATTAGCAACAGACGTATTGGTTGGACTATTACGAAATGTTCCATCAGGATTCGCCAAAGGATTGATCCATACTTCACTTGTATCCAAAAGGTTTTTGATCTCTGCGTGACGAGGATGAGAAGTATCTTTATATGCAGTTAATAATAAATCAATTAAATTAAGCATCATTGGATATCCTGCTATTTCGTCTCCATGCATTGAAGAGGTATACATGACCCTGGGTTCTTGTTCATTACTATCTACATTATCCGATAATTTTACAAACAACAAAGATTTATCACCTTCAGTTGTAGCTCCTATATTTTCAACTTTACATAAGGTGGGATTGTTTGTTGCAAAATCGTTCATGATGCTCACATAATCTGCATACGTTGGATAGGCTGTTAGCGGAAATGTTGCTGCCTTTACTGTGAGATCAGAAGTCATAGTTCTATACCCAATCACATTATCCTCTGGATTTATCGAGAAAGGGGTTTTTTTAGCTAAAAAAGAAGCAAACTGATCAGCATCAGCCATTACTTTAACTGTTCTTGTAAGATCATCGTAATAAACAATTGCTAGTTCTTTGGTAATCGTATTAAGTTCGGATTTGTTGGAGATTACAAAATCAAAAATAACTTCTCCTTTAGTGTTTAAATACGTTTCAGCGAGTTGTTGTTCATTTTGTTGCCCGAATAGTGTGCTACTTACGGTAAATACTACCATAAGCAACAGAATTGCACTTTTTTTCATGGTTTTAAGAGTGAATTAAGTGAGTTAAAAATTGGTTTTAATTGTGTAAAAATATTGTTAATACTAAAGGTACTGTGAATTCTTCAGAATAAAAAATATCATTTAAGGGTTTGACTTTAAAACAAATACCAAGAATAACTTTAAACATCATATCCTTTGCAAAAAAATATCCAATCAAAATAGTTATCTTAGAAGAGTCAAATTACCTCACATTTTTGCATGTCTTATAGGGCGATGCTGATAACCAACTTTTGAAACACATATATTATGGCTTACGACGATATTTTTCTTATTGCAGTACAAGAACATTTACTATTTCATAAGATCATTGAAGACGACGAATCGGTAACAAACCGTAATTTAAAAAACCATATTATTGACTTTCAAGATAAGGTTGGGATTTATACCGATGGTATCATCGGACCAGAAACGCTTTGGGAGCTTCAGTATCCTTATGTAACCAATACCGATAAATTAAATTGGGTTCGATGCGATGCTGATAAAATTGGAGGTATCGAAGGCTTTGATCATTTTATATTACGAGAAGACGCTGCAAGGCAATACAACCTATTAAGACGAGAAATTGTAGATCGTGGCGGTAAAATTACAAGTAGTGGGGGTAAAAGATCATTAACCGCAGGTGTAAGTAGTCATAGGTCTGCCAAATCGATGCATTACCCAGGACTTGCTTTTGATTTGTCTGTTAACTCTGGTTTTTTCTCTCCAAAGACAGACCCTTTTGTAATGGTAAAAAACAAAGGTGCAAATCCTGATAGTTATTGGCAGGTATATTGTCGTGCTAGCGGAGGGGATCTTATCGAAATTGAAGCTACCTATTGGGATAGCTGGGGATCTGGTAAGGATAAAAAAGTTAAAATTAAGGATCGGTTTGTTGATTTTACGAGTACAGCAAAGAAATATGGATTCTATCCAATCCCGCCACGAAGAGGATACACAAGACCCAGTAATAAAAAATACTTAAGTTCAGAGTGGTGGCATTTTCAGGCTAATCCTCTACTTATTCCTGGATTTTCGCAGTTTGGCATAGAGTTATTAAAACTGGAAGACTACAGTGCCTCATTTATCAAAATGCAAAATCGTAGTATATGGGAAAATCGAAAATCTATTTTCAGAAAAACCTGGTGGTAAAGAAATTTTTGTTGAATTATCGTATGTGACTCCCTGCGTTAACATCGATGGTGGCGCCTGTAGCATGATCCATCAAACCACTGCACATTAATCCAACCAAGGCGGTAAGATCTTCGGGTGTGGTGAGTTCATTCAATGAGATTTCATTTAATATTTTCTCTTCTCCGTATATTTTTATAAAATCCTCTGCCATTCGTGTTTTTATAAAACCAGGAGACAATACAAAAGATTTAATATTATCCTTTCCAAAAGATCGGGCCACGCTCCTGGCTAAAGAAACGAGTCCTCCTTTTGAAGCTGCATACCCCAAAAATTCTTCGGTTTCTCCCCTAAAGACTGCTCTACTCCCAATAAATATAAATCTCCCCTCTCTGTTCTTTTTAAAATGATCAATCCCAAGCTTGGTCAATAATCCAACAGCATGTAAGTTAATATCTATAGTTTTTTTCCAAATACTCCACCACTCTTCTGTATCCAAATTGGTAGAATGTGCTTGAAAAACTCCTGCATTCAGAATTACTACGTCAATGTTACCAAATGTGCTTTCTACGGCCTCAAAAAGGGATATCACCTCATTTTCATTTGCCAAATCTGCTTGAAAGACCTTAGAATTAGTGTTATAGCTACTTACCAAAGCTTCTGCAGCACTCCTATTGGTATTATAATGCACAGCAACGGTAGCTCCCATCTTCATCAAAAACCCTGCAATAGCCTTACCAATTCCGTCTGATGCACCAGTGACCAAAATCACCTTCTGATCGAGATCAATTTGTATCATAAAATATATTTCCCATAAATGTACTAATGAAATGGCAAATTCCTTACAAAAATAAAGACCAGATTTTACTTTAAATCTGGTCTTCGCAATTCAATGGAAAGGTACTTGGTCTAATTCGCTTTTTCTTGAAATGCTTTTAGATTGTTTTGAAACAACTCCAATTGGTCATCATTGTTTTTAGCCGCTGTTTTTACTGCCTTTTGATAATTAATTAATGCTAAATCGTTTTGATTGTTTGTTGCTAATGCTTCTGCATAACTATCATAAACATTTGCTGAATCTGGAAATAATATGGTGTTTGCATTAAATATTGCAATAGCAGTATCTTTTTGACCTCTTAGCAAGTATGAATATCCTAACCCATTTATTTCGAACTCATCCAGAATTCCTGAGGTGATTAAATATTCCAATTGTTTAATCAATTCTTTATTATCCTTTTTCAGAGAGTTCATAGCATTCTCCAAAGGTTTAAAAAGTGCATTACTATACGTTATGGCTTCCTGTTTGGCAAGTTCTTCAGCCTTATTTAATGCTTCATCTGCATTCATTTTGATATCAGGAGTCACTCCCGTTCCTTCCCAATTGGTTTTGGTAACCGTATTTACGGTTCTGGCAAAAGGAATACGTATTCCAAAATCTGTCCCATCAATACCATGATATCTGGTAGGGTGTGCTCCACCACCGGTCACTTCACCAATAATGGTGGCTCTTTTTCTACTTTGCATGGTATAAGAAAAGTCTTCTGCCCCAGAAAAAGTATCTGCACTTGTTAATATATAAACAGGAACATTCGGCCGTTTTAGTCCTTTTGTATCCACTACCCACATTTCTTCAGAATGATTGTTGGCTCTAGAATATATCGTATTCAGTAATAATTTTTCATTAAAAAAATAGCTGGACAAATAGTTCACAGTTACTGGGCTCCCTCCTCCATTTCTTCTCATATCTATAATTATGGCATCAGCAATTTGCATTTCATTCATTACCTGATCTATTTTAGAAGTATGAAAAGGAGCTCCCCCAAAATAGGCCAAATCTATATATCCAATATTTCCTTTCATCAATTTAAAACCTCTTAACATAGGAGTTCTATACCGACTAAAATTATCTTTAAAAGAAGGTTCCTTTTTACGTGATTTGCGTGGTTCTTTATTCCATACAAAACGGAGATGTTTATCTTTGGTTATACTTCTCATTTCTTGGGTAAGAAAGCTGGCAAAATCACTAGGTGTCTTTCCCTCAAAACTACCATTCTTCATTAATTTATCAAGATGGGCATTGGTTTCTTTTGCTTTATCCAAAAAAATATAGTTCGCTTCCAGTAGCTCTTGAACTTTCTCTACTGTTTGGTGATATGGTGTCTGTCCGTAATTGATTGATTGATATAAAAACGCTATTAAAAGTGAAGCTAGTTTTGCAAGCGCAAGAATTCTTTGCATAATATTGTTTTTTTAGGTTAATACTATTGATTTGTTGTACAATTGGTAATGATTTTATCTAATATTTTTTCAACTTGATCAATTTCTTCTTCTGTTATTCCTTCCAGGGCGGTTGTCCGATTCTTCATAATAACAGGAGGCAACTTTTCTAATATTTTTTTTCCTTTGGTAGTAATTTCGATGTTATATCTCCTCCTATCTTCACTATGGGTCGATCTAACTAAGTATTGTTTCTTCACCATCAAGTCTATCATACGGGTCATAGAGGCATTATCTTTAAATACCAATGCAGCAATTTCTTTTTGCGATAGCTCTGGGTAATGTTTTAGAAATAGTAAGATCAAACCTTGATCTACCGTGATGTCACTTACTGTTTCTGATATTCTTTTTTGAGCGTACTTCCTGTACTCTTTTATAGCACGTTCAATTTTATAAAAAACTACTTGCGTAGGAATTTCAATACTCATACATATTTATTTGATACAAATATATTTGATATATCAAATAAATACATCTACTCTAAGATTATTTTAACACAATACTCATTAATATCAACTTCAACTAAACAATTACATAACCTAATTAAGACATAATATTAACAGCATTCTTAACCATAAATCATTTAAAAAAATGTATATTTAAGCATAGACCTTTTCTTGTCAGGAAGCATCACTTTTTTTGGCAAAACATCACACATATCACATTTCTTACTTCATCTTCAACTCTAAAATCAAAACTATGAGTATTTCTCAGGCATCCCCCAAAAGCAGGATAGAAAAGCCTAATTTTAAAGACCAATACGACAACTACATCAATGGTAAATGGTCCGCACCGGTAAAAGGACAATACTTTGATAATGTGTCTCCAGTAGACGGTACCAGTTTTACCAAAATTGCCAGATCCACCTCAGAAGATATCGAACTTGCCATTGATGCTGCATGGCAAGCGGCACCCAACTGGAATAATTCGTCTGCAACCTTTAGAAGTAATTGTCTCTTAAAGATTGCTGATGTAATCGAAGAAAATCTAGAAACCCTTGCTCGGGCAGAGACTTGGGACAACGGAAAAGCCGTACGTGAAACCCTGGCTGCGGATATGCCACTAGCAGTTGATCACTTCAGGTATTTTGCCGGTGTAATTCGTGCCGAAGAAGGTTCTGCCAGCGAATTAGATGATCAAACTGTATCCATTAATATTCCTGAACCTTTGGGTGTGGTTGGACAAATCATTCCGTGGAATTTTCCAATCCTGATGGCTACCTGGAAAATTGCTCCTGCACTCGCAGCGGGTAACTGTATCGTTTTGAAACCTGCCGAACAAACTCCTGTAGGTATTATGATATTGATGGAACTCATAGAAGGTATCCTACCTGCTGGTGTATTAAACGTGGTAAATGGTTTTGGTCCAGAAGCAGGTAAGCCTCTTGCCTCTAGTCCTAGAATCAATAAAGTTGCTTTTACAGGAGAAACCACTACTGGGCAATTAATTATGCAATATGCATCTAAGAACATCACACCGGTTACCCTAGAATTGGGTGGGAAATCTCCAAACATTTTCTTTGAGAGCATTATGGACGCTGATGATGATTTCTTTGACAAAGCTATCGAAGGAGCAGTAATGTTCGCATTGAATCAAGGAGAAGTATGCACTTGTCCGTCCAGAATACTAATACAAGAAAATATTTATGATCAGTTTATTGAGCGCGTTATCGAGCGTACCGAAGCTATCAAACTTGGTCATCCGCTAGATCCTCAGACCATGATGGGAGCTCAGGCGTCTAATGATCAATTCGAAAAAATACTCAACTACATCAATATTGGTAAAGACGAAGGTTGTGAAGTACTAACCGGAGGTGAGGAAGCATATATTGAAGGACTTGAAAAAGGATACTACGTACAACCGACCTTACTTAAAGGAAACAATAAAATGCGCGTTTTCCAGGAAGAAATATTCGGTCCGGTAGCTTGTGTAACTACGTTTAAAAACGAGGCTGAAGCCATAGAAATAGCCAACGATACTTTGTATGGACTTGGAGCAGGTGTTTGGACACGGGATATGCATCAGGCTTATCAAATATCCAGAGCAGTAAAAGCCGGTAGAGTTTGGGTAAATTGTTATCATAATTATCCAGCACATGCTCCTTTTGGAGGATATAAGAAATCTGGAATCGGGCGAGAGAACCATAAAATGATGCTCAGTCACTACCGTCAAACCAAGAATATGTTGATTTCTTATGATAAAAAAGCATTAGGCTTTTTCTAAACTATTAAAAAATGATAAAAAGGGTTCTTATTAGTGATGCTGCTATAGCCATAGTAGATACCCTGAAAAAACAATACGGGGAGTTGATGTTTCATCAAAGCGGAGGTTGCTGCGATGGCTCCTCCCCGATGTGTTTTGAAAAGGGTGAATTATTGATCAATGAAACCGACATTTGGCTGGGAACTATCCATGACTGTGATTTTTACATGTCTAGTGATCAGTTTGAATATTGGAAACACACACAACTTACTGTAGATGTTGCTCCCGGCCGAGGTGCTAGTTTCTCTCTGGAAATCCCCCTTGGTGTTCGTTTTGTGATTAAATCAAGAATATATGATGAAACAGAGATGAATCAGCTAAGTCCCATCAAAAAAGGAAATGAAGTGAATCAAGATATTAACATCCCCTAGGGATGGCATAGATGATCACATCAAATTCTATGGTGTCTGATATCACATCATCTCCTAGATTATCATAAAAACTTCCGGAACCGTATTTGATATTCCAGCGTGTTCGATTAATCGATATTTTGGAAGTGAATACGGTTTGTCCTTTTATGACATTAAATTCTCCGGTAAATTCTATAGGTTGTGTGATTCCTTTTATGGTCAGCTCTGCTTCAATGTTAAATTTTGGATGCAACGAATAATCAATCCGATTGATTTTCAATTTTGATAACGGGTATACCGAAGTCTCAAAGAAATCTTCATTTTTTAAATGATCTACAAGCATTTCATTGTATTTCCCATCGGTGTTGGTAATCGTTTCCATATCCATTAGGAACTCTCCCCCGGTGATCATTCCTTCGTGCATCACCCAATTCCCTTTTTTGAGTTTTACCGTTCCAAAATGTTTATCCAGCTTTAATGCATAAAAGCCTGTCCATTTAATACTACTTTCCAAGGTATCAACGGGTACAACTTGGCCTTTTTCGGGAAGTATGGATTGTTTTTGTACAATATCGATCAACTCCACCTCATACACCAATGTTGAATCTGGATGCGGGAAACGAACTTCATCAGTCCTTTTGCTTAAAGCTGGAGGTACAATAAGTTTACGAACCTCTCCTACTTTCATGCCTACTACGCCTTCATCAAGACCTTTTATTACCTGATTACCTCCTACCAAAATTTTTAAGGGCTCTCCATTATCCCTTGAGGAAAAGACTAACGAGTCATTCTGATATCTTGTAGATTCGTGAATCAAAATTTCTTGTCCAGAAGATACAGAAGCTCCTATACCTTGTTTAAGGATCATATATTGAAGACCAGATGTGGTAGTAATGTATGAATTAATAGTACTGCTTTTCTTACATGCAGATATCAATACAGCGATAATTATCGTATACAATGCTATTTTTAAATTCTTCATGTTTTCTGTGTTTAGTTTCATTTTTTATTATAATTTGATTGAGAATTTTGAACGCCTTTTCAATATAAAATTGGAAAGGTGTATACTTTTCAAATCAATTGTAAAAAAGTGTAACCAAATTGTAAAAACATATTCATTGACGCTCTATACATTTCATAAAAAACTAATTATCAAAAGATTAATCTTTATCCTGTTTTTTTTAGCAGGAATATTGATCAATCATGCACAAGAAGAAAATCAGTATATCCCAGAGAAGATTAAAATTAGTTTACGACAATTAGGTAATGAGTTACTCTTGTCAAATCAAGACTCAGTATCCAGAATACTGCCAATTACAAAAATCAATGATCAGGAATATCGCTTATCTTTTCAAGAAAATCTTTTTATAGATCCCGATGTGTTAACCGAAAAGTCAAAACGGTTAATCTCGAATTCAGCAGTTTGGAAAGATCACATCATCGAGGTTATCGAATGCCGTTCTTCTGAAGTTGTATACAGTTATCAGATCAGTGGCGTGCAGGAACAGAATATAGTTCCGTGTATAGGTCGTAAAATACCCAAGAATTGTTATGAAATTCGGGTTATCTTTCCCAAAGCACAACTAGTTTCTCCAAATAATGCAGATGCAAATAGTACACCTGTATTATGGATACTAATTGGTATAGGGTTACTATTTGCCATACTACTAGGGATAAAGTATACGATTTTAGATAAAAAGAAGGATACTCAAAGAAAGCTTCAATTAGGTAACACTTCTTTTTTCTATGATCAACAACTACTCAAATACAATAATGAGGTTACCAAACTTACTACCAAAGAAGCGGAACTGCTTAAGATTTTTGCAGATACCCCTAATCAAATTATCAAAAGAGAACTACTGATCAAATTGGTGTGGGAAGATCAAGGGGTCATTGTTGGACGTAGTTTGGATATGTTTATTTCAAAACTAAGGAAAAAATTGAATGGAGATACTTCTATCAAAATCACCAACATTCATGGTGTAGGTTATAAAATGGAAATATAAATAACTCCATCTAACTACTCTGGTAATGTAGCGACAAGAATCCACATCTGTTTATCCTTTTCATTTTTCCAGTTCCCAAAATTGGCTATTTCTTCTGAAATCGTGAAGCCGGCTTCTTCTAGTTCAGCTTTTACATATTGCGATGATAAGGTATGCGCATCTGTTTGTTCGTCTCTAGACTTATCGCGCATATGTTTCTTCAATTTCTCAAGAATAAGAATATGTCCTCCTGGTTTCAGTGCTTTTTTTACATGCTCTAGGATTGTCATATAAGATTCCATTTCATGATAGGTATCCATAATGATTACGCTATCTAGTTGTCCCAATGGCAATTTTGGGTTGTTATAATCCCCCAAAACCGTTTGAACGTGTGTCAATTTTCTGTCTTTAAGATGTTCATCTAATCGATCTAATCGGTCTTGTCGAACATCTACGGCATATACTTTACCCAAATTTCCGACTTCGTTTGCAAGACGAATGGATAAATATCCTTCATGACACCCTATATCTGCTACAGCACTTCCCTGATCTACTTGAGCCAATTTCATCAATTCATTTACCTTCATCCAAGTATCTCTTTTTGCCCAATCAGACTCTTTATATTGAGCAAAACAGAAATTTCCTAAAGTCATAAAGAACAAAAGCAGTATTCCATATCTCCAATTTTTCATATACTTATTTTATAACAAAAGTTTTGCTTTCTAAAATGTAACATTTAATCGTTTTGCTTGTATATACTTTATGAAAAGTTTGTGTTTATCATGCTAACTATGTTCCAATATATACAAAGGACAACACTTACTACAAACTTTTAAAAGCCTCTTACTCCCCTATTTTCGGGGAATTTCACCCAAAAATTGTTAATTAATGTTAAAATAGTACCTTTTTATGCATAGTACTGTAACAAAATCTAAGTTTCGTTGTCTTATAGGTAAACAACAATCATAAAACAGTACAACATGAGAACTTTAGACAACAATCAAATTAGCAAGAAATTATCAGCAACAAGAGGATATATCTGGAATACGAAAAGAAGATACAGATAATCATCATCAAAAATATTTATCAATCAAAAAACCATCATAACATGAGAACTTTAGACAACAATCAAATCAGCAAGAAATTACCAACAACAAAAGGATATATCTGGAATACAAAAAGAAGATATAGATAATCATCATCAAAAAACAATCATTCATCAATCAATCAAAATATATACATCATGAGAACTTTAGACAACAATCAAATTAGTAAGAAATTACCAACAACAAAAGGATATATCTGGAATACAAAAAGAAGATATAGATAATCATCATCAAAAAACAATTATTCATCAATCAATCAAAATATATACATCATGAGAACTTTAGATAACAATCAAATCAGTAAGAAATTACCAGCAACCAAAGGATACATCTGGAATGCTAAAAGAAGGTATAGGTAATTATTTCAACAACAATCAAAAAAATCTGCCATGAAGACATTAAGAAATATAAGAAAGAAAATAAGTATTGCGGTTAGAAACCCCAAGACTATTTTAGATCAGACATCGAATGAGTATGCATACGAATATGTGATGCAAAAACGAATCAAATTATATGTATAAAAGTAAGTTGAGTTTAGTTAGTTAGTTATTAAAAAAGCTGAATGCTATAAAAACATTCAGCTTTTTTTATGCTCGACAGTTAACACCTTCAATATTACTCTGTTTTGTCTGCTTCAAACTTTGCCCCTACAGGTGCTCTGTATCCTTCAAAAGGAAGTTTCAATAACTTCCCAATTTTAGCATTAGAATCTACATCAGGATACGTATCTACACCGTATACCAAATCTTCATTACGAATTTTGGCAAAAGTACCGAATACTCTATCCCAAATTGAGAAAATGTTACCGTAATTAGTATCTGTATAGGGCAGTACGTAATGATGATGTACCTTATGCATATCAGGTGATACAATAATCCAACTTATTACATCATCCAATTTTTTGGGTAAGGATATATTGGCATGATTAAACTGAGACAACACTACCGATATGGATTGATACAACATAATAATCCCTACTGGTGCACCAACGATAAATACTCCTAAAGTGGTAAATATAAAACGGATCAGGCTTTCACCCGGATGGTGTCTATTTGCGGTGGTAGTATCTACATGATTATCAGTATGGTGTATCAAATGAAACATCCAAAGTGGTTTGATCATGTGTTGTACATAATGTGCCAACCACGCTCCTATCAAATCTAATAATGCTACACCCAGCAAAATAGTTGCCCACAAAGGCAATTGTAACCATTGCAATATGCCAAATTGATTTTTTACAGTCCAATCACTGGTCTTTAATAAAATAAAAGCCAAGAAAAAATTGACCAAAATAGTGGTTAGCGTAAAGAAAATATTGGGCCAGGCATGTTTAAACTTTTTGTAATTAAATTTAAACAATGGTGCTGCATATTCTATCAACCAAAAAAAGGCGATCCCTCCTACCAATATTAGGCTTCGGTGCGACGAGGGAATAGTTTCAAAATAATTTATAATCTCTTCCATAGGCACAAAATATTCTATTTTTCCGGATTTGACAAAACTTTAATCAACATTATAGTTCTAAAATCACATGTTTTATGTTAAAAAGCAACCAAAAAGTTGCATTTTATGCAAGTTGATTTATATTTGCAACCGTATAGTTGCGTTTGTAATTAAAATCAAATTATAATGAAAGATTTCATCATCAAAGAACACACTTTTACTCATACCATAGATAAGGTATGGAATGCTATTACCAAGACCGAGGAAATATCCACTTGGTTCATTAAAGCAGATTTTAAAGCTGAGGCAGGATATCAATACACCTTCTACTCTTCTGGAGAAGATTGTACTCAAATCTCTGGTGTTGTGAAAGAGGCTGATCCTTATACCCTGGTATACACTTGGGTAGTGCAAGACACCGAAGTAGAAACCCTGGTAAAATGGCAATTAGAAACTACTGATAGCGGAACCAAATTATACCTCAAACACTCTGGAATATCAAATTATCCAGGAGATACCGCAGTAAAGATGTTTAGTAGTTTTGACGGTGGTTGGACGAACTGTGTTAGCGAACTAGAAAAATATCTAATTCAAGAAGTACATGCAGGATAAGATCACTAAGATATTGAAAGCGGTTTCAGACCCTACTCGACGAGAAATTTTTCATGCTTTGGTAGTGGCTGCTACAGCATTACCGATTACACAAATTTCTAGTCAGTTTGATATGAGTCGACAAGGAGTTACAAAACATCTCAAAACTCTAGAAACAGCGGGGTTGGTACATATCGACACCCAAGGAAGAGAACGGTTTTGTTATGCAAATGCTAATCCGCTGAAAGAAATCAATCAATGGTTACATTTTTATGAACAGTTCTGGGATAATGCCATCACCGATCTTGGTAATTATCTGGACACCAAAAACGAGCAGTAAAAACAGATTCCATTTTTAAGAGAGTTGTTCTCTAATCCAGGCTTCTGCGGTAATAAGATCATCAAATGTCATGATTCCATCTTCGAAGAACATATTTTCTATTCGAACACTGGATTCTTGAACTCGATTAAAAACCACTACAGCAAATGCTTCTAGATTAGGGAACACTTCTTTTATTTTGGTGTAATCCGTAGCTTCTATAGAATACGAATTGATTCTGTGCGATATATATCCAAAAGGACGACCCTCAAAATGTAGATTAGTTAGCCTAGAGAGTTCTTTGGCTTTTTGATAATCAAAAGAGACTCCTTCTGCCACCTCAATGATTAAGTAATTGTCATAAAAAGTCACTTTTCCAACTTCAAGATTGTATTCTTTAATCGCATTTTCTTTATTCATGCAGCGTGACTTTGTTTTCTAGAAACAAGATACGCAAAAAAGATAGAGTGTAACAACTATTCATCGACTTCACTTATTTCTTTGATCAAGTTTTCTGCCGCATTAATACTGCTGTTATAAGATCTCATTACCCACTTTGCAAAAAAGATAACAAAGACGATTGCTAATGGAATTGCTACTACGAATGGCCATACAGATTTGGAATCGGCTATCAGATCTTTGTTATTCAAAACTTTAGCACTTACGGGAAGAATGGCAAACATTAGAACAAAACTCAAATAATACCCCCATTTAGCCACGGTTTTAAATCTTTTCTTCGCCCTTGTATAAGACAAGAGAGTTTGTTGATAACTATTTTTTGCGATATCTATGCGCTTCATTCTATGAATAGATCGTAAAGACAAAACCGGCAAGATTAAAAGAATCGTCATAGATATCAATCCAGATAACATGTTGTACCAATTATCCAGTCTGCTGAAATTGGCTAATATCAACACAATCGTTCCGTAACAAATTACTGTTCCCAAAATTTCCGGAATAGCAATTTTGTTGATTTTACTTCTATATTTTTCTTTAGTCATCATAATGATCATTTTATTGGTTAATTTTTTTTGCGTTTCCAACTGGTCGCTAAGTTTAGACCAAACAGTCTGCATTTCTTCTAGTTCCATACTTCTTTATTTTATGATCTGTGTTTTCAGTTTTTGTTTGATTCGGGAAATTCTAGTCCCTACATTGGTTAGGGACAATCCTGTAATTAATGCTATTTCTTCATATTTTTTACCTTCCAACAACAAAAGCATTAATCCTTTTTCTAGTTCATTAAGTCTTTTTATGTGTGAGTATACTACTTGTAATCGTTCTTCAAATACTTCATCATAAGGTTCTGTTTTACGTTTGACCAGGGAATCCATCGGTATTTGAATACCACGTTTTTTTTCTTTTTTGAATCTGGTAATTGCTGTATTTAAGGCTACGCGATACATCCAAGTACTAATTTTGGCCTCTCCTCTGTAGCTATCATATGCTTTCCATAATTGATACACAATTTCCTGATATAAATCTTTCTTGTCCTCATGAGTATCGGTATATATGGAAGTAATCTTATAGATTACTCCTTCATGTTCTTTAACAATCTGAGTAAATTCACTCTCTTTTTGCATTTTGAGCTCTTATTTATACTATTAGTACAGTATCCTTTTAAAAAATCACAAATACCATCAAAAAAATAATGAAAAGTTGAAAAGAAGGCATAAAAAAAGAGCATAATACTATGCTCTTTTCTTTTGATATTATTGATTTTATCTCTTATTGATCTTTCACTACAATCAATGAAGCTTTTACACCAGTAGTAAGATTCCATTCATTACCGGTGATTAAATTACCCAATTCATCGTACAACTGAAACTGAGCTGTATTAGGTCCTGATTCTCCCTGATTTAAAGCTTGTATGTCTATTTTATTAAACCCTTTGATTAAATTAATTTTAATTCCTCGGAAATTGGCAGTTAAAAATACTCGTGGAGCAATAACATCGTCGTTTACAAAAATCCGAACGATGTCTCCATCTACTTGTTCATGATCTCTATATACGAGACTTACAAATTTTCCATTGTTTCTGAAATCTCCTAAATATTGATCACTTTTATACTCGTCCTTGATATCTTTATCTTTTCCAAACCATTTGGGAGTATCCTCTGCCTGAGGTGCTAGCAGGTTATTATTGGTATTCATGCTAAAGGTTTGTTTTTTTTGCCTGATATCAGAACCGTCTTCTGGCTTTTTGGAGAGCGTGAATCTATTATTGGGATTTGCATTAGGTTTGGCTGTCGATAAACGGTATTTATCTGTATTTAAATCTCCTTGATCAATACGTAAGCCTGAAGTCTTCTCTATCTGGGCATTAACATGAATGCCTATTCCAAGAAGCAAAAGAAAAAAGAATTTCATTTTCATATCCATAATGCATTACAACCTTTTAAAGTAAATATACTTATTATAAACCTTAAGTCTGTTAATTCGTTGCAAAACTTACAATTTTCTTGCCTTTTTATAAAAAACCCATTTCAAATTTGTAAGATAAACCTTATATATCTTATTTTAGTTATACTAAACAAATAACAATGACTTACTACGTAATCGGTGGAATTCTGCTTGTTGTCATCGCCTATTTACTTGTGCAATGTATTAAAGTAAAGAGAACTCTTGGGAATAAAAACAAAGAATTACTGCAGTTGCAAGAACAAACGCAAAAGCAGTATGAGGCGCAACAAAGTTACATTTCATTGCTAAGTCAGGAGTTAAGAGTCCCATTATATGGTATCATGGGGCTTACCCATCTTATAGAAGAGGAAAACCCCAAACTAAAGGACAATAAAAAAATAAAGTCTTTAAAATTTAGTAGTAACTATTTACTAATGCTGATTAATAACGTACTGCATATCAATTATATGGATGCAGAAGAAATTGAACTTCAGAATACTATTTTTGATGTAAAGGAAATCACACAAAACTTGATTCATTCATTTAGTTATGCTACAGAGAATAGTGATAATAAGTTAGAATATCATTTTGATCCTGAGATCCAGAATCAGGTAGTTGGTGATCCTACCGTGTTAACTCAAATACTTATGAATCTTTTAAGTAATGCGCTACGATTTACAGAAAACGGTAGTGTTCACTTTTCGGTGGATCTGATTAAAAATCAGGAAAACACCTATACCATATCGTTTAAAGTACATCATAACGGGTTTGAAATTTCAAAAGAAGATCAAAAATCTATTTATAAGGAATTTATGAACATCGATCAGGCCAAAACCTCTTATCTAGGCACTGGATTAAATTCAAGAATCGTAAATAAATTGGCCAATTTACTGAACGGTGAAGTGATCAAAGAAAATAACGCGAAGATAGGTTCAGAATATGCTTTTGTGGTTAACCTACCTATACATCAGACTGAGAAGACCGCTGAACAGCCTGCTACTTCAAGTATGGCCTCTAAAGACGAAGAAACGTCAACTATACCAGAACAAGTAAGAGCTTTGGTGGTAGATGATAATAAACTTAATCTCCTGGTTGCAGACAAAATGCTTTCCAAAGAGAATTTTAATTGCACCACTATAGATAATGGTTTTGACGCTATCGAACTGGCAAAAAATAATACCTATGATGTAATCCTAATGGATATCAACATGCCAAAACTTAATGGGATTGGCACTACAAAACGAATTAGAGAATTCGATCCCAAAACACCAATCATTGCGCTTACTGCCGTTGATGTTACCCAGTTGAATCGACAGATCTTACATGCTGGATTGAATGATTATATTCTGAAACCTTACAGTAAAGGACAGTTGTTAGAAATTATAGACAAACACTTGAAGGATACCAGTCCTTCATAACATGCAACTTATTGCACCTCGCTGTTTACCAAAATAATTTGCTGTCCAATTTTAAGCACAGAATTACGCCTTATAGCATTCATTTTACAAATTTCTGAAAGTGGTAAGCCGTGTCTATTGGCTATGGCGTAGAGTGTATCTCCTTTTTTGACGGTATACACTTTCTTTTGGTCTTCTTTAAATTTGTCCAAACCTTCTAATGAAGTAATTAAGTCGATATTACTCTTTCTAGTAGATCTATGATATCGAGCTACTGCCCATTTGCGTGTTATAAAAACGGTTTCGGCTCGTACCTTGGTGTCTGGAGAAAAATCAAAGACATATTCCGGGTGTATGGCTTTTCCACGATATTTAACTTCCAAATGCAAATGACTTCCCCTAGAATTTCCAGTGATACCGCCAATACCAATTGCCTGACCTTTTTTAACTTCTTGATTCTCTTCTACCAAATACTTCGATAAATGTGCATATACTGTTTCTAATCCATTATTGTGTCTTACTACCACAGTTTTTCCATGTCCCCCGTGATATCCTATATAGCGTATCTTACCATCAAGGATCGTATTTACACTATCTCCAACCACTAAGTCAATATCAATACCTCTATGAGGCCTACCTCTTCGCCAACCATATCTAGAGGTTACTACCATCTTACGATTAACCGGGGCGGCAAAATTTTCATCCTTAAAATGAAGTTCCAATGGGAAATCCAGAAGTTCATTACCATAAGGATTAAAACGAACATTATCCCAATGATCTTCATATACATTATATGCAAGGTCATCTTCAATATGATTTGAGATACTATCTGCAGTGATCACTTTATGTTCTGGAACTATCGGTAAATAGATGATCTTACCGTTACTGGCTAGCGGTTTGTATTTTATACTATGAATTTCTTGCTGACTGTATAGACCCTGTAAGGATAACAGAGTTATGGACACGGTTAGAATATAATAAGATACTCGCCTATTATTAATTATAAACATTAATGTTACTTCTTTTTTCTAGTTTATAGGTAAATCTGGGCTATGAGGTATCTTTTACAACAAATGACCGTAAAAATAATACAACGTTGCAATATAAGGATAATTTAAAATAGAATTAAATTCTTTCATTTTTTCGTCATTCTTATTACTCTTTTGAAAATCAAAATTTTAAATAAATCCAAAAATACTCTGCAACCATAAAAGAATTACGGGACTACATTTTTAAGGGTATTTATTAACACTTTTTAAGAAATTGATGTGAAAAAATTAGTAATCGTAGGAGCAATAAATATGAGTTGAACCAGTTAAAAAAGCATAAAATATTAATTAAATAACCATGAAAAAATCATTCACATTAATCGTTTTCTCAGGAGCTTTATTGTTAACCTCCTGCGTATCAAAGAAAAAGTATGTGGCTTTAGAACAAGAGTTACAAGACACCCGTAGCTCTTTGCAAAAGACTGTCGTGGAAAAAGAGGAATTGGAGGAAAAGTTTGCAAAAATCGAAGCCAGAGTAGCAGATTACAATTCCAAAATCAACTCGTTAAGAGAGTCTAACGATGAAAAAATGGTGATGGTAGATGATATTGCAATGATATCTAATGTTACCAAAGAAAAAATGAAGCAAACATTAAGCAAAGTGGATGCTCAAAAACTTCAAGGAGCTACTTCCCTAAAAGATTCTATGAACTTGGCAGTTTCTTACAATCTTAAAAATTCACTTGATGACAATTTAAAAGAAGATGAAGATATTTCTATCGATATTGACAATACGGTAGTAATGATTTCTATCTCTGACAAAATGTTATTCAATAGCGGAAGTTTCAGAGTGAGTAACAAGGCAGACGGTATTTTACAAAAACTTGCAGACGTTATCAATTCTGAACCT
This sequence comes from Aquimarina spongiae, assembly GCF_900141785.1. Lineage (GTDB taxonomy): Bacteria > Bacteroidota > Bacteroidia > Flavobacteriales > Flavobacteriaceae > Aquimarina > Aquimarina spongiae. The sequence continues at coordinate 575,041 of NZ_FQYP01000001.1, read as the reverse complement.
AGCTTAGAAGTTATGGTAGAAGGACATACAGATCCTAGAACCATTAGCACTGCAGTACTTCAGGATAACTGGGATTTGAGTGTTAAAAGAGCAACTTCTATTGTAAGAAAATTACAGACCAGCTATGATGTAGACCCATCAAAATTAATTGCTTCAGGAAGAAGTAGTTACAAGCCTATCGTAGAAAATGATACTGAGGAAAATATGGCCATCAACCGACGTACCAGAATCGTTCTTTTACCGAATATGGATAAATTCTTTGCATTATTATCTGCTAACTAGACACACACTAACTATTGACATACTAAAGGATAGCTAACTAATAGCTATCCTTTTTTTATACCCCAATTCGTAAAAAACAAGTCGGATTTAAACCTTTTTACCACATCATAGTCAAATAGATGTTGAATCAAATACTTAGACTATGAAAAATGCAATTACAAAAAGTTCGGTTATAGCTACGCTACTAGTAATCCTATTTGTTGGTAGCAGTTTTACAACAAAAATAGTACGTTGGGAACACCTAGGATCAAGAACGGTAAATTATAGATTGGATAAAGATGTGATCAAGGTAACCGCAAGAGAGGGAGGATTTACCAAACTAAAAGTTAAGGTAACAGGAGGTTCTTTAAACATGCATAAAATGGTCGTTCAATACGGTAACGGTAAAAAAGACATCATTCCGCTACGATACAATTTTTCAAGAAAGAGCGCTACGCGACTTATTGATTTAGAAGGAGGAAAAAGAGTGATAAGAGATATTACATTTTTTTACGACACCAAAAACTTATCGAAAAAGAGAGCAAAAGTACATGTCTTTGGCAGACATTAAAATATCACTAAACTTTATGACAAACACCTGTATATGTGTAGCATATCAGGTGTTTTTTTTATTGTATTTGATAGTAACTACATTTAAGATAAGCTCCTTCTGGAAAAGTAATTGGATGATCTACGTCATGAAATGTTTTCTCTAGTACTTTAAATGGTTTCCCTGAAGCAGTAATTTGTTCTTCTGAAATCCTGAAAAAATCTACAGCCTTTACTCTTGAAGAACAAGAGGCTAATACCAAAATTCCATTACGGGCTACCAATTTGGCTCCCAAAGCAGCCAATTTTGCATAACTTTTCTCTGCTCTTTTGATTTCGCTTTCTCTCTTGGCAAAAGAAGGAGGATCGATTACTACAATATCAAATTGTTGTCCCTGATTAATAAAATCTTGTAACCCTTCAAATGCATCCGCTACAACTATATTGTGCATCCCGGCGTGAATATTTAGAGATGCATTTTCTGTAGCCATTTCCAAAGCATGTTTGCTGATATCCAAACTAGTAACACTTTTAGCTCCTTGACTTAATGCATGAACCGAAAAACCACCAGCATACGAAAAAACGTCTAGCACGGTTTTTCCCTTTGAAAGCTCCCCTACACGTTTTCTATTATGTCGATGGTCCAAAAAGTATCCAGTTTTGTGCCCTTTAATCACGTTTGCAGAAAAAAGTACCCCATGTTCCCTAAATACAACCACCTCGTTTTCCAGATCCCCATAGATAACCTGACCATCATGCAATCCATAAGTTTCTCCTTTGGATTGAATCAATCGATTGAATCGCATTACCGCTGTTTGAGCTCCAGAAACTTTAATCAACTCTGGAATGATCCAATTGAGATAAGGAAACCATATATGGGAATACAATTTGATAACCAAAACCCGATCATAAACATCTGCAATAAACCCCGGTAATCCATCATTTTCGCCAAAAAGTAATCGATAACTATTGGTATCGGTAGCCAATAATGGTTTACGGGTATCAAAGGCAGCTCTTACTTTATCTGAAAACCAAGCACCATCGATCTGAGCAGATTTTTTAAACTGAAGCAATTTTATACGAATAGGAGAATAAGGATCATATAAACCACATGCCAGAAAACTATTTTTTTTGTGATCATAAATAATCGCCAGATCACCAGGGTCTCCAGCTACATTCTGCTTTACAATACTATCTTCAAAAACCCATGGATGCTCTTGCCTTACCTTCTTCTCTACAGCAGGTTTAAGTTTGATCGCTATCCTTTTGATCTCTAATTGTGGTGTAATATTCATACGTTGGCAAGAATAAGAATATTTTGGTAGCTATCATACAATAAAATTAAGTTTCTTATCCTATAAAAAGAAAGCACCTATCCCAAGAAATATCAGGATAGGCGCTCTACAGATGTATCGTTAAAACTATCTAGGGTTTAGGTATATACTAACTTTAATAGCCTTTACTTACTAGACGAAACAATCCCAATTTCGTTACATCAAAAACTAAAAAAAATAATTTTAACATATTTATAAAATTAAATATGTATATTTGACCCATGGATAACAGTAAAATACTAGAGATCAACAAGGCACTATCTAACCCTACTCGATTGGATATTTTGAGGTGGTTAAAAGATCCTGAAGCTAATTTTCCTCCTCATCAGGAATTAGGACATTTTGATGATGGTGTTTGTGGGCAGTACATTCAGGATAAGTCTGGTTTATCTCAGCCAACTATCTCTCATTATTTATCAGGAATGCATAAAGCTGGTTTGTTGATAACCACCAGGCATGGAAAATGGACCTACTTCAAAAGAAACGAGAAGATGATAGCTGAGTATTTGAATTCTTTACGAGAATTATAAAAAATTTACAACAACATATTTATAAAATTAAATATATAATTATGAATATATTAGTAATTGGTGCCACAGGCACTATAGGAAAAGAAATTTATCATTCGCTAAAAAAACAATACAAAGAAGTATATGCAGCTCATCGCAAGAGCACTTCCTTCCCTGTTGATATAACCGATAGCCAATCCATTAAAAACCTATTTGAAAAACTTCCTAAATTAGATATTGTCATTAATGCAGCAGGAACCGCAACCTGGAAGCATTTTTCAGACCTTACTGAAGAAGATTATTATATCGGAATAAAAAGTAAATTAATGGGGCAAGTTAATTTGGTTCGTATTGCTCAGGATTATTTAAACAACAATGGAGCTATTACACTAACCACAGGAATCCTTGCAGAGCACTATGAATCCAAAGCTACCGCGTTGTCATTAGTAAATGGGGCTATTCATAGCTTTGTACAATCGGCATCCAACGAGTTAAAAAATAATATTAGACTTAATGTTGTAGCTCCCGGTGCAATTGCCGGAGATTTTCCAGAAAACCAAAAATTTGCGGGCTACTACCCTGTAGACATACAGAAAGTCATTGAAGTATACAAAAAAACTATAGAAACAAACAGCACAGGTCAAATCTTAAAAATTTACGAGTAATGAAAATTCCTATCTATCAAATCGACGCTTTTACCAAAACATTATTTGGTGGTAATCCAGCCGCAATTTGTCATTTGCCAGAATGGTTGGATGATGAAACACTATTAAACATTGCCAAAGAAAATAATTTGGCGGAGACCGGGTATTTTGTAAAAAAAGAAGATCATTTTGAAATACGCTGGTTTATGCCATACGAAGAAATTGACCTTTGTGGTCATGCAACTCTGGCAGCGGCATATGTTATCTTTAATCATATCGACACACATCTTGATGAAGTTACTTTTTCATCAAAAAGTGGTATTCTGAAAGCAAAAAAAGAAGAAAACGGAAGTATCACTTTAGATTTCCCAGCTAACCCACCACAAGAAATTGATATCCCGAAAGAAGTGTATGACGCATTTGATATAACACCCCTGAAAGCTTTTGCAGGTAGAGATTTAATGATCACCGCTTCTTCTGAAGCCGAAATACAAAATGTAACTCCGGATCTTTTCAAACTGAAGGGACTCCCCTATTTGTGTACCATTATTACTGCAAAGGGAGAACAAGCAGATTTTGTTTCCAGAGTATTTGATGCTAATCCGGAGATCCCTTTGGAGGATCCTGTAACCGGTTCGGCACACACGATGCTTGTTCCTTATTGGGCTAACATACTTGACAAAACTGAGCTAAAAGCGACTCAATTATCCGACAGAAAAGGAGAATTGCAATGTAGATTAGAAAACGACCGTGTATTCCTTACCGGATACGCTGTACCGTATTTAACAGGAGAGCTTGAAGTGAATTCAAAATAACACACATCATACATATGAAAACAATAGGCTTAATTGGAGGAATGAGCTGGGAGTCATCAGCTATGTACTACCAAATCATGAATACATACACAAAAAATATGCTTGGCGGTTTACACTCTTCCAGGAGTATATTACTAACTGTTGATTTTGCAGAGATCGAAAAATTGCAACGTCAAGGAGATTGGGAAACTCTTAATGAATTAATGGTAGACGCTGCAAAACAATTAGAAAATGCCGGAGCTGACTTTATTGTACTTTGCACCAACACCATGCATTTAACCAGTCCTGAGATTATCAGCAATGTTTCCATTCCTTTTTTGCATATCGCTACAGCAACTGGTGAGAAAATAAAAGCTTCAGGATTGCAAAAAATAGCGCTGCTTGGGACTAAATTCACTATGGAAAAAGATTTTTATAAAAATACTTTGCAACAGGATTTTGGTTTGGACGTAATCATTCCTAACGAAACTGATAGAGAAATTGTTCATAACATCATATACAAAGAATTAGTAGTAGGTAACCTTGTTGATGAATCCAGAGAAACCTTAAAAAAAATCATCAAGACCTTAGAAAAGCAAGGTGCGCAAGGTGTAATTCTAGGATGTACAGAGCTTCCTTTATTGATCAAACCAGATGATGTCGACATATTTGTATTTGATACCACAAAAATTCATGCGGAGCGTGCTGTAGAATTGGCACTAAACAACTAGATACAAACACCTATGGCCTTACTAAAAAACCATCAATGGATCTATACCAAGCGTCCGCAATCTATAGTTACTAATGAGCACTATACATTAAAAGAATCAACTATAGATACTTCAACGATTAAAGAAGGAGAAGCTTTGTTGCAATCAAAATATTGGAGTGTAGATCCATATATGAGAATTCAGCAATCTCAGCATAATACCTGGGAGGCACCACACCCTTTGTATACTGTTCAAGGTGGCGCTGTAGTAGGTCAAGTCCTTGTATGTAATGATCCCAAATCCAATATAAAAACTGGAGATTGGGTATTATCCTATACGGGTTGGCAAGAATATGCTGTTACTAAAACAAGTGAATTAAGAAAACTGAACCCCAACGAAGTTCCTGTAACCACTGCTCTTGGAATATTAGGAATGCCAGCGCGCATTGCATACTTTGGATTGATCGAAGCCGGAATACCTAAGGAAGGAGAAACGGTAGCAGTATCTGGTGCTTCGGGAGCTGTGGGACAAATTGTTGTTCAAATTGCAAAAATCAAAGGATGCAAAGTGATTGGTATTGCTGGATCAGATGAAAAATTAGCGTATTTAAAAAACGTACTCGGTGTGGATCAAGTGATCAATTACAAAAAATACCCATCTCATCAGAAAATTAAAGAATCGATTAAAGAGGCATGTCCAGAAGGCATTGATATCTATTATGATAATGTAGGTGGTTTCATTACAGATGCGATCTTTGAATTAATTAACCACAAAGCAAGAATTATTGTTTGTGGACAAATATCTCAGTATTCCGGAGGATTAGATACTCCAGAAATGGGGCCACGATTTTTACATCACATATTATACAAACGTGCGACTATTCAAGGGGTTTTAGCTCGAGATTATAATGACAGGATGGATGAAATGCTTTCAGAAATGACACCTTGGACTAAAAACGGAAGTTTAAAGTATCAAGAAACCATAATAGATGGTTTTGAAAACCTACCCATTGCTTTGAATATGTTATTTCATGGAAAAAATAAAGGAAAACTAATGGTCAAGTCCACAATCTAGTTATCCATAAACAATTGATTGATCTTGGATCTTAGTTTCCGTTTATAGTCTTCTTCTAACCAATCCCTGTAGTTCTTTGTACTTTTACTTATACAATAAGAATATCTACGAACTCTATATTCGATATCCGAAGCCAGCAGTTTACTGAGGATTCTCGCATCAAAAACATCTTCGCTATTCTCTACACACATACGAGCATGTTGTTCAATAGATTTTTCCAAAACCGTCAAGCTTCGTAGATTGTATTTTTTTGTTTTTGAATATTCTTCTTCTATATCGAAGTCAAAATCCGTGGAGTTTGCAAATTCTTTTCGGATATCATCCGGCATGACATACTTGAAATTTCTTTCAATTTCTTCATCTCCAATCAGATTATCGTAATAAAAATCTGGAGACCTAAAGATAGATTGCCAGTCTACATCAGAGTTCCACAATCCAAACCTTGCTGTATTATTTCCTAAATCAATGATCGAAAACTCTGGTTTTGTGGGCAGTATTCTAGATCCTCTACCAATCATTTGAAAATATAACGTGAGTGATTTTGTAGCTCTATTTAGGATAACCGTTTCTACGGTAGGTTCATCAAAACCAGTAGTTAAAATACTTACCGATGTTAGAATAGCGTCATCAGTTTCTTTAAACCATTTCAAGATATCTTCTCGTTCTTGCTTGCTATGCGTATTATCCAGATGACGTACGGGGTAACCTGCTCTTTTAAACGTATCATACACATAAATCGAAGTGTTGATCCCGTTATTAAAAACCAAGGTCTTTTTACCTTTACAGCGCTCCTCGTATGCTCTAAGCAGTTTATCCTGCATCAGCATATTGGTATACAGTTCCTCAGAAGATTTTACGGTGTAATCTCCGTTCATTCCTATTTTTAAGGATCCCAAACCTACGTCATAGGTATACGTAACTGGCTTAGCCAAAAACCCATTTCCAATCAAAGAATTAATGGTATCCCCAACGATAAGTTCATTGTAATTGTCCTTCATCGGGAGCTTCATGTTGGAGCTTAAAGGCGTCGCCGTTACCCCAAGAATAAAGCAATTTTTGAAGAATCTAAACAGTTTTCTGAAAGAATTATAATGCGCCTCATCAATGATCACCATTCCGATATCATTCAGTTCTAATTGATCATCGTTCAGACGATTATTCAGTGTTTCGACCATGGCCACAAAACACATATACTCATCCTGATCATATAACTGCTTTACAGAACTATTAATGATCTTATTTTTTACCCTAAACTCGCTTAGCATCTTAGAGGTCTGACCACATAGCTCTATACGATGCGTGAGTACCACTACCTTTTTCTTGGTACTTTCAATATATCGTCTTACGATTTCAGAAAAAATAACGGTCTTCCCTCCTCCTGTCGGAAGTTGGTACAAAAGATTATATTTTTCAGGAAATTCTTCTAAACGACCAAAGATTTTATCGATATCTCTTTTTTGATAATCGTATAAGACCTTTTTTCCTGTATTTTTTGTTTCGGTGGGGGAAAATCCCATGCAGCTTTGGTTAAAAATAAGCTACAAAATTAAGCACTTTATCAGGTTATACGAAACAAATCTTAAAATATATTTCTTCACTATTGTCGTTATGAAATGTTAATTATTGATAATTCTTTCATTTAGAAGTATCTCTTGTTTTAATTTTAGTGCCCAAACAATATCTAAATAGCACGTGGAAAAAGATCTAATTCCTGTTCAGGCGTTACTTATACCAAAACCCATTCTATATACTGGCAAAATACTGAATTGGATTTCTCCTTTTCTCGCTTCTCGATTTGCCGCTCGCATTTTTCTCACTCCGTTCGGTTACGAAATGCCGGAACGGGAAAAAAGCATGTATGAGCAAAGCAAAAAAGAGTTGGTTCGAGTAAGCTCCATCAATCGAGACATTATGGTGTATCATTATGGAGACACTCCAAAAAAAATACTTTTGGTACACGGATGGTCCGGTAGTGGAACACAATTATCAAAAATTGCAGATCAATTATTAGCTAAGGGATATAGCACGGTGAGTTTTGATGCCCCCGCTCATGGAAAATCTCCAGGAAAAAGAACCCTTTTACCTCATTTTATTGAAGCCATACATTACCTCGAAGAACAATATGGTCCTTTTGAAGCTGCAGTTGGTCACTCTCTGGGAGGTATGTCTTTATTGCGAAGTACAAAACATGGACTCAACATTCAAAAACTAGTTATTATAGGTACCGCCAATAGTATAACTGCAATCACCAAAAACTTTGCTAAAAATCTGCAGTTAACTGAAAAAGTAGCGACATTGCTTAAATCTTATTTTGATCATCGATACGGAGAGGATCTTAATAATTATTCTGGAGCTGTATCAGCAAAAGGAATCAAAATCCCAACGCTTGTGGTTCATGATAAAAACGATGTGGATGTACATTATAGCTCGGCTCATGAGATTACTGACGCCTTAGAAAATGGAGAGCTATTATTAACCGAACAATTGGGGCATCGCAAAATTCTTGGAGACCAAAAAGTCATTTCCCAAATTGTAAAATTTATTTTGGAATAATTGTTGATACGTTATTGAAAACGAATTTGTACGACTATTACTAAAACTTTATTTAATTTTAATTAAAAAATATGAAACGATTATTTGTATTATGTTTTGTAGCTTTAGTAGTAGGTTGTGCAGGTAACGCTCAAAAAAATGTCAAAAAGGAAAAGAAAGTATATGCTGTTTCTAAAACTAATGAGGAGTGGAAAGAGATTTTAACACCAGAACAGTACTATATTTTGAGACAAGCAGGAACAGAGCGACCCTATTCTAGTATATTGAACAAAGTATATGACGATGGGACCTTTCACTGCGCCGCTTGTGATACACCTTTGTATGAAAGCAAGTATAAATTTGACAGCGGAACAGGTTGGCCAAGTTTTGACAGAGCAGTAAAAGGAAATATTGAAAAAGACGTTGACTATAAAATAGGATATGCAAGGGTAGAATTAAAATGTGGAACCTGCGGTGGTCATTTGGGACATGCTTTTAATGATGGACCACGAGAAACCACTGGATGGAGACATTGTATCAATGGAGATGCACTAATATTTGTACCAGAAAAAACCAAATAATGAAAAAATACCCTGTAGAGAAAACCGAGCAAGAGTGGAAAGAACGACTTTCTGAAGATGAATATGTTGTATTGCGTCAAAAAGGAACGGAAAGACCATTTACCGGTAAGTACAACATGCATTTCGAAAAAGGAACGTACACCTGTATGGCTTGTAATGCTCCCCTATTTCATAGCAACACTAAATTCGACTCTGGGTGCGGATGGCCAAGTTTTGATGAGTCGATAGAGGGAAGTATCGAATATATAAGAGATACTTCGCATGGGATGATAAGAACCGAAATAGTATGTACAAATTGCGGAAGCCATCTGGGTCATGTCTTTGATGATGGACCTACGGCAACCGGACAACGGTACTGTGTGAATTCGGTTAGTATCGATTTTGACAAAAAATAATTTACAACAAATAAACACTTAGAATTTATGAAAAAGATTATTGCATTACTTTGTTTCTCTACCTTATTAATTACTTCTTGTACCAGTGATGATGATACAGATTTTGATACTATTGGAAGTACTTTTGAAATTACCAGAAGTTTTAATCCTGCTAATAACTTCACCGTAGAGGCAGTTGTACCCGACAATGTAGATGTATTCGACGCTGATGTGGCACTTGTATATATATTAGATCCTACAAGATCTACTGCACAATTAGATGTGTGGGAGCCACTACCAAGAACATTCTTCTTCTCACCTAGTGGTTTTGCTCAGTTTCAATTTAATTTCATATTCGATGCAGAGCAAAGTATCGCTAGTATAGAAATATTTTTAGAAAGTGACGATCTGGGAGCATTAGCAGCAGATATTACCGACAATCAGGTATTTAGAATTGTAGTTGTACCTTCTGCATTTGCAGAGAATCCTCCTGTAGATTTAAACAACCTGGAAGCGGTAAAAACAGCTTTAAAACTAGAGTTCTAAAGATTTGATATAAAACTAATATATCACAGAACACACGATAAATCGCACAAAAAATTAACACTATCCTTGGGATAGTGTTTTTTTTATGCTTAAATACATGAAAACCTTGTTTTAAGGAAAATCTAATTCCTTTTTAGAATCGCCGAATTATCCTTAAATTCGTGACTTCAAAAAAATCGACATTTATGAGCACATATGATATCATTGTTTTAGGTAGTGGTCCTGGAGGTTATCCTGCCGCGATTAGAGCTTCACAACTTGGGTTTAAAACCGCAATTATAGAAAAAGAAAGTTTAGGTGGTGTATGCCTAAATTGGGGATGTATTCCTACCAAAGCATTATTAAAAAGTGCACAGGTTTTTGATTACTTAAAACATGCATCAGATTATGGGCTTACTGTAGAGAATTTTGACAAGGATTTTGGAGCGGTTGTAAAACGCAGCCGAGGAGTTGCTGAAGGAATGAGCAAAGGAGTTCAATTCTTAATGAAGAAGAACAAAATTGATGTAATTGAAGGTTTTGGTAAACTAAAATCAAGCAACACCATCACGGTTACAGATGCAGATGGTAAAGCAACAGATTACCAAGGAAAACACCTAATTATTGCTACTGGTGCAAGATCAAGAGAACTACCTAATCTGCCACAAGATGGTAAAAAGGTGATTGGTTATAGAGATGCCATGTCTTTGCCAGAACAACCAAAGAAAATGATTGTAGTTGGATCTGGAGCTATTGGTGTTGAGTTTGCACATTTTTACAACGCCATGGGAACCGAAGTAACTATTGTAGAGTTCTTACCTAATCTTGTCCCTCTTGAAGACGAAGAAGTTTCAAAGCAGTTCGAAAGAAGTTTTAAAAAATCTGGAATCAAGGTAATGACCAATTCTTCTGTAGAAAGTGTAGATACCAGTGGAGATGGTGTAAAGGCTACTGTAAAGACTAAAAAAGGAGAAGAAGTTCTGGAAGCAGATATCGTATTATCAGCTGTAGGAATTAAAAGTAATATCGAAAACATAGGTTTAGAAGAATTGGGTATTGCTACCGATAGAGATAAGATTGTAGTAAATGACTGGTACCAAACTAATATCCCTGGCGTATATGCTATTGGAGATGTGGTTCCTGGTCCTGCCCTAGCACACGTTGCTACCGCAGAAGCTATTACCTGTGTTGAGAAAATTTCTGGAATGCACGTAGAACCTATCGATTACGGAAACGTTCCTGGTTGTACCTATGCTACTCCTGAAATCGCAAGTGTTGGAATGACAGAAAAGCAAGCTAAAGAAGCTGGTTATGAATTGAAGATCGGAAAATTCCCATTTTCTGCATCTGGAAAAGCAAGTGCTGCCGGTACTAAGGATGGATTTGTAAAAGTAATTTTCGACGCCAAATATGGAGAATGGTTAGGATGTCATATGATTGGTGCTGGAGTAACCGATATGATCGCTGAAGCAGTTTTAGGTAGAAAATTAGAAACTACAGGACACGAAGTGCTAAAAGCGATTCACCCACACCCAACCATGAGTGAAGCAGTAATGGAAGCAGTTGCTGATGCTTACGACGAGGTGATTCATTTGTAATAAATTTTCAAATTATCATAAAAAAAACCTCAAAGTAAACACTTTGAGGTTTTTTATTTTTTAAAACTATTATTTAGGAATCAAATCACAATACCAAAAAGAGGTATCCCAATTCTTATCTGCATCATCTTTAAAACAGTCATCGTCATCTTGATCGGATGCGGGTTCGTAGCCACGCAGTACCTTCTCTCCTATTTCAAAATCTATTGGTGATTTAAATATAGGACCATCATACACAAAAGTATGAAACTCTCCATTCTCTCCACAAGGATCTACTTCTGCAGGTAACTCTTCAATAAAACTGTGATCCAATACTCTACCACAAAAATGTTCATCCAGATATTTTGCATTTACACAAACGGTTATGGCCTTAAAGCCCAGATCAATGAATTCTCGAAGTAGTTTTTTGGTATCTTGTTTCCATAATGGAAAAGAAGCCTGTATTCCTACTTCATTTAATTGTTCTTCACGATATTTCCTGAGGTCTTCCAAGAAAATATCTCCAAAAACACAATGAGAATATCCTTGCTTTTTCAGCTGTTCTACCTCTCTTCTCATGGTGTCGGTGTAAATTTGCATAGACACTCGTGCAGGAAATTCAATTTTATGTAAAGGAATCCCTATGCTTTCCGTTTGTCGATCCAATAATTCTACACGCAAACCATGCATAGAAACTCGGTTATAATCTCTATTTACCGTGGTGATCAATTGCGAGATGTCAAATTCTTTATTTTGAAGCACATGGTATAGTGCGAGGGAAGAATCTTTCCCGCTGCTCCAATTAAAATAGGTCTTATGCATTATGCTATTTTAAAAAACTTTGTATGGCTAATTCATAACTCTGTAGCCCAAAGCCCAAAATAACCCCTTTTGCATTTGGCGAAATATAAGATTGATGTCTAAACGCTTCTCTTCCAAAAGTATTGGATATATGTACTTCTACTACAGGAGTAGCAATGGCCTTAATCGCATCTCCAATGCCAATAGAAGTATGTGTATATGCACCGGCATTAAGAATTACACCATCTACAACATCGTCTGCCTCTTGAATTTTATCGATCAATTCTCCTTCAATATTGGATTGGTAATACGACAAGTCAACAGAAGGGAACTGTTCTTGCAATTGTTTAAAGAAGCCTTCAAAAGTCTGATCTCCGTAAATACCAGGCTCTCTTTTGCCCAGTAAATTTAAATTTGGTCCGTTGATTATTAACAATTTCATTCTTGTACTGCTGGTTCTTGTCTTCTGTTGTTTTTGGTCTTAAATAAATAGCCTACGGATAACTGGACTAAAGAAGTATTGGTGGATACATCCAGCACATTGGTATCAATCACATCGCTAAGTCCTAGATTATAATGAGCTTGAATAAACAATCCGCTTTCGAACTTGTACCCTACACCTGCAATCCAACCAAAATCAAAATTATTAAAAGAATCAAAAAACTCTTCTGGAGTATCATCATCAGATTCTGTAGCATTAGCCAAAGTAGCAAAACGAGGACCTGTTTCTAAACTAAAATGATTTCCGAAATAAAACTTTGAAATTAAAGGAAGGGTTAGGTAATTTAGGCTGATCTTATTTTCTTCACCATTTTCTTCAATGGTATATCCTTGTGCAGAGTATAGTATTTCTGCTTGTATATAAATTTGTTGTGTAATCGGAAACTCTACTACGGCTCCAAGGTGCATTCGAATTCTAGCATCGGTATCCTCCACATCTCCACCGATATTGGCATAGTTAAGTCCGGCTTTAAAACCTGCTCTGGTATACAAAGGTTCCTCATCCTGTGCATAGGATGAAAAAGTAGCAAACAGTACAATTAGGGGCAAAAAGAATGTTTTCTTCATTTTTTTATTCTATAAAACGTACTCAAATGTAGTTTTATTTTTAAACATAAGTACATCTATAAAAGAAAAAAGCTTCTTGTTACTGTGTCTAAGAAGCTTTTTAATCTTTATTTTTTACTTATTATAAGAACATATATCCCAGAGAAAACTGAAAGGTTCCGTTTTTGATACCAGAATTATTAAATTCTACTTTTGAAATATCGGTAACACCAAGATTGTATCTTGTATCTATAAAGACACCTATTTCCCATTGATACGCTAATCCAAAACTTAATCCAAAATCAACGTCTGATAAGAATGATTTAATATCCTCATCAAATGTTTCTGTAACACCTCCAAAGCTATCTATCGCTTCTCTTCTGGCAGACAGTAAAAACCCTACGCGGCCCCACTTGAAAATTAAAACTTTTGCCAAGACAAAGTTGAAGCATGACCGGAATATTAAGATAATCAAGCTTAAAGATTGCTTCGAAATCAGAGGTTACAGTTTCTCCTCCTTGAGAAGAATATACCAATTCTGGTTGGACTGATATCTTATTTAGTACTGGAATTTCGGTCAATACACCTACGTGAAAACTTGTTCTATAATCAGTAGAGCCTCGAATCTCTGACAAATTAACCCCTGCTTTACCACCAAAACGAATTTTTTCTACTTGAGCCATAAGATGACATGAAACACCCAATAACCAGATTGCTAAAAAAACTTTTTTCATTATTATTTGTTGATTTAGTTTAGAAAGCAAATCTATTTTCAAAATGACACTGCAAATAGCATCATTGTTTCATTATCGAGGAGATATGTTTCTCAAAACGATCTTCAAGGAACATATGTTACAGCTATCAAAGAAAAAGGCGTTATGATCCACATAACGCCCTTTATACTAATCTTTTTCTAAGGATTACAATTTATACCCCACAGAAACTTGGAATACCGAATTTTGGACACTATCATCTCCGATTACATCTTCTTCAAAAATATTGGATAATCCCAAGTTGTAACGACCTTCAAAAAACAGTCCCATATCCAATTGATATCCTGCACCAAAATTAAGACCAAAGTCTACAGACCTCAATTGATCTTTGATATCGTCATCAAATGGTTGTCCTAGATCAGTACCTTCAGAATTTGCAGATAATAAGACCCCAATCTGAGGACCTGCCTGGATACTAAATCCTTTTGCTGCATAAAATTTAGCCATTAAAGGAATGTTTAAGTAATCTAATTTAGTTTTAGATTCAAAACCATCCTCATCTACCTGAGTTCCCTGAGAAGAATACAGTAATTCTGGTTGAAACGCGAATTTTTCAGAGATCGGAATTTCTACAAGTCCACCGATATGGAAACCGGTACGATTATCTGTTCCTTCATTATCTCCTTTTACATTATTGAAGTTTACACCCGCTTTGGCTCCAAAACGAATTGACTCTTCTTGTGCGTTCATACTAACCCCGATAAATGCAATCGCGATAAATGCTAAAATTTTTTTCATAATTAATGTTTGTTTATTTAAAATTTACAGAACCTGATAAAACAAAGACCTTGCCACTTTTATTTTTCTTCTGATCATTCACTACAAATTTGAAGAAGAAAACAACTCACATTTTAATCGCTTACAGTTTGCATAAAGATGCTTTTCTTTATTATTTTTATGCTAATGAAATGGGAACACGCCTTAAAGGATTATCAACACTATCTTAGAATAGAAAGAGGACTTTCGGAAAACTCAATAATCAATTATTCACTGGATATCAGACGTTTATTATCCTTTCTTGAAAATTCAAAAATAGAAACCTCTCCACTATCTATAGACAAAGAAATCTTACAACAGTTTGTTTTTGAGACCGCAAAATTGGTGAATGCAAGATCCCAAGCAAGAATCATCTCTGGGTTAAAAAGTTTTTTCAATTATTTAGTGTTTGAAGATTATCGGGAATCCAATCCAATGGAGTTGATTGAGTCTCCTAAAACAGGAAGAAAACTACCCGACACCCTATCTGTGGAGGAGATCGATTTGATCGTTTCACAAATTGATTTAAGCAAACCTGAAGGAGAACGCAATAGAGCCATAATAGAAACTTTATATGGTTGTGGACTTCGGGTTACCGAACTCATCGAGTTAAAGTTATCTCACCTCTTTTTTAACGAAGGGTATATAAGTGTAATAGGAAAAGGAGATAAACAACGATTTGTACCCATTGGTGAGACCACTCAAAAATTCATCAATATTTATCACAAGGAAATACGCAATCATATCAATATTCAGAAAGGCCATGAAGATACATTATTCCTAAATCGAAGAGGAAAACAACTAACCAGAGCCATGATTTTTACAATTATTAAACGTTTGGTAGAAAAAGCTGGTATTCATAAAAAAGTGAGCCCTCACACCTTTAGGCATTCTTTTGCCACCCATTTATTAGAAAATGGAGCAGATTTAAGAGCCATACAATTAATGTTAGGTCACGAAAGTATTACGACTACAGAAATATACATGCATGTTGATCGTAGTCATTTAAGTGAAGTAATGAATAATTTCCATCCCAGAAGATAATTTATGAAAGTGATTTATTTAAGATTTATAGTACTCTTTTTTATTCTCTTAAATAAATCGCTATACGCTCAAAATCTAAATATTGATGGCGGAGTCCTACTACAGGCAGAGATTACACTCGGAAACCAGAATCAATGGTTAAAGCTTGGCGTATTTGCATTTGGAACTATCAATTATGGTGATCTTTCTGTAGAAAGCGGTGTCTCTCTTACAACCTATCAATTCATAAAAAGACACACCAAAAAAACTTCTGGATTGGCCTATTCTTATGAGTTTTTTGGTTTGGGAGGTATTGGTAAAAACACCAATTTATTAGGATCAGCAGTTTCTAACACAAATACTGCGATCATCTTCAATCCCACAGGAAAAGGAGGCTTTAACGGATTAGGTTTTGGTTTCAGTAAAGATTATTTACCCAAAGAATTAAAATCCTACGGGTTAAAGCGAGGTGCACTACTAATGCGCTTTAGTAATGCTAATCATAATATTCATTTTGCATTTATGAATGATTTTAAAATCGGATGGTTTAATGGTGCTGGAACAGATTATGGAGTAACTGGTAGTTTAAACGTTGGATTTACCAAGATTGAAGATCCAAATACCATTTATCAGGTCGGTTTGGGTGTAGATATATTCACGGCTCGTCCCGATTATAGCAGATCGCCAAGAAATCCTATAAACTCTGATGATGGCCGCAAAAATGTTTGGTATACCTTACCTCCTTTCAAAGATTTATTTTATGGAAATTTATACGCATATGGAACGTATCAGGATAAATATTATAGTGTACACTCCAAACTAGGAATCAACAGTCAAAAGGCAGGTGCTTTTATTCAAAATACCTTACACGATGGTATAGGTTTGAATCCTCGTTTCCCTTGGACAGTGGATACCAAAGACAAAATTTATATAGAAGTTTCAGGAAACGCTTTATACAAAAATGTAACGAATGATTAAGGTTAGGCATACATATCTTTTAATTCTCGGTCTATTATCCGTACTAAGTGGTTGTAATACCTACAAAAGTTTCTATAAGAAAACGCACTATTCCATTACAGAAAATAGTAAACCAGAAAAGATCTATAGACTTGATTTAAGTGGTCAAAACTTAAATGTATTTCCCAAAGAGGTCCAAGGATTATCAAACCTAAGAATGCTGAACATCAGTAATAATCCGAATCTGGATCTTGAGGAAGTATTCAAAACAATCACTGAGAATAAAGAACTAAGCATTCTAATTATGGATAGTATGGATATCGATAGATTACCCAAATCCTTAGAAAAGCTTACTAAACTATCTCAACTATCGTTGGTAAACAATCCAAATCTTGATTGGAAGCAGTCCTTTAATGTATTATCTACACTTCCTTTAGATTTTCTCAATCTGAAACGAAATAATATCAAAACGCTACCAGAAAATATAGTGGAGCTAAAATCGATTAAAGATCTCAACCTTTCCTACAATCATTTAGAAGGAACTCAAAATTTTGAATTCTTAGCAAAACTTCCAAAACTATATTCGCTATGGTTAGATCATAATGAAATAAAAGAACTCCCAGAAACCATAGGAAAACTTGATCAAGTACGTTTCCTGTATATAGATCATAATGAATTATCGCAGTTACCTACAACGATGAAAGACATGAGAAAGGTATGGGTGATTCACGGAGGATACAATAAGTTCGAAGAGTTGCCTCCGGTTTTTACCGAAATCCCTGGATTGTTTATGGTACATATGAATAACAATCAAATAACCATGATTCCTGAGGTTTATAGCACTGAAAAATATCCCTTAGCGGGATTACTATTAGATAATAATCCAATCTCTGGGGTGGAAAAAGAAAAAGCCCAAGAGTTATTCAAAGGCTTTTTTCTGCTATCCTTTGAACAAAAATAAACCACCCTAAATTTCTCTAGAGTGGTTATCATCTTTTATCAACGCAATATTACTCGTGCTGGCATGTAGGTCTCTGACTAGGCGCTTGCCCACATCTTTTACAATCAGAGATTCTTGTATATTGCCCATTTTTGGCACCTCCTCCTTTTACTTGTTTAGCTTGTAATTCAGAAATTACAATTTTCTTTAGGTCTAGACCTAATGCTTTCTTGTTTTTCATATCGTAAGGTTTTAATTAGAGTTCCTTGAACATTTAAAGACAATCAAGGTCTTTGTCTCTTGAACATACTATTGGCTTTTTAAGCATAGTGTTCCTAATAGAATGTTCTCAAAACTCAAAACGTTACGTTATTTTTCCAATTTTAAGATTTTTTTAAATATTCCTACAAGATATAGCAGTTCATCATGAAAAGAGTATGCTCTGTTTGTGTTATGACTTTTGTTCTTGCTGTTGCGGTTGTCTAAATAACTCAAGATATGCCTGACCAATGTTATTCACGATATCTCCAGCGATTAATGCTTCAAAACCATTCTTTTGAGCGATCAGGTCTCCAGCACTACCATGCAAATACGTTCCCAATACTGCTGCACGAATTGGATCGTATCCCTGTGACAAAAGTCCAGTAAGCATTCCTGTCAATACATCCCCACTACCAGCCGTAGCCATGCCAGGATTCCCAGAATTATTAATATATATCTGATCTTCGTAAATAATTAGAGAATTAGCTCCTTTAACCACAAGGACACAGCGATATTTAGCAGAAAACTCTTGTGCTTTTCTTATTTTATCAAAATCGTCCTCCCACTTCCCTATAAGTCGTTCCAATTCTTTTGGGTGCGGTGTAATAATAGTTTGCAAAGGAAGATGTTCTAAAAGCTCAGGTTTCTTAGCCATACAATTGATGGCATCAGCATCAATAACCATAGGAGCCTTATTTTCTTTCAAAAACTCTTCAAACGCTTTAATCGTTTTCTCATCGGTTCCCAATCCCATTCCTATACCAACTGCGGATGGTTCAAAATCCAAATTGATCTCTTCCAACTCATCATCGCTATCGGTAATTACCATGGCTTCTGGTACAGTAGTTTGTAATACTTCATATCCACATTCGGGAACATAAGCAGTAGCCAAACCAGCTCCCATTTTTAAAGCTGCTTTGGTGGCCAATACCATACTTCCTATCTTACCGTAACTTCCCCCAATCAATACACAATGTCCAAAAGTACCTTTATGACTATATTTATGACGGGAACGATATAAAGGGACTACCTCATTTTTGTTAATCAATTCTGCGATACCAGGTGTTTGATGTAAAAAATTGCGATCTAACCCAATATCAATTACTTCCACCTCTTTGGTATACCCTCCGGTTTGCGGTAAGAAAAAAACCAACTTAGGTAATTGAAAAGTAACCGTTACATCTGCAAAAATTACTCCTTCAGCATCATCAGGTTTTTTGTAATCATACAGACCAGAAGGAATATCAACAGAGAGTGTAAAACACCGGGCATTATTGATATGCTTAATAAGTTGGGTCACCCAAGGCACCAATGGTCTATTTAATCCAATCCCAAAAATGGAGTCTATCACCATGTCCTGGTATTGAACAGTAGGAAAATCTTCCTCAGATTTAATCTGGAAAGGCCATTCTTTTGCTATTTCCTTTAATCTATCATAATTTACCAGAAAATCTTTAGATCGATTCTCACTGAAGTTAACGATATAAGTTTTTACATTATAACCATGTTCTACTAATAATCTTGAAATTACCAATCCATCTCCTCCATTATTCCCTATACCACAAAACACATGGATAGGTATTTGCGCCCCCTGTAATCGATGATGCAAAAGATTAAAAATTTGACTTGCGGCCCGTTCCATTAATTCTAAAGAGCTTATTTTCTCTGATTTTATGGTAACTTCGTCTGCCATACGCATTTGTGATGCCGAAAATATTTTCATGAGCTTACTTTGCTTATTTTTTTTGAGAATTCTACAACGAAACTATACCTATATTATTGAATTAACAAAAGTTTAAGGATAGTTCTAATTTAATTTTCTCTAAAAGTAAAAAATTATACATTTGAACTTATAATATAAAGCAAACTAATGTTAAGTACCGTTTACATCTCGGCTTCATGGATTAGGTTAGAAATGATTACCCTTTCTGGGAGAACTTCTATCACGGGTACTATTATTACCCCTAGGGGTTAATACATTATATATCACCACAGAAAGAGTACGTAGTTTATTAAGATTAAGCTACCGAAAATTAAGCTTTATCACTTTTATTTCAATCTAAAAAACATATTATGAACGTTCTAAAATTTGGAGGTTCGTCTGTAGCCAATGCGGCTACCATAGAAAAGGTAATTCATATCATTGAAAACCAATCTTCTACCACACCTTTGTATGTGGTAGTATCCGCAATGGGAGGAATTACAGACCTATTATTACAAGCAGGAGAAGAAGCTTCAAACAATAATGAAGCATATAAACAAACGCTTGCCACTATCGAGCAAAGACATTTTGATGCCATAAAAGAGTTAATTCCTATTACTTCTCAAAGTGCCATTATCAGTAAAGTAAAAACTGAACTTAATGCACTTGAATCTCTTTGTGAAGGAGTTTTTCTATTAAGTGAATTGTCTGAAAAAACTGCTTCGGTAATTTCAAGTTTTGGTGAAATGTTGTCTTCTTACATTATATCTGAAGCGGCTAAAGTAAAAGGGCTTGATATTGTTTTGAAGGATTCAAGAGACCTGATTGTCAAAACGGTAAACTCAAAAGTTTCTATAGATTATAAAGAAACTAATCAAAGAATCAAGGAGTTTGCATCGGTTACAAAACACAAAGTGTGCCTATTTCCTGGATTTGTGGCTAGAACACAAGATGGAGAACCCACTACTCTAGGAAGAGGAGGATCCGATTTTACGGCTGCAATTCTGGCCGCTGCAATAGATGCCAATGAGTTACAAATCTGGACAGATGTAAGCGGTATGTATACTGCTAATCCAAAATTGGTAAAACAAGCCAAACCAGTAGCTCATATTTCATATCATGAAGCTATGGAGCTCTCTCATTTTGGGGCGAAGGTGATTTATCCTCCTACTATTCACCCAGTACTGGATAAAAATATTCCTATAGTTATCAAAAATACTTTCGAACCCGAAGTTAAAGGCACATTAATCACAAGAGAAGTCTCGGATCGGGAAAAACCAGTTACAGGGATTAGTCATATTGATAATATCTCCATTATCTCTTTGGAAGGTAGTGGTATGGTTGGTATTCCAGGTTTTTCAAAACGTTTGTTCGAAACGCTTTTTCTTAATAACATCAATGTGATTCTCATCACTCAGGCATCCTCAGAACATTCCATTTGTTTGGCGATAGAAGCATCTGAAGCTTCAAAAGCCAAAACAGTTTTGGATACCACTTTTGAATTTGAAATTGCTAAAAAGAGATTAGATCCTGTAAAAATTGAAAACAAAGCAGCCATTGTTGCCCTGGTTGGAGATAATATGTATTCTCATCAGGGATTGAGTGGTAAGATGTTTAGCACTTTAGGTAAAAACAATGTCAACATTAGAGCCATTGCCCAAGGAGCTTCAGAAAAAAATATTTCTGTGGTCATCGAAGAAAAAGACATCAAAAAAGCGCTAAATACCTTACACGAAAGGTTCTTTGAAGTGAAAACAAAACAATTAAACTTGTTTATTACCGGTGTTGGAAATGTAGGAAGCAAATTATTAGAACAGCTAGATCAGCAGAAAAAATATCTTAAAGATAAATTAAGACTAAAAATTAGAGTGGTCGGTATGTCGAATTCCCGGAAAATGATTTTTGATGAAGGAGGTATTGCTTTAGACCAATGGGAAAAAGAACTGGCTAATGGAGAAAAGGCTGATGCCAAGGCATTTTTTGAAAAAGCAAAGGAGATGAACTTAAGGAACTCTATATTCGTTGATAATACAGCTAACCCAGACATTGCAAAAATCTATAAATACTATCTAGCCGAAAGTATGGCAGTAGTAACCTGTAATAAAATTGCTTGTGCCGACGAGTATAACAACTACGAAGAGTTGAAAAACTTGTCCAGAAAATTTAATGCTTCGTTCCTATATGAAACCAACGTAGGTGCTGGTTTGCCGATTATAGATACACTCAATAATCTTATTGCTTCAGGAGATAATATTCACAAAATACAGGCGGTCTTATCTGGAAGTCTCAATTTTGTTTTCAATAATTACAAAGAAGGTGTTACCTTTCATGATATAGTAAAACAAGCACAGCAAGAAGGATATACCGAGCCTGATCCAAAAATTGATCTAAGCGGTGTCGATGTAGCTCGCAAAATTCTGATTCTAGCCAGAGAAAGTGGTAAAATCATGGAACTAGAAGATATTGAAAATGATTCTTTCTTACCTGCTGATAGTTTGGAAACCAATAACGTAGAAGATTTTTTCACCTCCCTAACTGGAAATGAGTCTCATTTTAAATCTATTCTTGGGGAGGCAAATGCAAAAGATAGTCGATTAAAATATGTAGCACAATACGAAGATGGTACGGCAAAAGTAGGATTACAATTCATTCCTGCAGATCATCCTTTTTACAACCTTGAGGGTAGTGATAATATTGTTCTTTTTTATACAGACAGGTACCCAAAACAGCCTCTTATTGTTAAAGGAGCAGGTGCCGGAGCGGATGTAACTGCTTCGGGAATTTTTGCAGATATCATTAGAATAGGTAAAAAATAGTGGAGATGAACAAACGTATTAAAATATTCGCTCCTGCTACTGTAGCCAATCTATCCTGTGGATTTGATGTGCTAGGATGTTGTTTGGATACTGTAGGTGACGAAATGGTGATTTCCTTGCATGAAGATCCAGGTGTAAAAATCACCAAAATTGAAGGTGCTGATCTCCCTCTCGAGACACACAAAAATGTAGCGGGTGTTGCTGTCGAAGCTTTGCTTAAAAAGTACGATCAACCCCCGGGAGTAGATATAGAGATTTACAAAAAAATAAAAGCAGGAAGTGGTATTGGTAGTAGCGCTGCCAGTAGTGCCGGAGCTGTTTGGGCGGTTAATCATTTGTTAGGCAATCCTTTTTCGCCTCAGGATCTTGTTGCCTTTGCTATGGAAGGAGAAAAACTGGCAAGTGGTAATGCACATGCAGATAATGTGGCCCCTGCCCTTTTAGGCGGCTTCACCCTGGTACGTAGTTACACTCCTCTCGATGTGATTAAATTATATACTCCAGAAGATTTAATGATGACCGTAATTCATCCTCAAATCGAGGTAAAAACTTCAGATTCTCGTTCTGTAATTAAAACTAATATCACCCTCAAGGATGGGATTCGGCAGTGGGGAAATGTTGGTGGGCTTGTTGCTGGATTGTATACTGAGGATTATGGTCTTATTGGTCGTAGTCTGGAGGATGTAATCATTGAGCCATTGCGCTCCATTCTGATCCCTGAATTTAATGCAGTGAAAGAAGCTGCAATGAGTAAAGGAGCTCTTGGGTGTGGGATTTCAGGATCCGGACCTTCGATTTTTGCGCTTAGTAAAGGAACTGAAACAGCTAATCATGTTGCTACTGCAATTCGAGAAGTGTATGATACCACGGGACTTGCGTTTGATATCCATGTCTCAAAAATCAATGATCAAGGCGTTAAAATAATCGATTCATAATGAAAGAAATAAAGAAAATAAGTACTGGAGCTCCCTGGGAAGATATTGTAGGATATTCGAGAGCTATCAAAATAGGAGATATTATTGAAATTTCTGGAACTACAGCCAGTGGAGCAAATGAATATGAACAAACTGTAGGTATTATCAAAATTGCCGAACAAGCATTAAAGGATCTTGGAGCAGACCTTAACAATGTGGTACGCACTAGGATGTACTGTACCGATATTTCAAAATGGGAATTGATAGGAAAAGCACATGGAGAATTTTTTAAAGAAATACGACCTGTTGCTACTCTTGTAGAAGTATCTAAACTCATTGATCCCGAAATTTTGGTCGAAATTGAATTTTCGGCCGTACTCAACCATTAATCGACAAACAAATGTTATATTATAGTTTAAATCATAACGCACCAAAGGTTTCTTTTTCTGAAGCTGTTATCAAAGGTTTGGCGCCAGATAGGGGCTTGTATTTTCCAGAAAACATAACTCCCCTGCCCAATAGTTTTTTTGAAACTATTGATACGTTGGATAACATTGAAATTGCTTTTCGGGCAATCCAACAATTTGTATGTGATGAAATTCCTGAAGAAGAACTCAAAGATATTTTAATGGATGTTTTGAGTTTTGATTTCCCTGTAGTAGATATTCAGGACAATATAGGAACATTAGAATTGTTTCATGGGCCAACCATGGCTTTCAAAGATGTAGGTGCTCGTTTTATGGCAAGGTGTCTGGGTTATTTTAACCAACATAATAAAAACAAGGTTACTGTTTTGGTAGCGACTTCTGGCGATACAGGAGGAGCCGTTGCAAAAGGGTTCTTAGGAGTTGAGGGAGTCGACGTTGTAATTCTCTATCCCAAAGGTAAAGTAAGTGACATTCAGGAAAGGCAGTTAACTACTCTAGGTCAAAACATTACTGCATTAGAAGTTGATGGCGTTTTTGACGATTGCCAGGATATGGTTAAAACCGCATTTCTAGACACTAGTATAACTGATAGTGTTCAACTAACTTCTGCAAATTCAATTAATGTAGCCAGGTGGCTTCCACAATTGTTGTATTTTTTGTTTGCCTATAAGCAAGTAAAACATAAAGGAAAGGAAATTACATTTTCGGTACCTAGTGGTAATTTTGGAAATATTTGTGCAGGTATTGTCGCTAAGAAATTAGGTCTCCCGGTAAAGCATTTTATCGCTTCTACCAACATCAACGATACCGTTGTTTCGTATTTGAAAACCAAAAAGTATGAGCCTAAACCTTCAAAGGCAACCATATCAAATGCAATGGATGTAGGTAATCCAAGTAATTTTATTAGAATTCAGGAGTTGTTTGACAATAATTTTGAAGTATTAAAGGAATTCTTCTCCGCCTATAGTTTTGATGATCAACAAACCAAAGAAGCAATGAAAAGCGTATATGACACTAGTGGGTATATCGCAGATCCTCATGGTGCTGTAGGATATTTAGGTTTAAAGGAACATCAATTAAATAGAACAGATTACGGCATTTTCCTGGAGACCGCTCATCCGGTAAAATTCCTTGATATAGTGGAAGATACCTTGGATGTTACTGTTGACATTCCTGAGCAAATTCAAAGTGTTCTTGATAAAGAAAAGCAAAGTATTCCTATAGATAGTTATCAAAAACTAAAAGAGTTCTTACTTCAGTAAGAACTCTTTCGTTATAAAATTTTCCGATCTTTCTTATTCCGTGGCTAATGCCTTCATTACATTATAGGTAATCTCTGTAGTTGACGCCAAATATTTAAAATTAACCGTCGTATACTTGTCTTCGCTTTGTCTAACAAAAGGAGAATTATCTGCATTTTTTAATTCTGCTGTAAGAGTAACAGTTTCATAACCAAAGTTAGAAAAGAATCTACTTTCTGGAGTAGCTACTTCACGCTTATACACAGGTACAGGAGATTCGATACGATATAAGGATTCCAAGCTAATGCTAGACGCCAATAGTTCTATCGCACGATCTTCGTCATTATCCCATCCCATATAATCTGATCTGTGCATAGAGTGTACGTTATATCCATCAGTTTGTAATTTTTTGGTAAATATTCTAGTACCAATCATATTACTTTTCCAATGATCAAAGAATACGACCATAAAGTTTTTATTTCGAACATCTAGTTCTGCAATTTTTTTAGCCACATAAAAAGCAATTGCAACACCTGTTGCGTTATGCACTGCACCAGGGCTTTTCTCTACTGTATCATAATGTGCACAAATCAACACCCATTCGTCGCTACCATTTGTAGCAGGAATTTCTGCATAAACATTATTTCCGTTATATTGATTTCCCTTTTTGTCTTGAACGTTATAATTTTCCTTCACTGGTTTTAAACCAATGTCTTTTAAAGAATTTACTAAATAGTCGGCCGTTGCTTTTCTCTCGGCATTGGTAAATCTACTGCTTAGTTTCTTTTTACCCTTAATAGGTTCGTGCCCAGTAAGTTTGGCAACGATATCCCTTTGGATATTAATGATCTCGGCTTCTCTTCTATCCTGTTCAGTTTGAGCTGGGGCCACCTGAATCACGAAAAAGAGTAATAGTAAAAATGTTCTATAATAATTCATTTTGTAGGTTTTGTATTCCATTTGCTTTAACACAAATTTATGAAAATTCTATAATAATACAATTTAGTACTTTTAGCACTAAAATAATACTTCAAAAATGAAATTGACAAAAACCATACCTTTTTTTACATTTTTTTTATTATTCTTACAATGTAGCCCAGAAAAATCTGTCAAAAACAAGCTTTCTGCACCAGATGGCTGGAGAAGTGAAATTCTCCAACTTCCCTTAGATTTTGCGCCTTCATTAGCATATACAGGTGTAGAGTATGTAGAATTTGCTCCTGGATGGGGAACCGAAGAAGCAAAGGATTATTTTTCTTATGTTTTTTTGTGGGAAATTGATCAAAATCCAAGTTTAACCACAAAAAAAATAGAAAAAGAGCTTGAAATGTATTACGACGGACTCATGAATGTCATTGCAAAATCCAACGATAATGAGAATCAAATCCCAAAATCCAAGGCTTTTTTCGAAAAAATCAATGAAACAACCTTTGTCGGTAAAGTGTTAACTTATGATGCTTTTATTACAAAACAACCCGTTGAGCTTTTTATTATAGTAAATCACACAACCTGTCAAAAGGAAAACAAACATTTAGTACGTTTTGATATTTCACCGCAACCTACAAGTCATCCGGTATGGAAAAAATTAAATAAAGTGGAGGTTAATATCAAATGCGAATAATAGTTTGAAAGGAGAAGAAACTTTATTTTAGGTTTTTTCTTGATTTTCTAATAAAAAACGTAAATTTTCACATTCAAAAATCGTCTATAATGAATGTTTGCTTTTTAATGTATCCATGGGAAGAAATAGATCCTGAAAATGATACTTCCCTAACACTTATTCATGAATGTGCTAAACGAGGACATGGTGTTGCTCTTGCTACTCCCTATAATTTGACGATTAGGGATAGTGTCACCTATTCATTTTGTAAAGTGATCAATCGAACCGAAAAGATTTCCTCTTCGATGAAATCTTTTCATGCAAAAACCTCTTTTAGAGATGAAATGCTTCCACTAGCAGGATTTGATGTGATTATTTTACGAAGTAATCCTCCACTAGATATGATCATGCTAAACTTTTTGGATTCGGTAAAAGATGATGTTTTTATCATGAATGATATTGATGGTATCCGTAGAGCAAATAATAAATTGTATACGGCGGCATTCGACGATTTGGAAACTCATTTTATTCCTAAAACTCATGTTACTAAAAATAAGGAGTACTTGATCAAGATGATCAAAGAAGCTTCTAACGATAAGATGATATTGAAACCTTTGAATGGTTTTGGTGGCTCTGGAGTTATTCTGATCGAAAAAGGAGCGATGAGTAGTTTCAGATCTCTATTGGATTTCTACATTGATAACAAAGATGGATCTAGTAACTATGTAATTCTTCAAGATTATATAGAAGGTGCCGATCAAGGTGATGTCCGTATACTACTACTCAACGGGAAACCTATTGGAGCCATGCGAAGAATTCCAGGGGAAGATGATCACCGATCTAACGTAACCGCCGGAGGTTCTGTAGTAAAACACTCATTAACAAAGACCGAAAAAGAACTATGTAGAAAGATTGGACCCAAATTGGTTAAGGATGGGTTGTATTTTGTAGGGATCGATGTTATTAATGGAATGTTGGTTGAAGTCAATGTGATGAGTCCTGGAGGAATCACCTATATCAATAAAAAATATAAAGTACGACTACAAGAAAAGGTAGTTGATTTTATCGAAGATAAGGTAGTGCAACGCGTAAACAGATTCGATCGCAAAGCGAAACTCAGAAAAACTGTAGATGATGCTTAAACTATCCATCGAGGATATTATTGAAAAAATACACCGGGAAGAACCTTTCCATGCTGTTTCCAACGACTATTCTTTTACTTTGAAAATCGAGGCTTATGACTATTATGTGTGTGCAGCCGTACACGATGGACATCAATTTCGAAAAGAACTTTGGGAGTACTGCCTACATTCTGAATACGATCGTTGGTATGAAGAGGATCCTGCTACCCGACAAATGGTGCAAAGTCATCCTATTGTTATTGCTGGATGTGACTCAAGATTTGAATATGATTTAAACAGATCTCCTGAAATTGCAGTTTATGAGGATGCATGGGGCAAAAAACTTTGGAAAACACCATTACCTGCAGAGGTAAAACACAGATCTCTTGAAAAGCATCATAATTTTTACAAAGTTGTTCAGGCTTTGATTTCAAAAATCGAGTCAAAACACGGAGCTGCAATCGTTTATGATATGCACTCGTACAACTGGCGGCGATGGGATCGAGAAGTACCTATTATTAACTTGGGGACCAAAAATATTGATCACACCAAATATGATGCTTTTGCCCAAACCTGGTGTAATGTACTGTCTAACATTAAGCTACCACATATTGAGAAAACATCTGCAGCTATAAATGACACTTTTCAAGGAAATGGTTATTTTCTAAAATACATTACCGCAAACTTTGAGAATACCTTGGTGTTGGCTACAGAATTTTCGAAAATATATTGCGATGAGCTAAATTACATTCTATATCCTGAAGTAGTTCACGCTATAGAAACACAGCTAAAAACTATACTCCCCGATCACGCAAAATCATTTTTTGACCGATTCATTGATTAAATGCCAACCTATTTGTTAATCTGCATTTTTTGCAGTTAGTTTGTGATTCTCGAATCCTTAAAGAATCAACGACAAGATAATGATTGAAGATGTTGTAGCTACCTATAGTGATCTTTTTAAGATCGATCAAAATTTGGATCTTCTGGTTAAGAATATTGAATTACTCAATTTTCTTAATCCTTTGAATATTGAGCAGGAAAAAAAACTGTTTTTTACTAGCAAATACCGTAAAAATCCCACTTTTAAGTATCGCAAGATCAAGTTTAACCCTTATAAAATGCAGCGCTTATTTTTTGATCAAAAATTAGAGCGTATCGAGGATAGACAGATCAGAAAATTATATCAGGATATTATTTATGAATATTCTGGCCTGATACAATGCATAGAAACCATAGGGAGCGGAAAGAATTTTTACTACAATTCTTTAAAAGTATTTGGAACACCTAAGGAGCGTGATGTAGAAAATGCTCGTTTTATTCTTCATTTTGAGGACGAACCTGTTCCTGACAGTATGATCAAGAAGTACTCTGTTGATGAAGCTGAAAATTATTTCAATGAGTTTTCAGAACGATATGATTTTGATTTTAACATCAAAAAATCTACGCATATCTCGGCTTCAGCCATGGTACTAA
The DNA here is from genome assembly GCF_900141785.1 of Aquimarina spongiae. Lineage (GTDB taxonomy): Bacteria > Bacteroidota > Bacteroidia > Flavobacteriales > Flavobacteriaceae > Aquimarina > Aquimarina spongiae. The sequence continues at coordinate 545,721 of NZ_FQYP01000001.1, read as the reverse complement.
ACGCTTCTGAAACGTTGGTATTAAAAAGGAATTACAAATTCAGTGAAAACGAGTTAAACGTTTTGGCCAATCATGAAATTGGAGTACATATGGTCACTACTTTTAATGGAAAAAGTCAGCCCCTAAAAGTTTTCTCTAATGGTTTTGTAAACAATACGGAAACTCAGGAAGGGCTAGCAGTATTTAGCGAATACATGTCAGGAAGTTTGACTTTGAAAAGAATGAAAGAACTAGCCTATAGAGTTATTGCTGCTGATAGTCTGATCAAAGGATACGATTTTAAAGGTACTTTTGATTTGTTATATAGTCAATACAAATTAGATCGCGAAGCTGCCTGGCAGATTACACTCAGAGTGCATCGAGGAGGTGGATTTACCAAAGATTACTTATACCTTACCGGATTGAAGAAAGTATATGATTACTACCACTCTGAGCAAGATATGAATCTATTACTTACCGGTAAAGTGACCTTAGAAAATAAAGATAGTATCTTACGCTTACAGGAACTGGGACTCGCCAATCGCAGTAAGCATGTTACTGACTCTTTTGCTCAAAATTTGAATACTAATAAAAAGCTGGATTTTATCCTAACCAATCTCAAATAGTATATCTATCTCCTATTTTATGAAGTAAATACCATTGCAAAGCAATGACTGTTTTTGCATCGTTGATAGTTCCTGATAGTAAAAGCTGTTTGATTTCGGAGATATTGTATTTGTGCAGCTGAATATCTTCATCTTCATTTGTGTTTCCCCCTCCTTCACCAGTTTTATCATTTTGATCTACCTCTGCGTAATACAGAATCATGCGCTCATTAGTAATTCCAGGTGAGGTATAACAGGTAACCATATGCTCAAGATTTTTGGTTACATATCCCGTTTCTTCATATACTTCTCGAATAGCACATTCTTTATGATCCTCTCCTACTTCTATTCCTCCAGCTGGAATTTCTAAAACCCAACCATCACCATGATGAATGCTGGGATATCGAAATTGTTTAACGAGAATGATTTGCTTAGTATCTTTTTCAAATAGTAATACCGTTGCAAAATCTCCTTTATCCAAGCATTCTCGATCATACGTAACACTACTTGCTCCGTCAAAACGGTCGTGTTTGATCCAAGCTTTTTTTATTCTCAAAAAATCCTGGTAAACAGTCATCTCTTTTAGAATATGAAATTTCATATTTTAAAAGTACAGATTAATTCATCCAGAGATCTAAAAAAATCTTTGTTTTTTAAAAGCATATGGATAAAGCAATGCTTTAATCATCAAAATACTTTGATAATGAGTCCAATGTTTTTTACAAAACAATTGAACTCATTACAAAAGGCTAACACAAACTAAACAATTATATAATTCAGTTTATTAATTAAGGCTTAATTACAATGGATTTTGCCTTAATAAAGGGTTAGCATCCAATGCGCGTTGAGGAATAAGCCACTGCCATCTATTATCTCCAGCAGGTACGTCAAAAACGACTGCCAGAGTTGTAGAATGGTTTGCACCATTTCTATTAAGCGCGGCATTTGTTCGTTTTAAGTCATAAAACCTAAAACCTTCTCCCCATAATTCCCAACGCCTATGTAGCAAAATTTCATCAACCAAAGCTGTTCCTGTATTTACTGATCTTGCATATGAAGGATCACGTTCAGCACCAATAATCAAAAGAACATCTGCGGCTGTAGGATCATTTAATCTCGCCTTTGCTTCAGCTTCAATCAAATACATTTCAGAAACTCGCATATAGGGTACATCCATCCTACTATCTCCTACTCCTTCAGCAATAAACTTTTGACTTGTAAATGGTCGTTTACGATGTCTTGACGAAATTACAATTCCAGGAGGTAATACATCATGATCTCCGGTAGGATCGAACAATGATTTTCGTACATCAGTATCAGACATGGTATCATATAATAGACTATTAATAGCCTTTGGATTACCCCGTATGTTAGAAGAACTAAAGTTTCGAGAAATAAAGGCTCCAAAATTACCAAAGGTATCACTTTGATCTTCTACGATATGGCTTCCCCACATCCATTCATTACTTTCGTAATCACTAAAATTATTAAAATAGTCATCTCTTGACATCAACTGATACCCAGCCCTGGCCATTTCAGCAAAATCCGCAGCAATAGCATAGTTTCCTTGTACCAATGCCACCCTAGCTTTTAATCCTTGTGCTACACTCTGATCCAAGTGAGATTTATTTGGTCTACCGTATCCATCCAAAAGTATGATAGCTTCATCCAGATCTTCGTTGACTTGAGTATACACTTCCTCAACGGTAGAGCGTGGTAAGGGTTCAAATGCAGTAGTTAATACAATAGGTACACCCATTTGATCATTTACTTGGCCCGTTTGGTATCGAATGCCATATAACTGGACGAGTTGAAAATGTGCCCAAGCTCTATATACCAAAGCCTGCCCTTTGGCCGCATTTCTTTCTTCGTCCGGTCCCATAGCATTGTCGGCTCCGTTGATTACTGTATTAGCATTTCTAATAATTCTATAATAAGTTCTATAAGGAAATAAATCATCGGCATCTGCAGCATTAGTATGATCATTCCACTGATATGCATTTATAAACCAACCATTAGCTCTTGAAGTCATTACAAAATCATCCCCGAGCACTTCATTTTGTAACATAAGTGCTCCTACTCCTGTTCTCCCTTGCGAGCCATACCTAATATACAATGATCTATGTATACCATTAACAATGGTAAATAAGTTGGTAGTTGTTGCAGTAGCTTCTTCTATAGAAACTGATTCTGTGGGTGTTTCATCCAAGAAATCCTCTGAGCAAGAATTAAATACAAGACCGGATAAAACCATACTGAACATCAATAATCTTCTATATGTTTTCATGATTTCTTTTTTTTTAAAATGTTGCGTTGAATCCTAATGAAATTACTCTTGAAGGAGTAAATCGGTTTGATGTAGTACCATTAAACCTTTGACCAGGTTCAAGACCTTTACGTTCATTAATTACAAAAATATTTTCTCCACTTACATATATTCTAGCATTTGCAAGTCCCAATTTGTTCACCAAATCCTTGTCAAAATTGTAAGACATATTCACTTGTCGTAGCGCAAGAAAATCGGATTTCACCAACCATCTATCAGACGCCGCACCAAAAGCAGCTGTTTGATTTGCATCTAATCTAGGTACATCGGTAATATCTCCTGGCCGTTGCCAACGTCTCAAGATATCAGTACTTAATGCTACTCCAAACTCACCAGATTCCATAAGATTAGCATAGTTTGTATCATAGGTCTGTCCTCCTATTTGGTAGGTAAATGTAAATCCAAGATCAAAATTCTTATATCTAAACGTATTGGTAAATGCTCCAAACAAATCTGGAACAGCAGTTCCAACAAAATCTCGCAAAGCCTTATTTTGATTGGTGGTCACAATGGTTCCATCCGTAGCTGTTCGAACATCACTATCTCCAACAGCACCAAGTTCTGGGTCTAACACAAACAAACCAGAGCCATCATCTGGATCTACCCCATACCAATCTCTAAGGAAAAAGGCGAAAATATCGCCACCTACGACTAATTTTTTAGTACCATTAATGATTTCTTCTTGTGGTAATTCTGTAATCTCATTGGCTATTGTAGCAGCATTTATATTTAATTTCCAATCAAAATTTGCACTATTGATGATCCCAAAATTCAAATCAAACTCCCAACCATTATTGACCATGCTACCGATATTATCGGGTTTAGTATCCAAACCAGAAGCTGTTGGAATTGGCACTAGAAATAATAAGTCTTTTGATTTTCTTCTATAATATTCGATCGTTCCTGAAATTCTGTTATTCAAAAATCCAAATTCTACTGCAGCATCAGATTGAATATTGGTTTCCCAGGTGATATCTGGATTACCTGTAGTAGCCGATAAAATACCTCCTTCTAACTGATTATTAAATCCAAGGTCAAATAATCCTTGACTAATATAAAAATCACTTACTCCAGCTGCATCTAGCAGGTTATCATTACCAACCTCCCCGTATGAAGCTCTTAGTTTTAATAAATTAATCCAATCTACATTACTAACAAATGCTTCTTGATCCAATCTCCATGAGGCACCAACTGAAAAGAAATCTCCCCATCGGTTACCATCGCTAAATCTTGAGGAGGCATCTCTTCTATACGAACCGGATAAATAATACGTATTCCGATAGTCGTAGTTAAAACTCCCGAAATATCCCTCTCGTGTTAATCTTCGAGTGTTGGAGTCTACATCTTGAGTGGTTGTAAAATTGATCAATTCTATATTACCATCCACTACTTGCCCTCTTCTATTTGCGGTAAAAAAGTTTCTTTCGGTATCAAAACTTTCGTGTCCTAAAAGTACACTTATACCATGTTCACCAATGTTTTTGTTGTACCGCAAAAGTTGATTATAATTGATGGTTGTATTTGTAATTTCATCTTTTTCCGCAACTCCATCCGGAGCTCCATCTCCAACTATTGGATTGTTGAACTGGATATTGCTAAAAAAACGTTTATCCATAGCAGCGTTAAATGTAAAAGTAAAGTCATTCAAAAACTTAAACTCTGTATAGGCTCTGGCATTTACCGAAAATATCTTATCAGAATCCCTATTCAATATCGTTTCTTGAATTACATTTCTTCCTGCAGAACTTCCTACCCTACTATTACTACTATCAAATTGTCTGTTTCCATTTTCATCCAAAACAAATGCTCCTGTATCAGCATCGTGTAAAAACACAGGATATATCGGTGCAATTAATCTCGTTGTACGGAACGGATTTACTAAACTGGTATTTCCTCCATCGTTAGCATTATTCGATTCTGACGAAGCTACTGATAAATTGATCCCTGTTTTAAAATTTTTATGTAGTTGACTATTTATATTTATCCTACCTGTAATTCTTTCAAAATTTGAATTGATGATATATCCATCCTCTTCCAAATAGCTTAAGGACGCAAAGTAATCTGTAGTTTCACTAGAACCACTATAAGAAAAATTCAAGTTTGAGCGGTATCCTGTGCGTACCAAAAGTTCTTGCCAATCCAGATCATCATATCGCAAACTGGCATTTGGATTGATATTCCCATCTGGTAATACAATTTGATTGTTGGGCACATTAAATGGATTGATCCCCAGTTCATCAAAAATCTCATCGGTTGCTTGTTGATTTGCTTCTGCTAGAGGGGTATTACCAGAAATAGAGAGACTATTTCGCAATGCTTCCCACATGGCTTCATAATATTGAGCCGGATCTAATCTATCGTATTCTCCTATACTTCTTGTACTTACACCTTGACTTATATCTATAGAAAAAGTATCTTTTCCTTTCTTACCTTTTTTAGTAGTAATAATTACCACTCCGTTGGCTGCTCTACTCCCATATAATGAGGTAGATGCTGCATCTTTAAGTATAGTAACGTTGGCAATATCATTTGGATTAAGACTGGAAAAATTACCTACAAATTCGACACCATCAACCACGATTAATGGGCTATTAGATGCATTAATAGAACCAAAACCTCTAACTCGTATAGCAGGACTAGATCCTGGCTGCCCATTTGCTGGAGTAATCTTTACCCCAGGAGCTGCCCCATCTAATACGGTAAGTACATTAGTTACTGGTCTTCTTTCTATATCCTCGGATTCGATTTGTGCAATTGACCCCACTACAGAAGATCGACTAGCCGTACCATAAGCTACCACCACAACTTCATCAAGGGTACTAACATCTTCTTGCAAGGTGACATCTATCCTATTCTTATCAACACTAATTTCTTGAGTAACAAATCCTACATATGAGAATACCATGGTTTCTCCGAAATTGGCATCCAGTTCGTAGTTCCCATCAAAATCGGTTAATGCCCCTCTATTAGTTCCTTTTATAGCAACATTAACACCTGGTAGAGGAACACCATCTGATCCGATTACTGTCCCTCTAATTCGATTTTGAGCAAAACTGAAATTAGTCGGGATCGTAGACCTTTTGATAGAACTCTCTGCATTCTTTTTAATATAATCCAAAACCTTTTTGAAGGTTTCCTCTGAAGTTTTTCCATCGTGCGGAAAAAGTACAATTTGATTTTTATAAATACTGAAATCAATATTTGTTCCTGTAAACAAATCGTTTAGGATTCTTTTTACCTTTTCGTTATTCACCGTAAGTGATACCTTTTTGGAGATATCTATCAAACTGTTGTTATAAAAGAAACGAAATTCACTCTTTTCTTCAATTTCTTCGATCGCTACTTTTAGTGTAACTTCTTTTAACGAAATCGAAATATTCTGGGAATAAGTATTGAATGAAAATAACTTCGATAGGGTAATACAAATAAGTAGCGAGTAGATTTTCATAATTCTTATGAGATGTTTTCTCGACAAGAAAACTCCCGAACGGTTTTTTTTCATAATTTTGTTTGATTTTAATTATTTCAATTCTGAGTTTAATTAAATGACCGATATGAAGAGGGTGCTGCAACACCCTCTTTTTTTTCCTATTCTGAGTTTAGCATAATTTTATTGTTTTTACGTTTATAATCTATTGATGAAGAAAGTTTGATCAGCTCCAGAACATCTTCTAAACTTAAGTTATCAAACTCTCCTGTGTATCGATAATGCAATAGAGAATCAGATTCTATTACAAATTCAACATCATACTTTCGCTTTAGATCCTGAACTACTTGCTTTAGTGGAGTTTTATCAAACACCAATTTTCCTTGTTTCCAGGCAACAATTTTATCAGAATCTACTTGATCGACTTTGATATCACTTTCTTCTTTATGAAATGTGGCTCTTTGAGAAGGAGTTAATACAACAGGCGCTTCAGTCTCTTCTTGAATCACCTCTACTTTACCAGAAACTAAAGTTGTTTCTATTTTATCATCCTTAGGATATGATTTTACATTAAAAGAAGTTCCTAGCACTCTTACTTTTAAGTGATCTGTTTGCACTATAAAAGGTTTTGTGACATCTCTTTCGATATCAAAATATGCTTCCCCTTTTAAGGTTACTTGCCGCAAGGTATCCGTAAAGTTTTCGGGATAAGAAATCGAACTTCCCGAATTTAATATTACTGTAGATCCATCTGGTAAGTTGATGGTTTTCTGTCCACCATAATTTGTGGCAATATTTTTTACCACAACGGTAGAAATTTTATCTTGATTTACAATCAGACCATCATTCTGAAAATAAGTATAAGATTGCCAAATCAACAAAGGAAGTAATACCGCTGCAACGGCTGTTTGATACCATACACTTTTCCTCTTGTTTCTTTTGGAAGAAAACTTCTTATAACTTAAGTCTACATCTTCATGATCCAAACAACCAAGATTGGAAGCAACGTATTTGGCTTTAAGAATAGCATATCGTTTTTGGTGTTCTTTGTTTTCTCTAATCCATTTTAAGATTTCCTTTACTTCTTCTGGATTAGCTTCACCTTTTATATATTTTATGAGTTCCTTTTCCTGCATCTATATATGTGTTATATATATAAAGACGAGAAAAAAAGTATTACCCCCTATTCAAAGTTTAAAAAAAAGATAAAAATTCGCGAAGATGTAGTCTCATATGCTTTAAAGCCTTAGACATATGGTTCTCTACAGTTTTGATAGATATCTCCAATTCTTCAGAGATTTGTTTGTTTTTCAAGCCTTCAATTCGGCTTTTCACAAAAACTTTTTTGCACTTTTCAGGTAGCAAATCGATTCCTGCTTGTATCTGAAGTTCTAATTCTTTTTCGATAATTGTATTCGAATCGAGATCTGATAATGCCTGATGATTGATAAAAGTCTCAATTTGTGAGGCATTATTAGCCAAAGCACTTAGCTTTCCTTTTTTAGATCTTAAATAATCTAAACATTTATTTTTGGTGATTTTGAAGAGGTATCCATTAATATTTGAAGAAATATTTTTTCTTTTTTTCCACGCTTTTACAAAAACATCTTGTACGATCTCTTCAGCATCTTCTTTGTTGGAAATATAGCTACTGGCCACAAATAACAATTTGCCATAATAAAGCTCAAAAAGCACTTTAAAAGCCTCTTTGTTTCCTTCATTAATACTTTTAATAAAGTAACTGTTTCTTATGTGTATTTCCCTTTCCAACGATACAATAATACATCATAAAGGTAAATATTTTTTTGTTTTCTTAACATTTTACCAACAATCATTTAATAAAAGATGTTCAATTTTCATGAATCCTATTATTATTTAATTTGATTTATGGGAAATCAGCAAAATTTTAAGTCAAAAAACGTTTTGGTTGTAAAATCAATGTAGAAATAATTTGCAAACATTATGTTTTTTGAAGGTATCTTGTGCCCTAATCGACCCTTATATACTTAAAAGCACATCCTTCAATACAAGGGTAATAAATAATTAGATTTAAAGTAGTACGCTCAAAGGTAAGTGTAATCACATCATCCACACAACCAATTTCCAAGGTATTGGTTTCAAACGAAAACGTACCGGTACTTGTCTCCGCAGATTCAGAAAAAATATTACAAAGTGATCCGTTTTCTGACACCACGCTACCAGTTTCAAAAAAAGTGATGGTTTGATTACTTTCTACAGGTTGGAATGTTCCACTACCATCTCCAGGATCAACCAATGCTTCGACCAATTTCCATTTACCAATAACTGTTGCTTCAGGACTCTGATTGTCATCGTCGTTTGAGCAGGAAACAAAGGCAACACTTAATAATAGAATGATGATATACTTTTTCATGGTATTGATCTTTTATAAAGAGATGATCTACAAAGAAAAAGGTTGCTTGTTGTTCTTTGTTTTTACTTTCTGTCTTTTATTCGGTACATGAACTTTAATCCGCTCCAATCTTCATCTACAGCAGCTACTTTAACATCTACCAATCCAATATTCAAGAGGTACTCTCTAATAGGATCTCTTTTAAGATCCGTAGCTATTTTGGAGCTTCCTTTTGGCCAACTCACCCATAGCATTCCATTCTTTTTTAAAGCAGATTGGTATTGAGGTATGACTTCTTTAAGTGTTTCAAAAGAGGTACAAAAAACATGTATAAAATCAGCAACCTCTTCTGCAACAGCGTTAAGTTCTGTTACATCTTCGGGAAAATCGGCAAAAAGCTTATAGTAGTATTTAGGAGTATTATACAACAATATAGCATTCCCTTTTTTTATACCAAGTTTCTTTGCGAGGGGTGTTCCAGAATATCCTGCTGTTGGCATGATCAAACAATTTAAAGGTTACGTATGTTTTCTAAAGATATTAAAAGTTTGGTTAGGGCCGTTCAAAATATATAATCATTGAGATAGTTGTAAGAAAATTACAAATATCATAAGCAGCAATAAAAGGGAAGCACTTTGGTTAACAATTTATCAAGATTATAACAAAAAAGCATTGTGTAGCTACCCAAAGTTTTTTACATTCGGCCTTCAATTAAATAAGCTGCTAACAATGAAAAATACTGCTTTAACAGAAACTCACGTCGCTCTTGGCGCCAAAATGGTTCCTTTTGCAGGATATAATATGCCTGTATCCTATGAAGGTGTGAATATAGAACACGAAACTGTAAGAAATGGGGTTGGCGTTTTTGATGTTTCGCACATGGGAGAGTTTTTGATCACCGGACCCAACGCATTGGATCTTATCCAAAAAGTAACCTCTAATGATGCATCAAAACTAATTGATGGTAAAGCACAATATAGTTGTTTACCCAATGATAAAGGTGGTATTGTTGATGACTTAATTGTTTATAAAATAGCAGACGAAAAATATCTATTGGTGGTTAACGCTTCTAATATTCAAAAGGATTGGGATTGGATTAGTAGTCATAATAGTATGGGTGCAGAAATGCGTGACTTGTCAGAGGATTACTCCTTATTGGCCATCCAAGGACCAAAAGCAGCTGCTGCTATGCAATCTCTAACCTCTGTAGATCTCGAAGCTTTAAAATTCTACACTTTTGAAGTAGCTGATTTTGCTGGTATTGAACATGTAATCATTTCAGCAACAGGATATACAGGAAGTGGAGGTTTTGAAATCTATTGTAAAAATACAGAAGTAAAACAAATCTGGGATAAGGTACTAGAAGCTGGAGCTGATTTTGGAATCAAACCTATTGGATTGGCAGCTAGAGATACACTACGTCTGGAAATGGGGTACTGTCTTTATGGTAATGATATTAACGACACCACCTCCCCTATTGAAGCTGGTTTAGGATGGATCACCAAGTTTTCCAAAGATTTTATCAACGCCGAAGAATTAGGAAAGCAGAAAGAACGAGGAGCAGAGAAAAAATTAGTAGGTTTTGAATTGGATGAAAGAGGAATCCCAAGACAAGGATATGATATTGTAGATGGCAATGGAAATGTTATCGGTAATGTAACCTCAGGTACGATGTCTCCTTCTTTAGGAAAAGGTATAGGATTAGGATATGTTCCTACCATTTTTGCCAAACCGGATAGCAAAATTAATATTCAGGTTCGTAAAAAGGCAATTCCTGCTACGGTAGTTAAATTACCTTTTTACAAAGGATAATTATATAATAAAAGTAATAGGATTAAGTTTCAAGGTTACAGATCTGTAATGTTTGAAACTTAATTTTTTTAGCATCATTTCATTTTGAAAAAAATTCTGATCATAGGAGCCAGTGGTTTTATAGGAAATGCTCTATACAAAGAGCTTAATTCCTATTATGATACCTATGGAACCTATTGCAAGGACAATACGTTCTTTGAAAAAAATCAAAAATTTTTCCAATATGATATGGAATTAGAGGATATTTCTATTCTTCTGGATAATTTAAAACCTGCGATTATCATTTCTGCGATTAGAGGAAATTTCAATTCGCAATTAGATGCTCATCAACGGATCATCAACTGGATCAAAACGCATCGATCGAGATTAATTTTTATGTCGAGTGCGAATGTATTTGATTCTTTTAGCAACTATCCATCCTACGAATTTGATAAAACGCTAAGTAATAGTGTGTTTGGTAGATTTAAGATTAAGATCGAAAATGCTTTGATGCGTCTTCCTACTTCCAAATATGTAATTGCCAGAGTGCCCATGATCTTTGGGCCTGCTACTCCAAGAATTCAAGAGCTAAAAACCTTGTGCGACCTTAAAGCGCCGATAGAGGTCTTTCCCAATGTGATTATTAATGCTACTACTATTTCTAAACTGACTCAGCAAATCCATTATATCATCAATAGAAATAAAAAAGGGATCTTTCATCTTGGGAGTAATGATTTATCATATCATTTTGATTTGATCAAAGAATTATGCGAGTCTATGGTTCTAGAAGATCCTGTTTTTAAACAGGTATACGATTCTAATAACGATAGATATCTTGCTGTACTCCCTAAAGACAACAAACTCCCTAAAAACCTTCAAATAACTACACAAGAAGTTATTGAATCCGTGATTGTAAAATAATACATAACAAAATACTAAAGCCCAAAAGCCACTAAATTATTCGTCGTATCTTTGCATTATGATTGAAGAAGGGAAAAAAATCATTCTGTTCGACGGTGTTTGTAATTTGTGCAACGGAGCTATTAATTTTATCATCAAACGTGACAAACACAAAGTGTTTGTGTATGCTTCTTTGCAAAGTGAAATCGGTCAAAAACTAATTGCTGAAAGAAATATTAATACCCAGGAAATAGATTCTATCCTATTGATTGATCCAGGAGTTGCGTATTATCATAAATCTACCGCAGCATTGCAAATCGCAAAACACCTAAAAGGTGGGTATCCCCTTTTGTCTGTTTTTTTAATACTTCCCACATTTTTAAGAGACTGGGTATACGATATTATCGCCAGAAATAGATACAAATGGTTTGGTAAAAAGGATAGTTGTATGATTCCTACCCCTGAGCTTAAAGCACTATTCATCGACCAATAAGAACAAGGGTAACCTATTCGTTGATTACTCCGTAAGAAGAAGGGCCTCTTCTTTTTGCTTCTCTATAGCAGCTTTCTCCTCGTTTATCTTGTTCATATTATCAATATGTATATAGGATAAACAAAAGATAGCAAAGCAAATTAATAATACTGGTAGTAGTAACCTTTTCATTTTATTTTGGGATTAAAACAATTTGGAACAAAAAAAGACCTTACTTTTTTTACGGTATAAAAGTAAAACCAATATTTAATTCCCATTTCGACTTTTAGTATTCGTAGAGCATGAACTAGAATTCGTCAATCTAGCTAAGTCTATGTAGTTGGATTTATAGTAAAATCATGTAACCTGCTAAATACAAACAGATTATAATTTAGGTAATATTAACTAAATTTTTATTTATACAGTATATATTAAATAACGTGATACTGGACGAATATAAAACATAATAAGCCCTACTCATTAATAAGAATGGTGTCCTTATCTATTCATTTCATTTCTGGAGTATCGGTATGTAATTGTTCTGTTCCGTTTTCAGAATTTATTTTCTTTCGCAACTCTTCAGATTGTGCATCAAGCTTATTTACATTGTCTATATGTACAATACTCAAACATATAACAGCAAATGCAATAAGCGCTAAAGGAAGTAAAAGCCGTTTCATAATTATTTTTGTTTATTAGTGTGATAAAGTGATGTTTCAAAAGTATAGATTAGGTAAACACGATGTAAGGGGAGTTTAACTAAAATTAGGGAGGGGAAAATCCCCCTGCTCTATTCTATGTATTCTTGAACGTTTAAGCAATGATCATGTTTACTCAATAAAAATACTACTTCACTCATTTTACATTTCATATGGGTATAGATTAGGATACATTCGTATAGTAACCAAAAATTATACCACTATGAGAGCCATATTACTATCTATACTACTTTTGATTGCCAACCCTGCGATTGCAAATACTGGAAAAAAGACTGCATCAAATATTGAAGAAGTCACTGTTTACCTTACTGGTGCTCGAATAAAAAGAACCGCTGACATTTCTTTAAAACCAGGGGTTAACGAAATTTTAATCCATGATCTATCTCCTACAATTAATGAGAATAGCATTCAGATTTCAGGACTTAAAAACGTTTCTATATTATCGATAAACTTTGGAATCGACTATTTGAAAAAAAGAAAAACTTCAGAAGAGTTAACGGTTCTTCAAAAACAGTTAGATCAATTATTACTTGAAAAAAACAAGCTAGAAAATATCATAACTGGACTTGGTCAGGAAAAAAAATTGTTAGAAAACAATCAGCGCATCGCGAGTACAACAGAATCGCTTTCTTTGGAAAAAGTAAAAGAAATATCAGCTTATTATAGAGATAGAGCAATTGAGATTCAGAATGAAACCTATACGCATACACAGAAGATAGATCGCCTATCTGATGAAATATCTGCAATTACTCAACAAATAGACAAGTTGGACGATGATACCAAAGAACAACGAGGAGAAATCAAGGTAAAACTAGATGCACCGGTAGCTACAACTTTAGATCTTGTAGTACAATACAACGTTACCCAAGCGGGATGGTTTCCCCTATATGATATCAAATCCCAAAGTATAAAGGATCCTATCAAAATGGCCTACAAAGCTAATGTATATCAGCAAACAGGAACTCCTTGGAATAATGTAAACATTATATTATCCACGGGTGATCCAAACACTAATAATATCAAACCCAACGTTTCGCCAAAATACTTAAACTTTAGCTATGGTATTAACCGACAGCAAAATGCAATAAAACGATACGGTTATCAATACAATCCAACTGTAAAAACCATTACCGGAATCGTTCTGGATGATGACGGATTACCATTACCAGGGGTGAACATTATTGAAAAAGGAACCTCTAATGGGACACAAACTGATTTTGATGGCCGTTACACACTAGAAGTTGCTGACGGTAGAGAGCTTTCATTTTCGTACGTAGGGTTCTCGTCTCAATCCCTTCCTATTTATTCTTCGGTGATGAATATTTCTCTTGAAGAAGACGCTTCCGTTTTAGATGAAGTGATAATTACAGGGTACTCGACTTCTGGGTCATCTGGTCGCTATTCTCCAAGATCTAGTTATGCCAGAAAAAAGGAAAAAAAAGAGTATTATAATGAAGTGGTCGAGGTGAAAGAAGAAGGAATTACCAACACTCGATTCAAAATCAAGAAAAAATACAGCATACCTTCTAATGCCGATATTACCATAATAGAAATCGATAATTTTGAAATCCGAACAGATTACAATCACTATGTTGCTCCAGAATTAAACGAAAATGTATTTCTAACTGCAAAACTTGCCAATTGGGAACAGTTCAATTTACTTGCTGGAGAAGCCAACATCTACTTTGAAGGCAGTTATGCAGGCAAAACAAATATAGATCCATTGCATACTACAGACACTTTGACTGTCTCTTTAGGTGTTGATCCTAATATTGTGGTAAAAAGAGAACAACTCAAAGACTTCAAAAGCAAAAACTTTATTGGTAATAGTAAAATTGTAAATCGAGCGTATACAATCACCATTAAAAACAACAAGAAAAGCAATATAAATATCACGGTTGAAGATCGTATCCCGGTTTCCCAAAATAAAGATATCAAACTAGATGAAATTCAAACCGATCAAGCAGTTTACGATTCAAAAAAAGGAATAATGACCTGGAAGCTGGATATGCAACCTAACCAAAAACTGGAGAAACAGTTTTCGTACCAGGTAAAACATCCACGTAGCAGAAGAATTAGTCTTTAACGTCGAAATATAAAACGAAAACCGTCTCTAAAAGTCTCATCTAAGGTAAATTGATTGCTGGTGAGTTCAAAATTACCGATGTTGCGTCCATCAACCAGCATTTCTTGATTACCTCCTTGAGCAGTAATGATCGTATACGTATAGGTCCCTGAGGGGAAAGAATCCTCCAACGTATTATCAGTATTGTTGTTGGTAATAGTGACGGTTTGGCTACTTTCTTCAAAATCCCAGGTAATTAACCCACTTTCGAAATCATGATCTGTACCCACAAAACCACCTGTAACATTTATCAAATTCCAGACCCCATCTACACCAGTTAGCGGGATTATAACATTAGTATCGTCATCTCCACTGCATCCTAATACTATGATTAATATCGTTATATAGAGTACCCTTTTCATTTGTAATAAGTTTTGGTTAATTCTTTCTATATAACTGTAGATGAAGACCTTTTAGTGTTCGTTGCGTTATTAAATGTTAAAAATTAGAATGAATTAGATACTTTTTCTTTTACAAATGTAGTTCCGAGATGATGTACCTCTTCTATCAATGCTATTAAATCATCCTTGGTTGTTAAAGGATTCATCATTGTTGTACGTAGATATTTTTCTTCATTTATGGTAGTCTGTACAACATAAAATTTACCCGATTGAATAAGAGCTTGTCGTATGTTATTATTCAATGTATTTAAATCAATATCGACCTGTTCCGGAGCATATCTAAAATTCACAATATTTGCTTGTGGATGATGAGCAAGCTCAAAACTTTCTTGTTTGTCTATCATTTCAGAAAATGTCTCTGCCAGATCATACAGCGTATTTACATTTTGAGTAAAAGCTTCTTCTCCGTATGCTTTCAAAATCGCATAAACTTTTATAGACATCATCAATTTGGTACACTCAAAAGTTCGCTTTCCAGAATTATACCATTCTTGAGAATGCTGAGAATCCCATAAATATTGTGCTTTTTGCTCAAAGGTGCGATACGAGTCTATTGAATTTTTAAATATCAGAGCGGTATTTAATGCAGGTGTCATCAACATCTTATGGAAATCCAAAACTACAGAATCTGCTTTTGCAATTCCTTTTACCATATGCTTATATTTTTCTGAAAAAATAACTCCGGCACCATGAGCTCCATCTACATGAAACCATAGGTTATGTTTATCCGCAAAATCTCCTAAATAATCGAGATCGTCGTAAGATCCCGTTGCGGTAGAACATGCGCAACCGATAATAGCAATAACGTGTAATCCTTTTGATTGGGCTTCTTCCAAACAACCAGCCACTTTTGAAGTATCGATACTATAATCACCGTTTACTGGTACCTTGACGATGCCTTCTTCTCCTAACCCTAAAATCCTTGCCGCTCGATCTATACAGTAATGTGCCTCTTCTGAAACCAGTATCGCTAACTTTTCCTGATGTCCTTTTTCCCATACCGAAGAAGGCGCTTTTGCTTTTCTAGCTGCTAATAAAGCAGTAAGATTAGCTAAACTTCCTCCCGAAGTAAGCAATCCCGAGGCATTTTGATCGTATCCTATTCGCTGAGCTACCAAATCGGTTACAATTCGTTCTATAGCATTAGCCGCCATTCCCATCTCATAAACCCCTGTTCCATTGCTCATCACGTCAGATATTAATCCCGACAAACTCGAAATAAATGCAGGTACTGCTACCTGATGGCCAATATATCTTGGGTGATGCACATTGATCGATTGGGACAAAATGTTCCCAAACATATCCATAACTCCGGTATCCGAAGAGAAATCTTTTTTCCAATAATCTAGAACCACTTCTGGATCTTTATACGGTAGTACCGGGTGTTCTCTGTCACTTTGTACTTTTTCCAAATGATCTGCAAGCAAATCAATAAGCTCATGCCCTATTGTTCTAAAAACTGATGGGTCATACACATTCTCCAAAACATTTTTTTTCATAGCAAAAATCTTTCCCATTAGACATCTATTCGTTTTCAAAATTAATCATCATTATTTATAATAAAAAATACTTAATTTTGATAGAATAATAACAAAAATGTATTAATGAATATTCAGACTTTACGAAATATTATCGTGCTAGCAGAAAAATTAAACTTTACCCGAGCTGCAGAGGAACTCAATATTGTTCAACCCGCTCTAAGTAGACAAATCAAACAGTTAGAAGATGAAGTTGGAGCTATATTATTTAAAAGAGATAAACGTAATGTAGCGCTTACTCCGGCAGGAGAATACTTTGTAAAAGAATCAAAAAAGCTCATTGCCAATGCAGATAGGATGACTAAACAGGCTGCATATATTCATCATGGAGATGTGGGAGAGATTAGAATTGGTTTTACACACTCTATTATGCAAACCATATTACCTAGCATATTGAAAACCATGAATGCTCAAATCCCTGGAATAAAAACCGTTTTACGAGAAATGAATAACCGGGATCAGTACTTAGCGTTGCAACAAAATGAATTGGATATAGGATTTGCCACCAACCCCTTGATCCCTTTTAACCTAACCAGTAAAGTATTACATATTGATAATTTTGCAGTGCTCTTGCCAGAAGATCATCCTGTAACGATATCCAACTATACAAATTTCTCTGTATTCTCTACTGATCAGTTTATTTTCCCATCAGTTGCCGATGGCCCCAACTATGTACATATTCTAGAATCTATATGTATTGATGCAGGTTTCAATCCTAAGGTAGTTCACGAAACAGATTCTGCTAGTTCCAGTTTTAGATTAGTTGAAGCTGGGTTAGGAATATCTTTAGAGCCTATATCCTCACTGCATGACCACAATTTCCCAATAAAAAGTATTGAATTGGATAACATTGCGCAAAAAGCCAAGTTGACCATGATATGGAATCCTGAAAGAGAATCAGA
Organism: Aquimarina spongiae; assembly: GCF_900141785.1. Classification (GTDB taxonomy): domain Bacteria; phylum Bacteroidota; class Bacteroidia; order Flavobacteriales; family Flavobacteriaceae; genus Aquimarina; species Aquimarina spongiae. The sequence goes on along the minus strand of NZ_FQYP01000001.1, from coordinate 528,165 downwards.
ATATCCTATCCTGTTTGAACTTTTAAAAAATTGGTCTGTGGAGTAACATCTCTTTATTCTCCAGGATAATTATCATCCCAATCTTTAACATGTGGATCTCCTAGTTTTCCAACAGATTTGGCTACAATCATAGATACCGTGGCATCACCAGTTACATTAATGGTAGTACGAAGCATATCTAACGGTCGATCTACCGCGAAGATTAATGCTAATCCTATCGGTAACTTGTCCGAAGGAAATCCAATAGCTTCTAGAACAATCACCAACATCACCATACCCGCACCAGGTACTGCAGCTGATCCTATAGAAGCAAGTAAAGCAGTAAGTACAATAGTAATTTGATTACTGAATGTTAACCCTTCTGGCCACAGCACCTGCATAATAAAAACAGAGGCTACAGCCTGATACAAACTGGTACCATCCATATTAATAGTTGCTCCTACTGGCAATACAAAACTGGAAACTTCCTTATCTACTCCGATATGTTCTTCTACTCGCTCCATGGTAACAGGAAGCGTAGCAGCACTAGAACTGGTAGAGAACGCCAATAATTGTGCTGGACTTATTTGTTTTAAAAACCAAAGAGGAGATTTTTTAGTAATAACAGCAACCAAAATACAGTAAAAAACAATCATTAAAGATAACCCAAACAACACCACTCCTGCATACTTCAATAGCGCTAATAAGATATCCGGATCATCAGAGGTGACTACCACATTGGCTAACAAAGCAAACACTGCGTATGGTGCTGTAAGCATGATCAAGTCGACCATTTTTAGCACAACTTCATTCAAACTATCAAAAAACTTCTTCAGTGGCTCAGATTCTGACGGTTTAACCAACAACATACTTATCCCTAAGAAAATAGCGAAAAATATCACCTGCAGCATTAACTTGTTATTACTCATCGCAGCCACCGCATTTTGTGGTACCATATCCACTATAAATTGCAACGGACCACTTTCCTTCTGTCTACCAGCTTCAGCAATACGCTCAGAAATCTTTGAATTTCCTGCATACTCATTGGTTAACTTTTCAATAGTAGCTTCGGTAATTCCATCCCCAGGTTTTGCCACATTTACGATCAACAGTCCGATCGTAATAGCCACCACGGTTGTTAGAATATAAATCACAATGGTCCTTCCACCTATCGCCTTGAATTTTGAAATATCTTTCAGATCAGAAATACCTTTGATTAATGATGCTAAAATTAAAGGCACTGCAATCAATTTAAGAAGGTTCACAAAGATAGTTCCCAAGGGAGCTATCCAATCTCCAGTAAATCCTTTACCCCAAGAAACAGTTGTCATTATAAATCCGAATACTATCCCCAATAGCATTCCAATCATAATTTTCCAGTGCAGTGCTAGCTTTTTCATAAAAGTAATTTGTATAAAGTGGGTCGAATATATGAATTAAATACAAAAAAACGGTAACCCTATTAAGATTACCGTAATTAATAATACTGTTATTTTGTATTTACTTTTTTATTGTGCGATTCATTAACCAATAATCTACCAATACCAAAGCGGCCATAGCTTCTACAATGGGCACTGCTCTAGGCACTACACAAGGATCATGTCTTCCTTTTCCTTGCATGGTTACAGTATTTCCATCTTTATCAATAGTTTCTTGATCTTTCATGATGGTGGCTACAGGTTTAAAGGCTACATTAAAATAGATATCCATTCCGTTAGAAATCCCTCCTTGAATACCACCGGAGAGGTTAGTTTTTGTACTACCATCTGTATTGAATAAATCATTATGCTCACTTCCTTTTAAGGCAGCTCCATCAAATCCACTACCATACTCAAAACCTTTTACAGCATTGATCGAAAGCATGGCTTTACCCAATTCTGCATGTAACTTATCAAAAACAGGTTCTCCTAATCCAACAGGTACTCCGGAGATCGCACAACTTACAATCCCACCAACCGTGTCTCCATTTTTTCGTATCTGTTTGATGTATTGTTCCATTTCACCAGCCATTTCCGGATCAGGACAACGAACAATATTGCTTTCCGTTTGTGATAAATCCAATTCGGTATGACTTTTTTGCAATTTTAAAGTACCTACACTACTTACATATGCATTAATAGATACATCCGATAAGATTTGCTTTGCAATAGCTCCAGCTACTACTCTGCTAGCGGTTTCTCTTGCCGAAGACCTTCCTCCTCCTCTATAATCACGAATCCCGTACTTTTGGTCATAGGTATAATCTGCATGCGAAGGTCGATAAGAATCTTTGATATGGGAGTAATCTTTAGACTTTTGATTTGCATTTTTAATCACGAAGCCGATAGGTGTTCCTGTAGTAACCCCTTCAAAAATCCCAGAATAGAACTCTACCGTATCCGGTTCTTTCCGCTGTGTTACGATTGCTGATTGCCCCGGTTTTCTTCTATCTAATTCTTGCTGAATTGCTTCTAAATCTAATGTAACTCCTGATGGACAACCATCAATAATACCACCAATTGCAACCCCATGAGATTCACCGAAGGTGGTGAGTTTAAAAAGGTTTCCAAATGTATTTCCTGCCATGCATTTCTTATTTTCAACAAATGTAATTGTTAATCTCTAAAAACCCGCTAGTAATATGACAGAAAAAATGGGTAATGTCTATTCTAAATTAAATCAATTTCAATTTAGCTTTATTTTTTTTGAAAATCTGACATTAGATGAGTCTCAAAAGGGATTAGTATGTCGATACCTACAATAGTTTTTAGAACAAATACCAACAAATCATAGCAGTAAACAGCCCAGTTAAAGCGATCAAGGTGGTCATTACCGTCCAGGAACGAAAGGTTTGCTTTTCTGTGAGTCCCAAATATTGCCCTACCAACCAAAACCCACTGTCATTAACATGAGATAAAATTGTAGACCCAGAAGCTACAGCAATTACTGTAAGTGCAATCTGAGCCGGACTGAAATCACCTGAAGCAATGACAGGAGACATAATCCCTGCACTGGCAATCATTGCTGTGGTTGCCGATCCTTGTAATACTCTGATTAATGAAGCAATAATAAATGCAAACAACAAAGGATGTATCGCTGCATCTTGTAAGGTAGAAGCCAATAATTCTCCCACCTTGGTATCGACCAAAATTTGTTTGAATGCTCCTCCAGCTCCGGTCAATAGAATAATCGCCCCAGCCGGTTTAAAAGATTCCATAGAAAGTTTTAAGAGCACATCTTTACCTACACCTCTCCGAACTCCCAATACATACCATGCCAATAAGTTAGCTATTAATAAGGCAGAAAAAGGATGCCCTAACAAAGACACAATATAAATTACTTGTTTGGGTAAAGACTCGTGATCAAACCAGTCTCCCAACAACAAAGTTTTTATAACTATCAAAAGAATCGGTAGAACAATAATACCAATTATGGTAAAAGGGTTAGGAGATGTAACCTCTTCATCAACCACCAAATTCATCTCTGGAGGTACTACTTCTATTCGTTTTGAAATATAACTTGCAAAGAGAGGCCCTCCTATGATTGCCGCTGGGATACCAACGATAAAACCAAATACAATTACCCATCCTAAATTTGCTCCTAATATATCTGCCACCGCAATAGGACCAGGTGTTGGAGGTATAAAACTGTGGGTAATCGCCAATCCCGCCAGCAAAGGAATAGCATACAGCAACAAGGATTTTCCGGTCTTTTTTGCTATAGCGTATACCAGAGGGATCAAAATAATGAATGCAACATCAAAAAAAACAGGAATAGCCACAATAAAACCCGTAACCATCAAAGCCCAGGAAGCATTTTTATCTCCAAACAATTTCAGGATATAAGTTGCTAAGCCTCGCGCACCTCCTGAGTTTTCTAGCAATCCACCAAAGAGTGCTCCCAAACCTACTACTGTCGCTACAAACCCTAGCGTATTTCCCATTCCATTTTTGATACTCTCAAAAATTACATCTGGGGATAATCCTGCCCCGATCCCTACTATTATACATACAATTAACAATGCAATAAAGGCCTGCATTCTTAATTTCAATATCATAAAAAGTAATGCAAAAACGCCTATACCTACTGCAATCAATAAATTGTAATCCATGTGTTATATATTTTTCCAATCTGTATGAAAATACACTCCTTCTTCTTTATCCACCCGCTGATACGTATGAGCCCCAAAATAATCTCTCTGTGCTTGTAACATATTGGCAGACATTGTTTCCGAAGTATAATTCAACAAATAATTAGCAGCAGCTGATAATACAGGCAAAGGACATTTCATGCCAATACCTCTTGACACTACTGTGGTCAATGCATCTATACTTTTGTCAAGAGTTTCTACAACTTCTGAAAGCATCAATAGTGGAGTATTGTTACTATCTTCAAAAAATAGTGTGAGGTTCTCCATCAGATCGCTTCTTATGATACATCCTCTAGTCCATATTCTGGCAATTTCTGAGAAGTTTAGCTCCCACTTATTTTCTTTGGCAGCTTGTTTCATCAAGTCAAAACCGATGGCATGATTAACCAAACTAGCTGCATAATATGCCTGCTCCAACATCTCCACAATAGATGGATCAGTCTTTACTGTACTAAAAGATCTAGCATACACTTTTGATGCTTCAATACGTTCTTCTTTTTTTGCTGATAAACACCTGGTCATTACCGCTTCAGAAATCGTAGAAACGGGGATACCATATGTTAACGCTGCCTGTGTGGACCATCCTCCTGTACCCTTTTGCCCTGCCTTATCCAAAATCTTATCGATTAAAAAATCTTCTCCTTCCTTTTTCTGAAGAATATCTGCTGTAATTTCCAAAAGATAGCTGTCTTTGCTATTGGATCTCCAGGACGTAAAAATTTCATGGATAGCATCAGGTGTATTGCCCAAATGAAATCGAAGAAAATGATAAATTTCGGCCAACAATTGCATCTCTGCATATTCGATCCCATTGTGCACCATCTTTACAAAATGACCGGCTCCATCCGGACTAATATAGGAGCAACACGGATTTCCTTTTTCATCTTTGGCGGCAATAGCTTCCAGAAATGGACCGCAATTCTCATATCCTTTTTTAGAACCGCCAGGCATAATCGACGGACCATAAAGCGCCCCCTCTTCTCCTCCGGATATTCCTGCTCCAACATATAAAATTCCTTTTTTTCTGAGTTTTGCTTCTCTGGTCAAGGTGTCTTTGTAATGCGAGTTACCGCCATCGATCACGCAGTCATTTTCGTCCAACAGAGGTAATAATTGTTCTATCACCACATCAACCGCTGGTCCTGCATTGACCATCATTAAAATCGTTCTGGGTTGGGCTAATGATGCCACAAACAATGACAAATCATCAAACCCTTGTGGAATATTGGAATGCTCACTTACAAAATTCTTGGCAATATCTTCTTCTTTTCCTGCCAGATGACGATTAAAAACTGACAAACGAAATCCTTTGGATAATATATTTGTTGCCAAACTCTTACCCATCACTCCCAAACCGATTACTCCTATTTCTGATTTTTGCATCTTAAGTTTTGATTCAATTTCCTCTACAATTCTTTGTATTTCCTGATCAATATCTACTGAAATTCCATCTTTCCAAACTTCTAAAGCATCAAACTGTGATTGAAGCATTTCTGAAGTAAAGAAATGATCTTTTCGGGACTGCATTCGCTCAAAGATCAGCTCATAGCTCCCCTTCAAAAAAATCCATTTGATGGCTTCTGGAACAACAGAAGCTAATATATTACGATAACTCACCTTGAGAGCAGAGCAAGCCAAAACTGCACCTTGATCACTACTCCATTTTGAAATGTTATTTGCCAAATCCTGTAACCACGGAGCTCTATCTGTATCATTAAGAGGAAAACCTTTGGCCATTTTTTGGATATTGCTTTCAGGATGGAAATCATCAGCATCATAAAATGGAACCCCCATTTTTTTGGCCAATGCTGAGCCGATTGTTGTCTTTCCGCTTCCAGAAACTCCATAAACAATAAACACCGGTTTTGTAATCATATCTCTATTTTCCCCTTGTCTAAAAGCTGAGTTACTTTCTAAATAAGAGTTCATTATTTGAGTTATATAGACGAATTATCTAAAATTAAATAGTATCCATGGAATGTTAAGAACTTTTTGATAATAATTTTTACGTAATGTTTACGTAATACGAGGTTTAAATCTTTAATTACTGGTAACAATCTCCTTATAATTAGTTAATTATACTTTAACTCAAGAATGTTTTATTTGCAGGAATAAGTCCTGTTTTATGAAAAAACGTGCTGTTGATCTTGTTGTTATTTCCGATGTTCACTTGGGCACCTATGGTTGTCACGCCAAAGAACTTCTTCATTATTTGAACAGTATCAAACCCAAAAAGTTGATTCTGAATGGGGATATCATCGATATCTGGCAATTTAGGAAACGTTATTTCCCTAAACCTCATCTCAAGGTGATTAAGAAGATCATTTCGTTTGCTTCAAAAGGAACTGAAGTGATCTACATTACAGGAAATCATGATGAAATGCTCCGAAAGTTTAGTGATACCGAAATGGGAAGCTTTAAGCTGGTAGACAAATTGGTGCTAGAGCTTGATGGAAAACAAGCCTGGTTTTTTCATGGTGACATTTTTGATGCGTCTATCCAAAATGCAAAATGGTTGGCAAAATTAGGAGGATGGGGATATGATATGTTGATTCTTTTAAATCAATCGATCAACTGGTTTTTGGTAAAATTCGGAAAGGAGAAATTCTCATTATCAAAGAAAATCAAAAATAGCGTAAAAAAAGCAGTAAAATACATTAGCGATTTTGAAGATGTTGCTGCAGAATTGGCGGTAAAAAACAACTACGAATTTGTGGTTTGCGGACATATTCATCAACCACAAATGAGAACATATACAGATAAAAATGGATCGTGCATGTATTTGAATTCTGGAGATTGGATAGAGAATTTAACCTCTTTAGAGTATCATGATCAAGAGTGGAAATTGGTTCATTACCAACAAGAATTAATGGAATCTTATGAAGAACCTCAAGAAGAGATTGAAAATATCGGATTGGATTTGGAAGAATTACAGCCTTCCTTTTTGATGAACTCAATTTTGAACAAAAAGATATAAGCTTTATTGACTTCTAACCACACAACGTCTTATTAATATCTAAACCTTATGAAAACTCTAAAAACCTTGCTACCTTTTGTAGCAATACTACTTTTGTATTCTTGCCATTACCTCGATGATTATACCGGAGGTCCAATATCTGTTCCGCCCCAATTAGTCTTAGAAGAAAATACGCAATACGAATTACCTTTTGAGGTGCTAACCACAACTACCGAAGGTGTAGAGATAAGAAATGGAGGATACGGATCTGGTGCTACCGCTCACCCAACAAAAAAAGGAGAATTTTATGCAATTACCGATCGTGGCCCCAATACAGATTTTCTTGATGGAAAAAAATTCCCTGTAGCCAGTTACACTCCAAGAATTGGGTTATTTGCTGTTACTGCTGAAGGGAATATTATCCTCAAAAAAGAAATCTTACTCAAAGACCCTCATGGAAACCCAATTTCAGGAATCCCTAATCCCGAAGGGAAAGGTGCAACCGGAGAAATCCCTTACGATATTGATGGAAATCAATTGCCATTTGATGATTTTGGGCTGGATGCCGAGGGTATTGTAGCTCTACACGACGGTACTTTTTGGATCTCCGATGAATACGGGCCGCATATTGTGCACTATTCTGAAGATGGTATTGAATTGGAACGTATTTCTCCTATCGGTATTAATGAAGGGAATAGAGGTAGAAAAATACCAGCAGTATTTGGTAAACGAAGACCAAATCGAGGAATGGAAGGTTTGGGAATTACTCCTGATGAATCTACATTGGTGGGTATCATGCAATCTACTATGTACAATCCTGTACGAATCAGAACTGACCTTACTCGTATTTTGTTTTTTGACTTACAAACAGGTACAACCAAACAGTTTCTGTACAGACAAGAAGATGCTAATTTGTCCAATTCTGAGATCGTAGGCCTATCCAATACCGAGTTCTTGGTCATAGAAAGAGATGGGAAATTCTCTGGAAGCGGACCAGTACAAAAGCACATCTACAAGATTGATGTTTCTAATGCCACCGATGTTAGCGCCGCAAATGACAATGAGGAGTTCGGGCTCTTGATTAATGAGAAAACCTTGGAAGAGTCAAGCTGGGAAGAATTGGAAGCCGCAGGTATTCAACCAGTTTCTAAAGTTCTAGTTACGGATTTGGTGAATAAAACTGGATATCCTCATGATAAACTTGAGGGTATTTGGCTTATCGATAACCATACATTAGGGTGCATTAATGATGATGATTTTGCCGTTACCGATGAGGACGATAATGGCATTATCGAACAAAAAATACTTCCAGGAACTACACCTACAATAGATGCCAGTTCGCTCTATATGATTAAAGCTAATTTTTAATCAGAGCATCATACAATATAGAGACAGGATGCAGTGCTTCGCGCTGTGTTCCGTCTTTTATTTGATGTCTGCAACTTGTCCCTACAGCAGCAATAAGCGTATCTTTTGGAGCCTTTCTTACTGCTGGAAGTAAGGTTTGCTCCCCTACTTTCATGCTGATTTCATAGTGCTCCTTTTCATAACCAAATGATCCGGCCATACCACAACATCCCGAAGGGATAATAGTTACCTTAAAGTTTTCTGGTAAATTCAAAACAGTGAATGTATGATGCACTCCAGACAAGGCTTTTTGATGGCAATGTCCATGTAACTTAATTACTTTATCATCAGTAGAAAATTGGCTTTGTTTTATATTTCCTAGTTCAATTTCTGAAGCTAAAAATTCATCAATTAAATAAGAATTCGCGGCTAGCTCTTTTGCCTTGTTCATATCCTTAGCTAATCGTGGATATTCATCTCTGAATGTAAGAATAGCAGAAGGTTCAATCCCTATCAATGGAGTATCATCAGATATAAAAGATGCGAAAAGATCTATATTTTGATTCGCAAACTTCTTGGCATGATGCAACATCCCTTTTGAAATATACGATCGACCGCTCTCCTTATGGTCTGCAATTTTGACCGCATAATTCAGCTTCGTCAGTAATTTTATTGCATCAATTCCTATACTAGTATCCAGGTGATTCGTAAACTCATCCACAAAAAGGTAGACAGATTTAATGGGATTTTCAGGTTGTAAATTTTTAAGATTTTGATCACACCATTTCCGTAAAGGTAGCTTGCTCAGCTTTGGGAGTTGCCTTTCTTTAGCAATTCCTAAGGCAGATTTCAAAACTCCTGAGGTAAAACTATTTGAAAAAAAGAAATTGGTAATACCTGTGCTTATTCGTCCTAACTCATTCAAACGATTATTGTGTGCAAATAGCTTTGTTCTTAGTGATATACCATTTTCTTTTTGATATTGATATTCAAACTCTGCCTTTAGTGCAGCTACATCTACATTAGAAGGACATTCACTTGCACATCCTTTACAACTTAAACATAAATCGAATACTTCTTTTAATTCCTTGTGACCAAAGTTGTTTTCTTTACCGCCAGTAGTAAGAAACTCTCTTAGCGCATTGGCTCTTCCTCTAGTTGTATCTTTTTCATTTTTTGTAGCACGATAACTTGGACACATCGTCCCTCCAGCTTCTACCGATTTCCTGCAATCGCCACTCCCATTGCACTTTTCTGCGGCTCTTAGAATTCCTAACGAATCTGAAAAATCAAGTAACGTATCTATATCTGGTTCCTTTCGATCCACTTCATATCGCAACTTCTCATCCATTGCATATGCATCAACAATCTTTCCTGGATTAAAAATAGCGTTAGGATCAAATAGTTTTTTGATTCGCTTTACGATTTCAAAATTATCATCACCAATCATATAAGGAATGTAACTGGCTCTTACAATACCATCTCCATGTTCCCCACTCATGGATCCCTGGTATTTTTTTACCAAAGCAGCGACATCATCTGTAATTTTCTTGAAGAGTGTTACATCTTCGCTTTTCTTCAAATCCAATATGGGGCGTAAATGCAATTCTCCTGCCCCAGCATGCGCATAATAAACCGCCTGCTGATCATAAGATTTCATCACCTCAGTAAATTCAGAAATATATGAAGCTAAATCAGGAATAGCCACTGCAGTATCTTCTATGCAGGCAACGGCTTTTTTATCACCAACAATATTACCCAACAATCCCAAGCCTGCTTTCCGAAGTTCTAGGGCCTGATCAATTTCTTTACCTCTCAGTATAGGGTTTGCATAGCTAAGCCCTGAATCTTGAATTTCTGCAAGCAATTGTTTTTCCTGGATTTCCAGATCATCTTTGCTACTGCTTCTCAACTCTAACATCAATATCGCTTGAGGATCACCATCAATAAAAAATCGATTTTTTAATTGCTCTATGTTGTTCAGAGTACAGTCAAGAATTGTCTTATCCATCATCTCACAAGTGAACAACTTGTGTTGCATAACGGGGCTAACTGCATTCATACAATCCTCTATGCTATTAAAGTGTGCAGCAATCATAGAGGATTCTTCTGGCGGGAGCTCATCCAACTGTAATGTAATTTCTGTAGTAAAAGCAAGTGTTCCCTCACTACCCGATAACAGCTTACACATATTAAAAGGTTGGCTTTTATCAGAGAAAATTTCAGATTCAATCAATTCATCGATCGCATATCCTGTATTGCGACGGTGAATCTCGGACTTGGGAAAATTGGCTTTGATTTGTGCCTGTACCTCCTTTGAAGAAAGTTCATCATAAATAGTTTGATAAATAGAACCTTCTAATGAAGATAATTGCCGTTTTGCATGAAACTCTTCTGGAGATACATTAGAGAAAGAAGCTTCGCTACCATCAGATAAAATTGTTTGCATGCTCAGCACTTTATCACGAGTAACACCATATTGTATGGAGGTGGTACCACTACTGTTATTACCTACCATTCCTCCAATCATACATCTATTAGAGGTTGATGTATTGGGACCAAAGAAAAGTCCGTACGGTTTTAGATATCTATTTAAATCATCCCGAACTACACCTGGCTGAACGGTAACTGTTTTATTGGCTTCATCTACAGCAACAATTTTGGTAAAATGCTTAGATACATCCACCACTATTCCTTCTCCAACACATTGACCAGCAAGAGAAGTTCCTGCTGTTCTGGGAATAATGCCAATTCTACGTTCTTCAGCAAAAGCTATTATTTTTTTTAAGTCTAATGTCGTCTTTGGAAATGCCACGGCTATGGGTATTCTTCGATACACAGAAGCGTCTGTAGCATATAACCGCTTGGAGAGTGAATCCAATTTAAATTCGCCCTCTAGCGTATTTTGAAATCGGTGAAGTAATGTATTATTGATCATAAACATCTTTCTTCGTTAAAGCTTCTAACGATACGGGTCTTTTGAAATTGGTATCAAAACAAATAAAACTATCAGTTCCTGCTACTCCATCGATATGATGAACTTGCTCATATAGAATTTTTCTTAGGTGATGGTTATCGTATGCAAAAATAAGAATGAAAATAGCATAATTACCGGATACAAAATTACATTCTAAAATTTCTGGTATTTTTTTTAATCCTGCTACCACTTGTTCAGCATATCGCGCTTCTCTAAGACGGATGCCCACATATGATTTTGTTCTGAAACCAATCTTTTTCTCGTCCACGACAAATTCTGCCTTGGCAATAACTCCTTGTTCTTTTAGCTTTCGTATACGTTGATGTACCAGTGAATTGGAAATCTTCAAGTCTTCTGCTATTTGAGAGAAAGGTTTTCTTGCATCCTCCCTAATCTGTAACAAAATTTGCTGATCGATATAATCAAAATGATGCATGACAGTATTATTTTTTAAATGGAATTATTCAAAACAGAGTTATTTTCAAATAGTTTACTGTTAGTTTAACACAAAAATAAACCTAACAAGATTAAATAGACTACATACAACCCTTATTAAAGTCAAAACTAATAATTTTACATCAAAAAACAAGACGTTATGAATACTACTGATTTTTTTAATGAATTGTGGAAACAATACACTACCAAGGCTCCCTCTGCCCAAAAGGTAAAATCTCTATTTGAGGAGGAAGGGAATACTGTTTTCAATGATCATATTGCAATACGAACATTCAATGATCCACGAATAAACATCGATGTACTTTCCCGTGTTTTTATAAAGATGGGATATGTCTCAAAAGGAGAATATCGTTTTGAAGCTAAAAAACTATATGCAAAACATTTTGAACATCAAGAGGATCCAAATGCTCCAAAAATTTTTATCAGTCAATTGTTGTTGGAAGAATGTTCTGTACAATTACAAAACATTGTTAAATTACTATTGGATGGAGTTGATCAAGAAGTATTCTTGCAAGATGATCTGATTTTGAAAGGTAGAGTTTGGAAAACTCCTTCGCATGCTACCTATACTACATTGCTTGAAGAATCTGAATATGCCGCATGGATGTATGTTAATGGTTTTTGCTCAAATCACTTCACCGTAGATGTAAACAAATTGAGTTCTTTTGATACGCTAGAGCAGGTAAATCATTTCTTGAAAGACAATGGTTTCCAGATGAATACCTCGGGTGGAGAAATTAAAGGTTCTGCAGATCAACTTTTGGAACAATCCAGCATACTGGCAGATAAAATTGAATTCGAGTTTGAAGAAGGAAAGCAAAACATCACTTCATGTTATTATGAATTTGCTTATCGCTACCCAAAACAAGACGGAACGCTATTTACCGGATTTATAGCAAACTCCGCTGACAAAATCTTTGAAAGCACTGACATGCTGCTACAAAAATCATAATAAATGTCGACTAAATACATTAAAAGTAGATATGGAACGTTATATTTGATATCATAAATCTAAAAAACCTATTTAACTATGACAAAACGTATTTTATTTATTGTAGCTTTTATTGTAGCGTCGATAAGTACAGTTCAATCACAAGAAATTTCTAAGCATGCATTAGGTTTGAGGTTGGGAGATGATGATGGTTTTGGTGCAGAAATATCTTATCAATTAGGCTTAAGCGGAAACAATCGACTTGAGTTTGATTTGGGATGGAGAGATTTCGATTTTGGAGATGCTATCAAATTTACAGGGCTATACCAATGGGTATTTAATCTGGACAAAGGATTTAATTGGTATGTAGGTCCTGGTGGAGGATTTGTATATGTAGATCTGGATGATAATTTCCCTGGTGGAGATGATAGTGATACCTATCTATTTATAGCCGGTGACATCGGTATAGAATACAACTTTAATATCCCGATACTCATATCTCTTGATTTTAGACCAGAAATAGGTTTTGGAGACAATGATGATGATTTGGATTTTGACCTGGGGTTAGGAATTCGTTATCAGTTCTAATAGAAAGAAGATAACAAAACAATATAAATCGTTCCTAAGTCATTGCTAATGCACCTTCGTATAAAGCAATGTATTTAGGAACGATTTCGTTTACATCAAATGTTTTTGCTTCTTTGTATGCATTCTCCTTAAACTGTTCCAGTACATCGTCGTCTTTAAGAATTTTAATCGCATTTGCTGACATTTCTTCAATATCACCAACATTACTTAGGTACCCTGATACCCCATGGCGATTTACTTCCGGAATTCCTCCTGCATTACTGGATATGACAGGCACTTTATTCACCATAGCTTCTAAGGCCGCTAAACCAAAGCTCTCTCGTTCTGAAGGTAGTAAGAATAGATCTGAAAAGCACAAAATCTTATCAATCTCATTACTATTACCAAGAAAGATCACCTTATCCTTAATCCCAAACTCTTTACACTTCTGTTCTGCTGGTTTGCGCTCTGGTCCTTCTCCAACCATCAACAATTTGGCTGGCATTTCTTTTTGAATATTATAAAAGATATCAATGATATCTGTAATTCTTTTTACTGGTCTAAAATTACTAATATGGGTCACAATACGTTCTTCTGGTAATGCCATAACCTCTCTTTGGCAATCGGTAAAGCTTGTTTTCTGTTGGCTTACATCAATAAAGTTTGGAACTACCTTAATATCCTGTTTGATATTGAACAAACGTAAAGTATCGTCTTTTAAACTTTGTGAAACCGAAGTAACAATATCGCTATTATTAATACTGAAAGTAACCGCTGGTTTATAATTTGGATGATTACCTACTAATGTTATATCGGTACCATGAAGCGTGGTTAGCATCGGGATGTAAATTCCTTCTTCCTCTAGCATCTTTTTGGCCATGTACCCTGCATAGGCATGTGGTATTGCATAATGTACATGTAGAACGTCTATATTATGTTTCTTAATGATACCGACAAGCTTACTGGATAAAGCCAACTCATAGGGTTGATATAAAAAAAGCGGATAAGTTGGAACATGAACCTCATGAAAATGAATGTTAGGATTTAACAAATCCAAGCGTACAGGCTGTTTATAGGTTATAAAATGAACTTCATGGTTCAATTTTGCCAAGGCTATGCCTAATTCGGTAGCCACTACTCCACTACCTCCAAAAGTAGGGTAACAAACAATCGCAATTTTCATAGGGTCAATTTCTTTGTCGCACAAGGTACAAGAAATTTAGTATAGCCTATTGTTAAAGTAGTTTTAAAACTTATTTGACCTTGACGCGGAGCATTTGTATGAATGAAACTAAGCTTTTGTGTAAGAAACACTATTTACAAAAACTAAAATAAAAAAGCAGATCATAAGCCGGATTCTGTCACCGTCTAAAAGACGGGCCTTATCATTTATCTAGGCCAGTAATTACTCACTAGCTCCAACCGCCTACCCTCCAACGTTGGGCGCGCAACCCTCAAAAGTTGGTTTACATGGCGTTGCACCGCATAGAGTTTACCTGATTTCACTACAGCATTACCTGTACATTCTTTCTGTTGCACTTGTCCTCGTCTTACAACGGACGGGCGTTACCCGCTATGCTGCGCTATGGTGTCCGGACTTTCCTCGACAGCGTCGCGATAAGGTGATCTGCTTGCTGCAAAAATATCATAAATTCAATAAGTATAACAGCTGTTAATAACTAAATATAAAAACCAAATCCTGAAATGTAATTTATGCCTGCAATTTTTAACTTTGTAACGATGGAACACTTTATAGTATCTGCACGGAAATATAGACCTCAAACCTTCAAGGATGTTGTAGGGCAACAGGCTATTACCAATACTTTGCTGAATGCTATAGAAAACAACCATTTGGCGCAGGCTTTGCTATTTACTGGTCCGAGAGGAGTTGGTAAAACCTCATGTGCAAGAATATTGGCAAAAACAATCAATCAAGATGGAAACGAACATCCAGATGAAGATTTTGCATTCAATATTTTTGAACTTGATGCCGCTTCCAACAACTCTGTAGACGATATTCGAAATCTTATTGATCAGGTACGTATTCCTCCACAAGTAGGAAAATACAAAGTCTATATCATTGATGAGGTTCATATGTTATCGCAAGCTGCTTTTAATGCGTTCCTAAAAACATTAGAAGAACCTCCAAAGCACGCTATTTTTATATTAGCTACCACAGAAAAGCATAAGATCATTCCAACGATTTTATCGAGATGTCAAATCTTTGATTTCAAAAGAATCACGGTAACTGATGCCAAAAATCACCTAATGCAGGTTGCTGCCCAAGAAGGAATTAATGCCGATGAAGATGCGTTGCAAATTATTGCGCAAAAGGCAGATGGAGCAATGAGAGATGCCTTGTCTATTTTTGATCGGGTTGTAAGTTTTAGCGGTAAAAACTTAACAAGACAAGCGGTAACCGAAAATTTGAACGTACTGGATTACGAGACCTATTTTAAGGCTACCGATTTGATTTTACAAAATAATATTCCTCAATTACTTATTGAGTTTAATCATATTCTAGCTCAAGGATTTGACGGGCACCATTTTATTGCAGGATTAGCCTCCCATTTTAGAGATCTTTTGGTATGCAAAAATCAAGCGACCATTAATCTTCTGGAAGTAGGAGAACAAACCAAAGCAAAATATCTAGAACAATCTCAAAAAGCATCACACGCCTTTCTTATAAAAGGAATTGAATTGGCCAATGATTGTGACCTGAAGTATAAAACCAGTCGTAATCAAAGATTACTGGTTGAACTATGTTTGATGCAGCTTGCCTCTATCCTTACTCCGGATGGAGAAAAAAAAAATGACAAACCTTACATAATTCCTCCTTCTTATTTCAAAGAAAAAGGTATCCAACCTATCAAAATTAATCAAGAGATTAAAGAGAAGGTTGAAACGAAACCTCTTTCTATTGAAAGTTCAACTCCTGAACCCATTCCTGTTTCAGTAGAAACAACAGATAGTAATATTCAGGAAAAAGAAAATGTTCAAACCATAGATCAAGAAGTAAGTAGTACAGAAAGTGATGTGGTTACCCAAACACCTGCCACTGAAACCAAAAATAATCTTTCTATATCTTCTCCTCGTAAAAAGACTTCAGGTTTATCCTTGAGTAGTATTCGTAAAAAGAAAGAACATCAGGAAAAGAAAGTAGACAGTATTGTAGATCCGAACTCTTTACCACATGATGAGTTTACAGAATCTGAAATGAAAGATGCCTGGATCGAATATGGTAAATTGCAAGATAAAAAAGGAGAGCGTATTATAGGTTCTATGTTTGCGATGAATATACCTACCATGAATAGTGAAGGTAAAATACAAGTAGAGCTTCCTAATCAATCCATGAAAGTAGATTTGGAGAATGCCCTTCCTGGCTTATTTCAATTCTTATATAGAAAATTAAATAATTATAGCATCGAACTTGTTATTCATGTTAATGAAGAAGCTTCCAAAAAATATGCTTTTACTCCTCAGGATAAATACGAGAAATTAAAAGAGAAAAACCCACTTATTGATAAGCTACGATCGTTGTTCGATTTAGATATCTAAGCCTTACTTTATGGCTTCTGTCCTAATTTCTAAAAGGAGCAACAATGGCTCCTAACTAATTCTTATAACTGTTTAAAATTGAGTATATTTAGGAATAATACTAACCTAATTAACTATCTCATGAAAAAAACATTCTTAATCATTTTTGTCATGGTTTTCTTTATCGCATGTGTCGATAAAAAAGCAGAAGAAGAGAAAAAAGCTGCAGAAGCTACAGAACTCAATGAAAAAATGGAAGCCATCGACAAAGAAATAGATGAAGACTTCGAATCTTTGGAAAAAGAAGCTGAAGAATTGGATAATGCAATAAACGAATTAGACAACCTCTAAAAAAACTAACCTATGAAACTTTTAAGACAACTATTAATACTTGTTTTTATCCTTGGAATCACCGGTGTTTCCTACGCTCAAAAACCTAAAGAAGTTGCCAAAGAACGCAAAGAACAGAGGAAAGAAAAGCGTGAAGAAATGAAGGCAAAGAAGGAAGAAATGAAGGAAGAAATGAAGGCAAAAAAAGGTGAGATAAAAGAAGTCAAAAAAGAACTTAAAGAAGGCAAAAAAGCCATTCTGGGTGAGCACCATGAAAAAATGAAAGAAATGACTGCCGAGGAAAAGAAAGCATATCTTGAAGCTAATCCAGAATTGAAAGAAAAACTAAACGCGTATAAGGAGTCGACTAAAGAAAAAAGAAAGGAACTCAAAGAGAAAAGAGTCGCATTCAAGAACGAAAAAGCCAACGCAATTCAAGATCGAATTGAAAACAAAAAAGAGCGCTTGGTCTTTATGGAAAATCGAAATACTAAAGGTAACGACAAAATTCAAAAAACGAAAGAACGATTACTGGCCAAAAAAGAAGCTGGAGAAATAACAGAAGAAGAATATACTGCCAAAATGGAAAAGGTAGCCAAGGTTGAAGAAAAGCTAAAAAAGCATCAAGAACGCGTGACTAAGATAAAATCTGGTATTTCTAAAGGAGAAGAGAAATTAATAAAGCTTAATACCGAAAAGAAAGAAAATTAAATCCGTTCTTTCGATTTTTTAAAACATCAAAAAACTCAATACAAAGTCAAGGGATAAAGGCATCTCTTGACTTTGTTTTTAATCATAATAACTTCTTAATTTTCTCTCCAACTACGTGGTAATATAAGTATATTTGTATCTTAACATATTCCTGACTTCAATCAGATACATCAAAAGAACGAATAAATGCTAGGTTTAAAACTTCCTACCGATCCAAGATGGGTCAACATTGTTGAAAAAAATATTGAAGAAATCTTAACGGATCATGCGTTTTGTGAGCAAAAAGCTGCTTCAACTGCAATTTCATTAATTGTAAGTTTTCCCGAATATACTGACTTGGTTCAAGAAATGACCAAATTGGTAAAAGAAGAAATTAGTCATTTCAAAATGGTACACGACAAAATTATTGCTCGGGGATGGACTTTAGGTAGAGATAGAAAGGATGAGTATGTCAACAAATTACTGAAGTTTTTCCCAAAAGGAGGAAGTAGAGAAACTCACTTGGTACATCGCTTATTATATGCCGCGCTTATTGAAGCCAGAAGTTGTGAGCGATTCAAATTGCTTTCTGAAGAACTTGAAGATCAAGAGCTAGCCAAGTTCTATAGAGACCTTATGGTAAGCGAAGCCAATCATTATACGATGTTTCTAAATTTTGCCCGTAAATACGGAAAACGAGAAGAAGTAGATAAAAAATGGCAAGATCTTCTTGAATTTGAAGCTGAAATCATGAAAGATCTCGGTACAAAAGAAACGATACACGGTTAACAAAGAGGGTCAGTTTGACCCTCTTTTTATTTATATCCGCTCTACAAGGGAATAAAAGCTGACACCTTATAAAACTCATCCGAAGTGCCGGCATCAGTATTTAAAGTAGCTCCCATTGATATTCTAAACGCAATACCTTTATCGAATTTCAACTTTAACGACCCTCCTAGCCATTGATACACTAGCAACGGATCCCCTTCCTCTTGTCGAGTCACTCCAAACGACTCATAAAACAGACCAGTGACCAGCCGTTTGCTTACATGTATTCCTGGAGCTATCCAGTTTAGTAAATAATCTTTGGTAAGGATATCGTCGTCTTCGCGAATCGATTTGTAATAAGAAATATACCCTTCAAAATCAATAAGGTTGGTCTGATAGTTGACATACAAGCTCGGTACAATTCCTTCGGCGATTTTGGTTCCTGTACTATTCGAAGAAAATTTACCACTTGTAATTCCAAAAGAAGGATTTACATACAATGAGTTATCAAAAAATTTAAACCCAAGTCCTACCGCAGTCTCTAATAACAAATCACTACCCGATGGAAGATTCCCAAAAGAAGGATTAGTCCAAAAAATAGTATAGAAGGTAATATCATAGTTCTTATTGGTTTCAAAATTTCCCAAGAAAATTGGATAGAATCCTGCTACACTGTTATGAATAATCTTAGTCGCAAAAGTAGTTTTGTTAGTTTGTTCTTCTTTTTCTTGAGAAAAAACATACCCTCCTACCAGCATAAATAGCAGTATTGTACATTTAATAGTTTTCATTATTTATTTCTTTTTGTAAAAATTCATTAATTAATAAAGCGATCTTATCATGTGGCTCTTCCAAATGAAGATGATGCCCACCTTCCATCCAATGGATCTTGCTTTGCTGAAATTTGCTTAACCGAGCTTTAAACATTCCTTTGGAAAACAGTCCTTGTTTTCCCAAAATAATCTGGGTTTGGCAAGTAATAGCCTGGATAAAAGCTTGTGCCTGAGATTCTGTAATTCGATAGCGTTCTGGCAATACAATTCTGGGATCATGACTCCATCGATATCCATTGGGAAGTTTGATCAAAGCTCTATTCAAGAGATTAACCACTGCGTTATTAGATATCTTACCTATAGGATTATCTACCCGTTCTTCTATCGCAGCTGCTACCGATGAGAATTGTGCTGTTTCTGGTGAAGAAAAACCAAAAAACTTCGTCTTTTTTGCCATTCGTAACTGTCGAATTGCCCTATAAAAGTTAACAACGACTTCTTCTTCTTTCTGAGCCACAAATGGAGGCCCTAAACCATCAATAAAGACCATTTTCTCTACTACGTTGGGTATAGCACTTGCCAAAATACAGGCGATACCCGTCCCCATAGAATGTGCTATGACACTAATTTTTTTGTATCCAAGCGCATCTAATACTTTTAGAATATCTGCCGCATAATCCCATAAGTAGTAAGAACTGTTGGCATCCCTATGATCCGATAAGCCATGCCCAGCCAAGTCAATCGCAATAAAATAGATATCTGGCGAAAGCAAGGGTGCAATCCTGTCAAACGTACAAGCATTATCTAACCAGCCATGAAGCCCTAATACTGGATAACCCTTTTTGTCTCCCCAGGTTTTTGCTCTCAGCACTAACCCGTCTACTTCATATTCTATATCCATACCTTAGGTTAAAAATGCTTTCGTTTCTACGTTTGCCAGTTGTAAAGCTCTTTCTTTTAAGGTAATAAGATCATATTTTCCATTTGGAGTCTTCGGGATAGACGAAAGTATCTCCACAAATCCTGGTACTTTGTAAGCTTCTAGATGTGTAGCACAAAGGGATAAGATTTCCTTTTCAGAGGTAATCTGTTCTTCTTTTAGCACCACAAAAGCAAATAACGCTTCTCCATAATCTTCATGAGGAATCGCGGTGATTACTGCTGCATTTATTGATGGAATGCTAACTAAGTAATCCTCTACTTCTTTTGGACTGACTTTGATTCCTCTCGAATTGATCATATGATCCATTCTTCCTTTAAAATAGAGATACCCATCCTCATCCAAAGCACATAAATCTCCAGTGTAAAGTACTTTCTCTCCAGAATGTAAACCAGGCTTGAGTTTGGCAGCGGTTTTTTCAGGTTTATTCCAATACCCTTGCATTACCGTCGCCCCTCTGATCACCAACTGCCCTACCGCATGTGGTGTTGTAATTTTCTGGTCATTTTCATCTATCAACCACAATTCGGTATTAGGGATCGCTATGCCTACACTATCTGGTTTTTTATCAATTTCAGAAGGTGGTAAATACGTACACCGTTTACATTCGGTAAGTCCATACATAGAGTATATTTCAGTATGAGGAAACAGTTCCTGAACCATTTGAATGTTATTTTGAGTTAGTGCTGCTCCCGTATTGGTCACTTTTCTAATACTGGAAAGATCGAATTGATATTTTTTGTTTTGCTCATGCAATAACATAACCATGGTTGGTACGGCGGGAAATATGGTGATCTTTTCCTGTAGTATTTTCTTAAGTAAAAAGATGGGCCAGGTCGATTCTTTTTCCAATATCAATGTAGCTCCTTTGGAAACACTCATAATCATTTGATATAACCCATAATCAAATGATAAGGGTAAAGCACAAAGCACTTTATCTTCGGTTGTATATGTTAAATAAGCATTCAAAGAATGAGTGGCGGCTATCATATTTTCGTGAGATAGCATCACTCCTTTTGGCTCACCTGTGGAACCAGAAGTATATAAAATCGCTGCCAAATCTTTACTTATGAGTCCACTGGACTGTGGAGAGTCATGATTATCTTTCAGAATCTCATCATAATCCACTTGTCCCTTTGTATTTGTAGGACCATCTACAATCAACGTTTCTTTGAGATAGGATTGTTGAAGAATGGAAGCATTTTTTGCCGCTATTTCTGCAGTAGTGATAAGTACAACAGCGCCAGAATCTTGGAGGATATACTCTATTTTACTAGATTTCAGCTCCATCCCTACAGGAATGACAATTGCGCCTACTTTTAGGATTGCCCAGAAGGAAACAATGGTTTCGATCTTGTTGCCTAATAAAATTACTACACGGTCTCCTCTTTGAACACCCTGTTTTTGCAGATAAGAAGCCAAACTATTGGATTGTTCTTCTATATCTGAAAATGTATATGAATTTCCGGAGAAAGTCACCGCAGTCTTTTTGGGATAAAGACATACGGTTTCCTCCAAAAAGTTTTGCATTTTTGGTATCATCATTATTGTATTTAAAATGTATTAGAAGTGTATATTAATGCACCGAGACAGAGGTGTTCACTTTTAGCTCTGACAGTACATAGTCATAAATGGTTTGCAACGTATTAAAATGCCTGGCTTCTATAGTATCGGCATTGACTTCAAAACCATGAATATGATCTTCTAAATAAGTAAGAAAGAACATTGACGAAAGAGAATCGATCCCCAGATCATTTTTGAGATGAGCCTCTAATTGAATTTGTTCTTTTGCGATATTCGGAATACTGTCCAGTAATCCATCTTTGATTGTATCTAATATTTTAAGAGTATCCATGTGCTAATTTGTTATGAGTTTAGTGTGTTTGAAATCAACTTCTATTTGTTTATTAATAATATCCATAGAAGTGTCTTTTTCCCGAATAAGAAATGATTCATCCTGATACAATAATATCTCTGCAGGGTATCCATGACTATGAAACAGAACAGGTGACGATGTTGGACCATACGCTCCTGATAATTTAACCAGCAAAATATCATCCAGATGTATTTCGTTAAGTTCAATATTACGCCCTATGATATCATCAGGACTGCACAATGGCCCAGACACCTGATACATTTTTTTCGCAGTGTCAGAACCCGCGGATATATTTTGAATAGGGAAATTTCTTTTGACTACTCTTCCCGATCCAGCTGCTGCAGAATGGCAATTCGTTCCTCCGTCGGTAACCGCAAAGAGCTTTCCATGATTTGATTTTAAATTGTTCACTTGTACTGCCATAGCGCCTGCTGTCCCGATTATAAATCGACCAGATTCCATAATAATTCGGGTATCAGGATATTTGTCATGAAATGAAGTAAACAAAGGCACCATGAGCTCTTTAAACATTGTAATGTCTAAGGGTTCCTGATTTTGAAAATAAGGCACTCCCATTCCTCCTCCAACATCTACCATGGTAAAATGGTAATGATATTTCTGCGAAATTTGATCATAAAGATTCAGAATGTAGCTGGTGTTTTCGAATACGGATTGAGCTTCCAGAATATTTGTACCATTGTATACATGTATTCCCTGTACATGTATGTTTGGTGTAGCAAGGTAACTTCCAAAGTTTTGTATGGCTTGTTTTTCCTCAATACCAAAATGAGTAGGTCTACCTCCCATTTTCCATGGAGAACCTTCTGCAGAAAAATCGGGGTTGATCCGAATAGCCACATTTGCAGTGACTCCGGCATTATTAGCAAAACTGGAAACTCTTTCTAATTCCGTTTCGGATTCTATGACAATAGCATAAATCCCCAATTCGATGGCCCTTTTAAGTTCATAGTCTTTTTTACAAGGGCCCAGGTATATAATATCTTCTGGGGTTGAACCAGCTTTGAGTGCAATTTCCAGTTCAGTAATTGAACATACTTCTGTACAAGCGCCTTGAGATCGTAACAGTTTTACCAAAGAAACATTAGGATTCACTTTTAAGGCATAAAAGACATCTACAAAGTTGGGCAGCGCATTTTTCAGGTTTTTGTAATTAGATACCAATTGTTCCCCATCGTAGATGTATGCTGGGGTTCCATATTGGTTGACTGCAGATAAAATATCTGATGTATTAATTTTCATTATGTTGAGATTAAATGCATTTCCCTCTTTAGCTTCAAAGAAGGGAACGTTTGTGATTAGGCATAACTATGTAACTATACCATTTTTAAAAAGTTGAATGATCTAAGATTTGTTATAGTACGTTTATCTGCTATTTATCAGCGTTAAACATATCATACTCTATGAGCCAATCTCCTTTTTCTTTCTTCCAGAGAATTACATAAGACCCTTCAAATACCGGAGAAGAACTGGTATTTTTATATCCCAACATATGACAGCGTTGGAAAGCTACATCCATGTCGCCAAAAAACTGCAGTTCATCCTGAAAGAATTCTACACGGTCTATAACCTGTACACTTTCAGAAAATTCTTTCTCGATCTCATTTCTTCCCAATCTGGGTTTTTTACCAGGTTTCATAAATACGGCTCCCTTGCGAGTGTATTCTTCTGAGATTCCTTTGGGATCTTTGTTTACCCATTTGGTTTCGAACCTACGATCGGCAATATCAATAAGTTTGGCTTGAGATACCAGATCAGCTTTGGTCACCGAAGTACTTCCGTAATAGCTAACTACAGAATTCTTGTAACTAATTTCAACATTTTGATTTGGGGAAGACTTTATAAACGAAGTGAATAAAAGACCTCCTAGCATTGCTATACCAACTATAGCTAACGCTTTAGAATTAAAAAATTTCATGAGTTTTGGTTTTAAGAGTTAATTATCATGATTGTGAAAACCGAAATTATTCCAACTCAAACTCAATCGATATAAAAATTCTAACACCAAAATTTAATTTATTTTCTAAGAATTAGCACTTTTTATGTTGTTTACGCAGAAAAAATGCGTCAAAATTATAATAAATGTACTAACGGAATGTTAATACGAAAGTTACTTAGCAAATATTAATAGTCAGGAAGAAGCAACTTAAAACCAACAAACAAAAACATGACTATTAAATTATTTGATCTTTTGGTAAAACAAGGGATTCATCATTGTAACACGTATGATCAAAATGAAATTATTAGACCTTATCACAAGACCAACCGGAAAAGACTTTATTTGGTAAGAAGTGGTGCCATTAAGTTAAGTTACCCCAACGAATCTGGAGAATTACTCATATCTATAATATTAGCTGAAAATCAATTTTTTGGAAGTTGTCAAATCATTGCAGAGGATACTCTAAATTATACGTATCAAGCACTTCAGGCAAAAACAATAGTTTATGAATTTGAAATACATCAGATACAATCTATGCTTCAGAAAAAAATCATTCTACCTACTGAAGTATTTTGTTTGATTGGAATAGAATGTTGTCTTCTGGAAAGACGAATTCGAATCCTACAGAACAGGTTTGTGGAAAACAGAGTAAAGGAAACCTTATTAGATTTTCAAAAGAACTTTGAGATTTCATCAGCGGATGAATACCGTATTGCGTTATATTGTCCTCTTAATCAAGAAGAATTTGCGAACTACATTAGAGCATCAAGGGTGATCACTAATAAGATGTTTAATGATCTCAAAAGATCATTACAAATAGAATGTCTTAAGAACCGAATAATACTCAACAAAAGCTTTTACAGTTCTTAAAACACTCAATAATCTAATAAGAATTAAATAATATATTGTAAATATGGATAGCCTAAAGCTTGTATCCAAAGGAAAGTTGTATAACACTGTTATTCCCATCAGCGCCTCCAGTTACACCTTCATCATCAAAAACATTAGACAATCCAAAGTCATAACGAAGATCTGCAAAGAAATTCTCGGTAATGTTTACTCCGATTCCGGCAACAGCAGCAAAATCAAAAGTATTGAAGTTAGCATCTATACCGGCATTGTCTTCCCATTCCCATATTTTGAGTCCTACCTGTGGCCCTATATGAACATTAAAAATATCAGTAAAGTTATACTTAAGAAATAAAGGAAGTTTTAGGTAATCCACGCGAAGTGCTTCATCCTCATTCCCTTGAGAGGAGTATTGAAATTCAGGTTGAAAGCTTAACCGATCTTTAATTGGATACTCGGCCAGAAAACCAACTACAACTCCAAATCGATTATCTTCCAGATTTTCTGGAATATCATCAGAACTTATCGAACTAAGATTTGCTCCAAGACGAACTCCATATGTTTTTTCTTGAGCCATTATTCCAGAAACGGTTAGTAAAAGAACTCCAATGTAAAGTAATTTTTTTTTCATCATAAATAGATTTAGTTTCAATATCAGGGGTACGTCTGACCGTAAATATACAGATTTTATAGAATTATTTGTTTTTCAATTTTTCATTGTACAAGGATTTAATGATCCCGTCCGACAATCCGATCTTTGGAACGTAAATATCTTTGGCTCCGCTCCATTTCATAGCAGATAGATAAATCCTCGCTGCGGGCACAATTACATCGGCTCTATCCTGATTCAAATTAAGTTCCCATATCCGTTCTTCGTAGGTCAACGAATTCAAAAGTTTGTAATACGAACTGAGGTATAAGAATGATAAGGGTTTCCCCATGCTTTTTCCGCTATTCTTGAAAATATTATTGATATTCCCACCAGAACCGATCAAAGATATCCGATTATAATTTCGGGTAATCTCTTGTATCCAATTTTGGACTTCATTCCAGGTTTGATCTGGAACCAGGTTGTTGAGCAATCTCACCGTTCCTAACTTGAAGGATCTGGAAGTCACTGTATTTCCGTTATGATATAGCGTAAACTCTGTACTCCCCCCTCCTACGTCAACATAAAGATAAGATGCATCAGTATTGATCAACTGATGAAGATCTGTCATCGCAATAATTGCGGCTTCATCTTTTCCATCAATAATATCAATTTGAATTCCTGTTTGATCTTTTATCAATTGCACAAGTTCTTTTCCATTTTCTGCTTCACGCATTGCAGAAGTAGCGCAAGCCTTATATCGAACTACTTTGTGTGTTTTCATGAGTAATTGATACGCTTGCATGGTATCGAGCATTCGGGCGATATTTGCTTCAGAAACTCTTTTATCTTTAAATACATCAGCTCCTAATCGTATCGGAACACGAACTAAACTAGTTTTTTTGAATCTAGTGGTCTTTCCTTCTTCTTCGTGGACACTACTGATTAATAATCTAATTGCATTGGAACCGATATCTATGGCTCCGTATTTTTCTATTGTCAACAAAATAATTAATTTCCTAGTTTCTGTAAATAGTAATCATAGGCTGCAACCTGTGATCTTATTTTTTCTTTTTCGTTTCGAATGTAAGCATTATCCTGATCTTTAGAAAGAATCCTGGCTTTTACATTATCGTTCCAGGAGATATCAAAAGTTTCCATAAGTTCCAATTTGATATCTTCATCGTAGATAGGACATGAGATTTCGACTCTTCGATCTAGATTTCGAGTCATCCAGTCTGCTGATGAAATATACACTTTAGGATCCCCCCCATTCTCAAAAATTAGTAATCGTGGATGTTCCAAAAATTTATCTATTATACTGATGGCTCTTATATTTTCGCTCATTCCGGGAATACCAGGAATCAAACAGCAAATTCCGCGAATAATTAAATCTATTTTTACCCCTGCTCTACTTGCTTCATATAGCTTATCAATCATATCATAGTCACTAAGACTATTGAGTTTCAATCGTATTCTTGCCGGCAATCCATTTTTACTATTCGTGATTTCATTATTAATCAATTTTACCAAAGAAGATCGCGTGTAATGCGGGGATACCAAGAGATGTTTGTATCTATTCACCTTATAATTGATTTCAAAAAATTTAAATACCCGATTGGTTTCCTTAAGAATTGCCTCATTGGTGGTAAATAAGGTATAATCTGTATATATCTTGGCCGTAGATTCATTAAAATTCCCGGTGCTTATAAAGCCGTATCTCTTGGTCTTTCCTTTTTCTTCACGTTCTATAACGCAGGCTTTACAATGCACTTTAAGTCCGGTAACTCCAAAATTAAGATGTACGCCTTCTCGTTGCATCTGTTCTGCATATCTAATATTGGCTGCCTCGTCAAACCTGGCCTGCAGCTCAATTTGCACCGTCACCTTTTTCCCATTTTTTACAGCATTAATCAAAGAACTGGCGATATGAGAAATACTAGCCAGCCGGTATATAGTGATCTTTATGCTTTTTACTTTGGGATCAATAGCAGATTCTCTTAAAAACTTTACTGTATAAGAAAATGTATGGTAAGGGGTGTATTGAAGAAAATCCTTTTTCGCAATCTTATCTAGCAAACTACCTTGCAATGGTAGACCAGGAATGGTAAGAGGTTGCATGGTTTGATAAATGAGTTCTGGATTTCCTAAATCAGGAAAACGCATATAATCTCTTCGGTTGTGGTATCTACCTCCAGGGATAATACTATCGGTATTATCAATTTCCATTTTCTCCATCAGGAATTCTAACGTATCCTTTTCGATCTCTTTATCATAAACGAATCGAACAGGTTCTCCATCCCTTCTGGATTTTACACTACTAGATATTTTTTGGATAAAACTTTTACTAAGATCATTATCAAAATCTAACTGCGCATCTCTTGTGATTTTAATCATATGTGCAGATGCACTTACATAGTCAAAAATACTGAAGTTAATACGCATACAGTACCTAATCAAATCATCCAGAATGATAATATACTGTTTCCCATCTTTTTCTGGTAAGACCACAAATCGATCCATGTTTTTAGGGATTTCTATAAGCGCATATATCTTCTCTTTGGTTGTTTGTTGCAAAATCTTGGAAATTCTTCCTTCTTTGGGAATTCGTTCTTTCAATACAAGTTTTACTGCCAAATACGCAACACTATCCTTTAGATGGGGGAACTCTTCAAGGTCATTCAAAATATAGGTAACCAAGGCGGGACTTACTTTACTCACAAAATAATTACGAATAAATTGATCTTGATCCTCATTCACTTGATCTTCATTTATAATAAAGATATTATGAGACTCCAGCTTTTTACCAATCGTATCAATGGTTTTCAGACTCTCTGCCTGTTGTTTGATTACAATCTTGGTGATTCTTTCTAACAGATTACTTGCCGTGGTTCCTTTCAAGACATTCTTACCATCTTTTCCAGCCAAATCGATCCTTTTGATCGTAGCATAGCGTACTTTAAAGAATTCATCTAAGTTATTAGAAAATATCCCAATAAAACGTAGACGTTCAACCAAAGGAACACTATCATCTGCAGCTTCCTGTAATACTCTTGCATTAAACTGCAACCAGCTTAACTCTCTATTAATATACTGATTGTTAATTAATTCCATATTTATCGTAAAGATTTAGGAAAAACCATTAGAAAGATTTTTCCTACAGAAATTTGATCCCATTGCTCCTCTTCAAACTCAATACCAACAGCTCCAGCAGTAGGTAAGTTATCAATGCTCTGATCCCCCAATAAATTTACTATCGAAGTGAATGCATGGTTGTGACCAAAAATAAGAAGCGTATTGATCTCATTCTTGCAATTTTTAATTACTTCCAAAACTTTGTTTCCGCCAAAATCATAAAGATCTGGTTCTAAACGAAATACACTTTTATCGATCGACAGATTATCCAAAACAATTTGTGAAGTCTTATAAGCCCGCTCTGCAGGGCTGCTTAGTACCAAATCTATAGGTTTTACTAGGGTTTTCAGATGTTTTCCAATCAATTCAGCATCTCTGAGTCCTCTATTACTTAATGGTCTTTGGTCATCGGGAACATCATAATCCCAAGAAGATTTGGCATGTCGAATGATATATAAAGTTTTCATGATTTCTATACTATAAATGGCAAAAATGAGTTATGTAATACAAGTTTACTAATTCGCATTCAATAATTGTTATAACCTAGAATAAAATAACGGTTAAATCAAAAAATTAATTTGATCTGTTTTATTCTGATATAACGATGAATTGTAGTAAAAAGTCAAGAACATGAAGTAATGAAGCGAGATAAACAAGTGAATATGAAGTCGATAGAGGACTGGTTTTGATCGATAAAAATTGTATTTACATCGAAAACCTGTGTTTTTTCTTATTTATGTAAATGTTAAAATCTAAATTTACATACGGTTTTCCCTTAATTAGGAGTGCTTCCCCCCAAGCAAAACTCACACGAATTAAGTCAAAATGCAAGGGCTAAAAAACTAGAAAAGTGGAAAAAGAGATTATGAAGAAAGGAAATCTTTTTGGATTACAAAGCTTAAGCCTACTAATGGTTACTGCAATCTTTTGCAGCCTACCTATGTATGGACAAGTAGAGGTTCCTTTAGAAAAAAGGGCCGAATTTACTTTCAAGGGGGATTTTAAGTTTGTTTCCAATACAATATTAGGAAAAGTCAGTAATGACGATGGAACTGGGGTTTTTGACCCCAACAAAAGCTACAATGATGGTGGATTGAATAATCAATTCAGAATGGGATTTATCGATATTGATAATGATCCATCCACTTTTAATTCCAGTAGTGCAGATCTTATCATTGACACAGAATGTAGCACTATAAGACACGTTGGCCTTTATTGGACTGCTTCATATGCTGACGAAAATCGAACTGAAGATATTACTTCCATAAAAATTAAATATCCGGGACAAACTGAATATGCTACTATTACGGACGGTAAAATTATTCATGATTATTACAACGATTCTGAAGCTTTATTTAAACAATATTCATGTTATAAGGATATAACAGAAGATGTACTAAACTTAAATAATCCGCTGGGAACCTATACCCTAGCTAATATTCCTGCCACTACTTCTGAAGTAAATGACGATGCAACTCTAGGAAATGGATTAGCAGGAGGTTGGACTATGGTTGTAATTTACGAAGACCATGCCAAACCTAGAAAAAGGTTTTATGTCTATGATGGTTTCGTAAATATAGATTCTAAATCTAAACCAGTTGCTTTTTCATTCAACAACTTCCAAACGATACCTAATGGTGCGGTTCATGGAAAAATTGGTGTAATTGCTTACGAAGGAGATAAAGGAATTCGAGGAGATCGTTTTCAAGTAATGTCTAACGAGACGAACAAATACAAGAGTCTTGCGGACGGCACAAACCCTATGAATAATTTCTTTAATGCGAATATTACTGAGAATGGAAGGAATGTTAAAACCAGGGTTCCTGCTAGTCAGAACACCCTTGGATATGATGCAGATTTGTTCGATATTAAAAATGTAAGAAACAGTATTATAGGTAATAATCAAACGGAAGCTAAGTTTCGATTAAAGACTGATAATGATGGATACTCTGTGATGGCTGTGGCTTTTAGTGTAGACATCTACGAACCTGCTATACATATTATTAAAAGGTCTAAGTTTACCGATAACAACAGATATATCCATCCAGAAGACGTATTAGCGCCTAAGCAAGAGATTACCTATCAACTTACTGTTCATAACGAAGGTAATGATGACGCCAAGAATACCATTATTAAAGACGTTCTTCCCAAAAATGTTATTTTTTCTGAAAAGTCTTTAGAGCTACCTAAACGTGTTAAAGCGAAATTCGATAAGAACTCCAGAACTATTTTGTTCACTATTCCTAATAAAATGGTGAAAATAGATAGCGAACCTTTCCATATATCTTATAATGTAACAGTAGATACCAGTTGCGAATCTATTGAAACCATAGACGACATTACCGTAGTTGACCAACCTGTTACAGCAGAGTTTAATGGATCATTAAATGAAACGATAAAGTACTCTAAAGGATATAATCACATTAACAAATGTGACTTGCCAGACTACTATCAGTTCAAATTGGCAATCGACATAAGCACACTAAATTGTCCTAATGCTAGCAGCCTGGTTGCTATACCAAAGAAGAAACTAGATCACGACATTGCTCAGGTTACTCCTGGTGATTTTGATAAAACAGACAAATCTTCGAATACTAAAAGTGGAGGAATTACACCTGGTGATATCGTGCAAAGTTCTACTCCACCAAAAACAGATTTGGAAGCAAATTCAAAACTAGATAAGACCATAAATGATCTTATTAATTTGAATGAGATCTATTTCGAATTTGATAAATGGGATATTACTGAAAGAGCAGAACTAGAACTAAATAAAATTGTTGAATTGATGACCAAGGAATATCCTGATATGGTGATCAAGATCGAAACTCACTCTGATAGTAGAGGTAATCATGATTACAACCTTGATTTATCCCAAAAAAGAGCGGAGTCTATTTACAACTATTTAGTAAGTCAAAACGTTTCCAGAAATAGAATTTTATCTTATGTTGGGTTTGGAGAAACTCGTCCGGTTAACGATTGTCTTGATGGTCAAGATTGTAACGAAGAAGAGTATCGCAAAAACAGAAGATCAAATTTTGTAATTATGGATTAGATCATGGAGAAAGCCTTTTGGTCATCCACTGATCACCTTCTTTTTGATAACGAATGCGATCGTGTAAACGATTTGCTCTACCTTGCCAAAACTCGAATTCTGAAGGAATAATTTGATAACCTCCCCAAAATGAGGGTTTAGGGATGTCTTTCCCTTCAAATTTGTCTTCCAATGACTGCAATTGGTTTTCTAGTACCGTTCTTGAATTGATGATTTCGCTTTGTCGTGAAGCCCAAGCACCTAATTGACTGCCTCTTGGTCTTGATCTGAAATAGGATTCACTTTTTTCTTCGGATACTTTTTCTACCCTACCTTTTATGATTACTTGTCGCTCCAGGTTAGGCCAAAAAAAGGAAATACATACTTTATTATTACTATCCATAGCCTTGGCTTTCTCTGACTCATAGTTGGAGTAAAAAATAAAACCGTTGTGATCAAATTCTTTTAATAAAACTACTCTGGCTTTTGGGAATCCATCTAGTCCCAATGTAGTTAAAGTCATTGCATTGGTCTCCTCTACTCCTCCACTTTCTTCTACCTCTTTAAACCAATCCGAAAATAACTGAAATGGTGAATCCTGAAGGTTTTCTTCCTCCAGTGTATGTTTTTCGTAAGACTTACGATAATTGGTCAGATCCCTATTCATAATAACAATTTATAGGCGCAAGTTACCTATTTTATAGAATCAGCGCTAACAACAATTCTTATTATTTCTTTAAAATTCGAAGACTTTCCCGTCGTCAGCTACTTCTACATGATCAAAAACGGTATTAGCTTCATCCTTAAATATTTCGATATTTTCATATCGTGTAGAATAATGACCTAAGATCAAAGTGCCTACATTAGCTTTTTGAGCTATTGTAGCTGCTTCGATCGCAGAACTATGCCCAGTTTTGGCACATAAATGTTTATGACTTTCGAGAAATGTAGATTCATGATATAATACCGTCACCTCTTTGATTTGTTCAATTTTGGCCTCATCATACCGGGTGTCACTGCAAAAAGCATAGCTTTTTACAGGTCTTGGATCTAGAGTTAATTCTGAATTTGGTATTACTTCTCCATTTTCCAGAACTACATCCTTTCCTTTTTTAATAGAACGGTAATATGCAATATCGATATCATAATTCTGAACCTTACTTAAAACCAACTGTCGTTCTCCCGGCTTTTCCCGAAATAAAAACCCATTACAATATACTCGATGCTGAAGTGGAATAGTTTGCACCGTTACTTTTTCGTCCTCAAATATTATTTCCGGACCAGTATGAGTCAATTCATGAAAGTGCAACGGAAAATCAGTCCAGGAATTAGATAGTTTCAGCTGCAAAGTGATCGCTTCTTTAATTCCTTGTGGACCATAAATATGCAAAGGAGTATCTCTACCTAACAATCTAAACGTAGAAACCAAACCGATGAGACCAAAAAAATGATCCCCATGCAGATGAGAAATAAAAATGTGCTTGATTCTTGAAAACTTGACTTTGTTTCTTCGCAACGCCACCTGTGTTCCTTCTCCACAATCAATTAAAAAGATATGATTGTTTATTTCAAGTACCTGAGACGTAGGATTAGTAAATGTTCTTGGTGTAGCAGAGTAACACCCTAATATTGTAAGTTTCAAAATTTATTTCACTATTGTATTATCAAAGCGTGAATATAGCGTAATCTCAATTAGAAATCAATATTGATCAAAAGAATCAAAAGAGGTAAGTAATGAAATATAACCGTGTACATCCAAATCTCTTCTGTAACCCGTTGCTCCTAATACAACACCTTCTTTATTAAGAATTAGAATAGCAGGAAAGACCATCTTCTTATTATATCGGCTGGCAAGTGCTTTATTCTTCTGCTTTTGTTCTTTAGAAATTCTGTTTTTCTTTCTTCTGGGGAAATCTGCTTTTAACCAAACATATTTTTGTTGAGTGAAATCTGCAAATTCTTGAGTAGATAAAATTTTCTTTTCCAGTTTGATACAAGGAGGACACCAATCTGATCCAGTAAAAAATAAAACGATTTTTTGATCTTTTTCTTTAGCAACTGCCAAAGCTTCATCCAGATCATATTTCCAGTCCTGAGCGTTACCCTTGAAACTGAAACCTAAAAAAAATATAAATACGAAAAAAGGGGCTAGTTTATTCATATTAACTAAGACGCAATGCTAAACAAAACATTACAAAAAATATAAAAATTTCTTAAAACTCTAAATCTCGTTCGATTTCCTCCATCTCTACCAGATCATAAGCTTCCTGAAGTGTAGGAACTATGGTAATCTCTTCAGGCACATCCTCATAAGACAATCTATCGGTAACAATAACGAATGAATGTTTTCCGGCCTTATGTTGATTAGATATTCTCAAGAACTCATTCACATCTGCCACAGAAAGATCCTTTAATGAAAATAAATTAATAATAAGATTATCGTTTTTAAGCGTTTCATACTTACCTTCAAGACCCTTGACAAATTCGATTATGGTAGTCTTTTCTTGTGTGATTATGGTTGTAGAACCATCTTTATTAAAAATCATAAGTTATCGTTTAATTTTAGAAGCTAACAGATAAATCACTGCCATTCTCACTGCTACTCCATTCTGAACCTGATCCAAAATAATGGCTTGATCTGAATCAGCTACATCACTCGTGATTTCTACGCCACGATTGATGGGTCCTGGATGCATTATTACAATTTCTTTATTAAGACTATCAAGTAATTTTTTATTCACTCCAAATTGTTGGGTATACTCTCGAGTAGAAGGGAAATAACTAATTTCCATTCTTTCATTCTGTACTCTGAGCATATTTGCAATATCGCACCATTCCAGTGCTTTTCGCAAATTTGTTTCTACCTCTACCCCTAGTTTTTCAATATATTTAGGAATCAAGGTTTTTGGTCCGCAAACTTTTACTTCTGCTCCCTGTAATTTAAGGGCAAAAATATTAGAAAGTGCTACTCTGGAATGCAAAATATCACCTACAATTACCACTTTTTTACCTGCCACTTCTCCCAAACGCTCTCTTATTGAATAAGAGTCCAAGAGGGCCTGTGTAGGGTGTTCGTGTGCACCATCACCAGCATTAACAATACTCGCATCTACATGTTTTGATAGGAAAACTCCAGCCCCCGGGTTAGGATGTCTCATCACTACCATATCTACCTTCATCGAAAGTATATTATTCACTGTATCGATAAGGGTTTCCCCTTTTTTTACCGACGAAGAGGCTGCAGAGAAATTGATAACATCTGCAGAGAGTCTTTTTTCGGCAAGTTCGAAAGACAATCTTGTTCTGGTACTGTTTTCAAAGAACAAATTAGCAATGGTAATATCTCTTAATGAAGGGACTTTTTTGATGGGGCGGTTGATCACTTCCTTAAAATGATCTGCCGTTTCAAAAATAAGATCAATATCTTTCTTATTTAGGTATTTTATTCCCAGTAAGTGATTTACACTTAATTCGCTCATAGTATTTTATATTGCTATTCTAAAGTACTTTTGATATTTATTTACCAACCAGATAAACGGCATCTTCTCCTTCATTTTCTTTCCAATGCACCTTTACTTTTTCCTGATTGATCGCATCCACCTGTCTCCCTCTATAGTTAGGCTGAATAGGTAAATGTCTGCTAAATCGTCTATCGATTAGTGTTAATAGTTCTATTTCTGATGGTCTACCAAAGGATTGAACAGCGGTAAGCGCGGCTCGAATGCTTCTTCCAGTATATAACACATCATCAATAAACACCACTCGCTTGTCTTCAACCACAAAATCAATATCCGTAGAGTTTGCTGCCAAAGGCTTTTCTCCTCGCCTAAAGTCATCTCTATAAAATGTAATATCCAAATACCCTAAATCTACGGTATCCAGATGATAATCATTTAATAGTATTTGTCTTATTCGGTCTGCTAAGAAAGTACCTCTAGGTTGCACACCAATAAGCACGGTGTCTTTGAAATGGGTATGATTTTCTATTAATTGACAAGCCAAACGGTGCAGTATGATATCTATTTCTTTTGCACTAAGTAGTAGTTTTTGACTCATATTCTCCAAAAGGATATTTGGGATACAAAAATAATGAAAATTTGCAATTAATCATGAGATAACCACAGAGTTTATGATAAATATATGGTAAAGAAAAAAGGCTGCTCTTACGAACAGCCTTTTATGATTTAAAAAGTAAGAAAAGTCTAGTTTCCTCCTTTTTCCATTTTAGCTTTAAGATCTGCTAAAGCGTCGATATCACCAAGCGTAGTCTTTTCTGCCGCACTAGAGGCAGCTTTCTTAGCCGCTTGCTTAACAATCTTAGCTTCTTCTTCCTTGAATAAAGCGGTGTGAGAAGCAACTACTCTCTTGAATTCTTTACTGAATTCAATGATTTGGAATTCTGCTTCTTCTCCTTTTTTAAGTTTGCTTCCATCTTCTTTCTCTAAGTGACGAGAAGGAACAAATGCAACGATATCTTCGTTAAAATCGATAGTCGCTCCTTTGTCTACGATTTCAGCAATCTTAGCAGTGTGCTTAGTACCTAAACCAAACTCAGTTTCGTACTTATCCCAAGGATTCTCTTCAGTTTGTTTGTGTCCTAAACTTAATTTACGACCTTCAACATCCAATTCAAGAACGATTACATCAAGAGTATCACCAACATTAGTAAAGTCTGATGGATGTTTGATTTTCTTAGTCCAAGAAAGGTCAGAGATATAAATCAATCCATCGATTCCTTCTTCTAGCTCCACGAATACACCGAAGTTAGTGAAGTTACGTACGATACCAGAATGCTTAGATCCTACAGGGTACTTGGTAGTAATATCTGTCCATGGATCTGGAGTCAATTGCTTGATACCAAGAGACATCTTACGCTCTTCTCTATCCAAAGTAAGTACTACTGCTTCTACTTCATCTCCAACTTTTACGAAATCCTGAGCCGAACGCAAGTGAGTTGACCAAGACATTTCAGAAACGTGGATTAATCCTTCTACTCCTTCTTCTACTTCGATAAATGCACCGTAATCTGCGATTACTACTACTTTTCCTTTAACCTTATCTCCTACTTTAAGATCTTTGTCAAGAGCCTCCCATGGGTGTGGCTTCAATTGCTTAAGACCTAATTGAATACGAGTCTTAGCCTCATCAAAGTCTAAGATTACAACATTCAATTTCTGATCCAACTCAACGATCTCGTTTGGATGGTTAATTCTTGACCAAGAAAGGTCAGTAATATGGATAAGTCCGTCAACTCCTCCAAGATCAACGAATACACCGTAAGAAGTAACATTCTTAACAGTACCTTCTAATACTTGACCTTTTTCTAATTGACCAATAATTTCTTTCTTCTGCTCTTCGATATCAGCTTCGATAAGCGCTTTGTGAGAAACAACAACGTTTTTGAATTCGTGGTTGATTTTTACCACTTTGAATTCCATTGTCTTTCCAACATATGCATCATAATCTCTAATTGGCTTCACATCAATTTGAGAACCTGGTAAGAACGCTTCGATTCCGAAAACGTCTACGATCATACCTCCTTTAGTTCTACACTTTACGAAACCATTTACGATTTCACCAGAGTCATGAGCTGCATTTACTCTATCCCATGCTTTGATTACACGAGCTTTACGGTGAGAAAGGATCAACTGACCAGTAGCGTCTTCACGTACATCAATTAATACTTCTACTTTGTCACCTACTTTTAAATCTGGGTTATAACGAAATTCATTTAACGAAATAACTCCTTCACTTTTGGCATTGATGTCGATAATAGCATCACGATCAGTAATGTTGATTACTGTTCCCATTACTACTTCATCATTTAAAGTATCTACAAAATTTTCAGCAACCAATTTTTCAAACTCTTCTAATTTAGAGTCAGCAATAGGATCGATTCCTTCTTCGTAGTTGTGCCAGTTAAATTCTTTTAGAAATTGCTCAGGATTCGCTTGTTGCGGAGAAACTTCCTGAACGTCTGTGTTTTTTGTTTCTTCAGACATTGAAGATAAAATTTGTATTCTGTAAATATTTGAAAGTTAAAGCGAAAACTTCACAGAAGCGTTATAATTCGTTTTATAAAAATCCTTTTCTACTTTCTTACTCGCCAAAAAGGAGTGCAAAAGTACAATTTAATATATTATAAAACAACACACTAGAACAAAGATTATAAAAAAAGCCCGAATATTTCGGGCTATATATTTTCTGATGGATTAGAAAGCTATATTTCTAGTTCATCAAATAGATCGATTAACTTTGGATTAGACGGTCTTGGCGCGTTGGCACTCACTATTTTTCCTTCGGGATCCACCAAAATAAATCTAGGAATACCTTTTATACCATAGTTCATTACAAAATCAGATTTCCAATCCTTATCCGCAATTAACTGAATACCGCCAAGTTCTTTGTCCTCGACCATTTGCTTCCAAGCATCATAATCCTTTTTGCGATCGATAGAAATACTTACAAATTCTATGTTTTTATTGTGATAATTCTCTTCCAATTTTTTCAAAAATGGAATTTCCTTTTTGCAAGGACCGCACCAGGTTGCCCAAATGTCCATATACACGTATTTCCCTTTTAGATCTCCCAAAGCTGTAGACCCACCTTTAAAGTTCTCATATTCAAAAGAAGGTGAAGGTTTTCCTTTGACCAGCGTTTTATAGATCTTGTATTGTCTTTCAAACTCTTTTTGATGCTCTTGGTTTGGAGTAGTTTTTAATACCGCGTACAATTGATCAAGTTTGTCTGAATACGCCATATAAAATGACATGTTTTGCAAGAAAGCTTCTTTTATCTTGCTATCAGCTGGCATTCCTCCTACCAATTCTTGTAATGCTTTTGGTGTATCATCGTCATATTTTTTCTCTAAATCTGACAGGCTTCGTTGAAGATATCCTCTTACTAAATTTTTGTACTGAGGTAAGGTTTGATACTTATTCTCATCAGTAAAATCTATTTCCTTTGCTTCTACAAAAAAATCTTCAGGAAGCTCTAACTCCTCTTTTTTGGTATAGTATTTATGCCCCCCTTCATAATCAAAAAGCCTTCCTACGTGAGTATATGTATTACTTAAGGTTTCTGATTGAACAAAATCAACATTCAATTCTCTCTTACTATCTAATAAGTTTTGGATCTCATTCTTAAGTGCTTTAGACTTTTTTTTGTACGCTTCAGGCTCTAAAGAAAAGAACGCTTTCATATCTGCTGTCATCTCTTCAATCTTCAAGTATTTCTCGGCCAAAAAGTTATTTTCACCCGACCCTACTCCTGTGTAGGCAATTGATTCGTCAAATTGACTAGTATCGATGGTTAAGTTTAGATCAGCTCCTTTGGTAAGATATATAGCTGAATATTCTTTACCGATGTTGTAATCGTAGTATCCTTCTACATCAATTTTCAAAGTGTCAGAAAAAGTACCATCCTCTGCAATTGGAATTTTATATTCAAAATCGTTACCAAAAATTCTAACTTCGTCAGCGTTTCCTATTACCTTGCCAGAAAATAGAGCGTAATCCTTTTTTACTTCCTTTTGGCAAGCCACAAAGACAATGCATATCAAAAGCATCCATAGTTTATTCATGAGAGTAAGTTTTTGTTTATTACCTATAAAAATACATTTATTGTTTTAATCTTATAGTTAATATGATCTAATATTTCATAATTTCAGACTCACTTCTCCTATTGGTTTGGTCCTCTTCTTCTTTGGTAGGAATAAAATATATTGAAAAGAGTATTAACGTGTTTCACTACCGTTTGGACAATCTCCACCATGACCATCATCTCCTCCCGTAGGTGGCTCACAACTACCACTATTATCTCCTAATTGAGGATTTCCTGCCACTCCATTAACAAACCCGAGTCGTTCGGACACTCTTAATGTGGTTCCCATAACCTCTGTTTCTATTATTAAATTACCCTTAACTGTATAAAACATAGATCTCGTAGTACGGTAGTTTGCCACTTCGGTTGTTGGGTCCCAAGTCGTATTTATCGTAGTTCCCGTTAAATATGAATTTACGCTAAAATTTGCCAAATCATTAAAAATAGCCCCATCACCTGTGCAATAAGGATAAACGATATCCGCTTCTATCTTAAATAGTGAAGGAAGTGGAGCTTTATACAGCTCTACTGTTACCGAACCAAGAGCTTTAAAAGGTCCTGAAGATTTTGAACTACCTAAATTGCCCCCGCTAAATGCAGTAGTAACAATTTTAGAAACATCGATAGATCTCGTACTTTTTCTAAAATCATCCACGAACTTTTGTGCTTCTTCAATGGAATTAAATTTTATGGCTTCAGAGCTACCTTTTTCTAATGGTTCTAGATTGTTTAATACAATGAACTCCTGTAGATCACTGGATATAATTTCATTCTCATCGTTATCTACTTGACAACTAATTATAACAAATGATAAAAGTAGCAATACAACTTTAATTGATTTAGTATTCATAGATTTTAATTTTAAGTTTTGTAATTCTATTTATCTCAAAACTAAATCTATTTCCCACCAGCAAAAAACAGTCTTATATCAATTTCATAAATCTGATTATCTTTCTACAAGCGTTACTTCTAGTATTTCACAATCTCAAACTCACTTCTTCTATTGGTTTGGTGCTCTTCTTCAGTACAAACCTTATCCTCGCAACTGATCAAAGGAACGGATTCTCCAAAACCAACAAATTGCATTCTTCTGGCATTTACATATCCGATCAACGCCAAATAGTTACGTGTAGACTCTGCCCTTCGTTCTGATAGGAGTTGATTATATGATGCGGTACCTCGGCTATCGGTATGTGAACTAATTTTAATATATACGGTCTTATACTTTTCTAGTTTCTGTGCTAGTTTGTCCAGTACTTTTTTAGAATCTGATCGGATATTCCACTTATCGTAGTCAAAATAAATTGGCGGCATTTCAAAATACAGTTTCCCATTTTTTTCAACTACAGGAGGGCCTTCACTATCATTTAATAACAGTTCTCTAAGTTTTTCTTTAGAAATCTCTTCTTCTTTGGTTCGGGTATTACTACTGGTTACCGTATTTTGATTTCTGATATTGATACTGTCTTTTACGCTTATCTGGTCGGTGTTCTCTGCAATTTTTTCTCGTTGCTTATCCCTATCCAGATAGACCACATAGGTTTCGCTCTGCTTTTCTTTTACCAAAACCGGCTTTGTTCGCGTTTTATAACCAAAGGCAGATGCTTTGAAATTGTACTTCCCAGAAAAGAGTTTCATTTCAAAACCTGCAATAGAATCTAACTGACTTTCATACAACTTCTCATTATCTTCATCATACAAAATCACCTCTGCATTAGGGATATAACTCTCAGATGCATAATCCCTAACCTCAAAGCGAGCTATGTATTCTTTTGGAAATATTTCCCCTATTTGTGAAAATGAATAAATATCATCTCCTACTTTTTTTCTATTGGATGCAAAGAAACCATCAGTTTCGTTATAATACGCCATAGAAAAATCGTCATAGCTAGAATTAATAGGCGCACCTAGATTGATAGGTTTGGTAAACTCTTCTTTCTTTAATTCTGAAACAAAATTATCCATCATCCCCAGTCCTAAATGACCATTTGAAGCAAAGAATAAATGGCCTTTGTCTGAAATAAAAGGAAATTGCTCTCTGTTTTTGGTATTGATAACAGGGCCCAAATTCACGGGCTTTCCATAGGTTCCGTCAACATCAACATCTACATAATAAATATCGAAATCACCGTAACCACCAGGCATATTGGACGCAAAATATAATTTAGACCCATCAGGAGATAACGCCGGGTGCTCTATAGAATAATTTACATTATTGAATACTAACTTTTCTGGTGTAGACCAGGTTCCATCTACTTTATTAGCCTTGTATAAGTGCACTGAATTTTTTCGTACACTATCAAATTTTTTCTTCCCTTTTTCTGAATTACTTTTGGAGAGATACATCGTATTTCCATCCTTGGTAAAACAAAAATTACCCTCATGCAGCTTGGAGTTTACTTCTTTGGATAGTGTCGTTGCTTCGTTTGTTGGGATATTCTTCTCATTAACTGCAATCTGGTAGATATCCAAGAAAGGACGATGTGTCCATTTATAATTTTTATCAAGTGCACTATGAGGACTTCTATCGGTAACGAAATAGACAATACTATCCCTTTTGACAGCTCCAAAATCAGCTGCATCAGAATTAAAAGACACTGACTTTACCTTATAATCGTCATCCTTCAACTTAAAATTCTCTATCGTTGAGATCACATCCTCTTTATCAACGGTATCATCAGAGTTATTACCAGCATACAACTTCAGATAAGGAATAGACTTATCATATTCTCCTAAAGCAGACAATACCTGATACATCATAAAATTGTACTTATTATCATAGGTTTTATCACGATCATAAAACTTTCCAGAAGTAAGCACCTTTAAATACCGATAGGCTTTTCTAAACTTAAAAGTACGGTAATAAGATGTAGAGATATTATTTAATATGTGCTTGGTATATCCTTCTTGATTAAGCTGTTGTTCGTATTGCAAGGCCGCGTTTATATAATCACCTTGTTCAAAAAAACGATCTGCTCTACTTTTTTTCTGAGAAAAAGCAAATTGAAACGTTACTAGTAGCAGTATAAATATCTTTGTCTTTGTCATCTAGAAAAATCTTGGTGAAGTATGTTGATTACCAAATCGTAGAAGGTCGAAATTATATAACAATACTATTTCATGACTTCCATTATTAAATCCGCTTAATTCGCTTACACTAAAATCATAAGAATACCCCACTTTGAGGTTCTGAGTAATATTAAATCCGGCAAGAGCTATAAATGAATCTGTATATCGATACGAAACCCCAAGCTCAAACTTATCATAAATCAAAGAGTTTAAGGATATATCAAACGTAAGTGGCGAATCAATAACCTGTTTTACTACAAAAGAGGGTTTTAGCTTTACTTCGTCTACAAAATCAAAAACGTAACCTGCAATACCATAAATATGTGTTTTGGTTTGCGATACTCCTATCCCATCAATATCAATATCACTCGGCAACAAATTTGGAGAAGAAAGACCTGCATAAAAATTACTAGTAAACAAGTAGACTCCAGCTCCAATATTCAATTGAGTCGTAGAGGTATTATCTCTAAACGCGGGATCATCGGCCACATCAGACCCTGAAGGATCTATTCTGAAATTATTTATCCCTGCTTTAAGCCCGTAGGACAACTTTGCCTGATCAGATATTCTGGTGATGTATGCAAAATCCAAATTGATATAATCATTCACTACCGGAATAGCATCTCCAATTTTATCATTTACATAATTGACACTTAATTCAATTTTTTCACTCAAAGGGATATTTCCAAAAACATTGGTAGTCTCGGGACTTCCTTCGATCCCTGTCCATTGTCTGCGATATAGTAATCCCGTAGAGATCAAACCACTTTGATTGGTTACATACCCAGGATTTACTGTACTCATATTATACATGTACTGAGAATACTGAGGTTCCTGCTGTGCATACGCTACCGAGCAGAGAACCAAGGCCAAACTAAAAATTATTTTTTTCATTGATTATCTGCTTAGGTAGAAACTACCTTGTATTGGTAAATTGTTTTCAAAATTAGGTGTAAAAATATAGAAGTATGTTCCCGATGGAAGATCATCTCCTAGTCGTACCGAAGTGTTACTTTCTCCTCTAAATTCTTCGGTATCCCGATTGCCTTCGTATACCAAACTTCCGTATCGGTTATAGATCTTGAGATCAAAATCTGGAAACGCTTCAGGGATGTTATACACATCTTCTATAAAAAGGTCAAAAGTGTCATTTTGATTATCTCCATTAGGAGAAACCCCGTCCTGAAAATCTAGAGTACATAACTCTCCACTAGAAGAACGCTCACCTGTATTTAAGATATTAATATTGACTGCCACTCTTTCAGACTCACAATTGTCCACATCCACATTGGCGATATACAACAATTGATTATCTAATAGGATTGGATTATCTATAATTGGCATATCACTTTCTAACGAAGTATACCAATTAAAATTAAGCACATCTACTTCGATATCATCTAATCTAGCTGCATCCAGAATACAAAATTCCTGATCCGGAACATTCGGTTCTGGCAAATCCACAATTTGAACAGCAACATTAAGCGATGATTCATCACAAGGCACTGCATTGGTTACCACATATCTGAAGTTATAAATCTCGTTAGTC
Organism: Aquimarina spongiae; assembly: GCF_900141785.1. Classification (GTDB taxonomy): domain Bacteria; phylum Bacteroidota; class Bacteroidia; order Flavobacteriales; family Flavobacteriaceae; genus Aquimarina; species Aquimarina spongiae. Next base: position 484,128 of record NZ_FQYP01000001.1, on the reverse strand, counting down.
AACGTCTCGAATTCTAAAACTCCTTCTGGCGAAAGCGCTCCTGTACCATCTGTATCTTCAAAAACTCCGGTTCTTGGAGTATCTCTATCCAAAAGAGTAAATAAATTTACTCTTCCATCAATTTTACAAAAGCTATCTGCCCTGTCATTTCCAATCGTTTGAGGCTCTACAACAATAATTCTTACAATCGCTGTATCTTCATCTGGACATCCAGGATTAGCAGGTACAGTATAGGTATAATTTCCTGGTCCCAATATTGGCAAGGTTTCATCATTGATATCAAAAGTTCCTAAATGATCGGTAGAAACATATCCAAAAGGACCTGTCCACGTACCGGTTGTATCTGGAGTACCCCCTAGTAAATCAAAAAGAGAAAGACTTAGATTATCAGAACAAACCCGAAACTCGTTATTCTCGCCAGCATCAGGCACAGCGTACACCGTAAATTCTAGATCAGCTTGCTCAACACATCCCGAACTACTCGTCGTTGTATATGTAAAATTAAAAACCTGAGATACTGCTATATCTGGAAAAACAAAATCATTATTAATAGTAGCACCCGATCCATCTGTCCAAACTCCTGTATCCACCACAGTATCTGTACCATTAGTATTCAAAAGACTAATAAGATCAACCTGTCCCAGAGAGGCACAAAGATCAATATCATCGGTATCTTCACCTGCATAATCAAAAGCCAATACTTCTATAACCACCTGTGTTGTTAAAATAGCACATGGGTTATTAGAGAAGGTCGGATCTAATGGATCCGTAATAAAAGGATCGCAAATTTGATCCGGAGAAGGACAATTAATATCTGGTGTTACTCCAAATTCGAAAGTATACACTCCTGGCGGTGCTAATGATAAATTAACAGTCCCCAGGTAATAATCAATACTGGTATCGAAATCTATCAACAAATCTGGCTGTTCTATTAAACCCAAAGATGACGGACCAGAAACCAATCTCCAGTTTACATAAAAACTATTATCATATGTGAAGTCAAAACCTCCTTCGTTAGTAAATTCTAACAAGTCAAATAGATTAAGGCTTCCAGAAGTATTTCTACACAATCTTGGAGCTGCAGCAGATTGACTAAATGATCTCAACTGTTCATAAAAAGTAAAAGACACCGAGGTATTTCTATCAGTACACACTCCAGATCTTTGATCTACATTATAGGTGTAGTCTACAGTTTCGCAACCAAATCGCAGGTTGTTTCCTCCATCTACAATTTGCTCATATACAGCTCTAAGATTTACCATAGAGTCGTTTTCATCTGCTATTTGCCCAGTTGGATCCGCTATACTCCAATACCCTTCTATATCCTCTCCTAATAAAAACTGATCATCTCTTAAATCGATATCAGCGTCATATACTCCTGCTAATACATCAGACTCGCAAATTTCTGTGGTATCTGATCCTCCAGAATCTACCTGGCGTATCATTGAGATTCGTACTGTAGTTTCTTCAGAAGGATCGCACGGTGTTAATCCCGGTACTCGATAAGTAAATTCAAACACTTCTTGATCTACCAACGGAAGTCCGGGTTGATAAGGTATTCTTGCAGCAAACATGGAACCGCTAAGCGATAAGAAATTTGGACTACTCCCATTATATATCCATTCTCCGTTAAGATGAGGAGGTGGATTAAGTGCATCTGAAGTAAGCGCATTAAACAAATCAAAAGTTTCATTATCACACGCCTCTACATTTACATTCAGTGTACCAAAAGGAGCCAAAGTAACTCCTGAATATGGCCCCAAAAACAATCTGGCTGTGCGAATAGGCACATCCCCGCAAACTGCATTTCTTAGTTCGAAAAAATAGTTATTTGGTGTTGTTGCTGTTGTAGAAAATTGTAAATCCCAAGTAGACAGGTTACCAGTAGTAGCATCGAAAGCCACACTAAATCTAGGACTTATAGACCAAGTACCATCTGCTGGTGTAGTACCGGTTTCATCATAGATATTAATAATTCCGTCCGGATCACCATTCATATCAAAATCGATAGTTTCCATATCGCATTTCTCTATGGTAATGAGCCCTGGATTGACACATTGGGAAAAAGAACGTTGGGCAAAAAACAACAGCCCGATTAAGAGTATTTTTACAATAGGTTTCCCAAAAACATACTGTAATTCACCTTTGTTATGTTTCAAAATTAGTTGGTTTAGGTCTACGAAATTATAACATTTTGTTAACAAAACAAGTTTTTGTCGGTAAATTTTGCTTTTAATCGATTGTTTAGGTCAAAATACTCAACTTCTTGATTGCAAAACGTTTACTATATCATTTAATTTATATCCTTTGGCTTGTAGCAATATTAAATAGTGAAAGAGTAAATCTGCACTTTCGTTCAAAAACAGTTCTTCATTATCATCTTTAGCTTCGATGACCACCTCTACTGCTTCCTCTCCTACTTTTTGAGCTACCTTATTAATTCCTTTTTTAAATAATGAGGCTACATACGATTTTTCATTATCCTGATTCTCCTTTCGATTTCGAATTACTTCTTCCAGTTCTGTTAAGAAACCATACTTTTGAACATTCTTATCGTTCCAACAAGTATCTGTACCGGTATGACAAGTTGGACCTTCTGGTTTAACAGACACTAACAACGTATCCTTATCACAATCCACTTTTATATCGATTAGATGCAAAAAATTACCACTCTCTTCTCCTTTGGTCCATAACCTATTTTTTGATCTACTAAAAAAAGTAACTTTTTTAAGTGTAATCGTTTTATCATAAGCCTCCTGATCCATATATCCCAACATTAAAACATTCTTGGTCTTTGCATCTTGAATGATTGCTGGCACTAATCCATCACTATTTTTATTGAAGTCTATTTCCATGCTTTACTATTACTAGCTGCGTATGCAGCATTTTTTCTAAATTTTTAATTTATTTTTTTGCGACAACACCTATTTTTCTCTTAAAAGGTCACTTGATCAAATTCTAACCGGAATATCATTGTTTTTTAATTCCTGCTTTAAATCACTGATTTCTATTTCTTTAAAATGAAAAACACTTGCTGCCAAAGCTGCATCAGACTTCCCTTTATTAAAGGTGTCTACAAAGTGTAAAATGTTACCCGCTCCACCTGAAGCAATTATTGGAATATTCAATTCTTCAGACAATTTGGCCAAAGCTTCATTGGCAAATCCATCTTTGGTACCATCATGATCCATTGAGGTAAACAAGATCTCTCCCGCCCCCCTTTGTTCTACTTCTTTAGCCCATTCAAAAAGATTAAGTTCTGTAGGTACTTTTCCTCCTACCAAATGCACTTTCCATTCCCCGTCAATCTTTTTTGCATCGATAGCTACTGTTATACATTGACTCCCAAATTTACCAGCCAATTCATTGATCAAATCAGGGTTTTTCACTGCCGAAGAGTTAACAGAAACCTTATCTGCTCCATTTTGTAATAAAATATCTACATCCTCTATAGACGATATCCCTCCTCCTACTGTAAAAGGAATATTCACCTTCTCTGCTACTCGAAGTACCAAATCGGCCAGGGTTTTACGCCTTTCTTCTGTAGCAGAAATATCTAGGAAAACCAATTCATCTGCACCAGCTTTTGAATATACATCTGCCAATTCAACAGGATCACCAGCATCTCTTAGGTCTACAAAATTTACTCCCTTTACTGTCCTTCCGTTTTTTATATCCAAACAAGGAATTATTCTTTTAGTAAGCATCAGTCATTTTTGTTTTTAATATTCAAATCTATTCCATCATAAAACCCTAAGTTGGATTTGTCTTTGAGTTGTTTCGTCCAAAACGCTATTTGTCCTGTATGGTACGAGTAATGTTCAGCAACATGAATTGCAATACCTATTCCCGAAAACGTAAATCCTTGCACCTCTCGCTCTCTAAGCAATTCTGATGTTGAAATGTTACGAAGTGTTTGTTTAGCCTTTTCAACAGTTTCTTGTAGCTTACTCCACAATTCGTCTTTGCTTACCCCTCCTTTGGCGGCAAACTCCTCATCTCTTGCTCTTTGGTCCTCAGTATTTCCCAAAGAAGAAATTGCATATTGGGTAATGTTACCACACAAATGAAGTATGAGGCTACCAACACTATTTGAGTTTGATGTTGGTTTTTTCCAAATATCTTCTTTATCAAGTTGTTCAAAACTTAATCCGATCATTCTTGTACTTTCATCCCATCTATAGATGATCTGTTCTACGAATTCTTTTGCGACTTTCTCTTCCATATTTATGCTCTTGAAAGAATGAAATTTTCTAATTGAGTAAGGCTAATTTTATTCTCATAAATCGCCTTACCGATGATAGTTCCCTCGCTTCCTAGTTCAGCTAGTCTAGGGAGTTCTTCAAAATCAGAAATACCACCAGAAGCAATCAATTTCACTCCTTCGGTTTCACTTAAGATTTTTTCATAAAGATCAAAAGAAGGCCCTTGCAACATTCCATCTTTACTAATATCCGTACAAATCACATAAGTAATTCCTTTTTCTCGATACTCTTTGATGAAAGGAATCAACTCCTTGTTGCTTTCTTCCAGCCATCCACTCACAGCTATTTTCTCATTTTGAGCATCGGCACCCAGAATAATGCGGTCTTCTCCGAAACGCTGTAACCAAGAGGTAAAAGTATCTGGATCTTTTACCGCAATACTCCCTCCTGTGATTTGATTCGCACCACTTTCGAAGGCTATTCTAAGATCTTCGTCTGTTTTTAATCCTCCTCCAAAATCAATTTTCAGATTGGTTTTGGTTGCGATTTGTTCTAAGACTTTGTGGTTTACAATATGTTTTGATTTGGCTCCATCCAAATCTACTAAGTGCAAATATTGTATTCCGTGGTCTTCGAACATTTTTGCAACTTCAAGTGGATTTTCGTTATATATCTTTTTGGTTGCGTAATCGCCTTTTGAAAGACGAACACATTTGCCCTCGATAATATCTATAGCTGGTATAATTCTCATAATTCTAAGAAGTTCTTTAATATTTGTTCACCAACATCACTACTCTTTTCTGGGTGAAATTGGGTTCCATAAAAGTTATTTTTCTGTAATGCAGTGCTGTAAGCTATTCCATAAGTGGATTGTGCTACCGTCTCTTCAGTAATAGGTGCATAATAGCTATGCACCAAATAGATGTATTCCTTTTCAGTAACATCTTTGAACAATGGTGATTTCAATTCTTCTATTTGATTCCAGCCAATTTGAGGCACTTTCACCCCGTGGTTAAATCGTAACACATTGGTATCAAAAATTGCTAGCCCCCTGGTGTCTCCTTCTTCGGTATAGTTGCACATTAACTGCATCCCCAAACAAATACCTAATACGGGTTGTTTCAATTTTGGAACCAAAGTATCTAACCCAGATTCTTTAAGCTTTTGCATAGCACTACTTGCTTCTCCTACCCCAGGAAAAATTACCTTATCGGCTTGTTGTATCTCTTCGGGATCATTGCTTAAAACTGCTTCATATCCCAATCGTTGAATTGCAAACTTTATAGATTGAATATTTCCAGCCCCGTAGTTTATAATTACTATTTTCATGTGTTTATCAAAAAGATTATACAGCTTGTTTTGTTTTACAACATTCCTTTTGTGCTTGGCAAAATCATTTTTTCCGGATCTCTTTTTACCGCCACTTTAATGGCTTTGGCAAAAGCTTTAAAAATAGCTTCAATCTTATGGTGTTCGTTCACCCCTTCGGCTTTGATATTTAAATTTGCTTTTGCACCGTCTGTAAAAGACTTAAAGAAATGGAAAAACATCTCTGTTGGCATTTTACCGATCATTTCTCTTTTGAAATCTGCCTCCCAAACTAACCAGTTCCGTCCTCCAAAATCAATAGCAACCTGTGCCAGGCAATCATCCATTGGCAAACAGAACCCATAACGTTCGATACCTAATTTATCCGCTAGCGCTTTTGAGAAAACCTCTCCCAATGCAATAGCAGTATCTTCAATAGTATGATGCTCATCAACTTCCAGGTCTCCTTTGACTTTGATGACCAAATCCATTTGCCCATGGCGAGCAATCTGATCTAACATGTGATCAAAAAATTCTAATCCAGTAGAGATATCACTCTTTCCAGTACCATCCAAATTCAACTGAATAAAAATATCCGTCTCATTGGTTTTTCTAGCAATTTCTGCGACGCGATCCTCTAATTTTAGAAACTCGTAAATACGTTGCCAATCATTACTTTCTAAAGCAATATACTCGTCAAGCTCTTTTGTATTGATGGTTATTTCTCCAGTTCCCAAGTTGGTATTATCGTTTATAAATATCCCTTTGGCGCCTAGATTTTTGGCTAATTCCATATCGGTAAGGCGATCTCCTATCACGAAGGAATTTTCCAGATCATAATCATCCGAAAAATATTCCGTAAGTAACCCAGTACCTGGTTTTCTGGTATTGGCATTCTCATGCGGGAATGTTCTATCCAAAAACACTTTATTGAATACTACTCCTTCGTTTTCAAAAGACTTCAAAATAAAATTATGTACTGGCCAGAAGGTATCTTCTGGAAACACATCTGTCCCCAAACCATCTTGATTGGTAATCATTACTAGCTCATAATCCAGTTCTTTAGCAATTTTCCCCAAATAAGTAAATGCCTTTGGGTAAAAGATCATCTTTTCGAATGCATCTATTTGCTCGTCTACTGTTTCTTTTATGATTGTTCCGTCTCTATCTATAAATAATACTTTCTTTTTCATGTCTAGATATAATGTAAAGCTTAAATCTGAAATGTTACTTTACAAGTTTTGCAAGGTTTTAATTAATTTTTTATTTTCTGTTTCAGTCCCTACTGTAAACCGCAGGGTATTTTCGCATAAAGGTTGTGTGCTTCTATTTCTAACTACGATACCTTTTGCTAATAATTGCGCATATCGCTTGTCAGCATCATCAACTTTTGCTAAAACAAAATTAGCATCGGTATCATATATAGTCTCTACAAAAGCTACAGCTGACAGAGCCCTAACCAGGCTTTCTCTTCCTTCTAGGATATTGCTGATCTCTGTTTTTACTTTTTTCTGATCCAATACACGATCCAAAGCCCTTTGCTGTGTCAATTCATTGACATTATAAGGCGGTTTTATTTTGTTTAAAATTTGGACAATCTCTTCAGAGGCATAGCAAATCCCTAAACGTATCCCAGCAAGACCATAAGCCTTAGATAAAGTTTGTGTAACTATCAAATTGGGATACTTTGTAAGATTTGACACCCAGCTTTCCTTTTTAGAAAAATCAATATAAGCTTCGTCAACTACTACCAAACCATTGAATGATTCTAGAATAGTTTCTATTTTTTTAGGATCAAAAGAGTTTCCTGTAGGATTATTGGGTGAACACAAAAAGATGATCTTCGAATTTTCATCTACAGCACCAAAAATTCCGGGTAGATCAGGCTGAAAATCCTCTGTTAACAACACTCTTTTTTCCTCTATATCATTGGTATTAGCTAATACTTTGTACATCCCATATGTCGGTGGTAATGTGATGATATTATCTTTTTTTGGCTCACAAAATGCCCTAAAAATAAGATCCAGCACTTCATCACTGCCATTACCTAACAACATATGATTACTCGACACTCCTTTTTGAGTTGCCAAAGCATCTTTAAGACTGCGCTGCTGAGGATCCGGATAACGATTCACTCCATTTTCGTAAGGATTTTCGTTGGCATCCAAAAAAATCATATCTGACCCATCACTAACATATTCATCTCTTGCTGATGAGTAAGGCAGTAAGCCTTTTACATTATCTCTTACAATTCTGTTTATATCAAATTCTATTTTTTTCATTGTCGTATTTTACGATAACTTATTATAAATTAATGCTCCTAAAAACCCTAGTATAACAGCTACAAAACCAATCACGATTAAAAACCCAATACTCAATAAAATGAATTTTAAAAATTTAAACAGGATTCCTTTAATGGATAGTTCTGCTATTTTTTTATAACTAATCAAATAATATGCAATGGTGATAATCGAGCTATACATATATATAGATGGATGTATTGCGACAGAAGCCAAGAAAAACAAAGTTCCTATCAACAACCCAAAGGCCACCAGGTAGGCATTTGCTACCAAATGTTCTCCATAATTAAATGGTTTGCTGCCAAACACCAAAAAAGCTAAAAGAGCATATACCGGTGTAAACAAGAACACCGAAATATTAAAATAACGTAATAATAAGGTATACATGTTTCTACTTGCTTCAATAGAAGAATCTCTATACTCAATATACTCTTGTTGATATTCTGCAGAGTTTTTATCCCTTCCTGGATTGATCATGGCAAATATGTCTTCATACATCGATTCATCTTGAGTTAAATCTATCCGACTAATGTACTCCTCTGAAAAAGTATTAAATACAAATGTTGAAATCGCGGCTACAATCGCTAAAAAAGCAAATGGATTAATGTATCGTTTTCTTGTACCAGCAACATAATCCAAAATCACCTGATATGGTGCTACTACAAAAATTCTTATGGTTCTTAAAAACAGATTATCCAATCCCAAAACATCATTAAAAAAATCGTTTCGCAATTGTTTCAAAGTAATCCTTTCACTAATCACCTTGGCTCCGCAATTATTACAGTACCCTAATCCTTCTTCTAATTGATGTCCACAATTTTTACAATTCATCCCAATAATTTTAATTTTCTGATAGGCTTTGTAGTCGCAAAGTGACTGCATTTTTGTGTGCTTGAAGCCCCTCTGCTTCAGCCATCAACTCAATAGCATTTCCTATGTTCTTTATTCCTTGTTTTGATATTTTTTGAAATGTCATGGATTTCATAAAGCTATCCAGGTTCACACCGCTATATTGCTTTGCATAGCCATTTGTAGGCAAGGTATGATTGGTTCCAGAAGCGTAATCCCCTGCACTCTCTGGTGTATAATTACCAATAAAAACAGATCCTGCATTAACGATCTGATCTACATAGAAATCTTCATTCGCTACACAAACAATAAAGTGTTCTGGCCCATATTCATTAATTAAGTCCAAGGCTATTTGATCATTTTCTACATAAATCAATTTAGAGTTTTCTATAGCTGCCGTTGCAATCTCTTTTCTCGGTAACTTTTCTAATTGCCCTGCCACTTCTTTTTCTACCAATTCGATCATACTTTTTGAAGTAGATACCAAAATAACCTGACTGTCCTTACCGTGCTCTGCTTGGCTCAATAAATCCGAAGCAACAAAAGCAGGATTTGCACTATCATCAGCTACCACTAATAATTCACTAGGGCCAGCAGGCATATCTATGGCCACACCAAATTTGGTTGCCAGTTGTTTGGCTACGGTAACGAACTGGTTACCCGGACCAAAAATTTTATAAACTTTAGGAATAGATCGGGTTCCAAACGTCATCCCTGCTACGGCTTGAATTCCACCTGCTTTACAGATTGTTGTTACACCACACAAATCTGCAGTAAATAATATTGCGGGGTGGATTTTACCTTCAGCATTTGGTGGAGAACACAACACAATCTCTTTGCATCCTGCCAAGTTTGCCGGAACAGCGAGCATCAAAATCGTTGAAAATAAAGGGGCTGTTCCCCCAGGAATATAAAGTCCTACTTTTTGTATTGCCCTCTTTTCCTGCCAACAAGAAACTCCATCAGTCGTATCTACTGCTACTCGCTCTGTTCTTTGTGCATTATGAAATGCTTCGATATTGGATTTTGCCAATAATATAGCCGTTTTGAGTTCCTCATCGATCAGCATCTTTGCTTCTTCCACTTCAGCAGGAGTAACCAAGATGTTTTGGATAGCCACCTTGTCAAATTTTTGAGTATACGCATTAATAACTTCATCCCCTTCAGCTTTTACTTCATCAAAAATCTGCAAGACAGTGTCTTCAATATCTGCTATAGTTTGAGTAGGTCGTTTTAATAGTTCTCCCCACTCTTTTATTTCTGGATTATATATTTTTTTCATTTGTTCTTTTACTATTAATTGGTCGAATTTATAATTGTTTTTGATAGTGATAGGCTATCAATTCATAACCTTGATCCAACCAAAACTTCTGTCCAGAAGTATTATTTACATAACAGTTTAGTTCGGAAGCTACGCATCCTTTACTTCTGGCATAATCAAATATCCAATTCATCAATAACTTTCCGATTCCTTTGCCTTGGTATTCTGGAAGAATGTAAACATTATCTGGTTCTACATGTTTCCCCACATAATACTTGGTTAAGAACCACAAACCAGAAACACCAATTAATTTATTTTGATCATAAACCCCAACACACTCATAATTAGATTGTAGCATATCGTCTAAACGAGCCTTTAAGGTTTTCAATTCCACTTTAGGATTCAACTCTTGTAGGAGTGGTAGTATACTATCTATATTGCTATTTGGTATTAAGGAAATGGTGTACATGATGATCTAAGTCTATTGTGATTATTAAAGCACCATTTTTTCTATTGGGCAAACCAATATTCCTTCAGCTCCTTCAGATTTTAGTTCGTCGAGGATATCCCAGAACTTATTCTTTTCTACTACGGTATGTATCGAACTCCATCCTTTTTCCGCCAATGGTAATACCGTTGGACTTCGCATTCCAGGTAATATTTTAACGATATTTTCTATTTTCTCATTAGGAGCATTCAACAGTACGTATTTTGAATTTCGTGCTTTTAGAACTGCTTGTATTCTGAATTGTAGTTTTTCCAAAATCTTTTTAGACTCCTCAGAAATTTTTGGAGAAACTGCTAGTACTGCCTCAGAAGTTAACATTACTTCTACCTCTTTTAGATTGTTTTTGAACAAGGTACTACCACTAGACACGATATCACAGATTGCATCTGCAAGACCAATATTAGGTGCAATTTCTACAGATCCAGATATCTGGTGAAGCTCTGCAGTGATTCCCTTTTGTGCCAGGAATTGATTTACTGTATTGGGGTAAGAAGTTGCAATTTTTTTACCATCCAAATCCTGAATAGAATTGTATTCAAATTCTTTGGGTACCGCCAGAGAAACTTTACATTTAGAAAAATTTAAACGTTCAGCTATAGAAATATCCTGTCCTTTTTCTATCAGCACATTTTCTCCTATAATAGCAATATCCACTACTCCATCTCTTAAATATTGAGGGATATCTCCGTTTCGAAGAAACATTACCTCCATAGGAAAATTGCGAGTCTGTGCTTTTAATTGATCTTTCCCATTATCAATTGAAATACCGCAATCTTTTAGAATTTTTACAGAGTCTTCATTAAGCCGACCGCTTTTCTGAATAGCAATTTTAATTTTTGACATTTTAATTTTTTGTTGTTGTGTTAGATCAAACCAAACGAGTTGATAGAAAACAAAAAACCCGTTTGAATTGCTCAAACGGGTTTTTATTTATTTGTTATATACACATACCAAACCTACCACGCCTGAGCGAATATGTTTGAATGGTGATGATGTATAAATATGTTTCTCATTGTTTTCTAATACTTCGCGAATTTATAAAAAAATATGTTTTCAAAATGCATTTCAACTTAATTTTTTGTTATTAATCTTTTTATCAGCATAAATCTTCAATAATTATTTGGCGTAATAGGTTGATTATAAACATTTTTATAACTTTAAAAGACAATACTAATCAACAACTTATGAAAAAAATCATTTCATTTCTTATCTTTTTGCTATTCGCATGGCTGGCAATGTGGTGGTATTATTCTTGCGATTGGTGCGCTCGGGAAACCGGACAAAACCTAAAAAACGAGGAGAAAATTAGACTCGAACGCGAAGCTGCTGCAAGGAAAGCTTACGAAGATAGCATTGCCGCTATCGAACAACAGAAACTCAATTTTGTTATCAAAGATGATGACGATCAAGATGCACTAACTCTCAAAGGTCAACTTCAAATCAATAACAAAAACGGTGATGTATTTATACCAGATGCCGTTGCTGATATTGGCGATTTGGTTGCGGATTATCTCGGAAAAAATCAAAACAAAGAACTTTTGATTACTGGTTATGAAACCTCAGAGGAAAACAACACAGAAGATGAACTTGGATTGGCTCGAGCCACTTTTATGAAAGACTTATTCATAAAATCAGGGATTAATTCTGATAGAATAAGTACTTCTAGCGAGGTAAAAGATTATGAATACAATGCTGATGGTAATCATACAGGAGGTATTTCATTACTTTTTAAAACATTAACCGAAGAACGTACTGTTGAAGTAGAGAAAAGTGTAGCTAACAGAACCTTATATTCCAATTTTGGTGAGAAGACATTCAAACCTGATGCTACGTTATCTAACTACACTCTGGAATTGAAGAGCTATCTCAACAAATATCCAGATAAAAGCGTACGCGTGATTGGGCATACCGATGATGTTGGAGACGAGGAAGCTAATCTCTGGTTTGGACAACAGCGCGCCAATAATGTACGACAGTATTTAATATCTCAAGGAATCGACGCTAATAAGGTAAAGGCTACTTCAAAAGGAGAATCTAATCCTATTGTTCCTAATACCAGTGAAGAAAACAGAGCAAAAAACAGAAGAATAGAAATCATTGTAAATTAAATAACCACAACTATGTTAGAATTTTTAAACGAAGCCAATTGGTGGTGTCTGCTTTTACTACTATTCCTAGCATTTTTGTTAGGATGGCTATTATCCCGATGGGCACTAAAAAATAAATACAAAGCTGAACTCGAAGAATGTCAACGACAAAATTCGATATTGAAAAATGCCGAATATACTAAAGCCAAATCGACATTCTCGAACAAAGCTTCTTCAGAAACTGAAATTAAAGCGATTAAAACCAGAGATCAAGGTGGTATTCCTATTTCGAGTACACCAGCTCATACAGGAGAGCAACCTAAATTGAATTTTGCTAGTTTTGGTGAAGCAGATGCTTCTCAAAAGGATGATTTGAAGTTAATAAGTGGTATTGGTCCATTTATTGAGGAAAAATTAAACGGAATAGGGATTTACACGTTTGATCAAATTAGCCGATTTACCGCCGAGGATATTGAAACAGTTACACAACTTATTCAATTTTTCCCCGGTCGAATTGAGAGAGATCATTGGACCAAACAAGCAGAAAAATTAAAGCAGAAATAGTAACACTAACCATTACCTATTTCGCTGGGTCTTCATGATACATGAAGGCTTTTTTTATTCCTCATTTCAGAAGATAAATGAGTACAAATGAAAAAGCCTTGAATACAAGTATTCAAGGCTTTCCTACTATAATTAGTACACTATATGTTAGTTTTTAATAAATCGTTGAGTTTGTCCATTAATTACTATAGTATATAATCCATTTTGAAGTTGTGAAACATCAATAGCATTTTCAGCATTTCCTTCGTCAACTAGTTGCCCTAGCGTGTTAAAGATGCTGTATGCTTTAGTATTGGTGTTTGCACTTGCTATGAATAAGTTATTCTTAGCCGGGTTTGGATACAAGGTAATTGCTAATGACATATCAAAATCATTAAGATCCACAAAAGTACCGGCTACCGCTGCTGTAGTCGAACCACAAGTACCCAAGTTAATCCAACCTGTAGTTGTTCTTTCATACAACGATCCTCTAAATGTTACCTGGTCTCCGGCACTGTAAGCTCTTGAACTATCATATTCTGCAACTCCCGCACAAATATCTGCTGGTGGTGTAGATGTTCCTCCCCCAGAAGATATAGAAACATTGTCTATAGCGATATCCGCTTGCCATGTACCACCTGTAATTCTATTAAATCGTACTTGAATACTTTCTCCAACGTAGGATGCTAAGTCCACACTTGCATTTAACCAAGAGTTTCCTTTGTTACCCGTCTCACTCCAAACACTTGTCCAAGAAGAACCGTTATCGTCACTTACTTCTAACGAAATACTCCCCATATCATTAGCTCCAAACATATGATAGCTGAATGAGAACGTAGCAGCACTAAGTCCAGATAGATCAAAACAAGGGGAAGTAATTATTGCTTGTTTATTTGGGAAACCTGTTCCGTTACCAGAAGCCTCAACAAAAATATAGAAGCTTCCTTGAGTAGCAGAAGATGGTCCTGTATCTCTAGATGGAGTTCCACTTGCGTCTACAGTCCAATTTAGGTCATCTGCTGTAGATTGGCTCCATGATCCAATCGTGTTTTCGAATCCTTCGTTGTATGGGAATGAAGAAATTCCTGACACACAACCAGAACCTCCTGTTGATCCACCAGTTGTGGTAGCAGAAGCTGTATTACTGAAACCAGACTCATTACCAGCAGCATCTTTAGCTTTTACTCTGAATTGATATGCAGTATTCGCTGTTAACCCAGTGATATTAGCAGTTGTTCCAGTAACTGATCCTAAAACAGAGTTTCCTTGATAGATATCGTACCCTACAACTCCAACGTTATCCGTAGCAGCATTCCAACTTAAAGTCAAAGTAGTTTCAGCGATATTTGAAGCTGATAAACCTGTTGGAGTACTTGGGACTTGTGTATCTGCAACTGCATTAGATGTAAATGATCCAGTGAACACTCCTCTACCATAAGTAGATGCAATTATTACATTATCATTATCATTTCCATTTTTAGCCCAATAATCAAATGAAGTTACACTTGCGTCACTCATTCCATTATACGCTTGCTCCCAGTTTGGGTTAGCTTCATTAAAGTTAGTTGTTACCCAAACACCTAATTGTGTAGCTAGGATGACTTCATTTCTATCTAATGGATTTTGAAGGATATCTCTAACTGGAATATCTGGTAAGTTACCTTCCTTATTCAACCAATTTGCTCCTCCGTCATTAGAGAACCAAACACTGGTTACACCATAGTTATGGATAGATACCATGATATCATTTGCAGTAGCTCCTAATCTTACCGAAGAAACCGAACCTACAAATGGTGTAGTAATCTCTGTCCAAGAAGCTGTACCCAAACCAACATTAGTAAGTCTGAATAATTTTCCATCTGCTGCTCCTACATACCAAGTATTATTAGCAAAAGGAGAAGCAATAAATGCCGTTGGTTTTGCTGTTAAAACAGTATTGGTAATATTATCGTTACGATTACGAGCAACGTCGATAGTTTTGATCGAGAACGAACCACCTGAAGATGCATTCGATAATAAGAAATTAGCATCACTATCGTATCCCATTTGGTTTACGAAATCTCCTGTTGTTCTTTCATTAAGAATAGTAGTCGCTCCACCTTGTCTTCTTCCTCTACCATCCCATGGTAAGTTATATCTATAAATTACGTTATTTGTAAAAGTTGCAGTCATGTACTGCCCATCTTTATCTACAAACGTATAGAATCCATCTCCATCAGATAATTCTTCTGAACCATTAATTCCGGCTGAAGCATTTCTAAACGCTTGAGAACCGTTATCCTGCGCACCTGCAGTAAAAATACCAGTAACATCATTTGTTCCGTTTGGACCGATACCTGCTTTTACATACTGTGTTACATTGAAATTGCTATTTCTAGCTCCAAATACACTTGAAGTAGAACCTCGAGATAAATCAGATGCATAATATACTCCACCATCATTACCAAAAATCGCTTGGTTAGAGTTTCCTGGTCTGAAGGTCATTGCATGTTGATCAGCATGTACAAGTGATACACTAAGACTTGCTAACCCAGAATTGTTAGACCATTTTGAAATTTGACTCCAAGAGTTACCACTATTGGTAGATCTAAATAAATCAATACCTCCTACATAAACAATATCATCGTTATTAGGATCAGCCTCGATCATTAAATCATAAAATGCCTGTCCTCTGGTAAAATCGTTTGCTGGGATACCACCATCTGCATCATTAGGTAGCGCAGTTTCAGTAACCGAAGCAAATTTATTTGTTGTTCTATAAATATGTACTGGGTCTGTAGATCCTTGTGTAAGTGCATACAATTTGTTAGCATCTGTTGCAGAAACCTCAATTTCTACACGATTAGAATCTGTTAAAGGAGAGGCAGCTGCTTCGGTCCAAGTACCACCATTAGTAGAACTGAAGACTCTTCCTCCACCTCCACCTCCAATACCTGGAGTTGTGATGGTTCCCATCCATAATGTATTATCTGCTCCTACTTCAAAATCATTAGGGATCATATAATAGTTCGTTCCCTGGAAGTCAAATGCTAAGTTTGAAGACTCAATACGACTCCAGGTAGAACCTCCATCTACAGATCTATATAAACCTGCAGTTTGTAAACCTAACCAATTTGAAGGGTTACTAGCATCTCCATACACATGAGCACCAACTCCAACAAATAATTCGGTACGATTCTGTGATGTATTATTCCAAGCTACAACGTCATTTACATAAAACAACCCTGAAAGGAATAAGTTATTTGCATTAAAACTAAAAGTAGCAGCTCCGGCAGCAGGAATACTAAGTGCCTGCCAGCTATTACCACCGTCTGTAGATCGATAAACACCGTTACCTACCACATCTCCAGCAGTATATTGCTCTCCTGTACCTACATACCAGATATTGGAGTTTCTTGGATCTACAGTAATCGAAGTAACTGATAGATTTCCTGGCACATTTTGTACTCTACTCCATTGAGACGTAGACGAGGTAATATTATCATTTACCCAAAGACCTCCACTTACACCACCAGCAAATACTCGACGGTTGGATGAATCATTAGGATCAAACATGATAGCACGAGTTCTACCTCCTATATCATTAGGACCTCTTTCTATCCATGGATTGTTAGGATCATCTCCAGGAGCTCTTTTTGCAAATTTCGCTTTTAGCTGTTCTTGAAGAGAAAAAATGTTCTCTGGGTGAGTACGACCACTTTTTGGGTTCATCGTTAACTCCCACATTTGCTCAAAATACCTATTAGGAGGTAAGCCTTGAGCTTTACGTTCTTTTTTTGATAATTGTAAGGTGTTTTTGAAAGGACTGTTTGACAAATGCTCTGCATGTTGTGCTCTCAAATTTACAATGTCATCATTTTGATTTTGGGATTTTTCTGTTTTTGGGGCGGTTAGTGTATAAATAAGAAGTGTAACCACCAAGCCTAGGCCCAGTGCAATGGGGCGAAATAATTTTCTTTTCATATTAATAAGTTGAGTTTATGGCTTAAAAGTAAAAGAATTACGGTAATTAACCAAATATTAACACCTTAAACCCCATTTCTTAACATATGAATTGCGAATTTAATAAAATCCCCGAATTAAAATCAGATATATTGAAAATAACAAAATTCAGTTATCAAATTGACAACTGAATTTTGTGTACTATATATCTACTGATTTCCCAAAATTAAAGGCATTCCGTCTTTTCCGGACCCTACCACTACTACCTTTGCATTAGGTGATTTGGAAAGTTCTAAAGTAGCCTGAATTCCTTTTTCTCTTAGAATTTTATCGGTAAGTGATTCATTCAAAATTCTGTTGGCCGTTGCTTTACCTTCAGCATCAATTTTTTGTCTTTCAGCCTCTTTCCTTGCTTTTTCTAGTCTAAATTCATACTCCAATGCTTCTTGCTCTTGCTTTAACTTTCTTTCTATCGCTTCTTTTATCGTAGGAGGTAAAGTTACATCACGAACCAAAACTTCATTAAGCTGTATGAATTGATTGCCTACAATCTTTTTGGTCTCCTCAAAAATTTCTTTTTGAATAGCATCTCTCTTACTAGAATACAATTGTTCTGGAGTATATCTACCTACAACACTACGAGCAGCAGATCTAATTGTTGGTAACAGCACTCTATTTACATAATTCTCTCCCTTTTGCTGGTGTAATAGTCCCAATTTCTCATAATCAGGTTGGAACCACGCCGAGGCATCCAATTTAATCTCTAATCCATTAGATGATAATACTTGCATTTTCTCAAATACTTCTTGCTGTCTTACTTCATAAACAATCACTTTGTTCCAAGGAGCCACAAGATGAAACCCTTCTCCTAATGGCGGCTTTTCTGTTACAACACCTCCCCCAAAAGTCTTATATAATACTCCAGCCTCTCCAGAACCAATAGTCACAGTAGACTTAGAGATAAAAACGATACTTAACACAATAAGGATCAATATTGGTAATCCTATTTTTGGTAATTTTTCCATAATAATTTTGAGTTTTTAATTTTAAATAAGTCCGTTATACTTACGTGCAAACCATTCTATCCCTAGTAACAGGATGATAATGACCAAAAGATATTTCCAGTCAATTAAAGATACCACATTTTCTTTGCTTTTTTGAATAGGTTGATAACGTTGATCTTGAATTAAATCCTGAATTAATTTTTCGTTTTGCCCTATAAAGTATGACTTTCCTTTAGTATTAGTAGCTACCTGCTTCAACTTTGTTACATGTGCATTCAAAAATTGTTGTTCTACATTATATTCTAACACTGTAAAACTTCCTGATCGTGAAATATTTTCTCCAGAAACAGTTACCGTAAAATCATAATTTCCAGCTTTCAGGTTACTCAAATCTACTTCGTACAAATTATTTTTCAGTAGCATTGGAATGGTTTGAGTCTCCTCGGTATCCTTATTTTTCAAACTAATTTGTAAGCTTCCTCTATTATCAAACTCGTAGTTCTTCGTAAAGTATTCTGCTTTGATCTTAATATTTGCATTACCATAGTAGAAGGATTCTGAAATGGTATTCAATCTACTTTTTGGTTTGTTTGTTGCCAAATATTGAATCAGCTTAGAAAAGAAATCGTCGAAACTCTCAAAGTTTTTGGTATCCAGAAAATTCTGAGCTCTCCATCTCCAAAAACCTTCTCCAAGAAGTATAGCCTCTCTAATACCGTCCTCTTCTATAGTAGCTAATAAAGGTTCTTCGGTTTGGATATTCCCAATGGCACGATACAATAGCACATCGTGATTTGAAGAAATTCTAATCTCTCCAAAATTACCAATCAATGGTGGGTACCCTTCATAACCTATATCATCAAACAAAAAAGTACTATAATTAGGATTAAACCTTGGGATATAGTATTCTGTCTGCCGGGTGATCTCCTGATAGTACTTATTTTGTGTTTTGTTCAAAAATACCCAATCTGTTTTAGACCCTACAATAGTCAAATAATTCTTTCGCGCAGTACTTATTTTTTCGTAAACCCCTCTGAATCTACTATTGGGTTGATATAGAATAATTAACTGATAATCATCTATGTTTTTTACTTCAGATGTTCGCTGGATCGTAATGCTTCGTCTTTCATTACTTTCAACACTTTTTTTGATTGCTCCCAAATCAGGATGTACCATATCACTGATAAGCAATACATTAGTTTTTTGATCAATTACTTCAACCGCAAAGGCTTTGGCATTATTTACTTTGTTCTTTTCATTTTCTAAAGGAATCAATCTGGCATTGTATTGCACTACTCCAACTTGAGTGGCTGGCAAGGTAAAATTGAGAACTTTGGAGTTTTCTTCTTCTGTAAATGTAATATTTTGACTAAATACTACTGCATTTCCTAAGGATACTTGAAATCTGGAACTCACACTTTGATCTCCAGAATATGTGAGTATAGCTTCTACAGGAAATTTGTTTTTTAAATAAGCATATCGATTGACATTTAATTGTGCAATTTTAGTATCTGTTACTGTAATAGTATCTCCAACGATAACAGGATATACTTGTTGCTTATATCTAGAACTACTGTATTGATAATCTTTACCATACGTTTGGTTTCCATCTGTTACCAATATCGTTGGTGCAGTCGAACTTTTATAAATCTGACTTAAATCCTCAAGAGTTCTGGAGATATTCGTTTGTTTTTGATCAAAACTTAGCCGTAGAGAGTCTTTTAAATTATCAGAAAAAGAATAGTAATTAATATCAAAACGATCATTAATTTCCTTACTATTTTTTATACGCTCTACAAAGGAGACTACCTGTTGTTCTTGTTTGAGATAAGCTATAGACGATGAATTATCTATAGCAACAACCAATTTTGGCTTTTCCGTAAAAAAGGTTTTTTTTCTGAAAGACGGATTGATCAACAACAATAAAATTGCAAACACACTTAAAAAACGTAAAAAAGCAAAGAATACACTCTTTTTGGTTGTACTCTTTGCTTTATATAAATACTGATATAACGATACAATCAAAGAGATTATAAAGGCCGCTATGATCAATAAAATTGTTTCTGTTTGCATTGAAAGACATTACAGTTCTTATCTTACCTCACTCATTTTTAGGTAAGCATTCCTCCATCCACATTTAACACCTGCCCTGTAACATAAGCACTTAGATCACTTGCCAAGTACAGACATGTGTTAGCAATATCCTCTGGAGTACCACCTCTTTTTAAAGGAATAGCATTTCTCCACCCTTCTACTACCTTCTCATCAAGCTTTTGTGTCATTTCAGTTTCTATAAAACCAGGTGCCACCACATTACTTCTTATGTTTCTCGAACCTAACTCGAGTGCAACTGACTTAGAAAAGCCTATAATCCCGGCTTTAGAAGCTGCATAGTTTGCTTGTCCGGCATTTCCTTTTACACCAACAACCGAACTCATATTTATAATACTTCCTTTTCTTTGCTTAAGCATAGTACGTTGTACTGCTTTGGTCATATTAAAAACACTTTTCAGGTTTACTTCGATCACTTTATCAAAATCCTCTTCTCCCATTCTCATCAATAAATTATCTTTGGTAATACCAGCGTTATTGACAAGAACATCAATACTTCCAAAAGTTTCTAACACATCCTTTACCAACTCTTGCGCTTGCTCAAAATCAGCAGCATTACTTTGATATCCTTTTGCCTTAACTCCTAAGTCGTTTAGTTCTTTTTCTAATATTTTGGCCGCTTCTACAGAAGAACTGTAGGTGAAAGCCACGTTTGCTCCATTTTGAGCAAAAACTTCAGCTATTCCTTTTCCTATACCACGAGTAGCCCCAGTAATAATTGCTGTTTTACCTTGTAAGAGATTCATTAGCGCTATAAAATTTTGTTGTTTATATATTGTGATATCAAATATAAGAATTACAAACTGCTGACCAAGAATAAACCCCGTGTTTTATCACGGGGTTTGCAATCTATAATGCTATGATATTATAATTTAATATCTTCTTTTTTCTTCTCGTAATTAAATAAGAAATCAACATCCATTTCCTGGACCTTTCCAAGTTTAGAAAGCGCTTTCATATCTACATCCTTCTTATTACCAATCACTAACACATTATATGTCTCTCCGCTAATATTTTCATTAAAGAATTTTTTCAGATCCTCAAGAGTCATATTTTTGATGGTATTATACATCTCCTCACGATTATCGTTATCAATACCTCTTTTCTTAAGACCTTCATAACTCCAGAAAATATTAGATTTTGTAATTCTTTCTGCAGCAATTTTCTTTAGTGTTGCTTCTTTGGCTGCATTAAATTGTTTTTCTGCTTCTGGCATATTGGTCATTAAATCCATCATTGCATCCACAGCCTCAGGCATTTTATTCGCTTGTGTACCGATGTACGCATAGATATAGTTAGATTTATCTTTCTCTGATGCGTTCGAATAGGCAGAGAATGCAGAATATGCTAATGATTTGGACTCTCTAATCTCTTGGAAAACAATAGAAGACAAACCACTACCAAAATAGGAATTAAAAAGTCTAGAAGCAGCTAGTTTTGATGGGTCAAATTGTGATCCTTTGGCCAAGAATACCATTTCACTTTGCACCATATCATAATCTACAAAGTATACATTTCCTCCTGTTTCTTTTTCCAGATAGGTCGTTTCTTCAGGATAATCTGCAAGATCTCCGTTCAAAACATGGTTTTTATTCAATGAAGCAATAGCCGCATCAACATCTTTACCATAATAGAAAATACGATGTTTAAATCCTTTTAGCTCTTTCACCTTTGTTACTAACTCATTTGGATCTATTTCTTGAAGTTCTGCAATGGTATAAATATTACGTAAAGCAGAGTTATCTCCGTAAATCCCGTAGTTCATCAAACCATTCCACAAGATATTTCCTTTTTGAGTTTTGTTATCATCGCGAGCCTTAGCTATTTTATCTACATATTTATTATACGTTTCTTGATCTGCTACAGCATTACCCCAAAGGTGCTCAAGAAGCGCTAAACCAGCATCCAAATTCTCTTTAAGTCCAGACAATCCAACATAAGTGATATCAGAACCAGCACTTACGTTATAATTAATCCCTAACTTATAAAACTCTTTCTTAAGCTCATCCGGAGAATATTTATCTGTCCCCAAATAATCAAGGTATCCTGCCGCAAGAGAGGCTTTACGATCATTATCTTTACCCATATCAAAGATGATATTCAAACTAAATAGATCGTTGTTTGGGTTTTTGATATAAGACACCTCTAAACCATTCTCTGTATTAGTTTGCTTAATGGCTGTTTTATAATCAATAAACTTTGGTTGTAATGGAGATGTTTCAATCTCGTAAAAATCAGAAACAAACTTAGATTGTTTATCTCTATTCAGCTCAACCGGAGTGATCCCTGGGTTTTCTACCTTAGTAACATTTTTATCTTCTCCTTTACGCTTATAAGTGACTACATAATTATCCTGATAGAATTTATTTGCAAAATCAACTAATTCTTGCTTAGTAATTTTTTTAAGATCATCAAGGAACTTTACCCTATCTTCCCAATTCTGATGATGAATAAAGGCGTTATAATACGCACTTGCTAATGCAGTATTATTCTCATACTCTCTAGTTTGAGACAATTTAAGATCATTAATTACCGCTGACATCATCCAATCTTCAAACTCTCCTTTTTTCAGTTTCTCTATTTCTCCTAAGATCAGATCTTTTACTTCATCCAAAGTTTGTCCATTTTTTGGTGTACCACTAAATCTATGGAACCCATAATCATTTTGAAATAATGGAGAACAACCGGCATTTTGCACCATTTGCTTTTGATTTAGGTTTAAGTCTATAAGTCCTGCTTTTCCGTTGGTCAAAATCATATCTGCCATGGTCAACAATTTTTCTTCTTCAGAACCAATCCCTTCAGATCGATATGCAACAGCAACATTCTCTGAGGTTGGACCAAATACTTCTTTAACAACAGGGCTTGTAATCGGTTGTTCTTTTGGTAAGACAGGATGCGCTACCTCTTTTTTCTCATAGGCCCCAAAAGCATCATTTACTTTGTTAATAGTTTCATCAAAATCTATGTCTCCAACTAATACTACTGCCATATTATTAGGCACATAATATTTATTAAAATAATTATGGATAGAAACCATAGAAGGATTCTTCAAGTGATCAGAAGTCCCGATTGTCCTTTGTTGTCCATAAGGGTGATTAGGAAACAACCCTTCCAGAGTAGCATAATATGATTTTCTGAAATCGTTATCCTGTGTTCTATTAAATTCTTCATAAACAGCTTCAAGCTCCGTGTGGAACAAACGTAATACCAATTGACTGAAACGCTCACTCTCTACTTTAAGCCACTTATCCAATTCATTTACCGGAATTTTATTTTTATATACGGTTTCTTCAAACCAAGTATGTGCATTAGTTCCTTGAGCTCCCAAAGAACTAATCATTTTATCATATTCGTTAGATATCGCAATTTTTGAAGCTTCAAGAGAGACTTCATCAATTTTCTTGTAAATCGCTTTCTTCTTTTCAGGATCAGATTCCTTTTTATGTTCTTCATACAAATCTGAAATCTGATCTAGCAGTACTTTTTCCTTTGCAAAATCCTGCGTCCCTATTTCATCAGTACCTTTAAAAACCATGTGCTCGAGGTAGTGTGCAAGACCAGTAGTCTCTTTAGGATCATAATTAGACCCTGCACGTACAGCAATATAGGTTTGAATTTTTGGCTCTTCTTCGTTTTTTGCCAAATACACTTTCATCCCATTATCCAAAGTATACAACCTTAGACCTGTTGGGTCGTTAGATACGGTTTCATAATTAAAACCAGCACTATCAGTATGTTGTTCAGTCTTGATAACATCTGATGTATCCGCTTTTGTTGATGAATCTTTACAATTGCTCAGTAGCAAAACAAAGAGCAATAGTAGCATAGATTTAAAAATCTTCATAAATAATTATTTAGTTTGATTTGTAGTTAACTAAGAGACGTGAAATATACAAACACGTTACAGTTTTCTTAAATTATGTTCAATAAAAAACCTCTTGAACATAAATCCAAGAGGTTTTGTAATTATTTAACAGCTGCTTAACCTAAAACTTCAGCAACCTTTTTACCTATTTCAGCAGGTGAATCTACTACATGAATGCCACATTCTCTCATAATTGCTTTCTTGGCAGCAGCAGTATCTTCACTACCTCCAACGATCGCTCCCGCATGTCCCATCGTACGACCTGCTGGCGCAGTTTCTCCAGCAATAAACCCTACGATTGGTTTTTTAGTTCCACTTTCTTTAATCCATCTTGCAGCATCAGCTTCCAGCTGTCCTCCTATTTCTCCGATCATAACCACACATGACGTATCAGGATCATTAACTAGTAATTCTACCGCCTCTTTTGTAGTTGTACCAATAATCGGGTCTCCTCCGATACCAATAGCAGTAGTAATTCCTAATCCTTGTTTCACCACTTGGTCAGCAGCTTCATAAGTTAATGTACCTGACTTAGAAACAATACCAACATTTCCTTCCTTGAAAACAAAACCTGGCATGATTCCTACTTTGGCCTCTCCTGGAGTAATTACTCCCGGACAGTTTGGACCAATCAATCTACAATCCTTATCTTTTATATAATTTGAAGCCGTTATCATATCAGCAACAGGAATACCTTCAGTAATAGTAATGATTACTTTTATTCCAGCATCTGCAGCTTCCATAATCGCATCTGCGGCAAATGCAGGCGGTACAAATATAATAGTGGTATCAGCTCCTACTTCTTTAACAGCTTCTTCTACCGTATTAAATACAGGTTTATCCAAGTGAGTTTGCCCTCCTTTTCCTGGAGTAACTCCTCCTACAACATTTGTTCCATATTCAATCATTTGACCAGCGTGAAATGTACCTTCACTACCTGTAAACCCTTGAACAATAATCTTCGAATCTTTATTTACTAAAACACTCATTGCGTTATGATTTTTTTATTGCTTTTTAAAGTTTCAAAAGTAAGCTTTTGAACACTATCGTTAAAATGAAAATGAAATTATTTTGAAAGAAAAGATTTCATACTTTCGGGAGTATTATCCCCTTGCTGACTTATTTGATATCCTCGATACAATTTATCGTCTTTTAGCTCCCAAATCGTAATAAAATGGGCTATAGCCTCTTCTTTATCAGGATCTTCTATCGTCTTTGCAAAATACGTGTAACGGATTGTGACTTTATCACCTTCTGCCAACAAATGGCTGATCTCACATCTGAAGGTCTCAAAAGATGCGGCCATCTCGCTAAACATCATCTTGATATCGTTAAAATTCTTCTTGCTAAACCCAAAACTACTATTCCAAAACAGTTCAATTTCCGGGTGTAGAAATTCAGAAAAAGCTTCTGAGTTGTGTATTAAATCCGTTTCATAAAAAGACCTTACGATGTCTTTTGCCTGTGTATTCATTTAGTATTCAATTTTTCTATTAAATCAGGTACTTGCCGTATAGCAGCAATTTCTTTGTATTTTTTTCTGAAGTCATCAGCTGGTGTGCCAAAATAACTTTTCTTTCCTTCAAGTGATTTACTTACTCCAGATTGCGCAGAAATTATTGCTTTTGTACCTATAGTAATCCCACTGGTTATTCCTACTTGACCCCACATCGTTACTTCATCTTCAACAACAACACAACCAGCAATCCCTACTTGTGAAGCAATTAAGCACTTTTTACCAATAACTGTATCATGGCCAATATGCACCTGATTATCGATTTTGGTTCCTTCTTTTATGGTAGTATCTCCGGTTACTCCTTTATCTATGGTACACAGAGCACCTATATCTACATTATCCTCTATTACTACTCTACCCCCAGAGATCAATTTATCAAATCCCTCAGGACGATTTTTATAATAGAAAGCATCTCCTCCCAACACAGATCCTGCATGAATGGTAACATTATCACCTATAACTGTATGATCATACAAACTAACATTGCTATGAATCAAACAATTTTCTCCAATAACCACATGATTCCCAACAAAAGAACCAGGTTGTACAATACTTCCTTTTCCAATCTTGGCAGTTGGCGAAATCTGAGCACTTGCCTTTTCGAATGGTTTAAAATACTTGGTAAGAATATTGAAATCCCTAAACGGATCGTCTGATATTAATAATGCCTTTCCTTCTGGACACGCTACCTTTTTATTAATAAGTACTACAGTAGCTGCACTTTCTAAAGCTTTATCATAATACTTCGGATGGTCTACGAAAACAATATCTCCTGGTGTAACCACATGGATTTCATTCATTCCCAGTACTGGAAACTCTGGGTCACCAATAAATTCTGAAGATATAATAGTAGCTATCTGCTCTAAGGTATGTGCTTGAGGAAATTTCATTATTCAAATACGAATATTACTTACTCTTTAATTCTTTCTTTATAGGTACCTTTTTCGGTTTCAATTTTGATCTTATCACCTTCATTAATGAATAGAGGCACCATAACTTCTGCCCCTGTTTCTACAGTTGCTGGCTTAGTCGCATTGGTAGCAGTATTTCCTTTAACTCCAGGCTCCGTAGCTGTAACTTCCAAAATTACACTAGCAGGCATTTCTACAGACAATGGCATTTGATCTTCAGAATTGATAATAACAGTTACCACTTCTCCCTCTTTCAATAAACCAGGAGCATCCAATGTTGACTTTTCAAGTGTAATCTGATTATAATCTTCTGTGTTCATGAAGTGATAGGTATCTCCTTCTGCATATAGATATTGAAACTTATGGGTTTCTACGCGTACATCTTCAATTTTATGCCCTGCAGAAAACGTATTATCAATTACTTTTCCTGTAGTTACACTTTTGAGCTTAGTTCTAACAAATGCCGGACCTTTTCCTGGTTTAACATGTAAAAATTCGATGATTTTATAAATATCGTTATTATACTTTATACAAAGTCCGTTTCTAATATCACTTGTACTTGCCATTATCTAGTATTCTTTAATTTTTGTTTTATTAATTCGAGAAATATCCTTTCATAATTCCTCGTTGAGAATTCTTAACAAATTCTAATATTTCATCACGCTCTGAGGTTGCTTCCATTTCTGCTTCTATAATGGCAACTGCCTGAGAATTGTTATAATTTCCTTGATATAAGATTCTATATATATTCTGGATTTCTCTAATTTTCTCAGTACTGAAACCTCTTCGTCTCAAGCCGATCGAATTGATTCCAACATAAGAAAGAGGTTCTCGAGCTGCTTTAACAAAAGGTGGTACATCTTTTCTTACCAAAGATCCTCCCGTTACAAAAGCATGGTTACCAATACTACAGAACTGCTGTACTGCTGCCATTCCTGCCAGCACGACATGATCCCCGACTGATATATGACCAGCCAAAGTACTATTGTTTGAAAAAATACAATTATCTCCAACAATACAATCATGAGCAATATGACAATAGGCCATAATCCAACAATTATTTCCTATTTTAGTTTTCATTCTATCTGTAGTACCTCTATTGATGGTAACACATTCTCTTATCGTAGTATTATCTCCTATCTCGGTAATGGTATCCTCATCATTAAACTTTTTATCCTGAGGGATAGCAGAAATTACAGCCCCAGGAAAAATACTACAGTTCTTTCCTATTCGTGCACCTTCCATAATAGTTACATTAGAACCTATCCAAGTCCCTTCTCCTATGACTACATTATTATGAATTGTAGTAAAAGGCTCAATTACCACATTTTTCGCAATCTTCGCTCCGGGATGAACATATGCTAAAGGTTGATTCATCAGTTTTGGTTTATTTTATATACATCAAATGTAATGTGCTATTCAACTATTCTAGATCCACAAGATTAATAAACTTATGGATAATTCTCTTTTAAATTATTAATTATTTTGATTTTACGATTTGTGCCATCAACTCTGCCTCGGTAACTAACCTACCATTGGCATAAGCAAAACCTTGCATATGACAGATACCTCTTCGAATAGGAGTTATCAGCTCTAATTTAAAAATCAATGTATCGCCTGGCAACACCTGTTGTTTAAACTTTACCTTATCAATCTTCATAAAGTAGGTAAGGTAATTTTCGGGATCAGGAACCGTGCTTAGTGCCAAAATTCCTCCGGTTTGCGCCATAGCTTCTACCTGTAGAACCCCTGGCATTACCGGTGCTCCAGGAAAGTGCCCCACAAAGAAAGGTTCATTCATGGTTACATTCTTTAACCCTACGACATGTTTATCCGACATTTCCAAAATACGATCTATCAACAAGAACGGAGGTCTATGCGGAAGCATATCCATAATTTTATTGATATCCATAAAAGGTTCTTTGGACAAATCAAATTGAGGAACTTTATTCCTTTTTTCAATCTTGATGATTTTGGAAAGCTTTTTGGCAAACTGCGTATTTACAAAATGTCCAGGTTTATTTGCGATTACTTTTCCACGAATTCTAGTACCAATAAGCGCTAAATCTCCGATTACATCCAATAATTTGTGCCTTGCTGCCTCATTAGGATAGTGCAACGTGAGGTTATCCAAAATTCCATTCGGCTTGATCGCAATCGAATCTTTACCAAAAGCTACTTTTAGCTTTTCCATGGTTTCTGGACTTAGTTCTTTATCTACATAAACAATAGCATTATTAAGATCTCCTCCTTTGATCAAACCATGCTCCAATAACATTTCTAGTTCATGCAAGAAACTAAATGTTCTGGCATCAGCTATTTCCTTTTTAAAATCAGATAAATGCTTAAGAGATGCATTTTGTGTTCCTAATACCTTAGTCCCAAAATCCACCATTGTAGTCACCTGATACTCGTCTGAAGGCATTACAATGATCTCACTTCCTGATTCTTCATCGGTATAAGAAATCACATCCTTGACGATATACTCTTCTCGTTCTGCCTCTTGCTCTACAATGCCGGCCTTCTCTAGAGCTTCAATAAAAAACTTACTCGATCCGTCCATAATAGGAGGCTCAGAAGCGTCTAACTCAATTAAAAGGTTATCAATTTCGAGTCCAACACAAGCAGCCAATACATGCTCTGAAGTTTGGATACTTACTCCGTTTTTTTCCAGATTAGTACCTCGCTGGGTATTTACCACATAGTTGGCATCAGCTTCAATCACAGGACTGCCTTCGAGATCAATTCTGCAAAATGCGTATCCGTGATTTTCTGGTGCAGGTTTAAAAGTAAGGGTAACTTCTTTTCCTGTATGTAAACCTACTCCGGTAAGTTTAATTTCCTCTTTAATGGTTCTTTGCTTACTCACAACGATGTCACTCATTATCGTTTATCTTTTTCTCTAATTTGTATACTCTATCTACGATCTTTGGGAGATTCTTGAAATGTACATAAGACTTGTTATAGTCCGAATATCCTAAGGCAGGAGAACCTTGTATTGCTTCTCCATCTTTGATATTTCTACCTATTCCTGATTGTGCTTGTATTCGTACGCCATTACCAATATTAAGGTGACCAGCGATACCTACTTGTCCCCCAATAAGACAATTTTTTCCAATTTTTGTTGAACCAGCAATTCCTGTTTGCGCAGCTATTGCAGTATGTTCTCCTATCTCGACGTTATGTGCGATCTGAATTTGATTATCCAGCTTTACTCCTTTTCTTATAACAGTAGAACCTAAGGTGGCTCTATCTATGGTAGTTCCTGCGCCTACGTCTACATTATCTTCAATAATCACATTTCCTGTTTGAGGCACCTTGCTATATTCTCCCTTTTCATTGGGCGTAAAACCAAATCCATCGGCTCCAACAATAGCTCCACTATGGATTACACAATTATTCCCAATAATGGTTTCAGAATAAATTTTAGCTCCAGCAAATACTACAACATCATCTCCAATAGTAACATTATCACCTATATAAACGTTAGGAAATATTTTGGCATTCTTACCAATGGTTACATTTTCTCCCAAATAAGAAAAAGCTCCAAAGTAAATATTCTCTCCATATTTGGCAGTTTCTGAAATAAAACTAGGTTGCTCTATCCCTGTTTTATTCATCTTTACCATATTGTAATATTCTAATAATTGAGAGAATGCTTTGTACGCATCATCCACTCGAATCAATGTCGTTTTGATGTCGGATTCGGCTTCAAAAGTCTTATCAACTATAGTAATTGAAGCATCGGTAGAATAAATAAACTGGGTGTATTTAGGGTTGGCTAAAAAGGTCAGAGACCCTTTAGTACCCTCTTCTATTTTAGCTAGTTTTGATACCTCAACAGATTCATCTCCTTCAATTTCTCCGTTTAAGATACCTGCAATTTGTGTGGCTGTAAAAATCATTCTAGCAAAAGTATAAAAAATGTGTTAATGTTTGTACTTCGGAGAGCACATAAAATATTTAGTTACAGGTTTAGATAGGGCCTCTAAGTTATACTCATCTGTAGCTTTCACAATATCAACTACTTTCCTTGATTTGTATAAAATATTAATATTTTGTTTGTTTTGATGATAAGCCTGATTAGTAATAGTTCCTCCAAAAACAAAATAACGTGCCTCGGCATCAGAAATTTTATACGCTTGTTTGAATTTTTCGATTTGTTTTTCCTTTTTCTCATTATCAAAAGGCTTCTTTTTAATTTTAATTTTCAACAAATCTCTATTTATGATCATAGCGGATAATGTACGCAACACAAAATCTTCAGAAGACATCCACTCTTTCATTGCCGAAACTACATCATAATCATCTAGTTTAGCAAAAGTCTCTAATACATCTTCGGTAAAATTATCAGCAGTGATTTTATTCTGCAAAAAGAATTTCAACGCTTTACTTGCTTCAAGCTCTACTCCATCATCCACCAATTCCTTTGCTCTTTGCAATACTCTTATCAATACATTTTCGGCAACAATACTGGTCTTGTGTAAATACACTTGCCAATACATCAACCTACGAGCCAACAAAAACTTTTCTACGGAGTAAATTCCTTTTTCTTCGATCATCAATTCATCGTTAACCACGGTAAGCATAGTAATCAAACGTTCACTATTAATATTACCCTCGGCGACACCAGTATAAAAACTATCACGTTTCAGATAATCCAAACGATCCATATCCAACTGGCTAGATATCAATTGGTGTAAAAATTTACGATGATACTCTCCTTTAAAAATTTGAATCGCTAACGTTAAACTCCCGTTAAATTCTTCATTGATTTTCTCCATAAACATCAACGAAATAGATTCGTGATTGATCTCATTTACGATACTATGCTCCATCGCATGCGAAAATGGACCATGACCAATATCATGCAGAAGTATCGCCACATACAACCCTTCTTCCTCTTCTTCAGAAATGCTAACTCCCTTAAAACGAAGAACTCTTACCGCTTTTTGCATCAAATACATACAACCCAAAGCATGGTGAAAACGAGTATGGTGCGCACCAGGATATACCAAATACGATAAACCCATTTGAGAAATTCTGCGAAGTCGTTGGAAATATTTATGCTCTATAAGATCAAAAATTAGTTCATTCGGTATGGTAATAAAACCGTAAATTGGGTCGTTTAATATTTTGAGCTTATTTCTTTTTTTCAAGTTTATTTTACTTTTATGAAAGCAAATATACATATATGGCGATCATATAAGGCACTTCCTATAAATTTTAAGTAATAAGTTTATTCAAAAAAGGAACAAAAAATTTATATTAATAGATAATTAATCAAATAAATAATACGATTGATGAGTAAGATAAAGATATTGTGGGTGGATGATGAAATTGATTTACTAAAACCACATATACTATTTCTCGAGCAGAAAAATTATGAGGTTACAAAATGTCAAAGTGGTACCGAAGCATTAGATATATTAGACGACGATAATTTTGATATCGTTTTTTTGGATGAAAATATGCCAGGATTATCAGGAATTGAAACGCTTTCTGAAATCAAAGAAAAGAAAGATAGTATTCCTGTTGTCATGATCACCAAGAGTGAGGAAGAATATATTATGGAAGAAGCAATCGGAAGTAAGATTGCTGATTATTTGATAAAACCGGTTAATCCTAACCAGATTCTTTTAAGTTTAAAAAAGAACTTAGACAATTCCAGGTTAGTTTCTGAAAAAACAACGGCCAATTACCAACAAGAGTTTAGAAAAATAGCTATGGATATGGCTATGGTCAATTCTTTTGAAGAATGGTCAGATCTCTACCAAAGACTTTTATACTGGGAATTGCAACTTGAAGACATCGAAGATACAGGAATGTTCGAAATTCTGGAATCACAGAAAACCGAGGCTAATTCTCAATTCTTCAAATTTATCGACAAAAATTATAGAGATTGGTTCAGCGGGCATGACGATGCACCTGTAATGTCGCACACATTATTCAAAGAAATGGTTGTTCCTGAGATAAGCAAAAGTCAGCCTACTCTATTGGTCGTTATTGATAATCTAAGATATGACCAATGGAAAGCGTTTGAGCCGATCGTAAACAATTATTACAAAAAAGAGCAAGAGATATCCTATTTCAGTATCCTACCAACCGCTACCCAATATGCGCGAAATGCCATTTTCTCTGGATTGATGCCTTCAGAAATGAAAAAGAGACATCCTGACCTTTGGCTGGATGATACGGATGAAGGTGGAAAAAACATGAATGAAAATGAATTTTTGACCGCTCAATTACAACGATTAGGGCTAGACATCAAACACGAATACTACAAGATTACCAACGAAAGATCCGGAAAGACTCTTGCTGCTAATTTTAAAGGCTTAAAGGACAACGATCTCACTGTGGTAGTATATAATTTTGTGGATATGCTATCCCACAGCAAAACCGAGATGGAAGTTATCAAAGAATTAGCGTCTAATGATAAATCGTATCGATCTCTTACCCAAAGTTGGTTTAAGAATTCTCCTCTACTGGAAATGATACAACAAGCACAACAACTTGGTTTTAAACTCCTTATTACTACGGATCATGGTACAATTAATGTAAAAAATCCTTCGAAAGTAATCGGAGACAAAAACACCAGTTTAAATCTGCGATACAAGACAGGAAAAAGTTTAACCTATGAACAGAGAGAAGTGCTTGAAGCTACCAATCCAAAAGAAATTCATTTACCCTCTATAAATGTGAGTAGTTCTTTTATTTTTGCCAAAGGAGATTATTTCTTTGCGTACCCTAATAATTACAATCATTACGTAAGTTATTATCGCAATACGTACCAGCATGGTGGGGTATCGCTAGAGGAAATGATCATACCATTTGCTGTGTTAAATCCCAGATAAAACAAAAATGACCATCACATATTCCCTAGAAGAACTTTTAGATATTGCAGAACAGGTAATTGCCCATACGACCAACAAAATTATAAGCTTTGATGGTGATATGGGCATCGGTAAAACCACTTTGATTAAACAAATTTGTAAACAACTGGGTGTACAAGACGGTATCACTAGCCCAACCTATTCTTTGGTCAATGAATATGAAGGAGATGAAGGGCCAATTTATCATTTCGATTTCTATAGAATCGAAGATGAAGAAGAAGCCTATCACATTGGTTTTGAAGAATATTTGGAATCAGGTGCCTGGGTATTTATTGAATGGCCTGATCGGGTAAAAAACATATTACCCATGGATATTGCTACTGTAAAAATTGTTCTTACCGAAGATGGAAAAAGGAGGATTACCGTTGCTTAATAGGCACTAAAACTGATGTTAATACTTCACCTTATTTGTTTTCTTGGCTTTTTTATTCGTAATTTGAGTTACAGAATTTCACGCAAATGAGTAAACCAACATCTCCTTTTACCAAAGAGCAACTACTGCCACAAGAAGAAACCATCGAAGTAGCACGCAAAAAAGGAAAGCTCTTTATAGGGATCCCAAAAGAGACTAGTTACCAAGAGAAGCGAGTATGTCTTACTCCAGATGCAGTTGCCGCATTAACAGCTCACGGACATAGAGTGCTATTAGAAACCAATGCTGGTATAGGCGCTAGTTTTTCGGATAGGGATTACAGTGAAGCAGGTGCAGAAATCACCAATGACAAAGCAAAAGTTTTTGGATGTCCGATTATCCTAAAAGTAGAACCACCTTCGTTAGAAGAATTGGAACATATCAACCCACAGTCGGTTTTAATCTCGGCATTACAATTAAAAACACAAACCAAGGACTATTTTCAGGCACTTGCAAAGAAGAGAATTACTGCTCTGGGTTTTGAGTTTATTCGGGATTCCGACGGAGCCTATCCGGCGGTAAGAGCTTTGAGTGAAATAGCTGGTACTGCTGCAGTTTTAATTGCTTCAGAACTTATGAATAGCGTAAGCACTTCTGGGTCAGGTTTAATGATGGGTAACATTAGTGGGGTACCTCCTGTAGAAGTGGTGATTCTTGGTGCAGGTACTGTTGGTGAATTTGCTGCTCGCTCTGCAGTTGGTCTTGGTGCCAATGTAAAGGTTTTTGACAATTCGATTACCAAATTACGCTGTATTCAAACCAATCTAGGTAGAACACTTTACACCTCCACTATTCAACCAAAGAACTTATTAAAAGCGTTACGTCGTTGCGACGTAGTGATAGGCGCCGTTCGAGGTAAAAACAGAGCTCCGGTTATTGTGACCGAAACCATGGTAGAACGTATGAAACAAGGAGCAGTAGTTATTGATGTTAGTATTGATATGGGCGGATGTTTTGAAACTAGTGAAGTTACTTCTCACGACCACCCTACTTTCGAAAAACATGGTGTCGTACACTACTGTGTTCCTAATATCCCATCGAGATACGCTCGTACCTCCTCATTATCGATCAGTAACATCTTTACTCCCTACCTATTACAAATCGGAGATGAAGGCGGGATTGAAAGTGCGGTACGTTTTGATCGAGGATTAAAAAGTGGTCTCTATTTTTATCATGGTATTCTAACCAGCAAACCTATAGCCGATTGGTTTGACTTATCCTACCGAGATATTAATCTGTTGATAATTTAATATTCCTGGTTAAAAGCGCTACTGTTTTTTTGTGTAAAAAATCGTTACTTTGCCGTCACAATTTTATAACTGATGAAATTAGCACAGCGTTTGTTTTATTACCTTGGAGGATTTACTATTGGTCTTATTCTGTTATTTTTCTTTTTAGGCGGAAAAAAGACTTCTTGTGACTATGGACCTAATGCTCGAGTACTCAAAAATATCAGAGTCAAAGATCGTGTATTCAAACAAGAGGTTTTAACCAAAATGCAGGCAAATAGCATTGATACAGCAGACATTTCAAAAGTCCTACAAACCGGAAGCGTAGATTTTTCAAAAAGTGACACCAAAAGAGACTCTTGTAATCTTTATTTTATTGAAGGTCAATTAGAGCAGAAAATTATAGAGCTACAGGTAAAAAACTGTGATTCTACAGCAAAGGTGGAAGCTTTGGATATAAAAAGTGAATTAGACTAATTTCTTACCCATTACCCAAAACTCAAACTTTTGTTCTCCTATAGTAAAGGGATGCTCTCCTACTATTTCATAATCATTTCTTTCATAAAACTTTACTGCACCCACATTTTCTTTTAACGCCGACAACCAAAGATAATGATTGTTATGCTCCATAGCTTTCTCAAAAACTAGTTGTTGCAAACGGCTACCAATACCTTTGGAAACATGACTCCCTAGAAAATAAATCTTTTGAAGTTTACAGACCTTTGTACTATCAATAAATTCAGAAGGAGCATCAAGTTGTAACTTGGCATACCCCACAGGAACACCATCTTCGGTCGCTAACCAATACACATTCTTTTCTTTTTGTAAACTGCGAAATATTTTTTCTTCGGCAAACGTATCTGTAAGGTATGAATTAAGATCATCCCGTTGAATAAATAAATGCCCAAAAGCTTCATCAAAGGTTGTTGCACCCAATTGAGAAATACTTTGTGTATCCTGTACTGTAGCTCTTCTGATATCAATCATTGTTACCTTTTTCTTGGTTCAATATCTCTAAAAATATTCAAAATTTCTTTAAACTTATCAAACACTACTGGTTTAAACACTTTTTTTTGACTTGCTGGATAGCGATCTACGCAGTTTCCGGTAAAGCAATTCGATGGTCTGGTAGGCCTTTTCTCGAATCCTCCTCCGCAATTTGGGCAAACATTATGAAATATATGATCCACACAATCCTTACAAAACGTACATTCAAAAGAACATATCATTGCTTGATCACTAGTATTGGGTAATGGTGCATCACAGTTTTCGCAACTGGGTCTTATTTGTAACATCTGTCTATTTATTTTGTTCCACAAAGCGATTTACAGTATCAGGTATATTTACGTCTGGCTGCAGCAATTCATCAGAAATAGCATCGAAAGCTACTTGACGAATTGGCACTACTCCAGCCCAAATTGAAGAATTATGATCTTCGGGTTCATCGTTAACTCCTTCTGCCCTAACCTTTGCCGAAGCATGATCCATACTTATTTCAAGTACTAGTGTAGCATTAAATTCCTTTTCATTAGGCTGTCGAACATGATCCCAATGTCCATCTACCATATGATTCAAAATACAGGCAAGAGCTGCCATTTTCTCATCTGGATCTTCCAGTTTTCGTACTTTGCCAAATACATTTACAGAACGATAATTTGCAGAATGATGAAATGCAGACCTAGCCAACACCAAACCATCCAGATGAGTTACCGAAACGCTGGCCTCTCCAGCTTCTAACAAACTCAACATCATACGATTTTTGAGAGATCCATGAATGTAGAGTTTATTCTCTTTTCTTCCATAGGCAGTAGGAATAACAATAGCCTTACTATCCCATATATACCCCACATTACACAAAAAAGCGTCATCCAAAATGGTATTAATAGTTTGTACATCGTAATTCGCTCTTTTAGGTCCTCGAACTACTTTATTTAATGATGAAACCGAATATGTTCCCATAGCTTATTTATTTTGAAATTAAACTTAGCGGCAAATACGCTCACTCTAGCTTCTGATTTTTATTTGATACTCAAAAGTAGTAGCTTTATGGATGCTTATATGCATCCAGTTTTAATATATCTAATAGTCCGGTTATGTTTCCATATAAGAGCTCGATACTACTTAATCGCAAAGCCCATCGCAATTTGTACCTACAGTTATGTGATCAAATAATTAAACACATCAAATCCGGGAAATTACCTCCCGCTACCCGATTACCAGGGACCAGAACATTGGCAAACGACCTACAAATTCATCGCAAAACGGTAATTGCCGCCTACGACGAACTTATCGCACAAGGCTGGATTGAAACATTACCCTCTCGAGGAACCTATGTAAATAGGATGCTTCCGATTGTAAATCCTGCGGATTTTGATCACGAAAACTCAAAACAAAAAACTACCACCATCAGCTCTTTTTCGTTTTCAAAAAGACCTAATTTAATGTACAGCTCTGTTAGTTTTGATGATTCTCCCAAAATACAGATAGACGACGGATCTCCGGATCACCGACTAGCCCCGATTGAAGAGTTATCCAAAACTTATAGAAATATTGCCAAAAAAAGCTACCATCAAAACCTTTTTGCCTACGGCTCTACTTATGGCAATCTTGATCTAAGGAAAAAGTTGGTAAAATACCTGAATCAAACGAGAGGATTGAACATCTCTTTGGATAACATCCTGATTACCCGAGGTAGTCAAATGGGAATTTACCTTGCGAGTCAACTCTTATTCAATAAAAGAGACACTGTTGTGGTTGGAAACACAAATTACCTCACTGCCAACTATACTTTTGAAGAAGCAGGAGCTACTATCGCTCATATCCCTGTTGATGATCAAGGAATTGACACAAATGCTATGGAAGCTTTATGTAAGAAAACCAAAGCAAAAGCTATTTACGTGACCTCTCATCATCACCATCCTACAACGGTAACCCTGTCTGCAGAAAGAAGAATGCACTTATTGCAACTGGCAAAGCAATATGGTTTTGCCATTATTGAAGACGATTATGATTACGATTTTCATTACAGCAATGCCCCTATTCTTCCATTAGCGAGTAATGACAACTATGGCAATGTGATATATATTGGAGGATTTACCAAAATCATAGCACCCGCTATGCGCATTGGTTATCTGATTGCCCCCAAGGATTTTATAGACGAAGCTTCCAATATGAGGAGGATCATTGATCGACAAGGAGATATGGTGTTAGAAAAAACTATGGCACAACTTATTAAAGCTGGAGATATACAAAGGCATACGAGTAAAGTTCTTAAAATCTACAAGAGCAGAAGAGATTTATTCTGCTCCTTACTCAAAGAAAGGCTATCCAATTATTTCGAATTTGAAGTTCCAAAAGGAGGATTAGCTGTTTGGGTTACTTTAAACAATAAATACAATTGGGATGATGTAGTTGCCAAAGCCGGTTCTCTAAAATTAGAGCTTAATCCAGAATGGCGAAGATACGATCCAAACAACTTAAAACATAACAGTATCCGTATGGGATTTGCTTCGCTAAATGAAGAAGAAATTTACAAAACTATTATCATTCTTGAAAAAGTATGCGCTCAGTTATAAGTGAAACTATTATTCTTCTATATCCAAATTGTATTTAGTCAACAGTCCTTTTAATCCAGAGGCACTAAACTTAGCCTTTTTCATAATATTCAATTTCGGATCGATGGTAAAATTAAAAGCCGTTCTAAAATCAGCTTTTTCCAATTTTGTTTGATCAAAAATTGCCTGATTCAAATCACATTGATCAAAAACAGCACCAGATAAATCAGCTTGAGTAAAATCTGTTTCCTTTGCACTACAAGTGGTAAAAGGTGTGTTTTTCATACCCAAACCATAGAAAGAGGCATAATCCAGAGTACTATTTTCAAAAGCTACAGAGAATAAGAATGAATTACAACTACTAAAATCGACACCCAATAATTTACATACTACAAATACTACAGTTTGCAATGAAGTTTCCTTTAACATCACAGACCCAAAATTACAATCCTCAAATCTGCATTCCAGAAAAGTAATCCCCGATAAATTCGCTTCAGTAAAGTCGCAATGAATAAAAGTGCAGTTATCAAAAGTTCTGGCGGTTAACCGTTTCCCTTTGAAATTTTCTCGTAGAAAAGATTGATCCAGAACATGTTCATCCATAACAAAAGAGTATCTGTTAGTTTATTCTCCAGGGTGGGTTTTTCCGGTTATCTCCTGCAAAATATAAAATGACTTTATTTCCATCAGGATCCCTTAATCTAGCTTCACGCCACAACCAACTTTGATCTACTGGTAATTGATCAAATTGCACGCCTTCTTTTTGTAAACGCTCCACTTCTTGATCTAAGGATTCGGTTTCAAAATACACATACATCCCTTCTCCTTCTGGTAACTTATCTACCAAATGAACTGAAAATGTAGCATCTCCATTAGGGCATTCAAATCTCGCGTAATGAGGAAGTGCTTCAACAATAAGATTCAATCCCAAGGTTTTATAAAATTCAATAGATCGTGCAATATCTATAGAAGGTACGGTAACTTGATTAAGATTCATTACAATTTTCTACGTTGTTTTTCTTGAGATAACAAATTAAGCTCTCTACTAGTTTGTCCTGCTACAGAGGTATTTTCTTCAGCTCTACGGATCAAATAAGGCATTACATCTCTAACCGGACCAAAAGGAAGGTACTTGGCAACATTATAGCCTTCATTTGCCATATTAAAACTGATATGATCACTCATCCCATATAATTGTCCGAACCAGACTCTAAAATCACTCTTATCTATACCAGCCTGCTTCATCATTTCCATAGCCAGGTAGCTGCTTTCTTCATTGTGGGTTCCTATAAAAACAGAAATATCATCAATGTGTTTCAGGATATACTTCATAGTATCGTTGAAGTTTTGATCGGTATGCGCTTTATCTTTACAGATTGGTGAAGGATAGTTTTTCTCGGCAGCTCTTTCATTTTCCTTTTCCATATATGCCCCTCTTACGATCTTCATTCCAATTTTGAAATTGTATACCCGAGCTTCTTCGTGTAAACGTTGTAAATACGCCATTCTATCGTGGCGATATAACTGAAGTGTATTGTATACAATTGCTTTTTCTTTGTTATACTTACGCATCATTTTACCCACCAATTCATCTGCTGCATCCTGCATCCAACTTTCCTCTCCATCAATTAACAAAGCTACATCACAATCATAAGCTTTTTTACAAACGATGTCGAATCGCTTCTCTATACGCTTCCACTCTTCTTCTTCTTCAGCAGTAAGAGATGTTCCTTCGGTTTTCTTTTGCCAAATCAAAAAACGCCCAAAACCTGTAGGTTTAAAAACCCCAAATGGCATTGCATCTTTATTATCTGCAAATTCTAAGATTTCCAGTGTTTTTTGCAACACAGCATCAAACTGAGCCTCTTCCTCTTTTCCTTCAACAGAATAGTCTAATACCGAGCTTACTCCTTTGGTATACATCTTATCTACTACAGGCAAGCAATCCTCTTCATTAACTCCTCCGCAGAAATGATCGAACACGGTAGCTCGAATAAGTCCTTGTACTGGTAAATGCGCCTTTATGGCAAAGTTAGTTACTGCTGTTCCTATTCGAACCAAAGGCTCGTTAGAAATCATTTTAAACAAAAAATACGCTCGCTCTAGTTCAGAATCACTTTTTAATGCGAAAGCCGTTTCAGTATTATCGAACAATTTATTTTGCCCCATCAAGAATTAATTTTAGGAATCAATAAGATTAAATATATTTTGATAAAAATATGATGAATTTTTATCTAAACCTGCTATCGTTTTTACGATATCTGCAAATATAGAACTTGCGAGTTTATTTTATTGCAAATTCTACTTAATTTCGCCCCAAATAATAACCCACGGTATGAAACCTATTATCTCTAAAGATTCTATTGTTTATTTTGGTGAAGAATGCTACTCTGCATTAAATACTTATCTAGAGAAAGCAAACCATTCTAAAATCTTTATTCTGGTTGATAGCAATACGCACGAATTCTGCCTTTCTCGATTGATGGGAGAGATTAAAGGATCATATGATATCGAGGTTATTGAAATAGAGCCT
Organism: Aquimarina spongiae; assembly: GCF_900141785.1. GTDB lineage: Bacteria > Bacteroidota > Bacteroidia > Flavobacteriales > Flavobacteriaceae > Aquimarina > Aquimarina spongiae. The sequence continues at coordinate 443,093 of NZ_FQYP01000001.1, read as the reverse complement.
GGAGAAATTCATAAAAATATTGAAACCTGTAGTGGTGTATGGAATGTACTTTCAGAACTGGGAGCAGATCGCAAAAGTTTGATGATCAATTTGGGCGGTGGTGTAGTTACTGATCTGGGTGGTTTTGTTGCCTGTACGTACAAAAGAGGAATTAACTATATCAACATCCCAACATCACTATTAGCGATGGTTGATGCCTCTGTAGGAGGGAAAACCGGTGTCGATCTGGGGAATCTCAAAAATATGGTGGGTGTGATTAGTGAATCTGAAATGGTTTTGGTGGACACCACCTATCTAGGTTCATTACCTGCAAATCAAATGCGTAGCGGGTTTGCAGAAATGCTAAAACATGGGTTGATTCAAGACAAAGATTATTGGAATCAGATCAGTGATCTATCCAAACTAGACCTTACGCATCTTGAAAAAATGATTTACGATTCGGTAGTGATCAAAAACAATATTGTATTTGAAGATCCTACTGAGCAAAATATTAGAAAGTATCTCAACTTTGGTCACACCTTAGGCCATGCCATCGAATCCTATTACCTGACACATCCCGAACGAGAAACTTTATTACACGGAGAGGCCATTGCGATTGGTATGATCATGGAAGCTTATATATCTTCCGAATTGTTATCCCTCACCAAAGAAGGTCTTGAATCTATCAGTAAGGTAATTCTACATACTTTTCCGAAGGTGACTATCCCGAGCGAGGATCATCAACCCATTATGGATTTACTGGTTCATGACAAGAAAAATGAACAAGGGAACATTTATTTCGTATTGCTAAATACATTGGGGGAAGCCAAATATAATTGTGTGGTGGATGATCAGCTTATCCTAAAGTCTTTTGAGTACTACGACTCGTTTTAATGCTTTTTTATACCTTTAGAAGGTAAATTAAATGCACAAAACCCATCATCTTGAGAAAGAAACTTTTTAAGCTACTCAAAATACTTGTTTTAAGCAGTATTGCTTTGATTATCATCACAGCGGCAACACTGTATTTTTCATTACATCATAAGCTACCAGAAGGTAAGTCCGGACCTGAAGCAGACGAACTAGCATTAAAAATACAAAAGGCTGTAAAGCATGATGCTTATCTGAATACGGATTTTATTCAGTGGTCCTTCAGAAACAAACACCACTATTTATGGAATAAATCTAATGGTACAGTAGAAGTACAATGGGATGATCACAAGGTAGCACTGGATTTAACTCAACCTGATAACAGCAAAGTATATACAGAGGCAAAAGTAATTACTGACAATGCCCAAAAACAGGAACTTATCCATAAAGCACTAGCTTTTTTCAATAACGATTCTTTTTGGGTTGTGGCTCCACACAAATTGTTTGATCACGGCGTTACCCGGAAAATAGTAAATTTAGACGATGGCTCTGAAGCACTATTTGTCACCTATCAATCTGGTGGCACTACACCTGGAGATTCATATCTCTGGAAAGTGGATGAGAATTACTTGCCGACCAGCTACCAAATGTGGGTCTCTATTTTACCCATAGGCGGAGTTGAAGCCACCTGGACAGGCTGGACAAACACAGAAAGTGGTGCATATCTATCCCAAAAACATAGATTAGCAGGTTTTGAAATACCTATTTCTAATCTACGCGCCTGGAATTCGAAATAATGAGCTCTAGAAAAGCATTATTTGCTTCTACTACCCACAAAATTTTGAGATTTATTCTTGAAAAGTACATTAAAAGTAGTCAAACTACCATACATACGTGTAATGTACTGTTGTAGATCAATTTTATCTTGTTCATCCAGATTAGAGCTATTGATTTTTTGCTCCATCACACGAATTCGATCCCGTACCATGACGATTTTATGAAAAAAGGTATCTATCGGCATTTCTTTGGCACTCAGGTTCGAGTCTCCAGGTTGTAAAATCAAGTTTCCTCCTTTCCACTTATCAGCGATAGGAACAACTTCAGAAATATCGCTATAGCGTTTTAATAAATCTTTAAAGGTTTTTTCCACTTCATAAAAACTCACCGTATCCACTTCATCCTCAACACCTTCAATCACTTCAAATTCTTCGTCTATCTCGATGGTTTCTAGTCCGTTTTCAATAAAAGTAACCCAATACATTTTTGCTGTTACATTGGTTACTACTCCTATCCCATGCTCTGGATGTTTTATTCTTGAACCTATTCCAAGTATCATATTGTGTTTTTTGAGTAAAAATAAAAACTATTAATCAATACTAAAGAGAAATAAAGATAAACATAATACATGGTTGTTTTTCTTTTAAAATTTATAGTCTTTTAACAAAACTGAAACCAAACCCATTTTACAAAGAGCGAGCAAATAACTACATTTGCAATCTTGGTTAAAAATTTATGGTTGAATCTGAAGAAAATATCGAAGTATTAGGGGCTAGAGTTCACAATCTAAAAAACATAGATGTGACCATCCCAAGAGAAAAATTAGTAGTGATTACTGGTTTATCGGGATCTGGTAAATCTTCTTTAGCTTTTGATACTATTTATGCCGAGGGACAACGCCGATATATAGAAACTTTTTCGGCCTATGCCCGGCAATTTTTAGGAGGACTAGAACGTCCGGATGTTGATAAAATTGATGGACTATCTCCGGTAATCGCCATCGAACAAAAAACCACTAGTAAAAGTCCAAGAAGTACCGTTGGTACCATTACAGAAATATATGATTTCCTAAGACTCCTTTTCTCTAGAGCAAGTGATGCTTACAGTTATAATACTGGAGAAAAGATGGTGAGCTATAGTGATGATCAAATCAAAGACCTGATCCTTAAAGATTTCAAGGGTAAAAAGATAAATATCCTTGCTCCTATTGTGCGATCACGTAAAGGACACTATCGCGAATTGTTCGAGCAAATTGCCAAACAGGGGTTTGTAAAGGTACGGACCGATGGAGAAATTCGAGATTTAACCAAAGGGATGAAACTCGATCGATACAAGACTCATGATATAGAAATCGTGATTGATCGATTATTGGTTAACGAAGATCAGGAAAACTCCAAACGTTTGATGGAGACTATAAATACTGCCATGTACCACGGAGATGATGTATTGATGGTGATTGAACAAGGATCAGAGCACCCTCGCTATTTTAGTAGGAGTTTAATGTGTCCAACAAGTGGTATCTCTTATCCCAACCCAGAACCTAATAATTTCTCTTTTAACTCTCCAAAAGGAGCCTGTCCAAAATGTAATGGAATCGGGAATCTGTATGAGGTAAATCTCAAAAAAATAATCCCAGACGACTCCAAATCGATTAAAAATGGAGGTTTGGCTCCGCAGGGACCACAAAAGAACAACTGGATATTCAAGCAATTAGACCTTATTGCACAGCGCTTTGATTTTAAGTTGAGTGACCCCATCAAAAAAATACCTGAAGAAGCCATGCAAATCATACTGTATGGGGGAAAAGAAAAGTTTAGCGTAAATAGCAAAACTTTAGGAGTTACACGAGAGTATAAAATTGATTTTGAAGGTATTGCTACCTTTATAGAAAACACATATAACAATAGTGATTCTACTTCGCTAAAGCGTTGGGCCAAAGAGTATATGGATAATATCTCATGCCCAGAGTGTGGAGGCACCCGATTGCGTAAAGAATCCCTTTACTTCAAGGTAAATAACAAAAATATTGCCGAGCTGGCGCAAATGGATATTTTGGAGTTAGCCGATTGGTTTAAGGATCTCCCTATTCATTTGAGTGAAAAACAAAAGCAAATTTCTTCTGAAATACTAAAGGAGATCAATGCTCGTATTCAGTTTTTGGTAGATGTAGGTCTTACCTACCTCTCATTAAACCGAAGTAGTAAATCACTATCTGGTGGAGAAGCACAGCGTATCCGATTAGCTACGCAAATTGGTTCTCAGTTGGTAGGAGTATTATACATTCTTGATGAACCTAGTATTGGTCTTCATCAGCGAGATAATGAAAAGTTGATCAATTCGCTTATTCAACTTCGGGATATTGGCAACTCGGTTATCGTGGTAGAACATGATAAAGATATGATTGAGCGTGCCGATCATGTAATTGATATTGGTCCGTTTGCCGGAAAACACGGTGGAGAGATCATTAGCGAAGGCACTCCAGAAGAGCTACAAAAACACGATACCCTTACCGCAGATTACCTAAGCGGAAAGAAGCAAATTGAAATCCCTAAAAAAAGGAGAAAAGGAAATGGCAAAACCATTTCATTAAAGGGAGCCACAGGTAACAATCTGAAAAATGTTTCTATCGACATCCCTTTAGGAAAGATGGTAGCCATAACAGGGGTTTCTGGAAGTGGGAAATCTACTTTAATAAATGAAACCTTATACCCTATTCTGAATGCACACTATTTTAATGGGGTAAAAAAACCAATGCCGTATAAGAGCATCTCGGGATTAGAACATGCAGACAAAGTGATCGATATCAACCAATCCCCTATTGGACGAACTCCAAGATCCAATCCTGCAACATACACTGGAGTGTTTTCTGAAATACGAAGTTTATTCGCAAAAACACCAGAGGCGATGATCAGAGGATACAAACCTGGGCGTTTTAGCTTCAATGTAGCTGGAGGGAGATGTGAGACTTGTAAGGGAGGAGGGTTACGCGTGATAGAAATGAACTTTTTACCCGATGTGTATGTAGAATGTGAAACCTGCCAGGGAAAAAGATTCAATAGAGAGACCTTAGAAATTCGATATAAAGGAAAATCTATTTCTGATGTTTTAGAAATGACCATCAACGAAGCATGCGTATTTTTTGAGCATATTCCAAAAATTGCACGTAAGCTAAAAACCATCCAAAGTGTGGGGCTGGGCTACATTACCCTTGGACAACAATCTACCACCCTATCCGGAGGAGAAGCGCAACGTATTAAATTAGCTACGGAACTTTCTAAGAGAGATACCGGAAATACCTTCTACATCTTGGATGAACCTACTACTGGATTACATTTTGAAGATATCAGAGTCTTGATGGAGGTATTGAATAAATTAGTAGACAAAGGCAACACGGTACTCATCATAGAGCACAATCTGGATGTGATCAAGATGGCGGATCATATTATTGACATAGGATACGAAGGTGGTAAAAATGGAGGTCAAGTAGTTGCCAAAGGGACACCAGAAACTATTATAAAAGATAAAAAGAGTTATACCGCAAAGTTCTTGAAGAAAGAACTAGGCATATTAAATTAAAATCACACAGATTTATGAGAAAAGAACAACATCATAAAGGATGGAACGAAATAAAAACTAACGATTCTTGGGCTATCTTTAAAATCATGGGAGAATTCGTAAACGGATTCGAAAAAATGAGTAAAATTGGTCCATGTGTTTCAATATTTGGATCCGCCCGTACAAAAACCGATGACAAGTACTACGAATTAGCAGTTAATGTAGCTAGAGAAATTGTGAATAATGGGTATGGAGTAATTACTGGTGGTGGTCCAGGGATCATGGAAGCAGGAAATAAAGGAGCACATCTGGGCGGAGGAACCTCTGTAGGTTTAAATATCGACCTCCCTTTTGAGCAACATGACAATCCTTATATCGATAGCGATAAAAGTTTGGATTTTGATTATTTCTTTGTTCGTAAGGTAATGTTCGTAAAATACTCTCAAGGGTTTGTAGTAATGCCCGGTGGATTCGGGACTTTGGATGAGCTTTTTGAAGCGATGACACTTATTCAAACCAAAAAGATCGCTAAATTTCCGATTATATTAGTAAGTACTGAGTTTTGGGGAGGACTAATCGATTGGATTAAAACAACATTACTAGAAAAATTCGGAAATATCAGTGAAGGTGATTTAGATCTTTTTCATGTGGTTGATACCCCCGAAGAGGTTTTAGAAATACTAGATAAATTCTATGCAGAATACAATCTAAGTCCTAATTTCTAGAATCATTCTCTAAAAAGTAATTATACATTAAAACAGGATTTGGTATTTTTTCTTTACCGAAGAAAAATCAAATTCTGTTATTTTTGGCCTATTAATTGATAATAAAAACTATTAAGTCACACATAATATCTTGAACAGTACTAAGATTTCTCATATCATAATTGCATTTTTATCACTGCTTACCGCAACAGCTCAACATAGCACGTATATTAACGCAGAGTTAGATACCGAGAAAAAGGTACTTACCATCGAACAAGAAATCACTTATACCAATACCTCTGATAAGGGGTTAAAAAGAATAGAGTTTCTTGATTGGGCAAACGCTTTTTCAAACAAAACCACCCCTTTGGGAGAACGTTTCTCTGAGGATTTTCTAAAGCGTTTTTATTTTGCAAAAGATCATGAAAGAGGACACACTACAGTACAACATATTCTTGACGCGAATTCTCAATCATTAAGTTGGGGCAGACAAGATGGCGCTCCAGATATTATTTGGGTCGAATGTCCCAAAATATTACTCCCAGGAGAACAACAAACTTTTGTTTTAAAATACAAAGTAAAGATCCCTAGTAGTAAATTTACGAGATATGGATATAAAGAAAATGGGAACTTTGATCTTAAATATTGGTACATCCTACCCGCAGTATTTGATAACGAATGGAAGACATACAGCCATAAAAACCTAGATGATCTGTATGCTCCGTTAATAGATTACAAAATTGACTTTACCGTTCCAGAATCATACACTGTAGTTTCGGATCTTAAAAAAGAAGTTTTAGTAGCCTCGCAAGAAAAAGACATCAAAAAGCTTCAGTTCACCGGAAATAACAGAACAGAAGTTAACCTATATATTAATCGTGGAGTTAGCACATTTTACAATTTTGATTTTAATGGAATTCAATTCGTTAGTGACATTGATGATAATAAATTGATGTCCAAAATGAAAATGGTAGCTACCAGTAGAGTTATCGATTTCTTACAAAAAAAATTAGGTCCCTACCCTTTTGACAAAATTTTGATATCCGAAAGCGATTATAAAAACAATCCAGTATATGGATTAAATCAGCTGCCGGATATTGTGAGACCTTTCCCTGATGGATTTCAGTTTGAAATCAAACAATTGAAAGCAATTACCGAAAATTATCTTGAGAACACACTCATTATCGACCCAAGACATGATGCCTGGCTTAGGGATGCCATACATATTTATTTAATGATGGCCTATACAGAGCAGCACTATCCCGATATGAAAATTATCGGTAAACTAAGTAAAGTCATCGGAGTTAGATGGTTTCATATTGCAGACTTAGAGTTTAACGACCAGTATTTTCTTGCTTACAAAAATATGGCAAGGTTGTTTCTGGATCAGCCTCTCTCACTCCCCCAGGATCAACTGGTAAAGTTCAATCAAAATATTGCCAATGCGTATAAAGCAGGTGTTGGATTCAAGTATCTCGAGGATTATCTAGAAGATGACAATATCGTAGCTGAAAGCATTAGTACTTTTTACAAACAAAATGTATTACAACCTACAAATTCTGAAAAGTATAGAGAGACGCTTACCTCGATGTCTCCAAAAAATATAGATTGGTTTTTTGAAGATTACGTAAATACCAATGTTAAATTAGACTTCAAAATACAGTCAGTAAAAAAAGACAAAGACTCTGTAGAGGTTACCATAAAGAATCGACAAAATAATTTAATGCCGATTTCTTTATATGGACTTCGTAAAAAAGACGTGGTTTCTAAAACCTGGGTCGAGGGATTCACCGGGACCAAAAAAGTAAAGATTGCAAACAATGATCTTAGCAAAGTAGCTCTGGATTATGATCAAAATATCCCTGAAGTTAACCGAAGAAACAACATCCGAAATCTAAATTGGTTCATCAACAAACCTGTTCAATTCAGGTTACTGCAAGATGTAGAAGATCCAAGATATCATCAAATTTTCTTTATTCCAGAATTTGAATTTAATGTTTATGATGGATTTACGATTGCATCCAAATTCTATAATAAAACACTGATAAGAAGAAACTTTGAGTACAACATTTCCCCGGCTTATGGTTTAAAATCCAAGAAATTGTTGGGGTCTGCCTCTTTCTTCTTTAGAAATCAAATTGCAGATCACGGATTATATCAAATTCGTTACGGAATAAATGGTAGCATGTTTAGCTATGCTCCTGATTTGTTGTTTAGAAGATTTTCTACTTCTGTAAACTTCTATTTCAGACCTGAAGATCTTCGATCCAATAAAAATGAAAGACTGTCTTTGCGAAATGTAAACGTATTTCGACAAAGGGATGAATTGAATCCCGTAGAAACACCAGATTATAACGTTTTTAATGCAAGATATCGATATTCTGATTTCAACTTAACTGATTTCTTAGGATATACTGTAGATTATCAGATTTCTAAAAATTTCAGCAAACTATCGACTACAATAAACTATAGAAAGTTATTCCTAAACAACAGACAGCTAAACCTAAGATTTTTCGCCGGTACATTTTTATTCAATGACACAGAAAGGGATGGCGATTTTTTCAGCTTTGCCCTGGATCGACCTACAGACTATTTATTTGATTTTAATTACTTAGGCAGAAGTGAAGATACAGGATTTGTAAGTCAACAAATCATCATTGCAGAAGGAGGGTTCAAATCCCAACTCGATGTTCCTTTTGCCAATCAGTGGATTACTACCCTTAATGCCAATACCAATATTTGGAATTGGATCTACGCCTATGGAGATGTAGGACTAGTAAAAAATAGAGGAACGTCTCCAGAATTTGTTTTTGACAGCGGAGTGCGATTAAGTTTGGTTGCCGATTTCTTCGAAGTCTTCTTCCCCGTTGTTTCTAGTAAGGGTTGGGAAATTGCACAACCCAACTACGATCAACAAATTCGGTTTATCATTACATTAAGTCCAGAAACACTTATCGGATTGTTTACTAGAGAGTGGTATTAACCTCTTTTCATCTTTTCAAAATCCTAAATGTGAAAATTTTACACATTTGTTAATCAATCCTTAAAAATACACCCAAAAACAATAATTCATCAACAAAAAATGAATTTAACTGAGATATGTTTAAAAAATTTAAGAGTATCGGTCTTGCAAATGGCCAGCATTTTAACTAAATTTGCAAACCTTTAAACGTCGTTCGTATGCAATCTGAAACTGTTACTACATCAAATATTTCATTTGAAGAATATAGAAGTCAAATCCTTAGAGACTATAAAATTGCACTTATAAGCAGAGAGTGTAGTTTTCTTGGACGACGGGAAGTATTAACAGGAAAATCAAAGTTTGGAATTTTTGGTGGTGGAAAAGAATTACCACAACTTGCCATGGCAAGAGTATTTAAAGATGGTGATTTCCGATCAGGATATTATCGCGACCAAACTTTTATGATGGCTATCGATAAGTATACGATAGAGCAGTTCTTTGCTGGATTGTATGCGCACACCAATATAGAAAAAGAACCTTTTGCAGCTGGTAGACAAATGGGTGGCCACTTTGCCACACATAGCTTGAACGAAGATGGTAGCTGGAAAAATCTTACTCAGCAAAAGAATTCTAGTTCTGATATCTCTCCTACTGCTGGACAAATGCCTAGACTTTTAGGTTTAGCACAAGCATCAAAAGTATTCCGAAATGAAAAAAGCGTAGCTAATTTCAAAAACTTTTCGATCGATGGTAATGAAGTAGCATGGGGAACGATCGGAAACGCAAGTACAAGTGAAGGGCTTTTTTGGGAAACTATTAATGCCGCTGGGGTACTGCAAGTACCTATGGTGATTAGCATTTGGGATGATGAATACGGAATTTCTGTACATGCAAAACATCAAACAACTAAAGAAGATATTTCTTTAATCCTAGAAGGTTTTAGACGTACCGAGGATTTAGCAGGATATGAAATCATCAAAGTAAAAGGCTGGGACTACCCCGCTCTTATGGATGCTTACGAAACTGCAGATGAGATCGCAAGAGAAAAGCATATCCCTGTAATCATACACGTAACCGAACTTACACAACCTCAAGGGCATTCTACTTCAGGATCTCATGAGCGTTACAAAAGTGAAGAACGCCTAAACTGGGAACGTGAGCACGATTGTAACAAAAAGTTCAAAGAGTGGATCATAGACCACAACATTGCTACTGCAGAAGAAATGCTGGATCTTGAGAAAACTGCTAAAAAAGAAGTTCGACAAGGAAAAACAGCAGCCTGGAATGCGTATCTATCTGAAATCAAATCAGAACAACAAGAAGCATTACAACAACTGAAAGCTGTAGAAGAAAAAAGTGCTAACAAAAACTTTATCACTCCATTAGTAAATACGCTTGCTTCGAAAGAAGAGCCTATACGTAAGGATATTCTTGAAGCTACTAGAAAAGCTTTAAGATATGTTGTAAAAGAAAACTTTGCAGAAAAAAGCGCATTACAACAGTGGGTAAATACTTATATAGATAAAATCCAGCCGAAGTATAGCGATCACTTATATAATGATTTTGACACCAAAGTAACTAATATTGAAGAGGTGGCACCAGAATATCAGGATAATGCTGAAGCAGTAGATGGAAGAGTGATTATACGTGATAACTTTGAGCAAATTTTTAATAGAGTTCCTGAAGCATTAATCTTTGGAGAAGACAGTGGTAAGATTGGTGATGTAAATCAGGGATTAGAAGGTCTTCAAGAAAAATTCGGAGAAATACGAATCTCTGATGCTGGAATTAGAGAAGCAACAATTATCGGGCAAGGAATCGGCATGGCAATGCGAGGCTTACGTCCTATTGCCGAAATTCAATACCTTGATTATATCTTGTATTGTGTGCAAGGATTAAGTGATGATCTTGCTACATTACGCTACCGAACACTTGCAAAGCAAAAAGCTCCATTGATCGTAAGAACCAGAGGACACCGATTAGAAGGTATATGGCATTCTGGATCACAAATGGGTGGACTAATTCATCTATTGAGAGGTATTCATATTTTGGTTCCTAGAAACATGACAAAAGCAGCAGGTTTCTACAATACTCTATTAGAGAGTGATGAACCTGCAGTAGTAGTTGAGTGTTTGAATGGATATCGATTAAAAGAAAAAATGCCTTCCAACCTATCCGAAATCAGAACACCAATCGGAGTTGTTGAAACTGTAAAAGAAGGAACAGATATTACATTAGTATCCTACGGATCTACGTTGAGATTGGTTGAGCAAGCTGCAAAAGAATTACTTACCGTAGGTATTAATGCCGAAGTAATAGATGTGCAATCCTTACTTCCGTTCGATTTGAATCACGATATTGTAAAGAGTGTTGCAAAGACCAATCGAATACTAGTCATAGACGAAGACGTACCTGGTGGTGCAACAGGGTATATATTACACAAACTGATTGATGAGCAAAATATTTATGCGCATCTAGACAGTAAACCACAAACACTAAGTGCAAAGCCGCATCGACCTGCCTTTGGAACTGATGGAGATTATTTTAGTAAACCATCTACCGAAGATATTTTCGAAAAGGTATACGATATTATGAACGAGGTAGATCCTGGCTCATATCCACAGCTTAGATAAAAAGAGTAAAAGTTTTACTGAAAGTCCTCTATTTTAATACGTTTACCATCTTTGTATGATATTACAAACACGCGTTTGTCATACATCCCAGATTGTATCAAGGTTTTTCTAAAATCCTGAGCTTCGGAAAGCGTTTCAAAAATACCCAGACTTAACTTATACAGCGAAGTATCACTATACACCAAGGTATTGGTATACTTTTCTGAGATAGAAGCTATTTTACCATCTACTAAGGCCTTTACCTGTACAGAATACACGGTATCCTTATTAATCAAACTTCTATAGAGATACATATCTTTGATATCTTTTATCTCTTGTTTTTGTTTTTTCAATACGGCCAGTTCACTTTTTACAGCGTCCAATTCATTCTGAAGTAATGATAATTCTTCACTCCTGTTGATCTCGACCGTAGCTAACTCATTATTTTTATTTGAATAAAATGCGTTGGCAACTAGAAATATTGCTAGAAGTAGTAACACTAAAGAAAAAGAACCAAACATTCGATTAGAATATTTACTTTTCTTTAGTTTTTCGGTCTCGGCGTCCAACAAGTCTTCAAGTTTCTTTTGCTTGATTTCTGCCTTTTCTATTTGATAATGTAATGACAAAAGATCTTCGTCTTTCATAACCTTCATGACTGGGGTAGTTTAATGGGGTTTCAACAAAATTGTATCGCACATATTTACACCACGCTTAAGGGAGTTTCTTCTGAGTAATACTGTAAACAACACCATTATTAGTTTCTAATACAAAAACTTGTTTCTTTTTTATAATTCTTTGAAACGCTTTTAACGGAAACCCATTAGAAATTTGATTGATATCATCAATCCGAACCCTTGCTTTATCGTCAAGTTCTAAAATTCTGGACTTAGAATTCTGGTTATTAATATAATAATTATTATACAAATAATACAAAGTATCACCATCTTTGTCGATATCATACTCCGCTTCACCGAATTCTTTGGCTTTCATTACCGCTTTTCTACCTTCATAAAATTCTATAAAATCAGCTTCGATAAATGTAGCATCATTACTTTCAAAAGCTTTAGTAATATAGCAGTAAATTCTTTCAAACTTCAGTTTACTTTCTTCTTGAATAGAATCTAACGCCTCTTCACCATTTGCTCCTACACCACTGTTTTTGTTTTGATATGCAGCAACATCCTCTTTTAATTTATGAAGCGCTTTTTTAAGGGAATCGTTGGTCACCAGTAGCTTTTGGATTTCTTCAGAATTATCTTCATTAAGCCCAGAAGCGAATATTTTATCTTTTTTAACCAGGTAGAACCCTGCCCCAGCCGTGATCAACAACAACAGAACAATTAGAACAAAATATAAATTCCGAACAGTTTTACTTTTGTCCAAATCCTTAGAAATAGACCCCAGTCGATCTTCTAATTGTTGTTGCTTGATATCAGTCTTCTCGATCTGATAATGCATCGATAATAATTCCTCTTCTTTTTTATCCATTTCCCCTAATCTTTATGTTTCAACCCCAAGAATACCTTTTTATGGTATCCACTTTACATTTTTAAAGTCTGGTTTACGTTTTTCAAGAAAAGCATTTCTACCTTCTTTTGCCTCTTCAGTCATATATGCTAATCGTGTAGCTTCTCCTGCAAAAACCTGTTGCCCTACCATACCATCATCAGTAAGGTTCATGGCAAATTTTAGCATTTTTATAGAAGTAGGTGACTTCTCCAATATCTCTTGTGCCCATTGATAGGCTGTATCTTCAAGTTCATCATGAGGAATCACGGCATTTACCATTCCCATTTCGTACGCATCTTGAGCAGTGTAATTTCTTCCTAAAAAGAAAATTTCTCTAGCTTTCTTTTGCCCAACCATTTTGGCAAGGTAAGCAGAACCATATCCACCATCAAAACTAGTTACATCTGCATCCGTTTGTTTAAAAATCGCATGTTCTTTACTTGCCAAAGTAAGATCACATACTACGTGCAAACTATGTCCCCCTCCTACTGCCCAACCTGGCACTACCGCTATAACAACCTTTGGCATAAAACGAATCAATCGCTGTACTTCCAGAATATTCAATCGATGCATCCCATCTTCACCCACATATCCCTGATGACCTCTTGCCTTTTGATCTCCTCCACTACAAAATGAATATACACCATCTTTGGAAGAAGGGCCTTCTGCAGAAAGTAATACCACTCCTATCGAAGTGTCTTCTTGTGCGTCGTAAAATGCATCATACAATTCACTTGTAGTATTAGGTCTGAAAGCATTACGTACATTAGGTCTGTTAAAAGCAATGCGAGCAACACCATCACATTTTTTATAGGTTATATCTTTATATTCTTTTGCGGTTTTCCAGTCTATTGAACTCATTAATTTATTTTTTATCTTTCAAAAATAATACAATAAAGCCTATTCATCTCTATTATTTATCAGCTAAATCCATCAAAAAAATGATAAAAACATGGTTTCTATCTAGAATTTAGCATAGTTTTTGATGATCTTTTATAGAATAGCATATATATTTACAACATGAAGACTTTGATGATATTATTATTTGGAGGTATTGGATACCTATCTTTTGGACAAGAAATTGAAATTAAAACTATTTCTTTTGAGAGACTTAGTGAACCTATTTCCTTAGTACAAAAGGAAGACTCATCCCAAAAGTATCAACTAATGGAAGTCAATCTTACTGTAGATGTACGACAACAAGCTTTGCGCAAAAGCGCTCCTATACTAGAACTACCAAAAGAGCAGTTCATCGCACCTTTGTATAACGTTTCTATTCCTCAACCCGGAGCATTTTCTTTGCGAGTTTCGGGTAACGGATTTAACAACACTCAAAACAATGGCGGTGTAAAAAATATAGCCTACAAGGATGCAGGCTTTTATAGTGGTGCTTTCTGCCCTATTACAGGTTTAGCGTACTAAGAAACTATCTTGATTTCCCGTTGGTATGCTCATATGCTTTACCAATTAAAGGGACTTCTTTACGTTCCTGATCATATAAATGTGTAAGTACACTTAATTCTTCTTTTATTCCGTCTACCTTATCAATCAGCAAATGAATTTCGTTCTTTAAATTGGTTCCGTCCTCTTTGTTTTTACGTTTCACCTTTGCTTTTAATTCAGTTTCTGCCTTCATCTCATCCATACCGTTCATTATCACACCAATAAATAGATTCAAAACAATCATGGTCCCTATGAGCACAAAAGAAACAAAGAACATAGCTGCCAAAATAGGTGATCCACTCGGGTTGGTACACAGAGCTTCGTTTCCTCCATATCCATAGTTGTCACACCCATACATATTGATATACATGATATCCGTCCAATCCTCCAGAGTAATTACCCGAAACAAAGACAAGATGGCCATTTGTAAATTCTCGAAATGAATAGGGTCATTCGCCCCAAACAAAAATACTGCCATTGCCCCGTAGATATAGAACAGCAATCCTAATAATAAACTTATATACGCCATAGAAGGAATACTGCGCAACAATGCCCCAACTATGAGTTGCAATTCTGGAAGTGCCGTAACGAGTTTAAAAACTCTAAGTATTCTAATTAATCGTAATACAGGAAGAAACTCTGCACTATCTCCCAAAAATGGACCTGCATAACAAGCTACAACAATGAAAAAGTCGAATAAATTCCAAGCATCTTTAAAATAATTCTGAGGTTGATTTCCTTCGGCGGTAATCTTTATAATTACTTCGATTGTAAAAATAACGAGGATTAACCAATCGAGTGCATCAATGATTGGAGTCCACTGCATAACTTTATCACCGTAGGTTTGTATCCCAACTAAAACTCCGGCAAGAATAATTACTGTAATAATGAATTGTTGAAACCACCTGGAATCGGCGATTCGTTTGCAAAATGCAACCATGGGTATAAAAGGTTAAGTTAGTGACTATATATTTGAGGATATAAATTTAATAAAATAATTGACTTTAAGCCGATTACCTACAATTGCATGCCACTCTTAAAACAAACTTAACTTAACCGAGAACAAACCTGAAGTTATTCTACTATTCTTATACCATCTTTTTCGATGGTAATTTTCCTAGCTTTATAAAGAGACCCTATTGCTTTTTTGAAACTTTTCTTACTCAATTGAAAAACTTCTTTAATATCCTCCGGAGCAGACTTATCATTGATGTCGATAAACCCTCCACTAGCTCTTAACTCCTTTAGGATTTGTTCGGCATTAGGCTCTATGCTACGATAACCATGTCTTTGAAGAGTAAGATCAATTTTACCGTCGGGACGCACTTTTTTCACAAAGCCTTTCATCTGATCTCCTACGGTCATCTTTTGAAAAATCTCATCTTCATATACTAACCCCAGATGTTTTTGATTTACGATCATATTCCAACCTTGCGGTGAAGGGTGAGACGCAATTAAATCCACTTCATCATAGGACGACAATAACACTAGAGAGTTATCCAAGTATTTTTTGGTTTTACTAGAACCTACTAATCGATTGGTTTCCTCATCCAAATAGATATAAACCAAATACCAACCTCCAGCTTTCATTTTAAACGCTTGTTCTTTAAAAGGAACAAAAAGATCTTTCTCTAATCCCCAATCTAAAAAAGCACCAATATCTGATACGCTTGTACACTTCAGATAAGCAAAGGTATTGAGTGTACCATAGGGCTCTAGAGTAGTCGAAACAATACGCTCAGAACTATCCAAATACACAAAAACTTTAATCTCATCTCCTATTTCGAATTCTTCCGGAACATATTTATTCGGAAGTAACACTTCATTCCCATCATCGTCACCAAGAAATAGTCCTGGCTCACGATCTCTCAAAATTTTAAGCGTATTGTATACTCCTAAGTTTAGCATTGTATTCTATATTTTGTGCAAAGATAATTTTTAAAAGCGCTTTTTCGCTATTAAAACAAAACAATAAGGGTGAATCGTTCCTCGACCCACCCTTATCTCTAAAACAAAGTATTAATTTTTAGTTGTAGATTGCTTCTTTACCGAAATGCTTGGTTAAAAGATAGTATACTACAGCTCTGTATTTATTGCGGTTTGATTTACCGTACTGCTCAATCACTGAAGCAATAGCTTCATCTAATTTAGGACCATCAGCAAGACCTAATTTTTTGATCAAAAAGTTCTTCTTTACAGTATCTAACTCACTTTGATCACTTCCTGATACTGTAGCAGCATCAGCATTATAGATAGATGGCCCACATCCGATAGTAACTTTGGTTAATAAATCCATATCTGGTGTTTGACCGATTTTGTCTTTAATGTCCGCAGCATACTTAGCGATTAATTCGTCTCTTTTACTCATAAGATGATAAAGTTTTAGGTTTTTAGTTATTTTAATTTGTTTCTCAAATATAGATGAATATTAAATGAATAAATATTCTTTAAAGTATATTAAAGGCCAAATATTAGACAAAACACCTAAAATAATCGATTAACGTACTATCATTTTCTTTTCTAGGTGTAAAAATCTCGAGTAGCTGGGGTTTGCTGTCGTTTTTATATAGCTGTTGAATACTTGCAATGGTATCATTTAATGTATCCGCCTTGTGATATTCAAATCCAAACATGGCACACAAGTGTTCTGCAGATAAACCATGAGTAGTCTCAAAGTATGTACTAAAGTTAACACTTTCTTCTTTACCAGGCAAGATCCTAAAAATCCCTCCTCCATCATTATTAATCAAAATAATTTTGAAGTTTGCCGGGATATGATCGTTCCACAATGCATTACTATCGTAAAAAAAACTGAGATCTCCGGAAATCAAAGTTGTTGGAGTGTTAGTTACTGTGGCAGCTCCTATAGCTGTCGAAGTGCTTCCATCTATCCCACTAGTCCCTCTATTACAAAATACCCGATATGAAGGTTTTAAAGAGAATAATTGCGCATAGCGTACTGTAGAACTATTGCTTAGCTGCACCATTTGACCTTCGGGAATATGATCAAAAATCACCTCAAACGCCTTAAGATCAGTAAACTTTATTTGTTCCAGATATGCTTGATGTCGTTCTCTTCTTTGATCTCGAATGGCTAACCAGGATTGCTTATAATCTCCATTTACATTTTTTGTTTCCATCAAGAAGGTTCCAAAAAAGTTATTAGGAGTTAGTTTTATATGTTCTGTCAAACAGAAATAGGTGTCAAAAGCTTTTTTCTCATCAATATGCCAATGTGCCTTAGGTTGATACTCTCTTAAGAAAGCTTTGACCCTTTTGGAAACAACCATTCCTCCTACCGTCAACAATATATCTGGATGCAATTGCTCAAACTCCTCTTCAGACAAAGAGGTGATCAACTGATCAATACAATTTACATGAGAGTCATGATGTATGTTGGATGTGGTTTCGGTTAACACGAGCACCGAAGGATCATTAGCAAAATGATCGATCCACCGTTGTTCTATGACTCCAGGAGAATTCACCCCTATAAGAATCATTTTTCTTTTTGAAGTATTCCATAATGTTAGCATCTCATCCTGAAGGGTTTCTGAGATATGATGCTGCGGAAATTCTACAGGTATATTCTTAGGTAAGACTGTTGGCTCTTCTAATCGATCATACAGAGGCTCATAAAAAGGAACGTTAATATGTACCGGACCTTTTTTCTCTATAGCTTTGTTTAAAGCCAGATTAATTTCTCTTTCGTTATGCTTTTGCGCTTCTCGCTGTTTCTGTCGTACTTTGGGATCTTTAATCTCGGTTTCTGCAACCACTTCAGAATACAAATTAGCAGAATATAAGATATGATTCTCAAAAATATTTTTTTGACGAATGGTCTGCCCGTCCCCAATATCTATTCGTTCGATAGGTCGATCTGCACTTAGCACCACTAACGGGATATCACTATAAAAAGCTTCTGAAATTGCAGGATAGTAATTTAAAAGTGCACTTCCAGAGGTACACACAAGCGCTACTGGCTTTTTTATCTGCTGCGCAATCCCCAAAGCAAAGAAAGCAGCACAACGTTCATCCACAATGCTATAGCACTTCATAGTTGGGTTTTCGGTAAAACCAATAATTAAAGGAGCATTACGAGATCCTGGAGAAATTACAATATGATGAACACCTTTTGCTTCGCATAGCGCCACAACACTTTGCGCTAAAGGAATTTTTGAATAAAAACGTCTTTTCATTTGAAGAGCTAAAGTACAACATCAAACCAATCTAACCCAACCTTTTGATACGAATTTAAAACAGCACCTTTTTCATGGTTTCGGTTTTGCGCACCGTCTCCTCCCATTCTTTTTCCGGATCAGAATCTTTGGTTACTCCTCCTCCTACATACAACTCAACCTCGTTACCATTAAGTTGCATACAACGAAGATTTACATACATATCAGATATCACCTTCCCTTTACCATCCTGCATATGTAACTCCCCTAAGAATCCAGTATAATATTCTCTGCTATATCCTTCATTTTGTAAAATAAACTCTTTCGCATCATTTTTGGGTAAACCACAAACCGCTGGTGTAGGATGTAATATAGACAACACATCCTTTAATCCTGATTTTTCTGGAATTAAATCTCCTTTTATATCTGTTCTTAAGTGAAGTAAAGTTCCTGCCTTGTGTGTGTAGGTTTTTGAAGAAATAATGTCATTTGCGATCCCGGATAATTGTTCTAGAATAAACGAAGTGACCATCTCTTGTTCTTCAAGCTCTTTGTTCCCCCAGTTCACCTGTTCTGTAGACTGATATGGCAGTGTTCCCGCCAATGCCATAGTAGAAAACTTATTTTCTTTACTGTAGAGCAATGTCTCTGGAGTAGCCCCTAACCAAATACCAACTTTTGGGTGGTACCACAAATACACAAACGCATCATCATAAGAATTGATTAGTCGTTTTAGTAACAATAAAGGTTCAAAAGCTTCTTCACCTACAACAACCTCTTTTCTAGACAAAACCACTTTCTTAAAAGCACCTGCCTTAATTACGTCAATTCCTTTTTGTACTAATTGCTTATGTTTATTTTTCTGTTCTTCAGACCAAGAAATTTTTATTTCCTGCTCTTTTGTATAGAATACGTCCTCATCTACTACCGGTAACTCAGTAAGTGGTATAGTGATATGTTTACAAACATCCAGTGGAAGTAAAATCGCCTTTTTACTCTGATCAAAAGGAGAGAAAACAAATCCAGATTCTTGATAATTTGCCACCTCATAGATCATCTCATTTTCTTGAAGCAAAACGTTAAGATGCTTCGCTCCTTGTTTTTTATATAAGACCAAGGGTAAGTTTTGGTCCAAATGTTCTTCGATACCAGCAAATTCTGGATGCACATTCATATTACTTTGATTTTGGTAATGCGATAGTGGACAACTTTACAACAGAAATCAAATTTCCTTCCTCATCCCTTATTTTAATATCCCAGAGCTGGGTAGTTCTTCCCTTGTGTACAATTTCGGCACGTCCAAACACATATCCTTCTTTTACACTTTTTACATGGTTTGCAGATATCTCAAGTCCTCTTATAAAAAAATCCTTTGCATTGAGAAAAATATAAGAAGCTGCACTCCCCACACTTTCCGCTAGAGCAACCATTGCTCCCCCATGTAATACACCATCAGGTTGATGAACTTTTGGGGTTACCGGCATTTTGGCCACCAAATAGTCCTCACCCACCTCGCAAAAGGAAATTTCCAGGGTTTCCATAAGGGTATTTTTACACATTTTTGCGCATTGTTCGAGTATCTCTGATTCTGTGAATTTCATAAAAACGAAGTATTATATAGCAAAAATATGTAATGACTTTAAATAATTCTAACTATATTTGATTATTATTTTAACGAACGTTCAATAAAATGCCAAAAGTAAAAACATCCAAAGCTGAAGTTCTTAAAAAGGTCATTCCAGTACTTAGAGCACGTGGTGTACAAAATAGTAGCATGAGCGAATTGTCTAAAGCTTGCCAGATTCAGAAATCACATTTCTATTACTATTTCAGTAATAAAGACGAACTGATTAAAGAAGTACTAGCTACAGTACATAGTTATTTTCATCATAATTTGTTCAAAATCATAGACAATCCTTCTATGAGCATCGAAGAAAAAATTGTAAAAATGAAAACACTGATGTTCAAAATCTTTCAAGTTTCAGATGGTGGGTGTATTATGGCGAATACTGCTTTAGAAACTATACACCTCGACCCTATTTACAAAAAAGAGATCCAATCTTTCTTTCAAGATTTTATTTCCGGGATTGAACGTTTACTGCAACAATCTCAGTACGATGCTAATGAAGCTACAGAACTTGCAGAACAAATGGTGCAAGATATTGAAGGTGGCATTTTGCTGATGCAGGTCTACGATGATTCCAAGTACTTAGATAAAGCCATACAAAGAATGGAGAAAATCATCCTTAAAAAATAATCTAATGGATTCCTACACACTACGATCTTTTGATAATTACCCTATATCCGTACATGAATTTGTTCCAGAATCGCCTAACAATATAACTATTGTTTTTGCTCCTGCAGTAGCTGTTCCTCAAAAATTCTATTTCGGCTTAGCAAAAGAACTGGCACAAAAGGGATGTAATGTATTCACTTTTGATTATAGAGGTATTGGCTTTTCTAAATCCAAAACATTACAATCCATAAAAAATGATGGATATTTCTCCTGGGCAGGGGATTTCAAAGAAGTATCAAAACATGCCAAAGAAGAATACCCTGGAAACAAACAATATTTAATCGGACATAGTTACGGAGGGAACAGCATTGGTTTTAGTGATGCTCATCAATATTACGACAAGTATTTAACCATTGCTTCTCAGTATGGATATTACAAGCACTTCAAGTTTAAAATGAGACTTCTCATACTTCTTAATTTTGGACTTTTTGTACCCATAACCACTTCTATTTTGGGCTATTATCCTTCAAAATGGTTTGGACTGGGCGAGTCCTTGACCACACAAGTAGCAAAGGATTGGGCAAAGTTCTTGTTACATCCGGATTCAATGCTACATTTTACCCAACAAAATAAAGTCACTCATTACGAACACATTAAAGATCAGATGCTATTGATAAGTATAGAAGACGATCTTTTTGCTCCGAAAAAATCTGTAGATATTTTAGGAGATAAAGTATATCAAAATGCCTCGGTAACCCGCAAACATCTCATACCATCTCAATACAATTTGAGGGCTATCGGGCATTTTGATTTTTTTAGAAAGAAAAACCGAGATATCTTGTGGCCAATTGTATATGATTGGTTCGAATTACATTAAAAAACTTACCTTCTATCCTATGAATACAGAAGAAAAATCAGCAGTTTACCAAACTACAAACTCCTACTCTACACTAAATCAACTTACTAGTACTACAAAAAATGTTTGGTTGGTTTTTCATGGGATTGGATATCTAAGTAGATATTTCATTAAATTATTCGAAAGTCTGGATAGTACTCAAAACTATATTATCGCACCGCAGGCGCCTTCAAAATATTATAAAGGCAACACCTACAACAAAGTAGGTTCGAGTTGGCTTACCAAAGAAAACACCAAAGCTGAGACTATAAACGTATTAAACTATATAGATGCTGTAATGCAAGAGGAAGATATTCCAGAAAATATTAATCTCATTGTTTTGGGATATTCTCAAGGCGTTAGTATTGCCAGTAGATGGATCGCAAGCAGAAAAATATCTTGTACTGCTTTTGCAATAGTATCTGGTGGTTTTCCCAGAGAACTAGCTCCAAAGGATTTTGATTTTTTAATCCCTACCACAGAAATAGTGCATATTTTGGGAGAAAAAGATCCCTATTATGAAGAAGACAAAGTCCAAGCCGAAAAGGATAGATTAGAGCGTATTTTTCCTAAAATTCAATTCCACATGCATACCGGAGGACATGAATTAGATCCTAATACCCTATCTCTAATACTATAAATCTAAACTTTTATTTCGTTCTCTTGATATCCTCTATAGCTTTACGACTGTGTACGGTATCATAGATGATAGTCAATTTTTCTATTTTATTTTCTGGCGATAATTCAATAATATCAACCACCTTAAATTGAACAGTTTCTCCATTGCTAATCTCCCAATAGTAATCAAAAAGCAAAGAAATACGATTCGTATCTTCTTCAAAAAACAAACCATCGAACCTAAGTATAGAACGGTTGGTGTCATTTTTCAAAACTGTATAAAAGTCTTTCGCCGGCTTTGTGCCATATAAAGGTGAGACTACGACACCATTATCAGTAAACAATTCAACGATTTGATCTATATCCCCATTTTGTAAAAAGTCGAGGTAATTATGGGCAACTTCTTCTTTGGTCATTTTAAAGGTATTTCTCGTTAATCACTTCCAAATGATGTCTTTGATGCCCGGCCAAAATATAGCCCAATGCCCTTGCACTCATAGGACTATCACTTGCTGTTCCTATAAATTGCAACATCTCTTTGGTAAAATTCTTATACATAGCTATAGAACTATTACGTACTGCCTCATAATCTTCTATGATATCATTCTTTGTCATATGCTTTGCATTAGAATTAGGAACATATACGTCCTGATCAAAACCAGCCAAAGGTGTATTATCTTTACGAGCAAACCTTAATGCGCGGTACGCAAATATTCTTTCTGAATCAATCAAATGTAGCAATACTTCGGCCAAAGTCCACTTTTCTTCTGCATAGGCAAAAGCTAGTTTTTCATCAGGTAAAACGCTCACAAAATCAATAAATTCGGTTTTACCAGCTTTCAATCCCTCAACGATATCAGGAAATTCTGCTTTTGCAATGTACGCGCCATAATAAGGATGGTATTCTTCTTTACGGAGTTGGGATATCATAGTATGTAATTAAAATGAGGTAGAAATTTAATCATTCCTACCTCACTTCTAAAAAAACTTAACAGTTCTTTATTACATTATGCTGAGTTACGACTAGCATTAATATTTCCGAATAGAGAGCGTGTCACCATTTTTTCATAAACTTCACGCAATTCAGTATCAGCATCTTCAGTACGATTCATATCCTGAATCTTCTTCAAAGCGTACTGCTGTATCGTAAGTAGCGGAAGTACAATTTTCTCACGCATATCAATAGAAGCTCTACCTGCTGGTTCGTTTTGCATTAATTCAGAATAGCCAGTCAGTTTCATCAATAGCTTTTTTGTGAGTTCGAACTCATCATGGATAATATCCCAAAACTTCCCATACTCATTATCTTCTTTCATATATGCCGTAAGCTCAAAAAACGACTTAGTCAAACTCATCATACTATTTGCTATCAACGCTCTAAAAAAAGCAGAATCCTTATACAAAGTAACTACTTTATCAAATTCTCCACGATCTTCAAAAGATTTTAATGCGGTTCCTACTCCATAGAATCCTGGAACGTTTTGTTTTAACTGACTCCAGCTACCTACAAAAGGAATTGCTCTCAAATCTCCAAAATCCAAGGTAGTGCTTTTGCTTCGTTTAGAAGGTCGGCTACCAATATTAGCTTTTCCGTAGTACTTTAAGGTACTCATATGCTCTAAATACGGAAGGAACTTTGGATGACTCTTAAAGTCTACATAAGTCTGATAACTAATATCTGCCAACTCTTGCATGGTCTTCTTATTCTCTTCAGAAAAACGATTAGCGTCATTGGTTGTTAATTGGTTTTCGACTCCAGCTCCTAACAATTGCTCCAAGTTATATTGACAAGAATCTAATGTTCCAAAATTAGAACTAATGGTTTGCCCTTGCACCGTGATTTGTATTTGCTCATCTTCAATAGTTGGACCTAGAGAAGCATAAAACTGGTTGGTATTACCACCTCCTCTTGCAGGAGGTCCTCCTCGACCATCAAAGAAGATCACATCGACATCATATTTTCTAGAAATCTCAGTTAGCTCCTCTTTTGCTTTAAAAATACCCCAGTTTGCCATCAGATACCCTCCATCCTTAGTACCATCAGAGAAGCCTAGCATAATTGTTTGCTTCATTCCCCTGCGTTTTAAGTGATCCATATAAACAGGATTACTATACAGTGATTCCATTACAGCATGTGCCACTTTGAGATCTGGCACTGTTTCAAAAAGAGGAATCACATCTACTGTGGGTTGCTGCCAATCACATAATCGAATCATAGCAAAGGTTTCCATCACATTTAACTCACCTCCATTATTACTAATGATATATCGATTTGCTGCGCGTTCTCCATTATCCTTCTGAATAGTTTGAATCGCATAAATAGACTCTATCGTGGCTCTGGTAATGTCCTCTTCAAAAATCGATGGATCTAATTTTCCCTTTACTTCTGAAAGAACTTTGATTTGCTCTTTTTCTGAAAGTGATTCATAATTCTCAGGAAAAATACCTAAACCTGCTTCATTGGTCTTTTGAACTATATCTGTCAACACCTTATGATGTACTCTGGAATCCTGTCTTATATCTAAGGTTGCAAAATGAAATCCAAAAACTTTAACCTTGTTGATCATTGCCTGAAGGTCTTCCAAAAATAAAGATTGATGCTCTTCAATCAATTCTTCTTTGATCTCCAACAAACCATTTAGCAACGCTTCTATAGATAATGGCTCTGCAGTTTTTGAATAATAGAAATTATCATATAACGCAGATTCTAACTTTATGATTTTTTCTTGTAGATTTCCAAAAGTGATACGCCTCTTTAACTCACGCATATCACGATAGTAATTGATCAATATCGTTTTGCGTAATCTTTTAGCTACTTTGAGTGTAGTTTCTGTAGTAACAAATGGATTCCCATCTCGATCTCCTCCCGGCCAAAAACCAAGATTAATCAAATCGTTATCCATCTCTTCTCCTTCAAAAATATTCTCCTGAATGTAGTTATATATGGTACTGGCAGAATGATAAAATACATTCTCCAAATACCATATCAAACTTACGGCTTCATCAAATGGAGTTGGCTTTTCTTTCTTGAAAAAAGCGGTCTTACCCAATTGCGCTAACAATTTTTTGATTTTTGCCAAATCATTTACGCGTATTGCGCTATCCAAATCATGAATAATCCCAAGAACAGTTCCCGGGTAAAATTGAGTTGGGTGTGCCGTAAGTGTTGGACGAATCTTGAATCTCCTAAGATAATCTTTCAATTCTTCCAATTGCCCCTTTGCCTGCGCTTCTTCTTTAATACTGCGCAATGTCCCTCTACCATCCATATTATTCACTACAGGAAAAGCTGCATCTTCAATCGCATCAAACAATACTACTTGTCGTTCTATGTATTGAATAAAGCGGAACAAAAGATCGTGTTTATCTTTTTCAGAAGGATTATCCTGATATTGTGCAAAAAACTTTTCTACAATTTCTGTAGGATTCTTATGAAGTTCGTAGCCCTTTTCGCAAACGTCTTTAAAAAGTGGTAGTAATACTCCAGTATTGGTAATCGTATCAAAAGGCAAGGTCATGAATATACTGTTGTATATCTGGTACTTTGCTAGAACGTTTTCATTAAAACGTTCGATTTTTGGTTTTCTAGCCATTGTTGTGGTGGTAAAATGGTTGTGGTTAACAAAAATTAAAAAGCCCTCTAAGATCATGTCTCAAAGGGCTTATGCTATTAAGAAAGAGAAACCCTTTACAATTCCTGAAAAATAGAATGCATTAAGCGTTTCTTATCATTGATGCTTTCTTCTAAAGAAATCATAGTTTCTGTACGATATACTCCATCGATATCGTCTAGTTTAAAAATAATTTCTTTTGCGTGGTTAGTGTCTTTTGCTCTTACTTTACAAAAGATGTTGAATTTCCCTGTAGTGATGTGCGCTACAGTAACATAAGGTATTTCGTTAATGCGCTCCAAAACAAATTTGGTTTGAGAAGTGTTTTGAAGATAAATACCTACATAAGCTATAAAAGAATATCCTAATTTTTTATAGTCTAATGTTAGAGAAGACCCCTCGATAATTCCAGCTTCCTCCATTTTTTTAACACGTACGTGAACGGTACCTGCAGATATCAATAATTTCTTTGCGATATCAGTAAATGGAGTACGTGTATTTTCAATCAACATATCCAGAATTTGGTGGTCAACTTCGTCTAATTTGAACTTTGCCATAGTAACAATTTAATATTTTTCCCGATTATTTACATTGCAAAAATAACAGAAAAATACAGTTTTCACACATTTTAATTCACCTTTTTGTCAATTCTATTGAGAATAATTCAGAATCTAAGTGAAATTTTAACATCTCAACCTCTGGAACTATCTCTACTGTAACGTTTTCGTGACGAATTACCCTCTTTTTACCCTCTATTTCGCGATGACCATAAAATTTTCGTAAATCATCAATTTTAACAATTTTAGGTACAAATTTGACAGTATTTTCCTCTAATTTTTCGGAGAATTGAATCGCTATATCTACGTTTTTATCATTCAAAAGTACATCTCGAATAATGATATCGTAAAAACACTTTCCATTTTCAGGGATTGAAAAATAATCTTGATAATAAGCTCCGGTCACTGATGTACTGGCTAGATACTCTAAAGAACTGACTAATGCATAGAATATATATTTCCGAGTATGCTCGCGATCGTAATCCTCTTCATAATGACCTGCCTCAAAAAGAATAGTTGGAATCCCTAAAGACTCTAAAGTATCTCCTATGCAGTTGATATTAAATCCATCATCATAACGCCCCACTTGGTTAGGAATATACTGTTGAAGAATAGAATTCATATGAGCGATGATCTCCATACCTATTTTTCGGCTAGCAGTAATGGTTCGCTCTGGATCACCTGCTGGGGATAAAAACGACACTGTAGCTGTATGATTAGTTTCTCCTGCACTGAAGATGGTTCGTTGCCCATGTAGATTAAAAGCTACATCTGGTTGAATCTGGCTGATAATCTTATTTAATACAACACTTTCCTTTTGTGTTTTTGCTTGAGCATCCCTATTAAGATCTACTTGATTGTAGTTTAACCTCGTATATGCCTTAGCTCCATCCGGACTTAATATAGGAATAATATAGAGCGTACAAGATTCTAAGAGTTCCTTTACCGAAGGTTCTTTAGCATCATTTAGAAAGTTAAGGACATCAAACACCGCTTTTGTAGTCGTACTTTCATTGCCATGCATTTGAGACCAGTACAATAGTTTTTTGGGGCCAGTTCCCAAAGTAATTAAATGAATAGGTGCGTTGTTTTCAGATTCTCCTATAACTTCAATTTTCATTTTAGAAGCGTGTCTATCTAAAATAGGGGCTATATGATCATAAGAAATATAACGTCCAAATAAGGAAGTTTCTTTGTGTTGTAAGAACCAATTTTCTAATCTATCAATGTTGCTCATATCTAATTATATGCCACGAAATTAGTATAGTTTATTGAAGATTCATAACAAAACAAATTATTATTTACATCTGTAAACCAACAACTAATTTACAATTGTAAATACCATCGAGTTACATTTGTAAACATGTGAAATTATTTAGTTTGTTTACGATTGTAATCAATTATATCTGTACAGTTTCCAATTGTATTTCAGTTATTAACAATCAATGTTCCAAATATTTGCATATTAAATTAAATTGTTATTAATCAGATGATTAAATACGATAATCTAAATAACTACTTTATTACCCAATAATCACTGTTTACAAATGTAACTAGGAGAATTTCATTAAATTGTTTACCTTTGTAACACAATATTAACCTTCTATTCGTTTACAATGGTAAACAACAAAGATTTTGGTAAAAGAATCCAAAAAATAATGGATCATTATGGTGTATCTGCCTCATCTTTTGCAGATTATATGGGTGTAGGACGTTCGTCTATATCGCATATCCTTAGTGGACGAAATAAACCCAGTCTTGACTTTGTCATGAAAATAACTGAAGCGTATGGTGATGTCGATATGCAATGGTTATTATATGGAAAAGGGAGCTTTCCTAAATCAGAAGAAATTGTACAGGAAAAACAATTGGTGACAGCAACACCACTTCAGGAAAAAATACAACCTACTACACTTCCTATTGATAAAGAAGATCAGGATTTATTTTCGCAACACACACCTGCTCCTGTCCAAGAAAATGAAACCCCCACTCCTATACCTCAAACTTCTCAGGAAGCTATTCGTAAGATTACCTATGATGAGGAAAAAATTGAAAGAATTGTCATTTTCTACAATGATGGTTCCTTTAGATCATATACCACAAAAAAATCTTGATATTTTTTTAGTGCTTACTATTAACTTTCTGGAAATAAATTTATTTTCGCTTTTAGTTAAACCAAACTATGAAGTACTTTCTTTTTACACTTTTCTGCGGCTTACTCTTTACCGGGTGTTATCAACAAGAACGAAATTGTACAGAATTTCATACTGGGACATTTGAGTTCGAAACCCTTCTCGATGGAGAACTAGCAAAAACCACATTTGTTAGAAATGATTCTATCGAGATCGATTATTTCAGAGGGAAAAGTGATACGGCAACTATCCGATGGATTAATGACTGCGAGTACATTGTCAAAAAATTGCATCCCAAAAGTATGTCTGAAGAAAAATCAATCCACATGAAAATATTATCTACAGATGGTGATATCTATACTTTTGAGTACGGATTAGTGGGTAGTGCCAACAAGCAAAAAGGAACTGCCAAAAAAATAAAATAAGATGTTTGAAATTTTCGCTTCTGCAGATGCATGGGTTGCATTACTAACACTTACCTTTTTAGAAATTGTATTAGGTATCGATAATATTATTTTTATTTCGTTAGCCTCAAGTAAGCTTCCGGATCAACAGCAAAAAAAAGCAACCAATATTGGTTTATTGTTGGCCATGATTATGCGAATCGTATTGCTATTCGGTATTTCACTTCTTGTAGCTATGGAAGCCCCATTCTGGCATATCAATTTGCCTTGGGTCGAAGCAGGTATTAGCGGACAAGCATTAATATTGTTTGGTGGTGGTATTTTTCTCTTGTACAAGAGTGTTCATGAAATTCATGAAAAAGTAGAAGAAAAAGGAGAAGAAGAAAAAGAAATCCAGGCCAAGAGTTCTTCTACGCTTTCAAAAGCAATTCTACAAATCACATTGATCAATATCGTTTTTTCTTTTGATTCTATTCTTACCGCAGTAGGAATGACAAATGGCTTAAGCGCAAATCCCAATGATGCATTAATTATTATGATTGTAGCCGTGGTGATTTCAGTTTTAATCATGATGCTCTTCGCCGCTCCTGTGGGAAGATTTGTAAACAAACATCCATCAATTCAAATCTTAGGGCTTTCTTTTCTAATACTTATTGGTTTTATGCTTATTGCAGAAGCTGCTCACCTAGCACATTTTAAAATATTTGATACCGAAGTGGGAACTATTCCTAAAGGGTATCTCTATTTTACCATTGCTTTTTCTTTGTTTGTAGAGTTCCTAAACTTTAAAATTAGAAAAAAACAAAGTATCTAATTTTTTACAAAATGTAACGAAATACTATTAGGAAATCATGGTCTATTACCAAAATAAATAGGTTAAAAATCTGTTTTTCATTTTATTAACGATAACACATGTAGTTGACCACCTACATGCTTCTGTAATCCATTACGCATATAACACGTGTTAATATACACTTAAATTCCTACAAATTTTACAACTCTCGCAATAAACTCGATTAAGGATTCGTTTTATTATCTAGCAAACACTTAATCCAACAAAAATGAATTTTAACGAAAATTGAATAGTTATATCCGGATCAATTGTATATTCTTCGTGTTAAAATTTACTTTAGATCCAGATCGCAAAACATTTTAGTTAAATTTTAAAAATCACCCCAAAATATGAAAACTCACACACTATTTGCCATTCTTTGGTTTACTACAATTGTTTTACAAGCCCAAGAAAATCAACAAATTACCACAACAACGCTTACAAATGTTACTATTGAAGTACAACAATTTGAAGAAACTCAGAACATCGAAAAAGATCAACCTACCTACCCTGTAGAAGAATACAAAGCAATGATTGCCCGTTGCAAAGAATTATCTCTCAAAATCATAGCATACGATAGGATGATTCAAGAGGGTACCATGAAAAGATCACAAAGAAAAGCATGGAAAAGGGATCTTATGGAAGCAAAATTACTCAATTATAGGATCGACGATTTTACAAATGCGTATTTAAGACAAAACTATTCACTTATTGAACACGTAGATAATAAATCATTAAGTGATTATTACGATTTTTCAAAAGTCTTGGAGAGTGCTAACAAATATGCTGGTTTTTAAACAAATACATTCTTCATAGATATGATGAACACGGTTTGAAAATTACAAACCGTGTTTTTTTTTGCCTATATTTATAAGACCATCTATTAAATCGAATCCTTATGAAGTTTACATGTAGTGTCCTAATAGATGCCCCAATAGATCAGGTTATTCAACTTTTTGATAATCCAGATCATCTCAAAGAATGGCAAGATGGTTTTATAAGTTTTGAACCCTTAAGCGGAACGCCAGGTACTCCTGGAGCCAAATCCATACTTACCTACAAACATGGAAAACGAGAAATGCAACTTGTGGAGACGATTACGGCAAAAAACCTTCCTGAAGAATTCAGTGGAACTTATGAACACAAACATATGGATAATGCCGTGACATGCAGTTTCAAAGCACTTTCTCATAATACTACCAGAATGGATTATTTAGTACATTACACAAGGTTTAAAGGGTTTATGCCCAAATTAATGGCCTTCTTAATGCCTGGACTGTCCAAAAAATATACACAAAAGTGGTTGGATCAGTTTAAAAATTTTGTAGAAAGTACCGTTAGCCAATGAACTACCTCTAAACCATAAAAAATATTTCTATTTTAGCAACCATAAATCTAACAGAGATATATGGAAAACAAACACATTGGATGGATAAGGGTTCTGCTATTGATCATCCCCTATTTCTTTATAGTAGGAGGTTTTCAATTAATAGGTGCTTGGGTAGCAGGTATTCAAATAGATCCCCCAAATGTAGTTAAGTCTTCAGGGCAACAATTAATCACTTCTTCTTTTAATCTCTTGGGGAACTTTTTACTACTATGGATTTTTATGCGTTTTGTAGATAAGGAAAAGTTCGTTTCTCTTGGTTTTCATATAAAAAATAGAGGTAAGGAAATCGTGGGTGGAATTGTGCTTGGAGCTTTTATCATGGGGTTTGCATATGTCACCTTATTGCTTCTAAGTGAAATTGAGTTTGTAAAATTGACTTTTTCAATCCGAGAGCTTTTTATTTCTATTTTGATATTTTTGATTGTAGCCATAGTAGAAGAAGTTTTGTTAAGAGGATATGTACTTAGAAATTTTATGATCTCTTTTAATAAATATATAGCACTTATTCTCTCTTCGGCAATTTTTGCTTTGTTACACGGATTTAACCCAAATATTAGTTGGTTTAGTATGGTTGTTCTGTTTCTGGCAGGCTTACTACTGGGAATCTCATATGTGTATACCAAAAACTTATGGTTTCCTATTGCATTGCATTTTAGTTGGAACTTTTTTCAAACGCATTTTGGTTTCAATGTTAGCGGTTTGGACATGTATTCTATTATTGAAACTCAAATCGTAGAGAATAATCTATTAAATGGTGGTGCTTTTGGTTTTGAAGGCTCCATATTTTCTGTTATTGCTGAAATTGGTGGTATTATAGCTATTGGATACTATTTTGCAAAAAAAGTCTCTGTAATACCTACTCCTGATACGAATGCTTAATAAACTACTCAGCTATTTTCTTTTATCCTACAAAAAATTGCATTTTTGTATGGATCAAAAAAAGAATCCTGCATAAATGAGTTTAGAAAGAGCATTACAAAAACGTAGTCAGCAAAAATGTGAATTATCTGGTGATACCGAAAATCTAGAGGTATATCAAGTTCCTAAATCTCCTGGAAATGGATTAGAAAGTCATATTTTAATCTCTAAAACTTGCTTAGAACAGATAGAAAACCCTGAAAAGATAGATCCAAATCATTGGAGATGCTTAAACGAAAGCATGTGGAGTGAAGTCCCTGCAGTGCAAGTGGTTGCGTGGAGAATGTTACACA
Source organism: Aquimarina spongiae (assembly GCF_900141785.1). Lineage (GTDB taxonomy): Bacteria > Bacteroidota > Bacteroidia > Flavobacteriales > Flavobacteriaceae > Aquimarina > Aquimarina spongiae. The sequence goes on along the minus strand of NZ_FQYP01000001.1, from coordinate 410,618 downwards.
AAATTAAAGCTGAAGGCTGGCCGCAAGACTTACTAGACATGCTATATCTAGATGATGACACTTTGCAATGGGCAAAAGCAACTGGAGAAGGAGATGAAAATGAAGATGCTATAAAACATATCGATGCAAACGGAGCGCTGTTACAAGCAGGAGACAATGTAGTACTGGTTAAAGATCTAAACGTTAAAGGCACCAATTTTACCGCAAAACGAGGTACAGCAGTGCGTAACATTACCTTAGTACACGACAACGAAGAACATCTAGAAGGCAAAGTAAACGGTCAACATATTGTGATTCTCACCAAATATGTAAAGAAATTATAAAGATAGACAACTAGTATCTTTCTTTCAATCTGTTTCTGTTATTGGTATTAAACATAAAACCTACTCCTACTATCTAAAACTCTGAATATTTTTTATATCGAAGCTTAGAATAAGCTACCTTGTTCTCCTTCTTCAGGTTCTTCGGTACTTTTTGCTTCTGATTCGCTTGATGTATCTTCTGTAGTTTGTCCTCCATTTTCTGGAGATACATTTTCTTCTTCAACAACCTCAATTTCTTCCGCAGGAAGTGGTTCTGGTTCTTCATAAGGTAACGAATCCAATAGATTTATTTGTCGCACTTTATGAGTAGTCAATTGATTACCAAGTGCTTTTATCCCTTTTATAGCAATAAATTCTTCTAGATTTACCTCTTCATTAGGGCGTTGCTCTTTTCCTCTGATTTTGGTAAAAACAATTTCGGTCAAAGGTCTATAATCTGTAGAAACTACCTCCAAAAATGATTTAGGATGATCTGTAATAAAAGACTCTTCTTTTTCAGGATTTTCTATTACAAATCGTTTCACATAGTAACGTTCTTTTTCTCCATCCCAATAGACTGCGGAAATTGGTTTTTTAGGTTTCCATTTTTCCAACACAATCATATCAGCACTAAAATGCAAACTCATTTCAGGAATCAAAGTTTTCACCCCGCCTTTTTGATCGATAATCAATAAGCGATCTTCTCCTTTAAATTCCCCCAGCAGTTCTCCTCTTCCATCAACATTTAATCGTTGTACCGTATCATCGAACCAAATCTTACGGGGTTTCAGCGTAGACACTCCCGCTTCTTTTAGCTCAACTCGTTTGATATTATATTTGGTAACTATATTTCCTTTTACTCCTCTACCTTTTATCAGCAAATCAGAAAAATCCAGATCAAACTTCAGTTTTTTGATACTCCCCGCCTGACGTAGCAAAATAGTAATTACCTCAGCTTCGCCATTAGGGTTAGCAGAAAAATAAGTGACTTTTGAGCTCTTTTTCCCTTGGGTAAGATCATACTCTTTATCACGTGTTACTGCCGTTACCGCAAATCGTTTTACAAAAGAAGCTCCTCCTCTACCATCTTGATAAATCATATTGTAAATGGTACGCTTATCCTTCTTTTTGAATACGGCAACATGGATAATGTTTTTACCAATAAAGGTTTTAGAATCTACTTTGGTAACCATCATCTTACCTTCTGCAGTAAAACAGATAATATCATCAATATCAGAACAATCGGTTACATATTCATCCCGTCGTAATGACGTACCCACAAATCCTTCTTCACGATTTACATAAAGCTTGGTATTTCTGATTACTACCTTGGTAGCTTCAATATCGTCAAAAATCTTAAGCTCTGTTTTGCGCTCTTTACCTTTTCCGTAAGTGGATTTTAATCGTTTGAAGTAATCTATAGCATATTCGATAAGATGTTCCAAATTATGCTTTACACTGGCGATATCATCTTCTAAAGCCTCAATTTTTTGTTGTGCTTTATCAATATCAAACTTAGAAATACGCTTGATTCGTATTTCTGTTAATCGCACAATATCTTCCTCGGTTACGGCACGCTTTAGGTGCTTGATATGCGGTTTCAACCCTTTATCGATTGCCTCTATCACTCCTTCCCAGGTTTCTACCTCTTCAATGTCTCGATAAATTCGATTTTCGATGAAAATTCTTTCCAGAGAAGCAAAATGCCATTGCTCCTGAAGCTCGTTTAACTGTATTTCGAGCTCCTTTTTTAGTAATTCTACCGTATTATCAGTAGAACGGCGAAGCATCTCAGAAACACCAATGAAATTTGGTTTGTTTTCTTCGATCACACACCCAAGAGGAGAAATAGAAACCTCACAATTGGTAAATGCATATAGCGCATCAATAGTTTTGTCTGGTGAAATTCCAGAAGGAAGATGCACTAGTATCTCTACCTCTGCTGCTGTATTATCTTCTATTTTCTTGATCTTAATCTTTCCTTTATCATTTGCTTTCAGGATAGAATCAATCAAACTTGTGGTGGTCGTTGAGAAAGGAATCTCGGAAATCACCAATGTATTTTTGTCTTGTTGCGCAATTTTCGCCCGTACTCTAACTTTACCCCCTCTATTACCATCATTATAATTCGTGCAATCCGCAATACCAGAGGTAGGAAAATCAGGCAGTATCGTAAATCGTTTTCCTTGCAAATGTTTTACAGAAGCATCGATAAGTTCAATAAAGTTATGAGGAAGTATCTTGGTACTTAATCCAACGGCAATACCTTCTGCTCCCTGTGCTAACAATAACGGAAACTTAACCGGTAAATTGATGGGCTCTTTCTTTCTTCCATCATAGGATAACTGCCAATCGGTTACCTTGGGATTATAAACTACATCCAAGGCAAACTTAGACAAGCGCGCTTCAATATATCTCGAGGCTGCTGCTCTATCTCCAGTAAGGATATTACCCCAGTTTCCCTGCATATCGATCAATAGATCTTTTTGACCTATTTGAACCATAGCATCCGAGATACTGGCATCACCGTGAGGGTGATATTGCATGGTATGCCCTACGATGTTAGCGACCTTATTATAACGTCCATCATCCAAATCCTTCATAGAATGTAGGATACGGCGTTGTACTGGTTTTAAACCATCTTCTATAGCGGGTACAGCACGTTCCAGGATTACATACGAGGCATAATCCAAAAACCAGTCTTTGTACATTCCTGTTACCTTAGTGATCACCTCTTGTGGTTGGTGATCTTCGGGAGTTGATTCGTGATGTAGTTCTTCGTTTTCGTTTTCCAAATCCATATTTATCCTAAGGGGCGCTTAAACTATTATAATTCTTCCTCTATTGCGTCTAATTCTACTTTCAAATTGTCTATAATGAACTCTTGTCGTTGTGGAGTGTTTTTCCCCATGTAAAATGACAATAGCTCTTCTATAGACTTCTCCTTATCCAGCATCACCGGGTCCAAACGCATATCATCTCCTATAAAATGTTTGAATTCGTCTGGAGAAATTTCACCAAGTCCCTTAAATCGTGTGATTTCAGGTTTTCCTGATAATTTATTAATCGCATCTCTTCGTTCTTGTTCAGAATAGCAATAGATGGTTTCTTTTTTATTTCTTACCCGAAATAGTGGTGTTTGCAAAATATAAAGATGTCCTTCTTTAATCACTTCGGGGAAAAACTGCAAAAAGAATGTGATCAATAGTAATCGAATGTGCATTCCATCGACATCGGCATCGGTTGCGATTACTATATTGTTATATCGCAGATCTTCTAAAGACTCTTCTATATTTAAGGCAGCTTGCAAAAGATTGAATTCCTCATTTTCATACACAATCTTTTTACTCATGTTATAGCTATTCAAAGGTTTCCCTCGTAAACTAAAAACTGCCTGCGTATTTACATCTCTGGATTTGGTAATCGATCCACTTGCCGAGTCTCCCTCGGTAATGAATAGCGTACTCTCCAAATTTCTCTCCTTCTTACTATCACTTAGGTGTACGCGACAATCTCTTAGTTTTTTGTTGTGTAAACTTGCCTTTTTTGCTCTTTCACGAGCTAATTTCCGGATTCCAGATAGATCTTTTCTTTCTCGTTCTGCCTGTAAAATCTTACGTTGTAAACTCTCTGCAGTAGCCTGATTTTTATGTAAGAAATTATCAAGCTTGTTCTTTACGAAATCATTAATGTATGTCCGCACGGTAGGCAAACCGTCCCCCATTTCTGTAGATCCCAATTTTGTTTTGGTTTGACTCTCAAAAACGGGTTCCATTACTTTGATACTAATGGCAGCTACAATCGATTTACGGATATCACTGGCCTCATAGTTTTTACCATAGAATTCTCTAACGGTCTTTACAACAGCCTCCCGAAAAGCAGCTTGATGCGTACCTCCTTGTGTGGTATGTTGACCGTTTACGAACGAATGATACTCCTCGCTATACTGCGTTTTACTATGTGTAATCGCTACTTCGATATCATCCCCTTTTAGATGAACAATATCATACAAGCGATCTTCTTGATTGATATTGTCTGAAAGAAGATCTTTTAACCCATTTTCAGAAATGAACTTTTCCCCATTGAAGATAATGGTTAGTCCAGGATTAAGATACACATAATTTTTAAGCATTTTGCTTACATACTCTGTACGATACTTGTAATGCTTAAAAATAGAATCATCAGGAACAAAAGACACTTTGGTTCCTCGTCTTCTAGAAGTTTCATCTAGCGTATCCTGATTGGTAAGATTTCCTTTCTCAAACTCTGCCGAAGCCGATTTCCCATCACGAGTAGATTCAACACGGAAATAAGTAGACAACGCATTTACTGCCTTGGTACCTACCCCGTTTAATCCAACAGACTTTTTGAAGGCTCTGGAGTCATACTTACCCCCAGTATTCATTTTGGAAACCACATCTACTACTTTACCCAGAGGAATACCACGACCATAATCTCTTACGATCACCTTATCTCCCTGTATAGAAATTTCAATGGTCTTACCAGCACCCATCACATATTCGTCAATCGAATTGTCGAGTACCTCTTTTAATAAAATATAAATTCCATCATCTGGAGATGATCCATCTCCCAGTTTCCCAATATACATCCCTGGTCGCATACGGATATGCTCTTTCCAATCGAGGGATCGTATATTATCTTCAGTATATTTGGTTTCCTTACTCATAAAATTTTGGGTAGAATGCCAGCTAATATAAGGTTTCACTTACAAAATTAAAACAGCCAACCTACAAAGTAATTAACAAATACATAGCTAAATTTGTTGATTATTTGGCTTACAAGCTATTAAAATACATTTCAACCAAAATACACCTTCAATTTTGTCTAAATCCGAAGGAAGAGCATCTAATTATATAAACATGAAATGAGATTAGATTCTTTTTTAAACAATGAGAGACATTCATATACTAAACGACCATTACTTTTTCAGTAATGGTCGTTCTCAATCCCATTAAACACTTATTGTAATCTTTTGATTTTAAGAATGATAATATCTTTCTTCAATAATTTTTCCTGCATCATTCCATTTTGTTCGCACTACTTGTTCGAAAGTATGTTTTTGTCCGTCTGCGGTATCAAATTTCATTACAGCCTCATAAAATGAAGTATCTCCTTTTACTGCAGGACCACTTACAACTTCGTATCCATGAAATGCAGTAACAGTAGCTAGTAATTCTTCTTCTTGACGAATACAAAATTCCTTACCCACCTTAGGCTCGTTATTTCCTTCGCGTAGAATAACATCATCTGCCAAATACTCATTCATTGCATCCAGAAATTTACCTTCTGAAAGTAGATTTAATACAGCGTTTACATTTTCTTTGATTGTCTGTTCTTTTGTAGTTGAATTATTCATAATAGTTTTAATTAAAAGTTTTGTTTATTGTGTACACCACAAAAGTATATCCTGAATAAGCACGGGTACATTATGATTCTTCCCATGCTGATGTCAATTCTTCCTTAATGTTCAATAAAGCTCTCCAAAAATTAAATTTAGCTACTGACATACAGTTGTCAGTGACACCAGATACCTTAATCTTTAATCCTTTTCAAATCACAACATCCATTTTAGTAAATAACAATTCATGAAAGATTTTAAACTGAACACCTCTCAAAACGTAAAAACCGTTTTTGATAATTATCCAGGGACCGTAAAAGATAAAATGCTGAATCTTCGTGAGTTGATTTTGGAAACTGCTAAGGAAACCGAAGAAGTATTAGAATTAGAAGAAACTCTAAAATGGGGAGAACCAAGCTATATTGCTAAACACGGAAGTACCCTCAGAATTGATTGGAAGAAAAAGACTCCAAATCAATATGCCATGTATTTTAACTGTTCAAGTCAATTAGTGGCTACTTTCAGAATCGTTTTTAAACAAACTTTTGATTTTGAAGGAAATAGAGCCCTGGTGTTTCAAATTAACGAACCACTACCAAAAATGAGCTAAAGCAATGCGTTAAAGCCGCTTTACGCTATCATAAAATTAAAAAACTTCAACTTCTTGGATTGTAATCATTGACTTACCTCCTCCTCCTCAAATCTAAAAATTAATCCACAATTAATTTGTGTAACCGAATAGTTACATATATATTTGTAACCAAACGGTAACATATTTATGAGAAGAGACGTTTTTCAAGCTATTGCCGATCCGGTACGACGTGATATCATTCAATTGTTATCACAAAAAACCTTATCAATCAACGAAATAGCCCATCAGTTTGATGTAAGTCGACCTGCGATATCTAAACATCTAAAGATTCTTAATGAGTGTGGTATTATTGATATCCAACAACAAGGGCGAGAACGCTATTGTCTGATTCGCCCTAAGAGTCTGATTCCGGCTTTTTTATGGGTTGAACAATATCAAAGTTTATGGGAAGAAAAAATAGACTCTTTCGAAGCCTACTTAAAACAACTACAAGCAAAATCCAAAAACGATAATAAAAATGAGTGATCTTAACAACCGAACGTTAACCATTGAAAAAACTTTTGACGCTCCCATAGAATTGGTTTGGGAGGCCTGGACACAACCCGAGCACATTACACAATGGTGGGGACCAAAAGGAATGAAAACCAGAATTATCGAGCATAATTTTGTAGAAGGTGGTGCCTGGGAATATGCAATGACCATGCCCGATGGAAAAGATTTTATTGCGGATGGTGTATACATCGAAATCATTAAACTTCAAAAAATTCGAACTTCTGCCAATTTCAAACCGATGACTGAAGGTGTTGAACTACAAGTGTTACTCAAGAAAATTGGCGACAAAACACAATTTACATTTCATGTCATCCATGAAACCGAAGAATACTGTAGGCAACAAGAACAAATGGGCTTCTACAACGGTTGGGGCTCTACTTTTGAAAGATTAACCTCTTACTTGCAAGAAAAAGTAAGTTAAAATCATCTTAAAAATATTTAGAAGCAGGCGCATATCAAATGTGCCTGCTTTCTTTTTTCCCAAAAACACCTTCCAGAAACCACATTGTTTATAAAGCGATTATCTTTTCAAATCCAGAAAAGCCATATATGGGGTTGTACCAAAGCTTGCTTAATGCTATATTTACCATACACTACAACAAATCAAAATACACATGTTCACCCTCGAGGAGCTTAATCAAATAAAAAAACGTAAACAGCTTGTAGCACTTGCCCAGGAAAAGGATATTGATATCCAGAAAATAATGCGCAAGTTTCAATATGAAGAAGAACTACGGTTTTTACAAGCTGAATTGGTAAACCTTCAACAATGGATCGCCAAGAAAAAAATGAGAGTAGCCATTATTTTTGAAGGGAGAGACGCTGCAGGAAAAGGAGGATCTATCAAACGGTTTACAGAGCATCTTAACCCCCGCTCTATGCGAATTGTAGCACTATCCAAACCTACAGAAGAAGAACAAGGGCAATGGTATTTCCGAAGATATATAAAAGAATTACCAAACCCAGGAGAAATTGTTTTTTTTGATCGCAGCTGGTATAACCGCGCTGTAGTAGAGCCAGTAATGGGATTTTGTACCAAAAAGCAATACAATAAGTTTATGGTGCAGGTTCCCGAATTTGAGCATATGCTCTATGAAGATGGTGTAATAGTTATCAAATTCTGGTTTTCGATATCCAAAGAAGAACAACAAAAACGATTTGATGCGCGGATAGAAAACCCTTTGAAAGCCTGGAAATTTAGCCCTGTAGATATGAAAGGACAGCAATTATGGAGTAAATACACGCTCTATAAAGAACAAATGTTCTCTAAAACACATACTACCTTTAGCCCTTGGATCATTGTTAAGACCAATAGTAAAAAGACAGCTCGTCTAGAAAGTATGCGTTACGTGCTATCCAAATTTGAATACACAGGTAAAACCAGAGCCAAAACCAGGCTATTTCCCGACCCAAATGTGATATTGAGGTATCATCGATATGTTGAACAAATTGATATTTAATCCCCTATGAAAGAAACAAAACAAACAGAAGCCCTATATCTTTCAGAAAAGGATATAGAACTCCTCAATTCTCCCATTGGATTGCGATATCTTCTTGCCGACAAAAAGACCGATGTAGAAAAAGCATTGAGAATGACCAAGTATGAAATTGAGCTTAAAGCATTACAAGCAGAGTTGGTTAAGTTACAAAGCTGGGTAATTACCAATAACAAAAAGGTCGTAATTCTGTTCGAAGGTCGAGATGCCGCTGGTAAAGGTGGTGCCATAAGAAGAGTTACTGCTCACATTAACCCCAGACACTTCAAAATTGTTGCTCTACCAAAACCAACCGAAGAAGAAGGAGGACAATGGTATTTTCAACGCTATGTTAACCAACTCCCCAAACCTGGCGAGATTGTCTTTTTTGATCGCAGTTGGTATAATAGAGCTGTGGTAGAGCCTGTAAATGGTTTTTGTACCCAACAACAGTACGAAACTTTTATGGGCCAGGTCAATGAGTTTGAAAGAATGATCATGGAATCTGACACCTACCTCATCAAGTTCTATTTTTCGATCACTAAGGAGGAACAAGATTATCGTTTTAAAGATATCAAGTCCAATCCGCTAAAAAAATGGAAAATGACAAAGGTAGATGAACGAGCACAGGAACTTTGGGATGAATACACCAAATACAAAGTCAAAATGTTTGAACATACTAATACCAAAGATTCTCCCTGGATCATTATAGAAGCAGATCGAAAAACCAAAGCCCGTCTTGAGGCTATACGATACCTCTTAGATAAAATCCCCTATAAATCGGAGTAAAACCGTCTATATTTTAAACAGAAACAACTCTTATATATACCACATCGGTAACAACACATTAACTAAAGCACATTGATTTATGAAACGTTATCTAATTCTTGCAGCACTTCTAATTTCCTCATTTAGTTTTGCGCAACAAGATGAATCAACAACAAAATCAGCCAAAACCATAGACGGGAAACTAGTGCACACTGTACTATTTTGGTTAAACAATCCAGACAATAGAGAGGAAAGGAAAACTTTTGAAAAAGGAGTAAAAGAACTTTTAGACGGTTGTGAATTTATCACCTCTAGCCACTTTGGTACACCTGCCAACACAGAAAAACGTCCTGTAGTTGATGCTTCCTTTACCTATTGTGTGGTAATCACTTTTGCATCCAAAGAAGCTCATGACAACTACCAGGTGGCTCCTATCCACAAAAAATTTATTGCAGAAAATAAAGATTTATGGAATAAGGTATTGGTATACGATTCTTCTTCTTTAAAATAAACAGTCTACAATCATCATAAAAAAAGCTGTAAAGCATATGCTTTACAGCTTTTTTAGTTATTCTTATTACAAATTATCCTTTCAACCAAGCTTTACGAAGCGCCAGTTGTTCTTCTGTAGGATTATCTGACGGAGACAACGTTTCTCCTTGTGTATACGATTTAGCGACTTTGGTTTTGATTACAACCTCTTCTCCTTCTCTATTCAATTTCACCTCCAGATCGTCTCCTTCTTTCCATTGAAAAGTACCTCCAAGTACATTATTAGCATTCTGTACAGTCAACTTAGTACCATTAATCTCTACAATATTATCATTCGCTTTTACTCCATTTTCTGCCCAAAAACTATTATCTGCTACCAAATCAGTAAAGAAGATCGTTCCAGTGGCCTGATCACCAGCCACAATAAGTGCTCCAGAATTTTGAATATAATTCGTTTCTACCTTTTCATTACTAATTGAAAGCCCTACTTTGTTAAAAAACTCTCTGTAATTGATCGGAGTCTTTCCTACTACATGAGTATTCAAAAATTCACCTACAGAAGGGTACGTCATTTCTGTAATTTCGGCAATGATGTTATCATCTTCGAAAGGTTTATTTTTCCCATATTTCAAGGATAATTCTTTCATCAAGGACAAAATACCTCTGTTCCCATTACTCTCTTCTCTCATCAGAATATCAATACACATTCCGATAAGCGCTCCTTTTTCGTATACATTTACATAATTTGAGGCGTACGGTTGATCCAAGATGTTCTCACTCATTTCTGTAAAACTCATCGTATCATCAAAACCATTAGCACTTTGAATCTTGCCCATCACCTTTTCATAAAACTCATCTTCACCAACGAGATCCTGATTCACTTGAAATAAAGTAGCAAAATATTCAGTTACTCCTTCATACATCCACAAATGCTTAGAAAATGTAGGGTCATTGTAATCAAAATAGTGTACATCCTCAGAATGCACAGAAAGCGGAGTTACAATATGAAAAAACTCATGAGAAACTACATCAATCATAGCACTTGCTAATGCCTCATCAGGCATTTGTTCTGGTAATACTACTACAGTAGACGTATGATGTTCCAGAGCTCCAAATCCTGTTGGCGATTCCTGAGTACCTTCGGCTAAATACAAATAGATATCATATCTAGGTGTACTATTAATGTCACCAAGATATGCCTTTTGTCCCTTCATCATCTTAAAAACAGTTTCTTTGATTTTTGAAGCTTTATGAACTCCATTTGGTGAATATACACTCAATACAATTTTGATATCCCCCACCATAAATTCTTCTACATCCAGTTTCCCATACATCATTGGGTTATCCGTGATCTCAAAATAACGTGATGCAAAATACTTATCCGTCACTACACTCTCATCCTCACTAGCTTCTTCTCCTACTTTTTGCAATGCAGAAGTTCGTTTCATCTCTTTTGGTGCAATAACCTCTAGTGTATATTGATTGTTCTTGAGTACATCAAAATAACCAATAAAACCGTGAAGATTCAACACGTAATTCTCTGGTTCGATATTGGTTCCTGATGGAGAAAACGGTGTAGCTTCTCCAGAGTTTTCAATATCATAAGTATCATTAACTAGATATTGGATTTGGTCTAATTGTTTTGCATTAGGAATCACCCAGGTATTGTCATCTAACTTATTGGTAATAATTTCATTTCCTTCATAATCCAACGCTTTGAAATTATCTACGAATTTCCCAAAATCACTTACTGCATAGGTTCCTTGTACTACTTTGGGCAAGTAGTAAGTTACCGTATCTTGCGCAAACCTTCCTGGGTTGATAACTACAGGTACTTTGTCTTCTGTAGACTTTGTTAAATCTACAGACGAGGCAATAGGTACACCTGTAGCGATATCGTTAGACGTTTTTGGAGTTCCACACCCCACTAGCATTACGCCAATGAAGATTTTGGCAAAAATATTTTTCATCTGATCAAATTAATTATTTACTATTGCTAGACTAAGAAAACTAGTTTATGTTACAATTTTGAGGACGTAAAATATACATTTTGTACAGACTTTAGCTTATTTTTAGCACTTTTTACCATAAACCCATCATTTTGGATATTAAAATTGATCATCATCGTCTCCGATTTTCAGACAATCCTAACCTATTCAATACAGATTTACCGACTATCATTTTTCTCCATGATTCTTTGGGGTGCATTGAACTATGGAGAGATTTTCCCAACAAAATAGCTGATCGCATTGGGTGTAATATACTATCATACGATCGACAGGGGTATGGGCAATCTGCCCCTTTTTCAATTCAAAAAAGAGATAAAAGCTACCTCCAAAATGAAGCAGAGGTATTGGTACAAATAATCAATCAACTACAACTTACCAAGGTTATTCTTTTTGGACATAGCGATGGTGGAAGTATTTCACTACTGGCGGCAGCGCTATCTCCAGATATCATTTCGGGAGTTATCACTGAAGGAGCTCATGTATTTGTCGAAAAAGAAACAATAGCTGGCATCAAAGAAGCGGTAATCGCTTACCAAAAGACCAATCTTCGAGATAAGCTTATAAAATATCATGGAAACAAAACAGATGATGTATTTAGAATGTGGACAGAGACTTGGTTATCCGAAGACTATCAATTCTGGAATATCGAGGAATTCCTACCCAAAATCAAATGCCCATCTCTAATCATACAGGGAGAAAGGGACGAATACGGGTCCTTGGATCAGGTATACTCAATTGTAAATAATACGACAGGACCTTCGGAAGCATTGATTATTCCTGACATTGGTCATACTCCACATAAGGAGAATGCGGAGGTTGTTTTACAAGAGACCACTAGATTTATTAAAAACCTATCTTTTTAATGTTAAATGGATTATTATACTTGTTAATATTCGTAATTATTTGAATCTTGTAACAGCTATAAAGCTGTATCAAAAATTTTCACACAATATTCTTAACCATGAAATACATTAAGCTCTTCCTAGCATTATTAGTAGTGTCATCTACTGTTTATGCCCAAGAAAATTTAGGCTATCAAAAGCCTTCAAATGAGATCCTGGATTTAGTTGATGTCCAACTAGCTCCTTTTGTTAGAGCGGATAAAAATGCCGACAATTTAATTTTCTTCTATCGTAATCCGTATAAATCTATTGCAGAACTTTCGGAAAAAGAAATGAGACTAGCAGGTTTAAGGATTAACCCTAAAACCAATATTTCTAGCCGTGCCAATTACTTCAATAATATTAAAATTAAGACTCCAAAAGATAAAGATGCTAAACAGGTTCTTGGTTTGTCTTCAAATATGAGAATTACTAATGCTAGATGGTCACCAGATCAAAAGAAAATAGCTTTCACCAATACTGTAGAAACCGGCGTTGAATTATGGGTTCTTGATGTCGCAAAAAATGAGGCAAAGAAAATTACAGATGCCAAGGTAAACTCAAATATGGGTGCTCCTTTTAAGTGGTTTATGGACAGTTCATCTATATTAGTAAAGTTTATCCCTAATAACAGAAAGTCCCTTGTAAATAAGGAAGAAGCTATTCCTACGGGACCTACCATTACGATTAGTGAAGGTACAAAAGCACAAAACAGAACGTATCAGGATTTGTTAAAGAATCCTAACGACGAATATAACTTTGAGCAGCTATCCCTTTCAGAGATTAAAAAAGTCCCGTTAGATGGAACCATTGAAAACTGGGCTTCTTCTGCTATGTACAGTTCTTTTTCTTTTTCACCAAATGGAGCATATGTTATTGTAACCGAAATCAAGAAGCCTTTTTCTTATTTGGTACCTTATCGCCGTTTCCCTCAAGAAACTAAAATTTATGATAATAGCGGAAAAGTTATAAAAACGATTAACCAAGTTCCTCTTACTGAAGTTCTACCAAAAGGCTTTATGTCTACAAGAACCGGTAAAAGAAATATTTCATGGAGAGTGGATAAACCTGCTGTATTGTATTGGTTTGAAGCATTAGACAAAGGAGATCCAGAAGTTAAAGTAGATTTTAGAGATGAAGTATTCCAGTTAAAAGCTCCCTTTAACGAAGCTCCTCAATCTATTCTAAAAACCAAAAACAGAGTTTGGCAAATCAATTGGACTAATAATAGTGAGTATGCGATTGCATACGATTATTGGTGGAATACCAGAAACACCAAGACGTATGTTTTCAATCCCTCAAAACCAAAATCTGAATCAAAAATTATTTCTGATCGAAATTACCAAGACCGGTACAGTGATCCTGGGGACCCTATAAGAACCATTAATGACTATGGACTTTCTGTAATTGACATTAAGAATGATCAGATGCACCTAATCGGAGATGGTTTTACCAAAGATGGTCAATTCCCTTTTATTGATAACTTAGAATTAAAAACAAACAAAACAACTAGGGTTTATCAATCAGAATACACTGATAAAGTTGAAAATATATACAGCGCCATAGATCTTGAAAAAGGTAAATTTCTTGTCCGCATTGAATCTCCAAACGAATATCCTAACTACTATGTAAGAAACATAAAAAAGAACACTGTAGATCAAATTACTTCTTTCGAAAATCCATTTAAAGGATTACAAAATGTATCGAAGGAATTGATTAAATATAAAAGAAACGATGGTCTTGAGCTTTCAGGAACTTTATATCTTCCACCAGGTTATGATAAAGAGAAGAAAGAAAAGTTACCAATGATTTTGTGGGCATATCCGGTTGAGTATAAAGATAAAAATAGTGCTTCTCAATCTACTTCAAATCCAAATGAGTTTACCTATCCTTTTTGGGGATCTATGATATATTGGATTACAAAAGGATATGCTGTACTTGATGATGCTTCTTTTCCTATTGTAGGGGAAGATAACAAAGAACCGAATGATTCCTTTAGAGATCAGTTAGTCGCTAACGGAAAAGCAGCTATAGATGCCATTGATCAACTAGGTTATATCGACCGAGAAAGAGTTGCAGTAGGTGGGCATTCCTATGGTGCGTTTATGACCGCTAATCTACTCTCTCATTCTAACCTTTTTGCTGCAGGCATCGCACGAAGCGGAGCATATAACAGAACACTCACTCCATTTGGTTTCCAAAGTGAAGAACGCAATTATTGGGAGGCTCCTGAAATATATTATAACATGTCCCCATTTATGCATGCCGATAAAATGAAAACACCTTTACTTTTAATTCATGGTGAAGCAGACAATAATTCGGGAACATATCCTATGCAAAGTGAGCGCTATTTTAATGCTTTAAAAGGATTAGGTGCAACAACAAGGCTAGTGATTTTACCCAAAGAAAGTCATGGATATAGAGCAAAAGAATCTATTCTACACGTGCTATGGGAACAAGATCAATGGTTAGAAAAACATGTTAAGAATAAAAAAAATAAACAACCTGAAGGGACTCACTAAGAAACAATACTAGATCCTCAAAGATATTATTGCGAATACTACATCAAATTCTTTGCGATAATATCTTTGAGATCGTCTTTATTTAGTGGTTTATTGATAATATCGTTCATCCCGGCCTCCAAACATTCTGACTTCACTTCACTTAATTCTGAAGCTGTTAGTGCTATGATAGGCGTTTGTGTATTAAATTCACGTATCCGTTTGGTGGCTTCCATCCCGTCGAGATAAGGCATATTTAGATCCATCAAAATAAGATCAAAGTCTTCTTTTTTGACCATTTGCAAGGCATTGAAGCCGTTCTCCACAATGGTGCAACTATATCCTATAATATCCAATAGGTTTTTGGTTACTATTTGATTGATTTTGTTATCCTCTGCTACAAGAATCTTCTTAAACGTTTGTGCAGTATCTTCACCATTAAGATCGAGTTTCTCTGCTTGTTTTTCATCGACAATCTCAACATCTAAATCAAAATAAAACCGGGTTCCTCTCCCCTCTTTACTATCGAGATGAATTTGGCTATCCATCATTTCAAGTAGGTTCTTTACTATAGAAAGTCCTAGACCAGTACCTTCAGATTTATTAACTTCTCTCCCTAACTGAGAAAACTTTTCAAAAACAAACTCTTGCTTATCCTTGGGAATTCCCAACCCATTGTCTTCTACTTCGTACCTTATTTTAATTTGATCCTTATCTATAGATACGATTTTAATTCTCAACCAAATCGTTCCATTTTCTGTAAATTTTGTTGAATTCCCTATTAAATTAATTAATACTTCTGACAACTTAAGGGAATCAACGCTTACTATTTTAGGCACTTCTTTCTGAATATCTAATACCAGTTTATTATTTTTATTTTTAGCTTGATATTCAAAAGAATGCAATAAATTTTGAGACAATTGCGCTAAGTCAGTTGGGGTTTTGGTTAGTTTTTCTTTGTTGGATTCAATTTTACCAATCTTCAATACCTTATTGATCAAATCAAGTAGATAATCCCCAGAAAACTTTAAGGAATTAAGTAGTTTTTTATGCTTTTCAGGCATATCTTTTTCCTCTAATAACAAAGAGGTTATACCCACTACACCATACAACGGAGTTCTTAATTCATGACTTACCGTGGAGATAAACTGTGATTTTACTGTAGTTAATTTCTCGGCTTCAGTTTTTGCTACTTCTAGCTGTGTATTTTTCTCTCTTAATACATTATTCAGTTTTTTCTTAGAACGATACCCCATGTAGAAGAAAAATGCAGTTCCCAACACAAAAATCAATCCTGCTATCGAAATAAAAGTTATCGTCTTATTATTCTTCGCAATACTTGCTTGATAATCCTTTTCTTTATTAGCAATTTCCAATTCTCTTTTATATTCATCAACACTAAAACTTACTCTAGCAATCTCTATTTGTTTTAATTTCTCTTTGTCATATAGTTTATTTGTAAACTCCTGATATTTCTTAATATCCTGATAGGCTTCATTGATATTACCTCTTTTCTCATTTAGCTCAGCCCTCCCTTCATATAAATAAGACAATTCAAGAATCATATCGTGTTTTTCTGCAATATCGATAGCTTCCTCAAAAAAGTCACCAGCTTCTACAAAATTCCCTTTATACATCGCATATTTACCTTTCAGATAAAACACCTCACAATACCCTTGTAATTCTCTATGTTCTACTACCAATTGATGTGCCTCTTCTATAAAAGGCAATGCTTCTTCAAATTGTTCGATATCAATATAGGTCCATGCTAAATTTATTACTGGGGTCATGTATTCGTAAGAGTCTTCAAGATTTTTACCCAACTCTTTGGCTTTGTCATAAAAAATCAAAGAAGTTTTCAGGTCTTTATACCCATCAGAATAGACATTTCCCAAACCATTATTACTGCGTAAAATCAACAATGTATCTTTTGAAATCTCTCCAAAGTGTAATGATTTTCGGTAACAGGTTTCAGCATTTTTGAAGTCAACCAAAACTTCATAATTATAAGCCATCAGATAATATGCCTGCCCTTTGTAGTAGTTATTATTTAGCTCATGAGCATAGTTTACAGCTTTAATTGCATAATCCAATGATTCTTTGATCTTGTACTCATAACTCAAATCGCTAGACTGATCAATTAATGACTGTAGGCTATCATTATGGGTTTCGGTCATGGTGTTTTGACCGTAAGACAGATAGCTAAGAGCTACCACAGAAAATATTAGCACATACGTTCTCAAGGCTCACTAATTATTAATGCACGAGCAATTTATACAATGAATATTTTGTTTACGTTAAAGAGTCCCCTTATAAGCAAAAACCTGCTTATCAATACGTTAATTTAGTAAAAAAACCGTAAACCCCCATTAATAAAGTGTCGATTTCATCTCTTTTTTAAAGAATGTTTATCCTTTTTATGGTAGGAAATTTTATAGTTACAAAAGATACCAGATTACCTATAAAGTATAATAATCACACTCATAACAGCAATTAAAAAAGCCTTCTGATGCTCTTCAGAAGGCCTTTTTCTATATAAATATAATTTCATTAAACATTAAACAGAAAATGCATTACGTCTCCATCATTTACCACATATGCCTTTCCTTCAACTCCTAGTTTACCTGCCTCTCTGGCTTTGGATTCACTGCCATAGTGTACGAAATCATCGTATTTGATTACCTCTGCACGGATAAACCCTTTTTCGAAATCGGTGTGAATTACTCCTGCAGCTTGTGGTGCAGTGGCTCCAACAGTTACTGTCCATGCTCGTACCTCTTTCTGACCTGCAGTAAAATAGGTTTGCTGATTTAATAATTTATAAGCTGCACGAATAAGTACAGAAGCACCAGGCTCCTCTAGTCCCATATCCTGTAAAAATAGTTGGCGTTCTTCATAATCTTCTAATTCTGTGATATCTGCTTCGGTACCTACAGCAAGAACGATCACCTCTGCATTCTCTGAAGCAACAGTTTCTTTCACTTTGTCTACATAATGATTTCCATTTACTGCAGATCCTTCATCCACATTACAAACATACAATACTGGTTTATCTGTAATCAACTGTAATGGTTTCACATAAGTTTCACGATCATCTTCAGAAATAGCTATTGCTCTCACTGAAGTTCCGGCCTCAAGACCTTCTTTCAATTGCAGTAAAATAGATTCTTCTTTCTGCGCTTCTTTATTTCCTGTCTTTGCAGCTCTCTTTACCTTATCCAGTTTTTTATCTATACTTTCAAGGTCCTTTAACTGCAATTCTATATCAATAGTTTCCTTATCACGTATAGGATCTACAGAACCATCAACGTGTACTACATTATCATTATCAAAACATCTAAG
This sequence comes from Aquimarina spongiae, assembly GCF_900141785.1. GTDB lineage: Bacteria > Bacteroidota > Bacteroidia > Flavobacteriales > Flavobacteriaceae > Aquimarina > Aquimarina spongiae. The sequence continues at coordinate 392,345 of NZ_FQYP01000001.1, read as the reverse complement.
CACATGAATGATCGCATCGGTTTCTCTAATATTCCCCAAAAACTGGTTTCCTAATCCTTCTCCTTTACTTGCTCCTTTAACCAGACCAGCAATATCAACAATCTCTACTGTTGCCGGTATCACCTTTTCTGGATTTACTAATTCTTCTAATTTCTCTAATCTGGGATCGGGAACATTGACCACTCCGATATTGGGTTCTATAGTACAAAACGGAAAGTTTGCACTTTGCGCTTTGGCATTGGATAAACAGTTAAATAAAGTTGATTTTCCAACATTTGGTAATCCTACGATACCTGCTTTCATAATTCTATTGCGTTATTTTGAACAGAGATTTCTTATGTATTATCTCGTTTTTGAGAGTGCAAAGATACTATTATTCCTAGTTAGGAAACAAATATGTAGAATTAGATTAGCAAATCGCTATTTACACTTCTTATTATCGTAATCAAAGTGCATATTTTATTGTTTTTAGCATTTTTTTTAATTTTGAATCCCAATTATAAACAAATGAATACTTTTAAAATTTTAACCTCAGTCATCCTTTTAGGATTTACAAGCGTCGGTTTTTCTCAAACTACAGAAAAACCGAAAGAAAACTCTTCGGAAGAAACAGTTACCAAAATTATTAGAATCAAGGGAGCTAACGGCGAGGAGAAAGTGATTACAAAACAAGAAGTCATTACCAAAAAAAGTAAAATCGAATTAAACCCTGGTGATGAAGACAAAACCAATCAATCTGCAATCTATTCAGATCAAGAAGTTCAAGTTCAAAAATCAGAATCTTCTTCGGATATGGATGCGTATACTAAAGTAACCGATGGAAAAGGTTTTGTTATTACTCTTTTGAACAAAACTGGTAATCAAGTATGCAAAGCGAGACCGCTTAGTAATGGATATTATATCATAAACGCCGGAGGAAAAGATAATACTGTCGGGCATTTTGATAATGACAAAAATCTTATTTTAGAATCTTATGATAGTAATACGGATGAAGTAATTACCACTATTTATAAGTTAAAATAACATAAAAGTACAATAGATTAAGTTGGCCGGAATTACTTCCGGCCTTTTTTATGTCTGCTCCTTTTTTAAAGTAATCGAAGTAAAATATTTTAGATATATTTAAGGTGACAATCAACTTAAATAAACATTACTTTATGAAAAAATTCACACTCATTTTATTGGGGGTATTCACTACGTACCTAAGTTATGGTCAACAAATCGTATCAGGTACGGTAACTGACCCCTCTGGACTTCCTATTCCCTATGTTAACATTCTAGAAAAAGGCTCAGAAAAAGGGACCACAACCGATGAGCAAGGTAAATATACCATAGCTGTTGACGAAGGAGCCGTATTAGTTTTCAGCTTTATTGGCTATGAAACTAAAGAGGTAGAAGTTGGAAATCAAGAAATTATAGATGTTGTTCTACAAGAAGGAGAAGCCTTAAGTACCATTATTGTGGTTGGATCCAGAAGTCCAAAAAGAACAGCAACCGATACTCCTGTAGCTATTGACATTATTGATATGCAAGAGATTATTACCAAAAGTGGTAAAATTGAAATCAATGAACTGCTTCAATATACAGCACCTTCGTTTAATGCCAACAAACAATCTGGATCTGATGGAGCAGATCATATTGATCCTGCCTCTCTTCGTGGATTAGGACCTGATCAGACTTTGGTTTTAATTAATGGAAAAAGAAGGCATTCTTCGTCTTTAATTAACATTTTTGGGACACGAGGAAGAGGAAATTCGGGAACCGACCTTAATGCAATTCCCGCCACTGCTATCAAAAGAATCGAAGTATTACGAGACGGTGCTGCCGCGCAATACGGTTCTGATGCCATCGCTGGAGTTATCAATATTGTACTTAAAAACGATGTAAATACCATCTCTGGAAGTGTAAGCTATGGAGCTTACAATACCAATGCCAAGGGAGATTTTCCCGACGGTACTCCCAATACGGATGGAAATCGATTAGATACCGATAATGATGGAAATCGTATTGGTGATGACCAAGATTTTGACGGTGGATCCGTAAAGGTAACTGCCAATTATGGAGTAGAAATCGGCGATGGGGGTTATGCCAACTTTACCACAGAGTTCTTGAGCAAAAATAAGACACTTCGTCCCGGATTTGATTTCAGGAGAGGTTTTGGTGAAGCGGCTATCGATGGGTTTAATTTCTTCGTAAACGCGGCTGTACCTATTTCCAAAAAAACAGAAGCTTACGCCTTTGGAGGAAGAAACTACAGAGATACCGATGCTTTTGCTTTTACTCGTAATGGTGGAGAAAGAGTGGTAACCGCAATATTCCCTAATGGTTTTACACCAAGAATCACCTCCAATATCATTGACAACTCAGTATCCGTTGGAGTACGTACGGAGACGGAAAACGGTTGGAAAATTGACGTAAATAACACATGGGGTAAAAACAATTTTCATTATTTCATACAAGGTACGTTAAATGCTTCTTTGCAAGAGTCCTCTCCTACTGACTTTGATGCTGGTGGACACAGCTTAAGTCAGAATACCACAAGTCTTGATCTCTCCAAGTATTATCCAAACATTATGAAAGGATTAAACATAGCCTTTGGATCCGAATATAGAACCGAAAACTTTATCATTTTTGCTGGTGAAGAAGGATCATATGCTACGTATGATGTAAATGGATTACCCATTATTGATCCTGCTAATCAAACCCAACCTACCGACCCTGATTCTGGAGAACTTCGGCCAGGAGGGTCACAAGGTTTCCCGGGATATAGCCCAGCCAACGAAGTTGATCGATCCAGATCCAACTTCTCTTTATACACAGATGCAGAATTGGATATAACCGATAGCTTCTTATTGGGTGCTGCAGCACGATTCGAGAACTATAGTGATTTTGGAAGCACCATAAATGGAAAGTTGGCCTTTAGAGTGAAAGCATCAGACAACATTAACGTTCGTGGATCTGTGAGTACTGGTTTTAGAGCACCTTCTTTAGCTCAGATATATTACAACTTACGATTTACAGATTTTCAAGGGGGTGTGGCAACAGAAACACTTTTATCACCAAATAACAGCCCTGTAACCGCTTCTTTTGGTATCGAATCCCTTGAAGAAGAAACAGCGATAAATGCTGCAGTGGGAGCTACAGCTAGCTTTGGTGGGTTTACGGCTACCGTAGATGGATACTACATCAATGTAAAAGATAGAATAGTACTAACTGGTACTTTTGCCGCTCCTCAAATTCCAAACGTAAATGAAGCACAATTTTTTGCAAATGGAGTGGATACCGAAACTGTGGGACTTGATATTATCCTATCCTGGAAAGGTAATTTTGATTTTGGTAATATTTCAGCTACTCTAGCTGGAAATATCAATAATATGACTATCGAAGAAGTTAAAAATGGAAATTTGGACGAAAGTATATTCTTTGGAGAACGTGAAAAGGCATTTCTTCTAGCTTCTGCACCTGATAGTAAATTTGCTTTTAATGCAAACTACAGTAAGGATAAATTCAATGCTGGATTAGGACTGACCCATTTTAGCGAAATTGTATTGATTGATTTTGCAGATACCGAAGATGTGTATGGCGCAAAAATAACTGCAGATCTTAATGCAGGGTATCAATTAAGCGATAACCTTAAACTCACTTTGGGAGGAAATAATATTTTTAATGAATATCCAGACCAACAAAATGATGGAGAAACCGAAGCAGGTGGATATTGGGATGCAGTACAAATGGGATTTGGTGGTGCATATTATTATGCAAGACTAGATTTCAACTTCTAGATTACAAAAACACTTTATCAAAGCCGCCATATCATTGTATATGGCGGTTCTTGTTTGTATACGTTAAATTAAATCATAAATCCTTTGAATAATTTTTTATTACTATCCGTATACCCTTAATTTTGCGCTTAAACTAGTATTCCTTTTTTATGGAAGATATTACCCGATACTTTTACCAGCTTTTTGTTTCCAAAGGCTTTTCAGAAAACACTTCAGAGTATTTAAATTTAGTTATTGGTCTTGCTATATTGATTGTTTCTTTATTCGTGATACACTTTATCATGAAAAAAGTCTTTATCACTATTTTTAAGAAATACGCATCAAGATCAAAAAACACCTTCGATGATTATTTGGTAAAGAACAATACCTTCAACTATCTGGCACATATTATACCGCTATCTATAACTGTTTGGATTGTCCCTAAGTTATTTATTGCTTTTCCAACAACAGAAAAATACCTTGAGATCTTATTCGATATTATGGTGATCGTGTTAACGATTTGGATTTTGCGAAGCGTTCTTAGAACATTTCGGGATTTCCTAAAATCTTTAGACTCTTTTAAAGACAAGCCTATCGATAGTTACGTACAGGTTTTTATGATTTTTGTTTGGGTAATTGGAGGCATCTTTATATTCTCTTCGGCCACCGGAAAATCCATTTGGACGTTTCTAACCGCGCTTGGAGCCATGTCTGCAGTTATTTTATTAATTTTTAAAGATACTATTCTTGGATTTGTTGCCAGTATTCAGGTTGCTGTAAATGACACAGTACGAATTGGAGATTGGATTACTATGGAAAAATATGGTGCCGATGGAGATGTAATAGAAATTAATCTTTCTTCAGTTAAAGTTCAGAATTTTGATAAAACCATTACTACAATTCCTACCTATCACCTTACTTCAGAATCGTTTCGGAACTGGAGAGGGATGATGGATTCTGGAGGGAGAAGAATCAAAAGATCTCTTCTCATTAAAACATCAAGTATTGCCTTCCTTTCAGAAGAAGATATCAATAAACTTCAGGAAATTGAAATCATCAAAGCGTATCTTCAGAAAAGAAAATCGGAAATAGATACCTTCAATACACAAAACAACATTAACAAAAGTAATTTGGTTAATGGTAGAAACCTATCCAATATGGGAGTGTTTAGAGCTTATGTAGAGTTATATCTAGAAAACCATCCATATATCAACAAAGACATGACCATAATGAGTAGACAACTAGCTCCTACAGCCCAAGGAACTCCACTTGAGATCTATGCTTTTAGTAATGATAAGGTTTGGAAAAACTATGAAAATATAATGGCAGATATCTTTGACCACTTACTATCTGCTATCCCCTATTTTAAACTCGAAGTTTTTGAGTTGGATTATAATATCAATACATAATTTATGATAAAAGGTTTTAGACTCATCAGTTATCTAGAAGGTATCTCATACCTACTTATTTTATTTGTAACTATGCCCCTAAAGTATATGTTCGAATCCCCAGAACCCAATAAAGTGATCGGTATGGCACATGGGTTGCTATTCTTGTTATACATCGTATTTGCCATTGTTGTAAAGTTCGAAAAACAATGGAATAACAAAACCCTAGCTATCGTATTACTTTGTTCTATCATTCCTTTTGGAACGTTTTGGATGGATAAAAAATATCTGACTAAAACACAATAGTACCATTAAAATCACCATCATAGATACTATGAAGGTTAATCACGCTATGTAGTCTTCCATTGACTTCAGGTTGCAGGGAAATGCTTCCATTATGTAATGGGATTTCTTCTTGATTCATATAAATTGCAACGATACTGTTATTATTCGTCCAGCAATCACCGCAATTAGCGTCATAATAATGATAATTGTAATCATTGGGGTTAACGGTATGAATTATGAGTTCTAATACATCTCCAGAGCCCAAATAATATAGGATACGTTCTTCTTGATTAGATGTTGGTTGCAATCTTGCTCCTGTTACTTCATAAATATGCCTTCCATAAGGACCATTTTGATGATTAATCGAACCATAGTTATGAACTATTGGGCGTCTATTTTGAGGTTGTGGGCACGGTGCGTCTCCTACGACTACAGCAATTTCTGGCAGAGGAAGGTCAATATTTACTCCAATAGATATCCCTCCTCCTATTCGTAGTTGTGCATTAGAAACATGAGTAAATGGTAAACTAAGTAAAGCCAATAAAAAAAGATAATTCTTCATCCTGATTGTGTTTAAAACTTGCTAGGATTACTGCATCAAACAATGTGCCGCAAAACCATGCCAGCGAAAAAACACAATTACTCCGGATATTCGATCCGCAAATGATAGATATTCGTAAGCTTGCGTTTAAAAACCTTCTTTACCTGCTGAATTTCCTTGAAAGTAATATTAGCATTCAAAAACTGCTCGTCTTCCATCTGTTTATTGACAATCTTTTCTACAAAAGAATCGATCAGACTACTGGTAGGGTTTTTAAGACTCTTTGATGCGGCTTCTACACTATCACTCATCATCAAGATGGCAGTTTCTTTTGAAAACGGTTTTGGCCCAGGATATTGAAAATCTTCAATATTCACGTTTTCATTACTCTCTTTTTCCTTGGTATAGAAATAGTATACTGTGCTTGTACCGTGGTGCGTTCTGATAAAATCAATGACCCGATCTGGAAGTTTATACTTTTTAGCGATTTCAATCCCTCTTATTACATGATTGATAATAATTCTTGCACTCTCTTTCGGAGACAATACATCATGTGGATTTCCCGATGCCGATTGGTTTTCTGTAAAATAAGTAGGATTTGCCATCTTACCTATATCATGATACAGCGCTCCAACTCTAACCAACATGGCATTTGCCCCAATTTCATTGGCCGCTGCTTCTGCAATGTTTGCGACATTCAAAGAATGGTGGAATGTGCCAGGAGCTTTGTCTGACAATTCTTTTAGCAACACCGAATTGGTATCACTAAGTTCCAACAAGGAAACATCAGAAATAAGGCCAAAAATCTTTTCGTAAGCATAAATCAATGGGTGTACAATAAGGGTTGCAAATCCACTAATCACGAACAAAACGACGGTAGTCCAATCGATATTACTTACACTCCCTTCATGTATAATATGAAAAGATATATAGGCAATGATATAGATGATGGTGATTTGACCCACCGATATAAAGAGATTAGCTCTTTTAAAAGATTCTGAAATCGTCAATATCGTAACAATACCTGCAATGATTTGTAAAAATGTATACTCATAGCTATTGGGTACTACAAAACCTAAGATTAACACCGTAATGACATGAGTAAATAAACCTAAACGCGAATCGAAGAAAGCCTTAAGAACCAAAGGCAATATACACAAGGGTACTACATAGATATATTCGGAGCGATATTTCACCACCAAAGTAGATACCAAAACGATGAACAAAATATTAAAGAAAATAAAGGTGACCTGGGTATTATTTTCATAAATATCGTTCCTGTATTTTCTGATAAATAATAAAAGCATCATTAACGCCAATGATACCAAAAGACTATACCCCAAAACAATCCAGTAAAAGTTTTTGGCACTCCATACCTGAGATTCGTATTCTGCTTTTAATGAATTTAAGATCTGCAACTTACCTCCTTCTACAACCTCTCCTCTCGCAATAATCCTACTTCCTCTGGATACTCCTCCTCTAGTGGTTAGTACTTTGGCCAACTCATTCTCTAGTGTGCTTTGTGTTAATCTTTCATTGAGTTTTACATTGGGCTTCACCAAATCATAGAACAAGGCGACAAAATCACTTTTAAACTTTGCATATTCACTCTTATCAATTCTGGAGTTAATGAGGTTAGTCACTTCATTAGAAGTCAAAATTTGCCCATAAGTGATGGCTTCAGCTTCGTTTCCTTTGTTTAAAAAAATCTGTCGCTGCTCATCATACGGACTTGTGCTTTGTAAGACTCCGTATCGATAAATATCGTTAAGCAGGATTCGACCAAACAACTTTGCCTGATCCCTGGCACTGGTTTGATTAAAGACTTTTAGATAATTATTAAATGCCTCGTCATAGGATTCTTTGGCAGTATTAGAAACAATAGTATCGTATTCAAAATAAGGGATTGTATTATCGGTAATGTCTTTTTTTTCTTCTTCGATCTCCTCTTCTGTCTTCGCAATGGCAAAATCAAAAGGAGCATATAAGTTTTCGTATTGCCAAGGTTTTCCCTTGGTAAACTCGTACTTAAATATCCCCCCTTTAGGAAACAAATAGACAATAAGTGCAGTAGTGGTTATAAAAAGAAAAATCCTGTAAATAAAAGATTGTCTTTTATAAAATTTATTCAAAAAGCGTCTCACAAATTACGTTCTATTGATTACTCAAAAGTAGTAAATCAAACTTAGATGTACGAAGTATCCCTCTAGAATTAAGAATTATACTTGGATTACAGCTAACTCTTAACTTTTTACTTAGTTTTTATCCTACAAAAATCCTTAAATTCGCAGCAAACAATACACACAATTTAAATTACATATAATGAGTAAAGAAGTAGTAATTGTATCTGCAGCAAGAACACCAATTGGAAGTTTCTTAGGAAGTTTATCTACTGTGCCGGCAACCCAATTGGGTGCTATTGCCATAAAAGGAGCATTGGATAAAATCAACCTGGACCCTTCTCTTGTTCAAGAAGTTTTTATGGGAAATGTAGTACAAGCAGGAAACGGACAAGCTCCAGCAAGACAAGCCGCACTTGGTGCTGGTATAGGTGATCACGTTCCTTGTACTACGGTAAATAAAGTTTGTGCAAGTGGTATGAAAGCTGTTATGCATGCTGCTCAAGCTATTGCTTTGGGAGATGCAGATATCATCGTTGCCGGAGGTATGGAAAACATGAGTTTGATCCCTCATTACGTTCGACTAAGAGCAGGACATAAATTTGGTCCTCAAACACTAGAAGATGGAATGCAGCGAGATGGTTTGGTAGATGTTTATGATGGAAATGCCATGGGAGTTTGTGCTGATTTATGCGCCAATGAATACGAATTTAGTCGTGAAGATCAAGATGCTTTTGCTATCCAATCTTACGAAAGATCTGCAAAAGCATGGGCAGATGGTAAATTTAATAATGAAGTAGTACCTGTACCTGTTCCACAACGCCGTGGAGAGCCTGTTATGGTTACGGAAGATGAAGAATACAAAAACGTAAAAATGGAGAAGATTCCAGCTTTGCGACCTGCGTTTAGCAAAGATGGAACGGTAACTGCTGCTAATGCTTCTACTATTAATGATGGTGCGGGAGCTGTAGTAGTAATGAGTGCTGATAAAGCAAAGGAACTAGGATTACAACCTCTAGTAAAAATTAAAAGTTATGCAGATGCAGCTCACGAACCAAAATGGTTTACTACTGCTCCTGCAAAAGCGTTACCAAAAGCTATCGAGAAAGCAGGTATTAGTTTAGATGATGTTGATTTCTTCGAATTCAACGAAGCCTTCTCTGTAGTTGGTTTAGCAAATCTTAAAATTCTTGGACTTAGCGATGAGAATACCAATGTAAATGGAGGAGCTGTTTCTTTGGGACATCCACTAGGGTGCTCTGGAGTTCGTATTTTGATCACCTTGATGAATGTACTGGATCAAAACAACGCTAAAATTGGAGCCGCAGCAATCTGTAATGGTGGTGGTGGTGCCTCTGCTATGGTAATAGAGCGTTTATAATTTTATTGATCAAGAGCGTAGCTCTATAACATTGCTAATCCCTAATTACCGATAATGCAATACGGCATTTGTAACCTAAGTATTGTTCCTTTACGTGCAGAACCCAGTGATCCAAGTGAAATGGTTACTCAGGTCTTGTATGGAGAACATTTTAAAGTACTCGAAAAACGCAAAAAGTGGAGTAAGATTCGTCTGGCCTATGATAAGTATGAAGGCTGGATCGATAATAAACAATATCTGGATATCACCGAACAACAATATAAAAACTTTGATGAACAGGATATTTGTTTATCAGGCGATTTGGTAGAGTTTGTGAATTGTGATCAAAATCAACTGATGCCCATTCCACTAGGCGCTTCTCTTGGAGCTTTAGATTTTTTTCAACATACGTTTGAAGGGTATACCATTACACAAAAAAGTGAAAAAGAACACTTGATAGAAACTGCATTGATGTTTCTAAATACTCCATATTTATGGGGAGGTAAGACCAGTTTTGGGATAGACTGTAGTGGTTTTACCCAAATGGTGTACAAATTAAATGGATATCAACTCCTTCGGGATGCCTCGCAACAAGCAACTCAGGGAGAAGCATTAAGTTTTATTGAAGAAAGTGAACCCGGTGATCTGGCTTTTTTTGACAACGAAGAAGGTAACATCATACATGTCGGTATCATGATGAAAGATAACTATATCATCCACGCGCATGGCAAAGTGCGTGTGGATCGTATAGATCATACAGGGATTTATAATGCCGAAAGAAGAACACATACCCATAACCTACGTGTAATCAAAAGAATTATTTAGGCCTTATGGTGCCTCAAGATGTAGAAATAGTAAAAGTTACCCTAGAAGACAAAGAAAAACTATTAGAAATAGGTTATAACACCTTCTACGAGGCTTTTGGTCCTCCTGTAAATACCGAAGAAAATATCCAAAGCTATCTTGAGCAAAAGTTTACCCTGGATCAAATCACCCAAGAGCTTCTGCACCCCCACTCCCAGTTTTATTTTGCTTGTATACAAAATACTTTGGTAGGATATATCAAGTTAAATACCCAGACTGCTCAAACCGAAGCTGTAGACCTTAATGCTTTAGAAATAGAACGTATCTACGTTACAAAAGAACAACAAGGTAAAAGTATTGGTCAGATATTACTACAGAAAGCCCTATCAATTGCCAAAGAATTACAATCAAATTGTGTTTGGCTTGGGGTTTGGGACCAAAATACAAGAGCTATTCGTTTTTATGAACGGTGGGGATTTAAAGCTTTTACTACACATAAGTTTGTGCTAGGTACCGAGATTCAAACCGACGTAATGATGAAATTGGAATTATAAACTTTATGATTTTCATAACAGTTCATAGTTTTTTTTTATTTAATTTTGAAACGAACATTCCAATTAAAATGCCAAAAGTAGAAACCTTTGATAGAAAACAAGTATTGCAAAATGCAACTAATGTATTCCATAAAAATGGATACAACGGGACCTCTATGCAAGATTTGGTAGATGCTACTTCTCTTAATAGATCTAGTATCTATAATTCTTTTGGTAGTAAATTGGGGATGTTTATGGAAGTGCTTACTCATTATAGATCTTGTGGTAAGGACAACATGAAAAAAGAGTTGATTCATACCCATAACGCCTCCGACTCTATTAAAGCAATTTTCAACATGTATGTTGAGGACATCCTAAATGATACCAACAAAAAAGGTTGTCTTTTGGTAAACTGTAAGTCAGAAATGACCAATCAGGAACCAATGATCAAATCCTTTATGGAACAAAGTCAGGACCAAACCACAGCCATGTTAGAGGACATCGTCTACAAAGGTCAAATGGAAAAAATCTTTAATCAAGATCAAACTGCAGCCCAATATGCTTTATATCTATACTCAGCTATCCAAGGGTTGCGTATGACAGGCATATTAAACAACAATAAAGAAGAACTAGACAATTTAGTAAACACCATACTAAAGGCATTATATTAATTTTTTTTACTCTAATATGAAACGATCGTTTCAAATAAAACAAAAATAAAATGAAAACCTTATTAAGAATAGATAGTAGTCCAAGAAAATCCACCTCTATCAGCAGACAATTGGCAGATGTTCTGCAAAGCAAACTAGAAGCTGAAGTAAGCTATACTACCAAAAATAGAGACACCTATTATGACCAACTTATCCATTTGGGTAACGAAGACAGTGTAACGGCATACTTTACTCCGGAAAATGAACAAACCGCAACACAGAAAGAAGCCATCAAAGCTTCTAATATCCTAGCAACAGAGTTTGCAGAGGCTGATACTTATCTATTTGCGGTTCCTATGTATAATTTTAGCGTTTCTGCAGGATTAAAAACCTATATCGATCTTATTTCGAGAGCGGGAATCAGCTTTCAATACACCGAAAACGGACCTCAAGGATTACTTAAAAACAAAAAAGCCTATGTGATCATCACTACTGGTGGTACCAAACTAGGTACCGAAGTTGATCACGTAACAGGATATATGACCACTTTTCTCAATTTCTTAGGGATTACTGATATCGAATTTATTAATTCCGATTTAATCATGACCAATGCCGAAGAAATTCTGGAAGGAGCTAAAACTAAAATTCAAAACTTATCACTATAACATTAAAATAAAAAATGAAAAAATTAGAAAACAAAGTAGCCGTTATTACAGGAGCGAATAGCGGTATTGGATTAGCCACAGCAAAATTATACTTAGAAGAAGGTGCTAAGGTGGTAATTTCAGGAAGACGTCCAGAGGCACTAGAAGAAGTAGCTAATGAACTTGAAGGAGATTTTATAACTGTTACTGCTGATGTTTCAAAACCTGAAGACAATACCAAGCTCATTCAGGAAGCAGTAGCAGCTTACGGAAAAATTGATGTACTTTTCTTGAATGCAGGAATCGCACCTCCTACTCCTACTCACGAAGTAACCGAAGCACATTACGATTCACTATTCAACACTAATGTAAAAGGGCCTATTTTGGCAACAAAAGAAGCATTATCTCATATTAATGACGGGGGTACTATTTTATTCACTAATTCTATTGTTACACAAAAAGGGTTTGATGGTTTTAGTGTGTATTCTGCTACCAAAGGAGCTTTAAGAGCTTACCAAAGAGTATTAACTTCTGAAGTGAAATCACGCAAAATACGAGTAAACTCTATTGCTCCAGGACCAATTGCTACTCCTATTTACGACAAAATGGGATTACCACAAGAAACTATTGAAGAAATGGGATCAGGATTTGGGGAACAAGTACCATTAGGAAGATTCGGAACGTCTGAAGAGATTGCAAAAACTGCATTGTTTTTGGCCTCTGAAGACGCATCCTACATCAATGGTATTGAAATAGAAGTTGATGGTGGTTTAAGTCAAATCTAAATCAAAACAATAACATATAAAAGACCGTATGGTTTATAAACCATACGGTCTTTTATATGTTATTAGATCATCGTTTATAATTCTTTGATCTGTCGAATCATTTGATTGGTAAATCCCCATTCGTTGTCATACCAAATCATTAGTTTTACCAAATCTCCATCTACCACTCTGGTCATAGAAGCATCTACAATTGCTGCATATGGACTTTGTTGAATATCAGAAGAGACAATAGGTTCATAAGTAACATCCAATACTTCAGCATATCGATCTGTTCCAGATTCTTTTTGTAATATTTCATTGATTTCTTCGGGAGTAGTTGCTCTTTCGGCAATAAAAGTCACATCACTTATGGAGCCTACAGGAACAGGTGTTCTTACTGCGACCCCATCAAACCTGCCTCGATATTGTGGTAAAGCCTTCGTAGTAGCAATTGCAGCTCCAGTTGTCGTTGGAGTTAAATTAACTGCTCCAGCTCTTCCCATTCTTGGATTCTTTTTGGAAGGAGCATCCACCAAAGTTTGCGAGGCGGTGTACGCATGAATAGTATTCAAAATTGCTTTTTTAATACCTATAGTTCTTCCTAATATTTCTACTACTGGGCTAATATTATTTGTTGTACAACTTGCACAAGAAAATATACTGGTTTTTCCATCTTCTGTGTTTACTCCGTGCACAACGGTTGGAGTATCTATACTTTTTGTGGGGCCAGATATTACCACATTTGTGGCTCCTGCTTTAATATGCTTTTCGGCATCTTCTCTATTCGTAAAAAAACCCGTGCTCTCAATAACAATATCAACATTGTTTTCTTTCCACGGTAATTGTTCTGGATCACGTTGATTGAGATACATTATTTTTTGATCATCTACGACTAGGTGATCTCCCTCTACACTCACCTCTTTATCATACACGCCATATACACTGTCGTATTTTAAAAGATATTTTGCATTTTCGATGGTCATCAAATCATTAACGGCTACAATTTGCATATCTGGCTCGTCCATAATTACTTTCAATGCGGCTCTTCCTATCCGTCCGAACCCATTTATGGCTATTCTTTTCATATTTTTTTAAGTTAATGTTGGTAAAAAAGTTAAAGAGAAAACATCTGTCTTTCTCTATTATTTTTGTCGAAAAAAGATTATTAAAATTACTATTAAAAGCTTCAATCTTCTAATAAAGATACTCCATTCAAATCCGTGGTAAGCACATCACTCATATAATCAAAAAAAGGTCTTAACAACTCATAATGATAGATCACTTTATCCAAAAAGTCATCGGCAAAAACTTCTTGATCGGTAAAGCTATGAGATACAAAAAAAGATTTGTTTTTGATGAGATCTATTGCAGGGTGTTCCTTACTAAAACCCTTTGGAGCCGTCTTTACCTGAAACTCGGTATTAAATCCGCCAAAGGCTTTATCAAAATCAGGAGCTGACAATATTTCTCTAATTTCCTGGTCATCCATTTCAAACTCTTTCCGAATCCGCAATAAATCCGCTGGTTGAGGACCAAAAAATCCACCAGCTACCAAAGAGTTCCCTGGTTCTAATCGTAGGTAATATCCACCTCTTCTATGAGCCCCTGCTCTGCTGAAACTTGCACTTCGATGCACATTATAGGGGGTTTTATCTTTACTAAATCTAATATCTCTATTGATACGAAATACCTTCGTTTTCTCTATCTCATCATTTTCATTCAATCGTTCTACTATGGAAGCATAAAAAGCTTTTAATACCTTTTCTCCCGCTTGATATTCCTTTTTATTTTCGGTCATCCAATCCCGATGATTATTCTTTTTTAGTTTTTTTAAAAATTCAAATGCTGATTTTGGTATGGTATTCATAAGTTTTTCTTTACCACTAAATTTATCTAAAATCTACCTCCCAGTTTTAAGTTTAACTAAAAATTATGCATTTATGCCATTTTTAGGTTGGAGTTGTTATATTTCTTTTAAAAATGTAATGATTTGCAACTTATTGTGACTTATGTATTCTTTATTCTATATATTTACTAGAGTTTTAAACGTAAGATGATGTCCAAAGAGCGAGATGCTATCATAGCAAGAATAGAAGAGCAAAAGAAAAATCCCAATTTACGCCTCCGTTTAAAAGAGCGCACAGAGTATTTTACGAACTTGCTTTTTTATACCCTATTTGATTCAGATACCGAAGTAGCCAAAAATGTTGACCTTCTTGAAGAAACTTTTGAAGAGTTGATCGATTTGGCGTGTTGGGAAACTGAAAAACCATGTAGTAAACTTTGGCAATCTTACCTGGAAAAACTACCGGGTATTTTACAAAAATTAAATAGAGATGCCGAAGCTTTTATGAAAAGTGATCCTGCGGCAAATTCTATCGAAGAAGTCTATCTAGCCTATCCTGGGTTTTATGCCATTGCGATTTATCGATTGAGTCATGAATTACTAAAATTTGGATTACCTATGGTGCCGAGATTAATGACTGAGTATTCTCACCGACTTACGGGTACAGATATTAATCCGGGAGCAGAAATAGGAGAATCCTTCTTTATTGATCACGCCACGGGAATAGTGATTGGAGAAACTGCCATCATCAAAGATAATGTTAAGATTTATCAAGGAGTTACACTGGGTGGTCTTTATGTGGATCGTAAACTACGTAACGTAAAGCGACATCCTACTGTAGAAGATAACGTTACCATCTATGCTAATGCCACAATCTTGGGTGGTAGTACGGTTATTGGCGCCAATAGCACCATTGGTGGTAATGCTTGGATTACTTCTTCGGTACCAGAAAACTCCATCATTTCAAATACTTCAGAAATCAAGATTAAAAAAGTTGTTTAATGTCTCATAGCATTTTAGACCTGATTGGTAACACGCCTTTGGTAAAGGCAAAATCCCTTGTTAAAAACCCGAATATCACACTGTATCTAAAACTGGAAGGTCATAATCCCGGTGGGAGCGTTAAAGATCGTGCGGCATTTAATATGATCAAATCTGCACTGGATAGAGGAGATATAGACCAAAACACAAAATTGATTGAGGCAACTAGTGGTAATACCGGTATTGCCCTGGCTATGATTGCAGGAATCTTTGATCTCAATATAGAATTGGTCATGCCAGAGAACTCTACCAAAGAGCGGGTACAAACCATGAGAGCCTATGGAGCAAAAGTAACATTAACCTCCGCAGATATTGGTATTGAAGGATCAAGAGACTATGCAGAAGCAAAAGTAAACAACGAAGGCTATGTAATGCTAAATCAGTTTGGAAATGATGACAACTGGAAAGCACACTATAAAACCACTGGTCCTGAAATATGGAGAGATACCGAAGGTAAAATCACCCATTTTGTTTCTTCTATGGGAACCACGGGTACAATTATGGGGACTTCTACTTTCTTAAAGGAACAGTCTCAAGACATCCAAATTGTGGGTGTACAGCCCACAGATGACTCTAGAATACCGGGTATTAGAAAATGGCCAAAAGAATACTTGCCCAAAATTTTTAATCCGCAAAAAGTGGATCAGGTCATTGAAGTAAGCCAGGAAGAAGCCACAGCAATGGCCAAAAGATTAGCCAAAGAAGAAGGAGTTTTTGCCGGAATGAGTAGCGGTGGATCTGTTACAGCTGCCTTAAAGCTTGCAGAAACTTTAGAGAGCGGTGTTCTTGTTGCTATTATCTGTGATCGTGGAGATCGATACCTAAGTTCTGATCTTTTTGAGTAGATTTAGGGTAAACTTTCTCTTATGAACTTACAGCAAAATAAAGATAATGCCATTGCATTCTACAAAATGGCATATGAAGGTAATCCCAAAGAAGCGATAGAAAAATTTGTAGGTGCAGATTATATTCAACACAATCCCGATGTAAAAGACGGGAAATCTGGGTTTATAGCGTATTTTGAACGTATGCAACGTGAATATCCAGAAAAAACCATAGAATTTGTGCGTTGCATCGCCGAGGGAGATTTGGTCTCCTTGCATACCCATCAAACATGGCCGGGAAATGATCAATACGTAACCATGGACTTTTTTCGTTTTGACGAACAAGGAAAAATTGTTGAACATTGGGATGCCATACAGCAAATTCCTGAACATTCTGCAAATAAGAATACCATGTATTGATTTCTAGTCGATGACGTCATCCTGGAATTGACCAAAAATACACACAGTTTCAAAAAATAAAACTGAACACTTCTATTATTGTAATTTAATTTATTATACTACCATTTTTACCGAATACAGTATTGCTAATACTATGCCTGAATCACAACTGATACTAAACACCCTTAAAGAATATTTTGGATATGACAGCTTTCGTGATCTCCAAAAGGAAATCATAGAAGCTGTTTTTGAAGGAAAGGATAATCTGGTTATTATGCCCACCGGCGGTGGTAAATCGATTTGTTATCAACTACCTGCGTTATTATTACCTGGTATCACTTTGGTTATTTCTCCATTAATCGCCTTGATGAAGGATCAGGTAGATGGATTAAAGGCTAACGGAATTAAAGCTGCCTTTGTAAATAGTAGTCAAGACGAAGCAGAACAACAAGAAATATTTCAGGATATCGCTAATCTGGCTATTAAAATACTCTATGTTGCTCCGGAAAGCTTACACTTTTTGGAAGGGCTACTCAGCGAAATAGAAATTAGTCTAATCGCCATTGATGAAGCCCATTGTATTTCAGCCTGGGGACATGATTTCAGACCAGCCTATACCCAACTTGGATACCTGAAAAAACAATTTCCTAAAACGCCAATAATTGCCCTAACCGCTACAGCGGACAAAGCTACAAGAAAAGATATTTGTGATCAATTAAATATCCCTAATGCCAAATTACATCTGGCATCTTTTGATCGTAAAAATCTTGCACTAGAAGTACGCCCCGGAAATAAGCGTATCGAGCAAATCTATACTTTCCTTTCTGATAAACCTTTTCAAAGTGGTATCATTTATTGCTTGAGCAGAAAAACTACAGAAGCGCTTGCAGAGAAGTTAAACAACAAAGGTTTTAGTGCTGCAGCATATCATGCTGGGATCGAACATCAAAAACGAGCAGAAGTACAAGAAAAGTTTATTAATGACAGTATACAAATAGTATGTGCCACTATCGCCTTTGGTATGGGGATCGACAAATCCAATGTACGATGGGTAATTCATTATAACTTACCCAAAAACATAGAAGGGTACTATCAAGAGATTGGTCGTGCCGGCCGTGACGGCCTTCCCTCTTCTACCCTATTATTTCATAGTTATGCCGATGTTGTACAACTGCAAAAGTTTGCAGATATGTCTGGTAATAAAGAAATCCAATTGGCAAAATTGGATAGAATGAAACAATACGCAGAATCCTTGAGTTGCAGACGCAAAATACTATTGAGCTATTTTGGAGAATTGATAGAAAAAGATTGCGGTAATTGCGATGTTTGCAATAATCCGCCTACTATTATCGATGGGACAACCCTGGCCCAAAAAGCCTTATCCTGTGTGACAAGAATTAAAGAACAAGAACCTATTGGAACGGTAATAGATGTTCTTCGAGGTGCACAAAATGCAATTGTTGTTGATCAAGGATATCAAAACCTTAAAACCTACGGTATTGGTCGCGACATTGCCTGGAGAGATTGGCAACAATATATCATACAACTCATCAATCAAGGATACCTAGAAATTGCATTTCATCAAAATAACAAACTAAAGCTAACTGCTTTATCCAAGAAAGTATTGTTTGAAGGAGAAAAGGTAAGTCTTGCACATTTAAAAGAATTGGAGAAGGTAAAACAGCCGGTGATCAACACGAATCAGGTTGCGAGTAATGATTTATTTGAAAAGCTAAGATTATTGCGTTTAGAACTTGCCAAAAAAGCAGGAATTCCCGCATATCAAATTTTCAATGATGCTACTTTACGGGAAATGGAAAAGCACAAACCTGTAACCGATGAAGAATTTATACAGATCAATGGTGTAGGACGCCAAAAGATGCAAAATTACGGCTATCAGTTTATCAAAGAGATTCAAGCTTTTGTAGACCCTCCAAAAAAGAAAAAGAAAACCACCAAAAAGGGAAAAACCCATACAGAAACATTAACCCTTTTGAAGAATGGGCTTTCTTTGGAAGAAATTGCAGTTCAAAGAAAATTGACGGCTAGTACAATTTTTTCTCATATCTTCAAACTATACGAAGATGGTGAAGCCATAGATCTGCATCAATTTATCGATAAGGAAAATATTACTGCTATTCAAAAAGCTAAAGAATTATTGAACAGTCCCGAAACGCTCAAACCCTATTACGAACACTTTGAAGGGTCAGTAGATTACAACACTATAAAAATTGGTTTGGCTATATTAGATAAAAAAGACTCGACTACTTAACTATAATTTTATGTCTTCACATATCATTTTTGGTGCTGGATTGATAGGAGGGTTTCTAGGAGGTATATTTACTTCTTTGGGACAGGATACTCGGTTGGTTTGTCGCCCACAAACCCAAAAGAAATTAGCAAACGGACTCCGATTGACTGACTATCATAAAAATGAAGTCAATATTCCTAAGTTATATTTTATCGATTCAGAAATACCTCCGGCAACCGACAATAATATGCATTGTCGTTTTCTTTGGATTACTGTGAAGTGCACTGCAATTCAAAAGGTGAGCAATGATATCAAACCATTTGTAGGCCCAAATACTATAATTTTATGTTGTCAAAACGGTTTAGGTTCTGAGCAAATCATTAAGGAGCATTTTCCTAATAATCAGATTTTACGAGTTATGGTTCCTTTTAATGTGGCAGAACCTGCTCCTGGCCATTTGCATCGTGGATCAGAGGGGACTTTACATATAGAAACATCAGTAGAACAACCTGAAGTAATTACAGAATTGGTGGAAGTACTGGATAGTAAAATGTTACCCGTTAAAGAAACCAAAGCCATGCTGGAATTACAGTGGGCTAAATTACAACTCAACCTGGGAAATAGTGTGAATGCATTGGCTGATATTCCAGTCAAAAATATGCTTCAACAGCGAGGCTATCGTTTGGTGATAGCGGCATTAATGAAAGAATTGCTAAAGGTTACTGATTCTTTAGAGATTCAATTACCCAAACTTACATCCTTGCCTGCAAGGTACCTTCCTTTGATATTGAGCTTACCTAATTTTCTTTTTAATCTGGTGGCCAACAAGATGCTAGCCATAGATCCCACGGTACGAACATCAATGTGGTGGGATCTTTCTCAAGGAAAAAACACAGAAATCGATTATTTGAATGGTGCGATTATCAAAGCTGCTCAAAAACATGAAATAGCCTGCCCAGCCAATACAAGAATCATTCAATTGATAAAAGAAAGTGAAATTGCAAATGCTTCTTCTCTTCCCAGAAAAAGGATAGAGGCAACCACCTTATTAAAAGAGATTGCCTAGAAGCTCAAGAAGTCTGTTTAGTCCTTCGGAAAATACTTTTTATCATCATCCGAAACTAAAGGATCTTCAACTGCTTTTTTTAGGAGTTCTGCATGTTCCTCAGCGTTATAATGAAACAATAAAGTATTTAATTCTTTGATAGAGATCCCCTGGATATTTTCATTCTCCAGAATGAACTCATCGCCTGCACTTACAGATCCAGGCTCGATTACTCTCACGTATACTCCAGACAACTTAGAATCAATAAATTGTTTGATAATCGCAGGACTTCCGAATCGCACACCCAGCTTATAGCACGGTTGCCTGGGTCTCGAAATCTGCACCTTTGCAGTCCCTAGTTGATAAATGGACCCTATTTTAATCGCCTCTTCCTGAAAACCTGAAACAGTTAGATTTTCTCCAAACATTCCATAATTCCAGTCTAAATCGGGATACTTTTCTTTCCAAAAAGGATAATGCTCCGCTGCATACAAATAGCAAGCTTTATCAACCCCACCATGATATCTCCTGTCAATAACGTGATCTCCAGCTACATCTTCTTTATCTAAAAAAATCGGTTGGTCCACTGGGTATTTATAAATCCCTGTTTTCACTTCTTTCCCTCTCCAAAGTATGGTTGTGGGTTCACCTATGTTTGTTGATAACACTTTCATTATATTATGGTTTTAAGTCTACTTTATTCAGAATCAAGCCTGATCCTGGTACGATATGCTCTAGTACAATTTCTTCTGCATCTGGGTTCAACGTCTGTTTTATAAAATCCAAATCCACTTTTCCTTTACCCAAATCCAACAAAACCCCCATCATTAATCGAATCTGATTTCTTTTAAACCCTTCTCCTTTTACTCGTAAAAGATAACTCTCTTCTGGAAAAAAATTAGCCATATAGACATCATTTTTTTCTATCTCACAATAAAGTATTTCTCCTTCCAAAATCGTGTGCTCCGAAGGGCGATGGCAATACGATCTAAAATTATGTTTTCCAACAAACAATTGGGCTGCTTTTTTCATGATTTCTATATCCAAATCTTCTAAAACATTGTACATAAATGGAGCACAAAATGGATGAAACTTTGAACCAAAAGAAAACAGGTATAAATATTCCTTGACTTTTGGAGATCGAATGATATTAAAATGCTCGTCGGTAACACTTATC
Source organism: Aquimarina spongiae (assembly GCF_900141785.1). Taxonomy (GTDB): domain Bacteria; phylum Bacteroidota; class Bacteroidia; order Flavobacteriales; family Flavobacteriaceae; genus Aquimarina; species Aquimarina spongiae. The sequence goes on along the minus strand of NZ_FQYP01000001.1, from coordinate 370,912 downwards.
TTCAAAGCTCTAATATCCTGTGGAAGATTTCTATTGAAGATGGGCAAAAATTCTTCGACATCCAAAGGAGCATGATCTACAAACAATTCTATAAATGCATGATTGGCAGATACCTTTGCATCCGTTCTTCCCGCTGCTAATACTTTAAAATCTTTATGTTCCAAAACATAGGCAACTGTACGTTCTACCATTCTTTGCAATGTGTTTACTGTAGGTTGTTTTTGCCAACCGTGATATCTAAACCCTAAATATTGTAATTCTAGTAAATAATAGAAACGTTTTCTAAACATTGATTTTTATTATGTAGTCCCCGAATATAGATAAATTATGTATTTCAACGATAAAACACTCTTTTTTAATCCTAAAACTTTCAAAAAAATAAGTGAAGAATCACTATATTTGAGTAAATCTAATTAATAATTTAAAATCAACTTTGTTATGGTAAAAGCTAAGTATCAAGAAGTTTTGGATCTAGGACAACAATTAAATATCCAAGGCGGTGATGTCTCTGAAGAAAACGGAACTCTTAAAATAAAGGGAACGGCAAAGACTCAATACGAGAAAAATCTACTTTGGGACAAAATTAAAGAAATTGGTGGTGAATCTCCATCAGATATTATGGCTGACATCGACGTATCAGATAATTCTGTTTATCATAGGCATACGGTAAAAAGTGGAGAATCATTAAGTAAAATAGCTAAACACTATTATGGTGACCCAATGAAATACAAACAAATCTTTGAGGCGAATACTAACATTCTTAAAAATCCAGATGTTATCCATCCAGATCAGGAATTAGTGATCCCAAATCTCTAAGAAAGTATTTTCCATACTATAAAAAAACAACAGAAAAGTCGCAATACATTGTTATTGCGACTTTTTTTTGAATAAAAACACCTCTAAAAAGTAGCTTTTTTATGTATTATATCGATTTTTTGCTCTTTTCACCCTGAAAAACAAGTAAATTCCGCCAATTACCCTAATTATTTTGTGGTTTTACCGTATTTTTATGCTTTGAAACCAAAGCTCAACTTGTATGAACAGGATATTACTAATTATTGTACTATGCTATTCAATACCTACATGTGCCCAATCACTGTCAAAAACAGACATTATTTACGAACGTAAAGATCAGGTGGTATTGAATACCGGAAAGTCTTATCAAATTGTTAACGAAAAGGCTTTTTATGAAGTGACTGATATCTCTATAAAAAGATTTATCACTGTCCAGAATAATGATCTGATGCTAAATCGTGTATTGGTTATTCGTGGAGGTGATGAATATATCGAGATTATAGAATGGACCAAAAATACCCTAAGGTATTATGAATCCAGAAACATTATCAAATACACCAATGAACACGATTATGTTTCTGACACCAATTAACTAAGAGTTCTTAATTTTTGTTTGTGCTAATATTAGTATCTGCTCAAACTGTTGATCAAGAGTAAGATTAGAGTTGTCTATTTTGATAGCATCGCTAGCTTTTCTCAAAGGCGAGTCTTTTCTTGTACTGTCGATATGATCTCTGTTGACTACATTTTTTAGAACATCTTCATAACTTACATCGTCCCCCCTTTCCTTTAGTTCTAAATAGCGTCGTTCTGCTCGATCCTTTGCAGTAGCTGTCATAAATAATTTCAATTCTGCATTAGGAAATACTACCGTTCCTATATCCCTACCATCCATAACAATACCTTTATCTTTACCCATTTCTTGTTGTTGTTCTACCAATTTTTTACGAACAGCAGATACTGCAGCGATCTTACTTACATGTCTGGATACAGATAACCCACGTATTTCTTTTTCAATATTTTCATCATTCAAAATCACCTCTGCCAACCCATTATTTGCGTTTCTTTCAAATCTAATACGTATCAAAGGCAACTCACTTTCCAAGGCTCTCACATCAAAATGATCAACATCTATATATCCCTTTCGCATTGCATATAATGTAACTGCTCTATACATAGCTCCAGTATCTACGTATATATAGTGCAAAGCTTTTGCCAACTGTTTAGCTACTGTACTTTTTCCTGTAGATGAATGCCCATCTATTGCAATAATGATTTTATTATTTTTCAAGCTGTATTCCTGTTTTCAGAATTTAATTCAACATCAAAAATACCTTAAACAATCCAAACTAACTCATATTCGAGTAAAAAGTTAAAATCCTACCCCCTTACTTCAGGAACTCAAACTGCCCTCAACGACATTAGACACATCCTAATACATCGGTTCAGGCTTTGTATACAATATTTAAGTAATTGTAAAGTTATTACATGAAACGCCCTTTTGCATGACAAGAAGTTACTTTTAAGACCTTAAATCGACATCTATTAACCTAAACACGCAAATATGGGCTTCTTTGATTTTCTTAATGAAAAGATCGCCATAGATCTTGGCACTTCAAATACTTTAATTACCTACAAAGGGAAAATAGCAATCAATCACCCTTCTATAGTTGCCATCAACAGATTAACTGGTAAAATTATCGGCGTTGGTAAGGAAGCCGGCATGATGAAGGGAAAGATCAACAAAAATATACAGACGTTGCACCCTTTTAAAAATGGAGTTATTTCTAATTTTGATGCCGGAGAAAAGATGCTGAAAGCATTTATCAAGCAACTATCCACGCTTAAATCTTCTTTCTTTACTTCCTCTTACAATATGATTATATCTATACCCTGCGGAAGCACAGAAGTAGAAATGAGAGCGGTAAAGGAGTCAGCTAAAAGATTAAATGCAAAAAATGTTTTCCTCATACACGAGCCTATAGCTGCTGCAATTGGTGGTGGGATCAATGTGTTAGAACCCAAGGGAAACATGGTTGTCGATATTGGTGGAGGAACTACAGAAATTGCAGTAATCTCTATAGGAAGTATTATTAGTGGGCAATCTGTAAAAATAGCAGGTAATGTTTTTAACGAAGACATCATGCAGTACGTAAGAGAACATCGTAATCTTCATATTGGGGAATCTATGGCAGAAAAGGTAAAACTACAAATTGGTTCTGCAGTATCTGATTTAAAAAAACCACCACCTGATATGAAAATTGAAGGAAGAGATTTGCTTACCGGAAAGCCAAAACAAATTTCTTTGTCTTATAAAGAAATTGAAAGAAGTTTGGATAAATCTATTTCACAAATAGAAAATGCTATCATGGAAACATTATCTGAAATTCCACCAGAAATCTCTGCCGACATTTATAATTCTGGTATTTATTTAACTGGAGGTGGATCCATGCTCAGGGGATTAGACCAACGTTTATCCTGGTCAACAGAACTACCCGTACATCTTGGAGATCAACCTCTGAAAACCGTTGTGAAAGGAAGCGAAATTGTACTCAAAAATTTAGATCGCTATACCGGAGTATTGGTGAGAAAAAAATAAAAAAAGCAGAACATTACGTTCTGCTTTTTGTTTATAATTTTTTGGGTTTTTTTACCTTGATATTTGTTATTGCTATTTTAAGAACATCACCCATATCCTTGACATAATGAAAAGTCAGTCCTTTTAGGTATTCTGCCTTTATCTCTTCGATATCTCTTCTATTGTCTTCACAAAGCAGGATCTCTTTGATATGAGCGCGTTTTGCAGCAAGGATTTTCTCTTTAATACCTCCTACTGGTAATACTTTACCTCGCAACGTTATTTCACCCGTCATAGCAAGGCTTTTCTTTACTTTACGTTGTGTAAATAATGAAACCAAAGAGGTTAACATGGTAACTCCTGCGCTGGGTCCATCTTTGGGAGTTGCTCCTTCTGGCACATGGATATGCACATTATATTTATCAAAAATCTCAGGATTAATCCCTAGTGTATCTGCATTAGCTTTGATATACTCCATGGCTATAGTAGCAGATTCTTTCATCACTTTACCCAAGTTTCCGGTAATCGTAAGATTTCCTTTCCCTTTGGATAAAATAGACTCTATAAATAAAATATCTCCTCCAACGCTGGTCCACGCCAAACCGGTAACCACTCCTGCTACTTCATTACTTTCGTATTTATCTCTCTCTAATCTAGGAGCCCCCAATACTTCAATAACATCCTCGTTGGTTACTTTTATATTATACTCCTCCTCCATCGCAATATTTTTTGCCGCATAGCGAACCATTTTTGCGATTTGTTTTTCCAGTCCTCTAACACCAGACTCTCGAGTATACCCTTCTATGATTTTTTCTAACTGTACTTTTCCTATTTTAAGATGGGTATTGGTTAACCCATGCTCTTCCAATTGTTTTGGAAGTAAATGTTGCTTGGCTATCTCAACTTTTTCCTCGATAGTATATCCAGTAACGTTAATGATTTCCATTCGATCTCGCAGCGCGGGCTGGATTGTTGCCAGGCTATTTGAAGTTGCAATAAACATCACTTTTGATAAATCAAATCCCATCTCGAGGAAGTTATCGTGAAACTCCGAATTTTGCTCAGGATCCAATACTTCTAATAAGGCAGAAGACGGATCTCCCTGATTCCCTACAGAAAGTTTATCGATCTCGTCTAGTACAAAGACAGGATTGCTTGTTCCTGCTTTTTTAAGACTTTGAATGATTCTACCTGGCATTGCACCGATATAGGTCTTTCTATGCCCTCGTATTTCGGCTTCATCTCTTAAACCACCCAAGGATATTCTTACATACTCTCTTCCCAAAGCTTCGGCTACAGACTTCCCTAATGAGGTTTTACCCACACCTGGAGGTCCATAAAGACAAAGAATAGGAGATTTCATATCATTACGCAGTTTTAATACTGCCAGGTATTCTATTATTCGGCGTTTTACTTCGTCTAGACCATAATGGTCTTTATCCAATATTTTCTTTGCTCGTTTTAGGTCAAACTTATCTGTACTGTATTCATTCCAAGGCAAATCAAGAAACAGATCCAGATAGTTACGTTGTATCGAATACTCTGCAACTTGAGGATTCATACGTTGCATTTTTGAAAGTTCTTTTTCAAAATGCTTGGCTATCTTTTCATCCCATTTCTTTTCTTTGCTTCGCATGCGCATATCCTCCAGCTCATCTTCATGTGAAACTCCTCCAAGTTCTTCTTGAATCGTTTTCATTTGTTGATGCAGAAAATATTCGCGTTGTTGCTGGCTCATATCATGTTGCACTTTACTTTGAATCACATTTTTAAGCTCCAGTTTTTGGAACTCTACGTTCATGAACTTCAATGTTGCCAATGCTCTCTCTTGCAGATCGTTGATTTCTAAAAGATTTTGTTTTTCCTCTACAGGAAGATTCAGATTAGAAGAAACGAAATTGATCAAAAAAGAATTACTCTCTATATTCTTGATGGCAAAAGAAGCCTCAGAAGGAATATTAGGACTTTCCTTAATAATTTCTAGCGCAAGGTCTTTAATAGATTCAATAATTGCACTAAACTCTTTATTTTCTTTTGTAGGTCTTGTTTCTGGTACTTCTTTTACCTTAGCTTTGATGTAAGGGTTTTCTGCAACTACATCCTCTATTTCAAATCTTTTTTTCCCTTGCAGAATCACCGTAGTATTGCCATCAGGCATTTTCAAGACTCTAAGAATACGAGCTACCACTCCAATTTTGTTGATATCCTGTAAGGAAGGATTTTCTACTCCTTCTTCTTTTTGAGAAACTACGCCTATAGTTTTATTTCCACTGTTTGCTTCGTTCAGCAATTTTATGGATTTGTCTCTTCCAGCAGTAATAGGAATTACCACTCCTGGAAACAATACGGTATTTCTAAGCGGTAAAATTGGTAAAACCTCAGGTAATGATTCCTTATTAATTTCCTCTTCATCCTCTGGAGTTAATAATGGTATTAACTCTGCTTCCTCATCTATCCCTTGAAATGACAAACTGTCAAGTGTTGTAAATTTGGTTTTCGCCATAAGTATATATAAAAGTCATTTTGTCATTAAGACAATTGACATATCTTTTAAAGTTACTATAATCAGATTAAAAAAATCAATAAAAACCCAATAAAATCAGATTCTTAGCGTGTAATGCTACTTCTATATTTCAATTGTTATGCCACAAACTTTAAAAAAAAAATTTAAAAACTGTAACAAACTGTATCATTCTATATCTTTAGGTTAAAGTAAACTATTTTTTTTGTCACTAACCCAACTAAATACAGAGCAATTAATTGCGAAATGTCGTAAACAACATCAAGGTGCGCAACTTGAGGTTTACAATCGCTATTACAAAGCTATGTTTAATGCAGCTTTACGAATCATAAAAGATTCTGCAGAAGCGGAAGATGTTATGCAAGAGGCTTTTTTAACTGCCTTTACAAAGCTACCTATGTTAGAAGACAATAAAATGTTTGGCGCCTGGTTAAAGAAAATTGTTGTGAACTCTAGTATCACTGCTTTACGCAAAAAGGACACCTATAAAGAGGTAGCTCTGGAAACTGTTGAATATGGCTTGAGTGATACCGACGGAATCGCAGAAGAAGATTTAACACAAATAAAGGCGAATACAGTTCTAAGTACACTAAAACAACTAAAAGAAAGTTACAGCACTGCATTATCATTACACCTCATTGAAGGGTATGATTATGAAGAAATCTGTGAGATCATGAATATATCATATTCTAATTGTCGTACGCTTGTTTCGCGCGCAAAAGAAAGCCTACGAAAAAAATTACAGCCGGTATGAAAGAGGACAATATTGAAAAACTGTTTGAACAAATGAAAGATCAGCTAGACATATTTGAACCTGCTGATGGGCATAAAACAAGATTTTTGGATAAACTACAACAACAAAGTGAAGTTGTTCAACTATCAACCAAAAAGAAAAGTTGGTACAAACCTTTGGCCATTGCTGCTTCTATTGCAATCCTTATGGGTGTAGCTACAATGTTTACATCTTATGAGCCCAAAGAGAAAGCAGATCTAGCTAGTGTTTCGCCGCAAATGGAAGAAACCCAAACGTTTTTCACCTCTGCCATTCAGCAACAACTAGAAGAAATTGATCAAATTTCTTCGCCAGAAACCAAGGCATTAGTAAAAGATGCTATGAATTTGTTAGAAAAACTTGAGTCTGACTATGAGGATCTAAAGAAAGACCTGGTACACAGTGGAAATGATAAACGTGTAATCAGTGCTATGATTAGAAACTTTCAAAAAAGAGCAAGTTTGCTTGAAGATGTACTTCAAAAAATCAACGAAATAAACGAATTAAAAATATCCGAAAATGAAAACGCTATTCTATAAGATAATACTATTACTCTTGTTTCCTGTGGCCGTAATTGCAAACAATGGAGAGCTAAAAGGAAAATACACCAAAGAGAAAACACTAAACAAAGAATTCTCTGTGAGCCCAAATGCCTTGTTAAAAATCAGTAACGATTATGGGAATCTTGATATCACCTCTTGGAATGAAAATCGCATCGTAATGCAAATCAGCATAAAAGTAAGTGGTAATAATGAAGAAAAGGTAATTAAAAAGCTAGAATCCATAGATGTAGATTTTGAATCTTCATCGCAAATGGTAAGCGCAAAAACTACCTTCAATAAAGGAGATCGCTCCTGGTGGGATAAATGGACCAACAATTGGGGAAACAATTTAAGTTTAAAAATCAACTATACTGTAAAAGTCCCGGTTACCAACAGTGTTGATCTTAATAATGACTACGGAAGTATTACCCTAGATAAGATAGAGGGGGATGCTAATATTAACTGTGACTACGGACAAATTATTTTGGGTGAATTATTAGGAAAGAATAATGATATTAACATTGATTATACCAATAACAGTACGATAAAATACATGAAGACTGGTAAGATCAATGCAGATTACTCAAACTTTGAGGTGGGAAGCAGCGAAAAAATAAACTTGAATGCTGATTATACTCAATCGAAATTTAAATCCGTAAAAGCCATTAACTATAATTGTGATTATGGAGGAATTAGAATCCAGAATGCAGATAAGATTATTGGAAATTCTGACTATGTAGACACCAAGATAGGGAGTGTATCAAACACCCTTAATATAGAATCAGATTACGGTTCGATAGATGTAGAATCTCTAAAATCGTCTATAAAAACTGTGAGTATTGACACTGATTATACTGGGGTTGATATTGGATACGAAGCTGGGGGTAGCTTTAATTTTTACATCAAAACTTCTTACGGAGGCATTAAATTGGATGACAGTATCAACGTTCAGAAAAAGTACAGTAAAGACTCTAAAAAAGAGTATCAGGGATATGTGGGTGAACCCAATACCGGAAACACGATGAACATCTATTCTAGCTATGGAGGAATCAAACTCAGAAAAAACTAAAACACTAATCTAATATTTCAATCAAATGAGAACAGTAACAATCATTTTAAGTTTAGCTTTATGCAGTATCACTTCTGTGAACGCGCAGTGGTGGGGAAATGGAAAGAAAATTGCCGGAAACGGTAATATGGTTTCCAAAAACAGAACCGTATCAGACTACGATGTAATCAAGGTAAAAGGATCTTTGGATGTATCTTTGGTAGCTGGGTCTGAAGGTAAATTAACCATCGAAGGTGAAAGTAACCTAATCGAGTACGTAAATACCGAAGTAGATGGAGATGCATTAAAAATTTATGTAGAAAAAGGATATTATCTAAAAGTATCAAGAGGTAAAAAATTAATAATCACTGTTCCTTTTGAAGATATTAGTAAAGTTACCTTATCCGGATCTGGAGATGTCTACAGTAAAGACCCAATCAAAGCAACAAATTTTAAAACCGGTGTTTCAGGATCTGGTGATGTAAAATTGATGTTGGATGCAGAAACCACAGAAGGTTATGTAACAGGTAGTGGAGATTTGGTACTAAGCGGTTCTTCAAGCAACTTTGATTGTAGCGTAACAGGTTCTGGTGATCTAAAAGCATATAGTCTGGATGCCAAAGAAGTTAGTGCTTCTGTAACTGGATCTGGAGATGTACAAGTAACTGCTACTGCTTCATTAAAAGCAAGAGTTACAGGATCTGGTGACATTATGTATAAAGGAGACCCAAAAATAGAAGACAAAAAGGTTTCTGGATCAGGAGACATTACAAGATATTAATAGACAGTTTTTTAACATCATTAGGCTGCTTATGATCATAAGGAAATCATAAGCAGTTTTTTTTATGTATAATAATCTTTATTTTTACATCATGATTATCTTAATTTATTAAAAGATAAGCATAAAGGAAATATTGTTCACCCCCAAATACCTGCCGCATTGCTGTTTTTATCTAAAAAAGAGATTCCTTTTAAGGACATTGTTCCTGATGGCTATGTGGATATCCATTCGCATTTAATTCCAGGAATTGATGATGGTGTAAAAACCATGTATCAATCTGCCTATATATTAGAACAATTTCAAAAGCTTGGAGTAAAAAAAGTAATTACCACGCCACATGTGCTACAACAAATTTGGCCAAATTCTACGGAAACCATTCTTCAAAAATATGAGGAAGTAAACTCCATATTGCCCACTCTAGGAATTGAAGATATTCAATTGAAGGTAAGTGCCGAGTACATGTTGGATGATTTGTTTTTTCAAAGAATAAAGGAAAAAGACATTCTTCCTTTACACGACAAATATGTATTGGTAGAGATGTCTACTTTTAGTCCACCAATGAATTTGAATGAAATGCTGTTTGAAACCAAATTGGCTGGATATATTCCGATACTTGCTCATCCCGAACGTTATACATTTTACCATAAAGACTTAAAGAAGTTTGACGAGCTTAAAGAAGCTGGTGTTCTGTTTCAACTTAATTTATTGTCTTTGTCCGGTTTTTATGGGGATCAGGTTAAAGAATTTGCCAAGAAAATGATCGAAAGAGGTTATATAGACTTTACAGGATCAGACGTTCATAACTACCAGCAATTTATGGTACTGGAAAAAGGCTTCCAACCAAAAATAGCAGAACAAATCAAAAACCTAATGAAAAAGAACTTTATATTCTCTTAGTTCTTTTTTCCGTATCCGTAACCGTAGTTATAACCCGCTTGACTACCAGCTGCATTAAGAAGTACAGCAATGTTAGGCAAACGTTTTTCTCTATAGAAATTTTCAGGTACTTGCAGAATTCTCTTATCTGAGTAGTTTTCTCTTACGATATAAATACTAAGATCAGAAAACTTACCTATCAACAAGGTATCTGCAACCAAGCTCACAGGCGCAGTATCCACAATTACATAATCATAATTTTCTTCCAGATAATCGAACATTGTTTTTACCCTATCCTGCATCAATAACTCGGCAGGATTAGGAGGAATCGCTCCAGAAGGGATATAATCGAAAGAATCTTCATCTTTTTGACTGTATATCACATCTGTAGTCTTCAATTCGGAATCCATGATGAAATTAGTAAGTCCTTTGGTATCTTTCCCTTGAGGCAACTCTAATATTTTATGAAACTTAGGATCTCTAAGATCAGTCCCCAAATACACCACTTTTTTACCAGAAATGGACAGGGCTTTAGCCAAATTAGAAGATATCATGGTCTTACCTTCTCCCGAAATTGTAGAGGTAATAAATATAACTTTTCCTTTATCCTTTTTGATTCCGGCGAGTAAGAAATCCAAATTGGTACGTAGTATCCTAAACGCTTCTGCAATACCAGATCTGTCATTTTGAGAGATCAAAATTTTGCTCTTTCCTTTTACCTTTGGAATAGAACCTATAATAGGCATAGAAAGCACTTTTTCAAGATCCTCTCTAGAGTTGATTCTTACATTCAGCAAATCTGATAGGTAAATGATCATAAACGGAATCACTAATCCCAGGAACAACGCTCCTGCATAGATCATTTTTTTATTAGGAGATACCGGGAATGAACTTAAGGTTGTCGCTTTATCAATTACACGTGCATTAGACAAGGTAATATGACTTGTGATCTCTGCTTCTTCCCTTTTTTGTAATAAGTAAAGGTAAAGTTGTTCTTTAATGGTTTGCTCACGTTCAATAACTCTCAAATCCTTTTGACGCAAAGGTGCACTATATAACTTACCACTGAAATACTGATCCTGAGTTCTTAAACTTTGTAAACGAATATTGATATTGCTTCGCAAACTGTTCAAACTACCAATCAAAACCTGTCGTAGTCCGTCGATTTGCTGATCAATATTGACAACCACCGGGTTTTGAGCACTAGAGGTTTTTAATAATCGCTTTCGTTGTAAAATCAAACCGTTATATCTAGTTACTGTAGTCGTAATTGTACCATCACTAAACCCAAGATTGGCAGGAATGAGATCATATCGTCCTTCCTGACTCAATACAAACCTTCTCATTGATTCGATCAAATTGAGTTGTGTATTAAGCTGTGCTATTTCTTGTACATTTCTAGAATCAATATCTGCAACACGTTGTGTTTGGGCTTCAACATCGTTGGTAAGACCAAATTTGGACTTATACCCTGCTGCTTCATCATCCACTTGAGATAAATCTCCTGATATCAAATCCAAGCGATCATTAATAAAATCTGCCGTTCGGGCGGAGATTTGTTTCTTATTCTCTATAGTCGCCTTATTGTACTCTTCTACCAGATTATTCAGGATATCCTTTGCTTTTTCCTTAACAGGGTCGTTAAGGGCCAAACGAACTATGGTAGAGTTTTTCATTGGTGATATGGCAATTCTATTTCTATACGACTCTGCCACTATCTTTACCGGAGCAATTTGGATTTTTATGATTTTACCAATATTTGCGTCGAGATTATCTACACTTGGAGTGATCACAATATCACCAACAGTACTGCTTACAGTATTTCCAAAAGAATGATCGCTGATCTTATTCCCTTTCTCATCCAAAAATGAAAAGGCAGTAGATGAATTTATTTTTACATGAAAAACCTTAGACTTTGTATGCACTATAGAATCATCCGCCAAAAAGTTGATTTCGATCAAAGATTTAGGGTAGTTTTCTACTTCTAAGATGCGACCTTCAGAAAAATATCTAACGTTAAGTTTCAAATTATTAACCACATTGGTAATTAAAGTTCTTGATCTAATAATCTGAATCTCGTTTTGAATACTATTTTGCGAAGACTCTATCAATCCCAAATCCTTGAAAGCCGCAAGTTCTGATTCGCTTATGCTTTCATCCTGAGAAATCATGATAGATGATGATACATTATACTGCGGAATCGTATATCTGACCTTTAAAAAAGCGCCTGTTACAAAAATGGCTACACTCAAAGCGAACCAATACCATTTTTTGAGATACTTAATTATTTGATCACGTAGATTGAAACCAAAACCATTATTGGTATCAAAAGTATTATTTTCGACGGGGGCATTATTAGTAATCATAGAATTACCTACTATTATCTTATGATTAATGTTACTGCAGACAAGACTAAACCAACCACACTGATAATAATTCCTAAGGCATTATTATTAGTTTTAGAAGTTCTTACTCTAGAATCATTAGGCTCAATATACAACACATCATTTTGTGCTAAATAGTACACTGGAGATTCAAAAATTGATTTTGATGTAAGGTCCACACGATGATAGGTATTTTCACCTTCGTTTTCTCTAATCACCATCACATTTTCTCTCTTTCCTTTAATGGTCATATCACCAGCTAGACCTAGTGCTTCAATTATAGTTACTCTTTCATTTGGTATGGTGTAAGAACCTGGTCTGGCAACCTCACCCAAAACGGTGATTTTGAAGTTCATCAGTCGTACACTTACTATTGGATCGTTGATATAAATTTTCAACTTCTCCTTGATCATATCTTTTACCTGAACTCTGGTAAGTCCAGATATTTTTAGTTTTCCAAGAACTGGAAAATCGATATTTCCGTTTTCGTCGATTAAGTAATTAGGCTCTACTCCGCTTCCTCCGCCTGCTGCAGCTGCTCCAGCATCTCCTGCAGCACTAATGTTTGATCCCTGACCCAAATTAAATGGTCTTGCAGCATCCATATCTGCCGCAGAAATAAATATGCTAACAATGTCATCTACTTTAAATACCGGTGTAAATGAATTTGGAGAGCCAATTTTTTCCAAATTCGCAGAATCCTGAAAATATACTACGTCTTTTGGAGCTTTGCATGAAACAATTGAAATCAATAATAATAGAAGTAATAACAAAAATCTATATCGCATATTTACAACACTTTTAAGGCAAGCCTATCGTATAAGTCACAAAAATATAACTTTATTTAATTCGACAATAGAATTTTGTGTCATCTGTTTCCCTTAAAATTCTTTTTAATGACACAAACTCAATTATTGTCCTATGGCAAACCTTGTTTTCCCTAAATCCCTATGCCAAAATCTCTTCTTTTGCTCTATTAGATTCTTTATTGATTTTATCAATACTTTCGAAGGTAGAGTTATTAGAAATATATTCGGGCACAATTTCTTTTAATTTTCCAACAATTTGATGATCCTGATTTAATAAATTCATGATACACAAATCATCGATTTTATCTTTCACCAATGCACAATCATTATCATCATGCTTGCTGATCATAATTTTCTTATGATAAGTAGGTAATGTATTTTCGGTATCCGCCAATAATTCTTCGTACAACTTCTCCCCTGGTCTTAGTCCGGTAATCTGGATATCAATATCGTTTGGATATTGTAATCCTGAAAGTCGAATCATCTTTTTGGCAAGATCAAATATCTTAACTGATTCACCCATATCGAATATGAAGATCTCTCCTCCGTTACCCATAGTACCTGCCTCGATCACTAATTGTGATGCTTCAGGAATAGTCATAAAGAAACGTGTTACATCTTTATGAGTAACTGTTAACGGACCTCCTTTTTGGATTTGTTTTTTGAATAAAGGAATCACAGAACCATTAGAACCAAGTACATTACCAAATCTCGTTGTGATAAACTTAGTTTTACTAGTTCTATGAAGACACTTGATATACATTTCTGCAACTCTCTTGGTAGCCCCCATTACATTTGTTGGGTTCACCGCTTTATCGGTAGAAACAAATACGAATTTATCTACACCAAATTCTGAAGAGAGATCAGCTAATTTTCTAGTTCCTAAAACATTAATCTTAATTGCTTCGCAAGGATTAGATTCCATAAGCGGTACGTGTTTATACGCTGCCGCGTGAAATACCATATTAGGTCTATATTTTTCGAATATAGTTTCTATTCTTTGGTGATCTCTAATGTCTGCGATGATAGGAGTAAATTTAGTAACCCCTTTACTTAGCAATTCTTGTTGTAAATCATACAAAGCAGATTCTGCCTGATCTACCAAAATCAAGTTTTTGTAGTTATAATAAGAAGCTTGTCTTACAATCTCACTACCAATAGAACCTGCAGCACCTGTAATCATAATTACCTTACCTTCAAGCTCTGCTTTAATATTTTGGTTATCCATATTGATAGGTGCTCTATCTAACAAGTCTTCAATCTGGATTTCTTTGATTTGCGAAACATTCAACTTACCATCGATCCAGTCATTAACCGCAGGAATAATTTTTACTTTAACCGATAGTTTCAATAACTCATCAGAGATCTCAGAGAGCCTTTTCTTGCTAATATGAGGTATCGAAACAACGATTTCCTGAATGTTATTCTTGTTGATAAAACTCTGCGTTAAATTCTTTGAAGAGAATACCTTGATACCATTGATGGTCTTTCCTATTTTTTGCGCATTATCATCTACAAAACCAACCACAGAAAGAGAACGGCTAGAATCATTCGTAATTGCTGCCAAAGTGATCAAACCAGAATCTCCTGCACCGTAGATTAAAATTCTAGAAGTCTCTCCTAATTTTGATTTTATGTAGTAAAAACAATATTTAAATATCAAACGACTAGTGGTTAGCGTAATGATATTCAAAAGATAGTGAATACAAATAATCGATACTGGAATATTTAATAACTCAGGGATCAATGACATTCTACTAGACACCATCAAAAAGCCTGTTAGAGCAATTAATACCGTAACCGACAGGAATAAATTATACGCATCTCTCATCCCGGTGTGTCTTACTACACCTTTGTAAGATCCGATGGTCAAAAAGCTTAACGTTGCCAATACCGCAACCACAGGGATTTGGTATAACAAACTTGATGTATCAAAATTTAGCGTAATACCAAAACGTATTACATAAGCTAAAAAGAAATTAAAAATCGTAATAGATACATCTATAGACAATACTAACCACTTGGAAGCATGTTTATGTGAATTATTTATTAGGTAATTTTTAATCATCGTAATACATTTTTAATTACTGAAACTACTCTTTGTAAATCGTCTTCTTCAAGATTTGATCCGCTTGGCAGACATAGTCCACGCTCAAACAGATCTTCTGAAACTCCATTTAAATACGCATCACATTCTGTAAACACAGATTGGAGATGCATCGGTTTCCATAATGGTCTGGACTCAATATTCTCTTTGGCCAGGGCTCCTCTAATTGCTTCTCTTAGTTTGTACGAAGTGGTTTCGATACAACTAAGCCATCTATTTGAAAACATTCCGTTAGGCTCTTCCAAAAACTTTATTTCTGAAGAATCTGATAAATGCTCTTTATAAAATTCAAAATTTCTTCTTCTATAAGACACATGCTTATCCAATACTTGCATCTGTCCTCGACCGATTCCTGCTGTAATATTGCTCATACGATAGTTATACCCTATCTCTGAATGCTCATAATGTGGAGCATTATCTCTTGCTTGTGTTGATAAAAAGATAGCTCTCTTCTTTTGTTCTTCATTTTTGGTAACCAAAGCACCACCACCCGATGTAGTGATGATTTTGTTTCCATTAAAAGATAAGATAGCTAAATCCCCAAAAGTACCACACTTAATCCCGTGATAAGTACTTCCAAGAGCTTCTGCACTATCCTCGAGAACAGGTATCTTATACTCTTTTGCTACTTGATGAACCGCTTCTACATTATAAGGCATTCCATATAAATGAACTGCCACAATTGCTTTCGGTTTTTTTCCCTTGGCTATTCTGTCTTTAATCGCAATTTCTAATTGCTCTGGACAGATGTTCCAGGTATCTCTTTCGCTATCAACAAATATTGGCTTTGCCCCTAGGTATACAATTGGATTCGCTGAAGCTGCAAAGGTCATACTCTGGCATAATACCTCATCTCCATGAGATACCCCTAGCATGATCAAACCAAGATGCAGTGCTCCTGTACCAGAACTTAGTGCTGCTACATTTGCATCATTTTCTAGGTAAGTTTCTAGGTCTTTTTCGAACCCATCAACATTTGGCCCCAGTGGAGCAACCCAGTTTGTACGAAAAGCTTCATTGACGAAATCTTGTTCCGTTCCACCCATATGCGGCGATGAAAGCCATATTCTTTTTGAGTCAATTATATTCATATTTTCCCATTAATAATGAACAAATAATCTCTGAGCGATTAAATGATACCGACTAAATTGTATCATCTATCCACTTCTTTTTCATGACAATCTAAAAAAACGCTGGAAGAGGGGGGTAGAACTTCCTTATAATTTTATTTTCCGATAGCTAAAATAGTTCAGATAGATCAATTATCAATTCAAAAATCTATTTTTTAGACAGAATACTTAAAAAAAACGTTTAACGGTTAAAATTCCCTTACTTACTTACACCAAATACGTGTTTCCCGTAAGAAAAGTATGATGAAAACCAAGCTTTTACAAGTAATACTGTTCAAAGAACTTATGTTGCAATTACGCTAATGTCATTTTGATCAAGGATAAACAAAAAAATAATCATGAGATGACATTATTAGCTAACCACCAATAAACACTGCAATAATAGGCATACTTTTTTTAAATATTACAGTGCAATACCTAAATATGGGCGGGGTATTTTCCCCTTACAAAAAGCTATTTAGAACCTAACACTCACGTTTACAAGCATGATTCAAAAAAAACATAGATAAATTTTGATTTATTTAATTAATTGTATAAAATTTACTCCCTCAAAATAGCTACCCATTGCGATGTAAGTAACTATTTCCCTCCCCAAGAATTTTATAATTATAAACCATCTAGATGTTATTTAATTCTATAGATTTTTTCATTTTTCTACCGATAGTCTTTGTTTCATATTGGTTTCTTTTTCATAAAAAGAACAAGATCCAAAATACTTTTCTTCTAGTTGCTAGTTACATTTTTTACGGGCTTTGGGATTGGCGGTTTTTGTTCCTTATTCTGGCAAGCACCTTAGTGGATTTCTTTGTAGGCCAGGCAATTCACAACTCTGATAATCAATCAAAAAGAAAAACCTGGCTATGGATTAGTGTAATCTTCAATATCAGCCTTTTAGGTTTTTTTAAATACTATAATTTCTTTGTGAATTCCTGGGTTGATTTTATATCCATCTTAGGATATGATTTAAAAAGCACCTGGACGTTACAAATCATATTACCAGTAGGAATTTCCTTTTATACTTTCCAGACCATGTCGTATTCGTTAGACATCTATTATAAAAGACTATCTCCTACCAAAGACTTTATTGCTTTTGCAACTTTTGTAAGTTTCTTTCCGCAACTAGTTGCGGGACCTATTGAAAGAGCATCTAATCTACTATCACAAATCACCGCCAAAAGAGTATTTAACTACGTACAATGTACAGAAGGGTTAAAATTGATTCTTTGGGGACTATTTAAAAAAGTGGTTATTGCAGATTCGATAGCGCCGATTGTAGATGATATCTTTGCCAATTATCATTCATATCCTGCTTCAACCTTGATCTTGGGAGTTTCTCTTTTTAGTTTTCAGGTGTATGGAGATTTTAGTGGATACTCTGATATCGCCATTGGTACCGCAAAACTATTTGGTATAGAATTGATGTCTAATTTTAAATTCCCTGTTTTTTCTAGAAATGTAGCAGAATATTGGCAACGTTGGCATGTATCACTCTCTACATGGTTTAGGCATTATGTGTACATCCCACTTGGAGGAAGCAGAGTAAGCAAACTTAAATCTGTTAGAAATATCATCATCATATTTTTGGTCAGCGGCTTTTGGCATGGCGCTAATTGGACATTCATTGCCTGGGGAGCATTACATGCTGTATTGTACATCCCTGTATTTTTGATGGGAAGAAACCGAATCTACATGAACAATGTAGTAGCAGAAAATAACTGGTTTCCTTCTGTAAAGGAAATTATACAGATCATGATCACATTCTCTCTGGTTACTTTTTCTAGAGTGTTTTTTAGGTCAGAATCCATTTCTGATGCCTTTGGTTTTATAAAACAGTGTTATACTAATTTTTCTTACGAAAGCTATCATCATCCATTGGGATATAGAATGATCGATTATTATATTTTACTTGGTATTTTTGTATGGTACGAATTTAGAATACGTAGAGATGAAAGAGCTCCGTTTAAATTTAAATCCAAGTACGTTCGATTTTTGGTGTATGCACTTGTAATACTCGCTATGTTATTATTCTACGACGATAATGTGGATCGATCTTTTATTTATTTTCAATTCTAAAACACGATGAAAAAACTTATTCTAAAAAGCGGTTTATACTTTTTTCTGATCCTAATTTTTCTGGAAGGTTTGGTGCGTGTTTTTCATTTGGGAAAGGACACTCCTAATCGATTTCTTGATGAACATGAAGTTGAAAAATGGGTTCCGAATCAAAATGGTTTTTCGGTAACCGGAAATCGAAGGCAAAACTTTTCTGAATATAAAATTAATAACTCGGGATATAATTCTTATCGAGAATTTAACCCTACAGCGAATAAGACAGAACTGGCACTAGTGGGAGACTCTTTTATAGAAGGATTTCATCAAAACTACTACAATTCTATTGGTAAAAAAATAGAGCAGCAATTCACAGATATTGAAGTATATGAATATGGTTATGCGGGGTATGATTTTGCTGATCAATTGCATCTTGTACACTCCTACAAAGAGGAGTTTAATCATATTGATAAAGTGATATTGGGAATCAAGTTTTCTAATGATTTAACACGCTCCAAATATCAGGTAATGACAGGAAGACTGGCTCTAGAATCTCCTTTAAACAAATTACTGAAAAAAAGTAAATTATTGGTCTATACCAAGAGTATTGGGCTTCTTGACCCTCCTCAAAAACTGATCTACAGGATGAGAAGTTTTCTAAAATCAAAGCAGGAACCCCATGTAATTAGCGAAGAAGAAACTGCACGAATCCAAAAAGAGAAAGAACAACAATATTTAGCTAATTTTGAAAGCTTAGTTAAGTTATATGGTTTTGACAAAGAACGTTTTACGCTCTTACTAGATTCCAGAATCACTCCTCCTCTATTTTTAGAACACTTGGAAACGAATAACTTTGATTATCTGGATTTTGCACCTTTATTTGAAGCATCAAAAAAACCAACAACGTTAATTTATGATCGCCATTGGAACAACCATGGTAGAAGTTTGATTGCTAAAGTGATCACAGATCATTTGCAGCAAAACAAAGGCTGGAAATAAAGTCTACAAGAAATTACTGAAATCTTTAATCTGCAAAAATGATTTTTTGCATTTTGGAAACTCCACAAATATAAAAACTATCCTTTTCTTCGGGTACCTGAATCACTTTTACCTGATCTACATGTTCGATACTGGTATATAGAAAATCGAATACGTTTCTTCGTAGATACAAATACTGATCCTGATTGTAATCGATTTCTTGGTAGGTTTCGAATGTTTTTAGTTCTTCTTTCGCTTGAGTTTCAAAAGACCTTTCTTGAATAAGATGTTCTTTTTTACGTTTTGCTTTAAAGTTTTTGTAGCGTACATAAGCTATTTTAAAAACAAACTCTTTTGCACTTGCTTTCAAGTATTCTATGGTAGCTGTAAACCATCCGGAAAAGGATTTTTTGGGATATAAGATTTGTTGTTCGAATTGATAGATATGATTACACCATTCTCTTTTGTAACTCAAATCTCCCATTCCCATTTCGTAAGACAAATGATCATTTGCTATACACCAATCCAATTTCTTAAATATCTCTACACTACCCAAGCTAAATTTCCCAAAGTCGATATCATAAGAGGATATCGCACTAAACAATCTTCCGTGAAAATGATGATTTAAGGAAACTACTATAGGCGTGTTTTTTTCATAAGCTACAAAAAGAGAAGCTTTCTTTTCATTGATCAAAGAAAAGTACATCTTTTTATAGCGATCCCATTGTTTTAAACTTTGGCTTACATCATTGCGTTGCTCAAATCTTCTAACCAACATTTTTTCCAGAGCATCTAGCAACGCATCGTACTCTTCTCGTTGGATCTCTCCATAAAACGTTTTGTAAGAGATATCAAAGCAGGTTTCTAGTCTTTTTACCCTTCTTCTTATCCCTTTGGCATTACTACGGAAACGAGCTTTTACATATGCATCTGCGCTGGCAAAACCGTCTAATAAAATAGCATATCCCTTGAAAAACTGATTAATCGTCTTTGTATTCAGTTTTGCGTTATTGTAGACCGGCTTTAGGTAATCCGGAATAAAGAAAAATGAATACACCGTATCTGATCGATCCTCATACTCTGGATTTCGGATAGATTGATGCTCTCCATGGGTAGTAATCTCTGAAAATATTTGAGGTATATTTCCCTTTTCAAAAATCTCGAAAAAATAATCTACAATCTCTTTTTTCACCTGTTTTAGTTTTGGTTTATACCTCTTTTTAGGGTTTCCATCGGTAAAACGGAAAAAAACAATTGTTCAACTCTTCTTCAGAAAATGTAGTATATTCTTGATTTGCAGACTTGCTTAAATCATCATAAACTTCTTGATTGACCACCTTCCTTCCGGTATAAAAAATCACATCTTCATCTTTTGGAAACAATGACTTTTTATTTTTGTACAATCCGTCTCCATCTTTCATTCCTCCACCCAAAACGTAGTGTTTCTTATGATTAGCAATAGCCCAATCGATAACTTTTACCCGTAGAAAATCATTAGGTCTATAACTGAAGTATTCTGCATTGGTTCCTCCCAAAAAGGCAAAAACGGTATCCTTATAGTTGATGATCAACTCTACAGAAATTGGGACATCTTCAAAATAAGCGACGGCTATTGAAAAGTTATCAATGTTCGAAAGGACAAGATCATCAAAATACGAACTAGAAAAGAAATAGATACTAGCCGCATTATTTCTACTCATCGTTTCTACATAGATATCATTAAAAATTTTGATAACATCTTTAGTAATCTCCTGCTTGTCGAATATTTTAAAACTTAAATCATAATTCACTGCTTTTCTGTAATTATTCCTCACTTTGGGCAGAAAAGCCGTCCATTGCGCTTCAAAATCTCCCAAAAGATTTCCTCTCACATTCGAAAGTGTTTGTATTAGATTGCCAGAATAAGCCATATGATTGGCTGTCAAACTAAACCGAATAAACTCTGAGACAATATTGTTCTCCAGATACCAGGCATCTACCTGGCTCCAAAACTCAGATAAGTCTTCTTCAGAAACATCAGAATTAAAAAGAGGACCATTATATCCGTAAGGACTTATTACATCTCGATATTTACTTTTAACACCATTTACTTCAATTTCTCTTGACACAAAAGGCATTAATACACATGGGGTACCGTCTTTTTCTAACAAAAAGTAATTCAGCTTGTCAGAATCATTAGCAAAATAACGCAAATGCTCGATTGCATAATACACGTTATTATCCCATTTCTCCTGAAGAAGCGTTCTGTATTGAGATACATTTGCTTGATCATCGAGATGGTCGACAAGTAATCTGTAGTTTTGCTTCAATTGTACAACTATTAATTTAGGTTTATTATTTAGGTTTTTCTTTATTCTACTGTATTCAGAAAATAACTACTGAATTTTTCAGACAGCACTTTTGACAACCATATGATCCGACCACAATGTTCTAAATGCCAAACTGCCTTTCCATCAAAAATATTTCCAGCCAACAAAGGGCCCATGATGTGTAAATTCGGTAAGGTTTCCAAATCTTCATTCACCTCAAAACCAATATTAGAATCATTTGCCTTGGCATATCCTTTCTTTATCATATTCTGAAGTAATACAGGTATGTTCTCTTTTGACAGATTTGTACTTCCTACACAATTGATAATGATATGTACTGGATCCTGATCTATCAAATTGGTCTTGGTTTGGGTATCCAAGTATTGCAAAACATAATCTCCATTATCATTCTTCTTTAGATCCCTAAATCGCCCTGCAATATGATTGAATCTTCCTTCGGCTTTTAATGCATCAACGGTTTTGGAGTAATGGAATCCCGCACAACGTTGTCTTCTCCCGATTTCATTACCATGAAAACAGGCAAACTTTCTAAGTTCGTCTGTATCTAACTTACCAAGCAACGTTCCAAATGCTTTGGAAACAATCTCAACAGTAGATGCTGCTCCCAAATTGATCTCATCGGCATGATCCAGATCTTTATAGGTAGCATTCGCTATTTCTTGAGCAGTTAGACTTTCTTTATCTGCCAAGGCCTTTAAATGCTCAGGGACATATTCTTTTCTCTTTTCGGTATCAATAACAGAATCCGGTAACAATCCCTGAGTTGAAAGAAAAGAGAACTTATGTATCCTTGATTTTATATGAGCTATATCATTAAACTTATACAACATCTCCAATCCACTGGCATTGGCTCCTACAATTAGTACATTAATCGGAGTATTGTTACCCAATCCTTCAGAAAAAGCATCAATCTTTTGCAAAGTTTGTGCTAGCTCTGGTTTGTAAGGGTCATTCGCAAACAAAAGATTGTCTTCTTCTATGAGGTCCTCATCTTTCCAAAGATGATTTACGGGCAATGACCCTACAGAAAGTACTACTTTATGAGAAACAATAACTTGGTCATTTTTTAATGATAGGTGGTATCGTTCTGCTTCTTTTTCGATATCGATAACTTCACCAGTAACACAGCTTATTTCCAGTCTTCCCTCTTGTCTGAATTTATCTAAACGGCTGTTTACTTTTTCTTCGATATAACATCCAAAAAACCTTCTGGGAATAAATAAATCTTCCCAATCATTGTTTTCTATTTTTTGAGCATGAGTTTGCATCCATTCAATAGATAAATCACCTCCCTCCTTTTTCAAATTATCCAACAACCAACCTTTATTTTCGTTAAGCCATTTGACAAACTTGCTCAGCTCTGGTTCTGGTAAAAAATTCTTCAAAGAAGTAATAAGGTGTACAGAATATCCTGATCTGGAACCATATGGAATTCCCGTATGAAACTCGCTATACTTATCGATGATTGTGATGTAAATCTTTTCGGTTGCATCTGGAGTAGCTTCTAATTTATCTAGAAAATGTAAGATGGTAAAAGAAGAAGATATCCCTGAACCGATAAATGTTATATCTGATATTTTGGTTTTAATTTCGGCCTGCATGAATTAAGGTTGTTTGGTTTTAATAACTCTTCCTGGGTTACCTACAACAGTGGTATAATCAGGAACATCACGTATAATAACGGTACCGGCTCCTATAAGCGTATCTCTACCTATTTCTTTTACCCCCGTCATAGCGGTTACTCCCATACCAATATAGGCGTTTTCTCTTACATTGATCAAAGCTCCAATGTTAACTCCAGATGACATAAAAACACCATCTTCCAGAGTTACATGATGTGCTATGGTACTATCCATATTGATCATGATGTAATTTCCTATAGTTGTATGCGGCATTACGATATTTCCTGCCAACATGTATACCGCTTCTCCAATGGTTACATCTGGTGCGATAGAAACAGTATGGTGTAAAAAACCTGGAATACCATATCCTTCATTCTTTAAGGTCGATAAATACTCTGCTCTTACCTTATTCACTCCGATTGGGCAATACACATCCTGTATTTTGCTCTTAAATGTATTATCAAAAAGGTCTTCGTATTTTCCCAAGACGGGAATACCGATCACCTCTGTCCCCTGGAGATCGGGGTTATCATCGATAAAACCGATGATCTGCACTCCAGCTTCTTTCAAATAGGATGCATATACCTGCCCCTGGGTCCCTGCTCCTATAATTACTGCATTTTTCACTTTGTATCTAAAGTTTTTAGTGGTTGTTTCTTTGGTTAATTATTACCTGTAAAAGTAGGCATATTCAAATTTTGCCCGCTATTGATATCTTCTTTGAACAATACTTTCTTTATTGTTCGTATCAAAATCTTCATGTCCGTTATAAAACTAATATGTTCGGTATACCAAACATCCAATTTAAATTTTTCCTCCCAAGAGATCGTATTTCTACCATTTACCTGTGCCCAACCAGTGATTCCTGGTCGTACATCATGTCTTCTTTTCTGAAAATCATTATACAACGGAAGATATTTTACTAATAAAGGCCTTGGTCCAATAAGACTCATATCTCCTTTTAGCACATTAAACAACTGTGGAATTTCATCCAAAGAGTATTTTCTGATAAACTTACCCACTTTTGTGATGCGTTGTTCAAATGGTAAAAGCTCTCCGTTTTCATCCTTCTTGTCGTTCATACTCTTGAACTTCACAATTTTGAATATTCTTTCATTTCTACCCGGGCGCGCTTGAAAGAAAAAAGGCTTTCCACTATTTGCCATGGCCAAAAACACAATGAGAAAAAGGATAATTGGCGATAACAATACTATCCCAAAAAAGGAAGCCAAAAAATCTATTAAGCGTTTCAAAAATGATTTATACATCTTTTTTATTTAAAAAATTAAATCTTATCAAATACCTCCCCTCTACTTTAGAAAGAATACTAAACTAAGATTTAGAAATATATTTTTTTCCTTTTTTAATGGTTTCAATTTCCTTTCCAGGAACTCCATAAACTAATTTATAATCATTTACATCGTTCAGCACCAAAGCTCCTGCTCCAATAATACTGTGCTTACCTACAGTAACTCCTTGTATTATATTTGCTCCTAATGATACCGCTGAGCAAAAATCAATCTTGACATTACCTCCAACAGTCACTCCCGGTGCAATACTAGAAAAATCATTAAGCACTCCATCATGTCCAAAACTTGCATTGGTGTTTACAATGCATCCATCACCTATCTCTGCTAGTGCGTTGATTGTAACCGATGCCATTATTACTGTCCCTTTTCCTATCCTAACGCTTTTACTTATTACAGCAGAGGGGTGCACTACCGTGATAAATTCAAAATCTGGCTCAATCTCTTTAATTCTAGTATGCATTACATACCTTGTCCAATTATCTCCTATAGCTACAACACCTTTACAGATTCCCTGTTTCGCAAGGGTAGGAATGATATCCTCTGTTCCCAGAATTTCATAGCCTAATACTTTTTGTCCAATAGGCTTGAAAGAATCAATAAGTCCGTAAACTTTATATTTTCCAATACTTTCAATAGCCTCTATAATCACCTTGGCATGTCCTGATGCTCCTATTACTACTATTCTTTCCATGATTTTGCATTTGTACAATGATATTTGATAAAGGAATGAATCCCTTTTTCATTATACTATGACAAAAATCAGGAGAGTAATGATTTATATACCTAGCTCGGATTTAATGGTTTTCATCAAATCTCCTACATTGTTCATGTTCATCAAATCCATGAGTTTAAATTTGATTCCAAAAGTTTTTTCTACCTCTGTAATAATCATCATGTGAGTTACCGACTCCCAACCGTCTACATCATTGGCAGTGGTTTCGTCAGTAAGTTCAAATTTATCATGTTCTAATACCGCTACAAAGGCTTCTTTAACTTTGGATACTATTTCTTCTTGAGTCATTATTGATTAATTATTTGATATCAAAATACGTTCTAAGTTCTTTTCTATTGATTTTTCCGTTGATACTATGCGGAAACTCTTTTACAAATATAATATGCATAGGAATCATATAGTCAGGCATTTGAGTTTTCATATAATCAAACATAGCCTCTGTATCAAATTCTTCAGATTCTATCGCCAAACCTAATTCTGCATTCCCCAAGCTATTGGTAATATCCAGAGCAACCATGTTCACCTTTTTCTCGGATTTGGCTTTAGCATGAAACTCAATTTCAGCAAGTTCTACTCTATACCCTCTTATTTTTACTTGAAAATCTGCTCTTCCTACATAGAGAAAATCATCTTCTTCATCTTTAAAGCACAAATCTCCAGTTTTATAATAACGTATCGATTCCCCTTCCTCTTCTCTTGTAAAAAAACTGACTGCATTTTTCTCTTCATTCTTCCAGTATCCCGGGGTTATTTGCGGTCCTGCTAAACATAATTCTCCGGTAACTCCAACAGGAACTTCTTTATTTTCCTGATCTACCACCAGGTATTGTGTATCTTTTTGAGGAGTACCTATGGCAATAATCCCATTATGGTTTTTGGTATGTGTTTCCTTATGATATGGGTAAAAACCACTGTAAACCGTAAACTCTGTTGGACCATAATAGTTAAATATCTTACAATTTGGTAAACAGTCACTCCACTCTTTGGCGATGTCATAATGCAAAGCTCCTCCTCCAAAACTACAGTATCGAACATCCGGAGCATTGATTTCTGAAAAATAAGGTCGTAAGTAATTAATAATGGAAGGCACCATAGTAAGTACGGTTAGCTTTTCTTCTTTGATCAACTTGAATACATAAAAATATTTGATCGCCCCTTTCGGAATTGTATACATACAAGATCCCGCCAGCAGAGGAAACAAATAAGTAACCACCGAAAAATCGAAGGTAAGCTCAAACATTTGCAAACAACGATCAGAAGGCACCAAATTAAAATCTGGTTCTGCCTCTATTGCATTTACGAGTCCTTGAACATTATTGAATGTAATAGGAACACCCTTAGGCAAGCCAGTGGTTCCTGATGTAAACAATATATACGCCAGATCCTCTCCATTTGCTTCTATTGGAACAAGATTAGGTGCAGCATCTGGTAATGTATGTGTTTGTATTACCGAAAGTGATTTATACAACGATTCCTCTGAAGAATCCAGCACATATTTGGTCTTTGTCATTTCAAAAACCTGCGTGTTCCGTTCTATCGGAGATAAAGGATTAACCGGCACATAAGCTTTTCCTTCAAACCAAAGCGCGACGATACTGGCATAAGTGTATAGATCATCATTGGTCACCAACCCTATCAACTTTTCAGAATCCTCAATCTTAGAAGCAATGGCTTGTCTTATTTTGGATATTTCATTAGCAAAATCCTGATACGAATAAAACACTCCTTTGATGCATAACACATTGTGTTGTGCATGGCTTTGTATCGATTCCTGAAGTTGATGTATAAAATTCATAGTTGGTTAATCGTATTTTTGGTCTAATAAAAATGTCCGTCTCTATTCAATAATTCTATATGTTCAAGATTCAAATTGGTTTCATTATGTGCCAGTCCTTTCTTGGTCACCTTATGGGTAAATATGGTCTTATACCTTTTGGTAATGGTATCAGAAAGTTGGGTATCATCCGTAAAAATGAATCTTCTACCTGATTTTGCAAAATTATCAATAAGTGCATCTACACATAGCTCATAATGCACTTCATCTTTTGCCAGGAAATATTTCACATTCAGCTCGTTAAAATTAATCACATAAGACATAAATCCAATAATCTCCTTATCCTTAATTACTTTCAAATTATGAATATGAATATTATTACTTATACCCGTTTGTAAAGCCTTTCGCGGAAACTTTTTGGAAATCGGGGTTTGCATGTACTGACTGGGATCAATTTGCCAATTGATATATTCTTTGGTTTTGTATATTAGATCATTCTTGCTAAGTGGTTCGATAAATTTCCAGGTAGGTTCGTCTATTTGATTTATATAATCGTAGTGCAACGATTTTGTGTTTTTCTTAAACTTGAACCCATTGATCCACTTGATGAAACTGTATATCACCGAATCCACTGCTTCTAAAAGAAATTGTACTGGTTTCAAAAATTTAAACCTTCCGATCAACATCGATGGATCCAAACTGAAGAATATTGTATGTCTTAACCTGGAAGCGATTACCGTAAATGGTTGTTTCTCATAGAAAGTATTCACATTTTCTGCATAGGACTTAATCAACACGCGTTTCCCGGTTAGATTTACTGCTTCGTTATAGATATAGGTACCCAAAACCGTATCCTTGTAGATTGGATGTACCCACCAGGAAATCATCCAATACACCTTTTGCGGTTCTTGGTTATGAGAATTCGCAAGATCCGGAAACATAAAAATAAAGGAGATCATTTTTTGGTCTTCATAACCGATCACCCCGCAATAATCATCTTCGGCTATTCTGGAATTTGCAACCAACCAAATCGCCTTAGCTCTTGGCATTGGAGCTAGCTTATCCTGCCAAAATGTATTTTGATCAATTGCTTCTCTCAGCATTTTTTTGGTGATCCCAATTACCTCAAGATTTTTGCTCATAGTACTGTTTCTAAACCCTAATTGTTTCCATTAAAATATTCTGACGTCAGTTCTTCGGATAGATTTACATCTTTTTTCTGAATCACTTTCTGCAATGTCAATCCAATGATTTTCAAATCGACCAGAAAGCTAAGATGCTCTACATACCAGACATCATACTCAAACTTTTTTTTCCAGGTGATAGAATTTCTTCCATTAACCTGAGCCCAACCTGTAATACCAGGCCTAACATTATGACGTTTTTTTTGTGTACTATTATAGATGGGGAGATACTCTATAATTAATGGTCTAGGACCAATTAGTGACATTTCACCTTTTAACACATTGAGCAATTGCGGAATCTCATCGAGAGAGGTTTTCCTAACAAATGCTCCTACTTTTGTGATTCTATCTTTATCAGGTAACAAGTTACCTTGATCATCCTTCTTATCATTCATCGTTTTGAACTTAACGATGCTGAATATCTTTTCATTTTTTCCCGGTCTTCTTTGCACAAAGAAAGGCTTTCCCTGATTCGCAATAGCCAAGAAAACAATCAACATCAAGAACAGTGGAGAAATCAAAACCAACACTGTGAAGGAGATACAAAAATCAAGAACACGTTTGAAAAAAGATTTATACATTATCTAGCGGCTTGATGTCAATTAATTGTTCATTTCATTAACCATCACTCTTCTTTTTCCAGATGCAAGTAACGGAATTTCATCAACATATTCTACAGTGATTTTGGCATCTTCGCCCAAATACCCTTTAAAGTCGTTAACAAACTCATTTTCTCTTAAAAAATCACCTTCGCTATTGATCTTAAAATGATACGTTCCTTTTGCTTTTTGGATCAACTGACACTGTTTCAATTCTGGATAGTTGTTTACCAATAACACAAGATTTGTAGAAATGTGCTCTCCTTTGGTATCATAAATCTGATCGATCTTTCTTCCGTTTACCTCCAAAAGAATGGCTTTTCCATCTACAGTATCCTTTCTTCCAATATCACCAGTGTCATATCGAATCATCGGTACTGCATAATTAAACAGATCCGTAATCACTATTCTTCCCGACTCACCATCGGGTACTCTTTTATTGGAGTCGATCTCTAGAATTTCTACCAGATAACTCGCCTCATTAATATCAAAGTGTTTTTTATTTCCGAGAGGTTGCTGCGCCAAAATTCCGTTCTCTACATTAGAATACCTGGAAACCACTTCGGTATCAAAATATTTGAGAACACTTTGTTTGGTATAGTCATTCAATCGCTCAGACATGGCGATGATTGACTTGAGGTTATTGGGCACAACCGAGTAATCATTCCTGTCTAAGTATTTACAAATCTCTTCGTAGGCAGAAGCATATCCCAGCCAGCTATCTGAAGATTTACTATTTGGTAAATCATCGATTACTTGTTGTATTAGTTTTTCATCTCTAAACTCAAATACATCAATTGGCACTATATTTTGTAATACTCGTGTTGTAAAACTCTTTTTTTCAAAGGCATTCCACATTCTGAAATAAGTCAATCGGTTACCTATTTTAAAACCTGCATTTTCAGAAAAAAATATGGTATCCGCCATGTTTCTGAGTCGCTTGTTCTTATCCTGAAACGTTTTGAAAGGTGTACCTGTGGAACCACTGGTACTTACCGTAAATTTTGATTGATCCTTAAATGCTGTGGATTGAAAATCCTCAAAACTCTCTCGAATTACATTTTTATTGATGACCGGAAAATCTTCGATAGATCCATATCCGTTTTGTTTCTTGTAAAAAGGTGAAGTAGCTACGGCGTGATCCAGCACTTTTTTTAGATGTTCTTCTTTGTATGCTATCGCCTTTTGGTCCAAAGGATTTTCATTGATAAATTTGATCTCATCGTAATGACGTTTTTTAGGCCCGCCTTTTAATCCATCTACGATCCAAAAAGCTTTATTCCTAGCTGTTTCAAAAAGTTTCATTCCCCGATTTATTGTTTTTTTACTAAATGTTACTAATGATTTCCTGATACAATGGATGTTTACAAAACCCTCCAAACACCAAATCAGGGCCTAACAAGGAGTTATTATCATTCCCTTCTATAATAACTGGTCCATTTTGGCTAACCGCAATATCCCACCCTATAATTCTATCTGGAATATGGTTAACACATTGTTTTACCAGATCACAAGCTTCTTTGAAATAAGGAAGCTCATGGTTTAAAAAAACTGTTCCTGTATCCGGATGGCTTTTAAAACGTTTACCACCGTATTTCATCAATTGATAACTTTTTTCTACCAGCACTCCTTTCTCCATGTCGATAGATACCCAAAAGCCACCACCACTGCTATTATCCAAAACGCTACCTCCTCTACCAAATCGCATATATCCTGATAGAATATGTACTTCTCCTTTGTTATCCAGATACGTATCAAACCTTATGGTGTTTACGCTATGGGGATACAATTCATTGATTTTTTCGTGTTGAATGATCACTTCTTGATGAATACAATCATTATTCATGATATATTCACCGTCTTCTTCTACCGTTTGATCGACATTATCTTTGGTAACCAAATAGGCCCCAACACCTCCCATTTCGGTAATCGCTTTTACAAAGATTCTAGTAACTCCTTCTTTTTCAAAAAGGCTATTAAAATATGTTGCTAGTTCTTCTTTACTATTTACTAAGGTGAAATTAGAATTGTAAAAAAATCGATTCTTAAGATTATAGGCGATCATAGGAGGAACAGGCAAATTATTCTTCTCCATGAATAATGCAAAAGCCAATTTGTTTCTTAGCAGTGTTGCGTATTGCGGGCGATGTAGTTTCTTGGATAAGGTAATGTTATCCACTTCTTTACTGCTCAGGTAATCTTTGTAGTTTTTTACATCTTTACGATATAAAAACTTACCAAAATAGAAATAAGGAAATTCTTTTTTGGCCATCCAAAACCCAATAGCTTCTCTAAAAATTCGAAAAAAACTTTTCCGCTCAGGGTCCTTGAAAAAAACATCAAGTCTTTTTTTCAATAACTTAAACTTCCTTTTCATTGATTGTAGATTTGGTTAGTTCATCAAAGATCGGTATTCTTCTAATAAGCTCTCCCATACCACCTGACATTCGTATCGGGTAGTAATAGACGTTCTTGAGTTTGCGGCTAATGTATTTCTTACATCGTCATTCTTTACGAGTTCTGATACCTTTTGATATACAGCTTCAGTGTCTTTTACCGGTATGATTAATCCGTTTTCTCCTTCAGTAATTATTTCATTACATCCATTAATATCAGTTACTACACTTGCTACTCCCATAGACGCGGCTTGCATCACCACATTTGGAAAACCTTCTCGATAACTAGGAAAAGCTAAGATATCAGAAATTGCAAAAAAGGGCCTTACATCATTCTGCCACCCAACAAAAATAATATTTGGATTTGTTTCAATCTCGCTTTCAATTTCTGGAGATAAAGGATCCAGGTCTTTTTCATAGATACCCACCAAAAGTAATTTAGCTTCTGGATGATCTGTACTGATTCTTTTAAAAGCTTGGACCAATTCATTAATTCCTTTATCCTTCACCAACCTACCTACATAAATAATCACCTTATCAGATGATTTAATTTTCAATTCGTCTCTAAGCTTCTGATTATCTTCTGGTGTATATAGAGTGGGATCAAAAAAGGAAGTGTCTATCCCATTAGAACTCCCATTGGCAATTACCTTTAGCTTTTTAGGTTTTGTATATTTATTTTGAATAATAATATCCTTCAATCCAAAAGAGTTAGGGTAAATCATTGTAGCACAGGCATAGGTGATCTTTTCTACTGTATCAAGTAAGGTTCTTTTAGACCCAGTAGCTTCAAGTAGTGGTAGTCCAGCAATAGTATGCAATCGGTGTGGTACTCTGGCTAATTTGGCCGCTAGCATTGCCAATGTTCCTGCCTTTGGTGTATGGCTATGAACAATATCTGGTTTTTCTTTTCTGAAGATCCTATATAATGTATAAACTGCCAGAAGATCTTTTATTGGTGTGATCTTTCGAGTCATTTCTACCGGTACCACAGCAATGCCCTCTTCTTTTGCGACTCGATCTAGCCTGCCTTCGCCTTTACCTGAGATACCGATAACCTCATAGTATTGAGACATAAATTTTAGCTGGCCTTTGAGTAATCCTCCTAAAGACTTTGGTATGGTTGTAACACGGATAATTTTATTCATATTCCCCCTTTACATGAAAATTATAATCCTGGTTTATTTATTTCGAATGCAAATATAGATAATACTCTTTCTTTTACTGCAGAAATCATATTTTTCTCACACAGAAAATTTAAGAATTATGCGATTGCAAAAATAATTGCAAAAAAGTTAAGAAGTCTGGGGGAAAAGCCCCATTTTGCAACTTTATTGTGCGGTGTTCCCGTAATAGTGTTAAGCAATTGTTATAAAAATAGTTTTTTTGTGCAATTTTTAACATTTTTTATCGACGTGATGCACAATACTCTCGATGAAATTACGTTTATTTGTACTAAACCCTTAAAAATATATATGGCGAAATAATTACTTAGAAACTAAATATTACATAACCAAATTTATTTTGCTATGAAAAGAATGACCCCCCACATTCTAGTTATTTGCCTAACTATTCTTTTTGTTGCATGTAGCAACGAATCATTTGAGGAAATCGTACCCGATGCAGTAGAAAACCCTGATCCGGACCCAGATCCTGATCCCGACCCAGAACCAGATCCAGATCTAGTTACGGATCCATGTGATTTTGATATTTCTTCTATCAAAGCTAATACTACAACTGTAATTAACTGTCAATTAGACTTACAAGGAAAATCTGTTGACTTACCTGCCAATGTTAATTTTGATTTTGACGGAGGATTAATTATCAACGGAACTTTGAATTTCTCTGGAGGATATATCGATGGAAGAATAATGAATTCTGACCTAGAACTAAAAGGAGATGTTCAATTAAAAGATCCTATCTTTAAATTTATTCCTTCTCGATGGAAGAATATTGTTCAAGGAAGAGTAAGTACTGATGTAGCGCTTTCTAACAATGCCAATTTTGAAGGTCTTATCAATCAAACCAAGGCATTGGGTGCCACTACTTTTGAAGTAGATCAATTTGATGCGTACTTTGAAGTGGCTACGGTAACCAGCACAACTACAAATCAGAACTTTTACCCTTCTAGAGAAGCGATAAATGTACCTTCGGATTTTACACTACGCATGACCGACAACACCAATTTAAGAGTGCAGCCAAATAGTCGTAAAAACTATGTGTTATTAGCTGTTAGGGATGCTTCCAATGTAAGAGTTGAAGGAGGTAATCTTATCGGTGATCGTTTAGAACACGATGATAATTCACAACCTGGACCACACGCTTTCGGTTTTGTATTAATGATTCACGGAGGAAGTAATGTAGATTTAGTAGGTGTAAGAACCATACTAGGTACTGGAGACGGGATAGATGTGAATAGTATCGGGTTTACTTTTGAAGCAGGGTACATTCCATCTAATAACATTAGAATTACTAATTGTATAATGGATAGCAATAGACGAAACAATATGTCTATTACTGATGGGTTCAACATTGTAGTTGATGGTTGTCAATTCTTAAATGCCGGTATAGACATGCCAGGTTCTCCAGGAATGGCTCCAGGTGTAGCTATGGATGTTGAAGCGTTTAGAGGCAAAGATGATGCAGGTAACTTTATTCTTTATGAAAGAGCGTACGATCTTACTTTTAGAAACAACTTTGAAAAAGGAAGTAAATTCGGTTCTTTTGTAGTCGCTATTGGTGAAGATGTTACTATAGAAAACAACACCACCGAAGATGGAATTGCTATCGGTGCAGGACACGGAATAAAGATTATCGGCAATACCCTTATTGCTGCAGCAGATGATAATATTGGTGCAGGAATTACTACAGGACACCCTAATTCTACGGATACTTACGACAACGTAATCGCTAACAATAGAATTATTGGTCATAACATTGGTATCGCGGCATATCAAAGAGATATGAAAATTTACGGTAATGTTATTGAAGATTTTGGTGTAGGAATACAACCAAAGGATATCAGAAACTTTGAAATCTACGACAATACATTAACCAGTGATAGAGATGCTAGTATCGCCATATTCGGTAACCTTACCACTATGGACAACGTTACCTTTAGAAACAACAATGTTGTTCGTGTTGCGAGAGAAAGTGTTAAGATGGTAGCAGTAAACGAAAATGCTGGTCAGGAAAGTTTCAAGACTACCTTTAGCGATAATGATTTTACAGGATCTACCACCATAAGTAGAACAAGTGGTGTAGATTTTATGGAAAATAGAACCAAGAAAGGTATTATCCTAGTAAATGCAAAAAATATCGATATTACAGGTAATACTATCGAATCTACCGGACAAGATGGAATTACAATCCAACAAGGATGTAGTAATCTGAATATTGGTAATAATAACATTACGGTAATCGGTACCAATTTAGACTGTATCGATCAGAAAGCGGCAGGTACTAATATCGTAATCGCTAATACGAATACTTGTACAAACTAGAAAACTAACAACTATTATATAAAAAATCCCGGGTAGTACCCGGGATTTTTATTTATTGAAAGATCGGCAATAGCAGATCGGCAAGTACCTCATTTCCTTTCTCATTTAAATGGCCATTAGCCACAAAATAGTTACTTAGCCCGTCTGGATAATCAACGACGTGATATCGTACTTGTTGAGTATTACTTTTATAATCGTGAATATTTTTAATATTAATTCTTCCCAGATTATTAATGACTACCATATCAATGGTGATCCCCAAATCTTGAGCTTCCAACTGATTGATAACCCAATCCAGGTTTTCTTTTTCAAAATCAACGTCCTTGTTCTTTGTTTTGGCAGTACCGTAGTATTTGAAAACATTGAAAAATTTAAACATCAATAAGCTTTTGCTGAATCGTTTTACTTTACTGGTTAAAGAAAGGTGATTGCCAAAACTATTACTACTAGCTGCATAGAATTCAATCTTATCTTCGTTTCTGTAAGGATAGCTCCTATTAGGGTCATTTTTTGGATTCCTGTGCCCAATATTAACCACTTCTCCCGGAGTCATCACAAATACCACTTTATCAAACTTCAGCCCCTTCTCCTTCAACAGATGTTTTACTAAAACGATACCTTGCACAGGAGTCCAAACCCCTCCTGACCCAGCATTGTTTACTTTTGTTTTCAACTTCTCCTCTAATAGTTCAGAAAAACGATCCTGATTATCCATTCCAAACCCTTCTACAAATGAATTACCTACCACCAGAGTTCCTCCCTGATCGAATTCATCATCCCGAAACCCAAAAGAATTGATTTCGTTAACTACTCCTCCCCAAGGATAGTTAATCATTTGCTTACTATTCTTTTGCCGGGTTACCCCATACAATTCGTTCATATCATAATACAACGGAGGATCATTAAAACCAGTCATCGGTAAAAAAGCATCTGATCCTTTGGTAATCACAGCATATCCCAGATTTAGTATTTCCAGAATAACGATAGCAACGATAATATTTTTAATATACTTCATCTCCTAAAATTGAAAATAAATAAACTCTGCTTGTATTTCTCTATTGAGTGACCCTACGATAGCAATAGCCATAAGCACCCATAAAATAAAGTGTATTTTCTTCTTTTTGTATCGCATAAAATCCAAAACCAACAACACCAAGATCAATAATATGTCAGAATACATAATAAAACTAGTAGCATCCACTTTCAGTGATTGTATGCCTCCCAAATATTGAAAAGCATCTCGAATAGAATCTGCTCTAAAAAAGACCCATGCTACGGTAACCACAAAAAAAGTATAGAGTACTTGAGCTGTTGTTTTTAGATATGTCAAAATGCTTGTGGTGGCAACCTTATCCTCCAAATGCCTTCGGTTGGTTCCTAAAACGAAAGATGGAATAAAAAGTAGCGCATGAATCCCTCCCCAGACAATAAAAGTCCAGTTAGCCCCATGCCAAAACCCACTTACTAAAAATATAGCAAATACATTTCTAATTCCTTTCCACTTCCCTACTTTGGAACCTCCTAAAGGGATATATAAGTAGTCTCTAAACCATGTGGATAAGGAAATGTGCCACTTTCTCCAAAACTCACCTATACTTCTTGAAAAATAAGGAAAATTGAAATTGGTCATCAAATCAAAACCAAAAAGTCTGGCCGTACCAATCGCGATATCCGAATATCCACTAAAATCTCCATAAATCTGGAAGGCAAAGAGCACTGCTCCCATTATTAATGTACCTCCGGAGTAATCGGTATAATTCGCAAAAATATCGTTCACAATAGGAGCAAACGAATCTGCAATCACCACCTTTTTAAACAATCCCCAGACTATTAACTCTATACCTTTTAATGCCTTGGTTTTATCAAACTTTCTTTTGGCCAACATTTGCGGTAGTAGATTAGAAGCTCGTTCTATAGGTCCGGCCACCAACTGCGGGAAAAAGGATACGAATGCCGCAAAAGCAACAAAATCTCTGGTGGGTTTCATTTGTTTTCTATAAATATCAATAGAATACGACATGGTTTGGAAGGTATAAAAGGATATTCCTACGGGCAATATTACCTTTAGTGTCCATGTGCTTTCTACTGTATATCCAATAGAAGCTAACAAATCGATCCAAGAATCCACAAAGAAATTGTAATATTTGAAAAATCCTAATAACCCTAAATTGAATAATGCACTCAAGAACAATAATCGCTTACGGATTTTTTTGTTATCTGATTCATGAATACTAATACCGATAAAATAATCCACAACCGTACTTAGTGCTATCAATGATAAAAACCTGTAATCCCACCATCCGTAAAACACGTAACTAGCTACAAGTACCAGAAAATTCTGAAGTTTCAAATTTTTATGTACTACGAACCAGTACAATAGAAAAACTACTGGTAAAAAGACAAAAAATTCTAAAGAGTTAAAAAGCATATCTGGTAATTCTAAAATTCATATCTAATTCAACTTCTATTTGTTTTCTTATAATCATTTGGAGTGTTGCAATTCTTTAATCCTATCTGCAACCAACTTGGTAAACAATTCTGCTCCATCATTATTGAGGTGCGATGTATCATGAAACAACTGGTATTGTTCCAAAAATGTTTCAGAATTAAAAAAATCCAACAACAACACCTGTTCTTTCCTGGCAATTTCTCTTATTTTGGATAAAGACTCGTTGTTGGTATAATCAGTAACTAACAGATTGGGCGAGGTCACAAAAACCAATGGTACTCCATAATCTTTCGCTTCTGCAATAAAACGCTCTAGCGTGATAACGAAATTGGGATCAATATCATCTCCCGCTTCCAGATTTTCAAACCTTTTTAAGTTTTTGGAAGGCTTTACTTTACCATATAGAGGCCTATATCCTTTTTGATCTAATTGAGGAGAAGCATAATAGCGTAACGCATGTATCAAAGTTGAATTTGCCTGGAAGGATTTGAAAAACAATTTAAAATCGATTCCTGGCGACCCCATCTCCAAAATTGGTTTCAACACATCACGATGATCCGAATAATAAGGATGTAAATCTGCCAATCGATCATATGCTTCTCTTGAACTATACAGAAAATCTTCGTCTATATTGAGAAGTAACAAATCCGGCTTTGATCTTTTTAATACCATTTGTTGTAGGGCTGTGTGAAACAACAATTGTTGACCTTCTGCTCCCGCATTATAACAAGTAGTTTGTAATTCTTGTTCGAATACCTTGGGTACATAATGACGATGTGCATGCGAACTACCAAATACCATGACTTTGGCTTCACTATCCTCGATCACATGTGTCGCTCTTGCAAACTTTCCAGTGTCCTGACTAAAGAATATCTGTTTTGCAATCGTACCCAACAAAAAATCAATCATCAATAAAATGATGACAAACTTCATGATCTTTATGAGTGACGATGTAAATTCTTTTTTCATCCGATTCTAAAACTGAAAATAAATAAATTGACTCTCTCCAAACACCCCAAAATACAATATCATAAATACGACAATAGCATATCCAACCAATCGGATAAGCTCCAACCTATTATTGGAAATGGTAAACAACGAATTAAAATATTCTTTTTTGGTTTCTACCAGCACCAACATCGCTATCGCCAAAGTAGCATACAGCGAAGCTGCGATATCGTCTCCACTACCTATATATAGCCTACCTGGATTGGTAAGCATTTCACTGATCATGGATAAAGCATTATTGATACTATTCGCTCTAAAAAAGACCCAGGATAAATTGATCAAGACAAAAGTCAACAACACGTTATGCAGTCCTTTACGGCCTTTTTTAAACAGTAATGCTTCTGCGATCAAATACACCCCATTTAATGCTCCCCAGGCTACAAAGGTCCAGTTAGCACCATGCCATAAACCACTAATCAAGAACGTAATAAATAGATTATACAACCATCTTGGTTTTGAAACTCTATTTCCTCCTAATGGGATGTACAAATAATCTCTAAACCAGGTAGACAAGGATATATGCCAACGAGTCCAAAACTCACTTACAGAAGCCGCAAAATAGGGTCTTCTAAAATTAGTCATCAAGTCAAAACCAAACAATTTGGCTGTACCAATCGCAATCAAAGAATACCCTGCAAAATCTCCATAGATCTGAAATGCAAAAAGTATGGTAGCTGCGATAAAACTCAATCCATCATGGCTTTCAATATTGTTATATACTGCATTTACATATATGGCTGCTCTATCGGCTACAACTAACTTCAAAAAGAATCCCCAGATCATCAGCTTCCCTCCTTTTGAAAGCGCATCATAGGTAAACGTTCGTGGTTTCAAAAACTGAGGAACCAAATTGGTGGCTCTTTCGATAGGTCCTGCCACCAATTGTGGAAAGAAACTAACGAACGCTGCAAAAGCAACAAAGTCTTTTGTAGGTTCTAGTTTCCCTCGATAAATATCGATGGAATACGACATGGTTTGAAACGTATAAAAAGAAATCCCTACAGGCAATACGATACTGAGCGTCCAAACATCTTGATAGGTGTACCCCAAAGATGCAAATAGCTCTATCCAGGAACCCACAAAAAAATTGAAGTATTTAAAAAAGCCCAACAACCCAATATTAAAAAACACACTTACCCAAAGCCATCTCTTTTTTATTATTTTATCATCAGATCTATACACCTTGAAGCCTACAAAATAATCCACAATCGTACTTAATGCTATCAGTGATAGAAAACGCCAATCCCACCAGCCATAGAACACATAACTAGCGATCAACAGCAACACATTCTGCCATTTGATACTTTTAGCCAACAACCAATAGCATACCAATACTATCGGTAGAAAGACAAAAAAATCAAAAGAGTTAAATAGCATAGTTATTCTGTTTATTATCCTTTTATAGCGCTTCTATACAATTCTAGATGTAAATTATACACTTCATTGATATCATACTGTTTCTTGACTAACGCATACAAAACCTCTGCTTTTTGTAAAGCTGCATCATAATTGGTCATTACCGAAATAGCTGCTTCATGAAAACCATCCAAATGAGTAAGGTAAGCGTTTTCGGCATTCAAAAAATCGGGAATACTTCCCACTGGCGTTGAAATTACTGGTAATCGCGATGCTCCTGCTTCTATAATAGAAACTGGCATTCCTTCCCACAAAGAAGTAATGATTAAACAATTGGCATCTTTAAGGTATTTTGGCACATCATTTTGGTGACCAAACAACTGTATGTATTCTGAAAAATGTTCTTTAGTTATCGCTTGTTCCAGTGCTTCTCTGTACCCCCCATCGCCAACAACATGAATCACAAAGTTCTCTTTTTCAGCATTTTTTAATCTTTTGACCAATTCGATCAAAAACAAAGGGTTTTTGGGTTCGGTTAGTCTTCCTAAAAACAGAAAAACAAAAGGATCATTAATTTTTTTTACCGAATCATCAAAGCGACTGGTATCTACTCCATTTGGTATGGCTACACTATTCTTTAAATACCATTTTTTGGAGTTTACACTGAAAATAATATCCTTTTTTCTAAAGATTTTTGTCACAAACAGTAAAACTCTACGATAAGACTGTTTTACTTTATTGGTATGTAGCGTAAAAACAATAGGTACATTTTTGAAGAAAAGCTTAAATAGCAATCCAAAGGCAAAAGCATGAAACATATGACAATGAAAAACCAACTCCTTTTCTTTAGTACATATTTCTTTTAATTTCTTGAGTCCAGGTAATATGGATTTTGGAGAAGTAATGTTCAAAAAGTGACACTCAATACCTTTTTCTTCAAATTTATGCTGGATTTGTTTTCTGTTAGACACAGAAACTGCAATTGTCTTATCTGCAGTACCCACAGTTTGACCCGCAAGCTCCAAAACCATATGTTCGGCTCCACCACCACTTAAACCTGTTATTAAATGTAAAATTGTCAACGTATTGTATTGGTTTTAAAGTTGTAACTCAAAGTTTCTTTTCACTGCATCAAACTTACCATTAGGTCCCAAAGGAATATCTTCTACTACACAAATCTTATATTCGATTTGCTCTCCTAATCTATCTTTTAAATTCTTAAGCAATTGATCTTGTATTGATTCGTTATATCCTTGATCAGGTATTAGATTGACGACAATTTTATCCGGACTTTCCTGAATGATCTGACTTTTAACAATGCCATGCAATCCTTTGTACGCAGTATCCATTCTGCCAACGTATCCTTTTTCTTCGGTCCACAGAATATCGTCTTCCCTACCTATAATCTTTTCTATAATGGGCATATTGCACACACACGGACATTCTTTATCTGCAGGAGATAACAGAACTGTGTCCCCTATATCGTAGCGTATTAACGGGGTTTTGTAATTAATAAAACTAGTTACCACCAGCTTTGCAATTTCTCCAGGTTGTGCAGGCTCTCCTTTGGTATTAATAAATTCAAAAACTCCAGAATCTAAATTAAGATGCAAATTCCCCTCAACACATTCGGTAATAAAAGGGCTTCCTTCGCTAGAAGCGTATTGGTTATACACATGACAACCAAATGCCTTCTGTATTTCTTCTCGCTGATAATCATACAAGGTCTCTGCGGTTACTGCTATTGCTTTTGGCGTAAACGTTAATTGAATACCATTCTGATTAATGTATTTACTAATGATATAAATTGCAGAAGGATAGCCATCCAGTAATTCTGGCCTGAAGGAATTTAGTTTTTTGATGTAATGCTCCAAGTTAGCATCGGTAAGATGATAGGTAGACATTAACAGTTGTCTCTCGAAATAATTATATACCCAAAACGGAGGTTTTTTGGTGGTTGTATCCACGATTAATCGACCAGAAAACCGAACTTGTCTGCTTTTGGGTTGTATGCCAATCACGTGATGAAATCGTTTCCATAGTGCAAAAGATATATTGATCGAATCTCGATCTATATAATCTATAGTAGGAGATCCAGAAGTACCACTAGTATGCCCCACCATTGCAGTTTCACGTTTTTTATTTACCAAACGTTCTACTTCATTTTTCCGTTCAGATTTTTTAAGTATCGGCATTTTGGACAATACTTCTTTGGGTGAATTTTGAATATCCTCTTCAGTAATATTCAACTTTTTCATGATATCGCCATACCACTCCGAATGTTCCAGGACTTCCGACAACAACATGGCTAATCTTTTGTCCTGAAAACGAGTTACCGTTTCTATATCCGCATCCCACAATTGGATATGCTCTTTCAAATAGCCTTCGAACTCTTTGTTATAGCGCTGTTTGCTATTTAAGTATCCTTTTATATTCAACAATATAAACTTAAAAGGATATGGCATGTTATTATATATTTTCTCTTTTATCCCTGCCATAGCTATATCGCTGATTGTTCTAAGTAAAATTTCTCCATCGCTAAGGTATTGGAAACAATATCATAATTTGCATCGATAATTTTATCAGTGTTTTGCCCCTTTTTTGAGGTATCTGTCTTCAATATCGTTTTGGCCCATACATCGGCTTCTTTTTGCAGTGATAAAAAAGCAATCTCATCGGTAACATGTACTTCAGAAGTAATAGTATCGGATGCCACTACTTTCACACCAGCCGCCTGAGCTTCGATCAAGGTAACTGGAAGACCTTCATAAAATGATGGAAAAACAAATATGTCAAACACCTGAAACAATGCTGGGATATCTTCTCTAACTCCCAAAAATAGTATCTTATCCTCTATCCCCAACGCTTTAGCTTTTTGTTCTATTCCAGCTCTTAGGGGTCCATCTCCTACCGAAATCAATACGCAGTTCTGATTTTTTTTGAGTGTAGCTGCAAAAATATCGATCAAAAAAGCATGATTCTTTTGGCTAGCATAGCGTCCTACATGCCCCAATACCAGGGTATCTTCTTTTATGTTTAGTGTATTCATATAGGTTCTTGCAACATCCTCGTTATATGCGAACTTCTTACTATCAATCGCATTATTCATCAATTGAAATGAGCTCTCTTTGCCAAAAAGCCACTTTCCTGCCTTCTCACCACAAGAAAAAAGATGGGTAGTGTTATCCTTTACTTTTTGCCTTAATCGAAACTTGATCCATTTCTTTGCTGTTTCTTTTAGCCCTTCTTTACGAATACTGGATAGATTGATTTCGGAAATTGCGATATGTGCATGAGCAATCCGACAAGGGATATTGAATTCTTTGGCTATTTTGAGCGGAAAATTACTAAAGGTATTGAGATGAGAATGTACAATAGCGTAGTCACTATGCTCTTTAAAAAAAATTCTTAGTGCCTCATAGTATTTCCCAGGAGAAACAGGGTTGATAGGATCTAGTTTATAGATCTTACCTCCTAAACGTTCTATTTCTTCATCAAATGCTGCTTTTTCTTTGCGATGCACCAAAAAATCGAATTGAACTTGATCGCGATCAATATTTCGATAATAATTCATGATCATTGATTCTGCCCCACCCCGATTCATGATAGTAAAAACCTGCAATACCCTTATTGGTGCCATTATATTCCTCCTCTGGTTTTAAAACGGATATACATGTTTAATGCTACTCCAAACGGGATCGCCAAAAAGGTGATTAGTTTTCTTGGAGACTCGGTCAAAAAGGATCCATTCTTGGTAAACAAAGCACAAGAAACATAGTGAATTGCATTTTTGAAACGCTCTCTAAAGCTCTCTCCTAATTTCATTCTACTCTTTCTAGAAAAAGCAAAACCATTAGGGTGTCTACGATATTGTTTTAGCATGTTCATACTCGACCCATCGGTTAAGTACTCCACAATACAAAACACCTCATTTACTGGCAGTAGTTTGTAATCCTGATCTATAAGTTGATACAGGTACCCAAGAGGAACAAAACGTTCACCTTCAAAAATAGGATACGGTGGATATTTTTTAACCACTTCAGTTCTGAATACTAGTTTTTTATCTCCCAAAACACCATGCTTATGGTATAAATCATAGAGTCTTGTTTCTGTAAGATGATCAGGAATTTTGGTTCCAATAATATCTCCTTTGGTATTAGCATCAAGACCTACTAAACCTGCAAAATTGTCCTTCCCTTTAATCTTTTCCCAATTCTCAAGGATTTTTTCGATAGCATCATCCGGCATAAAGTCATCACTATCAATACAAACATTAAGTTCGGTTTCAATCAAACGATATGCTGCATTATGTCCGCCATGCATTCCCAGGTTTTCCTGAAAATGATATTGTATCGCAATCTTATTTTCAGCAATCCAAGAATTCACTAGTTCTTCGGTATTATCAGAAGATCCATCATCAATAATTAACCAAAGAAAATCTTGATTCGTCTGCCGTATCAAACTTTGATAACACTGATCCAAACAGTAGGCCCGATTATAAGTTGGTGTGAATACTGTAATTGTTTTCATAGTTGTTAGTTAGTTTAAGAGTTATCCCCAAAAGAAGTAATACATAAAATAGGTAAATGCAAAATATACCAGTATTACCATCCCAAGTAAAAAATGTTGGTTTTTAAAAAATCGTTGTGTCAAAAATGGATAGGCGATTACGATAGCCATCATAAACCAAGACAGGTAGGCAAATCTGTTGGAATAGTTTGCATTAATCACCAAAATCCAAAAGCCATTACAGATAAGGTAGGTATTGAGTAATCTATTGTAAACCGGATCTTCCAATTTCTTTTTAAATACAAAATACCATCCTGCAAAAACGGCAAAGGCACTATGAAAAAGAAAATCCCATCGAAACCCTGTACTAGAGAAGGTCCCCTCTGCAGCTTCACTAGTTAAATACCCCGATAGCCGGTCATCATCTCCAAATCCTAACCCCGCAAATAATGAAATCCAAAAACCACCCATCGCTAGCGACAGCGGTATACAAGCCAGCCAGCCTTTGAAATAGAATTTTGGATTGTTGTAGATGTAGGTCATTAAAAATGCCAAGATGGGTAATAAGGTGGTTTTATGAAAAAATGAAGCTACCAGAAATAAGAGCCCCATAACTACCTTGTTGGTTTTATGGTAACTGAATCCCCAAAGGAAAATAGAACAAGCTGCACCATTACGCATCCCATTCACTCCATAGGTCCAAAAGGAAAACGAAACCACGAACATGATGAACGCATAGTACCAATAGTCCTTGAAATACACCTTGGAAATCTTATACATCGGAAAAATGTAAAAGAAAGCACAAAGGGTAAAAAAAGTATGAATAG
The DNA here is from genome assembly GCF_900141785.1 of Aquimarina spongiae. Lineage (GTDB taxonomy): Bacteria > Bacteroidota > Bacteroidia > Flavobacteriales > Flavobacteriaceae > Aquimarina > Aquimarina spongiae. The sequence goes on along the minus strand of NZ_FQYP01000001.1, from coordinate 325,942 downwards.
AGGAAAAGCTAGCCATAGTCTTCATAAATACATGCCATCCATAGTCATTGACCGTAAGAATCTCTCCTCCCGTACTGTAATGCTGAAAAGTTCTATAGTAATTGATCGTATCTCCAAACCTATGGCTGGCGGGTCTTTGACCAATATGAAAAATTAAAAAAGCCAATAGTACATATCCCGTTACATTGATAAAAGCCAAGTTTTTAGGCTCGCTCATATTTAAAATTCGGGTATGCAATAGCGTAAAAAGTACTAAAAAGAAGCACAGATTAAGATACAACGGATAATACCAATCTATAGGAATAAAGGTATTCATATTAGTTTACGCTATGTTCAGCTACTCTTTTTCGTTTTTTTTTACTATTAAAAATAGAATCTGATAAGACTTTTGTAAATTCTTTTCCCGAAAATTTATCTATATGATGTCCATCATAAGTCTTATATTTCATCTCCCCTAAATTAAAATCAAAATAAGATATATCATTTGATTTTGCAACCTTATCAATAACATTCCCAAATGTTGGAAAATATTGTTCTTCGTAACTCAAAAATTCTTTTGAAATTGGCATTCTTACCAAAAACACATGCCCGTGTTGCTTCAATTTGTTGATCAAATCTGATAAACTTTGAATCCTCACCTCTGACAACTTTGATTTCTTGGCATCCTTCAAAAACATCGCTATTTGATTTTTTTTCCAATCTTCGAACACTTTCTCATCTGTTGGCAAATTGGTTTCTTCTAACCATCCATCCTTATGTACTTTTGACTTTTGACGAAACATGGCTCTAAAATGAAAAAACGATAAGTTTTTTACCAAATACTCATAATTAGGATTCGTATTTACAAAATTCATATTATGAGGTGGTTGCCCTTCTTCTCTATACTCTCCTACAGCATTGTCATACCCTTCGTGTACCGTTAACATCTCTGGAGTTACCGAAATGATAAATATACCATTATCTGCTGACTCATCTAATTTCTTATAAATGCTTTCATTATACAAAGGTCCGATGATCGCCTGAGCAATCGTAAAACTATAATTCAGCATCGGGGCATTATATTCGGTATCTTTAAAATACTCATTGATTACAGCTGGTTGAATCCCTTGAAAACTTCTGGAATCCCCTACAATCATCGATTTTGTCTTTGGGGTAGTAAATTTCTCGTAGAAATAGTCAATATTCCCTCCATAGTTCATCAATACAAAAGTGACGATACCCAAACAAATGGTAGAAAATAAGCTAAGTTTTAAAATGAACTTTTTCATGATCGTCTAAAATTGAAAATATATGAATGTTTCTGCACTTTTACCGAAAAATAACAATAACACAAAGATAAATACATAAGAACTCCAACGTATCCATACCGGATATGTACTCAACTCAAAATCATGCTTTTTCCCTCGATGTATCCACTCTACGGCTACAAAAAGTGAAATCAATCCTAGTGTAATTAGCGAATTGCTTCCCATTAATATCGAAGGAAAATCAAACAAAGACCCTGAGAATATTTTCCCAAAATAATCAAATGCCTCTACGACATTGTTTGCTCTAAAAAAAACATCGGTTAGCATAATCAGCAAAAACAACAAAATCATTTTACCTAATTCTTTAAAAGAAGGAAGTACTTTACCCTCGGCTACAACTTCAGAAGCATTCATCTTCCCTGAATACACCAGCGGTATAAAATAAAGACCGTGACACAGTCCATACACCACAAAGGTCCAATTGGCACCATGCCAAAAACCTACCAGAATAAAAGTAGCCACGATAGAGAGCATTAATCCTCTTTTTTGATGTCTTCTCAAAATAAAGGATAGTGGAGTAAACACATAATCCATCATCCAGGTAGTTAATGAAATATGCCATTTTCTCCAAAAATCAGCAATGTTTGTTGAAAAGAACGGAGTGGAAAAGTTTCGCATTAATTGAATACCGAATAGTTTTCCTACTCCAATCGCCATGTTTGAATATCCAGAAAAATCTGCATACAACTGAATTGCATAGAAAAACGTACCCAACAGCAATGTGCTTCCTGACTGTGCTTGATAGTCATTAAAAATAGGATTCACTATAGCTGCACAATTTTCTGCAATAACTACTTTGGCAAAAAATCCCCATAAAATTTGACGCAATCCGTCTACCATTACTGGGTAAGAGAAGGTTCTCTTCTCCTCGAGTTGTGGTAATAGTCCTGCAGCTCTTTCGATTGGTCCCGATAATATCTTAGGAAAAAATGTGACAAAAACAGAAAAACGCAGTAGATCTTTACTAGGTTCTATTTCTTCATTGAATACATCGATAAGATATCCAAGGGTTTGAAAAGTAAAGAAACTAATCCCTAGCGGTAGGATAATCTGCAAAGTATTATGACTTACACTGGATCCAAAAACCTGAAGTATGTCGTAAAATCCTTGATAGAAAAAGTTGGCATACTTAAAATACAATAACAAGCCTACGTTAAAGATCAATCCCAGGTACAGAAATACACTTCTTTTCTTATCCTCTTCGGTTTGTGCAATTTTAATTCCTAGCGCATAGTTAATCAACGTACTGGCAATCAACAATACCAAAAACCGCCAATCTGCCCATGCATAGAATACCAAACTGGAAACCAACAACAATATGTTTTGTGACACATCGGATTTCTTGAAAACCAGCCAGTACAGTAGTAATACGGGAATAATAAATGCCAGAAAATCGAAAGAATTGAATACCATGCTGAGTCGACTTATGCCTTACTTTGTACTAAGGAGACCAAAGCTCCCATGTTTTTAAGCTTATTTAACTCTCTTAGTTTAAAACGAATACCAAATTCTTCTTCAATTTTGGTAATGATCATCATATGTGATAATGAATCCCATCCATCTACATCTTTGGCCGTTAATTCGTCGTGCATTTCGAAGTTACTGTGTTCCAAAATAGAGGTCAACACATTACTTATTCTTTCTTTTATAGTACTAATTTCCATATGAACTCTGTTTTCTTAACTAAACATTTCTTTTAATTTCTTTCTATCTATTTTCCCGTTGGTGTTTAAAGGAAAGTTCTGTATAAATTTTATTTGTGTTGGTATCATATAAGCAGGCAATTTACCTTTCATATACACTACCAAATCATTCGTATCCATAGCTTCGCCTTCTATTACCAACCCAATCTCTGTGTTATGAATCCTATTGGTAAAAGCTATCGCTACGGCATTGGTCTTATCCAATCCTGCTTTGGCATGAAACTCGATTTCGGATAACTCTACTCTAAACCCTTGAATTTTAGCCTGAAAATCAACTCTTCCCAAATACAAAATATCACCTTCGTGATCCACATTACACAAATCACCTGTTCTGTAAAACCTAGTGTTTTTCCCATTGTATTCTTTATCAAAGAATACTTTTTTATTCTTGGTTTCATTTTTCCAATACCCGGGGGTAAGTTGATCACCACTCAAACATAACTCTCCACTTTCTCCTACAGCAACTTCATTATTCTCGTCATCTACAATAATTGTAGTTGTATTTTTCATATCCTTCCCTATGGTCAATACCCCATTGTGGGTTTTGTTTGTTCCGTTTCTAACATAGGTGTAATCTGTACAAAATATGGTACATTCGGTAGGGCCATATACATTAGCAATTGTGGCATTAGGAACACAGTTACTCCACTCTTCAGTAACATCCAATGGTAATGCTTCTCCACAAAACAAACTGTACTTCATGGCCGGACAGTTGATTTCATCAAAATACGGGCGTAAATAATGTAAAATCGAAGGAACCATTAGCATAAAAGTAAGCTCGTAATCCTCCATCAACTCAAAAATATAGCTATATTTTATTTTATCTTTGGGTATGGTATACGTACAAGCACCTTTGAGCATTGGTGCCAGATAAGACATTACTGAAAGATCAAAGGTCAACTCAAACATTTGTAAACACCTATCTTCTTTGGTAATGGGATAATCCAGTGCCCAAAATGCATCCATAAAACTAGAAAGGTTACTAAAAGTAATCGGCACTCCCTTTGGTGTACCTGTAGTTCCCGAAGTGAAGAAAATATAGGCAAGATCAGTTGCAGCAACCACATTTGGTTTTAGATCTATATTGGTTGTATCTAAATGTCTGGTTAGAATTGTTTTGGTTTCGACAAACACTTCTTTTTCTGAAGAGTCTAAAACAGTAACAATATCAGCCAAATCTGCCACCATTTGGTTTCTGCTTTCTGGAAACTCAGGATTTAATGGCACATATGCTTTACCTTCCATCCAAAGTGCAATGATAGAAGCATAGGTTTGGATATCATCATTGGTAACCAAACCAATATTAATTTCTTCCTTTTTTACCGATTGCTGGATGGCACTTCTTATGCCCGAAATAACCTGTGCAAACTGTTGGTAACTATAATACTGTTCTTTAATGCAAAAGGCATTGCGTTCATAGTTGGTTTCTATTGCCTTTTGTATATCTAATATCAAATTCATAATCCCCCAATTTAGAATTTAATTATACTTTATTTCCGTCTTTTTTAATGATTTTAGCAGGGTTTCCTACTACTACACAATTATCGGGAACATCCTTTACCACAACGGATCCAGCTCCTACAATACTGTTGTTCCCAATTTTTATATCTCCAATAATAATGGCTCCCGTATATACAGAAACATTATTTCCTATGGTTGGTCTTTTACCATCAACTTCACCAAGAGTTACCAGATGATTGACGTAAAAATTCTCTCCGATCTCCTCTGCATTCAAAATAGTGCTGTATGGATGTCCGGTAAGAATCCCTCCACCTAGTTTGGTACTGATATCGATTCTAAAATATTTTTCTTTTCTACAATAGATATTCAATAAAGAAGCTAACATACCTCTGTTTCTATGATAGAATACTGTTCTGAAATCAGGAGAAGTCGCCAAAAAACTTAATAATAAGGATCTTCGACTTCCTGTAAGTCCTTTGGCAGAAGCCCAACGATCAATATCCATATCTATGGCTGATTTGTTTCTACTTCTATAGTACAAAAGTACATGAGGAAACAAAAACAGTTTATAGAAATTGATGATTAACGATCTCATGACTTATCAATTAATTGATTAAACATATTTTTCCACATCCCCATTACGGGCTCTAATTGATACTGTTGTGCATTATCTCTTGCATTTTTACCCATTTCCTTGATCCGATCTGAATCATTCATCAGTTGATATAATTGATCTGCAAAAGTCTCATTATTATAAATAGGTATTAAAATCCCGTTTTTTGTATCTACAATATTTCTTGGACCATATGGACAATCAAATGATACAATAGGTAAACCACAGGCTTGCGCTTCTAATAGTACCAAAGGAAAACATTCGTTATGCGAACTCATTACAAAAATAGAAGAGTCCAATAGCTCTCCTTGAATATTTGACGTAGATCCTTTGAGTTGTAAACTGTCGCCTAGTTCTTCTTTATCTATTTTATCCTGTAATTTTTTCGTATATCCTTTATCTCCATCTCCAAAGATATGAAGTTGCCAATCGGTCTTATTTTTCTGAACCAATTTCCAAATATCAATTAGTATATCATATCCCTTTACGTGTGCTATTCTACCTGCCGTAATAATTCTTTTGGCAGTACCTTTGGAAACTTCATTAGGATAGAACGTCAACGGATTAGGAATAACCACTGTGTTATTGCTCTTGTAATAGTTAGACTCATCATTATTTAAGATGACTAACTTGTCATATTTTGACTCTACATAATCTGCAAACCTAAAAAACCATTTCTTGAAAACTCCGGGACGTTTACGCTTTCCTTCTTCAATAAATTTTGAATAATGAAACTCTTTTACTTTAGGAACGCGTTTTACCAAAAACGGAACAAAATAGGTGTCTGCACTATGGCTACAAACTACAACCACATCAGGTTGCAACTTTTTAATGACCGATTTTGTTTTCCCGATATGACCTGGTAATTTCAACAGGTTTTTGGGATGAAAATAGGATTTATACCTATTGTAATTAATTCCCAAATCCTGAAACTTTATCCGTTCATCAAAAAAATAGCAAGGCTTGTTATTCTTTTGCTCACTGGTTACCACATAAACTTGATTACCTTCTTGCTTCGCAAAATAGTTTGCCTTAATCGAAAGTACTCGTTCTATACCTCCATGCAAATACACCTGATCTATGATAAAAAGGATTTTCATGCAGATACTGTTGTATTTGTTAGACTTCTAAAAAGAGTATCCCACTCCTCTCCTATTTTCTCTGGAAGGTATTTTTTCACCGCTTCTTTAGCACTTGCTCCAAAGGACTTTCTTTCCTCTTCATTTTCGATAAGCGTGAGAATGGCTTGGGCAAACCCATCTACATCTCCGTTCTCTACCAAAATTCCATTTTCCTGATGCGAAATAATATCTGAAGGTCCATAGGGGCAATCAAATGAAATACAGGGAACTCCATACGCCATCGCTTCCGTAAGCACCATTCCGAACCCTTCATATCTGGAAGACATCGTATATAACGATGCTTGTTGGTATTTTTCGGCTATGTTTCTCACAGGCGGGTAAAAATTCACCTTATCTGTTATCTCTAATTGCTGAGCTAAATCATCCAGCTTTTGATTCTTATCTATAGTACCATACACATCCAGCTCCCACTGGGGATGTCTATCTACAACTGTCTTCCAACTCTTCAGTAAACGATCATATCCTTTTTGATAGCTTTGCTTACCAACAGCAAGCACTTTCTTGTTATCAAGTGTACTTTTTTCCTCTGGATAGAATGACAATGGATTAGGAATTACCTTTAAGTTCTTAAAAGTCCATTCTTCCAGATTACCTTTGGTAAGTACTACAAAATGATCATAAGATCTCCCTCCAAAATTCATCAGTGCCGATTTTACACGGTCAGATATTTTTGAAACCAAAGATTTAGCTCCTTGTTTGATCACGGCGTTTCTAGAAACATGCCGTTCATAAATCATCGGACACGGCTTATTTAAAATTTTTGGTACCAGAAATCCTTTCAATCCGTCATCACAAACTGCAATCACATCGGGCTTTATCTTTTTAATCACTTTTCTCAGTCCTTTGGCATATTTGTATGCATGAACCAAAGGATTGCCCGTTGCATTAATATTATGATATTTAATTTTTGGGCTAAATTGATAAAAAAGTTCGTTGGTATTTTGGTTTAAGGTAACCACATGTATATCGTAATTGTAATGATCAGCTAGCCGGCTGGCTTTTATAGAAAGTACTCTTTCTAATCCACCAGGGCCATCGATTCTATTTACAATATAAACCAGTCTCATCACTCAGCAGTTTCTAATTTAGTTTACTGGTTACTTTTTCTTTTAATGCATTGGCTAGATCATGGTGTTTCTCTAAATTTTTCACCATCGTATCCAGACCAATTTGCCCCTCTAGAGGGAAATTAGCTGTAAACTCACCTGTTTTACTATTCACATCTATTCGGTTAAACAGTTCTAAGATCCCATCAAAACGACAAGAATCTACAAAACTGTCAAACCCATTCACAAAAATCACTGGGGTACCTAGTGCTAGACAAGGTAAAGCACAATGAATTCTGGAAGTGATTACTAATCTTGCTCTTGCATATTTCTTGAGTAGATTTTCAGCCATATCAAACTTCTCCTCGTCGGTGTATTTATTTGAAGGTGGCTCCTGATTAATGAATTCTGCAGTTTCTAAAACCTCTTTGCTAATAAAATTCTTAAGATGTTTGTTCTTTTTACCCAACTGGAATGCTGAACCATTCAGAATATTCCTCACCGTATTTTTCGTATTATAAAATACTTTTTCTGGTCTTGGGTAACTATATAATGGATCTACGATATAAATCTGATCTCCTCTCTCAGCATCGTCAACTTTGTACGAATCCAAAGTTAACGTAAGACAACCTGTAAAATAAGCATCAATACCTTTTGCTTTCAACGTATCTGCTGTAAACTGATCTCTACACCCAATAGGTTCATGCTTTTTTAGATAAGCTATTCCTTTTTCACTAAGCATAAAAGGAGCCGCAGTATTGTTCATATGAAAAGACACAAACACCGGATCTATCGGTTCCGACGGCACCCAATTATGAGTATTGTGCGTAAACCAACCATTCATGATCAATTTGATTGGTTCTCCAGAATACTCTGCCAGCCTTTCGCGATTTAATAATTGATCTACTTTAGGCAAAAACTGCTTAGCCGCCAAACTCTGAATATTGTCTCCTACGTTAAAAAAACGTCTATTCTCATCGTATGTTAATAACCCGTATTTCATCTGTCTATTTTATTTTTCTGTATAATTTGATCAACCATGGAAATTTATTTCTTAAAATAAATTTCATTCGGTGAATTCCTTTATGAGGATTATTTATTTTGTGTTCCAAAAGCCGATCAATTTTTCCCTTTCGAATATCATTCATCAGCTGAGTCTCAATTTCCTTATCTTTAAAAACAAAGAAATCATCAACCGACTTTGCTTTTTCCATTAATTCCCACCAAAAGTATCGTACTCCTTTACTCGCTCCTCCAATATCAAGCACGGTGTAAAACTTATCGTAAATACCTTCATCAACATTGAAACCATAATCATTAGGATCCTTGCCATTCAATATTAATCCCAAAATTGTTCTGAAGCACTTTTCGCAACTGCTACAGTTAAATTCTGTTCGTCTTTCAGAATAGCATACCCGTAATCTGAATTTGGTGTTTGTATTTGAAGCAAAACCAGCAATGAGATCAACTTTGTCCTGACGCTTTAGTTCGTAACCATCATGCAACACTTTGATTCCGCCTCCCCATGTGATTTTTTCATCCATTTCTGGAGTAGAACCCCAATCTATGTCTATATTATCAGTATAAGAAGAAGCGATGTAAATCGATCCATAGTTATATAAAAATGAAAGTGGCGCTAGAGCTCCTATTAGAGCCAAACCATGTTGTACTTTTCCCCACCAGCCTATATCATTAAGCAATAACTCTACCTGATAAGTATAAAAATCCCTAAGATTGGTTTCTATATATTCTTTATGGTTATTTTTTAATAACTCTTCATTTTCTATAAAGTCGGTAAACTCTGTCCACTGTTTTTGATCTTCAATCTCGATATCGGCTCCCAATAACGTGATTAAATCCGGTTTTTGCTCATATGCCCGGATGTAGGTAGCATAAGCATCTACGCCTCCGCTAAACAGCATAGCTGTTTTATCACCTTTGCAATTATTCTTTATTAAAGTTTTTGCAGTTAATCCTCCTGAAAGTGTTCTGGAAGTATCTCTCTTTTCAAATTCTTTCTTAACGATCTCTTGAGAATGATAGAAATCCTCATCTACCTCATCAACTTCTATAGTAAACCCTGCAAACCAAGCTATCGGAAGTAAATTAGACAAAAAAGGAATCACTGCTACACTATCTGGGACTGTACTTACATCCACCAAGTATTTAAAATACAAAGGTTTTTCCTGAACAAAGTACTTTTGCGCATTACCATTGGCGGTATATGCATAGTTTATTTTTTGACCATTATCAGAATACGAAATATGTTGTAACTTAACTGTATCCATTCTTATTTTCGTTTCAGCACTGATGCTATTGGTTTGATAAATAATTGTTTTTCATAGTCCAGCATTCCCAAAAAGTACATTAGCGGAATAAATACTGCCGTATAGGTAACTCCTTTTACCACAAAATTAAGCCAACCCTCTCCAGGAATATAATTGATAAAATACCCTATGAAAATCACTAAAATTATTACCAGGGATGACTTATGTAACATTTCTCTGAAAAACCTAAAAATATTCAATCCAATGGTTTTATGATAGTAAAAATTCATTACGTTCTGCACAATCAACCATCCCCCTACAAGTCCAGAAATCATTCCTATAGCTCCATACTCATAAGCCAATAGCCATCCTGATAATGCGCCCAAAAACATAAAAACAAAATATAGTATTGCTTTGAAGGATAATTTATTCTTTGCTTCAAGAATCGAGTTTCCAAAAGCTTGTAACAATGGTAAAGTATATCCAACCATAATGGCAACTGCAATAATATAGATTTCCTTACATTCACTTCGAGTATATCTTCCAGAGTTTTCAGCATCTCCTCCTCCAACCCATAAATTTATGAACTGCTCTCCGTACAATATAAAAGCTCCAAGTACATACATTAATATGATAAAAGACAACCTACCTAATTTAATCATCATACTTGTCAATTCCTCGCCAGATGCATTATTTACAGACATTTGTGTTGCTCTTGGCAAGAAAACACTAGAGATAGCAGTTGAAAAAGTTCCATAATATGATCCTAGAGCAATCCCGATACCGTAAATACCAAGTACTTTGGGCAAACTCATAGATCCCAACACCCAACTTCCGGATTTCCACTGTAACATTGCTACTAATGAAAATACAAAGATCCAACCAGAATACTTAAAAATATGAAGGATATATTGTTTAGAAAGCTGATGAAGTTTAAACCTTACTTTTAATTTTTTGAAAACATAATACCCTGTAACCGTAATAGTAAACAAATTAAACAATGAATCCACTATCACCAATGATATCGCCTTACCACCAAACAAAAGAACTGCTACTATGGTTGCCGATCTAAGAAGGTACCTAATAATACCTACAGATTCCGGAAAAACAAAAGCTTCATACCCTTTGCAGATTCCTGTAAAAATCATACCAGGAAGATATATCGCCAGATTTATAATCAGAATTACAAACATGATCTTGGTAATTCTAATTTCCTCGGCATTGAACTTGGTAAAATAAGTATCTAGAAAGAAATAAAAAATAACACCCAGCAAGATAACCAGCATGGAGATAACAAAGTATATTAATCGCACTGTTGCCAGAAAATTCTCTTCACCTTTTCTATCCTTTTCTGCCCTATATTTGGCAACGAAACGAACTACAGTGTTAGTTAAGCCAAAGTCCAAAAGAGCAATCGTGCCTATTAGTGCCCCAACAGCATTAAATATACCATATTCATCCTTTCCAATGTTGCTAACGATAAACGGTGTCATCATTATTCCTATAACATTGGTAAGCACAATTTTTAAGTACGTAAGTAACGCTCCTTTCTTTAGTTGGCTCAATTTAGATGTATTAGTTGTTTAGTTGCTAAAATTAAAAACTCGGTAATACTTATAATCTTCCTTGTACTTCTCCTTCCAGAATTCCTTTTACATCATAGAGAACCCCATTGGGCACCAGCAAAGTGTTAAGATCAACATCCAAATATTCTTTATGTGCTACCGTAAGAACAATCGCATCAAATTTTTGACTTGGAATATTAGTAGTCGTTTCTAGATTGTATTCATGCATTACTTCTTCCGGATTTGCCCAAGGGTCATAAACCGTTACATTAGTTCCAAAATCCTTTAATTGATCAATTACATCAACCGCTCTAGTATTACGAACATCAGGGCAATTTTCCTTGAAGGTCACTCCCAATACTAAAACATTAGCCCCTTTGATATGAATATCATGTTTTACCATTAGCTTAATTACTTCGGAAGCAACATAATTCCCCATACTATCATTTAATCTTCTACCCGCCAAAATAATTTCGGGGTGATATCCAAACTCCTGTGCTCTTTGAGCCAGATAATAAGGATCTACTCCAATGCAATGCCCTCCTACCAAACCAGGTTTGAACGGTAAAAAATTCCACTTTGTTCCTGCAGCGGCAAGTACATCGTGAGTGTCGATATCCATTAAATTGAAGATTTTTGCCAGTTCATTTACAAAAGCAATATTAATATCTCGTTGGGAATTTTCTATAACTTTGGCCGCTTCAGCTACTTTGATAGTTGGAGCAAGGTGTGTTCCTGCTTCAATTACGGAGGCATATAAGGCATCTACCTTTTTTCCTATTTCTGGAGTAGAGCCTGCCGTGACCTTTAGGATTTTTTCAACGGTATGTTTCTTATCTCCGGGGTTTATTCGTTCTGGAGAATACCCTGCATAAAAATCTACATTAAATTTTAATCCGCTTATTCTTTCAAGAACAGGTATACATTCTTCTTCAGTAACTCCTGGGTATACTGTAGATTCATAAATAACTATGTCTCCTTTTTTAAGTACAGATCCAACAGTCTCACTAGACTTATACAAAGGTGTCAAATCCGGGCGGTTATTTTTATCCACCGGAGTAGGCACAGTAACTACATAGTAGTTACAATCCTTTATTTCTTCAATGTTATTAGTACAAAACAAACCATTTGATGTAAGATCATTATTCGTTTTTAATACCTCTTTCAACAAATCATCTTCAACTTCTAAAGTAGAATCCGTACCTGATTGCAATTCTGATATCCTATTTTGATTAATATCGAATCCTACTACGGGGAATTTTGTGGCGAATAATCTTGCTAACGGAAGTCCTACATATCCCAATCCGATTACTGCGATCTTAGTATCTTGCATAATGGTTGTTTATTTATTGTGTTTGCTGGTGAATAAGATTATAAATTATCCCAATACCACTTTACAGCTTCTTTTAGTCCAGTTTTCATATCAAACTTAGGGTCATACCCCAAAAGAGCTTTTGCCTTATCTATAGAAGCCAACGAATGCGGAACATCGCCTTTTCGCTCTGGTCCATATTGTATATCCACATCAGCGATGTCGGCATCATATTCTGATAAATATTCTTTTAATAACACTGTCAATTCATTAAGCGATGTTCTTTCACCAAATGCCGTATTATATACATTATTCAGTGCCTCTGTATTATTTGTTGTGATTGCACAAATATTCATCTGAATTACATTATCGATATAGGTAAAGTCTCTAGAAAAACTACCATCACCATTTATTACGGGTGATTCATGTTTCATCAATTGCATTACAAATTTAGGAATTACTGCGGCATAAGCTCCCTCCGGATCTTGTTTACGTCCAAAAACATTAAAATAACGTAATCCAACAGTATCTAAATCATAAGTTCTTTTGAAGTTATCGGCATATAATTCGTTAACATATTTGGTAATCGCATATGGAGAAAGCGGCTTACCGATATTTTCTTCAATCTTAGGTAAGGCCTTGGAATCTCCATAGGTAGAAGAACTGGCCGCATACACAAAACGTTTAACTCCCGCATCTCTGGAAGCAACCAACATATTTAGAAATCCTCCAACATTTACATCATTACTGGTTATTGGATCATTTATAGAACGTGGAACAGATCCAAGTGCCGCCTGATGTAATACAAAATCTGCGCCTTCACATGCTTTATGACAAGCATCCAAATCTCTAATATCTCCTTCTACAAAAGTAAAGTTCTGATGTTCTAGTAATGAAGAAATATTTTTTCTGTGTCCGGTAGCAAAATTATCCATTCCTACCACATTGCTACCTAGATCCAATAAGGTTTCGCAAAGATTAGATCCAATAAAACCCGCAGCACCAGTCACGAGTATCCTTGAAGAACGCAACTGTTCTATCTGTTTAGTGTCCATGTATTATGTTTTAACCCCCTGTTTTTTAATCCCAAAACTATGATTTCCATAGCCAGCGCGAAATTAACATTTACCAAAAGAACATACAACATATGTTAAAGGGGATTTTACCCCTATTTAAATTCTGGGTGTGTCGGTTAACGTAAAAAAACAACCACTGAGCCAACAAAAACCACTTAATAAACTAAAAATCAGATATTTAATTTTTTAACGTTTTTTATTAACAATAACGTTTTCTTAATATAAAAAAGACAAAATTAGTACTGTAATAATCGGATTAATTCTTCTTCAAAAACATTTTTTGCTAAGAACTGTTTTTCTAATCCTGAATCAAAAGGTATTGGTGTTTCTATACTCCCTACTCTTTTTACAGGTGCATCCAAAAACTCAAAACACTCTTCCATGATAAGAGCCGCTATTTCTGAAGCAATCCCTCCGAACAAAGTATCTTCTTGTAGCACAATTACCTTTCCTGTTTTCTTAACCGAGGCATAAATAGTAGTCGTGTCCAGAGGTTGTAATGTTCGTAAATCAATAACCTCTGCAGAAATAGTTTCATGTTTACTCAGAGTTTCCAATACCCAGTGCACTCCTGTTCCATAACTTATAATAGTAACGTCATTCCCTTCTTTTAGAGTCGATGCCTTACCAATCGGCAGGTTATAATAGTCCTCAGGTACTTCTTGTCGAATACTACGGTATAAAGCCTTATGTTCAAAAAACAGTACTGGATTAGGATCTTCTATTGCACTAATCAATAAACCTTTTGCATCTTTTGGAAACGCTGGATATACCACTTTAAGTCCTGGAACTTTAGTAAACCAAGCTTCATTGGTTTGACTATGAAAAGGGCCGGCTCCTACTCCTGCTCCACATGGCATACGAATCACTACATCTGCAGTTTGCCCCCATCTATAATTGGATTTTGCCAATAAATTGACAATTGGATTGAATCCCGAAGACACGAAATCAGCAAATTGCATCTCTACAACAGCCTTATGATCATTTACAGACAACCCATATCCTGTAGAAACAATAGCAGATTCACAGATTGGAGTATTTCTCACTCTTTGTTTACCGAATGCCTCCACGAAGCCTTCGGTTATTTTAAACACTCCACCATACTCTGCAATATCTTGTCCCATTATTACAAGATCCTTATACTTTTCCATCGCTTGATACAAACCTTGCGAGATTGCATCTATTAATCTCAATTCTTTGGAAGTCTCATTTGGATCAACTTTACGAAAATCATGTGGAGCATACACATCGTTCATTTCTTTTTCTAGGTCTACGACAACATTCTCCTCCGCATTTGTTCGTTCCCAATGCTCATCTATTTCCTGTTTAATAGCAACTTGTAAAGCTTCATCTTCAACAGATGATAAAAGACCTAAATCTTGTAAATAACTTCTATAATTGTCTATCGGATCTTTTGTTTGCCAAAAGTCCATGAGCTCCTGAGGAACATATTTGGTTCCACTAGCTTCTTCATGTCCACGCATCCTAAACGTTTTAAATTCCAACAGTACAGGACGAGGATGCTCCCGAACACTCTTAACCAACCCGGCAACCTTGGTGTATACTTCCAAAACATTATTTCCTTCGATTACATAAGATTCTATCCCGTATCCTTTTCCTCTATCAGCAAGATCCACGCAATTATATTGTTCGCTGGTCGGTGTTGATAGACCATATCCATTATTTTCAATACAAAACAGTACAGGCAAACTCCACACAGAGGCTACATTCAGTGCTTCATGAAAATCACCTTCACTAGTTCCTCCTTCTCCGGTAAACACCGCTGTAACCCTATTACTTTTCTTTAAAACATCACCTAATGAAATCCCACATGCTATCCCCATTTGTGGGCCCAAATGAGAAATCATACCTACAATCTTAAATTCCTGCGTTCCAAAATGAAAGGAACGATCTCTACCATTCGTAAATCCATTCGATTTACCTTGCCACTGAGAAAACAATCTGAATAATGGAATATTCCTTGAAGTAAACACGCCAAGATTTCTATGCATTGGCAAAATATATTCATCTTGATTCAACGCGGCAGTTACCCCAACAGCAATCGCCTCCTGCCCAATACCACTAAACCATTTTGAGATCTTACCTTGTCTTAGTAACACCAACATTTTTTCTTCAATCAATCTCGGTTTGACCATCTTTTCGTAAAGGGAAATTAAGGTCTCGTTATCCAATTGCTTTCTATCAAATTGGAGGGGTGATTTTTCATCAGAAATGTAATCCATACATGAGAATTAAAAGAATAAATGTAATTATTTTTTACTTCAGAAATCGCAGCAAAAAAGGAATATTATTAAGTAGTTGTTAATTTAATCCAAACAATCATACGAATTAATTAAATTTACCTTAGTTTCTTATTAATATTTCTAAAAATAATTAATTTGATCAGAAATTAAACTCGAAAACTTTTTGAAGACAATTCATGGTTTTTATATAAAATACACCTTATTTTAGTTCTTCAATAATTAAGCATATATCCAATGAATAATATACCTAGCGTTGATTTAGCAGATTTTTTATCTGAAGACCCTGCTAAGAAGCAAAAATTTGTAAATGAAATAGGGCGCGCCTATGAGGAAATAGGTTTCGTAGCTTTAAAAAATCATTTCTTAAGCGATCAGTTAGTAGAAAATCTATATAAAGAAGTTAAAAATTTCTTTGCTTTACCTGTAGAAGCCAAGGAAAAGTATGAAATTGAAGGTCTAGGAGGTCAACGAGGATATACTTCTTTTGGAAAAGAACATGCTAAAGGGAAAAAAGAAGGTGATCTGAAGGAGTTTTGGCATTTTGGACAAGAACCTGATAAAGATGCTAACCTTATCGAAGAATACCCAGAAAATATAGTAGTAGATGAACTTGAAGATTTTAATGCAACAGGTATGGAAGCCTATCGCATGCTGGAAAAAACAGGAATTTATGTATTAAGAGCATTAGCTTTATACATTGGTTTGGACGAAAATTATTTTGATCATTGGGCAAGTAACGGGAATAGCATTCTAAGACCGATTCACTATCCTCCTATTACCGAAGAACCAAAAGGTGCTGTACGCGCAGGTGCACATGGAGATATTAATTTGATCACGCTGCTAATGGGTGCTTCAACAGGAGGTTTACAAGTACAGCGTAAAGATGGGGAATGGATAGATGCAATACCCCAAGATGACGAATTGGTAATCAATGTGGGAGATATGTTAGAAAGACATACTAATAACAAGCTAAGATCTACTATACACAGGGTTGTAAATCCACCCAAAGAACAATGGGGCAAACCAAGATATTCTATACCTTTCTTTATGCACCCTAGAAGTGATATGAAGTTGAATTGTTTGGAAGAGTGTGTAACTTCTGAAAATCCAAAGCAATATGATGACATAACTGCTGGAGAGTTTTTGCATCAGCGGCTGGTAGAGATAGGATTGATCAAAAAATAGGCTAAGGATAATATGGATTTACAAGATCAATTGAAAAACCTTTTTCCTGATCACGAGTTTAACAAAGAGGAAAACCGTACAGAAGCACCGGAAGATAAACTATGGATGCAAGATGATCCTATAATTTGTAAGTATGAAAAGCGAAAGGGAAAACCTATTACCATTCTAGAGGGATATACCGGTGCTGATGAAGATTTTAAAAAATTAGCCAAAGAGTTGAAGACACGTTTAAGTGTGGGTGGTAGTTTTAAAAATGATGCTATCATTATACAGGGAGATTATCGTGATCAGATTATGAACATCCTAAAAGAGAAAGGATTTAAAGTAAAACGAGTAGGAGGTTAACATAATTACCTGTATTTTATTTTGGCAACAGGAGGAATATTACATATCACTAACGGAGACAGTCTAACAGATCGATTACAAGAGCAGCAACTTGTAGAGGGAGATTTTTTTACATGGCGGGAAATGTTGTGCGAAGGCCCCACCTCTGTTAAAATTGAAAGCGATGACGGCATAAAAAAACGAAAAGATTTTTTAAAGAAATACTACCGTATCCCGTCTAACGATTATGAAACTAAATTTGTTTCTCAGCTGCAACTACTAGATAATCTTCAAAACTATGATGAAATTATCTTGTGGTTCGAATATGATCTGTTTTGTCATATCAATATGATTGCTGCTATAAGCCTCCTGTTGAGAAAAGGAATACAAGATATACCAATCTATCTTGTATGTAGTGGAAGAACAGAGAGTGATAAAAAATTAATGGGTTTATGCGAGCTGTCTACTGCTCAAATAAAAATACACTATCAAAATAAAGTATTGCTTTCACTAGATGATCTAGAATTGGCAGATTATGTCTGGACATTATATTGCGAATCCAATCCAAAAAAGATTGCAGGTCAGATCAAAAAGCAGTCATCTTTTGAATACCTATCCAT
This sequence comes from Aquimarina spongiae, assembly GCF_900141785.1. Taxonomy (GTDB): domain Bacteria; phylum Bacteroidota; class Bacteroidia; order Flavobacteriales; family Flavobacteriaceae; genus Aquimarina; species Aquimarina spongiae. The sequence goes on along the minus strand of NZ_FQYP01000001.1, from coordinate 308,057 downwards.
TTGTTTAAGAGCTCATTTACAGCGTTTCCCTAATATGCTCACCGGATTGAACATATTAGAACACAACATCCTTGAAATGATTGACACACATCAAATAAAAAATGTTCGTCAACTTATGGGATATGCATTAGAATATCAAGGGTATTATGGATATGGAGATATGCAAATGAAAAGAGTAATTGCAAGACTCTTTCAATTTTTGGATCAAACCAAAGATCAACTCAATTTGTCCGAAAGAGGTAAGCTAGCTCTGGATAGTAAAAAGAATTTTTACAACACTCAAAAGTTAGATTGGCATTACGGAGGAGTAAAAAAATACGATTATTTGTACAATACAGAAACACATACCCTATTAAAACTATAATATGCCTATAGCCGAATCAGAACTCATTCTCAATACAGACGGTAGTATCTATCACCTTAATTTAAAGCCAGAACATTTAGCACAAACTATTATTACTGTAGGGGATCCGGATCGTGTAAACGATGTAACCAAATATTTCGAATCTGTAGAGTTTGTAATTCGAAAACGAGAATTTCATACACAAACTGGCTCCTATAAAGGTCATAGAATTACAGTGATTTCTACAGGAATTGGCACAGACAACATAGATATTGTTTTAAATGAGTTAGACGCATTAGTAAATATTGATTTGAACACAAGAGAAATTAAACAAGAACTTACTTCTCTAAATATCATAAGAATAGGCACCTCTGGTTCTGTACAAAAAGAAATTGATGTAGATAGTTTTGTTATTTCGGAGATGGCCATCGGATTTGACAGTCTTCTTCATTTCTATCAAAACGAAACTATACTACAAAAAGAATTTTCAGAATCTTTGATCAAGCATATGGATTGGAATAAAAATCGATCACTTCCTTATACAGTTGGATATGATGAAAGTTTAGGGAATCATATGCATAGTGAACGAACTAAAAAAGGAGTAACAGCGACCAATGTTGGTTTTTATGGACCTCAAGGAAGGATATTACGACTTGCAATTCCTGATAAAAAAATGAATGATAAAATTACCTCATTCGTTTACAACAACAAAAGAATAACTAATTTGGAGATGGAGACGGCAGGAATTTATGGAATGGCAAAACTCTTGGGACATAAAGCTGTTTCTATGAATGCTATCTTAGCCAATAGAATCAACGGAACATTTAGCAAACGACCTAAAGAAACTGTAGATCAGCTTATTCAGTATACGCTTTCTAAAATTGCAAGTTTCTGAATGACCAAGTGACCAATAAAAAAAGATGAGTAATACTCATCTTTTAATCATTAAAATATTATGAAAATAATTAGGGCAATTTTGATTGTCTATTAACCAAACAATATTTTGAGACTTATCAGTAAATTTGTTAATAATAAAACCCCGATAAAAACTACAATTCCATTTTCAACAGGATTATTTTTTAACTTGGCAACTTTTACATAAGCGCTTTTGGTTTTAAGAAAATTCTTTTTCATAGCAATTGTTTTTATTTTGGGTTCTAAATTGTTATCAAATATACTTCTGTCTGGAAGAATAATAGGTCAAATATAGAAAAAAGAATTTAATTTCATCGTTAAAAAACATAAATAATCGATGAAATACACATATTTATTAATTTATTACGCATGCATACCATAAAAATTGGAGGAGTTCCTGAACATTTTAACTTACCATGGCACTTAACCATTGAAGATAAGAGTTATGAAAAAGAAGGTATACAACTAGAATGGACAAATTACTATGGTGGTACTGGAGCTATGTGTGAAGCATTGCGTAATTCGGAAATAGATATGGCAATCATTCTTACCGAAGGCATTGTTAAAGATATTATCGGCGGTAATCCATCCAAAATTGTACAAACCTATATTCAGACACCATTAATATGGGGGATACACGTTGCATCTAACTCGCACTACACCGAATTATCTCAACTAGAAAATACCAAAATAGCAATAAGTCGATATGGTTCTGGTTCTGAACTAATGGCTTATATGAATGCACAGTCACAGAATTGGGATACTTCTTCATTAAGCTTTGAAGTCACTCAAAATTTGAACGGAGCTATAGATGCACTTACTGCAGGAAAAGCCGACTATTTTATGTGGGAACATTTTACTACCAAGCCTTTGGTAGATAATGGAACTTTTAGAAGAGTTGCAGATTATCCAACCCCATGGCCATGTTTTGTCATTGCAGTAAGAGATGAAATTATAAAAACAAAACATGATCAAATAGAAAAAATCCTGAATATTATCAATACAACAACGGCTGATTTCAAAAACATCCCAAGTATAGATCGAACCCTTTCTCATAGATATGATCAGCGTTTAGAGGATATCCAAAAATGGCTAACCATAACTCAATGGAGTCAATCAATTATCGATCAAAAGACACTTCTTTATATTCAAGAACAATTGCACGCGTTGAATATTATTGATGAAACCATTTCTCCAGAAGATTTGATGTATAGATTTTAATCTTATTAAATTTTAAAATATTTTTTTAAACTGAGGTAGGGTGTTTTAGGTTTAAAACGTTTTATACTAAAGGAATGTTAAAAAATTAAGAGTAAAACTATAATATACATGAAGATCCAAGTCAAAATTTATCAAACCGTTAATAATTAATTATCTATAATTCAAATACATACAGAAATAAAATATTTTTGTACATTTGCCAAGCCTACCCCAATGAACTAATTATTAACGCATAAGCAACCATTTTGTATTTAATGCATCTAATAATTAACTAACAAATCACTATGACTACTTTTTTACTAATACTAATAGGTTTGATCGCCTTTAACTTTGTGCTGTTGCGCTTTAGCATGCAATCTGTAGATGGCAGAAAGAAAAAGGCCAAGGCCAAAGGAAAAATCAACCACATCAATACCGGCAAAGCAAAAAGCTCAGAAATACAAACTGCGGCATAGCTACCATTGTATTTTGGTTTGATCGGTTTGCAATAAGTATTCATTTACCTTACTGAAATGCTTATTACCAAACCAGTATCCTCTATTCGCACTAAGTGGTGAAGGATGACCACTTGTGAGTACGCAATGCTTATTCTTATTTATTTTTGCTCCTTTCTTTTTAGCAAAACCACCCCATAGTAAAAACACCACCTTTTCTTTTTTATCAGAAATACATTTGATAACAGCATCCGTAAATTTCTCCCATCCTTTATTTTGATGAGAACCTGCTTGATGTGCTCTTACCGTTAAAGTTGCGTTCAAAAGCAATACACCTTGTTTCGCCCATCGTTCTAGATTTCCAGTTTCTGGAAAAGGAATCTCTAGATCAGTTTCTATCTCTTTAAATATATTGATTAATGATGGTGGCATTGCTATACCATCATTTACTGAGAAACACAACCCATTGGCTTGCCCTACTCCATGATACGGATCTTGACCGATAATCACTACTTTTACTTCGTCAAAGCTACAGTAGTCAAAAGCTGAAAAGATTCTAGAACCTGCTGGATAACAAGTATTACTTCTATATTCGGTTTTTACGAAGTTAACCAACTCAGAAAAATAGGGTTTGTCAAATTCTTCTTTTAGCTGTTCTTTCCAGCCAGGTTCAATATTTACATCCATCTACGCGATAAATTATTCTAATTATGTACTTTTGCTTCTCTTAAAAAACTTGAGAAATATAGGCCAAAAAAACGGCTTAAAAAAGTATGATTCGTATTTCTGAAAAAACCCTTAAGGACCTAGAATTAGATAAAGTTCTTGTGCATGTTGCCGAGTTATGTGTTACTGATTATGGTAAATCAAAAGCTTTGCAAATCACTCCACATGAGAGCAAAGAACTTTTAATGACGTCCTTACAGCATGTTAATGAATATAAATCATCTTATCTCAACGATGCCCGTATTCCAAATCATGGATTTGATAGTATCAATAAGGAAATTCAACTCCTCAACATTGAAAATACGTTTTTGGAAGCGTCAAACTTGAAAAAATTAGTATCTATAAGTGTCACTTGTAATGACCTATTACATTTTTTCAAGTCTAATAGAGAGCTTTACCCTTTTCTATATCAAACATCGACCGAAATACCATTTACCAAAGAAATTATTCTTTGTTTTGATGCTGTAATAGATAAGTTTGGAGAAGTAAAAGATAATGCTTCAGCCGTTTTATTGCAACTCAGAAAACGAATAAACATCATCCAAGGAAAACTGAATGGAAGTTTTGGTAAAGATCTTACCCATTACAATAGCTTAGGATATTTGGATGAAATCAAGGAAAGTGTAGTTGATAATCGAAGAGTCTTGGCTGTAAAATCCATGTATCGCCGCAAAGTAAAAGGAGCGATTATGGGAAATTCAAAAACAGGAAGTATTGTATACATAGAACCTGAAACTACTTTACAATTTAGTCGTGAACTGAGTAATCTGAAATATGAAGAACGAGAAGAGGTAGTAAAAATTCTTAAGCTGCTCACCAACAAACTACGTCCGTTTATAGAATTATTACAGGAGTATCAGGAATACTTGAGTGATATCGATATTGTAGCCGCAAAATCAAAATATGCCAACCAGTTAAATGCGGTACTTCCAAAAATTACAGATAGTAGAGAACTATCCTTAAAAGATGCATACCATCCCCTTTTATATCTGAGTAACATCGAAAAAGGAGAAAAGACATTTCCGCAAACCATATCTCTAGACCAGAATAATAGAATAATAGTGATTTCTGGACCTAATGCTGGAGGAAAAAGTATCACGCTAAAGACCATTGGTTTATTACAAGTAATGCTACAGAGTGGTATTTTAATTCCGGTTCACGAATACAGCAGAATGTGCTTGTTTGATGTAATTCTAACGGATATTGGAGACAATCAATCTATAGAAAATCATTTGAGTACCTATAGTTATCGATTGAAGAATATGAATTACTTTCTTCGCAAATGTAACGACAAAACACTATTCCTGATTGATGAATTTGGTACCGGGTCCGATCCAGAACTAGGAGGTGCCCTGGCTGAAGCTTTTCTCGAAGTATTCTACGAAAGAGAATCTTTTGGGATCATTACGACACATTACGCAAATCTAAAAATGTTGGCTAATGAGCTTCCGAACATGACCAATGCCAATATGCTTTTTGACTCAAGAACGCTATTACCTCTTTTCAAATTACATCTAGGAGAAGCAGGTAGTTCATTTACTTTTGAAGTTGCTCAAAAAAATGGTATCCCATATAGCTTAATCAACAAAGCCAAGAAAAAAGTAGAACGAGGCAAAATTAGATTTGATAAAAGTATCGCAAACCTGCAAAAGGAACGATCAAAGCTTCAAAAAACAACTTCTTCCTTAAAAACCAAAGAGCAAAAAGCAGAAGCTCAAAAAGAAAAATTAGAGAAAATCAACGATCGTATACAACGAAAACTTGAAAGCTATCAGGAACTTTATGATGCGAATCAACGTATGATATACCTTGGTCAAAAAGTAAATGATCTAAGCGAGAAGTATTTCAATAACAAAAGAAAGCGCGAATTGATTAATGAATTTCTAAAAATTGTAGAAGTAGAAAATTCGAAACGAAAAAAGCAATCCGTCAAAGAACGCAAGATCAAGAAAACCAAGGAACAAAAGGTTGTAAAAGAAGTTACCGAAAAAGTAAAAGTAATTCGGGAAAAGAAAAAAGAAGAAAAAAAGAAAGAAGAAAAAATAATACAAAACAAACCCAAAGTTACCCTAAAAGTTGGAGATCGGGTTCGCATGATCGATGGGAAATCAGTAGGAACGATTGATACTATCGAAAAGGAAAAAGCGATTGTAAACTATGGTATTTTTACTACAAATGTTACCCTGGATCAATTAGAGTTTGTAGAACGATCAAAGAAATAAAAGCCGACACCATATTGGTAACTATCCCTTGTTAAAGTATACTTAAACCACTTTTCTGCGCGTTTTATCTTTATATATTTGGTGCAATTACAATCAAAATTGCACTAAAGAATTATGCGAAAGTTACTCCTAGTTATTGGTTTTAGTCTTTTAATTCCGATCAATAGTATTGCTCAAAAGCCAAATAAACCAACCTCTGCAGAAATCCATGAAGCCATAAAAAAGTTAAACTTCCTCGGTTCTGTATTATATGTAGCTGCTCATCCGGATGATGAGAATACTAGACTTATTTCCTACATGGCCAATAAGGTAAAAGCAAGAACGGCATATCTTTCTCTAACTAGAGGTGATGGTGGACAAAATTTGATTGGACCAGAAATTCGAGAACTTCTTGGTGTGATTCGAACACAGGAACTATTAGCAGCAAGAAGAACCGACGGTGGTGAACAAATGTTTACAAGAGCAAACGATTTTGGTTTCTCAAAACATCCGAATGAGACCTTATCTATTTGGGACAAAGACCAAGTAATGAGTGATGTCGTTTGGGCAATCAGAAAATTTAAACCAGATGTAATTATCAATCGTTTTGACCATAGAACTCCAGGTACCACCCATGGTCATCATACCACTTCGGCGATGTTGAGCGAAGAAGCTTTTGATCTGACCGCAGATGCCTCGGTCTATCCAGATCAATTAAAATATGTATCTACCTGGCAACCCAAGCGATTGTTTTTTAATACTTCTTGGTGGTTCTACGGGAGTAGAGAAAATTTCGAAAAAGCAGACAAATCAAAGCTAATGTCTTTTGACACAGGTGTTTTTTACCCTGAGATAGGCTTATCCAACACCGAAATTGCTTCGCTTAGTCGAAGTCAACATAAATCTCAAGGATTTGGGAGTACTGGTTCTAGAGGAAAACAAAAAGAATATGTCGAAATTATAAAAGGAGATCTTCCACAAGATAAAACTAATGTCTTTGATGGTATTGACACTTCGTGGAATAGAGTTAAAGGAGGAAAAGCTATTGGTGATATCTTATATCAAGTCGAAAAGGATTTTGATTTCAGAAACCCATCAGCTTGTGTACCTCAATTGGTCAAAGCATACGCTTTAATTCAGCAATTAGAAGATGAGCATTGGAAAACTGTAAAGTCCAAAGAAATTAAAGATATTATTGCTGCCGTTTCAGGTTTATATCTAGAAGCGGTTTCATCAGAATCCAATTCCTCTTTAGGTAATGATGTAAGCATTAAGATTGAAGCCATCAACCGAAGCGCAAGTACAATTACTTTGAAATCAATCACACTTGATGCTATTGGAAGTACTCAAAATGTTGAAAAAGTATTAGCTAATAATGAAAAGCAGACTATTGATCTAAAAGGAAAAATACCAGCATCGTTTGAAGCAACAAATCCTTATTGGTTAAATGAAAAAGGAACCTTAGGGATGTACAAGGTAGACGATCGCAACCTCATTGGTAAACCGGAAACTGATCATAAAATAAAAGCTGTTTTTAATCTTGATATCGAAGGAACTCCTGTTTCCTTTACTAAAGATGTGGTTTATAAAACTAATGATCCCGTAAAAGGTGAAGTTTACAAACCCTTTGAAATCATCCCTGTTGTATCTGCAGGAATAAAAGACAAAGTAATTATTTACGCTAATGGGCCTTCAAAACAAGTACCAGTTACCATTAAGTCTGGTAAGGCTAATTTGAAAGGATCTATTACTTTAGACCATCCTCAAGGCTGGAGTATTGAACCATCAAACATAGATTTTCAGTTATCCCAAAAAGGAGAAGAAAAAACGGTTGTTTTTAAACTCACTGCTCCACAGCAACAGAGTGAGGGGTATATTTCTCCTAAAATAACGGTGAATGGAAAAACGTATTCGAAAGAATTAATCACTATAGATTATGATCATATTCCGTTTCAAACGGTAACATTGCCATCTCAAACTAAAGTGGTTCGTCTAGACATCAAGAAAAAAGGACAAAATATTGGATATATAGAAGGTGCTGGAGATGTCGTTCCCGAAAGTCTAGAGCAAATAGGATACAAAGTAACGACTGTACATCCCGAATCTATTTCACCAGAAACCTTATCTGCATACGATGCCATTGTTGTGGGTATTAGAGCTTATAATACTGTAGAAGAACTCAAATTCAAACAGCAAATCTTATTGGATTATGTAAAAAATGGAGGGAATCTTGTGATACAATACAATACAAGTCATCGACTAAAGGTAAAAGACAACTTAGGTCCCTTCCCTATTCAGCTCTCTAGAGATCGCGTTACCGACGAAAATGCAGAAATTACATTTTTGGCCCCAGACCATCAGGTGCTCAATACTCCTAATAAAATCTCCTCTCAGGATTTTCAAGGTTGGGTGCAAGAAAGAGGTTTATATTTCCCCAAAGAATGGTCTAGCGAATATACACCTATTTTGGCCGCAAATGATAAAGGAGAATCTCTAAAAAAAGGACCTTTGTTAGTAGCTCAGTATGGTAAAGGATATTACGTGTATACTGGATTAAGTTTCTTTAGAGAATTCCCTGCTGGAGTATCCGGTGCTTACCGCTTATTTGCTAATATGTTATCTTTAGGAAAATAAAAGATCTAAAAGCATGAAGAACGAAGAGAAATTTGTTTGGAAAAAATGGTATTCGATGATACTCATTGCAAATGCAGTGTATATTCTTTTGTTCTATCTCATCACTGCAAAGTTTTCATAAATAGCTTTAGTTTAAAATTTTTCAACCCACCTAATCAAACACTATGCAAAGTATAGACTGGATAGTTCTCATCATCACTTTATTGTTTATTGTGCTTTATGGAGCCTGGAAAACCAAAGGAAGTAAAAATGTTCAAGAGTATATCCGCGGTGGCAACGAAGCAAAATGGTGGACAGTAGGTTTATCTGTAATGGCGACTCAAGCCAGTGCGATAACCTTTTTATCTACTCCAGGACAAGCATTTCATAGCGGAATGGGATTCGTTCAGTTTTATTTTGGACTTCCTATCGCCATGGTGGTGATCTGTATGATATTCATTCCTTTATACCATAAACTTAATGTATATACAGCTTACGAATATCTGGAAAGCAGGTTTGATCTCAAAACCAGAAGTTTGACGGCTATCCTATTTTTGGTACAACGAGGATTATCTGCAGGGATTACCATTTTTGCTCCTGCTATTATTTTATCTGCTGTTCTGGGTTGGAATCTCACTACGCTCAATATTATTATTGGAGTTTTGGTAATTATCTATACAGTTACTGGAGGTACCAAAGCAGTAAGTGTGACTCAAAAACAACAAATGGCCATTATCTTTTCGGGGATGTTCATTGCTTTTTTCTTAATCATAAGTTATCTGCCAGAAGGAGTGACATTTGGCAAAGCATTGGAAATAGCGGGTGCCAGTGGTAAGATGGATATTTTGGATTTTTCCTTTGATATGGACAATCGTTATACGTTTTGGAGTGGAATTATAGGAGGAAGTTTCCTGGCCCTCTCCTACTTTGGAACAGACCAAAGTCAGGTGCAGCGTTATTTGTCGGGAAAATCGATTAAAGAGAGTCAATTAGGTTTGCTATTTAATGCACTTCTAAAAGTACCCATGCAATTCTTTATTCTATTGGTTGGAGTTATGGTTTTTGTTTTTTATCAATTCAACCCTTCTCCACTTAATTTTAACCCAAAGGCCAAAGAAGTCATTGAAAGCTCGGAATACCAATCGGCGTATCAAAGTTTAGAAGCAGAAAATCAGCAGGTATATACCGAAAAAAAGAAAGTACAAAGTGAATATGTACAACATCTAAACGAAGGGGATACTGACAATATAGAACGTACAACAGCTTTGCAAAATCAAATTAAAACATTGAATTCTGAAGATATTGCTAATCGTGAAGCAGCCAAAACTCTAATCGAAAAAGCCGATGCTAATGTAGAGACCAATGACAAAGATTATGTATTTATACATTTTATATTAAACAACTTACCAAGAGGATTAATTGGTTTGCTTTTGGCGGTAATTTTGTCTGCTGCGATGTCATCTACCGCTTCAGAATTAAACGCGCTGGCGTCTACTACGGCAATCGATCTATACAAACGTAATGTCAAAACCAATAAGACCGATAAGCATTTTGTTAATGCGTCAAAGCTTTTTACCCTTTTATGGGGTATTCTCGCTATTTTGGTGGCTTGTTTTGCTAATTTATTCGACAACCTGATTCAGCTTGTCAATATCATAGGTTCTATTTTTTATGGAAACGTACTCGGTATCTTCCTACTTGCTTTCTTTATAAAGTATGTAAAAAGCAATGCCACCTTCATCGCAGCTATTATCACTCAAGTAATTGTGATCATAGGATGGTACAATGACTGGATGCCCTATTTATGGTTAAACCTATTTGGGTGTGTCCTCGTTATGGGTATCGCCATTATGATACAATCCATAATGGGATCAAATAATGATCCTTTGAAAGAATTACAAAATGTGAGTTAATTGGTATTAATGATGAATAATCGCTTCAGAAAGGTAAGAAGTAAGTGATTTTTGATACCCGTGATATCGCTGCATTACCGCATCTATTTCATCCAGTATAGCTTTAGGAAACTTTGTAGTACTATCTAATACTTTACTTATTTTTTCTATGGTATCCTGCAGACTATGACCATCATGATTTAACCTTAAAAACTTATCATACATCTCAGAAGTACAAGGCTCACATTGGTAAGAATGTAATCGAGCCAACATTCTGGTTAGTTCTCGATTCATCAAATTCAATCTCATAAAATGAGGTTGCCTAATGGACTTGTTTTCTAGAGTGGCTGATTTATTCATGGTAATAAGGTTTTAAGGTGAGAATTACCTAAATATAAGGAATTTAACATAAACTCACAAAACTTAAGTAGTTTTAAATCTGATAATTACGAATATTTCAACAAAATAAACTCGTAGTATCAATTCGATAACAAAAACAAAAAAGAACAGCTATTTACCTGTTTTTATGAGAAGAAAACAAGCCCTTTTTAACTATTTTTGATAACACTATTAACGAAATATCTTCTATGTCTTCAAATCAATCTATACAATGGGGAATTATTGGTTGCGGTAAAATCGCTCAAAAATTTGCAGAAGATTTACAATCGGTTCCAAATGCTTCACTCTATGCAGTAGCTAGTAGAGATCAAGAAAAGGCAAAACGCTTTGGAGATGAATTCAAAAGTACAATGAGTTATGGTAGTTACGAAGCATTGGTTAAAGATCCTGATGTTGAAGTAATTTATATTGCAACACCTCATGTGTTTCATTATGAAAACACCATACTTTGCCTCAATCACAAAAAAGCAGTATTGTGCGAGAAGCCATTTGCAATGAATCTGAAGCAAGTTACCGAGATGATTGAAGTTGCCAAATCTAATAACGTATTTCTGATGGAGGCACTCTGGACATATTTCCTACCCCACTATCGATATGTATTGGAATTGATCCACTCTAAGAAACTTGGTAAAATTAAAAATCTTGAAGCAGATTTTGGATTTTCTGCTCCATTTGATCCCAACGGAAGAATTTTCAACAAAAGCCTTGGTGGAGGAAGCATATTGGATGTAGGTATTTATCCACTTTTTGCTGCATTAAGTCTTATAGGGTACCCAGAAAGTATCAAAGCAGAAGCAGAAATTGGAGATACTGGTGTTGATCATAAGTGCAGAATGATACTGAAATATCAAAATGACGTGGAGGCTAATTTATTTAGTGCAATCACACAACAAACTGAAACAACAGCAAAGATCGAATTGCAATACGGTACGATTATGATCAATAGTCGTTTTCATGAACCTTCTTCGGTAACTATTGAAAAAGATGGTAAAACAGAACTATTTGAATTTCCGGTAAGTACTAATGGATACAATTTTGAAGCCGAACATGTACACCAAATGTTACTTCAAAAGCGGACTGAGAGCAACATCATGACTTTTGAAAAAAGTCTACAGTTAATCAAATTATTGGATACTGTAAGAAATGAAGTAGGTCTTCAGTATTAAAAAATACGAAAGAAAAAAGCGTTCCAGTTGGTTTGGAACGCTTTTTTGATTTGTGTGTGTGAAAAAGAGTGATTATTTAGCCCCCCACTCTGCAAGGGAATCTTTATTCAATTTTACGTAATCGGCATTTCCTGCCTTCTCTGCTAATTCTAACGACGTTTTAGCAGCTTTTATTGCCCCATCCTTGTCTCCTTTTTTTGCATAGATCAAAGATTGTTGTCTGTGAAACCAGAACGCAGGTTCTTTTCTCATCGATATTGCTTTGTCAATATGTTCCGCAGCTTTATCAAAATTTTCGATTTCTTTATAGAAAACTGCAGCTTGATAATGATCTCCTGCAGATGGTCCAGCCATAACTTGCTCGATACTAGCCAATGCCTTTTTCTTACTTGGCACTTCAATTTTTACCGCTGCCTCAGTATTTGCCCAAATAATGTTCATTGTTGCACCACTCATGGTAAAATCACTGAACATGATCGTAAAAGTTTCCACATTCATAGGTAATGTATTTGCTTTTACAGTCGCAGTAGCAGCCACTTTAGAATCATCCCATTTTCTTGGAGTACCCCAGTTATTTGCATCGCTATAAAAAATTACTTCCCAGTTCTCTTTTCCTGGTTTAGTAAAAATCGCGTAAGTACCTTTTTTAAGCTCTTTACCTTCTACTTTTACATCATCACCAAATGTGATTTGCGTATTTTTGTTTGCACCTGTTCTCCATAATTTATCATAAGGAACTAGGTTTCCAAAAATAGTTCTTCCTTTCATACTAGGTCGAGAATATTCTACAGCAACATCAGTCAATCCAATAACCTGCTCAATCTTAGAAGAAGGACTAGGTTGAGGAGTTTTTACTTGTGCTTCTATGCCAAATGACAAGAGCGCAGCAGAAAGAAATAAGACAATTTTTTTCATTGTGTGTTAATTTAGTTTGTGATTTGTTTCAATAATAACGGTAACGAAAATAAGGATTACACATACATAATGAGTTAACAAAAACTTAAAATAAGGAATAGTATATTTGTCTCGTTTTAATAAAAATTATGCGAACATACATTTCAGAAACCATTGGAACCTTTAGTTTGATATTTTGTGGTACTGGAGCCATGACTATTAATGAAGTTACAGGAGGCGATGTATCTCATGTAGGAATAGCCATTACCTGGGGACTTATTGTTATGGCCATGATCTATGCTTTTGGTGAAATATCTGGTGCTCATTTTAACCCTGCGGTTACCATAGCTTTTGCTTACGCAAAAAAGTTTGAGTGGAAAGAGGTGCCCAAATATATTTTAGCACAATGCATTGGTGCTATCCTAGCAAGTTCGGTATTGCTTTTTCTATTTCCGGAGAGTGAATTTCTCGGAGGCACCATACCTTCAATAGATCCTTATAAAGCTTTTGTTCTCGAAACACTACTCACCTATTTTCTAATGGTGGTTATCATCAATGTATCTACAGGGTCTAAAGAAACAGGAACAATGGCCGGTATTGCTATTGGAGGTGTTGTGCTGTTAGAAGCTATGTTTGCCGGTCCAGTAACCAAAGCATCAATGAACCCCGTAAGATCCCTTGGACCTGCACTATTATCTGGGCACTGGGAGTATCAATGGCTATATTTTATCGCTCCGGTAATTGGAGCTTTACTGGCTGTTTTAACCTGCAGAATTGTGAAACCAGATAATTGCTGTGACGATTGTTAAGATTTATTAGCTTTTTCTAGCCCCTGTAATTTGCATAACTCCTTATTTTTAACATATATTTATCATACAATTAACCTATTTCCCCCTTATGAAGCATTTTTCGAACGAATTTTGCCAGATGGAGTTACATGATCAATTTGTTATCCTCACTATAAACGAAAATGTAGATCTTACCCTTGATAGAGCATCTATTATAAGAGACAAGCTACGTGAGCATTATAAATCTCAGGATTTTTTAATGATCAGTTATAGAAAATTTAAACACAACGTAAGTACCGACATTTATAAACAAGGCCAATTATCTAACATGAAGGGCCTTGCTATAGTTTCTAAAGATGATGAAGTAAGAAACAAAGCCATTATGGAACAAGAGTTATATGGTAAATCTTTCGTGTTTTTTAGCTGTGTTGACGAAGCAATCTCGTGGGCAGAAGCTTACTTCTAATGTTAAAATTTATTTTTGTTTAACAATTTAACCTTTTTAGTTAAACAAAATGATTGTATTTTTACTTCAAATTATTGAAGTATGAAAATCTATACCCTAAGAGCAAAACAAAACCTACCTATTTCTGTAGATCAAGCCTGGGAATTTCTTTCAGACCCAAAAAACTTAAAAACGATTACTCCTGATTATATGGGGTTCGAAATCGTCTCTGGTGCAGACCGAGAAATGTATTCTGGTCAAATCATTCAATACATTGTGACTCCAATTGCGGGAATCAAAAACAAATGGGTTACCGAAATTACTCATGTTCAGGACAAATTATACTTCGTGGACGAACAAAGGTTTGGTCCATACGCCCTTTGGCATCATAAACACTTTATTAAAGAAATCCCTGGCGGTGTAGAGATGGAAGATATCATTGATTATAAAGTTCCTTTTGGACTATTAGGACAAATGGTTCATCCTATATTGGTTAAACCCAAACTAACAGAGATTTTTAATTATAGAAAACATAAATTAGAAGAACTATTTGGTACCTTAGAGTCTAATAACAACTACCAAATCCTATTTACTTAATCCCTTGGGAATATGAAAAGAAAAAATATTTTATTGATCGGAGGAAGCCATGGTATTGGTTTCGAAATTGCTTTAAAACTATATAGCGAACACAATATATATATCGCGTCCAGAACCTCTGAAAATTTGGGAAATCTAGAAGTAACCCATATTCCTTATGACGCTTCCAAGGATGAAATAGATCCTTCTGCCCTACCAGAAAGAATTGATGGCTTTGTTTATTGTCCTGGGAGTATTAACCTGAAACCTTTCAAAATGCTGGATCCCAAAGCTTTCGAGGAAGATATGCAAATCAACTTCATGTTTTTGGTAAAAATTATTCATACGATCTTACCAAATCTGAAAAATTCTGAGCAAGCAAGTTTAATCTTTTTCAGTACCGTAGCCGTAAAAGTAGGAATGCCATTTCATACCAGTATCGCGGCCGCAAAAGGAGCAATAGAAGGTTTTGCAAAAGCACTGGCAGCAGAATATGCTCCGCAATTTAGGGTTAATGTTATTGCACCTTCCTTAACCGAAACGCCACTAGCTAAACGTCTATTAGGAAACGAAAAAAAGAAAGAATTGATGAATAATCGACACCCAATGAAACGAGTAGGACAAGCAGAAGATATTGCCAATATTGCACGATTCCTACTCAGTGACGACAGTAGTTGGATTACAGGACAAGTTATCGGTGTTGACGGAGGAATGTCGACCCTAAACGTAAATTAATAATGGGTAAAGCTATTTCTGTATTCTGGTTTAGACGAGATCTACGACTAGATGATAATATTGGTTTATTTAACGCACTACAATCGGAATATCCTGTCCTCCCTATCTTTATCTTTGATAAAAAGATTTTGGATCACCTACCAAAAAATGATGCACGGGTTTCCTTTATTTATAATACCTTAGAAGGAATAAATCAAG
This sequence comes from Aquimarina spongiae, assembly GCF_900141785.1. Lineage (GTDB taxonomy): Bacteria > Bacteroidota > Bacteroidia > Flavobacteriales > Flavobacteriaceae > Aquimarina > Aquimarina spongiae. The sequence continues at coordinate 292,511 of NZ_FQYP01000001.1, read as the reverse complement.
AACTGCATCAAAAACACAAATCCTCTTTGGTCAAGTTTTATGGTACTCCCGAAGAAGTGCTCAATCAATTAACTACTAATTTTGATGTTAAAGAGGTATATACGAATCATGACTATGAACCCTATGCCCGAGAAAGAGATCAAAAAATAGCGGAATTTCTTACCCAAAAAAATATTCGATTTCAGACATACAAAGATCAAGTCATTTTTGAAAAAGGTGATATTCTAAAAAAGGATGGAAATCCTTATGTAGTCTATACACCATACAAAAATAAATGGAAAGAACTGTTCCATATTGATCTGATACAATCGGTAGCTACAGAACAATATCTTGGTAATACGGTAAAGGATATTCATTTTCCTGAAATTACCTTAGCCGAAATGGGGTTTGAACCCTCAAGCATCAAAGTTCCTGTATTTGACGTCTCCCCTACCTTAATTGACAATTATGAAGATACCAGGAACTTCCCGGCCAAAGAACAAGGAACATCAAAACTAGGTCCTTATTTGCGCTTTGGAATAGTAAGTATTAGAAAAATTGTAAAAAAAGCAATTTCACAAAACAATGAAGTCTTTTGGTCTGAGCTGATTTGGAGAGAGTTTTTTATGCAAATTCTATGGCATTATCCCAAAACCAAGGATCATGCATTCAAACCTAAATACGATCGCATAGAATGGCGAAACGATGAAGCAGATTTTGAAAAGTGGAAAAATGGAGAAACTGGATACCCTTTGGTAGATGCAGGAATGCGGGAATTAAATCAAACTGGTTACATGCACAATCGTGTACGCATGGTTGTAGCTAGTTTTCTTTGTAAACACTTACTGATCGACTGGAGATGGGGGGAAGCGTACTTTGCGGAAAAACTATTGGATTACGATCTTTCTGCCAATGTAGGCAATTGGCAATGGGCGTCGGGTTCTGGTGTGGATGCAGCGCCTTATTTTAGAATATTTAACCCCACAACGCAGATTACCAAATTTGATAAAAATCTTGAGTACATTAAAACTTGGGTACAAGACCTTAATGAACTCACTTACCCTCATCCTATGGTAGAGCACAAGATGGCGAGAGAACGCTGTTTAAAAACCTACAAGGAAGCACTGGATTAACTAATTAAAATATAACATTTTATTTAATATTTGGGATTGATGTTTTTCGTATTTTGAAGTACTTAAAACAATATGCATAATCAATAAATCCAAATTCTAATGACTACAGAACAAGTTGCCAACCGTTTAGTAGAACTTTGTCGTATGGGAGAAAACATGCAGGCAATAAGCGAACTTTATGACACCAAGGTTGTAAGCAAAGAAATGCCAGGATACCCTAACTCTGTGACCGCGGGTAAAGAAGCCGTGATCAAAAAAAGTGAGGACTGGTATGCTACCGTAGAAGAGTATCACGGAGGCCAAATCTCTGACCCTCTTGTAGCCGATAATCATTTTAGTCTTACCATGAAAATGGATTGTACTTTTAAAGGGCAAGGTCGTATGCAAATAGAAGAGCTTTGTGTTTACGAAGTTAACGATGGTAAAATTACCGAAGAACAGTTTTTCTACACTATGCCTCCACAATAGCACAAGGTGTTCCTTAAAAATTAAAAAAGCCTGATAATCATCAGGCTTTTAGTTCTTATATCTGTATGTTATTGTCTCCTAAAACTTGTATCCAAAAGAAACTTGAAATACTCCATTTCTAATTGAAGCTTCGTCTTCCAATCCTTCAATATCATCGATATCAGCAATTCCGAAGTTATATCTGGCTTGAAAAAAGGTTCCGAACTCAAATTGATACCCTAATCCCAGATTCACACCAAAGTCGATTTCGGAAAAAGACTCTTTCAAATCTACATCAGAAGTTTCTGTACCTCCATTAGCAGTATTTTTACGTTCAAGAATTGCAGAAGTTAAATATCCTACCTGAGGCCCTACTTCAATACTAAAACCTGGAGCGGTGTAGAATGGATAATACTTGATCGTCGGAGTAAGATAAATATAATCCAACTTTAAGGTTTCATCCTCAAAATTTGGTTCTGGGCTATCTGCTTTATATCCCTGGAAAGAATAATACAATTCTGGTTGTATAGCTAGGATCTCTATGATAGGTATTTCAGCAACCAATCCAAGGTGTACACTTGTTCGTACATCAAGATCATCGGTCCCGTCACCAACTACATCTGCCACATTCAATCCAACTTTTAATCCCATTTGAAAAGATTCAACTTGGCTAGTCATTTTTTGGGATAAAAAACCAGCAAGTAGAACAAGGAAAAATATTCGTTTATTCATAGTAATCTAATTTGGAGCAATTATTATTTGGTTGTTAGAATTTCTTCATTCTCAGTAATAAACGAAGAAACTACAATTTAATTACGTTTTCAAAAGTAAACAACCCGATCCAGAAATAAAAAAAATAATTATACTTGTATAAAACAATCAAACATCGATAATAGCTTTTATCTTTGACAGAGCTGGGTTACGATTGTCTTTTTTATAAATCACCGAAAGCTCTGCTTTTTGAGGAATTTTTGGGATCTCAAGAAACTTCACTGCCAAATTAAAGCCATACTGTAATGACGTAGGTACGATGGCCACTCCTAGACCACTTTCTACCAATTTGAAAATAGTTTGAGCATGTACAGATTTATGAGTCACTTTGGGAGTAAATCCTTTATCCTCACAGATACTCATAATTTTATTATAGTACAACGAGCTATAATCAGAAGAAAACAGAATGAAATTTTCCTCTGCCACCTGAGCAATATTTTTAAACGTTTTCAAACTTAAATGATGTTCTTTGGGCAACACCAATGAAAACGAATCTGTATGCACAGTCTTCATTTTTAGCCCATCAGGAACCCTGGATAATCTAACGAAACCAAGATCCAACTGATCTTTCTGTATAGCTTCTACCTGCATATAATTAGACATTTCCTCCAAGCTAAATTGAATATTAGGGTATTCCCGATTAGCCTGTACCAGGATATCTGGTATCACCGTTTGAATGGCGGATCCCAAAAATCCTATCCTTACCTCTCCTGTACTCCCTTGATCAACTAATCGAGCTTGCTTTACGGTAAAATCAATATGATTAAAAATATACTCCAATTCTTTTTTTAGAAATATTCCTGCTGCGGTAAGCGCTACATTTCTTTTATCTCTAACAAATAATTTAGCTCCAATGATCTCTTCCATCTGCTTGATTTGTCTGCTCAATCCAGGTTGAGAAATAAACAGTCTATCGGCAGCTTTCCTAAAATGTAATTCTTCGGCTACGGCAAGAAAATAACTAAAATGTCTAAGTTCTAACTGATAACTCATAGTTATTAATAATTGATATAAATGGTATTTCTAATTATTAAATGTAACCATTAATTTAGTACTAACAAATCATACAACAATAAATGTCAACAACAGCGCACCATTTTTTATTTGGAGAAGACTTTTTAACCGCGGGGATTGCTTTGCAAATCGCTAGAGGTGAAAGAAAAGCATCGATTTCGGATACTGCCAGAGAGAAAATCCGACAAAGCGAGCGTACCGTTCAAAACATAGTAGAAAAAGGCGATCCCGTTTATGGAATTAACACAGGATTTGGCCCACTTTGTACTACCAAAATATCAAAAGAAGAAACCAATATATTACAAAGCAATATTTTACAAAGCCACAGTGTTGGTGTTGGGGATCCTATTGATACCGAAATTGCGAAGCTAATGCTCATTCTTAAAGCACAATCTTTGTCAAAAGGATATTCTGGAATCGCAGAAAAAACTTTGGATCGTATTCTTTGGCATATCGACAACGATGCTATTCCTGTTGTTCCTAGTCAAGGTTCTGTAGGTGCTTCTGGAGATTTAGCTCCTTTATCCCACCTATTTTTACCCTTACTTGGATTAGGGAAAGTACACTATAAGGGTGACGTAATTGCCACTCAAGAATTATTTGACAGTCTAAGTCTGGATCCTATTGCTTTAGGCCCCAAAGAAGGATTAGCCTTGATCAATGGCACACAATTTATAGCTGCGCATGCTGTACAATTAGTGGCCAAATTACACAATTGTTTATCCCATTCTGATATCATCGGAGCCATGATGATCGAGGGATTACAAGGTTCGGTAAAACCTTTTTACAAAGAGCTTCATCAATTACGCCCTTTTAAAGGAAATATCCACGTGGCTTCAAAAGTAAAATCTCTATTAAAAGGTTCAGAAATTATGGAGGATCATATTGATTGTGATCGCGTACAGGATCCCTATTCTTTGCGTTGCATCCCGCAAGTACATGGATCTTCCAGAAATGCCTGGTTGCATCTTAAAGAATTATTAGAAGTAGAGTTGAATTCAGTAACAGATAACCCAATTATTATTGACGAGGAATTAACCATAAGCGGTGGTAGTTTTCATGGTCAACCGTTGGCCATGGCTATTGATTATGCGTGTCTGGCTGCTTCAGAATTAGGAAACATCTCCGATCGTCGTATCTATTTGGCTTTAGAAGGAAATTCACCAGGCGTCCCAAAATTATTAATGGAGGATACAGGAATCAACTCAGGGTATATGATTCTTCAATATACCAGTGCGGCTTTGGCCAGTGAGAACAAAGGGCTTTGTTTCCCCTCCAGTGCCGATAGTATTCCTACCTCTCTGGGTCAAGAAGATCATGTAAGTATGGGATCCATAGGAGGTAGAAAAGCCTTGAGAGTTATTGATAATCTTGAAAAAATTCTTGCAATAGAACTACTTACTGCTGCGCAGGCATTCGAATACCGAAAACCAATGAAATCCGGAATCATTCTGGACAAAATTCATCAGGAAATTCGAAAACATGTTCCTTTTGCTGAAAAGGACCGTGTATTTGCAGATGATATTGAAGAAGGAATAAAAATGATTAAAAACAAAACTATAACAACGATCGCCGATCAGGTATCAAAAAACAAAAATGTATCTCTTGAAACGCAATACTCTGAAGAATTTGAAGTCTATTAATCAATAATAGCAAACTAACAGGAAAACAATAAGTAACGCGTATGGAAAAGTATAAACTAATTGGTCCCATCACACAATTGATTGGTTTGGAGAAATTATCCCTCAAAGGATCAGTGAAGGACGAAAATTTGAACCTTATTGAAAATGCCGGAATACTCATCCGAAACCATAAAATTGATGCTATAGGAAGCTATTCAGAACTAAAAGAAAAGGTAACAGCCTTGAACGCAAAGGTGGTAATGGTTGAACTTAAAGCCAATCATGTTTGTGTTCCTGGATTTATTGATGCCCACACTCATATTTGTTTCGCAGGAAGCAGAGCTCGGGATTATGCAATGAGAAATGCAGGGAAGTCGTATCTTGAAATTGCAGAAGCAGGTGGAGGCATCTGGGATACCGTGATGCAGACCAGGAATGCCACTCAAGAGGAACTATCTCACAATGTAATCAAAAGAGCTAATCTCTTGTTGAAAAAAGGAATAACCACAATAGAGGTAAAAAGCGGATATGGATTATCTACTCCAGAAGAGTTAAAAATGTTGAGGGCCATCAAAAATGCAAACCTCAATACCGAAGCTGATCTTATTGCTACCTGTTTGGCTGGGCATATGCTCCCCAAAGATTATGAAGGAGATCATCAATCGTACTTAGAACATATTAGTAATACACTGTTCCCTATTCTTAAAGAAGAAAACTTAAGCAATAGAATTGACGCTTTTATAGAGAAAAGCGCTTTTATGCCGTCTGATATCTATCCGTATTTCAGAAAAGCAAAGGCCATGGAATTTGATATTACCGTACATGCTGATCAATTTAGTACCGGAGGTAGCGAAGTAGCCGTAAATATTAATGCTATTAGTGCTGATCATCTAGAAGCCAGTACAGAAGATGAAATTGAAATGATCGCCAAAAGTAATGTCGTTGCAGTAGCCTTACCCGGGGCTTCTATCGGTTTGGGATGTAATTTTACTCCTGCCAGAAAAATTTTAGATGCAGGCGGAATAGTAGCCATTGCGAGTGACTGGAATCCAGGATCTGCTCCAATGGGAGATTTATTAACTCAAGCTACAATTCTGGGAACTTTCGAAAAATTAAGTAATGCAGAAATATTGGCTGGAATCACCTACAGAGCAGCAGCAGCATTAAATTTATCCGATCGGGGAAGATTGGTACCAGATATGCTTGCCGACTTCAACCTTTTTGAAACAGATCATTATAACGAAATCTTTTATCATCAGGGCAAACTTACACCTGCTCAGGTATGGAAAAAAGGAGAACTCATTTATTCAACTCACCGTTAAAAACACTGCTATGACATTTAAAGAGCAAATACTACAAGGAATTCCCGACGTATTACCGCCAAAGAAAAAATATGATCCGCAAATCAGTAGAGCCCCAAAAAGGAAACAAATCCTTTCTAACGAAGAAAAAAAGTTAGCGCTCAAAAATGCTTTGCGGTATTTTCCAGAAACCTGGCATAAGGAACTTGCAGAAGAATTTTTGAGTGAATTGAATGAGTTTGGTCGCATTTATATGTATCGTTTTATGCCTGATTATGATATGTTTGCTCGTCCAATCAGTGAATACCCGTTTCTTACATCACAAGCGGGTGCAATAATGCTGATGATCCAAAACAATCTGGATCCGGCTGTAGCCCAACATCCTTACGAACTGATCACTTATGGTGGAAACGGTGCGGTTTTTCAGAATTGGGCACAATATCTACTCACGATGAAGTATCTGGCTACAATGACCGAAGAGCAGACTTTGCATATGTATTCTGGACATCCTATGGGTTTATTTCCTTCTTCAAAAGATGCGCCAAGGGTAATTGTTACCAACGGAATGATGATCCCCAACTACTCTACTCCAAATGACTGGGAAAAGTATAACGCTTTAGGAGTTACACAATACGGACAAATGACCGCCGGGAGTTATATGTACATTGGTCCACAAGGAATCGTTCATGGTACTACCATTACCGTGATGAATGCATTTAGAAAAACACTTAAACCTAATGAAACATCTGCAGGTAAAATTTTCCTAACCGCTGGACTGGGTGGTATGAGCGGTGCCCAACCCAAAGCAGGAAATATAGCAGGTTGTATTACCGTTTGCGCAGAAGTCAACCCGGATGCAGCACAAAAAAGGCATTCGCAAGGCTGGGTAGATGAAATTGTAGATCATATAGACGCTTTAGTACTTCGTGTTCAAAAAGCAGTACAACAAAAAGAGATAGTTTCTATAGCCTATCAAGGAAATATTGTAGATGTATGGGAGCGATTTTATGAAGAAGAAATCTATGTGGATTTAGGCTCTGATCAAACCTCCCTGCATAACCCATGGTCTGGCGGATATTATCCCGTAGGCGTAAGTTATAAAGACGCTAACAAAATGATTAGTAATGATCCCGAGCTTTTTAAAACGAAAGTGCAAGAATCTCTACGAAGGCATGCAGCTGCAATCAACCTTCATACGGCTAGAGGGACTTACTTTTTTGATTATGGTAATGCGTTTCTTTTAGAAGCTTCGAGAGCTGGAGCCGATATTATGGCTGAGAATAAAATCGATTTTAAATATCCATCTTACGTTCAGGATATTCTGGGACCAATGTGTTTTGATTATGGATTTGGACCGTTTAGATGGGTGTGTACTTCAGGAAATCCAGGTGATTTGGAGAAAACGGATGAAATTGCCCTTGAGGTAATGAAAACTATCAAAAATGAAGCTCCGGAAGAAATTCAGCAGCAGATGCAAGATAATATTACCTGGATAGAAGAAGCCAAAGAAAATCAACTTGTGGTAGGTTCGCAAGCCAGGATACTATACGCCGATGCAGAAGGAAGAATGAAAATTGCTGAAGCATTTAATCAAGCTATAAAAAATAAAGAAATCACTGCTCCCATTGTACTAGGTAGAGATCACCATGATGTGAGTGGTACAGATTCTCCTTATCGCGAAACCAGTAACATCTACGATGGTAGTAAGTTTACGGCAGATATGGCGATTCATAATGTTATCGGAGATAGCTTTAGAGGAGCAACATGGGTGTCCATACACAATGGCGGTGGTGTAGGATGGGGAGAAGTGATGAATGGTGGTTTTGGTCTGGTGTTAGATGGTTCTAAAGATGCTTCGGAAAGGTTAAATAAAATGTTATTCTATGATGTAAACAACGGAATCTCAAGAAGAAGTTGGGCCAGAAATAAAGAAGCCATATTTGCTATCAAAAGAGAAATGGAACGTACTCCTTCATTGCAAGTAACATTACCTAATTTGGTTGAAGAAGAGGTTGTTGATCATCTAATTGACTAATATGAAACGATATATACAACCAGATGCTACCATTTGGAAAGGACGGAATTCTGATCAGGAGTTGTATTTCCATGAAAAAATAAAGCTACTAGATCTAGACCATGAAATTTCTTTGCAAAAAGATAAAAAATATTTTGGTTTGTTGGGATATGCTTGTGATGAAGGCGTACGAAGAAATCTAGGCCGAGTTGGTGCGGCTCAAGCACCAGATAGCATTCGGGCAAATTTAGCTTCGCTAGCAAATCATTTTGATAGTGATACAGAAATTGTGGATACTGGTACAATAAGGTGCACCGACGGGGATTTAGAAAAAACGCATCAGGTTACTACAAACTGCATTTCTCAATTACTACAGCATAACATATTTCCAATCGTTTTAGGAGGTGGACATGATCTTGCTTATCCGCATTTTAACGGCATTAAAACGAAATTTCAAGATGCTACTATTGGAATCATCAATTTGGATGCCCATTTTGATTTAAGACCTCTGATTGATCAAAGTACTTCCGGAACACCATTCTATCAAATTGCCGAAGAAAATAAGGAATTTAATTACCTATGTTTAGGTATTCAAAAAGCTTCAAATCATAAGGGATTATTTGATACTGCAGCAGAACTTAATGTTTCGTATATCGAGAATACCGCTTTCAATATGAAACATCTTGAAAAGGTAGAAAAAATCATAGGACATTTTGTTTCTTCTGTAGATTATATTTATCTCACGATCGATATTGATGGGTTTAGTTCGGCTTATGCTCCCGGAGTAAGTGCGCCCTCCCCATTTGGATTTTCGGTAGACATTGCCCTGGAAACCATAACTCAGATTTGCAATTCAAAAAAATTAGTCAGTGTGGATCTGGTAGAACTTAATCCCAAATACGATATTGATCATTGTACCTCTAAACTGGCAGCAAGATTGATTTATCACATTATTCAAAACTTAACGTAAACCACTTCTTATTTCCGTAACCTCTTGATCTGGGTATGGAAACATACGTTCTGATCCTTTTGTTAATAACTACGTTTTAGTTTTGCTATCAACAGTACATTCTACAAAGGAATACCAGAATTGATTAGATAATCTACTATCAATCACATTTTATCATAAAAAAAGACCCTTCAAATGTGCATAAGAAGGGTTATAGGGCAAATCAAAAAAGGGGGAAACACTTTCTAATAATTCTTGTAAACTCCTGTAAACAAGCTTATCACATATCGTACCCAAATATTATTGAAACTATTATTACTTACGAATCGCATAGCTTGAGGCTCCAGGAAGTTGTCTTAAAAAATTTACAATACTTGTAAAGTTTAGTCCTAATAGGGAGTAAAATGTATTCATGACTGTGTGATTTAAGATTATCTGTCACTAAATTAACATGTTATCAACAAATTACCAAATTTAATGTTTATTAAATGTTAATTATTTGTTGAAAACAATTTTTATATCGATAAAAAGATATTTTTAATAACATTTATTTAAAAAATGTAAGTTATTTCTTATTTAAATTGTTAATAACTATGTTAATAACTGCAAATAACGATATATATCACGAGCTCAAGCTGTTAATAACCTCAACTTAATTTCTCCGTTTTGTCATTTCTATCTCCACCACTGGACAATTTGAGGTTATTTATAGCATCAAACTGTAATTTTTGGATAAATTGCTACCATGAATACGGCGACTATTAAAGAAATCAAGACGGAGCTTACCCATCGTTCTCATCAAGAACTAATGGAACTTTGCTTACAACTCTCTAGGTTCAAAAAGGAGAATAAAGAGTTACTTACCTATATTTTGTTCGAATCCAGTAATGAAGAAGCTTATATCCAGGCCATACAAAATCTGGTTGATGAAGAATTTGATGCTATCAACACCAAATCTTATCATTACATCAAGAAAAGTGTTCGGAAGATTTTACGAATGATAAAGAAATACATCAGGTATTCTAAAAATAAAGAAACCGAAATTGAGCTCTTACTCTACTTCTGTCAAAAATTGAAAGACTTTACCCCTTATATCAAAAAAAGCACGGTGCTTAAAAACATCATGCAGCGAGAGCTTTTGAGTATCAAAAAAAAGACAGTAAAGCTTCACGAGGATCTACAATATGATTATCAACAACAACTCAATGATTTTATAGATTAATTTATAGCTGTTTGTCGATCCATTTTAGTATTGTTGCTAATAATTTTTCTTTTTCCAAGTCATTATGCAATTCATGGTATCCTTCTTCAAATAGTACCAAGTCTGCTAAATCACTTTTCTCAGAAAATTCTTGGGTAGCCGTATAATCAATCAAACGATCATCTGTTCCATGAAATACAAGGGTTGGTTTTTGTAATAAGTTTCCATGATCCATTGCCCACTTTCCAGCTTCCATAATAGGGAAAGAAAAATTCGGACTTATTTTATCATGAACCAGAGGATCTTGTTCATACTTCTCCACTTTTTCAGGTATTCTTGATATGGCTTTTGTATCTAATCCAGAAGGTAATGTTATCGACGGAGCTATATGTTGTAACAACTTACCCATTGACATTTTCCAGGTTGGAGGTTGAAATGCTAATCTAAAAAAAGGACTAGACAATATTACCCCATTTACTTTTGGATCTTGTTTTAAGACATAATTGATCACCAAATTGCCCCCCATACTATGACCGTACAAAAAAATTGGGGTATTAGGTAAAAGAGATTCAGTTTTAGAGATCATCATACCAATGAGTTCCATAAGTGAAGAATAGTCTGGGCAATGCCCTCTTTTTCCACTACTCTTACCATGACCAAAATTATCGTAGGTAATTACTGCAATATGCTTTGCCAATAACTCTGGAATGACATAATCTGTATACCGAGCAGAATGTTCTCCCATTCCATGCACTAAAAGAACGATAGCTTTACTTTCATTTGGTATCCAATATTGACTAAAGATTTGATGCTTATGATAGGCTACATAGAATTCTTGATGCTGCATGCCTTAAATATACGAGATTTTCTGATTTGTCAGGTTTTTCCGAATTTATTCGCAGAAAATAACGCATAGTGATCACTTAGCTTTCAAACATCAGGGATACAAACTCTGCTACGCAGGCAGGTTTTTCTATACCTTGAATCTCTACAGTGCAATCCCATGTAATTTTTAATCCTTTTTCTGCATAAGGCTCTATCTTTTGAATACTACTATGCAACCTAAGATTACAATCAACAGGAACTGGATGAGGAAATCTAACCTTATTAAGTCCATAATTGACTCCCATTGCAAAACTTTCTATTACCATCAAGTCCATTAGCATTTTTGACAATAAGGATATAGACATAAACCCATGCGCAATAGGTTTTTTAAATGGTGATTCTTTTTGTGCTCTTTCTACATCTACATGTATCCATTGATAATCGAGCGTAGCATCTGCAAAAGCATTTATCATTTCTTGGGTAACCAAAACCCATTGTCCAACCGGAAGTGATTTTCCTTCGTAGGTTTTGAACTCTTCAAAATTTTTACAAACTAGTTGATCCATACTCATTTGGTGTTGAAGTATAATTCTGATTCAAAGAAATTGTAATTGAGTGATTAGAGGTAATTGCTACTCGCATCTTACCTGGATATTCCTCCATCGATGGTCAAACAAATACCAGACACATACGAAGCTTCGTCAGAAGCCAAATACAAATATCCATACGCTATATCCAAAGGAGTAGCTGCTTTCTGTAATGGAATCTGTTTCTTAATCCCCTCGATATGTTCTTTAGGGATTTGATCCGTCATTTCGGTCAAGGTAAAACCGGGCGCAAGAGCATTGGCTGTAATCCCATATTTCCCTAACTCTAAAGTCCAAGTTTTGGACATTGCGATTACACCAGCCTTGGTAGCCGCATAGTTAGATTGTCCAAAATTACCTCGTAAACCCACATTGGATGCAGCAGAAACAATCCGCCCGTACCCCTTTTCTTTCATATATTGTGAAACAACCTGTGTACAAAGGAATACGCCTTTTAGGTTTACATTAACCACGGCATCCCATTCTTCTTCGCTCATTTTATGCAACGTTCGATCCTTGGTAATCCCTGCGTTATTAATCAGTATATCGATTTTTCCATAGTGCTGAAAAATCCTGTCTGCTTCCTTTTCAATAGCTTCTTTGTTGGTCACAGATATCTTCACAAACTCTGCCTGCCCTCCATTAGATTGGATTTGATCTGCCGTTTTAGCTCCATCTTCTAACAGATCCCAGATGATTACAGACGCTCCTTCTTTTGCAAAGAGCTCTGCAACCGCTTTTCCTATTCCACGAGCTCCACCAGTTACGATGGCTACTTTTTCTTTTAGTCTCATTTTGTTATGGTCTTAACTACATTCTATTACTACTTTGCCTCTCACCTCTCGATTCATCATGGCATGCAACGCATCTTTAGACTCGTCCAAAGGATATATCTTATGAATATGAGGCTTTAGCTTTCCTGCCCCATACCATTGCATTAATTCCATAGCATTTTCAAGATTTTTTTGAGGTGTTTTCATGGCAAAGCTTCCCCAGAACACTCCTACAATGGCGCACCCTTTCAACAGTGCTAGGTTTAATGGTATTTTGGGAATATCACCCGCAGCAAACCCAACAACCAAGTAACGCCCCTCCCAGGCAGTTCCTCTCAAGGCTGGTTCTGCATAAGCTCCCCCTACAGGATCATAGACCACATCAACCCCTTTTCCGTTGGTGAGTTCTTTAATTCTATTTTTTAGATCCTCTTTGGAATAATTAATGGTTTCGTCTGCTCCGTATTCTTTACATAGATTCAGTTTTTCGTCTGAAGATGCTGCGGCAATAACCTTTGCTCCCATCAGCTTTCCTAATTCTACTGCAGCCAGACCTACTCCTCCCGACGCTCCCAGCACCAATAAGGTTTCTCCTTCTTGCAGTTTTCCTCTATCTTTTAAGGCGTGATAAGATGTCCCATAAGCCATCATAAATGACGCAGCTACAGGAAAATCCATCATAGGCGGTTTTTTAAAACAAGCATTTCCTGGCATCACGACTTCTTCTGCATATCCGCCATGCATTACAAAACCGAATACCTCATCACCAGGTCGAAGATGTGTTACCTTTTCTCCTACTTGCTTTACAATACCGGCAACATCACTACCAGGTGTAAACGGCAATTCAGGCTTAAACTGATACAACCCTTGAACAATAAGTGTATCCGGAAAGTTAACGCTACACGCTTTTACCTGCACCAATACTTCCTTTTCACCAGGAACCGGGCTTTGGACATCTTCAATGACCAAGCTAGATGGTGGGCCAAATTCTTTACATACTACTGCTTTCATAGATCGTGATGTTAATCTTCTTTTACTTTTAGTACTAATTTCCCCATTTTTTCTCCAGAAAACAATCGTAAAAAAGTTTCATGAAAATTCTCAATACCCTCATAAATATCTTCCTTGCTTTTTAGTTTTCCTTGCATTAACCAACCACCCATTTCCATAGCGGCTTTTCCATAGTCTTTTGCATAATCCATCACTACCATACCCTGCATAGTAGCCCTGTTGACTAACAAGGACAAATAATTACTTGGTCCTTTGATCGCTACTTTATTGTTGTATTGAGATATTGCACCACAAATGACTATACGTGCATGCATTCTGAGTCTGGCTAAAGCAGCATCCAAAATTTCACCTCCTACATTATCAAAGTATACATCAATTCCTTTAGGACATTCTCGTTTTAATCCAGAATAGATGTTCTCAGATTTATAATCAATAACACCATCAAAACCTAACTCTTCTTTTATGTATTTACATTTTTCTGCTCCCCCAGCAATACCGATCACAGTACATCCTTTTATTTTTGCTATTTGCCCAACTATACTACCCACAGCTCCAGCCGCTCCAGATACCAATACCACATCACCTTCTTTGATTTTACCCACCTCGGTGATACCAAAGTAAGCAGTCATACCTGGCATTCCTAATGTACCTATATACATTGGCAAAGGAGCCAGCTTTGGATCTACCTGATACCAATTCGCACCATCAGAAACGGTATACTGTTGTACACCTCCCCATCCGGTAAGAAAATCGCCTTCTTTAAACTTAGGATGATTGTTGCTCTTAATCACTTTACCCACAGATCCTGCTCGCATTACATCATCGATTTGTACAGGCTCTATATATGATTTTCCTTCATTCATCCAACCTCTCATTGCCGGATCCAGAGATATGTAGTGTTGTTCTATCAATATTTCTCCATCCTTGAGTTCTGGTACCGGATTAGTTTGCAACTCAAATGTATCTTGTTCTGGTAATCCTATTGGTCGTTTTTTGAAAATCAGTTGTTTATTGTTCATTATCTTTTTATTTGTGTAAATTTTAAAAGTTGTCTTTTATAGAGAGGTTCCTCCATCTAGTGTGATGGTTTGGCCTGTAATGAATTTGGTTGTATCTGAAGCCAGCCATACCACAGCTTCTGCTATTTCTTCGGCTTGCCCATATCTTTTCATAGGAATCACACTCTTCAAGCGCTGATCCATATCTGGTCTTACGGATAATAACTTATCCAACAGTGCAGATTCTGTATAGCCAGGACAAACTGCATTAATTCTAATATTTTTTGTGGCATATTCCAAGGCTGCCGATTTGGTCATCCCAACGACTGCAAATTTGCTCGCACAATACGAAAGATTATTCAACGAAGCTTTTAAACCTGCCAAAGAAGCGATATTTACGATATTCCCTCCCCCTTGTTTTACCATTTGTTGCAAGGCTACTTTCATGCAATAAAAAACTCCGGTTTGGTTTACTGCAATTACACTATCCCAATCATCCAAGGTATACTCACCTGTCCTTGCCATGTTTCTTGGTCCAATACCTGCATTATTCACAATCACATCCAATTGCCCATACTTTTCTACGGTTTTTGCGACTAATTGTTCTACATCTTCAAATTTGGCCACATTCGCCATAATTACCGTCGCTTCTCCTCCTTCACTTTTAATCTCATCGGCAATATTCTGAGCTTTTTCTTCCTTGATATCAGAAACAATTACTTTGGCCTGATGTTTTGCAAAGTGCTTTGCTGTTGCTGCTCCTATACCAGATCCGGCACCTGTTACTATTACTATTTTATCTTTTACTTGCATATATTTCATTTTAAGAGGTACATAAAATTAATCTAGAGTCTTCCAATGCTCTTGTTCTAAGGTGACCAGGATACCCTTCTTTGGTAATCATTCCCAAAAAGTCTTGTTTGCTGGCATATTCTACAATCAAAACCTTATCCCATTCTAAATGGTTCTCTGGGCCAATAATATTAAACATGGGTTTTCCATTGAATATAATTTTTGCTTTAGAATCTTGAAAAAAAGGTGTTGCTGCTTTCATATATTCCAGATAAGCTTCTGCTCCAGAAGTCCCTGTTTCATTTACTTTTTCTTTAAATTTCAACAGATTCAACATTTGAAACGGACCTTCGATTTCAAAATCTATGAATTCTTTAAACTTTTCTGGCGTTACTTCTATATATGATTGACTCATCTTTTGTTATTTAAATTCTTATACTCAAACCATTATACTTTCAACATTTCCAACCCTTCAGAAATCTTCATGATATCAGGATAGTTCGTTTCCAAGGTTGCTATCATAAACTCGAAAGGAACATCTTCAAAATGCCCATAATCCTCTACATACTCCATAAAAACGTTTCCAACACGGTCATACTCATGAAACATGGAATCTTGTTCTCCATCAAAATCCAAAGGAGCGACATTGCATTTCTCACATAATGCTTTATTAAACGCCGGTGAAACCTTTAGCCACTTTCCTTCAAGAAATAGATCCACCATACCATGAGGTGCCAATTCATTGGTACCAAATTTTTCTGTAAGTCGTTCTACCGCAATATGATTTTTTACCTTGGCCAGGTGTATTCGCGCAGGAATTCCTAAAGCTCTTAATCCAGCAATCAACAATATGGATTTATCTACACAATGTCCGTAATCTTGCTTTGCCACTTCACTGGCTCTATATTTTTCTTTCGAAAGATGAATACTGTAAGGATCATATTTCCATTGATCTCTTACTTTGTAGTACCATCCTATTGCTTTTTCTTTAGAAGATAAATCCTGAGTATCAAATTCTTCAATTAGCTCCTGAATCTCCTTGGATTTATAATCTAAATAATACGTATGTTCTAAATATTCCATATTACTTTTTAATCTATTTTGTTCTTCTGAATGGCCTGTAACGAGAGGTTACATAACAACTCTGCAGCCTTATTCAATTGTGCAAAGCGAGGATCCGTAGTGAGTCCCTTACTGTATCGATAGTAGATTTGCTGAGCAATCACCGCAATTTTGAATAAACCAAATACATAATAGAAAACCAAATGATCAATTTGTCTACCGCTCTTTTGTGCATATAGTTCTACAATTTCACTTCGCCCTGGGTTTCCCTCCATTATGGTTGGAGATGGAATTCCTTGCTGTACAAAGGGGTGGTCACTAGCCATAGTCCAATATCCAAGCGACGTACCCAAATCCATCATAGGATCTCCTAGGGTTGCCATTTCCCAATCCAATACCGCATTTACTTCTGTCCAGCTATCATCCTTAAAAACTACATTATCGTATTTAAAATCGTTGTGCACCAAGCTGTGTGCGTAGGTTTTGGGTTGATGTTCCTGCATCCATTTCATTACTTTTTCTGCAGCAGGGACATCGTCTGTAGCAGCTTTAAGATATTGTTTACCCCAGTTCGAAACCTGCCGTTCTACATAACCTTCGGGTTTTCCTAAATCCTCTAGTGAAGCTTCTTTATAATCTACATTATGTAATGCCACAAATGTATCTAACCAAGCGTTGGCTATGGTTTTGAACTCATCGGCAGATACATTTCTTTTTTTCGTCTCCTTTACATTCAGAATAATACCATCAACCTTTTCCATTATATAAAAGGGACAGCCAAGAATAGTCTCATCTTCTGTATACGCATACATATGAGGCACCTTTGGAAAAGCTTTTTGAATACCGGATTGTACCTTAAACTCTCGCCCCATATCATGACCTCTCTTTATCGCTCCAAATGGAGGTCTTCGCAGTACATATTCTTTATTTTCAATCTCTATTAAATACGTCAGATTGGAATACCCATGAGTAAACTGAGTCACTTTCCAATCACTAGTATTATCGTTGATCAATTCTTCTTTTTGCAGAAAAGCTTTTAACTCCTTTTCATTAAGTTCTTCGCCTTTACGTACGTTTTGCATATTTTGGTGGGTTTATCGCTAAAATTTTAAATTGAAGTCTTTGTATACTTCTTAATGATACTTGTTCCTAATTGATACATATGAACTTCATCAGGGCCATCGGCCAGACGTAACATACGAGCTGCAACAAAGAAATGTGCCAACGGAGTATCCGGCCCCACTCCTTTACCTCCATGTATTTGCATTGCCCTATCAATCACATTGAGTGCCATATTAGGAGCTACAATCTTAATCATTGCTATCAAATCCTTTGAGGTTTTATTACCTTCTCGATCCATTTTGTCTGCTGCGGAAAGCGTAAGTAAACGAGCTTGTTCTATTTCACACTGAGACAATGCTATTTCTTGTCGAATACTGCTGAAATCCTTAAAAGTTTTACCAAAAGCAATACGTTCTGCGGCACGTTCAGACATCAATTCTAAAGATCTTTGTGCCATCCCAATCAAACGCATACAATGATGAATACGTCCCGGTCCCAAACGACCTTGTGCAATTTCAAAACCTCTTCCTTCTCCTAGTATCAGGTTTTCTTTAGATACACGTACATTATCTAACACTATTTCGGCATGCCCTTCTGGAGAATCATAAAATCCAAAGACAGATAACGGTCGTATCACTTTAAGTCCTGGAGTATCCATAGGTACCAAAATCATACTTTGTTGTAGATGGCGCGCCGCATTTGGATCGGTTTTACCCATCACAATGGCGATCTTACAATGTGGGTCCATCCCTCCTGACGACCACCATTTACGACCATTAATCACATAATGATCTCCATCTCTAGTGATCGAAGTTTCGATATTTGTAGCATCCGATGACGCTACCTGAGGTTCTGTCATCAAAAATGCAGAACGAATATCACCATTCATCAAAGGTTGCAGCCATTGTTCTTGCTGTTCTTTGGTTCCATATTTGGCCAGCACCTCCATGTTACCGGTATCCGGCGCATTACAATTAAACACCTCTGAGGACCACAATACACGTCCCATGATCTCTGCCAAAGGAGCGTATTCAAGATTCGTTAGTCCTGGGCTTAGTTCTTTGTAGCTTTTTGGTAAGAAAAGATTCCATAGACCTGCTTCCTTAGCTTTTTCCTTCAACGGTTCCATTCCCGGCCATCGCTGCCAAAGATTTTTTGGATCATAATTAAAAGCGGTCACTTCCTTTTCTACGGGGAGTATATGTTCCTCAAAAAAAGCATTTAACTTTTCTTGAAGGGCAATTATATTTTCTGAGTATTCAAAATTCATTAGTGAAATTATTTAAAAGAAGAGTATTTGATGGTGGACAAACTTTTATCCTGCTATCATATACCCTCCATCTGCATTATACACCCCACCTGTCATATACGCTCCAGCATCTGATGCTAACAAACAGGCTATCCCTGCCATCTCATCGGGCATTCCCATTCTTGCAGAAGGCAATGTCTTTTCTATCTTCTGAAGTAATTGTTCATTCTGCCAAAGGGCTGCACTAAATTTTGTTTTTATAAGCCCAGGACAAACCACATTTGCTCGCACACCGTATTTACCCCATTCTTTAGCCTGATTTTTGGTAAGCATTAGTAAAGCTGCTTTACTCGTACTGTATAATCCAAGTCCTGCTCCGGGATGAAGCGCCTCTACAGAGGCAATGTTGATGATGCTTCCTCCTCCTCGTTTTTGCATTGATGGAAGTGCAAGGTTTGACAACATCCATGGCGCTTTTACATTGACATCCATGATTTTATCGAATACTCCTTCTTCTGCGTCTTCAAGAGGGCCATAAATCGGATTTATCGCTGCATTATTGACCAATATATCCACTCCTCCATATTGTTCTATTGTCTTTTGAACCAAATTCTCCCGTTGATCAGCTTTTCCGATATGACAAGCAATTCCAGTGGCTTCCAAACCTTCTTTTTTGAATTCCTCTGCCACCTCATCTACCGCTTCCTGGCTCCTACTACTGATGATTACGCTTGCTCCATGTTCTGCCAATCCTTTGGCTATCGATTTTCCAATTCCTTTACTTGATCCCGTGATAATAGCGACCTTATTAGAAAGGTCAAATAAGGGTTGTATACTACTCATAAATTGATTAGTTGTTTAAAATGTGTAGAGTTAAAATATTTTTAGTGAAAAATTTCTTTCTCTCCTGTTATGGTAAGTGACTCTTCGTCCGTCAAAATTTCGGCAAGACCATTCACTTTAGGCAATTCATATTTAAAATAGAATTTCATAGCATGAATCTTACTTTCATAAAAGTCTTCACTATATGTTTTTTGTCCGGTAACCAATGTTTTCTTAGCGTGAGTTCCTATATCCAACCATAACCAGCTCATAGTTATCGTACTCAAGAACTCCATAAAAGGTGTGGCATCGGCCAAAAAGCGTTCAAAATCGCCTTTCTGGGCAAATCCTGTTAAAAATGTAATCACCTTTTGTGCTAACTGCAATTTTTCTCCCAGTTTTCCTGCATAAGGTCGTAGCTCATCATAATTTGAAGCATTTTGAATAGTCTGCATTACTTCTGCAGTAAGGTATTCTAGAGCCTTACCGTTTTCCATGATTAATTTTCGACCTAAGAGATCTAAAGACTGAATACCTGTAGTACCTTCATATATTGGAAAAATCCGAATATCTCGATAATACTGTTGTAGTATAAAATCGGTACAGAAACCATATCCGCCCAACACTTGTAATCCATTGGAAACCGCATGCGCTCCCATATCCGAAGGATATGTCTTTACCATAGGAATAATCAACTCTAGTAAAAGACTGTACTTCTCTTTTTCTTTAGGGTCTTTTACGGTTTCTTTTAAGTCATAATATTTTGAAGCTAATAGTACTAAACTTAAAGAGCCTTCCGAAATTGTTTTCTGAAGCAATAGCATTCTACGTACATCTGGGTGATTGATAATCAAAGTTTGACCCTGATCCAAGTCTTTTTTACCTGCACTTGTGAGTTTACGTCCTTGTGGACGCTCTTTTGCATATTGAAGAGATGCGTGATAAGCTGCAGTGGCTATAGCTGCTGCTCCTCTACCTACCGCTATTCGTGCTCCATTCATCATCAAAAACATATATTTTAATCCTTGATGAGCTTCTCCTACCAACCATCCTCTACAATCATCAGTATCCCCAAATCCAAGGTGGGTGGTACAATATCCTCTTTGCCCAAGTTTTTGAAAATCAGCAACGGTAGTAACATCATTGGGTGTTAATCCACCACTACCATCTGGACGTTTTTTAGGCACTACGAATAACGAAATCCCTTTGGTTCCAGCTGGAGCTCCTTCGATACGGGCTAACACCAAGTGTACAAAATTATCCGCATATTGGTGATCTCCTCCTGAAATAAAAATCTTTTGTCCAGAAATCTTATAATATCCTTCGTCGGTTGGTGTTGCCTTTGTTACAACATCAGATAATGAACTCCCGGCCTGCGGTTCGGTAAGACACATGGTACCGCCCCAATCTCCGGATAACATTTTGGGTACATAGGTACTTTTAAGTTCTTCATTTGCGAAGTGTATAATTAATTCAGCAGAACCTAAGGTTAACCCTACATAGCCTGGTAGATGATTATTAGCAGCATCTTGAATAAATGCTGAGGCTGTATAGACCATCATAGGCAATTGCAACCCACCATCATCATAATCAAAGGTACCAGAGATCAATCCCATTTCTCCTCCCTTTTTCATCATCACACCTACCTGTTCATGTACATGAACAGCACCATCTTTATGGTAAGCAGGTTTCTCATCCATTTCCTTGAAGTAAGGAAATAATTCTCGGTCAGAAAATTCTTTTACCGATTCTAAAAAAAGATCCAACGATTCTTTGTCATGATCAACAAAACGCTCTTGTTCCAGAACATCTTCTAATCCATGCAAATCGTATAAAAAATATTTTAAAGTTTCAAAATCAATATATTGTGCGGCCATATCGTAATACTTTTAAACTGTCGGTTATTAACTACACAATAAATTTCGTGAATATTTGACAATTTCTTATTAAACCAGTTTAATAAATACGATATTTTAGAATTGTATTAACTTTTATTAGAAATAAAACATTCATTATAAAAGGTGATAGTTACCTATTTCTCACTTAATCTTTTACGGATCTTTGATAACCCTACAGGTGTTATCCCAAGATAAGAAGCTATCAGGTATTGTGGAACTCTTTGAAAAAGCTCGGGACGTTTCTTTAGCAATTGCAAGTATCGTTCTTGGTTAGAAAGATTTCTAAGATCATTAATTCGTTGAAAATTGATAACAAATGTTCTTTGCATAGATAATCTACCGAAACGTTCTAATTGATGAGAGTGATCGAATACTTTTTGGACATCTGCTTTGGTAATCGAATATACAGTTACATCTTCCAAAGCTTCCAAATAAGATGCTGATGGTATTTCCTGAATATAAGCGTATAGGTCAGTAAAAAAATAACCTTCTGTATAAAATTCCATAACCTGGCTAGTACCATTTTCTATAGTGTAATAGGAAACACACCCCTGCTTCATGAAATAAAAATGCTCGATGTACTGTCCTGGTTTCAACAGAAAGTCGCCTTTTTTAAAGGTTCGTTTTTTGTAAAACCGAAGACCAAATTCCATATCCGAATTACTTACCTCAGAATATGATCGTATCGTTTTTTTTAAGTCCTCCAAAGTTCACCTAGGTTTTTGACTAAAAAACGAAATATTTCTTTAAATGCAAAAGAAGCCTGTCTACTTTTGTAATCACTCCTTATTCTCTGCCCCTTAATACCTGACAATTTGTAGAATACCTCAAAATATTGAGGTTATCCCGGAAAAAAAACTTAACTTTTGATTGTCTAATCCGTAAGACATCAAATTTTATTAAGTGTAAACATGATCTAATGCATACCCCTATCCGTTTAAATGGATGGATTTTATGGACGCAATCAACTACCATCAAATATCAATTTTTTTATTTCAAGGTATAATAGTAGCCTCATTAATTCTACTACTATTTAGACTACGGACAATAATGGGGTTAGGATTACTATTCACTTCATTAGGGCTTTTTCAGTTCATTCAGGTATTTCTAGCCAGTACTCTTTACTTTGAGATTTCAGAAACCCTGGTAATTTCTCCAGGATCTTCGGTATTATTTTCTGCGACCTTGTTTGCGGTTCTCATGACCTATATAAAAGAAGATGCTATTACCACCAGAAGACTTATCTATGCGCTAGTGGTTGCCAATCTTTTATTATCCTTTTTACTATTGTCTTTTCGTTGGAATATAGAAGGAGCATATAGTTATAATCCCTTTGATATATCGACAGAGTTTTTCTACACCAATGTATTTGTGTTGTTTGTAGGAACAGCCATTCTGTTTGTCGATTCAATTTTGATTATTTTCCTATTTGAATTCATATCCAAGTACATATCATCCTTATTTTTGAGGATCTTTTTTACCATGACTTTGGTATTGAGTTTTGACGCTGTTTTCTTCTCGTTAGGCTCTTTTTGGTTTTTTGAAGATGTCATGAGGATTTTATATTCTGGCCTGGTGTCTAAGGTCTTTATGGGTATTTTTTACAGTATTCTTTTTTCTATATACCTTAAATATTTTGAAAAAGAAACTTATCAATCCAGTTATCTTAGTTTTAAAGACGTCTATCACTCACTTACCTATAAACAAAAGTTTGAGGTAGCAGAAAAAGCAATACAACTTAGCGAAAATAGATATCACACATTAACCAATCTTGTTCCTGTTGGTATTTTCATTACCAAAGCAGATGGAAAAACTTCTTTTGTAAATCCGAAATGGTGTTCTATCTCTGGGTTGTCACAAGAGGAAGCCTCATATGATGGATGGCTTAAAGCAGTGCATCCTGAAGATAGAAAGAAACTTAAAAAAGGTTGGTACGATGCCGCTGGCAAAGGAGAAAATTCTCAGGCAGAATATCGATTTCTTAGTGAAGATGGCACTGTTACTTGGGTATTAGGACAAGCCATTCCAGAATACAATGATGAACAAGAGATCATCGGATATGTAGGAACGATCACTGATATTACCGAAATAAAGCTATACGAACTTGAGTTAAGTCGACTAAAGGAAAAAGCTGAAGAAAGCGATCGCCTTAAATCTGCATTTCTGGCAAATATGAGCCATGAAATACGAACACCAATGAATGGTATTATGGGATTGGCAGAACTATTAAAAGAACCGAAACTTACTGGAGATGAACAGCAGCTCTATCTGGATCTCATAGAGGAAAGTGGTGCGAGAATGCTGAACATCATTAAAGACATTATCGATATTTCCAAAATTGAAGCAGATCAGGTAAAGTTATACCATACACAAGTCAACATCAACGATCAAACAGAATATCTTTATCAATTTTTCACTCCCGAAACTGACAGTAAAAATATTAAATTATCATTGAACAATGGACTAAGCGACGATGAGGCTACTGTACATACGGATAAGGAAAAATTCAATGCGATATTAACCAATCTGGTTAAAAATGCCATTAAATACACCAATAAAGGAGCTATCGATTTTGGATATCAATTAAAAGATAATCATCTAGAATTCTATGTAAAGGACACGGGCATTGGAATATCCAAAGACAGACAAAAAGCTATTTTTGATCGCTTTGTACAAGCAGACATCGAGGATCGATATGCATTAGAAGGTGCAGGAATAGGGTTGTCTATCGCCAAAGCATATGTAGAAATGCTGGATGGAGAAATTTGGGTGGAGAGCAAAAAAAATAAAGGATCTACTTTTTACTTTACAATCCCTTATGATACAGAGTAATGCTTTGTCTATATACTAAGAACTGTCTTTTTTTAAATTCGGCGCGTACTCATTATCTCCCTCAAAATAAAAGGTAGTTTAGAATATTTTTATACTTTTAATCTCGTCTTTAGGATACTCGTACTTTTGAAGTAATAAAAAACCAGCTCTTAAAACTAGCTGTTGTCATTTGATGATGAACAAATTTGTTTTTCTTTTTCAAAATCAGATTATCTAGAAAATATCAAATCCATGACTCAAGAACAGCGTGATTTAATCACAAATTGGGTAGTAGATGCCCAAATTCTTCTAAAATGCCATCTATCCATGGCCGAATCGACTCGAAGAAAGCATAGAAATATTGGAATTTTATCTGCGGTATTATCTGCAATTGTGGGGTCCAGTATTTTTGCTTCACTTGGACAAGACAGTAATGAAAAACTCCTGGTGATCCTAACAGGATTGATCAGTCTTATTGCCACTATTTTGACCAGTGTTCTTGCTTTTTTAAAATTACCGGAAATTGCGAATCAGTATCATAATTCTGGTAATGAATACGCTGCAATTCGTAAAGAGTTTGAGTTTTTACTCACCTTTGAATCCAAAGATCAAGAACACGTACAGAATGAAATCAAGCGATTAAAAATAAAATGGGATGATATTCGAAAAAACTCTATACCGATCTCCATTAAAACTATAAAAAAATATAACGGAGTTGAACATCATCTTGCGAAATAACATACAAAAAATGCCATTACAAATGTAATGGCATTTTTGTTTAGTGATATATAAAATTAGGCTTGCACCCTAATGATCTTGGCTCCAATAGCTCGTAAACGTTCATCTATATTTTCGTATCCCCTATCTATTTGTTCAATATTATGAATTGTAGAGGTACCTTTTGCGCTAAGTGCAGCTATTAATAGAGAGATACCAGCTCTAATATCTGGAGAAACCATTGTAGTAGCCTTCAAAGTAGATTTAAAATCATGACCAATAATAGTTGCTCTATGAGGGTCACATAAAATGATCTTAGCCCCCATATCAATAAGTTTGTCTACAAAAAACAAACGGCTTTCAAACATTTTTTGGTGTACCATTACCTCTCCTCTGGCCTGAGTAGCAACCACCAAAACAATACTCAAAAGATCTGGTGTAAAGCCAGGCCATGGAGCATCTGCTATGGTCATAAAAGAACCATCGATATAACTTTCGATTTGATATCCGTCTTTATGCGCAGGAATATAAATATCATCCCCAGATTTCTCTACTGTAATCCCCAGCTTTCTGAATGTATTTGGAATAATCCCTAGATTTTCCCAGCTTACATTTTTGATAGTAATTTCACTCTTGGTCATCGCTGCCAATCCAATCCATGATCCGATCTCGATCATATCCGGCAATACTCTATGCTCACATCCTCCTAGTGCATCTACTCCTTCTATAGATAACAAATTAGATCCAATTCCAGAGATCTTTGCACCCATTCTATTGAGCATCTTACACAATTGCTGTAAATAGGGTTCACAAGCAGCATTATATATCGTAGTCGTTCCTTTGGCCAGTACTGCCGCCATTACAATATTAGCAGTACCAGTAACCGAGGCTTCATCCAGCAACATATACGTACCCGTTAACCCCTCTGGCGCTTCTACACCATAAAAACGTTCTTCCTTATTATAGCGGAATTTTGCTCCTAGATTGATAAAACCTTCAAAGTGGGTGTCTAGTCGTCTTCGACCAATTTTATCACCACCAGGGCGAGGAATATATCCTTTTCCAAATCTTGCCAAAAGTGGGCCAACAATCATGATAGATCCTCGAAGTCCACTCCCCTCCTTCTTAAACCGTTCACTTTCTAGATAATCCAGGTTTAAATCATCACTTTTAAAAGTATACGTACCTTTATCCAGTTTTTGAATTTTAACCCCTAGATTCCTAAGGATTTCGATCAGTTTATTCACATCTCGAATATCTGGTATATTGGATATTGTTACCTTATCTGGAGTTAGTAATACTGCACAAAGAATTTGCAGGGCTTCATTTTTAGCTCCTTGAGGTGTAATTTCTCCTTTAAGCTGATGCCCTCCTTCTATCTGAAAAGTCCCCATGTAGTTGTCGAAAATTAGTGGTTAGTATTGTAGTTGGGTTGTATAAAAACTAGTATCTTTTCTTTCCTCGGCTGCGATAGTTCTTCTTACCTCCGCTAGAGTGTTTTTTCTTCTTACCTCTCATTAAATTTGACGAATCTGTTAGATCTTCACTACTTCCGATCAGATTGATCTTTCCGTCACTCAATTCAAATAAATGATCAAATATCACGCTATCTTCAACGGTATCTTTGTTCCAGTTGAGATAACATTTTTTCATATGATTGGCTATCGTATATACCAAGGCAGTTTTAAGGTCTCCTTCTTCCCAGCTGTTTGCGACGTCAATCATTCTCTTGATATTATTTCCGTAGAAACGATATTTTGGAAAGTTTTGAGGATATTCCAACGGTTCTGGACGTTCCTGAAGCTTTTCCTTTGTTAAAATTGGAAATGGAGCATCTACATCCAGTTTAAAATCACTCATGATCACCAATTGATCCCATAGCTTATGCTGAAATTCTGGTACATCACGTAAGTGCGGTTGAAGATTTCCCATAACCGCAATAATTGATTTTGCAACTTTATTCCTTTCGTCTCTATCTTCAATCGTTACTGCATGATTAATCATTTTCTGTAAATGACGCCCATACTCCGGAATAATGAGCTTTTCACGCTCAGTATTGTATTCTAAATTATTAATATCCATAAATTGTAAATAAACAGTGAAGTTATCCTCTTCCTATCGTGAAGCAAAAATAATTCGTCCCGCAAAATACTAAAATAAAATAAGTATGCTAGTTTAAAAACGCAAAATAAAAGAGGATATTACTATCTTCTTGAACAAATGATCTAATGATTTTTAGGTTATAAAGAAATGACTCCCTCTACCTTTTCAGCAACCTCTTTGTATTTAAGAATAACCTGATCTGGATTTTTCATCCTTACATTTATGGAAACACTAGTGTATTTACCATTCTTAGATTGTTTGGTACTGATCACTGCTCCCAAATTATCAAAAATAGCTTCAATTTGCTGAATTTTATCATCTTCTGTAGGAACAATAAACTTGTATAAATATGTAGTTGGCCATAATGCTGTATCGGCCAATTGCGCTTTTAATTTTTTATAAAATTCTTCAGAATCTTTCATATTCTTATCCTAAGCAAAATTTTGGCCAAAGATAAGGTTTAAGATTTACATTACCGAAGCAGAGAAACTAATTATTTCCTTTAGGAAAATGTCTTGCTATCATTTCGTTATACTGTATTTTAGTATCTATATCTACGCTTATAGCAGATGCATCAACAACAGCTAAAGCATCCTTGTATTTCTTTATAATCTTTCGAGCACCAAAATCCTTGTTCAACTCCTGCAATTCTTTAAAAATGTTGTTAGAAAAAATAGCTGGTACACCGTATAATCCTTCGAAACCAGATGCTACGATTTTATGTTTCTGCTGCTCAAAAATTTGTGTCAAGGATGTCAAGTGTTTAGCATCTATTAAAGGTTGATCTGCTAACGAAATTAAAACACCATCACAAGATGTATTTTCCTGTAAAATAACAGTAATCGCCTTGCTTATTGAAGAACCCATACCAGATTCCCAATCTAGATTATGAATAATAGCAATAGGTAAGTGACTTATTTTTTGATAAATCAAATCGTAATGAGCTCCCAAAACAACAAAAGTTTTATTATTGTTTACGGCTAATGATTGCGCAATAGCATGTTCAATAAGCGTGGAGGAATTCCAGGGTAATAGTTGTTTTGGCTCTCCCATTCTTGTAGAAGCTCCAGCAGCAAGAATGACATGAGTAATGCCGTTCTCAGATTTAGATAGCATCTAGTTTTTTTCTTTTAGGATCATCATGTATGGCTCCTTTTTTGGCTTGCAAAGGTATGGGCTCCTGATTTCTGATTACCGAAAGGATCTCTGCAATAATAGAAATTGCAATTTCCTGTGGTGTTTCTGCTCCAAGATTTAACCCTGCTGGTCCATGAATGATTTCCATAAATTCATCATCCAGATCTGGGAAATATTCTATCAAAGCGGATAACAGTTTTTCTCTACGTCTGGCCGGTCCAAGTAATCCGATATAGGCTACTCGCAGATCCTTTAACTTTTGTAAATACAACAAATCCTTGGCAAAATTGTGAGTCATCAATACTATTGCCGTTTGTAGATCAGGATGTGTTATTTCTAGTGAATCTGGTGCCAAAGCATGTATTTTTGTAGCTCCCGGAAAATCAGACAGCTCTTTTGGAGCGTTGGGAGAACAAATCACCTCGACTTCCCACCCGGTTGCATTAGAGAGTGCACACAAGGCCTCAGCATCATGTTCTGCTCCTATAATAACTAACCGGAAACAAGGAAGCATTTCTCTTTCAAAACTCTCATATTCATCTTCCTGAAGGACGGGAACTACTTCTCCCGAAGATTGATAAAAACTAAATTTCTCGCCATTATGAAAAGTAAGGATTGATCTCATAAAAGAGCCTTGAGTGATCTCTTTTGAGAAAATAGAATTGATTTGAAACGGAATTCTGGAAAAAAGACGTTGTTCTATGGATTGCAATCCATTATCGTCAATATCAAAAGGCTCAATAAGAATATACAGTAATCCTTCACAACCCAAACGGTATTTACCGTCATAAGTCATTATTTTGGGAATATGCGTATCAAAAACAGATTGAGATTGTCTCAAAACCTCTTTCTCCACACATCCTCCACTCACTGCTCCAACGGTTTTACCGTTTTTCAGGATAAGCATTCCTACTCCAGGTCTACGATACGATGAACCTTCTACATCTACTACCGTAGCCATAACAGCAGGAATGCCTTTCTGTTTCGCAATTTGATATGACTGAATAATTTCTTTAAACTCGTGTGTCATAAATAGACTATCCTAGCGGCGCTTTTACATTCATATGTTTTACAAAAGGCTGCTTATACAAACGTATTCCTTTTGCGGCTTTTATGGCATTTGCCACTGCTGCTCCTGCAGGAGGTAACGCAGGTTCTCCTAAACCTGTAGGCGCAATATCGTTTTCAATAAAATGCGTTTCTACTACTGGAGTTTCATTCATACGTATTAAACGATATGCATTGAAGTTTTTGGCATCTGGTGCTCCATCCGTAAAAGAGAAATCTCCATACATGGCATGACCAATACCATCTAGCACTCCTCCTTCTATTTGATTTTTTGCTCCCAAAGGATTCACTACAATTCCACAGTCTACCACACAGGTCACTTTTTTGACTACGGGCACATCATTTTCTAATACTACATCTGCAACTTCTGCCACGTGAGTGTTATGACAATAATAGGCACTAAACCCCTGGTAAACTCCTTCTTGAGCTTTACCCCATCCAGATTTATCTACAGCTACTTTAATTACATTTTCGAGACGTTCAGGAGAATATTGGATTCTATCATCTGTAGTCCCCTTTACATTTTGAAGTAAATCTAATCTAAGTTGAATTCGGTCTACCTCTAAAATTTCTGCTATTTCATCAAAGAAGCTCTGCTCTGCAAATGATAAGAAATTGGTGTACGGCGCACGCCAAGCTCCTGTGGTTATCTTACTTTGATAATTGGCTACGTCTACCTGATAATTATCAACAGCTCCTGCCGGGAAAAAATTAGGAATAAGACCATACATATTAGAGTTGATAGAAGCTTCTTTGAGATGATATCCTGTGATCTTACCATCTTTGACAGATGCACTAATTCTATACTTTATAGCTGGACGATAAATCCCTGCACTCATATCATCCTCTCGAGAATACACAACTTTTACTGGTTTTTGAGCGAGTTTAGAAATTTCGGCGGCTTCTAAGGCAAAGTCTCCATACAATCGCCTTCCAAAACCTCCTCCCATACGAGTCATTTCTACCGAAACCTGCTCTGGATCCCTCTCCAACAATTCTGCAACTCTTCTGGCGGTACCCGCAGGAGTTTGTATAGGTCCTACCAAACGCACTTTATCTGCAGTTACGTCCGCAAAAAAGTTCATTGGCTCCATACAGTTGTGTGGTAAGAAAGGTGAATCATACGTTCTCTCAATTACTTGATCCGCTTCTGCAAATGCTTTTTTCACATCACCATCAGCTCTCATGGTATTGAACTCCTTACCATTTAATAGATCTGTAAGGATTTTATCATGTCCTTCAGTGCTTTCTAGCTTCGCATCAGACTCCCAATTGGCAGTTAGCGCCTTTTTACCTTTCATCGCGGTCCAGGTATTGTTAGCCAACACAGCAATCTTATCTCCAAATTTGATCACATCCTGAACTCCAGAAATAGCTTTGGCTCCTGATGCATCAAAATCTTTCAAAGTTTTTCCAAAAGAAGGAGGTCGTAACACTACGGCATACATCATACCTTCTTCTTTATAATCCAATCCGAAGAGCGGTTTCCCGGTAATGATATTGTCGATATCTACATTTTGAATATCCTTCCCGATGATATTAAAATCTTTAGGATCTTTCAGAGTTACATTCTCTGGAACAGGAAGTGTTGCAGCTTGTTTTACCACTTCTCCATATCCCAGTTTATCTCCATTGGTGTTGGTAATCACTCCATTATCTGTAGTACATGTTGAAGGATCTACTCCCCATTTCGCCGCAGCAGCATTGATCAACATTTGCCGAGCTGTGGCTCCGGTTTGGCGCAAAGGCTCCCAACCAAATCGCAATGATTGACTCCCCCCTGCTACTTGACGTGTGAAATTTTTGGTATCCAGTGCTCCCTGAACTACATGTACATTATCCCAGGCCACATCCAGCTCTTCTGCAATAAGCATTGGCATCGATGTTTTTACTCCTTGTCCTATTTCGGGATTAGGAGAAAAAATAGTTACCATACCATTATCTGCTATTTTGATAAACGCATTAAAGTCGTTAAAGTTCAATTGTGACACATCAACGGGCGGAGTAGCTTCGGGTTTACATGCTTGAAATAAGTTAAACCCAATTAACATTCCTCCCCCAGCTAATGCCGAAGTTTTTATAAATGATCTCCTGCTAAAAGAAGATGATACGATTTGTTTCATTGTTGTTGGTTTTATTGGGTTAGCTCATTTTACTTGCAGCCTGCTCTACGGCTCTCTCGATTCTATTGTATGATGCGCATCTACAGATATTACCACTCATAGCATCTCTAATTTCCGATTTGGAAGGATTCTTATTTTCATTAAGAAAGGCTGTAGCAGACATAATTTGTCCTGCCTGGCAATATCCACATTGTGGTACATCCACTTCTTTCCATGCCTGTTGTACAGGATGTGAACCATCTTCAGAAATTCCTTCGATCGTAGTAATTTCCATTTCTTCAACATTAGATACCTGTAGTAGGCAACTTCTTGTTGCGGATCCGTCAACGTGCACAGTGCAAGCACCACATTGACCAATACCACAGCCAAACTTGGTTCCTACCATGTTTAAATGATCTCTAAGCACCCAAAGTAGAGGTGTATCCTGATCGGCCTCTACGGAATGAGACTTTCCATTAATTTTTAGATTGTAAACCGGCATGTGTTTTAATTTTAGTGTTAGTTTTTAACTAGTCTAAATAAGGCTATTTAGAGACAATAGCATTTGAAGGTAGTAAAAAATAATCTTGAGAAATTCAACTTTAACAGACCTTTATAGTTCTGTTAATAGTATTTTCATATTCCTTTTATAATTCCGAAATTTGTATCAAAATCATTCCTTTGACAAAGAAAAGAATAGTTATTACAGGAGCGCCCGGTACAGGTAAAACCTCTATCATTTTAAAACTGGAAGCATCTCATTTTTTTTGTTTTCATGAAGTTATTCGAGCGATGACTCAAGAAGCTAAACTAACCAATGGATCAGATAGTATCGTTTCTAATCCCATTGTATCCGTTTCTGATCCTTACCAATTCAATACAACCATACTTAATGCCAGAATAAAGCAATTTGTTGATGCAGGCGACAAGCAGGACAAGGTTTTATTTTATGACAGGGGTATCCCCGACGTTCTCGCTTACATGGATTATTTTGGGCAATCGTATGAGGATCATTTTATCAACGAAAGTAAAAAATATGTATACGATCATATATTTATACTGCCTCCGTGGAAAGAAATCTATGTGACCGACGAAGAGCGCTTCGAAACTTTCGAACAAGCACAAGACATTCATCATCATTTAGTAAATACCTATACCAAATTAGGATACAATTGTATAGAAGTTCCTTTTGGAACAGTTGAGGAACGCAACAATTTTATTCTTAACACCATAAAATTAGATTGACAGCATCTCCGTTACAAATACTACAAAAATATTGGAATCACAATGGTTTTAGGCCACTTCAGGAAGATATTGTTGATGCTATTCTCGAAGGTCAGGATACTTTTGTTCAACTCCCAACTGGTGGAGGTAAATCCATTTGTTTTCAAGTACCTGCCCTTATAAAAGAAGGAATCTGTGTGGTCATATCTCCCCTAGTAGCATTGATGCAGGATCAGGTCAAAGGACTTCAAAGCAAAGGTATTAAGGCTTTAGCCCTTCCTAGCGGAATCAAATATACAGAACTAGATACCCTTCTGGATAATTGTATTTATGGTAACTACAAATTTCTCTACTTATCTCCAGAACGTTTACAACAGGATATTGTAAAGGAACGGCTAAAACAAATGAACATCAATCTTATTGCGATTGATGAAGCACATTGTATTTCAGAATGGGGTAACGACTTTAGGCCTACTTACCGCAAAATTGCAATACTAAGGACCCTACACCCTACTGTTCCTATGGTAGCCTTAACTGCTTCGGCTACAGAACGTGTTCGGGAAGACATTATCAAGGAACTGGATCTTTTTCAACCAAAAATTTTCAAACAGTCTTTTTACAGATCCAATCTGGCTTACCATGTGATAAGTGTAAATGATAAAATATTTCATTTAAAACAAATTTTGGATCAATATCCTGGTTCTTCCATTGTATATGTAAGAAATCGTAAATCTGCTGTTGAGTTGAGTGAGGTACTACATCGATCGGGTTATACCGCCTCTTATTATCACGGTGGTGTTTCGAACGAGCAAAAGACCCAGCGATTTGATCAATGGATGAAAGAAGATATTAGAGTTATGGTTGCCACCAATGCATTTGGGATGGGAATTGACAAATCAAATGTTCGTACCGTTATACATTATACACTTCCAGAGAGCATTGAAAGTTATTTTCAAGAAGCTGGAAGAGCGGGTAGAGATGGAGAACCCTCTTACGCTTTTGTTCTAAAAAGTGATAATGATGCTAATCGTCTATATAATCAATTTATCAAGGTACTTCCTAATACTGAAACTGTAAAAACAGTATATCGTAAACTGTGCAACTATTTTCAGATCCCTTATGGAGAAGGTGAACAAAGTTCGCATCAATTCGAATTTAATTCCTTCTGTAAAACGTATGATCTAAATACTTTAACCACTTACAACACGCTTCAACTACTGGATCGCTGTGGCGTGCTACGTTTTATGCAACGTTTTACAAAAAAAAGTAGCTTGTTCATTACTACTACCGGAAATCATTTGCTGGATTATCTGGATAACCATCCGGATTGCGAGTTAACTATGAAAGCCATACTGCGCTCCTATGGTGGAATTTTTGACGAAGAAGTAGAAATCAATATTCCCTTTATTGCTTCAAAAATTGAAAAACCTGAGCAAGAGGTTATTTCTGTACTACAAAAACTTAAAGAAGTGGGATTATTGGAGTTTAATTACAAACGTTCTGATGCCGAAATCATTTTTTTAGTTCCAAGAGAGGATGAAAGAACCATACATCGCATACAACCCTATATTACTGCACAAAATACTTCTAAGACAAAAAAGGTAGAGGCTATAATTCGATATACTGAAAACGAATCGACATGTAAAAGCAATTTGCTCTTACATTATTTTGGAGAAGAAACTTCTACGAATTGTGGAATTTGTAGTTATTGCACAAGGCTGAAACAAGGGCAGCAAAAATATGATCACCACAAAATACAGGAACATATTATAAGGTTATTACGAGAAAAACAATTATCTTCAAGGGAATTGACCACTACCCTTGAATATCCTGAACAACTTCTTCTGAAGATATTACAAGAAATGAATCAACATCAGATCATTAAGATCAATGATAATAATAAGTATCAACTAGTATAAAATAATGAGAGCATTACGAATCGTATTTATGGGGACTCCCGATTTTGCTGTCGAGACTCTAAAACAGATTATTGCCAACAATCACGAAGTGGTTGGTGTTATTACGGCGCCAGACAGACCTGCAGGTAGAGGAAGGAAACTGAAAGCTTCTGCAGTAAAAGAATATGCCCAATCAAAACATCTAAAAGTATTACAACCTACCAATTTAAAGGACGAAACGTTTTTAGAAGAGTTAAAAGCACTAAACGCAAATCTCAATATTGTGGTAGCGTTTCGTATGTTACCTAAATTGGTATGGGATATGCCTGAATACGGTACTTTTAATCTTCACGCTTCTTTACTGCCCGATTATAGAGGTGCAGCACCAATCAATTGGGCTATTATTAATGGAGAGAAGAAAACCGGCATTACTACATTCTTTATCGATGAGAAAATAGATACTGGTCAGATTATCCTTCAAGAAGAAGTAGCTATCGAAGAAAATGATACAGCTGGGACACTACATGACAAACTTATGGTACAAGGAGCCTTGTTGGTAGAAGAAACTATACAAGCAATTAAAAATGATAATATACGTCTTATATCGCAACCTAAAGAAGAACGATTTAAAACTGCTTACAAACTTAACCGTGAAAACACCAAGATCGATTGGCATCAGGATTTGAGCACTATACACAATCTTATTCGTGGTTTGTCTCCTTATCCATCTGCATGGTCTGAGCTGCATAATAATGGAAAGACAGAAAATGTAAAAATATATGGAGTAAGTTCGGTAGTAGAGCCCAACAATTTTGACATTGGAAAAATCATAGTTGAAGACTCAAAAATTAAAGTAGCTGTTCGAGATGGATATATTTTAATTGACAAACTTCAACTACCTGGAAAGAAGGCTATGGACGCCAAAGCCCTTTTAAATGGGTATAACTTCTTTAGGGACGCCCGAATGTTATAAGGCTCACATGAAATTGGTAATAAAAAAACTACAAAAATTTAACGTGTTTATTAACAATCACCTTGAGTTATCAACAAATCCTTGTATTTACTGGGCTAATCCTTGCATGAATGATAAATCCGTATAAATTTGTAGAGCGTTTAACATAAAGATTGGTTTAACCAACAATTAATTTAAAAACAGAATTATGAACAAAACAGAATTAATCGATGCAATGGCAGCTGACGCCGGAATCTCTAAAGCAGCGGCTAAAAAAGCCTTAGAATCTTTCTTAGGAAGCGTAGAAAAAACTCTTAAAGGAGGAGAACGTGTTTCTTTAGTTGGTTTTGGATCTTGGTCAGTTTCTAAAAGAGCTGCAAGAGAAGGTAGAAATCCACAAACTGGAAAAACTATCAAAATCGCTGCTAAAAACGTTGTGAAGTTTAAGGCTGGTGCTGATTTATCAAAATCAGTAAACTAATCAGTTAGTTTCGATAAAATTAAAAAAGCTCCCTATTCCAGGGAGCTTTTTTTTATGCCTTCCCATAAAAAGGCCTCACTGGGCTTTGATTATTAGAAATAATTATTTAGCTTTAAGTGATAAAGAAAGCCAGCGCATGATATCACTCCAACCATCAAAAGGACATCTTTTAGTTGCAGAGCCTTCTATAATCGGTGATGTTTCTTTCAATCGTTCTGTTGTTTTACTTGCTGATCATAGTGAACAAGGGTCGATTGGTTTTATAATGAATAAACCTCTTGAATATCTTCTTTCTGATTTGGTTCCAGAAATTGAATCTGATTTTAAAATTTACAATGGTGGACCCGTCGAACAAGACAATTTGTATTTCATTCATAAAATACCTGATCTAATTCCAAATAGTGTTGAAATCTCTGGTGGTATATACTGGGGAGGAGACTTTACAGTAGTTTCTCAATTGATTTCCGAAAATAGAATTACACCACAAGAAATACGATTTTTCTTAGGGTATTCAGGTTGGGGATCCCAGCAACTTAATCAAGAACTTGAAGCCAACTCTTGGGTTATTGTTGAAAACGATTATCAAAAGAATATCTTCGGAAAATCCTATGACACCTTCTGGAAAGAAAAGATGATCGAACTTGGTGGTGAATATATGTTATGGTCTAACGCACCAGAGAATCCTACCTATAACTAGGCTCCTAGTCTAATTCTAGAATTTAAAATACCCAATAACCGTTTACTGGTAGTTGTAGTATATTCCTTTTTTCTAAAATTGGTGATAGGAGTAATTCCTGAAATCACATTGGTGATAAACAACTCATCGGCTTTTTGTAGTTCAAATGGAGAAATAGATCCTTCTTCTACTACATAATCTTCCAGTTTTTCGAGAATCCGTAACAGTTGAGTTCTTAAAATTCCTTTCAAACAACCGTCCTCTAATGGTGGTGTTTTTATAGTATTTCCTTTCACCAGAAACAAATTCCCATTAGTTGCTTCAATAACCATCTTATTAGAATTGAGTAATAAGCAATTATCAAATCCATTTTCTTTGGCAAAAATACCTGCTAACACATTGGTAATTTTGTTAGTTGTTTTAAGGGTAGATATCAGATCTGCCACAACATAATGATCTTTAAAAAGAGTAACTTCATTTTTTTCTTCAGAGAGTGTGTAAAAACTTGTTTCTAGTTTTGACGCCGAAATGATATAGTTCACCTCATTACTTGTAGGAGTATACAATCCTGGGGCATCTCGGTATACAGTAATTTTAATCCGCACCGATATCTCATCAAGGTCATTGATCTTGATCAAATCTTTAATTTCTTTTTCCAAAAATTCTGGAGTAAACTTCATTGGGATCTGCATGCGTAAAATCCGCATCGAAGCCATTAATCTAAAATAATGATCTTCCCAAAATAAAATCTCTCCAGAATTAACTCTTATCGTTTCGAATAACGCATCACCGTAAGCAAATCCTCGATTTGCAATTGGTAAAAGAGCTTCATTATCTTTTACCAAATTTCCATTACTATTTACCATAAAGAAATCCCATAAATACTATCTTTTATGGGCAATGCAAATTTATATAAAAAAAGAAGTTTATGCCGATCCTAGCACATGTTTAAGATTACTAATCATGTTATCCCAAAGCATCTTATTCTCATCCAGTTCATCACTATCAGAATAATCGGTAACCATCAAAGATACATCTTTGGTAATTTCGTCTACTTGAATACGCAATTCAAAAAAATAATCGTTTCCTTCTTCCTCATCTTCTACCCATCTAAATTTAATTCTTTCACCACTTTTACGGCTTAAGAGCTTGGCTTCTTCTTCAGAATCATCCCAAATAAAAGTAAACAGTTCTCCTCTTGAGTTTACATTATCGGCAAACCATTCGGAAAGCCCAGAAGGAGTTGAAATATATTGATATAACAATTGTGGCGAAGATTGTACCACAAATTCAAGTTCATACTTAGTTTTCTCAGACATAATCATTAATTGTTGATAAGCCAATATATAGATTAATTGTCGACTTTAAAAGTACAATGAAAAAAAAATTAAATATGCATTATTGTTTGCGTCAATGTATTTTGTTTTTATATTTGCACCCGCGTTTGAGTTGCTAGCGTGACTTTATAAAAAGATTGTTTATCAAACTCAAACCAAAATAGTAATCATGGCGAGGTAGCTCAGCTGGTTAGAGCGTCGGATTCATAACCCGGAGGTCGCGAGTTCAAGTCTCGCTCTCGCTACAAAAAAAGGTTGTCTTAAGACAACCTTTTTTCTTTTTCTTCTCTCCTCTCCTTGATCCTTATTACTCTTTCAGTAATTTATGGAATATATCCGCTAATTGTATCTCCAAGAACTTAACAATTTGATCTTCAGAATCCTCGTTTTGATACATCTCGAATACGGTCGCTGCATTTTGCCTCTTCAACTGTTTGATATCACCTTCAGGATTTTCAATATCCTCAGGTTTCAACTTCCACTTTTCTAAAGATTTCAACAATTTTGTGTGCGCTTCGTACCGTTTTTCCAATAAGCTTTGCATTTTTAAATCATCAGGGTCTTTTTCTTCTGCACTATTAATTTTGGCACTAATGATAATATATTCATCTCGTATTTCTCGATCAATTTCTCTAGCCTCTTTCAACAGTCTCAAATAAGAATCATAGATTTTTTCATTGTAAAATTCGGCAAAATCGAGATAGGTATCCATTTCTTTCAAATAATTGATCGCAATCTCTTTGTAGACTTTCTTCTCTTTTTCTTGAGTTTCTACCAATTGTTCTGCCAGATTATTTATCTTGCCCTTTTTCTTTTTAATGATATGATCAAAACCTTCTTTCTCTGGAAGCTCCAACAATCTTGGAGTAATTTCGGTTGGTAGCCCTTCAAAACGATATTTACGATATTGAATTTTTATAGAATCGTTCTCTACTTTTGGCTTTCTTTCTCTCTTCTTAAAATTGAATTTTGGTTTTTTCAAACCAAAAACATAATTGTAAGCAAAAGTGGCTGTCAACTCACTTAGTAGGTTATCATCTCCACGATCTCTGAATAATTGTATCGCATTTAGATTAAAATTATGCCTTTCTTTAAGGGTATAGGTAGCGGATGCTCTAAGATTGACAACGTTTACCGTCGAAGCCCTGCTATTCGAGCTGTTATATCCAGTAGAAAATCGGGTATTTAATGTTTTTTGAAAAAACCGTTTCCCTAGGCTAACTGTCGGTCCCCAAGTAAAGGATTCTTCTCTCCCAATAGTGTTGTAAGTTCCATTAAAAGCAGAAGTAATGGTAAAGCTAGTTTCAGAAAAATTAATCGTATGTCCTACATTCAAATTATGAAATGTTGATGCATCACCCAATCGCACAATTCCACCTTGTTCATTGGCTACATCATTCAAGGAATAGTTTACGTTTAAGTTTTGTTTGGATTTCTTTTTGTTGGATAGCACATAATTCACCGTTAAGGTAGAAGTTTGAGATAATTGTCTATAATCCAGGTTTTCAATTTGTTCGTCTATTAAATCCGCATCATTGATATCGTCGAACTGGTTGGGTTTAATATTTGTGAATGTAGTAAAATTCGAATACGATCCTACCAGATTTAAACGTTCAGAAACTGCCAATGTAGCATTAGCTGATCCTACAAATCTATTGGTATTATTTGCCTTAAGATTATCCAGATCATCTCTTTGATAACCAATATTAATCGCCAAAGTCAATTTATCCCTAAAAAAGCTATTGGTTGCATCTAGAGTAATATTCTCAAAATCATTATTGAAGAAATAAGCTCCTAGCGTCTCATACCCTGGATCTATACGCTCATACCCTATCCCCAACGACACTCTTCCTTGTGCATATCCTAAACGCGTTCTAAGAGCATTGTAATATTCAGTCGAAGCCCTATTATTAAACAATAGTCCTAAAGGAGAAATTCCCGGATTTTCTATCTCTTCGGCTCTGGTGTCTTTGGAAATGGCTGTAGAAGCATACTCTGCCTGTAAACTAAAACTTTGCCCTAGTTTCACCTCTCCTTCTACACTTAGCACCAAATTTTCTTGAGGTAATACTCCTTTGGCTTCAGGAATAGAATCTATAGAATTCTGATCATCTCTGGCATAAAAACCAATGATACCTAGCTTGTACTTTTCTTTTTCAACACGAGCTTTAATTCCGTATCCCATTCTATTAAATGCGGGAATTGTCCTGGGATCTTCATCATCATTAGTAGCACGAAGTAAACGCCCCGACATTGCGCTTATTTTGAATGAACCCGGAGGAGTTAAGTCTACTCCACCCCCCGTAAATTGATGACCATTTAAGGTGTATGGAGAAAAGGTCATACTTACTGTACCAATATGACCTGTTATCCATTTGTATTTTGGATGGATACTAATACGATTAAAATCAAAAGGAAGCTGATACCCTAATTCTTCTCCCTGATTTGAAAAACTGTAGGATATGGGTACTGAAAAGCTATAAATATTAATATTCAGTGCACCTTGGAGAAAGTATGTAAAAGGCTCTCGATTTGCGTTCTGATTAGAGTTATAATAAACGGTGCTGGCAGAAAATTGCCCGCTTACCTTGATAGGTTTACTACGGGTAATAGTCTCGTAGTCCAATGTTTGAGCATTGGATAGCATAGGAAAAAGTAGTAGTACTAGTAGTAATTTTCTCAAATAAAAAGTATTTGTTAATGATCACTAAAAGTCAAAGTAAGCATCGCTTCTATCGCCATATATTTTTGAGTGCCCGAAAGTATTAAAAAAGCAAATTGTCGCAAAAAAACCACTTTCTTCAAGTGGTTTTTTTGCGTTTTTCTTCACCTAGAAAATTCTAATTTGATTTTTATTGTCTTGCAAACACAAGTTCCAAAACCACATTACCAGTACCAGGATCGGTATCGCGAATGGTCATAACATCTGCTGCAACAGCAAAGCTTAATTGCGACTCTGTAGGAACAATAACATTACCATCGGCATCCAAAAGTTCTATCAGGTTACCATTGGTTCTGTATGTAGCTGTACTTTCTTCTACAGGCAAGCAATCGGTTCTATCTTGATTTGCTTCAAAACTTCTTCTGGTAAACATGTTTTCTGTAAACGTAAATGTTGTGTTTTCCTCACAATCCAGTAACATGATAGGAGTTCCATCACCTTCCGCCGCATTGGTTAGTTTCCAGGTCCCTATGAGGGAATTATTAATTCCTCCATCATCATCACTACCACATGATACTAGCATTAACGTTGTTAGCAAAAAACATACTAAAAATGATTTTTTCATTTGTTTTGGGTTTTAAGTTTAGTTTTAAGGTTGAATTTGTTATTTATCACCAAATAGAACGTGCATTTTTGTGATAAATTACATTTGTCTTTATTTTATGTTAAAAATTATGATTCAAGTTAATAATCCGTTTAAAAGTACCGTAGTAAGATCCCATATCGCAATAAAACCAGGTGACTATTCGCTAACTATCCTCCAGGATTTCAAAGGGCATATAAAACTCATCCCAATCAGGGTCTTCTACACCATCAATGGAAGTATTCATTAAATAAAATGGATGTTTATCATTGAAAGCCCCACCATTTTTCCAATACTCTCCTTCCATTATCAATGAAAGAGTAGTTTTGGTATTAAAACTCTCTAAAGACCTCGCTAGTCTTGGTGCATTGAGCTTCCAAACTTCATATTGTTTACTTTTTGTAATAGGATTATGAGGTAGATAACACAAATTTCTAGTGTATATGGACATTGAAACCGAGTTGTTTCTTTTTAACTCTACACCAAACAATTCACAATCTAAGCTTTCTTCATTAGTTATTGGACACTTTCCAACACATTTGATATCAAAACCATCCTTTGCATTATAGTATTTATTGATCATAAATAACTCAATAACCTTATCTAGGTCTTCCAAACTTGAGATAGTTTGTTTAAAATCTTTAAAATTTATATAAAACTCTTTCAAAACTATATTGTTGTTTTGTACAAGTTTAAAGAACAACCTTAATTGATCAAAAACCAAAGCCCAATCATTCTCTTTTACCTCAACATTGTACCCATCAAGATCATAATACCACTCTCCAATAGTGTTGGGGGCTATTAGAACAATAAATGTCTCATCATTTTTTCTATATAACTGATACATCATGATTTACAAGTCTAATAAATTATAGTAATTCAAGTCACTCCCAAAACGTATTTCAATAGCTACTTTACTTTCTTTATGTAATTCTTTTAATGTTGGTAACATATTTACCA
This sequence comes from Aquimarina spongiae, assembly GCF_900141785.1. Taxonomy (GTDB): domain Bacteria; phylum Bacteroidota; class Bacteroidia; order Flavobacteriales; family Flavobacteriaceae; genus Aquimarina; species Aquimarina spongiae. The sequence goes on along the minus strand of NZ_FQYP01000001.1, from coordinate 250,230 downwards.
CATCAGTTTGAGATCCATTATGCACCCATATTCTAGCTACTCTGTTATAATCCCCTGATACTTTATCCAAAGATGAAATTGCTTTGTTTATATTGCTTGAAAACTTGTTAACTCCGGTTGCTTTCAATTGATATAGATCATCTGGTATCCCACCTGTATTTTTTACAATAATATCAACAGCTTCGTCAAATCCATCAGGTTCTAATAAAGCATTTAAACCTTTTCTCAGCAATTCCTCAAAATCGGTAAAAGTATGGGTAATAAATCGACCTGCATTATCTAATTGGTTAGATTGCTTAATGTCACTCAAGACTCTTTTGATTCCTTTTAATTTAGGAAGATCATCGATATTCGAATTAATTAATCCATTGGTCAACGGAATCAATTCTTCGCTATTTTGTACTTTTTTGAGATTAGCAACTATTCTATTAATATCATTATCCGACCATTGCAACTTATCCTTTACAGATTTTAGAGTTTCTGAGATATCTCCTGTAGCATTGCTAATCAATTTTAGCTCATCAATCTTCTTCATATAACTTTTGGGATCTTTTGCCCTCCAGTTCTCTACAAACTCATATTGATGGCCTCCTCCTGGATAATTTTGTCCTGCATTAGGTCCACTAATTTCTTTTTGTGCTCCTATGGTTCCGCTTCGGGTTTGTATCGGTTTTAATGCTTCGTATTCACGAACAACAATTTCATCTACCGCGGGGTTTTTCCAATCTTCAAGAACTGCTAGTTCGTAACGTAATTCTTCAATTGTGGTAATTTTCTTGTTTGATCCAAAACCTCCCGGAACATTTTGGGTAGTTTTATATTCTACCACATAGAACTTTTCTTTTACTGGTATGGTATAGTCTGTTACATCGGTACCGTTCATGTACGGTGGACTATTACCACTACGTATGTGTAATTCGTTGATAAGATCTCCTTGTCTAACAAAACCTTCTTCAAACTTAGGCCTGAAAATAGGTTCTCCTTTATAGTTTTTAACTACTTCTATATTTTCAGGATATACCTTTCCTTTTACTTTTACAGAAGCTTTAAAACTACCTACAACATCATTATAATTTTCTGCCTCTTTAAAAATCTTGATATCCTGCAAAATACCATCTGGAGAAAGTTTAAAAATAGTTTTGCCTTCAAAAGAGTATACCAGTAATTTGTTAACAATGTTCTGCTTTAGTTTCGCACTTGGCAAAGCATTAATAACAGTCTTAAAGGCATCTGGCATTTTATCCAAATAGAATGCAAATGCCATCTCTTTTGCAACTTGATGTACATCTTTGATCTTTTGAGAAGCATTGGCTCCTAATCCTGCTATTTTAGTTCTTAGATTACTTTCTAAATCTGAAATTTTCTTAAATAATTGCGCTCGAGCGGTGGGGTTATTCTTGAGTTCCTTAATAATATCCGGTAATGCCGTTATGAACTTTTTGACATCTACGGTAATCCCAGATAAGTTATCTCCAGCTTTAAAGGTCATTCCTTTTGCCAAATCATACCAATTACCTGCTCCCTTCTTAAGTTTTACCAAACCTTTTGGCAGACTTGATAAAGCGGAAGGTAAATTGGCTAATCCCCATACCATATTGGCAATTTCAAGAGTATTTACGAAATCGGTACCCAAGGCTTCGCCCATCTCTTCTTTATAAATAGCAATCGCAGCATCTGTACCAGCAAAAAAGATTTCAGCTATTGCCGCCATCGCTACCGGTGTTAATGCTCCTCCTGATCCAGCAATAGCAATTGCAGAAGCTACAATCACAATCCCATCGAGGGTAACACGAGCGGCCACAGAGTTTTGCTGTGCTCCTATACTACCGTCCATCCATGCTATATAGAATGCCGGAACACCAATAATATCTCCTTTGCTAAATTGTACCGAATTATTGATCTTGGTATCCTCAACAAATTCCACAAAAATGTACTCAAAAGGATCAAAAGAGCGATCCATCACCTTATGATCTTCTATTTCCAGATGTATCTTAATATTGGCTTTAGAAAAATCAACTTCGGCATCGAGATCAAAATCATTACCATCCGTACTACCAAAGAAATTAGCTCTAGCCATAGGCAAGTAATTTCCTTTGATCTCATCTATTTTGTTTGGTTTGTCGGTCGTAAGGTACTGTTGTTTTTCATCAAGGTATTTTTCGTAATTCTCTCGCTGCCAAGTCAATTCTTGTTGAGAAAGTTGTAAAACCCGAGCCAGGTTAACTACAAAATTGGCAAAACGCTCATTATCACTATCCACAGCAGCCCACCAATTTTTGGACTGAAGGATCTCCCAGATTTCTGTAAAGAGTTTATTATTATTAGCTTTTAGCTCTTTTACAATGGTCTCAGCATCTCCTGGAGTAATATCCGTAAACATTGAAGAAATAACGTCCTCGGTATCCGAGAACCAGAACCAACTCCAATCATCACCTTTTGAAATCGCATGCTTGATGATAGCAATACGGTCATTAACATCTCCAAAACCTTCTAAAATCAAGCTTATGTAATAGTTTAAAAACTCAATTTGGAGATCATTTCCACTTAAAACACCTTCTGCAGTTATTTTATTGAAGTATTCGTAAGTTTTTTCTCCATTCCCTAGAATACCATCTTTGTAGGTAAGAAAATTGTAAATCGTTTGTCTGTCATCGCTATCTTCGATGTTCTTGAAAACATTAACAATCATATTTTCATGAACCCCATTAAAAACAGAGTCATTATCTATCGCCCATTTTGCTAAAGCGATTCGAGTTGGGATGTCTTCTTGGGCATCCAAAATTTTGGTAAGCCCTTCGTAAAACACATCAGCATACAATTCGTAATCCTGAGCCGAAGTCTCTTCAATGATGTTTTTTAAATTTTTTAAATCCTCTCCAGTAAGGTACGCATAGATTTCAGAGGAGTCTTCTGGAACATTCCCAAACATCCTAAGAATCAACTCTCCGATCCTAAGTCGACGCATAGGATCTACAAAAAAGTCTACTTTCTTATTATTAAAGGCTATCTCGAGGAGTTCGATATAAACCTCCTGGTTTTTTCGAGCTGCAAAAAACTCTCCCAAAGCATCACCAACTTGCCTTAAGTTTCTTTGGTCTTGGGCAACAACATCCCAGGTTAAAAACTGCAACAGATTGAGTAGCTCTTCATATTCATTGTCTACCAGAAAACTCTCGAACGCAGCATCATCTGTATCTATATTAAAACTTAGAACATCTGTAATTGCTTTAGCAATGGGGATCTTACTCCATTCAAAATCTCTTTGTGCCAACAAAAAGGTCTCTAATAAATACCCTCTTTCTTTCTTTAAGTATTCTCCTTGATTCTGGTTACCAATATAAAGTAAGGCTCCAATAAACGAAGTATAATTATCTCCATCGAATGGATTGATGGAGCGATCATCCATTTCCTGTAAAAGAGTGCGCAACAATTCGTTCTTACCGTCTGCCCCTCTAAAATCAGCAAATAGCTTTGCATAATCTTTGTTATCTATATTATGAAGAAGATAGAGTATAACTGCCTCTTGTTTCTCTTTTATCGTTTTTTTGGCGATTGTTTTGATCGCTTTAATGATAGTGGCATAATCAATATCTTCAAGTACATCAGAACACAGTTTTCTCGTTGCATCAACGATCTTATCTACATCTTCAGAATTAACCGCTTCTACAAACTTATTCTTTTGACTAGTTCCTTCATCTACACTTAATGTTGAACACTTGCTATTGTTGATCATTCCTTTTAAGAGCTCTTCCAGGAATTGAGATTCAGGTAGATCAGCATCAGATAAGTAGTTGAACCAGGCATTAATCTTTTTGTAATTCTTATTTCCGCTAGTACTGGAAAGATTTGCGTAATGCGCTTTAAGTAAATCCTTATCTATTTTTTCTACATTGGATCCTAACAAATAGTTTGAAAATGACCACCAGGAGATATTTGCTTTACCTACTTGATCTCCCTTGTCTCCTTTTACAATTGCAAAATAATAACTAGACAAAGCGACTGCTCCTTCTCCACCGGCTTTATTAAGGGTTTGTTGAATTAGCGCTTTTTTACTTTGATCAGCCTCCCCGTCCTTTTTGAAAAAATCCTTAAGTGCATTATAGGTTTGTCCTGCCTCAGCACTATTATCTCCTTTCAAAGGACCATTAAAAGCTCTTTGATAAAAGTCCTTAAGTTCGGTAGTAGTCGCTGTGGATACTTTGTATCTATTTTCGAACGGAAAAAAAGGAGCTGCAATAGCTTTTTTCTTGTTGGCAACACCAAAATATATTAGGGGAGCATTTTTTTCTCCTAATTTCTTATTGATTTCAACCAATTTTTGGTTCAATTCCTGAATGTTTACAGGAGTTTTGTCCAATCCGATATCACTCAAATCAAATTGATCTTCTACATAATCCGATACCATATTGGGATTGAAAGTATCATCTCCCACCACATAAACGTACCAATTGTTTTGGCTATTATTGTTTACTTTATTGGTCTTATTGAACTGAATTAAATATTCTAACTGATTAGCAATTCCAATATTTACTTCCTCTATGGTTTTAAATTTGGTTTTACCAATCGGCGAAATTTCATGAGCATAAATACCCAAAGATGAAACTATAGAAAATAAGAGTATCAAGAGATAGCTCTTTATTTTATTATAACAAGTTCCAGACATAAAATTCATTTTATTTTCAATTTCTTATAATCATTCTTAATATCTACCTCCCCATTTTACATGCTCAGTAAATACGCCTGTTTTGATATCCAAATACTGTAACTCAAAATACATTGCACCATCAGAGATTACAATTTCTGCATACTCTTTGCCTTCCATATGTTTCATTCCATTACACCTGTCGATATATCCCATCATCGGTTTTTCATCGATTACTTTACCCCAAAAATTTTTGACCTTCTCCTTATGAGGATGAATCACCCAAACTTCTCTTTCTGGAGTCGAGTACTCTTCGTTTTTAACACCATTAATCATCTGATCAGACTTAAAAAATGGTGCTTCAATACTGTATATCATTTTACCATCAGCATCCAATAAAGCGGCATTATTAGGATGTTTATGTTCGGTATCTTTGCCATAAACAATAAAGTTCAGTTCGCTATTTAGTGTATATTTTTGAGTTTGGTGCACTTGCATTACTGTCCGAAATACTTGTATTTGTAATTATCGATTAAACCTTTTAAAGCTTTTTCAATTCCTTCTATTAAGAGATCAATGATTCTATTTTCAGAGTCTCCACTATCCTGAGATTCTTTAAGAATTTTTGGTAGATCTACATCTGTTTCTAATGCTTTGCTTACAAAAGACCGTATCCATTCTTTGTCTTCAACATTTTCTGCTATAGATTTTGAAAAGAAGTATAAATGAAACTTTTCCTGCACATCAAATATTTGAGTAAACTCTTCTGGTACTGTATTTACAGTAGTTTCGCCTTCAAATTCAAATTCAAACACTTCGTCCAGGTCTGATTCGTCACCTCCAGTGGTGTCATCAGAAGAAAAACTATAAATAGCATCATAATCTGCGATAAGTTTTTCCTCCTGAGATCTATTCTGCGAATAGTACTTCTCGATTGCTTTTACAATTAAATCAACAATTTCCTCTTTAATTTGATCCAATTGGTCTGCAAAGTTTTGATTCAACTGATCAATCTGATTTTGAATCTCTTCTTTTTCTTCTTCGGTTTCTGCCTGCTCCAACTGTTCTTCTAACGCTGTAATTTGCTGATCTAACTCTTCCAACTCTCGAATTTCATCTTCGGGCAAGTCTCTTTCGATTCTTTCTAATAATGCCTCTCTATCCTCTCCTGTTAATTCTCCTTCTCGTAATCGATCGGCTATATCCTCCAGGATATCCAGTATTCCTCCCGTAGTCAAGTCTACGATGGCATCTATTTCATTACTAATATCATCGACACCTCCCCAGTTTTCGTCATAATCAGTTTCTACAACCCCATCTATCAATTGGTAATCTGTGTTAATCCTAATACCACTAAAATCAACTTTAATTCTGGTATCTTCAAGATAAGGGACTACGATATACCCCCATCCTGTAAAGGAACCATTTTGGCCATCGACTTGTTTTACCGTTACCGGAAAATCTCCTGCTGTAAACACATCATTGATCACCATAGTTTCTAGAGGTTCCTGATTTGTGATAACAATTTCCGGTGTTATCCCACAATTATAAGTGTTAGTCTCTTCAGGAAGTACTATCGTCGTAAACTCATAAATCTGAGAATACGTAAACGGGCCATTATCCAAACACTGTCCCCCTACTCTAAACTCGTAGGTAGTTCCTGGTTCCAGATTATAAATGGTTCCGTTTTCATTTACTGTTCCTGTATCGAACCAAACGGCATTCTCTGTATCTTTTTTTCTGTATTGAATATTATATCGTATGTGATCAACACCCTGCCAAAGAATTTTTTCGCTGGTTGTACTCTTGGCTTCAGCCAAGATATATTCGGGTTCAGAACAAGCTCCAGAATACGTAAAATGATAAATCTCGCTATACCCATCGTTTTTAAAAACCGATGTTTCACTGATTCCGTCACTGACCATAGCCCGAACTCGCCATGCATAGGTTTTATCAGGAAGTAAAGGAGTTTCCCCTGGACCATATAACAAGGTAGTAGCAAAGGTATTGGTTTGATACAAAGGTGGGCTTGACAAGAAAACGGCTTGCGGATTCATTTGATTATCCCAAATCTCTACCAATGTAAACTCATATTCAACATTGGTAGCATTAAGATGTCTTGGTGTCCACTGAAAAATAATATTTTGAGGATCCCGCATCAACACCTGCTCTCCTCTATTTGGAACATTCAAAATTGGTGGGTCATTCAATACAAGATACACCGCTGTGCAGCTTTTACGCGAAATTTGCTGGCCCGATTGTGCATCGTACACTTCAAAACAAAAACGGTAAAACCCTTCTGGTAAAGGAAGGTTGTATTGCTGCGGACTTATTCCTTGCAAATTCTCTAACTGAAAATAGGCTCTTAAATCTACATTACTCAATCGAAGCGGTATTCCACCTTCAAGAAAAATGGGTGGTGCACCTATCACTACGTCATTACTCTGTATGGATACCCCACCATTACTTTCTACAAAAAACTTGAGTCGCACCTGACGATTAGATTCATTAATATCGGTAAGCAATAAATTCACCAACAGTTTTTCAGAAATAGAAGTACCATACTCTGATAATCGAAGACTATAGGGAGGTATGACTTGTGGATTTACATTAACAGGAAAAACCTGCGCATTGACGGAGGTCAAGCACAATGTAACGAGTATAATTAGAGTATGTAAAGCCTTTTTGTACATAAAATTATCGCTATGTGAACTACTTTCATTAGCAATCCTATCGGGTTGCTTTCTGAACCTTAATATCAACTATGATGTATGAATTTGATCCATCATCAATAAATTCTTTTACTTTAATAGCACCTTTTTTTCCTTCTTGCGTTTCAAAAAGTACAATTCTTAGCACCATGCTATTATCAAAATCCTGTAAACCACCAGGTGTTTCGGTAATGGTCAATCCGTTTAACAACGTATCATCTTGCATATTATCAAATTCACTTACAGAAAGCGAAGCCGTACAATTACATAATTCCTGAGAATTAATAAATTTGGTTTGCTTAGCATTTGCCAACGCATCAAAAGTGGTACTTGATAAATCATCGGGGCTTACAAATCGATTACGATTAAAGGTGTTACTCAAACCAAAAAACACCAAGTCGATTTGATCAGCTATATCAGTGGTTATTTCTTCTGCAGTATATACGGTTCGATCCGCTATACTATAAAAACTTCCTCTTGTATTTGCATTATGCGCAGTATTGATTCCCAATACCACGTCATTAAGTTCTCTAAGATTTGTATTTCTAAAAAACTGAAATACTTTGGATATTGTCTGTGTTTCTTTACCGTTTGAAGCCGTTAAAGTAACCCTATGGTTCCCCTCACTCACAAAAGTAACATTAGGGTTTTGCTCTAAAGAGGTAGTAATTGAAGCTCCTTCAAACTGCCATTGATACGATGTTGCACTTACCGAATTATCGGTAAACTGCATCACTGCTGGGATTTGAAAATCATCATCATCAAATGCTACTTCTTCAGTAAAATCTGCAACCAGAAATGGTTCAACAGTGATTACCTCTTCCTGGGTAAATGTCTCACGGCCATTACTAATTTCCAAAGTAATTCTATGTTCCCCTGGCTCTGTAAAAACAACATTTCCCGGATTTTCCGAAGTGGAACTTACAGGTTGTCCCCCTTCAAAAGTCCACACAAAACTATCTGCTCCTGTAGAGTTATTTTGAATCGAAAACGCTGCCGGAGAAAAATTATCATCTACATTGGTCACTTCAAAATCGATAATCACGGGATCATCGATTTGTATTTCAATGATTTTACTATCTCTGGATCCATCCTGGTTAGTAGCGATCAATTCTATCTCAAAATTTCCTTTGCTATCGTATTGTATAACACCAGGGTTGCGATTTACAGATCTTGAAGGAACTCCACCTTCAAAACGCCATTCGTAATCCTCTGCCCCCTCAGTACGATTAAAAAACACGATCTGTACCGGGATGGAAAAATCATCATTAAAAACTTCAAAATCGAAATCAACAATAACCGGAACTGCCTCTTCGCGAGCACAAGCAGCAAATACTAGAAGGGTTATTATTTTAATTATTCTGTTCATTTCAATTTGTATACTATCTTATTCAAATACCAATTTTCTAGTTTCTGATCCTTTTGGGGTCTCCAGCAGTAACAAATACACTCCCGTTGGAAGACTCACATTATAATCCAAAAGAAAATCTCGATTATCCTTTTCTGTGCGTTCATGCAAAGTTACTCCGGACATCAGACTAATAATTTTAAGCGAAATATTAGAATCTTCTTCCAAACTAATTTGCGTTCTGAAGGTCCCAGAATTAGGGTTTGGAAATACAATAAACTCTTGAATAAAGTCCTGTTGTGGCCCCGCAGGATCTGGCGACTCTATAGCTGGCTGCACCAAAATGGTCTTCATAAAATCCTGGTAACAATCTCTTTGATAAGATCTAAGATTAATTTCGTAAGCACCTTCTTCTTCAAAAACTAATATCAACTGCTCATTCGTCATGGATACCACTTCAACTCCATCGGGGATGGTCCAGTCTACACTTTCACCAATAGGATCACTCACGTTTACCAAAATCACCTCCTCGCCTGTAAAAGCTTGTGTGGTAATCAAAAAGTCTGAATCAATTGGGGTATCAAACACATCAATATTAATTTCACTTATACCGATACACCCTAGACTTGTAGTGATCGTGGCAATATATCTCCCTGCTTGTGTTAATTCTACATTACTCTCGGCACTTGAAAATCCATTATCACTGCTCCAGGAATATACAGCTCCCAGATCATCGATAGTAATGTCCAATAGTACCGATTGATCCTGGCAAAGTGATCTTTGTGGTTCCAGGTTTACAAAAACTGGATCTGGGTCTACAAGATTTGATTGATAAAAAGCTTTACAACCTTTGCGATCGGTAACTTCAATACTATAACTTCCTTCAGTCAGACCACTTATACTCGTTCCAGTACTTCCTGTACTCCACAAGTAAGTATATGGAGGGTTACCTCCGGTAACATTAATATCTATTTGTCCATCATTCCCTTCAAAACAGGTTGGTGCACGTTCAATCACTGGCGTTATTTCTAATCCATTAGGTTGATCAATGAGTATACTACCTTCAATTTGACAGCCTTTCGCATCGGTAATAAACACCAAATATGTCCCTCCTATCAAACCAGTAATGGTAGGTGTCGTTTCTCCATTACTCCATTCATACGTATAAGGGCTTGTACCTCCCTGAACAAATACTGTTGCTTCTCCGTCATCTCCGTTGGCACAGGTAACTACGGTGCGATCAAAAGAAAGTTCTAACCGATCTGGTTGCGGTAAAAATCTGGTGGAATCTATGGCTTGTGTAAGTCTGTACTCTTGTGATCCATCCGGTAAGTTATAAGCCTCATAAGTACCCAAAACAATTCCATTACTATCTTCTACATTGAGTGCATAATTACCAACACTCAAATTATTGATAATACTGTCGTTTACTGCAATATCCTGCCAAACTCCATTGATTTCCTTTTTCCAACGATAACAATATCTCCTCAAGTCTGATCTACATTGCCCTACTGCGCTCGCAAATTTATCAAAAGGCACACCTCCGGTAACCGTAGCAATTAAGGCTCCGTCTTGAAATTGATCTGGTATCCCCAATGGATCATTAAAATCTACCCCGTCGTTATATTCATTTTCGATATGACAAGAAATAGGATTATAAATATCTATTTGCACCTGTAGTGGATCTGGTTGCTCCAAGGTATAACTTGCATTAATAAAGAAACATCCATCCTTGTCCGTGGCACTATTAAAGTTGGTATCCCAAGCACTTAAGGTATATGTACCTTCGCCTACAGAATGTAATATCACCTCGTAACCCTCATTGGCTGGTAACACATTGGTATTTATAGTGCTTAATGTAGCTCCAGAGGCATCTCTCCATTCAAACACATAAGAACCATCACTTTCTGAAGTTCCTCCAAAAATTCTGGCTCTAATTCTACCATCTTCAAACCCGAACGCTCTGGGTTCATTGATTAACGAGAATTCAACGTCTAGTGCTTCACTAGGCTGATCTATAATTACCGTTTTTACAATGATATCCCCTAATCTTATCTCTCCTGCAACATTGATTTGTTCTTTGGCTTCACATTCGTTAGCATCTCTTATTCTTATTTCATAGGTATTTGTTGGAAGCCCTTGAATTGTATGCGTAAACCTTCCTGCAAAAGCCGTCCATTGTGTTTCATCCCATACTTCTCCTTGTACACGGATTAGATATTCATATCCTTCAACACCACCTTGTGCTTCTAAATCAATGGTCCCATCACTACCTCCAAAACACCAAACATCTACATGATTTGCATCATTACCAGGCTCTCCTACAAAGGCTACAGGAGTCGGGCGATCAATCTCAAAAGTGGTCGTATGATTAGGTGCTTCTGTAAAATATTCTATCCCATTATAAAAACCTAGTATATCTACTCTAAAGCCAAAACCTGGTGTACTAGCAGGTAATCCATCTATTGTAAAGGTATTACCAGGACCAAATGTATCGATGTTATTTACATTTTTTACGGGACTATTAGTTCTCAAGTCGATCACTGAGAAACTTACATTATCCAAAGCGGGATCTAAAGCTCGATCAAAAGTCAATATGATCTCTCCATCACCATTTCCGCTAGCATCAATAGAATCATAACAGGTTACATCTCTTGTACGTTGCCCAATAATATGAGGGGCAGATTTACGAACCACGTAAGAAACTACATTAGACGATTCCTGATTACAAGCTCTTATTCTGAACAAAATTGTATTACCAATCACAGCCTCAGTTAAAAAATCCTCTAAAGTAAACGTAGGATTTTGCGCATTTGGAATAGGTAATTCAAACCAATCAGTTCCATTAAATCCATATTGCCAATTGTATACCGAAGTATTGTACCCTGCAGAGGAGTTTATAGTCAAAGGGTCTTCAAACCCTACACGATCCGATGCTGTGGCTCTCGATACCGCAGGGACAGGAACCGCGTCCAGTGTGAAATTTACACTTTGGGAAACATCGTTACTATTAGAATGCACAATATTATAAAAAGCAGAAGAACAGGGGTCCATTGGTGTATTTCTAGATTGTGTATCTTCTACATTCCTACCTCTTCTACAAGTTGTACCAATACCTTGGTTTCTCGCATCTCTGGCAAACGCATATAGTTCTACTCGTTCCACAATACCATTCAATCGATAAGTACCTCCGGTATAGTTTCTAGCAGCATCATTAGACACATCTACAAATATCTCTTCTCCTCCTCCAACATAAAAAGCGGTTAATCTAATTGTCTCTCCACAACGCCGATCCCTAAAGCTCGAACTATAATTATAATTAGTTATTTTCACCACCGTTTCCTGTGCCAGTACGACGCCAGAAAAGCAAAGTAAAAATATAGTGAATAACTTTTTCATTAGTTTATCTTTTTCATCATAAAATCAATTATGATCCCCACATTATCTTGTTCTATCTTATTCTCAAATTTCATATCAAAACACGACTTCTTTTGTTTCTACCTTAGAATGATTTCCTTGTTTTGTGATCACTTTAAGGCTATATACATATGTATTACCTGGTGACACAGCATTATCAACAATTCTATTCATCGTATTCGGCATTTGTTTAAACAAAACAGGCTTACCTTCCTTTTTTGACTTATATACGGTTATCTCTGTAACCTCTTCTGGCATCTTACGCCAGGATATCATTACATTTTTGTTTGTTCTATCAGCAACTACAGAAAACCCCTTTATCAATTGTTCTTCTTTCACATCTTTCTTACTGGTTATAGTAACTGGAGTAGAAGGAGCTGATAATAAGCCACTTTCATCTTCCGCAAAGATAGCATACCGATATTTTATATTAGAACCTACATCGGTATCCAAATAGCTAGTAATCGTATCTGTTTGGAAAATCACCTGCCAACCTTTTTTGGCTTCATTTACCTTTTGCCTATACAACTTATGTTGAAAAACGTCTTGACTACTGCTATTAATCCATTGCAAAAGAACTCCTTCTTCTTTTTGATTATAAGATTTGAAAACCGGTGAAGATGGTGGCACAACATCTGGCTTTTTAATACTTAGTTTTTCAGAATAATCAGACATATTGAACCGTTTATCTACAGCTACAATCTGGTAAAATACTTTATCGTTCAAGGATTTTACCTGTACGGTATCCACAAAGGTGTTTTTAGAAATTGGAGCTACAGTGATTTGTGATAATTCTTCGGCATCCAAATTGCCACGAAAAACACGATATCCTAATAAATCTTTTTCTGTATTTGCTTCCCACTTGATATTCACAACTCCCAAAGAATCTACTACTCCTGTTAATCCTATCGGCATTTTTGGCGGAATTGAATCTATCGCTTGTACAAAAGAGGTCAAAGAAGTAGCCTTTTGATTATTTTTACCCAGAGCCACTATCCTAAAGTAGTTTGAAGGTTCTGGATTCGTAAATGTTGTCGTTCTGCTAGAAGCAGGAATGTTGGATTGCACTGTTCTATAAGGTCCTTTTTCCTGAGCAGCCCAATTGAGTTGGAAACCAGAAATTTCACTTTCGGATTCTTTTTTAAACTCCCAATTCAATACTACGCCACCAGAATTATTAAACTCATATCGAGAGATATGAGGAACAGATGTCAATTTTTTAGCTCCTTCGGCAGATACCACATCAGATGGAGTTCCTTCTTCTCCGAATGGAGAAATCCCTACGATTCGATAATAATATCGTTTATTGTTTTGCGGTAATGTATCCACATAAAACATTCTACGTGCCGGACTACCAGGTTTATCATTCAAATTCACCAAAGGAGTGTCCCCTAATCTTGCAAAAGTATTCCCATCCTCTGATCGCTCTACGTGATAAGCATTATAGATGGGTTTAAACATGGCGTACTCCCAAGTTATCAAGATGCTTTTATCATCAGGAACAGCGATGACATCAATTGGTTTTGGTAAAGGTTCTGGTTCTTTAATTTTAACACTAACAATCCCTGATTTCACTTTAAGAATCTCCCCAGGTATTTTCGGAATAATCTTGTACAAATATTCCTCGTTGGGGCTGATATCGGTATCCTCAAATCCTAGAGCTCCCATTTTAGCCACTTTAAAATCCAAATCTGCAGCAAAAAGTGCAAAAGAAAAGCGTTGTTCGATTTCTTTTGATTTACTAATAATTTGTGCCAGGCCACCTTGCATTTCTTCTACCTCAAAACTTTCACCATACAATGCTTGCGCCATGATAGCTGCATTGTCATTTTGTTCTACTTCTTGTTCCCAATTCTCCAAAGGAAGCGGAAGTAAGGTTGTTCCTGTAAGACTTTTACTCTCTGGTGGATCTACCAAAACTCCATTACGGGTAATTGTGTATCGTTCTATAACATATCCATATTTATTGGCCCGTAACCAGGATACAGGTGTAGTGGTCCCCCAACGCAAAAGCACTCTATCCTTTTGTACTCTAGCCATAACCATGACTTCTGGTATTTGCTCTGCTTGTTGAGCATGAGACACAGCAAAAACCATAAATAAGATAAACGCGATGCGTACATCTGATATGAAACTCGAATATGTTCTTTTAGGGTTGATCAATTCTTTCTTTATTAAAATTTATGGTTTATCCTATTGCCTCGCGGTTATTGGGTTTTTGTATCTATAATTGGCTGAGCTTCCCATTACTCCTCCAGGTAACACATACTGCAACTTCACGTTATATTTACCATACAACATAAACTTATATTCTGAGGAAATTATACTAGCCTCAGGAGAACTTGCAGATATCAATCCGTTTGTATAATCATTGATTACCCGATCTCGTATATCTACATAATCATTGAAATAAATTTCCGGAAGGTTATATCGATAAGGGAATCTTGTCGCCCTCCAATTGAGATCTACATTATTTTCAAGGCTGGTTAAATAATTACTCAGTACGGGTAATGCCTTTTTAGGTATATATCCATATTCTGTAGCATCTCTGGTAATACTATATGTTGACCCCTGGCCATACTTATCATACAAGATAGGATTGATATCTTTTAAGAAATAATTGTCTTTAAGGTCAGACTCTATAGTTACCAAAGCTTTATTTTCTGAATACTTATTTCCAATCAATTCTACAATATCAAAACCTTCAGTAAAATCAACTTTTGAAGTTAAGTACAGTACTACCGAATTAATTTTCCCCCAGTTATCTTCATTGACATTGATACTATTAATCTTATCTGCAAAGGTTTTATACTGACTTGATTTAAACTCGTAAGAAAGTCTTTCTATTTCGCCATCTCTTAGCACATTTTCTGCAGTATTAGTGCTAATTTCAACCGTATTATCTTCACCAAAATCAACAGTTTCGGAGTTTATAGTACCCTCTGGTCCACTGGATGATTTGGTAGTACTCACTATACTTAACATATACTTTGTTTCACGATCCATCTTTGGAAACGCATATCGTATCTGGTTACTAGAGGTATCATAGTTAAAATCCACTTCTTTAATCGTACCTACCTCATCAATATATTTCACAGTACTTTTCCACTGAGAGCTATCAAACAAGTAATCCTGGCCTCTAGACAATTGAATATATCCATCTTTATATTCGTTGGTATAGAATAGTTGTTGATCTACTACCGGATACGAATATTGAATATTATTTAAAGGAATATATTTTGGTGCTGTACCCGTAGTAAAATTTCGTTCTTCTACTTCTATTGCTTTTTGTCCATCTACAAAAATAGTTTGGAAACTACCATTCACTTTTTCCTGAAAACTTACTTCTACAGTTGCTTTTAGTTTAGTATCTGGAGGAAGAATATCATCTGAAATAAACGTGGCCCTGTCATTCATCTGCCCCCACTCAATCGTCCCTACTACTTCTTCTCCTGCTTCATTGGTAACCGTAAATTTTTCAAGAATTACCTTATAGGTATTATCTCCTGTATCTTCAGGAATAACAATAGGTTCGTTGACTCGCATAGCGAAAGCCGCCTGCGGAGCTACAAAGACATCAATATCCGAGTCTCCATCTTTTGGGGTAAGGTCTGTAATCATTTTAATACCTCCCATTGGAGCTGCATTAATCAATTCGCACTCTTTGCCAATAGTAAGTTTAAATCTGAAACTTCCTTTGATCATTCCGCCCAGAAGGTTATAGTATCCACCTACATATCCTCTAAACCAAAAAGGGTTTGGACCTTTACCTTGCAACAGTACCGCTGCACCTCCTTTAATAATTGGGATTTTCTTTTTGATAAAGAATAACTTGATTCGTATTCCTAGCTCTCCTTGTAGATAGGCATAAGCCTGACCGTTGGCATACCAACCGTTAATTCCAATTTCGTCACTGCTTCCTTTACACCTTGCTTCTCCATAATCTTTAAGCATGATATCAAATCCTACTCCAGCCTGGAAACGAGCATACAGAATGAGGAATCTGATATCCCCAGTATCTACCTTAAAATCAGAACCAAAAGCAAAACCTCTTCCTTCGCCAAGCGCATTGAGATCTCTCATATAATCCAACTCGTCCGCATCTACCCCCAAAATCTCTGCTACTTCTGGCGGTGGCGGAGGGCTTCCTGGTATTCGGTCTCCCATCATAAAATATCCTCCCGTTTCCAAAGAAAACGGACCTACACCCATTTTGAGTCCTAATCGATCGGTAGGTGTTCCAAAATGAACATACCATTCTTCTTTCGAGATATGCACTACTCCCCATCCCGCTCTTCCTCGAGATGCACGACCACGGATAATTCCTCCGGCCACATTTACATAGAGGTCGAAAGTAGCATGAAAAGAATCGTTAACAAAGTCAAACTCCATTCCCATCTTGGCACTAATAGCAGCTTCACCAACGATTTCTGGTTCGTATTCTAAATCAGCTTTATCAAGAAAAGTTTTTCCGGTTTGACTATCCATAGCCCCCTGGATCAACTCGTTGTCTACCATTTTGCTCAACTTCTCACTAAGCTTACCAGCTGGATTTGGGAAATTGAACGCTTTCATCATTTGGGCTTCTCCAAACAGTCCTAATCTATTCACTCCTCCGCTGCGGTTAAATTCAATCTCAAAACCAGCACCAACCGCAATTGCGCTCTCATCACCAATCGCTGCAAACACCATTGCTTTTACCCCAAGGCTTGAATCCTCATTAGGCACATACGAAAGTCCAGAAGGAGAAAAATCCGGACCTGCATTAGGTCTGCGTGACATACGATAAAAAGCACCTCCTGCAAAACCTGAAATTTGTAGAGGACCTACATTTATTTTAAGACCACGAACTGCAGCATCTACATACCAATATCTAAAATCTGTCTTTCCAAAAATAGCTTTACAGGTGATCGGACCAAAACTTCCAAAGGTACCCTCGATATCCGCAGCAAATCCATCTCCATACTCAGGATCATCATCCATGAGTTCTAATCCTCCTCTGAGCTTTATAGCTCCCATATTGGCTTCCAGGTTGATTCTGGAAAGGTCAATACGGTCATATTTCCAACGTTGTTTAAAGTTCTCTTCCTGGAATTTCCCAAAAATCCCAAGTCGGGCATCTGCAGCAAAACCTTTGCTTTCTTTGCCCATGAGATTGATCATCAGATCAAACTCAATTCCTGCTTCAAATTCGTTCGAAGAAAACGCAATATTGGCAATAGAAACTGGGAAATTTGCCAATTTCACTTGATCTCGATACCCAAAGTAGGCCACTTGTATAACTGGAGAAGTAGTTTGTAAGACTAAATCCTGAAACTCTATTCCTTTAAATTGTACGGTATGATTTTGCTGATCAGCGCCCTCGCCTGTAGTATAGGTTTGTCCTTCGTTTGCTAAAGATTCCTTTTGACTTGCTGAAATGGCCATCCTTCCATTAAGTACAGCTTTGGGCCTGAAATTTCCTTCTACCACCTTCATCTCTACAGATGAATTTGGCAATAGTTCGGCTTTGGCCCTAAATACGTCAAAGCTTAAGGTATCCAAAGTAGATACAACCAATCCATATTCATTTTCAGAGATAATACCTTGATATCCTAATCCCATTCTTCCATCTTCACCATCTGCAGTAGTACCATTTCTATCTCCTTTATCAGAAATAGGAAGCAGTATTTGCCCTTCAAAATCTGCTCCAATAAGCCTGCTGGCCGCAAGATTTATCCCAATTTTATCTACAGAATAGGCCCATGATTTTGTTTCTGAAGTTCTCCCTTTTCCTAGCGTAATTACATTTTCTGCAGAAAAATACCCTGATACTCCATATCCGTCAATTAAAAGATTGGCAGCTTCGAAAGTAATTCTACTCTTTTGTGTGAGGGTTTCAGTGGATTTAAATTCTTGAGGTAGTCCTACCTTAAGTGATTGCACATAAACACCTCGCCATGTATCCGGATTTGGTAATAACAACCCTTCATCGTGATAATATTGTGGGAAATTCACGTTTTCTGTACGCAGGTCGCTAAAATCGAACACTGCCTGATTTACCGAGAACATAAATTTATCAGGTTGGCTAGCCAATACAAAAGGAGAAAGGCTAATCTCTACAATCATATCATTCCAATCGGAAGCAACCGCTTTGAAGGCACCTTTTACTCGATTTGGGATTTGAATAGGCTCTCGAACCGCTCCGGTATAAGTAACAGTTTCTGGCAAAGCTTTGCCTGTAGGGTCTACAGGTAAGATCATATTTCGAGAAAACTGTACCTCTCCTTCAATCCCCATTTCTTTTACCCCATCACAATTAATGGTTACAAAGGTTCTATTTTGAGTTTCTCCCGTTCTGTAATCAAACCCTCCTTTAAGGATTAACAGCCAATTACCCGCATTGAATGGTATAAACACATCTCCTAAGAGTACCAGGTTTGCATCTCCTACGATTCCACCTTGATGAGATAATTTGACATTATTGGCTCCAAAAAAGAGCTCTATCGGTAACCCATTTTCGTCTGATTGAGGTAATATCACCTTGGCAAACACTGTAAGCTCAGTATAATCTTTGGTAAAACGAGCCTTTACAAAACCTAACTGGTATTCTACTTCATTTATTTTTTTCTTTATCCCAACCGGTAATACCTGAATATCTTCATTCCTAAACGAACCAATCCATCGACCTGTACTATCAATTTCATTAAACCCCTTTTGAGCCTCGGCTCTGGCCTGAATAACATCACTATTAGTAGTTGGAAACTCTTGCGCTATATTTTCAAACGTAAATTCTGGAGAAGTAATCGAAGTAAATACTTCTTGGATTGGAAATTTTTCTTCTAAATCTGGTAGTTGTACAAATGAGGAAGGAAGTAGTTCGTCTTTGGAATTTACCTCATCTTTTACTGAAAGAGAATCGTTACCCGTATTGGCAAACCCAAAACAACATAAATTAAACAGAACCGTTACTAAAAGTAGTTTTAGTCTCATACAAAGTTTTAAGAGTAAGGTGTGTAATCATAATCCCCTTCCTCAAAAACTAAAACTCTACGAAAACATTTAGGGCATTATTTTCAACAATAGCTTTTTAACTTAACTATAACGTTAAATTTAACATTCTATTGTGGTGTAAAGATAATTAAAAAAACACAAGTCGAAATGCATCAAAATCATCACCCTAAAAATATGTAAACCAAGGAGTTTAATGCATTCAAAAACACCGGTAATTTTTGTAGAAATATCAGCAACTTTAAACTACAAAAGAATATCTTTCAACGCTTCAAAGTTCATTTCATTTTGAGTTCCGGACTGCATGTCTTTTACAGTATACGTTTCTTTCTCTATTTCTGAAGTTCCCACCAAGATGACATAAGGAATTGCTCTTTTATTGGCGTAACCCATTTGCTTTTTCATTTTTGCACTATCTGGATATAACTCAGCAATGATTCCTTCGCTTCTTAACTTGATAATTGTTTTGGCACAATACAACGCTTCTTTATCTCCAAAATTAATAAACAACGCTTTGGTGGATAAGGCTACGGTTTCTGGAAAGAGTCCTAATTCTTCTAGCACCAAATAAATTCTATCCAAACCAAAAGATATCCCTACCCCACTCACATTTTTCAATCCAAAAATACCCGTAAGGTCGTCATATCTTCCGCCACCACCAATGGATCCCATTTTCACCTCTTTTGGCGCAGCTACTTCAAAAATTGCTCCTGTATAATAGTTCAACCCCCTTGCCAAAGTTACATCCAGATCCAAATTCGCAGTCTGTAGCGATATTTCATTAATTGTATTGGTAATAAACTCAAGCTCCTCTACTCCTTTTGTTCCTTCTTCAGAAGAAGCTAGCAACGTTTTAAGCTTGGCTATTTTTTCTGTAGTACTTCCTTCAAAACTGAATAATGGTTTCACCTTTTCTATCGCTTCATCAGAGATCCCTTTTTCTTTCATCTCCTTTTTTACACCATCTTCACCAATTTTATCCAATTTATCCAAAGCTACTGTAAAATCGATGAGCTTATCGCTAGCACCAATCACTTCGGCAATACCAGAAAGGATCTTCCTATTGTTGATTTTGATCGTAACCCCTTGCAAGTTCAACTTAGTGAATACCTTATCATACAATTGGATCAAATCTATCTCTTGCCAAAGCGATGTACTACCCACCACATCGGCATCACACTGATAAAATTCTCTAAATCTTCCTTTTTGAGGTCGATCTGCTCTCCATACCGGTTGAATCTGGTAGCGTTTAAACGGAAAGTCAATCTCATTTTGATGTTGTACCACATATCGCGCAAAAGGTACTGTAAGATCGTATCGCAAAGCTTTTTCACTAATCTTTGCAGTCATTTTTGTACTATCCTTAGCCTGATATAAGGTTTCATCTACTTTCTTCAGATAATCACCGCTGTTTAGGATTTTAAAAATAAGCCGATCTCCTTCTTCACCGTATTTACCCATCAAGGTTTCACTATTTTCAAAACTAGGAGTTTCAATAGGCTGAAAACCAAACAACTTAAATTGTTCTTTGATCGTATCCATGATGTATCCTCTTTTTGCCACCTCTACTGGTGAAAAATCTCTTGTTCCCTTAGGTATAGAAGGTTTTTGTGCCATTTGCTTTGTTCAAATTCAAGACGATTGTATTCGTCTGTTATAAGGTTGCAAATATCTAAAAAAGACTCAAAATTTGAAGACAAATATGTATAAGACTTTCTTCAAATCATAAATTTTGTTTTTTTGGAGTAACTTTAAAGGGGTTTTGTAGTCTTATAGAGCAAACCGGTTAATTGTATACTTATGTTTTCACTGTTTAGAGAGAATGTTAGAATCGCGATGGATTCAATTCGAGGTCAGGTACTGCGTACTGTCCTTACTATCCTAATTATTGCCATAGGGATCACGGCCCTTGTTGGTATTTTGACATTTTTGGGTGCTTTGGAAAAGACCATTACTGGGGATTTTGCCTCCATGGGTTCAAATACTTTTAATATCCAGCGATACGAATTTAATACCAGAAACAATCGTAATCGGGAAAAAGTTAATCCTATTATCAGTTATCGTAACGTAAAACAATTTGTCGATAAGTTTGAGTTCCCTTATACCAAAACATCTTTATATTTTACGGGTACACGAAATGCTGAAGTGCGTTTTGAAAGTGAAAAAACAGATCCGGAAGTGGCAGTATTGGGAGTTAATGAAAATTATTTGGAAAACTCCGGTACAGAAATTGAAAAAGGAAGAAACTTTACCTTTTTTGATATCGAAAATAACAATCATGTTTGTTTAATTGGATCCGATTTCAAAAAGAGTTTGTTTAAAAACACAGATCCTATTGGTAAAACGATCAGTATTCGTGGTGCAAAATTTAAGATTATCGGTTTATTAGAAAGTAAAGGAGCTACCTTCAGAAACAATCAAGATTTACGCGTGCTTATCCCTATTCAAACCGCAAGATCAATTTATACCTTGCCCAATATCAATTATAACATAAGTGTAAAAGTTAATGACAAACAATATTTGGAAGGCGCTCAAGATGAAGCTATTATCACTTTTAGAAATGTGAGAGGACTGAATCCCATAGAAGAAAACAATTTTGGGCTCGAGCGTAGTGATGATCTAATTAATCGTATAGCTAGCATTACCTCTTATTTATACATAGCCGCATGGATCATTAGTATTATTACCATCTTTGGTTCTTCGATCGCACTAATGAATATCATGTTGGTATCTGTAACTGAGCGCACTAGAGAAATAGGGGTTAGAAAAGCTTTAGGAGCCAAAAAACACACTATTTCTGGTCAGTTCTTCCTGGAAACAGTAATCATAGGGCAACTTGGAGGAGTGATCGGTATAATACTCGGGATTCTGGTAGGAAGTCTTGCTGCAAATTTATCTAATTTTCAGTTTTCTGTACCTTGGCTTGCCATGTTCGCCGCAGTGGTGACTTCATTTTTGACTGCTGTTGTCTCTGGTTTATACCCCGCTATAAAGGCAGCCAAGCAAGATCCTATAGAATCTTTGCGATATGAATAATGTGTAACCGCTAACTTATAGTTCTTTAGCGTTTACCAATTTTTCAAAATAATGATATAGTTCCCCACGGGTGATATTGGCTCCTTTCTGGATTAGCTGAAACTTATCCAGGTTTCTATCTTCACTATACCCTTTTGATGCATTGTAAAAAACCACATCATCGTTCATCAAATTGTCGCGAAGCCAACTGTAACCTTCTTGAGTTGTAAGATCAATACTGTCGTTATTTACTTTTATCGCAATTAGATGCATTTCGTTTTCGTCTAATTCGAACAGATGTATTTGATCTTGTGAAAAATGTTCTAAGTACTGTGCATTCCCTAATACTTTTTCCCATACGAGATCACTAAACACGTCTATCTCTTCCTCTGCTACCTCAGGTTTATTGACTTTGATTTCACTCCATTCTTCTGCAGTTATCGATTGGGTTGCCAAGAAGTTAATAAATTCAACATGTAACTCTTCTAATTGTTCCTTGCTTAACCGTTGGTATTTCATTGTAATAAACTTTTATTTTCTCGTTTGAAATGGTTTGCAAAAGTAACTATAAATTGAGGATTTACATCAATAATATTCAAAGTACATTTCAGTTTGATCATCCTTAAAAAAATGAATTGCCAAGAAATTTACCCAAACAAAAAAAGGCGCCTAAACCGGCACCTTTTATCTTAAGTATATTATGACCTTAATTAAAAATATATCGTAATCCCACCTGTGCCTGCCATCTAGAATCCAAACTAAAATCGTTGGCAAAAGTCCTGGTTTGAGAAACATCAAATGAATACAAAGGAGTACCTGTATTATCTACACTCACCCCTATAGGCTGATCATTTACAGGAATTTCGATTACCCCCCAATCCGAATTCAATAAGTTACCAAAATTAAGGATATCCAAACTTAATTGAATGGTATTGGTTCTGTCTCCGATTTGAATATCATAATCCTGAAGTAATTTGATATCCCATCTTCCCCTCCAGGGGCTTAATATTGCATATTTCTCTGCATAGCTACCTCTTCGCTCGCGTAAATACTCATCTTGCTGTATATACGCTTCCAAAGCGACTCTTTGTGCTTCTCTCTCGTTGAAATCGGCTCCACTAAAGTTATAGGTCGCCAATTCATCTGTAGTAGGAATATAAATCAAATCATTAAGTGGCGAGCCATCTCCATTGATGTCTCCAGAATAAGTATACGAGAATCTTCCTCCTTGCGCATATTCGTAAAAAGCACCAATAGATGTTCTCCATTGCTTATTTTTACCGTAACTGAACGTTTTGTTTAACTGTCCGACAATACGGTGCTTATCCCCATAACGCGCGGTGGTACTCACCGCTTGATTTACATTTCCCAATGCAGGATTTCGATCAAAAGCGTCACTAGAGATTTCAGCATCTAGAGAACTTGCATCTTCTGCTTCGAGGAAATTATAGGCTATACTCGCATACAAACCATTTTGAAAATTCTTCTGCAACTTAAAAGACCAGTTGAATGAGTGCCCAACATTGGTATTGGTGAAGACATAAGCATTGGTAATTCCGCCAAATTCATTAACTGCTCTATCCGAAGGTAAATATACAGGTCGATTATCAACCCCATTTAGTGTACCGCTCGGCGTTCTCAATCCAAAGTTTCTTACCATCTGCGCATTTACATCCTCTGTATAAATAATATCTGTAGTAGCTATGATCCCATTTTTAAATCGGTAATCAATACCTAGACTGTTTCTCCAAACTTGAGGAAATCTAAAATCAGGAGACGAGGTGGTATAGAAAAAGAAATTTGGATTTGCTACCTGGTTTCCAATCCAAACAAAAGGTAAGCGTCCTGTAAAAATACCTATTCCTCCTCGAATTTGGAAAGAGTTATCTCCTTTTACATCATAATTAAATCCAAATCTTGGAGACACCAACAATCTACGTGTTGGTAGATCCAAACTATTTAACTGTGTTGGATTTCCATTCTCATCAAAATAGGTAATACCTGGCTGATAGTTCCCATCAGGAAAAGTTCCTCCTGCCGCTCTTTCGATATTCTCAGCAATTTTATCTTCGGTATCAAAATATAGCGGCTGATCGATTCTTAATCCATAAGTCACCGTAAGTTTATCATTTATTTTCCATTTATCCTGGGCATACAATGCAAACTGACCCACATTGGTTTCTGCCAAGGCCCAACTATCGTTGGCATTATTGGCAGCAAATACATTTTGTGCATTAGCCAGTGCTGCTCCAATGGTACCATTATTAATGGCTTCTTCAAAACTTGTTCCTGGGTTTAACGGATCTGTTCTCACACTCTGAAAGGCATCAAAAAAGGTACTTACTGGCCCCTGACCAGCATCGGCATCTCCAGGAAAATCAAACACCCCAAGATTAAAGGAGTTGTCGAACTCAAATCTTTCAAAAGTACCCCCAAAGGTTAAGGTATGATCTCCTGTTACAATATTAAGGTTATTTGTCACCTGATACACTCGTTGTTCCAAACGGTTGTTGATCGAAAAAGGCTCATGTCCCGCAACAATATAGCGTACACCTTCTTCCTGAATATTGATCGGTGGTGCAGGAGCAGAAAATGGATCCCTACTATCATCAAAAAATGTATATCCAGCTTGAAACTTATTAGAAATATTACCTTTGGATCCAAAGTTTGAGTTTAACTCTACTAAGAAGGAGTTAATCTTATTATTGATTCTATATCCTGAGTTTCTAAATTGAAGTGTTGTCAAATCAGGACCTCTTCTACCAATTGCCTCTGGATTAGCAGGAAGATCTCTTGAAGCGTCCAAAAAATTGTAAATAACTGCCAAACGGTGATTGTTATTAATGTTCCAATCTAATTTCAGGATACCCTTTGTAGATTCGGTGTCATGCGTATATCCTTCAAATGGACCCGTTTCGTAACCCAAAGTAGCCAATTGCTGGGATACAAATTCCAAATCTTCAGCAGTTACACGGGATACATTTGCTCCTGATAATCCAGGTCTTGCTGCCAAGAAGTTTGACCCTAGATCTTCACGATCATCTTTTTCAAAATTTCCAAAAATGAATAATTTGTTCTTGATGATTGGTCCTCCTACACTCACCCCATATTGAGCTTGCGTAAGATCAGGTACTATAATATCATCATCCCCTACTTTATCTCCGGTCATATCCTGATTACGATAAAATCCATATACCGTACCTTTCCATTGATTGGTACCACTCTTGGTGACTGCATTTACCGAAGCTCCAGTAAAACCTGCCTGAGTGACATCATAAGGTGCGGTAGACACCTGAATCTGATCAATGGCATCCAGAGAGATAGGTTGCGCATTGGTTTGACCTCCTGGAGTAGCAGCATCCAATCCAAAAGGGTTATTAAAGATAGAACCGTCTAAACTAAAGTTGTTAAACTGATCATTTCTACCCCCAAAAGAACCATTACTAGACGCAGTAGGTTCTAAACGATAAAAATCTGCCGCAGAGCGGGTAATGGTTGGGAGTGCTTTCAATTCTCTGTTCCCAATACTAGTCTCTGCGCCAGTACGCTCACTACTAAAGGTATTACTCTTATTAGATGTGATAACCACTTCTTCTAACTGGTTATCATCTTCAACCAAAACAATCGAAGCATTATAGGTTTGACCTAATTGAAGAAAAACATCATCAATTAATTGCTTCTTAAAACCTACATAGCTAATCGTAATTCTATAGGGGCCACCAACCCTAAGATTAATCAAATCAAAACGTCCGTCAAAATTGGTAACGCCTCCATACGATGTACCTGTAGGACTATGAACGGCAGTTACATTTGCTCCTGGTAACAACTGATCATTATTGTCGTATACCACTCCCGAAATATTAGAAGTAGTTACTTGCGAATGACCAATAAACCCAGCAATTGTAACAAAAAGGAGGAAAATAACTTTTTTCATATAAACTTGCGTGAATTTAGGTAAGTATTAATCTA
This sequence comes from Aquimarina spongiae, assembly GCF_900141785.1. Classification (GTDB taxonomy): domain Bacteria; phylum Bacteroidota; class Bacteroidia; order Flavobacteriales; family Flavobacteriaceae; genus Aquimarina; species Aquimarina spongiae. The sequence goes on along the minus strand of NZ_FQYP01000001.1, from coordinate 224,138 downwards.
CTATTAAATTTAAAATAAAAAGATCGCTCAAATGAGCGATCTTTTCTTTATTTATACTAGAGTTATTAACTACTTAGCTTGTGGTATAACTTCAAAGTTAAGAGGAGCAATCACTGCTCTATGAAGACGAACAGAAGCTTCGTACTGACCAAGACGTTTAATGTTTCCTCCTGGTACAGAAATATATTTCTTCTCTAACTCTACACCTTCTTTAGCAAGTGCCTCAGATACATCTGCATTAGATACAGAACCAAATAACTTATCTCCAGCTCCTACTTTTGCAGCGATCTTAATTTCTAAATCTCCGATTTTCTTAGCTACTTTTTGAGCATCTTCGATTTCTTTCTTCTCTTTAAAAGCTCTTTGCTTTAATGTTTCAGTCAACACTTTCTTTGCAGAAGGAGTAGCCAACACAGCAAAACCTTGAGGTATTAGGAAGTTACGCCCATAACCATTCTTCACTTCTACGATATCGTCTGCAAATCCTAGATTTTCAACGTCTCTTTTTAATATAAGTTCCATAATGTTATGACGAATTTTATTTTAATAAATCTCCAACGTATGGCATTAATGCTAAGTGTCTAGCTCTTTTTACAGCAACACTTACTTTACGTTGATATTTTAATGAAGTTCCTGTTAAACGACGTGGTAATAACTTTCCTTGCTCGTTTACGAATGCCATTAAGAAATCAGGATCTTTATAATCGATATATTTAATACCTGACTTTTTGAAACGACAGTACTTCTTATTTTTTGTAGTATCTATATTAAGTGGAGTAAGATATCTGATCTCTCCGTCTTTTTTTCCTTTAGCTTGTTGTTCTATAGATGACATAAATTAAGCTTTTTGTTTGTTTCTATTTCTTCTCTTCTCTGCCCAAGCAATTGCATGTTTGTCTAACTTTACAGTTAAATAACGCATTACTCGTTCATCTCTTCTAAATTCAACCTCTAAAGGGTTAATTGCTTCACCAGATACCTGGTATTCAAACAAATGATAAAAACCACTCTTTTTGTGTTGGATAGCATAGGCAAGCTTCTTAAGCCCCCAGTCCTCTTTTGATATCATCTTGGCACCGTTAGAAACAAGAATGTCTTCGTATTTCTTAACTGTTTCCTTTATCTGGTCTTCAGATAAAACGGGATTCAAGATGAAAACAGTTTCGTATTGACTCATAAAAATCTAAAATTAAATTAAAATTGGCTGCAAAAGTAATACTATTTTTTGTATTTTCAAACTCCTCTCTCACTTCGATGAAACACCTTTTTTATCGATAAAAAGCGTAAAATGTTTGTGGAACTAATATATATTCATTAATATTGTATTGGAATATTTAACAGTATGCAAGTGGAACAATCTCAATTAAAATGTGCGGTCGTGGATGATTCCCGCCTCCAAAGGCTCGCCATAGTTAAACTTATAGATGAACATTCTTCACTAGAACTAGTGGCAGAATGGAACAATGCTATAGAAACTAAAAACGGTTTACTCGACACTCCGGTTGATCTTTTATTTCTGGATATCGAGATGCCAATACTTACTGGGTTTGATTTATTAGACGACCTAGAAAACAAACCACATATTATTTTTGTTACCGGGAAAACAAAATACGCTTTTAAAGCTTTTGATTATGATGCTGTTGATTATTTAAGAAAACCAATCAAAAAAGATCGGTTTAATGCTGCTGTAGAAAAAGCATTAAGTATGTCTCGTTTAGGTTCAGAACATGCTGCAGTAGAAGACGATGATTACATTTTTGTAAAGAGCAATTTGAAAAAGCGTAAAATCTTTTTGAATCAATTAAAATATGTAGAGGCTTTAGGAGACTATGTAAAACTGATTATGGAAGAAGGAGATCCTATAGTAGTTCTTGCAACTATGAAATCTTTTGAAGCACAATTACCAAGCGATCGTTTTTTAAGAATTCATAAATCCTATATCGTAAATCTGGATAAGGTAGAACGCTATAACAGCCGAAACATAGAAATCGCTGATGAAAAGATTCCTTTAAGCCGTCATAAAAAGCATTCTTTAATAGAAGCTCTCAACGGTTAATAATGGATAAAAATATTTAGAAGGATCCCGCGCATTGCGGGATTTTTTTATACCCCTATTGATTATCTACATTATAAATTACCCGAACTCCAGAAAAGTCTTTAATACTGCTGAACGTGGTATTTATTTTTTTGATCACTGCTTTGGTTTTAGATAGTGACTGCCCTTGTGGGATTTTGATCAGGATATTTTTATGATATTGATTGCGTATTCTGGCTATAGGTGGGAACTCTGGTCCCAGCACATTGTCTTTAAAAACATTCCTTAGAGATTTAGCCAACCACCCGGCAGCATTATTTACTTTGTTATAATCTTTATGCTTTATAGTGATCTTAATCAACCTAAAAAACGGAGGATATTTATATTGATGTCGTTCTTCTATTTGATCCTTAAACATCCCTGAATAATCATTAACCGAAACCTGCTGAAGAATTTGATGAAAGGGATTATAGGTTTGTACTAATACTTTTCCTCTCTTTTCGGTTCTACCAGCCCGACCCGACACCTGTTGTATCAATTGAAAACTTCGTTCGTGAGCTCTAAAATCAGGGAAATTGAGCAAGTTATCAGCATTCATAATACCCACGAGGGTTACATTCCTAAAGTCTAAGCCTTTAGAAAGCATTTGAGTTCCTACCAAAATATGAACCTCTCCTTGCTCGAATCTATTGATGATCTTTTCGTATCCATGCTTTCCTCTTGTAGTATCCTGATCCATTCTGGCGATCACATGATCGGGAAAAAGGTCTACTAGTTCTTTTTCTATTTGCTCTGTTCCAAAACCTTTAGTAGACAAGTCTGTACTAGAACATGACATGCATTGCTGCTGCATCGCCATATGATATCCACAATAATGACACCTAAGCTGGTTTTTATAATTATGATACGTAAGACTCACATCACAATTTGGACATTGCGGAGAGTGCCCACAAGTATTGCATTCCACTACTGGAGAATACCCTCTTCGGTTCTGAAACAATATCACTTGCTCTCCTTCCTTCAGCGCCTCCTGAATATTTTCTAAAAGCACATCGCTAAAATGCCCCGTCATTTCCTTTCTTTTATACTTGGTTTTGAGGTCTACCAAATTAATCTCTGGCATTAAAACGTTCCCATGTCTTCTTGTAAGCTCTACCAAGGCGTATTTTCCTTGTTTTGCATTGTAATAGGTCTCCAAGGCTGGTGTTGCAGACCCTAATAGTACTTTTGCGCCAAACATTTTTGCGATTACAATGGCAGTATCCCTGGCGTGATATCTCGGTGCCGGATCATATTGTTTGAATGTACTTTCATGTTCTTCATCAACGATAATCAAGCCCAAATCCTGAAAAGGAAGGAAAATTGCCGATCTGGCTCCAATAATTATTTGTGCCTTTGACTTATTGTCTCGAATGTTATTCCAGGCCTCTACTCTTTCATTAACCGAGTACTTTGAATGGTATACTGTGAGCTGCTCTCCAAAGTACTGTTGTAATCTACTAATCAACTGCGTGGTTAAAGCAATCTCTGGTAGTAGATACAATACTTGCTTTCCTTGCTGTATAACTTTTTGAATCAGTTGTACATAAATTTCGGTTTTCCCAGAAGAAGTCACCCCATGCAACATACATACTTCTTTGTCGGTAAAAGAATGTTCAATTTCGTCTAAAGCTTTTTGCTGATACGGATTCAATTGTTTGGCATCTTCTACACTATCCGAATGATATTGCACTCGATCGGTTTGTAATTGATACACCTCAAGCACTTGCTTATCTACCAACGCTTTGATCACAGCAGAAGAAGTATTTGAAGCTTTTACAAGTTCGTTTACCTTAACTGGATCTTCGCTCTTCGCTTGCAACGTAAATAAGTGCATCACCACTGCTTTTTGCTTTGGAGCCCGGTTCATTTGATCCAATAACGCTCTCAAATTATCCTCATCTCTATATTGTTGATGCAATTGCACACAACGTACTAACTTGGGTTTGTATTGCTCATAAATCTCCTCCTGAACAGTAATTGCTCCTTTTTCTATCAAACTTTTGATGACCGGGAGTACATTTTTCTTTCCTAGGATATCAATAATTTCCTGTATCCTTAGTACACTTTGATAATGCAGTGCTTCATACAGCAAAAATTCATCATCTTTTAGATCAGATTCATCAATAGTTAATTCCTTTTTATTGATGATCGTTTCGCTCTCTAACAAAAAAGCCCCAGGTAAGGCCGCGCGCATTACTTCTCCCTTACTACATAAATAGTATTCTGCCATCCACGTCCAAAGCGCTAATTGCTTTTGAGTAACAATGGGGATCTCATCCAAAATATGTTCGATTTCTTTGGCTTCATATACTTCTGGAGGAGTTTGATGTACATTGGTGACAATAGCTGCATATACTTTGGTTTTCCCAAATTGCACTGCCACTCGCATTCCTGGTTGGATAAAGTTTGCTTCGGTTTCTGAAATACGATACGTAAATTCCTTATGAAGCGGAATGGGTAATATTACATCTATGAAATAGGGCGTTGTCAAGAAATTAAAATACTGAAAAGTGAACTATTGTCACAAAAATACAAGTTTAAACGATAGTATGTCGATAAACTTATAGAATAAAAAAAGCCTGAAGCTTGGTCAATGCTTCAGGCTTTTATCTTGTTATATGTAGAAATTCTTTATTTGCTAATGCCTAACATTCCTCCTTTGATAATTTGACAAGCAGGTTCATGTCCTAGCCATATTTTGAATAAAGCATATTTAAAATCTCTTCCTTTAATGAATCCAAGTTCTTTACCGTTCTTAAACGTTTTGATTCCTTGTCCTTTTAAGTACACTAAGTCATAATAGTCATTGATTTCCATTGGAGAATCAAATAACTTCAAGAAATCTTCAATTCTTGCATCCAAGCTTTGTGTGTTTCCGTACATCGCATCATCAAATCCTTTTCTGAACACTTTGATCATTCTTTCGTTGGTTACCTTCTTGGAAGCGATATTCAAACGAATAGCCATGGTTTCATCAGAATCCAATACTTTTTTGTCTTCGTTATATTTTTGCTTGGTATATAACGCTCCAGAATATGTCTTGAATGAAAGTACTTTACGCATTGCTCCTCCGTTAAAAGTCAACTCTTCTTCTCCAAAAGTTAATTTCTCAGGAACAACGATATCATCAATTCTTATCTGCCCAAATGATGTGACAGAAAGCATAAGTATAAAAACTAGGGTAATTGTTTTATTCATGGTCTTTGTTTTAAAGATTACCCTCGTTTAGTTACTTAAACTTCTAAAAACTAACACGGAAAATGTTAAAATTTTAAAAAAAACAATTTCGTATAAAAAAAATATTGGGGAAATTTACGCCTTAATCCATTGTTGGGTACGATATAAAAATGCAATATACCCTCTTACATTGAGCACTTTAGGATTGTCTTTATCGACCCATATTTTACATCGATAGACTTTCCCATTTTCGGGATCGAGGATGGTACCGTCTTCATATCCATCTCCATCTTTCTCAAGACCTTTGATGATCACCATTCCTTCAATAGGTTTATTGTGATCACTTCCTTTACACTCTTCGCAAAGATTTCCTCTATCGGCTTCGTTCAATATTTGTTGAATCTTACCATAAATTTTATCTCCCTTTTTATAAATCTCAACAATCGATCTTGCTTCTCCGGTATTATCATCAATGGTTTTCCATTTTCCAATAATTTCTTCCTGTGCGTTTACTGTTGCTGACACCATCATCAATAGTGCAAAAAGTCTAAAAAAAATCTTCATCTTGTTTATGTATTTTTGTTTTGATAAATATGAAAACAAAACCATCTACTAACATAAGCAGATGGTTTTATATTTTTCAGCTTAGATTCGCATAATGATTTACTGCAATCCAAGCATTCCTTTTTTCAAAGCTTCGCTTGCTGGTTCATCACCCAGCCAAATTTTAAATAAAGCATATTTAAAATCTCTTCCTTCGATCACTCCAAGTTCCTTATCATTTTTGTAGGCTTTAACACCAACTCCTTTTATATATACAAGGTCGAAGATGTCATTCTTAACGATAGGCTCAGAAAAGAACTTAATAAATTTATTAATTCTTTCATCAAGAGCCTTAGTATTACCAAAAGTAGCTTTCTGAAAACCGTCTCTAACGGCTTTAATCATTTTCTTTTGGGTCACAAAGCCAGAAACAATGTTGAGTTTAATCGCCATAGTTTCATCTGCATCCAGAATCTTTCTTGGATCCTTACTCGTACCTTGCAGGTATAGACCTCCTGCATACAAATCAATCCATAGCATTTCTCGCAAACCTGCTCCATTCAATTTCAATTCTGTTTCTGCAAAAGTCTGCTCATAAGGTAGTATCGCCTTGTTTCCAACACGAATTTGAGCACTTGCAGAAGCCATTGAGATCAATGCAACAAGCATTAAAAAAGTAACTTTTTTCATTATAAATTAAGGTTTATTTGGGGGTGGATTAATACTTAAGATTTGTTTTCTCGCCTTTCAAATATAATAAATATTATGCAAGCATAGCATTTATCTAAAAAAATGTTTACGTTGTCAAGTGTACAAAAATACGATTATATTCTTTTGATTAGTAGTCACCTAGCATTTCTTTTTTAAGACCTTTGTCAGCTGGATTTGATCCTAACCAGATATTAAATAATGCTTTTTTAAAGTCAAGACCTTCAACGTATCCTTTTTCAACTCCGTCTTTATAGATCACACTACCTTTTCCTTTTTCGTAGACAATATCATAGATTTGTCCTTTTTCTATCTCTTCTTTGATAAAGCCAATAAATTTTTCGATTTTATCTTTTATTGGAACAATATTCCCATTTGTTGATTTATCAAAACCATCTCTAAGCGCTCCTTCCATTTTACTTCTAGACATTAACCCAGAAACGATATGTAATTTTATAGCCATAGTCTCATCTGCCTGTGCTATAGTACTTGCCTTATCGCTTTTTTTCTTGAGATACAGGCCTCCTGCATATATATCAATAAAAAACTTCTCTCTTAATCCCCCACCATTAAACACAAGGCTTTCGCTATTAAAGGTTACTGTTTGTGGTAATGTAGCTGCTCCAATTTTAATTTGCGCTTGAGCAGATACAACAAGGATAAGGGCAAAAAATAATAAACTTAATCTTTTCATTTTGTTAATTTGAATGTTTGTGTTAGTTATAAATATTTACGGTTCAAAATTCTTTCTAAGCTGAATCAATGATGCATTCAATTCGAAGCCCAATAATAGCAGGTTTGCATTGAGCCAGATATAAATCATCAAAATCAGCATTGCTCCAATGGAGCCGTACAACTGATTATAATTTGAAAAATTGTCGATGTATATTCCAAATAAATAGGTTGTTACTATAATTAAAAAAGTGGTCATAAAAGCTCCCGGTGAAAAGAACTTATTTTGTTTCCCTTCTGAGGTGCCAAAATAAAATAATGTAGCAATGATTACAAATATCATGAAAACAAATAACGCATATCGCCCTACTGTAAGCCAAAAAACTGTATCATTTACCATCCCTATTTTATTGAGATTATCCACTAAATAGGTAAAATAAATCGTACCTATAACGGTAATTAACAATAACGATGCCACAATTATAGACACACCCAAGGCTACTACATATTGCCTTATAAAATTTCTATTGAGCGTTACATGATACGAATATTCAAACCCAGAAAACACCGCATTTATTCCGTTGGTCATCAAAAAAATAGATAACAAAAAAACGGTGGACAATAATCCCCCTCTTGGATTTGAGGCTATATCTTCAAAAATGGTTTTAAAAAATGCAGAGGATTGTTTGGGTAGTGCCCCATTGATGAACTCAAAGAAGTTTTCCTGATTGATTGGTAAATATGGAATAAGGTTCAGAAGAAACAGCAAAAAAGGAAATAAGGATAAAAAGAAACTCCATGATATTGCTCCTGCTCGGGCTGAGAAAGTTCCTTTGATGATACCGGTAACATAAATCTCTACTAAATCATATACCGATAATCCCTGAAATCCAGGAAGAACTAGCTTCTTCCCTATTTTAACCAACAAATTAACAATAGGGATTTTATTAAGCTTATCTTCAATTTTCTTCGACATATATTACATTGCTTTCAGGCTTAGATCCAGATTATATACAGAGTGTGTTAACGCTCCACTACTTATATAATCTACCCCGCACTCGGCATATTTTCGTACCGTATTCTCATTAATCCCTCCACTAGACTCGGTCAAGCAAGTATCTCCAATAAGCTCAACTGCCTTTCTAGTATCCTCATAGTTAAAGTTATCGATCAAGATTCTGTACACTCCTAGTGTTTGTAGAATTTCTTTAATTTCATCCAGATCTCTGGCTTCTACAATTATTTTAAGATCAAGGTCTCGATCTTTTAAGTATTTCTTTGTCTTTTCTATGGCTTGAGTGATCCCACCAGCGAAATCAATATGATTATCTTTCAGCATCACCATATCGTACAATGCAAATCTATGATTTTCTCCTCCTCCAATTTTTACCGCCCATTTCTCTAACGCACGTATCCCCGGGGTTGTTTTTCGGGTATCCAAAATTTTGGTTCCCGTACCAGCCAACAATTCAACGAAGTGATTGGTTTTGGTCGCAATAGCACTCATTCGTTGCATAGCATTCAATACTAACCGTTCTGCTTTTAAAATAGAAAGTGAACTTCCTGAAACATAAAAAGCTTCATCACCATATTTCACTTTGGATCCATCCTCTATTTTAACATCAATTTCCATATTAGGGTCCACATATTGAAACACCTGCTTTGCAAATTCAACACCAGCCAAAATACCTTCATCTTTAACCAACAGTTTTGCTTTTCCCATTGTGGTTTCAGGGATACAAGCCAATGAACTATGATCTCCGTCCCCTACATCTTCTCTAATGGCATTTGCAATGATTAATTCTATTTCTTTTTTAAACTGCGCTTCGCTAATCATATTGAATGGTTATTTTTGCTAATGTAGCAAAGTAAACGCTAATTGTAAACTATGAATATAAAATTACTGGCGATTGGCAAAACCGACGATAAGCAAATGAATCAGCTTATCGACAACTATATCAAGCGGTTATCACATTATATCAAATTTGATTTTGAAATAATTCCTGATCTCAAAAATGCAAAAAACCTGAGTGAAGCACAACAAAAGGAAAAAGAAGGCGAACTTATTCTGGGTAAACTCACTACTGCTGATGTGCTTATTGTCTTAGATGAAAATGGGAAACAATACGATTCTGTAGGATTTTCGGAAGTTTTACAGAAATATATGAATAGTGGTATCAAACGATTGGTTTTTGTGATCGGGGGTCCCTACGGTTTTAGTTCGCAGGTGTACCAACGAGCGCAAGCCAAACTATCCTTATCCAAAATGACGTTTTCTCATCAAATGATCCGGTTGTTTTTTATAGAACAACTATATAGAGGGTATACCATTCTAAGAAACGAACCTTATCATCATAGATAATTGATAAAAGGCACTCATCTCAGTCAAACTCTAGCAACTTCAACTCAATTTTCGATTGTAAATTTCATGAATTCCAATTTTACAGATTATCTATTAGAAACCACGGGAGCTACCTCATGTAAAGAAGTAGAAGTCATCCAAAGCCTATGGAGTGGGTACGGTAAGATATCGAGGTATCAACTAAAGAATTCATCGATAAATACCGTAGTTGTAAAGTGTATCTCACCAGACTCATCAGGAACGCATCCCCGAGGGTGGAACACCACAAACTCGCACAATAGAAAAATACACTCTTACAAAGTGGAAACAAATTGGTATCAACAATGGAGCTCATTATGCAATGCGAATTGTAAAATTCCTAGCTTGATAGGTTCTTATACTGAAGGAAATCAACAATGGATTATTTTGGAAGATCTGAACACTAATTTTCCGTTACGAAAAACACAGCTTTCCCTACCTGAAATAGAAGCATGCTTACAATGGTTGGCAAATTTTCATATCACTTTTCTAAATAAAGCTCCCAAAGGCTTATGGGAAATAGGTACCTATTGGCATCTACAGACTCGCCCTGATGAATTCGAAAAAATAGAACATCAAGAATTAAAATCGAAAGCCCATCGTATTGACGAATTATTAAATCAATGTCAATATCAAACTATTGTTCATGGCGATGCTAAGTTGGCTAATTTTTGTTTTTCAGAAAATGGAAAAAAGGTAGCGGCTGTAGACTTTCAGTATGTGGGTGGGGGATGCGGAATAAAGGATATCGCTTATTTTTTAGGAAGTTGTCTCTCGAGTTCAGAATGCGAATTCTATCAGGATGAGCTACTGGATTTCTATTTTTCAGTACTGAAGACATCATTTGAAACCCATGATTTTGGTTTTGATTTCAGCTCATTGGAGCGTGAATGGAGAAAGATGTATCCTATTGCCTGTACAGATTTTGTTCGTTTCCTATTGGGCTGGATGCCAACACATCAAAAAGTAAACAACTACAATCGCAACATCATGAATTCTGTATTATCCAGTATATAGTCTCCTAGTCAAATCATCCCTAATGAAATCTATCAAATAAAAATGCTTTTAATTATTACATTTGCCAACAAATCAACCTGTCATTATGCTAAGCATCCTTAAAATTATAAAGTTTGATAATCTCCTGATCATCGCTATAGCCCAATTATGTATCCGTTATGGATTGTTTGAACCCTTTGGTATAGCAATTACACTTAATGGATTTGGTATTTTCCTGTTAATTTTAGCTACTCTTTCGATTGCCGCTGCAGGGAATGTGATTATCCATTTGAATGATGATGAAAAAACTAATGAAAAACTTGGAAATCGCTTATTTATTATTTTTAATGTCATAGGAGTTTTGCTAGGATTCTATCTTTCTAATTTAATTGGAAGGCCTGGATTTGCTGTCTTATTTATTATCGTTTCGGGGATCTTTTATATGTATGCTACCTACCTAAAGGAGATTCTGGTTGTCAAAAATATAATTATTGGTGTACTAGCCACCTTAAGCATTCTGGCCATAGGTATTTTTGACCTATTACCTGCCATTACCGAGAAAAACAGAGAATCGCAAACGGTAATTTTCTCCATTATTTTTGATTATTCTGTATTTGCTTTTCTAATCATAGTACTACGAGAAATTCTAAAAGATTGCCTGAATGTTGATAAAGATCATAATATGGGACTCAAAACCATTCCTATTGTCTTGGGAAAAGAGAGAACCATTAAACTAATCGGGATACTAGCGGTTTTACCAATTGCGGCTGTTATCTATTACATCTATACCTATTTGTTTTCGAATAGTCTGGCAGTAGTAGCTGTATTAGCTTTGATAGTTGCCCCGTTAATTTTCTTTATTATCAAAAGTTTTACTGCGGAAACTGATAAACAACTTCGACTTTTGAAACACTTGTTGCGGATTGTATTATTGATTACTGCCATCTCTTTACTTATGTATCAGTACTTGCTAAAATAGAATAACATGCTCAACGAAATACTTAAAGATTATCATGTAATTCTTGCTTCGGGTTCTCCCAGAAGACAACAGTTTTTTAAAGATCTTGGTCTGGATTTCTCCATTCAACTCAAAGAGATTGAAGAGATATATCCTGATCATTTAAAGGCTGAAGAAATTTCTAACTATTTAGCCCAATTAAAAGCTAGTGCATTTACTGATTTACAGCCCAATGATATTCTAATCACAAGCGATACAATAGTATGGCATAACAATAAAGCCTTGGGTAAACCCAAAGATCTGGATGAAGCTGCTAAAATGATCGCTTCTTTATCCAACGATACGCACGAAGTGATTACTTCAGTTTGTTTTACTACGACTACCCAATCAAAAACGGTGTTTCAAAGCACCAAAGTTACTTTTAAAGCCATTTCTAAAGAAGAAATTGAGTATTACGTAAAAACATATCAACCTCTGGACAAAGCAGGTGCATATGGGATACAAGAATGGATTGGTTTTATAGGTATCACTAATCTGGAAGGAAGTTATTTTAATGTCATGGGACTCCCTACCCACCTTGTTTATGAAACGTTAACACAGATGGCTACATCATAGCATTATCGTAATTTGCATAAAAATGCAAATAAGAAAACTATGAAAAAGTTCATTATACTCTCTGCTGTTCTTACCGTATTGGTGTTTATAGCATGTAGCAATATGGTTGCAGACGAATCTTCAAATGTTGCCAATGATAAAGTAATTCCTAATACCGACAAAAAAGGACTTTCTGAAGAATTTAAAAAATACTGGTACGCTGGGGAAGCTGAAATAACCTCTTATCAATTAGAACAAGCACGATACGGTGAAATCAGGCAGGGTAAAGCAGTATTAATCTACGTCACTGAGGATTTCTTACCAAAAGTACAGGTGAAGGCCGATTATCAAAACGCCAATAACATTCCGGTGCTCAAATTAAATGCCACCAAAAAGTTTAATACAGGTATTTATCCCTACTCCATTATGCAAAGCACATTTTATCCGGTATCCAACGATCGCCACGCGATAAAAGTATCCAGTTCTATGCAAGAATGGTGTGGTCATGTGTACGCACAGCTCAATAACAGAGAGCAATTTGAGATCATGTCGCATTCCTATTTTCAAGGTGAGGCAGATCAGGAATTAAAAGTAGACAAAGCGATTCTTGAAAATGAACTTTGGACCCAACTTAGAATTGCTCCGGATCAATTGCCGATAGGGAAAGTAGAAATCATTCCTTCGTTTGAGTATACCCGATTAAGACATAAAGAAGTAAAAGCCTATGCAGCGACCACCACTTTACAAAAAGAAGGTGATCAAAATGTATATACGATTACTTATCCAAAACTGAATAGAACGGTAAGCATTCGTTTTGCAAGTGCTTTTCCTTATGAAATTGAAAGCTGGGCAGAAACCTTTAAAAGTGGTTTTGGACCCAACGCCAAAGAATTGGTAACCAAGGCCACCAAAATAAAAAGTATTAAATCTGCCTATTGGGGTAAAAACAGTAATAAGGATGAAGTCTTAAGAGAAGAGTTAGGTCTTCAATAACCAAAAAAATATCAAATAACCTATAAGAATTCACTAATGAAAAAACTTTCAGAATCAGAAATAAAAGAAAAATTACAAGAGATTAATGGATGGGAGTATAACGAAAATGCTATTCATACTACTTTCGAATTTATCGATTTTAAAGATGCATTCTCGGTAATGACCAGAATCGCATTCGAGGCAGAAGCACAACAGCACCACCCCGATTGGTCTAATGTGTATAACAAACTATACATTAGTCTATCTACCCATGATGCAGGAGGAGTAACCGAAAATGATTTTGCCCTTGCAAAAAGTATCGAATCTATCATTCAAGGAGAATAATTTTTAAATTCTCTTTGGACAATACATACTGGCAATAGATATGTAGAACAAACATTTGCCAAAAACTTGGTTTCTACTTATGTTTGTATTCTACACGATTAAATTTATACTATGGGAAGAGCTTTCGAATTTAGAAAAGCACGTAAAATGAAGCGTTGGTCTGCCATGGCCAAAACGTTTACAAGATTAGGAAAAGATATAGTAATGGCTGTAAAAGAAGGCGGCCCTGATCCTGATTCGAATTCAAAGTTAAGAGCAGTAATCCAAAATGCGAAAGCTGCTAATATGCCCAAAGATAATATTGAAAGAGCCATAAAAAGAGCTTCAGATAAAAATCAAGGAGATTATAAAGAAGTGCTTTTTGAAGGATATGCTCCACATGGGATCGCCATTTTGGTAGAAACAGCAACTGACAACAACAACAGAACTGTAGCCAATATCAGATCCTATTTTAATAAATGTGATGGCAATTTGGGTACTTCAGGTTCTGTAGAATTTATGTTTGATCACACCTGCAATTTCAGAATTAATGGCGAAGGTATTGATCCAGAAGAATTAGAGCTAGAATTTATTGATTTTGGTGCCGAAGAGGTTTTTCAGGACGACGACGGAATCTTAATTTATGCTCCTTTTGGAAGTTTTGGAACGATACAGAAGGAACTAGAAGGCAGAAACATAGAAATCCTTTCTTCTGGCTTTGAACGCATCCCACAAGTGACCAAACAATTGACTCCAGAGCAGGTAGCGGATGTTGAAAAACTACTAGAAAAAATCGAAGAAGATGATGACGTGCAGAATGTCTATCACACTATGCAGGAGACTTCTGGAGAATAAAACAGATTTATAGTTATTATTTCATACAAAAAGGAGCTGTTCTCAAAAACAGCTCCTTTTCTGGTTATCACAAAAATTAACCACTACTCATGAAAAATTACTATTGAAAATCTATTTTTTGTGAGCCTTTATTTTAGTTACAATTTCGTCGGTATCATATACGTGACTCGCAATCATTTTAAAGTTGACTACTGAAGCTTCATATGCATTTAACCCAGGTAAAATAGCTCCTGCCGTTGCATCTTTAACCACAGCTACTCTAAATCCAGATTCTACCAAGTCTCTCATATGAGATTCTGTACAAAGGTTGGATGACATCCCTGCCAGAATTACATTATCAAAACCGTGCTTGCGCAACTGTAGTGCCAAATCGTTAGATTCTGGGCCATATACTTTATGCGGGTTGGTAACCACTACATTATCTTCGTCAATATATTTTTTGTATCGGTCTAACCAATCGGCTCCAGAACCTTCAAACCCATCGGTTTTGAGAGTATGACTTCTATCAAACATGTTAATTTTGTGCATTAAAGCCTCCAGCGCTCCTTCTATTTTCCAATTATGATCATGTTTGTAATAGTAATGAGGAGAAACAAAAACCATCATCCCTTTTTCTTTGGCTACCTTGAATAGCTTTTCCAAATTCTCTACAGTATTATTGGCAGTAACGCTCTCTCCTACTACTCCCCATGTTACACCATCTGGGCTCAAAAAATCATTTTGTGGATCTGTAATCACGATTGCCGTTCTGGCATCTACTTCAAAACCAGGATCTGGTAATTGTGCATAACCTGCAAATGTACTTATTACCATAATAGTCATCATCAATATTTTTTTCATAGTTCTATATTTTTAAATGTTTTTGATAATCATCTATTGATTACCCTACAAAGATCTGAAGTAAAGCAGCGCAAGAGGTAGACAACTATTCCCTAGGAGTTAACAATTTTTCTCAGCGCTTGTGAGAATGGACAAAACCAATAGCTCACTATGCTACTGATGACATTTTGAGGTCTTTTTTGTATTCTGTAGGAGAGGAACCTTGATGTTTTTTAAAAAATCTACTAAAGGTTTGCAGATCTTCGTACCCCAGTTCGAAAGCTATTTCTTTTACTGATTTGTTAGAATGTAGCAATTGGCGGCGCGCTTCTAACAAAATTCGTTCTTGTATATAGAATAGAGGAGATTTAAAGCCCGACCTTGAAAAAATGTTGGATAAGGTCTTTGGAGATTTATGTAATAAACTGGCATACTCTTTTACAGTATGTTTACTTTTGAAATATTGTTCGATCAAAAAGTTATACTCACGTATAAGGTTGATTTCTTTTTTTTCATTAGGATACTGTTTTTCCTGAGTATACAATCGAACACACAAGATCAAAAAGCGTTTTAGCATTACCTGAAGAGACTCTTGTTGCAGTTTGTCTCGAGAATTAATTTCTAAAACAAACATTTCCCATACGGTGTTAAACTTGTATAATTCTTCTGAAGAAATCGAAACAACAGGTAATTGCGCCGCGCCAAAAAACAACACTCCTTTACAGCCTACATCACTATCATGATCCAGTACACAATAAAAAGAACGATTAAATCGAAGCACCCTAATCGTAACGATCTTGACAGGCTCTAGATGATGAAACTCTGTTAAAAAAACAATTTGATCCTTTTGAAAGGCCACTTCTTCTCCATCGATCCTCAAAATGTTTTCATCAGATTTGAACCAAAGTACAGTGAGCGAACTTTTGACTTTTTGTTTCAACACTTCGCACGAGGTATGATCTATAGTATCTAGATAAATAAACTCTTCTGTACTACCAGTGAACTTCATATCATCTGATTTTCTTTGTTTTTGTTGGTTTTAATGTATTTACCAATACATCCTAAACAGATTTTGTTTTTCTGTAATTCATAAAAAAATTAATCCAAATATTTCGTGACAGTCGTATTATGATCGGTAATGAGATCACCATCACCGCTACAATAATGATATAGGTAGGGATAAGATCTAAACCAAAAACCAAATAGGAAAGCACAAAGGCTGTAGCGGCAAAAATAATCCCCACAGGATAGCTTACATACATGGCACCGTAGAAAAACGAAGGCTCGATCTTGTATTTTGTGCCGCAGGATTGGCAACGTTCGTTCATTTCAAACAGCTTAGAAACCACATATGGATTGGGTTCCTTATACATACTTTCATTTTGACAAACAGGACAACTCCCTCCCAAAATACTATGCAGTTTTGTTCCTTTCAAGAAATTCATCATCTTTATTTTTATTAGCATTCCAGATAGTGATCATATACACTTACCGGATATATCGTTTTGTATTTGAGCCTATAAAATTAACATATGAAGCTTTCTTAAAATAACAGTATTATCCCAGTAATTTGTACTTTTAGGACATTATGGAAATAAACAAGACCGTCCCCATTCTAAAAATCGAGCAGTTTGATCACAAGGTCTCTAGCCATGATTTTTACAGCAATACTTTTGAAAATCATTTAAAAAGAAATGAAAGCATAATTAGTAAACCTCATAGCCATAACTTCTTCCTTTGTGTATTTTTTACTGAAGGTACCGGTATTCATGAAATAGACTTTAACACTTACAACATTCAACCGGGTAGTGTATTCTTTTTAAAGCCGGGTCAAACCCATTTTTGGGATTTTAACTCTTCACCAAAAGGATACATATTTTTCCACACCCAAGGATTTTATGAGTTTAATTTTGTCAATGCAAGTTTGTCTCAGTTTCCTTTTTATTTCTCGATTGAAAATCCCTCGATACTGAACCTGAGTGATTCCATGATTGCTCATTTCAAATATTTATTCCACCAAATTAACGAAGAACATCAGGGAGACGAAGTTTATAAATATCAGAAATTAACCAGTCTGATTGATCAACTATATATTGATTTAACTCGATATTACACCTCCTCCATCCCTGTTATTAGAAAAACTTCAAAAACGTACTTAAAAGCACTGGAAAACTTCCACGCTGCGGTAGAAAAACACTTCCGAGCGGAGAAATCGGTTCAATTTTATGCAGATCAACTAAATATTACGCCAAAGCATTTGAACAGAATTACAAAAGCTACCATTAATAAAACCAGCTCTGATGTCATAAAAGAAAGAGTATTACTCGAAGCCAAAAGAATGTTAGTACACAGTACACATTCTTTAAGCTCTATTTCCGAACTTTTGGGATTTGAAGAGTATTCCTATTTCTCTAAGACTTTTAAAGCCAACACCGGTAGTACTCCTTTTGATTTTAGAAAGAAATACTAAAACTCATCCGTTTCTATTTTTTCATTTTAGCAAACAGTACCTTATCTTTAGTATTCAAAATTTTAGCAGCTAGGATAAGATAGCTTACACATCATGTAATATGATGTAAAGATTAAAATAGAAATACAATAAAGATGGAAATTGAAATAAGAGAACGAGAAAATAAAGGTTTTGCTATTGCACGAGAAAATGAAAAAAAGGCAGGATTGATGACCTACTCCATCCCGGATAGTGATTTTATTATCATAGATCACACCGAGGTAGATGACGCTTTTAAGGGACAAGGTGTAGGTAAAAAGTTACTCTATAAGATTGTTGATATGGCACGTGAAAAAGAATTGAAAATTTTACCCTTATGTCCTTTTGCAAGTGCAATATTCAAAAAACTAGATGATATCCAGGATGTATTAAAATCGTAGAAAAACATCCCCATTAAATGCTCTATGAATTATTCAAATAAACAATGCAAAAAGCCTATAATGATTACCCTCTTTTTTTTGTTAAGTTTATAAGACTAAAACGACTATTCTTAAAACGTACATCATGAAAAAGCTGTTTCTTACTCTATTATTCTTTACTGGAACTTTGTATTCCTTCTCTCAAAATATGGATAACAGCTTACTAGGAGAAATTCTAGAAAAAAATGCAGATACTCTGGGTGGTGCAACAGGAAACTGGAAACTTCTATACAAAGAAACTCCTATGCTTTGCGTAACGGATCAAACCAACAACAGAATGCGCATCATTTCTCCTATAACAGAATCTTCTAATTTGGATAAAGATTTACTTTTGGATTCGATGACCGCCAATTTTCACTCTGCCTTGGATGTAAAGTATGCCATCTCTAATGGAATCCTATGGTCGGTATATATCCACCCCTTAAAAGAACTTACTCCTGAACAGATTGAAAGTGCTATTTCTCAGGTATATTATGCAGCTACTACATTTGGGACCACCTTTACCAGTACTGAATTGATCTTTGGAGGAGGTGCCGCTAAGGAAAAATCTGAACCCAAAATCATCGAAGAAAAAACACGTAAGTTTTAATCTACATTAAAACTGTATTTAGCTACTTTCCCTTTTACTCCTCTAAAAAACTGATACATAAATTGAATATCCTTTTCAGTATCATCTGTAGGATAAAAAGGTTCAGAAATCACGTTTTGTTTTTTTCCAAAGTCAAAAGTAACCATAAGGATAGGTACTTCTGCAGCTTTTGCAATATGATAAAACCCAGTTTTCCATTCAGTAACTCTTTTTCGAGTTCCTTCTGGAGCGATCGCTATTCGAAGTTCATCTCTTTTTTTAAAAAGCTCAGCTATCGCTTCTACTTTATTTTGACCTGGTGTTCGATCTAAAGGAATACCCCCAACTTTTTTCAAATACCATCCTTGTGGCCATTTAAAAAGTTCTTTTTTTCCTAAAAAACTGATTTTGAGATCTACTATTTGTCGTATTAGAAGACCAATATAAAAGTCATGCCAACTCGTATGAGGAACAACCACTACGATACACTTTTTGATCTTATCTCCTTTAAAATCCCCGATCATTTTCCAACCCAGGATTTTATGGTATATAAAGGACGAAAGCCGTTTCATCTAGAATCATTTAAAAAGACAAAACTACAAAGAACGGTATAGATCCTTCAATTTATCATCATTTATCTTTGATTTCCAATCTTTACCCAGTGCATTTTCCCAAAGAGGTTCCAGACTTAAAGCAACAGAAGTCATAGTATTTAATTGCTCTTCGGTTACATTAGCACAAACACCTTTTGGCAATTCTATATTGTGATAGGCCTTCATTTTCTTGAAAACCGCTACACCTTCTGGATAATACTCTTCTAATTTATCAAAAACAATACAATTACCTATCCCATGCTTTGTTCCCAAAACATAAGCCAATCCATAACTCATTGCGTGTGCTACTCCCACCTGAGAATATGCAATACTCATACCCCCATGCCAGGAAGCCATCATCAATTTGGCATCTGCTTCTGCTTTATCTAACGAATTTTCTAAAAATATCTCCTTACAAAGATCCAACGCTTTTTCACCATAACTTTGGCTGAACGCATTGAGATATGTTCCATCCAGAGATTCTATACAATGGATATAGCAATCCATACCGGTGTAGAACCATTGGTTTTTGGGTACGTCTTTAATTAATTCTGGGTCAAGAATTACCTGATCAAAAGGAGTAAAGTCTGAATTGATTCCTAATTTACGCTCTGGGCCTGTCAATACAGTAGTTCTAGATACTTCGGCTCCGGTACCAGAAATTGTTGGTATTCCTACATGGAACACCGCTTTGTTTTTTACCAAATCCCATCCTTGATAATCGGCTGCGCTCCCAGGATTGGTCAACATTATTGCAACGGCTTTAGAAAGATCAAGAATAGATCCTCCCCCGATACCAATAATCCCACTAGGGATGAACTCATAATTATCTTTAATGGTAAATACTATTTGATCCACCTGAGAGGTTTTTGGTTCCTCTTTGGTGGACACATATATAATCTCATCCGTCGAAGATAATGGTATTCTATCTTCAATAAAAGAAGTATCGTTCTGAAATACATCATCAATCAAGTAGATAAACGGTGCAATACCTTTTCTTTCGGTAGAAATAATATCCTCTATCTGATTGAATGCCCCTTTTCCGAAAACCACTTTTGGAACCATCGGAAAGTTTTTATGAACCGCATGTTCTTTAGAAGTTGTGACAGTTTTTGTATTCAATGGATTCTGTTTGTTAATTAATTTCTTTGCTCTTTCTAAATCTTCTGGGGTATCAATTTCAACACCTTCGTGTTGTGTTTCGACCATTTTAATGTTTTTACCATATTCCAGGTATCGGATGCATTCAATTTTCTCTGATGCTTCCAATGCCCTCATCGGTAAATGATAAAAATCTAAAATTGCCTGCTTTCTAAATGCATAAACGCCTTTATGCTTATGATAAGTGTAGTTTATTTCTTTATCTCTTGGGTAAGGAATAGGTGCTCTGGAAAAATATAGGGCATAATTATTTTCATCAACAATTACCTTTACGCTATTAGGATTCATAATATCATCCCAATCATCGATAGGAGTCATCAAACTGGCTAGGTCTATTCGATCTGAATCTTCTCCATAGAACACAGAAAGTACTTTTTCCAAACTTTCTCTTTCTGTAAAAGGTTCATCTCCTTGCACATTCACCACTATATCAACATCCATTTCCTCTACTGCTTCGGCGATTCGATCACTCCCACAACTGTGCTCCTTCTTACTCATAATAGCTTTCCCACCATGAGTAGTAATTTCTTGAAAAATAATATCGCTATCTGTTACTACATAAACATCATCAAAAAGACCTGTTTCTATAGTAGCTTCGTAGGTTCGTCTAATCACTGTCTTACCACCAAGATCCTGCATTAGCTTTCCAGGAAAACGCGTAGCAGCGTATCTCGCAGGAATCATTGCGATGGTTTTTAGAGTATTTTTGTTCAAAGTTTTGTTGCTTTTTTGAAATTACAAAAGTAAGTTTTTTTATTAGTATATCTAAAAGTAACGATTTATATTTTTGGTATTAATGTATTACTAATAGGTTTTGTTACCTCTTTGCAAACAACTTTTTATAAATTTTTCGGAATCCTAAGATTAAAAGGAGCAACATAATAATAGCCAAAGGAGCAACAAATATAGATGCTGTAGACATTACCGCTGCTGTGCCAGTTTCTACTGCTGCCACAGCTGGATTTGCTACACCTCCTGTTGTTGCGGTAGAGGTTAATCGAGTAGCTCCCATAGTACTTTTAACAGTAGCTGCGGTACCACCGCCTGCTATAATTGCAAGCGCCCAGGTGATCACAGGATTTAAATCCGCAACGGTAGATACCATAACCGCTGTACCTGCTACTGCTGCCAGAGGAATAGCCAAAGTATCTAAAATATTATCAAACCAGGGAATGAAATACCCAAAAATCTCAACCAAAGTTGCTATTACCAACACCCAGATCGAAAGTGTACTCCCTACCCACTCCCAACTTTGGTTTAGAGGAATAATATTGTAGTGGCCTGCCAAGCTTAGTACTAACAATGGCAGAAAAACCCGAAAACCAACAGCCGCTGCTAATCCCACTCCTAAACAAATGCTCAGTATAATTTCTTGCATATCTTTTTATCTATTACATTTTTTAATCGTACTCAAAAGATACTAGTTTTCAATAAAAAAATCATCTTTAAACCCAATCAGATATATTTTTCTCTTCGCTCTGGTGATTGCAGTATATAACCATCGTAAATAATCTTTAGATATTCCGTCAGGCAAATAAGGCTGTTCTACAAAAACAATATCCCATTGTCCCCCTTGAGATTTATGACATGTAATAGCATAAGAGAATTTTACCTGAAGGCTGTTAAAAAACTTGTTGTTTTTTACGCCCAAGAACTTCTTATACTTAGATCGCTCTCCCTCAAAATCCTTTAACACCTCCTGATATAATTTATTTGATTCTTCATAGGATAAAGAAGGAGTCTCAGAAGTTAAAGTATCTAACAACAAGACAGTTTCAAAAGGTTTTTGATTAGGATAATCAATCATACTAATTTTAACTTCAGCAAATCGAAAACCATATAATTCTTTTATAGCATATATTTCTAGCACTTTAATAATATCCCCATTTGCTATGAATCCAGCTTCTGCTTTATTATCCAACCAGAAATAATTGTTTTTTACAACCATCAGATGGTCTCCAGCTGCCAACTCCTCTTCCTGAAATAAAATTCTGGATCGAATTTGCTGGTTGTACAAATTAGCTCTCTTATTTGATCTCAAAATGATAACAGACTCTTCATGTCCTACATTTGTGTACGCCTCTTGTAGCGCATCCATAATCTCATGTCCATCTTGACATCTTATAATATCAGGATATCCAGAGACATCAAATTGAAAGGAATCATAAAACTCTTCGCGAAGTGTTTCACGCAAAGCAGTAGCATTCATCAAAATACCACTATCTTCTGCTTGTCGCACTACTTCGTCTAATTCAATTTGTACTACTTCTTTATTAAAACCAATTTCCAAAGTATTATAATCCAACGCCGGGCTTACTTCTAATTTTACCGGAGGCAACTGCGCGGTATCACCAATTAAAAGAATTTTACAATTATGTCCAGAGTACACATACATCATCAGATCGTCCAACAGCGATCCATTCTCGAATAATTTACTATCACTTGGGGTATCGGGTATCATAGAAGCTTCATCAACGATAAAAATGGTATCCCGAAGTTTATTCTGTTTTAACTGAAAAGCAACTCCTCCAGCTTTGTCTTTTTTAGGATAATAAATATTCTTATGGATAGTGTGCGCTTGTCTTCCAGAATAATTACTAATTACCTTTGCTGCTCTACCAGTTGGTGCCAGTAGCACAGATTTCAGCTTTGCTTTCCATAAATTTTTTACCAGACTCCCAATCAATGTCGTCTTACCTGTACCTGCATATCCTTTTAAAAGAAATAAAGCGTCTTTATTACTTTCCAGAACAAAAAAAGCCAATTTTTGAAGTACAACATCTTGTTTTAAAGTAGGTTCGAAGGGGAAATCCTTCCGTAACAACTCATAAAACTCTTTTTCCCTCATGCGGTAAATTCTCTGTTTTTCCTTATTTTGTTAAGAATCCAAAGATAGGGATGATTTTTTCGCAATAAACTTTTACGATTAAAAAAAAATTGTAGATTTGCGTATACACTAATGTTTAAAGCTAAAATCATAAAATGAAAATTGTCATTCAATTAGTACTGTGGGTAGTTATAGGAGTTTTGGGATACATGGTATTCAACTCTATTAACGGTCCTGTGAAATTCAATAAGGTTAAACAAGCAAGATATGCTAAGGCAGTTGAAAATCTAAGGGATATACGTACAGCACAGTTAGCACATAGAACCATCACTGGAAGATTCGAAAAAAATCCTGAAAAACTAATCGCTTTTATTGATACTGCGAAATTTACGCTTACGCAAAGAAGAGATTCTAGTTTTATTCGTTTCAACAAAGTGCTTAAAATCGATGAGCCTAGAGACACTGTTGTGATCGATACACTTGGATATGCTTCTGTAAAGGATTCTTTATTTAAGACAGGAAGTCACAAAAACATGATGAAAGTACCTATTCAAGGAGTAGATTCTAAATTTGAATTGGATGCTGGATATATCAACAAAAACGATCTTAGAATCCCTGTATTTGAAGCT
The DNA here is from genome assembly GCF_900141785.1 of Aquimarina spongiae. Lineage (GTDB taxonomy): Bacteria > Bacteroidota > Bacteroidia > Flavobacteriales > Flavobacteriaceae > Aquimarina > Aquimarina spongiae. Next base: position 200,357 of record NZ_FQYP01000001.1, on the reverse strand, counting down.
AAGGTTTCTAAAGAAGTGTTGTTACACGATCAAGATAAAGATCTTTTAGCTCAGGAAAAAGAAGTGGTTTCTGTGGATGGAGTTGATGGTCCATATTTATTAGTAGGATCAATGACAGATGTGAAAACTTCTGGTAACTGGCCTAGAACTTATGGTGCAAACGACCAATAACATAGAAGACAATACATTACATACATTGTCCATTCAAGTAAGCTTGAATGGACTTTCTTTTTGTACACGGGATCAAGAAGATCATATCACTGCATTAGCTTGTGACCACTTTGGTATTCAATTAACTCCAGAACAGGTATTAGACAAGATCAAATATACATTTGATCATCACCAAGCGTTAAAAAAGAATTTTCACAACATCGAAGTCATTTACCAAAATGACTTATACTCCACCGTTCCAAAAGCATTATTTAAAGAAGACGCTTTAAAAGACTATCTAAAATACAATATAAAGGTATTAGACAATGATTTTATCGCTTATGACGAATTAGAACAGCATGACATGGTTGTGGTCTATATCCCTTATGCAAATATCAATAACTTCTTTTTTGAAACGTTTGGATCCTTCACCTATAAACACGCTAGTACGATCTTAATTTCTTCATTATTAGTTCAAGAAAAGAATAATGAGGATTTGAGGGTATATGCAAATATGCAAGACAAATTTTTTGATCTCGTGGTTATCCACAAAGGGAGATTACTACTTGCTAACACCTATATTCATACTTCAAAAGAAGATTTCTTGTATTACTTATTATTTGTAGCAGAGCAACTAAAGCTTAATCCAGAAGAATTCAAGCTTATTTTCCTGGGAAAGATAGAAGAAAACAGTCCATATTTTGATATAGCACATAATTACGTTCGGAATATTTCCTTCGGAAAACATCAAAGAGCACCGAAGCTATCCAGTGAAATCAACCCCATCCCTGCCCATCAGCATTTCGTTTTATTAAGCCATTTCTAAATGAGAATTATTTCAGGAAAATATAAAGGAAAAAGACTGGTAGCTCCCAAAAAGTTACCTGTAAGACCAACTACCGATATGGCCAAAGAGGGCTTATTTAATATATTAAATAACATCTATCATTTTACAGACCTTTCGGTAATAGATCTTTTTGCTGGTACTGGGAACATTAGTTATGAGTTTGCATCGAGAGGAGCACAAGAGATTACAGCGGTTGATGCACATTATGCCTGTATGGGGTACATCAAAAGTATTGCCGAAGAACTGGACTTCCCCATAGAAACGATCAAAAGTGATGTATATACCTATCTAGAAAAGACCACTAGAAAAGCAGATATCATATTTGCAGACCCTCCCTATGATTTTAAACAAGAACAATTTTTAAAAATCGTTGAACTTGTATTTGAACGCCAACTCCTTGAAGAAGATGGTGTTTTGATTATCGAACATTCAAAGCACACCTCATTAGAGAGTTCATCTTTTTTTGATAACTCTAGAAGGTACGGAGGTTCGGTTTTTAGCTTTTTTAAAAGCCACTAACCCATTAACTCCTCATTACAGAAGAACGTATCGAAAACTCATCTATACTGGTAAGATTACTCAAGGAATCGATTTGATCCGAAGCATCACTTATAATATCTTCATAAAAAGCCAATACTTTGCTATCAAAGCCAGGGGTATCCTCTGCAGTGATCTTAAAAAGATCCATTTGATAAATAAAGTTATTGAGAATATGATGACTAGAAGAAAGCATTGCTTTATAAATGTTTTGCTTTGCATTCTCCATTTTTACCTTTTTAATACGTTGCCTGATATCATAAATAACAAAAACAGAGAAGATAATAAAAGGAATCACAATTCCTTCCAGTTTAAGCTCTTGTATGCTATTTAAAAGAGATACGAATTGTTGAAAAAGGTTGAGTTCTAAAAATGTGGAGGTGAAATAAATAAAAATAGACAATACCAATCCGATTAGTGTTAATCTATACTTGTTCATTAGTGTTAGGGTTAAAGTTAGGGGGAATGACTTGTGTGGATCTAAGCTTTTTTACGGTTCGACAATGATTATTATTGTGTATTCGTTAAGAGTCTGACAGTTTAAATATAAGTAAAAAACCAATGAACACTACAATTTACAAGTATTTTAACATTAACAAAATCCAGAAAACCCATACTGAAACGAGGTTATTCACTCTTAATCAGGCAACTTCCTCTCCGTTAGAAGCTTCCCAAATCATAAACCATTCTTCATCCGTAATTTCTATTTGAAGTGCTTTTACCGCAGATGCAATCCTGTTTATTTTGGTGGACCCGATAATAGGTAATATACCCGAAGGATGTTTAAGTATCCAGGCCGTTAGGATTTGATCCAGGGTAGCTCCATATTTTGCAGCCAACTGCTCCGCAACTTTGTTAATTCGAACTACCTGTTCCATTGCATTCTTAGCAAAAAAACTACCTCCGGCTAAAGTGGAATACCCCATTGGCTTTATTTGGTGCAATAAACACTGATCCAAAGTCCCATCTACAAATGGTTCGAGATGTAATGGCGAAATTTCAATTTGATTGGTAACCAGAGGAAAAAAAGTATTCAGCATCTCAAATTGAGTATTGGTAAAATTAGAAACTCCAAAATGTTGCACTTTACCTTCTTCTCTTAATTCTGTAAAAACCTTTGCTATTTCTTCTGGATGCATCAAAGGGCTTGGTCGATGAATTAATAATAAATCTATATAATCTGTAGACAAATTAACCAGTGAGTTTTCTACAGATTGTTTGATATAATCAGCTGTGGTATTATAGGACTTGATTCGATAATCTGGTCTATTTGGTGTTACCAGTTTGATTCCGCATTTTGTAATCAATTGTACCTTATCCCGTAAGGAAGGGTTATTCTTGATTGCACTCCCAAACAAAGCTTCTGTTGTATAATGGCCATAAATATCGGCATGATCAAAAGTAGTTACGCCAATTTCTAAACAATCTTCAATCAATTGTTGTGCCTCGGCAACAGATAGTTTTGCTCCCCATTCTCCCCAGTTCATACATCCTGCTACAATTCTTGAAAAAGAAAGCTCATTTTCAAGCAAATCAATTCTAGTATTCATAGTTGCAATTCTTAAAACGAAATAAATATTTGACGGTACGGCTAATAATCTATAGCCTCATAAATAAGTCTCTGTATCTCTGATCGGATATCGTTTGAAATCAATTTTCTATTGGCCGAATCCGGATAGGTCCTATTACTCAAAAAGACATAGACAATTTCTTCTTCGGGGTCTGCCCAGGTAAACGTACCCGTAAACCCACTATGTCCAAAACTAGTTTTTGATATGCAACCACAGGTAGGTCCCACTTCTCCCAATTGAGGCTTATCAAACCCTACTCCCCTGCGCACATCTCTAGCGCAATAGTAACAAGTATTGAATTCTTCGAAGGTTTGTTGTTTAAAATACTGTTTACCTCCATAATACCCACCGTTGAGATACATCTGCATAATCTTGGCTACATCGTTGGCATTCGCAAATAAACCTGCATGGCCACCTATACCACCAAACATTGCGGCACCTTGATCATGAACGTAACCATGAACAACTTCCTTTCGAAAAGCCTGATCATTTTCGGTAGGAACAATTCGCTTTTTCTTGAATCTTGACAAAGGTAAATACGAGGTATTATTAGCACCCAAAGGTTTATAAAAATGCTGTTGCGTAAGAGCATTCAAAGAATTACCATAATGCTTCTCAATATAGGATTTAAGTAAGTAATAAGGAAGATCACTATACTTATAACTTAATCTTGTTCGTAACTCACTATCCTTTATGCGTAACATGAGCGAATCTTTCATATCACTTCTTAGATAAAGGTTATTCGTCACTTTAATTTTAAATTCATCTGAGGACGTAGTTCTGTAGTACTTTTTATCCGGACGGCCAGTCACACTATCCATAGTCTTCAAGTAGAAAGGAATCCAAGCCTTCAATTTTGCATAATGTGAAAGCATCGATCGCACAGTGATGTCTTTTTTGTTTGACTCCTTAAACGATGGCAGCAAATCTCCTACTTTAGAATCCAGCGAAATAATCCCTTTATCTTTTAACTCAATCATTAATGGAAGGGTTGCCAATATTTTGGTTAGCGACGCTAAATCGTAAATATCTGAACCCTTTACTTTTCTGGTTTTACTATAGGTATGATACCCATAATTTTTATCAAAAATCACCTTTCCTTTTCTGGCTACTATTAATTGTAATCCAGGAGCCATATTTTCATTCAGTGCGATGTTTACAATAGAATCTATTCGGTTGAGACGATACGAATTCATCCCTACACTTTCTGGTAGGCCGTATTGTAATCTTTTGAGGGAACGTGTTTCCAGACCTGTTCCTTCCGGATACTCTTCTCCCAGGCTTACCGGAAGTTTCCCATTGGCTTCAAAAGCACCAAAAAGGAGTTGCGCAGCTTTTTGCTGAGCCACAGTACTATTCTGATATGCCATCAATATACCTTCCAAGTTGGTAGTAGTCATCATATCCAACATAGCATATGGTCTGGCAAAAACGGAAAGAATAGTGGTATTTAATCTAGCGATTTCATACAACCAGACCAATTCTTTATCCTTAAACTTATATCCTTTCCAGGGATTATCATTAGATTTATGAAAGCCTACAATGACATAGTTATACTTTTTAAGCTTCTCGATCATTTCACCCAATTGCGCAGCTTTTACCCAATCTACCTGGGTGTATTTATTTAGTTGCTCATAAAAGGCATCACCAGAATCATCTCCTAGAGATACGTAGGCTATTTTCTTTAGGTCCAGGTTTTTTACAGGTAGCGTTGCCCTTTTATTCTTGATGAGAGTCAAAGAATTTTCTACCAGTTTATGATGCAGAACCTCATTACTCACACTGTTCAACTCTTCATTCAAAAACAAAAAGTCTACAGGCTTGTATTTATGAAGGCCAACTTTATATTTGGCCATGAGTATTTTTCGTACTGAATGCGCCAGGCGTTCTTCGGTAATCAACCCTGAATAATAGGCCGAAACAATCTTTTGGGTAGCTAAGGGAACATCTTCTGAAATCAACAAAACATCATTCCCTGCCAATAAAGCCGCAAGATCAATCTCTCCAGGGCTTTTAAAATCTGAAGCTCCCTTCATATTCAAAGCATCTGTAAAAATCAGTCCGTTGAATCCTAGTTTTTCTTTAAGTAAACCAGTTACTACATTTTTTGAAATCGAAGAAGGATAATTTGATCTAGACTCTAAGCTAGGGATATTAAGATGTGCTACCATTACACTAGAGAGTCCATCATTAATCAACTTACGATAGGGGTATAATTCTATACTATCGATACGTTCTGCTTCAAAATTAATGGTAGGCAGGGTTTTATGCGAGTCGCTATCCGTATCGCCATGTCCTGGAAAATGCTTTGCACTGGCTAGTATGCCTTCTTTTTGCATCCCTTTCATGAAAGCCAATGCTTTTTGGGTAACATCATCTCTATTTTCTCCAAAAGAACGATTCCCAATAATTGGATTTTTGGGATTGGTATTGATATCTACCACAGGTGCAAAATTGATATGTACTCCCAATCGCTTACAATGCCTTGCTATTTGTCTTCCTGTTTCTTCAATGAGTTGATTATCCTTTATGGCTCCCAGCGTCATATTCCAGGGAAAAGCTTTGGTAGAATCCAAACGCATGGCTAGCCCCCACTCTGCATCCATCCCAATCATTAATGGGATTTTGGAAAGCTCCTGGAATTCATTGTTTATTTTGGCTTGTCTGTTGGGACCTCCTTTAGAAAAAATGATACCGCCAATATGATATTCTTTGATAAGTTCTTTTACCCGATCTATATCTTTTGGGGGGTGAGAGGAAAAAACATCCACCATAAATAGCTGCCCGATTTTTTCCTTCAGGGTCATTGTATTGTACACGCTATCGACCCATCGTTGCTGGGCTTCAATATCCTCAACAATCAAGGGGTTATACGGTTCTGCCACTTGCGCCGCACTAGAATCATTTTGCGTTTCATTTTCAACAATCTCAGATTCTAATTCTTGCGCACCAGCACCAAAACTCAATAAAAGAATAATTAATAAAAAAGAATGCTTATTAATTTTATGCCACACGTATATTTTAATTTAAAAAACGGTTATGCCAACTATCTTTTGCTGGCACTTCCCAATTGGTACGATACTCAGCGATGTTGGTCACCAGGTTATTGAAAACGATAGTATTTGGGGATACTGATCTATTTTTCGCCATTTTTTTGAAATCCGTCAGCGGTTTATACGCAACAAATTCGCCCTGTTTGAAAGAAACATTCATTTTATCCATCAGGTCTACGCTGTACTCCTGCTCTAGTTCCTGAATAAAATGAACGGATGCATCAATAGAACAACCTGAAGCAGCATTGAGCCCCTGATCCAATCCAATGGTTATAAATCTCTTATATTTAATTTCATAGCCCGCTCTAAGGTTAGCACCATGTGCTGTCCACTGCGCTAAGAAACCATCTAATTTTTCCTTTATTTCCTCTAACTCTTCTTGAGTAAATGACCTATTTGCCTGATAAATCCACACTCGAGATGTCTCCGGAAGGTCCTTAAAATCTACCAACATCAGCTATTTTTTACTAAAATACTAAAAACTATTACTTTTTCCTGTTATAAAAAAGAGTTAATATGAACAAACATATTAACTCTATTAAAATTGTGTATAATTTCAAAAAAAATTACAAATCTTGTGCATTTGCTATTAATTCTGCAACATCTAGTACCTCGATACTATCTTCTTTCTCTTTGTTTTTCACTCCGTCAGTCATCATGGTATTACAAAATGGGCATCCGGCAGCAATGATATCTGGTTTTGTTTCCAGAGCGTCTTCAGTTCTTTCGATATTTACATCTTTATTTCCTGGTTCTGGCTCCTTAAACATTTGCGCCCCTCCCGCACCACAACATAATCCATTACGCTTACAGCGTTTCATCTCGATTAGCTCTACTTCTAGTTTCTTCAATAAATCCCTAGGAGCTTCGTAAACACTATTTGCTCTACCCAGATAACAAGGATCATGAAATGTGATTCTTTTTCCTTTAAACTTACCACCTTCTACAGCTAACCTTCCTTCATCCAACAAAGATTTCAAAAATTGTGTATGGTGCATTACTTCATAATTACCTCCTAAAGAAGGATATTCGTTCTTTATGGTATTGAAACAATGCGGACAAGCGGTCACTACCTTCTTTATTTCATAAGCATTCATCACTTCAATATTCGTAACGGCTTGCATTTGAAACAAAAATTCGTTTCCTGCTCTTTTTGCAGGATCTCCAGTACAACTTTCTTCGGTCCCTAATACAGCAAAGTCCACCTTGGCATTATGCAATAATTTTACAAAAGCCTTGGTTATCTTCTTGGCTCTATCATCAAAACTACCTGCACAGCCTACCCAAAACAAAACTTCTGGTTGTTTTCCTTCAGCCATATATTCTGCCATTGTTGGCACCTTTACTGTTTCACTCATATACTACTTCTTAAAATTCTTTACTTTACAATTCTTTTGCTACGCCTAGTCGTGCTTTCCATCATCAAACACTTCAATGGTAACCACTCTTTCTACCAATTCGGTAAACTTTCCTGTATAACGAGTTGCTTTTACCAAGTGATTATCAATCCAATGATAGTTACCTCCTCTTGGTTTACCCATTAACAGACTGTGATATTTAAAACCATGCTTTTTCAACCATATTTCTGTAACTTCTCTATGATCCTCGGTACGAGAAGTAAAAAAACAAATCATATGTCCTTCTTCATACCACTTATTTAAGGTTTCTAGAGCATCCGGAAATGGTTCACAAGTTTCCATTCGTTCTGGTTCTTCATTAGGAACATCTTCGGTAATCGTTCCATCGATATCGATAAGATAGTTTTTAATCCCTTCTGGTAATACGGGACTCACATGCTCTCCTGCCTCAATCTTATCATGCAATAATTTCTCTACTTCTTCCTTCTTCATAACTTCTTTTTTCTCTTAAATTAAAGGTTAATTGGTTAATTTTTATGGTTATTTATTCGTTGCTCCAATTCAAACGGTCCATTTGGTTGAATGGCCATGGAGCTCCATTATTTTCTATATTCGACATCATATTATTCAAATCTGAAGGAGCTGCACTTTGCTCCATTACCAGATATCTACGCATATCGATAATAATCGATAATGGGCTAATTCCTACCGGACAAGCTTCTACACAAGCATTACAACTTGTACAAGCCCATAATTCTTCTGGAGTGATATAATCGTTTAATAATTGTTTACCATCATCCTGAAAACTTCCATTCTTATCTATATTAGCTCCTACCTCTTGTAAACGATCTCTGGTATCCATCATGATCTTACGAGGAGACAATTTCTTTCCTGTTTGGTTAGCAGGACATTCACTGGTACAACGACCACACTCTGTGCAGGTATATGCATTAAGTAGTTGTGCCCAGTTTAGATCAGTAACGTCTGAAGCACCAAACTTTGCAGGTTCTGACTCTTCCTCGCCTTCAGCAGGTGCTGCAAAAGGATCTGCACTAGGGTCCATCATCAACATCACCTCGTTAGTAACAGCTTCTAAGTTGTCTAACTCACCCTTTGGATTTAAATCTGCGTAATAGGTATTAGGGAACGCCAGCATAATATGTAAATGCTTAGAGAAGTATAGGTAATTCAAGAATACCAATATTCCTAAAATATGTAGCCACCATGCTCCTCTTTCCAAAAAGATCAATGTCCCTTCAGAAAGTCCATTAAACAATGGAGCGATGTATTGACTAACTGGATATGCTCCTGCTTTGATATAGTGATCAGCACCTAAAGCCTGTAACTGCAGATCTGCAGCATTCATGGTCAGGAATAAAGTCATTAGTACTACTTCAAAATACAGAATGATATTTCCGTCATTTTTTGGCCATCCTTTCAAGGTCTTAAACCTTCTTATATTACTTATATTTCGTCTTACCCAAAATATAACTACACTCACTAGTACCAAGAATGCTAAAAACTCGAAGGAACCGATCAAGAAATCATAAAATCCACCTAGAAAAGCGAATATTCTGTGCGTACCAAAGATCCCATCTATTATGATCTCTAGTACCTCTATGTTAATAATGATAAATCCTAAGTAAACAATGATGTGTAGAATTCCGGCTATTGGTCTTCTCACCATTTTTGATTGTCCTATGGCTACCATCGCCATATTTTTAAAACGTTGTCCTTTATTATCTGATCGGTCAACATCTTTACCTAAACGAATATTTCGGATTACTTTACGAATATTTTTGGTAAAATATCCAATTCCTGCTACCAGGGCAATGATAAATAAGATGTTAGGTATGTATTGCATGCTTGTATTAATTTACTGAGTCTGTTGGTTTTTTATAAGGCTTGTTCTTTTTTCCAAAAACGGATACATTGATATATCTGGTTGGATTTAACCTTAAATCTTGTAATAAAAGTTCTAATTCTTTACTGGTACGCTCCAGGTTGGTATACAACTTATCATCTTTAAGCAATTTACCTGCTGAACCTTTGCCAGCATTCAAATCGTTTGAGATCTTCTTAAAGTTTGCCAGTACCGATTCCAGTTCTGTTCCGATTTTCTTTACATTGATTTGAGCTAAAGAATCCGAAACTCCATTCAACTTTGTAGAAATCTGATCTGCATTTGTAAAAGCAGAGTTTAGTTTTTCTTCGTTTTGCGCAAGAAGATTATTCAACCGAATTGACGTTCCCTTAAACTGCTTAACGCTTATGCTCAAGTCCTTGAATATCGAATTCAAATTGTTTTGATTGTCTACATTCAAAATACCATTTACAGAAGTTAGCAGTGTATCGGCATCCGTTATCGCAGATTCTAATTTTTCCTGTAATGGTGTTAATCGGTCGTTCACCAATTCCAACAAACCTGCTTCTATTCTACCGGGTAGAGTATCACCATCCTTGGCTTCAAACCCTTGTTCATATTTGGGGATAATTGCCAGAGACTTTCCTCCTATCAACCCTCCTCCATACACTTTGGCTTCACTGTTCTTTGAAAATGAAAAGTCGCTATCCACTATGAATTCTACCAACAAGTTTCCTTTGGTATCCAAGAAATCGATAGAAACTACCTGTCCAACTACCAACCCATTTATAGTAACGGGAGAAGAAGGTATAAGGCCTTCTACATTCTTATAAACCGCGTAAAAAGTTCTGTCGTTTTCGAGCAGATTCTGCCCTTTCAAAAAACTATATCCGAAAATTAGAAGTGCGATTGCACAAATTGCAAGTATTCCAGTCTTGACTTCTCTTGTAAATTTCAAAATAGATCAAATTTAGGACACAAATTTAGAATAAAAATACTTTTCTGTAGCTTATTTTTTGATGAATTATCAGTATTTATTAAGATTAGTTAGAAGAAGTGTTAGGTTTTAGCGCATCTGTTAAAGAAATTCGTTCATTATTCCGAAAAGCAACAACAAAACTTGAATCAAACCCTTTGCCTAAAGCTATATCTTTTAACTCCTGAATAAGAGTATAGTTAGAAGTGCTTCCGTAGAAATATTTGTACAAATCTCCATCTTTACTTTTGGTCAATTGATCCAATCCATTAAAATTAAACGATTCTAATTCTATATCGGTAGATCCTGCTGCAATTTGTACCTTAAAAGTGATTCCTTCATAAATTTTATCATTAGCACCACTTGTTTCAGCGGTGGTATCTACTTCGGGAGTAACAACCGGATCCGGCACGTAGTAAATCGCATCCAAACTTTCTTTATAATCTATAATAGAAGTTGATATCGATTTTGCCATATCGTCTTGCCCTTTGGTTGAGTTTAGATATTTCCCTTCTCTAATATTGGTCAAAAATCCAAGTTCGATCAATACGCTAGGCATATAGGTTTGATGCAACACTACAAAACCTGCTTGTTTTACCCCTCTACTTTTTCTATCTAATGATTTTTTAAAACGGTTTTGCACAAAACTTGCCAGAGTAAGACTTTGATCCAAATATTCTTCTTGCATTAAAGTAAGTCCAATAATAGATTCTGGAGAATTAGGGTCAAATCCATCATAATTAGCTTCATAATTGTCCTCTAAAAGAATTACCGAGTTCTCATTTTTGGCTACATTAAAATTTTCATTATTGGCATGTAATCCAAGTACAAAAGTTTCTGTACCATATGCTTGAGAACGATGAGAATTACAATGTATAGACACAAACAAATCGGCATTGGCCTTGTTAGCGATCTTACCTCTTTCATGTAATTCTATGAATTCATCTGTTTTTCGCGTATACACCACCTTATAGCGATCGTCTTTTTCAAGAATTTTACCTACGGCAAGCACTACATTTAAAGCAATCTCTTTTTCTTTATATCCATTCCCTCTATTCCCAGGATCATGTCCTCCATGACCAGCATCCAAAACCACGACAAACTGATCTTTCTCTTGCGCAAAAGCTTCAAAGTTAGTAAATGATGCACCTCCCATTAACCCACACAGCAAAATAATATGTACAATTCTTTTTTTCATCAATTTTGATAATTTGTCAATCTATATTGAAACATTCTCTTTATGTTCCCGTATTTAATGTATATCGTAAAAAAATAAAGATTATGATCTATAAAAATAATTCCATATCCCTTTCGTTTAAATGGCTTTAGGAATGTACTTACAACATAATTTTTTATTTTTTTATCATTTACAAACGAGGCATAAAAAATATATGTAATTTTGGCACTTCAAAAACTAAGCCATAGTTTTACAAAAATAGGATTTAAACCATTGCAAACAACGGTACGACACATACTTTATTCACTGAGTTTTTCACTGTTTTGTATATTTCAAATAACTGCGCAGGAGACAAACAAGACTACAGAGGTACCAATCCCGGCAGAGAGAGATTCTATTTCTGTCAGAGACACGATTACCAATAATAAAGAAGAAATTAAAGTTGATTCAGAACTTCTGATAAACGAAAGAGAGCAAGACACTACAGATCAGGACTCTATTGTTCCAGAACCGCAATTACTTACAGACAAAGTAGATTATAAGGCTACAGATTATATGCGGCTAAGCAGAAGAGAAAACAAAATGTATCTCTACAATGAGGCTGAGATTATCTATGGAGATATGCAGATCAATTCTGGATTGATTATCGTAGATAACGAAAAAAACGAGGTGTACGCTTATGGAATTAAGGATTCTTTGGGCGAGTATACTCAGACTCCAATATTTAAACAAGCTCAAAACGTGGTCGAACCTGATTCTATACGTTTTAATTTTGATACAGAAAAAGCACTGATCTATAATTCCAGAACAGAACAAAACGGATTTAAAATCAAAAATGAAGTATCCAAACGGGAGAACGACTCGGTTATCTATATGCGTAATGTAAAGTTTACCACTGCCGAGGATATCGAAAACCCAGAATACTACTTTTATGCCCGTAGGATCAAATTTGTACCAAAAAAGAAAATCGTTACGGGATTGGTAAACATGTTTATTGCAGATGTGCCTACTCCTTTAGGTCTACCTTTTGGATATTTCCCATTATCCGAGGACAGGACATCTGGATTTATTATCCCTAATCCCGGAGAAGAAAACAGACGTGGTTATTTTCTACAAAATGGTGGGTATTATTTCGCAATTAGTGATTATGCGGATTTAACGCTACTAGGAGATTATTATACTAATGGTAGTTATACCTTTGCCGTCGAATCTGCCTATGCAAAACGATACCGTTTTAGAGGAAACTTACGCTTCAGGTTTGAGAACAACTTACAAAGTGAACGTGGATTTCCAGATTTTTCGCGTACCACTACTTATAATATTCAGTGGACCCATAGTCAGGATGCCAAAGCAAATCCCAACTCTCGTTTCACGGCTTCGGTGAACTTTGGAAGTAGCGATTTCTTCCAGCAGTCTACCAACCAGTTAAACACTGGAAATTTCTTGAACAATCAGATCAGTTCGAATATTTCGTACTCTAAGACCTTTCCTGGAGATCCCCAGGTAAATATAAATGTAGCAGCCACGCATAATTCGAACACCAATACGGGTATCGTCAATATGTCCTTACCTAATGTAAATGCAAGTGTATCCCGGGTATTCCCTTTTGCACCAAAGGTGGGAGTTAAGAAAGGAATTATTCAAAACATTAACACACAATATAACTTTACTGGAGAGAATCGAATAGTTACTAATGATGATGATTTATTTTCGGCACGTATGTTTGAAAATGCAAGTACCGGGATGCGACACTCGATTCCGCTAACTACTAACTTTAAAATTTTTAAATATTTAAGTGCTACAGCAGGAACTAACTATCAGGAAAGCTGGGTTTTTGAAACCATTGAACAACGATTTGATGAAGATACTCGAGAGGTAGTTGAAGATACTATATCTGGATTTGATGCTTTTAGAACCTATAACTTTTCAGCTAGTTTAGGAACCACTATTTATGGTACATTTAATTTTAAAGAAGGTAAAAAGATACAAGCCATTCGCCATACCATGCGTCCATCGGTGAGTTATAGTATCAACCCTGCTTTTGATCAATTCTATGATGAATTTACAATCACCGATGATCCTACAACTCCCGAAGATGAAACAGAAATTGTAGAGTACTCCAGATTTGAAGGTGGTTTCTTTGGAGCTCCAAGTAATGTATTCTCGAGCAGCATAGGTTTCTCATTAAGTAATAATGTGGAGATGAAAGTCCGAAGTAAAGACACTACTTCGACCGAACCCAGAAAAATAACTTTGTTAAACAACCTCAACTTCAGCACAGCATACAATATCGCAGGAGATTCTTTAAAAATTAGTCCGTTATCTATTACTGGTAATATTCCTATTATTCAAAATAAGCTGGACATCAACTTTAGTGCAGCTCTGGATCCTTATGCTCTGGATAACAATAATCGAAAGATCGATGTCTTTAATATTGAAAACGGAGGAAGTTTATTCCGATTAACACGTGCAAGTGCCAATTTTGGATATTCGTTCTCTAGTCAGGATTTTGAAAAAGGAAAGGTCAATGAAGATCCTCTTGAAAATCAAAATTTTAGAAATGAAGGGCGACCGGATAACCTCTTTGGAGGTGTAACTGATTTTGGAGAAGATCGATCCTTTGTAGAAGATAAAGACAAGAAAACAGATACAGATCAAAAGGATTACCATTATAAGATCCCCTGGAATCTCCGAGTCTCCTATAATGTAAATTACAATAACAGCGCCCGGCAAAATGAGATTTCCTCGCATTCGATCATGTTCTCGGGAGATGTCGAATTGGCTCCCCGATGGTCCGTAGGGGTCTCGTCGGGATATGATCTACGAAATCCTGGATTCACCTTTACCAATCTCAGATTTCAGAGAGATCTAGAAAGTTGGCGTATGAGTTTTAACTGGATTCCATTTAGTGAACGTACGTCGTGGAATTTCTTTATTGGTATCAAATCCTCTGTGCTTAGCGATATTAAATGGGATAAACGAAGAGAACCAGATCGCCAGTTATAAGAGGAAAAAGAATAGCTTTACATCAAATAAAACAACTTATAACACTTCACATCATGAAAAAAATTGTTACCACCTCAAAAGCTCCGGCTCCAATAGGACCTTACAATCAGGCTATTTTAAACGGAAACACCCTGTATACCTCTGGACAAATTGCCATCAATCCTGAAACTGGAGAGTTAGTAATGGATGACATTAAAACCGAAGCTGAAATGGTTATGCAAAACCTAAAAGCTATTCTTGATGAAGTAGGTATGACTTTCGAAAATGTGATCAAGACGACCATTTTTCTAAACGACATGAACAACTTTGCACAAGTGAATGAAGTATACGGAAGCTATTTTAACGAAGATACTGCTCCAGCGCGAGAAACCGTTGCCGTTGCCGCTCTACCAAAATTTGTAAATGTAGAAATTTCGGTAATCGCTGTTAAATAACATTTCTTTGAACTATACAAAACCCGGTGTTAGGATTAACACCGGGTTTTTTGTTTTTATTGGTTAGGTTGAGTATTACTTTATAATGATTTTTCTAGTGGCCTTGGTCGCACCAGACTCGATCACGACAATGTAGTTTCCTTCTCTGATTTGGTTAGGATCAAAGGATAAATTATAGATTCCTTTTTCTACACTTTGATGCTGAAGTTCTGTGATCAGTTTTCCGTTCATATCGAACAAAGAAACTTTGATCGTCGCATTTTTGTTTGCTACATAATGAATATTCCCTTCGTCTTGCATCGGGTTAGGATACACTCCTATCACTACAAAATCTTCATCTGTATCTTTTACGGTAGGTTGTTTGGTGAATACATCTTCTTCATTGCTTCTAGCTGCAGCTCGAGCAGGATTTGACGCTTCTCTTAATCGACAATCATTGGCATTTACATACCATCCTCGAGAGCGTTTTTCTCCCACTCTAGGGCGAGTAAGGTCTTCGATATCGTACCAATCGGCCTGTGCTCTGTTTTCATTTACGTCTAGCACAAAGTACCCATGATTATCCAGATCCACATCTTTAATATGTCGATTTAACAAGCGGATATAAAACTGGCCTATTCCAGAGGCAACTCCCCCAACAAGGTCCAAATTTTGAGAAGTAACACTAGGCACTACAAATTCACACATTTCACAATTTCTTCTATACCGTACTTCTCCAGCAAACGTACTGTGGATATCTCCAGTAAGTACTACTACATTGTTGATATCATTATCTCTTACATATTGTAATAAGCGATCTCTTTCTTCACTATACCCATCCCAAGCGTCATTAGAAGGGACTCCGTTCCAGGGCATCATCATTACCTGATTACCAATAACTCTCCATTTTGCAGTAGAAGCTGATAATTGATCGGTTAGCCAATCAAACTGTTCAGCACCCAAAATTGAAGTATAGGTTGCTTTGTTGTCTTTCGCATTATTTGCTTCAGAATATAAAGTCCCTTTTTTTAATAAAGTTTCCAACTCTTCTATAGATCCGCTTTTAGCATCTGCAGTTTTTCTCTGTACGATAGCTTCAGCAAAAAGATCTACCGCTCTTTCAAATTCAGTTGTAGACAGCCCTTTGCCATTAGACGTTTTGGTAGCTTTTATCTGAAGAACCATAGGTAATACCGTGGTCAAAATCTCTTTTACATCTTTGATATTATTCAAGTCCTTTTTGGCAATAACCTGCTGTACATATTGCTTAAACTCCTTGTTGGTAGCTGCAGCACTTATTAGGTTTTTTGAAGTAGACACTTGTGTATCTCTTCCTTCTATTCTTGTATCCAGCATGATCAAATCCAGTAACTTTCCGTAGGAAATCTTACGATACAAACGATATTGCTCGATGGAATTGGCACGAACCGGCATCCACTCAAAATAAGCTTTGTGTGCATTGCTTTTTCTAGTTTCCCAATTTCCTTCGGTAGATGGTGTATGGTTCTCTGCTCCAAACTTGTTGGCATCATTGGCAAATTCGTGATCATCCCAAATATGAATAAAAGGGTGTTGCTGGTGCACATTGCGAAGCATGGCATCTAATCGATAATACGAATAGCGCACCCGGTAATCATCTAGAGTAATGATCTCATTTTCTGGCAAATGCCCTCTTCCTATCTCATTGCTATAGCCATACCCTCCTGATTCGTATTCATAGATATAATCCCCTAGATGAATCACAGCATCGATATCATTACGATTCGCGATTTGGTTATAGGCATTAAAATATCCGTTTTGATAGTTGGAGCAAGACACTACCGCAAATCTTAGGTTATCTACCAAGTCATCTTGTGCAGGAGCAGTTCTCGTTTTACCTACGATTGACTGTTTCCCTAAAGCTTCGAACTGATAATAGTAATTCGTAAATGGATCCAGGCCAGTAACATCAATTTTTACTGTGTAATCTTTACTTTGATTGGTAGTAAGCTGTCCTTGTCGTACTACCTGAGTCATTTGTGGATTAGTAGCCACTTTCCAGGATACCGGAACTGAAGTATCATTGGTAGTCACACGCGTCCAAATGATTACCGCATCTTCCAAAGGGTCTCCAGAAGCTACTCCGTGATAAAAAGGTGCTAAACCTGAATCAAAATAAGTGTCGATTGATTTGTTGCTGGTTGCTCTTTCAATCCTGGTGAGCTGTCCTTTTTGCTGGGCATAAAAAAGTTGAGATACTAATAGCAGCCCAAAAACAAAAGATAATTGTGTTTTCATGTTAGATTCAATTTTTGTGTTAGCGTTGTTGAATTTTCCGCGAAAATATGTGAACCTCTTTACAAAAAACACCCAAAGAATTGCATTTAATCAAAGCTTAAAATAGCTAACCATTTTTTCTGAAATCACACCTATGAAATAATCTGTAGTTTATCCATTTTTCGAAATGAATTAGTATCTTAAAGCAGTTACTTACAATATTAGAATTGTTCTTACAACATGAAGAATTACCATTTACTGGCAGAAGATCCTCTTACTCAACCCATTCTATCCAAAGGAATTAAAGATTGGTCTGGTTTGCTCGAATACGTTCGTCACATCCCCTATGGTCGTAATGCGAATCGCACAGATGTCTCTTTAGTCATAAAAGAACATCAAGGTACCTGTAGTTCTAAACATGCCTTATTAAAAACGGTGGCTGATCTTAATTCAATCCCAGCAACCTTGATTATGGGGATATATAAAATGAATGTGAACAATACTCCAAAAATTGGAAATGTTCTTGAAGAACATGATTTAGACTATATTCCTGAGGCGCATTGTTATTTAAGAATAGGAGATCAAACTATAGATGTAACCTCAGCAAGTTCAAGTTTTGATCGTATCCAAGATGCTGTGTTAGAAGAACAAGCAATTATCCCAGAGCAAGTGGGTGCGTATAAGGTAGACGTTCATAAGATTTTTATAAAAGAATGGATTGTAGAAAACAACATCAGTTTATCTTTTGAAGAGGTTTGGAACCTACGAGAACAGTGTATCAAAAACTTATCTTCTTGAATCAAAAACACAAACAAACCACCCTAACTACAATAATATCAATTATTTAACGTTGTAACATTACAAACCTACTAGCAATACTGGCGTTTAAAATTCTGCTAAATCGATCTTTTTGCTACCTGAGGAGATCGATTTTTTGATCACCATTTTTACATTTTCTTCAAACTTTGAGATAAAGCTCTAAAATGCGTTTTGATCTCATCAAACTCTTGTGGTGATATTTCTTTTGAATCTATTATTCCCTGAAGCGCATAATAATTTTGATCATCAAATAGTAGGATCAATGTGTAGGTCTTTATGATTTGCTCTTTGTCGTTTGGCTGCGAAAAATACAGTTCATACCCTTCTAGACTATCTATGGTGATTGGGTCGGCTGTGGTATTTTTGCTTCGAATTTCTTTATATCCATAGTTGATCACAAATTCTTTTTTATCTTCTATTTGGTTTCGTATCGAAGCATGAGTTATGGTATAAGAAAAAGCAGGGTCCGATAGTGGTTTTCCGGTTCCATCTCCTGTAAAACTAACCGATCCTCCCCAAAATCCTCCCTGTTTTTTGAGTCCGTAAGTCTCTAAATCCAAGGTAATCCCAAGCTCATCTAGATCAGAAATTTTTCGCTCAGGATGATATACAATACTCAGCATTGCCTTTCTAATATCCTGATCCAAAATATCTTTTAGAGAACTTTGATATTTTGCATTGACCACTGCTCCTTTACCCTGATCTATTTCTATATATAGTAAATGATTATGTGTATCAATACCAGGTGCATCGGTACTTTCGAAACTTACCCATATCGCTTCTTTGTTATTAAATAAAAAGCGTAGGATCTTTGTGCCGGATATACCATATGAGTTGAACTTTTTTTCACTAACGGTGTTCTTAATGTTGGAAAACATGGATTTAGACAAGGTCATGGTCTTAATTTTGGCCACACCATGCTCCATCATCAACCCTTTGATGATCGCTTCCATCTTAAATCCTTGTGGAGGAATAATACTAAACTTAGTCCCAGGAATGATTTTATGCGCTGAAGTCGTTTTAGAGGCTGTATTTTGCAGTTCTTGCCCGTAACTAGAGTAAAACACCAAACACAATAGCAGTACTTTATATATTTTCACAGGTTTACGTTTTAAAATTTCTCGGTAGCCAATACGTTACCTTCTTGATCAAAATACTCCCAGGTTCCTGATTTTTTATCCAATTCGTAAGTGCCTTTTTCGGCTAAGCTCCCATCAGGATAGTATTTTTCGTAAGCGCCATGCCATAGACCGGATTGGCAGTAATAAACTTCTTTA
The DNA here is from genome assembly GCF_900141785.1 of Aquimarina spongiae. GTDB lineage: Bacteria > Bacteroidota > Bacteroidia > Flavobacteriales > Flavobacteriaceae > Aquimarina > Aquimarina spongiae. The sequence continues at coordinate 181,053 of NZ_FQYP01000001.1, read as the reverse complement.
AGTACGCCTTGAACACTATACTCTTTCCACTCTCCATCTACTTTACCATTGTGAAAAAATCCGGTGACTGATAATTGTCCATTGGGATAATACTCCTTATGCTTACCGTGCAGCTCTCCATTTTGTATGGCAGTTTGTAGTTTAACCGTACCGTCTGCAAAAAAGTAGATCCGTTCTTTTTGCGGGACACCTTTTTTGAATAGTTCTCTACCATGTACGGCACCATCTTCATGATAAGACTCCCACACACCTTCTTGTTGATCATTGACATACATCCCTTTTCTGGCTAAAGCACCTGTGCGGTTATCATAGCCTCTGGCTTCTCCTTCTTTTACACCGTTCTTGTAGGGTATCGAATCGAAAATAATCGCCTCTTCGTCATAATACACCCACACCCCTATTTTTTTAGAACCAATTACCTTACCAATACCACTCACGTTCCCATTATCATGATATTCTACTTTTTGTGTGCCTTTGGGTTCTTTTTTGCAAGCTAATACTAAAAATAGTAAAAGTATTACGGAAATGTATGAACTATGATTCTTTGTCATGCGTTTCTTATTTGTTGGTGAAAATACAAAAAACAGTCAAGCCTGTTTTGACTTGACTGTTGATTAATTGTTTTACCCGACTGATATGACTTGGTTTGTATTATTTTGATATTAAGATCAACTAACTAATTATTTCATTTGAAACTATACATTTAAAAATTCACATCTCTATCCAGGTTGGTGAGTATTCTTACTTTAAACTTTCCGTCTGTTATATCTTTAAATTTGGTTTCATCCAAATGGCTATACATTCTACAAGAAAAAATCCCCTCTATTGCAAAGCTATTAGGTTCTTCTCTAGTTACATTCGTGATTTTAAAAGTACTATTGGAATTTTCTTCATTAGATCGGTAAAAATCCTGTTCATTTTCCGGTACCCCAGGTACATCTGGTAGAAAAAAGAAAAAGGTGACCTGATTGAATCGATCATCTCCTACAGCCTCTGCAAAAGTAAAATCCTGATTAGCAAACGCATCTTCCAGCCCCAGTCTTTCATTTTCTATAGAACATTGATCGAGGTCGATATTTCTGATAAACAGTTTTGCTGAAACAATATTAGCATCAGACCCAATAACCGGAAACAACCCAAAGGCATAAGAGCCAGAGCAAAACTCTACTTCTTCTCCATTGATGTTACGTGGTCTTTTTTGAATCCCAAACCCACCAAAATCAAATGTATAATCATCGATAGGTGGTATGACTCCAGAAGCATATAGCTCTGATTTCATATTAAACTCTTCCTCTCCCAAAGTCCCTTGAAAGAAAAATTCTTGGATGGGTACTGGTTCTTCCTCTGGTCCTTCGTCTACGGTATTATCTGAGGAGCAGGAGAATAATAATAGAATTAGCATACTATACGCAATACTTACATAACTCGTTGTTGGATTCTTCATAAATTAAATTTATTGAAATGATATAAAAAAACAGTCACTTATGGGTAGGTGACTGTTTTTTGTGTTTTATTACCTGTTGTAAATGTTAAAGTTTGATGTTTTTTTAGTTCTATTTTACAGAACAGTATTTCACAGTATGCAGTGTATTACATTGGAAAACATTTCCTAGTCATTAAAGTTTGATATTTTTATTGTCATACTTTCCATAATGACTTATTCTTTATACCATTAAGTATCTTCTTTAGAATTCATTTCCGTATTATTGGGTATATTCGGAACTGTAAACATCATGATGGTACCAATACCATCCTCTATTCCCTATAATATTTACAGGATATTTTGGCAGTTTTTCGAATTTAATGAATGTAATATTTTTATTAATTGTTATAGATATATTATTTGTATCACTAACTTTTAAAGAGATTGCTTTTATTTTTTTCAAGCAACTGATTGTCCTCAATAATTCGTTATCCTTATTATTTCTGAAGCAACAAGGGGTATCCAAAGCAGCTATCAATGAGTCCTTCTTTTCGTTAAAAAAACAGTAACATGAATTATTATCCTTAGAAATAAAATAACCTGATTCTATATCTCTTTGTTGAATTACCATACCTTGAAGATCTGTTATACAATCTAAATTACTAATAATGTTTGCATAATTTTCTTCTATGTAATCCAGTTCCACATTTTTTCTTTTTTTGCACGAGATAATACACAAAAATATTATTCCAATTAACAGAAAAGTTTTAAAAAAATTCATTGTCGAATAAAGTTTGATAATCAAATTTGCAGTTACTGTTGAAATCGATTCCAATAATGATCTGATACTGAACCCCATCCGTTACGGATAGCTCTTTTATCATGAACGGAATCCCCAAAAAAAGTAATTTTTTTATACCAAGGATCATGATAATTAGACTCTCCATTCTGTGATTTTCCATACCGAAAGGCATTGTACTCCGCACCAGCTCCTGCCCAATCTAAAGGAACTCCTAGAAGTCTCATTGTTCGCCCCCATAAAAAATTTCCGGCATCTTTTGGATTATAAACGACATTAGCTCCTGCCCAATTTTTATTAAGATATAAAACACCTCTAGGTATATGCTTTTGATAATCAAATATTGCCCCTGCACCACTTGAATTGTAGATTTTTCTTAAATCAGGAAAAAAATCTTTCCCTCCATATATTTCAATTGCCTGATCAACCCTATCATAACCAACGCCATTAAGAAAATCTAAATTTATTCCACTAAGATATTTTTCATCACTTGGGTCCAAGCGAAACCTGGCAATATCTGATTCATCATTAAAGGTAAAATTAGTCCAACCACCATTACCATCTGCATACTGTCCTCTATTACCGAAAAACAAATTATGCCACCACACATCATGATCTATACCTATATAATTACCTTTTTTATCAAATCTAATATTTTTAGCGCCATCCGGATCAACGCCAGTTATTGGATTATTTCCCATTGCCATATATGGTGAATGATATTGTTCAGCAGGATCAGTAGTCAACCATCTTCCTATTCGACTATCCCATAAACGCAATTCAAAAGCCTCTTTACCAGTCTCAGGATCTTTTTCCTGCCCTTGGTATGCATATCGGTAATCTCCTTGCAAGTTACGACCAGGCATTGGCATCCCAAAAGGATAATAATCGGTAGCACTGGTCAGTGCCATGGCTTGACCAGATGCTGTTCTACCCACAACAGCACGTACATTGCCTAAATGATCAGTAAGCTGATACAAATGACTTCCATCACTTTTACGTACTCCTAATCTAGTACTACCATAAATCGTATTCTCTATCATTTGTCCATTACGATAGATCGCCATCGCTGTGCCCGCAGCATCACGCACATAATGTTCAGTATAGGTTAAACTACCGTTAGTAGGATTATATGATTCCTTTTTTACCCTATGGTTTTTATCATTGTAAAAGAACTTTACCAAGGGTTGATTTCCTTGTTTAACCTCGGTCACCAAACCCCTTGGGCTATAAAGATAACTAATATTATCTTGATTATTTTGTATTAATTGCCCGATTTCATTGTACAAATAGTTGTTCCCGTTTTGATCGCCGATATCATCTGCTCCAGATACGTCTCCTGCTGCATCATCCACCCGTAACAACTGATTAGGCTTATTGGTTTTGTAGACATAACTTAATTGATCCATAGCGTTACTGCCACCAACTGTATTTTTGTTTCGATTCAGACTTTGAATATTTCCATTAGCATCATAACTCAAATTATCTACCTTATAATCTCCATTAGCATTCATAACCAAGTTACCAGCATTTACATCATGGACTGTAGAAGATCCAGAAATCTTGGCAGAAACGACACTTCCCGATTTTGCATGAAATCCTGGTTTCAATACAATGGTATTATTAGCAAGGTAGTTTTTACTAGTTCCAGAATTCCATACTGCAGAAGTAGTAATATTTTCATCAGCTGCTGTCCCCGCTTCTCCTTCGTTTATTACTGGCAGACTGCTGTAATCACCCGTAAAATATCCATAGTTAGCGCTTTTTAACCAATTATCTCTACCATAACCATAGCTATAGGCATGTTCCTTTCCTGCCACGGGACTGTAACTAGAGTTCCAACGAATTCCTTTAATATTACCATTATATTGATCTACACCGTAGCTTGCACTTTTTATATTACGTTTAGGTCGATTATAATCATAACTATGGTAATCGATAATCATCCCAAACAAGTCGTTTGTATCGCCCCCAGGGTCATTAGAGCCTGACAAACTAGGGTGATTGATACTTTTTAAGGCGCCTTGCAAATTATAGACATAATCGATTCCTTGTAATCCTTGTGCTAGATTGGTGCGTTTTAAAGCACCTGTCTCATAATATGTATACGACGCGTGTTCGGTAAATGTTGAACCGTTCGTAGAGGTTTCTACTTTGGTTAAACTATAATCTACAGCATCATAGGTATACCTATGGATAAACTGATCTGTCTGTCCTTTTTGATAATACACTTTGGTTACCTGACTGCTTACAGGATCATATTCATAATCTATAGTTTTGATCCCCAATCCCGATATATTTTGTACAATCCATGCCACACGCCCATAGATATCATAGCTATAGTAAGTAGTCGTATTTTCATTCCACGTTTTAGCTACATTCCCAGACAAAAACAAAGGATTTTTGTATCCCGAAGGCAACGCATTATTATCTGTAGTACTGATGGTATCATAAATCGTGTTAAACTGTTCTTTTTTGGTTCCTGATGGTAATGTATTATCAGGATTTGCAGTACCAAATGCTGTACTTAATAAAACACCACTTTCTATAGGCCTTCCTAAATCATCATAATTGGTATACGAAAACTCACCCGCCGTTTTTTGTTTGCTGTTTTGAGAAAATCGTATTTGCCCATCTCTGCGGTACTTAAACCAAGCTTCTCCTTCATCCGGGTTTTTGGTATAGGTTAATTGCCCCAAAGCATCATATTGAAATTCACTTTTTAGTTTTTCTAATGGCTGATAGGAAGCAACTAATCGTCCAGCGTTATCGTACTCATTAAGAGCATAATCATAGTAATTCTCTGAATAATTAACCGTATAGTTGGTTGTGCTACCATCCACAACAACAATTCTATAAAACCCATTAGGAAAACTGCTAAAAGCCGAATTTACTCTTTGCTCTGTAATCAAGTTATATACCTCAAATCGAGCATCATTATTTAAAATTCTTCCTTGATAATCTCTTACTGTAATACCTGTAGTCCCAACAGGAACATGAACATCTACATATCTTTGTTCACCGATACGTACTACAGAAATTCGGGTAGCGGTATTCCCTTCTTCATTTCCACTTCGTGCGGTTGCCAAAGTTTTTCCTTCTGCGTCTGTAAAAACTACATTTTCAACCCCATGCACATCGCGAGATACTGTTTTGATGATATTATAATTTTCTCCATAGTATTTAGTATCATTAAATGCTCCAGCTTGAGCCAACTCTCGACCTGCCGGCATGGAGAAAACATACCCATTCTTCCATTGACCATTAATTCTATTGCCTCCTATAATTTTTAGTGCTTCGCCAGGGTTTAGTTCACTAAATATCGTACGTGAATAGGGGCGCTGTGTTACGTCCTGATATGGTTCTGTAGTATTACTTTGACTGTAGTACCAGCCTAGTGTATTTAGTTGTGCTCCTAATAAAGATGGAGTCTCTGTATTAGAGTCTTCAAAATCGCTAATGCCAAAATTAACATTATTTGTTTTTTTTATAAACCCAGTTTTATAAGTAAAGTCTGTACTTACTCCAATCGGGGCACTAAATGTCTGTAAAGCAGGGCGTCCTTCTCTATCATATAGTACTTCACTGGCCCAGTGCTTACCAGTCTTTACATCAAAAGTCTGAGATTGTGTGGCTTTACCTAAGTTATCGAAAAAATTAACTGAAGCTCCCACAACTCTTCCCGTGATATCATAGCTATTTACTGAAGTCCAATTTATATCCGTATTCGTAACAGACTTAGGAGTAGTTTGAGCCAAACTAACTTCTACAAACCCTAGTAATAACAAAATCGTAGTATATATTTTATTGATTCTCATCTTATCTGTTGTTTAGCTTAATTATTGTTGATTGATTTCTTCTAAAATTGGACCGCCACCGCCACCTGAGCAATTTTGTCGTTGGTGATTACCTGTTTTTGTAGTAGATAATCCAGTGATTTTATCCCTTACGATACAACCATAATATCGTCTACCAAACTCTCCACATTCTGTATACAAACTTCGGGTATTTGATGTGGTCCAAGATCCATAGCTTAAGTTGGAATTATTTGTACTACTTACTGCCCAACGATATTCATAGTCACCACTACCGCTAGAAACATAGGCAGTAATTGTGGTATTAGACACATTAATATCACCTATACCTAAACCTACGGATAAGGTAGGAGGTGGCGGTGGAGTTGTCGTAGTACTTTCACTATAGTTATAGTTTACTTCTTTACTAATTTTGAATCCTCCGGTTACACCAATATCATCAATTGTTTCCACATAAGTTTTTCTTAATCTTCCTACATCATCATATTCATATTTGGTTGCCAAGTTATTACTTCCAATAATATGGGTTAATTCGTCCCAGTCATTATAAACATAGGTCATAATACTAGAATTTGCAGGTAACATTCTAAAATCGTCAAAGTAAATGGTTCCGGATGCTGAAGTAACGTAGGCAGTCAATCCTACAGCAGGAACCTCAAAATAATGATTCAATTGCACCCAATTTCCAGCAGGAATGATTTCGCCATTAAATGGTACATTACCATTACCTATATTAACTCTTGCATTGGTATGATTAATTTTATCAGCCCACACGGAGATTTGATAACGACCGTTTCTATGTGGCCCATATAATTCTACTTTAAATCCTTGTTTGCCAGCCGAAGTTTTGGAAGAATACCTACCTGTATGGAATTTTTCAGAAGAGTGTTGCGCATTTGTGTATACAACACCTTCATAAGTTCCTAAAGTACCTGAATAATACTCGGCACCCGACGCAAACATCTCTGTATACCTTGCATTAGCAGTAGCTAACACCTTAGTATGATCATCACACATTTTGGTGGAAGCATAATTATCATTAATATCCTTTTCCTCGATTGACATAGAGAAATTATCATACCTCGTTATAGTCGAAACGTTCTTCCATTCTGAATTGGTTTGATTACCATCAATATTCCAGTTAAAGCTATCATACTCACCCGTATAATTCTGATAAGTCCCATCAGGATTTACGTTTCCTCCCCAAACATAAGTTTGATACTTCCGCCATACTAATTTATCACTGCTAGGTAAAATTTCTGAATATGTATTATTCAAAATAAAATGATTACGCCATTGGTTTGACCATGTATTGATTTGTGCTGAAATAGGTTTCCAAGATCCGTTGACATCAAGATAAGTGAAGCTAGCTGCTTCTTGTGTTAACATATTTTTATTTGTAATACCATCTATCTTAGAGGCCATACTTCTTAAACCAGTAGAGTATTGTGGTATTGTATACGCAGGAACTGTTTTGGTTTTAAACTTGTTCCCCTTACTATCTTCGGTTGTAGTCTCTAATAATTGTCCAGACACATTATCATGAACATCAAAATTTGTGGTAGAACTAAACCCTCCTTGTATTGTAGTTGTACTCTTAAGAACGGAAGGATATATAGTCCTAGTAGAAGTATTGATCATCCATTCATCCCTAATATTTGAATCATAATCAATCTCCTTGTATGTTTGAAACGATTCCTTAATGACTCCTTGAGTTATCTCTGAAGATGTCGCATAGTTATTTATTGTTTTAGACAACAATTGATCTCTACTATTGAATGTATTCACTTCCAAAATTTGCCCTAAGCGTGCTAAGTTATCTTCAATTTCGAATTTCTGAATATTTACGTCCTTGTTTTGACCTGCATTATAGGTATTGGAGATTGTTTGATCATTTATCTGGAACAAGTCTCCAAATTTTATATTATTTTGTTCTTTTTCACCTAACACTTTGAATTTGTACACCGTTTTCTCCAAATAGCTATTAGTATTAGAATTAATTCCTGACTTAACAGTTACATATTCATACATAGGAGTAGGAGCTGGTAGTTCTGATCCATAACCGATTGGTAGCTCCGTTTTTTCTGGAACCGGTATATAACTTACAACACCTGAGGATTTGTATGAGGAATTTGCTGGATTTTCGTTAGTTCCAGGTCGATTATAAAAATATTGTGTTTTATGGCTGTTAATCCCATCTGAAACACTTAGTTCTTTGACTCGAAGACCTCCCCCTACTTTACCGTCAGGTCTTTTGTTTGAAACTATACTATGCACCAAAGAATATTGATTGCTTCCTCCAGTAACTGTATATGGTCGTGGTTTCCTTTTGTTTTCTCCTAAGGCGCCTGTATTTGTGGTTTTAACTGAGATTGGAGATGCATTCAAAAAAATATCATAGCCTACTCCAGAAGTCCCCATTGCTGAAACTTCGATAACCATGGAGTTATTTGATGCATCCAACGAAATAATTCTAGCTTGTTGGGGCAAGATATTAATGGATGTAATATTAGTTACTAGAGCTATTTTTGCATTTAACCACATGTCAATATAAAAATCCTTCCCGCTCTCAAAATAATCCGCTAGTGCAAAATGAGCGACAGAGTTATCCTGATTATCTACCTCAACTTTAATTTGAATATTTCTAGGAGTTGTATTACTGGTTGGAAATTGTCCCGAAAGAAAAGTGAATTTTAATCCTTTATTAAAAACTCTTCCAGTCTCTGAAGCTGCAAAATCATAATCATCAGGTTCATAAGTAACATTGATACTTCCTCCAGTTGGAGTAGTAATTTTGTGCAATGACCAAGCCCCAGGATCATTTTTATGAAAGCCCCAAAGATCCTTATTATTTTCATTATAACTCAAATTCTTTTGATATTCAAATTTATAAGGTGGAATCATTTGAGTTCCTCCTTTACCTTTAAATGTCAATCCATTTAGCGTTAGTCTCCCACCCGGAGAATTCAGTGAATTCGGCACCAAATCATAGGAATAATGGGATCCAAAATCAATAACCTTGATTGCCTTATTAATAACCGCATCTATATTGTCTTTTACATCAATAATGTTGTCTTGTAGATTATGATCCGATCTAGGTGCACTATTGACTGGTGTTAATGCCATAGCTGGCGTAGAAAAATTAGCGCTATGTGATTTATCCACAGAATCATCTCCGTTTTTTACCAAAACAATTTTCTCCAAACGTAATGGTTTTTGACTAGGAATAGTGAATGTGATTTGATCAAATTGACTAGTACTTGGTTGCACTCCAGAATTAGCGAATTGATGTCTCTCCCATCGTTCACTAGAATTATCAAATCTGATATTTTTTACAAACAAAGCTGTGTGTGTTCTGGTTTTTATTCGATCCAAATAGTATATCTGTTTTCGCCCATAAGTTTTGGTTTTAATATTTGGGTCATCCTCAGAAACGTCATAATCTTCCCCGTAAGGAGTCTTCCAAACACTTGTATTACTCCATTTTCCATAATCAAAACGTACCCAATATCCAAAATCTCCCTCATCTGGATAATTCCTTGTAGAACTCATCTTTACATAATCAGGTCCTGTAATCGCTGTTAACAACCAATGGGTTGCATATGGATCCTGATTAGTCTCAAAATAAGATTCTCTTTCAGGCTTATTACTAATTGCCCCAAAAGTTCTGGTTGTAGTACTAAGATTTAATACCGGCAGAGAGTAATGGTATGTTTTTCCATCTGGAGCTACGATCATAAAACCCCCAATAATATCATTAGTAGAATTAGACAGTCCAGCTATCGGGATGTAAGCTCCATCAGTTGCCAAAGTTCCATCTACAATATCTTTTACATCAAACCCTAATGGTAATAACAACCCATCCTGCGCTGCAGAACCGTCTTCCATCTCACTAATTGTATAATGAGAAACAAAACGTCCATCTTTTTTTCTTGAAGTATATGATGTCCCACTACCATTTTGGTAATAATCATAAATATCGTTATTTGAAGAACTAGAATTAAAATTGGCAGGATTTACAGTTAAAGAAGAAGAATACTGATTGTTAAAATAAAAATAAACCTCAGGAGGGAAACTATAGCTATTTTGAAAACCAGAGTACCTTGATAAGTTATAACTTAATTCGTAAGCACTGTTATTTGATATACTCCTAGGTAAACCTAACAAAGCTCCAGTTCGAGATACCCTAGGAGTCATAGATCCTGAAAGCCCCTGAGCCGACACATTAAATGAATCGAAAGCTGGAAACATCGGATTGTTTTCGTTTAACTCTCTTACCCCATTAGTTAACCCTATTTCATTAACATCCATAAAATATTTCTCTCCATTTACCGGAGTTTCGGATATCAAATTGGCACTCAAACATGAAAACAAGTCTCTTAAAGGATTATCTGCAACTGCACTACAATTACAATCTGATGGTGAATTGACATAAGTAGTAATTGTAGATTGTGTCCCTTGACCATAATTTGAATGGTACCTTATGTTTACAGCACATTCATATTTCAATGCATCTCCAAGATACAACGCCCCACTTACATTACTAGTCTTTGCCGAGTTCAAATACCAACTCACCTTTTGTTTGTTATAGCCGAAAGTAAAAAGCCCTTTTGCCGTAGGTATTCCAATTAAATAAGATTCATTATCGTGGTTTACATTATAATCACCCATAGAAATAGCATTAGCGAATGCGTTTCTAGCACCAATCCCTACACCTAGTACTTTAGTAGAAATAGATGTTCCTTCAGATGAAAAACTGATTCCTACACTGTTAGTCTTACCAGCTATGCTTTTTGAATAACTTAAAGAAAGTGATTGTTCTCCGTTATACCCTTTATATAAATCAATGTCAATTATCCCCAAATTTGAACTTAAGCCTATTCCATTAGATCCTACACTACCTCCAAGATATTGTCCAGTTGAAGAACTATAACCTCCATTCAATGACCCAGAAAACCTACCATTAGCTCCTACTCCAAAACCTAGTCCTAGTCCTATTCGTCCTTCTCCGAGCTTATGCCCAAAATTCACAGAACCTCCAAATGCTTTGTTTGAGCTAAAAGAGAAAGAAGTACCTATAGACCAAGGAACTCCAGCCAAAAAAGTATAAGATACATCTATCGATTGCCTAGTTTCTGATCCTCCAACATCAAAAAAACTTTCTCGTAATTGTCCATTTTTCCAATCATCCGGATATCCATTTACCCCTCTATTAATAGCTCCAGGGTTTACAGACCAACCTAATCCTACCCATGAAGCTTCTTGATCGGTTGCAATACCTGCATGATACGATAGAGATAGTGGATACCCTCCTTCCGGACTTGGCACTGTTAATAATGGTAATACATAAGTCATATCACCCGTTAACAAGCTTACCATATCTGTCGCATCTACTGGTTCAAATGCTCCTGCTTCTGGTGCATTTGGTCCCTGAGCATAAATACTACTGGTTATCAAAACTTGGGTACAAATCAGGACCATAATGGCACACCTGATAATTGAACTAATTTTTAGTACAGCGTCGGTTTTCTTCATCAGATTTTTGTTTTTAGTGCAATGCATGAGGTATGAAGATGATGAATCTCCTCCCCCTACTTCTTTCTTTTTGCTTAGTTGAATTGTATTCTAGGTTCGCTTGCTATTATTTTGGTTGGGATTTTAAACTTCACTTCCCCAGTGTAAAATCCTAAGTCTTCTATACTTAATGTCATAAACTCTTGATTTGTTACCTTTTGTTCTCTTGGGTACACAAAAAGCATTGTGGTGGCTCCACTCATACCATACATCCTCGGATATATATAATCTACCAATAAGACCGTATCCTTTTTGGGTGTATAAAGATGTACCTTCTGTTCCATACCAAAAGCCAGTTCATTGACCATGGCTCCAAAACGCCGCTTATTACCTGCTACATTGCTTAGCAACTCTTGATTATTTTTGGACATGGATACCGTGAAATACATGTATGCTTTATACTTATCTCGAAGACTATCTACAATCTCAGCAGATTTGTGATCACCTAACTCTTGATTCACCAACAAGTCAGTGGGTTTATACAGCACCGAAAAATCAACCCCATTCACGGTCTTAGAGTATACGTACTCATTCTCTGGCTGCTGGATATATAACTGTAATGCTTCTGCGGTATCAAAAGATTTGTTACCACAACCAAAAGCCAAGCACATACATATGATCCCAATTATTGTTCTATACATTATTTTCCTTCGAATTCGGCGTTAAGTTGTTCCAGTACTTCTCCGGTAAGGTCGGCAGAGGATTCTCCGTACATAATGGTACCATTACCGGTAGCTCCAAAAATCACTTTGTATCCATTTGCTTTCCCATATTCTTTTACAAAGTCATTAATGTCATTAATTACCGTTTGCGTCACCTTTTTATCTTCCTCCATTAACTGTTTTTGTACCGCTTGTTGATAGTTATTGATCTGCTGCTGTTTATTCCCCAGTAACTCTTGTTTTAATTCCAATTCTTTTTTGGTCATAGAACTACGTTCTTTTTCATAAGATTTCAGTTCACTTTGCCAATTGGCTACCAGACTATCTACATTCGCTTTCATGGTCTTAGCTTTTTCATCAAATTCCGCTTTCACCACTTTTGTACGTTTATATCCATCCAAAAGCTTATTGACATCTACGTATACCAACTCTGAAGAAGATTGTAAATAGAAAAAAGACGCTACAGAAGCTATTAATGCTATAATTGCGATGGGTAAGGCTAGTTTATTCATATGTATTTACTATTAAGTGTATTTAGTTTTGAGACAACAGATCTTCAATCTTTTTCAACCTGTCTTCCAATTCCTGATTTTTTTTGTTTTGTTCTTGTATTTGTTTTTCCTGGGCGATGGTATACAGGGTCAATTCTTCAATCTTCTCCAAAAGTTTTTTGTTCATCTCCCCCAATTCGATCCCGTTTTCTTCTACTTCTTGAGCAGATGGGATATTTTGCAGGTGTCCTTTTTCTTTGATATGAGTTTCTACTTGTTCTAGTGTTAGTAATTGATACGTATTTTCGAATACATAATCTGGCCAACCTACTAGGTCTATTTTTACTTCTTTGGCATGAACTACACCGTTAACAGAGAGTTTGGAGTCCGGAGTAATCGTACCGATCCCTATGTTACCAGAATGTGTGATACGCATCAAATCTCCGTTGCCATTTTTAAAGTTAAAACCTCTTACACTTGAGTTATTTTCTATGTTTATACCATCGTCATTCACTCCAATATTCAGGTTATATCTGCTCGTATTCGTTCCCGTAAGGAAATTGATGGTTTGATCAGAATTCTTGAGGTTAAAACCTCTAATTTTAGAGTTATTGGCAATATTTACCCCATCATCATTCACCCCAATATTTAATACATATCCGCTCGAATTTGTACCTGTTAAGAAGTTAATCGATTGTCCTCCACTTTTTACAGAAAGTTTGGAATCTGGTGTAGTGGTCCCAATACCAATATCACCGCCATTTTCAATTGAAAGAGCTTCCCTATTTCCTCCGTCAACAAAAGATAGTCTATCTGTACTATTTGTTTTGTTATACTGCATAGTAAAACCATTAGCTGTTGTGCCGTTTCCGGCAAAAAATATTAATGAAGATTTACCTTGAGTGTTTGTATTTAATTTCCCAATAGCAAGAGTTGGATTATTAGAGCTAGTTAGTTGCAAATGATGCTCGGGGTTTGTGGTTCCAATACCTACATTTCCTCCATTAAATAGTATTTTGTCAGTCCCATTTTCTACATTGATATTAAAAGAAGAAAGATCTGCTCCCAATCCCATCCATGTCTTTCGCGTACCACCGTTATCCATCCAATTGGTATATAACCAAGTATTATCTGAAGTTTGAAAAGTAACCATACCATCAAGTGAAGATTTAATATGTAACGGAGAAAATGGATTTGTTGTACCGATCCCAATATTTCCGGTATTTCCTATTTGATTTTCCTGGGCATGCATCCCAATATTTATTGATAGTAGTGTAATAATTACAATCAGTTTTCTCATCTTTCCTTTATTATTGTTTTATCAATTTTGCTACAATTTCTTTTAGTTCTTCTATTTCCTTTTGCTGTTGGATAGTATACAACGTAAGCTGCTCGATCTTTTCCAGCAATTTTTTATTCATCTCCCCAAGTTCAATCCCATTTTCTGCGACCTCTTGAGCAGATGGGATGTTTTGTAAGTGTCCTTTTTCTTTGATATGAGTTTCTATCTGATCTAGTGTAGGTAATTGGTACGTATTTTCGAATACGTAATCTGGCCAACCTATTAGATCTACTTTTACTTCCTTAGCATGTATATTGCCGTTTACGGCTAGTTTGGAATCTGGTGTAGTGGTTCCTATTCCAACCATTCCGTTTTTCGTTATGGCAAGTTCAGGAGTATGAACAGCTTGTCCATTTCCATCTCTGATAAGATTTTTTTGACTGATGTAAAAATCAGGAGTAAGTGCTCCACCATTGTATAATAATCCTGTATGCCAAGTGTAATTGTTATTTTCACCAAAAGAAACAACTGCAGCGTCTTTTCCTTGTGTCCCCCGGTCTATTTTAAGAATAGCACTTCCTCTGGTGTTGAAATTATTCACCAAAGCATCTCCTCTTACTTCAAGTTTTGCAGATGGTGAAATTGTTCCGATACCTACATCTCCATTTTGATCTATTGTAAATTCTGGGGTATGCACCGCTTGTCCATTTCCATCAACAATAGCATTATTTTGACTAATATAAAAGTTAGGTGAAGGGTTTCCTCCGTAATACAATAATCCGGTATGCCAAATACTACTATCATTTTGTCCAAATGAAATCACAGCTGCATCTTTGCCTTCTGTTCCGCGCTCTAACTTAAGTTTTACACTACCGCGGGTATTTCTCGAACTGATCAGAGCGGTTCCAATCACTTCCAGCTTTTCTTTGGGATCGGTCATTCCTATCCCAACATTTCCACCGTTAAAAAGTATTTTATTAGTCCCGTTTTCTACATTAATATTAAAAGAAGATAGATCTGCTCCTAACCCCATCCATGTCTTTCGAGTACCGGTATTATCCATCCAATTGGTATATAGCCATGTGTTATCTTCTGTCTGAAAAGTAACTACTCCATCTAGGGATGACTTAACATGCAAGGGAGTAAATGGATTCGTTGTACCAATACCAATATTTCCTCCATTCATAATGCGAAGTAGGTTTTTATCTCCTACACCTTGAATCATAAAACCATTATCAGCACCAACTCCATCTCCACCAATCCTGATTCTGGCGATATTATTTTGCCAGGATAATATACTTACTGCCGAAGTGTTTTGAGGATTCTGTACAATTACATTCCCCGAAGTAGTATTATCTCCAGATGAATTCCACTGTTGCGCTATACCCCCACTACTTGAAAGCAGTATCAAACCAATTACAATTATTTTTTTCATGTTTGCCTAGTTATTGTTGCAATAATTTTTCTAGTTTATTTTCTAAACTTCTAATCCGCTTTTCTTGGTCATTAAGTTCCTTTTCCTGAGCAATGGTATACAAAGTAAGCTCCTCTATCTTTTCCAATAATTTTTTATTCATCTCCCCCAATTCAATACCGTTTTCGGCAACTTCTTGAGCCGATGGTATGTTTTGCAGATGTCCTTTTTCTTTGATATGTGTTTCTACTTGATTTAATGTTGGTAATTCATAGGTATTTTCGAATACGTAATCCGGCCAACCTACCAAATCTACTTTTACTTCTTTGGCATGTATATTACCATTTACAGCAAGTTTTGCGTCTGGTGTGGTTGTACCTATTCCAACACTACCATTATTAATGGTGAGATTATCTCCTCCACCATCCCAATCATAAAATCGTAACTGTCTAAAAGCTATTCTATGAAAGCCATTTTGTGATTCAAACCTAATTTCATCATTACTATATCCTCCATCTAACCTTAAATTTCCTCTAACCTGCAATTTATCCTGTGGATCCGTTGTTCCAATTCCTACATTTCCATTCCCCTTTACAATCATTAATGAATTTGAAGAATTGTTTGTTCGAAACTCTATGTTTTCGGTAATATTTCGGGTTTCTAAAAAAAGATTGGTTCCATAACTCCTTAATTTGTTTCCGTTGGAGTCATAATCAAAATGCAAGAAATTATTTGTGTTCCCTAAACTATGAAACTGAACCCTACCTCTTACGTCGAATTCGATTCCTGGATTTGAAGTACCTATCCCTACATTCCCATTAGTATTTACTTTAAAAAATGTAGATCCAAAATCGTTTTTACCAAATTCAAATCCTCTGGCATCACTAATACGAAAACCATAGGTAGTTGCCTCTGTATTTGACCCCCATGTTTGATCGCTAAAAAATCCCCAACTCCGGATAACCATCCTGATTGTAGTATGGGTCTGTTATATCCTTTTTCTGTAAGTCTGAATACAAAATCTGTATCGATATCCATTATTCTTCCTGAAGCAGGATTAATTACTACCTGCGCTGATGCAATCGAAGAATATAAAAATATTAAACATCCAATTAGCATTGATTTTCGAATGAGTGTATTATTCATCTATACCTTAGTTTATAAAATGATGTAAATGTTTTGCCTTTAATTATCGTTTAACTTTTATTTATGTAACAACCGTTAACTTTGTTACCCTGTTTTTTCATTTTTTTTTAGTTTTCCTACAAAAAAATAAAAATCAATGGTCAAAGTCTGAATACATAATAGTGTTAAACTATAACTACTTTCCTTCTATTTTGGGGAGTTCAAGAAGAAGCTGCAAATATAAAAAAGCTGAAGACATTAAATCACGGATATCGAAGACTGTTAATAATTTACAAATGAAGCTAGCTATCTACAAACGATATCTTACTGAATATGAGATCATTTAAACAACAAACATCATTAATCTTGTAGATAACTTTACTTTGTGAAGGATGATTTCCCCCTGAAAGAAAGGTATTTAAATAAAAAGTGAATCCAGATACTACAATCCTTTGAGTAGCAACTCGGCAGTAGCAGGATTTGTAGCTAGTGGTACATTATACACATCACACAGTCGCATCAGCATAAAAATATCCGGTTCATGTGGGTGTTTTGCTAATGGGTCTCTGAAGAAAATCACCATATCCACTTTTTTCTCGGCAACATCTGAAGCAATTTGCGCATCCCCTCCCAACGGCCCTGAAAGATATGGAGATACTTCAAAACCCGCCCTTTTGGCCTTTTCTCCAGTGGTACCGGTAGATACGAGTTTAATATTTTTGTCGCTTAGTACGTTCTGGTGTTCGTTAAGAAACTGCACCATTTCTGCTTTTTTGCCATCGTGGGCTATAATTGCAATTGTCATCATAAGGTATAGAATAAAAACAGAAAATTAGGTAGACAGAATATCTGAAATGCGCAGTAATTCCTTATTGATTTCATGTTCGCTGGAGAGTCCTTCGTCAAAACTGGTAGCGGTTACCTTATTATCGATGAGTCCAACCATTACATTTTTTTCACCATCCAACAATAATTCTACCGCTTTTACGCATAGTCGACTTGCCAAAGTGCGGTCAAAACAACTTGGTGACCCTCCTCTTTGCATATGGCCTAATACTGTAACCCGGACATCATAATCCGGTAGATTTTCGGTTACATAATCCGCTAGTTCGTATACGTTTTTTCCGATCTTATCTCCTTCACTTACTACAACAATACTTGAGGATTTTCCAGAACGTTTACTTCTTTTCAAAGATTCTAACAATCGGTCCAAACCAAGATCTTCCTCCGGGATTAAAATCTCTTCGGCTCCTGCTCCTACACCACTGTTTAAAGCAATAAAACCAGCATCACGCCCCATCACCTCAATAAAAAACAGTCGATCATGAGAACTGGCAGTATCACGAATCTTATCAATAGCATCGATCACTGTATTTAAAGCCGTATCATAACCAATGGTATAATTTGTTCCTGAAATATCATTATCGATAGTCCCTGGCACACCGATTACAGGAATATCAAATTCTTCACTAAAAATTTGCCCTCCTCTGAAAGTTCCATCACCACCGATCAGTACCATAGCATCTATACCTAGCTTCTTAAGGTGATCCATTGCTTTTTTTCTTCCTTCTTTGGTTCGAAATTCTTCGGACCTGGCCGATTTTAAAATGGTTCCACCTTGGCTTATGATATTACGTACACTACGAGCGTTCATTTCGCAATAATCGCCCTCGATCATTCCTTGATACCCTCTATAAAACCCAATACATTTTACGTTGTAATACGCACAAGCTCGTGCTACTGCACGGATCGCTGCATTCATTCCAGGAGCGTCTCCTCCAGAGGTCATCACCCCAATCGTTCTGATCTCTTTTGCCATTTATTTTTGTTGTTTAGTTGGTTTTGTTTGTAATAAAAGTCTGAAAAATAATTTACTTATTCTTCTCAGTAAAGTTAATAAAATCCGGAGCTTCTATTTTGGTAGTATCTACTGGCTTTGCAATCGAGTCTTTTGGTTTCTTTTTTCCTTTGAACACCTTCTGCCATAGCTCTCCAAAATTATCAAAATCTACAGAATAGGATAATCCTAAACCTTGTTCATATCCTTGGTTTTGCGCCCCAATAAACTGTATATCGTTTTGACGATTAAATACTTTTCCTCGTAACGACCCATCTTCATTAAACAAATACTCGATTTCTACGTCCCCTACCACGGTAGACTGATCTGTACCTCCTATTGGAACCCCTACTCGACCATTAATCAAAATTTTATTATTGATCTGTGTCGAAAGAGTGAGACCAAACTGATCTGCATTTTCCTGATCCAGGGTTCTTACTCCCTGTACATAATTTACCCCTACCTGAAACTTATCATCATCATCAGACAATAAGTTATTAAATAGACTCGATGCTCTTTCTGCTACCAATCCTCCGGTTATAGTATTTGGATTAAGGGTTTCGTCACTATAAAATTGTCCTTGTGACACTAGAGATAACGCTTGTAGTTCTCTATTGGATTGGTCACTCAACTTATAATCTAATTCACTTTTTACCACAGAACTCAAATTCGGAAATTCGATATTAAAATTAAGATTAGGTTGTATCAACTCTCCTTGCAAATCCACTACCACTTCGACAGGAATTTTTCGATTTATCGAGGCATTTTCTAATAAAATAGCAGGATTGGCTTCAGTTTTATAGACTGCGCTAAGATCCAATAATGCTCTGGTTGGACTACCATCCCAAACAATGGTCCCTCCATCCCGAACAGAAAACAATTTCTCTACAAAAGCACCATATCTGAAATTATAAGTCCCCTCATACGCCACAAAATCCCCCCACATATTGAACTTACCGTTGGTGTTGATCTCGATAAGCAAAGTACCCGCTCCTCTTCCTTTTAAAGAACTTCCATTTTCTTTATTGATCACAATTTCTACCTCAGCATTGTTATTTACATCCAGATCAAAATTAAGTTCTAACCCTTTTACATCGTCCAATATGATTTCTTTTCCTTCTAGTCGTGCACGTTTTTCTTCAGGACTTAAAAAATGTATAAAAGAATTGTCCCCAATAGACTCACTCTCGTTTAATGGTATTTTGAAGACCGTACCTTCTTCTGTAGTAGCATTCACATCGATTACCAAACGATCTGTGGGCCCTTGTATTTGAGCATCTCCGCTTATAAACCCTGTTCCATAATACAAAGACTCTTCGTCTTCTTCGGTATCCAATACTAATAATCGATCAGGTGCAAGTAAGTTCAATCCTATTTCCCATTTGGAGAATTGTCGATGCCCAATATATCCACTCAATACACCTTGAGTATAATACTTGGTATCAATGATATCAATATCATCAAAATTAAACCGTTGTTTTTCTAAAACAACTCTGGAATTCTCTGCAAAATCCAAATCAACATTCAAATATGGTACTGTAAGTCCTGCTTGGTTTAATTTGAGCGCTCCATCTATCGAAGGGTTTTTAAAACTTCCCGAGATCTTGGCATCTCCAGAAACATATCCTCTTATATTAGATACTACAATCCCTCCCAAAGCACTAAACTCTGCTATATTAAAACGATCCAGATCTACATCTACATCCATCTTTGATCCTTTTTCTGAAACATTAATGGTCCCCAAAGCAGACAGGCTTTGGTGATTCCCATTATCGGTTAATTGTGTATTTACATTATATTCGGTTAAATCATCATTTCCCGTTACATCAATCCTTAAATCCCCCAATAGTGTTTCATTAATAGCCAAATTATCTACGCTGATTGTTGAATTGGGATAATACTCTCCATTCTCCTGCAGAACAGTTAACTCTCCATCTACCCTTCCTCCAAAACTAAGACTATCTATTCTAGGAGTAATTTTATTTAAATCTACATTCTGAAAAGTGGCTTTGACATCCTTATGGTATTTCCCTTCCACAACTCCATTCACCTTTATTTCCTCATCTTTATAGTTAAATATCAGGGATTGGATATCAATATTGTTGAAATCATTATCAAAAATGATCTTATTATTGCTTTTGTTTTTATCGCGATTTACATACCAGGTATGCCCTTTGTAGGTGAGATCAGATTTTCTAAATCCAATCACCGAGTTATTTTCCTGGTTGATGGTATGATAAAACTCCAGATTGAAGTTATCTGCATTATTTTTGCCTCCCTTAAATTCGGAGTGCATAAACAAAGTATCCTTGAGGGTTACATTAATCAAACTAAACTCTGATAACCCATAGTTCCTGGAGGCTATGCTATCGACCGCGACATAAGTATTGAATAATGGGTTCTTATTATCGATTTGGATGTCCACCTCTTCCATCAAATTACCAAATGCTCGGATAGCCGGGGATTTAAAAGTGAGTTTAAATTCAGATTCATTACTTTCTACTCGGCCTTTTATCACAGTATTGGGTGCGAACTGAATTTCAGGATAAAAAACATCCACAATCTTATTGTAGATATTGAAATCAAACTCCATAAACTCATCGTCTGTAATTTCGGTCGCTTCAAAATTAGTATATAGACTACCTACAGAATTTCTAAACAAATCGTACACATTCTCGAACCGAAAAATCCCTTTTACACTCCCTTGAATAATATCTGGGCTATTGATGGTGATGGTACGTACATTTTGATCATCGAAACTTGAAGTGATATCAAAATCTTCAAAGTAATAATTTGCGTCCTGATTAGCATACAAGGTTTTTGCAAACGAAATGGTACCAAAAGCATCATTGATATTGGTTCCTTTCATTTTCATGAATACATCTCCATTAAACACAGACACCTCATCTCGAGTAAAGATGTTCAGTTTATTCAAATCCACATGATCCACTTGAGCTACAAAATCATAATTATTGATTTCCTGAGATAAATCAGCAACCCCGTTAAAAGCAAACCTAATATTTGGATCTCTGGAATCTAGTTCCCCATCAAAAACACGGTCTTTTAGGTTTCCTATAGCTTTAAGCCTGGTATAGGTATAATTATTAATTTCAAGTTTATTGATATCCCCTTCTATCTTGGTATCCAAACTTTCCAGGGTAAAACCGCTACCATCAACATGAATGTCAAACCCTGCATTTCCTACTGTTTTTAATCCCAACAATTGCCCTACATTGAAGTTACTCGAAATTACATTTCCATTATAAGTAGATGTCCGGATATCATCCAGATTTTCTAGTAAAACAAATGCATTTATTTTCCCAAGTTGAGATATCAAATCCATATCCATATCAACCGCTTTGGTAGTCACCGAAGCATTACCTATAGCTTTTACGCTACCAAATTGATACAATTGTTTAGGAAGCGCTTCTCCCAGAATCTTGGGCATAAGATTAATAAGGTCATAGTAATTCGTGGTAATATCATCAAAATCTCCTTCGAGTTCAAACTTTGTGGCGTCTGAAACCGCATTCTTAATTCTAATATTTCCTTTTACTATAGATCTGTCTAATCCCGTAATATTAGCGTTAACTACTTTGAAATCATTCAATACTCCTTGCACCGAGGTGTTTTTTAATCTAAACTGTTGATTTCTTCCAAATCCGCCATAAAAAGGAATTAAATCATTTGTAGATACACTGGCTTTATCAAAATCAGCTTTGATATTTACCTCATTTTCAAAATTACTCAGTCCACCAACCTTGTATGAAAACAATATTTCTCCTTGAATCTTAGAATCCGGAGTTTCTATCACTAACTCCTGAAAATTCATTTCTTCAGGTTTGATAGAAAAACACGTTTGTAACTTTGAAATATTAAGCCCTCTTTGATCTTTTAATCCCAGTGCATTGATATTCAAATACACATCAGGCCCGTCGACCATTAAATTTTCAGCATCTAGAGAAATATCTCGATAGTCAATCACTTCTGGATTATTTAGATTCTCATCGGTGAAACTAAACCTTCCATTAGTAATAGTTATGGCTTGCGTAGTCAATAAAAATCGTTTGCCAGAAGAAGGGTTATCACTTTCGAATTTGCGGATTAAAGTCATGAGGTTATCCGACTTTTCATCCTTATACATTTTCATTTTGAAAACAAGATCTTCTATAGCTACATCTCCTATCTCTGGTTGGCCATTAGAAATATCATTAATATTACCTATCGATGTCTCAATTTCGCCAGCAAACATCAAGGTATCATTATGATGATCCTTTACCAATACTTCTTTAAGACTCACCCTACCGGCATATGTTAACCCTAATCTACCGATAGTAATATCTACGTTATTTTTTTCTTTAAGATTATTGGTGATTTTATCTCCAAAATAAGTTTGAACAGCAGGAACAGAAAATACAATCACTAAAAATGCAAATAGCGACAAAAGGGTAAGAAATACCCTAAGTAATATTTTCCGAAATTTTTTGATATGCTTTATTGTTTTAACTTTGCTGACAATATTAACAATTTCTATGCCCTTTTCCTCATAATGAATCCACAAAAAATATACATCCTGGGTATTGAGTCCTCATGCGATGATACCTCTGCTGCTATATTATGCAACGGAAAAGTTTTATCAAATGTTGTAGCCTCCCAAAAAATACACGAACAATACGGTGGTGTTGTGCCTGAATTGGCTTCTAGAGCACATCAGCAAAATATCGTTCCTGTGATTGATCAGGCTATAAAACAAGCAGGAATTACCAAAGAAGATTTGAATGCCATTGCCTTTACTAGAGGCCCTGGACTAATGGGATCTTTGCTAGTAGGTACTTCTTTTGCCAAATCCCTCGCCCTGGCCCTAGATATCCCTTTGATCGACGTAAATCATATGCAAGCGCACATCCTTGCCCATTTTATTGAAGAAGAAGGATATCAGCAACCTGATTTTCCATTCCTAGCGATGACCATTAGCGGTGGACATACGCAAATTGTTCAAGTCAATGATCATTTTGATATGGATGTGATCGGAGAAACCATTGATGACGCTGTGGGAGAAGCTTTCGACAAAAGTGCAAAACTACTAGGTTTGCCTTATCCAGGTGGTCCCTTGGTTGATAAATATGCGCAACAGGGAAATCCAAAAGCGTTTCAGTTTCCTAAACCTAAAGTAGGTGATTTGAACTTTAGTTTCAGCGGACTCAAAACCGCGGTGCTTTATTTTATTCAGAAAAAAGTGAAGGAAAATCCAAAATTTATAGAAGAGAACTTGTACGACATCTGTGCTTCCCTGCAGTATACCATTATTGGAATCCTGGTGGATAAACTCAAAAAAGCTTCAAAACAAACAGGAATTAAAAGAATAGCTATCGGAGGTGGTGTATCGGCAAATTCTGGAATCAGAAATGCCATGAAAGAAGGTGAAGGTAAATTTGGTTGGGAAACCTTTATCCCAAAATTTGAATATACCACAGATAATGCAGCAATGATAGGGATTGTTGGATATTTAAAATACCTGAAAGGAGAATTTACAGACATGAGCGTAGTTGCCAAAGCCAGAATAAAAATCTAATGCAACTTTTCTACAACCATACTTTAGAAACCACAAGTACAGAGATCCGCTTTACCAGGGAGGAGAGCAAGCATATAGCCAAAGTACTGCGTAAAAAAGAAGGAGATGTATTGCATATCACCAATGGTAAGGGAGAACTGTTTATTGCAGAAATTACGTTCTCTAACCCTTCGCAATGCATTGCAAAAATAAATTCAAGAGAAACACAAACAAAGCATCCTTATCGTTTGCATATGGCTGTTGCTCCTACCAAAATGAACGATCGTTATGAATGGTTTTTGGAAAAAGCAACCGAAATTGGAATCGATGAAATCACACCCATTATTTGTGATCATAGTGAGCGGAAAGTAATAAAACCTGAGCGTTTTGAGCGCATTTTGCAAAGTGCAATGAAACAATCCCTACAATATCATTTACCCAAATTACATCCGGCAGTTTCGTTTTCAGAGTTCATGCAACAGCAATCTCAAGGACAACTATTGATCGCACATTGCGAAGAGGGGCCAAAAGAACTACTAAAAAACATTGTAGAGCCCAAAACCAATACTACAATTTTGATCGGGCCTGAAGGGGACTTTTCAAATAAAGAAATTAAAATAGCACTGGACGTAGGTTATATTCCAATTACATTGGGTACAACTCGATTGCGAACCGAAACAGCAGCCATTTCTGCGGTACATAGTATTGCATTCATTAATGCATAACTACTGGCATCTCATTTCGAATCAATATCTTTATATTTTAAATCAAACATTTATGAAAAAGGGGGCTTTATTTTCACTGGTGCTATTCACTTTTTTATGTAGTTGTTCTTCCAACAACAATGATACAAATCCAGATGCTCCAGATACCAATACTATCAGCGCTTTAGAATTTATCGATGAATTTGTGATCCCAAGTCAAGATATCGAGGGAGTTCCTGTTGGTGGCTTATCAGGTATCGACTATTACAATAACAAATGGTACTTGCTAAGTGATGCTTCTACACCACCTATTAGATTTTACGAAGCTGCTATCACCTATTCGCAACAAGGATTTACTAATGTGGGGATATCTAAAATGACTGAAATCAAAAATGCAGATGGAATTTCCTTCGAAACAGGAATGGTAGATCCCGAAGCGATACGTTTTGATACTACTACAAATACTCTTTTATATACAAGTGAAGGTTCTATAGTTAATGGAATTGATCCTGCTCTAATAGAAATTACAACATCGGGGGAACAGATCAAAAGCTTTGCACTGCCAGATAACTTTAGCGCCAATACTACTGATAACACTACTGGCCCAAGGCATAATGGTGCTTTGGAAGGGTTATCTAGTAGTCATGATCAACATGGATATTGGATCGCTTTCGAATTGCCTCTGGTAGAAGACGGTCCCGAACCCGGTCTTACAGACACAGACTCTCCGGTTAGAATTACGTACATCAACAAAACTACTGGTATAGCCGAAAGACAATTTGCCTACGAATTAGATCCAGTTGCAAGACCACCAGCATTGGGTACAGATTTTACCGTAAACGGATTGGTAGAAATCCTGGAATATGATACCGATCAATTTCTGGTACTCGAACGCTCTTTTTCTTCGGGATATCTGGATGGAGGAAATTCTGTAAAAATCTATAAAGTAGATGCTAGTGAAACTTCTAATACATTAGATATTGCTTCACTATCCGGAGCGAATATTGTGAAAGCAGAAAAAACATTACTTTTTGATTTTGAGACCATCCGTAGTCAATTAACCAACACCATGGTCGACAATCTAGAAGGCATTACCTTTGGCCCTACTTTTGAGGATGGAAGTAGAGCCATATTAGTGGTATCTGATAATAATTTTAGTTCTTTTTTCCCGCAATTAAATCAGCTTATTCTCTTCAAAGTTATTCGGTAACACTAAATTTCTATTCGTACAGCTCCTGTAGTTCGTAATCCACTATCCTGGGTATAAGCGATAACTGCTAATTGATCCGTATCTCCTACCCAATCTGGTATCGCGATAGATACTTCCCCAGTTTCTTCATTTTTCACCACTCTATTGGCTACGATATTGGTGTTTTTAAGGGTTCTATTTCTATTTTCTCCTCTGGAAACTTTAGTGATCCTTTCTGCCACTACCAACGCTAATGTTACTGTAGAAAATTCATCTCCTTTGGTTGTATATGAAAAACTCACTGTATTTCCCTTTTGGTTCACATCACTAATACTAATATTATTTGTCGTAGGCGCTTTAGCATATCTACGCAATGCGTCATCAGCTTTGTACTGATTTGATCCCGTAAAATGTTCGCTTCCGTTTACTACCAATTGAGGTGTATAAATCGATCTACTTCTAAATTTAACCGCATAATCTCTTTGGTAGTCGCTATAGGCTTCGGTACTAAAAGGATCTCTCCAACCTAAACGGTTCCAATAGTCTACGTGATAGGATAACACATATACATTATCATTTTCGTATTGCTCTCGTATATCATCCAACAAGGCATCTGCTGGAGGGCAACTACTGCATCCTTGAGAGGTAAACAATTCTAAAACTATGGCAGAATTCTGATCTTGGGCATATACAGACGAAAACGCAACGAGCGTTAATAAAATTAAAAGGTGCTTCTTCATTTTATAATTTTAGTATTTTTAGACTTTATTTTAGACGAGATTTATGGGAAAGCTTACGGTTTCACTCCTTATTTTATTGACATCCTTTACGACCTATAGCCAGGAAATTGCTGTTTTGCAATACAAAGGAGGTGGTGACTGGTATAGTAATCCCACTGCGTTGCCTAACCTCATAAGGTTTTGCAATCAAAATATTAATACTACCATTGCTGGGAAACCCAAAACGGTAAAACCAGAGAGCGTAGATATTTTTCAGTATCCCTATTTACATATGACTGGGCATGGTAATGTATTTTTTACACCTGAAGATGCTGAAAATCTAAGAAACTATCTATTGAGTGGTGGTTTTTTGCACATTGATGATAACTATGGTATGGAACCCTACGTACGTAAGGAACTGGTAAAAATATTTCCTGATAAAGAATTGGTAGAACTCCCCGTTTCACATCCTGTATTCTCTTCAAAATATAGCTTCCCGCAAGGGCTACCCAAAATTCATGAACACGATGGCAAACGTCCACAAGCCCTTGGCATTATAGACAATAACAGATTGGTATTGCTATTCACTTTTGAAAGTGACCTGGGAGATGGTTGGGAAAATCCAGAAGTACATAATGATCCCGAAGAAGTTCGTTTGAAAGCACTAAAAATGGGAGCAAATATCATCAAATACGCATTCGAAAATTAAATGGGGCATCAATTACATCACGATACCACTAAATTTGAACTAAAAAAATTTCCAATAGTTCTTATTTGTGATCAGGTAAATTCTCCTGCTAATATTGGAAGTCTTTTTCGTATTGCGGACAGTTTTGGTATTTCTCAAATCTACTTTTGTGGTGAAGACATTACTGTAGTAAGCAAACGTATGTTGCGCACAGCCAGGTCAACGCATCATCATGTTGCGCATCAACATAAAGAAGAAATTACAGAGGTCATTACAAGCCTAAAAGAAGATGGATATTCGATTGTTGCCCTCGAGATTACTGAAGATAGTATTGCTTGTTCGGACTATGATATGAATTCTGAACAAAAGATTGCACTGATCATTGGAGAAGAAAATCATGGCGTTTCTGAAGCAGCTCTCAAATTATCAGATCAAACCGTACACATCGATATGTATGGCAATAACAGTAGTATGAATGTTGCCGTAGCTACAGGAATTGCACTCTATGAGATTACAAATCAACTCCTCCCTAGTGCTAGATTGGATAGATAATCTTATTTTTAAACCAAACCAACTTAGAATTTTGATCCTTTTTTAAATTATGAACTCAAAAACAATTTCATACGGTATACTTAGAGCGGTCGGCGCCATTGTGGGAGTCTTAGGGTTGTTATGGTTTTTATTCCAAATTAGATCGGTACTGATTTATATTGCTTTTGCCGCTGTAATTTCTTTAATGGGTAGACCTTTGGTTTCATTTTTAAAAAGAAAACTGAAATTTAACAACACCCTTGCTGTAGTGTTTACATTGTTTATTACCATTTTGGTATTTTTCGGGATCTCGATGTTATTCGTTCCTATCATTACAGAACAAGGACAGCTTATTGGCGAAATCGACATCAACAAAATTGGTGATGATCTGGATCAGCTCAATCAAGAGATCAGCGATTATTTTAATGTAGAAAAACTAAGCTTTATTGAGCTATTTAAGCAAACAGATTTGATGCAGTTTTTTGATCTTAAAGCGATTCCTAATTTGATCAATTCCTTCTTAAGCGGATTTGGTGCTGTTTTGATTGGTTTGTTTTCTGTATTGTTTATTTCCTTTTTTCTACTAAAAGACAGTCAGTTATTAGAAAATAGCCTATTGGTTTTTGCAAAAAAAGAAGATGAGAATAAATTTATGAGAGCCTTTACAAAAATCAAAGATCTCTTATCCAGATATTTTGTAGGCTTGTTACTGCAAGTATGCATTTTATTTATACTTTACACCATATTGCTTTTGATTTTTGGAGTAAACAATGCTATCGCAGTAGCTTTAATAGCCGCAATTCTAAATCTTATCCCTTACATAGGACCTTTATTTGGAGGAGTACTTGTTTTGTTTCTGGCTACTACCAGTAACCTTGGATACGATTTCCCAACAGTGATCTTACCAAAGTTGACTTATATTCTAATAGGATATCTTATCATTCAACTCATCGATAATTTCTTAAATCAACCTCTTATATTTGGTACCAGTGTAAAATCACATCCACTAGAGATATTTTTGGCCATTCTTATTTTTGGACTGCTATTTGGTATCGGAGGGCTAATTGTTGCCGTTCCTTTCTATACAGCGATCAAAGTAATTGCCAAAGAGTTTTTATCTGAGTACAAAATCGTTAAAACGTTGACCAAAGACTTATAAAAGTAAATGTCTTATCCAATACGATATTATTGAATCCTCATATTTTACATACAGACGTACAGGAATATATTATCCAAAATTCTGATCAGCCTATAAATGTAAACAAACTGATTTTGGCAGGGAGTCCGTTTTCAAACGTCACTGTACAAGAATTAGCACAACAAATTATTGGACGTTCTAAGGCAAAACAGAAATTACCAACTTGGTTTTCTTGTACCAATATCTACTACCCTCCTGGTTTGAATCTAGAGCAAACCTCGTCTGAAATAACTGCTCGTTATAAAAGTCAGCAAATACATGGGCATACCTTAATTGATCTTACCGGTGGTTTTGGTATTGATGATTATTTCTTTACCAAGGTATTCAAAAAAGTTATTCATTGCGAAATGAATGAAGAACTGAGCACTATAGCATCTCACAACTTTGGTATACTACAAACCGATAATGTAAAATCATTATGTGGTGATGGTATAGAAATCCTAAAAGGCCTTGATACGGTAGATTGGATTTATATTGATCCTTCGAGAAGGCATGAGAGCAAGGGCAAAGTATTTTTTCTTGAGGATTGTTTACCCAATGTTCCCGAACATCTTGATTTTTTGCTTTCCAAAAGCACTAATATCCTCATCAAAACATCTCCCTTGCTGGATATCAGCTCTGGTATTAAATCTTTAAAAAACATTAAAGAAATACACGTTGTAGCGGTCGAAAATGAGGTAAAGGAATTATTATGGTTCATCGAGAAAGGCTATGAAAACGAGTTAGAAATTAAGACTGTTAATTTGCAGAAAAAAGGAAATCAAGAATTCGATTTTATATTTTTTGAAGAAAGTCAGCTAACTCTTAACTTATCTGAACCAAAAAAATATTTGTACGAACCCAACGCTGCAATTATGAAAAGTGGAGGTTTTACAAGTGTTTCAAATCATCTTTCTGCACCTAAACTACATCGTAATTCTCATTTATATACCTCTGATGAACTTATTACATTTCCCGGAAGACGATTCGAAATCATTGCTTCTTTTCCATATCAAAAAAAGATCTTGGCCAAAACTAACATTAATAAAGCAAATATTACTACCAGAAACTTTCAGGAAAGTGTATCTGTTCTTCGTAAAAAGTTTAAAATCAAAGATGGTGGGCAAGATTATCTATTCTTCACAACGGATTGTAATGATCAAAAAATTGTGCTACAGTGTAAGAAAGTAGATTTATAATCAGGGATTAGCAAACACCTCTGAATGTGAGATATACCCTTCTATGTATTCTTTTAGGTCCTTCCCTGTGATTTTATCAACATTTGCTGAAATAAAATCTCGATCTTCCTCTATATTTTTGTTATACCCTAAAATTTTTGGCGTATTAGATTGGATACTTAATCGTATCATCCGTAGTTCGATATTATCCGGCTCTTTTTGGATCGCTTTATCTATCAGCTTCTTTCCTTTATTGAAATAAGACATCTTGGAAAAAGGGTTCCACCCGAAAGAGGCCTGAAGTGCTAACGCAGCCCCGTGATATCCCTCATAAATAGCTTCGCCGTTCTCGGCAGCCTTTTTGGTCATTTCATAAAACTTTTCGGCATTTTCTTTTGACTGATTACAAACCTTATATGCATCTCGGATACTATTTAAACTAACAGCATCATCCGTATTAAAAAAGAGTAAAAAAATGAGAGATATTACTTTTACCATGTTTTAAAATTGAAAGCTTTCTCTTAGAAACGATTGGTTTTATAAGATATTACAAATATGAAAAAAAGGAAGCAAAAAGCTTCCTTTTCTAGAATTTTAAATCCTTATTTGATGAGTTTTGCAATACTCTTAAGGTCAGAATCTTTTATGTTATAGGATCCGTCTTCTTTTAAATAAATGATTTCTCCTGTGGTACTATGAATTACCGATACCATTTTCTTTTGATTAAATTGAGTGTGCATCAAGTAATAGAAATCGTCACCGTTAAGAATTTTTTTATTCAAATCCTCATTATCAATCACTTCATACTTGTGTCCATATTTACCAAAAATATCTTCTTCTGTTCTTGTTTTACCCCAAGTAGCTGCTAGCGCATTGTATTTTTTCAGAATCCATTTTGGAGCGTACAAGGTTTGATCCTTTAATTTTTTTAGTTCCTCTTTTTTCTCAATTCCATCTTCGATTACTAAGTTTTCTGAGTTAGAAAGCCTTCTATTAAGTTCTTGAAAATAGTTTTTGATATACCCCATATCAAAATTGTAAAAGCCAGGTTCCTCTCCGTATTTTTCATTGATCTTATCCAAACTTCCTATTCTCATTTTTGAGCTAAAGTCTTGTCTATATCTGATATTTGGAGTAAAAAAGAGCTCCGCTACATTTAAATAATCATACTTCAATTTTCCTTTTTTGTTTTTTTTGACATTCTCAAAATTAGACGCCATCATAAACTTAAAGACGATATATTCTGCAACGGTTCTGGTCCCTGGTCCCATAACTCCTCCTGTCTTTTGTTTTTGATATCCATTATCTACTAAACGAACAATTGAATTACTTGATGATATATATTTTTCTGAATTGTCATCATACGTTTTTTCGTCAATAAACGTGATTTCATTGAATGTCCAAACGCTCGAAATCATCGTTTTAAATTCTTCTGCCTCTAATGATGAAGGTACTACAAAAACGGTATTGGTTTTTTTGATGTTTTCAAACACATCTTTTTTGTGTTTTGAAACATAAAGATTGATAGGAGACTTACTTTTCCCTACGTTGACTTGCCCATACGAATGGCTAGCAATAACTATCAATAAAAGCAAAATGGTATATTTTTTCATCGGTCTAGTTGTTATTTAATGTTTGTACTTTACTCATGAGTGTCACACTAGCACAAAACATTACCACTAGCTTTAGAACTTTTTTCTGAAAATAAATATATACCTGTTAGAAGGGATTTCTATTTAGCAATTGATACCTTAAGTAATAAATTGTTCTTCTTTCCGTCGAAAGCTTCAAAAATCATATCCTTATTCGGTAAGGTGGCTGCTTTAGTCAATTCTATAACA
This sequence comes from Aquimarina spongiae, assembly GCF_900141785.1. Lineage (GTDB taxonomy): Bacteria > Bacteroidota > Bacteroidia > Flavobacteriales > Flavobacteriaceae > Aquimarina > Aquimarina spongiae. The sequence goes on along the minus strand of NZ_FQYP01000001.1, from coordinate 149,053 downwards.
TCCAATCTGGAATTTCGAATATCACTTCCGGTCAAAATGGCTTCTTTGGAAACCTCTCCCGTAGCATCATCGATAATGTATGATGTCATGTAAATAAATTCTTTTTTACCATCAAAATAACGAGTAGGAGCTTCTTCAAAAGAACGTTTCAGATTTGTAAAGTCATCGATGTAGAACAAATAATGTTTTCCATCATTTTTAAAATTGAGATAAGACATACTTCGTTTGCTTACTGTTCCCAATTGGTTTTTTGGTAGTTTATTTACCCATAACAGTTTGTTATCAGAAGACAATTTAAACGCAACGATATCTCGATAGTAATATTTATAAGTTGTTCTCGATCCCGAGGAACTTGAAGTTGTAAACGACTCTACATAACGTTGTTCTCCAAAAATGGTAGTACTACCATCGGGATTAAAGACAACATCATTGACTCTTAGATTTTCTAAGTCTTTTTTATCGTCTTCCTTTTGTGTTCCTTCATTTATTCTGGCCTCTCTCTCGAATACCCACTTTTGCAGTATCTCATCAGAGATGTTACTCTTTGAAATCGCTCCTACAGCTCCATCATCGGCTAGGTTGGCGGTAAATACTCCTTTGACAACGGACTTATCCGTGTTATCCGCATAAAATCCAGTAACCTTTGCATTACCCTGGGGATCAAATTCGATCACTCCATCAGTGATAGAATATCCTGGAATTTTCAACTCTTGCTCTACTATTGGCCCACTATTTTCATTGATACGATACACCTCGGTTTTGTATGCCATAGTAAGTTTATCCTTATCATCATTTACTTCACTAAAATAAGAAGCAGTCATATAAAAATTACCATAGTTATCGATTGCAAAATCTTCTCCCTGCATAATTTCTGAAGGATGAGGCATGGTTACTTTGCGTCTCCACAATAAATTAAGCCCATCGCTAAATACCGTAATACCAACTTTATCCGGTTTATTATCCGGAGTCTTGATACGAAAGAGTACTAATAACTTTTTTCTATCTGGAGAAGCTTTAAAAACAAATTGATTAATTCTTCCACCTGCATCATATCCATAGGTGCTTTTAAAACCAAAATCTCTGGCTATACCTTCTTTATCGTTTATTAATTGTATTGGTTTTTCTACTATAATTCCTGTCAATGAAACTTTCTGACCATAAGCTCTGTTGCCTTTTGTATAAAAAACCACTGCCTTATCATTCAGTTGCATTACCGTTTGAAAATCTCCTTTATCCTCGACTACCTGTCTTTTCTTGAGATCTTCTTTAAGGTCTTTTAAAGAAAAACGCTGGATCGTCATATCCTTGCGCCCTTTCTTTATAGAAACCAATCGATCTCCAACAGCTATATTATAGGTATTGATACTTTTTATACGTTTGTATTTCTCTCCTGACTTAAACGTAAAATCTTTGAGAAGAACCGGTTTTTGTGCAAATGCAAAACTACTGGTTAACAAAGCAAAAACCAGAATGTATTTAAAATTCATATGGGTAGTATTTTTTGTTAGGCGTATCATAGCTAAAATAGGTCTATCGTTTACAAATATAAAAAAGCTTTTTTTGATCACATGATACAAAATGCAGACCATTTTTACTCTTAAGAAAAAACTGATTTTCAACTTTTTAAAAAGACCTACTCATTAAAACGAAAATAATGCAAAAAAAATGTTGCATTGTAGGGACATAAAAGTTACATTTGCATCCGCATTTGGGAATACAAATGTAGAGTTCTTAAAAAGACTTATCAGGAGAGGTGGCAGAGTGGTAATGCAGCAGATTGCTAATCTGTCAACGCGAAAGTGTTGCCGGGGTTCGAGTCCCCGTCTCTCCGCATTTTTCGGGGTGTAGCGTAGCCCGGTTATCGCGCCTGCTTTGGGAGCAGGAGGTCGCAGGTTCGAATCCTGCCACCCCGACAAGAAAAACCCTTTGTTTTGATCATAAAACAAAGGGTTTTCCTGTTTTTATAAGTTGATGCTATTAGATCGTCATGTAACTACCATTCGTCTTTTAAATTTCCAACTATCCTTCTACCATGATAAAACCCTGAATTGATGTATTTGTGAAGTGCGTCTACATTCTCGTCAGTAATTGAGCCAGCAGCAACGATCTCTAAGGCCTGCTCTGCTATGTTTACCATATCCTTTAAAACAATTCTTCCTTCATGGGCCGTAGATTTCCCTCCAGAAGTCAATACTGCATGTATTCCGTCGATTTTTAAAAGTTTTTTTAAGGCAATCATGATATCAGGAGTTTCATCGATAGCTTTATGAATAACTACTTTCATCGGTAGCGCAAGTTTTACCAATGTTTTGATTCGCTTAGTGTCTAAAGTATTGTCCTTATTTAATATCCCAAAAACCACTCCTTCAACATTCAACCTATGGCAATACATAATTTGCTGCTTCATGATTTCAAATTCTTTCTTTGAATACACAAAATCTCCTCCTCTTGGCCGAATCATCACCCGTATCGGTATTTCTAATTCACTTTGCACTCTTTTTATCTCATCTAAAGAGGGTGTGATACCACCAACACTCAAATCGCCGCAAAGTTCAATTCTATTGGCTCCATGCTGTTCTGCCAATTGTGCTTGTTTAATTCCCTCTACGCAGGCCTCTTTTATGAACATAATCCTACATTTAATAAGTGAATACATTAATCATTAACAAACTATTACTATGTTAATCTTTTGGAGTTGTAATTTGTTTCCTTATCCATTTATAAGCGCATCATAGATCTCATTATCTATAATTCGAGCACTTCCTATTAATGCAGCGTTTTCGAGAAGCTTACTTCTGTACACTGGGATATCAATTTGAAATTCTTTCAGAGCAATTTTTAAATCTTTTTCAAAGAAATGCCATGCATTAGAAATATTACCTCCAATTACCAAAGCTTCTGCTTCAAAACCTGATAACCAAGGAGCCAAAAAAACTGCTAAGTTTTGAGAAAACTCTTTAAATATTAGTTCAGCAATCGTCAAATTCTGAGTGTCCATAATCAACTCTTTAACTCCTTTGATTTGGTTTCCGGAGATTTCCTCGTAGCGACGTTGAAACCATTGTGTTGAAAAATAGGTGTCCGCAATACCTTCCTCAAATGGTAGATGATACAATTCACCATCTTTAGGAACCCCCGCACCATGTTTTAGCGGAATCCCTTTATCCAGGAATGTTGCTCCCATCCCAGTTCCCAAAGTAATTGCAACACACTTCTTAAAGGTGGACAACTCTCCTACCCAAGCTTCTCCGATACCAAAACATGCGGCATCATTATAAAACCTTACCGAAGTTGAGGAATCCAGTTGCAATTCTTTTTTAATATATTCCCGAAGATTAACATCGTATAATTTCTCAAATTTCCCTTCTCCTTTATTTGGAAAAATCCCATTATAGTAATCAAAAGGCCCAGGAATTGCTATTCCAATTCCGTGTAACTTTTCACCCTTCAGGTTATCGATTGCAATTCCTAAAACGGAAACCCAACTATCTAGTATAATATTTCTGGATTCATTACACCCGACCTCCATTTTATACACTTGTTGTGTTTTGTCTGGCGATTTCTCGTTGATGGTTGCGGCCATAATATGGCTCCCTCCTATGTCTACACCTATCGTCATTATTTCTTTAAGCTTTTGTTCTTTATCGTTATCACTTATACTAACATATTCTTGACATACCAGAATTGTCCTTTATTTCACTTCAAAGGAAGATTCTAGTCTAATATCATCTGAAGCAGCGCCAATCATAATTTTAAACTCTCCAGATTCTACCACACGTTTCATTTCTTTATTCCAAAGAGCTAAATCATCAGGATATAGGGTGAAATTTACTTCTCTTTCTTCTCCTGCTTCTAATGCTACACGTTGGAAACCTCTTAACTGAATTCCTGGTGTTACCACAGAGCTGTATATATCAGAAATGTATAATTGAACTATTTCTGTGCCTTTTCGGTTTGAGGTATTTTTGATCTTAACTGTTATATTTTGCTGCTCCTCTTTTACTATTTCAGGTTTTTCTATTTGCAAATCTGAATATTCAAACTTGCTATAGCTCAAACCATGCCCAAAGGCAAATAAAGGTTGATTACTCCCATCAACATACCCTCCTCTAGAAGATTTTTTAAGGTTATAGTACAACGGTAACTGACCCGTTCGTTTCGGAAAAGTGACTGGCAGTTTCCCTGAAGGATTGACTTTCCCCGTAATAATATCTACAGTGGCTTTACCACTAAATTCACCAGCATACCAGGTTTCTAGTATGGAATCAATATGTATACTTTCATCTTCTAATGCCAATGGTCTTCCATTTTGAAGTACCAAAACTATGGGTTTACCTAACCGAGCTACTTCTTGAATCAACTTTTTGCTATAGCTATTGAGTTCCAAGCTAATTTTATCTTTTCCTTCTCCAGATTCTTCATCTTTTTCTCCTAATACCAAAACTACTACATCCGATTTTTTTACAGTTTCCAAAGCCTTTTCTATAGCTGAAAATTGACTTTTGGTATCTGGCTCAACCTTCCAGAACAACTTCATGCCGGCAAACTCCTCGTACTCAGCAAATTCTAATTGAAAAGGATATTTTTTACCTTTTTCTAAACGCACTTTATAATTTGACCAAACATTGATTTGTTCTCTATTCCAGTTATCCAACACCAGCTCTTCATTAATAAATAATCGAGCTACATCGTCTGCAATCAATGAGAATTCATAGGTTCCCGTATATTCAGGAACTAGATACCCTTTCCAACGAATGGAAAAATTATCATCGGATATCCCTGGTGCTGGACTTAAGTTATGCCAATATTTATTCAAATTAGATGATGTATGCGTCAATTCAGGTTCTCCAGAAAGTTCGGTATTGTTAAAATACGTTACTGTTAGCCCTTTTGCCCCACTCTCAGTTTGAAAAAACCGTTCATCAATTTGTTCCATACTATTGGCAGGAACTCCTACCTCAACAAAATCAATAGTATAATCCGTTTCTTTAAAGGCATCCAAAATAGAGACTCCTTCCACATTTTTGGGTGAATACCCTCCAAGTAAGACCTTATTGGCAAGTTCTCCTATAACCGCTATACTTTTCACCTGATCACCCAAGGGGAGTAGGTTATTTTTATTTTGGAGTAATGTAATGGATCTATTTGCCGATTCTAATGCCAATTCTTGATGCGCTTTTGAATGATATCTCTTACTTTTTAAAGAAGTATCGACATATGGATTTTCAAAAAGTCCTAGTTTGAACTTTACATACAAAACACTGCTTACTGCTCTGTCTAAATCTTCAATTGGTAAGGTCTTGTCATTAATACTTTCTATCATGGATTGCTGAAATACCTCATGGCTATAATCATAGAATTGCATATCCAATCCTGCGCTAATCGAATTATTGATTGCTTCTTTTGGAGTTGTAGCCGTAAAATGAGAATTATTTTGCTTGGCTATCGCTCCTAAATCTGAAAGCACCATTCCCTTAAATCCCCATTCCTCTCTCAAAACTTTTTTTAATAACCATGGATCACTTGCCGCCGGTACGCCATCCCATTCGTGATACGCTGCCATTGCTCCCAAAGCTTTTGCTTCGGTAAAAGCTTTTTCAAAAACATACAAAAAATTAGACCGGGCTTCTCGTTCTCCTATAAAAACAGGAGCTGTGTTTTTTCCTCCTTCAGGAATACTGTGAATCCCAAAGTGTTTTGGCTCAGCCACAATAGCGTCATTTGCCGTTAGGTCCTCACCCTGCATCCCTTTAATAATTGCTACTCCATTTCTTGCAGCTAGATAAGGATCTTCTCCGTAGGTCTCCTGAATGCGCCCCCATCGCGGTTCACGCCCAATTCCTAATACGGGAGACAAAACCATAGTCACTCCTACAGAACGAGCTTCTCCTCCTATGGCATTTCCTATTTTTTCCATAAGCTCCACATCCCACATGCTACTCATTCCTATTGGAACAGGGAAAGCAGTTCCTTTATTTCCTTGATAACCGTGTAAAGCTTCTTCAATAAAAAGAGCAGGTATCCCTAATCTAGTGTTTTCCATGATGTATTTTTGCACCTCATTAGAAGCCTCTGCAGATTCTGGATAGAAGTCATGAACCGACCCAATCGTTGTTTTTTCCAAGATCTTATCTGCTTTTTCTACAGCAAGCTTACCATTAAATATCAAATCATTAGAAGAATACATATCCAGTTGCCCTACTTTTTCTTCAAGAGTCATTCGGGAAATTAAATCAGATACTCTTTCTTCAATAGAGATGTCCTTATCTAAATATGGAAGTGTTTTTTGCTGTTTTTTACAACCTAGCAGGCTAGTAATTATGAAAATACTGATGGTTACGCGTTTCATCTTTTCTGATTAATTGAGCATTCTTTTTAAAATTTCAGGTTTTATCAGATACATTTTTAATTCGATATCCTTCTGCGCCGTAAAACACGAGATAGGAATAACAAATAATAGGTATAAAGAAGGATAATTGAATTCCAATACTATCTGCTACAGCTCCTTGCAATAATGGAATCAAAGCACCTCCTACAATCATCATCACTAATAGTGATGAGGCCTGACTCGTGTATTTCCCTAAATCTTTTATGGCCAGTGTGAATATATTAGACCATAAAATAGAATTAAATGCTCCTATGGCTATGGCACTCCAGAAAGCTATCGCTCCATGACTCAGGATCATTACCAACAGTAATACGATAATAATCGATGCAAACAGTGTTAGCACTTTTGGAGGTTTAGACCCTCCTATTAGAAAGGCCAGGTAGTTAATGATCAGGAATACGATAAACAGCCAAATTTTGGAAAATGGTAATAGCTGCAGAGAAAATTCTGCCCCTTCCACTTTTATTGCGGTGATAAAATACAGGACTAAAAAGAAAAGTATTGACAAACCTGCCATGATACTATATTTTTTAGTCGTATTTCTTATACTCCCCATAGAAACCGATCCCAAGAATCTTCCTATCATCGCTCCACCCCAATAGTACGAAAGAAATACTCCTCCTTCAGCTTCATCCATTCCCATAACCGATTCCAAACCAAAAAAATTGATTAAAAAACTTCCTATAGAAACTTCTCCGCCCACATAGAAGAAAATAGCAAACATCCCTAAAACGACATGCCTAAACTTTAATACCCCTAAACCTTTTTCGATCTTCTCGTTATTTACAAACGAAGGCAATTCAATAAACTTTATGATAACAGCAAGAGCAAGAAATAGTCCACCATATATCAAATAAGGCATTTTTAAGGAGTCTACCGTGATTTCACCATTTGAAAATACTTTATACAATAATATGGCCCCAATGATTGGTGCCAAGGTGGTCCCAAAAGAGTTAAATCCTTGTGCCAAATTTAGTCTACTCGACGCAGTTTTTGGGTCTCCTAATATTGCCGCATACGGGTTTGCCGTTATTTGTAAAATAGTAACCCCAGATGCCAGTACAAACAATGCCCCTAGAAAAATCCCATACCGTTGATAATTAGCCGCAGGGTAAAATAAACTACATCCTACTCCGCAAAGAATCAAACCAATAATAATCCCATTTTTATATCCTATTTTGGAAATAGGGTCTCCTTGGCTTACGGAGATCAAAAAATAGATCAAAGAAATCACAAAAAATGCTCCAAAAAATGCAAATTGTATGAGGGCAGCCTGGAAATAAGAAAGTTCAAACACAGCCTTGAGATGTGGTATTAACACATCGTTCATCACTGTAATAAACCCCCACATAAAAAATAAAAAAGTGATGGTTATAAATGGTTTTTTGTAGTTCATTTTTTGGTTATCCATTGTGTGCAAACTTTGATTAAAATCGTATTGATTGGTGTTTTAATTTTTGTATTTGAAAACTTGTAATTGATCATTGTTATTAGCGATAAGAATTAAATTCTGATTTTCGACCATTTTCATTTTTCTAACATCTTTGTTAGTAAAAAAGCCACTATTCATAACTGTTTCTGGATGAAATTCTCCTTTCCCGTTTCCATAAAGAAGTAGCCCCGTACCTGCATCATTACGCATAGTTTCAATTTCTGACACAAATAGATTTCCTGCCAGCAAAACATCTAAATTTCCATCTGCATTAAAATCTTTAATAAGCATATCATTTACGTTCGAGAATTGTGCTCTGTTCGGTAAGGGAACTATTTTGAATTTTCCCTGTCCTAAATTTTCTATATAAGAATTTGCAAAGGTTTGTGTCTCGTAATGAAGGGCTTCTTGAAGATTATCATTACCATAAACTTCGTTAATGTCTAATGACGCAAAAAGATCATACTTTTTTATAGTTTGTTTAAGCTGTGGAATTTGCTGTGCAGAACAGGAAAAGCCTCTTAAAGGATAATGTTTTCCATAATTGTAATATCCCAAAACAATATCATTACTTCCATTATCATCAAAATCTTCATAATACACATCAAAAGGGGCGTCTACAGAAGTCTTGTATTTATAATTAAGCCCTAAATTACCTGCTATAAAATCGGTATCCCCATCATTGTCAAAATCTCCTTTTTCAATACTAAACCACCATCCAGAAGATTGCTCTAACCCAGGAAGGTTTATTTTTTTAAAATTCTTACCGTTGTTTTCTAGAACGGTTACAGGCATCCATTCTCCTACCAGTACTAAATCAGAATCTCCATCTCCATCATAATCATCCCAAACCCCATCGGTAACCATACCAATGTTTATGAGTTGAGGTGCCCGTTGGGCGGTAACATCTGTTAACTTCCCATTTTTATTCTCCAAAATGTAACTTGAGGTGGGCTCTGGATACGATTTTGGAGTTAGTCTACCACCAACGAATAGGTCAAGATCACCATCCTGATCAAAATCGTTTGGGATGACACAAGCTCCACTAACCAAAGGTAATTTTACCTCAGTATTTTTAATAAAATTCCCTTTCCCATTATTGATATATAAACGATCGGTATATTCTTTTGCTCCTTTCTGGTATTCATAGCCCCCGCTTACTACGTACAAATCCTGATCTCCATCATTATCTACATCAAAAAAAATAGCATCCACATCTTCTGTAGGGCTATCATTAACAAAAGATTGCTGCTGAGCTTCTGTAAAAGAACCTAAGGTATTTTGCACATATAATGCCGCAGTCTGATCTTTTGCTGCTCCTATATAAACGTCTAACAAGGTATCGCCATTGATATCACCAACAGCCAACGCAGGACCAAACTGAGACAACTTATGTGGTAATAAAACTTGATCTTCAAAATCATCATACACATTCTCTCTATGACGATGTTTTAATTTTTGAAGCCTGGTAATGTCTTGAAAAATGGTTTTTAATGTTTCCTCGTTTATTGGTTTTGTTCCGGTCTCTTCGTTCATCAAAAGCGTAATCTCCTGATTCGCCTTTACGTTATTTAAAACCGTTTGCTTTCCGTTTGGCCAATCTACGGTCACCTTGCTTACTTCGGAAAGTTTGCCTAATCCAAAATGAACAATAGTTTCACTGGTCGAATAAATCCCTCTAACGTTTGTGGTTTCTGCAAACTGCTTCTGATCCCCATAAAACAAGGTGATTTTGGTCCCAAGCGTAGGTTTATTACCTCTATCTAATAATTGAAATCTTAAATAATTATGCTTAGCGTTTTCGATAGTGTTATTCTTGTATACAAATGCTTTCTCATTAATATTATTCACAACAATTTCTAAATCGCCATCATTATCCAAATCTGCATAAGCTGCACCATTCGAGAATGTTTTTTGATCCAAACCCCAATCGTCCATCACCTTAGAAAAGGTATAATCTCCATTATTTTTGAAAGCATAATTTTTTAATTTCTCCGAAGGCAAAATATTCACTGTTTCTTCCAAATCCAGAATATCCCATATGCTTACATCGCCTGCATTAGGATTGTTTTTTACAAAAGTGTTTGCCACATCAACTACATAATCTGCTAATTTCTTATTGGCATCAGTATTTCTTATATCTCGCAACAAACCATTGGTCACGTAGATATCTTTTAATCCATCATTATCAAAATCTGCGATAAGGTTGGACCAACTCCAATCTGTAGATGCAATATTGGATAACTCAGCAATTTCACTATACGTTCCATTTCCATTGTTGAGTTGAAGGGTATTAAACATATATTGGTAATGGCCTCCATTATTCACGACTTTCCAGAAAGTCTTTGGATTCATACCGCTCATGTTGGACTTTAATCTTACATTATCTTCTGCCGCCATATCGGCTACCATAATATCCAAAAGTCCATCATTATTGATATCTGCTGCATCCACTCCCATACTGAAATATGACATATGGTTCAGTGCAGTATTTGCTACATTAGTAAATGTCCCATCTTGATTATTTAAGTAGAAGAAATCTGGTAAAAAAAAGTCATTAGCGATATACAGATCTGTAAAGCCATCATTGTTGAAATCTCCTGCAGATACGCTATTGGCATTGCTGGTGCTAAAAACTCCCGCTTCTTTACTAACATCTACAAAGTGAGTATTATTGACATTTTTGTACAGTTTTGAGGCATATCGCAAGTCTTTTTTAAGGTTTTTAACTCCAAAAAACTTAGAGTAACTTCCAGGGTTTGGAGGTTGATTTAATAGAAAAAGATCTAAAAACCCATCATTATTATAATCAAAGAATGTTGCATGTCGGGTTCTCGCATTATCATCTATACCAAATTTGGCGGATTGTTCGGAGAACGTAAGATCGCCATTATTGATATATAATTTATTTTTTCGAAGCTCTTGATCATCGTCATAGAGTTCTCTACAAACATAAATATCAGTATAACCATCTCCATTTACATCTGCTAAAACAACTCCAGAAGACCATCCACCATCATCCAGAATACCTGCCTTTTGCGTAATGTTTTCGAAAGTTAAATTTCCTTTATTCAGATATAACTGATCCCCTACGAGGTTTCCTCCAAAGAAAATATCTTGTAAACCATCATTATTAAAATCTGCAATCCCTACGCCTGCTCCTCCATAATAATTTGAATACAACAAAATATTCTTATCCTTCAGATCAACAACATCATTAGAAAATGATATTCCTGTTTCCTCGGGAGATAGAAGTGTAAAAATTTTCTTTTCCTGAGCATTCATACTCAGGAAAAGAAAAAAGCTAACCCAAAAAAAACTTATTATTTTCACACGTTTAAATTTTAGTAATTACCTGATTTCATATTAATTATAAAATTAAGAATGTGTGTAACCGCTACGCTCTCACATTAAAAATTTGGAATATTTCCTTTGGCTAAGAAATTTATAAAATTTATTAATGTTCGTTTCATAAAGTTTAAGATAAAAAGAAGGGAAAACAATCCCTTCTTTTTTGGTTAAATCAAACTATATTGACGGCAAACGCCAAACTATTCAACATCCCACCACATTCTGGTGGTAAATTGATCAGGTCCTTGTCTTGATATAGCAGCCTGATAATTTTGAGGGTTTGTAGTTTGTTCTCTTTCAAAATATCGTAATCTCCTAGGAATCAATCCGTTGGATTCGTTCCCTGGATAATCCACAGAAATTAACACCGGAAAGCCAGTTCTTCTCCAATTGGCAAAAGACTCTATATCATTTAAAAAAGTAACAATCCAATATTGTGTATTTACCTGTTCAAGACCATTAGCTGCATCAAATGGATTTGCCGTTAAAAAGTCCTGAATTTCTATATCTGTAACACTTTGATCTCCTACATCATATAAATCTAATTGTCTCATTGCTGCTCTTACTCCTGCACTGTAATGTGCAGCAGGATCTCCTCCTGCGATTCCCCATCTAATATCAGCTTCTGCAAGCATAAACTCTACTTCTGCATAGGTTTGGAAAAAATAAGGTTCGTCTTCTGCTGTAATTAGGTTTCTATTAGGCTCAGAAAAATTATTAATATCATCACCTCCTGGTATGTTAAGTACTGTTGTCGCATCAAGTCCATTAGGTAATCCTCTTTGCATCGCTGGATCATTACTCCCACTGGTGTTTCTATCACCATCGCCATCTGGTAAGGCTGCATAAATTCGTAATCTTGGATCTCCGGCTAATGCGTTGATAAACGTGTCGCTTAATCGCATATCATCGTCTGCACTAAACACCTGACCATTACCATTTCTATTGATCCCTTCGGGACCGTCTGTATGCTCTACGTAAGAAGTATCATCGTTAGACTGCATTACTCCACCATCGATTGCTCTTTGCGCCCACTGTTGCGCTCCGGTAGGATCTACTTTGATAAGACGCAATCCTAAACGCAACATCATGGAATATCCAAAACGTCTCCATTTATCCTGATCCCCATCGAATAAAATATCTGCTGTTCCAAATTGTGAAGTACCTGTTCCTAAGGCTGCGGTAGCCTCTGCAAGCTCATTAAGCATATCTGCATAGATTTCGCTCTGTGGATCGTAAGCAGGCCTAAAATTTCCTTCAATAAAACCTCTTCCAGCTTCGCTATAAGGTACATCTCCATAAAGGTCGGTGATTTTATGGTAAATAAACACTCTTAGTATTCTCGCGATTGCCAGCATTTCTTCTGAATATTGATCTTCTGGATCTGTCTCTAGTTGAAACACAATATCTTCAATAATTTTTACTTGATCATTGTATCCTCTTTCGAACCAGGCTCCAGACCATTGCGCATTGTAAAGGTATTTATCTCCCGCCCAAACACCTCCGATTGAGGCCATGTGTTGTATCATCATCGAAGAGTAAATTAGATTTCCTCTCCAGTTCTCGAAACGATCTCCAGCTGTCCTCAAAATTGCATTGGTCAATTTTGGTCCTGGTTCTAATTCTGTTGCTGTATTTGGATTAACATTTAGTTCTTCAAAACCACTATCACAAGAGGTAGTACCAATAAAGATGACTAAAATTGCTATGATTATTTTTTTCATCGTTGAAATATTTTTAATTCTTAAAATTTCAAATTAACAGTAAGTCCATAACTTGCGATAGGTGGTAATCCAAAGTACTCCAAACCTTGAGCGTTACCTCCGTTAAATCCTGCTTCTGGGTCTATATTTTCTGATTCTCTCATGATAAAGAACAGGTTTCTTCCTACTAAAGATACACTTGCACTATCTAAGAAAATCTTATCCAATACTTTGGAAGGAAAAGTATATCCCAGGCTTAATTGGCGCAACTTGATGAAGTCGGCATCTTCTATCACTTCTTCTGCGATTCCTGAAATTCGTCCGTAATACGCTTGTAAAGTAGAATTATCATGTGTAAAAGTAAACGGGTTTCCTGCTTCGTCAACTCCGCTAACTTCTAATCCGCCTTCTCGTCCTTCTAAGGTTCGTCTATCTAAACCTGTTGAAAGTGCAATAGCATTGGTACCAGCATAAACCTGACCACCAAACTTGGCATCGATTAAGAAGCTTAAGTCAATATTCTTATAACGAAAACTATTGGTCAATCCCATAGTCCATGGCGGTACTCCTTCTCCCAGAATCTTACGTTCTGCACTTTCTATAGGCAATCCATCTGCTCCAAAAACGATTTGTCCTGCGGCATTTCTTTCGTAAGCAGTTCCATAAATTACTCCAAAAGGCTCTCCTACGATTTGACTAATGCTTGCATCAAAAGTTCTTACATTACCTACAGTAAGAATATTATCCTGATCATCTGTAGCAACGATTTCACTTTCATTAAATCCAAGGTTATAACTTACATTCCAACTAAAATTGTTGGTTTGAACAGGTGTCCCTCGAAGTAATAATTCTACTCCTCTATTTTCTAATATTCCGATATTGGACAATACATTAGAAAAACCAGAAGTATTGGAAATATCTACAGGTAAAATATCTCTTTCAGTCTCATTTCTATAATACGCGAAATCTATTCCTAATCTACTATTGAAGAAACTAAGGTCTAATCCTACTTCTGTTTCAGACTTACTAAACGGGGTTAAAGAAGTATTAGGTAATGTACCCGTAGCAATCTCTCCTAACGGTTGCCCTAAATGCCCCTGTCCAAAAATACGAAATGGTAAACTTAATTGATACGGAGTCTCTGTTCCTCCCGCTACCTCAGAATAATTAGCTCTTACTCTACCAAAGGTTAACCAAGATGGCATATCCCAGGCACTAGAAAAAACAAAACTACCACTTACCGAAGGGTAAAAATCATTATTTGGTGTTGATTTACCCGCTGCTGATAAAGTAGAAAACCAATCATTACGACCTGTAACCGTTACATACAAAAAGTCTTTATATCCCAGTTCTACAGAACCATAAATCCCCGAAAATGCCAGCTCGGTTAATGTTCTTTCATTACTGATATTCTCTACATTTCCTATAATTTCTAAAAAAGGTACTACAAATCGTTCTCCTCTAAGTCTCAAAAAATCTCTCCTTTGGGTATTCTTATTGGCTCCTACAAAAGCTTTTATCCCTAAATCTTCCGTAACCTTTTTATTGAACCCTAAGATTAAATCCGCATCGACCTGGGTGATGTTGTTTTCTCTTTCTTCTATACTTCCCAGTGGCGTAAATGCGGTACCAAAACCTTCGATTTGAGTAGTACGTGTGGTACCATGATCAATTCCTGCTCTGGCGGTAATATCTAACCAATCAAAAATCTGATATTTTACAGTTGCTGAACTCAATATTCTATTTCTTCGATCAAATGTTCTAAATCGCTCTGCCGCCCAATACGGATTCTGAACAAAAGGATTTCCAGAAATTTGTTGTTCTACCCCGTCTTCATTAAATCCTGGAGCCAGATCTTCTATATTCACATTGGCAGGTAACAATCCTGCGGAGAAGTTCGCATTTCCTGGTGCATCTGAAACTCTAGGTCGATTGGTTACTTTTTCGACAATATATCTTGCGCTTAAGTTTAATGACAGTTTTTCTGCAGCTACCGAACCTAAATTCAGAGAGAATGATTTTCTGTTTAATTCTGAATTTGGGAGTACATCGTCATTATCAAAATCTGTTACAGCAAATCGATAATTAAAATCGTCACTGTTCTTCGACACTGCAACAGTGTTTATTATAGTAACACCAGTATCATAAAACTTATCTAAGTTTTCTCCGGTATCTACATAGGGTCTAGAAACACCATCAAATTGTACAGAAGAAGGTATGCTTCCCAATCTTGGTCCCCAGGAAGAGAATGCTGTTTGCAATCCTTCTTGCTGAGTCGTTGGCGCTACTCCTTGAGATCCCTGACCATAAGTCCTTTGAAAATCTCTTACATTGGTTAGTATATCCTCAAAAGTAATTTGATTACTATACTCTACACCAAATCCTTGTCCTTTCTTACCGTTTTTTGTTTTTATAATGATCACCCCGTTAGATGCTCTGGATCCATACAACGCTCCTGCGGCACCTCCTTTAAGTACACTTACCGATTCTATATCATCTGGGTTAATACTTGATACTCCATCACCAAAATCTGAGCCTCCCCACTCACTGGCAGCACCTAACTGTGTATTATCTATGGTAACTCCGTCTACAACATATAGCGGTTGATTTGTCCCTGATATACTCGATGCCCCCCTAATGATCACTCTACTCGAACCAGCGGCTCCTGTAGAAGGTGGGGTAATGTTAACTCCTGCTACCTTACCTTGTAAAGCATTAAGAGCGTTGGGTGTTTTTACTTCCGATACGGATTCTCCTTGTAATTGCGTTACCGCATATCCCAGGGTTTTTCGATCGCGTTCTATCCCCAAAGCTGTTACAACCACTTCGTCTAATTGCTCTGTTTCTACAGCTAAAGACACATTAATTGTAGTTTTTCCATTTACTGCAATCTCTTGGGTTGCATATCCCAAAGTAGAAAAAACTAAGACCGCATCCTGTTGCGGTAAATTAATAGAATAATTCCCATCAAAATCAGTTAAAACACCGACCGATGTACCTTTGACTATTACGTTTACTCCTGGAAGAGGGTTCCCTTCCTTAGTATCTGTTACCTTACCCGTTACCGTTGAATCTTGTGCGAAGATGGATTCAAAACATGTAAAAGACATAAACAGCATAAATACTAGTAACTTCCTACACATATTTGTTTATTTAATTGTTAATTTGATATTTGTTTCCCTTAGGGTAATCATTAATTGTTAACATAAATATTACAATATCATTAACTTTTAGAAAAGTTTTTCGATCAATAACGAAGCTGAAAAGTTAAAAAGCAAAACAACGAAAACGTTTGAAGTTTCTTTAAACTTTAAAAATTTAATTTATTAGTATAGCTTATCCACAAAAAAGAGGTTATCTGGATTTCAGATAACCTCTATATTTTCAAATATTTATTCTACCTATTACTCTACTGCAAAGTACCCGTCAATCTTGTTTGTTTGCCATACAATCCTTGAGAAATACCATTTAGGTAACTTTCTCTGTTAACTCCATCCAAATTGTACATAACAAAAGCCCCGAATCGATCTCTTTTTGTTCTATTGGCAAAATCTCTTGCTGTAGAAGCAGCTGTTCTTGTTACATCTACAGCGGCAGCAGCTTTTTTTCGTTTTCCTAATCCCGGAACATTAATATTGGCATACGATCCATAAAATGGTTGAAATGCAAAATCTAAGAACTGTCCTGCTTTCTTTCCTTGTGATTGCATTTGACCAGTAGATTCTCCAATACGATAATACGTAATTATTTTATTACTAGGCATAGCCGCTCTTAACTCTCTCAATAACCAAATAAACGAATTTCTATTAATAGCTGGTCTTCCAGCTATGGTTCCATATTTTGCAAATTCATCATCTAGATCCACACCATCGAGTCCATTATCTTTTACTACTTTTGCCACTTGCTTTGCAAATCTTCTGGCTTCAGCTCTTGTCGGAAAATTTGCAATACCTACCGCTTGGTGATTTCCTAAAATAGATAGCAGCACTTTAATCCCTTTATTTTGTAATGGTCTGATCGTAGTCGCCCGATTACGTAATACGTTTTTTACATTATCGTTCATACTTAACACATGGGTTCTTCCACTTTGGGTATTGTAATTTACATTGGCAGCAAAAATTACAGCAATGTCAATCATAGGTTTCCCATCGGGTAAGGTGTACGCGGCTGCGTTTTGCATCTTTTGATTGTTTACTTCGATATACATGACAGAAGCAGGGTTCTTTAAGCCATGTGCTTTTTCCTGTACCTCGGTAAACTCTTCTAAACTAATCGAATCTTCTTCACTAATATCATCCTTACTACAGGAGATACCCAAAATCATTAGGAGTGAAATACATGTTGCAATTTGAATCTTTTTGATTTGTGTGTACATAATATATTTATTAAAATGGTTAATATTCTGAAGTTGGTAAATAGGCAAAAAGCTATCTTAAAAGTATTTATAGCTTTTCCCAAACCCTAAAAAAAAAGGTGAATAACAATTCAAATAGGTTCAACGGACCTAAAACCTATATCCCCGTAAAAGAAGAGGCGCAACCCTACGTTTAACTGCCTGAACATTTAAGTATTAACCATAAAAAGAAGCGTTGATTTTTTGCAACTTAGTGAGATAAAAAACACTATTGCAATGTAAAATGTATGTTTTTGGAATTTAGAAGTTGTTCATGAGAGATAAAGAAATTATCAAACGGGACATCGTCTATTTTAATTTCTTTTATCAAATTTTTGGAAGTTGTTTTTTTGGAAGTAATCGTTAAGGTATCTGTATCATAATACGTTTTGTCCAAATGAATAATTACTTTTTCAAATTTTGGAGTACAGAGAGCGTATACAGGTGTGGCCGGCTCTACAGGATATATGCCCATCATCGAAAAGACTGCCCATGCAGACATGGTTCCAGTATCATCGTTACCCGGTAAACCGTCCGGTGTATTTTTGTAATACGTGTCCAATAAACTATTCACTGTTTTTTGAGTTCTCCATTCTTCCCCCTTGATGTAATTAAACAAAAATGGATATGCAATATCTGGTTCGTTAGCCATATCAAACTGTTGGTTATCAAAAACCTTTTGTAATTGCTCAATAAAAGCCTGATCTCCTCCCATCAACGTTTTTAAACCGGTAATATCATGAGGGATCATAAACGTGTATTGCCATGCATTACCCTCGATAAATCCAAGATTTTTCACAAAATTTGCCCCTGTTTCTGGACGATAAGGAGATAACCATGTCCCATCATGATTTTTAGGACGTAGTAAATTAAATTCGGAGTCAAAAAGGTTTTTGTACGATAACGACCTTTTTGAAAAACGTTCATAATCTTGTTCTTTGCCCAGCTCTTTGGCTAATTGCGCGATAGCATGATCCGCAATATTGTATTCTTGTGTAATCGATACAGAACCACTGTTGGTGGTTGATGTAGTGAGATATCCCTTTTCTAAATAATCTTTTAGTCCTGGACGTAAAGGATTATTCTCAATACGATCAGCACTCTTTATCATCGCCTCGTATGCTTTTTGAATATCAAAATCCTTGATCCCTTTCAAATAGGTGTCGGCTATGATAATTCCCGCAGGATCTCCTACCATTGTCGTTGTTTCAGTAGCGTTTAATTCCCATTTAGGAAGCCAACCTGACTCATCATAAATCTGCAACATACTTTTTACCATATTAGATTGCTGCTTAGGATATACCAGACTCATCAATTGATGTAAATTTCTATAGGTATCCCAAAGAGAAAAAACCGTATACCTGGTACCGTCGGTCTTTAACGTTTCTCTGGTTTTCATTTTTGGATACTCCCCATTTACATCATTTAATGTACTAGGATGTATAAGCGTATGATACAACGCGGTATAAAATTTTACTTTATCCTCTTCTTCCCCACCTTCTACCTCTATTCTAGATAAGTATTGATTCCATTCTTTGTTGGTTTCCTGTCTAATTTGCTCGAAAGTTTTCCCGGATGTTTCTTTTTCTAAATTCTCTCTTGCATTTTTTATACTTACATACGAGATTCCTATTTTCACCTCAACTTGTGTAGGCTCATCAAAATGATACCTCATATATCCTCCGATACTATCCCCTACAATCTCTTTGGTATATTCCTTCTTCACTATCGTTTTGCCGTTATAGGCTTTCATCCATTCAGACTCTACCCCTTTGTAGTGATCTCTATTCTGCCAAACACCAAATTCATTTGCTGGTCTTGAGAACTTAGCCACAAAATATACGGGATACGTCTCATCAGGCTTGTAATAACAAAATGCCCCCACCGTACGAAATCCTTCAATTTCTGTTGGGGACACTATTTTTAGCATTCCACCTTGTTCATTGGTTAATCCCAATCCCAAATTAAGCAAAATATTGGCCTTTCCCTTTGGGAATGAATACGTGCTTAAGCCCGATCTTGCGGTAGCGGTGGTTTCCACTTTGATGTTATATTTATCTAGAGTATTTGAATAATATCCTACTTTAGAAATTTCGTTTGAATATTTGGATCCATATGCTAAATGATCGGTTTCCAAAACTCCGGTTGTAGGCATGGTAATGATCACTCCTAAGTCTGGGCAACCTACACCACTTAGATTAACATGACTGAAACCAGTTAAAAATGTATTTTCTTTTACATAAGGAGTGGATAACCAGCGACTGTCTTTTTCTAAAGGTAAATTTTGAGCCCCAGCAACATTAAAGGGAGATACATTGACCATTCCTCTTACAGCAATCGGACCTGGATTAGTAGTTCCAAAATTGGAAGTACCAATAAATGGGTTCACATATTTGGCAACCTCTTTTACAGGTATTTGTTCAACTTCTTTTTCTATTGGAGAATTCTGGGCATTTTCCTGTTGACATGCACCAAGAGTAATCCCAACCATTACTAAAAGACTTTGAAAAAACGTTTTTTGCCGAAATATTACCATCAATAAAAAATAATTAATTAGCACTTAAAGAATAAGGTACTGCTTCGTTGGTGTTTGCCCAATTCTTATTTGGATCACTTCCCATCTGAAAATCTAATACTCCCCCGTTTTGAATATCTTCAAACCTCAAATAACTATTCTCATACGCTTTTTCATTCAAAGTAAGAGATTGAATATAAATATTGGAGTCTGAATTTTCAGGAGCATTGATTTCGAAAGTATTGCCATTTTCTAAATGTAACCTTGCTTTTTTGAATAACGGACTCCCAATAACATACTGGTTTACCCCTGGCGTTACAGGATAGAATCCTAACGCACTAAATACATACCAGGCAGAAGTTTGGCCGTTGTCTTCATCTCCACAATATCCATCTGGGGTAGCCGAATATAGTTTGGTCAATACTTCTCTTATTTTTTCTTGTGTTTTGTAGGCCGCATTGGCATAATTGTATAAATAAATCATATGTTGTATGGGCTGATTACCATGAGCGTAATTCCCCATATTTACGATTTGCATTTCTCGAATTTCATGAATCGTAAATCCGTAATACGAAGCATCAAAATCTGGTGGCATGGTGAATACCTCATCCAGTTTTTTTTCGAACTCCGACTTTCCTCCCATCAACTGAATCAATCCTTCGACATCATGAAAAACAGACCAGGTATAATGCAGACTATTCCCTTCGGTAAAAGCATCTCCCCACTTTAAAGGATTAAAAGGGGTTTGAAAATTTCCATCTTCATTTTTCCCTCTCATCAATTTGGTAGAAGGATCGAATAGATTCTTATAGTTCTGAGAACGTTTATAGAACGAATTGGCGACCTCTTCTTTACCCAATTTTTCTGCCATTTTAGCTATGGTAAAATCAGCATACGCATATTCTAATGTACGAGCAGCGTTTTCATTAATCTCTACATCATACGGCACATAACCCAACTTATTATAGTACTCTACGCCCTCTCGCCCAACAGATCGAATCGGATTTCCATTGGATAATGGTCTACCTTCAGAAGTTGTGGCATTTTTCAGTATGGCTTCAAACAAAACTTCTGCATCCATATTAGGTACTCCTTTTAAGAAAGCATCAACCACAATAGGTGCCGAATTGGATCCTATCATACAATCACGATGTCCCGGACTAGCCCATTCTGGTAACCAACCCGATTCTTTATAAGTATTTGCCAGACCTTCCATGATATGGCTATTCAATTCTGGATACATCATATTGAAAAAAGGAAATACCGCTCTAAACGTATCCCAAAAACCATTATCAGTAAACATATATCCAGGTAACACTTTACCATTGTATGGGCTATAATGGACGATCTCGTTGTTCTCATTAAACTCATAAAACTTTCTTGGAAAAAGCAGCACTCTGTACAAACAAGAATAAAAAGTCTTAATACGCTCTATATTACTGTCTTCTACTTGAATTCTTCCTAGTTCTTTTTCCCATTCTTCTTTTGCATTGGCTTTGGTTTGCTCAAAAGTATGATCCCCAATTTCTCTATCTAAATTTAACTGTGCCTGCTTCGGGCTGATAAAAGAAGAGGCTATCTTAACATGTACAACTTCGCCTTTTTTGGTTTTAAACCCGACAATGGCTCCTACATGTTCTCCTTCATTATCTTTGGAATTTTTAACCAATTTCCAACCATCTCCCCAGGTATGATTTACTTCAAAATCTTTATCAAATTCGGCCACAAAATAATTGTGAAAATTCTCCGGAACCCCGCCGTTATTATTTCGACAATACCCAATAATCTTTCTTTCTTCGGGGATAATCTTTACCATAGATCCTTTAAAAAAAGCATCTAGAATAATAAACGACTGCTCTCTCTTTGGAAATGTAAACTTAAAATGGGCTGCTCGCCCTGTAGGAGAAACCTCTACAGTGGCATCATGATCTGCCAGGTATGTCTTATAATAATGAGGTTTTACAACTTCAGCTTTATGAGAAAACCATGAAGCTCTTTCTTCTTCTTTGTATTTAAGATCCCCGGTAACTGCCATTAACGAAAAAGCAGCGTAATCATTAATCCACGGACTGGGTTGATGGGTTTGCTTTATTCCTCTTATCTTATTTTCATCATATTTATATGTCCAACCATCACCCATTTTTGAAGTCATTGGCGTCCAGAAATTCATTCCCCAAGGAGTTGCAATTGCTGGGTAAGTGTTTCCATTAGACAAATCGAAAGCAGAATCTGTTCCCATGAGTGGATTTACCAAATCGGTAAGATTTTCCAGCTTTTCAGTGGGTTCTACAGAAGATTGTACTTCCTGGTTTTGTTTACAGGAAAAGAATAAACACGAGATTAATAATACGGTTATATGTTGGTTTCTCATTGCTTATAGTATGTTTATAATTATTGGCACCTTGACTTTTATTTAATATATACTTCCAACAGTTTTGCTTCGGACTTGGCTTCGATGGAATAGCTTTTTAAAACCGCAGGAATTAATACCGTTTGACCGACAGCCATATCTACTTTTGAGCCATTCTCATAATGAATACTGCATGATCCGCTAACGCATATATAGATCACAAATGAATCCTGAAGGTGATTTGCTTGATAAGTATCTTGATTTATCACTAATTGGTTGGTGGTAAAATACTCACAACTCACCAATTCTGTTGGTGTATTTTCCTTGGTTTCGTAGGATGATTTATAGGATGTTTCTGCCTTGTAATCTATAGCATCCAGAGCAAGATCAGTATGTAATTCTCTATAATTACCGTACTGATCTGGTCTGTCCCAATCATAAATACGATAGGTAATATCACTAGTTTGCTGAATCTCTGCCAACAAGACTCCTCCTCCTATAGCATGTACTCTACCCGTTGGAATAAAATAAACATCTCCTTCCTGCACCTCATCTTCATTAAGGATGTTCATCAGGGTTTTGTTATTGAGATGTTCTAGATATTCTTCTTGATTGGCATCTTTTTGAAACCCAACAATCAGATTTCCATTTTGCTCAGCATCCATGATATACCACATCTCAGTCTTTCCAAAAGAATTATGTCGTTCTTGAGCCAACTCATTGTTTGGGTGTACCTGGATACTTAAAGGCTTTTTGGCATCTATAAATTTAATCAACAAAGGAAACTTGTTTTCAAAATGTTCATATACGTGCTTACCCACCAATAATTCCTTGTATTCTGCTAAGATCTCGGTTAATGTTTTACCTATCAAAGGGCCATTGGACACTACAGAAACATCACCATCAACATCTGATATTTCCCAACTTTCTCCGATATTATCTTTGGTTGCTTTTTTATTAAAACGGGTAGCCAACTTATTCCCTCCCCATACTTTTTCTTTTAATATGGGCTGAAATTTTATGGGATACGAAATTTTATTTGCGGTTGTCATATTCGGTTTACTGTATTAATATTTCGTCAACAAAAAGCCATCCTTTCTGACCTGCTCCCTGATGCCAGTTAGGGAGTTTCCCTACATTATGAACTACGATCTTAATTTGTTTCGCCTCTATCGCAGGAAACTCTAATTTAAAACGTTTTTTCTTTACTTCGGTCGCTTGCTTTTCATTCGTAGCATCATAGCTCAATGTTTCTATTTTCTGAAAAGAAGCATTTCTATTTTTTGCATAGATTTCAATTTTCTTCGGAAAAAAGATCCAGGACCCCGTATCTTGAAGGGAGCTAATAGAGATGCTATTTACGGCTTGAGATTCTTCAAAACTGATATTGGTGATCAGATCTTCCCCTTCGAATCCAGCCCATTTCCCATCCGAAAATAACGTGCTGGCTTCAACAAAATCAAAAACTTTATACGATCCCGGATATTTTACCGATGGTTTATGTTGCATATTGAAATCTTTGATCTTGTGTTTTATCTTAAAAAACTCTTCTTCCATTGTAGGACTAGGCAACCATTCTTTTTGATACATTTTGGCCTTTAAACTCACCGAATTGGCAATTTTAATCGGTGCTGTGTATCGAGATGAAGTGCTATCAGGTTCTGTCCCGTCTAGCGTATAGTATAATCTTGCATTCCGAAGAGGTTGATCAAATTCAATCTCTAAGCTATCCTTAAAAATGGTCTGTTGTGTAATAAGCGTAGGTGGTTTTAAAGGTTTAATTTCTGCAAAACCTTCAAAAATCCCATGATGAATTACAGTTCTATCGTTTTCTATCTTTTCTTTGGCGTACTGCTCATCAACCTTAGTATTCCAAACATAAATGTCCTCTGGAGAAATGTGATCTACGATCATAGAAAGTCCCTCATTATCTACCAAAGTATGATGCAGATTGAGCACTTTTATTCTTTCTAAATCCACTAAGTATTCTAATGTTTTATTAGAAATTTGATTATTGTCTAACCGCAGGTGCTCTAGTCTTTTCAACTTCTTCAAACCTTTGGTCATATTGTCTGTTAGATGAGTAGCATTCAAATCTAATGTTACCAATTGCTTTGCAATTCCTTTTAGAGCTGATATGGCTTCTTTGGAAATTGAATCCCCATCAAATTTCGCACTTAGATGTGGCCCATCTGTTGCTATTCTATGCAAAGAAAAACCTGCTTGTACCACTTCATTTATCGCGCTCATAGAAGCTTCTGGTATGATTTCTATATCCTTCTCTAAATAATTACCTAGCAGATTGACCAGCGTATCACTATCCTCAAAGGCAAGGGCTTTATCGGTAAAACTCGCTCCATTATTGATCCAATGCTTCAATAACCATAACTCATTTGAAGTTATTTGATTTTTGCCGGCCGGTGGCATATGATTTTCGTCTTCTAGAGGAAGTACGATTCGTTTTACCAAATTACTATCAAAGGCATTTCCAGGTAGAAGTCCTTTACCCTCGTCCCCTCCTTGTAAAATTACAGTTTCTGAAATAAGAGATAATCCTCCTTTTTGTTTTGTCGCATTATGACACTGGATGCATTTGTCTTCAAGAATTGGATGTATCACATCCGAAAAATACTGAAGGCTATCTATCACCTTAGGTTTTTCTTTTTTTGTAGCCAAAGGTGAGTACTGGGTAAGAAAACTATCTCCATGTGTTAATACACTTCCATAATGTCCTGTTATGCTGATCAAAATTATGGTAAGCACAAATAAAGGGAAGTACAACTTGTCTTTCGATGATTTTTTAAGCCAAAATAGTATCGTAATTAATACAGCAGTACCGATACCTGTATACATATGAATATTGGTTACTTTCTCTTCATAACCACCTTCGAGGGATAAGAAATACCCTAAAACACAGGCTAAAATCGCAAAAACTGCACTAAAACCTAATCCATTTCTAATAAGAGCGTCTGAGTATTTTTTCCGAAAACGCCCTACCACTTCAAAATAAAACACCAACAGTAATCCCCCAATAGGTAGGTGCAAAATCAATGGGTGAAAACGCCCCAAAAACAATATAAATTCTGGTGTCTTATTCATTGACTCCTGATCAAATACGGTTACCAAAAACATATCTAACAATCCCAACATAAATCAGTTCTTTTTGGTGTTAAAAATCCATTCATCCATAAAAAGCCAGGCCGGGTTTCCTTTACCTTGATGCCACTCAGGAATTGATGTGGTATTCGCTATTTCAACACGCATTTTACGCAATTCTTTTAGTACAGGAATATGAACATTATCCAGTCTAGTAATATCTTGAGTTAGTGGAGTATTTGAAAAATCCACAGGTAGCGATTCAAAACTATCCCTATCCCTGGAAATTTTGATCGTAATATTCTGTATCGGAAAAATCCAGGCATTAGTATTAATTAAAAAGCTGATATCCAAAGATTCTAAAACTATCTTTTGTTTAAAGTCAATTTCGGCTATAAAAGGTTCTGTTACTCCAATCCATTGACCATCTCTAAAATTCAAACTTCCTTTTTTATGATTTACCAATGTGTTTTCGCCTTGTCCAGGATATTGTTCATTCAAAGAAGAAATGATAGAAAAATGAGCTACATCCATCCCTTTTTTATAAAAAGTTACCGTTTCTGTCTCACTGGGTTTAAAATCTTCATGAAACGCTTTAAATGTATATTTACCAGGTTCTGAAACCACTATGGTTTCTTTGTATTTTTTCGATTTTTGCGTAGGTTCTCCTCCGTCAATCGTGTAAAAGATATTAGCATTATCCACTCCCAAAGAAGCAGTAATCAAAGAAGAACTATCTATAATTACGTGATCTACTTCAATTTTAGGATTAGCCAATTGTATTTCTTTACTCTGCAAAAAAGTCTTCGGCTCTACACTATCCTTTTTATCCGTATTACACGAATACAACATCACTACTCCTAATATGATTATTAACATTCTCATACTCGGGTTAATTTTATCGGATATGTTTGTCCCGAGTTCCACTGTGCTACATAAATATTATCATCTTCATCTATACATACATCATGAGGATGCTGAAATAGTTTTATAGACTGATACAATTCTGATAGTTGATTATTCTCATATACCGGTTTTGTAGCACCTGGACATGAAACCACCTCATTCTTATCATTCATAATCAAAAGAAATCCGGAAGCATCATGAGTGGATCCTTTGGACTTTAGTACTGCAAAATAAATCTCCTCTTTATGAATGACCGGCCTGCATATCAAAGCCCCTGGAACTTCGATAGAAGAAAGGTATTCACCTGCTAGAGAAAATCTTTTTAACACATTCTGTTCCCTTGCCGTAATCAATAGTACTGGATTCTCTTTATCTCTTTGATCTACACAAATACCATGGGCATTCAAAAACTGATCATTTCCTGTTCCTCTTCCTCCAAATACATTTAATAACTCTCCTTTGTGATTATAATGAGAAATGAATTGATTCCCGTAACCATCGGCGACATAAAAATCTCCATTTTCTAGCACCGTAGTCTCTGTAGGTTTATACTCTTCTTTCGTTTTGTATTTACCCGAATCCGTTGGATAATCTACCGTCAGTACTACCTTACCATCTATTGTAGTTTTGATCACCTGATGCCGTTCATAATCTGTAATAAATAGAAAATCTTCACCATTTTCTACCGCTAGTGTTAATCCATGTGCTCCCGGATAGGTTGTTCCCCAAGTATCCAGCAACTTTCCAGATTTATCATAAATAATGATATTGTTTTTTATATGATTGGTAAGCAATACAATCCGCCCTTTGGAATCCTGAATAATCTCATGACAATCCTTTACGGGAACTTCAGAAGCATTCAAATTCCCCCAATTGAGATCTACCTTATATTGGTGAGTATTATGACCAATGATCAAATCTTTGGACATATCAAATCGATATGCTCCAGCGTACATAGGCAACGTGAGCATTCCTGCACTAACACAAAACGATTTATGGAGAAAATTTCTTCTGTTCATGGTCATCTTATGTATTAAGCAATAATATCATTGATCACATGACCATGCACATCGGTTAATCGGAATCTTCTCCCCTGGTGCTTAAAGGTAAACTTGGTATGATCGATTCCCATAAGGTGCATTAATGTGGCTTGAAAGTCATGAATATGTACTGGGTCTTTTACTACATTATATCCTAGTTCGTCTGTCTCCCCATAGGTAAATCCAGGTTTTACACCTCCTCCTGCCATAAAAATGGTAAAAGATCTTGGATGATGGTCCCGACCATAATTGGTATCGGTTAATGTTCCCTGGCTATAATTCGTTCTTCCAAACTCGCCACCCCATATCACCAAGGTTTCTTCTAGTAATCCCCTTTGTTTTAAGTCCAAAATAAGTGCTGCAGATGCCTGATCTACATCTCTGGCCTGTTTCTCGATTTGTGTAGGAAGGTTGTCGTGCTGATCCCATCCCATATGGTATAACTGTACAAAACGTACATCTTTTTCTATTAAACGCCTGGCTAGTATGCAATTGGCAGCAAAAGTTCCCGGAACTTGAGAGTCAGGACCATACATCCTGAAAATATGATCCGGTTCATCATCTATATTCATTGTTTCAGGAACAGAAGTTTGCATTCTGTAAGCCATTTCATATTGGGCAATACGGCTATTGATTTCAGGATCGCCAAATTCTGATTCCTGCTTATGGTTCAGCTCACTTAAATAGTCCAACATTTTTCTGCGATCTAATCTGGACATCCCTTCGGGATCTTTTAAATACAATACCGGATCTTTTCCTGATCGGAATTGAACTCCCTGATGAAGAGAACTTAAGAAACCATTCCCCCAGAGTTTAGAATACAAAGGTTGCGCGTTGGGCCGTCCTGTACCTCTACTTAATAATACCGAAAAGGCAGGGAGGTTATTATTGAGACTCCCTAAACCATAACTCATCCATGATCCTATACTGGGTCTACCAGATTGTTGTGATCCTGTCTGAAAAAAAGTAATCGCAGGATCATGATTGATGGCATCTGTTTGCATAGATTTTATGAAACACAATTCATCTACCACTTTAGAAACATAAGGCATCAAACTACTTACCCATGCTCTGGATTCTCCATATTGTTTGAATGTAAAATTACTATCTGCCAAAGGAAAACTAGCCTGACCAGAGGTCATCCCCGTTAA
Source organism: Aquimarina spongiae (assembly GCF_900141785.1). GTDB lineage: Bacteria > Bacteroidota > Bacteroidia > Flavobacteriales > Flavobacteriaceae > Aquimarina > Aquimarina spongiae. The sequence continues at coordinate 120,728 of NZ_FQYP01000001.1, read as the reverse complement.
TCGCTGACCTTTTCTAACAGACTCTGGCAAATCCTGCCCTCTCATGTCTGTTAATTTTGGTTTGTAATCAAACAGATCCAGTTGCGAAGGCCCTCCACTTTGGAAAAGGTAAATCACTTTTTTTGCCTTTGGTGCAAAATGTGGTAATTTTAATGAACCCGGGCTTAAGTCCAAATGCTGAGCAGTATCCGGAGAGCGAAACATTTGTGTGGGATCAATCAAAGAACCTAAAGCTAATCCACCAATACCTAATCCTACTTTCTTTAAGAAATGTCTTCTGTTGTTATTATTAAAATGCTTGAATAACTCGTTCATGACTCTTAACTTTTGGTAATCGTTTCATCTAAGTTGAATAATAAACTAACTAAAGCCGTATACGCCTTATACTCCTTTTCATCAATACCTTTTGGTAATTCTCGGATGTTTTCTGAAAGCTCTTTTGTCATCTCGTTTTCAGTACTTTCTTGTCGTTGTTCATTCAAGTATGCCGATAACTTATTTACTTCTGACTCATCTGGTTTCCGTGAAGTTATTTTCTGAAATAAGGTTTCAATCTTTTTTGTCTCTGAAGAAGAATTATCCTTTAATACTTGAATAGCCATTACCTCTGAAGCTTCTATAAATTGTGGATCGTTCATCAACACCAACGCTTGCAGGGGTGTACTGGTTTTTTGTCGTTGTACCGTACAAAAATCTCTTGAAGCTGCATCAAAAGTGAGCATTGAAGGAGGAGGCACTGTACGTTTCCAAAAAGTATACAAACTTCTTCTATACAACCCTTCTCCCTTGTCTTGGATATACTCGGTAAGACCAACTCCAGAGGTAGTCTCGGCCCAAAGGCCGCTGGGTTGGTAAGGTTTTACGCTTGGACCTCCCACTTTCTCCACCAGCAACCCGCTAGCAGCAAGTGCATTATCACGAATAGCCTCGGCAGGTAATTTATATCGAACTCCTCTGGCCAACAATTGGTTTTCTGGATCTTTTTCTAACAACTCTGGAGTGATTTTAGAGTTTTGCTGATATGTAGCGGACAAAGCCATTCTTTTCAGCATACGTTTAATATCCCAACCTTCTTCTTTAAAAGTAACGGCCAACCAATCTAATAGTTCTGGATGTGTGGGTAACGCTCCCTGATTACCAAAATCATCGGCGGTAGCTACAATCCCGGTTCCGAACATTTGTTGCCACAATCGATTTACAATTACTCTTGCGGTTAAAGGATTTTTATCATCAAAAAACCAAGTAGCCAATCCTAATCTATCTTTACTGTACTCCTCTGAAAATGGAAGTACATTTTCTGGCAAGGCATAAGGTACTTCCTCTCCTGGAGCATCATAAAGGCCACGGTTTAATAATTTGTTTTTTCGTATTCCCTTTTCATCTTTCATTACCATCAATTTAACTTCTGCAATAGAATCAGGTATATTCATAAATGATAGCTTAGCATCAATTGTGTTTTTATCCAGGGTGATATACGGTTCAGGTATTTCTCCATAATCCATTTGCCCCTTTTCGTTCAACTGATTGAAAAAGCTATACATCCCATAGAACTCTTTCTGAGAAATTGGGTCATATTTATGATCGTGACAACGTGCACATTCCATGGTAAGCCCCATAAATGCTTTTGCAGTAGTATTGGTTCTATCCATTACATATTCTACACGATACTCTTCGTCTATAACCCCACCTTCTTGGGTGATTTTATGATTTCGATTAAACCCAGAGGCTACTATTTGTTCTAAACTTGCATTATCAATTTGGTCTCCTGCCAATTGCCATTTTACAAATTTGTCATACGCCAGATTTTCATTAAAAGCATGGATTACCCAATCTCTCCATGGCCACATGGTGCGTTCTAAATCATCCTGATATCCATGGGTATCGGCGTATCGGGATACTTCCATCCAGTCTAGTGCCATGCGCTCGCCATATGCCTTGTCACTCAATAATCGATCTACTACTTTTGCAAAGGCATTTGACGATGTGTCCTTTACAAAATCTTCTATTTCTTTAATAGTTGGTGGCAAGCCTATCAGATCAAAAGATACTCTTCTTATTAGCCTTTCTTTTTCAGCTCGACCCGCCGGCTTAAGTTTCTCGTTTTCTAATCGTTTAAGAATGAAAAAATCAATTTCATTATTGGTCCAATTTTGATTTACTACTTTAGGAATCGAAGGTTTTTCTGGAACTTTAAACGACCAATGCGAATCCCATTTCGCTCCTTGTTCTATCCATTTTTTCAAAACTTCTTTTTCGTAGTTGCTTAGCGTTAAATTAGAATCCTCTGGAGGCATAATTTTATGGGCTTCTTCAGAATAAATTCTCTTTATCATTTCGCTATTAGCAATATCCCCAGGGATTACCGCATAACGATCTTTATTTTCTCCCAAAGCAACATATGCTCCGTCTTTGGTATCAAATCGAAGTCCACTCTCCATGGTCGCTTCGTCGGGTCCATGGCAGGCAAAACATTTGTCAGATAGAATTGGTTTTACATGAAAACTATAGTTAATGTTATCAGGTATCGCTTGTTCCAAATCTCCTTCTGTTCCAGCCTGGTCTGTGCTTGTACTTATCTCCGCGCTATTTTTGAGTGCTACATACTCCTCATTTGGAGAAGATAGCATCCACCTTATTAAAATTGCGGCAGTAAAAAAAATCAAAAAGTACATCAACGCTTGTCTCTTTTTCATGTGTTGATTTCTTTTGGTTATACCATTAAATTCTTAGTTTATCTTATACTGTGCATTCTTCAGTTCATTGTCAACAAAAGCATTCTTAATAGCAAAATTAAATCCTGGTCTCAGGCAATAAGAGCCATATTCACCCTTTTTATTTAGTGCAATAAAGCCCACCTGTAAATATTCTAAATCACTGTGATTTTTATGTATGTTATAGATTCGTTCTACAACTTCTTTGCAGGCTTGGTAAGGAGATTTCCCTTGTCGCATGAGCTCTACTACCATAGCGCTTCCTGCAGTTCTGATTACGGCTTCGCCAAGTCCCGTAGCCGCGGCGGCTCCCACCTCATTATCCAGGAACAATCCAGCCCCAATTATTGGAGAATCTCCCACTCTTCCATGCATTTTCCAGGCAGCTCCACTTGTGGTACATGCCCCCGACAAATTACCATCTTGATCTAATGCTAGCATACTGATGGTATCGTGGTTTTCTATATTAATAATAGGCTTATAATTTGATTTTTGTAACCAATCTTCATATGCCTTTTTGGAAGCTGGAGTAAGTAAGTTTTCTTTCTCAAACCCTTGTTCTAAAGCAAACTGTAAGGCTCCTTCTCCGGTAAGCATAATATGCGGTGTCTTTTCCATAACCTTACGAGCCACAGAAATTGGATGTTTTATATGTTGCAAAAACGATACAGCTCCGCAGTTGCTCTTATGATCCATAATACATGCATCAAGAGTAACATTACCTTCACGATCAGGAAAACCTCCTAATCCAACGGTTTGAATATCCGGATTTGCTTCAGCAGTTCGTACACCCAACTCTACCGCATCTAGTGCATTTCCGCCTGCCGCTAACACTTTCCAAGCTTCTTCATTGGCAGGGACGCCGTGGTTCCAGGTGGAAATCACTACTGGCTTTACTGTATCAACTACTGCTTTCTTTTCTACAATAATATCCTCGGTCTTTTTGTCATTGTTACAACTCAAAAAAACAGCGATCAGCATTAGCATTGAAAAGCGGTATGTATAATTTCTTACTATCATTGATATATCTTATTTATTTCGGGCAATCCCATATTTATAAATTTCGAATCATTGGGTTTATCACTCATTTCAAACTCCAAAAGTCCTCCGGCTAAAATGTTTTTATGCGTTATAAACAGCTGTTTTAGAGGTTCTCCATTAAGAGTAACATTTGATATATATGTATTCTGAGCAGAGCGGTTTTTGGTCTTAATCGTGAAAACTTTTCCTTTTGGCAATTGTATAGTAGCTTCTTCAAAAATGGGGGAAGTCAAAAGGTAAGCTCCTTGTGCTGGGTTTACCGGATAAAAACCAAGAGAACTAAAAATATACCAAGATGACATTTGCCCACAATCCTCATTTCCACAATGCCCATTAGGTTGATTTTGATATTGTTTTGACAAAATCTCCTGAGTCAATTCCTGGGTTTTAGAAGACTGGTTCACATAATTATACAAGAAAGCAACATGATGGCTCGGTTCGTTACCATGCGCATATTGACCAATCATACCTGTACTAAAAATGGGTAATTTATCTCCAGGTTCTGGATCATAAGAAAACATGGAATCTAGTTTTTGTGTAAATCGTTCCTTGCCTCCTGTCTTTTTAATCAAACCATCGATATCCTGGGGTACAAACCAATAGTATTGCCAAGCATTACTCTCGCAGAAGTACGTAGTATATTCTTTAGGAATAAAAGGCTCTATAAAATCTCCTATATCATTTTTGGGTTGTATCCAGGACCTCTTCTCATTATACATATTCTTCCAGTTTTGGGATCGACTCATGAAATATTCATAATCCTCTTGTTTACCCAAATCTCTCGCAAACATGGCGATACACCAGTCATCATATGCATATTCTAATGTTTTTGAAACTGACCAGTTTTCATGATGTTCTCCTATCGGGATATACCCTAAATCCTTGTATACATCAATTTGTCGGTCGTTTACCATAGCACTCTCTTTACAAGCTTTATAAGCGAGTTCGACATCAAAATCAAATCCTTTAAAATAGGCATCTACAATTACCGGAACCGCATGATAACCAATCATCATGTTGGTTTCGTTTCCTTGCATAGACCAAACAGGTAAGAGGCCGGTTTCTTTGTAGTGTGCCAAAAGAGATTGAATCATATCTGGCACACGTTCTGGTTGAGTAATCGTGTACAATGGATGTGCGGCTCTAAAGGTATCCCACAATGAAAACGTATCATACCTGTTAAACCCAATAGCCTGGGCGATCGTATCATTGGCTCCTTTATAGTTTCCGTTAGTATCGCTTAATAAAGTTGGTGCCAACATCGACTGATACATCATCGTATAGAATATCGCTCTCTTATCTGCATCTGCTGTCTTGATTTTAATCTTTTGTAATTCCTTCTCCCATGTTTCCTGTGCTTTTTCCTTGTACTGATCAAAATCAAAACCTTCAGTCTCTTGTTCTAATGAGGCCATTGCCCCTTCAATATTTGCGGTAGATAGACCTGTTTTTATGATAATTTGTTCTTGGTCTGAAGTCTGATAATGGACTACTGCTTTTGTGTTTTCACCTTGTACTGATGAGGTTGTTATTTCACGATCATCCGTGTACATGGTATAATTCTGAAATGGCTTAGAGAATTGCATGACAAAATACACTCTCTGATCTTTTGCCCAACCTGTAGACATGCGATATCCTTGTAATGTGGAATCATTCACCTTTTCTATAAAGGTATCTGTAGGTTTATCCCAATTAAGGGCATATCCCAAATCGATATGTATTGCCGTTGCTGTATCTTTAGGAAAGGTATATCGGTGTATTCCTACCCTATTAGTCGCAGTGAGTTCTGCTTTAATACCATAGTCTAATAAATCAACCGTATAATAGCCTGGAGATGATTTTTCATTTTCATGACTGAATTTAGAAAATGGCTTATAGTTATTTTCTTTTATCCTTTCTGAAAACCTACTATTGGTAGGCATTACCAGAATATCATACAAATCGCCAGCTCCGGTGCCCGTAAGATGCGTATGAGAAAAACCACTAATGATAGAATCTTGATAATAGTACCCTGCTATACGATCCCATCCGGGAATCCCGATATCTGGGCTTAACTGCACCATTCCAAAAGGAAGCGTAGCCCCGGGATAGGTATTCCCGGGACCATCGGTTCCTATAAAAGTATTTACATATGAGGTCAATAATGATTCGGCAAAATCATTATTTTGTCTCTTGATTTGTTCCTTTTTACAGGACCAAAGAAATAGCACGATGACGATATTTATGTATACTATTTTCATAGAAATGATTTCATCATGAAACGCACATTTTATTTGTTTTTTGCGGATTTTATGGCTTCAAATTGTTCATCTGTGATGTTTTCTCCATCAAAAAAAGACACTCCTGCAGCCCCGTTGTTTTTAGCCAATTCGATAGCTACGGCAACATCTTTCGCACTCATTGGGGGTAAATAAATCCCCGTATGTAGTTTGGTATTTTTTCCTTTTAAGTCTTCTACACCTTGTCGAGTAGCAAAACCTACCCAATCCACCGTTTCGTTATAAAAATTATAATAGATCATTGGCAAAACCTCATCCACATTCCATTTATCCCAACGCTGACGTACCATATGATCTGCCATTTCAGGATATGGAAAAACTGCTGCCGTTAGTTTTTTTCCATGCTTATGTGCAATGTCATACGCACCATCTACAACCTCTTTGATTTCATTTAATCTAAACTGTTTCCATTCGATATCTATTGCAGGAACTTCAGCTTTTTGAATGTCTTTACCATATAGACGTTTAAACTTTTGTACTGAAGCTTGAGAGTAATCAAAATCAAAATCTGGCAATTCTTCATTTTGAACCAGATTGTATTTGGGTAATAATCCAATGGGTAAATAAATATCCGGATACCTGATATAATCCAAATGCACACTTGCCACATCCTTTACTTTGGCTAAACCTTCCACCAAATCCCAAACATGTTGTCGAGCTTCTGGGTGACTAGGTGACAACCATTGGTAATAATCTACATAAGGTCTATCATCAAAACAAGACTTACCACTTCTACTCACCATATACCAATCAGGGTGTTGTAATGCTACCTTATCATCAGGTCTGTTCATGGTAAACATCCATGCGTGAACTTCTAGATCTTCGTTCACAGCCAATTTGGTTAACTTTTCCAACACTATCGGATCTGCAAATGTGTTGATCAATACTGCATCTATTCCGTTATTTTTATATTTCTTGAATTCAATTGTATACTCCTGCTCTGATTTTTCAGGATTAGCGGTTATCCATGTCCAATATTTAAAAGGTGTTGTTTTCATTTCTGACACTTCTTCTTTCTGTGTAACTATTTCCTTTTTTTCTTCGGCTTGGCAACCGATAAGAATAAGTATGATTACTAGATATATACCTTTGATCATTTTCATATCAATCTTCTTTTTCAACTATTTTACCGTCTTCTTTTATGATGAATAAACGATTAGTAAATGGGCTTACTACTGTTATATTAAATCCTGTTTGATGATTTTCTAAATTCCGGATAAGTCTATTTCCTTCTATTTCCAGGTGATTTGAGGAAATTTCTTCAAAAGTGGTCCCCCACCGATTGTTCTTTTTATAGAACTCTTTTTGTTTTCTGTAGAGCATATACAAGTATTGTTTTACTCTATGATCTTGGGGTAATTCAAACTCATCCTGTTCTCCGGTTTTTTTGGAAGAGAAATACACATACCCCCAATCTTCGGGTCTGTGCATATTAATTACTCCCATCGGAGACCATACCCAATTATACTCTGATTCAAATTTTCCTTGCTGGTTCTTCTTTCTTTGATATCGATTTTGTTCGAGCTGGAAATCCCAATTTACCCTGGAGAAATTCACTCTCCAAAAAGTATCCCTTGGAACATTTTTGTGGTAATAAGAAGTTCTAAAAACTTTGAATGGAATGGCCACTTCTAGTGTCCAACCTTTGTCGATATCTGTTGGGTCATTTAATGTTCCATTTATCTGCACTGCCGATTTTAATCCATTTGCATCCCAATCATTCAATACTGGAGTACCCTCCCGATAGGGTTTTGTAATGAACAAGTCCCAAAGTGTATTAAGAGCATTAATTTCAAATTCGTAATAATTGTGTGTGTCGTTATCTGGATCTATAAAGATCTCAAAGTCATTGTTGTAGAAAATAATGGTATCTCTTTGTTTGAGATTCCCCCAAACATGAGGTTCTTCCATTTTGGCTAAAAAATATACATATTCCTCATTCCACAGCATTTTTACAGAGGTCTTATACTTAGGAGTTTTTACGCCTTCAATATCTATAAAGTGTTCTGTTGCTTTTACTTTTTTCCAGGATTCTTCAGATTCATTTCCGTTTACGTCGATAGATTGATCGGTAAAATATGCTATATATTTTTTAGGAGATACGTTCTCATTACTCTCCTGCGCATAAGACCAAAATACTATGAATAGAAATACAATCAGACAATGTATGTTGCTGTATTTTTCTATTCTGTACATATGGTCTTTTGTCTTCATCATGATTATAAGGTATTGTCCTTAGTAAACTTAATAATTTCGCTTATCCTTCCAAAGGCAATAGCGACTACAGTATCTGCTGCACCGTAATAAATAGTTACTTTGTCTTGCTCTATATCCTGTAATGTAGCGCAAGGAAAGATCACATTGGGTACATCTCCTACCTGTTCATAATGCACAGCTGGAGATAGTAGATACGGTTTGGTTCGATATTTCACATTTTCAGGATGATCTTCGTCCAAAATAGCCGCTCCCATTGCATATCTAAACCCATTACAGGTGTTGATAACTCCGTGGTAAAAGAATAACCAGCCTTCTTCAGTTAAGAAAGGTACTGATCCTGCTCCTATTTTGGTACATTGCCAGGCACTATCTTGAAAAGAAGCCACCTGCATTACATTTCTGTGCTCTCCCCAATATTTCATATCGGGACTATAACTCATAAATATATCCCCAAAAGGTGTATGCCCATTATCACTAGGCCTACTTAACATGGCATATTTGCCATTGATCTTTTTAGGAAATAGCACACCGTTTCTATTAAACGGCAAAAATGCATTTTCGCATTGAAAAAATTCCTTAAAATCATAGGTATATGCTATCCCAATTGTTGGCCCATAATATCCATTACACCAGGTAACCCAATATCGATCTTCTATAAAAGTAACCCGTGGATCGTATTTATAGTCTGAAGCAATCATTTTGGTATTTCCGGCTTTCATGACTATAGGTTCATGATTAATTTCCCAATTGATCCCATCTTTACTAAAGCCTGCATAAATATTCATTTGCACTGCTTTATTATCACATCTAAAAACCCCGGCAAAACCATCCCCAAAAGGCACCACTGCACTATTAAAAATACTATTTGAGGGTGGTATAGCATCTCTATCAATGATTGGATTTTCTGTGTATCTCCAAACTACATCGGTGACCCCGCTTGGTCGGTCCTGCCAAGGAATCTTATTCATCTGTTATTTTTTAATAAATTTTTGAATGTTGGAATTTTGTTTTCCTTCAAGTTTTAATATGTATATGCCACTGTTCAACGTTTGCAAGGTGTCAAATTGAATATGATATTGTCCTAAATCTACCTTTTTTGCCACTACTAATTGTCCGGTAAGGTTGAATATTTGAGCACTTGTAAAACCATGATTTACTGGTAATTTTATTTGCAAAGATTCGTTTATTGGACTTGGATAAATTAGAATATCCTGGTTCCCCAAACTACCGTTGGGTTCGTCGTCAAACTCATCTATACTCTTCGAACCTTTATTTTGGGAGATAGCATTAGAACGTGTACTCTCATACATTCTAACATTTCTAAACGAGCTATTATTTCCGCTCCCTGCATCATTATCATTTACCAGAATCAGATTCATCGCGTTTCCGGTATAAGAATTACCAACAGGGATCACATAGGTTTTGTAGCCACCATTAGCATCATAATTATCATAGGTTCGTATTCCCCAATTTTGTGTTCCATGTACTTTAAAAATTCGATTACTGCTTAATGAATTGTTTTCGTCAAACCCAATACCGTGAATTTCTCCTTCGTTTGTGCTTTTAAAATCAAACTCTAACATGGTATTAGCCGTAATGGTGTATGAAGTAGATGATCGTTTCCAGGTATTATTGACCAATCTGGCAGTGTCACCATTATCTTCTATAAAATGTGTCCCATCGGCATCCTGATTAGAATAAGATCCTAAGGTTATTGTATTAAAATCAATACAATCCGTACATCCTACCGGCGGGTTAGTTCCTGCAGGACCTATCAGTTCAATTTCGCAGATTTGAGTCATTGAGATCCCTCCTCTATTTTTGGTAGTATTCAAACGATAATAAGAATAGTTGGTAGCATTAGTAAAACTAAATTCTTTACGCTGAAATCGATTAGACCAGGTTTGCCCAGTCCAACTATTTAAGTTGGTCCAATTTGTTCCATCATTAGATCCTTGTAGATTAAAGTTTTCCGGATCCCTATCAGGCACATCATTGGCACTTGTAATGGCCAATTTATTTACTACTACCGCATTTGGCAATTGAATCTGAATCCAACTCGGATTAGTAACACTAGGAATTCCACCGTTATCCAACCATTTACTCCAATTCGTATTTTGGGTTCCATTGGTACTTAAATTATCAAACGCCCTATCAGCTGATTCTGCATTATTGATTTCTGCTCGGGCAGTAATCGTTCCTGTTCCCGCAGGATCGGTATGATCCACCTCATTGGTATTTGCGTTGGCTGTAGTAAAACTCCATACCGAACCTGTTGTGGTGCCAATAGCATTTACTTCGTCGATCCTCCAATAATAGGTAGTATTTGGATTTAGACTCCCTGGATTATAGGTAGTTCCCGATTGATTCCCTAGCGCATCTCCTGAGCCCAGGCTAGGATTTGTGCCGAAAAATACATTATGAGAGGTAGCTGCTGATCCAGCAGACCAGCTTAATGAAGTATTTGTACTTACATTGGTAGCGTTTTCCGAAGGATTAGGAGCACTTGCTGCCCCTGGAGCATTGCCTGGGGAAAGTGCATTATTAATAGCCGCTGCATATCCGGCAACAGCAGAGCTGTTATCAAAATCATCATAAATCCACATAAAACCTCCCGTTATTCCACAACTGTTTTGCCAGGAGTTCATCCTACTCTCTACCGTACTAATACTATACTGTCCGGATCCTCCCCAAAGCCCAGGATACACTGGTATTCCAAAATCCCAGGAAGAAGAACAAGGGTTGTTACCACTTCCACCCGCATAACATTGCAAATAATTTCTATCGATATTACCTGGATAAGCCGCGTTTACCTGACTTACCAAAGAGCTCCAAAAACTACTTCTGGTATAAGGAACTATAGCATTTTTATATCCTAGTCCTGCCAACATTTTGGTGAATGCCACTGCCGATGCCACATGATAGGTACTCTCATCATCATTATTAAAGGCATCAATACCCGGGATGGCATTTTTGAGTGCCAAAAAATTATTATATAAGGTAGTTCCTGGGCCAAATCCTTCAGAATTGTAGAAATTACGAACTGCATCAAATGTTCCGGAACCGGCAGCACTGAGGCCAAATTCGACTCTATTAATTGATGTTGGCGCAGTTTTTAACTTCACAATATCATCAGGGAAATTAGGGTATGTATTATCTCCCACGTACACTCCGTTCTGTACTAGTGGAAATTCTCCGTTAAATCCTAAATCACCATTCGCTTCTATATGAATGGTCCATACTACTACTGTAGTATACCCCGAATTACGTAATTCATCGATGGACACATTTCTGTTATTGTAAATGGGTCCTCCGGCGTAAATTGCCGATTCCTGAGCGTTCATCTGGCAACTTATTCCTACACAAAATAGAAGTAGTATAAATTTAAAAATGAGTTTGTGTGTTTTCATGATATTAGTTGTTTGGTTATAAGAGTTATATTTTTGCTTTTGTGATCATTTTATCATACCAAGTCTTTTTTAAGATAAATGTGGTTACCAGCATAATACCAATTACTACACTTAGATAATCGTACTGTCTAATCAATAAATACATGGGGATCAAGACAAAAGTCATTTGCCAGATCACCCCTACAATACAATTAAAAGTGTCTTTCCAAAAATCCGTATTTGCTGTAAATTCAGGGTCTTCAATTTTAATTTGATCATACACTGGTTTCCAAAAACCCCACGGCTTCGTTGTTTTGTAAAAGTGTTTAAGTACTTCCATATCGTCCGGTTTACCTAAAAGCACCCCCAACATACATCCAGCAAAGGATAATAAAAGTATCATAGGAAACAGATAAATTGCTGGTGTTTCAGGAAAAAAGACGGGTACCACAGAAGCCGCTATTAATCCTGCCAACATCCCGCCAAAATACCCATACGAATTAAATCGCCACCAAATCCATTTCAATACGTTGGCCGCTGCATATCCTCCGTACAGTGCCGAAGTTAACCATACGGTTAATGTATTTATAGAAGAAGCGAAAAAACCAAATAACAGTCCAACAATGACAATCAAGATCGATGACAGATAACTGAATCTAACATATGTTTTACTAGAAGCATTGGGCTTGATATACTTTTTATAAATGTCGTTAACAAGATACGCTGGCGCCGCATTAATAAACGCCGCAAAGGTTCCCATAAAAGCTGCCAGAAGTCCGGCAAGCAATAATCCTTTTAGTCCAATAGGTATAAATCGCTGAATGGCCAGTGGTAATATCGTTTCAAAATCTATTCCTGCACCAGACAGTTGCAACTCTGGCCCTAGGTATACCAATCCTAAAATTGCAAAACCAGTAATCATCAAATACCGTGGTATGGACAATACGACAATGGTTAGTGCACTCATTTTGGAGGCATCTACTTCATTCTTTGTGGATAATATACGCTGCATGTCATAACTCGGGACCGGCCCGGCCAAACTTGCAAAAATGCCCTTGAAGATCATCATCATGAATAAAAACCCAAAAAGTGAAAACCCGTCTTCTTCAATTTTGGTATTCACACTATCGATATAGCCCGTCCAATCAATATCCAGTTCCATCCCAAAGAATAGATTTTTCCAATTTTCCGGCACTGCGGCAGTGATCTGATCTCCAGAAACCGTGGTAAAAGCAATATAGCCTATCACCAAGCAGGAAATGGTCATGATTACGAATTGAATTACTTCGGTACCCACCACACTATACATACCTCCTTTTAATGTATAAATTGTGGTAATTGCAATAATCAATAGCGCATAGGATTGTTCTGAAGAAATCAATATAGATCCCAGGGTAAATGAAAGATCCCATGGGAAAAATATGGTGGCAAACTTGCCTATACCTTCAAAAAAATAGGCAATAAATCCTAGGGTACTAATAATAGCAAATACAGTTACAATGATATGGGATAGTCGTGCTCCCAAGTCTTTTCCAAATCGATATGTGATCCATTGCGCGCCTGTCATAACATTAGATCTTCTTAACCATGCTGCTAGAAATACCATAATAAAAACCTGATTCCACACTGGCCATAACCAGGGTAACCAGGCACTTTTAAGCCCATACACAAACATGGCTGTAACCGCCCACATGGTTCCCGAGATATCAAACATCCCAGAAGCATTGGATAAGCCTAGATAATACCACGGAATTTCATTTCCTCCCAAAAAGTAGGATTTTATATCTTTTGATGCTTTTTTAGAAACGTAAAATCCCAGAAGAAGAGTAATAATGATGTAACAAATGATTATTACAATATCGATGGTTGCTAGGCTCATTTAAAGTTTGTTAGTTCTTTACTCCCCAGTTTTTATTTGGAGATGATCCCATAACAAAATGCAATGTTCCTCCATTAATAATTTCCTGATGAGTAATATATGATCGATTAAATTCTTTTCCGTTTAATGTTGCTGATTGTATATAGATATTGGTATCAGACACATGCTCTGCCTCAATTCTAAACGCTACACCGTCGCTTATTTTTAATATGGATTGCTCAAAAAGCGGACTCCCGATTTCATATTCCCCAGATGCCGGGTTCATAGGATAGATCCCTAGGGAACTAAATACGTACCAAGCAGACATTTGACCGCAATCCTCATTTCCGCTTAGACCATTAGGAGTAGTATTGTATTGTGTTTTTAAGATTTGATGTACCCAATACTGCGTTTTCCAGGGCATATTGGCTTTGTTAAACATATAAGCAATATGATGACTAGGTTCATTACCGTGGGCATACTGCCCAATTAAACCTGAAATATCTGCAGAAACATTGTCTCCAGTGATTTCAGAATCTTCGGTAAATAATTGCTCCAATTTTGTGGCAAAAGCACTTTCATCTCCAAATAATTGAATCAATCCTTCTACATCATGCGGAACAAACCAACTGTGTTGCCACGCATTTCCTTCGGTATAATCTGCATGAACACGATGTGCAGAAAACTTTGGATCAAAAGGTTCGTGCCACTCGGTACCTTCTTCATTTTTTCCCCGCATAAAACCAGTTTCCTTATCAAATAAATGTGTGTATGCTTCCGATCGTTTGATGAAATATTGATAATCTTCCGTTTTGTTGAGTGCTTTTGCAATTTGAGCTACACACCAGTCGTTGTAGGCATACTCTAGTGTTATGGTTACCGATTCGTCGAGCAGTTCATAAGGTATGTACCCATATTTTTTGTAGAATTCTAATCCTCTTTCATTTTGCATCATAGTCTCCTTCATCGCTTGATATGCTTTCTCGATATCAAAACCTTTTATTCCTTTTAGGTAGGCTTCGGCAATCACAGATACAGAATGATAGCCTGTCATGGTATTGGTTTCATTGGCATACAACGTCCAAACCGGTAATATCTTTTTATCCTCATAATATGCCAACATAGAGTTAATCATATCAGAGACTTTATCAGGAGCTGTAAAAATCAGCAGCGGATGTTCTGCACGAAAGGTGTCCCAAAGAGATAGTGTAGAATACGCCGTATAATCTTTGGCGTAGCGAATACTATCATTTTCTTTTCTAAATGCTCCATCAGTATCACTATAGGTTACTGGCGCTACTTGCGAATGGTATAAGGCCGTATAAAAAATAGTTTTGAGAGAATCTATTTTTGTATCTACTGTGATATGAGAAAGTGTTTTTTCCCAAGCCTCCTTCGATTGCTCTCTTACCGAATCAAATTCAAAATTATTTTGATGTTCACTAATATTTTTCTTGGCATTCTCTACACTAACCGAAGAGATTCCTACTTTGACTTCTAATTGATTTTTGATGACTTCATTAAAGAATAACTGTACCGAAGTCGCTGTATCTCTAACGGTATTTAGTTTTTCTACTTTGGTATTTCCTTTATACAGATCATAACCATTGATAGATTTCGAAAATTGGAGCACATAATACACCTTTTGATTTTTGGCCCATCCCGTGCTATGCCTAAATCCTGACACCGTATACTTATCTTCAATAGTAATTTCTGAATCTATAGTTTTATCCCAGTTCACGGTATACCCTAAATCCAGAATTACAGACTGATCATCACCCTCGTCAAAAGTGTACCTATGAAAAGCAGTTCTAAGATCTGCGGTAAGTTCTGTCTTGATATTAAAATCATTTAAGAAAACACTATAATATCCTGGGCTTGCATTTTCATTGGTATGCGAATACTTAGAAATATAAGGTATGTCATCTCGTGTTTTAATAGGAAGAGAAAGATCCACCTTTTTATTGATAGGCATCACTCTAATATCAGTTAGATCACCTATTCCCGTTCCACTGAGATGTAAATGACTAAACCCTATGGTTTTGGAATCTGAATAATGATAACCAGAACACCAATCCCATCCCGAAATACCATTATCCGGGCTCACTTGTACCATTCCAAAAGGTACTGTAGCACCCGGGTATGTATGACCATGACCACCGGTACCAATAAAAGGGTCTACAAATCCGGTTAAATTTGTTTCTATTATATTTATACCATTGCTACTAGTTTTTTTTCGGTCGCACGAAAAAAATATGATGAACAAAATTCCTAGTAACAGTTTAACATTGTAAAGTATTTTCATCTGTATATAATTTGCGTTTAAATGATTTGTAGACCACTAAAACAACAATAATATAAATATTTACAAATCTTAAGTTTAAACGAATAATTTTAGACCAATAACAAAGCAACTCTGTTAAACGTCTAAAAAAAACACGGGAATATGTTGCAAAAAGTTAGACAACTTATAAATATTACTCCTAGTAATAATTATAATATTACATTAAAACATCATGTAATATTCTGGTTGGTATATTTTCTATTTACCACCTTTAGATGGGGAAGTTATTTTAATG
The DNA here is from genome assembly GCF_900141785.1 of Aquimarina spongiae. Lineage (GTDB taxonomy): Bacteria > Bacteroidota > Bacteroidia > Flavobacteriales > Flavobacteriaceae > Aquimarina > Aquimarina spongiae. The sequence goes on along the minus strand of NZ_FQYP01000001.1, from coordinate 104,654 downwards.
ATTATGTGTATTCTTTTAAAACCACTGTACTGGGGTTTATTATACATATGACGTTGAGTTACTTCAACATCTACTTCTTAATGCCAAAGTTTATTCATAAGCGCAAATACTTATTGTATATCATTTCAGTAATTATTTCTCTCTTCATAATGTTGTTGGCAAAATTTTATTTGACCTATTTTATGGTTAGTCATAACGTATGGCCAGAAGGACCAGAAGTAACCAACCGATTGACTTTGAACTATGCTATAGAAATGATGCTGGGAGAGTTGTATGTAATGGCCTTTGTAGCGGCTATTAAAGTTACTTTGGATTGGTTACGGGAACATAAAAAATTGGTCGATGTAGAAAAACTACAGTTGGAAACCGAGCTTCGTTTTTTACGTACCCAAATATCTCCTCATTTCTTTTTTAATACGTTGAATAATATTTATTCTTTGGCTGTAGAAAAATCGGAAAAGACCCCTAAAACCATATTGAAGCTTTCTGAGCTTATGAGGTACTTGCTTCATGAAACCAATCAAAAACGTCAAAGTCTGTCTAAAGAAATTATCTGTCTTCAGAACTATCTGGATTTGGAACGGATTCGATACGGGGACTTATTAAAAATTAATATTAATGTTTCTGGCGAAATAGAAGATAAAGAGATCGCTCCCATGTTGTTACTCTCCTTTGTTGAGAACTCTTTTAAGCATGGAGCTAATAAAAACATTGGGGATGTAGAAATCAATATTGATTTTAATGTGATCGATGATTTTCTTCACTTTAAAATCACGAATCCCCTACCCACTCAGATTAATAATAACGAAATTGTATCTTATCCCGGCGGTATTGGAATTGGAAATGTCAAAAAAAGGCTGGAACTAGGGTACAAAAAAGAAGAATACGATTTAACCATAGGAGAAAACAACAACTTGTACGTAGTGGACTTAAAAATTAAAGTGTAATGGATTTAAAATGTGTAATCATTGATGATGAGCCGTTGGCGATTAATGTGATAAAAAATTATGTAGATCAAACCAAAGGGCTCATACTTTTGGACTCTTTTAATGATGCAACCGAGAGCGTCGAATACTTACGAAATCACGAACCAGATCTTATTTTTCTGGACATTAATATGCCGCTATTGGATGGTTTAAATCTTTTGAAAAGTATCCCAAAAAAACCATTAACTATCATTACCACTGCCCATGAAGAATTTGCGGTAGAGAGTTATGAATTAGAGGTGGTGGATTATCTGGTAAAACCTATTTCTTTTCATCGGTTTTTGATGGGAGTTAATAAGGCTTTTAAGATGAAAGAATACCAACAGAAGGATGATTTTGCTTCACATAATGACAGGGCTTATCTTTTTATAAAAATCGATAAGAAAAAGATGCAAAAAATATATCTGGATGAGATTTTATCTATTGAAAGTTTAGGAGATTATATCAAAATAAATACCGGAGCTGATAAATATATGATTCATCAAACCTTGAGCAGTTTTACTGATGAACTCCCTTCGGACAAATTTATCCGTATTCATCGGTCATACACCATATCGATTGAAAAAATAGATGCAGTTGAAGGTAACAGCATAGAGATAGCAGATATTCGTTATCCTATCGGTAGAAGTTATCTTAATGATGTGCGAAATGCTATTTTTAAGGAGAATAACAAGGACGTACCGTAGCAGTTCCTATTTCTGCTTTACAAAACCGTGTATGATTTGTTTAAAAAAGCTCTTCGGAATTTTTTCATCCCCAGGGAATCCAATAGTTACTGTACCACTATCCTCGGGAATGTAGTTTGTTTTGAAGAGGTAATCCCAGATACTAAGGCTAATTCCAAAATTCACTCCAAACGCTCCTTTGGGTAACTCATAAGCATGGTGATACAAATGCATAACAGGATTGTTTAGAATGTATTTCAAAGGGCCCCAGGTGATTTTAATATTGGCGTGATTAAAGTGACCAATGGCTATCGCTATAAAATGTACAATAAAGGCTTGCTCGGGTTCAAAACCACCAATTAACATTACTCCCAGCGTTTTTAAGGGTTTATACAATATGTTTTCCATCCAATGATAGCGTAGATGTGCAGCAAATCCCATCTCTTTTACCGAATGATGTATTTTATGAAATCTCCATAGCACAGGAAATTTATGTAATAATACATGGGTAAACCACTGTACAAAATCTAACAGAATAAAGAATATCAAAAGCTGAACCCACATTGGGAACGTTGAAATATCTAATAACGTAAGGCTCTTTGCTGAAATTCCAAGCTGTTCGAACCCCACTCCTAGTATCCCATAAAATCCACTAATGGCAATAGCGAAGAGAAAAAAATTGAAATACATATATATAGCATCTAACCAAAAATCTTTTCTAAAAATCGATTGATGTTTACGCCACGGAAAAGCAATCTCTAATCCCCAAACCAATAAAGAGATTAAGGTGAGTCCCCAAAAGTAATTGAGATACCAAGGCACCTCGAACAAAATAGATTTCCAGGTCCATTGTATATTATTCATAAAAGCCTCGATAAATACGCTGCTGTATTTTTCTATAATCATAATTCTTTTCGCACTTTTAAAAACACACTCTTTAGATCGTATTAGACCGCATTCCTTTACATTTTACGCTTATTTTTTGTAAAATAGTCTCCCCGATTCGTCAAATAGATCTAATTCTTTACTAAAAGTACGATTTACCAAGGACTATTTTTGTAACAATGGTCACAAAGCCATTTATACAAAAAAATATAAGGCCATGTTTTTACCTGATAAATAATTGAAAACAAAATAATTGAAGTATGATTGTTTCATAAAAACATCAAGAAAGAAAAAGGTCAAAAAAAATGTACTAAAAAAATCCTGTATAATCCTTGCAGAAATGGTGATCTGTTGTATATTTGCGTCGCTGAAATCGACAACCAATCATTAAGCAATATAAGTAGGTCTAATCCTACTACCACATATACAAAATAATGGTCGCGTAGCTCAGCTGGATAGAGCATCTGCCTTCTAAGCAGACGGTCACAGGTTCGAATCCTGTCGCGATCACAAAAAGCCACTCAAATGAGTGGCTTTTTTGTTTGGTGGCAAGTATTTACCGTTTTAAAAAACTCAAAAAATATAGGTAACGTTTTGATTGACACTTACATATACTAGCACAAACCCTCTTGTCCTTAATATGAGGAAGCCGAAAAATATAAATGATTAAATTACTTTTTTTTATAACTCTAAATATGACGAACCCGATTCCATTCGATGCCATTGGACAAGATATTAGCGTATTACCTAATGCTAAATTAGAAGCCAGTGAATCATTACCCAAAGCTAATTTATATTCTATTTCGGGGAACTTTGAATTTTTAGGCGTTAAAATCGATGGTATTTCATTGGGTACTAACAAACAAAATATTATTCAAACAATTAGTATTGCCATTCCAGGAGAGTTGAATCGTGAAACGTATAACTTATTAGTTGATGCATATGGAGAACCAAAAGCACTATATAACACTGACCAGGTTATAGAAGTTTCTGAAAGTGTTGATGAAAAAGGGATACGTGCAAAAGAAACGAAATCAACTATGAAAGAGTGTACTTTTGACGAGGAACCTAAACTAATTGTTTGGGATAATAATAAGGGCAAAATAGAATTATCCATGGCCCGTAAAAGACAATTATTTCGTACATATAGAATAACTTTTGGAGATAGAAGCTATTTATTTGACTAAATACTACTTATAACCTAAAAGCCCTCAAATTTTGAGGGCTTTTTTAATTGTAGATAATTCTAAGATTTTAGAAAGTGCGGCTTTCGTTTTTTCGATTATACTTTCAGTAACATTTTTTGAGTTCTTAAGGTAACATTTAGACGTTTACAAACACTTACAATTAGTTACAAACAATTACAAAACCATATATAAGAAATATAGTTACCTTTAGTAACTATATACATACGTTACCCACAATTGTAAAAGTGGTTAACTAAATGAAATGAATAGTTTACTCAATTTGAGTTTTCTAAATCTAGAGGGCTAATTAGATTTGAGAAAACTAATCGAATATGAAAAATAAAATTCTTCTCTTTTTACTACTTCTACCGACTTTATTAATCGGACAAAATAATTGTGATAAATACATTAAAAATTACATTCCTACTGACCTATCTGATGCTATAGCATATTTTGAGTGCAAAACTCCTGAAAAGATACTGAAAGAGTTTGAAAATAAAGAAGAACGGGAAGCAACTTCGAGTTTACACTTCTCAACCGGTATGTCAATAAGAAATAATTGGAATCTTTGGGCTGGAACTTCAGAAATATCTAAACACTTTAGGGAATTAGGAATTCATCATCCAGATGATATGTCTGGCATAATTCTAACTTCACTTCATAGAAAACTAAATGGAAAATCAATTGAGTTAAACGAGCAAATAAAATATTACCAAAACTATTGGGCAGAATCCGAGAGAAAAGAAACCAAAAGAAAAACAGAGGAGTTTAGTGAATTTAAAATTGGGAGTACGGTGGAATTCTCTTATGATTATGATTTCGTAACAAAAAAACAAGAGCAAAAATGGATGAATGACAAATGCATTGCTAAAGGAATTATCACCGACCTAAATAAAGAAAAATTTGAAATTAAAGTTAAACTTAATGAGAGTTGTGATAAAAAAGGTATTATAATTTTAGAATATGACGTTTGGGACAATATCGACGGTGAATATCTAAAAATAGAAGAAGACAAAGTCGAGATTATGAAAAAAGGGGAAACAAGATGGAGTTCATATGAATTGTGGAAAGTCTTAGAATAAAAACTGTGAGTAACACTATATATGATGTCATAGTAGCTAGGTGATGATTCAAAAAGTCTGTGTATTTTTACAAAGGCGCAATGCCTGCAAAAAGCAAAGTTAGCTATCAATGCGCAAGAAAAATCAAAAAGCAAGGTAACATTTTGCTCTGCTACGACACATATATTAAACGTTAGGTGTCATAAAAAAGACACTCTGTCATAGTTTCAACATTGGTATAAAAATTGACACTTAATTTCCAGAAAACAAGTTCATTGATATAATATTTGGATTAGACTTTAGGCTCTCTCATAAACCTATCGTCAGGATTGCCCTAGAACATCTTTTGAGATATTTTGTCAGAACGATTTACCTCGTTTGGCTCTATTTAACCTTAAGTGGTTCTGTGTGCTTCTCGTTTGATGCCATTGTGTATGACAGCACAAAGCCAATGGAATCAATGGTATCAAGCTCTTTTAAGAGCAGAGAGCGCAGGGCATCAGTCACATTTTCTGCAAAAAATGTAAAAAAGTTGCAAAAGTCAGAAAAAACCTTAAATTTGAATGAAATGAGTACATATTACACCTTCAATTTAGGCGTCAGCAGACAATCCAAAAAAATGCCGTCCAGAACGCCAATGAGAAAACGCTTGAATTTAATGTCAAGTTTGCGCCGACCTGTATTGCCCTAGAACATCTTTTGAGATATTTTGTCAGAACGATTTACCTCGTTTGGCTCTATTTAACCTTAAGGGGTTCTGTGTCTATATTGTAAGGAGCTGTCATACGGACAACTACTTGTCTTCCAAACGGTCTTTGCAACACAAGAATAGATGAAAAAATCTTTACTATATAAAATATCATCCCCAGAAAAGCTTTTAGATGCGTGGGGAAAACTAAACAGAACCAATAAATCCTCTCATGGACTAGATAACATTTCAATAGAAGATTTCGCAAATAATCTTGATGACAAAATATCTTCAATTTCTAAAAAATTAAGAGATAATACCTACTCATTTTCAGCTAACCGAGCTGTTCTGATTCCAAAATCTAATGGGAAGTTTAGACCTTTACAAGTTCCAGTAATTGCCGACAGACTAGTTTTAAAAGCCATTGCAATAGAATTAGAAAATCAATTTGCAAAAACCATCTCAAAAAGTGATGGTGTAAGCTTTGCTTACCAAAAAAAACTAGGTGTCAAAAACGCTATTGAAAAAATTAAAGAACTTTATGATAAAGGCAACCCAGTCGTACTTGAAGCAGATTTAATTAATTTTTTTGGAGAAGTAGATAAGAACGTATTACTTACAAAACAAATATTCCCACAATTACCAGATGATAGCTTAAATAATTTAATAGAATCTGCATTGAATCAAGAAATTGGAGGATTAGAAAGTATTCAAAAAAAGCAACGACATTATTTTCAAGATATAAACGATGGAATACCACAAGGAAATCCATTATCACCACTTCTATCCAATATTTACTTATCGCCGTTTGACACATATATAAAAAGGAAAAATTACAATTTAGTTAGGTATGCAGATGACTTTGTCATTTTATGTTCTAATGAAAAAGAGTGCAAAAAAGCATTTGATGATTGCGAATTAATACTCAAAAAACTAGGACTAAAAATTCATCCCTTGTCAGAAGGTGACAAAACTAAAATAGTAGATTTAAAAACTTCAACTTTTGATTTTTTATCAATTACTTTTAATGGTAAGGTTTTTTATCCTTCAAAAAGTAATATTGATAGACTAAAAAGTAAAATAAGAGATATATGCAATGGAAAAGTGGAATATAATGTTTTGACTTTATTAAAGAAGATTTCTAACGTTTATGACGGTTGGGTTTCTGCATTTTACTACACTGAGGTGGAGAGATTTTCAGAAGAATTAGACATTTTTATTAATCGTCATTTATTTTTAGCTCTAAAGAATTTTGAATGGAAATTTACGCCTTCGTCAAAGGGAACTATACCATACAAATACAGACAAATGGGTGGAAAAACAAGGGAATGTTTATCCGATAAGCAACGACAAAAATCTGGAATCCCTAAATGTGCTGATTTACTAAAACAGAAAAGAACAAAAAACGTCACCTAACAATTTGTATATTGCATATGCCGCCTTCGGCAGGCAAACACAATATACAAGAAACTTTGTGCAACATATAAACAAACCATATGAAAGTAAAGAAATTTGGATTTAGATGATCAAAAGTTAATTACATTTTTGATTTAATCATAATTGGAGTTTCAGCCTTATTTTTTTAAGAAGAGATGCATAAACGAATTTAGTCTTAGATATTTTTTGACTCAATTGTAACTTCAGCGATAATACCTTTATTCTTTTCATTTATAGTTTGGTAAAAAAAGGGAACTATTCTTATTTGTGTTACGGCTTGATATTCACACATTTTTATCGACCAACGACACTCGGCAGGTGCTCCGTACAGATAGGTGACCCTCCCGCACACAAGGTTTATCGGTCCGCGGTGTAGGGAGATGCTTCCGCACAAGGTAAAAAGAAACCCGCGCACCAAGGCGAGGCGTCCGCATGGCGCGGAGACCTCAACCCAGTGCGCGGGCCAGTAATAGTAAGCTTTAAAAAATATGAGTACTTAAAAAATTTTCAATTCGGACAACCATCAACTATAAACAAGTCTCACCTACGTCGATAACGGCTTATATAGCCTTTGTAGCGTTCAGGATCTTTTCTAAAGGCGTATTTACCCGTATCTCTAATCTCATCCATGGCTTCTTTAAGGTGGGTAAACGCACGGTCACGAATGTTTTTGGCCTTAGAATTGTCTAAAGTTGTACCATTAGCTTTGGCTAATAGCTCGGCCAGGTCGTCTGACTTTTGCTCAGCAACATCAAAGCGGGATACGTCATATTTAATTGCTTCAAATTCGGTGGTATTTCCTCTTCCTAGCACACTGATATCCATCAAATCCTGGATCATATCGGCATTGCCATCTCCTCCTGCAATAGTGCGTACCCGTCCTAATAGATCTGGGCGTTTTCTAAACGCAAAACGCATATCGGCCAATAGATCGTTTCTAAACTCATAGGCTTTGGGCGATTCTTCTCTCCAGGTCTTGGCTGCTTCTTCCTGGCTATAGCGCTCTTTGTTCCAAATGGCTTGTGCATATCGGCACGCTCCTGTTCGTATCGGTAGATCGATTACATATTTGCTCCAATCTAATCCTATACTAACTAGTACTTGTTTATCTTCTTGCGCCCAAACAAATAGGTCTTCGGCTTCTTGTGTAGTGACATCTACGGGTTGTGATGGTGCTTTAACTAATTCTTGTGGTATGTTTTCTAATTCGGTTAATTTCTTTTCAAAATTTTGTTTGGACATACGTATTATTTATTTATGGTTTATACTTGATATTGGTTTTGGGGATTGTTATTTGGAAATGGTACTTCGACGGAGCTCAGCACACGTCTCGAAGCCCGACAAGCTCAGTGCGACGCTCTCCCTTCGACTCCGCTCAGGGTTCGGACACGAGGGTTGAGCGGAGTCGAAACCCGGGATAATGCTTAGTACTACTTACCCTTCGAGAGCCTCAGGGTTCGGATACGAGGGCTGAGGCTCTCGAAGCCCGGCTACTACAGAAACAAAAACATCAATAATTTACATAGATCATTTTTGTTTGGTGAGTCAACCCCGATTCGTTATAGTCGATCACACATACATAAGAGCCCACAGGAACTAGGCTGCCTTTATGGGTGCCATCCCAGGCATCGTTGAGCCCGCCATAATGGGCACTGAATAACAAGCGTTGGCTTAGATCGTATATCTTGACCACGTTGTTCTTATATTTTTCAAGACCTTCGATCACCAGGGTATCTGCAATGCCATCGGCGTTGGGGGAAAACCCTCTATTAAAATCCGCAATAAGCTGGGAAAGGATACTTTCCGTTGATATTGATATAGATCTAAAGCCGCCCCAACCATTATCTTTATAAGCTTGTATTCTACCTGGGGGTACCACAAGGTCAATTTGATGACGGTTTGCATTAGCAAAGGCCGTTGCATGGAGCATTGGCGGATTATTGGCCTCTACTGTCACCAAGACAAGGTCAGGATTGACATAAAAAGCGTGGCTATCTATACGTTCCACACTGTTCGGTATAGCAATAGCTGTCAATTGGTTGTTACCGAACGCTAGTTCTCCGATACTGATTACAGCGGATGAAATCTCAATACTAGCCAGTTCTTTATTTTGAAAAGCATTTTCTTTGATAGCGGTCACTATATAGGGCTCTTCACTATGATCCACTGTTTCAGGAATACTCACGTCTTTGGCCATGCCAATATAGTCCACCACCATAACTTCAGTTCGAGAGGTAATTCCGTATTTTATGTCATCAACGGTAAAGATTCCGTTGCTGATGGATCTGAACCCGTGCCACCCATTATCTAAATACTCCTGTTTCTTGCCGGTAGGTATAACAAGGTCTATTTGGTCACGATTTGGATTTGTAAATGTATCCTCATGGAGCGATGGAGGATCGTTAGCCTCCACTGTCATCAAGTGAAGGTCTGGGTTATTCTGAAAAGCATACAAATCAATGTTTTTCAGACTACCTGATATGGTTACCTCTGTCAATTGGTTGTCGAAAAAGGCCTGGTAACCAATATGTTCCACATTTGCCGGTATAGTAATCTTTGTTAGTTTATTTCGGGAAAAGATCCACTGTTCAATCCTGGTCACACCATCGGGTATGGTGACCTCCGTCAATTCGTTATGTCCAAATGCCCGTTGCCCGATACTGGTCACACTTTCTGAAATCTCAACACTGCTCAATTGGTTTTGCCAAAATGCATCTTTCCCAATACTTTTAACATTGCCGGGTATGTCTACCTCGGTTAATTGATTATATGCAAAAGCAGACTCTCCTATATAGGTCACACCATCAGGTATATCAACATGGGTCAATTGGTTGTCTGCAAAAGCACCTTCTCCGATCTTGGTAACACTTTCGGGAATTTGTACGGTGTTTAATGTTCTGTCAACTGGTTCCGGTTCATCCGTAAAACTCCTTGAATCTGTATTCCGCATAGCATTATCCCCTATAGCCGTGACCGTATATATATTGTCATTCTCACTGTTTGGGAGGTAATGGACTTCTGAGGGGATTTCTACATGACCTCCGGTAGGAACTCCGCTAAGGCCTATATAATTTTTGAGCTTTACTTCATTGGGGGATGTCGATGTGACTTCCCATATAAAGCCACTATTATTGTGTTCTTGTCCAATAAGCGAAAAGATGTCATTAAAACCTGTCCATCCTGCATCTTTATAAGCTTGCACCCTGCCCTTGGGCACGATCACCTTTATTTTGTCGTGACGATATGGATACTGAAAGGCATCTGCATCGAGCGTCGGTGGTTCATGGGCCGTCACTGTCACTCGATTAATATGCCGTGTATAAAAGGCACGGGACCCAATACTTTTCACAGTCCCCGGTATCACAACCGTTAGCAAAGTTGGATTCAGAAAAGCATCATCACCTATAGCAGTCACCGGATAGGTACCCCCATCAATCTCCACCGTTGGAGGAATGGTCATATTAAAGCCTACGCCAATATTGCCAATCACTGTTACTTCGTTTGGAGTGTCAATAATTCCGTATATAACGCCATCCAAGATAATGGCTCCAGAGGTGATGCTCATAAAACCTAAGTCCTTCCAGCCTGCATCTTCATAAGCTTGGATACTAACAAAGGGAACCACAAGGGCCATTTTTCGGGTAGGGCCCTGTGGAGTATTAAAGGCTGTTTCATGAATTTCTGGTGGTGGATTGCCTTGGGATCTCACAATGAGGTCTCCGTTCCCAAAAAAAGCCCCGGGCCCAATATATTCCACATTGGCTGGTATGGTCAGCTCTTCTAAACCGTTGTTACCGGAAAAGCCCCACCTTCTTATATGAGTGACACTGTTCGGTATTTCTACCTCGGTCAATTTATTGTTGGTAAAAGCCCCAAGTCCAATAGTGGTCACTGTGTTGGGAATGGTGACACGGGTCAGCCCATTTCCTATAAAAGGTCGAATAACACCACCCTGAAAAGTATCGGTATCCTCACCAATGAGGGTCACTGCGTAAGTTTCACCATCATGAAGGACCGTTCCGGGGATGTCCACCTCTGTGGCCGAACCCTCATAAACCACAATCCTAATTTCGGGTGTAGTGATTGAAGTAATTTCGTATTTAATAGCATCAACCGTAAATTGATCCCCTACATTTTGGCCATATCCAGCCAGGCTCATCCATACCATAATAATGGTGGATATTATTAATTGTACTTGCTTTTTCATGTTGGAAGGTTTTTAGTATGAACTTTTGAATATTATTTCATAACAAAAAACCTTTACAAAAAGAAAGTACCCAACAAATAGTGCCCAACCTTGTTAAAAACGGGATGTTATATAGTGTTTTGGGGACAATGGGAATCTAGCAGTCCCCTTTGGTGATCTAACATTAGACTTTAGAAGCTAAAATTTAGGCAAGATGGTTCGAACTTTAGTCTATCAAAGTTTAAGCTTGAATCTTTTTGAGTTCTTAGGGTAACACTTATGGGTTTACAAACACTTACAATTAGTTACAAACAATTGCAAGACCATATATAAGAAATATAGTTACCTTTAGTAACTATATACATGCGTTGGCAAACATTAAAAATTAATGGGTAAAATAGTAGAAAAGATAATACAAGATTTATTTATTAGGAAGGCTTTTAAAAAGTATAAAAATAGTCTTCCAACTAAATCTGATTCTGAAAACCCAAAAATGGATTATCACGTTCTAGCGGACGCTGTAGTTTGGGAAGATGAAGGAATTGAAAAATGTAATCCCAAATTAGAAAATGCTTTAAGGTATGCTCTTAATTATCGGACGAAATTAATTGTGAATGAAAATTTTGAAACTCAAAAAGAGAATTCCAAAAGCATTGAAAAACGAACATTCAAATTAGCTAAAAAATATTTCCCGAATTGGGTTGGTTTTAATGAAAACCGTTGTAGCTATAACCCTGAATTATCAGATAGAATTAAAAGAATTCGAAAAGTCTCTGAATGGAAAATTGACAAACTAATGAATAGCGATGACACGGAATTTGAATATTAAAAACGAGAAAACTTGAAAATGGAATATATAATAATTGGTGTTTTAATAACCCTTTTTACTATTTTCCTTTATTGGGCATATTTACCCGATTATAAACGAAATCCAAAAGAGTTTTGGAGAACCATAATTGGAATGCCAATTGGAATGTTACTAAGCGGAATAGGGTTTAGAGATTTAAATTATAGAATAAAGAAGTGGGCAATTGGTAAAGAAAAGGAAAGTAATACTAAAGAGTAAAAACGATTTGCCAACAACATATATGTGATCATAGCTGCTAGATGACTAATTGGATGATCTGGTTATTTTGCAGTGGCGCAGCACTCGCAATAAAGAAAAGTTAGCAATCACTGCGCAGAAAAATCGAAAAGCAGGGTAACATCTTGTCTTGCTACAACACATATATTAAACATTGCCAATAATTTAGTAGAATGAATCAATTTAGAAAAATTCAAAGACCGATGCGGACAGAGTATCCAGAATATTCACAGCATTATTTTGATCTGATAAAAACGGATGACGATATTCTACAAGAGCTTCATGACAATTTTTTCAAACTAAAGGAACTGATTTTTTCTTTGCCAGAAGAGAAATTAGTTTACAGATACGCCAAAGATAAATGGACCATTAAGGAAGTATTGGTTCATAATATAGACGATGAAAGAATCTTCACCTATAGAGCTTTGCGGTATGCACGAAATGACAAGACTCCTTTTCATGGATTTGACCAAAATAATTATGCAAAATATTCAAAAGCTAATAAAAGAAGTTTAGAAAATATTTTCGATGAATACTGGAGTGTTAGACTATCAACATTATTATTATTTCAAAACTTACCTGAGGAATCTCTGATGCGGTCTGGAAGCGGAATCGATGATGATGGGGAAATTAAAAATGAAAGAACTGTTCGAGCTTTGATCTATCATATTGCTGGACATGAATTAAGACACATAAAAGTAATTAAAGAAAGATATATGGGAATGAAGGAAGAAAAATACCCTATTTAATAAAAATCTATTGCCAACAATGGCTATAATTCATTGTGGTTGTGTGCCACACCAAAATAAAAGTATAAACCAACGACTGATTTCTAGACGGAATAATCTTGCGGATGATTCCACAACGAAATCATAGCCGGGAGCGTTGTAATGCATTTAAAATAAGATCCTAAGAAGATTATAACAGATGAGAACTTATCCAGAAAACACTGAAGAATTAGAAAAAAAACACAGTTTTAGTTTTCCTTTAGATAACAAAAAGTTAGAGCTTATTCATAATAATGTAATTTTACGTAATGATATTGCATTCGTATTTTTCAAATTAAGAATCTTAAATTCTCTAAAAATGCAAAATCTATTCGAAAACGAATTATCCAGAGAATCATTTTTGGACAAAAAATTTAACCAAACAGACAGACTTAAAATTTATAAAGCAATAAAAAACCAGCTTCCTCAGCCGGTTAGTCAGAATAAGAAATTGAGTTTATATTCTTTGTTTCATTTAAATGAAAAACCAAAAATCGATACTAGAGTATTAACAATTAAAGACTTAATTTGTGATTTAATCAAGCAAAACAGAGTAACTATTAAGCGGGAATTTGAAACATTTTTTAAACATGAGCTTGATAACTTAAATTACTAAAACGACACTACAACAATATATAAAAATGCATTAAAACGCATTTTACATTAAACGTTATTGAAAAAGCTTATTCACTCAACCAGAAACATAGTTTACTCAATCCGATTATTATGATTAACAAAATCAAATTAGTTTTGAGGAACTAAAATTCACCAAATGATCAGATATATAATTTTAATACTAGTTTTTATACCAATTTTTGGACTTTCACAAGAAATAGACTTTTCTAAAATTCCACAAATTCAAACCAAAGCCACTTATACTACTGAGGTTACCCCAGATAAGATAACACTGTCCATCTTGCTAAAAGAAAGTAATTCAAAAGGTAAAATTTCAGTAGAAGAATTGGAAAAACGACTAGAAACGGTCTTAAAATCTAATAATATAGATACGAAAACCCAGCTAAGACTTGTAACTCTTTCAAGTAATTTTAGAGATTTTTTCTTAAAAAAAACTGATGTTTATAAGACTAAGAGTTATGAATTGGAAATAAATGATGCAAAACTAGCAGGAAAGGTACTTAGAGACTTAGAGTCGCAAAAGATATCAAATGTAAATCTCTTAAAAACGGAATATACTAAGTTAGAGGAACTGAAAATTGAACTCAAATCAAAAGCAGTTTTAAAGGCAAAAAAGCAAGCTGAACAAATGGCAAAAGCTCTAAATCAAAACTTAGGAAAAGCAATTTTTGTATCTGACTTGGAGACTAACATTACAGGTCTTCTGCAAGGTCGAGTCCCTGGTTTGAATATTAGAGGTTTAAATTCAGTACGAAAAGGGGGATATGAATTAAGAGAAGATTTGGAAGTTGAATTTGATAACATAAGAGTTGATGCATTTGTTACCGTATATTTTAAACTAGAATAAAAACAACACACAACAATTTGTATATTTCATTTGCTCCCTTCGGCAAGCAAAAGCAACATACAAGGAACGTTGTTAGTAATTGTATATGAATAAGAAGTTGATTATTATTGGAGGAATAGTGTTGATTGGAATTACAACAATTCTATTCTGGCAAAGATTACAATATGCTTACTACGATTTTCAAGAATACTTAACACTAAAAAATAAAATAATCTGGAAATCAAATGTCAAATTAGATTGGGAAGATTTCATATATGATCCTGAAAAAAACCTAATTGACAATATATCAACGGACGTTGGTATAGCAGCAAGGTACCATATTCGGAATTCTAAAATCGAATATAAATCTACAACAGTCTTTGTACCTTCAAAATCTTTTGTTTCGGACACCACAAACTTTATGACTCTCCGAATTGCAAATGTGAGATTTGACTTATGTGAAGTTTACCGAAGAAAATTGGAATCAAAAATAGATATCCTGAGACAAAAAGACATTAAAGATGTTCCTCTTGACACACTTAAAAATCAAAGCGAAATATTCTTTAACCAATTCAAAAATGAATGGGGTAAATTTTTGGACATCCCCGAAGATGAATTGGAGTATGAACTTGTTCAATTAGAAAATAGAATAAAACTTGAACTGAATTAAAAAAAACTCACAACACTATATATATGCTCATAGCAGCTAAGTGATGAATCTAATGGTTGTTGTATTTTTGGTAGGTGCAATACTTGCAGAAAGTAAAAGTTAGCAACCAATGTGCAGAAAAATCGAAAAGCAAGGTAATATTTTGCCCTGCTACGACACATATATTAAATGTTGTAGCACATTAAATATGAAAGAGCAAAACACAAATATAGAATTCTTGATTTCTGCTTTTGCTTACTCCTTTACTTCTATGAACGAAACTTTCTATTTAAGAAAGAGAGATTTAAAAGTTATTGGAGTTCATATTTTTGATCACTCTTTAGTTTCAGAATGTAAATCGGAATATGAATCGGGACTAACTAAAGAGGAAGAAAGGGATATAAAAGAAGCTATTATAGCCAATGAAAAGAACTATGATACTCATATTTTCATTCCTAGACTGACTAAAGAGCAACGATTTGAAATTATATCTGACTTCATAGATTCAAGTACAGACTTCAAAGAAAAACTTAAAGAGAACTATAAATCTTTAATTGATTCAACTGAAAATTATGGAATTGAGTTCTACAAAAAAGGAATTAAGGCTGGAGTGGAAATGGAATATTTGACGAATGGAATTGAAGATAAAAATATCAAATCTAAATGGACTAAATTCTATAGAAATAAAACAAAGACCATTGCTATTGAATGGTTTGAAAAAGAAAAAAACACGCTATAACAAGGTGTATAGTGCATGCGAAGCACGCACCATACATAGACCGTTGCCACACATATGAGAAAAATCAGTTTTATCATTTTAACTTTAGCTTTCAATTCAATATTAAGTGCTCAAACTGTTGATTTCGGAAAATTCCCATCAGAACAGAATGAACAAAAACCAATTGCCACTTCTGACCTACTAAAATCATTAGACTGGGAAAATCTGAAGGCTTTCAGCAAATCAAATAAAGGTCATTATGCTTACGAGCGAAAAGATAGTCTACTGACCAAGTATGAATATGTACAACAAGGTCGTGTTGCAGATTTTGTACTGACAAGTTTCAACAATAAAGTGATGGAATATCATAGTCAAATATCAAACACATCAAAAGAAACGAATACGAATTATTTTGATAAAGATGTTTGGTTAGAATATGCTCATACATACCTGCCAAACCTACCCGACTCTTTAAAATTATCTATCGCTGAACCAAAAGATGTTTTAAAAGCTTACTATGAATTAATTGGCGTAGGAACTAGAGATGAATATGGTTGGATTTGCGAATACTCAACTGTAGGTATGGCAACTCAAAGAAGGCAAGCTACTATTCAGTTAATTAGATACCAACGAAGAGACTTATTAGAACAAATAGTTGATTATCCGAATATTCAAGTTCAATTGTATGTAATTGACGCTTTGATTTATGACGACTTACAAAAGAAAAAGTATATCGAGGAAAATCTAAAAATTGAGCTTACCCAGATGATAAAGGAACTTGATACCTTGAAATCAAAAAAAATATCGGATTGGCGGATTGAATCACTTAATTATAAAATCTCTAATAATAAAGACTATACTGAACAACTCCAATCGGAACTACTAAGCCAAAGTGATTGGAAAAGAATTTATGCTTTGAGAGATAGTAATCAAGAAGTAAAAACTTGCAGAAGTGGAACTGGTTCATATAAAATTTACGAAAATACAACTGCCGAATTACTAAGCGAAAGTGCAATATCAGAAATATCAACAAGGTATTCAGAATTGGAAAACTTAGGATACTTCCGCTAAAAATACGTGTGGCAACAACGTGTATAAAACATAGCTAATAAGGGCTTTCCGAATGGTTCATGTTTATTTAGGTAGATCGCCAAATTTTAAATTTGGCTTTTAAGTTTGATAAGTTAAATACAAAATATAAAAATTCGGCTCTGTGATAATTCGAAAAGTTAGCGTCTTTTTACACGCTACGTTTCATACACAAACCGTTGTGCTTAATGTGATGAAAGAAAATCTGACATTAATAATTTTGGTACTTGTTAGTACTGTTACTTTCTCGCAAAACGACATTTCGAGTAAAAAAGACTCCATTACCGAGTTTCTAATACGAGGATTATGGATCCAATATGAAGTAGAAAAGGCTTGGTCAAATAACAATGATACAATTATAACCTATTCACCAGAAGAGTATTCACAATATTACCAATCTGAAAGGGTCGACGAAAATTATTCTATTCAAATTGACATTTATGCTCGTAAGACCTCATCATTGTTCGAAAAAAAGACCAAAATCACACGTAGGAGAATTCATCGAACTCAAAACCTTACACCCGTGTTGGACAAGAAGATAATTGAAATATGGTCGGCTTGGTATGATAGAAACAAATCCAAGGTATCCCTGAAAGAACTAGAAAAAATTACTAAACACTAAGCACAACTCAAAAGGAATTTATGAAAGGTAAAGGAAAATCAATTGGTTGGTCACAAATAATTGCTGGTTTTATCATCTTTCTTGGAGTGTTCAACATTTGGGATCAATATACTAGTGGAATACCTATTTCCCCATCTTATTATATAATGATTCTTGGTGGAACCATTTTCATTTTACTCCGATCAAAAAAATCGGACTAATTCAATCCAACAATCCTGATTTGAATGTTCTGGAACTTGGTGCTATTCATCTTTACTACCTTCTTGTCTAATCTTCGTTTTATAAAAGTGTTTATAAAGTTCTTTTATCTTCTCCATCAAAAAAACAACTATCTGAAAATCAACTCTTGAAATTAAATTTTTATCATTTTTAAATATTTAATTATTGTTTTTCAATAATTTTTTATAGATTAGCAATAACAAAATATTTTTTAAAATGGGTAGTACATCAAAAAAAACAGGTACAGGAATTCAGGCTTTTAACACCATATACATTATCGGAATTATCTTCGTTATTGGTAAACTAACCGATGATTTGCAATGGACGTTTCAATTGATAAAAAAATGGAGTTTGCCGGAAGAGCCTTTTTTCTCAAAGGTCAATATCGCCAACAGTGACGTACAGATTTCGATAACCGCATATCTCATCTTTGCTATAGCTTATATTCTGGTTTTTGGATTTATCATCTTGGGGCTCTATCAACTTAATAACACCACAAAATTACTGGCGGAAAAGAAAATTTTTCAACAAGAAGTGAGCTCAGCATTTAAAAAGGCCGGAAAATCATTTCTTGCTTTTGCATTTGGTACATTACTTATTGATATCGCTTTTCTCGCCTGGGCAAAAACTTCAAGTCGAGTTGTTGACCTTTTATCAACAGAACTATTAGTGTTTTTGATTTTGGGGTATTTTATGTTCTTTTTGGCTGATGTATTTAAAAAGGGAATTTCACTACAAGAAGAAAACGAATTAACTATATAATTATGGCCATAATAGTTAACCTAGATGTGATGCTTGCAAAACGAAAAATGCAATCAAAAGAGCTGGTAAAAATACTGGGGATCACCCCTGCAAATCTTTCTATATTAAAAACAGGCAAAGCTAAAGCAATTCGATTTACAACACTAGAGGCTATTTGTAAAGCATTGGATTGCCAGCCTGGGGATATTTTAGAATATGTAGAAGACTAAACCTACTCAATAAGTAACATTGAAATCATTGTAATTTCGCTACTTTAGTACTCATTTTGAAAGCACTATAGCACTATTTAAAAAAGTAAAGATGAATGAATGTGCCTCCCAAGGCTTAAACTAACCATAACAAAAGATTATTCTGAATGCAAGTAAACAACGATATCAAAATAGGAATTATAACGGTAAGTGATAGAGCCAGTGCAGGTGTGTACGAAGATCTAAGCGGAAAAGCAATCATACACACCCTTAACGAATACCTGATTTCTGATTGGACTGAAGTATATGAGGTCATTCCTGATGAGCAAGAAGTAATTGAACAAACCATCATTGATATGGTTGATCAGCAAAATTGTTGTCTGGTGGTGACCACAGGAGGTACAGGTCCTGCCAAAAGGGACGTTACACCAGAAGCTACCGAAGCTGTATGCGATCGCATGATGCCAGGTTTTGGAGAGCTTATGAGAGCGGAGTCACTAAAATATGTACCTACTGCAATTCTATCACGACAAACGGCAGGTCTTAGAGGAGGAAGTTTAATCATCAATCTACCTGGAAAGCCAAAATCGATACGAGAATGTTTGGATGCCGTTTTTCCCGCTGTACCCTATTGTATAGATCTTATGAACGGTCCATATCTGGAATGTAATGAGGATGTTATACAACCTTTTAGACCGAAGAAAAAATAGACTCATCACTGGCTAGATAGTTAACATCAGTTCGAAAACATATTGTGTTTATGGTATCTAATTTGAAATATTTATAACAAATACGTTAAACTCACGTAACATTTTTAGGATATGAGACACTTAGTTTTAGTAGCAATAAAAACCGTATAATGAAAAAATTAAATCTAAGTATCCTGATATTCTTGACTAACCTTGTAATATATGCACAACAAAATCAAATAGGAACTACAGGAAACGTGGGGATTGGCACTACTAATCCCAGTGCAATTTTGGATGTTGAAAAAAACCACAACGGAACTACTTTTATTGAAGTAAATAATAGTAGTGAAGGAAATTTGGCCAGAAGAGGAATTTCTATTGGTAACGGACTACCGGGTAACTCTGTATACCTGCTTTCTACATCTCCAAATTACAATGAGGTAAGTACCTGGACAAGGGCCGGTGTTCTTGGAACTGATAGTCAACTCTCCAATGGTTTGATCCTTAGATCTTCAGTAGGAAAGATCAGATTTCAACCTGGAGGTATCGATGATAAAATAGTTTTTTCAGAAAATGGAAACGTAGGTCTAGGCACTACTAATCCTAATTTCAATTTAGAAATATTTGGTAGTTCTAAAACAATGAGTATTGGTAACTCTGATGGGTTCTTGTTATTTCGGAATAATATTGGAGGAACAAATGAAATCAGAAGTTATGGTCGGGATTTAGAAATTGAGACTAGAGATTCTCAAGATATTCTTTTCAATAGTAATAATGGATATTCAAAATTAATGATTGTAAAGGGAGATGGTAATGGAGTAGGAATTGGAACCACTAATGTTGATGCTAAGTTAAGAATTGAAGGAAGTACATCTTTGGCTAGGTTCAAAACAGAGGAAAACGGTTTCTTCGAAATCCAAGCAACAAGATCAAATTCCCAAAGTCTAAATACCAGTTTAAAACTTTCTTCACAAAATCACATTATTTTAGACCCAAACCCTTATGGCACTGCTGGAAATGTAGGTATTGGAACAACTAATCCAGACATGAAGTTAACGGTAAATGGAAATATTCACGCCAAAGAGGTTAAAATCGACCTGAATATTCCTGCACCAGATTATGTGTTTGCCAAAAGTTATGACTTAAGAAGTATTGAAGAAGTAAAAAACTACATCAAAAAACATGGTCATCTACCAGAAATTCCATCAGCTCAAGAGTTCAAAAAAAATGGGCTGCTACTTGCTGAAATGGACATGAATCTTCTTAAAAAAGTGGAAGAGCTAACGCTGTATACCATTCAACAACAAAAGGAAATAGAACAACAAAATTCTGCATTAGCTAAACAAGAAAAAGAAATTTTGGAGCTAAAATTAATGGTAAAAGAGTTATTACAATCAAAAAAATAAGAACTTTGTAAGGGTAGAATATTGTATCAAAATAATATAGCTAAACAAATGCCTACTTTTTCATTCAATCATATTGCGCTTTCGGTAAAAGATGTTGACGAATCTATTGATTTTTATAAAAAAGTACTGCAACTTGATGAAATTGAGAATACAGCATCCAACTCAAAAACCAGATGGTTATCCCTAGGAGAAGGCAAGCAATTGCATCTTATTCCTCGCCCGGATGCGGAGATAAAAACGAATAAAGCCGTTCATTTTGCACTGGCCACAGAAGATCTAAGTCCATTTATTAAACATCTGGAAGCATTAAACATCGACTACTCTGACTGGAGAGATACGCCAAATAAAGATTATGTTCGAAAAGACGGAATCAAACAGATCTATTTTCAAGATCCTAATGGCTATTGGATTGAAATTAATGAAGATGTATAGTTTTTTATTTTAACGGCCTAATAAAAACAAAATACTTCAATACTATTTCATTACCTTAGAGATTCCCTATCAATAATCAAAAAGACGTATGACCAAAGAAGCTTCAGAAAGGCAAATTCACAAAAACAAGGTAACTGGAGACATCATACTCAATCCCCCACTCCTCCAATTACTTACTTATGTGGTTGTGCTTGTTTTTTGTTTTATAACGATATTCTCCATCTTTTGGATGGTAACCTTAATACAAAAAGAAGGCTTTTTATCTATTGGTGGTATTCCTGTAATTACTTTTTTTGCCGGATATGGTGCATATGTTGGTTTAGTCTTAATTCGATATATAGGCACGAAGATTAGCTATGACAAAGATGGTTTTACAATCATCAAAAAAGGGAATAGTGTTAATTATCCTTGGTCACAAATAGCAAAAACCAAGTACTATGGTATGTTTGACGTTTTGAGATTATTTAATGCCGAAGGTAAAACTATGTATACTGTTCATGGAATATCTAAAAGCAATAGAAAGTTTATTCAAAAGATCAGTAGTGCTGTTGGATATACAACCGATGTATTTTAATCCTGGAAGAAATCAAACTAATAGCTATTTCAAATAAAAGACGTACACTACTTTAGATCTTAGTATTAATACATAAAATGATCCGACCTTATACATCAGCTGACAAAGAAGAACTATTACGGGTTTTCGCCTTGAATACTCCTCTATTTTTTGATAAAAAAGAAATCAAAGATTTTGAAACGTATTTACAGAAAAACGCTTCAACTTATTTGACTATTGAGGTTGACAATCGTATTGTGGGCGGTACAGGATATTATGTAAATAAAAATGACAAATCTGGGCGAATCACCTGGATTTTCTTTGATCCAGAATATGCAGGGCAAGGACTAGGAAAACAGGCTGTATACCATTGCCTAGAGCGGCTAAACAACCACAGTAACGTAGAAAAATTTGTAGTAACCACCTCACAACATGCCTATCAGTTTTTTGAAATATTTGGATTTAACACCAATCGAATCGAAAAAAATTATTGGGGAAAAGGGCTTGATCTATATGAAATGGAAAAACCAAAATAGTACTTCGTCAAGAATCATGTGCATCTTCTTTAGTTCTGGCGTATAAAATGCAAAAACCGAAAAAATAGTGTTTATTTGTATTCTTCATTGTAAATAGAAAAAGTAAAACAAATTAACGATTGCGGTTCATGAAAATAAAGTTTCCCAAGACAGAAAGAATTCTAAGTCTTTCAGCAATGATTGTGAGTATCCTGACATTGATTATTTTTATTTATCAAACCAATATTATTAACCGACAAAGCAAGCTTTCGGTTAAACCTCGTCTATCCTTTGGAATTACTCAAACTACAGGAGACTCTATCGTTTCATTTACCCAATGGGTAAAAAACAAAGGGCTGGGACCTGCCATTGTGCAAAAGGCGAATATTCTGTATAAAAAAGAGCAGTACAAACTAGACTTCGATGCTTTTGCGATTAAAAAATTTCCACAAATAGAAGAGTATGGTAATATTGCAGAAACTGCTTCTGTAGAAGATTATACTACCCTATCCTCTAATGAAACCTTAGTCATTTACAAATTCGATATCCCTATTGCCAAATTACCTCAACTTACCAAATATTTAGAGCTAGATCCCATCAGCCTTAATCCAAAATGGAAATTTAATATTCAATATACTTCGATGTATGAAGATGCCATCTGGGAAATCAATAATACAGATAATGTGCCTGTGGAAGAATAATGTTTTGTATTTTCAGAAAAATTCGATCAACATGACATGAAAGAATTTGAAATCATAAAAAACCATTACAAACCTATTCAACCTACAGTGAAAACTGAAGACAAAGAAGTTGTATATCAGGAAATTCGGCCCAGTCCTACTATCGAAAATTTTGTGTATTGTTTTTGGCAATTAAAAACACCTAAACCTCTTCAAAAACCCTTTGTATACCGAGTGGTCTCTGATGGATGTATCGATATCTTTTTTGATCACAATCAGCCTTCAGATAATTTTATCATGGGATTCTGTAGAAAGTATACCGAGTTCCCTATTGGTACTCACTTTGATTATATTGGGATTCGGTTTTTGCCTGCTGCCTTTCCTCTTCTTTTTGGGATCGATGCCAAAACATTAAGTAATCAATCACCACCATTGAATGTAGTATTGCCCGAACTTTCTGATTGGATACTTGCAAAAATAAAGCGATCTGATTCATTTGCTCATATTACTACCATCTTGAGTGATAAATTAGCGGATATCATCCAAAATCAGCAGTTGCAATACGATACTCGATTCCTGAATTCTTTAGATCTTATTTTTCAGAAAAATGGTTTTCTAGACACTGAAAGAGAACTGGATACTGGTCTAAGTGCACGACAACTACGTAGAATTTTTAATTTTTATATCGGTACCACCGCAAAATCCTTCAGCAATGTAGTACGGTTTCAGTACATTTTGAATGTAAAACCTTCTAGACAAAGCCTAAAAGAGGATAAACTATATTTTGATGTCGGTTTTTTTGATCAAGCCCATTTCATCAAAAACTTTAAAACGTTTTATGGGGTTACTCCATCTGAAGCCTTTGGCTAGTCTTTGTCCGATTTTTACAATTCCTCTCTTCCATCCTACGCTAAGTTTGTGTTATCAAAACATAAGAAATGAGAAATCTAATAGTAATCGCAGTTGTACTTATTTCATTTGGATCAGTACACGCACAAACAACAAGCATCATGAATCTGAACGCAGGAATATTCACCAACAAAATAAAAGAAAGCAAAGCCTTTTACACCAATCACCTTGGATTTGGAGTGGCTTTCGAAAATGAATTCTATCTTTTATTACACACTCCAAACAAACAAGCTTCGATTTCGTTTACACAATCCAACCACCACACCCAACAACCCTTTTTCCAAACTGAATACGCTGGTACTGGTATGTATTTTACTATCGAAGTAGAAAATGTAGATACTCTATATCAAGAATTAAAGGAAAAGGGAATTGAAATCAAAATAGCACTTAGAGATGAGCCCTGGGGAGATCGACATTTTGCTATAGAAGACCCCAATGGTATTGGCATTGATATCGTCACTTACACAAAACCTGAAAACTAAAACCACACTCAAATAACACGTTGTTAATCAGAATTTTTTAAAAAAAAAAACCACTCAACTGAGTGGTTTTCTAAATTCTTTTTTTAGATCTCTACTCTATTCTTTTGAACCAAACTCCATTCAAATCGCTCATTGAAGTGTAATAGCCCAAAACTGAATTCTTTGGGTTTCTCTTAAAGGTAATGCTGCGCATATACCACTGGTCTCCATGAAACAACTCTTTCATTATTGGAGTGAGTACAACATCTTCGTTATGTATACTTTTCATGATCAACTGATTATTTTGAAATGCAATATCATATCCTATTTGCAAATCTTCACAATAATAAGTTCCTACATAGGCTTTAGCCTTATCCTCGGTAATTTCGTTCCATACAAATCGTTCAAATCGAATAGGCTCTGCCTCACCATTTACAAAATCAAAGGTTTTATAATCTGTACTGAAAGTGATAAAGATTTTATCATCCCAATCCAACACCATCTGAAATTTATGATTTCCCAAATGTACCAGTGGAGATACATATCCGTTTGTCCTTACATAGTGTAGGGTATCATTTTTTACCTCAAGCTTACGATAAAACCCTCCTTTTTGGTCCCAATAGTTCCCGGCATATTTTTGTAATTCTTGTGAAGTAATAGGTTTGATATCTAAGGTATTTATGTCTATCGAAGTAGGTTCTGTAAACTGATCTTCCAGCAGAATATGTGCTGCCAACACTCCAAAATACCCATTGTACTCCAATCCATTGTTACTTAACACAATTGCGGCATAATTCTGATCCGGAAATCTAAACATTGAACTCGCATAACCCGAGTAACTACCCGTATGATACGTTGAGCTCAATCCTCTTTCTTTATGTTCAAATTGCTGCCCATAAGTAAGGTTGCCCAAAGAAGTACGAAATCTTCTTCCGGTATCCAAAGCTACCAATTCATTGAGCTTAATAAGCAATCTTCCATTTTCCTGACCCTTAGCATTTAGGATTCTTTGTTCCCATTTCACTAAGTCTTCGATCGTAGAAAAAAAATTCGACACCCCATAAACATGATCCAGTATCTTTCCTCTTACATACTGATCGTTGCGGTTTACATAAGGAATCGCTACATTGATGGGAACCGTGTTTTTAGTATCTACGAATAAGGTGTTCATCATACCCGCAGGTTCGAATACTTCTTTTCGCATAAACTCTGAAAATTTTACTCCTGTTACCTTCTTAATAACTTCTGTTAATAGAATCATTCCTGTATCTGTGTATTCATAATCCTTCCCTGCTTCAAAATTATAAGAAGTCACATTTTTTAAAACCTTAATGATATCCGCATTCGACATACCAACATCATTTGATTTTCCCGCTATTCTTTTTAGCGCATTATAATCGTGTAATCCATCAGAATTTCGAAGCAGGTCTTTAAGACGTATGGATGAAGGCAGATTAGCTAACTCTGGCACATACGTATATAAAGGATCATCTACAGACAATTTTTGCTGTTGTTCTAAAAGCAAAATGGCATAAGCAGTAAAGTGCTTGGCCATAACCGCTAGTTGAAATTTTGTTTCTTTTGTGATAGGAGTGTTTGGTGTTATTGCTGCTGATCCAAAAGATTTTTGATACACTAATTGGTTATTGTGTAGAATGGCCATGATTACCCCGGGTTTATTAGGGTCCCCATAATCGACAAACAAACTATCGATCTGTTTTTCCTGAGATGTTGTGAGGGTATGTGTATAATTTTCCTGCCCATAAAACATACAGGTTAGACATAGTATTCCTAATTGCAAAAGCGATTGTAAACCTTTCATACTATAAGTTTTGTAACAAGTATAGTATGTCTGCTTCACAAAGTAGTTTGGAAATGCTTTCTAGGAGTCCTAAAAAATTATTTTGAACTTTTTTCTTTAGATGTTTGCCTTCTTCTTAAACATGGCAGGTGTCATTCCTGTATTCTTTTTGAAAGTACTGTAGAAAGAAGATTTGGAATTAAAACCACATTCATAACCTATGCTTTCTATAGAGTATTCGGGATTCTCTACGATCAGTTTTTTGGCTGCTTCTACACGATATGTTCCTAGAATTCCCGGGAAACTTGTATTCATATTTACATTCAACACCTGTGATAGTTTATTGGGTTGAATTCCTATTTTTCGAGCAACCTTTTGAAGAGAAATATTAGGATCTCTAAAAAACTGATTCTCTTTTAGTACTTCTCCAAGAACATGTACAATTCTTTCTACTTCTGCGCTTTCAATAGTAGATTTACTATATTTTGGCGGATCTAACAGTAATAACGACTTTCGTCTTTTGGTTAACAAAATCAGTAGTAACAACAGATAAAATATTAGCGTAAATGTAAGCGCTCCTATGATATACGAAGTATAAGGAGAAAGATTATAGGCAAGCCATATGATTACATTTCCGAAGTAAATACTCAATATCCAAACTTTGAAACTACCATTCGAAGTCGTAGTTATCTCTTTTCTTCGAAATGTACTATATAGCTGTATCCCTGCAGCAACAAGATAAGCTAACCATTGTAGATGAATTCCAAAAATAAAATAGTTTTGCCAGAGAGGTCTGTACTCTTCCCACGGGTATGTTAAGTTTACAAACAAAGCGATCAATATCAAACCAAGCGTATGGTATACCCAAAAAGGTCGTTTTATTTCTTTTTTTGAAGTTGCGTATATTACATAGAAATACAAAAATGGCCCTAGTAACCAACATGCCGTTAGCCCAATTTGTACGAATACTCCGGCCAGATCGTAATTAAAGTAGTAGAACACCGATTTACCAATCCGAATACTCAAAAACAACAATAAAAAACCTAAAAATATATGCGATTTGTGTTTGGGTCTAGCAAAAAAGAAAAAGTAAATCGCCAACACCAAACCATTACAAACACCCAGTGCACTAAATAAAAACAAAAGTTCTTTACTAAAATCCATTGGCAAAATCTGGAACTATGGTTGATACTCAAATATAACTAATTTGAGAGGATACTATTTACAAATAAAAAAAAGCCTTGTTTGATACAAGGCTTTTGAGAATGAGTATTTCTGATTACGAAATTTCTTTTTTCTTTTTATAATGCACATTGTGCCTCCAATACGAAACAGCTCCTAGAATCAGGATAAAGACGATAGAATAATATACCGAGCTTGGAGTAATCACTTTATCTCCACTCGCATAAGAGTGTAATCCTTTCAAATAGAAATTCACTCCAAAATACGTCATCAATACACTGTAAATAGCAATTACAGACAGTAAATTGAAGGTCCATCTTCCTCTTAATCCTGGTACCAAACGCATATGGATTACGAATGCATACACCATAATACTGATCAGTGCCCAGGTCTCTTTAGGGTCCCAACCCCAGTATCTACCCCAACTCTCATTGGCCCACATACCTCCTAGGAAGTTACCGATCGTCAACATCACCAAACCGATAGTAAGAGCCATCTCATTGATAATGGTAATCTCTTTGATGTTGAGTTCCATTCTTTTCTTGTTGGACTCTGTGGTAAGAATCGTAAGTAACAATGCCAAAATTCCTAAAATTGCTCCAACAAAGAAAGGTCCATAACTACCCACAATAATAGATACATGAATAAGTACCCAATAGGAGTCCAATACCGGTTGCAAATTGGCAATGGCAGGATCCGTCCAGTTCTCATGAGCAAAAAACAATATTATCGCTGCCACAAATGTAGTAGCTGCAATGGTTAAATTACTTCTTTTACCGAAAGCTAAACCAATGGCAAGCGTCATCCAAGCCACATATATCATAGATTCGTAAGCATCACTCCAGGGAGCATGACCAGAAACGTACCAGCGTATAATCAACCCTGCAGTATGCGAAATGAATAGTAAAACTACGATTCCTATGGTTCCTACAATAAGAGCTCTAATGATTTTAGACTCTTTAAAAATCCTAAAAATCACAAATATCATCAAGAACAATCCTATCATCATATAGTAGCGATACAGAGTTCTGAAGATATCATACTTGTTTAAAGCGATCTCTGCCTTGATTTTCTTGTCTGAAGGTAATACCTCACTTCCAAATTTTTTCTGGTAACTCTTAATACTCTCTACATATTGATCTGATTTACTGTAATCTCCTGTTGCACGAGCTTCTTGCAAAGACTGTCTATAAATCGGAATGATTTGACGAGTATATACCGAATCCATACCAGAGAATTTATATTCGTTCAGTTCTGGCATAGAGACCCATTTGTTTCCTTCATCCCCTTGTACAGGGAAAATCCTAAGAATACCTCCACCTAATGCTTGATTTAGCAAATAGAATTTCTCATGTGTTTTTAAGAAATCTTTCTCAAAACTACTTGGAGTATTGGTTTTACTAGCTTCTTCCAAATACGGATCTAATTTATAAGAACCGTCAGGCTCAAACAAATCGATAAGAGATACTCTTCGTTCTGTTGTAGGTACCCCTAGTATTTTACGAAGACTATCATTCTCTCTTTTTATTTCAATAATAGGAACACTATACCACACAAATGGATTCTCTACCATAGAAACAAAAACCTGATCCGCGTTTAATCCTTCGTAGGTATCTTTTTTACTTATTTTTCTTAATAGTTCTGAAGAAAACGTATTTACCGGTTTCATTCTTCCTCTTTCATCCTGAATTACGATACTTCCAAACTTGGCTGCATGTTCTTTGGTTACCGCATTGGTTTTGATTACAGAATCCAATTCTGCTTTTGTAGGGAAAGTTTGTACATGATCAGAATGCCCTGGTACTTCTTGCGAAAAAGAGGATATTGAGATACCTAATAAGAAAATAGTAACTAGATCCTTTTTCTTCGATTTCACCTTGCTTAGCATCGCTTCCAAATCTTTAAAACGCGATCCTCTGGTAAACAGAATAAGCATTAATCCAAGATACAATAACATATAACCAGCATAAGTAATCCCGGTTCCCCAGCGATCATGATTTACAGATAGCACAGTTCCTTTTTCATCTGGGTCAAAAGAAGCTTGAAAAAATCGGTAGCCTCTATGATCCAGAATATGGTTCATGTAAATATCGTATGGTCTAGAGTTATTATTCTCTACAATATCCACTTTACTCATATAGGATTTGTACACATTCTCTGTACCTGGGTATTTTTCAGCAATAAAATCGTTCAATTTTAATGAAAAAGGAAGTTCCATTTGCTTGGATCCATATTGGAAATACATCTCTAGTCCTCCCAGAGATACTTGTTTCATATCATTAAGATATCCTTTACCTCCTAGTAGTTTTACTTCTTTTGTTTCACCGTTTGAAGTTACATCAAAAATTAAAGCATCCTGTTGACCTTTGTCTTTAATCTCGATTGGTGTTACATCATAATTTCCTTTGATTACAGGATCTGGAATCACAAATTGCATCCCAGCAGTTTGGTATAGGGATCGTAATTGTAAAGGTTGTAAGCTATCCTTAAAGACTAGTCCCTGATGTTGATCTGCCATACGCAAATACGAACCATCAAAAGGAGAATCTATAAAATATTCATCGTTCTTGTAAGTAATATTAATAGCGCCTTTGGTAGGAGCATTAAAAGCCATCAATATATTGTGGATATTAGCCACTTCTCCTTCTTTTAGGAAATGATCATGTCGATTCCCTCCACTTGACTCTACGATCTTCAAATAGTTTTCACCATTTTCTGAAGGAACTAAGCCCATTTCAGCACCCATAATATAGTCTTTATAGACAATAGTAACAGGTTGTTTGTTATAATCGGTCTGAATGGTAAAATCATTACCAGTAGCTTCAGCAAGTTCTAGCGGTTCGTAAACAATACGACGGAGTGGTTCTCCATCAATTTCGCCATCCATAAAAA
Organism: Aquimarina spongiae; assembly: GCF_900141785.1. GTDB lineage: Bacteria > Bacteroidota > Bacteroidia > Flavobacteriales > Flavobacteriaceae > Aquimarina > Aquimarina spongiae. Next base: position 74,479 of record NZ_FQYP01000001.1, on the reverse strand, counting down.
TGGTTAAGTATGTTTTTTCAGAAAGGAACTTTGATGTGGTCTCTCCTTCTCTGATCGGCATTACTCCTTCATAACTGACATATCTAGTTACAAAAGCTCCAACGATAATCAGAATAAAAGATAAATGCAATAACAATGTAGCCCATTTTTCTTTTTTGTACAGGCGATAGCGCACTATATTTCCGCAAAAATTGATTGCAAAAAAGACCATTATGGCTTCAAACCACCAGGTATTATATATCCAAATTCGTGCTGCTGTGGTACCATGTGCATCTTCCAAAAAAGTGCCTATTCCCATAGCAACCGCAAATACAATAAACAATATGGCCATTAATCTTGTGGAGAACAAAATACTTGCAAGTTTTTTCTGCATAGTGATTTCTTTTTTTAGCTCGGCAAATTTAAGGTTTTTATGAGGATAAAGCAGTATTATTTAACAATTAGAATAAGATGTGTAGTAGAAGTGTATGCGTCTTAGAGCTAAACCGTATTTTACGTTTTAACATAATAGGAAATACCCATTTTTCAACAATTCATGTAGTAAATGGTTTTCTATTCTTAATTTTAAGGTTACTTCCTTATTTTTGCCGCATGATAGAAGTTTGTCTTTTGGGGGCCGGAAACGTAGCAACACACCTATACCACGCATTGAATGGGGCGGAAGATGTGAATATTATTCAGTGTTATAATCGTAAAGGAATACCGCTTCATCCCGATCAAGACGCTACTCAAATAATAACCGATATAGCTGCCCTAAAAGATGCAGATGTATACATTGTTGCTGTTAGCGATGACGCTATCGCTCAAATTTCGGATAAACTACCTTTCCAAAATCGTTTGGTAGTACATACCTCTGGAAGCGTCCCTATGGATGCTATTGCCGGTGATAACCGAAAAGGCGTATTTTATCCATTACAAACTTTTAGCAAAGATAAATCTGTAGATTTTGGTACCATCCCCATCTGTATAGAAGCTGAGGAAACCCAAGATTTAAATACATTAAAAAAATTAGCTTCGCCCTTATCCGACAAAGTATATGAAATAACATCGGCTCAACGTAATGTGTTGCATGTATCGGCTGTTTTTGTAAATAACTTTACTAATCATCTTTATACTATTGGCACCGATATATGTGAGGCTTATGATGTTCCTTTTGAGATTTTGCATCCTCTGATCCAGGAAACTGCAAAAAAGATCTTGGAAATCCCTGCAACAGAAGCGCAAACAGGACCCGCAATACGAAATGATCAACAAACAATAGCGCGGCATTTAAAAATAATGAATACCGACTCGCAAAAAGAAATATATACTATCCTTACCAAAGCTATACAATCAAAACATGGAAAAAAGCTATAAAGAATACTTGCAACACATCACCACATTTATCTTTGATGTAGATGGTGTATTGACCGATGGAACCGTAATTATCAATACCGATGGAGAACTCCTAAGAACAATGAACATCAAAGATGGATATGCTCTTAAAACTGCCGTGCAACAAGGGTTTAACGTTTGTATTATTTCCGGGGGTAAAAATGAAGGGGTCCGTAAACGTTTAAAAGGTTTAGGTATTACTGATATTTATTTGGGAGCTCATCATAAAGTAGATCAACTAGATGAATATATGGACATCTACGATATCAAACCCGAAAACGTACTCTATATGGGTGACGATATCCCCGATTTACCCGTAATGCAATTGGTTGGATTACCCACCTGTCCTCAAGATGCCGTTGCAGAAATTAAAGAAGTGTCAAAGTATGTTTCTTTCAAAAAAGGAGGAAAAGGATGTGTTAGAGATGTCATTGAACAGGTTTTAAAAGTTCAAGGAAAATGGATTTCGGATTTTGACGCCGAAGCATAGAAACAAATGATAGAGTCATTTTAAGTTCAACCATAAGAAAAATCTAACTTATGAAACTTGTTTTTGCTACGCATAATCAAAACAAACTGAAAGAAGTGCAAAAACTTTTGCCTACGTCTATTGAGCTATTAAGTCTTACTGATATTGGATGTACAGAAGATATTCCTGAAACTTCGTCAACTATTGAGGGAAATGCTATTCTTAAAGCAAAGCATGTCAAACAACACTATGGCTATGATTGTTTTGCAGATGACACAGGACTTGAAGTAGATGCCTTAAATGGTGCCCCAGGAGTATATTCTGCCCGATATGCTGGTGATCAGAAAGACGATCATGCCAATATGGATAAGCTGCTAGATGCGTTAAATAACAATTCAAATAGAAAGGCGCATTTTAAAACGGTTATCGCATTAGAACTAGAAGGTACACTTCATACCTTTACAGGGATTTGCGAGGGAAGTATAACCTCTGATAAAAAAGGAAATGAAGGATTTGGTTATGATCCTATTTTTTTACCTAATGGATATGAACATACTTTTGCGCAATTATCACTACAAGAAAAAAACAAGATCAGTCATCGAGGAAAAGCAGTACGGCAATTGGTTGATTTTTTAAACGGTTAATTCACTCCTGGAAAAGCAAGCATCTCCCCCATACCTACAGTAAATAACCAGTTACCATAAATTGCATGTTCTACGGAGACCAAAGTCGTTGATTTTGTTTTCTGATAGGTATACGCAAAAAGTAATCCCCCCAAAAAAGTAAGCAATTGTACTAAAAAGCTTTTTAAAAAGATATGAGCCAAAGAGAACAAAATAGCATTGATAAAGATGAATAACCATTTGTTATTAATCAGAGATTCATATCTATCGTAGAAAAATGTTCTATAGATAATTTCCTGAGGCCAAACAGATAAAAATGTATAGATAAACAAGATCATTACCCACAACTGTGGTCTTTTAAGGATTACAAAAAATAATTTATCCGGAGCCACAAATAGCACATATGGAACAGTTACGGCGATAATAATCCCAAGTTTCAACAAAATTTCTCTCCAAAAGGATTTCCAATAGGCCTTAGGAGGAAATTTTAATTTTAGCAGACCTCCTCTTCGTAGCAATATAAGTATGTATATAAAGCATATAACGGTAAGTCCAGCTTTTATATATGCTGGATACGGAAATAAAAAACTAATGGGTAATAGCACAAAAAGAAATAGTAATTCAAAACCTTTATAAGCGGAATTATACATAGCAGAGTTTTTTACGAATTTCATTATAAAAAATGAAAGAACACAACATCTGGTTAATTTTGATAAAATTTTAAACAAATGTCCTTTCTCCACTTAAGGAAATATGTACTATATAAAAAGCCTCTATGGTGTAGAGGCCTTTTATTAGGGGTAATTAATTTTGGCTTAAGCCAAGTTGAGTTCAGTGGGGCTAATCAATATTTTAAAAATTTATCTCGGTTGTAATCCTTGTCGTATATGTGGTAATCCGTAATACATCTTACAAACAAAATTACATTATTATCAATATTGATCGTCAAAGTACGAATTTAATCGATAAAAAGCAAAAATAGTGTTAAAAAAGTTAATTTTTTACGGAAATTCTCAAAAAGAAAAGCCTCTTGGGGGAAGAGGCTTTTTAACAAGTTTTGGGGTCAATAATTCGGGGGAATTATTTTTTCCAGGGACAAAAAAAGTCTAAAAACAATCAAACAAACAATTCAAATTTTTCTTTTTCTCTTACTTTTCTCATTTACACTTCAAAAGTAGTACAGTATTCGAGATTTTATAGAAAAAGAGGGGTTCAAAAGCAATGTTTTATCGATAAAAAACATAAATAATCGATGAAAAGCAAAATATCGTATTAAAAACCAAAAAAAGAGGGGGTTTTTAAATGATAAGTACCTACTTTATCTACTAATTAACTGATCCTATACGTTGCATAAATTTCATTAATATCGTAACATTACATCCGAAAATTTTGAAAATCACGTATGGAAAGTCAAAACATTACTCCTTCTACCCCAAAAAATGAAGAAATTATAGAAAACAAAGCCCTTAATATTTGGGAAGCGCTCATACCTGTAGTGATCTTAGTAATTATGCTATTCTATAATGTATTTGTTTTTGGCGATGATGCTTTGAGCGGAAGTAATCAGTTTATTCTGTTGTTGGGAGCAGCCGTGGCTGCCATCGTAGGATTCTTCAACAAGGTATCTTACAAACAAATGATGGAAGAAGTAGCCAATAATGTAAAATCTACTTCTGGGGCTTTGCTCATTTTATTAATGGTAGGTTCTTTGGCAGGTACCTGGCTTATTAGCGGAATTATCCCTACGATGATTTATTACGGACTTCAAATCTTAAATCCCACAATATTCCTTGCCGCCTGTGTAATTATCTGTGCAGTGATCTCTATTGCTACAGGTAGTTCCTGGACTACTTCGGCTACAGTAGGTATTGCACTTATAGGAATTGGTGATACTTTAGGAATCTCATTGGGTATGACGGCTGGGGCTGTAATTTCTGGAGCTTATTTTGGAGATAAAATGTCTCCCCTTTCGGATACTACCAACCTTGCTCCTGCTATGGCTGGTGGAGATTTGTTTTCTCATATCAAGTACATGACATACACTACGATTCCAACTATTACTATTACACTTATTGTCTTTATCATCATTGGTTTTTCGATAGATACTTCGGGGACTCCACAAATAGGAGAACAATTAGCTGCGATAAAAGGCGCGTTTACCATTACGCCATGGTTGTTTATCGTTCCAATTCTAGTAATTGTTCTTATCGTAAAGAAGACACCTCCTTTGATTGCTTTGTTGGCAGGTACTTTATTAGGAGCTATTGCTGCAATAATCGCACAACCTGATATTGTTATGAATATTACAGAAAGTTCAGAACTGACCTTTACTTCGGCGTATCAAGGAGTAATGAAAGCAATGACTGTGGATACTGCAGTAGAAACTACAAATGCACAACTCAATGATTTATTTACTTCCGGAGGTATGGCAGGAATGCTAGGTACCATATGGTTGATCGTATGTGCTATGGTGTTTGGTGGTATCATGGATGCTATTGGAGCTTTGGCTACCATAAGTAAAGCATTATTAAAAATGTTTGATTCTGTATTTGGTCTATTCGCAAGTACTGCAGCTAGTTGTCTGATCTTGAATGCTACTGCTTCAGATCAATATTTGGCGATTGTTGTACCAGGACGTATGTATGCAAAAGCATTTAAAGATAAAGGATTGGCTCCAGAAAACTTAAGTAGAACACTTGAAGATACGGGTACAGTAACATCAGTGCTTATTCCTTATAACACCTGTGGAGCGTATCAAAGTGGTGTATTAGGTGTTCCTGTTGTTGATTATGCCTTCTATGCCATCTTTAATTGGTTAAGCTTCTTTATGACCTTAATCTTTGCTGCTTTCCGTATAAAAATTAAACAACTGAAGGAGAACTAAATTGGATAAAAAAATAAAAAAAGGAGATTCAAAAGAATCTCCTTTTTTTATGATTGAGCATCAACAATCGGAATTGGCTTTTTATCATTACCAATGGCGACAAATTTAAAAGATCCCGTAACCGCAAGCTCTCTATTAAAACTATACATGTCCTCTTTGTAAATATCTACCTTTACCGTACAACTGGTTCTTCCAACTAGTTCAACTTTTGCAATTAACTCTATAATGGTACCTCCAGGAATTGGTTTTTCAAAATCAACTTTATCTGAAGAGATCGTAACTACCTTTTTTCGGCTAAAACGAGTCGCACAAATAAAAGATGCCTCATCCATCAATTGCAGTGCAGTACCTCCAAATAAGGTTTCATAGTGATTTGTGGTATTGGGAAAAACGGCTTTAAAGATTCTGGTTTCAGATTTTTCGATCAATTCTTCAATAGTGTTCATATGATGATGATATAGTTTTTTCTTATATAAATTTGTACCAAAGGTAAATCATATCGCAGTATCTTTGCTATGTATTTAAAAAACTTCCAATGGATATAATAGAAAGTTTACGTTGGCGTTATGCTACCAAAAAATTTGATGCTGAAAAAATTCTTCCAAAAGAAAAAATCGATATACTTACCGAGGCCTTTAACTTAACTGCTACATCATATGGGCTTCAACCACTTAAACTCATTGTGATACAGGATAAAGAGTTACAAGAAAAGCTAGTAGCGCATTCCTGGAACCAAAATCAAGTGGTCCAGGCATCACATCTACTTATTTTTTGTATCGAAACGCAAATAGGAGAAACATATATCGATTCATATTTTAAAAATGTAAAAGCCATAAGAAATACTGCCGATGAAATCTTGAAACCTTTTAGGGACCAACTGGTAGATTCTTTTAAAAACAAACCTGAAGAAGAGATTGCAAACTGGGCCGCCAAGCAAGCCTATCTTGCTATGGGTAACTTATTAACCGTATGTGCCTTAGAAAAAATTGATGCCTGCCCTATGGAAGGCTTTATCCCACAAAAATATGATGAAATTTTACGACTTGACGAAAAAGGATTGACCTCTGTTTTGGTACTCCCTGTTGGGTATCGAGCAGAAGATGATATGTTCTCTGACTTTAAGAAAGTACGACGCTCTACCAAAGACACTATAATAAATATTTAGTTAAAAAAATATAAAATAGCAACAAGCATATAAGAACTCTTTTCGGTATTTTTGCCGAAAAGAGTTTTTAATATAATACCACAACTAGCTATGCCAGGATTTGAATTATTTGGTGAAGAAGAAAGGAAAGAAGTACAAGACGTTTTGGATAATGGAGTCTTAATGCGTTATGGTTTTGATCCTATGAGAAACGGTCACCATAAAGCACTCGAACTTGAAAAAGATCTGGCAAAGCGAATGGAAACAAAGTACGCTCAAGTAGTTTCTAGTGGTACTGCGGCACTTACTGTTGCCTTAGCTTGTGCAGAAATTGGTGCAGGAGACGAAGTAATCATGCCTACTTTTACTTTTGTGGCAAGTTTTGAAGCGATACTTTCTGTAGGCGCTGTTCCTGTACTATGCGATATAGATGATACGCTTACTTTGGATCCAAAAGCAGTAGAAGCTGCGATTACTCCAAAAACAAAGGCAGTAATGCCTGTACATATGTGTGGATCTATGGCAGATTTGGCAGCGCTAAAAGCTATTTGTGATAAACATCAGCTTATTTTATTAGAAGACGCATGCCAAGCTATTGGTGGCACTTATGACGGAAAACCTCTGGGAAGCTATGGGGATTTAGGTTGTTTCTCTTTTGACTATGTAAAAACGGTTACCTGCGGTGAAGGTGGCGGTATCATTACCAACTCTGAACTATTTGCTGATAGAGCTCACAAATATCACGATCACGGACATGATCATATTGGTAATGATAGAGGTGCAGAAACACATCCATTTTTGGGATATAACTATCGTATTTCTGAATTAAACGCGGCAGTTGGAATTGCACAATTGAGAAAACTAGATCATACGCTTTCTGTACAAGAAAAGAATTACATGATATTCCGAAATGCATTAACTGAAATCCCTGAAGTTACTTTTAGACGCGTACCAGAAACCGGAGTTGAAAATTATTCCTTTTTAAATATATTTTTACCTAATGAAGATATCGCCAGAAAAGCACATAAAGCATTGGGAGCACATGGTGTAGATGCATGCTTCTACTGGTTTGACAACAACTGGCACTATTACAAAAAATGGGAACACCTTCTAGAACAAAAGTCTTTGGGCAAATTATCCCCCGAAGTGCAATCTGGACTACAAAAGAACAATCGATCTTTTGATGCCAGTGATGCATGGATGGGAAGAACCATTTCTTGCTTGGTGAAACTAGGTTGGTCTGAAGAAGAAACTCAAGAAAGAGCCGCAAACATGGTGGCCGCTATCAAAAGTGTTTTATAACTATATAGTTCGAATTAAAAGATCATACATTCTCCATCATTTGGAATGAATACTTTTTCGGATAATCCAATATTAGCAACTTCTTTTTTTAGTTGTGCTCTGGTTGTTGGGCAATGGTTCACAGACTCCATATGGTTGGCAATTACATGGCCTGGTGCATCCTTGATAAATTGAAGAATGTCTTCCATAGTCATTAGCAACGGTTTGAAAATATCAAATTGAGCAGAACCCGTTGCCAAAACATTAATATCCGGTTCGTATTCGGTAAGCACTTTTTTTACGTTATTAGTATAAATCGTATCCGAACTGATATAGATTGAAGGTTGATTAGGGAACTGCATATAAAATCCCATGACATTACCAGCAGGTTTTGCAATAAAACCATAGCCATGACGAGCAGGAATCCCTTCGATTTTACCGCCTAAAAAGTCTACTCTTTCCCAATAATTAATCTCCTGAGAAATATTCAAGTCTTTTTTCTCCAAAGCAGATACATCTTTTACACTGCAAATAATGGGTATGTTTTTGGAACGAAGGAAATGCTCAGCCTTTTTATCCAAATGATCCGGATGTAAATGAGTAAGCAAACAATGTGTTGTCTTTGAGATAAGTTCTATTGCGGCAGTGGGTAAATCAATTGTAGGATTACGTTGTGGTTTGAAACGGAAAAAGGTAAACGGAGGTCCCGTTTCTCCTTTTTGCCCCAACATTGGATCTACCAAGATTACCTTATCTTCTATTTCTATGACCAGGGTTGCATTTCGAATATGATGAATTTTCATTTTCTATTAGATTTAAAAAAAGTACGTTGCAAAAATCTAAATATGAAATGAATAGAAGAATACCAAACGGCTACGAATAACTACCATTTTGATAAGACAAGCGATACTCTTTTGGAGTTAAGCCTGTTTGATTCTTGAAAAACCTAGACAGGTGGTTCGACTCAGAAAAGTGAAATATGTCTGCTAGTTCTTCTATTGTTGACATCGTAAACAACAATTTCATTTTGATTTCAAAAGCTAATCGGGATTTTAAAAATTCGGTGGTAGTTACATTAAAATGTTTACTGATCGTTTTATTTAAAGTAACCCTACTTACCTTCAATATATCGGTATAATCATCTATACGCTGTTTTTCGTAGATATGTTGTTCTACTAATTTTCGAAACTGATACGCCAGATTATCATTAGAAATAGTAGAAGTAATATTATACTGTTCTGAATACAAGCGATTCAACTGAATTAAAAGATAATACAAAATAGAGCGAATAAGATGAACACTATCGCTTTTGGGATGTTGTAAATCGGTTTTTATTTCCTTAAGTTTTTCTAAATAATCATTCTTAATATTCTCAGAAACATTTAGATACAATGGAAAATCTGTTTGATAAAAATACAGCAAGCGATATGTAAAATATTGATCGGCAAAAAAATCATTTAGGAAGTCTTCTTGAAAAACTAAAATGGTAGCATCAAATTTTTCTTGATCCACGTCCCATTGATATCGTTGATTTTCTGTAATGAATACAATACTATTATCTTCAAGAGTAATCGTTTGATCATTTAGCAGTAATGTACCATTAGCTTCCTTGATAAAAACAATCTGAAAAAAGTCTGTAGTATACACATCATCAGAAAAGACGATGCTACTTTCATATTTGATTCGTAATACATTAAGAAGAAGGTCGACTCCGCATAAACTTTTATTAAACTTTACATGTTTCATATAGCAAATGACTAGTTCTTCCTGTAATCTAAGACCAAACCAAACAGCATTTTAGTTTTATCGGTAGTGCACTCTACCAGTAAAGATTAATTACGTACTAATAATTGACATAATCTACGATTTCGAGTCCATAACCAATCATCCCTACTCTCTTTTGTTGTACCGTATTAGAGACTAATCGAATTTTATGGATGTTCAAATCATGAAGAATCTGTGCCCCTATACCAAAATCTTTGCTATCCATCATGATTTTTGGTGCTTTTACTACATCTTCTCCATTCTGAATTTCTTTTAATCCTTTTAAACGTCCTAAAAGGTTCAAAGATTGACTTTCCTGATTGATAAAAATAATAGCCCCTTTTCCTTCAGCATTAATTCTTTGGAACATAGCATCCAAACGTTTATCTGCATTGTTGGTCAAGGTTCCCAAAATATCATTATTAAATAAGGTAGAATTTACTCTAGTCAATACTGGTTCGTTGTCACTCCAGTTCCCCAAAGTAAGTGCTATGTGGATTTGGTTATTTGTAGTTTGTTTGTAGGCTCTTAATCTATATTTCCCAAAACGAGTCACCAAATCAAAATCTTCCTTTTTCTCGATCAAAGAATCATGCTGCATTCTATAGGCTACCAAATCTTCTATAGAAACCAGTTTTAGGTCGAACTTTTTGGCTACTTCTACCAGCTGTGGTAAACGAGCCATCGAACCATCTTCGTTCATGATCTCTACAATAACTCCTGCTGGTTTTAGACCAGCTAATCGGGCAAAATCTATTGCGGCTTCAGTATGACCTGTACGTCTTAATACTCCCCCCTCTTTTGCCTTGAGAGGAAAAATATGACCAGGCCTAGCCAATTCATGTGGTTTGGTATTTGCCTCGGTAAGCGCCAACACAGTTTTTGCCCTATCGGCAGCAGAAATACCTGTCGTAACTCCATTCCCTTTTAAATCGACAGAAATGGTAAAAGCCGTTTCCATAGGATCTGTATTGTTCCCAACCATCATATTCAATCTCAAATCCTCACAACGGTTCTCGGTAAGTGGCGCACAAATAAGTCCTCTACCATGCGTAGCCATAAAATTGATCATCTCTGGAGTCACCTTTTCTGCAGCAGCCAAAAAATCCCCTTCATTTTCTCTATCCTCATCGTCTACTACAATGATCACCTTTCCCTGTCGAATATCTTCAATCGCTTCCTGAATAGTATTCAACTTGATCTTGCTGGTAGTCTCCTTAATTTCTGACATAGTATTCCGTATAATTTAGATGCAAAGATATTCAAAAAAGAAGACTATTTTTCTTCTTTTGAGAATCGTTTTACAAAGAAATCTTTAACAGGCTGGACAAAGTTATCAAAGTTAAAAATACCTTGATCCGTCGTAGCTCTACGAGTAAGAAAGATGCTGAGTGGAAAAATAATAAAAGTGGAAAGCCAAGAACCTATAAAAGGAGGTATCCCACCTTCTTCTGCACTGTTCTTTGCAAAGATTCCTATAAAATGATAGGTCAAAAATAGCACTACACCGATTACAATCGGCAATCCCATCCCTCCTTTTCTAATAATTGCTCCTAGCGGTGCTCCTACAAAAAACAGAATAATACAAGCAACTCCCAGAGCATATTTATCATGTAGTGACATTTCGTATTTATTCAATGCTCTTTTGAGCGCCGTAGTTGTACTTTGGGTAGAGTTAATTTGTCTGATAACTCCATCTGCATTAGAAAAAGCCAATTTATAAATCTGTACTTTTTGCTTAGTATCAAAGTAATCCTTCAGGTCTAAAGAATCTTTGGTTGCTTTGGGAAGTGTATCTATTTTAATATTCTTGTTTAGTTCCTTTAAGCCATTTCTTTTCTCGATATTGTCTATTACCGATTCAAAATCTTTATTTACCCGATCAGACAAGGTATCGATCTCATGCCTCAGTTCATTTACATTCAACATATTGTATCCTTTTCGATACTGCTGTGCATCCATATCTACATTATCTAAAGAAGACAGATCTATGTTAAGTAAGTATTTTTCAAAATGAGTTTTAGCAAATGGGATCTTTTTTCTTCGTTGTGGGGAACGCTGCTGGATTTCGTCATAATAATTCCCATCCTTAAGTATCAGTGTAATTAAGTCAGAATCTGTACTCCCTCTTAATTCTCCATCTACCGCTTTAATCACTGTAAAATTACCTGGTTTTGCTGCTTTTTTATGAATGATAATATCTCTAAGAAATTGATCATTATCTCCATACTTCTCGGCGACCTTAATATTGATATCTCCCAGATCATTAAATTGATTGGGAGCGATTACCATAGCGGGTTTGACCTTTACAATGTTTTTCCTGAGATTAATGAATCGTTTTTCTGAAGAGGGAATTACAGTGTTCGAAAAGAGAAAAGCTCCTATTCCTACAAAAAAGATAAAAACAGCTAGTGTTCTCATGGCACGCTGTAGGGAGATCCCTGACGATTTCATTGCAGCAAACTCATAATTTTCGGCAAAACTCCCGAAAATCATAATGGAAGTCAATAAAATTGTAAGCGGCAGTACCATAGGAATTAACCTTGGAGTCGCAAACGTCAAAAACTTAATGATTACAGAAAAATCTAAATCTTTTCCTGCCAGTTCAGATATAAACAACCAGATTGTTTGTAATAAAAGAATAAACATAATAATGAAGAACAGTGGAAAAAACGTCTTCAAAAAGGTTGATAAAATATATCTGTCAAGAATTTTCATTCACTTAAATTTCCTAATCAATATTTATATAAGGACACTATAAAATGCCATTTCAAAAACTATTAAAAGACAAAGAACGTGTATTTTTTAATACCCGTTCTTTTGTTTATCATAATTTTATGCAGATCAATCCAAACGATTGATATAATAGCTATCGTACTTAGACTCATCAAAAATGAATAAGGTCTCTGATAGCGGTTGATTCGTTTTAAAACTAGTTACCGTAAAGGTTACATTAGAACCATTGTTTTGTTTCTGAATCATTTTATAAATGTGCTTTGTTTGCTTATCGATTCCTAGCAATACTTCTTTCAGATCGCTTCTCGAATCGATCGGAATCAACTTTACAAATTGAATCTTACGACCTTGCACATTCTGAACAATATCCATTTTATAGGTATACCCTTCTTCGTAAAAAGTCAACATTTTGGATGGAGTGATGCTGTTGTCATCATCTTCATCTTGGGATGAAATATTAATCTCCTCATCTTCTGGCACAATTACGTATAACTTTTTACCATCATACATCTGCTCTGTTCCCATCAAATTCAAAAGATATTTATTTCCTTTTAAAGTAACATCTCCCCTAGTTTCCTGAGATACATTTTCTGCTGGATTGTTGATAGCATATTTAAATCCTATCACAATATTACTATAACTTTTTACCTTTTGGGAAACCTCATCCAATAACCCCTTCGCATCCTGAGCTTGCATTGCAGCGGCTCCCATAAAAAGTACTGCAAATACTACCTTTTTAATCATTCTATTTAATTTCTTTGTTTTTGTGTGTATCATTATAAATTGGGTGTTAAATTCTATGATCACTCATTATCTAATAACTGTTGAAGTGCCACCAAATCTGTAACCAACACTTGTCTTGCTTTACTACCTTCAAAAGGTCCTACAACTCCGGCAGCCTCTAACTGATCGATCAAACGACCCGCACGATTGTACCCTAACTTTAGTTTCCTTTGTAATAAAGACGCCGATCCTTGTTGTGCTGTTACAATAACTTCAGCTGCTTCTTTAAACAGTTTATCTCTATCGCTTTTATCTATATCAAGACTTGTGCCACTTTCTTCTCCCACATATTCTGGAAGCAAATGCGCATCTGGATATGCTTTTTGGCTACCGATATATTCTGTAATGCGTTCTACTTCTGGAGTATCTACAAAAGCACACTGAATACGGATGATATCATTTCCTTGGGTATACAACATATCTCCTCTACCGATTAACTGATCCGCTCCTCCAGTATCCAAAATCGTTCGAGAATCAATTTTTGAGGTTACCCTAAATGCAATTCGCGCAGGGAAATTGGCTTTAATCATACCCGTAATTACATTTACCGAAGGTCTTTGTGTGGCAATGATCAAATGAATCCCGATAGCACGGGCCAATTGTGCTAATCTGGCAATTGGAGTTTCTACTTCCTTACCAGCGGTCATAATCAAATCCGCAAACTCATCGATTACTAAAACAATGTAAGGTAAAAATCGATGTCCGTTTTCTGGATTTAATTTTCTAGTTTTAAACTTAGCATTATATTCTTTGATGTTACGTACCATGGCATGTTTGAGCAGGTCGTATCGAGCATCCATCTCTATACACAATGAATTGAGTGTATTAATTACCTTGGTATTATCGGTAATAATTGCCTCTTCGGCATCAGGTAATTTTGCCAGGTAATGTCTTTCGATTTTATTAAACAAGGTTAATTCCACCTTTTTAGGATCTACCAATACGAATTTAACCTCAGCAGGATGTTTTTTATACAATAGCGAAGTTAGGATCGCATTAAGACCTACCGATTTACCTTGCCCTGTAGCACCAGCCATTAACAAGTGAGGCATTTTGGCCAAATCTGCTACAAAGGTTTCATTCGCGATAGTTTTACCCAGAGATAAAGGCAATTCCATTTCTGCATTCTGAAACTTTGGTGATGCTATAGCAGAACGCATCGAAACAATGGTTGCATTCTTATTAGGCACTTCGATACCAATTGTTCCTTTACCAGGTATAGGAGCGATAATACGAATTCCTAAAGCAGCAAGAGAGAGTGCAATATCATCCTCGAGATTCTTAATTTTTGAAATTCGAATACCAGCTTCGGGAACAATCTCATACAAGGTAACAGTAGGACCTACCGTAGCTTTTATTTGAGCAATTTCAATTTTATAGTTCTTTAGCGTCTCAACGATTCGGTTTTTATTTTCTTCAAGCTCTCCCTGATCAATAGTAATACCGCTGCTATTCGCTGTATAGTCCTTTAATAAATCAATAGTTGGAAATTTGAAATTCCCTAACTCTAAGGTAGGATCAAACTCCCCAAAATCCTTCACCAGCTTATTACTGATATTTTTGACTTGTTCTTCTTCGGTGGTAGTTTCTACCTCCATCGCAATATCTTCTGGGTTATCTTCAGATTTTATGACCAATTTTTCAGGAACATCATTATCTCTATTCTCGGGATTGCCATAAAATTGATTGATGGTAGGATTGAGTGTAATTTCATTGTTATCGGTATCGGTTGCAACAACTTTTACTGGTTCTTCCTTTTTCTTTTCTACCTTTTCTCCATTCTTGGATCGGGCAATAATAGCATCAATTTTTTCTTTAATCCCCGAAGAAGTCTCCGGTTCCTTTTCTTCTGTATCCTTTACTTCATTACGAACAGCCGTAGGTTTTGGTGATGCTTCAAAATCATCTGCGATCACTTTTTGTGTCTTCTTGATAGAGGCAGTTAATTTCTCTGGTGTATATCGCAAACGAATTACAATATATATGATTGCAAAAAACGCTAATATCAATACTGTACCAATAAAACCTACATAATCTTGTAAAAGGTCATTGATCTCATATCCTATTACACCAGCCAAAAGACCACCTTCTTTTTGCACAAAACCAAAAACTACCGATACCCAGATCATAACCAGAACTCCCCAAAACCAGAATCCAGCCAGCTTCTTTTTATTCAAATCGAAGAACAGATAAACACCGGTAAGCGAAGTAAGGACTGGAAGCACTAGTGCTGATATTCCAAAGCCTTGAAAAATGAAAAAATGACTCACTTTTGCTCCAGATTTACTTAACCAGTTTTTTGCAGTAGAACTTCTGTTATAAAATTCTGAAATTTCGCTTTGATCCATTTTCCAATTGAAGAAAAATGAGATGAACGCGAAAAATAATCCTATTCCAAGAAAAAACAAGAAGCTACCCAAAACTACTTTCTGTTGCCTGGATAAAGTGAACCTTTCTTTTAAAGAGGTTTTTGTTTTTTTTGTGGTTTTCCTTTTTGTACTTACTTTTCTTTTAGCCATTATTTTAATGTCTTATCGCAAAAATACGAATATCTATATTGGAACGTAAAAATGCCTTAAAAATTTTCTTTTATCCTTATAACTGCCAAAAGTTAAAACCATAGAATTATAACATTTTCAAGACCGAATTTAATAATTACTTAACGATTTAATTTGTTAATAATCAGTATCTTGAAGAGATTTCAAGAACTACTTGGTTCTTGTATCCATCAACTTACCTTCCAAAAAAGTAACGTTCACCAGGTAACTGTTCTACTATTGCTTTAGAACGGCTATACTGCGTTGTATTCACATTAAATCTAAATGCTTAAAAAAAATGTTATGAAAAATTTACTTTTATCCTTTGCACTATTAATTTCTTCTTTAGGTTGGACTCAAAACACTAATGATGTCATTACTTTAAAAAATGGAAGTGTCATTATCGGTAAGATTACCGAGTTCAACTACAACAGTAACGTGTCCATACAAACTCAGGATGGTTACAATTTTACATTCAGGGCTAATGACCTAAAAAGTGTAAAAAAACTACCCGCGACCAACGAACCAACTAATACTCCAATTCCTAATCAGAATTACGCTAATAGTAATTCTAATCAAGGGATCACCTCTTCTACAAATCAATTTACCAATACACAGCCATCTGTAAATCAAGGCGTCCCTTCTGGAGCTAACACTTGGGATCAGCGGTCTTATACTCCTAATATTCAAAACAATCTACAAAACCAACAGCTTCCCAACCCAAATCAACAATTTGCAGCAAACACAAGTGCCAATGCATATGGCCAAAATTACCCCAATACAAGTACCTATCAACAGCCTCAAACATATCCAAATACACAACCTGCTCAGAATTTTCAAAATCCTCAGCAAACGCAGAACTTTCAAGGGCAAAACCAATACCAATCTGCAAACGTGTTACCTGTCAATCCTTCTCCACAAAACGTTAGCCCCCAATATGGTAATACCGGAAACAATTACGCGAATCCAAATCCATCAAATCGTTATGCACCACCACAAGGGTATACTCAAAATCAATTCGTCCCTACACCAGTTCCTAGTCCTACTCCCACAACTGTTCCTGCTCCTACTCCTGCTCCCAAAGCGGTTCAAAGCTCCGATATTTTCACTAATGTTGATAATTATGGAAGTATTACCAAAACAGCTCCTGTAGACTGCTCCAGAGGATTTGGAAATTATGGTTTTATCAATAAAACAGGAAGAGACATCCTTGTGAGCCTTCAAAAGCAACAAAGTGATGGTGTCTACGGCGATTTTAAAGAAATTTCTATCATCGCAGGTTCCAGAGGGTATTTTAATAATATGAAAGCAGAAAGCTATCCCTTTTTTATTAAACAGAAAAGTCTAGTAGGTAATAACCGAAACGATTATGTCATCTTGGGTAGAGGAAAAATAAAGATAGAAAAATGTAAAACCACATTTATAGAGATTAAATAATCTCCTTTACCAAAATACAAAAGCCGCTTTATCTCATTATAAAGTGGCTTTTGTATTATTTTAAAATATGTAAGGAATATAAATGATCAATCCAATGATTACTGCGGTTACCGCGGCAATAAAAACCGCCCCAGCTGCAACATCTTTTATAAATCCAATTTTATTATGAAAATCTGGATGAATAAAATCCGCTACCGCTTCTATCGTAGTATTTAAGCCTTCGATACTCATTACCAGTCCTATGGCAAAAATTTGCAACATCCACTCGGTAGAAGTGATATTAAAATAGAATCCCAAAAAGGTCATAACTACAGCGATACCCGCTTGTACCTGTATACTTGGTTCTGTTTTGAGTAATAACATTGCTCCGGTAAATGCATAACCACATCCTTTTAGTCTTCCTACGATAAACTTGGTGATCTTACTCATTTTTTTTAGGAGAGCGCATTAATTGCAGCTTCATAATTAGGTTCCTGTGCAATTTCTGGTACTTGTTCTGCATATGCAATTGTTCCGTTTTCGTCTACAACTACAACTGCTCTAGAGTGTAATCCTTGCATAGGTCCATCAACGATTTCAACCCCGTAGTCTTTTCCAAATTGTCCGGTCTTAAAATCGGATTGATTGATTACATTTTCAAGTCCTTCTGCACCACAAAAACGCCCCTGTGCAAATGGTAAATCTCTAGAAACACATAATACTTTTGTGTTGGATAAATCGCTAGCCTCTTTATTAAAAGCTCTAACTGAAGCAGCACATATCCCGGTATCGATAGATGGAAAGATATTTAAAACTACCTTTTGTCCCTGGTAATCTGATAATTTTGAAGTAGACAGGTCTGTATTTACCAATTCAAAATCAGGAGCTTTCTGCCCTACTTCAGGTAATGTACCGATAGTATGTATTTCTGTTCCTTGTAAAGTTATTGTAGCCATAATATAAATGATTGTTTTTTGTGTGTTAAAATTAAAAAGATTATATCGTATTTTGGTAAAGTTTCTATAAAATAAAAAACCTCCCGATTGGAAGGTTTGCTTTTTTCTTTTTCAGGTATCGATAGACCCCAAAACTCGCTGCATAAAATTGTTGAGCGCTTCTTTTTTGGGAGTACCTTGTTTGATCATTTTATCAACCTCTAAGGCACCATACAAATTCGATATTAGTTCCCCTATTACATCAAGTTCTTCATCTTTTAACGAGGGAACCTCTGTCAAGGCTTCCAAAGTTTCTATGGTTTCAACGACAAAATCTTCATCGTTTTCTTCTATAAAACTTGTAAGATGCTTAATTACTGGTAACTTCATTTACTAGGTCTTTTAAGATTTCAAATTTATTTGTTTGGACCTGATTCACAAATGCTCCATTTTTGAAAGTAGCGAATGTAGGTAAGTTATCTACTGTAGCCATCTTTCTGGAGTTTGGATATTTTTCGGCATCTACAACGATAAATGTAGTATCGCTATTTTCTGTAGCCAATTTTTTAAATTTCGGTTTCATTATTCTGCAGTTACCACACCATGAAGCAGAATACTGAACCACTACTGTTTCAGAACCTTCAACAATTTGAGAAAGGTTATCTTCATTTAGTTCCTGAACCATATCTATATGATTTAAAAAACGCACTCTTGGATCATAGTAATACCCATAGAGTGCGTTTGTTACTATTTTAGTTAGCTGCCAAGTATGACGCTACACCTTCTCTATTTGCATTCATTGCTTCTTTTCCTTCTTCCCAGTTTGCAGGACAAACCTCACCATTTTTTTGAACGTGAGCATAAGCATCAATTAATCTTAAAAACTCTGCAACGTTTCTTCCTACTGGCATATGGTTTACTCCTTCATGAAATACTGTCCCCTCTTCATCGATCAGGTAAGTCGCTCTATAAGTTACGTTATCTCCTTCTACAGTTACCACTCCAGTTTCCTCATTATAGGTTTCGTTAGTAATATCAAGGATTCCTAGAGTACTAGCAAGATTACGATTAGAATCTGCAAGAATTGGATATGTTACTCCTTCGATTCCTCCATCTTCTTTAGCGGTATTTAACCATGCAAAGTGCACCTCTGGTGTATCACATGATGCCCCGATTACAATTGTATTTCTCTTTTCGAATTCAGCCATCGCTTCTTGAAAAGCGTGTAATTCTGTTGGACATACAAAAGTAAAATCTTTTGGATACCAGAAAAGCAACACCTTTTTGTTGTTATTTTTTGCTTCTTCCAAAACGTTAAGCTTAAAAGTATCCCCCATATCGTTCATTGCGTCAACGTTTAAACTCGGGAATTTTTTACCTACAAATGTCATATTGTATTTTTTAAATTGATAATTGATTAATTTTTTAAAACAGCGCAAAGATACATCTTGATAACGGACTAGAAATACCCCTTTATTTTAATTTTTTATGTATGAATAGTTTTTTCTAATTATCCATTATCGAGACCACAAAATGTATTAAATTCTTACAAAATGATACATTTCCTTACAAAAATTACGGATAAATAGCACTTTTTTTACGGTGAATTGCACTCTGTTTCATCAATTTTCGTATTTTGGTCCAAGGAAACGAGCCAAGAATAATTAGAAAGTTGAAAAAATATATTCACTATATAACCATCATAGTGCTAATGGGTTTCACTCATCTAGTACAATCCCAAACTTCTATTATTTCGGATAGTATTCAAAGCTATATCGAAAAGGCCAAACAATTACAAGAAGAATACGAGTATACAAAATCCTTGGAGATTGCTACCGTGGCATTACAAACCGCTCTTTATAATAATGATGATAAAAGTCTTGCCAAGATATACAATATCATTGCAAAGAATTATGACATCAATGAAGATGATACGAAAGCAAGATACAATTATAGCAGAGCATTAATACTTTCCAGAAGTTCTAAAAGTAGAGAACTTGAAATTGACTTACTCAATAGCTTGGGTAGAATTAATACCAAACATAATTTGACCCGAGCCCGAGGTGTAGAAAACTATAAGCAATCCTATTCTTTGGCTTTCAAGATTAATGATACTATAAGAATGACCACCCCCTTGCTTAATTTGGGAGATTACTATATTACTAGAAATGATTTTGACAGTGCTTACGAGTATTTAGCTCCTGCCAGAAAACTTATTCATGATCAATCCCCTAATTTGGCAAAAACCAAATTAACCGGATTGCTGGGTAAGTATTATTTGAGCATCAGAAAATATGAAGATGCCGAAGGTTTCATCAATGAGGCTATTAATTATGCCGTACAGGGAACGACCAACAAAAAAAATAGTGACGAGGTTTTATCTACATATCACGAGGAGCTTGCTTCTGCTTACCAAACCAAATCAGAGCTATACAAATCTCAGGAAGACTATTTACAAGCCTATATTTTCCAGAAGAAACAATTTCAGAATATTCTAAAAGGAAAAGAATACAAGAAATTTAAAGAACTAAGACAAGCTATCACAGAATATGAAGTAGATCAGTTAGAAGAAAGAGCTACTAAAGCAGAAAATGAAAAAAAGGAAAGCGAATCAGAAGTGATTAAATGGAGAATTAGTATCATTCTTGGTATTATTTTAATTCTGATCTCATTGGCATTTTTAATAAGTTCTTACAAAAACAATATCCAAAAGAAACGATTGAATCATGTATTGATCGAGAAAAATAAAGAACTGGTTAGTGCCAAGGAAACTGCTGAGCAGGTTTCTACCTTAAAATCTCAGTTTATATCTACGGTAAGTCACGAACTTAGAACTCCATTGTATGGAGTAATTGGATTGACCTCGCTTTTGATGGAAAATCCTGCCGAAAAAAAGAAAAACGAATATCTGGAATCCTTAAAATTCTCTGGAGACTATTTGTTAGCTTTGATCAATGATGTATTGCAGCTGAGTAAAATAGAAACTAACGAGGTTACCCTAGAAAAAGTATCCTTCGAAATCCGATCGCTTATTGAAGGAATTGTAAATTCTTTACATACCAAGCAAAAAAGTAACAACAATGCAGTTCATATCGATATTGATTCCAAAATAAACAGCACCTTATTAGGTGACTCTGTTCGCTTATCTCAAATCCTGATCAACCTAATCGGTAATGCGCTGAAGTTTACCAAAGACGGTAATATCTGGATCTCTGTAAAATGTTTACAACAATACGATGATCGTTATTTGTTACGTTTCTTGGTAAAAGACGATGGAATTGGTATCCCGAAGGGAAAGCAAAAATCGATTTTCGACAATTTTGCTCAAGTCAAGAATGAAAATCAGGAGTATGAAGGTACTGGTTTAGGTCTGGCTATTGTAAAAAAACTGATACAACTACACAAAAGTGAAATCAAAATAAATAGTCAAGAAGGTAAAGGATCTGAATTCTATTTTGATTTGATTTACGAAAAAGCAATCAAAGAGCAGGAAATTTCATTACAAACCGGAGAAACGTTGAGTATTGGTACGACAAACTTTAATGTGCTGATTGTAGATGATAATAAGATTAACCAGATCGTTACTCAAAACATCTTGAAGAAAAAAGGATACACCTGTAATATTGCCAGCAATGGTATGGCGGCAATCGAGATGTTGAAAGAAGAAAAATTCGACTTGGTATTGATGGACATCAACATGCCAGAAATGAATGGTCTTGAGGCAACCAAAGTGATCCGAACCTTCAACACCCATATGCCAATTATTGCGTTAACGGCTGTAGAAGAGGGAGAAATCAGAAATCAAGCCATGTCAGTAGGAATGAATGATGTGATTATCAAACCGTACGATACGCAGCAATTCTTCCAGACCATTATGCGTAACATTTCCAAAGTGAAAATGGCCTAATCTCCAACCACACTTATTTCCTCTTAATATTTCTTTCTAAACTGTTAAATCCTATTTGATTTCTTCTGAATATCTTAATTTAGATGCAAAATCAATTACAGCACTAAACAACTATGAGTTCAAAAGAAATAGGTTTTAATACCATTTGCACCCATTTGGGAGAAATTGAAGACCAACAATTTAAAGGAGCTATTTCTCCGATTTATTTATCCACCTCTTACGCTTTTGAAGATGTTGATGTAAAACGATACCCAAGGTATTTTAATACCCCCAACCAGGAAGCTTTATGCAGAAAAATAGCAGCTTTAGAAAAAGGAGAAGCATCTTTAATTTTTGGTAGCGGTATGGCCGCGATTAGCACTACTTTGTTTGCTTTCTTACAAAAAGGAGATCATATCGTATTACAACGAACCTTGTACGGAGGTACTGCAAACCTGGTGAATGAAGAGTTTGAAAAACACGGCATTGAATTTTCGTATGTGGATACGCAAACAGCAGCTGGTTTTGAAGAAAAGATCCAAGCTAATACCAAAGTGATTTATATTGAAACTCCGTCCAATCCATTGCTAACGATAACCGATATTGAAGCCATTGCTACTATAGCAAAACGCCAAGGTATTGTTAGTATGATTGATAACACCTTTGCTTCACCTGTAAATCAAAATCCCATCGAATTAGGAATTGATATCGTAATTCACTCTGCAACCAAATACTTAGGTGGGCACAGTGATATTTTGGCTGGAGCGGTAATTTCTACTGAAGAACATATGAATCGCATCTTTGAAGTTGCCAAAAACTTTGGAGGAAGCCTAAGTGATTTTACGGTTTGGATGCTCGAGAGAAGTATCAAAACTTTAGGTTTGCGGGTAAAACAACAAAACGAAAACGCAATGAAACTTGCGACCTGGTTAGAGGAGCAAGAAGACATCGCTGCTGTGCATTATCCAGGCTTACCAACACACCCTGATCACCAAATTGCCAAAAAGCAAATGAAAGGATTTGGAGGAATGTTATCCTTTGAATTGCAATCACATTTGGATGCTACACAATTTCAAAAAGCGTTGACATTGATTAAAAGTTCAATGAGTCTTGCTGGGGTAGAAAGTACTATCCTCTCTCCTACGCTTACCTCGCATGCTCTACTTTCTGAAGAAGAAAGAAAGCGTCAAGGAATAAATGACGGTTTATTACGACTAAGTGTAGGTATTGAAGAAGAAAACGACTTAATACAAGACATTGAGCAAGCTCTAAACAAAGTAAAAACTTTAGCACTTCAAGATTAAATGATAAAATTAGATATTCTGGCCATAGGTGCACATCCAGACGACATCGAGTTAAGTTGTTCTGGTACTATAGCCAAAGAAGTTGACCGCGGAAAAAAAGTAGGTATACTAGATCTTACCAAAGGAGAGTTAGGTACCAGAGGAACACCCCAAATAAGAGCCGCAGAAGCGCAAAAAGCATCAGAGGCACTGGGAGTAACCATAAGAGAAAATCTAGGCTTCAGAGATGGTTTTTTTGTCAATGATGAAAAGCATCAACTGGAAATTATTAAAGTGATCCGAAAATACCGCCCAGAGATTGTACTCTGTAATGCTATTGATGATCGTCATATCGACCATGCAAAAGGAAGCAAATTGGCTAGTGATTCTTGTTTTCTATCCGGTTTGCGTATGATCGAAACCCAGGTAGATGGCAAAACACAAGCTCCTTGGAGACCCAAACAGGTATATCATTACATCCAATGGAAAAACATTGAGCCAGACTTTGTGGTGGATGTAAGTGGTTACATAGATCAAAAAATGGATAGTGTACGGGCCTATGCTTCTCAGTTTTATGACGAAAACAGTAAAGAACCTTCTACTCCTATCTCCAGTAAGAACTTTATGGAGAGTATTAAGTACCGAGCTGCCGATTTAGGCAGAATTATTGGGGTAGCCTATGCCGAAGGCTTCACTGTAGAGCGCTCTGTAGCAGTAGATTCCATTTTTGACTTAATTTAATTAAAAAAAATGTTTGCATAAATACAGAAATACTTTATTTTTGCAAACCAAAATTAAATGGTGGTTGTAGCTCAGTTGGTTAGAGCGCCTGATTGTGGTTCAGGAGGTCGTCGGTTCGAGACCGATCTTCCACCCGCCTTTAAAAACCTCGCTTATAGCGGGGTTTTGTCGTTTATATAGCTCTAATGCAACCCTCTATGTTACCCAAAAATTCAGGGGGTGAATACTAAAATTTCACAAAAAATCTATGCAAATAGCTATATATAAAAGGAAAGTAAACTATGACTTGCAATAACGCCCTGGTTCTGGCATTGCGTTTAATACAGCAAAGCCGCTACAATCACCTGCACTGTGATCTTTAGTATCAGGTAATGTTCCACCATTGATAATTATCTGTTCTTTTCGGGATAAAGGTCTAAATTGTGTGAGATTAAGCATACTATTTATTTTGATATGCTTAAAGATACTAAAATCTATTCGTAAATCTTTGAAGAGAAGAGCTCCCCTATGGGCACAAAAAAAGGTGCAGTTAGGGCTACACCAATTATTTATACTGTGCTTACGTTAAGGGTAATTCCCCCAATTTCTGCATTTTGACTATGCAATATTACGGTTTTACCGTAGGTATTCCAAATTTTCCTGAATGATTTCACCAAAAAATTTGTTCTAATTGATTACAGCGTATGTAAAGCTTAGCTTATTATGACAACAAAAGAGGAGTTCAATGTAATTGAACTCCTCTTTTTAGTTTTTAGTCCTTTTAAATCATTGTCTTCAATTATCAAAGGATTTCACTTTTATAAATACTTTACTTATTCCCCTTCTTTTTTATCAGCACCATCTACAATAAGACGTTCTGAGCGATTGGCTACCTCCCAGGCGGTATAGAACACCAACTGTGCACGTTTGGTCAACAAATCATAATTAATTTTATCTGGAGTATCGGTAGGTTGGTGATAATCCTCATGCACCCCATTAAAATAAAAGATAATAGGAATGTTATGCTTTGCAAAATTGTAATGATCACTTCTAAAATAAAAACGATTAGGATCATTCTTGGCATTATAGGTATAATCCAAATCCAATTGTATATACTTTTTGTTTACCTCCTCACTAATATTGTGTAATTCTGTACTCAAACGATCACTACCTATCAAGTACACATAATTGTTCTTATCATCAGTATCATGTGCTTTATCTATTCTACCGATCATATCAATATTCAGATCAGTTACTGTATTTTTTAAAGGAAAAACTGGGTTTTCTGTATAAAACTTAGAGCCATACAACCCCTTTTCTTCTCCTGTTACATGTAAAAATAGAATAGAACGCTTTGGGCCTTTGCCATCTTTTTTGGCTTGCATAAACGCCTGAGCTATTTCAAGTATACTAACAGTACCTGAACCATCATCATCGGCTCCATTGTATATATTTCCATCTAGATCTACACCAACATGGTCATAATGAGCAGATAGCACAACGATCTCTTCAGGTTTTTCTGTCCCTTCTATATAGGCCAATACATTTTCTGAAGCTTTGATATCTCCCCTGAAATAACTTTTAGGAATCTCCTGGAAATAATCATCTCCTCCCAAAGGAGAAGGAATTCCCATTTTTTTATACTGTTCTTTAAGATATTCTGCAGCCTTTTTCTGCCCCGGTTCTCCAGTATCCCGCCCTTCAAAATCGTCTCCTGCAAAAGTGTACAAATAAGTTTTGAGTTCTTGGGCTGTAATGGTCTTTGCGTATTTTGTAGCCGTTTCATTCTTACTTTCGAGTGTACTTTCTGTATTTTGATCTGTGGTAGAAGGTTTTTGTGAAGTCCCACAACAACAAACAATAAGGGACCCTAGTAGAATTAATGTGTTTTTCATGCAATTATTTAATTTAGAGCGTACAAGATACTTAATTCATTGCATATCTTTTCAACAATAGGTTATGGAATGTAAAAACCTCTAAAATTATTTTAAAAATATTCTTTTTAGAATTAAAAAAGGTTTTATATTTGCACCCGCAATCAGGGAATACCTGATAAGACCAAACACTGGAGAAATGGCAGAGTGGTCGAATGCACCGGTCTTGAAAACCGGCGAGGGTCACACCTCCGGGGGTTCGAATCCCTCTTTCTCCGCGAAACACGACGAAAACCCCTGTATTAACAGGGGTTTTATTTTTTCATAGGACTTATCCCATTTAATTTACCCACTGCATAATTATATCCAAACACATCTTTCAGTTCAGATCCTTCAAAAGCATACTTTTTGTATACTTCCAAATGTTTCACTGTTTCATTCAAGCTTTCTAGAGTCCATTCAAATTCCATTATATATTTCTTCTCAATTGACTTGATGTTTTTAGCATCATCCAGGTGATATATAAATCGGTAAGGTACTTCTGAAGTTTTAAAGTCATTCGCTATTTGATTTTCATCACTATAAAAAGTTTCTACAATTGTATTATTAGAATAATTATATCGAATTATCGGTCCTCCATAAAACCCAGATCCTGTGTATGTCGATTGGTGTCTTGAATTATAGAATTTTAATTCCTTAGTCCGCCCATTACCGTCAATTGTTTCCTGTACAAATGCAGTGTTTGATGTGTCAGCTATATTGAATTTTACCAAATTAATAGATGAAGCTGTTATTTCTATTTTATGAAATTTAATCGATTGGTCTTTGGATTGCATAAATCCCGTTGACGTAATTAGAAATAGAATCATAAATACTAAAAATATTGTCCTTTTCATTTTTTATATTTTAATTAGCTATAACGGTCTCGGCTATGAACAGTTGCGTGGGTTGGCACGGACTTTTGCAAGTACACGACAAGCTAAAAATTCCTGCGTAATTTTCAGCATAAACCTGTAATAGCAATTGTTTATAGTCATTGTTGGCAACAGCTTGTTTATAGTAATTTTTCTTTTTTTAGCACTACGCTGCCTTTAGTTCCTTCAGGTGTTTTATACTTTACTAAAATCGTTTCTTTCTCATTGAAAATTTCTTTTAAAAAAATACAAGGATTGTCTTTTATCTCTGAACTCACAGTCAAATAATCAATCTCTAAAATTTCGTAATTGATTTTTAATTGGTTTTTGTCTGCACTTGAGCCCTTAATTATAGTATTAATCTTTAAACTGCTATCCTTAACGATGTATGATAACCCAAAGGAATTAAAAACTTTCTCTTCAACTGATTTTGAATAACCGACGAGATAAATTTTACTATCCTCAAAATCGAGATAGACCTTGTAATCCTTAAAAAAATCATTACCTAATCCTGGGTTTTCCGTCATTTAAGGTTGCCAAAGCTTTATTGACCTTTAAGCTTCCTATTTGTACGTTTTTTAGCATTGATCTATAAAATGTCTTCGGCTTGGCTCCGCCAAAAAGACCTTCGCCGCTTGAACCATAATAGGTTATTGTAGATTCCATATTTAATGGGGCGCTGATAAAAGACTTGTTCAAAAAAATACTTTTGTTATAACCCGTGTCAAATGAGAGATTTTTCACTTTTTTCCCATCTATCTTAAGTACCACTTTGGGTGTAAAACTGTGTTTTGCTGTGTTGTATTTAATTACGTGTGCCTCTTCAGGTATGTTAAACAAAAATTTATCATCAGTAAGTGTGATGATTTGTTTTTTATAATCGATTCCCCAGAAGTAATCTTTCATTACATCATTACCAAAAACACCATCAATATTTAGGCACCCAATTTTATAGGATTTATCCAAAGCGGTAACCACCGCAGGCTTATTTTGAAAATTAATTCCATTAAGGGACATAGCATCAATTTGACAAACCTTTAGTTGGGTAATGTTGTTGTTAGAGTCCGCTATCGATTGTTTCTTTATAACGTTTAAGCCTAATTCTGTAAATAAATGTTCAGATACAACGGAATGTGCGGCCGCGGTATCAAAAAGAAACCTGTAATTGTTTCCTTTTATATTTACTTCTATGACAGGTAGATTTTGAGAGAAATCAAAAGGTATTTCTTTGAGAATTGGACTTGTTAAGTTTGGGTTAAGATGAGCCTGTACAGGACTATTTGAAAGGATAAGTAATGCGAGTAATAATATTTTTTTCATAAAAGGTTGTTTATTTTAATAGACGCACTTCTTTGATGATTGGTTGCTTGGGTTAGAAAATTGTTGCCAAGATAGGTGTATAATTACCTCATTTTATTCCAAAATATTATTAGACAAAAACCTCGGCGATTAACTGAGTTTTTAACTTCCAAAAAATCATCAAAAACAACAAAATAAACTATCCAGAAAGATTATCGAAAAATCTCCCAGGTTTTAAACCCTCATACGTTATTTTATAATGTTGTTTTTTATCTTTTTAATCATCTCTTCCGCATTTGTGTTTTTTGGATCTAGTTCTAACGATTTTTTATAGTTTAATAACGCCAGATCATATTGTTTATCTATGAAGTAAGCTTCTCCTAAACTATCATATGTATTGGCATTGTTAGGAAATTCGGAAACTGCTAATTTGAATATTGCAATACTCTGATTAACCTTTTTTAAAGACAACAAATCATAACCAAGACTATTCAATTCGTTTGGATTTTCAAAACTATAGATCTCATGATCACTTTCTTTCAAAGAATAATAATATTGGATCCCTTCATTGATATTATCCAAACACTTTTTTCTAATTTCTCTATATATCGATTTTTTAGGTAAGATGAACGTTTTGTCTTTCATAATATCAAAAACAGAATGCCCTATTTCCCAAACCTGATTTTTATGATTAGACATTAAAATAACATTGAGGTCATTCTCGAACTCACTAATGAAAACTGATCCAAACTGATAGGATTCTCCACCATGCCTATGCATAGTATATGCATCATCGGTACCTCCTAGAATTGCCTTTTTATTTTCAAAATATTGATTCTTCAAAAGGGTTTTTAAGGATTCTCTTGAAATTAGCTTGTTATGATGCAAAGCAGTAATCCACGTATTTAAATCCTCTATGTTTGTCCATAAAATACCTTTTATCATATAAACTTCAAGCGAATTTTGTTTGTAGATATCAAAACTTCTAGTTCTATTTGGGTAATCAAAATCAGGGTCAAAAACTGCATCTTTCATTCCCAAAGGAATGATAATATTTTCTTTCGCAAATTCTTGAAACGTTTTTTTCGTAACCTTTTCAATAATTTTTTGCTGAAGAAAAATACTATTAAGATTATAATTAAAATCAGTGCCCGGCTCAAATAGTAAACTCGTTACTCCTTGTAAATCTTCTAAAATATCTTTCTCGTTTTTCACATTATCATAATCAATTTGAGGAAGCCCACCTACATAGTTTAAGAGATGCTTGATGGTTACCTTTTCTGACCAATTTGGTAAATCTAAATCAAATTGAGAAAGTGTATCATCCAAATGTAATTCCCCTTTCTCAATTAACATCATAATAGATACGGCAACAAATTCCTTTGCAATTGAACCAGGACAGAAGATAGATTTTTTTGTTAGTTCAGTAGTTAATGAACCGTCTGTATATCCAAAAGAGTTTTGATACACAATAGAATCATTTCTTGTTACTAATACATTACCATTAAAAATTCCTCTCTTATAACTGATCTGCATTAGCGAATCAATAGTTTTATTATACTCTAAAAGAGGTTGAGTTTCTTGTTTTTTTATGTTGTTACATCCCAAAAAAGATACTGAAAGGATGAAAATAATGTATTTGGTCATATTGATAATTTAGTTTTATTGTTTATATCACTACAAGTAGATTAGTATTATTAATCTTAATTTATGCTTTCCAGGATTTCATTTGCTAATTGTCCTACCCAACGACCACCGCTCGATGTCAATACTACAATACCTGTGTTTTCTGTTGGATTGAAAAAATATTCGCAGGCAAATCCGTCCGCATCTCCTCCGTGCCCATACTTTATGGTTTTTCCTTTGGTTTCTTTAATAAGTCCGAAACCATATTCCAAACCCTCATCCATTTTTGATGTATTTAAAGTAAGATATAAAGGATTTTGTATTTCTTTTTTGCGATACGCGAGTATCTGTTTGGAAAGAATGTTGGTCAAATCAGTTACATTCGAAAAAATTGCGCTTGCTGGTGTTGCCATACCCATATCAGAAGCTTTGGTTTGTATTTCTCTTTCGCTTTTTTTGTATGGTGTTACTAAAATTGATTTCTGTTCATTGCTTAAATCTACTACAGTATTATCGAGATGGTATTTGTCGGTTATATATTTCTTTAAAAGTTCTTCATACATTAATCCGCTAGCATACTCACATATAAATCCAACAATAGCATAGCCTGAATTTGAATATTGAAATTTAGAATTTGGTTCAAACTCTAGTTTTAACTGGTTTAAATCTGTTATTATCCTGTCTTTAGGATAACCTTTCAGCCATGCTTCTCCCTCGATTCTCTCGCGATATACCGAACAAGCATCACTGGGAATTCCAGATGTATGGGTCAAGAGATTTCGTAATTTTATCTTTTCTAAAGTCTTTTTTGAACGCTTGATAGCTTCTTTTGGAAGATACTCCGTAATTGGTGTGTTAAGATTTAATCTTCCTTCTTGTATCAAATTATTGGCGATAATTCCTGTAAACATTTTTGATTGAGAAGCAATTTGAAAAATAGAATTTTCATTAACCTTGGAGCTGTCTGTTCTCGAAACGAATCCAAAACCTTTTACCAACTCTATCTTTCCATTTTTTATAAGTCCGATTGAAAGACTGGGAACATTATTCTGTATTAAAGCTTTTTTAATCTTTTCATCAATTGACTGCTGTTCTTTTGACTTAAAATTGCAACCGATGAAAATAGATAATAGTAAAAGGCTAAATATTTTGATTTTCATTTTTTTAATTATCAAGGTAAACTCTGTTGAGGGGTTGAATTCCAGATATCCAAATACATTTTCCAATCGGCATCCACTTTTTTCCAAACAATTACATATTTACCTGCCCAAGTAGAAATTCTACCGTCTTTGTGTTTGGTTTTTCCCTCGTAATAACCATAATCATAAGCTGTATTACCTACAATAGTAATCTCTTCTTGCCTAATCTTATGATATGGAGTCGATATGCCTTCTGGTAAAGTCCAATATTCTATAATTGAATCTCCAGATAGGATATTGGATTTATTTGGAAAGATCTTAGCATCTGCGGTATAACTATTAGAAATCCCTTGATAGTCTGAAGCCATGACATAGGCAGAAAATTGAGCCGTGTTTTTAAGGATAACATCAATATCATCTCTGTTACCATTAAACTGTTGGGCGTAAGAGCTAATGGATGACAATATCAATATGACCAAAACTTTGGCGGTATAAATTATCTTTTTCATATCGTACTTTATGGTTGCACTAAATTCTTAACTGTATAACTTTTGTGAATGATTTTCCACGTACCTTGATATTTAAGCAACATAAAGTAATCAGTAACAACCCTACGGTTAGGCATAATGATTTCTACTTTGGCCGTTGCTACATTTTGATCATAATCTATTGCAACAATACGTCCTATTCTATTGCTTTTTTGTCCTTCTTTTATCCTGTTTATATAGTTTTTGCCCTCCCATACGCGTAAACTATCTTCTTGAGTAACAGAATAGAGATTAAACTTTGGATGGAAAGCTTTTTTTAACTTATTGGGTTCTCCATTAGCGGTACCATCTATATACAGCATAATGGTTTCTGAGATTTTTTGAATTTCGGATGGACTCTGTTTCTGACTATTAGCTGTACTGAATGCAAAAAGCAAAAGTGTTGTAAAAATTATTTTTTTCATTTGTAAAAGTGTTTACTTGTTTGTTAGAATGTTGACCACTTGTTGCGCCACAGATTTTGTAGAGGATGGATCTTGACCAGTAATAAAATTCTCATCTATTACGTAAAAGTTATCTTGTCGCTGATCTGAGTATAAAAAGTTTCCTTTATTTTCTTTGATTTTTTTCTCTATTGAAAAAGGGAATGTCTTGTAATATGTTGCTCCTTTATTTTCAAATAAGTCTGGATAACCACTGATCCTCTTATTTTGGTAGAGCGGATTACCATGTTTATCCTTTAGATTAACAATTCCTGCCGTTCCATGACAGACTGCAGAAATGATCCCATTTTGATTGTAAATCTGTTCTGCAATATTTTTTATTTCGGTATTTTCAGCAACGCCGAACATTGCAGCTCCACCACCGCTATAGTATATAGACACATAGTCGCTTGGATTAATATCACTAGGTTTTTTGGTGTTTTTTAGGACATTCATGAATTCACTGTTGTAGATATATTTCTTTTGAATCGAGTCTGAAGTTGAAATATATCCTATCGGGATTGCTCCTCCTTTGGGACTGATAACATCGACCGAAAAGTTGTTGTTTACAAAAATGTCATACGCCACAACTATTTCTGCAAAATGATTTGAAGCATTAATTTTGCTACTACCATAGGTATGCTGATTTGAAGTCACGATAAGAATACGCCCATTGTTTTCTTGTTTTGAGCAGTTCACTAATAGTAAAACACCTAAAAAATAGAGCAGTTTTTTTTTCATATTTCTCTTGTTTTGAGCAAATATGAAAAACGAAATCGAGTAATAGACGTAGAATAACCAAAGAGTAGTTCGGATTTATAAAACCGAACTAAAACCTATGTTTTTTTGGTATTCTGAAGGTGTCTGTCCAGTATTTTTTTTGAAGGCGGTAAAGAAAGTTGATTTCGATTTAAAACCACTTTCATAACCTATACCTTCTATGGTGAAGTTAGTTTTTTTGTGTAGTAACTCCTTTGCCTTTTCTACTCGTAGCTCATTGATAAAAGTCGAAAAAGATTTTTCCAGTCTTTCGTTCAAATACTGAGACAAAATGTGTTTTGGCACGCCCAGTTCTCCTGCTATTTTTGCAAGAGTTATATGCTGGTCAAGAAATAGTTCGTTATCCACAATTTTTGATAAACCTCTCTCTATTTCTCCTAACATTTTATCTTCGATATCTTTGTTTTTGTATTTTTCCTTTTCTTCAAAAAAAGTAGGTTGCTTATTACTTTTAAAAATAAGTAACAGCACTATTAGATACAAAACAAATGAAAATGATAATGCTCCGACTATATATGAGGTGTATGCACCGATGTTATATCCTAACCAAATAAAACCAACTCCAAAATAAATACTTAGTAGCCAAATATCAATGTTTTTTAGTCTGTCTTTGGTCTTCAACTTTAGTATGGTAGGCTTGATAAATTTATAAGATAAAACAATGTAGACTAACCATTGAAAATAGATCCCTTTTACTATCCATCGACTCCAAATTGTTCGATGTCCTACATAAGGGTAAAATATTCCAAGAATAGATATTCCTATCAAAAATGGTATGACATGAATTGCCCAATTTATTCTTTCTTTCTTGGTATATTTTTTTAGATAGAGAAATAAAAAAGGGCCTATCAACATACAGGCCGATAACCCAATTTGAATGAAAACATTGGATAGTTCCCGATTAAAATAAAAAAAAACCGATTTGATGATTCTAATGCTTAACACCAAAAGCAAGAAAGCAAGGAAATAGTTTGAAAACTTTTTGGTCTTTGCGGTAAATGCAAAATATAAAGAAAGAAGAAAGCCATTGAATGCTCCTAAAGCACTAAAGAAAAAGATAATTTGACTTTCAAAATTCATGAATACGAGTTTGTTTCAAGTTTCAATTGCATCGTTTAATATATGTCTTGTTGCAGCGCAAAATGTTACCGTACTTTTCAGTTTTATTGTTCATCTTTGGATAACTTAGACGATACTTCAATGACTTTAAGCGCATCCCTTTTATCAACAAAGATATGGTCGTGATAATACCCAGCAATGACATTACAACTTATGTTGTGTTTTGCCAATTCTGTCGAAAAGATTGCTGTCAAACCAACGGCTTCCAGTGATGAATGAATCATAAGAGTGATCCACGAGGTAACATATTCGGAATCCAAGTTCAATTCATCAACCTTTCCTTTCTCTATCACTATTGTTATTCCTTCTCCTTCATTAAACTTACAAATAGTATCGTTGAGATTAATTTTACTAATATCGTCTATTGACGAAAAAACATACTCTCAATCATTTAGTTTGAGCTTCATTCCTTTTATTAATTCAGATAATCTTTTTTCGCCAGCCATTTCATATTCGCTTTGTATTTGTATAAAGAACTACCACATATTCTAAATTCAATCAGAAAACGTCAAAATAGCTCGACATAAATTTAATAAACATATATTTTAATCGGGGCTATTGTCCTGGTACAAATCAATATTTTGTTCTTTAGAAAATTTTTCAGTCAAAAGATCCCATAACTCAGAATGACCATTATCATAGCCTAAGGCCCAAATTCCTACACCACTCAATCGATTGTTCTTTATCCAATCATATTTGATCGAAAGTGATTTTTCATCCTCGAAAAAAAGCTGATGAAATTCGTCGTCATTTTCTTTAACAACCAAATAGGTTGAAGAACTTATGGAATCAAATTGTACTGGAGTTTGTAATGAATCCATATAGAATTTCTTAATCCTTTTGTAAGGTGGATGGTCTATAAATTTTGATACCGTTGCTCCTGGGAACGATTTTTTGGTAGACCATTGAGCACCATAATAAGGTAGACCAACGATTAATTTATTGAAATCAACTCCTTTATTTTTGTAATACTGAATAGAGTTTTTTAACCCTTTCCCAAATTTTTGACTTTGATTAAATGGAGTCACTGGCCCTGTAATTTTGCTAAACCTACCATAATAATCGTACCCCATTAAAGTGTAAAAATCTACGTAAAGATCAATCGTCGGAATATCAAAAATAGCGTTCCAATCTTCTGCATACAGACAGAGAGATATCATATAATTTGGATTCTTTTGTTTTAGTCCATTTGAAATTGCAATAATAAACTTGGTAAAACTCGTTTTATCTTTTTTGGATACACCTTCGAAATCGATGTTTATACCATCTGCTGATCTTAGCGCTAATAAATTTGAAACACTATCAATAAGAGTTTTCTGAGCTTTGGGATTTTTAAGAAAAATAGCATTATTCTCACTTCCAAAATTAGATATAGAAAGAAATACTTTACAATTAGACGCCTTAGCACTATCAATCAAAGTAGTAGTTTTCCATTGATGGATAGTTTTATACCTTCCTGTTTCCGGTTGTATCCTATAAGAAAAATAAGAAATACCCCATAGCATAGAAAAGTTATAATTTTTCCAGGAAGAGCCATTGGAATAAATGTGCCAACCAAATGTGCGTATAGCTGGATGAATTTTTCCTTTTTTGAGCAATACTTTTTTTGGTGAAATAGTATTAAGGCTATCCCATTGCTGTTCCGTTTCGAAATCGAATCCTTCAAATTTCTTTTCATGTAAGTGCCGTTGACTAATAAAATCGACGTTATCCAACTTTGAAGTTGTATTCTCATTTTCAGCTGTGCTATCATTACCACATCCTACTAGTAATAGCATTGAAATAATAGTAATTAAAAATAGTTTCATCGAATGTTATCTAGCGTTGCGTATCTAAAAAGTAGCAGGTTTAACTGAATAATTTTTCAATTTTAAACTAATACTGAATTTACAAAAACTACTTTTGATTTGCATTTAAAGCAAAAACATTTTTTTATGATAAATGATATCAGCAAGAATTAAAAACCTTATTACCAACAGTCATGGTTACTATTGTTTTTTAAATCTGTTCCATTTTTTTATAGATTTCTTTTTTAGAATTCTCAAATAATTCCCCTCCAAACTCCTCATTGTCCAATGATAGTATTGAAATATCCTCTATTCCCATTATTCCGAACACAAATTTGAGATATGTCGTCTGGAAATTCATATGCGCATTTTTTTCACTTTCCCCATATCCAGAATCCCCACGACTCGAAAAAATGAACATTTTTTTATCTTTGAGTAATCCCATATAATTGCCATCGGGTTTTCCTGAACGAAATTTCCAGGTCTCATTGATTCGCATAAGTTGGTCGATATAGGATTTTAGTCCGCTAGGAATTGACCAATTATACATTGGTGTTCCAATTACATAAATATTATGCATCTTAAATTCTTCGACTAACTGATTACTATATGCCACGCCAGATTGATTTTTTTCGGTTCTATCTTGAGGTCTTATAAATGCGCTGGCGATCCACTTTTCATTTATGGGTGGGATTTCTTCTAATCCAACTTCCTGATATGTAAAAATATCCTTTGGATTTTTCTTTTTCCATTTATCCTCAAAAAGTTGTGTAAGTCTTCGACTATGTGAATTTTCCTTTCTTACACTTGCGTTGATAATTAAAACCTTATTCATATTCTTTAAATTTTGATTATGAGACAAAGTTCTGGATTAGAAAAATGAAAAAAATTGATGTAGTTTAAGATGCTTGAAGTTTTTTACGAACTCTGCTCAAAAATTCGGGAGTAACCCCCAAATAAGACGCAATAAGATAGTTGGGGGCTTTTTCGGCAATTTTTGGATAACTTTCCAAAAACGCTATATATCGTTGTTCTGTGTCAAGTACTTTGTTAATGATTATTCGGCGCTGTAAACTGCCAATGTAATTTTCAAGGATTATTCTAAAAAAGCGTTCAAGTTTTGGAATTTCTTTCAACATTTCTTCAAAAGAATTATGGCTAATCTGAAGTAATGTAGTCTTTTCGATGGCCTGAATATTGTAAACAGAAGGTTTTTGTTTTTGAAAACTATCAATATCTGTTGCCCACCAGTTTTCAATTGCAAAATATAGGATTTCCTCTTTCCCTGTTTCAGAATTTATATAAAAAGCCTTTAATATTCCATTAACCACATAATTATCGCTTCGGCAAACTTCTCCATTTCTCAATAAGTAATCCCCTTTTTCGAGGATTTTCTCCCTCCAATATGTCTCCATTAAATTTTCTTCCTCGGCACTTAATTTGACGTGTTTTGAAATCGATTTAATCAAAGGCTTTTTCATTTTGTTTTTTGCTAAGGTATTATGCAGTTACAAGGGTTGATGATATAAAGATAGAAAATATAAGAACTACAGCAATTGACAATGCTTTTACAAGAATTCTAAATGTTAAATAGTACCAACAAATACTTTCAAAATTTTAATAATTTTACCCTACCTAAGCAATTTTCGGGTTGTACCCTTTTTGTAATACCTCGATCTTTGCTAAAACTAAAAACCATGAACATTCACAACTGCGAACTATCTGATATCCCAGCAATTTTAGAACTGTACGAAGCCGCCAGGAATACACAAATACAGCACAATGTGGTGGTATGGCCCTATTTTGAAGCTGCGTTTGTACAACAAGAAATAGAAGAAGGACGACAATGGAAGTTGGTCGTAAACGAGCAAATTGTGTTCAACTGGGCAATTGCTTATACCGACAAAGAAATATGGGGAGATCGGGATCAAAATGATGGGATCTATATCCATAGAATTTGTAATCATCCCAGTTTTAGAGGAAATGGCTACATCCATACGCTGGTTACCTGGGCCAAGGTGCATGCAAAGGAACATGGAAAGAAATACATTCGACTAGATACACTGGGTAATAACAAAAGCTTAATCAAGCACTATACGTCTGCAGGGTTTGAATTTTTAGGAATTTTTGAGCTTACCGATACCGCCTCACTACCTCAACATTATCAAGAGGAACCCAATTGTTGTCTTTTTGAGATGAAATTGTAAGGAAAAACATAAATGAATACTAAACTATCAATCCTTTAAACTACCATTTCTATAGGCGTCCATACGATCAATATCATATTTTTCAAATTTCCTTTTTAAAAGCCAAAGAGGTCGTTCTAGGGTTAGCTCCCATTCAAATATCTTTTTGAACATCTCCTTAACTTTTTCTGGGTATTGATGTGCTAAATTGTATTGTTCAGAAATGTCTTTTGACAAATCATATAATTCTGCTGGCCTATCCGGAAAACGGATCAATTTCATATCTCCCTCCCTTAAAACAGCTCTTACGTCTTTTTTCCAAAATAATTCTTGATGCGGCCGACCAGTTGTATTTTTGTGAATCAAGAATGGTAACAAATCTACACCATCTATTTTGGTTAGATCCCCAAGATTTCCACCCCCAGCACTATAAAAGGTAGGTAACAAATCCAGCGTGCTAACAGGATAATTATATACTATCCCTTTATCAATTTTATCAGGCCAACTCAGAATAAAAGGAACTCTTAGTCCTCCTTCCAAATGAT
Source organism: Aquimarina spongiae (assembly GCF_900141785.1). GTDB lineage: Bacteria > Bacteroidota > Bacteroidia > Flavobacteriales > Flavobacteriaceae > Aquimarina > Aquimarina spongiae. The sequence continues at coordinate 36,405 of NZ_FQYP01000001.1, read as the reverse complement.
TGGATTTGGTACCACTCAATGGTCTGTTATCCGAAGCATTCTTGTCTGTGGGCCCTCCGTTATCATTGGAAAATACGACAATGGTATTTTTGTCTAGTCCAAGTTCTTTAAGTTTATCCAAAACTTTTCCGCAAGCCCTATCCATAGCAAGAGTCATGGCTGCAAGTTCTTTTCGCTTTCCGTCAAGATTTGGAAATTTTTCCAAATCTTCTTTTCTAGCTTCCATAGGTGTATGAACTGCATTAAAGGATAGCATTACAAAAAAAGGGGTATTCTTATTATTTTCTATGAAATTGACAGCTTCGTCGGCTAACAAATCTGTCACATAGGATTTCGGTTCCTCATAATTTCCAAAACCGCGTTCCATTCTTTTATCATGATGAATTTTTGAAGGATCTGGATATTCAAAATAGCTCCTATCTCCTCCTCTAAAACCATAAAACACATCAAAACCTCTTTTTAATGGATGATACCTATCCGCATCACCCAAATGCCATTTCCCAAACAAAGCATTAGTATACCCTAGTTTTTTTAGATAATCTGCCATGGTCATCTGATTCAATGGTAATCCCATATCATCACCTAATAAAGCAGAATTCTTGCTCATATATCCAGGGACATTAATTTCTTCATATCCAAATCTTTGTTGATACCGACCAGTTATCAATCCAGCTCTGGATGGTCCACAAGTGGCATCGGTAACGTACCCTTGAGAAAAAATTACGCCTCTACGAGCCAACTTATCCAAATTAGGCGTTTTCATAATTTTACTTCCTTGAAAACCAAAATCTGAATACCCTGCATCATCAGCAAAAAGTAATACGATATTAGGTTTTTGTTGACCAATAATTAGTTGTGTCACTAAAAAAATACTGGTAAAAATAAATTTGTACTTCATTACATTTTTGTTAATCATTACTTCCTACTTTGTTCTCTTTCTAATTTAATAAACTATAGTAACAACAAATCAAAAGAGTTCGGTATAATTTTTAAGGTTCTAAGATAGTAAACAAGTAATTTTCATTGTTTTGTTGAGAATAATTTGAGTAAGATGAAGCTTCACAATGAAAAAAGATTGTTTTCACCACATTTCTATATCATATACCGAACTCATAATCAATTATTTTATGACTAATTGTTTTGAAAAGGTATGAGTACCCGCTTGTATTTTTAATACGTATAGTCCACTCAAATTACTAACGTCAAGCATCATTCTGTTGTCAACAATCGATTGTGGTATAGAAATCTCACTTCCCAAGATATCGACAACCGTAACTTCTACATCATCACTTTTGAAATTGTTGAATGCCAGAGTCACGTAATCTTCTGCAGGATTAGGATACACCTTGATCATAACATCCAAATTTGCAAGGCTTGTACTAAGTTTTTGATTTGTCTTACCGACAGCTTGTAGTTTCCATTGAGTCACATTAGTAATCTCTGAACTAGGTCTTAATTCAATCAAACTATTTATCTTGTTCATTTTAGGCCTTATATATTTCCCTGAAGCTCTATTTCTTAAAAACACATATCCTGAATTGGAAGGTATTTCTTTCCATTGTGTCCAAGCTCCAACAAATGTATTAGGCTGCTGCTCCAAGGTAGTACCATCTGATCCATTTGCTCCCTGAGGTCTAAAGTATTTTCCCGTTTTTACATTTTGCAAATAAAACCAGCCATTATCGGTATTTATTTTTCTCCATTTTACCCAATTACTGATATTACGAACTGGTGAAAGTTTGATACTTGCTCCATTTTTATCATTAGCAGGACGAAGTTTTCTTCCAGACACTCTATTTACAATATAAAACTCACCGCCTGGGTTAGGATCAGGGTTTGAAGAATTAACAATAACAGTTACCGTTTTCTCGGTTTGTGCTCCTTTGTCATCAAAAGCTACAACTCTAATCGTTCTATTTCCATTTGGAGCGGATGTATACCCAAATTGATAAGGAGAACTTGCCTGTGTCCCTAAAAGTTGAGTTCCATCGTAAAACTCTACTTTAGCAATACTCCCATCCGTATCTGAAACATTTGCCTGTATTAAAATTTCCTGCCCAGCATCAAATTGTTCATTAGACTTAGGATTAGTAATTGCCAATTGAGGAGGAATATTTGCCCCTGTGGCAGTCTTATTCCAAACCCGTATATAATCCACGTACATAGACTCTGGTAGTTCTCCTAATTGTTGTCGTGCTCTCTCTGCCAATGTCTGTAAGCGTTGGTTATTAGGATAATCACCTTGTGGGTCGAATGAAGTAAAAGCATTACCTCCAAAATCAACAAATGGTACTCTCATACCTAGGGACATAATGACACGCATTGGTAATTTCCCCCAATGTGTATTTTTTAAAGTCTTCCCTACTTTTTTACCATCAACAAAGAAATGAATCTCATCTCGAGTAATCTCACACCCATAGGTATGCCAATCTTTTCTAGGATCAAAACCAAGAGCGTACTTATTTAATTGTTCATCCGGATTTTGTTTAGGTCTCACCCATCTTCTTCCACTACCGTTTTTAAAAGCAATATGTAGATTTGATTCTGTATCTTCTACCCCATCCTGAACTCCATTGTAGAAATCGTGCTGTTGTAGTTCCTGAATATCAATTTCGGTGTAGATTACACCTCCATCTGCAGGATTGTTATCAAAAAATTTACTGTATAACCAAAAAGCAGGGCACAATCCTCTTGAGCGGTCAACACCTCCATTAAAAGGATGTGGGTCCGGATTATCGATATCCGCTCCCCTGATAACAGCCTCGATATATCCTTCAAAATTTACAGGTAGTACTTTTTTGGATTGGAGACATCCTGAGTTGTAATATTTCCCATTTACATCAATAGAAGTCCCATCAGGATTAACACCATTATATCTGGCGGTAATTTTTGCAGAACCTCTGTCAAAATATTCTCCCCTGGTCACGTTGGTCTGATTAGTTAAATTCCAAGCTGCGATATTGGGTAAATTATTAGTTTGTTCCCATTTTTGGGACCAATTGATTCCACCGCTATCAAATTCATCCGACATATCACCTACCAAAACAAAGGTGTCATCAGGATTAATAGTTTCTACAGGTTGTTGTCCTCGTAGTTCGATAATCATAAGAAACAACAACAATGCTATTGCAACATTTTTTTTCATAAGTAATTGAGTTTATGTTAAATATTGCGAGCAAAACTAGGGTGACAATCACATTCTAATGAGTTGAAAATTAACTTACTATAGCACTATTTTACCAATTTGCTAAAAATCAAGGTGCTCCTGCTAATCAGATACAAGAGCGTTTTAGAGCATTAAAAATTGTATAAATAGTGTATAACAAGCTGTAAAGAAATCTAATAGAAAATATTGAAAAACCTTTAACCCACGTAAAACCTAAAAACGGTCTTACTTGTATATGGAGCATTTGGATACGTAATTCCTTTTGGTGTATTTTCTAGGTTTGGTGCATTAGGATATCTATGGGTTTCGCAGCAAAAACCTTTAAATTTATCATATTGGTCACCATTTTCACGACTTAATTGGTCAGAAATAAAATATCCGGTGTAAAAAAGCATCCCTGGTTCTGTTGTAGAAACATCTAGAGCTCGTTTACTAGTAGGATGAAAAAACGAAGCCACTTTAGTCAATTCAAAATTATTATCGAATAAATAATAATGATCATATCCTTTTTCCAAAGCTTTCATCGTAGTCCCAATTGCTTTTCCTGTTCTAAAATCTTCATCTTTTTGATCTAATGAGACGATAGTGCCATTAGCTATACCCAGGTCACTCAATTCTAATAAGTGATCCGAATAAATAATTGCCTGGTGATGCTCTACATTTTCGGCGAAACCAGATAAGTTAAAATACGTATGATTTGTCAACGATATTGGTGTAACCATATCAGTCCCCGCATGATATAAAATGCTTAGTTCGTTAGCATTGTTCAAATGAAATTCTACCGTAACAGAAACATTACCAGGATAGCCTTCTTCCATATGAGAACTTTGCAATTTCATAACAAGGTACGTTTGACCATCTTCTTCTCTACAAGTTGCTTCCCACATTTTTTTATCAAACCCTTTCCAACCACCATGCAGATGATTTCCTCTATCATTCTTTGGTAATCGATATTTTTGTCCCTCTATTTCAAACACTCCGCTATCTATACGTGATGCACATCTTCCTATTGTGGCTCCAAAATAGGGGTTATGTTTCAAATAGTTTTCCGAAAAATAGGTCTCTATATTATCAAAACCACAAGTAATTTCTTCCAACTTCCCGTTGCAATCAGGAGTCACTATAGAAGTGATTGTTGCCCCGTAGTTGGTTATTTTAACAGTTATATTATTATCATTTGATAGTTCAAATAACAAAAGCTCTTTTTCATTCTTATAACCTATCTTTTTTTTTATGTGCATACCCCTTTTATATAGATTGAAGTTTTTGTTTCGTTAAAATAATATGAAATCATAATGGATATCATTAGGAAAGTTAATTTAGTGTATACATAAGGTAATTCATGAATTCTAAGATTGATCCTCATTACCTATTTTCGCTTGATACATTCTTTGCAGTACTCATGTGCTGGAAAAATTAATTACATAAATCAATCATTAATGAAATTATTTCATTTTGCATTCTTATTATTACTCATTGGAGGTTGCAAGCAAAAAGAACTTTCAAAAAAGGATATACAAGAAGAAACTAAACCTAATATTTTGTTTATTGCCATAGATGATTTACGTCCTGAGTTGGGTTGTTATGGTTCTGAGATTGCAATTACTCCAAATATTGATTCGTTGGCGGCCAACGGTTTATTATTTAATAAGGCTTATACACAACAAGCTATTTGTAGTCCATCTCGAGCAAGTTTAATGACTGGCTCAAGGCCCGAAACGATTAAAGTAGTTGAGAATTATGCCTATTTCAGAGATGTAAATCCTGATATTATCACTTTACCCCAACATTTCAAAGACAACGGATATGAAACCATTCAAATAGGAAAAATATATCATAAACCATCTTTTAGTGATCCTGAGCTTTCTTGGAGTAGAGAGCCCGCTTTGGAGAGAATGAAATTTACCAGAGAAACAACTCCGGGCGGATTTGCACTTCCAGAAAATCAAAAGATGTACAAAGAGAATAAAGCCGATATGATTGCCAAATACGGGAAGGATGCTGCGAGTAAAGGATTAGGTAAAGGTCCTGCGTACGAAAAGGCAGATGTTCCTGATTATTTTTACGAAGATGGATATAATGCATTACTAGCCAAAGAAACTTTAAAAGAACTTAAAGAGAAAAATTCTGGCAAACCATTTTTCCTGGGAGTAGGTTTCAAAAAACCTCATTTGGATTGGTTAGCTCCCAAAAAATATTGGGATATGTATACTCCAGAAAATATAAAGTTATCTTCTCAAACGGAAGGCCCTGAAAATGGAGCTGCCATGGGGTTACACCCTTCTTTTGAATTGCGCGTACGAAGTGGTATTCCCAAAAAAGGAAAAATCAATGACTCCCTTGCCCGAGTATTAAAACATGCCTATCTAAGTTCGGTTACCTATATTGATGCGCAAATAGGCAAAGTAATACAAACTTTGGAAGAACTTGATCTAAGAGAAAATACTATTATTTTACTTTGGAGCGATCATGGTTGGCATTTAGGAGAAATGGGAATTTGGGGTAAAGCTACCAACTACGAAATTTCTACTCGTGTACCTATGATAATAAATACACCTAATATGCATAAAAGCAATAAAGGTACTTCCACAGAAGCACTGGTAGAGTTGGTCGATATGTATCCTACTTTGGTAGAGTTAGCTGGTTTACATCCACCAGAACATTTGGAAGGGCAAAGTTTTGTTCCACTTCTCCAAAACCCAAATATGGAATGGAAAAAAGCAGCGTTTAGCCAATTCCCTTCTCCGGCGCTTCGAGAATGGGCGGCAAATCCTCTTTCACAAGGAATGCGTGAAACTTATTTCGGTCCTCTTATTGTCGAGGTGGAAGAAAAGATTAAAAACCAACAACAAGAAAAATGGGATAGAGTCCTATTTGAAAACAACCTGATGGGATATGCAATGCGAACCAAAACCCATCGATTAATTGTTTGGAAAGATTATACAGATAAAGAAAAGCCTCCGGTGTTTTTAGAACTTTACGATCACATTAGTGATCCTGAAGAATCTGTTAATATAGCAAATGAAAACCCCGAAATAGTTGCAAAATTATTAGAACAATTTAATAGAGGATGGAAAGGAAACATGGCTAGTAAATAAATATGTCACACTTGAAATAATATAGATGCCCATTATCCCAAATGGAATAGAATCTTAGCAGTTTTAAAAACCACTGCAATTCGCATACTTAATTTATGCAATCAATAAAAAAGAATCAAAGTATTGCTAATTTTTATATAATGGAGGCAATGATTGAAAAGAGAACTCTAATTTTGTTACGCAAAACTCAACATTAATAATTTCATGTATAACCAATCACAATCGGAAAGAATATCTACTTCGACATTTAAGTCTAAAATATACATATTTAATATTAAACTGATCTGGTTCTATTTATTGGGAATTTGCGCACTATTTAGTTGTAAAAAAGAAATAAAAACATTCTCTCCAAAAGATTTTGATAAAAAAGAAAAGACCACTTCTAAAAGCCTTGACCTAATTACCAAAATCCCTGATGGGATATCTATTCCTGATGGAATGCAATGGATTCCAGGTGGAGAATTCTATCAAGGTGCAGTGGATCATGATACTATAGCTATGAATCATGAAAAGCCAAGACATAAAGTTGCCATAAAAGGTTTTTTTATGGACACTGTAGAGGTAACTAATGCGCAATTCAAGAAATTTGTCGAGGCAACTGGCTATATAACCCTTGCCGAAAGACCGGTGAATTGGGAAGAACTAAAACTACAACTACCGCCCAATACTCCTCGTCCGCACGATTCTATTTTGCAACCCGGTTCCCTTGTGTTTCATAAAACCAAATCTTCGGTAACTAATTTCAGAAATTATGCGCAATGGTGGAATTGGACCATAGGAGCTAACTGGAAACATCCTTCTGGTCCCAAAAGTTCTATAGAGGGTAAAGATAACCAACCCGTAGTCCATATTGCATTTGAAGATGCTTTGGCCTATTGCAAATGGGCTAAAAAAAGGTTACCAACAGAAGCCGAGTGGGAATATGCAGCCCGTGGAGGAATAGAGAACGACATATTTTTCTGGGGAAATGATCACACTACACTAACAGAGAATGCAAATACTTGGACAGGTGAGTTTCCCGTATACAATGATCAAAAAGATGGTACAGAGTACCTGGCAGATGTTGGTTCTTACCCTTCTAATTCATATGGTCTTTATGATATGGCAGGGAATGTTTGGGAATGGACAACAGATTGGTATAATGTTGATTATTACAAAGAAATCAGCCAACAGGATGTTACAGTAAACCCAAAAGGTGCATCAAAGCCTTTAAACCCATCTAATCCATATGCAACCGAAAAAATTATTAAAGGAGGATCTTTTTTATGCAGTGATACATACTGTGCAAGCTATAGGTCTTCGGCCAGAATGAATGCTTCTCCAGACTCCTCTACAGATCATATTGGATTTCGGACAGTAGTGAGTATAGATCAATTGTTATCCAAAACTAGTAATTAGGAAATTCAATTTTTTGTAACAGTTCTTTTTAAATATTAACAAGAACACATTACTTCATTATGACAAACAATTCTGTATCAAAAACATTGTTTTTTTAGATTTTGATAACATTTTTAATTGTCAATTAACAATTAAAATAAGGACCCTATAAAGAAGGTTAAAATAGTGCTTATCAGGGTTAATAGAATTTTATAGATCATTACTTTTTTAAAATAATTTTACACAATTATTAATTGCAATGTCGACTTGCTCAAAACTTAATTTAACACAAACTTATATTAATTAAAACCGTAAATACTGAACAGGTATAATGCACCCATGTTAAATTAGAATAGAGTCTCACTCTATATCTAAACTGTTCTATTCCATAATTTACTCAAATTTTAACAAACTATTAATCAGTGTATTAAAACATACTGACAAGGGATGCATTGTGCCATAATTTAAAATTTACGGTCAAAAATTTTGATATTATGAATACCAAATCAATTATAAAAAACACATGTTTATTACTCATTTTTTTGACAATTATCAGTTGTTCACCTGATCAAATTGAAGAAATAGACACTCAAAATATATCTTCAGAAACCTTTGATGAAGGGAAAATGGGGTCTGTTTTTAGGAGAAACAACTTTTACACTCCTCCTCCTTCCAACATAAAAAGAGTAGTATTTACCGGGTCTACGAGCGCCGATCTGAATCTTTTCATTAATCAGAACAAAAGAGATGGCGCCATCATAGAAATTCCTCAGAACACATATACATGGGGGAAAGTTGTTTTGAAATCTAACATTCATTTAGAAATAGCTGCAGGTACTATTATTCAACCTGATTTGAATAGAGGGGCTATATTCAATATTGGTGCGAGTGGAAATGGAGATCGATTGCAAAATGTTAGTATCATTAGTAAAGATGGCCGGTTTACAATAGACATGTGTGATTCCAGATTTACTAATCAATTTATTGCCGCTGCCCGTGTAGGACGTGTTGACAACTTTAGATTGGCAAATTTTGATATCAAAGATCGCAGAAGTATATTAAACTCAATACTGATGATTCATGTTTCTGGAGCATCCGAAAGAAAGCCAGGAGCCAAAAATGGGATCATAGAAAATATAAGTCAAACTGGTTCCCATACAGGATATGGTTTAGTTCAAACTTATAATTGCAGTAATGTTTTGTTTAAAAACCTCAGATGTGAAGGTGGGATTACCTTGCGATTAGAGACCGATGATAGGTCTATGAAAAACGATGTGAAAAATGGAATCAAAGATGGAGGTGTCGAAGATATTTTTGCAGACGGCATTCATAATACCAAAGGTTTATCCTCGTTGATGTTATCTCCCCATTTTGCACAAAACGGAAAAGTGACTGCAAGAAGAATTACCAGTAATAGCTCAGGTTTCACCATAAGATATGACGAAGGAACTCTAGCAATATTTGATGCACAAAGAGCTTTTCCTCTTACTGATGCCGGTAGAACACAATTTCAAGATTTTGTAAAATCTCAATTTTCCGGGTTTTCTGGCAAAGCATTTAGAGAAAATGCCTTTAAACGAAATAATGGTACACAATGGGCTGTAAATCTATCTCCAGAAATTTTGGATCACCCCAATAGATCTCAGTATATCACAAGTCAAATTGGAAATTTGAGAGCCGGGAAATTTGAAAATCCGACCGCAACCAAAGTGGTAGCTAATTATGGAACCAAAGCCAAGTTAAAGCAAAAACATCTGAAATTTGTTCCTTGTAATCAGTGGAATAAAATGATAGATCCAGGATCAAGCTTTGGTTTGTTCAGAGGATTTGAATATATAGGTCCTTCTGGAGGTATCAGCATTGGAGATGGAGTAAGAATCACCAATCAAAGATGGAACAATTTCCCAAGTGGATTTATTCAAAACATAACAGATAACACACAACCAAAATGCAGCAATAGCCCGAGTAGTATTCAACAAGTTTCTAGCAGCTATCCAAACTGTAATTAACCTTATATTCTTCTCTTTATAAAACATAAACAGCCTCTAAGTTATAGAGGCTGTTTTTTTTAATATAGTTATATAACCAAAGTTATTTTCCCCAATCAACGATTGCTTTTTCTATTTTATGCTCCCATTCAGGATTCGAAAATCCTTTGAACAAGTTTTTTTGCGCTTCTCTTGCAGCTGCAACAGCTGCTGATTTGTTACCCATTGCAAATAGAATTTCTCCCTTCAAATAATGCGTATAAAAAGCCGTATTACCCGTATCAATAGATTTCTGTATGTAAGCTAGTGCTTTTTTATAGTCTTTCTCCTCTATAAATAAATACTCACTTACCAGATAATACTTATACCCTACTCTTCTTTCATTTAACCCTAGTGCAGTGGTAAAATTCTTTTCTATCTCCTCTCTATGCTTCTTACCTATAGTTATTGGTAATCTAACTCTTGAATCTTCCCATTGTATAAATAATTCTCCGTTGTTCATAGAAGTATTCATAAACCCTATAGTAAAAGTTTCTGTAAATTCGGGAGAATCTTGCCTTTCAACCTCGAACTTGAAAACATTGTTTTCTTCTTTATATGTGTACTGACCCCACCCATTGGTATCTGTATTAAAAATGATAGTCCATTTATCTTTATTGGGAATAGCATAGAGCGCATATTTCCCTTTTGGAATTGTATCAGTTTGAATTATATATTCGTTTTGCAAATCGAGAATAGTTTGGTAATCTGCACCAAGACGCCATATTTTACCATATTGTAATAATCCACCAAAAATTTTTCGGTTTTTGACATTCGGTCTACCATAATTTACCTTAATGAAACTAATTCCTATTTTTTGTGACACTTCTGCTCTTTGACTTGTAGTTGGTCTATTTAACCTTCCCAAATCCTCTTTAACAGGATCTGTTTGAGATTGAATGGATCCAATAAGAAATACCGCTATAATCAGTACCAATAATTTTTTGATTTTTACACTTAACATGTTTTTCATTTTTAGCTTAATTAATCTTTTATTTGAAATGCATGGAATTTATTATGATTCCAAGTCTTGAGAACAGCAAACATCCATTAAATACCAATAATACGAGTTGCAATTAATTTTTTGCAACACGAATTTATATATCTTTAACATTCTTAATTTTATGAGATAACGTTATAGGTGTTCTCTAAAATTATTTGGAGTTACTTTTTTTATTTCTTTAAATGCTCGATAGAAACTTGAGGTATCTCTAAAACCACATTCATAAGCAATATCGGCTATTTTTCGTTTTCTTTCTTTGTCTTGTGTTAAAAGAAAAACACTTTTCTCTACTCTATACTTTTTAACAATTTTAGTAAAAGACGAATTTAAATTTTGGCTTATAACTTGGGATAAAAAGTGCTTTTTTACTTGTAAACGAGTGGCCATTTTTTCCAAATCAAAAGAGTCATCCAAAAAAGGTTCTTCCTTTTCGAGGTAGTATAAAAATTTTTGTGCTATTCGTGCTGCTTCCTCTTTAGAAATGGAAGAATTTTTATAAGCCTTTTTTTGATTGTTAGAATAAAAATAGTGATCAGGTTTTAGAATAATGGTGTATATCAAAAAGTGAATTAGCATCCCTACAAATAAGGTGAAAAAGGAATTATGAAAATATTTTGTCCAAAGTGTCCAATACAAAAAATTTATAAACATAAATGTAGTGAAGATATATAGTACAATTTTAAACCAATTATATTTTCTTGTAATATCATCCTCCTTACTGCCAACTCTATTAAAAGTATTCAGGACATAAATTGTCGCTAGCCCAAACACAAATGAATAACTGATAAAAAAGAATTTGTGTAAAAACAATCTCACAAGTCTAAAACACCAAACATCATTCGAGTACCAACCCCAACCAATCTTTGTGCTTGAATCCAACACATAGTAAGGAATAAATGCTATATATATCAATAAAGGAATACTTAATAGCATAACACTTTCATACTTAAAAGTTCTCATTTTGATGAGTTTCTTACCGTACAAAAACAACACTGGCCCAATAAAGTAAATGGACGGATATGTTGAAAGCATTAAGTAAGGGAATTGTTTTAAAATATTTTTCTGCACCAGAAATAACTCCAGAAGATAAAGGGAAAACACTACCAAAAGAAACATTAACCACACATTTTGAGGATTATTTCTTTTCAATAAAACAATAAAAGCTAAAAAGAAACCTTGAAAAGAGCTAAACAACAAAAAGTAATCATAAAATTCATCCATAACACAAATGTACTTTGCTATGTATTAAGCCTTCCGTAACATTAGACTAGATTTTATAAAACAAATAAAGTCATCTAAGATTCGTAAAGGCATAAAAACACATTACAAATATATTTGTTTGGAATGTTCTAATTCCTCCAGTCGTATGGTAATTGTTAGAATTACTTTTTTATTTCTTTTGTTGAAGTTTTAATTGAATCTCTTCTATTGTTAAATTTTTGGTCTCTGGTAAGAACTTATAAAGAATAATCAAACCTAGAAATACAATACCCGAATAGAAAATAAAGATTGTACTTGCTCCCATATTACTCAATTGCCAGGGAAAAAAGAATTGTACCAAAGCACTTACTGAGCTTGAAACTAAGGCGAATAAAGGTATTGCTATCCCACGTAAGGAGATCGGAAAAATTTCTGAAAACAACACCCACATAATAGGCCCAATTGAAAAATTAAATGCTGCAACAAAACTCAAGATTCCTAATAAAATCAGAAGCGCATTAATATTTGCAGACTCCTTCAAAAAGACGCTTGAATTATCCCGTGCAGACTTGTTTCCCATTATGGCTTTAATTGCTCTTTTGAATTCAATGTCATTATCGTATTCTTTTCCTACTAACACATTCAGTTTTTCAACCTCGGGAACCGTGTTCATTTTAGCAATAGCCCCTTCTGTAATTGTATAGGTTGCCGTATTAAAACCATATGCACATATTCCTAGACTTAAAATTATCCAGATAAGCCCTCCGATCACCAAAGGACGTCTTCCTATTCTATCAATTAAAACCAAGGATAAAATTGTCGCTATTAATCCAATAACACCTAACCATATCGCACTTGCAAAAGCACCATCTGTACCTAGTCCCAGTTGCTCAAACATCGTAGAAGCATAGGTCATAATAGCATTTATACCTGTAGATTGTTGCACTATCGCCAAAGTAAGTCCTACGATCAATATTATTCTCCTAGGTTTACTAAAGATCTCTGACAATTGTGAACCTATTGATCTATTGCTATTGGAGTTTTCTACACTTTCTTTCATCTCCAAAATATGTCCTTCGACTTCACTTTGCGTATAAACTTTTAACAAGGATTTTTTGGCTTCTTCGATCCTGTTCTTATAGATCAGCCAAGCTGGACTTTTAGGGATTTTAAATAATAGAATATACCATATCAGTGCAGGAATAATCTCGATCCCCAGCATCCACCGCCACCCGGTATACGCCAAATTTATGGTCTGTACCCATTGCGCATCAGATGACATTTGTTGTAAAATCCAATAGTTGATAAAATAAGCCGCAGAAAACCCTATTCCAATATTAATTTGCAACATAGAAACCAACTTACCTCTCTCGTACGCTGGAGCAATTTCACCCATATACATAGATGCCAATGTAATAGAACTAAAAGCTAATCCTCCTAAAAAACGCGCTGCAAAAAGTGTTGTAAACGAGGTCGCCAGAGCAGATCCAACTGCAGAAACGATATAAAGTAAGGCTATGGCCTGCAGTGTTCTTTTCCTACCATACTGATTACTGGACCAAGCTGATAATGGCAAAGCAATGAGTACCCCTAACCCAGGACCGAAACCTATAGCCCCAACTTCCCAATCATTCAAGTTAAACTCGGAGGTAATGAACTTAAATCCGCCAGAAATTAATGCCGCATCAAGACCAAACACAAAGCCTCCTAACGCTACAATTGTTGCATATATGTATGCATTTCTTTTTTCTTTACTCATATTATTCCTAGTAAAATAGGTTATTTATACTTGTTTTTGCCAGACCCGAACATAATCTATTTGATAATCTACAACTCCATCCTCTTTTTGATCATCTGGGCTATTTGCTTCTAATTCTTCTTTACTTTTTGGATATCCATTCCAATGAAAAATTTCCATATCTAACCATAGATGAATTGGAACTTTGGCTACATAACCATTATAATTTTCGTCTACATCTCTATTCTGTTTGGCCCATTTGGTCACTTGTTCAGCACTTATCACAGATAATAATTTTCCATCAACATAGTATTTTACTCCTTTTTCATTCCATTCGAAACCATATACATGAAAATCTTCTGCCATTCTAAAACCAATGTCTTTTCGTTCTGTGTAAGTAGGTTTCCCTCTTAGCTGTTTCCAATCTCTTATAGACCACCATAACTCGCTATCCAAATGCTGTTTATCTAGACCCACTCCATCTCCAAAAGATTCAAAAAAATCCATTTCAATACCTCTCCCGGTAGACCAAAAAGCACTGGTAACTTGTGTGTCGGCTGATTTGCTACGTATCTCAACATATCCATATCTGAATTCTCTTCTACCAATAAAACAAGCTGTTGTTATATTTTCATAAGGCATTGCTTCTCCAAAAACAGGCACTCTAATTTCTTCACTGAAAGGAAAATCAGGCTCCCATCGCACTTCAAGATTTAAAATTCCATCTTCCAAACGATAATTTCGACCAGAAAACTGTGAAGGTGCTCTTCCTTTCCAAACTTTTGTTTGGGGTTTATCCGGGTGCTTATAAAACGGTTTTCCATTTTTAAACTTACCTACTATGTACCATTTTTCTTCGTCAATTTCCGAATCATTAAATTCATCGCTGACCTCTTCATTCAATAACCAATTCCCATTATTTTCTTGATCGGATAGTGGTAGTACCTGATTATTTATCACTTCAGAAGACGGATGTTTCACTTTTTTATTTTGACAACTATCTGGCAAAACTATACCGGGTATAATCAGGAAAAAGAATATTTTTTTCATTGAATTTTATATTCCTTTGGAAATATTTATAAGCAAAACTCCTTTGGACTCTAATTTAAAACTTGACTCCAGTTCAATACCATTTAGCATATTAGTCACTCTCAACTCTCTACTATCATTGCAACTAATCTTCAAATCAGCTGTAGTTTTTCCCAAATTAATAATAGTCATAATATACCCCTTACCCTTTGGATCCTCAATTATTCTCCAAGTACAGCTTTTATGACCAGAACTGTTATTTTCCTTAAGCTTGATATTGGATATATTATTGGTAACACTTGATAGGACTAATTCCTTAAAAGCATTCGGGTTACTTGCTTTGGGGTAGATTAAATTTCCGTTACCTGATGTTAACCGATCCTCACGTATTTGTCCATATTCATTTTTAGATAAACTATTTGTACTATCAATAATAATAGTTCCGCCCTGATCCAAGTAAGATTGTAATGCCAAAAATTCACTATCCGTTACATACTCGGTCTTATAAATCGCAATGACATCCCAATTACTGTGGTCTTGTTTTTGGATAATTTTTTCCGTTGCAAATCCAAGAGTTAATCCTTCAAAGTATAAAGATTCATATAGTTCTGAATGTTCTGTCATATGATATTTTTTGTTGATAGCTGATGTCTCTGAATGAAATAACCTCAACGGTCTTCGCTGATCACGAAGTGCCAGAATTTCTTCAGAAAAGCTATTCAAATCATACATAACCTGTGAAACTTCGTTGACCACATGTGGCTGCATATTGACCGAACCGGCATAAGAACCCGCTAATGCAGGATCAAAAAAGTTCAATTCTCCTTCCAATCGATCTTCCGGAGAGCCATCAGGGTCTCTTGCCCAAAACCAAGACAGACTTACATCCATACCATGTAAAGTCGCCAACCAAAAACTACTCCTTACATAATCCACAGGTGTATCCAACTCCCTCCATCCGGAAGTGGATAAAAAATGCCCTTCAGAATTAATGTGTATTTTTTGAGGAGAAACAGACTCTTGGAAATCATAAGAATGCGCTAATTCATTCCAATAAAACGCATAATTTTCTTCCCATTTTTCTGGTTTTTGGGAACGGTAGTTTCTACCTCCTGTTATTTTTGCATCATCACCTATCATCGAAGTCAATTCTGTTAGTGCTTCATAATCCACCCCGTGCGACCGATAATCATCTACAAATAATTTTGCCATTATTTTTATATGGGTATCTGCATCTGGGTTTACAGATCTTAATTCGTTTTGCAAAAAGGTGAACCACTCTGTACCTCTATCCATATTATATCTGCACCAGTCATACCAAATTGGAGTTCCTCGCTTGGCTTTGTCCATTGGGATCTCAATATCGATACCATCAAAATCTTTAAAATTGCTTTGCCAATTTTTATTCAATGTATCAATCTCGTTATCATATTTTTTGGAAAGCCAAACTCTAAATTTGTTTAAAGTATGAGATGAAATTGAATTCATCTCCAGAAAATTATAGGTCCAATGTCCTTTTTCTGAAAACCAATGGGGTTCGTTTGATAAAATATATCCTAATTGTGTTACTTTTTTATCTTTTGTTACCTCTCCTGTTTTTTTGATTACTTTACTCCATACGTCTCTTACCAAAGGGTTATCTATATCAAATCCGGTAAATAAGGATCTCCCCTTGCCAATTTCAGGCTCTTTCTTTTTCATCCAATCCGGCACTCCCATATTCCAAAGCAATAGAAAACCAATATTGGTATCAGGTACTTCTGTGATATAGCTCAAAAGCTTTTTATCAAAAGTACCATCTTCATTAAGCATATATGGGTTACTGGGTCTATCTTGATTTACTTCGTATAAATGGCTTCCTGTATGATAAATTGCTCCCAAATGATCATTGTACACATTGTTATCTGTTAATGGAGCTCCAACAGTTTTGGAGAAGTAATCATGTAAAAAAACCGGCCTCCCATTGTTTGTCAAAATATTGTCTTCTACCTCAATATTTTGCCAATCTATTTTTTGAGCAGCCCTTCTTGTAATATTGTCATCTATAAGATCTTTTAAATTCTTAATCGCTACGTCTAAAATTTCAATGACTTTTTTTCTTTCAAAATCCGGTAATTCGTTTGCTAATTTTACTTTATCCTCTTCATATTTTTGATAATATCCGAATAATTTCTCGACTGCATCTCTATTCGTTTCATCCCAATTAGCGAACTTTAGAAACTCTTTGGCAAACCACAACGTAGTTTCTTCCCGTGTTACATCCAATGATTTATTTTGAGCTTTTTGTATTAACCCTTGTAATACTTCAATTTTGTATAAAGCATCTTTTTTATAACTATTTTCTTCTTGATTACAGTTAGTAAAAAAACAAACTAGTAAAATAAGTAAAGGGTATTTTATAAAAAGTCGAGACATTTTTTTGCGATAAATATTGGTTATTGTACTGTTATTGCCAAAAACAATGTTTTTCTAATACTATACATCACTTACAAAAGTGACCTGTTTGTCATAAGATTGATTAATTAATTCTATTTCTAAAACATAAACAGAGGAATAAAGTAGCCCTCTGTTTATTATTTTAGATCCTTTATAACTACAATCTATAAAAAAAAGTGAGTTTAGTTTATTAAATTGGGGTTCTCATCCACAATCACCTGTGGCAAAGGAGAAAAATAATTATCGATACCCAAACTACCTTCTATTAAGTTAATCTCCTGAAGTAAGGTTCCGTCATTGCTCATAGAAGTTGCAGGAGTTCTGTTGTTTAAAGCCTGTTCCACCCTTTGTGTTCTTACCAAGTCGTTCCATCTTAAATATTCTCCCGCAAGCTCCCATTTTCGTTCAGTAAAAGCTAATTCTGCTAAATCTCCACTGGTTATATCTACATAGACTAATCCCGGTATTTCATTTCCTTCCAAATCCAGTTGCGGAACAGGACTTGTAACTGGTGTATTATATGGTAAACCTGCAGCTCTCCTGCGCACCATATTCAGAGCTTCCCAGGCATCAGTCGTTATATTTCCCGATCGACCAGAAGCTTCTGCATATGTTAAAAGAATTTCTGCATATCTCATATAAAAATCATTGCGCTCTGTAAAATGCCAAGCACCAGTCATCGGTAAATCTCCTGGAGGACCTGTTATTTTTGCCAAAATTGGACTTCTTTGTAGGCTCAGATTCTTCCAATCTATATCCATTCTATATGTCGCTTCTTTTCTTGCTCCTTCTGGAAAATCTTCAAAAAACTTTATTTCACCATACGTTTCATCCCAACCTCTAAATGGAGCTTCTCCGGGATAACCAACTCTATTAAATTTTAAGTTTCTGATTCGTGCGCTACTGTTATAGGCAATGGTAAACAAAGATTCTTTATTAAATCTATTTTCTAATTTCCATAGATCCTGAAAATTTTCCAACAATCCAAAACCATGCGCTCCACTTTCATCCATTACTTTTTTTGCCATTTCTGCGGCAGCACTATATTTAGAAGTATCATTTAACGGAAAACCTGCCCAATCCAAATAAAACCGAGCTAACAATGCTCTTGCAGAACCTTTGTTTACTCTTGATGCTCCTTCGACTCCAACTGCTGTAATATCCGGATTAATCATTGGTAATCTAGACTCTGCCTCCAATAAATCAGATTCAATCTGCATAAAAACATCAAGACGTGACGATGTAGTTACATCTTCTTGTGGAAGCCTAGATAAAGCCAACGGTAGTTTTTCATGAGTTCTGGAAAGATGATAGTAGGCCATTCCTCTTAAAAAGTAAACCTCTCCCAATAATCTAGAAAGTTCATCTTGATCCACAGTATCAAAACCCAGCAATGCATCTACCCTAGATAATATTATGTTTGTGTTATTAATCACATTATACATTCCTCTCCAGTTATTTAGTAGTCTTGCATTGGTTGCATTTACATTCCGTTGGTCAAATTCTCTAAAATCTCCCTTATTCAATCCTGAATGTGTAGTGATATCATCCCCTGCCCAACTAGGTGCATAAAAAGTGGTGAAAACGGCTGCTGTTCGCACCAATCCATACAAACCAAAAACACTAGTACGTAATTCTTCCAGACTAGCAAAAGATTCTGGTGGTACACTAAACTCTGTTAAATCAGGATCTAGTTCTGCACAGGAATTTACCGTACCTATTGTTACAAATATTACAATTCCGAAAATGAGCCTCATAAAGATCTTGTTTTTCTTATCTTTTTTCATTTTTCTTTTTTTTTGAATTAAAAATCAAATTTCACTCCTAACGTATAGGATCTTGGAGTCGGTATTGCTCCAATGTTTATACCGGATGCTACATCTAAGTTGGCCGACGAAGGATTTCCTGGTGTGGATGTTACCTCTGGATCATAACCACTATAATCTGTTATAATTGCTAGATTTTGGCCACCGATGTAGAATTTGGTTCGTGCCCCAAACAAATCTTTTATAGTGTATCCAATGGTAAGATTACTTAATCTTATATAATCTCCGTCTTCTACAAACTGACTAGAATTGAGCAATGTATTACTTCCTAATCTCGGGACATCCGTTTCGTTTTCGGGAGTCCAGGCATTAAGGGCATTGAATGATAAATTATCTCTAAAAGCACCTCTTTGTCCGTTGATTGCTCCTTCTACCAGATTAAACACTTTAAAACCATGTGCTCCTTGAATAAAGACATTTAAATCCCAATTTTTGTAAGTAAAGGTGTTATTAAGTCCCCAAGTGGTTTTAGGGATCCCACTACCTAGAGGTTGTAACATTGGACGGTTATTTTCATCCAAAAGATATCTAGCATCACCTGGTCGAAATAAAGGTGTACCATTAGGTCTTGTTGGTATGTTATCGGTGCTCTTCCAGGTACCTAAAAATACAAATCCATAAAATTGTCCTAATGGCAATCCTTCACGTATAACATTTATGGGGTTTGTTGTTCCATCTATTGATTGGATATTTCCTACAATTTGTTCCTGTCCGTCATTAAGTGCAATAACCTCATTCTCTACATATGAAAGTGCTAGGCTCGAGTTCCAGATAAAATCATCATTTTGTATGATATCTCCAGATAAGGTAATATCAAATCCTTGATTTTTAACCTCTCCAACGTTACTGGAGAAATTTATATTGGAATTAGGGAGTTGACGAACTAATAGAAGATCTCTAGTATTTTTAATAAAATAATCAAACGATAATGAAAACCTATTCAACAAACCAATATCTACTCCGGCATTCCATTGCTCAGTAGTTTCCCAAGTTATATTGGGATTTGCTGCTCTGGAGAATCTATTTCCAATTACTGCAGTAACCCCATCAAAAGTAACCGCAGGAAATACATTAAGGACACCAGCTTGGTTAGCAAGTGGTGATATGAATTGGCTACCTACTTCTCCCCAGCTTACTCGAAGCTTCAAATTATCAAACTTGCTGTCTTCTATCAGCTTATTAAATCCGTAAGCCAAAGACACAGAAGGGAAATACCCGGTTCTGTTATCCTCTAGAAACCTAGAGGATTGATCTACCCTAAGTGAAGTAGTTAAATATAGACTATTGTCGTAACTATAGGTTACCCTACCCAAAAAGGATTGGATTGCCGTTTGCCCTCCTCCATTAGTAAATCTTTGGTCGTCTGGATTACCTTCATCACCTCCAACAAAAAAACCAGGTATAGTTACATCAACGGTACTATATGAGTTGCTTTCAGAACGAGACCCTTGGAATTCGTATACCGCTGTAGCGTCCAAATTATGGCTACCAAAATTGTTTTTGTAATTAAGTATATTACTGACTTGATGATTAGTGATTCTTGTGTTATTAAAGTTTACCGTAGTATGACCTACAGCATCTGACGTTGAATTATCACCGTCAATTATAAAAGATTGTAAAGTGTTATTTATCGTAGCTAAACCTACAATTAAATTATAGGTAAAACGATCTGTGATTTTATATTTAAAATCAATATTTGCGTTTAGTCTATCTGTAATAAATTCTCGTTTGCTTCGATTTAAAGCCGCAATGGGATTTGGTCTATTATTTGCAAATGAATTCAATGATTCAATATTAAAACCATCATTTATATCCTCATTCCCGCTATATATTGGAGTAGTAGGGTCATATGTAATAGCTCTTGTTAATAAACTCCCAGTTACTCTATCAAAAGAATTAGGGTTATTTATATCAGTTTCTCTGCTTCCAAAAATATTCACTCCCAAAGATAGCTTATCTGAAATGTCGGTTTTGACATTAGATCGTATGGAATATCTTTCGTAATCATTTGTTATAACAACACCATCCTGATTTACATAATTACCGGATAAAAAATAACTGAAATTATCTGATCCTCCACTAATAGAAAGTTGCGTATTGGTACCGAAAGCATCTCTAAGAATTGCATCTTCATAATCAATAGGGTTGGCTGCAAAATTTGCTATTTCTGAATTACTAAAAATTGGAGCGTTACCATTATTGATTCTTTCTTCATTCTTGAAACGTGCAAATTGTTCTGAACTTAACCTGTCTATGGACCGAGACACTTCAGAAATGGTTGTAAATGTTTCAACACTTACTTTGGTCTTTCCTTTTCCTCTTTTGGTAGTCACTAATATCACACCATTAGAACCCCGAGAACCATAAATTGCCAAAGCCGAAGCATCTTTCAATACATTAATAGACTCAATATCTGCGGGATTAAGACTTTGTAAATTACCTCCGAAAACACCATCGATTACTACCAAAGGAGCATTGTTTCCTGTTACAGAATTTACTCCTCGAACTCTTACTTTTATTTGTGAACCTGGAATTCCACTAGATTTTTGAATGGAAACACCAGAAACTCTACCTTGTAATGCTTCTTCAGGTCTTGATAACGGTTGATTTTCGAAAGATTTTGATTTTAAGGTAGAAAAAGATCCTGATAAATCTTTTCTTTTGGCAGAACCATAACCAACAACAATAACATCCTCGAGTTCTTCAGAATCGGCTACCAATTTTATGGTAATACTTTTCTGATCCCCTACCAAAATACTTTGAGTTTCGTATCCCAAATAAGAAACAACCAATATATCATTGGGTGACGCCGTAATACTAAAATTACCATCAAAATCTGACACTACTCCTCTCGTTGTATTTTGAATAAGAACATTAACTCCTGGAATAGGGATATTTCCTTCGTCTACTATTTTTCCCTCAATTAATTCTTGAGCAGATATGTTTAGCACCCCTAATAAAAATATAAAGATTAGACTTACAAAAGTACTTTTAGGTGATGCATTAAGTTTAGCATTCATAATGTTTGTGTTACTATCAATTAATTCTTGTCTCCTTCGGTTTTGATTTCCTTAAAATTTGCAAAATGAAGTTAGTATAGATTGCATCACTTTAAAGTCATCATTTTTTTACCAAAATTTTACTTTTTTTTAAAATCAAGACAAGATTAAATCATTAAATGAAAAAACGGTGGACTTTTTTTACCCCACATATACATTATCTTAACCTTGTTCCTGTTTTTACAATTTTGAAGGTCGTTTTATGAATTATTTGTACCATTTTTAACAAAAATTATTGAAATTTTGAAACCAGAAATTTTGATGAGTACATAAATTTGCATTCTTTAGCATTAAATAAAGGTTAAATACACTATCCTTATAATGTAGTCCTTCATTTTACCCCAATTCTTAACTCCTATTAATAATGAGACTTACATATAAAGAAAATGATCTGATACCCGATAAATCTTTCCTGGTTAGGAGAGATACTATTCCTTGTATTGAAGAAGATTGGCATTTTCATAAAGAGCTGGAACTTATTTATTTTTTAAAGAGTTCTGGTACCAGATATGTGGGTAACTCAATACATCATTTTAATCCAGGAGATTTATATTTGATAGGAAGTAATTTACCACACCTATTCAAAAATAATAGTGAGTATTATTTGAAAGATTCAATCACAGAAAGTGTCGATGTTATTGTAGTTAAATTTGAGCCAGATTTTCTGGGAGAGGAATTCATGCAACTGAGTGAAATGAAAAAAATCAAATCTCTGCTGTATCAATCTAACAGGGGAATAAAATTTTCTGTTGTCAAAAAGAGCCTTATCCATAATCTCTTCATCGATTTGGTAAAAGACAATGGAGCTCTAAGAATTATTAAAATACTAGAAATACTTCATACTTTATCCCAGAATGAAAATTTTCAATTTTTATGTGGAGAGACACAAGCTGCTTTTTTCAGAAGAGAAGAAAAGCAAAAAATTGCCAAAATCATTACGTATTTGACCAGCAATTATGACAAAAAAATAGAGCTTAAAGAAATAGCCTCAATCGCTCATATGACCCCAAATTCATTTTGCAGATATTTCAAAAAACAAACTCATAAATCATTTTCACAATATTTAAACGAAATCAGAATCGTTAATGCCTGCAAACTTCTAATTGAAGGAAAATTACAAATCACCACCATCTGTTATCAATGCGGGTTTAATACCATCACCAATTTCAATAGGCAATTTAAGAACCTAATGGGAATAACTCCTTCTGAATATCAAAAGAAATTCCAAGCCTTTTAAATTTTATCCAATCAAGTGTAGTATTTTTTGGCTTCACTGATTTTCATAAAAGCACCATTCAAAGAATAAGCATCAACTCAAATTAAAGCTATATTTAAGAGGCATCTAAAAAAGAAGAGCTCTCTTTCCAGTCTAAAAGTAATGGGTTAATATAATGTATGTAAAAGATAAAATCTACCTGTTTTAATTGTTAAACATGCATTTAATTTGTTAAAATTTAAAACAATGTTTAGCTATTGTTATCTAAAGATTCCAAAACAATCTTTCGTTCGTAATTCTAATTATTTAATTTCTTTTTTACATAGCTAAATTTCAAACATTTAAATAACAAATTGATTCAACAATAAATTAGTATAGTGAAAATTAAATCAATTGAAAGTTTTGTTCTTTGCGATACGTTAAAAGAAAGTTTTTCTTTTTCTCAGTGGGAATATTCAGAAAGGCGTATATGTATCGTAAAAATAACTACTGACACAGGACATATAGGTTGGGGGGAAGGTTATGGCCCGGCTAGCGTTATAAAAGCAGGTGTAGATTTTTTAAGGTCCTATTTATTAGGAGAAAACCCTTTGGCTACAGAGACCCTATGGAATTTAATGTATCGTAGAACCCTGGACTACGCCAGAAGAGGAATCCTAGTAGCTGCAATAAGTGCCATCGATGTTGCACTATGGGATCTTAAAGGAAAGATTTTGGAACAACCCGTATACGATTTACTGGGAGGAAAAAAAAGAGACAAAATAACACCGTATGCAACGGGTTTGTATTTTACAAACACACCAGATCTTACTGAATCTCTATCTAAAGAGGCAAAAAAATATGTAGATATTGGTTACAAGGCGATTAAAATGAAAGTCGGTCATAGTATCGAAAAGGATATCGAACATGTAAAAGCCATAAGAAAAGCTATTGGTCCTGATGTGAAATTGATGATTGATGCCAATCATGCCTATAACTTAAGAGAAGCTACGCAATTGTCGCTGGCCGTCGAACCTTATGATATTAGCTGGTTTGAGGAGCCTCTTTCTCCAGAATATTACAGCCAGTTTGAAGAATTGAGAAAAAGAACTTCTATTCCTATAGCTGCAGGAGAATGTGAATACTTACGTTACGGGTTTCATACGCTATTAGAGTCAAAATCAATCGATATTCTACAGCCGGATATATGTTCTTCGGGTGGACTTACGGAAGCAAAAAGAATCGCTACGTTGGCCTCTGTATACGGAATAGAAATTGTGCCACATACTTGGGGTACAGGGATTGCTTTTGCTGCTGCTGCTCATTTCATTATGAATCTTGATACAATTCCTGGTCGTTTGCACGATCCGGTATATTATATAGAACACGATCGTACCGAAAATGTTTTGAGAGAAGAGTTAACAAATGATTCCGTAATTTTCAAGGATGGAATTATACAACTAGATGATGATATCGTTGGTTTAGGTTTTACTGTCAATGAAGAGGTAATTGAAAAATATACAATAGACAAGACACATGGACTTTGGACATAAAAAATTATATATTAACGGGGAGCTAACTCCTGCAGTAGGTAATACTCATTTTGATTTAATATCACCATTAAACGAAAAAGTTGTGGCAACATTAAGTTGGGCAACAAAACAAGATACGCTAAATACACTGAATGCTGCTCAAAAAGGTTTTGAATTTTGGTCGAAATTATCTGTTGAGGAGCGTGAAAATTGGATTTTAAAACTCAGAAGCCAAATCATAGAAAAATCAGACGTACTAAGGGAGATGATGATGTACGAGATGGGAAAAAGCTGGAATGGCACTCAAGAGGATATGACGAGCATAACGAATTCCCTTGAATTTTATGCAAAGGAGATTAAAAACAAAACAGATATTCCTATTAATGATAAAGAAGGCACCCACACACATAAAGTGATTCATCAACCTATAGGTGTTGTTGTTGCCTTTCTAGCTTACAATTTCCCCTTATTGAACTTAGGTTTTAAATTAGGCCCGGCTTTGGCAGCGGGTTGTAGCATTATTTTAAAACCATCAGAGTTCTCTCCTTTGTCTGCTTATATGATTGGAGAGATTTGTGAAGAAATCAATTTCCCTAAAGGAGTGATCAATGTGATCTGCGGAGATGTAACAGAAGTGGGTATTCCTCTGTGCGAAAGTACTATTCCCAAGTTGATCACAATGATTGGATCGACAGAAACTGCACAAAAACTAATTGCCCAAAGTAGTAGTACATCTATAAAGCGTTATAGTATGGAATGCGGAGGAAATGCTCCTTTTGTGGTATTCCCCGATGCAGATTTAGATAAAGCAGTAACCGATGGATTTGATTTGAAATACGGTAATGCCGGACAGGTTTGTGTTGCACCCAATCGATTCTATGTACACGATACAATTTTTGACGATTTTGTAGAAAAGTTTACCCAAAAGGTAAAAACTATAAAAATCGGTTATGGAAAAGATGAAGAAAATTCTTCTCTTATGGGACCGTTAGCCAACAAACAATCTCTGGTAAAAGTGGATGATATCGTCAAAAAAGCGCAAGAAGAAGGAGCAAAATTGTTGTTTGGTGGAGAAAGAATAGCAAAAGAAGGATTTTATTATCAACCTACAGTACTATTATTTAAAAATAATGAAGCAAATACTTTACAAAAAGAAATTTTTGGCCCTGTAGCGCTTATCACTTCTTTTTCTTCTATAGAGGAAGCAATTGCATTGTCTAATAGTACCAGTGTTGGTCTTGCATCCTATGTCTATTCCTCTGACGAAGACACCTTACATCAATTTACCAAAGAACTTGAGTTTGGCGAAGTTCATCTCAACGGATTTAAATATGACATCTATCTCCCCCATGGAGGAATCAAGAATAGTGGAATCGGGGTTGATTGCTCTGTATTTGCACTAGATGATTATTTAATTAAGAAAAGAGTTACTAAAGAGTTGTAATAATGAATTTACCAAAGCAATTTATAAGTTGCGATTGGGGTACTACCAATTTTAGAATAAGGCTGGTCGACACTAAGAATTTAAAAGTAATTCAAGAACACAAAACAAATTTAGGAGTTAGTAAATTATATCAAAAATACCTTGAGCAAAAGGAATTTTCTCAAGAGGCTTTTTTCAAAAATTATTTACTAAAGCAACTAAACGTATTCTCAGGTATTGACAAAAACAATCTTTTGGTTATTGCTTCAGGAATGATCACCTCTACAATTGGGATGAAAGAACTTAAATATGCTTCTGTTCCACAATCTATCAACGGTCAGGATATACTTTGTTGTTTAACCTCTTTAGCCAAAGGTATTCAACTTCTATTAATATCCGGAGTTAAAACAAAAAAGGATGTTATACGAGGTGAAGAAGCGCAAGTAATTGGGTTAATGGACCATATTTCAGAAGCTTCGGAAGGAATAATCGTTTTACCAGGAACGCATTCAAAACATATTACTTTTCTTGAGGATAAAATATATGATTTTTCAACATTTATGACTGGTGAACTTTTCGAAATACTGAGCACGCAAAGTATTTTATCCTTCTCCATGACCAACATAAAATGGGATCCAAAGTTTTCGAAAATATTTTTGGATGGAGTACAAAAAGGAATAAATAATGAAATAATGAAAGTTTTATTTTCAATAAGAGCAAATAACATACTTCATCACACCAAAAAAGAAATGAACTTTTACTATCTATCTGGATTGATTATTGGTAGCGAACTTGCTCATTTGAAACAAACTGAACAGCAGATTTTCTTAGGCGCATCAGGAATGCTTCAAGAACTTTATTCTCTTGCTCTGGCATCCAATATCCCTGCGGAAAATTTTACCTGCTTCAAACCAGAAATTATTGACAATGCCCTCCTATTAGGGCATAAAAAAATAGCTAAAGCCTATGCATGATCAAGTATTTTCCTGGAAAAAGTTTGAACAAACACCAATTGTTGGTATCCTTCGAGGGTATACTCTTGAAACTGTTATAAAAATCATTCCTGCTTATCTGAAATCTGGTTTTTACACGATCGAGATAACAATGAATTCTCCAAATGCGGTAACCTCTATTAAAGAGTTGGTTAGTAGTTTCCCTGAGTTGAACGTAGGGGCAGGAACAGTTTGTTCTATGAAAGAGCTTGCAGAGGCATTGAATGCAGGAGCTCAATTCATAGTAACTCCAATTATTAATGAAGAAGTTATTTCGTCTTGTGTTTCAGCAAAAATTCCCGTCTTTCCAGGGGCGTATACACCAACAGAAATTTATAAAGCCTGGAGTCTGGGAGCCGATATGGTAAAAGTTTTTCCCGCTACCCAATTGGGTACTCAATTCATACAAGATATCAAAGGTCCTTTGAAGGAGATTCCCTTATTACCTACTGGCGGTGTATCAAAACAAAACATTACTGATTTCTTAAACGTAGGATGTCAAGGGGTAGGAATGGGAAGTTCTCTTTTTGATAAGAATCTTATCGAAAATAATGATTTGGTTGGATTGGCGGATCATTTTAAAAGCATTACATCAGTTTTAAAAAGATAAAACATGAGCAAGAATAAAACTATAACGTATAAACTGATAAATAAGGTTCTGCTACATATGCTGGCCTTTGTGGTAACAATTTTCTTTACTGTTTCATGCAAAGAAACTTCCAAAGCAGAAAAGCAATCACAAGAATCAAATCTTACAAAAAAAGATGAACGACCTAATATTGTCCTAATCTTATGTGATGATCTTGGCTATGCAGATGTTGGGTTTAATGGAGCTAAAGACATTTTAACTCCGGCAATAGATACCCTAGCAAACAACG
Source organism: Aquimarina spongiae (assembly GCF_900141785.1). Classification (GTDB taxonomy): domain Bacteria; phylum Bacteroidota; class Bacteroidia; order Flavobacteriales; family Flavobacteriaceae; genus Aquimarina; species Aquimarina spongiae. Next base: position 8,426 of record NZ_FQYP01000001.1, on the reverse strand, counting down.
GTGCTATTTTCACTTCAGCATATGTAGCACATCCATTTTGTGGTCCAAGCAGAGCGGCATTAATGACTGGAAGATACCCTCACAATATTGGCTCTCAATACAATTTACCTAGAGCTCATAATAATGATCAGAAAGGGATTTCGATAAAAGAGCCTTTTATTAGCAAAGTATTAAACAAAGCGGGGTATTATACAGGTGCTATCGGCAAATGGCATCTTGGGACGGTTTCAAAGTATCACCCTAATAATAGAGGGTTTGATCATTTTTTTGGGTTCTTGGGCGGTGGTCATAATTATTTCCCAGAACAATTTAAAGTAGCTTATCAAAAGGAAAAAGAAAAAGGGAATGATAAAATATGGGAATACATTACCCCATTAGAAGAGAATGGCGCTGACGTAGATGAAACAGAATACATTACTGATGCTTTATCTCGAGAAGCACAAAATTTCATAAATCAAGCTTCAAAAAAAGAATCGCCTTTCTTTTTATATCTGTCGTATAATGCTCCTCATACACCATTAGAAGCTAAAGATGAAGACTTAGAAGTATATGCGCATATAGAAGATAGAAACAGAAGAATTTATGCAGCTATGGTACATGCTATCGATCGTGGCGTAGGTAAACTTGTATCTAGTTTACAAAAAACCGGAGAATTAGAAAATACGCTTATTGTCTTCTTAAGTGATAATGGGGGTAGAACAGACAAAGGAGGAGTGAATACCCCCTTACGAGGTCGAAAAGGAAATACACTCGAAGGAGGAATTCGTGTACCTATGTTTTTTCATTGGCCAAAAAACGTTCCGAAAGGAAAAACTTATGAACATCCAGTATCTGCTCTAGATTTTTATCCAACGCTTGTAAAATTGGCCAAAGCTAAAATGCCAAAAAATAAAATAATAGATGGGAAAGATATATGGTATGATTTTATTCAAGGAAAGAAAACCCGACCCGAAGAACCTATATTCACCTTAAGGCATAGAACAGGAAGTAATGAAGTTGGGATTAGGTTGAATAACTGGAAAGCTTATAAAGGAGAGCGAACTCCTTGGAAACTTTACAACATAGTCAATGATATTGAAGAAAAAAACGACCTTAGTGAACAACACCCAGAGGTCCTTGAGCAATTGGTAGCAAAATCGAATCAATGGGCAAAAACACATATAGAGCCTAAATGGTTTCATGATAAGAAAACAGAAGAAAATTGGTCTACATTGAATATGCCCAATTTTGAAGAAACCTTTACCGTAGAATAATGCTTTTGAATAGTACTTTTTCAATCATTGGTAACATCAACTAAATACATCTAATACACCACAGAGAAATGAATGTAAACGAAGAAATAAAAAAACAAAACATAATAGCACCAATAGAAAGCCCTTTCAAAAAAATGCAAGAAATCAATGTAACAGACTGCAAATGGACCGAAGGTTTTTGGGCTAAGAAATTTACTTCTTTATATCACAACATGATACCGTATATGGGTAAAGTTTTGTGTGGAGATATAGGTCATGCACTGAACAATTTTAAAATCGCAGCCGGAGAAAAAACCGGGACACATCAAGGTATGTTTTGGCATGATGGTGATTTTTATAAGTTTTTGGAAGCACAAGCTTACGTTTATGCACAAACCAAAGACGCAGAACTTTTAAAAGAACTTGATCAATACATCGATATCATTGGCAGGGCTCAAGAAGATGACGGATATATCCATACCTATATACAAACTACAGAAGGAGTAGATCGATATGAAAATAGGAAATATCATGAGATGTATAATGTCGGGCATCTTTTTATCAGTGCTTGTGTTCATTATAAGTTAACAGGACAAAAGAATTTTCTAAACATTGCGTTGAAACAAGCCGAATTGTTATGTACCATATTTATGCCTGAAACTAAGCAATATGGTCGGTTTGGTTTTAATCAAACTCAAATTATGGGTTTAGTTGAGTTGTACAAAATAACCAAGTCTCAAAAGTATCTAAAACTAGCTGAACGCTTTATCAATAATCGGGGTAAGTACGATGTTGAACATCATAGTACTACAGAAGGATATCCTATTGGGGATATGGTTCAAGAAAGAACCGCCCTAAGGGAATCAACCGAAGCTGTTGGACATGCTGTTTTGGCTTTATATTATTATGCAGGAGCAGCAGATGTATATGCAGAAACCGGAGAGCAAGCATTAATTGATGCACTGGATAAACTTTGGGAAAACATAACTGCAAAAAAAATGTACGTTACTGGTGCTGTTGGGCAAGCTCATTATGGAGCATCAACAAACTTGGATATGATTGAAGAGGGGTTTATTGACGAATATATGATGCCAAATATGACAGCCTATAATGAGACCTGTGCAAATCTTTGTAACGCCATGTTTAGCTATCGAATGCTACAAATTCATGGAGAATCCAAATATGCAGATATTATTGAATTGGTACTTTTCAACAGTGGTTTATCCGGAATTGGTATTGAAGGTAAAGATTATTTCTATGCCAATCCTCTACGAATGATTCACAATACACGAGATTACCACGCTCATGAAAATATCACTGAAACACCGAACAGAAAACCTTATCTGGATTGTTTTTGCTGTCCTCCTAACCTAGTGCGAACCTTAGCTAAGATTTCTGGATGGGCATATAGTTTAACCGAAAATGGAGTTTCTGTAAATTTATTTGGTGCAAATGACCTGATTACTTCTTTACAAGATGGGTCATCACTTAAATTAAAACAAGATACCGAATACCCTTGGAAAGGTATTGTAAAAATTACTGTTGAAGCTTGTAAATCGAATGCTTTCGAAATTAAAATAAGAATACCCGCATGGGCAAAGGGCAGTACCCTTAAAATCAATGACAAATCAACCGAAATACAGGTAGTCCCAGGAACATTCGCAACTATACATCGTGAATGGAAAGCAGGTGATGTAATTATTTTGGATATGCCTATGGAAATTACGCTGGTAGAAGGACACCCTAGAATTGAAGAAGTACGAAATCAATTGGCGATCAAACGAGGCCCCATTGTGTATTGTATTGAATCACCAGACTTACCACAAAACACAAGGATACTCGATGTTTATATAAAAAGTAACCAGGACTTACACCTTTATCATCGAATGGATTTTTTAGGCGGTGTAACTACCATTGAAGGAGAAATACTAATTCGTTCAGACCGATCTGAAGATATGTATAAAGTGATTAAACAACCACAGTGGAAGTCATTCAAAACACAATTCGTTCCTTATTTTGCATGGAGTAACCGAGGAGAAGCAGAGATGACAGTCTTCATGCCTGTAATATGGGATTAAACAAATAAACGATGTAAACCAAGCCACTATGCTGTTTAATCAATTATCTCTTGGCATACCTAGTTTTGCGGCATTTTCAGAATGGATTTTTTTCAGGTTCGAAATACCCTTTATCCCTAACAAAAGATAAAGACAGGTAAATAGAGGACGATTAGAAGAGTGTGTACTTATGTTCTTAATTCCTAAAATTCAGGAACAAATATTATAGCGGCAAGGGTTATTTATAGTAAGTTATTATATCAAACGGTGTTACCATTAGTATAAAAATATTGAATATGAACAATAGAATGATGACATTAAAAAAACTTGCAGAACTGTCAAACTTTTCGGTATCAACAGTTTCTAAAGCACTTACGGATAATCCAGAGATTAGTAAGCCAACCAAAAACAAAATTAAAAAACTAGCAGAGTTATATAATTATATTCCTAACATTACCGCAAAAAATCTAAAAGAACAGAAGACACGAAATATAGGTGTAATTATTCCTAATATTTTAGCTCATTTTTTTGCTAAGGTATTGGTAGGTATAGAAAAAGAAGCTAGCAAACAAGGATACCATATCATTACTTGTATTTCAGACGAGTCCTATGATAAAGAAGTAAAAAGTATAGAAATGCTTGCAAATGGAAGTGTTGATGGTCTAATCATCTCTATCTCCAAAGGTACCTTTATAAAAAAGAATTATAAGCATATTCAATCCATTATTGATAGAGGGTTACCTGTTATTCAATTTGATCGTGTAATTGATGAAATTATTACCGATAAAATAGTCATCGATGATTTTAAGTCTTCTTATAATGCAACAACTACCCTAATAGATTCTAGCTGTAAGAATCTTGCTTTTGTAACTCCTATTCATAATACTAGTGTTGGTACAAGAAGACTTCAAGGTTTCCAAAAAGCTATAAATAAAGCATCAAACATTGAATCTTCAAAACTCTTTGTCATTGACGATTATAAAATTTTTGCTAAAGATTTTCAGGGCTATTTACAAAGTGATACTATTGATGGTGTTCTAGCTTCAGATGAATTATCCGCGATTTGTGCTATGAATCTTATTATAGGTTTAGGATTGAAAGTTCCCGAAGATATTTCCGTAATAGGATTCACAGATGGAATATTATCAGAAAACAGCAATCCGCCATTAACCACTGTAAATCAACATGGTCAAGAATTGGGGTTGTTAGCTGTAAAACAATTAGTGAATAGAATAAATCAAAATTCTGAAGAATATAAAACAACTATAATGAACACTTCGTTGATCAAAAGAAAATCCACTTGTAAATAATAAGCTATCACTGTTTTTACTTGATACCAATTTGAGTCATTACCATCCAAATCAGCTGGTAATACTTTGTTATTTACCAAAAAAAAGTTAATAACAAGAATCACTCAAGCTCCCAATAAAAATTGAAGCATTAAAAAAGAGAGCAAAAGCCCTCTTTCTTTTATAAAATTCAAATCATGTTACGTGTATCTTAGTAAGACTTATTCTGACAAAGTGATTTTATTCTTTTATCAATATTAAACTATTTCCTATAGCCTTGATAACATATTGACCAGAAGGTATCTCAGAAAGGTCTAATCGATCTTCTTCTCCTTTAGATATAATGGATTTCAAAATGTTGCCTAAAAAGTCATAAAGCATGATAGTTTCTCCTGATTCTACTCCTGAAACGGTTAAGAAATCATTTGTAGGATTAGGGAAAATTTTCATTTCGATAAATCCTTGTGATACATCAGACTCCTGCTGCTCTTCACATTCTAATTCTAAAACTAACTTTGGAGGGCGATTACCTTCTTTTGATGAGAAAGAAACATCATTACCGTCAATTTGTTTTACAATAAGAGCAATAATTTCCCCAGGAGTAATTCCAGATAGTTCCCATTGATAATATTGCCCTACCCCATAAGAAGTGTTAAGTGATCCTAATTTCCCCATTTCGTCAGGTTTATTACTAGTAGATAGATTTGTTTCTGTCCAATCATTTGAATTTCCCTTGTACACTTCAATTAGTCCACTTCCAGAGTCATTAGACACACTCATTTCTAATACTGCGCCTGTAACATCCTCAATATCCTCAGGAATTTCAAATTTGAGATAGGATACTCTTTTTCCCTTCTCAACACGTAAACTAGTAGCATTGAAAGAGGCGTTTCCTTGTAGATAAGCATCTTGCCATGCAGTTATTTCTAGTATTTCTTCACATCCTTCTCCATTATTCCCTCCATTCCCATTTAATACTACTGGGTAAAAAGTATTTCCAGATGGAGGAGCATTTTTTAATACTCGAGGTTTTGAATATTGATCAAAAACAAATACTTTATCGTTACCACCAAACTGTTCAGAATTCCCCCTACCCTTTGTGATATTATTAAAAATGATATTGTTTGGTCCAGGTTTATCATGTCCATATCTAAATCCTCCTGAGGCAAAAGCTCCCCAGGATCTCCATTGCAAACTAGTAATTCTATTGTTTTCTACTAAATTAAACCCTCTGTCTCCATTATGAAAATTAACGTCTACCTCAATCTCACATTGAGTGACTACATTATATTTTGCTTTTTGCTGAATGGTAAAGTGTCTAATCCTTCTTACTTTCTCATAGGCAAAAAGATTGTAATCTCCTCGAATATCATAATATCCATTACCTCCTCCTCCTTTGTTATAACAAGCATCAATAAAATTATTTCTACATGTAATATGATTTCCCCATATTTCCAAAGGATCGGATCCTGAGTTTTTAAACACACAATTATCAATCCAACAATTTTTTGAATTCTCCTTCATTCGCACAAAAGACACATACATATTTTTGTCTCCTTCAGGATCATTGCTAAAACAACGACTTCCACAAAATCGATTAAGAGGTACGTTACGATCATCATATAAGATAATTGATTTGTTTGGTATATATTCAAAAGTTAGATCTTCCAAACCAGATTTACGAACGTCATCAAACGTGATTACCTGTTTGTTATTACTTCCATTTGACCGTATAATAACTTCAAGTACAACTTGATTTTTACTCTCCCCTCTTAAGATAACATTTGATTTAAGCTGTATCGGTTGGTCAATGGTGTATGTTCCTTCTTTCAATAAGATTACACTTGGTTCCCCTCCCGTATCTACCTGATTAATGGCATCTTGAATTCCTTTTGAATCTGTTGGTGCTAAGGTAATCTTAATCGGCAAGGTATTTCTTAAAGGAATTCCTCCTTCAACTCCTGCCTTTTGCCATTCTCGCATAAAAGGGTAATTAATGTCATTTTTGGAATTATCGAATGTTACTCCAGCATCTCCGATAAATCGTTGACCACGCATTTTTGTAGTTGTCAATATCATTAGCAAAATGATAAATATTATTACGTTGTAATCAAGTCTATTTTCTTTCATAATTAAATTGATTTACTTTATCATTCCTATTAATGGATTTCCAAAGTCAGCTAAAAACCAGCAAAACACTATCAGTTTAGTTTTGGTCATCTCTTCATTTATGGCTGTTACGGAATGAAATTTTGGATATGGATTAATGATCTAATAGATCTTATATGAAATAAACAGCCCACAACTATTGCCACATCAGTACTATACCTCCCCCTTTGAAAAAGAGGTCTCTTATTAAAAATTATTTTAAAAAGTATGATGCTCCAAAAGTATTAAGTGGGCTGTAAAAACTTTATTTTATACTATTCGGTTTTAAGAAATACTCGAATACTACTTTATTATCATTATTGTTTGACAAACTGTATTTTATCTTTTCCGGAGATAGAAATGATGTAAATCCCTCTCTTTAATCTAGAAATATCCATATGCTTTATATTACTATTGGTTTTGGTGTAATAAATTTTTCTCCCATTTAAATCATATATAATAATTTCATCTCCTTCTTGTGTACCTGCTATCTGAATAAAATCATTTGCCGGATTTGGATATACTTTAATTTTAGTTTCTTTAAGAGTATTTGAATATGCTTTGTTATCATTCTTTACACAATCTACTAATACCTCAGTCGGTCCAGTTCCAGTAGGTTTTGTATACACTTTAGAAAGTACAAACTTATCCATTTCAAATCCATCTTCTCTCATCGAAAAAGATATGGTGTGTACTCCTGCTGTGGGTACATTAATGAATATCTTTTCTGGTTCTCCACAGTGATTTGCGCCAGTACGTTGCTTACTCTCCCAAGTCCATTGGTTTTTACCAGAACACCATTGCATTCTTTGTCCAGAAGCGGGCCAGGTTCCGTCGATACCAACGTGCACTCCATTATCCTCAGATCCGGTAGAATGTGCTCGCACCCATACAAAGTATTTTCCTGGGTTTGTAAATTTCACCTTGTAGTTAATAATCGCAACTTGTCCAGGTGTGTTTGAGAAACTCACTCCATTTTCCAAAGGATCCGAATGCGTGACTCTAGTATCTGGTAAAATCTCTAAGTATCCGCCTTCACTAGCTCCGCTAGCATGATTTGGATCTGGATCTGGTGTTGGTGTTCCTGTTGTACTGGCATCAAAAGCATACCATTCTCTATTGGTAGTTTTGGTTTGGTCTACAAAATGCTCTGCTTCTACAGCAACTACTCCATTTTCTTCCAAAGCCACACAATCACCACCAGAGCCATCTCCTCCGTCTCCCCCGCCGTCGTTACACTCAAGCTCAAGGATTAACTTTGGAGCAACACTCCCTTCTTTTGACGAAAAAGAAACATCATTCCCTCCAGTTTGTTTTACAATAAGAGAAATGGTTTCTCCGGGAGTCACTCCTGATAGTGTCCATTGATAAGATTGACTCACTCCATAGCTGGTATTCAATGATCCTAATTTAGCCCCTTCCCCCGGCTTATTGCTGTTAGAAAGATTGGCCTCTGTCCAGTTGTTTGAAGTTCCTTTAAATACTTCAATTAATCCACTTCCACTATCTGAAGACACTGCTAATTCTAACTTCACTGCAGTAACCGTTTCTGTAGCCGAAGGCACGGTAAACTTAAGATATGAAATCCTGTTACCACTCTCTACGCGAAGATCTCCGTTGTTAAAACGAGTGGTTCCTTGCAAGTAAGCGTCTTCTGAAGCAATAGCTACTTTGGTATTATCACATCCACCGCCGTTTCC
>NZ_FQYP01000006.1 GCF_900141785.1 Aquimarina spongiae | reverse complement strand
CCTATTCCACCATAAAAATTGAAAACGGGCATTTTTGTGGCTCCAATCACTTGAAATAACAAGGTATTGGTGTTATTTTCAAATCGCTGATTTTCTCCGTCTACAATGTTGGTATCTGTAAAATCATAACTACCATCCAAATGAGTATAAGCTATTAAGCCAGAAATAGCAACAGGAAAAACCTTATCTGCAGGTAACCAAGATGTAAACTCATGTTGTAGACCAAAACCGTAAAAACCTACTTTGGCGTCGCTGGTGTTTATTTTTGGGAAGAATCTTGCCTTTATCTCCGTTCCTTTTAAAGGAGCAAAACTAGCTTGTAAAAAAGCAGTAGGAACAAAATTAATATTTGATTCTCCTAAACCTGTTGGTAATTCAAATTCTGCATCCTGTGGTGGTATTAAAGGCACTGAGCTTTCCCCTTCAACAACCACGACGATTCCTTCTATGTCTCCAAAAGCAGTAGCAACTTCTTTTTGCAAGCTCCCGTCCCTAAATTGTAGATTTTCATATTGAGAAGTATCTAAAACAAAAGACTTGTTATCATCTCCCACAAAGGCAGCGTTGGCAACTATTGAAATCTCAAAGCCAAACTTCTTCTTAGCTTTCGCATCATTAAACCAACCATGATTCATGCTATACATCAAACCATCTGATGCTGGCCTCAAATAATCTGAAGCAAATTGTTGTGCATCATTAATTCCCGCAGCCAATAAGTCATCTATATTTTGCTGCGCCCTGGAGGATAATCCTAATACCAAGAGGCCTAAAAAAAATATACCTTTTTTCATAATATTTAGGTTAGTTAGTACTTGTTTCCCTTTTAAGATATAAAATTTATCCCAGCAATGTTAAAATGAAATAAAAGAAGGGCACACCATAAAATCATTTTCTCATGAACTCTGGGAAAATTACGGAATCTCATAACTCAATCGATACAAACATGAGCTCATTTGACATAAGAAACCATGTTTCCAGATATTGATTTAATAAAAACTACAATTTTAAAAGTCTAAAATTTAAAAGTATTTATGGCATAACCCTTTTATTTATAACACTTAACAGTAACATATTGCAAACATCAAATTTCAAAAAAATAACAAACAAGCTTAAACCGTAAATTAATTACGGTAATAACATATGTTAAAATTTATAAAACCAAAACATTCAGTTTCATGATCATAAATATCTGCCAACCCTTCTGAAAAACTTGTTGGCGTTTTTTTTTAGTGTTGCAAAAACCTCGGAATAGAAAAATTTTGTTTTCTTTACTATGATAAGCAATATCCGGTTGATTTCGGGGGCATGGGCTTTTTTCTACCTGTGCATAAACCAAGCTTAAAGAAAATAGGAATACTATTAACGTTATTATCAGCATAAAGCTCCTATTAAAAGCATTGATCATAACGTTTAATGTATGAATAGTAATTGCCAAAAGGATATTATGATTTCATATTCTATATTAGCTGATAGTCATTTATTTATCATTTTCGTTAGCTTCAAAACTTTCTTCCTTAGTAGGAAAATAGTCCTTTGTGTTGTCTTCAATCGTTTTCTTAAGATTAATGAGATTTGCTTCCTCTTGTGCTTTGATTGACCCTCCTATCAATGCCATTATGGATTTTGAAATCGTACCATTTCCCACTGCGGTGGTGCTTGAACTAATTTTTGTTTTTCCATCTATAGAAGTCAGGGACATTTTATAATCCATATTCATAAAATCGTCTTCAAAAGTCATAGACATAGATTCGTTAGGAACGATTTCAGTAATAGTTTCTTTTATACTCATCTGCTGTCCATCATTATCAAAATACACCATTGATACTGCTCCTACAGTGCCGGGAGTGCCGCTAACCTGTTCAATTTTTTGAAATCCAGGAAGCCATTCTGACATCTTCTCTTCATCTTGGACTACAGCCCAAGATTCATTAGCTGGCTTTTCAACTATTACTTCACAATCATAAGCCAATTGAGGTTTGATGATCCCCATCAAAAAGAATCCAACCACCAAGATGGCTATAAACCCAAGAATATATTTTAAGTATTTCATAATTCTGATAATTTGTGTTTTTGACTATTAGCAAAATACTGAAATTCAAAACTTAACGCAAGTATGTTTTAATTCATTTAATTTTTATCAAACCCGTTAAACTCCTTTCTTTTCGTTTTTGGACAATGATTAACTACTATATCAAATTTCGAAACTTTTTCTGTCGGTGTTACATACCATTCACCAAAACTATAAGTTAACAAATAGACATTTTCAAATTTAGTTGGTTTTATAGACAGTTCTGTTTTTTCAGTTTCTGTTTTTTGAGGAACAGTTCTTAATTCTAATGAGATTTCATTTTCTGTGATTTTCCTTAATTTAGATATCAAATCGATATCCGGTTCCAGTTGATAGAAGAATAGAACTGAACTTTCATTTATTTCAAAAGCTGTTGTGTTTCCATCACAAGGTTCATAAATCACAAACTCATTATTGAGTCTTTTTAAACTTATCCAATGTCTCGGGAATCCTTTTAGGTCAACCCTTATTGGTTTATGCTTTTTTGCAATTTCCTTTTCATGATATGCAATGGCATCATTGTCTATTCGATTTGGTTTCCAGTTAATTAGTTTTTCAAAAATTTCTGAATTCCGAGTCGTGTCGATAAACAACTGATGTTTGGAAAAGTCCAAGTATTTTGGATTATTCTTTTCCAAAATCGTGTCCAAATCAACTTTCATTGCAGGAATTTTAGTCAGTTTATCTTTCGCCTTTTCTGATTTGGTTTTCTCTATACAAGAAGCAAAAATCCCAAATATTAATACTATGTAGATTACTTTTCTCAAATGGTGTATAACATTCCTTATATCCTGCGTTTGCTTCCCAAAGGAGCATAAGCAATATACAAATTGTTGTATGTCTTATTAATGTAAGAAACGAAAACCGTTTATCTTATAAATTATTCATAACCTTTTATCTTATTCAAGAAGTTGTTTCATTTCAAGGATTATCCGATACCCCCATCCGTCGATCTCTTTTATTCGATTACCGCATGCTGCTCGGATGTAGTGGTCGCTTTCATTTTCATCGTCATTTTTTCATTGACTTTAACAGTTACATCCATAGGTAATCTTGATGTATACTTTGTCAAATAACTTTCGTTAATATCATACTCCGATGTTCCAGTTCCTGTCCCGTTTGCTATGACATTTACTTGTTCTTGACTTGTATCCAATGTAACAGTTTGTTTAAAATCAAAAAATGCTTTCCCTCCTTTAATTTCGGTTAACAAATATTCTATATCTATTTTGATAGAAATAGGATTCATTCCTTGCATTGGGATTGACATCGGAACTTCGCTAGAGAATTTATCTCCAATTTTTAATGGTTTTTCTGGAAACTTTATGGCTTGTTGGATATTTTCCAGAGTAGCTCTTAAAGTTGTTCTCATTTGTTGAGATATGTTTTTCCCAAGTATAGAATCTACTTTGAATTTATTGTCAGCATCATATTTTCCTAGAATTTTTATTCCAGAATAAGGCTTTTCTTCAATCGTTTCTTCCCCATTAATTGTAGTCTTGGAGATTATTTTACCATAACTCATTGTTGCCGGAAATCCTCCATTTTCGTCCAAGTTGTGAGTAACAATACTGGTTGACATATTGGTTTCACTTTCCATAATCATCGGCAATTCAATTCCTTGACTTTTAAATCGATCCATTATTTCTTTATCAGCCTCAAATTCAATTTCTGTTTGTGAAGTTGTTTTGAGTTGAGTCTGATACTTCTTGTTGGGCTTGAACTTGGTTTTGAAAGTAATGCTCTCTTGAGCCCAACTTGATATTGAAATTAAAATCAATAAAACAAAGGTTGTTTTTCTCTTCATAGATTTCTGTTCTACAGATAATGTTTATGGTTTAGCTTAAAGATTATTTAATGCCATCTAAGCATTGTTGTGTTCCTTCTGTACTTCATTTATTCGGTTGGAATCGGCAAGTTATGCATTTTTAGAAATGACAATTTATCCCAATATCCACGTTGAAATTTGATTTTTCCATCAATAACTTGAAAAAATCCACACCCTCTTAATCCTAAAGGGTCTTTCCATTCTAAAATCGCCCATTCTCCATCTTCAAATAAATTTTCAGGAATACAGGTCATATCCGCTGTACTGAATTCGGTCGAAAACATCTCTTTAATAGCATTTCTCCCTTCAATTGGTTCGTTGGTCACTTGGTGATTAATTGCATCCAGATGGTATAGTTCTGCAATTTTGTCTGCATTTCCCTCATTGAATATTTCAATCCACTTTTCAATCAATTTCTTTGGTCTCATTGTTTTGGCCTTAAGTTTTCTATAACCTCTGTGCTTACCCAATAGATATTAGATAGTCCCGGCTCAATATCCCTTTCATCCCTACCAAAAAATAAGTACTTACCATCTGGGGTGATTCTTGGAGCTTTTTCGTTAAAACCAGTGTTTATGGTATTTCCAAGATTTTTAGGCGCTGCCCATGTTCCATCTTTCTCTTTAAAATAGACATACATATCATTATCCTTTCTTCCATCTTCTAGGTCGCTCTTTGCTGTTAAAATTATGTAATCTTGCGAAGGAGAAATGAAAGCATGATGACCAAATTCAAGTGCAACCTCCCGTACTTCGGGAAATTTACCATTTTTATTGGGAGCATGATAGGTTTTGAATTTTGATAAATTGAAATAATAAAGATCTCCATTTTTAGACTGATTCGGAAAAAATACCATATCCTCATTTATAGGTGAATCGAGAAGAGTCGCATTGCTCCATGAATCTTCTAAACGGTCTACATACCAAATTTTTTCATCTGCAAAAGCAGAGTCCATCGCTGTGAAATAAATCCTTTTCCCATCTGGGCTAACAAATGGGTGCATTTCTTCCTTTTTTTTACCGTTCGTAAAATTGGCTTTTTTTACAGGAGTCCATTTATCATCTTTCAGTTTTGAAAAATAGATAGATGCCTCTTCTTCTTTGTTTTCTGCAGCAAAATACATTTCATTCAACTCTGAAGAAAACGAAACGGTACCTTCGAACCTTCCATCAATTGAAACAATGCCAGGAGCAAAAACTTCAGGTATTAAACCAGGTGGTTTTTGATCAAAATAATAACGTTCTTTGATTAAAGAATCCTCCTTTTCTGTGTTTGATTTTTCCGTGTTGGATTGCTCAGTTTTGCAACTACTAAGAAGTATAACGAACACCAATATCAAGAATTTAGCTATTCGGTTTATCATTGCTTAATTTGTTTTAATTACTGCTAATATTTGGTGTAAAGATGGTTAAAAATTCTGTTAGGAATTCCTTATGAGTATCATGGTAACCGAATTGCAATAGAACTCCGTTACTTGTTCTAAGTTTACCGAAGTAAAAAATTCAAATACAATGGACTATATATGCTGTTCTAAATAGTTCTTATTTCTATTTTGTTCCACTTTTCTTTCCATTTTTTCTTTTCAATTCTACTGTTGTAAATGGTCAAATCAAATTTTGGTGTTGGTTTAACTAAAAGATTAAACAAATCTTCTAATCCATAAGGAGCTATATATTCAATTTGGTTTTTGAAATTCAACCTTATAGCTATCGAAGTCGCTGTTTCTGGCCAAAAGGAAATAGCTTCTTTACAAGTGTCATATTGCTCGTGTCCATTTCTGATATGCATTCTCGATTGATTCTTTACGGACCAATTCAGTTTTGGATTAATTTCATTTAGTTTGGCCTCAATTTTAGAGTCATATTCTTTTGTAGGATTTGATTTGTCAAAATATATTACATCAATGTCGTTCAATTCAGTTCTTTCTTTCCCGTGTTTTTTATCCCAAATTTTATTTCTAACAAAGCCAGCTCCAATCCAACAATCATTCAATTTTAAATCTCTAACGATCTTTAAAATTTCAATCATCCACCTGTCTGATTCAATTATTTCTATAAGTTCATTTTCTAATTCAAGATTCATTTATCAAATTAACTAGAGCTACTAAATATAGAAAATATAATTACCTGTTCTCAAAAAGATGCTACGATTTCTTAATTATGCACCCCAACCATAATACATAAAAACAAGGGCAGCGGTGTCAAAAAATCCGTGAACAGCAATAACGAACCATAAATCGTTCTTACGCAGATGAAAAATAATAGCGAGAAGCATCCCTGTAACACCTGCCACAATCTGCCCAGTTATTCCTTGATATGCATGTATACAACCAAAAATAAACCCAAAGAGTAGAATATTAATCACAAGGCTAATTTTACTTGATCCAAAAAACTTGGTAAACTGTCTCATTAGATAGCCTCTAAACACAATTTCTTCGCCGAATGCTGCCGATATCCAAATAATAACCAATAAACTCAATGCGGCAGGTAAGTTTCCTTTATACACTTCGAATACAGAAAAATCTATAGGTTGTCCTGTAAGATATTCAGCGCTTGGCACCATGATATAGAAATAAAATAGAAACATAACTATGCCCAAAATTGGAGCTATGATCAATAAGCTTTTTACATTGATTCTATTACGCTGAAAGCCTAAAGATTTAAACATATCTTTTTTATACTCTATGGCGCTTGCTACTAACATGATTAAAGCCGCTATGATAATGTAAAAATAGCCCAATAGATATAGCAGACAGCAAAGAAGAATAGCGATTACAGGGGTTACTTTTGTAGTTAAAAAGGTCTTGGTATTCATTTTTTATCGTTTTTAATTTTAAGCGAAGTAAAAACGATAAAGCAAGATAAACAGGGATTTATGGCTCATTTTTACCGAATGGTATCAAAATAACACCCGAATAATCATTGCGTTTTATAGCTTACCCTCAAACCAAGTCATAAATTCTTGTTTTTTATACCTACTAATGTTTATCTGAAAAGTCTTTTGGTTGTCAATAGTAGGTTTAAGTAAGACCGATAGCTTTCCATTTTCGATGGATTGTACTTGTTCGATAGAACGAGAATGAAGTACGATTTGTCTATTCGCTCTAAAAAAACTTTGTACATTGATTTTGCTTTCAACTTCATTCAAAGTGAAATCTGTAGTAATTGTCGTCCCATCAGTTTTTACAATATATACTATTTTGTTTTCGCTATATATAAAGGCAATTTCCCCATACTTAATCAAGGTTATTTTACCTCCTTGTTGTGTTTTAAGTATTCCTTTTATCGAGGCAAGCCTGTGAAGTCTATAAATATCTGTCGAAAACAAAAGCGTAATTCCAATTGCACTAATGAGTAGGCTGACAGATAGTCCTGTAAGCAGATGATACAGACTATAGGATTCAATTCCATTAATCAAACCATTTAAACCAAAATATAAAATAAGATACAGGATAGTAATATACCCTAAGGTTGAAAAAAGAAAACGCAGTACTGTTGGTGTGTTAATTTTGTTAGTAAAGTACTTCTTTTCAAAATGTTTGAAATTAACACCAGCAATAAGGACGATTAAGCCTCCTGAAATGATGGAAACTGCAATAGGAAGTAAAGGAAACTCGTAGTCTTGGTTAAACGGAAAATTTTCTGGCTCGGTAAGATGATTAGCCACAACAGAAATGATTACAATAATAAAGATATTTCTAACCCAAAAATTTGAAAAATTAATACGTTTTTTTAAGGCTTTAATCATTGTTTTTTATCGAAATTTTAGTCTATGGTATTGCATTTTTCAAACTTATGAATAAGGTTTAGATTCAACTACATTTCAATACAAATTAGATAGTATTAGCTCCAGTTGTTACTTTTTTTCTTCACGCAAAATTTTCTCCATTTTACGACCTTTTGCCAGCTCATCAATCAGCTTTTCCATACGTCTGCAATCCCGGTATAAGGCAAATTCTTCAGATATTTCTTCAATACGATATCCGCATACTACACCTTTGATCATGTCTGCATTTTCATGCATTTTGGCTCCTTCAAAAAAATCTCCGAAAGTCCCATTACCATCAATAAAGGATGCTAATGTATTCTGATCATAACCCGTTAACCACAAAATAACCTGGTCGAGTTCTTCTTTAGTTCTTCCATGCTTTTCTATTCTTTTGAGGTAATGTGGGTAGATAGATCCGAAATTCATTTTTGCGACTTGCTCATTTTTTTTGGCTGTTACTTCTGGCATGACTTATAATTTATTGTTTTTTTAACAACTTATGCGTGATTATTTATTTGTTTAGCATCTAATTTAGTAAACAAGAACAAGTAAGAGAAAATTCTAACGAAATTTTCCTAATAAGCGCTTACGGAAGAAATTAACTGCATCTGATGTTGTGCTCGCTTTAATTTTTAAAGTTTACTCAAATTTACGAATCAAACAATTAGAATACCTTATATTTTTATTATGAGACAATCAATCTTTCTGTTTTTTACCTTTATCTTTTCATTACAAATTTCATCAGCTCAAGATAGTTCTCAGTGGCTACGCTTTCCCGCCATATCTCCTGACGGCAAAACTATAGCTTTTAGTTATCATGGTGACATTTATACCGTACCTTCTACTGGAGGGACAGCTACTATTCTTACTATAAATGATGGCTATGATCATATGCCTGTATGGTCTCCTGATGGTTCTCAAATTGCTTTTGCTTCAAACAGGCATGGTAATTTTGATGTTTTCGTTATGCCATCCAAAGGAGGTACTGCTACCCGATTAACATTTCACTCTTCTAATGATAGTCCAAGCGATTTCAGTACTGATGGTAATTTCGTGTTATTTTCTTCTTCACGTTTAGATTTACATACTAATCAACAATTTCCGTCTGGGGTATTACCAGAATTATACGAAGTACCCATTACCGGAGGCAGAGTAACTCAAGTTCTAACTACTCCTGCGGTTAACACTAAGATGAGTAGTGATGGAAAGACATTACTTTTTCAAGACTCCAAAGGGTATGAAGATCCACTTCGTAAACACCATACATCATCTGTTACCCGAGATATTTGGAAATATGATGTGGAATCTAAAACGTACACGCAACTGAGTACGTTTAATGGAGAAGACATGGACCCCGTTTTTGCGAAAGATGGAAATTCTTACTATTTCTTGAGTGAATCTTCAGGTAGTTTTAATGTATACAAAGCAAGTCTCTCTGGTGGAGCTGCTCAACAAATTTCAAATTTCACCAAACATCCTGTACGTCATCTCAGCATAGCATCAGATGGTAAGCTCTGTTATGGCTATCATGGTAGAATATTTTTACAAACGGAAGGATCAGAACCTCAACTTGTAGAAATAGATATCCGTTCGGACTTACGTAATCTACCTGTAAAAACAATATCTGTAAATAATAACCTTAGTGAATTTGATGTTTCTTCCAATGGAAAAGAAATAGTTTTTATCAAACGTGGTGAAGTATTCGTTAGTTCGATTAAAGATGGAACCACAAAACGAATTACTAATACTCCGGAACAAGAGCGAAGTGTATCCTTTAGCCCCGATGGAAGGGCTATATTATACGCTGGTGAACGCAACGGAAGCTGGAATCTATATGAAACTTCATTGAGCCGTGAAGAAGAAAAGTACTTTTTTAATTCAACAATTTTAGTGGAGAAAATCATTCTCAACTCAGCTGCTGAAACTTTTCAGGCAAGCTATTCTCCTGATGGTAAGGAAGTCGCTTTTCTTGAAGAACGCACCAATCTGAAGGTCATCAACTTAGAAAGTAAGGAAGTACGCGAGATTATGCCCGGCAATAATAACTATTCTTATGCAGATGGGGATCAGTTTTATGAGTGGTCTCCTGATAGCAAATGGTTCTTGGTAAATTATTTAAGAGATGGTCAATGGATAGACCAGGCAGGTCTAGTCAATGCCTCTGGTAAAGAACCTGTTATTAATATTGTTCCTACTGGGTATGGAGCTCATATTCCGCAGTGGATGATGGGTGGTAAAATGATTACGTGGTATTCTAGCCGAAATGGAATGAAAAACCATGCAAGTTGGGGAACCGAAATGGATTTTTATGGCATGTTTTTAACACAAGCTGCCTGGGATGATTTCAACTTAAGTGAACTTGAATCAGAGTTAATGTCTGAAGAGAAGAAGGATTCAGATTCTGAAGGTGATAAAGATGACTCAAAAGATAAAAAGAAAGGTGAGGATAAAGAAAAGAAGGCAGATCCTATTGAGTTTGAGCTCGATGGACGCAAGGATAGAATCACTCGATTGACCACTCATTCTTCGGATCTTGGAGCTGCTATTATTTCGAAAGACGGTAAAACGCTCTACTACCTTGCCAAATTTGAGAAAGGTTACAATCTATGGAAAACTAACCTTCGTACTAAAGAAACAAAAATTCTTGCCTCATTAAATGCCAAAAGTCCAGGAGATATGGAGATGGGACCAAAAGGAGAAAACCTTTATATCCTATCAAACGGTAAAATAAGTAAAGTTGATCTGAAAAAAGGAAAGACAGAAGGTATTTCTATAAAAGGTGAAATGTTACTTGACGAAATGGCCGAGCGTGCTTACTTGGCTGAGCATATTTGGCGTCAAACGAAAAAGAAGTTTTACCGTAAAGATATGCAAGGCGTAGATTGGGATTTTTATAAAGAAGCTTATTTTGTTAAACTGAAGGATATCAATAATAATTTTGATTTTGCAGAGCTAATGAGTGAGATGTTAGGTGAACTAAATGCTTCTCATACGGGTGCAGGCTATAGAGCTTCGAAACCCAATGGAGATCAAACCGCTTCATTAGGAATATTCTTAGATCCATCGTACACTGGTGATGGATTAAAAATTATTGAAATTATGGACAAGAGTCCGTTAAAAAGTAAAGACAACAAATCCAAAGCTGGTCACATCATACAAGCTATAGACGGTGTGAAAATTAATAAGGACATGAATTATTATCCACTCCTTAACCGTAAGGCTGGTAAAAATACATTACTTACTTTCTATGATCCTACATCAAAAAAAGAATGGAAGGAGACCGTAAAACCAATTAATAGAAGAAAATTAAGCCAACTGTTGTATGAAAGATGGGTTAAAAATTGTAATAAGCTTGTCGAACAACTTTCTGGTGGTAAGTTAGGTTATGTACATGTTCGCGGAATGAATGATGAGAGTTTTAGAAAAGTATATGACGATGCTTTAGGAAAGCATTACGACAAAAAAGGATTGATTGTAGACACTAGATTTAATGGTGGAGGTTGGCTACATGATGATCTTGCTACATTTCTAAATGGAAAACCTTATATGGATTTTAGACCTAGAGGTCAAAATTTAGGATCAGAACCTCAATTTAAATGGAGTAAACCATCGGTTGTTGTAATGAGTGAAAGCAACTACTCCGATGCACATATGTTTCCTGTTACGTATCGAGCAATGGGTATCGGAAAGTTGGTAGGTATGCCAGTACCAGGAACCGGTACTGCCGTATGGTGGGAAGGGTTACAAAATGGAGCTTGGTTCGGAATACCGATGGTCGGTATTATTGATACCAAAGGTAAATACCTTGAAAACCAACAATTAGAACCAGATGTTAAAGTTGCACTAGATCCTGAAGTTGTTATTACAGGAAGAGATCAACAACTGGAGGCGGCAGTCAATGTATTGTCAAAGAATTAATTGTAAATTCTCCTAGCAAAAAACAAGCACTATTTTGCTAGGAGAATTTAAGTTATATAACGTATTTAATTTATCGTTCTATATTTATTTGGAGACACTCCTGTTTTGCTTTTAAATAAGTTACCAAAATACTGAGGATAATCGAAACCCAAATCATATGCAATTTCGCTAACCGTAGCATTTGAATTAAGGAGCATATTTTTAGCTTTTTCAATAAGATGAAAGTGTATTTGTTCTTGCGTATTTTTACCTGTTTCTTTTTTTAATAAATCACTTAAATAATTTTGAGAAAGGTTGACTTTTTCGGCACATAATTTAACTGTAGGAATACCATTTTGTCGTGCTTGCTCAGAATTATAATAATTAGTCAAAAATTCCTCTATTTTCACAACAATATCCTGTTGATTATTACTTCGCGTATAAAATTGACGGTCATAGAAACGATTACAATAATTGAGTAGTAATTCTAAATTAGAAATGATCAATGTCTGACTATGCGTATCAATATTTTGACTATATTCTTGTTCTATTTCATTTACACATTGGGAAATTTTCGTCTTTTCATTTTCGGATAAATGAAGAGCTTCATTAGAAGCATATGAAAAGAATGAATACTTTTTAATTTTTTTTCCCAATTCCGATTGTTGAATAAAATCGGGATGAAAATAAAGGGTCCAACCCTCGTCAAATCCTTTAGTGGGAGGATTGGTACTTTTAATAACTTGTCCCGGTGAAGTAAATACCATGGTACCTTCTTCGAAGTCGTAATATTTACGGCCATATAAAAATGAGCTGTCATGGTATTTAAATCCAATCATATAAAAATCCCAGATATAATTTTTATCATAAAGATCTAAAGTCCAGTCCACATCTTTGGATTGGACCAGTGAAATTGCTGGGTGCCTAGGTTTACCAAGTCCCAACAGCTTATGCATTTCACTAATGGATTTTATGTTTATAAACTCTTTCACTCCTATTAGTTGGCGTTATACGCACCATCGACACTTAAGATTGCTCCTGACATAAATGGAGATTGCTCGGAGCCAAGATAAAAAATCCCGTTGGCAATATCTTCTACAGTTCCCATCCGTTTCATCGGATGCGTTTCTGCTATACTTTCTTCGGTGTAACTTCCTGAATCGATTGCCGCTTGTAAAATATCAGTCTTTATCGCTCCAGGTGCAATAGCATTTACACGAATACCTTGTGTGGCATACTCAACAGCTGCACCTTTGGTAAGGCCAACAACAGCATGCTTTGACGCACAATATTGTACTGCATAAGGGATTCCGTTTAATCCTGCAATAGACGCAAGGTTTACGATAGAACCTCCTTGTTCATTATCTTTCATTTTATGTATTGCATGTTTCATACAGTAAAATAAACCAATTACATTAGTTTCTATAACTTCTCTAAAATTTTCTGTTGTCCCCTCTGCCAAAAAACAAGAATTATCACCTGAAATACCGGCATTGTTAACGATGCAATCCAAATGTTGAAATAGTTCAACCGTTTTGCCAATTAAATTAATAACTTCTTCTTCTTTTTGAACATCTGTTTTTAGAAAAATGCACGTCGCTCCTGTTTTGCTTATTTCTTGAGCCACGTGATTCCCTCTCTCTTCATTTCTTCCAGAGATTACAACATTATAACCTTCTGAAGCAAATTTTCTTGCTGTGGCTTTACCTATTCCTGTGGAACCACCTGTGATAATAACTGTTTTATTCATCTTTTAAATTGTTATGATTTACGGGTATCGCAAAGTTCATTTAGTAAGTTAAAAGACAATAAATCTAATCACAGGTATTCTAATACTTTTTACGGTTTATATTAAGCTTGCAAACAATAGTTATATATGATTACAAAAGGTAAACATATTAAAAATCAACAATTAGAGGCGGCAGTCAATGTATTGTCAAAGAATTAATTTAGGTTATATGATGTATTTAATTTATAAGTGGGAAATTGAGTTATAATTGGTTACATATGTTGTTCTGCTTTGGTTTTCGTTTTTTTAGTAAACAGTTTCAATCAAATTAATTTCCTCGTTTATTTGATCAATTAATCTTTCAGTTCGTATTTTTTGAGAACCATAACTTTTGATTTGTTTTTCAATTAAGTTAATTCTAAAATTTATATAGTTTTTAAGAGTTTCATGGTAGTACTTATCGGTTTTACTCTTGGAACTAAACTTTAATATTAAATTATTAACTGTTTCTGTATTTTGAGAAATAATTGCTGCATCAATTGTTTCTTCAACATGCTCTGTTTGTCTATAATACACTAGAATATCCTCGACTAAATAATTACTCCGTAATAATTCTATTTGTCCTGATGATATTAGATTATCAATCACTGTTGTATTAGCGTTAAACTTATATCCTGTGGTCAGAAAATTGAAATCTTTAACATTGTCGGTTATGGATTTAATGTAATTTGGCAAGTTCTTATTGACTTGATTTAATTTATCAATAAGCAAACTATCTTTGCTCATAATCGATCCATAAAGTTCTTTGTCAGAACCTAAATTTGTGGTAAGTCTTGTAAGATAGAGAATCTCTTTTTCCTCATTTTGTTGCTTTATATTCAAGTTATTAATGTAAACAGCAATCAATATTCCTATAACTACAAGAAAAATTTCTCCTAATCCGTATTTCAAGTATTTTCCAAATTTGTTTTCAGAGAGCAATTTTTGCCTGACTTTTCTAAAGAATTTTATCATTAGTCAATGTTTTGTAATAAAAGAGCGCAATGGTTTATAGATATAGTACAATTGGAAATAGCATTATTACCTCTATGATATAGTCCCTCACTAATTAATAAACATTTGTAAAATGTTATCAAGATGAGTTCTATTTCCATCAACCTCTCTAAATGAGTTATAATATTCGTCTGATATTAGTTGAAACATATCTGCTTGCTTGGCCTCAGACCATCCCAATTTTATTGATTCAAAAGCATCTATATTTTCTGTGTGCATATTCAACAATAAATTGGAAACTATCTCTTTTTCTTCAGAAGAAAACGCTTTATTGATCAATACAGGACCTAAGGGTATTTCATCTGACACCCATAATAATCTAACCTTATTTTTAAATGTTGAATCTGCCTGGATTTGTTTATAATATTCGCTACTACCGATAGCACATAGATCTGTTTCCCCACGCATTAGTTTTTCAAAAGTTGAAGTATGAGTCCCTCCATATTTTACTTCTTTGAACTCAGATTCTGGAGAAGGTATATCCATAGCACTTAAAAAGAGTCTTGGAACAAGATTCCCCGATGTTGATCCCTCCTTTACAAACATTATCCTCAGCGTTTTTGCTCTTTCCTTTAATTCATACAAATCTTTTACACTGTCGTTAGTAGTCAGAAATACTGTTTTATAATTGTCAACAGCACCTTTCTTTATGTGCATGTTAGCCAAAGGTATCATATGCTTGTTGTCTGATGAAAGCATTAAATACCCTAATGTGTTGATCAATGCAATATCAACATCATTTGATTTTATTCCTTCAATTAAAGATTCAACATCTGGATAACTTGTTGTTTTTACTTTACGTTCTAATCGGTTCTCTAATTCTTGTGATAATAATTTCAGATTCCCAACTCTGTCATTGGTCGCATAGGTATATGTAGCAAGTCTAACTGGTGTTTTATTCGGATTGCATCCAAAAAATGCTAGACCTGTAAAAAATATTGAGATTGTTAAATACAGTTTTCCTTTCATTTGTGTTTTTAAGAATAATGATCAATGTCTCTTTTATATTTTTTTGCTAGTAAAGGCATCATACGCAATATACAAATTGTTGCATGCAGTTTTATTTTATTCAATCAAAAACCGGGATGTATAATTAATGACATTGTCTTTTAAAAAGTTTTCAATAAATTTTGTGTCACTTTCATCAGGATAACTATTTTTTAGGTTGTCAAATCGTGTTTGGTAATCTTTTGTTTTTTTGAATTCTGCAAACTGCTTTTCTTTGAAATTTAAAAACTGTTCGTAACTGTAGTTTTTATCTTTTTTAAAATCACCTTCTTCTATTTCGAGCAAGAAATAGTTGCTATAAATAGACGCATATCCTGAATGGACATATTTTATACGTTTTCCATATGGTAATATGAGAATTCCACTAAACCAATCAATTCTGACTTTTTCTTGTGTTGGGAAATACCTTCTGTAGATGGAAAACCATTTTTCATTGTAATTCCCTTTACCATCAGTAAATCTAGGTATTTTCATATCTGTTAAATACAACTCGTTATCAATGATCTCAAAATACCCTACATATCCACGCCAAAGAGCCGTTGATATCATTCCTGGTCTTTTATCAGGATGTTTGTCAAAGTATGGTTCGAGAGGATTCGAATTCAAGTCATATTCAATTCCGTTATATTTTATTTTATCAGGGTATTGAGCTGTGAAAAGATCATCTGCTTTAGCACATCCAATTCCAGCTAAAATTATTAAAAAGGTAAAGGCTTTTTTCATAATCTGACGTTTAGTTAAGTTACATCTTTAGCTTATTGGGCACAATTTTAATGCCAAATGAGTTTATGAAATTTTCAATTAAGAATCGAATGATATTGTATACGTCAGATCTTATAAAATGAGTTTCAATTCATTTTATCTTTTGCTGGTAGACGTTTTATTATCTCTATCGTAGATAAGTACTTTAGACAAAATTCAGGTTCACCTTTACCGAACTCTTTTTGGTCTGATGAAGTAATCAATAACGTTTTACCTCCAATTTTAAAGACTCCTTCCAGTTGATATTCAGTGCCACCACTTCCTGCTCCTCCTTCAAACATGTAGTATTGTAAAGTTGCTCCATTTTCAAAAGAAAATAATGCTTCGTATTGATCTTCTTGAAGTGTTGATTGTATTTTAGAAATACTGAACTGCCTTATTGTTCTTCCTTTAGCGTTGCAGTCAATTAAGATGTTGTCATTGTTTTCGAGAATGGTACACTCTTTAGGAATCATTATCTTAATTTTAAGGTATTCTAGTTCCCGTTTGACAAGGTTCTCTTTGCTCAATTCATCTCTAAAACTGCGTTCATTTGAATTACAGCTGGCAATAATCAATGTTATTAATAGTACAGTTAGTTTTACGTTCATTATTACTGCTTGTAAACGTTTAGTATATAAATCGTTGGAAATTCCATCAAGTAATTTCCTATGACTACCAAGGTAGCAAAATTGTAATGAATTCACTTCTACTGAGTGTTTCGATATGCTCAGGACTAATTTGTCGAAGCAAGCAATTCAGCTGCAATAAGCTATACACATATTGTTCTATGTTCGTTTTTCAATTATAAATCTTTTGCTAGGCATATACTGTCCGGAATATCCTTTAGTTTACCATACTTCTCAATAGAATTATAATTATTTCTTTGATAAAGTTTACCCGCTTCAGGTTGTTTTGATCCCATAAAGAGGATGCATCTGGAATTTCCTAATTCTCTAGACCAATTTTCTAATTCTGTTAAGATTTTTTCTCCTACTCTTTGACCTCTAGCTTCTGGAGACACATACATTCTTTTAATTTCCATAGAACTAGAATTATATGGAGAGATTGCTCCGCAACCAATTGCTTTGTCTTTTTTAAATACTAAAACGACATAATTTAAATTAGAGATATCATTAAATTGAGATAACGGATGGGTTTTACCATCTCTCTTTGCAAGATCTAAATTTAGTAATTGCACAAGTCTTTTAAATTCCGGGGTTTGAGAATTTGTTCTTATTATTTCCATTAAGTTAAATAACGTACAACGTCTCGGCTATGATTTCGTCGTCAAATTTTTCGTAGGAAACATTTTGCATATGAAATCGACCATATTTATTAATTCAATATTATTACTCTATTCACAATGAATTATAGCCATTGTTGGCAAACCCTTTTTATTTTTTTTCGTAAGCCTGGTTTATCATATGACTAATTATTTCCCATTTGTTGTTTACTTTTTTATAAACTCTTAAATGGTGAATATGTCTGTCATTCATTACTGAGCCATCGCTCCACTTTTGGCCTTTTCTAATATTGGTTGAACGAAGAATAGCATAGTTATCGGTCAGAAATTGGACATCTTCATTTTGGTAATTGTCAGTTCCTTCCATTACGAAATCCATAGCAAAAATTTCTTTAAGTAGTTCTCTCAGCTCTGACTTTGATTGCATTCTATCACCAAAAGCATTCGTCCAATCCGTATTTTCGGAATAGTCAGAAATTGCTAATTCAACATCTTTTTTATCCCACCCTTCATTCCAGTTATCAATGGTTCGAATTATTTTTTCGGATTCTATAGCTTTATCTATGTTCACCTCTTCTTTATTCGAATTGCATCCAAGTGCACATCCAATGAACAAGACTAACAAAATTTGTTTTTTCATATCAAAAGGTTTTAAATACTCTCCAATGTCTTGGCTAAGATTTCTTAGTCCTTGTTGTACGCTTTTCTTTTATTTTAACATAAATCAGTTTACTTCGTCCTTTAGGGTTTTCACGTTGTTCTATTTCAAACTTGTTAATTGATTTAATAAGTGGTGTGAGTTTTTCGAATCCATAATTTCTAGAGTCAAAATTGGGGCGTTTTTTCTGGATCAAACTTCCAACATCTCCAAGGAAAGCCCATCCTTCCTCATCTGACAAATCATTGATTGAAGATGAAATTAAGTTAATCTCTTTATTGGTGATTTTATCTACTGAAGATTTAGTCGTTTCTTTCGCATCTGTTTTATCTTCAGATTGTTTCCTAAGAATTTCTATGTAAATAAACTTATCACATGCTACGATGAACGGGTTCGGTGTTTTTTTCTCTCCTATTCCGATAACTAGCATTCCTGCTTCTCTAAGTCGTGTAGCCAAACGAGTAAAATCACTATCACTAGAAACAAGGCAAAATCCATTAACTTTTCCACTATAAAGAATGTCCATAGCATCTATTATCATTGCAGAATCTGTTGCATTTTTTCCCGTTGTGTATCCATATTGTTGAATTGGAGTAATTGCATTTTCTAATAGCAAATTTTTCCATTTAGTCAAACCTGGTCTCGTCCAATCACCGTAGATTCTTTTAATTGTTGGATTACCATATTTGGCAATCTCCTCCATCATTTCTTTTACATTGGCCGATGGGATATTGTCTCCATCTATTAGAACGGCTATATTTATATTCTGAGTCATTTATTTCTTTCTATTGTGAATTGTCTGTAACGGTTTCATGTTGGTATAGTAGCGGTGTTTTACTTACAAATTGTTCGTTTTTGCACTGACCTTTATTTTATATATATTGTTTCTTTTTATAATCTAATACAGTTCTTACTTATACATCTTGTTACCAACTCTATATCAGGATTAATAATTAGTAAAGTTATTTATGAGCTTTGAAAAAGCTAATTTCTTGGTGGGTTTGAATAGTAGTTTGTCTACATCTTTATAAAACTTTTTATTGTTCCATATATTATTGTTCATTAAAATTACCCATCCCCTTCCATCGTTTATTTTTGCCATCATTCCATATGAACCAATAAGAGACCCATTATGCCACCAGTTTTTATGGGTATCTACAAACCAACCTTTAGCATAGTTAGAATTCTCAAGGGAGGCCGCAAACATAGTATTTAAGGACTGGGGCAAAACAATGTCTTTTCTATTAGTGTAACCATCTAAAGCGCAAATTAGTTTTGCTAAAACTATAACCGAAGAAGTCCACCCGCCACAGGAATCTAATAGGGATAGATCAAAGCCTCCATATTCTGGTTTTACCTTTTCCTGAAAAGGATAAAAAGCCGAACTGGATATATAACTATCCTCACTATAATATACCGATTCGTTTTTACCAGAATTTTTGGAGTCACCTATCTTAGTATCGAACATTTTTAATGGACTGAGCACTTGTTTTTTTACAGCATTCTCATAATCCAACCCTGTCAATTTTTCAATGACCCTTCCCAAAATACAATATCCTAAATTTGAATACATAAATTTAGAGCCTGGAGCATTATCAAGATAATGATTTTGTAGCATATATATAATAACATCCTTTGGGGTAGGCGATCTGCCTAAATGTAAAGAGTCTGAAACTAGTTGATTCTTAAACATAGGATCAAAACTTTTATTTTTCCCCCAGCCAGCAGTATGCTCTAGAAGTTGTTGTACATTGATTTCTAAAATTCTTTGATCAAGAATTTTTAAATATGGTGAATCATTCAAAATACCATTTTTCCCAAAAACTTTGTCTGACAAGCTAAGTTTTCCTTCTTCCATCAGAGTAAAAATAGTAACCGCGGTTATTGATTTAGAAATACTCCCAATTCTAAATTTATGTTTTGGTGTTACTTTTTCTTTTGTGGTTATATTACTATATCCGTAACCTTTTGTATATACGAGATCTCCGGCATTGATAATTGCAATAGACAAGCCTTCTATTTCCCATTTATTCATAAAACTATTAATGGTTTTGTCGATTTTATTTGTTTGTTGCCCAAACAAATTCAACAAAAAGAGACAAAAAAATAGATTTAATATTAGCTTCATTAAATTATCAAGATTAATAAATATTGTTGGTAACCGTCTCGCATAACCATCAGTTTTTTTATTGTGGTTATGCTTTGTCGTCATGTAAAGTTTTCTTTTTCATATCTGCATAACTGATTAATTTAATTCCTAAATCCTCGATCGCATGTTTGACCCTAGGATCTGTAAATACTTTCAAACATGAAAATCTATCTTCTGCCACATTCTCATACCCATTATGTTTTGTAGCTCTCATTTCTTCACTATCTAAACTGGGATGGTCTATAAAAAGATAGTCTCCTTCATTTAATTCATATAATGAGCTTATAAACTTATCAATTCTTTCTTCA
Source organism: Aquimarina spongiae (assembly GCF_900141785.1). GTDB lineage: Bacteria > Bacteroidota > Bacteroidia > Flavobacteriales > Flavobacteriaceae > Aquimarina > Aquimarina spongiae. The sequence goes on along the minus strand of NZ_FQYP01000006.1, from coordinate 389,514 downwards.
TGGTCAATTATTCCTTTATATCCCCTAATTTGCTTAATATCTTGAGCACCTATTTCTAAATTAGAGAGTCCGTATTCTTCTCCCAGCTTTACACAAAGATTCGTTACTTCAGAATCCAACATATGACAATTCATGTGGAAGCTTAAATGTGAAACTTGCTTTACTCTTTTGAGTCCTAGTTCGATTTGTGCTCTGAACTCCTTTTCAATATCAAAAATTTTCCAATCGTTATTGGAAAGTGACCTTCTTTTTGGGTAGTACTTCTCACCAGTGAGCATTGGAAAAAAACAGCCATTATCTTCAATCAAACTTGAGGCTGATGTGATAGGTTTCCACTTAACACCTTCCCATTCTGATGTCAATGTAAGATGTATTCCAACATCCACGTTTGGATGCTGATTTAGCATAATACAAGCTTCTTCAAACCAAGCACAAACGGTCATTAACTCCAAACTTTTTACGATTCCATGGGTGTAAGATCTGATACACCCCAAGTTTGCAGAGTGTGAAGATCCTATATCATCTCCTCTCACTAAAAGCCGGATGTTGTTCCCAATACTCATTTGCGTTAGTTTTAGTTGTTACACAATGTTTTAGCTAAACTACATTTTAATGTGGTTTCCATTTTATTAGGGGTATTATTTTTTCATTTTGAGCCTTTCTGCGTCCAGAAAGTTCATGATAATTTTCACTTGTTTATCAATGTCTTTAATTTTATTGAAACTGTAGATCAGCGATCTCTTTTTTCCATCAGTCAATTTATTGTAAATGGCTTTTGAATCTATATCTTGTTCTAAAAATACAGTTAAAACTTCGGGAACTTCCACTCCCAGTTGATCAGGGTCTTCCTCAATTTTAAAATTCACTTCCTCTCCAAGTTCTTTATTTAACTTTTCGAGGTATTTCCCTGCAACGATTATATAAAAATTCCCGTCTCCTAAGTGATTCAAACCGCAGCGATAGGAAACAATATGATCAATGGTGCAAATCATTCGTGTTGCTCGTTTTCTATTGAACTGATTTATTATATCTGAATCAATTTTCAAATAGAAATATCCACCTTTTCTTTTTTCAAGTTGTTTTATTTCCTGTTTCCCTTGATATGATGTCATTTATTGTTGTTTGATTTTTCCGGAATTGTACCTGACATCCCTTTTAAGTTCCGTTTGCTTCCCGAAGTAAGCTATTGAACTATACAAATTGTTAGGTAATGTTTTACGATATGTGAAAATAATCTATTATTATTTCGTCATTTTCTCTCCATTTTATCCAAACTGAAGGAATCTTTTTTCTTTTACTCTCATAAACATCATCAATTTCACAACGTCCATGAGTAGATATCTCAATCCATTCTCCTTTCATTGACTTTACAAAATAACACCTTTGATACTCTTTTGTAATTTTAAATTCTTTTGATTCTTTTTTAGGTTCCAAATAGAATTTTTGTGGATATTTTTTTTTCAAACCAACGGTAAACATTCCAGAAAGGTATTCAAACCAAGGTTTTATTTCTATATTATTAGTTTTCTTTATCCAATACTTTTTTCCAGTCTCTGTATTTACTACAATTTCAATGCAATCATCAATAATTTGTGTGTATTGGAACTCGAAAATAGAATAATCGAGATGGATTGTTGCGTTAGTCCATTTTCTATGTATTTCTAAATCTTTGATATCCCAACTTTTAGTTGACGTATTGTTGAAAAATTCCATGATTTTTATTGGAGTATCACTTTCTATTGAGTCATAAAATTCAACAATTGTATTAGCATTGAATCCAATATTGATAACTCCTTCTCCAAATATTTTTTGAGAAAAAGTTTGAGCTGGAAGCACAACTATAAATAAAATTAATATGATTTTCTTCATTATTGAATTCTAAAGTTATCTAAAGTATACATATAGTAACCTTCTGTAAGTATACCCATAAATATAAAAAATATAAGTCCCTCTTTTGACAAAAAGATGAGATGCTTTATAAAACAAAAAAACCACCAAAATTGGTGGTTTTCTATAGTATCATATGAAAGGTGAGTTACTTTACCACCTTTTTTCCGTTAAATTTCCATTCGGTAATACCGCCATCCAGGTCATAAATCTTGGTAAAGCCTGCTTTTTTCATAAACGAAGAACACTTACCACTTCTACCTCCTTTGCCGCAGTATACCGCTACAGGCTTAGTTTTGTCAACCTTGGCAATTAATTCTTCAAAATTTTCATTTCGAAAATCGATATTGATGGCACTCTCGATATGTCCTTGGGCAAACTCTTGCGGGGTTCGTACATCGATAAGCTTTACTTCTCCAAGCTTCAACAACGAATCCATTTCCTCTACGGTAATAAGTTCTACTGTAGTTCCATCATCAGACGAATTGTTACATCCAACAAGGGGAAGGGTAAAGATGAGTGCTAGTGTGAGTATTCTAAATTTCATATTTATTCAGCAGTTTCTCCGTCCCAATTCATAAAACCTCCTAACAGATTATACGTGGTCCCGAATCCCATTTGGTCCATTAATGTACAAGCCTGAGCACTACGCCCTCCCGATCGGCAATACACATAATAATTCTTGGATTTATCGAGTTGACCTACTTCATCCAAAAAACCCTGGCCTTTTCTGATATCAATATTAATCATGTTAGGGATATAACCGTCTTCTACTTCTTCTTCGGTTCTAACATCTAAAATTACTGCATTATCATCTTTGGAGATTAAGTCTTGCCACTCTTCTTGGGTAATGTCTGCTGCCATTATAAAATTGTTTATACTAAAATTGGACTGTTATTTTTTATATTCCTTACAAATATAACAGTCCTTATTGAAATGTATTGCGTAAAATACATTCAATTCGATAAACTTTGCGCGAAGATTTACGCTTTGATACTGCAACCAATCGCTTTGGTTAGCTCTACCGGAACTTTATTCCCACTTAAAAGTGCATTCACCGCATCTTCTACATACTTCTTGTCTGCAGCAGAAGCATCTTTGTAGTTATTATCAATTGCGCCTATATATCTCACGATATTCCCTTTTGCGGTTTTTTCTAAGATATACACATGAGGAGTTTTGGTAGCCCCGTATTGAGGGTATATTTTTTGTCCGTCGTCAAACAAATACGGGAAAGTAAACCCTTTCTCCTTTGCGCGAACTTTCATATTGTCAAAACTATCATCCGGGTAAGCTTTTGGATTGTTAGGATTAATAGCAACAACAGGATATCCTTTGTCTTTAAACATTTTATCCAAAGCAATGATTCTATCCTCATAAGCTACTGAATATGGACAGTGATTACACGTAAAGATTACGATAAACCCTTTGGCATCTTTATAATTTGCCAAAGAAACCATAGCATCATCTATGTTTTTTAATTCAAAATCTGTCGCAACATCTCCAACTGCATATCCTCCTGTGACGGGAGGATTCGAAACTTTATCTATAGCAAAAGCGCTAATTGCTATTATAAAAGCCACTCCGACAAGAATTTTTAATGTTTTCATGAGTAATTGTTTTTGTTATCTGTCAATCAATTTATGCTTATAATATTTTTTTCAATTCCTTTTCCAGCTCATTATAGGTAAATGATCTTTCGTAGAAATTAACAGTGTTTCCTTTGTATATTATGGTAGCAGGTATAGAACCCGACCAATCTTTATTCACTTTAGGGATCCAACTATTGGCATCTGGATCATCTAACAAGATGACCTTGCTCTCTATCTTTTGCTTTCTTAAAAATGGCACCAATTTCGTCTCTACTTGTTTGGGTAAATCCAGGCTTACCAAAATCACTTCCACTTCATGATCAGGGTATCTACTATTGATTAATTCAAAATAAGGCAATTCGGCCACACAAGGTTTGCACCAGGTAGCCCAAAAATTAATGACTCTGGTTTTTCCATCGTTTATGGATAACAAGGGTTTGAAACTTTCAAAATCATACATCGGTATTTCAACCCCTTTACTCTTGTATACATCTGTTGCATCCAGAGCAACGTTCTGCTCTCCCTTGCAATTGACAAGAGTAACTAAAAAAACAAGATATATAGCATATTTTGGCATAATACGAATTTATCAAAACCGCTAATTAACTAAAAGAAAATTAACAAGGTTTCTGTCTTTTATCTAAATATTTTCAGAATTTTTTACAAATGTTTAACCCCTTGCAAATAGCATTCATGCCGCAATATTATCCATTTAAAAGCTTCTAAAATTGAACTTTAACAAAGAATTAATATCAATTTATAATTTCTAAAACATCTATTCTTTTACATTTGTATATACAAATATTGTACAGACAAGTGAATATTGAAAAGATCATAAAAACAGAAGCCGAACTACCGCTTTCTCGCAAAGCCATAGTAAATCTTTTGTATACCGAAAACTGGGTGAGAGACAAAATTAACCTCGAACTAAAGACTTATGATATTTCTATCCAACAATTCAACGTATTGCGAATTTTAAGAGGACAAAAAGGGAAACCCGCCAACCTCAGCACTATACAAGAACGAATGGTGAGCAAGATGAGCAATACAACGCGATTAGTGGATAAATTGATTCAGAAAGAATATGTAACCCGCGCTACCTGCCCTTCTAACCGAAGAAAAGTAGAAATTCATATTACAGAAAAAGGAAAAACGTTTCTAGACAAGGTAAGTCCTGCGATCCACAATTTTGAAACTAAATTAACATCTGCACTCAGTGAAGAAGATCTAACCACTCTCAACACACTTTTAAACAAGCTTAGAACATCAATTTAATATATATAAACATCAAATTTTAGAAAATCATGAAAACTAAACTTAAATCATTCATCGTAGCCCTTGCTATTATTGCAACTTCTTCTGCGTTTGCGCAGAAAAAAGCAGTAGATGCTTCAAAAAGTACCATCGAATGGACTGGAAAAAAAATTACAGGACAACATACAGGTACGCTAAATTTATCTGATGGATATTTAGTATTCGAAAACAACACCATTACCGGAGGAGAATTTACTGTGGATATGACTTCATTACAGGTAACAGATCTTGAAGCCGGAAAAGGAAAAGAAAAATTAGAAGGACATTTGAACTCTGATGATTTCTTTGGTGTACAGAATCACAAGACCTCTAAACTGGTAATTACTAAAGCCAAAAAAACTAGTGATGGATACAAGATCGCTGCAGATCTGACGATCAAAGGTAAAACAAATCCAATCCAGTTTAACCTAGCGGTAAACGGTGATTCTGCATCTACTACCTTATCTGTAGATAGAACAAAATACGGTATCAAGTATGGATCGGGAAGTTTTTTCGACAATTTAGGAGATAAAGCAATCAATGATGAGTTCGAATTGGCAGTAAATTTAAAAATGTAATTTTTTGTTGTTTCGAATTATAATTAATTTATATATTTGAACTCAATAAGAGCAAATATGAAATTATTCTTAACAAATAACTGGTGGTGGTCTTCGCGAAACGTAAACGTCGTGAAATAGCCCTGTTATTGTGTTAAGTAAACATACAAAAAGGCTTGTCATTCACGACAAGCCTTTTTTTATTGCTTAAAAACTAAAGTCGAAAAACAAAACCACATGATGCAAAAATGAGTTATACATTATCCACACATTACAAGCAAATCTTAGCTGACACCATTACTCCGGTAAGTGTTTATCTTAAAATCAGAGATCGTTTCCCAAATAGTTTACTGCTAGAAAGTAGCGATTATAGAGGTAATGAAAACAGTTTCTCTTATATCTGTTGTAACCCGATTGCAAGTATCAAAATTGAAAATGAAGTGATCTACCAATCTTTCCCAGATAAAAGCACTTCGGAAATCCCTATCACAGCAACCACCAATGTTCCACTGATCATTGAACAATTTGGTCAACAGTTTTCGACTTCCAAAAGTGATTTCAAGTTTATCAATAATGGGCTTTTTGGATACATCGCTTATGATTCAGTACGATATTTTGAAGACATTTCGATTTCTAAAAAAGAAGGAGGTCTTCAAATTCCTGATATGCACTATTCGGTATATCAAAATATTATTGCCATCAACCATTTTAATAATGAAGCCTATATTTTTGCACATTGTTATAACTCTAAAAGCAATATTGCCGAAATAGAATCTCTTCTTAATGTAAAGAACTTCGCATCTTACAATTTCACCACTGTTGGAGAAACTACTTCCAACCTTGATGACGAACAATACAAAGAGCATGTAGCCCTGGCCAAAAAACACTGCCAACGTGGTGATGTTTTTCAATTGGTACTATCCAAACGCTTTTCACAAAAATTTAAAGGAGACGAGTTTAATGTATACAGAGCGTTGCGCAGCATTAACCCCTCTCCTTACCTATTCTATTTTGACTATGGTAACTTCAAAATATTCGGAAGCTCTCCAGAAGCTCAACTAGTCGTAAAAGAAGGTATCGCAGAAATACACCCTATTGCAGGAACATTCAAAAGAACTGGTAATGATGAACAAGATGCCGAATTAGCCAGAAAACTCTCAAAAGACGAAAAAGAAAATGCAGAACACGTGATGTTGGTAGATCTTGCTCGCAACGACTTGAGTCGTAACGGAAGTGATGTTACTGTCGAGACGTATCGCGAAATTCAGTTTTACTCGCATGTGATCCATTTGGTGAGTAAAGTTACCGGCAAAAAGCATGAGGATACTACAACCATGCAGGTGGTAGCAGACACTTTCCCGGCTGGAACACTTAGTGGTGCCCCAAAACACATGGCAATGCAGCTTATCGAAAAATATGAAACGGTAAACAGAGATTTCTATGGAGGAGCCATCGGGTTTATGGATTTTGATGGAAACTTTAATCATGCCATTATGATTCGAACATTTTTAAGTAAGAATCATGAACTTCACTGGCAAGCAGGTGCTGGATTGGTAAATGAATCCAACGAAGAAAGCGAATTACAAGAAGTATATAACAAGCTAGGGGCGCTTACCAAGGCCTTGCAACTAGCCGAAGAAATATAATGTTGAATCCCTTAGGACAAAAAAATATAAAATGAATAAAAAAGTATTAGTAATAGACAACTACGATTCTTTTGTCTACAACCTGGTGCATTATTTGGAAGATCTGGGTTGTGAAGTAACTGTAAAACGCAATGATCAGCTGCAATTAGATGATGTTGCACCTTTTCAAAAAATATTACTTTCTCCCGGACCAGGAATACCTGATGAAGCAGGTCTTTTGAAAGATATCATTCAATCCTATGCAGATACAAAAAGTATTTTTGGAGTTTGCCTTGGCCAACAGGCCATAGGCGAAGTCTTTGGAGGTCGATTGATCAACCTGGATGAAGTATATCACGGGGTTGCTACCAATGTTACTTTGTCTGTAACCGACGAGCCGCTTTTTGAAGGTTTAGACTCTAATTTTGATGTAGGACGTTATCATTCCTGGGTAGTAGCAGATAATAACTTACCCGATTGCCTGGAGGTGACTTCTTATGATCAAAATGGACAAATCATGTCGTTACGCCATAAAGAACTGGATGTGCGCGGGGTACAATTTCACCCCGAATCCGTACTCACTCCAGACGGTAAAAAAATGTTAGAAAACTGGATTAATAATTAAATCAGCTATGAAGAAGTTACTTAATCGATTAATTAATCACGAAACCATCTCCAAAGAAGAAGCCAAAAGCGTTTTGGTGAATATCTCTAGAGGAGAATATAATCAAAGTCAGATCGCATCTTTCCTAACGGTATTTATGATGCGTAGCATTACCATCGAAGAGCTAGAAGGTTTTAGAGATGCTTTGTTAGAACTGTGCATAGCAGTAGATTTTAGCGAATACAACCCTATTGATCTATGTGGTACCGGAGGTGACGGAAAAGACACTTTTAACATCTCAACACTATCCTCTTTTGTTTCTGCCGGAGCAGGCATCAAAGTAACCAAGCACGGAAACTATGGTGTGTCTTCAAAATGCGGAAGTTCTAACGTAATGGAATATTTGGGGATAAAATTTAGTAATGATATAGACTTTTTAAAACGAAGTATGGATGAGGCAGGAATTTGCGTTTTGCATGCTCCATTATTTCACCCTGCAATGAAAAATGTAGCTCCGATCCGAAGAGAATTGGGGGTAAAAACGTTTTTTAACATGTTAGGACCTATGGTAAATCCAGCTTTTCCGAAAAATCAAATGGTGGGTGTATTTAATCTAGAATTGGCGAGAATGTATGGATATCTTTATCAAAATACCGATAAGAACTTTACTATCGTTCATGCTTTGGATGGTTATGATGAGATTTCGTTAACCGGAAATACAAAAACGATTTCCAACCAAACCGAAGGAATGCTATCTCCCGAAGATTTTGGTGTTCCAGTTTTGAAACAAGAACAAATCCATGGGGGAGATTCGGTAGAAGAATCTGCAGAAATTTTTATGAATATCCTTAACGGAAAAGGAACGGAAGCTCAGAACAATGTGGTCTGCGCCAACGCTGGGATCGCAATTGCAACGGTAGAAGGCTTACAACCCAAAGAAGGATTTGAAAGAGCCAAAGAATCCCTGCTATCAGGAAAAGGTTTGACAACATTGAAAAAAGTACAAGAGCTTAGCAAGAACTAACAATGAATATATTAGATAAAATAGTAGCTGATAAGTACAAAGAGGTAGAATTGAAGAAAAGCTTGATTCCTGTCAAGCAATTAGAATCTTCGGTTTTATTTGACAAGCAAACCCACTCACTAGCAACTGCATTACAAAATAGTGATACTGGAGTTATTGCAGAACATAAACGCAGATCCCCTTCAAAATCAGTGATAAATCAAAAAGTAAGCGTTCAAGATGTTGCAGAGGGTTATGAAACTGCCGGTGTATCAGGTATGTCTGTACTCACAGATGGTAAATATTTTGGTGGTTCTCTGGATGACCTATTGCTGGCGAGATCAGCGGTAAACTTACCATTGCTTCGTAAGGAATTTATCATTGATGAATATCAGTTACTAGAAGCCAAAGCGCATGGGGCTGATGTTATTCTGTTGATTGCAGCGGTGTTAGAACGAGAGCAAATCAAACAACTTTCTGAATTTGCCAAAAGCCTGTCATTGGATGTTTTACTGGAGGTTCATAATGAGGAAGAATTGCAAAAATCTATTATGCCCTCTTTGGATATGCTTGGGGTAAACAATAGAAACCTAAAAACATTTACAGTAAGTACCGATGTAAGCAAAACGTTAAGTACACAAATACCAGATGATTTTGTAAAAGTTTCTGAAAGTGGAATTAGCAATATCGAAGCCATAAAAGATTTACAACAATATGGATATCAAGGTTTTTTGATTGGTGAAAACTTTATGAAAACTGAAAATCCTGGGGCTAGTGCTGTAGAATTTATAAAAAACTTACAATCATGAAACTCAAGGTGTGTGGAATGAAATACTCGGATAATATCGAAGCCATCGCTTCTTTAGAACCCGATTATTTAGGCTTTATTTTCTATGATCGATCACCAAGGAATTTTAATGCAGAAATCCCGGTATTACCAGATTCGATCAAAAAAGTAGGAGTTTTTGTGGATAGTACCATTTCAAATATTGTTGAAAAAGTAAAACAATTCCGTTTCAAAGCAATACAATTACATGGAGATGAATCTCCAGCCTATTGCAAAGAACTAAAATCAAGTTTATCAGAACTAGATACCACTATTGACCTATGGAAAGTATTCTCCATCAAAGATGAATTCAATTTTTCTATCCTTGAGCCGTATGAAGGTATTGTAGATTATTTCTTATTTGACACCAAAGGAAAAGAAAAAGGTGGTAACGGCTATACTTTTGATTGGAATGTATTGAAGGAATACAATTCTAAAACCCCATTTATTTTGAGTGGTGGAATTGGCCTTGACGAAATTGAAAAAATACAAGAAATCTTAAAAACTGATTTACCTATTCATGCAATAGATGTGAACAGTAAGTTCGAAATTGAGCCTGGACTAAAAGAAGAAATTGTATTAGAAAAATTTAAAAACCAACTAACCCTTATCTCTAGGGATCAAAAAATAAAACTATGAGTTATCAAGTAAATGAAAAAGGATATTATGGTGATTTTGGAGGTGCATATATCCCAGAAATGTTATATCCTAATGTAGAAGAATTACGTACCCAATACTTGGATATTATGAACGACCCTTCTTTTAAAGAAGAATTCGATCAATTACTAAAAGATTATGTGGGTCGCCCTTCTCCTTTATATTTTGCAAAACGGCTTTCAGAAAAGCACAATACCAAAGTATACCTGAAGCGCGAAGACTTAAATCACACCGGAGCGCACAAAGTCAACAATACTATCGGTCAAATACTAGTGGCAAAAAAACTTGGCAAAAATAGAATCATTGCCGAGACCGGAGCCGGACAACATGGAGTAGCCACTGCTACCGTTTGTGCACTTATGGGAATACAATGTGTTGTATACATGGGTGAGATTGATATTAAACGTCAAGCCCCAAATGTAGCTCGTATGAAAATGCTAGGGGCAGAAGTACGTCCTGCCAAATCAGGTAGTAAAACCCTAAAAGATGCCACCAACGAAGCAATTAGAGATTGGATCAATAATCCTGTAGATACGCACTACATCATTGGTTCTGCTATCGGACCTCATCCTTATCCAGATATGGTAACCCGTTTTCAATCGGTAATATCCGAAGAAATCAAATGGCAACTTAAAGAAAAAGAAGGAAGAGAAAATCCTGATTATGTAGTGGCTTGTATAGGTGGAGGAAGTAACGCTGCCGGTACCTACTATCACTTTTTGGATGAACCAAGTGTGGGTATTATTGCGGTCGAAGCTGCGGGTAAAGGTGTGGATAGTGGAGAAAGCGCGGCAACCTCACAGCTAGGTAAAGAAGGAATTATCCATGGATGCAAAACCTTATTGATGCAAACCGCAGATGGACAAATAACAGAACCTTACTCTATTTCTGCTGGGTTGGATTACCCTGGTGTAGGACCGCTGCATTCGCATTTATATCGTACCGGAAGAGGAGAGTTTTACTCGGTTACCGATGATGATGCCATGGCTGCTGGGTTAGAGTTATCGCAATTAGAAGGGATCATACCGGCCATAGAAACCTCACATGCTTTAGCCATATTTAATGATAAAAAATTCAAACCAGAGGATGTGGTAGTGATCAGCCTTTCGGGAAGAGGCGATAAAGATTTGAATACATATATTGATTATTTTAGACTATAAATAAAGTACAATCAAATATTCACACAATTATGGATACGATTTCGGTATTGGTTACACAGACAAAAAGTGCATACGAATGGTTTAATAAGCTGGCGCTATCTGTTCCCAAAGATGAATGGGAGTACTCACCTAACGTTATGGAAACCAACATTGCCTGGCAAGTAGGGCATCAAATCATTAGCTATTACTATCATAGCATACTATCTATAACCGGTCATCAACCAGACGTTTTTGAGCAAGTGCCTATTCGAAAATATGCAGATTGGTATACTTTTAAATCGACAGCATCACAGACTAATGATAAAGATACTGTAGGAAATCTGGAGAAAAACTTGCTTTTCATGCAAGCTAAATCTCTTGAAATCATACAAAACTTGTCTCCAGATGATCTTGACAAGTCATTAGAACCTTTGGATCAACCTCATCCGGTAGCCAAGACCAAATTTGAAGCAATCGATTGGAACATCAAGCACACCCTATGGCACTGCGGACAAATTGCGATGTTGAAACGAGTAATGAATAATCCATATAGTTTTGGACTAAATTAACAACGTGTTTCTCTTTTGAAGAGCAACTCGAAACTTATAACAATGAATAGAATCAAAGAAAAATTAGCTGAGAATAAGAAGTTATTATCTATATATTTTACCGCAGGGTATCCATCATTGAACGATACCGCTCAAATCATCCAGGATCTTGAAAAAAACGGTGTTGATATGATAGAAATCGGATTACCTTTTAGTGATCCTTTGGCAGATGGTCCTACCATTCAGGAAAGCTCTACTATCGCCCTAAAAAATGGGATGACCACTACCCTATTGTTTGAGCAATTAAAAGACATCCGAAAAACGGTAAATATCCCGTTGATTATCATGGGATACTTCAATCCTATGATGCAGTACGGTGTAGAAGCCTTTTGTGCAAAATGCCAAGAAATCGGAATTGATGGATTAATCATTCCCGATTTACCTGTAGCCGAATATCACGAGCACTACCAAGAGACTTTTGAAAAATACGGGTTAATCAATGTGTTTTTGATCACCCCGCAAACTTCAGAAGAAAGAATTCGATTTATTGATAGCGTTTCCGACGGTTTTATTTATATGGTGAGTTCTGCCAGTACCACAGGAGCCAAAAATACGTTTGGAGATGTACAGCAACAATATTTTGAGCGTATCGATGCTTTAGCCCTCAAAAACCCACAGATTGTTGGTTTTGGGATAAGTAATAATGAAACTTTTACTCAAGCCACAAAGACGGCAAAGGGAGCTATTATTGGTTCGGCTTTCATAAAGCATTTGACCAACAATGGAGTGGATACCATCAACCAGTTTGTAGAAGAGATCAGATAATGATAAGGAGCGAAATTAGATAGTTAGTTTTGCTCCTTTGCTTTTGTATTGCACGTTAAAATGAAAGTAGCTCATAAAACTTAACGTTCTTATCCTTTTCTTGACCATAGAGTAATACCTAGTTCACAATTTCATAATTTCAGTTTCATTTCTTGTCAGGCGTTTACTAACTTAAAACCCAAGAAATGATAAAACACATGTCCACCGTATTTAGTCTTATTACCCTTATGATGATAACCTCCTGCGATCTTATCGATGACAACTCCGGTAATCCCGGACCTGATACCGATCTTCCCATTGTGATTGCACATCGAGGAGCACAGTCCGTACTCCCAGAGCATACACTTGAAGGATATACCAAAGCATCAGAATGGAATGCAGATTTTATCGAACCGGATTTGGTGTTGACCAAGGACGGACATCTGGTAGCTAGACATGAACCGATGTTATCTGGTACTACCAACGTTGCAGATCTTCCCGAATTTGCACACTTAAAAACAACCAAAAACCTAGATGGTAAAATGGTAACCGATTGGTTTGCCTCTGATTTTACCCTGGAGGAAATCAAAACTTTAAGAGCCAAACAAGCATTTAGCGGAAGACCAACAGACTTTGATAACCTTTTTGAAATCCCAACTTTTGAAGAGGTGATACAATTGGCAAAAGCACAATCCCTGACAAGAGGAAAAGTATTAGGGATCTATCCTGAAATCAAACACCCCTTATTTCACAATGAAATATTCGGAGCATATTTTATGGAAGATCAACTGTTGAAAGCGCTTTCTAAAGCGCATTGGAATCACAAAAATGCACCAGTATTTGTACAATGTTTTGAGGTAGCGCCATTGCAATACATCAACTCAAAATCTACTGTAAAATTGGTACAGCTTATCTCCACCTACAACATTAACAAAGATGGATCTTTAGACTATAATGTACCCGATGGAGACTTCATCTCGTATGGTGCTCCCTATGATTTTTTCGTAAATGGAGATGACAGAACCTATGAGTTTTTTACTACAGAAGAAGGAATGAAGTTTACAACTACCTATGCAGATGGTATTGGTCCGTGGAAACCTTTTATCATTTCATATAGAACCGAAGACTCTGGAGAACTAACTTTACTAGAGCCAACGGACTTTATAGATCTTGCACATGACAACGACTTACTCGTACATCCATACACGTTTAGAAATGAAAATATGCAATGGAGCCAGGGCAATCCTGAAGCAGAATATCACTTGTTTTTTGATGCAGGTGTAGATGGTGTATTTTCGGATTATACAGACGAAGCTGTTCAAGCCGTTAGCACCTGGGAGGATTAGACATAAGGATCACTTGATAAAATAAATAAAACCGGGAAGCCTTCTTCCCGGTTTCTCTTTTTGTAGCCCCACTTTTAACAAACAGATCCGCAAAAGCGATTAAATGAATGTGCGACTCCAGAACCTAAAGCTCTTAGAATACACCAAAACATCCCCCATCCGTTTGATAAATTCGAAAATATACATCCTATTACCTTTGGTATACTTCTGAAAACACCCCATCCAAGAATTTTCCAACCATTTCTCCAAACACAATTCACACAATCCCAAAACCCTTTTTGAGCTGCATAGTCGGTATACATTAATCCTTTCATGGTTGACATATACAACAACATTGTGTTTCTATCAAAAGTGTTTAGTTCTCTGTTTTCTTTGATTACTCCTTCAAAGGCGGTAAGCGTTTCTATTGCCTCTTCAAAAGTAGTAGCAGTAACCATTTGTGCATCCAGTTCTGTAAACAACTCCAATTGAACTGCAGAATACACCCCAGTTTCCTGCAATACAGATGTAAACTCCTCTACCGATGCTTCTGGATTTCTAATAATTTCTTCGGTTACTAGATAATATTCTCGCGTATCAATAGGTTTTTCCCCTTTATACACCAAATAATCATTTACTATAGAATGATCTACTTCATCTGGTCCGTCATAATCCTGTAGTGCCTTGACTAGACTTATATCTTTGGTTTCTTCGATAAAAGATTTCTCAATGGCAGAAATTTCTTCTAGAGAAAGTTCTTCTACCTTCGCAAAATCGAATTCTGCATCCCTCCTATTCTGATTCAAATCCACTTTTGTTTCTTCCTTAAAGTTATCTGGTGAATCATTTTCACAACTTAGTAAGAAAAAAAAGCATGCAATAACAGGTACAATTAAAAATTTTAGATTTTTCATAATTAATGGTTTTAAGATTGCCTACTCTTACGATTTTCGGCTTCCTCGATCTTTATGCATTCCGATACTTTTTGTTAACAGGACAAAATTCAATCATTTTGCTGATCGCAGGCAACGCTCAAAAACCTTAATTCTCTATATGATCAACCTCAAATTTTAGGTTGTTTAACCCTACCAATTTAGGTTCATTTTCGGGCTCAATACTAGCTTAGATTTTCGTTATTTGCAAAACCAATATGTTAACTCTTTAAAACCTAAAAAATGATTTCAACAATACTTTTAATTGCTGTTACAGCAGGCTTTGCATCTTACGTTTATTATAACCCACCAAAGAGATCACAATCCAACTCTTCGAATCAAAATACAATTTGCATGGATTATTCTGGTGAACCTTTGAATACCCTAAACGTAGATTTAGTTCATGCTATGACCAATGGTTATAAACAGAACCAACTTCGATTCATAAAAACAGTAATGCAAGAAGACGCACACTCTATTTGGTTTGATCTGGAGACTTTAAAAAAGTTTTTATACCAAGTTGAAAAGAACACTGATAGCAATGCCAGAGAAGAAAGAAACTTGGGAATTCGAATTTATTATTCAAGATATCCGAATAATGGCACCTGGGAGAAAAAATATCCTGATTTAAGGGATCTAGCGGGAAGTGACTTGACAAAAAAGTTTGAAGAACACCATACACTCGTAATGGTCCCTACCATACAGAACGGAAAGACTCATATGGATTTTCACCCCTTGGATGTAAGAACATACGGAGAAAAAATGAGTGGATTTCCAGAATATCAGTCTACAAATACTGCAACCTCAATCTTTGCCTTAACTTCTACCAAACGATCAAATGCTTCAGGTAATATTTCTGCACAAAATCACGGAAGTCTTATCCCTCCTGCTGATGGATCTGGAGAATCTTTTTAGTCCATATTATGCCAGACTACTTTTACATCTTAAAACCTATCCTGCTATTGTCTGAGATTATGGCTGCAGTAGTAGGATTGTTTTATGTATCTAAATTGAAAAATAGTCCTTGGAGATTTTTTATTTATTACCTGGTTTTTATAGCTACCCAAGAGGCTTTTTGGCATTTTGATCTCGGAATAGGCGCCAGAATAAAACAAGTGTATTATGCCTATGTAGGCATTCCCATTCAGTATACCTTTCTGTATTGGCTCTATGGAGTACAATCTTTGAATAACAGAAAGCTATTCACCATATGCATCAGCATATATTTATTGACCTATCTCCCTATAGAGTTATTCTTTAAAAAGCTCGAAGTTGTGTATTCTTTAAATCCGTCTGTGGGCACCCTATTTTTGATCATCTTCGTGATACTAGAATTTTTAAAACAGATTAAAGATGATAGTATTTTGCACTTTAGGGATAATAAGATGTTTTACATAAATTTGGGAGTCATCATGCTTTACGTAGGCACTTACCCCTTATTTTGCTTTTACGGTTTATTGCGAAATCACTACAGAGGAATCTGGGAACTGTATTTCGCTTATTTTTTGATAGCTAACAGTATCATGTACATACTATTTGCAATTTCGTTTATATGGGGGAAACATCTTTCAAAATAATGCTAGTACTTTTTAATGTGATCTTTCTTGCATTTATTGCAGGCATCATCATATTTATCTATCAATATCAGGTAAAAAAGAAAAAGCATAATCAACAATTGCTTCACAAAGATGAAACCCATAAAAAAGAGATACTTAAAGTACAGATGGAAATTCAAACCAATACCATGAATCACATAGGTCAAGAAATTCATGATAGCGTTGGACAGAAACTTACATTGGCCAGTCTATACATCAAACAATTACCTATCGATCAATTAGAACAATACACCACCTCAATACAATCGATAAATGACCTTGTAGATCATTCATTGGAAGAACTTCGGCAAATTTCCAGATCCCTGGCTAAAAGTAGCATCAAAAATCAAAGTGTTGTCGACCTACTTGAACAACTAAGTAGCAGAGTCAATCATTTGGACAAATGCGAGGTGAAATTTGAATACCCTCATCCTATCAAAATACATTCAGTCGCCGTAAAAACCGTCATCTATCGTATTACTCAGGAATTTATTCAAAATAGCATTAAACATGCTAAGTGCTCCCTTATCTCCATCAAACTTGCTCAGAATGCTGATAAAATTGTCTTGCATCTGACAGACAATGGGATTGGATTTGATATGAATAGTATTACAAACGGAGGAATCGGAATCAATAATTTTGAAAAAAGGGCAAAATGGATTGGGGCTACCCTACATTATGACAGCAAAATTAATCATGGGACCCAATTAACTTTAGAAATATCAGAAAATGAATTATAATATTGTTATTGTAGACGATCATGTTCTTATCGCCAATGCTCTGGCCGAAATCATTTCAAAATTCAAAGATTTTAATGTGATCTACACTTGTGAAAACGGGAAGGATTTACAGCAAAAAATCAACTCTACTATAAAACCAGAT
Source organism: Aquimarina spongiae (assembly GCF_900141785.1). Lineage (GTDB taxonomy): Bacteria > Bacteroidota > Bacteroidia > Flavobacteriales > Flavobacteriaceae > Aquimarina > Aquimarina spongiae. The sequence continues at coordinate 372,245 of NZ_FQYP01000006.1, read as the reverse complement.
ATTATATTACTCGATGTGAGTATGCCAGAAATGGATGGTTTTGAAACTGCCAAGTGGTTAAGCGAAACATACCCGGATATTTTGATCATGGCCTTAAGCATGCAAAATGACGATGCTAGTTTGATTAAAATGATCAAAAATGGAGCTAAAGGTTATATGCTAAAAAACATCCAACCCTTGGAATTAGAAGTGTCTTTACAAAAACTGATCAAAAAGAGAAGGTATTTTCCAGAATGGGCCTCTATAAAAGTATTCGAAAGTTTAAACGATATAGATAACGATGATAAAAACAATATCAAACTATCCAACCGTGAAATTGAATTCCTTAAATATTCCACAACCGAGATGAGTTATAAAGAAATGGCAGAGAAAATGTTCTGCAGCCCACGTACGGTTGAAAATTATAGAGATAGTTTGTTTACCAAATTAGGTTTGAAAACAAGAGTAGGTTTGGCTGTTTATGCGATCAAAAATGGATTTTCATTAGATGAATAAAAGACAAAACGTTAATTCCCAATAATTTTGGTTGTTTTCTTTTTTGATATCTTACTCTCGTTTCACAAAAAGATTACGAATAAACTTATCCAGTTTTTCCCTTTTCAGAAGCATTATACTGGTATCGATTCTTGTAATAAAACCATAAGGATTACCATCAATAGACATCTCTCCTGCGATATACAATAGATCATTTTCGTCAATCTGCATTTTACCCAATGTTATCATTGGATGCCTAAGCATAATAGATGCAATACCATCAACTCCAAAAGTTTCATCTATGGTTCCATCGTTCTTAAGCTTTTTGATCAATATTTCAGCATCATCATTTAGACTTTTGGACACCACAAATAGTTCCCCTTTTTTGTTTACAACAAAATTAGAATCGTACAAATCGGCATTGCCATCTACCTGTCCGCTATCTCTAAAGGTCTTATCCCGATTACCATCTACATCGTATTTATTAATAAGATATAATGCTTCAGAATTCGTTTTTATTTGAGAAATATACACTGCAGCATCTGTCAATACTATATGATCAATAGTTTCATAATCCCCTTCTACCGACAAACAATGTATGTTTTGACGTTCCATTCGTTCACTGTTCAAGCCAGCCAAATAAGTAGCATGGTCGACTTCATTTTCGGAACTTCCAGAATACGCCAAAAATAAATAGTCATCCCGCATAGCAGAACTGTCTAATCGATAACAATGATTGGCATACAAGTCCGAGGATAAAGTCCTTCCCTCACTACTCAATTTGAGAATCGCAATTTTCTCTTCGGTAGTAGACACACTAAAATCATTGATTTTTGCAACCACTACAATTTCTCCATTCGATGAGGTATATAAAAACTGACCAAAATTATCATCAGAGTTATCTAATATGCTTTTGGTATAAATACCCCCTCTACCAAATTGAGTATTCAGCGTTCCATCTTCAAAAAACTCATTAATATGGATCATCCAACTCAATCCATTCCACAAATTGGATAACACTACTATGGTACCATAAGGCGTAGCGCTCATCGCAACCGGAGTAGTTCCTTCATTATTTAAAATGGCCGAAGTAAAATTAAAAGAGGTATCCTTCTGACCATTTTTAAGCAAACGAATCAAATTACCGTTATCATCAGATAAATGCAAGACATAAAGTTCGCCGTTGTCTGTTAAATTGTAGTCGATGATTCGAGAGGTATTCATCCCCAATTCCTTGAATAAGTAAAGTCCATTTCTAGCAAACTTCTCATCAATCTGCTGTGCAGATATAGGAATACAAAGGGCACAAAAAAGTAAAGTGAAAAAATTAATTTTCATGTTTAGTTGGTGTATAGCTTTTAGTCTAAGCCATCACTCAAGAGGTTGGTTAGGATGAAAGATCCAGGGGTAGTTGGATTCTGCTCCCAAAAAAAAGAATTAATATGTTATAAAACAAAACCTTTCGACAAACATCTAATAAAATAGATCAAATCACTGAAATTAATTTTAAAATGATCTGTAAACTGAAAAGGTTATTCTACTCTTTTCGTTTTTCTGTCTTAATTCATTAAATTAGTAACACTTTAATTTTTAGACAGTTTAATACAAAAATTAAGATTTATGGGCAAAGGAGATAAAAAGACAAAACGCGGTAAGATTCATATGGGCACCTTTGGAAGACGAAGAAAAAGAAAAAAATCTGTTTCCATAATTCCTCCGAAGGCAAAATCCACCGCGAAAAAAACTACAAAAAAGACCAAAGAGGAAGAAACAGAGTAAATTAAAAGAATTCTTGATATTGCATGACTCTAAAATCGATGGTATTGAATTTGGGGTCTTTGCTTTTTAGATCCTTATAGATTTGCATACTTCCAATAGCCCGATTTGCAGAACCCGAAGGCGCTGTAAGTGATACGGTTTTAATCACCCTATTAGCTATTACCACCTTATGTATTCTAGGTACCGTATTAGAAACTACTTCTAATTTTAGATCATGTTCTTTTAAGAGCCTTCTAAAAAAATACTCAGGTCCATTTTTACTGTTGCCTCCCATAAAGATCAAACGATTTATTTTTGGATATTTTTCTAAGTAGCCTACCAGATCTCTTAATTGAACATTTTGCATTCCCAGGTCTGAAGCATCGACTTTGTCACGTTCGCAACGTTGTACAATATCGCAAACACCAATTCGATTTGCCGTCAAAAATCTTCTTCGTTGCTCTGCGGCTTCGTGGGTCGTCTCATACTTAAGACTAAGATCAAAAATTCGATCCAAGACCGGCCATAACAAACCATTACTGCTACCATAGCAAAAATCTACATCTTTATCATTAAGTGCTCCCGTAGTAAACCTGGGAGGCGGTAAAGTACCCACAATCAATTTTGTTGCTTCTGGAGGAAAAAAAGGCTCGTACGGATGAATATGTTGAAACATGTTACGAATGTAACTGTATTCTCTAAAAAACAAAAACTAACATATAAAACTACAGAATAAAAGAACTACGGCATTCTTCAGTCCCACGCAACTTTTCTATGGTGAATGGATCTATTAAACGTAATCAAAAAACAAAAAAACAATGAAAATCAATATGTTGACTTTATGTTTAGCTTTAGGATGTATCGCTTTGAGTTGCAAAAATGATGATGACGCTACAATCCAGTTCGAATCAACTGCAACAATCTCAGGTTTAGATTTAACATTATGTGCCTGCTGTGGAGGATGGATTATTAACATCGATGAAGAGGAATCTGCTAGGCGTTTTTCTGAATTGCCACAAAACACTATCATTGATTTAGAAAATTCTACATTTCCAATAACTGTACAATTAAATTGGGAAGCATCTGATGAATATTGTGGTAATGGAATTATCATCGAATCTATTAAATTAGTAGAATAAAACCAGTATCTTTCATAGTACAGGCAAAACAAACATTTATGAAAAGAGGATCATTTGTTATCATTTCAATATTATTATCGATTTCCTGCGCTAAAAAGAAAAACATTACCGTAAATGAGTTATCTCTTGACCCAAGATACTTTCATATCAAAAGTATAAACACATTTGCCCATTGCAATGGCCCCAATGGCAGGTACACTACACAAGTAATCTCAAAAAAGAATGGATACCTCCTTTTTTCTCAAGTTTACGAATATAGAGATTCCCCATTCATAGGGGAATTAAGCTCAGATAACAAAGGCTACGCTGTTGATAAGGACGGGAAAATTTTAGACACCTTATCAAATGTTGCCGTAGAGATGATTAGAAGTCATGATTTCCATAGGTTACAAACCAATCCTTGGTCTTTTTTTAATCAAATCAAATATGAAAAAAACTTTGAACCCGGGATTGATTTATATTCAGGGATTGATAGATTGAACAACCCAGTAAAAATCTATTATGACAACGCTATAGAACAGATTAAAACCGTCGAGTTTCTAAATATGATGGACACAACCGAAACCATCCAAGTAGTCTATCAACAATGGGAAGAAAGTATGTATGGAAAACTTGCCAAGAAGGTCGAAATTATTCAAGCAAAAAAAGATACGTTTCATTTCGATTTCAAAACCATCAAGATAAATGAATAAGAAAACCTATTAACTCGTTTCATAACCACTAGTAACTTAAGAAGATTTGCAACCGTAAATATTTTGTATTAAGTTTATTAGAACAAGACAAGCCTTAAGAATACACAAAAATAGTTCGTGATTGTATTGTATGTTTAGTAATCAAAGTAAATATCAAAGTCAATATGGCGAAATCAAGGAATCCTATGCCTATGAAAAATTTTATTTCAAAGGTGAGACCAAAGGTATTGCGCTAAAATATGTCAAGCAGGGGTATGAAGATTATTTAATAAACGATCAAGTTCTTCGTGTGAAACAAGGACAGTTTATTCTGGTTCCTGAAGGGCAAACGTTTGAAGCAAAATCTAAATTAGCTTCCCAAAGTATCCATGGACTATGTATTGACTTAAATCCCACTGCTCTTGATATCGATCTTGCAAAAATGTATGCCAATCCTCTACTTTTTAATCTTCCATTTGATTGTTTGCATTTTTCACCTTTAGTCAAAAAATTGCATACTACCCACTCAAATAAAGACAATAACTCAGAACTGTATCAAACCTTAACTATTCTAAGCAAGCAGGTATACAGCTTCGCTAAAGAGATTACAGGTCTTCATGAACGCCTCTTCGTTCAGTCTCGAAACACAGATACACAAAGAGCTATTCTCATTAAAATGATTTCTTGTAAGAACTTCATTTATCAACATTTCAACCAAAAGATAACATTAGACCAGCTGGCTATCTATACCGGCATTTCTAAGTACCATTTTTCAAGATTGTTTAAGTTGTGTTTTCAGGAATCTCCCCAGGCACTACAAGAAAAGTTAAGAATGGATAAGGCAATTGAGCTACTTCAAAACAATACCATGCAGCTCAATACTATAGCCTATGATCTGGGTTATCATGATTTGGCAAGTTTTTCCAAAAAATTCAAAAACTACTACGATATATCTCCTTCTGAACGCAGGAAAATGACAAATTAGCAATATTTTACAAGCCTCCTTGTTCCTGTCATCTTAATTTTATGAAGTACAGTATCATTTAAATCATTTAGCCAGGTATGCATTTTTATTTATGTCTTTCTACCCTCGTCATCTTCTTTTCATGTAAGACCAAAGCTCAATCCGAAGGTCTGGAGTTGGTATCCCAGCAATTTGTAGCAGCTTACCAAACAATGGACTTACCTCCATTGACTTTGGATTACATAGAAAACCTCAACAATATCCAAAACAAAGATGCAGTACTCGCTCAAGAAAAAACGTTTAACGACCTGGAAGCAGCACTCATCAAAATTAACACCAGTCATTTATCAGAAAGCGAACGATTAGACTTCAATTTAATGAAGTATGAAATAGCCCTCAACAAATTCAGAATCAATCTTGAGAAAAAATGGAATGAAGAAAAACAGGATAAAATTCCTACTACGGGGATTGTTAATGTGCCCAACGGTAAACTATTATATACTTATTTTTTGAAAAAATGGGTCGATGTAAAAGTAACGCCTGAAATGATGTTTGATTTTGGTCTGGAAGAGATCGCAAGGGTAAAAAACAAAATGAAGGATATCCAAAGTACGTCCGGTATGGATAGTCTTAGTTTCAGAAAACATCTTACAAAGCCTGATTTCTTCTTCAATGACCCTGCTGAAATTTTGAAAGCTTACCAGGAGAAGAAGAGGGAAGTTGGGCATAAGATTACCGAGTTGTTTCCAGGCTTAAGTTCGATACCCGATGTAAGTATTAAAGAATACAAAGAAGAAACTCTGATCGAAACCCCTGGTTTTTATCGGAGCAGAGAGAATTCGCTTTATTTCAAATACTTTGGGAAGCCCTACAGTAAAAGACAAATAGGATGGTTATACACTCATGAAGGACTACCTGGACACCACTACCAAATTAAATATGCCGAAAAACTTGAGTTATCAGAGATACAAAAACTTGTAGGTTCTGCTTGTTATAAAGAAGGATGGGCTGCTTACATTGAAGAAATTGGATATGAGATAGGTGCTTATAAAAACAGCTACGATGAATATGGAAAATGGGAATGGGACCTTATCCGGTCTGTTCGAGTAGCCATGGATGTAGGGTTAAACTACTTTGGTTGGTCTGATGAAAAAGCTTTAGCATTTTGGCAACAGCATATACAAGAACAGGATCATATCGCACATCGGGAAATAAAGAGAATGAAGCAATGGCCTGCCCAAGTGATTACCTATAAATACGGAGCTGATAAAATACTAAAATGGAGAAGCCTTTATGAAAAAGAAGCAGATTTTTCAACACTAGAATTTCATAAAAAGATATTACAATATGGAGATATCCCCTTTTATGTTTTAGAAAAACATATTGGTATAGCCGATATTAGAGAAATTCATAATATCCCCTATGTTCAAGCTACTCGAGCAGTAGATGACCCTCTGCAAAGATTGAATCTTGTGCTTCCACAAACCACAACAAAAGCTCCTTTACTCATTTGGATTGGCGGTGGAGCCTGGGCCTACGTAGATAGGAATATTGAAATGAATGTAGTGCGCAATATTGCCAAAAAAGGAATCGCCGTTGCCTCTGTTGGGCATCGCCTAAGTGCAGATTGGCGTGATCCTAATCCAGTGGTAGACATTCAATATCCGGATCATGTTAAAGATGTAAGTACTGCGTTAAAATGGTTAATCGACCATGCAGATGAGTATGGCTATGACAAAGAACATATATTTGTTGGTGGGTTTTCTTCGGGAGCACATCTTACTGCAATGCTCGCATTGGATGAACGTTTCTTAAAAGAACATGGATTAACCCAAAATCACATTAAAGGCATCATTCCTGTTAGTGGCACCTATGACATTGAGAACTATCATGAAGCTTTTCTTAATGGAAGCAGACCTCATCTCGCCAAGTTACATGTACAATCCGTATTTGGTGACACCAAAAAACATTTTGAAACCGCTTCTGCCACTTCATATCTGGATCATCTATCCGTACCAATATTACTTCTTTCGGATACAGGGACATTTAATTACACTCGAATTTTTGAAAAAGGGATCAAAAAACGGAACTTCCAAAAACTGGAAGTACGTCACGTTGATTTAACACATGGCGAACTTTGGAGAAACTTATCAGAAGCTCCCAAAAGCGAATACCGAGATTTGATTACTGATTTTATTCAAAAATATTCTGAGGCACCAGAAAAGATGTAAGCATAACGCTTGCAAAAATCTCTAAAACTGGAAATATATGAATGGCTGGAAATCGGCAGCATAGGTTTGATAGCAAATAATTGCTACCAAAGTAGCCACTATAGCTTTAATGATAAAATGACTCTTTATAAATAAAGCTTCTATCCAATCCTTTGTTTTATATGGCAACCAATGGGTAATATAGCCTATAAGCATCACGATAAATACCACTCTATATTCCCAAAGCACAGCCAATGCATTTCCCCAGTCCATGTTTGTTGCTACTTGCTGGTAAAACCGTTCGATATGATCCATACTATTTCCTCTAAAATAGATTCTAGTAAATGTGATAAAAACAAAAGTCAATGCAATTCTCCATAATAAGGCATACCAGGCTTTAGAATTTTCGTACGGACTAATCTTTCTCCAGTATTTGTACACCACAATTCCCACTCCATTAAGTCCTCCCCATATGACAAATTTCCAGGAAGCTCCGTGCCACAACCCTCCGATCAACATGGTGATCATAATATTTACATTTCTATTAAAATGCCAAGCTAATCGCGAAGAAAACAAAGTAATAATCAACATGAAACCTACCCCCGAAGCCGCTATCAGAGCTATTCCATAATCAGACACTGCAAATACCCCAAGAAAGGTAAAAACCAAAATAAAAGCATATGAAAAAATACTCCCATTACGATTACCTCCAATAGGAATGTATAGATAATCCTTTAACCAACTTGATAAAGAAATATGCCAACGTTTCCAGAAATCACCACAGTGAATCGCTTTGTATGGAGAATCAAAATTGATCGGTAATTTATATCCCATTAATAATGCCAAGCCTATTGCGATATCCGTATACCCAGAAAAATCTCCATAAATCTGTAGGGAGTATCCAAACATCGCCATAATATTGGTAAATCCAGAAAACATTTCGGGTACATCAAAAACCCGATCCATAAAATTTGCCGCGATATAATCTGCAAACAACATTTTTTTGATCAATCCTTTTAGGATCATATAAGTTGCTTGTCCGAATTCTACTTTGGTGATCTTTATTTCCTTTCGGATCTGTGGAACAAAATCCGCCGCTCGTACAATTGGGCCGGCAACCAACTGCGGAAAAAAGCTTACAAAAAAGCCAAAGTCGATAATAGAGTTGAGCGGTTTAATTTGCTTTCTATAAATATCTACACTATAACTAATCGTCTGGAACGTATAAAACGAAATCCCCACTGGTAAAATGATCTTATCAACTGTAAAATAATCTACCTCTCCCCAGGTGTTGGCCCATTGCGCAAGATAATTGATAACCTCATAATTGGTCTGAAACAAATAATTATAGGAATCTGTAAAAAAATAGGCATATTTAAAGTAGCAGAGTGTACCCAAATTGATAATTACACTAATCGCTACCAGGAACTTTTGCAAAATGACCGATTTACTCCTGTAAATAGCTTTTCCCAAAAAGAAATCATTGATCGTACTAAAAAGCAGAATCCCAATAAAAAGCCCACTTGTTTTGTAATAAAAAAGGATACTTATCGCAAAAAGATATGCACTCCTAAGGCTTTTTTTACTGTAAACAATCGCATAGATAAAATAGACCACCGAGAAGAACACCCAAAAATCTGCTTGAGTAAAGATTAAAGGAGAGTCCTCTGAAAATGAAAATATGTCTAATAATCTATTCATTAATAATGTTATTCAAAATCGAATTGTTCGGTACTTGCAGTTCTTTTTCCCAGGCATTCGCTAATGCCTGTAATAACAAATCTGCTTTGATTCGATATCCTTTTACGGTAAAATGTATTCGATCTTTGGGCATTAGTTTGTTATTATACCAATCTCTAGATGAGTTAAAGCCACCCATAATTTCGTAAAAATCCCAAACTGCCATTTGTTGTTCTTTGGCAACTTCATAAATCATTTTTCTTGCTATTCTCGTTCTAGGGTTTGGCACTTTCTTTTTGTAATAAGAATCGTTGGGTACGGTAAGCAGTACTGCACACTCGGGATTTGCCTTTTGAATCAGTTTTATCAGATTGGTATATTGTTGTTTGTATTCCTGAGGCTCAAAATCTGGATGATAGGCATCGTTTGTTCCCACCGAAACAATAAACAGATCCGGTTTATACAATAACAGTTGATCATCAAAATATTCGCATCGTTCGTAGTATGAAAAACTTCCTCCATTCACTCCGATAGAGGTATATTGAATTCCTTTATTATCATTCATCAATTCTATTCCCATCATTAAGAACTCAGCTTCTTCATGATCTTCAACTCTTCGAATACAGAAGTCGATCTCCTCTACTTTTTTGGTCAGTTTATACTCGATAAAGTGCGCATCTTTGTTCTCTTTTATTTCTGAGACCAATCCAGCCTCTTTAAAAGCAATTTCGTAGTCCGTACTCCAATCATCATAAAAGATTCTGATCTTGTCAAAATCATACATATCTTGATGATAGTTGTTCCCATTAGCCTTAATTTTTACATTGGCCAAAGAATCTTTGAATACAGCGGTTACTCCAGAGAGTCCCCAAGCTACGCTATCTTTTCTTACCGAACAGCGATATCCTTGCCACTCTCCATCATGTTCTACTCTGTAGTTACCGGGATTATTGGTTTTGGCAATTTTATAAGGATAGATAAAACCTCTTTGCCCTTTGGCCGTTGGGCCCATGGTCTGTAAATACGATCTCAAACGATTAGAATAAATATCTGCCTGGATATGAGAGCCTCCGATATGAAAAATATGCAAATCGGTTTTTCCTCCCTTTGCTATGGTGTCCATTTTATGAAAAAGAGTCTTGAAAGCGGGAGAATACTCTGCCATTTTTATCGTATTGGCTTTCCAGTTCACAAAGGGATATTTTCCTTCTATAGAATCTAACACATAAGTTTGCGCCATAGCAGGTACCGCAACTAAGTATAGGTAAAACAACAGTTTTTTACACTTCATTTTTTTCGGGTTCTTTAAGGTCTAGGTATAGGGCAGTAAAAAATAGTTCAGAAATTATTTTGGTTCCTTTCCAGGTAAAATGCATATAGTCTTTGGCAGTAAGTTTTTCTTCTACCCATAACTCCATAGATCCTTTCCCTCCCATAGCATCATACATACTCCAATATGCTACATCATTTGACAAACAGGTTTCCATCAACTTAGTATTGAGATAAGGCAATAAGGGATAGGTTTCCATTTTACCATTAACTGGTAAGCACATATCTGTAGGGCCTATAAATATAAAGTTAGCATTTTTGGCTCTTCTTCGTATCCAATTGACCTGGGTTTTGATGCGATTTGCGTATTTATCGACATCGGTAGAATCTTTGAGATAAGGCATAGTATTACCCCCATACTGCATGATCACTATTTTGGGTTTCAACTGTCTCACCATTCGTGAGTAAGTAGTTGCATTAGCCCTTGCAAATATGGTTCCTGAGGCTCCACGCATGGCTATATTATCAATTTGTACTCTTGATCCACCATCCAGTGTTAATCCATAAAAATCTGCACTTACCTTCCCTTCTAATTCTATTTTGAGGTTGGTTGGTGTAGTTAATGTCCTAATTTTGTATTGATGATATCGTCCATCAGGTATTAAACTATCTTGCTGAATCAGTTCCCCTTCATTGTACACAGAAATCTTGATAGGAACGTTACAATTGCCATAATGCAAACCAATGTCAGTAAACCTTCGAAACTTTGCATAGGTTTTTTTGGACTTCCCAATGGTAACCGAAGCTTTGATTATTGGCAAGGAATCTAGTACAGCACTATCAGGTAGTTTTTTCTGATACTCGGTAAAACGAGATACCGAAAGATAAGCTCCATACTTCCTATGCGAAAACTTCTTTTTTGTAGGATCGAAAAAGGCATATCGTTCCCAATTTTCACTAGGTTCTACAATAGCACTTATTTGACGGTAAACAGGCAATAATGGTATGAATCCAGGACCGCTACCTCCGTACATATGCTGTAATCGGTTTCGTAAATAGGCGGTAATTCTATCTCCTTCGATCTGAGAATCTCCATAATGTAGAATTCTACATGATTTTGAAGATAACTTTCTACGCAATTGGTTAGCAAAATCCGGATTGCTATCGGGATATCGTATTCGTACTAACCGGGTAGTATCAATTTTCGAAAAATCCGGTAATTGTTTGATTTGTTGCACTTCTGCAATCTGATTATCCTCTGGAGTTTCTATTTCCAAAGGAGTAACGATCTCAGTAACTTCCAGAATATCTTGTCTGGTAAGCGACGAATCTTTTTCTAAGCCCAAAAAGGTGGTGTAGGTAGGATATTTCAACGAAACGCCTTCGTAGGAAAAACCATCATCCTGAGTTTGCTCTTTTTGCACTCCTCCTTTCTGACTCAAGAACATTAATCCAAACAATGCTCCTAACACCAAAAATATAAACAATGATATTTGAATAGGCCTAATTTTCAACGTTTCCCGGGGTATTTTCCTCTTATTTAGTAAAAATAGAAAGATTTTGCAAACTTCAAAGTTTTTACTGCTCATTGATCATTATTAAAAACAGTTTTATATGAATTTAATGAGGTAAGGATCAAGCTAATTAAATTCCATTTTGGGTTAAGTTTAACTGAAGTTGAGAAAAACTTAATAAACATAAAACCTAACTTTAGTTTAATAATTATTAACCTTAAATATTTCACAATGAAAAAGAGAAATTTGAACAAATTGTCTTTAAACAAAAACATTATTTCTGACCTTCAAAAGAAAACATTAAATGGAGGTAACTTACCTGGTTCTATTGGAGGAACTTGTCATTCTGATTTAGGTACCTGTGGCCCAGGTGAAAGTTTGGAAGCTTTTCCTGCACCATGCCATTTTGGTTAATCCAACCAATTATTTATAAGTAAGAAACGGGGCTTTTGAAAGCCCCGTTTTTAATTGATCCATATGACCTTATTTCATAGAGATAAACAAACATCTACTTCTAATCAATATTCAAAAGAATTAAAAAAGTTTCAGTTTTAGGATAACATTTCTTTTTATCACGACATTAATAAAGAACAGTACTGTCTTTCAAGAATATTATTCTAGACACAAACCTGAGTGTCTATAACTGTTCAGGCACATTAATACATAAATCATTTAAAAAATGAAAAAACAGAATTTAAACAAACTGGCATTCAAGAAAAATGTTATTTCTGACCTTCAGAAGAAAAGTGTACAAGGAGGTAATTATGACAATCTTCCAAGTGTTAAGCCGGATGTACTTGGCTGCAGATCCAGTGTTCATAATGATAATTGCATTTTTGCCTGTCATTAATAACAACCGTTTATTGTTATAAAAAAAGAACCTTGCAAACTAAGTTTTGCAAGGTTCTAGATAAGGTTTTTAAGCTGTAATGAGAATGCTATTTTAAAGTAATCACCAAATCATCTGCTTCCACCATTGTTCCACCTTTTAGGACAATCTTTTTGACTACAGCATCTTCGTTGGCTGTAATGGTAGTTTCCATTTTCATCGCTTCGATGATAAATAATGGATCATTTTTCTTGACTTCCTGACCTGTTTTCACCAATATTGAGGACAAAGAACCTTGAAGCGGTGCTCCAATTTGTTTGGCATCGGCTTTATCTGCTTTGGCATGTACTACTTTATCCACTTTTATCGAATTGTCTTGTATCTGTACATTTCGAGTTTGCCCATTTACTTTGAAGAAAACGGTTACTTTACCTTCTTCATTAGGCTCTCCTATCGATACTAATTCGATCAATAGTATTTTTCCTTTATCCAACTGTACAATAATCTCTTCTCCCGGAGTCATCCCATAGAAGAAATTCTTTGTTGGAATATTCATTACATTCCCATACTTTAAGTGATGGTTATAAGCTCCTGCAAATACTTTTGGATACAATTTATAAGATAGGAAATCAGTAATGTCTAACTCTCTTCCCATTCCTTTTTTGAATACCTTTTCAAAATCTTTGTATTCTTCTTCAAAATCAATAGGCTCCAGATGCGCATTGGGTCGATCTGTAAAAGGTTTTTGATCTTTTAATATTGATTTTTGAAGCTCTTTAGGGAATCCTCCTTCTGGTTGCCCCAGTTCACCTTTGAACAAGCTTACTACAGATTGAGGAAAAGAAATGGTTTCTCCCCTTTCTTTTACATCTTCTATGGTCAAGTTATTACTCACTAGGTACTGCGCCATATCCCCAACCACTTTAGAACTTGGTGTTACTTTGACAATATCTCCAAACAATTCGTTTACTTCTCCGTACATCTTTGTAATCTCATGAAAACGATCTGCTAATCCTAAACCTTGAGCTTGAGGTTTAAGGTTTGAGTATTGTCCTCCTGGAATTTCGTGTTGATATACTTCTCCCGTACCAGCTTTTAATCCAGATTCGAATACATAATAGTATTCTCTCACCGCTTCCCAATAATTAGAATATTCGTTAAGCTTTTGAATATCCATTTCGTTCTCTCTTTCGTGATACTTAAGCACTTCTACCAAAGAGTTGAAATTAGGTTGCGCCGTTAATCCTGAAAGTCCTCCCAGAGCCACATCTACTACATCCACCCCTGCTTCCATAGCTTTGAGGTATGTAGCGGATTGTACCGAAGAGGTATCATGCGTATGTAAATGAATAGGAATATTAATCTCTGACTTTAATGCAGAAACTAACTCATAGGCTGCATAAGGTTTTAACAACCCAGCCATATCTTTAATTCCTAAAATATGTGCACCAGCATTTTCTATATCCTTTGCCAATTGCACATAATACTCCAAGGTGTATTTTGTTCTTTTTGGATCCAAAATATCCCCGGTATAGCATAATGACCCTTCTGCCAATCCTCCAGTTCTAGTCCGAACATGCTCGATACAAGGCGCAATAGACTGCATCCAGTTTAAAGAATCAAAAATTCGGAATACATCTACTCCGTTTTCCCAGGATTGTTCTACAAATTTACCAATCAAATTATCTGGGTATGCTGTATATCCAACTCCGTTTGACCCTCTGATTAACATCTGCAACAGAATATTAGGCATCGCCTCACGAAGCAGTCTAAGACGCTCCCAAGGATTTTCTCTTAAGAATCGCAGACATACATCAAATGTTGCTCCACCCCATACTTCCATACTGAAAACTTGTGGATGGTTTTTTGCAAAACCTTCTGCCACTTTCAGCATATCATAGGTTCGCATACGTGTTGCCAACAAACTTTGATGCGCATCTCGCATTGTGGTATCTGTAAAATGGATTTTTTTCTCATTTTTTAACCATTCTGCAAACTTTTCTGGCCCTAGTTCTGTAAGCAAGTCTTTGGTTCCTTTCTGGTATCCACCTTTTTCATCAAACTTAGGTACTTGTGGCGTTACAAAAGTTTTGGTTGGATCTAATTTCTTTACATCTGGATTTCCATTTACGATAACATCCCCTAAGAAATTAGCCAGTTTGGTTGCTCTGTTACGAGATTCTTTTATTTTGAAAAGTTCTTTCGTATCTCTAATGAAGTTTACCGTTACCGCACCTTTTCTGAAGGTATCATGATTCAGAATATTATCCAGGAAAGGCATGTTGGTTTTCACCCCTCTAATTCTGAACTCAGAGAGCGCTCTCCTCATTTTTCTACAAGCACCGTCTAAGGTTCTACTATTGGCAGAAACTTTTACTAGCATCGAATCAAAGAAAGGAGAAATTGTTACCCCTTGATATACACTACCAGCATCTAATCGAATCCCAAATCCTGAAGCACTACGATAGGTAGAAATGGTTCCATAATCTGGTTTAAAGTCATTTTCCGGATCTTCTGTAGTGATTCTACACTGTACTGCATATCCGTTGACTTTTAAGCTCTCCTGACTTCCTATTTTAATTTGTTTATCAGAAAGTTGGTATCCTCCTGCAATAAAAATCTGAGCTTTGATTAAATCAATCCCAGTTACAATTTCGGTAACTGTATGTTCTACCTGTACTCTTGGGTTTACTTCTATAAAATAAATACTTCCATCATCATCTACCAGAAATTCTACTGTACCGATATTGTTATAATCTACTGCCTTACATATCGTAAGTGCGTAATTATACAAATTGTCCAAAATATCCTGAGCTACGCCAAACGAAGGAGCGTATTCGATTACTTTTTGGTAGCGTCTTTGTACCGAACAATCTCGTTCAAAAAGATGCACCATATTACCATGATGATCTGCTACAATCTGTATTTCGATATGTTTTGGATTCTCCACAAACTTCTCAAGAAACACCGTATCGTCTCCAAATGCATTAAGAGCCTCTCTTCTTGATTCGGGATACGCTTTTTCTAATTCTTCTGCATTTCTAATCACACGCATACCTCGACCACCTCCTCCAGATGCTGCTTTCAGCATTACCGGAAATCCAATTCGCTTAGCTTCTTTCAATGCTACCTTTATATCTACAAGATCTTCTTTGTTGCTTTCGATGATAGGAATGTTATTCTCTATAGCCACCTTCTTTGCAGTGATCTTATCTCCTAACGAACGCAATACTGATACTTTTGGTCCTATAAAAATGATTCCATTTTCCTGACATTGCTCTGCAAAGTCAGCGTTCTCAGAAAGAAAACCATATCCCGGATGAATCGCGTCTACATTGTTTCTTTTGGCAACTTTAATGATCTCAGGAATATTTAAATAAGGTTTTAATGGCTCGTGATTTTCTCCAATTTGATAGGCTTCATCAGCTTTATATCGGTGTAAAGAATAACGATCCTCGTAGGTATACACCCCTACAGTTTGTAGCCCGATTTCTGTACAAGCTCTAAAAATTCTAATGGCAATTTCACCACGATTGGCAACTAAAACCTTTTTAATTTGCATAATTTAAATTTTGAGTTTAGAACACTTTTAGCGAACATTCGCTGCGAAGATATTGATAAGATAAATTCTTTGCAATAGATATTTTAAAATATTAGAAAAAGAATATAAAGTTTCTTTTTTGAGCTTTTTTCCTTTTTCAATACATTTTCTCTAACATAACCTTAACATAAATTAACGAATCCTATAATAAGATTACCAGCCGCTTTACCGTTTTAAAAACAACCATTCCAATATAATATTCACTAATTAAAAAAATCAATTAAGCATGAAAAACAGGGTAATTACGCTTTTAAGTCTGCTATGCTTCGGTCTATTTTTATTTGTTGGCTGCCAGGATGATGACAACGAGCAAGAGATTCCAACCGAACAGGTCACGACCTCTATACAATATAAGGATATTGAAGCGGCTAATCAAAGAATTCAAGCATTTGTTCAGGATGTATTTACTTTAGAATCAGGTTTTGTTGCGAATCGAATAGTACCCACAAAATCCAACGACTGCGTGACTACAACTTCTGAGGTTACCGAAACTACACGAACTATAACTATAGATTTTGGAGACGGATGCGAAGTAGGTCAAGATGAAGTGATCACCGGGTTGATCCGAATGAGTTTTAGTGTAGATCTGGATGCTGAAAATAAGGTTACCATTACCTACACCGTAGAGAATTTTACTTACAAAGATATTTCTGTTAACGGAACTGCCACCTCAATATTTACGTTTGATCGTGATGCTGGTACTCGAAAATTCACTACTGATTCTAATTTCACCTTTGGTTGGGGAGATGGTCTTTCTGCCACTAGCGCTACCAATTTTGTAAACGAAACTTTCTTTGAAATGAATGCAGATGCCCCAGGTAATTTTGATTTCTACAACCTTACTTCTGGAACTAGTACTACAACGTTTAGTAATGGAGATGTGTATTCGGTAGAAATTACAACACCGCTACGAAATGAAAGAGGATGTGTCTACACGGTGAGTGGAGTTGTTGTGACTTCGGAAAACAGCGATACTTCTACTTTGGATTATGGAGATGGAACCTGCGACAATTTAGCTACACTAACCGATAAGGACGGAAATGAAACAACCATAGAGTTATAATACCATAGTAAACATCGTCATATTGTGGTATTCACCGTTTTGGCTCCCCTTGCCAAAACGGTTTTTTTACGCTATTTCTGTATCTTATTGTAGTATGCTTTTTCGGTAACTTCTGACCATTTTGCGATTTTTTCCTGAAAGTTGGAGTAACTCTCATACACCTCTTTGGTCAACGGATCGTCTCCTACCATTTCTTGTAAAGCTTCGTCTGTATATCCTCTCAACGCATCCAAAGTTTCTTTGGAAAATTCTCTTACCTCAACCCCTTCTTCATTTACTAATTTATCCAGGTAAATTCCATTTTGTCTATCAAATTCTGCCAACACCCAAACTTGTGCTCGTTTTGAAGCTGCCTCCAAAACCGCTTGTAAATGGGGAGGTAAACCATCGTATAAATTCTTATTTACAAAAAACTCTAGCTGGGAACCCGTTTCGTGCCAACCCGGTGTATAGTAATATTTCGCAATTTTATGAAATCCCATTTTATAATCGTGATAAGGACCTATCCATTCGGTAGCATCTATTACTCCTCGTTCTAGACTGGTATATATTTCACTACCGGCCACCAATACCGCAGCACCTCCTGCTTTTTCAAGGACCTTTCCTCCTATACCTGGCAATCTCATTTTCAACCCTTTAAAATCTTCGACAGAATTGATTTCGCGATTAAACCAACCTCCCATTTGCACTCCTGTATTTCCTCCCATAAAAGGAACCAGATTAAATTTGGCATAGGTTTTTTTCCATAGTTCATATCCTCCTCCGGTTTCTAACCACGAAGTAATTTGCTGGCTATTCATACCAAAAGGAACCGCAGCAAAAAACTGAGCTGCCGGTGTCTTACCCGCCCAATAATAAGACGCTCCACACCCCATCTCTATCGTTCCTTGCGAAACTGCATCAAAAGCTTCTAAAGGAGGTACCAATTCTCCTCCTCCATACACTTTGATTTTTATTTGTCCGTTGGATAGTTCTTCAACCCACTCTGAATACTTTTCTGCCACTTCTCCCAAAACCGGGAAATTAGGAGGCCATGTCGTGGTCATTTTCCAATAAAATACTTTATCCGGTTTTGAAGTGTTGTACACCGTATTGGGATCCATACTTGCTGGGGGATCTCCCAAACAGGAAGAAAATAGCAATGGCAACAAATGAGCACAAAAAGAAGCTTTTGTAAATTGCTGAAAGAGTTTGAAATTTAAAAAACGCATAGTTATCTATATTATCGATGAAATCAACAAGTGATTTCTATTATTTTGATATGAAAATAATTTCAGGAAAAAACACCACCAAACTTACAATGAACAATTGTATCACGATAAACGGAATAATCCCTTTGTAAATCTGACTTGTTTTTACCGTTTCTGGAGCGACCCCTTTCAGATAGAACAACGCAAAGCCAAAAGGCGGGGTCAAAAATGAGGTTTGTAGATTTAACGCAATCAAAATCCCTACCCAAAGCATATCCATCCCAAAAGCATTAAATACCGGAGTCACCACCGGAACAATAATGAATACAATTTCAATAAAATCAATAAAAAATCCTGCTATAAAAACCACCAACATCACCAACAAAAGAAATAGCAACGGAGTCAAGTTTGAAGACATTATGATTTCTTGCAAATACGCATCCCCTCCAAGAGTTCTAAATACCAAGGTAAAAGTTGTAGCTCCCAAAAGAATAAAAAACACCATTGAAGTGAGCTTAGCCGTCTCCTGCCCTACTTCTTTTAAAATCTGTAACGAGAACTTTTTCTGAATAATCGTAAGTAAAGTAGCACCAATAGCACCAATTGCAGAAGCTTCTGTAGGAGAAGCTATTCCCGTAAAAATAGACCCTAACACCAAAACAATCAGTAATACCGGAAGTAATAACACCTTTATGACTCTCGCTCCAAATTGGGATCCTCTAAACTCCTGTATCTCTTCTGCTGGTATACTTGGAGCATCTTCTTTACGAATCCAGGATATGATCAAAATATAAATGATATAAAGACCAACCAATACCAACCCCGGAAATAATGCTGCAGAAAATAGAGCTCCCACATCTACAGAAGCCGCTCCTCTGGAAGAGCTATTGATGGTATCTGCGAGCAATACCAGAACTATCGAAGGCGGGATAATTTGCCCCAAAGTACCGGAAGAAGCGATCACCCCCGTAGCTAGCTCAGTTTTATATCCTCTTTTGAGCATAGTGGGTAAACTTATTAATCCCATAGTCACTACAGTTGCTCCAACGATTCCGGTTGAAGCTGCTAACAAGGCACCTACAATCACAACCGAGATGGCTAATCCTCCTCTTACTCTTCCAAACATCATGGCCATGGTTTCTAACAAACTTTGGGCTAGTCCTGACTTTTCTAGCATAATCCCCATGAAGATAAACAAGGGAACCGCCATAAGTACGTAGTTATTGACTACTCCCATTATTCTGGAAGGCAACAGATAGAAAGTAGACATCTGAAAAACATCTGGCGCTAATAAGGAAACGCCGTAGGCAAAGGCTATGGAAATCCCGCCCAAAGTGAACGCCACAGGATAACCTCTTAAAATCAGAATAAAAATAATTACAAAGAGTACAATTGCTAAATATTCCATTAATTATCTTTATTTCGAAGGGTTTGAATTGATTTTAGGATGCTTGACACTCCTTGTAACAGGAGAAAGGCAAACCCGAGAGTAATGCAAAATTTAAGGACATACAATGCAGGCAATCCTCCAGGTTGCGGAGAACCTTCGCCTATCATAAAAGAAGATAATCCATAGTACCAGGACGATACTATAACCACATAACACCAAGGAATTAGCAAGAAAACCGCTCCTAAAAGATCGATCCAGGCTTTACCTTTTTGAGATAGTTTGGTATAAAAAATATCTACCCGTACATGCTTATCAAATTTGAAGGTATATCCCGAAGCTAACAAAAACAGCATCCCGAATAGATAGATTTCTATCTCTATCATCCAAACGTAAGTAAATTGGAAAACATAACGAATGATAACATCCAACCCTATGATAATGGCCAATAACACCGACACCCAACTCACCGTTGTGCCAATTTTTTCACCAATCTCATCAAGGATATTGATTATCTTTTGCATCTAAGAATTTGTATGAAGCATATCTGAGGGAAAGATACTAAAATTAGATGCAGCAAAAAATAAAAAACAATAGCCGTACTATCTCACAAAAACTAATTCATTTGGCTTTACAGTATGCTCTTCGCTAAAACCGTACCCTTCGTAATTAAAGCCTTTTAGATCTTCGATAGTTTTTGCATCGGTATCAATGATATAGCGCACCATCATACCTCTGGCTTTCTTCGCAAAAAAACTAATCATTTTAAGCTTGTCTCCTTTCCAGTCTTTAAACTGTGGAGTAATTACAGGAACTTTTAATGCCTTTTTATCTACCGCACTAAAATATTCATTACTGGCCAAATTAATAAACAGTTCACCTTCGTCTAACTCTTCGTTGAGCTTTTCGGTAACCGTTTTTTTCCAGAATTCGTAAAGATTATTTTTGCGCCCTACCTTGAGCTTGGTTCCCATCTCTAATCGATAAGGTTGTATTAAATCCAAAGGTTTAAGTACTCCGTAAAGCCCGGATAGGATACGTAATTTGTCTTGTAAGGCATCTAGCTTACCTTCTGGAAGATTATAGGCATCCAAACCTGTGTAGACATCTCCGTTAAATGCATAAACCGCTGGTCGTGCATTATCTTTAGTAAATGGAAGGTGGAAATCCTGATTACGTTGCCAATTTAATTGAGCGAGCTTATCACTAATCCCCATAAGATCTGAAAGTTTCTTTGGAGATTTTTTCTTAAGAACTCCATTCAGTTTTTCTGATTCTGATAAAAAAACTGGCTCACTAAATCTTTGAGTGGGTAATTCGGTTTCAAAATCCAACGATTTTGCGGGAGATACTACAATTTTCATTTACTATTTCTTTTTTGATACCCAAAAATACAATTGTACTATCAAAAATAAAACCTGCAGATGTATTTCTTATCTATTTAGGTATTTGTAAAAGTTATCCAAGACTCAAACTCGCATAAAACTGATTATACCAAATGATGCAGTTTGGCGTATTGCAATAGCATTATTGTTTTTCCATCTTTAATTTCGCCAGTAGCAATCATAGTATAAGCCTTCTCAAAGTCTAATTCTATAACTTCAATATGCTCTTGCTCTTCTTGCACACCTCCTCCTTCACTTACCTTCATATCTTTGGAATACTCAGCAACAAAAAAATGAATGATCTCGGTAACCGCTCCCGGAGACATATACGACTCCATTACCTTTTCCACCTTAGAAATTCGATAACCGGTTTCTTCTTCTGTCTCTTTTCGTATACAATCTTCTGGATGATCACCATCTAATAATCCTGCACAGGTTTCTATCAAAAGGCCTGTTTCGTTTTGATTCACATAGGTAGGAAGTCGAAATTGGCGGGTAAGCACTACGGTTTTATGTTCCTTATTATACAAAAGGATAGTGGCACCATTGCCGCGATCATAGACTTCTCTTTGGTGCGATTCCCATGTACCATCGTTATTTTGATAATCGTAGGTAATCTTATGGAGTTTATACCAATGATCAGATAGTAGTTCTTTTTCTTTTATGTTAACCCTTGGGTTATTCATTAAAAATGTATGAATTTATAAGCTTATTGCTAAGAGCTATTCTGAAGACAGCTGATTTTTTGCATAGTTTCTCCACCGTTCAACACATTGTTCCATATCCTCTGGTATCGAAGTTTCAAAATGCATTTTTTCTCCGGTAGTAGGATGCACAAAACCGAGTGTTCTAGCATGCAAAGCCTGTCTTGGTAATATCTTAAAACAGTTTTCTACAAATTGTTTGTATTTGGTAAAGGTAGTACCCTTAAGGATTTTTTCACCTCCATATCGTTCATCATTAAAAAGCGTATGCCCGATATGTTTCATGTGCACACGTATTTGATGGGTTCTTCCGGTTTCCAGTCGACACGAAACCAAAGTCACATACCCAAGACGTTCTAAAACCTTAAAATGTGTAATAGCTGGCTTCCCCTTTTCTGCCTCCTCACCTTCAAATACAGTATTTTGCAATCTGTTTTTTGGATGACGACCTATATTTCCTTCTACGGTACCTTCATCCTCTTCAATATTACCCCAAACAATAGCTACATATTCGCGTTCACTGGTTTTATCAAAAAACTGTTTCGCCAAATGTGTCATCGCTTCTTCCGTTTTGGCAATCACCAGCAAACCACTGGTATCCTTATCAATACGATGCACTAAACCTGGTCGATCACTGCTGTTATTGGGTAAGTTATCAAAATGATAAATCAATGCATTGATCAAAGTTCCCGAGTAGTTACCGTGCCCTGGATGAACTACCATCCCGGCCGGTTTATTCACCACAAGTAACACATCGTCTTCGTAAACAATATCTAAAGGTATATTTTCTGGTGTTAACAGATTTTCATAAGGTGGATGTGCAAACAATACCCGAACGATATCATTTGGTTTCACCTTGTGATTAGACTTTACGGGTACATCATTAACAAATACACTTCCTGCCTTGGCTGCCTGTTGTATTTTATTACGTGTCGCGTTTTCTACAAAGTTCATCAAGAACTTATCAACTCGCAGTGGTACTTGTCCTGCTCCAGCTACAAATCGATAGTGTTCGTAGAGATCATCTTCGTTAGCACCAAAATCTCCTGTATCTACGTGTTCTTCCAAAATTAATTTGAGAGATTAATTGAGCCTGATTTTCCATCACCCAGAACCAAATCAATAGTAGAAGTCTTCATTAGTTTGGTACCTGGTTTTAATCGTTTACCATTAAATCGCATTTCTAAGACCATATCTCTTGCGATATTAGGCTGATAAGTAATTGAACCAATTTTAAAGCCAAGGGCAATCAGTTTTGGTTCTGCTTGTCTTCTCGTTTTTTGAACCACATCCGGAACTTCAATTTTGCGATAACCTGATGGGTTTAAAGTGACATATATTTTTCTATTCTCCTTTACTTCACTTCCTGCGGGTGGATTTTGCTCTATCACCGAATATCTAGGATAATCCGGGTTAAAGTTCGCAGAATCCTGCACTTCATATCGCAAATCTTTCTCTTCAAGTATACCGGTTACCTCATCCAGCGTCTTCTTACTTAAACTTGGCACAACAATACGTTGATGATGATTAGTCGTACTTTCTAACCATTCTAAAGCCACAAAAGCCAATATAGCAACCATAGCTATGGCAATAACCACTTGGATTAGAAATATTTTACTATATACAAATCCAAAAAGATCCTTGAAAAAATTCATAAATGTCTTCATAGTTTGGACAAATATATAAAAACGGAAAGTTTTAAGCTTTTCTTATAAGATAAATGATATTTTTGTTTTCAAAAGTCATTTTAATGAAGCGAAATGTTGCGATCTTAATGGGGGGATATTCCAGCGAATATGAGATATCTATTCAAAGTGGAAATGTGGTCCATAAACACATCGATAAAAATCGGTATCAACCTTTTCGAATTGTCATTAGTAAAGACGAATGGTACTACCTGGATGATGACGACAAAAAACACCCTGTAGACAAGAATGACTTTTCCCTTTTACTTGATGGGCAAAAAATCACTTTTGATGTTGGGTTTAATATTGTACATGGTACACCAGGAGAAGATGGACTGCTTCAGGCGTATTTTGAATTGATCGGCATTCCACAAACCGCTTGTGATTTCTACCAGGCAGCACTTACTTTCAATAAAAGAGATTGTATCAGTACCTTAAAACCATACGGAATCCCAACGGCTATCAATTATTTTTTGAATAAAGGTGACGCAATAAACGCAAAAGACATCTTGAATACTGTTGGCCTACCTTGCTTTGTTAAGGCTAATAAAGCAGGCAGTAGTTATGGTGTATCTAAGGTAAAAAGTGAAGATGAACTCCTTCCTGCTATAGAGGTAGCCTATAAAGAAGATGATGAGATCATTATTGAGTCTTTTTTGAGCGGTACGGAAGTATCAGTTGGTGTCATTACTTACAAAGGAGAAGATCTGGTTTTACCTATTACTGAAATTGTTTCTGAAAATGAATTTTTTGACTACGAAGCCAAATATCTGGGAAAATCTCAAGAAATTACACCCGCCAGATTACCCAAAGAAGATGAGGAAAAAGTAAGAGTCCTTGCTTTAAAAATATATCAAATCTTAAAAATGAAAGGGTTTTCGAGAAGCGAGTATATTTTTCATGAAGGGGAACCTTATTTTGTGGAGATGAATACCAATCCCGGTTTTACTGAAGCCAGTATTCTTCCGCAGCAGGCAGCTGCTATTGGGATAAGTATACAAGAACTAATTACCAATACCATTGAAGAAGCAATACAGAAAGGATAGTTTATATAATTTTTTATTTCAGTTATATTTGTAAACACATCATCATTTGTAAACTCATGAGAAGAGCTGTTTTTCCCGGATCTTTTGATCCCATCACTTTAGGACACTATGATATTATAGAAAGAGGTCTAACTCTTTTTGATGAAATTATCCTGGCGATAGGAGTAAATGCCGAAAAAAAATACATGTTCTCTCTCGAGGAAAGAAAAAAATTTATTGAAGATTCCTTCAAAGATGAACCAAAAATCAAAGTAATGACTTACCAAGGACTTACCGTAGATTTTTGCAAAAAACAGGACGCTAATTTTATTCTTAGAGGATTGCGTAATCCTGCAGATTTTGAGTTCGAAAAAGCCATCGCTCATACCAATCGTAAAATGTCTGAAATAGAAACCGTTTTTCTATTAACCTCTTCGGGTAAGAGTTATATTTCTTCCTCTATCGTACGTGATGTCATCCGTAACGGTGGAGATGTAACCGGACTAGTACCAGATACAGTAAAAGTAAAGTAACCTTAGCGATACTTATTTTTATTTTTTTACGTTATAGCCTTTTATTAGACACCCAATTCTATTTATCAACTTAACGCTTACTATTCATGCTAACCAAAAATCTAAAATTACTCTATATTCTTGTTCTTGTTACTTTAGTTATTGCCTGTAGTGGTGATGATGAAGCCTCTCCCAATGAAACCGGTGGTGATCCTACTCCTACTCCGGATACAAATCCAGCTAATGGCTCCTGTGAAGAAGGCAAAACAGCTGTCTATATTGAAAAAGACGGAGTTTTGATTATTGAATCTGAAAATGGAAATTTTTCTAATACCGATTGGACATTAACAACTGATCTTGCTGAATTTTCCGGTGATGGATACCTGGTATGGAATGGAGAGAATTCTCTAGGTGAACCAGGCAATGGGACCTTAACCTACAAAGTAAGAATTACCAAGACAGGTACCTATCGTTTTATTTGGAGATCTTATATCACTATAGGATCTAATGGATCAGAACATAATGATTCCTGGCTTAGAATACCAAATGCCAAACACTTTTACGGAAGAAAAAACAATGGAAATATTGTATACCCAAAAGGAACTACTTTGGATCCTATTCCCGAGAGTGCTGGTCAACAAAACACTACTCCAAACGGATCTGGTAAAGATGGATGGTTTAAAATATATATGAACATGGCCAATAAATGGCATTGGCAATCTTCTACCAGTGACAATGACGCCCATAATATTTTTGTAGTCTTTGATACTCCTGGTGATTATACTATAGAGGTTTCAGGAAGATCTGAAGGGCATGGTATCGACAAGTTCGTTTTGTTTACCGAAGACATTACTCAAAATGATGCTACAGGTAATGATACCAAAAGTGAAATACAATGTGAGTAAGTAATGTGCTCATCATCATATGCTAAAGCCTTCAATATTTTTTGAAGGCTTTTTTTAAACCTTTTTTAAAATAGACGGTCCTATACTAAAAAGCATTGGTAATGAAGCGTCTTACAAACAAACAAATACAACACCTATACTGGCGTGCCGGATTTGGGATTTCATATCAGGAATTAGAAACCGTTAATACGCTTTCTAAAGATCAGATTGTTGATCAATTATTTGAAAATCATACTGCCATTGCACCTCTACAAATGGATTTTGGTGCGTTGCTCAAAAATCCTAGAGAACTATCCAAAGAGGAACGTAGAAAGCTTAGACAGCTTCGCAATACAAAAATGACCGAACTGAATCTTCTTTGGCTCAATCAACTTATCTCAACAGAGAACATGCTGAGAGAAAAGATGACTTTATTTTTTCATGATCATTTTGCAGTTCGTTTAAGAACTCCACGAGCATGTATTCATCTTAATAACGTCATCAGAAAAAACGCATTAGAAAATTTTGGCGATATGTTGATGGAAGTTTCTAAATCTCCTGCGATGTTAATTTTCTTGAATAACAGGCAAAACCGAAAAGATCATCCTAATGAAAATTTTGCGCGCGAGGTGATGGAGCTATTCACACTGGGGCGAGATAATGGATATACTGAAAATGACATTAAAGAAGCGGCAAGAGCATTTACAGGATGGAATTTTACCAAAATGGGAAGCTTTGTGTTTCGTAGCGCACACCATGATTATGGGAGTAAGACTATCTTGGAAAAAACAGGAAATTTTACAGGAGAAGATGTTATACGAATATTGCTAGAGGAAAAACAAACCGCTAGATATATTTGCCAAAAGCTATATCAATACTTTGTCAACGATACTATTGTAGACGTACATGTAGAGAAACTTACTGAAGTACTTTACAACTCGAACTACGATCTTTCTGCTGTGATGAAAAGCTTGCTGAAAAGCAATTGGTTTTATAAACCCGTTAATATTGGGTCTAAAATAAAATCACCCATTGAGTTGATCGTCGGTCTCAGTCGACCATTCAAGGTTACCTATGAGAACCCGAAGGTGTTGCTGTATCTTCAAAAGAAGTTAAATCAAATGTTATTTTTCCCACCAAATGTAGCCGGTTGGCCAGGCGGCAAAGCCTGGATAGACAACTCTACACTGATGCTTCGATTAAAACTGCCATCGCTCACCTTGAATATTGGTGTCATCGAATGGGATGAAACTCCTTCTGAAAATACGATGATGAAACAGCAATTGTATCAAAAGATGAAGACCAAACTTCAGAAGAAGGTAAAAGCAACTCCCAACTGGAATAGTTTTTTAACCATAGCCAAACAAAAAAACAAAACTGAACTCATCGACTACCTCATTCAACCTGAACTATCGCCTGCGGCGCAGACATCGATATTGGATTTGAGTGAAGATCATCTCAAAAATTATGTTACCGCCGTTTTGAGCTTACCAGAATATCAACTCTGCTAAAAATAACCCTATTATGAAAAGAAGAGATTTTTTAAGACAATCCGTTTTTGCATCAGGAATGACATTGATTCCATCATTTCTAAAAGGGATGGAATTCCTTTCTCCAGAACAATTATCTGGATACAAAAATGTGATTATCATTCAACTATCAGGAGGAAACGATGGGTTAAATACAATTATACCTGTAAGCAATGACATTTACCATCGCTTACGTCCATCTATTGCGAAAAAAGCTAATGAAACGCTATCAATCACCAATGATTTGGCTTTCAATAGCAGCTTAAAACCTATTAAAGAATTATATGATCTTGGAGAGGTATCTATTATTAATAATGTTGGGTACCCAAATCCTAACCGCTCTCATTTTAGAAGTACGGATATTTGGCAAACGGCAAGTGATACGAATCAGTATCTATCAACAGGTTGGGTAGGCAGATACCTGGATGCCAATTGCCAACATCCGTATGAGGCTATTGAAGTAGATAGTGCGCTCTCACTAGCTCTAAAAGGCAACGACAAAAATGGAATTGCAGTTTCCGACCCTAAACAATTACATAGAACTACCAGAGAACCGTTTTTTAAAAATGTAATCACCCATGTAGATCAAAATATGTTGAATGAAGATAATCAAGGCTACTTATATAAAACGATGTTAGAAACGTATTCTTCAGCATCTTATATTCATAACACATCTAAAATTTATACAACACAAAACCAATATCCACAAACTCCCTTTGCACGAAACTTGAAAACGATTGCAGACTTTATCGTTTCAGGTTTAAAAACCCGCGTGTATTATAGTTCTCTTAGCGGTTTTGATAGTCATGTAAATCAATTGAACAGCCAGGATCGATTATTAAAAGTTTATGCCGATGGCATCCACGCACTAGTAAAGGATTTAAAAAAGAATGATCGATTTAAAGACACTTTGATTCTTACTTTTTCTGAATTTGGAAGACGCGTACAACAAAACGGTAGTCGCGGAACAGATCATGGTGCTGCCAATAACGTTCTACTCATAGGTGGTAGCTTAAAAAAACCTGGAGTCTATAATGAGCTTCCTAACTTGTCTGATTTAGATAACAATGGAGATATCAAATACACTATTGATTTCAGAAGTGTTTATGCTACTATTCTAGACAATTGGTTAGAAGTAAATGATCATAAAGTGCTTAATAAAGCCTTTACCAAGCTAAATTTTGTATAATTTCAAAAACAAAAATATCCTGCTGACATAAGGTTGTCATAACCCCAATATAACTTTGGTGAAGTATTCATCTTAAAACAACAAAATTATGACAACTACATCATTTAACGAATTTCATGTTATCGGACTATCTGTAAGAACTCGAAACGAAGATCAACATATCACTCAGGATATTCAGAATCTTTGGAAAAAATTCATAGATCAAGGAACGGTACATACTATCCCAAACCGAATTGAAGATACTATGTATGGAATCTATACAGATTACGAAAATGGTCCTGCAGGGTATTATACGGCAATCGTAGGATACAAAGTAAGTACTCTAGATAACATTCCTGAAGGTTTGGTAGGTACCACAATCAAAGACGGAAACTACTCAAAATTTATAGCAAAAGGAGACGTAACGAAAGATGCCATTCCTAATACCTGGGCTAACATTTGGAAATCAGATTTAGACAGAAAGTACACTACAGATTTTGAAGTCTATGATAATAGAGCCATGGATCCCACCAATGCCGAAGTTGATATTTTTGTGGCTGTAGAATAAAAAAGGAGCCTTTTTAAGGCTCCTTTTCTTATTTAAACATATTATTTAATTCTTATTACTCTTTCATGAACTTTATAGGCGATAAATTGCCTACAGAAATAAAGTAAATCCCATTCATGAGTTGCGAGACATCGATTTGAGTATTTTGATCCTTTTGATTCAAATTCTGGGACAAAATCAGTTTCCCAGTGATGTCTAGTATTTTCACTGAAGTATTTTCTTTGATATTATGCAAATTCAATACTTCCTTAACTGGGTTAGGAGAAACGATAAACCCCTCTGCATCAATATCTGCTACTTCTCTGGTAACATTGTTTTTGCTCGAGGTATTAGCTGCTATGATCTTCCATTTCTGATTTGTATTTGTAGTACTATACCCCCAGATTTGTACGTAAGCATTCGATTTTCCGGCCGCTCTATCCAATCCACGCCCTAAGCAATGCTTCGGCTTAATACCATAAATTCCATTTCCATTTTGAACAACTTTCCATTGTTTATGCGCATCTACAGCATTGGTCCAAGTTGCCACATTAGAACCATCATTACATGCTCCGTAAGGAACTTCCAAATATCTTCCGGTTCCTTTGTTTTGAATTGTATACACATCATCAGACAAGTGAGTAAACTCCCATTTTTGATCATCAAAATTACCAGGGTTGACCATCCTGGCACTGTGATTCTCTAAAGTCCTTGATAATAATCTTTGATCATTTACTGGCGAAGCAATCAAATATGCACCATCAGGAATGATTTGCGTATTCAAGGCATTAATAGCAACTCCAGTAACCTGATCTCTATCCAACCAATCTCTCCAGGTGGTATTGAGTGGTCTGATATGCGTTTTGTATACATAACCGCTTCCTGGATTAGGTAAACTAGGAAGAGTAACGGTAACTGATTGAATTCCTTTTCCTGCACTTACAGTTACATTCTCTTGTGCAATCCAATTAGTTGCCGACCAAAACTCTACGATAATCTCTCTATTGGTTGAGGCTTCGTAATCAATATCAAAGGTATATGAGCTAGCTTGAGTAATTGCTAGAGGTGCATTTTTAAAACTCACCTTATCGCCATATGGTTGTTGTACAGTGACATTATTCACTTGATCTCTATTCAATGCATTTTGCCAAGAGCTATTTAGTGGGCGGATGTGTGCTTTGTAAACATATCCTGTTCCAGGTTGTGGTGCATTTGGTAGCGTTACTGTTATGGATTTAGTTCCTGAACCTGCAGCGACTATTTCATTCTGTTGAGCTATCCAGCTGGTAGAAGACCAAAATTCCACAACAAGTTCTCTATCGGCAGAAGCTTCATAATCTAAACTAAAAGTGTACGAAGTTGCCGGAGCAATGGTAGTAGGAGCATTTACAAATGCTATAGTATCTACACTTGGTAACGGATTTCCCACAGTAATGGTAATGGTGGCTTGGTTACTATCACCATCATTATCATAGGCTACGGCTTTTAACTCGTAAGTTCCTGTGGTAAGATTTTGAAGTAATGGATCATTTTGATTGGCCTGCCCCCACTGATATGGTGCCAAATTTTCTCTTCTTACCAATGTATTATTAATAAAAAGTTCTACATACGCTACAGATCCATCAGCATCTGTGGCATTAGCCTCTACTGCTACCGAGCTACCAGGATTCAATTGTCCTCCATTTGCTGGTGTAGCAAAAGATATAGCGGGTGCAGTATTGGCATCGGAACAGTTCTCTCCTGGCAACCCATAGCATCCTTGCCCTGTAGGTCCAAGTGCTGGGTTCCAATCGATACCAGGCACCCAATTTTCTCCTCCATATTCGTAGGCTCCTGCATCTGGAGCTGATCCTACATATCCATTGGTGATTCCAGATATTTGTCTACCTGCATTAACCGCAGGAGAGCCAGCTGTTAAATTGAACTTGTTTCCGTTGTAGTTCAAAAATCCGGATTTTGTGATGACATTATTTTGCTTATCTGCATCTCTTTCAAAAGTACCTTCGTCTTCTTGGGTAGAAGGATCATCCACCGTTTCAACATCCGCTATATTATTCCATACTTTAACATTAGAAAATGCTGTCCCTTCTTTATGCCAAGCTCCCATGGCACCTCCCTCGGTTTTTACAAGGGTATTGTTAAAGATGTCGATGTCTTTACCGTTCCAGTTGATTTGAACTCCTGTCCACTCTACATTCCAAACGACGTTATGGTGTACCGAAAATGCTTCAGCATCATTATCCAGATAGATTCCTGCGGCTTTTCTTTTGGAGCCTCTCGAAGCAGAATCGTGAAACCAATTGTGATGAATCTCCGTATTTTGTGGCCCTCCTACGGTATAGAAAGTAGCACAATCGTCTGCTATCAAATTACTTTTATAAACATCGTTATATGCAATTTCGCAGCGATTACCATTAAAGTTGATACCATCTCTACCTCCATTAAAAATCGTATTCCCGGTAATTTTATTATCGGTCCCTCCTCTTGCTACCAAAGGTGCATCATAAGAACCTAAATAATTAAAGTCATGAATATAGTTGTTGGTTAGTTTATTGAACTTACCTCCCAAGCGTACTCCG
Source organism: Aquimarina spongiae (assembly GCF_900141785.1). Classification (GTDB taxonomy): domain Bacteria; phylum Bacteroidota; class Bacteroidia; order Flavobacteriales; family Flavobacteriaceae; genus Aquimarina; species Aquimarina spongiae. The sequence continues at coordinate 340,478 of NZ_FQYP01000006.1, read as the reverse complement.
GTGGCAGCACTAAATGCGATTTCACATTTTTCAACAATATTATTGGTTCCATTGACTTCAACACTTGGTTTACCAGCGTTAAATCCTCTAAATACTCCTTGGGTATGGTTTCCATAAAATGAAGAAACACCGTATAATTTATTATTGTTTGAGTTTGTTTTTAGTAATATGGAACCACCAAAAACAGCTAAGTTTTTAATTTCTATATAACTTCTTCCGTTTAAGTCGATAGCAATCTCTCTTCTTCTCATTTGCACTTTACCGTCTACTGGTGCTGTTCCACCTGGCATTTGTACAAATAGTTCTTTTGTATTGCTATTAAACCACCATTCGTTTTGATAATCTAATGCTCCTTTTACCCCTTCTAGGTAAAAATCTCCTTTGTCGGCTGGGGCATGGAACGTTCTTATCCAGTTTGGGTTTTTATCCAAAGTGAAGTTTACTCTTCCAGAGGTACTACTATTTATAAATGCTTTCCAGGCGATCCATCCCGATCCTGGTTTATCCCCATAAAAGAATACTGATCCGCCTTTCCAGTTAATGTTTGGGATTTTGGACGAAGTAAGATAAGCTCCGTTAACTACGTTAGAACCACTACCACCATCATTACGTAGCGAATTTAATGTAAATGGTTTCCCGTCTACATTATTCGGCCAACGGGCCAGATCCATGGCGGTACTTCCATTCATTACAAAATTTTCCTGACCCAGATCCCAGTTCACTTTTACTTTGTAAATCACACCTGATTCCTTTTGCCAACCACTTAGCGCTTGCATAGCAGAGATGATTACTTTTTCACCATCTTTTGCAACGTAAGTAATAGGCCTACCAGCTACACCAGATCTTGCTGGTCGAATCACTTCTTCGTAGGTACCTTCTCCAATAATAATGACATCACCAGCTTGTGCTACCGCCGATGCTTTTGAGATGGTTTTGTAAGGTTGTGATGCTGTTCCGGGGTTAGCATCGTTTCCGGTTTTTGAAACATGAATGTCTTTTGCACTTAATGAAGAGGTAATGACCATCATCAGCAGTACTGTTTTTTTCAATAAGGTTTTAAGAATACTGTTTTTTTTCATCATTGAGTTAGTTTAGTTTGATTGGGTTTAACAATTATATAATCGAATAATTACAAATTAATAACACCTTGTACCAATTGCGTGTTTTTAATCTATATTTCTAATAATGAGATAATTATATAATTTCAAAAGCAGCAAAATGACGATTTATAGACAATGAAAATGAGATAAAATAGAATTCGCAGTTTTTGAGGTAGAATTCGTTCATTCTCCTTGAGTATTTGATAAAATTTGGTCAACCAAAAATAAAAAAAGGATTTTTCTACCAAGTGTTAAACTTTTTAAAAGAGATCAAATTCTTTGCTCAATATTTTAGAAATTAACAAAAAACACAACCATGCAAATCCACGAAACCGCTTTTGTAGTATCTACCTATCGCTCTTTTCATGAAGACATCAGTAAAGATGTCTATGCCAAGTTATGGAACAACGCTGCCACAGATGCTTTGATCCCTGAAATATTGGATAGTGTTTCTGAACACGAAGCTATATTACATAGCTTAAGAAACCGCTTCTTTTATGACAAAATGCAATCCTTTTTTGACACCGAAAATGGAGGTACTTTGATTAACTTCGGTTCTGGATTTAGTATGTATCAATTTTCGTTACCCGAGAGTGTCAAAACAATAGAGATTGATAAGGAAGATATTATTCAATACAAAAAAGAAAAAATTGACAACTGGACAACCCAAGGGAAATTACCTAAAAGAGAAATTGAATATTTGGCTGTAGATTTCAATCAGCGTTCCACTCAAGAAATTGTAGAAGCTATCAGGCCTCTGGTCAAAAAAACACCCACTTTTATATTAATTGAAGGCGTATTTTTTTTCTTAGACAGGACAACTACAGATAAATTATTTCAAGTTTTTAACTCGCTGCAAGAACCACAGGACGAAGTAGGTTGTGTTACCTACTTACCTGAAGTAGAAAACACTTCGGTGTACAAACGCTTACTCCATTATTTTGATAGTCATAACGATGCCAACGATCCGTTTTCGCACCAAACTATACCGTATTCCTATTTTCAAGATCTTGAAGAGTATACCATTTTTGAAACTACTGATGAGTTTGAACTCTCAAAAAAATATGCTTCTAATAGTCGTATAAACCATGCTACAGAAGTTCTTAATGAGACCTTATTTCTTTTAAAGAGAACTTAAAATCCTGCCAGTAGCGCTCCACAAATCCCAAGCCCTACTACAAGATAGATCCCAGCCAGAATGAAAAATACTTTACCGGCTTTTTTGTGTTTCGATCTAAACAAAAAAAGACCTATCAAAGCGAGAAATATCGGAGGGCTAAAAAGAATAAAAAGGATTAGGTAAATCAACCCGTCCAGGTTCCCCGGTTCTAGTATGGTTAGGTTATACATCATATCACTTCTTTTCTTAGTTGTTCTAAACGTTCTTTTTTATCATCCCTGTAAAACAGATTCATCGTTTCAAAAGGGATGATTTTATAATCTTTATCTACGATATGCACACATGATTTTTTAATGGCTCTTACATCAAAATTATAAGCATCAATAAATTGCATAATAATCACTCTGAAAAGGTTATCATACCCCAAATTAGGTGCATCGATTTCTGGCAGGCAACACATTATCGATTTCAAATTTTCTGAAGCTGTTTCTACCGAATTACCCGTGCTAAACAACTCCAAGACTTTACCATGTAGCTCTTGATCTTGTTCATAAACGATCGTATTTTTTCCATTATCTAACAAATCTGCCGGATTGATATATCTAGTTAGCGGCAGTATTCCGTCCTCATTTTTTAACGCATACCCCATCACCAAAGCATCTGGGTTACAGGGTACGGGAATCAGATCATCAGATTCAAAAATAGGAAACTGTTCCAGAATTTTTCTCCTTACTTCGGTAAGTGTTATTCGGTTCAATTGGGTATCAAAGTCTTCTAACCGTCCAGCGATTTGCGTTGGTTGAAAGGTAACTCCTCTAATACATTTTTGTTGAGTGGCGAATGACAGAATATCTCCTATTTCGTCGTCATTTAGTCCCTTTTCTAGAGTGACCACCAATGTCGTTGATAAATTTTCTGCATTTAAATTGGCAATTGCTTGTTTTCGAACTTTGGTTAAGTCCTCTCCTCTTAGTTTTTGTAATACTTCTGCCTGTAAAGAATCAAACTGTAGGTATATCTCAAAATCTGGCATATAGCTAGCCAATTTCTTGGTAAAGTTGGCGTCCTTGGCAATCCGAATGCCATTGGTATTGAGCATCAAGTGGCGAATTGGCAATTGCTTCGCATAATCCAAAATTTCAAAAAATTGTGGATGCACTGTCGGTTCTCCCCCACTTATCTGTACCACATCAGGTTCTTTTTCGTTGGCAACGATCGTATCCAACATTTTTTTAATTTCTTCCAGTGTACGATGACGTCCATAATGTGGAGAAGAAGAAGCGTAACATGTCGGGCAAGTAAGATTACATCGATCTGTTACTTCTATAATTGTTAAACATGAATGTTGCTCATGATCGGGACATAACCCACAATCATAGGGACAGCCATAATCGGTTTTGGTATTAAATTTATAAGGAAACTCTGAAGGTTTATTATAATTTCTAATGTTCTTATAGTATTCTACATCGTCTGCGATAAGCACCTTTGATCTTCCATGTTCTCTACAATTCTTGAGCATATACACCTTATCGTTTTCAAAAACAATTTTGGCATCAACTCTCTTAAGGCATTCTGGGCAAAGGCTTAGTGTGTAATCATAATAGGTGTATGATCTTGTTGGCATAAAACAATTTGTGTTTGATAGTTTTGTGATAATAAACAAAGCATAAGATACACAAATACTGAATACTACTTAGTCCCAAGATCAAAAAGATATTAGGTTTTAAAAATTCTACAAGGAACCTAAACAAGAAATAGCAAATCATAAAATACTTGAAAACCAATCCTTTTTCTAAGGTTTGTTTATTTTTAGCATAAGACAATGCTATCCATAAAAGGAGTAGAAAAACCACTTCGTAGAGTGCAATTGGGTGTCTAGCAAGTCCATCTCCCAAATCCATCCCTGTAAAAAAAGCAGTTTCTTTCCCGTAGGTAAATTCTTTGATCCCTGCCAGAAAGCACCCCACTCTACCTATAATAATTCCTAAAATAATAGGAAATGTAAACAGGTCCCCCGAAGATTCTTTTTCTCCAATGATCTTTTTTGCTAACTCTACTCCCAAGAGTCCTCCAAAAAGTCCTCCCATGATGGTTTTGGCACTGAGTATGGCAATCAAATGTTCTAAGTCAAAAGAGAAAATAGGGTGTTCTAAAAATCCAACAATCCTGGAACCAAAAAAAGCTCCGAAAACGGCGCCGATAATGATAGACAATCGATTGGTTGAGGAGATAGGATCTAAGCTTCTTTTGCGTAGGTTTAGGTAATATCGAAAACCAACAAAAAAAGCGGCATATTCCAAAATTAAATGGACATTCACTTTTACACCAAAAACTACAGGTTCAAAAGGAATGTCCATCTATTTGTATACTTCGTTTAAAATCGAAATATACGTTTTTATTTCATTACTTTGGCCATCACGTGATAGCGAGGATCATCTACATTATGTTCAATTACGCTAGCCAATCGTGGCGATGCTTTAATCATTAATGCCTGGCATTCTTCACTCAGGTGCTTTACTTTCACCTTTTTTCCTGCTTCTTCATATTTTCCTACCAATGCCCAGATAGCTTCTAATGCTGAATGATCACTTACCCGAGACTCCATAAAATCAATTTCCACCTGGTCGGGATCATTATTTACATCAAACTTGTTGTTAAAAGCCTGTATACTTCCGAAGAAAAGAGGTCCCCAAATTTCATACACTTTGGTACCATCTTCTCGAACATGCTTTCTTGCTCGAATTCGTTTTGCACTCTCCCAAGAAAAAGCCAACGCAGACATAATCACTCCTGCTATAACCGCCACCGCCAAATCAAAGAATACGGTTAGCGATGAAACAGCTATCAATACTATGGCATCGGTAAGAGGAATCTTATTCAAAATTCTGAAACTAGACCATGCAAACGTACCGATCACTACCATAAACATTACTCCAACTAAGGCTGCAATAGGCACCTGCTCAATAAGTCCTGAAGCAAATAAGATAAACATCAAAAGCGTAATTGCAGCAACAATACCGGATAGTCGGGTGCGTCCTCCTCCTTTTATATTGATAATCGATTGCCCAATCATTGCACAACCACCCATACCTCCAAACAGACCTGTTACGATATTTGCACCTCCCTGAGCCAAACATTCTCGGTTCGAATTTCCTCTGGTTTCGGTAAGTTCATCGATTAAGTTTAAGGTCATTAATGATTCTATCAAACCAATAGCAGCAAGTATTACTGCATATGGACCAATAAATTTTAATGTTTCCCAAGTCATTGGTACTTTATTGAATATATCAAATTGAAATTGTGGGAGTCCGCCTTTTAGTCCTTCTCCCCCACCATCTCTAATAAAACTACCAACAGTAGCCACGTCAAGGTTTCCTAAAATAACAATTGCAGAAACGACAATAATCCCAATAAGTGCTTCCGGCAACTTAGCAGTAGCTTTTATTTTTGGTAGTCCCCACATGATTCCCATAGTTAGCAAGACCAAGCCTAACATCAAAAACAAATCACCTCCTTGCATCCATACTTTATCCCCATCAACAAACTCCTTGAACATCGCCAATTGAGAAAGAAAAATTACAATAGCTAAACCATTTACAAATCCCATCATTACAGGATGCGGTATCAAGCGTACAAATTTACCTAGCTTCAAAACACCAGCAAGCATTTGTATAATCCCCATCAAAATCACCGTAGCAAACAGATAATATAGCCCTAGTTCTTCTCCTTCTGCTCCCATGGCATTTCCTTCTGCTACCAGATGCACCATTACAACGGCTAATGCTCCTGTCGCACCAGAAATCATTCCCGGTCTACCCCCAAAGACTGAGGTGATCAAACCGATCATAAATGCTGCGTACAAACCTACCAAAGGATCTACACCAGCCACAAAGGCAAAAGCAACAGCCTCTGGCACCAATGCCAGTGCAACTGTTAATCCGGATAGGATATCATTTTTGGCGTTCGCCACTCTCTTTCTTACAAACTCTGTCATAGCTATGGTATTTGAGGGTGCAAAAATACGCTTATTTTGTAGGTAAACAAGCAAAATCGAAGCGTATCTGTAAGTAACAAAGGACTATAACGTTTTAGAAATCATGAATTTCGAAAACTTAGTATATTTGGCTTTCATATTCATCAATCATGCGCAAAATTTTACTCGCTTTCGGCTTACTATATATTATTTCATGTTCTACTTCAGAAAACAAAACAGAAGAACAACCTGATTTTATAACACTTTTTGAAAAAAGTAATGGTACCGAAACTCCAACATATCAAGACGTTATCCGTTATTATGAAGATCTTGCTAAAACATATGTAGAAATTGCTATTCAGGAAATTGGTACAACAGACAGTGGTTTCCCATTGCATTTAGTAACTCTTAATCCAGATAAAACCTTTGATTTTGAAAATATCAGATCTTCAAAAAGAGTTTTGTTAATCAATAATGGGATTCATCCTGGAGAGAGCGACGGTATAGATGCTACGATGATGCTTTTTAGAGATCTTGTACAAGGCAAAGTAAAGATGCCTAAAAACACAGTTTTGACAACCATTCCTGTATATAACATAGGTGGAGCTTTACAACGTAACTCTGGTAGTAGAACCAATCAAAATGGTCCAAAAGAATACGGTTTCAGAGGAAATGCAAGGAATTTTGATTTGAATCGCGATTTTATCAAAAGTGATACTAAAAACGCCAATGCCTTTTCACAAATCTTTCATTTGGTACAACCTGATGTTTTTATCGACAATCATGTAAGCAACGGAGCAGATTATCAGTACACTTTGACCCATCTCTTTACGCAACATAACAAACTTGGGAAAGAGCTCGGTGAATATTTACATACCCAAATGCAGCCTCAATTGGAAAAATCGTTGGCTCAAAAAGAGTGGGATATTACCCCATATGTAAACGTATGGGGAACTACCCCTGATAAGGGATGGCAGCAGTTTATGGACTCTCCGCGGTACTCTACGGGATATACAACACTATGGAATACCCTAGGGATGATGGTAGAAACACATATGCTTAAACCCTACAAAAAAAGAGTTGAGGGGACTTATGAATTAATGAGATCCATGATTGATATCACCGAAAAAGACGGAGCAACTATACGCTCATTAAGAGAACAAGCATTCTCTAACTGGCCAACTCAAAAAAATTATCCTGTAAACTGGGCGATTGATACTACCAGGAGCACCAAATTTGATTTTAAAGGATATGAAGGGAAATTTATCGACAGTGATCTTACGGGAGTAAAAAGATTGAAATACGACCAAAATCAACCCTACACCAAAGAGGTTACCTATCAAGATTTCTTTATTCCTAAAACTGAGGTTGTCGTTCCTAAAGCCTATGTAATACCTCAAGGATGGTGGAATGTAATCAATCGTTTGAAACAAAATAAAATTGAATTTACGTTCTTATCCAAGGATTCTTCTATTACGGTTGAAACCTATCATATCAAGGATTACAAATCCCGAAAAACACCTTATGAAGGGCACTATTTACATTTTGAAACCTCGGTGACTACAAGTGAAGAGACTATTCATTTTAGACAAGGGGATATTATCGTTCCTGTAGCTCAAAAAGGATTTAGATATCTATTGGAAACTCTGGAACCAGAGGCTACTGATTCCTTTTTTAACTGGAACTATTTCGACACCATACTACAGCAAAAAGAAGGATTTTCGCCTTATGTTTGGGAGGACAAAGCCAAAGAATTGTTGATGAATACTCCTGCCTTGAAAGAAAAGTTTGAAGAAAAGAAAAAAGATACTGCTTTTGCCAATAACTGGTACGCACAATTGGATTGGTTGCACAAACAATCGAGCAATTACGAAACTTCACACCTTAGGTATCCAGTATATCGAATTTTACGGTAAATAATCATGAGAAAAAAGCTTTTTGATGTTGGCGTAAGAATTAGTTAGCGCCTTCATTGCTTTTTTCTTGTTTTTCCATTTTACTTTGGTGATGCCCTCGCTTGTTTGAGGTACCAGTTCTCCTTCGTATTCGGTTTTCATTTCAAACCAGTAGGTGACTTTGAGTCGAAACTCTCCGTTTCGCTTAAATATGTGATAGGTTTTGTATAAAAACTTTGTGATCTCAAGTCCAGAAACCCCAGTTTCCTCTTCTACCTCTCGTATGGCCGCCGTTTCAATATGTTCTTTTTTCTCGATCTTTCCTTTGGGTAAATCCCATTTTCCATTACGACGTATAAAGAGAATTTCCATCTCTTTATTATAGACTTTTCCTCCTCCTGCAACCACCACCGGAAGTTTTTCGTACAAATGATCCATGAGCTTGTCCTCACTCTTGTGATAAAAATGATATTTGGCTTCCTTTCCTTCTCCTTCTTGTTTTAGGATATCTCTAATGATCGGAGGAAAATCTACATCTTTAATCGAGATTGTTTTATACCCCTCTATTGTCTTTTTTGTAGAAAGAATAATAGGCGTATTATTCACAAAAACTTTATACATTTGCAACTATGATTTTTGACAAAAATACAGCAAAAAAAACTGCTGAGTTATTACTGCAAATTAACGCAATTAAATTACAACCACAAGAACCTTTTACTTGGGCATCGGGATGGAAATCTCCTATCTACTGTGACAATAGAGTTACCTTGTCGTATCCGGAAATACGAAATTTCCTTAAGGAAAACTTAGCTCACTTTATCAAAGAGACCTATGGAAACCCTGATGTGATCGCTGGTGTTGCTACCGGAGCAATCGGTATCGGAATGCTAGTGGCACAGCACCTTGACTTGCCATTCATTTACGTACGACCAGAAGCCAAAAAACATGGTCGTAAAAATCAAATCGAAGGAATTGTTCCTGAAGGCAAAAAGGTCGTAGTTGTAGAGGATTTGATCAGCACTGGGAAAAGTAGCCTAAATGCAGTCAAAGCGCTTAATGAAGTGAATGCTGAAGTGCTGGGAATGGTTGCTATTTTTAACTACGGTTTCCAAATAGCAGATGACAACTTCAAAAATGCGGCATTATCCTTGCACACACTCAGTAATTATGAAAATCTCCTGGAACAAGCTTTGGACACAAACTATATCAATCAGGAGCAATTAAAAACCCTCCAAGGCTGGAGAACGAATCCAGCTGAATGGAATATTTAACAAATTAATAATTTATGAACTTAGAAAGCCCTACGGTAACCGTAAATAAAACCGCAGAAGAGGTATTTGAATTTTTAACAAAGGTGGAAAACTTTGAGCAGTTGATGCCAGAGAGCAAGCAAAAGTTTGAAAAACTGAGTGATTCCAGATTTCTTTTTCAATTAAAAGGTATGCCGGAATTGGTTTTGGAACAAAAATCAAGCGAAAGCCCGGTTAAAGTAGTATTGGGTGCCGCTAGCGACAAATTACCATTTACTTTGACTGCAGATATCGTAGACACCGGAGACGGAAAAAGTACTACACAGTTGGTTTTTGAAGGTCAGTTTAACGCTATGATGGCCATGATGATCAAAAACCCAATTCAAAACTTTATCAATACACTTACCGAGAATATCGGAAAGCTTTAATAATAAATGGCTAATAGAGCAATCGAATCTCCTTTAAATCAAAAGTAGAAATGATTGCATCTTCTAACATCACTTGCAATTTTCCTTGATTGGTTATTGCCTGTATGATACCCACAAAAGAATCACCCTTTGCATCCACAAATGTAGAGGGTTTGTCTTTTCTGAAGAGCAATGTTTCGTATTCTTCTTTCAACTTTTCAAAATACAAAGGACTCAACAACGAAAAACGATGTTCCAGGGCATTTAAAAACCCATGTAACACTTCTTCTATATCCACTGGTTGTCCCAAAATTTGTCTGATAGATCCTGCTTGAGGCAAATCGATAAACACCGATTGATTGACATTTAAGCCTACACCGATAATAACTCCTTCCAGACTGCCATTTTTAACGATATTTTCGATTAGGATACCACAAATTTTTAATCTATCTGACAGAATGTCGTTTGGCCATTTTATAGATAATTTAGGAATCATCATATTTTGTAGTGCATCATAAACGGCCAAAGAAGTTGCAATCGAAATATAAAACTGATCTTTTAATGCAACCTTCTCTATAGGCATAAACACACTACAGGTAAGGTTTTCGCCAGGATTGCTTTGCCAAACGGTTCCCATTTGCCCTTTACCAGCCAGTTGTTCAAAAGCCAAAACACAAACAGGTTTCTCCAACTTTTTTTCTCGATTTAGGTTGCGAAGAAAAGTATTCGTAGAGTCAATGGCATCAACTTTGATTATATGCATACAAAAAGGTGTAAAAGTTTCATAAATGTCCCATAATACGGACGTATAAACAATAAAAAGTAATAACTTTACACAAATAAAAAAAATGCATGATTAAAAAAGAAATCGGTAACGATCAATTAATTACTCAAATTATAAAAGGTATTGAAGAAGTTAAGGGTAATGACATCAATATTTTGGATCTTAGAGAAATCGAAAATACGGTTTGTAATTATTTTGTAATCTGCAATGGTACTTCTAATACTCAGGTAAACGCAATAGTAAATTCCATCCAAAAAACAGTTAGTAAAGAGCTTAAGGACAAACCTTGGCACGTTGAAGGGAGCGAAAATGCAGAATGGGTTTTAATTGATTATGTAGATGTTGTTGTTCATGTATTTCAAAAGCATATTCGAGAGTTTTACGATATAGAAGGACTTTGGGGAGATGCAAAGACAACCGTTATCGAAACTAATTATTAAAAAGCACACCGTTAAATGGCGAAAGAAAATAAAAAACCAGAACCAAATAAAAAACCAAAATTTAGCGCATATTGGATATACGCTATTATTATTGTTGGTTTTTTAGTATTAAATTTTATGGGTGGTAGCAGTGGCCTTGGATCTGCTCCTAACACCTCTCCTTCAGAATTCCAGGACTTTTTAGAAAAAGGTGAAGTAGAAAAAGTTGTTGTTGTTACTAATCGCAGACAAGCTAAAGTTTTTCTAACTCCCGAAGCTAGAGCTTTGGATAAACACAAAGAAGGAAGAAGCAAATCCATCCTTCCTAAAAGCCCTAGTGATCCCGATTACCAATTTGAATTTGGAGATCTTCAGAATTTTGAAAATAAGATTGCCACGATAAAGAAAGAAAATAACCTGAGCACTACAGTTAGTTATGATACAGAAAGTAGTTTCTGGGGAGAGATTTTCATCACTTTATTACCATTTGCGCTGATCATTGGAGTATGGATTTTTATTATGAGAAGAATGAGTGGAGGCGCTGGTGGAGGTGCTGGCGGGCAAATCTTTAATATTGGAAAATCCAAAGCACGACTTTTTGACCAAAATACAGATGTAAAAGTATCTTTTGAAAACGTTGCTGGTCTTGAAGGGGCCAAAGAAGAAATACAAGAGATTGTAGATTTCCTTAAAAATCCAGAAAAATATACGTCTCTAGGAGGTAAAATCCCTAAAGGTGCCTTATTAGTAGGACCTCCGGGAACAGGTAAAACCCTTTTGGCTAAAGCTGTTGCCGGTGAAGCTAAAGTGCCTTTTTTCTCACTATCAGGATCTGATTTTGTTGAGATGTTTGTAGGAGTTGGAGCTTCAAGGGTAAGAGACTTATTTAAACAAGCTAAAGAAAAATCTCCAGCGATCATTTTTATCGATGAGATTGATGCTATAGGTCGAGCACGTGGTAAGAGTAATTTCTCTGGATCTAACGATGAGAGAGAAAACACATTGAACCAATTACTTACCGAAATGGACGGTTTTGGAACCAATACCAATGTAATTGTTATTGCTGCTACTAACCGTGCAGATGTATTGGATAAAGCATTAATGCGTGCTGGGCGATTCGATCGTCAGATCTATGTGGATCTACCAGACGTAAGAGAACGTAAAGAAATTTTTGAGGTACACCTAAGACCTCTCAAAAAATTAGATAACGAACTTGACACAGATTTCCTTGCTAAGCAAACGCCAGGATTCTCTGGAGCAGATATCGCCAATGTATGTAATGAGGCTGCTTTAATTGCTGCCAGAAAAGGTAATAAAGCAGTAGGGAAACAAGATTTCCTTGATGCTGTAGATAGAATTGTTGGTGGATTAGAAAAGAAAAACAAAATCATTACACCAGGAGAAAAACGTGCTATTGCTTTCCACGAAGCTGGTCATGCAACAGTAAGTTGGATGTTAGAGCACGCTGCACCCTTAGTAAAAGTAACCATCGTTCCTAGAGGACAATCCTTGGGAGCTGCGTGGTATCTTCCTGAAGAACGATTAATCGTTCGCCCAAATCAAATGTTGGACGAAATGTGTGCAGCGTTGGGAGGCCGTGCTGCAGAGCAAGTAATTTTTAATGAAATCTCTACCGGTGCACTAAGCGACCTTGAAAAAGTAACTAAACAAGCCAGAGCTATGGTTACCATTTATGGGCTTAACGATAAAATTGGTAATCTTACTTACTATGATTCGTCTGGACAAAGTGAGTACAGTTTTGCAAAACCATATAGTGAACAAACTAGTGAGTTAATCGACAAAGAGATTTCAAATATTATTGAGACACAATACCAAAGAGCAATTGATTTATTAGAGAAACATAAAGATAAATTAACTGAGCTCGCCGAAGTATTACTAGAAAAAGAAGTGATTTTCAAAGACAATCTTGAGAAGATATTCGGGGAGCGCCCATTTGGTAAAAAAGAAGAAGAAATCATTCCTGAGCCTTCTTAATAAAGATATTTTTACTTGTAAAATGAAAAATCTTAACCGAACAGAATTTTGGTTAAGATTTTTTTTATCTTTGAAGATAGGTTAAAATTGTAATTCCCGAATCATAATCCAAAGATGAGTCTATTTAGAAGATTATTTTCATCAAAATCTAAATCAGACCAAAAGAGTAAGGAGCGTCACATTGATGATCGCAGTAAATACATGCCAGAAATCGACCTACCTGTCGATGAAAGTTTCATGATGAATTTCAAAAGAAACGGTGGTAAGTTTTTATACTGTGACAAAGATGAAGAGGTCCTGGATTCTTTTGACAAGATCCTATTGGAAAATGATTGGTACGAAAAAGATGTTTGCTGTTTTGACATTGGTCTGGAACACAAATTTTCTGGATACAATTTAAATTACGTCAAAAATTCGAATGCTTCTTTCTTTTTCGCTACCTGCGAATATTTAATCGCAGATAGCGGTGCCATATTAGTTTCTTCAAATCAATTACGAGAAAAAAAACTCACTGAACTACCGGATAATTTTGTGATTTTAGCCTCTACAAGTCAATTAGTTAAGAGCATCGGAGAAGGATTAAAAGGAATTAAAGACAAAAACAAAAACGCCATTCCTTCAAACATTACTACCATTAAAGATTTTGAACCACAAAAAGAAAAGGATTTCTTAAGCTATGGAAGTAGTTCAAAAAATTTATATTTGCTCCTGCTGGAAGATTTATGATTCAAAATCAGCCGAATCATTAATTTGGCACTAACCAACATGATCCTTGACGTACACTTCCACATCAACAAAACAACAATTACAAGTAGATGAAAGAACTGCTCACTAGGTCTTTATCAGGTTTTTTATACGTCGTAATCCTACTGGTATGCATATTCGTATCCAAATATACATTCATAGGTGTATTTTTTATTTTCGGTATGATATCCGTATACGAGTTTCAAAAACTAATTAATTTACAAAATAAAAGACTGTACATCCTTTTCATTTTCTTTTTTGCCCTGATGAATTTTTTTCAGCATCAGTTATACCTCATCATTCCTATTTTGGTGCTTACCTTAATTACAGAGTTATTTTTGATCAAAGATCTTCTTACCATCAGGATCATACCGATGTTCGAAAAAAGAAAATATGGGACGAGTATTTTCTATCTCATCACTTCGATTACCTTTTTAACGTTAACTCCTAATTACTCTGGCGACTATCAACCGCTAATCATTGCAGGAGCCTTTTTAATCACATGGACCAACGATAGTTTTGCGTATTTGGTAGGTAAGAATTTTGGAAAACATAAGTTACTTGAGCGCATATCTCCTAAAAAAACAATCGAAGGATTCGTAGGTGGATTTGTTTTTTCCATCCTTGCCGGATACCTTATAGCCACCATATCTCATACACTTACACTTACAATTTGGTTGATTATAAGCATAATTATGAGTATTTTTGGGACATTGGGAGATCTAATACAATCGAAGTTCAAAAGACAAGCTGGAGTAAAAGATAGTGGATCTATAATGCCTGGACATGGTGGTATTTATGATCGATTGGATAGTGTTATTTTTGCAAGCCCATTTCTATATGCATTTTTACAAATTTTGAAATATGTTTCATAAAGAAGGATACAAAATCATCTCGATAACTTTGGTATTATTTATAGGTATCAATGTTGCTTCATATGTAGCCATCCAGAATGACGAATGGCAATTTGCCATATTGGCTTTGAGTCTAGTCCTACTATTTTTAATACTACAGTTTTTTAGAAACCCTAAAAGAAAAACCTCAGTAAGTGACAACACAGTAGTGGCACCGGTAGACGGTAAAGTGGTTGTTATCGAAGAGGTACATGAAAAAGAACACTTTGATGACAAAAGGTTACAGGTTTCTATTTTTATGTCTCCAATAAATGTGCATGTCACCCGCCATCCCATAAATGGAGAAGTAATCTTTAGCAAATATCATCCGGGGAAATATTTGGTTGCCTGGCATCCAAAGGCATCAGAAGAAAATGAAAGAACTACCGTAGTGGTAAAAAATAATCTTGTTGAAGTACTTTACAGGCAAATTGCAGGTGCTTTGGCCAAAAGAATTGTGAACTACGCAAAAGAAGGTGAAAAAGTTACTCAGGGATCGGATAGCGGTTTTATCAAATTTGGATCGAGAGTAGATGTTTATTTACCAATAGGTACCGAACTTAATGTTACTTTAAATCAAAAAGTAAGAGGAGGAGAAAGTGTTATAGCTAATCTTTAGTCATGACCAATGAGGAATTAAATATTGCTTTTGAAAAAGCATATGAGAAGGCTTGCAACACAAAAATGCAATTTCCGCCGGACGTTATGCTTCATTTCTATGCCTATTATAAGCAGGCTACACATGCTGATGGGTTCTACACTCCTTCTGGGAATAGCCAACTCAGGAATGCTTTTAAGTTAAATGCCTTGTTTCAGGTTAAAGACTTAACACCAGAAGAGGCCAAACTAAAGTATATAGAATACGTAAATAAGTATATAAAGGATTAAAAAAAAGCACCTTGAATTTCTTCAAGGTGCTTTTTTTATTATTTATAGCTCTTTTGTTTAGTTTTGCAAACTCTCAAGGCTTGATTTTAGCGTTTGAATTTTTGCTTCAGCATCTGCTTCTTTCTTTCGCTCGTTGGCAATAACTTGCTCTGGCGCATTATTTACAAAACGCTCATTCTGCAATTTTTTCTGTACTGATTTCAAGAAACCTTCGGTGTAAGTCAACTCCTCAGTTAACTTTTTAATTTCTTCTTCTACATTAATAGCTCCGGAAATAGGAATAAAATATTCATTCGATTTTACCCGGAACGAAAGCGCACCATCTACTTTCTCGTCTACATAAGCTAATGTGGATAGATTACCCATTTTAGCAATTACCGAATCAAACTCAGCGCTATTATTTTGGACATTCAACACCATCATCTCGATAGATTCTTTGAACGCTATATTCTTTTCTTTTCGGATGGTGCGTATCCCAGAAATCACCTCCGAAGCCATTTCAAATCCTTGAATCAAGTTCTCATCAACTTCATTCACCTCTGGCCAGCTGGCAATAATCAAAGCCTCATCATCATTTCGTTCTGCAAGCTGTTGCCAAATCTCCTCGGATATAAATGGCACAAAAGGATGTAGTATTTTTAAATTTTCTTCAAGCATTGCAATAACCTCATTATACGTTTTACCATCTATTGGGCTACCATATGCAGGTTTGATCATTTCTAGTAACCAACTACAGAAATCATCCCAAACCAATTTATAGGTTGTCATTAACGCATCACTAATTCTATATTTTGAGTAGCTATCTTCTAGTTCTGACAAGGCTTTCTGAAACCTTGATTTGTACCAATTCACAGCAATAGCAGAAGCTTCAGGCTGTTCAATATTGTGATCAACTTCCCAACCTAAGATTAATCTAGACGCATTGAATATCTTGTTCACAAATGCACTACCCTGCTTACATAAATCTTCATCAAACATCAGATCATTACCAGCAGGAGAGCTCAACAACATCCCTACTCTTATTCCATCTGCACCGTATTTATCGATCAAATCCAAAGGATCCGGAGAATTCCCCAAAGATTTTGACATCTTTCGCCTTTGTTTATCTCTTACAATACCTGTTAGATAGACATTGGTAAATGGTTTCTCTCCTTTGTATTCGTATCCAGCAATAATCATCCTTGCCACCCAAAAGAACAAAATCTCGGGTGCCGTAACCAGGTCTCGAGTCGGATAATAATAATTGATCTCTTCATTCTCTGGTTCCAAAATACCATTAAACACACTCATTGGCCATAACCATGAAGAAAACCAGGTATCCAGGGCATCAGGATCTTGAGTCAAATCCGCGTCGGTAAGTGCAGAGTTATTTGTTTTTTCCTGTGCCAAAGCCAAAGCTTGTTCTCTACTCTCCGCTACTACAAAATCTTCTTTCCCTTTACCATAATAGTAGGCAGGTATTTGATGTCCCCACCACAACTGTCGAGAAATATTCCAATCTCGTACGTTTTCCATCCAATGACGGTAGGTGTTTATGAACTTTTCGGGAACAAGATTTACCTCTTTATTCAAAACCGCATCTAGAGCAGGTTTTGCCAAATCTTCCATTTTTAAGAACCACTGATCACTTAGTTTAGGCTCGATAACTGCCTTTGTACGCTCACTGGTTCCTACCTTATTGAGGTGTGTTTCGATTTTATTCAAAGCACCAATACTCTCCAGCTCTTTTACGATTTCTTTGCGAACTACAAAACGATCTTTGCCTTCATAGTGTAAACCAAGCGCGTTTAAAGTCGCATCATCATTAAAAATATCTAGTACTTCTAACCCATGTCTATCACCAAGCTCCTTATCATTCTGATCATGCGCCGGAGTAACTTTTAGACATCCTGTTCCAAACTCCATATCCACGTAGTCATCCTCAATGATCGGAATTGCACGATCAGCAATAGGAACAATAGCTTTTTTACCTTTAAGGTGCGTAAAACGCTCATCATTAGGATTGATACAAATAGCAGTATCACCTAAGATGGTTTCGGGTCTTGTAGTAGCTATAGTTAAGAAATCATCGCTTCCTTCAATCTTATAATTTAGGTAGTATAGATTCCCTTGCTTTTCTTCATATATCACCTCTTCATCAGAAAGGGTAGTTTTGGCTTCTGGATCCCAATTTACCATACGATATCCACGATAAATCAAGCCTTTGTTGTATAAATCCACAAAAACTTTGATTACCGAAGCTGACAGGTTGTCATCCATGGTAAACGCCGTGCGTTCCCAATCACAAGATGCTCCTAATTTTTTAAGCTGTTCCAAAATGATCCCACCATGCTTATGAGTCCAATCCCATGCATGCTTCAAAAACTCTTCTCGTGTAAGATCGTTCTTGCTAATACCTTCTTCCCTTAATTTTGCTACTACTTTGGCTTCAGTAGCAATAGAGGCATGATCCGTCCCGGGAACCCAGCAGGCGTTGTATCCCTTCAGTCTAGCTCTTCTTATCAGCACATCCTGAATGGTATTATTAAGCATATGCCCCATGTGCAAGACCCCTGTCACATTTGGAGGGGGAATTACTATAGTATACGCCTCTCTTTCATCTACTTCAGAATGAAAATAGTTGTTTTTCATCCAGTAGTTATACCACTTCTCTTCTACCGATTTTGCATCATATTTTGCTGCTAATGCCATACTTTGGTCCGATTTTTGGAAATTTTGAAGTGCAAAAGTAATTATTATAGTACGAAGTATAAAGTGTGATATCAGAAATTATGGCCATTGCTGCGAAAAATTTGTTACCCAAAACGCATAACATGGTAAAAAAAGACAGAATATTATCCTCACTTTAACGTTAGTACTAGGCAACATCAATTTTGATGTTGATTAAAAAGTGATTACTTTTACACGTAACAAAAACCTACATTATGAAAAAAGTGATGATGATTTTATTTATAGGTCTTGTCAGTTTTGCTGTGAAAGCGCAGGATGGTAAAGCCGAAATAGAATTTAAAACTGAAGTTATCGATTATGGTGAGATTGCCAAAGGAAGTGATGGCGTTCGTCAATTTGAATTCAAGAACACTGGAGATGCTCCTTTAGTGATTTCTAGAGTATATTCAAGCTGTGGATGTACCATTCCAAAAAAGCCTGAGGCTCCTATCGGACCGGGAGAAACCGGTGTAATCGAGGTAAAGTACGATACCAAAAGAGTTGGACCAATTCGTAAAACAATTACCGTTACTTCTAACGCAGCAAGTAGCCCTACAATGGCTATAAAAATTAAAGGAACTGTCCTTAGCAAAAGCGTTCTAGAAAATTAAAAGTTTTAATACTTACTATAAAAAAGGATTGTCTGATGACAATCCTTTTTCATTTATATTACTTTTCTAAGATTAAAATCAAAACGCATCTCAACGCCTAATCGATTTATCTTAAGCCTTATTTTCTTTCCTTCTTCCAGATAAAACAAATCATTAAGTTCTGACAATTTATAGGTATAGGCTTTTCGCCCATTAATTTCGATCAAAATATCTCCTTTTTTAAGCCCTGCTTCCTCTGCGGGAGAACCTGGTCGAACATCCGAAATTTCGTATTTAGGTTTTAGCACAAAATCATTGGTAAACTGTACCGTTTTTTGATTAATAATTTTATTCAATCCTATATAAAATCGGTCTTTTTCGTTATAATCTTTTGCAAATGCAAAACCAACATGCTGGATCGTTAATCCACTCATATTATAGTGAAAAGGTTTTTCGAAATAATTATTTTTCCTAAGTGATATTCTTTTATTTGGATAATCCATGATCACATTAAATCTTCGCAATACTCCACCTCCCAGGGAACCTTGCCTATTATTCACCGAAATTCCTTTGATGTATACAGAATCTGGAAATGAAGTAGTAACATCTTTAAGCATAAAATCACCAATATGCAATTCATCAATTTTGGTGCGCTCACCATAGATATCTCCGTTAAAACCTTTACCCAAAAAATCTCTGAATGAATTTTCTGAAACTTCTATCCCCTTTTCTTTATTTTCAAACAACCAAAGAGAAGACCCAGAGCCTGAATCCAATAACAAATTCACATCTATCAATCCCTTCTTAGATTTGTATTTTGCGGTCAAGAAAGGTCTTTTATGCTGATCTTGGAACCCTAAATCTGTTCGATAGCACTTTTTACATTTTTTGTACTTATAGGTACTTGGTCTATTAATTTTTATATAGTTATTAGAATAATTAATATCCATAATAAAGTCTCTAAAAAAATCATACCCTATGATTCCATGAATAGGAAACCCCATTCTTGGAGAGAAATTAATCGACTCGTCCAAAACCAAATAAATTGTATGTGATGCACTAAGCGCTTTACCTATTCTCACTTCATTACTAACAGATTTAATAGCTTCTACAGGAGCTTCATCTCCTAACCCTCTAAGATATATTTTCGTGGCATTTTTAAGTTCTAAAGAGTTTTTGTTGTCCACGCTAAAGATAATTGTAGACCCTACACCAGTGTCCAAAATAAAAGAAAGCTCTACTCCATTGACATACACAGGAATAATCATTAAGTTATTGGCAAATTCGAATTTTATTTTGTCACTAGACGATCCGGCCGGTAAACTGAAGTGAGATTGAGAAAACGCTACAACATTAAAAAACAGAAGGAAAACAAGGGTCTTGCTTTTAAGAAAATGATAAAATTTCTGTGATAAAATCTTCATTCCTCTAAATATAGAAAAATAGTTGAAAAATAGTCGTTAATATGTATTTAATTCTTAAATAATTTAAGAAATTTACCGCTATTTTATTTTTAAAATCAGATCAGATGCCTATTGTATCTCAAAAAGGTAAAGCAATGCCAGAATCACCAATTCGAAAATTGGTACCTTTTGCAGAGAAAGCTGCAAAGGAAGGCAAGCGCATTTATCACCTTAACATTGGTCAGCCGGATATTAAGACGCCTATTGAAGCTATGGAAGCGGTAAAAAACCATTCGTTGGATGTACTAGCCTATAGTCATTCTGCGGGTTTTGAAAGTTTTCGAAAAAAATTGGCAGGGTATTATGCCAAACATGATATCACAATAACTTCTGATGATATTTTAGTGACTACTGGAGGTAGTGAGGCTTTGATTTTTACTATGGGTAGCATTACTGATCCAGGGGATGAAATCATAGTACCAGAACCTTTCTACGCTAATTACTATAGTTTTTCTACGCAATCTACAGTTACCGTAGTTCCTGTGATATCAAAACTCGAAACGGGATTTGCACTACCCGCAATCGAAGAGTTTGAAAAGCTGATTACAAAAAAGACCAAAGCCATATTGATCTGTAACCCTGGTAATCCTACAGGATATCTATACAGTAAACACGAAATACAACAATTGGCCAAGCTAGCGATCAAGTATGATTTGTTTTTGATTTCGGACGAGGTATATCGCGAATTCGTATACGACGATATCGAACACTATTCGGTGCTACAGGAAAAAGAGCTGGATGAACATGCTATTGTAGTAGATTCTGTATCCAAAAGATACAGCATGTGCGGCGCACGAATTGGATGTATCGTTAGCAAAAACAAAAGTGTTATGGAAACGGCTATGAAATTTGCTCAGGCTAGGTTAAGCCCTCCTACTTTTGCACAAATTGCCAGTGAAGCCGCTCTCGAAGCCCCAGAATCTTATTATCAGGAAACCGTTTCGAAATATAAAAATCGTAGGGATACTTTGGTTGCAGGCCTAAGAGAAATTCCTGGGGTAAAAGTAGCCGAACCTATGGGCGCTTTTTATTGTATTGCCGAATTACCTATCGATAATGCAGATCATTTTGCACAATGGTTACTCGATAAATTTGAATTGAACAAAGAAACCGTTATGTTAGCGCCAGCATCTGGTTTTTACTCCAGCCCAAATGAGGGATTAAATCAGGTAAGAATAGCTTATGTACTTAATCGAAGAGATTTAAAAAAAGCCATTGAAATATTAAGAGTAGCCTTGGAAAAATACAACAGTTAATGAAAATTGAGCAGCGCAAATCCTTAAAAAAATACAACACTTTTGGCATTGAGGTGTTTGCCCGTGAATATATTGAAATCAGTTCTGAATCCATTCTTAAAGAAGCACTTCAAGTTTATAAAGACAAAACGCTTTTTATACTTAGCGGGGGTAGCAATATGCTACTTACCAAAGATATCGAAGCTACTATTTTACATCTTACTCTGAAAGGAATTGAAACTGAAGAATTATCGGATGAATATGTATGCGTAACCGCTAATGCAGGTGAAAACTGGCATGAGTTTGTTCAATATTGTATACAACAAGGATACAGTGGATTGGAAAACCTATCGCTTATCCCTGGCAACGTAGGCAGTGCTCCCATTCAAAACATAGGAGCTTATGGTGTTGAATTAAAAGACACTATGATCAACTGCGAGGCATTTGAAATAGCAACTGGAGAGAAATATACGTTCTCTAATGAAGATTGTAAATTTGGATACCGAGACTCTATTTTTAAAAATGTGGTCAAAGGCAAGTACGTTATTTCAAAGGTCTCTTTCAGACTACGTAAAAAGAATCATGTCTTAAACACTAGCTATGGAGCAATAGAAGCTGCACTTTCTGCTCAAAACATTCAGGACCCGACCATCAAAGATGTTGCTGATGCCGTTATCCAGATACGAAAAAGTAAACTCCCAGACCCATCAGAGATCGGTAATAGTGGTAGTTTCTTCAAAAACCCTGTAGTCTCCAAAAGTCAATACCTCAACTTATTGGATAGGTTTCCGGAAATTCCATCATATACCATAGATGAGGACCATATAAAGATACCTGCAGGATGGTTAATTGAACAAGCTGGTTTTAAAGGTAAAAGATGGGGTGATGCGGGAGTACACAATAAACAAGCTTTGGTTTTGGTGAATTATGGCAATGCTACAGGACAAGAAATTCTAAATGTTTCTCGTGAGATACAAAAGGAAATTACAGAGAAGTTTAACATTAACCTGGAGACCGAAGTTAATATCATTTAACATTTTCTGTATTACCACACTTTCTTTGTATCTTTGCCTCCTATTTAAGTACATTTTTAATTGTTATGAAACTTCTATTACTTACCGTAGGTTTACTTCTTTTGGCTTTTGCAGGGATTGCCATAAAATTATGGGCAAAAAAGGATGGTAAATTTGCTGGAACCTGTGCTAGTCAAAGCCCTTTTCTTAATAAAGAAGGAGAATCTTGTTCGCTTTGTGGTAAAACTCCGGATCAATACTCTAGTTGTAACGAAACTGAGCATGCCAAATAAATAAGTTAGGCTTAGGCAGCAACTATTCTATTCAAAGATAAATCGTTGAAAAAAGAAGACTCTATTTCATTACAAGAGCATATCGAAAATGCTAAAGAAGGTAAGCAAATGTCATTTAATTATTTGCTAGATACTTTTTGGAATGACGTATATAATTTTCAACTGAAAAGAACTCAAAACGAATATGATGCAGAAGACATTACCATTCAGAGTTTTTCAAGAGCTTTTGATAAAATAGGCACTTTTAAAGAAGAATACACCTTTAAAACCTGGTTGATACAGATCTCTAAAAATATTCATATTGATTTATTGAGAAAGAAGAATGCTTCTATACAATCCCAAACCACAACTCAGGTAGATGATAGAGTATATAAAATAATCGATGACACCCCTACACCAGAGGATAAATTAATTACCGAACAAAACCTGGCACAGTTGTTACTATACATAAAACAACTAAAACCAAATTACCAGCAGGTAATTAATCTCAGGTATTTTCAGGAATTAAGTTATAAAGAAATCGCCGAGTCTCTAGATGAGCCTATTAATAATGTAAAAGTAAAATTATTGAGAGCCAAAAAATTATTATCCGAGATTATTACTAATCCCAACACTTAATTTTTGGTATAAAGGTGTTATGCTAATTACCTTAAATTAAAAGTAGTAAACCTTTTAATGACAACGAATAGTGGATCTATCCATTTGTCGTTAATCTTTTTATCGTATTTCACAAATTTTTGCACTAAGCCTTTTGGTGCCGAAATCTCTTTTTCTATCGCAGTAATATTGATATATCTGTGGTTATTTAACAACCATTTTTCTACACGCTTACGATCGTTTTGTCTTTTTTTAGGACTGACTAATTCCTCTTGCATCATTTTTCCTCGTTTTGCTTTGATAACTTTTAAATCCGAAAAAAATTTTATGTTAACTTAATTTTAACCTCATGTTAAAATAATTTTATGAATTATAAATAAAAAAACCGGTATAGCAATTCTACACCGGCTTTTCGTCTTGTTTGATAAAAACTACCTTTCGAATCCTTTTTCAACAGATAAAATTACATTAAAGGTTTCATTTTCAGGATTCACCAACACCGGATACTTCCCAGCCTTAACGGTATTCCCGTACAACCCTAATGATCTGCTTGTTTCTGCATCTAGTTTAAGATCGTTTTCTAGATAAAAAACACCAGATTCTTTGTCTCGAATTTCCATAAGCTCATTTTGCTCATAAAACTGTAATCCTGCAATTTGTTCATTGAGCGCAAATGGAGCAGACCCAATTCTTGGATCAATTTCTAGCTCCAATTTATCACGAATGGATTCAAATTCTCTTGGGTCAATTTTTTCATAAATGTCCCAAGGGTCAAAAATTTCTATCCAACATGGAATTAACCAACATGGATCAAAAATAATCTCTGGGAAACAAAATCTTTGGATACTACAAATTCCCGGTAAGTTTTTGTTACAATAAAACCCGAAAGGACTTGCAACCCATCGACCATATTCAATAAAATATACGCAGTATCGCCCGCCATATTTACCTTCTACAGCCTCTTCAACTACGACTTGGCTATCGGTAATCGAATTTTGTGGTTCGTAATCTGTTTCTTTCTCGCATGCTCCTGATAGCAAAAGCATTACGCCCATGATCATTACTGTTAGTTTTTTCATAATTAATGGTTTTAAGAGTTCTCCTACTCTATTTAGGTTTTTCGGACACCACCTTTGTTAAAAAATTTAAAACAAATGTAACAACATGACTAACAGTATATTAGGATCATACAACTGAATCTAAACAGGAAAAAACCTGATCAAAAATGGGACTAAAACCTTTGGATAAAAACCAGAAATAGGATAGACTCTTATAGAAAACATAACTTTTATAAGAACTACATACTAATCAAACCTTTCTTCGTATTTTTGCTAAAAATATTGCTTGTATGAACAATGACGTAAGTAGCGTAGCTCCTCCAAAGACAAAACCAAAGTGGTTACGAGTAAAACTCCCAACCGGGAAAAAATATACCGAACTACGAGGACTTGTAGATAAATACAACTTACACACTATCTGTACTTCTGGTAGTTGTCCTAATATGGGAGAATGCTGGAGTGAGGGAACAGCTACCTTCATGATCCTAGGTAATATCTGTACCCGTTCCTGTGGTTTTTGCGGGGTAAAAACCGGTAGACCAGAAACTGTAGATTGGGAAGAACCCGAAAAAGTCGCGCGTTCTATCAAAATAATGAACATCAAACATGCTGTAGTTACCTCAGTGGATCGAGACGACTTGGCAGATGGAGGTTCCATCATCTGGGCAGAAACCATTCAGGCTATACGCCGAATGAACCCAGAAACTACGCTAGAAACCTTAATTCCAGATTTTCAAGGAAAAACCAAAAACATTGACCGTATAATAGCAGTAAAACCAGAAGTGGTCTCACACAACATGGAAACGGTAAAACGACTTACCCGAGAAGTGCGAATTCAGGCAAAGTATGAACAAAGTCTTCAGGTTTTAAAATACCTTAAGGACAATGGTATTAATCGTACCAAAAGTGGAATTATGCTTGGATTGGGCGAAACCGAAGAAGAAGTAATACAAACCCTTAAGGATCTTAGGGCAGTGAACTTGGATATCGTGACTATTGGCCAATACCTTCAACCCAGTAAAAAACACCTACCTGTCAAAGAGTTCATTACACCAGATCAATTTCAGAAATACGAAAAAATAGGTTTAGAAATGGGGTTCAGACATGTTGAGAGTGGGGCATTGGTGAGATCTTCATACAAAGCACAAAAACATTTGACCTAAAATAAAAAAAGCATCAGTTAGGAAGTAATGAATACCCCTATTAGAATTGCCATCAACGGTTTTGGAAGAATTGGACGAAGTCTTTTTAGATTACTTATCGATCATTCTGAAATTGAAGTTGTAGCCATAAACGATCTTGCAGATGCAAGAACTCTTAGTCATTTACTCAAGTATGATAGTATCCATGGCGTTTTACCATTAGAGGTAACTTACGATGAGGACCATATCATTATTAACGAAAAAAAGATTCCTCTTCTTAACCAAAAGGATCCAGAACATTGTGATTGGAGTTCTTATGAAGTGGATATTGTTGTAGAAGCTACCGGAAAATTTAAGACCAGAGCATTATTAGAAAAACACCTGAATGCTGGAGCCAAAAGAGTAATCCTCTCTGTACCACCTCAGGACGACCAGATTAAAACTGTGGTTTTGGGAGTAAACGATGATATTTTGGATGGATCAGAAACTATCATATCCAACGCTTCATGTACTACAAACAATGCAGCGCATATGATTAAGGTGGTTAATGATCTTTGCGGAATCGAACAGGCTTATATTACCACGGTGCATAGTTACACCACAGATCAAAGTTTACATGACCAACCTCATCGTGACTTGAGAAGAGCAAGGGCTGCTGGGCAATCTATTGTTCCCACCACTACAGGAGCTGCCAAGGCACTGACCAAAATTTTTCCTGAGCTAAGTTCGGTCATAGGAGGTTGCGGAATAAGAGTACCTGTACCCGATGGATCTTTGACCGATGTTACTTTTAACGTAAAAAAAGAGACTACTATAGAAGAGATAAATAATGCCTTTAAGCAAGCGGCAGAAAACAATCTAAGCGGAATATTAGCCTATACTGAAGATCCAATTGTTTCTATCGATATTATTGGAAATCCGCACTCCTGTGTTTTTGATTCCTTGATGACATCTGTTATCGGAAAAATGGTAAAAATTATCGGATGGTATGACAATGAGATAGGCTATAGTCATAGAATAATAGATTTAATTATTAACATTTGTAAGAAATAACTATATTAGTTGACATATTTCAAAGGAAAAATGCCAACCCAAATCAGATTTTTTATATTCAAATTTTTATGTATCTGTTGTTTTTATGCGTCTGCTCAAATTCCAGAAATTGCAAAAAACAATCAGGTCAAGGATTCTATTGAAAGTTATTTAGTAAGAGCTTCAAATTCGATTGATCAAGCTCAACTAGAACTTGCCCTTTCCAACATTATTCAAGCAAAAGAAATTGCTTTACAAAATCAGGATCGTATCTATACCTCTAAAACGAATATGGTCTTGGCCAAGTTGTACAGAGAACTCGGTGATTTAAATCAAGCTGAAGATCAGATCCTGGATGCTATAAAAATTCAGGAAGAGGAAGAGAATGAGGAGATGTTGGCACATTCCTATATGATTTATGGAGCAATTGCCACAAAACTTGAAAAGTATGAAGTTGCTGAAGAAGCTTTAAACTCTGCTCTTACGCTAACGCAAGAAAATGATATTTCAGGGTATCAAGGTCCTATCAAAACCAACCTTGGTATATTGGCATTGGCTCAAAAAAAACCAGAACTGGCCATCCAACATTTCAATAGTGGGCTCCCCATGATTGATTCGTTTGACATGCATTATTTTAAGGCTAAACTTTATGTAAATAAAGCAAAAGCTCAATTGATGCTGGATATGCCGGATGAGGCTCAACAAACCAATGAACTTGCCCTTCAAATCGGTAAAGAAAAAAAATATCCCGAAATTCGATCAGAGTGCTACAAGTTATACAGTAGGATTTTTGAAAAGCAACAAAACTTTCTTACCTCTCTTGATCATTTAAAAACCCATCAGAAAATAAAAGATTCTCTATTTAATATCAATAAAGAGATTATTGCTCAGGAAGCAGGAGCTAAATTGAATTTGAACGAAAACAATGTATTGATCGAAGAGTTGACAGAAGAAAATATTCAACAACAAAAATCTTTAAAGTTAGGTAGACTTACTACCATTTTGAGTATCGCACTCATTACTATACTCTCTTTACTTACACTTTCTTTGTATAAAAACAATAATTTGCGAGCCAAAGCCAACGAACTGCTTCAAAACAAAAACACAGAACTCATCTTGGCAAAAGAAAATGCAGAAAGAGCAAGTGAAGCAAAAGTACAGTTCTTGTCGACCATTACTCACGAATTACGTACACCTTTGTATGCGGTAACGGGACTAACCCATTTACTACTAGAAGAAAGCCCAACACCTAATCAAAAAGAACATCTAAATTCCCTTAAGTTCTCGGGAGAATACCTTTTATCTCTTATCAACAACATTTTAGATCTAAACAAATTAGAAGCCAACAAAGTAGAAATCGAAAATACTTCTTTCAATCTCAAGAAAAGAATTAACGATGTACTTATCGCTTTGGGTAAATCTGCAAAAGACAGAAATAACAAACTACACTACGAATTCGATGACAATGTACCTGCTAAACTAAAAGGAGACCCATTAAAGGTTTCTCAGGTCTTGATTAATTTAATCGGAAATTCTATAAAATTCACGCAAAACGGCGATATCTGGATAAGAGTTAAGCTAATTAGCATGATTGAAAACAAAGTTTTCCTCAACTTTAGTATTGAGGATAATGGTGTGGGAATTTCTGAAAAGAAACAACAAAGCATATTCGAAAACTTCACCCAAGGTTCGGTTCAAATCAATAGAAAATTTGGAGGTACCGGATTAGGACTTTCTATTGTAAAGAATCTTCTTAATCTAATGGATAGCGAGATTAAATTAGAAAGTGAACTCGGCAAAGGCTCTAAGTTTCTTTTTGATTTAAAATTTGAGGTCGTGGAAGACAAAAGCACGAATTACTCTGAAGAAGCTAAGAAAATCGATTATAAAGTAATGATCGATAAAAACATTCTGATTGTAGAAGACAATAAGATCAATCAGCTGATTACAAGAAAAATTCTTGAAAAGAACAAGATCATTTGCGACGTAGCCGACAATGGAGATATTGCAGTACACAAAGTAAAAGAAAATACTTATGATCTTATTCTCATGGATATCCACATGCCTGGAATTAGTGGTATAGAAGCCACTAGGCAAATTAGAGAATTTAATACCGAAATTCCGATTATCGCCCTAACTGCAGTAACACTAGATGATAATCTCGATGAATTTTATGATAATGGGTTCAATGATATCATTCCAAAACCCTATAAAACTGAGGAATTTTTCACGAAATTACATAAGGCACTAAAAGAAAAGCAAACCACCACATAATAAATGGCATAAGAATTGATAAGTACTAATTAAGCTTAGTAAAATAAGCTTTTGAATTAGCCTAGATAAAATTAGAATGAGGTCTTTTTGACCTCATTTTTTTATGCATTCCAATATCTTTTGATCAAACAATTCTTGCGCTACAATAAAACTCACTGAGATGGGCTGGTACCATAACTCGGTGGTATCATCAAGCTGCTTGGATAAACGTACATAGTCTTTCTCTGTGGTAATAATACGCTCACATCTTTTTAATTTTTCCAGATCCTTATCAGTAAAATTATGATGATCTGGAAAATTTAAGTGCTCAAACTTTAGTCCCAATTCGTGGTAATAATTAACTAACGGCCCAGGGTTAGCAATTCCTGTTACCAATGTAAAAGGTAATTGTTGAAATTTTTCTATCGATTGCACTCCTTGCGTACCCACTAGTGTATTTTCATAAGCTATAGAAGTGAAAAATAAGGATTGATTGGGCAAAACATTGAGTTTCTCCTTTATCCTTTCCCTCTCCTGCGCTGTTATTGAAGATGGGCATTTGGTTACCACAATAATGTTTGCTCGTTGGGCACCACTACGTGGCTCTCTCAGGTTTCCAGTTGGCAAAACTATGTCTTTGCTATATAAATCATAGTAAGGAGTCAGCAAAATATAAAATCCAGCTTTCACCTTTCGGTGTTGATACGCATCATCAAGAATTAGCAATTCGGGTTGTGGGTCTTGAGATCGCAATTGAAGGATTCCATTTCGTCGATCAGCATCTACTCCTACCAAAACATCTTCAAACTTAGTTTTAAATTGCAGCGGCTCATCCCCAACATCTATAGCTTCAGAAGACGTTTTCACGATTTGAAATCCCTTTGTTTTTCTCTTATATCCTCTACTTAAAGTCGCAATGCTAGTATGATCTTTTAACAATCGAATCAAATACTCCACCATCGGACTTTTTCCTGTCCCTCCAACACTTAGATTCCCCACGACAATAACCGGGAACTCATAGCTGGTAGATTTTTTTATACCAAGATCATACATTTTATTTCTAAACCATGTAATCAAGTAGTAAATAGGAACTATGGGCAAAAGTAATTTTCGAAGCACATTCATACGCACAAAAGTATAAAACGAAACGAGCCATAACAAAAATTTTGACACACATCTAGATGATTATTTGGAGAGTTCCATATGACTTCTAAAACAATATTATAAACAGATGAAACTTTGATTATTGCTAAAAGTTTTTTTACATTCCATTTTTTAATAAAAACAATTCATAATGTTAATTAAAGAGGTCATTCAACATTTAGAAGCTTTGGCACCAACATCTTATGCAGAGGATTTTGATAATGTTGGATTATTGGTAGGAACACCAGATACAAAGGTTACGGGTATTTTAGTGACTCTTGACACATTAGAAGTTATAATTGACGAAGCTATTGAGAACAACTGTAATTTGATTGTTAGCTTCCACCCTATTGTCTTTAAAGGAATTAAAAAGTTCAATGGTAACACTTATGTTGATCGTGTAGTGACCAAAGCGATCAAACACGATATAGCCATATTTGCAATTCACACTGCTTTGGACAACGCCATACACGGAGTAAACGACATGATCTGTGAACAGTTAGGATTAATCAACCGACAAATATTAATTCCACAGCAAAAAACCATTAAGAAGTTAGTTACTTACGCTCCTGTGGCCGAAGCCGATCAATTGAAGTCTAAACTATTTGAAGCTGGTGCAGGAACTATTGGCAAGTATTCCAATTGTAGTTTCTCCAGTGAAGGCTTGGGAACATTTAAAGCTTCTGAAACCGCAAATCCTTCTATCGGAGAAATTGGAAAAACACACACTGAAAAAGAAAGTCAAATTGAGGTTACCTTTCCAAAACATTTGGAAAGCACCATTTTGAAAACTCTTTTTAATAATCATTCTTACGAAGAGGTAGCCTATGAAGTAACCACCCTTGAAAATACCAATCAAAATATAGGGATGGGAATGATTGGCGAACTTCCCGATACCATGGATGAATTAGATTTCTTGAAGCATATCAAGAAAACCTTTAAGAGTGGATGTGTGAGACACTCTCAATTATTAGGAAAACCCATTAAAAAAGTAGCTGTACTAGGAGGAAGCGGTAGCTTTGCTATAAAAAATGCGCAAAAAGCAGGTGCTGATATTTTTATTACGGCAGATCTTAAATATCACCAATTTTACGAGGCCGAAAAAAAGCTAATATTAGCCGATATTGGGCATTATGAAAGCGAACAGTACACAAAAAATCTAATTGTTAGCTATCTTAGAAAAAAAATCAGTAATTTTGCAATCATTTTATCGGATAAAAACACCAATCCAATTCAATACCTGTAAAATATGGCAAAGAAAGAAGTTACTGTTGAGCAAAAATTAAGAGCATTATATGACTTGCAATTAATTGACTCTAGAGTTGATGAGATCAGAAACGTACGCGGAGAGCTACCTTTAGAAGTTGAAGATCTTGAAGATGAAGTAGCCGGATTAAATAAAAGATTAGAAAAGCTTACTACCGATCTGGAAACTATCGATGATAGTATCAAGAACAAGAAAAATTTGATCGAAGAAGCTAAAGCTTTGATTAAAAAATACGGAGAGCAACAAAAAAATGTTCGAAACAACCGCGAATATAACTCACTAAGCAAGGAAATTGAATTTCAAGAGTTAGAAATTCAATTAGCAGAAAAGCACATCAAAGAGCACAAAGCGCAAATCGTTCAGAAAAACGAAATCATCACACAAACCAAAGACAAACTTGGTGAACGTAATGAGCACTTATCTCACAAAAAAGGTGAGCTTGATGCCATCCTAGCTGAAACCGAGAAAGAAGAGCAAGCGTTGATCGCAAAATCTGAAGATTTCCAGAAAGAAATCGAAGATCGCTTGATCGTTGCTTACAAAAGAATCAGAAGTAACGTAAAAAATGGATTAGCAGTAGTTCCTATCGAACGTGGAGCTTCTGGAGGTTCTTTCTTTACTATTCCTCCCCAAGTTCAAATGGAGATTGCTTCTCGCAAAAAAATCATCACTGACGAGCACAGTGGTCGAATTTTGGTAGATCAAGAGCTTGCCAAAGAAGAAAAGGAAAAAATGGAAGCACTTTTCTCTAAGCTATAAAGAAATTATTTTAAAAATATAAGTAAGCCTCAGTTATCTGAGGCTTTTTTGATACTAGTAATCATGAAGCATGTACTTATCATAGGATCCGTTTGGCCAGAGCCTAAATCGTCTGCTGCGGGCAGCAGAATGCTTCAACTCATACAACTACTACTAGAAAAAGGGTTTAAAATTACTTTTGCAAGCACAGCAAACCCTACCGAAAATATGCATGATCTGGCAAGTATCGGAATTCAAAAAATAAATATAGAAGTCAACAACTCCAGTTTTGATACTATTCTAAAAAATTTAGATCCTAGCATCGTTATATTTGATCGATTCATGATCGAAGAACAATTTGGATGGAGAGTAGCTAATACTTGCCCTAACGCTCTAAAAATTCTAAATACAGAAGATCTACATTCCCTTAGAAAAACCAGGGAAGCTCTTTTGAAAACAGGTAAAAAGTTCGAACATCAAGATCTTTTGGACGGAGAGATTACCAAAAGAGAAATAGCTAGCATTTATCGGTCGGATCTTTCACTGATCATTTCAGACTATGAGATGGAGCTTTTAAGAAGCTCATTCAATATTAATGATGAGCTATTGCACTATCTCCCTTTTCTATTACCAAGTATCACCTCTACCACTATAGAGAAATGGCCTTTATATGAAGAAAGGACACATTTTGTAACTATTGGTAATTTTCGACATGCACCCAATTGGAATAGTATTTTATATCTCAAAGAGGATATATGGCCTTTGATTCGAAAAGAACTTCCAAAAGCTGAGTTACATATTTACGGAGCCTACCCTCCTCCAAAAGCCATGCAATTGCACCATCCAAAGGACGGCTTTTTGATTAAAGGATGGGTTGAAAATGCACAAGAAGTGATCAAAAATGCTAGAGTTTGTCTGGCTCCTCTACGTTTTGGTGCCGGAATAAAAGGTAAATTAGCAGATGCTATGCGTTGTGGAACTCCAAGCGTAACTACATCAATAGGTAGCGAAGGTATGCTCGATGACGATCAGGACTGGAATGGTTTTATAAAAGAAGACCCATACGCTTTTACCAAAGCCGCTATACACTTATATACCAATCAAAATTTATGGCGACAGTCTCAGCAAAATGGAATCGAAATTATTAATACTCGCTTTCAAAAGGAAAAATTCGCAAATTCTTTTTACAACACTATCGATGATCTAATTGCTAATCTACCCAAGCACCGTTCGAAGAATTTTATTGGATCTATGCTACAACATCATACCCTACGTAGTACAGAGTATATGTCTAGATGGATTGAAGAGAAAAATAAGAAATAGAGATTACCACCTAAAAACAAATATATGTAAGAAGTTACTCTTTTCTACAATGTTTACGTTACCCCTATTGTATAATAACAACAAACGGATAGAGAGATTATAACAAAAAAAGCCCTTCCTTTGCAGGAAGAGCTTATATACTTTTACAATGCTTACTCTTGATTAAAGAGCAGCTACGTGCTTTGCAAGCTTAGACTTTAAATTAGCGGCTTTATTCTTATGAATAACGTTGTTCTTCGCTAATTTATCAAGCATAGAAACAACTGTAGGGAACAATGTCTCTGCCTCCTTCTTATCAGCCTCACGTAACTTCTTAATAGCATTACGTGTAGTTTTGTGCTGATATCTATTTCTAAGACGCTTTGTCTCGCTATTTCTAATTCTTTTTAACGCTGACTTATGATTTGCCATCTTCTTTTGCTAATTAAATTTCTTACTACTAAAAATTTGTAGCCCGTAGGGGAATCGAACCCCTCTTACCAGGATGAAAACCTGGCGTCCTAGCCGATAGACGAACGGGCCATTTTTTCTTTTTTCAAAGATTGCAAATTTACAGCTTTCACTATTAATCTGCAATTAATTTTAATCTTCGTAGCCCGTAGGGGAATCGAACCCCTCTTACCAGGATGAAAACCTGGCGTCCTAGCCGATAGACGAACGGGCCATAGTTGTTTGCCTAATTGCGGATGCAAAAATACAACTATTTTTTAATGGCGCAAGTGTTATTTTATTTTTTTCTAAAACTTAATATGCCTTTGCGAATAAAACCCTCACTTTAGACAGTTTACCGGTATACACACAAGCACCATTTTCTTCTTTAGCATCAAAAGGAATACATCGAATTGTAGCCTTTGTAAGCTCTTTTATCTTTTGTTCGGTTTCTGCAGTACCATCCCAGTGCGCAGAAATAAATCCTCCCTTATTCTCTAAAACCTCTTTAAATTCTTCAAAAGAATTAACTTCTGTAATATGTTCATCTCTATATTGAGTAGCCTTTTGATGTAAACTCTCCTGAATCTCTTTAAGCAAAGCATCTACCTTATCCACAACTTCATCTTTATTTACAAACTCCTTGGACAATGTATCTCTTCTTGCCAATTCTACAGTACCTTTCTCCAGATCTTTAGGGCCAATTGCGATCCTTAATGGCACACCCTGCAACTCGTATTGTGCAAACTTAGCTCCTGGTCTATGCGTATCTCTATTATCAAATTTTACAGTGATTCCTTTTGATCTAAGATCCGCAACCAACTCATTAGCTACTTCTGAAATTTGATCCAATTGCTCCTGCCCCTTATATATAGGTACGATTACCACTTGTATTGGCGCTAGATTTGGAGGCAGTACAAGTCCATTATCATCACTATGTGTCATAATTAAAGCCCCCATAAGCCTGGTAGAAACACCCCATGATGTTGCCCAAACGTAATCCAGCTTTCCTTCTTTAGAAGTAAACTTCACATCAAAGGCTTTTGCAAAATTTTGTCCTAAAAAGTGAGAAGTTCCAGCCTGAAGTGCTTTCCCATCCTGCATCAATGCTTCAATACAATAGGTATCTTCTGCTCCAGCAAAACGCTCACTTTCCGTTTTTCTACCTTTGACTACAGGTATCGCCATAAAACTCTCTACAAAATCTGCATATACGTTATTCATCTGTTCGGTTTCTGCTATCGCCTCTTCTCTAGTCTCATGCGCAGTATGACCTTCTTGCCACAAAAACTCTGCTGTACGCAAAAACAAACGCGTTCTCATCTCCCATCGCACTACATTCGCCCATTGATTCACTAAAATTGGCAAATCACGATAAGATTGTATCCAGCCTTTATAAGTATTCCAGATGATTGCTTCTGAAGTAGGTCGAACAATCAGCTCTTCCTCTAATTTAGCTTTTGGATCAACAATCAATTTTGAAGCATCGTCCGGATCTGTTTTCAATCGATAGTGAGTTACCACTGCACATTCTTTAGCAAATCCTTCTGCATTTTTCTCTTCAGCTTCAAACAAACTTTTAGGCACAAATAATGGAAAATACGCATTTTGATGGCCCGTTTCTTTAAATTTTCTATCTAACTCAGCTTGCATTTTTTCCCAAATAGCATATCCATAGGGCTTGATTACCATACAACCTCTTACCGCCGAATTCTCGGCTAAGTCGGCCTTCACGACCAATTCGTTATACCATTTTGAATAATCTTCGCTACGCTTTGTTAAATTCTTACCCATAAACTATTATTTGGCACAAATGTTGTGACATTGTTAAATAAAATTTTGTTAGCGCAAAACTAACTAAATTTGTAATGTTCAACAATAAAATAAGAAGATATGCGACCTAAAAATTATTTTCAGAAAAATGGAGCCATTGGAGTGTTACTTTTGGCTAGCGCATTTTTGTTGACGTCTTGTGGCTCATATGAATATGTACCTTACGATGATGGAATATATGGAGAAGCCAGAAGCCAGAGAAATGTAGAAACCCCAAGAAATAACACAGCTAATCAACCTAATAATCAATCCAATTATTATTCTAGTTACTTTTCTGAAAAGTCGGCGCAAATTGATGATGTTGTCGAACAGAATGAAGTTTTTACTGATATCGACTCCTACTCGAGCGAAGGATATGATGCGGCCGACACTACAGCGACTGCACTAAATTATGAAGTAGGAAATCCTTCTTGGGGAAGCAACCCAACAGAAGTTAATGTAAATCTAATCAATACCGGATGGAATGGCTGGGGTCCTAGATGGGGTCTTGGATGGGGATGGAACGGTTTCTATGGCCCTGGATGGGGATGGAACGGTTTCTATGACCCTTGGGGATTTGGATTTGGATACGGTGGATTTGGATTTGGGTTTGGCGGAGGATTTTGGTGTCCTCCTTATGGAGCCGGATTCTATGGACCAGGATTTTATGGTAGAGGATTCTATGGAGCTCCTTTTTATCGTGGAGGAAGATATATTGCATATAATCGAGGAAGAAGAAACGGATATATTGCGTATAATGGGAGTAGATACAATAGCAGATACAACACCTCTAGAAGTCGTTACAGAGGATCAAGAACCTATGCAAATCGTTCTCGAAGCGCTAATTATAGCCGAACTCGACAAGGATATACGAATCGCAGAAGAATATCTGCAGATGCATCAAGTAGATCGCGTAGCTCTAGCTACTCTAATGGATCCGGCTACGGAACACGTTCTAGATCATCCGTAAACAGAAACGGCTCTAGAACATACTCTAGTTCTGGATCTAGAGCAAGAAGCAGTAGTTCTTCTAACAGAAGCAGATCATATACTCCTTCTTCAGGATCTTCAAGAAGTCGTGGTAGTTATTCTAGAGGAGGAAGCTCAAGAAGTAGTGGTTACCGCGGAGGAGGTAGCAGATCCTCTTCAAGAAGTAGTGGTAGCAGAAGTAGAGGAAGAGGATAAAAACACCTTGATCTTTACCAATTCTATTTGTAGAATGTCATCATAACACAGACATTCTGTAAGTCTAAATTTGTACAAAATGAAAAAACTATTTTTGTTCATAGGTGTCCTATCTATGTCTTTTCTGAACGCTCAGGATATTACAGATGCACTGCGATACTCGCAACAAAATGTATTGGGTACGGCTCGATTTAGAGGAATGAGTGGAGCCTTCGGAGCCTTGGGAGGAGATTTGTCATCTATTCAGATTAACCCGGCAGGATCGGCAGTTTTCTTAAACTCATACGGATCTATAACGCTT
Organism: Aquimarina spongiae; assembly: GCF_900141785.1. Taxonomy (GTDB): domain Bacteria; phylum Bacteroidota; class Bacteroidia; order Flavobacteriales; family Flavobacteriaceae; genus Aquimarina; species Aquimarina spongiae. The sequence continues at coordinate 303,427 of NZ_FQYP01000006.1, read as the reverse complement.
GGATCTACCAGAACCATAAATGAGGCTCGCTATTTTGATGGATTTGCCAGCGAAAGTGACACTAATATCAATTTTAATCAATTAGGAACAGTATTGGTTTACGACAACAGTCACTCCTCTTCCAATATCAAACGCTTTTCTCTTGGTCTTGCATATGAGCAAACGGCAGATAATGCGGATGAATTTGTAAGCTTTGGTCGCAGTACAAATTCTATTGACAGCTTTTTTCTTGCAGAAGCCCAAGGATTACCGTTGGATTTAATCACACGTAGAACCGGCGAATCTGTAAATGATCTATACGCCTTTTTAGGAGAAACCGAAGGTTTTGGTGTACAACAGGCCTTTTTGGGACATGAAGCTTTTGTAATAGATGCCGTAGATCCTGATGATCCAGATAATACAGCATATGTTTCTAATATCGCATCAGGTGTTTTTGATCAAGAATACATTGTAGAAAGCACAGGTCTTAACGGTAAATTTACCATCAATGGAGGAGCGCAAATTAATGACGATTTGTATGTAGGAGTTAACTTGAATACTCATTTTATAAATTACGATAGAGTCACTGATTTTTTTGAAGGAAACAACAATGCAGGTAGCAATATAAATGAGGTGATTTTTACGAATAGATTATCCACCAATGGTGCTGGATTTTCAGCACAGTTCGGAGCGATTGCAAAGGTATCTGATATATTACGTCTGGGTGCCTCATACGAATCCCCTACTTGGTATTATATTGAAGAGGAAACTGTTCAACGTTTGGAAACTTTTAGTGATACGGATGGAACCGCTGTGGTAAATCCCAACATCATTAATCTTTTTCCAGAGTACAAACTAAGAACACCCGAAACCTATACCGGTAGTGCCGCCTTAATTTTTGGCAAGCAAGGATTAATAAGTTTGGATTACTCTTATAAGGATTATACTTCAATAGAATTAAGTTCTGACAACGGTGTAAATTTTACCGGAGTGAATAGCGATATTGACACTGCATTACAAGATGTTGCCATTATTCGCTTAGGAACTGAATGGAGAAATGGAAACTGGAGTATCAGAGCAGGATACAGCTACGAGGAAAGTCCGTACAAAGATGATCGCATCCTAAGTGATAAAAACGGTTATTCTGTTGGTTTCGGTTACAATTTTGGCCAATTCAAATTTGATTTCGCTTATGATTATACCGATCAACAAAGACAAGAACAATTTTTCCCAGGGTCAGGCTTTACCAATTTTGCAGTGGTAGACACCTTTAAGGACAATTACACATTTACTCTTGGAATGAATTTTTAAGAGACTGAAATAAATAGTATAAACAAAAAGAGCTTCCTATTTGGAAGCTCTTTTTGTCTTTTATCGTATTAGGGAAAAACTCCCAGCAAATACTCTTCTTCGCATATTCGGATCTCGTGGTTCATTGAACTCTACTCTAAACCAATATTCAGAGGACGGCATGATTCTTCCGTTATAGGTTCCATCCCACCCCAGACCTCCTGGTCGTAATTGTTTTAATAACTTTCCGTAGCGATCAAAAATATAAATCTGCGCATTAGGCTGATCTTCTATATTAATGATATGCCAGGTATCATGAAAACTATCTCCGTTAGGTGTAAAATATTTAGGATACCCCAAGATCATAATAATATCTGACTCTCTCTCGGTAGCAGGACAATTTGCATATCGAGCCAAAATTCGATAATCCCCTGGAGGAACATCCTCAAACACCGGAGAAGACTGATACTCGCGATACTCGCGGAACCCCTGACCTATATCTCGATCTAATCGGTACTCAAAATCAGTAAATCCTAATGCTTGTATATCTATTGGAGCTGTGGTAACCTCTGCCGTTATTGTATAACTCCCCGCAAAAGATTCTTCAGCAATATTCCCCGTTACCGTAATTTCTTTGGTAGACACGTCTACTACTGATAAATCATCACGTCCAACCTCGGTTGTTCCCGCTGTATCAGAATATCCAATTAATTGATAGGCTCCTTCAGCAGTAACACTTAGCACTGGAGTATCTGTTAATCCGCCCACATTTGTAAATGCTGTAGATCCTAATGGTGCAGACTGCCATTGATATACAATTGCTCCAGGAAAACGTCCTTCAATAGAAATAGGAAACTCCCCACAGGTAGCAATATCAGGACCTACTCCTGGTTCTAGTATTGTACAATCTGTAGTACCAGCATTATCTTCATCAAGATTGGTTTGTTGTAATTGAATCACCCCCGCCTCATCAGAGAAATTAGTGATCAAAATGAAATAATATTCTCCTGTTTGTGCATTTGGAATAGTAAAGGTCTCCGTAAAGATCCCTTCCTCGGGGTTTCTGGCAAAACTACAATCTACAATATTAGTATTGTCTAGTCCCAATGGGCCTGTGGTATAAAAATCCGGATCGTCTACATTATTTACACACTCTGCAGGTCTTGGCGTATCATCTCCAGCTGTATCACAACCTCGAGCCAGATCATCTTCACAATTGATAAAAGAAGTATTAAATGGTCCCCAAGCTATAAAATCCACATCCAATTGCTGTTCTCCACGGTCCAATCTGCTATTATCATTACCATCAACCCATTGTTGAATATCAAAAATCAACTCTCCTGCTTCATCTATTCTAAGAAAATACCAAGAAGAATTACGTGTACTATCCAAACAACCTAATCCCTGAAAACTAATATCCTCTCCTGTTATATTAGGAAAAGTCAGCTCCTGAGCAGCATCAGAACAAAACGGTTGAGCAAATCGACACGCTACATCAAAATCCACCTGGGCAACTCCAGAAAAAGGAGTTACTCCAATAAAAAAGAGGATCAACGCAATTTGAGGTAAAGATATTTTTTTTGCCATTGTCATATAACGTTAGAAACTACAGTTTTCTTGTGTTTCGGTTAAATTTGGGATTTAAATATACTGAACTTCTACAATAAAACTACAATACGTAATTGTTTAACATTGCTTTTACTAAGTAAATCAACAAAATCGTATCTTTGCAAACTATGTTATGAAAGTATCCTAAACGGAAACCATACTGTTGTAAAAGTTTATGTGCAAATATATATTTTGAAGTGTGATTCTTACTAGGATTTTATGAATATTAAATATTTGAAGTGTGAAAATTGACAAGGCCCTTGAAGCTATTGAAGCGCTAGGTGATAATCATGTAGCTACTAGCGCAACCACCCCTCTTAGAGAAGATGCCTTTAAACTTAGTGATAAAGAAAAAATTGCTCTGATTAAAGAAGATGTAAAGCATATTATGGAAACCTTAGGCTTGGATCTTACCGACGACAGCCTTCAAGGTACTCCACAACGCGTTGCAAAAATGTTTGTGAATGAAATTTTTTCTGGATTACATCCACAAAGAAAACCCGATGCCTCTACGTTTCAGAATCATTATAAATACGGTGAGATGTTGGTAGAAAAGAACATTACTGTATATTCTACTTGCGAACATCACTTATTACCTATTGTTGGTCGAGCACATGTTGCCTACATCTCCAACGGTACTGTAGTAGGACTATCCAAAATGAATCGTATTGTAGATTACTATGCAAAAAGACCACAGGTTCAAGAACGTTTAACGATGCAAATTGTTCAAGATCTACAGGTCGTATTAGGAACTGAAGATGTAGCTTGTGTGATAGATGCAAAACATTTGTGCGTAAACTCCAGAGGAATACGCGATATTGAAAGTAGTACGGTTACCAGTGAATTTGGTGGAAAGTTTAAAGATCCTGCTACAAAAAGAGAATTTTTGGATTACATTCAACTAGACACAACATTCTAATCTTAATATTAATTTCGGCACTTAACAAATTATGGCGACAGCTCCTTTGTACAAAACTCAAGAATTAAAAATTTACAACTCCTTAACCAGCGAAAAAGAAACCTTCACCCCTATTACTGAAGGTAACATTGGTATGTATGTATGTGGTCCAACAGTATATAGTAATGTACATCTGGGAAATTGTAGAACTTTTATTTCTTTTGATCTTGTTTTTAGATATTTAAGACATCTTGACTACAAAGTGCGTTATGTACGTAATATTACAGATGCTGGACATTTGGAAAATGATGCTGAAGAAGGAGAAGACAAAATAGCTAAAAAAGCTCGCATCGAGCAATTGGAACCCATGGAAATTGTACAACAATACACATTGGATTTCCATAATGTCATGGCCAAATTCAACACTATCCCGCCTAGTATTGAACCAACAGCCACAGGGCATATTGTAGAGCAAATAGAAATCATCAAAACCATCATTGATAATGGTTTTGCTTATGAATCTAATGGTTCTGTATATTTTGATGTACAAAAGTTCAATGAAACTAGTCAATACGGTAAGCTAAGCGGGCGTAATCTTGAAGACATGATTGCGAACACCAGAGAATTGGCAGCACAAACAGACAAAAAGAACCCTCAGGATTTTGCACTTTGGAAAAAAGCAGAACCTGAACACATTATGAGATGGCCCGCTCCTTGGAGCGATGGTTTTCCGGGATGGCATTTGGAGTGTACTGTAATGAGTACCAAGTACCTAGGCGAACAGTTTGATATTCACGGAGGCGGAATGGATCTGAAATTCCCTCATCATGAATGTGAAATTGCACAGGGAGAAGCTGCCTGTGGACAGACACCTGTTAATTACTGGATGCACGCTAATATGCTTACCTTAAATGGTAAAAAAATGTCAAAATCGACAGGAAATACAATATCTCCCGCAGAATTGTTTACCGGAGAAAATAGCATCCTAAGCAAAGCTTTTGACCCTTCTATTGTGCGCTTTTTTATGATGCAAGCTCATTACAGAAGCATCTTAGATTTTTCAAATGACGCGTTAGAGGCTTCCGAAAAAGGATTCCATAGACTTATGGATGCTTTACAAACACTATCTAATCTAGAAGCAACTCAAGCAACCCAAGGTTTTGATGTTGCTACTTGGAGAAATGAATGTTATGAAGCTATGAATGATGATTTCAATAGCCCAATACTTATTGCTAAACTATTTGATGCTGTAAAATTTATCAATACACTTAAAGAACAAAAGGCAAGTATTTCTGTAGAAGATCTAATGCTACTGAATCAAACCATGCATGATTTCGTTTTTGATGTTCTTGGTCTGATAAATGCAAACGAGGTATCATCTGATGCTACTGACAAGCTTTCTGGAGCGGTAGAACTACTGATTAAACTAAGAGCAGAAGCTAGGGCTAACAAGGATTTTGCAACTAGTGACAAAATTAGAGATGAGTTAGCAGAAATAGGAATTCAACTTAAAGATAGTCGAGAAGGAACTACATTCACTTTGAATTAAATGTTTTGAAGACAAAGGAAATCATAAAAAAGGCACTCATATTTCCTTTTGTGGTGTTGGTGAAATTGTATCAAAATTTGATCTCACCATTAACTCCTGCTACCTGCAGATACCACCCCACATGCTCTCATTATACTATTGAAGCGCTGCAGAAACATGGATTATTCAAAGGAAGTGTACTAGCTATAAAACGAATTTTCAGTTGCCACCCATGGGGAGGAAGCGGGTATGACCCTGTTCCTGAGGTAAAGAAAAAGTCGAATACAGAATAAATAGCTAAATCTATTGTTTACACCATGAACTTATCTTCATTATCTATTCATTATTTCCATAAAAATCCGCTAAGTAGTTTCTGATAGAAATACCTATATTTACTCACGAAAAATAAATCCACCCATGATATTATCAAAAATTGTCTGGAATCCCGTAGAAGGCATCGACCTTGGTTTTTTTGTCATTCGTTTTTATAGCCTGATGTTTGTTGTGGCCTTTTCGCTGGGTTGGTATTTGATGAAGAAAATCTACATCAGAGAAAACATCTCTATGGAAAAACTCGATTCTATTTTTATTTATGCCGTAGTGGCCACATTAATTGGAGCGAGATTGGGTCATGTATTTTTCTACGATTGGGATTATTATAGGAATCATTTGCTAGAAATTATATTACCTTTTAGATTCTCTCCGAAATTTGAATTTATTGGTTTTCAAGGCTTAGCTAGCCATGGAGCTGCCATCGGGATCATTACCGCCATGTATTACTACTCTAAAAAAGTAGTACAAAAACATATCCTATGGGTATTAGACAGAATCGTTATTCCTGTAGCATTTGGAGGAATTTTTGTGAGATTGGGTAATTTTTTCAATTCCGAAATCATCGGAAAAGAATCCGGGGACTCCCCTTTTGGCGTAAAATTTATTCGGGATGGAATTAGCAAGTTCGAAGTCGTAAAAGAAACAGGCATCAAAGATGTTAATAAAGCTTATGCTGCCATTGTGGATAATCCGAAATTTTCGGCGCTTTTGGACAGCGTACCTTACAGACATCCAGCTCAATTATACGAAGCCTTTGGTTATGTTTTTGTGGCCATCATCCTTTGGTTGATCTATTGGAAAACAGACAAACGCAACTACAAAGGGTTTATCTTTGGGGTATTCCTAATACTTCTATGGACTGTACGATTTGTAGTAGAATACGTAAAAAAGAGTCAGGGTGGTTTCGAAGAAGCCCTTGGGGATTCACTATCTACTGGTCAATGGCTTAGTATTCCTTTTATTGTCGCAGGAATTTATTTTGTGATTGTTTCATTCAAGAAGAAAGAGGAAGCAACTCAAAATTAAATAACAGATAAATTCTGTATAAATATTAATAGTTAACTTCAAAATCTCACACTAAAAGAGACTTCTATTCGTTATTTCAAACATAACCAAATAGAACTTTCACACTATGAGAATCCTGAAGACCTTACTCCTATTTATATTTGCCACTTCTTTTATGATCGCTTGCGAATCAGGCTCAGATGCTATGCCAGAAACCGATTCAACTGGAGGGGATGGTACCGAAGAGCCAGATGATTCTTCTTCGATTGTAGAAAAGCATGGATTACTCAAAGTTTCCGGAAATCAAATTGTTGGAAAACAAAACGAAGCTGTCCAGTTGAGAGGTATGTCTTTATTTTGGAGTCAGTGGATGGGACAATACTACACAAAGGAAGCCGTACAATGGTTAAAAGAAGACTGGAATTCTACAATCGTAAGAGCTGCTATGGGTGTAGAAGATGCGGATGGGTATTTAAGCAAACCTGATATTGAAAAACAAAAGATTTTTACAGTGATCGATGCCGCCATAGAACAAGGTATTTATGTAATCGTAGATTGGCACAGTCATCACGCCGAAGATCATGTAGAAGCAGCTAAAACATTCTTTGCCGAAGTTGCTCAAAAATACGGAGATCAACCTAATGTGATTTATGAAATCTACAATGAACCCCTTCCTGGAGCTTCGTGGAATGATATTCTAAAACCTTATCACGAACAGGTTATCGCAGAAATAAGAAAACACGATGCTGATAATTTGATCATTTGCGGGACACGTTCCTGGTCTCAAGATGTAGACGAAGTTATCGGAAATACCATAAACGATAATAACGTGGCCTACACCTTGCATTACTATGCAGCAACTCACAAACAATTTTTAAGAGATAAAGCTCAGAAAGCACTGGACGCAGGGATTGCATTATTTGTAACCGAATACGGAGTTACCGAGGCCTCTGGAGATGGCTTTATAGATACAACCGAAGCACAGGCGTGGTGGGATTTTTTGGATCAAAACAAGATATCCTGGTGTAATTGGTCAATCGCCGACAAACAAGAAGCATCTGCTGCGTTAACACCAGGAGCTAGTGGAACGGGAGGATGGTCAGAAAACGAATTAACCGCTTCTGGTAAGCTGGTGAGAAGTGAAATCAAAAACAAAAATCCGTAATATTCCAACTAGGATTTTCATTTAATCAACAACACAATACCGGATAACAAAAGAATGAGCATAATCATTTTGCTCAAAAACTCCTTGTTGATCACCTTATATACCCATTTTCCTAAAAATAGCGACATCGCAAAGAAAGGAAGTGTCATTAAGGTATATTTAAATTGCTCTATATGCAATATCCCTCCAGCTATCAGCAAAGGGATTCTTGCAAAGGTTACTAATGCCAAAATACCAAACATCGTTGCTCTAAAAGTATGAACACTAGGTGTAGAAGCATTTACCACGACTACGTACAAAGGCCCTCCTGTAGAAAACAGCCCAGAGAAAAAACCACCTAATAAGCTGAACACAAATTGGAAACTATTAGACAGTCTAAATGAGGTATTAGCCTTTAATTTATAAACAACATAAAGAATAATAAATAGCCCTAGTGCTTTTTTTAATAGTAACGGTTTCGCAAAACTCAACAGGATAACACCAATAGCGACCCCTATCAATGAAGACACTGTCATTTTCTTTAGCAGGTTTTTATCTATATACTCCCATTCTTTCCTCATTAAATATAAACTTGAGAACACATAAAAAATTGATATATACGCTATAGCCTCAGGCACTGGCATTGCGAATAGTAATATTGGCAAAGCGACCAATGCTCCTCCAAACCCAAGAATAGTCTGAACAAAAAAACCTACAAAGATGCCCACAGCCAAAATAAGTACAAAAATATCCATGGATCAAAAGTACTTCTTGAGGCAGACACCAAGAAAAAGAATCAATTGAATTAAAACATATTAACCATTTAAAAAGTTATAATTTTACAAAAAACCAAAAATTCAATGGCGGATCAATTAGATTTAAAAATAATCAATGCATTAATTAAAAACTCCAAAGCTAGCTACGTAGAGTTAGGGAATACAATAGGGTTATCACCTTCTTCTGTCCGAGAGCGTATTAAAAAAATGGAGGACGAAGCGATTATCAAAAAATATGGGATAACCCTTGACTATGCCAAACTAGGATACGGATTAGAAGTTTTTATCATGCTAAAACTGCATAGTGGTAAACTGGATCCATTTACCAAAGAATGGAATTCTTTATCCGAAATCAAGGAAATATATCGAGTTACAGGTAATTACAACATTTTTCTAAAGGCCATACTTGTAGATCAAATTCATTTGCAGAAATTTATCGATCAATTGATTTCATACGGAGAACCAACCACACATTTGATCCTTTCGGATCTTACCAATACTATTGATAAATAAGCATAAAAAAGGTGCTTCAAACTTGAAACACCTATATTGTTATAAGAAAAGAAACTCTAGTTAGAAAACTTCGTTTGATTCCTTCAGTTTTTCAGTATTTTCTACCAACTGTAACTCGTCTATAATTTTTTGGATATCTCCATCTATAATATTCCCTAGATCATACAGAGTAAGCCCGATTCGGTGATCGGTCACTCTACCTTGTGGATAGTTATAAGTTCTAATCTTTGCAGATCGATCTCCAGACGACACCATACTCTTACGTTTCTCCGAGTCTGCAGCTTGTTTCTTAGCCAACTCTAACTCATATAATCGAGAACGTAATACTTTCAATGCTTTTTCCAGGTTTTTGTGAGAGGACTTTTGATCCTGACAGCTTACAATCATTCCTGTAGGTTCGTGATGTAGTTTGATCGCAGAGTAAGTCGTATTTACCGACTGTCCTCCAGGGCCTGTAGAAGTGGTTCTTTCGATTCGCACTTCGGTCATATCTAATTCTACATCGAACTCTTCAGCTTCAGGAAGCACCATAACCGTAGCAGCACTGGTATGAACACGTCCTTGAGTTTCAGTTTGAGGCACACGTTGCACACGATGTACTCCAGCTTCAAACTTCATGGTACCGTAGGCATCTTCGCCATTTACTTCAAAAATGATTTCTTTATATCCTCCACTGGTTCCTTCATTAAGATCTACCACACTAGTACTCCAGCCTTTACCTTCACAATACTTGGTATACATTCTAAACAAATCTCCTGCAAAAATACTTGCTTCGTCTCCACCTGTTCCTGCGCGAATTTCAACCACACAGTTTTTGGCATCTTCGGGATCCTTGGGCACCAACATAAATCTAATTTTCTCCTCAAGAGACGGAAGCTCTTCTTTTGCTTCTTCTAACTGCATTTTGGCCATTTCTACCATTTCGGCATCGCTACCGTCTGAAATAATTTCTTCGGCTTCCTTCAAGTTATTTGTTAATTCGATATAACGATCTCTCTCATCCATCAAGGCTTTTAGATCCTTATATTCTTTGTTTAACTTAATATATCTCTTTTGATCCGCAATGATATCCGGCTGAATGATCAAATCACTCACTTCATCAAATCGCTGCTTAACTATATTTAATTTATCAATCATCGTAAATTGTCCTAATCTGTAGAATATACAAAAGTAAGCTTTTTTGAAGAAAAGCCTATACTCTACTTTCATTCTAACCATGGTTTTCTTCTAAAAGTTGTATTTTTAAGGTGTCATGAAACAAAACGGAACAAGTACATATCAAAACTTTCCGATAATCAAGTGGTTTTTTCTATTTGCTGCTATTTTTAGTTTTGGTGGGTATTCGCAGTACACTCCTCCTCAAACCAAAAGGGTAGAAATTGAATTACTCACTGTTACAGCAACAGATACGAAAAGAACTATTCGTTTTGAAAAGGTTGTACAATCCAAAGAAATCCAGCGTTCTACAATTCATATACAGCAATTACTTCTTGATTTGTCTGATATGCATGCATCTGTTACTCGCAAATTTCTTAAAAAGCACACACCTCATCTAGCATTATCGCTTAGAAAGAAAATTAATTTTAGTACACCACAAGTATTTCCTGACGAAGATTCTGCTCATTGTATCACGGCCTAGTATTGTATCCCTAGCACTCATAGCCTAGAACATTCATTTATTTTTTTAAAACCCAGTACCCTTTGTGTTTTCGAAGGGTCATTACCTATTCATAAAATGAGCAGATTAAAAAGAATACTCAGAAGAATACTATTAATTATATTAATCATAATGGCTGCAATGGTTCCTGCACCTATTTTCTTCCAAAAGAAACAAGGAAAGTTCAATAGTGATGATATCATAGAACTAGTTGAACAAAAGCAGCAGGACGATTCAGAAGAGGAACAAACCAAAAAACTGGATCAGGAATTGAAATCCTAATCTGAAATTTGAACTCACTCAACCACGTAACGTATCTGATCAAAACTGTTTTTATACATTTTCGACAAAAGCATTAATTTTATATGCTATGAAATTAGAAAAGATAGGACTAGGTGGCGGATGCCATTGGTGTACCGAAGCCGTTTTTGATGCGCTGCGTGGTGTTACAACTGTAGAACAAGGCTACATCAGTAGTTTTGATGAATTCGTAGTATATTCTGAAGCTGTTATTGTCCATTATGATCCAGAAATCATACGGTTACAAGATCTAATAGAAATTCATTTACATACGCACAAAAGCACTTCAAATCATAGTTTTAGAAAAAAGTACAGAAGTGCTGTTTATTATTTTGAAGCCTCTAAAAAAGAAGAAATACAGAATATTATAAAAGATCTGCAAAGTGATTTCGAGCTACCTATTATTACCTTGGTATTACCATTTAACAATTTTGTTTCTTCTTCTGAAGAATTTGTTCAATACTACAGTAAGAATCCCGAAAAACCCTTTTGTAAAAGATATATTCATCCTAAACTCGAATTGTTAAGGAAAAAATATACTAATTCGATGATATCGGATTAGTTATAATTATAGGTACCATATTCGCTTTGGATCGTAAGTCTTTTCTCTTCCGATGCTTCTACTCTACCTACAATTTGGGCATCTACATTAAAGCTTTTTGAGATGGCAATAATTTCTTCGGCTATATCTGGAGATACGTATAATTCCATTCTATGCCCCATGTTGAACACCTGGTACATTTCTTTCCAGTCTGTTCCCGAGTTTTCCTGAATTAATCGAAACAAGGGTGGTGTATCGAACAGATTGTCTTTGATGATATGAAGATGATCTACGAAATGTAAGATTTTGGTTTGTGCACCTCCACTACAATGTACCATACCATGAATGTTTGTGCTATCAAATTTCTCTAAAATCTTTTTGATAATTGGTGCATAAGTTCTTGTTGGTGAGAGCACTAATTTACCTGCATCGATTGGAGAACCTTCGACCGAATCAGTAAGTTTGGTCTTACCAGAATATACCAGGTCTGAAGGTACTGATGGATCAAAACTTTCTGGATATGTTTCTGCCAGAATTTTCGAAAACACATCGTGTCTGGCGGAGGTTAAACCATTACTTCCCATCCCTCCGTTATACTCTTTTTCGTAAGTAGCTTGTCCAAAAGAAGCTAAACCAACAATAACATCTCCTTCTTGAATGTTAGCATTGTCGATTACATCTTTACGTTTCATTCGAGCAGTAACGGTGGAATCCACAATAATCGTTCTTACCAAATCTCCAACATCGGCAGTTTCACCTCCAGTAGAGTGAATTTGCACTCCAAAGGACTTGAGTTCTTCAAGCAACTCTTCGGTACCATTAATAATTGCAGAAATCACCTCTCCGGGGATCAAATTTTTATTTCTTCCGATGGTAGAGGACAACATGATATTGTCTGTAGCACCAACACATAGCAAGTCGTCGATATTCATGATTAGTGCATCTTGCGCAATACCTTTCCAAACAGAAAGATCTCCTGTTTCTTTCCAGTACATATAAGCCAAAGAAGATTTGGTACCAGCTCCGTCGGCATGCATAATCAAGCAGTACTCCTCATCATTTGTAAGATAATCAGGTACAATTTTACAGAACGCTTTAGGAAAAAGTCCCTTGTCTATATTTTTGATAGCGCTGTGTACATCTTCTTTTGCTGCAGAAACACCTCGTTGAGCATATCGCTTACTTACTTCTTGGCTCATAGTCATTAAAATTAAAGCGCAAAGATAATTGAATTAATCACTAATAACGAATAGGAAGTAGTGATTTATTGTAAACGAAAAACTGCTTCTTTCAAACCTCTATTTATTCAAGGACAACTCACTATTCCCAATCGGGCATAGCAGCATTCTCGATAAGTGTATTTCTATTATCCAGATCAGAAATCAATAAAGTCTGAATATTATTAGCAGAAATACCATCATTAGAAGTATTCACATATATTACTGAAGCTTCATTTGGCGAGAACCTTGCATCCAAATCATTGGTTCCGGAAGGTTTATCTGTAGAGAGATTTATCAATGGATCTCCACCAAAACTATGAATAAACATATTAGAATCAAGTCTTCTATAATTGGTGTTTTCTACACCAGAAACGTCTCTAGTATATAACAACCTAGACCCATCAACAGACAAATTGATTCCACCAGCAGCGCCCGTTACACCAGTTAGAACCGTTGCTTGTACTACTCCAGCGGTGTTGATCGTGAAGATTTCTACTTCGTACCCATCAAGATTATTTGTCTTCAAGGCTATGATCCCAGTGTTTTCGTTTTTGTCTACTTCTGTAATCAAATTACCATTGGTGGTTTGATACACCAGTACCAACCCACTTCCTGTAGTATTAATAGAATACAACTTATCCTGATTCGGGAACAACAATTTAGAACCATTAGCATCCCAAGAGAAATCTATTTCTTCGAGGTTGAATCCTGCTACTCCTATTTGCGAAGTAACCTGCTGTACATCTGAACCATCTTCATTCATAATGAACAAATGAGTTTGCGAACCTACAGACTGTAAAAATGCAATTTTGCCTGTGGCCACATTTCTTCTTGGTCTAAAACTATTTTTTGAAGTAGTTGTAAGCGCAATTTCGGTTTCACCATTCTCATCCGCAGAATAGATCACACTGTTCCCATTGACTAATCGGGTATATACAATTCTATTATTTGGAGGACCTGCTGTCTCAAAAGCGAAAGTAGGGCTATTTACAGGGTCATTAATATCATCACTTGCCGTTACTTGCCAAAAATATTTTGTACTGAAAGACAAATTAGAAAGGGTGAAGGTAGTATCTGTAATATTTTCGAACACTTCTACATTAGAATCATCTTCGTTACGCAGAGTTACACTAAAGGTAAGTTCATCATCATCAGGATCACTAATACTCCAAACCAATTCTATTTCTACAGGCACATCTTCAGCATTATCAGTTGGTGTGAGTAGTACTGGAGCATTAGGAGGTCGATTTCCTGCCGTTTCAGCATCCATTTCGAAAACAACTTCCAGGGCTGCATCCGCAATCACAGTAATCCCCTCAAAAGATGCTAACAAGCCCTCTCGTTCTGCTGTTAGAGAGTAATCACCAGCCGGAACATTTTCTAAAACATAGAACCCTTCTGCATTGGTGAATACAGTACTGGTTCCTGGATTCGTAGAGATTTTTACATTTTCCAGAGGTTCGTTAGAACCTGATCGTACTACTCTTCCTCTTACCGTTCCTAAACCTGCTACATCAATAGTATCTTCGCTACAGGAAACTGCAGAAAAAACCAATACGATTACTATTACTTTATAGATAAATCCTTTCACTTTGTTCTTTTTTTAATTCTAAGCAATCAGCATAACTGATAAAACACATCCACTAGTTGGTAGAAGATCGTTCTTTTCTAACTTTTCTATTTCTTTGTCTTAAATTATACAGCTCTTTTTCTTCGATTTTTTTGGCTCTTCGTGCATCCTTATTCATTTTAATTGGATTATCGAAATACCAGTTTAATCCTAAAGAGAAATTAAAGTATTGATCGTCTCTTTTTCCTTGAGCTATATTATCTAATTCATCTCCTAACAATATGTTATGAGTAGCATTAGCCAAGAGTCCTATATTATCCGAAACCAAATATTCGATCCCACCTCCATATTGGAATTTGAAAAATGTTCTATCAAAACTATCGCTATTTACACTTCCTATCCCTCCGAAGAAAAATGGTGATAGCTTTTCAAAGGGTAGTAAAGTTAGCTCTGTATTCAAATCAACTGCATTAAATCCTTCTGAAAATGCATTTTGATTGTTCAACTCAAACTTACTGATATTGGCATGGATATTAAGATAGGGATTAAAATACCATCGCCCTCCGGCTTTTACAGAGTAGGATAATTCTGCGTTATTATAATCACCACGGATTAATGCTCCACCTCCTTGTAGATACACAGATTTCTTACCTCTTCGTTCTTTAAAGTATCGGTCGTATAACCCTGTATTTTGAGCTTCATCTTTTTCTGCTTCATACTCTTGAACCAGATTATTAACTGTTTCTTGATTAGCATTTACCGCCCAGAGTTTATCTTCAATTCCTTCTATAATTAGGGCTTCAACTGCTTTTTCTATGGCTTCAGAAACCGCCAACTGTGCAGGTTCATTTTTGGTAAATCCGGTTTCGGCTTCTAGCAATCTTCTAAAGCGCACATACCTGAAAAAATTGGCGTCTAAGGCCTGAGATAAAATTGTTTTGGATACATACACTGTTTTTAAAATCTTCCCGCTAGAAGTAGAAACGGCTCTAAGATACACAGTGATTCGATCTTGTCGATATTGGGTAGATGCACCCACCCCGAAATATCTAGCTCCCAAACCTCCTGTAATGATATTGGTATCGTAAGAGACAATTCCACCTTCTAGAATAATTCCTGCATATAGCAAAGGAGGTAACTGTGGCTCGTTAGGATTTTTTGATTTTCGGTATTCTTTTCTTGTAGAACGAATGATATTTCGTTCGTTGAGTAGATTACTAAGGTTTTCGCGCTCGATAGGCACAAACCACTTAGAATCTTCTAATGCTTTTATCAAAATTGTAGTTGCCCCTTGAGTAACTGCTGTACTAAACGTACTCCCAGCTTCTGTAGGTTTGTACTGCCCTGTTTGATCTCTAAACTTATACACCCCAACTACTACTGGTTCTTTTGGAGACGGAAGTGCTCTTAGCGTTTTACTTACATCCGAATCTTCTCCAATTCTGGCATTTTCTACGGTAATAGGCTGATTAAAATAAGTTCCGCATCCCGATAGTAAAAGTACGCAAGCAACGATTGCGAGTATTCTATTAAATCTAATGTACATTAATTATTAATTAGGAATTATAACTTGGGATTGGTCTCCTGTACTGGTATCTAATATATTGATGACCAACCCTTCAGCCGAAGGAAAAATTTCTATAAAGAGTGTCCCAAAGCTAAAAGTACCTTCGGTAAGCCCGTCTTGACCAAACTGTTGGTTAAACAGGGTTCTAGAAATCTGATTGAGTAATTGACTATTTAGGTTCTCGGTAAATCGTTCTAAGTCTGATCTATCATCTCCCGAAGCTTCATCGTCTGTAAAGGTATTCTGAGCTTCTGCAGAACTGAGTAACCATTGGTAATTAAAGGTATCGCCTCCAAAAGCAGGATTTATTGGACGATATACTAATTCCTGACCAAAAGAAAAACTACAGGCCGAAAATATAAGAACCAGGGTTATTGTAAATGATTTCATGTGTTTGTTTTGTAATTTTTTCAGCTACCCTAAAACTTCTGACTGCTAAAATAGGTATAAACTAATTACCTATTGTATTTGACACTACAATTTATTCAATTTTATTAATACTGAAAGATCTCCTTTTTTTGCTTTTTGAGGTCCTTAAAATATTTAAACACTTTCCTAATTGCCACTTTTGACATTTGTTCTAAATATTCTAAATCCGGCTTGCTAATAAACTGATGGATTACATTGTCTTCGATCTTTACCCTTAGTATAGTGGTTCTACCAAAACTTAAAGTTTCGTAAACCCCCACTATCTTACTACCATTGATTTGATTTAAAGTGTACGAATTATAAAAGAATTCATAGAAGTCTCTTCCTGGTTTTGTTTTGGTTTCTTCGATGACAATTCCTTTGAGTTCTATCCCATCATCAGAAGATTCTTCTACAGGTTCCGGCTTTTTTTCAATTTTTTCATTGAATGCCACACGATCTTTTCCAATGATTTTTTCTTCTTCATAAATCAACAACAACACTACAATTTTATCTGTGTCATCCGCATTTACGGTTGTAACTGATAAATCTTTAACTTCATTGGCTTCCAATGTAAATCTTCCTTGCTGACTATTTTTGGTTAAGTTATTTTGATCATCTGTTCTGAAGACAGTCATCGTGTAACTCAAACTCTTATACACTTCAGAAGTATTGGTGGCTGTTCCTGTAAGAGAAACAGCCCCATCTACTTCTTTAGGTTTAATCTTTGCTACTACATCGGTGTTCGTAAATTGACCTACAGAAACCTGAAAAGTCATCATAAACAACAAAAGCACCAATGGTTTCATAGCTAATCGATTGCTCTATATTTTTTAGAAACTTCTGATTACAATAGTTCTGGCATCTCCTGTCATTCTAAACTTCAAGTTTTTAGACAGTTCATTCGTACCAAAACGCTCAAAAATAAGATTGTTACCGTCCTGAACGAGTTCAAGGTTGGTTGCTGTATCTGGATTAAAGGAAAAATCAACCACAGAATTATTATTTCCTAATTGTGTGATTTGTTTTTCGATTTCTCTAGCGGTTTCTTCTATAGCTACACTATTTTCATTTCCTTGTTGGAAAATTTTAATATCAGAAGACTCGGCTGCGATATTTGCAAGCACCACGTTATCTGTCCCAATTTGCTGAATAAACACTGCGTTCGTCCCGTTAGCAACCGAAGAGCTCGCTTGCGGAGTAATCGCATTTATTTGGGATAACGTTATAAACTTGTCTTGATCTGTAACCAGAACCTCTTCCTCTTCTGCTTCTTGAGCAAATGTCAAAGATGTCCCTAAACACAAAAAAGCAACAAACGTTAAAAGAATATTTGTCTTCATTTCTTTATAGCATTAAATACCCACAGAAGAGTTATGCTAATTTAAGCATAACTCCTCTAAGGTATAAAATTATAGTGACTTTTCTATTATAGTCCGTTTTGCGTAACAACCGCAGAGTTACCTGCTCCTGTTTGGATGATTGTACTTGCGTTAAGATCTCCTAATTGAGTTACGAAAGTGTTGTTTCCTAATCCAGTTTGAGTATCGTTAGCTAAGTTACCGTTTCCAAATTGGAAGATATCACTTGTATTTGTTGCACCGTTTTGGTCAGAGATAGCGATGTTCTCATCACCGAACTGGAAGTGGATTACTAAGTTTCCTTCACCAGCTTCTCCTAAACCAGCTTCTTGAGAAGATTCTGCTACGTTTCCGCTTCCGAACTGGAATTGGTCAGTTACGTTTTCTCCACCAAAAGTTAAGATGTTTTGAGTTGCAGAAGCACTGTTTCCAGCTCCTGTTTGGTTCTGAACGATAGTATTGTTATCCTCTTCGTGTCTTGCGAATGCGTCGTTTCCTTCTCCAGACTGAGTTTGGTTGATTACCCCTCCTCTAGAATCAAAGAAGAAACTACCTTGCTCTGCTACAGCGTTGTTTCCAAATCCGTCTTGGTTTTGGATCGCTACGTTATTGTCTCCTGATTGTGTTACAGAAGCAGTATTTTCGTCTCCACTTTGTAATTGATCAGAAGCATTTGCAGTTCCGTTTTGAGAAGCATCAGCAACGTTTCTGTTTCCTAATTGTTGTTGGATAGCGAAGTTATCTCCACCAAAAGATCCTAAGTTTTGAGAGATAGTTGCACTATTTGATTCTCCTAACTGTCCTTGAAGCGCTCTGTTGTTATCTTCTTCTTGGTTAGCAAACGCAAAGTTTTCGTCTCCTATCTGGATTTGCTGAACTTCTCCTCCTCTTGATTCGAAAGAGCTACTACCTTGGATAGAGATTGCAGTGTTACCACCACCATCTTGATCTTGTAATAATACATTGTCTGGTCCCCACTGCTCACCAGTACCTAAGTTTGAATCTCCAACTTGACTTTGCTGAGAAGAGTTCCCGTCTCCGATTTGAGCGATAGTTGCTTCATTAAGGATTCCACTTTGGTTGATGTCACTAACATTGAAACCTCCTTCTTGAGTTGACGTTGCGCTATTTTCCTCTCCGAATTGCACCTGGAATGCCGTGTTAAAGGCTCCTTCTTGAGAGATTACTGCTTGGTTACCATCTCCTTCTTGAAGTTGATTTGCCAAGTTAGCCCCACCTGTAAATGCTAAATTTTGAGTAGCTGTTGCCGAGTTACCGTTTCCGATTTGCTCTTGATAAATCTCATTCAAAAGCTCTTCGTGCTGAGCCAATGCTTGGTTTCCATCACCAATTTGAGTTTGTTCTACAACTCCAAGAGTAGAGCTAAATGCATCACTACCCTGAATTGCTTCGGCATTGTTCCCTACACCTTCTTGTAAAGTAATTGAAGAGTTAGAATCTCCTACCTGAGTAATGTTTGCCAAATTTTCTTCTCCTGTTTGACTTACGTTACTGGTATTCGACTGGGCAACCATTACCGCTGAGCTTAATAAAGTTGCTAGACTAAGAATTGCTGTTTTCATACGTAATATAATTAAAATGATTAATGAGTTTACAAGTACAATAATGCATAAGAACAAAAAAGATTAGAAAATTCTAATCCTTCTACATAATGTTAAAAGCACTGGTATTCTTGGGGAGATTTGTTGGGATAGCGTAAAAATGCAGTACATTTCGACATTGACAAATTTAGAAAAATATTAAGGCTATTTTTATGGATTCTATAACATTTCGACGAAATGCATAAAAAAAAGTCATAAAAACCAAAGTTTCAATGACTTTTCCCAGATTTACTTTACTGACCGTTTTAACACAAAACCAAGATGTAAGTTAATTCTTACTTACCTGGTAAACAGGAGTTCACGGTATTTCGTTAGCGGCCACAACTCATCATCTACCAATAACTCCAATTTATCACAATTGTATCGGATCTGATCAAACAGTGGCTTTACTTTATTACAGTAATCAGAAGCTTTTTTCTCTAGATCTTCAATCTTATTAGCTTTCCTTCTCTCTGCAGTCATCTCATTCACTTTTGTGTTGATTTTACCGATGTACTCAGAAATCTCTTCTATAATTTCCATCTGCTCTTTGGCATAGTTCTTAAAGTCTTTTCCATACAGTTCTTTCAACCCTGTTACATTATTGATCAACATATTTTGGTATCGAATTCCTGTAGGAATCACATGATTTCTAGCAATATCACCCAGCACTCTACCTTCAATCTGAATTCGCATTACATATTCTTCGATTTCTATCTCATATCTCGCTTTTGCCTCAATCTCATTCATCACACCCATTTTCTCAAAGAGGGCGATATTTTCTTTTGAAATCTTGGCTTTAAGAGCTTCAGGTGTAGTTTTATTATTACTTAAACCTCGTTTTTTTGCTTCTTTTTCCCATTCTTCACTATAACCATTTCCTTCAAAAAGAATATCTTTTGATTTCTTGATATACTCTCTCAACACATTAAAGACAGCTTCATCTTTTTTTAACCCTTTCTTATCAATTAATCTATCTACCTCAATTTTGAAATCTGCTAGCTGCTTCGCTACAATAGTATTTAGGATCGTCATTGGATTTGCACAATTTGCCTTAGATCCTACCGCTCTAAATTCAAATTTATTTCCTGTAAACGCAAAGGGAGATGTTCTATTTCGATCTGTATTGTCTAACAAAATCTCAGGTATTTTACCTACCACATTCAACTTAAGATCTGTTTTTTCTTGAGGTGATAGTTTACCATCGGTAACCCCTTCCAGTTCTTTTAGGACAGCCGTCAATTGCTCTCCTATAAATACAGACATAATCGCTGGAGGAGCCTCATTAGCTCCTAACCTATGATCATTACTGGCTGATGCTATTCCTGCTCGCATTAGTTCTTCATTATCATTGATAGCTTTTATGGTATTAATAAAGAACGTCAAAAACTGAAGGTTACTCATAGGAGTTTTACCCGGGCTTAACAGATTAACACCTGTATTTGTGCTTAATGACCAATTATTATGTTTCCCGGATCCATTTACTCCTGCAAATGGTTTCTCGTGCAGCAAAACTTTAAGATTATGTCTTGCAGCCACTTTACTCATAATGTCCATTAATAATGAATTATGATCTACCGCCAAATTAGTCTCTTCGTATACCGGAGCTACTTCAAATTGATTTGGCGCTACTTCGTTGTGTCTGGTTTTTACAGGAATCCCTAACAACATGCATTCTACTTCCAGATCCTTCATGAAATTTAAGGCACGGGTAGGAATACTTCCAAAATAATGATCGTCTAATTGTTGTCCTTTTGCAGATGAGTGTCCCAAAAGAGTTCTACCTGTCATTACGATATCCGGTCTTGATGCTGCAAGAGCCGAATCAATCAAAAAATACTCCTGCTCCCATCCCAAAGAAGCATTTACTTTTTTTACGTTTTTATCAAAATACTTGGCTACAGCGGTTGCTGCATGATCCACGGATTGTAATGCCCTTAGTAAAGGAGTTTTATAATCTAAAGCTTCTCCTGTATATGCGACAAAGACCGTTGGAATGCATAAAGTAGTATCATAGATAAATGCAGGAGAGGTTGGATCCCAAGCTGTATATCCCCTAGCTTCAAAAGTGTTTCGAATCCCGCCATGCGGAAAAGAAGAAGCATCGGGTTCTTGCTGTACCAATTGCCCTCCTCCAAATTTCTCTATAGCCTGTCCATTATCAAGAGGCTCAAAAAAAGCATCATGCTTTTCTGCGGTGGCTCCGGTAAGTGGTTGAAACCAATGTGTATAATGAGTAACCCCTTTGGCCAAAGCCCAGTCTTTCATAGAAGAAGCGATCTGATCAGCTATTCTACGATCGATTTTAGAACCATTCTCGATCGCATCCATAACACTGTTATAAGCATCTTTGGTTAAACTCTGTAACATGGTTGTTTGGTTAAATACGTTTTCGCCAAACAATACGGATCTGCGTTCGTTTTCTGTAACCTTCAAAGAACGATGTAGCATCGATTCTTTTAAAGCTTGAAATCTAAGTGTAGACATATTGGTGTAAATTTTGGTACAAATATAAAACAACTTTCTATTGCTAAAATGAAAAATAAGTAATTCAAAAAATGAATTAAATTTAAAATACCCCCTAAAAAAGTAGGGTGTTAATAAAAATATGAATAAATTTAATTATATCACCCCTATTTTTTTTGGTTATACAAAAAGTTAGATTAATTTTGGCGACTTAAGAGTTCAATTTATAAAGTGTTAATTATGAGCAAGTCTAAATTAGAATACATTTGGTTGGATGGATATAAGCCAACTGCTAATCTAAGAAGTAAAACAAAGATTGAAGAAAACTTTAGCGGGAAGCTTGAAGATTGTCCAGTATGGTCATTTGATGGTAGTTCTACAAAACAAGCAGAAGGTGGATCTTCTGACTGTTTATTAAAGCCAGTAGCTATCTATCCAGATCCAACAAGAAGAAATGGATACCTAGTAATGACAGAAGTTTTGAATGCTGACGGTACGCCACACGAATCTAATGCAAGAGCAACAATTGATGATAATGATAACGATTTCTGGTTTGGTTTTGAGCAAGAATACTTTATCATGGACAAAAACACTCAACTACCTTTAGGATTTCCTGTTGGTGGTTATCCTGGTCCTCAAGGAATGTACTACTGTTCTGTAGGTGGTAAAAACACACACGGCAGAGATTTTGTTGAGGAGCATGCAGACCTTTGTATTGATGCTGGACTTAACTTTGAAGGAATCAACCAAGAGGTTGCTAGTGGACAGTGGGAATTCCAATTATTCTCTAAAGGAGCTAAAAAAGCTGGAGATGAGATTTGGGTAGCTCGTTATTTATTAGATCGTCTTACTGAAAAGTATGGATACTATATTGAATATCACCCAAAACCAATTAAAGGTGATTGGAATGGTTCTGGTATGCACGCTAACTTCTCTAACGAAGTATTAAGAACTTGTGGTTCTAAAGAAGTATACGAAACGATTTGTGAAGCTTTCAGACCTGTTACTAAAGAGCACATTGAAGTTTATGGTGAGTTCAATGATCAAAGATTAACGGGAGATCACGAAACTCAGTCTATTCATGAATTCTCTTATGGAGTATCTGATAGAGGTGCATCGATTAGAATTCCTATCATCACTGTAGAAAAAGGATGGAAAGGATGGTTAGAAGATCGTCGTCCTGCTTCTAATGGAGACCCATACAAGATTGCTGCTAGAATTGTAAAAACAGTTAAAACTGCTGACGTAGAAGCATTATTAGCTTAATCATACATGAACTAACCAATCTGTTAGTTAGTTAAACGCAAAAAACCTCTAAGAAAATTCTTAGAGGTTTTTTGTTATTGTTAAAGGTCTTCTTTTAGAAAACCAGATTTTATTTTATAAATACCAAAGCAATAAAAATACAATAGGCTACAAATATCAAAAGACCTTTTGGGCGGGTTAGCGTCATTTTTTTAGGTACAAATGCCAGCGGCAGTAAAATCAAAGCAAAACCTAACATCCAGTAGATATTAACTCCCATTAAACTTTCATCCTTTACTGCGATAGGTTGAATCATCGCCGTGATTCCCAATACCGAAGCAATATTGAAAATATTAGATCCAATCAGGTTTCCTAAAGAAATCGCCTTTTCTTGTTTTAACGCAGCAATAACCGAAGCCGCCAATTCGGGAACACTAGTCCCCACTGCAATTAGCGTAACTGCAATTACCCCTTCACTCACTCCCATACTCAATGCAATATCTTCTGCACCTTTTACCAACAATTCTGACCCAAAATATAGCGCTGCACCTCCAATCAGTAACCAAACTACAATTTTAAACCCTGAAGTTTTCTCCAAAGAATCGTCAACTTCTTCAAGGGTAGCATCCGCAAATTTTCTTGACCTCCTGATCAATAAAAAGAGATAAATTAATAAGGACGCAAAAAACAACAATCCTTCTAGTTGCGTCAAAACTCCATCATTCTTTAACACCAGATACAACCCAAACGATAATAAGACCATTACCGGCCAATTGAATTTGTAAAAATCCCTATCGATCGCAAGAGGTCCAATAATAGCCGTGATTCCTAATACCAATCCAATGTTTGCTATATTCGATCCAATCACATTACCCAATGATATATCGGATAAACCATCTAATGCCGCCTGAACACTAACCAATAACTCCGGAGCCGAAGTAGCAAAGGAGACAACGGTAAGCCCGATAACCATTTTTGATAGCTTTAACCGAAAAGATAACGCAACCGAAGACCGTACCAGAAACTCCCCTCCTACTACAAGAAGAACAAGTCCTATCAATACATAGAGTATACTTAAAAACATTGTTTATTATTTGGATGCGAATATAGATAATAAGAAACGGATAAGGTAATTCTAGATCTACTTTTTATGAAACCCTGAAGGTCCATTTTTAGTTGAAAACTATAAAATTCGTTAAATAACTAAAAAAATAGTTTCGTAACTAAAATTATAGTTATATATTTGACCAATAACAAATTTTATCATGGAAAAACTTACAACGAAGGAAGAAGAAATCATGAAAGCCCTTTGGAAACTTGAAAAGGCATTTGCCAAAGAGGTACAGGCAGAACTAGGGACATCTGCACATTACAACACCGTATCTACTATTATACGAAATCTGCAAGATAAAGGTTATGTCGGTCACAAGGCTTTTGGTAAAACACATCAATATTTTCCTGTGATTACCAAAGAAGAATATCGTAGTCGTTTTGTAAGCAAAGCCATGAAAGAATATTTTAATGACTCTTATAAAAATTTGGTTTCCTTTTTTGCCAAGGAAGAAAAAATTACTGCCGAAGAACTTAGAGAGATTTTAGAAGTTATCGAACAAAAAAAATAATGATATGGAAGCTTTTATCTTTTACACCCTTAAAGTAGGTTTTCTACTCTCCTTATTTTATGGAGTATATTTTGTTTTACTTCGTAAAGACACGTTTTTCTCAGTCAATCGCCATTTCCTATTGTCTGGGATTATCGCTTCACTTTTGTTACCCTTTGTTGAATTTACTACCGTCACTTATATAGAACCTACACTTGCTACAGGATCTATTATACAACCGACCAACCTCACACCAACCCAAGATACTTCTGTAAATTGGTGGTTTGTTGGGATTACTATATATGGTGTTGGAGTATTCCTGATGATGATCCGTTTTCTAATTCAGGTCCTATCCCTACGTCGTTTGATACATAAACAACCTATACAAAAGGAAGGGAAATTCAAGCTTATTAAAGTCCAAAAAGACATTGCCCCTTTTTCCTTTTTGAATACCATTGTCTATAATCCCTCTTTACATACTCAGGAAGAGCTAGAGATGATTATCACTCATGAAAAGATACATGCGCATCAACTACATACGCTGGACACCCTAATCGGCCATCTTTTTGTCATTTTTCAATGGGCAAATCCGTTAGCTTGGTGGTATAAAAAAAGCCTGGAGCAAAATCTAGAATTTATCGCAGATCGGGAAGCTTCCAACAATTTATCCTGCAAAAAAGAATATCAACTTACTTTAATCAAAGTATCATCAAATAATACGGTTGCCATTGTCAACAATTTTTATCAATCATTAATCAAAAAACGAATAGTTATGTTAAACAAAAAAGATTCAAACAAACAGAATTTATTAAAAACTTTTGCGATCCTGCCTCTGCTCAGTATTTTTCTATGGAGTTTTAATACGACTACCATAATCAAAGAAAAAACCACTTCAGCAACAAATAGTTCATATACCTATTTTGTGTCTGAGGATAGTAAAACGGTGAAATTTATTATTAATAAAAGCTCTTCTAAACAGGATCTGGAAAGTATCAAAAAAACATTGGAAGATGAGTATTCTGTTAAAATCAGTTTTTCTAACATCAAACGCAATGGTGATGGAGAGATTCTAAGAATCGAAATGAAAATGTCTTCAGAAAAAAGCAATGCCAATTATGCTATAGAAAATGATGCTCCAATCAATCCGATTACGATTACGTATAACAGTAAAACCAAAAAAATCAATATCAGCCAATCCGAGAATGGCAACATTCATGTTTGGACCTCAAAAAAGAGTAAGAAAAAAATTGTAGAAATCGATTATGACGAGGATGAAGACTCTGATGGGGAGCACAATATTTCTATAGTAACTAGTGGTAAAACAAAAATAATTACCAAAAAGGACAAAAACGGCAACATTATTACCGAAGAGATTCACGGAGATGATGATGATAATATTTTTAAAATACACACCAAAGATAAAAAAACCTTTGCATTTACAACTAATACCGGCGGCAAAGAGCCATTATTTTTTATCGATGGTAAAAAAGTGGAGGCCTCAGAAATGAAAAACTTAGACTCAGATGATATTGAAGAAGTGAATGTGTATAAAGGTGAAAAAGCCAAAAAGAAATTTGGTGTAGAAGCAAAGAATGGCGTGGTTGAAATCATTACCAAAAACAAGTAATCTAGTATCCATTTTATCTTTGGCTAACTGATAGAGCATAAATAAATTATCTTATAATTCCAATCAAAAAACTCATCTCCTAAAGGTGAGTTTTTTGTAATTTTACAACATGAAAAATCAACTATTCGCCATCCTAGCCAAAATCAACAAACTAATTCTACCTAGCTTTACCAAAAGGAGATTAGACCTTAGCAAAGCCTCTAAACTTCAGCTCGCTATTTTTGGCTGGAGACTTTATGTTACCAAAAGGGCGTTGGACGCTTAAATTAATTTCATTGATATCCAGAGTGATTCAATAAACTATTAAGGCGATTACCTATCAAATAACCAAAAATTCTAAGGCTTTTAGCTTAGTGCACTCATTTTTCTGCAACAGCTACTTTCTCTTCTCGTATTTAAAGTAGCAATTGAGTATTTCACAATCAAAAAAACCAAAAAACAATCATATGAAAAAGTGGATCATTTTAGGAATGGGTATACTGGGTATACTATCCTTGTCAGCATTTTCTACAAATCACAAACTGATCGATATCACCGAAGCAGTACAAGATGAAGTTACTGCGGTTATCAGCAAAAATACCACTGAACAAGAATTAGAAGATTTAAAAACCTTTTTTGCCGAGAATGGTATCGAATTAATCATTAAAAAAGTGGCATATAATGATCAGAATGAGATTACTACTCTAAACATTACCTTAAAAAAGGGAAATTCAAAAAGCCAGTATTCTTCATCTTCTTCAGAACCTATTTCTAAAATAGAACTGGGTTTCAAAAATGACAGTTTATATATCAATCAGCCGGGATCTTTTGATATCGCCTCGTTTGGTAATCAGTATAGATTCACCTTCCCAAAGGTAGCAGTAGATAGTATACTGAAACAACAAAACTTTGCTTTTAATTTTGATTTTGACGAAGAGAAGGACTCTTTATTTTTTAATGGGCGAGGTTTTGATATGAAAAAGTTTAAAGACATGATGAAACAATCATTTTCTTTTAACCAAGACGAAGATGGAAACTTCTTTTTCAATGGCCAACAAATTCCTAATATCAATGCCACATTTGGTCCAAAATTCAGATTTGTAGACGATCCAAATATCGAAAAGCTAATCATCATTGATGGAAAAGAAGCTGATTTTGAAACGTTGGATACTTTGGCAAAAGATGACCAACTAGCGGAAGTTGATTTTCTAAAACCGCAAACTGCTATTAGTGTTTACGGAGAAAAAGCAAAAGATGGGGCAATAATCGCAACTACCAAAAATTAGGTAGTACTTCTTTATATTGAGTTTGACGAAAAACCTTCACCGATCTGGTGGAGGTTTTTTAGTATTGTAATAAAGCTACAATATCGGATTCTAGTTTCTCTCTTCCTTTCAGAAAATCCAACTCCATTATAAAATTGCATTGTACAATAATCCCTCCGGCTTCTTTGACTAATTGACACACTGCAGCTGCTGTACCTCCAGTTGCCAATACATCGTCATGAATCAAAACACGCTCTCCCGGTTGTATAGCATCCTCGTGCATTTCTAAGGTATCTTCACCATATTCTAACCCATAGCTTTTTGATTTTACTTTGTAAGGCAGCTTCCCTTTTTTGCGCACCGGTACAAAACCGGCTCCTAAACGTTCAGCAATCATAGTTCCTATAATAAAACCTCTCGCTTCGATACCGATTACTTTATCCACAGTAGTATCCGCCGGGCAAAATGCAGCTAGTTGATCTGCACAATACACCAAAGCTTTATGATTCGCTAATAACGGGGTGATATCTTTAAATAAAATTCCAGGTTTCGGAAAGTCGGGAATATCTCTAACAAATTCTTTTACATCCATTGGCCCAAAATAATGAAATTTAAAAAAAGCAGGCAAAAAATAATTAATACCCCTAAAAACAATCCTTGCCTTGAGCTAAGATTGGCAAATCTATAGGATAAAAACAGCTGTCTAATCCATGATTTTTGAAGGTATCTTCCTTAGAATCAAATCAGGTAGCTTTTCTTTATAGAAAAATTAAGATTATATTTTGTTATGAGGATAAAAAACACCTATATTTGCACCCGCAATAATTAAAAAAAGGCCTCGTAGCATAACTGAATAGTGCACTTGATTACGGCTCAAGAGGTTGCAGGTTTGAATCCTGCCGAGGTCACTTAAGAATGAAAAGCTCACCAAATGGTGAGCTTTTTTGTTTGTATAAGATTTGAACTCGTTCAAGAATCGAAATATGAACAAAAAAGTACAAATCTATGGTTTGTGACTTTTCATTTAGACTACAAAGCTCAAAGGAAAACCGGAGGTAATCTGCTGAGGTCACTAGGAGTAAAATCCAAACGAATAAAAAACCTTTCAAATCATAGATTTTGCAAGGTTTCGTTGTTTTTGGACGATAATTAGATTTGGATTTAATAGCTTCGAGTGAACTATCAAGGGTTTTTAAGATTTCTTTATAGCCACCCATTCATTGCATAAGGTTATTATTTGCTTCGATAATTTCTCGAATCTGAATACTTAGGACAGTACTCCATTCAACACCATGGAATTTGCCTTCACCGTTATACTCACCTACATTAGAAAATACTATAATTAAATTGCCGTTGTCGTAGTATCTAATCATTGCATTATGACCGACAGCTCCATCTTCGGCACCTCCATGTCTGATTTCCTTTATTTTTCCATCCTTGTGTTGGATAAACCATCCGTATCCATAATACGTACCATTAATAGTATCGCCTCTAGCTGTTGAATAGGGCTTGAATTGTTGATTGATACTTTGTTCTGTAAGCACCTCATTGTTATTGACAGCATTAAGCCATTTATACATATCATCTACAGTACTATAAACGCCAGTGGCGCCTTTGTAGCCATAATTCTGAATACACTTTTGATTATAGTAAATTGTTTTAGGAAATGATTTCATTAGCTCCTTACTTTTAAAATCGGCTATTTCAATGGAGTTACTACTATTAAGCCCCCAAAAACCAGTTCCATTCATTTGTGTAGGAATCAATATGTTTTTAGATAAGTAACTTTCATATACTTCTCCGGAAACCAATTCTACGATTATAGCTAAGAGGTTATATCCTTCAGCAGAATAACTAAATCTTTGGCCTACCTCATGTTTTAAGGAAGCAGACAAAATAATATTAGTTGCTTTCTCTCTTTCTATAATTCCATCAACGCAATAATTATTGGGTAACCCTGAGGTATGGGTCAATAAATGGTGAATGGTTATACTTTCTTTGTCTTCAGGTACACACTTTAAAAACTTCGAGATTTTATCTTTCGTGGACAATAATTTGCTCTCCTGTAGTTTAAGAATAGCTGTTGCCGTAAATTGTTTAGAAATCGAACCAATCCAAAACGCTGTTTCAACACTATCTCTATAATTAGCACAGCTTTTCTTCAGTAGAATACCGTTTTTATTCGCGACCAAAACGGTTCCTTCAAAACCACTTTTCACACCTTGGTTAACAATTGAATCTATTTCCAATATTAGTCTATTTTCTTTTTGAGATGAAGTGTCCTCTTTTTGACCACATGCAATTAGAAATACGATACAAATTGATAATATTCTTTTCGCTTTTAAATATCCTTTCATCCTACTAATGATGCTCTTTTATGTTAAATTTTTAAGCAGAATCTAAATCAAGTTCTCGTGCAGGTCGTTTAAAGCTACCATTTGAGAATCGCCATAACCCTTTAAAATTTCATACCCCTCATGGTCAATTAAAATAGCAATATGCTCTCCTGAATTAAATTCAAATTTTATATGTTTTAATCTCGATAGGTTGATTTCATCTAAATTTTTCAATTTGTTTATCATACTATTTTTTCATTCACTCATATGGATTCATATAGAGATCATATACTTTTTTTCTCTAAAAGAAAATTTTATAAAGCTTTTGTATTTAAGTCAAACGAATGGTCAACTGATTGAGCAAAATATTCCAAAATGTATTTAAAAAAATTAAACTGGTTTAAGATAATAGTGTTGTAGTTTGTGCTTACAAAAAAGTGTGATGGAGGGGTCTCGATAAATGAATTAAAAAACTACGAGAAGCTTAAAATGAAAGGAAGTGGAAGTAAATTTTGATTTTATTCCAAATAAAAACCCAAACTTTAAAAGCTTGGGTTTCTCGATTAAAAAATTTCTATAAGGATTTAATAGAAATACACATATCAAAAATGTGCATTCCTTTGGGATGTGCCTTCGCATCATTTAAGTGGTTTAAAAAAACACCTCTGTCATCAGGTTGGTAACTGCTTTTAGGAAACCATTCTTTGTATAAGTAATTCCAAGCCTTAAAACACTCATCCAATGTCCCTTCCTTATGGAGTACCGCATATTTTCCACCCTTAATGATAGTCTTTCCAATAACACCTTCACCATTAATTTCTTCAGGTACAGATAAGCATGCATCTGCTTGCAAAAGACCATTATCATCTGGCATACTTCTATAAACAGTTAAAGCTTTTGTTGCAGGGAAATTCAATAGTCCTTTTGGGGTAGCCCATTTCATTAAAGTATCAAACATTTTTGAAAAACCCTCAGAGTCATGAACATGAATAGATAGGTTTCTAACATAAATCACTGGAAGATCATCTAACTCTATAATTTCAATTTTTTTCTTTGTAGTTAATTCCATATTTATCGTTTTTGATGTATTAAATATGGGTGCAATATGACTTGCCTTTTTTTTTAAAACATGTTCAATCTTGCTATTTTGCCTTTGTTCCCTCCACTTCGAAGGGCTCACGAAATATTCCTTTTTAAAACTTTTAGAAAACGTTGATGAACTTGAAAAGCCACTTAAATACGCGATGTTGGAAATAGTTGCTTCTGAGTTATTGTTTAAAATGTATTCGGCTCTACCTAATTTCATTTTGACAATAAAATCATTGGGCGTAACCCCAGTCATTGCCCTGAAAATTCTATGAAAGTGAAATTTTGAAAAGTTAGATACATCAGCTAATTCTCCCAAACAAATATCCTTTTCGATATTTAGTCGAATATAATCAATGACTTTATTAATCCTATAAACATATTCCTTGAATGATGCTTCTAATGTTGATTCACTCATAGTTAATTATTTAAGATAATTTAAGTTTTTTCATCGGTGAAAATGTAAAAATTCATGGATTGTAACTTCTTAAACCAGTTTAATATTTTCATGGAATACTAAATCTTATTATTGCAAAAAGTATTCTTAATGAAACCACTAATTGTTCTCATTACATCTTTTATCATTTGTGTTATCATCTTAAGATTTCTCAAGAAAAGGATTGACTACCAAGTGTAGGGAAGAATTGCAATGTTCATCATGTTAATTTTCACAGCAATAGGATATTTCATTTTCATCAGTGAAATGGCAGCTATGATTCCTGACTTTATTCCGTTTAAACGGGGTATGGTTATAGTAACAGGAGTTCTGGAAATCTTATTTGCTATCGGTTTACTAATTACAAAATACAAGGTTTACTCAGGATGGTTATTTATCCTATTTTTAATTTTGGTACCACCAAGCAATATTAAGGCTGCAATTGACCATGTGGATTATAAAACAGGATTAACAAATGGCCCAGTTTTGGAGTATTTATGGTTTAGGATACCACTACAAGTCTTTTTCATTGTTTGGATTTATTTCTTTGTCTTAAAACAAAATAAGCCATAGACTTTTTTACATTTATTAGAAATTGTAGCCAATTAAAAACGAACGAAAAATGAACTTAGATAATAAAAAAATTGTGACTACCGAAAATAAAAGCGTATTATCATCAAACGAAACGGTTTTTCATTATTCCCAAAGTGATAAAACAATTATTGAAAAATATAAAGGGGGTTCAATCTTGGAAGGGCTGATTATTGGTAAACAAACTAAGGTGTGGATTCGCAAAAGTTTCAGTAAAGGGAAATCAACTTTAATTAAAGTTTAATATGAAAATACAGATTATCTATTGCCATCCAAGCAAAAAATCATATACATTTCAAATATTAAAACAATTGAAATCCCATTTGGATGATGAGGAATTAGAGTACGAAATTTCGGATTTATACTCAATGAACTTCAAAACCGATATGACAGAAGAAGAATACGAAAGAGAAGGCTTTGCTAATTTGGGTTTACCAATTCCCAAAGACGTAAAAGAGGAACACATAAAAATAGAAAAAGCAGATTGTCTAATTTTTCTTTACCCTGTCTGGTGGAGTGATTGCCCTTCAAAATTAAAAGGTTGGTTTGATAGAGTTTATTCAGTTGGCTATGCTTATGGTTCTAAAACCACAAATAATATTAAGAGAATGAAAATCTTGAAATACGGATTAGCATTATGTACTGCAGGTCATCCAAATGATTTTTTGCATGAAATTGGAATTGCAGAAAGTATGAGAAACGTTATGATTGATGATAGGCTTGGGCAGCGTTTTTTGAACAAAGAAATGATAATTTTAGGAGGAACGTTGGATAGGGATAAAGTGAGACAATCTCATTCGGAAATACTAAATTCGTTAGGAAAAAGAATTAAAAAATACTGTGTTTAATCGAAAAGTTAGTTCGCAAAAATCCTTGCTATCCTTAAACTAGACCGTTAATTTTTAAAATGAAAAAATAACGAAAAGGAAGCGTTATCTTGGAATAGGTTTATTTATTAATCTGCCAAGGCCAGAACTATACATATAAGTTTCATTCTAATTGAAAACCTATAATAGCTAGCTTTACTTTTTTTTATTCTATTTAAACTAGAATGCATTACCTACATTATCCTAATAGTAAAAAGTTTGAAAAGATTAGGTAAAACGTATTATTAAGACGAATTGAATAGTGCAAATGATTCTTTCTCAATTCAACCAGAGTAAAAATTCCCGTTTAATATTATATCCAAGATAATTTAAAGCCTAAAGAAAATTTGCTTTCTTAAACCAGTTTAATTCTTTCCCTTTTTTTGGATAATATTTTTGTGGCATATTATTAAAATTTAAAGCCATGAAATCCATATCATCATTATTAATTTTTACAACAATCCTGGTGTTTAGTTGTAACTCAAAGAAACAAAAAGAAGAATCTTTAGTTCCCAAAGAGGCTAAAGTTGAGGCAGTAGCAAAACACATAAAACCTTTCAATAAAGACCTACCTACGATTGGACTTTTAATTTATGATGGAGTACTCATAACTGAAGTTACGGCGACCGCGGATGTTTTCTCTAAACCAACAAAAGATAAAGAACAGCTTTTTAATGTTATTACCGTAGCAGGGCATAAAAATCCGATTGTAGCCGAAGAAGGTTTAACCTTGATAGCCGATTACACTTTTGATGAATGTCCAGAGTTAGAAGCACTTTTTATACCAAGTGCGTACGATATGTATTCTCAGGTAAGGGATAAGAATTTAATAGAGTTCATTCGGAAAAAAAACAAAGAAACTAAATATACTGTAAGCAACTGTGCAGGAGCTAAATTAGTAGGCGTTTCTGGTATAGCAAAAGGCAAAAAAATAGTTACTTATATAGGTGGTGGAGAGCAGCTTCAAAAGGATTATCCAGACTTATTGGTTCAAGATGATGCTCATACCACTTTTGTTGAAGATGGTAAGTTCAGTTCATCTAATGGGAATCTAGCTAGTTACATTTCTGCTTTGAATCTAGTTGAAAAAATGACATCAAAAGAGCATAGAGAATTCGTGGAATCTTATTTATATCTTGACCGCTTACAAAGCTGGCAACAATAGGTATGATAAAATTCGAGAATTATATAATTAGACCTATTGAAAATAGCGACTTAGCCCTTTATTTTGATTTGGTAGAACGGAATAGAAAGCGACTGGAAGATTTTTTCACAGGAACCACGTCAAGAACAAAAAGTAAGGAAGACACCGAAGTTTTCTTAGCTGAAATGATAAAAAGAAGAGAGGCAAAAACCTATTTTCCTTTTGTACTGGTGAATAGTGAAACACAGGATTTTATTGGTTTTTTCGATTTAAAAAATATAGACTGGTCAATACCTAAAACAGAAATGGGATGCTATACCGATAAAGATTTTACAGGTAAGGGCATAACTTCAAAAGCTATGAAATATTTTGTAAAATATTGCTTCGAGAAACTTAGATTCAAAAAAATATTTTTAAGAACGCATGAATCTAATAAAGCGATGCAGATTATTGCAGAAAAGTGTGGATTTGAGAAAGAGGGTGTTATAAGAATAGATTATAAAACAACTTCTGGAGAATTAATTGACTTGATTTACTACGGTATGTTAAAGTAATTTCAAATATGAGCAATGGAAAAATACATATCGGTATACTTGGAATTGGTGCCATCGGTAGCACTATTTCCTGTCTGTTAAAAGAAAACACATCGCTCGACTTACATTTCTACAATCGAACACCGAAAGATACTATCCGGGTGCACTATAATGATATAGAAAGTGAAATTCTGTTAGATGACATAAATAATTACAATCAGAAACTAGATTGGTTGATAATATGCCTAAAAGAGCATCAATACGATAATGCAACCGCTACACTATTAAAATTGGTGAGACCGCAAACTAAACTGGTTTCTATCAGAAACGGTTTATATCATAAAGAACCTTTGTTTGAATATACAGAGGAAGAGAATATCTTAGAATGTATCATCGATTGCCCCACTCAGCAAAGGCAAGATGGTTTCTATAAAAGATTGAGAAAACCAATTTTAACAGTGCCTGAAAACAAATTAGCTAGGGATTTTGAAATTCTTTTCCCAAGTAGAGAAGTTACAGTTAAACAAACTTTGGATTTTAAAACGGCATGTTGGAAAAAAGTATGTGAGAGTGCTACACTTGGCGCGATTCTATGCTTAAGTGGTGAAACTTGCTGGATTTTTCAAGATGAAGAACTGCTAGAATTGTATAAGACAACTTTAAAAGAAGCTACGCAAGTAGCTATAGCGGACGGAGCTAAAATAGAAGTCGATTTTATGGATGAAATGGTTGCTAAATTGCTGTCTTATCCTTCAGAGAAGTCAAGTTCAATGCTCACGGATAGACTTAATGGAAAATCAATAGAACTAGGCGCCAAGAATGGAATCATTTCAAAACGAGGCAAACAAAGTGGCGTGGCAACGCCAATTAATGATTTATTTGTAAAGCTGCTTAAAAAAACGAATACTACAATTGGAAAATAGCACTTCAAGTTCCCAGACCAAAACCAAGCTATAAATGAGTAAACTATTTTCGCACGCATCTTGCGTATTGCCCGTATCTAATATCGATAGGTCAATTGAATTCTATACCAATAAACTTGGATTTGAAGTTACCTTTTCTTGGAATACGCCTATTGATTACGCTATCGTAAAAAGAGAAAACATTGAAATTCATTTAACCTTAAAAGAAGGGTATGAAAAAGACGAATTTATTCATACCAATATTTATGTGTTTGTTAATGATATTCAACTTTTACATGAAGAGTACACTTCAAAGCATGTTACTTTTTATCGGGATTTGAATGACCAGGAATATGGAATGACAGATTTTGATATTATGGACTTAGATGGTCATATACTCACTTTTGGGATGATCAATTAATTTCTTAAGCCAGTTTAAGAAGCTCTTGAAGTCAAAAGTGAACCTTTGACTTCATGAATTTTCAAAAATCAAACCACACCGAGTTTGTCATTATACTGGCATTGTTAATGGCATCTTATACCCTGACCATTAATATGTTGCTTCCTGCATTTGACGCTATTTCCAAAAGCTTAAAACTGGACAATAAAAGTCAAATTCAACTAAGTGTTTCTTTGCTGTATATGGGAACAGGAATTAGTCAACTTTTTTATGGAGCACTAGCAGATGCTTTTGGTAGAAAGAAGATTATCTATTTAGGATATCTCCTATTCTTAACAGGTTGCTTACTTTCTTTTTTGTCATGGAATATTCATAGTTTGCTTGCGGGCCAAATTATACAAGGTGTTGGACTAGGTGCGCCAAGAGTTTTAAGCATCGCTATTGCGAGAGATAAATTTGTAGGCGAAAAAATGGCTAAAACCATATCGCTTGTTGTAGCGATTAATATCATTGTACCCGTGGTATCTCCTATATTAGGAAAGTTCATTTTAGAAGCATCAACCTGGAGAATGTTATTTGTTACATTCTTTTGTTTCGGTTTAATTGCTTTTTTCTTGTTTGGCCTTAGGATAGAAGAGACATTATCAAATGAGAAAAGAAAAAGTTTCACTTTAAAACACATATTAAAGGCAATCTTAGAAATATTTAGAAACAAAAAATCTATTGGATACACAATAATAGCTGGTTTGTTTTCAGGAGTATTTATAGCTTATTTAAACCTGTCTCAAGAGATTTTTGAGTTTCAATATCAATTAGGAAATCAATATCCGTTTTATTTCGGGTTCTTAGCTTTTAGTATAGGGTTAGCTCTGGTTTTCAATACCAAACTGGTAGAGAAATTAGGAATGAAGTTATTAGTGAAATCTGCTATAATATGTAGTAGTATTGTTTCTGTAATAATTTTAGGATTTGAGCAACCACTCTCACTTTGGGTATTCATATTATTTATGTTCCTGTTGCTCTTTAGTTATGGTATTTTGGTTGGAAATTTAACCTCTTTGGCGATGGTTCCTTTTGGCCATATTGCAGGTATGGGGTCATCAATAATTGGCTCTATATCTACACTGGTAGCTGTTCCTTTGTCTATTATTATTGGAACTTATTATGATGGTACAACATCAATCTTGGTACTTTCTTTTTTTACAATAGGAATTATATCGACATTAATTTATCGATTTATTGATAATTAAAATTTAGGAACTTTGTGTGTTATCAAGATTAATGTTTTGCCCAACGCCATGCGTGCCAAACAATTGAGCCAAAAACAAATAGTTCTGCAAATTGGTATAGTAAATAGAAAGAATACCACCCCCCGATATCATTAATTTCACCAATGACTATTAATACGGACATTGAAGCCCACAGTAGTGCCACAATTATATTGAGCCATTTATTGATTTTTGGCTTTAAAATGACCGAAAGAACAATCATTAACGAGGGAACTATCAGAATAAGAGAGAAAATCACAAGTAGTTCTGGTGTGGCATCACCAACGGGTGTTTTTAGCTTCATCACTTCCTCAATTTTACCTGGTATTTTCAGTTCAAAATAATCAGCATAAATGTAGAGGGACATAAGGCACGCCCAATGAGTAGCCAATTTAGTTTTTGTATTTACCTTGTAGTCTCTAAGCATGGTATTATTTCTTTTGAATTGATACTAAAACTCAATGAGTTTGTCTAAAACATTTTTACGTTCTAATTTGTCAAAGCCCATATTATAAAGAATTTCGGGTCTTGTATTTTTTATGATTGAATTCTTCCATAGCTCTGGTAATTTCATCTATGAACTGGGTTCTATGATATTGTTTAATCACACTTTGTAAAAATCTTTATCTAGCTGAAAGGAGTTTGCACCAACAACATCCATAATAACGCCTTTTGATAAGCAATGGGCTTTATTACCATGAATATCTTCATCTACTATAGGATTTAGGTGTAACGCAATAATGTTTTGTATCGCTTTCTCAACATTATAACCTTCGTCTATAATTATACTTTTGGTTTCATAGCCTAACACTTCGAGGGTATTTTGGGCTACGGCAAAAAAGACATGGTTAAGCTCACCTTTTGCATGGCTTACTTTTTCATGTCCGTTTATTAGTAATGCTTTCATTGATTGTGGTTGGTTTAGGCCTTTTAATCCTGAAGCAAAGGTTTGTTTGTACTTATAGCAATTCTGTTCCAGGCATTTATGGTTACTATGGCCATAACTATTTGAGAAAAGGTCTGCTCATCAAAATGCTGTAATACGTCTTTATAGGTAGCTTCTGTTAAACCATCTTTACTTAAAATTGTTAGTTCTTCGGTCATTTTTAGTAGGGCGATTTCATCATCAGAGAACCAGTCTGTTTTTCTCCAACCATCTAACACATAAATACGTCTTGGGTTTTCACCTGCCTTTAAGGCTTCATTAATGTGCATATCAATACAAAAAGCACATCCATTAATTTGGGAAGATCTTATCTTGATTAAATTTTTCTGGGTAGCACTTAAGTTAGATTTGGCTAAATACCCTTCTAGTGCGAACATGGCTTGGTAAGCTGTAGGTTCTGCTACATCAATTTGTATTCTTTCCATCGATAAATAATTTTGTTTTGAGCAAAACTATTCAATGGTCAAGGCTAAAAACTTAAACTGGTTTAAGAACGGTTCTTTGCTCTTATCTCGCTTACATATTCTGGAGTAAGTCCTAAGTAAGAGGCTATTAAATATTGTGGAACACGCTGTGTGAACTGTGGAAAGCGTTCCGTGAAATGATAGTAAATTTCTTCTTTAGAATAATCGAATACATATTTCATCTTCATTAATGAAGCACCATATGAAATCTCATAGATTTTCCTGAAATAGGTTTCCAGCGAAGGAAAATTTTTGAGAAGCTTCTCTTGATTTTCACGACTTATTCTAAGGAGCGTGGTGTTCTCAACAGCTTGAATAGTAAAATCGGTAACCGCCCCTTTATTAAAGGCTAAATTATCGGTCATCCACCAATTTTCGATGGCAAATTGTACGGTTCTTTGTATTCCGTTTTCTCCTGTAAAGTACATATGAAGACAACCTTCTAAAACATAATAATTACAATTACATTTAGAACCTGCTGAAAGAATAACATCCTTCTTGCGATACATTTGAATATCGA
Source organism: Aquimarina spongiae (assembly GCF_900141785.1). Taxonomy (GTDB): domain Bacteria; phylum Bacteroidota; class Bacteroidia; order Flavobacteriales; family Flavobacteriaceae; genus Aquimarina; species Aquimarina spongiae. Next base: position 264,453 of record NZ_FQYP01000006.1, on the reverse strand, counting down.
AATAGTCCTGAATTCTATCAAAGTCCTCCTTCTCGAATTGAGTAAATGTTTTAATATGTTCTAAAAATTGTATCAACATTTTTGGGCTATAGTAATGTGTATTTTGGTCTTACAAAGATAAAAAATCGCGTTATCTGTTTCCTAATACAGATAGTAGTTAGTTTTCAATTATTCTAATCATCTCTTTGGCAACAATAGCAGAAGATGGTAAAAACATAGTTGAAACAATTCTTTCTTCCACTACGACATCATGTTTGTCATTCAAATCACTTTTTGATTGAAAAATAGCACCATTTTTTCTTAACTCATCTTCTACAGTTGCAGGTAACAATGTTCCTTGCTTAGCCCAATTTTTAGTTACCTCTGTTGAGTTTGGAAAACCAGTTACTCTTTTTTCATTTACCATATATTCATCACTACTCAATTTGACATTTGCAAAGGCTCCTGGCCCATGGCCACAACCTCCCACAACTCCATTGTTTTCATATATAGATGCTATTAGTGAAAGTAGGTTTTCATTATTAGCTACGTCAAACAACGGGCCATACCCACCTCCAATAAATACAGCTTTGTATTTTTTAAAATCAACTTCACTTGGTTTTAATGAGCTTTCTACTTTATCATTAAAACCTTCATATTTTATTGTGTAGCTACTTATTCCAATGGGATTCATCGAAAAAGGAACTTTATCTCCTGTTGGAGATACAAAATCAACATCATAACCATGAGAAATAAAAACATGATATGGGGGTGCTACTTCCCATAAATTATTGCCAGCAAAATATTCTTTGGCAGCATCCATGTATTCAGTATTAGATACAATAATTAAGATTCTTCCTTTATCCTTTTGACCATTTTGACACGAAGTAAGAATTGCAAATAAGAGAATACAAAGTATAAGAACGCCTTTCTCTAAAATATTAATCCAATTTTCTTTATACATTTCATCTTCTAAAATTTAAATTTACCATGAACAGATAACAAGCTAGGAGTTCCATAAGCTCCATAAACAGATTTGTTGAAATGAAGGTCATGCTCAACTTCTAAAGAAAAATTACTTTTAATATCATAACCCCACCCATTTTTAAACTTAAGTTGGGGTGGAGGTAAATCTATCTTTAATTTGTCACGTTCCATTTCTAGTTCTATTCCTGTATATAGATATAGTCTATCTGCAAAATATATTTTTGTTAGAAGCGGAGTTTTAAAAACATCCGCTATCAGATAAGTATCGTACTCACCTTGCCATTCCAAAAAAACATTTTTCCTTACTCTATAACTAAATTTAAAATTTGCATGTTGTTCTGAACTCCACCAAACTCTAGGGTAAGCAAAGTCACTTACAGTTAATCCAGTAAAGGCAGCAAGAAGCTGAGTTTCTATTCCCTTTTGCTCCTGACTGTTTGTTACTATAGAAAATAACAACCCAAATCCCACTATAGTGATAAAACTATACCTTGAAATCTGTATTTGAAGATATTTTTTCATTATCAAAACCTGTAGCCGATTCTTAAATGGAGATTTATAGCTAACTCACCTTTGTCTTTTTCAAATTCTGCATCTTTGGCAAAAAAGTGTATATAGCCAATTCCTGCTCCCGCTTCGTAATTAAAATGCTTTCCCAAGTTCCTTCTTATCCCCCAAGTTGGAACAATAGAAAGATTGTTTACCATATTTACATCTTCATCATCTCCAAATTCAATTAGTAAATCTTCAAGACGTAAACTAGATTTTAATGCAAAGAAATTACCACTGTTGCCATCAATCGATTTTGATTGGCTCGCTCTCTTATTAAGATTATAATACCATCTAGGCTCTAGTGTTAATACTGTAGAAAATAAAAAGCCTGCATCTGGATAGTAGTCGTCATTTTCATAGGCATCAAAACCTATTTCAGTTCGTAAGGCCAGTTGATTGGTTAGTTTTAGTTCATTGTGAACCCATAGTCCAGCAAATCCTGCTTGAATACCAAAGACTGATTTTTCTACGCTAGCATTTTGTGAACCACTTGCTTGTGTGTCTTGGGCTTTGGCTGTTAAAATAGAACCTAATAGAATTGCAATGAAGATTGTTTTTTTCATGATGAATGTGTTTTAATTTAAGTATTTGTGTTAATAAAATTTGTTCGATATTTATTACCATTCAGACACAGTACGTTCTATTAACTCACCAAAATAAGTGCCGGTGATTTCTGTACCGTTTTCCGAAGTAAGATTATAGGATATTGAATAGCCTTGAATAGTTTTTTTAACGTTCAATTCTCCATCCACAATGTTTAACTTAGTGTCAGGAACACCAAGGCAGTTGGCTTCGATATATCGGAAATCGAAAAACACCTCTGAGTTACCAATAATACCCAAATCTGAATCATTATCAGTATAGTTGTAAGTACCAGACTCCAGTTTATCATCATGATCTAAACGAAGCCAAATTGAAACTCCATGATTCAAATTTTCAGCACTTGGACAAGGCGGGTCTATAAAAACATATTCGCCATCAATAAACTTTAGACCATACCAAACAACTTCTCCTTCGGAAATATATTCTTCAAAATATCCATTCGGGGTTAAATAAGTAGTTGTACTATTTACAATGAACTCATTTGTTAGGTTGATAATAGGAAGAACGCTGTCATCGTCTGAATTGCACCCTGACAATGCGAATACTAATAAAAGTAGGATTGTTTTGATTTGATTTTTCATTTCATTTTTTAAAAAAATTAGTATCTATAAATTTATTGTGTCGTTGTTGTAAAAAAATTAAGCTGGTTTAATAAAACTACTTAACCAATAATACTATTAAGATCTATCCTCATTCATTTTTATTAAAAATGTTTTAAAAACCCTGTCCATCATGTAATGTACTTTGACTAATTGGATATAGTATTATCTAAAAAGACTTCTATTTACCTGTGTAAAATCCTCTATTACTTCATGTCTCTGTTGGATCAATTCATTACTTATTGATTTTACGACAACAATTTTTTTCGCTTCCGAATTCTCGGCAGCTACAATTCCTGCAATGGAATCTTCAAAAATTAACGTTTGATCTTTGTTGATTTTTAAGATATCCATAGCTTTTAAAAATATTTCAGGGTTCGGCTTACTCTTGATTGTGCCTTCACTAAAGACAACCTTTGATTTCTCAAAATACCTTTCTAATCTTAAATGGTGGAAATAGAATTCTAGATTATAAAGGTCGGAAGCTGTTGCGATGGTGTCAGAAATTTCATTGAGAAGCAAAAATTTTATGAAATCCTCAGCACCAGGTGCAAGACCTAATTTTTCTTTTAAAAAAAGAGATTGGTAGATGTTTTCCTTGTCTTTGCTTAACCCAGCAACTTCATCTGCTGTCAATTCATTTTGAAACAGTTCGGATAAAATTTCAACATTGTTCTTACCATGTATTTTTCTATTCTTTTCAGTTTCACTCAGCTTCTGGGAATGTTTTGTTAGAAAAAAGTCCCAAGCTTGATTATGCAAATGGGTATCAAAGACCAGCGTACCATTAAAATCAAATATTACCCCCTTTATTTTCAAGCTATCTTAGTTTAAATTGTTTCTCGGTCAACCCTCTCATTTGTAAATATTCAAAAAGTTCTTTTGACTCTTCACCTCCAATTTCAGCATGATGGAGCAGAGACAATCCATGTGGACCTTTTGAGAAAATCAAATTGGGATATTCATCCAATATTGATTTCACGAGTCTGGTCTTTCCTAGCATAGTAAGAACAAAGATGTTTACTCGAGCTCCTTTTGCAATTAAGTATTTGACTACCTCTTTGTTGCCTTTATGACCAGCACCTTCTATAGCCTTCTCAAAATCTCCGTTTCCCCAATCATAACTACAGTAAATTAGATTGGGATAATCCTCAAGCATATTTTTGATCTTTTCTAAATCAAAGTGTCCAGCAATAACAAACTCTTTAACTATTTTAATACTCAAAGGTTTTTGTTCAGATTGATCCTGATTGGAAGCTATAGTCAAATTGGGAAGCAAACCAAATCCTATTCCACTAACTAAACCTGTTTTAATAAATAATTTTCTGTTCACGATCTTGAAATTTATTGTATTTGTTACTCGAAGCTTTTTTACTATTTTTAAATACTATTCACAAGATCATTCATACAGATTTTTAATATCCGCTTTTGAAATTTCTATTATTAAATGACCTAGCTGATTACATATACCTGTTAAAAATCGTTTTCCTTTTTCTTTAGTCGACTTTATAGGGTTTCCAACCCCCGTATCTTTACTAACTTGCGACCAAGGTCTCTCTGTCCATACCCAACCTTCATTGAATGCTGCTATTTTGTTCTTTTTTTCAACTCCATCTCCCCATTCTTTTTTTTCAAGAACCAAATTTGGGGCAAGATGAAGCATTAGACTTGTTTCCATTTCATCGGCATGATTTCCGGGTTCATCAAAATATTCATATCTATCTACTATATCTACCCAATCAACTACACACAAGAACATTTCTGGGAATAAAAGACCTAGTTCCCTTAGTATTGACTTCCAATTATTTCCTCCATGGCTATTCAAAAGCAAGAATCTTTTTATATTATGTCTATTCAAAACGGTGAGGATATCTTTCAACATCGCAAACTGAGTACTTGGATTTAAATTCATATCTAGATAAATATCAGATTGCCCCGTATTTACACCAAAAGGTATAGTTGGTAATACAATAACCTTAGCACCTTTGTTCCAAGCAATGTTAGCGGATTGCTCTGCTATTGCTGTTCCTTCAATCACGTCTGTTGAATAAGGCAAATGATAGTTATGAGCTTCAGTTGCTCCCCAGGGTAATACCGCTATTTCAAAACTTGCATCTTGCAGATGTCTCCAATTTGTATCGGCTAATATGTAAGGTCTAATATTATTTTTGTTTCTGTCTATAGTCATAGTCATCCTATTCTGTAATTACTAATTTTCAATCTTTTTTTGCCAGTTATCTAATAACTCTTCACATACTTTAGTAAACTTATACTTCATCAAAGGATGAACGAAAATATTTTGAATAGGCTTTTTATATTCAAACTCAAAAACCATAGTAATTTCATTTTTATCTTGTGAAATTTCATCAACCATCCAAGTTCCTTTTAAGGCTCTTAACGGATATGGATAATCGGGTGCTTCAGTGTTAACAACAAACGAGTATTGTTGCTCATCTTCCCAAAGTGTACATGTTTCTTTCCAACTATCTTTACCGTGAAAACATGAACGTACCATTCCTTTTTTTTCTCCTGAAATTATTTTGGAATCATCAATATTAGGGGCTACTTTATGATAATTTTCAACATCAGAAATAATTTTCCATACTTTAGATTTATCACCTTCCACAACTCGAGAAAATCTAAATATCTTTTGTCCTATTTTGTTTCCTTCATCAATTCTTGCTAATCCCCTTGCTTGACCTAATCCCAACTGAAGTACTATAAGCGCAACTATACCAATAATAATGTTCCCGGTGCTAGAGATGTCAAAGGGATTCCATATAAGCAAAACAATACTACCGATAACCCAAAGCATATCCTGAATAATAATCCATAAGATTGGTAGTGCCCTCAGTTTTTTAACCTCTATTATAATAGTTAAAGCAAAGAATAATAGAAGGAGGCCAAGAATAAAGAAAAAACTACTTTGTTTTACATTGAATATTTCCTCAATTTTACTTCTAAAAATTATAGTGAACCCTCCATTTAGTATAGAGAAAATAGCATTTACTATTAAGTATTTTTGTAATGAATTCATAATTTGACATTTATTTTATGCTGTAAAATTATCTACATCTGAATAGTTATTATTGATACTTTGCGCCAATTTACCTTATCTTTGACCAATGGAAATTTTTGCACCTTATCTATATAATTTATTAGAATATGCAACCTACCAAGGCTTAGACAACAACTCCTTAAAAGAAGTTCTAATAAATCCGAACATTGACTTAGAAAACCCTGAAGAGGTAGTTGATGGAGAAGAGTATATGGCCGTTTTCAACAAAGTTATTGCTACCTCTAAAAACGATTATTGCGGTTTAAACTTTGGATGCTACCTGAATATGGGAGCTCTAGGGCTTGTTCTCGAAATATCCCTTAATACCTCCAGTGTTGTTCAAGGTGTATACATCCTTCAAAATTTTCTAGACAATAAATTTCCTTTGGTAACCGCCTCTATCGCGGAAAATTCTGAAAGTTTTATTATACAACTAAATAGTTCAGTATCGGATTCCCAGATAAAAAGACACCTTTTGGATATGGTATTAAGCATTGTCTATAGGGAACTAAAGTTGATGTTGCCCGATAATTTAGTCCCAGTTATCAAACTGCCTTTTAAAGACTCCTGTCCTTATATAGATTTGTTGAAAACAGAAGTCACCATCGGTGACAAATATCACATAGTACTTCCTATTGAAGTAATCAAAACAGAAATAAATAAAAACAAAGTCAAAGAAATCGAACTTTTATTGCCAAAATTTATTGCCATGCTAGGTGAAGGTAAGCAGGAGGATAAGGTCTTTTCTTCACAAATACGAAATGTAACACTTCATATGTGTTCTCCTGAAATTCCAAATTTTGAGCAGGTTCAACAACAATTTCCCTATAGTAAAAGAACGATGCAACGAAAATTAACTGAAGAAGGCATGTCTTTTCGGGGTATTGTGAACACAATAAAGAAAGACCTGTCAAACTATTTGGTAAACGAGAAGCATCTTAAAACAAAGGACGTCGCCTATATTTTGGGATATTCTGAATCAAGTGCCTACTTGCACGCTGCGAAATCTTGGAAGAAATAAGTTCTCCTATTTTTACCGTGGTCATACAGGTTTTATTATTTCAAATTCATAATTGAACTAATAACTCAGCTTTTCAAAAGTTTTGTTGTACATTTTCATATAATTTATTCCTTTATTTTCTATAAGCATTGAAGAACATATGTTAGTTAATGATACTCTATAGATTTATGAAGTTGGACACAAGCTATACATGGAATGTTCGAAATAAAGCTTGTTTAGTTTCAATACCTATAGCTCTCTTACCCTTTACAAAATAGTTTTTTACAGTTTTATAGGATATTTGCAATATTCATATATAGGCTACCTTCTCATTTTAGATAAAAAATCATAAAATTTTGCGGTATCAAAAAAAACTACAATTGATTTTTCAGAAGAAGCCAAAAATTATCTAAAAACCAAAGTACACATAAGAATATGAGAGAGGACTTTGTCCATATTTACATCAGGGGAAGTTCTAACTAGTAGAAAAGTTTATTTTATCCAGCCAACCGATTTTCTCCATTCGTCCATTTCTCTTTTTCTCTTATAAAAATCTTGTGGTGGTTCCTCATTTTCGGTTTTGGCTCGATTTCTCATAATTTGGGTCTGCTCTTCAAGCGTATTCAACCCAATTGACTTTCTTCTTTGATTGACCTTGATTTCATCATCGTAAGGGTTTGGACTTAATGCTCCATATTCATCCCAGTCAAATTGAGTACCGTAAAGTTGAGGGCTGTCTTCAAAAACAGCAACTCGGTCTGTTAGATAGGCCAGGTTTATTGGATTGGCCTGATTTTCATCAACTGCCTTCTTTAAAAGTTTAACACACTTCTTCATAAAACTAGGCTGTCCTATAGAATGTTGAATAATCAACCAAGCGGCTTCATTGGCTTCTTTGCCCACTTTATCAATTGTGGGAAAACCAATGTCATCGATTATATCATCCAATTCTTTTGCGTTTTTGTTATGCAATTTGGCCATTTCTTCGTTATACCCATTCCAAAGTTTACCACTTTTAATAAGCTTATCCCGAAGTTTTAAATCTTCATTTTTTAATCGGATGATATTCTCTGCAATTTCTTTGTGTCTCATCAAATTATAATCCAATGTTTACTATTACTTTATACTTTTCTAACAAATCGATTTTGAACCACCTTTCCTAAAAATATTTTAGAATCTACACATTCGAAATCCAATTGCTTTTTAATATTATCAAACAATGGAATTCCATCTCCCAGTATTCTGGGAATTATGGTTATTATCATTTCATCAATCAAATCTTCATTCAAAAAGCTTTGAATGGTTTTGCCTCCATCGATGTAAAGGTGATGAAACCCCTTTTTGTGAATACTTTCTAAAACCTTTTTTAGATCTCCTTTTACAAGTTCAATTTTACCGATGTATTCCTTCGGTATCTAGGTTAAACTATTGCTCAACACAAATACTTTTTTGCTGTAAGGCCAATCAATGTCAAATCCACATACAGTTTCAAAAGTTGTTCTTCCCATAACAAGTGCATCAATTTGGGAGGTAAATTCATTATACCTCATATCGATATTATCAGGATTTGGAATAGCATGTAACCAATCTATCCCTCCATCTTTATCTGCGATATACCCATCCAGACTTGTTGCTATAAATACCTTGTTCGTTTTTTTCATCTTTTGTTAGAATAAGAACCTAATTCTCCAAAAACCAATTTGGGCTTCAAAAATTTGAATCAATAAAAACTTTCCAGTTACCTTCTGCTTCTTTTTGCCAGACAATAACATATTTTCCTCCATAACTGCCTTTGCATTGTCCAATCTCGAAAGCAATGTTGTCCGTTACCATTTCCGTCTTTAAGGGTTCTAGAGTCAGATTGTATGTATCACTATTCATATATCGATACTCCTTAGAAATAGCCTCAGTACCTATAACCAAAGGTTTATGGTTAAAATAAATAGCGTTAGAGGTGTATAGTTTGCTTACAAGATGCTCTGCATTGTGTTCGTTACAAAGTTGTATCCATAGGTTTCTTGCTTTGGATATTTGGTCTATATAGCCATCAGGAATGGAAATATCTCTTTTGGCATCATATTCAAATTCTCTTACTTTTTTTCCTTCAATGGATTTCCAAACAACCACCTGTACATACTCCTCTGAATCTTTGGTTTTGTAACTGACTATTTCGTAATCAATCCCTTCATGCTTATTAGCTTCGATAAGAAACAACGACTCGCTTTCATTGATTTCTGCTGACTGGTTGATATAATAATCTGCAATACTTGTTGCACCAAAAATAATGCTATCTGCTGAAATAACCTTGACAGACTTGTCTGCATAAATAGCTCTTATTTCATTAGGATTTTTACTCCTCACAGCTTCTAACCAAGGATTAGAAGTTTTAGGTTTTTCGTTGGATTCGATTTTAGAAGGATTCAAATCCGTTCTTGAAGAGTTAGTATCCTCTTTACCAGTCTTCTGAAGACAACTACTACAAACAAATAAGAGTAATAATATAAAAAGATTGGATGATTTCATGCTGTAAGCTTTAGTGTTATTTCTTAGAAACAGAGGCTAATTCTTCTCTGAGTTCTCCTTGCATTTTATCCTGTAATTTTTTTCCCCCAGCCACAAGTTCTCCCACATGAATTCTATCCTTTTCAGAAACTTCCCTGTGTTTAGTACTCCAGTTTGCGATTTCAATCATAACAGGCATTAAATCTATTCCTCTTTCGGTTAAACTGTATACATTTTTTTGCTTGTGATGAGCATCTTTGGTCTTCATCAAGATTCCAAACTCTTCTAATTTATTTAATCTATCCGTTAAAATATTGCTTGCTATTTTTTCGTCAGAACTCAACATTTCCCTGAAATAACGCTTCCCATCGAACATAATATCGCGGATAATCAGCAACGTCCACTTATCCCCAAACACCTCTAATGCCTGATTCATAGGGCAATATGACCTAGATTTTTTCATATACACTAATTTTATTATAAAACTAGTTGTAAAAAACAATTAGTTTTACATATATTTGTCTAGTTGTTTTTTGCAACCAGTCAAAGATACAATAATAATCAAGAATTAAAAGTATGGTTACAGACCTATCAATCACACGTTTACTGGAACAATATGATTTTCATAGCAAGCTATATGTCAATTGTTTGGTAGACATCAAACCGGATGATGCGCAGAAAAGGATCAATCAAAACACCAACCATATTGCATGGCTTGCGGGTAACCTTGTTTCAGTACGATATCGATTGGGAAATAGCATTGGGCTAAAAGAACAGGACGTTTTTCATGAATTGTTTAAAGACCAAAGACCGATTCAAAAACACATTACCTATCCAGATTTGGCTCCTATCCAGAAAGACTGGAACAGAATAACACCTCTTTTGAGAGATCAACTTTTTGCATTAACAGAAGAAGAGCTTTTAGCCCCTCAACCCTTTGACGCACCATTGTTGGGAGCATCAAATCTCTTGAACACTATTTCTTTTTTAATCGACAGAGAATCCTATGCCATTGGTCAATTGGGACTATTGCGAAAAATATTTGGATATGAAGCCATGAAGTATAATTAAAACAAAATACGAAAATGAAAAATCAATTATTAGAAAATAAGAACGCACTCATATTTGGAGCCAAAGGAGCTTTAGGGAGACAAGTGGCCAAAGCTTTTAAGGAAAGTGGTGCGAATATTTATCTATCAGACATTAATGTGGATGGTATTGAATCTTCTGATTTAGGAGAAATAAGAAGAGTGGACACCTTAAATGAAGAAGAAGTCAACGGCTATTTTTCTTGGTTCGATCGTGAAAATGTATCTGTAGATATTGTTGTCAATCTCAGCGCATCCAACCCTGCAGCATATAACCATGGAAAACCTGCGTTGGATGTATCTTTAGAACAATTTTTAATTCCATTAAAAACTACAACCGCGAATCAATTTGTAACAGCAAAAGCAGCATTCCCATTAATGTCCAGACAGAATAGTGGTGTTATCATTTTCATTACTTCCACTCTGGCAAAGGTTGGTTCTCCCTGGAGTGCCGCACTTACGGCTTCTCATGCAGCCACCGAAGGTCTGGTAAAAAGCCTTGCGAGTGAATGGGGTGCAGAAGGAGTACGTGTTATAGGGGTGCGTTCTGAAGCTATGCCCGATTCTCCAACCATAGACTATACCTTTGAAACCATGGGTGCCAATATGGGTATGAGCAGAGATGAAATGCAAGGATATATTGAACAGCAAAAAACCGCTTTAAAACGTTTGCCATCAACTACAGAAACCGCAGAAGTCGTTGTTCTTGCCGCATCGGACCTTGCGGGATATATGACCGGAACCATACTCAATCATTCTGGTGGGCACATCCTGGAATAAATAACAACCCACAAACACATATTATTTAAGATCTCCTATCGACTTGTATTTTGCTGGGAGCTCAAGATTTCCCTGGGGAAATTTTTGCCTAGAATGAAGAGAATCGAAATCTAAGGGATTAGGATTAGGCGGGATGAGTATTGAAATGGTCACATAAAAAATAAGGCAGTCAGTTTGACCGCCTTATTTCATCCAATTGTATGTACTAATACATGTTCTTTCTCTTCTGATTTACAACATTTTTAACCATTTTTCCAAATGCTTTATCTTTTCTTCTTTTCTCGAAAGTAGTGGAGGTGTAATGTTCTCGCTCTCTTTCAAGCTTCATATAATTTTCATAAACATGTTCATCCAACTCACCAGAATCAATTGCTTTTAGCACAGCGCATCCCTTGGTATTTATATGATTGCAATCCTTAAACTTACAATGCTTTGATAAGCTCATGATTTTCTCAAATGTATTTTCCAATCCCATACCGTTATCTGTAATTCCCACTTCTCGCATGCCCGGATTGTCAATTAGAACTCCACCTGTTTTCAATACGATGAGTTCTCGATGTGTAGTTACATGCTTACCTCTATCAATACCATCACTTATCTTATCTGTTTTCATCAGAGACTGACCTGTAATGCTATTTATGAGTGTTGATTTCCCGACCCCAGAAGAACCTAAAAGACAATACGTTTTCCCTTTTTCAAGAATTGCTTTCACATCACTTAATCCTTCACCAGTACAATTACTTACTAGTAGTAGTGGAGTATTTTTAATTCTTTTTTTTACCAAAGAAATTACTCTACTCTTCTCTTCCTTGTCAACCAAGTCCACTTTACTTAGAATAATTATTGGCTTTATAGCACTTGAATTACAAATTGTTAAGTAACGTTCAAGTCTGTTAATACTAAAATCTCTGTTTAACGATTGCACAATGAGCCCAAAATTTACATTTGATGCAATTATTTGCTTTTCGCTTTTCCTCCCAACAGCTTGTCTTACCAATAAAGATGCCCTTGGATATACTGCTCGTATAAGCCCTTTGTTATTATCATACTCCATTAATGCCACCCAATCACCAACAGCGGGAAAATCCAAACTATTCTGAACAGTGTATCTTAGATTTCCTAATAATTCTGATTCCATCTCCCCCTGTTCTGTGAGCACAATGTACCTTTGTCTATGTTGCTGAATTACTCGTCCTGTCAAAAAGGAATCTAGTTGATTAGCTATTTTATATTTTTCTAATTTTTCTTCGAAGCCTAAATCTTCTAAGTTTATATTTTTCATTTCATTCTTTTTGTAAATTATATTGGTGACTCGATAATCATTTTACCAAGCCACCATTTTATTTTTACCAATAACGGGGATCATTAATTGCTTCTACGCAATATGATTTACCTGTAATAGGTATTATTTTGCTATCTTTTAATGAAATTGCAACCCAGCAGTTGGGGCAAGTAACTTTTAATGGTATTTGGATAGTTTCGACAGATAAATTCATATATCCAACTTTAGGATAAAACCCTATTTCGCTGTACGCAACTATAATTTGTGCCCCAGAATTCCTCAAAAAACTATGAGCATAATTCAAAAGGTTAGAACCAATTCTTTTGTTTCTCCAGCTCTTTTTAACAGCTATTGGAGATAACAGCCAAACATCTGCATTACTTTCCTGAAATCTCAATTTTGAAAACATAACACAACCTATTATTGATTTTCTATGCGTACATAAAAAAACCTTTAAGTCAGACTCACTCGTGCGGTCCAATAAATCTTTGGCAAGCTTTCCAATTAAACTCCCTTCTTTTTGATATTCTTCAAAAGGAAATGTGTCGGAAAATAGCTGGATGATTTCAGGGTGTCGCCCACCCTTATATATTAAATATTTCACTATTTTAAGTCTAAATTATTATACGTGAATTGCTTTTTGCTTCGGTACTGAAATGCAAGGAAAAGTTCCAACTTAAAATATGGACATTGGTTATGGATAACCAATTAGTATTCTTGTTTTAATATAAAATGGAATGTATCCTAGATGCAATACAGTTGAAACACCGTTGCATAGGTAAATGAATGACAATAATGAATTATTAGAACTAATTCGAATATTGTCTACTATACCGACTCCGCAGTATGTAATAAAAAGTGAGGTAGTTTTCTCATAAGGTATAAAAGTACAAAAGTAAATTCACCTTTACCTAATCAATTTAGAAAATAATATTTCTGAAAGTGGTCTAGCTCAAATTTATCCTATACTATTAAAAATCTTGTTTAGGTTTATTAAGGTATTGGTAAAAACCAGGTTCGATTTACATGCTCAGTCAAGAATAAATGTGTAGGTCCAATTAATTATATATTTTCATTTTTTCTCATATAAATAAATCGCTGCAGCATCTCCCATTTTCCTATGGTTATGTCCAACGTTGGGTATGATTTTTAACTTCCAATTGAAATCATATTGTAATTCTTCGGCTATGGCCTTGGAGGTTTTATAGAAGTACTCAGCTCGTTCCAGCCTGTGGAGTCCTTGTAAATCTGCCGAGTTAGAGCGAAGAAGAGTTCCACCCGTTTCATTTTCATTATCGAGCTCACCAGTAAACAGGACCAGTTTTCTTTTGAAAGATTGTCTTAGATCTTTTTTATCTATAGGTGTATCTTTCAGTCCAAATGGTAGCGCCTTATCAAAATCAGGAAGCGTATAAAAGCCGGAGTTTGATGCTAAAATTCTATCCACTTTGGAAGCAGAAGCAAGAATGGCCAATCGATGTAAAATCTGCCCGCCTGCAGAATGACCAAAGGCATCGTATTGGGTTTGATTTGAATGAAGCGTTTTTACTGCGAAATCAAAAATTCTATCAAAATCATTGAATATCCACGCGTTTTTATTTGTATTTATAGTAAACTCAAACTTATCTTCCTCAAGTTTGACCTTATTAGTATTCTTTATATAGGTAATGCTATTTCTTAAGTTAAGATTCGCCATTACACCACATAAATGATAATCCTCGAAAGGATAATTTTCTTCAGCATACATAGGAGAAAGAATCAGAACATTATATTTTTCAGATTCTTCAACCCAGGCATCTCTATAACTATCTCCATTTCTTCCTGCACCTGGAATGACCATCAATATTTTGGAGTTTGCATTGAAATTTCTAGGTTTATGATAATAGACTTTTATAGGCTTATCTGTTTTATTTTTACCTCCTTCAATCATAAAAGTCCCTGAGCCTTCATGGATATTTATCTCATTTACCACCTGTTCGTTCTGTTTCTCTAAATCTTTTTTCAAAATCAAAGGCATACTACATTTTGGGCAAGTTCCCGGTTTAGAAAAACTAAGTGTATCACATGATAAATCGCAGGGAGTACAGGCGTAATTGTTTTGGTTGTTTTTACATGACAGTAGAAAGATAATAACTACAAAGTTTAAAAGATTTGTTTTCATGATTGATGTTTTGATGAGAATGAAACAATTTATATTTTTAATTTTAATAGTCTCTACCAAAAGTGGAAGCATTTGGAACGGTTACGCCACCCCTGGCTTTTATACTTAGATTACTTCCTGTAGGCGCACCTAACTAAGATACTCTCCAATATCATTTAAAGAAGTAGATAGCAATGAGAATCATTTATGGTAACATTGATTGTGCTAAAATATATTCTGTTTGAAAAATGATTATTTACATCGGCATCTCTGGTCATTCACTCAAAAATACCATTTATGATTTAGCTATAAACAAATCTAACAAACCAATTTCATAAAACAACTAGTCTGCATTTAAAATCGGAATGTTGTTTCTATTTTTGCCTATGAAAGTTAAATGGAATGATTTACTGTCAAACTGACTGTCAATAATTTTTATAAAGAAGTTTTAAAACATATGAAATTTCTGTATTTTCTAAAAAGCTAGAATCCTGCGGAGGTAAGTCACAATGGTAAAGGGTTAGACTATATCGCGTTCACAAAATAAAATTCAACTTATTATATCTGTGACAGATCTCTTAAGATTAAAAATTCAAAAACTACTATGGGTTCAATCTTTCACCCTTATAGATCCTAACTCCAAATTGGTAGATATATACAGAAGTAAATCCTTCTTTCTCTGAGGCAGAGAATTCAACTTTTAGTTCTTCATCTATTTGAAACATCGTCTTGGACTGTGCTACTAATTTAAAAAGTGGTTGTCCTGGAATGGCCAAATTCAATTGTCCTTCTTTTTTTACGATATCAAAAGTGACATTTTCCTTTATCTGAAATGTTCCCAGGTAGTTTTCTATTTCCTTTGAAGGAACTGTATATTTTGGTTTAGGAATCAATTTTTTATTCTTTATTTCAAAAATCTCTTCTCCTTCGACGAGGTAGGCTTCGATAACCTTCTGATAAACTTCAAACCCTCTGTCTCCATTGGTAAAAACCACTATCCCTTTTTTAGATTTTGGTAAGAGAATTACAATAGTTGAAATACCATTTTCATTTCCTGGGTGCATTATTACAATCTCATTATTCGACAATGAGGGAATGACTTCCCAGCCTAATCCATAGTAGAGATTCTCCTTAACTTTTACTTGAGGAGTTATCATCTGATCAAATAAGGACTTAGAAAGACCGCCACCTTTCAATACATATGCACATACCTCTGCATAATCTTTTATGGTGGTTTGTAAACCCGCTGCAGCATTTAATTCAGTTCTGGGCACATATTCATATTCTTCCATGTGAACATTGTAAGGATAGGCAACCTTATTTAAATCCCAGTTGGGATTCCAGGTGAAAGCGATACTCTCGAGACCAAGGGGGGTAAAAAGAACCTCTTCAGCCCACTGCGTTAAAGATTTTCCTGTTTTATTGGTAAGTGCTTTTCTTAAGAATTCAAAACCTTCCCCAGAATACAGGTATTGACTCCCTGGCTCAAAATTAAATTCAAGCTTTTTTGAAGGACTCATATTTCTCCAGTTCACAAAACCAGATTGATGGCTTAACACATATCTAGCATTTAACTTTTTGAGGTTTTCATTTACTGTTAAATCCGGATCGATGTGATAATTATACAGAGGTTCTTCCAACGATAACTCCCCCTTTTCTATAAGATTGAGTGCTACCATAGTAAATATGGGTTTTGTGAGGGATGCCACGGTAAAAATGGTCTGATCAGTGGCAGGAATCCCAATTCGCTGCTCACCAAAGGCTTTGGCATAAATCACCTTTCCGTTTTCTATAAGCCCAACAGCAACGGCAGGAACTTTATGTTCCTTCTGCCATTTTGGTATCAATTTCTCAAATTCATAAATAGTCTTATTTTGAGCTTGACTATAAATGGTAACGATTAAAAGAAGGAACTTTAAACTTTTCATTGATTTTATTGTTTTATAATATGACTAAACATGTACTCAACTGGTAACAGTATCGAATATATAGTTTTCGATACTTGATTCATTTTGGGAAGTAAGTACTTGTTGTTCTTACATTTTTTTACTTGGTTCAAGCTGATAGATGGAAGTAATTTTTATAGAAGCCACATGGAAAACTGTGCCTTGTTCTTTTAGTTTTGCAATAACTTTTTTGTTGGTTTTAGATAATTGTTTACTAGTCTCTAAATCATTTCCATAAGCCATTACATCGGTAAGCTTAGCTAAGTCATTTATTGCCCACAGGTTTTCTATCTTGTTGTTTTCCATGTGCACCCATCTTAATCTTTTCATATTTGAAAGTGACTCTATTGATTTTACTTGGTTATTGGATAAGAATAATTTTTTGATATTTGGTAAACTATTCAAAACCGAAATATCTGTTATCTGATTATCCCTAATATCCAACCATTCAACACTTTGCATATTCTCTAGAAATTGAATATCATCTAAGTTATTTTTTCGTAATACCAGTACACCAACATTAGGCAATTTAGATAGTATACCAAAGTCACTTACTTTGGTTTCCGTTAAATTGAGCTGTACCAACTTTTTAAGATTTAAAATGGGTTCAATGTCTAAAACTGGATTTTTCTCAAGAATGAGCACCTCAAGATCAATAAGATGCGCAATTGGCGCGAGATCGCTTATTCTGTTATCGGGAATCCAAATCCCTTCTAGTTTTGATAGGGTTTTAAAAGGCGATAGATCATTAAGCTGATTAAAAGCCATATTAAAATGCGTTAATTTCTTCCAATTATTAATGGCCGTAATATCTGTGATTTGGTTAAAATCTCCAGTAAAATTTTTAACATTGACCAAAGTAGAAAGACTATCTATATTTGAGATTTTATTTCTATCTAAATACAGTGAGTTTATGTTGATAAGATTGCCAATAGGTGAGACATCGATTATCTCGTTACCACTTACACTGAGCACTTCAAGTTTCGTTAGTTTACTTATGGGTTCAAGATTTTGCACCTCGTTGTTGTCCAGTCGCAAGTATGTAAGATTCTTGGCATATTCAAGCCCTCTTAAGTTTTTGATGTTTCTACCTACTGCTACAAAACGACGTAATGACTCTAAGTCTAATCGTGTAATATTTCCAGTAGGTTTATCAATGTATTGCCGGATAGCCAAGTCAAGGTAAAAGTCATCAATGATAATAGTTTCATTTTTAGTTTGGGCGAAGATTTGAATACTCAGTGTGAGTGTCAGTATGAAGGAGAAAATTCTTAAACGGTCCATGGAATTCATTTTTTTGCAAAAATGAACATTCCTTTCCTCTCAAAAAAAAGAATAGTATACCAGAAAGTTTCAAATCATATTATGAAACTTTTTTCTCATTTTCTAGCTGAGCGATATATTCCTTTGGGGTTTGAGTATTGAATTTATAAAATGCTCTATAAAAGGTAGTTTTAGATTTAAACCCCGAATCTTTAGCAATAGACTCTAAGGTTAGGTTGTGGAGGGCTCCGGTTTTAAGTCTATCTTTTACTTCTTCTATTCTATACTTATTTGTAAAATCATTAAACGTCGTGTTCAAGTGATTGTTGAGTAAATTTGATAATGTACTTGGATTCGTTTCTAATTGTCTTGCAAATGTTGCTAACGAAAAATCTGAATTCAAATAGGGTTTTTCAGTTCTCATCGTCCTTAAAATATTCTGCAATTTACGCTCTATGAAATCCTTGTCGACTACCTTTCTATTCTTTTTAAAAGTTGAATAGGCCAAATAGCCCATTAAGGAAATAATGTAGAGTAAAATCGCATTGTATATCTTAACAAACATAGTCAGTGAAAAACCTAGCCAAATATCTAAAGGTGAACTTTTCCAATATCCGTAGATTTTACCTAAAAGTGCAGAGATTAGTTCAAACATGACTCCAACAAAAAGGAATATGAGCAAATATTTAATCCATTGAACCTGCTTTTGTTTACTATTTAGTATTTTCTTTTCACGTAATTCTTGAAAAGATAAAAATGAGTAACTGCATGCCATAAAAAGTAAAACGATATTATGAGCAAAATTGACCTGAAAATATCCCATACCCAATATCCAATTACCTTTTCCTTCGACTGGAATTGATAGAGTACCTATCCAAATGAAAATGTAGTACAACCAAAAAGACATGGGTATTATCAAATGGAGACTGTTTTTTCTATTAAATCTAAAGGTAAAATTGAAAAGAGATTTTAAATAAAGATAGAGAATGGGAAAAACGAAAATAACCAAACGTAAAGGAATAAATTGCAAGTAGCTATAATCGAAGATAAGCCCAGATTTTCCAAAGAAAGTTGGTAACAAAGATAAACCGATGACCAGCAGTAAAGAAATCAGTAGTTTATTTTGAATTAACTTCCAATTTCTATTTCTAAATATTAAAAATATCATTGTCGCACTTTGAAATAGGCCAATAAGAATAAGCGTTGAAGTAAGATTTAGATTCATCATTCTTTGATTATTACGAAAAATGTAAATTTAGTTATTCCAAAATCGTTTAAAATATAGAGCTTTGGAAAAGAGGTTTTAAACCCTGCCGTGGCCACTTAAAAACATAAAAGTCTGTAAAAATGCAGACTTTTATGTTTAGGCTCGTCTCCCACAGGAGAAACAAAAATGGTTATGATTTTTAAGTGATCATTTTACACTTTCAACGATAGCATTCACAAATTCATAGGTATTAAACGAAGGCGTTGCCTGTGATATGCAATACGAAAGCACAGTTTTGGTTCTTGGACAATATCCAATATACGTACCATAAAATCCATAATGCCCAAAGAAAGTATGATTATTGTATACAGACTTATAAACTCCTAACCCGTATGGAAGGTGGTCTTTTATGGTAGGCTGTACGGCAATCATTTTCTGTAATGATGTTTCAGAAATAAGTTTTTTGTTAAAAAGGGCTTCAATAAAAGTAGCCAAATCTTGGTGCGTACTCACCACCCCCCCTCCAGACCAATCAAAAGAGGTATTTACCATATCAAAATCAATGTTACCTATATACTGATGTAATCTGGCCTTATTAGTTTCGGTTTTTTCATAATACTCAAAGTAAGTATCTTTTAAATCCAGCGGACTTAAAATACGATCTCGAATGGATTGCGATAATGACTTTTGTTCCAATTTTTCTATTAATAAACCTAGCAGTACATAGTTCATATCAGAATAATGCCAACCCTCATCAGGTTTATATTTAGTTTCCTTATGTAACCCAAATTCAAAATACAAATCGACTATATCTTTAGGTTGGTATTGCCGTTCTGGATTTTGCATCACACGCTCAAAAAAAGCCTCCTGTTTGTCATTAAAAATATCTGCTAATCCACTTTTGTGAGACAGTAGCTGTTCAATACTTATTTCTTTAGCAAAAGCTAAGTTGTCATAATAATGAAATTCATCCAACTTCAGATACTCGATATCTTTCAGGTATGGGTATACCTTATCTGTAAGACTAAGCTTTCCTTCTTCCTGTAATTGCAAAACAATAGTTGATACAAACAACTTTGTACTACTGGCAATTCTAAACTGATCTGTTGATAATGCTTTCTCTCCTTCTTTTGCACGCAGTCCAGCCACTTGATCTATAAGTACGCCATCCTGATTTTTTATATACACAGAAATGCTATGTACAGGATTTTCTGATATGGAGTCTAATTTACTAGATAAAAGTTGATTTATATTTTGTGCATTAGCAGGAATCATAACGCTGAACAGGATTAAACAAATGTACTTCATAATTGTTCTATTGAATGGTGTATGACTTTAAATATCCCTGGTTCTGAAAACCAAGCTTCTGATAAATAGGTGCTCCTAATTTTGAAGCTACCAGATGAATATAATCACTTTCGTTTCTTAATGCTACAGAATGTAAATGTTGGGTCATTTTCTTGCCTAATCCCAATCCTCGGTATTCCTTTTTAGCTCCAATCATATGTAGTCCCGAATCACCATTAGCATCTACAAATACGATTCCACAACTTACATATTTATTTTCATGTTTCCCTAAGAATAACTGAACTTTTGCACTGCTAATTAGCGGCGCGATAGTACTCTCATAAATGTGGTAACCAAATGCTGCGGACGCAATTTTTGCAAATGTTCGTGTACTCAAAGTGTCTGTTACTTTTTCAATTTCCGGATAGACACTACGCTGAATCTTCTCATCAATTTTCTTCGTCATTGCCGCTACAGAAGATGTCTGAGTAAATCCCTTTGATCGCAAGAGCATTTCAAGTGCTTCATTTTCCTCTACTGCTACGAATTTGGAGAGATGATGATTTGTGATCCTTTGTTTTAATGCTTCAATATGGTGTTCTTTAAGATCGAATATTTTAGAGGGCCAAGTGGCATCTTTGGGGGAAAGACTGGAAAACCCATCATATTGATGGAAATATCCTCCCACTTGACCGATATGTTTCCAAAATTCAAATTGATGTTGTATAGCCGTTGGTATCATCATTAAGCATATTCAATAGTTGAAGCTTCAATAAGAGCAGCAGAATCCTCGTAGAAACGATATTCTTTTATCATTTCATCTTCAATCACACAAAGTTGTACCCAATTGCTATTGAATAGTTTCCCTGAGCTTTTCACCAAATGCGAGAAGGTACCTTTGGCAACCACCAAATTATCGGCTGCTTCAACAACAGTTTCTACTACAAATGACTTGGTTTCAAAAAGAGCAACAATGTTGTTCAAAAATTGTTTTGCTTCCTTTCGGGTGCGATAAATACCATGCAGTTGTTCTGTGGGCCGCTCCTCTTCTTTTACACTCACGATATAGCAATCTGGATGAAAAACATTGAGTACAGCTTCTAAATCTCCTTGTTGAAAAGCATTGAAATAGGCCTGCACTACTTCTGCATTGGTTTTCTTCGGTTTAGGGTTTGATGCTACAAGAGCGGAAAACGCTTTACCCAGATGTTGTAACTCTGTTGCATCTTTGATGACATTTTGATTCGTATCAAAAGCCTCATTAAAACTGCCTAGAGAATAGGTAGCACTTAGAACTCCTCCCCATAATGGAATTAACTTTGCCAATATTGATAAGTGGGTTCGCGCACCTGTCGCGCCAGGAGAAGTACTTAACAACAAGACTGGTTTTTCTCCAAAGAAACGTTGAGTGATCACTGAGAGCCAATCCAAAGTGTTTTTCAAAAATGCAGATGGCAAACCATTGTGCTCTGGCGAGGCTATAATAAAACCCTCACTTTCTTGAAAAATAGCATACAACTCTTGTATTGACTTTGGAATTCCCGTAGCCTGTATTTGAGGTGAATAGATGGGGGTTTCAAATTTTTTAAGATCGATAAATCGGATATCATGATTGGGATATCTTTTGATTACTGAGTGAATTAGTTTTTCGTTAATGGAATCCTGGCTGTTACTGCCAGAAAAGGCTAAAATATTTTTCATTTCATTCTATTTTTAATTTATACTGATACAAATTTCCTGATACCTATCTCAAAACATTTGTTTGAGCAGAAATTTGATTTGTTCCAAAAGTGATTTTGTATATATGTTATTTCATTTTCATTGTACTCTTGCTCCTAGTTGATTTACTTTGGTAAGCCAATGATTACGTTGTTTTTCTGTCGAGTCTTTGACAGCAGCGAGATATGTAACTTTTACCGGCTTTACGCCACAGAACTCCAGAACTCCTTTTTTAAACTGATTAATGGCTGGGTTTTTCATTACCAAACTATTGTACCAACTCACGGTATCTGCGGTTACAATAATTCGTGCCGTTTTCCCCTTCAATAATTTATCTGGAAACAATTTTCCCTTTTGATATTTGAAAGTTATCCCTGGTAAAAAAGTACGATCGATAAAGCCTTTCAGTAAAGCAGGAATCCCATACCACCACATCGGAAAAACCCAAACCAGATGTTCGGCTTCTTTTATTTTTTTGATGGCCATTTTCATATCAGGCTCCAATGCATATGGAACTCTGTACCCGTATTTCAAGTTCGGATCAAACTGAAGTTCTGAAAGGTTTATGGTTTCTACCCTGGCGCTTCCCGAGATTGCGCCTTTTTTATAGCTTTCGGCCAAAGCCCAGTTAAAACTTTCTTTATCAGGGTGTCCGTTGATGATAAGTACTTTCTTCATGTTTGTTCATTTTTGATGCTTCATTTCTTAAGAAGCCGATTGATGATTTTAATCTTGAATGATGACTGATACGTTTCCTCGTTTTCTCCCCGAATCCACATATTGATGCGCCTCATGAAGAGTTTCTAAACGGTATTCTTTCTCTATATATGGTTTCAATTGTCCAGTTTCCCCTAGTTGACGTATCTTTAAAAGCAGTTCTGGGCTTTCTTTGGTGAGCATTTTTGTCGAAACAAACTTCCCTCCATTGTTTAATACTCTTTTAGCATCAGACTTTGAAGTTTTACCTACGGTATCAAATACAATATCGAAGCATTCGGATAGGTTCACATAATCCTGTTTTTTGTAATCGATTACAGCTTCAGCTCCTAATTGTTCAACCATCTCTACATTCTGGGTGCTACACACTCCCGTAACCTGTGCTCCAAAATGAATGGCAATTTGCACCGCATAGCTCCCCACACTACCAGAAGCTCCGTAAATGAGTACCTTCTGGTTTCTTTTAATATTCGCTTTTTCTAGTAAATACAGAGCGGTCATACTGCCGATTGGTAATACAGCAGCTTCCTTGTGAGAGAGGTTCCTTGGTTTTTTGGCTACTACACCATGGTTCCAACGCTCAGGGATACACATATATTCAGCATAGGCTCCTGTTTTTAGCATTGATGTGGTACCAAAAACCTCATCTCCTACTTTAAACTTTAATACTTTACTTCCTACTTGTTCAATCACTCCCGACCATTCGTGACCCAGGATCCGCTTCCTTGGACGGAACAATCCAAAAATCAAACGTGCGGGTAACCATACCATTGCTGGAAAATCAGAGGCTCGTAACTTTACATCACCAGCAGTAACCGAAGTAGCGTGTACCTTCACCAAAATTTCATTAGATCTTGGTATGGGTTTTTCCAACTCCTTCAATTCTAGGACTTCTGGTGAACCATATTTAGAATATACTACTGCTTTCATTTTTAGAAGTTTTTATATCTGCTGGTAATTGATAACTGATTGTTCAAAGATGCGAATGATAAAGGCGTCAGTCGTTCTGAAATGAAATCCCGAACTTATTTTTGTTTTTAAACGTCTTTCAATATGTAAATCCAGATTATTCGGGCAATCCGCATATTAAAAGAGGATAACAACAAAGTAGTGATGGCTATCCATGGTAGGATTCGTAGATCAAAAGTGTTTTCAAAAAAGAAAGTTCCGATCACAAATACTGTAATTGCTTCTGCAATTCCCAAAGCGTAACTTACGTACATCGCTCCAAAGAAAAACCCAGGTTCCTTTTCGAATGCAAATCCGCAATGCTCACACTCTTTGTTCATTCTAGGTTTACTAAAATTGAAGTAAATGTTCTTTTCGTTATAAATATGTCCTTTACCACAGTTTGGGCATTTGTTACTTAACATTTTATGTATCATGACTTTAAATTTTAATTATTTTTTGCTTCTGCGAAATAGAAATCTCTTAGCTTACGCTTTCCATAGCGCATTGCCACGTTGTCATTGGCCATCAGGGTTAAAAAGAATTCAATCGGGCCATAAGTCTCTACAGTAGTAAATTTTCGGACCGACCAAAGAGAGAAACGCCTTATCCAATCTGGCAAATGCCAAATATTAGGTACTTTATCATGGGCATCAAATGCCAATTCTGCAATCTCATTTTGCGTAAGTACATCTGGTCCTCCTACTGAACATTCATTAACAGATTCGTCAATCATTGTCAAGATGATTTCTGCCAAATCTGCTCCGTGAATGGGATTCATCAATTGCTCTCCTTTTCCGAAGAGAAATACGCGTCCCTTCCCCGCCATTTGCAGAAAGTCTTTCATATCAGAGAAAAATCCGTTGGGTCTAATCACGGTATACTCCAGCTCCGATTTTTTCAATTCATCCACAAAGGCTTCTTTAGCTTCAAATATCTTAAGGTCTCGATGTTGGTCACCATTAATAGCGGATACATAAATGAATTTTCGCACACCTGATCTTTGAGCTTCTCGCAGTAAATTTAGATTGGCTTGGTAATCTACATCCATATACGTGAATCCATCTTTTTGACGAGTGATACCTATGGTAGAAATCACTGTATCAATTCCTGCACAACTTCCAGAAAGTGTATTGGGTTCTGTAACTGTGGCTTCCACAATTTCTATCTCTGGAGACTGATATTGTGCTAATTTTTCTTTCTTTCGGGTAAGCAGCCTTGCAGCTAATCCCTGTGTCATCATGATTTGTGCTATATGACTTCCTAAATAACCTGTTGCCCCTGCAACCAACACACGTTTATTATTTACTTTTTGTAACATCCTAATTCTATTTTACCCGATTATTTATGCTGTATATATTCCTGAACACCTTCTTTTATAAGCTGCAATACAGCTTCCCATTTATAAGTGTTATCCGAAAAAGTGGCATCCATATTTGCAATAACAAAGAACCCTAAATTGCCATCTGTTTTTATTTCCATATGACTGGACACGCCCAAACTATTACCTCCATGAACCCAGTTATTTCCTTTTTTGTACCAATACAGACCGTGGTTTTCGGCAAAATCATCTGGTACGATACCCGCATCAAGTTGTGGAGTAAATAGTAATTCATAAAAAGCTGTTTCGAATAATGTATTTGATTGCCCCTTAATCCCATTGGTCATATCCAAAAGGTAGTTTGCCAAATCATCATTAGTAGTATGTATGCTGCCTTCGGGATAGCCGTGATTTCCGTAAAATGGAAGAGGTGTATTTTTATCCAGATAAGGAGTGGCCCATTGCTGTTGGTTTACTTCTGTCACGTTAAATGTGGTATTATTCATCTGCAAGGGCGATAAAATATATGTTGCCACATAGGTTGCAAAATCTTCTTTGGTGGCTGATTCAATGACGAAGCCCATAAGTGCCGTTGCTACATTTGAATACGACCATACTTCTCCCGGTTCTATGGCGATGAAGTTAGAATCACCATATAGTGCTCCATCTTCTAAAAAATATTCTGCCAAATATTCATCAAGTGGAACAGGATTCATTACTTCAAGTTCTAGAGCATCCGTTAATATCATAGCACCTGTAGTACTCATATCCTGATTGGGCAATACAAAATAATTGGCTTTGATATACGTACTTTGATCATCTACAATGCCTGAAGTATGTGTTACCAAATGTCGTACTCGAATCACCGCATCAGGATTTGCAAGATTGACAATGCGAGTAGGTAGTATATCATTTATTGGTGTATCTAAGGTAAAGTGCCCTTGCTCAATAGCTTTTGCGGTGGCCGCACCAACAAAGGATTTGCTTAAAGAAGCAATATTAATAACCGTTTGGTTGTTGAAGTGACGTTGCGTTTCAACATTCTCAAACCCAAAAGAAGCCTTGTAATCAATATTGTTTCCTTGTACGATACTCACTGCAAAACCAGCTATTTCCTGAGTTTCTATAATTTTTTCGAAGTACTCTGTTAGGTCTTCTTGAGTTTGAATTCTTGTTGCTAGAGGTGGGGTACTACTTCGATCATCATCGCTGGAGCACGACGAAATAGCTGATAGCAGTATTACTAATGTTGTTCCTAAAATAATTTTAATCCTTGTTGTCATAAATGTTCGTTTTTTACTCCGCGCTATTGCGAAGTAGATGGATAATTTTTTGATGGTACAAAGATGATTTTGAAAGGAAAGACAATCGTTCTGAAATGAAATTCAGAACCTATAAAATGAAAATCAGAACTTTTTGACTACGATTCTCGAAAAAATTGAATAAGTAGCATTAAATACTTGTGATTACAACTGAGATGCTAGAAAAGAGATTTTAAAACTATGTACGAGCATCCCAACTAGGCATTATTCTTCAACCACTGCTTGGGCGTCATACCTTCTACTTTTTTAAAGTATGTATTAAAAACGGTTTTGGAGTTAAAACCGCTTTCGTAGGCCAATCCCAACAAGGTCAAATGGTTATTCTCTGGTAACAAGGCTATTTTTTTGAAATACTCGAGACGCTTACCGTTCACTAGTTCAGTGAAATTTGTTTGAAGACCATCATTAATTAATTTTGATAATCGATTGGGGTGGATGGCCAATTCTTCTGCCAAAGAGCGAAGCGATAATTCTGGCCAAAGAAAAGCCTCTTTACCAATTAAAACTTGGTCTAATTCATTTTTAAATTCATCAGATTCTTTTTGGGTAAAGGATGGGATGTTATCCGTTTTTGAGGTTTCAACAGAGAAGGTTGTGGCTTCGATTCCTTTGAACACTGAATCTCTTAATTCTTTGAAAACTTTAGTTCCTCGTATAGGCTCTAGGAATGGATCAAATTGAAAATTAATGATTTGTCCAATACGCTCATCTACCATTTTCTCGAAGTGTTCGAGTGCAAGATCCGTTTTTTGACAATGTACCAAATAATAAAAATCCCAATACACCATCAAGTTCAAATTTTCTGACACTAGCGCTTCATCGTATTCTGGAATCTTTTGATGATGAACTGCTTCATAAATGGCATTAATCATAGTCACAAAATCATCATTCAGAAAGGATTTGGCATACGTAAGCATTATTCCTTTTTGCTTTAAAAACAACAGACATGCTACCTTTAAATGTCGGCTTAATGCAAAACTATTGTCAAGCTTTAGCGAATTTTCGAAGCTATTCAATGCAGTTTCGTAGTCTCCTTGCAAATAATGTATATTACCTTGGGTATAATAATGATTTGGGGATAATGGGTTAATTTTTAGAATCCGTTCAGTCTGTTCCAAAGCCCTGTAAAAAAAACCCGCTGCCGTATACAATTCTGCAAGGGCTTCCATACCTTCAGAGAAATGTGAATTTATTTTAAAACAACTTTGGAGATCGTGATACCCTTTTTCAAACTGCCAATTCCCCCAAAAATGTATTGTTGCTCTAGCAAAATACCCAGTATAAGATTCAGGGTTCATTGCTAAACCCCTATCCAGGAATTCATTTGCCTTTTTAAGCCCATCATCTCTATCCATATGTCCCCAACTTGCATTGATGGCGTAACACCAGCCAATAGCTATTACGGGGTCTGCATAAGAAGCATCAAAATCTGCAGCCTTTTGATAAAAACCAATAGCCTTTTCAATATTTGGTAAATTCCAGGTGAGCTGAAAATATCTTCCTTTCAAATAGAGTTGATACGCCGTAAGGTTTTGTGTACGAACAGTGGATAGGGTTTCATCAATCTCGATATGTCCAAAATTCTCTCGAATTTTATCAGCTATCAGAAGACTAATTTCATCCTGAAGTTCAAAAACATCATTAAGTTCTCTATCAAACTTTTCAGACCATAGCAGAAAACCGGTATCTGTTCGTGTAAGTTGTGCAGAAATCCGTATTCGCTCTTTCGCAATCCGGATACTTCCTTCTACCGCATTGGTTACGCCAAGTTCGTTACCTATAATCCGAATGTCTGTTGGTTTGTTCTTAAATGTAAATGACGAAGTACGTGCAGTAACTTTAAGTCCATCAATCTTTGTAAGAGCATTAATGATTTCTTCGGTAATACCATCAGAGAAATACTCATAAGAAGTATCACCACTCAGGTTTTTGAACGGTAAGACAACAATAGATTTGTCTATAGATGATATATTGGTATTTGATAGATTCAACGTTTACTACACCACGGTAAATTTAAGAAAGTGCTAAAAAAATATGTAATACACTAATAGAGAATTTTGAATGCCTAACTAAAAACAGTTTTTCATCTCACCTATTCAATAACTCTATATTTTTTTATTTGAATGAAATTTGAACGCGTTTACAGTTTTCCTAAGTTAGTTTTATATTCCTCTAAATTTGAATCCTTATTTGTTTCTGCATAGCCAATCGCCTTTTTGTAATATAGTATTGCTTTTGGTTTGTCTCCTTTGTTTGCATAAAACTCTCCCAATGCATTATGAATAACCGCTGATTCAGGGAACTTTTTTAGTCCTGCCTGATACCTTTTTAAAGCATCTTCGCCCCTGTTATTCTTAGCAAAATAATTTCCAAATCTAATCGCCCATATTTCCAAAATAGGATCATCAAGAAACCTCTTAAACCTATTGACATACATTTCAAAACGCTCAAAATTATCCTCTTTCATAGCATTGAGTAACAAAAAATGTTTTGTAGTTCTATGAACGTCTGGAGAAATACAATAACGATAACCTCGATGATTGTAATATCGCTTGATTTCCTCTAAATCTCCAAACTCATCAAACTCTTTCAGGGTATAAAAGCGTAGTGTGTTATAGTCTTGAAAGTTGTTCTATTATAGGTTCCTTTAATATAAAACCTTCTCTAAAATTCAAAATTCGTAAAATCAGAAATAGAGTGAAAAATTTTAACTTCATAGAATATCTTATAACGTATACCTACGGTTCTCGATCACTATTTTTCCAAATATAGAAAATATAATCACGTCTTATTGACCTCTCTCTGTCCTTCATCTACGACAAAAAAAACCAGAATATTAAATTTTGGTCATTTACTAAAGCTCTACAAAGTATACCTCCACGTTTATAGTAGATTTTTCTGGCTCTAACCAAAAAGTATAAGTCTTCTACCAAAATGTGTAAGTCGCCAACCCTATATCTGATATAACTTTGCAATCAAATGATCAGCATAAAACTATTTAAGGAGATCATTTTCTATTTTAACTGAATAATGAAAAGAATACGTAAAATCATAGGAAGAATGTTATTAGCTATTGGAGGTATTATTGGAGCACTTGTTATTACTGGTATCCTATTTGTAAATTTCAGTCCCCAATTTGGAGGAAAGATATCAAAAGAGCAATTAATAGAATATGCCAAATCTGAAAACCATAACGAAGGGAAATTCATAAACATTGGAGGCGTAACCTCTGAAATGAGCATGGGAAATATGTTGAAAGCTATAGGAGGCATGTTTAAGAACATTCCCAATACCAAACCAAATTCTCCAATCGAAGTTCAAAAAGTGGATTCACTAAACATTGCCAATTATCATTCAAAAACAAGATTTATCTGGTTTGGGCATTCTGCTTTTTTATTGCAGATGAATGGCAAGAATGTTATAATCGACCCCATGCTAAGTGAAGTTCCCGCTCCTCACCCCCTATTGGGAGGAAAACGATTCAATAAAGAATTGCCTATTGAAATTGAAAAGCTTCCCAAAATAGATGCCGTAGTCATTTCTCATGATCATTATGACCATTTGGATTATGAGTCTATACTGAAGCTAAAAGATAAGGTAAGCATGTTTTTCACCCCATTAGGAGTGGGAATTCATTTGCAAGAATGGGGAGTCCCAAAAGAAAAGATAGTTGAATTAGATTGGTGGCAAGAAACTACATTTGAAGACCTGACTTTTATAAGCACCCCTGCACAACATTTTTCGGGAAGAGGGTTATCGGATCGAGATCATACCCTATGGTGTTCGTGGATCATTCAATCCAATGAGGAGAACATATTCTTTAGCGGAGACAGTGGTTATGCGTCACACTTTAAAGAAATTGGCGATAAGTATGGTCCTTTTGATTTTGCGATGATCGAATGTGGGCAGTACAATGAACTATGGTCCGAGATTCATATGTTTCCAGAAGAGACTGCACAAGCCGGTAAGGACGTAAAAGCAAAAAGAATAATGCCCATTCATTGGGGTGCTTTTAAATTGGCGCAACATTCTTGGACAGATCCCATAGAACGTGTGAGCAAAAAAGCGGATGAATTAGGTCTTACACTAGTCACTCCCGAAATAGGGGAATCAACAGGTATTGATGATGAAGGTACTTCTCAAAATAAATGGTGGAATCGCTATCAAAAATAAGTTGTAATTTTAATAATCCATAATGTATTAACAATGCCGAGTTTTAATTTCAAAAGTATCACCGAGTATCATAAGCACTTTGAATTACCTGATCCACAAAATCCTTTATTAAGTGTATTGCATACTGAACTGGAAGAAGAGGAAGAAGAGGAAGAAGAAAACTGTGATACCCATTCGTTTGAGGAACCCATAGAACTCTGTTGTGATTTTTATGCGATAGGCTTCAAAAAAATTATTTCGGGTGAAATTACCTATGGGCGTACAAAATATGATTGTAGCAATGGCACACTTCTATTCACGGCTCCCAATCAAAGATTAAGTTTTAAGGATCTAGTGTTTAGCTCAGAGAGTTATCACATTGCGTTTCATAAAGATTACATTCAAAGTTTGGATATATATCAAAAGATCAAAAAATACAATTTCTTTAATTATCATGTGAATGAAGCACTTCATTTGTCTCCAAAAGAAGAGCAGATTGTAAAAGATATTTTTAAGAACATTACCATTGAATATCACAATAATCAAGATGAATTTAGCAAAGAAATTATCATCTCACAGCTGGATACCTTATTAAAATATGCGGATCGATTTTACAAAAGACAATTTCTTGATAGAACGGATAATAATAAGATTTTGATCACAAAATTCAAGGAGATATTAAATGCTTATTTTGAACAAAATCTACTGGCAGAAGAAGGCATTCCAACAGTAGATTGGATGGCTGCACAGTTAAACGTAAGTCATCGATATATGAGTGATACGATTAAGGCTGAAACTGGTAAAACAGCGATTGATCAAATCAATTTATTTTTGGTAGAAGAAGCAAAAAGTCTGTTGCTAAATCCCAACTTATCTATATCTGAAACGGCGTATCAATTAGGTTTTGAATATCCACAATATTTTACCCGAGTGTTTAAAAAGAAAGTGGGCATGAGCCCCAAAGCATATATCGAAGCACATTCTTTGAACTGACAATACTTTGCCTTCTAATTTTAAACCCACTAGCTTATTTATAAAGCTCCCCTATCCTGCTCTTGTAGGTAGTTCCGATTGGAATCTTATGATGTTCAATATATAATCTATTGCCTTCTATTACCTTTACTTTTTCCTTGGCGATAATAAACGAATTATGAATGCGTAGAAATCCTTTGGGTAATTCTTTTTCAAATGTTGAGATCTTCTGCAAAATCACAATCATTTCGTCCTGCAAAAACACCTTACAATAGTTCCCTGAGGCTTCGATAAACAATATATCCTTAAAAAAGACTTTTATTTGCTTGTCTCCTGATTTGAGATATACAAATGGGTGCTTAGTATGATACTCTAGGGGTGATATGTTCTTGTTGACCATCGTTACTTTGTTGACTGCCTTGATAAATCTTTCAAAAGAAAAAGGTTTTAGTAAATAGTCTACCACATTAAACTCGTACCCCTCTAAAGCAAATTCCTTATGTGCAGAAGTAACTATGATTTGAGGTGTTTCTGGTAGCGTTTTCAGGAATTCAAACCCATTAATCTCTGGCATATTCATATCCAAAAACAAAAGATCAACCTTTTGCTCTTGCAACATTTGGATGGCTTCAAAGGCATTGTAGGCATTCCCTACCTTCTCCAGGGTTTTCAACTTTTCCGAAAACCCCTCGATGATGCGATGTGCAATGGGTTCATCATCCAAAATGATATATTTCATAGAGTTTGAATTTTCAGTGTTGCTTGATAAGTACCTTCTCCTTTTTTGAGGAGTAATTCATGTCTCTTTGGATAAATTAATTGAAGTCGTTTTTTCAGATTGGACAACCCAATCCCTTTTGCTCCACGTATTACAGGTTTAAAATTATTTATTATTTGGAAAAACACAGTGTTCTTTGTAGCCTTAAGATCCATATCGATATATGCATTGTCCACCATGCTTTCTACTCCATGTTTTATAGCATTTTCTAATAGCATGATGAGCATTAATGGGGCTATTTTGATTTCTATGTCATCAATCTGAATTTTAAAAGATATCCTTACCTTTTTTTGGTACCTCAACTTATGAATCTCCAGATAAGTTTCCAGGTATTCAATCTCATTCTTTAGGGTAACATAATCATTTTCTCCCTCATAAATGGTGTACCGCATGACTTCAGAAAGTTTTAAAATGACTTCTGGAGCTCTATCCGACTTTTCTATCGCCAAGCCATACAAATTATTGAGGGTATTAAAGAAAAAATGTGGATCTACTCTGCTTTTTAACAACATCAATTCTGCCTCATTTTTGTCATTTTTCAAGCTTCTGTACTCTTTCCAAAGCCTAAAGAGCCATCGTAGCACCAAATATCCGAACGTAAAAATAAATAGATACTGGAACAGATAAAAGTAATTATCATGGATCTCTAATCCCGACAATTCTTCCATTCTTTTGAAATGTAACATCCCGAAAAGCTCCGCAATCAATAAAGCAACAGCTATAAAGGTTGTGTATTTCCTAAAAATTCTAAGCATGTCTTAAAGGTACTGTTTTTACAAAAGTTATGTACATCGATATGATGGATAGGACATTTACAATGACAGATACTCCAAAATCAATGATCGATAGCTATTCAACTTAACCTATGAATTATCTATCCCAGGATTTCTCTCTACGATCATAAATTTTAGTAAGCATTCTACTTAACAGCTATGTTTAATGAGCCAACTTCAAAAAACAAATAAAAAATGAAATCAACCTTATTTCTTATACCGTCTTTTATCTTATTATCCTTATTTGAGTTAGAAGCGCAGGTAGACCCCGTATTTCTTGAGGAGATGCTTCCTTTCCAGAAGGAAGTTATTGCAAAACTCTGCGGAAAATCAGAAATCTCAAATGGTATGTTCCTAACTCAGCGAGCATCTCCCGAAGAACGAGAAATCACCGCAGGATATTTATCCAATTCCCTAACAGCAATAGGATGGAAATTAGAAAACCATCATTACAAGGCTACCAATGGCAACCCCTTTCTTGATCTAATCTTAGAACCGATGCAAGGAATTAATGTAGCTGCTGTTTTACCAGCAACAATACTAAGTGACACCTATGTTGTCTTTGGTTCTCATTATGATACCGAACGAGGTAGTCCAGGGGCTATTGATAATGCGACAGGTATAGCACTTTGCTTATCGGTTGCCAGACAGTTGAAACAACTGGAGAACAGAAAATTTAACTTCATGCTGGTGTTTTTTGATCAAGAAGAAGATAATGAAGTAGGAAGCAGAGCTTATGCCAAAATGCTAAAAACCACTCAAAAAAACATCCACTCTGTACATACCATTGACATGGTAGGCTGGGATAATGATAACAACAAAGGTGTAGAATTGGAATTACCTGCACCAGAGTTAGAAAGATTATACAATAGTGTTGCTCAACAATTGAAAATCCCCGTGTATCGTACAAAAGTGAGCTCTTCTGATCATAAATCATTCATTGATCAAGGATTCAAAGCTTTAGGTATCTCTGAAGAGTATGTTAAGAGGGATTCTACCCCTTACTACCACACCCCAAAAGATACATATGATACGGTAAATTTTGAATACCTATCGGATACCTCATATTTCATTTTTAACGTTTTCAAAACTTTACTGCAATGATACATTTTCAGGATATCAAAAATTTGAATAGAGCAACATCTATATTAATACTAAGTATACTATTACTCTTAATAAAAGGGTTAGTCTACATTTTTATAGGAGTCATATACCCTTTGGGTATAGGTCTGCTGCTCTTATTGCCTCTATTATATGGGTATCTAAAAGCAGGTAAAAAACTTCAGAAAGCAGTTAAATACTGGAGTGTTTTGGTAATCTGCTATGGTCTTATTCGTATCCTTTTGAATGTTTTTATCTACGCTGATGACAGTGGAGTTCCATCAGGAGCTTACTATCAATTTACCGTTTGGTACGGACTAAAAAGTATTTCGTACGTCATTCTGGGAGTTTATCTATTCATCCAACGAAAAGAAATATCATTTCAACAAAAATTATCCGATATCAACTAAAGCTATTTATATTATGAAAAAAACCGAAACCGTAATCCCTGATAGAAAAGTCATTTTATCCACGCTTTGGATATTTGTAACCTTAAACTATCTCTATTGCGATGTTTTGTCCCTTATGTCAGCGGCAATGCTAAAGGCATTACTCACTGGAGAAATAGCAGGTATCCATATGAATCAGGTTACTCTTTTGATGGCAGGTATCATCATGGAGATCTTTATGGCAATGGTACTCCTCTCAAGAATATTGAAATATATTGTAAATAGGCTCCTCAATATTATTGCAGGTAGTATAAAAACCTTGATTATGATTGGGACATTACTTATGGGGGGAGCTAGTTATCACTATTGGTTTTTTGCAACCATCGAGATTGTGACTACGGTATTTATCATCTGGTATGCATGGACCTGGTCTACATATACAATGACAGTACACGTTTCTACATGATATAATTCCTAAGAAAATGACAGATGAATACAATCACATACATTTTATAAAGTGAAAACTATAGGAGAATGAATAACAGATTATAAAAAGAAAATCAATACCAACTAAAATCCATCTAACGGATCACTTAATTAAAAAATCTTGGTCATGGTGCTTGTCATAATCGAATTCATATAAATAAGCACCTTTCTTGGAAGAAGATTTGTCTTTCATATCTGTCTTTTTTAAGAAATTTAGAGAAAGTAATTTTTTTCTAAAATTTCTAGTGTCTATTTCCTTTTGAAAAATTTGCTCGTACAGTGTTTGTATTTGTGGAATGGTAAAGTATTTAGGAAGTAATTCAAAACCAATCGGAGTTCTTTGTGCCTTATCTCTTAATTTCTCTAGTGCATCTTGTACCATGGTATCATGATCCAAAACTAGTTTTGGTAAAGTATCGATAGAAAACCAATAAGCGCCATGCTTATTTACTAATTCTTCATTTTCTTTATCTATTCGAATTAAAGCATATTGGGCTATACTAATACACCTCGCACCGGGATCTCTGTTTACATCTGTATATGCTCTTAGTTCTTCCATAAAGATGTTTTCTAAGCCAGTAAGATCCTTAAGAATTCTTAATACCGCTTGATTTGCATTCTCATTAGGTCTCACAAAACTACCGATTAGAGACCATAATCCTTTTAAGGGTTCTATTTCCCTCTTAAAAACAAGAAGTTTCAAAGTTTGATTATCAAACCCAAAAATAATACAATCAACGGCTACAAGTATTTTCTCTTTATTCTCGTACCACCTATTTTGTTGGTCTTTGGCAAACTTCATAAAATATTCTTTAAAATTTAATAAATGTAATAAATACATTTATTATTTTTGTTATCAAATACAAACTGATTATGAGCAAAGAAAGGAATTTTATACCTGACATCATAGTAGGTTCACCTGGCAGAATAAATTTTATCGGGGGGCATACCGATTATAATAATGGCTTTGTACTTCCCGCAGCTATCGATAAAGAAATTAAGTTTGAATTCAGTAAAAATGATACCGAACATATTTGTAATATATACAGTAAAAATTATGGAAAATCTTTGGTAGTTGACCTTAGAGCAATAAAGCCAAGTAAAGAAAACTGGGAGAATTATGTTTTAGGGGTTTTACATCAATTATTGAAAAGATCAAATCGTGTTAAAGGGTTTGATTGTGTCATCACCAGCGAACTTCCTATCGGTTCAGGACTTAGCTCGTCTGCAGCACTCGAGTGTGGATTCGCCTTTGGAATAAATAAATTATTCGAGCTTAACATCTCTAAATTAGAAATCGCAAAATTAAGTAGAGATGCAGAACATGAATATGTGGGTACCAAATGTGGTATAATGGATCAATATGCTTCCGTTTTTGGGGAAAAAGACAAAGTCCTTTTTCTAGATTGTAAATCCTTGGATTACGAACTCATCCCTATGAATTTAAGCGATTACAAAGTATTAATCCTTAATACTAATGTCGAGCATAATCTATCTACTAGTAATTACAATCAAAGAAGAGAACAATGTGAACAGGGCGTTCGTATCATCAAAGAAAAATACCCTAGAATAAATTCTTTAAGAGATGTAGATTTTGAAACATTGGAAAACGTAAAAGAGAACTTCCCCGAAGTTATTTATCAAAGATGCTTATACATCGTACAAGAGAATGAACGAGTACAAAATGCCGCAAAATTCTTAACAAAAAACGATTTAAAAAACTTCGGAAAACTTCTATACGAATGTCACGAAGGGTTAAGATATCAATATGAAATAAGCTGTAAAGAGCTAGATTTTCTGGTGGACTTTTCGAAAGAAAAAGACTATGTACTGGGAGCTCGTATGATGGGAGGTGGATTTGGAGGATGCACAGTGAACCTAATTCAATCAGAACATGTAGATCAATATGTCAATGAAATAAGCAAAGCCTACAACGACAGGTTTAATATCACATTAGATGCCTTTTTGGTCGCTCCAAGTCAAGGTACTCACCAAAAAACTATTCATAAAAAAAAGGAATATGATGAATAAAATTTTGAACGATAATTCGCATAGACGATACAATATTTTGACAGGAGAATGGATATTGGTCTCACCACATAGAACCAAAAGGCCTTGGCAAGGTAAACAAGAACAAATCAAAATTGCCAAATCAAAATCTTATGACGAAAACTGTTATCTATGCCCTGGCAACACAAGAGCCAATGGAAGTGTAAATCCGCAATATACCAAACCTTTTTCATTTGTAAATGACTATTCTGCCTTGTTATCCTCTGTTCCGGAAGAACACTATAATAAAGGGCTTCTTCGTGCAAAATCCGAAAAAGGCATATGCAAAGTAGTATGCTTTTCTCCTGATCATTCACTCACTCTTCCTGTAATGCCGATAGATGATATAATGGAAGTAGTAAATTTATGGATAAAAGAGTATAAGGAACTAGGAAGCATATCTTATATTAATCATATACAAATCTTTGAGAATAAAGGAGATATCATGGGATGTAGTAACCCCCATCCACATGGCCAAATTTGGGCGCAGGAATCTATTCCTGTAGAGATTGTCAAAAAAACCCAAAATCAACTTGAGTATTGGCAGAAAAATGGCGCAGGACTTCTTTCTGATTATCTAGATCAGGAGTTAAGTCACAAAGAACGAATTATTGCAGAAAATGAATCTTTTGTTGCTCTTGTACCCTATTGGGCTATTTGGCCTTATGAAACAATGATACTGCCAAAACGAAAAATTGGAAGTATCGATAAGCTTACCGCAAAAGAGGTCAATTTCTTTGCGGCTATGATAAAGGATGTCACTACGAGGTATGATAATTTATTTCAAACGAGTTTTCCTTACTCCGCTGGGATACATCAGGCACCCACCGATGGTAACAATCATGACGAATGGCATTTTCATATGTCTTTTTATCCTCCATTGCTACGATCAGCAACGGTAAAAAAATTCATGGTGGGGTACGAAATGTTTGCAGATCCACAAAGAGACATAACAGCAGAACAAGCTGCCGATACTCTAAGAAATAAACCTTCTAAGCATTACTCGATTACATAGATCATATTTTCAAGAGCTTTATTGCGATCATACAGTTTGATGCACTTAACTAAATTCCTTCTAGTAATCAAGACCTAAATTTTCTATCCATCAAATTCACGAAACATGCTATAATATCATCACCTCAAGTAATTTGGCATTAGTTCCTTCAAAATTGACGGCATCTACCATTGCAGGAACCAGAATAGTTTCTCCTTTATGGAATGTATAATTTTGACCTTTGTAATTCATTTCTATATTTCCCTCTACACAGATGTAAATTACAAAAGAATCCACATCCTTTAGATGACGAAGCATATGCTCTTGAACATGAATAAAATTCGTTTTAAAATATGGAGAATACACCAATTTATTAGTGGCGTTCTTTGTATTGGTATACCTCGTTTTATAGGTGTCATGATACGTAAAGTCTATCGCATCTATAGCTAAATCTGTATGTAATTCTCTTTTTTGACCAGTAGTCTTATCTACTCTATTATAATCATAAATGCGATAAGTGATGTCTGAAGTTTGCTGAATCTCTGCCAAAAGTACACCTGCCCCTATAGCATGCACCCGGCCCGTTGGGATATAAAATGCATCCCCTTGATTTACCTTTTCTATGTTTAATATCTCATCCAGAGTATTCGCATCAAGATGTTTCTTGTAATCTTTTTGAGTCATCTCTCGATTGAACCCAACTACCAATTCTGCATTTTCTTCAGCCTGCATAATATACCACATTTCATTTTTTCCTAATGAGTTATGACGTTTCTTTGCCAGCTCATTACCCGGGTGGACTTGAATCGATAGTGGCATTTTGGCATCTATAAATTTGATCATTAACGGAAAATCCAATCCAAAGTTTTGGTAAACATGATTTCCTACCAATGCTTCTTTAAAATGAGCAATGAGTTCTTTTAATGTTTTTCCTTGTAATTCACCATTGCGTACTCGTGTTTCTTTGTTTTTGACATCTGAAATTTCCCAGGATTCTCCTATGGATTCCTGGTCATAATTTTTATGCAGTATGGATTTTAGTTTATTTCCTCCCCAAAGTCGATAGCTATAAAAAGGTTGAAATTTTAAAGGATACAATTTCATGTCTTTATAAAATTTTGAGCAAACCTTTTGGCCATTTCTTCTACATATTTACCAGCATTGCTCATAGCATCTTCTACGTCTACTGCGTAGTTCATAACTTCATCGGCATACCAAATATTCAAATCTTTGATCACCTCACCTTCTAACTCTATCGTACCACAAAACACAGCAACTTTTGTATCCTGATCTATAACATCAGTAACTCCCTGAATGGTTTTACCAGATAGTGTTTGATCGTCCAACTTTCCTTCTCCCGAAATCATCCAATCCGCACCTTCTATCTTTTCTTCAAATCTGGCTAATGTTTTTATCAATTCAATACCTGGTTCTAAACTACCATTCAAAAAAACTTTGGACGCAATCCCCATGCCGCCAGCAGCCCCTGCTCCTTTTATAGTTTGTGGGTCTACATCAAAAACTTCGTGTAGCACAACCGAAAAATCCTGTAATCCCTGATCCAACATTTTGATATCCTCGACCGTGGCACCTTTTTGAGCGGCATAGGTATAGGCGGCTCCATTTTTTCCATATAATGGATTGGTAACGTCGCATGCAATTTGGAATTGCACATCTCCTAATTTGGGATTCACCTGATTGGTATTGATGGAAGCTATTTTGGATAAATTAGCCCCAATGGGTTTGACCAGCTCATGATCTTTATCCAAAAATTGATATCCCAAAGCGGCAGCCATACCAATACCACAATCATTTGTAGCACTTCCTCCTATCCCCAAGATAATTTTGGAAACTCCTCTGTTTATGGCGTCCAAAATCATTTCACCAGTACCATAGGTGGTGGTATTCTTGCAATCGCCTTCATACTCATTTAATAACTTCATCCCTGATGCCTCTGCCATCTCGATAAAAGCAGTCTGGGTAGATTCTGAATATAAATAAGAAGCTTTTACTGGTTTGAAAAAAGGATTGCTTACCTCAACGGTAACCATTTCTCCTTTTAAATAATAATTGACAACCTCTATAGTACCATCCCCTCCATCGGCCAACGGCAATTGTATAATATCGATATTGGATCGTACTTGTTTAACCCCCTTCTCTACAGCTTGGCAAAACTCTAAAGCCGTTAGAGAATTTTTAAATTTATCTGGAGCCAAAACTATTTTCATAATAACTACTTTAACTTAACATCTTACCTATTGAAATCGCCAAAATACATATCACAACAAAGTACCCCACAAGGATGACAACTTCACGCTTCCCTTGTTTATAAAATACTACTTTTAGCCCTTCTTTGGGTTCTCCTTGTATGATCAAACTAAAAGTATATCCTACGATCATAGTCACTAAGCACCCTATGGCATTCCACCAAAACCAAAAGACTTCGGGCACACATAACCATAAATACATATTGAAAACTACCCCAGTTACTATACCAATGTTCGCACCAAGAGCATTTGTTTTCTTGGTTAGGATAGCCAATATAAATGCGGCCAAAATTGGTCCGTAAAATATAGAACTGATCTTATTGATCACCTCTATCACTGTACCTTCTATATTTCCTGCAAAAAATGCAAAAAACAAACAGACCAATCCCCAGAATACCGAAAGCAATCTTGAATAAGTTACATATTTTTTGTCGGACATATCAGGTTTGAATCTCTTAATAAAATCCTCTAGAGTCACTGCCGATAGGGAGTTTACCGTAGAACTTAAGGAAGACATTGCCGCAGACATAATAGCCACTATCAAAATTCCTATAATTCCGTTAGGAAGATATTTTATAATAAACACCGGTACCATTAAATCTGCTTTTTTACCTTCCAGACTACTGATGTTCTCTTGATATACCACATCCATTAACTCCTGAAAACCCAGGTCTTGAAACAACAGGGTGCCAAGGACTAACCCCATAATACAATACGTAAGAGTTACAGGGAAACGAAGTAGTCCATTAGCAAGCAATAATCGTTTAATAGTAGGCATTCCCTTTGCTGATAATAGTCGTTGAGATTGGGTTTGATCGGTTCCGTAGTATGAAGCATATAAAAAGACTCCCCCTATCACCATGGGCCAAAACCCAAACTCGTCATTTTTGTCAGCATTATTAAATCCCCATTTTGAAAAATCGACAGCCGTTAGTCGATCCTTATCAACATGGGTTAAGAAATTTTCAAATCCTCCTAACTCACTTATACCATAAACCAGGCAAACTACTATTCCAAAGAAAAGAATACACATTTGCACGACATCACCCCAAATCACGGCTTTCATCCCTCCTTGAAATGAGTATATCATGGTAATGACACCTATGAGTAGTATGGAAATCCAAAAATCAATTCCGATAGTAGCCTGTAAAATAAGTGCCATGGTATACACCATCACTCCTGTGGCTACAGATCGACTGATCTGAAACACAAAACTGATCAACAACCTTGAAGATGCATCAAAACGCTTTTCCAGAAATTCATAAACACTTACAATGCCCGAACTATATAGTGAAGGGATAATAGCTATCAACAAAAACGCCATCGCTAGAGGCACTCCAAACTCGTAGGTTAACCATTGTAAGCCTCCGCCATCTTTTAGTCCTACAAAAGCGGGTGCCGATATAAAACTAATTGCAGACAATTGTGTCGCCATGGTAGACAAACTCAATGGAAACCAACCCATGGATTGCCCTCCTAAAAAATAGTCCTTAGAATTCTTATTTTCCTTAAAAAAATATCCTATCCCAAGGAATCCCAGTAAATAAACTACAATGATTATGTAATCTATATAATTCATAATGTTATACTTTTCTATTTAACTTCTGAAGCAATTTAGGTTTCACAAAAGTTGTCCATTCATCTTTCAAAATACTGAATAATACAATATCGGTTCTTCCATCTCCGTCTACTGAAGGGATAAAATTGCGTAAAATTCCTTCTTTTGTGCCACCAACGCTTTTCATTGCCGCTATACTCACCTTATTTTCTGCGTGAACACCAAACCCAACA
Source organism: Aquimarina spongiae (assembly GCF_900141785.1). Taxonomy (GTDB): domain Bacteria; phylum Bacteroidota; class Bacteroidia; order Flavobacteriales; family Flavobacteriaceae; genus Aquimarina; species Aquimarina spongiae. The sequence goes on along the minus strand of NZ_FQYP01000006.1, from coordinate 222,401 downwards.
CGTTCTATTTGTAACTGTTCGAAAATAAATTCTAGAACTAAGTATTTACAATGTTTATTGACACCAGTACCTCTAAAATTCCTCCCATACCAGGTATGCCCAATTTTAATTACGTTTAACTGATTGGAATAATCATACAATCTGGTGGTTCCGGCATATTGTTTTTTGACTTTATCATAAACCACAAAGGGATACTCTTTTGCTATCTTTCTATTTTCTAAAGCCTGAGAAATGTACGCTTGTAATTGTTCGGTATTCCTACCTTCTTCCAACAAATAAGCCCAAATATCTGGATCGTCGGATTGTTCTGAAAGCTGTTTTGTATGCTCTATGTGTAAAGGTGACACTTTTACCACTTCATTTTCGAGAACGTAATCCTTTGAAAAATCCAACATCTTTACATCTTTAGTATTTACTACATTCACGAACTTATCAAATCGATAAGCAAAGCCGCACTCCAGGAAAAATCATTACCTCCATACCCTGCTTTTCCTTTTTCATGAATTTCTTTCCTCGAATCAAAATATTCGTAAAACCCATTTTTCTCTATGATTTCTATAGTATCCTTTTTAATGCGCTCGGCAATATCATTATATCCATATTCGGATACCCCATGATAAAGCATCCAGTTTAAATTCACCCACACAGGTCCTCGCCAGTACTTTTTTGGATTAAACCGATCACTGGTGGGATCAAAAGAGGCGCATAAATATTGATGATCTCCTCCAAATTTATTGAGCATTATCTGGATCATAGCCTCAGCTCTTTCCGTATCGGGAATACCTGCAAACAATGGTGAAAACGAAGACGAAGATAAATACCTGAGTGGCTTTTCATTTCTAAGATCATAATGAACATAAGCACCTACTTCTTCGTCAAACAATTTAGCATTAAACGAAGTTATCGCTTTATTTTGCCAATCTTGTAATTGCGAAATCTTATCAGAATGACCACCAATTAGTTCATACAGTTTGATCAAACTTTTATTGGATTTGATAAGTATCGCATTAAATAGGGGGTCCTGGACCAAAAAAGGAGATAACTCTGCGATCTTTGCATCGTTATACTTATGTTCTTTTGCTATTTCTATGATATGCAAATAGTGGTCATATTCTCTTTTTGAAGGTCTTTCTGAGGCGTCTACGTGGGTAGTGTCTCTTCTTTCAAAAGTGTATTCTGGTGGGTTCATAGTTTTCCAAACATCATCCCACATGGGAGAATTATCGGTTCCAGATTCCCAATTATGATAAATATACACCAACCCCTCATCTTTAGGATCCCGATTATGATAAAAATACTTGTGATTGAAGTACACCTTGTCTATAACCGTTTTGATAAAATTTAGTGTAGCTTTTTTGTCAGTGCTAATTCGATACATTTCTTCTAATACAAATCCGGTAACTGGGGGTTGAGTCATTCCTGTAGACCGATACTTTTGTGAAGCCTGCGGGTGTAAACTCGAGTGGTGAAAATCCGCTCCCGGAAAATACGAGTCTGTTTCCGTATGAAAAATAATATGAGGAATAAACCCATTCCCCCATTGCGCATCTAATAAGGTTACTATTTCTTTTTCAGCTTTGGGCATATCGAAATGTGCCAGACCAATTGCTATCAAACCCGAATCCCAGAACCATTGAAAAGGATATAAATTGGCGCAAGGTATGCTAAAGTTATCTTTCCAGTTCTTGTTCAAAACTTCGATTGCTTTTTTCTCTAATGATGTCATAACAATTCTTAATCGATTAATAAAAGTGCATCACTTGCATTTTACTGCAAGTGATGTCTTAACTCAAACAAATTCATCAAATGGTTTAAAAATTATAAGTAGCGGTCAGGAAAAATCTACGTGGTAGAATAGGTCTTCCAAAGAAAAACTCTCCATCGGCAGATTGACCGGCGATTCCAGCTCTAGGGTTACCTTCGGTAAGTCCATCACTATCAAACAAGTTAAATACAGAAAATCCTAATCGTATAGCGTTGGTATTTTGTGTTTTGAAAGTATACCCACCACCAATTCTCACAATAGAAATCGCATCCAACTCTACGTTATTAGAATCATCGGTAAACTTAGCTCCTGTATGATTCAAAGTAAAGTTAGCATCAATCTTTGAATCATCATAAGTTGCTCCAAGACTTCCTAAAAAGTTAGGCTGTCTTCCTATTTCATTTCCTTCGTTGATGGTAGATGTCGTATTATTTACTAAGTCTGTGGTTTCATTTTTGGTGATCTCATGGTCTTGATAGGTAACTGTAGCATTGATATTAAGTGCGTCCGTCAAACGGTATTGTCCAGTAGCTTCTAATCCAAAAGTTCTGGTAGTTTGCTCACTTCTAGCCTGATCTACCAATTGTCCTCCAGATATGGCCTGATCAATTCGGATACGATCACTAAGATTCACAAAGTAACCTGCTACCGACCCAGAAAAAGCAGCGGTTCCAAACTTGGCTCCAAGCTCACCCTGGATAATCGTTTCTGCTTCATAATTGGTTTCTCTAATACCTGGTGTTGGAGCAAAACCTCTTTGCTGTGGGAAGAAAAACCCTCTGGAGAAGTTTGCATATAGATTGGTAGACTCTGTCAACTCATACAAACCTGCCAAAGAAACGGCCCATGCGGTATCATCGATCTCTCCAGTAGTAAAAGTTCCATCTGAAAAACTTACATTTTGCAGTTCTGCAGTCAATTCTGGATTGTCATATACTTGTGATTCTTCTAATCCTCCCCTTCTGAAAGTTCCTTCGGTATTTTCGATTCGGATTCCAACGTCAAAACGCCATCTATCAAATACCATTTCATCAGTGAAGTAGAATGCCGTTCTACTTTGGGTTAAGAAGTTATTGGCGGTCATCCCTATTCGGTTATACAAACCTCCTTCAGAATAAATCACATTTCCACCACCTGCATCTGTATAACTTAAATTTACCAATCGGGGATTATTATTAAATTCAGAAAGCACTCTATATTGGAAATTTACATCTTCGGCTTCTGTTCTTGCCAAATACGTTCCTAACGTGAAAGTATGATTGCCATCTCCTGATTTTAATATTAAGTTCGCTTCTCCAGAATAATCGGTCATTGGACGTAAACGATCTACATGTAAATTCTCTACTACCAGATCCGTACCGTTTATCTGAGCTCCAGTTCCTCCTTGATACGTAGCATTAAAACCAGTGTTTCCAGGAGCTATTTCGGAAACATAATTTGCCAAGGTGATTGGGTTTCCAAAATCTCCATTTCCTCCTACATACAATGCAAAGTTGTGCTGGTAATTAGCATATTTTGCTTTGGCTTTAAATTTTAAATTATCTGTTAGATTATAGTTGAAATCTGCCAAAAGATATCCACCTCTGGTAAAAACACCATCGTCTATAGGGCTTTCATACACCCCTCCAGGAGTTAAGAAAGACGTATTGGCCAATTCGCCAGACAAAAGCTGTTCAACCTCATCTCCATCATTACCATTAATACGTTCTCTAGAACCTCCCTGGAGCGGCAAAGGAAGGAAGAATTGTACTCTATCATTAATAAATTGACCATGCACCGTAAAAGATCCATTGTCGAATTTCTTTTTGATATTTGCTCTAAATTGTACACCTCTTGTATCTAACCCTGTTTCGATAGGGCCATTATCTTTTCTTACAAAACCAGTAAATGCATAGTAGGTATTCGAATTTTCACCTCCTAATTTACCTCCACTATAAAAGTCGGTTTTTAACCTTCCTCTATTTCCATATTCTACATTAATTACGGTTTCGTCATTGGTATCTCCCGTTTTACTGGTATAGTTGATAATACCCGCAACAGACCCTGCACCGTATAATACAGCGGCACCACCTCGTACAAATTCTACGCCTTTAAATCCTATGTCAGGTCTTGCATATACATCATGGGCCGAAGAATTAAGCCCAAAAGTACTGGTTAACGGCATTCCATCATATTGTAGGGGGTTAAATACATATTGTCCCCCAGAAGGCAATCCTCTTACAAATAAGTTGGTAGCTGTTTCTCCACCTCCACCTTCTGCGGTAATACCGGGAACGTCTCTTAAAATATCCGCCTGACTATTGGCAGAAAGTTTAGTGATTTCGTTGATTCCTTTTGAACTAATTGATAAAGGTGCTTGTTTTTGTGATCTAAAAGTAGATGAAGCTGTGAGAAGCACTTCATCTAATGTATTTCCTTCTTGTAAAGTGATTTGAAGGGTTATGGGTGTTCCATTAAGTTCGATCGACTCCGTATGGGTTTTAAATCCTAAAAAAGAAACTTGTATTTGCTTAGGTCCTGTTAGATTTGATGAAAAACTGAATTTTCCATCAAAATCCGAAACGGTACCTGAGTTACTATCCAAAATAGTAATGTTAGCTCCTAATAGGGGTAAACCTGTGTTGTCTGTAACAGTTCCTGAAATTTCTGTTTGCGAGAACGCTATTAATGTGCCGAATACACATAACAATACAGTGATAGCTTTTTTCATTATTAATATATTTATGTGAAGTATTTCTCAAATTTATTGTTATAACCTTATAAAAAATGCCAAAAAATTATCATTTTTGTATGCAAACGTTTTCGCAAACGTTTGCAATTTGTTTTTAATAAAATTTGATATGAAAAAAGAGATTACCACCATGAAAATGTTAGCTCAGGCCTTGAATCTCTCTATTTCAACGGTTTCCAGAGCATTAAATGATCACCCAGATATTAGTGAGGATACTAAAACCAAAGTGAAACAATTAGCACAATCCAAAAACTATATCCCCAATATTTTTGCCAAAGGATTCAGAAAACACAAATCCAATATTATCGGTGTGATTGTTCCTAATATTACGCATTACTTTACAGCCACCATCGTTCGAGGCATTCTGGAACAAGCCTCTATGCAGGGATACAGAGTAATCATATCAGAGTCGAATAATGATGTGAAAAAACAAAACGAAATGTTTCATACCATGATACAATTTGGTGTAGACGGAATATTGGCATCTTTGACCAAAATGACTAGAGATATAGGTAATATTCTCCCTATTATAGATACACTTCCTTTGATTTTGTTTGATAAAGTCTCTGATAAGATTCCTTGTACGCAGATCACTATAAATGATGAAGAAGCTGCCTTTAATGCGATTGAACATCTTATTAATATCGGCAAAAAAAGAATTGCTATTATCAAGGAACGGGAGTTCTCATATACTTCAGAAAAGAGATTTGCGGGATATCTAAGAGCTTTGAAAGAACACCAAATAGAAATTGATGAAAAAATCATTATCAGTGTTGATGACATTTCTCTACAACAAGGAAAAAGAATGGCCAATATCTTATTGAGTCTCAAAGAAAGACCTGATGCTATTTTTGCTATCACCGATAGCGCTGCGATTGGTGTTATTCAAACCTTGAATAAATTCAATATCAAAATCCCTGAGGATATAGCTGTCGTAGGGTTTAGTAATTCTAAACACGCTAAGATTATAGAACCTAATCTCACCACTGTAAATCAACCGGGTAATACCATTGGAAAAACAGCAACAAAATACCTTATCCAAGAAATCGAAAATGAAGATGACACCGATCTCATGGTCAAAAAAACAATTGAAATCAAAACTGAATTAATTGTTAGAGCATCGACTTTTAGTGTTTCTTAGAAAGAAAAATAAGAAGAAATAGTCTAAAAACTATCTCTTCTTAATTACACGCAGTATAGACTTAGATTCACCCTATCTATGGAATGGATCTGTTAATTTCTCTTCCAAAATTGGATAATGCTCTTTCCCTATCATTTCGGTATACGTCACGAACTTGAAAGGATCAAAAAACTGAACCCCACTTCGTAATCGATCCGCTGCTTCTTCTTTTAGGTTTTTGATTTTCTTGTTTTCGGGATACCTGCTTTCCGCAGCAATAGCCATTTGCAGTGCTAATTCGTTATCCCCATTGCAAATCATTTTCTTTAATGCTTTGGCGACTTGTTTTCCTGATAGATTAAGATATAGTTCTAATAGCCTACCCCGTTCTACAGTAGTAATTACATCCAACCCTTCAGGGTCTTTGCCTGTAACTTCTTCCTGCCAAATACCCACCATATGATCTGCTATTCTTGAAATTATATGATCTCTCGGAGATAGATATCCAATAAAGATCTCTGGATGATTCTGAAGCCCGGGTGGAATCAGATTCAATCGGATGATATCCTTTGCAGAATACCCATTATTGATATGCTTTTTGGTTGCAGAGACCAACCAGCGATAAGCATCTCTATACAAGCGAAGTTGTTTTTGATTCTCGTACAACATGGTTATGCCAATATGCCCATGAAGCAAATATTTTGGGCCCAGGTCCAAAGCTGTATCCATTACTTCTAAGGCTTCATCGATATGCCCTTCTTCAACCCAAGGTTCACCATAAAAGGGCATTAGGGTGTCTCCCATAAAAATCACTCCCAAATCTGAAAAATGTATCAGCAGAGCATCTTCTGTCTCTCCTCCGGTAACAGGAATAATAGTAATTGAGGATTGACCAAGAGTAATTGTAGTTTTAGCTGTAATCAAGCTATCGGGTCGATATTGACTCACCCAATCCTCTTTGAAATGAATACTTCGGAACTGATCGTAACGATGATTTTTGAGAACTCGGTCTACAGTACCATGAAAATTTCCTCGACCATAAAGTGTAACCTTATGATCCAAGGTTTTAAAATACGTATGTCCGCCTATATGATCCCAATGCGCATGAGTGATTATTGCATTTCGTAAAGGAGGTAGATTTGGATAATGCTTCAGTAAAAATTCATATCCTGCTTTTATACTGAAGGGCTGAGTACCTGCGTCTATCGAGATAAGTTCTTGTCCGTTTTTGGATACCACAAAATATAAATCAGAAAAGCCAAAACCCTGAAGGCCATAGACTCTGCCTTCGATAACTTCTTCTATTGAAGGAACTGGAGAAAAGAGAAGTCCTTTTTCTTTGGTGGTAGCAAACCACCCCATAAATAATTGTTTGGGAACATAATCTGTATAGCCACTTTTAGCAAGATACTTCGTCGCCAATTCTTCCTCTCCATTATCCAGGTGCAACTTAGCTAAATGATGGTATACCTCTCTGTAAAAACCTGGAGTGGGCTCTAGTTCTGGATGATTTTCTAACCATGTTAATTGAATTAAAGCTTGTTTCCTCTTATTAAAGAATCTAGGAACCTGGGTGTAAATAATACCAGAAGACCAGTAGACTAATGGGTTGGCATCTGCCAGTTCCTCAGCTTCTTCTAGAATCTTAAAGGTTTCTTTTACCCAACCTATTCTTGAAAACAAACCAACATGATCTGCATATGTAGCACGCAATAATGCGTAGGCAGAAAGGTAATTCGATTTGATTGTATTAGTCATTTGAGAACCAAAATCATTCAGCAAACCTTCAAAATATCGTATTCCGTATTCCTGCTGATTTGATGCGATATAAGCGTTAGCCAGCAGAAATACAGGATTAGGATCTTCTATTGGCCCATAAGACAATACTACTTCGTAAAAAGCTATATCCGAATGGAAGCTTCGATCATTTTCATGTTGTTTAAAGTTATTGAAGTTTTTAGAAGGCAGTAATGATGTTGTTAAGCCCACTGTACCAGTAAACTCTTTGGTTGAATTTTGAATGTTGTTCGTATTAATTTCCTGAGAACTGGAAGTACAAGCTTGTAAAAGCACCATGATCAATAGTATACTTATTTTTGTCTTCATTTTGTTGAATTTAAAGTTGCATACACAACATTTGTTTTAAATTTTTTACCCGTAAAAACTACTCTCCTCTTTTTAGGGTTTCTAAAGCAAGAAAATCGTTAGTGATTTTAAGTAGTTTTTGTGGTTGATCCATATGCACAAAATGCCCGGAATCATCAATAATTTCTAATTGAGCATTGGTTAGCTTTTGCGCTAATAATTCTCCTAACTTTGCATTAATAAACCGATCATGCTTCCCCCAAACTACTAATACGGGTTGTTGTATTTCATGTATTCTGCTTTCCAAATACGTTTGCCCAGGAGCGTTGTTCTGAAAATATGACAGAAAAGCATTTTGTGTGGTTTTGTTATACCCATCTTTTAGAAACTCTGCTTGCACCTCTTTAGGAATATTACTTCCTTTATAAAAACCTTTATTGTAGGCTATCTTTGCAGAAATTTTTGGAAACCATTTGATAAGTGCTTTTGCTCTTATAGAGTTTTTTTGAGCAAAACTCTTCAATTCCCATGAAGAATATGCACTGGTAGGAAATGGAATTCCATCCATCACTACAATATGTCCGATACGATCTGGGTTCTCGACACCCATAATAAGTGCTGGAGAAAGTCCAATATCTGTAGCCATCACTTGTGCTTTTATAATTTGCAGGGTGTTTAAAAAATCCATCCCCACATTGGCAAAAGATCTAGGGTTATGATTCTTCATATCTGTAAAAGCTTCGCTGCCCCCAAAACCAGGCCAATCAATAGCTAACACATGATAATTCCTGGCTAAAACAGGAGCAATATCATACCATGCATATAAGTTTTCTGGCACCCCATGTAAAAGTAAAACAGTAGGATTAACGGGATTACCGAGCTCGGCATAACGAATGTTTAACCCCAGCTTTTGAAGTTGTACATTTCTAGTTTTTAAAAGTTTAGAATGTTGTCGATTTGTTTTCATTTTCTATTTGTTTTTATTGTTTTTTGAAATAGCCAGGATCCCAAAATTTTGATAAGCATGGGCATCACCAGAAACACCATAGTGGTAGCGATCATAACCACGATGATCAACAAAGTAATTCGCCGATCCATTTCTTGCACAGGCAAAACTTGTGCTATTACCCATTCATAGGATAATAATAGTGGATACACGCCAAGTGCTGTAACCAAAGCCTGTTTCCAGGGGATCATACGTTTTGGAAAAGCTCTAGAATCCATATTCTTGTTTCTCTCTTGCTGTAATGGTCTTACTTTCATCATTTGTTATTCTCTAAATTTTAAATGTTGCATATACAACATTAAGTTTAAATTTTTTATATCAATTTTCTCTCCAAATTTTGAAGGCCATCTAATCCTTCTTTTTCCAATTTATCAACCAATATATCCATGGCTCCCTCCCATTTGGGGATTAATACTTTTACCAGATTCATACCTTCTGTGGTGAGTTCTACTTCTGGTCTGTAAGAAGCTGATCGAGATATTAGATGTTGCTTTTCTAACAGCTTAATATTACGACTTACCGTAGATCTTTCCAGACATTGTACCTCTCCTATTTTACCCTGTTCTACTCGTCCTAATTCATGTAACGTAAATAGGATCGTCATTTGATTCTCGGTAATATTATAACCACCCAGTACTTTTCTAATTTCAGCGTCTGCAATTCGGGATAAGCGTCTTAATCTAGATCCTATACATTGTTCTAATCGGTATTTCATGGTACAAAGGTATAAACAATTGTTGTATATGCAACATATTTAATAATACATTAACTTAACCTCTACTCAACAAACCATAGATCATTAATTACGACGTAATAGTTTTTCAACCAAACCTTTTTCTATGGTGATCTTCTTGTTCACATCAGCAATCGAATCCTTTATAGCCGTTAACTCTCTCCATTGAGCGGTATTGGGCCTCAAAACATTCGCGCGCATAGCATCTACCTGACTTTGTAAATATTTGATTTTGGTTTCCTGAAGTTTAATAGAATTAGAAGTCTCTGCCCTAGCCTTAAAAATCTCGATCATATCCTGCACCCAATCATTATCTGTCTCTGGATACGATTTTTCCAGAACTGCTAAGCCCAACAAAACATCATTCGGATCTTTTTTTGTTTTTAGCAAATCCAAAACAATCTTTGCTCTTTCTCGATTAATACTTTCTTGAGAACTTTTTCTGTTAAGAACTGATTCTGGTCTCTGAACAATGATAAAAAGTAAAACAGACCCAACGACCATAACGATCCACTTTAAAACCCCGATTCTTCGAGTAAACGCAGTATTCTTAATCTCTTCTTTTAATTTTTTAATAGTAAGTTCTTCTACTGTCATGATTTGCACAATTAAATTAATTCAGGTTGCATAATTTCATTCATTAGTATTATAAAAAATAACCCAACCCAAATCGAATTTGATCTAGGTTGGGGTAAAAAATCACCTATAAAATTACAAATTCTCAATTACAATAACCTATTGATTTTCAGATAAATTCATATTAATCTTGAAACTACAGATCATCAAATAGGTAGCATACAGCAGTTGATCCTCTTTCTACTTTTTATATAAAAGTGATATTAATTTAAAAACGTTATTTAACTTTAGCCAACAATCACAAACTATGATTCATATCATCTCGACAGGCGGTACCATTGAAGGATTGGAATATGATGATCCTAATAAAAAAGGCGTATCAAATGGTATTTCTATCCAAGATTTACTACAAATTTCTGGAAACGAAGAAAAATATTGTCTAGACAAAATATTAGATAAAGATAGTCGCTTTATCAACCAAGAGGATCGTATTACAATTGCAAATACTATTACATCTTCGACTCATTCAAAAATCCTATTGACACATGGTACAATAACCATGGTTGAAACTGCAAAATATCTAGGTTCTCTTGAACTTGATAAAACGATTATTCTTACCGGAGCTTTCATTTTAGGGACTCAACCCAATACCGATGCTCCTGATAATCTAAAATTCGCTATAGCATCTTTTGAAAATCTAAACTCAGGTGTATATATAGCTATGAACAATACTGTATTGCCTTGGTATAATGCAAAAAAGAATGTTTCTAAAAATAGATTCGAACCTTTGTAACTAAAATTTACTCAAACGTTTTCGTGGTTTTCAAAAACTCTTCAATAGACACTCAACATTATATTTATCAAATACTTACAACTCATTAAAGTGCTACTCTGGCGTTGTACCTTTGTCTCAGTACTTCCGGATCCACGCAATATTTAGTAATTTGACACGATTTTAACAATTACAACAACAAATTCAAGGTTTGTAAGCCTTAAATATTGGATCCCCTTAACGAACTATCGTAAATCTATGTCGTCGTTATTAGTTATTAAAAAAACAAAATTAGCTGTTATTCTGGCCGGTTGTTTGATATCCTTTCCTACTTATTTGCATTCGCAAACAAATTGGAAAAAAATCACACAAATAAAGAATTATGCTAGTGATCGAATAGGTAAGGTAGCCCCAAAAACCTACGACATTACGCAAACGGAAAAAGGATTACTATACTTTGCCAATGAGTATGGATTGTTGGCTTTTGATGGTACCGATTGGAATATTTTATTACAACCCAATAACCGATCTCATATAAGTTCATTATTATCTCTGGGGCCAAGGACATATATCGGAGGAAATAACGAAATAGGTTTTGCTCAAAAAAATAAGTTTGAACAAATCTATTATCAATCCCTAAACGACCTTCTCCCTAATGATTGTATTGATTTTAGTCAAATATGGGGTATTTATGAAATCCATAATCATATTTATTTTTGTACCAACACTGTCTTTATAAAACTGGATGTAGAAGAAAATTCAATCACCTGCATCACTAACCCTTTGGGGGCACGAAGTGCCATCAAAATCAACAATACATTATATTTCGTAGATCATTCAAACACTATCCAAAAACTAGAAAACGATCAAATACAACAAGTATTTGCCTATAATGAATTTGCAACCTATAACGTTAAACAAATCCTTCCATATGCAGATCAATCTCTTTTGATACTTACTCAAAAAAATGGAGGATTTATTCTGAAAAACAATACGCTTTTCCCTTGGTTTCAAAATGATAATCCGATGTCTTTGAAAAACATCAATATCTCTAAAGCGATACTACTCGATAATGATATTTATTGTATTGGGACTACAAATAGTGGTGTTTTATTTTATAATAAACAAGGAAGGTTTTTACAAAAACTCGATCGTACCAACAAACTACTGAGCAACACGATTATTGATCTTTATGTAGATCAATCAAAGAATTTATGGATCACTCTCGATGGCAGTATTAGTTATGTAGAATTGAGGTCTCCGTTTTACACATTATCAGAGGATGAAGGGATTTTTGGAAGTACCTATGATGTAAAAAACTATAATGACAATTTGTATATAGCTACCTCTGATGGTGTGTATTTTACCAATTGGAATTCCCCGGATATTCGTGAAAAATTCAAGAAACTGACAGGAGTAGAAGGCCAGGTATGGAACTTAACTCAAAACGATAATGATTTACTTATAGGAGCCCATAATGGGTCCTATCAAATTCATGATTCTGAAATTCATCTTATCAGTGGTGTGGAAGGCGGGTGGAATTTCATTACTATTCCAGAACAACCCCATCTTCTTTTACAAGGAACCTATACAGGTTTATATATTTACGAAAAAGTGAACGAATTATGGAAAGTAAGAAACCATATAGAAGGATTTGAAGATACAGCTCGTGAAATCTCTTTTGAAAATAAAAATATAATCTGGATATCCCAGGGGTACAAAGGGATCTATAGATTGCAACTTTCTGATGATTATAGCAGTGTAGAAAACATCAAGTTGTATGATCAAAACGACGGACTCCCCAGTAACCTTTTTAACTGCCTATTGGAAACAGGATCGAAACAGCTCTTTGGTACACAGCTCGGGGTTTATGAACATGATAAAAAATCGGATTCGATAGTTCTTAATAACAAATATACGGGTATTTTGACGAATCATCATTTAGTGCGGTATTTAAAAAGGGTATCCCGAAACAAAGATCTTTTTATACAAGGATATGACAGGGATGATGATATTGGGGTAATCGAATTCGGCCCTACAGGAAACTATGATATCCAACATGTGCCTTTTCAGAGATTAAAAACAAAACTGATCCCAGCCTTTGAAAAAGTGATAGCTTTTGAAAATGGAGATCTAGGGTTTACTTCAAAAAATGGTTTAATTGTATACAATAAAGACGTACAGATCAATTACGATGCTATGTTTACTACATTGCTCAAGCATGTAAAAATTAAAGATTCCATTGTATACGGTAATGTAGAAGATTACGTAAAACAAATACAGCAAGACACCATTGTAAAACCCATTCCTTTTACTAAAAATCAATTGAGTTTTTCATTTACAGCTCCTTTTTATGAAGATCCCAACTCAGTAGAATACCAAGTGTACCTAGAAGGATTGGATGAAAATTGGTCTGACTGGACTTCAAAATCCCAGAAAGAATATAACTTTTTACCTTCTGGTGATTATACGTTTAAAGTAAGAGCCAGAAATATCTATGGGAAAATTGGAGAAGAAACACTTTATAAATTTACCATTAGTCCGCCCTGGTATCTTTCAACCTCTATGTATTTGGTATATCTATCTCTACTCATTCTAGGAGTCTATTCGATATTAAGAATTAAAAACGAGCAAAAAAGAAGAGGAATTGAAAAGCTAAAAATAGCTCACCAGAGAGAAATTGAGTTACAAAAAGTCAAATTCGAAGAAAAAAGACTGAAGGAAAAAAATGACAAAATCAAAAAGGATAATAAACTACTCAAAGAAAATCTTGAGGTTAGAAACAAGGAGTTAGCCTCCTCCGCAATGCAAATGGTACAGGTCGAAAATGAATTATCGCAATTGAAAAAAAACCTGGACGAGATATACGTAGTTTCTGAAGGAGAAAACAGAAAAAAACTTCGTAAAATTATCAAGTCTGTCGAAGATCAAATCAAAGGGGATAATAACTGGAAGCATTTTGAAACTCATTTCAATCAGATTCATGACAATTCTTTGGATCGATTGAGAGAAACGTATCCTGATCTTAATCATCGAGAAATTAGACTATGCGCCTATCTAAAACTTAATTTATCTAGCAAGGAAATTGCTCCTTTGATGGGCATTTCTTATCGAGGAATAGAATCTTTACGTTTTAGAATCAGAAAAAAAATGAACTTAGATACCACCACGAATCTTACCGATTATATCACCCGATTCTAGATAAAACACCCTGTATAAAGCACTTACTTCCTTTCAAATTCTATTTGCGTGGTAAAACTGTAGTCCTTTTGTACTGTTCTCGTAGTGCGGTTTACTATTTTACAAAATACACCCAATAATTTTGATCAAACGTCAATAAAACTATTAAAATTTTGTATTGACTTTAACCATAAACACAATAATTATGCTCACTTTTAACACAAATCGAATACTACTACTGCTTTTAATATGCATAGGGTATACCTCATCGTTTTCGCAAAATACCACCCCTGGAAAATTCGCTCCTACAGATGGGAAAACGATGTTGATTATCGGACAGGATTTAGGTGCTGTTGCTGGATATGTAAACTCAGGACAATTCCCCACGCCAGCTGGGGTTACCATGTATACTGATCTGTATACCATGGCGGGTCTCAATGATATTACCAACTACGGCGCTGGTGATATTGGTCTTCAGGAAGCCATGAGTCGATACCCTAATTCGGGGCTTTCCATTGGTTTTTGGATGCGTGAAGAGGCAGATGGTCAAGGTGAAGATCATCCGAATGGATTAACTGAGCTCGTAAACGGACTTCACAATGATGAACTAAACAAGTTCGCAGACTTTGCCAAAAGAAATAGTCCTAGACCTATATACCTTAGAATAGGCTACGAATTTGACGGTCCTTGGAATAATTATGACCAAAATCGATATAAAGCGGGTTATCGTTACATTGTTGATTACCTAAATGGTCAAGGAGTGACCAACGTAGCTTATGTTTGGCAATCTGCTACTTGGGGAGAAAATGCACCAAACATTATCGATGGATATTATCCTGGTGATGATTATGTAGATTATGTAGGGCTTTCGTTTTTCTTCTTTGCGCAGGACTTTAATGCTGCAAACCTGGAATACGCTTTAGAATTTGCAAGAAACAAGAACAAACCTATGATGGTAGCTGAAGCTTCTGCTCAATACTACGAATTTGATCAAGGTACTTATCATTTTAATGGAGTAACGAATTTGGGAAGCCAAGCCATATGGGATCAATTCTTTAGAGATCAACTCATTCCATTTATCGACAACAACAACGACGTTATCCGAATTTTAGCATGGATCAATGCGGATTGGCAATCACAACCTCTTTGGGCCGACTCTGGTGTGCATTGGGGAGATACCAGAATCGAAACCAACCCATTGATCACTACAAATTGGAACAATTATATCAATAATGGTAATTTTCTTCATGGAGGGCCAAATCTACTGAGTGATTTAGGTATTACGAATACGCCCCCACCTCCACCAAATCCAAGCTGTAATGATGGGATTCAAAACGGAGACGAAACCGGTATAGACTGCGGAGGAAGCTGTACTCCTTGTGATACCGGTGGAGGAGAAACTACCACAAAGATCGAAGCAGAAACAGCTAGTCTTTCTGGGCAAGCACAATTCTATAACGATGGGCCTGCTAGTGGCGGACAAGGTGTTGCTTTTCTTGACCAAAATGGAAACGGATTTACTATTAACAATGCTCCAAAAGCACAGCAAGTAGAAGTTATTTATGCATCACAAAACTCAGGAGGTATTTCTGTATTGGTTAATGGACAAGATGTTGGAACACTCAACTTCACTTCTAATGGAGCCTGGGTTGGTTCCTACACCACTACTTCTATAACTGTTGATGTTCCTGCAGGTGCTTCTTTTCAAATTATCAATCAAGGAGGAGGAGATCAGGCACTAAATGTAGATTACCTTAATTTTATAAATAATGATGGAGGGAATACCAACGAACCTTGCACAGATAATGATATTCCTAATGCGACTGTGAGTTCAATAGACGAAAGTACTCAAGGAGCCAATGATGGTAGTATCACTTTTAGTTTTGGTGATACAGCAGATAGAACGAATATAGAATTTAGTATTGATGGTGGTGCAACCTATCCGTACAATGTGCTGGATAACAGTGGATCTACTACCATCTCTAACCTTGCTCCCGGAAATTACGGCACCTACATAAGATGGGGCAATGACGAATGTGCAAGAAACCTGCAACAAATAACTATCAATTCAGGCACTCCCAGTGGTGCGGGTTGCAGTGATTGCGTTAATTTTAATGAAACCGGTACTTCATCATTTAGCAATCAGGATAATGCTGCTAATATCAATATCCAAGATAATGGATTAACAGCGGTTCTTTCAGATAATACCTGGAGAAGAACCAATACCCGATACAACATCACGGCAAATACAGTAATAGAATTTGAATTTCAAAGTACATCTCAAGGAGAAATTCACGGTATTGGGTTTGACAGTGATGAGCAATTGAGCGCTACACAAATTTTTCAATTGTATGGGACTCAAAATTGGGGGAATAGAGATTTTGACTACACTCAATCTGGATATCAGCCTTTTAGCATCAAAGTAGGTGATTATTATACAGGGAATAACATGTATCTGATTTTGGTTAATGATAAAGATCAAAACCCAACAGGCAACACTAGTTATTTCAGGAATGTTAGGATTTTTGAAGATACAACTGGTAACGAACCTTGTACCGGAAATGATATTCCCAATGCCACAGTGAGCTCTACCAACGAAACCTCACAAGGAGCCAATGATGGTAGCATTACCTTTAGTTTTAACGATGCTCCAAATCGAAGCAATATCGAATTTAGCATTGATGGCGGTGCAACCTATCCATATAATGTAGCGGACAACAGCGGATCTACAACCGTATCTAATCTCTCACCTGGAAACTATAGTACTTTTGTAAGATGGGGTAATGATGAATGTGCAAGGAGTTTAAATAATGTAACCATCGCTGCTGGAACCAGTAATCCCCCAGGAAACACCACGGAAAGTTACTTAGAACCTAGTACAGGAGAGAAGATGATCTTTATTGGACAAGATTTATTGTCAGTATCAGATTACATTAGCGATTGCGGTAACTGCCCTACTCCAACAGGTATTGCAACTTATGTAAATCTTGCCAATGTATTACTACAAGGAAATAATGGAGCACTGGGATGGACTCAAAATGATCAACCCCTAGGAATAGATATTGATTGGGGAGGAGGACCTTTGAATGCGCATAGCGCTGCAGTTGGCTTCCCTAATTCAGCTGTTCAAATAGGGCTTTATCTGGTAGGAGAAACCAATAATATCACTGGAGGAGGAAGAGATGCAGAGATTAGACAACTTGCCGATTTCTTCAAATCCTTAAACAGCACTGCTTTTTACTTACGTATTGGATACGAGTTTGATGGAAATTGGAATGGTTATGACGGTCCAAGCTACATCAATGCATATCGAAGAATCGTAGATATTTTAAGGCAACAAGGAGTTACCAATGTAGCTTATGTGTGGCAATCCAGCACTTCTCCAATTGATGATATCCTTGATGGCGGAAGAGAAAATCTACTCAATTATTATCCAGGAGACGATTATGTAGATTGGTTTGGAATGTCTTGGTTCTTAAGACCAAACGAAACGGCAACTGTAAACAACAACACGCCTTCCACTCAGCTATTCTTAGGTAACGAATTGGTAAGTTTGGCTAGAGAAAGAGGAAAAGCGGTAATGATCGCAGAAGCTGCTGATCAAGGATACGATAATCAACAACTTACCAATTCTAACATAAGTCCAGTTTGGGATGGAGCTGCAGCTCAAGGTACGGTTAGCAAATCAGGTTCTCAAATCTGGAATGAATGGTTTATACCTTATTTCAATTTTATTAACGATAATGAGGATGTAATCAAAGCCATTACCTATATCAATGCAGATTGGGACTCTCAAGGATTATGGGATGCTCCATACGAACAAGGATACTGGGGAGATACTAGAATACAAGTAAACCCAACATTGGAAAACAATTGGGTGAATCAAATTACGCAATCGGGATGGATTCACGGTAGTAGTAATTTAAATAGTATTTTGGGATTGAACACCCAAAGAAATGCCATCAATTCTGGGAATAATACATTAGAAGATAATCTTAAAGTATACCCTAATCCAAGTAGTGGCATGGTATATATCAATGGTAATGAGTTAATTCAGGTACAAGTTTCCGACCTTAATGGAAGAGAGATTAAAACAATCTCTATTGAGCCTGGCAAAGCAACTAAATCATTTCAATTGGATTTACAAGGCGTAGAACAAGGAATGTATTTGATCACCACTTGGGACATCAATAAAACAGTAAATCACAAAAGAATTGTAATTAAATAATCCCCTAGAATACGTAATATTTTTGAAGAGCCTGGAATTAGTCTTCCGGGCTCTTTTCTTATCTCTCTAAATTAGGCTTGATTTTGAACTTGAATTTTCTCTTTTAGATAAGGTGCTAACTTTGCGTAGATAGGAATGAAAACTTTTTCTTTAATGTTTTCGGCATCCTGAGAATAATATACCTTATTGACTTCATACCTATCCTTCCCTAATAACTGATGCATATGTAGCATTTTGAAATCGATGACCTCTTTTATATTTTTCCCCAAATGATCACACCCAAAAATTCCTGGTGTATTGGGAGTTTCTTTTAACAATGATGCGATATTACGATCGTCGATAGACAAGTCATATAAGACCTGTAATAAGACCTGCTCGTACAAATCTCCTGCACCAAGGCTCCAATCTGTTTTTGGTTTCTCCTCCTTGGCCAAGGTGCCTAATGAAAAAGCCTCTTTTGTATCAATCCCCAAGACCAAAAATAGCTCATCAAGAGTACCATTCTTTCCTCCTTTATCTAGAATCAAGGTTTTTAAGTATTCTTTCTCTTTGTCACTAAGAATATTGCCTACCATATGCTCATACCCCAACAAAAGCATAGCTTCTCTCATTTGACGGTATTGCGTATGTAGTTCTATACGTTTAAAAACACCTCTGGCCGTAGCTGTACCCATAGCCATATTAGAAACCAATAATTCTGCACCAAAAGCATGATTAGCAATCCGACGAATACCTCCGGATCTCAATTTTTGATCTGACCATTCTAAAAACTCAAAACGATCAGAATAGGCATTCCCTTCCTTTATTTCATTCATTCGTAATGCATGTCTGTATGACAAAGCCTCTCCATTAGGTCCAGCCGCCTCATTATCCCCAAATACTCCCGGCCAATCCATGTTTGTTCCCCAAACCGGTCTTGGTTGATCTCCATGACATCGTATACAGGATGGTGGGTTTACATGCAACTTTGGTTGATCTCCTGTAAAATCAAATTGCGAAAACTCCCAGGTGCCATTTTCTTCATTTAGCTCTGCACAATCCAAAAGATCATATTTAGGATCATCTGCTTTGGTACTAATATTCATTAGAAAGGTTCCATCCGATCCAAAAAGAACAATTCTAGGGAATTTCAAAGAGGATTGCCCCTCTCCTTTTGTATGTTCGACTAAGGAGAAATTGTTACGATAATGTACCGGCAATCGATTCAACAAATTCGTAATCGTGGTTATATTATTTTCCTTAATAAATGAAAGTACTCCAACCATAGTCATTTCGGGAAATTCTTCTGAGGATGCCTGATGTACTTCTTTTAGCTGCACAATAACATCATTCACCGTTTTTGGACAAAGAAGTTTTCCTTGTTGCTGTCCTCCACTACTGACTAAATCAACATCCTCTATTTGAACATAAGAGGTTCTTGTCTGATTAGAATTGGTATCACAACTTATCAAACTTATTAAGACAATCAATAAAAATATCGCTCTGAAGACTAATTTCATTTCTTCTACTTTTTTAGCAAAAAAACAGCTTTTTACACAAAAAAAAGATGCGGTTTTTGCGTTTATAGCATAATGCGTGGTAAAAGCGTAGTAACAGAGCACTATTAAAGTATGATCGACTAGTATTTAAAGATTTGTTTTATCGAAATTAGCTCAACTATAAAAACCTTAATTTTTTAACACAAACTTTATCTATAAATTAAATAAGTAATTATGAAACGTATATTAAGCTTACTCATTTTTTCAATGCTTTTTTTAGGTGCATTTGTTGCATGCGAAAACGAAGGATTTGATATAAATGGTTCGGTCTCAAAAGTTATTGATGCCCAAGGAAAAGCAAGTTGTCCAGGATCACATCCTTACGAAGCTTGTGGTGCCTGTTGGACCGATGCTGCACAAGCACAATCTGGTGGTTGTACTGATACTTCTGGGGGGAATACCGGAGGCAGTGGTAATGACGGAGGCAATAATCAAAATAATGATTGTCCATCGTCTCATCCTTTTTCTGCTTGTGGACAATGTTGGACCGATGCTAATCAAGCACAAGCCGGAGGATGCAACGATTCTGGAGATAATAACGGAGACGGAGATAACAACGGTGGTGGAGACAATACCGGAGGAGGAACTCCTTGTGGAAGCTTCAATTACAATCCAAACAACACTGCTTGTGTTACCACTGTAGCCAATGGAAGTGGGTGTATGAATAGCGATGGATTATTTGTAAGTGTAAGAGGAGTAGTAAGTAACCCTTGTAACACAAAAGAGGCCGTATTGGATATCGAAAGAAATTTGGGAATTGATATTGATGATCAGTTTATAGAAATGAGCGGTTACCAAGGAAATGTTCCTTCAATCAACCCTACAATGACCAAAAGTGATTTCTTAATCTATATGAAAGAGTTATTGAAAGGAATCAATATCAATGGTAAAACCGGGGACCAATTTGCGACAGAATTCACCAACTTGTTGGATACTAACAATGATGGTATCTTAACCAGAAATGAGGCTAGTCAAGCCAAAGGATCTGATCCAAGACAGGTACTAAACCTAGAGCCAATTTTTACAATTAATGGTGGTCTTGCAACAGATGATGTATTAGCTTATGTTGGATTGTATTTAGGAGATGGCGCATTGGATAAATACGCCGGAGATCTACCTCAGTTAGTACAGGACAATATGGCAAGTTTTACAAGAACTTGGCAGCCTGGGGTTAATGCTGCATCAAAAAGATATGATACTAGAAAGTAAGGGATAGTTCCCTAAATAAAATAATAAATTCTGAGTATTTCAGGGGTTTGGTTGTATACTGAACCCCTTGTTTACATTTTTAAATTTTTACTATTATTTATCAATTCTTTCTTATAAATTGAAAACTAGTTTTTGAACCATGACGCGCAAAAAAAGAATCACATTAAAAGACATTGCAAACGAATTCAACGTATCTATTGCTACAGTTTCTAAAGCTTTGAACGACAGCTACGAAATCAGCACTAAAACCAAGGCTAAAATCCAGCAATACGCCAAAGAGAATCACTACAAACCCAATAGTATTGCGCTAAATCTTCAGAATAAAAAAACTAAAACTATTGGAGTAATCATCCCCAATATTCTTAATCATTTTTTTACCAAAGTATTTGTTGGAATAGAAAAAGTAGCTACCGAAAAAGGGTATAATCTCATCACCTGTATTTCTAACGAATCTTATGAGAAAGAAGTGAGTGCTATGGAGCTACTTAAAAACTCTGCACTAGATGGTTTTATCCTTTCTATTGCTGAAGAAACACAGGTAAAACAAGAATTTAGTCATTTTCAAAACACCATTAATCAAGGTATCCCAATAGTAATGTTTGATCGGGTTACCGAAGAGGTCGAATGTGATAAAGTAATTGTCAATGATAAAGAGGGAGCCTATAACGCTACTAATCATTTTATCGAAACCGGATGCAAAAATATCGCCATTGTTTCTACAATTCATAATCTTAGCGTAGGTAAACTGCGACTAGAAGGATATAAAAAAGCACTATCCGAAGCGGGTATCCCAATCGATGAATCTTTTATCATAAAAGTGGATGAGTTTAATGACATCGATACTTCTTTAAAAATACTATTGGGGTCAAAAAGGGTCGATGCCATGCTATGCCTTGAAGAAGACTCAGCAGTGAGCACCTTAAGATTATTGACCGCAAAAGGGTATAAAATTCCCGAAGACATTTCAATTATTGGTTTTACCAATGGGGTATTACCAAGACATGTTACTCCTGCAATTACAACGATTAGTCAACATGGGATTTATCTGGGAGAAACGGCAACAAGAATGTTGATTGAGAAACTTGAAAATGAAGAATCTGAAACTTCCCATACTACAAAAGTGATTAAAACAAATCTAATCGAACGAGAAACTACAAAGTCACTCCCTTACTGATCCGATAATACATCAAAAATAAAAGATGTATAATTTTCATAGCGCTCATTAGCCTTTACCTCACTAGAAGGAAAATGGCTATGATTAGGAGCGTCAGGATAATTTTGAGTTTCAAAACATATTGCAGGAAACTTATCATAGGTTTTTCCCTTTCTAAAATTCCAATCCGCAAACTTTTCTGGGGTATAGATAACTACAGCAGGCTGATTCGTTTTTATTTGCATTCTAATCCCGGTAAGAGGTGAAAATATAACCCCTTGAAAAGTATTTCGATGAGCTTCAAAAATCATTGTATCATCCAGAATACCATCTTTTTGCAGACTACTCAATGCTCTTTCTTCTCTATAGTCAAATCTGGTATCTACAACTTTATGAACCTTCCCAGTAGGGATATTTTTATCATCCACTTCCAAATAGCGATCACAATGGAGTTGGAGTATATGATCACAAACTGAACCTTCTCCATTTAAATTGTAGTACGCATGATTGGTAAGATTCAACACGGTGTCCTGATCAGAAACTGCAGTATATTTGATATTAAGTTTATTATCATCCGTAAGTTGATACATCACCTCTACCCTTAGATTTCCTGGATACCCTTCTTCAAGATGTTCGCTGTAATAAGAAAAGGTTACCGACTGATTGTCCTCATCTACATAAGCTACGTCCCATACTTTTTCGTCAAAACCGTATTTACCACCATGTAAATGCACCTCATCATCATGATAAAGCGGGTATTCTTTGTTATTAATCGTCAACTTTTCTCCTGAGATTCTTCCAGCATATCTTCCTATAGATGCGCCAAGGTATCGAGAGACTTTACCCTTAGATGTATCCACATATTGATCTACACTATCAAAACCTAAAACTACATTTACGCGACTTCCTTGTTTATCCAGTATCTCCAGACTCAATATTGAGGCTGCAAAATTGGTAATACGCAATCGCGCTCCATTCTTATTCTTAATTGAAAAAACAAATAATTCTTTGTTGGTATAAAAGCCCGAAGACTTTTGCTTTATTCGTCTTTGTTTAGTTTCCAAGAGTAAATCGTATTATTTAGTTTTTAGTTCTTATCCTTCCATAATTTATCATACAAATCTGGCGTAGATTTGATAAACTTTGGATCAGAAACCTTACTAATCCAACGCTTGCTAAGGGTATCACTTAACTGCAACCTGGCATCTACCCTCTTAAATGTAGGGTTATCGAACCACATAGGGTGCGAATCCCAGTGACAGTTGATATAATGAACGGCTTTGATCACGTCTGCATTATCATCAATGGTCTTAAAAAAAGGTACAAACCATTCATTCCACGCTTCTTCTGCTTGTTCGGGATTACTAAGTTGCGTCTCTTTGGTGTTCCCAGTATTTTTATCAAAATCTGGATGGGTAATTGTTGGAGAAGCTTCCGCAATAAAAACTGGTTTCCCTTTTTTTCTGGCAAATTCGATCATCTTTTGTTCTCTCCAACGGTTAAAAAATGAAAAACCTAACCAGTCAACATACTCATCTCCCGGATACCAGGATTCTAAATCTCCTTCATTTGGGGACATAAACCCTGTGGACTGCCAAACAAAAGCAGTATTGGTCACCCCTCGCTCTCTTAGCATCTTTACCATTCGGATATATGCTTTTTTGGTACTTTCTTTATCGTAGTGATTCCAAGGATCTCCGTCAAACTCGTAGGCTATACGTAAAAATACAGGCCTTCTTCCTAGAGACAATAAAAAATCCGCCAATTTATGGATGTACGCATCATGAGTTCCATCAGCTACTTTTTCTTCATGATTAACAAACTGTAGGCCAATAGCTAATGCCATATCTTTATAATCTTCATCTGCTAATTGCATGCTTACATTGTAGTCATTATCCCCCCAATCATGGGTGTCGTATATCCCATCCAAACCTTGTTGTACCCTTCCAAAAGAATCTTCTCCCGGGTTGATATTGGTATAGGTGGTCCACCCAGCAGGTTTATCAAAATGATCCAGATAACCGTCATTATACTTTTCTAACCCTCCTACCGCTTCTAATTCTTGTCCAACGAACAACAACACCTCTCCTTCGGCAGGTTCAAATTTTGCCAATGTTTTTTGTGGTTTTTCTTGCTCCTCTTTTATGGGTTGATCTTGTTCCTTTTTTTCTGTGACCTGGTTGCAACTCACAACGGTGCAAATACCAAGTAATACCATCATTTTTTTATACATAGCCCTTTATTTTAATGTATTTCTTTATATGTAAACCAATCGAAATCGGCATGTTTTCTATTGTACGCCAAATCCTGGCAACACATCCCCACAAACATCCCTGTAAATGCCGGACGGTATCTCTCGTCTCGATCCCGCACATAATCATCGGACAATATGCTTGCATCCAAAACATCTCCTATCGGAAAAAATGTTTTTTCTTGATCAATGCTGTAGTAAAATTGAAGTTCGCCGTGATCCAAAATTCCTTTTAAAACCAGTTCCGCTTCTGCTGGGATTTCTACTTCCTGATCTTGTTCAGACATTTCAAAATGATCGGATGTTATAATTCGTAATAGTTGTTTGTCTCCTTTATAATTTGCCGTTAAATGCAAATAATGGTAATGCCCTGTATTATAATAAAATACCAGTCCCGCCATTTCCTGAATATTCTCTGGATGAAACTCTAAGGAAGTACTGGCTTCAATTCTAAAATGCTGAACTCTACGAGCAATCAGGGCTTGCGTATGTGTAGAAGTTAAACTTTCCTTTCCTTTTAATCGTAAAAAACCTTTTCTTTCCGTAAGAGAAAACCATTGTTCAGTTCTTGGAATACGAAGGGATTGAAAGTCTAGAGATAACATATCCGCATCAAAATCATCTCTTTCTTGATGCTTTTTTACCGAGACCTCTTTGGTGTCAAGACCAGTAATTTCTAGTCTTGGTAATCGACAATCACTAACAAGGTAGGGCCAATCATCTTTCCAAATAATTTCTTCGATAGCTGTTTCTCGTCCTAAAATACAACGCCCTCTTTCTTTGAGTGGTCTTCCCACCAAAAACGTAATGAACCATCGACCATCTTCGGTCTCCACAAAATCCCCATGTCCCGATTTTTGAAGTTTGTAGGGTTTATTATATGCGCAAGACACTATAGAAGTGTCTGGGTGCATCACATATGGTCCAAATATGGATTCTGAACGTGCCACAGATACTGCATGGTTATATTCTGTTCCTCCTTCGGCAAGTATCAAATAGTAGTATTTCCCTCTCTTAAAAATATGCGGTCCTTCTGTGCAACCCAAATAAGATCCTTGAT
Source organism: Aquimarina spongiae (assembly GCF_900141785.1). Taxonomy (GTDB): domain Bacteria; phylum Bacteroidota; class Bacteroidia; order Flavobacteriales; family Flavobacteriaceae; genus Aquimarina; species Aquimarina spongiae. The sequence continues at coordinate 196,994 of NZ_FQYP01000006.1, read as the reverse complement.
GAAGGTAATGCACCTCTCCGACTAACTCTTTTTGAACCGGATCATATTCCTGGAGTTCTATACCTCCAAACATTTTATTATCCCGATGGTCAATCAACATGTTAAGAAAGTACTTTTTACCATCAGTATCATGAAACAACGATCCATCAAAACCTCTAGAACTGAGGTATACAGGATCTGACCATTCTCCGGTAATATCCTCTGTAGTTACCAAATAATTGGGTGTATCCTTCCAAACTCCATCAAAAGACTTTACGTTAGAATACACTAAGTAAAAAATCCCCTCATCATAGGATAAACAAGGTGCCCAAACCCCACAAGAGTCGGGGACGCCTTTCATATCTAATTGAGATACTTTATTAAGGGGTTGAGCAATGACTTTCCAGTTTTTAAGATCTCTGGAATGATGAATTTGTACTCCCGGAAACCATTCAAAAGTAGAAGTTGCAATATAATAGTCTTCCCCTACCCGGATGATTGAAGGATCTGGGTTAAAACCTCGTAATATTGGATTTTCAATCCTGTTCATATGCTTCTTTATGCTTTTACCAATTCTTTTTCTATTTGTTCTAGTGATTTCCCTTTGGTCTCGGGCAAATACTTAATCAGCACCACAAAACCGATTAAGGCCAGCATTCCAAAAATGAAATAGGATGTGCTACTTCCTAGGGTTTCTATTTCCCAATTGAATGTTCTTTGTACTACCCAACTGGTAAAAGAGTTAACAAATCCTACAAAAGCGATCATTAAACTTCTCACCCGATTCGGAAACAATTCGGATAGCAATACCCACATGACAGGTCCCAATGAAAAGGCAAATGACGCCACAAAAACAAGTATTCCTATAAGAATAAGAATAGGATCAAGATTACCTGCAGCTTCTATAATTTCTGCTTGTTTTTCTACAAATTTTTGGTCTCCCAGTGCTCCCTTCAATGCTTGTTTAAAAGATACATCACTATCGTAAATCACATTTTGTATGTTGTCTAGCTTGGAGGCATCAATTCCTTCTATATGCGCAATTTTTTCTGGTGTGAGTTGATAAGTTGCTTTTCCAAAACCATACGATGTCAAGAACATACCTATCGCTGCACCGATCAGTCCAATAAACATTAAAGGTTTTCTTCCCATTCTATCGATGAGCAACATTGCCAAAACAGTAAATACGATATTGATAATACCCACCAGCACCGACGAAGCAAATGCGGCATCCGTACCAATACCCGATTGTTTGAATATCGATGTCGAATAAAAGAAAATAGCGTTAATCCCTGTGATCATCTGTATGACGCCCACAAACAATCCAATAAAAAGAACGAATCGTAATGACTTTTTAAATATTTCTGAAATCTTAACCTTTTCTTTTTGATCATTTTCTTTCAGGCTCTCCTTAATCAAAAACTCTTCTTTTTTTGCTTTTTCGGTACCGTGAAGTCGTTCCAGCGTCTCAAAAGCCTCTTGATTCTTCTGCTTAACGTATAACCATCTTGGACTACGAGGAACCAGAAATAATAAAAAGAAATACACCACGGCAGGAATCAGTTCTAGACCAAACATCCAACGCCAAACGTTTTCTTTGGTGATCATGTCTGACGTTTGTATCGCTTCAGAAATTGATTGCTGTAAAAAATAACCGGTAAAGTAGGCTGCAGAGAGTCCTATCACAATATTAAGTTGTTGTATAGAAACTAACTTCCCTCTGTTTTTTGCTGTTGAAACTTCTGCGATATACATTGGAGCCAGAATAAGCGCTGCGCCAAAAGCTGCACCACCAATAAATCTAGCACACCACAATATCCAATACGAGCTGGCATAAGCCGACAGAAAAGCTGAAAGAGCATACACAAATGCCACAATAATCAGCACTTTTTTTCTTCCGATCTTATCACTAATCCAACCGGCTATCAACATGGCAAACATTGCTGCCGATGTGGGTGCTGCATTGATACTTGCTACCTGATCTCCTGTAAAACCAAAATACGGACCAAAAAATTCTTGAGCTCCCGATATGATCGCGGCATCAAATCCAAATAAAAACCCTCCCAAGGATACTACAAAGGCAATAAAAACTAATCTTCCTGACATCTATAAATGGTACATTTAAATTTAACTTTTGGCAAACACCAAGCCTGTTTGCTGTCTTACCTCATCAACAATCGAAATTAAGTTAAGACTATCTTGGTGAGACCACAAATCACTCTGATTTTTTTGATCATGAATACAAGCATGACATTCTTCTATCTCGTACGTAAATCCTTTTCCTATGGTTGGAAAATGGTAATCAACACAATGATTATTTTTTATCAAAGCATATGATTGTGTTTCGTGCCAAATCGAATTGATCTGTATTCTTCCTTCCTCCCCACTCACGATCGCCTGCATATTGGAAGGAGATACAAAACTGCTATGCAAGATGCATTGCGCTTTATCATATTGAAGTATAATTGAAGTTTGTTGATCTGCTCCTGATTCATAAAAATTGGCCGTTGCCAAAATCTTACTAGGCATTCCTAAAATCAGATAACTCAAAAACAAGGGATATACCCCCATATCCATCAATGAACCTCCACCTAAGGCTGGATTTATCATTCTTCCCGTTGCCTCTCCTATATTAAAAGCAAAATCTGCGTTGATATATCTAATTTCTCCTATTTCGTTTTGGGTTACTTTCTTATACAACTCTTGAATCGAAGGGTTGAACCGTGTCCAAAAAGCCTCCATAAAGAACCTCTCATTCTTCTTTGCCGCTGCGATCATTTCTTCTGTCTCTTGTTTGTTGAGGGCAACCGGTTTTTCACACAACACATGTTTTCCCGCATTCAAAGATTTGATTGTTAGATCGGCATGCGAATCATGAGGAGTAGCAATGTAAACAATATCAACTTCACTATCCTGGATAAGTTGGTCATAATTATTGTACGCTCTTTTAGCTTCGTGTTTTTGAGCAAAATCTGCAGCTTTTTCCATACTTCTTGATCCCACCGCCACTAATTCTGCTTCGGGAACCAGAGCTAGATCTTTGGCAAACTGGTTGGCAATATTTCCCAGTCCTATTATCCCCCACTTCATTGTATTTGCTTGATTCATATATTTCAATTTCTTACCAAAAACGGAATATTACCTCCTCCTACTTTTCCTTTCCCATCATACACATAGGCAAAGATTCTATATTCACCTTCTTTCGGAGAAATAAAAGTAAAACTTCCATTTTCATTCTCTATAATTTTTATGGGAACTCTGGGTGGTTCTAGTTCTTTCTCTCCCCCTTCACTTCGCACAACCACCTCTTTTGAAACTACCCACTTATATTCTAGTACATCTTCTTGATTGGGATCATGAGCAAACACCCTAGCAGTGTACTTCTGATTGGGTTTCAAGTATATATTTTGTACCGATTTCAGGCCTTTTAATTGAATGGAATCCACCCTTGGGGCTCTATTTTCTGGATATGATCCGGTCCACACTTTGGTCAAATGATCAATGGTTTCTGTTTGATTACCGTCTTTATGAAACATCCCATACCAGGTAGGTGTTCGCTCTTGTTTTTGTCCCCATTCAAAAGCAAAACCACCCAGGCATTTTCCCGAAGTATTATTGATGATTCCTTTTTGCATTCTTCTTAAAATTCCATCTGCCTTTGGTCCACTTACTTCTTCTATTTCCCGACCCCAAGAGGTCTTGGGCATTTCCCAAAATCCCATAGGTCCAAATTCTGTAATCATATAGGGCTTGGTTATTCCTGTATCTTTCATTCTTTGCTCTACAGTTTCTAAATCCCCATACACCTGAACCGAAACCATATCCATTTGCGGGCATCGCTCTAAAGCTACTTTCAAATGTTCATCAATAACCCCCGCAAAAGTTGTCGTTACCGGATGATTTGGATCTTCTTTATGAATAAAATCTATAATTTCGGATACCGCATCGTAGACCTTGGGATTCACCATTTTCAACTTACCATTCTCATCAAATAACAAATTCAGCTCATTCCCTACCACCCAACACAAAATATTTGGGTGATTCTTATATGCCTTTATTGTTGATTTTACTTTTTTTAGCTGTTTAGCAACCGCTCTTTTATCATTGTAATCGAATCCCCATAGTTCTTTGCCTATATTGATCCCCATGGCCACCATGAATCCATATTGTTTAGCAGCTTTCAATTCTTCACAGGCATTGTAGGTCCCCCAAGTTCTAAAAGCGTTTCCACCTGCTTTACTTAAAGCTTCAAAATCATGACCATCTACATAGTTAATACCGACTCCTTTAATTTCGAATTTAGTTTCATTGATATAAAAATTATACTGCCCCTCAACTTCTCGTATAGTCACTTTTGGAACCTCTTGAGCATGTAATTGCATATCTCCCAAGAAACTAAGGAAACTGATGAAAAGAAATATAAGAGCTATGTTTTTCATCTTTCTAGGATCTTTCTTCTATAACCTCACTGGTAGAGAATTTATACAACATATTGCGATAGACACAGATATCTGTAATATCTTCAGGCGTGTCTTGAGGAACAGCTCTGAAGTTGGAAGATATTCGATCTTTCTTTACCGGTAATACCTTATGCCAGCAATGGCCATGTAAAAAAATAACGGTTCCCTTTTTGGGTCTAAAAACTAACTGTCCGTCTAGATCCTCGGTTGGCACACCTACTGACAGCCTCCCTTTTTTGTGAGTTTCAGGGAAAATGGCAATTTCTCCTCCCGTTGATTCGGTAATATCATGAGTATATACCAATCGATTAAGATTATAAGTGGATTTGTCTTCTGGCAGGCAGTCCTGATGCCAAGCCTGACCTTTACTACCTTCCTTTGAGAACATCATCATACAATACAAATTTTGCCATCCTTTGTTCAATATATGATCTGTAATTTCATTAAACTTATGATCTTTATCGATCCCATCAAAATAATTTTTCCCTTCTCTATACGGAAACCAAGGGATTACTTCTACAGCTGATTTTGTAATAAACTCTTCGGTATGTTCCCAATTTGGATTTACACCGTAATGCTCCAGTATTTTTTGATTATAGTCATCCATCAAGCTATCTTCAAAAAAGTCCTCGAAAATGACGAATCCTCGTTCCCAAAATTCGTTTGCTACCGCTTTATAATCCATACCTTTTATTTTTTATACTGCTAAGGACTTTGCATCCTCAAGAAACTTTTTTAATCCATTATCGGTTAGAGGATGTTTTACCAATCCTTCAATCGCAGATAATGGCCCGGTCATCACATCAGCTCCTATTTTGGCACAATTTACCACATGCATGGTATGGCGCACTGAAGCTGCAAGAATTTCTGTTTCAAAATTGAAATTGTTGTAAATCTCCCGTATTTCATTAATCAGGAGTAACCCATCTGTAGACACATCATCCAATCTCCCAATAAAAGGAGAAACATAGGTTGCTCCCGCCTTGGCTGCTAAAAGAGCCTGCCCACAAGAAAAAACCAGAGTGCAGTTCGTTTTAATCCCCTTATCGGCAAAATACTTAATCGCTTTAATCCCTTCTTTGATCATTGGGATTTTCACCACTATTTGAGGATGTAATTTTGCCAATTCTTCTCCTTCTTTGACCATCCCTTCAAAATCAGTACTGATCACTTCTGCAGAGACGTCTCCATCCACGATTTCGCATATCTTTTGATAATGTTTTAGGATATTATCTCGTCCTGTAATCCCTTCTTTTGCCATCAGCGAAGGATTAGTGGTAACCCCATCCAGAACACCAAGAGCTTGTGCTTCTTGAATATGATCCAGGTTGGCAGTATCTATAAAAAATTTCATATTATATCTTCATTTTTAGCCTACGAAGTAGGACAATATTGTGATTACTATAAGCACTAGTAGTACCGATAATACAATATCGATAAGAGCAATGCTTTTCTTATTTTCTATTTTATGTTCTTTTGATAACGTACCGAAAGAGAGTCCGGATATGGCGGCATAATTAGGAGGCGCAGTACATAAACTTATAATTACAGCTATGATTACCGAGAATACAAACATAAATATAGCCATATGTGCAAAATTTATGGTTGCAAAAGAATACAGCACTCCTGATAAATTGTCTTTAAAAATTTCTGCCACAATTCGTAAAGCAGCAACCCCTAATCCAGAAAACAATGTGATAATGGCTGCCCGGGCATTCATTTTTTTCCACAACACTCCAAGCAGGAATACTGCAGTAATCGGTGGTGCAATATACGACTGCACGCTTTGCAGGTATTGATACAATACTCCTCCCCCAATCTTCTCCATGATAGGTATCCACGTAATCCCCAAAACTACCATAACTACAGTTGCTAATTTCCCAATATTCAACAGCTTCTTTTCTGGTGTTGTAGGTTTCAGTTTCTTATAAATATCAATCGTAAAAATGGTGGAGCAGGAATTAAAAACGGATGCTAATGAACTCATTAAAGCTGCCATAAGTCCTCCGGCGACCAAACCTTTTAGTCCAACAGGCAATAATGTTTTAACCAGAATTGGAAAAACCTCATCTGCTTTCTCGTAGGTAAGTACCCCTTGTTTGGCAAGGGCAAATGCAATAATTCCTGGAATTAGAAAAATGAAAATGGGTAATATTTTGAGATAGGCTCCAAAAATAGCCCCCCTTCTTCCTATGGTAATATTATTGGCTGCAAGGGCTCGTTGTACTATATATTGATCGGTACACCAATACCAAATCCCAACGATTGTTCCTCCAAACAATAAACCTGTCCAAGGAAAATCTGGATCACTCATAGGACGCCACATATTAAAATGGTTGGATCCCACTGTTTCTCGTAATGTATCCCATCCACCTACTTCTTTTAATCCCAAGTAAGTGATAATAACAGATCCTGTAATTAGGATAACGGTCTGTAGCGTCTCGGTATATATTACCGCTTTCATTCCTCCTACAACTGTATACAATCCGGTAAATAACACGATACCAATTGCTCCATACCAGAATGGTATTCCTATCAGTTCTGAAACGACAATCCCTCCTGCATAAATAGTAACTGAAACTTTTGTAATTACATACCCTACTAATGAAAAAAGCGATAAAAACCATCTTGATCTGCTATCGAACCTTTTTTCTAAAAACTCTGGCATGGTAAATACTTTGCTTCGTACATAAAAAGGAAGAAAAAGCCATCCCAAAACCAAAACTATCCAGGCATGGAGTTCGTAATGTGCCATTGGCATTCCAGACTCTGCTCCCGTTCCTGCCAATCCCACTACATGTTCTGAGCCAATATTAGATGCAAAAATAGATGCCCCGATTACAAACCAACCCACATTTCTACCGGCCAGAAAATAATCTTCGGTATTCTTATTTTTCTGAAGGACCACCCATACTGCAACACCTATAAGTGCCGCAAAATATAGGCCTAATACGATCCAATCCTGAAACGCTAATATTGACTCCATATAAAATTAGATGTATTGGTTTATAATGTTCTCAAACAACTCCTGCTTTCCACTTTGTAGTTTCAATTCACCATTTTGAACGGCAATATCATATAGATTTTTCAAATCTAATTTCCCTTCCTCAAATGCTTTTCCATTTCCAGCATCAAAAGATTCATACCTTTTTTCTCTTAGTTTTTGATATGGCGAAGCTGAAAGAATTTTATCGGCAGTGATCAATGCACGAGCAAAAGTATCTGCCCCACCAATATGCGCTAAAAAGACATCTTCCAGATCTGTAGAGTTTCTACGGATCTTAGCATCAAAGTTGACACCTCCTCCTTGAAGCCCTCCAGCTTTTAGAAATACCAGCATAGCTTCTGTTACTTCTAATATGTTATTTGGGAATTGATCGGTATCCCATCCGTTTTGATAGTCTCCTCTGTTGGCATCGATACTTCCCAACATGCCTGCATCTGCTGCCACCTGTAATTCGTGTTGAAATGTATGTTGCGCCAGAGTTGCATGGTTGACCTCGATATTGATTTTAAAGTCTTTATCCAAACCATACTTTTTCAAAAAGCCAATAGAAGTTGCCGTATCAAAATCATATTGATGTTTTGTAGGCTCCATCGGTTTTGGTTCTATAAAAAATGTTCCTTTAAAACCTTGTGCTCTGGCATAATCTCTTGCTACAGTAAGAAAGCGTGCCATATGATCTAACTCTCTTTTCATATTGGTATTGAGCAATGACATATATCCTTCTCTACCACCCCAAAACACATAATTTTCGCCATCTAATGCTATGGTTGCATCCAGGGCTAATTTGACCTGTCCTCCTGCTCTTGCCAACACATCAAAATCAGGATTTGTAGCCGCTCCGTTCATATAGCGTGGGTTCGAAAAACAGTTTGCAGTTCCCCATAATAATTTTACTCCCGAAGCTTCCTTTTTTTGTTTAAGATAATCTACGATGGTAGCTAATCTTTTTTCAGATTCTGAAAACGTAGGCGCTTCCTGAACCAGGTCATAATCATGGAAACAGAAATAATCAAATCCCATTTTGGTGATAAACTCGAAGGCTGCATCGGCCTTATCTTTGGCAGCCTGAATAGGATCTGAAGCAGTATCCCATTCAAATTTTTGTGTTCCTGGTCCGAAGGGATCGGCTCCAAGTCCACAGAAGGTATGCCAATAAGCAATGGCAAACTTAAAATGCTCGCGCATCGTTTTACCTGCTACCACTTGGTTAGCATCATAATATTTGAATGCTAAAGGATTATCTGACTCTTTTCCTTCAAATTGTATATCATTTATGGTTTTAAAATATTCTTTATCTCCAACTAAGGCCATATCATTATTTTTTTAAAATTCTATTTAATTCTCTTTTCCAGTTTTTATATGCTTCTTTGTAATCGTCTTGATTTTGTAGAGGGTGATAGGTCATTACATGGTCATTTTTGGTGATCATTGTTCCAAAATCATCAAATGTACCATCACTTAAACCTGCCGCTCGAGCTGCTCCTATTGCACCAGTCGTATTGTAAATCTCAATTTCCTGATTGATCAAGGTAGCTACGGTATTCGAAAAGATTTCTGATCGAAATAAATTATCATTCCCCGCACGGATCACATTGATTGTGGTATTATCCTTTTTTAATACTTCCATACCATACACAAAAGAGAAGGCTATCCCTTCGAGTGCTGCTCTAAAAATATGTGAACGATTGTGCTTATTGAGATTTAGGTTACAGATATGAGTTCCTATGGTTTGATTATCAAACATACGCTCTGCTCCATTTCCAAAGGGAATTAATTGTAGATTATTGGATCCAACCGACACCTTTGAAGCGTGTGAATTCATGGTTTGATATGAATTCGTTTCCAGATTCAGGTTATTTTTCAACCATCGATATTGAATTCCAGCTCCGTTTATGCACAAAAGTTTACCAATACTGGGCTGGTTTTGTGAATGATTGACATGCGCAAAATTGTTCAGTTTAAGTCCCTCTGTAGCAGAAAGGCTATCGGTAACTGCATAGATTACTCCAGAAGTCCCCCCTGTAGCAGCTACTTCTCCCGCTTTAAAAACATTAAGCGATAGTGCATTGTTGGGTTGATCACCTGCTCGATATAAAATAGGAGTTCCCGGATTAAGCCCGCTATCGCTCGCTCCTTTTGCTGATAGTTCTCCCTGATTCGAAAAAGTAGGAACGATATCTGGAATCAATGACGCATCAAGGTGATAATGTTCTAGTAACCAATCTGCTGGTTTATCGTCTTTAAAATCCCATAAAGTCCCTTCAGAGAGACCTGAAGTTGTAGTGTTCATGATTCCTGTAAATTTAAACGCTATATAATCTCCTGGTAACAGAAATTTATGGATGCGCTCATATTTTTCAGGTTCGTTTTGTTGTACCCATTTTAATTTTGAAGCGGTAAAATTGGCTGGAGAATTCAATAGATTTTCCATACACTTTTCTTCCCCTATCTCTTCAAAAGCTTTATTTCCTATTGCAACTGCCCTGCTATCACACCAAATAATTGAATCCCGAATCAACTCTCCTTTCTCATCTACAACCACCAGGCCATGCATCTGATACGAAATTCCGATTCCTTTTATTTGCTCTGGTCGAATTGTATTTTCTTTCAGTAATCTCTTAGAAGCTTTACATACATTCTCCCACCAGGATTCTGGATTTTGTTCAGCCCATTCTTTCTGGACAGAAATGATATCCATCTCCTCTTCGGGTTCATTTACAGAAGCTATGGACTTCCCATTTTCAGCATTTACCAGTGCTGCTTTGATCGAAGAGCTCCCTATGTCAAATCCTATATAATACATTTCACGATTTTTCTTTGCGGTAAAATTTCTACTATTTCTTTGGAAAAGGAATTACTTTCTTAAAAATCCCCGAAACTTAGGTTTGTAATTTTCGTAAATCAAGATAACCACTTTATTATTAAGATCATAGCCTAGATAAAAAAGGAGCATTTCGCCATTTTATGCACAGAAATAACTCCTTTTTTAACATTAAAATTTACTGAATGAATTAAGCTAATTCAACAATCCTAATTGTATCCCGGGTTTTGTTGTAGAATATCCGATCCTACCTGATCAATTTCAGACTGAGGGATAGGTAACAATTCATCTCTACCTACTACAAAGACTTTCTGAAACTGAGTTCCTACTTCTACATTGTTTAACACCGTTTCTGCATCTCCCCATCGTACCAAGTCGGTATATCGATTCCAACCTTCGGTAGCTAGCTCTCTCCTTCTTTCATCCTTAATACCTTGAAAGGTATATGTAGGAGCTGCTGGATTACCTGCCCCATAGGCTCTATCAAGTACTTGTTGGAAAGAAGACGCTCCGTCTCCTCCTCCTCCCAAGATAGAAGCTTCGGCATGCATTAATAATACTTCTGCATATCTCATCATTTTTTCGTTTAATGGAGAATCTGCAAAATTCAATGTGTTTTCTTGTACTGATACCGGAATATGATATTTTCTCATTGTAGCTTTTGATATCCACGATGGTAAAACGTTACCGGCATTATCGCAAACTTGCCAGAAAAAGCCGTAAGTATCTGTACCAAATAACCAATCTCCAGAATTGCTCTGATCTGGTAATAAACACTGGTCAGATTGATCGATTTGACACCCACAACTTATAGGCCCACGAACACCACCATTCAAGTCTGTTGGTAGATCGACAGTTAGCGGTGTAATAAATGTAGCATTCTTTCTTTGGTCAGAATCATCATAAAAGTCGATTAACTCTTGTCTTGGCACTGCGTTTCCGAATGCACTATTACCAACACCACTGTTAAATAAGAATCCCATTAACTGGTGAGTTGCAGAACCTTGATTAAATATTCCTCCTGGAGACTCCCAATTATTATAAATGATGTTTGCCTCGTATCCTATTTCAAAAATGGATTCTTTCCCATATTCGTTGGTAAGACTAAAGTTATCTCCAAAATTCTCCTCCAAACTATATCCAAGTGCCATTACCTCTTCGGTATACTCTACAGTTTGTGCATATTCTTCTTGATACAAATGTGCCTTTGCCAAAAATGCATATGCTGCTCCACTAGTCGCTCTCCCTTGCTGAGCTGCGGTTGCCGGTAGTGCTTGTGCTGCCGCTAATAGGTCTGGTTCTATTACGTTATCATACACTTCTTGAGCAGTGCTTCTTGGTATTTTGAAATCGAAATTGGCATCCGTAATTCGTTCTGTAATTACAGGTACTCCACCAAAATTCTTCACAAGTTCTAAATAGGCCAATCCTCTCAAAAATCTAGCCTCTGCAATTAATTGTGCTTTGGTAGCTACAGGATCTGCATAGATTTCGTCTGGAGATTCTTCGATAACACCAATTGCAGTATTTGCTCTAGATATCATGGTAAACCATTTTCTCCACCATCCCAATACACTTGGGTTATTAGGTGGAACTGGGTTTTGATCAAACACCCTTCCTGCTACCCAGAAATTAGCCCACTGAGAGAATACATCGTCTGCACGAATTCCTTGAAACATGACTGGAAAGTGATGTCCTAAATTGTTGTTTATTACCTGCCAACGCAAAGGATCATACGTTGCTATCACTAAAGAAGCTATATCATCTTCGGTCTGTATCGCATCCGAAGTTAAAGATGTTATCGGTTCTCTATCAAGAAAGTCGTCTTCACAGGAAATGGTCATAAAAGTCACCATACATATCCCAAGAATGGCCTTGAAAGAAATATTTTTAAGTTTTATATTTTTCATGATGTTTTGTTTTTAGAATTCTAGCTGAAACCCGAATAAAAATGTTCTTGGCTGAGGATTAAACCCTCGGTCTATACCCAGATCCAAAGAGTTTCCTGAAGCTTGTTCTCCTATTTCTGGATCAGTTCCATCATAATCTGTTATTAAGAATAGGTTTTGCGCAGTTCCATAGATTCTTAACCTATTTAATCCAATGCTCTCTACCCAGCTCTCTTTAAGTGAATATCCTAAAGTCAAGGTTTTCATTTTTAAGAAAGAACCATCTTGTACGAAAAAGTCAGAAACCTGAGGGGTAAAACCACCGAGTCTATTAACCACTCCATTAGTAAGAAAAGATTCTTTTCTATTGGTAAATGCCCCGTCCGGTCTTAGCGTAGCATCAAAAATGTCGTTTCCTTGGGATCCGTATAGGAAGGTACTAAGATCAAATCCTTTGTATTCGAGATCCAATGTGATTCCATAGGTGAAATCTGGTAGAGGACTACCTATAAATGTTTTATCTGGATTACCATCACCATCAAAATCTCTAAACACAAGATTGCCATCATCATCAATACTTTCTACCTCAAATCCAAAGAAACTCGAAATGGCTTCTCCTTCAGTAGTAAGTGTAATAGGGTCGTTGAAGACAAAAGTGTTTCCTCCTTGCAGTGGTTGTCCGTTATTACCAATACTGGTTACTTCGTTCTTATTTACTGCAAGGTTTGCTCCCAATTGCCATCTAAATCCACTTTTATAAGTTTGCTGATAAGAAACTAAAAATTCAAAACCTTGGTTTTCTACATCAGCAATATTGGTTGCAGGTGCAGGGAATCCCGAGAATATAGGTATCCCGATTGGAATTAAAACATCAGAAGATTGTTTATTGTAGTAATCTATAGTAATTCCTAAAGCATTATTAAAGGCATTAATATCCAAACCAATATTGGTTTGCGCTACTTCTTCCCACTTTACATCAGGGTTTTGTAAGAATGCAGGAGTAAGTCCTGGGTTCAGTCCTCCACCAAAATTGGTTCCTGAACCGGCATTTAAGATCGGAGAGAATTGATAGGGCGCTATAAAGTCACTACCATTAATACCCCAACTAGCTCTAAGCTTTAATAAATCAATTACTTCAGAATCTTGTAAGAAGTTTTCTTCAGAAATCACCCATCCCGCGGATACCGAAGGGAAAATACCAGTTCTGTTATCATCACCAAAATTTGAGGATGAATCTGCACGTAAAGTAGCTTCTACATTGTATTTATCCATGTAGCTATATTTTACCTTACCATAAATACCCAATAGGTTATTCTCTGTTTCCACTGGAGGCGCTACAGTAATACTTGAAGGATTTGTAATCAATGCAAAGTTTGCTTCATCTAGTGTATTTACAAAAAAACCAACCCCAGACAATGTACTATTAGAAAAATCTGATTCGTATGTAGAAAACCCAGCTAATGCGTCCAATTTATGGTCTGAGTTTTGGAAAAAATCATATCTCACATTAGCATCAAACTGTCTTAACACCATCTCTGTTCTTGTTTCTATTAAGGTTGCATTTGGAGAAGCAATCGCCTGCGTCGGAAAATTGAAAGAAGGAAAAAACTGTTTGGTAAATGCATCAGAATTAAAATGATAATAAGTTCCTTGCAGCCTAAATCTATCAAAAATCTCCCAATCTCCTTTTATACTGGCATTGGTTACCGCAGTTTGCGTATTGTTGTTATTCAGCAATAATGCCAATTCAGGATTTGCAACCGCTCCCAGTGCAGGTAAGGTTACACCATTTACCACAACTGGGTTGGTTTGATTACCCGGGTTGAACGGCACCGATGGATCATTAGGATCATTAACCGGGTAAATCGCTGGCATCGCATTGATAAAGTTAATGATTGATGTTCCTGTAACTCCAGCATTTTCTAACAAAAAGTTACGATCAATATCTGCTAAATTCGCATTAACCTCAACATTAAAGTTCTCACGAATATCGGTTTCAAAATTTATTCTAACATTTTTTCTATCGAAATTAGACTTGTTCTCTCTTCCGCCTAGCATACCGTCTTGTTGAAAAATCCCTCCAGAAATTGCATAGGAATATTTTTCTCCTCCACCTATTACAGAAGCTGCTATATTACTGATCGGAGTAGTATCAAAAAGCTCATCATACCAATCTGTATCAGGTAAAGCGGCGATCTCTGCATCGGTTAGTTGTGTCCCTCCATTTGATGCCTGAAATTCATTAAAATACTGGACATACTGATTCTTGTCCATTAGATCTGGTTTCCTTAGTAAAGACTGAAAACCTGTATATCCATCTATCGAAACTTTTGGAGCGGCAAGATTTCTTTTTCCTGATTTGGTTTCTATTAGCACAACTCCGTTCCCCCCTCTTGCTCCAAAAATAGAAGCAGATGCTGCATCTTTTAACACACTGAAGCTTTCAATATCGCTGGCATTGATATGATTTAGGTTAGGTACTTGCTGCCCGTCTACCAAAAATAGAGGTGTAGAAGCCCCAGTAGAACTAGTACCTCTTAGTCTCACCGTAAGCGGCGCTCCTGGTGCTCCAGAGGTTTGCGTAACTGCAATTCCTGGTGCTGTTCCTTGCAATGCAGCTTCTGGCAGAGCAATCGGTACTCTTTCTATTTGTTCTGTAGATACCGTACTTACCGCAGAAGTAACTGATTTTTTGTTTTGTACCTGACCATAACCCAGAATTACTACCTCGCCTAAGGCTTCTGTATCTGATACCATGATCACATTAATGGTAGTTTGATCATTTACAAGAATTTCCTGTGTTTTAAAACTCAAAGAGCTAAACACCAAGATGGCGCCTTCTGATAAGTTATCGATGGTATACTTCCCATCAAAATCTGTCGAAGTACCATCGGTAGTTCCCTTTACTATAATATTTACCCCAGGTATTGGAGTTCCGTTTTCCTCAGTAACTGTCCCCGAAACACTTTGAGCATAGGAGTTACTTACTGTCAAGATGATCCCCCAAAATAGAATCTTAAGTAAGCTATTTTTCATACTGACTTTGTTTTGATTAATTAATAAGTTTTAGTTTGATTGTTCGCGAAAATTTCAGGATCTAAATTAGGTGGTAACCAAGGGCGTTCAAAAAAATCAGTAGAGATCAATACTATAGGAGATCCCTCAAAAAAAGAAGGTTAAAAATGAAAAGCTGTTAAAAAATAAATATAAAACATTGATTTATAGCGATTTAAATTTTTGCTAAAAAACTACCTTAAATTTTCTCAAACGTTTAAGTAAATCGTTAAGTTTTTATCATTTTCCAAATTCGAAATCTTGTGGATAACCAATATTTATTACCAGAAAGAGAAAAATTTCATGAATATTTAGTAAATGACCTACCATTTACAGAATCGGATTAACAACTCTTTATGTTAATCAAATACATTTAATCCTAAGATTGTCTTAAAAGTTTAACATCTATTAATTTATTTAAGAATATTTTGTGTAATCCCCTATTGACAGGCATTTTGAAAGTATCTAAATTGGAAACCATTCATTCATTAATCAAAAATCAAATGTCGAAAGAGATTCAAATGGCTGCATCTTTAGATGGCAAAATAGACGTCTTAGATTCAGTTCAAATTAAACACGCGTCCTTTTACGAATTCTTATCGTTAAGAATTTGGGGGGTCTTTCCTAGTTGGTTTCAACGGTTTATTTCTGGAATTTACGCCAATGTCTTCAATCTTCATATTTCGAAGTTTCTCATTAAGCCTTATTGCAAATTCCATTATGAAGAAGCTGATTATTTAGGGCAATTTAAACCTCCTTTTGGTAGATCAAAGTATCATAACTTTCAGGACTTCTTTGTTAGACAGTTCAAAGAACTTCCTCAAAACTCCTCTCCAACCGTTTGGCCATGTGAAGGACTACTTTGTGATATGGATTTTGTACATAACATTCAAAAATCAAATGTAAAAGGAGATCTTCGAGCAATACATCACATCTTTGGAGTTAGTGAAAACGAAATCGATAAGGATTATGTATTTACCAATGTATTTTTGCATAATAAAAATTACCATCGAATTCACGCCCCTGTAAATGGTACAATTACGCGTATACAACATATTAAAGGGGATTTGGTTATTTTAAGACCTTGGTTCTACAAAGACAATCCTTCTATTCCAGCCTTCAGGAATGAACGAATAAATATTGATATCACAGACGATGAGAATCAAAAATGGCATTTATCCATTGTAGGAGGACCGGCAGTTGGAACCATTGAACTACCAGAACACATTCAATTGGGATCTAGGGTTTCCAAAATTGATGAGATCGCCTTGTTCTATCTGGGTTCTACTTGTTGCATGGTTGCTCCTGCAATGCCAAAACACCATGTTAAGAATAGTTTGGTGTATATGGGTGACACTTATTAGCACAAAGAAAACACAAGACACTGATAATTAAATACTTAAAATCAAAAACAAATTCAATAAAGAAAAATTTAACATTTAAAATTTTGAATTACTAGACGGGTGGTCATATTTTTGCTAGCAAAATTGTAAGAAAAAGATGTCTAAAACCCTAAAACATGAAACAAAAGCAGATTACCTTTTGGAAAAAGGTCTGCATATTATTTGGTCTAAGGGATATAATGGCACGAGTGTCAATGATATTGTAAAAGCCGCAGATGTACCTAAAGGTTCTTTTTATTTCTACTTTGACAGTAAAGAAGATTTTGCCATCAAAGCATTGAGAAAGTATTTTGATATGCAATTTGGAACCGCATTGGGCATTTTGCACGATTCAGAGGTTAGTTCTCCCAAACAGCGTTTACTAAACTTTTATGAACATCGGATTGATGTTGTGAAGGAAGAGTTAGAATGTAAAATGGGATGTATGGGTTGTAATCTGAGTAATGAAATGTCTGAACATAATGACAATATCAGAGAGGCCATACTAACACTGCATAATAAGGTAAAAAATGAAATCGTTGCTGTTGGATTAGAAGCGCAACGACTTGGTGAAGTAGAAGCCGATATGGATGTAGAAGCTATGGTATCTTTTCTCGAAGATGCGGGAAAAGGAGCAATGACAACTATGAAAGAAATGAAAAGTGCCGAACCTATTGACAATGTGATGAAAATGACCAAACTCTTATTTCTAAAATAATTTTTTTGAAATTTTAATAGACGACTGGTCAATTATTAACAATCTAATAACAAAATTATATGAAACAAACTCTAATTTTACCCCAGTAAAAAAAATTTAATCCATTTATAGACGACTGGTCAACTTTTGAAAAAATTTATTTGAACACCCCTGTCCAAATAAATTCGATCTAATCGTCTTCATACAAATAACTCTTAACAACAAAGATCAATTGAATAGTATTTTCTATAACTAATTGACTGGTCAACTAACAACTGTAATTATGAATGCACTTAAAAAAGCAAGTAACGTTACGAACACTTTTGCTAAGCGATGGGCGCAATTTGTGATCAAAAACAAATGGTATGTCCTACTAGCAACAATTATCCTTTCTATGGGACTAGGTTCCCAAGGAGCTATGGAATTTGATGGAGATTATCATGTATTTTTCAGTAAATCGAACCCTGAGCTTGAAGCTTTTGACGCTTTACAGGAAAAATACACTAAAGACGATAATATCGTGATTGTATTATCCCCTTCTAATGGCAACATTTTTACCAAAGAAAATTTGGTTGCCATAGAAGAACTCACCGCCGAAGCTTGGAATACTCCTTATTCATCCAGAGTAGATGCGGTTACCAATTTTCAACATACTAGTGCGCAAGGAGATGATCTTTATGTAGATGATCTTTCGTACGAGTCTGCAAACAAAACACCTCAGGATATAGCAGAAATACGAAGAAAAGCGCTCAAGGAGCCTTTATTAGTCAATCGTTTATTGAATGAAGAAGGTAGTGTTACCGCTATAAACGTAACAGTAAGACTCCCAGGAGAAGACAGTGCTAAAGAAATCCCAGAAGTAACCGCTTTTATACGCAGTACGATCTCGAATTTTCAAGAAAAGCACCCTAACTTTGAAGTACATTCCTCTGGACTAGTACCTTTGAATACTGCTTTTTTCGAATCTTCGATGCGGGATTTGATGTTGACCATGATTATGCTAATCATTGTAGTGATCACCACTCTTATCCTTACCAGAAACTTTGTGAGCACCTTAGCTACACTGGTTGTGGTAATGTTTTCTATAATGAGTGCAGTAGGATTTGTGGGGTTAATGGGGATTAAGCTCACCCCTCCTTCTTCTGTGTTCCCAACCATGATTCTTACTCTGGCAGTTGCAGATAGTATTCATATCCTGATTACTATGCTTCAAAAAATGCGAAAAGAGGGATACTCCAAACATGAAGCATTGGTAGAATCTATGCGTCTTAATTTTATGCCGGTATTTATCACGAGTCTTACCACAGTGATCGGGTTTCTAACAATGAATTTTGGAGATGTTCCTCCGTTTTGGGATCTAGGAAATATTACCGCATTTGGTATGACAATGGCATTTATCTACTCTACCAGTACTTTGCCTGCATTGATGGCTATTCTTCCTGTAAAAACAAAACAGAAAACAGAAAATACGCCAGAAAAATTTGGATGGTATACCAATCTTGGCCTATTTGTTACCAAGCAACCTGTTCGACTTACTATTATTTCGATAGTAGCTATTGGAGGATTAACATATCTAGCCACAAAAAATCAATTTAATGATGAGTTCATTAATTATTTTGATGAAACTGTCCAGTTTAGAAGTGATACGGACTATATCAGTGATAACCTAACAGGAATTTATAATGTTGAATTTTCTGTAGGCAGTGGAGAAAGTGGAGGAATCAACAATCCAGAATACCTTCAAAAACTAAATGAGTTTGAAGACTGGTTGAATCAACAACCGGAGGTAGTACATGTAAATGCCTTTAGTGAAGTAGCCCGAAGAGTTAATCGATCGATGCATGGTGATAATGAGTCTTACTACAAAGTACCGGCTAATCGGGAAGAAGCAGCTCAATACTTGTTGTTGTATGAACTATCTCTTCCTTTTGGACTTGATCTGAATAATCAAATTAATGTAGACAAATCCGAAACAAGAGTTACAGCGACTATCGAAAACATCTCAAGTGCAGAAATGATTGACTTCTCCAAACGTGCAGAACGCTGGCTAGAGGATCATACTCCTGAAGCTATGCATGCTATAGGAGTAAGTCCAACACTCATGTTTTCAAAACTTGGGTTCAGACAAGCCGATAGCATGTTTAAAGGAAATATTATCGCCTTGATATTGATATCCATAGTACTAATGCTTGCACTACGTAACTTCAAATTAGGATTACTAAGTATCATTCCTAATGTGACCCCAGTTCTGGTAGGGTTTGGTTTTTGGGCCATGTACAAAGCACAAATTAATACTGGGATGGTGATTGTTTTTGGTATGACTCTAGGAATCATAGTAGATGATACGGTTCACTTCATGAGTAAATTTTTAAGGGCTCGACGAGAGCTCAATTACGATGCTAAACAAGCAGTTATCTATGCCTTCGAGACTGTAGGTAAAGCCTTAGTAACAACAACCATTGTCTTGTTAGCTGGTTTTGCGGTCTTGTCTACCTCTTCGTTCGCATTGAATAGTTATATGGCCAGGATAACGGTAATTATTATTGTAGCGGCATTGATCATTGATTTCATCTTACTGCCATCACTGCTTATTCTGATCAGTAAAAAGAGTGAAAGTAAAGAAAACGTACGTTCATTACAACCACAAATACAATTGGATAAATAAATCAAAAACTTCTAATAACAGTAGGATTTGGGTTGATTGGCCCGAGACGAATCACCTGAATCTTGCTGTTATTCTTAACTAAAAATTATAAAAACAATGAAACAGTTATTTTTTGCAATTATTGCAATAGCAGGAATCGCCTCTTTATCTGCTCAAAGCGCAGAAGAAAAAGGGTTACAAATTGCCAAAGCAGCAGAACAAGCCGACCTGGGATTTGGAAGTTCTAAGGTAAAACTAAAAATGACCTTAAAGAATAAAAATGGTCAGACCAGTGAACGATATCTAGAAACGAGAACCTTAGAACTTACCGAAGATGGAGATAAGTCTTTAATCGTGTTTAATAGTCCAAAGGATGTAAAAGGCACCTCTACTCTAACCTTTACTCATAAAGTAGGTTCTGATGATCAGTGGTTATTTCTACCTTCTATCAAGCGAGTAAAAAGAATATCTTCTAATAATAAATCTGGCCCGTTTGTAGGAAGTGAATTTGCTTATGAAGACCTATCTTCTCAAGAAGTAGAAAAATACGCCTACAAATTCCTGGAAGAAAAAGGAAATTTATTGGTGGTAGAACAAGATCCTGTAGACCCAAAATCAGGGTATACGCGTCGTGTTGTAACTTACAACAAAGACAAAGGATATCGTATTGAAAAAGTAGAGTTTTACGATCGTAAAAACTCTCTTCTCAAAACCCTTACCTACACCGATTATAAGTTGTACAAAGGAAAGTACTGGAGAGCACTTACTTTCAATATGGTAAATCACCAAAGTAATAAAGAAACCTTACTGAAGTTCGAAGAATACAATTTTGATATCGAATTATCAGACGAGGATTTTACACAGGTAGCATTACAACGCGCCGGTCAGTAAATTTTATTTCATGATGAAATACACAAGGCTTAGTTTGTTATATCCTATTATTGTTCTTTTAGTTAGTGGATTATTATTAATAATACAACCTAGCCTTGTGTTTTCAATATTAAACAGCAATACTTCATATCAACCCGATATCGCAAATTTGCTAGGCATGATGTTTATAGGGTTGGGTACTCTTATCGCTTTGGTTTTTTGGTATCGTGTTCAAAAAATATATAAATGGACCGTACCTATACGATTGTTCTTTAGTATATGCTCAATTGTACTATTCTGCATCTATCAAAATCCATTTTTCGTCATGCTACTGTTTATTATTCTTATCGGGATTTTGATCACAATTTTTGGAATGGTAAAAGACCAGGAATTAAAAAAGTAAATACATGAAAATTATATATATCATATTTGTAGCACTCTTATGCGTAGGATTCAACATGCATGCACAAAACGATGATACCAAAAAAACAGTTCAAGAATTCGAATTAGAATTAGAAGGAGAGTATCGTTATTTCTATGATGATGCCTTATTTGAAGAGCAGGAAGATCATTTCCCTTCTTTGGCCATTCGACCAGAATATAATATCTCCTGGAACAAAGGTTATGAAAGCATCAATTTTAAAGGTTTTTTTCGTCTGGACGTAGATGATGAACGTACGCATTGGGATATCCGTGAATTGTATTATCAAAAGGCCAAAAACAACTGGGAATTGAGCTTGGGTATCAAAAAAATCTACTGGGGAGTTACAGAGAGTAATCATCTGGTTGATATCATCAACCAGACAGATGCCGTTGAGACTTTTGACGGCGAAGAAAAGTTAGGGCAACCTATGGCACAGTTTACCTGGATCACTCAAAAATTTGGGACTTTCGACTTTTTCTATCTGCCATACCATCGGAAACGTACTTTTGCAGGTGATAAAGGAAGATTACGTTTTCCTGTGGTGATTGATAAAGATGATTTGGAGTATGAAAGTGGAGCCGAAGAGTGGAGACAAGACCTTGCTTTTCGTTGGAAGCACTATTTTAATGCTTTTGATATTGGGCTTTCTTACTTTCACGGTAACGGAAGAGAACCTCTTTTCACTTTTGATACCACGGGAAATATAAATGCTTTTTATCCTGTCATACATCAGGCCGGGCTGGATCTGCAAATTACTCATAATGCATTTTTATGGAAATTAGAATCCATCTATCGTCATGCTGAAGCTCAGGAGTTTGTTGCACTTACCGCAGGATTAGAGTATACTTTTTCTAATATCGACGGAAATGGTCTAGATATAGGCCTTTTGGGAGAATATTTGTATGATGAACGTGATGAGCTTGCGCTTAATGCTTTACAAAATGACATCTTCTTTGGAAGTCGTATCGCTTTTAACGATACTCAGGATACTTCAATTTTGATTGGTGGGATTTCTGACTTAGAATCCAGTAGCACTATTTTTAGCCTAGAGGCATCCAGACGTTTTGGAAGTACCTGGACCGCAGAAATTGAAGCACGAATTTTTAATGATATCGATCAAAACGAGTTCATTCTTTCCAACTTTAGAGAGGATAGTTTTTTAAGGATCTCTATCTCCAAATACTTCTAGACGCATTCTTATAAGTCCACCGGATTGGTAGCCAAACTATTAAACAGTTTGGCTTTTGCCGTAAAGAACTTATTCTGTACTTCTATTCCTTTTAATCTGGCATCGATAAGGCTGCGTTCTCGAGAATTAATCAAAAACACAGAACTCTCACCAAAACTGAATTTACGTTCCTCTGCCTGTAATAAAGTGGTATAGTCTTTAACGATGTTTGCTATTAGTTCGTTTTGTGTTTCAAAAGACTCTAATTCAGCATAAATAGCATTGATTTTATTCTGAATTTGCAATTCAGTAGTTTGTCTTTCAAATTTAGCATCCTGGACCTTGAATTTAGCCAACTTTAAGTCCCCTCTTTCTTTTCTCAAAAACAACGGAAACTCAAAGGTGATTCCTCCTTTATACTCTCGTGTCGTAAACGAATTACCCACATCGGGAGTCTCGGTCAAAAAGTTATATTCCAAGTCTATTCTGGGCAAGAGTTTGTTTGCCTTTAATTTTCGATCAATCTCTAATCCTTCAATCTTATACCCCAGTGATCTTAGTTTTGGGTGGTTTTCTAACGTAAATTCACTTAATGGATTCCCTTGTATCTCCAGAGTAGTATCAATAATTTGATCCAAGTTGTTATCAGGAACTACTTCGGGTTGTAACTCTACAGGTACATTTCCTTCTAACCATAAGAAATTAGACAGCTGTAAAGAAGTTTTGATCAACTTCACTTTGGCTTGCTCCAAACTCAATGCTCGATTTTGCACAGTGATCTTGGCTTCAACCGTATCGATCGCTGCTTTATCTCCAGCCAAAGCGCTTTGCTTAATCCCTTGAAATCTAATCTCGGCGTTATTCAAAAAATTCTCATAAATCTCCTTTTCATTAAATGCTTTTAACCAATCAAAATAAGCTAAGGAGGCATCATATAGAATTTGATTGACCAAGAGATCGCGATCGGCTTTGGTTTGCTCTCTAAAAATCTTTGCCTTTTGCAAGGTAGCCATACGCTCATTGATCCAAAACCCTCTTGCTACAGAAACCGAAATACCTGCATTAAAAAGCCCACCTTCGGGGATAAAGTTTTCAGGATTCAAAAATTCACCCTCGTTTTGCTCAAAACCTCCTTTGAGCTCAACACCATACCAAGTTGGGATTTTGAAAGTAGCATTCAACAAATCATAATACTCACTCCCCTTAAACTTCTTTCGGTCGTAGTCCACTTCAATTTTGGGATCAAAACCTCCTCTGGCCTTCATCAAATTAGCTTCTCCTATATTGATATTCAGCTCTGCCTGCCTAGCTATAGGATGGTATTTTTTCACATATCCAAGATACTCTTCAAACCGAAGTGTCAACTCATTATTGTCTTGGGCATGCAAAGAAGCTATCCCTAATAAAAAGATCAAAAATCTGATTTTCTTCATCTTATTTTTTTCCAACTTTCGCTGTATTTCCTTCAGGTTGATAATAATTTGGTGGGAAACCATTCAGTTTTCGCCATAATTCAAACCAAATGGGGACATCTTCTAGTAATGCTATTGAGTTAGCACCAGATCCCACCCTAATATCCTTGGGCCACTCATGATCCTCATTATCTGGAGCTATAAGTACTCGGTATTTACCGTTATCACTAATAAAAGTTTCGATCGCCACTACTTTACCTCCATAAGTACCGTAAGATACGTTTGGCCAACCGCTAAATATAATTACCGGCCAACCGTCGAATTGTATCCGTATTTTTTCACCGATATGAATCAATGGTAAATCAATAGGCTTTACATAGGTTTCTACTGCAAGATCATAATCAGAAGGCATGATGCTCAGTAACTGATCTCCCTCTTTAAAAGTTTCACCTACCCCGGCACGAATAGCCTTGTTTATAAAACCATCCTGTGGAGCACGGATATAATACAGGTCATTACGGATCTCATAATTCGTATATTCATTCTCTAATTTAGTCACTTGAGCTTCTGCGTCAAACTGACTGGATTGAGCTGTAAACTTATCACTACGTGCCTTTGCAATTTTATCTGTATACTCAGCAGTTACGCGATTGATTTCTACTTCGGCATTGATAACATCATTCTTACTGGCCAGGAGTTTATTCTGTTGTGAGATTAATTTTGCTTGTGTTTCCTGAAGCTTTAATCGTTTTTCTTCTACATCAGTCAAAGCTTTAAGCCCTTCGCTTTCCAATTGCACTGTTCGATCATACTGTCGTTGAGCAATAGCAATATTCGTTTTGGCAGCCTCTAGATCAATACTATCGCTTTGTACCTTTAATCTGGATTGCATCAACTTATTTTGTGCTTGTCGCAATTTCAAACCTCTTTCATTAATAAGAGCATTGGCTTGAATATCCAGAGCTTTTACCTTTTCCTGATAAGAGGTCACCGCCATCGACTTCGCTTTGATTTGCTTTCCTGTTCGTTGTACCAAATTGGGATCAAAGTATTCATTCTTCACTTCGGAGATAAACAAGATTGTATCTCCTTTTTTAACAAAATCTCCTTCTTTCACATACCACTGTTCGATACGTCCTGGTATAGGAGATTGAATAGTTTGCGGTCTGTGATCAGGTTTTAAGGTAGTTACATTTCCTACTCCCGAAATATTTTGTGTCCAGGGTAAGAACATAATAACAATAGTAATCCCAGCAAACACCTTCAAAAAACGATTAAAGTATTTGTAATGCCTTTTATGAAAGACTTTCTCTACAGCTTTATATTCTGAAAGATCTACCTTTTTATTTAGTTTATTATGAGTGATATTCAACATAACGCTTTATTTTTCACTTACAATTTTTCCTTTTTCTATCTGAATAATACGACCACATCTTTTGGCCCATTTATTATTTTGACTCACTACAACCAATGCCCAAGGTCGCTCAGGAGCGGTTAGGAAATCCATAATACGAGACACTTCGTTCTCATCAAATTGATCCAAAGGATCCTTGAGAATCAATAATTTTGGTCTTCGCACTATACCTCTAGCCAACACTATTTTTTTGGCCACAGTATAGGAGATCTGTTTTCCTTCGGGATAAATAATAGTATTTAACCCTTGAGCTTGTTCTTTTACAAATTGTGTTAACCCTACCTGTTCTAATGCCCAATACACATCTTCATGAGATATAGAATCATCTCCAAAAGTGATATTTTCTAAGATAGTTCCTTCAAATGGTGATTCTTCTGTAAGTGATTGTCCTAAGTGTGCTCTATAATAGTTCAGGTTAATCCCTGACAAGTCCACATTATTGACATATACCTTACCTGTATCTGGTTGTATCAGACCGGCAATTAAACGCAGTAATGTGGATTTACCTGAACCATTAGATCCTTGTACCAAAATGGTACAATCCTTTGTTATGGATAAGGAGATATCTTCCAAAATTTTCTTCCCAGCTTCCCGGGTAGTATAGGTTACATGGTCTAACTCTACAGTAAACCCTTCATTTTCTCTGAATGGTTTTTCGCCTTCTTGAGGTTCCAAATCTTTGTCAACCACTTGTCCAAGTTTTTCGAGCGAGGTCAACACATCGTAGAAAGACTCTAAGCCTGTAATTAATTTCTCTACAGATCCAATAACCAATACAATGATAATTTCTGCCGCTACGAATTGCCCGATATTCATTTCCTGATTGAGAACTAGAATACCTCCAATAAGTAACAAACCAGCAGTTACCAGTACCTTGAAACCGATCATTTGAATAAACTGAATCACCAATACCTTGAAATGACTTTCTCTTGCAGAAAGATACTCGGTCACCAAAGCATCATTTTTTTGCAAGGCCAGGTTCGTTTTACCAGATAATTTAAAACTCACAATAGATCTTGCAATTTCCTGGATCCAGTGCGCTACCTTGTATTTGCTCTTTGACTCTTTCAAACTGGTTTCTAACCCTCTTTTTGCAGTGTATTTAAACACTACATAGACCAGTAACAGTAGTAAAATTCCATAGATAATAAAAAATGGGTGGTAGAACGATAACAACATTAACCCAAATATAATTTGTAACAATGCCGCCGGAAAATCCACCAGAATTTTTGCCAAACCTTTTTGCGTTGTAAGCGTATCAAAAAATCGATTCGCTAATTCTGGAGGGTAAAAGTTACGCAGCTCACTCATCTTAATTTTCGGAAAACGATAGGTAAACTCAAAAGAGGCACGAGTAAAGATTTTCTGCTGTACATTTTCTATAATTCTGATCTGCATCAGCTGAAGCATCCCAGCAAAAACCACTCCAAGAGTAACCAGTATCACGAGGATAATCCACGAAGTACTAATTTGAGCACCTTGTACCAAGTTAATAATTGCTTGTATACCCAGAGGAAGTGATAGATTCACTAATCCGGCAAAAATAGCATAGTAAAAAGTTTGTAAGATATCTTTTTTATCCAACTGCAACAGGCCTATCAGCCTTTGCCATGCGGTTAAAACAGTTTTGGCCATTGGGGTTATTTTAAAGATTTAAACACTAGGTCTACAAAATAATTTGAGGGAGTAACTTTTTCGCTACAATCGGTGAGTGTAGCAAAATGTTCCTGTAAAAAATGTTGATGTAATGCTCCTTCAATTACTGTACTTGCCAAGCTTGAAGGATATTTGTATTTTTTATTGAATTCATGAATCATATCTTTCAATCGATTAACCAAACGCTTATAGATCAAAAAATACCCTTCTTTATTCTCGCGATCAACCTCTTTGGTCAAATAGGATTTTGAGTATTCATTGATTACAATTTTGTTGAGAAGCACCTCATTAATATGAGAAAAAGAGGAATCCTGCTGTACCGTTTGAGTTATAATCTCTATCGCTCTTCTTAATTTCTCTTCTGAATTAGGAATGCTATTGGTAGCAAAAACCAATTGATACTCTAACCAACCCCAATACCAAGAAGTAAGATACAGCAGTAGTTTATGTTTATTTTCGAAATACCGATAAATAGAACTCTCATTAGATCCAATTTTATCTCCTAGTTTTTTGAAGGTAAAGCCCTCAAAACCAATTTCATGAATCATAAGAATACTATGTTCTATAATGCGTTTCCCTAAATCCGAAGATTCTGGATCCTTGATATAGATCTTATCGTTGATATTCACCTTTAAATCTTGCAACAAGTATTTCATTTGCACGCAATTTTAAAATTATTATGTGCAAAAATAAAAGTAATACTATTACATCATAACAGATTAACTTTTATTTAACCCATGTACAGCTTTTAAGAAATCAATGATATTGTTAAATTTGTAAAAAAAGTAACCCTTAATTAACAATAAACTAATTTGACAATGAAAAAAATCTTAATTATTGCGTTTTTGGCATTTTTAACCACTGGCGCCCAAGAAAGTTACGTTAAACAAACCAACGCTACAGTTGGCGATGAATTAGTAATAGGTGCTCCTTCTTCTCAAGGATTTGAGCATATCCATTTTCCGAAAACAAATTTTATCATTAAAAAAGGAGGAATAGCAAATTATAAAGCCCTTACCGGAAAGACGGTTATTATCACCAATGTAGATACCAGCAATGGAAAAAACGTGGTAACTGTAAAAAGAAAAGACGGTCTTAAATTCTTTAATCGTATCGCTACAGTAAAAATTAACTTGGATAAAGCAATTTTTGCTGGAGAAATTAAATCCTAAAAAGAGTATAGACATAAAAAAACCATCCCGATATCGGGATGGTTATTGTAAAAGTTCAAAGCTTAGTTTTTATTCTCAGATATTAATTTGTTTCTTATTAGTATAAGAATTCTAAAGCTACAACATCGAAGTTACTAAACTCTCCGTCTTCGCTTCCATCGAAACAAGAAATCATTAAAGAATCAGAGTCAAGTCCACTAGCTCCCCACTGGTTAACAGTTGGTGTTCCAGGGATATGAATCGCTCCAACTCCTCCGCCACCTTCGTTAGCTCCACCACATCTTCTTCTTGCGTAGTCTGTGTGTCTGAAACCAACAGCGTGACCGATCTCGTGTCCGATTACGTGCTCATTTACGTTGTTTACATTACTTCCACCGAAAGTTCCTGTTCCAGCGTTGATTTGGATAAACTTACCTGGTCTTCCTCCACTTGGGAATTCAGCTTGTCCTCCAGCTCCAGATGCTCCATTGTTATAAACTACCATATCAGCTGCCTGGAAGTTTGTACCAAAAGTTAATCTAAAGTTTAATGTAGAATTAATTCTGTTGTAATTGTTAACTGCCCACTGTAATCCAGTACGCATGTTAGACGTAAGCGCACAACAAGAACCAGTAAATCCTAAGATATCGATAGTTCTGTTACCGCTGCTAATTAGGTTATTAGTTCTGTACTGCTTATTTCCATCTTCAGTAGTTCCTAATCTAAATTCTCCTGACTCAAACAAGTCAATTGGAAGTCTTACATCGTCTGCAACGATATATTTACCTACAGAACCGTCAAGTAATTCTATAGTCTTATAAGAAGCTTCAGCTGTAATACCAGCTGCTAATAATCCAGCCTTGTGATCATCAGATAATTCAATAGATACTTCCGGAGCAGTTTCGTTAGCGATTTCGTCTTTTTGGCAAGATGTAGCAAAACCAGCTACAATAGCACATAGTGCTAATAATTTGATTTTTTTCATTTTAATAAGTTGAGTTTGTGTAGTTACTAATACAATATAAACCAGTTACCTTTTATATTGTTCGCAAATTTTGATAAAGCTTTGAACTTTTACGAAATTGCGGGATGAATATATGACATTTTTTTTGAAATATGAGTTAATATTTTGAACTATTTATTGAAAATACGGGAAAACCGTACGATTTTTTCAAAGAAAAACGAAAATCACTTCGATTTAATCAAGGCAAAAATCGACCAAATACACAGTCTATTTCAGAGTATTTTTTGTTAACAAACTATTAAAACCTACCGTATTTCACGAGTTGTTAATACTTTCCTAAAAGAGAATAAATTCATGACAAAACAAAACCTGACAGAAAGTATTTTCCTACAAATTATAAAAAACAATTTAATCTTCTTTAAAAAAACTAAAAATCAAATTTTTAAGAAGATTTATCTTAAAAAAATGATTTCAAGACTGCCTTAAAACACAAAAAAACAGCCAAAAAGGCTGCTTTTTTTATGTATATATATTGTTATTTACACTATTTCGGCACTAAGACCTGCTTCCAGAAGTTTGGAACAACGGGGAACCAATTCTTTATAAGCTCCTGTTTTTACAGTACATTTTCCAGTATAATGCACTAACAAGGCACACTGTTCTGCCTGAACTGGTGTATGCTCACAAGAATAGATCAACGTCTCAATCACATGATCAAAGGTATTTACATCATCGTTGTACAAAACAATTTCATTATTGCTTTGATCAACCGATTTTTCCAACACTTCTTCTAATACTTTTTCCTGAGTACTCATGGATAATAATTTTATACAAATATACTAACTTAAGCTTTCAAATTAACCGATTGTAGGATTATTTTAACTCATAAGAGGCTGCAATCCAATTATTTCTGTCAAAATTATTTACAAATTGAAAACCTTGTTGATCACAAGCTTCTGTAATTACTGGTAAATCCTCTTTATAAAAACCACTAAGAAGCAGCGTACCTTTATCGGAAAGAGATTGAGCATACCTGGGTATATCATTTAATAAGATATTGCGATTGATATTTGCAATAATCAAGTCATATTTCTTGTCCTTAATTAGGGTTACATCCCCTTCATAAGCAGTTATAGCAACACAATGGTTCCTTTCGACGTTTTCAATAGTATTCAAATAACACCAATTATCAATATCAATCGCGTCAATTGGTGAGGCCCCTCTCATCTCTGCAAGAATCGCTAGCACTCCTGTGCCACATCCCATATCCAACACTTTTTTATCATTCAAATCGATACGTAACAGATGCTGTATCATCATATGCGTAGTCTCATGATGTCCTGTACCGAATGACATTTTGGGTTCGATAATTATATCATAATCTGTATCCGGTTGATCATGAAATGGTGCTCGTACAGAACATACTCCATCTACAACAATAGGATTAAAATTCTTTTCCCATTCACTATTCCAATTTACCTGCTCTATCTCTTCAAAGGTATGGGTGATTTTAAATTCTGCTGATTGCAGTACATGTATTCCGTCAAGAATCTGCTCATTCCATTCTTCTTTTTGGATAAATGCTTGTATCCCTTCTTCGGTTTCTACAAAGCTTTCAAAACCGGCATACCCTAATTCTGCAATAAGAATTTCTGAAGCTGGTTGCAATGGGGTTATCGTAAAATAATAACCCAAGTATATTGGATTAGACATGGTTTTATTTTGTGCGCAAAGGTAATCTTTTACCAACAAAAAAAGCACCTCATTACCATATGAAGTGCTTCGACTATGTTATATTATTATTTCTTTAAATCGCGTTGGCAATTGCAGAAAAACTTTCGGCATCCAAAGAAGCTCCACCAATCAATCCTCCATCTACATCTTCCTTGGCAAAGATCTCTTCAGCGTTGTTCGGTTTTACGCTTCCTCCATATAAGATGGAAACCTGATCTGCAATGTCATTATTAAATGCCTTTGCAATTGTTGTTCGAATAAACGCATGCATTTCTTGGGCCTGTTCTGGTGATGCAGTTTCCCCTGTTCCTATTGCCCAAACAGGTTCATACGCTAATACTACATTTTTCCAATTTTCGGCAGTAATATGAAATAATCCGTTTTTAAGCTGACTTTCTACGACAGCAAAG
This sequence comes from Aquimarina spongiae, assembly GCF_900141785.1. Taxonomy (GTDB): domain Bacteria; phylum Bacteroidota; class Bacteroidia; order Flavobacteriales; family Flavobacteriaceae; genus Aquimarina; species Aquimarina spongiae. The sequence continues at coordinate 165,858 of NZ_FQYP01000006.1, read as the reverse complement.
TGGTTTCCGCTTTTTCGATCTTCTAGTTCTTCTCCAAAACAGAAAATAATTCTCATGCTATGTTTGATCGCAGTGTCCACTTTTCCTGCTAACAATTCATCCGTCTCCCCAAAATACGCACGTCTTTCACTATGCCCAAGAATAACGGTATTTATCCCTATATTTTTAAGCATACCCGCAGCTATTTCCCCAGTAAATGCTCCATTCTCAGCTTGATGCATATTTTGGGCAGCTACATCTATAGTAGTATCTTTTAATGCCTGGCTGGCATTATAAAGGTTTACAAACGTTGGTGCAACAATGATATCTGCAGATGTTTCTCCTAATTTACTTTTTAACTCTGAAAGCAAAGTTTCAGTTTCGGCCAGATTCTTATTCATTTTCCAGTTTCCGGCTACAATTTTTTTTCTCATAAATTTTGATTTATAATTTGGTTAACGTGTGGTTACAAGTGTTATGAGGGCCATTTAGGTTCTAATTCTAGGATCTAACCAGCCATAGATAATATCAACAAATATATTGATTAGAATGAACATTGAAGCTACGACCAATACAGATCCCATTATTATCGGCAAGTCCAGTGTATTTAATGCATCTACAATCTCTTTTCCTAATCCATTCCATCCAAAAATATACTCCACGAATACAGCCCCAGCAAGCATAGACGCAAACCAGCCCGATATTGCAGTTACCACCGGATTTAACGCATTTTTGATTGCATGTTTCTGTATAATCTGTACCAAGGATAGGCCTTTTGCTTTTGCTGTTCTGATATAGTCTTGATTCATCACCTCAAGTAAAGAATTACGCATCAGCTGAGTAACCACCGCCAAGGGTCGTATCCCCAGCACAATTGCTGGTAAAATTAAGTTTTTCCATTGTATATAACTGCCTTCTCCAAAATCATCAACTTCATACAAACTACCTGTCATATTAAGGTTAGTAAATTCGTGCAATACATACCCAAATAACCAGGCAAAAATGATCGCACTAAAAAACGAAGGAACACTCATCCCCAAAGTGCTTAATAATTGAATCGTTCTATCGACCCAGGTATCTTTGGTCAATGCACTAACAACTCCTAGAAATATTCCCAAAAATATAGCTATACAAATGGCGCTAACCGCTAAAATAGCTGTATTGGGTAGCGTTTCTCCTATTACCTTGCTTACCTTTTTTCCATTTTTCTGAAAAGATGCTCTTAAATAGGGAAGCTTAATAACTACGTTAGTATTCCCTGTTGTAAACATATGGTTATAACTATACTTGTTGTCATCCAAAAATGTAAAATCATCAGCATTTTGACTATGAAAAGATATTGGTGATAAGTCATTGAGATAATATAAATATTGTTTCGAAACCGGTTGATCAAAACCATATTTTTTTCGAACGGCTTGCAACTGTTCTTCGGTTTCATTTTGACCAAGCATCATTTGAGCAGGGTCCCCAGGGAGCAAAGTGAAGAGCAAGAAAATAACGGTTATTACCCCTAGCAAAGTAAGCAATGCATACCCAATTTTATTAAGGAAATAACTCACCATTATCGTTTCTATTTTTTATAAAGAAAGTTTCTCTGCATCATTCCAATGTAACTTCTGTACAATGGTGCCTTTTTTAAGTTTAACAATTCCTGGATTTGAACGTAAAATAGTCTTCAGCGCTGTTTCATCTGTAATATAAAATTCGAAGTTAAGATCATACTTCACTTTTACTTCAGAAATATCTTTTGTAGTAGACGCCGTAAGCCCAATAACTTCATACCCCTGAGCAATAGCTTTATCAGTTATTCCTTTCATCGCATTCAAACCTTCTGCTTCACTTTTTGACAAGTTATAGGCAACTATCACTATTAAATTATCCTGAGATAAAAACTCTGATGTATAGTCTCCCCCATCCTTTTCTATAGAAAAATCATGAATAGGAGGTTCATACCCTTCTTTTAGCGTTTCAGTATCGACACTAATAAATTTACCTTCAACCTTAGGGTAATCTCCGCTAGTAGTTACTATTTGCTCTTCACCATTCACCTCAAATTTCCAATGGTAAGCAAATTCGGGTTTTGGAGCGTTTTCTGGTACTTGCATACCCTGCTCGATATTCACTCCTACTTTATAAGCTCTAAAATCAAATACCGGCAAATGCATAAGTACGTAGTAGGCAAACCCTAAACAAGCGGTAAAACTTGCAAAAACAATCCATTTGTGAGTAGGAATCGGACCGACTGGAGTAATATAACGTCGTCCAAAAAACAAGATTAATATTAGGATTAATAAGATTACATCTTTGGTAAAGGATTCCCAGGGTGTTAACGGTAGCGCATCTCCAAAACATCCGCAATCGGTTACCTTATTAAAATATGCCGAATAAAAAGTGAGGAATGTAAAAAACACAATCATCAATAACAACGACCACACCGTAAACTTTGGTAAATAACCCAGAATTAATGTAATTCCCAAAACAACCTCAAAAATTACCAGAAACACAGCTATTAATAGAGCATATGGAATTAAAAATTCAAGATTAAGCACACCTTCACCAAAATATTCCTGAAGCTTATAGGAAAAACCTAATGGATCATTAAGTTTAATAAATCCTGAAAACAAAAAAAGTGCTGCAACAAAAATTCTGGAGAAAGTGACTAGTATTTTCATGTGATGATGTGATTATTTTTAGGGAAATCCTGCACAATATAGTGTGGATTGTAGATTGTTATTTTTAGTTTAACACTATTTTATACCTATTTTTTATCTTCTTCTCCAAGATGAATCATCGCAAACACTGCATAATTGATCATATCCTGATAATTGGCATCGATACCTTCACTAACCAGAGTTTTCCCTTTATTGTCTTCTATTTGCTTTACCCGCAATAATTTCTGAATGATTAAATCTGTTAGCGAACTTACTCTCATATCTCGCCAAGCTTCGCCATAATCATGATTCTTATTCATCATCAACTCCTTGGTTATCAAGATATGTTTATCATACAAAGCAGTAGCTTCCTCTACATCTAAATCTGGTTGATCAACAATCCCTTTTTCTATTTGCACAAGAGCCATAATACTATAATTGATAATCCCTATAAATTCTGGCACTTCTCCTTCATCAACCTTTCGCACCGCATTTTCCTGAAGACTTCGTATACGTTGCGCTTTTATAAAAATTTGATCTGTTAACGAGGGAAGTCTAAGGATTCTCCAAGCACTGCCGTAATCCTTCATTTTCTTGATGAATAGATCTCGACATGTGCTAATTACTTCATCATATTGTATCGAAGTATCTTGCATATAACTGTTGAATTTTGCGTAAATTTCGCTTTAATATGGGAATTAAAAAAATCATAGCTCAAGTTTAGAAATAAAAAACCTCAAAACTTCATAATGACAATAAACTGTAAAGGTTCTTTAATTGATTTATCCAGCCCAAAAGTAATGGGAATACTCAATATCACTCCAGACTCATTTTATGACGGAGGCAAATACAAAAACGAAGATCAAATTTTGCTACAAACCGAAAAAATGTTGAAAGAAGGAGCTACATTCATAGACGTAGGCGCATATTCTTCTCGACCTGGAGCAGATCACATTTCTGAGGAAGAAGAAAAAGCAAGAATCCTACCTATTATTGAGTTGTTGGTTGTAAAGTTTCCAGAAATCCTGCTCTCCATTGACACATTTAGAAGTGCTATTGCAAAACAATGCATACTAGCCGGTGCAGCTCTAGTTAACGATATTTCTGCTGGTAATTTGGATACAGAGATGGTCCCTGTGGTTGGAGATCTCAAAGTCCCTTACATCATGATGCATATGAAAGGTACACCACAAACCATGAAAACCTTAAACCTATATGACAACCTCCTTAAAGATATTAACTTATATTTTTCTGAACGTATAGCTACAGCAAGAAAACATGGAATTGATGACATCATTATTGATCCAGGTTTTGGGTTTGCAAAAAACGTAGCCCAAAATTTTGAGTTATTAAAACATCTAGAAATTCTACAATTTCATAAGTTACCCATCTTAGCAGGCTTATCCAGGAAATCTATGATTTACAAAACATTGGATATCGATTCTACTGCAGCGCTAAATGGGACTACTAGCTTAAATACAATAGCCTTAATCCATGGAGCTTCCATTTTAAGAGTCCATGATGTAAAAGAAGCTGTAGAATGTGTTTCTTTAATCAATGCACTAAAAAGTTAATTTTTTCTATTTTTACAAAAACACCGAGCTTTTGGATTTAATCAACCTAAGAATACTTGATATATTAGATATTGTACTTGTTGCTTTTCTATTGTACTATATCTATAAGTTGGTTAAAGGTACTGCGGCAATCAACATCTTTATTGGGATCGTTATTATTTACCTGGTTTGGAAACTCACTCAGTTTCTGGCTATGGAGATGCTGAGTAGTGTTTTGGGCGAATTTATTGGTGTTGGAATGTTTGCCTTGATTGTTGTTTTCCAGCAAGAAATCAGAAAATTTCTGTTGATGATTGGATCTACCAATTTTGGTAGGAGAAGAAAGTTTCTAAGGCAACTCAAATTTATAAGAGATACGCCCGAAGATAGTGTAACTAATGTAAAAGCTGTAGTAGAGGCCTGCAAGAGCATGGCCGTTACTTATACGGGTGCCCTTATTGTTATTAAAAGAAATACATCTTTGGATTTTGTAAAAACTTCTGGTGATGCCATGAACATATTGGTCAATACACCAATCATAGAAAGTATTTTTTACAAAAACAGTCCGTTGCATGATGGGGCTATGGTAATAGAAGACAATCACATTTTGGCGACTCGAGTAATTTTACCCGTTACCCAGGAAAGCACAATGCCTTTGCGTTTTGGACTTCGACATAGAGCTGCAGTTGGGATTACCGAAAAGACAGATGCCCTTGCTCTGGTAGTAAGTGAAGAAACCGGCAAACTTTCCTACATCAAAAATGGTGAATTTGTCATTTTTAAAACCGAAGAAGAACTAATTGAAAAAATAAAAAGAGACTTGAGTTAATGAGTAAATTGATTCCTATTTCCAATTGTAAAAACTGTGGAACCCAAGTTGAACATCATAATTTTTGCCCCGATTGTGGCGCAAAAAAGATTACTAAACGTATTACATTCAGAAACCTCACCGAAGAACTTACTGAAAAATATTTCAACATAGACAATTCTTTAGTTAGAACCATTAAAGACCTAATGATTAACCCTCATGATGTTATTGATGGATTTATTAACGGGGTGCGTAAAAAATACATAAATGTAATTTCTTATTTTTTGATTTCGATCACATTAAATGGTCTCACCCTTTTTTCTTTAAAAAAGTATTTTAATCAGCCTATTGTTGATTTGAGTACCATCAAAGAGGATCAAGAATGGATAACCACTTTCTATGACATGTTATATGATTACCAGGGGATTTCAAGTTTTGCCCTGATACCTCTCTATGCCTTGATCTCTAAAAAAGTATTTTCAAATTATAAGAAATATAACTTTACCGAGCATATTGTAATCAATATGTACATCAATGCCCATGTAGCTATTGTAATGTTTGTTCCTATAATGATACTTTTGGCGTTTGGATTTCAGTACAAGGATATCTCTTTTTATTCAATACTCTTCATTTTTATATATAGCATTTTCACATTTAAATCCTTATATCATTTAAATTGGAAACAAACCACACTGAAAACTCTAAAATTCCTTTTAATACTTTTTGTACTTTCTCTGATATTATTTTTTGTAGCAATCATCATCGGTATCGCTATGGCTGCAATGGAAGGAAAGTTTAACAACGAAACCGCAATGCTATTCTAATTATCACAAATTACACTTCGGCAAACTGCACCTCATACAAGTTACGGTAGTATCCATCACTAATTTTCAAGAGTTCATTGTGATTACCTTGTTCTACTATGGTTCCTTGATCCATAACTATAATTTTGTCAGCATTTTTGATTGTTGCTAATCGATGTGCGATAACTATAGAAGTTCTTCCTTTTGTTATTTTATCGGTAGCATCTTGGATTAGTTGTTCACTATGAGAATCGATTGAAGAGGTGGCTTCATCCAATACCAAAATACCTGGATTAGTGACATAAGCTCTCAAAAATGAGATTAATTGCCTTTGACCAGAGGACAGCATCACTCCTCTTTCTTTTACATTATAGTGATACCCCTCGGGAAGACTCATAATAAAGTCATGAATCCCAATCTCTTTGGCTGCAGCCTGCACCTGTTCTTCTGTAATTTCTGGATTATTGAGCGTAATATTATTTAATATGGTATCCGCAAACAAAAACACATCCTGAAGCACTACCGCAATATGACTACGAAGTGATGGTAATGAGACCGTTTTAATATCTGTTTTATCGATAGAAATCGTACCACTATCGATTTCATAAAACCTACTTAACAAATTAATGATGGTAGATTTTCCAGCTCCTGTAGCCCCTACAATCGCTACCGTTTCTCCAGCTTTTACACTTAGAGAAATCCCCTTAAGTACTTCTTCTCCCTCAAGATAACTAAATCGTACATCATCAAAATCTATATCTCCTCGAACTTTCTCTAAATTAATTGCTCCTTTATTTTCGATAATTGCCTCTGTATCCAATACAGCAAAAACCCTGTTGGCTGCTACCATTCCCATTTGCAAGGTATTGAACTTATCAGCTATCTGACGTAATGGTCTGAACAACATTTGAGACAATTCTATAAATGCTACTACTACCCCCAAGGTAATCACATCACCTTGCGCTGCTTTTAGTCCTCCAAACCAAACAATAAGTCCAATCGTTACAGAACTTGACATTTCTGCAATAGGAAAAAAGATAGAATTATACCAAACCGTTTTTATCCAACCTTTTTTATGCTTTTCATTAATTTCTTTAAAATTAGTGTATTCAGTCTCTTCTCGAGTAAACAGTTGTACAATCTTCATTCCTGTGATACGTTCCTGCACAAAAGAATTAAGATTAGAAACTTGTGTTCTTACTTCTTCAAAAGCAGCTTTCATCTTCTTCTGAAAAACTCGGGTTGCGTATACAATCAGAGGTAATATCACCAATACTAAAAGCGTAAGTTGCCAACTCTGATAGAACATATATCCCAATATAACCAGCATTTTAAGAAGATCACTGATGATCATAAATAACCCTTGGCTAAATATACTTGCTATGGTTTCAATATCACTTACTGCCCTCGTTACCAAACGTCCAACAGCAGATTTATCATAATACTGTTTCTTGAAGCCCAACATATGTCGAAACAGCTTGATTCTAAGATCCAGAATTACCTGTTGTCCTAACCAGTTAGCAAAATAAATGAACAGAAACTGAGAAATCACTTCTAGAAACAGCACTCCAACCATCAAAGAAATAAAGTACACCAATAACCCTCCGTCTTTGGGTATAATGGTCTTATCGATTACCTGCTGTAATAAATAAGGACGTAATACACCAAAGATCGATAGCATAATTGCTGCGAAAGCAACAAAATAAAATGTAAACCGATAGGGTTGGGTATATGAAATCAACCGTTTAAAAAGTCTGAAATCAAATGCTTTACCGCTCTTTTCTGCCATTTAGTTGATAAATATTATCAGGATATTGAACATTAGTAAGGTATAATCCATGAGCCGGGACTGAATACCCTGCTCTACTACGATCCTCACTTTTAATTATGGTAATCAAATCACCAACTGCTAATTTACCTTCACCAATTTCTATAAGTGTACCAACAATCGCTCTTACCATATTACGCAGAAAACGATTTGCTGAAATCGAGAAGACCAAATCATCACCATATTTTTTCCAATATGCTTCAGTAATGGTACAATTATACGTTTTTACATCGGTTTTGGACTTACTAAAGCATTTAAAATTGGTATAGTTTAACAGTAATTTAGCAGCTTCATTCATGCTATCTATATCCAGTTTCTTCTTGAAATAATAGGATTTATCCAACACAAAAGGATTCTTTGCCAGTGTAAGATGATACTCATAAGATCTACTTACTGCATCAAATCTCGCATGTGCATTTACCGCTACTTCTTGTACGTTTCTTACCGCTATCTCTGGAGGCAAAATAGAGTTCAATTTATATTTTAAATCTTCAGAATCTATATCTTTTTCAATATCGAAATGAGCCATAATTTGTTTGGCATGAACCCCTGTATCCGTTCTTCCTGCACCAACAATATCAATCGTAGTTCTAAGAACAGTAGACAAACCTTTTTCAATTACCTCCTGAACAGAAATAGCATTCGGTTGCCGCTGCCATCCATGATAAGGAACACCATTATAAGAAAGTTCTAAAAAGTATCTCAAAGTATTTTATTTTTGCATAAAATCGGAAGCAAATATAACTCTAAAAATAGAGATTTATCGCACTTCTTGATTCCCTATTTAATTCTACTATTTTGAAAAAAATTCTTTTATTAAGCGACACCCACAGCTATATCGATGAGCGAATCCTACATTATGCAAAAGAAGCTGATGAAGTTTGGCATGCAGGCGACATTGGAGACCTAAAAGTTACCGACGCTATTGAAGCACTTACTACACTAAGAGGGGTATATGGTAACATAGACGACAGTAAAGCAAGAGCAACCTTCCCGCTACATCAGCGTTTTGTTTGTGAAGGAGTCTCAGTTTGGATCACACATATCGGTGGGTACCCTCCAAAATACAATCCGCAAACCAGAGATGAAATCCAAAACAACCCGCCCAAGCTTTTTATCTGTGGTCACTCTCATATTCTTAAAGTAATCCCTGATCCTAAAAATGGATTATTACATATGAATCCAGGCGCAGCTGGGAAACATGGTTTTCACAAAGTTAGAACCATGCTTCGTTTCACAGTTCATAATGGAGCAATAGAAAACCTTGAAGTTGTAGAACTCGGAAAAAAATAAAACCCGAAGTTGGCATACTCCGGGTTTTAACGCACTAATACTACTAAGATGTTAGGTTTATCGTAATCGATCAACAGATTTTACAAGATCTTCATCCTTTTTAATGGCTTTGTTCGCCAACACTAATAAAACGATAGAAATAATAGGAATCAGCATCCCAATACCTTTCTCAGAAACTACAGTTTCTCCAGATATAGTTAGAGACCAATAAACAAATACTCCTAGTAAAATAAAGTTTAATAAGATATTGATACGCCCCAACACAAATTGAAGCTTTCTATTTTTAAACAAAAAAATACTACCCAAAGACAAGGCTGCAGATCCAAAACACAAACCTATTAATAGAGGCTGTTGTTTTACAAATAATTCTACTCCTTGTTGATCGAATCCATAAGGAAACATCATACTTAAACCACCACATACTATGGCAGCTAATAACAGGTATATTGTTTGAATTCTTTGTAGCATTACAACTTTTTCTTACGGGAAAGCAAAAATAAGAGTTTCTTTTTATAAATAAGCTTAAAAATTAAAAATAAAGTCGTATACTTGCAGCACAAAATCTGTAACCCGTTCAATCAAGGTTACTTACCTTCAAAATAAAATTTTCATAGAATTCTTCTTTAGAAATTTATACCTAAGAAAATTTATATCAAACGTAAATTATATAACACATTTAAATGTTAGAAATTTCAGAATTAAAAGCGAAGAAGCTTCCTGAATTGCAGGAAATTGCAAAAAGCCTTAATGTACCCAAATACCGTTCTTTGAAGAAATTAGATCTGGTATATCAAATTTTGGATCATCAGGCTGCAAATCCTGACGCCTTAAAAGAAACAACAGCAAAGGAGCCAAAAGCTACTACTGGTGAGAAAGCACAAAAAAAGCCTGCTCCCCAAAGACAAAGAAGACCACGAACGAGAAAACCGGAGGGAACAAACACTACTGCCAATGACGGCAAGAATGAACAGGCAAACAACAATACTAACACCACCACCTCATCTCCTAAAGTTTCTGAGGAAAACAACAATCCAAAAAAAGAAACAAAAGAAGAAAATACTCCTCAACCAAAAAAGGACGACAAAAAAGACAACAGAAATAAAAATACAGAAAAGTCTAATCAAAAAGGCAGAGGAAATAAAAAAGACAATAATAACAACAATAATAGAGACAATAACGGGAACCGTGATAACAGAAATCGTTATAAGGAACCTGATTACGAATTTGATGCTATTATCGAAAGTGAAGGTGTTTTAGACATTATGCAAGATGGTTATGGATTCTTAAGATCCAGCGACTACAATTACCTATCTTCTCCGGACGATATTTATGTATCTCAATCACAAATACGACTTTTTGGTCTTAAAACTGGAGATACCGTATTAGGGCAAGTAAGACCTCCTAAAGAAGGAGAAAAGTACTTCCCCCTTATTAAGGTTAACAAAATTAATGGCCTAGACCCTCAAGTAGTAAGAGATCGCGTTTCTTTTGAACACCTTACTCCATTATTTCCACAGGAAAAATTCAAACTTGCAGAAAAACAAAGTACTATTTCTACAAGAATTATGGATCTATTCGCTCCTATCGGAAAAGGACAACGTGGTATGATTGTATCACAACCTAAAACGGGTAAAACAATGCTACTTAAGGATGTTGCTAACGCTATTGCCGCAAATCATCCTGAGGTATACCAAATGATTCTGCTTATAGACGAAAGACCGGAAGAAGTTACAGATATGCAGCGTAATGTAAAAGGTGAAGTGATTGCTTCTACTTTTGACAAAGAAGCTAATGAGCATGTAAAAGTAGCTAATATTGTTCTGGAAAAAGCTAAGCGCCTTGTAGAATGCGGTCATGATGTAGTTATACTTTTGGATTCTATAACACGTCTGGCAAGAGCATATAACACCGTACAACCAGCCAGTGGAAAAATATTGAGTGGTGGTGTTGATGCAAATGCACTACACAAACCAAAACGTTTCTTTGGAGCGGCACGTAATATTGAAGGAGGAGGATCTCTTTCTATCATCGCTACTGCCCTTACTGAAACAGGCTCAAAAATGGACGAAGTAATCTTTGAGGAATTCAAAGGAACTGGTAATATGGAACTGCAATTAGACAGACGCATTGCCAACAAGCGTATATTCCCGGCAATTGATTTGATCTCTAGTAGCACAAGAAGAGATGATTTATTGCTAGATGATGCCACTATCCAGCGTATGTGGATCATGAGAAAGTACCTTGCAGATATGAATCCTGTAGAGGCGATGGAATTCATTAACGAACGTTTCAAACAAACTCGAAACAACGACGAATTTTTAATATCAATGAACGGCTAATTCATTTTATATATCATTGACAAAATGACTATCCATCTGGGTAGTCATTTTTATTTTAAACCTATTTTAAGAATTATCCACTACGCAAAAATGTACTTTTGCTCAAAGCTCTTGAAAGTTTTCATATCTATTGAGGACCAAGTAATAAATATGTATGAATTATGAAAAACACACACTACCTTATTATTGGCATTCTTTTTTTATTCACAAGTTGTCAAAGCAATAGCCAAACAGCAAACCCTAAACAAGAGTCACTCAAAAACTTACCCCCGGTGCAAACTGAAGCTGTTGACGGATACGAAAGGGCATATTTTGCAAGCGGATGCTTTTGGTGTGTTGAAGCAGTGTATGAAAGTGTAAAAGGAGTTAAGGAATCCATTTCGGGATATTCTGGCGGACACACAGACAATCCAACCTATGCAGCCAGCAACACTGGACGTACAGGACACGCTGAAGCTGTAGAGATTTACTACAATCCTGAAGTCATTTCATTTGAAACACTTGTGGACATTTATTTCGGATCTCAAAACCCTACTCAGATAAATGGACAAGGACCAGATCATGGATCACAATACAGATCTATCATCTTTTATCAAAATGAGGAACAGAAAAAAATCGTTGAAGAAAAGAAATCCGCATTAGCTAAAAAATTAAATAGAAGCATTGCTGCCGAAATTCTTCCTTTCCAAAAGTTCTGGATAGGAGAAGATTATCACCAAGATTATGAAAAGAGAAACCCCAACAATCCATACATCAGAAATGTTTCGATACCAAGATTGTTAAAATTTCAATCAAAATTCCCTCATCTTATTAAAGACAAGCATTAAACAATCTGAATTCCTGATGTTAAAATATGTTAAAATAAAACATCTTCGTATTTCACTCCGAAAACCTTTTAAACATTAGTAAAAGTTGTCTTACATCGCCATAAAACCAAAACCGACAAACCCGATTTAAACTATCAAATAAATCCGGTGTAATACATAAAATATTCGTTGAATAACACAATTCAATGAAAAAAAATTGATATTTTTGTAGAAATAAAATCAAAAGATGTTGTGTTTTTCATATTAAAACCTTACTTTTGATTCTGATTTAAGGGTTTTCTTATCAGTATTTTAATCATAAATATTGAAGTTTTACTAAAGTAAATCTTTTATAAAACACTAGAAAACAAATACTTAATGATAAAATTAGTTCTTTAAAAAGCGGGAAATTTCAGTACTTATGTCAAGTTAGTTTCTGGAAGAAATAAGATCAAAATTATTTTTGGCACCCTTTTTGAAAAGCAAATTTTGATGGTAAATTCTAACATTTTGTTTAGAAATTATGATGAAAAAATTAATTTATAGTTAAATATTATAACCCAATCTACTTAAAACAAGAGATATGAAATCTATTTTTACATTTATTCTACTTTTGGTGATGACTTTCTCTTCTGCGTATTCGCAAGCAGAGCAGTACATGATGACTAGTACTAAGTTGACAGTACATAGTGGTCCAGGTCTAAATTTTAATACTATCGGTGAAATTGCCCAAGGAACTCAAGTTTACGTAATGAGTTCAAATTATGGTGAATGGAGTGCGATTCAGTATAAGAAGATCAACGGATTCGTTGTTACCAAATATTTAACAGAAGACAGTCGTATTGCAGACGCGGAAGCAGCAGCAGCAAAAGCAGCAGCACAAAGAGAAGCTGCTAAGGCAGCAGCAGCAGCAGCAATTGCTCAAGCAGAAGCAGCAAGAAGAGCGGCAGAAGAAGCAGCAAGAAAAGCAGCTTTGGAAGCTAAAAGAGCTAGAGAGTTAGCAGAAGCTGAAGCAGCAGCAGCAATCGCCCAGGCTGAAGCAGCACAAACCGCAAAAGACGAAGCCGCCAGAAAAGCTCGTCAAGACGCTTCGGAAACAGAAGCAGCCTTGAAAGCAGCTAGAGCAAGAGCAGCAAAAGGAATCGATGACGTTGCTTCTAACCCAATAGAATCAGCAACACCATCTTATGGAGCAAGCAGCAATAGCTCTTCTCCTAAAGCAGCTAACATAGAAGTAACCAGAGAGGATAAATATTCTAGCTGGGAGAAAAAGACATATAAATCAGGAGCCACTCCGAAGTCTTTCAACTTTAAAGGAAAGTTTGACTACAAATTAGATAACTACCTAAAAATTAAAGTAGGTAAGAACACAGAAGTTGTTATCAAGCTTTACAAATTAGGTAAAACACCTAGTGATGATCAATTGGTACGTGTAACTTACATTAACACCAACACTACTCAATTTATCAGAAATATTCCAGAAGGTGAGTATAAGTTGAAAATAGCTTACGGTAGAGAATGGAAAGAGAAAGTGATTGATGGTAAGAAATACGGAACATTTACTAAGAATGCTCTTTACGAAGAAAGTAAGCAAATCTTAGATTTCCAAACGGTAAAAACGACCAAAGGAATCAATGTTCCATCATATAACTTATCTCTAGATCTTCTACCAAGTGGAAGCGGAGGATATAGTACCGGTGGTTCTGGAGACGAGAGCATTAGTGCTGATAAATTTAATCAATAAGAAAACATTATTTAAACAGAATATCACCAAAATATAAATGTAACAAAAAGTTAGATCTAATACAGATCTAACTTTTTGGTTGTTTCTGTTAAACCTAATAACCTTATAGAATAACAGAAATTATAGAATAAAAAAATGCTCGTTATCTGTTCAGATAACGAGCATTTTTTTTATCGTTTAAAAGAAATAAGTTTATTTCTTGTTGTTATGATGCCTTTCTCTTGCTAACAGAGTATTTTTCAATAACATTGCTATAGTCATCGGCCCTACTCCACCAGGAACAGGAGTAATATGGGATGCTTTTTTACTTACGTTTTCAAAGTCAACATCTCCTACGATCTTATATCCTTTTGGTCTAGTTTCGTCAGTAACACGAGTAATACCCACATCAATAATTACTGCATCATCCTTCACCATTTCAGCTTTTAAAAAATTAGGAACTCCTAAAGCAGAGATCACAATATCAGCTTGAGATATAATCTGTGTAATATTTTTGGTATGACTATGTGTTAGAGTAACGGTAGAATTCCCTGGCCATCCTTTTCTACCCATCAAGATACTCATAGGCCGCCCAACAATATGACTTCTACCGATAACCACAGTGTGCTTTCCTTTGGTATCTACATCATAACGCTCTAGCAATTCTAAAATCCCAAAAGGCGTTGCTGGTATAAAAGTAGACATATCCAATGCCATCTTACCAAAGTTCATTGGGTGAAAACCATCAACATCCTTGTCAGGATCTACTGCTAATAAGACTTTTTGCGTATCAATTTGTGGAGGAAGCGGTAATTGCACGATAAATCCATCAATATTATCGTCCTCATTCAACTCTTTGATTTTAGTCAACAACTCAATCTCACTAGTTGTACTAGGCATTTTTACCAAAGTAGATTCAAAACCTACACGCTCGCAGGCTTTTACTTTACTACCTACATACGTTAAACTGGCGCCGTCGTTACCTACTAATACTGCCGCCAAATGAGGAACTTTCTCTCCTCTGTCCTTCATTTTTTGAACCTCGACAGCAATTTCGTCTTTAATATCGTTGCTAACTTTTTTTCCGTCTAATAATTCCATCCCCCTATAATGTGCTTAAATAGTTTATGTTGTGTTTTAATTTATCTCATTTTACCCATCATCTGCATCATACGTTTGCCACCTCCACCTTGCATCATCTTCATCATTTTGCTCATTTGATCAAACTGCTTCAGTAACTGATTTACCTGTTGAATCGAGGTTCCTGATCCTTTACCAATACGTTTTTTTCTGCTGGCATTAATAATTTGTGGCTTTGCACGCTCTGCAGGAGTCATAGAATGAATAATCGCTTCAATATGTTTGAAAGCATCATCATCGATATCCATATTTTTCATCATTTTCCCGGCTCCGGGTATCATCCCCACTAAATCTTTCATATTACCCATTTTCTTGATTTGCTGGATTTGCTTCAAGAAATCATCAAAACCGAATTGATTTTTTGCTATTTTCTTCTGTAATTTTCTAGCTTCTTCTTCATCAAACTGCTCTTGCGCACGTTCTACCAGCGATACTACATCTCCCATCCCAAGGATTCGATCTGCCATACGCGAAGGGTAGAAAACATCAATAGCTTCCATTTTCTCTCCGGTACCTATAAACTTGATTGGTTTATTAACCACAGATTTAATAGAAATTGCGGCTCCACCTCGAGTATCACCATCTAACTTGGTAAGAATTACACCATCAAAATTCAAAACATCGTTAAATGCTTTCGCAGTATTTACCGCATCCTGACCAGTCATCGAATCTACCACAAACAGTGTTTCACTAGGAGAAATAGCTTTATGTATATTCTCGATCTCGGTCATCATGGCTTCATCAACCGCCAAACGACCCGCCGTATCTATAATTACAACATTGTTTCCATTTGCTTTTGCATGAGCCACACCGGCTTTAGCAATTGCTACAGGATCGTTATTTCCTCTATCACTAAATACCTCAACATTGATCTGCTCCCCTACTACATGCAGCTGATCAATCGCTGCAGGTCTGTATACATCACAGGCGACCAAAAGAGGTTTCTTGGTTTTTTTATTTTTTAAATAATTCGCAAGTTTTCCAGAGAATGTTGTCTTACCCGACCCTTGTAATCCAGACATTAAAATGATCGATGGCGAGTCAGACAAATTAATCCCTGCAGCGTCACCTCCCATTAACTCGGTAAGTTCGTCTTTTACCAGTTTCACCATTAACTGACCTGGCTTAAGACTTTTTAATACGTTCTCTCCTATTGCTTTTTCTTTTACTCTTGCAGTAAAATCCTTGGCTATCTTATAGTTTACATCCGCATCAACTAAGGCTCTTCGTACTTCTTTTAGGGTTTCGGCTACATTTATTTCTGTAATCTGACCATGACCTTTAAGAATATGTAAGGCCTTATCTAACTTATCACTTAAATTATCAAACATAAAATTCTCTGTTTTGCAATACTACCTTTATCGATAGATAGCTGCAAATTTACACATTTGTAGTGTATTAATAAAAGAAAGGAAATGCAGAATTATAATCATTTTGGATAATTTGAGAATTCTATATCAAAATGTTTTCTATTTCAGAAATAATACAAAAAGCCACCAAAAGAAATCGATAAATTGATTTCTTTCGATGGCTTTTTTTTGGAAAATTAATTATAAGGTGGCTAAACCTAAATTAACACTTATTAGTGAGCTGAAGGAATCAAAACTCCCTCAATAACATGAATAATACCATTGGATGCCTCAATATTGGCCATGGCTACTCTTATGTTTCCATTTAATACTACTTCGTCATTTACCATCTCGATAGTAACTTCATCTCCTTGTAATGTAGTTACTGTTTGGCCGGCAAGTAGTTCATCTGCAGTTAATTTCCCTGATGCTACATGATATATCAACACCTCTCTTAGTGCGTCTCCAGAAGGAATTGCGCTCAATGCATCGAAGGCAGCATTGGTTGGTGCAAACACTGTGAAAGGTCCTTCTGCGCTAAGTGCATCAACCAAATCTGCTGCCTGTAATGCTCCTACCAGGGTAGAAAGCTCAGGGGTACTGATTGCAATCTCTACGATACTTTGTAGTTCTGCGGGGGGTAACAGAACTCCAGTAATTACATGAACTATTCCATTAGATGCTTCGACATCCGCCATCAATACTTCGATAGTATCATTCAAAATTACTTTACCATCATCATTCATAGCAATGGTTACTTCTTCTCCTTGAATGGTAGTTACTGTTTGACCGGTCAATAAATCCTCTGCAGTTAATTTTCCGGAAGCAACGTGATACAATAATACCTCGGTCAATGCATCTCCAGATGGGACCTCGGATAAAGCTGCAAACGCATCATTTGTTGGCGCGAACACGGTAAAGGGACCATCTCCATTAAGCGTATCCACCAAATCTGCCGCTTGTAGCGCACCCACCAGTGTAGATAATTCTGGTGTAGCTACAGCAATCTCTACAATACTTTGTAATTCTGCTGGAGGTAACAAGACTCCATTAATTACATGCACAATACCATTGGAAGCCTCGATATCTGCCATCAACACTTCGATGGTATCATTCAAAATTACTTTACCATCATCATTCATAGCAATGGTTACTTCTTCTCCCTGTATGGTAGTTACTGTTTGACCTTCAATCAATTCTTCTG
The DNA here is from genome assembly GCF_900141785.1 of Aquimarina spongiae. Taxonomy (GTDB): domain Bacteria; phylum Bacteroidota; class Bacteroidia; order Flavobacteriales; family Flavobacteriaceae; genus Aquimarina; species Aquimarina spongiae. The sequence continues at coordinate 148,382 of NZ_FQYP01000006.1, read as the reverse complement.
CGGTTAGTTTTCCAGAAGCTACATGGTATAGTAACACTTCGGTCAATGCATCTCCAGATGGTATTTCAGACAACGCAGCAAAAGCATTATTGGTTGGTGCAAACACGGTAAAAGGACCATCTCCATTCAATGTATCTACCAAATCTGCAGCCTGTAAAGCACCTACCAAAGTAGATAACTCTGGAGTGGCAACTGCAATTTCTACAATACTTTGTTGCGTTTCAAAAGAAGGTGGGATCAACACAGCATCAATAACTTGTATGATACCATTTGAACCGCCAATATTTGCTGAGAGTAATTTTACCGTATCATTGATAACAATCTCATTATTCTCATTTAAGCTTACTTTTACATCTTCTCCTTGTAGTGTTTCCGTCAACTCTTGGGCTAACAATTCTGCGGTATTTAACCTCCCGCTTGCAACATGATATAATAATATTTGTGTTAACGTTTCTAATGGTGGAATTTCTTCCAAAGCTTCAAAAGCTTCATCGGTAGGAGCAAAAACTGTAAAAGGTCCTTCTCCTGACAATGGTTCCACCAAATCTGCTGCTTGTAATGCTCCGACCAAAGAGGTAAATCTTCCATCTTCAACGATAAGTTCGACTATAGTTTTATTTGGTCTAGTAGTTTCTAGTAACTCTGCAGTCCACAATCCTCTTCCTAAACCTCCTCGGGTAAAGAATTTAAAACTTCCATCAACATTTCCGTTATCTTGTACTCTACCGATACCAAAAATTAAATCTCTTCCTGGCGGATCAATTATAATATAGAAAATCCCATCACTTATAATGGCTCCCCTTGCCCTTGCTTTGGTACCATCTGGCAATTCGAGATTACCTCTTACAATGGTAAAACTGGCATGATAAAAAGTAAAGTTTAACGAAAGTTCTCCTGAAAGCTGTGTTCCAGATCCTGCTCCCTGTAATACTTCAGCAGAAAAATCATATACTCTTTTTTCTCTACTGATTCCAAACGTTTTGCCTTCGTCCTTGACTGTTAATTCACCATCAAGAAGCGTTTTTGTCATTTCTTCGATTGCATCAAAACTGATAATTTTTGACTCTTCGAATTCAATAAGTTCTGGTTCGTTTTGGACTTCGTCATCATTTTGACAAGCCACAAACATACTCGATACAATTATGCAAAAGATCGACATGCATAACCTACTGGTTAGTTTTTTCATAGCAATTTTAATTTTAAGAGTTAGAAATTAAGAAGTGTGAAATATGTGAAAGAAATATCCAGGCTCTCTCGAGCCTGGATATATATTGAATTACATCATTGGTAATAATACTTGGTCTACAACATGGATAACTCCATTTACTGCCTGAACATCGGTTACAACAACATTGGTAACTCTACTATTTTCATCAGTTATAGTTACACTACTACCAACATTTACGGTAAAAGTTCCTGTTTCTAAAGTAGTAACTACTTGACCATCTGATAAATCTGCTGCTCTAACATTTGCTCCTGCAACTACATGATATTGAAGTATTGGAGTAAGTTCTGATTCTCCTGGGATTGTTATTGCAGAAAATGCATCATTAGTAGGCGCGAATACTGTAAATGGTGCTGGGTCTGTTCCGTTTGCTGTGCTTAACACACTTACAAAATCAGTCGCCGGTGTAAGGTCGGTAAGTGCAGAAACCAAAGTAGAGAAATTAGAATCTGCAACCGCAAATGTTACCACAGTTGGCAACCCTATTACTGCATCCACCACATGAATTACTCCGTTACGGGTTTCTACATTAGGTGTTGCTACTGTTGCTCCTCCATTAGCCATCCCGCCATTAAGCACTACTCCACTACTAGTATTGATATAGATGCTCAAATTGTTCATAGTATCCCCAAATGTCGCTAATGTATTTGCATAGCTTGTAGACAAATCAGTGGATAATAACTTTCCATCTATCACATGGTTCAATAATATTTGTGTTACTGTTGCTACCGGTAAGTCTTCCAGACTAGCACCATCCAACAAAGCATCGAATGCCGTATTAGTGGGTGCGAATACAGTACGCATTGTTGCGCTATCCAAAGCGTCATTCAGACCTGTAATACGAAGAGCAGCATACAAAGAAGAAAAATCACTTGCTTCTCCTCCATTAAAGGCTACAGCTGTAAAACTTCTTCCTAAAGCATCTAATGCGGCGTTAGGTAAAAGCACTTTATCAATAGCATGAATCACACCATTGGTGGCCTTTACATCTGTAGCAATAATTTCAGAATCCACTCCTGTTTTATCACGTAAAAATGCTCCGCCTTCTAGATTTAATGTTAGTGTTTCCCCTTGTAAAGTAGCTGGAGTTACTCCATCAGGAATACCAGGTAGATCTGCTGCCAAAACATTAGCTCCTGCAATTACGTGATAATTTAATACTATCTCTAATTGAGCAGCTGTAAGGTCTGCTATCTCGATATTGAATCTATCCAAAAGATCCGTAAATGCATCGTTTGTGGGTGCAAATACTGTGAATGGAGCCGGGTCAGTTCCGTTTGCTGTACTTAACACAGTTGCATAATCCGTATCTGGAGTAAGATCTGTAAGTGCTGCTTGTAATGTATCAAAGTTAGGGTCTGCAACTGCAAAAGTAGTCACCGTGGGTAGTGTAATTACAGCATCTACAGCATGGATCACTCCGTTAGATTGCTCGATATCAGCCTGTGTTACTGTGGAGATTCCATTGATTTGTACCCCACTTGACGTATTTACATAGGTACTAAAACCTGCCAGGTTATCAGAATATCCAGTAGTCAATTGTGTAGAAGTGAGTCTTGATCCTAAAACGTGATTTAATAAGATTGGTGTTAAATCATCTTTTGAGAGATCATCTAGTGTTACTCCCAGACTCGTAAGCAGTGCATCGAATGCTGCGTTGTTTGGAGCGAAAACAGTAAAACTTCCTTCTTCGGATAAAGTTTGTACTAGTTCAGCTTTTTCTAATGCTGCAAGCAAAGAACTATAATCTGCGTTTGCCGCTACAAAATCCGCAATCGTTGTTGATGAAGGGGGAAAGGTAGTATCATCATCATCCGAACACGAAAAAACAGTAATGGTTAAAAATGCTATCAAAACTGTTTTGAGGAAATTTTTCATTTTCATGGTGTTTAAATTTATTGTTTGATGATTAAACAACTCAATCCTGAAAACTCTAACCCTGGTATTGGGGTTTTAGCATTTATTTAACTTTTTGTTTAACGTTTTAAACTAAAATGTTAAACAAAAAAAGCCGCTACAATAGCGGCTTTTCTACTTATCTTCTTTACTTATAAATCGTTCTCATCGCAGGCAGTTGCTACTTCGAGAATAGCATTCAATAGAGCCGTATTATGTTGGGCTTGCGAATTTTGCCCATCGTGTAACAACAAATCTATGGGGTAGTTAATACTCATCGAAACCGTTTCGTCTGTCTGATCCATGAATTCAAACATTTCTGAATCATGAAATAATTCTAGCGTCTCTAATTGGTTTGTTCGGCTGTCAAAAGTAGATATTCGAATAGGGTAAGTAAAATCTATACACTCGATATCAGGATCGTTCGACAAACAAGCATTTCCTAGCGCGTCAAGCTGGGCTTGATTTTCAACTTCGGTTTCTTGATAATTAAATAGTGTAATTACTACAGGGAATTGAATCTGTATGTTATCCGTATCTTGAAACAATTGATAATCGTTTACCTCATCAATTAAAAATTCCTCCTGATTTCTTAAGATTGTATAAGGTAATTTAATACTAAAACAATGTCCTTTGTCTACTATATTATCAAAAGAACCATCATGAGTCACTACATTTTTAATTAAACTTGCTAATTGCGAATTTCTGGGAATCACGTCGTCAATTGTAGGATCGATAATTTCTCTTTCTTCATTTTGACACCCTACTAAGCTCATTATCGCAGCCAAACAGAAAATTAATATCCTAGTCTTCATTCTTTTTACTTTTTCCAACAACTATTTGTATAATAACAATTAAACCGCGAAAATTCCTACTGGTAAATAGTATTTTTTATAATTTTAACAAAAAATATAGTAATGTCTAAGAACCTCTATGACAATGTTTGCGAAGAAAAGTTGTTTGCTGAACTTTTCAAGAAACATGCTCAAGAATTACATAATTTCATTTATTACAAGTATGGAGAGCATATCAGCCCCCGAGACAAGGTTCAAGAGGCATTTATTAAACTTTGGGATAATTGTAAAAAAGTTCCCCTGCAAAAAACAAAAAGTTTTCTGTTCACAATTGCTAACAATTTATCCTTAAATCAGCTTAAACACGATAAGGTAAAACTAAAGTTTCAACAAGAAGACCATAAAAATTATACTAATCAATCTCCAGAATTCATTTTGGAGGAAAAAGAGTATTTACAAAAGTATCAAAAAGCCCTTGCGAACCTTACAGAACCTCAGCGTGTTGCATTTCTTTTAAATAGGGTTGAAGGGAAAAAGCACAAAGAAATTGCAGCGCTTTTAGGCATTTCAAGAAAAGCCGTAGAAAAGAGAATTTATGGGGCATTAGAAAAATTAAGAAAAGAAATTGAAGGAATTTGAAAAATAAGGTAGGAATTTTCGACTTTAAGGTGTTATATATATATAGGAACTTTGTTATGAAAGAGAAAGATCTTATTAGAAAATGGTTAGATAATGCGCTGACCGATGAAGAATTAAAGGCGTTTAAGAAATTAGACGCCTATGATTCTTACATCAAAATTTCTGATACTAGTAAAAAAATTCTTCCTCCGTCTTATGACGTAACCGAAGAATTAAACGAAATACAACAACACATTTCGCAACGCACAGTTTCCAAAAACAAATCCTATTTGGGCATTCTACTTAGGATCGCCGCTGTATTCGTATTGGGTCTAGGAGTGTATTTCTTTTTTGCCAATCAAGATACCCAGGTCAATACCTTAGCTGGACAAAAGGTAAATTTTGAACTTCCTGACCAAACCAAGGTACAACTCAATGCTTTATCTGAAATCGTGTATAATAAAAAGGGTTGGGAAAACAATCGAGAGGTACATCTTGAGGGTGAAGCTTATTTTAAAGTTGCTAAAGGAAAAAAGTTCGATGTTCACACACCTCTTGGTGTCGTTACTGTATTAGGTACAGAATTCAATGTAAATCAACGTGAGGGGTATTTTGAAGTAATTTGCTATGAAGGTCTGGTAAGTGTATCTTACCAACAAAATACTTACCGATTACCTCCGGGAAAAGGTATTGAGTTACTTTCTAAAAAAATCAATGAAATCAATACCCAAGATACCACCCCCTCGTGGATAGAAAATAAAAGCATTTTTAAGAGTAAACCTTATTATCTAGTACTAGGAGAACTTGAAAGGCAATATGATGTAGTCATCTCTTCAAAAAACATTGATCAACACTTACTTTTTACTGGTAATTTTGTACATTCAGATATTCAAATGGCATTGGAGTCTATTACGATACCAATGGGTTTGAAATATGAAATTAACGAAAACCTAGTAACCCTGTATAAACAGTGATCAGAACCAAAATCACAGTTGTACTTTTTATTCTTTTCTTAAATTGTTTTCAGTCCTTTGCGCAGTCTGAAGAGGATGCATTGCCTTTAATTTCCGTGTTAAACGAATTACAAAAACAATTTGGTTGTAGTTTCTCTTATGTTGACAATGACCTGGAAAGCATTACGGTTAAAGCTCCCAACAAAGATCTTGACCTAAAAGCAGCTGTTACCTACATACAAAAACAAACCTTGCTTAATTTTAAGTATCTCGATCCTACTACGATTACTATAAGTGCACGTTTGTTTACTATTTGTGGGGTACTCATTTCAGCTTCTGAAAATACGGTCATTACAAACGCAACCATCCAAAGCCAAAACAAAACTAGTGTCACGGATCAAAACGGGTCTTTTTCTATTGAGCTATCTGATCTCAATCAGCTCATCAACATTCAGTTTTTGGGATATACTCCGCTTCAATTGCCTGCCAAGGATCTTGTTGAACAGCCCTGTAAAGAAATTATGATGACACGGGAAGTGCAATACCTGAATGAAATTATTTTAAATGATTATCTAATTAAGGGAATTGGTAAAAAAAACGATGGATCTATACGCATTGATTATGATGATTTTGGAATCCTCCCCGGATTAATCGAACCAGATCTTTTACAAACCATCCAAGCGTTACCTGGTATCTTAAGTACAGAAGAAACCGTTTCTGACATTAATGTAAGAGGTGGAACCAATGATCAAAATCTAATACTCTGGGATGGTATAAAGATGTATCAGTCTGGACACTTCTTTGGGCTAATATCCGCTTTTAATCCTTATTTAACCAAAAACGTAGAATTACTCAAAAATGGCACCAGTGCACGTTACGGAGATGGGGTGTCAAGTGTTATTGCCATGAGTACTGATAATGAGGTAGCTCAACAAAATACTACAAGTTTTGGTGTAAATATGACCAGTATCGATGGATATACTGATCTTAGATTGGGTAAAAAATCCTCTATTCAGCTCTCTGTTCGGAAGTCTATTAGTGAAGTCCTGGAAACGCCTACTTATCGTCAATTTTTTGACAAGTCATTTCAAGATTCGGAAGTCGTTGAAAATACCAATGAAATTTCTAATACCAATGATGAGTTCTCTTTTTATGACACTAGCTTACGTTGGTTGTACCAGTTCAGCCCAAAGGATCTGATCAAAATAAATGCATTGCTTATCCGTAATGATCTTATGTTTCAGGAAAATGCCATTGTAAATAGTACGAATGAAGCAAGAGCAAGTAGTCTTAAACAAAATAACACTGCTGGAGGCTTGTCTTACCAAAGAAACTGGAGTGATGCCTTCAACACCGAACTGATATTGTATGGCACTAATTACAACCTTGAAGCTATTAATTCTGACATTATCAATAACCAGAGGCTTTTACAGGAGAATGAGGTATTAGAGAGTGGTGTTAAAATAAATGGATCGTTCAAAATACATCCCAATTTACATTGGTTTAACGGGTATCAATTTAATGAAACTGGTATTTCAAATTTAAGAGATGTAAACAACCCTACCTTCAGAGATTTTACAAAAGAAGTGATCAGAACGAATAGTTTGTATTCTGAAATTAATTACGATTCCCCGAACAACAATACCCATATCACAGCTGGGGCACGGCTTAATCATTATGGAAAATTAGACCGGACCTTATTGGAACCCCGGTTGAGTGTCACTCATAAATTTCTCGATCATTTTACAGTAGAAGTACTTGGGGAACTAAAAAGTCAGGTCACTTCTCAAGTTATCGAATCACAAAATAATTTTTTGGGCGTAGAAAACCGAAATTGGGTGCTATCAAATGAAGAAGATATTCCTATTATTGAAAGTGAACAGGTTTCTTTGGGAATAACCTATACGCATAACAATTGGCTAATCAATATTGATACCTTTTACAAAAATGTATTAGGAATCTTATCAAAAAGTCAAGGGTTTCAAAACCAATTTGAATTTGTTCCGGATCATGGGAGTTATACTACCCGAGGTGTAGATTTTTTGATCAATAAGCGTTTTAAAAACCTGAGCACATGGTTGAGCTACTCTTATGCCAAAAATGATTATACATTTAATCAACTCTTTCCTCGTGACTTCCCAAACAACATTGATATTAGGCATAACATCAACTTTGCTGTAGCTTACTCGATAAACAGTTTAAAACTTTCAACAGGTATCAACTGGCACAGCGGAAGACCTACCACAAGACCTGTATTAGAAAATCAAATTTTGGCAAACGGAAACATCAACTATCAAGCTCCAAATAGCGATACCCTACAAGATTATTTTAGATGGGACGCTTCTGCAACTTACATCTTTAATTTAACCAAGAGTATCAAAGGAACTGCTGGTCTCTCTTTATGGAATCTTACCAGTCGGGAAAATGTGGTCAATAATTACTACAGAGTAAATGATAGTGGAAATGTAGAGGAAGTTCAACAATTAGGGTTGGGATTCACCCCCAATGCAGTATTACGAATTAATTTTTGAGATGTCTAACCGCGGTGTAGGTAACCACTTCTTCGCCTCCCACAACTTTTACGGAATTTTTGATCATCTCAAAACCATGTTTTTGAAAAAAACCTTTGGTAAGTATACTGATTTGCGTAGTAAGCGTATCAATATTTTGCTGTCGAGCAACTTCTTCTATTGTTCTAAACATAGCTTTAGCTATTCCTTGACCATGGTAATTCATATGTACAAAAATATATTCTATATTTCCTTTTTTGTCCATACAAAAAGAACCAATAATTTCACCATTTAACTTGGCATTGTAGATAAAATCTTCTCTAAATTTTTTATGCCAATATTCCTTATTGGTTGCTAATCGAGAATAAATTTTTATTTCGTCCTTGGTAAATATCAAGGACCCATAAGAAGTGACCGTCTGATAGAACAAGCGTTGCATCAGCGATAAATCCGTGTCTGTAGCCCTGGATATTTGGAATTTCATAACTCTAAAATAAAAAAACAAGGCGTTTTTGCAAGGATTTGCACGCTTTTTTAATTGGATAAAACTGATAAAACGGTAAAAAAGTCGATATATTGCACAATAACTCTACTGAAAATCAAAATAATACAATATTTAAGAAGTTATTAACAACAATTACATTCTTTCCGGCACATTGATCCCCAAAAGCCCAAAAGACAATTTAATCACGTTACCTACCACACTGGAGAGTTGTACTCTAAATCTTTTCTCTTGTTCTAGATCCGCTCCAAAGATGGATACATTCTGAAAGAATGAGTTATAACTTTTCACCAGATCATAGGTGTAGTTAGCAATTAATGCCGGACTTAGCTCGTTGGCTGCGGTTTGAATCACCCCTGGAAATAGCTCAAGCTGTTTCAGGACCTCCTTCTCTTTTTCATGAATAATTACTCCAGTAATTTTCGGATCAAACTCAAAATCGGCCTTACGTAAAATTGCTTGTATTCTAGCGTATGTATATTGAATAAATGGCCCAGTATTTCCTTGGAAATCTACAGATTCTTCTGGATTAAAAAGAATTCGTTTTTTAGGATCCACTTTCAGAATATAATATTTTAATGCCCCTAATCCGATAGTGTTATAGACTTGTTTCTTTTCTTCTTCTGTGTAACCGTCAAGTTTACCCAGATCTTCAGAAATTTCTTCGGCTGTTTGTGCCATCTCATAGATCAGGTCGTCTGCATCTACTACTGTTCCTTCTCTACTTTTCATTTTTCCGCTAGGTAGATCCACCATTCCATAACTAAGATGGTGCAAATTTTCTGCCCAATCATAGCCCAGCTTTTTAAGAATCAGGAACAACACTTTAAAATGGTAATCCTGCTCATTCCCTACGGTATATATCATACCTCCAACATCCGGTTTATCCTTAGCTCTTTGAATCGCAGTACCAATATCCTGAGTCATATACACTGCCGTACCGTCGCTTCGTAAAACCAATTTTTCGTCCAGTCCTTCTTCAGTAAGATCACACCATACAGATCCATCTTCCTTTTTAAAGAATACTCCATTAGCCAAACCTTCTTCGATATTATCCTTTCCCAGTAAATAGGTATTACTTTCATAGTAATAACTATCGAAATCTACTCCTAATGCTTTATAGGTTTGATCAAATCCATCATACACCCATCCATTCATCGTTTTCCATAGCTCCACCACTTCTGGATCTCCGGCTTCCCATTTGCGAAGCATTTCTTGTGCTTCTTTTAAAAATGGTGCTTCTTTTTTCGCTTCTTCTTCAGGTGTCCCCTGTTCAATTAAAGCTGCGATTTGTTTTTTATACTCTTGATCAAACTTTACATAATAATTCCCTACCAATTTATCCCCTTTAAGTCCCGAAGATTTCGGTGTTTCATCATTCCCAAATTTCTTCCAGGCCAACATCGATTTACAAATATGAATCCCCCTATCATTAATGATTTGGGTCTTGTACACTTTTTTACCGCTAGCTTTAATAATTTGCGATACCGAATATCCTAGAAGTATATTTCGAATATGCCCCAAATGGAGTGGCTTATTGGTATTAGGAGACGAATACTCTACCATAACCGATCTTTCCTCATTCGAAGGTGTTTGAAAGCCATACTGATTTTCATCTTTAATCGTATTAAAAAATGAAAGATAGTACTGATCGGAAATTACAAGATTCAGAAATCCCTTTACCACGTTAAAATCATCTACTTCATCTACATTTTCTTTCAAAAACTTACCCAAAGCTTCACCGATTTGCACAGGATTTCCTTTTACTACTCTAAGCATAGGAAACACCACTACAGTAATATCGCCTTCAAACTCTTTTCTGGTAGCTTGTAACTCTACTGTTTCAAGTTGTGCATCAAATAGTGTTTGTATACCTCCTTTTACCCTTTCGGAAATGACATGTTGTAAGCTCATCGTCTAAAAATTAGGCTGCAAAGATAAGAGAAATTATAAAGGTACACTATTCGATTTCACACTGTATTTCATCCGTTACGCAATAAAAAGAAACATCGTGTAACCATACATATTTTATTCTGAAAACTTAACGAGCACATCCCACTTTCTCCATATTCTTTTTGAAATTAGAATAACCGTCTTTTTCACAAAACCTAAGACCATATGACGATCATGAAGCACACAAAATCAAACAATTACCCTTCCCCAAATTTATAAATATGAGGGACAACTATTTGTGGTGTATAAATGCTAGATCTAACTTAGTAGAGGTCGGACGTAATACGTCTTGTTTGGAGTAAACCGAAAATCCATTAATAGAGTAGGCAAAAATATACACACACAAAATGAAACAATTAAAACCTAAAAAACTAAAATTTGACAAAAAAGTGATTACCTCTTTAGACAAAAAGAAATTAAATACAATAAAAGGAGGAGGATATACCGATTCACTTTTACTAAAAGGTTGTTATTTTCATTAATACTTAAGAAACTCTTTATGTGGTCATCTAAAACGCCCAAGCATAGGTTTGGGCGTTTTACTTTTCCAAAAAAGTTGAGACAACTTCATGATATAAATTTTATCTCATTCAAATTCTTTGTAACTTAATCAGAAAAAAATGCGAATTCTTCTTACAGGTACTAATGGATACATTGGTATGCGATTGTTGCCTCTTTTATTAGATGCTGGACATGATGTGATATGTTGCGTGAGGGATAAAAACAGGTTGGCCATTGATCAAGAAACCAAAAAGAAAATCGAAATTGTTGAAATTGACTTTTTAAAGACTCCAGAACCTTCTAAATTACCAAAAAACATAGATGTAGCGTATTATCTAATACATTCTATGAGCTCCTCGACCAAGGATTTTGATACCAAAGAGGAAATCTCTGCAAAAAATTTCAACACCTATCTTGCTGATACCGATATTAAACAGGTCATCTATCTTAGTGGGATTGTTAATGAAAAAAACTTATCAAGACATTTATGGTCTCGTAAAAATGTTGAAGAGACCTTATATAAGGGGAATTATAACTTAACCGTATTACGATCAGGAATCATCGTAGGGTCAGGAAGCTCCTCATTTGAAATTATTAGAGACTTATGCGAAAAGCTGCCGATTATGGTGACTCCTAAATGGGTAAACACCAAAACCCAACCTATTGCGATTAGAGATGTCCTGAAATTTATGACTGGAGTGTTACTTAATGAAAAGTGTTACAATCAATCATTCGACATCAGTGGTCCTGATATTCTCACTTATAAAGAAATGTTATATCGGTATGCTAGAGTAAGAGGAATTAAACTCTTTATATTCACCCTCCCCGTGATGACCCCAAGGCTATCTTCATACTGGCTATATTTTGTGACTTCGACCTCATTTAAGCTTGCATTGAATCTGGTGGATAGCATGAAAATCCCAGTTATTGCCAACGATAAGCGTTTGAATGAGCTCTTGGATATTCATCCCATGACTTATGAAAAAGCTTTAGAACTTGCATTTATTAAAATCGAACAGAACCAGGTGGTTTCTAGCTGGAAAGATTCTATGATCAGTGGTCGTTTTAATCGTAGTATTCAGAAATATGTTAGGGTTCCTAAAAGAGGATGTTTTAAAGACATCAAAAAAATAGAGTTGACCAATATTGAAAATACCTTAGAACGTATTTGGGCTATTGGTGGCGAAACTGGTTGGTATTACGGAAATTGGATGTGGAAAATACGAGGACATATCGATAAATTCTTTGGTGGAGTTGGTTTACGCAGAGGAAGAACACATCCTGATGATATATTTTCTGGAGATGCATTGGATTTTTGGCGTGTTCTGGTTGCCGACAAAAAAAACAAGCGATTATTATTATTTGCCGAAATGAGAGTCCCGGGTGAAGCTTGGTTAGAATTTGATATCGACCAAAACAATGTTTTGCATCAAACAGCCACATTTAGACCCAAAGGAATATGGGGGCGTTTGTACTGGTATCTTATGATTCCTTTTCACTACTTTATTTTTGGTGGAATGATTCGTAAAATAGCATCTAACCCTTAAATTATTAGGATAAAATGCATGATTTTATCGATTAATTGCATTTTTCTTAGTTTTTTTCATATATTTATCAAAAACTGCATGAAGCAAATTCTCCTTCTTCTTTGTTCACTAATTTTGACCTTTGGATGTAGCTCCAAAGCGGTTAGTGACCCAGAATTAAATGATCTGGTATCATTGATGGTAGGAGAGTTTTCTAACGAAGAACAAACTCAAGATGATTCTAGTTATCCGTTTCTTAGATTGGTGAATATTAAAATATGGAAAGAACGTCCTGGACACTGGGTATACAGTGAACTTTTCGATGCTAAAGACGAAAATAGAGTTTACGGCCAACGGATCTTACACTACGAGCGAGTAGACTCCTTGCGATTTCAAAGCACGAGTTATAAAATCTTAAATGCCAAAGATTACAACTCAAGCTGGAAACATGCTAAGCTTCTGAATAAATTAACCTTGGACAGTCTGGAAGTTAGAGAAGGATGTCAAGTTTATTTTGTTAAAAACACTTCTACCATATATTCTGGAAAAACCAATAAAAAAACCTGTTCTAGTAGTATCAAACATGTAGATTATATTACTTCTGATTTTGTAGTAAGTCGGGATAAGATATCTATTTGGAACAGAGGGTATAATACAGAAGGAAAACAAGTATGGGGAAAAATAAAAGGTCCTTTCAAATACAAAAGAATAACCGACAAATAACCTCCTATTTGGTATAATCTTCTAAGGTTTTGTTTTCTAAAACTTTTAGGGTATTATCTCTCACTTCTATCATAAGACTGTGTACCGCACAAGCATCTTCATCTGGGCAATCATCACACTTTTCATAAAAGTTAAGACTTACACAAGGTAACATTGCGATAGGCCCTTCCAAAACTCTAATAATAGAGGCCATTATGATTTCTTTTGGTTCTTTGATCAAATAATAGCCTCCACCTTTTCCTTTTTTGGACCCCAAAAATCCATTCTTCCTAAGAGTTAACAATATACTTTCTAAAAACTTTTGAGAAATATTTTCACTTTGAGCGATCTCTGAAATTTGCACAGGATGATCACATTTCTTCCTAGCGATATAGGTAAGCGCTTTTAATCCGTATTTTGTTTTCTTTGAAAGCATATTTTTATCATTTGGCAGGTAGAAACACCTCTGCCATCATGCATCTTGCACTTCCTCCTCCTAGAGTTTCGATCATATTCAAATCACTATGAAGAATTTCGCAATGTTTTTTGATACTCTCGATTTGAGATTCGGTTAGACTATTATACGCCGCAGATGACATTACAAGATAACGTTTCTCGTTGGAACCTACAACTTGAAGCATATTGCCCGCAAAATTATTAACCTGCTCTTCTGTGATTGCTATAATTTCTTTACCTGTTTCTTTTAGATGATCAATCAGGTTTTTTCGTTCCTTTTTATCATCAATACAATCCAGACATACCACTGCAAAGGTCTCTCCTACTCCCATCATTACATTGGTGTGATAGATAGGCAGTCTCTTTCCATCTACAGTTTGATAAGCTGTAAAAACTACTGGTGTGTACTCAAAATCTTCACAAAACTCGATAAACAAGCTTTCATCGGCTCTGGGAGAGAGTGCGCAATACGCTTTTCTGTTTACGCGATCCAAAACCAAGCTTCCTGTACCTTCAAGAAAAACCTCTTCTTCTTCGGCACTGGTGTAGTCTACTACATTTTTTATTTCGAATCCTGAAGCTTCAATTTCGTCAAGGATCTCTGGTCTTCGTTCTCTTCTTCTGTTTACCGCAAACATTGGATATAAACCGATGTCTCCATTTTCATGAAAGGACACCCAGTTATTAGGAAAAATAGAATCCGGAGTATCATTCTTAGGATCATCATCAATTACAATTACACGAACTCCTACTTCTTTCAATCTACCTACAAACCCATCAAATTCTTGTTGAGCTCTCGAGTTTGCATCTTCTTTGGCTACTCCTGCATCTTCTTGATAATAATTATTTACCGCAGTTTGCTCATTCATCCTAAACTGTACAGGACGAATCATTACAATTGTATTTGTTACTTGTTTCATATCAAAAATCATAGTGCATTCCTACACCTTCAAAAATTTTTAATTATAATTTGCTTAATCTCTAATCAATGGCATTGTAGAACAACGTAAAAGTCCTTCCTGCTTTGCTATTTCTGCATAAGGCACTTCTTCTACAGTAATATTTTGTTTTCTTAACCAGGCATTCAATCTCGTAAAGTTCTTTTCAGAAATCACTACATCTTCTGCAATAGAAAAGATGTTAGAATTCATGTAGTACATCTCTGTTTTATCTATATGAAAGAGATTGTCTTTACCGTAAAAATCTAATAAAAACTCATAATCCAAGGGATCTCGAAACCCTTCTTTGTGTATGATCGCTTTATTATGACCTACAGGCTGAAAACAACAATCCAAATGTAGCGCATTATCTTTGGGATCTTGCATAGATTTATTCAAATCAAAAGCTTTTACCTTCTTATCTGGAAAAAGAGAGGTAATGTACTCTACTCCTTTCATGTTTGTGCGAGCAACAATACAATCGGGATAATCTTCTCCCAAGTAAGTCCCTATAAAAATATAGTCATTATGCGCCATAATATCTCCCCCTTCAAAGTGAATATCTTCTGACGGTGCTTTGAACACTTTATTGGGATCAATTTCTGCTATCACATGTTCGATAGCTTTTATTTCCTTTTCTCTATCCGGTAAAATATTAGACTTAATGAACTTATCTTCGATAACCAAAGCGATATCCCTTGCAAAAATTTGGTTGTAATCCTCGATAATTTCTGGTCGGTATACTTTCACTTCATATTTCTTCAGCACTTTGGCCACTGCTTCCATCTCCAAGACCATATCCGATTCCTTAGGATAGGTTCCTGCTTTGATGTGTTCTATAGACTTCGGATCGTAAGCGTCTTCAATTTTAGGTACTGGACCATTGCTTGTCGCAGTTCCTAATACCACTGCACGAAGTCGTGATGTCTCGTTTTGTATATTTAATTTCAACAATGTTAGTTTTTAAGTGTAAATGTTTGAGTAGTTACGCAAATATATAAATAGACAATTTTATGAAGCCGGTTTTGTCTGAAAAAGTAACCTTCAAATTGCTATGATTTTTCATGGAGGCTTTTCTAAGCTTTACAATAAACAAAAAAGGCGCTGAACTATTCAGCGCCTTTTTTAAAATATCGTATGATTTCTTAATTATCTTTCAGAAACCGCTTTAAAAGCTCTGTAGTTCTCTCCGATATATATTTGTCTAGGTCTTCCGATTGGTTCTTTACGAAGTCTCATTTCTCTCCATTGAGCAATCCAACCTGGTAATCTTCCTAAAGCAAACATTACTGTAAACATTTCGGTAGGTATACCCAATGCTCTATAAATGATTCCTGAATAAAAATCAACATTAGGATATAACTTTCTTTGTACAAAATATTCATCTTTCAATGCTACATCTGCTAATCCTTTTGCTATATCTAAAACAGGATCTTCGATTCCTAGATCTCCTAATACTTCTTCTGCAGACTTTTTAATGATCTTTGCACGAGGATCGAAGTTTTTATATACTCTGTGACCAAATCCCATCAAACGGAATGGGTCATTTTTATCTTTAGCTTTTGCAATATATTTTGCAGTATCTCCACCATCTGCTTTGATCGCTTCTAACATTTCGATAACTGCCTGATTAGCTCCACCGTGAAGTGGCCCCCACAATGCAGAAATACCTGCAGATAAAGAAGCAAACAGTCCAGCATGAGAGGACCCTACGATTCTTACTGTAGAAGTAGAACAGTTTTGCTCATGATCAGCGTGCAAGATCAATAACTTATCCAAAGCATCATTTACAATTTTATTTGCTTCATACGCCTGATTAGGTCTTGCAAACATCATTTTATGTAAATTTTCTACATACCCCAAAGAATTATCTCCATAATCTAGAGGAAGGCTTTTTCTTTTTCTCATTGTCCAAGCTGCCAGCACTGGGAATTTTGCTAAGATCTTAACAATCGCTCCATACATCTCTTCTTCAGAATCTACATCAACAGATCCAGGATTAAATGCAATTAAAGCACTTGTCAAAGAAGACAATACTCCCATTGGATGAGCGCTTTTAGGAAATCCATCTAGAATTTTCTTCATGTCTTCATCTACATGAGATTCTTCTTTGATGTCCTTATCAAATTTTTCTAATTGAGCTGCTGTTGGAAGTTCTCCAAAAATCAACAAATAAGCTACTTCAAGAAAATCTGCTTTTTCGGCAAGTTCTTCTATAGAATATCCTCGGTAGCGTAAGATTCCTTTTTCTCCATCCAGAAAGGTGATCGCACTCTCGCAACTACCTGTATTTTTATATCCAGGATCAATCGTTGTTACTCCTCCTGTTGCTCCTCTGAGTGCCTTGATATCTATTCCTAATTCATTCTCCGTTCCTTTAATAATTGGGAACTCATATTTATTACCGTCGATTTCTAACGTAGCTATTTTTGACATATGATTATTTAGAATTTTGCTATTACATTAAGGGCTGCTAAATTACGAAATATAGTGTTAATATGTTATTAATCGTTACATCATTTTTACCCTTACAAAGTATTTTCAAAATTATTCGCAATAAAAAAAGGACTATTCAAAAAATAGTCCTTTTTTTTAGCATAAAGATTAATCTAGCGTTTAACTTTAAAAGCTTTTTCCATTGGATAATAGGCTATACTTCCTAACTCTTCTTCTATACGAAGTAGTTGATTGTATTTTGCCATTCTATCACTTCTAGAAGCAGATCCTGTTTTGATTTGCCCTGTATTTAAGGCTACGGCCAAATCTGCAATAGTATTATCTTCTGTTTCCCCAGAACGGTGAGACATTACTGATGTATACCCTGCATTATGCGCCATATTTACGGCTGCAATAGTCTCTGTAAGTGTTCCTATTTGATTTACCTTGATCAAAATTGAATTTGCTGTATTGTTTTCAATTCCTCGGGATAATCGCTCCACATTGGTTACAAACAAATCATCACCAACTAATTGTACTTTATCCCCTACTTTGTCAGTAAGATATTTCCATCCTTCCCAGTCATTTTCATCCATACCATCTTCGATAGAAATAATTGGATATTTCGAAGCTAATTCAGCAAGATAATCTGCTTGTTCTTCACTAGAACGAACTACTCCTGTATCTCCTTCAAATTTGGTGTAATCATACTTTCCATCCACATAGAATTCTGCAGAAGCACAATCCAAAGCGATCATGATTTCATCTCCAAACTTGTATCCTGCTTTTTCTACGGCTAGTTTGATAGAATCTAGAGCATCTTCTGTTCCGTCTAATGTAGGAGCAAATCCTCCTTCATCTCCAACAGCTGTACTCAAACCTCTATCATGCAGTACTTTTTTCAGATTGTGGAAAATCTCTGTTCCCATCTGCATCGCTTCAGTAAAATTTTTAGCTTTTACTGGCATTACCATAAATTCTTGAAAGGCTATTGGAGCATCACTATGAGAACCTCCATTGATAATATTCATCATTGGAACAGGTAGTGTATTGGCACTAACTCCTCCTACATATCGATATAACGGAATATTTAACTCGTTGGCAGCAGCCTTTGCAGCAGCCAAAGAAACTCCTAAAATAGCATTTGCACCTAGTTTTGATTTATTTGGAGTTCCATCAAGTTCGATCATTCTCTGGTCTAACAAGTTTTGATCAAACACCGAGTACCCTAATAACTCTTCAGCGATTACTGTATTTACATTTTCTACAGCTTTAAGTACTCCTTTCCCCATATAATTATCACCTCCATCTCTCAACTCTACTGCTTCATGTTCTCCTGTAGATGCTCCCGAAGGAACAGCTGCTCTTCCTAACACACCATTTTCGGTAATCACATCAACTTCAACTGTTGGATTACCACGAGAATCAAGAATTTGTCTAGCGTGAATATTAATAATTACACTCATTGTTTTATTTATTTTGTTGGATAATTTTAATTCTTCGCAATATACGAAACCGGTATGTTCTGACCCCTTTAAAAAAGTGCTAATTTCCTACCAAAAACGCAATGCATTAACGAAGTTATCAACTATAACGTTGTAGGTTAAGACATTATCAAAACCGGTAGTATACGATTCAATATTTATATTGATTTATACGGCCAATTTTGCCTTTTTGATATTTTCTATAAACTCATCGAATAAGTATACAGAGTCATTTGGTCCAGGACTGGCTTCTGGGTGATATTGAACCGAAAAACAATTTTTATTCTTCAGCTTAATTCCCATTACCGTATCATCATTAAGATGGATATGAGTCATCTCGATATCTGGATGTTTTTCGGTATCTTCTTTACTTACTACAAACCCATGATTTTGAGAAGTAATTTCTCCTTTACCTGTTACCAAATTTTTAACCGGGTGATTAATCCCTCTGTGTCCATGATGCATTTTGTACGTACCAATACCATTTGCCAAAGCAATCACCTGATGTCCTAAACATATCCCAAATAATGGTAAATCTCTTTCAATAATCTCTTTTGCTGTGGCAATCGCTTCCTTTAAAGGTTGAGGATCTCCAGGCCCATTGGATAAAAAGAATCCATCTGGCCCCCATTCATTCATCTCTTCAAAAGATGCATTATATGGAAACACTTTGATATACGCATCTCTTTGTGCTAGGTTACGTAGTATATTTTTCTTAATCCCGATATCCAGCGCCGAAATTTTGTAAGTAGCATTAGGGTCTCCGTAGAAATATGGTTCTTTGGTAGATACTTGAGATGCTAATTCCAATCCGTTCATATCAGGAACTGCTGCCAGTTCTTTCTTTAATTTATCTATATCCTCTGTCTCTGTAGAAATAACAGCGTTCATTGCACCATTATCTCTGATATAGCTCACCAATGCTCTAGTATCTACATCAGAAATCGCCAATAAATTATGTTGCTCCAAAAATTCCTGTAAAGATCTGTCTGCTTTAACTCTGGAATATTCATAACTAAAATTCTTTACAATCAGTCCAGCAATTTTAATAGAATCAGATTCTATTTCCTGATCATTAGTCCCATAATTACCAATATGTGCATTGGTAGTTACCATAAGCTGACCATAGTACGAAGGATCTGTAAAGATTTCCTGATACCCAGTCGTACCGGTGTTAAAACATACTTCACCAAATGCAGTCCCTTCTCTCCCTACAGCTTTGCCGTAAAAAATGGTACCATCTGCTAATAAAAGAATTGCTTTTTTTCGAGATTGATATTTCATTATTTATAATTATTTCTATTGAGAAAACTTTTTCAAAATTATTTAAAAAAAAAGGATAAACGCCAAACGTTTATCCTTTTGTTATTATGTGTTATTCACACTCTTCATTTATTCTTCTTCAGAATTAGTAACTTCTGGCGCTGGTGCAGCAGGTGCACTTGCTTTTCCTCTTCTACTTCTTCTTGTTGATTTCTTCTTAGCAGGTTTACCAGCATTGTATAGCTCGTTATAGTCTACTAATTCGATCATTGCCATATCGGCGTTATCTCCAAGACGATTTCCCAACTTGATAATTCTGGTATATCCTCCTGGTCTGTCACCTATCTTGCTTGCTACATCTCCAAACAACTCAGCTACCGCTTCTTTACTTCTAAGTCTGCTAAAAACAATTCTTCTATTGTGAGTAGACTCTACAGTAGTAGTGTTGTTTTCTGCTTTAGACTTGGTCACTAAAGGCTCAATAAACTGCTTAAGCGCTTTTGCTTTTGCTACAGTCGTATTGATTCTTTTGTGCTCTATTAAAGAGCAAGCCATGTTTGCAAGCATCGCTTTGCGATGTGCAGTCTTTCTTCCTAGGTGATTTACTTTTTTTCCGTGTCTCATGACATTTTTGTTTAATCATCATCTTGCTCTACCCACTATGAGGAGCAAAATATGATGGATTACTTAATCTTTATCTAATTTGTATTTTGAAAGATCCATTCCAAAGTTAAGCCCTTTAACATTCACAAGCTCTTCAAGCTCAGTTAAAGATTTCTTACCAAAGTTACGGAACTTCATTAAATCGTTCTTATTGTAAGATACCAAGTCTCCTAGTGTATCTACTTCTGCAGCTTTCAAACAGTTTAACGCACGAACTGAAAGGTCCATGTCGATAAGTTTTGTTTTTAATAACTGTCTCATATGAAGCGATTCTTCATCATATGTTTCAGTTTGTGCTATCTCATCAGCTTCTAATGTAATACGCTCATCAGAGAATAACATGAAGTGATGGATTAATATTTTTGCTGCTTCTGTTAAGGCATCCTTTGGATGAATAGAACCATCAGTAACGATTTCGAAAACTAATTTTTCGTAATCGGTCTTTTGCTCTACACGATAGTTTTCGATACTATACTTTACATTCTTGATTGGAGTGTAAATAGAATCTGTAAAAATCGTTCCAATAGGAGCATTAGCTTTTTTATTTTCTTCAGCAGGTACGTAACCTCTACCTTTTTCTATAGTAATTTCAAGGTTTAACGCTACCTTCTTATCCATATTACAGATCACCAATTCTGGGTTTAATACCTGGAATCCTGAAATGAATTTTTGGAAATCTCCAGCAGTAAGCTGCTCTTGACCAGAGATAGAAATAGTCACAGACTCATTATCTATATCTTCAATCTGACGCTTGAAACGTACTTGTTTAAGATTTAGGATGATTTCGGTAACATCTTCTACCACCCCAGAAATAGTTGAGAACTCGTGATCTACTCCTTCTATTCTAAGAGAAGTTATAGCGAATCCCTCTAAAGAAGATAGCAAAACTCTTCGTAAAGCGTTACCAACTGTCAATCCGTACCCAGGTTCTAATGGTCTAAATTCAAATTTACCATCGAACTCTGTAGAGTCGATCATGATAACTTTATCGGGCTTCTGAAAATTTAATATTGCCATGTTATTGTTTCTTCTTTAGCGTTATTACTTAGAGTATAATTCGACGATGAATTGCTCATTGATATTTTCCGGAATCTGAACTCTTGCCGGAACTGATACGAAAGATCCTTCTTTTGTATCGTTATTAAAAGTAATCCACTCATATACCTTGCTATTGTTGGCCAATGAATTCTGGATTACTTCTAATGATTTTGATTTTTCTCTTACTCCAACAACATCTCCAGCTTTTAACTGATACGAAGGAATGTTTACTAACTCTCCATTTACAGTGATATGTCTGTGAGAAACTAATTGTCTTGCACCTCTTCTAGAGTTAGCAAGTCCCATTCTAAACACTACATTGTCTAAACGAGATTCACAAAGTTGAAGTAATACCTCACCCGTAATACCTTGAGCACGAGTTGCTTTTTCGAACATGTTTCGGAATTGACGCTCTAAAATACCATAGGTGTATTTTGCTTTTTGCTTTTCCATTAACTGGATAGCGTATTCACTTTTCTTTCCTCTACGTCTGTTGTTTCCGTGTTGCCCAGGAGGGTAATTTCTTTTTTCGAATGACTTATCGTCTCCGAAGATCGCTTCACCAAATTTACGAGCGATTTTAGTTTTTGGACCAGTATATCTTGCCATTATTAATAAATTAGTTATTGAGGTGATTATGAATTAAGGTCACTTTCCTTCGATAATCAATTCTCCTCAAATTAGATTACTTACTTAGTTATAATTAAAAAGAGAACCCAAGCATATGCTCGGGAAAAAATTATACTCTACGTCTTTTAGGAGGACGACAACCATTATGCGGCATTGGCGTTACATCGATAATTTCTGATACCTCGATACCTGAATTATGGATAGAACGTATTGCAGACTCTCTTCCATTACCTGGACCTTTTACGTAAACTTTTACTTTTTTAAGTCCAGCCTCGATAGCTACTTTTGCTGCATCTTCTGCTGCCAATTGCGCTGCGTAAGGCGTATTTTTCTTAGATCCTCTGAATCCCATTTTACCGGCAGAAGACCAAGAGATTACATCTCCTTTTTTATTGGTCAACGAAATAATAATATTGTTGAAAGAAGCTGTAACGTGAGCTTCACCTACAGATTCTACTATTACTTTACGTTTTTTTGAAGTTGACTTTGCCATACTACTTATTATTTAGTTGCCTTTTTCTTGTTTGCAACTGTTTTTCTTCTTCCTTTACGTGTTCTTGAATTGTTCTTAGTGCGTTGTCCTCTAAGTGGCAAACCAGCTCTATGACGAATACCTCTGTAACATCCTATATCCATAAGACGTTTGATATTCAACTGAACTTCTGAACGTAATTCTCCTTCGATGGTATAGGCTCCTACAGCTTCACGGATACGACCGATTTGATCATCATCCCAATCAGAAACTTTTATACTTTCATCTACTTTGGCAGTAGCTAAAATTTCTTTAGCTCTACTTCTACCGATTCCGAAGATATAGGTTAATGCTATAACTCCTCGCTTTTGTTTAGGTATATCTACCCCTGCAATTCTTGCCATAATTACCCTTGTCTTTGTTTAAATCTAGGATTCTTTTTATTAATTACGTAAAGTCGGCCTTTTCTACGCACAATCTTGCACTCGGCACTTCTCTTTTTTAATGATGCTCTTACTTTCATCTGTTATTTCTTAAGTTTTTCAACTGTCAGATTATATGCTTCGACAACTGAGATAATTGTTTATAAAAACCAACAATCTCAATCCTGTCGGTTTTCTCTATTGTTTATTTCATACTCCTGAAAAACAGGATATCATCTATAGAGATATTTATTTATTTTTTCAGCGTGCAAAACTACGGAAAAAAAATTAAATAACAATATCTTCTAAAATTAGTATCTGTATGTTATACGAGCTTTTGTCAAATCGTATGGACTCATCTCTAGCTTTACCTTATCTCCAGGTAACAACTTAATATAGTGCATTCGCATCTTTCCAGAGATATGAGCAGTTACTACATGACCGTTTTCTAGCTCTACACGAAACATTGCATTTGACAATGCTTCTATGATACTTCCATCTTGTTCTATTGCTGGTTGTTTTGCCATTATGCTACTGCTTTTCTGTTTTTACCAGATTTCATCAATCCGTCGTAATGTCTATTCAATAAGTACGAATTTACCTGTTGCATTGTATCTATCGCTACACCTACCATAATAAGTAAAGAAGTACCTCCAAAGAACAACGCCCAACCCGCTTGTACATTAAGCAATTTCACTGCTATTGCAGGAAAAACAGCTATAAGCGCCAAGAATATAGAACCAGGCAATGTAATTTGAGACATGATCTTATCCAAATATTCAGCAGTTTCACTTCCCGGACGAATCCCAGGAATAAATCCTCCACTTCTTTTTAGATCATCTGCCATTTTATTCGTTGGTACTGTAATCGCAGTATAGAAATAGGTGAATACAATGATTAACAATGCAAACACAATGTTATACCATAGTCCAAAAATATCACTAAAAGCAGCTGTAATACCCTGAGCAGTCTCAGACTCTGAAAGACTTCCTGCAATCAAACCAGGAACAAACATAATTGCTTGTGCGAAAATGATTGGCATTACTCCCGATGCATTTAGCTTTAGCGGGATGTACTGACGAGATCCAAAAACATTTTTCTCATATCCTCCACTTGCTGTTCTTCTAGCGTATTGCACAGGAACTTGACGTACTGCCATCACCAATAGCACTGAAGCTAATATGATCACAAACCAGATTACCAATTCGATCAATACCATAATCATTCCTCCTCCGTCTCCAGAAACTCTTGAGAAGAAGTTTTGTACAAAAGACTGAGGTAATGTAGCAATGATACCTACCATAATTAATAATGAAATACCATTACCAATACCTTTATCCGTTATCTTCTCTCCTAACCACATAGCGAAAATACACCCTGTAGTAAGAATGATTACCGATGACACAACAAAAATTGTTTGATTTGGAATAACAAATGCCTCTGCAGGAAGTTGTGCAAAAAGATTATAAATATACCCTGGTCCCTGTACCAATGTAATGGCAATTGTTAACCAACGTGTAATTTGATTAATCTTTTTACGCCCACTTTCTCCTTCTTTCTGAAGCTTTTGTAAATACGGTATCGCGATTCCCATTAACTGCACCACAATGGATGCAGAAATGTAAGGCATAATACCCAAAGCGAATACTGATGCATTTGCAAACGCACCACCCGTAAAGGCATTTAACAACCCTAATAGCCCATCTTGAGCTTGAGTACTAAGATTTGCAAGTTGTGCAGCATCTACACCAGGCAATACTACCTGAGCTCCAAAACGATATACCAAAAGTAAGCCTAGAGTGACTAAAATTCTATTCTTTAGCTCCTCTATTTTCCAAATATTTTTTATTGTATCGATGAATTTCATGAATTGTTTATTATAAGGTTACTGCTTCACCACCAGCAGCTTCAATAGCAGCTTTTGCAGTGGCTGTAAATTTGTGAGCTGAGACTTTCAATTTCGCCTTCAATTCACCTCTTCCCAGTATTTTCACCAAATCATTCTTTCTAGCTAAACGAGTTGCCAAGATCACATCAAGATCTACTGTATCTTTAATCTTTCCTTCATCTACTAATTTTTGTAGCGTGTCAAGATTGATTCCTTGATACTCTTTTCTGTTAATGTTCTTGAAACCGAACTTAGGCACACGTCTTTGAAGTGGCATTTGTCCACCTTCAAAACCAATTTTTCTAGAATATCCAGAACGTGACTTTGCTCCTTTATGTCCACGAGTAGCAGTTCCTCCTTTTCCAGAACCTTGTCCACGACCTACTCGCTTACTGTTATTTTTTACCGAACCTGCAGCAGGTTTTAAGTTACTTAAATCCATGTGCTTATATTATTTTGTTTCTACTGAAACTAAATGTTTAACTTTATTTACCATCCCAAGAATATTAGGAGTATCATCATGCTCCACTACCTGGCCGATCTTTTTAAGCCCTAGAGCCTCTAGAGTTCTTTTCTGTCTCTGAGTACGATTAATCGCGCTCTTTACTTTAGTAATTTTAATCTTTGCCATCGTTCCTTAATTTATCCTTTAAACACCTTTTCTAGTGAAATACCACGTTGTGCAGCAACTTGCTGAGCACTACGTAATTGTAACAACGCATCAAACGTCGCTTTCACTACATTGTGTGGGTTAGACGATCCTTGGTTCTTAGAAAGTACATCATGCACTCCTACAGATTCTAATACTGCACGGATAGCACCACCAGCAATTACTCCGGTACCAGTTGCAGCAGGCATTAATAATACTCTTGCTCCACCATACTTACCTTTTTGTTCGTGAGGTAAAGTACCTTTATGTAATGGAATACGAACCAAATTCTTTTTTGCATCTTCTACAGCCTTAGCGATAGCTTCTGCTACCTCCTTAGACTTACCAAGACCATGACCAACAACACCGTTTTCGTCACCAACAACAACGATTGCAGAGAAACCGAATGCTCTACCACCCTTTGTTACTTTAGTCACACGTTGTACACCAACTAAACGATCTTTTAGTTCAAGTCCGCTTGGTTTTACTAATTCTGCGTTTTTATATTTCTGATACATAATTTCTTAGAATTTAAGTCCTGCTTCTCTAGCACCTTCTGCCAATGATTTAACTCTACCGTGGTATAAATACCCCCCTCTATCGAAAGATACTGTTTCTACACCGGCTTTAATCGCTTTTTCTGCCAAAGCTTTTCCAACTAAACTTGCGATTTCAACTTTAGTTCCATTTGCTTTAGCAATGTCTTTATCTCTTGAAGAAGCTGAACTGATTGTCTTACCAGTTACATCATCTATAACCTGAGCATAGATTTCCTTATTACTTCTATAAACAGATAATCTAGGACGTTGTTCTGTTCCGCTAATTCTTCCGCGGATTCGCTTTCTTATCTTTAATCTTCTTGATTCTTTTGAGAATGCCATAACTTCGTTATTATGCAGATTTACCTGCTTTTCTTCTTAATTGTTCTCCTACGAATTTAACTCCTTTTCCTTTGTAAGGCTCTGGCTTACGGAAACCTCTAATCTTAGCGGCTACCTGTCCTACCAACTGCTTATCATGAGAAGTCAATTTTACGATAGGGTTTTTACCTTTTTCTGAAATAGTTTCAACTTTAACTTCTGGAGCCAAATCTAAAACTATGTTATGTGAGAATCCAAGCGCCAAATCTAATTTCTGACCCTGGTTAGAAGCTCTATATCCAACTCCTACTAATTCTAACTCTTTGGTAAAACCTTCAGAAACACCTACCACCATGTTCTGGATCAAAGCGCGGTATAAACCGTGTTTAGCTTTATGATCCTTAGCATCACTAGGTCTTTCTATAACAACCTGACCTTCTTCTACTTTCACTTCAACAGCATCAAACTCTTGAGAAAGCTCTCCTAATTTTCCTTTAACAGTAACAACATTACCTGTCACCTCTACAGTGACACCAGACGGAATAGTTACTGGATTTTTTCCTATTCTTGACATTTCTTTTGCCTTTTATACTGTTAATATACGTAACAAAGTACTTCTCCTCCTACATTATCTTGTCTTGCCTGCTTACCAGTCATAACACCATGAGATGTAGAAACGATTGCTATACCTAATCCATTAAGAATTCTTGGAATATCTTTTGATCCAGCATACTTACGTAAACCTGGCTTACTTATTCTCTGTAATTCTTTAATTACTGGCTCTTTAGTCATTTTATCATACTTAAGAGCGATCTTGATCGTACCTTGTACTGAGTTATCCTCAAACTTATAACTTAAGATATATCCTTGATCGAATAATATCTTAGTAATTTCTTTTTTAACCTTAGATGCAGGAATCTCAACAACTCTGTGCTGAGCTCTATTTGCGTTTCTAATTCTAGTTAAATAATCTGCAATAGGATCTGTATTCATTATTTATAGTTTATGGTATTGGTTTTCGATGTTTATCGAACCTTATACCAATTAATTCAAATTAGTTTACCAACTAGCTTTTGTTACTCCTGGAATTAATCCTTTGTTTGCCATTTCTCTGAATGTTACACGAGAAATTCCAAACTGACGCATGTACCCTTTTGGTCTTCCTGTAAGCTTACAACGATTGTGCTTACGGATAGGAGAAGCATTTCTTGGTAATTTCTGTAGCGCCTCATAATCTCCAGCTTCTTTTAAAGCTTTTCTTTTTTCAGCATACTTAGCTACAGTTTTAGCTCTCTTCACCTCACGGGCTTTCATTGATTCTTTAGCCATAATTAATTCTTTTTAAAAGGTAATCCTAGTTCGGTTAACAATGATTTTGCTTCTTTATCAGTCTCAGCTGAAGTTTCGAAAGTAATATTCATTCCTGAAATTTTGTTTACCTTATCGATATCGATCTCAGGAAAGATGATTTGTTCAGTAATACCCATTGAGTAGTTACCTCTTCCATCAAAACCTTTAGCATTGATTCCACCAAAATCTCTTACACGTGGTAATGCTGAAGTAATTAAACGATCTAAAAATTCGTACATTCTTTCTCCTCTTAACGTAACCTTTGCTCCAATTGGCATTCCTTTACGTAATTTGAAAGAAGCAACATCCTTCTTAGAAATCGTTGGTACAGCTTTTTGACCAGTGATTGTTGTCAATTCATCAACTGCATAGTCGATCAATTTTTTATCAGCAACCGCAGCTCCAATACCTCTACTCAAAACTATTTTTTTAAGTTTTGGCACTTGCATTACATTATCATAGCTGAATTCTTCTGTAAGAGCAGACACAACGCGGTCTTTATACTCTTGTTTTAGTCTTGGGATATAAGCCATAACTATATTACTTCATTAGATTTTTTAGCAAATCTCACTTTCTTATCTCCTTCCATTCTATACCCTACTCTTGTCGCTTCTCCATTTGAAGTCATCAACGACAAGTTAGAAATATGAATAGGTGCTTCTTTTTCTACAATACCACCTTGAGGATTTTGAGCACTTGGTTTCGCATGTTTCTTTACGATATTTACTCCCTCTACAATAGCTTTGTTTTCTTCACGTAGTACCTTTAATACTTTTCCAGTAACAGCATTGTCAGTAGTACTCTTGTGAGCACCAGCGATAACTTTTACCGTATCTCCTGTTTTAATTTTAAGCTTTGTCATCTTTAAATTATTTTAAAGCACTTCTGGCGCTAGTGAAACAATCTTCATGAATTGCTTATCACGAAGTTCTCTTGCCACAGGACCAAATACACGAGTTCCTCTCATTTCTCCTGCAGGGTTCAATAAAACACATGCATTATCATCGAAACGAATATAAGAACCATCTGGTCTGCGTACCTCTTTTTTAGTACGAACTACAACTGCAGTAGAAACCGCTCCTTTCTTAATGTTTCCATTCGGAGTTGCTTCTTTTACACTGACAACTATTTTGTCTCCTACAGAGGCGTATCTTCTTCCTGTACCACCTAGAACACGAATTGCTAAAACTTCTTTAGCCCCTGTGTTATCGGCTACTTTTAATCTAGACTCTTGTTGTACCATAATTACTTCGCTCTTTCAATTACTTCTACTAATCTCCAGCATTTGGTTTTACTCATAGGTCTTGTTTCCATGATCTTTACAGTATCACCAATATTGCAGTCGTTTTTCTCGTCGTGTGCAACGTATTTTTTCGTTTTTAACACGAACTTTCCGTACATCGGGTGTTTTACCTTTTTCACCTCAGAAACCACGATTGATTTCTGCATTTTGTTACTTGTAACAACACCTATACGCTCTTTTCTTAAGTTTCTTTTTTCCATCTTTCAGCAGAATTAACCGTTTAATTCTCTTTTTGTTAGCTCTGTAGCAATTCTTGCAATAGATCTTCTTACTTTACGTAATTGTAAAGGATTTTCTAGTGGAGACATCGCGTGAGCCATTCTTAAATCTGAATATGCTTTTTGTGACTTACCAAGTTCTTCTTGTAATTCAGCTGTAGATAATTCTTTAACTTCTGATTGCTTCATAATAAATCTTCAATTTTAAGCTTGATAATCTCTAGCTACAATAAACTTAGTTCTCACGGGAAGTTTTTGAGCTGCCAAACGTAATGCTTCTTTAGCTACGTCATATGGCACACCACTAACTTCAAATAATATTCTTCCTGGTTTTACTACTGCTGCCCAGTATTCAACCGCACCTTTTCCTTTACCCATACGTACTTCAAGAGGCTTTTTTGTAATTGGCTTGTCTGGGAAAATTTTAATCCACAGAGATCCCTCTCTTTTCATATAACGAGTAGCAGAAATACGAGCTGCTTCAATTTGTCTAGCAGTAACAAAACTTGAATCTAATGATTTGATTCCGAAAGTACCGTTTGAAAGCTGGTGTCCTCTTTGAGAAAGACCTTTCATACGACCTTTTTGTTGCTTACGGAATTTTGTTCTTTTAGGCTGTAACATTGTTAATTTACTTTAAAAAATTACTTTCTACGACGTGACTTATTACCACCACTTCGTCCACCTCTGTCACCTTTTCCTTGTTTCTTGGATAAACCAACTAAAGGAGAAAGTTCTCTTTTACCATATACTTCGCCTTTCATGATCCATACTTTCACACCCAATCTACCGTAAGTAGTATGAGCTTCAACTAAAGCATAATCTATGTCAGCTCTAAATGTAGATAAAGGAATTCGACCTTCTTTGTAAGCTTCTGAACGTGCCATTTCAGCTCCATTCAAACGCCCTGAAATCTGAATTTTAATCCCTTCTGCATTCATTCTCATTGCAGCCGCAATAGCCATCTTGATTGCACGACGATAAGAAATACGACTTTCTATTTGTCTTGCAACACTTGATGCTACTAAGTATGAATCCAACTCAGGTCTCTTGATTTCAAAGATGTTGATCTGAACTTCCTTCTCTGTAATCTTCTTAAGCTCTTCTTTTAACTTGTCTACCTCTTGACCACCTTTTCCGATAATGATACCAGGTCTAGCGGTAGTGATAGTAACGGTTACAAGTTTAAGCGTACGCTCAATGATTACTCTTGATACACTAGCTTTTGATAAACGCGCATGTACATACTTTCTAATCTTATCGTCTTCGGCAAGTTTATCACCGTAGTCATTACCTCCGTACCAGTTGGATTCCCAACCTCTAATGATACCAAGGCGATTTCCGATTGGATTTGTCTTCTGTCCCATAGTCTATATTAGCTTTGTGTATTATTTTTTGCTCCTAACACGATTGTTACGTGATTTGAACGTTTTCTAATTCTGTGTGCGCGACCTTGTGGAGCTGGACGAAGTCTTTTTAACATACTTCCTCCGTCTACACGAATTTCTTTAATGAATAGATCCGCATCCTCTATACTAGCGTCTTCATTTTTCGCCTGCCAGTTTGCTATAGCAGAAAGCAACAACTTCTCTAAACGACGTGCTGCCTCCTTTTGGCTAAATCTAAGAATATGAAGCGCTCTTTCTACTTTTTCACCACGGATCAAGTCTGCTACCAAACGCATTTTGCGTGGTGACGTAGGGCAGTTATTAAGCTTAGCAAAAGCAATTTGCTTTTTCTCCTCCTTAATTCTATCCGCCATTTCTTTTTTACGAACTCCCATAGCTTAAATTATTTTTTACCTTTATTTTTAGCACCAGCGTGTCCTCTAAAAGAACGAGTTGGCGAAAATTCTCCTAATTTATGACCTACCATATTCTCTGTAATATATACAGGTACAAACTGTCGACCATTATGAACTGCAATTGTTTGCCCTACAAAGTCAGGAGTAATCATAGATGCTCTAGACCAAGTCTTGATTACAGACTTTTTGTTAGCCTCTACATTAGCAGCTACTTTTTTCTCTAACTTATAGTGAACGTAAGGTCCTTTTTTTAATGAACGTGCCATATCTTATTATTTCTTTCTACGTTCTACAATATACTTATTACTCGCTTTCGTCTTAGAACGGGTTCTAAATCCTTTTGCAGGAAGACCTTTTCTAGAACGTGGGTGACCTCCAGAAGAACGTCCTTCACCACCACCCATTGGATGATCTACCGGGTTCATCGCTACTGGTCTTGTACGTGGTCTGCGACCTAACCATCTAGATCTACCAGCTTTACCACCAACGATCAATTGATGATCACTGTTAGATACTGCACCGATAGTTGCCATACAGTTTACCAATACCATTCTTACCTCGCCAGAAGGCAACTTTACAGTTGCAAACTTACCATCACGAGCCATCAATTGAGCAAAAGAACCAGCACTACGTGCCATAACAGCACCTTGACCTGGTCTTAACTCTATACATGAAATAATAGTACCTAATGGGATATCACTTAAAGGCATTGCGTTACCAATTTCTGGTGCTACATTGTTTCCAGAAACAATGTTTTGCCCTACTTGAAGTCCATTTTGAGCGATAACATAGCGCTTTTCACCATCTTGGTAATTTACTAACGCTATAAAAGCAGTTCTGTTTGGATCGTATTCGATTGTTGCAACAGTAGCAGGGATTCCATGCTTATCACGTTTAAAATCAATAATACGATACCTTCTTTTATGACCTCCACCTTTGTAGCGGATTGTCATTTTTCCTTGACTGTTTCTACCTCCAGATCTTTTCTTCGGAGCTAATAAACTTTTCTCCGGCTTATCAGTAGTAATTGCGTCAAATCCATTTACTACTCTAAAACGCTGACCTGGGGTAATTGGTTTTAATTTTCTTACTGACATTTTCTAGTCTTAAAGATTACTATATAAATCAATTACATCACCTTCCGCCACCTGTACAATTGCTTTTTTGTAAGCGCTTGTTTTACCAGTGATCATACCAGTTTTGGTATAACGAACCTTGCGATCCGGACGGACATTTATTGTTCGAACTTTAGTAACAGATACACCATAAGCAGCCTCAACTGCCTTTTTGATCTCTACCTTATTCGCTTTCTTATCTACTACAAAACCATAGCGGTTATACACTTCACTATCGTTAGTAGCCTTTTCCGTAATAATAGGTTTTATTAAGATACTCATGGCTTCTATTTACTTAAATTCGTTTCAATTCCTTTCAAAGAACCTTCCAAAAGCACAACGCTGTTTGCATTAAGTATTTTGTAAGTACTTAATTCTGAAGCAGTTATAACTTCTGAACTTTTCAAATTGCGCGACGACAAATATACATTATTATTTGACTCTGCCAACACAAACAAAGACTTTTTGTTTTCAAGCCCTAATGACTTCAAAATTGCTGTAAAATTCTTTGTCTTTGGAGCATCAAAATTAAAGTCTTCGATAACGGTTATCGCTTTGTCATTTGCTTTGATACTTAAGGCAGATTTACGTGCTAATCTTTTTAAGTTCTTATTTAATTTAAAAGAGTAGTTACGTGGTCTTGGGCCAAAAATTCTACCTCCTCCTTTAAAAACAGGAGACTTGATACTACCAGCTCTGGCAGTTCCCGTTCCTTTTTGTTTCTTTATCTTTCTGGTACTACCAGCAATCTCAGCTCTTTCCTTAGCTTTATGAGTTCCCTGACGTTGATTCGCCAAGAATTGCTTCACATCTAAGTATACAGCATGATTGTTTGGCTCTATACCGAAAACAGCATCAGAAAGGTCTACCTTTCTTCCTGTTTCTTTTCCGTTTATATCAACAACTGCTACTTTCATTACTTCTGAATCGTTACATAAGTGTTTTTATGACCAGGAACGCATCCCTTTACCACAAGTAAGTTCTTTTCTGGAACTACCTTTAACACTCTTAAGTTTTGAACTTTTACTTTTTCTCCACCCATTCTACCTGCCATACGCATTCCTTTGAATACTCTTGCAGGGTAGGATGCAGCACCAATAGAACCAGGAGCTCTTAATCGGTTATGTTGCCCGTGAGTTGCTTGTCCAACACCGCCGAAACCGTGTCTTTTTACAACCCCTTGGAAACCTTTACCTTTTGAAGTTCCTGAAACGTCAACAAACTCTCCTTCTGCGAAGTGCTCTACTGTTATCGTGTCACCTAATTTGTACTCCTCATCAAAACCTTTAAACTCGACAACTTTACGCTTAGCAACAGTTCCTGCTTTTTTAAAGTGACCTAAAGCCGCTTTTGAAGCATTTTTGTCTGCTTTGTCATCGAAACCTAATTGAACAGCATCATAACCGTCAACCTCATTGGTTCTGACTTGGGTAACCACGCATGGCCCAGCTTCGATCACCGTACATGGAATATTCTTTCCATTCTCGTCGAAGATGCTGGTCATACCGATCTTTTTTCCTATTAACCCAGACATATTTAAATTATTTATTAATTATTCTTATTTAAAGTCAAAACTAGATCTTGACTTCTCTTTATTCTTTTACAAAAAAAACAGGGCTAAAAACACCTTCAACCCTGAAATGTATTTTTGCCGTTTTTCCCTCGCACGCAGCTTGGGACATGTTGTTTCGACTCCGCTCAGCAATTTAATATCAACTATTGTTGAGCGGAGTCTAAATCAATTATACTTTGATCTCTACTTCTACTCCACTTGGTAATTCCAACTTCATCAACGCATCAATCGTTTTTGAAGAAGAACTATAGATATCCAAAAGTCTTTTGTAAGAACTCAATTGAAATTGCTCTCTTGACTTTTTGTTTACGTGTGGAGAACGTAGCACAGTAAAAATTTTCTTATGTGTTGGTAAAGGAATCGGCCCAGTTACTACAGCTCCTGTACTCTTTACCGTCTTTACGATTTTCTCAGCAGACTTGTCTACCAAGTTGTGATCGTAAGATTTTAGTTTTATTCTGATTTTTTGACTCATTTCTGTAATAATTAAGCGTTAACTCCTTTTGCAGCTGCAATTACTTCTTCTGAAATATTAGAAGGAGTCTCTGCATAGTGAGAAAATTCCATCGTAGATGTTGCTCTACCAGAAGATAATGTTCTTAATGAAGTTACATAACCAAACATTTCTGAAAGAGGAACGATCGCTTTCACAACCTTAGATCCTGAACGATCACTCATATCGTTAACCTGACCTCTACGTCTGTTCAAATCTCCTACGATATCCCCCATGTTTTCTTCTGGAGTTAATACCTCCAATTTCATAATAGGCTCCATGATTACAGCTCTTGCAGCTTTTGCAGCAGCTTTGTAACCTAACTTCGCAGCTAACTCGAATGACAATTGATCAGAATCCACATCGTGGTAAGAACCATCAGTAAGTGTCACTTTCATTGCATCCATTTCATATCCAGCCAAAGGTCCGTTTTTCATAGCCACTTTGAATCCTTTTTCTACAGAAGGGATAAATTCTTTAGGAACGTTACCACCTTTAATCTCAGAAACGAATTCAAGACCAACTTTACCTTCTTCAGCAGGCTCCATAGTAAATACAATATCTGCGAATTTACCACGACCACCAGACTGTTTCTTGTACACTTCTCTATGTTCTGCACGAGCAGTAATAGCTTCTTTGTACTCAACCTGTGGTTGCCCTTGGTTAACCTCTACTTTAAATTCACGCTTTAAACGGTCAACAATAATATCTAAGTGAAGCTCACCCATTCCAGAAATAATAGTCTGTCCTGAAGCCTCATCTGTTCTTACAGTAAATGTAGGATCTTCTTCTGCTAACTTAGCCAAAGCCATTCCTAATTTATCTACATCAGCCTTTGTTTTTGGCTCTACAGCGATACCAATTACCGGATCAGGGAAGTCCATTGATTCAAGAACAATTGGATTCTTCTCATCTGACAATGTATCTCCAGTTTTAATATCTTTAAAACCTACAGCTGCACCAATATCTCCTGCCTCGATATATTCAATTGCATTTTGCTTGTTGGAGTGCATTTGGTAAATACGAGAAATACGTTCTTTCTTTCCAGAACGATTATTTAACACGTAAGAACCTGCATCCAATCTACCTGAATACGCACGGAAGAAAGCCAAACGACCTACGAAAGGATCTGTAGCAATCTTAAATGCCAATGCAGAAAACGGCTCCTTAACATCAGGCTTACGAGAAATCTCTTCATCTGTATTAGGATCAGTTCCAACAATTGCATCCTTATCCGTTGGAGAAGGTAAGTAACGACATACAGCATCTAATAAGAACTGTACTCCTTTATTTTTAAAAGCAGAACCACATACCATTGGAATAATAGACATATCCATTACCGCAGCTCTAAGTGCAGCATGCACTTCCTCTTCGGTAATAGACTCCTCGTCTTCCATGTATTTTTCTAAAAGATCCTCGTCATAAGCAGCTACCTCTTCGATAAGCTTACCTCTAAGTTCTTTTGCTTCAGCTTTAAGCTCTTCAGGAATGTCTATAACATCAAATGTTGCTCCTTGAGTTTCATCATGCCATACAATAGCACGGTTCTTCACAAGATCAACAATACCTTTAAAATCAGCTTCATCACCGATATTCAAAACGATAGGAACAGCATTTGATCCTAACATTTCTTTTACCTGATTACAAACTGCTAAAAAGTTAGATCCCTGGCGATCCATTTTGTTTACAAATCCCATTCTTGGAACTTTGTAATTATCTGCTAGTCTCCAGTTAGTTTCAGATTGAGGCTCTACACCATCAACTGCACTAAATAAGAAAACTAATCCATCAAGTACACGTAAAGAACGATTCACCTCTACGGTAAAATCAACGTGTCCTGGAGTATCAATAATATTGAAGTGGTATCCTTTTGCATCTGCAGTTGGCTTGCCATTTTCTGTTGGAAAGTTCCACGTACAAGTGGTAGCAGCAGAAGTAATTGTAATACCTCTTTCCTGCTCTTGCTCCATCCAGTCCATAGTAGCCGCACCATCGTGCACCTCACCTATTTTATGACTTACACCAGTGTAATAAAGAATACGCTCTGTAGTCGTTGTCTTTCCTGCGTCAATGTGCGCAGCAATTCCTATGTTTCTTGTATATTTTAAATCTCTAGCCATTTCTGTTATTGATTAAAATCTAAAGTGTGAGAATGCTTTATTTGCTTCAGCCATTTTGTGAGTATCAACTCTTTTCTTAACCGCAGCTCCTTCTTCTTTTTCTGCAGCGATAATTTCTGCAGCAAGTTTTTGAGCCATAGATTTTTCGTTTCTCTTACGAGCAAACTGAATCAACCACTTCATAGCAGTAGATATCTTACGGTCTGGTCTGATTGGATTAGGAATTTGAAAAGTAGCTCCACCAACTCTTCGGCTTCGTACTTCTACGTGAGGCATTACATTAGACAATGCATCTTTCCACATTTCTAATGCGGTTTTTTCCTCATTTTGTTTTTTCTGATCTACGATATCAATCGCATCATAAAAAATCTTGAAAGCAACAGATTTCTTACCATCCCACATCATCATATTTACAAAACGAGTCACTAATTGATCGTTAAAACGAGGATCTGGTAAAATCGGTCTTTTTTTAGCCTTTCTTTTTCTCATTTCTTCTTAAAGTTTTTTAATTACTTTTTAGGGCGTTTTGCACCGTATTTAGATCTACGTTGTGTTCTACCTTCAACACCAGCGGTGTCTAAAGCTCCACGAACAATATGATATCTAACTCCCGGTAAATCTTTTACCCTTCCACCTCTAACTAATACTATCGAGTGCTCCTGGAGATTGTGACCTTCACCACCGATGTATGCATTCACTTCTTTTCCATTCGTTAACCTAACACGCGCTACTTTACGCATCGCAGAATTTGGTTTCTTAGGAGTAGTAGTGTATACACGAGTACATACACCGCGACGTTGCGGGCACGAATCCAAAGCAGCCGATTTACTCTTCTTAGTTATTTTGGCTCTACCTTTTCGTACTAATTGTGAAATTGTTGGCATAATTTGCTTTACACTATTATTAAAAATTTTAAAATATCCCTTTAAAAGGGCTGCAAAGGTAGAAATATTTTTGAGCAAATCAAATCCTAGTACATTAATTTTTAAAGAATTAAAAATCCTTACGAAAATACCTCATAAATAAGAATAGCAGAAAAACTCATTTTCAGAATCCACTACCCCAATTCCAGCCAAGAATTTATTAGGATGTAGCAAGGAAAACAAAACTATACCAAATAAAAAAGATTATAAACTTTATTTCCTCAAAACAAACAACTAATCCACAGTCAGTTCAAAAAAGAGTGCAAAATTATTCGTTTGATTTTCAGCTGTTAAGACAATCAATCGCAAAGTTTAAAAAGTTGAAAAAGTCCTCTTAAATTATCATAAATTAACAGATAAACCGTAATAAAAAACGTTAAAAAAATCTAAAAGAACAGTTGTTAGTTATTATTTATTATCAACTTTGAAGTTGGCTAATTCTAATAATTAAAATAAATGAAATCACCGACAAATCGAATGCTGGTGCTATTCCTAGCGCTGGTAGTGCACCTCTCGTATGCACAAGAAAAAACAATCACAGGAACAATAACAGATGATGCAGGCTCACCTCTTCCGGGAGTAAACATCATTGTGAAAGGAACAGACTCTGGAACACAATCAGACTTTGACGGAAAATACAGTATTGAAACTGCTCAAGGAAGCACTCTTGTATTCAGCTTCCTTGGGTTTACCAACAAGGAAGTACTGGTAGGCGCATCAAATACTATTGATGTGCAATTAGAATCTTCAACCTCAGAACTCGAAGAAGTAATTGTAACTGCGCAAGGTATTCGCCGTGAGAAACAGGCACTGGGATACGCAGTAGCAGAAGTAAAAGATGAACAATTAGAACAAAGAGCAGAAGGAGATATCGGTAGGGTACTCTTCGGAAAAGCCTCAGGTGTAAATATTACACAACAAAATGGACTTTCTGGATCAGGTACCAATATCGTAATTCGAGGCCTAAGTTCTTTTAGTGGTAGTAACCAACCTCTATTTATTGTTGATGGTGTTCCTTTTAGCAGTGACACCAACTCGCAAGGAGGTAATGATGGAGACAGCCAGAATGACTTTATCGATGGTAACTCCGGATCAAGTAGATTCCTAGATCTGGATCCCAACAGTATAGAAAGTGTAAACGTACTAAAAGGTTTGGCAGCCGCAACCCTTTATGGTACTGCAGGACGTAATGGTGTAATTCTTATCACTACCAAAAATGGTTCTACAGGTGGAGCACTAAAAAAGAACGAAGTGACCATAACCTCTTCATTCTTCTTTAATGAAATTGCCTCCTTACCTGATTACCAAGATCAATTTGGTAATGGATTTGACCAGGCTTTCGGATGGTTTTTTAGTAACTGGGGACCAAGTTTTGAT
The DNA here is from genome assembly GCF_900141785.1 of Aquimarina spongiae. Taxonomy (GTDB): domain Bacteria; phylum Bacteroidota; class Bacteroidia; order Flavobacteriales; family Flavobacteriaceae; genus Aquimarina; species Aquimarina spongiae. The sequence continues at coordinate 109,727 of NZ_FQYP01000006.1, read as the reverse complement.
AGAGATGGTGTTGCCGGTTGGGGAAATGGAATCAACTCAGACCCTAACAGAGGATTTAACGAAGATGGAACTCTAGCTCACCCATATAGCACAGCAGCTTCTGCCACAGGAATCCCAGCAGCATTTCCGCAGTTTGCAGGTGCGAGATATGAATGGAGACCTTATGATAGTGTAGAAAACTTTTTCAGAACAGGAACGGTTTCTAATACCGCAATTAACTTTAGAGGAACTACTGCAGATAACACTTTAAGTTATAATGCCAACTATAGTTATCTGGAAGATGAAGGTTTCACTCCAGGAAACACTTTAAGAAGAAACACACTTGGTTTTGGAGGAAAAGCACAACTATCCAACAAAATCACGCTTTCGAATACATTGAACTATTCAAAAACAGATTTCCGAACTCCACCAGTATCAGCGAGTAGAGGTAACGGATCTTTTGGAACAGGTTCATCGGTATTTGGAGAATTGTTCTTTACCCCGCGTAGTGTTGACTTAATAGGATTACCGTTTCAGAATCCAATAGACGGATCCAGTGTTTATTATCGTCAAAACAACAGTATACAGCACCCACTATGGACAGTGAACAATGCCTTAAACCGTCAAACTACCAATCGTGTATTTGGTAATGGAACTATTCAATACGATATCAACGATAATATAAACCTGGTATACCGTTTTGGTTTGGACAACTATACCGAATCAAATGTTAACCAACAAAACAAAGGTGGAGTAAGTGATGATGCTTCCTTACGAAGTGGTATTTATCAAACATGGACTAATATCAACACCATTTTTGACCATAACTTTATCGTTAATGGTAGCTACTCTCTTAGCGAACAAGTCGGAATGACTTTTAACCTAGGTGCAACAAGCAGACGAGAAGTTTTTGAACGTAACGGTGTTGCTAGTAGCGATCAACAGGTGTTTGATGTTTTCAGACATGTAAACTTTGCCAATCAAAACGAAATAGAGTTCAAACAAGAAAGAAATATTGTTGGTTTGTATGGACAAGCAGATTTTGACTACAAAAGAATGTTATATCTTACCGTTGCAGGAAGAAATGACTGGGTATCCAATCTAAGTTCTGCCAACCGCTCTATCTTTTACCCTAGTACCAGCGTATCTTTCTTACCAACAACCGCAATAGAAGGACTAAGAACTGATAACGGTATTAACTACCTTAAAATAAGGGCAGGTTATGGAACTTCAGCAAACTTCCCAACCGGATTCCCGGTAGCTACCACTCTTGACTTGGACACTCAAAACTTCCAGGATTCTGGAACAGATATCGTAACCAATTCTGCAGCACCTAGACTAGGAAACCCAGATCTGAAGCCAGAACGTCTAAACGAGATCGAACTAGGGATCGAATCAAGGTTTTTTAGAAATAGAATCTCATTAAACGCTTCTTATTATAACAGAATCACCAAAGACTTAATCATTGACAGACCACTAGATAACTCTACTGGCGCTACAGTAACCAGTGAAAATATTGGAGAAATCAAAAGTGATGGTTTAGAAATTGATTTAGGCATCGATATTATTCAATTTCCAGACAATGGATTCAATTGGAATACCAATATCAATTTCACCACCAACGAAACTACCGTAGAAGACCTTGGTGCTGATACCGATATTATTGTGTATTCTGGTTTCTCAAACCTTGGTAATGCCGCTATCGAAGGAGAGCCTCTTGGTGTTATAGTAGGTAGCCGAATAGAAAGAGATGCCAATGGAAACTTTTTGGTTAACGATGCTGGTAATTACAGAGAAGAAGAGGGTACTTTCGTAATTGGTGACCCTAACCCGGATTACTTATTGAACGTAAACAACTCATTCTCTTACAAAAACTTCAACTTAAGTTTCTTATTTACTTTTGTTAAAGGAGGAGACATCTATTCAAGAACAGTATCTACCTTATTAGGAAGAGGACTAACCACTGATACTGTTGACAGAGAAAACACATTTATCTTACCTGGAGTAAGAGAAGATGGCTCTCAAAACAACATTCAGATCAACAATTCAACATTCTATTTCTCGAATGTATTATTTGGACCTGATGAACTTGGTGTTTTTGACGGAACAGTACTACGATTACAAGAACTTTCTTTAGGGTATTCATTACCAACAAAATATTTAGACAATACACCTTTTGGTTCACTTAGCGTGAATCTTACAGGATATAACTTATGGTTTGACGCCTTCAATATTCCTGATGGAACGAATTTCGATCCTAACGTAGCTGGATTAGGAGTAGGTAACGGTAGAGGTTTTGACTTTTTGAATGGACCAAGTTCAAGAAGATATGGTATCAGTGTTAAAGCTTCTTTCTAATCAAAAAAAACAACATCATGAATACAATAAAATTGACATATAAAATATCACTCATAGCAATCCTCTCGATAGGAATGTTATTTACCTCTTGCGAGAGTTTAGAGCTTGATTTGGCAGACAATCCAAATCAATTAACACCTGATCAATCCAATCCAGATTTATTTCTGAATTCTATACAAGTAGACTTTGGAAAAGTTGTTGAGCGTTTTGGAGCTATTGCCGGGCAGGTTACCCGAATAGACAATATGTTTGGAAGAAACTACCAAAACACCTATTCACCAGCTGATTTTAATGATGTCTGGAGTGGCTCTTACCAATCAACTGGAGAATCTTTTGATGATCAAAATGGACATAGCCAAACCTTTAATGGTATCCTGGCAGATGTTAGAGCTTTGAAACCACTTGCCATAGATGGAGAACTCTATCATCACTTAGCTATAAGCCAAGTAATTGAAGCGTATACTATTGTTACCTTGGTAGACTTTTTTGGAGATGTTCCTTACACGGAAGCTGTTCAAGGAAGTACGGGTAATTTAAACCCTGTAACAGATAGCGGAGCAACAATATATGCTGCCGCACTGGAATTACTAGACGAAGCTATTGTAAATTTCGAAAGAGATGTAACTAACGAACCAGAAAATGATTTTTATTATAGTGGTGATTGGGACAATTGGATTAAGGCTGCTAATACCTTAAAAATGAAAATCTACCTGCAACGCAGACTTGTAGACAACAATGCTATTGCTGATTTTAATGCTATTATTACTTCCGGAGATTATATTCAAACTGCTTCGGAAGACTTCCAGTTTTCCTGGGGAGCTAATGAAATTCAACCAGATAACCGCCATCCTAGATATGCAAACAATTATGAAGGTGATGGTGCCGACGAATACCTATCAAATTGGTTAATGAACCAAATGTCTAATAATGACGATCCAAGAATTAGATATTACTTTTACAGACAAACCAATGCAGTACCAGGTGCAGAAATTGCCCCTAATGAAGAAACACTAAGTTGCTCCTTAGAAAGTGCTCCTCAACATTATATTGACGGTAATTTTACATTTTGTTTTCTAAATAATGGATACTGGGGGCGTGATCATGGAGATGATGATGGAACACCTCCAGACGGGTTCCTAAGAACGACTTTTGGAGTTTATCCTGCTGCAGGTCGATTTGACGATAGTAGTTTTCAAGGTATCTCTCAAGGAGATGGAGGGCAAGGAGCTGGTATTACTCCGATCATCCTATCTTCATGGGTAGATTTCATGATCGCAGAAGTCGCTATGTTAAACATGGACATTCCTGGTGCAAGAACCGCACTAAATAACGGATTGACTAAATCAATAACAAAAGTTGCCACTTTTGGAGCTTTAGACACTTCTGCAAACTTATCGTTTGAACCTAACGCTGCTGCTATTTCTAGTTTTGTTAATGATCGCCTTGCTGATTTTGATGCTGCAGTAACACCTGATGACCGTTGGGATGTAATTGCAGAACAATATTGGGTAGCATTATTTGGTAACGGTATTGATTCTTACAACTTTTATCGTCGTACCGGTTACCCTACCACATTACAACCTAATATTGAACCTAATCCTGGGAATTTGATAAGATCTTTCTTTTATCCAGCAGACCTTGTTACCAACAATTCTTCAGTACAACAAAAACCAAATACGGATCAAAAAGTTTTTTGGGATACTAACCCTGATTCCCCAGCTTTCCCTCCAGCGAACTAAAATGAATAGCATTTAGGAATCATAAAAAGACAAAACAATGAAAAGATTTTTTAAATATATAAACATAGCACTACTAACTGTAATTATGTTAGGTTGTAGTGGCGATGACAAAACCGTTGATGACGTACTTGCAAATGTAACAAGCGGGGCGGTTTTGAGAACAATTGATATTGACAACAACCTAGTCTACAATGATATAACTTTATCCTTTGAGACCGGATCTAATTATGTACTTACCATTGAAGAACAGGATGCACAACAAGGTGAACTCTTGGAATCTATTGAAATTTCTGCTCGTTTTGTAGAAAACACAAGAGTAGACACCAATATGGATGGAACAATTGATGATGATGACGCTAATCTTACAACCCAAGTAGGCGTAATTCGCACTTTGACAGCAGCAGACTTTCAACCCGGTAGTCGAGGAGTACCTATTACTGAAATTACATTCACAGCTGATGAACTTGTTACATTCACCGGAGTAGACGAAGCTTTAATAGAAGGAAGAGACGACTTTGAATTGAACTTCGTACTAACACTAACTGACGGACGTACTTTCTCTGAAGACGATGCCAGTGGTAACGTATCTGGAGGGTCTTACTTTTCTTCACCATATACTTATAGAACACCTATAGCATGTGCAATCACCGAAAGTCTAGCCGACACTTACACATATCAGATAACTGCTCTAACTTCTGCCCCGGGAGGAAGAAGTAATTGCCCTGCTGCTCCTCTATCAGGCCAGGTGACATGGGAAGAAACGGATACTCCTGGAGAATACACCACATCAGATATTAGTTTTGGACAATTTGATAGCTGCTATATGGATGTTTTCAGTTCTATTACTTTTGATGACGTGCAAATTGTTTGGGATTGCATCAATCTGGTAGCAGAAGGAACTATCGAAACCGTAGAAACTGCAAATGGTAACGAGGATGAATTTTCTTATGTATACACCATTGTTTCTACTTCTGGCTCTGATATGACATTGGACTTTAGCAACTCTGCTGGAGATCGAGGAACTGTAATTCTTACCCGACCAGACGGCAAAGTTTGGCCAGCATTATTAACTCGATAATTACAGATTATTCCTACAAAAAAGATAAAAAAATGAATATTTAGTAAAAAAACACTCGAATCATAAGTTTTTTAAGATCTTTCTTTAATCAGAAAGATCTTTTTTTGTTAATTTAATAAAAAACTCTTCCTTTCCCTGAATAAACTACAATATTTAACACTAACTCAAATCAAAGACAAAGTACTGTTTTACAGTAAGGTAACACAGTGTTCTCACCTCAAAAAAGGAATGGACAAGTAAATTTGATATCGAAAAAGTTGTTTTATTAAGATATAATTAAGATTTTTAGCGTGGCTAATTCTAAAATTACAAAACACAATGAAATCTTTATTAAAGGGAATCCTAATGCTATTCCTAGCATTGGGTGTGCAGACTTCTTTTGCACAAGACAAAACCATTACAGGTACTGTAACGGACAACGGGGGATCCCCACTACCAGGAGTAAACATTATTGTAAAAGGAACCAATAGTGGAACTCAAACCGATTTTGATGGAAAATATTCGGTAAGTGCTAGTGCGGGCTCAAGTTTAGTATTCAGTTATCTTGGATTTACAACACAAGAAGTTACCGTAGGAAGCGGTAACCAAATTGATGTTACACTTCAGGAGGACGCTGCAGTACTAGAAGAAGTAGTAGTAACAGGGGTTGCTTCTGGAACGAGTAAACGGAAACTAGGGGTTTCGGTAAATTCGGTAAAAGCAGAAGACCTTCAAGTACAGGGTGCTCAAGCAATTGACCAGGCACTACAAGGTAAAATCGCTGGTACTATTATCCAATCGACTACTGGTCAGCCAGGTCAGCAACAAAACATCATTTTGAGATCGATCAATAGTTTGAACTCTTCTCAACCAATGATATTAATTGATGGTGTTCAGGTTTCTACCTCAGAATCAAGTGTAGGTGGAGCTTCTAACCAAAGTTCTCGTCTGGCAGATATTGACTTTTCTAATGTAGAGCGAGTTGAAACTATCTCTGGAGCTGCAGCGGGTACCATTTATGGTGCGCAAGGAGCAAATGGGGTAATCAACATTATCACCAAAAAAGGTAAAGCAGGTGCTCCTGTCGTAAATATCAGATCTTCTGTAAGTGTTGCTCAAGCAATTACTGGAAAAGATCGATTAAGAGCTGACCTACATCACTATTCAACAAACGCTGCAGGATTTTTGGTAGACCTAAACGGTACTCCAGTAACGCAGCTTAATGACGAAGCACAATATCTAGCGGTAGATCCTGCCGAGAGAAATATCAATGGAACGGCACTTGGTGCAGAAGGTATTAATGACACACCTTTTAGAGAGCCAATTTTTGATGCTACTGATATACTTTTTAGAGATGCAATCAACACTACCAATGGTATAACTGTTTCAGGAGGATCTGAAGGTATCAGATACCTTGTTTCTGGTAATAGAACAGAACAAGAGAGTGTTTTAGTAGTTGGAAAATATACAAAATATGATGGCCGTATTAATTTAGGCTTCGATCTTGGAGAGAAAATCAAGGTTAACACAAGATTTGATGTTATCAATAGTACAAACACCACAGGTACAGATACGGATAACGCAAATGCCAACAACTTGATCAACAACGTATTTCAAAATCTTCCACACGTAGATTTCTTCAACAGGAACTCAGACGGAGATCTTACTGTATCACCAGACGCAACTGATCCTAACTCTGCTAACCCTTTCTTTTATCAAGAAATTCAGGTTAGAGAGGACAAAATCACCAGATACATTGCAAACCTTGATTTAACATATCAGCCATTTGAAGTATTATCTGTAAATTTCAAATACGGATATGATACTTTCTCCCAACAGTTCACTTTCTTTCAAGAAAATCAGACTAACCACCAACAAGCATCGTCTATTGGTACTAATGTTTCTGGTATTATAAATCAAGTAGACACACAAGAGTTTTTCCAAAACTTATTGATCTCTACAAACTTGACCTTAGATTTCAAAGAAGACCTTAAAATTAACATTCCATTTACTTCAAATACGACATTTAACTTTGATTGGAGAGATTTAGGATCTCGTACCACTGATGTCCAAGGAACAAACTTACCAACAGGACCATTTGGTTCTTTTAACGTAAACCAAGCAGTTGTTAAAACGTTCAACGAATTTAGCGATGAGCCTTTTAGAACATATGGTTTCTTATTGAACCAAAAATTTGATTACGAAAGTATTTTTGGTTTTTCAGCAGGTTTCAGACGTGACTTCTCTAACCGATTTGGTAACAACTTAGACTTTACCTTCCCAAGAGCAGATGCCTATCTTAATTTTGCAGAATTGTTTGAATCTGACTTAGTAAGCAACTTAAAAATAAGAGGGGCATATGGTGAAGCGGGTATTCAACCTCTATTTAGCCAGAACATCTTTACTCTTGCAACAACAACAGTAGGAAGTGAAGTAATCTCAGGGATCCCTTCTTCTGTAGCAAACCCAAGTCTTGAGGTGGAAACTTCAAAAGAACTTGAAGTTGGTCTAGATTACACCTTTACTCCTGGAAAAGGAGCTTGGTTTACTAGATTAGATGGTTCTGTGAACTATTTTGACAGAAAGACAGATGGAGCAATATTCCGTTTAGGACTACCAAGTAGTACAGGAACAAGTGCCATTTTCTCTAATGCATACGATATTTCGAGTGATGGTGTTGAAGCTTCCATAGATGCTTCGATGTTTACTTCAGAAAAATTCAGATGGAACTTCGGATTACGTTTTACAAAATCTACAGCAGTACTTGATAGAATCGCGAATGGGCTTCCAGTTGTTGTTAATGATAACTTCGTTCTTGACGAAGGGGAAGAAATCGGTACTTTCTCTGTATTCCCAGTTATTACTAGCTTAGATGCCCTTGACGCTAGCGGAAACAGAATCATCCCTGAAGCTGATGTAAATGACTTTACAGTGGCTAGCTCAGGATATGTTGTAAACAAAAACACTGGTCGAGTTGTAATCGGACCAGACAAAGTAGTAGCAGGTAGTACTCAGCCTGATTTTGTAATGACATTTATCAATGACTTCTCATTCTTCAATGATTTCATGGGAGTATCTTTCCAGATAGATTGGTTCCAAGGTCTTGATGTATACAACCGTGCAAGACAATGGTTATACAATAATGGCTTACATTCTGACACTGCAGTTCCAGTATCGATTGAAGATCCAACAGGAGCAGTACAAACCGGAGCTTTTGTAAGCTACTACACTTCTTTATACAATACTAATGTACCAACATCAGAGTTTGTTGAAGATGGTTCATTCTTAAGATTTAGAGATATCAGTTTTAATTTTAAACTAAACAACGTGCTTAACCTAGAGGCTTTTGATTATATCAACTTAAGCATCTCAGGAAGAAACTTAATCACAATTACAGATTACAAAGGTCTAGATCCAGAAGCAGCAAGAGGATTTGGAAACACATTCCAAAGAGGATTTGATGAATTTACGCATCCAAACGTAAAGAGCTATAATTTTGGATTAAACCTAGCATTTTAAAAAAATAAGACTATGAAAAGTTTATTAAACAAAGCAGCGTTTTTACTAGCGCTATCGTTTGTGGTCTCTTGTCAAGATAACATTTTAGATACAGACATTGACCCTGTTGACAACAACCTTCCTTCTACTGCATCTCTAAACAATGTAGATGGATTGACTACCTTTTCTAAAGGAATATATGATTTTATAGCATCTGATGATGTATTTGAAACCGTAGGAGCAGAATTAGAAAGTCCAATGCTTTTCTTTACTTATGGATATCATGAATCTATGGGAGATGCATTAACAACTCCATGGGGTAACTTTGCCAACAGATGGATCAATCAAACAGAATCTGTTGTTTTGGACGATGGTACTGTGGTATTACCTCCTGCAGGAGGGCCTCAGCCAGGTGAAATTGCTATTAGAAACACAAGAGCCGCAGGTAGTGACAACCCAACACAATATGAGTGGAGAGACATGTATGGACTTATAGTTCAAAGCAATACAATTGCAGAAGCACTAGACAACTTAGAAGCTGATGATGCCACTAAAGACGCCTTTAGAGCATGGTCACTATGGTGGAGAGCCTATGGATACAATAGACTTGGTTCGATGTATGAGCAAGGATTAATCAATGACTCAGGCTTGATCTCTAATCCTACTTCTGAGCCAAGCACACAGTTTGTAGACAATTCTCAACTAATAAGCAAGTCTAATGAAATATTAAATGAACTTGAAACTTTATTAAATGGTGTTACTGATGTAGCAACCTTTGATGGGAGATTCACCGGATTACAATTGGCATATCTTACTTCTAAAGTAAATCTTGCTGGTTTACAGGAAAATATTAACTCATTACGAGTTCGAAACCTTGTTTACAACACTCCAGTAGCAGACATGACAACTGCAGACTGGAATCAGGTAATCACATTAGCGAACAATGGGGTATCAGCAAATGCAAACGCTTTTATTATGCAGTCTGAATCTTCGTTTATCGATAACAACTGGATACCTGGTCAGGTTACTGGTTTCTGGTATTTCCCAAGTGAAAGATTAATTCAGGATATTAATCCTGGAGATGTACGTTTAGATTTATATTTTGAACCTGATTTTGATTTCCCTAACCCAAGAGGAAGAGGAATTCAATATGGTGCGTCTAGATTCTGGAATGACAATACTCCTATCGTATCTTCAAATCCATTAGGAGCTACTATGTATTATGCAGGAAGTTTTGAAGAAAACCAATTAATACTTGCAGAAGCAAAAGTAAGAACTAATGATATCGAAGGAGGGCTTGCCCACTTGGACGCTGTTAGAACGTTCCAGGCTTCTGGTTTAGCTGCTACGGTAGGGACAGGATTAACACAAGATCAAGCATTAGAGGAAATTAGAAAAGAGCGTCGTCTTGCATTAATTTTTAGAGCAGTTGCTTTCTATGACGCTCGTCGTTATGGTGTAGCAGCCACTTCAAGAACTGGAGCGCATGTTCTTGATGAAAATGGAAACCTTAACACCAATGCCACTATTAATTATGGATATTTAGAATACTGGCCAGTACCAGCATTCGAAACAGACTTTAACCCTGTTTCTCCTACCCCTAACTAATAAGTAGCATAAAATTATATTAAATAAAAGAGGTTGTGGATTCACAACCTCTTTTTTACATTTAACCCATGAAAAACATCCTAACATTACTTCTTCTATTTTTTTTCTTTTCCTGCACTCAAAAAGAAAATCAAGATGCTACATCATATCTATTTTCGAAAGTAGATAACAAGATCACAGGAATTGATTTCCAAAATCAAATTCAGGAAGATGAAAAATATAATATCGTCAATTACTTGTATTATTACAATGGCGGAGGAGTAGCAGTAGGAGATATCAATAACGATGATTTACCAGACTTGTATTTTGTGTCTAACAGAGGCCAAAACAAATTGTACCTCAATCAAGGTGATTTCAAATTCAAGGACATCACAACTTCTTCTGGTACAGCAGGAAAATCTGACTGGAATACAGGTGTTACTATGGTGGATATTAATGGAGATGGATTTCTGGACATCTATGTATGTGCCGTAATTAATATTTTGGGGTTTGAAGGACACAATGAACTATTTATTAATAATGGAGATGGAACTTTCACAGAAGAATCCGAAAAATATGGCCTGAACTATAAAGGATATGCCACTCAAGCTTATTTTTTTGATTATGATAAGGATGATGATCTGGATGTCTATATCGTTAACCATGCACTACACACCAAAACCTCTCACGGCCCTTCATACATTCGCAAAAAAAGAACAGATTATGTTGGAGACGTATTACTTAAGAACGATAATTCCAAATTCATAGATGTAAGCCTTGAAGCAAAAATTCATGGGGGCGCTAATGGATATGGCCTTAGTGCATCAATTGCAGATTTTAATAATGACGGCTGGGATGACATTTATGTATGTAATGATTTCCATGAAGACGACTATTACTATATTAATCAGGGAGATGGCACTTTCAACGAAGAACTTCCCAAATACTTTTCACACACCAGCAGATTTTCTATGGGTAGCGATGCCGCAGACATTGATGGCGATGGGTTTCAAGATTTGATAACCTTGGATATGCTTCCTTATGAAGAAAAAGTACTCAAAGAATCAGATGGAGATGTTTCTTACAAAACTCAGGAATTCCTTATTAGCCAGGGTTATCAAAAGCAATACGCCAGAAACATGCTTCAAATGAATAAATCTGGAGATTTCTTTATAGAAAAAGGGCTATACGACAACATAGCTGCAACGGATTGGAGCTGGTCTCCTCTTATTGCAGATTATAATCTCGATGGGCATCAGGATTTGTTTATTACCAATGGAATACACAAGAGACCTAACAATCTAGATTTCATGAGATATCTTTCCAATTCTTTTAAAAACAAATATCAAGATAAAAAACAGAAAGATGCCTGGTTGATAAAATCTTTAAAAGTTATGCCTACTGGAGAGACTCCAAATGCTATTTTTGAAGGGGACAGTAAAACTTTTCATAATAAAACTGGGGATTGGATCAAAAACACACCTACTCTATCCAACGGTGCCACTTATGCAGATCTGGATAATGATGGAGATCTTGATTTAATAGTAAATAATTTGAATGACTTTGCTAGTTTATACAAAAATGGAAGTTCTGACAATTCAAATACATCCTTTGTTTCGGTAGAGTTTGATTACAAACCTAGTAACAAGTTAGGTATTGGCTCCAAAGTCTTTATATATAGTAATAATGAAATCCAAAATAAGCAATTATTTACTTCTCGAGGTTTTATCTCATCTGTAGCACCTAAATTGCACTTTGGATTAGGCCAGAAAAGTATTGATTCTATCAAAGTAATCTGGCCAGACAATACTTATCAAAATATAAACTTAGTAGATTTCAAAAATAAAAACATCAAAATCAAATATGATTCTCAAAATATCACCTCGTTCAAATATAAGAATCAAACGAGTAATCCTATTTTCAAAAAAGACCAATTAGCAACTTTTAAACATCGCGAAGACCAGTACAATGATTTTGATGTAAACAAACTAATTCCATACAAAATATCTACACAAGGCCCAGCGATAGCCATAGGAGACGTTAACAATGACGGGCAAGAAGATATATTTATTGGTGGAGCATCTTTGCAAAAATCTAAATTAATAATTAGCAAGGAACAAAAACTACAACATCATCCAATCCCTGTGATTGAAAACGATTCTATCAGCGAAGATGTTGATGCTACTTTTTTTGATGTTGATGGCGACAACGACTTAGATCTATATGTAGCTTCAGGAATAATTGATTCCAAACACATTGAATTTCAAAATGACCGATTGTATATCAATGACGGTTTGGGTAATTTCTCAAAACCTTCTACAGACCTACCTGTAAACAATTTGAATACTGCTGTGGTACGTGCTTATGATTATGACCAAGATGGAGATATGGATATTTTTGTTGGAAACAGATCTGACAGTTCAAACTTCGGAAAAAAAGTAAATTCTTACTTATTAAAAAATCAAGGCAACTTACAGTTTGTAAAAGACAATAGCTTTTCATTAACCACTATGGTTACTGATGCTATCTGGGAGGATATCAATGGAGATAACATCAAAGATTTATTGGTAGCTGCAGAGTGGGATAAACCAAGAATTTTTACAAATAATAATGGCACCTTAACCGAAGTAGAACTTGAAGCCAATATCACCGGCCTTTGGCAATCTATAGCATTTTATGATATAGACTTCGATGGGGACAAAGATATTCTCTTGGGAAACTGGGGGCAAAACACCAAATTTAAACCTACCACAGAATACCCTCTTGTAATGTATTATGGCGATTTTGATCAAAACAATAAGAATGAAACATTGGTAGCATATGCTGTAAAAGGCCAGTATTACCCTGTAAATTCTAAAGATGAATTCGCTTCCCAGATCAATATAATCAACAAACAGTATATTGATTATAAAAGTTATGCAAATCAACCTATAGACGATATTTTAAAATCCCTAAATGCAAAAACAATTGAAAGCATCGATGTAACCACCCTGAAAAGTGGATATCTTCGCAATACAAATGGCACGTATGATGAGTTTATCGAATTCCCTCCTACCTTTCAATTATCTCCTATCAATTCTTTTTTAGCAAATGATTTTCTTGGAGAAGGCTATGATCAATTACTTCTGGGAGGAAACTTTTATGGTCTCAACACGTATCACGGTATTTTTAATTCTAATCCAGGTTTTTTGATAACAAAAAGCAGGACCAAAAACACGTTCTCTTATTTATCCTCAAAACAAGTAGGACTAACCCTACATAATAAAGAACTACGAATCTTAAAAAAATTAACACATAACCAAGATGAATATCTAATATCAGGGTTTAATAATGATAGTCTATACTTTTTCAGACGCTTGACAAACAACTCTAAATAAGCATTTTGCAATTATTTTTTTAACCAAATTTTAAAATCAAAGAGGCTGTTCTTGTTATAAAAAATTAGTAAGAAAAAGAGTCAATACATCCTATTAAATTGGGTCAAAAAAAAACAAAAAAAATCTTACAAACCCCCTACTACAACGTTTTAGTAAGTGTTCGCCATTTATAAAACCACTTAAAGCAATAATTCAAATTTTAATAGTAAAAAGTTGTTTTATAAAGATATTATTATCATTTTTGGAGCTGGCTAATTCAAATAAATTGTAAAATGAGAACAAAGTTTAGTGGAATTTTAACGCTATTTTTGGCGTTTGTTGTGCAAATAACTTTTGCGCAAGAAAAAACTATCTCAGGTAATGTAACCGACGACAGAGGGTTACCTTTACCAGGGGTTAATATCGTTGTGAAAAACACAGCTAACGGTACACAAACCGATTTTGATGGTAATTATAGTATTACCGCAAACAAAGGTGCAGTATTATCGTTTAGTTATGTTGGTTTCACAACTAAAGAAGTTGTAGTTGGTGACAGTGACAATATCAACGTACAGTTGGCGGCATCAGCTTCAGAGTTAGAAGAAGTAGTAGTAACAGCACTTGGTATTGAGCGTTCTGCAAGATCACTTGGTTATGCGGTATCTACTATTAAATCTGAAGATCTGAATGAGGTAAGAGAAACCAACCTTCTTGGAGCACTACAAGGAAAGACTTCTGGTGTAGTAATCCAAAACCAAAGTGGTAACGTAGGTGGATCTACGAGAATACTTATCCGTGGTATCTCAAGTTTACAGGGTAATCAGCAACCACTATTCGTAGTAGATGGTGTGCCGATCTCGAACTCTAATATCGCCACAGGATCTCGTATTACTGGTGGATTTGACTTTGGTAACCGTGCTCAGGATATCAACCCGGATGACATCGAAACTATTTCTGTACTGAAAGGTGCATCTGCTGCCGCTCTTTACGGATCTCGTGCATCTGCTGGGGTTATCATCATTACTACAAAGAAAGGTAAGCAAGGTTCTAAGGCTAGTATAAGCTTTAACTCTAGTTTACGTTTTGATTCTCCTTTAAGATTACCAGATTTCCAGAATGAGTTTATCAGTGGTGATCAAGGTGTATATGACTTTACACAGAACGAAAGAGATCAAACTACTGTAGGTTGGGGTCCTTCAATCAATGATCCATCTCTTGCTGGTCAAACTTTTGTAAACTTAAGAGACCAGAACGTTCCTTTCAGAATTTTCGAAGATGGTGTTGAAGATTTTTATGACACTGGTATCACCTCTATTAATAGTGTTACTGTTTCTGGAGCTGGTCAAAATGGTGATGACTACAGATTAAGTGTTGCTTACACAGATCAACAAGGTATCATCCCTAACTCTTCTTTGAATAGAACTAATATTGGTTTGAACTCAGGTAAAGAGTTTAATGAGAAATTAAGTTCAAGATTTAGTGTAAACTATGTTAGAACAAATACAGTAGGTACTGCTGCTCAAGGAGCAAATGACCCTAACGTATTAACAAATATTATAAATGGTCTTTCAAGATTAACTGACTTCTCTTTATTCGATCCAGATGTTGACGAATTCGGAAATCAGATTAATGATCCAGGAGGACAATCTAATAACCCATTATTTATTGCTCGTCAGAATGCTACTCAAACACAAGTTGAGCGTTTCTTTGGTAATGCATCTTTAACTTATGCTCCTACTGAAAACTTCAATATTTTAGGTAGAGCTGGTTACGATACATTTACAGATCAGCGTTTAATCCAAAACAGTATCGGTACTATCGGTGCTTTACGTGGTAGCTTCGTAGATGACTTTATCAAAAGACGTGAGCTTACTTTAGACCTTATCGCTACTTATGACAAGTCTCTTTCTGATGCTTTCAACTTAACAGTACGTGGTGGTATGCAGTGGAACGAAAGGGTATTAGATCGTTTACAAAACACAGGTACTAACTTAACAGTACCAGAATTATTTGATCCAGGTAATGCCGAGGTTAATGCAGTAGTAAAAGATTTCACACTTAGAAGAATCTTTGGTGCATTTGGAGACGTTACTTTAGACTACAAGAACTGGTTAATTTTGAACGTAACTGGTCGTAATGACTGGTCTTCTACACTACCGATTGGTAACAACAGTTTCTTCTACCCTTCTGTATCTTTGAGTTGGATATTCTCTGATGCTCTTAACATCCAGGGAGATTTCTTAAGTTATGGTAAGCTTAGAGGAGCATGGGCAAACGTAGGTGTTGATACTGCGCCATTCCTATTAGACTTTACGTTTAATCCAGATACTGGTTTCTTCCAACAGTTTGGTCAGGGAGGTACTTTCCCATTCGACGGACAGTTAGCATTTAACTCTGATGGAACCTTAGCCAATCAAAACTTGAAGCCTGAAAATCAGGAAAACTTCGAAATAGGTGTTGAATTAGGTTTATTGAATAACAGAGTATTCATTGATGCAACATACTACGAAAACTTTACTGAGGATCAAATTATCACAGTACCTACTCCACAATCTTCTGGTTTTGGTGGATTCTTAACCAACGTTGGTGAGATTAGTAACAAGGGTATTGAATTACAAATTAACGCTAAAGTTGTTCAAACTGATAACTTTACTTGGGACTTAGATTATAACTTCACAACTAACGAATTTAAAGTAGAAGACCTTGGAGCTCTTCCAGGTGGTGCTTTAAACTTAGCGACTGGATTTAACGGTATTGCAGTAAGAGCAATTGAAGGTGAAGATCTTCAGTTATTCGGTCCACGTTGGTTAAGAGCTGTAGATGCAGAAGGAAATGATATTGATGATCAAATCGTTGTTGATGCTAATGGTATCCGTCAAGTTGGTCAGTCTGCTCCTCTTGGAAGCATCTTCCCTGATTATACAATGGGTATTACTTCTACGTTCAGATATAAAAACTGGAGATTATCTACTACATTCGATTACAGAGAAGGAGGAAAAATATTCTCTAATACTGTAGGACAATTAAGAAGAGCTGGTTTAGCTGAAGAAACTGCTGTAAACGGTCGTGAAGTATTTGTTGATCCAAATACATTTGTAGCTACGGGTACAAATCCTGATGGTTCTACAATTGTTGCTCCAAACACTACTCCAATTTCAAGTGTACAAAACTACTGGGGTGGATTTGCAAACGCTAGTGTTGTAGAAGGTAACGTATTTGACGCTACTTTCATCAAATGGAGAGAAATTAGTTTAGCCTATACTTTCCCTTCAGAAATTCTTAAGAAGACACCTATCAAAGCATTACAAATTGCTTTAGAAGGAAGAAACCTTGCTTTGTTTAATACTGATGTTCCTCATATCGATCCAGAAGCTGGTTTAGGAGGTTCTGCTAGTAACCTGCAAGGAATTGAAAGAGGTGGTGTACCATCTACTAAGAGTTTCGGATTTAACATTCAAGCAAATTTCTAAAATGAACAAAATGAAAAATATATTTAAAAATAAGATCAGTATCCTTCTTGTTTTGGTATCGGCAATCGTATTTACAGGTTGTGAGGATACTATTGAAGGTATTAACTCTGATCCCCTTGCTGCCTTAGAAATTGATCCGGCATTATTAATGCCTGAGATTTTACTTGGAGGTATTACAGCAAACAGAACAGTAGAACAATTTCAAATGAGTACCCACTCTCAGCACTGGTCATTCTCTGCTAACTTTGGAGTATTCCGTAATCCGGAAAGAGGTACTATTAGTCCAAATACAGTAAACAACATTTTCTTCGGTAACTATACAACTTCCTTGAGAAACTTAGCTCAAATGAGAATTCTTACAGAACGCAACAACCCTGCGGCAAGAAATATCATAGGACAAGCTAAAGTTCTTGAAGCGTTTACTTACTTAAACTTAACTCAGGTTTTTGGTGCTATTCCATTTAGTGAAGCAATTCAGGTAGAGGAATTCCCAAATCCTAATTTTGATAGCCAAGAAGATGTATTAAGAGGAGTTGCAGTATTGTTAGACGAAGCAATTGCTGAATTAGCAACTGATACTGATATTGTTGATGGTGCAGATTTAATCTACGGAGGAAATAGAGAAAACTGGATCCGTTTTGCTAACTCTTTAAAGTTAAAAGCTTTAATGTTAATCGCAAATGTTGATCCTACTTCTGTAGCCGCAGATATTCAAGCACTAGCTAGTCAGCCAATGATTACTGAAAATCAATACGAAGCTAAACTAGACTACCTTGATCAGGCTGGTAACCAAAACCCAATCTTTACATTGATTGTACAGTTTGCTGGTGGTAGCCAAGACTTCTACTCTGGTGGTTCTACTTTGGTAACTTTAATGAACAACAACAACGATCCAAGAAGAGCTGCATACTTTAATGAGCTTGACGGAGGAGGGTTTGCTGGACAGCCACAAGGTTCTTTAATCTTGGATACTGCTCAGTTCTCTCAGGTTTCTGACGACATTATCGTTGCTACATTACCAGATAGATATGCTACTGCTCCTGAAACTAACTTCTACTTAGCAGAAGCTGCTTTATTAGGATTAATTACAGGTGGACCAGCTGCTGCAGATACATTCTACCAAGCTGGTATCTCAACTTCTTTAGGTCGTTATGACGGTCTTCCAAACGAAGTTCCTGCTGGTGATAAAGCTACTTATTTAGCTTCTGCAAGAGGATCTATCGCTGGTGACAGCCAAGCTGATGCATTAAGAAAAATCCACGAAGAGCACTACGTAGCTGATTTCATGAGACACATGGAATCATGGACAACGATTAGAAGAAATCAGGTTCCTGATTACGAGCCTATTACTCAAACTGTACTTACTGATAATATTAATAGATATCAGATTCCATTGAGTGAGATTACTTCTAACCCTAATGCACCTGCGGTTGAAGCATTGATTACTCCAATGTTCTTCCAAAACTAAAATTAAAGTTGTTTTAAAAACACTTTTAATATAATAAAGCATCCCTCTGAAAATTTCAGAGGGATGTTTTTTTATACCTATATTTGCAGGCAGAAAACTAAACAATCATAGGGTGAAAGACGAAACGTTAGTATTTGGTATCAGAGCGGTTATGGAAGCCATCATTTCTGGAAAAACGATTGATAAACTATTTATCCAAAAAGGGTTGCATGGTGAATTATCAAAAGAGCTCTGGAAGCAAATTAAAGAAAATGGTATATCATTCTCATATGTTCCCATTGAAAAGCTAAACCGGCTAACCCGAAAAAATCATCAAGGAGTTGTAGCCTTCATCTCCCCTATTGAATTTCATAATCTGGAAAACCTAGTACTCGATGTGATCGAGTCTGGAGAAACTCCACTCTTCT
The DNA here is from genome assembly GCF_900141785.1 of Aquimarina spongiae. Classification (GTDB taxonomy): domain Bacteria; phylum Bacteroidota; class Bacteroidia; order Flavobacteriales; family Flavobacteriaceae; genus Aquimarina; species Aquimarina spongiae. Next base: position 90,808 of record NZ_FQYP01000006.1, on the reverse strand, counting down.
TAATTCTTGATCAATTATCAGATGTTCGCAATTTTGGAGCTATTATAAGAACTGCAGAATGCACCGGTGTACATGGTATTATCATCCAGAAAAAAGGTGGAGCACCAGTAAGTGCAGATACTATAAAAACTTCAGCAGGTGCGATATTTAATATTCCCATCTGCAAAGTAGATCATATCAAAGACGCTATATTCTATTTGCAGGGTTCTGGAATAACTGTTATAGCAGCAACTGAAAAAGCAAAGGGAACCATCTACGATTTAAACTTAACCAATCCTACAGCTATTATTATGGGTAGCGAAGGCAAGGGAATATCTAATTCTGTTTTAAAATTAGTGGATGAACAAGCTAAATTACCAATGCACGGTGAGATTGCTTCGCTTAACGTATCCGTTGCCTGTGGTGTATTTCTCTACGAAACTATACGCCAACGACTATAGTTTGTCTTCTCCCCTATTATCTTCCTTGTATTCGTAATTGATCTTTATTTCTTGATCTACCACCCCCTCCTCTTGTTCTGGAAGGGTTTCTATAAAATTCCCATCCTCATCAAAATGCTTCAGAAATTCATCTTCCTCTGGGTTATAATTGGGAGATTCCCAGGAATATACTTTGGGTTTTGCAATTCCTTTTCGAATTAAAAATGCCAATAAGGCACCCGAAAAAAGACCTGAAAAATGACCTTCCCAAGAAATTTTAGGGTCCACAGGAAAAACGTACCAGACCATACTACCATAAATAAATACTACAACAAATGACAAAGCCATTAATCTAAAATTTCTAGCAATGATTCCTTTGAAAAACAGAAAACCAAATAAAAGATATACTATTCCACTTGCTCCAATATGATTGGCAGGTCTACCCAGTATCCATGTCAAAATACCAGTAAGCAAAGTACCAATTAACAATATTCTCCAGGCATTGTTATTATAAAAATAAAATAAAGCACTAGACAATATCAAAAGAGGAAGCGTATTATGCCACAAATGTGTAATATCTCCATGTATAAAAGGGGAAAATAACACCCCTCTGAGTCCCATGAACGTTCTAGGATACACCCCAAACTGTTTAATATCTAACCCTAGTCGTACTTCTGCCCAAAATACAATCCAGATCAGTAAAACAAACAATATAGGATATCCAATAACTCCGGTATTAAACTCAAATAACTCCTGATCTCTTTTCATACCCTGTAAAGTATCAAAAAAAAGTCCAAAACACCAAATACAGCTAAAATGGCAGTTTTAATTCCCAGGTAAACGATCTATCCTATATTTCTTGTTAAGGATTGTAACTAGCTTTGTACCTTTGTACGTATGGATACAAATCAACCTTTGGCAGAACGGATACGTCCTCAATCGCTTGAAGAATATTTGAGTCAGGAGCACTTGGTAGGGAACGATGGCGCTCTAAGACAGCAAATAAAAAGAGGAGTTATCCCTTCGTTAATCTTATGGGGACCACCAGGTGTAGGAAAAACCACATTAGCAAATATCATTGCCAAAGAGTCTGAACGTCCTTTTTATACGCTTAGCGCCATCAACAGTGGTGTTAAAGAAGTACGTGAAGTTATCGACAAAGCAAAACAAAGTGGAGGGCTTTTTACTTCAAAAAATCCTATTCTATTCATCGATGAAATTCATAGATTTAGTAAATCACAACAAGATTCCCTGTTAGGCGCCGTAGAAAAGGGGTGGATTACACTTATAGGAGCTACCACCGAAAATCCCAGTTTTGAGGTGATCCCTGCATTACTCTCCCGCTGTCAGGTATATACACTTAATCCATTTGGCAAAAAGGAGCTAGAAGCCTTGCTTAATAGAGCGATGCAAGAAGATAGCCTCTTAAAATCCAAAAATATTGTCCTGGAACAAACCGAATCTTTATTACGACTGAGTGGTGGAGATGCCAGAAAGCTATTGAATATTTTTGAGCTAATAGTTTCTAGCCAAGACACCAATCCAATTGTAATCACAAATGATCTCGTTCTAAAACTTGTCCAGCAAAATACTGTACGATATGACAAGACTGGCGAACAACACTACGATATCATCTCAGCTTTTATTAAATCGGTTAGAGGTAGTGATCCTAACGCAGCTGTCTATTGGTTAGCGAGAATGATAGAAGGCGGAGAAGATCTAAAGTTCATTGCAAGAAGGTTAATAATACTAGCTTCAGAAGATATAGGAAACGCTAATCCTACAGCATTAATACTAGCAAATAACACCTTTCAGGCTGTAAACACTATAGGTTATCCTGAAGCTAGGATCATCCTAAGTCAATGTACAGTTTATTTAGCTAGTTCTGCCAAAAGTAATGCTTCTTACATGGCAATAAAAAACGCACAACAATTGGTAAAACAAACCGGGGACTTATCCATCCCTCTACACATTAGAAATGCTCCCACCAAGCTCATGAAAGAACTAGGATATGGTGAAGATTATAAATATTCTCATGATTATCAAAACAATTTTGTAAATCAAGAGTTTTTACCAGACGAAATCGCAAATACCAAACTGTATGATCCTGGTGATAATCAAAGAGAAAATGCGTTTCGAAATTTCCTTAAATCAAGATGGAAAGATAAATATGATTATTAATCAGCTTATTGACGAGCTAAAATATCTTTAATAACTTTATCAGTTACTGGGTTCACTCGTTCCAGGACAAAGTTCCCGAAACCGTCAAAATAACCAGAACCACTAAGGTCTCCCGCATTAATCAGGTAACTATTGTTTCGTTCCAACTGATATATTTTACCTTTAGTACCAGATTGATCCTGATATAATTCAAATCCAAAACTAGTTTTCTTTAACGTATATGTATTTCCGTTTAAAAGATATTTACTACTTTCTTTTGCTGTAGGATTTGGTTGTGGTTGTAATTCCTTTTCCTGACTCTTCGGGGTACTTACCGCAGATTCCTTTTCAACAGTCGTCGGTTTTGGTGCCTGTATTGCTGCCTGTTGCCCTGATTGTGCTCCACTTTCTGCATTACCATTATAACTGTAATTTAGCTCCTCTACACTCTTAAAAGCATCTCTTAAAGCCGCATGATATGCTGTTTTGAAATCTTTTTCTTTGCTTGTACCTTCTGCCGAAGCAAAGACTTCTCTACCATTACAATCCTTTAGCGTGACCACTAGCTTAGTTATAAAAAGTCCAGAATTTTTGGTCACATCCGCCTGCAATCCCTTGCAGCCATTAGTGATAAGATCTGCAGGAAGCTCCTGACCTTGCAATATTGCATGAAAGCCATATTTCTTAAACAAAAACTGAGTCAATGAGTTTAACTGATAGGAATCGTCTTTCTTTAAAAAATTATATCGAGTAGGTACTATTACATATTTATAGTCATTTACACTCTTTTGCGCATTTCCACTAAAAACCATAAAAAAGGCAAGCACTAACAAAAAAACTCTTAACATATCTTTTTACATTATAATATTAAACCCCAATTGAACCGAGGCACCCCTCGCTTTTGCCAGATTGGTGTACTCGAATACATTATTTGCTGAAAGATAAAAATTAAATTTATTAATATGCGTCGAAACCAAAAAACCTAGGTTATATGGTGAAAAATCATCTACAGTATAAGTTACTTTGGTTCTTAAAAAATGAAATAGTCTTTTATAGTAAAACAAAGATGCCGCGTATTGAGGCCTATTTGGCCTGAACTGAGTAAATACCTGAAAACCTACAGCATCTAGGTAAGGAGGATCTTCTCCCTCTATACAATAATAACATCTTCCGTCATCATATTGATTAAATGAATATCGAATAGAGCCATTTAATTTCATCGGTCGCATATTGACGTAAGTATTACTTAAGGTATCCAAGGGAATAGCCTCTTCTAATTCATCAATAAAATTCTGAGACTCTTCTCCTGAAAATTGAATTGGTGTCTCAAATCCTTCAAATATATAATTCCCTCTTGCCCGGTAGGTCTCCACATCGTTAGTATAAAAGACTACACCAAGATCATTTACACTTCCCGTAACACTTAGTTGATCATTAATATTGTGTGTAAATCCAACATCAACTCCAACTCCAAGATTACCTCCTAAAAGTGCTCTTCCAATTAATTTATTAACTGCATTTTTTACTTGATCAGAACCCGTTTCTTCCTCGAGATCTCGTAGAGAAGCATATCCAGATGTTCTCAACTCTACATCAGCATTACTAACAATATGCTGATATATATTTCTTCCTTGCGGCGTTTCTACTGTTGTAAAAGTCCCTGTATTTCTCGCGGATCGCGCATGAATTATACTCGAATACAATTTAGCTCTTGCTCCAAAAGTAAATTTCTTATTCACTCTTTTATTATACCCAAAATGATATACCATAAGCAACTCACCAGAAGCATTTATCGTAGAAAATCGGAAAGGAACGTTAATAAAATCCCTATTTCCCTGATAAGCCAGTACAGCAAAATCTTTAGGAAAAAAACCAATTACATCTAATTCTTGATAAATCCCAGCAGAAAAATAAACATCCTCATTTCGTTTGCTCTCCCACCCAAAATTGGCAATTTCTAACTGCTGTGTAAGCGTTACATAATCATTGCTCGTAAGGGTATTAAGAGTGGTTTCGATTTTCTCATTGATATCTCTGCCATCATCACCAAAAACATCAAATAAAGAAGCTCCTCTAAATCCCGCATTCAAGTGGATTTGAGATAAAAACGGAATACCTATATGCTTTTTAAACCCAACCTTGGCTCCTGGATTAAGCATTAAAGATTGAGGCAAATCATTAAAATCATATAAAGTCTCCTTATTTTGAGAATATATATGAGAGCCCCAAAAGATAAAACATAACACTAAAACTGCTCTCATAACTCGTAATTGATAAAATAAGTACCTTTAGATCTTAACTCTAACACCCCTTCCAACCCACTGTTTACATTCTGTACACGTATCGAAGATATCAATCTTCTTGCGCCTCCCAGAACGTCTATGGTAGCACTATCCAAAACAATAACTTCTGTGGTTATCACGGGCTCTGTACCCGGTCCGTTACCAGCAGCTGCGGTAAAACTAAACGCAGGACCGACAATTTGGTCGGCATCATTCAAGAAACCAAAATCAAACTCAAAAGCTCTTTGGATGGTATTTCTAAATTCGAAAGTTAATTCTATTTGCTCCAGATTATCGACAATGAAATCTGTTGCTAAAAGATCATAATCCAAAGTATCTCTAACAACTACTTCTGGAATTACTATGGATGGATCAATACCGGGATCCACAAATTCATCGGTTTCAAATCGGGAGAATATAAAGTCTACCTCAAATATTGGGGTTAATACTACATCTTCTACCTGATCAAAATCCAAATCCTTAACACAAGAAATCGACATTAATGCTATGCAAAATAGGCATAGCAATCTCACTATTTTTTTTGTTTTCATCGTAGGGGCAATGTTTATAATTAACTAAAATACAAATATTTATTTCTAAAGATGATTTTTGATACTTTTTAATTCTGTTACCTGAATGTTGGCTGATGGTAAAGTTTCATTGTGATAATTAAAACAAATCGTCTTAAAACCCAAGGCCTCGGCGCCCAGAATATCAGCTTCATAGTTATCCCCAATCATTACGCTATGAGTTGTTTTTGCCCCCGATTTTTTTAATGCATGCTCAAAAATAACGGGATTCGGCTTCTTGACTCCAACTTCTTCACTATTCGTTACTGTTTTAAAATAGTCATGTATGCCCGCTTTTACCAATTTTGTTTGTTGCACTTCTTTAAAACCGTTGGTAATGATATGCATTTCGTACTTGGGATGTAGATACTCTAATAACTCCTTGGCACCATCAATCAAGTAATTATTAAGTGGCAAAAAGTCGATATAATCATCAGACATTTGATCAATCACCTTCATATCAAACTGCATATCAAAACCGGAAAAGGTTTCTGTGAGTCTTGCTCTTCGCAATTCTTTTTTACCTACTTTTTCTTCTCGATATAGCTTCCAGTACTTCATGTTTATTGGACGATATACCCTCAAAAATTGATCCAATTCTAAATCAATCTGAAACTTTTTAAATATCTCCCCAAAAGCCAAAGATGAATTTTTATCAAAATCCCAAAGAGTATGATCCAAATCAAAAAAAATGTGTTGTATTGAATTATTCATTTTCTATATTCCAAATAAATTCAAAAATAGATTTCCAAAATGATTGATGTTCATGATTCTCACTAAGTACTGTATTAGAGAATACTGTAATAAAAACACCTTTAACCTCTTTTACCCTACCCATTAAGTCCATCATTTCTTTTCTTATTTCATCTTCAGGAGTCAAATCTACATCTTGTCCTACATTCGAAAAGCAAAATGAGTGAATTACCAAAGGAGTCTGTACCTCATAATCCAAATCGTAAAACATAAACGGAGTACAAGTACCTGCCCTAAACCCAGAATACTTTGCATATCCCATAGAAAAATCCTCTTTTACCTCAAGCTCAATAAAATTACGGTAAGCTTCAGGTAATTTTAATTTAAAAAAAGAACAGATGGTATATTTTAACCTTCGATTTAGAATTCCTTCTATTCTTATTTTTTCCTTTTTAAGGATTTGAAGACTCTCTATCCCTTCATAAGAAGGTTTAAGTCCTACTTCTACGTAGTCGGCTATATGTTTTATAACCGTGCGATGCTTAGGTTTATTGTAACCAATGTTTTTTTCGTAGTTAGAAAAGTCTCCTATTCCAAACAAAACTTTAGCTTTATTGGGTTTGCTTTTTTGCAAATCAATAATAAAATCAAAAATATCGTAAGGATCCCTCATGAACCCTAAAAGTACACGTATGCGATCCCCAAATTCATCTAATTTAAGTCTCCAAAGATCGCGAATACCCCCACCAATCGATCGCAAAACTCCTTTGTTTTTGTAAGCAAAGGTTTGACTTACTGCCACAATCGGCATGATCGAAAAAGTTTTTTGTTTAAAGATAAGATCAGGGTATTTCTCTAACAGAATCTTCTTAAATCGATGTGCCCAAATGTCGACAACTGGATCTTTTAAAAAATCATTTTGAAAAGCTATACTTTCGGTAGCAGGAAAACGTCCCATTTGATCTTTTACATGCGGCATATATTCTTCGTACCGGGAGAGTAGATAAAAAGTAGCTGCAAAAATATCATAAGGTAACACCGAATCTTCATGTTTTACCTCGAAAAAACATTTTACACCTTCCCAATCCGAAACCTGAACCTCTACATCATTCAAGCCCTGTTCAAAAAGTAAATCAACACTCTGAAAGTACAATTCTTTACCCAAAGGTTGTTTCCCATAGGAAAATTTAGGACCATCGTGTGCAATAAATAGTTCAATCTTGGAAGTTAAATCAATGTCAAGCCCCAAAATTCTCTTACAAATTTGCTTAAAAGTGTAAGAAACTCTGGAAGTGACTTTTTGGGTATGCATTAATAACATAATCTGAACTACGAGTAAATTGAATCCTGCACCGAATCCTACAACATTGCATCATCGGCAAAGCTAAAATAGCTTTTTTCGCCTATAATCAAGTGATCAATAACCTTAATATCCAAACTTACCCCCGCTTGCTTTAGCTTTTGGGTTAAATTAATATCCGCAGTACTAGGCTTTAACCCTCCGCTCGGATGGTTATGACCAATAATGATGTTTGTTGCTCCATACTCTAAGGCATTTCTAAAAACTACCCTAGGATCTACTACAGTAACTGTCTTCCCTCCAACACTAATTTGTTTTTGTTGAATCACCTTATTTCCATGATCTAGGTAAAGCACCCAAAACTCTTCATGCTCAAGATCTCCCATAACTCTATCGAACAAAACATACGCATCCCGACTACTAGTAATTACAGGTAGGACTTCAATACCATCTCCCCTTCTTCGCCCCAACTCTAATCCTGCGATAATCGAAATTGCTTTAGCCTCACCAATACCTTTAAACTGCATGAGATCCTTTAACGATAATTTGCCTAATCTATTTATTTTATGTTCAACGCTTGCCAAAATTCTTTTACTTAAAGCCAATGCGCTTTCGTCCCTATTTCCAGACCCAATAAGTATGGCTACCAACTCGGCATCCGTAAGCGCATTCTTACCTTTGACGATTAATTTCTCTCTTGGACGATCATTTCCACTCCATTTCTTAATAGAAAAAGAAGAATTTTTATCGATCATATGTTAATTTTTATCGTTAAACAAAAAAATATCCTACTATATATTTACAAACTATTTCCCTCAAAAACAATACATTATTCCCCTAAATATCCACAAAAAAACACAATTCTATTTAACAATCCTTTAATATTATATAGCATATATTTGTTTGAAAATGAAAGTTTTACTATATTTGGGCACCCTTAATCCAAAAATGAATAATTTAAAACCTTCAAATTAACCTATTTATGAAGAATATTTTTACTATCGTTTTATTCCTTACTGCACTTAATTTTTACGGTCAAGACAATAAAGTTTCCTTTCTAAACTTAGTAGGAAATAACATACAAGTCCCAAGAGGATGTGAAGCTGTTTCAGAATATGAATTACAGGCATGTAATGGTACCTCTATTAAGTGGGATTATTATACAGATGATATGTTATCTGCTGTATTCGACGCAACTATTAGTGCTTTCGCTGAAGGTAGCGCTGCAAAGACTGAAGTAAAGTTTACTTCTTTTGGTTCTGAATTAAAAGGTTTCAAATTTAAAACAGGAAACACATATCAGTTCTTTTTAAGAGGAACTATTAAGGATCAACCATTAATGATCAACTTGGGAACTCCTAATGATATAGCTAGCGAAGATGATCTAGATGGTTTCTTAAGTTTATTCTTTGATAAAGTAGGTTAAAATCAAACATATATATTTAGAAAGGCGAGTTAATAAAACTCGCCTTTTTTATTTTTATATAAATAATGTTTTATTTTTGGTATGCATCTATCCAAAAATACCCTCATTATGAAATCGCTTTTTGAAGAATCAACCTTACAGGAAATAGAAAATCGCATAGATCAAATTTCTGACACCACTTCTCCTGCCTGGGGAAAAATGAACGCTTCACAAATGTTTCATCATTGTCAATTTCCTTTGAAAATTGCTTTGCAAAAAGAGCATCCCGAACTCAAGCCTAATTTTCTAGCCAAACTATTCTTCAAAAAATCCATGTATAATGACAAACCTTGGAAAAAAAATCTACCCACCCATTCCAAATTAAAGGTCGAAGATCAAAAAGAGTTTGAGTCTGAAAAACAACAATTACTGGAACTCACAAAAGAGTTTTCGAACCAAAGAGACAAACAGCAATGGGATCCACACCCGATGTTTGGTAAATTCACCCGAGATCAATGGGGAAAAATGCAATACAAACATTTGGATCATCACCTTAAACAATTTAACGCATAATTCGTGTATCCACCAAAACACCACCAAGATTACAATACAGAAACGATCAAAAGTGTAGCCAAAGCTTATCCTTTTGCTACTTTAGTTTCTTCAGACGGATCAGTTCCTTTCATAACACATGCACCTTTGATATTTCACAATGATAAACTTGTAGGACATATCGATCGCAACAACCCACATGTTAATTTATTGAAAGAAAATCATTTTGTTACCGCTATTTTTCAGGGACCAAACACCTACATCTCACCTTCAATTTATACAACAAAGCAGCTTCCTACCTGGAATTACATTATCGCACATGCCCACGGCAAAGCTAAAACTCTTGTAAATCCTGATGAGATCAAACAATCCATTGTACGAATGACTGAGTTTCTAGAGGGGTCCAATCAAAAGTTCATTCTGGATATCGATGACCCAAGAATGGATCGATTAGTGCCCTACATACATTGTTTCGAAATAACGATTGACTCTTGGGAAGGGAAGTTCAAAATCAGTCAGGATAAAACGTCTAATGATATAGAGAACGCCAAAAAAGAATTAATACAAAACAATCAAAAACAGGTTGCCGATTTTGTAAACCAAATGTATGAGCTACACTTTTCGTCTCATTAGATATTAAAACCAGCTCTTTACCTCATCAAAATCTAACCCTCCGTAGTTACCGCTACTCATCAAAAGTAGTACGGTATCCGTAAAATCCTGCTGTCTTAAAAAAGTTTGGAATTCGTCAGGATTGGTATAAATGATCAAATCATCGCGTTTGAAAGCGCTTTCAATCTGATCTGCAGAAACCTCTTCTAGTTGCTTAATTTTTACAGCATGGGGAGAATAAAATACCACCGCTTTGTCTGCAGAATTAAGAGCCCCTTCGTATTCTTTCAAAAACTCCGCATTGAGACTACTATAAGTATGTAATTCCAAACAAGCGATAACCGTCTTGTTTGCATATTGCTCTTTGACAGCTTTTGTGGTGGCACTCACTTTAGACGGGCTATGTGCAAAATCTTTATATGCCACCGAGGTGGAATTTTCGGCTATTTTCTCCAATCGTTTTGATGCCCCTTTGAACGAAGCAATAGCTTCATAAAAATCATCTTCATCGACTCCCATATGTTGACATACCCATTTCGCTCCAGCCAGATTACTTAGATTATGTGCTCCAAATACCTCAATCGGCATCTCTCCTTCTGGAGTATCAAGAAGGGTACTTCCATCTTCGATGTTATAGACTGGTGTAGTATAAGGAAACTTTCGGATCGGAATTTCGATTGCTTCTGCCAACTGTTTCACCTCAGCATCTTCTTCATTATACACTAGAGCACCCCCATTAACAATAGAGTTCATAAAAATCCTGAACTGGTCTACATAGTTTTCGTAAGTAGGAAATACATTGATATGATCCCAGGCAATACCGCTTACCAATGCAATATTGGGTTGATACAGATGAAATTTTGGTCTGCGATCGATAGGAGACGACAGATACTCATCTCCTTCAAGGATCATAAAATCGTTCTCTTCGGTAAGACGTACCATGGTATCAAAACCTTCTAATTGCGCCCCTACCATATAGTCTACATCTTTATCATGATAGTGCAATACGTGCAGAATCATCGATGTAATGGTGGTTTTACCATGAGATCCTCCAATAACTACACGCGTTTTATTTTTGGATTGCTCATAAAGAAATTCGGGATAAGAATATATAGTAACTCCTAATTCTTGAGCTTTTAGCAATTCTGGGTTATCTTTTTTTGCATGCATCCCCAAAATAATAGCATCAAGATCAGAAGTTATTTTTTCTGGAAACCAACCAAAAGCATCTGGTAATAAATCATATCGATCTAATCTCGATTTTGAGGGTTCAAAAATGGTATCATCGCTTCCTGTAACCTGATATCCTTTTTGACGTAAGGCAATGGCAAGATTGTGCATGGCACTTCCCCCTATTGCTATAAAATGTACACGCATAGCTATTCTTTAATTCTAACGGTAAATATACAAACCAATATGGCATAAGGAAAAGATCCTATTCAAAAATACAGACACACTCAATCAAACCGTAGTTTTACTCATTCACGGTTTTTTACGTTAGTAATTCTACTTTTTTTAGCATCATCGTATACTTAAAATGTATTTTAAACGATAAAATTATTGTAAAGACTCATTTCAAATATGTAGCTTTATATTGTTTTTAATAAGCATAAAACACTTACTTCAAAAAATGGTATACCTATTGTTTGAGTTTATTTGACAACCTATAAATCAGTATGATGAAAAAGTATTTTATTCTTACCATATTCTGTCTAACAAACCTATTTTTTATGAACGGTCAACATAACTATCAGGAGGATTGGAAAAAAGTAATCGCTTTTGAACAAAAAGGATTGCCCAAATCTGCCATAGAAGTGGTAAAGACTATATATACCAAGGCCAAAAAAGAAAACAATGACCCCCAGGTTATTAAAGCGTTGCTGTATAAATCAAAGCACTTATTGACTCTAGAAGAAAATGCACAACTTACGATAATTAATGATTTTAAGACCGAAATCAACGAAAGTGCATTTCCCAAGAAAAATATATTAGAAAGTATTCTTGCCAATTTGTACTGGCAATATTTTCAACAAAATAGATGGAAATTTTATAATCGTACAAAAACTGCACAAAAGGTAGATGAGGAAGATTTTAGAAGTTGGGATCTGAACACTTTGTTTGAGGAAATACATACCCATTTTCAGAAGTCGATCCAGAACGGCGTGCTAGCACAGCAAACCGATCTCAAAAAATTCGATGAGATTCTGAACACTTATTATGATTCAAAAAAGTATCGCCCCACGCTTTATGACTTCTTAATGCACAATGCGCTTCAGTTTTATAAAACTTCAGAAACTAGCATCACCAAACCTTCTTATGCATTTCGCTTAGATAACCCAAGTTTTTTAAGTGATCATAATACATTCTCTACTTTGCGAATTGAATCCAAAGACACCTTGTCACTACAAGGAAATGCCTTGAAATTATATCAAGACCTCATCCAATTTCATAAAAGAGACACTACTCCCGTTGCGCTTACCGAGGTAAACATCGAGCGCTTAAAATTTATTTATGAAAATGCAGTGTTTCCTGAGAAGCAAGAAGTTTTACTAAAAACATTACAACTCGAAAAAGAAAAACACAGCCAACACCAGGTATCTGCATTATACGATTTTGAAATTGCATTACTATATAAAGAACAAGGTTCCTCTTATATTCCAGGACAAAATGAAACGCATAGATGGCGACTAAAAGAAGCTTTAGAAATTTGTAAAAACACCATCGAAAAGTTTCCAGAATCAAGGGGTGCGGATAATTGTGAAGCCCTACAAGATGAAATTCTTGACCAGCAACTTGACATCAAAACTGAAAAGTTTGTCCCTATACAAACCCCAGGACGCTTATTGGTGTCATACAAGAACCTAAACAAACTATACTTTAAAGCCCTAAAAATAACTCCTAAACAACTGGAAACACTTGAAAGAATCTATGAATTAGAGAAACAGATCAAGTTCTTGAACGGATTGAGAGTTAGTACCACCTGGGATGCTGAAATACGGAATGAAAACGACTACCAAAAACATGATACAGAAATATTGCTCCCAGAACTAGATGCTGGTTTTTACCTCATATTGGCTACTCAAGAATCTGAGTTATCCAAAGAGACCATGTTTTCTTATGGACATATGCAAATCACAGATTTATCTTTGATTGAGCACACTGCTCCTTCTGCATCTATTTTTCAAGTGCTAAATCGTCATAACGGAGCACCGGTCTCTAATGCCAAAATACATTTAAAATCTTCTAACCAAGGGTATCGACAAAGTTTGGATAAAACCATCTATACAGATGCTAATGGGCAAGCTTCTTTAAAGCTAAATGAATATTATTATGATGTGACGATTACGGTTACCCACGAGAAGGATAAAGCTATTTTTGAAGGATATTACTTAAACAGAAACTACGAGCCTAATCAAAATGATGATAGCACCCGTTATTCTACATTTCTGTTTACCGATCGAAGTATCTACCGACCAGGGCAAACTGTATATTTTAAAGGAATCAGAATGTCTTCTAAACGCAAAGAAGACTTCAAAGTGGTTCCTAACACTTCTGCCTTTGCCCGCCTAAGAGATGTGAATGGTCAGGAACTAGAAACCTTGCAATTTACCACCAACGAATATGGATCTTTTGCCGGAGAATTTATTTTACCTTCTTCGGGGTTAACAGGTTTATATACTATACAAACAGACGATTATCAAAGTATTTCTTTTTCGGTAGAAGAATATAAACGACCAAAATTTGAAACCACTTTCAATCCTGTGGTAGAAACCTATACGGTAAATGATACCGTAAAACTTACCGGAACCGCAAAAGCGTATGCCGGTAGTAATATAACCGATGCAAAGGTGGTATATCGAGTACACCGAAAAGTACAATACCCACGTTGGTGTTACTGGTTTCCTAGCTACAATTCGGATTCTCAAGAAATTGTAAATGGCGAAACTACCACCAATCAAAATGGAGAATACTTCATCGATTTTAAGGCTTTACCAGATCCATCAGTTCTAAAAGAAAATCAACCCATTTTTAACTATGAAGTTACTGCTGATGTTATTGATATCAATGGTGAAACTAGAAGTACAACCACTATAGTTAATGTTGGATATCATTCAATAACTGCTGGTTTAACGATAAACGGAGTCATTAACAAAGAAGAAAAAGATCAAACGATTAGTGTTACGACAGCAAATCTTAATGGAGAAGCGGTAGCTGCCAGTGGCACAATCAAAATCTATAAGTTAGAAGCTCCTACTCTCCCTTTGCGTAAACGCCCTTGGGCAGCACCCGACTACCCTGGGTTTGAAAAAGAAGCTTTTGAAAAACTGTTCCCCCACGACGCTTTTAAAGATGAACACGATTTTAGAAAGTGGAAAAAAGGAACTTTGGTTTTGAATACCAATTTTAATACAAACACTACCAAAAGTAACTCTTTGGGCAATCAACAAATTACGCTAGGAAATATCAAAAAATGGAAATCTGGTAAATATGTTGTTGAACTAGAAAGTAAAGACCCTTTTGGCCAGGCAGTAAAAGATATCAGATACACAACGCTCTACCAACAATCAGATAAGGTGATAAGCGATAATCAACTATTTGAAATAACAACCGATAAATCTACGTATAAGAATGGTGATGTTGCCTTGGTGAAATTAAGTTCGGCTTCTGAAGATATCACGGTAACTATAGATATTGAAAAAAACTACAAAATTGTAGAAACACAACTTATCCGACTTTCAAAGAACAGCAAAGTCATAAAAATACCTGTAACCAAAGATGATCTTGGTGGGTTTTCTGTGAATTACAGTTTTGTAAACTATAATAGTTACCAACATGGGATACTTCCTGTCGCAGTACCTTATGAATCCACTGAGTTAAGCATAGAGACCAAAACATTTAGAGACAAATTGCAACCGGGACAGTCAGAAACCTGGAGCTTTACCATCAAAGGACCAAAAGGCGATAAGGTAAGCGCTGAACTATTGGCTAGTATGTATGACATGTCGTTGGATCAGTTCAAACCGCATCAATGGTATTTCACTCCTGTGGCAAGACCTCTCTACTATACCCAATATGAGCGCCGATCAACGCATAGTTTTGGAGCCAATACATTTCGGCTTTATAACGATCCTAGTTACGGATCCTATTATGGGTACCGATCTTATGATCAGCTAGAATGGTTTGGGTTATACTTTGGACAAGGGTATTCTGGTCTCCGTAGAAGCAAAAGAATGTCTGGTGCTCTGGAAATGACTGCCGCTCCACTTGCTGCGAAAAGTGCCGAAGTAGCAGATGAAGCGGAATTAAGCGAAGTTGTTGTTGAAGGAAACGAAGATAAACGTAAAGAAGAGGCGGCTGGCGAAGCGGATCAGGAAGAAAAGGGAAGTGCAGATCAAAAAGAAACTTCACCTGAAGGGGTGAAAATCAGGAAAAATCTACAGGAAACGGCTTTCTTTTTACCACAGCTTACTACCGATTCTGAGGGGAATATCAGTTTTACTTTTACCGCTCCAGAAGCATTGACACAATGGAAATTACAACTTTTGGCTCACACCAAAGAAATGAACGCGGGCACACAAATGCTAGAAACTGTTACTCAAAAAGAATTAATGGTACTTCCTAATCCTCCAAGATTTTTACGAGAAGGAGATACTATAATCTTGAGCAGTAAAATTTCTAATCTCTCTGATCAAGATCTGAATGGAATTGTAGAATTGCAACTGTTTGATGCCTTGACTAATGCTAAGATAGATGACAAATTAAGTAACACCAATGCGCGTCAGAATTTTGAAGTAACCACAAAAGGAAATACTAATGTTTCCTGGAAATTGCAAGTGCCTGATGATGTACAAACTGTTCTGTATAAAATTGTAGCCAAGGCGGGTGAGTTTTCTGATGGAGAACAAAGTATGTTACCGGTATTAAGCAATAGAATGCTGGTTACTGAGACGATGCCAATGTGGATACGTTCTAATCAAAGCAAGACATTTACTTTAGACAAGCTTAAAGACAATCGCTCGAATACACTTAAGAATCATAAACTAACGCTAGAGATGACATCAAACCCGGCATGGTATGCGGTGCAAGCCCTACCTTATTTGATGGAATATCCTTATGAGTGTTCAGAACAAACCTTTTCTAGATATTACGCCAATGCATTAGCTAGCCATATCGCGAATTCTACACCAAGAATACAAGAGGTTTTTAATCAATGGAAATCTACCGATGCTTTATTGAGTAATCTGGAAAAGAATCAGGAATTAAAATCACTGATCATTCAGGAAACCCCATGGTTAAGAGATGCACAAAGTGAAACGGAGCAAAAGAAACGAATAGCCTTGCTTTTTGATCTTAATAAAATGAATAATGAGTTGCAATCTGCATTAAATAAACTGAAGAAAATGCAGTACGGTTCTGGTGCTTTCCCTTGGTTCGAAGGCGGAAGAGAAAATCGATATATCACGCAACATATTATAACTGGATTTGGACATCTCGCTAAGCTTAACGTAGCCGAATATGATAGCAGTACTAAAAATATGCTTCAAAACGCTATTCGATACCTTGACAATGCTTTTGTAAAAGAATACAAAGAACTGAAAAGATATTGCAAGAAAAATAAAATTGATATCAATAAAAATCACCTTAGTTATACGCAAATCCACTATCTGTATATGAGGAGTTTCTTTCCGGATATCAAAAGACCAAATAACACCAATGAAGCCTGGGAATACTATATGGGGCAATCCAAAAAATATTGGTTGAAACAAAATCTGTACGCTCAAGGAATGTCAGCACTGGTTTTGCATAGAAACAATGATAATTCTACTGCAACAAAGATCATTCGATCACTTGACGAGAGAAGTATCAACAACGAAGAGTTGGGTATGTACTGGAAATCAAATGTAGCAAGTTGGTATTGGTATCAGGCACCTATAGAAACACAGTCTTTAATGATTGAGGTATTTTCTGAAGTAGAAAAAGAGCCAAAACGTACAGAAATCGTAGACAATCTTAAGGTTTGGTTACTCAAAAACAAACAAACTAACAGGTGGCAAACCACAAAGGCGACAGCTGATGCAGTATATGCATTGCTATTGCAAGGAAGTGATTGGATATCGGTTACCGATATGGTAGACATTGTACTAGGTGATCAAAAAATTGATCCTGCCACTATCGAAGATGTAAGCGTAGAAGCAGGAACCGGATACTTTAAAACCTCTTGGAATGGATCCGAAATACAACCAAACATGGCTACGGCGCAAATTACCAAAAAAGGAAAAGGAATTGCTTGGGGAGCCCTGTACTGGCAATATTTTGAAGATCTGGATAAAATCACAGTTGCAGAAACCCCACTATCGCTGAAGAAAAAACTATTTGTAAAAAAGAATACGGATACGGGAGAAGAAATTACTGAGATCACAGATGCTTCCCAATTACAATTAGGAGATCTTGTTCGGGTACGCATCGAATTACGATCCGACCGCGCCATGGAATTTGTACACATGAAAGATATGAGAGCCGCAGGTTTTGAACCCATAAATGTGATCTCACAGTACAAATGGCAGGATGGTTTAGGCTACTATCAAAGTACAAGAGATGCCGCCACCAATTTCTTCTTTGATTATTTACCAAAAGGAGTGCATGTGTTTGAATATGATTTGAGAGTAAATAATAGCGGTGACTTCTCGAATGGAATCACCACCATACAGAGTATGTATGCTCCAGAATTTACAAGCCACTCTGAAGGTATAAGAGTACACATAAAGTAATATTAGAAATCGGAAGAAACATCATTAATTCTTGCAAAACCAAATTGAAAATATTGTATTCTCAAGGTTTGTAAAACAACCTATACCATTTGAGTTTATTTCAATTGAAGAATTATACCAACGCTGTTCTGCAGCTAAATTTGATTTATCCAGATCTCATCGTATTGCTTTTCATGCACTTATTATTGTTTTTGAAGGAGAAAGCACTCATGTAGTCGACTTTAAAGAAGAAATTCTTTCTCCTGGTGTAATTTTACCATTAACAAAAAATCAAGTTCATTCATTTAGTAAAGAACTAAACATAAATGGAGTTATCATTTCTTTTGAAGAAAGCTTTATAACGCAAAATACCAGTGATAAAAACTTGTTTCACTTTCTTCATATTTACCATACACCATGCATACAGATTGGTCAGGAAAATTTAATAACGATTAGGCCATTTTTACAATTGCTCGAAGATGTACATTTAGACCCCAATATTAACCTAAAATCAGAAGTCGTTAATGCCGCTTTTATGACGTTGCTATTTCAAATTAAACGTCTTTCGATTTATCAACATAAAACTTTTGAAAGTAAAAGATTCAAAGATTTTATTCGATTCAAACAACTTATAACAGAACATTATACTGAAACACATAATGCCAAAGACTATGCAAAAAAGTTATCTGTTTCTTACAAATATCTCAATGAGATCTGCAAAGAAATTGGGCATAAAACTGCAAAAGCATTCTTGGATAGTTGGTTATTACTTGAAATCAAAAGAAACATCTCTGAAAAGAAATATACCTCTCAACAAATCGCTTTTAAAATGGGTTTTAAAGAGCCTTCTAATTTTATAAGGTTCTTTAAAAAGTTTACTGGCATCACTCCTTCTCAATTTCAACAAAAACTTAGGTGATTTCTTTTCGGTTCGACATTGACTATCAATATACCTAGATCGGTAATTACAAAACAGTTAATACATCTGAAATTTGTATCAAACAAAATTTGATATAAATGAAATTAGAAAAACAACTAAAAGTAATGCGAGATGCGACAATGGATCGCATGCCTCGTTCAATAATTCAGGTTTTTAAAACCAGTATAGACAAGATCAGAAAAGATCAACTCAAAAACAGAGCGTTCCAGATAGGTGATATAGTTCCAAATTTACCACTTACAACTATAAAAAAAGAAAGTGTTCTCTTAAGTGAATTTCTACAAAAAGAATTTCTTGTACTCAACTTTTATCGTGGTGGATGGTGTCCGTATTGCAATCTAGAACTTCGTGAATACGAAAGACTAAAAAAAGATTTCGATTCGGCAAAAGCCAGTATTATAGGGATAAGTGCCGAAATTCCAGACAGAACACTACAAACGGCAAATAAAAATACTTTAACCATTCCACTTTTAACAGATGTCAATGCAAAACTGATGAAAGAGATAGGAATAATGTTCCGATTAGATAAAGCTTCAAAACAGGAATACGAAAATTTTGGAATGGACTTCGCTCAAATTCATGGCAATACTAATTTCGAATTACCTGTTCCCGCTGTTTATGTAATTAATAAAAAAATGGAAATCGTATTCATTCATTTTGAAGAGGATTATATGAAGCGCTTAGAACCAATTACTCTACTAAACCATCTTAAAAATAAAACAGTACTAAAACAAAGTGAATTATGAAAAAAAATAAAATGATCTATTGGACCGCAACAATACTTATGAGTCTGTTGTTTATACTCTCGGCAAGCATGTATTTATTTAATTATGAAAGAGCTAGTGGTTTTTTTATTAATCTAGGTTTCCCTACCTGGCTTATATACCCATTAGCAATCCTAAAAGTATTAGGAGTCTTAACTATACTAACAAAAAAGTCAACTTTTTTAAAAGAACTTGCTTATAGTGGTTTTCTCTTCGATGCATTACTTGCTTTAACAGCGCACTTGATGGTAAGGGATCACGAGTACATGCCAGCACTATTGAGCATAGTATTTATTATCACATCATGGGCATATGACAGAAAAGTCTTTGGAAATTATAAACAAACAATTATTAATCATGGAAAATAAAACAGATCAAGGTTTGAAAGAAACCGTGGAAAACTTAATCAAAGCGGGAACAACTTTTGATTTAAAACAACTAGAATTAATTTATCATGAAAATCTTAAGGTTATAATGATTGATAAAACTAGTCAAAAAGTCATTTCTAACAAAGAATCTTTTAAAACCTTATTTCAAACAAAATTAAAAAACAAAGAAGAACCATTAAACGACTGGGCTGAATTTCATCACATTGAACAAACAGAAAACAAAGGCCTGGTTATACTAACAAGAAGAGTTAATCTTACCGGGATTGAAAAAGAGATTATTTTGAGTATTGATTTAGTATGGGAATCGAAACGCTGGCAAGTGCTAAGAGAAATCATTTATGCTAAGAACTAAAATTAGATGCTTTACGATTTCACAAAACAACAGCTTCAGTAAAGCATAAACAACACCAAAACAAGGATTTTTCAAACTGTTCACAACACCTGCTGTATTACTTTTACGGCAGGTTTATTTTATTTTTTGCTTGCGATTTAAATCTAAATAGCTGTAATTCGTTTTATGGCATTGATAAAAAAGATAGCAAAATATCTATGTTTTGTATTAGTAATACCATTAGTGTATTCCATCGTTTCCCTGATCTCAACCTACATCACTGTGAATTCGGAAGACACGTCTGCAACAAAAGATCACACGGTATATCTAAGTTCTAATGGAGTGCATCTGGAAATTATTATTCCCCGATCCGAAATAGCTCCTGCCATATTAGAAGGACTAACCTATACCGATGAGGATTTGTTCTTTTCTTTTGGATGGGGAGATAAAACATTTTATGTAGAAACTCCTACCTGGGCAGATCTTACTTTTATCAACGGGTTTAGAGCATTGTTTGTAAACACTTCCACCCTACTACATGTAACCAGATACAATGCAATGCACCAGGACTGGGCTGCCATCAAAATGACATCTCAGCAACTGGACCGAATGAACAAGTACATACTTAATGCTTTTCGATTAGATGAAAATCATCAAAAAATATTGTTACCGGGTATAGGGTATTATAAAAATGATGATTTTTATGAAGCCACAGGAAATTACAACTGTTTTAACACCTGTAACACCTGGGTAAATTCTGGTTTGAAACAAAGCGAAGCCAAAGCCTGTCTCTGGACACCTTATGATTTTCGGCTAATTGACATTCATCAAAACTAAGCTTTAATCTGCTAACGAAAGATCAAGCCCTTTATCTAGATCTTCTAATTTTGACATTGTAGTTTGATAAGCCTGTATTTGTCGCTGAATCAGGATTCCGTAACCAATAATCATATTCTCATAGCGGTGATCCTGAATCAACCCTTTATCATCTACTGGGTAGAAATCGCGATATCTGATCTTTTCAAAAAAATACGGTCTCGTGATCGTTCTTACATAATCGTTAAGTACCTTTTCCTTTTCTTTTACTTCATTCAAATATTCGTAGACTGTAATTATTTTTTTACGAAGCTTGTAATCTTTTATCAATTCAAAGTCACCCGACTCTTTAATATTTTCTAAAGTAATTGTAGAAGAACTATAACTGATTGTATTTAGTAAACTAGGAGACAGTGTGCGTAGTCGTACATCACCATAGTTACCAACGCGCATAATGTTCTTTAGGGTATCGATTTTAGAAAGCTGCACCTCGCAATAGGACAGTGTATTCTTCAGGCTTTCAATATTAGATTGGTTTTCAATATCAAAACTTGTGATATAATCTTTCAGCAAACCATTTTGTTTTTTGGATTCACTCCAACTATTTAACCGAAAAGCCAATGTAATACCAATAATAACAATCAGTAGATCTATTATTTTCGATTTCCAATCTATATGCCACCAAAAACCAAATATGGATCGAGCAATCTTTTTTACAACTAGTAGTAGTTTCATTCCCAAGGTATTCTTCTAAAAAGGGATAAAATTAACAATTTATATTCACACTCAATTCAATCCGTTTTATATCCAAAATTAATTCATAAAAAAAAAGGAAACCCGCTATGGATTTCCTTTTCTCTAAGTATCAAAAACTATATCAGTGAACAGTCATTATTTGGGCATCATTACCGACTCTATGGTATGAACAATACCATTGGTAGCTTCTAGGTCATTTACCATTAACCTTCCAGCATTTCCCGCTTTATCGATAAGGTAGATTTTATCTCTTTTCATCGAAGCTAGCAAGCGTACACCTCCCAAGGTTTTTAGCGTAACACTACCTCCATTTTCTTTGATCGCTTTTACAATATCATCTCTATTAATAAGCCCCGGAATGATATGGCAATTCATGATTTGAGTAAGTTTAGTCTTACTTTCCGGTTTTTTGAGACTTTCTATTAATTTAGGGTGCAATTTTTCGATGGCTCCGTTTAAAGGAACAAATACAGTGTAAGGCCCTTTTTGCGCTAGCAATTCTTTGAATTCGGTATCTGCAATAAGGGTATTAAATTTTTCGAAACCAATATCTCCTGATACTAATTCTGAAAGGTTGGGTATTTTTTCTTCAGTAACAATATTCGCCTGAGCGATCAATTTGTCATTTTTATCCTTGGTATCCGTTTTTTTGGACTCAGAACAGGATGTAAAAAATAAAAAACTAGATGCTAAAAGTGCGAAAAGGGGTTTGTTAAAATTCATGCTTTAAATTTAGTTTCGTCAAAAAATGTGCTCTACTACAAAACTGTTTTCTGAGGATTGTAGTATGATTTTACCTGTTAAATATATTTCAAGAAAAGTTAAAGCTTGTTAACAAATGAGTATCCGTTTGAGTTGGATTAGAATGCGTTCTTATTTGAAAAATTTCCAGAATGCGAAGTCTTTGTTAAAACCAATTCCTGATGAGATATATTTGGTATATTTAAAGAATTCATACGATACACAACCTTACAAACCTTTTATCACATGAAGATGTTTACTTTGTGTTTTTTGATCGTACTCTCCAATTTGATGATCAGCTGCACGAACACTACACCCCACCCTGTAAATCAGGAAAAAGAGCTCTTAGCAGCCGTAAACGAGTTTAATCAGGCTTTTAAAGAAGGTAATGTTAAGAAGTTAGCATCTATGATTACAGATGATTATCATCATACCAATGGAAACGCAAAGCCTATTAGTAAAGATGATTGGATTGGGTACTTAACCAAACGAAGTGTTCAAATTGAAAATGGCGATATCAAAGTAAATACATATCAAATGGAAGAAACAGATATCAAATTCCATGATCATACAGCCATTCTTACTGCAAAAATTACCGTTTCCACTTCAAAAGGGGATACTACACAACAAAATCAATATCGGGTTACTAATTTTTGGGTACATCAAGACGGAAGTTGGAAAAGAGCCGGGTTTCATGATGGAAAAATAGAGTAATCTTAATAGTTTAAAATTATAAGATGTTATGCGACGTAGATTTGTTAAAATTGCCCTTCTTGTATTGATAGTATTTCTAGGCTATGTTTTTTACACACTACAATCCACAGGATTTTTTAGAACTGTGGAGAATCATTTTGAGGGTTCAGTACTAAAACAAATCCCCTTGCAAGGTGCAGAAGATATTACCATAAGCCATACTGATAATTTTGCACTTGTTTCTTCTACAAAAAGAAATATCTACCCCCCTACTGAAGAAGAATCTGGCGGACTCTATAAATTAGATTTACAGAACAATTCGTTTACCACTATTCATCTCAGCAAATCCTTTTCTAAACCTTTTGCTCCACATGGGATTTCTATGTTCAAAAAAGATGGAGCATATACTGTTCTTTCAGTAAATCATACCAAAAATGGACATTCTATAGAAAAATTCAGATTAATCGGTGATAGCTTGATTTTTGAAAAAACCTATTCACATCCATCTATGATTAGCCCTAATGATGTGGTACTTATTGATCAAAATCGATTCTATTTTACAAATGATCATGGGTATACCAAAGGAATGGGAAAGTTTTTTGAAGAATACTTGGGGCTCTCGGTTTCTAACGTGGTTTATTTTGATGGAACTGATTTTATTGAGGTAGCCGATGGAATCGCTTATGCAAACGGGATTAACTTTGATCCAAGCAAAAACCTTTTGTATGTGGCCTCTCCCAGAGGTTTTGAAATTAAAGTATATTCTAGAAATCCAGACGGAACCTTAACTTTTACTGAAGATATCCCCTGTGGTACTGGAGTAGATAATATAGAAATTGATCCCAAGGGCAACATATGGACCGCAGGACACCCAAACCTGCTAAGATTTAAAGCATATGCCAAAGGAAATAAAACCGCAGCTCCTTCAGAAATCATCAAAGTAACCTATCGCAAAAAAGGAGATTATACTGCAGAAAGTATATTTGTAGATAAAGGCGATTTGATGTCAGGATCTTCGGTAGCCACTCCTTTTCAGGATATGATTCTTACGGGTAATGTAATGGATAACAAATTCTTGATTCTTAAGAACTAGATCAATATTATAAAGTTAAATCCAAGAATAAACCATTGATATATCAATAATTTTTATATATTTGATTCATTCCATGCGTTATGAAGAACCAAGACATTGAAAATGTAATTTTGTTTCAAATTGATAAGACCAGTAAAATTTCGAAACAATACTCCCAGCGAGAGTTTGATCAAAAAAAGCTGGGAATTACTATTGAACAGTGGATTTTACTAAAAATAATAGAAGAAACACAACCTATCTCGCAAAGAGAACTTGCGGATAAATCCCTAAGAGATCCAGCGTCGATCACAAGAACCCTGGATATTCTAGAGAAGAAACAACTTATTCAAAGAAAACCTATACCTAATAATCGAAGACAATACCATATCGAACTTACGATCCAAGGAAACACTTTCGTAAAAAATAATATGGAAATGATCAAAGCGCACAGAAGAAAAAGTATTGAAGGACTTAGTTCTGAAGAAATTGAATCCTTGAGAACGATTTTATTAAAAATACAGAAAAACATGAGTTAGTTTTTTTTGATTTTAAAATTGATATATCAACAATTGATTTAGCATGATTAAATATTAACCTAAAAATTCGTATACAATGAAAAACACCATTTTAATTGGATTGATTGTGTTGTTTGCAAACGCACCTGTACAGGCTCAATCCACAGAAGAAAAAGAAATTAAAGACACCGTACTTGCTTTTGCCAAGGCAGGAGATCAAAATGACGTCCAGACATTAGAACAACACCTTGACTCAAATTATCGGGTAGTGATGAATAGGCTTTTTGGAAGTTCTGAAGTGGCCATCGTCCCCCGGTCTGTTTATCTTCAAAAGATAAAAAGTAAAGAATGGGGAGGAGACCAACGCGAGGTTAGCTTCAAAAACATAATTGTTAATGAAAACGTAGCTACTGCCAAAGTGGTACTTAAAGGTAAAAAAGCCACTTTTGTTTCTCTTATGGATCTAATCAAAACCGAAAAAGGATCCTGGAAACTTATTAGCGACACACCCATTATTTTGTAATAGTAAAAAAACACCCTGTTGGATGATCCTCAGGGTGTTTTTTGATTGTCAGAAAAACCTTATTTTTAAAGAGTAAATCAGATACCATTTCTTTCATGTTAACTTCGCTGCGCGACCATGTTCTCAAATTTGTAAAACCTTCGGAAAAAGAGCTTCAGTTGCTGTTGGATGCTGTTGAAACCGAAGTGATTTCCCATAAACAATATCTAATCAAGGAGGGACAGTATTGTTTACATCTATACTTCATTGTCCAAGGGTGTTTCCGATCTTATTTTATACATACTAGTGGAGCAGAAAAAGTAATCAATTTTGGTATCGAAGATTGGTGGATCACAGATTTTGATAGTTTGGTCCATAATCGCCCTTCCGAACTTCATATACAAGCAGCAGAAGACTCAATCGTACTCAAAATCAGCAAACAAAAATTAGATCTTTTGTTACAGGAATCTATCATAATTAATCAATACTTCAGAATGATCCATGAAAAAGTTCGTATAGCCGATCAAAGACGAATAAAATTTATGTACAGCCTTTCGGGAGAAGAATTATATCATTCTTTTTGTGAGCATAATCCAAAATTCGTGCAACGTGTCCCTCAATACATGTTAGCTTCATACCTTGGTTTTACCCCAGAATTTTTAAGTAAAATAAGAGCACGTAAAAAAAAGTGATGTATTTCTTGAACTAGATTAATTTTTAGCTGGTATTACCTTTCGAATTTTGTAGTGTATTTTAAAAAATATAACGACATGAAAACAGAAAGAATTAATATCAATCAGATTACGTCAAAGGCATATCAGCCTTTATTTGATCTTCATCATTACTTAAAAAATAGCACATTATCTCCAGCAGAATTTTTGCTTATCGAAATAAGAGCATCTCAAATCAATGGCTGCGCTTATTGCCTACAAATGCATATCAAAGATGCTATTGATAACGGAGAAAAACAATATCGTATACATGCCTTACCCGTCTGGGAAGAATCTCCATTTTTTACTGAAGATGAAAAAATCATCCTACAAATGACCGAGCAAATTACGATGATTTCACAACAGGGGTTGAGTGACGAGCTTTACCAAATAGCAATGGATCATTTTGATGCTACCAAAGTTGCAGATATCATTATGGCCATTTGTGCAATAAATACATGGAATCGAATAGGAAGAGCTACATTAATGACACCCGAAGCTTCTCAATCCTAAACACATTGTAAAAAGATAATACTATTTAAGCATTTAGCATCTTCCAGAGTTGATCCTTTAACTCTTGCAATCCTTTTTGAGCAACTGAAGAAATAAACAAATAAGAAACCTTCAGTTGCTCATCAAGTTCTGCTTTTAGCTCTTCTTGTAGCTCGTCATCCAGCATATCAGATTTGGATATGGCAATAAGTCGTTCTTTATCCAAAAGTTCTGGATTGTATCTACGTAACTCATCCAGTAAGATTTCATATTGCTCTTTGATATCTGGAGCATCTGCGGGTATCAAAAATAATAAGGTAGAATTGCGTTCTATATGACGTAGAAAACGATGCCCAATACCTTTTCCTTCGGCAGCTCCTTCGATAATTCCAGGAATATCTGCCATCACAAAAGTTTGAAAATCTCTGTATTCAACAATCCCCAGATTAGGCTTTAGTGTGGTAAACTCATAATCTGCAATCTTAGGTTTTGCTGCCGTAATCACAGATAAAAGTGTTGATTTACCTGCATTCGGAAAACCAACTAATCCCACATCTGCCAATACTTTTAACTCCAGAGTAATATCGTGCTGCTGCCCTTCTATACCTGGTTGAGCATATCTAGGAGTTTGATTGGTAGCACTTTTAAAATGCCAGTTTCCTCTACCTCCCATTCCTCCTTCGGCCACGATGTACTCTTGACCATCTTCTGTAATTTCGGTGATTACATTTTGGGTTTCTGTATCTCGGATTACCGTTCCCAACGGGACATCTATAAAGATATCTTCCCCATCGGCTCCGGTACTTCTATTTTTACTACCGTGTCCACCATGTCCAGCTCTGAAGTGTCTTTTGAATTTGAGGTGATACAAAGTCCACATATTAGAATTTGCACGTAAGACAATATGTCCTCCTCTACCCCCATCTCCACCATCGGGTCCACCTTTTTGGATATACTTTTCGCGATGCAAATGCACAGATCCCTTACCTCCGTTTCCGGAAGTAACGTGTAGTTTTACGTAATCTACAAAATTCCCTTCAGTCATAGTTCAATACTTAATCTTTCTAGATCAGGATCGTTAATCTATTATTTGTATACCTTTTATATCTTTTAAAACTAGGATAAGTTATCTATAGTCTTGCTTAGTCTATCCGTAATTTCTTCGATAGCTCCAACTCCATCCACACCAAAGTATTTACTTTGTTTCTGATAGTAGTTTTTCAGGATTGCAGTCTCGTCGTAATATACTTTGATACGGTTTCTAATTACACTTTCATCAGCATCATCCGCTCTTCCAGAAGTTTTTCCTCTTTCCAGCAATCGATTTACCAATACCTCATCATCTACTTCTAGAGCAATCATGGCACTTACTTCTGACCCTTTATCCTCTAATAGGGTAGCCAACGAATCTGCTTGTGCTTCGGTTCTTGGAAAACCGTCGAAAATAAAACCATTAGCTTCAGGATTTTTTTCTACCTCAGCATTCAGCATATTAATGGTAACTTCATCAGGAACCAATTGTCCTTTATCGATGTATGATTTAGCCAGTGTACCTAATTCGGTTGCATTTTTGATATTGTATCGAAATACATCTCCGGTAGAAATATGCACCAGGTTGTATTTTTCTTTCAAAACTTCTGCTTGGGTTCCTTTTCCTGCTCCCGGAGGACCGAATAGCACTAAATTTGTCATTTTATTCATTTTTAATTGGTAAACATCTGTAAGATTACGGCCTAATCCATTATAATCCAGACCATATCCCACAATAAACCTATTTGGGATTGCGATCCCAACATAATCGATGGTAATCTCTTTGGTATATACTTCTTCTTTAAAAAACAGGGTAGCAATCTTAACCGTTTTACAGCCCTTATCCTTCAACATTTGTATAAGAACTTCTATGGTATTTCCTGTATCTACTATATCTTCTAGAATCACTACTGTTCTATCAGACACATCTTCATCTAATCCTATGAGTTCCTGTACCTTGTTTGTAGTTTGCGTACCTTGATAAGAAGCCAGTTTTACAAAACTAACTTCGCAATCACCTTTATATCTTTTGAGCACTTCAGAAAAGAACATGAATGCTCCGTTAAGCACCCCAATAAACAATGGAGTTTTGCCTTCAAAGTCTTGATTAAGGTCTTCAGATAGCTTATCTATTGCCGTAGTAATTTGATCTTCAGCAATAAATGGAACGAATTGTAGATCGTGCAACGTAATCATGCTATCTTTTTAGGTTTCGGTGATCTTCCTTTTTTTATTAAAGCGGCAAAGATAATGATAAATACACTTTGACTACACTATTTAACCGCTATAATTATGGTAAATCCTTCTGAAAAAATTATTTTTGCGTTTTTAAGCCAAAAAATACCCCAATAATGACAAACTTTTTTTCGTCAAAATTTAAGCTCGGAATTCTGGGAGGAGGACAATTAGGAAAGATGATGTTGTACGAAACCAGAAAATATGACATCAAGACATTTGTTCTTGACCCTAATCCAGAGGCACCTTGCAAAGTGGGTTGTGATCACTTTCAACAGGGTAGTCTAATGGACTACGACACGGTATACAATTTTGGAAAAAAGGTAGACATACTTACTTTCGAAATTGAAACCGTAAATATTAAGGCTCTTGCACAATTAGAGAAAGAAGGAAAAAAGGTATACCCAAGTGCAAAAACTCTGGAAAGCATTCAAAACAAAGGACGACAAAAGTTATTCTATCAAAAACATAATATTCCTACTGCTCCTTTTGTAGTATTCTCTAATAAGGCCCATTTGGCAGAGGGGATTACCAATAATAAAATCAGACTTCCTTTTGTATGGAAAAGTACGCAAGGAGGGTATGATGGTAAAGGAGTATCTATTATAAAGACAGGTGCAGATCTAGCAAAATTACCCGATGTAGAATGTATTGCAGAAGAAATGGTTAATTTCAAAAATGAATTGGCTGTTATTGTAGTACGTAACCCGAGTGGAGAGATTAAAACCTATCCGGTGGTAGAAATGGAATTTCATCCCGAAGCAAATCAAGTAGAATATGTGATTTGTCCCGCTCGAATTGATGATAAAGTGGCTCAAAAAGCCATAACTGTAGCTCAAAAAGTCTCTGAATCTTTTGAACATGTAGGGATTTTGGCAGTAGAAATGTTTCAAACCCAGGAAGATGAAATTCTAGTCAACGAAGTAGCGCCAAGACCCCATAATAGTGGTCATTATAGCATCGAAGCAAGTTACACCAATCAATTTGAACAACATATCAGAGCAATTCTAGATTTACCTCTAGGAGCCACAGAAAGTATTGTTGGCGGAATTATGGTTAATTTGGTAGGTGCCGAAGGCTACGCTGGTGACGTCGAGTATGAAAACATCGAAAAAATAATGCAGATGAGAGGTGTTACTCCTCATATCTATGGTAAGCAACAAACAAGACCGTTTAGAAAAATGGGACACGTGACTATTATTCATGAAGATATTAATGAAGCAAGAGAAATTGCCGAAAAAGTAAAAAACACCATCAAGGTGATTAGCAAATAAATTTTAAGAAGCATTTTTATTAATAATACCAAACAGAATTAACCAATGAGCAAGGTAGGAATTATCATGGGCAGTACAAGTGACATGCCGGTCATGGAAAAAGCTATAGAAGTATTAAAAGGTTTTGATATTGAAGTCGAAGTTGATATCGTTTCCGCGCATCGCACACCAGAAAAACTATTTGATTATGCTCAAAATGCTCATACCAGAGGTATCAATGTTATTATTGCAGGTGCTGGTGGAGCTGCACATCTACCGGGCATGGTGGCTTCTCTTTCTCCTCTTCCTGTAATAGGAGTTCCCGTTAAATCAAGAAATTCTATTGATGGTTGGGATTCTGTGTTATCCATTCTTCAAATGCCGGGAGGAGTTCCTGTTGCAACTGTAGCTCTAGACGGGGCACTCAATGCAGGGATTCTGGCTGCACAAATCATTGGCGCACAGGATAAATGTGTGTTAGACAAAATAGTAGTCTACAAAGAGGGATTAAAGCAAAAAGTTATCCAAGGAGCTAAGGATATAAAGAAGTAAAATTTACACCCATTTTTTACGCATAAAAAAAGAGTCACTTTTCAGTGACTCTTTTAAATATTAGGTCTTACAAAGGAATATAACAATATTTATTAACCAACTTAAATATATTACACAAAAAAATTCATCGTAAGACCATACTCTTAAAACCTAGTACAAAGGTAAAACCTTACTTTGATTACACAATAAAAGTAATAAAAACTTATTAACAATTTTCGATAAAACACGTATTTTATCGACAAAACTCATATAAAGACGTCTTTAAAATTTAATTTGATCGAAAAAGCATACAGATTTTTTACTTTTTACAAGTAAAAATCACATTAATAAAATAAAAAGAGCTGCAAAAAATTGCAGCTCTTTCAATATATTTGGTCTACGTAATGAAAAATAATTATTAACATCCATACCCCTGATACAATAATGTAGCTATTCTCATTACAAGACCATCACTAATAAACCTAATTCAAAACTAGGTGAATAAAGATTAGTGAAAGCCAAAATTGATGAAATCAATCCTTCATTTATCGACAAAATACACTATTTTTCGATGAACGAACTTGATAAAAATGTACAACAAGAAATTACTATAAATAATGAATAATCCGTTACTAGAATATTTTGATCAGGCACCTTTTTCAAAAATAAAACCTGAACATTTTCTTCCTGCAATAAAGAATGGAATCGCAAAAGCCCGTAAAGAAATTGATGCTATTGTTGATAATGAAGACGCCCCCACCTTTAACAATACGATAGAAGCTTTGGATTACAGTGGTCAGCTTTTGGATAGAGTAACCAGTGTATTTTTTAACCTAAATAGCGCTGAGACTAATGAAGAAATTCAAAAAATAGCCCAGGAATCCTCCCCATTGCTATCTGAATTTAAGAACGACATTTCGTTGAATGAAAAGTTATTCAAAAAAATAGAGGTTATATATCAACAAAAAGACAGTCTTGATTTAAATTCAGAACAGCAAACATTGCTCAAAAAGAAATACAAATCATTTTCTAGAAATGGAGCCAATCTTCCCGAAAATAAAAAAGAACAATTACGAGATATTGACATGAAACTTTCTAAATTAAGCTTGAAATTTGGAGAGAATGTTCTAGCAGAAACCAATAGGTTTGAAATGCTTATTACGGACGAAGCTGAATTATCAGGACTCCCAGAAGGTGCCAAAGAAGCTGCAAAAGCAATGGCCGAAGCAAAAGACAAGAAAGGCTGGTTGTTTACTCTAGATTATCCCAGTTATGTTCCTTTTATGACATATGCTGATAACAGAGCTCTTCGCAAAAAGCTTTCTTTAGCTTTTGGATCAAAAAGTTTTAAAAATGATGACTTAGACAATCAAGATATTGTTTTACAAATTACAAATCTAAGACATCAAAGGGCACAATTATTAGGGTATGATTCTCATGCTCATTTTGTACTAGAAGAAAGAATGGCCGAAACCCCAAAGAAGGTATTTGCTTTTCTTAATGATATTCTGAAAAAAGCAAAACCTGCCGCAGAACGAGAATTTCAACAACTATCCAATTTTGCAAAAAACTTGGACGGCATAGATACTTTACAAAAATGGGACGGAGCGTATTATTCAGAAAAGCTAAAGCAACAACTTTTTGACCTCAATGACGAAAAGCTAAAGCCTTATTTCAAACTTGAAAATGTAATCGATGGAGTTTTTGAGGTTGCCTCTAAACTATTTGGACTTCGCTTTAAAGAAGTAAATACCATAGACAGTTATCATGAAGAAGTGAAAACATATGAAGTATTTGATCTTGATGGCAATTTTATCTCGCTGTTTTATGCAGATTTTCATCCAAGACCTGGTAAGCGAAATGGGGCTTGGATGACCTCATACAAGTCCCAGATGAGAGAGGAACAAAAGAATATACGACCACATGTTTCAATAGTATGTAATTTTACCAAACCCACACCTAGTAAACCTTCATTACTAACGTTTAATGAAGTAACCACTTTATTTCATGAATTTGGTCATGCACTGCATGGTATGCTGGCCAATACTACCTACCCCAGTCTTTCGGGAACTAGCGTATTTTGGGATTTTGTTGAGTTACCAAGCCAAATTCTAGAAAACTGGTGCTACGAAAAAGAAACTCTGGAGTTGTTTGCAAAGCATTACGAAACAGGAGAAGTAATCCCAATGGAGTTGGTACAGAAAATCAAAGAATCTGCAACCTTTATGGAAGGTATGGCAACTCTTCGACAATTAAGTTTTGGACTACTAGATATGTCTTGGCACGCTCAGGATCCAAGTGAAATTACCGATGTAAAAGCACATGAGAAAAAAGTATTTGCCGAAACATCAATGTATCCAGATGTAGCAGAGAATTGTATGAGCACGGCATTCTCACATATTTTTCAAGGGGGATACTCTGCAGGTTACTACTCCTATAAATGGGCAGAAGTACTGGACGCGGATGCGTTTGAATATTTTAAGGAAAACGGAATCTTTAACAAAGAAATTGCTACGCGCTTCAAGGACCATGTCTTATCAAAAGGAGGAACCGAAAACCCAATGGAGTTATATAAACGTTTTCGTGGACAAGAACCTAAATCTGAAGCTTTGTTAAAGAGAGCAGGATTAATAAAATAATTACACCATATAGAAAAGGTGCTTCAAAAAATATTGAAGCACCTTTTTTTATGACCTGTTCCTTATTGAATTACTATTTTTTGTGTCAAAGAATCCTCTCCTTTAGTTTCAAGAGTGATCAAATACACTCCCGCCTGTAGAGATAATTGTTTAGCAGAAATTGTATTGGTGCCAGAAGTCAACTCCATATGCTTGATCTCTCTGCCTAATAGCGTATGTATCGAAGCATGAACGGCAGTTGAAATTTTCGCAGGCATATTGATGGTAAAGCTATCCGTAGTTGGATTTGGAGTAATTTTTACTGCTGCCAAAATTCCCTCGCCTTCTGTTCCCAAAACTGGAGTAATATCTCCAAAGTCTATTCTTTCTTTTAAAGAACCAGAACAAGAACCTTCATATACTTTTACATTAGAAAACACAGAAGTATTGCCACTTCCGGCATCATTATCATTAACAAATACCAAACGATTCATAGTTCCTGTATAAAAAGTCCCTACAGGAATGGTATATGTTGTAGTACCGTTGGAGTAATTGTCATAATTAGTCACTCCGTAATTTTGTGACCCATGCACTTTAAAATATCTAGAAGAGGTCAAACTGTTATCATCTTCAAAACCGATTCCATGAATTTCTCCTTGACTAGTGCTGCTAAACTCAAATTCGATAACTGTCGATGCGGTTACCACATAATCATATGCTATAGATTTCCAGGTGTTATTTTGTAAAGACAACCCTGATCCGCCATTAACGACAGAAAAATCACCTGCGTTGTCCTGATTAGAGAATGAGGAAACCGTAAAATCATTAAAATTTAAAGCCGTACAGTTACCAGGACCTGGGTCAACACCGGACTCAGTTAATTTTACATCATCTACCGCAACGTCTCCTTGCCAACTATTTCCTGTAACGGTATTGAATCTCAACTGTATCGTTGACTCGATATAAGAAGCAAGATCAACAGAAGCATCATTCCAAGCACTCCCCTGATCTCCCGATTGAGCAAATACACTTGTCCATGATGTACCATTATCTGCACTTACTTCTACTGCAAGGTTTCCTATAGCACTTCCTTGCATATGGTATTTGAAACTAAAAGTTGCCGAAGACAAACCAGCCAAATCAAAACAAGGGGATGTAAGAATAGCCCGCTTATTTGGAAAGCCTGTTCCATTTCCAGAAGCTTCTACATAAATGTAAGAAGAACCTTCAGCGGCATTGCTTGGTCCTGTTCCATTAGAGGGTGTTCCATTGCTATCTACTGTCCAATTCAAATCATCACTAGTAGATTGGGTCCAACTTCCTACATTACTTTCAAAACCCTGTTGATACGGATAAGTGGTAATACTGGTAGCACATGTATCTCCACCTCCTGGCCCTCCAGACACTCCGTTGGAAATTTCTATTAAATATTCCAGAGCCAGCTTAGCAAATTTGGCCGCATGTGTTGCATTTGGAGTAGGCGATCGATCAAAGGTATCTCTTGTTGTATGAATATGGGGATTGTGTTCTCCAAATCTTGCCTCAAAAGGAAAGGTAACGGGGTATCCTTCTTGTGCCCAGCTATAATGATCTGAACAGCCATAATTACATTGAGAAGTACCGTAAGTGATTCTATGAGTACCTGAAGCATTATAATGATTCAATAAACTGATCATAAAATTATTTAAGGTATCATCATTATAAGAATCAGTAGAAATAAAAGCATCATTTGTAGATCCTTTGTAGTTGGTCATATCCAGCTGCATATAACTCACCACATTAACATTACGACTTCGGTAGTCTTCGGCAATCTCTCTGGACCCTCTTAGTCCAACCTCTTCTGCGGCAAATGCCATAAATTCGATGGTTCTTTTAGGTGTAAAATTCATTGAAAACAATACACGCGCTGCTTCGGTAATAGTTGCGATCCCAGAGGCATTATCATCTGCTCCTGGTGCATTTGTATTGTTGCCACCTGCAGTAGAATCTGCATGTCCTCCTAGCACAACGAATTCATCCGGTTTTTCTGAACCGGTAATGGTCATCACCAACGATGGCATTGCGGTACTAGTGTGTTCTACTACTCTTATTGAAACATCACTACGTCCACCTACAATACTTTCCCATTTAGTTTTTAGATCCAAAATAGCTTGTCGCGCAGTGTTAGTGGTATGATAACGTGTACCATAATTTTCCCACTCCTGAATTTGATCAGCAATATTAAGGTTGTTCACTAAATCCAGACTTTGCCTTACCAAAGCATCTTGAGTAATAGCATAACTCATTTTTTGCTGCACGGTATTCGACATTTTGGAGATAGCCCCAATTGCCGCGATGGCTTTTTTGGCCGAGCTTTCATAAACAAATCCAGGACCATGCACCAATACTTTGTGATGTAACTCTTCTGCGGCTTTATCACTGAGTTTTACAGCGCTGTAGCCATTGGCAGATTTCAGAATTTGAATGTCATTTGGATGATTCAATAATAGTTCTTTCGCATCATTAGTTTGCATGGTAGCAAAAAACATGTCATTGGTTTGTTGTGCATGGCTATACGAAAAGAGTAAGCATAGCAATACTGCTGAAATAATTAAATTTAATTTTTTCATTATAAATACGAGTTTGTGTTAGTAGTATAACTTACACAAAATCAGTATTTAACAAAAACGGGGGAGCCGCAAAATAATAACTGTATTCACCTAGAAAAAATCTTGAAAGAAGCTTTCACAATATTAAACTTTCAATATTTTTTGAAAGTTTGATATTTTTTGTATATTTGTACTATGAAATACGATGACGCAAAAAGTAAATTTATTTCGACCTGGGGTTCACTGGGAACCTTATGGGGCATCAACAAAGCTATGGCACAGATCCATGCATTGTTATTAATTTCTCCAGAGCCACTTTCTATGGAAGACATCATGGAAGAGCTGCATATCTCTAGAGGAAACACCAGTATGAATCTTCGTCAATTGATGGACTGGGGAATCGTTTTTAAGGAAAACAAAATTGGAGAACGCAAAGAGTTCTTCACCTCAGAAAAAGACGTTCAGGAATTGGCACGACAAATTGCTAAAGAAAGAAGTCGAAGAGAGCTACAACCGACGATCAAGATTTTGAATGATGTTTCGAACATAAAGGATGATGGTACCGATAAAACTAAAGAGTTGATTAAGCAAACCAAAGCATTACACGAAATGGCAGAGACGCTAGATATCATGATGAACAAGGTGGTGGGCCAAGGAAACAACTGGATAACAAAAGCATTGGTAAAATTGGTTAAATAAAACAATAAGGCATCTCAAGTAAAGGAGGATAGATCTCCTTTTATTTTTCAATATAAATTTCAATATTTTTTGAAAGTTTAAAATTAACAAAACATGGAAGCATATATCCCAAACTGGATCATTATCGTAGCAGGAGCTGGTCAAATATTCACAGCGTTAATCTACCCATACATCCGTCATCAGGTGTTTGATTGGTACAACGATGTGAAACAACTAAAACCCCTAAATCAAGAAATCGCAAAGACCTATGGCAGATACATTCAAGGACTAAACTTTTCTTTTGGGTTGATTGCTATATTGCTAACAACGCATCTTAAAGAACAATCTGTACTTGCAATAGCCCTAACCGGACTTATTGCAGCCTACTGGATAGGAAAAGTAGCTACTCAGGTTGCTTACTACCCTATGTATGACATTCCTCAGAAAACGATCTTTAAAATAGGGAGTTATTTTATGAATTGTCTTTTTGTTCTATTTGCCATTGTCAATACACTATTACTCATTCATAACTGCATAGGGTATTTCAATTCTTGATTGTTATCCAAAGTTGAATAGAAAAAACTCTGTTTTCCTCACTTATTCCATAAGTAAAACGTAATGAACTTAAATCTGATTTCATATCTCATATATCTTTTAATAACGATAATTATCATTATTAAAGTAGGTTCAATATGTTACACAAACGGTAAAACCTTTGTAATACATCTAATTCCTAATGATAAAGAATTTTGTTTGAGAATTAACAATATACTATTAACCGGCTATTACCTATTAAACATGGGATATGCAATAATTACATTGTCCAAATGGAACGAAATAACCACCTATATCGATTTAATTGAAACAGTTTCTTATCAAACTGCTAAAATCATTCTCACATTAGCCATACTACATTATTTCAATGTATTCTGGATTTCAAAATTTATTAAAAACATCAATAACACTAAAACTATTTGATCATGGAAAAAACAAAAATTTTTATTGGATACCTTATTTATTTACCCATTGCGATCTCTTTAACTTATTATGTCTCCAGAACACTTTTTAAAAATGGAAAAATATTTATGATTGATATTTTCAACGGCAAAGAAGAAATCGCTCTTGCAACCAACAAACTATTTGAAGTAGGTTTCTATCTTCTAAACATAGGGTGGGCATTATTAATTCTAAAAATTGATGCTTACCATTTTCAAAACTCTTATCAAAACCTTGTAGAAGTATTGAGCTTTAAGATAGGTGGATTTTCTATATATCTGGGCTTTATGTTATTCATCAATTTGTTTCTATTCTTCAGAGGAAGAAAAAGATCGAACAGAGCTGCCACTATGATCAAATAACAGCGAGTATTTCATGATGTCAAACTAAAATATAAAAACGATGAGCACCATTTCCATTACAGAAAGACTAAGACAAAAACGATCAGCTTCAAAGCAGAATATCACCACTTTTTATGATGAAGCAACTGAAGATTATGAATTCTGGAGTAAAGATTTCAATATGCACTTTGGATATTATATTCCATTCAAAACTAGCCTGTTTAAAAGAGACACCATGCTTAATGAAATGAACCATCAGGTATTTGATCGATTGCAAGCTCCTAAACGCAATTCTTTGGTAGTTGATTTAGGATGTGGTATAGGCGGTACTATGCGATATGGGCTTCGCAAACACCCCCTGCTACGTATCATAGGGATCACTCTATCCCCTTTTCAGGTTAGAGAGGGAAACAAGCGATTAACAAATATGAACGGACTTATTCTAGAAGAAAACTATCATAATACATCCTTCAAAAACAATTCTGTAGATGCTGCTTATGCTATAGAAAGCTTATGTCATTCTGGACATAACTACCTTGCATTAAAAGAAGCTCATCGTATACTAAAACCAGGTGCTAGATTAGTAATAGCAGATGCTTTTCTTAAAAAAGAAGAAGCTCAGTTATGTGTAGGAAGTAATTATTGCTACGAACAACTATGCCAAGGATGGAGTCTACAAGGGTTGGGGAGTATTCAACAAGTACAAAACCGTTTGAAAGAATTGGGGTTCTCTAAAATAACAATTAACAACGTCTCCCATCGAGTAGCACCTTCTGTTTTGCATGTGCCGTTTGCCATAATTGGTTTTATGTTAAAAAAACTTTTTAAAAAACAATCCTTAAAACCACAAAGCATTAAAAATTTAAAAGGCTCTTTGTTTGCCTTACTGTCCGGATTACATTTTAAATCATTCGGATATTATATCATAACTGCAGAAAAGTGACAAGATGACCAAACTACAATTCAAAACTTTGATCCATTCGCCCATCAACCAGGTTTTTGATCTGTCGAGAAATATTGATTTTCACATGCTTTCAGCAAAACAAACAAATGAAAAAGCTATCGCAGGAAGGACTTCTGGATTAATACAATTGAATGAAACCGTAACCTGGCGTGGAAAACATTTTGGATTTTATATACATCATCAAAGTGCCATTTCTCAATTCAATTATCCATATTCATTTACAGATGAAATGGTGCAGGGAAAGTTTATACATTTTAAACATCTACACATTTTTAAAGAAGTAACAAATGGTACTCTTATGACCGACATTGTAGAATATGATGTTCCCTATGGTCCAATAGGACGTATTTTCGATTATTTTTTATTAAAAAAACACCTAACTAGGTTCTTAAAAAAACGCAATCAATCTCTAAAATTTTATTTAGAAACAAACTGTAAGGTTGAAATAAAAACAACTACTTAATACACATTCTTTAAAGCATATATTAATATTCAACTTTTTATCCTATTTTTGGTGAATACAACAATAGATACGATCATGTCAACAAACGCCATAGACCCCACTACATGGGTTGATAAATACAGTGATTATCTGTTTAACTACACCATCGTAAGAGTTGATGACAAGGAAATAGCGCAGGATTTGGTTCAAGAGACTTTTTTTGCAGGCCTGAAATCAATGAAAAACTTCAAAGGTGAAGCTAGTGAGCGCACCTGGCTGATATCGATACTGAAAAGAAAAATTATTGATCATTATAGAAAGATTAATAGCAATAAAGGTAAGGCAGAGGTAAGAATAAACTATACCGGAGATAGTGAAACCGAAGGTGATTGGTTGGAAGAACGTGTCGCTGATCCTTTTGACAAAAATGCAGAAGGTGATATTGAGAATGAAGAATTAGGGATGGCAATCCATAATTGCTTAGGAAAATTACCTGAAAAGCAAGCTTCCATTTTCAAAATGAAAACGATACAGGGTTTCGATACAGAAGCCATTTGTAATGAATTTGATATAACCGCGTCTAACCTGTGGGTAATCATCCATCGTGCTCGTACCGCCATGGCTGAATGCCTTGAAAAAGATTGGTTTTAAGTAAAATGAAAAAGGGAAACAAAATTTTTGTAAGCTGTTCTGACGCAAATCATTTTTGTGACAAAAATCAGTACAAAGAAGCCTCTTTATGGGAAAAAATAAGGCTGAGTTTACATCTTATATATTGTAGAGCCTGTAGAAAGTATTCTGCAAACAATAATAAATTAAGTAAGCTGGTCAAAGACCCTAAAGTAATTAGCATGGAACAAAATGTAAAGAATGCTATGAAAGAACGACTAAAACAAAAAATGAGTGAATAAGATTCTTTCCCCCCAGAAAGAATGTAAATTTTATATAACAAACGCCCCCTAAAATAAAAAAAGAACAAAAATTGTAATGAGCACTTCTACATCAAATAGACTATTTGTATCCTGTGAGGAAGCAAAACATATCTGTGACAAAAATCAGTATGGAGAGGCTTCGTTCATGGAAGTTATCAAACTAAACATACGTTTGATATATTGCAAGGTAACCAGAGCGTATTCCAAAAGGAATGGTAAGCTTACCAAAACAATGAAAAAAGCTGAAATACAAACTATAAGCTCTTCTCAAAAAGAAGAAATGAAAAAGCTTCTGGAAAAAGAGTTAAGCAAATAGTTCTTTTAGTATTAGCACAATAAGTAACCACATTACAGGAACACTTTCTACCCAAAAAGAGCAGTAATATTCTGATTGTTTCTTATCGGTCCCCCAAAGAAACAATAAACTAATGGTAGTCACCAAAATGGTACTTAAGATTTCTATTGGAGACAACTCATCCTTAACAGCAGTTAATAACAAAAACAACACCAACAAGGCACTTCCGAATACCTTAGTCTTGGTGATTCCAATTTTTTGAGGCACGGTTACCAGCTTCTCATCATCGTATGCCAAGTCCCTTATCTCAAAAGGGAGCATCATCACTACGATAAACAAAAAGCGCTGTATCATTTCTATGGACATATCAAAA
The DNA here is from genome assembly GCF_900141785.1 of Aquimarina spongiae. Lineage (GTDB taxonomy): Bacteria > Bacteroidota > Bacteroidia > Flavobacteriales > Flavobacteriaceae > Aquimarina > Aquimarina spongiae. The sequence goes on along the minus strand of NZ_FQYP01000006.1, from coordinate 50,071 downwards.
CTTACAGCCTCCTCGGCGTAAGTTAGAGGAACCAAAACTGTAATCCCAGCCCAAACGATAGCAATAATAAAAATTTTGATTCCCGCTACGCTCCTCAAGTTCTTTTTATTTGGAAAAACTGGAACCGTATAAAGGACTGTCAACAAAATAAAGGGAATCATATACAATAAAGTATCTCTAGAAACATCAAAAGCGAGATATAAAAATACCAAAAGTGCCCCCCAGGTAAGTATCTGAATACCCTTCATAGATTTATTTAATCGTCTATGATACAATTTGGAAACCTTGGAGTATTTCACAAAATTGTAGGCTGCTATAGCTCCAAAAAAACTAAAAAGAAGAAAAGCATAGCGTTCTGAAACACCGAGCTTTATAAAGGTAATTTGTACCAAAGCACAAATAGCTAATGCAACATGAATACTACCGTTTATATAAAATTGAAATAGGCTTTTTAAGGTTTTCACACTGTAAATTTAGGGTAATCTGTTAATAACACTCGAAAATGGTTAAAAACTTGGCACGGTCGAGTTAATTAATTGTGAAATTTTTAGCAATTAAATATGTACTTTTGCCGTCTGAATCTCAACTGTTTTTTTAGCTATGAAAACTGACTCATTTAAACTGCGTCATATAGGCCCTTCAGAGAAGGATCTGGACAGCATGTTAAACACTATCAAAGCTGATTCGATGGAGCAACTGGTATATGAAACTGTTCCTGATGATATTCTTTTAAAAAATCCATTGAATCTGGATGCTGCGATGAGTGAACAGGAATATTCTGCTCACATACAGAAATTATCCTCAAAAAATAAAGTTTTTAAATCCTATATCGGTTTAGGATATCACGAAGCTTGTTTACCAGCTGTTATTCAGCGTAATATTCTCGAAAATCCGGGATGGTACACCGCTTATACTCCTTATCAGGCCGAAATCGCTCAAGGAAGATTAGAAGCGTTATTGAATTACCAAACCATGATCTGTGATCTTACAGGTATGGAATTGGCTAATGCATCTCTGCTGGATGAGAGTACAGCGGCGGCAGAATCGATGACAATGCTTTTTGCGGTACGTTCTAGAGCCCAGAAAAAAAATGGAACCAATAAGTTTTTTGTTTCCGAAGAAATTCTACCTCAGACGCTTTCCCTATTAAAGACCCGAGCAATTCCATTAGGTATCGAGTTGGTAATAGGTGATCACCAGCAATTTGATTTCTCTGAAGATTTTTACGGTGCTATTCTACAATATCCTGGTAAATCGGGACAGGTATATGATTATGCCGGCTTTATAGAAAAAGCACATCAATCTGAAATAAAAGTAGCAGTTGCAGCTGATATTCTAAGTCTGGTAATGCTAAAATCTCCTGGAAGTATCGGTGCAGATGTGGTAGTAGGAACTACACAACGTTTCGGTATTCCTTTAGGATACGGAGGACCACACGCAGCATACTTTGCTACAAAAGAAGAATTTAAAAGAAACATCCCTGGACGTATCATCGGAGTCACTCAAGATACCGATGGCAACCGAGCGCTAAGAATGGCGTTGCAAACCAGAGAACAACATATCAAACGCGATAAAGCCACATCTAATATTTGCACAGCCCAGGTACTCCTGGCTGTTATGGCTGGTATGTACGCGGTGTATCATGGTCCAGAAGGATTAACATATATTGCAAACAAAGTAAACACTCTAACTACTCAATTGAGTGTTGCAGTAGAAAAATTAGGGTATCAACAGCTTAATACTGCCTATTTTGATACTATCCGTATTGCTGCTGATGCAAAAGAAATTCAGCAAATCGCCGAGGAGCATGAAGTAAACTTTTATTATCCTGATGCGAATACGGTTTCAATTTCAATCAACGAAGCTACCACAGCAAAAGACATTAATACCATCATTGCCATCTTTGCTAAAGCAAAAGGTACAGCAACGATTGCTATAGATGAATATGTTACAACTGGTTTTGATGTAACTATTAAGAGAGATACTGAGTTTTTGACCAATGAAGTATTTAATACGTACCACTCTGAAACCGAGTTGATGCGTTATATCAAAAAGTTAGAGCGTAAAGATCTTTCTTTGAATCACTCTATGATTCCTCTAGGCTCTTGTACAATGAAACTTAACGCAGCTTCAGAAATGTTGCCGTTGAGTAATCCGCAATGGGGGAACATTCACCCATTTGCTCCGTTGAATCAGGCCGAAGGTTATCAGATCGTTCTTAAAAAGCTGGAAGATCAACTTAACGAGATCACAGGTTTTGCTGCTACTTCGTTGCAACCTAACTCTGGTGCTCAAGGAGAGTTTGCTGGTCTAATGGTGATAAGAGCCTATCACGAATCTCGTAACGATCATCACAGAAACATTTGTTTGATTCCTTCATCAGCTCATGGAACAAACCCTGCATCTGCTGTAATGGCCGGAATGAAAGTAGTGGTTACCAAAGCTACCGAAGAAGGAAATATCGATGTTGATGATTTAAGAGAAAAAGCGCTTCAGTATAAGGACAACTTAGCTGCACTTATGGTTACGTATCCTTCTACTCATGGAGTATACGAATCAGCAATTAAAGAAATTACCAAAATCATTCATGATAATGGTGGACAAGTATATATGGATGGAGCCAATATGAATGCACAGGTAGGGCTAACCAATCCTGGAGCTATTGGAGCCGATGTTTGTCACCTTAATTTACATAAAACATTTGCTATTCCTCATGGAGGAGGTGGCCCTGGAGTAGGTCCAATTTGTGTTGCAAAACAACTGGCACCATTCCTTCCTAGTAATCCTATTATCCCAACGGGAGGAGAAGAAGCAATAACGGCTATATCTAGTGCTCCATGGGGTTCTGCATTGGCTTGTTTGATTTCTTACGGATACATTACCATGCTTGGAGCCAAAGGATTAAAAGAAGCTACAGAGTATGCTATTCTGAACGCCAACTATATCAAGGAACGTTTAGACGGACATTATGATGTATTATACACTGGTGAGCGAGGAAGAGCTGCACACGAAATGATTGTGGACTGCAGGCCTTTTAAAGCAAATGGAATAGAAGTTACTGATATCGCAAAACGATTGATGGATTATGGATTTCATGCTCCAACAGTATCCTTCCCTGTAGCTGGAACGATAATGATCGAGCCTACAGAAAGTGAAAGTAAAGCAGAACTAGATCGTTTCTGCGATGCTATGATATCTATACGTCAAGAGATCGCTGAAGCCAGTAAAGACAATCCTAACAATGTGATGAAAAATGCGCCTCACACTATGAGAATGCTCACTTCAGATCAATGGGATTTCCCCTATACCAGAGAGCAAGCGGCTTATCCCCTATCTTATGTTGCGGATAATAAATTCTGGCCAACGGTTCGAAGAGTAGATGATGCATACGGAGATCGTAACCTTATTTGTACCTGCACTCCTATCGAAGAATATATGGAAGCAGAAGCTTAATTAAAAGTTTAGATAGTAAAAGGAGGCAACAAAAAGTTGCCTCTTTTTTTTAATACAAACATAATGAAAGACATTTCTTCAAGACAAGATATTGAGCACATAATGCAAACTTTCTATACCGAAGCACTTGTTGATCCTATAATCGGAGATTTCTTTACCAAAATTGCCCGTCTACATCTTGAAGAACATTTACCAGAAATTACAGATTTTTGGGAACAACAGTTGTTTAGAAAAGGGCGCTATCAAAAAAATGTACTGCAAATCCATTTAGATCTTAATGTCAAAAAGAAGTTTGAAGAAATTCATTTTCAAACCTGGCTTGCTTTATTCAATAAAGCTATTGATCAAAACTTCGAAGGAGACCTTGCCAACCTGATGAAAACGAGAGCGCTTTCTATCGCTACTGTAATGCGCATAAAAATGCAGTAAAAAGCAAATTATCAGAGGTTTTCATACAAAAACCTAAGGTTGGGCATCGTAATTTTTATTATGCATGCATAGCAAAAAAGATTGTATTACCTATCTTATCCTTTCAATAGGAAAAGGAATACGATGAACATTAAGATAACCGGCACAGGAAGCTACATACCAGCACTAATAGAGCAAAACGAGGATTTTTTAAATCATCAGTTTTTGAACGCAGATGGTACCGAAATACATCATCCAACTTCAGTGGTCATTGAAAAATTCAAAAAAATCACTGGTATTGAAGAGCGTAGATATGCTTCTCAAGAACAAAATACCTCTGATCTGGCCTTTCTATCCGCAAAAGCAGCCATAAAAGATGCAAAAGTTGATCCTGAAACTTTGGACTATATCATTGTAGCTCATAACTTTGGTGATGTAGACAAAAATACTTCACAAGCCGATACAGTTCCTAGTTTGGCAGCAAGAGTAAAACACAAATTGCAAATCAAAAACCCTTATTGTGTTGCCTATGATTTATTATTTGGTTGTCCTGGCTGGATAGAAGGTGTGATACAAGCACAGTCGTTTATAAAAAGTAAAATGGCCAAAAAATGCCTCGTCATTGGGGCAGAAACTTTATCCCGAGTAATCGATGCACATGATCGGGATTCTATGATCTATTCTGATGGTGCCGGAGCCTCCGTAATTGAGATTTCCGAAGATAAAGGAGGAATAATTTCTTCGATAAGCGCATCCTATACTTTGGAAGAAGCTAACTTTCTATTTTTTGGAAAAACCTATAATCAAAATACTACCGACTCCAACAAATATATCAAAATGTACGGTAGAAAGATCTACGAATTTGCCCTAAATCATGTTCCAAAAGCAATGAAAGCTTGTTTGGATAAAACGGATGTTGGTATTGGTGATATCAAAAAAATACTTATCCATCAAGCTAATGAAAAAATGGACGAAGCCATTGTAAAACGGTTTTATGAGCTTTATGGAAAAGAAGTTCCTAAAAATGTGATGCCGATGAGTATTCAAAAACTTGGTAATAGTAGTGTAGCCACTATCCCTACCCTCTACGATCTTATTCTAAACCATAAAATTGACGATCAAACCATTAACAAAGGTGATTATTTACTATTTGCCAGTGTTGGTGCCGGAATGAACATTAATGCCTTTCTATATCAGCATTAGATATTGATAAAAATATAAGAACAAGTGCAGCTAATCTTAGTAATTGTCTATTTTTACAGGCAATAATGCACTTATTACTATGTACGAAGGAACTTTTCCTCATAAACGCTATCAAAAAACGCTAGAATTCTTACGGAATCACACCCCTGCCCCTTCCAACGTCCTGGATCTAGGTGTACGAAATCCTTTTGTCGAATTCATGGAAAAAGAAGGATACACTGTTGCGAATACCACAGGCGAAGATCTGGATCTTGATACAACAGCAGTTATAAATGAGGGTTTTGATATGGTAACAGCTTTCGAAATTTTTGAACATCTAATAGCGCCTTTTAATGTGCTTCGAGATATAAAGGCTAACAAATTAGTTGCTTCTATCCCGTTAAAACTATGGTTCTCTCCAGCATACCGCAGTAAGACTGATCCCTGGGACCGACACTATCACGAATTTGAAGATTGGCAATTTGATTGGTTATTAGAAAAAGCAGGTTGGAAAATCATGGCAAGGGAAAAATGGACACATCCGGTAAAAAAAATAGGATTCAGACCTCTGTTACGACTTTTTACTCCACGCTATTATATGGTTTATGCAGAAAGAATAACAGATTAAAAAATCAATAAAATTTGAAGGTTTATATCGTCATACCTGCTCATAATGAAGAACGCTTTATCGCCAAAACTTTGGATTCTTTGGTTTCCCAAACGTTACTACCCCAGAAAATCGTTGTGGTAAATGACAATTCTAATGACAATACTGAAACCATCGTTACTAGTTATACGGAGAAATATAACTTCATAACACAAATAAAAACCTCGGCTTCAGAACTTCATTTACCAGGTAGCAAAGTCATCAATGCTTTTTATAACGGATATGAAACATTAGATCAGGACTACGATATCATCTGTAAGTTTGATGCCGATTTGATTTTCCCCAACAACTATATAGAAAAAATGATCTCTCATTTCGAGTCCAATTCACGAATTGGTATGGTCGGAGGTTTTTGTTTTATTGAGAAAAATGAAGAATGGGTACTAGAGAATTTAACCAATAAAGATCATATTCGTGGAGCGCTTAAAGCCTATAGAAAAGACTGTTTTACAGATATTGGAGGATTAAAAACCGCAATGGGATGGGATACCATCGATGAGTTGCTAGCACAATATCATCAATGGAAAATCAAGACCGACGAATCCTTAGAGGTGAAACATCTGAAACCGACTGGAAACACCTACAATCCCAAAGCAAAATACAAACAAGGGGAAGCTTTTTACCGAATGCGCTATGGGTTTTGGATTACTCTAATTGCCTCAATAAAGTTAGCATTGCTCAAAAAGCGACCTATTCTTATCAAAGATTATATCACGGGCTTTTTTAAAGCCAAAAAAGAAAAGAAAACTTATCTCATATCTGCCAACGAAGGTAAGTTTGTCCGTGCATTACGATGGAAAAAAATTAGAAAAAAACTACTCTAATTCTTCTTCTTTTGAGCCTCATAAATGTTAAAATTAAACAAAAACAGACAGACTTGTCTGTTTTTTATCTATGTTTGTACCATGAAACATTCATTAATTAGGCAACATATTATTGAAACCGCATCCAATCTGTTTTACCGTAACGGATATAATCTAACCGGAATCAATGAAATTATCAAAGAAGCAGGGATTGCCAAAGCTACTTTGTATAATCATTTTGCATCAAAAGAAGATATTTGCCTTGCCTATCTTCAATATAAGAACAACACCTTTACCAAAGACATCAAAGATTTTGTAAATCAAGCTGAAGAAGGTAAAGATCAATTATATGCGTTGTTTGGGTTTCTACAGAAATTCTTTGATCAGAAGGATTTTAATGGATGTTGGTGTTTAAACACCATAGCAGAACTCCCGCATGGAAGCGAAAGAGTGCAACAGGAAATTCAGAAACAAAAAGAAGAATTTATCCAATTTATTAAAGCTTTAATCAATAAAAATCTGAGCCAAGCTACTGATCAAGAAGAAGAAGAACTATTAGCAAGAAAGATTTATTTGTTGTACGAAAGTGCAATTTCAGAAAGTAAACTACATCAAAGCAAATGGCCTATCGAGACTGGCCTGTCACTTTGCAGAAGTTTAGTAGCATAATTTTTTTTATCAAAAAAAGACAGACTTGTCTGTTCAATATTAACTTAAAACTATAAAACATGAACACATTTAGTAACAAAGTTGCCTTAGTTATAGGGGGAACTAGCGGAATTGGTAAAGCTACCGTACAAAATCTAATTAACGAAGGTGCGACAGTGCACGTAGTAGGAAGAAATACTTCTAAAATAGAAGACGTAGCCAACGTGATCAAACACCAGGTAGACATAACTAGTCAGGACAGTGTAAATGACTTAATCAACAAAATTGAAAGCCTGGATCGTTTGGATCATTTGGTAAATGCTTCAGGAATCTTTGGACCGAAGTCATTTTTGGATCATACGGTTGCTGATTACGATTCGTATCAGGATCTAAACAGAGGGTTTTTCTTTATTACCCAAGCTGCTGCCAAGAAGATGAAAGAAAATCAGTACGGGTCCATTGTAAATGTAGGTTCTATGTGGGCTAAGCAAGCAGTTAAGGCTACCCCGTCTTCTGCGTACTCTATGCAAAAAGCAGGCTTGCATTCGCTTACACAACACCTAGCGATGGAACTTGCCGACGAAGGTATACGAGTAAATGCAGTTTCTCCTGCGGTGGTAGAGACTCCTGTGTATGACAGCGTGTTTGGAAGTGCCGAAGAGGCTAAAAAAGCATTAGTAGGTTTCAACAATTTCCACCCGATCGGAAGAAACGGAACACCACAAGATATTGCTGATAGTATTACCTTTTTACTTTCTGACAAGGCATCTTGGGTAACTGGTGCTATTTGGGATACTGATGGAGGAGTAATAGCTGGTAGAAACTAATCTAAATTCGAATTACGCTATGTATGACATGAATAACCTAAAGCAATTAGGTAAACTTGGTAAAAATGCCGAAAAGGCAATGAAAGCATTTCAGGCTTTTGATAGTATCGCATTAGAAGAAGGTGCTATTCCGGTAAAATATAAAGAGCTAATGGCAGTTGCAGTAGCGTTAACTACACAATGCCCTTATTGTCTGGAAATCCATAAAAACAACGCCATAAAACATGGTGCAACTCAGGAAGAGTTGGCAGAAACTACATTTATTGCAGCTGCACTTAGAGCAGGCGCCGCAGTGGTTCATGGCACACATTTAATGGAAAAATAAAACCAACTTTTATGCTAAAATAAAGAGTAAAGCTGTTGTATAGCTTTACTCTTTATTTTTAATTTTGAAATGCAATGAAAACAGAAGTTACAATTATTGGGGCAGGGTTAACTGGACTATTACTAGCATATAGACTTCAACAACACGGTATATCTTTTACAGTTGTAGAAGCGAGAGATCGAATAGGAGGTCGAATACACACCACTTATACTCCCGATCATACTCCAATAGAAATGGGTGCCACCTGGTTAGGAACACAACATACCACTTTATTCAAACTACTAAAGGAATTAAAAATTCCAGTTTTTGAGCAATCAATGAGAGGCATCACACTTTTCGAATCCTTATCTACTTCGCCACCTCAACGCATTCAAATACCTGAAAACCAACCATCAAGTTATAGAATACAAGGAGGAACCAGTACATTGACACACCAACTGGCAAATACCATACCTGCAAACCACATAGCATTAGGTTGTAAAGTCAACGAAATTAGCTATGATAAGATCAATGGATGTATAGTAAAGACCGAAAACCAACAATTTACATCCAATAAAGTAGTATCCACTATTCCTCCAATGTTATTAATGAATACAGTAAAATTCAATCCTAACTTACCCAAAAATATAACTACACTCGCTAACCAAACACACACATGGATGCGTGACTCCATAAAGGTAGGACTTTCTTTTTCTAAATCTTTTTGGAAAGAACACCATTATTCTGGTGCTGTTTTTAGTAATGTAGGACCGGTAACAGAATTGTATGATCATTCTAATTATGAAAACAACAAATACGCCCTAAAAGGTTTTGTCAAAAATGAAATACACTTCGACACTACCAAAGAAAGACAAACTAAAGTTCTAAATCAGCTTCAAAAAATGTTTGGCAACGACATTCTTTCTTATACTGCATATCATGAAACCCTCTGGAGAAATGAAGCATTCACCACGTTTGATGCAAATCAGTTTATTTTCCCACATCAAAACAACGGAAACCCAGCCTATCAAAATGGATTGTATGACAATAACTTCTACATTGCAGGATCAGAAACCTCCCCTCAGTTTGGAGGATATATGGAAGGCGCAGTAAGAAGTGTACAAAACATACTTCAACAACTTCTATAATTCCTTTTATATCTAGACCGAAACCGACAATAACAAAAAAGTGAGGTTCCAAAAGTTCATCTAATCATTACCTCATACAATTTGGACCGCAAATTCGCGGTGGATATAAAAGCAAAACTTTAATGAAAGGTTAAATGCTAAGGATATTTTTTTTTCTATTTTAGCTTTTCTAATTGGGAATATATGTTTTATCTAGACGATATTGGTCGTTATTTTTTAATGTTAAAAGGAGTTTTTAGTCGTATGACTAAAGGTTCTGTTTTACGAAATTTAATATTTAAAGAAATAGACGACTTAATTATAGGATCTTTGGGTATAACAGTATTCCTTGCGTTCTTTATTGGTGCGGTAGTTGCTATCCAAACAGCCCTTAACCTCACCAATCCTTTAATTCCCAAAAAGTTGATCGCTTTTGCTTCTCGACAATCGGTGATATTGGAGTTTGCTCCTACTTTTATTTCGGTTATCATGGCAGGTAAGGTAGGATCTTTTATTACTTCAAGTATCGGAACCATGCGGGTAACCGAACAAATTGATGCACTCGAAGTAATGGGTATCAATTCCTTAAACTATTTGGTATTTCCAAAAATCATAGCTATGCTCACCTATCCTTTTGTAATCGCTATTGCAATGTTTATAGGTATTGTAGGAGCCTATGTAGCTGGTGTATATGGAGGGTTTATATCGAGTACTGATTTTCTGATTGGATTACGAGAAGAGTTTATGCCGTTTCACCTTACCTATGCATTTATAAAAACCTTTTTCTTTGCTTTTCTATTAGCTACCATCCCTTCGTTTCATGGATATTATATGAAAGGAGGTGCACTCGAAGTAGGTAAAGCCAGCACTACAGCTTTTGTATGGACTACTGTGGTTATTATTATCTCTAATTATTTAATCACTCAATTATTACTTAGCTAATGATAGAAGTAAAAGGTTTACATAAAGGATTTAACGGAGAAGAGATTCTGAAAGGAATCACGACTACCTTTGATCGTGGAAAAACAAATTTGATCATTGGGCAAAGTGGTAGTGGTAAAACAGTTTTCCTGAAATGTTTATTAGGACTATTTACTCCCGAAAAAGGAACTATCTGTTATGATGGGGCAACATATTCTGATTTGAACGAGCAGGAACAAAGGGATCTTAGAGAACAAATGGGGATGGTATTTCAAGGGAGTGCCTTATTCGATTCTATGACGGTAGAAGAGAATGTCATGTTCCCATTGATGATGTTTACAAAACAGAGTAAAGAGGAAATGTTACACCGAGTACACGAAGTACTTCAGCGTGTTAATCTTGAAAACGCTGAGAAAAAGTTACCTTCAGAAATTAGTGGAGGGATGCAAAAACGTGTTGCTATTGCCAGAGCAGTAGTAACCCAACCTAAATACTTATTTTGTGACGAGCCCAACTCTGGTTTAGATCCAAGAACCGCTATCGTAATTGATAATCTAATCAAGGAACTCACCGAAGAGAATGACATCACTACAGTAATCAACACACATGATATGAATTCTGTGATGGAGATCGGCGAAAAAATCGTTTTTCTTCAAAAAGGGGATCTGGAATGGGAAGGTGATAAAACTCAAATTTTTAAAACCGATAACAAAGCTGTTACCGACTTTGTATATTCCTCGAACCTGTTCAAAAAGGTAAGAGATGCTCAACTGAAAGGTTTGTAGTATACCAACTGTCCAAAAAGATTTTTTGGCTATTCAGGATAGATTATTCAAGATACAAAGTATCTGCTTTCAACTCTCTGGTAATCCATTCTCTTAATCTTTGATTTCTATCGATCTCAAGGCTATCCGACACTTTAAACTTCCATCTCGGGAAGATGACCTGAACGGTATCCATACGCAAGAAATTTGATTTCAACATTTCTGCATATCCCAGCGTTTCCAGATCCGGAAAACGAATTTTGGCATCTTTAGAAATATTAAAATAAGGCAACACCTCTACTGGCACTTCTTTATTCGCTTCTCTCAGGCTAGTTTCCAGACCGGCCATTTGTATTTTAAGGTCTTCGATCTCATCCAACAACTTATCATTTTCCTTTTGCATGCGATCTAGCTCTACAATTGCGCGGTCATAGGCTTTTGATACTTGATCCAATCCACGGGCTTTATTCCCATTAATGGCCAGCTCAAAATCTGAAATATGCTTGTAGTTTTTAATTTCATTTTTTAAATCACTCATCACTGCTTCTGGCATTTCTCCATCAAAATATAGTTTAATGGTTCTTTCGTTGTAATTATAGAAGTCCTTACGCAAGTATAAATTTTCATTTGCATTCACCTCATTTTCAATAAAATGAGAATAATCACGTTCTGCATTACTTTCTTTTAGCGTTACATAAAATGTATAACTCGCGGGAATCATAGCTAATATTGCCAATAATGACGCTAATTGTGCGGTACGCTTTCGCTTTGCAGAATTTGCATACCGTATCATCGGAAAACGCAATAACTTGGCTACGATAAAGGTAGATAATGCAATAAATATAGCATTGATACTAAACAGATATAATGCTCCCAAAAAGAAGTTGGGTTCCCAAACAGCAATACCATATCCCACAGTACATAATGGCGGCATTAATGCGGTAGCAATTGCTACTCCCGCTATAGCATTGGGCATGGTCCCTTTCTTTGATTTGGCAACTATTAATGCCAATCCACCAGATACTGCTACCAATACATCCAAAATGGTGGGCGCTGTTCTCGACTCTAACTCTGGTGTGAGCTCGGTAAGTGGAGAGAGCCAAAAATATAAAGTAGCTGCTGCAACACTTAACCCAACCATCACCCCAAGGTTGATCAACGATCTTTTTAAAGTATCGATATCATTAATAGCAATAGATAATCCGACCCCAACGATCGGACCCATTAACGGAGAGATTAACATGGCTCCTATTACCACTGCAGTCGAACTTACATTAAGCCCAATAGATGCCACAAAGACAGAAAATATAAGAATCCAAGCCGTATGCCCTTTAAAAGGAATATCATTCTTAACATCCTCTATAGTTTGATCCTTATCTGTTTCAGACCTTATATCCAGTAACTCTTGAAGAAATGTTTTTACACTTGTAAAAAGACCTTTGGCGTCTCTTTTTACAGACTCGGTCATTTCTTCTTGATTAGATACTGGTGGTTTGGTATTCTCTTCCATTGTATTATGTATATTTTTCTCCAAAGGTATCTTTAACTTCTGAACGTACCTCTTTTATATGTTGTTCCTTTTTCTTAGGATAAATCAGCAGCACCTCTTCTTTGTCTACAATAATATAATCTGTCAATCCATCTACAACTACAATTTTATCCTTTGTAGTTCTTATCATATTTCCTGAGGCATCCTGAGTCAGGACTCTTGCATTCACCACTGCATTTTTTTCATTGGTTTTATCCAATTTATCGTATAATGACCCCCATGTTCCTAAATCATTCCAATCAAAACTAGCAGGAAGAACAAATACATTTTTTGCTTTTTCCAAAATAGCATAATCTATAGAAATATTTTCTGCTAATGCATAATGGGTTGCTATAAATGCTTTTTCTTGTTCGGTATTGTAGACATCCTCCCCTTTCTTGAACAATGTAGTCATTTCTTCCTGAAATTGAGCAAATGCATTAACAATACTACTTACACTCCAGATAAAAATTCCAGCATTCCAAAGATAGTTTCCTTCGTTCAAAAAAGTCTTTGCTGTTTCGTAGTCGGGTTTTTCGGTAAACTGCTCTACCTTCTTAATCGCACTATCTTCTTTATGATATTTGATATACCCATACCCTGTATTTGGAAATGTAGGGTGAATCCCTAAGGTCATCAACATTTCTTTAGTACTACAAGCTTCGAAACTTTGTTGCAAGTCAGCGATAAAAGCATCTTCATCCTCGATCCAATGGTCACTTGGTGCTACCACCATAACGCCATCAGGATTTTCTTTTTGAATTTTCATCGCTGCATAAAGAATACAAGGAGCTGTATTTCTCATCGCTGGTTCTGTGACTACCTGCTTTGGTGTAACCGATGGCAACTGTTCTAATACCAAGTCATTATACAACTCATTGGTTAAAATGTAAATATTCTCTACGGGTACAATCTTGGCCAAACGAGAAAACGTTTTTTGTATCAAGGTTTCTCCCGTACCCAACATGTCATGAAATTGCTTTGGAAAACTAGTTGTGCTAACGGGCCAAAAACGAGACCCTACTCCACCGGCCATCAATATGGCATAATAATTTTTGTTCATAAGTTAATGTAACAGTTCTACTTCTGCATTGGGGTTAAATAGGTATACTCTACCTGTTGCAATTTCGACGCACTCATATCGTTTCACCTTTTTATTTCCTTTTCTGAAAATTTTTCCATTGTATAATCTAAAGGTACTTCCGAAAGGTAATTCAAATATATAACTTTTATCATTGTCTGGATCATATTGCTTTAAGGCTAGCGACAATTTTTCGTCTGTATCACTACTAGCCCGAGGGTTTTTGAAGTGATTAGCAATGACCGGCAATAATTTTGATGGAAAAACTTCTGGATTGATATAGGGCAACATTAATTGCTGAAAAACTCTTTTCCACTCTATTCCATGAGGCTTGATAAAACGACCATACTTTTCAAAAGCAACCAAGTGAGCAATTTCATGAATAAGCGTAATTAAGAAACGATATTTATTGAGTGAAGCATTTACTGTAATCTGGTGCCTTCCATCTGGAGTTCTGCGATAATCCCCATGACGAGTCACTCTTTCATTAACAATCTTAAGATGCACATTACAAGTAACAATCAAATCAAAGGCTTGATCAATAGCTCTTTCAGGAATATATCGCGCTAAAATCTCTTTCACGAGTGAAAAATACAAAATTAAGCGTATCACAGAGATACGCTTGTATTAATTTTATTTTCTTATCCATTTGAAATACACCAGAACCAATACCGCCAAAAATACAATAGGCCAAATATAAAAGAGCAGTAATGTAGCATTTTGAATGATAGACCAACCAAAAGAGAACCCTTCTTTTGCCTTACTTACAAAACTAGGTTCGTATATTGTAGGCTCAGGTTTAGGAACAACAGCCTCATACAAATCTATCTGTATCGTACTAAAAGAAACCTTATTGCTTAAATACTGTATTCGTCCCTGAGCTGCTTCTATTTCTTCCTGAATATCTTTTATTTTATCCTCAGCCTTCAAAATATCTTCGACCGTTTTGGCTTTTGATCTCAAAACAGCTTCGTAACGCTCCTTTACTTCTAGTCTTGTTTTCAATCTGGAGGACACATCCATATACTCCTCGGTTACATCCACTGTAGAAACATTCTTATGATCCACAAACTCGGCCCACTTACAAACGCTATCCAAAACCACGTCAAATTTATCTTTTGGTATGCGGATCACAAATCTGTTTTCTTTGGAATAATTAGTGTGTGTAAACCTCTCGTCGGCGATATACCCTTGATACAAGGCCACAAAGGCCTTTGTTCTTTTTGTAGCCTCTTCAACACTTTTTACTTTAAGACGACAATTTGCATTCTTGATAATTTTTGCCTCAAAAGAACGATCATCGTTCTTCTTTTTTTGCAACTCTTTCTTACTTACTTCTTCTTCGATTTCGTAACTATTAAACTCCAATGTTTCTCCCGTAGGCTCAAGAGCAATTGATTCTGAATGCATATCCAGATTACTTTTTTCTTGACTACATGAAAGATGAAAGAACACAAAACTCACCAACAACACTTTTCCTAATTTTAACGTATTCATTGTTATATTTTTTATCTTGTTAAACTGAAATCAAAAGTATTGGAAGGTCATGGACATGAGTTGTAGCTTACTTGTAAAACACTTGTAATCTGTTTTACAAAACGTAATTGCCTTTTTATCAAAAACTTAGAAAATCACTACAGAGGACAACATATTATTTGATCAGCTTAAAAAAGCAGTGGCTCGGGAGTTTTTATCCAATAACAATGCTTCAAGCAAGGATATTTCTCTTTGGAAAGGACAGGATATCATTTCTTTTCAAGAGGACCTACAGCAAAAAGTAAAAGGAAGTATTAGCGAAAAATCGTTTTATAGTTACTTTAAAAACACTCCTGAAAAACTCCCTAGGGTAGACATCCTAAATCTGCTTTCTCAATATTGTGATTATAAAAATTGGAATGATTTTAAAACTACCCATTCCAAAGACCAATTAAAGAACAAAAAACCTGTTCTTTTAAAAGCGACTATTCTTTTACTATCGAGCCTGGTTCTGTTGACCGTTATATATATGTTCACTCCAAAAACCAACACTTTTAATTTTTGTTTTATTGATCAGGATCGAAAACAACCAATCAATACGATCCCTATGGATATTATCATTCTTAATGATCAACAATCTCCCTTCTATACCAAAAGTGATAGTTTAGGGTGTTTTAGTTGGACTACCAAAGATGATTTTATTCAATTTGTGGTACAATCCCCATATCATAAAACGGATACGATTTACCGAATTGTTTCTTCTAGAAAAAATGAAGAAATACAAATACGCACAGATGACTACGCATTGATGCTACATTACTATGCCAATGGTAAGATAGAAGACTGGGAACATCGCAAGCAAGAACTATTTCAACTCATTGCAAAAGATGCTACTATTTTTCAAGTATTGCCTCATGGATTAGGTATTGAGATGTATTCCAAAACAAAATTTATTAATACGCTCACCACCCCTACTGAACAATTAAAAAATATAGAGATTATAGAATCCAAAAGATTGAATGGACAAATTGTAAAACTAAAATTCAGAGTACGACTATGAAGTTTCAATTCAGTTATATCATCTTCGTCATTCTCCTCTTTATAGGATGTTCAAAAAGAGCTTCAAAAGAGGCTGATGACCTGTCTGTACCTGAATTCGAGTTTTCTGAAACTAGTACGGAAACCAGTATAATTCCCAAAGAAGAAGCTTATAAAATTCTAGTGATTCAGAAATTAAATGCTTTGCTAGATGAAAAACAACTGATAGCAACTCATCCCAAATTTAAAATAACTTCAGAAGCAGAAAACATCATTGGCAACACAACAGACACCCTCATTTCAAAAATTGAATTCATCAATTCGTTTCAGGCTGTTTCTGACTCGGTACAATCGGTAAAAACAAAAATCATCTACCCTACCGCTATAGACACCATATTAACTATTATCAAAACAAGCACAACAACAATTGATGGAAAACCCTTGAAAACAACCCAGGTTTATTTTGAAAGACTTAAAACAAAGGGAAAGAACAACAATTAGCAGTAAGTGTTTCCCTTTTGACTATGGAGTACTACTAGATACCTGCAATACCTTACCGTTATAAAAAGTATTCCCCCTAAGAGAAAAATCTTTGATATAACTTGCCATTTCAAAAGCAGATAAAGGTGCTTGATATCCCGGAAAAGCTTCTTCCAACATTTCGGTTTGTACAGCTCCAAGAGCAAGTACGTTAAAAGCAATCCCGCTCTCCTTATATTCTTCTGCCAACAACTCACTTAGAGTGATTACCGCTCCTTTACTCGAGCTGTATGCTGCTAAACCAGGGAATTTCATACTTCCTTGTATGCCTCCCATACTGCTCACGGTAACCACATGGCTTCCCAACTTCATAAATGGAAGAACTAATCGGGTAATTTCGGCCACGCCAAAAACATTCACCCGATACACCTCTTCAAATTCTTTTGTAGTAATTTCGGCAAAAGGTTTGTTCAGTAATTTCCCAGCATTATTGATCAAAACATCGACCTGATCCCAATTTTTGGTAACATAATCCGTCATTTTTGAAAGATCCTGTGGTTCGCAAATATCAAAAGGAAAACTGGCTATGTTTTTATGATTTAATTTTTGAATCGGGGTTTCATTTCGGGATAGCGCAAGAACATGATGTCCCTCGTCTGCAAATAATTTTGCTAATTCATACCCTATACCACGGCTTGCCCCGGTTATAATAATGTTCTTATTACTCATTTGTGTAAGCTGCTTAATTTAGCTTTATTTCTTTTTCTGAAGTACTTGCAATCTTTACAACTACAGGTAGACAAGCATTGATTAATTCTGCCATAAATTCGAAATTCATTTCAGAGACTTCATCATCCACATGGTGATAATAGTTGTAATTCGTAAAATCAAACGTTGATATAGTCTGACATGGTACATTAAACTGTTTGAAAAAAGGATAATTATCACTGCGCTGAAACAATTGATACTCTTTTGCCTTTGGTAAAAAACCAATTAACTCCGCACCAGAATATTCATTTATTTTTGCAGCCATATTTGATTTCTCATAGCCTGTGATATAAGCTTTGTACGACTTTTCATTTAAGGGCACACCTATCATCTCAAAATTGACCATTGTATACAAATCCATACCTTTATCTTTTAATACCTGAGCCAGATGCTTAGACCCTAATAATCCTTTTTCCTCTGCTCCAAAAAGAACAAATAAAACACTTCGTTTATTCGATTTAAGCTTAGACAGTTGTTTGGCCAAAGCCAAAACCGCAGTGCTCCCAGCTGCATTATCGTTGGCACCATTAGCAATAGCATCTCCGTTCACTTCGCCACCTTTTCCTATATGATCCAAATGTGCTCCAACCACTACGAATTGATTAGCAAGTTCTTTGTCATTCCCTTTTAGGTAACCCACTACGTTCATCGTAGGAACACCTTTGGCTTCAAAAGGGTCTCGATACGAATCAAAATAAGGCGCTACTCCCATAGATTGAAATTCCTTTTCTGCAAATTGCACAGCAGCTTCATACCCTTTACTCCCAGTATCTCTACCCTCCAGCTCATCACTTGCCAAAAACTTCATTGTCGTTGCTACGTACTCTGCTGTGATATCCCCTGAATTGTTCTTTTTATCGATCTGTGTATGTGCTTCTTTTACATCAGATTGTGCTACAACGGTAGCCTGTTTGCAAGCCAAAGACAAACTTAATACTGCTATTATTCCTAAATACTTTTTCATACCTCAATTATTTGATGCTAAAGATAAAAAAATCCCGCCTCAAGGTGAAGCGGGATCTTATAATAAGTTTTAATATAATTAGGCCAGCATAGTAACTGGATTTTCCAAGTATTGCTTTAAGGTTTGTAAAAACTGAGCTCCAGTAGCTCCATCTACAGTTCTATGATCACAAGCCAAAGTTACTTTCATAGTATTCCCTACCACAATTTGACCGTCTTTTACCACAGGTTTTTGCACGATAGTTCCTACCGATAAAATGGCAGAATTAGGCTGATTAATAATAGAAGTAAATTCTTGAATCCCAAACATTCCGAGATTAGAAACCGTAAAAGTACTTCCCGACATTTCTTGTGGAGTCAATTTCTTATCTCTAGCTTTTGTCGCAAGCTCTCGGACAAGTAAATCTATTTCCATAATATTCATCCTATCCGTAAAAGGTAGTACCGGTACTACAAGTCCATCAGGAACAGCTACCGCAACACCAATACTGATGTGTTTATTAAACACAGTAACATCTTCTTTCCAGGTAGTATTTACTTTAGGATGCTTTCGCAATGCCATTGCACATGCCTTAACCACCATATCATTAAAAGAAACCTTAACATCAGGTAATTCATTGATCAATTTCCTTGATGATATCGCATTATCCATATCTACTTCTATAGTAAGATAATAATGAGGTGCGGTAAACTTGGATGCTGAAAGTCCTCTCGCTATCGCTTTACGCATTTGGGAGTTTTTAACCTCTTCAAAGCTTACTTCTCCAGCAGGAACGAATGCCTGGACAGCTGGGCTTGCCGTTACCTTCTTAGACTCAGCTGGTGCTGATACTGACGGAACAAAAGATTCTACATCCTTTTTGACTATACGTCCATTTTCTCCTGTTCCTTTTACCTGAGAAAGATCTATACCTTTATCACTAGCTATTTTCTTAGCTAGAGGAGATGCAAATATTCTGCCTCCAGATGCACTGGTATTAGTCGTTGTTGCTGTTTGCAATTCTTCTTTTTCAGCTTCTGGTTGTGCTGCACTCGTAGTTGAAGTTTCGCTTTTAGCGCTAGCCGCAACAGTTCCATCTTTAAGCCCAGAAACATCTGTACCTGCTGGCCCGATAATAGCTAATAACGCATCTACGGGTGCAGTCTGCCCTTCTTCAATACCAATATGAAGTAATGTCCCATTATAAAATGATTCAAACTCCATGGTTGCTTTATCGGTCTCTATTTCAGCAAGAATATCTCCTTCCTCAACAGCATCACCTACTTTTTTCAACCAGGTAGCCACAGTTCCTTCTTCCATCGTATCACTTAAACGTGGCATTGTAATGATCTCAACACCTTCCGGTATTTCTGTAGTAGAATTGGTTGCAGCAGGCGCTTCTTCATCCTTCTTTTCATCTGAAGTTTCAGGTGCAACTGTAGCGTCTCCATTTAATAATGCAGATATATCTTCACCCTCATCACCAATAATTGCTAATAATTTATCGACCGGAGCTGTTTCTCCTTCTTCGATACCAATATGCAACAAAGTCCCTTCGTAAAACGATTCGAACTCCATCGTTGCCTTATCAGTTTCTATTTCAGCAAGGATATCTCCTTCACTAATTTTATCTCCTTTTTTTACAAGCCACTTTGCAACTACCCCTTCTTCCATGGTATCGCTTAAACGTGGCATATTGATTACTGTAGCCATAATTTATTGTGGTTTGTGTGATAAAAATGGATAATCATCTTGTTCGTACACTACATCATACATCACATTCTTTTCTGGGAATGGTGATTCTTCTGCAAACTTCTGACATTCAGCCACACGATCCTTCACTCTTTTGTCTATTGTTGCTATTTCTTCGTCGGTAGCATATTTTTTCTCTTTGATAATATCCAACACCTGAGTAATCGGATCTATTTTTTGATACTCTGCTACCTCTTCTTTTGTGCGATACTTTTGTGCATCACTCATGGAATGCCCTCTATAGCGATAGGTTTTCAGCTCCAAAAATGTTGGCCCTCCACCTGTTCTTGCTCTTGTAATCGCTTCATCTAACGCTTCTGCTACTTTTACAGGATTCATGGCATCTACTGGTCCACAAGGCATTTCATAACCCAATCCTAATTTCCAAATGTCGGTATGATTTGCCGTTCTTTCTACCGAGGTACCCATCGCATAACCATTATTCTCTACACAAAATACAACTGGTAAATTCCAAAGCATTGCCAGGTTAAAAGTCTCGTGCAAAGATCCTTGTCTTGTAGCTCCATCACCCATAAAAGTAAGTGTAACAGCATCTCTTTTGTGATACTTATCAGCGAATGCCAATCCTGCACCTAAAGGGATTTGTCCTCCCACTATACCGTGCCCACCATAAAAACGATGTTCTTTCGAGAAAATATGCATAGATCCTCCTAAACCTTGCGAAGTACCGGTTCCTTTGCCATAGAGTTCGGCCATTACTCGTTTTGGGTCTTCTCCCATACCAATAGGCTGAACGTGATTACGATATGCTGTAATCATACGATCTTTTGTAAGATCCATGGCATGCAAAGCCCCTGCCAGGATAGCCTCTTGTCCATTATACAAGTGTAAAAACCCTCTTACTTTCTGTTGGATATAGACTTGAGCAAGTTTATCTTCAAACTTCCTCCAGAAAAGCATTTCTTCATACCAGTTAAGGTATACTTCTTTGGTTATTTTTTTCATTTACAATTGTGCTGATAAGTGTAACAATTAATTACCTAAAATGATAATTATTAAATTTTTCCGATTTCGTTCAAAACTGAACGAAAAACAAAAATAAGGTATTCGAAATTAAGGGAAAAACAGTTTTACCAATAAAATCTACGAAAACGTTATAAATACGAATTATCAAAAATAAGGGGTAATAAATTAGATAAAGAGGAAGATTTCACCACTTTTCCTGTCTCTCCCATAAAATATATCTCTATAGGCGTTTTTTGTTTTACCTCGTATTCTGCAATCGCTTGTCTACATGCTCCGCAAGGAGGAGTTGGTGTTACTAACTTATATTTTAGGGATTTTGCTGTAAGTGCCATCTTTTGGATAGCTACATCCGGATAATTAGCCCCTGCATAATAAATTGCAGTTCGCTCAGCGCATAATCCCGAAGGATAACATGCATTTTCCTGATTGTTACCCAGAACCACTTCTCCATTTTCTAATAATAGCGCAGCACCAACCAAAAATTCTGAGTAGGGAGCATAAGCTTTATCCCTAATCTCCATGGATTTTTTCATTAAATCCTGAATATCCTCTGGCAGTTCATCAAACGAATCATAAATCTGTAATACTGAAGTAATTTTTATTTCCTTCATGCTGTCTTGATTTTCTTTTCAAAAAAAGGGACCACAAGGTACTACAAACAAAAAAAGTATCAAACCATTGGCTTGATACTTTTTTCGAATACTATATCTATTCTATTTAATCGTAATATTCGTCTCCAAAATTGAACGTAAGACCAAAACGAAGTGTTCCTTCTAATGGACTACGTACTGATGATGTTGAAAACAAGTAAGACACGTCTAGATTAACTACATTGTATCTGAAACCTGTTCCTAGAGAAAGGAACTGACGTGCTCCTTTTTCTTCACTCTCGTTAAAATATCCTGCTCTGAAAGCAAATACATCTCTATACATATACTCTGCTCCTAAAGCCCAGGTAATTTCTTTTAGCTCTTCACTAAATCCACCATCTGCATCTCCCCATGAAGAAAAGATCGCTCCAAAAGCGCTAATATCTTGATACTCTCTATTATCTTCTGCATCGATATCTCCATCACCATCAAAATCCTGAGGGCTAGGCACTAACAACTTACTAAATTCTAATGTCGGTGTGATTCTGTTATCCTCATTAAAGATGAAATCAAAAGCTCCACCTACTCTGAAGTTAGTTGGGATGAAGTTTTCCTGACCTGCATCGTCATATCTTATTTTAGGTCCAATATTAGAAATATTGAATCCAGCTCTCCATCTACCGTTAAAAGAATTGAAAGCAATCTCTTCACTTCTAAAGAAACCTGCTACGTCAACTCCAAAACTTCCTGCCGCACTAGCATCATCTGCATTTTCGGTTTGCAATCTTAAATCTGAACGCAAATAACGCCCTGCAACTGCCATAGAGAAGTGATCACTAAGCTTCAACGCATAAGACACATCCAAGGTAAATTCGTTAGGTCTTTGCGTATTTGCAGCACCGTCAGCGGTTTGTCTAAACTCAATATCTCCTAAACTAAAATATCTGAAACTTGCAGCTACTGCACTTCTTTCATTGATTCTATTATAATAATTAAGATTCCCTAAAAAAATATCGTTTACCAGATTACTTAAATAAGGAGTGTAGTTTACCCCAACACCTTGTTTTGTTTTTGCGAATGCATATTTCGCTGGATTCCACTGCTGTGAAAAAGCA
The DNA here is from genome assembly GCF_900141785.1 of Aquimarina spongiae. Classification (GTDB taxonomy): domain Bacteria; phylum Bacteroidota; class Bacteroidia; order Flavobacteriales; family Flavobacteriaceae; genus Aquimarina; species Aquimarina spongiae. Next base: position 27,209 of record NZ_FQYP01000006.1, on the reverse strand, counting down.
TCAGGCGAAGTAGCAACCCCCTGATCAGCTAAACCAGCTGCTCTAGCATCTGCTGCAATTAATAAAAATGGGGTGGCTGTGGTAATGGCTCTATTCTCTTGTGCCTTGATAGTAAGATTAGAAAACAGTAAAGAAGCAAGACCAAGAATAATTGTTTTTTTCATACCTGCAAAAATTGAGTTTGACAAATATATAGTTATTTAGTGATTAAAAAAGTGTGTGTTGTTTAATTTTTTCAACTCGTTCTTTTCTTAACGTAAAATTTACCAATATCTTATATGGCAGGTGTTGATTTCTTTAAATCTCATTACACACCATTCTAAATGTACCCAAAAATACTGAATCAATTTAATTATTATCCGTGATAAAAAAAACCACACTATTATGTTTATCTTTCTTCTCTATTACACCCAACCTTTGATTTACCCTAAAAAAAAAATTAAAAAAAATTACTACGTCTACTTTTAATGAGTCTTATACCATTTTAACCATTAGTAAAACTGCTATTTAGCAATTGCTTATTGTCGTAAAATCCTTTTTTTGTATTGTATTTCTTTTTTTAGGTTTTTCTTAAATGATAAATAATAAACCACAAATTATTGCGTTAAACCAAAGTCGTTGGCAATTCATAAAAAATTGTGAATTGATAATATTTTAAAAATTTTAGGGTAAATTTAACGTTAATTGTTATATTGCAAGCCCTAATTTCTACTTTAACGAACTTAAGATTATGAAAAACGCGTTTATTTTTAAGTCGCTAATGGCACTTTCCGTTAGTGTTTTATTGTTTAGTTGCTCGAAGAACGATTATGGGAGTAGTTCTAGAGCCACTGGTTGGAAATACAATTCCAAGGAAGGTGGCTTTCAGGTAGCAACAAACTACAAAGAACAAGAAACAGGACCCGGTTTAGTATTTATTGAAGGAGGTACTTTTACCATGGGACGAGTTCAGGATGATGTTATGCACGATTGGAATAACACCCCTACGCAACAGCACGTACAATCTTTTTACATGGATGAAACCGAGGTAACCAACATTATGTATTTGGAATACCTAGACTGGTTAAAAGGTGTTTATCCTCCAACCGAACCTAAATACAGAAACATATACTACGGAGCTCTTCCGGATACTTTGGTATGGAGAAATCGTTTAGGATTCAATGAAATGATGACTAATAACTACCTGCGTCACCCTGCATATGCAGATTATCCTGTTGTAGGTGTTAACTGGATTCAGGCAGTTGAATTTAGTAACTGGAGAACCAACCGAGTTAATGAAAGAATTCTTGAAGAAGAAGGTGTAATCAGAGAAAATGCACCATTTGAGGATGTTTCTGCTGAAAGTACTTTCGACACTGAAACTTATCTTAATGCCCCTTCACAAACATATGGAGGTAACGATGAAGCCATTCGCGGTGGTAGAGCATCAGAAAGATATGCAAAAGACAACGATTCCACTGGCTTATACATACAACGTAAGGATGGTCTATTATTACCAAAATATAGACTGCCGACAGAAGCAGAGTGGGAATATGCAGCCTTAGGTTTAGTAGAAATCAGAAGTTATAATATCTATAGAGGTAGAAAAAAATACCCTTGGAATGGAAAATATACGCGTTCTGGAAAAAGAAGAACCCGTGGGGATCAATTAGCTAACTTCAAACAAGGAGATGGTGATTATGGTGGAATAGCTGGTTGGAGTGATGATGGTGCTGATATTACGGCTCCTGTTAAATCTTACGATCCAAACGATTATGGTTTATATGATATGGCTGGTAACGTAGCCGAATGGGTTGCCGATATATACAGACCTATTGTAGATGATGAATACAACGATTTTAACTACTATAGAGGTAATGTGTATACCAAAAATGCTATCAACCCTGATGGTACTGTGAAAATTGTAATGACAGACTCCATCGTATATGATACATTAAGTAACGGTAAAATTATTTCGAGAGTATTACCGGGAGGTATTCTTCAGGTGCCTATCACCGATGAGGACACTTATATGAGAACTAATTTTACAGAAAGTGACAACAGAAACTATAGAGATGGTGATAAAAGCTCTTCTAGATATTTTGAAGGATACCAAGATGAAAACCTTCCTAATAGAAGAATGTACAACGCGCCAATTCATTATGTGGGACCAGATGCAGAAGACAGCACCAAGCTAGAAAGAAGATATGATGAGTCTAGTAAAAGAACAACTATCGTAGATGATAATGTACGTGTATACAAAGGTGGTTCTTGGAAAGATAGAGCATATTGGTTAGACCCTGCACAAAGAAGATTCCTTCCACAAGACATGGCAACCGATTACATCGGTTTCAGAAATGCAATGTCTAGAGTAGGTACAAAAGCAAAAAGAAAGAAAACTCCTCGTCACCAAAAACCAAGAGGATAATATAGAAGTATATTAAAGTTCGTTATATTGAAAAAGCCCTGGCAAAGTACTTGTACAGGGCTTTTTACTATACTAAACCAAAGTATTTATGAAAATTTCAACCTTACATGAGCTGTTTTTGGAAAGTGATGGTATCTCAACAGACACCCGAAAAATCAAAAACAACACTATCTTTTTTGCTTTAAAAGGAGGAAATTTTGATGGTAACTCTTATGCCGATGAAGCTTTATCAAAAGGGGCTTCTCATGCGGTAATAGATGATCCCAATTATAAAACTTCAGAAAAACACATATTGGTAAAAGATGTTTTAGAAACACTTCAACATCTGGCTACATATCATAGAGAATATCTAGACACCCCCATTATCGCGTTAACTGGAAGTAATGGAAAAACAACTACCAAAGAACTGATAGCTTCTGTGCTATCTAGTAGTTTCAATACAAAAGCCACAAAAGGAAATTTGAACAATCACATTGGTGTTCCTTTAACACTTTTATCGATGAACAAACAAACCGAAATTGGGGTTGTTGAAATGGGAGCTAACCACCAAGGTGAGATAGCCGCATTATCAGATATTGCAAAACCTAATTACGGATATATCACTAATATCGGGAAAGCCCATTTAGAAGGTTTTGGTGGTATTGAAGGTGTTCTAAAAGGAAAAACCGAGCTATATAAGCATCTAAAAAAACACAACAAACAGATTTTCCTGAATATTGATGATCCCAAATTAGTTAATGCAGCTGCGGGTATAAAGACCTATAGATTTTCTAAAAATGAGGATAGTGACGTTCAAATTAAATTTGAAAAGGCCGCCCCAAATGTAGTGGTTTCTTACGACCAACAAGAGATTCAAAGCAATTTAGTAGGCTCCTATAATTTTACTAATATTGCTGCCGCTATTGCTATTGGAAACTATTTCAAAATTAATCCAGCAAAAATTAAAACAGCTATAGAGTCCTATACTCCTACCAATAATAGATCACAGGTTATAGAAAGGGACAATTACACGATTATTCTTGATGCTTATAATGCCAATCCTACGAGTATGGAAGCGGCAATTTATAATTTTGAGCAATTTGAAGGAGGTACAAAGGTTGTTTTTTTAGGTGATATGTTTGAATTGGGTGTTGAAGCAGAAATCGAGCATCAAAGAATTGCCGATTTAATTACCAATACTGCTACTGATAAAATTTATTTGATTGGTAGCAACTTCTTTAAAACTAAAGGTACAGATACTCGTGTGCAAAGGCTCGAAAATTTTGAAGATCTTGCTCATCAACTAGATATTCCTAATAGCAACACACAAATTCTTATCAAAGGTTCTAGAGGCATGAAACTTGAACGGATCTTGGATCTCCTTTAACCCACTTCCTTCATCAATTGGTTTTTTACCGCTGTCTCTAAGTTATCTATTGAAGTATTCATTGATTTCCTGAATGCCTTTTTGAGCACCAACGAAATCAATATTTTTTTAAAAATAGACCTAGCTCTCGGATACATTTCTACTCTTAACTTACAACTAGCGTTCGAGATGGGAGTAATAATAAAAAACTGATATAACTCATCAATTGGCACATCATTAGTACGTTCTCCGTAGACAATTTCATCTGCCTCAGCTTTTTTAGTCACTGTAGTAAAATTGAGTCTTTTACCATCAATTACACAAACATGTTCTGTGCCTAATCGAGTAACCTCATCAGGATTATACTCAAATTTATCCACTCCCTTTGCCCAATAATGTCGATATGCATAATTAGTAATATATTCCAATAATTCATTTGCAGGAATAGCAAAATTACGTTCAAGTACAATGCAGGACTCGGATTTAAAATCTACTTCTTCTGGGATCGCAAAGGGCTTTAATTTGAGTTTTTCCTTGTCTATTTCTGAAAACAAATACCCAATATCCTGATCATCATAACGATCAGCACCCCTGTTAAAACTGTATAATTTACTTTGATATGATTCTGTGAGTCCAATCATTTCGCAAACCGAATTGCTTATTAAAGCATAATTATCACTAGGAATTGAGTTTTTAAGCAATCGATGTGCTTCGATCACAAATTGCCCAAATGGTTTTCTTTTCTCCTGTACAGTTATAAACTGTAATTCGCCAGAATGTACGACAATTTTCAGTTGAAGATTTGGAGCGGTAGCACAGGCATTACAAGGGCAAATTCGATTTTTTTCTAGCAGCTTCAAATGACTATAAAACGCAGTAAACATAGTTTCTATCTGTGCTAATAGTTTTTCTTGCGAAGGGATTTCATTTACTTTATAAAAGAATAAAGCATCCCCTTCTACCTCGGCCAATTTAAGGTTTTGCGTATTTGCATTAATAAGAACTTCCAGTAATTCGGATATTACATGCTGGCTATGTTCTGCCTCTGTATTTTGAATAAAATGTGTAAACCCCGAAATATCTGGTATAAACAATAATGATTGTGCCATCTACTATAAATATTCTTACAATTTTGCCTAATAGCAATATACAAATCCTAGAGTATCCTTTATCGCTCTTAGGTTTTATTTAACCATTGTAGTTCTTACAAAGCTCTTGAAGTGTATAATTAGCGCACATCAATTCTTTTATTCAATTTTTTGAAGTACCGGATTAAAAGCTTTTGAAGCCACCAATACCTTATCTCCGATATTCATGGTTTTAATTTCTTCTTTATCCGCAATTACCTTCACAAAATTCATCCCCACTAATACGGTGACGATACAAATTATTTCCTGCTCTAATATTTCTATAATTTCTCCAGAAAACTGGAATTTGCCACTTAACTTTTGATTAGCAAATACCTCCATAGGTTTTCCTTCTTTCAAAATGCGTCCGTTCTCAATCATAAAAACTCGATCACACATTTTTATGACTTCGCTTACTTCATGGCTAATCAATAGGGTCGTTAAATTGAACTGTTTATGAACTTTAAGAATATAATCCTGCAGTCTAGTTCTCATTTTGGCATCCAGTGCCGAGAGTGGTTCATCCAGCATCAAAATTGTTGGTTTACGCACAAGAGCTCTCGCCAAAGCCACTCGTTGTTTTTGTCCACCCGATAGTTTTTCAGGTTTACGGTGTTGTAAATCTTCTAACTCTATGATTTGAATTAACTCTTCCACCACTTGGGGGTTTTGATTTTTTTCTAATGCAAAAAGTAAATTTTCTTTTACCGACATATTTGGAAACAAGGCATAGTCCTGAAAGACAAAACCAATTTTTCTTTCTTGCGGTTTACGATCAATGCCTTTCTCACTATCAAACCATTTTTCCTGGCCCATATTGATTTGCCCTGCATCAGGACGCATTAAGCCGGCAATGATACGAAGTATAGATGTTTTTCCCGCTCCAGATGCTCCAAAGAGTGTAACAAAAGATCCGTGTTCAATGGTGAAATCCACATCAAGTACCATCTCATTCATAGCCCCTTGTAGCTTTTTTTGTATGTTGACATGAATCATTTCCAAAATCTTTTTAAATATCCGCCATTTCCTACATAAACGAACAGTAAAATACAAAATGCTATAGCAAACAAAATCAGTGAATACACATTTGCTGTATCATAATTTAGAGCTTCTACTTCTTCATAAATTGCTATAGAAGCCACTTTGGTTTTTTGGGGTATACTCCCTCCTATCATTAGCACTACACCAAACTCTCCGATGGTGTGCGCAAAGGCCAACACAATGCCTGTGAGCAGAGAAGGTTTTATATTGGGAAGAAGTACTTTATAAAGCGTAGTCAGTTTTGATTTTCCCAATACATAAGAAGCTTCTGTCAACGAGGAACTAAGCCCCGAAAGACCAGATTGTATAGGATGAACCATAAATGGAAGGCTATACATCATGGAGGCCAGCACCAAACCATGAAAAGAGAAGATAAATTGAATTCCTAAATACTCTTGTATCCAACTCCCTAACCAACTGTTGGGACTAAAAACAACTAAAAGATAAAAACCGAGTACTGTTGGCGGCAGTACCAAAGGCATACTTACCAAGGTTTCTACAATAGGTTTGATTTTAGACTTTGTGTATGCTAACCAATACGATAAAGGTATCGATAAGATAAAAAGCAAAAATGTTGTAATTAATGCCAACTTAAAGGTTAATATCAAAGGTTGCCAATCTATCATTCTGATAACATAATTTCTGATGCTTTTATCAATACAGTGACTGTATCTCCCGTTTTAAACTGTAACTGATTCTGCATCAATCTGGTAATTACAGCAGTAATTTTGGCCACACTAATATCTATCCTAATTTTACACAAAATTGCTCCTTCTTGTACCGTCAATACTTGTCCTAAAATAGTATTCGGGATACTGGTAGTATTTTTATCAGTTTTAGCTAATATAGTTTCGGTTTCCTTAAAAATCAGTTTCACTGTATTTCCTACCCGAAGATACGTCGTTTCATCTTCGGTTTCTATTATCAGCACATGAAATATTGTTGTGCCCAAATTGACAGTTATCAAAGATATCCCGTCATTATTTTCAATGGCACTTATTGTTCCTTTTAAGCTGTTCATTCTTCACTATTTATAGTGTAACCAGATTTTTCCAGAATTGTTTTGGCGGTATTGGTAAAGAAAAATTCCTGAAACCTTTCGGCTTTTTTGTATTGATCTCCTTCGTGTTTAATAACTACCAAGGCTTGAGCAATCGGTTTATAATCTCTTTGGTCTACGGCAACCCAACTTCCTATATCTTTAACTTTATTTGATAAAACTACAGATTTTGAAGTAAAACCAACTTCTGCAGCTCCAGAAATCACAAATTGATTGGTTTGGAGGATACTTTCTCCAAAAACCAGTTTCTCCCTAATATCATCATAAACTTTCATTTTTTTTAAAACCTCAACACTTGCCTTACCATAAGGTGCCAATTTGGGATTGGCAATGGCAATATGATGTACTTGTTGACTTGTTAAAAGTGGAATCAAAGGTATTGTACTATCCAATCTAGACCATACCACTAATTTCCCATATCCATAAATTTTTGGAGCTGACATCGTATACCCTTCTTTAAATAATTGATCGGGGTAACTAGTATCTGCAGATACAAATATATCGTACGGAGCTCCTTCTTTGATTTGGGCTGTTAGTTTACCCGAAGAACCTATGATTACCTGGCACCTTATTCCCGTACGTTCTTTAAAAGCCGCAACCAAATCATCGATGGTAAATTGCATATTTGCAGAGACAGCAATACGTAAATCCTCAGATTTTTGCTCAACACAAGCGGCACTAAAAATGAGAATACAAACCCTTAAAACTACTCTCTTTATCATTCCTTAGGTACTTTTATACAAATTAAAGGAAATAATATTCGTTTATCATAAAAAAAGGGAAGACCTAGTATTAGATCCTCCCTTCCCAAAAAACTAAAAAACAGAAACTTCCTAATTTTATTTACTATTGATAATTTGTTCCACAATTTTCAGATTTGCAATTCGTTTGACACCCCGTTATTTGCTGATCACTTTGTGTTGCAAAAGCTTTTGGATATCCTCCTTTTATTTTGGAGTAGTTCAACTTAGCAATCGTATACTTGTCTATGCTAAGATTGTTTTTTCTTATTTTTTTCATGCTTAATAAATTTTAATAATATGCGGTTAATGATTTTAGATTTAAAGTATAGTAACTCAACATCCTCATCACAACATAAAACACTATTATATCATGGTGGTTAAGGGTCATCTTTGATTAAGGAAGAAAACCTAAGAAAACTTAATTTCTTAGGTTAGAAAGCATTAGCATATCGCTGATCCTCCTCCACAGGTACCTCCCAAAGAACATCCTTGAGTACAATTTCTTTCTGTATCCTGATTGGTAGTGGTTTTGTCAATTACTAAACGTCCTCCTCGAACTTGACTTTGGTTTAACTTAGTAATCACTTCTTTCTTTAATGAAAGTGTTTTTAAACGTTTTTTTTTCATTCTAAAAAATTTTGGTTTTTGTTTAAACTTTCTTAATCATTTTAGGTCCATTAAGACTTAGACCATACTGTCGAAGAATTCTGATTTAATAATGAAATCACCTCCACCAGTAAGTTTTATTGATAAAGCTTACTGGTGAAGGTGATTCTTCTATAGTTGATTTCTGCTATTTGAGAAAGCTAGTGTCGGTAATTAACTCAGGTAATGATCTGAATGTAATTTGCTATTTTCAACAATACGGAGTTTTTAGTACCGTTGTTTAAATGACAATGTCTTTAAAGAAATGCTTGCTAGCTATAAACCGGATTTTTTTGAAGTACGAAAATTGAGAGTAAATTAAATGGAAGAATAGATTTACATCATACCTCTTGATCGGGCAACACTAATATTCCCGGCAAAATAATCTTGTTCAAATCTATTGTATATCAATTGATAATTGATTTGGTTTAATAATAAAGTTGCCTCAATATAATCTCTTTGTGCTAAAGTTAAATCCAAAGGTGTTCCATCACCCAGATAATACTTTTCTTTTTGAAGTTCATAAGCAACTTTTGTGGCTTTCATCTGTTCTTCTCGGTAGATTTTTGTTTCCTCTGCAGCTTTAATGTTTCCTTTTACATTAGCAATCTCGACCAAGACGTTGTTTTTGAACTGCTCTAAATCTAGATTTGCATTTTTAAATTCTACTACGGATCTATACACTTCCGTTCGACTATTTAGACCGTTAAATATGGGAATTTGGATTGCTAAACCATAGGTCTGTGTGATATTTAAATCAAAAAACTGATCATTAAATGACGGATCCGCAAAAGATGAATAGTTGGACCCATAATTGTAAAATAATCTAATGTTTGGATAATATGATGATCGAGAAACAGATATCTGATTCTTTTTGCTCTTCACATCAAATTCTAAACTTTTTAGATCCTTCCTATTGATTAGTGCAGAGTTATACAAACTCTGCAAATCATCATTTTCATTATCGAAAGCCTCTGAGTTTACGGAATGATCTTCCAGTTGCAGATCAGTATTTGCCGGTAGATTTAGTATTAATAACAGTTCTCTTTTTGCGTTTTCGACAATATTATTATTTGCTATTTGTAGGGATTTTATCCTACTTAACTCTGCCTTTTGTGTATAATAATCTTGCCCTGGTAAAGATCCAATATCAATCATTTTTTGGGTTCTATCCAGGTTTGTTTCTTGGGTATCATAGAATTTTTGTAAAATGGAATCTTGCTTGATACTTTGCAAAATTTGAAGGTAACTATTAATAACATTTAATGTAGTTAACTCTCTTGTAGCCTCTAAATTGAATTCTCTGGAGTGTCTGTCATTGTTAGACATCCTTATTCTACTATAATTTTCAAGAAAATTTAGAATATTCCAGTTTACATTAGCAGCTCCATTAACAAATTCTCCCGTTTCTGTACGAACTACTCCTGTTGTTTGGTCAAAATTCCTTCCAGTCGCATTAAAACCTTCTCCTCTCAAATTAATACTCGGTAGCACTCGAGCTAAAGCATTTACTTTGGATTTTACAGACGCCTTAAGGTTATTATCTTCTTTTGCAATATTGATATTCTGCTTTAATGCTAGATCAATAGCCTCATTTAAATTTAATTTCACTTGAGCATTCATATCAAAAATTAGGAATGCCCACAAAAAACCAAATATAAAATATGTTCTTATCATTTTATGTTCTTATTAGATGATATAGTGTGATTTATCTATATCTCATCAAAACTGTGCGTTTACAGTTTCAGTTACTACTTTTCCATCAAACAAATTAATAACCCTATTGGCAAATTGTGCATCTCTAGGAGAGTGAGTTACCATTACAATTGTTGTCCCTTGTTCGTTCAACTCTTCTAATAGCCTCATAACTTCTTCACCATTAGAAGAGTCTAAATTCCCCGTTGGTTCATCTGCAAAAATCACATCAGGATCTGCCACAATTGCTCTGGCAATAGCAACTCTTTGTTGTTGCCCTCCAGATAGTTGCTGTGGGAAATGATTTCTCCTGTGCATAATATTCATTCTCTCTAGTGCTTCCTCTACTTTTTGCTTTCTTTCCTCTTTTGGAACCCTCATATAGAGTAAGGGTAATTCTACATTTTCAAAAACCGTTAATTCATCGATAAGGTTAAAACTTTGAAATATAAACCCAACAGAACCTTTTCTTAATTTTGATCTTTCCTTTTCAGAATAACTTGAAACCTCATCTTGTCCAAACCAGTATTCTCCACCAGAAGGGCTATCGAGTAATCCCAATATATTTAGCAAAGAGGATTTTCCACATCCCGAAGGCCCCATAATGGCAATAAACTCTCCTTTTTGAATATCAATATCTATTTTATCCACTGCCGAAGTTTCAATTTCTTCGCCTACGTATACTTTCTGAAGTTCTTTTACTTTTATCATTTTAAATTGTTTTTTAGTTGTTATTAATCCTACCAAACCAAGATTTTGTTATCTCCGAAGTTATCATATGATGATGTAATCACTTTATCACCGATATCTAATCCCTCTAGAACCTGATAGTTTTCTGAATTCTTTTTTCCTAATCTAATTTCTCTTCTTATAGCTTTATTATCATTTTCCAAAACATAAACCCAATTCCCACCTGTACTTCTGTAAAAACCTCCTACAGGAATAAGCAACTGCTCTGATGATTTACCCAGTTCTATTTTCAATCGTAGTGATTGTCCGCTTCTTATTCCCTCTGGAATCTCATCAATAAAACTCATGTCAACTTCAAACTTCCCATCTTCTACTTTGGGATAGATATAATTGATCATTAACTTATACTCTTTTCCTGCATACAGCGTACTAGCTACCAAACCTTTATCAATCCTAGACAAATACAATTCATCAATAGGAACCTTAACCTTGTAATTCCCTATCACGTCAACCTGTCCTATTCGTTCGCTTTTACTGATGTTTTGACCTTCTTGTAATCGAGAAGTAGTAAGTTGACCGTCTATTGGGGCCTTAATTACCAGATTACTTAATATTTGTCTTACTCCTGTTAGACTTTCCATCATACTAATTTCTGAAGACCTTAGCTGACTAAGCTGAGTAACTCTGGATGTAGAGTCGTTTTTGAAAGACTCATAAGTAAATTCTTTTCTTTTTAGATTGTACCTGTAGTCCGCCTGTGTTTTTTCAAAAGCTTGTCTTGAAATCAATTCTTTTGAAAACAAAACGCTATCTCTTCGAAACTGAGGTCCCAAAATTTGTAATTGATTTTCAATTTGAGCCAATTGTTGTTTTTGAGAAAGATAATTTTGATCCAGTTGTAATCTCGTTGTTCTAATTCTATTGATTTGTTCGTTCAACGAATTTTCTTGACTCAAAACATTAAGCCTTAAATTGGCATTCTCTAATACAACAATTACATCTCCTTTTTTTACGATTGCACCACTTTCTTTTACTACCTCAGTAATATTTCCTCCTTCGATAGCATCCAGAAAATAGGTGCCATTGGGTACTATTTCTCCTGTTTGGACAATATACTCTTGAAATTGCCCTCTTTTCACCATCGAAAATGTAGTCTTATCAGGATTAATATTAAGCTTTGATCCTCTTTCTGAAAAACCGATATAGATGGCAGCACATAAAACAACCACTCCTACTGCGGTATAAGAGATTTTTTTCGTTGTCCACTTTTTCTTTTTGATTATTTTGTCCATTGTACTTTTATTATAATTAACATTTCAATGCCACTTTGGCAACAAGCGTACCAAACAACATTTTACCTTGTAAACCCTTATTTTTTCGTATATTCACCTCACAAAAACGTTCATAAACGAACACCTTTGTTCGTAAACGATCACATACAATTATTATCTATTTATGTAAATATTGATACTATTTAATACTTTAAAAACTCTAAAAACCTAATTCTCCAACCAACCTGTATTTTAAGATTACATTCATCTTATTTACCTCTTAAACCTATACTACTATTATGACCACGGTCACTCAGAAAAAAGGAAAAATATTAATCGTTGATGACAATGAAGACATTTTAAAAGCTGCCAATATTTTCCTCAAACGTCATTTTGAAAAAATTGATCTTACCGATAATCCCGAATCCATTCCGTACTATCTCAATAGAGAAAGCTATGACCTCATCTTGCTCGATATGAATTTCACAAGAGATGTCAGCAGTGGAAAAGAAGGGTTTGATTGGTTAGAAAGAATACTCCATATTGATCCAAATGCTGTGGTTGTTCTAATGACTGCCTATGGCGATATCCAAACTGCGGTAAAAGCAATTAAAGCCGGCGCCACTAATTTTGTATTAAAGCCTTGGGAAAACAACTCCTTTTTGGCTACTCTTTATTCTTCAATCCAATTAAGAGAAAGCAAATTAGAAATTGAAAACCTACGTAGTAAACAACAAGAATTAAATACGTATGTAAACAATAAATACAAAGAAATTATTGGTCAAAGTCCTGCTATCCAAAAAGTCTTTTATCTTATTGACCGAGTAGCTTCTACTGATGCCAACGTTCTTATCCTTGGCGAAAATGGAACGGGAAAAGAATTAATTGCAAACGCTATTCACAGAAACTCACTTAGAAATCGGGAACCATTTGTCGGTGTTGACTTAGGTTCTATATCCGAATCTCTATTCGAAAGTGAACTGTTTGGTCATAAAAAAGGTGCTTTTACCGATGCCAAAGAAGATCGAGCAGGAAGGTTTGAGGTTGCCTCTGGAGGTACCCTTTTTCTGGATGAAATCGGGAACTTGTCCTTAGCATTACAAGCCAAACTTCTCACCTCTTTACAAAGTAGAAAAATAAACCGAGTCGGATCTAACAAGCTATTAAATGTTGATATTCGTCTTATTTGCGCTACGAATCTTCCGTTATATGAAATGGTCGAAGAACAAACTTTTAGACAAGATTTGCTCTATCGCATCAATACTATTGAGATCCATTTACCTCCACTAAGAGAACGTTTAGAAGATATTCCGTTATTGGCAAATCATTTTCTGAAAATATATTCAAGAAAATACAACAAAAAAAACTTATCCATTTCTAAAAAAGCTATTTCCAACTTACAACAACATAGTTGGCCTGGAAATATTAGAGAGCTACAGCACTCTATAGAAAGGGCAGTAATCATGTCTTCCGAAATCATCTTACAACCTCATGATTTTGACATTTATTTAAAGCCTAATTCTAATCAGAATAGTACCGAACACCAAAAATTAGAGGATGTTGAAAAAACGCTCATACAAAAAACACTTTTGAAGTATGAGGGTAACATTACTAAAACAGCAAATGAGCTTGGAATTACTCGTCCAGCATTATATAGAAGATTAAAAAAGCATGGGCTTTAGTTATTTTAAATTTTATGTATTAGTAAAAACTGTTTTACTATGCATTACCCTTTCTGTAGGGTTTTATTTATCGATAACCTATGGTACAGCACTAGCTTATACCATAGCTATTTTGCTATTTTTCAGCGTTATCATTCAATTCGTTAGTTTATTCAAATATCTTACACGTACAGATAAAAAACTCACTCGATTTTTGGAAGCAATAAAGCATTCAGACTTTGTACTTAAACTCTCTGTAGATAATCACCTGGATAAAAGCTTCAGAAACCTCAATACTTCCTTTAACGAGGTACTGAGTGCGTTTCGCGAAGAACGAAGTGAAAAAGAAGAGCATTTGCAATACTTAAACACTATTGTTCAGCAGGTCAATACCGGTCTTATCTGTTATTCTTCCTCGGGAGAAATAAAACTAATAAACAGTTACGCAAAAAAGCTAATTAACATCAAACACTTAAAAAACATTAAGGAATTAGCCAACTATAATGAAGAACTTCATAGAGCTGTTGTCGATCTAGCCTCTGGCAGAAATATCCTCTTAAAAAGTGATGATGAAATTCAGCTTGCCATTCATAGTATTACGATAAAAATAAAAAATCAGCCTATAAAAATAATTGCACTACAAAACATTTATCCAGAATTACAGCGTAAAGAAATAGAGTCTTGGCAAAATCTCACAAAAATTCTACGCCATGAAATTATTAATAGTATTACGCCGATAGTATCACTAAACGATACAATGTATAGTATCTTACAAGAAGATGTTTCCCTCTTAGACTCTAATTATGTTATCGATCACGAAAACCTTAACGATTTGAAAGAAGGGATTTCTACTATTAAAAACAGAGCCGACGGTCTCATTAGTTTTATCGATGCTTACCGGGACTATACCAATATTCCTACTCCTGTATTTGCTAGCATTAATGTTCTAGAACTTTTAAAGCATATACATCTTTTGATGAAACCAGAATTGGACAAAAATGGTTTTGATTTTAAATATCAAACCACACCAAAAGATATTCTTTTATATGGTGATGCCAAGCTTTTGGAAATGGTGCTTATAAATTTATTTAAAAATGCTATTGAAGCTAAACGATCTGATCATGAAACTCCATCCATTTCTGTAAAAGGCTATATCAACCACAAGCGAGAGTTTATTCTAGAAATTACTGATAATGGTAAAGGTATTATTCCCGAGGCTATAGATAAAATTTTTATCCCGTTCTATACCACCAAAAAAACTGGATCGGGCATTGGATTGAGTTTATCAAGACAAATTTTGCAAATGCACCAAGGTACATTAACGGTAAGATCCGAAGTAAATACATTTACCACTTTCGAATTAAAATTTAACCAACTCACAAAATAAAGATCTTTATTGTTTCTTGTAGTGCAAGTGTGTAGATATACACAATGTGTTTTTATAGTAACACTTTTTGATATTCTCTGTGTGCTTCTCTACTCATTAAAATATTTCTAACCTCTTCTATTTGAACGAATAAATCCATATCAATTTCTGGAGTTTCATTTACTATTTGTTCTAGGTATAGCGAATAAATTTCTTCAATGAGTTCTTTGTTCTTTTCGGATATTTCTACTACTTCAGAGAAAGGAATTTCTGAAAAAGCAACCATACAATACTCTGGCATATACAAATCAGGATGAGCAGCCCATATCTTTCGTTCGAGCTTCCATTTTAGGTCAAAAATAGGTTGCTTACAGAATTGAAGATTATGGTAATTCCTATTCGTTAAAAACTGCATAGCGTCTACATCCTTTTTTCTGGTATTTGCAAATTCTAATATTGCATCTCCAAAATCAAATCCGTTTTCCTCTAGTGTTTTCATGAATACACTACAATCTTCAAAACACGTATTCATCCCCATCGCATAAAATGGAGCAAATGCATGGGCCGAATCTCCTATAAGCAACACTCTATTTTCATAATTCCACTGAGAACATTTGATTTCAAAAATTTCAGAATCTGGATTGCCGAAGAAATCTTCCTCCAAATTTGGTAAAATCTTATGAAGATTAGGAAGATGCTTTTCAAAATAAAGATCAAGTTCTTCCTTAGTCTTTACATTTTTGAGCTCTCCATCTTCACCATTTCTATAAAAAATTGTCGAGATAAACGATTTATCTAAACTTGGAAGTGCAACAAATACGGTATCAGGAGCACTCCAGATATGTACAAACTTTGGATCCAAAACATAGTCTCCATCCTCACCCATAGGTATCGTCATCTCCTTGTACACATGATACAACTTCTTACGTTCACTAGTCAATATATCATTTTCTGAAAGCACCTCTCTAACATTTGAATTTGCTCCATCTGCACCAAATAAATAAGAATAGGCTACATTATTTTCTTCCTGCGTTTCTGAACTTCGGAAGGTTATCACATGGTTTTCTAAATCAATTTCAGATAATCGCTGATTAAAATGAAAGTTCACCAATCCAGTATCAATAGCTTCATTGATTAGAAGACTATTAATGTTTTTTCTATTTACCGTGCTCAATGTTTGACCACCGTCTCCATAGATTTGAAATTTCACTCCACCACTAGCATTATGCGTTGCTCTACCATGCTTTGAAGCCATTGTTGGTTCTAGTTTACTGAAAATGTTCGCTTTTCTAAGTGCTTTTCTACCTCTATTGGACAATGACATTCCTAAAGAACGTTTCTTGGTGGGTACATATTCTCGAACATCTCCCCTTTTCTCATAAACGTCTACCTTAAATCCATTTTGAGCTAACATTAATGCTAACATTGATCCGGTAAGCCCTGCTCCAACAATAACGATGTTACCGTCAGTTTTTTCAATTTTACTTTTCATAATTTGATTTTAATTTTTGTTTTTATTCAAAAAAGTCTAATGAGTGATCCCCGCTTTTAAAAAAAAGCTAGGGAAATATGTAAGAAGCTATCCATTTGTATTGGACTTGCTTCTTTGAATTAAGTTGATTTATAATTCGTTAAAAAAGAATAGGTCATCTTTGAAGATGTAATGACCTTGGATAAAAATCCAAACACCTAAAGTATATTTTAACCTCTTTATTGCTTGTAGCTAAATATGCACTACTGTTTGATTGGGTTTGGATTTCACTTAAATACCATATACAATTATCGTATTCGGCTATATTTTCAGCGATATTAATATCAGGTAATGGAATTGCTAATCCACGACCATCCGCTTTGATAACACTTTCTTTTATCGTCCAGAGTTTAAAAAAAGCTCCCAACGGTTCAGTTGCATTGTTTATGGTTCTCCATTGTGATGGATTCATTACGTTTTTGAAATCTTGAAAATGAATCTTTTTGATTTCCTCTACGTCTATTCCTATTCGCATTCCTTTGGTCATTGCACATAATACTTCTCCTCCTGAATGAGAAATATTAAAGTCAATATCTGCATTAAGGTAAGGTCTTCCATTAGGTTCATAAAGAACTTGTTCTAAAGATCCTTTACCATACCCAAATTCTTTGAGATTAACTAATAGCAATAACTGACCAAATAAATGGGAATGTCGATCCTGCCAACGTTGAAATCGTATGTTTTTTTCCTTCATTCTATCTGGTAATAGATTGAAGTACTTATTCCAAATATTTCCAGGCAGTCGTTCAGAAAAAGAAGTATAAAGAATATTAATTGATGATATACTCATTTCTTTAATTTTTCCGGGATTAGGAAAGTCTAATTTTTTCTAAGGTATTTTTTTGCGTAATCAATGTTGTATTCATTAATTCTACCATCTCTTTGGCATATTGATTTAGAAAGAAATGACCTCCGTTAAAATAATGGATAGAACAAACTCCCTCGGTATGTAGTTTCCATCCATCTGCCTGTTCATGGGTCATATCTTCTTCTTTGCCTAAAAAAACTGTGATATTGCAAGAATGTGGAACTATTTCTCTATTACTATAATCTGTTGCTGCCAACATAAAATCATTTCGAAGTAATGGAAGAAATAATTCTAGTAATTCAGGATGTTTAAAAAACTCAGGTGGGGTACCTCCCAATTTACGTACTTGCTTTTTAAAGTTTTCCTCATCCAAAAGATGATACTTTTTATCCTCTCTCATTTTAATATGAGGTACAGCTCTTCCTGAAAAGAAAATATGCTGCGGCCCTTCTAAACCTTGCGTTGCAATCTTAGTAGTTAACTCATAAGCGAGCATAGCTCCCATACTGTGACCGAACAATGCATATGGTCCATCTGTAATACCCTCCTTAACAATTTCAAAAATGTCATCAACAGCTTCTGAAACTGAAGTGTACATCGGAGCCTGTATTCTGCTTCCACGTCCTGCCAATTCTATCGGAATAATTTCGATAGTATCGTCAATAAACTCTTTCCATTTATTGAATATGGCAGCTGATCCTCCTGCATAAGGAAGACAAAAAAGTTTTAGTTTATTCATCTTAAATTTATTCGTTTATCGTATGATTAATACGTAATTGAAGTATCGTTTTTAGTCTTTTTTAATTAGTTAGGAAAGACAATTCTTTTGGATTTTGAAGAGCAACTTTGGCCTCCTTAATTAATGCTCTTGAAAATTCTTGGGTTGAATCTATAATTTCCATACCCTTTATATTTTTCTCTTTAATGATCAGTGACAATTCAGTACACCCAAGAATTATTGCCTCTGCTCCTTGATTTTTAAAATATTCAATCGCTTTTTTCACCAAAACCTTTGCCTTAGCATGTATATGTTCTGGATTAGATTTGATCCCGTATTCCGGATCATAAATCATAGCATGAATTATTTCGTTTTGAAATTCAAAATCAGGAGTGATTGGTTCTAGACCTAGATCCACTAGTTGTTTTTTGTAGATTTCTGATTTATATGTCCCATTAGTTGCCATGATTCCTACCCTAGTAATATTACTATGCTCTCTCTTAATTTTCATACAAGTTTCAAAAGGCATACTTAACAATTTGATGTTACACTTTACTCTTTTGAGCTCATTTTGAATTACATTAAAAATACGTGGAGAGTAAGCCGTATTGCACGATATTCCAACAATTTCAGCTCCCGAAACTTCCAATTTTCGTATTACATCTACAATACTATATGCTGGATTTATAGATGTCTCCCCTAATAAAAAAGAAGTTCTATCCACATGACTACTCGGAAAAGACATGAGCACAACTGATATATATTCCTGATCGGTTTTTGCACTAGAATTTGACAAAATTTTCTCGAATAAATCACAGCCCGAATGAGGTCCCATCCCTCCAACTATACCAACGGTCTTATCTCTTTTAATTTTCATTATTATGCATTACGAATTAATACAACATCCTACTTTGACATTGAAACCACAACTTTCCTGTCTCCTGTAAATGGGTTTCTTCCATGACTTATCAATTCATTATCAACTAATAGAAGTTCATTTCTCTCCCATTTTGGAGCTTGCGTAACAGCATCAATAGTCGTTATCACTTCTTTTATCATATCTTCATTGATATCGGTTCCATCTCCAAACTGAACAAACATTGGATAATCCATAGGTTTTGCATACATAGTTTGCATAATATCAAATAACTCTCCTCCTAAGTGAGATGGGTGAAATTGATCTATTTGATTAAACCATATTAATTCATCAGTAGTTCTATGATTGATAATCCCTTTGCTCAATTGTATTAATCGCAGGCTATCATCTTCTTTCCATTCAAAATTAATATTGTAAGCCTTGCAATACGATTCTAATTGAGCTTTATCCGTGGTCTCGAAAGTATCTTGCCAAGAGGGCCCAATACCTAATCCCCCATGTAAATTTCTAATATATTTTACCCCTTTACTTTGTACTTCATCAACGATATCAGGGTTCATTACTCTTACAATCTCTCTGCTATCGGCGAGCAAGGTTTCTCCTCCGGTTTCTGATGGCTCCAAACAACTAAAAAACAATTTATTAGGCCAAGTGGCAGAATACGACAATTCATTATGCATGGTAATTTTTTGGGTCTTATCGTATTCTGTAGAGGTATAAACATTACCAGTAAGTTTTGTTCTGGGAGAATTTCCATCTATATAGCTTAAAAATTTATCTGATATGGAATTCACTATTTCCTGAAAGTCGGTTAAAGAAGCAATAGGCACTCCTCTAAACTTTATTGCTCCATAATGTTCTAATTTTGTCTCGATCTCGATTTTATTTTCTAAATAAAAGGAGATAAAATCTTTGGCCGTAACAGCATCAAGATTTATAACCAATGGTAATACTAATTTATCTATCATGTTTTTGTAGTTTAAGATGATGTGCATTGATGATCTGATCATTAAATCATCAATGATTAATTATAATTCTGTAATAAATAGGGTATAAATAGATAACCTACTGCAAAAGAAATTCTATAGGTCTTAGCTTCTATCTTTTGTAATTTGATCAGTTACGACGAAAGATTGAATTGTGAGAGCAAGTGAGGTTCTGACCAAAAAAATCACAATACAACGTATCCACCTGATAATCCTGTTCTTTTTCTCTTAGAAAATCAGAAATAACATCTTGTTTGAACTTGCTATCTTCTACAACCAAATAATCTCCCTGAGTTAAAAAACCATGAAAATGATTTAAAACATTTAATACGTTTACATGAGCATCTTCAATTACTAACCAAGGATGTGGCAACGTCTTTATGGTTTCTTCATCGAGTATTGAAGTTATTTGATTAACATCGCCTTCAATGAATGATACATTTCTGTATTTCATTTTTGGTGGATAAATATCAATAGACAAGATATGGCTGTCTAGATTATATTGGTTCGTAAGATCAGACATCCATATTGCGCTTCCTCCTGATCCAGACCCTATTTCAATAATAGTTTTTGGTTTTAGCTCCCAAATCATCATTTGATAAATTGCTAAATCATATACGGTTTTAAATATGATTGTATCTTTCCAACGCAAACAATCAAAACGACCTTGACTCATCATAAAGCTATCGTCCTCATCAGATTTTTTAAGAAAATCTAAGTTAATATCGTCAGAAGTATGAATACTTGATGTTGTTCGGTCATTGAAATCAACAAATCTACCGTAGTACTTATTTAATACCAAGGCTACAAAAGATTCGATATCTTCGCGTGGAGCATAATCTTCCATTTTTGAGAATATAGCCTGTAAACTACCTTCCCACGGTATAGCATCTTTGGCTGCAGATAATAGGTTCAAGCCTCCTTTTATCAAATGATCATTAAACGTCTCTGCATTTCCCTGATCCTTTGTTTTTTGTTCCCATGCCTCTGTGAATTTATCAAAAGCATCCTTCAAAATTTTACCGTTGAGTTTTCTTTCTTTTACTTCCATTTCTACAATTGAGAATTAAATTATAAATATTTAATCAATAGGCACTTACACCCCATCACTACATATAGTGAATATTAAAAAAGAGCAAGAAGTTTTCTAGTGTCCCTGGGCGATGCTATCATCACATGATCTGATATAACTATCAACATCAAACCGATTAAACCCTAGATTTTTACATTTGTATAGGTATTCTTTTGCCTTGACAGGATTATTATGAACTTTTAAGTTAACCACTCCGATAAGAAAATAGGAAGCGGCAGATTTTTTATCATATTTTAAAATCGTTTCAGCAATTCTCTCAGATGCTTCTTTATCCTTCGAATAGAAATCAAACATTAGCTCTTCGAGCAAATAAAAGTTTAACTCTTCTTCCTTCATGCTATCTATCCTTTCAAACATTTTGCCTTTACCCTCTTGATTGTAGAGTACTATTAAATCTGATATAGTTTCGTAATCCTTGAAATATGGTTTATCTAGGTACAAATTAGCATCCAAATTGGTGGTCAATTTATTTAAATGCTTTCCAAACACTCCACCAAGATCACTATTTGTAAAAAACACAAAACCTCTTTTATGAATAGGCGAGTATAGCATATCAGCTTTGAAGCCTTTATTGTCACCAGAGAAATTCACAATCTTATCATTTTCATTTTCAAGAACAAAGAATCCATTTGCAATTCCATATTTAGAATCATTACCTTCTTCAATAACCATTACTGGCTTTGTCATTTTCGCGATACTTTCTTTTGTTAAAAATTGCTCATCAAAAACCGAAACCAAAAGCTTTGCAAAGCTTTCAGCAGTAGTATGAATTGATGAGGCCGGCCAAGGATCTTTTGTCACCCATTTGTTTAGGCTCTTACCAATTATACTATGTCCATTTGCATAATTTCCAATAGAGTCGGCAGGTGTGTAATTAAGGTCGATTTGTTTCAAATTTAATGGAGATAAAACGATTTCATCCAGATATTCTTCATAGGGTTTATCAAGAATTGTTTGGATTACCCTTGCCAGATAATGAAACCCTTCTCCAGAATACGTATATTGAGTTCCTGGATCCTGTAATATTTCTAATTTACCACCAACGTTCAACCATTCCCAGTTCTCGATTCCAGAGGTATGACTTAATATCATTCTCGGTGTAATCAATTTATATCGTGCATCATAAGCCAATTTTTCATTTGTTTTGTACTCAAAAATTGGTTTATCCAAATCTAGCAACCCTTGATCTACCAATTTATAGGCTGCAGCTACCAAATATATTTTAGAGAGAGAACAAGCCTCAAAAAGAGTATTATTATCGATTACCTCTTTTTTTAATTGATGCTTATACCCAAAAGAATTTGAATACGCTATTTTATTGTCTTCAATTATTGCCAGGGATACCGCAGGTATATTTGTGATAGCAAGAATACTATCAATTTTTTCATCAAACTCTTTTTTGTTTATTTTCTCATTGTTAGAGACAAAAAAATCTTTTTCCTGAGCTACTGAACAGTTTGCAGCCAAGGCTAAGCCAATGAAAAACATCTGTTTCAAAAGACTCATTTTCTTTTTTCTATTCGTAAGTGGTTTCATATTAAAATAAATTTGTGTTATGATAAATTATCCATAGATGTGCATATTCATGGATGGATTTGATTTCAAGATTATGATTGCTGAATAATGGAGAATCATTATTCATTCGAGAAGACACTCTCTATAGCAAGCTCTTTTCTATATTGTTTTAACTGTCCTTCTCTCATTTCGTAAACAGTATCAGCAACATCAAAATAGTGATCATCGTGGGTGATGGCGATAATAGTTTTTCCCATTGCTTTCATTTCGGGAAGTAGTGTTCTGTAGAAGAAATTTCTAAAACCAGGGTCTTGGTCTGCTGCCCATTCATCAAACAAATAAATAGGTGAATTTTCTAAATAGCATTGAAATAAAGCCAATCGTTTTCTTTGTCCTGCCGACAAATCAATTGTGCTATATTCATTATTGATAATTTTAACTTTTTCTTTGAGTTGTAGTGTATTGAGAAGAGCATCTATTTCTTTCTCTTTTCCTCTGGCATCTATGTTGTATAATTTTTTAAACAAGTGTGAAGGACTAAAAACTACCGAAAAATATTCGCTAAGCTCCAGATTGGACAAACTATGATTATTTATTTTTACTGCCCCACCAGTTGGTTTATAAAGACCAGTTAGTAATTTGGCCAGTGTTGTTTTTCCACTTCCATTACCTCCTACGATGAATGTAATTTCTCCACTCTTTAGTGTAAGATCTATTGGACCAATCCCAAATACTGTATTCCCATCAGTATCTTTATACTCATATTCTATTTGATCCAAACTTAAATTGTGCAACTTTTTATTCTCTACATTGGGGATGGAATTAGCTACATGGATATCTGCTGGAATTTCTTCCAAAAATCTATGAATGCGATTCCAGGCCACCTTTAATTGCATAAGACCAGGCACTGAATTCAAAATTCCGTTAATAGGACCAATTAGATAAAGTAACACTACAACAAAACTCATCAACGTATAAAGCTTCATGTCTGGAAAAAATTCTGGCATCCCAAATGCAACAACCCCTAATAACACTACCAACAAGGATTCTCCGGTTAAAAAAGCATTTACAAATCTGACATCTGCAATTGATATTTTTTTTCTAAATCTATCAGCACTTAGAGTGATGTCTTCTTGATATTCATGTTTTTTATTTCGATGAAGGCTTATTTCCTTAAAACCATCAATCATTCCATTCAAAAGGCGCATAAAAATGTTTCTTTCATCTCTTGCCTTTTCGAAATAGGTATTTGTACTCTGAACCACAGAATAGTAAATAGCAGCTAGAGCTACAATTAAAAGTATTGAAAGTACTGTTGCCCAAAACGCAATAGAAGCAAGGTAAATAAAAGCACCTATTGTTGTAATTACACTAGTGATCAGGCCTACAAAAATATTTGTAGATTGCCCTATACTGTTCACATCATCATTTAATACCGTATAAATTCTTCCTCTATCTATTCGCTCAAATTTTTGATAAGAAGTAGCGAATATTTTATCTACTAGTCGAACTCTTAAATCAAATACCAAACCTCTAGCAAATCGAATCAAGTTGACCTGCACAAATCTTCTTCCTAATAGATAAACCGATATTGTTAGTAAATAGAAGTAAATAATATATTCTAGATCAACATCACTACCTATGGCTGAAGTTATAATGATTATTGCGACTACATTTGACAACCCAGAAAGTATACTCATTAATACAATTCTGGGAATTGCTCTTTTATATGCATTCTTTTCTGGAAAACACATGGTAAAGACATACACAAAATAACTCGCAGCCATTGCTCCTATTACTAGTTTTATCATAAAATCAAAACTCTCTGGAGTCCATACCAGAATCGATTTCCAATCAAAATTAGCAATCGCCTGTGGCAAAATGATCAACCCTAAAATAAAAGGAACAATTGATAATAACATGGTACTTGATTTCTTTAGTACCGATTTATCCAATCCTTGAAATTCTCGTTTTTTGTTTACAATATCGAGAATAGCCCAAAAGAAATAGCTCGTTAGAATTAATAAGTATACCAATAGAGTTATCGAAAGAATAGAAAATGTCTTATCTCCTCTATCTCCGGGATCAAACTCGTTAACCACCTTTTCTCCAGCTATTATTTTCATTACATGATCCCCAATCATTGGAGTATATGTACTGTTTGAATTTGCCAAAACTGCAACTCCTAATTTTTCATCTGGTCTAAAAGTGATATAAGAGGTAAAATTTGGATTAAGACCACTGTGATAAATCTCTCCATTTCCACTCAATGACACTTCCCATCCCATGGCATATGATGACATATTATGTAATGGTACAGTTTCGTCTCTTTGATGAGTTTGCTGAGCGATTTCATAAAAATCAAGTTGTAATAATCCCATTTGAAATTGCAACCATTTTGAAATATCCTCTGCATTTGAAATCACATAACCTGCAGCATTGTTTCCTTTGAATCTGGGAGCGTTATATTTCCTGGGTTGAAAAAAACTTATTTTATAACCAGAAGACATCATTTTGTCATCTTTAGGCTCTCCAATAGTGGTTTGGTCTAACCCTATTTTTTTTAGCACCTCATTTTGAAGGTAATTTTCAAATGAAATATGAGTGACTTTTTCGATAATTAAAGCGAGAATATCATAATTAACTGTAGCATATTCGTACTCCTGCCCTGGTAGTTCTTCAAGTTCTTGTCCTGCTATGGCTTTGATTGTCTCCTCTAGTGCGTTTTCGTCATTTGACTCAGGTATTTTGGAGATTGTACTCCAGGGTATTCCGCTGGTATGATGAAGCAAATGCTCCACTTTTATATTCACTGGGTCACCTTCATAAAACACCTTAAACCATGGCAAGTATGTTTGTACATCAGACGTTAGAGAAATCTTATTTTGATCTACCAAATTAGCTACTGCAAGAGCTGTAAATGCCTTTGTACATGAGCCCAGCTCAAACAAAGTATTAGAGGTGACCAGGATTTCTTTTTCAAGATTTGCGTACCCGTAATTACGGATTTCATTTTTGTCGCCATTAATGATGATGACACTTACCCCAGGGATATCACCTTCTTTCATCATTTCGTTTACTTCTGCATCAATTTGCGAACTAATTAGATCATTGGCAGCAGATTGAGAAAACGAAAGTTGATAAAATGCAAATAGCATTACCATCACACTATAATGGAAATTTTTACTCCTTCTTTTCATTATTGATTTTAGATTAAATTTAGGTCCTAAACATTTACTCACATCCAGTATCTATTCTTCTTCATAGATGAACAGACAGGGTGTAAATAAAGTTTTGTTATGAAATATTTTATTGTTGAGAAACTAGTATATGTTCCTCCTGTAACAACATAGATTCTAGGACAGTTGCAAGTACTTTGACTTGTGGAAATTTCATTATTGAAAAATGATCTCCTTCTATTTTTTCTACAATGAGTCTTTTTGTCTTATCCAAAAGAGTTTTGTGATCCAAACCAGAATCAGAAGCAATTATATATACTAGCGTGGCATCTATTTTCCCTTCAACAGTATAGCTCAGCATAGCTTGATCAAGAGATCTAACTGTATTAAAGGTTTTGATCATCTTTTCGGCATTCTGCTGATCCAAAGTTGACATCAATCTTTGGATATTTTCTGGAATTGCTTTTTTAACAACATCAAATGATATTTCCTCAGCATGTATAAGTCCTAACAATACTTGCCAAAACTCTTCAACTTTTTGTGCTTGAAGTAATGGACCCGGTATGTTTCCTATAATAGATCGTAGAATATCTTTCTCGATAACAAGATCAAACCCTTTATTATCATTTGATACTGGCTGCTTAATTACCGTATCAATCAAAATCAGTTTGTCTACTTTTTCTCCTGCATTTTCCAGTTGTTTTGTGATCTCGCAAGCAATGACTCCTCCTAAGCTCCATCCAATAATTGTATAAGGCCCTTCTGGCTGAATCGTTTTTAAAATCTGGATATAATCATATGCTATATCTTGAATACTAAGATCTACAGGATGAAGATCATTTAGAGTGTTACTTCGAATTCCATAACAATTGTAATTTTGAATCCATTGAGAAAGTTGAATATATCCTTGCACATCTCCACCGCCATCATGTATAAAAAACAGATTTTTGAGTTGGTTAGTGCTTTCTTTTAACAAAATGACACTTTCGTCAATATGTACTGCAGCTATATTTGCCTTTTCCATTTTCTGAGATAACTCGCGAATTGTTGGTTTAGAAAAAATATCTACTACAGAGAGAGTAACTCCTAATTCTTCTTTTATTTTGTAAACTAATTTTGTCGCCTTCAATGAATGACCTCCTAACTCAAAAAAGCTCCTGGTCACACTAATCTTGGATGCCTCTAATCCTAAGACATCACTCCATATATCTACCAACTTAGACTCTAATAAAGTCTCTGCTGCTTGATAAGAAGCAACATCTTCTAAACTAGGAATAGGCAAAACTGAGCGATCAATCTTACCATTGGAAGTCAATGGTAAGGAAGACAACGCTACATAATAACTCGGAACCATGTAGTCCGGTAAACGATCTTGTAAATAACTCTTTATATCGGATACATTAACCGAAGAAGATGAAGGTACATAATAACCTACCAAATGATCATCTCCT
>NZ_FQYP01000002.1 GCF_900141785.1 Aquimarina spongiae | reverse complement strand
GGCTTTGAGATTTCAATAGTTGCCAACGCTGCCTTTGTGGGAGATGATAACAAGTCTTTTGTTTTAGATACTTCTCAATATGAAAATCTACAATTTAGGGACGGGAGCTTGCAAAAAGAAGTTGCTACTGCTTTTGGAGACATAGAAGGAATCGTCGTGGTTGTTGAAGGGGAAAGCTCAGTGCCTTTAATACCACCACAGGATGCAGAATTTGAATTACCAACAGGTTTAGGAGAATCAAATATTAATTTTGTTCCTACTGCTTTTTTACAAGCTAGTTTTGCTCCTTTAAAAGGAACGGAGATAAAGGCAAGATTCTTCCCAAAAATAAACACCAGCGACGCCAAAGTAGGTTTTTACGGTTTTGGTCTACAACATGAGTTTACATCTTGGTTACCTGCAGATAAGGTTTTTCCTGTTGCTATTTCTGGCTTAATAGCTTATACTCATTTGGATGGTAGTTATGATTTTACAGATACCAACATTGTAGACGGAGAAAATCAGCGATTTGAAAATAACACCAATACCTTGTTATTTCAAGTGATTGGAGCCACAAAAATGCCCGTTTTCAATTTTTATGGTGGAATAGGATATCTTTTCAGGAACTTCGACCACTGATTTGCTTGGGACATATAGGGTACAATCTGGTGTAATTTCAGAAGAAGAGATTACAGATCCTTTTTCAGTAGAAAGTAAGATCTCTGGCGTTCGTGGTACTTTAGGGGCCAAGCTTACATTAGGATTTTTCCGTATGAATTTAGATTATACGCTAGCTGAGTATAGCGGATTATCTTTCGGTCTTAATTTTGGTTTGTAATAATTAGTTGATCATTTAATTTATTGTAGAGTTCTACAATTTGTTTCTTAATAGATAAATACACATAAAATCATAGAGTTTTTTTTAAATAAAAAATTCTATGATTTTATGTGTATTTGAATATCCTTTATCTCCATACAAGTATATTGCAATTTATGCTCAATTTGGATAACATTAAATTTTACTTCAATTTATCAAGCATTTCTTTTGAAACACTGCTGTGGCAACAAATAATTTGTTTATTATACAAAATAAAACCATCCAGGACAATATAATCAACGATACCAAATGTGCAATTTCTCAGGCAATTATATCCATAAAGCATTTTTTCAGAGTGTTTTGATTTTCCCTTTTTATGGGTTCTTGATTTCGTGTGTTCAATTCTATTGATTAGTTGGAATGGTATAATGGCTTTAAAATATTCATTTTTTATTATCAGTTATAGAATTTGGAATGTTGTTTTTAATTGTTCACAACATTTTTGGCACTTTATTTTTAACGGGCTAATTCTGCAAGTGTAATGAACGAATTGTTGTGGGTGGTTTTATTCAAGCATCCGTTTCTTCAGATCCATTCTTTCGTGCAAAATCCTTGTGATTTCTATATAATTTTCATTGACAGTTCTATAGAAAATGATATGTCGATTTGCTTTTGTTCCAAAGAGATTGTTAGTAATTCCATTGTAGTTCTTTCCTAAATCTGGATTATTAGCTATTTCTTGACAATTAGAAATCAACATTTCATAATATTTGTCAGCTTGTTTTTCTGACCAAACCTTAAAAGTATAATCCCAAATCTTTGATAAATCCTCAACTGCTTTATAGGTCAGTTTGAATTTAGCCATTCGATTGTTTTTTTGATTTTAGAGATTTAAGATGTTCTGTTGGATTAAAATCGTGAGCAATTCCACTATCAATTCCTTCTTGAATGGCATTCTTCAAGGCTACGGCTTTACTTTCTTCTTCTTCTAAAAGCCTTAATCCTGCACGAATTACTTCACTTACATTCTTAAACCGACCTTCACGTATTCTACTCTGAATAAACTGGTCAAAATAATTCCCTAGTGATATTGATGTGTTTTTACTCATTTTTATAAATTTATTTCAAAAATACCAAAAATTGGTAAAAATACAAATTTAACGTTTATCTGCAACATGTTTGTTTAATTACTTCAATGATACTATACTTGATATTATAAAACTAATAATCTCCAGTAAAAAGTAAAAAGCGAGACCTAATAAAAATAGAATTAGGAGAATGAAAAAGACAAAGACTTAATCAAAGTAAGTAAAATCTCAGTGAGAGTTTCGTGCCTTAGAATGAGATAGGGAATATTTATTTATGAGCGCATTTATAATATCACCCAATTACTTTTATGGATTTTTTGCAGCTCTTAGACGATAGTAACCTATTGGCCAAATCAATAATTTACTCCTTATGCAAAACATATCTTAAAATTAAATCAGGGATTTGCACACCACTTAATGATGTAGCGCCTAATGGAAGGCTTTTTTAAACCAACAGAAGGTCTTTATGATCCTTATTGAATAATTTATTACCTCGATAAATTTCTTGAGGTTGTTCCCAGATATTTTTATATAATTCCTATTGGAAATTTTCTATTTCTAGCTTTCCAATATCCCCGCAATGCCTTTTTATGTCCCGTATATAATCAGTATTAGCACTTTTTTTGGGAGAAATTCTTGAAAAAAATGAAACTTAAAATAGTATAGAGGTGATACTAAAAAAACAACTTATATGAAAAAAGCATTTGGTTATGAGTTACTTATGCTAGCCTTGATTTAAATACTTAAGTATCGTTGTAGAAAAGATTGAAAGCTCAAACGATATAAAAGAATAGTTGCACGATAATGGGGGTAACCGAAAACCCAAATATTAGAGTAGGTAAAATTTAAAATCAATTTAAGATGAAAAAACAAGATTCACTTCTGTTAGCATTCAAAGATCAAGAAATTTCTAACAAAGTAACTGTTACGGGCGGAACTGAAGGAGAAGAATCAACGAAAACTATCTGCACACAGGATTCTAATGGTTCTGATGATTATTCGAGATGTGATAGTTCCACTCCTTTTACCGGGCCAATATGGTACGATTGCTAACTTTTAAAACCAAAAGGGGCAAAGTTCTGCCTCTTTTGATTGAATGAAAAAATGGGATTGATAAGAGTATGACAATAATCTTTTCTGAAGAAGTGGATCTTTCCACTAATCATGTAATGAATTGGTTTATATATAAAAACAGACGTGTAAAAAGATATAATGGGAAAACATCTTTTACGGGACATAATTCATTCGAGTTTAATAACAGAAAATTCAGCATTCATCTAGATAAAGAAAGCGAAAGTCAAATAAATTTTAGCAACGAGGAAGATGAAGAAAACATCACTTCATTATGGTTTAGAAGACCTTACAATGCGGTTGATGATATTACTGTAGATATAGAGGGGGAAGAGTTTTTGTTTCCAGATTTAGAAATCTTAAGAAGCATTGGGTTTAATTATAAGATTTTTAAGGATTTTTTTGTTACTAAGTTTTGTAACAGGTGCTTAGGTTCATATTTTGTTACAGGTTTAAATAAACCTTTTACATTAGAGTTGGCTAAAAAAACAGGTTTGCTAATCCCAAATACAATAATCACGAACTCAAAAAATGATGTCGTCGAATTTTTTCTTGTAAACAATCAATCTATCATACGTAAAGCCTTACACGAAGCTTTTAGGTATATTCCAGAAAATGATAATTTCTGGATTTCTAATAAAACCGTTTTGATTGATAAAATTGAGAAAATACCAGACGCTTTTGGACCATCTATTTTTCAAGAGCATATTAAAAAAATGTATGAAATCCGTTGTTTTTATTTAGATGGGGAATTTTATAGTTCTTGTATTTTCAGTCAAAAGAATTCAAAAACTCAAATTGATTTTAGAAACTATGATTCTACAAAGCCGAATCGAATTGTGCCTTACAAATTGCTCAAAGACATTGAAAATAAATTGACCGAACTAATGGTAATGTTAAAATTGAATACAGGTTCTATAGATATTATAAGAGCTCAAAATGGGGAGTATATATTTTTGGAAGTAAACCCCGTTGGACAATATGGGTTTATTTCAGAAAAATGTAACTTTAATTTAGACTATAAAATATTTAAGTATTTATCTGATGAGAAGTGAAAAAGACAACTATTTAAAATTTGTAGTAAATGACTTAATTCCTGCCAATTTTCAGTTTTTAATAAAAGAAGAAAAAAACAGCAATGAAAGAATAAACTTGGTTCATTCAGCAATACATAATGGGAAAATTCAAGTAGGAAGTTTTTATAAATGCAACTCAAATATCATTTTATTAAATGAATGAATACTACTTTTTATTATTTGAGTGTTGTAGATTAGTTAAAGGGAATTCCTATAGTATCATTATGGACCTACAAAGAAGAGAATATTTACAAATCCCCAATTTATTATATGAAGTCTTAAGTTCTGATTTAAGAAATCTGACTATAAAAGAGTTAAAAGAAAAATTTAATCATAGATATGATGAAGGTATCGAAAAATATATCAATTTTTTGACCGAGGAAGAGTATGGTTATTTAACCCAAGAGCCAAACAATTTTCCAGAAATGGAAGTTGATTTTAAGATTCCTAACAAAATCATGTCTTCAGTTATTTGTCTGGACAGAAATAGTGATTTTTCATTGAATAACCTAATGCAAGAATTGCAAGAGCTAGGGTGTCAAACTATTCAAATAAGAATTTGTGATTCATCAAATTTTGATGATGTTTTAAGTTTAATGGATAAATATAATGACAGTAGTTTTGAATTAATTGAATTGTTTTTACCTTTTGATAAGGATATTGATTTGGAAAAATTAAAACACGTTTTGTTGACCAATCTTAGAGTTAAAATCGTAATTCATTCGGCTAATAGAGATGAGAAACTTTTATTTTCTAATAGATCTATACATTTTACTAAACAAATGGTAAATTTTGAAACCGAGGAAATTTATGATTTGAGGTTTTTACATTGTGATACCAGGTTTTTTTGTGAAGCCAAAAACTATAATGTAGGTTTGAATAAAAAAGTATGTGTAGATTCCTCGGGGAATATTAAAAACTATATAAACCATAGTTATAGCTATGGAAATGTTAAAGAAAAACGACTTTCGGATGTAATAACTACAAAAAAATTTCAATTTCAGTGGTCAATAAAAAATGATATAATAGAAAAATGTAAAGAATGTCAATTTCGATATATGTGCCTTAGTAATTCTGAAATACAAAAAAGAGATGACAAGTATTATAAGGTTCATTATTGTGATTTTGACCTCTAATGTTGTTGTATTATGAAAACGACTTTTACAATAATATTTCTAATGATGCTATTTTTTTCTTGTAATAAAGAAAATGATAATCAAGAATATACAACACAGATCGACGAATTGATGAATTCTTACAAAAGAGAAAATCCTTTACCTAACATAGAATTGTTAGGTATAAATTGTGATGATGTTAATGGTATATTGACAGAGATTTTTAATGCAGATCAGGAAATTAGAAATAACGGTAATGGCAGTTTTGTAGAAATAGACAGGCAAAATCTTCAAAAATTTGTATCTATGGTTGAGAGTTGTGGTTTCCCTTCTAAAAAGGATATTCTGACCGAAAATGCTAAAGAGGGAATTTTCCTAGTGCTTCAACATGCACCAGCTACCTATAAAGCACACTATTACAAAAATTTCAAAAACTTAGTTGATTTAGGTGTTGTTGAAAAAGCAAGACTGGCGTATTATCAAGACAAATTTTTGTTATGGATTAAATATCCACAAATATATGGAACACAGATTCAAAACGGACATCTGTATCCAGTAGTTAACCCGGATAAAATAAATGAAAGAAGAAATAAGATGGGGTTAGGAAGGATTGAAGAATATGTAAAACGATATAGTTTGAATTTTGATCAAGAGGTAAGGCTATTTGCCAAGGATACCTTGTTTGATTCAGCTAAATAAGGTTCTTTTTTTAGTAGTAATTATACTATGTATTCCCGAGACTAAGAAAATAAGAATCAAACTGCTGAAAGAGTTAAAAAATATGAGAACAACTAGTGAAGATATGATCCGAGCGAACACTAGTAATAAAGAAAAGATCTATAAAAGTCAAAAATAAATGTTACTTTTTGGTAAAAGGTCAAACAAAGGAAAACAAAAGTATACTAAAGGCAAGAAAATCTATTTGCCGATACAGAAGTTCGCAAAAATATTACCTAGTAAGTCATCACTGGAGATTTCTCCAGTGATTTCTCCAAAGTGATATAAGGCCTGACGAATATCAATCGCCATAAGATCACCCGATAATCCAGAGTCTAATCCGTATTGTACTTTTTGGATCTCCTCCAGAGCCTTTAATAGGGCATCATAATGTCTGGTATTGGTCACAATGGTTTCGTTATTGCGAAGTGCACCGGTATTCACAAAATCCAAAAGTTTGTTTTGTAAACCTTCAACTCCTAAACCAGATTTTGCAGATAACAAATGGATATTTTCAATTTCTGTAACCAAATGGTCAATCTGATCTTTTTTTAGTTTGTCTACCTTGTTAGCCACAATAACCAAAGGTTTTTGCGGATATTTGTTTTTGATCTTACCGATTTCTGTTTTTAGTTCAATCAAACTCTCGGGAGTGAGCAGAGAGCTGTCAATCAGATAAATGACTACCTGGGCCTGATCAATCTTTTCAAAAGTCTTTTGTATACCAATACTTTCTACTACATCTTTGGTATCTCGTATTCCTGCGGTATCAATAAATCGAAATCCGATACCTCCAATATTAATTTCATCTTCGATGGTATCTCTGGTGGTACCCGCAATATCAGATACAATGGCTCTTTCTTCATTCAGCAGTGCATTTAGAAGGGTAGACTTACCAACATTCGGTTCTCCCACGATGGCTACAGGGATTCCATTTTTGATCACATTACCTACTGCAAAAGAATCGATTAATCGCTTCAACACTTTTGTGATGCGTGCAATCAAATCCTTGAATTGTGTGCGGTCTGCAAACTCTACATCTTCTTCAGCAAAATCAAGCTCTAGTTCGATTAGAGAAGCAAAATTGAGTAATTCATCACGTAGTTTTTTGATCTCGTTAGAGAATCCTCCTCTCATTTGCTGCATGGCGATTTGGTGGGAAGCTTCAGAATCTGATGCGATCAGATCGGCCACCGCTTCCGCTTGGGATAAATCTAATTTTCCATTGATAAACGCGCGTAACGTAAATTCACCTGCATCAGCCATACGGCATCCTTTACGTAGTAATAGCTGGATAATTTCCTGTTGGATGTATGTTGAACCATGACAAGAAATTTCTATGGTAGGTTCGCCGGTATACGAATTTGTTCCTTTAAAAATAGATACCAAAACTTCATCAAGAACTCGTTCCTGATCCACAATATGTCCTAAATGGATGGTATGGCTTTTTTGTTTGCTCAGTTCTTTTCCACTTATGGATCTAAACAAAGGAGAACAAATCGATATCGCATCTTTTCCCGAAACTCGAATTATGGCTATAGCACCGCTTCCCGAAGGAGTAGCTAGTGCGACTATAGTATCTTGTGAAATCATAGCAATGTACTGAAAGCGCAAAAATAGCCATTAATCTACTCACTTTAAACACGCATTGTTAAACTTTTTTTGAAGAGTTGTTTTTCTTTTCTATCTTGTAGGTCACTGAAAATGATGGTATTGATTGTATGCCTTTTGTAATCAGTGTTCGGGACAAAAAGTAATAAAAATATTGAGTAGTTATTGTTGTGATAACGAATAGTAATTGGAAGACAAGTGGATTAACCATCCATAAACCTAACAACTAAATTTAATGTCTAACCAATTAATAAATAATTCTTATTCGTATGAATTTACACAACACAAACTCAACTCACGTTACGAAGAAGTATTCCTTATCCACACTAGGAATATGGATTTGCACAGTATTTATGTTAATGCCCCTTATCCATTGGGGACAAACTGACCCTCTACCGACCAGATATCAGGATGTTAACGTGTCTTTATGGTCTACAAATGCAATTGGAAAAAGTAATACAGAAATTTTAACAAAAACCATAGCCGAACCAGGTGCTACTTGGTTGCGATTATTTTTTAAAGATGTAAATCTTGGACAAAATAGTACGCTTACTATTACATCGGCACTCGATGGAGCTTCTCAAACCTTAACTTCAGCCACTATCGGAGATTGGAAAAACACTAGTGCTTACTTTAATGGAGACAAAATTACTTTGCGATTATCTGTTGCTGCAGGAGAAAAGTCGATTGGGCTTAGTATCAAAGAACTGGGAATTGGAATTGAAGATCCAAACACCAAGTCCCAATGTGGATCTAATGATGATCGTATCGACTCTACAGACGATGCTATTGGTAGAATAGTTCCTATAGGGTGTACTGGATGGATCATCACCAATGGTCGTCTGGTAACTGCTGGACATTGTGTAGGGAGCAGAGCACAGATCATAGAATTTAATGTTCCAAAATCAAATCCAGATAGAACGATTGTTCACCCTGGACCAGAAGACCAATATCCTATCGGAAACTTTGTTTCACCTTATCCTAATAGCCCAAGCCAGGCGAATGACTGGGCTGTTTTTACAGCAAGCGCTAATACACAAACAGGACTTACACCAATCCAGGCGCAAGGAAAATCATTCAATGTGGTTCAGTCGGCTCCTGGAAATACGATTAGAATTACTGGTTTTGGAACTGATACAGGAATCGATAATCAAACACAGCAAACCCATTCTGGACCGCTTTCTTCTGTTAATAACACTTTTGTGCGTTACCGGGCAGATACTACCGGAGGAAATTCAGGGAGTCCAATTATTGATGAAGCTACAGGTAACGCAGTAGGAGTACACGCCTATGGAGGTTGTTCTGGATCGGGAGGATCTAACTCTGGAGAAAGAGCTACCATTCCTGCATTTTGGGATGCCATGGGACTTGGTAGTACACCACCTCCACCACCAAATGAAGATTGTAGTGGTGACGTTAGCTCATTCCCGTTTGCAGAAAGTTTTGAATCTAGCCTGGGGCAATGGTCTCAAGCGACTTCTGGTGATGATTTGAACTGGAGTAGAAACTCTGGAGGGACTCCTTCTAATGGTACCGGGCCTGGTAGTGCAGCAGATGGTAGTTTCTATCTATATGTTGAGGCTTCTGGTAATGGTACGGGATATCCAAACAAAAGAGCTATCCTTAACTCTCCATGTTTAAATTTTGGTTCCTTATCAGAGCCTACACTTACCTTCCAATATCATATGTTAGGTAGTGCCATTAATAGTTTAACTGTAGAGGCGCGAACTAATAATTCTGGAAGCTGGGCAAGCGTGTTTAGCAGATCAGGAGAACAAGGATCCAACTGGAATAGTGCCAATGTAGATCTATCCGCTTATGCAGGACAGAGTAGTGTACAATTACGATTTAATGTAGTTACTGGTTCTGGAGGTAGCGGATGGCAAAGTGATATTGCTATAGACGATGTAAGTATTCAAAACGGTTCGGGAACTCCACCACCAACATGTACTGCTTTAGACTTCAATGATTTTAGTATTACTTCATTCTCTAACCAGGATGCTGCTGGTAATTCTTCTATAGGAAATGGAGGCACATCTTTAACGCTAACTAATAATACCTGGAAGTTTATTGCTTACAATTACACGGTAACTCCAAATACAGTTATCGAATTTCAATTCAGTAGTTCTGGACAAGGAGAAATTCATGGAGTTGGTTTCGAAGACGACAATGGCTTAACGCCTGCAAGATATTTCAAAGTACATGGTACACAAAACTATGGATTGACCAACTATGATAATTACTCGGGAGGAACGACCAACTATGTGATCCCTGTAGGTAATTTCTACACAGGTAGTATGGATCGATTAGTATTTATTAATGACAATGATGGAGGATCTGGAAATAACTCTACGTTCTCTAATGTGAGAATTTATGAAGGATCTTGCGGACAGTCGGCCAATGCAGAACGTGTAACTACTTTAGAAAATGTAACTCCTATTTTAGGTACTGAAGACGAAGGAAGTTTGATTGGACTTCGTATTTCTCCAAACCCGGTAAAAGATGTGTTTTCTATTTACTTGAACGGTTTTGCGAAAGGGACAACACAGGCTTTTGTGTATGATATCCTAGGAAGACAACAGGCACAAATCACCTTGCAACCTGGTGAAAACAGAATTTCAACACGAAGCTTGTCTTTGGGTCATGGTATCTACATGATTAAACTGGATGTAAACAATGAATCGATAATCCAAAAAATAATTATAAACTAGGCAATTAAGTAGGGCATTAAATTTTGGAAAAGCATCTCAATTAATTTTGAGATGCTTTTTTGTTTTTTAGCGTTTTAGTGTAACAAATTGCAAATAAAATCGTCATATAAGTATAATTGCTAATAATATTAGCAAAATTATTCATCAATCAATCAAAAAAACAAAATCATGAGACAAGACAAATCATTATTAGTGATCACACACCTATCACAATTGTTAGATGTTATTACGGGATTCGGTGGTTTTTTGGTACCATTAATTTTATGGTTAACTCAAAGAGAACGAGTCTTGGCAATGGATGAGCATGGAAAATCCATTATGAACTTCCAGATAAGTATGTTTATCTATGCGATTATTTGTATTCCGCTTATTTTCTTATTTGGGTTGGGTATATTAGGATTGCTGTTAATAGCAGTGTTGTATTTGGTATTTCCGATCATTAATGCGATCAAAGCGAGCAATGGAGAGGCACCATCTTATCCGTTGTCTATGCAAATCATTAAATAACAAAAAGGGCAGTGTTAAACTGCCCTTTTTTATATAGAAACACCTTTGCGGTTAGTGTTGTTTGGTTACTCTACATGAGTTTAATCTCCATATGCACTGATACCATGCTCGTGTATATCAAGACCATCAATTTCTTCTTTTTCAGAAACTCGTAAACCGATTGTTTTTTTCAATATAAATAACACTACGAAACTAGCCAATACAGCCCATCCAATCATAGAAAGAGAACCTAGAGCTTGTACACCCAGTTGCTTGAATCCACCACCGTATAATAAACCTCCGGCAAAATCTTCTCCTGGTATTGCAAATACTCCAACAAGTACAGTTCCTAAGAAACCACAAACACCGTGTACAGAAATGGCACCTACAGGATCATCGATACGTAATTTTTTGTCAATAAACTCGATGGATAATACCACTACGAGTCCAGAAATAATTCCGATAGCAGCAGCTCCAACAGCGCTTACGTTTCCACAACCTGCAGTAATACCTACTAATCCTGCTAAACATCCGTTTAATGTCATTGAGATATCTGGCTTACCATATTTTAACCAGGTAAAGAATAATGCGGTAATAGCTCCTAGTGCAGCGGCAAGGTTGGTGTTAATGATCACACTACCAACTGCGATAGAATCACTTCCTCCAAATGCTAATTGAGATCCACCGTTAAATCCGAACCATCCTAACCAAAGGATAAAAACTCCGATAGCACCCAATACCATATTATGCCCTGGGATTACATTAATTTTTCCATTGTCATATTTTCCAATTCTTGGACCGATTAATTTAGCCGCAACTAGACCAGCAAAACCACCTACAGCATGCACGATAGTAGATCCAGCAAAATCGATGAACCCTAAGTTGTTTAACCATGCCTTGTCATCAAATGGCCATAACCAGCTTCCTGATATTGGATAAATTATTGTAGTTAATATTGCAGAGAAAATAAGGTAAGTAGAGAATTTTGTTCTTCCTGCTACGGCTCCAGATACAATAGTAGCTGCGGTAGCACAGAATACAGTCTGAAAGAATAAATTGTGCCAATCATCTTCGCTAAAGAAAGAAAGATCAAAAGGATCTCTCATAAAACCACCTAGTACAGTGTCTCCACCATACATGATAGAATATCCAATTACCCAAAACATTAAGGACCCAACACTTAGATCCATAAAGTTCTTCATTACGATGTTACCGGCATTTTTTGATCGAGTAAATCCAGTTTCCACCAATGTGAATCCTGCCTGCATAAAAAACACCAATATTGCTGCAATAAGAATCCACAATATACCAAGGTCGTTATTTATCCCCTCTACAGCAGCGTCTACTGCTGTCTGTATCTCCTGTTGTTGTATATTGTTCATAAATATGTATTTTAATTTTAAGTTTTAGTTGATTTTAGTTGTTAACAAAGGTTTATCTCAGTGTATCTCCTCCTTTTTCCCCAGTTCGGATTCGGTAAGCATCCTGAACATCTGATACAAATATTTTTCCATCACCAACTTCTCCTGTTTTTGCAGCTTCCAGAATGGCAGAAATCGTAGCTGCTTCAAAATCATCGTTCACAACGATTGATAAATATCTTCTTTGTATATCTGTAGTACTATATGAAATACCTCTGTACACACTTCCTTTTTGTTCGTGACCCACCCCGGTTACATCCCAGTATGAGAAAAACATAACACCTTTATCATGTAGTGCTTCCTTAACCACACGGTATTTTGATCTCCTAATGATTGCTTCTATTTTCTTCATAAAGAATAAAAGTTAAAATTAATGTTAAATTCAGCTCAAAAATATGGTAATTTGTTTTTTGTGTCCAAATTTTGTGGGGTAAACACGTAATTTTTGTCATTTTGAAATAAATACCCCCTAAAAAATTAGGGGTCTTTATTTTTTGTTAAGAAAAATGATAATTCTGCACTTTAAAAAATCGAAAATTTTACGAAAACGTTTTCATTGAAGATTATTGATAATCAATAGGTGAGAATTTTGCGAAAACCCCTGAAATAATTAGGGTTTTATTGAAAAAACTGCATTATCAAATTCGCAAATTGAGGACCTTATTTTGTGATTATTTTATTCTAAAAGGCCTTTTTTTGGAGAGCCCAGAAAAGTGAAGTTGATTGTAGGGGTTTTCTTTTCCTTTCCTTAATGATTTGTTAATTTCATGAACTTGAAACACGTTTAAGTCGGAAACATTATGAAGAAACAAGGAATGTATCTACCCGAATTCGAACACGACGCATGTGGTGCCGGATTTATATGTAGCCTAGAAGGAAAAAAATCAAATGACATCATTCACAAAGCACTCGAGATTCTCGAAAAGTTAGAACATCGAGGAGCTGTAAGTGCCGATGGAAAGACAGGAGATGGTGCGGGAATTTTGATCGATATTCCTCATGACTTTTTTGTAGAACATTGTGGTTTTGAATTACCGGAAGCTGGAGAGTACGCCGTGAGTAATGTCTTTTTACCTCAGAAAGAAAACCAAAGACAATTTTGTATCGATACTTTTGAGGAAAATATAAAGAATCAAGGGCTTACCTTATTAGGATGGAGAGATGTTCCAGTAGATCCAATTCATCTGGGGGAGATCGCAGCCAGTACAGAACCTTTTATAAAGCAAATATTTATAGGTAAAGAAAAAGCAGATCAAAGTTATTTCGACTTCAACCTGAAACTATTTACAACCAGAAAAATTACGGAACATACTATATATGGTTCTAAGCTATCGGAGAGCAAATTTTTCTACCTGCCAAGTTTGTCTACAAAGACATTAATATTTAAAGGGTTATTAATGCCTGAGGATATTAAGCTATATTATATAGACTTATTAGATCCAAAATTAGTCACAAGATTGGCTTTGGTGCATCAGCGTTTTTCAACCAATACATTTCCGACATGGGATTTGGCTCAACCTTTCAGATACATGTGTCATAATGGAGAGATCAATACATTAAGAGGTAATGTTACCAGAATGCGATCTAGGGAAGAATTGTTGCAAAGTGATTGGTTTGGTGATGATATCAAAAAGGTATTACCTGTTGTGTTACCTGGTAAATCAGATTCTGCTTCTATGGATATGGTAGTAGAGTTGTTATTAATGACAGGGAGATCATTACCAGAGGTGATGATGATGATGGTGCCCGAGGCCTGGGAGAAAAACCCCGACATGTCTGAAGCGAAGAAAGCATTTTACGAATATAATTCTTGTGCTATGGAGCCTTGGGATGGTCCGGCTTCCATTCCATTTACTGATGGGAACTATATAGGAGCGGTTTTGGATAGAAACGGATTACGTCCTTCACGATATACGGTAACCAAGAATGGATATGTGATCATGTCCTCAGAAACTGGTGTGGTAGATATCAAACCAGATAATATTGAATACCACGGAAGATTAGAACCAGGAAAGATGTTTCTGGTAAATATGGAAGAGGGTAGAATCGTAAATGATGAAGAGGTTAAGGAAGAAATCGCCGCCAAACACCCGTATAGAGAATGGCTGGATAGCAATTTGGTACATTTAAAAGATATACCTTATAATGACTGTCCTTTATTCTTAGGAGAAGAAACGATTGCTAAGCGTAAAGAAGTATTTGGATATACACAAGAAGATATAGATACCATTATTGCTCCAATGGGACAGTTGGGTAAGGAGCCTATCGGATCTATGGGATCTGATACTCCTATTGCTGTTCTTTCAGAAAGACCACAGTTAATTTACAATTATTTCAAGCAGCTATTTGCGCAGGTAACCAATCCTCCTTTGGATGGTATTCGCGAAGAGCTGATTTGTGATATCAGCCTTACTCTTGGAGCTGATCATAATATTTTTGATATCAATGATAAGCATTGTAATAAGCTTAAAATTCAAAATCCGGTAATATCCAAAGAGGATCTGGATAAGATCAAAACCTATACTGATAAAGGGTTTAAGGTGACTTCAGTTCCTATGTTGTACAACATTAACAGAGGACTTAATGGATTAGAAGATGCTTTGGATCAGTTGCTAGACAACGTTTCAGAAGCTATAGAAGAAGGAACCAATATCATTATACTGTCTGATAGAAATGTAAGCAAACACAGAGCTCCAATCCCAGCATTGTTGGCGTGTTCTTACGTAAATAGTGGGTTGCAAAAACTTGGGCAACGTTCTAAAGTAAGTATTATCATCGAATCTGCAGAACCGAGAGAAGTACATCATTTTGCATTGCTATTTGGTTATGGTGCCAGTGCGATTAATCCATATATGGTGAATGAAATCATAGGAGAGCAAATCGAAGAGCGCAATATTTCTGATCTTAGCTTTGAAGAAGCCATCAATAATTACAATAAAGCGGTAGGAAAAGGAGTGCTGAAAGTGATGAACAAAATTGGTATTTCTACATTGAATTCATACCGTAGTTCTCAGCTATTTGAGTGTATAGGTATCAATACCAAGGTGGTAGATCAATACTTCCCGAATACAGCTACTAGAATCCAGGGAATTGGATTGTATGAAATAGAAAAAGAAATTGCAAAACGACATAAGAGAGCCTACGTAGAACGTGAAATTGGTGCTAATTTGGATCTTGAAATAGGAGGACAGTACCGTTGGAGACGTAATGGAGAAAAACATCAGTTTAATCCGCTTTCTGTTGCCAAATTGCAGAAATCTGTACGTGATAATGATCCAAATACTTACAAGGAATATGCAGAATTGATCAATAAACAATCCAAAGACTTAATGACCATACGTGGGCTATTAGAGTTTTCAAATTTTGATCCTATTCCGATTGATGAGGTAGAGCCTTGGACAGAAATTGTAAAGCGTTTCAAAACAGGAGCCATGTCTTATGGTTCGATTAGTAAGGAAGCTCACGAAAACTTGGCTATTGCCATGAACAGAATTGGAGGAAAAAGTAATTCGGGAGAAGGAGGAGAGAATCCAGAGCGTTTCTACAAAAATGTGGGAGGAGACTGGAAAAATAGTGCGATCAAACAGGTAGCCTCTGGGCGATTTGGAGTTTCATCAAACTATCTTACCAGTGCTGCTGAAATCCAAATCAAAATGGCACAGGGAGCAAAACCAGGAGAAGGAGGACAATTACCAGGACCAAAGGTAAATCCAGAGATTGCTAAAACGAGAAATTCTACACCTTATGTAGGACTGATCTCACCACCTCCGCATCACGATATCTATTCTATCGAAGATTTATCTCAGTTAATATACGATCTGAAATCCGCCAATAGAGAAGCAAGAATCAATGTAAAACTTGTTTCTGAAGTGGGTGTGGGTACCGTAGCTGCAGGTGTAGCCAAAGCAAAAGCCGACGTGATCCTAATTTCAGGATTCGATGGAGGTACAGGAGCATCACCACTTACATCATTAAAACATGCCGGATTACCTTGGGAACTAGGAATTGCCGAAGCGCAACAAACTTTGGTAGGAAATAACCTAAGAAGCCGAGTAGTAGTAGAGTGTGATGGACAGTTAAAAACAGGAAGGGACGTAGCTATTGCATGTCTATTAGGTGCAGAGGAATTTGGTTTTGCAACAGCACCGCTGGTAGCATCAGGATGTATTATGATGCGTGTATGTCACTTAAATACCTGCCCAGTAGGGATTGCAACTCAAAACCCAGAACTGCGCAAGAAGTTTAAAGGAAAGCCAGAACATGTGGTCAACTATATGTATTTCATTGCACAGGAATTGAGAGAGATCATGGCACAACTTGGTTTCAGAACCGTAGATGAAATGGTAGGGCAAGTAAGCAAATTAGATCATAAAAAAGCTGTAGAACATTATAAGGCTGCAGGGATCGATCTTAGTCCGATTTTACATCAGGTAGATGCACCAGAAGGAGTAGAAGTTTACAATACAGAAATCCAGGACCATGGATTAGGAAAGTCGATAGATTTTGACATTATAGAGCAAGCACACCCCGCTTTGTTCCGTAAAGAGAAAACGACTTTAGACTTTGATATTAGTAATACCGATCGTGCTGTTGGAGCGATATTGAGTAACGAGATTTCTAAAATCTACGGAGCTCAAGGGTTACCAGATAATACGTTGAAATTGAATTTTACCGGTTCTGCAGGACAAAGTTTTGGGGCTTTTGCTACCAAGGGATTGACCATGGTGGTCAACGGAA
This sequence comes from Aquimarina spongiae, assembly GCF_900141785.1. Lineage (GTDB taxonomy): Bacteria > Bacteroidota > Bacteroidia > Flavobacteriales > Flavobacteriaceae > Aquimarina > Aquimarina spongiae. The sequence continues at coordinate 576,124 of NZ_FQYP01000002.1, read as the reverse complement.
ATACTAATGATTATCTAGGAAAAGGATTATCAGGAGCAAAACTGATCATCAAAGTACCCGATGAGGCAACAATTGTTCCTCAGGAGAACATCATCACTGGTAATGTGACCTTGTATGGAGCAACTGACGGGGAGGTGTATATCAATGGAAAAGCAGGAGAGCGTTTCTGTGTACGTAACTCTGGTGCCAAAGCCGTTGTAGAAGGAATCGGAGATCACGGTTGTGAATACATGACTGGTGGAGTTGCTGTAATTCTGGGAGAGGTTGGAAGAAACTTTGGAGCAGGAATGTCTGGAGGAATTGCTTATATCTATGATGATAAGAAAACCTTCGAAAAGAATTGTAATAAAGAAGCGTTGAATCTTGATCCTGTAGCAGAAGCTAAGGATAAGGAAGAGTTAAAAACCTTGATCGAGAACCATTATAACGCAACTTTAAGTCCATTGGCACAAAGCATACTCGAAAATTGGGAGAACGAATTACCAAAATTCATCAAAATCTTCCCAGAAGAGTACAAACAGGCGTTAAAACGATTAGAAGAAGAAAAATTAGCACAAGCATAAACGATAGTAGACATGGGAAAGACAACTGGATTTTTAGAATTTGAAAGAGAGATTGAACAGTATCAACCTGTAGAAGATCGTATTAAAAACTATAAGGAGTTTACTGTGGCTATGCCAGAAAGTAAGCTTAAAGACCAAGGAGCTAGATGTATGGATTGCGGTATCCCGTTCTGTCATAGTGGATGTCCGTTGGGTAACCTTATACCAGATTTTAATGATGCCGTATATCGAGGCAAATGGGAGAAAGCAGCCAATATCCTGCAATCGACAAATAATTTTCCAGAGTTTACAGGACGGTTATGCCCAGCACCTTGTGAGGAAGCTTGTGTTTTGGGGATTAATGAAGATCCTGTAACGATTGAAAATATCGAGAAAAATATTACAGAAGAAGCTTTTAAAAATGGATGGATAAAAGCAAATCCGCCAAAGGATAGAACGGGAAAGACAATTGCAGTAGTAGGATCTGGTCCCGCAGGATTAGCAGCAGCACAACAATTAAATAGAGCAGGACATTTAGTAACTGTTTTTGAAAGAGATGAAAAGGTAGGTGGATTGTTGCGCTATGGAATTCCTGATTTTAAGATGGAAAAGCACATCATCGATCGTCGAGTTACCGTTCTTGAAGAAGAAGGAATTGTTTTTAAAACCAATACCGCAATCGGTAAAGATATTTTGGCTTCGCAACTCAAAGAAGATTTTGATGCAGTGGTATTATGTACCGGAGCTACCGTACGACGTAATTTGCCAATCAAAGGAGCGGACTTGAAAGGAGTAGTGCAAGCGATGGACTTTCTACCTCAAAACAATAGGAGAGTAGATGGTATAAAGGATTTAGGCGAAGAAATATTAGCAACTGGTAAAGATGTGATCGTAATCGGGGGAGGAGATACGGGATCTGATTGTATCGGTACTTCGGTGCGCCATGGAGCCACTTCGGTGACCAATTTTGAAATTATGGGTAAAGGTACAACTGATCGTCCTGCCGATCAGCCATGGCCTTTTTGGCCTATGCGATTACGTACTAGTTCTTCGCATCAGGAAGGTGTGGATAGACATTGGAGTATCTCGACCAAAGAGTTTTTGGGAGATGAAAATGGAAATCTAAAAGGTCTGGTAACTACCGAAGTAGAATGGGTAAAACAAAACGGACGTTTTACACTGAAAGAAGTGTTAGGGACAGAAAAAGAATGGAAGTGTGAATTAGCTTTGTTAGCATTAGGATTTACAGGATCTGAGCCTACTGTTGCAGAACAACTTGGAGTAGATCTGGATGCTCGTACTAATCTTAAGGCTACAGAAAAAGACTATGCTACCAATGTAAAAGGAGTTTTTGCAGCTGGAGATAGCAGACGAGGACAATCTTTGATTGTTTGGGCGATTTCTGAAGGGAGACAGGCTGCGCATCATGTAGATAAATACTTAATGGGGATTTCTAATCTACCACTCAAAGGGGATGGAGATCTGCCAAGAATATAACATGATTAATTATTCAATATACGTGTTAATCAAAAGGCCGCTAAAAAATGGGATTAGCGGCCTTTGTTTTTGAATCATAGAGAATTAGTGTTCAGTTTTTATGGTTGTATCTTGTCTAGGTATTTTTTGTGTTACTTTTAATAGGTTTATTAATGCAAATTCGAAAATAGCATCGTTCTTCTCTATCTTATCTTTAATGGAGTGTGATATATGATAATCAGGGACAACAGATCTTTTTTGAATATGCTCGTGTACATCGTACTTTGCATGCAATAAAGGTAAGTAGATAGCGGTTTCGGTATACTTTCCTTTAACAGAAATTTGCCGGACACCATTGCTAATCCCGGCATATCCGTAGGTTTCTGTTCCTACTAAGTCAGCATCAGTATATTCTTGCAGTAAGCCAGCAGCAATTCCTGCTGCCGAAGAGGTACCTCCGTTAATCAAAACGATTAATTTGCCATTAAAAGAATAGTCTTCGATAGGAGAATAGGTCATCAAATCACGAAGTAATCCGTGGTTTGTTACACGGTAAGTGCCATCTTTTTTAGGTTTTAGACCAAAAGAGGTGTCCAAATCGAGTGTATCCCCAAGTAAATGCGAAAAATATTCATCATTCCCTAGAGTAGTAATCTCTTGAGCTGGAGTAAAAGGTTTATCTACAAAATATTGAAGCAAATAAGCGGCATTACTTGCTTTTCCTCCTCCATTGTTTCTCAAATCGATGATTAGGTTTTTAATGTTTTTGTCATGAATTTCTTTGAAACATTGTTTGTAAAAAATGGGATAGGTATCCTCCTCCTCCTCATAACTATCTTTAAAAAAACGGCTTATTTTCATATAAGCGTAGTTTTCTTCAGTATTGATACGATACATAAAGGCCTTTTGAGGGCTTGTTTCTGATTTGTATTTTTTGGATGCTCTAGTGCTATAAACTTCTTTTGAAATAGATTTGATTGTGGTTTTTGTAATTTCCCTGGTCTTGTAATCTCTATATACAAGATCGTATGTGGTTTTTTCGTTAAATATTTCGGGATAAATTCTGTTGAATGATTTGTATGGCCCTCCCAGCCAATGCATCATTCCATTGTGACTTTCACCATCAGAAGAATAATATGTCAAGATTTCAAAAACAATCTTATTACTAAGATTGTTATCAATAGATAGTATTTCAGAACCTTCAGTAATTTTTTGTTGACTAAGATTTTTGAGAATATAAATCCTTTCATCTTTTATGTAAACTTGAAATGGGAGCCTTTGTTGGTTGTTAATAATACTCCCTAATTTACCAAATGTATATGCTTGTGTATGTCCGTCATGTATTTTTGCAATTAACTTGAGAAGAATTTTATAAAATGCTTTAGCCGACATGGGCTTCGAAGTTTGAAGCATCATGTCATTAATCATTGCATTGAACTCTTCAGTAGTTTGGTGAGTAAAAGTACCTGGATGAGCTTTGGTGAGTATGGTTTTATAAATATTTAAATCACCCTGCATTTGTTCCGGTTGATAAACTATAGAGGAGCTCTGGGTTCTCCCGAGAGTTATACATAACATTAGGAGGCTTACAAGTATTAATCGGTATATTCTATTCATTGCTATTAGTGTAACCTTAAATAATAATTGTAAACCTCTTAATTACTCCATCTTACTGATATTAATTAAAATACTATGAATAATAATTAGTAAGATTTCGTTTTTTGATTGATGAACAAATTTTGACTAAAAGTGGATTTTAATTCTTATAGCTTGATCCAGAGAAATACTAGGATCTTCTTTCTTTAAGGATTGAACAAATTCTGGACTCACATTGTGAATTTTTAAGGATTGAATTTGATCGGCTGAAAGGTTTTTATATCCTATATCCTCAAAAGATTTAATAAATTCTGGTGTAATACGATGAATTTTGAAGGACATGATGTCGTCCAATGGTAAATCTCCAAAACGGGATTGTTTAAATTCTTTAATATACTCTGGAGTAACGTTATGAATCTTAAGGGATATCAGGTCATCCATAGATAAGTTGTTGTACCCAATTTTCTTGTATTCTGCAGCAGAATCTGGAGAAACATTATGAATTTTGAGTGCCATAGCTTTGTCCAAAGAAATGTTTGAATACCCTGCCTTTTTGAAGGTTTCTATAAACTCTGGTGTGACTCCATGAATTTTTAATCCAACCACATCATCCAAAGGAATGTTTTTGTATCCCGCTTTATGATATCGTTTGATGAAATCTGGGGTTACATTATGAATCTTAAGCGAAATGATTTGATCCATAGTGATGTCTTCATACCCTAAGGCCTTGAACTGCTTGATATAATCACCTGGTGTATTTTGTAAATCTTGACTGCTACCGTAACTGTTGGTTGAACTTGATTCAGAATCCCCATCAGAAGAATAGTTTTTTGCCCCTTTTACTTGTCCGGGAGTTACATTGTGTATTTTTAGCTTAACTACTTCTTGTAAACTAAGATTGCTCTGACCGGATTTCTTGTATGCTTTGATAAGATCTGGTGTTATATTATGAATCTTTAGTTTTTTTGCTTCTCCCAAAGTGACATTAGTATATCCAAGCTTTTTCAAGTCATTGATGTACTCCAGAGTCACATTGTGGATTTTCATTTCTTTAGCTTCTTTTAAGGAAACATTTTTGAATCCTGCATTTTTGAAAGAAGAAACATATTTAGGAGTCACATTATGAATTTTAAGATTCTTTGCATCCTTTACAGAAATATCACCATAACCTGCTTTTTTGAAAGAGGTGATAAAATCCGGAGTTACATTGTGGATTTTTAATTTCATATAATCATCCAGCGACATTTTTCCGTATCCCGCCGATGCATACGATTTTACAAACTCTGGTGTAAGACTATGAATTTTGGCTTTGGTTACTTTCTTTAGTGATACTTTACTACCATTGAGGTTGTTTACAAATTTGATATAATTGGCATCTACATCAAAAAGATTGAGTTTCGCAATTTCTTCCATACTATATTGGCTATATCCAAGTTGTGCCAAATCTTTACGATAAGACTTTAACTTGTCAAGTGGTAGCGCTTTGTGAATGATATCTTCGAAATCATCCTGGTCGAGGTTCAAATTCTCTGCCTTTAGATACGCCAGGTACTTGTTATCAAATCCTGTAAGAAAACAGTGCATTAGATCTCGATTCTCTGCTTGTAACCCATAAGAAGTTAGGTTTTTTTTGAATCCTTCGTTAGGTTCAAAAACATATCTTCCGTCACCTAATTTATTGTCAAATTGACCTATGTATGTAAGGGTTCCCGCATCTGCTGTTACTTTTAGTTCTTGTCGATCTCCTGCCGGGAAATTCGCAAAGTATGAGGGGTCATAACAACGAGTAATGGACCAATAATTGCGTTTTAGTGGTTCAGCGCTTCGGTACATTACACACAACTTACCTCCACCCACTTCGGCATCCCATACACCTCTGGTGTAGTCATTTTTTGCTAAAGCAGTGCTGTTGGTTTCTGTTGTTGGAGGCATATCGTTTTCATCGATATGAGTAATGCTAGACGCATTGGGTTGTACCGGATTAAAAGAAAATACGGTTAGCGCCAGTAATGGAACAATGATTAGGTATTTCCATCCTGATTTTGCAGTTGATTTTTTTGAATTCATCATAAGTATTCGTTTTTTGAGAAATGATTGATTGTAACTTGTTGCCAAACCTGTAGGCATATTTGGGGTAGAAACTTTTAAAAGATTCATTTGATAGGTCTCTTTATCTTCACCGATATTCAACATACTGTCATCGGTAAGATATTCCAGATTGTTATCTATGGCTTTGCGATATAACCATGCAAAAGGATTGAACCATTGCAGGGTGACTAATAATTCCACCAGCAACATATCAAAACTATGTCTTCCTTTAATGTGTAATTGCTCATGTTTTAAGATTTGCAAATAGGTGTCGGGTTGATATTGGCTGGGGTTCATAAATATCCGATTCCAGAAAGAGTAGGGGGCATGCTTTTTATCGGTTTCGATGATTTTATAATCATCCACTTCGATAGTAGGATATCTTAAAATTCGGTATAATAAAACTCCTAATTGAATTAAGAAATGTACTCCAAATACCATCATACCAAGGATGTAGATGTAGACCAAAATCGATTTCCAGTCAATAAAGATTTCCGAAGCTGTTAATGAAGTCCCATCTTCCGTTATAATCTGTGTTTCTTGGATATTAATTTCTGATGTAGAAGGAGCAGTAGCGGTAGAGCTTTGAGCGTATTCTGTTGGTAACGACAGACTAATTTCCTGATCAGCTGCTTTTTTAAACGAAAGACTTTGAGGTACGCTTATTAATGGAAGCGTAAAAGATAATATGATCAATGATAGTAAAACCCATCTGTTTAATCCGTAAAAAGTTTCTTTGGATAAGAAAAAGCGATAGATAATATAGGATAGGCCTATCAAGGCAGAACTATGAATGATATAATCGATTTCCATTATTTTTTCTTTTTGATCAGTTGTATGATTTCTTCTAATTCTTGTGAGTTGATTTTTTCTTCTTTGGCAAAGAATTTTACCAGCGCCAGAGGGGAGTTGTCAAAATAATTATTAACTACATCGCCCACGACTTCTTTTTGATATTCGTCTTTGCTGATCAGCGGATAGTACTGAAAGCTATTTCCGAAAGCAACATGACTGATAAATCCTTTTTCTTCAAGAATTTTTACAATGGTCGCGGTTGTATTATAGTGAGGTTTGGGATTGGGTAACTCAGCTATAATTTCCTTGATGAAAGCCTTTTCCAGTTTCCAAAGGCTTTGCATAATTTGCTCTTCTCTTTTGGCTAATTTCTGCATAATTCTAATTGTATAGCACAAACATACTACTAATCGATTAGTTTTACAACTAATTAATTAGTAGTTCTACTAAAAAATTAGGAGATGGTTCTGTAAACCACTTAAAATAGGGGAGTTTTGAGAAATGTTAAAAAAAGTATAAAAGCTTAAAGCATAGCTGATAGACTTCTTATTGTTTAAAAAGGGAGGTGATTTAAATCCACATTACCACCAGATAGTACAATACCTATTTTTTTATTTTGAAAACGTTCTTTATCCTTAAGCAAAGCTGCAAAAGGTACCGCGCAAGAAGGTTCTATAATTATTTTCATACGCTCCCAGATCAATTTCATGGCATCCACGATTTCTTGCTCTTCTACTCGTATAATCTCAGAAACGTGCTTTTGTATGATTGGGAAATTAATATCTCCTAACTGGGTTTTAAGTCCGTCTGCTATGGTGTTGGTACTGGTGTTTGTTTCAATTTTGCCACTTTGCAGTGATCGATAGGCGTCATCTACCTCAAAAGGTTCTCCACCGATCACTTTACAATTAGTTCCAAAAAAGTGAGCTGCAAGAGCGGTACCTGCAATAAGTCCTCCACCACCAACGGGAGTAAAGATATATTCCAAATCCTGTTGGTCTTCTAATAGTTCTAGAGCAGCTGTACCTTGCCCCAAAATAACATCCAGGTCATTAGAAGGGTGTAAAAAAGCAGCTCCTTTTTCTTTTTGGATTTGCATCGAAGTATTTTCTCGATCTTGTAAGGTAGGAGGGCATTCTATGATTTCACCTCCATATCCTTTTACAGCATCTTTTTTGACTTGTGGGGCAGTAGAAGGCATCACGATGTAAGCTTTTACCCCCAAACTTTTGGCTGCAAGTGATATAGCTTGTGCAAAATTCCCAGAAGAATGGGTAACTACTCCTTTGGATTGTTGTGCTGCAGTAAGCTGAAGAATAGCATTGGCAGCGCCTCTCATTTTGAAAGCTCCCATACGCTGAAAGTTTTCACACTTAAAGAAAATAGAAGTTCCACAAATTTCGTTAAGCAATCGAGAAGTAAGAACAGGAGTTCTATGAATATAAGGTGTGATTCTGGTATGACAGTCTTTTAGATCTTGTTTTGTCATTAACAATGCAGTATTTATGTATTTGTTTTCCTAGATAGCATCAAACCAATGCAGTGTTTCTTTCCAGAGGGTGTCTTTGAATTTCCTGCTGAAAAAACCAAAATGACCAATTTTATTGGTAGGCACATCCTTTAGTTGAATTACCTTTAATTGTTTATCGGCTTGTATAAAAGAATCATGAATTCTTCGGATTGCCGCTTCGGTACCAATAGGATCATCTTCTACTCCCAAAGTTAGCAATTTATTGGGATAAGCATCATAGAAAAATTGGATTCCGTTAGCTTCAAGTTGCTCTTTCATATCTTCTTGTAAACGTCTTTGGTGCCATTGGTCAATAACACCTTTGGGCACATCTTCTAGCATTCCTAATTTCTTACCAGGAAAATAACCAACTATTTTAGTAATTAGTGGTAACACTCCATGCCAAAGAAAATAAATCTTTCGTCGCTGTTTTTTATCCCAATCCTTATAATAGGCGGTTTGAGCTCCTATGTTGATGATACCACTTATTTTTTTACAATGTTCTGTCATACCAATGATGGTTCCTCCGATACTATGACCAAAAACAAAAAGTTGTTGACCCGGGAACTCTCGTAAGGCAAAATCAACTACTCCAGAAAAATCGTGTTGCCCCCATTCTAAAAACGAAGTCGTAAACCCTCTTAGCTTTTTGGGTCTAGAAGCTGCAATTCCTCTATAATCATAGGTGATTACATCATACCCTTTTTCTGACATATATACCGAATAATGATGATACAATTTCTTATCCACCGCCGTTGCAGAATTCATGATCAAGACTTTGTTTTTTGAAACGTCCTTATTTGATCTGTAAATCTGGGCAGAAAGTGGATAACTATCGGTGGCAGGAATGAGTTTCATAGATCTGATGTGCTAAGGTTTGGATATGTAATTTTGTGATATAAACCAGTCAATAGTACGGCGTATGGCTTGTTCTAAAGTAGTTTGTGGGGTATATCCAAGTTCTTCTTTGGCTTTGTCTCCATTCAGGAATTGCCCGGCAGACATCACAGCTATAGCAGTATCGTCTAGAAGAGGCAGTTCTCCTCCAAAGAATTTGTATTTGGTAATCTTAATTTTTGAAATCAGTTTCGCCAAGCCCAGGGATACAGATTTTGGCATTTGATCAATGTTTTCTAATCTGATAATGGTTTCAATAAGCGTTTTCATAGAGACATTTTCTCCGGTAATAAGGTAACGATGTCCTATTTTTCCTTTGAAACAAGCCGACAATAATCCACGAGCCGCATCTCCAGCATACACTACGTTTCTATCTCCTTGTACATATCCCGGTAAGGTTTGGTTTACAGTATTGGTAATAATACGCCCAGTTGAAGGGCCATAATCATATTCGCCAAAAGTCATCGAAGGGATACCAATCACAATGGGTATTCCATTTGCGCCGGCTTCTCTTGCGATTTTATCCATTATCCATTTTACCTGTACATAGGCGGATTTGTTTTTAGGGCTTTGAGTATAAATTTCATCTTCGTTGGCGATTCCGGTTTTGGATTTGGGGATTGCTATAGCACCTCCCAAATACAATGCTTTCTTGACACTGTTTTCTTTGATAGCAGCAACAAAGTTGTTGATTTGCTTTTTAGCAATATTCAACTCTTCTTTTAAGGGCCTAGGGACAGTAGGGTAGTATGCTCCGCAATTCAGTACATAATCCAATCCTTCGAAAGCCGTAATTAAACTATCCTTGTCGTCGAGATCCGCTATTCTTGCCTGAAATGTAAGATCTGAAATAGTAGAAAGATTAGAGTTTTTTCGATGTATTACAAAGAGTTCATGGTCTGGATCAGACTGAACTAGTTTTGCAACATGGTGCCCCAGCATACCAGTAGCCCCTATAACTCCAATTTTCTGCATATGATTTGTCTCTATACAAATATAGCATCTCAAGAAGATGCTATATGAATTTTTAATTGACCATGACTAAGATGATTTCTGATCAATGAAATGTGAGTCAATACTTTATTGAGAGGCTCCACAATTTCCATTTGGACCAGCAAACAACTCCAAGGTTTTAATTTTATCATTTACCGATGAAGCAAAGTTTTGTTTTTGATCATGCAACAAACCTATTACAGTTGCTTCTAAAGTTTTTTTATCACTATTGGTAATAATCTTTATAACGTGTTTTCCACTTCTCAAAGTCTTTTTAAAAGGAGTTTGCATACCTCTTAAAACAACTTCTTTAGACTCGGTGTGTCCAGCTGGAGTAGTTTCAATTTTGACATCAAAACTTTCTACTTTTCCAGAAAGTGAGTTCACTTCTAAAGCATACGAGTATCCTTCAACATCTTCTTTCGGACTAAATCCGGTAGCAATTACTCCTACCAAGAGTGCCATTAGTACTATTTTAATTTTCATAGTAGGTGTTTTTATAATATTAGGGTTATTGGGTATTATTTTCTACATCACAGCCAACCATCCAGTGGATGCCGTATTGGTCTGTAAAGGTTCCAAAAAAAGAACCCCAAAATGTCTTCTCCAAAGGCATCGTAATGTTTCCTCCTTTAGAAAGAGCATTAAAGATTCTTGTGGTTTCTTCTATGGTATCTACGGTTATTGAAATCGAAAAATTACTTCCTTGATTAACAGGGCCTCCAAATGCTTCAGAGGTGTCACTTCCCATTAGAATAGTTTCTTTACTAATCGGAAGGGAAATGTGCATGATCTTTTCCAAATCGGCTTTATCCACAGCGTAATCAGGATTCTTTGGCATTTCATTAAATCTTCCTACATAACGAAAATCGCCTCCGAAAACGGATTTATAAAACAGAAAAGCTTCTTCGCAATTTCCGTTAAACGTAATATATGGATTTATCGTAGCCATTTTCACTTAGGTTTACCTGATAAACTTACTATAAAAAGAGAAAGATTCCAAAGAAAATTATAAACCAAAACATCCAACCCTGGCTATAGGATTGGATGTATAATGGTATTTTTAATGATTTTATGTTCTAGTTGTTAAGCATTACTGGCATCACAAGCATGGTCACATATTCTCCTTCATCTAGTCCATCTACTGGAGTAAGAATACCAGCTCGGTTGGGTAATGACATCTCAAGTTGTACATCGTCGGCATTGAGATTATTAAGCATTTCGCTCAAAAAACGAGAGTTGAATCCGATTTGCATATCATCTCCCTGATAATCACAAGTAAGTCTCTCTTCTGCTTTGTTGGAGTAGTCGATGTCTTCTGCAGAGATATTTAATTCAGCACCAGCGATTTTTAAACGAATTTGATGTGTAGTTTTATTCGAGAATATAGATACACGTCTTACCGAATTTAAAAACTGCGTTCTGGCAATGGTAAGCTTATTAGGATTCTCTTTTGGAATTACTGCTTCATAATTTGGGTATTTCCCATCGATTAGACGACAAATTAATTGTGTTTCGTCAAAAGTGAATTTTGCATTGGATTCGTTGTATTCAATCATCACTTCACTATCGCTTCCTGCCAAAATACCTTTAAGCAAATTCAACGGTTTTTTAGGCATGATAAATTCTGCAGATTGAGAAGCCTGTACATCTTCTCTGGTATATTTCACCAATTTATGAGCATCGGTAGCCACAAAGGTCAATCCTTCTGTAGAAAATTGAAAGAACACTCCACTCATCACAGGTCTCAAATCGTCATTACCAGTAGCAAAAATTGTTTTACTAATAGCAGTAGCCAGGATATCTCCTAGGATAGTAGTCGAACTTGGATCTTCCAGTTCTACAGCTTTCGGGAATTCTTCTCCATCAGCATACGCCAAAGCATATTTACCGTGATTTGAGCTAATTTCAATAGTATTATTGTTTCCAACTACAAAGGTCAAAGGTTGCTCAGGAAATGTTTTTAAGGTTTCTAGCAACAATTTTGCAGGAACAGCCACTGTGCCTTGATCCGAAGATTCTACTTCTAATTTGGCAGACATTGTGGTTTCCAGATCCGAAGCTGAAACCGTTAACGCGTTACCATCTAATTCGAATAAAAAGTTATCTAAAATGGGTAAGGTGTTACTATTATTGATAACTCCTCCTAATACCTGAAGTTGTTTTAATAAATATGAACTGGATACTATAAATTTCATTTGTATGTGTGACTAGTTTTGTACAGTTTTACGCAAATATAATTGTAATCCCCAAGGATTAGGTCATGCAGAAAACCATAGTTATTAACAAACCTAAAGGAGTTATTGACTATTTCAGGAATTCAATTTCTCAGCCTTTGTTATCTTTCATCAATTTGTCTGTGTAATGTGCCTTGTGTTTTGGCGCCGAGAACCTTTTTTGATTGTATTCAGACGATTTTCCTTTGGGGATAGAAAGGCTTTGCCACTGCGGACCTGAGATCATTTTTCCCAGAAAAACAATCTGACCTATATGATACGAATAATGTGCTAATTGTCGGTTGATCGCTTCGGTAATGGTGTGTTCGATATTTCTGATATAAACAGGTTGCTCAAAATTATCCTCGGTAATACTATCTAGCGCATTAAAGAGACATGTCCAACCTTCGTTCCATTTGTCTAGAATTTGCTCTTTGGTAGTAAGGTCACTTTCAAATTCGGCATCTCTGGCCCTCCATTCTTTTTCACCATCAGTAGTTAGAAAACCTGTCCATCGAGACATCATATTTCCCCAAAGATGTTTTACAATAATACCAATGCTATTACTGTCTTCATTGTATTGCCAAAAGAGTTGTTCGGCGGGTAATTGATCAATGGTTTTTTCTCCTAAAGATTTGTAGTATTGAAATTGCTTTTGTATTCCTTCTAGATATTCTGTAGCATTCATATCCAATGATTTGATCTTAAAGATAGTTGATTTTGTAGATCAATAGAAATAAAAGAAAGTTAACCTTTAGAATAACATTTTGCGTTTTCTTACCAATAACCAAATCACTACCGGGGCACCAATAAGAGAAGTGATAGCATTAATAGGTAAAGTATATTCGCTTGATGGTAATTGGGCAATACTATCACAAACCAGCATGATAATGCTACCGATTAGGAGCACCGCAGGAATCAATGTTTTATGATCCGAAGTGTGAAACAATTGTCGGGTGAGATGTGGTACAGCCAAACCAATAAAAGCAATTGGGCCGGCAAAAGCGGTAATTCCTCCGGCCAAAATACCTGTAGAAAGAATAATAAGGAAACGACTTGTTTTAATATTTAATCCCAAACTACGTGCATAATTCTCACCGAGTAATAAGGTGTTTAATGGTTTTATCGAGAAAATAGTAAGGAGAATTCCAATCGCAAAAATTCCGAAGAAGATCAAAACATCGTTCCAGGTCAAGTTCCCCAAACTCCCGAAACCCCAAAAAATATATTGTTGTAATTGATCAGCAGGAGCAAAGTAGGATAGAACGCTTACCACAGCAGTGGTAATACTACCAAACATTAATCCAATGATTAAAATAGCCATAGTATCTCGAACCCGAATAGAAACGAGCATTACTGCAAAAAGGACCAAAACACTTCCTAAACTGGCAGCCAGAACCAATCCCCATTTGGATACAATAAAGAAAGATACCGCAGCTCCGGCAAATGAACTGCTGAGAATTAAAATGGCTACTCCAAGAGTGGCTCCGGAACTGATTCCCAGAACAAAAGGACCCGCCAAAGGGTTTCTAAAAAGCGTTTGCATCAATAACCCAGAGATACCTAACCCGCTGCCTACGATAACTGCAGTGATTGCTTTGGGCAATCTGTAGTCGATAATGATATGTCTCCAGGATTCTTTTTCAACATTCCCGCCAAATAAACTACTCAGGGTGTCCAACCAGGGAATAAACACAGATCCCAGACTGATATTAGCAACAAAACAGATCAGGAGCAATAGGCTAATACCAATAAAAACTTTTTTATATGATTTGTTTGGGGTCAATTAGTTCAGTTTTTCAAAAAAATAAGGTTCATAATCGGTTAGCAGTTCCGGATGCGCAATATGAATGATATCTTTTAAAATCAAATCTGGACGCATGGGGCCTAGTTCGTAATAAATTAAACCTCCTTTGGGGCCCATCTTTAATGTCGAAGAATATACGGTTTTATTTTTAAATGCGTCGAATAAGGCATACTGATGATTCTTTTCTTGTAATGCTTGTAAAGAGGTCGAGTTACCCGAACCTATCCATAAATCAGCATTTTGCCCTTTTTCCAGAACGCTTTCAAAACTAAGCGCAAGACTACCATTTTTTTTAGTGTCTTTCCATAGATAATCTGTACCAGCATCCTTTAAAAACTGCGCTATATAACTATTACCACCAGGAACATGCCATACATCTTTAAACATACTACCAGAGATCACGGTAGGAGATGATTCCACATTTTTTGCCAGAGTAGAAGATTGTGTATAATCTTCTTTTATTTTCTGAAAAATTTCCTCGGCATCAGATTCTTTACCAAAGAAGGCAGCCACAAATTTGATCCATTCTGCTCTTCCCAAAGGGTGTTCTTCCATCCAGGAACCATTAATCACCACAGGAATTCCTGTTTTTTCAATAAGATCATATGCTTTGGTATCTCCTGTTGCCGAAAACCCAATGATTAAATCAGGAGAAAGATCCAGTACCATTTCTGTATTTAGATTGTACTCTTTTCCTAGTTCTTTTACTTTCCCAGAATCTATGAGTACACGCGTTTTTTCTGAGGAGACATAATCCGTGTGTGGAAAACCTACGAGCTTTTCCTCCAAATTCAAATATTCCAACATAGGAATATCTGTGGTAGAGGTAACGACAACTCTCTCCGAAGGGACTTCAATAAAAATCGCTTCATTTGATTTGAATGGTTTTTCAGTTCCTTTGGGATGTAAGATATAAGTAAGTTCATTTTTTGCATCCGGCCAGGGAGTAGTCACCTTAATTTCCTTATACGTTTTGTGATGAGTTACCGAAAACCCTTTGGAATACTCAATATTTTGAGGTGCCAAATACATGACAGTTAGCGGTTCTGTTTGTTCCTTGTTTTGTTTACATCCTGATATATAGAAAGATAACAGGAGTAGTAAAAAAAGATGACGCATGATGATGTTTTTTGTAAAAATAGTAAATCAAAGAAAGGGAATTCTAACTAATTTTGGTTCGAAAATAGTAATCTCATTGATAACCATGCAAACAAAAACATTTTTATGCTCTTGGAGTGGGGGAAAGGATAGTTGTTATGCCTTTCATAAAGCCGCAAACAGTGGATTTAAACCTACTGTTTTACTCAATGTGTTAAACGAACACGGTGATCGTTCTCGTTCGCACGGTATTCCCAAAGAAATTTTGGAAGCGCAAGGAGAAGCTTTAGGATTACCTATTCATTTTTTTGAAAGCACCTGGGATGATTATGAACGATTGTATATCGAAAATTTAAAATCATTACAACAATCTTATGGCTTTGGGCATTCTGTTTTTGGTGATATTGATATTGAATCGCATAGAGCCTGGGAGGAAAAAGTATCTAAGGCAGCAGGAGTATCTGCTATTTTACCGTTATGGCAAGAATCCAGAACACCATTGGTAATCGAAATGATTCAAAATGGTATTGAGGCTATTATCACTTCGTGCAATCAGGTATTAGGTCCTGATTTTTTAGGAAGAAAAATAGATGCTCAATTACTCAAAGAATTAGAGGAAATAGGAGTAGATCCATGTGGAGAAAATGGAGAGTATCATACGCTGGTTATCAACGCTCCCTTGTTTTGTAAGCCATTGGATATTAGAGTAATGGGTAAAGAAAAATCAACAAATTACAATTTTGCTACGCTAGAACTGGTTTAGATACGAAAAACCTCAGAATAGGCAATTTTAATATCAAAAGAATCTTTAAGTGATATATTTTGTAAATGTGCTAACAATGCTCTTATGGGCCCTGCATGGCTTATGACCGCGATCTTCTCATCAGATTGGGAGTCTAATGAATGATAAAAATCCAAAACCCGAGTTTGAAGCATGGTATAAGATTCTCCAAAAGGAACTTGAACATGAACAAAATCTTTCATCCAAGGAGTTAATTGTTCTGAAGGGATGGCATCCCAGGATTTTAATTCCCAATCTCCAAAATTAAGTTCTTTTAACCTCTTGTCTAAAATGATTTCTTTTGAAAATGTTTTAGCTAATAATCTACAGCGTTGTAAAGGGCTACTATATACCTTAGTAATAGCATCTAAGGGTATTTGTTTATGTATTTCTTTAACCTCTTCAGGAAAAGTATCGGTAACTCCAATATCGCTCTGTCCATAGCAGATGCCTTTTTCAATATTTGGAGTGGTATGTCTTACCAGATATAATTCCATATCGCGATTACTGAAAGATAAAATATAACTTCACTTAGCTGTTGTACAGCTCCTGCACAGTCTCCGGTTTGGCCTCCGATCCATTTTTTGAACTTGGCTCCCAAAAACATTTTGGAGATGTACATGGGGATTAAGGTAATAAACAACCATGGATTCATAAAAAATAATAACGGTAAAATACCAAAAACAGCACTTACTAAGACCATTGTAAAGCTAATGTTTTTTGCTGCAGGCTTTGCTTTACTGTCATCATTTTCTCTTACATAGGGATGTGTATATAACAGGGTTACAGCAATAAAACGACTTAGACTATGCCCTGCTATTAGAGCAATAGGGATATATTGGATGGGTAGCTCTGATAATGCTACAAATTTTATGGCTAGTAGCAGGAGGATTCCAATCGTGCCATATGTTCCCAGACGAGAATCCTTCATGATAAGAAGAATCTTTTCTTTGGTCCAACCTCCTCCAAAGCCATCACATACATCTGCAAAACCATCTTCATGAAAAGCACCTGTTGCATAGATCGTAGAAAACATAGAGAGGAATAAGGCTATTTCTTTAGAAAAAAGGAAAGAAGTACCGTAAAAAACAGCAGCTCCAATACCACCAACGATAATACCAACCAAAGAAAAATACTTGGCGCTTAGTCGTAGATACCGAGGATCATGATTTACCCATTTCGGACAGGGAATACGAGTAAAGAACATCAAAGCAGTAAAGAAAATATGAATCTCTTTTTTCATAGGTTATGCGTTAGATACTCCAGCACTTTCAAAACTAGCCATACTATTTAAAAATGCTATGGATGATGCTATAATAGGATAAGCCACAGCAACACCAGTACCTTCTCCCAGACGCATTCCTAGATTAAGTAAAGGTTTTTGGCCTAAAAACTCCAGCATTTTTTGGTGTCCTTGCTCGTTAGAATTGTGTGCAAAAATACAATAGTCGATAATCTCAGGATGCAACGCTCGAGCTGCAAGCAACGCTGCTGTAACAATAAAACCATCTACCACAATCGTCATTTTTAGTTCGGCAGCTTTAAGCATAGCCCCAGTAATCATCGCAATTTCAAAACCACCGAAGGTGGCTAGTGCTTCCATTGGAGATGTCACCGAGTGTTTTTCAAAAACCTTATTTAGGATACGTTGCTTTGTATCTACAATTTCGGATCCGTTACCTGTGCCATTCCCAACACACTCCGCAACCGGAATTTTGGTAAAATAGGCCATCAACAAAGAAGCTGCAGAGGTGTTACCAATACCCATTTCACCAAAACCAATGATATTACTTCCGCTGTCAAAAATGGCTTTTACAATATCTGCTCCCTTGCGAATAACTGTTGAACACTGGTCCGCAGTCATGGCAGCTTCGTGCTGATAATTTCTTGTACCATGTGCAATCTTGGCATCTACCAAACCAGGGATACTTTCGAAATCGTGATTTACTCCGGCATCTACAATGGTGAGCTGTATTTGATGTTGATTACAAAATACATTGATAGCGGCTCCTTGGTTTAGAAAGTTATAGACCATTTGGGCGGTGACTTCTTGTGGATAAGGATTGACTTCTCCTTGTTTGGCAATACCATGATCTCCTGCAAATACTACTATTGCAGGCTCTTTTAAAATGGGGCTTTCCGTATTTTGAATCATACCCACTTGTAGTGCAATTTGTTCTAATGTTCCCAAAGCACCTACAGGTTTTGTTTTGTTGTCAATTTTGGATTGAAGGTTTGTTTTTAAATCTTCGTTAGAGAGCGGCTGTATGTTAAACTCCATAAAACAGAATTAATTTGTGCTTTTGATTTCTACGGGTATTCCGGATACCATTAAGGTGGCTTTATAGGCATGTTTGGCAATATGCTGATTCATCCAACCTTGAAGTTCGGTAAATTTTCTACCTACTTCGGTAGTGGCATGAACCCCCATTCCGATTTCGTTAGAAATAATGATGATGGTAGCATCGATATCCAGTAATTTATTAAACTCTTCTTTAGCTAAACGCAATGATTCTTCAATATCATTTTTGGTGTCGATAAAGTAATTGGTAAGCCATAGTGTTACACAGTCTATTACAATAGTACTTCCTTTGGGAATCACTGTAGAGATTTCTTTTTCTTTCTCTATAGAAGTCCAACGTTCATCCCGATCTGCAATGTGCCGATCGATTCGTTTACGATGATCTCCATCCCAAATTCTTGATGTGGCCAAGTAGTAGGGAGTGTCAGATAACTGTAGTGCAAGGTTTTGCGCATAACTACTCTTGCCAGAACGTTCTCCTCCTGTAATGTAGTACAACATTTTTTTGGTTTTAAAGAGAGCAAAGGTAGTTCTATAAATTATTTATTTGTTAAACTGATCACAAATTCCATAAAATATGATACATTCGCGCAGAATTTTGGTTCTGAGGCACTTTTCGAAGTGTTGAGGATTAAAAGGGAATCAGGTGAAGAATTTATGTTGACAATCAATACTAAATTTAGGAATCCTGAGCTGTTCCCGCAACTGTAAGCTAAGCCGATGATCTAGATCGGTGTTTGTTATTACTACTACAATAGAGCCACTGTCGTTTACCAAGGTAACGATGGGAAGGTAAATAACAAGACGCAAGCCAGGAGACCTGCCAATATTCAACAGTATCAAACTTTCGGGATAAAGGTTTGGGTATGGGTAAACTACATACTTTTTTCCCTTAATTTTTTAAAATTAAGATAGTTAAGCAATGAACACAAGAATGTTTTTTGGGGCAGCATTTTTACTGCTGGGTTCTTCTTTGGCGATAAGTCAGGAAAGTCAAGAAGACCAAAATGTAACCGAATTAGAGGAAGTCGTGATTTCTGACTCTAAGTTCGGATTAAAACGAGAACAAAGTGGTAAAGTAATTACAAAGATTACCACAGAACAGCTAGCGCAAAGCAAGGGGCAATCGGTAGCAACCGTATTGAACCGTGTTGCAGGTATCGAGATTAATGGAAACACCAGTGCTCCTGGTCAAAGTCTTGGATATTTCATCCGTGGTGGGCGTAATCGACAAGTAGTAATACGAGTAGATGGAGTAACCGTAAGCGATCCTTCTACGATTACGGGTGAGTTTGATCTACGATTGTTATCTGTAAATCAAATTAAAGAGATCGAGATCCTGAAAGGAGCTTCTAGTACATTATACGGATCTGGAGCGTCTACGGCTGTGGTGAATATTATTACAAAAACCGGAAGTAAAGAAAAGATTTCTGCAAACTTTCAATCGAGTTTAGGAACCAATCAATCTCAAGACGATCAGGATTATGATATTAATGAGTTTGTAAATCTAGCTTCTATTAATGGAACTGTGGGTAAGGTAACTTATTTAACAAGTTTTAGTAATCACTTTGCTGAAGGCTTATCTGCAGCAGAAAAATTACCAGATGATACTTCGGACACTACTTTTGAAGATGACGCGTATTCCAAATTTAATGTGAATGCAAGAGTAGGGTATGAGGTAAACGAACGATTAAAAATTGATCTTTTTGGAAGCTTGGATCAATATAACAATGAGTTTGATGCAGGAGCAGGAGCTGATGCTGATAATGATGCTTTTAGTAGACAATTACGAGCAGGAGCTTCTGCAGAATACAAGTACGACAAAGGAAGCATAGTATTTACCAACAGTTATTCTTTGCTAGATCGTGACTTTTTCTCGAATACCTTTGCTACCAAAAATGAGAGTAGGTTCTATTCATATGACCTATACAACAAATATAACTTCAACAATATGTTTTATACGGTTGTAGGGGTTAATGGATCTAATAACGATTATAACGGATTTAGTGCTGCTTCAAGGAGAGATCCATTTGTACAGACAATAAATGATGAGGTGGCAGATTTTGATATTATTGATCCTTATGTAAACGTCGTGTATGTATCTGATTTTGGATTAAACGTGAATGCTGGAGCAAGATTAAATATTCATAGTGAGTATGGGACACACCTGGTATATAGTGTAAACCCGTCGTATACCTATAAATTTGATGAGAGTTATATCAAAGCTTTGGCGTCATATTCTACCGCTTACATTACTCCATCCTTGTTCCAACTGTATTCGGGTAATTTTGGTAACCAGGAGTTAGATCCTGAAGAGAATACCACTCTAGAGGTAGGTTTAGAATTTTCTTCAAACAAGAAATTACGTATAAGTGCGGTGTATTTTAAGCGTGATGAAGAAAATTTTGTGGACTTTGTAGATACAGGAGGTTTTGTATTTCAATACCAAAATATTGATGCAGACTTTAGCACAAGTGGTTTAGAATTTGAGATTAGCTCTAGATTACTAGAAGATAAATTATCATTAGCAGGTAACTTTACCTATACAGATGTGGACGAAGATCTTTCGCAAATTAGAATCCCTGAGATTAAAGTAAATGCGAATGTGGGATATCAATTTAGCGAAAATACAAATGCAGCTATTAATTTTCAGTATAATGATGAGAGAGACGATAGTTTCTTTAATCTGGCTACGTTTGCTTCAGAACCGATTACTTTGGATTCGTATGTGTTAGTTGATTTTTCGATCAACCACAGAGTGTCTAAACATGTAAGTCTATTTGCAGCTATAGAAAATATCACCAACGAAGACTATCAGGAAATTTTTGGATTTAGTACTCGTGGTAGAAATGCAAGATTTGGATTGAATTTGGATTTCTAAAATTGAACCCTATAGAACAAAACTCCCAAATTCGCGAATTCGGGAGTTTTTTATTTTAATTAATAATACGGTTTTTTATTAATTCCTTCCTTCAAGAGGGATATTATCGATATACATTCTTTGGTATGAAGGACTATTCATTTTACTTTCTCCAACCAACTCAAAATCCACAAAGTCTTTACTTCTTGCAGCAGCTGTGGTATTGTTAACAATATACTCTAAAGCTACATTTAAATGCGGTTCGTCAACTTCACCTAAAACCCCCATATTTCTAAAATCTTCCTGGAATACTACATCAGCGGGTAACCCTAGAATAAAGTCGGTAACATCATCTTTGTTCGCTACCTTGCTAACCAATGGTTGCATAGCATAGGTGTGATTTGGATTTGCATCATCTCTCCTGAAGTCTGGAGAGTCATAAACTAGTCTTGAGGCTTGGAATTTTCCGAGGGTGCTTGTTCCTATTTGAATGACATCTATATAGGAAGAAAGACTATTAATTATTAGCTCACTTGCAGAAGCACTGCTTCCGCTAGCAAGTACATGAAGTCTGGAGAGCCCTAAAGAATTAACGGGTTCGCTAGTAATAACATCATTATCTGAAATATCAATAATAATATTATCAAAAAACCTATCTGTAAGAAAATCATCTGCATTAGAAAACTGATTTATAAAAGCTGTATAATCCGGATTAAATACGCTTTTTGCAAAAATTTCCCCCGTGTAAGCACCAGTTATCATACTTGCTAATCCCGTTGCTGTATAAACAGACCCTCCACCATTATAACGAAGATCGAGAATAAGATCCGTAATTCCTTCGTTCTTGAAAGCTAAGAAAGCATCATTCATTTGTTTGTTGAATGCGAAAGTAAAACTATTATACATCATATATCCAATTTTTTGCCCTTGATAATCAATGGTTTTTGATATGAATACAGGATTTTCGGTATATTCTACTTTGTTTAATGTAACGGTATTAGCTGGAACAAATGCATTGTTTTCAATGGTATTGAAACCAACATCATAGATGTCAGGTCCATTAAATAATAGATCTCTATAATTTGAAAGATTAAGTTGAGTTCCATTAATAGTAGTAAATAAGTCACCTCGGGTCACCCCTTTAGCTTCAGCATCGGTACCAGGTAAGACATACCTTACAAATCCAAAGAGATCGTCAGTACCGCTAAAACGGCCAAGTCCGAATGCCATACCATTATTTTTAGTAATTCCGCCAAAAAGATTTTCTTCTTGTGCAACATAATCATCAACAATAATACTAAACTGATCCTCTAGTTCGCCTTGTAATGTGTTTGTAGTTCTTAAATCTTGGAATAAACTCTCAGGAGAATCATACGAAGCTAAAAATTGTCGATACGCATTTTCATCATCTGCTTTACTATCTTGTAGATCTGGAACATCTGTTTTATATAAATAAAGGAAATTCATTCCTTTCCATATAAAATCATCAATTTCTTCATCAGGATTATTTATTACTACTGGTTCAGGGTCCCCATCATCACTTGAGCATGAGAAGATCAATAGCAATGAAAATACATAAAGGGGTAATAATTTTAATTTGATTGTATTCATAGCTTAAATGTTAAATTTTTGTAAAAATATGGTTTTATCCAATACAACGCAATACTAACAACTGTTAATTAGTAGGTTACTATTGCAGAATTATTATTCATACATTCGCTCATATATTGGAGAAAACATATTGCTGTCTCCAATAGATTCGAGCTTAACGGTATGAGATTTTGTGGCAATTCTTGTACCGGATATTGCGTTTAGGGCAGTTCTTAAAAGAGGTTCATCGGGATCACCAAGAACGCCTAAATTAGTAAAATCTTCTGCGATCTCGATTTCTGGTGTAAAGCCATCAAAATAATCCGTAAATCCTACAGAATTAATGGATCGAAGTACCAGAGGTTGCATGGCATAGGTGTGTCCCAAATTGGCACCTTGTCTTCCAAAATCCGGAGAATCATAAACCGTACGGGACGCCTGAAATTTTCCACTGGTGTTGGTCCCGACTTGAATTACCTCTATATAAGGATCCAAACCATTAATCACCAATTCGCTGGCAGAGGCAGATCGCCCTGTGGTTAATATATATACTCTGGATAGGTTTAAACTATTGATAGCTTCTCCAGTTTTTATTTCTTGGTTAAATCGTCGTATTTGGCCAAATTGATTTTGTAGTTCGCTATTCCATTCATCAACAGTAAAGATTTCACCATTAAATTGACCAGTAATCATACTACTCAAATCAATAGCAGATTCTACCGATCCACCACCATTGTAACGAACATCTAATACCAAATCTGTAATTCCTGCCGATTTTAAATCTCCTATTGCCGCATTGAGTTCATCATCAAAATCAGAAGTAAAGGCATTATACATCAAATACCCTACAAGATTCCCTCCATTATTAATGGTTTTTGAGATAAAAACAGGGTTTTCTACATAAGGTACCTTGGTTAATGAGATTGATGCTCCGGTTGGTGTAACATTGGTACCGTCGAATGTTGCCAGACCGATGGTGTACGAATCCAGATTTATTAATCCTCTAAAATTATCCTGGGTAATTTGGGTGTCATTAATCGTATTGAAAATATTACCGCGTTCTACACCCTTTGATTCTGCATCGGTATTAGGTAGTACATACCGAACATATCCAAAGACATTGCCCGAGCCATCAGGATATCGTATTAGACCGAACTCCATCCCATTGTTCATCGTCAATCCATCAAAAGACTGTTCGAGAGCCACATAATCGGCTACCAAAAAACTAAACTCATCTATATTGGATTGCAAAGCTTCAAATATAGCTTCGGGAGAAGCAAAGCTGTTTAAAAAGTTATTGTACTCCTCTTCAGAAGAAAATCGATTATTGGCCAGATCCGGAACATCGTCCTTATATAGATAGAAAGTATTCATTCCTTTCCATATAAAATCATTGATTTCTGCAACACTGGCCACAGGGACAACATCATCATTGTCGTCGAAACATCCAGTGGTGATACTTCCGAGAAGGAACATACCCACAAAATATTTGAAGTACTTCATAGCATATTTTTATATATAGCGTTAAAAATAGGGACTTTAGTATAAATTTAAAAAAGATTGTAACAAATTACAAGCATAGTCGTCTCCCTTGTATAAAGCTACCAAAAACTGATAAAACAGTACGGAGTTTTACATCAACCAATCAAAAAATGAAAGAAAAGGCATTTATAACGCTTACCAATGGTTTTAAAGATAAACTATTCCGTTTAGCTAAACGGTTACTGGTGAGTAATGAAGAGGCAGAAGATGCTACGCAAGAGGTTTTGCTGAAGTTATGGAAGAACAAAGGTAAAATGTCTGAATATAAAAATGTAGAAGCTTTTGCGATGACGATGACCAAAAATTACTGTTACGATAAATTAAAAGCCAAAGAAACAGGCAACCTAAAAATTGTACATAGTAATTATAAAGATGAACGACCATCGTTACAAAGACAAGTTGAAGCAAAAGATAGTCTGGATTGGGTAGGTAAAATCTTAAATGGTTTGCCAGAACAACAGCGAATGATTATCCAGCTTAGAGATATAGAACAATATGATAATGCAGAAATCGCAGAAATGCTAGGAATTAATGAAACAGCTGTGAGAGTAGCATTATCTAGAGGAAGAAAAAAAATTAGAGAAGAATTATTAAAAAAACACAATTATGGAGTTGTCTAATATTGAAAAACTACTGGAAAAGTACTTTGAAGGCGAAACGACCATTTCTGAAGAAAAAGAATTAAAGGTTTATTTTACCGGAGAAACTGTGCCGTCGCATTTGGAGAGATACAAAGATTTGTTTCAGTTTTTTTCAGCAGAGAGCCATATAACCGCTACCAGGGATATTGATATTCCGGTTCAGAAAACCAATTGGTACAAGTGGGTGGGAGTAGCAGCATCGGTTGCAATTATTGCAGGGCTGTTTTTTACCAAGACACCCACCCAACCAGAGGAGTTAGGAACCTATGAAGATCCTGAAATAGCATTACAAGAAACCAAAAAGATCCTCAATATGGTTTCGCAATTAATGAATGAGGGTAAAAAGGACCTGGTGTACCTTAACGAATTTGAGACTGCCAAACAAAATTTGGTATACCTCAATGAATTTGAAAACACCACGAATAAATTAATAAAGTAAAATACAAAAATCCATACTCCGGATCAAACAACACACAACCGGAATTAAATGTTAGTAATTATGAAAAAGTTAGTAATAGTTTTAGTTTTTGCCATAGCACCCTACATCACAAACGCGCAAGGGGCATTTGATAAGTACGAAAATATGAAAGACGTATCGTCTGTAATCGTAACCAGTAAAATGTTTAAGCTATTAAGCAAAATCGATATAGAAAGTAACGATGCAGAGGTGCAGGAATATATGAACCTTGTAGAAAACATTAAGAATATCAAAGTATTTGCTACTGATAATGATGAAATCGGAAAAAAGATGAGAGCAGATGTTTCTAAATACCTTAAAGGGTCTACTCTAGACGAATTGATGCGAGTAAACTCTGATGGTAAAAATGTAAAATTCTATTCTAAACCAGGTCGAGACGAAGATCATGTAAGCGAATTATTTATGTTCCTGGATGGAGTAAAAGAGAGTGGAGACGGGCCCGATACAGTAGTATTAACCATCACCGGAGATATTGACCTGAAGCAAGTTTCTAAAATAGCTGATCACTTAAACGTGCCTGGTGGAGAAGAGCTTAAAAACGTAAAAAAGAATAAGTAAGACTTATTTTATATATATCCGTTGTCCTTTTGAGTGGTGTTGAATCATAGGTTTGATACCACTCATTATGGCAACATCATCATCAATCAAAAACAATCAACTACTCCGAGTAATCGGAACCAAAAAAATGAAAATCATGATACAATTAATCAGAATCGCTTGCCTTGCAGCCGCAACACTTTTGGTATTTGCTAGCTGTAGCAGCGAAACATCATTACAACAATATTTTGTAGATCATCAGAATGATCAGGATTTTATCGCAGTAGACATTCCTTCTAGTCTATTAGATAAAGATGAGGTGGAACTTTCTGCGGATGAAAAAGAAACTTTAGAAAGCATCAAAAAGGTAAACTTCCTGGCATTAAAACTTACAGATGAGCTACAAGGAAGATTTGAAGAAGAAAGTGCGAAGATCAATAAGATCTTGAGCAGTGAAAAATACGAGACCCTAATGCGCATGGGATCTAATGGGACCAAAGCTACCATCAAGTTTCAGGGTAATGAAGAAGAAATCGATGAAGTGATCGTATTTGCTACCAATTCTGAAAAGGGATTGGCTCTTGTACGAGTATTAGGTGATAATATGAAGCCTGAAAATATTGCCAAATTAGCAAAATCCATGGATAAAATGGATCTAAGTGCATTCAAAAAAATAGCAGAGAACTTCGATTAGTGGTCAACTGCCATTCATCACATCAAAAAACAAGAAAAGCTTTGTCTGACCGACAAAGCTTTTTTATTGCGTACACTTCGACTACGCTTGCCGTACACTGAGCGTAGTCGAAGTGTACATTGTTCGTTAAATGGGTAATCATTCGATCGTACACTTCGACTCCGCTCAGTGTACTTTTCATATATATTATTTAGGTTTTCGTACGTACGCTGAGCGTAGTCGAAGCGAAGCGACTATATCCCTGTATAATTTGCAGGAGTTACCTGTTTCAATTCAGATTTTATAGCATCCGAAACTTCTAAAGTATCGATAAAACTAGCAATAGAGTTTTGATTGATCGCTTCATTGGTTCTGGTTAATCCTTTTAAAGCTTCGTATGGGTTAGGATATCCTTCTCTACGCAAGATAGTCTGGATAGCCTCAGCTACAACCGCCCAGTTGTTCTCCAAATCCTCAGCAAATTTTTCTTCATTCAGCAGTAGCTTATTCAATCCCTTTAGCGTGGCTTGAAAAGCAATAATTGTATGTCCAAAAGGAACACCAACGTTTCTCAGTACCGTACTATCGGTAAGGTCACGTTGCAATCTGCTCACTGGTAGTTTGGCAGCAAGGTGCTCAAATAGGGCGTTAGCAATACCCAGATTTCCTTCACTGTTTTCAAAATCAATAGGATTAACTTTGTGTGGCATAGCCGAAGAACCTACTTCTCCTTTTTTGATCTTTTGCTTGAAATAATCCATAGATACATAGGTCCAAACATCACGATCCAAATCCAACAGGATAGTATTAATTCGTTTTAGTCCGTCAAATAAAGCGGCCATATGATCGTAGTGTTCAATTTGTGTGGTAGGGAAAGAGTGGTGTAATCCTAATTTCTCCTGTACAAAGTCGGTTCCAAATGCTTTCCAATCGATATCGGGATAAGCAACTTTGTGCGCGTTGTAATTTCCTGTGGCACCACCAAACTTTGCTGCACTTGGGATATCTTTTAGGAGATCAAACTGCGCTTCTAATCGTGTAACATATACCTGAAACTCTTTTCCTAAACGAGTAGGAGAGGCAGGTTGCCCGTGAGTACGAGCCAACATAGGTACAGCAGCCCACTCATTCACCAACGATTTTAATTTTTCCAGCACTTCAAAATATTGAGGAATATATACATTACTCATCGCTTCCTTAATACTTAGTGGAATAGCCGTGTTATTTACATCTTGCGAGGTTAATCCAAAATGAATAAATTCTTTATACTCCTGTAAACCTAAGGCATCGAATTGCTCTTTGATAAAATATTCTACGGCTTTTACATCGTGATTGGTTACTTTTTCGATGTCTTTGATAGCTAACGCATCTTCACTAGAAAAGGTGGTGTATATTTCTCGTAATTTGTCAAACAGCTTAGTGTCTACATCTTTAAGTTGAGGTAATGGTAGTTCGCATAAAGCAATGAAATATTCGATTTCTACCAATACGCGATACTTGATTAATGCTTCTTCGCTAAAAAATGCACTCAAGGCATTGGTTTTTGATGCATAGCGTCCATCGATAGGAGAGATAGCTTGCAAAGGAAATGTAGACATAATGTTGTGTTTTTTTGAAAGGTGCAAAGATAAAATATAAGATTTGATTTACAGTTGATGACAGAAAAAGAATTTAAAGACTTCTTTGTCAGTTATCTGAGTTTTTTTAAAATCATTCTCGATCGAGCTTTGTAAGCAGCACTACCCGAATTATAATTGTTTTCCAGCGTTATTTTTAGTTCGGGGTGTACCCAATCAAACTCAGTGCCCAAAAGATAAAGAGAGGTCATAGAATAGGCTTGTGGGGCCACTTTTTGGTCCGTGATCATCCAATCAAAACAAGTTTCGGTTATTTTTTCACGATGTGTTTGGGTAAGATGCTGTCTAACCTCAGGTTTTTTGGCTTTGTAATAGGCGAGAATCAAGTACTCATATATTTTGGCCATAGGTCGCACAGCTGGGTGTTTGTAGACTTTTGGAACCAAATCCACCAGTTGATCCAAATGGGGGAGAATGGCAGTCAGATTCTTTTTGCATAAAAACTCCAAACCCCAGGAGGCTCTGCACGAAATCTCTTCGTTTACCCGGGCGCAGATTTGCAACAACTCTGGTAACAATTCTGTATTGTCCAGGATGAGATGAGCAAAATCGTTTCGTTGTTCTCGTGAGTGGTTGATGGATTGTATATGTTCTTCTAGAGATATCATAACTACCTATATTATAGGATAAGGATTGCAGCAAGAAAAATAGGAAAAAATGAATTGAAAAAGGAGTAGAATAGGAGTTAGTTCTTTCAAAAATCACATATCCTAATAATAATTACTTGTTAAAAGCGTTATTGTTGCTGTAACCGAAGACCATCAAATATAGCAATCATGCTCAAGAACTTTTTTATCTTACTACTGCTAGCCCTTGTGATTTCGCAGTTTTTGAGACCCGATAAAAATGAATCGAGTTATGATAATATTACGGTTTTTGAAGAACAGGCAGCAGTCACTCCAGAAGTTCAAACGATTTTAGAAAGTCAATGCTATGATTGCCATAGTAATGTGACACGTTATCCGTGGTATATGGAGGTAAGCCCAGTTTCGCATTGGATGGCGTATCAAATTGAAGAGGGAAAAGAACATTTCAATGTTTCTGAATGGGAATCCTATACTGAGAATCAAAAAGATCATAAACTGGAAGAGTTTATCGAAGAGATTGAGAAAAAGGAAATGCCGTTAAAGCCATATACCTGGATTCATGGTGAATTGTCGAATACTGACGCCGAACGGTTAATCAGTTGGGCCAAACAACGTAGAGAAAAGCCAATAATCCCAGAAGAAGATACTACAAATGTTAAGGAAATAGATTCATTACAAGTAGAAACATCCAACACCCTAACCACTAAATAAACAGATACAACAATTTGCTTATTTTGAAAGCGCCTGTCATTCTTAGCCTGCATGTTTGCAGGCTTCGAGTGACATTATTTTTTTATAATAATAACATTTTAATATTAGTTTAATAGTTGATCAACGATCTTAGGTACTCCTGTAGAGGCTTTTTCTGCAATTACCGTCAGTTTCTCTGATGGTGATACCGCTGGATTAGGATCGATAAAATACACAGGAGTTTGATAGGGAGCGTATTGCAATAAACCGGCAGCAGGATAAACCTGCATCGAGGTCCCGATAATTAGCAATACATCCGCTCTTTCGGTAATAGTGATAGCCTTATCCATCATCGGTACATCTTCTCCAAACCACACGATATGAGGACGTAATTGCGATTGATGTTCACACAGATCACCGAGGTTTAGATCTTCTTTCCAGTCCAGAACCAGGTTTTCATCAAACTGACTTCTTACTTTTAGTAATTCCCCATGCAAATGGATGACTTGTGAACTTCCGGCTTGCTCATGCAGATTGTCTACATTTTGAGTAATGATGGTAACATCATGAGTTTCTTCCAGAGTAACCAGAGCTTTATGGCCCGCATTGGGCGCTACAGTAAGTAGTTGCTGCCGTCTTTTGTTGTAAAAGTCGAGTACCAATTCGGGATTATTGCGCCAACCGATAGGGGAAGCGACTTCCATAATATCGTGTCCTTCCCAAAGACCATTGGCATCTCTAAAGGTGCTGATGCCGCTTTCGGCACTAATCCCTGCACCTGTAAGTACGACTATTTTTTTCTTCATATATAATTAGGTATCTGTATAGTAGGATAAAGCTATTTAAAATGTTTTACAAACACCGGAAAACCAAGATCATTTTTTTAGACAATTTAATGAGCTATTTAGGTACTTAAAATTGTAAAAAACGAGCTGCATTTGGTATCAGAAAAACGATGGGAAGGGTAATAC
Organism: Aquimarina spongiae; assembly: GCF_900141785.1. Lineage (GTDB taxonomy): Bacteria > Bacteroidota > Bacteroidia > Flavobacteriales > Flavobacteriaceae > Aquimarina > Aquimarina spongiae. The sequence continues at coordinate 545,817 of NZ_FQYP01000002.1, read as the reverse complement.
TTGTGTTAAAAAACTATAAAATCATACTCTTTATCTATGATTTTTAGTGTCTCAACCCTTATTTTTGCATCTTTTTTGAAAATAACATACTTAAACCCAGTTTTTTCCGTTTGAATACCGGTTATTTTTCATCGATAAAAAGCTAATATAACCCGACAAAATACAATTTGTAACTAATTGATTTCAAATGGTTTCCGTATTAATATTACGGTAAAACCGTATCATAAAAAAATCGAAAAATCCTATCTTGTAAGTAGAATAATGCAGTGCTTATTTACCAACGCCAATTTACTAATCTCATACCCTATGAAATATCCCTATGTAATCATTGATAATGATCAAAACGTCGTGGACACAATCCAGATCGCCCTAGAAGAAAAACCGGATTATATTTGCACCGGAATTGCAAAAAATGAACAGGAAGCATTGGATCTAATTTTGGAAAGAAGACCTCGTTTAGTCTTCTTAGAACCAGAGGTTCCTGGCGATAATTGCGAGAAGACAAAATATGCTTTAACCACAGAATTGTCTAAGTACATATCTAATATGCCTGAGTTTATTGTGGTTACCAAAACGTCTGACTATGCCATAGAGGGAATACGCAATCGTATATTGGACTATATCTTAAAACCATTAAGCAAAAGCCAGATTACCAAAACCTTGATGCGTTTCGAAAAAGATTTCGACCATCACACAGATACCACTTTATGTTTCAAATCGTATGGGGATTATCGATTTGTAGACGTAGAAGAGGTGTTGTATTTGAAGGCGGATAACAATACGACTGACTTTATTATGAGTAATGGGAACAAGGTAGAAGCATTTAAAACATTGAAACATTTTCAGGAATTGCTGCCTGATCATTTTGTAAGAATTCACAACAGTTATATCATTAATACACGTTATGTTTCTCGTATCCATTTTGGGAAAGCAAAATGTGCGATAAAGAATACAAATGATATGATACCGTTTTCAAAATCCTACAAAAATACGGTAGAAGAGATCAAAGATAATTTGGCAAAGAATAGCTTGGTACAAGTTTGATATTAACATAGCTTTATTATAACATTAACCGATAGATAACTACATCTATCGGTTTTTTTTGTTAAAACCGCTTTTACTAAAACCTTTTAACAATTGTACGAAAATACGTATATATTTTCTCATTTTTTAAAATCTGGCCATTCACCCGTATAATCGGTCCATCCACTTCTAACTTCTGTTCATCCACTAAACGTACATATTTATTCTGGGCGCGCGCGGGATTTTGCCCTACATTTGTAGTGTACAATCAAGGTTATCAAGTAGTTACAATTTAATTACTATTAATCATAAACTATTTTTCACGTGCACAGTGAGCCCCAGAATAAAAATGATTTTTTTTAAAATCACCCCCCGAAAGCCTAAACAACTTTCGTTTTAAAATACAAGTATTAAACTATAAAAAGACAACAACTATGAAAACTATAAAGACTTTATTCGCAATATTATTTTTAAGTACATTTTTTATCGCATGTGAGGCTGATTCAGTAAATGATGAGGTAGGATTAGAATCAGATCAAGAAGTTTTCTTGGTAGAAGATGATAGCCAAGAGGTATCTCCAGGACAATAGATTTCCTAACTATATAATTTCAACACTTATAACAACAACCTTATAACTCAAAATATTATGAAAACTATAAAAACAATAATCGCAGTACTATTTTTAACAGGAATGTTTATGGCTTGTGAAACAGATTCAGTTGATGAGCAAATAGGTATAGAGGTTAATGATAATGATCTTTTTTCTACTGAGGATGATGCCAGAAATGTAAAACCTGGAGAATAAAAATGACTTTGCTTAAAAAAGCGGGCACTTATATACTATTACAAAAAAAGAAGTTCTAAAATATACTAGAACTTCTTTTTTTGTAATAGTATATTCTGTATTTTAGGATTTAAATTAATAGTATAATGCGAAGGTTCTGGTTTAAATATTTTTTTGGAATTAGTGTCTTATTTTTATTTGTAGGCTGTAATGATGGTGATGAGGTTATAGAAAAGAAAGTTATAAAATCTAATTTGATCGAATCTTATATTGAAGAGGCTAAGAACAGAGAAAACACTGTAAAGCAAAGAAAAGATAATTTAGAAAAAGCTTATAACATTTATAGCACTTTAGCGGATGATAGTTATAAAGTAGCAAAAATACATCAAATTTCTTTCGGGTATTATGGACTGAGCGATTATGATAGATACAGAGAAATGAATGAGAAAGCTTTAAGACTGGCAAAGAGTTTGAACGATTCTTTAAATATGGCTAAATCATACGCTTATCTTGGGATATTTTATAGATCTACAAAAATTGATATAGCCTACAAGAATTTTTATGAAGCTGAAAAAATTTATTCATCCCTTAATAGTGAAAATCTTGATAGAAAAAAAATAGCATATGAGAGAGGGAAAGTTTTAATTGATTTAGCTCAACTTTTACAACGAACCAAAAATTATAGTGAGAGCGAGAAAATTACAATCAATGCAATAGAGAATTTTAAATTAGCAGAAGATGATAAGTTCTTATCAATTTGTTATACCAATTTAGGGACATTAGCTAAGTACATGGAACGATATGATGAAGCGGTTGAGTATCAATTAAAAGCTATTGAGTTTGATATTGGTACTGAAAGAGAAACATTGCAGAGAACCATATCATATAACAATGTTGGAACCGCTTATAAATCTAAAAAAGAGTATGAAAAAGCTAAGGAATACTATAATAAGGCCTTGTCCTACAAAGAGTTTTTAAGAAAAAACCCTAAGCGCTATGCGCGTTTATTGGATAACTTGGGATATGTTAACTTTTTGTCAAAAGATACAGCTGATATTCCAGAGCTTTTTTATGAAGCTTTAAAGATTCGAGATAGTATTAAGGATACCAGAGGCTCTATTGCTAATCATCTGCATCTTGCTGAGTACTATAGATCTGTTGGTAATGATAGCTTAGCCATTTTAAATGGATGGAAATCTAAAAATATTGCATTGGAGTTAAAGGAAAATGAAGAACTTTTGAAGTCCTACGAGTTTTTGTCTGAAGTTTCAAAAGATAATAAAGAAGCATTGAAATATGCTTTAGCACATATTAAATTAAATGATAGTATTCAAAATCAAGAAAGATTAAGTAGGGATAAATTTGCTAGAATACGATTCGAAACAGATCAAATAGAAGAAAAAAACCTAAAAATTAGTAAAGAAAACGAAATCCTAATCATCGCTATCCTGGGATTAACTGCCTTATTCTTATTGGGGTATATCATTTTTAGGCAGCAGCAAAGTAATAAAGAGTTATTGTTCGCCCAAACCCAGCAAGAAGCCAATCAGGAGATCTATCGATTACTGCTCAACCAACAGATCAAGCTAGAAGAGGGTCGACAACTGGAGCAACAACGGATGTCTGAAGAGTTACACGATGGGGTATTGGGTCGATTGTTTGGGGTACGTCTTAGTCTGGATGGGATCAACCAGCGTGCCAACGATGGCTTTACCGAGGCCAGAAACAAGTATATTGAGGAGCTTAAATCTATAGAAAAGGAAATCCGTTTGATTTCTCACGATTTGGGTACAGAATCTTTGCCATCTGATGTGGCTTATATCGATGCGGTAGAGAGTTTGATTAGCGATCTCTGTGATGTGAACAAAATTAATTTCGAATTTAATAATGACGAAAATATCGATTGGGAGCATATCGATGATCAGAAAAAGGTCAACTTATTCAGGATTTTACAGGAATCTTTGCAGAATATTTTTAAACACGCACAAGCAGAAAGTATAAAAATTAATTTCGATTATATAGAAGATAAAATAAATCTTACTATCTTGGATGATGGAATAGGATTCAAGAGTACCAAGGTCAAAAAAGGAATTGGTCTAAAGAATATCACCTCAAGGGTCAGTCAAATGAGTGGAGTAGTTCAGTTTTTAAGCAATACCAATGCAGGAACAACAGTGTCAGTCAGTGTTCCGGTTTAAAAATGTCGAACAACAATTCTTTATGAACCGTTATACTATTTAATTGCTTTTGTAGTTAAATTAGGATAACCTTCGTTTTGAAGACTAATAAACATAAATTTTTGAAATGAAAAAAAAGCTAAAAGTTCTTATGATTGATGATCACCCTATGATCATTGAAGGGTATAAGAATACCTTGTTAGGAGAAAATCAAAAAGAGTATCAAATCAAGATTGATATCGCATCCAATTGCGATGATGCCTACGATAGGATCGTCAAGTCTGCAGAAGGTACCGCTTATGATATGCTTTTTGTAGATATTAAGTTACCCCCCTCAGAAGATGGACGAATTACTTCTGGAGAAGATCTAGCTAAGCATGCCAAGGAGTTATTACCAAAAGCCAAGATTATCATATTAACGATGCATCGTGAGGATCATAGGATACATAATATCTTAAAGAATATTAATCCTGCGGGATTCTTAATTAAGAGTGATCTTACTTCTAGCGAGTTACTATTAGCCTTTAATAATATTGTAAAAGGAAAAGCGTATTACAGTGCTACAGTGAATGATCATTTCAGAAAAATGATGACCAACAAGTTCTCTTTGGATGAAAAGAACTTAAAAATACTGTATCACTTATCACGAGGGGTAAAAACCAAGAACTTACCTAATTATGTAAGCTTATCCTTAAGCGCTATCGAGAAAAGAAAGAATCAAATCAAAGAGATGTTTTCTATCGCCAAGGCCGATGATCAAAAGTTGTTGGAAGAAGCAAGAAAAAGAGGATTCATATAAAAAATCCTATCTCCCAATATATAAAAAAAGGCTATCATTTCATTGATAGCCTTTTTTATTTGCTAGCAGGTGTTGTTTTTCAATTATCGTACTTAGGGACACTCGGTATAGGTATGAGGATCATCGATACTCATTTGGATGAATATCGACTTAATTTTATAGCTTATTTCGTACTTGTGTATGTAAGAAAAAACTGGATTTATTGGGTTCGCTACGTTAAAACCGTATTTTAAGTAGAACTTTTTTTGCGAATTTCGTAATTATCTATACTTTTACTTCCGTAATTAAAACCTAAAACACACATTTTATCAAACTCAATTAAACGCTTATAGAAAAAAATACGCTTGCAACTACAACTTGATTTTCTCCCCCACTCATTACAAATAGTGCATACCCAGTTTATGTCGTTGTAGTCCTTTCTATGTTTCTTGTAAGTTTCCGATAAAGTTTTTTAGGTAATGAAAAATGAGTGCAATGTATTGCTCCCCAAAGATATATTGTATATGTAGCAGATTTTTCCAGTTATTTCTGGAATGATTATGTTTTAAAATGAGTAAGTATTAAATATCATACAAAGTAGGGACTGGATAGTACAACAGTATTGTTGTTATTCTTGGTCATTACACAAAAGGATAAGAGACTGCTTTGCTAAGTTCAAAGATTTTTGGAGTAATAATGCAGTTTTATTGAATAGGGAAACAATAATTAAATAGAGCACATTGTCAAAAGGGATTTAAATTTATGGGGAAAATTTACATGACTAAAAATCGACTAGTATTGGTAGTCGCAATACTTTGGGGGGTTACAATGAGTTATGGTCAGGCAACAGATACCGATGGGGATACGGTATTGGATACTACAGACCGAGATGATGATAACGATGGGATTTTGGATACGGCCGAGTGTCCAGCTCAATACGCCACTTACGACAGTTCGGTAATCTCTGGGATGACCGGACCTGTAGAAACCATTACAGGTATAGATTTACCATCGTTAAATACTTCGGCAACTTTAACTATTACTGAAGATGGAGGGGATCTTATTGACCTTGCCATTGGATCTCCACCAATTGGAGTGTTTAATGGGGCAGAGCATACACCCATGCCCAATACTACGGTAGAAAGTATATCCATTCGGGCTGATAATCAAAATACAGTTGGGAATAACGTAGATTTTGTATTGACCTTTGATCGGCCGATTTTCGAAATCATATTTCAATTTCGAAGTGTAGAACGATCCAATTACCAATTTACTGGGACTCAACATACCGAAGAATTGGTGTCTTCAAATGGATTAATGACTTATGTGGCGGGAACAAGAACACTAGATAACACCAATAACCCAGTACCCCCAGAATTTGGAGGTAGTGGAAGTCTTAGAATTACTGCTACAAGCCCTACTGGAATGACACAAATCGAATGGTCTTTTGTGGATAACCCTATCAATCCAAATACAGCAGATATCAGTTTAATAACCTTTTCTGCAGAATGTGATTTTGATGGAGATAACATTGTAAATCGTTTGGACCTGGATAGTGATAATGATGGAATATACGATGTGGTAGAAGCAGGTGGGGTAGATGTCGATAATAATGGAACACATGATGATAATGATGATAATGCAAATAACACTGCTACCAACGGAGTACCTTCTGACGCTAATTTTGGTACGGGGATTAACAATCCAATAGATACGCTAGCCAATGGTAGTGATGACTTTGTAAACTTAGACAGTGATAATGATGGCTGTAGCGATGCCAATGAAGCTTATGATAGTGCTACAGCAGATGGAGGAGATACGGGAGTATTTGGGATGGACCCTATAAGCCCAACTACTATAGTAAATGCCAATGGAGTGGTAACTGCGGCGCTACCGTATGCAGCTCCTGCTGATAGTGATACGAATACGACCTTAGATTTTAGAGAAGATGGTCCGGATAGTGATAGTGATGGAATAGTGGATGCTTGTGATCTGTTTTTGAATGATGTAGATGGCGACGGCGTAGGAGATAGTGTTGATAGAGATGATGATAACGATGGGATTCTGGATGTAACCGAAAATAGCTTGGGAGTTGATCCATCCGCAGATGCTGATGCAGATACAATTCCTAACTATGAAGATTTTGATGATAATGGGACAGTAACTCCACCGGTTTGTTTAGATGCTGATTTAAATGGTATTTGTGACACTTTAGATCCTGCGTTTGATAATGACGGAGATGGAGTGCCTAATCATTTTGATTTAGACTCAGATAATGATGGAATTCCGGATAATGTAGAAGCACAAAGTACAGGAAGCTATATTGCACCAGCGGCAACTACTCCAGCCGAGTTTGTGACCAATAATGGAGTCAATAATGCGTATTTGGCAGGGCCTGGATTAACTCCTGTAAACTCGGATAATCCCTCAGATACCACACCTGATTATTGGGATACTGATAGTGATAATGATACCGTTCTGGATATTGTTGAAAATGGAGATACAGATAATAGTATTGTTGTCTTTGCCGATGCAGACGGTGACGGGATTGATGATCTTTTTGACACCGTAGATAATAGTGTCGTTTGGGATGTAAATGATGCTGTAACAGCAGGAACGGTAGCGGATTTGCAAACCGTATACGGAGATTTTGATAATGATGCGGCACCAACGCCCGTAGTATTAACAAGTGATCTTTCTTTTAGAGATAATTGTCAGATTAACGCAGGAGTAATTGCAGCAGACCAGACCATTTGCGAAGGAGATGATCCTGTAGCTTTTACTGAAACTACAGCAGCGAGCATTGATTTTGGAGCAATAAGTTACCAATGGCAGAGTAGTACTACAAATGCTACCACTGGTTTTATGAATATTGTGGGAGCAAATAGTAACACATTCGATAGTCCTGCTTTAACTCAAGACACCTGGTTCAAACGAATAGATACGAATACATTAAATGGTGTTTCTTGTGCTGTAGAAACCAATGTAATAGCAGTTACTGTGAATGATATCACAGCTGGTGTTATTGCAGCCGATCAAACACTTTGTGAAGGAGATGATCCAGTAGCATTTATGGAAACTACTGGGACAGTAGCTGATGGGAGTATTACTTATCAATGGCAAAGCAGTACCGTAGGTGTGACAGGGCCATTTACCAATATTGCTGGAGCAATCAATCCATTGTATGATAGCCCGGTGTTGACTCAAGATACCTGGTTCCGAAGGGTGGATACTTCGCTTCTAAATACAGTAAGTTGTACGGCTATTACCAATGTAATTGCTGTTACGGTAAATAATTTTACAATAGGGACGATCGCAGGAGATCAAACCCTTTGCGAAGGAGATGATCCAGTTACTTTTACCGAAACTGCAGCTACCGTAGCAGATGGAACCTTGACCTTTCAGTGGCAGAGCAGTACAACCAATGCTACTACTGGTTTTACAGACATTGCAGGAGCGACAAGCAATACTTACGATAGTCCTGCATTGACGCAAGACACTTGGTTTAGACGAGTGGATACTAATACCCTAAATGGAGTGCCTTGTGTGGGAGAGACTAACGTAATTGCGATTACTATTAATAATATCACAGCCGGCACTATTGCTGCTGATCAAACCTTTTGCGTAGGTGGAGATCCGGTTGCATTTACGGAGACTAGTGGTGCTGTAGCAGATGGGAGTATTACGTATCAATGGCAAAGCAGTACAGCAGGACCAACCGGACCTTTTACAGATATTGCTGGAGCTACGGGAGTTACTTATGACAGCCCGGCTTTGACTGAAGATACCTGGTTTCAAAGAGTAGATACATCCACACTTAACACCGTAGCATGTAGTGTAGAAACCAATGTCATAGAAGTTCAAATTAATACCATCGTTGCAGGTGTAATAGCAGCGGATCAAAGTGTTATTGCTGGAGGTGATCCTGCGGCATTTACCGAGACAACCCCTACGATTGCAGATGGTGTATTAACTCATCAATGGCAAGTAAGTACCATTAGTGCTACTGGTCCTTTTACAGATATCCCTGGTGCAACAAGTGCAATATACGACAGTCCTGTATTAACAGCAGATTCATGGTTTAGAAGGATAGATACCAGTACACTTAATGGGGTAGTTTGTACAGAAATCACAAACGTACTTCGTATCATTATTGATAGTGATGGGGATGACGTGCCTGATGCGGTAGATATGGATGACGACAATGACGGAATTACGGATATTGAAGAGCAAAATGGAGATCCCACTTTGGATACTGATAATGATGGTTTGGTAGACCGAGTGGATATTGATGCTGATGGGGATGGTGTAAATGATGTAGCTGAAGCTGGTCATGGACAAATTGATATGGATGGAGACGGAAGATTAGAAGGACCTTTTGGAAACGATGGTGTTCCAGATGTGGTGCAGGATGATCCGGATTCGGGATTGGTAAACTATACACTTCAGGATACAGATAATGATACCACTGATGATTTCCAGGATATCGATGATGATGGAGATAACGTGGCAACTATTGATGAGAATCCTAATCCAGATGGAGATGGTAATCCAGATACCGGAGAAACTCAGGATACAGATTTGGATGGTATTTACGATTATTTGGATATCGATGATGATGGGGATGGAATCTATACTGTTTTTGAAGATTACGATAATGATAATAATCCGCTAAATGAAGATACAGACGGAGATGGCGTTCCCGATTTTATAGATGTAGATGATGATGGAGATGGGGTATTTACACAGTTTGAAGGAGTAAATGCAGATGGTGATGGAAATCCGAATACAGGAGAGCTCATGGATACCGATTGTGAGATCGATAACAATTGTGATAATACTCCTGATTATTTGGATAATGATGACGATGGAGATGGTTTGTTAACCCAGGATGAAGATCCAGATCTGAATGGAGATGGAGACCCTGAAGATGCTGTAGATACTGATGGAAATGGTACTCCGGATTATTTACAACCAAATGATAATACGGTTCCTGAAGGTGAAGATGGCATCACGGTATTTACAGGAGTGTCGCCCAATGGAGACGGACTTAATGACGTATTTATTATCCAAGGGATTCAAGGTTTGCAAAACAGAGTAGAAATCTTTAATCGTTGGGGAGGAAAAGTGTTTGAATCGGATAACTATGGTAGAAATGATAATTTCTTTAGAGGTATGGCTTCTTCAGGAATAACGGTGAAAGAAAATGATCAGTTACCAGTAGGAACCTATTTTTATGTGTTAGAATATGTTCTAGAAACTGGAGAACAAAAAAGCAGAGCAGGATATTTATATATTAATAGATAATCAATAAAATCACAGCCCTATAATCGAAAAATAGAATATGTGTATGAAAAAAATACTAACTTTAGCTGTACTCTTTTTGACAATTTTTATTGAACAAGTTCAAGGGCAGCAGGATGCACAGTATACGCAGTATATGTACAATACGATTAGTGTAAATCCGGCTTATGCAGGTAGTCGAGGCGTTTTGAGTATTATGGGTCTTCACCGCAGCCAGTGGGTTGGTTTGGATGGAGCTCCCCGTACTCAAACCTTAACCTTGAATACTCCTATTGGAGATTCAGAACGTTTGGGATTGGGACTCTCTATTGTCAATGATGAGATCGGTCCTACCGATGAGACTTTTATAGGAGTTGATTTTTCATATACGATTCCAACTTCTGAGTATGGAAAGCTGAGTTTTGGATTGAAAGGAGGTGCTCATTTGTTGAATGTTGATTTTCAGGAATTGACTCAGTTCAATCAAAATGATGCCTTGTTTGAGAACAATATTGATAATAAATTTAGTCCTCAGGTAGGAATTGGAGTGTATTATCACACCGATAAGTTTTATTTGGGACTTAGTGCTCCTAATTTGTTAGAGACAGATCATTTTGATGAGAGTACCACGAGTAGTTCAAGTGAGGCGGTTAGTTTTTTGGCCGAGGAACGAATCAATTACTATTTGATAGCAGGTCATGTTTTTAATATTACAGATGACCTCAAGTTTAAACCAGCATTATTGAGTAAATTGGTTTTTGGAGCACCGTTACAGGTTGATGTTTCCGCAAACTTTTTGTTATATGAGCGATTAACTTTGGGAGTTGCTTATCGATGGAGTGCAGCGGTAACAGGTCAAGTTGCTTTCCAGATTTCGGATTCGATGATGATTGGTTTTGCCTATGATAGAGAGACCACAGAGTTGGGGCAATCGCAGTTTAATGATGGGAGTTATGAGGTGATGTTACGCTTTGAGTTATTTAAGAAATACAATAGAATGCTGACTCCAAGATTCTTTTAATAGTAGAGATATTTAACCTAACCATTGATATGAAGAGAGATTTACTTTCAGTTGTTTTAGTTTCCTTAGTTATGCTATCGGTTTCTTTTGGTCAAGAGAAGAAACTAGCCAAGGCCCAGGGTCAATATGATCGATATGAGTATATCGATGCCCAAGAGACCTATCTAAAGATCATAAAGAAAGGCTATAAGGATGCCGATTTGTTAAAGAAGTTGGCCAATAGTTATTATTTCAACAGTGAATATGCAGAGGCACAGAAATGGTATAAGGAGCTAATTGATGATTACAGTAGTGAGGCAGAGGCGGAGTATTATTTTCGATATGCTCAGACCTTAAAGGCTGCCGAGCAATATGATCAGGCCGATGTGTATATGAAGAAGTTTACCGAACTGGCTAATGATGATAATCGGGTTAAACTATTTGGGGATCAACCTAATTACTTAGAAAGGATCGATTTTCAATCGGGTAGATTCGAGATAGAGAACTCTTCTATCAATTCTTCGTTTACGGATTTTGGTACTGCCTTTTATGATCGTTTTGTAGTTTTTGCTTCCTCCAGAGATACCTTAATATTTAAAAAGACAGTACATCAATGGAATAATGAGGCCTTTTTGGATTTGTTTCAGGCCGAATATGATCCTACCAATGGAGAGTTATCCGAGATCAAGAAGTTTAACGGTACAATCAACTCAGAGTTTCATGAGTCTACCCCGATCTTTACCAAAGATGGGAGTACAGTATATTTTACCAGAAACAACTACGTAAAACGTAAGTACGGTAAGGACAAGAAAGGAACCAATAAGTTAAAGATCTACCGATCGTATAAGAATAGTCAGGGAGGATGGACTACTCCACAGAGTTTATCCTTTAATAGTGATGAATACTCTACAGCCCACCCGGCTTTGAGTATAGATGAGCAGACCTTGTATTTTTCATCCGATATGCCAGGAGGTAAAGGATTGTCTGATATCTATAGTGTAGCTATTAATGGAGATGGTAGTTTTGGAGAGCCGAAGAACTTAGGAGATACTATCAATACCGAAGGAAAGGAGACCTTTCCATTTATCAGTAAGAATAATGATCTTTATTTTGCATCAAATGGACATTTAGGTTTAGGAGGGTTAGATGTTTTTGTAACTCGTTTAAACCCACAGACTGAAGAAGAAGCTTTGGTGGTTAATATCGGTAAGCCGGTCAATAGCCCCAAGGATGATTTTGCTTTTATCGTAGATGATGAATCCAAGCGAGGTTATTTTTCTTCCAACCGATCAGGAGGGATAGGTAGTGATGATATCTACAGCTTTTTACAGTTAGAAGACCTGCGTAAGTTTTGTAAGATTGTTATAGCAGGATTAGTCACAGACAAAGATACCAACGAGCCACTTACAGGAGTAAAGGTATCGGTTTACGATAGTGCCAACAACTTGATCGAAAGTATAGAAGTAGGAGAAGACGGGAAGTACACTACCGACGAGTTGGAATGCAGCACCAAATACTTTGTAAGAGCCGAGAAAGAGGAATACACCACTACAGAAAAGTTGGTTACTACCCCAGACACCAAACAGACCCTTGATGTTCCTTTAGCAATGGAGAAGAAGATCAAATCAGCAGGAGTTGGGGATGATCTGGCTAAAGTATTATCCTTAAAACCGATCTATTTTGATTTTGACCAATCATACATTAGAGAAGATGCTAAGATAGAATTAGCCAAAGTGATAGAGGTGATGGCTCAATATCCACAAATGAAGATAGAGGTACGCTCACATACGGATAGTCATGGTAATGATGATTACAACTTGTACTTATCCGAGAAGAGAGCTAAATCTACAGTTGATTATATGATCAGCAAAGGTATTTCTTCAGATCGTTTGAGTGGCAAAGGATATGGAGAAACCGAACCGGTTAACGATTGCGGTAATGATAGCAACTGTACCAAAGATCAATATCAACTCAACAGAAGAAGTGAGTTTATTATTTTGAAATAAAAACGATAACCCCAAAAGAGTTACAAAAGGCACCTTATTCATTAAGGTGCTTTTTTGTTTTAAGTTAATTGTACTATATTGAAAGAATAACGTTCATAATAGTAGAGCATTTTTTGCTAATAAGTTCATTTTGAGGTTGGAAAGTGATTCAGCGTTAAAAACCTGCTAATTAGTAAAACGAATACTACTATGATTTTGTAATTTTGACACAACAAAAAAATTAATGAAAGAAGAAGAAAAAGTCATTTTGGTCAACGAAAATGATGAGCAAATTGGATTGATGCCTAAGCTAGAGGCGCATGAAAAAGCATTACTTCATAGAGCCTTTTCGGTATTTGTTCTAAACAGCAAAAACGAATTGATGCTTCAGCAAAGAGCTCATCATAAATACCACTCTCCAGGATTATGGACCAATACATGTTGTAGTCATCAAAGAGAAGGAGAAACAAATATAGACGCAGGCACCCGAAGATTACAAGAGGAAATGGGGTTTGTCACTCCACTACGTGACTCTGTATCTTTTATCTATAAAGCTCCCTTTGATAATGGATTGACAGAGCATGAGTACGATCACGTACTTATAGGCGAATACGAAAAGGATCCTGTTATTAACCCAGAAGAAGTTGCAGATTGGAAATGGATGCCAGTAGAGGATGTCAAAAATGACATTATGATGCGCCCTGAAACTTATACAGAGTGGTTTAAGATTATATTTGATAAATTTTATTCGCATATTACATTATGAGAATTAAAGCATGCAGAAAAGCTCATTTTAATGCAGCACATAGGCTATATCGTAAGGATTGGAGCGCTGAAAAAAACCAGGTGGTATTTGGAAAGTGTAATAATCCAAGATACCATGGTCATAACTATGAGCTAGTGGTTGGAGTTATTGGAGAAATTGATCCGGAAACGGGATATCTCATCGATCTTAAAATTTTAAAGGATTATATTAAATCTGAGGTTGAGGATTATATGGATCATAAAAACTTGAATGAAGAGGTGGAAGAATTTGCTTCGTTAAACCCTACAGTAGAGAATATTGCAGTTGTTATTTGGAATCGACTACGCAAAAAAATAGATGAGAAGTTTGATTTGGAAATAACATTATATGAAACTCCTCGTAATTTTGTGATTTATACAGGACAATAACATGGCGTTACAAATAGGAGATAAAATACCGGCGTTTACAGCAAAAGACGATTCAGGAGAGCTAGTAAACAGTGCTGATTTGATTGGAGAAAAACCTGTAGTGTTCTTTTTTTATCCCAAAAATTTCACGCCAGGTTGCACCAAAGAAGCTTGTGCTTTTAGGGATAGTTACGAAGATTTTAGAAGTATGGGAGCCGAGGTAATCGGAATAAGTTCAGATAGTGTTTCTTCTCATACCAAATTCAAAAACAAATACCGTCTACCATTCACTTTTTTATCAGATACCAATGGAAAACTAAGAAAGTTATTTGGAGTCAAGTCCGAATTACTCGGGTTGTTACCAGGTAGAGAGACTTTCGTGATCGATAAAGACGGTGTGGTACGTTTAAAATTTAATAGTATGAATGCCTCAAAACACTTGGGGAAAGCAATGGATAAAGTAAAAGAATTGACTACGGTTTGATCGAAAATCGTAATTTTACATCATAAAACAGATATAATTATGGCAAATAAGAGAGATCTCAAAAAAGATATCAATTACGTATTAGGAGATATTATTGAGGAAGTATACGCTTGGGAATTAGAAAACCCGGGAAAGGATAATAAGGCAGGAGAAGCTATTATTGATGAAGCAATTGCTTCTTTTGACGGTTTTATAGAGAGAATGAATGATAAAAAAGTAGAGAATGCTTCAAAGCATTTTAAAGCGATTCGAGAAGACTTAGAAAAAACAGCAAAAGGATTATTGGATAAAGTAAATTCATTATAATTTTTTTGAAAAAGTATTTGCAAATATCATTAGAGCAATTATATTTGCAACCGCTTTTGCCGATATAGCTCAGCTGGCTAGAGCAGCTGATTTGTAATCAGCAGGTCGTGGGTTCGAGTCCCTCTATCGGCTCAATAAAAAAAAGCTCTAAACATTGTTTAGAGCTTTTTCTTTTAGTATTATTTTTTACTGATTTAGCGAATCTATTGTCTTTTCAGCTTCTTCTTGCTGTTTCTTTCGCTTTTCTACATAGGCTATAAGTTGTTTACCGTACAAAGATTTTTTTACCCTTGGGCTAAGAGATTTTGCTACTGTATCCAGATACTTGATATTAGCGTCATAGATCTCGCTAAGGGTAACATATGGAGCTACTTCTAATTTTTTGTTGTAAACCGCAAAATTAATGGTATACAGATACTTTTGACGTAAAAGCTTTTTGTAGGCCACATCGTTTTCCATCAATTTCTCATCATCTTTTTGTTTGGTAGCCTCAAAATCTTCCTTCATTAGCCGAAGGTTACGTTGATTAAAACGTTCCAACATTTTCTTGTACTCTTGGTATTTTTCCTGGTTTTTTCCACCAGTTATTTTTACATCGGTTTCAAAGTCTTGTAGTGTAGTTTTGATTACTATTTCTCCTGGTTCTGCAAAGAAGTCAATGCGATCGTTGTACTGAGTACCATCGTCTTTATCCAGATATAAATAATGTATTTCCGGTTCTTCTACATTAGACTGCATTACAAATTCTGAGTTTCCTTCAATAACTACCGAATCCACATTCACCAATAAAGTGTCTTTAATCTTTTGCAGATATAATGTCCCTTTTTTTAACCCATCAATGTTTCCGGAAATAACAACATTTCCCTCTTTTTTAGGAGAGCTGCAATAGGTTAATAATAGTACTGTAATTAATAAAAAAGGAATTCTTTTCATGCGTTCGAAATATTCAATTAAAATGGGTTACAAAGATGCAGATTTTATTTGAAATAAATAGGGCATATTCCCTTTTCAGTCTTCAAACCTCTATCTTCTTAAAAGTAGTTTTAAGTGCTTTATAGGTTTATCCTTTGGATGCAATTTCCATTAATATCGTACATAAAATAGCACCATAAGTACCAACCACATATCCAAAAACCGCTAATAGTACCCCAACAGTAGTTAACGAAGGGTGAAAAGCGGCCGCAACTACAGGAGCAGAAGCAGCACCACCAACATTAGCCTGGCTACCTACAGCCAAAAAGAAATAAGGAGCTTTGATTATTTTGGCAACAAAAATCAATAATAGGGCATGAATAGACATCCAGACCAAACCAATGGCGATTAATCCTGGATTTTCAAAAATCATCCCCAGATCCATTTTCATTCCGATAGTAGCAACCAGTATATAAATAAAAATACTTCCTAATTTACTTGCACCAGCACCTTCATATTTTTTGGCTTTGGTATAGGATAAGGTAATTCCTATAATGGTTGCAATGGTTACCATCCAGAAAAACTTGGAAGTAAAAGAAGATAATGCAGAACTTTTATCGTTAAAAATTTCAAAGTTATTAGATAACATTTTTGACATTCCTGCGGCACCCCAATGGGATAATCCAACTGCGGTAAAAGCAATTGCTAACATGACAATGTAATCTGTAAGCGATGGATTTCTAGTGATGCTATCGGCATAAGTGGATACTTTTTCCTTTAGCGATTCTATGGCTGTGTTATCCGCTTTTAACCAGCGATCTATTTTGTCGCTTTTACCAATTCCGATTAATAATAGAGCCATCCAAACATTGGCAACTACAATGTCTACCAAAACCATCCCACCATATTTGTCGGGGTTATATTGATAGATTTCTAACATAGCTGCCTGATTTGCTCCTCCACCAATCCAGCTCCCTGCGAGAGTAGATAATCCTCTCCATACGGCATCAAACCCAGCACCTCCAACAGTTTCTGGGGATACCAGAGAAATTAATAAGATAGCAACAGGTCCACCGATAACAATTCCTAGAGTACCTGTCAAAAACATGATAAGCGCTTTAGGCCCGAGATTAAAAATTCCTTTTAAGTCGATACTTAAGGTCATTAACACCAATGAGGCTGGTAAAAGATACCTACTTGCGATAAAATATACATTTGAAGATTTTTCTACCAATTCACCATCTGCATCCAGCTCGCTCCAGTGGGGAGAAATAAGCCCAACTGAGTTAAAAATGGCAGGTAATAAATAGCAAAGTAAAACTCCTGGTACTATTTTGTAGAAAGATTTCCAGAAACCTTTGTCGATGGATGAAGTATAAAACACCAAACCTAAACAAAGCATCAAAATTCCGAAAACTATAGTGTCATCAGTAAAAAAAGGAGAATTTTCCATTTGAGAAGTGTAATTTTTGATAATAGCCCACAAAATACACTATTTTATAAAAGCTCAAACTGCATTTTACGAAAAATTATCAGTCGTTGATCCAGCTCTTTAATAATTTTATTTGCTGTTCTGAAGCCTCAGGAATTTGCTCAAGAATGGTTTTTTGTATAGTGGGCTTGATGACCTCGGTCTGTAAAGTCATTTTTTCTGTTCCTCGTTTAATTTCAAAAATAACAGTGTCGCCCAATTTCCATTGATTAGAATCTCCAAAAAGATCATAAATGTTCTTTACTTGATATTTTTTACCATTGATACTCAGAAGTACGTCACCACCTTGTATACCCAAGTTTTTCAAGAAATTGTTATACTTAGTGTTAGATTCAAAAATAATCTCATTACTGTCTTCAGAGGCTTTTACTAGTGGTTGTTGACCATCTATGAAATAGGAAGAATTCACTGTCTTTTCGCCAAATTGAATGCCCACTTTGTTCAAATAGTAATTATAATCGATCGGTGTGTTATTAACGACATGATTTTCTAAGAAATCGCCTACTTCAGGATAAGAAAACTCGCGAATTGTCGGGATCAGTTCATCATCGTCAAAAGGATTTTGACTACCATATTCCTGAGATAGGTTGTGAATAAGGTCTACAATTCCGTATAGTCCATCGCTCTTTTCTCGCATCAAAATATCTATACACATAGAAATCAAAGCTCCTTTTTCATACACATTGCGATAATTCTGTCGGTAAGGCTCCTTTAAGATGTTTTTACTCATTTCAGTAAAAGACCAGGAATCATCAAACTGTTTTGAAATTTCAATTTTTTCCAACAGTATTTCCATAAATTCTTCTTGCCCGATAAGTCCTTGTGTAATTTGAAAGATGATTGAAAAATACTCGGTAGTTCCTTCATACAACCATAAATGTTTTGACATTTTTGGCTGATTATAATCGAAGAAATGGATTTCTTTGGATTGGATACTTAAAGGAGTTACGATATGAAAGAACTCGTGAGAAACAACATTAATTAGGGATTCAGTTAGTTTTGCCCTTGTGAGCGACTCTGGCAAGACCACTACGGTAGAGGTGTCGTGTTCCAGAGCCCCAAAACCAGAAGCATCGTTTGGTTTGGTAGTCGATAAGTATAATAAGATACTATACTTTTTTGTGGTATTAATATTCCCCAGGAAATTGCTTTGAGCTCTAATCATACGCTCCATTTGCTCTGTAAAACGCGATGCTTTGTGAATTTTATTAGGGGAGTAGATGCTTAATAATATTTCAATTCCATTTGCTGTAAAGGTAACCCGATCGGGAACAGAATACATAATAGGAGTATCTGCTACATCGGCATATCTATTAAAAATAAAGTAGTCAACGTTGAAATTGATATTTTCTGAAGAATCTCCTGGTTCGACTTCTTTAGCAGAGGTTGAAGCTTCTAGATGAACAGGATGTTTTATAAACAGGCGATACTCGGTTTCTTTCATCTCAGAAAAATACCCAACAAAAGCATACAAGTTGAGAATGAAATTTTTGTCCTGGTCGATATTCGTACCAGTGGGAGAGAATATCTCGTGTGTATTTTCTATATCAAAGGTATCGTTGACTAGATACGTGATTTTTGCTAGTTGCCGAACGTTATTGATTTTCCATTGGTTATGCCCAACTTTTTGAACAGACAATGATTTTCCCTCTTTATCAAAAGCTTCAAAACTTTCGATATACTTGCCATAATTGTTGTTTTGATAGGTGCCGGGAACGATCTTGGGTAAGAAATAACTTATGGTATCGGCATCTATACTTTCGGTTCTGATTTCTACTTTTACCTTATCATCGATAATCTCATAAAGATCAATAGAAGCGTTGATGGGCGAATAATGTTTGATTGCAGTAGAAGAAGATTCGGCCGATTTACACCCAGGTAAAACAATAACGCATAGTATTGTTAATACAAGGATAGGTATAAATCTATAGTTCTTCTTCACAATTATAAAATGTTATTCTTAATATAAGTGGCTACACCATCTTCTTTTCCTGCCAGAGTTACTGTATCTGCAATTTGTAGCACTTCTTTTTTGGCATTGGCAACGGCTACACCTGTACCTACTGCCTTTAGCATTTCCATATCATTATAATTATCACCAAAGGCTACTACATCAGAAATCGGAATATCAAAATGTGTATCTAATAACATTTCAATGGCAGTCAATTTAGAAATGCTCTTGTGGGCTATTTCTATATAGGTTGGCTTGGATCTATAGAGATGTAAATGGTTACCAAAGGTACTATTTAAATAGTTGAAAACCTTATCAATCATTGGTTCTTCTCCCATGCACATAATTTTATGAGCTCCTTTGTTTCCATCCCTCCACGTATCAATAACTCTCGAAGTAGATTTCACTTGGGGTACTACTTTGGTATTACTGGCCTCTCTGTTTGCCCAAAAATCCATTTCAGGAACATACCATTCATCTTCATAATAGAGGCTAAGATGCACTTTGGTGCTAGCGTTGAAAGTATTTAGTTTTTCGATAATATCTACAGGTATTACTGTAGAGTGTATAGGCTGTTGATCCACCAAAATTAATCCTCCGTTATAGCAGATTAACGGTTGATCGATAATACCAAGCTCATTTTGCAAATGGGTCATCGCACTAGGCATCCTAGAGGAAATTAAAATTACCGGGATTTGATTCTTTATTCTTTGAACTTCGGAAATGGTGAACGATGAAAGCTCTCTTTCTGGATTTAATAAAGTTCCATCAATGTCAGAAAATACAATGCGATTTGGCATTAGCAGTGGTTGAGATTTGGGTTGATCCAAATTAAGATAATAATTATTCTTTTACAAATTTAGTGATACTGTTTAGAACTTCGGGCATAATTTTTCTCCAGGCTTCGTTATAAGATTTATAACTTTCGAGACGATCCCCCTTTATTTCTTTTAAGATATGATTCATATTCGAAATAATAGCGTAGGTGGCTTGGGGAGAAGCTTCTTTAAGTTTTTCAGATTGGGAAAGCTCAACTTGTATGTCTTTATCGCCATGAACGATCAGAACAGGAATATCCAAAGCTGCTATTTCTTGTTTAGGGTCATATTTCATCCAGGATTTGATAAAGGGTTGTAAATCATATCTGAAAATAGACTCTAATGCTGGATCATATCCAACAGCTCTTCCGTTTTCCAGCAATTGTCGAAATGCGACTGCAGCATTTTTCTCTAATCCTGGAGCTTGTTTGGCTATTTGCTCCACAATCACTTCGTCCAGAGGATCCGCATTTCCAGCAATAGAAATAAAACCATCAGCTCTTTCTTTTGCAGCGATCATCCCAATTAATGAGCCCTGACCATGCCCAACTACCATTACCTTGGTATAGGCATCATTTCTTTTGAAGTAATCAATTATTGACTTTGCATCCTCGACAAAATGATCAAAAGATATTTCATGCTCCTTGATACCCAGACTTTCCATTTTAAAAAGCCTCTTGTCGTATCTGAATGTTGCAATTCCTGCCTTGGCTAAATCGTAGGCTAGTTTTTTGAAGGTATCATTCTTTGACATTCGGTCGTTACCATCTCGATTGATTGGTCCCGCATCCATAATGAAGATGAGAAGAGGGGAATTTTTATCGGAATATGGCGTAACTAAAGAACCTTCGACATACCTGTTAACTTTTACTATGGCTGAATTATACTCTTTTTCCTGAGCAGAACAAATACATATGAATAATGAAAAAATAAGTATAAACTTTGACTTCATATCTGGGGTAGTATCTTTAGAGTTATATAGCAAACGTTAAATACTTCATCATATTTTGATGTACAAAATTAAACAACCTACAATGCACGGTTTAACTCTAGTCATATTTTAACGAATCACTAACATAGCCTTTTTTTATCTTTGCCGCAAAATATTGAAACATGAATCTGAAAAATAAGCTTCTACTTATCATATTATGTATTTCTTCAATTACAATTACCGCAAAAGACGATTGGGGTAAAACCGGTCATAGGGCGACTGGAGAAATAGCAAGCAATTACCTTACCAAAAAAGCAAAACGTAATATTGCAAAGATATTAAAAGGCCAAAGCCTTGCTATGGTGTCTACTTTTGCCGATGATATTAAAAGTGAAGCCAAGTACAAAGGATACAGCCCCTGGCATTATGTGAATTTCCCTTTTGATAAAAAATATGGAGAAGAAACGCCAAGTGAATATGGAGACCTGGTACAAGGAATACAAAAATGTATAGAAGTGTTAAAAAATGATTCTTCATCGATAGAGGATAAGGAATTCTATTTAAAAATGCTGGTACATTTTGTAGGAGATTTACACCAACCCTTGCATGTGGGTAGAGGAGAGGATAAAGGGGGTAATGATATCCAGGTAAGGTGGTTCAAAGATGGATCAAATTTGCATCGGGTTTGGGACAGCAATATGATCAATCATTTTGGGATGAGTTATACTGAATTGTCTAAGAACGCTACCTTATTTTCTGATCAGCAAATTGAGGAAATCAAAAAAGGCACTGTCTTGGATTGGATTCAGGAATCTCAGGATTTAGCCAAAAAAGTGTATGCTTCTGCTAATGTGGGTGAAAAACTCGGATACAGATATATGTACGATTATTTTCCTACCCTGCATGCCCAATTGCAGAAGGGAGGAATCCGACTTGCAGTAGTACTCAATGAAATTTTTGGATAATTCGAGATCAGCTTAACGCCAATTCTTTACGATACTGTTTGGGAGACATTGCAAAATGCTTTTTAAAAGTTTTTGTTAAGTGACTCTCATCGGTATATCCTAATTGGTAGGCAATCTCTGCAATAGTAAACTCGGTATGTTGTAATCGGTATTCCACCAATTTCATTTTATACTTGGTGACATATTGATGGATAGATTCTCCTGTTTTTCTTTTGAAATATGTACTAATTGAACTCTGAGACATATTGAACTTATTTGCCAAAAAATTGATTTTAGTAAGATCATTATCATATACGTGTTGTCGGATATGACTTAGTATTTGATCTATTTTCGAATGATTAACAGTGATCTCTCTTTTGTTTGAATTGTACTTTTCTGAAATATTACGGACAATGATACTTAATATGGTACTGATTGCGTTGGAGATGATTTCCTGATAGTAAATCTTTTCATTTTTGAATTCTTCCAACACCAAATTATGAATGTCCCAAACGATACTTCGATCTTCTTCATGGCAGATCACATCCCCAGGAATAATATTTGGATGGTGTAACAATTGTTCTATACGTTGTAACCAATACTTTCTGTCGGGAAGATTAACCTTACTGGAAAATAAAAGCTCAGTGAACTTAAAATAAGTGAACTTGGTATGACTTTCGATTTCAAAGTGATGTGTGTCTTCTGGAGCCAATAGGAAAATGTCATTTTCTCTATATGGAAACCTGACATCATTAATGGTATGATATCCATTTCCTTGTTCAACAAAAATTATTTCGAAATAATTATGATTGTGAGGTTCCGCTTCCCATTCATCGATAGAATATTGGTGTACCACAAAGGTTTCATGCAATGTATAGCGGTTCATAAACAACTTTTTATATCTAAAGTTACAAAATAAAATCAATATTTTAACATTTATTTTTTACAAGTAAATTTCAACGAAACCGTTTGATTTTATTGATTAAGAGGTAGTTAGGTGATTTTTGTACAAGTTATTAAACAAAAAGTACAAGAGATTATGAACCCCTTTCTAGTAATTTTGTCCTCCGTTTTTTAAACACCTTCACATGAAACTCAAAATTTATTTGTATCACTTTACCAGAATCGCTTTCGGTGCTTTTTTGGTCGTATATAGCACTTATAATGTTATCAAGTATTCGGGGTATCTAGATCGACTGGATGGCTACTTCGTTTCAGTTTCTTTGTTTGATAATATGGTGTTGGAAGCGTTGGCCCCTCTGGTTCCTTTTGAAGAGTTTGTAATTGGCTTCTTCTTGGTATTAGGAATGTTTACCAAACATGTATTAAAAATATCGGTGATATTGTTTGCTTTTTTTACCCTATTTCTTTGGGATGCAGGTAGAGAAAGTTGTGCGTTTATCCATTTGCTATGCTGTTTGGTGTCGTTGGTGTTGTTGAAGAAAGATAATTATGACATAAGATCAAAAGATTACAGAGAAGATTTTTATAGGTTAACATAGTAAAAGACAATCCCTACAGATAGGATTTTTTTCATAAATTGATTTTTGTTTGATTCAAAACCCCTGCCGCCCCCTGGTAGGGGTTTTACTTTATCACTCTGAAGGTCAGGTTGATCCGAGAAGAAATCTTTTTTTTCGTTTTAGGAATTTGATGCAGCCAATTTTCTTGAGTTGCCCCTTGCATAACTAATAAACTACCGTGTTGCAATTTTACTTTTAGTTTTAGATTTTTGTCATATCTGTGTTTGAAGTGAAACCAACGCTCTTCTCCAAAAGTGACAGATGCAATTACTGGATGTTGTCCTAGCTCTTTTTCATTATCTGCATGCCAACCATTACTATCGCTCCCATCTCGATATAGATTCAATAGACAGGTAGTAAATTGAATATCGCAAGTGTTTTCGATGCTATTTTTTATTGATAACAATTCTGGAGTAAAAGCTTTTGGATGCATGGTGATATTTGAATATCGATACGGCTTTGTATTATTGGCATAAAGAGCGGTGAGCCTTGGTTGCATATAGGTTTTTCCAAAAATAGTAATGGGATCTTGTTGCCAGGCTATGGTCTTGATAAGTTGGTCGTAAAGATGAGTAGATTCCTCATCGGTGAAAAAAGCAGGATAGTACCACACATCTGCATCTTTCATATCTAATTGTATTGGATCCGAGTTATTAGGAAAGAGTAATGGTTCCATTTTTATACATATTGATACACCCAGTAGATAAGGGCAAATTGTAAAAGCAATCTAAGAATCAATACCCATTTCGGAAGATTAAGTCCTGCTTTTTTATTGATCAACATATGGACATGCACCGGAAAAAACAGAACCAGCATGATGATGATTAACAACAAGGAAAATATTCGGGTACTCTCAAAAATTAACCCTACACCTGCCAGAACTTCAAAAACTCCACTGAGGTACACCCAAAATTTATGATATGGTATGTAAAGTGGCATTATTCTCATAAAAGCTTTGGGTCTGATAAAATGAAAAATTCCTGCTATTATAAATATGAAAGAAAGTACGTATAAATGCCAACTCATTATTTAAAATTAAGTGTTAATAAGATTAAGGGTAAAAGATACCACAAAATTTATTTAGTTAAAGATAAGGATATGCATGAATAAAAAAATCCCTTTGCGTAACAATAGCAAAGGGATTAGATCGTATCTCGAGTTGTAGAAATTACAAAGAAATTTCTTTTGAATTATCAGGAGTTTCAAAAATGGCACCTTCATCTTCAAGGAAAGTAATATCTGTAATGGTAGCCTCACCAAGCTTTTGAGTCATCCCCTTATCTTCCTGCCATCCATAAAATTCCCAGTAGGTGGCAAAAGGTATTCCTTCTACCATTTCGAAGTTTTTATATTGTATGGCATGTGGATCTTCTTCAGCCTTACTGATATCATCTCCACTTCCAAAAGTAACGATATACGCTGCAGCTTTTAACGTATTCTTTTCAGTATCTGTATAGATAACATACCAGTCTTTAGGAGCATCTCCCGTTCCTGGTTTAAAAGTAAGTTTGGCAGTATGATGATCAACTCCGTCCAAAGGCAGATCGTTTTTTAAGTCCCATTGCGTACCGGGATCATTTAATTTATAAGGTAAACCAAAGAAATAGGTCCAAGTAAACATATCAAACCGCGCTCCTCCGGCAGTAGCATCTTCAGGACATAAAAATACTTTTTCACCATTATAAATAAGCTTCGTCTCATCTTTTTTGTCAATTCTGATTTTTGTAGAATTGGTAAGCATAGTGATTTTTCCATCCAGATGCTCCTTACCACCAAAGATGATGTTGATATTAAAACTGATGGCTTTATGCTTTAGGAAATCACTTTTTTTATGTGCTTTTTCAATGCTGCCGATAAAACTATCGGTAATAGAAACTGCTCCATCCCCAATACCTTCATTGGGTTCAACCGGTATAGCTTCTTTTTGAGTTTCTGAAGATTGATCGGTGTTGGTTTCTTCTTTTTTGGTTTGATTACAACTTATAAGAATAAGCGCAACCGCCAACATATATAATTTTTTCATAGATAGTTAATTTGTGTTACTCGAGTAAAAGTACTAAAACCAAAAAATGAATAGTAATATTTGGGAAAAATGTAACACTCCATAATATTCTAAGTATATATGATAGAGGTGCCGGTGCGATAAGGATTATGTTACTTTGATTGTTTCCAAATTTGCAAGTTTTATGTTAAAACATAAATAGAATGTAACAAAATCCAAACGATGATTACTTATGATATTAGAAACACACTTTTTCTTTATAAATCAATCAATATGAGAACAAAATCATCTACAGTTTGGAGCACATTTATAGTGCTTTTATGTTTGTCTTTTGTGCCTATACAAGCACAGGAAGTCACAGGTACCTGGAAAGGTAAATTATCTGTGCAAGGAGCCGAAATACCTTTGGCATTTCACATCGAAAAAAAGGATGGAGCTTTGGCGGCTACCATGGATAGTCCTTCTCAAGGAGCTACGGGACTTCCAATGGACAAAGTACTACTAGAAAATGAACAATTAACATTAGTATTCAAGAAAGCTGGCATCAAGTATGTAGCAGCAGTAGCACCACAAAAATTAAAAGGAACTTTTTATCAAGGCGGAATGGAATTACCCTTAGAAATGGAAAAATCTGAAAAAACAATCCCCGGTAATCCAGAATTGGTTACCTCTGATGCAGAATTAATAAAGTTGGCAGACCTGGATAAAGGGGCCTATGGGTATTCTGTAGAAGATTATTTTGCAAAACCAAAGGCCAGAACGTTTCGTTTCTCCCCAAATGGGAAATACCTTTCGTATAGAGAAAAGGATGAGAACAAAAAGAATCATGTATATGTAAAAGAAATTGCCTCGGGCAAAGTAACTCGCGTAATCGAAGAGAAAGAAGAATTGATCCGAGGGTATGGCTGGGCCAACAACGGCCGTCTGGTATATGTAATGGATAAAGGCGGGAATGAAGATTATCATTTGTTTGCTGCTAATATCGACGGATCTGATCAAAAAGAGTTGACCCCTTATGAAGGAGTACAGGTAAATATTTTGGAAGGGTTAAGAGAAGATGAAGATCATATGATCATTTCGATGAACAAAAACAACAAGCAGATTTTTGAACCTTACAAGATCAATATTGTAACAGGAGAAATCAAACAGTTGTTTAAAAATGAAGATGCCGCTAATCCTATCGCTGGATACAATTTTGATAAGGATGGAAATTTAAAAGGATATGCTAAGATTCGTGACGGAGTGAATTTTGATTTCTACTACGCAAAAAATGAAGGCAGCTACGAAATCATCAAGCAATTAAACTGGAAAGATACGTTTTCGATCTTAAACTTTGATTATTCAACAGACAATCCGCATGATGCATATATCGTATCTAATTTGGATTCTGATAAGTCCGAAATTTATCTATATGACTTAAAAGAGGATAAGGTAATTAAAAAGCTATTCTCTAATGACAAGTATGACGTGTCTAACCTTTCAGTTTCCAGAAAAAGAGGATACGAATTAGACTATTTCTCTTATCAAGGTGAGAAAAGAGTAGTAGTTCCGGTTAGTGATTACTACAAGAAACTACATGCAAAAATTACGGCAAAGTTTCCAGATCACCAATATTCTATCGCTGATAAAACCGACGAAGAGGATAAGTATCTAATCTTCTTACAAAGTGATAAGTTATACGGAGTATATTATTCTTATGACACCAAAACCGAAGAGTTCAAGTTGTTGTATAATTTGATGCCACAACTTAAAGAAAATGATATGGCAGAGATGAGACCGATTACTTTTACTAGTAGAGACGGGCTTACCATCCATGGGTATATCACTTTGCCAAAAGAAGCCTTACAAGGTAAGAAAGTGCCTTTGGTAGTAAATCCACATGGAGGACCACAAGGAATCCGCGATTCTTGGGGATTTAATCCAGAAGCTCAATTATTTGCAAGTAGAGGATATGCAACACTTCAGGTGAACTTTAGAATCTCTGGAGGATACGGAAGAAAGTTTTTAGAGTCCGGATTTAAGCAAATCGGTAGAAAAGCGATGGATGATGTTGAAGATGGGTTAAAATATGTAATCGAGCAAGGATGGGTAGATAAGGATAGAGTAGCGATTTATGGTGGAAGCCACGGAGGATATGCTGTGCTAAGAGGATTGACCAAAACTCCTGATTTATATACTTGCGGTGTTGACTACGTAGGGGTTTCAAACTTATTTACCTTTATGAAAACGATTCCTCCTTACTGGAAGCCTTATTTAAAGATTATCAAAGAAATTTGGTATGACGAAGATGTTGCTGAAGAAAAAGCAATTATGGAAGAAGTATCTCCTGTATATCAAATTGGGAAAATCAAGAAGCCATTGTTTGTAGTACAAGGGGCCAATGATCCAAGAGTAAATATCGATGAATCAGATCAGATCGTAAAGGCATTACGTGACAAAGGGTATGATGTACCTTATATGGTTAGATATGATGAAGGACATGGTTTCGGAAAAGAAGAAAACTCTATTGCGATGTATAAAGCAATGATGGGATTCTATGCAAAACATTTGAAAAAAGAACAAACAAAACCTGTAAAGGGATAAATTTAGTCTTAATTTTGAGTGAAAAGCCTCCTGTAACTTGGGTCAGGGGGCTTTTTTTATGCGCTTTCCTCAAATTCTGGGCAGTCCAGACGAATATCCTTATTAGATAGGGTAGTTTTGATCAGATTGCAATAGTGATCTTCTTTATTTTTTTGATAAAACTTGCAACCAAAACAAGTACGTTGAACAGATAAAATACTCGTTCTATTTAGTTTATAGATCAATGTATTTATGGTAGACAATAGAGATTCTTGTTTTTCTTGATCAAATTGAGCCACCTGAGTTCGAATAGGATTTGCAAAATGTTCTGTGGCCGAAACAGTTTTTTTTCCCTCTCCAGTCAATACTATGAAATAACTTCTGCTATCAACCAAGGTTTTATGTTTACTAATCATCCCTTTTTTTTCGAGAGCTTTTACCGCATCACTTATCGTAGGTTTGGTTAAGTTAAACTCTTTAGCCAAATGACTAACTGTACATAAATGCTCCTTGTGATACGCAACAAAAATCAAAATTTGTATTTGAATGGGGCTTAGGCCAATGGTCTTGGCATACTCCCAAAGTAAAGCTCTAAATGCTTCCGAAATACGTTCTAAACCCACAACAATTTTGGAAACCGTATCGGTATTCTGAAAAGTAATATCAAAAATGCTTTTATCCATATGTTTACAACTTTACCAACAAGAAATACTAATTTCTTATTGGCAAAGTTAGTGATCCTAATTATTTTGGAGATTATTAATTACAGTTTTTCATTTCAAGAATATAATATCCTTTCGTTACGATCTGTGCTATCATTTCTTCGGAAGCTACAGCAATATGACAAAACCTACATTCTTTTGAGGTTAAGCTACCAGTTTCAAAAGATTTTGTTTTTAAGTAGGTTCGACCAAACTCAAATATTCTTTCTTCATCTGTTAAAGTATCCGATACTAAAATATCAAAGTGCATAACAGCTCCATCGTTTCTTTGTACATAGGTGTCCCAAACAGCTATTTCCATAGTTATCTTATTTTAATGTTACTTGATAGGGAAGGGAAAGGTCTTTGCTTAGCACGCTGTATACTTCATATACCCCAAGCATAGGTTTATCTTTGTTTTCAGTATTTACCTGCATATAGGCAGCTACCGCATCAAACTTAAAATCGGTTTTATGATTCATTCTATAATCAGGAATGACCACTTTGATCTTATTTCCTTTTGTGATCACTTGAAAACCTGGCGAATCCATATACATAGGCATACCGGGATTTGTAGGTGGTAGTTTTACAGATTTGTCATTTTTGTCAAATTGCTTTACGGCTAAGCCTCCTTCTACCCGTTTGTCCTGATGTAGCACCACCCAATGAGGATGCCATACAATCCCATCATTGTCATATATATTATCTGTGTTTTCATCCCACAGCGGAGTATCGTCAAAATCTGGATGAGAGGTTAGAGCCAACGCTACAATACCATCGGTTGCACTAAAACCTACATCGGTGGGTTGTAAGGTGGTAGGGAATACATATCCCAACACAGGGGCATCATGCAACTGTCCGGCTGGAGTGGGCGTGGTTTTACCTGCATTTCCTGATACCGTAATTTCCCAAATAGTGCTGGAAATTTCTTCGCTATGAATAACAGAAGCTGCTGTTATTTTGAGATCGTCATTATTGTACTTTTTACAATCATCGCATGCATATAATACATTCGATAGGATTAAAAGTATACTTAAAGATAGTAGTTTCATTACTTTGATATTTAAAGGTTACATATATAGTTAGGATTCTTTTTATAAGGAATCCTAACTATAAGCATGAAAAAAAATTAAGCCTTTACGTCGGCTATAGCAGCTCCAAAGTTGATGTGCAATACATTTCCGTTTGGAGTTAATAGTGCAGGTACAGATTGTACTCCTGCTTTTTCGGCAGTTTCTATTTGTGACTGGTCCTCTCCCAAATGAACAATTTCTACGTTTTCGTTACCAATAAGGTGTACAAGATCTTGTTCTGCGCTAATACATACTGGGCAGCCAGCATGATAAAAAATTGATTTACTCATAATTTTATTTTTTTCGTTTATTAATTCGATACAAATATAGTAAGGAATCCTAACTAAAAAAATATTTTTACTTTTTTTAACATGATTCATCAATAGAGTAGATGAAGATTATCGAATTCTGTTGAGGTTGTCGTCTACATCTTTATTTTTGAAGGATGACTTTTTCGTCTTACCAAAAGAGTACTGTAATGAGAATGAAAGCTCCTGCGCATTGACAAAGAAGGTGTCCTTGGCCTGGATTTGATTGGCAGTATATCGATCTTCAAAATTCATATTTCTGAAAATGTCATTAGCATTAATAGACAGTTGTAGTTTTTGATATATGGTAGTTGCAAAAGATGCCCCCACAACAATTAATGCATTTCTTTCAAAAATTCCTTGGTATCTTTTAGATAGCCCCCAGAAGTTAACACCCAAGGTGGTTTTGGGTTTGATTTTAAATTCGGTGTTAGAATAGTAATATAGATAGGGGCTGGTTTGTTGTTCTACGGCAAGTGGATCTTTTATTTTGGAGTAGTTTAGACTTATGATATTGGTTGAGGTAATCATTTTATAGCGCTGTGTATTTTGAAATTGGATGCTATACCCGGTTTCTTGCTCAAAGTTTTGTGGAGAGGAGACAATACTGCCTTCTTCTTCATTATAGACAGAACTAAAAAATATAGGGTACTCTGTATGGAAATAACGAAAACTAAGATTCGATTTTTTAGTGATAAAATTGGTAGATAGTTCTTGTGTGATTGTTGGGCGTAGGTTTACATTTCTGGTAAATTCTACCAAGGGATTTATAAATGTACTTATTGAGCTGGCATTGAGGTAACCCGGTCTATTGATCGTTTTGTTGTAAGCAAAATTTAATGATTTTGTACTATCTATAGGGATATTAACTCTAGCTTTTGGGAATAACTGAGTTTGTGTTCTATCTACCAACAGATCTTCCTCGTTTCTAAAACCTCCTTTTACCACATTAGTTTCTACTCTCAATCCTGCGTTATAGCCAATCTTGTTTACTTTACCTGATAATTGTGCATAGGAAGCATAAGTATCTTCATTGTAATCATAAACAGTCACCAGACGTTGATCAGTGTCGACAAATTCGAAATCAGAAAAGGCTTTGGCTTTACTTAAAGATACAGAACCACCAACTTCAACTTTAATTTGTTTATTGATTTCATTTTCAAAGTCAATTCTTGATGCAAGAACAGCAATATCATAGGTCTGATTCCTGTTTTGAGATAATTCAAAACCATTTTGATTCACATTATTAAAAATGCTGCTCTCTAGGTCTCTTGAATAATCAGAATACTGAACACCAAAAAACAAATTACGTTTTGCATCCAGTTTTTTATTGTAGTTGATATTCGAAGTCAAAAAACTTCGTGGGGCATTATTTAAGCTTTCGGATATGATGAAATCTTCTGTTTGATCGATTTGTAAAAATGTATTGGTAAGAATGGGAAATCGATCACGCTGTGTTCTGTAATTGATTCTTCCAGAGAAGTAATCACTTTTATTCAATTCATAGAAAAAACCACCGCCAAAAATAAACTGAGGTCTGGGGCCAATTGCTTTGGCATTATAATCGGATATGATATTTTGTTCGGGGACTTCTAATCTGGATCCGGAGTTTTCCCAAAAACCAATTTGGTTGTAGTTGATGTTGGCTTGTAGCTCTAGCTTTTTTTGTTTAAAACTTGAACGTAGCTCCAAATAATTACTAAACCTCCTTTTAAAAGAAGCCGTTTCTGAAAGATCAATTTTGTAGCCTTCTTTTTTGTTTCGTTTTCTAGTGATCAAGATTACCGTTCTGCCTTCAGCCTCATATTTGACAGGAGGATTATCAATAATTTCTACCGATTTGATATCTCCAACAACTATAGATTTTAATTGATCAAAATCGATTCTCTGATTATCCATATACAATAATGGGGTACCTCTACCTATAATGGATAACGATTCCTGATTTGTACTTATTTGAATACCTGGTAGTTTTGAAAAAAGAGCGGTTGTAGAAGGTAGGGATTCCAGAATAGAATTTTCTACGTTCACACTTAGGTTCCCTTCTTTAAAACTAAACGTATTTTTTGTACTGTTTACGGTAACTTCATCAAGATCAACTAAAGCCTTTGATAATTGCAAGAAAATCTTTTTGTCTTCATTTAATAGAATCTCTATAGTTTTGGTGTCATATCCCAAACAGGAAATTGATAACAAGTAACGACCTTCGACAATGGGGTTAAAAATAAACATACCGTTATCCACAAAAGTAAAAGTGATGATCTCCTGAGTAGTGTTGTCTTTTAATATCACATCTCCTGCAATTACGGGGGTGCCATTTTGATCTGAAATTGTTCCGGATAGGGTGTAGGTTTCTTGAGCATAAAAGGATACCCAAAGCAATAGTGAAAATAGGGTGAAGATTGTTTTTTGCATGTTTTTGTTTTCTGAAAACAAATAACACTAGAAAACAATGCTTCCTTCAATTTTTAAGAGCGGATTATGGTACTAGTACCGGTATGATTTTATCTTTTGGATAACAATTCCTGGCGATTAGCAATATTTAATTTGCTGTAAATGTTGGAGATATGTGTTTTTACAGTGCTTATGCTTACAAATAGTTCGTTGGCAATTTCTTTATTGCTTTTTCCAGATTGGATGAGGTCTTTTACAATTTGTTCTTGTTTGCTTAACGGGATTTGGCGAACATTTCGTTTGTTCTTCATGTAGAAGATACCACCAATGAGTAATCCTATGATAAAAATTGCTACAGCATTAGCCCAAAGACTAACCTGATATTTTTGAGTAGTTAATTCTTTGGTGATTAAATGAAGTTTGTTTTCCAGATACAAATAGGTAGCAGGATCAAGTTCACTGGATTTTAATTCTTGTAAAAGATCTACGTAGTACTTGGGATTCTTTTTGATGTCTTTCTCCAATAAATTTTGATCATCCAAAGCTTTGATACCAATGAGCTTTACCAGAAGTATCTGTAAAGAATCTTTTACATATCCCTTGGTTTCTATTAAATACTGTTTGGTATCAAAATCAGAGGTCAAGTTTTCGAATCGTGCATTAAACTTTTTTAATTTTTGCCATTCCAAATCTGCTTTGCTCGTAGTGGTGTACTTGTCAAAATACTTGGTGGTTTTATGAAACGATACCGTATCCTTTTTTGAAGCAATAAACAACTTGTAGTTTTTTATTTTTTCGGAAAGCTTTTTTTTCTCTTTATCTGATAAAGGTTGAAGTTGTAGCTTATACAGTTGTGCATGATTTTCAAAATGCTCTTGGTCAAAGGCAAAGAAGCCTTCTTCGGTAATGCTTGCTGTGGCAATTGGTATAGCATGATAATCACTGTCTTGATCGTTAAGATCTATTTTGCTTAATGTGACTTTGTTTTCCCACTTTTCGGACTGATCAATGTTAAGGTACCCCGAAACAGGAGCTTGACCAAATGTATGGGTCTGGAATAACAATGTAAAAAGAAAAAAGTACTGAAAAGCTCTCATTTTTGCTCTTAATGTGATTGTTACGAATGTAGAATATTTAGGATTGATTTCAAAAGAGGAAGTACAAAAAAACCGCTTCATAGCAGTATGAAGCGGTATAATTTGATAAGTATATATACTCTTATTTTATCATTTCAAAGCTACGATTGATAAAGGCTGTCAATTCTTCACCTTTAAGCAGGTTTTGAGATAATCTTGCCAAATCCAAAGATTGCTTGATCAAACGTTCTTTTTTCTTATCAGTTTTGGTACTAGCAATTTGTCCAACCAACTCGTGGTTTGTATTTACAATCAGATTGTACATCTCTGGCATATTACCCATACCAAACATTCCTCCACCACCGGTTTGTTGCATCTCTTTCATACGACGCATAAACTCTGGTTGTGTAATCATAAACGGAGCGGCGTTGCTATCCATAGCTTCTAACTGTACCGTATATTTTTCTGCAGGAATTACCTTTTCAAGATCTGTTTTTAATACTTCTTTTTCTTCATCAGAAAGTTTAGAAATAGTTTCTTCATCCTTTTTGATAAGATTGTCTACATGATCTGAATCTACACGCACAAATGAGATGTTTTCCTTGCTAGTTTCTAATTTCTGAATTAAGTGAGAAACGATAGGAGAGTCTAGCAACAGTACTTCGTACCCTTTGTCTTTTGCAGCAGCAATATAAGCATGCTGCTCATCTTTATTAGAAGCATAAAGTACCACCAACTTATTGTCTTTGTCAGTTTGATTGTCTTTAATTTTTTCCTGTAGCTCTTCAAAAGTGAAATACGTTTCATCTACAGTAGGATAAAGCGCAAACTTATCTGCTTTTTCGAAGAATTTTTCTTCAGAAAGCATCCCGTATTCAATAACAATCTTAATATCATTCCATTTTTGCTCAAAATCCTCGCGATTGTTTTTAAACATCGAGTTTAACTTATCAGCTACTTTTCTGGTGATATAGCTTGATATCTTTTTTACATTTCCATCAGCTTGTAAATAGGATCTTGATACGTTCAAAGGAATGTCCGGAGAATCAATTACACCACGAAGCATAGTCAAAAATTCAGGAACGATACCTTCTACATTATCCGTTACAAAAACTTGATTTTGATATAATTGAATTCTGTCCTTTTGCATATTCATATCCTGCCCCAATTTTGGGAAGTATAAAATCCCGGTAAGGTTAAAAGGATAATCTACATTAAGGTGGATATTGAATAATGGCTCTTCAAACTGCATAGGGTACAGTTCTCTATAAAAACCTTTATAATCTTCATCTTGTAAATCCGCAGGTTGTTTTGTCCAGGCAGGATTAGGATTGTTAATGATATTGTCTACTTCTTGTGTAGGAGCCGGATCTTCCTCTTTTGCATCTTCTGGTTTTGGTAGTGTTTCAGTTTTAGTACCAAACTTAATCGGTACTGGCATAAACTTGTTATACTTTACCAATAACTCTCTAATTCTACTTTCTTCAAGAAATTCGGCATCTTCTTCACCAATATGCAGAACAATCTCGGTACCTCTTTCTGTTTTGTCATGAGCTTCAAGACTATAGGTAGGAGATCCATCACAAATCCAATGTGCTGCAGGTTCATCCTTATAAGATTTGGTAATGATTTCAACCTTGGTTGCTACCATAAAAGCAGAGTAAAAACCAAGACCAAAATGACCTATGATTCCAGCATCCTTGGCACTGTCTTTATATTTTTCAAGAAATTCTTCGGCGCCAGAAAAGGCTACTTCGTTGATGTATTTCTGTACCTCTTCGGCAGTCATACCGATACCCTGATCTATGATACGTAAAAGGTTATTCTCTTTATCGACTTTTACTTCTATAAGTGGATTTCCATATTCTACACTGGCTTCACCAATGCTGGTAAGATGCTTAAGTTTTAAAGTGGCGTCGGTTGCATTAGAAATTAATTCTCGTAAGAAAATTTCATGATCTGAATACAAGAATTTTTTAATCAGCGGAAAAATATTCTCAACCGATACATTAATATTTCCTGTTGTCATTGTTATATGATTTTAAATTTATTGTCCTTATTAGAATAACCTCGTTTCAAAAAAAATACCAATTCTGATTTGCTGACAAACTGACATTAATACATTTTTATGAATGCAGCATGTAATGTTTAAGGAGGTTTATAGACTAAACTATCCCAAGCAATAAAGTTTCATTTTTTATGAAACAACTTTAACAATTTTTTTGTTTAACTTTTGTAAGTAAAGATTAAACAATTAGTATCTTTACATAGTTAAAATAAAAATATGGCTACTTCAAAAAACAAAAAAATAGTTGATAATCAGTTCATTATTTCAAAGTATATGGAACATGCTTTAGAACATGATGGGTTTCCAAAATCGGTATACAAGTTTTGTAAAGAGATCAAAATTACCGAGGAAGAGTTCTATAAGTGCTTTGGAAGTTTAGAAAAGGTAAATTCCAGTATATGGGCTGCCTTTTTTACAACTACTGTAGACGCAATGCATAAAAATAAAGAATATGCCGAGTTTACGAGTAGGGAAAAGATGTTGACATTTTTTTATACGTTTTTTGAAATGCTGACACTCAATAGGAGTTATGTGCTGTTTGCTTTAAAAGAAGGCAATATGCCTTTGAAGAATGTAAGTCAACTCAAGGAGTTAAGACGCAATATCAGAGATTTTACAAAAGATCTTATCGAAACCGATAACGAGGAGAAACAATATAAAATTACCAAAAACCCAGTGCAAGTATTTTCAGAAGGCGCTTGGTTACAGTTTTTGTTTTTGTTGAATTTTTGGGCAAATGATGATTCTGCACAGTTTGAGAAGACCGATATCGCTATTGAGAAATCGGTGAATACCATATTTGATCTTTTCGATAATACGCCACTGAATAGCATCCTGGATTTCGGAAAATTTCTGTGGAAAGAAAAGGTTATGTCAAATTAATGTAAGGAATTAGAATTAGATCAGACTCTTGTTGTAGAATATATGAAAACAATAGATAAAATACCCACTACAAAACTAGGACGAACTACCGAATTGGTAAAAACGGGAGTTCGTGTGGGAGGCAATTATCTCAAATATTATAGTAAGAAAGCAGTAAACCCTAATACGACTAGGGAAGAGCTTAACGAAAATAATGCAGCTGATATATATGATGGTTTAAAGAACCTAAAAGGAAGCGCATTAAAAGTGGCTCAGATGCTGTCAATGGAGAAGAATTTATTACCAAATGCATATGTAGAGAAGTTTTCACTAGCGCAGTTTAGTGTTCCACCGTTGTCTGCACCTTTGGTAAGAAAGACATTTAAGAAATATCACGGGAAATACCCCGAAGAATTATATGATACGTTTGCAACTCAATCTGTTAATGCGGCCAGTATCGGACAGGTACATAAGGCAGTTAAAGATGGGAAAAAACTTGCTGTGAAAATTCAATATCCTGGAGTTGCAAACAGCATAAGTTCTGATTTGGCGATGGTTAAGCCCATCGCCATCAGAATGTTTAATTTAAAAGGAAAAGATTCTGAAAAATACTTCAAAGAAGTAGAAGGAAAGTTACTCGAAGAAACAGATTATGTGCTCGAAGTAAAACAAAGTCAGGAGATTACCAGTGCATGTGCACAAATCCCAAACTTGAAATTTCCGAAGTATTATGCAGACTTATCCAGTGAGCGAATTATTACAATGGATTGGATGGATGGTGTTCATTTAAGTGAATTCGCAAAACAAAATAAAAATAAAGAGATTGCCAATCAAATAGGGCAGGCACTGTGGGATTTTTATATGTATCAAATACATGTTTTGAAGGCAGTGCATGCGGATCCACATCCTGGAAATTTCCTGGTAGATTCAGAAAATAATCTGATTGCCATAGATTTTGGATGTGTCAAAAAGATCCCTATGGATTTTTATACGCCTTATTTTGAGTTGGCTGATCATAATAATATTAGTGATAAAGAATTTTTTACCCAAAAGATGTTTCAACTGGAAATTCTCCGAGAAGATGACACCCCCGAAGAAAAAAGATTCTTCTCGGAGCTGTTTCATGAAATGTTGAGCCTATTAACACGACCATTTAATAGAGATGTCTTTGATATGGCCGATGAAGACTTTTGGGGAAAAATTAATGAGTTAAGTGAAAAATACTCTAAGGATACTGAGCTAAGAAAAATGAATGGTAATAGAGGAAGCAAGCACTTCCTATATATCAACAGAACATTTTTCGGCTTATACAATTTGTTACACGATTTGAAAGCAACAATTCGAGTAAGAAATTTTGAAAAATACCTTTAGTCAGTCGTCCGATTGACTTGGTTTGTTTATTTATTGGTTAGGTTGTTAGGAAGGTGTGCTGTGGTTGGCACACCTTCCGCATTTAACAGCAGATCTTCTTTGTAGGGATAAATTGACTAAAAAGATGCTATTATAAAATACAATAATGTGTATATTCACGTTTAGAAATTTCCCCTTACAATGTGTAGAGTTAACGTTTACATCTTTTTTTCTTTCGTCATCATTGGTTTTTGCGGATTTTCTCAGCAAAACAATGAGCTTACCCAATTTATGGAACAGGTAGATCAAATGGTTCCTGGTCAAGATAAACTGAGGTTATTAGATTCCCTTTCTAAACAAATCAATGAGTTAAAGTGGAGTGATACTAAGTTTTATAAAGAACACTATTCGAAGTATGCACTACAACATATCGATTTAGCAAAGCAGTTAGATAGCATAGATCTGGCGGCTTTCCGAACCTCTCGACTTACATATCATTACCTTAATATTATTAACAAGCCAGATTCTGCCATGGTGATTGTCAATAATATCATTCCTGATAGTAATAAGATTAAGAAAAGAATTAATCTGGGGCATCTTTATGTCAAGAGGGCAGCGGCTTTTTATCAAATAGATAATCTGGAAAAAGCTATTGTTGACTATGAAAAAGCCGAAAGGACATATCATCAAACCAGAGATACCATTTTTGAGGCAGACGCACTGTACTTTAATGGTCAGGCAACAGAACGACTAGGAAGGCTCTCTGAAGCGATTTTGAAATATCAAAAAGCAAATGAGTTGTATGGGAAAATGAAAGATACAGCCTATGTAGCCTATACTGGATTAGCGATTTCAGGTATTTTTAGTCAATTGTATTTATTAGATAAATCTTTCGAGGAACGCCAAAAAATCAGAGAGTTATTGAACCAACAGCAACAAAAAGATATCGTTGCCTTGTCTGAACTCAAGATCAATGATTCTAGGGATTATGTAAAAAGAAAAGAATATGAAAAACAAGGTGAAGCTTTGCAGGAAGCCTTGGCTCTTATAGCTAATGACGAAAAGCTTGGTGCTAGTAGATTCAGGTTAAGAGGATATTTATCCGAATTTTATTCTAAAAGAGGGCAGTTGGATATTGCTAAGAAATATTTGGATTCCCTCAAGATGTTTCCCGATTTAGTGAACAGCCCCTATGACAAGATGTTTTATCTTCAGGCTGCATCTGAATATGAATTGGCTTCTGGCAGATACCAAAATGCGATTCCTTTTTTAGAAGAAGAATTAGAAATGTTTACCAAATCTAATGATTTACAGAGTCAGGTACATGTTGAAAAGGAGTTACATAAAGCGCATTATGGCAGTAAGAATTTTGCTGAAGCTTCCAAACATCTCGAAAAACATTTACTGCTCAAAGACTCTTTGTACAATATCAGAAGGTCTAATAGCATTATCTACTACCGCACATTATACGAAATTGAAAAGAAAGAGAGTAAGATAGCTGCTCAAAATGCAAATATTAGTATACTCGAAGAAAAAAATAAGGCAAAACGAAATCTGATGATTTTTGGTGGTGTGGGATTAAGCCTTTTATTCTTGTCTATTTACCTCTATCGAAACCGAGTATTTTTACTTCGTAACAAGAAACTGCAACAGTCTTTTTTACAGGAATTATTACAAACCCAAGAACGAGTAAGTAAACGTATTTCGAAAGATTTACACGATAGTGTTGGCCAAAGTTTACTGCTGATCAAAAATAGGGTTACACAAAGCAAGGATGAACAAACGGCCAAAGTAGTGGATAATGTGATTGATGAGGTGAGAAGTATTTCCAGAAGCTTGCATCCATTTAAGTTGGAAGAATTAGGACTTACGGTGACCTTAGAAAGTAGTGTAGAGATGATTGATGAGAATTATGACATTTTTATTTCCGCGGATATCGATAATATTGATCAGGTTTTTGATCCTGAAAAGGAGATTAATATTTATAGATTAGTCCAGGAAAGTTTTAATAATATTCTTAAGCATTCTAATGCCAGGTCGGCAGAAATTAGGGTTAACAATAAAGAAAACGATGTCGAAATAGTTATCAAAGACAATGGAAAAGGTTTTGATGTTTCCCAAGAAAAAACGGCAATCTCCAAAATAGGCCTAAAAACGTTAAGTGAACGATCTAAGTTTTTAAAAGCCAGTTTCAAAATCTTATCGGAAATAGACAACGGGACCACATTGATATTTAAAATACCAAAATATGCTTAGACCTAATATACTTATTGCAGATGATCATCCATTGCTTTTAAGAGGTCTTGAAGAATTCTTAAGAGAGAAAAATTACCAGATCATCGCAACTTGTACCGATGGACTTTCTGCTTACAATACGATTATTAAAGAAAAACCAGATATCGCGATTTTGGATATCGAAATGCCCAATATGACGGGTATTGATATTGCAAAGAATTGCAAGCGACATCAGATCGATACCAAAATAGTGCTCAACACGTTACATAAGGAGAAAAGGATTTTTGAAGAGGCGGTAAAGTATAATATTCATGGATATCTTTTAAAAGAATTTGCACTTTCAGAAATAGAAGCTTGTATTGAGAGTGTATGTAAAGGGGAATCCTATTTCAGTGAAAAAATATACAAACGATTTTCGACTAGCACAGAGCAAGGTACTCATATCGAAAAATTAACGCGTTCAGAAATGAAAATACTCAAATTGATCGCCGACGAAATGACAAGCGGTGAGATTGCAGACTTTTTAAGTATTTCCGTTCGTACTGTAGAAAAACATAGGGCCAATATTATCAAAAAATTGGATTTAGATCAAAAACCTAATGCATTGTTGATCTGGGCTCAAAAAAATAAAGAATCTTTGTTATAGGCGTTTTTTCGTTTTTACGTAGGGCTACGTATGGACTGATATGTATCGGCAATATATCTTTGTATTGATCTTAAAACGCTGAGAATCAAAAATACAGTTTTGTTCAAATCATTACCGAATAAGGAATTTCATTGTGAAACGAATTGGGAAAACAAAATCAGGGTAATGAGTAAAATATTCTAAAAACAGATCTGTTTTAAGAACATTGGGGGAAAAAAGCTACAAACTAAAAGTTTGTAGCTTTTTTGTGTTTTAGGGGGGTGTTACAAGAATAGGGTTGGATCTTAATACTAATAAAGTTATCTTTATAGAATACGCAATCAATTAAATATTAAGGGCATGGAAATTAAAAAAGAAAATCTTCTAAAAAATCTAAAGTCAAACATTGAACTAAAAAAGATAGAAATGCTAAAAGTTTTAGGCGGGAATCAAGCCGGAGAAGGAACCGATAAAACCGATCGCCATAACAGAGCGTAGATGATTTTCCATGAAGACCTTCTTGATGATCTGATGGATCTTAAAAAAAGTATTGATCAGCAAGTTATTGACTTAACGAATAAAAAATTAGGCACGCTTTTAACTTCTTATTCTCCTTGGTTATGTGGATTGGTCCAAAACGAAGGAGATTATTCTTTTCATCCGGTATATAATCATCAACCTAGTAAAGGAGAAATTCTATCTGATCCGGAAATGGTTAAAAATTTGGATAATTTTTTAAGAACAGATGGGGCTTTGGTATGGGATCTTTCAGAAGAAAAAACGGGCATTTCTAATAAAAAAGTGAGCGATATTGGTTTAATGGATCCAATCGCTCCAGAGCTCATAGAGTTCTACAAAACTTCAAAAGCTGAAATAAAAAAAGGACCTCTATTCTCAAAGGGTTTTGATGATATTATAGATGTGGTAGTTCCTGTATCTGCTGCAAATTATAGGTCTTATTCATACAGCACAATTTTGGCAAGAGGCGCGATTTTTATTGAAATACCGTATGCCAGAGAACATGGGCAACTGCTATTTGAAATGAGCTTGGTTCATGAGCTGGGGCATCAAATTTTATTTCTTTTACAATGTACAGATACATTGATTCATGAAAAAGACATGCTTATACCTATTTGGTCGGGAATCAGACAACAATCAAGACCGGCTATAAAAGCAATGCATGGGCTAGTCGCGCTTTCCTTTATGCTCAATTACATAAGATATAAGCTCAAAGATTCGAAAATGCCTTCTGATGAAGTAGAGGTTTTACATACTTACCATAACGATTATCTAAAGAAAGCAAGAGAGACATCGGATGCAATAAAAAGTAATTGTGCTCTCACAGAGTTGGGAGAACAAGTGCATTTAGAACTGTCTCATATAGCATTAAACCAAGAGTTGGTTTAGGTAATGTTTCTAAGGTGTATTCACTTTTTAATGTTGCTTTTGGTGACCCAAAAATGATAAGTTAATAAATAGTAAAATGAATTTAAACTATTTGTTATGCATGCATATAATATAATCATCGTTTACTTTATCAAAATGTCTAGAATATCTATATTGTGCGGCAGATTTTAATGCATTTTAAACTAAGCACAATACACATTAAGTAAAATATATATGTATACTTCTAGAATATCAGGATTGGGATCTTATGTTCCTGAAAATGTGGTTACCAACGACGATCTTTCAAAACTTATGGATACTAATGACGCTTGGATTCAAGAGCGCACAGGGATCAAAGAAAGACGCCATATCAAGAAAGGAGATGGAAATAGTACGTCGATCATGGGTGTTAAAGCCGCAAAAATTGCTCTTGAGCGAGCCAATTTATCCACAGATGATATCGATTTAATCATTTTTGCAACACTAAGTCCGGATATGTATTTCCCAGGTGGGGGAGTACGAGTTCAGGAGATGATGAACATGAAAACAATTCCTGCTTTGGATGTTCGCAACCAATGTAGTGGTTTTGTATATGCGATCTCTGTAGCCGATCAGTTTATAAAAACCGGTATGTACAAAAACGTATTAGTGATCGGTAGTGAAAATCACAGTGGTGGTTTGGACATGACGACCAGAGGTAGAGGAGTATCTGTTATTTTTGGAGATGGTGCTGGAGCTGCTGTAGTGAGTAGAAGTGAAGACCCAAATCGAGGAATTCTATCGACACATTTGCATAGCGAAGGAGCTCATGCTAAGGAATTATCTCTGGAGGGACCAAGCACGGATCACTGGGTACCTGCAATTATCGAAGAAAATCCTCAAGAAAATATACCGTATTACCCATATATGAACGGGCAATTTGTTTTTAAAAATGCCGTAGTTCGTTTTTCGGAGGTAATTAATGAAGGGCTACAAGCCAATGAATTGACTCCTGGAGATATCAACATGTTAATCCCTCATCAGGCCAACCTTAGAATTTCACAGTTTGTACAAAAGAAATTTGGACTGTCTGATGATCAAGTGTATAACAATATCCAAAGATATGGAAATACTACAGCCGCATCCATTCCTATTGCGCTTACAGAAGCTTGGGAAGAAGGTAAGGTAAAAGAAGGAGACCTTGTTGTATTGGCAGCCTTTGGTAGTGGATTTACCTGGGGTAGTGCGATCATAAGATGGTAATACAAAGGATATTACAGTTTATAACAAAAGAAAACGCGAAGTGCTAGAAAGAACTTCGCGTTAATATGAAATAACTCGGTTATTATTTTTTAAAGGCTAATTCAAATAAATTATAACCATGACTGTACTATATTAAACGTTATAAATTGTAAAGTGTTACAAAAAATGCTAAATTTTTACAATTATTTAACTTTAAGGCTTTTGATGAGTAGTTAATAGCTAATTTAACTAAATTACTGATTAATATTCATCTAATTAACATATTTTTTGAAAATAGTTAATTTATAGTATCCCCCCGCCGGATTTTTCGTTATTATCTCTACGTTTTCTTGAGATTTTTCTATTTTTTCCACTACCAAACCTATAAGAAAGTCCTAAATATATAGTTTGTGTTTCTCCTTGAAATCTTCCATTTTGTGGAAAAGGTGTATCTCCAGAGAATCTGAAACGCAGGGTATTAAAAATATCAT
This sequence comes from Aquimarina spongiae, assembly GCF_900141785.1. Classification (GTDB taxonomy): domain Bacteria; phylum Bacteroidota; class Bacteroidia; order Flavobacteriales; family Flavobacteriaceae; genus Aquimarina; species Aquimarina spongiae. Next base: position 501,920 of record NZ_FQYP01000002.1, on the reverse strand, counting down.
TAAAGTTAATGCTGGCTGTTCCTTTTCCTCCAAATAAGTTGTATCGTGCTCCTGTATTAATAAAGTAAAATGGTTTCGTTTTGAATTGTACGCCTTCTTGTTCGCCTCTATAGAATCCAAATAGTTGAAAAGTTAGATTTTTGGTGGCTTTGAAATTATTATTAATTCTAAAATTGTAAATAACTGCATCTACCTCTCTCGTGATTCCTTCTACAATACCTCGTTGCGTTTGCCCGTACAAATCAAAACTGGCATTAAAATTCCACCATTTGGTCGGTTTGTAATTGCTAGAGAGTTCAACGCCGTATGCAGAGTTGTTATCAAAGTTATCAAAGGTTAATATCTGTCCCTCTTCAACATCTGGATTTTCGATTAATGTTTGATTGATCTCATCATTAATCAATCGATAAAATACCCCACCTGTGATAGAACCACCCTCAAGCTTACGAGTGTAATTAAACTCTATAGAATTGGTAAACTGAGGATCTAATGCAGGATTACCAATCGAAATTATCCTGGGAGTGCTCCATTCTCTAATAGGATTTACTTGATTCAATCCAGGACGATCGACTCTTCGGCTATAACTAAGCTGATAGGTGTTTTTCTCGCCAGGTTTATAGGTCAAATATGCAGACGGATAAACGGTGAAAATTTCATCTTCAAAAACTTTTTCTCCATTAAATACGGCATCTACCTGATAACTCTCGAATCGGGCACCAAGTTGATACGACCATTTTTCAAAGTTAGTACCGTAGGTAGCATATAGTGAATGGATATCACGGTCATAACTGTAGATAGAATTCGGGAATAGTGTTGATCTGTAGTCATTATCGGTCCTTCGTAAACGTGCTTCATACCCTAGCTCTAATTTGGTTTTTTCGCTTAGTGGATTTACATAATCAAGATTAATGGTGGTATTTGTTCTTTCATTGTCAATAAGATCATTGTAATTAATAAAAGAACCATCACCTCCTACAAAACCAAAATCATCATCGTTGTCACCATCAAAAACATTGTAATCAATTTCAAGTTCTATATTATGACCTTCCTTTTCGAAATCATGTTTGTAATCTAGGTTGTAGGTAGACCCAAGATTTTCACTATCACTTCTCAGATTTTGGGTAAGATCATTCTCGTCCATATCCAAAAATATGATATCAGTAATCCCGGTAGTTAAACCATCAAATAGATTTTGATTGGTGTATAGTGAAATAGTGTTTTTGTCGTTGATGTAATAGTCTACACCTACTTTTACAAGGTGAGATTTATTGTTATCCAAAAATGTAAAATTCGTTAAATAATTCTCATCTTCACGTAATACAAAACCGGCATTTCTGTTTTTGGTAATGTTAGCACCCCAGCTTCCATACACATTTAATTTTCCTGCTCTATAATTCAAATCAATTGAGTTGTTGAATCTGGCATTCTGGTCCCAGTTTACTCCGGTGTTGATATTACCATTAAAACCGATGTTGCTGTTTTTGTGAAGTACAATATTGATAATTCCACTCATTCCCTCCGGATTGTACTTTGCAGAAGGGTTGGTGATTAATTCAATTTTTTTGATAGAAGTAGAGGGAATCTGCCGCAGCAGTTGATTAGGAGTCAAATTGGTAGGTTTACCATCTACCAAAATTCTAACATTTTGATTTCCTCGTAAAGCGATATTTCCGTCCTGGTCAACATTTACAGATGGGATATTATTCATGATTTCTGCAGCTGTACCTCCAGTCGTCGTAAGATCTTTTCCTACGTTAATTACTTTACGATCGATTTTTTGTTCTATGGTTGTTCTCTCAGCCACTACGGTAACATCGTCTAAGGCTTCTGCGGTCTCTTCCAAAGAAATAGTTCCTACATCGATATCTTTATTTTTTCTGGAAATCTCTATAGGTTGAGTATGTGTTGCATACCCTATAAATTGAATTTTTAAAGTGTAATTCCCTTTGGGAACGTCTGCAATTAAAAAATCGCCATTTTCTGTAGTAATACCACCACTAATTACTTTATTTGATCCGTCATTAATGACTACCGAAGCATAGGGGATTGGCTGATTGAGATTCTTATCGATTACCTTACCTTTTATGGTACCTACGATAGCTTCGTTGTTGGGTTGTGCTTTTAAGATTAGACAGTAAAAAGCACAGAAAAACAGTACAATTGTTTTTTGACTAATTGTTTTCATTCTGAACGTTTATTTGATTGATTGATGCTATATGTAGATTTTTATCTCAGGAGAAATAAAAGTCTACTTTATTCTTCTATACGGTGATGAAGCGTATATAAAGACTAGACGAACAGGGTGGTTTTCTGTTACAGCTTATTCCAGTTTTAACAAAAGATTGTATAAAAACAAAAACCGCCTCGAAAAAGGCGGTTTTCTTATAATAACCAAATAGTAACACTAACCATCAACTATGAATAAAATTTGATTATTATCTAAGTAACTAACTAACTAAATCTATGAAAAATCATATCTTTATATATGTAAGACGGACTGCTTTATGTTGTGTTACACTAGTACTCTGTTTTTAACATTATGACTTATTTTTTTAACGTTTATTGTCTAAAACCTAAAAATTTTTAATGACCAAAAAAACACTTGTTTTAGGTGCTTCACTAAAAACAGATCGATATTCAAACTTAGCTATTCATAGATTAGTAGAACATGGACACGAGGTGGTAGCCATCGGTTTAAAAGAGGGAAATGTTTCGGGAGTTGCTATAACCAAAGAACCCATTGTTTTTAAGGATGTAGATACGGTTACTTTATATCTCAATCCCAGACGACAAAGTGTATATTACGATTATATTATAAGTTTGCACCCCAATCGGGTAATATTTAATCCAGGTACTGAGAATCCAGAGTTGTATTCCCAACTACAAGAGGTCGGCATAGAGGTAGAGGTAGCTTGTACTTTGGTTTTATTGTCTACGAATCAATATTAGTCCTAGAAAAGTTAAAAAACCATTTAGAATAAGGATAAAGAACCCAAATTCAAATCCAAACCAGGTGGCGCTATTATCACTTATGATATAGGAAAGAACAGGAGAGAGAATAGCAACGATAGGTACCCATTTATCTTTCACATTAAATTTGGTAAACAAACCAAAAGCGTACAAGCCTAGTAATGGCCCATACGTATATCCAGCAAAAACAAATAGTTTTGCAATGACACTCTCGTCTCTAATGATATATTTGAAAGCAATAATGACTAAAACCAGGATAACCGAAAAAAGCACGTGGATTTTTTTGCGAATTCGTACTTGATCTTTAGAATCGTATTTCTTTTCAATATCTAGAATATCAATACTAAAAGATGTGGTTAACGACGTCAATGCGCTATCAGCACTGCTGTAGGCTGCGGCAATTAAGCCCAAGACAAAAAACAGAGCAATCCCTACACCAAGTCCACTTTGTGTTGCTATAGCCGGAAAAAGTTGGTCTTTATGAGCATCTATTCCATTTTGTGAAGCGTATTGCGTGAGTAATAACCCAAGGCCAAGGAAAATGAAATTCACAAAAGTCAGGACAATGGTAAACCAAAACATATTTTTTTGTGCATCTTTCAAACTTCTACAAGTCAGGTTTTTTTGCATCATATCCTGATCCAAACCGGTCATTACAATGGCAATAAAAGCTCCCGAGAAAAATTGCTTCCAGAAATAGTTGGCACTTTTAAAATCATCAAAAAAGAACATTTTGGAGAGGTCGCTATCCAGCACATATCCTAAGAGATTGGCTCCATTGAGGCCCAGGTCATCCGAAACATAATAAATAGCAACTCCAACTGCAATAAGCATAAATAGGGTTTGTAGAGTATCCGTCCAAACGATCGTTTTGATACCAGATTTAAACGTATACAACCAAATGAGCAGGATGGTAATAATAACAGTCACCCAAAAAGGTATCCCCAGGGCATCAAATAATATAGACTGCAATACATTGGCAACTAGAAATAGTCTAAAACTAGCTCCAACAACTCTGGAGAGCAGAAAGAATGAGGCTCCTGTCTTGTATGAATAGTTCCCAAAACGTTCGTCCAAATAAGTGTATATAGAGGTAAGATTAAGTCGATAATACAAAGGAAGTAGCACGGTACCGATTACCGTGTATCCAAGGATATATCCTAATACCACTTGCATATAACTAAACTGAGAAGCTTCAACCCAACCCGGTACCGAGATAAAGGTGACTCCACTCAATGAAGCTCCGATCATTCCGAAGGCAACTACATACCAGGGGGATTGTCGGTTTGCTTTAAAAAAAGCTTCGTTTCCAGAATTTTTTCCAGTAAAATAAGAGATGAGTAAGAGAACGCCAAAATAGCCCGCTATGAGCAGTAGTATTTGTGTGGGTTGCATAAACTTTGGTTATAATGAAACACCAAAATACAAATTAACTCGAAACTATGGCTTATTTATTTCTTACATCACTTTCTATGATACCATCTCTAAGGCGTATCACCCGATGCGCGTGCTCGGCAACTTCTTCTTCGTGAGTAACAATAATCACCGTATTTCCTGCAGCATGAATTTCATCAAACAAATTCATGATTTCTATTGAGGTTTTAGAATCCAAGTTTCCTGTTGGTTCATCAGCCAATATGATCGAAGGTTTATTGACCAAAGCTCTACCTACAGCTACACGTTGTCGTTGTCCTCCAGAAAGCTGATTGGGTTTGTGATCCATACGATCTGCTAATCCAACATCGGTTAGTACCTCTTCTGCTCGTGTAGTTCTTTCTTTTTTTGAAGCACCAGCATAAATCATAGGTAAGGCAACATTATCAAGAGCTGTAGTTCTTGGCAGTAGATTAAAGGTTTGAAATACGAATCCTATTTCTCGATTTCTAATTTCAGCCAATTCATTGTCGGTCATTGTGCTGGCATCGTTACCATTTAGGATGTAGGTCCCCGCTGTAGGAGTATCCAAACATCCTAAAAGATTCATCAAGGTTGATTTTCCTGATCCAGAAGGGCCCATGATCGCCACATATTCTCCCTTTTTGATGTCCAAATCAATACCTTTTAATACATAAACGGTTTCCTGACCTAATTGAAAATTACGTATTATGCCTCTTATCTCGATAACGTTTTCCATATAATGACCTCTAGAATTTTGTGTAAGATACAATATTCAGCTATTTGACGCACGAACTGAAAAGTTGTTACAACCTAATTGTAAAATGTTCTTTTGCCTGTTCTTTTCTGAAAAAAACAAACCCTAAATAAAAGGTGTCGATCGTTACCTGAACCTGAGGATGTTGTTTTAGAGTATCCCATAACAAAAGGTGCTCTGAGGAATTATGTATACCACGCAGTAATACCAAACTATCATTGTGCGTATACGAGAAAAACTCGATAACTTCGGCCACAGAAAGGATGTCCTTATGTAAATCGATGTAGATAAGATCATAGGTTGGATGGGTATCGATTTTTGAAGTATTATCAAGTTCGTTCTGAGAGGACCATATTTGTGAAATAATCTTTGGAGTACCCTTGGAAAGAAAAATGTTCTGGTAGTTTAAGTAAGTTGGTAGGCGAAATAGTAATTTGAGCGTTTTTAGCTTGAAAGCGCTGTTTTCTTCATCTCGCAGGTTCCATGTTTTAATAGTGTCATAAACTTCAAGCTTTTTCTTATTGTAAAAACACTTTGTTACCAATTGGTATACAAACGGGGAGTGGACCCCATGTTGATTGGTCGACTTAAAAAGAAATTGTAGATACGATTTGATTTTGAAAAACATACTTCCAAATAGAATATAGCTTTGTGGATCGATGGGATTACTGTTCCATTTTTTCTGAAAGTTCGAACCATCTCATTTCATTTTCCTCAATCTCGCTAATGATGGTTTGAAGCTTTTGGGACTGCTTATTGATATCATCACCTTCCAGAGTTCCTTCAGCAAATAAGGCTTCAATTTCCTTCTTTTGTAATTCTAATTTCTTCAAATCTCGTTCGATACGATTAAACTCTTTCTGTTCGTTGTAGGATAACCCAGCTTTTGAATCTTTTTTCCAAGTTTTTTTGGTTTTGGCTTCGGAAGTTTCTGTGGTAGTATTCTGAGGAGTACTACTGCTTTCATATACCCTGTAATCCGTGTAATTTCCTGGGAAATCTTGAATAACTCCGTTTCCTCTAAATACAAAAAGATGATCCACGATTTTATCCATAAAATATCGGTCGTGAGAAACAACTAGTAGGCAACCAGGAAAATCTAATAAGAAATTTTCCAGAACGTTAAGCGTTACAATATCCAGATCGTTGGTAGGTTCATCAAGAATTAAAAAATTAGGATTTTGAATCAAAACGGTACATAAATAGAGTCGTTTTCGCTCTCCACCACTTAGTTTTTCCACAAAATCATATTGTTTTTTTCTGTCGAATAAAAAACGTTCAAGTAGCTGTTGTGCTGAAATTTGTCTACCTTTTTTTAAAGGGATATAATCTCCAAACTCCCGAATCACTTCGATTACTTTTTGACCTTCTTTTATAGTGATTCCCTTTTGGGTGTAGTATCCAAATTTCACCGTGTCACCGATCACAATTTTCCCTTGATCAGGAGCAAGGGACCCGGTGATCAAGTTTAGGAAAGTGGATTTACCGGTACCATTTTTTCCGATAATTCCGATACGTTCTCCTTTTTTGAAAACGTACTCAAATTGATCAAGCAAGGTAAGATTGTCAAATTTCTTTGAAACCTTATGGATTTCCAGGATTTTGCTTCCCAGGCGTTCCATATTGATTTCGAGTTGTATTTGGTGTTCGTTACGGCGTTTATGAGCTCGTTCCTTGATTTCAAAGAAATCATCAATTCTTGATTTAGACTTGGTAGTTCGAGCCTTGGGTTGGCGCCGCATCCATTCTAACTCCTTTTTATAGAGTTGTTTGGCTTTTTCGGTAGCAATTTGCTCATTGGTAATACGGGCTTCTTTGTTGTTGAGGTAGTACGCATAATTACCCTTGTAGCTATACAATTTTCCACCTTCTAATTCTACAATTTCATTACATACGTTTTCCAGAAAATAACGATCGTGTGTCACCATAAAAAGCGTAAAATTTTCTTTGGCAAAGTACTCTTCCAACCACTCAATCATTTCTAAGTCCAGGTGGTTGGTAGGTTCATCGAGATACAATAGTTCCGGTTTGCTCAATAAAATATTAGCCAGGGCGAGTCGTTTTTTTTGCCCACCAGATAGATCACTAACTTTTTTATCGAGGTGCTCTAATTTGAGTTTAAAAAGAATTTGTTTGTATTGTGTTTCAAAATCCCAGGCATTAATGGCGTCCATCTGTTCAAAAGCTTTTTGATAGGCTTCGGCATCATCGGGATTGAGTAAGGCTTTTTCGTAATTACTTATAACTTGTAACGTTTCATTGTCTGACGCAAAAATGGTTTGCTCGATGGTTAAACTGGGATCCAGATTCGGTTCTTGAGGTAAAAAAGCAACTTTAAGGTTTTTTCGATACACTACTTGCCCTTCATCGGGTTGTTCAACTTTGGTGATGATATTGAGTAAAGAGGTTTTTCCTGTTCCGTTTTTTGCAACAAAACCTATTTTTTGCCCTTCATTAATTCCAAAAGAAATGTCTTTGAAAAGTACACGTTCTCCAAAGGCTTTGGCTATATGTTCTACCGATACGTAATTCACAGTCACTTTTTATTAAGGGACAAAGGTACAAAGTTGATCAGGAACAAAATCATTAGTTAGTAAAGAAAAACAGGCTAGATCGTTACCCGATTTTTTTTCTTCTGCGAGTGATTGAAAATAGAAATATAAACACGGCTAGAAAAATACCAGTACGTGCTAGGTAATTTCCGGCTCTTACATAAAAGGTAATCTTATCATTTGTTTTTAAAGTACCACGCAAAGCTCCTTGTTTTTCATATCCTAAAGAAGTGATCATATTGCCAGTTTGATCTATGATTGCAGAAATTCCTGTATTTGCACTACGTGCAATACTTCTTCTGGTTTCTATAGCTCGCAGTCGTGCATAGGATAAATGTTGTCGATGTCCCTGAGTATTTCCCCACCAGGCATCATTGGTAATTATGGATAGGAAATCTGCTCCGTTTCTTACATATCCTGTAGCAAATTCACCATAGATGCTTTCATAACAAATCATGGTTCCCACCCCAATACTATCTTTGGTATAAAACACTTCACGATCATCTTGGGTTGTTTTTTTGGCAACGGTACCTCCCAGGTCTATCATCACATCACCAAGAATAGGTTTTAAGACGCTCTGATATGGGAAATTCTCTACCCCGACTACTAGTTTGCTCTTATGATATAACTCATGGGATTGATCCGGGCGTACAAAGAAAGCAGAGTTGTAATCATCATAGAATATATTTTCTTTATAAATATTGGTTTGAGGTCTGATCCGGGAAGGATCGTTAAAGACATCTACCAAAGACACTCCTGATAGAAAGTGGGCGTTTGGATACAATTTTAGAATATCTACACCTGTTTTTTTGGCGATAGAACTTGGGAAATTAGTTAATCGTTTGCTATCCGCAAAAACGGTTTCCGGAGCTATAATAAAACGAGTGTTTTCGGTTATTTCTGAAGTGGTAAGCGAAGTAAGTAGATCACTGATTCGCTGATCAGAAGTGTTGTATTTTTCAGTGTAAGGATTGATGTTGGGTTGTAGCAATACCACTTCGATTTCTTTCCCTTTTTCTTCATAAGTCTTAAGAATAACAACCGATATGATGATGGGGATAAGAATAATCAAACCATTTTTTAGAGCTGATCGATACAGTATTTGTTTGTCTTTGTGTTCTTGAAAAAGTAATATGGTTTTGAAAACACTCAGATTTACAATCCATACCCAAAGGGTACCTCCAAAGGTGCCAGTATACTCATACCATTGTATCCACGAAGTGAAACCTGCGAATCCATTACCTAGGTTGAGCCAAGGCCAAGAAACCTGCCATTGTAGGTGAAAGTATTCAAATCCCATCCATATGCTGGCTAAAAATACCGCAGAGATCGAAAACTTTGTTCTTTTTGCTACGATATGATATAGTAGAAACACCAAAGACATCAAAAGACTATTTACCAATTCTGCTACCCACATCCCAAATGCTGAAGAGTTGTAAATCCACCATGTGGTTATCATGTTCCATGTAAAAAAGGCAAGGTAGGATAAGCCCAATACCTTTAATGCACTTCGTTTACTATTTCTGATTTGATATTCTGTGACTAGCAGTGGGACAAAGCCGAAAAATAAAAAAAGAGGAAACCCATAAGTTGGCCAACTTATCGCCAAAAGTAATCCAGTAAGAATAGCAAATACAACGTTTTTCATAAAAGAAGAATACACGATAATATATGATAACGAAAATAAACTTATTTCGTTACAAATAAGAAAATAGAATACTTCTTTTTTGTTAAGCTTACTTCATGGGTTCATTCTTGGTGTATAGATAAAATAGTTTGTTATTTTTACACCAAATCCAAAATTCATGCAAATAAAAAAGCACATCCCCAATTGTATTACTTTATTGAACCTTTTTTGTGGTTGTATTGCGGTAGTTTTTGCTGTCAACGGAAAATTAGAGTATGCAGCTTTGTTTGCTGTTTTGGGTATCGGATTCGATTTTTTTGATGGGTTAGCGGCAAGGGTGCTAAATGTACAAAGTGATTTGGGACTACAATTAGATTCTTTGGCAGATATGGTGACTAGTGGCTTGGTTCCTGGAATTGTAATGTATCACTTGTTATCTCAAGTGGTAGGGGCTCCATTTCATGATGTTACGGATTCTTGGGGGTCGAATGAAACTTTTAAAGAGATAGGTATTTCATATCTATCCTTGCTAGGGTTGTTGGTCACCTTGGCTTCTGCTTATCGTTTGGCCAAATTTAATATAGATACGCGTCAAACTACTTCTTTTATTGGGTTACCCACTCCTGCAAATACCTTACTGATTATAAGTTTACCACTTATTCTTAAGTTTCAACAACAACTTTGGATTTCAGAAATCATATTAAATATATGGTTTTTGATAGGGGTTACTATATTAAGCTGTTATTTGCTAAACGCAGAAATTCGTTTGTTTTCGTTGAAGTTTAAGACTTGGGGCTTAAAAGAGAATGTAACCCGATATATTTTTCTGATATTAACGATTATTTTGATAGCGGTACTTCAATTTGTTGCCATTCCTTTGGTGATCTTGATGTATATCCTTTTGTCCTTAGTGTTCAAGGATAAATAACCTTTGCTGAAAAGGAAAACTAATTGTTGAAGTCCAGTTTCTTTTTTCTCAATTCGAAATTTTGACCAAGATATACTTTTCGTACCATTTCGTCTTCTGCCAATTCTTCAGGGATTCCTGCTTTTAGAATACTTCCTTCAAACATCAAATAGGTTCTATCTGTGATCGCCAAAGTTTCCTGTACGTTATGGTCCGTGATCAGGATGCCGATGTTCTTATCCTTTAATTGTGCTACGATACGTTGAATATCTTCAACAGCAACAGGATCTACACCTGCAAAAGGTTCGTCAAGAAGAATAAAATTAGGGTCTGTAGCTAGAGCTCTAGCGATTTCAGTTCTACGTCTTTCCCCACCACTTAGTAAGTCTCCTCGGTTTTTACGTATATGACCTAAACCAAACTCTTCAATAAGAGCTTCCATTTTATCGAGCTGTTCTTTTTTGGAAAGTTTGGTCAGTTGTAAAACACTTAGGATATTATCTTCGATACTCAATTTTCTAAAAACCGAAGCTTCCTGAGCCAGATATCCAATTCCGTTCTGAGCACGTTTATACATAGGGAATTTGGTGATATCGGTATTGTCTAATGTTATTTTTCCTCCATTTGGCTTCACCAAGCCCACAATCATATAGAAAGAGGTGGTTTTACCTGCTCCATTTGGACCAAGTAATCCAACAATTTCACCTTGATTTACTTCAAGAGAAATTCCTTTTACTACTTTTCTTCCTTTATATGATTTTACTAAGTTATCTGCTTTCAGTTTCATAATAGAATGACTTCTTTAGTTTTGGGGTGTTGCTACAAATGGCCTGTAAATTTACATTATTCTTTCAAACAACAAGTATTTGTTATTTCTGAGCTTCTAATGCATCCCAAAATTCATAAGCTCTTCGTAAATGAGGAATAACGATAGTACCACCTACTAGTGTGGCAATACTCAAGGCTTCTGCTACTTCTTCTTTAGAAAGACCTTCTTTATGGCAGGTTTCCAAATGATAACGAACACAATCGTCACAACGTAATACTGCAGAAGCAACAAGACCCAACAATTCTTTAGTTTTTACAGACAATGCTCCTTCCATATAAGCATTGGTGTCTAGATTGAATATTCTCTTTATCACTTTGTTATTATCCTCCAGGATACGAGAATTCATTTTCTCTCTGTAAGCGTTAAATTCGTCAACTATGTTGCTCATTAGGATTGTTTTTGAAGTTTTTGTTTTTCTTTTTTGATAACAATTTTTGAGATAACGATACTTACCTCGTATAATATGATAATCGGAATCGCTACGATCACCTGACTTGCAATATCAGGGGGAGTAATTACGGCGGATAAGATCAGTACGATAACTAATGCAAATTTTCTGTACTTCCTTAAAAATTCGGGAGTAACCAGACCTACTTTGGTCAAAAAGAACATGATTACAGGTAACTCAAAGATCAATCCACAGGCGATTACAGAAGCTCTCACTAAAGCAATATAGCTATCAATATCAAACTCGTTCAAAACCTCGGCACTTACTTGATAGCCTCCTAAAAAGTTAATGGATAGAGGGGTGATTACGTAATACCCAAAAAGAACTCCAAGAAAGAATAGCCATGAACAAATGATGATAAATCCTTTTGAATATTTCTTCTCATTATCATACAGCGCCGGAGCGATAAATTTCCAAAATTCATACAGAACATAAGGAAAAGCTATAATGAAACCAGCAGTAATGGAGGTCCAGATATGAACAGAAAATTGCCCGGCTACTTTTCTACTTTGAACGCTAAATGGTAATTCTTTAAAACAAAGACTATCATCCAAGCCTAACAACTTAGACAGATTACAAAGTCCTTTGTAGGTGGGGAAATCTGGTTTCTTAGGACCAAAAATAAGAACGTCGAAAATGAATTCCTTAGCTACAAATGCAATAATAGCTGCTATCAAAACCGCCATTGTTGCCCTTATTAGATGCCAACGAAGCTCTTCTAGATGATCCAGAAAAGACATGGATTGTGGATTTTTTTGTGTATCTGTTGCCATTATAAAATTCCTTCTCGCATTAAATCGTGAATATGGACTACACCGCTATATTTACCTTCTTCTGCGGCCAATAATTGTGAAATGGAATTTTCCTCCAATACTTCGAGAGCATCAACTGCCATAGCAGTATTTGTTATTGTTTTAGGATTAGGAGACATGATATCTTTTGCCGTAAGACCATCAAAAGAAGTGTTGGTCGTCAACATTCTCCGAAGGTCACCATCCGTAATGATACCAATAATCTTTTCCTGATCAACAACCGCTGTGACTCCCAGCCGTTTTTCAGTCATTTCTACAATGACTTCATTAATGTTTGAGTCTGGAGAAACTTGAGGTTTTTCGTTTCCTGAGGTAATGTCACTTACTCTCAAGTATAATTTCTTTCCTAATGCTCCTCCCGGATGGTATTTTGCAAAATCTCTACTCGAAAAACCTTGCAAGTGCAATAGGCATACTGCCAAGGCGTCTCCCATTACTAACTGGGCTGTAGTACTTGTAGTAGGAGCTAGGTTATTAGGACAAGCTTCTTTATCTACATAGGCGTGCAGTATAAAGTCGGCTTCCTGTCCTAAGAATGAATTTTTATTTGCAGTGATACCGATTAACGGATTTTTGAAGTTCTTGATCAGCGGGACAAGCACTTTTATTTCTGGTGTATTTCCACTTTTGGAAATACAAATTACAACATCGTCTTTTAGGATATTTCCCAAATCTCCATGTATAGCATCTGCCGCATGCATGAATACCGCTGGAGTACCCGTAGAGTTCATCGTAGCGACAATTTTGGTCGCTATAATGGCGCTTTTGCCAATACCCGTTATGATCACTCTACCTTTTGAGTTTTGTATAGTTTCTACAGCTTTTGCGAATTCTTCGTCGATTAATTCCTCTAAATAAGCTATTGCTTGTGCTTCTTCTGCTATGGTTTTTTTAGCATAAGAAATTATGGTGTCTTGGGTATTCAAAATTTAAAAAATTTGCATGTTATCAATAAAGAATTTATTATCTTTAATTTACGCAAAGGTATGTAATACCTTATTAATTTTAAATACTGTCAAAAAAAAGGATTATAATTTATGATTTCCTTATATTTGACAGTTTAATACTGTAATTGAAATTATCCACTTAAATCTGTTATTGGGGAGATAGATTTTAGTGTTAGTGAAATCTTTATTTAATTGGTTTATAAAAGTTTAAGGATTTAATGAGTGTGAATGAAACTGACTTACAAGATGCCCTCAAGAAGTATTTTGGTTTTAGTCAATTTAGAGGATTACAAGAAAAGGTAATAAAAAGTATTCTTGACAAGCAAAATACTTTTGTAATTATGCCTACAGGTGGTGGGAAGTCCCTATGTTACCAACTCCCAGCATTGATGTGTAAAGGAACGGCAATTGTCGTATCTCCCTTGATCGCCTTGATGAAAAATCAGGTGGATGCTATCCGAAGTATATCTGCAGAAGAAGGAATAGCCCATGTCTTAAATTCATCGTTGAATAAATCAGAGGTAAAAAAGGTAAAAGGAGATATCGAAAGTGGTGTCACAAAACTACTATATGTCGCTCCAGAGTCGTTAACCAAAGAAGAATACGTAGATTTTTTAAAATCCCAGGAAATTTCTTTCCTAGCGGTAGATGAAGCCCATTGTATTAGTGAATGGGGGCATGATTTCCGGCCGGAATATAGAAATCTGCGAAATATTATAAAAAGGATCGGAGAGGATATTCCTATTATTGGCCTTACGGCAACAGCAACTCCCAAAGTGCAGGAAGATATTCTTAAAAATTTAGGGATGGGCAATGCTCAGACATTTAAAGCTTCTTTCAACCGTCCCAATCTTTTTTATGAAATCCGTCCAAAGACCAAAAATGTAGACGCCGATATCATTCGTTTTGTAAAACAAAATTCGGGAAAAAGTGGTATTGTATATTGCTTAAGTCGAAAACGAGTTGAAGAGCTAGCACAAACATTAGAGGTAAATGGAGTTAAAGCAGTTCCGTATCACGCAGGGCTAGACGCCAAGACTAGAGCAAAACATCAGGATATGTTTTTGATGGAAGATGCGGATGTTGTGGTAGCCACTATTGCCTTCGGGATGGGAATTGATAAACCGGATGTGAGATTTGTAATTCATCACGATATTCCAAAAAGTATCGAAAGTTACTATCAGGAAACAGGCCGAGCTGGTAGAGATGGCGGAGAAGGACATTGTCTGGCATACTACTCCTATAAAGATATTGAGAAACTCGAGAAGTTTATGAGCGGTAAACCAGTTGCAGAGCAGGAAATAGGTCATGCACTGCTTCAGGAAGTGGTAGCGTTTGCTGAAACCTCTATATCGCGACGTAAATTCATTTTACACTACTTTGGAGAAGAGTTTGATGAAGTACATGGAGAAGGAGCGGATATGGATGATAATGTTCGTAATCCAAAAAAGAAACACGAAGCCAAGGATGAGGCCAGACTACTCTTAGAAGTAGTAAGTAAAACCGGAGAGATATATAAATCCAAGGACTTGGTAAACACACTTACCGGTAAGAGTAACGCATTAATTATTTCTCATAAGACGCACCAACAAGATTTTTTTGGTAGTGGTAAAGCCAAAGAAGATAAATATTGGATGGCGCTGACCAGACAATTATTGGTTGCTGGATATCTAAAAAAGGATATAGAGACCTATGGCATTATACGAATGACCAAAGAAGGAAAAGACTTTATTACGTCACCTTCAAGTTTTATGATGACCGAGGATCATATTTACGACGAAACCAAAGATGATACGATTATCACAGCTGCCAAAGGAGGAGGAAAAGGAAGCAGTGATGAGAAATTGGCAGGTATGTTAAAGGATCTGCGAAAGAGTGTAGCCAAAAAGCTCGGAGTACCTCCTTTTGTTGTGTTTCAGGATCCTTCTATAGAGGATATGGCATTAAAATATCCTGTTTCTATAGAAGAATTAGGTAATGTACATGGAGTAGGAGAAGGGAAGGCAAAAAAATATGGAAAGGAATTTGTTGCCCTTATTGCCAAGTACGTTGAAGAAAATGAAATTGTTCGTCCAGATGACTTTGTAGTAAAGAGTACGGGAGCCAATAGTGGTTTGAAACTATATATAATTCAGAATGTGGATCGCAAGTTACCTCTGGATGATATCGCATCTGCAAAGGGTATGGAAATGCCAGAATTCATTAAGGAGATGGAAGCTATTGTGTATAGTGGTACAAAATTGAATATCACCTATTGGATTGATGAAATTCTGGATGAAGATCAGCAGGAAGAAATTCATGAATACTTCTTAGAAGCCGAGAATGATAAAATAGACCTAGCTATCGAAGAATTTGATGGAGACTACGACGATGAAGAACTTCGTTTATACCGAATCAAATTTATTAGTGATGTAGCGAATTAGAGTTTTAGGATAAAAATCTATATAAAAGGCTGTCTATATAGACAGCCTTATTTTTTTAAATTTAGATTATAGACAATGGATAACAACAGATTCACATTTTTTAGTTTCTCTTATCAGATCACAATCTTCTCCCTGACTAAAGCATGGTTTTGTTCGATTAACCACAGTGCCTCCTGATCCACAATCACATATAGATTGATTGGAGTCATTGCCTCCACCTTTAATAGAGTTTCTACCAATTCTCGAAATTACATTTTTCTTTAGTGATAAACCGTCTAACTTTTTTTTCTTCATGATTTTAATGTTTTAAAAAATGATAAGTGCTTGAACATTTAGAGACACTCAAGATGTATGTCTATGATAGTACTATCTGTTGTACCGTTCATCAAATCATGAAATGTTACTACCTTTGTTTGTATTCCTTAATGTAAATCTGAAGCCATAAAAAAACCGACTGTATATGCAGTCGGTTTTTTTATATTAAAGATATCAAATGTTATCGTAAAGGTATTCCGATAGGATTGTCGCCTATGTCGTCATCCTCATCTCCATCTGTGATGATTATAGGATTTGGAGGTGTAGTACATACAATTAAATTGAAATTATTAGGTTCCAACTTTGGAGCGGGATAAAGATAAGGAGGTTGCGCACTTCCTCCATCATTGAGGGTAGCGACACTTTCTTCTGCATCAACCACAATATTTTTTCCTTCATCGTTTCTTCTTGGGTTACTAACCCTTGCACAAGGTACTTCCCACACTTCGACTCTTGAGCACAAAGTCTCCGCTACAAGAATAGAATTATACCATCGATGTTTGGCAATAATTCTAAATTGTTCTCTATCAGCACTTGACATGCTATCACCAAAGTTGACATAAATGGTTTTTCTGCATTCAAGTGGTGTAGCAGCTTTTGTTTTTTTGTTTTCAGTTGTAGCAATTTTTTGTGGTGCAATGTCTTCTTGTTCGTCTATGCTACAACTTTGTATTCCACAAATACATAGCACAGCAAAACCTAATACAATTAATTTTTTCATAGGATGTGTTTTTTGTTTTCCGTATTCATCATTAGGTTTCCCCAAACCCAAAAATGTTACCACGCGAAATTAACATTTTTTAAGAATTTTTCACTTTTTTCTTATTCATTATAAAATAGAATGTCAAGAATACGAGTATTATAGCAGTAATACCTACAAGCAATATCCAATAACTAGTTGCTGGTATTAAGGTAGTGGTATCTCCTATTAGTATTAATGGAGCCCAATAATATGGAGATGCTTCAGCGTCGGTATTGGATTTCAGATAGTCTAATTTGGCCAAACGCAAGGCTTCAGATTTTGTCTTTCCATCACTTAAATTCTTATAAAAATTTGAAGTAATTGTTGCTGTTGTTTTATCGTTGGTGCTCCATAAAGAAGGAATTACAGTATTGGCTCCGGAGGCAAAAAAACCTCTAGCTAGACTTAATACTCCTTCGCCATGTGTAATCTCCCCCAACGAGGTATTACAAGCACTGAGTACTACCAATTCGGCATTAGTTTTAGAGATGTTAATCTCATCTACGGTTAATTTAGAGTCGTGGAAGGCAATCCAGGGAGCAATTGAATCAGAAGCATCTGCATGCGTGGCCAGGTGTAAAATTTTGTATTTCCTTGCCTGCTCCATAAAATTTTCCTTGACGGCCTGTTCATTTAGTAATGATAACCCTTGGTAATACTTTTGAGCAGTATCGATTTCATCTTTGCTTTTTGATAGGGTAGAAAGGCCATTGGTAAAATTAATAGGTGCTACACCCAAAAACTCATTTTCATGTTGTCTGTTAATCCCAGTGTTTTCTTTTTGAAATGATAATGAGTATATATAGCTTATTTCGGTATTTTCAATCAAGTAAGTCCCGATACCTTTATCGGTAACAAGAGCTTCAAAAGGGATAAAACTTAATTGACGATCGGGTACAATGGTTACTTTTTTATTTTTTAATAGTTTTTTTACTTTTTCGGGGAAAAGCTGATTATATAGTTCATAAGCTACTTCTTTGTAAAAAGAGATATCTGTTGGAGTTCGAAACGGTTGATCTAATCGTTTTCTCAAATCGTATATATTATCCAAGAGCTTTTTAGGGTTATTAACCTTAAAAAAATGAGTGTCATTATCCGTAATTGTGATACCAAAAGTTTGAGGAACGGTAAGAGCAATGGATTCTGCTATAATATATTGAATAATTGTCTCATCTTTCATAGGTTTTACCCTGGTTAGTGATAGTATTTCTGGATTAATTGTGGTGTTTGAGTACGAAGGGTATATAGAAGATAATGAATCTTTAAATTGCCGTAGTATTTCTTTTTGAGCTAGTACAACAGCACTGATCGAATCTTTTTTGGTATCTGAAGCGTTAGTAAAACGTCTTTGTTGACGAATAACATTATTTTCCAGTCTTTTTTTTCTTTGTAAAATATCACCTGGTAAGTTGATATTATTTTTAATGACTTCTTGAGTAAGGAGCAATGCTTTGTTTTTCTCCATAAAGAAAAAAGCAGTTTCTATATCATTTAATTCATAACAGGCTTCAAGACCGATAGCGTACATCTGAGAGGTGGAACTTCTCCATGTAAGTTTAGAACGATAAGACAGATTTTCCTTCATCACCTGATCGGTAAATACATCTGCTGCTTTTACAGTTCGTATCGCATTTTGATAAGAAATGGTATCATTTTCTTTCTTAGCTTGCTCCAAGTAGGCTAGCGCTTTTAACTTTAATAGTTCTAGAAAAACAGACTTATCTCTAAAATAGGTAAGCTCTAATTCTTGTTTAGAGGGTAACCAATTAGAATGTTGTATCTCTTTATTAAAGTACACCGAGAATGCTTTCCGAAAGTATTCATGAGTCTCAGAATAGTTTTCTTGACCAAAAGCTGCTTGTCCTAACCCTCGATATATTTTCGGAATCAAATATGCAGCTCTTCTGTTATTTTTTGTATAAGAGCTCGCCTTCTCAAAAAAATCTTGAGCAAGTACTGGGTCTGACTTCCCATAAATCATGCCTAAATTAAAATTGACTTGGGCTAAGTTCCTGGTATTATTCATTTTTTTTGCGAGTACCATGGCTTTTTCAAAATGAATAATAGATTTGTTAATACTTTCTGTTTCCTCCTGTTGCTGTTGAAAGTACATATCTCCTAGGTTATTATTGATAGCATAATCTTCATGGATACTATATTTTTCCATAGTACTATTTAAAGAATCAGCCGCTAACAAATGAATGATAGCTTGATCATAACTTTTAGGGTCTCCAATGTTTTTGTAGCTAATCGCGGTATTGATATGATTTGATATAATGTATCTTTTATCTTTTACCGGATCGTAGTATTTAAAGGCTAATAATTGATATTCGAGTGCTTGATGTGGGTCTCCAAGTATTCGGTACGAATTTCCTATCAAATCATAGGCTTTGTCATGGTTGTAGTCAGATCCTTTTACCGCTAAAAGTTTTTTTAAAGACTTAATCCCTTCACTATGCCTACCATTTATAATGTTAAAAAGAGAATGATTGTGATAACTTCTTTTTAGCATTTCTGGATTAAAGGGGACCGCTTTTTTTCTTGCATCAATGGCAATTTCGGTAACCGATAGTGCCTCTTTCCATTTTTTTTCTTTATAAAATAACCACCGCCCCACTTGGTGTGCATCTGAGCCCAGTTGAGTGTAATCCTTATTTTTTTCATGTAGATCAAAAAGCTTGTGGTATGCTTCAAGCTTTTCGTAATCTTTACCTGGGAGTTGATGAATAGAATCCAGTGTAAAAGATATTTCCTGACCCATACAAGTATGAATCAGGAAATATACAACTATTGTAATTACCAATTTATAGGTTCTCATATGTAATTTGCGCTAGGGTTTTGACGTGTTGCGTTGAGAATTAATAAATTGAAAAATACTAAATTTTTTGTTAACGAATATTTCTTATGGGTAATCCTGGGTCGTTGTCTGTGTCAACATCATCTTCATCGCCATCTGTGATAATAATAGGAGTGTTGTCATCTACAATATCTAAACAAGTAGTATAGTTAAAATTACCATTTTCTCTATAAACCGGACTATGGGTCAATAGATTCGAAGTACCAGAACCACCATCAGATTGTGTAACAATGCTTCCTTCGGCATCTATAGCTTCTGAATTTTCTCTGTCTTCATCATTTTTGGCTATATTAGAAATGCTACCGCAAGGAACTTCCCAAATTTCTATATCTGGGCAAATCGACGGAATTAGGAATATTGAATCTCCTTGAAGCCATTCTTCTTCAGCAATTTTGCGAAAGTCATTTCTTTCTGAAGAAGGCATATTACCAAAATATACATATACGAGTTCAGTGCATACTACTGTGTTTATCCGATGGTTTCCTGATGTTACTTTGGTGACGGTTAAGTTTTCCGGGGAAATTTCCTCCTGTAAGTCTGTAGAGCAACTTTGAATTCCAATTACAAAGATTGCAGCTAAAATTAATAAAGCCGATTTTTTCATTAAAAATGTTTTTTTTGTTTTCTAATTTATTAGTATGTTTCCCTTTACATAATAATGTTACCACGCGAAAATAAAAAAAATAAAAAAATAAAGACCTTTTATTGAATGCCCACAGAAGAAAGAGATCTTTTAAAAGAATTAGCTTCAGGAAATAGCAGTGTCATACAAGAGTTGTATAGCTCCGTCTTTCCTAAGATTAGAAGTTTTGTTGTAAAAAACAACGGAGACCCAACGGATGCCGAAGATGTTTTCCAAAAAGCATTGCTGCAGCTCATTGCCAGATATAAAACAAAATCCTTTGTGATAGAAAGCTCTTTTGATGGCTATTTGTACGGTGCTTGCCGTAATTTATGGCGAAGAGAATTAAAAAAACAAAAACGCGTAGTAACAAAACCAGATACTATTGAACTAGTAAGAGAAGAAGATGATATGACTATGGCTGTTTTGGAACAAGAAAAGTGGGAATTGTTCCAGGAAAAGCTAAAGGAATTATCAGATAATTGTAAACAATTATTAGGCCTTTTCTTTCAAAAAGTACCGTATAAAGAAATTGTCGATAAATTGGGTTACAGTTCGGATAATGTAGTAAGACAACGGATTTTTAATTGTAAATCACAGTTAACAAAATTGATTAAAAGTGACTCTAGATATAAGCAAATTAAAGATGTATGAGTAATTTTTTGGAAGAAATAGATAAATATCTTGATAATATCATGACCCGGGAAGAAAGAAGAGCTTTTGAAGAGAGGGTTGATAATGATAGTACTCTTGCCGAAGAATTAAAGCTTCAAAAAGACATGCGAACGGTCTATGATGACAATGATTGGATCGAAGGAGATAAAACGGCTTTGAAAAATGATGAGGCTAAGCAATTAAGAAATTTCTTTGCAAGTGATGAGGCGAAGTCTTTGAAAGCATCAATTACAGAGGTAATGGATAATAATCGATTAAATTCTGGAAATAAAAGGTTTTATTTTTTGGGGATTGCCGCTTCTATTATTGTGCTTATGACCATTTCTATTTTTGTGTTTTCAGAGAGTGATTATAATGATCTCTATGCAGACAATATTGCATTAGAAGAAATACCGTCGATGATTACCAGAGGAGAAGAAGAAAATGAGCTAATTAACAATGCGCAAACGCTGTTTGAAAATAAGAAGTATCGAGAAGCCTCAGATGTGTTTTCAAAATATCATAATAGTGATGTGGATACTATAGATCCGCTAAGTTACATTTATAAAGGTGTCGCTCATCTAGAATTAAATGAATTTGATAAAGCTTTAGGGCAATTCGGATTACTTGAGCAAACACATACACTGCAAAGTAAGAAAGCCGATTGGTACAGGGCTATGGTGTACTTAAAACAAGAAGAAAAGGAAAAACTAAGGCAAATACTTTTGCAGATTACTTCAGACAGCACCAATTATAACTTTGAACGAGCAAAAGCACTTCTTGAAGATATTTGATCACGATAACTTTTGTGATTTACTTTCATGAAAGTTAACTTTTGGAGATTAGCGTCTATGGGATAGCAACAAAAGGTGTCCAAACATTAAAATATATCTTCGGTTTACTTCATAAAAACCATTGGCAATTGACTATCTTTGCTGCTCAAAATTAAAACGTTAAAATATATTGCCATGCAAGACGGATTATACGCAAAATTTAAAACCACAAAGGGAGACATCCTAATCAATCTTGAATATAAAAAAACACCTGGGACGGTAGGTAACTTCGTAGGGTTAGCCGAAGGAAACTTGGAAAATCAGGCGATTCCTCAGGGGAAACCTTACTATAATGGGCTAAAATTCCATAGAGTAATTGCAGATTTTATGATTCAAGGTGGAGATCCACAAGGAACAGGTGCTGGTGGGCCTGGATATCAGTTTGATGATGAAATTCATCCAGATCTAAAACATGATGGGCCAGGGGTATTATCAATGGCAAATGCGGGGCCAGGCACAAACGGAAGTCAGTTTTTTATTACCCATGTAGAAACGCCTTGGTTAGACGGGAAACATACTGTTTTTGGTAAAGTTGTAGAGGGGCAAAATGTAGTAAACGAAGTTTCGCAAGGAGATGCTATAGAAGAAGTTGAAATCATCAGAATTGGAGGAGATGCAGAAGGTTTTAATGCGGTAGAAACTTTTAGGCAATTCAACGGAGCCAAAGCAGAACGCGAAGCTGCAGCCAAAAAGAAAGCTGAAGAATTATTGGAAGAATTAGCGACTGGTTTTGATAAGACCGATAGTGGATTGCGTTATCAAATTATCCAAAAAGGGGATGGGGCAAAAGCCGAGAAAGGTAACACTGTATCAGTGCATTACAAAGGGAGTTTGCCAGATGGCACGGTATTTGACTCTTCGTATAAAAGAAATCAACCTATAGATTTTCCATTAGGGATGGGACATGTAATTCCGGGTTGGGACGAAGGAATTGCATTGCTACAGGTTGGAGACAAAGCTCGTTTTGTGATTCCTCCATATTTAGGATATGGAGAAAGAGGAGCAGGAGGAGTAATTCCACCAAATGCAACGTTAATTTTTGATGTTGAATTGGTAAATGTGAAATAACTCATTCAAAAAATGAGTAAACATATTGCAAAAGTCCCTATTTATTAGGGGCTTTTTTTTTGAAAAAAATTAAGAAAATGATGGATTATTTTGAACATTATGTAACAAATAGAATAGATTGTTGTGTTCACTCATAAAATTTATGTGTTAAACACTATTTTTTGAATTTTAAATTTCTTTTAACAATAGATTTTTATATTTTGCTAAAAATGATTTTGTTAGAGAATTAAGATTTAAGTATCTTATTAACAAAACTGCTATACCCCCTAGATATGAAACAAGTATTAATCGCGTTCTTAATGCTATGCAATATTTGTCTCTGTGTTGGTCAAAGTAAAGAGGATATTTTAACCAATATTAAAGACCAAATGGAGATTATTGATGGCTACATCGAATTTGAAACATTTTATTTGGATCCTGAAGAGTTTTTGGATAAAATGGCGGATCATGGTGCTGAATTGGAAGGATATTATGAACATGAACGTCTCAAAAAGATTCATCGAAAGGTCAGTACCAGAAATGCTAATCTAATTACAGAGTTTTATTTTTGGAATGATCAATTGATTTATGTGAATTATAAGCAGAGACCTTATCTGTACGCTACCAACGAAAGCGGACAGAAAGTGTTGGATTATTCGCGATCGTTTACCAAATACGAGTCTAAACATTTTTTTAATAATGGAGAAAGAGTAGATAAGGAAACGATAGGCTCTCCATTGGATGATGTTTCTCCTGAAACTGATTTTGTGGAGTATGCCAATAAAATGAAAGGACTTCTCGATAATAAATTCTACAATAAAGATACCTATTCTTCCTTACAAGGAAAGTGGTTATACGTTCAAAATACTCAGGATTACATCATTTTTGAAGGAACTATACGATTTAATTTTTACGATGGAAAATTCGCAAATCGTTTAAAAACTAGAATCGAAGAAGGTGTTTTGGTATGTTTCTTTCCTATGGATGATCGCATGTATAGATATAAAATAAAAAGTCTTGACGAAAATGTATTGACCTTGATAGATGAGTTTTCGAATGAAGAATTTATGTACGCTAAAGTAGAATAATCCCCTATGAATTTACAGTATCCCATTGGCCAATTTGAGTGTCCCGAAAATATAACATCAAATGATGTTCAAAAATGGATTGCTGATATCGAAGAGTTGCCAGCTAAACTAATCGATTTGGTGACGGGGTTTACAGAGGAGCAATTAGCGACTCCGTACCGAGAGGGAGGCTGGACTGCCAGGCAAGTTATTCATCATATTCATGATAGCCATCATAATGGATATATACGCTTTAAATGGGCAATGACAGAAGATACACCGACAATAAAAGCGTATTATGAAAATTTGTGGGCAGAATTGTTTGATGCCAAAACCGCTCCTATTCATTTGTCTTTGGATCTCATAAAGACACTACATGCCAAATGGGTGTATTTTCTGAAAGGACTTACAGAAGAAGACTTAAAAAAGGCTTTTGTACATCCAGAAGGTAATGTAACTATATCTTTGGCAGAAGATATAGGTATTTATGCTTGGCATGGAAATCATCATCTGGCACATTTAAATATTGTGGCGGGAGTACTTTAGAGCTTTAAAATCATACGTTGCATACCTCTATATCCATCCTTTAATCCAGGATAGTCTAACTCATAGTGATAGACGGTAGCAAATCCTATCTTTTTGTAAAAATCCAATGCTTTACTGGTGGTCATTACATCCAACCAAATGACTTTTTTATTGATGGATCTTGCATACTCAATGATAAATTGCATGGCTTTTTTTCCGATCCCCAAACCAGTTGATGATTGTAATAAGTAGATTTTTTCTAGTTGCAAAGCCTCATTATTAGTATAATCTTGAACAAGTTCATCCTTTCGGATTTTTAATAAGCCAAGATTGATGTCATCTTTCTTGATCAAATAATAAATGATGTTTTCGATGTTAAAATCTTTTTCAAAAGCCTTCTTGCTAAAACTCAGGTTAAGATAAAAGGATGGGTCTTGATTTTGCCAGATATGAGCATAATGCTCGGGATAAAAAGATTGACTTATTGTCGTTAGAATATCAATATCTTTTTTAGAACATTTTTCAAAACGAATTTCTGATAGCATAAATTATTCCTTCCACTTGATATTACATCCAATACTTGGTTTTTGGTCACTAGAAACGGTAGCATTTCGTAAAACGGCATCCAATGCCTGTCGTAGATCACGACCGTTTACGGGGATTCCGTTTCCAGGGCGGGAATCGTCTAATTGACCTCGATAGATTAATTTCAATTGAGCGTCAAATAGATAAAAATCTGGAGTGCAAGCCGCATCATATGCTTTTGCTATTTCCTGTGTTTCATCAAATAAATACGGGAACGTATAATTATTTTTCTGAGCGGTTTTCCACATTTCTTTAGGGCCATCCTGAGGATATTTCTCGATATCATTACTGCTGATAGCCACAAAACCAAAGCCCTGTACTCTGTAGTCATTTGCTACTCTTACAATTTCCTCATTTACATGAATTACAAATGGGCAATGGTTACAAATAAACATAACCACAGTGCCTTTTTCTCCTTTTACATCTTGCAATGAAAATTTATCGTTAGTAACAGCATCCGTTAAATGAAAATCAGGAGCCATAGTGCCCAAAGGAAGCATATTTGAAGGAGTACGTGCCATAATTATTTCAACATTTACAAAGGTTCCAAATTACAATATTATACTGTATAAGTCTAAAAATTGTTACCTTAGTTACAGTTAATAGTTCACTTCCTAAAATAAGCGTTAAATATGAAGACATTAGACAGTTGGTTTGAGGAATATGCGGTAAGCCATCAAAATAAAACAAATATTGCCATTCATTTTATTTGTGTTCCTGCCATATTTTTTTCGATTGTAGGTTTGTTAATGAGTATTCCTAGTGGTATACTGGCAAGCATTATTCCTGGAACAAATCCATTTATAGAAAATTGGGCTTTTTTAATCCTATTAATAGTGTTGTTTTTCTACGTAAGATTATCCATAAAAATGGCACTACAAATCTTATTGTTTTCGGCATTTTGTATTATAGCGAATTATTACATCGGGCAATATGCGCCTTTGTGGATGGTTTCTATAGGTATTTTTGCTTTGGCCTGGATCGGACAGTTTTATGGACACAAGATTGAAGGGAAAAAACCTTCGTTTATCAAAGATCTCCAATTTTTATTGATCGGACCAGCTTGGGTAATTCAAAAAGTGTTTGGAAAAAAATAAGATGACATTACAAGATTGGAAAGATTCGGGGTCTTATTTTACCTATAAGGAGAAACATCAGGTATTTTATCAAAAATCAGGAGAAGGAGAGGTCCTTATTTTGGTACATGGTTTTCCTACTTCTTCCTGGGATTGGGAGAAAATTTGGAACAGCTTAACGAGCAAGTACGAAGTGCATACTTTGGATATGATGGGATATGGATTTACTTCAAAACCTAAGGATTTCAAATATTCCATTGCGGCTCAGGTGGATTTATGGGAGTATTATCTTTCAGAACAAAAAATAGACAAATTTCATATTCTGGCTCATGATTATGGAGATACAGTAGTGCAGGAAATGCTGGCGAGATATAAAGAGAACAAACAATATCCCTATGATATCAAATCAGTAGTGTTTTTGAATGGAGGGATGTTCCCTGAGACTAATTTTCCAACAATTACACAAAGGCTTTTGCTAACTCCGTTCGGAAACCTGCTAAAGCATTTTATGGGCAGAAATACATTAGCCAAGAATTTTAAAAAAATTTTTGGAGCGCATACACAACCCAGTGCAGAAGAGATAGACGAGTTTTGGGAGGTAGTAGACTATAATAATGGTAAAGATGTGATTCCTAAGCTCATTAAATACTTAACAGAAAGAGATGTGCATAAAATCAGATGGAGAGAAGCCATTCAATACACAGATATGCCTAAACGTTTAATAGATGGGGGAGTTGATCCTATTTCAGGCAAACATATGGCAGATTTCTATCAAGAAATCGTTCCCCATGCCGATGTTATCGTTTTGGAAGAGATAGGGCATTACCCACAAGTAGAGGCTCCCGAAAAAGTATTGCAACATTATTACGAATTTCGGGACACCTTGTGAAAGACCTTTTGATCACGTTATTTACATGGTGTGATCAAAAAAGATGGCATTCATTAATAATTTGTTAGTTCCATACCAAAAGGCTCTAAAATTCGTATTGTCTGTAAATAGAATGATGTCACCTTTACCCAAATCGTTATGGCGGAACGGTACTGTTGTTGCCAAAGAATCCAGATTCTTTTTACTAATGTATCCACTTAATAATGGGTTTTTGGTATACTGTATCGGGTTATTATAACTTTGGGTGTCTGGTTTTACAAAAAACGTTGTATTTCTAAATAGAGCCACTTTATCTCGGGCATATCCAAAGTTGATGGGATGAGAACGATCTATAGTAGCTTCAAAAATAGCTCCTCCTATATACTGTGCACCAGAAAAATCTTGTTTTTGCTCGAAAGAAATATTTTTCGCATCATTTTTTGGCCTTGCGAAATCGATATTCATGAATCCATTATTCTTAAAAAACTGTGCGGCGTTTCGGTAGCCGATCAATGTACCTCCGTTTCGGATCCAGGTTTTTAATTTCTCTACTTTTTCGCTATTAATATGTTGCCTGTTACTATTGGGTAGAATGATATGTGTGTACTTTGATAAGTCGATGCTTGCAAAGCGATCAGTGGTTATTTTTGTAATAGGAATGTCATATCGTTGATCCATCAGATGCCATATTTCTCCTGCATCATAAGGGGTGATTCCTTGTCCTGTGAATAGCGCTATTTTGGGTAAAGTTAAAGTTCTGAATTGATTACTCCCCAAGTCTATTCCTAGCGTTAATCCGGTTTGTACACCGGTAATATTAATATGATTTTCTGAAGCTACTTGTTGCAGTAGATTATGAATCTGATCTGCACTCAAAATTTGATTCTGAATAGGAATTAGTATTGTACCATAATCATATTTTTTACCTTCCAGTTCAAAAGATTGTAAGCCTACTTTTGCTCGTAACCCTTTGGATAAGATTTGATATAAAGCTTTAGGGCTATAATACTCATGCCATTGCATGAGGTAAGCATAAGAACTCTTATTTACCGATCCCGGATTCTTGGGTTTAATTTCTGTTACTTTACTACCTACGTTAGACAGAGGAGCGTTTTCTGTATACTCCAGATTAAACGCCATCGGTAATGTCCACGCAGAAATATCATAGAAAAGGCTGTCCTGGAAAGTGGTTCTTTTTTCAAAAATAGCCTTTAATAGTCGCTTCTGACGTTGATTTTTGGGAACTATGTAGCTGTATCCTTTCTTGAATGCTTTTCCGTTGATAGTTACGTCCTGTTTTAATTCATGAAGTTCGATCTTATGTCTATGTAACATTTCTGCAAGATGGTAAGTGGATCCAGCATCCTTAGTATTTCCAAAAAGATAGGCTCCTTTCACGGTTTCTTTCCTTGCATTTGCATAAAAATCACGTTTATAAGTAAGTAACTCTTTACGCATTTCTTTTGTAGCGTCCAGGGTAGAAAGTATTGTGGTAAATTGATTTCTTATGGTGTAAGGGAACGTAAGTAAACCATTAGCCGATTGCTGTGCATGACCCCTAGAGCTCCCTTGTTCGAATAAAATCCCGATTCCACCATTAATATCAGGAAACGTAGATCCTTTACCATAGTAGAAATCGTCAAAGTTTTCTTCTGTATAATATAAAGAGCCAATTTTATCTAATGCTTTGGCATGAAAATTAGCAATCTTTTTGGTGAGTTGCTGATTGAGTTTAGGAGTCAACGGGTGTGTTCTCGATTGGATTCCTGGTTGAAAAAAGAAAGTGCTGTTTGTGCCCATTTCATGGTGATCAGTAAGTACATTAGGGTACCACTGATGAAAAGTTTTTATTCTGGCACGAGATTCTGGTAATTGGGCAGGTAGCCAATCACGATTCATATCAAACCAATAATGATTGGTACGACCTCCAGGCCAGACTTCACTATATTCACGATCCTGCGGATCTGTACTTATGTTTTTACTTTTATTTGTATTGGCCCAATACGCAAAACGCTGCAATCCATCTGGGTTTAGGCAAGGGTCGAACAGAATTACCGTATTGTCTAATAGATTTTCAATTTCGGGGCCCTGGGCTGCAGCAAGATAGTATGCAGCTACCAAGGCAGCATTAGCACCACTCGGTTCGTTACCATGGATAGAAAACCCCTGGTAAACAACTGCAGGTAGAGATTCCAGGTCAACTGTATTTGCATCGTTTTCGACCAATTGAAGGTGTTGTTGTCGTATTTGATCAATGTTTTGATGATTTTTTTCTGAAGTAATCGTTAGCAAGAATAAAGGTCTGTCTTCAAAAGTTTTTCCCCGGTTTTCGATTGTTATTCTCGAAGATGCTTGGGCAAGCATGGTCATATAGTTCACAAGTTTATCGTGAGAAACATGCCATTTTCCAGGAACAAAACCTAATACGCTTTGTGGAGTAGGGATTGAAGAATTGTAAGTATCATTTTTTGGTAGGTAATAATCTAAAGAAAGATTTTGTTGTGCGGTAGCGGTAATTCCTATAAAAAAAATAAACGCTGCGTAGAGGTACTTCATTTTTGAGCTGAGTTATTTTGTGAAGCGTGAATATAAAAAAAACCGCTTCAGAGAATGAAGCGGTTTGCATAACTTTAACTTAACCTGTACGGCTACGTCTTATATGTCGTCAAAACTTACGTCTGTAAAACTTTCAGTAGAAGCGCTAACTTCTTCGGTGCCTACAGCTGTTTTTTCGTATGATTTTTGATAGTCTTTTTGATGTCTTTCGCTGATTACTTCTTCACCTTTTTCATCAACAATGAAATTAGTCATCTCATTTAGGATTTCAGTAAATCCAGCGAAATCTTCTTTGTAAAGATAGATCTTGTGTTTCTTGTAGTGAAAAGATCCGTCGTCGTTAGTGAACTTTTTACTTTCTGTTATAGTTAGATAGTAATCCCCTGCTTTGGTAGCCCTAACATCAAAGAAATATGTTCTTCTTCCTGCTCTTAAAACTTTTGAGAAAATTTCTTCTTTCTCCATCATTTCATTGTCATTCATAATCCGTATTTCTTAATTAATTAATATACTATGATGGTTTCAAAAATCTAAAAAAATTGTTAATCGCACAAAAAAAAGCTTAAATTTCTTTTTCATCGAGCTGTTTTAAGTACAAT
This sequence comes from Aquimarina spongiae, assembly GCF_900141785.1. Taxonomy (GTDB): domain Bacteria; phylum Bacteroidota; class Bacteroidia; order Flavobacteriales; family Flavobacteriaceae; genus Aquimarina; species Aquimarina spongiae. Next base: position 471,907 of record NZ_FQYP01000002.1, on the reverse strand, counting down.
TCTTTATAGTATCCATCTTCTGTGATTAGCTGATTATGAGTGCCTTGCTGGGTAATCTGTCCGTCGTCTATGACTATGATTTTATCAGCGTTTTTAGTAGTAGATACACGATGACTCACTATAAATGTGGTTTTGTCCTTAGAAATCTTCCCTAGATTAGACATGATTTCCTCTTCAGTCTCTGTATCTACTGCCGACAGACAATCGTCAAATAAAAGTATTGATGGGTCTTTAATAATGGCTCTTGCAATCGATACTCTTTGTTTTTGTCCTCCGGATAATGTAATTCCACGCTCACCCAAAATAGTATCATACCCATTGGTAAAACCAACAATGTTTTTGTGTACTACGGCGTTCTTTGCTGCTTGATATACTTCTTCATCGGTGGCGTCTTCTTTTCCGAATTTAATATTGTTTTTGATAGAATCACTAAATAAAAAAGCATCTTGTGGTACATAACCTATATGATTTCTGAGATCAAATAGGTTGGTGTCTGTTATAGATCTACCATCTATTTCGATTACTCCAGAAGAGACATCGTAAAGTCTTCCCAGTAGATCCAAAATAGTGGATTTTCCAGAACCTGTTTTACCGATAATACCAATAGTTTCGCCTTTGTTGATTTCAAAACTAATGCTTTTTAACGCAGTAATATTCGTGTCATCATAAATAAAACTAACATCTTTGAATTTAATATTCCCCTGGATAGGAGTTTTTTGGGTTACTGTATTTACAATCTCAGGTTCTTGGCTCAAAAATTCATTGATTCTTACCTGAGAGGCCTCTGCTTGTTGTACTATAGAACTTACCCATCCAACCGTAGCTACCGGCCAGGTAAGCATATTTACATAAAGTATAAATTGTACAATGACTCCTATTTCTTGTATCGTTCCGTCAAGATATTGTTTCCCTCCAATATAAATCACCAAAATATTACTGAATCCTATAAGTAAGACCATCAAAGGGAAGAATAGTGCCTGTACTTTGGCAAGATCCAAGTTTTTGGATTTACTTGTACTCGATAATTCAGTGAAATTTTGATTGGTTTGCGGTTCAATACCATACGCTTTTATAACCGTAATACCACTAAATGACTCTTGAGTAAAGGTGGTCAATTTTGATAAGAACTCTTGTACAACGGTACTACGATTATGTATAGCTACGCTTAATTTGTAGATAGAGACTGATAGTATGGGTAGAGGAGCAACGGTATATAATGTGAGTTCTGGTGCAATACTTATCATATATCCAATAACCACGACAAATAGAGTTATGGTGTTTACACTATACATGATAGCAGGTCCAACATACATTCTTACCTTTGAAACATCCTCGCTTATTCGATTCATCAGATCACCCGTCCTGTTTTTTTTATAGAAATTAAGGGATAATCTTTCATAATGCTGAAAAACTTCATTTTTCAAATCAAATTCTATAAATCTGGAAACGACAATAAAGGTTTGGCGCATTAAAAAGGTGAATAGTGCAGAAATTAGAACTGCTCCCAAAATGAGAAGTATATTAATAATGAGTCCGTTTTTTACTTGTGAAATATCCGTGACGTCGTTATTAATGTATTTCTCTACAATATCTACAGAATCTCCCACAATTGTAGGAACTAAAGTCGAGAAAATTCTAGCAATTACGGTAATTACTAAACCAATTAAAAGTCGGTATTTATACTTTAAAAAGTATTTGTTCAAATGGCGTAATGCGCGCATGTAAGATCTTTTTGCAAGGGGTTAATTATTAAAGAATTCGTAAAATTTAACAGCTAAAAATTTTAATTTCATAAAAATGCATTATTTTAGCACTCTGATTTTGAATATTATATAATTTATAACCATTTAAATTTTTAATAAATGATAACCGAAGTGCTGACAGCAAATCAATTAAAAAAAGAAGCGCCCGTATTTGGACAACTATCTTTTGACAATCACGAACAAGTTGTTTTTTGTCAAGACAAAGATACAGGATTGAAGGCAATAATTGGTGTGCATAACACAATTTTAGGACCGGCATTAGGAGGAACTCGTATGTATGACTATGCATCAGAGTGGGACGCTCTTAATGATGTATTAAGGTTATCTAGAGGGATGACCTATAAAGCAGCAATTACTGGGTTGAATCTTGGTGGTGGAAAAGCTGTTATTATAGGAGATCCAAAGAAAATCAAGACCCCAGAATTAATGACTCGTTTTGGTAAGTTTGTGCATACCTTGGGAGGGAAATATTACACTGCCGAAGATGTAGGTATGGAAACTTCTGATATGGATACGGTAAGAGAAGTTACTCCTTATGTAACTGGTATTTCTGAAGCCAAAGGTGGGGCAGGTAACCCTTCTCCCGTAACAGCTTATGGAGTATATATGGGTATGAAAGCAGCAACCAAATTTGCTTATGGTAATGATGCATTGGCAGGGAAACGAATTTTGGTACAAGGAATTGGTCATGTTGGTGAAGAATTAGTGAGACTGGCTGCAGAAGAAGATGCTAAAGTAATTATCGCAGATATTAATGAAGAAAGATTACAGGAGGTAAGTAAGAAGTATGGTGCAGAGATTTATAGAGGAGAAGACTTATATGCAGAAACTGCAGATATTTACGCTCCGTGTGCACTTGGTGCTACTGTAAATGATGATACCATTAATAAGTTAAAGGTAAAAGTAATTGCAGGTGCTGCAAATAATCAGTTGGCCAATGAGAATATTCATGGTCCTTTACTTCAAAAGAAAGGAATAGTGTATGCTCCAGATTTCTTGATCAATGCAGGAGGTATCATTAATGTATATGCAGAGATCGAAGGTTATGGTAGAGAAGAGATCAAATCCAAGACTGAGAATATTTACAATACTACTCTGGATATTTTGAATAAATCAAAAGCGATGAATATCACTGCAAATGCGTCGGCTATGAGCATTGCTGAAGATCGTATTGCAGTAAGAAAAAAAGAGCAATTGTAGAATTTTTAAAATTTAAAATTTAGCTACAGAAAAAAGAAATTTAAAGTAGTTAGATTAAAAATAATAGTATTTTTGCAGGGCGAAAGTTAAGTATACTTTCGCCCGTTTTTTTTTGTATAAAGTTCTTTGTAATTATTCTATGTTAACCAGAAGACATATTAGAGTAAAAGTCATGCAGTCGCTCTATACGGTAGGGCAGACCCAAAGTGATAACCTTGATAAAGAAGAAAAATTCCTGCTATTTAGTATTGATCAGATGTACGATTTGTTTCTTATAAATCTGCAACTCCTTGTAGAAATTAAGAAGCACGCTGCCGAATTTTTGACCAAAAGCCAAAAAAAGTACCTCGCTACTTCTGAAGAAAAAAATCCCAACACCAAGTTTATCGATAATGAGGTGCTTACATGGTTAGAAAACAATGTAGAGCTTAAGGAAAAAATTGAAAGAAAGAAAATGAACTGTTGGGAACTCGATAGTGAATACGTAACGCTTTTATGGGAGGCTATAAAAGAGAGTGAAATATATGCTGATTATATGAGTACCAAACTAAGTTCTTTTAAGGAAGACAAAGAGTTTGTTCTGGATATCTTTAAAGAAGTAATTGCTCCCAACGAGAAACTATATGATTATTTTGAAGATAAAAGATTAACCTGGGTAGATGATTTACCCTTGGTAAACACTGCAATCGTAAAGATGTTACGTAAGGCCAAGGCATCTCATGATGAACAAAAATCTTTACCAGAGTTATATAAAGATGAGGATGACAAAAAGTTTGCTATCGATATTTTTAGAAAAACAGTTCTTAACGGCGATACATTTAACAAAGAGATCGATGGTAAGACACCAAACTGGGATCAGGATCGAATAGCAGAATTGGATAAAGCTATTATAAAAATGGCGATTTGCGAGTTTGTAAAGTTCCCGTCAATCCCTGTAAAAGTAACAATTAACGAATATTTAGAGATTGCAAAAGAATATAGTACTCCTAAAAGTAGTATTTTTATCAATGGTATTCTGGATAAATTATCAAAAGAGTATCAGAAGAACGGTAAACTAAATAAAGTTGGTAGGGGACTTATGTAGTTCAAAAAAAAATGTATTTTTAACCCTCAAATTAATTAAAAACCCAAGTAATGAAAAAAGGAATCTTAATTTTAGCCGGAATCTTTGCTATGACGATGGTGTCTTGTAAAGAGGATGCAACAAAAAAAGTTAAAGAAGAAAATGTTGAAATAGCGGCAGAAAGAGATGCGAAGAATACTGATTTTCCTGTAATGACATTTGCTGAAACTGAATTTGATTTCGGTACGATCAACGAAGGAGATGTAGTAGAGCACACTTTTAAATTTACAAATACAGGAAAAGCTCCTTTAGTAATTGTAAGTGCAAAAGGAAGCTGTGGATGTACTGTACCAGAGTGGCCAAAAGAGCCAATTGCACCTGGAGCGGAAGGTGAAATGTTGGTGAAGTTTAACTCAAACGGAAAACCAAATCAGCAAACTAAGCAGGTAACTATTACTGCTAATACAGAAGCTGGAAAAGAAATTCTTAAGATTAAGGCATTGGTAAATCCAAAGGCTAAGCCAGCTGGAGGAGCACCAGCAGGAAACTAATATGGAACAAATACAATCATTTCTTCCTTTTATACTGATTTTTGTGGTGATGTATTTTTTTATGATACGTCCACAAATGCAAAAGGCAAAAAAGGAAAAGAAATTTGCTGAAGACTTAAAAAAAGGAGATCGTGTAGTAACAAAAAGCGGTCTTCATGGTAAAGTTTTCGACTTTAGTGAAAAAAACAATGCTGTTATTATTGAAACAGGAGCTGGTAAATTAACGTTTGATAAATCGGCAATCTCTTTGGAGATGAGTCAGAAATTAAACATGCCGGCTACAGAAAAGAAGTAATAACTAGCCTACTTGTTAAAAGCGCGATAAAATTATAACTAATTCTATCGCGCTTTTTTATGTTTTATTATCTAGAGAAGTAATATGTTACTTCACTTTTTTGCTAGCCGTTAATTCAGCTATTCTTACAATTACTTCAACTGCTTTAATCATACTCTCTACAGGAACATACTCATATCGTCCATGAAAATTATGTCCTCCAGCAAAGATATTAGGACAAGGTAGGCCTTTAAAACTAAGCTGTGACCCATCTGTTCCTCCTCTAATGGGTTTGATAAGAGGGGTGATGTTTAGAGATTTCATAGCTTCCTCTGCAATATCTACAATATGCATTACAGGTTCAACTTTTTCTCGCATGTTATAATATTGATCATTGATGTCAATAGTAATAGGCTCGTTATTATATTTTGAGTTGATCGTTTGGGCCATTTGAAGCATAAAAGCCTTTCTTTCTTCAAACTTTTCTTTATCATGATCTCTAATGATATAGTACAGTTTGGTTTCTTCAACATCACCTTTTATGGTGTGTAAATGATAGAAACCTTCCCGACCACTAGTATGTTCGGGGGTTTCTTTTTTGGGTAATGCGTCGATATAATCCTGAGCAATATACATGCTGTTGATCATTTTTCCTTTGGCATAACCAGGATGAACTATCTTTCCTTTTACCGTAACTACAGCACCAGCAGCATTAAAGTTTTCATATTCTAATTCTCCTATTTGACTACCGTCCATAGTATATGCCCAATCGGCTCCAAACTTTGGTACATCAAATTTATGTGCGCCTCTTCCTATTTCTTCATCTGGCGTGAATCCGATTCGTATTTTTCCATGTTTGATTTCAGGATGTTGAATCAAGTATTCCATTGCAGTAACAATTTCCGTAATCCCAGCCTTGTCATCTGCTCCAAGAAGTGTAGTACCGTCTGTTGTAATTAAGGTTTGTCCCTTGTACTGTTGTAAATCTTCAAAATAATCAGGAGATAAAACGATATTCTCTGCTTCGCTTAGGATAATGTCTTTTCCATCGTAGTTTTCTACAATTTGCGGTTTTACGTTAGCTCCTGTAAAATCAGGACTAGTATCAAAGTGAGAGATGAAACCAATGGTAGGTACTTCTTGATCGATATTCGAAGGAAGTGTGGCCATGATATATGCATTCTCGTCTATGGTGACATCGCTAAGGCCTATTGCTTTCAATTCTTCTACTAGCTTGTTGGCCAGATCCCATTGTTTTTTTGTGCTGGGAGTAGTTTGGCTAGCTGGGTCACTTTCGGTGTCAATAGTAACGTAACTTATAAAGCGATCTGTGATGTGTTTTTTAGAAATCATAAAACTTAAAATGTTGTATACTGAAGAATTCAAAAATACACTTTTATTAGAACCTTGTATAACTTATTTTTGCCAAGCAAATCCAGATACCAATGTATAAATTATTAATACGTCCTATACTTTTTAATTTTGACCCAGAAAAAGTACATCATTTTACATTTAGAATGATCAAATTTTTGTCTGCGCTTCCTCTTTTTTCTTCTGTAACTAGAAGTATGTATCATGTGAATGATTCCAAATTGGAAAGAGAAGTTTTTGGATTGAAGTTTAAAAATCCAGTAGGTCTGGCAGCAGGATTTGACAAGGATGCGAAACTGTTTAATGAGCTTCATGATTTTGGTTTTGGGTTTGTAGAAATTGGTACGTTAACACCAAAACCTCAAGGAGGAAATCCTAAAAAAAGATTGTTTCGTCTTAAAAAGGATAGCGCAATTATCAACCGAATGGGTTTCAATAATGGCGGCGTAGAAGATGCTGTAAAACGTTTAAAGAAAAACAAAGGAGTCCTGATAGGAGGGAACATCGGAAAGAATAAGGTAACGCCAAACGAAAATGCAACCGACGACTATATCATTTGTTTTGATGCTCTATTTGATCATGTAGATTATTTTGTGGTAAATGTAAGTTCACCCAATACACCTAATCTTAGAGCTTTGCAAGATAAGGAACCGCTAACACAACTTTTGAATACCTTACAGGAGAAAAACTTAAAAAAGCCTTCTCCAAAACCAATCTTGTTGAAAATAGCTCCAGATCTTACCAATGATCAATTGTTTGATATTATTGATATCGTGAAGACGACAAAAATAGCAGGTGTTATTGCAACAAATACTACAATCTCCAGAAAAGGATTACAATCCAATCTTACATTGGCAAACGAAAAAGGGGGACTTAGTGGTAAACCCCTTACCAATAGATCTACAGAAGTTATCCGATTCTTGTCTGAAGAAAGCAATAAAGCATTTCCTATAATCGGTGTGGGGGGTATACATACTGTAGATGATGCTCTTGAAAAATTAGAGGCTGGAGCAAGCCTGGTGCAACTATATACTGGATTTATCTATGAAGGTCCCAAACTGATCAAACGCATCAATAAAGCGTTATTGAAAAACGGATAGTATGGATGTTAATTATGAAATCCTATACACTTTTGTTTTAGCAACGGCTGCTTTATCCATTTCGCCAGGTCCAGATAATATCTTTGTCTTGATGCAAAGTATGGCAAATGGGAAAAAATATGGCCTCTCTGTAGTGGCTGGACTGATGACTGGCTGTATCATACATACTTCTCTATTAGCGTTTGGGGTATCGGTGATCATAAAACAAAGCGAAACACTTTTTTTTATTATCAAATTGTTTGGGGCGTTTTATCTGTTCTTTTTGGCGTATAAAGTGTTCAGGAGTGAATCTTCCATTCAGTTATCAGAAGTTGGTGTGCCCAAAAAGAATCCATTGCAATTATTTAAGCAAGGGTTTATAATGAACCTTTTAAACCCAAAAGTTTCCATCTTTTTTTTAGCTTTCTTTCCCGGGTTTTTATTTAGTCAAGAATTAAGTACTGTGGTGCAGTTTTATGTGTTGGGACTGTTGTTTATTCTGGTGTCATTTGTGGTGTTTGGATTAATCGCCATACTGGCGGGAGCTATTTCAGAGTATCTTAAGAAAAATGCAAGGGTAGGAGTTGTTCTTAAATGGTTACAAATTATCGTTTTTATAGGGATAGGGGTTTTTGTTCTTTTTTCTGAAAAATGATAATAGACCAATTAATGTAAGCCCTCTATAAGTAGAAGGCTTACACTTTTTTAATCTAGGTTTGGAAAATAAAATTAATAGGTGCACTGATTTGCAGCGTTATTACATTCGGTTTGTATATTGTTTAACCTACGTCTAAATTCTGCAGAGTTTCCAATTCCGTTAGCTACAGCTCTTATTCCTCTGTCATAAAAGACATTTGTCCAGCCTTTTCCTCCGTTTACATCCGGTTCTCTAAGTAATAATCCTCGGTAAGCGATATAAATAAACTTATGAACTTCTACACTGTTTAGGTTATTTCTTGAAAGATAACTGTGGTACTGCGAGTTCCATTTCACGCTTGCTTCGTTAGACGTGATAAACCCTTTGGCTAGATCATCAAACCCTTGAGTTAAAAGAACCTGAATCCAACCATTAACGACTTGTGCATTTTCTGGACATCTTCTTAGGTAAGATAAGTATGCCAATCTCACAACACAATGCGCATCAAATGCTGGTGGTTGCGGAATGTTGGGAGGTCTAAAGTCTGGACGATCCAGGAGAGGATAAATTTTACCAGTGTCGTCTAAGTTTTCTGTGGTTTCTACTGCTTCTACAGGTGGTTCAAAAGTGTCTTCCTCTTTCTCACAAGAAACAGTAAAGAACAAGGCAAAAAGGATCGAAAGTACAAAAAGGTAACGTAGTTTTAGATTTTGAGTTTTCATAAAAGTTTTATTTTAAGATTTGTATAAAATTGATTGTTTTAAATTGTGAAATCACCAATAAGAAGGCCTAAGAAACACTGCTTTGAACCTGAGGTAAAGCAGTGCTCCATCCTTGGTTAGGCAACGACGTCAATGACATCAAAACAGATATATTCGCTACCTACCCAGTCACAGACCATATTATCCTCGGCTCCTCCTTTAATTGTTTTAGTTTGTTCTCTTTGTAATACTTGTATTCCTTCGATGTTTAAAATTTGATTGTGGTTCATGTGGTATAAATTAATTATGTTCTTACTCTGTTTTTAGGATTTTCAGATTCCTCCTTGATTTAAAATGATTTGAAATTTATGATTGAAGTATATTCAAATTTAAAAGTGTATATGTCTTAAAAACAAGGGTTTAAAGTCTGGTTTCCAGAATAGGGAGTAGGATTTCCGGAAATCAGACCTTATGGTTTTTCTTAGAAATTTATAGATAAAACCTATAGAAATACAGGTGGTCTTTGGAGATGATACCATTTTAAAATGGTATATTTACTACACATCAATCAATCACATTTACTACCAAATGTTTTTTGTTTTCGTTGCAGATTCGCCTAATTGAATGTAGTATATGGTTATGTAAACATTTGGTGGTGTTATACATTCTTAAAACCTAATGAATAAAATAGCACGAATAGCACGGCTTTTAGTTCTTTTGTGGTGCTCGAATCTTACATTTTCTCAATCTCTTGATGAACACTTTGTGGTACCTGATTCCCTTAAGCCATTTTCTTATGAAGAGGTTTTGAAAAAGTTCTGGGGTAGTTATGAAGATACCGCAAAAGCTATTCCTTACTTAAAAACGTGTTTGGCAAAGGCTGTTCAGGCAAATGATAGCCTTAAAATGGCGGAGATTTATGCTCGGGTTTACTTTTATGAAGAAAATGATTCCTTAAAACTTGAGTTTTTAAATAAGTCCATATCCTTATCCAAAAATCTGGTACATACACTTTATCCTGCATTTCCATATTCTTCAAAAGGTAATTTTTATTTAGAAAAATGGGATTACGAAAATGCATTGGATAATTATTTGAAAGCTTTGGACTATGCTAAAAAAAGTAAGAATGAAAGCTTTCAATATATGGTAGAATATAATATAGGACTCATAAAAAGTGAATTGGGGAAGCATCAGGAGGCTTTGCAAATCTTTAGAAAAAGCAGAGAGTATGAAGAAAAAAGAGGAATAAGAGATACTATCGATTATTTAGATATCATGGTGCATCTTACAGAATCATATACTAAAAACAATAAAATAGATTCGTCTGATTATTATATCGCTCGAACTTTTTCTTCTCTAAATTATTATGACGAGAATTTGTATTATCAATTACTTCTTAATCAAGGAGTTAATTTTTATTGTAAAAAAGAATATTTAAATGCTGAGAAAACCTTAATAGTAACCTTACCTTATCTCAAAAAGATAGAGGATAAAGCATTTCTGGTCAAAGCCTACTATTATTTGGGTAAAATAAAAGAATCGTTAGTAGATCATGAAGAATCCATCTTCTTTTACAAGCGTATAGATTCTGTCTTTAATTATACTCAATTTATAGTTCCCGAAGTAAGAGAGGGATATTTGTTTCTGATTAATAATTACAAGGCTGAACAGGATTTCGAAAATCAGTTGTTTTATGTAGATCGACTTTTAAAATTTGATAGCATTATGCGTAAGAACAATACGCAGGTCAATGAAAAGCTAGTGAAACAATACGATACTGCTAAACTCTTGGCTGAAAAAGAAAAATTGATTGAAGTGGTTTACACTAAGAATTCGAATTTCAAGCTTTATATATGGATCTTGGTGGGTATTGTTTTTGGGGTGACTATTTTGTTTTACTATCAATTTCAAAAAAGAAAATTATACGCCCAACGATTTAATGCTTTGATGAAAGAACAAAATCGAAGAAGGGAAAAAATGGCGAAAGAGTCTGTAATAAATGCCAAAACAGAAGAGATCAAAAAATTGAAAATAGCAGAAGAGATTAAAACAGATATTTTGGCTAAAATTGAGAAGTTTGAAGCAAACAAAGAGTTTCTAGAGCCCAACATTACCACTAATAGTTTGGCAACACAATTTAAAACCAACAGTAAGTACGTTTCTAGAATTGTAAACATTTATAAAGAGAAAAACTTTACGAATTATATTAATGACTTGAGGGTTGAATATTTGATAGAGGAGTTAAAAACGAATAAAAAGTTTAGGAACTATACTATTAAAGCGATTTCTAGTGAGATCGGGTTTAATACTACAGAAGCATTTTCAAAATATTTCCATAAAAAAACTGGGTTGTACCCTTCTTACTTTATTAAACGAATAACAGAGTATGAGGATGAACTGGAGGTGCCGGCTTAACTATGGATGATTTACTTTTTTTTAAGAGTCGGATTTCCGGAAACCAGACAGTTAACGATTGACTAAGCCTTTGAATACAAGGGAAAAACTATACATTTAGGTAATCAATCCTTAAAACTCAGTCACAATGAAAAGAAATGAAAAAAAAAGTAGTATTAATTTAAAAAAGATGAAAATTGCACAAATTACGAACCTTTCTTACGTACAGGGAGGTCGTGGACCTAATAGTACATCTAATCATATAGCATGTACTTTTTTTTGCATAGATCATCAAGATGAACCACAGGTATAAGAAGATAAAAATCATGTTACTGTGATGTACCGATTAGGATAATTATAAAAGCACTTGATTCAAATTGAGTGCTTTTTTATGAAGTCAAGCAGTTGGAAATAGTGGATGCATAAAATTTTCCTAAGAATATTAGTGATTCTTTTAATTCTGAAAAATAATCATACTTTTATAGGCGTAACTGAATATTTTCTATTTTGATCTGCTAAAATGGCCGAAAAAGTAAAAATTATTGAATGTCCTAGAGATGCAATGCAGGGCATTAAAGAATTTATCCCAACCGAAAAAAAAGTACAATACATTCAATCTTTATTGAGATGTGGTTTTGATACTATAGATTTCGGAAGTTTTGTTTCGCCAAAGGCTATTCCACAAATGGTAGATACTGCAGAAGTACTATCCCGATTAGACTTGTCTCATACAGAAAGTAAGTTGTTAGCCATTATTGCCAATGTGCGTGGGGCAAATGATGCTGTACAACATGAGGCCATTGATTATTTGGGATATCCATTCTCGATTTCAGAAAATTTTCAGATGCGTAATACACATAAGACCATTGCAGAGTCTGTAGAAACACTTAAGGCCATTTTGGATATTGCAGGTAATGCCAACAAAGAAGTGGTTGCTTATCTCTCTATGGGGTTTGGTAATCCTTATGGGGATCCCTGGAATGTAGATATTGTCGGGGAATGGACAGAGAAATTAAACAAGATGGGGGTAAAAATACTTTCATTATCGGATACTGTGGGCACATCCACTCCAGAAATTATCGATTATCTCTATTCAAACTTGATCCCTAAGTATCCCGATATCGAATTTGGTGCGCACTTACATACTACACCAACGACTTGGCACGAAAAAGTAGATGCGGCTTACAAAGCAGGTTGTAGAAGATTTGATGGTGCGATACAAGGTTTTGGGGGATGTCCTATGGCTAAGGATGAATTAACAGGAAATATGCCTACAGAACGTATGATTTCTTATTTTACCACAGTTCAAGCGGATACAAATATTAGAACACTAAGTTTTGAGTCCTCGCATAATGAGGCGTCCAAAATATTTTCGGTATATCACTAAACAACAAACTAAAATGAAAGGAATTTTAAAAAAAGTAGGAATAGCACTCTTGGTCGTATTGGTAGTTCTTCAATTCGTAAGACCAGATAAGAATGAATCTGGATATGAGTCTGTCGCCTATTTTGAAAAGGAAACCAAACCTTCTCCTGAGATACAACAAATACTGAAAACCAAATGTTACGATTGCCATAGCAATCAAACCATATATCCTTGGTATGCCGAAGTAGCTCCTGTATCGTATTGGATTGATCATCATGTAGAAGAAGGTAAAGAACATTTTAACGTATCCGATTGGGAAGGATATAGCGTTAAAAAGAAGGATCATAAGTTAGAAGAGCTTGTAGAAGAAGTAGAGGAAGGAGAGATGCCACTTTCATCATACACTTGGTTGCATAGTAATCTTGAAGAAGAAGAAAAAGAACAATTGATCAATTGGGTAAAACAGGTGAGGAGTCAATATTCTGTGGCAGAATAAGTTACTGCAGGTATTCTATTTGATATCGTTTTCGGTAGGTCAAGCCTATATTATCTTTAGGTTAATTTTATTTAGATTTATTACAAATAAAGTTTGTGAGATGCATTTATATCTATATATTTGCCCACATAAATATTACTATTTGAATTAAGTCTAAATAAAAAGTCAATGAAAATCAATCACTTATTAAAAGTTATATGTTTATCCGGAGTTGCTATATTAGGATCATGCTCTTCTGATGACGATACTCCAGATACAGGTTTAACTGCCCCAGCGACGTATGTTTTTGAACGTAACGGAGAAACTACGGTTAGTTTTAGCGGACAAACTACTCGTATTAAAATGGGAGAAGAAATCCTAAATGCATTTAAAACTGAAACATTAGACGAAGCTACAATAGATGCTATGTTTGCACATGTTGAAGGAGCAAACGATTTTTCTGAGGCAGATCTTAATGCTTCTGATAAAAGTGTACGTAGTAAAACTGCTGCTTCACAAGATTATTTTTCTGACAATGTAACTGATGCAAACGCGATCAAAGCTGAATTTGATGCTTTTATCAAAGGGCAGGTAGATGAAGTATTCCCAAATTGGGGTACTACTGCAGTGGCTGGAACACCTGGAGTAATCCAAGAAGCTGGAGGTGGATCTGATCGATATGTAAACGCCAAAGGATTAGAATTAAACCAAGCATTTAACAAAGGTTTGATTGGGGCACTAATGGTAGATCAAGCATTGAATAACTACTTAGGTGTTACTATTCTTGACCAAACAAATAATAGTAGAGCCGATAATGACAATGAAGTATTAGTGGACGGTAAAAACTATACTAATATGGAGCACAAGTGGGATGAAGCATATGGTTATGCTTACGGAACTTCGGCAAATACTGCCAATCCAAATCCTACTATTGGAGATGATGACAGTTTCTTAAACAAATATATTGGACGAGTAGAAGGGGATCCTGATTTTGCGGGTATTGCCGAAGAGATATTTAATGCTTTCAAATTAGGTAGAGCAGCAATCGTTGCAAAGAGATATGATATTCGTGATGCGCAATCTGCTATCTTAAGAAGAAAAATTTCTGAAGTTGTAGGGATTAGAGCAGTATATTACCTACAGCAAGGTAAGAATGGCCTTGAAGCTGGTACAGTAGATTTTGCAAGTGTATTCCACGATCTTTCTGAAGGGTACGGATTTATTTACAGTCTACAATTTACAAGAAATCCAGATACGAATGCTCCTTACTTTAGCAGAACAGAAGTACAAGGATTTATTAGTCAATTGATGGGTGGTACCAACGGTTTATGGGATGTTACTCCTGCAACGTTACAATCAATTTCTGAAGCTATCGCTGCAAGATTTGACTTTACCGTTGCGCAAGCAGGTAGCACGAATTAATTAAACAAAATATAAAATCGTAAAAAAGAGGTGGGAAAACAGTATGTTTTCAACCTCTTTTTTTACATTTGCAAAACTTATTAAGAATAAATAAAAATAATATGAAGAAGTTGCTAGGTTCATTTTTCGTTTTGATGCTTTTGGCATCCGCTTGTTCTACAAGTGATGATGGTGGAGAAGCAGGAGGAGATAGTTTTGACAGAGCTGCAATGTTGGTGAATTTTGCAGATAATATCATTATCCCGTCATTACAAAAGTTTTCTACAGATATAACGGCTTTAGATCAAGCAACTACTGCTTTTACTGCCGATGCCAATGAAACAAATTTATTGGCTTTAAGAACAGCATGGTCTAATGCATATTTATCTTGGCAAGCGGTAGGGATGTTCGAGATTGGAAAAGCAGAAGAGTTATCGTATAGAAACTTTATGAACGTTTTTCCGGTTAATGCAGGAAATATTGATGCTAATATCACTTCAGAATCTTATGATCTAGGTGCTGTAGCCGCTCAAGATGAACAAGGTTTTGGAGCTTTAGATTATATGATCAATGGGTTAGCGACTGCAGATGCAGATATCGTTGCTTTTTATACCGATGCAACCAATGGTAGCAAATACATTTCCTATTTAACAGATCTAGTAGACCGAATGAACAATTTGACTACAGAAGTACTGGCAGATTGGAATGGTGATTATAGAGCAACTTTTGTTGGTAATAGTGGATCTTCTGCTACAAGTTCTGTGGATAAAATTGCTAATGACTTTATATTTCATTACGAAAAACACCTAAGAGCTGGAAAAGTAGGAATACCAGCAGGAGTGTTTGGTACTCAAACTTTTGATGACAAAGTAGAAGCTTTTTATAAAGGAGATTTTTCCAAAGCCCTATTTAATGCCAATTTGGACGCAATGCAGGATTTCTTTAACGGGAAACATTTCGGAAGCAATGCTACAGGAGAGAGTTTTAAAACCTATTTGGATTTCTTGAATACCATAAAAGAAGGTGAAGACCTTGCTGAGATCATCAATAATCAATTTAATCTTTCACGAACTACTGCTTCCGGTTTGGATGATAGTTTTACAGAACAAGTTCGGTCCAATAATAATCTAATGCTGAATACCTATGATGAGCTTCAAAAAAATGTAGTTCATTTAAAAGTAGATATGCTACAAGCATTTTCAGTTAGAGTTGATTTTGTTGATGCAGATGGTGACTAGAATTATATCTTGATTATACATGGATTTTAGTCCAAAAGCATATTTTCATAAACATACGGAGGCTGCACCATTGGCAGTCTTTCGTATTTTTTTTGGGATAATGATGCTCATAAGCATTATTCGTTTCTGGAGTTATGGCTGGATTGATAAGTTGTACATCCAACCCGGCTTCTTTTTTTCATACTTTGGTTTTGACTTTGTAAAACCGTTGGGGATTTATACCTATGTGATTTTTGCAATCTGCGGGATTTCTGCCCTAATGGTGGCATTAGGATTTAAGTATCGGTTAGCTATAATTACTTTTTTTTTAAGCTTTACCTACATAGAGTTAATGGATAAGACTACTTATCTTAATCATTACTATTTTATTTCTTTACTTAGTTTTTTGATGATTTTTTTACCAGCGCATGCTTACTTTTCTGTAGATGCCTGGAGAAAGAGAAAATCATTTCAGCAAATTCCCGTATGGACTATTGATGTTGTTAAGTTGTTGTTGGGGATCGTGTATTTTTATGCAGGTTTAGCCAAGTTGAATTCTGATTGGTTGCTGAAAGCGATGCCGTTAAAAATATGGTTACCATCCAAATATAGTATTCCATTGTTGGGAGATTTAATGCAGCAAGAGTGGATACACTATACGTTTAGCTATTTTGGAGCTGTTTATGATCTAACCATTCCATTCTTATTGCTCTACAAAAGAACAAGAATTATAGCATTTGTGTTCGTAGTTGCTTTTCATGTATTAACTAGAGTATTGTTCCCGATAGGGATGTTCCCATATATTATGATCGTCAGTACATTGATATTTTTTGATGCAAATATTCATCATAAAATCTTGGGAGTAATCGCAAAAATGATCAAAATCAACAAAGAGGTTTTTGACACGGGTAAGTCTTGGATAGGTAACCAGGTACGATCAAGAATAAGTGTGGTTTTATTGTCTGTTTTCTTTGCAATTCAATTACTTTTGCCGTTTCGATATTGGCTATATCCTGGCGAATTATTTTGGACAGAGGAGGGGTTTCGATTCTCCTGGAGAGTAATGCTTATGGAAAAAGCAGGCTATGCCAATTTTAAAATTGTAGATGGACAAACCGGAAAGCGATTTTATGTAGATAATGATGATTTTCTCACTGCATTTCAGCAAAAACAGATGGCAACACAGCCAGATTTTATCTTGCAATATGCACATTATCTAAAACAACATTTTGAAAATCAGGGTCATCAAAATGTTGAAATTTATGTAGAAAGCTATGTCGCACTTAATGGACGCTTAAGTAGCCCATACATTGACCCAAATGTAGATTTAGGAAAACAAAAAGAATCATTTAAACATAAAACTTGGATTATTCCATTCAAAGATGAGATTAAGGGATTATAACGTATTTTTTGTCATAGTTTTTATTACTGGATTTAGTTATTCACAACATATATTTTCAGGAAAGGTATTGGATCAAAATAATCAAGGTGTGGTAAACGCCGAGATATATAATCAAACTACAGGTGGTCAGACAACTACCTCTGCAGATGGTAGTTTTGAATTTACAGATTTGGAAGAAGGAACGTATTTGTTCACTGTTTTCAACTATAATTATGAGATTTTAGAAAAGCAGATTACAATCGATAAGAATACCAATTTCGATTTTGTTTTAGCTCCTCTTGGAGAGCAACTTTCAGAAGTATTAATCACCCAACGCAGGGCGAAGATTTTTGGGTTAAAGCAACTCAAACCTGTAGAAGGTACTGCTATTTATGCAGGTAAGAAGAGTGAAGTGGTCTTGCTAGAAAATGCATTAGGTAATTTAGCTTCGAATAATGCGAGAGAAATTTATGCACAAGTAGTGGGATTGAACATCTACGAAAACAGTGTAGGAGGATTACAACTCAATATTGGTGGTAGAGGATTGGATCCCAATCGTACTGCCAATTTCAATACCCGTCAAAACGGATATGATATAAGTGCTGATGTTTTAGGATATCCAGAAAGTTATTACACTCCGCCAGCAGAGGCCTTAAGTGAAATTCAGGTGGTGCGGGGAGCAGCATCATTACAGTATGGAACTCAGTTCGGAGGACTGATCAACTTCAAAATGAAACAACCTAATCCCAACAAAAAAATAGAACTGGTTACCCGCCAATCTTATGGTTCTTTTAATGCATTTAGTAGTTTTAATAGTATAGGAGGCACGGTAGGTAAGTTGAGTTATTATACGTATTTTAATTATAAGAGTGGAGATGGATTCAGACCTAATTCAGATTATGATTCAAAAAATATCTATGCGCATATTGGATACCAATTAACGGATAACACCAAAATAACGGGAGAGTTTACCTATTTGGATTACCTGGCACAACAACCAGGAGGTCTTACAGATACCCAGTTTGAGCTTGATCCGGATTTCAGTAATCGAACAAGGAACTGGTTTGATGTAGATTGGAAATTGTTCTCACTTAAATTAGAACATAAATTCTCTGAAAAAACTGATTTTAGTGTCAATCTTTTTGCCTTGGATGCTTCCAGAAAAGCCTTAGGATTCAGAGGAATACCCACAGACCTTAACACCAATCCAATAACTGCAGTAGACGAAACCGATGTAAATGGTAATTTTATTACACCAAGAGATTTGATTGTTGGTAATTTTAAAAACTGGGGAGCAGAAGCAAGGCTTTTGAGTAGGTATAATTTCTTGGGTAAAGAATCCGTGTTTTTGATTGGTACCAAATATTATCAGGCAGATAATGATGCCAGACAAGGACCAGGGAGTATAGGAACAGATGCGAATTTTGATTTTCAAAATGATCTTTTTCCAGATTATGCCAATCAATCCACTTTTGATTTTCCTAATCAAAATGTTGCGGTCTTTGGAGAAAACATATTTAATATCACAGATAAATTTTCGGTGACTCCAGGGGCTCGATTCGAATACATTAAGACCGAAGCAGACGGAACCTTCAATAATGTAATATTTGATAATGCTGGTAACCCCATCAATAATACGTTAGAGAGAGATGATGAGACTTTTGAGCGTTCTTTCTTGTTATTAGGTCTTGGAGCTAGCTATAAGTTCAATCCAAGTCTAGAAGGATATGCGAATGTTTCTCAAAACTACAGGTCGGTAACATTTAATGATATTCGAATTGTAAATCCAACCTTTGTTATTCGTCCTGATATTAGTGATGAGGAAGGGTTTACGGCAGATATAGGTATCCGTGGTAAGTTTAATAATACGCTTACTTATGATGCAAGTGTTTTTGGATTGTGGTATCAAGATCGGATTGGAGAAGTTTTTAACGATAGAGCTCAACGTGTACGAGGAAACATTGGTGATGCATTTATTTATGGTATTGAAAGTTACATCAACTGGAACATGGCAACTACCTTCTTGGCCGATGATACCAATTATGTGCTGAATGCTTTTACCAATCTAGCCATAACTGATTCTGAATACACCAGATCTGAAGAACCTATCGAGGGCAATAAAGTAGAGTTTATACCACTCATCAACTTGAAAACAGGAATAGGATTTGGATATAAAAATTTTCTGAGCAGTATCCAGTTTACCCATTTGTCAGAACAGTTTACTGAAGTGACCAATGCAGATAGAGGAGTGCCAGGAAGTAGAGAAGAAGGAACTTTAGGTAAGATTCCGGCGTATTCAATTCTGGATGTATCTTTTTCTTATACTTATAAGAATTTTAAGCTAGAGACGGGAGTCAATAATCTTTTGGACGAGAGTTATTTCACTCAAAGAGCAACGGGATATCCAGGTCCAGGGATCATTCCTTCGGCGCCAATTTCGTGGTACGCTACTCTGCAATTCAAGCTATAGTGGTAAAAGATTAACTTTTGTTTACCCTAAGAATTAACTTTTGTTCAATCTGAAATAAAAGTAGATTTCTATATTTTTGAATAAATTAACAGTTTATGAAAGAGTTTAGCGGGTATGATCATATGATGGCGGAGTATTACGAAGGTTTATCTAATTATGTATTGCCTTTATTGTCATGGGAATTCTACGGGGAATATCATTCTTCCTTAGAAGCATACAAGCAAGACCTTTCCGAGCTTAAAAAGATAACCAAGAATTGGGATTTCGAAAAAGACTATCTTTCAGAATTTGTAGACAAGCACTCGGTAGTCGTAGTGACTAGTCCAGAATTAAAGATTGTTTATGCCTCCAGTAATATCACAAAACTCAATGGATATTCACCAAAGGAGGTAATAGGAAATTCTCCAAAAATGTTTCAGGGAAAAGATACTTGTCTTAAAACTTCGGCAAAGATCAGAGCTGCGGTAGACAAATTAGAGCCTTTCCAGGTAGCTATATTGAATTACAGAAAAGATCAAACTCCTTATACATGTGTAATAAAAGGGTATCCCGTCCTTAATAAAAAAGGAAAGCTAATTAACTACATAGCTTTTGAAAAGGCGGCTTAGATAATCCCTTTTATTACACCTTATTATTTCTTCTCGTTACCAGTAACGTATTTATATTTTATAATATGTTTCTGTTTTTGTGTAATATTTTGATAAACAGGTAAATACCCCGTGTTTTTTATAGCAAAATGTACTAGTTTTGTTATACCTTTTTATTTTTTATCCCCAAATGTATTGAGATCAATTAGTATCTGTAACCAATTCATTCATTATGGAAACTGCACAGGAGTATTATAGTTTGGGGTACTCACATGAAAAAAGCGACCCAGAAAAAGCCATCGAATATTACGAAAAAGCTACACAAATTAATCCGGAATATGTGGATGCATATCTTAATTGGGGTAATGTACTTCTAGATCAGGGACAAGAGGAAGAGGCAAAAGAAAAATACGAAAAATGCCTGGAGTTAGATCCAAATTACAAATTAGCATATCACAATTTAGGGCTCGTACATAGAGCCAGTGAACCCCAAAAAGCAATTGATTATTATAAGAAAGTTATAGCATTGGATCCTATGTATGCTGCTGCTTATCAAAGTTTAGGGAGTTTATATGATAAAATTGATCTCGAAAAAGCGATTCATTATTATGAAAAAGCAATAGAAATAGACCCCAATAATGTAGGATACTATAATGACCTAGGGAATACCTTATTAGATATGAATAGGTATGACGAGGCTATTGAAAACTATCTTCAATGTATCTATCTAGATAATACGTACAAATTTGCATATTGTAACCTTGGTTATGTTTATGAAAGGAAAAAAGAGTATAAAACGGCCATAACATATTATCATAAAGCAATTGATTTGGATTCAAATTATGTTGATGCATATAATGGTTTGGGGAACGTGTATTTGGCTCAAGAGCGGTATGATGATGCCGAAAAGATGTATAAAAAATGCATTGCACTGGATGCTGGTTTTAGACACGCACAATATAACATCGGTTTGTTATATACAAGAATAGATAAAATAGCATTGGCGGTAGAACATTATCAAAAGGCCCTTGATATTGACCCTAATTATATTGATGTTTACTCGGGGTGGGGTGGTATTTTATTAAAACAAGAAAAGTATGAAGAGGCAAGGTCAAAATATGAAAAATGCCTAGAAATTGATCCTACAAATAAGTTGGCATATTCCAGTTTAGGGATTAGTTATCAATCTGAAGACCCTAATAAATCAATATCATACTATGAAAAAGTGCTTGAGATAGATAAACATAATGTTAGCGCGTATAACAACATTTACCATAGTATTACCTCACTTAAAGATTACAAGGACAGTTTAAAAAGGTTTCATGATATTGTTGAGCAATATGATGCTGTAGAAGGATACTGGGCCTTGGGAAATCTTTACCAATATTTCTTGCATGATTTTAACCAAAGTTATGAATGCTATAAAAAAGGACTCAGTAAAGGTGAGGTACAGGATGGTTATCTTGATTTATCCAATTTGTATGATTCAAGAGGTAATTTAAAAGCATCCATAGCCGTACTCGAAGAAGCTTTACAGAAAAAAGATCAGCACATTTATATTCTTCATAATAAGGCCCATTACCTTTTTAAAATGGGAGAATATGAAAAATCCAGGAAATTATGGGCGGATGTGTTAATCCATTATGAAAATGAGTTTGAACAAGATATTAACTTTAAACTAGATGCGCATAACTATTTGTACTATGGGAATATTTATTTTGAATTTTTTGGAGATATAGAAAAAGCAGAAAAGGTATTTCTAGAGGGTATCGCCAAAGATGAAAAGAATATTGGGTTATTGTATGCACTTAATCTCATTTATGCCGAAAAAGATAAACGCGAAATCAATGTAGAATTAAGTAATTATTGGAAACGAAATGCCAATGTAAAGGCAGCCGAAAAAATAATGGACAAACCTTATAGTTTTGCCAATGATTATTTTAAACTGGCAGAATTATATGCTCTCGAAGGCGAAAATGAAAAAGGACATAAGGCAATCAGTGAATATCTGAGCTATGGAGAGCCCAGTGCCAAAGGATTTAATTTACAAGGACAATTGTTTTTGGCACAAGAAGAATACCTTAAAGCTATTCGTTCTTTTAAAAAAGCGTTAAAACTCGATGAGCATAATTTTGTGCTCTCCAATAATTTGGGGAATGCTTACTTAAGAAATAAGGAATACACAGCTGCTCGTGTTGAATTCAATAAGGTACTAAGAAGAGATCCAAATAATGTAGATGCTTTAATTGGCTTAAGTGAATTGAATCTGAATGGACCTGAAGAAGAACTTAATGAGAAAGTTTTAAGCGAAACAGATAAGTACCTTAGCGATGCCATACAAATAGGAAAATCAGGTAAAGGTTCCAAACAACTTAACTTGTATCAAAACCGAAATTCAGAAACAAAAGAAAAGAAATACAAAGATTTGAAACTTTCAGATTTATATTATTCTAGAGGATATATCAAAACCAAACAATACGAAAAACACAAATTAGAGATCAATAATTCGTATCTGAAAGATAGTTTGCAATGTTTTAAAAAATCTTTGGATAGCAATCCAGATAATATCAAAGCCAAAATAGCCATAGAAGAGATCAATACATTCATTAAGTCCAAAAGGGATACGAATATTAATGAAAGATCTAGAGCATTATTGGTTTGTAGTATGGCTTTTGTACTGTTTGCTTTTTGTCAGTATTATTTTTATTTCCTGCCCAAAAGTACCAGTAGCTATGCCCTGGATGAAAAAGGGATTACTTACCTAACAGAGGCATTTTCGTTAAAAGAAAAAGGAGTTAGTGGTATAAAAAGCATTACTGGAGTTCCTTTTAATGACAAAACTACCTTGGTGACGGAAATTCAAAAGATAGTTGCCAAAGATCAAAAGGTAGATATGATCAAAGTCTTGGAGAAAATGGATTTTAAAATGTTAGATTCTGGTACCTCCAATAGTGTTTTATCTGCTGGGTATTATGCATTAATCTCTTTCGGGTCTATTCTGTTTATGATTGCTGGGTTGTACTTGCGTAAGTTGTTAAAGATCAAAGTAGGAGTAATTGAACTCGAAAAAAATAAACCTTCGGAAATTAGTGATATGTCACTTTCAGGAATTGAAAAATAATTGGTGTAGGTATTGTTCACTAAATAAAGTAAATACAATTATACCGTTCCTATCATTATGTAGTTTAATTTTAAATAAGTAAAGAAGGAGTGAAGTTCATTTTAAATGGATGGGAAATTGCTTACTTTAGTTTTTTTGACAAAAATTCTAAGTTAAGCGTATGATACCAGAAATAGAAAAATTATTAAATGAGCAGGTAAAATATGAAGCCAAAGCCTCTGCGCAATATTTATCAATGGCAAGTTGGGCAGATACAAATGGTTATAATGGTGTTGCCAATTTCTTCTATACACAATCGGAGGAAGAACGAGTACATATGACCAAATTGGTGAAATTTATAAATGAAAGAAGTGGTAACGCCGTAATACCAGCTATTGATAAACCCAGAGATGATTTTAAATCTCTAATGGAGTTGTTTGAAGTATTCCTGGAAAGTGAGGAGTTTGTAACAGCAAAAATTAATAATATCATTTATGAATGTTTACAATTTAAGGATTACAACGTTCATAATTTTATGCAATGGTATGTTGCAGAACAATTAGAAGAAGAGGCTACAGCAAGAGATTTGCTGGATAAATTAAAGATTATTGGGGATGATAAATCAGGTCATTATTTGTTTGATCGAGATATCAATTCTTTCCAACCAGAAGAACCAGCTAACTAATTGTTAATAAGTTAGTAAATAAAGAGAAAGGATTTCTTGCCTAAGGTAGTATTTTTTATATTTTTGCACTTTATTTAGATTTAATAAAAATTACAAAGTGCATAGTACAGATACCCCTTCATTATATTCTCCTTGTGTTTCTATGAATTGCGAAGTTGCCTGTGGTGGCAAAAAGAAAAAATGTTGCAAGAAGTACAAGAAAAAAGGAAAAACGAATTGC
The DNA here is from genome assembly GCF_900141785.1 of Aquimarina spongiae. Lineage (GTDB taxonomy): Bacteria > Bacteroidota > Bacteroidia > Flavobacteriales > Flavobacteriaceae > Aquimarina > Aquimarina spongiae. The sequence goes on along the minus strand of NZ_FQYP01000002.1, from coordinate 447,972 downwards.
AAAAGATGTCCAAAACTTTGATAGAACTAAACATACATTGGTGAATAACCATCCGATGTTAGAGACGGAGATAAAATTGATTATCTCCGTTTTTTTATGACAAGATTGTAGGTGTTGAATAGTAACTTGAAGGATATTTTTTTATTATTGTATATAAAATTCTATGCTATGCGATTGATAATGATTGTTGGGTGCTTTTTAGTTGCAGGTCTTCATATGGCAACTGGGCAGGAGTGGCTTACTGATTTTGAAGAGGCTAAAAAAGTAGCCTCAGAAAATGATAAACCTATTGTTTTGGTTTTTGCAGGTTCAGATTGGTGTGTACCATGTATCAAACTTGAAAAACAGATTTTACATACGAGTGAGTTCCAAAAGTATGCAAAGGAACACTACATTCTAATGAAGGCGGATTTCCCAAGAAAGAAAAAAAACCAGTTATCTAAGACGTTGCAAGCTCAAAATAACGTTTTAGCAGAAAAGTATAATAGAAGTGGAGGATTCCCATTGGTGGTCGTGTTAGATAAAACCGGAAACAAACTTGGGGAAACTGGTTACAAAAAGGTGTCACCCCAATCGTATATCAAACTTTTAAACTCTATTATTCAATAACGATTTGAAGTTTCTAATTACTCTTGTTATATATTTAGCTAGTTATCTTACGATGGCACAGCAAATTTATAAGCGTGCTGTTTTACTAATGGGTAGTGATTTTGAGATCACGGTAGTTGCCGAGAACAAAGAACATGCAGATCGATATATAGATGTAGCTATCCAAGAAATTCAAAGAATTGAACAAAAGATATCATCCTGGGATCAAAATTCGTTGACTTCTTCAGTTAACAAGCATGCTGGGATACTCCCTGTTGAGGTAGATAAGGAGCTTTTTGATCTTATTACAAGATCAATAGCAATATCTAGATTAACCGATGGTGCCTTTGATATTAGTTATGCTTCTATGGATAAGATATGGAAGTTTGATGGTACGGTAAACGCTTTGCCGTCATCAGCAGAAATTAAAGCATCTATTGCCAATGTTGGGTTTCAAAACATTAAGTTGAACAAAGAAAAAAGAACAGTTTTTTTACCTAAGAAAGGAATGAAAATTGGATTTGGCGCAATTGGTAAAGGATATGCAGCTGATAAAGCTAAAGAATTGCTTATTGTCAACGGTGTAAAAGCAGGGATTATCAATGCCTCTGGTGATATGAGTGCCTGGGGAGTACAACCTGATAAGACACATTGGAAAGTAGCAATTACCAATCCTTTGAACAAAAAAAATGCTTTTGCCATACTACCTCTTGTAGATCGTGCAGTGGTTACTTCAGGAAATTATGAAAAGTATCTTATCTTAGAGGGAAAAAGATATGCGCATATTATTGATCCACGTACCGGATACCCTACAGAAAATATCGCAGGTGTAACCGTTTTTGCTCCAAAAGCAGAATTAGCTGATGCATTAGCTACTTCGGTTTTTGTAATGGGAGTAACCACGGGAATGGATAGAATAAATCAATTAGATAATATTGAATGTATTATCATAGATAATGAAGGTAATATACATACCTCCAAAAACATAAAAATAGACCAATGAGTTATAGGTTAGTTTTAGGAATTCTTCTTACCAGCCTGCTGCATTCGTGTGTGGTGGTAAAAGAATACGAGAAAGTGCAATTGAATGATCCAGATATGGAGTTGGCACTGAAAAAATGTGATCGTTTTGAAACCAATTTTCAAGCCTACAGAGAATCAGCTGCTGGTGCTAATGGAGGCAAAACAGGTGGTGGATGTGGTTGCAACTAAACTAATGGTATACAAAGAATATAACTCTTAAATTTTAGCTTTTGAAACGATTAATTTTGATCATCATCTTATGGAATACGTTTTGCGTTGTAGGACAAGAACAACAAGAAACAGAAAGATATAAGAAAAGAGTTTTGGAATCCACAGAAGTCGATTACCTGATGAGTTATTACACACAAGAGGGAAGTAATGCGGCAGTAACCGGTGGATTGGGGACAGAAGAACTTACCGATGTAACACCTACCATAGTGGTGTCGATTCCTCTCAATGATGACGATGTCTTGATTATAGATTCGAGTGTTTCTGCCTATACCTCGGCTTCATCAAGTAATGTTGATCCTTTTGATACCGAAGGACTTGCTAATCCATTTGTTGCTTCGTCTGGAGCTTCAAGAAATGATGTTTTAACCACATTTACAGGTACCTATAGCCATAGTAGTGATGACAGGAATAGAGTATGGTCGGTCAATGCCTCTATAGCCAACGAATACGACTATTTCTCAGTAGGTTTCGGTGGTAGTTATGCCTATTTGTTTAATGAAAAAAATACCGAAGTTAGTATCAAAGCCAATGTGTTCTTGGATACCTGGAACGCAATTTACCCTTCAGAATTAAGGGATAATCCAGCATTTATTGAGTTTGATGACGAATCCCGAAACTCCTATTCACTAGGGTTGGGCTTTTCTCAGATTTTATCCAAAAAACTTCAGGGTTCTTTGTCCTTAGATCTCATACAACAAGAAGGATTGCTTTCTACGCCTTTTCAAAGAGTATTATTTGCCGATGTCGCGGATCAGGTGGTTCAGGAATTTACTTTGGGAGATGATGTAGAAAGATTACCGGATACTCGATTTAAAATTGCTATGGGGGGTAGACTGCATTATTATGTCAATGAATATGTTGCAGTACGGACTTTTTATAGATATTATACAGATGATTGGGGGATTAATTCGCATACAGCAAGTATCGAATTACCCATAAAAATCACAGATAAGTTTACGGTATATCCAAGTTATCGTTTTTATCATCAAACCGAAGCAGATTATTTTGCACCATTTAATGAGCATTTGTCTATTCAGGAATTTTATACTTCTGATTTTGATTTATCAGATTTTAATGCAAATCAGTATGGTGTCGGGATAAGCTATACTGATATTTTTGCCAAAGCGCATATTTGGAAATTCGGACTGAAGAGTATTGATTTTAGATATAGATACTACGAACGAAACTCTGGATTGAATGCCAATTTGTTTTCAGGGGGCTTTAATTTCCAAATGGATTAGTGCACATCCAGCAAGTTTCGGGTTTACTCGAAGTGTATACGAATGTACTTTTGTAAGGTTTCAAATAGAAAAAAATGACACTACAAAATAGTATTAATTACAACCGTATAGCGGAGGCGATTAGGTATATAAAAGAAAACTTTAAGCAACAACCCGATTTGGATGAAATTGCGAGTAAGGTACATCTGAGTCCATTTCATTTCCAAAGACTATTTACAGAATGGGTTGGAGTAAGCCCTAAAAAATTTCTGCAGTTCATAAGCATCGAGTACGCAAAGCAAGTGCTAAAAAATAATGCGTCAACATTGTTCGATACGGCTTTTGAGACAGGACTTTCCGGAACAGGAAGATTACACGATATGTTTATCAACATCGAAGGGATGACCCCAGGAGAATATAAAAATGAAGGTCAAAATCTAGAAGTCAACTATAATTTTTACGATACTAATTTCGGGACCATTCTGGTGGGATCTACAAGCAAAGGAATTTGCCATATGGCATTTACTGAAGATCGAGATGAAGGATTTGTTGTATTACAGAAAAGGTTTTGTAGAGCACAATTCAACCAAACTACAGATCCTATACAAGAAAATGCACTACATATTTTTACCAAAGATTGGAAACAACAGGACCAGATAAAACTTCATTTAAAAGCTACTGATTTTCAAATTAAAGTATGGAGTACACTGCTTAAAATCCCTAAAGGAGGTTTAGCAACGTATAGCGATGTCGCTAATCATATTGATAATCCAGGAGCCGTAAGAGCTGTTGGGACTGCGATCGGACAAAACCCAGTGGCTTTTTTAATCCCTTGTCATCGAGTGATTAGAGCATCTGGAGATTTTGGACAATACCATTGGGGAACTGTTAGGAAAACGGCAATTATCGGCTGGGAGGCCGCCAATGTGTAGCATACATTGAGCAATATTCGGGTGGTATACGAGATCGTTAAAGTTCATCTTTGTAGCAGAACTTTAAAATCAAAACGATGAATACATTTAGAATTGTGCCATTATCAAAAGAGTATGTTTCGAGAATTAAAGCTACCAAAATAGATGCGTATGGCTATCCCGTTGTTGAACAACTTGCAAGTGGATATGGTCCTTGCCGATTTTCATTAAAACCTTTTGAACCGGGGAAGGACAAAAGACTATTGCTGAGACATAGTCCGTTTGAAATTGCTAATGCATTTGACCAACCGGGACCTATTTTTATTCATAAAGAAGAAGTAGCACCGTATCAAAATATCCATGTTTTCCCTCCAGAGATTAAGGCAGATACCAAAAATTTTCCATTGACACTGATTGGATATAATGAAGATCAAAAAATGGTATTTACGCAATTGGTCAAGGATGATGATGTGGATATATTAATTTCGCAAATCTTTGAAGAGCACAAAGAAGTATCGTATCTACATGCCAGAAATGCCGAGGCAGGTTGTTACATCTGTAAAATCGAAAGGGCATAAAGTGAATATTAATAAAAAAGGGAACACATAAAACAGCGTTCCCTTTTTGCCATGTAGCTTTAGAGGTAATCCACGAGCATTTTATAGTGTAACGTTTCAAAAAAGAATAACCCTACCCTTTAAAGGTCATTTTTTTAATTTTTTCATTTTTAGTCAGTTGCAAAAAGGATTAAGTTTTTTTTATGAGAAGTATCCAAATTGTTTTTCTACTTTAGAGCATCACCTAATTCTTATTAATATAACAAATCATCAAAATGAAACGAACAATCACTTTATTAGCAATGTGTATGGCTATTGCGTTTTGCCAGGCACAAGAATCGGACTACGCTCTTGTAGAAAAAACTGTACGTTATTATCTGGATGGAGGTACCAACAATGATTTTGAGACCCTAAAAAAGGCATTTCATGAAACGGCTACTATGAAATTTATAGGAGACGAATACAAAGAAGTGAATGCACTGGAGTTTTTTGGAAAAATGAAACCTGGTCCTAAACAAAACAGAAAAACAAGAATTGATTATATCAATGTGTCTGGACATGCTGCCAATGCAAAATTAGAAATTGAATACCCAAATTTTACCTTCATTGATTATATGAATCTACTAAAGATCAATGGAGAATGGAAAATCGTGAACAAGATTTTTTATAAGAAAACACAAGACTTAGCCTCTAAGTAGAACTATCAAGTATTTATCCAATTTTTAAGAAACAACATCAATGATTTTTAGACAATACCTTTGGATTGCACTTTTACTAGTGGCAACAGACTACGCATATTCACAAAATAATGGAACATATCTAAAACAGAAGGCGCCAGGAACAACTCCAGAAATTTTTGCTCCGGGAATTATTTCTAATGAAGACGAATATGAATTTGGTTCTGTGTTTTCAAAGAATGCAGAAGAATTTTTTTATGGTGTAGACACGGGAAATAGGGCAGAAATTAGATATACTCGAAAGGAAAAAGACTCTTGGACTACTCCAAAAATAATAGTTGCACACGAGGTTTACGGTTTTAATGATCCCTTTTTATCTCCAGACGAAAACAGACTTTATTATATTTCTAATCGGCCATTAAATGGAAAAGGAGAGGGTAAAGATTATGATATTTGGTATTCTGTTCGGGAAAAGGATGGTTGGTCGTCACCTATTAATGCAGGACCAAATATCAATACTCAATCCAACGAATACTATATATCGTTTACTGCTGAGGGAACGATGTATTTTAGTTCTAATAAAAATACTACCCAGGATGAGGGACACAATTTTGATATTTATAGTGCGACTTATCGCAACAATGAATTTCAAAAACCGATAAAGTTGAGTACCGCCATCAATACCAAAGCATACGAGGCGGATGTTTTTGTAGCTTTAGATGAGTCGTATGTTATTTTTTGTGCTACTAGAAAAGACGGCTTAGGTAGAGGAGACTTGTACATAAGTTTTAAGCAAGAAGATGGCAGTTGGACAAAAGCTAAAAATATGGGAGCATCCATAAATACCAAAAATCATGAGCTTTGTCCTTTTGTGAGTAATGATGGTAAGTACTTGTTTTACACCAGTAATAGAGATATTTATTGGGTAGATGCTAAAATTTTGGATAGTTACAGATAAAAAGTAAGTTATGCGAATAGATATTTCTTAAAGAATTGTGAAAAGATATTAAAAAGTATAGATGAGGATACGTTAAAAAATATTAAATTTAAACTGGATTAAATTCGGAGCTTATGAAAGTTAATGTTGTTTTTTTAGGGGTATTGATGTTTTTTACATTGCATTTCGCTAATGCGAGCACGACCGATAGCAAGATATTATCCTTTGATCAGGAAAACCCGGAAGAATTGGTAGGGAAGTGGATGATGGATGGAGATGATGAGACCTATATAGAATTAAACTCAGATGGAACAGCAACAGAAAAGTCTATAGGAGAGCCAATGAAAAGATTCTGGTCTGTAAAAAATGATAAACTCTGTTTAAAAGCTTCTGAAAAACAAAATGGTGCAGAAATGTGTATAGAATTTATGCTTAACCAAGATGTACTTGTGTTAACCATGGATAACATGAAACTACCGTACACTAGATATAGAGGGCATTAGTGATATTGTTCTTAACTACTGATGCATCTAGAATACTAAAGTACTATTTTTATAATGGTCCGTTTGGGGTAAAAATGACGTTGATTGAGCAATCTGATATTCCTTTTTCGATGATATGGGCACACCCAATAAAGGCCATCTCTATATAGCATATCTGCTCATAGAAAAATAATGCAGGAGAGCTAATTTTTATTTTTTTTCTAAATATTGTCCAAATAAAAGATCGATGTTCGTCATAATGGTGTAAAAAAAATATAAACCATTAAAAAAACAAACACATGAAAGAATTTATGTTTCTCTTTAGAGGAGGAGATGAAGTATGGGATACCAAATCTCCAGAAGAACAACAAGAACACATGCAGCACTGGCAGCAATGGATCGGCGAAATTGCAGAACAGGGTAAATTCGTAAGTGGAGAAAGATTGCGAACTCAAGGAAAAACAGTGATAAATAAAGGAACAAGTATCATTGATCGCCCTTTAACCGAAGGTAAAGAACTTGTTGGAGGGTATCTAAGGATAAAAGCAGATTCCATCGAAGAAGCAACAGAAATGGCCAAAGGATGTCCAGGTTTTCGTTGGGATGCTTCTGGAGTTGAAGTGCGCGAAGTGTGGCCAGAACATTAAACCATTTTGCTATGAGTGATTTTTTATTAATTATAAGAGGAGGGCAAGAATTGTATGCCCAGAATTCTCCGGAAGAAATGCAACAACATATGGAGGATTGGCAAGATTGGATGAATACCTTGGCAAAGGAAGAAAAATTGCTAGGAGGTCAACCTTTGATGAATGAAGGGAAAACCTTGTTGGATTTTGGTAAAAAAGTGATTGATCGCCCTCTTGCTGAAGGTAAGGAGCTTGTAGGCGGATATCTATTGATCAAAGCCGAATCATTAGACAGTGCCACCGAAATTGCTAAAAACTGTCCTAGCATTACTTATAACTGTAGTGTAGAAGTTCGGGAAATAAGCCCGATGTAATTCATTTGGAGAATTACAATAACATAGAAGCTACGGTAAACCATCTTTTCAGAAAAGAATCTGGAAAGATGGTTGCTGTTTTGATCAAGATCTTTGGAACAGAAAATATAGAACTGGCCGAGGATGTGGTACAAGATGCTTTGCTAAAGGCATTAGAGACCTGGAAATATAGAGGACTTCCAGATAACCCAAGTGCGTGGTTGTATCGTACGGCAAAGAATAGAGCAATCGATGTCATCCGACGAAATAAACATAGTCGGGTTATTGATTTTTCGGATCCTCAGCGGCAATTGTTAACATCTAATTATACCTTGGGCGCGACTATGGATACCTATTGGCAAGAAGATAGTATAAAAGATGATTTCCTGGCGATGATGTTTGCCTGTTGTCACCCAAATATTTCTCCAGAAAACCAAATTACCTTTATTCTTAAATCTTTGTGTGGATTCAGTACCAAAGAAGTGGCAAAAGCTTTTTTGACTGGTGAAGATACCGTTTCAAAACGTTTGTATCGTACCAAAGAGTACTTCAGGAAACATAAGATTAAACCCCAAATACCCAAACCAGATCAGATTGTTTTACGAACCAATACGGTGTTGAGCGCCATTTATTTGATGTTTAACGAGGGATATAATTCTACACATTCTAATGACCTCATTCGAAAAGATTTAATTGGTCAAGCCATGTTATTATGCCGCTCTCTATTTTCTGAAGAAAGAACAGCACTACCACAAGTATATGCGTTGATGGCACTGATGTGTTTTCATGCAGCAAGAGTAGATAGTCGTTTAGGGAGCAACGGAGAGTTGATTCTTTTGGATAAACAGGATCGAAAACTTTGGGACCCATCTTTGATCGACTCTGGGAAATTGTATATGAATAAAGCATCTTTTGGAAATCAGTTGTCTACCTATCATCTGGAAGCAGCAATAGCCTACGAACATTGTAGTGCCAGACAATACGAAAACACCAATTGGAAAAAGATCTTAGAGTATTACGATATTCTTCTGAAACTGGCTTTTGATCCCGTTGTATTTCTAAATCGAGCCTTGGTTATTCTTGAACTCTACGGGCCACTAGAAGCATTGGAAGCGATTGATCATATCAAAAACGAAAAACAATTACAAGGGTATTACCTTTATCATGCATCTTTGGGAGAGATTAATAAAAGACTACAGCAATTAGACAAGGCAATCGCCCATTTTGAAAATGCCATTGCTTTGACCGGATCCAAGCAAGAAAAACAACTACTCGAAGGCAAAATTCAAGAAATGATGAAGTCAATTCAATCGAAATAAAAGGGATGTTGATAAAAATAAATGCAGGTTACGGGAACCCGTAGTTTCTGTATTGAATATTTAAGTATGTTCGTTGCTTAGCTACGTTTTACTAAAAATATGGTTGATGGGGAATGGCCATGTTTAAATAGCACTAAGTAATATATTTAATGAAGAAATTGTTGTCATCCTTTTTTAGGGAGTGGTTTTTGATCAATGGATCCAGAAATCATCAGGATACTATTTTTATTACCTCTACAGATAATGCTACTGGGAGAACTATAATGATCGAAGAAAATGAGTATAATGTTTGGGTGTATTTATTGCGATCAGACAAAGGAGGAATTGACTTTAAAGGCTTTCTGTGCACTGTAATTAATCCCAAAAAAAATGATGCTTCTATACAAGAAAAACCGGTTGCGGATACTTTGTTGCCTTCTTCAATAGTTAATTCGTTTGGATATATAAAAAACATTAGAAAAAAACATATTTCGATACATTGGCAACCAGACTATGTTTCTGTTCTTGTAAAAAATAAAGTATATCTCATTATGGATATTGTCTCAAAGGTGAGTTATTCAAAAGGTCTCGCTGAAGATTGCGAATATGGGAAATGTTTGGAGGGCTAAAAAAAATGACGGCTACACGTACTGCTTATTCAGTGTAACCGTCCTTAGTTATTGCGTTTTGTTTCCATTACCTGTGAATTGCGTAACTACAAGATGCTGGAAGTTCTTTTAAAAAGTTAATAAATGGTTTAAAGTCCAATCCGAATGTAAAGTTTAAAGTTTTCATACACTATTAATTTTAATTGTTTGTATTATTTGGTTTATATAAATCAATAGCTGTGCCAAACTTTTAAACATTTGATTATTAGATGGTTGTGAAGCGTTTTGTTTTCTTGGATTTAAAATGATATGTTTTAATTCATGTTTTATTCGAGGATGTAGATCAATCTACCATCCATATGATCTGCTACTCTTCCGTAGGCAATCAAAGAAGCACCTATAGTCCATCGATTTGCAATACGATACCAAAAAGAATAGCGCTGATATACATCATTGGGTTGTAATGTTTCGGGATGGGTAATATAGATCCCAAACTGTTGAAGAAAATAGAAGTTGCCTACAGAAAAATGATGACCTGCCGTAATCGCTGAAGAAAAAGCGGATTCATTTATTCCTTCGTTTTCTGCTCGCTTTTCATCAGACCAATCATACCATAGTTCTGCTCCCAGATTGAAGCCATTTATTCGGGATAAAGGTTTGAGGGCTCCTCCCAGTACTCCGAATAATGGATGATTGGATGCCTCGGCTTCACGATCAGAAGATCTTAAACTAGCAAAACCACCAAGGTAGTAGTTCCAGGAGGTCGAATATTTTTTTAGTTCATCTGGCTTAGGAGTTAGTTTGTAATCACCGATCACCTTGTCAACACCAAGGGATAGTGTGGGGAAGTTCATCCCTTTATTAGGTTGTTTTTGCCCTCCATTCGAGATGTGGTTGTAATTTGCAGTAAGATTGATGGCATAACCATTATTGAAATGATAATTTAGATTGAGCGATAAGGCCAGATAAAAACTCAAATTGGTACTAAAAAGTAGATTGTCTGGATTGGTTTCTTCATCAAAAATAGTATCCAGATATGTTGCACCGATAGATCCTCTAAGAGAGAATTTTAATGGTCCTTGATAAATAAAATAAGGTTCTACAAAATAGATAAGGTTATATGAATTCCCCAATACATCAGGATTTGCATAGTTGAAATACGCAAAAGCAAAACCCGTTTTTCCATAGCAGAAACAAGTTTTCCAGGCTTTATCACTGGTTTTGAGCTTACTTATTTCAATTTGTAATCCAAACGGGTTGGTTTGAGATATAGGTTTTAGGTCTGGAGTATGAGCAATAATAAAACCGTAGTGTGATTTTACACCATAAAATTTTAAGTCCGATTGGGCATTCACAATGCTATAAGTCCCCAATATGATGCAGAGTATAATAATTCTAAGCATACCTCTATATATGTACAAATAAGGTACTTAAAATTTAGGTGGCGATAAAATTAATCAGGTAATAAAATGATAAATATGCCCGAGATCGAGTTTTTTCCTAGGTAGAAACAAGGAAAAAAGATAAAAAGACCTCAATCAATTCGAAAAGTCCGTAATTAAAACACTTCCACTGTTACCGTATTGTGACCAATTACATTTTTCACAATTAATATTTTTTAGTACTCTCTTTTACGGTTGGCCCATGTGTTAATTGAGAGTGAAGACTTTACTTTATGGTAAAGGCCTTTTTATTCTAAGCGGCAATATCATTACCGTTCTCTTCGTATTTTCCTACCATCAATGAAGCCAGTAGCGACCTGGAATCAAATTGAATAAAAATAGGATTTTGTTGTTTGAAGGTATTCAGTATAGTTTGTAAACCTGATTCGTGAAAATACACCGAAAACGTTTTGTCTGCTTTCAGTTTGTTTTTAGGAAGTGCCTTATCATTTTTGATAATCCCCAGGCAACCTAAATACTTTGAATTTTCCCCATACAAGTATACATACCCCATTTGGTAACCTCCACCTTCTGCATAGTTGCTAATAATCTTAATGTTATAGCTTTCTATTTTGTGTGTAAAAACCATTTTTGGTATTGCTTTTTTAAGAATTAATGATTGTTTGTTTTATTGGTATTATCAATATTTGTTCCAAAGTTATTGGATATAGCTTTTACGCGGTAGAGGGAAAACACGGATTCTGACCAGGGGGTATTTCCCTTTTCTATGGGTTATTTGAATATTTTTAAGAATTCTGTGATTAAAACACTTTGGTAAAGTAAAAACCTAAACCATAACTATCGTTGTATTGAGGAGCAAATGCTACTCCCTTTAAGTTTTTAAATGGATTCCAATCGAATAAGTATTCAAAATGGTACACTACTTTGGTTGCCAAAATACCAATTCCAGCACCTACCAATACATCGGATAGGTAATGTGCATTGTTCATCATTCGTAAAGCTCCGGTCATCACTGCAAAAGCGTATCCACTATATGCTAAAGCCGGGCTTGTATCTTTGAACTCTTCATACAAAACGCTAGCGGTAGTAAAGGCAGTGGTGGTATGTCCAGATGGGAAGGAGTTTGCATGTGTGGAGTTCTCTGCGTAATCTCCAGGTCTTTTTTTATAAATTTCTTTTTTCAGAAGAGTAGAAGTACCATTACTCAATAAAGAAGATAAAATCAAAATCTTTGTTTGGTCAAACCAATGATTTTGAGCCTTAACTCCCAAAATGTCTGCAGTATACATTTGTAATACAGGGATATACCTGGTATAATCATCTATTTTGGTATTGAAATCATTACCGATTGAACTTCGCAAATCTTTTTGTAAAGATTGTTCAAAATCGTTGGTAGACAATAAGACTCCAGTGGTTATTAATGCAATGGGAACTAGCCTTCCAGTAAGTTTCCTTTTCTTTACTGATTGTTCGGTTTGGTAATACTTCGTAAAATCATTTTTCTGTTCTGATTTGGGAGTCAATTGGGCAATAGAAGTATGACAACAAAGGCATACAAGCCATAGGGATATAATTTTTTTCATAGCGATTCATTTTGGGGACTTACGCAGTGTGATCAATTATCAACAGAAATATACAAGTTTTGTATTAAAAAAATGTTAATAAATTAGTTTTTGTTAATAAATAATTAACTTTTTTTGATAAAATTTCGCTTTTTGTCGATAAATAATGTTTTTTAACGATGTTTGTTATTGCCTTATGCTGAAATGTGGATATTCTTTAGATAAGGTCAAAAACTTGTTAGGGGTTTTCAAAATCTTGTAAAAAAATAACATAAGGATAACATGAAGTATTCTTTAAAAAAACGTATATTTGCACGCAATTAAATTTTAATTGCGATGACAGCACATGAGTCCAAAATACTTGGAGAAGGCCTTACCTACGACGACGTACTTTTAGTCCCTGCCTTTTCTGAGGTGCTTCCAAGAGAAGTAAGTATTCAAACAAAATTTACCAGAAACATTACGCTTAACGTTCCTATCGTTTCCGCAGCAATGGATACGGTTACCGAAAGCAGTATGGCGATTGCCATGGCGCAAGAAGGAGGGATCGGTGTTCTGCACAAGAACATGACGATCGAAGAACAAGCGATCAAGGTTAGAAAGGTAAAACGTGCTGAGAGCGGAATGATTATCGATCCGGTTACCTTACCAAGGGATGCAAAAGTGATCGATGCCAAAAACAACATGCGTGAGCATAGTATTGGAGGTATTCCTATCGTAGATGATGAGAATACACTTATCGGCATAGTTACCAACAGGGATCTTCGTTTCGAAAAAAATGATGAAAGACCAATTTCTGAAGTGATGACAAGTGAGAACTTGGTTACGGTTGGAGAAGGGACCTCTCTGCAAGAAGCAGAAGTAATTCTTCAGAATAATAAAATTGAAAAGTTACCAGTTGTTGATGGGAACTATAAATTGGTAGGTTTAATCACATTTAGAGATATCACCAAGTTAACCCTGAATCCAATGGCTAACAAAGATGCTTTGGGAAGGTTAAGAGTGGCGGCGGCCATAGGAGTTACCGGAGATGCAGTAGATAGAGCCGAGGCGCTAGTACAATCAGGAGTGGATGCGGTTGTTATCGATACGGCACATGGACATACCAAAGGAGTGGTTTCGGTTTTAAAAGATGTGAAAGCAAAATTCCCCGATCTTGATGTCATAGTGGGGAATATTGCCACAGCTGAAGCAGCAAAGTATTTGGTAGAAGCAGGAGCTGATGCTGTAAAAGTAGGAATTGGTCCTGGATCTATTTGTACAACCCGTGTTGTAGCTGGAGTTGGTTTTCCACAATTTTCGGCTGTGCTAGAAGTTGCACATGCAATTAAAGGATCAGGAGTACCTGTAATTGCCGATGGGGGTATACGCTACACGGGAGATATTCCTAAAGCTATAGCAGCTGGAGCAGATACAGTGATGTTGGGATCGTTATTGGCTGGTACTAAAGAATCTCCTGGAGAAACCGTGATTTATGAAGGTAGAAAGTATAAAACATATCGCGGTATGGGATCTGTAGAGGCTATGAAAAAAGGATCTAAAGATCGATATTTTCAGGATGTGGAAGACGATATCAAAAAATTAGTTCCAGAAGGTATTGTTGGTCGTGTAGCTTACAAAGGAGATCTTTCAGAAAGTATTCACCAATTTGTTGGAGGTTTACGAGCAGGTATGGGATATTGCGGATCCAAAGATATTGCAACTTTACAAAGTAGTGGTCGCTTTATAAAAATTACAGCAAGTGGTATTCATGAAAGTCACCCGCATGACGTAACAATTACCAAAGAAGCGCCAAATTATAGTAGAAGATAATTAGTTGAAATAATCGTATAAAAAAACCTGCTACTAAGCAGGTTTTTTTATGTCGTAATTAGCAATGGCTTATTTACCTTCTTCGATTTTGATACCTAACTTCGTCATTACCTTTCTAGTCAAGTCATAATTTGGATCGATATATGCCAAACCACTTGATGTTATCGTAAATACTTGAGTATAAGATTCTGCTTTTGCGATTTCCTCAAGAGCTTTTCCGATTTTTGTGTAAAGTGGTTGTAATAATTTGTTTTGTTCTAGTTGTACCAACTGAGAACCGTTTTGTCTAAACTTTGCGATATCGCTTTCCATGGCAAGAATTTCTTCTTGTTTGGTTTTTTTCATAGGTTCCGTAAATGAAGCTACGTTATCTTGATAGTCTTTTACTTTGGCTTGATAACCTTCAACTTTTACTTTTAATTCATCTTCTAATTTTTTGTTATACGCTTTTAGGTCTTCTTGAACCTTTGTAAGCTCAGGCATTTTAGAAAGAACGAATTCGGTGTCAATGGTTCCTGTTTTCGACTGAGCACTAAGTTGAAGACTTACTACTAAAACAAAAATGGTTAGGAATATCTTTTTCATGTTGTTTTCTGATTTTTATATTTTTGCAAATATATAAGGTCTTAGACAATATCCGTACCAATCCCGATATTTTTACAAATTATTCAGAATAAACTTGTCCGCGATGCGGTTTTAACAGATCACGAACCTTTTTCATTTCGGACTCTGGAACTACCATAAAAGCAAGACTATGCATGTCGGTAAGTTCTTCAAAACCAGTAATATTTAATGTTAATTTTTCTGCAGCGATGAACTCCTTAAGATGGATTTCATGATGTTGAGCTGTTTTGCTGGCAGCAGGTCCTCTAAAATCCCAGATTAATTTCAATTTTCTTTCCAAATGATAGCGAAGGTTAGTTAAACATAGATACGAATTGAAGCTTGTATTTAATCCAAAACACTTTTTCCGTCTTCGGCAAAAGCTTTAAAAGCTTGCATATACAGGTAAGACTGTTTTTTGAACGCTCCAGGCATTAAAAATCCCATAAGTTTCATGAAACCGCTAAACTTAAATTCGTTTTTAGAGATCCATTTGGTATGTCCATTGGCGAGCTCTTCAAAATAATTTTCCTGGATATTGTATACATTCTTGGCGTCAAAAGTAAGATGAAGTGCTTCTGGAAGGTCAACAAGAGTAATTGTTTCAATCATTTCTAATTCGCGTTTTCCCATTTTATAGGTAAGTTTAGAAGTAGCACCGGTTTTACCTTTTTCACCGTTTAAATGTTCCATACTTATCAAACCTTTTTGCCAATGTTTTAGGTTTTCTTCACTGTCGAATTTTTGAATAACTTCATCTCTAGGCAGAGCGATTTCGATATCGAGGGTATACTCCATATTGTGTTTTTTTGTTTGTTAGGTCGTTAAGCGGATACAATATACGGAGAAGACAAAAAAAATTAAAAGAAAATACGATTTGAAGGAATCTCTTCGTTAAATGTTGTAGCTTGTAAAACATCTTAATATTGTTATTTTTGTCCAGTTTAAGGACTTTATCACAAATCAATCATGCACACAAAGTCATTTGTCTTTTTTTTAGGATTACTTTTTTTTGGGTTTGCTAATGCTCAGAAGAAAGAAGAAGTACTACTTACCGTTGATGGTACACCAGTTTACATTTCAGAATTTAAAAAGGTATACCTCAAAAATATTGATCTGGTAAAGGATGATTCGCAAAAAAATATAGATGAGTATCTTGATTTGTTCGTGAACTATAAGTTGAAACTTAAGGAAGCAAAGACTTTAGGTTTGGATCAAAAAAAAGAATATCAGAAAGAATTATCAGGGTACAGAAAACAGCTAGCTTCGGGTTACCTTACCGACACAAGAACTTCTGATGCTTTAATTAAGGAGGCATATGATAGATCTTTAGAACGTATAAATGCAAGTCATATTTTGACTATGGTGAAACCCACTGCTTCTCCACAAGATACGCTCAAAGCTTACAATAAAATCATCGAAGCCAGAAATAAAGTCATTGATGGAGCAAATTTTGGAGAAACAGCAAAGAGCTATAGCGAGGATCCTTCTGCAGCCAAAAATGGAGGTGATTTAGGATGGTTTTCTGTATTTAGAATGGTGTATCCTTTCGAAAATGAAGCGTTTAAGACCAAAATAGGAGATATTTCTCAACCTTTTAGAACAAGATTTGGATATCATATCGTAAAGGTGAACAATCGCGAGAAAAGCCTGGGAGAGGTCACAGTGGCCCATATTATGGTTGCTACTAATGAAAAAAGAACAGAGGATCAGGCTAAAACCAGAATTGAAGAAATTAATCAGCAACTTAATCAAGGAGTATCTTTTGCTTCTTTGGCCAAAGAATATAGTGACGACCCAAGTACAGCTATTGATGGAGGGAAAATAAGACGTTTTGGTCAAGGGGTGTTAAACTCTGAGAAATTTGAGAAAACAGCTTTTGCTCTTCAGGAAAAAGATGAACTGTCTCAGCCCATACAAACCAAATATGGTTGGCATATTATTAAGTTAATAGAAAAGCATCCTCCAAAATCTTTCGAAGAACAAAAAGCAGAATTAACCAGTAAAGTAAAAAGAGATAGTAGATCCAAATTGGTAACTACGTCTTTTATGAATTCTCTAAAAGAAAAGTATGAAATAGCACGTAACGAAAATGCGTTGCAATATTTCAAACAGATTATTCCTGATACCATTTCCAATCAGGAGTGGGTAATTGAAGAAAATGAGGATTTAAATAAAGAACTTTTTTCGTTAAAAGATCAAAAAATAACATATCAGGATTTTGCTGAGTTTTTGATGAATAAAAGATTGAGAGCTGGAATAAGGGTAGATGGAGATACTTTTGTAGAAGAAATGTTTACTCAATTCGAGTCTACGACATTATTAGAATATTATGATGAACATCTGGAAGACGATAATGCTGATTTTGCTACTGTTTTCAATGAGTATAAAGACGGACTGTTGTTGTTTGATTTGATGGAAACCAAAATATGGAATGTGGCAAAAACTGATAGTGCGGGTCTACGACAATTCTACAATACTAGAAAAGATGAATATGTCCAGGCAGAAACCTATAAAATTATAAAGGCATCTTCTACCAGAAAAGATGCGATAGAACAAGTAAAGGATCTATTAAAACAGCAAAAACCTCTGGAAGAAATTAAAAGGAAGGTAAATACAGGTGATGCAGTTATAGTGCTTTTTTCAGAAGAAGATCTTATCAAGGGAGAACATACTTTTCCTAAAGGTTTTGTAGGGAAAAAAGATGGGATTACAATCACCAATGAAGGGAATTTTATCACTTTGATAATGGTAAAAGAAGTAGTATCTTCAAGAGTTAGGAAATTTGAAGAAATCAAGGGAGAAGTGATTAATGATTTTCAGGAGAACATGGAAAAAGACTGGCTAGCGGAGTTACGAACAAAATATCCCGTTAAAGTGGATACCAGGGTATTGAAAAAAGTAAAAAAGGAGTTGTTAAAATAATTCATGAGATATTTCATATTTTCATTAGTAATATTGGGGATGATTTCCTGTCAAAAATTTGGAAATCAACTACAGAAAGAAGCGGTTGCCAGAGTTAATGAAACCTATTTGTACAAAGAGGATATTGCTTCTCTAGTGCCGGGCAATACTCCAAAACAGGATAGTGTTAACATTGTACAAAATTATATCAATTCCTGGGCTACTCGACAACTTTTTATAGATCAAGCCAAGAGAAATCTTACCGAGGCAGAACTTAAAGAATTTGATGAGCTGGTGGAAAGTTATCAAAGTACATTATACATCAATGCTTATAAGAATGCTGTGATTAATAAATCTATAAATATGGAGATTACCGAAGAGGATTTGATCGCCTATTATAACCAAAATTTAGAAAATTTTAATCTTAATGAGGAGTTAGTACAATTACGTTACTTACATTTGCCTCCTGATTATGGAAATATTGTTGCAACGAAGCGACAATTAAATCGTTTTAATGAAGAGGATATAGAAGAACTAGTGACCAAACAGGTCGAATATTTAGGGTTTTCTCTAAATGATTCGACTTGGGTGCGTTTGGATCAGTTATTAAACAAGATACCTATTCTTAAAAAACAAGATAAAAATAAAATACTAAAAAGTGGAAAATACATGCAACTTAGGGACTCTACAGGAGTTTTTATGATTAAGATTGAAGATGTATTGAAACGAAATGAAAAAGCCCCAATCGAATATATCAAACCTACAATCAGACAAATAATACTTAACAAGAGAAAGCTAGAGCTGGTTAAGAAAATAGAAAAAGATATTACAAGAGATGCAGTTGAGAACAAACAATTTGAAGTCTATAATTAAGATTACAGCATATTTTACAGTCCTTATCATAGGTGTAGAAGGAGTATTTGCTCAAGAGATTATACCAGATACCGTGGTAGTAGATTCTATCGCAACGAAGGATAGTTTGGGGATTGCAACAGATTCTTTAAAAATAGTAAAAGAACCTGTTAAAGAGCCTTTCAAAAGAACAAAAATAGATGGCGTTGCTGCCGTGATAGGGGAAAGCGTAATCTTGGATAGTGATATAGATATTGCTTATCAGCAATTGTTAAGCGAAGGAGTTTCTCAAGGAGATGTAAGCCGTTGTGAATTAGCAGGAAGTCTTTTCGAAAATAAACTATATGCGCATCATGCGGTACAGGATAGTATTGTGGTTAGAGATGCTGAGATCAATTCTATGGTGGACCAACAATTGGCATATATGACTAACGAATTGGGAACAATTGAAAAGGTAATTAGATATTATAAAAAAGACAATGTGGAGGATTTCAAAAAAGAACTTTTTGAAATCAACAAATCCAATAGGTTGTCTGAGTTGATGCGTACCAATATTATAGAAGATATTGAGATTACTCCTGAAGAGGTGCGTGAGTTTTTTGATGCAATTCCCGAAGCAGAACGACCTTTATTTGGTACCGAGGTAGAACTAGCTCAAATTGTAATCGAACCCGAAATACCCGAAGAGGAAGAACAAAAGGTGGTGGATCGGTTGAACCAATTTAGAGAAGATATTGTAGAAAACGGAAGTAGTTTTGCTACAAAGGCAGTATTATATTCTCAAGATCCGGGTTCCAAATCTACTGGAGGTAAATATACTTTGGATAGAAAAAGTGGTTTTGCCAAAGAGTTTAAAGATGTAGCTTTCAGTCTACAGGAAGAAGAAGTTAGTGAACCTTTTAAGACAGAATTTGGCTGGCATATTGTAAAGGTAGATAGAATTCGAGGAGAAGAGATCGATGTAAGACACATTCTTTTGGTGCCGGAAGTAACCAGGACCAGTGTCGAAAATGCAAAAAAACAGGTAGATTCACTTAGAAATGTATTGGTAGCTGGAACTATTGATTTTAAGGAAGCTGCTAGAAAATTTAGTGATGAGAAAGAAACTAAAGAGGATGGGGGGCAGTTAATTAATCCAACAACTGGGGATACCCGTTTTGAACTTACCAAAATTGACCCTATATTGTACGATCAAGTATCAAAATTAAAAACTAATGATGTTTCATTGGTAATTCCTGATCAAGATCGTCAAGGAAGAAAAAAGTTCAAGCTTATTACAGTACTTAACAGATATGATGAGCACATTGCCGATTATTCCAAAGATTATCTCAAAATTCAGGAATTGGCCCTTAGGAAAAAGCAAATCGATGCAATCCGAAAGTGGCAAAACGAAAAGATAATGGATACTTATGTAAAAGTTAATGGCGACTACAGAGATTGCGAGTATAGCGGTAACTGGTTAAAAAAAGAAAAATAAGATGTCAGACGACGTAGCGGCTATCGAACAGCTGGTTAAAAAACATTCCCAACTCAAACAAGAAATTTCTAAAGCTATTATTGGCCAGGAAAAGGTAATCGACCAAATTCTGGTTTCAATTTTTTCCGGAGGACACGCTTTGTTGATCGGTGTCCCTGGATTGGCAAAGACACTTATTGTTAACACCATTTCCAAAGCTTTGGGATTGGATTTTAAACGAATTCAGTTTACTCCTGATCTAATGCCAAGTGATATTCTGGGGAGTGAAATATTGGATGAGTCCAGACATTTTAAATTTATCAAAGGGCCAGTTTTTGCAAACATTATTTTGGCGGATGAAATCAATCGAACACCACCAAAAACACAAGCAGCTTTGCTCGAAGCTATGCAAGAGCGTGCGGTTACAGTTGCAGGGCATCACTACAAATTGGATTTACCATATTTTGTATTAGCAACACAAAACCCTATAGAACAAGAAGGAACCTATCCGCTTCCAGAAGCACAGTTGGATAGATTTATGTTTGCTATAGAGTTGAAATACCCTAGTTTTGAAGAAGAAGTAGAGGTGGTGAAAAATACTACTGGAGATACTTCCAAAACAATTAATCCATTGTTTACCGCTCAAGAGATTGTAGATTTTCAACATTTAATCCGTAGAATCCCGGTAGCTGATAATGTGATTGAGTATGCAGTAGGTATGGTTGGTAAAACGAGGCCTAATGCAGATTCAACTACAGAGTTGGTAAAGAATTATGTGGATTGGGGTGCTGGACCAAGGGCTTCTCAAAATTTAATTTTGGCAGCAAAAGCAAATGCTGCTGTAAAAGGAAAATTCTCTCCGGATATAGAAGATGTGCAAGCTGTTGCTATGGGGATCCTACGGCATAGGATCATCAAAAACTACAAGGCCGAAGCCGAAGGAGTAAGCGTTGAAGATATCATTCAGAGCCTGTTTTAATTTGAAGGTGAGCTTAGCGAATCCCAATCCTTAAAAATCTTATACTTTTTTATCAGGTAGATTAAACCTGTGATGTGTTTTTTAGTCTTATAACTAAACAATTAAAAAGTTATAGTATATGAGACATTTAATAGTAGGTATCTTTCTGAGTTGTGGTGTAGTGTTATCTTCATTTGCGCAGTCTGAGAATCATGAAGGAAAAGGTAGAGGATTGAAAAAAGAGTTTTATCAAAACCTTTCAGAAGAACAAAAAAGCCAGCTCGACAGCCATAAGGCATTACGTGAAACACACAAATCTAAAATGGAAGCTACTTTTACCGAAGAGCAATTGGCTATTGTAGGAAATAAAGATTTATCCCGAAGAGATAGAAGAAAAGCACTATTACCAACAATGACTGCTGAACAAAAAGCCATGGCCAAAGCGCATAAAGAGGAAATGAAAGCCAAGAATGAAGCCTTCAAGGAAACTTTAACCGAAGAGCAACTGGCACAATACGAGAGCCTAAAACATAAAAGGAAGAGAAGAGGAAAAAGACGCTCCGGGAAGTGATAGGATCTTGAAATTTTAGAATGTAGAAAAGTGAAGCTATGGTCTTCACTTTTCTTCTTTTTGATAAAAATGGGTGTTTTTTTGAGGATTTTTTTGATTTTTACTATAACGTTTTCGTAAATCGCAAAGAGAGGGTGTTATTTTCTTCACTATTTTTTTGTAAAATTCATAGTTTTAACAAACTGAATTTATGAATTTCAAGAAATCAATACCCTATTTTTTTGAAAAACGCAAAAACATCTGAATAAGGCTATTCATTTAATAAAATCTACCAAAATTCGTATTTTCGCAAGACTTTTAAATGCCTAAAATATTCAGTATTTGATACAGAATATGGATATGATAAAAAGGCGTATTATGAATTGCGAAAACAAAAAAAGCTTTCAAATACATAGAATACTCCCTAGTAATCATGATAAAAGTTTAAGGTTCTTGTTTTTGATGAGATAAAATTCATAGGGCATGAACATGTTAAGGTGTAAGGACCATGTAAATTTTGCTACAGATCCTATAACTTTTCAAGAAACAACAATCGTCTATGACGTATTGAAGTTTTTATAAAGTGCAGAACAAAAGTTTATGTGTAATTACACATTTTGAAAAAGGAAAGAATTCTATTATTTACTATATGAACACGTATAACGATTACCTCAAGGAGATCGAAGAAAGGAAATCTCAAGGATTACACCCTAAGCCGATCGATGGAGCAGCCTTATTAAGTGAAATTATTTCACAAATCAAAGATAAAGACAATGCACATCGTGAGGATTCACTTCACTTTTTTATTTACAATACACTACCTGGAACAACCAGTGCTGCAGGTGTAAAAGCTAAATTTTTAAAAGAAATTATTCTTGGTGAAGCTGTTGTTGAAGAGATCTCTCCTGCTTTTGCCTTTGAGCAGTTGTCTCATATGAAAGGTGGGCCTTCGGTTGAAGTGTTGTTAGATCTGGCTTTAGGAAATGATGATGCTATTGCTCAAGAAGCCGCTAAGGTTTTAAAAACACAAGTATTCCTTTATGAAGCGGATACAGAACGTTTGGAAGATGCTTACAAAGCAGGAAGCGGAATTGCTAAAGATATTATCGAAAGTTATGCTCAGGCAGAGTTCTTTACACAATTGCCAGAAGTTGATGAAGAAATTGAAGTGGTTACATATGTTGCTGGTGTAGGAGATATTTCTACAGATTTATTATCTCCAGGAGCAGATGCACATTCTAGATCAGACCGCGAATTACACGGTCAGTCTATCTTTGAGCATAACAAAGAAATGCAAAAGGAACTTCTTGCACTTAAAGAGCAGCATCCAGACAAACGTGTAATGTTGGTGGCAGAGAAAGGAACAATGGGAGTAGGATCTTCAAGAATGTCTGGTGTAAATAATGTGGCATTGTGGACCGGTGTGAAATCGAGTCCATATGTTCCATTTATTAACATTGCTCCAGTAATTGCGGGAACCAACGGTATTGCTCCGATTTTCCTGACTACTGTTGGGGTTACTGGTGGTATTGGGGTTGACTTAAAAAACTGGATCACCAAAAAAGATGCTGATGGAAAAACGGTAGTTGATAAGGATGGAGAACCAGTTTTAGAACAAGTATATTCTGTAGAGACAGGAACGGTATTTACTATTAATACTAAGAAGAAAAAACTATATAACGGGGGGCAGGAATTGAAAGATATTTCCGAAGCATTAACTCCTCAAAAATTGGAATTTATCAAAGCAGGCGGGTCTTATGCTGTTGTTTTTGGTAAAAAGCTACAAACCTTTGCTTGTAAAGTTTTAGGTGTTGAAGTGCCTCAGGTATACGCCACATCAAAAGAAATTTCTGTGGAAGGTCAAGGTTTGACCGCTGTTGAAAAAATCTTCAATAAAAATGCGGTAGGTACAACTCCAGGAAAAACATTACATGCAGGTTCTAATGTTCGTGTAGAGGTAAACATCGTAGGTTCTCAGGATACTACAGGGTTAATGACTTCTCAAGAGTTAGAAATGATGGCTGCTACTGTGGTTTCTCCAATTGTAGATGCAGGATATCAATCAGGATGTCATACCGCTTCGGTATGGGATGATAAGTCAAAAGCGAATATTCCTAGGTTGATGAAGTTTATGAATGACTTTGGGTTGATTACCGCTCGTGATCCAAAAGGAGTGTACCACTCTATGACGGATGTAATCCACAAAGTATTAAACGATATTACCATCGACGATTGGGCAATCATTATTGGTGGGGATTCTCATACGCGTATGTCCAAAGGAGTTGCGTTTGGAGCAGATTCAGGAACCGTTGCTTTGGCTTTGGCGACAGGAGAGGCTACCATGCCAATTCCACAGTCTGTAAAAGTAACTTTCAAAGGAGAAATGAGAAGTTTCATGGATTTCCGTGATGTTGTGCACGCTACACAACAACAAATGCTGAAACAGTTTGGAGGAGAAAATGTATTCCAGGGAAGAATCATCGAGGTGCATATTGGTACTTTGACTTCTGATCAGGCCTTTACCTTTACAGATTGGACAGCAGAAATGAAAGCTAAAGCATCTATCTGTATTTCAGAAGATGAGACTTTGATAGAATCATTAGAAATTGCTAGAGATCGTATCCAAATCATGATCGAAAAAGGTATGGATAACGAAAAGCAAATGCTTCAGGGTCTTGTAGATAAAGCAAATGCTAGAATTCAGGAGGTGAAAACAGGAGTTAAACCTGCATTAAAACCTGATGCGGATGCAAAGTATTATGCTGAGGTAGTTATCGATCTTGACGAGATAGCAGAACCGATGATCGCAGATCCAGATGTGAATAATGAAGATGTTTCTAAACGATACACACACGATACAATTCGACCACTATCCTTTTACGGAGGTACCAAAAAAGTAGATTTGGGATTTGTAGGGTCTTGTATGGTGCACAAAGGAGATATGAAAATATTAGCTCAGATGTTGAAAAATATCGAAGGGCAACAAGGAAAGGTTGAATTTAATGCTCCTTTGGTAGTTGCTCCTCCAACATATAACATTGTTGATGAGTTAAAAGAAGAAGGAGATTGGGAAGTGTTGGAAAAATACTCTGGATTTGTATTCGACGATAATGCACCAAAAGGCTTGGCAAGAACCAAATACGAAAACATGTTATATCTGGAGCGACCAGGGTGTAACCTTTGTATGGGGAACCAGGAAAAGGCAGAGCCAGGAGATACGGTAATGGCTACTTCTACACGTTTATTCCAGGGAAGGGTAGTAAAAGACTCTAATGAGAAAAAAGGAGAGTCTTTGTTGTCATCAACACCTGTAGTGGTATTGTCAACCATTTTGGGAAGAACGCCTACAATGGAAGAGTATGAAGCGGCAGTAGACGGTATTGTTTTGACTAAGTTCAAACCGTCACAAAAACAATTAGTTATATAATTTCGATTTTATAATCACCAATAAAAAGCCTTAGTATTTGATATACTAAGGCTTTTTTCATGGCTTTTATTTTGGTTTATCGTTAGCGTAATAGCTTCTTTTTTTAAAATGATTCTATATTCTTAATCCCTTTTCGTAGTCCTTGTATATTTCGTATCTTGGAATACAAAAAATTAAATAACAGAAATATACAAAAGTCATATGGCATTCGATATCGAAATGATAAAAAAGGTCTACAGTCAAGTAGCTGATCGTGTTAATGCGGCGCGAGAAGTTACTGGTAAACCTTTAACACTAGCAGAGAAAATTTTATATGCTCATCTTTGGGATGGTAAAGCTGAAACCGCATTTGTTAGAGGAAAAGATTATGTAGATTTTGCCCCTGATCGTATTGCTTGTCAGGATGCAACAGCACAGATGGCGCTTTTGCAATTTATGCAGGCCGGAAAAAATAAAGTAGCTGTACCTACTACTGTACATTGTGATCATTTGATACAAGCAAAACTTGGAGCGGATAAGGATTTACAATCTGCTTTAAACAGCAGTAGCGAAGTATTTAATTTTCTGGAGTCAGTTTCAAATAAATATGGAATCGGTTTCTGGAAACCAGGAGCAGGAATTATTCATCAGGTAGTTTTAGAAAATTATGCATTCCCAGGAGGAATGATGATCGGTACGGATTCTCATACGGTAAACGCCGGTGGATTAGGAATGGTAGCTATAGGAGTAGGTGGAGCAGACGCTGTAGATGTGATGGCAGGAATGCCGTGGGAGTTGAAATTTCCCAAATTAATTGGTGTGAAGTTAACTGGGAAACTTTCTGGGTGGACTGCACCAAAAGATGTGATTCTGAAAGTAGCCGAAATTCTTACCGTAAAAGGAGGAACAGGGGCTATTGTAGAGTATTTTGGTCCAGGAGCAACAGCAATGTCCTGCACGGGTAAAGGAACTATCTGTAATATGGGAGCAGAAATAGGTGCTACCACTTCAACTTTTGGTTATGATGACTCTATGGAGCGATACCTACGTGCCACGGATCGCGCAGATGTTGCTGATGCTGCAAATGCAGTAAAAGAACACCTTACTGGTGATGCTGAAGTGTACGCTAATCCAGAACAGTATTTTGATCAGGTTATCGAAATTAATTTATCTGAGTTAATGCCATTATTGAATGGTCCTTTTACCCCAGATTTATCAACTGAAGCTGGTAGTGATATGACAGAAAAAGCCAAAGCAAATGATTGGCCAATACAAGTAGAGTGGGGGCTTATTGGTTCTTGTACCAACTCCTCATACGAGGACTTGTCAAGAGCATCCTCGATAGCACAACAAGCTTTGGATAAAGGATTAAAAACAAAAGCCGAATTTGGGATTAACCCTGGATCTGAACAGGTGCGCTATACTGCTGATAGGGACGGTATTTTAAGTGTTTTTGAAAAGTTAGATGCTAAGATATTTACCAACGCCTGCGGTCCGTGTATTGGGCAGTGGGGGCGATATGAGGATCCGAAGAATGCGCCAAAAAATAGTATTGTACATTCCTTTAACCGAAATTTTGCCAAACGTGCAGATGGGAATCCAAATACACATGCTTTCGTTGCATCGCCAGAGTTGGTGGCCGCAATTGCTATAGCAGGGCGCTTGGATTTTAATCCGATGACCGATAAGTTGATCAATGAGGAAGGGCAGGAGGTTATGTTGGATGAGCCAACAGGATGGGAGTTACCTCCAAAAGGTTTTGAAGTAAAAGAAAATGGGTATATGGAACCTGTAGAAGATGGTTCTAATGTAGAAGTAGTCGTAGATCCTAATTCAGAGCGTTTAGAGCTGCTGACTCCTTTTGAACCATGGGATGGTAAAAACATAACAGGAGCCAAGTTGCTGATCAAAGCGTTTGGAAAATGTACTACCGATCATATTTCTATGGCAGGGCCTTGGTTACGTTACAGAGGGCATTTGGATAACATTTCTAATAACTGTTTGATAGGTGCAGTAAATGCATATAATAAAAAGACAAATTTTGTCAAGAGTCAACTGAATAATGAATACGACGGGGTGCCTAATGTGCAAAGAGCTTACAAAGCTGCCGGAGTGCCGACGATCGTAGTAGGTGATCATAACTATGGAGAAGGGTCTTCCCGAGAACATGCTGCTATGGAGCCACGTCATCTTGGAGTGCGTGCAGTAATCGTAAAGTCTTTTGCAAGAATCCATGAAACTAACCTTAAAAAACAAGGAATGCTTGGATTAACCTTTGCCGACGAAAATGATTATGATCTGATTCAAGAGGATGACACCTTTAACTTCCTAGATTTGGATCAATTTGCGCCCGGAAAGCAACTTACTATGGAAATTGTACATACAGATGGATCAACAGATACCATCAAATTAAATCATACGTATAATGATTCTCAAATCGAATGGTTCAAGGAAGGATCGGCTCTTAATCTGATCAAAAAACAGAACGTGTAGAGAACGTATACAGAACTTAATTTTCACAAACTCTCAAGAATTTATTTCTTGAGAGTTTTTTTATAAAAAGAATGTAAGGATATCGTTTATATTACGACACTACTACAGAAGTAACTTCTTAAACACAATCATCATGGGTGCCATATGGTTTTTTGAGGATGCCAATCTATTCAAAGTGTTATGCCCTCATAAATTCAAAAATTATAAAAAAGACCACGATTTCGACGCGTATCGAAAGAACGATTATATCTATTTTGAGCAAGACTCTGCCAACAAAATTTACCTCATTGAGAAAGGAAAGGTAAAAATTGGATATTATGCCGAAGATGGAAATGAAGTTGTTAAAGCTATTCTAACACGAGGAGAAATTTTTGGTGAAAAAGCGATTCTTGGCGTAAACAAAAGAACTGAATTTGCCCAATCTGTTGATAATGCCACTTCAATTTGCCCTATCGGAGTAGAAACAATGCATGGATTGATGAGAGAAAATCAGTCTTTCAGCCTTCGTATTTACAAATTTATCGGATTGCGTTTTCGGAAACTGGAAAGAAGACTCCAACTGCTTCTTTTTAAGGATACCAAAACCAGATTATTAGAATTTTTAAACGAACTCAAAGAAGACTATGGCCATTGTTGCCCGGATACTGGTGATATGGTGATCGAACATCCTTATACACAGAAAGATATCGCTAATCTAATAGGCACTTCAAGACCTACTCTTAATATCATTCTTAATGAGTTGAAAGAATTGAATATCATAGACTTTAGTCGTAAAGAAATTCGATTGAAAAGTGTGGCGTAATGTTAGCCATCTAACATTTTAAGATGTTCATTGTCAATATTTTTATGATCTAATAATCATAAAAAAACAAAAGCAATGTTCAAAAAATTAATGTTAGGGGTTTTGGCAATCGGGCTTATTGCCGCCTCTTGTGACGACGACGATGATAATGTTCCGGTAGTAAACGCTGGAGAGATTTCTGGGGGACCTTTTGAGTTTGATGTAGATGGTGAAGCGGATATGGTGACCGGGATTACCTTAAACGCCACGAATGCAATAGGAGAAAATAGTACTTGGATTGTTACCGATGACGTAGGGATGATTCTGGGATTACCCCCTACTATCGAGGCCGTAGAAGGTGTGAATTTTGATGATGCTGGTGCAGGTACCTGTTTGATCTGGTATGCTAGATATAATGGTGCGGTTACTGGCTTAGAAATGGGGATGAATGCTAATGATGTTGAAGGTGAATTTGATTTATCGAATTCTATAACAGTATTGCGCAACCAGGTTGCGAATGCGGGTAGTATCGCTGGTGGACCGTTTGAGTTTGATGTAGACGGAGAGCCAGATATGGTAACTGGAATTACCCTTGATGATACCAATGCCTTTGGTGAAAACAGTACTTGGATTGTTACAGATGATCAAGGTATGATTCTTGGTTTGCCGGAAACGTTAGCAGCAGTAGAAGGTGTGAATTTTGACGATGCCGGGGCAGGTACATGTTTAATCTGGTATGCTCGATATAATGGTATGGTTACTGGTTTAGAGATGGGAATGAATGCTAATGATGTAACAGGAGAATTCGATTTGTCTAATGCGATTACAGTAGTAAGAAATCAAGTGGTAAACGCTGGGAAAATTACCGGTGGACCTTTTACCACAACCGTAGATGGGACACCGGATATGGTATCTGGTATAGAGTTAGATGATACTAATGCCTTTGGTACCAATAGCACATGGGTGATTACAGATGACGCATTGAATATCCTCGGGTTACCACCAACCTTAGCAGATGTAGAAAATGTTAATTTTGATGATGCTGGACCTGGTACTTGTTTGATCTGGTATTTGAGATATGAAGACGGTTTACAGGGATTGGCAATGGGTATGAATGCAGGAGATCTACAAGGTGATTTTGATTTGTCAAACTCTATCGAAGTAGTTCGTGAATGCGGAATGACCGAAGCAGGAACGCTTTCTGGTGGGCCTTTTACATTTACTGTAGACGGAACTCCTGATATGGTATCAGGTATTATGCTGGATGCCACTGGAGCTTCAGGAACAAATAGTTCATGGATCATCACAGACGATCAAGGTATGATTCTTGGATTGCCGGAAACGTTAGCAGCAGTAGAAGGTGTGGATTTTGATGAAGCTGGTGTTGGAGTTTGTTTGATTTGGTATATACGTTACGAAGCAGGACTGAAAGGACTTGAAATGGGAATGAATGCCAACGAACTTGAGGGGTGTTTCGATTTGTCCAATTCGATTACAGTAAATAGAGAATAAACACACATAAAGATAATACTTTCGAACTCCTTAGAGATTTCAAATTCTATTTTAGAATTTTTGCCAAGATAGTTCGTTGTTTTTTTGTTAGTTTTAAAGCGCAATCTAAGATTGCGCTTTATTGATTAAAATAGGTTGATCTAACGAGGTTTTTATAAAATTGATATGAAAGGAAAATTGAATAAAAAAAATGTTTCGAATTTAGTTTTTGCTATTTTTTTGATTCTGTTTTTTATCCCAAATACTCGAGGGATGATGCAGATATTTTTAACTAGAATTTTTTCTTTCAGTCCTGGTATCGTACAGGTCGAAGAACGTGCAGAGGTGGCTTCATTTAACTGGAAATTGCACGGAGTCAATACAGAGTCGATAAATTTTGATACAGCCGAAGGGAAAGTAGTGTTGATCAACTTTTGGGCTACCTGGTGTCCTCCTTGTATCGCAGAGATGCCTTCTTTACAGAAATTGTACAATGATTATAAGGATGAGGTGGTTTTCTTATTTGTTACCACAGATGATGATCCTGAACTGAATAAGTTTATGAAAAACAAGAAGTACTATTTCCCGATATACAGATCTCTTTCATCTCGTCCAAAACCGTTCGTAAATAATCCTATACCACAAACTTATCTTGTAGATAAAAAAGGCAATATTGTTATCGATAAAAGTAACGCTGCCAACTGGAATAGTGATAAAGTAAGAGAGACGATAGATCAGTTATTAGCTGAGCAGTAATTGTTGAGGTTGATTATTTTTTAAAGTATTTAAAAGGAACGACTAACATTCCAAAACATTCTCCTTCTTCCTTGAATCTATTTTTGTGATGGATTTTATGAGCTCGCCTTACACCTTTAGCATACCAATGATTTGCATTTCTGAACATCTTGAAACGTTGATGGATAAAAATGTCATGCACTACAAAATAGGCAATACCATAAGCCAAAATTCCTAAGCCAATAGGGATACCTAGCCAATATGTTTCCGAATCGTGAAACAAAATGTTAGACATGCTTACTACAGCATAAAAAACAAAGAAAAGATCATTTCGCTCCCACCAGCTATCATGATCTTTATGATGATGATCTTTATGTAAAACCCATAAAAAACCATGCATCACATATTTATGCGTGAACCAAGCCATAAACTCCATAATCGAAAATGTACCAAAAAAAACCAGTATTTGAATAAATAATTTCACAGTTCGAATGTTTTTACAAAAATACGTTTAAATTAAATTTAATCGGTAATCAAAATACGATTTAGCCAACAAACCAAGTTTTTGATAATTAGGTACGCGTATACGGGTATTTTTAATTTCTAATGACGGAGTTTTCTTAAGTTTATTCAATAATTTTCTGTAATAAATAAAAGCAGTATAAACACCAAATTTTGCTTCAACAGGAAGCTTTAGAATGCCTTTTAATCCTTTTTCAAAGTCTTCTTCAATCTCTTGAATGATTTTCAATTTTGAAGCTTCATCCAGTTGTCTTAAATCAGTATTCGGGAAGTACGTTCTGTTTAACTCTTCAAAATCGGCTTTTAAGTCTCGTAAGAAATTTACTTTTTGAAAAGCAGAACCCAAGTGCATAGCACTATCTTTAAGATCATTGTATTTTTTGTCATCACCATTCACAAACACTTTTAGGCACATAAGCCCAACCACATCTGCAGAACCATAGATGTATTCTTTATATTCTGCATCGGTGAGATAATCTGTTTTATGAAGATCTAATCGCATGCTTTTCATAAATGCTTCATAAAGCTCCGGTTGTATGTTGTATTGATGCACTGTTTTTTGAAAAGCATTAAGGATGGGGTTAAGACTTATTTTGTTTTCAATAGCCTTATACATCTCTTTCTCAAAGTCATTAAAAAGAACCTCTTTGTTATATTCATGAAAAGTATCCACAATCTCATCAGCAAATCTCACAAAGCCATAGATGTTGTAAATATCTTGTCGTATGGATTCAGATAACATTTTGGATGCTAAAGAGAATGAAGTACTATAAGAATTGGTTACGATTTTACTGCAATCATAAGATACATTATCAAAAATAGCTTTCATAAGAGTGAGTTTAAGAAGGTTCTAAGTTTACGTATTGTTATGTTGGTTGTAGTTCTTTCGTCTGCTTGTATTGCTTTTGAATCAATCCAGCTACCAATTTCCCTGAAATCAATGATGGCGGTACTCCAGGTCCAGGCACGGTAAGCTGCCCGGTAAAAAATAGGTTGTCAACTTTCTTACTTTTTAACTTAGGCCTTAAGAATGCTGTTTGTAGCAACGTATTGGCCATTCCGTATGCATTTCCTTTGTAAGAATGATATTCTTTAATGAAATCTTTTACACAAAAGCTTTCTTTAAAGATAATACTATTTTTAACACTTTGATTGGTAAGTGCCTCAAAACGAGTTATAATTTTTTGAAAATACAAGGCTCTAAGCTCCTCTGTGTCCTCTATTCCTGGCGCTAAGGGAATTAAGAAAAAACCATTTTCTTTCCCTTCTGGGGCAGTACCAGGATCCGTAACAGAAGTGAAGTTGGCGTAAAAAAGAGGTTCTTCAGGCCACTTGGGATCATCATAAATGTCTCTAGCGTGTGCATTGAAATCAGTATCAAAGAATAGATTATGATGATGGATATTCTTGAGTTTTTTGTCGAATCCTACATAAAAGAGCAGAGAAGAAGGAGCAAAAGTCTTTTTGTTCCAATATTTTTCTGAATATTGTCTGTGTTGAGGATCTAATAACGATTCTCCGTGATGATAGTCGGCACCACATAATACAATATCAGCGGCTATCAATTCTGAATTTACTACGATTCCCTTGGTTTTACCTCCTTCAACAGTGATTTTTTCAACTTCGGCATTAGTATGAAAATCTACTCCAAGAGACTCGGCTAATCGTTTCATTCCCAAGATAACCTGATACATTCCTCCTTTGGGGTGCCAGGTGCCTAGCCCAAAATCTGCATAGTTCATAAAACTGTAAAAAGCAGGAGTATCACTTGGTTTAGCTCCTAAGAAGAGAACAGGAAACTCAAGGATTTGTATCAATTTTTTATTAGTGAATTCTTTCTTTACTTCTTTGGAAATCGTGCTGAAAAATTGACTGACTCTTAGAATAGTCTCCTTGGTTACTAATTCTAAAGGTGACACACCCGGGCGATAAACTAGATTTTTGATAGCAATATCATAATTCCTTCTGGCGGTATCTATAAACTTTTTGAGCTTGGTTGAACTTCCTTTTTCCTCATGTTCAAAAGCAGCATAAATCTTTTCAAGTGTATCTTCTATGATTATGCTTTCATGATTTTCAAAAAAGACTTTGTAAGCAGGATTTAGTTTTTCTAAAGTATAATACTCAGCAACTTGGCGCCCAAAGTCGTTAAAGAAACTTTCGAATACATCAGGCATCCAATACCAGGAAGGTCCTATATCAAAAGTAAACCCCTCTTTTTTTAATTGTCTGGCTCTACCTCCAACTGTAGCATTTTTTTCATAAATAGCTACATCATATCCCATTTGTGCAAGGTAGCATGATGCGGATAGGGAAGAAAACCCTGAGCCAATAATTACGACTTTTTTAGACATGTAATGTAGTGGTATTAAAGTTCGGTTAATAAAGCGCTAATGGAGTCAAAATAGCGATGATTAGGTGCACTGCTCTTCGAAATGTGCATAATTTGCTTGCCTAACATCCAAAACTCGCATTCTCTTTCCTTGCAAATCATTTCATTAAAACTTTGAACATATTTTGATATTTGATCCTTTTCCGGTTTTATGGTGAAATAGGACACAAATACCGTGTTTTCATGAAAAGTAAGCATATTTGGAAGACTATCTAGAGGAATACTTGGGCCTAGATAGATGGCTTTGTAACCATGTAGCAGGATTTCGTAATTGATGTATAATAAGCCTAATTCGTGTATTTCATTTTCAGGTAAGAATAGAATAAAGGCTTTCTCTTTTTTTGTCGGTTTAGAATATTGAAGTTTTTCAATATTCAGCAAGAGCTTTTGTTTAATTAGATTGGTCACAAAATGCTCATGAGCTGGACTGATAGTATCCGTTTGCCAAAGCAGACCAATCTCTTTTAGCAGTGGAATAAACACATCAGTAAATATTTGTCTGAAATTTCGTCTGCTTTCCAATTGCTCATATGTGCCTAGAAATAGTTCAAGATCAAAATTGAGCATGGCGATCTTGAATGAATTGATAGCTTGATTTTTTGTGCTGTTATCGGAAACTATACTCCTTACATATTCATTAATTTCTTGTTCATTCAATTTGGATATACGGGAGATTTTGTAACCACTATTAACTAGGTAGGTTACATTAAGTAGTTTCTGTAAGCTCTTTAGATTGTAGGTTCTTATGTTAGTCTCAGTACGATCGGGAGAGAGTAAATTGTATCTTTTTTCCCAAATACGAATCGTGTGAGCCTTTACCCCACAAAGGTTTTCAAGATCCTTTATACTGAATGTTTGTTTAATATTGTTCACCTTTTCTAAAAAATAGTTAAACAAACTTACTTAAAAGATTTCATATTCTTTTTCATTATTTGTTAAAAATGTAGAGATTTTTGTTAAAATACCAGAATATTCTACGATTTCTGGAGAACAACTTTTGTATTCTTTTAACAAATCAAAACAAGAAAAACCATAACTGGAGGTTTGATGTTTTTTTAATAAAACTTTTTATTTTTTGATTTTTATCAATGAAAAAGGTCTTTTTTTATGTTTTTTCTAGAAAATTGAAGCATAGTGTAACTCACTACATAATTTTGTATATTTAACAGTGACAATAAATATTAACTGAGTTTTAAGACTCTTAAAAACTATAACCATTTGCAAAATAAATTAATGTATATGAGAAAAATAGTTGTGTTTTGTGCGAGCTTAGTTTTTTTAGCTTCTTGTAAATCAAAAGAAAATTCTAATAGCGATGCAGATTCTAATGCTTCGGGACAAGAATTAAAGGTTTTTAAAGGTAAAGTGATAGATGATAAAAGAAAAAGCGTAGAATATGCCGCAGTAAAGCTTTATCTGGATGATGATGATTGTATGAGTGCCTATACTGATGCCGAAGGTCGTTTCGAGTTCTCTGTAGATGAATTACGAGTAAAGGATCAAAGTCATTTTGAAATTGTCTACAAAGGATATTCGATAAATATGTTGTCTTTACGAAATTTTAAAGAAAATCAATCGATCAAATTAAGTAAAAAAGGAGATGTTATTCCTACAGCAGAATATCATGTTTTTTATGAAGAAATCAAGAACTGCAATAATTAATAGAAATCCGTTACGTTTTTGATTCGTTTTTTAAGATTTCAGCTTTGGTAGATAAGTGCCCAGAGCGGGAGTCGAACCCGCACGCCCTAATGGACACATGGCCCTCAACCATGCCTGTCTACCAATTCCAGCACCTGGGCAATAATTTTTAGCAGAACAATATACTATAAAACTAAAAAAGTATCGTACTACATACGATACTTTTTAGTGACCAGGCTGGGGCTCGAACCCAGGACCCTCTCCTTAAAAGGGAGATGCTCTACCAACTGAGCTACCTGGTCATTTGTTGTTTTTCTAGTATTTTACAGAACTATTCTTTGTGACTTGGCTGGGGCTCGAACCCAGGACCCTCTCCTTAAAAGGGAGATGCTCTACCAACTGAGCTACCAAGTCATAGCATTACACTATTTCCTGAATGCGGGTGCAAATATACTATCATTAATTTATTTTTCAAGAAGAAATTAATATAAATTTGCTTTTTGTTTAAAATGAATTTTTTTTTCACCAATTAATAGGGCTATGATTTTAGTTTTAATAGGATACATGGGGAGTGGAAAATCCCTGATAGGCAATACACTAGCTGAAAAAATAGGGTATGATTATTTAGATTTGGATGCGTATATCGAAGAACAAGAAAAAAAAACAATAAAAGATATTTTTCAGGACCATGGAGAGATATATTTTAGAAAAAAGGAAACAATTTATCTCAAAGAGGTACTAGCCAATTTTGAAAACACTGTGCTTGCTTTAGGAGGAGGAACTCCTTGTTTTGCCGGAAACCTAGAATTCATTCAGCAAAAAAGTAACGCAACCACAGTATATCTGCAGACATCTCTAGATGAACTAACACAAAGATTGTATGCAGAAAAAGAAAAAAGACCTCTAATCGCACATCTGGAAAGTCATGAGGCGTTAAAAGATTTTATTCGAAAACATCTTTTTGAAAGATCTTTTTATTATAGTCAGTCCACTCATAAGGTAAACACAGATCAAAAACATCCAGAAGAAATTAGCAAAGAGATTCAGGCAGCTTTATTTTAAAATAGCAGAGTCTTCTTCGCCAAAAATGATTTCTACATGCTCATGTAGAGAAGTCGAAAGAGAAATTCCTTTGAAATCAGCTTTTATTGGATATTTTTTATGATTTCGATTCACTAGCACCGCTGTCTTGAATCGGGTAAGAGGTACATCCAAAAAGTGTTTTACCCCGTACATTAAAGCCGTTCCAGAATTCAATACATCATCAATAAGCACAAGAGATTTACCTTGATATTCTTTTGTAGAAAGAGAGGTGTTAACTGTATTCGTTGGATTTTTCTTATCCATAGTCACTTTGCAAAGAATAACAGTTAATTCCGAAATATCTTCCAGTATCTCTTTAATTCTTTCGGCAAAAACATATCCGTTTTGAGCAATCCCAGCAATTACGATTTCTTTTTCGCCAACATTAGTTTCATAAATCTGATACGCAATTCTTTTTATTTTATGCTGTATTTGCTCGTGAGTAAGGATGATGTTATTTTCAGTATTCATAAATAATCTTGTTGAATATGATTGATGGGGTAAAGATAGACAATTGCTCCCAATCTAGAGGGAGTCTTTGGTCAATGATAAACAGATGTTATCCTATTCTTCTTCTGAATCAGAAGACTGATGATCATCCGTATCAATAAACCAATCATCGATATCTCTTCGGTCTTTTTTGGTTGGACGCCCAGTTCCTTTTTTTCGATAATAATCTTTAGAATATTTTAAAAGGTCTAATTTTTGCAACGCTTCGGTTGGAGTGATGTCTTTACGGTAGATATCAACTAATTTTGCGCCGATACGGCTATCAGGAGTATCTAAAACAACGAGTTCGTAGTTTATTTGGTTTTTTCTGACAGAAATTTTGTCCATTGGATAGATTTCTCTAGAAGGTTTGATAAGATCTCCATTAACTCTTATCTTTCCTTCTTTACAGGCTTTTGTGGCGATACTTCTCGTTTTGAAGTATCGAATACACCATAAATATTTATCAACTCGCATAAAAAGTGTTTAAAATGCGTTTTATATTAAAAAATTGTAAAACAAAAGTACAAGAAAATCGTATCTTGCGCCTTCAAAAAAGTAATTCGATGAATATTAACAAATATGTTTTTGCTACCATTTTTGCTTTGGTAGCTTTATTCGCTTGTAATAATGATGATGATGATCCAGGATTAGAGACCATTCCTGTTCGGGATAGAGCAGAACAGCAAGCAAATGAAGATCCCATCATAAGAAGGTATTTGGAAACACATTTCTTTAGATTAATTGATAATCCGTTTAACCCAGATTACCAAATTGTAGAATTAGATACCATAGCTGGTGCCAATAGTGGAGAACAAGCTATTATTGATTCAGAGTTTTTGGAAACAAGAACAATAACCAGAGAAGACCCTGTTACTGAAGAAAATATTGATTACACTTTGTATATTTTGAATTTACGAAATGGAGCACCTACTGAAAGACAACCTCAATTTGCAGATTCGGCATTGGTAACCTTTAGGGGAGAACAGTTTTATGAAAATCTTGATATGGACGGTGATGGTATTCCGGATGCGGCAGATGTGGATGCTGATGGGGATAATGTTGCTGATGAACTAGATGGAGCAACAAGAACAGATCGAGATAATGATGGTATTGCAGATGATAGTGATGCTGATGATGATGGTACTCCTGGTACAGATCCAGGCAAAGTAGATTCTGATGGAGATGGTATCATAGATGAAAATGATCCTGTGGATAATAATGATCCTAACCGAAGAGTTTTTGATAATGCAGTAACTCCTGTATGGTTTGATTTGGTTGGAGTGATTGACGGGTTTAGGGAGGCTACTACAGGTTTTAGTGGAGCGTCTGGAAGTATGATCAATGGAGATGGTACAGTAGATTTTACTGATGATTTCGGTAATTTTACAGTGTTTATCCCTTCCGGATTAGCTTACTTTGAGAATCCACCTCTTGGAACAGGAATAGGAGCTTACAAAGCGTTAATTTTTAACATACAATTGTATGCTATTAATGAGTCTGATCACGATAGAGATGGGATTCCTTCATATTTGGAAGATTTAGATAATGACAGATTGGTATTGGATGCAGATGATAATACCGATGGAGATAATGCCGCAAACTATTTGGATACCGACGATGATGGTGATGGAACTCAAACTAGAGACGAAATTACGGTAAATGATGCCAACGGAGATGGATTCATTAGCTTGGATGAAATTACCTTTTATGATGATGATGGTGATGGAGTACAAAACCATCTTGATCCAGATGATAGAGATTCGAAAAATGACTAAATAAAAAAAACTCCGGTAAACATACCGGAGTTTTTTTATTCATAATTTTAAGGTCTTTACAAATCCAGAGAGAGTGCTAATATGAATTGATCAGGTCTAGAGTCAACGCGAATACTTTCGTCGATAGATTGTGCTCTATTTCGGCTTAATCCTCTTTCATATCGTACATCTGCATTTAGCCTCCCTAATTGAACCCCGGCACCAAATTGAACCCCAACGGTGAATTCATTTTTTACATCTCCTAATCGTACATCTTCCAGTTCGTTATCTACTATAAATTGCAATGCTGGTCCTCCAAATACATGAATTGGGCCTAAGACACGTGTTCCAAGTAAAATGGGTAAATCTATTTTTTTGATGTCGTAGTCCAGGCTTCTTCCATCTAGTTCATAAGTACTATTGTTTACCGTGTATTGTAATTCTGGTCGTAAATAAAGGTTTTCGGTTAGATTTCCTCTTAAAAAAACACCAAAGTGGTATCCAACCCTATCATCGGCTCTTTCTGATAATACGTTGCTACCAGCATCGGCGAGATCTGAAATCTCAATTTTTCCATTGTCTCCGTAGTTAAGTCCAGCTTTTACACCAAAAGTGATTCCTTTTTGTTGTGCGGAAACCGTACAGATAGTGAATAACATTAAAAAAACAAGTGCATTTTTCATTGTGAATAAGTTTTAATTAATAATTGAATGATGATGTGAATTGGCTGGTATTGGTTAAACGGTTTTAATAATTGATTTATTCTACAATCAAAAAGTTTGCCATAACGCAGTAATCTGCAGAATGTTTTTTCAAAAGCAAATATAAATGAAATGTCTTTATAAGAAAACCGCCTTTTGAGCATTGTCAAAAGGCGGTTAGCTTTTAGGTGTATAAAAATATTATTTTCTTTTAATAACCTTGTGTACAGCTTTGCTGATTGCATCGGCGTTAAGGCCGTATTTTTCCATAAGTTGATCAGGAGTACCACTTTCTCCAAAAGTGTCATTGGTAGCAATAAACTCTTGTGGTGTTGGGTGTTGTTGCGACAATACTCTGGCAACGCTTTCTCCCAATCCACCAAGGTGATTATGCTCTTCTGCGCTAACTATGCATCCTGTTTTCTTCACAGAATTTAATATAGCTTCATCATCAAGAGGTTTGATGGTATGGATATTAATTACTTCAGCACTAATACCTTCTTCATGCAGGCTTTCTGCTGCTTGCAGCGCTTCCCAAACCAAATGTCCGGTAGCTACAATGGTTACATCTGTACCTTCTTGCAAGGTCACTGCTTTACCAATTTCAAACTTCTGATCTTCTGCCGTAAAGTTTGCTACTTTTGGTCTTCCAAAACGTAAGTAAACAGGTCCTTGATGATCAGCTATAGCAATGGTAGCTGCTTTGGTTTGGTTGTAATCACAAGTATTGATTACGGTCATACCTGGTAGCATTTTCATCAAACCTATATCTTCAAGAATCTGGTGTGTAGCACCGTCTTCTCCCAGTGTTAAACCAGCATGAGAAGCGCATATTTTTACATTCTTACCACTGTAGGCAATAGATTGACGAATTTGGTCATAAACTCTACCTGTAGAAAAATTTGCAAAAGTTCCTGTAAATGGAATCTTGCCACCAACAGTTAATCCAGCTGCGATCCCCATCATATTGGCTTCTGCAATTCCAACTTGAAAAAAACGTTCTGGGTTATTGGCTATAAAAGCATCCATTTTAAGAGATCCTATCAAGTCAGCACATAGAGCAACAACATTTTCGTTGGTTTTACCCAACTCTTCCAAACCTGCTCCAAAACCTGAACGTGTATCCTTTTTTCCTGTATCTATATATTTTTTCATCTGTTTATTTAATTTGGATGTATTAGTAATCGCCCAGAGTTTCAGGATTTTGAGCCAATCCGATTTCTAATTGTTCATCATTTGGAGCTTTTCCATGCCAAGCATGAGTATGCATCATAAAATCAACACCATTACCCATTACTGTGTAAAGAAGTACACAAACCGGTTTTCCTTTACCTGTTCGTGCTTTAGCTTCATTTAGACCATCAATTACGGCAGTCATATTATTACCTTCTTTGATTTCCAAAACATCCCATCCAAATGCTTCGAACTTAGCTTTTAGACTTCCCATAGGTAATACATCATCTGTAGAACCGTCGATTTGTTGTCCATTAAGATCTACAGTAGCGATAAGATTGTCAACTTTTTTTGCAGAAGCATACATGATCGCTTCCCAGTTTTGACCTTCTTGTAATTCACCGTCTCCGTGTAAACTAAACACCAAATGTTGATCATTGTTTAGTCTTTTGGCTTCGGCTGCACCTATGGCAACAGACATCCCTTGGCCTAGTGATCCCGAGGCGATACGTATACCAGGTAGACCTTCATGTGTTGTTGGATGACCTTGTAATCTACTGTCGATAAGTCTGAAAGTGTTTAATTCCTCAACAGGAAAGTATCCACTTCTTGCTAATACACTGTAGTACACCGGTGAAATGTGTCCGTTAGATAGGAAGAACAGATCTTCTCCTATTCCGTCCATATCAAAATCATCTTTTCGTTCCATGATTTCTTGATACAGAGCTACAAAAAATTCGGTACATCCTAAAGAACCTCCTGGATGACCTGAATTTACCTTATGCACCTGACGTAGAATATCTCTACGGACCTGTGTTGCAAAATCTTCTAGTTGTTTTGTTTTAGGCATTATAATGCTGATTTCTTGATAATAAAGCCCCAAAAATAAAGGTTTTGTATACGGCTACAAAATGTATACCTAGCTTTTAATTAAGAATTCGATGTTAATAACGAAAAGTTTTCGAAAACCAAGAGTTATGGATATGATTTTAGTTAGTTATCTTTGCGCTCTACGAAAATGAAGATATGCAATTTGACCTTTTATCCAAAGACCCTCAAAGCAAAGCAAGAGCAGGAAAAATAACTACTGATCATGGAGTTATAGAAACTCCAATTTTTATGCCCGTTGGGACTGTAGCTTCTGTAAAAGGAGTACATCAGCGTGAGCTTAAAAATGATATCAATCCAGATATCATATTAGGAAATACCTATCATCTGTATCTACGTCCGCAAACTCCTATTTTGGAAAAAGCAGGAGGGTTACACAAGTTCATGAACTGGGACAGAAATATCTTAACCGATAGTGGAGGATACCAAGTGTATTCGCTTTCTGCTAATCGAAAGATCAAAGAAGAAGGAGTAAAGTTTAAATCTCATATTGATGGGTCTTACCATGTCTTCACTCCAGAAAATGTAATGGAGATCCAACGTACCATTGGAGCAGATATTATCATGGCTTTTGATGAGTGTACGCCATACCCTTGTGATTACCAGTATGCAAAGCGCAGTATGCACATGACGCATCGATGGTTAGATCGCTGTATGCAACATTTAGAAAAAATTCCGGTTAAATATGGATATGAACAGGCTTTTTTCCCGATCGTGCAGGGAAGTACCTATAAGGATCTAAGAAAACAGTCTGCAGAATATATAGCAAACGCTGGGGCAGTAGGTAATGCAATTGGAGGTTTGTCGGTAGGAGAACCCGCCGAAGAGATGTATGCAATGACCGAGGTGGTTACTGATATATTGCCAGAAGATAAACCAAGATATTTGATGGGAGTAGGAACTCCGATCAATATTTTAGAGAATATAGCCTTGGGGGTAGATATGTTCGACTGTGTCATGCCAACTCGTAATGGGCGTAATGGAATGTTGTTTACTGCCCATGGAACCATAAACATAAAGAACAAAAAGTGGGAAGATGATTTCTCACCAATTGATGAAATGGGAATAACATTTGTAGATACAGAATATTCGAAAGCGTATTTACGTCACTTGTTTACAGTTAACGAAATGTTAGGTAGGCAGATTGCTACCATACATAATTTAGGATTTTATTTATGGTTGGTTAGAGAAGCAAGAAAACATATCTTAGCGGGAGATTTTTATTCCTGGAAAAATATGATGGTAAAACAAATGGATAAAAGATTATAGATTGAAAATACTAGACTGGTACATACTGAAAAGATATTTGGGAACATTTTTTACAATGATTTTGTTGTTTATCCCAATAGGAATCATTGTTGATCTTTCAGAGAAAATAGATAATATGCTGGAGCATAAAGTTCCTGTTGAGGCAGTAATAGGGTATTATCTCGATTTCATGGTGTATTTTGCCAATTTACTGTTTCCATTATTTGTCTTTTTATCGGTTATCTGGTTTACGTCCAAATTGGCCAATAAGACCGAAATTATTGCTTTTTTAAGTTCGGGAGTATCTTTTTGGCGGTTTTTGAGACCATATATGATCGGTGCGGTAATTATCTGCCTGGGTGCTTTGGCGATGGGATTGTTTTTGGCACCTAAAGCCAGTCAGGGATTTAATGAGTTTAAATATTCCTATCTCAAAAAAGGTCGAAAAGTTCAGGAGACCAAGAATGTATACAGACAACTTAATGATAGTATCTTTTTGTATGCCAATAATTTTAAACCTTTAGAAAAATCGGCTACTAATTTTACTTTGGAATATTTCAACGGAAATGTATTGGATACCAAGATCTCTGCAAAAAAAATTACTTTCAAAGATAGCATCTATGAACTTCGAGATTTTGTAAAACGCAAGGTGTTGGAAAACGAAGATATCCTGGAAAAGGCAATCAAGAAGGATACGGTGCTTCCTTTTAATATCGATGAATTTACTCCGGTAACTTATGTGGCAGAAACTTTAAATTATACCGAACTAAGTAAGTTTATTGAAAAAGAAAGCAAGCGGGGATCGTCAGATATCAATCGATACAAAGTAGTAGCATATAAAAGATGGAGTATTCCGGTGTCTGCGTTTATCTTGACCATTATAGGAGTAGCAGTATCTTCTATGAAAAGAAGAGGGGGTATGGGAGTTAACCTTGCCGTAGGAATATCGTTAGCTTTTGTATTCATCTTTTTTGATAAGGTATTGGGTACATTAGCCAATCAATCAGATTTTCCGCCGGTTATTGCGGTTTGGTTTCCGAATATATCTTTTGGGATTTTAGCAATTTACCTACTGTATAATGCCAAACGTTAAGCTTCAAAATTATTTACATCTCCATTTTATAGTATTTGTTTGGGGCTTTACAGCTATCCTGGGGGAACTAATTTCTATAGAAGCGTTACCTCTGGTTTGGTATCGAATGCTTTTGGCTTCGGGATTTATTTATTTGTATATCCGTTTTAAGAAAATTGCGCTCCATATTTCAAGAAAACTTTTTTTCACCCTGTTTTTTGCAGGTATTGTAATTGCCTTGCATTGGATTACTTTTTTTGCAGCTATAAAAGTTTCTAATGTCTCTATAACATTGGCAATGCTGTCAACAGGAGCTTTTTTTACATCTATTTTAGAACCTATATTTTACAAAAGAAAAGTGATCTGGTACGAAGTCCTTTTTGGTCTTCTGGTCATTTTAGGGCTCTATATCATATTTCAAGTAGAGGGAGATTATTTTTTAGGAATTCTGTATGCTTTATGTTCGGCTTTTCTATCTTCAGTGTTTTCAGTAATCAATGGAAAAGTAGCACAGCAGTACAATCCCTCAATGATTTCGTTCTATGAGTTACTAAGTGGTGTAGGAGTAATAACCTTGTATTTACTGTTTCTTACGTTTTTTGGGAGTCAAACTGAAGGATTTACTGTTTCCTTTTTTCAGCTTTCCGTATCCGATTGGACGTATATGCTTATTCTTGCTTCTGTATGTACAGCCTATGCTTTTATTGGTTCTGTGCAGGTGATGAAGTATTTGAGTCCTTATACTGTAATGCTAACCATCAATTTGGAACCTGTGTATGGAATCATGTTGGCGGTGGTTATTTTTGGAGAATCCGAAAAAATGAGTCCCCAGTTTTACTACGGTGCGCTTATTATTTTGAGTACGGTAATCCTCAACGGAATCCTTAAAAATGCTAAAAAAAGAAAAAGTACTTCAACTTTAGGTAACATTACGAAGTAAAGTTTTTATATTTGTCAGCTAACCCTAGTTAACATAAATTATATTCTTGATTATGGAATATTTAGAATTTGAACTCCCCATAAAAGAGCTTGAAGAACAGTTTGAAAAAGCTTGCGCCATAGGCGAGGAAAGCGAAGTGGATGTTACTGATACTTGCAAGCAGATAGAAAAGAAACTACAAG
Organism: Aquimarina spongiae; assembly: GCF_900141785.1. Classification (GTDB taxonomy): domain Bacteria; phylum Bacteroidota; class Bacteroidia; order Flavobacteriales; family Flavobacteriaceae; genus Aquimarina; species Aquimarina spongiae. Next base: position 403,367 of record NZ_FQYP01000002.1, on the reverse strand, counting down.
AGACAAAAAAAGATATATACAAAAATTTAACTCCATGGCAACGGGTGCAACTTTCAAGACACCCTTCCAGACCATATACATTGGATTATGTGGATGCCATTTGTGGAGAGTCTTTTTTGGAACTACACGGTGATAGAACAGTAAAGGATGATAAAGCGATGATCGGCGGTTTAGGAAAAATCGGAGATCAGAGTTTTATGTTTGTTGGTCAACAGAAAGGATATAATACCAAGACCAGACAATATCGTAACTTTGGTATGGCGAATCCAGAAGGTTACCGAAAAGCACTACGATTGATGAAGAGTGCCGAGAAATTTAATATCCCTGTAGTGTGTTTTGTAGATACGCCAGGTGCTTATCCAGGACTGGAAGCAGAAGAAAGAGGACAAGGAGAAGCCATTGCTCGTAATATTTTGGAAATGACTCGCCTTAAAGTACCCATTATCGTTGTGATTATTGGAGAAGGAGCCAGTGGAGGAGCCTTAGGTATAGGAGTGGGAGATAAAGTATTGATGTTAGAAAACACCTGGTATTCGGTAATTTCTCCAGAATCTTGTTCTTCAATTTTATGGCGTAGCTGGGAATTTAAAGAGCAAGCTGCAGAAGCCTTAAAGCTTACTGCTACCGACATGAAGAAACAGAAGTTAATCGATGAAATTGTGAAAGAACCTTTGGGAGGTGCACATAGTGATCGAGAAAAAATATTCAAAACAGTAAGAGACAAAATTTTGTCATCATACGAAGAACTAAAAAACTTATCACCAGAAGATTTGATAGAAAAACGTATGGACAAATATGCAAATATGGGAGTCTTTAAAGGTTAGACCCTAAAAAATCACTTATTGCCTAAATCTGAAGTTTTGTACTTCAGATTTTTTTATGCTTATTAACAATAAAATTTACTTATTAACAGTTCATTTGTTGAAGAACAGTGGACATTCGTATCTTTGTAATTGGGTATATCTCTTTACAATTTTTTTACATTCGTGGTTATGGAAAAAGTACAGCAGTTGCAACAAGCTGGTTACGGAAAGGGGAACGTAATCGCACTTGAGAAAGGTAAAATACCACCTCAAGCCGTTGATTTAGAGGAAGTTGTGCTCGGAGCGATGATGATCGACAAAAAGGGGGTTGACGAAATAATCGATATACTGAATCCTGATGTCTTTTATCGCGAAGCGCATCAATACATATTTGAGTCCATCTACAAACTCTTCGAAAATTCGGAACCTATTGACTTATTAACGGTTTCGAGCCAGTTAAAGAAGGATGGAAGACTCGAATTAGCAGGTGGGGACTATTATTTGATACAATTGACTCAAAAAGTCGCTTCTTCTGCACATATCGAGTTTCATGCTCGTATTATTTTACAAAAGTATATTCAGCGTAGTCTGATCAAAATATCTAATGAAATTATTGAGGAGTCGTATGACGAAACTACAGATGTTTTTGATCTTTTGGACATGGCCGAATCCAAATTATATGAGGTTACTCAAGGAAATATAAAGCGATCAACCGAAACTGCTCAAAGTTTGGTGATCCAAGCAAAAAAGAAGATACAGGAAATATCAAACAAAGAAGGTTTAAGTGGAATCCCGTCTGGTTTTGATAAGCTAGACAAACTAACTTCGGGCTGGCAGCCCAGTGATTTGATTATTGTGGCTGCCCGTCCTGGTATGGGGAAAACAGCACTTACGCTTTCGATGGCTAGAAATATGGCTGTTGGACAAAATATTCCAGTAGCGTTCTTTTCTTTGGAGATGTCCTCGGTACAGTTAATTACTCGTTTGATATCTTCAGAAACAGGATTGTCTTCAGAAAAGTTACGTACTGGGAAATTAGAAAAACATGAGTGGGAGCAATTGAATGTAAAGGTAAAAGATCTCGAAAAAGCACCTTTGTTTATCGATGATACTCCCTCGTTATCTATTTTTGACCTTAGAGCAAAAGCACGTCGTCTGTCGTCTCAACATGGGATACGAATGATCGTAATAGATTATTTGCAGTTAATGACAGCAGGAGGAACCGGTAAAAATGGTAACCGTGAACAAGAGATCTCTACCATCTCTCGTAACCTGAAAGCCTTGGCCAAAGAATTAAATGTTCCTGTAATCGCATTATCCCAGCTTTCTCGTGCGGTAGAAACCAGGGGAGGTAGTAAAAGGCCACTACTTAGTGACCTTCGTGAATCAGGAGCGATCGAGCAGGATGCGGATATTGTATCTTTCATTTACCGACCAGAATATTATAAAATTGACGAGTGGGATGACGAAGAAAGATCACCTACTCAAGGACAGGGAGAATTTATAGTTGCCAAGCACCGTAATGGTGGACTTGAGAATATTAGGTTAAAATTCATTGGTCACTTAGGTAAATTTGATAACTTAGATGACTTTAGCACTCCTTTTGAATTTCATTCAAAGATGAATGACGAAAAAGAAGAAGATCCATTTAGCACTAGTCATTTGCCAAGTGCTGATGAAGCCTTCGGGGGGAGCACAAATGATTCTGATAATGATGATGAAGTACCGTTCTAAAAAAACAATTGTATCTGGAAAATTAAAAAATAGTATCCTTCTCATAGTGGTGTTGCTATGCGTAATACCTTCTTATGCATCTTATGTTTTAATACCTATGGATGCCGATGGTCAACAAAATCATTTAAAGGCTTATGGGATTACCTATTGGACACTAAGTAGGGATCTTAAGGTAAAATGGTTGTTGAATTACCGAGGAGGTTCTTTTCTGTTACCAGATACCGAGGCCATAAAAAAAGAATGTACTATTCGAGGGGTGACTTATGAAGTGTTAAGTGATGGTGAAACCGAAGAAATTCTAACCGAGATCGCCAGTCCTTCTCAAAATATGGATGCTGTAGTATTAGAAAAAGCACCAAAAATTGCAGTATATTCCCCAAAAGGTAATCAGCCTTGGGATGATGCAGTAACCATGGTGCTCACCTTTGCTGAAATTCCTTACAAAACCATTTATGATAAAGAGGTATTAGAAGATAATCTAATTCTATATGATTGGTTGCACCTTCATCATGAAGATTTTACTGGGCAATACGGGAAGTTCTATGCGACTTATAGAGCCTTTCCATGGTATATAAAGGAAAAAGCTGAAGCAGAAAAACTGGCTAAATCTTTGGGCTATGATAAGGTATCCGAAGAAAAATTAGCAGTTGCTCTCAAAATTAGAGATTATGTAGTAGGTGGCGGGTTCATGTTTGCAATGTGCAGTGCTACCGATAGTTTTGAAATCGCGCTTTCTGCAGAAAACGTAGATATCTGCGAGCCGATGTTTGATGGAGATCCTAGTGAACCGGGTTATCAATCAAAAATTGATTATAGCAAGACCTTTGCGTTTAAGAACTTTACGTTAGAGCGCAGTCCAAATGTATATGAGTTCTCTTCGATAGATATGACGCGTAAACGTCGTATTTCAAAAACGACAGATTATTTCACATTGATGGATTTTTCTGCCAAGTGGGATCCTATTCCCACTATGTTATGTCAAAATCATACCGCACTAGTCAAAGGGTTTATGGGGCAAACAACTGCCTATAACCCTAATGAAATTAAATCCAACGTATTGATTCTGGGTGAAAATAAAACCAATGGCGAAGCTCGATACATTCATGGGATAAAAGGAAAAGGCTTCTTTACTTTTTACGGAGGTCATGATCCAGAAGATTATACACACCGTGTTGGAGATCCAAAGACAGAGCTTGAGCTACATCCCAATTCTCCAGGTTATCGCTTGATATTAAACAATGTTCTTTTTCCAGCAGCAAAAAAGAAAAAGCAGAAGACCTAAACGTTTTTTATTCATAGCACATTTATTTTCACGGTTTATAGGGAAAGATTGCTACCGTACTTTTTTATAGCTTTGTTATAGTACATTTTAAAAATGAAATGTCTTATGGTTAAAAAGGTGCTCATGACAATCGCAATTATTTTCTTTATCCTAATTTCTTTATTAGTCTATGGGGTGTATCGTTTCTTTAATCCTTTTGGAGGGTTGGTAAATGAAGAAGTTTCGAACTCCTATTTTTATACTAAGGACAAGGAGAAAATAGTTTACAGCCCCATGGGAAATTGGTTTGAGCTTGGTAAAACCGAAATGGAGGTGGATATGAGTTCTTTTCAAGTATTAGGAATAGATTATGCAAAGGATAAAGAAAATGCCTATTTCAAATCCAGAGTTATTGATTTTGGTATCGATGTACCTTCTTTTAGAGTGCTTGAAGGTTATGTGCCACTGGACAAAAATCATGTATATGTGCTGGTTGATGCCTATGCCTACCTTGATGATACTAAAACGGGTTTCAAGATATTAGAAGATGCAGATCCCGATACCTACGAACAGTTGAACTATGATTTTGCAAGAGATAAAAACGTTATCTTCAGAAATAATGAGAAACTAACCGAAATTGATCACGAATCATTTGAAATTATAAATGGAGAATTTTGTAAAGATCAAGACGGAGTATACCACTACAGGTATCAAAAACCTTTGCAGAAAATAGACAACATCAATGATCATGAGGTTGTATCTCTTACGTCTTATTGTATACGAGACAACCAAAATTTGTTTTTTCATTTGGGAAGTATACAATACGAGGATACTGATGAAATTGCTAGTATTCCATTTGAGGACCCAAAACAGATTACATTTTTTGAAGAGAAAAAATGGCTTAAGGTTGGTAATAAAATGTATTATGAAGGAGAAATTCATAGTGAAGTTGATGCCTCATCATTTGAAGAAGTCGGTTATGGTTATGCAAAAGATGCTAAGCATGTCTTTTTTCTGGGAGAAATCATTGATGGAGCGGATCCAGGTACTTTTAAATACGATGATATAGACTACATCTTTTATGATAAAAATTATGTGTATGAAGGTGGAGAAAAGACAAGAAAAAGATAAAATTCATTACCTTTTGTAAGGTTGATCGTTATTTTCGACTATTCCCTCTTAAAACTAAAAGAACAATCTTACACATGAAAAAACTATCAACACTTTTACTATTAGTGCTTGTACTGATTTCCTGTAAACAAGAGGTGAAATCAGACCAAACAATAGTAGTATCAGAAACTCCTAAAGAAGAAGTTACACCAGATAGATCGGGTAATTTTCCAGAAGAAATCAATGCTGTTTTTGCCGCCCATGGTGGTATCAAAGCCTTTGATACTATGAATACTCTCGTATTTGAAATGGAAAAAGAAGGTGGAAACGAAAAACATACTACAGATCTTAAATCCCGTCATGCCCGAATCGAATCAAATAAATTCGCCTTAGGTTTTGACGGAAAAGAAGCTTGGTTAGAACAAGATTCAACATATTTCAAAGGAAATCCAAGATTCTATCATAACCTGATGTTCTACTTTTATGCAATGCCTTTTGTTTTGGGTGACGAAGGAGTGTTCTATGAAAAAGTTGAAGATTTACAGGTAGATGGAGTATCGTATCCCGGATATAAAATTTCTTACGGAGAAGACGTAGGAGATTCTCCAAAGGATAATTATTTCTTGTACTATGATGCCAATTCTAAGCAAATGAAGTTTTTAGGATATACGGTTACTTTCTTTAGTAAAGAAACCAGCGAAAAAATAAGCTTGATCGAGTATGCTGATTGGAATGATGTTAATGGTTTGGTACTTCCTAAAACCTTGAAGTGGAGAGATTACAAAGATGGAGTAGTAGGGGATGTAAAGAGTGAAAGAAGCTTTGTAAATGCGCTTGCTAGTAAAGATAAACCTGCAGCTAGCCTATTTCAAAAACCAAAAGAAGAAAAACAAGAATCTCTCTAGACAGAACGAGTAAAGAATAACGATAAAATGCCTATTGCAATGCGCAATAGGCATTTCTTTTTTCAGCATCGGGCATAATTTTTTTGATAAAAATAGCCTTCCTATTTTGAGAATATTTCATTTCAGAAGCCTTTTTGATTATCAGAATTATGTATTTGTCATTTTCATAAAGGTTTTGAAGTAAAATCCTCTTTTGCGCTCAAAAGCAAACGCAAAGAATTAGCTAATTTTATGCTTTTTATTTATTTGATTTACGAAAACGATATAGTAGCTTAAAAACGCTTTCTTTATGTATAACGAGTTAAATACCAGTACAAGAATTTTAATGGGACCAGGGCCATCAGACGCTCACCCAAGAGTATTAAAGGCCATGAGTACACCTTTGATAGGACATTTGGATCCAGAATTTGTAACGATTATGGATGAGGTGAAAACCATGGTGCAAGATACCTTTATCACCAAGAACCATCTCACTTTTGTGGTCTCTGCTCCAGGAAGTGCCGGTATGGAAACTTGTCTGGTTAACCTTTTGGAACCGGGGGATGATGCTATTATTTGTATCAATGGAGTTTTTGGTGGAAGAATGGCAGATATAGCAGAACGTTGTGGAGCTAATGTATACAAAATAGAAAAAGAATGGGGTACTGTGGTAACCCCAGAAGATGTAAAGAAGGCTTTGGAAAAATGTCCTAAACCAAAATTGTTGGCTTTAGTACATGCCGAAACTTCTACAGGAGCACTACAACCTCTTAAAGAAATAAGTGATCTTGTGCATAATGCAGGAGGTTTGTTGATGGTAGATGCAGTAACCTCTTATTGTGGAGTAGAGCTTAAAGTAGATGAATGGGGTGTAGATGCTATTTATACGGGTACACAAAAATGCCTTAGTGCTCCTCCGGGTTTATCTCCGGTAAGTTTTTCGGATAGAGCGGTCAAAGCGTTAGAAAATAGAAAAACTAAGGTGCAAAGTTGGTTTTTGGATTTGAGTTTGGTAAAAAACTATTGGGGAGGAGCCAAGCGGGCCTATCACCATACGGCTCCGGTATCCTCGGTGTATGCGCTTAGAGAGTCGCTTAGAATTGTTCTGGAAGAAGGATTGGAAAATCGTTGGAAACGACATCAGGAGGTACATCAGGTATTGAAAAGCAAGTTAGAAGCACTTGGATTTAAATACCTGGTAGAAGAACCATATCGGTTACCAAACCTGAACTCTGTTTTCTTGCCAGAGGGGAATGATGAGGGATTAATACGATCAAAATTGTTGAATGAGTACAATATTGAAGTAGGAGGAGGACTTGGTGCCTTTGCAGGTAAGATTTGGCGAGTAGGAATTATGGGAGAGAGTTGCACCCTTAATCATGTCAACATGTTGGTAAGTGCATTAGAGGATATGAAAGAGTTTAAAAAAGGATAAACCGGGATAGAGGAGGTGTAGATTGGATTATATCGAATGCTTTTTGTAGTAATTCACCAATAAGGCGACCACATAACTATAAGTTTCTATACCGTCTGGCTGATTGTTGACTTTCAGGTAACTATCATATGTACTTTTGAAAATAGGCTCTAGAGGATTTTCATAAGATTCCCAGAACTCGTTTACCTCTCGATAGTTTTTTCTGATTCCCGGACGTAGTTCCTCTATGAGGCAAATGGCTTTTTCCTCATTTCGCAAATAAAGATCATTGATGCAGAATTTTAGGGCAAACGTAGTTCCGCTGTATTTAAAATAATCATCATCGTAGTTTATTGTGGTCAAAGCAGCCAGAAAATTAGCTTCGTTTTCTTTGGCAAAACCAATTTGATGTGCTTCTTCATGGCAACTGGTAGTAGGTGCTTTGTAGTTTAAGATAAGTCCATTCACCTGTGCCTCGTTGGTAATTGGATTGAGATACCCACTAAACCCCATATAGGTGAGTGGAATACTCAACAAAGAAGTTTTAATACTTTTTGGGTTATATACATTCAACTGTGGTAACAAGGTTTGCAATTGTTGATACGCAGGTACGGTTTTTTGAAAAATCTCATCCTTGGTATACGGCATTGCAATAGACAAAGAGTCGTTGGGTTCTAATTTGGTATGTAATCGATTAGCATGTGTTATTAGATTTTCAGTCACCGAAATTAGTTCTTGCTCTGTGTACTGATCTTCAATATCTATAATTTCATGAAGTGGTAACCTGTAGTAGTTCATTCCCCATAATAAGTGGAAACAAGCATATACGATGGACAAAGTCGCTCCAATATCTAAGAGCACTTCTTTCCAAAGTATCTTTTTTGTGAATACTTTTCGGATTAAAAAACGAATTAATAATACGATGAGTACAGCATATAATACATCCCCAAAAGAAAAAGGAATCCAACCAAAGACATATCTCAAGGCTTTAGAGGTATATACAAAAACTCCATTACTGTATACATTTTCTATAAGCTCAGGGAAAAAAGAAATTACTTTAATCACTAGTATCTGAATAGGTAAGAATAAAGTAAGATAAAGTTTGGTTTTGGATTGCATTCGATAAATATATAATAGAACGATAAATCTACAACATTTAATATATCATTATGTTTAAGATTATCTTAATATAGTACATTTGCGAAAAGACAAAATACTCATGAATTCAGAAATAAGAAACTTAGAACCTAAAGTACTTTGGGATAAATTTGCAGATCTTAATGCGGTTCCCAGACCCTCAAAAAAAGAAGAACGTGTTATCGCCTTTATGACAGCGTTTGGAGAATCTCTTGGTTTGGTCACCGAAGTCGATAAAGTTGGAAATGTACTTATCAAAAAACCGGCAACACCCGGTCTGGAAGATCGAAAAACTGTGGTGATGCAGTCGCATCTGGATATGGTACACCAAAAAAATGCAGATACAGACTTTGATTTTGATCAACAAGGAATTGAAATGTATGTAGATGGAGATTGGGTACGTGCAAAAGGTACTACCTTGGGTGCAGACAATGGATTGGGAGTAGCTACGATTATGGCGATTCTTGAATCCAAAGATATTGAACACCCAGCTATAGAGGCATTGTTTACCATTGATGAAGAAACAGGAATGACTGGTGCTATGGGATTAGAAGGTGGATGGTTAAAAGGTGATATTTTGTTGAATTTGGATACCGAAGAAGATGATGAAATAGGAGTAGGGTGTGCAGGAGGAATTGATGTTACTGCCCAAAGAACCTACCAGGAAGAAGATGTTGCTGAAGGTAAAGTAGGATATACCATTGCCGTTACAGGACTTAATGGTGGACATTCTGGGATGGATATTCATAAGGGATTGGGTAATGCCAATAAAATTATGAATAGACTATTATTTGAAGGTTTTGAAAATTTCGGTTTGCAGGTGAGTGCCATAAAAGGAGGAAGCTTGCGAAATGCGATTCCTAGAGAAAGTTTTGCAACGATTGTGGTCGATGGGATACAGGAAGAAGCTTTTGTTTTTGAAACCGGGCAATTAATTCAAACGATTCAAAATGAACTAGCCATATCAGAACCAAATTTAAGGATTGAGATTAAAAAAACAGACCTTCCTAAAAGTGTAATGGAATTGGGAGTACAAGAAGGAGTATTGAAAGCATTATATGCTGCGCATAATGGGATTTATACTATGAGTGCTTCTATCAATGACTTGGTAGAGACTTCAAATAACATTGCTAAGGTCTCTATAGGAAATGGAAAGGTGGTTATCGAATGCTTAACCAGGAGTAGTGTAGAGTCTTCAAAAATTGATTTGGTGAACAAATTAAGAGCAACTTTTGAATTGATAGGGTGCGAGGTAACCACAAGTGGAGATTATCCAGGTTGGGCGCCAAATATGGATTCGCCAATTTTAAAAGTTCTTGATCAATTGTATCAAGATATAAATGGAGAAAAGGCTCATGTTGCTGCCTGTCATGCCGGTTTAGAATGTGGGATATTGGGACAGAATTATCCTAATTTGGATATGATTTCTTTTGGTCCTACCATTTTGGGAGCACATTCTCCAGATGAGAGAGCGAGTATATCTTCGGTACAAAAATATTGGAAGTTTGTAAAGGAGATTCTAAGTAATATTCCTAAAAACTAAAGCATAAAAAACATCCCGATCAATCGATCGGGATGTTTTTTATATAACTTTTTTAGTGTTTATTGTGCTGCTCCAGGAGCTTTGTCTCTAATACCTACTAACTCAAGTTCGAAGACTAAATCAGAGTTAGGTGGAATTGCACGAGCACCTCTTTCACCATATCCTAAATGAGATGGGATGAATAAAATGGCTTTATCTCCAATATTCATTTGTTGAGCTCCTTCTTTAAATCCAGGAATCATTTGTGCATCTGGAGAATACGGCATAGGAATCGGCGCATATCCTCTAGGGTCTGCCGCTCTTCTTTCATTGAATATCCCTAATTCTTCAGCTTTTTCACGAATATTGGTGTCAAATGCCTTACCATCTGTAAAGTATCCAGCGTAGTTGATATTTACGATATCAGTAGGTTTTGGTTTTTGACCATTTTCTTCTTTGTGAACAAATAAAATTTCTAAGCCACTTTCTAATTTGGTTGCTTTTGCCTTTAAAGCTTCAAAGTTAGCAGCAATTTCTTTTGCTTTTGCCTCAGCTTTTCGCTCTTTTTCCTCTTCCTCTTCCTTGATTTGTTGTAGCTTGTCTGTGAAAATATCTGCCGCTTTGAAATTTTTAGCTTCTTTTCCTTTTCTAAGAATATTCACCTCTAGCATTTTAATTTCACTTTTTGGCTTATCTCTTTGTCCGGTTTCTGCTACTCCAATGCTATCGATTACATCTTGCCCCACAACTACTTCACCAAACACAGTATGTCTACCGTTTAACCAAGGCGTATCCTTTAGGGTAATAAAAAACTGACTTCCATTGGTGTTTGGTCCAGAGTTGGCCATCGATAAAATTCCTTTTGATTTGTGAGTAAGAGAATCTACGATTTCATCTGGGAATTTATAACCTGGATCTCCAGATCCTGTACCTAGAGGATCTCCTCCCTGAATCATAAAGTCTTTGATGACACGGTGAAAAACTACACCATTATAGAATTGTTTTCCTAGATAAGAACTATCTACCATAGTATTGGTCCCTTCAGCTAGAGAAACAAAATTTGCTACAGTTAGCGGGGTTGCATCATAATATAATTTAGCAACGGCAGTACCTTGGTTGGTAACGATTTCGGCATAGACTCCTTCAGGTAATTCAGGATATTTTTCTTTGCAGCCCACTACAGTAATAGCAATAATAGCTAAGAATAAGAGATTTAATTTTTTCATTTTTAGGTTTAATTAATTTTCTGTTGTTGATTCTTTCGTGATTTTATGTAAAGTTACCTCACTCATTAACGGAATATTTGTCCCAATCTTATGATTGTCTCCATAATATCCATACGCTTGATACGAAGGGAATAAAAAAGTAACTACTTCTCCTTCCTTCATCAATTTCAATCCTTCCCGCAATCCAAGGAAAAGTTCTTCTTTATCAATGTAATAAGTTACTGTGTCTAGTTCGGTCTTCGAATAAATGAGGTTTCCGTTTAAGTCTTTGATGTCATAATTGAAATTTACAATATCTCCAAATTTTGGAGTTTTTTGGGATATTGTATCTTTTTTGTTGTAGTAATACCAAAAGCCACCTTCAGAAGTGATATATTCATTCAGCGTGTCGTTATCCATAATTTTTTTGATAAGACCTTCTTCTTTTGCAGCAAGTTGCTTGTTTCTTGTTATCGATTCAGAAATAAATGAACCTGATTTTACACTCACGGGCCTACGAGCTTCCTGAGTTTTACAAGAGGAAAATACTATCAAAAAGCCAAAGATATATAGTACTAATTTCATGGATTCAGGAGGTTTTTATATGATGGTAAGATACTAATAAATTTCTCAACAGTTTCTGATAAAGAAAGATTACTTTTTCCTCCTGCGGCGTTGTGGTGCCCACCACCTTCAAAATGATCTCTAGAGAATTCGTTGACCGAAAAATCTCCTTTTGAACGCAAAGAAATTTTGATAATCCCTTCGGTTTTATTCTCTATAAAAATAGCCGCAAATTTAACCCCTTCGATAGATAAGCCTATGTTAACGAACCCTTCGGTATCTCCTTTTTTGAAATTATGTTGATCCAACTCTGCTTGCGAAAGTGAAATATAAGCGGTATTGTATTCGGATAACACCTTAAGATTTTTAAGCGCTACACCTTTTAACTGCAATCTTGACAAGGTATTCGTATCGTAAATGTTTTCGTGTATAGCGGTATTGTTTGCACCCCGATCTATCAAATCGGCAACAACTTTGTGTGTAACACTTGTCGTAGATCGGAATCGGAAAGATCCGGTATCAGTCATAATACCCACATAAATACAAGTGGCTAGTTCTGGAGTAATTTTATCTAGATCATCCAATTTTTGAATGAAATGATACACCATCTGGCATGTAGAACTCATCGTAACATCACTATATACAAATTGTGCATAGTCATCTGGTTGTTGGTGATGATCGATCATTACAAATATAGCTTCAGCAGAGGATAAACTCTCTTGCATTTCTCCACTTCTGGATAAATGATTATAATCCAGAGTAAAAATCATTTCAGCTTCTCTTATCTTTGTTTGTGCAGCATCGGTATCGCAATTATATTTTATGATGTTTTCTTCTCCAGGAACCCACTTCAAAAAATCTGGGTATTCGTTGGGCATAATTACGGTGCTATTATGACCCAAAGAGGAGAGGTAATGATGTAAACCCAATGAAGAACCTATTGCATCACCGTCAGGGTTTTTGTGTGCGGTGATTACTATGTTTTTTGGGGTGCTTAAAAGCTGTTTTATTTCTTGAATATTCATAGATCAGCGAATATACGATAAATAATATTTTGGTAATATTAGATCAATTAATTTTGTAGGAATTCTTAAAGTGAAGTAATGAAAAAACTGGGTTTAACGATCTTTTTGTTCGCAATAACAATCCAATTTGGTATTGGGCAGCATAAGGAGTTGGATAGTCAAGCTGATTTTGTGATTGCATTTGGTAGTTGTAACAAACAGAATAATCCACAACCCTTTTGGGAAGGAATTCTACAGCAAAATCCTAATGTATTCATTTGGGGAGGTGATATCGTGTATGCGGATTCTGATGATATGAACAAAATCAAAAACGATTATGCTATACAGAACTCAAACAAAGGGTATCAAAAATTAAAAAAATCAGTACCCATTATGGGAACTTGGGATGATCATGATTTTGGTAAAAATGACGCCGGAGTAGAATGGGAGAAAAAGAAAGAGAGTCAACAGTTGTTTTTAGATTTCTTTGGTGTGCCCAAAAATGATCCAAGAAGATCACAAGAAGGGGTTTACACTTCAGAAGTAATTGAAATAGAAAAAGGAAGTATAAAGGTAATTACTTTGGATACACGTTATTTCAGATCTCCTTTACAAAGAGACTTTTCGGAAGAAAGACGTTATATGCCCTATGATAATGGTGAAGGAACAGTTTTGGGAGAAAAACAATGGCAATGGCTGGAACAAGAACTCGAGAATAACTTTTCTGATTTTTTGGTCATTGTAAGTAGTATTCAGTTTTTGTCATGGGAGCATGGATTTGAAACTTGGGGAAACTTTCCTCACGAAGTAAAAAAACTTAAGGATTTACTAGTTAAAAAAGGAGTAAGAAATGCTATTATTTTGAGTGGAGATCGTCATATTTCAGAGTTTTCTATGGCCAATATCGAAGGATTAAAATATCCATTGATTGATTTTACTTCTAGTGGGCTTACGCATTCGTATTCCGGTTATACAGGAGAACCTAATCAATATCGGGTAGGAAGAGTCATTTCTTCAACTAGCTACGGAGTGTTAAAATTTGATTTGGATGCCTATACTGTTACTATGCAAATGGTAGGGGATAATAATATCGTTTTACAGGAATATAAAAAACAATATCCCAAAGATTAGATTTTGAATGTTGAGATCTAAGAACGATACTTTCTTATAATAATTCTTGTTTTTGAAGCTTTTATAGCTACTTTTGCACAAAAATTTAAAAACCGGATTTTTCCGTTAATTAATGTAAACCTGCTTCTACTTTCAGAAGTTGACAATAAAAAAATATACAATGGCAACAAACAGAACTTTTACAATGCTAAAACCGGATGCGGTAAGAAAAGGATATATCGGAGCGATCCTTGAACAAATTACGGCATCAGGATTTAGAATTGTGGCTATGAAATTGACTCAGCTTACTACCAATGATGCTAAAGAATTTTATGCGGTGCATAAAGAGCGTCCTTTCTATGGAGAGTTAGTAGAGTATATGACAAGTGGTCCTATTGTAGCAGCTATTTTAGAAAAGGAAAATGCTGTAGAGGATTTTAGAACTTTAATTGGGGCTACTAATCCTGAAGAAGCTGCAGAAGGAACTATTCGTAAAAAATATGCGACATCGATTAGCGAAAACGCTGTGCACGGAAGTGATAGTGATGAAAATGCTGCTATCGAGGGTGCTTTCCACTTTTCTGGAAGAGAGCAATTCTAAACGATATACTAGAATAAAAAAAGGCTGTCCTACGACAGCCTTTTTTTGTTGTTATACTTTTTCTTTTACTTGTTTGGGCATACCGTCTTTATGCAATAGAATGCCTACTGTTTTCATTCTAAAATAGGCTTCAGACATGTAGAGATATCCATTATGAACACCTTGCTGCCCCCAAGAGTTTTTGATCTTATAATAGACTTTACCTTTTTTATCGACTCCCTTTCCTACAATATGCATCAGATGATCATCTGTAGTATTGTAGTTTTCGAATTCTTTTTGGCGAGACTCAGGAGTTACAACCTCTTCTTTGATATATTTTTTAAAAGCATCTTTCTTTTCCTCTTCCTTACTCAAAATGGCTAATCCACTTTTTTGAGAAAATCCTACTTCGCTTACATCTCCATCCCAAGCCACGGTGTATCCTTCTTTTAGGGCATGATCTACTACCTGTTGTAATTCATCTAGTGGAATGTTGTAATATACCCCGTTTGAAAAATTATCAGGGATTTCCAATATAAAACTGCTATACAATGGGTGATGCGTAAAAGAAGTAAGGGTGATATAGTTCTTGGTGTCAATGCCTAGTTCCTTGGCAAATTCCTGAGGAGTATATGTCTTGTTATTATAAGTGAAAGATGTTGGCTTTTCTCCCAGGTAGATATCCAACATAGCTTCATAACTTTTCCACCATTTATCTGATAAAATTTGATTTTCTACCGCATTATCAACCATATTGGTAAGTAGCTGAATTAATTCGCTGTGATCGTGACGATCCGCTTCAGCAGCGGTAAATCCTGTATAGGTTGGATTAGGTACTATCCCATATTTCTGAATAGAATTCATGACATCGTGTGCCAACGCTCCTTGACTAAATTGTGCCTTACCCTGTCGTAAGATATAGTTTCTGGCTTTATCCAGATAGGTATTTCGTACTTGATAGAGTTCTGAAAGATTGTGCATCCCTTTGCCTAATCGAGCTACTTCAGATTCAATAAAGGAAGTGGTAGAAAAACTCCAGCAAGTACCCGTTTTTCCTTGACTTATTACCGGAGTACACTCATAGGATACTTGATCTGTTATGGTGTAATCTGGATGTATTTCTTGTGCGTACCCAACCAAAGAGAGTGTAAGGCATGCAATAAATGCGAAACGTTTCATTGTATTGTGATTTGTGAGTGAGTAATGTACAAGAAATTCTGTAATTATAAAATTGAAATGTGTTAATTACCAGAAGACTCTAAAGCTAAGATTAGGAGTAATACCTAAAGAAACTACATCTGCACTGATAAACTGATTATTTAACGAGTTTGTAGTTCTGATTTCTCTATTTAATAAATTCTCTCTGTCATAGAGGTTGAGTACAGATAATCCCAATCTGTATTTTACCGAAGAGTTAGCTTTTAATTGAAAATCGTAGATAGCCGAAAAGTCTAACCTATGGTATACCGGTAAGGTATTACTGTTAATTTCTCCAAACTCTAAAACCACAATATCTCCTGAGTCATCAACTCCTGATATGTTGGTAAAAGCTTTACCCGTATGCCAGAGCCAGCCTAAAGAAAATTGGAAGTTTTTGATTTTATAAAATTGAGACCATTTTACGGTGTGCTCGATATTCCAATTGCCAGGGAAAAACTCATTGTTATTTACATCATCAAATCGGTTACGCGTATTTATAAAAGAATAACTCACCCAAGTTTTGTAGTTTCTAAACCTTTTTTTGATGAAAACATCCATTCCAAATACCCTGCTTTCTCCATTATGGTAGGTGTTATCTACTGGATTAATAAAACCAGCAGTTAGCGAGGTGATGTTGTCAATTTGTTTGTAGTACCCATCCACATCTATGTACCATCTGTTTTTTCTAAAACTAGAACCAAGGGTGAACTGATAACTGGTTACTACAGGAAATTCATCATTGTTAGACAAGGTCCATACTTGATTCTCTAAGGATAAATTGCTTACCACAGATTCCTGGATCTGACTAGCGGCTTGACTTCTGTACTCTGCGCTAGTATTGATGGTCCAGTGTTTACTTAAATGTTTCTGCACAAACACTCGGGGCTCAATAAATGATTCATCTAATTCTGCATATTGATTAAAACGCAACCCTGCAGATACAAAAATGTTCTTAGGGTCCTCGTATTTATATTCAGAATAGAAAGAATGGGTGTTTAAAAAACGATCATCTTCATCCAAAATTAGTTCGTAACTAGAGGTAGAGGTAACAAAAGCAAATCGGATATCGTTGTTAGAAAATTGATAACCTGCCGATAGACTCTGATATTCTGTAAACTTATAATCCAAATTGAATTGCCCTCCAAAATCTCGAATACTATTTTTCTTGCTTTCGATTTCTGTGATAGCTCCAAGATCTCTGGTAATAAATTGATAATTTAACAGGTATCTGGTGTAATATCCGTTCACATCCAGGGATAGGTGATCGCCATACTGACTTTTCCAACGGATGTTATATCCTTCATTTTCGGTTACCAAATCATCACTTAGAGATTCTGCACCATCACTTCTTCTAAAATCAAGGTCATTTTTATTATAAATGGTATTGATCTCGACATGTTGATTTTCTGAAGGCTGAATGATAAGATTAGCATTGTAATCGGCATAGAAAAAATCATTGTCTTCCTCATCCAAAGGTGTGGTTTCTGCAATTTGAGTATTCTGAAACACCCGATCCGAAAGCTGATTATACGTAAAGGTTTCTAAAACATCGGTATATGACCTTCTTCCAGAAATTTGGAGAGATACTTTGTCTTTTACGATTGGAGTGGTAATGATAGCATCGGCATTGATCATGTTGATCCCAGCACCGCCAGAGAACCGATCGGCTACTTTGTTTTCAGAACTGATGTCGATAACACCGGCAATTCGATCCCCATATTTTGCGCTCACCCCACTTTTTGAGAAATTTACTTCCTTGGCAACATAAGGATTGAAAGCAGATAGCATACCAAAAAAATGTCCTTGGTTATAGGTTTTTATCCCGTTCCAAAGAATAAGGTTTTGGTGAGGGGTGCTTCCCCTTACAAATAAACCTGAAGCCGTTTCGTTGGGATTATTTACTCCTGGAGTAAGTTGTACCGTTTGTAATATGTCGGGTTCTGTTCTACCCGGGAGTACCTCTACATTATTGAGATCGATATTGATCACTTTTTTGTTTTGAGTGATTCCTTTGGCCAGATATTCTTGAATGAGTACTTCTTCTAGTTCTTCTTCCTTAGTTCGACTCAAATAGATATGGATACAATCTCCATCGATAAAAGAAGCTGTTTTTAATACCGTTTGCCTAAAACCGGGTGCACTGATAAGCGTGACAGAATTAAACGGAATTCCGGGATGTTCAAAATAACCATTCTCGTCAGTGGTCGTATTGATTCGCAGCGCTTTGAAGAAAACTCCAATATTCTTTAAGGGTTTTTGTTCTTCGTCAAAAACATATCCACAAATGCTAAGGTTGTCTTTTTTACTATAGGATCTGATGGTGACAAAATTGGCTCCAGTCTTTTCAAATTTTAATTGGGATTGTTTGCTGATTTCTTGTAATACATGATCCAAAGAAGTGGTAGAAGTAATATCAAGAGACACCTCTTTGTTGGCGATCAAATTATCGATAAAAGAGAATTTTACCTGATAGTGTTCTTCTATTATGGTAAGTGCTTCAGATAAGGGAGCGCTTTTTAACGCAGCAATAGTTGTTCTTTCTTGAGAAAAAACAGAGATATTCCACAAAAAAATACATACACACAAAAATCTAATCATGCTTTTATTTTTCTAGCACCACGGTATTTCCATCTTCCGATATGGTGTAGTCCATGCCTAAGGTACTAAAAACTGTTCTAAGCGCCACTTCCTTATTATTATTAGGAAATGTACCTGTATAAATGGTAGTTAGATCAATATTAGAGGAGTTGATTTGTATGTTGTATTGTTCTTCTAATTCTTTAAAAACATATTTCAATGGAATACTTCTAAAAGAGCTTGTATTGGTTAACCATGTAGGCTCTGCTCCGGTAAAAGTCCAGTTTTCTGGTGTATTTCCATAGTTTCTATATGCCTTACCAGCGGTAAGTATTTCTGTATAATTTTTATTCACCACGCTTACTTTTCCCTCATAACAATTCACCTCAAAGAGAGCATTGTGAGACTGCACATTGAATTGGGTTCCTAATACAGAAACTTCTCCGTTTTTTGTGGATACCGTAAATTTACTTCCTTTGGTTACTTTAAAAAAGGCTTCTCCTTCCAAAGAAACAAGGCGGGTATTTTTCCAATTGTCCTTATCAAAACTAGCTTTAGACTTTGCGTTCAATATCATTTCAGAACCATCAGGTAACTGCACCGTTAATGTTTCGCCATATTGGGTAGCAAAATCATCTTTAGGTCCAAATAAAAATATCCCAAATATGATAGCTATAGATGCAGCCACGGCCACGTAAGGTAGCAGTTTGATTACTGTACCTTTTTTCTTTTTATTAGTAGTGTTTTCTCGTTTAGACTTCAAAGCGATGAGTTCTTTTTCAACATTATACGTCTTAAGATCAAGAGCATCTGCACCTGCCATTATTTTGGCATAATACTGATATTCCGGATGCTTCTTAAACGCCTTGAATTCCTCTTCAGAAAGCTCTCCGCTTACCCATCTGGCTAAGAAAAAATCATCTTTTTTATCTTCAAACATAACTTCTGTCTATATAATATGAACGCATTAACTTTAAATTACCCTACCACTATTTTGAAAAAAAATAATCTAACTACTTGTTTTATTATGAATTACTGCTACCATCATAACCTGATTTGAACAGTATTGTTGTGTGTTTTATATATTTCCTAATGTTTTTCGCAATGTGCCCAGGGCTTTGTGCATTAATTTTTCAATGGCCTTTACAGAGACTCCTGATAGTTCAGCAATTTCTTTATAGGTTTTTTTATCGATCCTGCTCAACAAAAATACCTCACGTTGTCTTTCGGGTAATGAAGCAATAGCTGCTTTTAGTTTTTCCATGTACTCCTTTTCCAAAGCAATAAACTCTGGAGACTCGTGATTAATATCTGATTTTCGCTGAGTTACATAATCCTGATATTTAAATTTTACCTTTTGATGTCTTGTAATACTAATTCCCAAATTGGTTGCAACGGTGTATACATAACTTTTGGCTTTGTCTATCGATACATTAGCACAGTTATTCCATAGTTTAATAAAAGCATCCTGTACGATATCTTCTGCTTGATCAAGATCTCCAAACTTATAATACAGATAGTTCCTTAAAAGTTTGGAATGACTTTTAAAGAAATTATCAAATACCTTTTCGTTACATGTAGAATTTTTATTGTCAGACATCTGGGGTGGATATAGATGAGGTCAAATCTAGATTTTTTTTCTAAGCTATCAAAAAAATATAAAGAAAGACGGGTAGGGTATACCTTTTCACACTCGTTCTATTCTTGTTATAACATTTCAAATCTCAATTGAGCATTCGCATAAATCTAGAACTTAATTTAAAAATTAAAATGAAAAATCTTAAAAATGTAATTTACCTATTATTTGGGCTATTGGCTTTGGTATCATCTTGTGAAGATATTGAAGAAAATGAATGTCTGCAATTATCTTTTACACAGGATGGAAAAGAACTGTTTGCAGATTTTGATGGAATCAATGACCTCGACGTATACGAATGGTTTGTTGATGATCAATTGGTGGAAACCGAAAGTCTTCAAAACGAAAGAGATAATAAGCTCGATCTTAGTTCCTATAACCCTGGAACGTATACCGTATGTATAAAAGCTGAAACAGAAACTTGTCCGGAGGGCGTAGAATTCTGTAAAGAAATCACAATTGAAGAACCTGTCGGAAATGAGGACTGTCCTTCACTTGCTTTTACTGTAGAAGGAGGAGTAGCTACAGCCAGTTTTGAAGGTATTGATGAAATCGATGTTTATGAGTGGTTTGTAGACGGACAAGTAGTAGAAACCGAAAGCAATCAAAATCAAGATAGAGATAATAAACTGGATTTGAGCACATACAACCCAGGTGAATATAATGTATGTATTAAGTTCGAATCTCCAGAATGTCCACAAGGTGTCGAATTCTGTAAAGTTGTAGTGATAGAAGACGATAATACAGGAGGAGATAACTGTCCGGATTTATCTTTTATAGAAGAGGGAACCCTTCTTTTCGCAAGCTTTCCAGGGATTGATCAATTAGACGTTTACGAGTGGTTTGTAGATGGTCAATTGGTAGAGACCGAAGATCTTCAAAGTCAGGATAGAGATGATATGCTGGATTTAGGCTCTTACAATCCTGGAACATATAAAGTATGTATTAAAGCAGAAACCAATGAGTGTGCTCAAGGCACAGAATTTTGCTTAGAAGTGGTCATTCCTATGCCACAACCAGTAGATTGTAACGCTTTTAATATTATATACGCTTCTAGTGGAAATAGAGAATTTGTTGCTCGTAATCCTCTTGTTCCTCTTGTAGATCCAAGTACTGTGGTTTGGACTATTGATGGTAATCAAGTGCCGTCTAATTCTCCTACAGGTAATTTTATCATTTTAGATGATCATCTTACTCAACCTGGTAAGTATGAAGTATGTTACAAAGGAGAATCACAAGATTGTGGTACTTTGGAGAAATGTATTGAAGTAGACTTTTTAGCGCTTTAGATTACCGTAATCTTAGAATTAATAAAGCCAAAATTTTAAAAGAGACAGCAAATTTGCTGTCTCTTTTTTTTGTTGTAAAATATTGTTTTTCAGTATATTAATTCTTTGTTTTTAATTTTTTTTAGGGAAAATACCCTCACAGGGGGTAGGGTGTTTTTTTAAACAGGCGTTTCACTTATAGAGCGGTCGCAAAGCCATTCGAAACAAGTAACCCTAAAATTATTTACGATGAAAAAAATTAGTATTTGGTTGATAACAGTTTTTGCTATGATGTTAACATTTACTTCTTGTGAGGTAAATGAAGAATTTGAAACCTGCCCAGAAATTAATCTGGAAATCGAAAACGAACCTGGTAGCGCAGTATATAGATTTATTGCACAGCTAGATGAGTTAGAAGACATTCGATTTACTTGGACAATAGACGACGAAGAAATAGCAACAGGGAATATTGACAATATTATTGGTCAAATCTTAGATTATAGATTTGAATCAGGTAAACATACGGTTTGTGTGAAGGTGGCAAGTGACGATTGTCCGATACAAGTTTGTAAAGAAATAGATGTAGTACGAGATGAAACTGATCCATGCCCAGATCTTTTCTTTGAGAGCAGAACCAACGAAAAGCCATCTACTTATAAATTCATCGCTGATTTTGAAGGAATAGAGCGTTTGGATTACGGATGGTACATCAATGGAGAGTTGGTAGAAGATTCGTCACCAAATGAGCGTAACTATTTAATCTGGGATTTTGAAGAGCCAGGAGTGTACGAAGTATGTATTAAGACAGAAACTGACGAATGTCCAGAAGGAGCGTCATACTGTAAAGAAATTAGAGTTGAAGAATCTGATTTAGCTTGTCCTGAAGTATTCTTTAGAAAAGAAATGGAGCCAGGTACCGATGGAACCTATGTTTTTGAAGCAGTGATCGAAGGTACAGATGAGGTGAGCGAGATTCTTTGGTATGTAAACGATCAGCAAGTAGAGAACGCTACAGATCAACAAGAAGGGTCTAGAGTATTGGTACAGGAATTTGGTCCTGGAGTATACGAAGTATGTTTAAAAGTAACAACACCGGATTGTCCTGATGGAGTGGTATACTGTAAAGAGATTAGAGTAGGGCAAACCTGTCCAGAATTAACTTTTGAAGCAGAGAGAGATGGTGATAACCTTGCGTACTACTTCTATCCGAGATACTTTGATGGTATCGAAGAAACTCCAATAAGCTGGTCGGTAAATCAGGATTTTGTAGGAACAACACAAGGACACGATGAACCATTTTACTTCCAGTTTGCACCAGGTAGATATGAAGTTTGTATGTTAATAGAAACCGAAGATTGTCCAGAAGGAGTTTCTTTCTGTAAAGTGATCGAAATCGATTATGACTGTCCAGAGCTATTCTTCGAAATGGAGCAAGAAGGAGACACACCAGGATATAACTTCTATGCAAGTTTTGACAGAATGCAAGACACCTCTTATGAGTGGACGATTAATGGAGAAGTAGTTGACAGAGAAATCGTGGATAGTAACGAAGAAAAAGATGACTATCTGTACTATCAGTTTGGAGCAGGTACTTACGAGATTTGTATTATTGCCGAGACACCAAACTGTCCGCAAGGAGTAAGATATTGTAAAACATTAGTAATAGAATAAAGAAATTTAAAATTAAACGTCGATAAGATAGGTTTAGTTTAGGTTAGATTAATTAGGTTGATCCCCAGGAGAACGGCAACTTCTTCTGGGGATTTTTTTTATGGTAAAATAATACGAACTTCAACTAATACCTTGTTGAATAGCGGACGTTTTTTATATTGTAAACAAAATTTTATACTTTCAAGGTATATAAGTGATAGGAGCAAGGGGGTAGGGTAAATGATTTTCAAAGCGTTATATCTATATAAGACACTTTTATTTTGAAGATAATCAAGACATATTTCAAAACATTGGCGCTAATATTTTTAGTATTAGCAAGCTCATGTGTAGATGATGATTCCTTTTTTCCTGAAGAAAGAGGGGAGATTACATCTTCTATTGCTTTGGTGACATTACTTAACCAATTGGTAAGTACACCAGGAGTTTCTGAAGATAATTTATGTTTCTCATTTCAGTATCCTATTGTTCTGGGATTCAATAACGATTCGAGTATTCGTATCAACGATTTTCAAGGATTAGTTGATGCGATCTCCGGCCAAAGTGGAAATTTTAATATCACTGGATTAGCATTCCCGGTAACCATTCAATTTGGAACGAGTACAAGTCCTGTTACTATACAGAATGAAGCTGGGTTAATCGAAGTATTAAGAGAGTGCGAGCTTGGAACCTTTAGAGATGAATTTAATGCGTTGTTTAGGCAATGTTTCAAATTTGATTATCCAATTACGGTAATTAATAGCCAAAATGCAGAAGTAACCATAGAAAATCAGGAAGCTTTTGTAGGGTTCCTTATGGATCAGGGAGGTACTTATCAACCTAATTTCAGGTTTCCAATTAATGTGTTAGTGGGGCCTGATTTGGTCTCTGAAACGGTTTCTTCTTATTTTGAGTTTTATAGCATTATTAATAGTTGCGTGGGGTGTCCCAATATTCGTTTTGAAATTCGGTCGGTTTCTGATACGCTGTACGAAATCGTTACTAATTTCGAAATTCTTGATAATTTTCAAGTTTCGCTAAAAATTGATGGTCAAGTAGTATCTAATGCGGTTCTGGATGGAAATATATTCAGACAAGAATTCACACCAGGAACTTATGAAGTTTGTGTAAAAGTGGTGTCTCCAGATTGCCCAGAGGGGAAAGAAGCTTGCCAAACCCTTGTTGTAGAAAGTAGATGTCCTAATCTTGGATTTACTTTTGAGCAAGAGCAAGGAACTTTTCAGTATAATTTCACGGCAAATTTCGAAGGGATCAGTGATACCCAATATAATTGGGTAGTTGATGATCAGGTAATCGAAGAAAATGATGGTGGAGCCCAAGGTGACAATAATTTTGTATTTCAATTTACTCCTGGAGCACATCGAGTGTGCATTGCTACAGAGACACCATTGTGTCCGCAGGGAACAGAATTTTGCCAGGATATTATCGTATGCCCAGAATTGTTCTTTACCGCAGAACAAGAAGGAAATACAAATACCTATGTATTCAATGCTGATTTCTTAGGAATAGAGCAAGTTACCTACCAATGGACTATCGATGGAGAACCTCAGGAGACCGATGGAGGAGTAGCCGGAGATAATACATTTACATTTCAGTTTACACCAGGTACTTATGAAGTTTGTATTGAGAGTGAAATCGCAGGATGCGAACCCGCTCCAAAGTTTTGTGTAACGGTAACCGTGCCCTAAAACACTTAAGTTTTCATAAAATCCAAATCCTATAATTCCTGTTATGGTAATGTAAGGAAGTAATAATTCTCAATCTCATAATTTTTATTCAGTACCCTATAAACACTGCATTTTTATTATGGTTTTCGATACCTTTGTAGTAGGAAAAACAAAGAAATTATGAGATATCACACCAGAAAAGTTGTAAAGCCTGGAGACTTAAACCCTAATGAAACCTTATTTGGAGGTCGATTACTGGAATGGATAGACGAAGAGGCGGCATTATATGGAGTAATACAGCTAGAGAATAAAAGGGTAGTCACCAAATTTATGTCAGAAATCAACTTTGTGAGCTCTGCGGTACAGGGAGATATCGTAGAAATAGGTATGGATGTGGTAAAATTTGGAAATACCTCTTTGGTATTAAAATGTACGGTCCGTAATAAGTTAACCAGGAAGACGATTATCAACGTGGAAAATATTACATTGGTGAATTTGGATGAAAATGGCAGACCTACACCTCATGGTAAAACTAAAATAGAGTATGTAAAAGATCGATTAGCGCAAGACTAGTTTTTGGATCAGCTCTCTGCCTAACTCTTCATTAAGGTTGGTGATAATTTTTTGTGTACCATAGCTCAATTCTTCTCGTAATACAGATGAGTTTAACTGTACGAACAAGGTGTTGCGTTCTAGCTTGATGTTTTGAGTATAATTCATAATCGCAGGTCCCATAACTTTTGCCCATACTTCTTTAGCATTAACTTTGTCTAACCCTTTTTGCAAGTTGTTGTCGGTAACAAAGTTTTCTAAAACCTCTTTCAAGCTTTGATGTTCACGATTCCTTTTTGCCATTATAATTCAATCTTTTGATAGCGTTTATAAAAGTACATATTTCCAGCTTCATTCTTGATGATGATCTGGTTTTCTTTGGCAGAAATTACAGTTTCTCTCCAGGAGTCAAGAGGAGTGGTGTAGTACATTCTTAAACTATCATTTTCGATTTTTACCACAAACGTTTCACTATCTCGAGTTACAATGAAATTCCCTTCTATTTTGGGTTGTACTTTTTTTCGAGTTCCTATAGTATCTTTTAATTCAAAAAAATCGATACTTTGATTGAAATTGTACTCTTTTTCCTCACCAGTAGATAGCACTACACGCTCAATTTCCCAATACCCGTTGATGTGTTTTTTATAGCTATTTGGATCTACTTTTGTACAAGCAGCGCATAATCCTAGTAGTAAGACAAAAAATATTTTTTTCATGATGTCTACAGCTTAAAAATTTTATAACTCTGTGAAATCTTTTTAACCACCTCTTCTGTTCTGTCAGCATGGGTGTCACTAATAAATAGCTGTCCAAAATTTTGATCATCTACCAACTTAACGATATGCTCCACACGCTTTTCGTCTAATTTATCAAAAATATCATCTAGTAAAAGAATTGGATTCACATTGCTTTGTTTTTTGATAAAATCAAATTGAGCTAATTTCAATGCAATCAAAAATGATTTTTGTTGGCCCTGGCTACCAAATTTTTTGATAGGATACCCTTCAATTTCAAAGGACAAATCATCTTTATGAATTCCAACACTGGTATACTGTAATGCACGATCTTTTTCCAGATTTTGCTCTAATAAAACCAACAAACGATTTTGAGATAATTTACTTTGGTAGGTGAGCGAAATATTTTCTTTGCCAGAACTTATGGCTTGATATCGATTAATAAAAATAGGAATAAAGGTATCCAGGAAGGCTACCCTTTTTTCATAGATCACATTTCCTAATTCATCTAGTTGTTGGTTATAGATATCTAGTTGGGTGGCATCAAAGGTGTTATTGGCACTAAAATATTTGAGGAGTGAATTACGCTGTGAGACCAGTTTGGAGTACTTTAATAAGGTAGTTAAATAACCATGATCACTTTGTGATATTACCCCATCAATAAATTTACGTCGGGTATCACTTCCTTCGGTAATCAAATCCCTATCCGCCGGAGAAATAATGACTAGTGGTAAAAAACCAATGTGTTCACTAAAAGTATCATATACTTTTCCGTTGCGTTTAATAACTTTTTTTTGTCCTCTTTTGGTACTTACAATAACTTTCTCTTCTCGTTCGTTCTTTTCATAGAGACCATCAATAACAAAAAAATCTGTACCGTGTCTAATATTTTGACTCGTCACCGGATTAAAATAACTTTTCCCAAAGGAAAGGTGGTAAATGGCATCTAGAATATTGGTTTTGCCCACTCCATTGTTTCCTACGAGACAATTTATCTTGTGGTCAAATTCGAAATCAATCGATTCAAAATTCTTATAATTGAGTAAAGAAAGTGATTTTAAAAACATAAAACACTGATGATCAACAGATAGTGCTAGAAATAAGATTCGCAATTAATCGGTGCAAAATATTGAAAAATAATAAATACTTGTGCTTTTAATTATGAATAAAAATTTTATTTTTGCCCTTCATTAAAGAAAATTTATGGCAACTTACAAGAAACGCGGATACAAACCAAAAAATAAAGCGGAAGAAGTAGAACAGGTTGAAGAAAACTCAACAACAGCCGAAGTGTTTAACACCTTGGATGAAGGTGCTTCTAAAACTGAAGAATGGGTTGCAGCAAATCAAAAATACATTTTAGGTGGTGTAGGGCTTATTGCTTTGATAATTTTGGGTTATTTAGGATTTCAAAAGTTTATCCAGGAGCCAAAAGAACAAGAAGCAGCCAACGAGATGTTTCAAGCCCAACAATATTTTGACCTTGCAATAAATGGTAATTCTACAGTTCGTGACTCTATATACAATCTAGCTCTTAATGGAGGAGAAGGTAAATACGGATTTTTAGAAATCATAGATAATTACGGAGGTACAAAAGCGGCTAACCTTGCCAATTATTATGTTGGTTTTTCTTATTTGAATATGAATAAGTATCAGGAAGCGATCGATTATTTGGATAACTTCAAAAGCGATGATGAGATGTTAGGTCCATTAGCTTTGGGAGGTATTGGAGATGCTTTTGCTCAATTAAACCAACAAGATGAAGCTTTAGGATATTATGAAAAAGCAGCTTCTTCAAAAACTAATAATTTTACTACTCCTAAATTTTTATTGAAAGCTGCAATTACCGCAATTTCTTTGGGTAAATCAGAAGTAGCGGTGCAGTATTTGGAAAGAATTAAAAACGAATTTCCTAAAAGTGTAGAAGCAAATCAAGCAGACGTACACTTAGGAAAAGCACGTGGAATGCAAAAATAGTCGTGATTGTCTAGTTAAGAGTGTAGTGATTGTATGAGTAACTCTTAACTCATGATCCTAAACGCTTAACGTAAACGAATGGCTACAGAAAATAAAAATTTATCACAATACGATAAAGCAACAATCCCAAACGCGAAAAACTTTCGGTTTGGGATTGTTGTTTCAGAATGGAACGAAAACATAACTCAAGGTCTTTTTCAGGGAGCTTTTGATGCATTTATTGATTGTGGTGCTATCAAAGAGAATATTGTTCGATGGAATGTTCCCGGAAGTTTTGAGTTGATTTACGGTTGCAAAAAGATGCAAGAGTCCTTTGATATGCTGGATGCAATTATTGCTATAGGATCCGTGATTCAAGGGGAAACCAAACACTTCGATTTTGTATGCGAAGGAGTTACCCAAGGGATCAAGGATTTAAATATCCAAAATGATATCCCAGTAATCTTCTGTGTGCTTACCGACAATAATATGCAGCAATCCATAGATAGATCAGGGGGTAAACACGGGAATAAAGGCACAGAAGCGGCGATAGCAGCGATTAAAATGGCTCAGCTAAGAAAAGATTCCAAATTCTACAAAGAATAATCTTCCATTTAATTTCTTTATTTGGCACAAGTGTTGCTTGATGTTATTGTAATGCTAAAAGCTTTACATTACAATGCATTTTAAGTATATTTGAATACGTTATGGGAATTTTTAAGACAAGAAAAAATAAAAAGTTTAGTTACACGCCAAGGTATTGGGACGATAAAGGAGAAGGTAGCCCTTATCAAATCGGACATAAGTTTGATGAATACCGAAGTACGATTGGTAAGACTGGAAACCTTAAGGATCGTTTCAAAAATGCCTGGAATGAACTAAGACATGAATCAGATAGAAAAATCAATAGAAGAGTTCTTGTTATTTTTATGATCTTACTTTTTGTATTCCTGTTTCTAATAGATTTTGATTTATCCATATTTACTGCAAGACGATAAATGTCTAATATCATACAACTATTACCAGATCACGTTGCTAATCAAATTGCTGCAGGAGAGGTGGTTCAGCGACCAGCTTCTGTAGTAAAAGAATTATTAGAAAATGCGATTGATGCAAAAGCATCGTATATAAAACTAATTATAAAAGAAGCAGGTAAAACCTTAATCCAGGTTATTGATGATGGAGTAGGGATGAGCAATACCGATGCCAGATTGAGTTTTGAGCGACATGCTACTTCAAAAATCAAATCTGCAGAGGATTTGTTTCATCTGGATACCAAGGGGTTCCGTGGTGAGGCGTTGGCATCTATTGCTGCGATAGCCCATGTAGAGCTTAAAACCAAGCAAGAAGGTGATGAGGTGGGTGCCGAAATCAAAATAGAAGGTAGTAAGATTACCTCTCAAGAAGCATGTGTAACACCCAAGGGTACTTCGATATGCGTAAAAAACCTGTTTTATAATATTCCGGCGCGACGTAATTTTTTGAAATCAAATGCTGTAGAGTTACGTCATATTATCGATGAGTTTCATAGAGTGACTATGGCGCATCCGGATATTCGTTTTGATATGTATCATAACGGTAGTGAGATCTTCAATCTGCCGGTTTCAAATTATCGACAACGCATAGTAAACATCTTTAGTGGTAAAACCAATGAAAAATTAGTGCCCATATCTGAAGAGACCGATTTAGTCACCATCAGTGGTTTTGTGGGGAAGCCAGAGTATGCCAAAAAAACTAGAGGAGAGCAGTTTTTCTTTGTTAATCATCGATACATCAAAAGCCCATATTTGAACCATGCGGTAAATGCTGCTTTTGAAGGATTAGTAAAAGAAAAAACGCATCCCAGTTATTTTATTTATTTAGAAGTAAATCCGGAAACAGTAGATATCAATATCCATCCAACCAAAACAGAGATCAAGTTCGAAGATGAACATGCATTATATGCAATGTTACGATCAACGATAAAGCATAGTTTGGGACAATTTAATGTAGCTCCTATATTAGATTTTGATCGGGATGCAACGATGGATACCCCTTATGAATATAAGAATAAGGCAGCTCAGATACCCAAAGTAGAGGTGGACCGTAATTTTAATCCTTTTAAAGAGAGTAGTTCTTCTTCAGCAGGTAGTCAATCTTCTGGAAAGTCTTCATTTTCATCTTTCAAAAAGGAATCAGCCGGTAACTGGGAGAATCTATATGTAGGTTTAGAGTCGGAGGACCCTATAACTTCACCTACTGAAGCCAAAACAGAAAAAGAAGAAGGTTTTTCTACCATAGAATTTGAAAGTGCTGAAGTAACTGGATCCCTGTTTGAAGATGATGAAAAAAAGGATTTGGTGCATCAAAACACCTATCAATTACAAAAGAAATATATAGTGACCACCATCAAAAGTGGAATGGTGATTATACACCAACATCGAGCACATCAACGAATTTTATACGAAGAATTACTTCGTAGTATTACCATGGCTAGCTCAGTAAGTCAACAATTGTTATTTCCGCTTAAAATTTCGTTGTCAAAAACAGAAATGGCACTTTTGGATACCGTAAAAGAGCAATTAGAAAATACTGGATTTGTTTTTGGCGACGACAATTTGGGAGAGCTGGAAATAACCGCGATTCCATCTGTAGTAGGAGAGAAAGAAGTGGGAACACTTTTGGAACAATTGATAAGTGATTTGGAGAATGATGTTCCGGATAGCGGATTTTCTCAAACCGATGCATTAGCAAAATCTATGGCAAAGAGTATAGCGGTAAGAACGGGTACTGAATTAGGTGCAGAACAAATACAGTATTTGGCTAATAGTCTTTTTGCTTGTACCGAGCCAACAATAACACCAGATAATAAGACGACTTTCATCACGTTTTCGGTAGATGAGATCGATAAGAAATTTTTTTAAATGGGGAGAATCACAGAAACAGTAAAAGTCTTACTGATAATTAATATCATTTTTTTTATCGGGTCTATCTCACTTGGTGATCATGCGTTTGAATGGTTAGCGTTGTGGTTCCCAAAAAATGATAATTTTCAGATTTGGCAGATTGTTACCCATATGTTTATGCACGCCGATGCAGGTCATATCTTCTTTAATATGTTTGCTCTATACATGTTTGGAAGCCATTTGGAAAATTCATTGGGACAACGAAAATTTTTATTCGTTTACTTTTTTTCAGGACTTGGTGCAGTTGGGTTTCAAATTCTTTTTACCTATTTTCAGTTTGCGCCAGGTTACCAGGCTTATTTGGAGGCAGGTTTTTCTTCGGCAGAAATAAATACATTCATCCAGGAAACAATTGCTTCGGGTCAATACAAGGTTTACCCTAATATTCCGCAAGAGGTTACCGAGAAAATGATTCGAGCTTATGTAACTCCTATGGTAGGAGCGTCGGGTGCAATTTTTGGAGTTTTGGCTGCTTTTGCGGTATTGTTTCCTAACTTGCCCTTATATATTATATTTATACCAATACCTATTAAAGCTAAATATTTAATAGGAGGATATTTCTTATTGGATCTTTGGGGAGGGATTACAGGACAGGCTATTTTGGGACCTTCTAATGTTGCGCATTGGGCACATATAGGAGGTGCGGTAATTGGATTTGTCACTATGTGGTATTGGAAAAAGAATTCGTTTAATCAACATCGTTGGTATTGATATGACATCAACTAATTTTACATATCAGTTTAAGACTGCAAATATTATCATTAAGCTTATCGTTATTAATGTGGCATTGTTTCTTGTGGCTACATTGGGTTCGTGGATCTTCAAAACCAGTGCTGGTGAGTTGATGAAATGGTTTGTATTGCCTGTAGAGCCTGGTTCTTTGATTGTCCAGCTATGGAGTTTGTTGACCTATAGTTTTTTGCATTTTGGGTTTTGGCATATCTTTTGGAATATGTTGGTGTTGTATTGGTTTGGACAGTATGTATTGAATTTATTTACCGAGAAACGCTTTCTCACTATATATCTGTTGGGTGCCATTTGTGGTGGGTTGTTGTTTGTATTAGCATATAATGTATTTCCTGTGCTATCCGGTACTTTAGCTTATCTTATAGGAGCATCTGCTGCAGTACGAGCGATTATGATTTTTATCGCGGCCTACACACCCAATGCTGAGGTAAGAATTATCTTTTTTAATGTGAAATTGTGGCAAATCGGGGTATTTGTAGTGCTTTCAGATCTTATTCAAATACCGACTTCAGGAAATGCTGGTGGACTTATAGCGCATTTAGGCGGTGCACTATTTGGTTATATGTATGCCGTTCAATTAAAAAAGGGAAATGATATTGGGCTTTGGTTTGAAAAAATAATGGATGGATTTGCCAATATGTTCACCCCAAAAAAGAAAAGCCCACTCAAAACTGTACACAAGTCAAAATCATATACAAAACCTAAACAAAGAACGAGTTCTTCTAAAAAGAAATACGTAAAAACCCCAAATCAAGAGCAAATTGATGCAATTCTTGATAAAATAAGCAAGAGTGGATACGATAGTTTAACCAAAGAAGAAAAGGATTTTTTATTTAAAGCAGGTAAGGAATAGGGGCTATCTATGAGGAAATTAGTAAATAAATTTATCTTTTTGATGAATTCTATAGCGGCGTTTGCGTTGTTGCTATCGTATTTATTGCCCTATGTATCTCCCAAAACTTTTCCTTTGTTATCGGTATTGAGTCTGGCAGTACCCATTTTGATTGTGGTCAATGTTGTTTTTCTCATCTATTGGGTGGTGCTCTTAAATAAAAAAGCAATCCTATCTCTGGTAGTATTGGTATTGGGGATATCGCATGTTACTTCCTTGTATAAAATAAGTGGTAAATCTACCGAAGATACAACTGATGGTATTTCCTTATTGAGTTTTAATGTAAGGAGTTTTAATCGATTCTCATGGATTGATTCCAAAACTATCCCTCAGGATATTTCTGCCTTTGTACGATCAGAAAGCCCGGATATTTTCTGTGCTCAGGAATATTATAACAATCCAGATACCGACTTTTCGCAATATCAGTATAAGTTCGAAGATTTTAACAATGATAATGGCGAGTTGGCGCTGGTTGTCTTTTCCAAGTATCCTATCGTTAATAAAGGATCGCTTCACTTCAAAAAAACAGCAAACAATATTATCTTTTGTGATATCGCTATTCAAAAAGATACATTGCGGATATATAATGTCCATTTACAATCCCATAAGATTAGTTCGAATACCAACCGAATTTCTCAGGAAGACTCGCAAAAGTTGTTGAAAAGAATCCAAATTTCATTTGAACGTCAACAGGAACAGGTTGATGAACTTATTGAGCATATGCGTCAATCTCCTTATAGAAACATTGTGATGGGAGATTTTAATAATTCTGCATACTCTTATGTGTATGATAAAATCGTGTCTGAGGGGCTTCAGGATACCTTTAAAGAAGCAGGGAAGGGGTTCGGTAAAACCTGGGAATTCGATCTTTTTCCTGTGCGTATAGATTTTATCTTGGTTCCAGAAGAATATGAAGTGTTAGAGTTCAAAAATATCCATCAAGAACTATCCGATCATTATCCGATATTTTCTAGAGTGCAATTGTAGGTATAGAGTATGGTCTCTTTGGACTTCTTTTTAAGTCTATTGTTCTAGTTGCTTTTTACAAATCTTCCAATTGGGTTGCTTTGTCTTTCATCATTTTATTTTCCCAATTTGCAGAAAAAGTGGCGTGTTTGTTTTTGGTCATTGCTCTCATTTTATCAATAACTACCTTTTGAAGCTGTTCGGGTAGCGAGTAGAATCTACTGCTAATTTTGGTTAATCTACCGTCGTAATCACTATTTTGATGTCTTACGGTAATTCTTTTTCCTTTGTGATAAATCATCATTTTCATACGGCCATCGGCATAGTCTTCTTGTCCTGTAGTACCATACACCAATATCAAATCGGCTAATCCATCATTATCAAAATCTTTAATTTCTGAGTAGTGATTCCAGAAGAAAATAGACGTTTCCCAATCATTATCGGTTTCATCGTTGATGCTGGACTTCTTTTTTAGGCCATTGCCTTTTTTGGTTAAAATAAGCCCTTGTAATTTGTCGTAAAGTGTATCTCCTTCTTTAGTAATTTCAGATTGATCTTGTGCAAGTGCTACATAATAAGATCCAGCTTCATCCTGATACGAATAGGCCTGACGAATCGGATAGGTCACCTCATATTGACGCTTAATTCTTCGGGTAAAGATACTTGCGGTTTCTTGAGGAGTTAGTCTTTTTGCAAATTTAGGATCCAGGGAAAGCGTATCGCTGTTTTTAAGGGTTATAGGAGTATAAGATTCCTCGGGACTTGTTGTCTGTTCTGCTTCTTTTTTTGGCTCTTTAGATTGCTGTTTACAAGAGAATAATACTAGTGGTATTACCAATACAAGTAAAAATTTATTCATAGATAATAGATTTAGGTTAATGGGGCTTGTTGTACAAGTTTCGTTCTAAATATAATTAATATTTTACAAACGAACTGATATCCAATGTTTTTACATCATCCAGCAATCAATTTGATCTGTGATCATATGCCAAAGTAAAGCTATACCTAATACTCGTGTTTTTGGAAACAGCAGCATTATTGCATATCCAAAAAAAGCGATATAACTATGTAAAGGGTGGAAGTTAATACTGCATCGATCGGCCTCAAAGACAGGTGTTGCCAAAAGGTGGTCCAAATCGACAAGCATAGAGAGTAGAAAAATGAGTGATAATTTTTTCCATTGCTTTGGAAAGAAAATTAGAATCACAACTAGAGGAATAACAAAATGTAAACTATAATGAACAATAGGACGAATCATTTAAAAAATAGTCTGTTGCTCTAAATAAGACAAGGCGTTAGTTCCTTCATTAAAAAGTAAGTCCAGTATGGAAAGATTAGAAATAAAACCGTGCTTCTCACTAAATACTTGGATGTAAGACTGTAGGTCATACGATTTTTCTTTTTTGGCAAATACCAAATTTCGTAAGTCTATACTATCTTCGGGTTGTTCTTGATACTTAGAAGTTTTTGAAAAAGGAGTATCTAACTGCAAGCAGTCCTGAAGCGCCTGAAAGCACTCATGATTAAAATCCAGCAAAAACTCTTTTCTTTTCTCAAAAAGAGGAGCAAATTCATCCTCATAGTATTCAAAAAAGGGAGAGGTTCTATATGCAGTCTCCAAGGATTTCCAATGTAAGGTCTGCCAACTAAAATCGTTTTCAATACGTACATCCCTGTATAATTGTCTTCCTGCTTTCCCAGTATGTTTTATAGGGATGGTTAAAAGTAGTTTTCCATTAGCTCCGTAAATATAGGTGCGATTGCGGTAGGTTTGCTTTTGATAATTATCCTCATTTTCGAAAATAACACCATCAGCCTGTACCAAAGCAACATATTGCGCTATGGAGCCAAAATACATAGGATGTAACAGAACTTTTTTCAATGCCTAGACAGTTAAAATTTGGAAGAACTTAGTTTCTGTGGTTTAAGCTCCTTTTTTTCTTTTTCGATACTGATTATAAATAATCCATCCTGCCAATAGAATCAAGAAATATTTGAAATAAGATACAGGTTCTCCGCTACCTCCAACTGTAGTGAACATACGATCCCATCTTATTTTATTCAATAGTCCCTTGGCATTAGAATCCCAGCTGAACCATACAAAAACTGGTTTTCCTACTACATGATTGGCAGGAACATAACCCCATACACGGCTATCCTCACTGTTATGACGATTGTCTCCCATCATCCAGTAATAATCCTGCTTAAAGGTGTAAGAATCTAGTGGTTTCCCGTTAAGTAGCACTTGAGTTCCGTTTACGGAAAGTTTATTATCTATACCCATTTCAGAGCCTTCATATACTTCAATAATTCTGCGATATAAAGAGAAACTCTTCAGATCCATCTTCACTGTTTTGCCAGCCTCAGGAATATAGATAGGACCAAAATTATCGTTATTCCAATTTACTTTTCCATTGTTTGGGAAAATACTAGGATCTTTTTGTCCTTTTGGAGTGATAACACGTTCTAAGGATGCAACATTTTGATGGTTTTTAAACCTTGCAGCTGCCTTTTCTGTAAGGCCTAAAGCACTAAATTGAGTATTGTTATACCCAAATTCTTTGGGTTTGATCTTATAGCGGTCATAAAGATTTTGTAGATTAAAACCACTCCCTTTAGTGTTTCCAAAATAAGAGAACTGGAGTTGAGCTCTTTCTGGTAACACATTTTGTTTGCCATTAATATGCACAAAACCATCAACCACGGATAAAGAGTCCCCTGGTATACCTACACATCTTTTTACGTAATTTGATTTTTTATCGATGGGTTTGTAGTAACTTTTTTTGGATCGATCTCTAAAAAAGCGAACCGTATCTATTGGCCAGCTAAAAACGACAATGTCATTGCGTTTGATTTTCTGAAAACCTGGAAGTCTGAAATATGGATATTGTGGCTTGCTTACATAGGATTTTGTCTTTACCAATGGTATGGTGTCATGTACCATAGGAAAAGAAACTGCAGTCATAGGGGTGCGCGCTCCGTAATGAAATTTACTTACAAACAAAAAGTCACCAACAAGCAATGTTCTTTCTAATGAACCTGTAGGAATAGTATATGGCTGCATAAAATATGTATGTACGATAGTAGCAGCTACTACTGCAAACAAAATGGAACTTATCCATTCTCCTGTTGAAGTCCTAGGCTTTAAGCTCCGGTTTTCAATGTATGTTACATCTTGAGCATAGTTTATATAAAATATATAAAACCCAAGAGTTACAACGACCAGAATGGTATCTGTTGTGGAGTTTCTACCAAAACTTCTGATAGTTTCTACCCAAATCACAGGAAGCATAATGACATTGATAACAGGTATAAATAGTAGAATAACCCACCACCAAGGTCTATTGATGATCTTTGTCAAAACTACTGCGTTGTATATAGGAACAATTGCTTCCCAAGCTTTTCTACCCGCTTTTGTGTATAATTTCCAGGTTCCTAAAAAGTGAATCACCTGAAGTACTAGGAAAAATATAAGCCATTCTGTGAGCGCCATAAGTATTTATTTTTTTAGTATATGTACCCTATATTGGAAAAGTGTTACGTTTTTATAGACCTAAAACGTCTTTCATTCCGAAAACACCGGTTTTATCCTTCAGCCATTCTGCTGCAACCACCGCACCTAAAGCGAAACCATGTCGGTTATGAGCGGTATGAGTAATCTCTATATCATCTACTTCAGAAGAATAAGTAACGGTGTGTGTTCCAGGAACTTGTTCTATTCTTTTGGCAACAATAGGTATAGTGTTTTGGTCTCCTTGATCCAATTGCCATCCTGTTTTATTAGTATTGTCTATGATTCCTTCTGCAAGGGTGATAGCTGTTCCACTTGGTGCATCTAATTTTTGAGTGTGATGAATTTCTTCCATAGCTATTGAATATCCTTCTACAGGATTCATCATTTTTGCTAGTCTTTTATTGAGTTCGAAGAAAAGATTGACACCCAAACTATAGTTAGAAGCATAAATAAAAGCGCCCTTTTTTTCTTTGCATAAGGAGATCATTTCTTTATAATGATCGAGCCATCCTGTGGTTCCCGAAACCACGGGTACTCCAGCCTCAAAACAATTAGAAATATTAGTCACCGCCGCTGTTGGGATACTAAAATCGATAGCCACATCAGCTTGGGATAGATCGTAATTAGAATCGTCTTTATCTACTTTAAGTACTATGGTATGGCCCCTTTCTGTTGCTATTTTTTCAATGGTTTTACCCATCTTGCCATATCCTAGTAATGCAATTTTCATGTGTGTTGGTTATTATAAAAATGAATTGATCTTAAAAATTAAAGTTCAAAGTAACTCCATAATTGGGAGTAAAATCAAATTCGTTAAAATTTATTCCTGGTTTTAGTGAAAGATCGTCTGTAATATTATATTGTTGTAAATGAGCGGTAACGTTAGCGTCAACTATATTTAATAAATATGCCGCAACAGTCAGTAATAATGATAACTCCTGATCTCTTCTAAAACGTTCTTGTAACGATATAAGCTGCTCGTTAGAAACTAGTATTTCACCGGTTTGCTGGTTTATAAAACGGTCATCGGTAAAACCTGCTAATCGTCTTTTAAAAATATCTCTAAAATCGTTATAATTTCTATTGTTATCGAGATAAAAATAAATTCCAGTACCTATGGCAGCATATACAATAGGGATTTTCCAATATTTTTTGGTGTATGCTTGGCCCAAACCAGGAAGTACAGCAGAGTAAAAAGCTGCTCTGGCAGGAGCTAAAGGTTCGTAAGGTTGAATTCTCTTTTCCCTTCTTTCCTTTTTTCTATCTCTTTTTTTCTTTTTGACAGCTACTTCTTCAGTAGTAACTTTTAGTTCTTCATCCTCTTCTTGCGCAACTGCGGTATGAAAAGAGAAGAGTACAAAAAAAATGATATAACAATGTTTAATTTTCACTATTGATGAGTTTCTTTAACCGGTTAAAATCCTCTTGAGAAGAGAAGGGTATAATCAATTTACCACTTCCTTTACTGGAAACTTTTACATCAATTTTTGCGCCAAAATACTCAGAAAACTCTTTTACTCCTTTTGCAATATCTTTTGGTAATTGCGAAGGAGTTGTAGTGGTGGATTCAGAAGTTGAGTTTTCAGAAGGATCCTTTAAGGATTTTACCAATTTTTCTGTTTCACGAACCGAAAGTCCTTTTCCAATTACCTTTTCGTAAATATCTAATTGTTGTTGGTTGTTCTCTAAGTTGATCAAAGCACGTCCATGCCCCATAGAAATAAAACCATCACGCATTCCTGTTTGAACAATAGGATCTAGTTTCAGTAACCTCAAATAGTTTGCGATTGTAGATCTTTTTTTACCTACGCGATCACTTAATTGCTCCTGAGTTAAACTGATTTCATCAATCAGGCGTTGATAAGACAAAGCAATTTCGATAGGATCAAGGTCTTGTCTTTGAATGTTTTCTACCAAAGCCATGGTCAGAGACTCATGATCGTTGGCAATCCTGATATATGCAGGTATTGTTTTTAAACCTGCCAATTTTGACGCACGGAAACGTCGCTCTCCACTTACAAGCTGATAACTGTTAAAGTCTAATTTTCGTACCGTAATAGGTTGAATAACTCCAACTTCTTTTATCGATGTAGCTAGTTCACGTAAGGTTTCATCATTAAAACTTGTACGTGGCTGAAATGGATTTACGTCTATACTTTCCAATTCAAGCTCTATAATATTCCCTACAACCTTATCTGCATTTTTATCATCAACAGATTTGATATCATTCTCTGGATCTTTCAAGAGTGCAGATAATCCTCTTCCTAATGCCTGTTTTTTTGTTGCCTTCGCCATGTATCCTTAACTGTTTTTCTTTATAATTTCGTGCGCCAAACTTAAATAATTACTAGCTCCTTTACTAGCTGCGTCGTAATTAATAATACTCTCTCCATAACTTGGGGCTTCACTTAAACGAATATTTCGCTGGATGATTGTTTTAAAAACCATCTCATTAAAGTGCTTCTGTACTTCTTCTACCACTTGATTAGATAAACGTAATCTAGAATCATACATGGTTAATAACAACCCTTCGATATCCAGATTGGTGTTGTGTACTTTTTGTACACTTTTTATTGTATTCAGTAATTTACCAAGCCCTTCTAGCGCAAAATATTCACACTGTATTGGGATCATAACCGAGTCCGCAGCAGTCAGTGCATTTAGTGTCAAAAGTCCTAATGATGGAGCACAATCAATTAAAATATAATCATATTCGGATCGCAACTCTTCGATAGCCTTTTTCATCATATACTCTCGATCATCCTTATCTACAAGTTCAATTTCGATTGCAACCAGATCAATATGCGCAGGAATAATATGTACATTCGGAGAGGTAGTCTCCAAAATTGCTTCTTGAGGTTTTATGGTATGCTCAAGAATTTGATACGTTCCATTTTCGACACTTTCTACATCAAGACCTAGTCCCGAGGTAGCATTAGCCTGAGGATCGGCATCGATTAGTAACACTTTCTTCTCCAGAACACCTAGAGAAGCTGCTAAATTAACTGAGGTGGTAGTCTTTCCTACACCTCCTTTTTGATTGGCAATCGCTATTATTTTACCCATTTGGGGAGATTTGGTTTTTAAGCGATAAAAATACGATTTATTATATATTATAAAAATGAAAAATGTTAACAGTATGGACAAAAAAGGACCATTTGCCTTTGCAAATGGTCCTGAGTAATTTATGAATTGTTAATAACTACTTATTTCTTGTTTTTTGATCGGATGGAAGCCTCTAGCATATCCCACATCTGTTCAGGCACTAGCTCTAGCATGTTAAACTCACCAGCTCCTTTAAGCCATTCTCCACCATCAATAGTCATTACTTCACCGTTTACATAGGCAGAAAAGTCAGAAACCAAATACGCGGCAAGATTAGCTAACTCCTGATGATTACCAACTCTTCCTAGCGGTACTTGTTTGGTAATATCTAACTTTTCTTTAAGTTCATCGGGCATCAAACGGTCCCAGGCCCCTTTGGTAGGGAATGGTCCAGGAGCGATAGCGTTGAAACGCATTCCATACTTTGCCCATTCTACAGCCAAAGATCTTGTCATTGCCAGAACACCAGCTTTTGCCGTTGCACTAGGTACCACATATGCAGATCCTGTCCATGCGTAGGTAGTTACGATATTTAATACAACAGTATTTCTATATTTTGTATCGATCCAATGTTTACCAAAAGCCAAAGTACAGTTTTTGGTTCCTTTAAGAACAATATCAATAATGGTATCAAATGCATTCGCAGATAAACGTTCAGTAGGAGAAATGAAGTTTCCTGCAGCATTGTTTAACAATATGTCCACAGAACCAAACTCTTTAATCACGGCATCTCTCATAGCTTCCACCTGGTCGATATGTCTCACATCACATTGAAGAGGAAGACAAGTGCCTCCAGTCTCGTCCTCGAGTTCTTTGGCAGTGGTCTGTAATTTTTCAAGATTACGAGAAGTGATAGCTACCTTTGCACCAAGTTCTAAAAAGTACTTGGTCATGGATTTTCCTAGTCCGCTACCTCCACCAGTAACAACGATATTTTTTCCTTCTAAAGCTCCATCACGAAGCATTTTGTCTGTATAACTCATTGGTATATGTAATTTCTATATTTTGGGGAAGTTACGATATTATTCCTGAAAAACTATGCACGCATAGTATTTTGTATCTATTCAAAAGTAGAAATTAGAATTTCTAAAATAGTGATCGCTGCATTACTAATCTTTGTGCCAGGGCCAAACACAGCTACTGCCCCTGCATCAAAAAGAAAGTCATAATCATCAGGAGGAATCACACCACCTACAATAATCATGATATCTTCTCTTCCGTATTTTTTGAGTTCCTCTACAATTTGAGGTACCAGTGTTTTATGACCACCTGCCAACGAAGATACTCCAACGATATGTACATCATTTTCTACGGCTTGCTTTGCTGCTTCTTTTGGGGTTTGAAAAAGTGGACCAATATCTACATCAAAACCAACATCGGCATAACCGGTAGCAACTACCTTGGCACCTCGATCATGACCATCCTGACCCATTTTGGCAATCATAATTCTGGGTCTACGTCCTTCTAGCTCAGCGAATTTGTTGGCTAAATTTCTTGCTTTATCAAAAGACTCATCATTTTTTATTTCTTTGGCGTACACTCCGGTAAACGATTTTATTTCTGCTTTATGCCTACCAAATTTCTTCTCCAGAGCATCACTGATTTCTCCTAGTGTAGCTCTCAATCTGGCAGCTTCTACTGCTAAAGCTAACAAATTTTGATCATCATCTGCAGCACCAGTAGTTAAATTCTCAAGTGCTTGTTGTACTTTTTGTTCGTCCCTTGAGTCTTTTACTTTTTTAAGACTCTCTAACTGTTGATTGCGAACCGCTTGATTATCTACTTTAAGGGTGCTGATGGCTTCTTCTTCCTCTAGTCGATATTTGTTTACACCAATAATAAGGTCTTGTTCACTATCAATACGCGCTTGCTTACGGGTCGCTGCTTCTTCGATTCTCATTTTTGGGATACCTGCCTCAATGGCTTTGGTCATTCCACCAAGTTCTTCTACTTCTTCTATCAGTTTCCAGGCTTTTTTAGCAATATCATTGGTAAGTGATTCTACATAGTAACTTCCAGCCCATGGATCTACTGTACGGGTGATCAATGTTTCCTCTTGCAAAAAGATCTGTGTATTTCTTGCAATTCTAGCAGAGAAATCCGTCGGTAATGCAATCGCTTCATCCAAAGCATTGGTATGCAAACTCTGCGTTCCTCCAAAAGCAGCAGCACTGGCTTCGATACAAGTTCTTGCCACGTTATTGAAAGGATCTTGTGCAGTGAGACTCCAACCACTGGTTTGACAATGGGTGCGGAGCATCAATGATTTAGGGTTTTTAGGATTAAACTGCTGTATGAGTTTGGCCCATAGCATACGAGCAGCTCTCATTTTTGCAATTTCCATAAAATGATTCATTCCTATAGCCCAAAAGAAAGATAGTCTTGGAGCAAAAGAATCTACATCCAAACCTGCTTCAATACCTTTACGAATATATTCTAATCCATCCGCCAGAGTATATGCCAGTTCGATATCGCAAGTAGCACCAGCTTCTTGCATGTGATAACCCGAAATACTAATCGGGTTGAATTTTGGCATGTTTGCAGAACAATACTTAAAAATATCACTAATAATGCGCATCGAAGGAGTAGGAGGATAGATGTATGTGTTTCTAACCATAAACTCCTTGAGGATGTCATTTTG
Source organism: Aquimarina spongiae (assembly GCF_900141785.1). Taxonomy (GTDB): domain Bacteria; phylum Bacteroidota; class Bacteroidia; order Flavobacteriales; family Flavobacteriaceae; genus Aquimarina; species Aquimarina spongiae. The sequence goes on along the minus strand of NZ_FQYP01000002.1, from coordinate 360,971 downwards.
AATGGTACCAGAAAGTAGATTTTTATCCACGCCTTGTTCTTCTGCAGCAACAATGTAAAAGGCCATGATGGGCAGTACAGCTCCATTCATAGTCATCGATACCGACATTTTATCCAGTGGAATTTGATCGAAGAGCACTTTCATGTCTTCTACAGTATCTATAGCTACTCCAGCCATTCCTACATCACCAACTACACGTTCATGATCACTATCATAACCTCGGTGTGTAGCCAAATCAAATGCTACAGACAGTCCTTTTTGTCCAGCTGCTAGATTTCTTCTGTAAAAAGCATTACTTTCTTCAGCAGTCGAGAAACCCGCATATTGCCTAATTGTCCATGGACGTCGAACGTACATGGTTGAATAAGGACCTCTTAGATAAGGCGCTATACCTGCACTAAAATTAAGGTGTTCAAGGTTTTCGATATCACTATTTACATATGAAGATTTGATTTCGATACCTTCAGACGTGGTAAAAGTGTTAACTGTTGAATTGGATGTTGATGATTCTTTGGATAGTTGTATATGTTGTATGTCTTTTCTACTCATTGCCAATTTAACCCGTTTGCCATAAAAAAATTAAACAGGCCATAAAATTAAGCTTTTAAAAGTGATTTTTATTCAAAAAAGGTGTCTGATTTACTTTCAGAATTGAAAATACTGAAAAATTAACCAAAAGCTTTTTCGATCACCATAAGAATAGAATAGTAAATATCAAAAGCGATGAAGTTCTTGATTTCTACTCCGCGAAATTCTTTATCGGGGATATAATAAATCTTTTGAGCAATCAAAGAAGTGCTTACATTTCCATCTAGTTCTAATGCATTTACGATCTCCTGAAAATCATCACTATCACTAGAATTTTTTAAGCATTGTATAAAACCACCACGATAGTTAAATATTAGAATTTCTTCTTCATTTTTTTTGTTAACACTAGTAGTGGGGTATGATTTTCTATACGCTTCATGATTTTCGTATTCGCTGAGTTTGATCCAAATGGAGTTTTTGTTGTTGGCGACTTTCTTGAATTGACGTGCTAACTGAATAGACCTTTCTGAAGGCAACTTTCTGAGGTCAATAGATAAACTGGCCACTTCTGCTAGAAATGTTCTATAGGTCTTTATAGAATCTGTGCCAAACTTGTAGTGAGTAAAAATATCCTTTTCAAAAGATTCGTATGCTCTTTTGATAATTCCAGAGTCATCTACATCATGACAATAATATCTTGATTGAGCAGACGAAATTTGGGCGGATACGATCAAGCAAATGACGAAGATCCTAGATCCAATCTTTAGGGGCATTGATTTAGATTTAGTAATGTTAGTGTATAGGCTAAAATTTATAATTATGTATGCAAGTTAACAATTTGTTAGCAAATATTAACGTTTTAATGCATATTTTTCTCCATAATCTCACTTAATCGCCGTTTTATCACTGGTTCAAGAAGGGTTTTTCTTACATTTCTTTCTAAAAAGACGGATTTTTGAAATGTAGGTGCCGTTTCTTCTTGATTTTTATACTTGTTAGTTCCGGTAAGAACAATTTTTTCCTGATCAAAAAGTTCCTGCTCTTTTTTTGCAGATTCTTTTATTTTTTTCTGAATGGTACCAGATTTAAGTTGATGTAAAAAACCTCCGTTTTCTTCGATATCTTTAAATAAAGAAAGTGCTTTTTCCGCCAACTGATTGGTTAAACTTTCGATATAATAAGACCCTGAAGCAGGATTTTCTACTAGATCAAAATAACTTTCGTTTTTTAAAATCAATAATTGATTTAAAGAAATTCGGGTTCCAAAATCATTATCCAGATTGTAAATGTCATCATAACGGAGGTTGTAAATGAAATCTGCGCCTCCCAAGATCCCACTCATACACTCAGTAGTGGTACGTAACATGTTCACATTATAGTCTAGGATAGTTTTGTTACGATGAGAAGGATAAGCAATAATGCTACAATCTTTTATTGCCCCGTATGCCGGAGCCAGAGATTCCCAAAGCAATCGCAATGCACGTAACTTGGCAATTTCAAAGAAATAATTACCACCAATAGCTACTTTGAATACAACTTTGGACTGTTTTAACGGGTTTTGTTCCTTATTGTCAAAATGATTCAGGTACTCGTTGGCATGAGCCAGACCATAAGCAAGTTGTTGTATCATGGTTGCACCAGCATTCTGGTACAATCCGGTATCTATGCTAATACAACTTTTTAAAGTATCACTTTTTGCTATTTGTTCTAAGGTTTCATGGTCTTGGTTAAGGTTATTAAACCAATTTCCAGTTTCTGCTAATCTATTGATGATATCCGTAAGGATATAAATATCTAGCTGCTGCTCTTTTGCGATGTTCTCGATGCTTTGGATATATGCTTCAGAAAGAAAACGGGTTTGCACAAAAACAGAAGTTGCTTTGGTAATGTTTTGAAATAGGGTAGCAGGATCTACTTGTTCATCGGTAATCACAAAAAAGATACTTTCTGCCCCTTTTTTCAAAGCATCCTCAACTTTTTGATTTCCAGTATTGGCATCTTCAACTTCTATCCGAATCGAATTTTTCCAGTGGGTAGGATGAGCAATCGTATGATCGATATCCGAGATATCCTCTTCATTGTAAAAAGGTTTGATATCTATACTTTCTAAAGACTTATAAATTAAGGCTTCATTATAATCTGCACCTTTTAAATCAAACTGAATTTTTTGTTTCCATTGTTTTGCAGAAACTTCATCGAAACTTTCAAATAGAGATTTAGTCATCTTTTTTGTTTTTGGGTAAACTGTCTTCATATTCGATGATATAGATTTCTTCATCGTCACGTTTCATAAAATACTCTTCTCGAGCAAATTTTTCTAGCTCACTGCTATCTTTAAGGGTTTTGATATCCTTTTGATCTTTTACAATTTCTTTGATATAATATTCTTTATTGTTCTCGAGTTCCTGGATTTCTTCATCCAGTTCGCGATGTATAAGCCAGGAGTTGGTATCCAGAAAAAGCATCCAGATCACAAAAAGCAATATGATTAGCACATATTTATTGAGAAATATGGCAAAAATCGGTATAAGTGCCGGTTTGTTTTTTAATTTCTGAAAATAACTTTTTAGCTTCAATCGGTGTAAGAATAATATTGGTGTAAAGGTACAAAAGTTAATTCAAGCGTTCTTTAATAATTGTACGAACAATATCAACAGCTACATTGTTGTAATGATTATTTGGGATGATCAGGTCAGCAAATTCTTTGGTAGGATCAATAAATTGTTGGTGCATGGGTTTGAGGGTGTTTTGGTATCTATCCAAAACTTCGTCCATATCCCGACCGCGTTCCGCAATATCCCTCTTTAACCTTCTTATCAATCTTTCATCACTATCGGTATGTACATAAATTTTTATGTCGAACATGTCCCTGATTTCTGGGTTGGTAAGAATCAGAATACCTTCTACGATGATTACTTTACTAGGTTTTGTAGAAATGGTTTCTCCGGTTCTATTGTGTTCTACAAAAGAATACACCGGCTGTTCTATAGTTTCTCCTTTTCTTAGAGCCATCAGATGTTGTCCCAATAATTCAAAATCAATTGATTGAGGATGGTCAAAATTAATCTGAACTCGTTCGTCATAAGAAAGATGACTGGTGTCTTTATAATAGGAATCTTGCGAAATGACGCATACTTCATTTTCTGGAAGTTCATTCACGATTTGATTCACAACCGTAGTCTTTCCGCAGCCAGTTCCTCCGGCAATACCAATAATTAACATTGTACTTTATTTTTCGGCAAATTTAAAGAATGCGATTTAATCTTCGTCATAAAATTTTCATGCCGGATTGTAAATAACTCCGGAAGAAGAATCCTGAGTGGCTCCGGTCACTGATTTTAGGCAGTTTACTTCGTTACGATCTTTTAAAACCCCCAAAAATCCAAAAACCATGGCCTCTTTAAAATCTATGATTACAGTAGGGGGGATGTTAATACTAACAATACCCTCTAACTTTTGGCTAAGCACTTTAATCAGATACTCATTTTTTGTACCGCCTCCTGTGATTAGCATTTTTGGATTAGCCTTTTTTACCTTTTTAATCTCGTTGGCAATTTGAAACGCAATATGATGAACCGCGGTATGCAAAAGGTTGGTAGCCGTATCTTTGGTATTGTTGATGATAGGTATCACTTGTTCTTCAAACCACTCATAACCCAAAGATTTAGGAAAAGGTTGCTTGTAATAGTTCAATACATTTAGGTTCTCAAAAAATTCAGCGTTTACAATACCTGTAGCTGCTATTTTTCCTCCTTTATCATATTCCAGATCAATGGATTTACAAATGTGATTGAGTAGCATATTGGCCGGAGAGATGTCGTAAGCAATTCTTTTGTTTTGATGCTGAAACGAAACATTACTAATCCCACCCAAATTGAGACAAAAGTCATACTCACTAAATAACAATTGATCTCCGATCGGAACCAGAGGAGCCCCTTGTCCACCATGAATCACATCGTTGGTCCTGAAATCACAAATAACTTTTTGTCCTGAAGCATTTGCCAAATGCTGACCAGATCCAATTTGATAGGTCAAGCCGATATCGGGTTGATGAAAAACAGTATGCCCATGGCTACTGATAAAATCTATATCAAGACGATGTTGGGTAATAAAGGCTTTGGATTGATTACCTAACCAGGTACCGTATTCGTTGTGGAGTGCCAACAGTTGTATCGCACTTAAATGGATTGCATTTTTTAGCTTTTGTTTTAAGGTTTGCGAATAGGCGATATCACTGGTTTTTTCGATAGAAAAAGTCCAGCGATGATTATCCTTAGTAAAATGACAATACGCAATATCTAATCCGTCTAGAGAAGTTCCAGACATTAATCCTAATACTTTGTATGTGCGAGGGGAGTTATCCATACGTACAAACTAACAAAATAATTTTAAGGATTTGATCTTCTTTACTTGCTATATTTTGGTAATGTATTGCAGATCGAATGACTCTGGATTGATCTCAGGTAATGATTTTTTGTAATAAAAATCAATGATTTGGTTTTCGAGATAAGGTTTTATGGCTGCAATGTTGTTATCATTGTATAGTCTATAGACATGAACAGCTGCAGATTTTTTGAATGCCCCCATAAGTTCGTCAGGGTGTTTTACAATTTCGATGGTATCATAGTTCTCGAACTTTCCTTTCATCCATCGGTGGCTGGCTAATTTGGTTTGGCTATCGATCAATTCTTTTTTGAGCTGGTCAAACCTTTCAATATCAGAATAATCTTCTTTCATATAGCGATCCAAAGCTACTTTGGCCTTGGTAAATTGTCTTTCAAACTTAAAATCCACCACATACATATCTTTTTTTACCTTTCTTACTACCTGATACAATGCGTTTTCATATATATTGGCAAAATCTTCATAAGCATACAGAGCGTCCAAAAAGATATAAGCACGTTTTTTATAGTATTTAGGAATAGGCTGTTTTTTAGTGGCTATAAAAAGAGAATGAAGTTCCTGTTCAATTTCTTCGGGAATATTGGTGAATTTTGAATCATTTTTCAGCTTACGCAACTGAGAGGTAATTTGAAGCCTGGTTCCTTTATACAGCTCAGATTTATATTTGAATCGATATCGATTAGGAGATTCGTCATAAGAACTTTGAGCACTTACGGACAAGGTGATTAAAAAAGTAATAAGAAGTGTCGAGAACCTCATAATAGTAAAATTGGTCGTACTAGTTGTTAGGTCAAGTTCTCTATTGCACGATGGGGATTATGCAATACACTAATCATAACGTAAGATACGCCATATTTGTTATATTATGAAATCTAAAAAAGAAATTCGCTATTGTTTGATTCCGGTTACTTCTTCTAGGGTCACCATTTTCTTTTGTGTATTCCCCCAGCTGTTCATGATGTAATTCATCACGTCTACGATCTCCTCATCCTCCAATCCCAGGGATGTCATTGCGCTGTTGTAAGGCTTTCCGTTTACTTTGATAGGACCATTAAGACCATACTTTACAGAGTGGATACTTTCTTTGCGTTTATCTACCAACCAATCCGAACCGGCAAGAGGAGGGAATACATTGGGAGTACCTTTTCCATCTGGCAGATGACATTGCATGCAAAAATCAGCATAAATCTCTTTTCCTTGAGCAATACTCTTGGTGAGCTCCTGATCCTGATCCAAAGCAGGTACAGGAATTTGCGTGTAATCTTCATGATTTTTGCTTTGCTGTGCAACAAGAGAAATGCTAAGGATAAAAACTGCGATTTCTAAAATAAAAAGACGCTTGATATGTTTTTTCATTTTCTGATTTTTACTGAGATATAAAATAGAGTATTTTACGGTATGATTTTTACAATGCCCTGATTTTCGATAGCGACATATAGAAACCCGTCAGGTCCTTGACGTACATTTCTTACACGCCCCATGCCATCTAATAATTTTTGTCGTTTGGTAACCTGGTATCCATCCAATTGTAATAGTTCCAAATATTGAAATTTCAAAGAACCCACTAGTACTGTATTTTTCCAATTTGGATACTTATCACTGGTCACAAAGTCCATTCCGCTTGGTGCAATAGAAGGTACCCAATAGTATAAGGGTTGTTCCATTCCTTTTTTTGCAGTGATATCGGTAATTGTTGTGCCACTATAATTAATACCGTAAGTAATTACCGGCCAACCATAATTGACTCCTTTTTTGATAGGGTTAATCTCGTCACCACCTCTTGGTCCATGCTCGTGAACCCATATGGTACCATCAGGGTGAAGCGCCATTCCTTGTGGATTGCGATGCCCGTAAGAGTAAATCGCAGTTTTGGCTCCCGCTTGGTCTACAAAAGGATTGTCTTTGGGGATGCTACCATCATCATTCAGGCGGTAGATCTTACCACCATCTTTGGTAATATCCTGAGGGTTTACATCTCTATTTCCTCGATCTCCAATGCAGAAATATAAATATCCATCATTGTCAAACTCTATACGCGATCCAAAATGATGGCCACGAGTGGTATTTGGTGTTGCTTTGTATAAAGTTTCAATATTGGTAAGTTGATTATCTTTTAATTTTGCTCGTATTAAGGCTGTATTTCCACCTTTTTCTGTTCCTTCTTTGGAAGAATAGGTGATATAAATCCAACCATTTTCCTCGTATTTTGGATGCAGTTCGATGTCGAGTAAACCTCCCTGGTTTCTATTATATACTTCTGGAACATTGGCGATGTTTACCTTTTTACCGTCCTTGAAATGAATTAAGGTACCGCTTTTTTCAGTGATTAGCATACTACCATCGGGTAACCAGGCCATTCCCCAAGGGATTTGAAGACCAGGAACAATGATTTCTGTTGTATAATTTTTGGCATCCTCTTCGAGAACGATATCATTTTCTTTAGTTTCTTGTGCGCAAGCCGAAAATATAAAGAGTAATATGATGAGAAAAGAGAGTGATTTCATGTGTGATAGTTTATACAGCACGAAAATTACAATAAAATATCATTTATAATCTATAATTTATGTTAATCCCTCCAAAGACATTAATCGGTAATCCAGGGTAAAAGAATCTGGGTTGATTTCCTCCAAATCCACGAGCATTGATCTGTAATTGCGAGGCGTATTTGGTATCCAAAATATTATTCACTCCAAAAGAAAAGTTATAGGATAAGCGATTACCTAGATTGTTTTTATATCCAATTTTACCATGTAATAGGTCGTATCGTTCTCCAGACACAGTATTGGCATCATTGGCAGGAATCTCTCCCACAATTTGATATGAAATATTTCCGTAGAATCCTTTTGGGGAAGTAAGGTCAAGCCCTGCATTGATTACTTCAGAAGGGATACCGGTCACATCGTTTCCAGAAAAATCATTGTCCAAATCCACAAAATCATCAAAGGTATGATCATAGATAGAAACATTCGCAAAGAAATGTAGCTGATGGCTTTGTTTTTGCAAAAGCTGATACCTAAGCTCGGCATCAATACCGTTGTGTGTTGTTTTTCCTGCATTGATGGCAAAAAAGTTGTCCTCTACAGTTCTTCGGGAGACTAATAAATCTCTTACCCTCAAGGTATAGAAAGAAACAGATCCCTGCAATCTATTCAGGAGTTTGTAACGCATTCCTACTTCGTAGTTCCAGCCAATTTCGGGTTTGATATCTGGGTTGAAAATACCATCCGGCAACAAAGTTTCGGCAGTGGTAGGGGTAGAGAACCCATGTGCGATATTGCCAAAAAAGATGAGTTCTGGTTGGATCTCATAATTGACTCCCAACTTTGGTGAAAAAATAGGATCAAAATCAAAATCTCCCGAATTATCCTCACCATCTTGTAGAAATTTATCATCGATATCAAAAAAGGTTTGATTAAGATGCGCCCCCACATTAATCCTTAATTTTTCTATAGGTTGATAATTGACTTCAGCAAAAAGATTGTAGAAATATCGTTTTTCATCCAGATCAGAAAGTAGATCTCCCTGTACACTGCCCGTACCTACTGGAAAATCCTCAAATAGGTTTTGAAACGTCTTACCATTATAAGTATCATAAAAAAGCTCGGCTCCTGCGGTCCAAGATATGGTATTCTTTTTTGATGGATCTGCACCCAAAACTCTTGTACGTATTCCAACAGTTGTGGATTGTTCTTCCAGAATATTAAAAGGACGAGGTTCGTAATTGTCCCTAAAAGAAGTAAATACACTAGTGTTATGAGATAAACTAGCAGTGTAGTCGTGTTTCCAGGTAACTCCCAAAATACCATAATTCACATCTTCAAACGCTTGGGATCGCCCCCAAGTAAAAGCAGCTTGCCTTGGGTTGTTATCAAAATCTTCCTGATCCAGAGAACTGGGGATTCCGGCTTCTAGATCAACATAACTCCCTAATATCGAAAGCAGGTCTTTATCCCCAAGGTCAATTTGAGAGGTAAGGGTTAGTGTATTTCGGTTGTATTCATTGTTATCCCGATATCCATCGCTATGATTGTTGCTGAACAGTACATTTAGATTCGCAGTATTGGTATTTACGGATGTTTTGGCCACGATACGTCTCAATCCAAAACTTCCGGTAGTAAATTCGATTTGACCTTCAGGCGTATCAGTAGTGCTGTATTGGGGGTGTAACAGAATCACTCCACCCAGACCCACACCATAACTACTGGCAGAGGGGCCTTTGTGAATTTCGATACCTGATAATGCGCCAAGCTCCAGGTCTTCTATAGAAGATTCTCCATTCCCATCGGTAAGCGGGATATCTCCAAAATAGGCTCTAATGTTTGCCGTCCCAAATAAATTTCGTGCTCCAATCCCGCGTATAGCAATTCTATTGGTATTTAGGGTGGCACTTTGCATAAATACTCCGGGCACTCTATTCAAAATGGGATGTAATTCTAGGGTATTACCTCGGTTGATGTCTGAAGTGGTGACTAGAGAAACAGCATCCGTAGCTTCCTTGTAGGGAATAGGGATGGAAGGAGCATTAATAAGCACTTCATCCAGTGCCAAAGCAGTGTCTGGGATTAAGTAAGCTGTAAACTGTTGATTTTGTGTAACTGATAGAAATAGGGTTTGATATCCTTTTTTACTGAATTTTAGAATTCCGTTGGTTTCAATACGAAACGTTCCATCCATGCGAGTGACAACTTCTTGTTTGGAAATCGTATCCATAACAGTGACATTATCGAGAGGTTGGTTTAGAGATTTGTCGATGACAATACCTGTCGTAGTAAATTGAGCAGATATAGAAATGGAAGAAAGTAAAGCGAAAAGGAATAGTATTTTTTTCAAATCTTAGTTTTTGCCAAATATCGTAAACCACATATAAACGGGTTTAAAAAACATGATTCTGTTAACGTTTTTTGTGAAAATCTTAGGTTTTGCCCATGCCAATTATTTTTAGTGACATTTTTTTGGGAGAAAACAAATAGTATTATGTATATTTGCGCCCGCTAAAGGGATAATCCTTTTATCGGGGTGTAGCGTAGCCCGGTTATCGCGCCTGCTTTGGGAGCAGGAGGTCGCAGGTTCGAATCCTGCCACCCCGACCAACAAAATCCAATCACGAAAGTGGTTGGATTTTTTAGTTGGTGAAACTTTCAAACATAGTTTGAAAAAGTGAAACCAACTAAAAAAGACAAACTGGCGATAGCAGGGATTGGGTTTCATTGAGCAACAACCCCAAAATCAGGATCAATAAAGTTAATCTTGCCACCCCGACCAACAAAATCCAATCACGAAAGTGGTTGGATTTTTTAGTTGGTGAAACTTCAAAACGTAGTTTTAGAAAGTGAAATCAGGTAAAAAACAAAGAGGAAATTAAAAGCGCAAAGGGCATGAAAAAATATTTTTTCATGCCCTTTGTTTATCCTTGTTTGGAGATAAATGGTTCTTCTTTTCCTTGTATATAGTGTTCTATACATCTTTTGCATTGTCCCCGAATTCTATACTTACATCCCATTTTTATAGAGGTTTAGCACTAGTTTTTGGATGTTTTCCTTGTATAGTCATTCTTTGCTTTGAGATAATATTCAAAAAGTTAAAAACCGTTCAAAATGAAGAAGAAAATACAATTTAAAACCCGATTAAAGTGGGGCTTGTTTTTACTTTTAGGAGTAATCGGAATGGGCATCCATGGGCAAACCTTAATTGGAGAAGAAATACTAGGATTTGGCCATTTAGGCCTGGGAGAAAACACAAGCATATCGGCAGATGGCAATACAGTTGCTATAGGACTCTGGTCACCCAATTGGTATGCTCCTAATGATCCAAGGCATGCACATCTATGGTCACAAGGTGTTTATGGGAATAATGGTTCTGTACGCGTCTTTACAAAAAAGGTTTCCTCTCAGGGGGTTGCATGGGAACAAGTAGGTGATTATATATTCCCGGAAACTCTTTGGGAGCAGCACTATTATGGTCAACGTTCTGGAAGAGCTATTAGTCTATCAGATGATGGTTCCGTTATCGCTATAGGAGCCAGGGGAAATGAAGGCAATGGAGTCGGTACAGATACAGGTCATGTGCGTGTATTTCAAAAAGTGGCAGATACCTCATCCCCAGGTGGCTATAAGTGGGTGCAAGTGGGCAATGATATTGATGGTACACAAGCATGGAGTCTATCGGGATTTGATGTGAGTTTGTCCGGAGATGGTAATGTAGTGGCCATTGGAGCTCCGTTTTTTGACGTTGACGACCTTTCCAATGCTGGCCTGGTACGTGTGTATAAAAGAAATGTCTCTGATAATTGGGTCCAAATAGGCAGCGATATTGAAGGTCAGTCAGGGCACGAACGTTTGGGGATAAGTGTGAACCTGTCCGATGACGGTAACACTTTGGCCATGACGGCGCTTAATGTTGGAGCAGGATATCGTGATGAGTATAACCGGTTAAAATGGGATTCTGAAGGTGTAATAACAAAGGTGTTTAAAAATGATAGCAATAATTGGAGTCTGATAGGAGAATTTAAAGGCCAAGAAGGGACAGTTACCCGTGATGATAGAGGAGTATATGTACGACTTACGGGAGACGGCAAGACTTTGGCCATAACTTCAGTCATTGATCAATCTGTACAAGTGTATGAAAGAGGTGCCGATGATAATTGGACGTTAAAAGGCAATAAACTTAAAGGAGCTTTTGGATATGCCCTATCAATATCCGATGATGCAAAAACTTTGGCTATAGGAACCCCCTTGAGAGATTTTGATCGTTTCTTAAATGTAGGTGCAATACGTATTTATAAATACCGTCCCAATAATACCTGGGAGGTAGTAGGTAATTTTAATGGTGAACATAGAGGGCATGAGCTGGGCAATAGTAACAGTGTCAGTCTGTCTGCAGACGGTTCAGTTATTGCTATTGGAGCTTCTGACTATGGTTATGAAGTTAGAGATGGGACGGCATGGAATCTGCTATGGGGCCGGGCACGCATGTTCAATATTGGCGTAAGTGGTGTTTATATTGAAGGGGCACCGGAAACAATAAATACTACAGATCCTTTTGAAGTTACTTTTAAGTTGGATAGGGCGGTTTTCGGTTTCAATGAAGAGGATATTAAGGTTACTAATGCCACAGTCAGCAATTTTGAGGCCGTCAGCGAATCCAAATATTCCGCGACCATTACCCCTGCATTTATATGCGGGGATAACGACGACATTACCATAAATGTAGCTGCTAGTTCGGCATTTGATATAGATTCCAACATGCCCAGTCTGGTGGCGCAAGAAGTCGTTGTCAAAACCGGGGTTGTAGCGCTTGCTCAGGACATTACTGTACAGGTGGATCCCAATGGAATGGTGACCATCTCTCCAGCGGATATAGACGATGGTTCCAGTCATAACTGCCAAAATAGAGATCCAGTTACATTGAGCTTAGACCGGGATACCTTTACTTGTAGTGATGTAGGAACTCCGGTAACCGTAACCCTTACTGCTACCTCGGGTAACCAAACAGATACAACGACTGCCGTAGTAACTGTGGAAAACAATATTAACGGTCCTGTAGCTGTGACCAAAGATATTACCATCCAATTGAATGCTGATGGAATAGCTTCCATCAACCCTGGGCAAATCGACAATGGTTCAGGGAGTGGTTGTTACAACACAACGACGCCTATTTTATTAAGCGTGGACAAGAGTACTTTTAGCTGTGACGACGTGGGCGAGGTAATCGTAACGCTTACCGCTGCTCAGGGCAACAATTCACATACGGCTACGGCTACAGTGACCGTAGAAGAGAATTTAGATAATTTAGAGGTTAAGGCCAAAGACAACATTATTGTACAATTAAATGACGACGGAGAGTTTACCATCTCTCCAGAGGATGTAGACGAAGGTTCTTCCTATGGGTGTGGCCATACCCCAAGCTTGAGTTTAGACAGGAGCACGTTTACCTGTGCTGATTCGAGAGCGCCAGTAACAGTGACCCTTACGGCTTCCCATGGTGATAATTCGGAGGTGGCAACTGTCACAGTGACGGTCGAAGGGAATTGTGAGCCCCAACTTTTTACGGATTTAAATAGAGGGTTTTCGCCCAACGGTGATGGTATTGCCGATACTTTGGAGATTAAAGGCCTGGAAAAATATGAGAACAACGAGGTTAAGATATACAACCTTAACCAGCAGTTGCTCTTCAGTGCCCATTATAATGGACCTAGCGATGGTTGGGATGGTACCTATAGTGGAGGGCGAGTGCCTGTTGGTGCTTATGTATGTGTCATAGACTACAACGAACCGGGATTGACCCACCAAACAAAAATGATATATGTCAATTATTAGGCATTGACATGAATAAAAATTTTAAAGGATGTGAGTGGAGATACCCCTCCCTCCTCAGAAAGGAAAGCGAAAGTAAGGGAGCTGACGTAAAAACACCCTTACTTTTTGTTTATATAGTGATTATAAGCGTCATCAAAGCAGCTAATTACCCAAAACATTAGCGATTAGAAAAGTTATAAATGCGTGACGATACACCGCAAGAATTAGCGTTTCTAGCGTATTCGTCCCAACCTACGCTTTCTCTGTCCCATTTTTTAGTTGGATCAACACATTTTTATTGAGATTAACCGTAAAGGGTGGAATTTTGGTTCTGAAATAGAAATACAGGAAGGTGTAGGTCTACAATACCATAGGCAATCGTTGGAGTACGTATTTATGGTTTAATCATATAATCAAGAATTGTCCATGGTTTGAAATACGTAGTAAAAATAATCGTGAGAATAGATAATTGAAGGACCCATTAAATGAGTCAAGAGAATTCTAAATAAAATCATTCACATTAAAAAAAATAAAATGAAAAATAACAAATTATACTTTTTTACAATAATAACGATATGCTGCATTCAGTCTTATGCGCAACAGGATGTAACATTTACACTGTACAATTATAATATGAATATCATTAACCCGGCTTATGCGGGAACTGGTGAAAATTTTGAGCTCACCTCAAACTATAGAGCACAGTGGGCAGGGCTTGATGAAGCACCCGAGACCTGGAGTTTTTCATTGAGCGGCCCAATGAGGAGAAAAGAAGGGGTAGGTGACAAGGTGGGACTGGGCCTTTCTGTTACCAATAGTAGTGTGTTTGTACTCAAAGAAACTGATGTTTTTGTTGATTTTTCTTATAAATTACAATTAAAGGAAACATTAGATCTGTATTTGGGAGTAAAAGCGGGAGGCTCTTCGGTTAATATAGATCTGGCTGGGATTGGACTTGATGAGGACCCACTTTTTTCAGAAAATGTAAGTGTGTTCAATCCAAATGTTGGTATGGGGGCCTATTTAAAAGGAGAACGCTTTTATGTAAACTTATCTGCACCGGCTTTGTTAAAAACAAGAAGATACGAAAAGGAATCGGGCATTGTAACACAAGCCACCGACAAAATGCAATTTTTTATGGGAGCAGGATATCATTTTACTTTAAACAAGAATTTGACCTTTACACCCTTTTTTTTAACACGAGTAATAAGTGAAGTGCCTTTCTCTATGGATATCAGCGGAACCTTTGATTTGTATGACAAGGCAGAATTTGGTCTTAGCTATAGATTAAAGGAATCGATCAGTACTGTTGTGTTATTTAAGATGCTGGATAGAATCAAGGTAGGCTATGCTTATGATAGTTCTATAACGGCTGTAAGTAATTATAGAAGAGGAAATCACGAAGTGATATTGAAAGTTCCACTGTTTTCAGAAAAACAACCACAACCGCAAACCACAACAGAAGAGCTAAATTAATAGAGATGTAACAACCAATATTGTAATAATAACCAAGTGCTCATGCGTACATATAAAGATTTATTTATACCATCAAAAAGGATAACAGAGATGGCATAATATACTGGATTGTATGTAGCATTAGATAAGTACTATAGAGTTGTAAAATGGAAGTGTATTTAGGTTGGTCCATAAATATCTTTACTTATCAAGGTAAACGAAGTAAGATAGATGGTTTTTTCATAAAAGGATTTAGGGACTTTTACAGAGACCAATCTATATACTTCCAAGCAGCTAGTTGCGCAATAACAAACATTACGTATACATAGACACGGAAAAAAATACAAATGGAATTGGAGGCGCTAAGTTAAGAGTTAGTTAAACCATATTAAAAGCTAAATAAGGAAAATTTGAAACGCGTTACAAAAAACTATAAAATATACCAGAACAATAAATAATTGATACAAAAAAATGGAGGGTAGTTTTACCTCCATTTTTTTGTATTCCATATTCTAAGAAAGTTATAACAATATATGTTCGGTTTGTCTATTCTTCCCATGACCAGGATGGCGAATAGTCCTCATCTTTAAAAAGTTCTCCAAGCCCTTTAAACTGTTTTAGTCGTAGTACTTCATCTGCCTCCATTCCCAAGGCATCCATAATTTTTCTTGAAGACCATCCGCTATTTGATAAGGTTTTTACGACTTCACCTATTTCTCCTATTTGATGCCGTCCACGGGCCCTGTTGTGTCGAATTGCGGCTACGATTTGGTTTTTGTCGGATGTATTCAAGATGACCACAGGAACCTTATGATTTAATCGATTACGTAATTCTTTGTTTGTTTTTATAACCCTCCAACGATGATACCCATCAATTAATTCATACCGTTGGTTTTTTTCTGGCGCTACCAACAAAGGTTGAGTGATTCCATGATCCAACATAGAACGAAGTAGTAGGCGTTTTTCTGGGGTCGCCATCTTATTGGGGTTATAACTATTAGGTGAGATGGAATTTATAGCTATCCAAAACACTTCTGAAATAGGTTCTTGCTGTTGGTTGAAAGCGTTTACAATCTTTTTTTCGAGTTGTTTTTTATGATCCTCGAAAATGAAATCACTTTCTTTTATGATGTCTATAATGTCTTGTTTTATACTCTTATTCATGAGGTTGTTTTTTTGCATATAAGGTTTTGTAGGTGTTTTTAGTTTGACAAAAGCCTAAACTACGGCACCACCAATCGTTTTTGATGATGCATTTGCATATCCTTCTCCAGGACGGCATTTTGCCTGTATTTTCTAATTTTAGGTTTCCCTGATCCGGGATGAGGTCTAAAGTAAATCCATTGGTATCCCACCACTTGAGAAAAGTTTTTATTTTCCCGGTATAGTGTTTTCTTGTAATCGCTGGCATAGATTGTAATAAGATATGAGCATATCTTTGCCAGGTAAGTCCTTCAGGTAACACCACTTTTATTCTGCCCAAAACTGCTGTTTTGCTATAAAGCGCTCCAAAGTTAACCCCACGAACTCGTTTTACTACCTTGTTCCAGGTATCAGGTTCTATCTGCTGATAATAGATAAGGCTTTGGCGTTGGTCATCCCCATAAGGTTGGCAAATACGCATTTTATGAATAGACATTCCGCACAAATAAAAATAATCGTACAGTGTATTATACTGTATGTTCTGCTTCCCTACATAACGCCATATATCTTCGGTTCGCCAATCGTAAATAGGATAGGAAAACACTAAATTATTTGAAGCCTTGCTTAGCCAGTTTTTCCCACGCCAACCGTGTTTTGTAACAGAAAAGAATCGGTTTAAACTTTCGTCGGACCGAATCCCCAATAGGCATGTACACCTTTCGCCGTTTGAAAACCAATTGCCCCATTGGTAGACAAAATCTTCAAACTCCATTCCGTGTTTAAAAAAGGTATATTGCTCTGGATCAGATACTACTTGCGGGTGTGTAGGCATTGGGCGAATCCAGACATTAGATTGTTCCGGATCCCAACATCGCCAATGGGGTTGAAAAACGCTAACCGAGTTTCGAAGATTTAAAGGCAAACAAATCCAATGCAAATTAATTTCTTCCGAGTTTAGTGCTACTTCTTCAATATGACGTATTGTAGTATCGTATTGCCCTTCTAAATCGACAAATAATACATCAAGAGGTAGTCTGTTTTCTGATCTCGCCACTTCGAGTGCCATATGTAACATTACAGTACTGTCTTTTCCTCCACTGAAGGCGATGTAGACCTTTGGGAACGTGTTAAAAATATCCTGTATACGTTTTTTGGCTGCGACATGAACATTTTCTTGCAGATAGTTTTTAGGCATATTTTATGTTGTACTACTATTTAATATCATTTATTTTTTATGGTTGTTTTGTGTTGATTTTATTAGTCAGAGCTAATCGATGAATAGTGATATGATAAATAATACTGTGCATATGAACAGTATGACTGCCAAAGCACATAACGCATATAATTTTTCTTCTAAATGTTTCATTTTAGAGTTTTTCTATTGGATAGCATTCATTCTGACTTTTCTAATTCGTAAAAAATCAAGATCAACTGGTTCTTATAGATGGTAAAACATCTCTTTCGACGACCTGATTAAAATAGATCATATCCTAAAATCATATAGAGACATATAGTCAGGTATAGAAATAATATTATTGCTGCTATTGTTCTAAATAACATTCTTGTTGTTTTTTTCATGTGTTTTCTTCGTTTTATAGTTGGGATACTAATTTTTAAATTTATAGTCTTTTTCTTTTTTCTCACAATTCCAATTCACGGTATGCTTTTGACTAAATAGAGGTACAGCGTTTGAAATGTCTAATTTGTATTTGTTCGCTATTAATGGCCTAAAACTATTTAAGCCATCAATATGAACTCTATTGCCTACCACCTTATAGACTTTATCTATATTGATGATTACAGACCTATTAATTCTTAAAAAATTCTTGGGTAAAATTTCGGATATGGATTGGAGGGTTTCTCTTATTAAGTGTTTCCCATTGTTAGCTAGATATATGGTGATGTAATTACGATCACTCTCTAAGCATAAGACCTCTTTCAAATGAAATTTAATTAGAGAATATCCTTCTTTTAAGAAAAAAGTGTCTTTTTGAGGCGATATTTTCTCTGCTTCTGATTCATTCTCTAATGAATTCTCCAGGATTCCCGCGAGCACTTCATTTTTAGCAGTGTTTTTTATTAGGGTGTTAAAATCAACAAAAGGTCTAAAGAAAATTCTATACAAATCAATGGTTGCATGGCCTTCTGGGGTTTTTACCTTTTGTGAGATGTTACTGTAAAAAGTTATTTTATATTTATATTTATGAAATAAGTGGTAGATCACTATATCACCTCTAAACATATCAAAGAAGTAATAGTCGATTAATATAAAATCGTACTGGTTTTTCTGCTCAGACAACCATATGTCTTTCCAAGAAAAAAAAACCGTACTTCTTCTTACGCCACTTAACTTTAAGTCCTCTAACAAGGATGTGCATTGTGATTTTTCCCTCGCCAAAATTGCCACTTTATTCGTCATAAAATCTTAAATTTTCTTTTTGTGTTATACGCTCAAAAATCTCGTTGCTACTTTTGTTAAAACCTTAGCAGCTATATACCAAGGTGAAAAATAAGCGTGCCCTTACCTAAGTTGGAAATTGAGGTCATTGCGCAGGAATATCAAATTAACTTATCCAACTTAGCGCCAAAATAACGACACGCATATCGTTATTATTTATAGACAAAGCTACTTTCATTCTCTATACTAAAACATGGATAATTATCTATTAAGCATGGATAATTTTATGTTACGTCTCAATAGGGATTTCACTTGCTTACGCTAATATTCATCCTAATTATTATTCTTATAAAAAAATGTGTTTAAGCATGTTAAAATGGGGACTAAAAAATGGTTTTAAGGGACTTTACAAAACAGTTTTTCACAAGTATTTATAGGTTCGGGATTAAAAATCTTTCATTACTTTGAGTTAATAATATGGGCTACTTCGTTTCGTTGGAAAGGAACTTCAGAATCAAAATGTGATCGTACAACCTGTTGAAACGTTTAAAAAAAGAGATGTAATAAAACGGCGGTAAAGCATCTGGTTTTATAAAAAAACGACGGGAACCGTCGTTGTAAGTTCCCGCCGTGGTTAATAAACCTAAAACTAACTCAAAATATTTACCCTTATAGGATCAATGGTTGATTAGGATCCACACTATCAATCCATTGCCTATACTTGTGGTTGGATAAACGTTTATTGAGAACAAAAATGAGGTTTTAGTAGAAGACCAAACCATAAAATGTGTTCATGTCAATTAAAACAGGGACAAATAATCCATTTAAAGTGATAGCGCATTTAAGGAATGTATTTTGGGAACTGTTTATCGACCCTTAATCTTGATCACTGTCTTTGAAAAGTCAATTCTCTTAT
This sequence comes from Aquimarina spongiae, assembly GCF_900141785.1. Classification (GTDB taxonomy): domain Bacteria; phylum Bacteroidota; class Bacteroidia; order Flavobacteriales; family Flavobacteriaceae; genus Aquimarina; species Aquimarina spongiae. The sequence goes on along the minus strand of NZ_FQYP01000002.1, from coordinate 341,833 downwards.
CTATAAAGTACAAATAGGTTTGAAAGGATATGTGTGGGTGTCTGATGCAAAATCAGTATCGCGAAACCCTATTGGATCTCTGTTTTTGAAATCCCACAAATGCTCGGTTATATCCCTTTTTTAAATGGCTTTAGCACTAAAAGTTGGGTGTTTTCTTGGTGTGGTTATTCTTTGTGACAAATTAATATTCAAAAGTTTGAAAAAGTAGACGCATCATGAAAAATCCAAAACAATTACAATTACTACTATCTGTCATCTTTATGGTATGGATGAGCCTGGCGGGATATGGCCAGAATGTAGGAAGCGAATTTACCGTTGATGAGATCAAATATAAGATTACGGCACCAACCACAGTTGAGATTGTTGATTATTTGGGTACAGAAACAGAGGTGACCATCCCTCAAACGGTAAACGACCAAGGTAAAGATTATGAAGTTACGGCTATTGGTAATAGAGCGTTTCATCTTAAACAATTGACCAAGGTTACTTTTAGCACGCCTAGCAACGTCACCAGTATTGGGCAAGATGCTTTTTTTCAAAATCAACTGACAGGTGTACTTGAGATTCCAGAAAGTGTGACTGATATCGGACAACGAGCATTTGGAAGTAATAAAGAGATGACAGAGGTAACTATACCCAATGGTGTCACTAGAGTAGAGCAGTGGGCCTTTGCTCAAAATGGTTTAACAAAGGTAACTATACCCGCTAGCGTAGAATCCATTGGCAAACAAGCCTTTTTTGCAAACAATGATCTTGACCTGGTCACCATAAAACGTAATCCGCCTCCAACCTACGAAGCGGATACGTTTCAAGCGCGTTCAGGGGGAGAGTTCCTATTGATAAGTTTTGATCTTAGGGTACCCTTTGAGGCCATTGAAGCTTATGAAAATGCAGGTTGGGCAGACTACGGAAACGTTACCTCTGGAATCACTAGCTTAGAGGGTGTTAAATACGGAATCGTAGACTCTCCAACCGAGGCAACTGTTATTGACATTACAGGAAATAATAGCACAGATTTTAATTTGGTCGTTCCTGAAACGATAGATATTGATGGGAACACCTACCCGGTGACAGCAATAGGTGATAATGCTTTTCAAGGCGCAGGGGACTTACTACAGTTGGTCTTGCCAAGGAGTATGAAAAAAATTGGGTTTCAGGCCTTTTATACCGCTATACACATCAACCGGTTAACTATAATGTCTGATGAACCACCGGCACTAGATCCGGATGCCTTTGAATATCCATACCGTTCTGAAAGAATCAACCTGGTAGTACCCGAGGGCAGGATAGGAGATTATAAAGATGCAGGGTGGACGGGTTTTAAGAATATTTTTTCGCTCGAAGGGCAAATCCATATCAATAGTGGCTTCCACTGGAAAGTAACATCGGTTTCTCCTAATGAAATGGAGCTAGCGGATTATGTAGGCACTCAAGAAGGCCACATGGAAATTCCTTCAGAAGTCCGATACTATTCTATTGACCCCAATGACAGCGATCCAGAATTTGGACATGGGACATATCAGGTCACGTCTATAGGGAACAATGCTTTTTGGCGTTATGGATTTTACCCATTGACTAGCGTTGATATACCCGATATTGTGACTTCGATTGGGGATTGTGCGTTTTGCGGAAATGACTTGACCGAAGTGGTTATACCCGGTGCTGTGACATGGATTGGCAAAAATGCTTTTTTGAATAATAACATAACCAGTGTTGAGATACCAGAAAGCTTGACCAGTATGGGGGAGCAAGCTTTTGCGCATAACGAATTGACCAGTGTGACGACACCGAGCAATGTGAGTTGGATTAGAAGATGGACCTATTCTTCTAACCTATTAACAGAGGTGACCATATCAAGCAAGGTGACTCGTATAGATTTGTATGCTTTTTTAGACAACTCCAACCTTCGTTTGGTGACGGTAGAAGCCAACGATCCTCCATCCTTGGATAAGAATGCTTTTTCAAATGCATACCGTGACCAAATAGATCTTGTAGTGCCCGTAGGTACCATGCAGGATTATTTAGATAATGGGTGGGACGGATTCAAATCCATCAGCTTCGGAATCTTTACCGTGGATGGTATCAGATACGGGATTACTTCTCCAACGGATGTAATGGTAGTCGACTATACTGGTACAAACGCAGACGTTAGTATCCCCGAAACAGTGGATCATGGCGAGAATACGTATGCCGTGATCACGATCAAGGAAAATGCTTTTCAAAATAAAGGACTGACCAGCATTGAGATTCCATTGAGTGTCATCAGTATTGGAGAACTAGCGTTTAGTGATAATCAATTGACTACGATTACTATACCTGGAGATGTAGAACGTATAGATAACCACGCTTTTTATAACAACCCAGACCTTGCCTCGGTAACAGTAGAGGCCAATGACCCACCAGTGCTGCATGCAACTGCTTTTGCCAATGCAAATCGCCACCAAATAGATCTTGTAGTACCCACAGGTAGGATGCAAGTTTATGAAGATAATGGATGGGGTGGCTTTAGATCTGCATTAGATGGTAGCGCACCTCCTCAACCAACCATTGATGCACCACAAAGTATTAATCATCTGAATCCCTTTACGGTAAACATTGCGTTTGATGACGAAGTAACAGATTTTGTGTTGGATGATATTGAAATTACCAATGCTACTGTAAGTCTCCTTAAAGGGAGTGGATCAACATATGCCGCTACCATTGTAGCTACATCGCTCTGCGATGGTGATATTACCATAGAAGTGCCTGCAAATGTTGCTATGGGAGCAAACAATTTGCCAAATATGGAGGCGTCAAAAGCAAGTATTGAAACGGTGACTTTCTCAGAGCGATGCGGGTCTGAAGCTCTGGTAGGGTTGAATAGAGGGTTTTCTCCCAATGGTGATGGTATAGCTGATACTCTGGTCATCCAGGGCCTTGAGAAATATGGAAACAATGTGGTGAAAATATATAACCTGAACCAACAATTACTGTTCAGCGGCCATTATGAGGGACCTGGTGGTGGTTGGGACGGTACCCATAAAGGGAGCCTAGTTCCTGTAGGATCCTATGTTTGTGTGATAGATTACAACGAGCCAGAGTTACGCCACGAAACAAAATTGATATATGTCAATTATTGATGTTAGCCAGAGAAATGCCTCCTGATCTTATGAAAGATTTCTATCAAAGTGTTTTAGCCGTGGGTATTTTTATCGTTTTTATGCTATTGGCAATTTTAGTAGTGTCGGCATTGATAAGTTGGAACATCAAATGGGTAATCGAACAATCTATAAATGTGTCAAAAAAAGTAAGAAGGAGGCATTAAGTAAGCAATAGGTATAGCAAATGATTTACTAAGAATATTTACTGTGATATATAACTTTTTAAAATCACATTTCAATCTTTCTTCGTCCCGTTTTAAAGGAGTTTCAGCACTTTTTTTGGAATAATTTAGATTAAGAATTGATCTTTGATATCATAAGGATTTTGAGAAAAAAATAAATTATGGAGGGTAATTTAATCACATTGTCAAATATAGAAAAGTACTTTTTGAAATTGTCGGTTCTTAATTTCGACGATCAATATATTGCAGATTTTCTTTCACTTAGAAAGGAAGATTTAGGCTATGTAAGAGGTACGTTAAAAAAGAAATTTAAAACCAAAAATTGGGCAGCTTTAATTCAAAAAGCATTTGAACTTGGTATATTAAAGAAACAAGATTATGTGGATGCGACAGTAGAAAAAATAGCACTAGGATATGCATCAAAAATTATAAAAGATTTTAAGGAAATATCTTATGGATATCAATTCTCTCAGGATACGGTACTTGATTTTGATCATACAGTAACATCTACTCTAAAACATTTGATAATTACTTCAAAATGATGCATACACTATCAAAACTACTTAGTGATAAGGAATTAGTCTATTTAAGCTTAACCTACCAAGGGGTGGATAAGAAAGCAATAGCCAAAAAACTACGGTTTAAGGATAATAGGACGCATCGATATATAGAAAAACGGATTTTTGATAAGCTATCTGTTTATAATTGGCACAATGCTTTTAGGAGAGCTTTTTATCTGCAATTGCTGGATAGACAAGATTTTTTATTGATTGATATTCAAAAAGAAGCTTCAACCATTTCCACAGAGATCACAGAAATTTTAAACTCTACAGAAATTGACGATAAAGAAAAGGAACTTGTGATCTATTTAGCATTATTATCCTTTCAAATTAAGATTGAATATAGCTATTTGTTTAAGGAGAAGGAATAACTATTACTAAAACTAAAACCTTATAAGATACATAAGAAGTTTCAATGCATAATCCGAGTTTACACCTCTATTAAATACTCATAATATAATCTTCCAGAGATTCTTCTATAGTAAGCTTCAATTTTTTTCTTAATCTGTGACGAGCTTTTTTAACTCCTTCTGTAGATATATTAAGAAATGTACTTATTTCTTTTGAGGAAAGGTTAAGTCTTAACAAGCAAATAAGTCTTAGTTCTTTTGAGGTAATAGTGGGAAACCTGTTCTTTATTTCTTTATAAAAACCCTGATGACTTTCTTCAAAAAGTTCTCTAAAAAGCCTCCAATTTTGATCTTCTTTTTTATCAAAATTTATAACCTGTAACACTTTACGATACTCATATATATTTGCATCTTGTGTATTGCACAAGTCTGTTACTTTTTCTTTAACGTTATTAAGGGTGTTATTTTTTTTTAACAAATGGAGTGTATTGGTGGTTAACTCTTTATTTTTTCGTTCCACTATTTCCTCCAATTTTTGTTTTTGTTTATTTTTTCTTCTTAATATCTTCCCACCTACAAGCAAAAAAGCTATACAAACTACCCCCAAAATCATTAATGCAACAATTTGTTTTCGTTTCGTTTTAGTGCTTTTTTCGAATTGCTCAATCTTTAAGTCTTTTTCATTGGCTTCATATTGAGCGCTCAGTTCGTAAACCAGTGTTTTATTTTCTAGCTCTTGTATAGAATCTTTCAACATTGCCAATTTTTTAAAATATTCAAGAGCAACAACATTATTGTTTTTTTCTTCGGCAGCTAGCGCCAACAGCTGATAGGTATCCATTTTTGCTCGTAAAAAGCCATTTTGACGTGTATATTTTAATGCCTTTTGTGCATAAAAGACTGCTGAGTCCGTTTTTTTTTGCTTTAGAAAAAGTGTGCCCATAGAAATATAGGTGTACGCTTTCCCTAGCTTGTACATTTTTTTATTGGAATTCAATTCCAGTACGGCTTTTTTTTGATAGTAGGTAGCTTTATCCAGCTGATTTAAATCGTAATAGATCTCACTTAACATGGATAATGCATAACAACTATTGGATATTGGATATTTGTTTTTATAAATTTCTAATGCTTTTTCATAGTGTTTAATGGCATTATCATAATCTTTTAATTCTTTGTAACACCATCCTAAACTTTGATGATTAACTAAAATGAATTTAAAATTACCCATTTCTTGAAGGCCAGATAAAGACGAGTTCAAATAAGGTAAAGCTTTTCTATATTCTTTTTTTATCAATAAAATATCCCCTAATTGATAGTTTGAATGTGTTATCCCCGTTGTTAGGTTAAGTTGTTTATAGATTTTTATTGAGGCTAAGTATTTCTTGGTTGCTACGCTTAGCCGTCCCAATCTTTTATAGGCTACCCCCAAAGTTTGCAGTGATTTTGCATAAGAGAGTGAATCATTCTTTTTCAAAAACAACGCTCCAGATTTCTCTAGTACAGTGATTCCTTCAAGATAATTTCCTGAATAAACATGGGTAGCAGCAATTTGATGTAGTGCAGAAGCCTGTTCCCAAATATGATTTGATTTTTTACTAACCTGTAACGCTTTCTCAAAATATTTTAGAGCAGTATCATACTCAATCTGATAAAGGTAAACCTTACCCAAACAATTGTATGAACTAGCTATTCCCCTAGGGTTATTATTTTGTTGTGAAATAGCTAGCGACTTCATTATATACTCCTTTGCCAATAAGGGTTTTGATATAGCATACTCGACTCCTATATCATTAAAGGCTGTTGCTAAGGTTGTATCTGCTACTGATTTTTGATGTATAATTTGTAAAAGGCTATCCACTACTCTTTTATTTTGTGCATTTACAAACACACAAACAAAAAAAAGCCAAAAGGATAAGAAGGTTTTAAGAAACATTTTTACATTTTTTTCAATCGAGTTAAATTTTGTCTATTTATGACGTTTATAGGAAATAAAGTAAGGTACTAACTCACCTCTTTGCTTTATATTGTTTTAATACTTTTTCAGTACTTGAAATTCATCATAGGTCAAAAGCCATTTGCCATTTATTTTCTCCCATTTTTCTTGATAAATAATGCCTTTCCCAATATTTATACTCCAGTCTGCGGATAAAAATGCAGGTGTTTTATTAACGACTTCAATGCTTACATTAGTATAAATTCAATTAGTGGCACAAGAAGAGATGAAAGGCTTCCAAAATCCAGAAATTTCTTAAATCCCCTTTTTGATTTCAAAAGGCATAGCTCTCACTTTTTCTATTTCCTAAATGTATAGTTTTTTTTCATTTTAACGTACTGTCCCCCCTTTGTCCACCCCCTATTTTTGCAAAAGGTAAACATGATCAATACGTTTGTTACCACAATCTAATACCTAAAAAATAAAGGGCGTTTTTAAAAAAGTAAAAACTAATTGAGGAATATTCCTGATAGTAAACGACATAATACTTTTAGTGTATTGTTAGTGTAGAGGATGCTCGCCTTTTATTAGTACATCAGTACAAAATCAGTTTTTAACCAACTAAGTCTGTGAAAATCTGATTATCAATAAGCCTTATTTCGAACTCACGTTAAATTGAAATCAACTCTTAAAGTAAACATTAAAATTAAACAAAATGATCCGTATTAAAACCTACAAATCAATTCTATGTATTCTGTTGTCTCTAACTCTTTTTTCTTGTGATTCTGATAATGATTCTAATCCAGAAAACAATGAGCAAGTTTCTCAGGATATAATGGTCACTAAAGAAAAATTAATTGGAGATTGGATATTAGTAAGTAGTATTATCGACAATGAAAATGTTTCACCATCTGCATTCGAATGCTTAAAAAAATCAACGGCCACTTTCAATCAAGACGACACCTACGAAGTAACTTTTTTAAAACTAGGGAGTAATTCAACAAATCTTTGTTCTAGAACAGTTACACAATCCGGGACCTATACAGTTGTTGGTTTGAACAGTGTCACTTTTTTTAACTTTGATTCTGAAATCAAGTTGATTGACGATACTTTACAGATTACTTCCAAAGTTACTAATGATAATGAAGAACAAAATCAAATTGATGTTTTTATAAGAAGTGACAATTCAGAATTAGGAGAAAATCAGGCAGAAGAAACAGAAGAGGTAGAAACAGATAACCAGACCGATGAAGATAATAATGACGACACTTTTGATGGAACAGAAGTAATCCAAAATATATTAGGAAAATGGAAAATTGACTCTGACAAAGATTGCCTTCAAAAAAACACCATAGAATTTAAATCCCAAAGTGTTTTTGAATTTATTCAACATAAAAAAAACTTTAATCGTAGAGATTTGTTAGACTACAATGTAAGTGTGAGTTACCCTTTGCCAGAAAGTATTGAGGCAACAATTATCAAGGGAAATAGCACGGTTGTTTTTGATACCAGTGCAGAATGTCAATTTATCAAAACCAGTACTCTAGAGTATGTAGTAAAAGATGAGAAAACTATTGCCCTTAAAAATAACCCCAGGGTCAAATTTGTATTAGAAGATAGCACTACTATTAAGCTTGTCCATACATTCACTGATAGTGATAATAATGAACAAATTAGAGAATTTATTTACAAAAAGCTATAAAGAGACCAGAACAGTTTATTTGGTAGAAATAATAAACGTTAAAAAATGAGGCTATTTAAAAAGTAGCTTCACGATTTCAAATGGTACTTGTCGAAGTTTTTAAACTGTTGATTTTCAATTTGCCTTCGATCAACTCAGACTGACAAACTCGCCTCCAGTGTATTAACAAAATACAGAAATGCTTTGATAATTGTTTAATGAGATTACGAAAATTTAGATGTGTCGTAAAACGTTGAAAATTAAAGCAGCGTGCTGAGATTCATCTAAAACCTCAAGTTAAGAACTCTAAAAACCTATATAGAAAATGGAAAGACTCAAAGATGTTCTGACAAGAACTAAAACAAAAATAGACACCGCTTTTAGAGATATAGCATTCCCAGATACAAATATGTTGGAATCTACAAATGAGGCTATGTATTACATGCTAAATTTGGGAGATGGCGGGAAAAGAATACGACCAGCCATTGTTTTTGCGATATCAGAGGGATTTAATGGGGACACACAGCAAGCCTTTGAATTTGCCAAAGCTGTAGAGTTTATTCACACCTATACCCTTATTATCGACGATATTCAAGATAATGATGCTATTAGAAGAAATGCGCCTACTTGTCATATAAAATATGATGTCAACACAGCTACCTTGGCTGCCTCAAGACTCTTTGAGGAAGGATTGTATCCATATCATAAGTATTGTCAGGACATAGAACTTTTCCGAAAACTAAACAATCAGTTGCATAAAGGTCAATGTGCAGATTTAAATGCCGAATCATGGGCAGATGATATGGTGTCATTACCACACTTGCAATTTATACACTCCGGAAAAACAAGTGCCTTAATTCAAATCGCTATTTTGGGAGGGTGTATTTCTAGCAAATTATCGGAGCAAGAAGTAAACAAACTGTTGAATTACGGATATTATTTGGGTCTTGCATTTCAAGCAAAAGATGATATCCTTAGTAAAACCGAAACAACAGAATCGTTGGGCAAACCAGCGGGAGAACAAGCCGATGAAAATAAGCTAACCTATCCTTCCCTTTTTGGTTCTGTAGAAAGCGCTCAAATCGAAGCCAACAAATTGGCAGAAAAGGCTATCGCTAATTTAAACGAATTTGAAAACGATAGCGTAGCAGTTTTAGAAGAACTTGCAAGATTTACAGTGCAGAGGAGGCGCTAATCTAATATTACCCAGAAAGTAAACACTCATCTTACCTATCGTTTTCCAGAACAAAAAGCTAAGATGGATTTCTCGTCAAATGTTTCACCAATAAATCAAAATAACATGAAAGAAGTTTTAACCCCGGAACTTATTACCAGTTTACAAGAATTATCACAAATATTAGATCGGTATGATACAATTGTTTTTGACCTGGGCGATGTCCTTTTACATTGGGATTCTGTTCACTTTACCTCAGAAACAAAAGGAATAGATGACGTACGAAAAATGGTCAAACATCCTGTTTGGCAGGATTTAGAAAAAGGTTTGATTAATCAAGAATTTGCACTTACGGCACTTAGTTGTGAGTTAGAGACTCCATGCAGTAAGCTAAAAGAAATGCTTGAGTTAAGTATAGCTAGTTTACAAGTAAATCCGCTCATGGTAGAGGTGCTAAGAGTGTTACATAAAAAGGATAAGCAAATTTACTGCTTATCTAACGTAGATTTAGAATCTTTCTCCTACTTATATAAGCAATTTGATTTTTGGAAATATTTTGATGGGATATACGTGTCAGCTTTGTTACAACTTAGAAAACCAAACCCAGATATTTTTCAATACCTTATTTCTAGTGCTTCGATAAACACCAAAAGCACCATTTTTATAGATGATAAATCGGAAAACCTGCAGGAAGCAGCGAACTTTGGAATTAGTACCTTAAAATATAACAAAGATAACTTTGAATATACTGCTATAGAAGGTGGTTGGCCGATACCTCTTCAAAATATGACACCAGAGATACATAAAAAGAGGACTTTAGGAGAAGACTATTTAAACCTTAGATTGCGTAAATTTCCTTTTTGCAAGAGTTTTGTCAGTAACAATGTAGAGTTAATAGGAGGTGAAGATTTTTCTAAAGAAATATTCTCTACAGCGGTCATTTTACACTCATACACATCACTTCCGGATGATATTATAGCATCCATGTGCCATGAGATACTCAACCATGATGGGCAGAACAAGCTACGTTGGTGTTTTTATAAAAATGAGGCTAGACCGGATAATTTCCCAGACGATCTGGATACAACATCTATGGTGTTATCTTTCCTATTGAACCATAACAAGCTCACTATAGAAAAGATTATACCCGTGGCAGAACAAATGATAGCTAATAGAAATGAGGAAGGTATTATCCAGGTGTATTTTGATGACAATAGGCCAAGAATAGATGCTATAGTGGCTATTAACGTATTGTATTTGATGCATCAAATAGGCTATGGAGAAAGAAAAGAGTTAAAAGAAACCGAAGCATTTGTGTTTGATTTTTTAATTAGTAAAGAATATCTTAAGGGTACAAGATATTACCCGGCACCAGATGTTTTTTTGTTTTTTCTTTCTAGATTAGTAGTTGATTTTCCTGATCAATTCGAGAAATTTCATAAGCCACTTACAGAGATGCTTATAACCCGAGTAAATTGTTCCACATTTCCATTAGAAAGAGCGTTGAGAATCATCGCGTTAAAAAAACTAGGCATTGTGAACAGGGTAGATTTTTTAAAGTTATTAGACACACAATTAGCTGATGGAGGTTGGCCAGTGTATGGGCTTTTTATAGCACCAAGATCAAATACCTATTTTGGAAGTAGAGAGCTTAGTACGGCATTTGCCCTGGAAGCGTTACATATATTGAGTTAGAACGAACCGAAGTTTTATTTATGGTACAAACGATTATTAATAAACAAAACAATGAGTTAGCATTTAGGTTAGAACAGTTTAGTAGCCTAGATGAGTTTGGGCATCTACAAAGGAAAAATTATTACTCTATGATTCTATTAAGAGGGAATAGTTTCACGTTGCAAGTAGATTTCTCAGAATACCAACTCAAAGAAAATCATATCATTTGCTTGTCACCTTACCAGCCATTTATGTTGAGTTCGGAAGAAGAATGCTCCGGGTTTATGTTGAATTTTCATCCTGATTTTTTTTGTACATATCGCCATCAAAATGAAATAGAAACAGAAGGGGTACTTTTTGGGAATTTTCATGGCTTACCTTTTTTTAAAATAGCAGAAGAGGCTTTGTTTTTAAGCCTTATGGAGCAAATTTCAAGAGAAATGAGTAAAGATTCGATTGCGCAGCATGAAGTATTGGTGGCTTTTTTAAAAGTGTTTCTTATTGAAGCGGTAAGACAGAAAAAGAAATTTGATAAAGATTCAGTACTTCAATTTACAGATCGACAATCCGAAATTTTACAAAATCTGGTAGATGCTATAGAAAGTAATTATGCTAGATTACATGCCCCACAAGAATATGCAGATATGCTATGTGTAAACCCCAGGACTTTGGCAGGAATCGTTAAGAAATATTTAAATCAAACGTTAACTTCTTTAATCACCCATAGAATTGTAGTAGCAGCCAAAAGAGAATTGTATTTAACCTCTAAGCCAGTAAAGCAAATAGCAGCCAATTTGGGGTATGAAGATGAATTTTATTTTAGCAGATTTTTTAAAAAGAAAGTAGGTGTTTCCCCAGATATTTATAGAAAGACCGTTGGGTTTGCTAAACTTGAAAAAACGCAAACCAACCTCTCATGATTATACAAAAAACTTAAACATTTGTTTAGATACAAAAAAAGGAGCATCCATTAGAATGCTCCTTTTTTGATTATAGGAAGTAGCTATTGTTTTGAAGCCAAAATATCGATCTTCTGGATAGCTGTAGCACTAAAATCCTTCAATAGCACTGGCGCATTTTCAATGAGGGCAGCGGCCACTTTACCATTCAGGTGAGCATCTCTTCCGGCATCTTCAGTAAAGGTGTCAAAGATGGCATAGGTGGTATCATCTACTTTAAATCCATACCATCCTAAGGTTTCAGGTTCGTTATTAACCAGTTGTTTTCCGGCCTTCAAAAAATCTTCTACGGCTTCAGATTTTCCAGCCTGGGCGTTCATCATAACAAGTAGGCCTTTGTTTTGTATTCCCGGTTTGTGGTTATCGGCAATCACATCAATAAATTGAATGCTTGTGTTTGCATCAAAATTTTCTAATAAATCATCAGCATTAGCTAATAATGCTTTTGCAACCTCACCTTTCAGATGGGCTTGTCTACCAGCTTCCGTTTCAAAAGTATCATATATACCAAAAGTGGTATCATCAATTTGAAAAGCAAACCAAGATACGGTTTCAGGTTCTTGATGTACTAGTGGTAATCCGCCTAATAGGAAGTCTTTAACATCCTTTGCCTTACCAGCTTTTGCTTTCATGATTACTAATAATCCCATGGTTTCTTTTTTTGTGTTCTTCATAATAGTACTGTTTTTAAGTTTAGAAAATGATTGAATAGAAAATCCTAAAAACATGATTAGGATTGTGGTTTTTAATAGAATTGCTGTTTTCATGGTTTGATATTTAATTACAGGGCAAATTTGTGACTAATAGGAAGATCTGGGAATGGATATCTGTAACTTATTCATGGACAATTTTACATGGACAAAAACCCTTTAAAAATGGTATAGGAAAGTTTTTAAAGTCCCATAAAGTAAATTCTTAGTCCCCGATTTAACATACTTCAGCACTTTTTTTATTAGGGTAGCTAAATACGGTGAATCTTCGTTTCAAAATTGATAAGAATTGAGACAATTGAAGAGACATACGATCATTCTTTTTGGGATATTAACCCTAGTGAGTTCTGCTCAGACTCAAGTAAACATAAACAAACCAGTAGTTGATTTGTCAAGCTACAGTGTGAGTTTATCCAATAATGAAACCATTATGGCTGTAGGGACATATGAAGCGAACTATAATGGTGAAAAATCAGGATGTGTACGTGTATACAAAAGAGATGCGGGATCATGGAATCAACTGGGGAATGCTATCTACGGCGAGGCAACCGGAGATTGGTCGGGGTATAGTGTAAGCTTATCAGGAAACGGTACTACGGTAGCCATTGGAGCTAAACGTAACAATGGGCGTAATGGTGAACTCTCCGGACATGTGCGCGTGTACAAAAATAATGAAGGCGTATGGGAACAAGTAGGAGAAGATATTGATGGCGAGAGGAAAGGGGGGTGGTCTGGCTATAGTGTAAGCTTATCTCAAGATGGCGCCACACTAGCCATAGGAGCAATACTAAACAGTAATAACGGTAAACATTCGGGCCAGGTACGGGTGTATAGATATGCATCTGGGAAATGGTCTCAGATAGGTGGAGATATTAATGGGAAAGCGGTAAGAGATTATTTCGGAGCAAGCGTGAGTTTGTCGAGCGATGGTCAAATGATGGCTATAGGAGCTCACCAGGGTGGAATATCATCGGGTTATGTGAGCGTATATCAAAACGTATCAGGGTTTTGGAAGCAAATAGGTAAAGATATTGTTGGATTACCAACCGGTAATTTTTCAGGGTGGAATATCAGCTTATCTGATAACGGTACCGCCATTTCAATAGCCTCGTACAACCACGGTAAAGAGAAGAGGTACGGATATGTAAGGACTTACCGCAATGTATCCAATCGCTGGGTACAACAAGGAGCAGATATAGATGATAGCATAGCAGGATATAACCTATCAGGTTTTAATACGATGAACTTGAGTAATGATGATACGATTACCCTTATCGGGGCCTTTGATAAAGAAGAAAATAGGAATAAACAAGTCCCTATAATAAGCTATATGCGGGTGTACAAATTTGAAAAGAGTTCCAATGTATGGAAGCACGCAAATATTCAAATATAAAAGTTAAAAATGTTGTCTTTATAGTGGAAGTATAGGTTGCTCCCTCAACACTCCAATACTCCTTTTCGTATTACTTTAAAATATGGCGATGGCAGGTAATATATAGTAGGGAAATGTTTTAATGAGTTTGGATTAGAACCCGTTGGTGAGCAGCCTGTATACCACTTCGTATAGTAGTATATCAAAACAAATAAATTCTAAAAGATGGAAGAAAATATAGTAAAAAAAGATGTCTTTATGATGGCATTACTTAAAGCGTTTCAAAAGCCGGTTAACATGATAAAAGTATCATATCAATATCTGTTGTACTTTATTGTGTTTATGCAGATGATGGTCATTTTATTTGGGGTGGTAAACCTGGTTTACATCGCAATTTACAGTTGGAAAAATATGTAAAAACAATACGAGATATAAAGGTATACAGGGTAGATAGTGTTTCCATATAGTTGTAAACACTTAACTGTAGAAGTTTAAAGGTGGTATGTTTTATCAGAGAGGGTAGGTTGCTTCGTTAGCATTCTTATTTGTTGAAAAAATAGTTGATTAGTAAATTGATAAGAATTGGGGTATACAGGGAGCAACTTACATACCACCTCATAAAAACCAGGAGCCAGTTATGCGTAATGATTTGGGGTAGACCACTATCATTTCTTCATAATGATAATCTTATGGATTAAAAAAACACTAAAAAAACAAGTACTGAATAAGTTATGAAAAGCCAATTACAATTTAAAAATAAATGGGAACTGGTTATGATTTCTCTGTTTTTAATGATAGTTACTTATGGACAAAGCTTTACCGTTGACGATTTAAGATATGAGATTATCTCTTCGAATGAAGTAATGGTTGTAGACTATACAGGTACTGCAACCAGTGTAAACATGCCAGAAAAAGTCCTTAATAATGGGATCGAATATACCTTAACTCATATAGGAGCAAATGCTTTTCAAAAAGGAGAATGGGTAGAGAGCGTGATCATACCCAATAGTGTAAGAAGTATAGGGCGTAATGCTTTTGGATGGAATCAATTAGAGCAGGTAACCATTCCAACAAAAATGGAAGGTGTTGGAATTTGGTCTTATTTGGATCGTCCAGAGTATATCACAGTACTGGTAGATACGAATAGTCTCCTCTTTTTTGAAGTTAAGAAGAAAACTAGTAATGAATTGGTAGAAGATCACCGAGGTGAAATGAACCTGATAGTTCCCTTGAATGACAGGGTTTTATATGAAAATCGTAAAAACAGCTTCGAGTCTACATTCATGGCTGTACGGGTAGAGCAGCTTTCAAATGATATAAATGAGTCTCATGATTTCATGGTATATCCCAACCCCGCACGAGATAAAATTCATATTCAACTAAAGGAAGGAGAAGAATTACAGCATATACATGTATACAATACGCTTGGTGTTCAAGTGCGTTCGTCGCGCAACTTGCAAATTGATGTAAGCGATTTATTTAATGGGATGTATATACTCGAAATAACAACCAAAACAGGAATTAAAGTAGTTAAAAGAATAATTATAAATAAACTTTAAGGCAAACCTGTTTTTTTATAAGCGAAGCATACTTGGATCAAAATGATCCTGTAAACATTTAATTAACCCTACACTGTAAGAAGCCCATAACGGCTACAGAGCTGTGAAAATTTGATTAAGTTGAGTTTGTGTAGCCCTAACTAAGATACCTGATGTTCTGATAAGTACGCAATTGAAGTCACTATATGGCTCACCAAATTTCTGCCTTTTATAGTGGAACATTTCTTTAGATTTATTTTCCAATTTCAAAGTTTCCCTCAAGTACAAGTTAAACATCAGGATATCTTAGGTTATCCACATCTTCATTATGTTAGGTAGTATACTAACGGAAAGTTTTATTCATCTTCTATTTCTACTTGATTTTCTACTATTTCTTTAATGGGTAATACTACTTTTCCTTTTTCTGTTTTTACTATAAGAGTTATGTGATCTATGGATTCTATCGTTCCGTAAATATTATTGTATTTTATTTTCTGACCGATGTCGTAACTTTTTCTCATATAAAAAGTTCGTAGCAAATCACCAATGATCTCTTTAGATCCAAGACCAAAGCCTATAGCAAAAGCAACTAAAAATGCTCCAAGAATAATGGTTAAGTTGTTGGTGATAATACTAGTGTCTATACCGGCTTGATTTAAAGCGGTTACCGTTATGATAATCGTTATGGCATAAAATACGATATTACCGATAGCTTTAGAGCCACTAAGGTTAAAAGATTTAAATACTCCATGGATTGACTTTTTTACAAAGTTGGCCACATAAAGTCCAATCATAAATAGAGCAATAGCGCTAAAAAGCTTAGGCAAATAGCGTAACAAATTTCCGATTTCTACTGATACAATTTGCCAGTTCATAATATCCGATGCTACAATTAAGAATACTAAGAACATTACCCATTTAATAAAGCCTGTAATTACTTTAGTAATGTTAAATTTTATATCTGTTTTTCCAAAAAGATCTTTTTCATTAATTACCTCTGTGAGTTTATCTATTTTGGCAAATTTCAAGATTCTTTTTACAATAAATACTACAATCTTAGTGACTAGCCATCCGATTAAAAGAATGAAAATGGCGCCTAGTAAATTAGGCACGGTTTCCATTACATTTTTAAACATTTCGTTTAACGAATTAAAAGTCAATTGCTTCCAGTTGGTAATTGTTTCCATGATGATAATTTGTATGTTATTTAGTTTTAATCTCGATTCCTTCTTTTAAAGAAGCTTTCGGTTGCTTTAGCATAGTTTATAGAGAATAAACCTGCCAATTCCATAAAAAACTGAAATGCAGCTACATCTTCCATTACCTTTTTCTTTAATTCTTTAGGAACGGGTTGGGGGGGATGCCCAATTTTTTTGAATGGATTATCCATAAGCATTTAGTTTTTCATTATATATTTCTATTATTCTCGCTTTTGCTCTTTTTAAACGCATTTTTACGGCGCTTTCTCCGATTTCTAACACAGTTGATAAATCTTTGATGGATAGATCATCCTGATATTTTAATAGCAATATCATTTTATCTTCCGGCGATACCATTTCTAATGCTTTTTGAAGTTTATCTACTTTTAATTGAAATAAATTGTAATCATCCGTTTCTATCATTAAATGATTATCTTCATGTAAAGGAACACTCACTTTTTCTATTTTTTTTGCAGTATTACGATTAACATGATTGACACACGAATTGTAAGTAAACGCATATAACCAGGTGGAAAACTTAGAGGTTCCCTTAAAGCTGGGTAGTTTTACATATAGTTTTAAAAAAATATCTTGTGTTAAATCTTTTGTTTCATCCACAGTCTTGGCAAAACCATAACACTTATTGTAAACCATACTACTATATCGATCATATAAAATCTCGAATAGCAGAGAGTTTTTCGTTTTCACAATTTGTGCAACAAGTTCCTCATCTGTTAGATTACGGAATGTATTGTCAGTCTCCAAGTGTTGCATTTATATGGTTATACAATAATTGAGACACCAGTATTACAAATAAGTCACTTTTTAAGAATGTTTTTTTATTCTAATCGTTTTTTTGATTTAAAAACAATGGATTAGATTATTTGCGAAGTATCGTAATAAACAATGTTTATTTTCTTATAAACCACAATCAGTAGTTTTTTGAAAACTTTTGATGAATCAAAACATATCTTTTGCTTATTTGAAGTTGTCAAATATCCACAAGAATCCAATTTTTTTGATCAAATTAATTGAGCTTTTCTAGCTTAGATTCATAGTTAATCGATGAAATACTAAACTTTCTAATTTTCAATGCTTTAATCCACTGTTTTTTAACAAAACATGGTTTTATGAGATACATAAATATATAAGAAGTGACTTTTTATAAAATCTTGTGTCTAAAAAGTAAAACGATAAATAATTCACATAATGAAAAACATGATTTTAATTTTAGTGACCGCGGTAATGACTAGTTTTACTAGTGTACCAGATTTAACGATTTTGGAAACCGTTGCTACATATAACGGGCAATCTGATAAGGCAATTTATTTTACAGATACTAAGAATGGAAAAGTATTAGAGTTTTCAATTGTTGCTAAAAAAGTACTTTCTAAATATGACTTAACTGCTAAGGAGTATATAGGAGCTCATTTTACAATTTCTTATGAAGAAGATAAAATTGAAATTGTAGGAGACCGAAAAGAGGTTTCTCAAGTAAAGAAAAGATTGATTTTAATGGATATTGATAAAAAAGAAAATATCATAGTTAAAAATTAATTACTCAGGTAATAAGGATTAAGCTCTAATTATGAATATTGTAGAAAAGGAACGTATTGTTCAAAAAAATGTGCTTCAAATTTTTAAAGAAAATTTTGATGTAGCACAAACCGAAACAGAAATTCTTGATATAAAACCAGAAAATCAATTTGAACACGAGCTTACCGAACACTATTACGATGCAGTTTTGGATATATTTTTAATAGATACCGCTCATAAAGAGAATATAACCGGAAAAGTAAAAGATACGATCAAAAAGGTTGCCGAGTTATGGACGATAACCATGCCTTATACTATTTGGTAAAAACAACGTATCACGTTTTAACTTACTTCGCTTTTTTTAATTTAGTACGGTTAGCTCTAAGTATTGAAGTTTCTTAGTTGTTAACCAAAAAATCCAATCACAGTAGTGGTTGGATTTTTTTATCGCTTATAGTGTCGTTGTTTATGATCTAAGTTTGCTTTTATTAATTCGTCCAGAAGGGAGTAATTTCTGTGTCATTGTTATTTGTTATTTGAGACAAGTTTGATCCGTCTTTATTGATAATAAAAAGTTCTAAGTCTCCACCCACCATGGCATTAAAAACGATTTGTTTCCCGTCGGGGGACCAACTTGTTTTATAGGCCCAGATACTATTTACATCAGCATCTGCTGATTTTAGATTAAGAGTGAGATTTTTTATGGAGCCTGTGTCCAGATCCATAACAAACAGATCAATTTTACCAGTTTTGTCAGATAAGAAAGCAATTTTGTTTTCAGCTTTAGATGTAGATACGGCAAAATCGTTAGCATTATGCTGTGATAGTTTTTTGAATGTTTTTTGGTCCAACGATTTTAAGTAAACTCTTAATTTTTCATTTTCTACATAAGTAAGGATGATCGACTTTCCATCTTTGGTCCAGGCTAAATTCTGATCACTGATTTTGGTGGTGAAGAAGTGCTTGGCATTTTTTCCGGTTCTATCAGCTATATAGATATCAGCAGTTCCTCTTGCCCAGTTGTACTCTTGATAGACGATTTTTGAGCCATCTGGTGCATATTTTGCATTATACTCATAGTTAGATCGAGAGGTTAGTTTTGAAATATTAGTGATGGTCTTCCCATCAAAATCACCAATGCCTAGTTTCCAACCACTAAACTTATAGGTATTAAAAATGATGTTTTTTGTATCAGGGGAGGTAACTGCATTGTATTCTCCTCTTCGGTTTACTGTACCTTTCATTAACAGCTTTGTGGTGTTGTCAACAGGATTATATAGCATGAGATCCAAAGTCCCTCCAGTATTTAAGCCTCCAGCACTCTTAGAAAATATGATTTTGGACTGGGCATAAGAAAATAAGCAATGGCTTATCAGGAATAGGGTGATGATATTTCGTTTCATTGAATTGCGATTTATGTAGTACTAATTTTAATAGGTAGTTAAGGCATTTTGATGTGTTACGGATGAATCATTCCCCAAACAGGCGTTAATTCTGATCCTTCGGTTTTGGTGATTTGCTGTAGTTCGGTGCCATCTTTTTTGATGGTAAATAGATCGATATTGGTGGTGTTGGCATTCGAGAATACCAGAGATGACCCGTCAGGAGACCAGGAGCACTTAAAAAGCCAAAATAGATTGCTGTTTTTGTAATAATTATACACATTGTTTTCATTATGAAGACTGGCCGTAAGGTTCTTGGAGTTAGTTCCGTCACTATCCATGACGTATAGATCCAGATACCCGTTTCTATCCGAGAAAAAAGCAATTTTCTTTCCATCAGGAGACACACTAGGATTAAAATTATTCCCCTTTTCGTTTTTGGTGAGATTGGTGATATCCTTTTTTGCTGTATCATAACGGTAAATATCAGTGCTTCCATTTTTATTGCTGTAAAAAATGATGGATGTGCCATCGGGACTCCATACCGGTATGCGGTTTTCAACATCTTTCATTCCTATAGAAACCAAAATTTCCTTGCCTCCATTTTTATCCGAAATGTATAGCTGCGTTTTTTCTCCACGTCCTACTTTTTCATATACGATTTGATTTCCATCGGGCGAGTAGCTACCGTTAAAATAATAATCAGTAGAAGATGAAATCCTCTTATATTCTTTTGTGAGCAGATTAGTAGTTAATAGTTTCCATCCACCAAATCGATAGGAGTTAAACAAAACCGTAGTACCATCGGGAGAGATGTCTGGATTGTATTCGCCTTGCCCAGATGCGTATGGGATGACGATTTTTTCTTCAGTTCCATTTGGGCCGATAGAAAATATAGACCACCCATTTTCGGTGTTATGTTTTCGTGCAAACAAAATTTTGGAGGATAGTGCTTTTTTGGTTTTTGTGATCACTTGGACAGTCTTGTTTTCTATTGTATTCGTTTGACTTTTACCAGTACAAGCAAAAAACAGTATTGCGATACCTACTACATGTATTTTCATAGTATTTTGAATTTGAAAGATTGATTGATGATATCAGTACGCATTGAAAATCAATAGGTGATGTTTCAAATGTACTTGGATACAAAGCTTATAAAACAATACCAGATCGTGGTAATTACGAGGAATAATGTAGTGTCAAAACTTAGTTTTAAGACTAGTTTACAGATTGATCATGTTGTTTTGCATAGGATAAAGGTGTTACTCCTTCCTGATCTTTAAACACTCTGAAAAATGTAGATTTAGAGGAGAACCCTGCCTCATTGCCAACTGCCTCGATGGTCAAATCCTTTAGGATTCCATGTTCAATACGGGTCTTCACTTCTTGTATCCTGTAGGTATTGATGAATTCTCTAAAATTCACCCCAAGTTCGCTGTTGATCATGTTGGTGAGATAATCCGGAGATACTTCCAGGGCTTCTGCGAGTTGATATCGGGATAACTGTTGGTTTTTATAGGGCTTAGATCCTTCCATATAGTTCTGTAATACCATGATGAAATCGGAACCAGTCTGGGAACTTCCAAAATGTTTTAAACTTTTATGGGATAAAGGCCAGAGCAGAGCTGCAAAGAGCAAAAAGGAAACATAAAGAGGCCGCCAAATCACAAAACTGTTCAAAAACCAATAATACACTTCAAAAAAATGGACAAGTGCATATGCCAATTCGCTCAGTAATACAACCGTTAAAAACCCAAAAATGATAGTTCGCAACCATTTGTAGTATGCAGAATTTTTTAATCTCCTATCCGTTTTTACGACATCCAATTTTCGTATGGATACAATGAGATAGATAATTGGGTGGATGCTAAACAGTACTAACAATTTTATATAAGAGGGTAGACTAATAGGATATCCAAATCTAAGTTTCGGATCACTATCCATATCGGTAACAAATTGAGTGGCCATATCTAAATGCTGGTCAATATGCTCGGGAGATTTATAGCTTAAAAACCATATCAAATTGATCAGAAAAGGGAGGTAGTGTAGGTATTGGTATGGGTTGAACTTTTTATTAGGATGCAGTACCGAAAGTACAATGAAATAGATGGTGGGACCATATAAGTACTGAGCGATAGAACCCGCACCGATAAAGAAAGGAATACTTAAGATCGCCTTGGTTGTAATGATTATGTAATGAAACAAATCAAAGGACAGTGCAGCAAAGAATAGAATCAATAAACCATTGATCCGATTCATTTTTCTTTTAAAGCATAGATATACCATTAAAATAAAAAGCTGTACCAATGCTACAAAAGCCAGAATACTATAAAAATCAAACCGATACTCCATAGCTTTGTATTGAAGAGATGAAGATAGGATTTTAAATTATTATGAAGCGTTGGAATTGAATGAAGAATCATAGTATCCGTAGAAAATAAATTTAATATTTTTGTATAAGAAATGTTTAAAGCACAAAAATGAATAACCACCATTGTCATATCAATTGGGCAGCCTATACTTTGTATAGTGTGGCTGGTTATATAAACATCAAATCTCCTTTTTCATAAGCTCCTCTTTTCTTTTTTAGATTTTTAGTTCCCGGAATGATTTTGTGCACGAATTCGTTATAAAATCATCACCAGGGATTTCCATTTATTTTAATTTTTTCAATCATGAATAGAGAAGAGTTGCTAGCAGCAATAGATAAAAAATATACTGCCATGGGACAAAATCCAGATGTATACTTATCTGGTTTATTACATGCAGAACCCATAAAATACTGGGATTACATCCAACTAGATGCCCTTTTGGGGTTACAAATCAAACGTACCGAATTACCAGATGAGATGGTGTTTATCATGTATCATCAAATCAACGAATTGTTGTTTAAGATGATCCTTTGGGAGATGGGGCAAATTTCTTATGCAGAGGATATCAACACCACACAATTTGAAATGCATTTGATGCGCATCAGCCGCTACTTTGATATGTTATCAAATTCATTTGATATCATGACGGCAGGGATGGAAGTGGAGCAATACCTGAAATTTAGAGATACGCTCACTCCGGCCAGTGGTTTCCAATCGGTGCAATACCGAAAAATAGAAATCGCCTCTACACAATTGATCAATTTGATCGATTACCGATTCAGGAAAACCATCAATAGGGATACTCCTTTTGAGCATGCCTTTGATCATATGTATTGGCAAGCCGCGGGTAAGGATTACCAAACCGGTAAAAAATCCAAATTGCTGACCAATTTTGAAGAACAATACAAAAAGGAATTGATCGAATGGATGAAGGAGTACAATACCGTGAATCTTTGGGACAAGTATATCCAATTGCCAGAAGCAGAGCAACAAGAAAAGAAGTTGATCAACGCCATGCGTCACTACGATCACACGGTGAATATCAAATGGGTGATGCATCACTACCAAACAGCGGGTAAGTATTTGGATTCTGGAAAAACCAATAAAAAAGCAACCGGAGGGAGCGATTGGCACAAATACATGCATCCCAGATACCAAAGAAGAGTATTTTTTCCTGAGTTATGGTCAGAAGACGAGCTAGAGAATTGGGGCGTAACTAATCTGGAAGGGTACGTTACCATCTAGTAAAGCTTATTTTTTCTAAACACCTGTTCTACAAAACCTTATTGGTGTTTGCTAATATGTAGTTCCTAATATTCAGGCAGAAATAACTACAAATCTGAAATTTTGAAGTTGTTATAGTTTCGATTCCTGAATAACAGGGAATCCTATGCCTAAAAATTTGACAAGATAACTGTGTTTTTATTGTACTAAAAATAAGGTTTTAACATAAGTGAAAATAAAATATCAACACTCAATCGTTTGCGAGAAAAATCGGGACTTCCATTGTTACCAAAAGCGGATTTTTTTTAGAAATATTTATTACAACGTTTGAAATATTTACTAATAATTGATTTTCAGATGGTTTTATTAACAATCACACAAACTAAGAACTAATTATGAAAAAACGCTTACTCTATTTTGGGTTGCTTTTAAGTCTATTGCTCCCAAAAGTAGGAACTTCGCAATCCCTTCGGAATTTACCATTCTCCTGGGATAATGTAACGGTCTATTTCCTGATCACTGATCGATTTAATAATGGAGATACCACAAATGATATTAACTTTGATAGGAAGCAGGATAGTAGAAACAACGAGATTGACTTTCATGGGGGAGACATCCCTGGGGTAACGCAAAAATTGCGTGAAGGCTATTTTGATGCACTGGGCGTAAGTGCCATTTGGGTGACTCCGGTAGTAGAAAACAGACACGGTTTTAATAACCCACCAGCCAACGATCCAACTTTTAGGGATTATCCGTATCATGGATATCATACCAACGATTGGACGGCTTTTGATCCTAACTTTACTTCTGCAGAGCAGTTTCAGGAGTTTATCGACGAGGCGCATGATCATGGGATTCGCGTATTGCTGGATATCGTGATGAATCACTCTGGATATCGTACCTATAAAGAAGTGAATGGGCAACTTCAATTTGTAGACGAAGATTACCCTAGCGATTGGGTACGATTAACTTGTGGGGTAGAGAACGGAGAACTTCCTTGCGACGATCTAACCACACCTTTGTTTGGATTACCTGATATCAGAACAGAATCGTTTAGCGAAGTGGCATTACCACAGTGGTTATTAAACAAGTGGGACGCCGAAGGAAGAAGACAGCAAGAGGTAGATGAATTGAATGCCTATTTTGCCAGAACCGGCAAACCAAGAGCGCCACGTTACTACCTGATCAAATGGTTGACGGATTGGGTTAGAGAATATGGTATCGATGGCTTTAGAGTAGATACCGAAAGACATGTTGGGGTAGATGCCTGGGCAGAGTTAAAGGACGAAGCGGTGCTGGCACTTCAGGAATGGAAACAAAATAATCCGACCAAAAAGTTAGATGACCTTGATTTTTATATGACAGGAGAACACTCTGGCGTAAATATCATCGGTAATGTTGGGGATAACTTACCAGACGATTTTACCGTAGGGAAGTTTAACAGTATGATCAACTTCCGATCTCCAAAAGAGGCGTATACCGATCTAGGACAAGAAGAGATCTTCAGTTCTTTTGCAGCAAAATTGAACGATAACGACGGAGGATTCAATACTCCGGGGGAGTATAACATGATCAGTTACCTAAGATCTCATGATTTTAGTGAATTCTACACTGGAAACATGTTTTATGGAGGAACAACCTTGTTATTATCTCCGGGTGGGGTTCAGATTTATTACGGAGATGAATCCGGAAGACAGTTTTTTGAATCTCAAACCTATGTGGATGCAGGATATCGCGGGGATATGAACTGGGATTCTATTGATGAAGCCATGTTGTTTCACTGGAGAAAACTAGGAACCTTCAGAAGACAGCATATCTCTGTAGGAGCAGGATCTCACCAACGTATGAATGAATCTCCGTATATCTTCAAAAGAGAATATAACCGAAATGGAGAAAGCGATAAGACCTTGGTGTTCCAGGGACAGGATGGAGACTTTGCAGGCGCATTAAATGTATATGGACTATGGCCTGATGGTACGGTGTTAAAAGACTATTTCTCTGATCTTACGGCTACAGTAACTAATGGTACCGTGAATTTTGGTACTACCTTTGGTTTAGTATTGGTAGGACAGCCACTAGACCTATCAGATTCTGTGTCCTTAACTGTTAATCCGGCTTCTGGAGTATATACTAGTCCAGTAACGGTAGAGATGACGGCTTCAACTACTGCGGATGGTGCTAGCGTATCTATCTTCTATACACTAGATGGTACCACACCTACGGCGGCAAGTACACCTTATACTTCTTCATTTGAAGTAGGTGATAATACGACGGTGAGAGCAATAGCTATTGACTCAGATGGTAATGAATCACCTATCATCCTTAGAGACTATGTGGTGGGAGATATCAGTGCTTTTGATGTACATTTCAAAAAACCAGCAGATTGGTCTTCGGCCTATGTATATATCTTCAATCAAAATACAGGAGCTGCGCTACCAGGATTCCCAGCATGGCCGGGAGTAGCAATGACACAAGAAGGAAATTCTCCTTGGTACAAGTATACCATCGATCAGGATGTACAGGTAGGTATTGTATTTAATGATAATGGGGGAGCACAGTCAGACGATTTGACCCGAATTAGCGAAGGTTGGTATGACAACCAATGGTTTGATACTTGCCCAAGCGAATGTCCTGGGGATATTATCGATACCGCTTTTGATGTATACTTCAAAAAGCCAGCTTCATGGAACAGTGCGTATATCTATCTATATGATAGAAATGCTAATGCAGCTATTCCTGGATTCCCAGCATGGCCGGGGATTCCGATGACTACCGTAAAAGACACACCTTGGTTCAAATACACCATCGATCAAACGGTTGAAGTAGGGATTGTATTTAACGATAATGGTGGTGCCCAAAGCGATGATTTATTTAGAACTACCGAAGGTTGGTATGATAACCAATGGTTTGATACCTGCCCAAGTGAGTGTCCTGTAGATATTATTGATACTTCATTTGATGTATATTTCAAAAAACCAGCTTCGTGGAGTACAGCATACATCTACATCTACGACAAAAATGCGAATGCGACCATCCCGGGAGCACCAGCATGGCCAGGAGTACCAATGAAAGCCTTAGTAGGTACCCCATGGTATTCGGCTACTATCGATGAAACAGTAGAGGTAGGTATTGTATTTAACGATAATGGGGGCGCGCAAAGCCCAGATGTGTTTAGAACGGCAGATGGTTGGTACGACAACCAGTGGTTCGATTCTTGTCCTAGTGATTGCACCAGAGCTAGTGCACAATCAGGAACTTCGATTTTCAAGACAGGGAATCAAACCATCAGTGCTTCGCCAAACCCATTTACCAATACCTTGACCTTGTCGGTGGCGAATGGATTGAATAAATCATCCATAGAAGCTGTGGTGTATGACCTACAAGGAAAGCAAATGAAAGTCTCTCCAGTAGAAGGAGCAAACACCCTAACTTTTGATACATCTGCCTTACCAAAGGGCATGTATATATTACGTGTTAATTACGGAAGTACTTCCGAAATAATTAAAGTTGTAAAATAGATTTTTGGTTCTGTAAAAGGCTTGCTACTTCCTCGAGGTGGCAAGCTTTTTTTGTTGGTATTGACCAGTTGTATGTTCCTGTTTTTTCTTGACAAAAGTTTAACGATAGCAAATCAAAAACATCCTTCCCTTTTTCTTCCTTAAACAAGCTTTGTGTCGTATCTTTATATCCTAATTGGAAACCAATTTCTTCGCTAAATATTTTTTATGGAAAATCTTGATGCAGCAAGGCTCCAAATGGCATTTACACTGATATTTCACATTGTATTTGCCTGTATTGGTATGGTGATGCCTTTTTTTATGGTCGTATCTCATTACAAATGGTTAAAAACACGAGATCAAATGTATTTGACCCTCACCAAAGCCTGGCAGAAAGGAGTCGCCATCTTCTTTGTGACCGGTGCGGTTTCGGGTACGGCATTGTCCTTTGAGTTGGGATTGCTCTGGCCCGAGTTTATGAAACATGCGGGTCCTATTATCGGGATGCCATTTTCGTTAGAAGGTGCCGCCTTTTTTGTAGAAGCCATTGCCTTGGGATTTTATCTGTACGGTTGGGGGAAATTGCCAGAACGATTTCATTGGTTTACCGGGATTATTATTGGACTGTCTGGTGTAGCCTCAGGGATATTGGTAGTCGCCGCAAACGGTTGGATGAATGCCCCAAGCGGATTCGATTATATCGACGGGCAGTTTACCAATATAGATCCCATACAAGCGATGTTGAATCCCGCTTGGTTTACACAAGCTTTGCATATGACCCTGGCGGCATTTACCGCTACAGGATTTGCCGTGGCGGGTATCCATGCGTATCAAGTATATAAGAAACGAAAAGTAGAGCTACATAAAAAAGCCTTTAAGATCGCACTGGCCTTTGGTGCAGTGGCGGCTATCTTGCAACCCATTAGTGGAGATATTTCTGCCAAAGATATTGCTAAACGACAACCCGTAAAGCTGGCGGCTATGGAAGCGCATTATAATACCGAAAAAGGAGCACCTTTATACATCGGTGGGATTGTAGATGCCGAAACCCAAGAGGTGAGTCATAAAATAGCCTTGCCTGGGATGCTATCTTTTTTGGCCTTTGGGGATTTTGATGCCGAGGTAAAAGGCCTAAATGATTTTCCCGAGGATGAACGTCCTAATGTACCGATGGTACATTATGCATTCCAGATTATGGTGGGGATCGGAAGCATCTTACTGCTAGCAGGAATCCTCTATTTTGTGTCGCTCAAAAAACGAAAATGGCTGAATAGCAACAAATATTGGTTGTTGTTCATATTACTTGCTCCTATGGGATTTATCGCCTTGGAAGCCGGTTGGATCGTAACCGAAGTAGGTCGCCAACCCTGGATCATTCATAAAATCATGAGAACCAAGGATGCTGTTACACCCATGCCAGGGATTGTGGTTAGTTTTTACACCTATATTGTAGTGTATGCCACTTTATCGGTTGCAGTAACCTGGTTAATGCTGAGACAGATTCGAGTTCTTAATCATTCAAATTAATGCCCATGTTATACGTTGTCTTATTTTTTCTCATCTTTTCGTTATACCTGTATGTGGTGCTGGGTGGTGCGGATTATGGCGCAGGGATTGTCGAACTGTTTTCTTCTGAAGAGAACCAACAAATCACCAAAAAAACCATTTACCGAGTGATGGGGCCCGTTTGGGAAGCCAATCATATCTGGATCATTATTTTGATTGTAATTTTGTGGATTGCTTTTCCTGCTTATTACAATATTATGGTGGTGCATTTGCATATCCCGTTAACGATTGTGTTACTGGGAGTGACCTTGCGTGGAGTCGCTTTTGTCTTTAGACATTATGATGCGGTCATCGATAATTCCCAAAAGGTATATGATACCATGTTTAAAATTTCAAGTTTGATCACGCCCATCTTTTTGGGGATGGTGTTTGGAGGATTGATTAGTGGGAATATCGTGATCACCGGCGATGTTGCCAGCCTATCCTTTTATGAAGCCTTTTTACAACCCTGGTTCAATATCTTTAGTTTGTTGATTGGGATGTTTTTTGCGGCTTTGTGTGCCTTTTTATCCTCGGTCTTATTGATAGGAGAGGCAGAGCCCGGTAACGAAAAAGTGTATATCAAAAAATCAAGAATTGCCGCTATGGTGGTGGTGATTATTGGCTTGCTTACTTTTTTGTATGGATTTATTACGGGCAAAGCCTTTGTGATGGGATTTATAGAAAATGGATTTGCAGTAGTCTTGGTAATACTATCGGCGGTACTGTTATATCCCTTATGGATGACCATCAAAAAAGGAAATAAGGTATGGAGTCGGTTTTATGCAGGTCTACAGGTGTTTTTGATCCTATTGGCCGCCTTGGTCTCTCATTTCCCCAATGTGGTGATTACTACCGATGCCAGTGTAAGCCTACTACAGGATATCGCGCCCGATAGCGTGATCCAAGCCTTGGGGGTAGCTTTGATCATTGGGGGATTGATAATCCTACCTGGATTATTTCATTTATTAAAATCGTTTAAAATGATTAAGATTTTAGAAAGATAGCCAAAGGATTTTCTTTTTGTTGTACAAGATATTTTTATATTTGCTCACCGATTTCGGGATGTAGCTTAGCCCGGTTAAAGTGCACGTCTGGGGGGCGTGAGATCGCTGGTTCGAATCCAGTCATCCCGACCACAAAAATCCAATCCATTTAGGATTGGATTTTTTGTTTAGAAAAAACCTACATAAGTAATTTCCTAAAATATGGTGATAACAATTATAACATTAAGACACCTATTGATATAAAAGAAATAAAAACATGGCAAATACGAGTTGTACTAATAGTATAGTGAACTACAACACCAATACCCCTACAAAAACTGTAACAATTTTAGAACCAAATTGTCTGTAGTTGGTAACATCAATCAAATCAATCAAAATCATGAATAAATTCGTTATTCTTATGCTGTCCCTATGTATTTTGGGGTGTAGCGATACAAAAACACAAAAAACACCACCTTTTGAAAAGTATTATACAACTATAGACTCACTTATGCAGTATAGTTTTGATAAAGGCATTTACAATGGTAATATTCTGGTTACCAGAAACGATTCTTTGGTGTATCAAAAATTCTTTGGGTATACAGACGGTTCAGGGCAGACTAAACTGACCAAAAACTCTATTTTCAATATAGGCTCAATTGGAAAGGAATTTAATGCCGTTTCTATTATGATGTTAGTAGAAAAAGGGGATTTACAGTTAGACGATAAACTCTCTCAATTTGATTTGGGCTTACCCGATTGGTCCGAGAAAGTGACCATCAAGCACCTTTTAAACTATGTTAGTGGGATTCCACAAATTGATTATGACCATGTAGAAAATGAGAAAGACATTTTGGAAGACTTACAACTTCTACCTAATTTAATGTTTGAACCAGGCACAAATTACAACTACAACAACAATAGTATTTTTCTCCAAAAACGGATTATTGAAAGTGTGACAAAAAAAACATATCAAGAATTTGTGACGGAAAACGTTATTTCCCCTTTACAAATGAAAAATGTTGTATTTGATCCTGCTTTGGATTATCCAAATAAAGTTAGGTGCTTTGACGTACACAAAATAAATTGCGAGGAAGTTTCTACGAGCAAAGATAGGTTGTGGGTGTCAATTGATGATTTAAATAAATGGATTACTGCGCTGCACAACAATAAATTAATTTCTAAAGCGTCGCTAAAACTGCTTTTGCAGAATCAGTATTTTAAAAATAAAGAGGGGAGTTTGGGTTCATTTCATGATTCTTTTGCTTTGCATCTTCATGGTGGTCAATCCTGGCAATTTGAAGCCGCTTTTATGAGCGAATTGGATACGGATCTCAATATTATTTTGATGTCCAACAATAAAAATAAGAGTTTTGAAATCATACAATCGGTTCATAATATTATGAATGACAAGGCTTTTACCTTGCCCAAAAAATCAATATACCGACAAATAAGAGAAACCTGTTTAGCAAATATTGATAAAGGGATCAAGCAATACCATGCGTTAAAAGAAAGTGATTATGATATTTATAGTTTTGATAATCCCAATGAGTTAAATAGTTTAGGTAAAGATTTATTATCAGAAAAAAAGATAGAAGAAAGTATCAAGATATTTTTGTTAGCGGCTTCCGAATTTCCTGAAAATGCCAATTTGTACAACAGTCTTGGGGAAGCATACTACACCAATGAACAATATGATTTGGCGTTATCCAATTATGAAAAGTCTTTAGAGCTTAACCCCAAAAACACAAAAGCCGAAGAGATGATAAAGAAGATTAACAACCTAAAAGAAAGATAGAGATCGCAGGTTCGCATCCAGTCATCCCAACTACAAAAATCCAATCCATTAGGGTTGGATTTTTTGTTTTTATAAATAGTTACTTCACTTTTTTCCTGGGCGGTTACCCAATTGCAGCACTTTATGATTCTGGTACGGATATGAATTATACCCACTAATGGGTATTGATTTCGGATGGATATTATTCAACCTTTATTCAAAAATTATAGAGTCTATCCTATGACGCTGAATTGAATACTAGTACTGATGAAAAAACTAAGAGGATTTATAAAAGAAAATGATGAGTTTCTTGCTAGCCTGATAGCATTGGTTGGGTCTATTGGCGTGATCTTAAACGCGATAAAGAGCTCTTCGTTTCAATATATAGAAAATATAAACCTCTTTACCGATGGATTAAATCTGGCAGCACTATTTATAGGATTGTATTTTATCAAAAAAACAGTTCTGGTGATTAGCGATGACGAAAGCGTTCGGCTTTGTGAGCAATACGATTTAACCAAACAAGAATTGTCGAGCAAGTTATTAAGAACCAATTCACTAATTCGTCAACTTTACAAATCAATCCGTTGGTTTATAATCATTCTTTTGGGATTCTATCTGTTACAATTTTATGTGGACAGTTATTTTGATTACGATTCCTTCAAAAGTGTGCTCAAAATTGTAAATGAGGACTATATTGATTTATTAGTAAATGATAGTATTGGAAGGAAAAGCGCTGCCCAATATTTGGCTATAGAAGTTTTAACTAATGCCACTAATCTATTTAGTGCCACCTTTTTATTTACCGCTTTCCTTGTGCTCTTTAGTGTCACCTTAGAGGATGACGACAGAACATCAAAAATCAACAACCAAATCCCCATTGCAATCGCAATAGGAATCACTGCTTTAAATATTTTAATCCTGTGTAAAGGAATTCCCGGTTTAACTCTTGAAGAATCGGCAACTATTGTACGATTACTGGGAGGACTGTATAACGGAATTGCCATGGCGTTGCTCTTTAGCAGATTTATTTCTATGGAATACTATTTCCAGAGCTCAAACAAATCTTTTGAAAGACTGTTTTATTTCTACGGAGTCACTATTTGGCTTCCTCTTTATGTGGTAGTACAACCGCTGTATTCGCTTTTTAATTTATTTGATTTGGGCCAAACCGCTGTGATAAAAGCAATAGTGTTTTTGATCACGTTTTGGGGCAAATTGGTCTTCTTGTTTTTCATCTATACCATGCTCAATAAAAAATGGATTCACTCCTATATTCTATTAACACTTATGGAAAAAGATAAGTTAGAAAAGCTGTCATTGGAATTAGAAGATGTAGAAAAATTGAAAAAAGATTAAAAATAACTACAGCTTATGCATCGATCTCTTGGCAATACACTAAAACCAGAAATATGAAAAAACATTTCATTACACTTTTATGTACTATTACCTTTTCAACAGCAATCTGTCAGCACAAAGAGTTTAAAATTGATTATTCTTATGGTATAGCAGGAGGGATGACTCCTACCTATACAGAATTCAATGACGAGGATGCAATTACCAAAAAAGAAGCCAATGCCTTGGTCAAATACCTGTTGGAAGCATCTAAAATGGATTTTAAATGCGTATATAATGGTTGTCAAAACCGAGCAATGATTGTTTCATTAATTCTTAATGAAAAAAAAATCAATCACCAGAAAATATGGAATTTTGATCCTTTCAAAATAGCACTATACCACAAGCAAGATGCATTGGATGTTGAAGACCCTTTGGGGTTAAAAAAAGACAGCATATTTTGGGATTTTCATGTGGCTGTTGTTGTTCTTGTTAAGAATGATAAAAATGAAAATGAAAGATTTGTAATTGATCCATCTTTTTCAGATTCGGTGTTAACGGTATCGGATTGGTTATCCCTACAGAATTCTCCCAATTCGCACTATACTTATTTGGATCCAGAATGGTATAATTTTGTCACCTTACAATCCAATTCATCCATATCCTGTAATAATAGTTATTCTAATATTACAATCCCAAATTGTTTTCCTCACCTCATTACCGGGGATTTTTACAAATACTCCTCTTCTAATTTTAGTGCAATCGCAGAAGAACTAGCCACCAACGAGCAGATAACAGATTTTACGATGAAAACAATTTACAATCTTGATGAAAATCAGCGTATTGAGAAAGCTCAATTGGCAGCATTATTTTCTGATTATAATAGGGTCAAAGCCGTACTAAAAGGAGAAAAACTATTAGAGAATTCTCACCCTTTCATCCCATTTTTAACTGAATACAAGGAAGCATATACCAAGTCTTTTAACGATTGGCTGAATAAACTAAATAACTAAAATATGAAAACAACAAGAAAACTATTAGTCGTACTGTTCATTTTGGGAACCATGATCGGTTGCAATGATTCTATCGACAGTACAGAATTCAATTTCACTGAATTGGCGAGAAGTTTAGAGGTATCAGACCTAGAAAACTTTACGGTAAAAGCTATTACTGATTCGATCCCAGTGACAAGAGATGATTTAAACAGTATGCGAACCGTAGTAAAAGTGTTTAACGGTAAAGATGATGCAGGTGTTACTATTCCTGGTTTTGGTGGTTTGAAACTTGGGAAAAAAGAAACCAGTCTTAATGTGTATTACGTGGAAACGAAGATTGTAAGACGACAAAATGATACCGTAGTTTATGGGATAGGATATTCCACACATTATCTGTTTAAAAAGCTGAAAAGAGGTATCGATATATCCAATTTGGCAAGTGTTGCTGCTTCTGCGCAGCTTCAAAGCAACAGAACATCGGTGTATTATAGTTTGCAAACATTTGGGATTAAATCTAGGGAGTTGGTCAACTATTTTAAACCTCAGGTAAATAGCAATTTTGATGTTGATGGTTTTGGAGTGATTCAATCAAGTATTGATGGTATTCATAATGTATTAGCCGATTCTCTATTGTCAAAAAGAACGCAATTCACTCCTATGGAATTGAAATTTGTTAAACCAACGGATCTACAGCAATAGTTAGCCGTAATTGCTTGTATTTATCATATATGGGTACCAGTATATATTTAAATAAGGTAGTCACAAGTTCCATTTAAAAATAAAAATTATGAGAAAACTATTGTTTATAGGTTTACTGTTTTTTGCACAAACCGTGTTGGGTCAAAAAGTAAAAGTAGCATCAGCCAAAATTTTCACAAGCTCGACCTATCAAAAAATTGAGAAATCTGAATCTTTGAAATCTAAATCCATCAAAGAATTAAAAAGTAGCACGAATGAAAGCTATAGTGATGCTGTAGAATTAAAATATAAAAAGAACAAAGCGCGCTATAATGTGCCCAGGAATGGAACTTCGTATATAATTTTATCGTCGACCAAAACTACATTAGACGATTGTTACCGATGTCCGAATAGGGATTATACAGACTGGTGTCCTGCAAAATACGAGGTCCAATCGAGACAATATACAGAATGGAAAGATGGGGAAATAGAAAGAGTATGGAATACGACTTCTAATGTCTTTATGGGGTGTGGAGTCTGGCGCTATTATTAATCATCTATTGCAGATAAGGTATAAAAACGTATTTTACACAAAGCAGTTCATTTAGTTCCTTTTACTGGATTAGGTATTAGCAGGTTGTTTGAACCTTAGGGGGTAATAAAACCAGTTAACTAAGATGATACTTTTACCCAAAACACACTTTTTGACCTTTACTTTGGTAATATTTTTCGAACTGTCCCCAGAATTAGGGAAAGCGATACGGGAAAAACAAGTCCGTAAAGTTAGGCAAGTTGTAGAGTGGTATAACCATAGCTGTATCTATTAATTAATAGCCATGTTATCCCGACCATAAAAAATCCAATCCATTAGGTTTGGATTTTTTATTTGTAAAAAGTAGTTGCTTCACCTTTGTAAAACGCATAATTTGATGGATTCCGGTTCTTTGAAATCATAAGTTAATTAAAAGTTAATATTTTGGAATGATCATTCTTTTATAAGTATGTTTGTATCGGAAATGATATTTTTTTGATTTATTTCAGAATGATCATTCCAAAATGAATATTAATTTAAAACCAATACAATGAAAACTATAATAAACCGTAAATTTTTAGTTACTCTTTTTACACTAGCTATTGCCATACTAACAATGAGCTTCGCTTTTACAAACACTGATGACTTCGCCAATCAAAAATCAGAAGCCATCATTAATGCTGATCGAGAAATTCTTACCGTGATTAACGTAATCACACCCAAAGAAGGACAACAAGAAAAAATTGTTGAATTGCTACAAAAAGGAATGACAGAAACAATGCGTTACCAGAAAGGTTTTATCTCTGCAAATATTCATAAAAGTCTGGATAGCGAACATGTTATTGTTTATGCACAGTGGAAAGACGGAGCTTCTCTTCAAGAAGCGGTCAAACTCATTGAAGCAGGTAAAGCACCAAACATGTTGGAAGTATTTAGTAATTCTACACCGGATTATCATCCATACGACGTAATTTCGGTTAATTTAGCAAGTGAAAAGAAATAGTGTTAACCATTTAATATCATTCTTTAGCAGGTTTTGCCGTATGGGCTAACCTGCTTTAGCTATTCAATCATGCCAAGAATAAAATCTTTTGACGAAAACGCAGTCCTGGAAAAAGCAATGCATCTTTTTTGGAAAAATGGATTCTATGCTACTTCAATGCAAGACCTTGTAACACATTTACAAATCAACAGAGCTAGTATTTATGACACTTATGGTGACAAAATGCAGCTCTTTTTAAAAGCTTTTTCACATTATAGAAAAACATCTTTATCAGATTTAAAAATGTTCTTGTACAGTCATAATTCGGTAAAAGAGGGATTTAAAAAACTGTTTCTAAGCATTGCAGAAGAAGAGGAAACAGACAAAGGCAATATAGGTTGTTTTGTGGTAAATACAACTACCGAATTAACGGCTCATGATGATGTCATCAAATCCATTATACAAAACAATCAAGACATGTTTGTGAATGTATTTTTGGACCATTTGAAAAGAGGTGTAGAAAGTGGAGAGATTTCACCAGAAAAGGACCTAGAATCATTGGCATTATTCCTTTTCACATTAAACAATGGTATCAAGGTGCTTAATAGAACGAATACTTCAACTACAGCATTAAAAAAAATGGTGGAAAGCGCACTTACCATCTTAGATTAGGAATAAAAAAGAACATAAATAAACTGTAGGCATATTAGCTCTTCTTACTGGATTAGGTATTGGCACGTTGTTTGAGCCTTTGTAGGTTAACAAAACCAATCACAAAGATGATACATATCCCCAAAATACCCTTTTTGACCCTTTCTTTTCTAGTATTTTTTGGTTCTATATGCCTATATGCCCAGAACAACCAAGCATCGGACTATTTGGTGTTACGTACCAGTGACACCTTATATGGCAAAGTAGAACACATCAAAGAAGGTGGATTTGGGGGTCGAAGGTTTTATAAAAAGATCAGGATCACCAATGCCAGGGGTAAAACAAAAAAGTATCAAAGAAGAGACGTCTCTAGTTTTAGTGTAGACGGTGTTGTGTTTGAAAGCTTTTGGTTATATCAAGAATCACAGTCCTTGATAACCGGAGCATTGGGAAATCCTAAGTATACCATGGATCCTAACCAGGGCGAACAGCATTTTTTAAGAGTGGTAAGCAAAGGCAGGTTAAGCCACTATCAACTAGAATGGTTTGAACAAGGAAATAGTACACTATGGTCGATGTCTTTACTTAAAAAAGAAAAAGATGCCTTTTTGATCCGTGCAGATCAAGGATTGTTTGGGTTAAAAAGAAAAGTATTACAACGTTATTTTGCAGACTGTCCAGAACTAGGAAAAGCCATACAACAAAAACAAATACGTAAAGTAAGGCAAGTCGTGGAGTGGTATAACGATAGCTGTATGCAATAATTGATCATCCAGTCATCCCGATTACAAACATCCAATCCATTAGGGTTGGTTTTTTTGTTTTTAAAAATTGCTATCTCATTTTTTTGCTTTGAATTTAGTGCGATTGTGGAAACCCGTAAGGGTGGTGTTTGCAAATTATTGATATTGCGTTGGTATGAATTTATATGAATTAGGTACAAATCAAGAAAAATGGATAAATCAAATTTAGATTCACCGCATTTAGGAAGTAAAAATATTTTTGAAGGTTTTTATGAACTAATTGAAGAACATAGATTTAACGCAGAAAAGGACTTTGAATTAGGAAACTTCTATGACCATTTGAGTGCTTTTGATCTTGCATATCAGGAATACAACTTTAGAAATAATGAGCTTTCGAATAAAATTGTAACGAAATATTTGACGGATAGTCTCTATTCCTTTTTTGTGCTATTTAAATTCAAAGGCTTTTCAGACAGACCTGTTTTCTATGCATTCAAGAAGTTTATCCAATTTTATAGCCTTCTTTTAGAAAAGTCCGATAATGTGCAAAGTGATTTTTTCTTTGAAAAAAACATTTCAAAAAACTTTCCAACACTTTTTGAAGGTGATTATATAAATTTCTTATCAAAAAACGATTTCAATTTTAATTTACTTGGCACGAGTAATTTTGATGAATATGAGTATATTATTTCTAAAGCGGAATATAGAATCGCATTAGATTTTGGCATTCCTAACCCAATATCTGTTTATTTAAAGGATATGGAGGAGGAAACTGAAGAACCGGAAGACTTTGTGAAAAAAGAATTCTACTTATTTGTAACAGAATTCAAAATCATCGAGTATCACTGGGATTCCGAAAATGAGAAATTCATCGAAATTGATTTTTCATATGAAATGACTTTAGATATCAGAATAGATACTAACGATAATGATGCTCAATTACAAACAGAAATACTCTTCAAGATTTTATCAAGTCTTTCAAACATAAATAACGTTAAATTAGAATTTGAACATATCCTAAAAGGTAGTTTAATTGTAAGAGTCCGAGCTTACATTAAAGATTTGGTAGCGAAGGAAGAAACTAAAGCTGTGTTAGAAACAACAAAAGAAGCCTTAATAAAAACGGCTACAGCAGGACAAGTTTCACACGTGGAAACTAAAAAAACAAGTGCTGAAACCGATAAAATAAAAATAGAGCAAAAGAAAATAGAAAAAGAATTAGAAAGTTTACCAACAAATCTAGAATCAAAAATATCTAATGCTTTAGAACTTGAGAAAAAAGCTTTGGAAAATGAAAATTTAAGAATTAGAAATGCTAAAGAAAAAATAGAAATTATAGAAAAACTATCTTCTTTGGCAACTGCTGGAATTCTGGAAGCTGATGATTTGAAAATTGATATCAATGAAATTTTATATATACTAAAATCTGGGGATAGTATTGAAACTACTGATACTGATATAGATAAAATAACATAAATCTGTGCTTAACACGATGTATAAGTAATTGTGACTTAGGTGATAAAACGAAGGGTGAAATGTAAATCCAAAGTTAGTACAATGCTGAGAGGAGAGGTTTGTAAATAGAAATCCGCTACTACTCATGATCGAGATTGTTACCCAATATTAAAAAATGAAAACTACAACCAAAAAGATAACCACGAATACTAGGGTTATAAAAGACCACTTAACGAAATATAGAGATACATTTCAGGCATTTCGTGAATTGATAAATAATGCTATTCAAGCTGATTCTCAAAACATCTATATTAACATTGAATACGTAAATCAAGCGGATATAAAATCTCCAATAAAAAGTATTGAAATTATTGATGATGGGTATGGGGTCTCCTTTAATGAGTTTGATAATAAAATTCTAGAAATTGGTACCACTGTTAAGAATAAGGGACAAGGGATTGGTCGATTTAGTTCTTTGCAAATCGGAGAGTTAATGCACATTGAAACTGTTGGCTATGACAACCGTAAAAAACAATTTACCCGAACTCAATTTAGCATAGATACAACTGATTTCAATAATGCTCAATTAGAGAACACAGGATTTAAAGTCGACTATGAATACTTGATTGGCAAAAAAAATACTTATTATAAAGTTCGTATTGAAAGGCTTCATCATAATAAACAAGAGAAGGTTCAAAAGAGAAATCTTATTCATGAAAACTTCTTAGAACAGAAGGTAAAACAAGCAGTATTTGAACATTATCCTTTTGAAATTTTCCACAGCCTTGTAACATTCAGAATCAATGGTTTTGAACTAAAAAGAAGTGACTTTGTCGTTGGAAAACCATCCAAAAAGATGGTTGAATATATAGATAAAAAAGGCAAGAGTCATGAGTTGAACTTCTATTTCTATAATATTAATTCAACCCTTAACAAGGTCAAGGTGTTCTTTCAAATAGATAATGCTGGATTGAAAAGTGTTGCTCATGAATATACCTATTCTTCGGATTGGTATACCCCAGATCTTGGTACTTGGTTTATATATATAGAATCACCTTTACTTGACACAGACTTATTCAGAAATCTAGATATTGAATCTTTAGGTGAAGCGGAGGTTAAAAATTTAAAGGATACCATAAAAAATACCATAAATGATTTTTATAAAGCTAAAAATAAGCGTTTCGAAAAGTTTCTTCACAATCTAGAAAGAGATAAATATTATCCTTATCAAGAAAATGAACAGCCTGCTTCTAAATCCCAAGAAATTTTATTTAAAAAGGTTGCTTACCTTTTAGAAGATGAGCATCGTCTAATTCAAAAAGACAATAAAATCCGGAATTTTTTGTACCCTTTACTTGATAAAGCAATAGGTAACGGAAACATTGAATATATCTTTGATAAGGTTTTAAAATTATCAGATGAAAGCTTGGAAAAATTTCATCAGCTATTGGAAAAGACAGATCTTGAAGACGTAGTTCACTTTGCAAGTGTTGTTGCTGAAAAAACAGAGTTTCTCGAATTTCTTCAAGAATTAACCTATGGAGAAATTTCTAAACATCTTAAGGAAAGAAGCCAACTGCATAAAATCATTGAGAACCAACTATGGATTTTTGGAGAGAATTATAATGGTACTCCTAAATTATGGTCAGATAAAAAAATTGGTAAGATTCTCATTGAATTAAGAAATAAGTACTTCAATTATTCTCCAACTGAGGAGGATAAGAACTTAATATCACTTGAAGATGGAGGATTAAACGATATTACGGACTTGTTTTTTTTGAATGAAAAAATTACGGACTCTGGTGTACGGGAAATAATGGTAGTTGAGCTCAAAGCTCCTAAATGTGCGATTAGCGAAAAAGAGCTTAATCAAATTAATCGCTATGCTTTTACAATTGAAGAAAATTCTGCACTACCAGCTGAAAAGGTTAAATATAAATTAGTCCTAATCTCCTCTAAACTGACAAAGTTTGCAAAGTCACAAACAAAAGCTAGAAGGAAAACTTATCCTGACAATCCATTTCTATTTGAAAAAAAGACAGAAAAGAATATTGAAGTTTACGTTATGGAATGGGCAGAATTAATAGAACAGAACAACAGGAAATTAGGTTATTTATCTAATAAGTTGTCAGTGAAGGACAAAACTGTAAAAAAGAAATTTGAAACTGAATATGCAGAATTGATTGATGAAAAAATATCTGCACAATTAAGACTAGTAAAGTAGAAAACATTAGGTAACGACACCTATACACAATACTGCGTATAGCCAAACTGTTAGTCATAAATAGAAAAAACGAATGATAACAAACGATTTTGACCCATTAAATAGCTCTGATAATTTTGATAGCGAGATTGTCAATTCTGCCAAAAAAAGAGAAATCAGAAATATTCTTAAATCTTATGTTGGAATTTTTGACTCGTTTTCAGAACTAATTCAAAATTCTCTTGATGCCGTTGATAAAAGAAAAAAAGTCGAAACAGATTTAGAGAAAAAACTTTGGCTAGAAGTTAATTTACAAGATAATTCATTTACTATATCGGACAATGGAATTGGGTTTCAGCAAAAAGAATTCGAAGCATTTTTAGCACCAAACATTTCCTTCAAAGACGGTAGTGGAACAAGGGGGAATAAAGGTGTAGGAGCTACTTACATCGCATATGGATTTAATAAACTAACACTTGGAACAAAAAATGCCGATTTCAATTACATTGGACAAATTAACAATGGTAGAAAATGGGTAGAAGATAAAGAAGGAATTGTTACAAGGCCTGTAGTTACTTCTTTTGGACAAATACCTGACTTATTTAAGAAAACAGAACAAGGAACTTTTTTTAAAATCGAGTATGGTGGAGATTTTACTAGACCTAAAAATCTCTCATACTTTTCTGCTAATAATGCGGAGCAATGGATTTATCTTTTACTATTAAAGACACCATTAGGAGGAATTTACTTTGATGATTCAACCGACCAAACTAAATTTAACTTAAAAGTTATTGATTCTTCTGGTTCTGTAACCGAAATTGATAATGAATCGGCTCTTTATATATATCCTCACAGTAAGATAAAAGCAAGTGCTAATATTAAAGAAATAGCTAGAATTCAAAAACAACTTCTAGATAAAGGAAAAGACCCGTCAAAATTACCTGCGAAATATGAGAGACTTAATGGAGTTTACGAAAACTATTCTTCAGAAGAATTAAAAGCTTTACCAACAAATAGGTTAGAAGAAAAGCATCACCTCTTGATTGATGAATATTCAATAGAA
Source organism: Aquimarina spongiae (assembly GCF_900141785.1). Classification (GTDB taxonomy): domain Bacteria; phylum Bacteroidota; class Bacteroidia; order Flavobacteriales; family Flavobacteriaceae; genus Aquimarina; species Aquimarina spongiae. Next base: position 300,405 of record NZ_FQYP01000002.1, on the reverse strand, counting down.
GCTTATGGTTATTTTGGTTATTCAACTCAGCTTTGGGATGAATTTAATGACAACTTAGCTAAATTGAGGAAAGGATATAGAGTTCTTAAAGGTGGTCTGTTAATTGCGAATAATAATATGCTTCAAGGAGACTATATTGCTATTCCTTTAACTTCAAATATTGGTTATCAAAACCAAGCACATGTTGTGGTACATTTAAAAAATGCAGATCCAGATTTAGGAAGAAAAGGATTTCAGCCTGAGATAAAAGAACTTTGTGAAATTTTATCTGTCGGTATTGTAAATAAATTAAAGCATTGGAAAAATAAATTAAGGAATGACACGGGTGCAAAACCAGTCATTACAACACAAATTAATCTACACAATTGGATAAAAGAACAGGAAAATCACGAACAATCATTCCCACTTGACTTATCAAATCCAAACTTTTTCAAGCCAATTAACGAAATATCTATTTCTTCGGTTCCGCAATCTGAACAGGATGTTGTTGTTTTATTTAATCAATTGATTGCTGGAGGAGTAATTAGAGGTCTTAAATTATTAGCAACAAGTCAATATGCAACTTATGATGGCATATTTAAATTCTATATTAAAGAACCAAGAGAAAACCACATTTTTGATAAGGTGACCAACCCTCTTGGTGTTCAAGATTTAGGATTACCGATAGATACTGTATCAAACCCTATGGTACTGGAATACAAGTTCAATTTAAATGCTCTTTTCCAGGAATTTGAAAATGAAGATAAGTTTGAAAAAGATGTGAATTTGGCAATTGCCTGGGAACTGGGAGATGTCTGGAAAAGAAATTATGATGTAACATCGTTACTAGATCTTGATAATTTACACCACAGACAATTTCACGGAATTACACACATAATTCATTCGAAGACTTCTAACTTTAACCTAATCGTATTAAAAGAACTGATAGAATATCTAAATGATGTAGACGGCGTTCAAGATTTTCATACTAAAAAGTATGGAGAAGATATTTTCGAATAAGTAACTGTAGCTAATTGGGTATAGAAGTAATGGTGGAAATTCTTCCAAAAACAGAAAACAGTCATAAAAATAAACTTTGGTTTAAATTGAAAAGTTTGTGGTCTTCAAATCTCCACTATTTTTGCACTAGACTGTTAAAAGGATCTATTTAAGCTAACAAACAAAAGTAGTAATATAAGTCCTTCAGGATTTTAAGCTACCTCACCATAGGCAACACCATCTCAGTTACCACTTTTTGACCTCCACCTTGATCCTCAACATTCCTCATTGCAAAGGAAAAATTTCCATCATACAAAGAATCCATACGCGATAGGATATTACTAATTCCAATCCCCATAACGGGTTCGGTTTCTGGCAGGGGTTGGCCATTGTTACTAATGACCAAATGTATATTTTCCTGGGATGTGGTAATATCTATGGAGATAGTGAGCACATCATGATGTAAAGAAAACCCATGTTTGATCGCATTTTCTAGTATGGGTTGTAGCAATAAAGGTGGGACTTTGGTAGATAATAGTTCTGGAGCTACGGTAATCTCAAATTGTAGCTTGTCATCAAACCGGATCTTTTCTAATTGTAAATACTTTTTAAGCAGCTCCAATTCTTTGTCTAGCGGTATAAATTTGGAGTCGGTCAGGTTTAAGGTATCTCGTAGCAAATCGCTTAAATCGGCAATGGCATCCTGGGATTTGGTAATGTCTTCTTCCATCAAAGACGAGATATCATTTAAGGCATTAAACAAAAAATGGGGTTGTAATTGAGATTGTAGGGCCTGTATCTTGGAATCAAACAATTGGTTGGTTAAATGCATTTGCTGGATTTCGTTTTCCTTTTCTTTCTGCAAATAATTATACGCATACAAAATAGCCACCATAGAAAAGTAGACAAAAAAGTTAAAGCTTAGGCCATTTAACCCTCTAATGTATACGCTATCAAAAGTCACCTCGATGGCACTGCCTATAATATGTTTGCTGATCAACAATTGTACAAAAGAGGTATAAAAGGATAGCAAAAACGCCAACAAAATATGGATCGTAGATTTTAATACGATTCGTTTACCACCAAAGAGATATTTTTGGGTAAATACCAAGGCTAGATAGATATATAAGGATTTGGTGAAATAATAAAAAACATAGTTGATCAATAAGTTTACAAGACTATCATCTTGTATAGGATCCGTACTTGCCAAAGAAGAGAGGTATACCCCCAAAAAATCTACCAGATAGGCGATCAGGTAAAAAAACAACAAAAACTGCAGTAGTTTTTTGTCAAAATAAAAAGGGTTCTTTTTTCTGGATTCCACAATTATGATTTTATACCCATTATTTTTAAAAATGCCTGGCGATAGTTTTTGGTCACACTAAATGCCGTACGATCTTTCATAGTAATGCTATAATCCCCCAAACCTTCACTAATCACTTCTTTAATTTCAGGAATCGCCACTATGGTAGACCGATTGATGCGTAAAAAACGATTAGGATTCAGTTTTTCTAATAATGCCGCCATAGAGGATCGATATACATGCTTTTTCCCGTCCTGCATAAAAATCTCTGCATAATAGGAAGAAGAGGTAATGTATTTGATCTGTGCCGTATCGGCAAACACATACTTTTTTCCCATTTTTAAGGCAATCTTCTCCAAATATTGGTTTTGGTTGGTATTGGGCGCTACGTTTTGTGTTGCCAATTGCTGTAGCAAGTGGTGTACCTTTTCTCGATAGGCATCTCGCTCTTTGGAGTTTACTCTGGCGATCGCCCTTTGCAAAGCAGCCAGTAGCCGGTCGTTTTTATAAGGTTTTAATAAAAAATCTACCGCTTCGACCTCAAAGGCTTTGATGGCAAAATGATCAAAAGCAGTAACAAATACAATAATAGGCAGTACAGTAGTATCGATATGTTCGATCACCTCAAAACCGGTGAGATCCGTCATTTTGATATCCAAAAACACAATATCAGGTTGGGTGGTATTGATTTTTAAGATCGCTTCTTTCCCAGAGCTGGCTTCGTCCAGCTGATAGGGTTCGCTCTCTTTTTCCAGAATATTTAGGATACGTTTTCTGGCCAGGGTTTCATCATCTGCAATCAGGATTTTCATCAATACGAGCTATAGCAATTTGGATTCGAAAACCAAGTTATGAAAAAAATGAGTGGCATACCAACCAAAGATATACTTGCCGTAATTATTGCTATGTACCATCAAAAAACAGCCAAAAAATGCCTTTTTACATCTTTAAATCAGTGGTCCATATCATAATATAGCCATTCGAGGTGTTGTTGAGGTACCTTTAATGAAAAGAACACTACATGAAGCATATACTATGGATTGGTTTGGTTTTAGTGGCATTTTTGGGTCAGGCACAAGACCTCAATAGTTTGTATAAACAAAGTATGGAGGCCTATAAAAACAAGGATTTTCAAAAATTTAAAGCCTTAAATCAAGAAGCCTTGACCATACATCCTTCGCAACCTACCATATTATATAATTTGGCCGCATCCTATAGTTTAACAGGGGATGCCCAATCCGCAAAAAGTATCCTACAACAATTACTATCCTGGAATGCGTTGGTAGAATTTGAAAAGGATGCTGATTTTGAGGCGATGGTTGCAGCAAGTGATCTTTTACCGGAGTTACAGCAGGTGTCCAAAACCTTCCAAACGCCAAAAACCACCAGTGAGGACTATGCCGAGATCGATGCCCAATACCATATCGAAGATCTGGTACAAGTAGGGTCGACCCTGTATATGACGGATATCCGAGAAGGACGTCTTATTGCCTATGATCTAAATACAAAACAAAGTGAAGTGTTACTCAAGTTACCTGGGGCACTGCTAACCATTGTGAGTGATACCTTCCATAAGTCTGTATGGGTTTCTATGGCTGCTTTGCCTCAGTTTCAGGGTATTTCCAACGAGAAGGAGCAAAAAGCTCGTTTGGTGGAGTTTGATATCACCAAAAAAGAAATCATTACAGAAATCACATTGCCAGACAAGGCGGTAGTAGGGAGCATGGTGATGGATCAACAGGGGAGGTTGTATGCGTCCAACTCAGGAAAGCCAGAGATTTTTGTGATCGATACCCGCAAAAAGGAGTTGATAGAGACCATAGCCGTACCCGATGCCAAAAACTTGCAAGGGATTACCCTGGATCCTAACAACGAGTGCTTGTATGTAGCCGATTACATCAAAGGGATATGCAAAATTAATATCAAGGATACTGATAAAACACCAGTTTGGATGCACTCCTCCCAATACTTACTAAAAGGAATAGACGGGCTTACCTATCTGGATGAAAAGACTTTGTTGTCCATACAAAATAACACTACACCAAAACGATTAATAAAAATCAATCATGATGAGATGAGAGTAGTGGACGTTTTGTTGTTGGATAATGCATTACCGGTTTCGGGAGAACCTACCAATGGTTCATACGATCCCGAGATCGGTTTTATGTATATCACCAATAGTCAGTGGCCGCATTATGACAAGGAAGCACAACCTATCCTGGATCAATGGGAACCACAAAAAATCCGATTGTTGAAGCTTGGAAAATAGTCTCCTTTTTACCAATTCAATAACAATACCTATGAAACAAAAGTATATCAGTAGTAAGGCATGGTGGTTTATCGTACTATTGTGTGCATTCCTCATATCTTGTTCTGAAAATGAAAAAATTGCAACAGATGCACTAGTTGGCCCAAAACCGGAGCTGCCTAGTATTGCGATTTTGGGGACCTTCCATTTTGGAGCGACTTCTGATTTTTCATCCATGGACCTGGATAATTTTCAATCCCCAAAACGTCAACTCCAAATCAAGAACCTGCTGGATCACCTTAAAAAATACAAACCCACCAAAATCATGGTAGAATATCCTATGGATCAGGCCGAAGCCTTAAACCAAACCTATTTGGAATTTCTGGAGGGGACCCATGAGTTAACGATTAATGAAATTGAGCAATTGGGATTTCGATTGGCCAAAGCATTGGGACATATACATATGTATAGTATCGACTACACTCTAAGTTTGCCTTTGGATCAATTAGCGGCTTTTGCACAAACCCATAAGGCAAAAGAGTTTGATGCCTTTTTGAATAGGATCAAAGAAAATGACAAAAAGGACTCAGAGCTTTTACGAGAACGTACGCTGATCGAATATTATGCCTATAAAAATTCTGAAGAAGAAGACCTCAAGAACAAGAATCAATATGTAGTAGGGACGGGACAGTTTGTTTCGGATTCGACCTATATCGGGATGGAGTTTGTGGCCAAATGGTGGGAACGTAATTTTTATATCATGTCCAATATCGACCGACACATTACCAAAGATGATCGAATATTGGTGATCATAGGGGGTGCCCATCGGGCCGTGTTAAAGGACTTTTATAAGGATAGACCCGATATTGAGTATGTTGAAATTCAAGACTATCTAAAATCTTAATGGCCATGCGAATGCAAATACTATTGTTGTTGATAGCACTAAGTATGCTGGGCTGTTCCACTCAAGGACAGGAACCCACAGATGGGATTCATGTGCTATTTGTGGGTAATAGTTTGACTTACACCAACGATTTGCCAAAGTTGGTGAAAAATACAGCTGCAAAAAAAGGAATGGTGATCGAGGTAAGCATGTTGGCAAAACCCAATTATGCGATTGTGGATCATTGGGCAGAAGGAGAGGTGCAACGTTTGATCAACTCAAGACGATTTGATTATGTAGTAATACAACAAGGACCTTCCTCACAAAAAGAGGGTAGAGATATGCTAATTCGTGATGGGAAAAAATATGCAAGGCTATGTGAAAAGAACAATGCGCAATTGGTGTATTTTATGGTGTGGCCGGCCCAATACTATTACCACACTTTTGAAGGGGTGATTGCCAATTATACCACCGCCGCTCGAGTAAACAATGCTTTGTTATGCCCAGTGGGGAAAGCCTGGAAAGCACATTTTGATGCCACTCAAGACTTTTCGTACTATGGGCCAGATGGTTTTCATCCTTCTCTACAAGGGAGTACCGTTGCGGCACGAGTGATTGTGGAGCGTTTGTTTGTCAATAGGAATACCAAAAATTAATAAAGTATCCATCACATGGTTACCCTATTAAAAAAACATGCCGATTTTTTTATTCGAGGTCCCGTAGGTTTTCATTTGATCTATGGTTCTCAGGATAATGTGTTTTCTGTTGAGCGTATGCAAGAGTTTGCGGATTTTCTGGCCAATTACCAGGTTATTTTTCCATTAGTGGCGGCACACATTTCGGTGTACGCTCAATTTATTTGTGGAATATTATTCATACTAGGAAAGCAAATAAAATGGGCGGCGTTGGTTATGATCATCAATTTTGTAGTGGCCATTGGTTTGGTGCATTTGAGTGATCGATACCCTCAAAAATTCCCGGCGATCATGATGTTGTGCAGCTCGATTTTCTTGTTTTTAAATAGTTGGGGGAATCTCTCTGCAAAACAAGAAATGCATGTTTGATCACTAAATACGATAAGGATACGTTTATTTTCTGGTCTTTTTGAATATTTTTGGGCTTTTATTGAAAGACCGAATGTCAAAAAGAATATATATCGTAGTCCTATTGATGATAATTTGTTGCACTACCAACGCGCAAATTGTGAATGTAGAATCTTTACGAAAAGTAGCAGATACTTCAGGTTGGTCGGGCTTTGTAAGCCTGGATTTGGCTTTGATCAAGAACAGACGAGATATTTTTAAGATTGCCAACCGTACCCATGTGCAATACAGTGCAGGAAAACATCTGCTGTTGTTTATTAATGACCTTAATATTCAACAATTGGATGATGAGAAGTTTGTGAACCGTGGGATTCAGCACTTGCGGTACAACTACAAATTCTATCCGCGCATTGCCTGGGAAGCTTTTGTGCAAACCCAATTTGATCCGGTTTCCAACATCAACATCCGTGCGTTAGCAGGTACAGGAGCCCGATTTAAAGTATTGCCGTCCAAAAAGCATCGCTTTTATCTAGGAACCTTGTTGATGTATGAGTACGAAGAAACCGAAGAAATGGAGATGGAGGTGATCAATTCGGATATTCGGGGGAGTATGTATGTATCTGTAAACTTATATCCATCGGATAATATGTCGATCATTAGTACTTCGTACTATCAACCGCGAGTAGATGCGATTCGGGATTATCGAATTTCGAATGAAACCTCGATAGTATTTAAAATATTTAAGGACCTCAGGTTTAAATCGACTTTCACCTTTTCATTTGATTCCTTCCCGGCCATGGACATTCCGGATACCCAATACGAGTGGACCAATGGGTTGGCGTATACGTTTAATTGATTTTTAATTGAACTATAGAGGTAACATCTTTCCTTTTGGAAACATTAAGAATAATAGAAAAATGATCATATTATGCACAAAATAATTACACTTTCGCTTTTCGTTTTTGTATTCATCTCCTGCGGTTCTGATGATAATGAGGATTGCATGAAGATTATTACCATACCACAAACCTATTTCGTTAATAATCGGTCTTTTTCTTACGATATAGAGCAGCTTGTACCTTGTGATACTCCAGAACCTACGGTTGCAGAAGTTTTGGATACTCCACCTTTGCTTGAGAATTTTTCGTTTGAAGTGCTTAGGTTTGAATTTACTCCGGATACAGGTAATAATACCATGAGGCTTCAATTTGAAATTAGATTGACCAACAATAACAATTTTGACGTAAATGGGATTCCCTATATGACCATAAGAACTGATGATTTTGAGGTGTCGAGAGTGTATGAAAATGCCATAACTCCTTGTTTACAATTGGAAGCAAATTCTAGTTGTACATATACCTATGATCAAGAAGATTCTTTGGTTTTTGGAACAATAAATACCATAGAGTTTGTGGACTTGCAATATTTCTTAACCAATTAAATGTATATACCTATCCGTAAATGAAAAAAATCCAACCGATAAGATTGGATTTTTAATGGACCGCCACAAATCCGCATCGCTAAAACGGAAAACCAGCTAAATCATTTTTAAATTTCTTAAAACGTCGTGACCTTCACATCTGATCATTGGTAAACTTTTTTGAAGTACCATAAGATTCCAAACCGGCTACAGGATACAGTTTCGATTTCTTGAAACTATCAAACTTGTAGTTTCTGGTCGTGTATTTATATACATGTTTTTGCTTGTCCCTGGGTTTACCGAGCTGGATATAGGTAGTACTGGGTAAGTAAGTACCGTTGCTGGCTTTCTCCCGATCCCATTGTACTGTAGCATGTTGCAAGCCTTTGGGCATGGGTAAAAAGAAATCCCCAATGGTGAGTTCTGCAAGATCTATGAATCGCGTTTCTTTGTTGATATAGATCAAGAAACGATCGTATTGTTTGTTAGGAGTTTCGTTTCCCCAGGTAACATATACCGTTTCATAGGTTTTGCCCTCAAATTCCTTCTCACCAGCATATCGCACGATCTCGGCATCTTTTATCGTCAACGGTGCTTCTATGAGATAGTGATAGGTAGCAAGTCCCCATAAATAACGATCATGTTCGTGCCTGGTGATTTCTTTATGATCAACACAGGTTTTATAGCCTTCCCAGGATTGGAGTCCCTGTACCAGCCCTTCTTTACGACCCTCAAGATATTCTACCTGTCCATCAAAAGAATTGGTGGCAAAACGAAATTGAATGTCTTTATTCAGGTTTCCTGGCAAAGCATTCATAGGCATGAGTGGCCAAAGGCCTTTCCATTGAAAATTAGCTACCGTTTCATACACTTCGCTATTGGCCAATTGATCATATCCCATTTTGTTGGAAGATTCTATTAGCAACTGTCTTCCTTTTTCCTCCAACGTTTGTGAGGATTCATTTTTTACATAGTCCGTTCGTAAATCAACAGATTTGCAGGAGTACAATATTAGAATTAGTATCCATATGGGTATTGATTTTAAAATGTTTTTCATGATTTTAAAAATTTAGAATGTTCGTTTGCTATTTGCTTAGCGATAATCTGTTTTAAAAACTTCAAGTCCTTCGGTAAAGGGTTGCATAGGCTCATCCACTTCGTTGATTGCAAGTTGATTCGCAAAATTAGAGATCACTTTTACTGCAATGTTGGTGATCACATCCAAAGCTTGTGCATTGTTGTACCCTGCATTTCTAAATGCTTCTAGTTCGGTATCATTCACACGACCATGTTTTTGGTAAACACTAATCGCAAAAGCACGTAATGCATCGAATTTTTCACTAGATAAAGCCGTTTTACTACGTAAAGCAGCTAAATCCTCTTCTGCAGAACCAAAAAATACTTTTCCGGCAAGGGTGTGACCAGCAGTACAATATTTACACTCATTTTCTACGGCGATACTCAATTGCACGATATTGTTTTCTTCTGGAGAAAGACTACCGATTTTATCCAGATTCCATTGGGCATGGATATAAGAAAGTAACGTCGCTTCAGATCCGCTTAATAGTTTGGTGAGATTAGGGATAAAACCAAAAGTTTCGCTCGACCAATCATACACCGCCTGTACTTCTTTTGACGGGTTTTCTCGCAGTTCTAAATCGAATCCTCTTAGGGTTTGTTTTTTTTCTGTTTTAGTTTCCATTTTTAATGTGTATTTAAGTTATTTAATGTTATCAAAGATGTTTATATCGTTTTGCTTTGATTTCTTTGTGTAGTGAACAGGTATGAAGAATGAATGATGGTGAATCGTCTTGTAGTAAATGGGTAAGACATTCTGTATGCTTGTTTTGAAAATTGAGCGAGAGAGCACATCATCCCGCCCAATTTTCGTTAAACAAACGAACAATCATCAATCAATCACTATCGCTACCAAAATCCACCTTTGAAAAGAAGGTAATACAAGCTCTTTTTAGATTTCTGTGTTTGACACTTGCATTCTTTTTTTGTTGAGTTTTTTTTGGAGGTTTTTTCTTTCGATCTCTTTTTATTTTTCATGACAACCTCCTTTTGATATTATAGGATAGGTTTGATGTGAAATACATCGATATAAGGAGCGCCCTGGCTTCTTTTTTCCTTATGCTGTTGAAAAGCTTTTGTTTTCTCAAAGCGCGCCTGAGAGTCTGGCCCACCTTTCCATTGTGCAAAGGCAATTACCGAAGGGTGATAATTTTGGTCATAGACTCCCGGGATAGGGTTGAGGTTAACAATAGGAGTGTACCCAAATTCTGGTTTTGAAGCTGTAGGTAGCACCGCCTGAAAATATTCTTGTAGCAAGTGTGCTTTTTTGGGATTTATAAAAATACCTGCAAAGTCATAAATCTGATCCGAAGAGATGGTAACGGTGACATCCTGTTCTACTTGAAAGTACCCCTGGCTTAAGAAACTCAATGCATTGTCTCTAATGTTTCTTAGTTTTAGGTATTCTGGATTGGATTCGAATGCTCTTTTTTGTTCGATACTATCCCATTCAAAAAATACTACCATTTGGTTGGGTTTATCTCCCAATACTGTTTTTACCACCGCAAAAGAAGCGATAGGTTTTGCTCCATAAGGAGTTGCTACCGGCATTACTTTTGGGAAATACTCTTCCATAAATGCTTTTTGACCTTCAGGTTTTACTGATAATAGGGCTACTTCGATAAGTTTGCCTGATTTAAAAGTGATGTTAGCAGATTTCACTACCGCAGAAGAGCTTTCATTTGTAATAGTAGCTTCTGCAAGTTGGTTGGTTTTTTCGGTTGATGGATTTTTGCAAGAGGCTATCGCCGAAAAGGACACGAATAACACCATCAAGGTTAAGAATTTTACTGTTTTCATTTTAATGATTTTTAAAAGTTTATTCAAATGTCGAAAGAGCACTTGCTTTTAAATCATTTATGTGATCAATGGGTAAGTGGTGAAAAAAATATGGGGAATTGTGTAGTAGTTGGGTAGGAATGACTATGCGGTGATATTGGTTAACAGCGTATGATCAAAACTACGGCTTACCGGTATTTCTATATCATGTTGTGGCTGGGTAATAAAGCGTGTTTTAGAATTCCCAAAGAGTTGAAAAGAGTTAGTCGTATTTAAAAGGTAAGTACGATGGATGCGTACAAAGGCATTTGGAAGCTGTTTTTCTATAGTTTTGAGCGTAGCGCGTACCAGTTTTTGTTCTAATCTGAAATTTTGAAAGAAATACAGACGAGAATAATTGTCTTCGGCTTTGATAAACAATAAGGCTTTTAAGTTCACCCGAATGGTTTCTTTAATGTCGGTATGTAAGGAGATGTAATCAACGTCTTCCACTTTTTCGGGCAACCACACCTGAGAAACCATCAATTGATACCGTTTCCATTTGTGGATGGGTGCTAATTGAGGATCGGTGAGAATAAATAACATGCCTGTACGTGCTTTCCAACCTTTTTCGATAAGGTCCATTACAGCTTCCCAATCTTTTCTGCCAGAATACACCTGAGTTTTGTAATTATGTAGCACCCGATTAGGAAATTGTTGTTCTATCCTATCAAAATGATCCAAAAAGTCCTGGGCTTCCTGATCATGACCAAATTTTCCGTAGAAATACCCCATTCTGGGAACATAAGGGGTGGTGTCTGATAAGTTTTTTTGTAATTTCCGTAGGTAACGAGAGGCAAGAGCTTCGTTTCCTCGCAAAGAGGCGATGTACATTAGATTCTCTAGAGAAGCAATGTCATTAGGAACCATTTTCAAGATGGAAAGAAAGGTTTTCTCACTGTCATCATAGAGTTCTGCACTCAATTGCACATCTCCGATCATATTCAAAATACCGGTGGATAGTGGGTCATACTCCAAAGCCGAATATAGGGCATCCAAAGCGGCATCGTATTCTTTTAACCCATACCAGAAAAAGGATAATTGTTGGTAAGCTTCGCTGGCATCTACATATTTCTCTAGCCCTTCTTCTATACTGTTGTAGATATTTCGCCAATCCAGATTGTAAAAAAAATCAATGAGGTTTTTGTCAATGATAGCTTCACCAGATTCGGGATTGAGTTGTAATGCCTGATCGATCGCTTTTCGTGCTTTTGGATACACGGTATCTGGTTTCTCTAAGCCTCGTCCTGCCTGAAAGATGTAACATTTGGCCAGTTTTAAGTATGCGGGTGCAAAATTGGGCTCTTTTTGGATCACCTCTTGGAATAATGCTATGGCCTCTGCAACATTTTCTGGAGTCCATCGGTTAAAATGATACCCCCCAAGCATAAATTTTTGATACAGCTCAGGGTGGGTGAGTTTTTGTACGGTGAGGGGTTTTTGTTTTTCTTCTTTGATTTGTAGCAATTGTAAAACAGCAGTTCGACAACGCTCTCCAAGGGTAAAGATGCTGGCTTTGGAAATAGAAATGGTGGTTTCTTCTATTTCGTTAAGATCAAGCCTGTGGTATTGTATATGCACTTTTAATGCATCTTGCTCTATAATCGTACCCGTAATCACGCGAATCACATCCAATTGGGTGCTGATGTGTGCTAAATTAGCGGATTGTGCTACGGCTACCTGGGTGGATTGCTTAGAGATTACCGTATACTTTTGTGATGGACCAAGCTCTTGCATTAGCACTTCCTGAATGCTGTGCGACAGAAACTGTAGTTGTTCTCCTTTATACTCAAAGGGTAATATGGCTATTCTCTTGGTCATATAGATATTGATGATCCTTTATGATACAAATATATGTATAACATAAAAATTTTGGTTGGTATGTAGTGAATGGGTATGTAGGGATACTATATACCTTTACATTTGTACTTGTGATACCCTATGACTTCATACTGGATTTATTATATTCGTTACCCTTACGGACCAAAAAGATGTTTGGGAACGTAGGGATCTATGTAGAAGAAAAAATCGTATTGGCCACCCGGTTCAAAGATCATAGTCCTGTAGATAATGGGATTTGGATCGCAACCAAAGTAGCATATCAACCTATTTTGAAGGAAATGTTCCCCTCTTTACGAAATTTGGAAACCTACAATATTAAATCCTGGCTGTTATTACCTGATGAAGCAGATGATTTTGAGGAAGCAGCCGCAGCCATAGCAGAGCTAATCAAACAGAATAGTCATTTAATCGGTGTAATTCCTAAATCAAAAAATAAAAAATGATCCCAGAGCACATCCAAAACAGAAAAGGTCCTAGAAGCTTAAAAGACTTAGATCCAGAAGTCATAGAATATCTAAATGCCGGAAAAGTAGAAACCAAAAACTTAATGGAATGGTTGGCTACCGATCAGTTGGTATTACTAAAGACGGTTTTGGAACCTTTGGGAAAAATGGATTGGTTTTCCTCTTTTGAAGACGCAGTAAATGCACAAAAAAAGCCAACAGCCAATAGCAATACCAAAGTAATAGGAGAAGTTTTTGCTGAACTTTCGGATGTTGCTTTTATTCGTAAACACTTATCCAGTCATCCCAGTGATATTGTACGTTGTTGGAGCTGCTGGGCAGAAAGTTTGTTTTATGATGTGGTTGCCGATTTATTATCAGCGATGCAACCCTATGCTGCGGATTCCCATTTTGGAGTACGGGAGGTAGTTATTTTTGCAAGCAAAGAGCGAATGATTGAGGATCTGGATTCGGCCATTCAAATATTATCTGGTTGGACAAAGGATCAGGACGAAAATATTCGTCGTTATGCCGTAGAATCCTTACGACCAGTAGGGGTATGGACCAAAAAAATACTGGCTTTTCAGGAGAACCCTCAAAAAGGGCTTTCGCTTATCGAACCGGTAAAATCCGATCCCTCAAAATATGTACGAGATTCGGTAGGAAACTGGCTCAACGATGCTAGCAAAACACAACCTGATTGGGTGAGTATGATCTGTACCACCTGGTCCAAAGACTCGGCTACCAAAGAAACGACTTACATCGTTAAAAAAGCAATGCGTACCATCGCCAAGACGAAGTAAGAACAAAAGTAAAATGCATCAGAGTAAGTGATGCATTTCTTTTATTTTATGCGTTTATAGTTTTCGGCATGGTAATAATGTCCATTTTCATCCAGATCAATTTGTTGATAAGAATCAGGACCAACAATTAGCTCAAAAGTAAATACTTTGGTGGTATCCAGGATTTTCATCATAGAACCAGAGGCGTACTCTAGACGTTCTTCGAGAATACCATCTTTTATGGTGTATGTCCCGTAGCCAAACCATTCGTTATTGTCTTTTGGATCGTAACGGGTCCACATGACTTTTCCTTGACTATACATTTTGATTTGTCGATATCCATTTTGATTCAGCAATGTATCCGCAATATGATTGTCCTGATACATGTATTGATGTTGTAATTCCCAAACACCTTCAAGGTTATAGAGCTCGCTATTGGGTTTGTTATTTTCCTGATTGATCGCCAGGAAGGAACAGAACCCCATTAGAATAAAAATTAAGGTTTTCATGATTGAGAGGTTTTAAAGTCTGTACCTCATTAAGTTACAAAAATTTAATGAGATAGAATCATTTTGGTTTGCTTTTAAGAAAGCTTTAAAACAAGTTTGATTCCTTTATGTATGGATAGCACAAAGAAGAAAAGAACGCTAAGATCCAGAACTACCATGAATCGGCGTAGGTTAGCTTTTAAGGTAAAACATTTAAACAACCATTATGAAATGGTTTTAAAAGTACTTCTACGCCGAAAACATAGTAGTTTGAAAAGTATATTATAACGTTTTGGCCATTTGAATATTACAACGCTCGTAAGGAGTAGGGTAGCCTACCACTTTTTCGAACCCTAGTTTGTGATATAGGTGTATGGCAGGTTTCAACACCGTATTGCTCTCTAAGTATACCGTTTTGGCTCCCAGAGATTTTGCTTTTTCCAGCGTCGCTTGCCCTAATATCCATCCAATACCTTTTCCTTTCGCCTCGGGAGCAACTGCCATCTTGGCGAGTTCGAAATCGTACTCTGGATGATCCATTTTGATCAAAGCACAGACTCCTACAGGTGTTTCGTTATACAATGCCACCAGAATTTCGCCTCCTTTATCCAAAATATAATCTTCAGGATGATCCAACGACTTATGATCGGTATCTTCCATTTTGAAGTGTTGCGTTATCCATGCCTCATTGAGCTCCTTAAAATGGGTTTTGTATTTGGGAGCGTAAGGAATGATTTGAACATGTTGCGCTTCTCTGTTTTTCTTAAGGGCTTTTACCCGTTTCAAAAGCGGTTTTTGCTCCAATAAGAACTCGAATTCCTGCAAGGCATTCCACATATTGTATGTACTCTGATTTAGAATTTCCTCAACGGCGTTTCGTACATCCAGATATTGATCTTCAATCTGAATAGCAATTTCTTTTCCTTTTGGGGTCAACCGAATATTGTTTTTACGGCCGTCGATTTTGTCTTTGTGTTCCGAAAGGATTCCTTCTTTGATCATTTCTTTTACGATCTTACTCACAGAAGGGTGGGAGTGACCAATCTCGGTTGCGATTTGAGTGATGGATTTTGATTCATCGTGGGATAGGAGATAAAATACAGGAAACCATTTTGGTTTTAATCCCACATCGTATAGATCATAGATCTTTGTAGCTTCTTCGGTAAGTTGTTCGCTTAACATTCTCAATCTTGAACCTATGGCCATGACCCCTGCCTTATCAAAAAAATCCATATTATTTTATTATTTACGTAACTGGTTACGTAAATGTATTAAAATTAATTGAATTTTCAAAAGCATCTATAAAGTAGGGGTATAAAAAAATCCGATCAATACGATCGGATTTTAAGGTATAAGGAGTTGTTTTTTTATCCTTTGTCGTTTTTCATATTATTCTTCACCAAATTGAAAAAACCATCAAATTTTGGATCAATAATAATTTTGGTCACCGTTTCTATACCATCGGTAGCATATTCGCTTTTACCTACAGCTTCCAAACGTTTAGGATCTACTTTGTAATCGTTTTGCAATACGCGAACCACAGAGGCCGCTTGTCTTGCACTTAGATCCCAATTATCTAATAAAGTTTTACCATCTAGCTTTAGCGCATTGCTATTTCCTTCAACAATTACGTTCAAGTCTTTACTTTTGTTCAGTACAGCAGCAATTTTTTCTAACATGGCTTTTCCACCGTCTGCCACCATATAGCTCTTATCATTGTCACCAAAAAGCATATCATTTGGTAATACAATATAGATCACACCTTGTCCGATTTTTACATTATCACCACCAATAGCATTTTTAAACGTGCTAAAAACAGCAAGGTTGGTAGAATCGGATTGTGTTAACGCATCATTTATGGTTTTCAGTTGTCTGTCTTTCTCCTGAATGATCTCTTGAGATTTCTTAAGATTTTCAGCCTTTTGATTAGACAGCTCTGTAAAATTACTCATGTTGGATAGTAAAGAAGCATTAGTGTCTTTAAGATCCTTTACCTGAGCTTCCATGGTCGCTACTTGTGTAAGTGTGGCTTTTTCTTTCTTTCGGGAATCACTTAGATCAGCTTTTGTGGTTTTTAGCTCTTTTCTAAGCTTGTCTATCTCTTCAAGAAGGTCCTTTTTCTTCTGGGCATATCCTGAAGATGCCGAAATAACTAGTACGGTTGCAAATAAAATTATTTTTCTCATTGGTTTAAGTGATTTGTTGCAGCTGCTAAAGTAAAACTTTTTTAGAAATTATGATAGCATAGCACTTTAGGGCTTTTGCAATATCGCTTTTGCGTTTTTAATACTGGCGTTAATTTGATCCCTTAATTTCTCAACTTTTACTTCTTCTTCTTGTAGTAATTTGAATTTGGCAGCCAACTTTTCTGGATCAGCACTATCGTTGGTTTCATCATGCGGGAAAGAATCGCTAAAGTTCCCCATCCAGCTCATCATATAATCATAAGCGTCTTTTACATCTTGTTGTGCTTTCGCGTAGTTCTGCCCTTGTGCGGTAGTATCTACTTTAGCTTCCAACTCTTTGATGAGTGAACTCATTTCTCCCATTTTTGGCATTACCTCGTCGTGCACATCAATTACCTTTTGCATAAGTGCGTCAAACTCCTGTTCTTCTTTGGATAATTGATTGCAAGAGAATAGTAGTACTGAAAGTATAAGGGAATAAAAAATACGTAGTTTCATTATGATTTAATTTTAATTGTTCAAAGATATTATTTATTGGTGTTGTTTTGTGATATAGCGTCTATTAGTTTTTCTCCGTAGACACCGTATGTAACAACTGGTCATACATTTTTTCGGTCATAAAAGTGACCACCTGATCGGTTTTATCCGGATGCCCACCTTCAAAAGGAGGATCGGGATCATATTCTAAGTTCAACGCAGTAAACTGCGCATAATTGCGTCCCATAATATGATCTACCAGAGCAAGACTCATATCAATCCCTGCCGATACCCCTGCACTGGTCCAGTATTTACCATCATGGGTGTATCTTTTTTGTACAAATTGAGCCCCGTATTTTTCGAGATTTTCTTCGGCTTTATACCAATTGGTAGTGGCCTGTTTTCCTTCTAACACACCCGCTGCTCCCAAAATCCAGGCCCCAGTACACACACTTGCGGTGTATTTACTTTTTTGATCAATTTTACGAATCCAGGAGAGTAATTCCTGGTCTTGAGTAGCTTTATAGGTTTCTACCACACCCCCGGGAACAATGAGTATATCCAATTGTTCGATGTCGTTGATACTGTGATCCACCTGTATCTTTACGTTATCGCTACTGGTCACCAGTCCTTTTTCTCTACCGATGAGTAGTTTTTGTGCAGGATGGATATGATTGAGTACTGAGAGTGGTCCCATGGCGTCCAACATAAAATATCCTTCATACAACAGGATTCCTATGGTTTTGATGGTGTCTCTTGGCGGTTCGTAAACCGCTTGCATTAATTCGGTATGGGATAATGCATTTAGCTCTTCAAGAGTATATGATGATCCGTCTTGCTTTACAATTCGATCTTTGGAAAGACCGACGTTTTTTTCTTCTTTTTGCTGTATAATGTTATTCTGCTCAGTTGTAATAGAGATTGGCTCTTGTTTTTTACACTGTGCAAATAGCACAAGGCTTAGAAGCAGTATTAAAAAATTCTTCATGACTTTTTTCTTTTATTCAATGTTTTAGAAGTCAACCCATACAATAGAAAGCCAGAGAAAATAGTAAAGAGTCCAAACAGCGAAAACGCTCTTAATAATAAGTTGTTGAAATTATCACGCTCCTGATAATCCATGGTGTGTAACATCCAAAAGAAATCAAACACTCGCCATTGGTTGTTCCTAAACGTCTGCACATTACCATAGTCTACCGAAACGTAAACCGTGGTATTGGCAGGTTGATCAAAAGTAATGGCATAAGCAGGTAACGGCCTACCTCGATATTCGTGATGGTTTCCGGTTTCGGTGATATATTCAACCTCGGTCAGCTCTGCAGTAACATTCAGTTTTTCTTTGGCGACTGCAATAGCTTCTTCCTTGGTTAGCTCTTTTCTTTTTTTTCCGGTTATGGCGTCTACCAAAAGCACTTGTTTCTGTTTGGAATTGCCATATTGTATTCTGTATATCGGTTGTTGTAGAATAGTAGAGAGTTCGAGGGAAATCAAACTATCTCTTTCTGTAATATGGTCCTTCAGAAATAGCTGTGGAGGGACATAATCCAAATGATACGGAATCTTTTGAGCACTATTTTTTAGGTTGTCCCCTCTAATTTCGTCAATATTAGTCCAACTAAAATAGAGCCCTCCTATTGTCCACATCAAGAATTGTAATCCTAAAATAAGACCCAGGTATCTGTGCCATTTTCTGGTCGCTCTTACTATTTCACGTTTTTTCATAATCATATTTTCTGGTTAGGATGCTGGAACAGGATGTACTTTTTTTCTCTTCAGCTTTCTAAGATACTCGATTAGTACTAACAGTAGGATACTTGCCCCAAACAAAGGGAAAACAAGTCCTAAAATTACGACAACGATGGCTATGCCATATCCTACACGAAATGCAACAGGAACTTTTGGGATGCCCCAGCTTCCTTTACGTTTACGCAATACATAGGATACTAATGCCGAAATACTCATTATCGTTAATACCAAAGCGACTCCTAGCATCAACCACCAATTCCATTTACCAAATTCTCCTTGATGAAAAGCCATGACCCACATTCGTGCCCTCATCAGGATCCCTACATCTGCCCAGGCTACCGTCATCATTTCTTGACCCGAATACTGATCATAATGGATCTTTTTTTGCGACTCAAGATCACTAGGGTTTTGGTTAGAGATGCTAAAAACACCTTTGGGACCCTTTGGGAAATGTATCGTGGTTTGACCAGGAAGCTCTAAGGCAACCGCTTTGGCCACCATTTCATCCAGTGTAATCGCATTTCCTGTGGGTTGTGATTGTAATCCTATCCCATGCCAGGTTTTGGGGAAACCGGTATTTGTTACCTTTTGTACATATTTAAAATTTTCTCCAAATACATCTGTCCAGGGGAAACCTCCTGCCAATACCAGTATCAATAGTCCCGAAATCCAAAATCCGCTGATGGCATGTAAATCTCTAAAAAAGGTGCGTTTGCCATGTTTCCATCTGGGGATAAAGAATCCGGAGAGATTCCATTTTCTAGCCGGCCAAAATATGTAGAGTCCAGTTACGATAAGCACCACCATCCAGCTGGCGATAAGCTCCACGATTTTAGTTCCAAAAGATCCCATAAGCAATTCACCATGTAATTTTCGAACTTTGTACATATCGGTTTTTTTGGTAATTACCTCACCAGAAACTTTGCCTGTATAGGGATTGATATACAAGTCACTTTTCCCGCTAAAACGACCCGAGACAAATTGAGTTGCCTGGTTGTTTTTTGTGGGAACAATCATCGAATTTGGTTTTTTGACCGCATTTTGATTTGCAATTTCCCATTGTTCCTGGAAACCGATAGGCTCTCCTTGAACACTAACCTCGGTAATGTGCTGTTGTTTTTTGGCTTCATAATCCGTTTTGAAAAGATAGATACCACCAGTGATCGAGAGGATAAGGATAAAAGGAAGGGTGATCAGTCCGGCCAGGAAATGCCATTTCCAGAGCCATTTATTTAATTTTTCGTTTTTTTTCATCATTCAAAAAAATGAGACCCGACGAATGGTCGTTTCATCAGGTCTCAATGGTTTAAAAATTATATCGCATCCCTACATGAAAAGCTCGGGGATTTCCTACCGTAAAGCTATTTTCTCCTCTAAATCGATTAAAAGAAGCTCTTGCAGCATACAACTCATCAAAGACATTGAGCGCATGTCCCCACAATTCGAATCCTTTGTAAGCAACATTCGCTCTTAGGTTGAACACACTGTGTCCATCGTAGGTAGCGGTGCCAAAAGTACCATCTTCGTTTTCTACCTGACCTTCGAAACTGGTATTGTATTCACCCACCAACTCGTGTTCTGCAGTAACACTGAACCCTAAATCGGTGTTGATATTTTTTCGATAGGTAATCAAAGAATTTCCTAATAGGTTAGGAGCAGTTTCTCTATCGGTATCCGAGAAGTCTACTCCGCGATCAAAGAAATCTATATATCTGTGCATCGCATAACTACCATTGTGTGTAATGGATAATTCTTTGATAGGAGACCATGTAACTCCATATTCAACACCATAAGATCTTGTTTTTCCTGCATTGGTATTGAAAAAGTTATCATCAAGATCTCTTAACGTGATTAAGGTGTTTTGTCCATCCAAAACATAAATGGCGGCATCTACTTTGAATTTTGAAGAAGATAGGTATCCTCCAATTTCATAGTTATTGTAACGACTTGGCTTGATTCCTATTAAATCGTTACGATTACGATACAAGGTAGATACTTGTGGTGGCGTAAATCCTTGCGAATAATTGGCATACACTCCAGATCTTGAAGTGAAATTGTAATTCACTCCCAATTTTGGTGTAAGATTGTTGAAATTATCTACAGCATCATCAACTCCTACAATACCATCTACCTGGTTGTCATAATCATATTCGAAGCCATCATAACGAAGTGCGGCCGTTACTTTTACCTGATTTACAGGAGATATTTCGTACTGGAAAAAACCAGCATAGTTAAAAATATCCGCCTCGTAGTTCAAGATATACTGTCCAGAGTTGATCGTAAAATCAATGTTTCTACCTGTTTCTGGATCTACGATAACATTGGTGCTTTCTGCCATATACTCCTGAGGAGAATAATCTGCTGTAGCTCCTACAATCAAAGAGGAGTTGGCAAAGTTCATGTTTACTTTGTGTTGAACTAAACCAACATAACTTCTGAATTGATTGGAGTTGATCTCTCCAGACCCAAAGCCAGTAAGTTGCCCTTGGTTTCTGAATTGACGAATTCTATAGGATGGATTCTGATCCATACGATTATCACGGACGATCAGGTTGAACGAGGTTTTGTTTTGTTCGTTCCATTGGGTGTTGAATGTACTTCGTACTCTAAACGCCAATGCATCTCGTTCTGTAAACGTTTGGTCACTTTCAAAATTACCACTTTCGTAATCCGCTTCACTCAAAGAACCGGTCATATCCGAACGATAATCCACCAAATCTACAACAGTTGTCCAATTGAATTTTTCGGTTATATCATATACCGTTTTAAAGGTAATGGCCGTTTTCTCGTAATCACTATGCTCAATAGGACCATCTTGTCGTTGTACATGTTGTCCACCCAAATAAAACCCAAATTGTTCACTAGGTGAATCAGAAACTTCAAATTCGTAACGCGTTAATCCCAGGTCGTTGGTTTGGAAACCTACGCTACCACTCAAATCTTCGGACGGAGATTTTGTAATAAAGTTAAAACTTCCACCGATGGATTCACTACCGTAGATACTAGATGCGGGTCCTTTTAAAACCTCTACACGGTTATAAGCCACATCATTCATTTCTAATAATGCATTGTGATTAAAAACGGAGGTAGGTCGTATTTGCAGACCATCTTCCAGGTATAAAAACAATGCTTTTGTAGATATCGGAGAACGAACGGCCATAAAGTGTTGTTCGTTACTTGCTACCCTTGAAGTCGACATAAAAACTCCAGGTACTTGATTCACCAGTTGATCGATTCCAAATGCTTTGGTTTCTTTTAAGGCCTTTGCATTTAAGGTAGAGATAGAACCTGGTACTTCAGATCTTTTTTGTATTTCTCGACTAGCCGAAGTCACAATAACTTCTTCTAGTGTTTCTTCTGACATAATCGTATCCTGTTCTTTTGTTGGATACTCATTTTGTGCATAGGTCTGTATTCCTGCAAGAAGGAATAAGATATATAATAAATTGTTTTTCATTGCTATTGAAATTGTTGCTCATGTAGTTGAGACACTACACGTCAACAGTTGTATATATTTATAAAGCGTATTGTAATCCTAGTGTCATGGTTTCCTTATTTCTAAGCTGAACACCGTTCATATTCTGAAATATGGGTAGTGCTGCTTCGAAACCTAGTCTTAAGTTCTTTAATCCCCCTTGAAAAGCGTAAAGATTAAAACCTAAACCAGCATTAGCATAGGTCATTCCAGAGTTTGCCGTATCTGCAGTAATCACCATCATAGGATTTAATGCTGGATTAGCTCCTTCGATCCTGTCGATAGCACCTAGTTCAAAACGTCCAGAAAAGCTTAACCAGTTGGTAGCTTTCAAAGCCAGCCAGTTATTGATGCTATATCGATTTCCTAATCGATATTCGTTATCGTTTTTACCCAATCGAAGTGTAGTTCTGGCCTGTGTTCCAAAAGAAAACTTGTCCCACTGTTTTAGGTAGGTCAATGCTAATTCCGGATCCCAGGTTCCGCTACCTATTTGCATAGGGTATGGGAGTATTACTTCGTTGGGAGCAGAAGCTGGAGTCACATCCATTTCATCAATACTACCGGTAGGGATAGAGATTCCTACTTGAGCATGCAACTGCTGTCTGTTGCTGTTAAAGAACTTGTATAGCACTGCAATTTTGGTGTCTCCAAATCCAGAAGCTTCTGTGGTAAATGTCCCTCCCATAGCGGTAATATGATCCATTTCGCTGGATAGGTAATTGGCCATAACCATCAAAGTGACTTTATCACTTGGTGCATACATGGCACCTAGCATATGCATTTGCATGGGCATCTGTGTAGGCGTAACCATGTAAATATCGTTTGGTCGTAGTGCATTAGAGAAAGGTACATTTTCACTACCGCGATTGAGGTCCTCCATATTCATATACATATAGCGATATGAGAACATGAATTCTCCTTTTCCGTGTGTATGATCTCCCATTACCGAAATAGGAGCATGTCCGTCTGGTCTTGATCCCGACCATTTGTTTTCTACTGTTTCCTGAGCAAAAAATAATTGTGTTGCCCCAAGAAATAGGGCATGTATATATAGTTTCATTATTGATAATTGATTGTATAGTTCATCCATTGTACGTGTTGAAACAGGAGTACAATAGAATTGCCATTTTTATTTAAAAATGAATGCATAGAATACTTCAAAGGCGTATTGCTTTGAGTGTTCCGTTAAAAAAAATAAATGGTTAAGAGAGGAAGAATTCCGGTGGATGATCTATGTCGTTGAGAATGGTTTTGATAACCAAATCCTCGGTTTTCCAATTGTGTAGATATTCGAAACCTAAAAAATCAGGTTTTTTGATGCGAACCGTATAATCTTGAAAGAAAAGAGGAATAAAAGCCTCTGCACTAATAATGGTGTCAGGTTGCTCTTCTGAAGGTTGTATTTTGGCCTTCATTTGACTCATTAAGTAACACTTACCATTACAATTAAGTTTGGGACGCTCTTTGTTTACACAATAGGTTTCCACAATATAATCGATATTGAGCTGATAGTACATGATTGTACTCATCTCCATAACCGGTTTTACGGCGAATGTGGCAAACAATAGTATTGAGAACAGAACCCTCATTAAATGCTACTAAATTTCGCGCAAAAATACGAATTCATGTGGTTTGATACTCACAAAAAATAAATAAGTTGTTGTTAAAAGTTGTTGAATAAGCACAAGAATATCGTATCCGTTCTATTTTCAGAGGATTACATTATTTGTTTTTAGTAGCGTACTTGCTAGGAATCGGATTTTCTTCAGTCTCTTGTGTCCAATAAATATTGATGATCCACCACCTTTTCCCATCATTAAGTAATTGGATGCTATTGATACCTCTCATAAATGGTGCTGTATCATTTTTACTTTTGAAAGATTCATAGGTGCTAAACACTTGTGTGATATTACCAAAGGTCTGTGTTTCCCGATGAATTTCATTTTCAAAAAAACCATTTTGAATCAACCATTTTCCTGAAGTTTGGATATAATCATCAGGGGATAGGTAACGTACTTGATATACTCCCTCTTTATCTTTTCCGGATGGGATCAGTTTTGCATCGGGTTTAAAAAGAAACCGAAACAATTCCCAATTACGTTCTTCTCCTTTTTCGCCAGAAATAACATCGTATAGGGTAGTAATGGCTTGGTCCAGGGTTTGTACTTTCTTGGTATAATCCGTGGTACTATCTTGTCCATGTGTTTCGCAGCAAAATACTAAAGCGATGAGAACCAATATTATATTTTTCATCTGTTTATATTTATTGTTTTTTAATAGTTCATACTTCGATGACACTAAGCGCGAGAATGGAATCGCCATATCATCTTTTGATTTGGTATCCACTTAATTGTTATGGCTTATTTCATATCAAAAGAAGTTGAATCAAATATCCTGAACAAAAAAGATAGCGTTATTGTTGGGATCATAAAAACCAAATTCGTGAGTATTCCAGGGAGTATGTTTTCTTAATTTGTCTTTGTTGACTGTACCCCGTTCTAAAAACTCTTCAAAAATAGGAGTAACATTTTCTACAAAGATTTTGATTACCGATCCGCCTAATAATGGATCGTCTTCGGTATCGGCATGCCATTGCAAATGTATTTCGAGATCATCTCTTTGTAAGCCGGCATACATGTGATCCCCAAACACCAATTCAAAGCCTGTCATTTCTTTATACCATTGTATATCTCTTTTGATATCGGCAGAGGGAAGAACAGGAACAATGAACGGAAGCTTTGCTGCCATATGCTAGTGGTTATAATAATACATTGGATATCAAACGCTCGACTGTAGGATGATCGTTACCGCCTTTGGGTTCAATCGTAATATTGATAGATTCGGCATTATCAATATACTTCATCACTATCATATTTTGATCCGATGGGATCACGCCCATATCAATCATTTCACCATCTACATCCGCCCACATTTGATACGTTTCAGCATCGGTTAACTTTGTTAGTCCTTGCGGATTTAAAATCACTGTTTTTTCTGAATGGTTGACATAGGTAATTGCAGAAGAGGTAGGTGATATTTGATTGCCTTTTAAGATTAGTTTTACCGTATTTGGGTTATTGATAGCCGTATACCATTTGCTGGTTTCATTCAGATTGTTCTCCAGGGATACAATTCTATCTCTTAAGTCATTGGTTTGATTTTGTACAACTTCTAAAGTTTCTTTAGCATCTTGCCATTGTGTATACAACCATAATCCACTAACCATAAACACCATGGCTAATCCAGCTGCAATAGCTAGGTAAGTTACTAATTGATTTTTTTGTGGTCTAGGGATGATAATAACTTCTTCATCGGTATCAGTAATATGATTTAGTACATTCGATTTGATATGAGCGGGTGGGGTAATTGCGTTTTCGAAAGCGATTTTTTCAAAATCATCTTCGATTTTACCCAAATAATCTCGCAAATCGGCATCTTCTCTCAAAAGATCTTCAACTTGAGTTCGTTGATCCTCGGAGAGCTCGCCAAGCAGGTACTGCTCTAATATTCCTGTATCTTTTATCGTATTCCTATCCATCATATCACCATTTCAGTAAGCACCCATAGAATAAGGAGTTCTTTTTGATATACTTCTCTAAGTTTTTTTAAAGCCTGTTTCACATATGATTTGAATGTACCCAAAGGGACATTCATTTCTTCATGAGCTTCGCGATGCGTAAGTCCATTAAAATAAACCAGCTCCAACGCTTTTTGATGATGAGGTTCAAGTTGCTTCAGAGAACCGTCCAATTCTTGTATGTCTATTTTCGGTTCTTCGTCAGTCTTATTTATATATACACTCAAATCCTCATTTTGGATGAGCTTATTGGGATTACGTAAAGAATTTAACGTTTGGTTTTTAGCAATTCTGTAGGACCAGGTAAAGAATTTTCCCTTTTTCGGATCGTATTGATTCGATTTTTCCCAGATCTTCACAAATGTTTCTTGCAATAGATCTTGTGCCATAGCCTCATTTTTACAAATACGTAAAATAACCCCATACAATGCACCAGAGTAGTGGTCATAAATCTCTGAAAGTGCTTTGCTGTCTTTCTGTTGTAACCTTTGTATAAGCTCTAAATTATCTTGCATTTTATGGGCTAGGGTTATCCAAATTTAAAAAAAAATGAGTCAATCTCATCCAAAAGGAAAAAACATGTGTATATGATAATGTAAAGCGCGCAGAAAAAATGTTTAATTATTAAAATAAAAATCATGAAAAAGTTAATTTTTGTTCTTTCAACCTTATTCTTATTCTTAGTTGCCCAAATGGCTTCTGCTCAAAACAATAAAGACATTGTAGATGTAGCAGTATCCGTAGATGATTTCTCTACATTAGTAGCGGCAGTAAAAGCTGCAGACCTGGTAGGTGCATTAAAAGGAGATGGACCATTTACAGTATTTGCTCCAACCAATGATGCATTTGCAAAAATCGATTCAAAAACCTTAAACAGTTTATTAGAACCAGCAAACAAAGAAAAACTTTCTGCTATTCTAACTTATCACGTAGTAAGCGGAAAATTGGCTGCTGGTGATGTAGTAAATGCCTTGAAAAAAGGAGGCGGTAAAGCCGAAGTAACTACACTACAAGGTTCAAAATTAAAAGTAATTAAGAAAGACGGTAAAATTTGGCTGAAGGACCAGAATGGTAACTATAGTCAGATCGTAAAAACTGATGTAATGGCCAAAAATGGAGTGATCCATGTGATTAGTGATGTGGTAATGCCTAAGTAATGAAGGCAGACTATCTGTTGGATCACCCAACAGATAGTCTTTTCATAAAAAATAACATTATGAAACATTTCTTATTACTACTCATCGTTGCTGGTGTTTTAAGTTCTTGTGATGCTTATAAGACCACATTAGAATTAGATCCTTCTCAATCTATGGGGATTACAGGTATAGGGCCTGGTCAAGATGCTGTAATTAATCCTTATTTTGGATACGATAGTTTTATTATCATTAAAAATAGAGGGGAAAATCCTTTTGGAGTTAGGATTCAAAACAATGGAGAAATTATAAAGAGGACTGATGTTGCTCCCGCTACAACGGCTAGGTTTAAACTTAACGGAAAAGATCGAGTATTCTTTGATGCTACATCAAAATCTGTGGCAGTTGTAAGATTTGAAGCGATAGACTAGGGAATCAAATTTGCTATGAAAATGACAGAAGCGCCTTAACCAAGGTGCTTTTTTAGGTAAAAGGTAACAGGTCCGGTGCTACGTATTCTTTTTTGGCACGATCGGCTGTAAAAATATTCCAGCTGTAATGACTGGCTATAAGCTCTTTGAAATTATTTTTCAACCTGGGAAATTCTTTAATGAAGTCTGTAAAACTTTTGCTAGTTGATTTCTGCATAAAATGATAGACCATTTGCACAGCTGCGATGGTTACTGTTTTATTAAACTTGCCAGGATCACCATGTTTGGTAGCAAAACGAAGAATTTGGTCACAAATGGTTGTTGCTGCTTTTTTTGGACCTGTATGTTGGATATGAATCCAGGCCAATCGCAAATGCGCTTCGTGAGTAAAAAGAGCAGGAGCAAGGCTTAGTTGCTGAAACTGCTTTTTGAAATCGAGATCGGATAATTCGTTATGCTTTTCCATAGGACAAAAAATAAGTAATTACTTTTTCTACTGAGGTTAGCTCTTTATAAAAAAAGTAGGCAATGAGATTTTATATTTCACAACTACCAGACGTATCGTAATGATAAGCAATGTGGTAGCAATATAAATGATGTTTTGGTCAATAGCAAAAACATATAAAACCATAAAACATATTCCTCCGGCGATAGATGCTGTAGCATAAATTTCTTTTCTGAAAATTACCGGAATCTCATTACAAAGAATATCCCGTATTACACCACCAAAACATCCTGTCATAGCTCCCAAAGCAACAGAAATAATAGGCTCAAGCCCAGCATTTATACCAGTTTCTACCCCAATAATGGTAAAAATTCCTAATCCAATGGTATCAAAAAGGAAAAGCGATCTTTTAAGATATCCTAATTTATTTCTAAAAATGATCGCCAGAGTTGCCGCTATTCCTATCAAATAGATATTGAGCGTATTCTGCATCCAGGAAACAGGAGTATTACCAATTAGGATATCTCTCACGGTTCCTCCTCCGATAGCAGTTACAAACGCAATGATAAAAATACCAAACGGATCAAGTTTACGATTGATCGCACTAAGTGCTCCAGAAATAGCAAAAGCTATGGTACCCAAAATATCTAAAGCAGTAAAAATGGTCATTAGGCTTCATTTTGGGGATAAATGTAGCGTATCTATTTGGGATTATGATCTTTCGTATAATATTTTGTGTTCTTTCCATTGATTTCTAGATGAACTATTCCAGTGTCCATTTTCAATGTATCGGGGATAATACCATATTTTAAACCAATTCCTTGAATTAGAAAGTAACTCAAATACTCTCTGGCTAACTTTAGGTTTTCAAACAAATAGGTACCTCCAATGATGCTGGTTTCCGGATTAGTATAATAGTACTTGGTGATTAGCCCTTTTACATTTGCCGTCTCATCCAAACTTTTGATAGAGATTTTTTTTAATTGTTTAGGGGATAAAGTTGATTTAAACTGCACGTTGACAATTACTTTTTCATTTAACATGAATGCTTGCTGTATTTATGATGTGATTTTATTTTGATTTGAAGGTGTTTTTATTGAGATATAGACAGATATCAGTAACATCAGAAGCGCGTTTATCTTAAGCAATATGGCGCTGGTTTTGATTGCCGTTGCATTGTTTCGAATTGCATATAGATAGATGATGAGTATCGCGGAGATCAGCACGTTTACAAGAATTTCAATTAAGTCTCTGGAAAAGACATGCTCCTTTTTGGGATATAAAATATCGCTTGTATAAAAAAGCATGTTTACTATGATATAAAACAAGGTGGCATTATATACTTCGAGATACACCAATTTGGAGGTACTCAAACTTTGTTCTGGGACAATTGAAAACAACAGTATACCATATACTAATGCGCTTATGGTAGATCGATTATTTAAAAATCTACGGTAGATTTTGTTACCTATGTTTGTGATCGTTTTCATGAGATACATTTTTTGGAGCTCATTTGAAGAATTGCCCCGGTTTTACCCTACAAAAACCAGGGACAATTGCTTCTCGCTCAACTCAACCCTCACTTTGTTGTGAGATATCTTTGAATAGTAACATGTCTTTTACTTTACTGGAACCACCGGGATAAAAACCAGTTTCATGATCATAACTTTTAGGGTTTCTAAACGTCCCAAAAATCATATCTATAATGGGTAAGTCAGCATAGTTATCGGCATGAATCCCTCGGGCATGGTGATAGGTATGCGCTTCTGGACGTTGCACGATATATCCTATCCAACTCGGTGTTTTGATATTGCTATGCTGAAAAATCGCCAAAAATGTGGTTCCTAGGATGATCAATGTGGTAGCCTCTGGTGTAAAACCTGCAATAAGTACCAGGCATAAACTACCCAAAAAGGTAAACCCGATCATATCCATTGGACTAAAATAGAAAGCTCCGTAACTGTCTAAACGTTCTGCGCTATGATGCATTTGATGAAATATCTTCCACAGTGCATCATTCTTGTGCATCGTTCTATGCCATAGGTATAACCCTAATTCGTATATCAATACGCCTACGATTACTCCCCAAGCGGTACCTAAAAAGGTAAGATCAAAAAGTTGGTACTTGGCCAGATATCCATCCCATAACAATGGGAAGTAGGTGGATAAAAAGAAAAATACCACAAAGGCAATCATACCTTTAAGTTTCCAGAATTTTACCTTAGGTAAACTTCGGGCTGGAGCAATACCTTCCCAGATCATTAGACCGGCATACATGGCTAATACAACTAATGATATGGGGTCTGTAATAATTTCTAAAGGGGTAGGCAACGCGTTTATTATCTCTTTCATAATTTCTCCTACTTTTTGTTATTTAATCTATTCGTAAATTCAATTTTCCTTCTGATCCAAAATTGTTTTATGGATCTTGTTTCCTCATTTTTAAACATCATATTATTTTTTACAACTTTAAACTTTGATTTGTTTTCCGGGATCAAAAGTATAAGGGTTGCTGAGGTTTAGGAAAGAATAGGGGTGTACCCGTGGTGAGCATCTTTTTATTAAAAGTAGACCACTATTTTAATGGTCTTAAACTAAAGTGGATTTTAGGTAGACATTGATATTTATTTGTTTGATAAACAGTTGTTTATGTAGTGATAGATTTTAAGAAGTCCTAACCGTCTGAACTGCCCAAAATCAAGGAATTAATTTTCCAGTGATAATAAATAGGTAAATATTTCTTGTTCTTGAGACAATGCGAGCTTTTTGCGAAGTCGATAGCGAGCTGTTTTTGCACTTTCAGGAGAGATACCTAGTATGCTTGCCGTTTCTTTGACATTTAGATTAAGTCGGGTTAACGAACAAACTTTAAGGTCATTTGCACTTAGATCCGGATGTTTAGCCTTTAATTTTGCATAAAAACCAACATGCACTTCTTCAAAAAATCGCTTGAAATCCTCCCAATCTTTATCAATATTCAGGTGTTGTCTGATGGTTTTATTAAGCTGATCGATCAGTTTATCTTTTTCTTTTGGGGTTGCTTTTTTTGCTAATAACGCAGTGTTTCTAAGTTCTTCGAGCAATTCATTCTTCTGCACAAAATTAATCGCATAGGAGGTGAGTTCTTTGTTCTTGAAATTGAGTTGTTGCTTTAATTCCTGTTGTTTTAATGTAGCATTCTCCATTTCTTGTTGAGCCAATTGAGCTTTGGATTGTAATAATTCGTTGCTCTTCTCGAGGAGATCATTATTTTTTCTAGAGCGTTGTCTTAGATTTCTAAACACCAAAAAGCCTCCGCCCACTAGAATGATGATACCCATCATCAAACTCCATTTGATTAAAGCATCGGTTTTTTCTTTCTCTTTTAAGAATACAAGTTCCCGGTTCTGACTTTCTATCTCTTTCTCGAATTCGAGATAGGCAATTTGTTTAGATTTTTCGGTATTGAAAACAGAATCTTTGAGTGATATATATTGATCGTAAAATGCCAGGGCTTCCTCTGGTTTGCCTTGTTCTTTTCTTAACTCTTTTAGTTCATTATACGCCTGAAGCTCATATTTTTTTAAGTTGTTTTTTTTTGCTCTTTTTAACCCTAGTTGTAAATGAATATCTGCGGCTTCATAGTTCTTTTCATACCGTAGCAATTTCCCGTATTGAATCAGGTTACTGGTTATCCCGTCTCTGTCATCTATGGATTTTCCTGTGGTTATTGATCGTTCGATGTGATACTTGGCCTGAGCAAACTCTTTGTTTTTAATATATAAAACCCCTAATCGATTATGAGCTTCGGCAATACCATAGGTAAAGTTATTTTCCTTATGGATTTTTAGTGCATTTGATATGTATTCTTTGGCGTCATAATGTCTGTCTTGTTCCAAAAATACGGTTCCCATTTTTGTAAATGTCGTAGCAATTCTTCCTTTCAAACCCAGTGCTGTAAAATAATCAATAGCATTGTTATAATTCTCCAGAGCTCGATCATACTCTTTAAGGTCGGCATACACCATACCTATGTTGAGCATAGTATTGGCAATTCCTTCGTCGTCCTTTATTTTTTGAAACTCCTGTTGGGAGTGGGTCAAAAATCGTAATGCCTCATTTTGATTCCCATGCGCCCAGTGGGCAACACCGATAATGCGTTGTGCTGTGGCTTGCCCTTTGGTATAGTTAAGTGTTTTTGATAAATCTAGAGCCTGTTGCCCAAAATTGATAGATTGATTGGCATCACTGATCCAATATTCAAAGCCAATAGTATTCAGTAAATTAACTCGAATAGTATCTTTTTTTTGGTATTGGTTTAATACGTTTTGTAAACTATCTGCTTTTTTATTTTGAGAATAGCTAAAAGAAACAAGGAGTAATAAGGATGTAATGAGTATTCCCCGCATTATGGTTTATTGATTGATTGACATACAAATATAGAGTTGTTATGCCTGTTTTTATATGATTTAATAATAATTTAAGATGTCTATAACTTCATAACAATTCTTAATAACTTTAATGTAAGGTTTATGTTCAAATTGCTACTTTTACATCAGATAATAAAGAAATGACTATGTCTGATACAATCGAAAGAATAAAATGCCTTATCGTAGGCTCAGGGCCTGCAGGATACACTGCAGCTATATATGCAGCGAGAGCTGATTTGAAACCTGTAATGTATACAGGAATGGAACCAGGAGGACAACTTACTACTACAACAGAAGTTGATAATTTCCCTGGATATCCAGAAGGAATTGATGGTCCAACAATGATGGTCCAGTTACAACAACAAGCAGAACGCTTTGGTACCGAGGTACGCATCGGGATGGTAACTGCTGTAGACTTCAGTACAGAAGTAGGAGGGATACACAAAGTTACTGTTGATAATAGTAAAGAAATAGAAGCAGAGACTGTAATTATTTCTACTGGTGCCACTGCAAAGTATTTGGGTTTACCTAGTGAACAACGTTTAAGAGGAGGAGGAGTTTCTGCCTGTGCGGTTTGTGATGGATTTTTCTACAAAGGACAGGATGTTGCTATCGTAGGAGCAGGAGATACAGCTGCCGAAGAAGCTACTTATTTGGCTAATATTTGTTCTAGTGTTACTATGCTAGTACGTAAAGATTATATGAGAGCCTCAAAAGCAATGCAACATAGAGTCAACAATACTCCAAACCTGAAGGTGATGTATAATACCGAAGTTGATGAAGTATTAGGAGACCAAGTGGTAGAAGGGTTACGTATGGTAAATAATCAAACCAACGAAAAAACCGATATTAGTATCACTGGATTGTTTATTGCTATTGGACATAAACCAAATACGGATATCTTTAAAGGGCAAGTGGATATGGATGATACCGGGTATATCATTACCGAAGGTAAATCTACGAAGACCAATATCCCTGGAGTATTTGCATCAGGAGATGTTCAAGACAAAGAATACAGACAGGCAATTACTGCTGCAGGAACAGGATGTATGGCAGCTTTGGATGCAGAGCGCTATTTAGCGACTGTAGAAACAAACGCTGGAGTTTCGGCTTAAGAGAAAGAATTTGAAGATATAAAAAGCATCTTGATACTCTCAAGATGCTTTTTTTGTTTTCGTAAGACTTTATGTACCTAGTTTAATCGTAATTTACTAGGGGTGTAGTCGATATTTTTCTTGAAAAGCGCAGCTTCATTGGTAAATCCTTGAATACTAATTTTAGGTTCTCCTAACAGAAAAATTTCAGATTTATCTTTGGCCTCTATGGTTATTTCTTCTTGGATTTGTACATAATTATCACTGGATCCTTCGGTCAAAAGAGATGCTTTTGTAGCATTTAATTTAGTCCCGTAAAAGTCAGTTTCATTATCGGTACGCAATTGCATAAACTGCACTTCTCCTTCTAGTTCTGCCGTAGCTTTTTGATACAAATCAATTTTAAATTTATCGGCAGTAACAATACCTTTTACTTCAGAGTTTTCATTTACTTGATAGACAATGCTAGTGGCACTGGCGTGTAACTCTGCTCTTGATTTTCCATAAGAGACACAACTCAAATTACCGGTTTCTGTGGTTAAAAATACTTCTGCATAATCATTTACTTCAACAGTAAGACCAGAGGATTTGATAGCAGACAATGATTTGGCATTCACCTTGTCATATAAAACAATCTTTTTAAGTTCTGCCCCATACAAAATATCAATATTGAGTGCTTTTGCTCGACGAAGATCTTTATCAGATTTTATGGTCAGGACACTATCTACAACTTCTATTTGTATCACTCGCTGTATATTGCTGTCGGCTTCAATTTTTACTTGGCTGTCACTACTTTCATCCAAAGTAACTTCGAAACTTTCGTAAATTTCTATAGTATGAAAGGGTTCTACATCATAACGTTCTGTGCTTACAATTTTGTTTCCCTTTATTTTTTCTTTTTGAGCATAGGCGCTGAATGTTAGTGAACAAATACAGCATAAAAAGAATAACTTTTTCATTGGATTGTGTGATTTTAATTTTTGATAAAGACTACAAAAAACAGCAAATGTTTATGTAGCAAACATAAGTTACAAAAATGGTAGCGCAAAACATGTACCAAAAACAATAACATTTTTCTTAAAAAGAAATTGTGCCAGACTATAAAAACAAAGGAAAAGAAGCTTTGGGAAGGATATAATAAACTGCTTGAGGAGAATGAAAAAATGGTAATAGAAACTATTACCATTTGCTAAACTAAAATCGTAAAATAAAAACTGCCCGAAAAATTTAGTACTTAACATGAACTAAGGTTTCAACAATGGGTGCTTTTCGGGCAGTATGATTTTGGTTGGTTGGGTTGGTTAGATTGTTAGGATTGATTAGTTTCTTCTTACGTTTCCTCCAGAGTTATCGGTTTCTGATACTTTTTCTGGTTTTCCATAGTATACTACATTGGCGCCACTTGTAGCTTTTCCTGTAAATTCTTTTTGAGCGTGGATTCTTATGTTTGCACCACTACTTGCTTTAGCTTCTGAAACCAAACTCAATAAATCTTGAGCACGAATATTAGCTCCGCTCGAGGCACTTGCAGAATGGTTCTCTACTTTTCCTTCCAGATCGATAAATGCACCGCTAGAAACCGAAGAGTTTACCGTTTGTGCTTTTACTTTCAACTTGATATCTGCTCCACTAGAAGCACTAAGCGCAAGATCTTTTTGAGCTACTTCCTGATCAGAATATACGCTGGCTCCGCTATTTACATGTATTTTATTGAGTTGATCATAAGATACATATACTTTTTTCTCATCTGCTCTATAAATATTCTCATCAGATGTAATGTACAGGGTGTTTTTTTCTACATAAATCTCAATATGCTCATGTAGATTTTCATTAGCTTCTACGATAACTTTCTTGTCATTACTTTCTACTAAAATAACATCTAATCCTCTGCTTGCTTTTACAGCTTCAAAGTTTTGATCTATGGTTCTCTCTTTTTTTACTACTTCTCCTTGTCCTTTGATTCCATTAAGTCCATCGATGGAAATATTGCATGAGCAAAAAGCTAAGGACATACAAAGGGTGACTAAAAATTTGGCTAGTGTGGTCATTGTTTTCAGATTTTAGTGTTGTGATTTAACTGTTCGTTTTTTGATTTAATTTTCGGTTTTGATTTCTATACCGTCCTCGTCTATTTTTACTTTTACGGGTTCATTATTTAATTCAACGCCGTCTTCGTCTATTTTTAAATTGAAATTTTGATCTTCAGAGTTAATATTAATTTTTACCTCGTCTTCATCTTCATCATACTCCCAATCGTTTTCTTTCTCAGGGCAGCTTTCGCATACAAACTTACCATCAACCAGTTTCAGGTATTCCTCCTCTTTTCGATCGATAGTGATATAATCATCATATGTCCAGGAGTTATTGAAACCAGATGTGTTATCATCAGCATAAATGGTAATACCTTCTGGTAGTGTTAAGGTGATATTCACTTCCTGATCTCTAAATTTATTTGCATAATCCGTGATCGCAAATCCGTCTAAGAGCAATGTTTTTCCTTCTAATTCATAAAAGTACTTGATGTCTTCTGCACGTTCTGAAGCTTCGTCATATGATCGGCCTTCTGCTTTTTTCTTTATGGCCAAACTTACTACAGAATCTCTTTTGGTGGACTTCATATAGATTTCTATATCACGTACTACAATCACTCTATTACCTTCTTCATCTCTTTTGATTCTATAATCATCTCTATGTCTTAACTGACGCACATATCGATCATTACCTTGCATTTTGATGGTAAGCGTGTCCTTGGCTGTAATTGGAAGTGTTTTTTCTTCGGTAATTACATCAGCGTCATATGCTTCTAAAGTTGCTTGTCTAATACCGATCACACTTAATCCTATTATAGAAATGATCCAAACCCCTAATAATCCCAATTTTGCCGGTGTACCTATGGATTTAAGGTTGTTAATCAAAATCTTCAATCCAAGGATGAATAGGAAGAAGAAAGGGATTCCTACTGCAAAGAACGCTAACAAGGATACAATCCATAGTGGAACATCGGGATGGTTACCCACTTCGATGTATTCGGTCCATGGGGTATCCATAAATCCAAAGGTCCCTACCGTAAATAATCCTATAAACAAACTGATCAAAGTAATACCGGCAGTGATGATAAGGATGACACCAATGAACTTTACGAATATCTTTAATAAGAACAATAGAACATCTCCTAAGGCTTCAAAAAAAGTGGTAGAACTACTTTTTACTTTATTGCTGTATTTTTGATAGTCTACATTTTTTACGGTATCCGCTACATCGTCAAAACCCTCTTTAATTTTTTTTTCAATATTGCTGATATTCACCGCTTCTCCTTTCATGGCAAGAAAGTCTGAAGTGGATTTGGCTTCTGGGACAAAAATCCAGAAAGCGATATAAATCAAGATAAAAGCTCCACTAGAAAAGATCGTAAATAAAATCCATGCCAAACGAATCCATGTAGAATCTATTCCTAAATAGTGAGAAAGTCCTGAACTTACACCTCCTACATACGAATTGGTGGTATCTCTGAACAACTGCTTAGCACTTTTTGGTCTTTGATACGATGCTCTTGGCTCGTCTTCAAAAATTTCCTCATCCAATCGGTAATCTTCTGGTTGCCCCATTACTGCGATTACCTCGTCTACTTCTTTATTACCGATAACTTGTCTTTCATCTCTTATTTTTTCACTAAAAAGCTCTGCAATACGTGCTTCTATATCGGCAATAATCTCGTCTCTACCCTGAGAATCTGTAAAGGAACGTTTGATCGCGCTGAGGTATCGTTGCAATTTGAGATACGCATCCTCATCGATATGAAAAAATATACCTGCTAAATTTATATTGACTGTTTTGTTCATTTTACTTCTTTTTTTGTTTGGTTACCAGATTTACAGCGTGTTGTAATTCGTCCCAAGTAGTGTTTAATTCCTTTAGAAACAACTTTCCGGTTTCTGTGAGTCCATAATATTTCCGTGGCGGTCCCGAGGTTGATTCTTCCCAGCGATAGTTTAAAAGCCCGGCATTTTTTAGCCTGGTTAGTAGGGGGTAAATCGTACCTTCTACCACGAGCATCTTTGCATCTTTTAAGGTTCCCAAAATCTCGGCAACATAAGCATCATCGTCCTTTAAGATAGAAAGTATGCAATATTCCAGAACACCCTTGCGCATTTGCGCTTTCGTGTTTTCGATCTTCATAAAACTAATTTTTAAAAGTTAAACTGTTCATTTTTTGATTGATGGTTTGATTGATTGATGAATTTGATTGATGATTATTTTAAAACATATTGATCAAGGCATACAACTCCAGTAACAAAGACTGTTGCTAAAAGATAATTGATGAGGTTAAATTTTAGACCGTACCCTTGTTCTTTTGAGGTTTTAATAACCAGAAACAATAATGTAAATGTTACTAATAATGGAAGCATCCAATATCCAAGCCCAAGTACATAACTTAATCTTGCTTCGTCATTAGGGTTGAATATGGAAATTACCATTGCCATAAGTCTAAAAACAAAAGCGAAAAACAAAAATGGATACCAGGATACTTTACCAGTTTTTCTTATTACGTAAAAGAACACAAAAGCTAATACAATAGTTATTATAGGTCCGGCAGCGGTTACTAAATAGCTATGCCAATCAGAATTATAGGTTCCCTCTTTTAAGGTTACCGAATTTAATGTCATCTTCATCGAATATCCTAATAGCTCTCCAGTCACATAGTGTGCAAACTCATGTACAATGAAGGTAAGCAACACTGCCAAAGCAGTAACCAAGATATACGATATGTTGATAGATGATTTCATTGATTATTTGATAAACCTAATAGATAGTGGGTATCTGTACGACTCTCCTTTGTCAGCTTTTAATGCGGCAGTAATTACAAAAATGATTTCCAGAAAGAAACCAACTAGCGCGATTACTCCTATAAATGATGCACCTATAAGTGTTCTAAATCCTCCAGGATTCGAAAAATTGATGGATATCGAATCATGGTGAAATAAATCTGTAATAGAAGCATCTCCAAAAACATTAAAGATGAAAAACGGAAAGGAAAACATTCCTAGGATAACGGTATACAATAATATACTCAGTTGAAAATTAATGGCCTCTTTTCCGTTTTCGTCAATAAACTCTGATTTGTCCTTATTGGTGGTCCAAAGCAATATGGGAACAATGTAATTTCCAAACGGAATAAAGTATTTGGAAAACGCCCCCAGATGCATGAACGTTGCGATATTTTTGTGGTTATTAGATGACATTTTTAAAAGTATATAATAGTTTCTTATGCAAATATATGTCTAAAAAAAGGTATTATGCAAAACATAGTACCATAATTTAACATAAATTTAAGAAAATATGAATTTTCGAACCCAATTACTTTTACCTATATTGTAACTATCAAAAATGTTAATCAATGAATATCACTCCAGGAAAACTAAATACCTTCTTACTATTTAAATTACCTTCGGCTTGGCTATGCGGAGTACGGGTTAAATCTATTGACAGAACGACTTGTACCGTTACCGTAAAGCACAGATGGTTCAATCAAAATCCTTTTAATTCTATGTTTTGGGCCGTACAAGGGATGGCAGCCGAGTTAACCACCGGAGCTTTGGTAACTGGTTATATTAGAAACAGCGGAAAGAAAATCTCGATGTTGGTAGCTAATAACAATGCTACCTTTACCAAAAAGGCTACAGGGAGAATTACTTTTGTTTGTGAAGATGGTGGATTGATAGAAAAAGCTATCGAAAAAGCTATTGAAACAGGAGAAGGACAAACGGTATGGATGAAATCTGTTGGAACTAATAAAGAAGGAGTAGAAGTATCTACTTTTAACTTTGAATGGACCTTGAAAGTAAAAGGGTAACACAAAGCGATACTACTTAAACCAAAAATAGGTGTAACGCTTTGCAAAAAATGTTTACCAATAGTATAAACATTCATTTAATCATTAAAACGTATACCTAGTTATTATGACAGCACACGAAATAGACTACGACATCATTGGAGAAGAAATGCAATATGTGGAGATCGAGTTGGATCCACAAGAAGGCGTAATTGCTGAAGCAGGAAGCTTTATGATGATGGATGATGGTATAAAAATGGATACCATCTTTGGTGATGGGTCTAACAAGGATAAAGGGATCATGGGTAAAATCTTTGGAGCGGGAAAACGACTGCTTACCGGAGAAAGTTTATTTATGACAGCCTTTTATAATGAAGCTATAGGAAAGAAACGTGTAAGTTTTGCTTCTCCTTATCCAGGAAAAATCATTCCCATTGATTTAACGAATTACGGTGGTAAATTTATTTGTCAGAAAGATGCTTTTCTATGCGCTGCGAAAGGAGTTTCTATCGGAATCGAGTTTTCTAGAAAATTAGGTCGTGGCCTTTTTGGGGGAGAAGGGTTTATCATGCAAAAACTAGAAGGTGATGGTATGGCATTTGTGCATGCTGGGGGTACCACAGCACGAAAAGAACTACAACCAGGTGAAAAATTAAAGATAGATACCGGATGTATTATTGGTTTTTCTAAAGGAGTAAACTACGATATTGAGTTTGTGGGAGGAATCAAAAATACCATCTTTGGGGGCGAAGGATTATTCTTTGCTACCTTAACAGGGCCAGGAGTAGTATATATACAATCACTTCCGTTTAGTAGGTTAGCAAATCGAGTACTTGCTTTAGCTCCAAGGGGAGGAGGTAAAAGTAAAGGTGAAGGTAGTATTTTAGGAGGTTTAGGAGATCTTTTGGATGGCGATAACAATTTTTAACTGTGTTAAATAAGCGCTAAAAGACTGGTTTTTTAGTTTTATTTGCATATATTAGTATTAGTTAAATATTAAAATGTAAGCTTATTCCTACAATTACTAGTTTAAACCTAACATTTAAACCCCTATTAATTTATGGCCAGAGCAATGTTTGATTACACTAAAACTGTTCTTAAAAAAGTAAGTTTTGATGTTAATCTTTTTACAAAGGAAGTTCTAAAAGCACTAAACAGACTACTTCCGCACGAGATTGAAGAATTGAAAATATGGATTCAATCCTTGACGGTTAAACAACCAGAATTACAATCTTGTTTAATCTATTTAAAAACAACATAAAAAAAAAGCGACTTTTTAGTCGCTTTTTACTTTTGTAATAGGGCTTATAATTTGAACATTTTGAAATGCGATTGCGCCTTTTACTACTCCAGCGATAGTGGTGTGTAGTGCATCTATGATCTGCATTTTTAATTCACTTTTATTGAAGATTAAACTTACTTCTCTTGCTGGTGTTGGTTCATTAAAATAATGCAAGTTGGTTTTTTCGCTTTCCTTTACATCCATAGTATGTAGATAGGGGAGTAGTGTCATACCCAATCCTTCGTTTGCCAATTTTACCAAAGTTTCAAAACTTCCACTTTGTAGCTGGAAATGATCTTCATCATAACTTTTTTGTGTCTTGCATAAGTTGATAATACCATCTCTAAAACAGTGACCATCTTCTAGCAATAGCAAGTCATCTATATCCAAATCTGTCGCATCAATCTTTTTCTTTTGGTTCAACCTATGGTTATTGGGGATGTATCCAACAAAAGGTTCATAATATAGAACACGTTCTTTTATATTCTCATTTTCTAGCGGGGTAGCAGCTATAGCCGCATCCAAATGCCCATCCATCAAACGTTCAATAATAGCCTCTGTAGTTAGTTCTTCAATTTTTAGTTTTACCTTGGGGTACTTTTTGATAAAATTGGTCAAAAACATGGGCAACAATGTGGGCATAATGGTAGGGATGACTCCAAGTTTGAATTCTCCTCCAATAAATCCTTTTTGTTGGTCTACTATATCTTGTATACGTTCACTCTCATTGACAATATTTCTGGCTTGTTGTACTAGTTTGTTTCCAACTTCGGTAAGCTCTATAGGTTTTTTGCTTCTGTCAAAAATCAGAATATCTAATTCTTCTTCCAATTTCTGAATTTGCATACTCAATGTGGGTTGAGTTACAAATGTTTTTTCCGCAGCTTTGGTAAAGTTTTTGTGCTCGGCAACGGCTAGAACATATTTTAGTTGTGTTATGGTCATAGGTTATATTTTAGAACTACAAAGATAATAAAGCTATTGATATTATTTATTAATAAGCGTTTAAAAATTTGTTTTATCTATAACAATGATGTTTATTATAAGAAATTACTGGTAAAATTACTTTTTTTTAAATAAAAGTAGGGTAAACCCGCAATATGGTGTTTTAATAATAAAGATAAAGAAACACTAACCTGATCAATATGTACCTTATAGCATATCCCCTTTATGATGCGATAATAGGTTTTGGAAAAGTGCTGGGAAATTTTAGCCATTTATGGATCCTTTATATCCAAAAAGCAATACCGAATTGGGTGATTTTTGCATGTATAGCATTGGTCCTTGTATTGATTTTGGGAGTGATTGTGGTGATTAGTTTTAATAAAGTTCAAAAAAGTAAACGCATCGTTTTAAAACATGAACTGGAGAAAAAGGTTGCAGAAGTATTATTAAAGAAGAGAGAAAGAGAATTAGCCTTCCTTCGATCAGGTAGAGGCAAACATTTGGGGCATTTTTTTGAAGAATATTCGGCAAGACAACAACAAGCCTATATTATTGGAAAAGAAAAAGATCAACAAATGCAGACCTTACTACCTTATCATCTTCTTTTGAGCAGCCAATTAAGTACGTTGTATCCTAATTTTTCTAAAGATGAAATTCAGCATTGTGTTTTCCTTTATTTGAATATCCCTTCAGAAAAAACGGCAAAAAAACTTCAGTTAGAAGTGTCAGAAGTACAATCGATTAGATGTAAACTCCGAACCAAAGTGTTAAAAAGCAACGAACAAAACTTAAAAACACACGTCAGAGCTATTGTTATGAACTAGGGTGTTTATATAGGGCATACAATAGGAAAAAAAGCTGTCTTAATAGACAGCTTTTTTGATTGATGAATATTTTCTGTTGGATTACATTCTTATTTCAAAAGCTAGGTCTTCGTTACCCACTTCGAATTTTGCATCTCCCCACATTGGTGGTCCGTAGCTCATATTATTGTTGGATACTCCGTAATTTTCTTTTGGCATTCCGTTGGCTTCAAAATCCATTCTTCCATTTCCGTTGGCATCATGCAAACAAGTGATTCCATATTCTCCTGCAGGAATGTTGGTGAAAGTCACTTTGGCCACACCGTTTTCGATTTCACTTTTTGCAGCCTGAATCGGAGCCGCTTTCATAAACGTATTCTCATCATATAAGGCAAATAATACTTCTCCTTCAGAACCAGTTACATTAGGAACGGTTACTGTAATTGTGATTCCTTTGGCATTGTCTTGTGCAGTAAGTATAAAATTTGAAGTAAACAAGGCAAGTAATAAAGCTAGAGTTTTCATATACATAAGATTTTTATAGTTATTTGATGTTTGAACACTTCAAAAGTCTATAAATCCATGTGTATGTAATAAAGTATGTTACCGAATTGTCAATATCATAGGATGAATTGTATCTGGTACTCAGTAATCAGAAATTGAATAGGATCAAAGTCTCCTTATAAAAGTCCTCGTGCTTTAATTTCCAGGTACTTATTAATAGTGTTTACAGTAAGATTTTGAGGAGTAGTAAGTACTGTTTGGATACCATACTTTTGCAATTCTTTGACCATTACTTTTTTGTCGTAAGCAAACTGTTGCGCAATGGTTTGGTCATAAATGGTTTGCAAATCTTCTGCTTCGGATTTGATTAGCTGATTCAATTCGGTGTTTTCGAAAAAGATAACCACTAATAAATGTTTTTTTGCCAGTGCTTGCAAAAAAGGAAGTTGTCTTTTTAGTGAAGAAATATGCTCAAAGTTGGTATAGAGAAGAAGGAGACTGCGATGGGTAATTTGTCGTTTGACATGAGCGTACAACAAACCAAAATCCGAATCCAAAAACTGCGTTTTTACATTATAAAGCGTTTCTGAAATGGTATTGATATATGTTTTCTTACCGCTATCCGGAAGAAAATCATTTACCGTATTCGAAAAGCTCAACATTCCTACTTTATCATGCTTTTTTAAAGCAATATTAGAAAAGGCGAGCGTACTGTTTACGGCATAATCCAATAAACTTAACTCATTAAATGGCATTTTCATGACCCTACTCGCATCTATAATCGAATAAATAGGCTGTGATTTTTCATCTTGAAATTGATTGATCATCAGGTTGCCATGCTTGGCAGTGGCTTTCCAGTTAATAGTACGTACATCATCCCCAACAACATACTCCTTAATCTGCTCGAATTCCATGGTATGCCCAATTCGGCGAATTTTTTTCAGCCCAATTTGTGTCAGTTTATTGTCTATCGCCAAAAAATCGTATTTCTTCATTTGGATAAACGAAGGATATACTTTTACCATGGCAGCTTTATCAAAGCTATATCTTCTTTTAGCAAATTGTATTTTGCTCATGGCGTAAATATGTAAACTACCAAATACATATTCTCCTCGTTGCACAGGTCGAAGCGAATATTCAAAATCAAGTATGTTTTTTGGACCAATACGTTCTGATTTCAAAAAATCTCTCTTCTGAAATTGAACTGGTATCTCATCGATAATTTCAACATGTGTGGTAAAAGGATAGTTATTCTTGATCCTTATCGGTACAGCATTGAAATCACTATTCGAAAATTTATCCGGTAATAATCGGTTACTATCAATCCCATTTTTGGAATTGAAAAGGATGATAATATCAAATAAAAACACAATCACAAACCCCCATACCAAAAGCCATGTAAAAGGATACAGTATATGAAACCAATACGATAGTAAAAATAGTACAGCTATCGTAAAGAGTATATAAAATACGTTTTTGGTTAGGTAAAAAGATTTGAAAAACTGGATCACTACTTAACGGGGGATTTCTACAGATTGTAAAATCATTTCAA
This sequence comes from Aquimarina spongiae, assembly GCF_900141785.1. Taxonomy (GTDB): domain Bacteria; phylum Bacteroidota; class Bacteroidia; order Flavobacteriales; family Flavobacteriaceae; genus Aquimarina; species Aquimarina spongiae. The sequence goes on along the minus strand of NZ_FQYP01000002.1, from coordinate 256,188 downwards.
TAACATCTTCTGTGCTCATTCCTTCCATTTCGCGCTCTGGAGATAAAATAATACGATGGCGCAATACCGGGAATAACGACTTCTTTATATCTTCTGGAGTCACAAAATCTCTACCATTGATTGCTGCAAAAGCCTTTGAAGCATTCATCACTGCAATTGAGGCACGAGGAGAGCCTCCTAAATACAGATGAGGATGGGTTCTGGTTTTGGTGACAATTTCCGCAATGTATCCTAATATCTTTTCTTCAATAATAACTTCTTGCGTCTTATTCTTGAATTCTAATAATTTTTCTGGAGTTAAAACAGCATCAATCAGTTCGAGCGGTTTTGTTGCTTTGCGTTCATGATGTGTTTTAAGGATATTGATTTCTTCTTCCAGATTAGGATAATCTACTTTAATCTTAAAGAGGAAACGATCTAACTGTGCTTCGGGCAACGCATAGGTACCTTCTTGCTCAACCGGATTTTGCGTAGCTAAGACCATAAAAGGGGGCTCCATAGGATATCGAACACCATCGATGGTTACTTGTCTTTCTTCCATAACCTCAAACAAAGCAGCTTGTGTCTTGGCTGGCGCTCTGTTGATTTCATCAATAAGCACCATATTAGAAAAAATAGGGCCTTTTTTGAATTCGAAATCACTTGTTTTCATATTCAAAACCGAAGTTCCCAAAACATCACTAGGCATGAGATCGGGAGTAAACTGAATACGATTAAACCCGGTTTCTAAGGTTTTAGCAAATAATTTTGCGGTCACGGTCTTGGCAATTCCCGGAACTCCTTCGATCAAAACATGACCATTGGATAACAAAGACACAATCAATAATTCTATAAAATCTTGTTGTCCAACGATAACCTTCGCTAATTCGGTTCTCAGCTTTTCTACTGCCTGTTGCAGCTCACTCAAATCGATTCGATTTTCAAAGTTAAGGTCTTGTTCTGTCGGTGCTCCAGATGATGTTTCTTCTGGCGGAGTATTATTTTGCAGTTCCTCGTTTTCCATGTGCATTTTCTATTATGATCGACTTTTGAATTCTTTGATCAATTGATAAAGTCGGATTAGTTGTTCCTTTTCTATTTTTGGTGTGTTGTGTAGCGTATTGAAAGAATTAAATAATTCTTTAGTGTCTTCTATCGTGTTATTGCTTCTAGCTGCGATGTCTATTATTGTTTTTTCATCGATATTATTCGTTGGTACCCGTAAGGTGTTCCGAACGTACTCCAAAAACAATAGATTTTGCTTTTTTGCAATTTCCTTATGTTTCTCTTTTTCAAAATACATCCCACTTATGGTCCTGGTAAAGGCTAGTGTTTGATTTTTTAGGGGGTTGATAATTGGAATACTTCTTTGCTTTCGTTTTCCTTCAAAAATGACCAATAGTACCGCGGCAATGAGTACAAAATAATAGGCCCATTTGAGATATCGATTACTGAGTAATAAAAACAGCGGAGACGTATAAAAAGTCTTTCCTGCCTTGTAATAATTGTCCCAAAGAATAGGCTTGCCCTTAATATAGGTCAGTGCATTTTGAGTGTACTCAAAGTTTTTCGCTTTAAGCATAAAGTAATTTCCAAAAGCTTCCGGGAAGGTATGTAATAAAATAACACCGTTTCCAAAAGGTTGTTGGATATAGTTCACCTTGGGAGATTGTATTTGTAGTGTATCCTTATACAACTCAGTTATGCCCAGCACTGTAGTTTTTAGAGTGTCGATGGTTTTGAAATACGAGTTATAAATATCTCTATCGTACAAATAGGGGAGATCGACTTTTAAATTTTTATTGACGAGCTCTAATAACGGCTTTGTCGTAATATTATTAACCGAAATTAGATTTTCAGCCTCAAGTTGTAAAGTGTCTAAGAGTTTTTCTTCTATAGTTTTTGCGGAGATAAATAGTGTATTTCCTTTATCTACCCAATTCAATACTTTATTCAACTCATCTTTATCAAAATTCACGGTTCCATTTACAAAGAAATATGTACCCGATATTGTGTCATTATCGGTTAAGAATTCGTAAGGTGGTTGATTAATGTCCTTTACTTTTTCGTCGGTAAATGCTTCTTTGATCAGATTATAAGAAACAAAAGTTCCCAAAGGAATTTTATCAGTTTTGGCATAACTAGGAAACCAATTAACAGGTTCCGGTTCATTAGCTTCCAAAAAAGTAAGCAACCCGATGGCTACGACAATTACAATGATGAATATTTTGGATTTCTTACTCATCTACTATTTTTGAATGCTTTGGGTTATGGATAAGAACTCTTTCTCAGCCTGTTGATAGGTGTTTTGATTGACTTCAAAACTTCCATACCAAATAAAATCGTATAACTTGGTAATTACTTTAAATTGTTCTCTCAGGCTACTGTCGGTAAGCTCTTTACTATAATCTGTATTCGTTTTTTGGGACTCCCAATCGATATACTCGGCTTCAGATAGATTTTTGAGGACTAACAAATAATAATAACGAATCGCCAACCTAAAATTTTGTTGTTTTATGGCTTGATTGATGAGATCTCTGATATCTTGGTTATGGATAATGTCTTCTTCGTCTGTAAAAGCAACTTGTGGGATTTCTTCATTCTCTAAAAGCATTTCTCTTGGATTTACTTTCATAAACAACCAGACTAATAAGAATAATACTGCGATAATGACCAGATACGGTAATATATTGAAGAAACCTGCCCAAAAACTATTAGCTTCACTGGTTCCAAACAACCAGTTGATGAATTTCATAAATGCCTGAGCCAACCAGCTTTTGAATTGTGTCCACCAGTTATCTACTTCTTGCTTTTCTGTATAATTAAAAGCTTTGTCATTTTTGTAGGATTCTATTTTATCCTGATCCAACTTTTGGACTTCTATTTCAGAATCCAAATCATATATGACTTCTTGACTTTGGACTACGCTAGTGCTATCCACAGCTTGGGCAGCTATAGAAAAAGGGATAAAGAACAGTAAGAAGTATAAAAATTTCAAGTTATTCAGATTTTCCTAAGGATTCTATTTGTTCAAAAGCTCCTGTAGAATGCTTTCTTTCATTCAGATTAAAATATATAAAAGCAGTGGCTACAGCAGTGATAATATATAGTATGTATTGAGCGGCAGACGAAATCGTATTTAATATAATAAACACCCAATCAAACATAGATGAAGGATCCGACATTGTACTCTCTGTGGCAGCGGTAAACGTTTTGGTTAAAGAATAAACCACTGCAGGGATTGAAAATACCATACTAATTAGCCAAATGATAATTCCCAATACAAATAGCGTAGCAAAGGTAATCCACCATTCATCTTTGACCAGTTGAAAACTCTCATTGATCGAATCAGAAACACTAATGTTTCTAAAAACCAAAAGCGAAAATACCATACTCATCGGAACATATAGATAGACTCCTGGAATAACACATAGCATAAAGCCAAAAAATATGATGATCCCTGATAGTAATCCTAGTCCTATCATACTTCCAAAATCTTTTTTTACCCCTTGAGATACTGCATCCTGATCTACCACACCTTTTCCTTCAATATATGATTTGATAAAATGAAGAACGGTTCCAAAAAGTAGTCCATAAAACACTAATAGCGTGATTAGCATAACAAACAATGCAATAAACATATTTCCAGTGCCTAAAAGACCTCCACTACTAAGATTTACAGGATCCAGCACATCGGCCGAGGCATGTGTATAGTAGCCGGAAGCTAATAGCAGTATTACAAAAGGAATACCAGAGGTTTTGATCAACATCCCGAATAATGATTTTCCATTGTGTCTTAAAAAACCAAAAGTATCTGTCAGTATGTCTCCTAATTCTCTTCTTTTTTTGAATTCTATGTAGTTATTGTTCATTTTTTAGTTTGTTATATAGTTGTCTGGGGTAAATTACATAATAAAACAGGATCAGTGATAAAGAGCCTAGTATAATGATTAAGGCAAGCCAATCCGGCATTTCGGTATGTCGAGTTACGAACCCTTCCAAAAATCCTGCAATGATAAAGAAAGGAATAGTACTTATTACAATTTTTAATCCTGCCTTTATCCCTTTTACAAAGGAAGTCAAACGGGTATATGTTTTGGGGAATAAAATGGATTTGCCCACTACCAAACCAGCACATCCTGCAATAATAATAACAGAGATTTCTATGGTACCATGAATCCAAATCGTTCTTGCGCTTTCCCACAATAAACCTTTGGCATAAAAGAAGTATTGAAATGCACCGAGCATGATAAAGTTTTGCATCAGCATATACACAGTACCTATACCAAACATTACTCCCAGTATAAAGCAGTTGAGCGCAACTCTAATATTATTGATGGTAATGCCCAAAAACATATTGGTTTCTCCCATCTGTTTATACACGGCCATAGGATCATCTTTTGCAATATTTTCTAAAGTCATATTTACATAGGCATCTCCAAGAATCGAGCGGACAAATGCCCCATCTGTGGCAGAAGAATATACGCCTATTGCGGTAAATAGTGCCGAAATCAAAAAGGCAATCAACAGCTCTTTTTGATAGCTATAAAATTCTAAAGGAAACTCTTTTACCCAAAATGTATAGAACCTATTTTTCTTCTCTTTTTTCGTTCGATATACTTTTTGATGTGCTTTGCTGGCTAAGCCATTTAGGTAACTTAGGGTTTGACTATTGGGGTAAAATGTTTGTGCATAACTAAGATGATCGGTTATTTCTATATACAGATCCGAAAGTTCATCTGGTGGAATGATGGTATTATTAACCAGAACACTTTCAAATTTTAACCATTTATCTTTATTTTGCTTCACAAAAGCCGCCTCGCGCATGTATCAAAAGATTAAGAGGTTCAAAGAAACATAATTAATGGATAATTTTCAAATAGAAACTGCCCAAAATGTTAGCATACAACAAAATGCTGCTGGCATCGGAGAGCGAATACTAGCATATTTTATTGACTTTATGATTATCATAGCGTATTACATACTCATATTGTTTGTTATTGGTATGTTGGATGCAGATATGGGGGATCAATGGGCTTTTTGGTTGATACTCAGTATTCCTCCGTTTTTGTATTTTTTGCTCTGGGAAACGTTTTGGGATGGGCAAACACCAGGTAAGGCTACTATGAAAATTAAAGTGACAAGACTTGACGGATCACGCCCTGCATTTTCAAATTATTTGATTCGGTGGTTACTTCGCTTGCTGGATATTTCTTTGGCGATGGGAGGTGTAGCAGTGGTTACCATTTTGATGAATGGGAAAGGACAACGTTTGGGAGATATGGCTGCTGGAACTACAGTAATCAGTGAACGACAACACGTACAATTTCATCAAACCATATTGGTAGATATACCAGACGATTATGTTGCTGTTTATCCTCAGGTTACTGTTTTTAGTGATGCTGAAATGAGAAAAATTAAAACAATATACTCAGAAGCCAAGAGAGAAGCCAATCATAATGTTATTTTGGAACTGTCTAAAAAGATCAGTACCATAATGGATGTAACCCCGCAAGAAAAGCCTCTACATTTTGTAGATAGGGTGATTGCAGATTACAATTATTACACGCAACAAATCTAATTTATCACCAAGGGGTAACAATTTTTTCTTCTTCCTGATATAGGGATATAAATCATAAAATCTTTTATATCATGAAGAAAAAGAACATCAAAAAGTTACAATTGAGTAAAGACAGTATTGCACAATTAAGAGGTGGGTTAGCTCATCCAATGGGAGAGTATAAAGAACGGGTTAAATATTATGTAGGTACAAGAAATACCTGCCAATGTGAGACCATTGCTTCTCCTTGTTAAACGACAAAAGCGGACCGAAGTCCGCTTTTTTTGTTATTTAAATTACTATTTAATAACCTCGGCTTTGATGAAGATGTTTTCTTTGGGCCATTCGCTACCATCTACGGGGACGTTTGATATTTTGTCTGCGATATTCATCCCTTTTACGACCTTACCAAAGATGGTATGTTCCCCATCCAAATGACTGGCTCCTTGTTTGGCCAGAACAATAAAGAATTCATAAGGAGTAGAACGATTAGAAGGATTATCAACCCATTGTTTTGATAGTGCTACTGCACCTCGTACATGCTTTAATCCTTTTACCTGCTCTTGCGGGATGGTGTACTCTCCAATTTCAAAACGTTTTCTTGCCATTTGCTCACGATCACTATTTCCTCCCTGTATTACAAAACCTTTGGCGACTCTGTAGAAAAAAGTTTCGTCAAAGTATTTTTGTTTGACCAAATAGATAAAATTTGCTCGGTGTAATGGTGTTTCTTTATATAACCTGATATGAATATCTCCATAAGACGTAGATATTCGTACTAAAGTTTCTGGATTTTCTTTTCCGTATGCTGCCATAAATTCCCTCAGGTTTTCGTTGGTTAGTCTAAAAGGCTCTTCTTCAGTCTTTTTGTTGGTATCAGTGTTTTCTACAGCTGGTTTTTTTGAAGGTGCAGCGTTTGTTTTTTCAACCTTTTGCTGAGTGACAGATGGAGAATCCTTCTGCTTATTTTTTTTAGATTGTGTATCTTCACAATTAGAGAATACAAAAATGCTAATGCAAAAGACTAAAATTGATCTGGTAAATGACATTTGATACGTTTAAAAATTTAATTCCAAAAATAAAGAAAATGTCAGTACCGGGAGAATCTTCTCATTTTGTTATGGCTCCCGAGATGCGAACTAAGGAGTTAAACCGTTTAAAAATTGAAGAAAGAAACCCCAGGAATGCTGCCGTAATGATGCTTTTTTATCCTAAAAAAGCAATAACTCATATTGTTTTGATCCTAAGACCTACTTACGAAGGGGTCCACTCGGGTCAGATTGCTTTACCCGGAGGAAAAGTAGAAACCTATGATACCAGTTATAGAGAAACCGCTTTGCGGGAAACCGAAGAAGAAATAGGTGTATTTAATAAAAGTATTGAGGTAGTTAAAACTTTGACAAGAGTGTATATCCCACCATCAAATTTTTGGGTACATCCCTTTATGGGGTTTACTGATCATAGACCCGAATTTGTGGCTCAAGAAGAAGAAGTGGCAGAGGTAATCGAGGTGCCATTGTCTGAATTACTGAATGATCATAATGTAGTACCACAAAGATTAACGACTTCTTATGCCAACGATATAGAGGTACCTTCCTTTAAACTAAACGGTTACACAGTTTGGGGAGCAACAGCTATGATGTTGAGTGAGCTTAAAATCTTTTTAAAGACTACAATGGAATAATGATTTTGTATCTTTGCCAATCTAAATACAACCAGATTTCTACGCATGGGAATATTTAAAAGAAATCCTTTTGGTCATGTTTTGTTTTTGAAAAAGTGGCTTATTCGTATCATGGGATCAATGACGCACAGGCGTTATCGCGGTTTCAACGAATTACAAATAGAAGGAAGTGAGATCATCAAAGATCTTCCAGATAATAATGTATTATTTGTCTCTAATCATCAGACTTATTTTGCAGATGTGGTGGCAATGTTTCATGTTTTTAACGCTAGTTTGAGTGGGCGAGTAGACTCTATTAAAAATATTGGCTATCTCTGGCATCCTAAGCTTAACTTGTACTATGTAGCTGCAAAAGAAACTATGAGAGCTGGATTGCTGGCTCGTATTTTGGCCTATGCCGGAGCAATAACGGTAGAACGTACCTGGAGGGAAGCAGGAAAAGATGTAAACCGACAGGTAAAAATGAGTGATATCACCAATATCAAAAGAGCCCTCGAAGATGGTTGGGTGATTACTTTTCCGCAGGGTACAACAAAACCTTTTAAGCCTATTCGTAAAGGTACAGCTCATATTATCAGACAATACAAACCAATTGTAATCCCAATAGTTATTGATGGTTTCCGAAGATCATTTGACAAAAAAGGAATTCGTATCAAGAAACGTGGGATTTTACAATCTATGGTCATCAAAGAACCTTTGCAGATTGATTACGATAATGATTCTATCGATGATATCGTGAGTAAACTGGAATTTGCTATCGAGCAACATCCTTCGTTCCTAAAAGTAATTCCTCAAGCAGAGTTGGATGCCGAAGAAGAATTGAACAAAAAAAGACAGTGGGAATATTAGTGTTTATCTATTTTTATTCTAACCAAAGTTTAAAATCTTTTACTCGCTCTCTGGATACTATGATTTCTTGTTCATTAAAATGATTGAGTTTTACTTGTAATCTCGAATTGGTGTAAGAGATAATATCCTTTATTGCATTAATGTTCACATAGAACTTTCTGCTTACTCTGAAAAACTGTTGAGGATTCAATTCTTCCTCCAGCGATTCCAGAGTAGTATCAATTAGATAATTTCTATTATCGGTTGTGTGTAAATAGGTTCCCTTATTTTCAGAATAGAAGCATTCGATATCCTGTACAGAGAATATTTTAAGATGTTGCCCAACTTTTGCGGTAAAACGCTTCTTGTATTGACGGTCTATAGGATTGATCAGTAACTTTTTGATATCATCAAAGTCGACCTGAATTTGTTGTTTTGCAGGGATTTGTTCTTTGTATTTGGTAACCGCAGCTTCTAATTCATCATCATCGATAGGCTTTAGTAAATAATCAATACTATTTAATTTAAACGCCTTAAGCGCGTACTCATCATAAGCGGTAGTAAAGATAATCGCACTTTTTATGGTTACCGTATCAAAAATTTCAAACGATAATCCATCACTGAGTTGTATATCCAAAAAAATAAGATCTGGATGTTCGTTATTGCTAAACCATTCGATAGATTCATTGACAGAATGTAGCATGGTGTGTACTTCGATATCCAAATCGCTGAGCATTCTGTTTAATCTTCTGGCTGCAGGTTTCTCGTCTTCAATGATTATTACGTTCATGGGTTATGTCATTATTAATTTGTGAAAAACAATAAAAAGATGCAATTGTTGTGGTTGTTATTCCCACAATTGTTTCTGATTGTCCTGTTCTTCTTCCATATACTTTCTTATTTTTCGTTCTTCCCAATCTTTATCAAACATCGGGTTGATGCGATATGCTTTTACGGCGTGAAATGCCAATCCAATTCCCCAACCAAAAGCGGCCCAAAGAAACCAAGGATAACTCCATTCGTTTTGGTAGTAGTTAAGTCCTGCGAGAAAACCAATAATAATAATATAAGATATTAGGTTATTATAAAACTTCTTGAGTTCTTCTACGCGTTCTTTTGCGCGCTCATATCGTTTTTGTTGTTCAAAATTATTCATGATCATTCGTTTAGCAGTTAGTGTATTGTTGTTTAAGGGAGTTCTAATTTAGAGGTCCTTGAAAAAATCATCTTCCTCTCTAAGTATTTCCTTAATCTTGCGTTCTTCCCATTTTTTACTGAAAAAGGGATTTTTGTCAAAAGCTTTGATGTAATGAAATAATAATCCAATTCCCCAAAGCACTGGAGTCACATACAAATGCCATTGTAACCAGTTTTTAAACCCTTGACTCTCAAAGTTGGTATTGACAAAGAGGATTAGCGTATTAATAATAATATATATGGTAAGGTGTATATAAAACCCTTTTTCCTCTTTAACTCTCTGTTTCGCTCGTTCGTATTTTTGTTGATCTGGTGTTTGCATAGTTTTATTCATTTATATCTTCTTCCATCATCTTTTGGATTTTCTTTTCTTCCCAGTTTTTGCTGAAAAGAAATACCTTTTCGAATGCCCAAAGCCAATGGCAAAATAAGCCAATTCCCCATGCCACTGGTGTGATGATATTACTAAAATTCCACCATTTCAAAAAATCCACGTCCTTATCGTCGGTACCAATAAATACCAAAAGTTTTGTTTTGAAAAAGAAGAGAGCAATGTTAATGACAACATATATAGCTAGGTGAATATAAAAATCCCGTTCTTTTTCTACTCGTTTTTTGGCAGCTTGATAGGCCTTTTGCTCATTTTCATTGATGTTCATAGTTGCCTTATTTTTAAAAATCGTCTTTATCCATTAGTTTCTTTATCTTATCCTCTTCCCATCTTTTAAAGATTCGCATACTCGGTCCAAATACACATATTCCGTGAATCAGTAATCCTATTCCCCATAAAACCGGAGTGGTTAAAGAGAATTTCCAACTTGCCCAACTTAGAAAAATGAAATCCAAATCAATGCTCATTAACAAAAGGGCTATATTGATGATCACATAAGCAGTAAGGTGAGAGTAGAATCCTTTTTCGGCATCTACCTTCTTTTTTGCTCTTTCGTAAGCTTCACTATCTTTTAAATCATTCATAACCATTTCTTTTAGATTCTTCCATGTACTTTTTGATCTTTCTTTTTTCCCAGTCTTTTCCAAAGATTGGGTGTCGGTCATAGGCCTCGGCATAGTGGAATATGACTCCGATACCCCAACCAACGATAGGGAATATTACCCAAGGTATGCCAAAACCTGTCGTGCTGTAATTGATGAATGCTAAAAACGGAATTACGATGATGTATGAAATAAAGTTTCCGTAGAACTCTTTTATTTTCTGTACTCGTTCTTTGGCACGATTGTATTTTAATTCTTTGATATTTGTGATAGGTCTTTCTATTGTTGCGTCCATTATTTTTATCTTTTTGGTTAACATTGGGAGTTTTGCGATAAAAGCTTTCTCAGTTTTATACACCATAAACTCTCTTTTGGTGAGCAGCGCATATCGTTGCTGTACATTTCCTAAACCAACACCGCTACTTTGCTTGATGACTTCTTTGGGCTGTAAGTTGTTTTCTACAATCAGGAAACCATCTTCTTCGTAGATTTTAATGTGCAAAGGTTTTTCTGGCATCACCACATTGTGTTTTACTGTGTTTTCCAGTAATATCTGCAATGATAGAGGAACTACTCTAGCATCGGGATTTGCAGCTTTCTCTGGCATTTCAAAGATGATACTATCTTCAAACCGAAGCTGTACCAAAGTCATATAGGTCTTTGCAAATTTCAATTCTTCATCTACGGTCACCAACTCTTTGTTTTTTTGTTCCAAGACATATCGATATACCTTGGATAAAGAAGTGGTGAACTTTTGGGCCAGTCTGGGGTTTTCTTCAATCAGTGATGTCAATACATTTAAACTATTGAATAGAAAATGAGGATCTAATTGATTTTTAAGAGCTGCAAACTTTGCAGAGGCCGTTCCTGCAATTATTTTTTGCTCGGTGATCTTTCTTTTTTGTAACTCTTTGTAAAAGTAAAAAGCATGAAAAAATAAAGAGATCAGTAGTGTGATAAAGAACCCTATTAAGTAGTAGCTCAACTTTTCGTTTTCTAAAAAGGTTTGAAAAGATCTTCCTTTGATACCAACAATGATAATCATTCTTATCAACCCAAAAACAATCATGGTAACGATAATAGAACCAATAGCTCCGTACAACAATCGTTTTCTAGGGTGTTTTTCCCAGGTGTACCATTTGCCTAAAAAATCAAAGAAATAGAAGTTAGCCATAGCCAGAGGAAACGCGAATACAAAATTGACTAATGTATCTTCCAGTACGTCCATAAGAATGATGGGCTCCCCAATAGCGAATAACAACTCTGCTATCTCTATGATCACCGCAATGACGATACTGATTTTAACCATTTTTGTAATATACGTCTTCATGTACTCTGGTTTTTTAGAATCCATTGTCTTACTACTTACAATTTTCCTGAATTCTAGTTATTTGGTCCTTACCCCATTTAGGATAAAAAGGTGTTTCGTTTTTAGACTCCTTTTCAAAGTACAAGATAGCTTTTTCTACCTCAGGACAAAAGTCCTTTGGGTCTTTACCCCAGAATTTAGCACCTCCCATTTTCCACTCTGCATGATATAATGTTGCTCTTGGATTTTCGGGATCTATTCCTTTGGCACTCCTATATAACTCTTCTACTTTTCCTGATAAGGTAGGTCCGTATACCGATGGATTTGATACCACATAAGCAGTGTTTAACATCGCTTCCATCACCAGAATTTCGGCATTTTCTTTTGAGAAAATTTTGGCTTCATTCAAAAAGTCCTGAGCTTTTTTTAATCGAGTTTGAACCTCAGTTTCGTCTTTGATATTAAAACAAGTAATGATATGTACTTGAGCAGCGTAGTAAAATGGTAACCAGTTTTCTTTTTCTGCTCTAGCAATGCGTTCGAACATATTGATAGATTCGTCTTGTTTTCCGTTTTTCCAAAGGTCAAAAGCTTTGGTCATTCCTTTTTCGTAAGCACCTTGTGCATTGATATTCGCCGAGGCTATAAAAGCAAGTATTATTAAAATAATTCTCATGGTGGTGTTTTTTTATAATTACAATGTAAAGATCCGTAGCCAGTGTGTTTTTTAGAACTATTTCTGACCGAGTTGTTATTTTTTGATGATGAAATGTTTATAGTTTAATAGTTTGTACCACTTTTTGATCAGATACGGTGAATTTGGCATCTGCCCACTTTGGAGGTCCAAACTGACCTTTGGCATTATTACTGGTGCCATAAGGTTCAGTAGGCATTTTTAGGAAAGTGTTTAGCTTTTCATTGTCATCTTTATCATGATATAAGGAAATGGCATATTCTCCAGGTTCAATGTTCTCAAATGTTACCGTAACTCCCTTGGAGTTTGCTTTTATATCCAAAGATTTAAATGCTTCTCCCAAGAAATTTTCCTGCTTTTGATACAGCCCAATACGCAAGGTTCCTTTATCGGATTTGATATTCTTAATATTGACTTCAATCGAAGTTGCGGTGCTTTGAGAAAACCCGGAAGCAGATCCCAGGATAAAAATCGTTGCTAGTGCAAGAATAAAAGTTTTCATGATTGCTGAATTTTTGGTTTATAAATTGTCTAATTGATTGTCATTTTTATTATCACTGATGGTCCAAAAGAATCCTACAACAAAGAATCGATCAGCAGTAGGACGAATTCCTCTTCTGGCAAAATTTCCATTAACATCTGGCGTATTCGAATATTGATAGTTGAATACATTATTAAACCCAAGCGCATTGGATACTGAGAAATACAATATCTTTTGCTGGCTTAGCAAATATGCCCAACTGAAATTGAGAGAGTTGAATGTTCTGGTTTTCTGATTCTGAAAAGCACCTTGGTTAGGATCATTGTAAGGTCTTCCTGAATTGAAGTTGTAGGTCATACTCAACAGAGATTTCCAATTTGTAATCCAGTATTTGGTCACCAAAGAAAGATTGTGTTCTGCTGCAAAATTCGGAGTGGCTCTGTTTGGATAATTTCTATAGTTTCTCTCGGTATTCAGATAAGAATAACTTACCCAATATTCTAGGTTTTTTATGGATTTGTTATCTCTCCAGAATAGATCTACTCCTGCGGCATAGCCATCTCCTTCATTGCTATACAAACTATCGAACTGGGGGAGGTCACTATCAAATTTTACCAGATCTTCATAAGACTTGTAATATCCTTCTAACCGAAGTGTTCTTCTATCGTGTTGATAGAGGTAATTGATAATGTAGTGTGAGGATTTTTCGGGATCTAGGGTATTATTGAATTTTAGTACATTTTGCTGTGGAGCTTGATAAAAATCTCCATAAGCCAGAGATATCTGTGATTTTGAAGAGGTCTTGTACGCAAACGAAGCTCTTGGAGATACCCTGGTGTAGTCCAGTAATGAATTATGTACTCCTCTTACTCCAACTTGTAGGGCCAGTTTTTTACTGAAAAATATGTTAGCTTCGGTGAAAGCCGCGGTGCTATTGTTATCAAATTCGGTATTAAAAGTATCAACTTCAGGAACCTCTACTTTTTCTGTAAATTGATTGATGAATTGCTCCGCTCCAAAATTCAGTTTGAAACGATTACTGAATCTCTTTCTTAGCTTCACTTTAAAATGAAAACTATTGATATCATCTCTAATATCCGTATCGTCAATTCCAATATCATTGAAATCGTTGGCAAAACTGGCTCCTGTGTTAATTTTCCAGTCATTGCCCAAAGAAGCAGCATAAGACGAGTTGAAGTACAGATTTCTATTTTTTAAAGCAAAGTTGACTCCTTCTGGAACGTTAATGTCTTCTTGTATTAAATCAAAATTTGCATAGCTTAATCCTCCATAAAGTTTTAAGAGTCCGTTCCCTAATTTATGACGATATACCGCTTCTCCAGATAAAGACTCATAAGGTTTGATCCATTCTACACGTTGGGATATAATTTCCTGATATGGTTTCAGGTTTACATAAAATCCATTTACGCTTAAAGAGCTGTTTTCCCATTTTTTGGTATGTCCGCCTCCTAATCCAACATTGATAAACTGAAGGTCTGTCTTGTTCTGATCGGGCTCGTCAATGGTATTGAGTTGAAGGATTCCGGATAGCGCATCTCCGTATTCTGCAGAATAGGCTCCGGTAGAAAAATTGGTTCCTTTGAATAAGAAAGAAGAAAAACGGCCACGAGTAGGGATATTATTGGTAGTAGCCGCAAAGGGTTGAAACACTCGTAATCCATCAATATATACGTTGGTTTCGTCTGCGTTTCCTCCTCGAACGAAAAGTCTTCCGTCTTCAGCGTTATTAGAGGTTCCAGGTAATGTTTGCAGAGCTCCTATAAAATCACCATCTGCTCCGGCCGTGGTGACGATATCCAATGGAGTAAGTACTGAAGCTTTACTATTGTCACCTGCAGAAAACGTTCCTGCGTTTAGAATTACACTATCCAGAGAGTTAACATCTTCTTTTAAGGTGATGGTTAGGTTGCTTAAGGTGTTGATGTCTTGGGTAAGGTAATAAGTCTCAAAAGATAAGAACGATACTACCAGAGTTTGAACGTCTGTTTCTGTTGTGGTAAAAGTAAAAGCACCATTTTCATCTGTAGAAGAACCATCGTAGGTTCCATCCAGATAAATGTTTGCACCCTGTATAGGGATTCCAGAAGGATCTTTTACAGTTCCGTTGATGGTGGTTTGTGCCTGAGTAAGATAAGAGGTTAAAATAAATGCTACGGTTAGTAATTGTTTCATGCTTAAGAATCATTTTGATTGATGAGACAAAAGTGATTCTTCTTAAAAGCATTCAAAACAAACTCTTACCGAACTGTTAAAAATCCATGATCAATTGAATAATTAGTACACAGAAGCATTACCCAAGGTATTTTATTTTAGGTTACAAGCTTTGTGAAGTAGAAGATAGATATGGTTAAACAGCTTCCTCTATGGGATTTTCCTTATTCTTAAAAGGCCTTACAATAAGCCGGGCGGCTTTATCGTAATTAATATAGTTATAGGACCAGTTGAAGAAAGTAACAAAACGATTTCTAAAACCAACCAAGAACCAAAGGTGGATAAACATCCATATAAACCAGGCGAAAAATCCTCCAAATTTAAAATTGCCAATATCAACCACTGCTTTATTTCGACCTATAGTTGCCATCGAACCTTTGTCGAAATATTTGAAAGGGGTCATAGGTTTACCCTTTAAGAGCTTTTTAAAATTTTTGGCAAGGTGGGTTCCTTGTTGTATAGCAGGTTGTGCTACCATAGGGTGTCCTTTAGGGTAGTTCTTGGTTTCCATTACAGAAATATCACCAATAGCAAATACATTTTCATAGCCTTCTACTTGATTAAAGGAGTTTACCTTATAACGATTAGCTCTGGGAATAAGAGTTTCTGCTTTTAATCCTTTTACGGGTGCACCGGTAACTCCTGCTGACCATATGAATGTAGCTGTTTTGATAGTCAGGTCTGTATTGGTGGTCACCAGATTGTTTTCGTAATTGGTAACCTGAGTGTTTACATGAATATGCACTCCCAATTTTTCCAGAAATTGGGTAGCTTTCTTTGAAGCATTTTGACTCATAGGTGGCAATACTCTAGGTGCCCCTTCTATCAAATGAATTTGCATTTCATCAAAATTCATATCCGGATAATCTCTGGGGAGTACATTGAGCTTTAATTCTGCAATACCTCCAGCAAGTTCAACACCTGTTGGTCCTGCTCCAGCTAATACAAAGTTTAACAATTCCTTCCTTTTTTCAGGATCCGAAGTAATTACAGCCTGCTCAAGATTCTCCAACATCAAACTGCGAAGGTTCAAAGCCTGCGGGAGATTTTTCATCCGCATGGCGTTGTCCTGGATAGTTTTGTTTCCAAAGAAATTGGTCTTGGCACCAGTAGCAATTACTAAGTAGTCATATGATATTTCACCAATATTGGTGTATACTTTTTGAATGTTGGGATCAATAGATGTTACTTCTGTCATTCTGAAAAATGTATTCTTACCTCTTTTTACAATTTTTCTTAGAGGGTAAGCAATAGAATCAGGTTCCAGGGAAGAGGTAGATACTTGATAGAGTAAAGGTTGAAATGTATGATAATTCTGTCGATCTAATAAAACAAGTTGAACGTCTTCTTTGATCATTTTTCTGGCTAGAGCAACACCTGCAAACCCACCACCAATAATTACCAATCTAGGTACGTTAGAGAAAGGTATGTTCATATTTTACTATTTAGTATAATTTTTTAGCATCAAAATTCCAACAGTGATCTTATTTCTCCGGTTGTATTCATGCAATAATGGAATACTACAAAGATAATTGGAATTAGCTAGTTGAAGAAGGGATTTAGTACTTAAAAACAGAATACATACAGATAATACGCTTAACGGATCTTAATGTGTTTTAATAAACAATTTTGTATTTAAATTTTCTAAGGATTTATGGTTTTGCAGTAATTATAGTGACCCTTTTCTCTTGAAAATGTGGTTTTTAACTTGTTTTTTGGTGATTTTTTATGGTTTTTACGTAAGTAAATTGTGTTTTTAGGTTTGTTTTTGGTAAATTAGAGCGACGAAAAAAGTACAAATAATAACCAATTAATCCATAAAAGGGGCATTTTAACCCGGAATAATAAATTAATTTTTTATAAACAGTGATTAATTCCCAAATTGCATATGTAAAAGTATTAATATTTGTAAATCGCTTATAATCAATTATTAGTAAGGAACTTTTACAACGTACAACACTTCGTCATAATATAAAAACATACCCAAATTGAATTGTTTAACCTAATTGTTATGTTATGATCAGAAAATACACTTTACCACCACCGGACACATTACCACATTCTTAGCACATCGCCAATAGAAGTTACTCTCAATTTTTCTACACGTGAATTTATCACTGGTGAAATTTGATATCATAGTTTTTCCAATTCATGGAGAAATTGAGACCGAATTGCAACGTATTCTATAGTATTCTTTAGATACGAAGACCTTTATTTTAATCTTAAAAATACAGTCATGAAAAAATTCGCAATTAATTCACTGGATATTTATATGTCTTTATTGGTAGTAGCATCTATAGTAATAGTTTGCTCTGTAACGCTTTAAGTTTTTGTTTTTTGTATACGGGAAATTAAACAGAAAAGTAAGAATCAATAAACGAACAGAAAAGTAAGGAATAATACACTTTGATTAGATTGGATTTCCATTGTTAATACAGTATTATTAATAATGTATTGATGACACTACTGTCATACAAAGAGACACTTTAGTAAGGAGTGTCTCTTTTATTTTAAAATTAGATTCAAAAACTCTGTTCGTTTGGATTTCGAAATAGATAAGATATCTCCATTGCTCATTTCTACCTGCAAAAGTTTGGTTTTAATCACTTTTTGGATATAGTTCAAATTAATGAGGTAAGATTGATGAATTCTATAAAATTCTGGGTTGTTAATAAGCTGCTGCTCAAAGTTTTTTAGCGTTTTGGAAACTAAGATATTCCCTTTATCGGGTAAAAAGATTTTGCAATAGTTAATGTCTGCTTTTATATACAAAATTTCATTAACTGGAATCATAAGAATTTGTCTTTCCTGAGGAATGGCAATTCTTCTTTTTGGAGCGGTAAGTTTTAACTCTTTGATGATTTGTTTTATTTCTAGTTCCTTTGATTTGAAAGTGTAATAACTATCCACAAAAAAATGTAGTTCCTCGAAGTTGATAGGCTTTTTTAGATACCTGATATCGTTTTGCTTTAATAAATCTACGGTATCAGGGTTTTCGGAAACTATAGGAAATATGTATGATTTGGATTTGATAATTTTCCGGATGATTTCCAAATTATTCTGATCTTCAGGGAAATCATATAAGACTAAATCATGAGAGTATTTTTGAATGTTTTTGTCATATACTTCGAATATGTCCACAGAGTCGCATGAGAAAACATATGCAAAGTTTTCTATTAGGTATTTTTTTATGGTGTTTAACACACTTGTATCATTTCCAACCAAAGCAACAGTCATACGTGTTTAAATTATTTAATTTTTTAAACATGATGCATTTTTGAAAAACAAGACAATGTTATAGGGGTAAAAGGTTAAAAAAGGGTAATTACTTTCATCGATAACAAGGGGCGACGATAATTAGTCTTTAACCTGTTTGGATGATTAAATATAGCAAAAGAAATATAAAATTGGTATGGGTTTTGCTTCTTTTTATGAAGAAAGTTTTATTGATATCCATTTTCTGTATTGCTTAAAAAAGTAATAATTTGTTAGCAAAAGTTGTAACAGATTAGTTTTGCCGACTACATATAAGGTGTAACTGACTAAATGGATAAAGAATTAGAACATAGTTTTGTAACCAATCTTGAACAAAATCAAAATATTGTTCACAAGGTTTGTAGGATCTACACCAGTGATTCTGAGTCACATAATGATTTGTTTCAAGAGATTACAATTCAACTTTGGAAGGCTTACCCCAAATTTCGCGGGGATGCAAAATTTAGCACCTGGATGTATAGGGTAGCCTTGAATACGGCAATAACGTTGTATAGGAAATCCAAGAGAAGTATAAAAACTACGGATCTGGATGCGATGAATTTCAGAATTAAAGCTGAAGATTATGATGATGAGGTAGAGCAACAATTAAAATTAATGTACGCTGCGGTAAAGCAGCTTAACGATATAGAAAAAGCCCTGGTTTTTTTATATCTGGAAGATAAATCTTATAAAGAAATCGCTGATACCTTGGGTATTAGTGAGGTAAATGCCAGAGTAAAAATGAATCGGGTAAAGACAAAATTGAAAAAAATATTAAATCCCTAATCCCGTATGGATGAATTAGAGTTATTAAAAAAAGATTGGAAGAAGCAGGATACTGCAATGCCAAGACTATCATATAATGAGATCTACAAGATGATTTTGAAAAAATCGTCCTCGATGGTAAAGTGGATTTTCATTATAAGTCTATTGGAGTTCTCGCTATGGGTACTATTGGATATTTTCCTTAGGGTAAATGGGTATACAGAACAAGAGCAAGTAGACGAACTGTTAAGTGGAGGCTTTATTGTAGGACTTTCATTAGTATATTATGCAGTGATCGTGTTTTTTGTGGTTCGGTTTTATTTAAATTATAAGAAAATTCAAACTACAGATTCTGCCAAGGTTTTGATGGAAAACATTTTCAGAACCAGAAAAACAGTTAAATATTACGTTTGGTTTAATATCGGTTTCTTTGCATTAACCTTTATGTCTTTTACCATATATCTGGCAGCCTTTACAGATCATTACCAAAAACAAGCAGATCTGGGGCAAGCGTCTACAACAATTATTATAGTAAGCTCTATTATTCTTGGTCTTATCTTTATCGGGTTTATTGCGTTATTCTATAGAGTTATTTATGGTATTATTACCCGAAGACTAAAAAGAAATTATAACGAGTTAGAAAAATTAGAAGTATAACTTATTTATTTTCGTTGAACGCAGAAGGTAGCAGCTGAGGTATAAATTTTATGAGTAGGGGAAGCAAAAGACTTCCTCCTGGTAAGATAAATATAGCAAGAGAAGGAATGGTCTTGCAAATATCTATAAGTTGTTGTTTTACCTGTTGTTTTTCTTCTTTAGAGAGTTCTCTCATAGCAGACTGACCTAATAAAATCATTAGTTCTTTACTTTCAGTAATTTCCTTGATCAACCTTTTCTTATTTCTCAATACCAAAATACTTACGGTTCTTGAGGTTTGCTGATAGAAATGTAACGCAGGGTTCGAATAATTGAAATAAGTAATCTGCTCTTTATGAGCATTGATGAATTCATGAACCATATCTATGGATTCTTTTACCTCGGCATTTGATAATTTGAGTTCTGCTCCCAGTGCCGACATAAAGGTTTGTTCTCCTTGATCCAATTCCTTATCATTCCAAATAGCCATACTGGATAGATCTAATATGTATTTTTTTTCAATGTCATCTGTATAAGGATCCAACTCAATATAATCGAAACTTGCATCTTCTTCAGTAGAAATATTGGTGTATCTCACCGACGAAGCAAACAACTTTATTAATAATTTATCGTGTTCATTTTGTTCATCTTTAGAGTTTAATGCTAGAAAAACTGTATTGGTTAAGGTTTCTTCTAGTTTGGCAGCGTACTCAAAAGGGTTTTTATTATGAATCAAGAAATAATCAAAAGCCAAAACATCAATAAACAAGAGCGCATTGGTGAGCAAGTGACTAAAGTTTTTTCTGAAGATCGATTCATTCGTTTGTATTCTGGCATGAATGATCTTTTCTAGCTTTTCCGTTTTATTGGTGGGGAGTACGTTAGAAAAAGAGAAAAACGATTTTTTGGTGTCTAGAAAGCCATAAAATTGAACTAATGCATTAATACAATCTTTAGGATTAGCATTCTGTATAGTGTCGTAATACACCACAACCAAAGCAGTTAATAAATTGATTTTTGTTTTTTCTTCTTCAGAATAGGTAATGTCTGAACTACTATCTATTAAAGAATGGATGGAAGTCCCGTAAATAAAACCGGCACTTCTCAATCCCGCATATAATTGTTCAAATGACCACTGAAGCCTTTCAGAGTCATCATCCAAATCTCTAAGATATTTATCAATCCATCCAGAAGTAGAAGGGTTCATTAATCTACCAGTTTATTACAAATTTAGGTTTATTTTTTTTCTAAACAGTAACGTTGGTGCTATGATGTTTACGATAATCATTAACAAACATTTAACGATATCAAGAAAACCGACCCTAATAATGGCTCGTAAGTATAGGCGTAAACTTTTTAAAAACTAAAAAAATGAACTCTATTAAAAAAACAAACGTGCTTTTGTTTAGTAGCTTACTAATTCTGGTTGCAGTAATACTTATTGCGGCAGATCACATTGATGCGCCAGGTATTCGATTAGCAGACGGAGGTGATGCCAGAGCAGACATTGCCGATTTTTATGCTTACGAAGGAGCAAATCCAGACAATACAGTTTTTGCTACTACTGTACAAGGATTGCAGATGCCTGGAGCAGATGCTTCTTTTGATGAAGATATCCTGATCGAAATCAATATTGATAACGATGGTGATATGGTCGAAGACATGGTAATCCAAGCCATTCCAAGAAATGGAACGATGTATTTCTTTGGTCCTTATGCTCCATCAAATACAGGGTTAAACAGTGTAATCGACGAAACCACATCTCTGCGCGGAGAAGTAGTAATTAGTACGGGGGCAACGGCTAATACGGCTACAGCTAATGGAATTTCTTATTTCGCTGGGCTTAGAGAAGATCCTTTTTTCTTCGATTTTGATCGTTTTTCACAAGTTATTCGCGGTCAAGTAGTTCCAGAAGGTTTCAATAGAAACGGAACTGATACATTCGATGGTACCAATGTGCTGGCCGTAGTAATCGAAGTTCCTAATTCTTTATTAGGAGGAACATTTAGCCACCCCGCAGGAACAAATGTTGAAGTATTTAATGCATGGGTAGAAACCAAAAGAAAACAATAATCTAATTTTTAAAAACTATAATCATGAAAATTTTAAAATATAGCACCCTACTTTTGATCACTTTATTGTTTGCAACAAGCTGTAACAATGATGACGATGGAAATCCAAATATTCCTGATCCAGGACCTGATTTTACAGGAACTTTTGCTCAGGTAGATCAAATGGGGAGACCGGCAATAAACAGTGCATTACTGAGATTTGATGATGGAGCAAACAAAGATGCCTTTAATGTTACTATTCCTTCAGAAAGAGTGCCCATTTTTCAACCGTTATTTTTAGAAGAAGCAGTTCGTCTTTATGGTGCATACGGAGCACAATATGAAAATAATATTCTTGGTCAAGACGCTGTACAACTTACCACATTTTTGGCGGCAGATGTACTACAGGTAGCACCAGATGCTCCAACTACTTATTTTGACGGTACAAATCTATTAACGGGTAGAAGACTTACAGATGATGTCATTGATATTTCATTGATATTGATTTTTGGAGGACAAAACGGAGATCGTTTTAATGGGCAGGATCTTGATGGAGATGGAAATGCAGATCTTCCGATTTTGGTTAGTGATGGAGTGGATGCATCCGGAGAAACTCCTTTGGCTTCATTTCCTTATCTAGAACCGCCACACGCTTCATAAAAAACTAAATTTTTGACCACCGCTACTACATATAATGTTGCAATCAAATAAATCTACCATATGTCATAGGAGTTGCAGCATTATGAATACCATGACGTAATGTTCCATACGTAGCGGTGGTTTAAAAAACTAAACATTCAAATCTTAAACAGATGAAAACAATTCAAATCTTATATATTTTTATAGCTGTAATCCTTTTCCTCTCTTGTAAAGAAGACACTGAAAGAATAAGTAATACAAGCGATTATGATAGCTATTTACAAATAGATCATCAGGATAAGATCCTGAAAGCAGAGCACGAATTAGCATTCTGGAATGCAAGAATAAAAGAAGATAGTACCCAAATTACATCCATGGGTCCCGTGGCTCAAGCATATACCGATTTGTTTCAGGCCACAGGTGAGATTTCATACCTAAAAAAAGCCGAACAAATATTACAAAAATCTGCAGATATAGCCGCTTTCAAAAGAGAGAATTATTGGTTAGCTCTTGCACAAAATTATATTACTCAGCATCGTTTTATAGATGCAAAGGCAGCTGCAAAAATCGCAAGAGCAATTAATGATAACAAGGCTGCTACAATGGTGTTGTTTGATGTGTCGATGGAGTTAGGAGAATACAATAATGCTTCAAAACATTTAGAAAAGATCGCAGATCATAATGATTTCAACTTCTTAATTCGATTGGCAAAGTGGAGTGATTTCAAAGGTAATCTCGATTTGACCATAAAGTATATGGAGAAAGCCACAAAACTTGTAGAACAAAAGAACAACAAAGCACTCATGTTATGGTCTTACACCAATTTGGGCGATTATTATGGGCATGCAGGTAGGATCAAAGATTCGTATCAACATTATTTGAAAGCGCTGGAGATCGATCCTTCATATACTTATGCCAAAAAGGGTATCGCTTGGATAGCTTATTCTTACGAAAAGAAACCGCAGGAAGCTCTAAGGATAATGGACAACGTGATTGCAAACAGTAAGAGCCCGGACTATTACTTGTTCAAAGCAGAAATCAGTGAGTATTTGGCAGATCAAACGCAAAAGGAAGACAATATAAAGGACTACAAGGAAGGAGTAGACAATCCCAACTATGGGGTAATGTATAATGTTCATAATGCGATATTGCTTGCCGAAGAATATAAACAGTACGATAAAGCTATGGCATTGGCAGAAATTGAGATTAACAATCGACCTACACCTCAATCATATGACTTGAAAGCATACATCTTGTATCTAAAAGGAGAATACCAGCAAGCTTTGAATCTGGTGAATGCACACGTAGTGGACAAAACCTTTGAGCCAGTTGCCAATCTGCACATTGCTCAGATTTATAAGGTGAATGGGCTTTTGGATAAAATGGAAGTGATCAAGGAGGAATTGATAGAGAGCGATTATGAGTTAGGTCCGATTACTGCTGTAAAAGTCCAGAACTTATGATTGATTTTTGCAACCAGTAATGATATATCATTTACGCCAGAGAATACATACATTCTTGTGGGAGTATAACTTATATACAATTTTTGATTTTTGTTTTTTGATGTTTAGATGATGGCTTGTCTACTTGGGGGAGTAGGCAAGCTTTTTTGTATTATTAATCTTACTATTTGGGTATTCTGACATATGAGTTGTGAAGATCATCGAATTTATCATTGTTTATGTCGGTTTTGCCTGATTATCACATCTTTTGAATACTATTTTTTATTAGTTTTGACCCCACAAAAGGGGAAATTTCAACCAAAAACCATTCTTATATGAAAACAAATTACGTATCAGTATTGAAGTATGCGTTCATTGCTTTATTTTTTGTTTACACATCTTGTAACAAGAGTGAGGAAAATGAACTAATGGAAGAACCTGCAAGTGAAGTTGCAGAACCTGACTTTGTTAAAAATGACGGGTCAGAAGGATTAACCAAAGAAGAGGGAGGACACGATGAAGAAGAAAACGCTCCTGAAGAATTTGGTGCAAAAACGTATGGTCACTACGATTATACATTATTAAAACCAACTGATTTAACTCTTGATGATGTTAAGGCAGCAGGTTGTGGAGAAACTAAAGTTATTCCACTATTAGTTGGATCACAAAAGAAAAGAGTAGGTAGAGTAGAAGTTACTAACGACGGAGAAAACTTATATTTATTCTTTAAGGCCAATAAGTCTAGATATATGAAAAAAGTATATCTGTATATTGGTGAAAAAGGACAAATTCCATTTTATTCTAATGGATTTCCTAATTTACGTAAATTTAACTATAAAGCTTTTCCTTACTACTTTGGAGGAACGAAGAAAGCAGCATACGTTATTCCATTATCATCTATTAACTTAGATTGTTTTGAGATTGTAGCGTATTCTAAAATTTACGATGCAGACAGCAAGTGTTTCTATTCTGCGTTTGCATACAACAAAAACTTAACTCAGGAGTATGGATATTCTTACTACTCTGGATGTTACTACTATAGAGAGTGGGTACGTTCTTTTGAGTACTGTGTTAAAAGTTGTGCACCAGAATGTGTAAAAGCATATGGATTCCACGAAGAGTGTGGATTCTGCGAGAATGACGTATTCAACACGTTCTTAGCATATGTGTTTATCGATAGTAGAGGAGATGCTGGATTTAATATTGAATTGATCACGAATCCAAATGGATGTGATATCAGCACTAGTACCGAAGTTGGACACATCAACGTGTCTTCTGTAAGCGATACGCGATTAAAAATTGAATATTCTGTAAATGCAGGATACGAAATGTGCGAGATCAACTTCAACTACGGAACAGGAAGATTTAATACACCAAACAACTTCTCAGAGCAATTTGATACACCAACAACATCATTCAGTTTTGAGATCGACAAGCTTTCTGGAGCCAACATCTTTATGAATAGCGACGCTATGATTACAGAGACGAACTAAGAAAAGTTTGTAAAAATAATAAAGGGGTTAGGATGTTGTCTTAACCCTTTTTTTATGATTCTACCGCACCAAGCGTATATAACATTTCTAATGTAGGAGATTCGCTTCCACCTTCTGGTTCTAGGGTGATTCCAAAGGCTTCGGAATTATTAGGGTTGGATAAGGAGAAGATCTTATTTTTATTATCGGTAAAAGCGTCTAACGTTCCCATACTTGTCGGGGTCAAGGGATTCAAGCCTAATGACCAAACCTGATAAACTTTTCCGGGAGGAGGAGTGGGTAACCCCGCTACATCAATATAGGCCTTTTGATTTTCTTTGTCCCAATATACTGTAGCATAAGCATTAGGGTCCACTTGTTGAGCAGCTAATGGTACCTGGATAAACTCTTTATTACGTAAAACGCTTAGTAAGTTTTTGGTTTGAGATAAATCTTCTTCTGCTACTTGAATTTTGCCTTCAAGCAATTGTTTTTCTATTTGGTTTTCTACCAGTTGTTGCCTTAGCTCCTTATTTTTATTCAATTGTACAAATAAACCAGCTAATAAGGCGACTGAAGCTGCCCAACCAATATACATCGGTAAATTGCTTCGTTTTCTGGTAATAGGAATTACAGAGTTATCTTCAGGATCTATACGATTTTCAATTTTTGAGTATATGGAAGTATCCAAATCCGGTGCTACAGCAGCAGATAGTTCCTTCAAAGAGTTTTCGATTCGCTCAACCTCCGCCAGAGCTTCTGGATGTTCTTGCAAAATAGCATACACCTCGGTATTCTCTTTTTCAGAAAGAGAACCATAAACATAAAGTTCTAAAATCCCGGATGCTATGTATTCTTTAATATCCATGTATTTGTTATACTTCTAAGACTTGTTTTAGTTTATCGATACAAATCCTATTTCTGGTCTTTACTGTTCCCAAAGGAATATCCAGAGTTTCTGCTGTTTCTTTTTGGGTAAACCCTTTGAAAAACAGCAAATCAATTATTTTTTTACAAAGAGGCTCTAGAGCACTGATGTATTTTTTTATTCCTATACTATCTACTTTACTTAAAAAATTATTGTTGTCCTCTAATATATCTACGAAATTTTCGGCTTCAAGGTTTTGATAGGAATTCTTAAAACTTTTTGATCTGGTTTTATCAATTGCCGCATTACGAGCAATATTGAGTATCCAGGTAAAGAACCTACCTTTTTTTTCTGAATAGGAAGGTGCATTATTCCAGATTTTAATAAAAACGTCTTGTAAAACCTCTTCGGATAATTCTTTATCTCTTAATATATTATAAATAATCCCATAGACATTAGTAGCATACATGTCATAAATGCTTTGTAAAGCAGATTGCTCTTTGTTTTGTAATGCTATTATAAGTGCTGTGGGTTGCATTAAAGAGTGTGAGGGTAAACTATTAAATAATGATTTAGTGTGTTAAAAGAAAAAGAGCTCGTTTAACCATTTCTTTTTTTAGTATATGTTATTGTATGATTCCACCGCAACTTACTCGGCTACCTGCGGCTCCAGATGGTTGAGAAGTAAAATCATCGATTCCTTGGTGTACAATTACTGCTTTGCCCAAAATATTTTTCTTGTCATCATCACATCCAATACACCATTCAGTAGTTGCAAAATTAATCACTCCATGGCCTTCAGCATCCGCTTTTAGATTCCCAATATCTCCCTTGTGATAACCTTCTTTTGCTCCCCATTTTCCATGAGGTTCCATGGTAGGATTCCAATGTCCTCCCGTAGATTTTCCGTCAGGAGATGAACAATCTGCTTTTTCGTGAATATGGATAGCATGTTCTCCTTCATTTAGTCCGTTGAGTTCTGCTGTCATATTAACAATACCTTCAGTTTCGATAAAAGTAACTTTACCCGAAACTTTGCTATCACTCTTAGGGTCTAGTGTAATAGTAATCGTTTTAACTTCGCCTTCCTTTTTTTTGTATAATTTTTCAACTGTAGTAGTCGGATCTATTTCCTGTTTTTTTTCACCTTTACAGCCAACAATTATGATTGACAAGAAAGCAAAGACTATCAATGGTAACGCTTTCATAATTATAACTTGTCCTTTGTTTACTAGGGTAAGATAGTGTAGTTTTCGATCATTACAAAAGATTCGGGAATGAAATCATTCTGTAAGAAGTAATGGTCACTTAGTGTATGATTATATTTTTTTTATCAATTCTTGAGCATTTCTGATTCCTCTTTTAAGATTCTCTGTGATAATCAGGGCCTTATTAATCCTATTTTGCGAGTTTTTGATTTTTAGTATAAAATAAATAAGGCTTCTTTTTTTACCATCAGTCAAAGATTCAAAAATCTCAAAGGCTTCTGGATCACTTTGTAGAACGGCATCGAACTCTTCGGGCATTTCTACGCCATACTTAGAGGTGTCTTCTGTTAACTCTACCGTAAAATAATCCGAAGGAAATATCTTCATCTTTTTTTGATTGGCTTTATTAAAAGTAATGTGATATTGATTGTTAAACTTTTGAATAGCAGCGTGAAAGGAAGTTGATCTGTCATCAAACAGAATAGTAACGATTACTCTTTTATAACCTTGGTCAAGAAAATTATGGGCAATTTTATCAGGAAGAATAAAGGTATGTCCAGAATGTAAATGTGTTTCAAAAGCTAAAGTGCTCATTTGCTGTTTTTTGTAAAGATAAGACTTAGATGTATTTTCTTAGGACTTAGAATATCTTGTTTAGTGTTTGTTGAAATTTGTTAATCAAATCTATCATTTTACTATGTAAAACATTCAGTTTTTTAGAAAAAACACCATCAAATTTTTACACTTTTCCCGTAATCGAATAAAGGTTGTTTTATTATTTGTTTATCAAATAGTTAGGTTTTGGTTTGACCTGGTTTTTTGCGACTAATAGTGTTTATAAGAGTTTCAGAATAGTGAATGGATAAAAAAGATTGTTTTAACAAATGTGTTGAATAAAAAATAATTTATAAGTTAATTTATGATAATTTAGTATGTCTTTTGCAATCATTATCGTAAATCCTTCATTTTTCTTTAATTTTGCTATACACAAACTCAAAACTTATTTTTATGAAAAAAGTCTACTCGTTTGTCATTTTATGCTTTGTAATTTGTCAAACAACTTTTGCACAGGACATAAGTAGTATTGTCCAAAATCATTTTCAAGACGCAATTTCACACACTTCAAAATCTCAGGCTACTCTTAATGACTATAACTACGTTATTACAGATGAGGTGCCTTCGTTGAAAGTAGGTATTCTCCACGTATATCTGAGACAGATGTATAACAACATTCCGATCATGAATGGTAGTTATAAATTAACTGTCCAGAATAATAAGGTTACCTATGAGATTAATCAGTTTGTAGATGCTGTGAATAGTAAAATCAATTCAGTAAGCCCTGGAATTACTCCAGAGCAAGCGATTAATGCGGTAATCGGAAAACACAAACTCATCCAAGCCAAAAGTTTATCTCGTACCTCCAAGAAGTCTAAGCTAGGAGATGTATTAGTGTATAAAAATTCTGGTGTATCAATGGCAGATTATCCTATCGAAGCCAAAAAGGTATATAGATTGGTTAAAGATCAATTAGTACTATGTTGGAATGTAAGTATTTATCAAAAGAACGGGCAACACTGGTGGGTAGCTGATGTAGATGCTAATACGGGAAGTGTAGTTTATGAAGAAGATTGGGTAGTAGCCTGTAGCTTTGATGAGCCAGGTCATGCAAACCACAATCATAGTCATAACCATGGAGAATCTTTATTGATTGATGATCATATGGTAGGTCCGATGACAAAAGCAGAATCTTTAGCATTTGCTCCGGATTCTTATAACGTATACCCAATGCCAATAGAAAGTCCAATTCATGGAGGGCGTTCTATTGTAACGAATCCAGCTGAGGCTACAGCATCACCTTTTGGTTGGCACGATACCAATGGTAGTGCTGGTGCAGAGTTCACAACTACTAGAGGTAATAACGTTAGAGCTCAAGATGACAGCAATGGAAATAATGGTACTGGTTTTTCTCCTGATGGAGGATCAGGCCTCGATTTTGATTTCCCTGTAAATCTAAACCAAGCACCAAGTAATTATCTAAGCGCATCGATTACTAACTTATTCTATTGGAATAATATCATTCACGATGTATTCTATCAATATGGTTTTGATGAAGCTAGTGGAAACTTCCAGGAAAATAATTATGGAAGAGGAGGGGCAGGAGGCGACTCTGTAAATGCAGATGCTCAGGATGGAAGCGGAACCAATAATGCTAATTTTGCAACACCAGGAGATGGAGGCAACCCTAGAATGCAGATGTTCTTGTGGAACAGAACCAACCCTGGAAGAGATGGATCTTTTGATAATGTAATTATTGTTCATGAGTATGGTCATGGAATCTCTACTCGTTTGGTTGGTGGACCATCTTCAAATGTGCTTGGAGGATCTGAGCAAATGGGTGAAGGATGGTCTGACTATTTTGGTCTAATGCTTACAATGAGAGCAGGAGATCAAGGTACAGATGCTAGAGGTGTAGGAGCTTATGTGCTTGGACAAGCAACAGATGGGGCAGGTATTCGACCAACTCGTTATTCTACCAATCGATCTATAAATGATACTGACTATGCAGATATAGGGGGATTGGCAAGACCACACGGTGTAGGATATGCTTTTGCAACAATTCTGTGGGATATGACTTGGTTACTTATCGATCAAGAAGGATTTGATGCAGATTTTTATAATGGAACAGGTGGGAATAATATTGCTATGGCTTTAGTAGTAGAAGGACTTAAAAACACTGCGAATAATCCAGGATTTGTCTCGGGACGTGACGGAATCCTTCAAGCTGATCAAGATCTTTATGGAGGTCAATACAGATGTTTAATCTGGAAAGCATTTGCTGAAAGAGGAGTAGGTGAAGGAGCTAATGAAAATAATAACGGAGGTTCTAACGGACAAACAGACCAAACAGTTTCATTCACTAACCCTTGTGATGGTGGTGGACCTGGTCCAGGAACTGGAGATTGTTCTGGAGATGTAACATCTTACCCATTCAGTGAAAGTTTCGAAACGAATTTAGGACAGTGGGCACAAGCAACTACTGGTGATGACCTAGACTGGACTAGAGATGCAAACGGTACTCCTTCTAACGGAACTGGACCATCAAGTGCAGCAGATGGTAGTTTCTACCTTTATGTTGAAGCTTCAGGAAATGGAACAGGATATCCTAATAAGAGAGCAATCTTGAATTCTCCATGTTTGAATTTCAGTAGCTTATCAACTCCAACACTTACTTTCCAGTACCATATGTTAGGAAGTGCTATCAACAGTTTAGATGTTGAAGCAAGAACTAATAACGATGGAGCTTGGACAAGTGTGTTTAGTAGAAATGGAGCTCAAGGTAGTAACTGGAATGCTGCAGATGTTGATCTTTCTGCTTATGCAGGTCAAGCTAGCGTGCAACTTCGATTTAATGTAGTAACCGGTAGTGGTAATCAAGGATGGCAGAGTGATATTGCTATCGATGACGTAAGTATCCAGGAAGGATCTGGTAACCCTGATCCAACGTGTGACGCACTTAATTTCAACAACTTTACTATTAATTCGTTCTCTAATCAGGATTCAGCGGGTAATTTCTCTATCGGAAGTGGAGGAGCCTCATTATCACTTACTAATAACACCTGGAAGTTTATTCCTTTAAATTATACAGTAACTGCTAACACTGTAATCGAGTTTGATTTTAGCAGTACTAGTCAAGGAGAAATCCATGCGGTAGGTTTCGAAGATGATAATGGCTTAACATCTGCTAGATATTTCAAAGTTCACGGTACTCAAAACTACGGGATAACCAATTTTGATAATTACTCAAGCGGAACAACAACATATACAATACCAGTGGGTAACTTCTATACAGGTAGTATGGATAGACTTGTATTCATTAATGATAATGATACAGGTTCAGGTAACACTTCTACATTCTCTAATGTAAAAATCTTCGAAGGTTCTTGTGGATCATCATTTGCACCAGTAGATTTTGGACCGGTTACGGCACAAATAGGAACAGAAGACGAAGGTCTGTTATCTTCGATCAGAATAGCACCAAACCCTTTACAAAAAGGAAACGCATTACAGGTATTTATGCCTAATAATCAGTTGTCTAAATCTACAGACACTTCTTACTCAATTATTAACCTAATGGGACAAGAAGTAGGAAAAGGACAACTTAACAGTAATGGTTGGATTAATGTGGATTATCTTGGAGCAGGAATGTACATGCTACAAATTCAAAATTCACAAATGAAGACTGTTGAACGTTTTATAATTAACTAATTTGATTTGTTGAGAAAGGAAAGGCCGTTATACAACGGCCTTTTTTCTTTTATAACTTATGGTAAGTTTGCTTTGATGCTGTGTTAAGTATAATACTGCTAAAGGAATTAAACCATGTGGCAATCTATATACTACTTGATACAAATTTTGGTGCAAAGATTCTAGAGGAAAATCGATATAAAAGTTAGCTGCTATTCTTGCAAACGCTGTAAGTAATCCCCAAACTACTGCATACCAAAGTACATACTTCATTACTTTGGGTACAAAAATCAGGGCGGCAACGATAAAGTCAAGAATTCCTGCGATATACAAAAAAGTCAACGCGCTAGATTCAGAACATCCAAAAATTTGAATCACCATATCTACAAATTTCCCCGGAACAGGATAAAAACCAAAGGCGTATAATCCATGAGAAAAAAAGGTAAGGGCAATCAAAATCTTAAGGGTAAGAATAATACGTTCTTTGCTAATGGTGTCCTTGGCAAATAGAATAAACACAAATGGAGTACTAAATTGTATACTGTGCTCAAAAAACTGACCCAAGTGATAGAACTTTTCTTTAGCCATTAATACGGACAATAAGATTAAACTAATTCCTCCTGCATAAATTGGAATTTTTTGCCACATTTTTGGAACGGTATTCACAGTTAGCGAAACTATAGCAGCAATCAAGTATAACACTCCATTTACTCGAATACTATTTTGTATAAAATCATCTGTAGTACTACTGGTTACATATTCTTTCCAGGGGATGTCAAATATAGATTCTACAATAGGTTTCAACAGGGCTTCATCCCAAAAAAAAGAACGAAAAGGAGCATCCCAAAATAAGTGCTGCCAGGCTCGTCCTATAAAAATCAGAAATACAGAGCCTTTAATAATCCATAAAGTAGTTGAGTTTTTCATGCCACAAAATAAATCATATTGATGTTAACATTAGTTGAAGATATAGTTATGTTTTGTAAAAAGGAGTGTTATCATATTTAATTCTGAATTAAGTTTGGAATAGGTTTTAAAATTCTGTTTTTCAATATTTTAAATTTGTTTTTCTAACCTAACATCTTAAAACCATGAATAAAATATGTCTACTTTTTGTGATCCTTTTTACATGGAAAGCCAATGCTTCCAGCAACAAATATAGATTAACTTTACGTGATAATCCAGCAATCACAATAGGGATAGGATGGAATCAAATTTCAAGAACAAATTCTCAAAAGATAAAGACGGTTTATACAACAAAGAGAGAGGTTGATTTTTCCTCTCTCTTTTTCATTTATATGGGTTTTATTAACCAATTTTAAACTGTATATTAACCTTTTTAAAACCTTATGTTACCAATATTAACTCTAAGTTACTATTAGATTACAATGTATTTCTTAAAACGTCATACATTAATTTTAACCAACCTAAACAAACACACAAATCATGAAAAGAACATACTTTCTCATCTTTATTTTTATTGGTTTTCAGTTATTTGCTTCAAATGATAAGTACAGACTTACCTTAAGAGGCAATCCAGCGACTTCGATAGTTATTGGGTGGAACCAAATTTCAGGCAGTAATCCTACCGTATATTTCGGAACAACAGATTTTGGAACGAATTATAACAATTATCCCAATTCTAAATCTCCCGATAGAATTGTATCGTACAAAGGAATGAATAATCACTTTGCACGATTAACTGGTTTACAACCTAATACAGCCTACTATTTTGTGATAAGAGATAGTCAGGGTACTAGTGAGCGGTTTTGGTTCAAAACAGCACCTTCAGATAATAGTAGGTTGTCATTTATTGCGGGAGGAGACTCTAGAAATAATAGAACTCCAAGACGAAATGCAAATAGTTTAGTGGCAAAGCTAAAACCACATGCTGTCTTATTTGGAGGAGATATGACCAATCGAGATACTAATTCTGAATGGAGAGAATGGTTTGACGATTGGCAATTGACTATCGCCAGCGACAATCGAATGTTTCCAATTGTAGCTACCAGAGGTAATCATGAAGATAGTAACAATAGTGTATATCATTTATTCGATGTGCCTTCTACCAGTGTTTATTATGCGATTACTTTTGGTAATAATCTGGTAAGAACATATACCCTTAATACAGAAATTTCGATTTCTGGAAATCAAACCAACTGGTTACGAAATGATTTGAACGCAAATACCAATGTTATTTGGAAAATGGCGCAATATCATAAACCAATGCGCCCTCATGTATCTTCAAAATCTGAAGGAAATAATCAATACAACAATTGGGCACAATTATTTTATGAAAAAGGAGTGAAGTTGGTGGTAGAGTGCGATGCACATACCGTAAAAACAACCTGGCCAGTGCGTCCTTCAACAGGATCAGGAAGTGATGAAGGTTTTGTCAGAGATAATCAAAATGGAACCGTCTATGTTGGAGAAGGATGTTGGGGGGCTCCATTGCGATCTAATAATGATAACAAAAACTGGACGAGAAACTCGGCTCGTTTCAATCAGTTTAAATGGATTTTTGTAGATGAAAACAAGATTGAAACCAGAACCATACAAGTAGATAATGCTTCTCAAGTTGGATCTGTTTCTAATAATAATGTATTTGCCATACCAAGTAATTTGGATATCTGGAACCCATCAAATGGGAGTGTGGTGACTATAAATAAAGGAACAGTGGTAGATCCAGATCCGGATAATGGTACTGTAGATGTGGCAATTTCTTCGGGGAATGATGATGTAGAAGAACGTGAAAATGGAGATTTATATACGAACAGTAGTGATCTTGAGCTAGTGTATGATAGTTATAGTAATACTGGTTATCAAATAATTGGTTTGCGTTTTAGAGGAGTAGGAGTGCCTAAAAATGCAACGATTACTAATGCATATTTACAGTTCACAGCAGATGAGAGTAATAGTGCAGATGCAGAATTAGAAATAGCCTTACACAATAGCAGTAATTCTCCTGCCTTTTCAAACTCAAACAAAGTATCAAACCGAACCACTTTTTCTAGTAAGGTAACGTGGACACCACAATCATGGTCTAGTAATCAAAATGGTAGTGCTCAACGATCTCCAGATTTAAAGAATATGGTACAAAGCTTGGTCAATAAAAGCGATTGGTCGTCTGGTAATAATTTGAGTATGATCATTAGAGGAAAAGGAAGAAGTTTAACAAGTACTTCGGCAAAACGAGTGGCTGATTCTTACGAAGGAGGAGCCGACAAAGCCCCTCGATTAATTATAAGTTATACTACAGAAAGTAACCCTCCACCACCAAATCCATGTGCTGGAGTTTCCGAATGGCAAAGTGGTGTAAGTTATTCTGCCGGAGATAGAGTAGTCTATCAAGGAAATCTTTTTGAAAGAACTTCCAGCGGCTGGCAATTTATCGAAGCTTGTACGGCGTCAAGAACCAATACTACTTTTGTTCAAAGAGTTACCCCTCCTTTGTTTAATGATTTGGTGGAGCAAACTATTATTCATCCCAATCCATTTACTACCTCCATTCATATATCAAGTTCATCATTGATCTTGAACAAAGCGAATGAAATAGTTATTTATAATATTGCAGGTGCTGAAGTCTACAAAGCTAACATCACTGCAACTATGAAAAAGGAAGGATTAGTATTTAATCCAGAAATTAAAGAATCAGGGATTTACCTACTTTCAATATTTGATAAGAACGATCAAATTATTGAAAATCATAGATTGATCAAGAAATAACAGCATATAAACTTCTTTACAGGAACCGTCGGTCTTTACCCAGATTGACGGTTCTTATTTTTAAAACTTTTTAACATTATATTTTCTACCTTGTTTTAATTCTTTACCAGCGTATCCTTCAAAGAAAATCGGGATCGCAATATCTCTTTCTTTTCTTACTACAAAATGAAGATGAGGTCCTCTGGTATATCCTGTAAGACCAGAAAAACCAATATGCTGCCCTTTAGTAACCCGATCTCCTTCCTTTACAAGGACACCATCATAATCCAAATGTACGTAAGAGGCAGTGGTTCCATCATCATGTAGGATGATAATTCTATTGGCTTTGTATAAAAACTCTTTGCCTCCGGATTCTTTGAACTTACTTTGCACTTTTACTACTAATCCTTCTCTGGCTGCATAAACGGGTTCTCCGATTTCTAGCTGAAAATCTATCGCATATTTTGATGCGGTTTTGGTATGCGAAAACTTACCATTAAAACCCTGTGATACCCGATATTTTTTATTTTTCTTAAAAGGCAATCGGTATAAATAATTGGTATTAGGTTTTGTATTTGTAGGATCACCAATGTAATACCCTGCTCTATACGTTGTATTAAATTTTTGCGTTGCGATTGTTCGATCTTTTTCTTCCCATTGTATGACCACTAAACTGTCTTTGGGTGGAAGCACCATTTCTTTCACTATGCTATCTGTTGCTCTCAGTTTGATATAAAATAGAAGAGGAGCATAGGTGTGATTAAAAGCTCTGACTGCAGTACCTTTTTCAAATTTGATCGTTTTTAAGCTAATGTCTTTTTTTACCGAATCTTTTGAGACACTATAGAACACATTTTCGGAATTGAAACCAAATACAAATTGTATGGGGATAAAAAATAAAAGTATAATTCTGTACATACTATAAAGATCAGAAAAATTTGATTTTGTTACAATGCCCTCGTTCTATTGAAGTAGATACATAAAAAAAGCGATTTGAAAGTAAGTTCAAATCGCTTTTGTATATAAGTAAAATAACATCAGTATATATTACACGGCTACTTCGGGTTTATGAAGACTTACTACGGTCAGTACTGCTATACCATTCACCCAATAGTAGTAGGAATCAATTCCTTTGAATCCGAAAATAGTAGGTGCCAGAATGAACAATACAGCAACTGCAAAATCCACAATAAGGTGAAAACGATACGATAATACTCTAAACACTCCTAAGTGATGATCTGTTAATAGCGTCAATACAAAGGCTGCAATTCCTATAGCTACCGATAGTTGCAATGCTATCGGGTTAGAGCTTCCTAATCCCAATATGAAGGGTAATACAATCAATGCTACAGCTACTGGGTAGTCTAAAAACGCATGTATTCTTTTGGTTACAAATTTCATAATTATTGTTTTTATATGGGGGTTAATACTAGTTGTGGGTTTTGCTCAGCTTATTCCAATTCTTATCAGCAACACCTTTTAATTTTCCATGATTATTCTCTGCCAACCACAGTTGTTTCGCATCCAATTCTACATTGTTTAG
Organism: Aquimarina spongiae; assembly: GCF_900141785.1. Taxonomy (GTDB): domain Bacteria; phylum Bacteroidota; class Bacteroidia; order Flavobacteriales; family Flavobacteriaceae; genus Aquimarina; species Aquimarina spongiae. Next base: position 219,402 of record NZ_FQYP01000002.1, on the reverse strand, counting down.
GTATAAGTAGTATTTACCATCTTTCACGATAAACTTATTAGGATCTACTCTAAACTTTGCTCCGGCATACACTCCAAAAGCACAGTATCCACCATATTGAGGAACATATTTTGCAGGATTTTTGTCGAAAGTTGCTTTTTGCTCTGCAGAGGTGAAGTAGTATGCTATTTTGTTGTACTCTGATTTGTAATTTTTATTCCCTCTTTGTGCGAGTCCAAGATCTAAATACGATACTGCACTATATCCTTGAAGTGCGATATTACTATTGTCAATATTATTGGCCATTTTATCTTGAGCCGAAATTGTTGTGGTCAACGAAAATGCTGCGATTACTAATACTAATTTTAAAGTTTTCATTTTTTTATTTTTTTAATGTTTGTGATTTTTTGTTTGTTATTCTGCGTTGAAGTATTCTTCCTGGATTACTTGTCCTTCATTATTCCATATTCTACGGATGATTTCATGCCAGTAGATCTTGCTTCCGTCTTTCATATCAAAATCGAAAGTAAATTCTGAAGCGGATACGTTTCCGTCTACTATAGAATGATGATGTTGAATGCCATTTACATTGGCGATAGATCCTGCAAAACCTTCCATTTTGGCAACCATTTCTGCCTTGTTGCTGGTTTTACCATCACCATAGTCCGAGGTAATAGCATTGTCTGCGAAGAATTCTTTTACTGCGTCTACAATAGCTCCTTGACTTACTATTGCATCCATTTTTGTTACTTGTTCTTTAATATTCATCTTTTTATTTTTTTAGTGAATTAATACACTGCAAAGATGAATCAGAATCAAGGGTTTGTTGCTACAAAAAAAGGACTAAGAATTGTACTTTTTTAATTTGAAATCTGTGGGTGTAGTACCCGAATAATGTTTAAAAAACCTGGAAAAGTGATTGGGCTCTTCAAACCCTAATTGCGTTGCTATGGCTGATATAGGTTGATCTTCGATTAGCATGAGCTTGGCGGTATTGATCAATTCTAATCGAATCAACTGTCCAAAAGAAGTGTTCATTTTGGATTGTACTTTTTTGGATAAGGATTTTATGGAAAGGTTCATTTTGTCTGCATAGAACCCTAAAGATCTCTCATGTGTATGATACTTTTTTAGAAGCTCGATAATATCCTGTGTGAACAGATCTCTGTTTTTGAAATCAAAGTTTTCTCTAAATTGTTTGGGAGTTTGCCCTGTAGAGTTCTTAAATACACGATTAAAATATGCATCATCTTTAAATCCTAATTCGTAAGAAATCTCTTGAATGTTTTTATCCGTAAAAGCCACTTCTTTGAGACTTTCTTGCAATCTCTTGGCGCTCATTAAGTTTTTGATGGATAAACCGATTTTGTTTTTAACCAGAGACTGCGCATTATAACCGCGATCATTAATTAGGTCTACCAAATCGGTACTTGTTAAGTTATTAGAATATTCATCATCGATGACTTCTTTTACATCAAAAATGACATGATATTCTTCCTTATTGGCTTTAAAAGGATTTTGCCAATACCATTGTTTGGAGGAAATGTCAATGATATCCGCAGAATTATCGGTTAATACAGATTTGGATAAAAAAGTATTGCACTCCTCACATTCTAATAAATCGATATACCCTAAAGAGATGAGGTGTTTAAACAAAACGCGAACGTCGTTATTATAAAACTTATCTTCATTCCCAAATTCAATTCTTCTTACCAGGAAATCATCAGATAAGAATTTAATGTATTGTCCTTTTTCCAGGAAAATAGCTTTCTCTTTCCAATCAAAATAATTTTTGAAATCAACTTGAATGCTCCCTTCTCCAGATAAAATATGAATAAGAGTATGCCTTTCTATAAAGTATACCTTATTAATTTCGGGAGTAAATTTTTCTACCTTTTGCATTCAGTTGCTTTATCTAATTGTAGAGATCTTTCAAAGATAAATATTTTGTAAAAATTGATATCGTTGTTCAAATCTTATTTGGGTATAGGATTGGATCTTCTTCTGAATCTTGATCACTGTTGTTTCCAGTTGTTTTGTAAATATGCCAAAGCTTCTATCAATGCTTGCTCTGATGATTTAGGAGAAAACCCCAATTCGACCCTTGACTTTTGGATGTTGTAGTCTTGTTTCAAACCATAAAACATATCCAAATAATGACGTTGTAATAAAGGCTCACTTCCAGATAGATATGACCATAACTCCATAATAGTTGCTATTATATAAAGTAAAAATCTAGGGGCTTTTATCGGGGTTTTAATTTTTAGATCAGGATATTGTCTGGAGGCTATGGCAACACTTTCATATAAACTAGTGTGTTTTTCATTGGCTAAGATATATCGTTCCCTATCCTTACCTTTTTGCATCGCTTGGTATGCGCCAAGAGCTACATCTTTAACGTCTATCCAATTAAGCGTGATATTGGTATCAATGGGAATCTCTTTGTTTAAGATCTGAAAGACCAGAAGATTAGAATAACTTAATTTATGAGCAATACTTCCGATCATCGCTGAAGGTAAAATAAGGACCGTTCGGATTCCATATTTCTTGCCTAACGAAAGCGCAAGTTGATCCGAGTCGTTTTTTGAATTGTAATACCAATTTCTACGATCTTTGTTATATCCATTTTCAGGGCTTGCTGGGAGTTTTGTAAAATCCAATGCAGCTACAGAACTGACATAAATAATATTTTGAACACCGCATTCTTTGGCAATGTCAAATACATTTTGTGTACTTTGGATATTGGAGTCATAAATTTCTTTTTTGGGGTGCTTGGCCCACATATTAAAATTAGCTGCTACAGCATAAACGTTTGTAACATCGGTAAAAGCTGCTCTCAAAGAGTTTTTGTCTGTAATATCGGCATGTACAACTTCGCAATCAAGTCCTTCAAAGGGAGTAAGGTTGTTGATGTTTCTTACTGTAGCGCGGACCTTGTGATTTTTTGATAGTAGTAATCTAACCAAATTGTTACCAAGGTGCCCATTTGCTCCAGTAACCAATGAAATTTCTTTGCTCATACATTTTGGTGTTTGAGCAAATCTCGAAACTTAAGAAGGAATCAAAAATAACATTTGTTAGAAAGTGATTTGCTTTCGGATCCTACTCAGGGACTGAGGTTCTATGCCGAGGAAAGAGGCAATGTTTTCTACAGATACCTGTAAAGCCAGTTCGGGTGTTTGTTTGATAAACTTAAGATAACGCTCTTTGGCCGTTAATGTTTGAAAATCGTGCACACGCTCCATTTTACAGCGAAGACTCTCGTTGATAATTGCTTCAGCCAATTGATTCCATTTGGTATCGGATTGTTTCAAAAGATTAAAGTTGGTCTTAGAAATTCGGTATAATTTGCAATCTGTAATGCTCTCAAAACAATCTTCAGATGGAGTGCCATTCATAAAACTGTCTAATGCCGTAAAAAGAGTAGTATTTCCTACGAGATGCTCTACAATTATTTTTCCGTTTTTGTTTTTATATCCTTTTAGAATTCCTTCTACCACGAAGTACAAATAGGATTCGGTTTTTCCCTCTTGGATGATGATAGATTTTTTTGGGAGTTCTACATAGGTAAACATTCGTTCGAGTAGAGCAATCTCTTTCTCTGATAATTGGATTTTTTGCTCAAAAAAAGAGATTAGTTGATCCATATGTGCTGTTGTGCAAACATTTTATATTAGTTAGATTTTAGTATCGATCTTAAATAAAAAGAACGACTTGAGTCCTAACTATGATATTAACTTGGTGATGACCTGAGTCTCGCTATGTAACGTTTTATGTACGGGACACTTGTCTGCGATTTGCAGAATACGTTTAATTTGTTTTTCGTCGAGTTCTCCTTCTAATTTGATTTCTCTTTCGAAAGTATCTATTATAGCATTTGGATCTTCGCAATTTTCGCAATCAATAGCATGAGTTTTACCATAGCTAGTATGTACTTCTACATTCTCTAGCTTCCAACCTTTTCTTGCAACGTACATTTTTATCGTCATTGCCGTACAAGCCGATAGACCTGCTGAAACCAACTCATAGGGAGAAGGACCAAAATCTTTTCCACCAACACTTTCGGGCTCATCGGCAACCATGTAGTGATTTCCTACTTTCATTTTGGTGGTGTATCCTTCACTATCGTCCAAACTAGCTACGACCTGATGTTGACTATTAATTTTTGGTGTTTCAGGAATATCTACGTATCTGGAAGCCCAACCTGCAATCACCTTTCCGACATAAACCGAGTCTTCTTTTCGCATCAATAAGTGATCCGCTCCATCCAAGGATACAAAGCTCTTAGGGTGTTTTGCAGCAATATAAATTTCTTCGGCATTTTTTATTTCTACGGTGAGATCCTGAGGAGAGTGCATGACCAAGAGCGCTTTATTCAAATTTTTAGCAACTTCGGGCAGTGATTTGGTTTGCAAGTCATCTATAAACTGTTTTTTGATCGTAAAATCTCTACCGCTAAGGTTGACTACCGCCTTGCCGTTGGCTTCAATCTCTTCTAGATTGCTTTTTAGCAAATGAGTAACATGCTTAGGGTTAGAAGGAGCACCCACGGTAACTACTGCTTTGATTGAGTCTAATTCAGAAGCTGCAAATATGGCAGCAGCTCCACCCAAAGAGTGCCCAATTAAGACCGTAGGGGCTTGGTACTCTTCTTTCAAAAAATTAGCGGCAGCAACAAGGTCTTCTACGTTGCCCGAGAAATTAGTGTCTTCAAAATCACCTTCACTTTCTCCTAATCCAGTAAAATCAAAACGCAAAACTCCAAAACCTTGCGAAGTAAGTCCTCGACTAATATTTCTTACAGCACTCAGATTTTTGTTACAGGTAAAACAGTGAGCGAATAACGCAAAATTATGTGGGTGTTGATCGGCAGGTAACTCTAGTCGACCAGAAAGTTTTTGGCCTTCAGAATTGATAAAGGAAACTTTGGATAAACTCATTGGTGTTATTTTTATGGTAATGTCGAATTTTTTGGTGTAAAATAAATTTTATTGGTATTAAAAGTATGTTAAAGAAATGAGAGCTTTTGTTGATTTGTAGGGGATAAGTTTTGATAAAACTCAAGATTTTGCACTGGATAATTTATTAAATTATGAAGAATTACTCAACAGAACAATTTTGAGCTTAAAAATAAAAATAGCAGTAACACTCGGCAGCATACTTTTGATTGCTCTGATCTTGTATTTGCGCAAGGACTATTGTAAATGTAAGGACCGGATTTCTTATCAGCATATAGACCTCAATAAAGAGATAGATCTGGATGTGCTATATACTCCTACTGATAGTACCGAATTACAAAATATTCTTTTGTCCTGGAAGAATTTTTCTGAAGAGAGCGATACCTATCAAACGGTCAATAAAAGTGGATATTTTTATAACCGAAATTTGTTGGTAGTTCGACATACAGTACATGGCGCAAAACATTACGGAGCTATTGTATTGCCCAAGGATTATGATGAGAACAAAAAATATCCTCTATTAGTTTGGGCAAACGGTTTGGATCAATCTAACCCTACGGTAGATTTGAGAGGTTTGGGAAAGGTGTTTATGCGTCTTAAAGATTATTTTATCTTGGTGCCGTCATACCGAGGACAAGCTCTGGTAGCAAACGGTCGCCGGTATTGCTCAGATGGTTTTTTTGGAGATGCTTTTGATGGCGCTACAGATGATGCGTTACGACTTCTGGCATTAGCCAAAAGTGAGTTTAAAGGAATAGACAATAACAGAGTTGTTGTTAGTGGTACAAGTAGAGGGGGGACAGTAGCGCTTTTGATGGGGATTCGAGATCCCGGGATTAATGCTGTGATATCTATAGCTGCACCAACGAACTTCTTTTCTGAAGAAATGTATAACCGTTATACCAAACAGTATAAGTACCAGTTCCTAAGTCATAAAAAAACCATTGGTGCGATACGAGCTAAAATGATCAAGAGTTCTCCGATTTATTTTGTAGAAAAATATCCTAATGCTCTATTATTAATTCATGGCGAAAATGATAAAATAGTGCCGGTTTCTCATGCACATAAGGTGATTGCTAAACTAAAGCAAAAAGAGAATTTTGAATATCGGATTACCGATCAGGGACATGCCATTGATAATCAAACCCTATATATTATGGATTGGTTGCGCCAGCATAATTAATTCTTCATATCATTTGGGCATGAATGACTTGTGCATATAGAAATCATCCATGCCCGATGAAAAGTAATAATAACCTTTGATTTTATGTGTCAAACCCAAGAATCATCTAGTTCATGCTGTTTTGATTTTCAATGTGATTCCAGGTATAAGTCCGTCTTTTTTGCCAAACACCTTGACTGTCAATATCAAAAGAAGTAGTAACCAATACTCCATCTTTTAGGGTTGATCGGTGTCCATGAATTGTCTTTTTTCCATTAGGTGCTACAAATTCCTGGATTAATTCTGAGATTTGATCCTTTTTTAGCGTTAAAGGGCCTTTTCCCACGGTGCCATCTGCTCCATACTGAACGATGACTCCTCGATTTTTACCATAATCCCAATATTGCCTGAACTCCCATAAAACACCCTGTTTTTTTCCATTAATCAATCCGTATAACTTTCCAGTGATATTTTGTTTACCAGCACTCCAATCCCAGTGCATACCATATTGATCAAAGGGTTCATTTTGATTTTGGTAAGATGTATTGTCAGTAATCCAGGTTCCTGTTGAAGCTTTCATATTTTCGACAAACCAATCGGGAATCTTTTGTTGGGCACTTGCAGTGCTTAAAAACAAAATTGTCAAGAGTTTTAGTACTGATTTCATAATTGAGTTGTTGAAATTTGTTTGTTGTTTTCTGCCAGATGTTGCCAGTTATCAAGAAGATATTCGGTGTCTTCTTTTGCTTGCTTAGTACCCATGGATAAGAAATATCCGCTCAAAAAAGGGTTTTTGAATTCGTAAGTAAAATCCAATACTAATCGAGTTTGAAAAGGGCTTACCGTTTCCACTCTCCATAATCCCGATAAAGATTTTAATGGAAATGGATAATCTTCTCGTTCTGTATGGACCTTAAATTGAAATTCTTTACCGGGTTCCCAAACGGTACAAGTCTCTTCCCAACTACTACCATCTGGTGCACTGCATACCCTTTTCATGCCAAGTCCTTGCCCTTCGGTAATTTCAACATGATGAATGTTGGGAGCAGTTACCTCGTGATAATTACCTACATCTGCAATGATATTCCATACTTTATCTTTTGGAGCATGAATTATTCGTTCTGCGGTAAAATGTTGTTCTCCTTTTGCTTTAGGGTACTGGATAAATCCGTAACCTAACAATAACACTATATCTAATACCAAGAAAAGTGCCAGTACTTTTAAAATTTTACGTGTCATAACTTTTGCTTTTTGTTGCCATAAAATTAGTTCAGAAAATCGCTGGATACTTCGTAAATAGGGTGCTCTTAATTAATTGGAACTCATTTTTGGTTCTTTCTCGCGACCAAGGGTTTTCTATTTAATTAAGGTGTACTATTTTTATACTATGAATAGTATCGAGTCATCTGCTTTTATCATAACCTTTTTGTTAGGAGGGGTTATTTTGATCGGTTGTTTTATCTTGTTGGTAGTACTTAAAAGCGTTACATTAAAACATTCCCGATTTTTTTTGGCGATTACTTTATTGGGACTTATACAACATTTGTTTACTTATCTTTTGTTTACTACGCAATTAATCAAAGTATGGCCTCATTTGTTTGGATTGGGATATCCATTATTGTTTTTGGTAGGTCCTTGCTTTTTTCTTTTTATAAAGCATTACGGAGAGTCTTCTTTTAGTTTTAAAAGATGGAATTTTGTACACTTTCTGCCTTTTGTGATGATGTTGATTCTTTTTGCTCCCAAGTACTTTTACAGTGCTGTAGAAAAACAAGAAATCATTACCTATTATTATGATCTTTTACCTAATGGGGTAGTAGCGGTTTCAGATTGGCTTCAGGCCAGTTTGCATTTAGTGTTGTTGTTAATTTATGCAGTAGCCGCTTTTATGTTGATACAAAAAAGAGATAAAACCAATAGCATACTGTTGAAGAGATTCAGTATCCTTATGGCGATTTTGGCTTTTACCGAGATTTTGTTACAAGCAGGTTTTTTACTTACGGGAGCTTCAGCTATCACAGCAGAGATTGTTTTGGCAGGTTTGATGGCAATTACCGTACTTCTTTTGGGATATTGGATTGTAGATATCAAACAGGTGTTACCAGTATTAGAAGGAAAGAAATATAAAACATCTCCTTTATCTCAACAGCAGGTAGTACTTATTGAGAAAAAAATCCATAACTTTTTGGTAAAAGAGGAAAACTATTTGGATCCTAATCTCAAAGTTGCCGATTTGGCGGATGGATTACAAATACCTTCACATCATATTTCGCAGGTATTGAGCGAAAGGATGAATACTAATTTCTATACTATAATCAATCACTATAGAGTTGAGAAAGCAAAGGAGCTCTTGGTATCTGGTGCTCTAGAAAAAATATCTGTCCAGGCAGTAGGAGAGGAGTGTGGCTTTAGCAGTAAAACGAGTTTTTATCGAGCTTTTAAGAGAGTAACAGGAATGACACCTGCTCAATATCAATCCTATCAGATCTCCTAAGCTTAAAGTTTGTTCAACAGTTCAGTGGTAGACAAAATTGTTGCAAATTCATCTTTTAGACTTGCAATGGCAGTATCATGGATCAATTGAGCACTATACAACTCACCGTTGGCACCTGTTTTATTAAAAGTTGCTATTGCATCATCAATAAGATAAGTTTCAAATCCAAAATTACCCGCCATTCTGGTCGTGGTAGAAACACAGTGGTCTGTGGTTAATCCTACGATGACTACCGTATCGATGTTATTTTGTTCTAGTTGTGTTTTAAGGTCAGTACCGATAAAAGCACTGTTAACTTCTTTTTCGATAATGGGTTCGTTGGGTTTGGGAGTATTAAACTCCATAAAAGCATTCCCTGGATTGTTTTTGGACAGCGGAGAGTTGGGATTTGTAGAACAGTGCTTGATATGAAAAACAGGCAATTCTTGATCTCTCCATACAGAAAGAAGCGTCTCCATATTTTTCTCTGCATTTGGATTGTTACGTTCTCCGCCCCAATACGGAATATCTTCAAACCCTTTCTGAATATCTACTAATAAAAGTGCTGGTTTTTTTGCTTTAAAACTTCCCATTATTGATCTTGTTTTTTTCTAAAGTCGGTATTAAAAAACACTCCTAACTGTAAACGATCAAAATTAATTCCGGTGAAATGATTTTTCAAATACCCAAACTGGATGCTTAAGTTGTCTTTTACATTATACCCAACAGCACCATATAAACGGTTTTGCCCAAAAATAGGTTCTTGAAGATTAATGAACACCTCGTCATACACATTCAAAAACCACTTATCATCAATTGGATACGTAAGTTGTAAACGATATCGTGCTCTATGTTCGGTAAAATCATCTACTTGTGTACTTATAAATCGCTGTTCTAAACGGTATCGGTGCTCAAACTTGAATTTACCTACTTTATTTTTTAAAATAAATTGCTGAAAAATTCGGTGCTCATTGCTGTTTTCTTCTCCAGGGATATCTTCAAAACTACCATCGGTATTGATGTACCCATATCCCAAAGTGGCTATGGCATTTTCATTGATATGATAATTAAGCCCAGTACGGAGCAAAAGTTGATTAAAAGTCGATGCTACTTCATAAAATCGGAATTGCGCTTCAGAATGAATACTTAACTTATCGCTTACTCTATTGGTCCCAAAATACATATACCATGCTCCCCATTCGTCTTCTCCAGTTTCTTGAGAAAAACAGTGAGCCATAAAAAAACAACAGAGAACGGATAAAATAATTTTCTTCATTATGTGCGATTTAGATGTAAAGATGTGCTAGAATTTAGCTCGTAAATTTCAGATAATATAAAATATTATCAGACTTTTTAAGAAGTTAAAAATCTGTTAAATCCTAAAAATGATGATTCAAGCTTTTATGATAAAGAGTTAAACTACCTCAAAAACAGGTGTTTACCCTTTTTGATTAGGTGGTTTCCCTCTGTTTTAAAATCTTAGGTAGGAATAACTTTGGGTAAGAGATGATGTTTAACAGCTGATAAATTAATACTATGGAAAATATACAGCATAATGGATATGATACTCATCCCGAAAATTTTGATGAGTATTATTTAGAAGATGATTTAGGGTATTATGATCATTTTGAAGATGAAGATGATCGATACGAATCGGCAGCAGGGGTTTCTGCAGGTGCCGCGGTGGCAGGACTTACATTCGATATCCTGTCTAGTGCGATGACCACTTTTACCAAAGGGGACTTAAAGGTAGTAATGCCCAATGGACCTATCGGAGTTACGGCTTCGGGGATTCCTAGCAATATCAGAAGTCAATTAAGAACGGTACGACCAAGAGCAAGGACGATATTTAAATACCGAAAAACAAATCCAATTTCCGGGATAGAGCAAGTAAATATTCAATTGACTTGTAGAGTTCAATACAATGGCCCATCTGTACAGGCGACCTTTGGTTTTGCAGCTGGTGGTACACGGTCCAGATTAATGAGGGATAGTAAAGTTACTATTAGAAATCCACTTAGTCTGGAAAGACAACCTACCTCTTCAGCATGGCGTAAAGTAGGGATCAATGTATATCCTGTGGTGACCATCCCGATTGAAGTTTCTGTAGATCATCCCTGGCCACAGTCTAATGATCATTGGACGTTTGATTTAGTGATTAGCGGAATGTACGGTTTTGGAAGAAAGAAAGGACATCGAGCTGTAAGAAATATGAGGCATGTAAAAAATTAAACCTAAACAAAATATCCTGAAAAGCACGCTTTTCAGGATATTTGTAGTTTCTCTTTACTCTATTGAGAACTTTTTGGTTTCTTTAAAAGGAGAAATGTCCAATGTTTCTATAGTCTCTTTATAGGTTTTCCAATCTTGATCAAAAAATGTATTGGTTTTTTCCAATGCCTCCTTCAAAGCATCTTTAGCTTGTTTCAGTAAGGTGTTTTCTGTTGAGGTTAATCCGGTTTGCCTTGAACCCACATAAAAAGTAGCTGAGTTTAAGCGCTGCATCACTGTTACTTCTGGATTTCTAGTAATACCTTGCCTTTTATCTTCTTTACCGATGTAATAAGCCATAACACTATCTACTTTTTTGGAAACTTCCTTGGATAACTTAATTTGATCTTTATATTTCTCTTTATCCTCTTTTTTAAGTTTCTTTTGAAACTCAGCCGTCACATCTTTGCTTTCTACGAGTTGTTGCACAGCATTAAGCACCGTTTCCCTCATTCTCTGAATTTCTTTTGAAGCTGTATATACCTCATTGATATTTTTTTGCGATACATTCAATCTTGGATCAGACTTTACCTGGATAGTAGTTTCAGACTTTTGATCTCCATACTCCATAACTACCTTGTATGTGCCAGGTTTTACTTCTACTCCTGCAGGTTCTACTTTAGGTTTTACAATTTTTCGGGTTGGATTTTGAACTCCTTTTTCGGTCATATCCCATACCATTTTATAAAAACCTGTAGAATCTGGTGCCTTTTGTTTTAGCGTTCTAATGAGTTCATTGTTATTATATACTTTTAATTGTATAGAGTCCCATTTTACAATGGCTTCTTCATTTTCGCTATCCGCATCATCTTCCTTATTTTTTTTCTTCTCTATTTTCTGTGCTTGCACATAATAAGAGATTAAAGCACCTTCTTTTCTATTTTCAGCACTGTATAATGCATCACCTCCAAAACGTGTGCCTGTAGGTTGTTGGTAGGCAGCCTGATATCCAATAGGAGGATCAAAAACATGCAGTTTCTCATTCAAAATGGATTTGTCTTTTGCCAAAGCCCGTAAAGGTTTGATATTGTCTAGTACCCAAGCTGCTCTACCAAAAGTACCGATTACCAAATCATCTTCTCTGGTTTGTATAACTAAGTCCTTTACAGAAACTGTAGGGAAACCAGCGGTCCATTTTGTCCATTTAGCACCTGCATTTAAGGAAATATAAAGTCCATCATCAGTACCCAAAAACAATAAATTTCGTTCGATAGGATCTTCTACAATACTTAGCGCATAACTAGTCACATCGTTTTGATCTACAATACGATTCCAGGTTTTTCCGTAGTCTGTTGTGCGATATGCATACGGAGTATAATTGTATCTTCTATAATCATTGGCAATCAAAAGTGCTTCGCCTTTCTTTTTGTTCGAAGCTTTAATTTGAGCAATCCAGCTTCCTTGGGGTAACCCTTTGATATTTTTGGATACATCCGTCCAGCTGCTTCCACCATCTTGAGTAATATGTACACGACCATCGTCGGTACCTACCCAAAGCATACCTTGTTCCAGAGTAGAAGGTTCTACAACCAAAATAGTACAATGGTTTTCTGCACCTGTTGCATCCATGGTAAGACCTCCACTTTCGGATTGCTTTTGTTTTTCAGGATCATTGGTAGTAAGATCTGGAGAAATTACTTCCCACGTTAGGCCTTTGTCAGTACTTTTATGAACAAATTGACTACCAAAGTAAAGGGTGCTATTATTGAAAGGGTCGATATTAATCCCTGAGTTCCAGTTAAAACGAAGCTTTACTTTTGGATCGGGGTGTATCGGTCTTACGATATAATTATTTCCTGTTTTCCAATCGTATCGTACGACAAAACCCTGTTGGCTCATGGACCATCCGTATTGTGAATCATCTTTATCCGGTACGACGTCGAACCCATCTCCAAAGGATATTTCCTGCCAATACGAATTTCTGATTCCCTGATCTCTCCAAACGTAGGCAGGTCCTCGCCAGCTACCATTGTCCTGCATCCCTCCATATACGTTATAAGGAAATTCGTTATCAACATTGATATGATAGAACTGAGCTACCGGAAGATTCCCAATAAATCGCCACGTTTTTCCACCATCTTTGGTAATGTTTAGTCCTCCATCATTACCATCAATCATAAAATTCCCATTTTGAGGATGAATCCACCAGGCGTGATGATCTGGGTGCACTCCATTGTTAGCATTATAGGCTGGCATAAGTTGCGTGAAGTTTTTACCTCCATCTTCAGAAACATTTACATAGGTAAAAATAGAATAAACACGATTTTCGTTTTGTGGATCAACGTATATATCAGAATAGTAAAAAGGACGGTTTCCTATATCCTTTTTGTTGTTCACCATTTTCCAGTTAAATCCTCCATCTTCAGATTTGTACAATGCATTTTTTTTAGCTTCAATTAATGCATAGATAATATCTGGTTTGTTTTGAGCAATTGCTAATCCGATTCTACCTAGATTACCTTCTGGTAGTCCATCTTTATCAGTTCTTTGTTCCCATGTTTTTCCTCCATCATGGGTAATATACAATCCAGAACCTTTTCCTCCGGATTTAAAAAACCAAGGATCTCTTTTATGTTCCCAAAGAGCAGCAATAAGCTTATTTGGGTTTTTTGGGTCCATTACCAAATCAGCAGCTCCCGTTTTATTATTGGTGAAAAGAACTTTTTTCCAGGTAATTCCTCCATCTGTGGTCTTAAAAATACCACGATCAGGATGTTCTCCCCAAGGAGAACCAATAGCAGCGGCATACACCGTATCTGGATCTGTAGGGTCGATAATCACTCTATGAATATGACGTGTTTTTTCGAGTCCCATCAGTTTCCAGTGTTTTCCACCATCAAGAGATTTGTAAATTCCATAACCACCATTCAAACTATTTCTTGGGTTTCCTTCTCCGGTACCTACCCAGATTACAGAAGGATTCGATTGTTGAACGGCCACAGCCCCAATAGACGCGGTAGCTTCATTGTCAAATACAGGGTCCCATTTGATCCCTCCAGAGGTAGATTTCCATAAACCACCAGACGCAGTTCCGGCATAGATGATATCTGGATTTGAGTTGACTACATCGATTGTAGTTACACGACCGCTCATCCCTCCAGGACCAATATTTCTTGGAGTAAGATCTTTGATTAAGTCGATATTAAAATCTTGTGCACTTAGATATGAAAGGGAGCAAAATAGAATTAGAAATAAAATTTTTTTCATGAGATGAAAACGAGTTAATTATAGATGAATTTGTTGTTCTAAATGAGTTAAAAAATATATGTTAGGGTATTTTTCTTTTAAGGAAGAAAGTTCCTTTTCTTTTATTCGGGGTGAAATATGTGTGGCTATAGTATACTTAGGATTGATGTGTTTTTTGAGTAAGGTCGATGCATCCTCCTCTAATAACATCCAATAGGGAAGTATCGCAATATCAATTCGTTCTTGAACTAACTGGAGTTGGTTAAAAAGTTTGATTTCCTCAAGCCAACTGGTGTCTCCCAGGTGTAATATCTTTTGGTGATCAAGCTCTACAATATATCCAACGTTTTGTATTGATCGATGTCGTTTACCCGCATGATCCACTTTCATACCTGTTATTTTTAGAGCTCCAACGTTGATCGTTTGCTTGATATAATCCGATGTTTTTATGGTGAAGCTTTGATCTTTAAATGTTTTTAGACTATCTGTAATTTGTTGTGCCCCAAAAACCATTGCTTTTGAATTCGATTTTAGATAATTTGAAGCAAGAACCGGACTAAAATGGTCACCATGATGATGTGTGAAAAGAATGGCATTTGGTGTATAATGGGTATGAATTTTTTTGATTAGCTCAGCATTAGGGTACAGATAATCTTCGCCATATTTGGTATGCAAACCGTCTATCAAAACTGAAATGTCTTTTCCTGCCAGATGCACTCCCATATTACCAATATATGTAATGGTAATTTTATCTTGGGATATCCCTAAAGAACACATCAGAAAGGGAATCAGGATAAGAACCGTTCTAAACACTACAAACAGAATTGAGTTATGTGCCCTAAAGGTACTAAAATGAAAATGTCAAATTCTTAAAGGGGTGTTAAGGTGAATTCACTACATTTAACACATCAAAAAAAATAGCACATGAAATTCATAGAACTTACCTTAAAAAATCATATGATTGTCCATGGGTTTGATGCAAGAAATAAAGAAATTATGGAAGAAGTAGAAGTAAAAGAAGCTTCAAAAAAACTCGTAGCTATAGATCGAATACTATCCGTGAGTAAAAAATACGTCTTAACCAAATATACCCAGGACCGCATCATTTATTGGGAATATCAGGAAAGTTATGATGAAATAAAAGGAATACTTTCTAAATATCTCTAAGGCCTCATAATTTTGGAATTGTCACTATATCTAGCAGAGATCAGTTTGAAATCTTTGTCTACTTTAATAATGATTCTTTTTCCGGTATGAAGATTTACCATTTTCCATCGGAAACCATAAGAGGTTTCAAAAATAGAAGATCTAGCGGTTTTGCGGATATCAATCTCATCAATACCTTCTATAATTTCATTGGCTAACAGATCCAAACCGCGTTGTTTTTCTTCGTCTTTGGGAATTTCTCTGTCACGTGGGTTTTGAACTTGTTCAATGTGTTTCAAACAATCAATATTTGAATATAGCCGTGGAGAAACTAAAAGTGAGGAGCACAAAAAAAGAAAGAGTATGTAATGTTTCATAAGCGAAATATTTTCGAATTACATACCTTGCTTGTAGGAGCAAAAAATGCAATTACACTTGGTTTACGTTTGTTTTCATAGGGCGTATTTGCTAATGCTTTAACAATAATCTAAAATAAGGGTACTATAAAGTTAACCCATACCTCAGGCTTTTTGTGGTATTGTTTTGTTAAAAAAACCGTAATTTTTCTTAAAATTCGTAGTTTTTAACAGTTTTGTTTATTAAATAAACAAGAAAAATAAACGAAAGTTATTGGTGGATATTGGTGCGCTGTCGTTTTCTATTTAATTCGTAATCATGGATTTGCCTTCCTAATTCTGCCAAAAAAGGAATTCCTATTTCCTTATATTCATATTGATCATCATTAAAAATTCTATTTTGATTTACATGAATCGTCGCCGATAATAAAAATTCGACATTGTTTTTTGTATCCATGATATAGGCGCAATCTGTAAGATATCCATAGGCATAGCCCACTTTATTATGTATTTGAATATGTTGAGGAATATTTTTTTTGCTATCCCCAAACATGAAAAACTTGCCATAAGCATCATAGTATTTACTCTTATCAAAACCAAGATCGGCAGGTGTTCTTTTCATCGTTTGGGTAATAAATTCACTGTCTGATTTTGTGAGGCGAAATTGTTGATTCTCAGGAAATAATTCTGGGAAATGTATTCGTTTCATAATCCCATGCAATGAAGATAGCGGCAGGTAATTTTTTTCTGAAAAATCTTTAGGTTTTTGCATCAGAGAATCGTTATAAATGTAACCAATCCCTTTTTGGGTTCGTTGTAATGTCAATTTTGAAGGTATTTTATTTTCTATAGTGTTTTGCACATAAACAGGGATGCTATCATCAAGATGTTGTTTGAAAACAATGGATTGTGTCTTTGGATTATGAGAAAAAAAGGCGGATAGTCGATGCGAAATGCTTCCAGGAATATTTTTTTCTGCCAGTCTTTTGTTAATATCGTCTTGTCCCAGGAATTCGAATAATCGATTATAAGCTAGGTTACTGCTTACCCCAAAGATTTTTTCTATTTCTTTTTCCAAATTTGAATAGAGGGTGTCGTTTTGGGTTTTGAAATGGGTATGTAAATCAATAGGTACCCCTTGTTTTTGTAACTCATTTAATTTCTCAAGGGCTAATAATGCTACAGGCAGTTTTACAGTGCTGGCAGGATAAAAGTATACACTGTCGCTTACGTTATATTGGTAATCTTCAAAAGTAATATTGCCTTCTTCATCTCGATGAATTTGTGAGTAGATGATTTGTACTTCATGATCTTCAACATTCGAAATAACTTTATTAATAATTTCACTATCAGAATACAAAATAGTATCCAAAGGAGATTTTTTTGAACAAGACAGTATGCAAAGAGGAAAAACAAGAAGTAGAAAAAGCTTTGATAGGATTTTTTTTGATACGAGGTTCTTTATCTGCTTCATAGTAATTATCGCCTTTATCGCAAAAGGCATTTTATCGTTTGTTAATTAACATCTATTCTTAGGGTATATAAATATACAGTAAATGAGAGTAACCAAATGAATAGAACCAATTTCTTCATATTTAAATTGAGAGGAATAGATGAGTAAATTTATAATGAATTCGTAGCTATTTGATTTTTGAGTATTAATTTCAAAAAAATATTAGTGTCAGAACTTTAAGGTCAATATGATAAACAGTTTAGACATTGCTATTCTCCAAAACAAATGTTAATTCTTATTTCTTATCGTCGAATTGGGGACCAATCTTTTGTAAAATATGCTAACTTTATATAATGGAAAAGAAAAGAAAATTGTTCAAAAAAGGTTTCACCTTCAAGAAGTATGAAGCACCAGAACAGTCTCCCTTTGATAAGCTTTTTGATATTTTTCAGGAGATTATCACCCATACCTCTGGAGATTTGGATGAAGCTTTGGATTGGATGCGCGAACTAGACAAGGAATATCAACTCACCGATGAAAACTATACCCTGGATGATTTCGTAGAAGATCTTAAAAAGAAGGGGTATATCCGAGAAGAAATCAAACCAGATGGAAATGGTAAGATGGAGATCACTGCAAAAACCGAGCAGGCTATTCGGAAACGAGCTTTAGATCAGATTTTTGGTAAATTGAAACGGAGTGGAGCCGGGAATCATCGAACCAATTATGTGGGAAGAGGAGATGAACATGCGGGAGAGTTTCGTAACTATCAGTATGGAGATTCCATAGAAAGAATCTCGATGACCGAGACACTTAAAAATGCTCAGATCAATCATGGTATTGGAGATTTGAACCTTACTGAAGAAGATCTTGTTATCGAAGAAACGCGATTCAAAGCGCAGATGAGTACGGTGCTCATGATCGATATTAGTCATAGTATGATTCTATATGGCGAAGATCGGATTACTCCAGCCAAAAAAGTGGCGATGGCTTTGGCAGAATTAATTACCACCAGATATCCAAAAGATACTCTCGATATTTTGGTGTTTGGTAATGATGCATGGCCAATAGCGATAAAGGATTTGCCGTATTTGCAAGTAGGACCGTATCACACCAACACAGTTGCTGGTTTGCAGTTAGCGATGGATATGTTGCGTAGAAAACGAAATACCAATAAGCAAATTTTTATGATCACCGATGGTAAACCAAGCTGTTTGCGATTACCCAGTGGGGAGTATTATAAGAATAGCAATGGTTTGGATAGAAGAATCATTAATAAATGTTATATGATGGCCCAACAAGCAAGAAAGTTACATATACCTATAACCACATTCATGATTGCACAAGATCCATATTTAATGCAATTTGTTAGGGAGTTTACATATGCCAATCAGGGTAAGGCTTTCTATACAGGATTAAAAGGCTTGGGAGAAATGATTTTTGAAGATTATGAAACCAACAGAAGAAAAAGAATAAAAGGATAACCAACCGAGTTTAAATACTCAAAAAAATATTGTTTTTAGAGAATATACATATGAAAATAGAAAATATAAAGACATTAGGAGAACTAAAAAAATCAGGATACAACAGTAAATCTATAAAAGATGAACTAAGGGATAACTTAAGACAAAAAATCACGAACAAAGAAGAAACCTTTACTGGAATTCATGGGTACGAAAATACGGTTATCCCAGAACTAGAACGCGCAATTCTTTCCAGACATAATATTAATCTGTTGGGCCTTAGAGGGCAAGCCAAAACACGGTTGGCGCGACAAATGATTAACCTATTGGATGAGTGGATGCCTATCGTAGAAGGCTCAGAGATCAATGATGATCCTTTCCAACCTATATCGAGATATGCCACAACTTTGGTAGAAGAAAAAGGAGATGATACCCCGATAGCCTGGGTACATCGATCCGAACGTTTTGCAGAAAAACTAGCTACACCAGATGTGAGTGTAGCAGATATCATTGGGGATGTAGACCCAATAAAGGCAGCAAATCTTAAATTGAGCTATGCCGATGATCGTGTGATTCATTTTGGGATGATTCCAAGAGCAAATAGAAGTATTTTTGTGATTAATGAATTACCTGATTTACAGGCTAGAATTCAAGTAGCCTTATTTAATATTCTACAAGAAGGTGATATACAAATTAGAGGTTTTAAATTGAGATTACCTTTGGATATACAGTTTGTATTTACTGCAAATCCAGAGGATTATACCAATAGAGGTAGTATTGTAACTCCACTTAAAGATCGTATTGGATCTCAAATCCTGACGCATTATCCGGATACTATCGAGATCGCAAAAACGATTACTCAACAAGAAGCCGATATGGATGAGCGACAGAGCAATTTGGTCTATGTTCCAGAGATTGCGAAAGACTTGTTGGAACAAATTAGTTTTGAGGCTCGTCGAAGTGAATTCATAGACCATAAAAGTGGGGTAAGTGCCAGAATGAGTATTACTGCATTCGAGAACTTGCTCAGTACAGCAGAATATAGAGCATTACGGACTGGAGATACAAACACTTTGTTGCGACTCAGTGATTTTACCGGAGTAATCCCAGCAATTACTGGAAAAGTGGAGTTGGTATATGAAGGAGAACAGGAAGGGTCTGCTTCTGTGGCTTTAACGTTAATTACAGATGCCATAAAAACACTGTTCCCGGATTACTTTCCTAAAGTGGAAAAATTAGAAAGAGAAGATTATAAAAGTCCTTATCAAGATTTGGTGAATTGGTTTTTTGAAGAGAGTGGTTTTGAACTGCTAGACGATATTCCTGAAAAAGAATATAGGGCGAAACTGGATTCTATCGAACCACTTAATCAATTGATCAAAGAATATCAGGAAGATTTGGATCAAAAGGACACTTATTTCATGAAAGAGTTTTTACTCTGGGGGTTAGTAGAATTCAAAAAACTAAGCAAGTATAGACTTTCTGAAGGTTTTGGATTCAAAGACCTTTATGGAAGTTATATAAGTGGTTTGTAGGCGTATAAAGTGTTTTTTACCACCAAACCACAAAAAAACGTTGAAATTCTTGATCTCCACTTTTCATCCAGAGTAGTGGAGATCTTTTTTGTTGTAATGCTTCAGTGACACATTTTTGAGTTGTTGTAAATGAGTACCACTCTGAATGGTATTTGGGATCAACCATCCATTCTTTTTTTTGTGGAATATAAAAGAGATGAGCTCCATAAGTTGTCTCTGAAAACTCCTTGTCTTTTATCCAGTACCCAATAATGCAGTTAAGGTTGAATGAAGTAGAAAATGTTTCTATCATGGATTTAGGGACAAAGAGATGAGCCATAAAACATACCGATTGATCGATGTCTTGTGGATCAAGTTTTAGTTCCTTTAATGAAGCTATGGTTTCTTTTTTAAAAAGTAGAGGGAGTTGCTTTTGCCTCAGTTTATCTATTTTTTGGCGAAAAGTATCTTTACGATTAGGCCCAATCCATCTATCCATCTCATCATTAAATGTGGGATCATATATATAGAACTTAAATACGAGTTCTATATGGATCACTTTATTTTTAACTAGATCCTGAACAATAAAATCCAATTCGCCAATAGTAATCTGATCACTAAAAATTTGCAGATTTTTGAGAAGAAGTAGGTATCTCTCAGAAGTTTTGATGTAATAATTAAAAAAGTGTTCGATACGCTTGCCCAATACTTCATTTTCAGAAAAAGTAATTTCAGAAGGTTCAGGTACGGACATGTCCAATTCGTTGTGGTCTAAGTGGAACGAACGAATACCAAAAACACCATTGTTATTCCATAGAACAGGAGTCTTTAAAAAACTGAGATACTGTTCTTTTAAAGGCATTTATGAATATTTTGATCTGGTAAAAACTGAGAAATACTTACCTATAATGGGTTTTAATATTTTTCTATCCACGGGTTTCGATACAAAATCATCACATCCTGCATCCAAAGCCTTTTGTATGTCTTCTTCTGTAGAATACGCTGTTTGCGCAACAATAGGTAATTTAGGTCTTAGTTTTTTGATTTTTCGAGTGGCAGTATACCCATCCATTACAGGCATTCTTATATCCATTAAAACCAAATCAATATGTTCATTGTTTTGGCAAATTTCTACAGCTTCTTTGCCGTTTTCTGCTCTATGAATAACAAACTTATAATCTTTCATTTTCATTAGAACTGTTTTTAAGAAAAGATAGTTGACATCACCATCTTCTACAATAAGAATTACTTGTTTGATTGGTTTTTCTTCAGGATTTGGGGTATCGTTATCTTGCATTTTGTTGGGGTCCATTACAGGATGGTAAGGAACTTTTAGCATAAAAGTAGAGCCTTTATTAGGAATAGAAGTAAAGGTAATATCTCCTTTGATAAGCACTGCATTTTTTTGTGCTATAGAAAGCCCTAGTCCTAGTCCATCATAGCTTTTTGTTACATTTTTTTCGGATTGAGAGAAGTTCCTGAAAATGATTTCCTGATCTTTTGATTTAATTCCTATCCCAGTATCTCGGATAGATACTTGTAAGGTGTCTTTGTTTATTTCAGTAGAAATTTCCACAATCCCTCTTTTAGTGAATTTGATGGCATTGTCGATCAAATTATATAGTATTTTATTGATTTTGGATCGATCCATTAGGATATTTCCTTCTTCTTCGGTTAACCTATTATTGAGGTGAATTGCGATGTTTTTGCTTACCGCTTTACTCTGAAATTGAGAGAACAAAGTATCTAGCAAAGTATTGAAATTGATTTCTTCCAGATGTAATTCTACTTGATTGGTTTCTAATCGTGATATCTCAATGATATCGTCTATAATATTAATCAATTGATTACTACTTTCTATAATGATTTTGGAGTATTCCTTTTGTTCAGATGTTGTAGTTTCAGGGTCATTTAATAATTCTGAAAACCCCATAATTCCATTCATAGGTGTGCGAACTTCGTGGGATATATTGTGTATAAAAGCGGTTTTAAGCTTATTACTCTCTTCAGCAAGTTCTTTGGCAACTCTTAATTCCTTGGTTTTTTGCCTGATAATATGTTTTAAATACTTGTTGATCAACAATATTCCTAGAAGGATAACTACTACAATTGCAGAAAGCCAAATCCAAAAATCTGCTCTTTTGTAAAACGGTACAATCTCTCGGTATAACCAATTGTCATAAATCACCTCTTTCTCCGTATCAGAAATGCTATTTTCGGCTTTTGCAATTATCCGATTCAGGATAGTATTATTTTTTTGTACTGCAATTCCAGGTACATAACTGTATTTTGTTTCTCCGGCAATTTTTAGGTTATCCAGATTTTTTGTGCTGATTAGATAATTGGCAACAGCAATAGGACCGATATAGGCATCATAAACTCCATTGCTAACTTGCTTTAGACAGGTAAGGTCATCGATCTCATTACTTAGGGTTAGTTTTTTTTCATTCGCCCTAAGGATGTCATCGATTGCAAAATCTTTGGGCACAACGACTGTTTTATTGTAATAATTCTTAATTTTTGAACCAAGATCGCTATCCTTTCTGGTAACAATAACATGTTGAGATTTGAATAGTTGTGAATAAAAATTAAGATAGGGATCTCTATCTGGAGTTTTTTGAATTTCAAGGATGATATCCAAATTGTCATTTTTGGCATCCCGTATTACTTGTTCCCAGTTATAGTATATTCTGCGCTCGAACTTATAATCAATCTTTTCTTCTATAAGCTGCAGGTAATCAATGAGGATGCCATCTATTTTATTGGTGTCCTTGATGTATTGATAAGGAGCATAATACGGAAATAAAGCAACTGAAATATTTTCTTTTTCTTGTAACCATTGTTCTTCTTCCGGAGTAAGTACGGACGTGGATTTAGAACATGAAATGAGCCCGAAAAATATAGAAAATGCTAAAAGAGTGGTTAGTGGTTTTTTTGACATAATGCTATACTAATACTTCCTTTACTTTTTGAGCCCTAAAATAAAGATAGTATAATGTTAACACTTTTGAAAATGTAATGGTAAAATACTCAAAAGCAAGCGTTTTGGTTCACCAAAATTACTTGGTAACCTCCGTTCCATCCGGAAAGCGTGCAAACCTACCTTTTGTAGGATCATGGACATGATCATATGTTGGCCAGGGCCATCCTCCAAATTCAGTTTGTTGATACTCATGGATGGCTTCTCGTATTTCTAGTTGACTGTTCATAACAAACGGACCATGTTTGGCTACAGGCTCATTGATGGGTTTTCCTTGAAGCCATAAAAAATGAGCTTCTTCATCACCATTTTTAAGGACCAATTCTTTATCTCCTTCCAAAATAATTTCATTATTTACGGGAATTGTAAACCCTTCCGAAGTTACTTCATTTCCCTTAAAGAAATATAAAGATCGGTTCGTTCCAGATGATCCTTTAGGGAGAGAAAATGTTGTGTGAGGATCAATTTTTAAAGTGGCAATTACCAAATCATTGTCTGCATGAATAGCCCATGAGTTTGGTGCTGGATCCGGAGCTTTTATATTGTTGATGGTACCGGCTACCAAAACGATTTTGGTAGAAAAACCTTGATCATCTTTGATAGTAATTTTAGGAATTTCCTCGTTCCATAGCATTTTGAAATGTGGATCTACCATTTTTTTCTCTCTGGGTAGATTTAACCAAATCTGAAACAATAAAAAAGGGTTCTCCTTTTCGGTTTCTAGCAAGGGAAACATCTCAGAATGTTGCACACCACGGCCTGCAGTCATCCACTGCACATCACCATTACCAAATCTCCCAGCGGCACCCAATGAATCTGCGTGATCTACCAGTCCTTTTTGTACAATAGTAACGGTTTCAAAACCTCTATGAGGATGTGCAGGAAAACCAGGGACTTTTGTTCCGTGATACATCCGCCAACCATTTTTTAATGTAAAATCCTGTCCGAGATTACGCCCTTCTAGAGAATCTGCTGGACCAAGTTTTCCATTTCCTTTGGGATATTGATCTTCGTGGTAGGCACAAAATAAAAAAGGATCACTGGTTTCCCAAGGAAACCCTAGAGGTTTGATTTTTTTGATTGCTGGCATCGATAATTTTTTTCTAATGTATTCAATTAATCCCGAATGATGTATTAAAGTTGGGTTAAGATAAAAGAACGTTAGTTCTTAATTTTAATTTTTTGGTTTGAACTGAAGGCTGTAGTACCAGTTCACTGTTATCCAAAGATCATTTTCTGTAGCAGCATCGATTAAACTACCAATTCGATAATCCAATCCAAACTCAATCTTATTGGTGTTACTCACTTCATATCCTAGAAATGGGAGCAAACGAATTTCCAGATTAAATTCACCGTTTTGCCATTCTCCAAGGTATTCATTTCCCAATTTGAGATACCATTCGGTAGGATCAATTTTATTTCCTGAGAGTGGTTTTTCAAGAGTAAGTCGGTATCGTGTCCTAAATTTAGGAGACTGTTTGTTACCAAAGGTTTGATCGGTAACAAAACGATGTCCGAATCTAATCGGATCTGCATACTGTACCCAACTCAATTGTTGTATAGTGCGATGGAATACTTCATTATCTTCAAAACGAATGAGATATCCAGCGTTGATCTTGCTACTTGAACCCAACTTGTAGGAGAGTAGGGAAGAAAGATCCGTAAGAACATATTCGTAATCAAAAGATTCTTCTCTAGTATTATCTATGAGTAGTTGTCTGGACTCTATTCCGTTGACCAATTTTAAGTTATCCCCGATTTTGGTGGATACTCGTATTCTGGGTAATAGCCCAGAAGAAAAGCTAGATTGAGACCAGGAATATGAGATAAAAAGGAAAGAAAAAAGTGTGCAGATCAACAACTTCATCACCGGTTCAAGTTTTTAAAAGTCTAGATTATCTGTATTTCTTTGCTGAATGGTCAATATTTTTAATAATTCAGCTTTTTCATTAAGCAAAACTTCAAATCGTTGATAAGAACGTTCTACCATTCCTTTTAGCACAATCTCATAATTTTGAGCATAGGGATGTGTTGTCTTCTCTTTTCTGAGTAGTTGTATCAGGGTTTCATCTGCAGCTTTCCATTGTGTTTGAATCTTGATGATCTTATATTTTACAAATTGTTGCTCGAGTGTAGTTTTGATATCTTCTTGAAGTGTAGAGGATAATGAAGATAATTTAACCGTTCTCTCTACATCCAGAGGGGTGCCCAATGTATCAAACTCAATACTGTGCTTTATCCCATCCACTACAGTTTTTGCTTCTATTGTCTTCCCTTCATGGCTTTCTTCTTTATACCATTTGATCTTGACCTCGTTAAAGGCTTTTTTGATAAATGTTACAGCTTGGCTAGGAACTTGGTCTTCCTTAATTCGATACTCTTTTTCAAATTTTACCTGCGCATAGGAACTGGTGTAAATGATCAAACAAAATACAAATAGCTTGATCCTATTGTTGCGGTAAAAAGTGTATTTACTCATGCGTATACGTTTTATAGTCCTCGGGAGTAAATCTGCTTTTGAAGGTAAAAGCGAGTGGCGTTTCACCATGCTCTCTGATGTATTGTAATTTTTCTTTGGCTTCTTCAGGAGTAGGGTGATGCCCTTCTTCAACGTACCAAAACGCCATATGCATTTGTTTCATATTATGAAACCACTCTTTTTTACGCTTTAAAATCTCAACATGGGCCGTTTTATATGTAAAATCGAATAGAGTATCAATATCTTGCCATACAGACATATTAATAATCAAAAAATCGTAGTCAAAAACTCTAATGGCAGTTGCATTATTCTCGTCACCTTTTAGTCGCCAGACAAAGCCTTCGCTAGATTCTGCCAGAGCATTAATTCTATCTAGATTATTTACGAAGTCGGCCATTACCGGGTCATTGATAGGAGCGATCATTTCGGCAATATTTACTTGAGCTAAATGCATGATATTGTAATTTTTTAGTACTTAGAACCTTTATTGATATTTGCTGAAGATTTGGTAATAAATGCTCGTATATCTTCATTGGCTTGTATTAGGTCTTCATTACGAAGATACATCATATGTCCACTTCGATATCCTTTAAAACTAAGACGATCAGTTAATTTACCATTACTATTAAGTTGCCACATTACATATTTGGCATTAAAATAAGTGGTAGCACCATCATAGTATCCAGATTGGATCATCGTATGTAAGTTGGCATTCATAGCCATCGCTTTTCTGAGGTTTTCACCAGTGCTATCTTGTGTTCTATCCCATGGTCTTACAGGGCCGAACATATTGTACTTTAAGTCCGTTTTGAAACCTAATTCTTGGCTGTAATAATAATTTATTGCGGGTGTAAAAGCGTGTAACCAAGCGGTGAGTTCGCTATTATAATCAGGTCTTTCTCCGGCCTCTTTGATATCCATTCCTTTGTACCTGGAATCTAATCTTCCAATCGTATATCCATCTTTATCTCTTAGTAAATCTTTCCAGAAATAACTTTTAGGTACTTCTAGATTATGCTGGCGAATGGTCTTTTTGGATAAACCTGAATAATACGCCATTTTGGAGATAACTTCTTCTTTTTTACTCGCATCCAAATACCCGCTTCGTACAATAGCAGGTAACAACTCATTGATTGTATAATTTTCAACTTCGGGTAGTACTTCTAGCAAATCTTTACTTTGCAAGGCAGGAGGTAACATCTTATGATACCATGCTGCTGCTGCATAATAAGGTAAACGATTGGCTACCTCTACTGGGCCATCAAATTTAAATCCTATCTGAGTAGGAGATACTAGGATCACACCATTCAAATACATCCATTGACGATTTTGCAGTTCTAATGCCAATCCGGATACTCTGGTAGTTCCATAACTTTCACCAATAAGATATTTAGGGGATCTCCAGCGATTAGTACGGGATACAAAAGTATTGATCCAGTCCGCCAGGTATTTTACATCTGCATTAACTCCAAAAAATAATTTTTTATCAGGCATTTTGCCATCTTTTCCTGGGATCATGCGCGAATAACCAGTATTTACTGGGTTAATAAAAACAATGTCGGCTACATCCAGAACCGAATTTGGATTCGCTTTTATACCATAAGGTTGTACAGGAAACCCTTCATTATCTATTTTTAGTATTCTTGGACCTGTATAAGCAATATGCATCCAAACCGAAGCAGAACCTGGACCTCCGTTAAATGAAATTAGTAGCGGACGATTTTGATCATTTTTGATATCAGATCGCTTGTAATACGTATAACACAAGGAAGCTATGGGTATTCCATTTTCATCCCAAACAGGCTGAAACCCTACAGTAGCTTTGTACGGAATTGTTTTCCCTTTGATTGTTGTACTGTGATTGGAGACTATAGTGGTATCTATTGGAACTTTTACATGTTGCGCATTTAAGGTTACCACTAAAAGTAGAAGCAGATGAATAAGAATTGATCGTTGGTGTTTCATTCTTTAAATGTAAGGTTTAATTTTTATCTGTACACGGCCGAAAAAATGGTTTGAACAACAAGATTAGGCATACTAGTCTTTTTACAGTATTTATTTTGAGTTGAGTTTATATCAAAAGACCCTAGAGATCTTACATCTTTAGGGTCTAAAGGTATTAATTATGTCCGATATGACATCCGCATCCAGCTCGCATAAAGCTTTGAGATTCCTGATGCCATTCAAAAGCTTGATTGTATTTGTTGTTTTCCCACCAGAATTTACTGCGTTCTTTGGTGGTATTTCCAATTTCATTCATAGTATCTGTATCATACAATCTACCATTTACCATTACAAACTTTACACTTTCAGTATTTCGGATATCATCTAAAGGATTTTTATCCAAAACAATAAGGTCGGCAAGTTTTCCTGCTTTCAGGGATCCAATTTCATTTCCAGCACCAATATATTGAGCGCCGTTGATGGTTGCTGCTTGTAAGGCTTCAAGGTTGGTCATACCACCTTGTTCAAACATCCATAATTCCCAGTGTGCACCCAATCCTTGTAATTGCCCGTGAGCTCCCAGATTTACTTTTACACCCAGATCCGTTAATGCCTTACAGGTTTTAGAAACCAAAATATGACCGTTTTCATATTCTTCGTCGGGTACCATGGTTCTATGTCTTGATCTTGCATCTACAATAGATCTAGGAGTATATTTCAGTAACTTTTCATTCTCCCAAACATTATCTTTTTGATAGAAGTAATACTCACCATTCATACCACCATAATTTACAATAAGAGTAGGAGTGTATCCGGTTTTGCTGGTCTTCCATAATTCGTTAACATCCTTGTAAACAGGTGCTACAGGAATATTATGTTCGATACCGGTATGCCCATCCATAATCATAGACATATTGTGATAAAAGGTTGATCCTCCTTCGGGCACTACATTAATTTGCAATTCTCGCGCTGCTTGTATTACTTGTTGTCTTTGATCTCGTCTCGGTTGGTTGTAACTTTTTACCGATTTCGCTCCAAATGCCTTGGTTCTTCGTATAGCAGATCTGGCATCTTCCAGATTGTTGACTACCGCTTTGAAATCTCCATCTGCTCCATATAAAATAATCCCGGTAGAGTAGAGACGAGGTCCTACCATATTTCCGCCCTTGATCATCTCTGACATGGTGAAAATTGACTCGGTATTAGCAGAAGGATCATGTACCGTTGTTACTCCAAAAGCAAGGTTAGCATACAGTTGCCAATGTTTTTGGGTAGTAAGCCCGTATCGGAAACCACCAATATGTGCATGGGCATCTACGATTCCTGGCATAATCGTTTTACCAGAAACATCATAAGTTTTGTAATCTGCAGGTATGGTTACTTCAGAAGCATTCCCTAATTTTTCTATTTGATTACCGTTAATAAGTATCGTTCCATTTTCGATAACTTCGTTACCCTCCATAGTGATAATTCGTGCATTTTTAAATGCAATTTTACCAGTAGGAATATCTGTTTTTACATTTAAGCCAATTTCAATACCTTTTGATGTAATTTCTCCTACTTTTTCTGGTGATCCTGGTAAAAAAGTAAATTTATCTTTTACATCATTTGCAAAGTATTCACCCCCTAAAGTCCAGAATATTTTTTTACTATCCCGTGACCAATGAAGATTAATACCTGCATCTTTGGATATTTGAGTTACAGGAACCGATTTGGTTTTGTTATCCAGGTCAATCTCTTTTCCATTTAGAACCAAAGGAGCTATAAAAGCTTTGTGCAAGTTGGTAAAAGCAATCCATTTATTGTCTGGACTTGGTACCAATCGGTTTGCATATTTTGACTTAAGGTGTGTCTTCTTGTCTTTTCCATTTAGGTTAACTGAAGCTAGCTTTTTAGTCAAACTACCAAAATAAGTACCACCTGTTTGATAGAAAATACGTTGGTTATCTTTTGAGAACACTGGATACTCTCCTTCGTTGATCACTAATTTTTGATTAGCACCAGTAGAGGACATGGTATAGATTCCAGTGTTTTTGGCAAAACTAAGCCCTTGATCACTATTTCCATTTTCTTTTCTGAAAGCGATTACAGTCCCAGTATTGTTGTATGTTGGCGTACGGTAGATTCCTTTTTCTACGGTAAGCTTTGTAGACGATCCTCCTGAAATCGAAATTTTATTTACAGATCCTAGTTCTTCATCATTCCATGTTACATAAACAATACTTTGTCCATCAGGAGAAAAACTAGGTTCAAATTCGAAGTGTGTAGATTGCGATGTAAGACGTTGAGGTTTTCCATTTGGTAAACTTTTTTTCCATAATTGGCCTAAGGCACTAAAAACAATTGTTTTTCCATCTGGTGCAGTTACTGCATTTCTAATCACTTTGGCAGTAAACTCTTCTGGAGCTACAGGTGAGTTAAAATGTAAAGTCTCTGCAATCTTAATAGTAGCATCTACAGTAAAAGGAATATTAGTGACCTGTTGGGTATCTATATTAATCGTATTGATTTTTCCTCCAGACCAAAAGGCGAGCTCCTTATTATTTGGAAGCCAACTGAAGTTGGGATACACTCCAAAAATAGCCCAAGCTTCCTGTTGATCTTTATTTAATTGATCATAAATAGGCCATTCTTGACCAGTTTCGAGATCATGAATAAAAAGAACAGATTTGGTACGAACTCTTTTAATAAATGCTAATAATTTTCCATCTCTGGATACTTGAGGGCGGGCAGCTCCACCAGGTCCACCGGTAACCGTCGTAGTTTTTCCCGTTTCGAATTCATAACGCTTTATAACGTAAATCTGCTTATTCGGATCTTTATTGTACTGAAAAGAACCACCTGGGTAGATGTCTTCACTGTAGTACATATATTTTCCATCGGGAGAAATATTAGGTTCGTTTACATCTTGTTGATCGTTCTTTCTTTTGGTCAATTGCAATCCAGAACCTCCGGTGACATGATATTGCCACATTTCTCCAGCTCCCAAAGACCGTTGAGAAGTAAAGTGCTTTCTTGCTACCAAATAGTTTCCATCGGGCATCCAAACAGCATTGTTTAATAGCCTGAAACTTTCTTTGGTAATCTGTTTGGCGTTGCTTCCATCGGTATTCATTATCCAAACGTTGTCACCACCACCAGCATCACTGGTAAATGATATTTTAGTTCCATCTGGACTAAAACGAGGTTGAATTTCAAAGGGGATTCCGGTTCGTAATACTTTGGCCTTACCTCCAGAAATCGGAAGACTATAGATATCTCCCAGCATATCAAAAACTATTGTTTTACCGTCGGGACTTACATCTAGGTTCATCCAGGTTCCTTCGGTAGTAGTAAAAGAATGATCTTTGTAGTTAAACTCTCCTTTTGGATTGGTAACCTCCCATTTTTCTTCTTCTTTTTTGTCTTTTTTCTTCTTTTGAGCGTGTGCGTTAAAAATTACAAATACTCCTAAAGCTAGAGTAGTAATAATGTGTTTGTGCATGATGTGTAGTTTATAGTGATCCGAAAATAAGGATTTATACCAAAAAATATCTTAAAGTGTTGTTAATCGGTAGATGTTAGTTAGATCGAAGACTTGCTATATTAAGGAATGCACAGAAATAGAAAACCGGAATTTATGCGTTTGTCATAAATTCCGGTGAGTAAGATTATGGCTAATTCTAAATTCTTTTCTTTTCGTCTTCTAGACCTGTTTTTCGTTTTCTGGAAGCTTTAATTTCTTTTCTTCCAAAGTTGTAGGTCAGGTTAAATTGTACTTGTCTGCTATCACTTCCTCCGCTACCATCTATTCTTAAGTCGCCAAATTGTGTATCACCTTTCCATGGCGTGGTAAATAAAATGTCATTAAAAGCCAGACGGGCGGTAAGTTTGTTATCGAGAAATTTCTTTTGTAACGCAAGATTTAATGATCCCAGACTTTGTGTTTGATACGTTCCTCCCCATATCGAAGGAGAACTATACCAGCCAGAGATTTCCATCTTGAATTCTTTAGGTAGAGAAAAGGTGTTCTGTCCATAAAAGCTGAGTGTGTTTTGGGATACAGAAAGAAAATCTTCATCGGTAGCTTCAAAAATACTTCTATAGGCATTTATGCTGTAATATACGCTCCACCAGTTTGTGATTTTTGTGGGATATGAAATACTAAGGTTGATGATTTTTTGATTAGCTACATTACGAGTAATTATAAAATTTTGATCATCACCAAGAGCCTCAGTTACCTGGGCAAAGTAATCTTTAATAAAACTATAACTGATGGCAGTGGTCAATCGATAGTTGTACGTATGCGAAAGTTTAATATTATCGGTATACTGAGGTTGAAGAAAAGGATTTCCTTGTCTAAATGATAATTCATCAATTTTATACTCAAAAGGATTTAAGTTTTGATAATTAGGTCGTTGGATCCTTCTACTATACAATAGGGCCAAAGAGTTTTTTCTATTTACTTGATGGGTGATTCCTCCACTAGGGAAAAAGTCTGTGTAATTACGTTTTACACGATCGTCTGCATTTTGTTGAGCACTAAATAGCTGTCCATCAGAATCAGTATGTTCTACTCTAAGTCCAAATTGAAGTGATGTTTTTTTGAATTTTCGATTGTAGTTCACGTAAGCCGCACTGATCCTTTCATCATAGGTGAAATCATTGGTTCTGTCTAAGTTAAGCAAATCATTACCATTTATACGATCAAAAAAATCGAATTCGTTTTCTGTATTGATATTGGAATATTTAACACCTAACCCAAGTTTTCCTTTCCAAAGATTTTGTTCGTAATCGGCTTTTGCTGTTAAAAGCGTAATTTCTATCGGAGTAACCATAAAATTGATGGTTTCACTAATCAATTCAGTTTCATCTCCATTAAAATAACGGTTAGGCTGCAAATTTGTACGATCACTATTGTATCCACCATAGTCTAAGTCTACGTTCAGACTATGCCCCAAAGTATCTTTAAACTTGTAATTGATATTGGCATATAGATTTTGGGTTTGGGTATCTGTATCACTACCAGCGACCAAAACTTGATCTGGGGTTGTGGTTCCTTGTAGAATGATAGGAGTTCTCGAATCGCTATCAGAAATATTATTCGAGAAGTTACCAGAAACAATGATCCCAAAAGTAGATTTGCTATTGGCATAATAATCATAGCCAAGTTTTATGTTGTTGCTATTGTTATCGTTAATAGTTTCTGTTCTGGCGTCAAAAATCGTATTGTTTTGCGTTCGGAAAAGGTTAATAAAGTTGAAACTCTTTCCAAACCGATTGCTGTAACTCCCATAAAAATTAGATTTTTTACTTCTGTTATTAAATGAGAGAGAACTCGTATATCTTGCAAAATCTCCATAGGTGAAACCGCTACCCACGGATCCATTCGTACCTAAGGTTTTGTCTCTTTTCAACTTGATATTAATGATGCCTGCATTACCTTCTGCATCGTATTTTGATGAAGGTTGTGTGATAATTTCGATGGCTTCAATATCGCTGGATTGTATGGTTTTTAGGTAATTCACCAAATCTTGCCCTCTTAACACAGATGGTTTGTCATCGATGTAAATTAATACTCCGGTTTTACCTTCTACGACGAGATTGTCGTTATTATCAATAATTACCCCCGGAGCTTTACGCAACAATTCGTAACCTGAAATTCCAGTGGCTCCCAAAGTATTTTGGACATTAAATACTGTTTTGTCTGGAAGTACTTCGACAATAGGTTTTTCTGCGGTAATAGTAACTTCCTCTAGATTTTCGGCTTCAGGAAAAAGCTGAATAACACCTAAGTTTTTATCTACGTCCTCAATAGTGAAGGGTGCAGTTCTAAATTCTGCATACCCCAAATTCGAAACGATTATGATATAAGATCCATTGTTGATGTTTGGAATATTGAATATCCCTTCGGTACTTGTAATTACTCCTCTAATAAATTGATTGTTTGAAGAATTGATTAATGAAATGGTAGCGGATTCGATAGGGGAGGATTGTTCATTTGCGATAATACCTGTAATGTTATATTGTGCAATTGCATAATGGTTTATAATTATCCCTAATACTACTAATAACCTAACTGTTTTCGTTTTCATGATTGTTAAATTTGATGAGGCAAATATGAATTTTAAGAGGATATCAAACACGTGAAAACCGATAAGTGGTCCTATATGGGGTTGAACGGAAAATTCCAGTTCGGCAGGCTATAGGACCATTCATCGAAAAATAAATAATAGAAAAGTTTTTAAGCTTAGCTTTGTGAGTATTGAATATCGTTATGGAAAAATCATTTTTACAGAAAAAGTTTTTGGGAGTTCGAATTGGCGAATTGATGGCGTTTATAGGATTCTATTGTTTTTTTGCGTCAGCATATCATATCGCCTTATGGATGAATCGTGGCAGATTCGATAATGAAGGGAATGTATTGTTTGATCCTATAATTTTTATGGATGACAGCGGATTAGGGTATCTGTTAAAACTTATTATCACAATTCCCATTTGGTGGCTTTTGTTTAGAGAATTAAAGGCTTGGTCAATGAAAAAGAAATTATTGTTACATGTCCTATTATTACCATTTTTTGTTTTGGTTTGGCAACAGCTATATAGTATTTTTAGTGGTCTATTTGGTTTTTTCTATTTAACGGGGCCGGCAAAAATCTGGGATATATATTTACCTGCTTTGTTTTATATTTTGCAGTTTGGAATTTTTCATTCGTATCAATATCATGTAGATAATAAAAATAAAATAAAACTTGAGGCAGAGTTAAGAGCATCTGCATTAAAAAGTGAATTGGCAGCTTTAAAGGCACAATTAAATCCGCACTTTTTGTACAATGTTTTTAATACAATAAGCGCTTCAGTTCCTCCTGGAAACGAAAAGACACGACATCTAATAGCAGAATTATCAGACTTGTTTCGATATCAACTACAAGCTTCTCAATCAGAACGAGTTCCACTTCAAGACGAACTCGATTTTGTCAAAAAATATCTTGCACTTGAAAAAGAAAGATTTGAAGAACGTTTACAAATTGAAATTGATGTTGCAAAAAACGTAATGGATGAAATGATTCCTCCCATGTTATTGCAGCCTTTGGTTGAAAACTCTGTAAAACATGGATTAGCACCTCTCATCGAAGGAGGTACAGTATCAGTAAAAATATTCAGAAAAGAAGAAAAACTATATTTTGAGATTTCAGATACAGGTGTTGGAATCAAGGATAAGGAAAAGGTATTCGATAAAGGTATTGGGTTAACGAATACCAAAATGAGATTAGAAAAAATTTACAATACCACATTACATATTTCAGAAAATGAGCCTAAGGGGCTTAAAATAAATTTCGCCATTTAATATGAAAAAAGTAATTATTGTTGATGACGAAGCAGCAGGAAGAAAGTTGATCAAGGAGTATTTGATAGATTTTCCGGAGCTGGTATTGTTAGGAGAAGCGAACAATGGGGTGGATGCCGTAAAAATGATTAATGAGTTTGTTCCGGATTTGGTATTTATGGATGTACAGATGCCTGGTATGACGGGGTTCGATGTATTAACACATATTGAAGAAATCCCAGAGATTATCTTTTCTACCGCATATGATAAGTATGCTTTGCAAGCTTTTGAAGTGCATGCGATTGATTATTTGTTAAAACCATATACAAAAGAACGCTTTAAAACTGCTATAGAAAAAATATCTAGTAATAGTAAAGAAAATAAAATTAGGCCATTGGCAGAGAGTTTGTTGATGGATAAACCTAAATATCCGGAACGCATCTTGGTACAGTCTCAAAACAAACTAATTACTGTAGCTGTAGATGAGATTATTCGTGTTGAGGCGTATGGGGATTATTCTAAACTAATCACGAATAATGGCACTTATTTAAGTAATTTCGGAATTTCTGTTTTGGAAGAAAAGCTAGATCCATCTGTATTCATTAGAGTTCATCGTTCCTCTATAATTAATATTCATAATGTGAAAGAGTTAATTAAATATACCAAAAGCTACGATGTGGTCATGCAAAATGATGATGTGGTAAGAGTGAGCAGAGGATATATGGATAACATCAAAAAATTGATGTTTTGATACTTCGTTATCGATTACCTCTACTTTTTTGATTGGCTTCACATAAGTTGATAATTTCAATGATTCGTTTATTTCGAGTTTCTTCTCGTTTGGCTTGATTCAACCAGTACAAATAGCTTTTTTGATATCCTCTGGCAAACTGTTGATAATTTTCATAGGCTTGAGGATTTAATGTAAAGGCTTTTTGCAGATCTTCAGGTATAATTCCGTTCTCGACATCGTCTAGAACGGTCCAAGATCCATTTT
Organism: Aquimarina spongiae; assembly: GCF_900141785.1. GTDB lineage: Bacteria > Bacteroidota > Bacteroidia > Flavobacteriales > Flavobacteriaceae > Aquimarina > Aquimarina spongiae. Next base: position 183,735 of record NZ_FQYP01000002.1, on the reverse strand, counting down.
CTTTAGCGATTTGGATACTGGTCAAACCGCTTTTGTGCATGAGTTTGTTTTTAATAAGATCTTTGATATGGATCTTATTTACTTTACTCCAAACGCTTTTTGGTTTTCTAGGGCAGAAATATTGCCGTCTACGTTGGTCATCAATCCTCTTAACAGTAGAATCAATCCATCCATAGCAAAGAGCTACACGCACTGCTTCTTCCCAGCGCATACTGGGTATTTTGGTTTCCACCTTATAAAAGATGAGATAAACACCTCCATATTCCTTATGGTTATTGTGTAACCAGTTTCGCCATTCCTGATCATTTTTGAAATATAATTCGGGTTTGTCTTGCATTTTTTTTGGTGTATTTCAATAAGAATTTTAAGATACGCTTTTTATTTTTAGTAGTATTTTGGATATGTAGCTTATGCTATACTAATGTGGTCTTTTAATTGGGTGATTTCTTTTAAGATTCTAATTTCTTTTATGATGTTTTTCCTAACAAAAAATACAGGGACAATCGCTCCAATAACATAGGATACATAAATAAGGATCATTGCTATTGTAGAAAAATATAATGTAAATTCTAAAGTAATAAAGAAAAAACCTATAGTGTATAAGGCGATAATGCCTATTGTAATTGGGCCATGGATTTGCTTTCTGAAGGCATAAAAAGACAGAGTATCCGTTGTGTTTTTCAAAACAGTATCATCAAATTGTATTTGCTTTAGTTTTTCAACACTAAAAAACTCGATACCTATTCTAAGTAGTAAACCTCCGACCATAAGCGCAACTCCGATTTGACTTAAGATTTTTTGTACTGGTGCGACAAAGTAGAAAAAGGAAGAAATTAGAACTACTACAAGGGAGAGAACAACGATGTTCCCGTAATGAAATCGTTTGCTCCAGTTTCTTTTGGCTTTTATAGATGCTAGCATTTTGCTCATTGCATCAGAATCGTGTTCAACTTGCTTTTTATTTTTTTTCCACTGATTTTGTAGTGCTTCAAAATTATCACTCATGATCCAATATTTTTTTTAATCTTTTTTTAATTCTGTGAATTTTTACTCTAACATTTGTTGGAGTAATTCCTAGTACTTCGGCAATAGTATCATAATCTTGTTCTTCGAGTACCATCATGATAAGAAGCCGATCTAGTTCTTCTAGTTGTCCAATTGCACGGTAGAGGTTTTGATTTTGTTGATGATCAATTTCTTTGGATTCATCTATCAATACCTGTTCTACTTTTTCTATCGGAAGTTTCGTTTTATTCTTTTCTTTTCTAAGATATTGTAAGCAGGTATTCACGGTAATTCTATACACCCAGGTTTTAGGAGTGGATTTTCCTTTGAATTTATCCAGAGCATTCCAAATATTAATAAATACTTCTTGAGATAGATCATTAGCCAAATCACTATTACCCTTTACAAAACCCAGGCACATTTGCAATACCATAGGGTAGCACTGCTGATATACCGTCTCAAAGAGTTGTTGGTTCTTTTTACTCATTAGTTAGAAAAGCGTTTACCTGATTATAAAACCATTCGGGTTGGTCAAACATAATAAAGTGTTTACTGTTTGAAACCATTGTAATGGTCTTGTCGGATAAATTTGAATATTGTTTTTCATAATTATCTTTGGCCATTTCTAAGGAAGGAAAAGAAGCTCCGAGAATTAAAGTTTTAGCGTTTACCTTATCCAATACTTCTCTTAAATCCAATTTTAATAAATCTGTATATCCATAAACATAAGTTTTGCGGTCGGCCTCCAAAATCCAATCGACAATGGTTTGTACTTTATCTTCAGTATTTGTCATATTTTGAGCCATCATCATAGCTGTTTGCTTAAATTGCGCTTCTTCCATAGCCAGTACTTGTTGATTGTAAGGACTGTCGTATTGTAAACTACTGGCGGGTATACCAGGCATCATGACTTCTCGCATACAAGCAAGAGCATCCACAATGATCAATTTGGTCACAGTATCTGGTAGTTCTGCCGCCAAATCTGTGGCGAGATTGCCCCCCATACTGTGTCCTATTATCGTTACATTTGTCAATTTTTTGTTTTTGATATAGGTGACCAATTCTTTCTTGATGGTGTTATACCAGGGCATTTCTATTGGAGCTATACCGTTAAAACCAGCATAGGATACTAGGTGTGCTTCATTATCTAAAGTTAAGTGTGTTACTGTTTCTTTCCAAATAGATCCTGGTGTGATAAAACCTGGAAGGAATATTATCGGATCCCCCTCTCCAAGAACTTCAATTTTGATTGATGATGATTGACTGTATCCCAAACTTGTAACAATAATTAGAAGAAAAACGATTTTTAAAGTTTTCATGTTTTTGTATTTTGTTTTTCCCTTTGATGCAATACCAAAAGAATTGTTACACTTGATTGAAAAAAAACACGAAAAAATTGGATGCAGCTAAAATCTCATGATCTGATTAGTGAATAAAACCAGCGCAAGTATTCGTTTTTCACGGTTTATAAGGATTCACACCTTTTTCAAAAAATAAACGGAGTCAACTCCTTTTTTAACTCTGCAAAATTCAAATCATTTAGATTACTTTGTACAATACTAAAAATATGATTTTTGTACTCAAACAGTTGAGAGCCTATGTTTCCTTTCATATTATGGAATTCACCATCGGACCAAATACTTTTACCCAATAGAATTCGATCTGGGTTTGTGCAGTACAAAGAGGACAAATTATGCTCTTGCATTATAAATAACCAATACAAACAATATTCAGTCCAGGATGCTTCATAAGGATGTTTCAGATTTCTACATAAACTACCCATCCAATCTGAGTCATTAAAATGTTTACGAAGATGATAAACCATTTTGATTACTAATTCTTTAGAAAGTACTGCAGGTGTAACACCAGGACAATACCCTTTTGGATCAAATTTGATGTCATAATGTAATAGAGCTGCAGTACTTTGCCACCAACGGATATGATAGCTATACAACTCTTTTTGAATTATGGGTTTACCCTCCTGAAAAAAATCTTTATAAGAAATAGGGTTACATAAAATAACATCAGCATCCAAAGTCAAAAAATAGTCTGAAGTAACGACTCCGGCAATAGCCAATTTAATCAATTGTTGTTTGTACCATCCACCAATATGATGTTGTTTTCCTATGACTTCCTTGTCGCCGAAAACTCTATATCTAAAATTCGAAAGTCCGAGATCTTCTGGATCAAAATAGATGAATTCATATTCTGGAATGATAATAATTAATTCAATATGATCTTTATCAATTAAATTTTTTTTCAAAGAAGGTATGAGAAATTCTTTTACTCTGAAGTAGTCATCATATTTTCTTCCTCCCTTAAGTCTGGTAGGTAAAACAAAGGTGAATTCAACAGGTTTACTCATAAAGAGAGACTAAAGATTTATTTGTGTTCTTTAAAAGTAATAAGAATACTATTCCTTTTAAGGTTTCTACTATCTATATTTAATTAAAACTTAGTAGAATGATAATTTAAAAAAAGGGATTTAATTTTCTGTCTTCATATCGGGCTGATTTTTTACTTCAAAATGGAAGATGTCATTTCTCGAATAATGACCAATTACATCAAAATCCAGTTTACTTTGTGTGATTTCATTCAGATCCAATTCAGCAATTAACGCTCCAGATTCACCAAAAAGAGGTCCCGCCATAACTTTTCCTAATGGAGAAACAATGATACTACCTCCTGGACACATTTCTTCAGGTTCGTTATTTACCATAGTTTGATAGGTGTCTGGATACATAGATTTGGTGTAGTATTGATTGCAACCCAAAACAAAACATCTCCCCTCTAGGGCAATATGTTTCATGGTTGAGGTCCATTCTTCTCTAGAATCTGCAGTGGGAGCAATATAAATTTCTACTCCTTGTTGGTACATAGACATACGCGCTAGTGGCATGTAATTTTCCCAACAGATCAATCCTCCTAATTTCCCGATTTTAGTATCGAATGCCACTAAAGATTCTCCAGCAGCTTCAGCCCAGATTAGGCGTTCTGTACCGGTAGGTTTAATTTTTCTATGTACCCCTAACAATCCTTTTGTTGGAGAAATGTAAAGCATAGAGCAGTACAAACTTCCGTTTACAGCTTGTTTTTCGGTTACGCCAATTACCAGGTATGCATTTTCTGACTTAGCTATTTTTTCCAGGCGTTTAAGATCCTCGCTTTCCAGATCAATACTATTATCATAATATGTAGCATATAGTTCCCTGCCTTCTGGAGTTCTGCTACCTATCGTTGCTCCAAAAGAAAACCCTCTGGGATACCCAGGTATAAAAGATTCTGGGAAAACAATCAAGTTACAACCCTCTTTGGCATATTGGGAAACCAAAGAAGCCACCTTATTAATGGTCTTTTCTTTATCAAAAAATTCTGGATGATCCTGAATCAAACATACTTTTACAGACATACCTTAGGGTTTTAAAAAGAGTTAATTACTTGTACTCCCATATTTTGAAAAGTGTTCATTTGGGGTAGAGCGGTTATTGCATCTTCCAGAGAAATGGTTTTCTGGATTAATTTTTGGGGTTTCAACGTACCAGCACTTATCATTTGTAACATCTCTGGATATTTGTAAGCTTGCATCCCATGACTTCCAATTACTTCTAGCTCATTAGCTAGCACCATGTCCATTGGGATTTTGGGATGTGCATGATCTCCTGTCATTAGACCTACCTGAATATGTTTTCCTCTTTTTCTGAGATTAGCCACAGAATTAAAACAAGTAGCTGCACTTCCTAACGCATCGAGGGAAACATGAACACCCCCATTGGTCAAGGATCGTATCTCATCCACAATATGTTTTTGATCCTTTGCATTAATTGTTGCAAATGCACCCAATTCTTTGGCAAATTGTAAAGTTTGATCATTGATATCTATAGCAATAACTTGCGCTCCTATCGCTTTTGCGATCATTATTGCCGACAAACCAACACCACCGCATCCATGAATTGCTATAAATTGTCCTGCACTTACTTTGCCTTGCTCCACAACAGCTCTAAAAGATGTGATGAATCGACATCCCAAAGTAGCAGCAGTTTCATCATCGATCGAATCGGGTAGCCGAACCAAATTAGTATCTGCATAATCTATAGCAACATACTCTGCAAATGAACCCCAGTGTGTAAATCCGGGTTGGGATTGGTGATCGCACACTTGATGATTGCCCGATATACATTCACCACAGTGACCGCAACCCGCTACAAAGGGAACGGTAACTCTATCCCCAATTTTAAAGTTTTTGACGAATTTCCCGGTAGCCTCAATAACTCCAGCCAATTCATGCCCCGGGACATGTGGTAATCGGATATCTGGATCATGTCCCATCCAACCATGCCAATCACTACGGCATAACCCAGTTGCAGTGACTTTAATAACAACACTGTGCGGATTAGGCGTTGGATCTTGTACATTTTGTTCGGTGAGAGGACCTTTAAATTCTTCAAATACAATTGCTTTCATAGAACTTTTTAATATGCAGGTGGACCTTTGGTTTTAGGATTGGTTTTGAGATATTTTGTCAAGAAAAGGTTTCATCTCTAATAATTTGATATCATCACGCTTTCTTAACTCTCTTAAAAACCAACCTTTATGACCTGCTCCATATATAATAAGCATTCTTTTATTTTGATAGCGATGTTTTTCTAATGCTTTTTCAATTTTCCAATAATGAGCAATATTGATATTATCCCATCCTCCCAAGCCTAATTCTACATTAAACAAATCATTATATACCTGCAAAGCGATATCCTGTATACTATCATAAGTGTGGGTATGAATAAAGTAAGGATCATTTACTTTTCCCGTTGCTTGATAAACGGAATCAGATATACGGTTTGCTTTGCGATATGCATTCCAGTCTTCAATTCGAGTAGAGTCTTTGCTTATTGCCCGTAATTTTTGACTGCGTTCTTGCGCCATAGGTAATGTCCACCCGGCAGTAGGGATGATTTCAAAATTCATTTCTTTGGTTAGCGGAAAAACCACATCCACATATTCAGGAAACCGACGTACTCGGGATTCTGAAATACTATCATTTTCTTTGAATTCTTTTACCGCTTGATCAAACCGATCTGGTGGTATTTCTGCTAGGATATAATCTGGTTGTATTGCTCTTATTAGTTGAGTTAAATACGCTGTATGATATACTGAATCTGTAAGATGTCCACCATGAATGGCTCCTAGTACCAATACTTCATTTTTCTTATTTTCTTTGTCGTTCGTATCGTTCTTTGCGGTTTCATTGCTGCATCCCAAAATAAAAAGGGTAAAAATTAGTAAGAAAGAGAATACGAATTTAGTGTCCATAGCAGTGTCAGATTAAAAGATCGATAATTTTTGAAATCGGTTGTAGTTCTTCACTTTTTGTCGTTACAGATTCAAGAACACTACTTCCTACAACCGTAAAATTCTCGGTAAGTGCCTCTATGCAGGTTTCAGCATCAGCAATGCTTACCCCATTGGGAACATTATAATAGGTTTTATCATAATCGTTAGGCTCCAGACAGTCGAAATCGAAGTGTAGGTACAAATGGGTGATACCTTTAGCCTTCAAGGTCTCCGTAAGGTGATCAATATCTATTTTGGTCGGGGCATAAATTTCTCCTTCTTGTATTCTGTCTTTTTCGGTCTTATCTATATCTCGTAAACCCACATAGTGGATTTGTGATGCCGTAATGGTGGAAAATAGTAAAGGACTCATTTCGGGTTCTCCTTCACCTAACAATGTACGTAAAGGCATGCCATGAAAATTACAACTTGGGGAATCACAAGGCTTGTTAATATCAGCATGTGCATCAAACCATATTACACCCAAATTGGGATATTTCTGATTGAGATAAGATACAGGCACAATTTCTAATCCACAATCTCCGCCAATAGTTTTGAGAGTATCAGGTTGCACGGTAGCTATTTCTTTTTTTAAACGAGTTAGTTGTTCGGTAATGGCGTCGTAGTTATTAATATGATGCTTTTGTATTCCTTGTGTTCCAGCTGCGATGTTGGATAAGGGGATATTTACGAATTCGGGGTCATCAAGATATTTTAGAATCGCTTCTGCTCCAGGTTCAATATTTTTTCCTGTACCAGATCCTTGCCATTGTGGAAAATAAATTTTCATTTACTCGAGTAATTGTTTAGTTCTTTAATTCCTTTAGTGTTCTTTTGAGCATACTTTTTACGATACGCTTATGGAATGGTTTTACTGGAAGAAAATATAACTTTCCTAACCAGTTATTGAATACAACAACTGTAGATATGATCAAATCCCTGGTTGTGTTTTCTTGTGTCAATAAAAGAGAGACTCTAAAATTAAGATGGCTGTCGTCCTCTCCAAAAATAATTTCATCTTCACTTTTGTCGTATACTCTAAAAATTCCAACAGCATCCCCTTTCTGTAGTCTGAAATCTTTACTAAGAATGTCTTCTTTTGAAATTGCTTCTCCTGTTTTGAGTCCAAATACAGCCACAATTTTATTTCGTAAAAATAGTAATGCGCCCACCCATTTCGGAGAGGATACAAAAAAAGCTTTTACTAATTGATGCTGATCAATAGTAGACGAAGTATGGATGCTACCAGAGAAGCTATCGGTATAATCATGCCTGGTATTCGCTAGCAAAGAGTTCTTTGGTAAATCAACTTCTGAAACAATCATTATATTGGTGTTGGATGTATATAGAAATTGGGGTCAATTTGCAAATTGCTTCCTGTCAACTTTTTACTTTGCCATTTGGCATTCGGTTGTATCCAATGCGCTTTATCATCAACAAAAACACGTACTGGCATATCAAATTTTTCAACCACATTGGTGTAGCGATATTTAAGAACTCCATCTTTATAAGAATACTCCAAATTTGGTATTTTGATCGTTCTCAAATATTGATCAAAAAACTGAGTAAGATCAATATTAGCCGCTTTACTTAAGTAGTCTTCTATTTGTTTTGTGGTAACGGTTTGATGATAAAAATCTTTATTTAATCCTCTAAGAATAGTACGCCATTTTTCATCATCCTCAATAAGTTGTCTTAATGTATGCAACATATTAGCTCCTTTGTAGTACATATCGCTGGAGCCTTCATGGTTTACATCGTAAGTACCAATAATGGGGCTATCGTTCTGGATATTCCCTCTTGTCCCAATCACATATTCGGCAGAGGCTTTTTTGCCATAATAATAATCCAGAAACAAATTTTCAGAATATGCGGTAAATCCTTCATGCACCCACATGTCTGCGGCGTCTTTGTAAGTAATATTGTTGGCAAACCATTCATGGCCAGCTTCATGGATAATGATAAAGTCAAATTTTAATCCCCAACCAGAACCAGAAAGATCTCGACCCAGATATCCATTTTTATACTTGTTACCATAAGTGACCGAACTTTGATGTTCCATACCCAAATAGGGAACTTCTACCAGTTTAAAACTATCTTCATAAAATGGGTAGGGGCCAAACCAATGTTCAAAAGCTTTCATCATTTTGGGAGCGTCTTTGAATTGTTCTTTGGCTTTATCCAGGTTATATCGTAGTACATAATAATCCATATCCAAATACCCTTTTTCACCTTTGTACTGTTCTCCAAAATGAATATAATCTCCAATATTAATATTCACTCCATAATTATTGATAGGATTACTGACAAACCAATGAAAGGTTCTGGTACCATTATTATGCTCATCGATCTTTCGAAGTCTACCATTCGATACATTCATTAAACCTTTAGGAACATTCACGCTGATCAAAAGACTGTCTACTTCATCATACATATGATCTTTATTGGGCCACCAAACGCTAGCACCAAGTCCTTGGCAAGAAGATGCGACAAAGTGTTTTCCATTTTTATCTTTTTTCCAAGAAATACCGCCATCCCAAGGAGCATTTACAGCTTTTCGAGGTTTTCCACTGTAGTATACCTCTACGGTATTGACGTCATTTTCCTTTTGTTCATCAGTAAGTGTCACAAAATGGGCATTTCCTTCAGAATTTACTTTTAGCTCTTGATCGCCTTGCATTACCTTTTCAATCTTCAAAGGAGGCTGCAAGTCAATTTGCATGGTATTATGAGCATCCAATACCCTATACTGTATCGTATTTTTTCCTGAAATCGTTTTTTGATCAGGCTTTACAGTAATATCTAGATGGTAGTAGATAAGATCCCACCATGCTCTCTCGGGTGTTATAGAACCCCTTAAGGTATCTTGTCTTGTAAATGTATGTTCTTGAGCCTCAATAGTGGTGAACCCCAGAACTAATAGTAAGGGTAAAAAAAATCTAATCATGTATTGTGAGCCGTCTCTTATAAGATGGTGGTTTTAATTTTCTTCCACAACTTACTTAAAATGTAGACAGCGACAATAACAACTATTGTTAAAATAATTGCAAAAGTATATTCTCCATAGATCCAATATCCAGCAGCAAAAAGTACTCCATAGATCATAATACACCCTACAATCATTGCCAATATTCCTGAAGGAACACTCCATGTACTATTATCCGTAACAATATTTAGATCTTGGTGTTTCGCCCGTTGAATAGTACTTTTCCAACCAGGTCCTCCCGGTTGTATTTTTTTATAAAAATCGAATAATACCTTGTCGTCTTCTGGTTTGGTAACAAAGGTCACGATAAGCCAGATCACGGTAGTAATCCCTACAATTATTGGATATTTTGACCATCCAGGAAGCATTCCTTCAGCAAATAATGCATGGTCTACAGATTCTAATCCAAAAATTATAGATACGATTCCTGAGGCAAACATAGCAGAGATTTCGCTCCAGGCATTGATTCTCCACCAAAACCATCTCAAGATGAAAATAAGTCCGGTTCCCGCACCAAACATAATGATATAATCAAAGATCTGCTTAGCGTTGGTGAGCAATAATGCTAAGACGGCGCTAAGAATCATCAAAATAGCAGTACTTATTCTTCCTACGAGCACCAGCTCTTTTTCTGAAGCTTTTTTGTTGATTTGTTGGGCATAAAAATCATGTACGATGTAGGAAGATCCCCAGTTGAGATGCGTAGAAATAGTCGACATAAAAGCAGCTATTAGCGAAGCCAAAACAATACCTAACAGTCCGGAAGGTAGACGAGTAAGCATTGCCGAATATGCAATATCATGACCTATCTTATCTTTTTGCACTTTATCTTCGGGGAACGCTTGTCGTATTGCAGTTAACCCTTCTGAAGCAAAATAATAAGCATCCATTCGTTCGGCTTCTTCAGGAGTAAGGGCTCTCGTTTCTGACAACTTTTGCATTTCTATATAATTGCTTTTAGCAGCTTCCATAGTGTTGGCATCATCTTTTGGGTATAATACCAAAGAAGCGAGTGCTACCAAAATCCATGGCCATGGTCGGATAGCATAATGCATGATATTAAAAAATAGAGTAGCACCAATGGCATGATTCTCATTTTTGGCTGCCAGCATACGTTGCGCAATGTATCCACCACCACCAGGTTCAGCACCGGGATACCATGAACTCCACCATTGCACAGCAAGTGGAATGATTAATAATGATACCAATAATTCGGTATTATCAAAATCAGGAAGTAACGAGATCTTATCGGCCACTTGCGGATGAGCTATAAGATTGGCTACGCCATCTACCTCAGGTAAATTTACTATATAATAAGCCGCTCCAAGTGCACCTATCATTGCTGTAAAGAAAAGAATAAAATCTGTATATACTACTCCTTTAAACCCTCCAATAGCGCTAAAAATAACGGTTACTACCGAAGCAATCCCTACAGTTTCTAAGGCCGTTAACCCAAGCATCACTTGCCCAATTTTTATAGCGGCAAGGGTAACACCAGACATTGCGAGTACATTAAAAATGATCCCTAGATATACTGCTCTAAATCCACGTAAAAAATGCGCTGGTTTACCTCCATATCTTAGATCGTAAAATTCTATATCGGTATTTACATTGGACTTACGCCACAATTTGGCATATACAAATACAGTGAGTAAACCTGTAATCAAAAAAGCCCACCAAGCCCAGTTACCAGATACTCCTCCTTTCCTAACAATATCGGTAACCAAATTTGGAGTATCAGTAGAAAAGGTGGTGGCCACCATAGATAGTCCCAATAACCACCAGGGCATGTTTCTACCCGATAGAAAGAATTCGCTGGTATTTTTTCCCGAGGTTCTAGAAACCCAAATACCAATTAATAAAGTGAGTGTGAAAAATGAGAATATAAGAATAAGGTCTAGGGTTGAAAGTGTGATCATGTATAATGATATTTTAAATATGTAAATCTTTGTTGTTGCTGAAAATAGTTTCTTTTACGTGTTTGGAGTAGTTACGGCCAATCGGGATTCGTTTAGAATCGATTTCTACCAGATTGCCTTCAATAGATTTAATTTTATCGATAGCAATAGTATAGGAGCGGTGCACACGTATAAAATTGGAATCAGGTAACTCTTCCGTAATTCCTGTTAGCGATTTATGAACCAGATAATTACCATGTGTAGTAATCACCTTAATGTAATCTTTAAGGCTTTCGATGTAAAGAATATCTTTCAAGAGTATTTTTACCAGCTTTTTATCCACTTTAAGAAAAATAAAAGGATCCTTATTTCCTTGATACTCTTCATTTTTTGATTGGTCTTTATTAATTACTTGAGTAAGCTTATTGATGGTTTTTAAAAAACGATTAAAAGGAATAGGTTTTACCAAATAATCCAGTACGTCTAATTCAAAGCTCTCTACAGCATACTCGCGATACGCTGTAGTGATAATAATCTGATAGTTGTTTCTACTGTTTTTGATGAAATCTAATCCGTTCATCCCGGGCATATTGATATCCAGAAAGATGACATCGACTTCTCCTTGTTCTATAATTTCTAAGGCTTCTATAGGATTGTGAAAAGATCCTAAAAGTTCTATGTTTTTAAAAGAAGCCAGGTGCGATTCGATTACTTTTATCGCGAATGGCTCGTCATCTATTATAATGCATTTGACAATCATAGGATGGGGATTTTTAATAATACGTTAAACGTATTATCTATTACTTTGGTCTCTAAAGAGTATTTGTTTTTGTATAATAATTCTAGTCTTCGTCTTACATTTTCAATTCCGATACCTCTTTTTTTATCATCAGCATAATCAGAATTAAAGTTGTTTTTGGCTTTAAAAATGAGATGTTCGTTTTTCTCATTTTCAAAATGAATGTCAAGACGTACTTCTTCATTGTTTTTACTACCATGTTTAAAACAATTCTCGATAAAAGGTAGTAATAACAATGGAGGAATAGAAATATCATCAATGTTTCCTCTGATCTGAATTTCTGAGTTTACTTTTTCGCCATGTCGCAATCGTTCTAGTTCCAGGTAACTTTCAATATAGTTGATTTCATTAAGCAATCCAATTTTCGGTTCTTTAACATCGTACAAAACATACTGCATGATTTCAGATAATTTAAGAACCACATCTGAAGCTTTATCCGATTTTTCTATCGTTAAATAATATAAATTGTTTAAGGTGTTAAAGAAGAAATGAGGTTGTATTTGTGATTTTAGATATTTTAATTCAGTTTTGAGTTGTAATTGTTTCAACTGAGAATTCTTCTTTCGTTCGGCAATCCAATCCATGGTTAATTTTATCGCGGTAGCAAGTGCAACTACATATACTTCTCCAATGGTAACCGCTACAATATGATTAAAACTATAGGCTTTTTGGGTCCCGATAGCTTCTGGCCAGATATTGCTGGTCACTAATAGAAGATTAAGTTCTGTTCTTACTATGTATGCCACAGCCAAGGTTAATATGGCTGTGATAAGATAGAGTGGTAATTTTTTCTTAAGGACAAATTTGGGAATCAGATAATAAATATGAAAATAAGTAATTGGGATATGAATAAAGAATTCTACCAGATTTGATTTCAATGAATATACATAATCATCGAAGTAACTTCCCCAACGAATAAAATTGATTAAAAAATAGCCTGCCCAAAATATGAAATGATACTTTTTTGGCATTTTGTAACCATCAGATGTTGCTATCCAGTTAAACACGGTTTTTGATGTTTTTTGTGTGAATTTGTTAAAAAACGTGAAAAAATTATGTGTTTTTTTATTTAAAAACAAAATACTTTAAGGAATATTTTAAAAAGTGCTCAATCGCAAAAACGCTTATATGAGGAAATACGTCGTTTATTGTTTTTTTAATGCTGTTTAGATATTTAATTTCTTTTTCAAGTTTATTCATAAAACCTTTAAATCGGAAATAATCAAACAAATCAATCTTAATTTCATGAAAAGAACTATTCTAGTTTTTTCTGTTCTTTTAGCACTATTAATGACACAACAGGTCAAAGCGCAAGAAAAAACAATTTCGGGAACAGTAACTTCGACGGGAGAAAATGCCATGCCGCTCCCAGGAGTTAATGTAATTGTAAAAGGAACGGCAAAAGGGGCACAAACAGATTTTGATGGTAAATATACTATTACGGCATCTGCGGGCGATGTCTTGGAGTTTAGTTATGTGGGACTCACTACTATTTCCGTTACTGTCGGAGCATCAGATATAATCGACGTTGCTATGGAGGAGAATCTGGAGCAGCTCGATGATGTTGTTGTTACCGCGTTAGGTATCGCAAAAAGTAGAAAATCACTTACCTATGCTGCTCAGGATATTAATGCCGATGAACTAAACAAAGTACGGCAAACCAATCCGGTAAATAGTCTCTCCGGGAAAGTTTCTGGGGTAGTCGTAAACCGCAGCTCCTCAGGTGCTGGGGGATCGGTAAAAGTTACTTTGCGAGGAAATGCTTCATTAGGGAATAACCAACCCTTATATGTAATTGACGGGGTACCATTATCGAATCCTACAGGAGGGCAACCTTTGGATACTTTTGGAGATATTAACGGTGGAAACCGTGATGGAGGAGATGTATTGTCTTTAATAAATCCAGACGATATAGAATCCTTGACCGTTTTAAAAGGAGCTTCGGCATCTGCACTTTATGGAAGCGCTGGGTTAAACGGAGTGATATTGATTACTACCAAAAAAGGAAGAGCGGGATCTTTTAAGGTAGAAGCGTCTTCTAATTTATTAGTAGAGTCTGCGGCGTATTATATCGATCTTAACGATGAGGCTGAAAGTAATATTAAGGATTTCTTCAACAATGGGGTTACCAATATTAATGCGGTCTCTCTTTCTGGAGGAAGTGAGAAAGCGCAAACGTATTTTTCATATTCCAACACCTTTGCTTCTGGGATATTACCTACCAATAAAATGAGCCAGCATACGATAAACATTCGAGAGAATGCACAATTCTTCGACGGAGTTTTGACAGCTAGTGCTAATGTGTTGGCATCTACACAAACCATTGATAATCGACCAGTTTCAGGTTTGTATTTTAACCCACTTGTGGGAGCATACAACTTTGACTCTCCAGGAGAACGACTATCGGATTATGAGAATTTTGAAGAATTAGACCCTGATAGAAACATTCAAAGTCAACGCTGGTTTAGAGCGACTTCGGATATAGAACAAAACCCTTATTGGATATTAAACAGAAATGCTAGTGAGGACACTAATAGGAAGTTGTTAGCTTCAATGAATTTGAAATTCAAAATCAACGATTGGATTTCTGTTCAGAGTAGAGGTACGTATGATCAAACTTTTTTGAATTACGAGAAAAAGGTTCATGCAACTACCGAAGCTACGCTAGCACCCGCAAATGGAAGATATATTTTTACAGAGCAGGATATTAGACAACTTTACGGGGATGTGATCGCTACGATAAATAAACAGTTTAATACCATTTCACTATCTGCAAATGTCGGGACGAGTACGACGAGAACTACCGTAGAATTATTAAATGCAGACTCTGGAACTAACGGAGGCTTACAATTTGCGAATGTATTTTCTATTCAGAATTTTAATGCAAACCCACAAGTTTCTCTATTTCAAAGTTCGTTAGATAAAAAGGTAAACTCAATTTTTGCCAGTGCTACCATTGGATTTAATGAAAAGGTATTTGTAGATCTAACAGCAAGAAATGATTGGTCTTCTTCTTTACCTTCTAGCAATAATTCCTACTTCTATCCATCGGCGGGTATTACAGGTATTTTGACCGAGATTTTTGATATGGGAGAGAAGATTTCCTTTGCAAAAATAAGAGGATCTTATGCTCAAGTAGGTAATGACGTACCAGCAAACACAGTGTTTCCTGAACGACAAATTCTTTTTGGAGGTGGATTAAGTCCTTTGGATCCGGTAAGACCTTTGGGCGAAGTTCGTCCAGAACAACAAAGCTCATTTGAGATAGGAACCGAGTGGAGATTCTTTGATAATCGATTTGGGTTTGATATTGGGTATTATCACACCAGTACTGTGGATCAATATTTTCAAGTACCGGTATCTACTGGAACAGGTTCTGTAACTGTAGGAGTAAACTCTGGAGATATCATTAACGAAGGATTCGAAGCGTCAATTTTTGTTACTCCAGTTCAAACAGGAAATTTTAAATGGACTTCGAATATCAATTTTGCAGCTAATGATAATGAGGTTCAAGAAATCAGCAACCCATCTGATGATGTACAAATTGATAATCAAGTGATTTCGCCTCCTGGGGTAAATACTTTTGCCTCTTATTTGGTAGAAGGTGGACAGTATGGAGATATCTATGCGCAAGTGGTAAAACGTGATGCCAACGGAAGACCTGTAGTTGACGCAGGAGCTATAGTAATCAATGATGAAAACCCAGACAATACCATTGCGGGACTAGAAAAGGTGGGTAACGCGAATCCTGACTTTACCTTGGGGTGGAACAACACCATGACTTATAAAAATATTAGTTTGGATTTCTTGATCGATGGAAAATTTGGTGGAGAAACCATCAGTATGACTGAAGCTATTGTAGAAGGTTTGAGCAATAATACACAAAGAGAAACCGAAAATGCATTGATCGAAGTGGTAAGTCCAACGGGAGATGTATCGACTTTGACTGCACAAGAATATTATGGACTTGCAGGAGGAAGAAATGGATTTACCGGAGAGTATGTATACAGCGCTACCAATGTACGTCTGGCCGAAATTGCTTTGGGATATAATTTCCAGCTTTCAGAAAATTCTTTTTTCAGAAGTATAAAGGCTTCGTTAATCGGTAACAATTTATTCTTCTTTTATAAAGATGCTCCGCATGATCCGAACGTGACTTTAAGTACAGGAAATGCTTTGCAAGGTGTTGATGTATTAGGACTTCCTTCAACCAGAAGTTGGGGGTTGAATGTTAATCTAAGTTTCTAAAATTAGTAAAATGAAAAACAGCAATATATTTTTATCGGGGTTTGTGGTGATATCACTCTTCTTGTCTTCCTGTGCTGAAGGTTTAGAAGATCTGGATGGAAACCCCAGAAACATTACTCAAGAACAATTAGAAGTAGACTTTCAGAATGTAGGATCTTTATATAAACCTATGTTCGAGAATATCTATCAATATACGCCACCATGGTCTTTTCAATTACAGCAAAATCTGAATGCAGATGTGTTTTCTGGATATATGACGAATCCAAGACCTTTTGTAGCTGGGGCAAACAATACCACCTATAATTTGGTAAGTGGTTGGAATAATTTCATTTGGAGTGTACCGTACTCTAATGTAATGAACAATGCCAAGACCATTGAAAACGAAACCCGGGAAACATTTCCAGAGTTGTTCGCAGTTTCTCAAATACTTAAAGTTACTGCTATGCACAGAGTATCTGATGTATTTGGGCCAATAGTGTATACCAAATTTGGAGAATCTGCAACTACGAGTGAGTATGACTCACAGGAGGAAGCTTACAATGCTTTTTTCGCAGATCTGGAAGAAGCTATTCAAATACTATCAGATAATATTGATAGTCCAAGGTTTGCAGCTTTTGATTTAGCCTATGGCGGAAATTATGAGAACTGGATTAAGTATGCCAATGCACTTCGATTACGTTTAGCAATTCGAATTTCAAAAGTAGCACCTACCAAGGCACAATCCGAAGGTGAGAAATCATTGAATCATCCTGTAGGACTTATCGAAGCTAATCCTGATGGTTTTTTTGTGAATGGAACATTAGATCATCCGGTACGCACTATTAATAATTCCTGGGGAGATATCCGTATGAATGCTTCGATGGAATCTATTTTGGTAGGATATGAAGACCCTAGAGTTGGTAGCTACTTTAATACTTCAGAAGTTGAAGAAGGAGTATACAAAGGAGTTCGAAATGGATTACCACTTTTACCAGGGTATGATGATGAGCTTGCGCAAAAAGCAGACTATGTTACTTTTTCTTTATTGGCAGATGAAGTGTTGACGCCACGAGTGCAATTGATGGCAGCAGCCGAAGTATTTTTCTTAAAAGCAGAAGCGGGATTAAGAGGTTGGACTGGTGCAGGAGATGTTCAAGGTAATTACGAGCAAGGAATTACCACCTCATTTCAGCAATATGGCTTAGGAGGGATATCAGATTATGTCTCTAATGGTACAAGAACCCCCATGGATTATGTAGATCCTGTTACACCAGGAAATAGTATAAATGCTTTAAGCACCATCACTATTGCTTGGGACGATGCAGCTACCAACGAAGAAAAACTGGAGCGTATCATTACTCAAAAATGGATCGCATTATTCCCAGAAGGACAAGAGGCATGGAGTGAATATAGACGTACTGGATATCCTAAAATATTCCCCGTAGTGAGTAACCAGAGTGGAGGAGTAGTGGATACCGATCTTCAAATCAGAAGGATACCTTTTGTAGATAGCGAATTACAAACCAACCCAGATGGTGTGGCTGATGCCGTGACCAAATTGGGAGGGCCAGACAATGCAGGTACACGTCTTTGGTGGGATGTGCCTGGAGGAAATTTCTAACACACATGTGATTTTAAAGAGAGAAATAGTGAATTGTATTCCGTTTCTCTCTTTTTTCCTTCTTTAAATGAAATATAATAACAAGAATGCATGAGATAAATACTACCTAACACAAACATCTAACTATATATTATGAAATCAATGAAAAGAATTATCACAGTAGTTGCGATGCTAGCATTATTGTTTTCTTGCAATAATGAAAGCTTTATAAATGATCTCAGAGAGGAAGATCCATCCGTTCAGCTTGATAGAAAAACTGTGCTTACACAACCCATTATTTTGGGATATTTCCCATCATGGTCAGAGAGTTGGACTACCACAGGTCAGGGTTCTAAACTTAGAGATATTCCCAAACATGTTACCCACGTGTTTCTCGCTTTTGCAAGACCTAATCTACGATATCAGAAAGGATCACTGGATATAACAAATACAGGTATCCAAACACCGTATGGAGGTGCTACGCTTAAAGAATCTGTAGCTATCTTAAAATCAAAAGGGACCAAAGTGATACTATCCGTAGGAGGAGAGACGTATTGGGGATCGGATGCTGCTTATGATATTAACTATCAACAAATCAAGGATCTTGTCGATGACATGGGATTTGAAGGGATCGACTGGGATTTTGAACCCAATGGGAGTTTTGCTACTATAGGAGAACCTATTAATGTGCAACGATTTATTGATTTTTTCAATAACTCAAGAGCGATAATGCCCAAAGGACAGTACCTATTAGCCTGTGCGCCAGCAGGAGTTGGAGCATTAGGAGGATTAAATAATGATGATCCTTCCTCACCGTTTGCTTATAGCAAGAGGAATAGCGTAACTGGAGAATCTGATGCTAATTTATATAATGCTACTTCTCCAAATCAAGCTATTAGTTTATATGGCTTTGCTACCACAGGGCATATGATTCCGGTGATGGAAGCTGTGGGAGATAAAATAGATCTAATAGCCTATCAAGGGTATAATACCGGAGCTGCAAGTAACCGAAAAATAATGTATGATGCTTACAAACATTATGCAGATCGATATGGTTTCTCGATTGCAGCAGGGACACATTATCCAGATGAGCCATGGGGGCCGTATTATACGTATACTTATCAAACTATGGCGGATCTATCTGCTCATATAGGAGCAACTAATGTGAACAATGATGGGATTATGATTTGGCAATTATTGTTGGGAGATGGGAACTCTTCTGCATATGGATATTTGTATGTAGCAAGTCAGGTGTTGGATGGAGTATCGCAATCCCAAGCCATCGCGAATGCAGAAAACTACCCAGAATCACCATATGATGGTGGAGACGGCGGAGGTGATGGCGGTGGAGATGGTACCGGATGTAATTCGGCACAATGGAACTCGGCTACAGCATATCAAGGTGGTCAGGAAGCGGTATACCAAAATCAATTATATCGTGCAAAATGGTGGACCCAAGGTGATGTGCCCTCCTCGAATACTGGAAATGGTAAACCTTGGGAATTGCTACAGAATTGTGGTGATGGTGGAGGCGATGGAAGTAATCAACTACCTTCGGTAGCGATCACTTCTCCATCAAATAACACCACGTTTACTCAAGGTACCGCGATAGTGATTTCTGCCAATGCATCTGATAGCGATGGGACCGTTACTAGAGTAGAGTTTTTTGAAGGAAACACCAAATTAGGCGAAGATACTACAAGCCCATACAGTTATTCATGGACTAATGCAGGTACTGGAAATTATACCATTACCGCAATTGCCACGGATAATGCTGGAGGAACAACAACTTCTTCTGCGGTTGCAATCTCAGTACAATCTGATGGAGGAGGTAGTGGTTCTTGCGCCGGAGTTGCCAATTGGGAAGCTTACCCACAAATATACAACCAAGGAGATCAGGTGGTATATCAAGGAGTGTTGTATGAGGCACAAACCGGACCAATTTGGGTAATTCCAGGAAGTGGAGAACACTGGTGGAAAACCATACGTTCATGTGATTAGAAATGTATAAATGTTAGTTTTTAATTGGAGAAACCTCTGTAAAAAGTGTGGCTGCTATTTATGGAGGTTTTTTGTTTCAAATTGGTATTCCAAAAACTTCAACTCGTTGTTTTTGGTAAAAATCAGAATGTACTTTTTGTTTTTGATAGTAATAAACCTGCAAGCTTTAGCTTGTAATTGCTGTAATGTATCAGATAGCAGATAAGAAGCAAATTGGGTTTGATCTGTATTTCCGAATAAGAAATACCCTTTGTTACCATCATAACGAATAGTTTCGGTTTCAGCTTCATATAGAGATCCGATACCAAAAACATCTTTATTACCATCTTGATTAAAGTCTTCTACCAAAAAATCGGTTGAAGGACCAAATTGAGCAGTAATAGGCAGTTCTTGAACATCAAAATTTCCTTGTCCCTTGTTTTTTAATAACAAGCTGGTAAAACAGGTAGCAGTATAATGAACTGCATTATTTAGAGCTTCTTGACCATAAATTTCGGGTAAAGAAGCAGCAGCAAATGAATTATACGTCTTAAATTTTTCAGAAAGCCTAGGGATTTGCTGAGACGAACATTCCTTTCCTCTAACAGGCAGCAAAACTCCTTTTTTTGTGGTTTTACTTAGGACAATGTCAATGCTATGGTCAGCATCAAAATCCTTGGCGTATATATGGAAAGGTTTATCTGTAGAGGGATGAAATTTATTATTCTCACCCAAGTTACCTAAGAGGTAATCGATATCACCATCATTATCAATGTCTGAACTTGAAATTTTAAAAAACCAACCAGACAAATCATTTAGCGCTTTGATATCTGCAGCCTCAAATTTTCCCTTTTTATTTTCAAGAATTGTAGGGGAAGACCATTCGCCAACAACCACAAGATCAAGATCACCATCACTATCATAATCAGAAAATAATGCATCATTGATGTGATTGATATTTGACAGGTCTTTTGCTATATCCTGAGTAGCATCAATAAACTTTCCGTTTTCGTTTTTCAAAATATAGGAAGGATAAGCAGAAGGGTACTTACCTGGTATAAAGCCTCCTCCGATGAAAATATCTTCATCTTGATCGTTGTCAAAATCTGCAATAGCAATTCCTCCTGATACCGTTTGAATTTTAGGTAATAGATTTTCTTTTCTTGTAAAATTTCCTTGACCAGTATTCTCATAAATTCTATCCTGCAGATAAGGTTTGTCTGCAATATTTTCATAACTCCCGGAAGCAACATACAAATCCTGATCCCCATCGTTGTCATAGTCAAAAAACAGTGCTTTTCGATCTTCAAAATTACTATCCTTTTCAAAAGTGTTTTGACTCATGATAGAAAAAGAACCTGAATTATCTTGAATATAAAGCATGGCACTAGCACCCTTTGCATTCCCGACAAAGAAATCTTCTAAACCATCGTTATTTACATCAGCTACTGCAATTGGAGTTCCTTTTTCGCTTTGCTTTTGGGGGAGTAATAGTTGTAACGCATAATCATCAAATTGGGTTTCCTGATGGTTGTAAGTTACTCCAAATGCATTGCTAGGATGGACTTTTATTGCGACTGTCTCTGTCGTTTGTGATTTTGAGAATGCTTCTTTCTTTTTATAGTCAATATGAAGTTTTTGATTTGCCACAACATTTTTTAAAGAACTGGATTGATTGTTGGGCCAATCAACCACAATGCTGTCTATGATTTCGGTTTTGCCCAGGCCAAAATGTAGGTTGTTGGTTACCGAAGATTGAAAACCTCTACAGGTATAATACATTTTCATCTGTTGATGTTGATTGGTGTATACCTTAATGCGAGTTCCCAAAAGTGTATTATTGTTTTCAGGATTAGACAATGTGATACTTATGAAGTTGTTGGATTGTTGATTCTGGTAGATACTAGCAATGACATCTTGATTGTTTAAGACAATATCCAAATCACCGTCGTTATCAAGATCCACATAGGCTGCACCATTAGAGTTTATTTTGTGATGTAGCCCCCATTCTTGGTTTTTGTTTTGAAACTGATACGTGCCGGCATTCGAAAATATTTTGTTTTCCAAAGTGGTAGAAGGCATCATACCTATGGCTTCTTGTAAAGTGACTTTCTGTTGATTGAGGATATTGTTTCGCATACTATTTCTAAAATCCTGATTAGAAAGATCATGTTTGATACCATTGGTAACCAAAAGATCGTTATACCCGTTATTATCAAAATCTGCAATTAAAGGAGCCCAACTCCAGTCGGTTTTGGAAATGCCTGATAATTGCCCAATTTCACTATAAGATCCATCTCCCAAATTCAACTGAAGCATATTAGACATATATTGATAATGATATCCTATATCCACCAAATACTTGAAGTTATCAGTGCTCATGGTTGCCATGTTTTCTTTACTTCTTTGATGATCTTCGGCAAGCATGTCTAAAACAATAAGATCTGGTTTTAGGTCGTTATTGATATCTGCATAATCTGATCCCATGCTATTGGCAGAAATATGGTCAAAAGTTTCAAGAATCCGATTAGTAAAAGTCCCATCCTTATTGTTGATATAAAGGAAATCAGGTTCCAAAAAATCATTAGCCACATGAATATCCGGCCATCCATCCTCATCAAAATCACCAATTGCTGCGCTCAGTCCCCAGGCTTTATTTAGAATTCCGGAAGTTTGTGTGACGTTTTTAAATTTTCCGGTTACATTTTCAAAGAGCTGATCTGTACTTTCTGGATCAATATTGTTTTGTATTCTAGGATCAACAACCACATTATTGTTAAAATCAGCACGATGATTGACCAGGTACATATCCACATCACCGTCTTTATCGTAATCTAGGTAATAGGCTTGAGTAGAATAGGCTTCACTATCCAGTCCATAGACTTTTGCTTGCTCTAGAAAAGTTCCATCTCGTTGGTTAATATATAATTTGTTTTTCCTTTTTTCAGAATCATGTAAAGAACCCGATTTGCATACGTAAATATCTATCCATCCATCATTGTTGATATCTATCATTGATACACCGGTAGTCCAACCAGTAGCATCTTCAACTCCGGCTTTTTCAGTAATATCTTCAAAAATAAAATTTCCTTTATTTAGGTATAATTTATTACTGTTTTGATTAGAGCTAAAATACAGATCTTCTAATCCATCATTATTGATATCTCCCACTGCAATTCCTCCGCCGTTGTATATGTACGAATAGTTTAGGAAGTTAAATGATAAGGTTTCAGACACTTCGTTTTTGAAATAAATATTAGAAACAGAAGGATCAACCATTTTGAATAATGATTCCTTTTCTTGAACTTTCTTATGGTTACCGTTTTGATGTTCTGTATTGCAATGAATAAGAGACAGGAATACTAAAATCCAGAATTTTCTAAAGACCATTTTCGAAGACAAATTTCTATAAGAAATCAAAGTAATCAACTTTGTGTCAATTCCCGAATTTATGCTCTATATAGCATGCTTTTGTCGACATACAACCAGATTTTAAATATAGGTGTTTTTCTGGTGCAACAACAAGGTTTATGGGGCTAATGGGACTCCAAAAAATTATTAGTGATTTTTTGCTTCATCATCTAGTGCAATTTTTATTGTCATTTGTGATTGCTTTCATGTCATCTGTCGAAAAACTTTTCATAAAAGCCATATAGGTAATAGTTTCATTTTCGATAAGCCATTAAACAACATAACTTAAGTTACGCAATGAGTACACAAACAAAGTACGATTCCTCGATCAATAATAGCAACGGGCCTTATTACAAGGATATCAGCTATCGCGAAGCTGGAAAATTTGAAGAGACACGGTTTGAAAAAATCCATAATGTGATTTTTAAGAGTTCGGATTATGCTTCTATCATTATTGCACAAGAAATAGCAGGGTTAATCAAAGAAAAGCAAGCACAACAAGAATCTTGTGTTTTGGGATTGGCTACAGGTTCTTCGCCAATAAAGGTGTATGAAGAACTAGTACGAATGCATAAGGAAGAAGGTCTAAGTTTTGCCAATGTGGTTACGTTTAATCTGGACGAGTATTTCCCAATGGAAAAGGGCAATGTACAGAGTTACCACTATTTCATGCACGAACACCTGTTTAATCATGTAGATATTTTACCAGAAAATATTCATATTCCTGATGGGACTATTCCACAGGAACAAATCCATCAATATTGCATCGATTACGAATTAAAAATAAACTCCTTTGGTGGATTGGATTTTCAACTGTTAGGGATCGGTAGAACTGGGCATATTGGATTTAATGAACCAGGATCTCATTATAATTCGGTAACTCGAAGTATCACTCTGGATCACCTTACACGATCTGATGCTGCTCCTGCTTTTTTTGGTATCGAAAATGTTCCCAAAAAAGCAATTACGATGGGTATTGGGACCATTAAAAAAGCAAAGCGAATTGTCATTATGGCTTGGGGACATAAAAAGGCAGAAGTCGTAAAGGAAACTATAGAAGGAATGGTTTCTTCAGAAGTACCTGCTTCGTATTTGCAGCGTCATGAAAATACCACATTTGTTTTGGATAAGGAGGCTGCAGAAGAGCTTACAAGAATCAAAACTCCTTGGTTAGTTGGTCCTTGCCGTTGGAACGAAAAAAACAAGAATAAAGCCATTATCTGGTTGAGTCAAAAAGTGCAAAAACCAATTCTAAAATTAACAGACAAGGATTATAATGACCATGGAATGTCAGGACTTTTGGCGGAAGAAGGTTCTTCATATGAACTAAATATCAGAATGTTCAACACCTTACAGCATACCATTACCGGATGGCCAGGTGGGAAACCAAATGCTGATGATACCTATAGGCCAGAGCGCAATACCCCACATAAAAAGAGAGTGTTGATTCTAAGTCCTCATCCCGATGACGATGTGATTTCTATGGGAGGAACATTTCTTCGCTTGATAGAACAAGATCATATTGTACATGTAGCGTATCAGACCTCTGGAAATATTGCAGTGTCTGATGAAGAGGCCATAAAATATGCAGAGGTGATACAAAATATGTTACCTGCAACTGATAAGGAAAACATCGGTTCAATCATTTTGGAACTCAAAAGGAAACAGGAACGGATGATAGATTCTGAATCAACGAGATCTTTAAAGGGATTGATCCGTAGAGGAGAATCTTATGGAGCGACACGATTTTTGGGCTTGCCAGATGCGTATGTACATTTTCTTGACCTTCCTTTTTACGAAACCGGAACGGTAAAGAAAAATCCATACGGACCGGAAGATAAAAAACGATTAACCAACTTGATCAAGAAAGTCAAACCCCATCAAATCTATGCGGCGGGAGACCTGGCAGATCCTCATGGAACACATAAAGTATGTTTGGATGTGTTATTTGAAGTGTTAAATGATCTGAGAGAAGAAGAATATATGAAGGATTGTTGGGTATGGCTATACCGAGGAGCTTGGCAAGAATGGGATATTCATGATATAGAAATGGCAGTTCCTTTAAGTCCTGATGAGGTACTAAAGAAACGCAAGGCCATATTTTTTCATCAGTCTCAAAAGGATGGAGTAATGTTTCAAGGAGATGACTCTAGAGAATTTTGGGTAAGAGCAGAAGAACGAAATCAACAAACAGCAGAAAAGTATCACAAACTAGGTTTAGCAGAATATGAAGCCATAGAGGCTTTTAAGCGATATCATTTTTAAAAAAAGTTAATGAAAAAAATATATTGGATCGCCCTAATACTTGGGACAATGCAATTAGTTACAGCACAAACAACGGATCAGTATTCATATAATTTAATGCCTTGGCCAAAAGAGATTCATCAAGGTGCAGGAAATTATGTAATAAAAGAGGATTTTACCCTTTTTATTCAAAATGTGTCTTCTCAACGATTGCATAATGGAGCTACTCGTTTTTTAAGACGATTAAGTGGAAGAACAGGGGTGTTTTTTGAAGAAGGCTTCCCACAAAAAGTAAAAAGTGCTCCATCATTTATTATTGAAGTTGAACGAGAAGGAAGTTTACAAAACTTTGATGATGAGTCATATTCGCTGCAGATAACAGATAAGACTATTTATCTCAAATCGATAACTGATATTGGTGCTCTAAGAGGCCTGGAAACCTTGTTGCAATTAGTAACCCCCAGTGCTAACTATTTTTATATTCCTGCATTGAATATTGAAGATGCGCCAAGGTTTCCTTGGCGTGGTTTGATGATCGATGTAGCTCGGCACTATCAACCTTTGGACGTGTTAAAACGAAACCTTGATGCTATGGCAGCTGTTAAACTCAATGTTTTTCATTGGCATCTAACCGATGATCAAGGGTTTAGATTGGAATCAAAACGACACCCGAAATTGCATGAACTTGGTTCTGACGGAGAGTACTACACACATGAGGAGATAAAAGAGATCATTCAATATGCAGCAGAGAGAGGGATTAGGGTAATACCAGAAATAGATGTTCCCGGGCATGCATCTGCGTTGCTTACGGCGTATCCAGAGTTGGGAAGTAAAAAGGATACCTATACTATCGAACGGTATGCTGGTATTTTTGATCCTACTTTGGATCCTACCAACGAGAAGACGTATCAAATACTGGAGGATGTATTTACGGAAATAGCAGAACTATTTCCTGATCCTTATGTTCATATTGGAGGTGATGAAAACGAGGGGAAACACTGGGACGAAAACCCTGAAATCATGGCCTTCAAAAAGAAACACGGTTTTCAATCAAATCACGATTTACAAACCCATTTCAATCTCAGATTACAAAAGATATTAGAAAAACTAGGTAAAAGGTTAGTAGGATGGGAAGAGATTATGACGCCACAAATGCCAACAACTGCATTAATTCATTCATGGAGAGGCGTAGAGGAAGGGCTACAACCAGGTGAGTCATTGGCTAAAGCGGCACAAAAAGGACATTATTCTATTTTGTCTACAGGGTATTATATCGATCGTATGCATGATGTAAATAACCATTATTTAGTAGACCCACTACCAAAATCATTTAGCTTAACAAAAGAGGAGCAAAAGAAAATTTTAGGAGGAGAAGTTACCATGTGGGGAGAATTGGTAACACCACTTACTATTGATTCCAGGATCTGGCCAAGAACTGCTGCAATAGCCGAACGGTTTTGGTCACCGGCTACTGTTACTGATATACAACACATGAGAAAACGACTCACTATGATCAGTTTTCGACTAGAAGAACTTGGGCTCACTCATCTTAAAAATCAAAATGTGATCCTAAGAAATATCTCCAATGGGTATCAGACAGATGCACTTCAGAAATTAACCAAAGTCTGTCAACCTTTACAAAAATACAGCCGCAATAAGGGAGGAACAGAGTACAAATCGTATTCGCCCTTTACCTTATTTGCAGATGCTTGTACTACAGATGCACCGGATGCTTATCAATTTAGTCAATTGGTGGATACGTTTATTACTGAAGCCGAAGTAGCTCAGAAACCACTAGAATCCATGTTTCATCAATGGATAGCAAATCACGAAGAATTACTTGTTCTGAAAGGAGAAACTCCTCTGGTTTCAGAGTTGTTGGAACTATCATCGGCGTTAAAGAATGTTTCAGCGTTTTTCTTGAAAATTCTGAAACAAGAAGGGGTGTCCAAAGCTGATGCAAATGATTTCGCTTCCCTGATGAACATCATCAAAGAACCTCGAGCGGATGTCGAGATCGTGACTTATGACGCTTTTATGAAGTTGTTTGAGCATTTAAAGAAAAGTGAATTGTAGTACTTGATACGATATTAACCAGTTTCTTCCGGTTTTGTTGAATTTTTGATGTACATGCTATTAGTGATAAGAATAAGGCTGTTTAGCTATTATTTGACTCCCTCCGTATAAAAAATTACGCATTGAGTATCAGTGTTAATATTTTTATAAAGACTTAATACAAACACAAATCTTTAACTCATGAAACCAATCAATCTTTGGGACTGGTTAGAGGGGATTATACCCAAAAAATCAATCCGAGTTTTCAACTTTTTAGCGATTATTAGCGTACTTCTTATCGGTAACTTGTGTCAGGCACAAGTGAATACCGGAGGAAGCGCAACTACATCTAATCACAACAAGCAAATTATTGGATATATTACCAATTGGGATGCTTGGAAAGCCGCTAGCGCGGGAGTACCCTCTGCAGGTGCTCTAACACAATTGAATATAGATTATTCAAAATACACAATTCTTAATTTTTCCTTCTTTGGAGTGGCAGTCGACGGGTCATTGCATAGTGGAGATTTAAGAAATAAACAAATCTATCAAGAGGGGCAAGTACAGCAACCAGGAGATTTATTATATGGTGATGTTTATAGCAGTTGGGATTTCTATATTCTTTTTGGAGAAATAGAGCCCATACAGTGGATCAATGAAGATGTCAAACAACGAGCAGAAGCTTTAGGTTTTCAGGTAGAAGTTGGCGGAAATACATGGACACATCCCGAATGGGGATTAAGCGGGGTATTGCCACTTCCATTACCAAAAGAAGGTAGTGGAGCCAAAGGACTCCTCGAACTTGCTCATGACAATGGGGTAAAAGTGATGGCTTCCATAGGAGGTTGGAGTATGTGTAAACATTTTCCTGAAATGGCAGCAGATCCGGTAAAACGAGCTCGCTTTATCGAAGACTGCAAAAAGCTGATCAATATGGGCTTTGATGGTATCGATTTGGATTGGGAATACCCAGGACCTTATGCTGGGATGAACTTTACAGGTACCAACGCTGATTTTGCCAATTTTGCAACTCTGGTTCAAGAGATTAGAACGGCTATTGGCCCAGATAAATTGATCACTGCCGCAATGTCTGCAGATCCTGTAAAATTGGATGGATTCAACTGGCCTCAGTTAGTGAGTAGCATGGATTACTTCAATATGATGACCTATGATTTTAATGGAGGATGGTCAAATATTGCAGGACATAATGCACCGATCTATCCATACGATGGAGCCGAAGCGCCAGATTTCAATTGGCAATCTACACTTAACAAACTACTTTCTTTGGGAGTTCCATCGACTAAAATCAATTTTGGGATTCCTTTTTATGGTAGAGGAGTGGTTACCGAAGGTACAGCTGCTCTCAACGCACCTACTTCTAAAAGAAATGTAACTATACAACCTGATGGACCAGTAAGTACATCTGCAGATTATACCAACTGGCCTTTGGATGTGTATGATGGAACACCAAACCACTTTTTTATCAAACAAAAAACAGGAGCAGGTAGTGGATGGACCCGACAATGGGACGATCAGGCCAAAGTACCTTATATGACCAAAGGAAATTTCTTTTTGAGTTATGATGATGAAGAGTCTATAGGAATTAAGGCACAATATATCAATGAGAATAACCTTGGCGGAACTATCGTATGGACTGTTTTTGGGGACCTTGAAATATCAGGTACGGCCCAGTCCTTTGGAAATAAACTAAAACGATGGTCAAATGTGAAATCACCTTTGGTAAATAAGGTAAATGAAGTTTTTGCCACTGGAGGAGGAAATATTAACCCTACTGTATCTATAGGCTCTCCAGCTAACAATACCGAGTTTTCTGCTGGTGATGATATTGCAATTACAGCCAATGCCAATGACATTGATGGAAGTATTACTAAAGTAGAGTTCTATGCAGGTACAGTTTTGCTAGGAGAAGATTCTTCTGCTCCATATGCGTATACATGGCAGAACGCACCACTGGGACCTAATTCGATAATCGCAAAAGCTTATGATAATGATGGGGGGAGTGCAACAGCAACTGTATCTGTTATTGTTGGTGATATCGATGTAGAAAATCAATTACCACAAGTAGCTATTACTGCTCCTCAAGATGGAGCTTCCTTCGCGTCAGGAGCTACTATTGGCATTACTGCTGATGCTTCAGATTCTGATGGTACCATAACCAAGGTAGAATTTTATGATGGAAATGTGCTCTTGGGAGAAGATACTACAGCACCATATAGTTATGACTGGACAGGAGCCTCTTCAGGAAATCATACGATACAAGTAAGAGCTACTGATAATAGAAACGGAACAAGCCAGGTAGCAGTTGCTATTACGGTTACTGGAGGAGACAACTGTTCTGTACCAGCATATGTTCCTGGTCAAGTGTACACAGGAGGCGATAGAGTGTCTTATCAAGGAAATGAGTACGAAGCCAAATGGTGGACACAAAACAATGACCCCGTAACGAATCGCGAAAATGTTTGGAAACTGATAGGTCCTTGTGGAGATGGTCAAGCGGCCCCACAGGTATCCATCACCTCACCTTCAAGCGGACAAACATTTACCGATGGTAGTGCAGTAACAATAAATGCTACCGCATCAGATGCAGATGGAAATATCACTAAAGTAGCATTCTACGTAGATGGAAATTTGATTGACGAAGATACTACGGCACCATATACTACAAACTGGAATAGTACTCTGGGAAGTCATAGCATTACTGCTATTGCTACAGATAATGCTAATTTGTCTACGACTTCATCCGCTGTATCCATTTCAGTAAACACAGATGGAGGTTGCGGTAATAGTAATTTTAAAGTTGTGGGATATATGCCCAGCTGGCAAGGTGCCGCAAACGGAATTCAATATGATAAGCTAACTCATATTAACTATTCTTTCCTACTACCAAATAGTGATGGTAGTTTACGACCGCTCGAAAATGCTGCAAAAATGCAAGAAATCGTTACTTTGGGGCATGCGCAAGGTGTAAAAGTATTGATTGCTGTAGGAGGATGGATGGATGGTAATGACTCTCCATTTACTACATTGGCAGCAAATCCAACGACAAGAACAGCTTTTATAAACAATCTGGTCAATTTTGTAAATCAATATAATCTTGACGGAGTTGATATGGATTGGGAATATCCTCGAGAAGGGAATGAACCTCAACACTTCGAATTGTTAATGCAAGAATTAGGTCAGGCTATGCATAGTCGTGGAAAACTGTTGACTGCTGCAGTTGTGGTTTCCGGATGGAATGCAGATGGCGTACTTAACGGTGTTTTTGATGATGTAGATTTCTTAAATATTATGGCCTACGATGGTCCAGAGCACTCTACAATGGCTCAAGCCGAGGGAGGATTAAACTATTGGTTAGGTAGAGGATTACCAAAAGAAAAAGCAGTATTGGGAGTTCCTTTTTACAGCCGCCCACAAGCGCAGAGCTATGCTTCATTATTAGTACAAGGCGCTAGCCCAAATAGTGATTCTTTTCAAGGAAATAATTATAACGGAATCCCGACGATCAAAGCGAAAACGCAAATGGCATTAGATCGTGCTGGTGGAATCATGATGTGGGAGCTATCTCACGATACTTCAGATCCGAACACCTCTTTATTGGCAGCCATCAATCAGGTAGTTGGTGATCCTTGTCAACCCGATAACGTAGCACCACAAGTGTCCATTACTACGCCTCAGTCCGGAGCAACATTTTTAGTGGGTAATGCTGTTACTATTAGTGCGTCTGCATCAGATAGTGATGGTAGTGTCACAAAAGTAGTGTTCTATGTAGATGGAAATATGATTGCAGAGGATACAACAGCACCTTATACGGGCAATTGGACTGCAGTTCAAGGCAATCATACGCTTACTGCAATCGCCACCGATGATAAGGGAGCTACAACTACATCTTCTGCGATAAGCATCGTAGTAAATACCGATGGAAATACCGTTTCTGGAGGAACAATAAGTGGTGGGCCATTTGTATTTACAGTAGGAGATGGTATTGCTGATAATGTTTCGGGAGTTACTTTGACCGGAAATAGCGGAACTAACTCTCAATGGGTGGTTACCGATGATATGGGCACTATACTTGGGTTACCGGCAGCTCCAGAGGATGTGAATTTCGACGAGGCCCCTGCAGGGATCTGTTTGATCTGGCATTTAAGCTATGAAGATGGATTAATAGGTCTTGCTGCCAACAATAATACTTCAGATTTACAAGGAGATTATGATTTTTCAAACTCGATAACTGTTACCAGAAATCCAACCGATGGAGGTGAATGTAATGACCCGCAATATGTAGAAAATGGTGGGTACGAAGCAGGTAGTGTGGTGCAAAACAATGGTAGTTTGTATGAATGTAAACCGTATCCATTCTCTGGATGGTGTAATGGTGCAGCTTGGGCTTATGCTCCAGGAGAAGGAACATATTGGGAAGATGCATGGACCTTGGTAGGAGCATGTGATGGGGGTAACCCTCCGGGTAACGAAGCACCAACTGTTACGATTACACAACCTGCAAACGGACAAACATTTACAGCAGGAAGTACTATAACTATTAATGCATCAGCATCAGATAGTGATGGTACAGTGACCAAGGTTGAGTTCTTCAGTAATGGCACCAAAATAGGAGAGGATACCAATAGCCCTTACAGTTATACCTGGAGTAATGTGTCTACCGGAAATTATACCTTAACTGCCACAGCAACTGATAATGACAACGCTACAGGTGATGCCACTGCGGTAAATATTTCTGTAGGATCTACAAATCCACCAAATCCTGGAGGAGATTTACCGAGAAGGATTTTGGTAGGGTATTGGCATAATTTTGACAATGGTTCTTCGATACCAAAGCTAAGAGATGTATCCGATAAATGGGATGTGATCAATGTATCTTTTGCCATCCCGACCGTACCTAATGGAGCTACAATGGTTTTTACTCCGGATCCAGCGATCTATTCAAGTGTTCAGGAGTTTAAGAATGATGTTGCTTTATTGCAAAGTCGAGGTAAGAAAGTATTAATCTCTATGGGTGGTGCAACCGGAGCTGTAGATGTAGATAGCCCAGCAGATGCTCAAGCTTTTAGTAATTCGATGATCAGTATTCTCAACGAATATGGTTTTGATGGAATGGATATTGATTTTGAAGGTTCTTCAATTTCGTTGGCCGCGGGAGATACCGATTTTAAAAACCCAACATCTCCTAAGGTGGTTAATTTAATCAATGCATTTAGAACAATCTTAAGTCAATATAGCTCTGATTTTATATTGTCGATGGCTCCGGAAACGCTATTTGTGCAAGGAGGATTTAGTGGATATGGAGGACCAAGTGGAGCTTACCTTCCTTTAATCTATGCACTCCGAAACGATATGGATTACATTCATGTGCAACATTACAACACAGGGTGTATGCTTGGTTTAGATGGATTGTGTTACGGATCAGGAAACGCAGATTTTCATGTTGCCATGGCCGATATGTTGCTGCAAGGATTCCCAGTAGCGGGTGGACAACAGTTCCCTGCTTTGCGTCCGGATCAGGTTGCTATAGGATTACCGGCAAGCCCATCTGCAGCGGGGAGTGGATATACTGAAGCTTCAGAGGTGCATAAGGCATTGGATTATATCATCAAAGGGCAATCGTTTGGAGGACGTTATACGTTACGTAACCCTTCTGGATATGCAAATTTCCGAGGATTGATGACTTGGTCTATCAACTGGGATATTGTAGCTGGTTTCGGATTCTCTAATCCGCATAGAGCGTATCTGGATGGTTTGGATACCAGAGCAAGCCTTGTCCAAGAAGAGGAAACTACCGAAGTTACCCTTTCTCCAAACCCAGTTAAAGGAGATGTGATCAACCTAAAATTGGATAATCAAGTATCTAACAGCACTTTTGATCTGCAAATTTTTAATGCCACAGGTATACAGGTATTACAATACCAAAATACTAAACTACAAAAGGGAAGTAACCTAGCCACTTTTGATGTAAGTCAACTAGAAGAAGGATTATACTTCTATACGATTACCACCACAAAAGGTAAGACCACAGGAAAGCTTATTAAGCGTTAAGCTCTCATTTTTTTGATCACCCGATGATATTAGAATTGCTGTCATCGGGTGATTTTTTCTTTCTCTATTTGGGAATCCTAATTCCCCTCTTAAAACATCAACTATGAAAACACAAAATATATTAGCCAATTATATTGTTTTGATTACTCTTGTGTTCTGCATATTGTTTAGTGCAAAGACCATCGCTCAAAACACCCCTGTATCCCAAAATGGTCAACTAAAAGTATGTGGAACACAACTGTGTAATCAATATAATCAACCCATACAACTGCGTGGAATGAGTACCCATGGTATACAATGGTATGGATGGGGAGATTGTTTAACCGAAGCTTCACTGGATGCTTTGGCATACGATTGGGAAGCAGATATCCTTCGTATTTCTCTATATGTACAGGAAGGAGGGTATGAAACCGATCCGGTTGGGTTTACTACACAAGTGAGTCGACTGATTAATGAAGCCACAGAAAGAGGAATGTATGCACTAATTGATTGGCATCAACTCAGTCCCGGAGATCCAAATGCCAATCTCGAAAATGCCAAAAGATTCTTTACCGATATAGCCAACGAACACAAGAATAAGAATAATATTATATATGATGTGTGCAATGAACCCAACGGTGCTGGGGTGAACTGGAATCGTATCAAAACATACGCAGATCAGATCATCCCGGTAATTCGTGGGATTGATAACGATGCAGTGGTTCTGGTAGGTACTCAGGGATGGGCAACATTTGGAGTGTCTGGAGAAGGGAACCTACAGGATGTACTCGATAACCCGTTATCTTTTGATAATGTGATGTATACATTTCATTTTTATGCAAAGAGTCATCAGGATGCATATCTAAATGTTTTGGATCAAGCTTCTAGTCAATTGCCTGTTTTTGTCACCGAATTTGGAAGTCAGGAATTTACAGGAGATGGGCCGAATGATTTTGTTATGACCCAACGTTTTATTGATTTGATGCGCCAAAAGAAAATTAGTTGGACCAGTTGGAATTACTCTGATGATACCCGTTCTGGAGCTGCATGGCAGGCAGGAACATGTTCTGGAGGTCCATGGACTACCAATCGATTAAAAGAAGCCGGTAGTTGGATACGTGATAAAATTAAATTTCCAGCCGATGATTTTCCGGGGGGTGATCCGGGAGAAACCCAAAGGCCTTATTTAGGGACTCCAGCTATAATTCCTGGAATTGTAGAGGCAGAGAATTATGATCTTGGTGGTTCTGGTATTGCCTACAACGATCTTAGTTCTGCAAATCAAGGAGGTTCATATCGTACTGATGAAGTCGATGTAGAACCCTGCTCCGAAGGAGGATATAATGTGGGGTGGATCAATGCTGGCGAGTGGTTGGAGTATTCTGTAGATGTACAAGAGACAAAAACGTATGCTCTTGAAGTTCGTGTAGCTGCTATATCCGGAGGGAAACAATTTCATTTGGAAGTCAACAATCAAGATGTTAGTGGTCCTATCATTGTTCCTAATACGGGAGGGTGGCAAGTTTGGCAGACTATTTCAGCTAATGTTCCCCTTACTGCAGGACCACAGATTATACGGGTATTTATGGATAGTGGTGATTTTAATATTCATCGATTTACATTTACTTCTGAAACAACCCCTGATAATCAATTGCCGATTGTCACGATTACCGCACCCCAACAAGGAGCGACATATACAGCAGGACAAACCGTAACTATTTCTGCAAATGCATCCGATGCAGATG
Organism: Aquimarina spongiae; assembly: GCF_900141785.1. Taxonomy (GTDB): domain Bacteria; phylum Bacteroidota; class Bacteroidia; order Flavobacteriales; family Flavobacteriaceae; genus Aquimarina; species Aquimarina spongiae. The sequence goes on along the minus strand of NZ_FQYP01000002.1, from coordinate 148,409 downwards.
GTAGTGTAACTCGTGTAGAGTTTTTTGTGGATGGAAATAAGATCGCAGAGGATACTTCGGCTCCTTTTGATGCTAGTTGGGTATCAACTACAGGAAGTCATTCAATTTCGGCAATAGTTATCGATAATGATAATGCCAGCAGTACATCTTCTGCTGTTACTATTTCCGTAGAAAACAATACTGGAGGTACGACCTGTACTGATCCACAATATGTTGAAAATGGAGGTTATGTTGCGGGTAGTGTGGTTCAAAATAATGGAAATACCTATGAATGTAAACCGTATCCGTTTTCAGGATGGTGTAATGGAGCTGCATGGGCCTATGCACCAGGAGAAGGAACCTATTGGCAAGACGCCTGGACTTTGGTAGGCGAATGCGATGGAGGCAATCCGCCTGATGGAAATGAAGCCCCTACCGTAACTATTACACAGCCTAATTCAGGACAATCTTTTGTCGCGGGAAGCACGATTAACATTACGGCTTCAGCTTCAGATACAGATGGAACAATTAGTTTGGTGGAGTTTTTTAGAAATGGTATAAAAATAGGAGAAGATTCCACAGCACCTTATGAGTCGATTTGGACCAATGCTACCACAGGTACTTCTACCTTAACTGCCAAAGCAACTGATAACGATAATGCAACCACAGAATCTTCACCTGTAACTGTTACCGTAGGTACTGTTACTCCACCACCTACCACAGGATTACCAGCCAGAATTTTGAATGGATATTGGCATAATTTTCAAAATGGATCTGGGTTAATCAAATTACGAGATGTATCTCCCAACTGGGATGTGATTAACGTATCCTTTGCGGTGTCTAAAATTTCTCCTACCGATGGTGAAATAGGCTTCGAGTTGGATCCTGTTTTTGGGACGATTAATTATGATGTTAATGAATTTAAGTCAGATATTCAATGGTTACAAAGTCAGGGTAAAAAAGTAATTATCTCTATCGGTGGTGCTGAGGGACAGGTGCAATTGAATACCACTTCGGCAAGAGACAAGTTCATTACCTCCATGATTTCGATTATTGAAGAATACGGATTCGATGGGATGGATATTGATTTTGAAGGACAATCTCTTTCTTTCAACCTGGGAGATACCGATTTTGAAAATCCCACCACTCCGGTAATCGTGAATACCATAAATGCGGTGAGAGATGTATGCAACCATTTTGGAGATGATTTTATCCTTACGATGGCACCAGAGACCTTTTTTGTGCAGCTGGGGTATTCTTTTTATGGAGGAATTTCTGCAGGAGCAGATCGCAGAGCAGGAGCATACTTGCCGTTAATTCATGCGTTACGTGATAAGCTTACTTTTTTACAGGTACAGTATTATAATTCTGGTTCGATAACCGCATTAGATGATCAGTTTTACGGTATGGGTAATTCAGATTTCTATGTGTCTTTGGTGGATATGTTGCTGAAAGGTTTTCCGATAACAAGAGATCAAAGTAAGTTCTTTCCAGCTTTAAGACCTGATCAGATTTTGATTGGAGTTCCGGCAACAGTAAACGCTGGTAATGGTCATACAGGAGCACAAGGTGTAATTACGGCTCTCGATTACCTAATCAAAGGAAATGGATTTGGAGGGCAATACAATCTTACACAAACCTATCCGGCGTTGCGAGGTGTGATGAGCTGGTCTATCAATTGGGATGCATTCGAAAATAAAAACTTTTCAAATACAGTAAGAGCCTATCTCGACGGATTAGGAAGTCGAAGTAATGAAGTAGTTACATCGCTAAAAGTGAATACAGAAGAGCTTAGCATATTTCCGAATCCAATACAAAAATATGTACACTTCACTCTAGATACACCAATTCATAATTTCAGCATCGAGGTCTACAATATGGCAGGTATAAAGGTGTATCAAAAAGATAATTTTACTAATAATAAGGCCAATACATCGCTGAGAATAGATTTGGAACATGTAGCTCCTGGAATGTATTTTTATAAGAGTAGGGTAAACGACAAAAGATATACAGGAAGATTGATCAAGGAATAATAGTAAGTAACTCTTAAAACTAACAATTATGAAAACGATCAAAACACAAACGATCCTGCTTTTATTTACATCCTTATGCGGCCATTTGTCAATTGCACAAAACTGGACTTTGGTTTGGCAAGATGAATTTACAAACGGAATAAGTACGGACTGGGTTTTTGAAACCGGAAATGGAAATTCTGGATGGGGTAATAATGAACTTCAGTATTATCAACAGCAAAATGCAACTGTTGAAAATGGTAACCTGGTCATAACAGCTCGGCAAGAATCTGTGGGTGGGTTTAATTATACTTCTGCAAGAATGAAAACCCAGGGAAGAAAATCCTGGAAATACGGTAAGGTTGAAGCTCGTATTGCAATGCCTTCTTTTACGGGTTCCTGGCCTGCATTTTGGATGTTGGGCAATAGTATTTCATCAATAGGTTGGCCTGCCTGTGGTGAAATAGATATTATGGAGCATGTAAATACCGAAACACAAACTCATGGAACCATCCATTGGCAGGATCATAATAATCTATATGCTAATTATAGTGGGGCTACTCCTGTCGGCAATATTACAGATTTTCATGTGTATACCATAGAATGGGATGCCAATGCTATCAAATGGTATGTGGATAATACCCTGTATCACGAAGCTAGTATTGCCAATGGAGTGAATGGAACCTCGGAGTTTCATGAAAATTTTTTCATTTTACTCAATATGGCGATAGGAGGAAATTGGCCTGGATTTGTAGTGGATAATACTGCTTTTCCTGCAAGGATGTTAGTAGATTATGTTCGAGTGTATCAACAAACGAATACGCCTTCAGGACTTGTAAATCTTTTTCAGCATTGTGATTACGGTGGCTATAGCATACCTCTAAATGAAGGTAGCTACTCCATGAGTCAACTGCAGGCACTTGGGTTTGTGGATAATGATATATCCTCAGTTCGTGTTCAGGATGGATATCAAGTTACCATGTATGAACACGATAATTTTACAGGAGCATCTTTGCTAAAAACAAGTGATGATAACTGCTTGGTAAATGAAGGGTTTAATGATATTATGAGTTCGGCAATCGTGTCCAAAATTCAACCTTCCTGGTCTACACGCATCGAAGCAGAAAACAATGTCGTACAGTCTGGGACTCAAACCGAACCTTGCTCTGAAGGTGGGCTTAATGTGGGGTGGATTGATGTTAATGATTGGTTGGTTTGGGATGTAACTATTCTAAGAACAGGAAGTTATTCTGTTGAATATCGGGTGGCAAGTCCCAATTCTGGAGGGAGACTTCAATTTGAAAAGGCAGGTGGAATTCCTGTTTATGGCACCCTAGATATTCCTAATACAGGAGACTGGCAAAACTGGACCACTATAGCGCACAGGGTTAACTTAGAACAAGGAGCTCAGCAAATAGCGATCAAAGCTCTTTCAGGAGGATGGAATATCAATTGGCTTGAGATACGATCTACGACCAATACTTTTACTTCCAAGGTAAAATTAAATCCAAGTAAAGAAGAACACTTAATCATTTACCCTGTTCCTGCTACGCATGAAATTCGATTGGAAGGTGCAAAAGCCCAAACTTCTCTTGGTATTTATAACCTAGATGGAGATCTACTGCTAACCACTAAAACGAAGTCAGATGATACCTCTTTGATTATAGATATACATGAATTGCCTTCAGGAATGTATGTAGTAAAAGACTTTAAAACCGGTAAAACCAAACGTTTTACAAAACAATAAAGAATGTAACAATGAAAACCAACATAGATAAAAACCACAATAGGAGGATATCAAAAGTACTTTGTACGATATTCATAATGATCCAATGCTCAATAATTGCGCAAACACTTCCGTACCAGGTGGAAAATAATTCAGATTATCCTGATGATGAGGTATATGTAGCTATCGTAGGGATAACAGATGGTCATGTCTGGGTAGATCCGGTAACAGGCCAGGTCAACCCCATGCGGGTTTCGGATAATACGGTGGCAGGACCAATCATTGATGGTAATACAGGACCGGGAAACAATGGCTTGTACGCAAATTGCTTTCGAAAATTAAGTGATATTCCCGGTAAGATAATTAACATCCCCAAAATAGCAGGATGTAGGATCATGATTTCCTTTCAAAGTCAATTGTATTTATATTTTTTTGGACATTCAGGTTCGCCAAGCGGATATGCTGCACCAAACTTATCTAATCCTACAGATCCTAATCAAGGAATCAAGTATGAATTGATAGAACTTACTTTCAATGATTTTGGACTTTGGTGTAATACTACAAGGGTTGATTCGTATCAGTACCCTATGGGACTAGAAGTCTGGGGAACTGACTTTTACAAAAGAGTTGGAGAGTTAAAAACACATCAGGAAATATTAACGGCCTGGAAGACAACTGCTCCTTCAGCATATCAAGGTCTTTTGGATGCCAATCAAGGAATCATTCATTTTCCAACCAAAACCAACACTTTTCCTGTTAATTTTTTTGATGATTACATTGACGCCATTTGGAACAAATATCGCACAGAGGTCTTGGTATTTAATTCTGGTCAGGCTGGAGTTTGGAGAGGTAGTGTTGTGGGTAATGAGTTTATCTTTACCAGAGATGGTGATGGACAGCTAGCAAAAATCCCTGGCAAACCCACCACCATCGAAGCTATGGAAGGAAGTGGTGTATTGGCTACCGGACCACAATGGGATTTGGTGGTGCAAGCACAATTTGTTGCGGCTATTACTCGTCATGCTATTGATTTGAATACGTCTTCTGGAGTACTGCAGGATTTTGGCGATATTGCTACTTACTACCAAACCTGGCCATATAATTGGTACTCAAAGTTCTTTCATAGATCAGATATCAGTCAGGATAGCCAAACCTATACTTTTGCTTATGATGATGTGTTTGACCAGTCGGCAACAGTGCATACATCAAATCCTAACAGAATAAAAATCACTATTGGTGGTTTTGCAGGAAGCACTCCTCCGAATACTCAAGTTGTTTCTCTATTTCAACATTGCAATTTTGGAGGATATCAGGTAGCCTTAACAGAAGGTAGATATACACTAAGTCAGTTACAGAACCTGGGAGTAGTAAATAATGATATTTCATCCATACAGGTACAAGATGGATATCAAATAGCGATGTACGATACCGATAATTTTACCGGTGCTTCGGTAATCAAAACTACCAACGTTCCTTGTTTGGTAGATGATGGTTTTAACGATAGGGTAACTTCACTGATCATTTCAAAAACAAATAATCCCGAGTCTATTCAAATCGAAGCCGAAAACTATGTAATAGAATCTGGGATACAAACCGAAGCCTGTAGTGAAGGAGGACTTAATGTAGGATGGATTGATGCTAATGATTGGTTGGTTTGGGATGTAACTATTCCAAGAACAGGAAGTTATTCTGTTGAATACCGGGTGGCAAGTCCCAATACCGGAGGTAGACTTCAATTTGAAAAGGGAGGTGGGATTCCTGTTTATGGAGCATTGGATATTCCTAATACCGGAGACTGGCAAAACTGGACCACTATACAGCATGTTGTTAATTTAGAAAGTGGAGAACAGCAAATAGCAATCAAGGCACTTACAGATGGTTGGAACATCAATTGGTTACGAATAACCAAAGTTGAAAGCAATGTAAGGTTGAATCCAGAGAACTCTACCGTTCAAGACCTTATAGCATATCCTGTTCCCGCTTCAGGCGTGTTAAATTTAAAAGGACTCTCATCTACATCTGCCTTGGGAATTTATAATGCATATGGGAGATTAATTCTCAAAACAGATATAAATGGAAAAAGAGACATTATGGTTTTGGATATACGCCATTTAAAATCGGGAGCATATGTTATAAAAGATTTTAAAACGGGCAAGATCACGCGGTTTACAAAACAATAATCCAAAAGAATACAAATAAGGCCCTGCCTGGGCCTTTACTACCCCTAGCACTTTTTAAAATAATACTAATCTAAATTTTGATATTATGAAAAAAATTAAACTGTGCTCATTTTTTCTGTTTTTATTGAGTTTTTCTCAACTTACTTTTTCGCATGGGACCGTCATTTGGCCCCCTAGTCGAATTTACAATTGTTACAACAATCCAACAACTAGCATATGTCAACCTTGTGGCAATGCAGTCTATAATTGGATGGGAGTCTTACAGCCGGATACTAATTTTGGTAGACACCAGGATTTTGTGCCGGATGGTCAAATTGCCAGTGGAGGTAATGGTAGCGCAATAGATTTTAGTTGTCTGGATGCTTTAACGAATGCCTGGCCCGCAACAACAGTTAATCATGGATATATAGATGTGCAATGGCAAAATACAGCACCGCATAAAACACAATATTATAAGGTGTATATTACTCCTTTGGATTGGAACCCTACCCAACCATTACGCTGGAATGACTTGTTAGAAATTGGCCATGTTGGTCAAAGCCCAGCAGCGGCATTTACTACGATTAGATCTTTTATTCCCGATTCTTATGCTGGCAAACGAGCCGCTCTGGTAAGTGTTTGGCAACGGGATTATAACGAAAGTCATGAAGCATTTTATTCGGTAAGCGATATAATGGTGGATGGTGCAACCGGATGTAATACAGGAGATTCAGTAGCTGTTACTTTTAATAACACCACCGATTGCACACTTCAGTATTTTCAAGATAGTACTCTTATGGGAACAGCCACTGCTGGCAATGTATATGATACAAACACTACAGTAGGTAGCCAATGGCAGGCAAAAGATCTTTCTAATCATCTAATTAGTGAATTTACAGTGAATTGTGAGCAACTGGTGTATACTTCTGTAGGGAATTGTGAAGGTGCTGGAAGTGATGAATGTGATGGTTTGACTACTTGGCTGTCTACAACAATTTATATAGGTGGTGATCAAGTGGCATACAATGGAGTAGGATACCAGGCAAAATGGTGGACCCAAGGAGATGATCCGGAAGCCAATTCAGGTCAGTGGGATGTATGGAAAAATATGGGAGACTGCACTGGTACTACTCGTAATAGTTTCAAGCAAACGTTTGAAATCAAAAGCGTTTCGAATGCTTTCGGCAATGTTTCAGAAGTAACATATCAAGTAGATATACCCAGGAAGTTAACCATGACCATACGAAGCTTATCCAATCAAAAAGTGTTAACCGTATTTGAAAATGAACCTAAAACACCGGAGATACACCTGCATTCTTTTGATACGAAAAGCTTGGCTCCAGGAATTTATTTATGTGTTTTAGAGGATCAAAATGGAGCTTTTACAAGCCATAAAATCATTGTTAGATAGTATGAAATGGGTAAATGGAAGCGTGATTTGTCGAATACTAAATCAATGCCTTCGGATACTAGTTTAGTACCAGTAAATAAGCAATGTAGAACGTACTTTTGGGGGGTCAAAAACCAAACGACCACACCAAAACCAATTTATATCTAAACCTAATACAAACTCAACTATTATGAAAAAGACAATCGCAAAGTCATTGTTTTTAGGGCTTTTGGTTACTGCATGTACCCATGAGACCTTTGACGATACGATTCTTAATCAATCGTCAAAAGAAGAAACCGTAGAAGTAGCTTTCCCAAATGAAACAGGTAAAGTAAGTGAAATGTACCACGCCGGAGAAAAATTGGCCATAGAAGAGATCAATGGACAGTTTGTTATGGAAGGGGATATTATTTTCGAAAAGGACATGTTGACTCGAGATCTAGAAAAACTTGTTTTTGAGCCAGGTGAAAGCGGGGCAACCAAAAGTGTAGGTAGAACTGGAGCGCGTTGGCCCAATAACACTGTCTATTATACTGTTGATGCCGATTTACCAAAGCAGTACCGAGTTACCGATGCTATAGCTCATTGGGAGGCAAATACTGCATTAACCTTTGTACGTCGTACTAACCAATCTAATTACATTCGATTTAGAAAAGGGTCTGGGTGTTCTTCGAGTGTAGGAATGATTGGAGGTCGTCAGAATATCAATTTGGCTGATGGTTGTTCTACTGGAAGTACAATTCATGAGATTGGCCATGCAGTAGGGTTATGGCATGAACAGAGTAGGGCGGATCGTGATGATTGGATCACCATACAATGGCAAAACATCCAATCAGGGAAAGAACATAATTTCCAAACTTATGTACAACGAGGACGAGATGGAGATGAATATACCAATAGCTTGGATTTTGGTTCGATTATGATGTATAGTTCAAGATCTTTTTCAAAAAATGGGCAACGTACGATCACCAAAAAAGACGGAAGTGGCTACAGTACACAACGTAATGGATTATCTGCCGGAGATCTGGAAGGGATCAATAAAATGTATCCAGCCGACGGTGGAGGAGAAGAGTACGAAAATGGAAATTATTACACTATCCAAGGAGTACGTGTATACCGTTGGAATGACCAATGGTGGTATTACGATCGTAATCAAAGCCGTTGGAGACGTGTAGAATTAAGAGGTACCACCTGGTATTATATCAGTTAAGCATACGTTTAACAATCGTCATTGAGTTATCCCTAGAATCTTTAAGAATCTGGGGATTTCTTTTTTCAGAATGCTTATTTTAGTTGTTTGGATCAAGATCTTAGAATCGTATACATTAAGTTTTTGAGCATATCATTTATGAAAGCAATCTATTGGATATCAACGCTATTGTTATCAGCAATTTTACTGTGGAGTGCAATTGCCTATTTGATCAACAAAGAAATGATTGAGGGGGTCAAGGCTCTTGGTTTTCCTGATTTTTTTAGGGTTCAACTAGCAATTCTAAAAATTATTGCAGTATTGTTATTGTTGATCCCGCAAGTCCCGCTACAAGCCAAAGAGTGGGCTTATGCCCGGACAGGGTTGTTTTTTATCACTGCGATTGTAGCCCATATTGCGCATAAAGACGGTTGGGGAATTACCTTTCTCAACCTTGTGTTTATTATGGTATTGATCACTTCAAATGTATATTTACACAAACTATTGGCTACTCGTTAAACATTGAAAAAAATACTTCTCAAAATAATGTAGTATAATTTGTATAGCAATGCCTAGTTTTGTCGATACAGACGAAATTGCAAAAACAAAATGTAATGTCCATTTACCAAAAAATAGCTGCAGTAGGTATCAAATATTTAGGAAAAGATATCCTTTTTAAATACGGATTCAATTTGTCACCCATGTATCGGCGCAGTACTGGTCGTGTAATCCAGGCATCAAAAGATCTGCTGCATATTCGGATACGTATTAAGATCAGTTATAAAAACAAAAACTATGTGAGCTCTATTTTTGGAGGAAGCATGTTTTCCGCAGTAGATCCTATTCCGATGGTGCAATTAATGAACCTAATCGGAGATGATTATGTGGTATGGGATAAATCTGCTCAGGTATTTTTTAAACGACCAGCCAAAGAACATTTGTATGCTGATTTTACTTATACAGTAGAAGAATTGAATGATATCACTCGCAGAGTACAACAGGAAAAAGAGATCGAGATCGAAAAAATAACTTATCTCACTAATAAGGACAATAATAAAACCTTTTGTGAGGTAAGAAAGATCATCTATATAGCAGATAAGGCTTTTTACAAAGAAAAACGAAAGCAAGCCAAACAGCATCAACATTAGCCGCGATTGGCTTTTTATTTCTTACATTTATAATAACCAATACGAACGGGTAATGCAAGAAATAAAGATCTATAAATCTCCTTGGAAAGCAATAAAACTAATGCTTTTGTGTTCCATATTTGTCGTACTTGGCATTTGGTTACTAACTACAGATGCACCTCGTTGGGTATCCTGGTTGGGGATAGGTTTTTTCGGGTTGGGTTATCCTGTTGGGACTTATAATTTATTAGATCGCAGACCACAAATTATTATCAATACCATTGGAGTTTTTGATCGTACTGCGCATAATGAATTTATCAACTGGGAGCTAATACAAGATGCCTACCCCATAAGCATTAGCGGGCAAGAATTTGTATGTTTAGTGATCGATGAACAGTTTAAACCTTCACATAAGCAAAGCCGTTTTAAACGCAATGTAGTGCGATGGAATGAAGCTTTGGGCGCGCAAGAACTGAACTTGAATCTAAGTCAGGTAAAAGTAGATGCAGTAAAGTTGACCTACCTTATTGTTGCTATGATACAGGCCGAGGTAGATCATCGTGAGCAACTCTTAAAAACCTTACTTTCTCCTGCCTAAAAAAGTTTACTATGTTTATGATTCCTATTTATTTTTTATGAAAAAGGAGTATATTAGTGTTTGTAAATTGGTTGACCAAGTCTGAAAAGTCGTAAGCATATACCGGATATTAAAATTGTTAGTTTTTTAATCTAAAGCGTAATAAGAACAGATTTTAACCATCAATCAACTGAGACCAATACTCACCTAAAACCTAAATAAAATGAATACTCAAAAAGAAGTCAAACTATCTTCAAATTGGACTAGTTTTGGATTGTATGCGGCCGGTATATTTACATTATTTCTTTTGGCTATAGGTTTATTCGCGGTAATAGAATATGAATTCAATGAACGAATGTTATTAGGGGGAGTATTATTACTCTTACTGGTAGTATTAGTAATTTATCAATTTCTGTATGCATGTGATGCACGAATTGTAGGAGATAAAATTGTTTTAAAAAAGAAATTTAGACGGGCTAAATCGTATTCTTTTGATAAAATCGGGTATCCTGATTCATTTCAATTAAAAAAGACAAAATACATAACTGTAGAAATGAAAAATGATGATGGAACATTTGAGACTTATCTTATTATTAATACTAGATCCTTTCTATTTCCTGAGAATAAAGATGCCGAACGAGTATTGATAAACCTAAGAAATATTGCCAGAATGCAAAAATAATAAGAGTTATCTATATTGATAATTTTAGGACCTAAGCGTCATCATCTTTATCTCGCCCCTTTTTTGGTAATCGTTTTGCTTCCTTCAAGCTTTTATGGATCATCCATTCGATTTGGCCATTAACACTACGAAACTCATCATCAGCCCATTTTTCGATTTGTTTAAATAGCTCTGGGTCAATACGAAGTACAAATGATTTTCTTTTGCTCACAATTAAGAATTTAGAGTTCCGGTATTCACTACAGGAACCGCCTCTTTATCACCACACAAAACTACCATTAAATTGCTAACCATAGATGCTTTTTTATCATCATCAAAATCTATGATATCGTCAGTAGATAATTTATGCAAGGCATCTTCAACCATACCTACAGCACCTTCTACAATTTTCTTTCTGGCGGCTACAATGGCAACCGCTTGTTGACGTTTTAACATCGAGCTTGCAATTTCCGGAGCATAGGCTAGGTATCCAATTCGGGCTTCCATTACTTTAATTCCTGCAATAGCGAGACGTTCGGTAATTTCATTTTCCAAGGCTTCGTTTACCTCGTCCATACCAGAGCGTAGGGTAAATTCTGCCTGTTCATCATCAAAATTGTCATAAGGATACGATCCGGCAAGTTTACGTACCGCGGCATCGGTCTGTACCTTTACAAATTCTTCATAATTGTCTACATCAAAAGCTGATTTGTAGGTGTCAGAAACTTGCCAAACCAGAATCACATTAATCATAATGGGATTACCAATTTTGTCATTCACCTTTACACGTTCACTATCAAAATTTCTAGCACGTAACGAAATTTTTTGTCTAGAAAAAAACGGATTAGCCCAAAAGAAACCATTGTCTCGGACTGTTCCTTTATATGCACCAAATAATACGAGTACTTTAGAACTATTAGGATTAACAATAAAGAAGCCTTTGATAATCAGGATAATGAGTAATCCAAGCAATAAGAAAAGAGGATTGTCGAAAATGATCAAACCTGTCATCATACCTGTAATGGTTACGACTAGTATAAATAGCATTATATATCCATTGGTCGCTTTAAATTCTGTTTCTTTTTTCATTTTGATATTGTTTTGATATCATAATAATACTATTTATTTTTCAGAATAAAAAGTTTGAACTGCTTTTTTTTAGTAAATTATGGTATTTAATATTTACTTCTTTGCAGTTCTCTTTGGTATTGAATGTAGGTGATGCTATCCCTTTTCGGACAAATCAAAACACTTTTCAAACAAGTTGACACTGCTTCTTTGACTCATATTTGTATCAAAATAATAAGTCATGAAAGTTATACATTTAATCAAGGTATTATTAGCTATAGCAAGTTTGGTAGCTTTATGGATTGGAGGAGCTTTGACATTTACTCCTTTAGATTTTCACGCTGCGTCTCAGATTGTTTTTGAATCGCCAAGTGCCAGTTTGTTAAGTGAATTACGATCTCCGGGTGGGGTATTAGTAATTGCTGGATTTCTAATGTTTTTAGGAGTATTCCAGAAAAAAATGATAAGGCTATCGTTAACCGTTTCTACTATGGTATATCTTGGGTACGCATTGGGCAGGTTGGTAAGTTGGGCGCTTGATGACAAACCAAACCAATCTTTGCTAATAGCATTGGCTATCGAATTACTATTAGGGACACTATCCGCATTGGTTTTATTAAAAAACAAACCTCTAACATAGGTTACTAGGAGAATCAGATTAAAAAAGGAACTCTCGTTCCTTTTTTAATCATAGCCAGCTAACATTTCGTCAATCCATTCAGAAGTGTTTTTATAATAGTTCTCACTAAAATCAGATTTCTGTTCGTCTAATAGTTTTTTGGTTTTTAGAAACATGGTTTTTGCCTGTTCCTTTTTCCCCATTTTATCATATAAGTCACTCACATTGGCATGTATTTGTACATGGTTAGGTTTTTTGGCAATAGCCATCGTGTAAATGACCAAAGCAATTTCATAATCTTTCAGAGCTTTAAAATCGTTGGCGACAAAATTCAAATACCCAGCACTTGCTTCATGTACATATCCAAAAGTTGCTTTTTGTTTTTTGTTGAAAAGAGTGACTTCTTTAGCTAAATCACTATTAGGTTTTTTAGCCAGATCTTCCATTACCTTTTGATCCGCAAAATAATTGCGACTCATACTAATCAAACCATCACAAATTGATGGCCCAACAATTTGCCAATGCCCCACACTTTTGATTGGTCTGGGTTGCCAGGCGATTGTTGTATTTGGGTATTTGGTTAACAAAGAATCAATACTATCCACATATCCTTTGAATTCTATTTCTCTACGGCCTACATCTCCATGGCTAAAATACAAGTATTTACCAAAGGTAGTTTTGGTTTTTAATAAAGAATCGGCATGTTTTACAATGACATTATCTTTATCTCCAAAAGAAGGACTGATGCCAACATAAGCATCAAACATATTACGTTTGTCACTAAATATGGTATTGCCTACAAATGCGCCGCCCCATGAGTGACCTACGATAGCTCTAAAAGAGTCTGTTCTGTATTCTTTTTCTATTAACGGGAACACCTCTTTGGCCAAATGTTCCTGCAATTTGGAAGATTTTGGATTAAACTCTGGTCCGCGTTGATCCGAAACCACACCTACCACAATCATAGGCATTACCGAATAGTTGTCTACCATGTATCCAATGTTTCCTTTGGCGGCATCCCAAAATATCTGATGTTGCGCATCCAAAACATAGGTTACTGCATATTTTGAAATAGAATCCCGATGATACCTATTGGGTAAAAAAACTTTTACACTACGTTTCTTTTCAAAAATCTTGGAATCGATGGTATGTTCAATTTCTGATTGGTTTTTGTCTTGCCCAAATGTCAGGCAACTCGAAAATAAAATACAAAAACAAAGGATGGTTTTAATGAATTTCATGACGGCTAGTGTTTTGTAGAAGTAAATATTTGTTAGTGTTACTCGTAACGTATAGTGTAACTATACGTTAGTAAAGAGTACATTTTTTTTGGATTGTTACAGTTGTACAACAAAATGGGGTTTTACAATGTAAAAAGCAACGGGTAAGAATATCTTGCATCTTTAGAGCAAACAGATACATTAAAGAATAATAGGAAATCAATATTATGAATGAAATAACTTATGGTAAAGCCAAATACAAAGATGCTTTACGAATATCGGTATTGTTAAAAACCGTATATATTCAAACTTATGCCGTAGATGGTATCACGTTTGAGTTTGCCAATTTTATTACCAAAAGATTTTCTACCAACTATATTGAGCAAGTTATCAAAGAAAACCCAAACCAATTGATTGTGGCTTATCAAAACGGGAATCCGGTTGGAGTTGCCGAAATATTGTATCACAGCATCTGTCCAATTCGAAAAATATCGGTGCCAGAATTAAGTAAATTATATGTATTAGAACGGTTTTATGGCAAAGGTATCGGGTTTGGTTTGCTTCAAGAAGTCGAAAAGGAAATACAAATAAATGGATACAAAGAATGCAATCTAGAGGTATATATTCATAATGCTAGAGCGATTACTTTTTACAAAAGACAAGGCTATGTTGCTATCGGTAATGTAGATTTTCCAATGGAGTTTAATACTTATGAAAATCTTGTGATGAACAAAGTATTAGAGAAGGAAAGATCATCAGCGAAGTAAGTGATCTAATGAGTAGATTTCTTTCAATTTTATTACCTTGGTATTTGGATATATGATATAATTAAAGTCCATATTATACTAGTGACTATCAAACCCTTTAATATGAAACCCGCAAATAAATTTTTACCACATATCGTGGTGGTAGGGTTGGGTATAGGTACAGCAAATTATGTTTTGAATGATAACCTTAATTGGATACAATGGTGTATCCAATCTTTGTGCACTAGTTTTATCATTGGATATACACTAGTGGTTATTGGTGTAAATAAATCTTGGTTGATGTCCCGTTTTGGATCAAAAACAAAATTATACCTCTTCCTATTTTCTACCTTCTTGTTTACAGGTACAGTGGCTACTGAGTTTGAGCATGTGATTCGATCGGTGGTGTTTCAAAGCCAAGAATTTCAGTTGTTCTCTTCAGGTAAAATGTATGTGTTCAACGGCATCATTTCTTTAATCCTGGGGTATAGTTTTTTTCTAAATGATTTCTACAAAAGTAAGACTACTGATTATAGTCAGGAACAAACAGCTACTACTTTGTCTGCGAATGAATGGATTACTACAATTCCTGTAAAACAAGGCGAGCATGTGCTTCTCATCCCGATAGAAGATATTGTCTATTTTGAAGCCTATGATAATTATGCTTTTGTATATATGCAGAATGGAGAAAAGAAACTATGTGATTATTCCTTGAGATTTCTAGAACAACGATTGACCAGCAATTTTTCTCGAGTGCATCGAAAATATATTGTAAATGAGAGTCATATAAAAAAAGTCACTCCATATGTAAATGGGCGTTACGTTTTGTTGTTTGAAAACGAATTGTCTTCCATTACCAGCAGCAAGAGCTACGCAAGTACGATAAGAAAACTCATTAAAATTGAGTAGAAAGTAAATTGTGTCATTCTAACTTATACCGGCTCTATAGTTTTCAATTGTATTCACTTATTTTTTTGGATCACTCACCATTAATCTGGTTCGTTTACCCGATTTGTCTTTTGTAACCTGTAACATTTCAATTACTTGCATACGGAAGAGCCCCTCATGATGAGGTTTTGTTTTAAATGAACAGTTATATGGAAATACTACATAAATTCAATATTATTCTACACGTGATCACTGGTTCGATCGCTCTAATTTTAGGTATTATCGCTTTGACAAGCACAAAAGGTGCAAAGGTTCATAATCAAAGTGGGAGTTACTTTTTAAAGCTCATTGCTGTGGTCATTGTGACCGGCTTGATAGGAGTTTTTGTTTTTAAAAGGAATGCATTTTTGTTGGTGATTACAGTATTGAGTGGCTACGTTTCTTTTTCGGGATATCGGGTGTTAATTTTAAAATCCAATACACCAAAATGGATAGATATTACCATAGCTATACTTAGCGTTTTGGTTTTGGGATATTTTCTTTATTACTTTAAATCTATTGGTATGATTTGGTCTCCTATAGTAATTTACAGTGGTGTAGGAGCTTTGTTATTAGTTGTCACTTATGACTTACTAAAATATGGGATTCCGAGGGAAGCCTATAAGAAACATCGTATTTGGTTATACGAGCATATTTATAAAATGACAAGTGCATTTTCGGCCCTTTTATCGGCATTTTCGGGTACTGTTCTAGAGAGATATCAACCACACAGTCAGTACATCCCATCAGTAATAGCCATTCTCATCATAGTTGGATTTATGATTTATGTGAAAAAATATGGGCTTAGAAAGTTACCAAAATGACGAACTATGTGGATCTGAAGACCTAAGATTAGTAAGCATTCTGTCAAGGATTAGTGGCCTTAGAAATCAAGTTATTCGAATATTGTGTAAGTAATGTCGTATTCATTGTGTTGTATTTGTCCTTCTATTATATATTTGGTTAATGAAAAGAATGTTATCAATTTAACTCATTCAAAAATGAATATTTCCGTTTTTAGAGATTATATTAAAAACGTTATTACTCTTTCTGATAATCAGGAATCTTTGCTGTTTTCTGAAGTAAAAGAAAGAAAATATTTGAAGGGTCAGTACATATTACAACAAGGAGATCCTTGTCATTTTTTGAACTTTGTTGTTTCTGGTGCAACCAAGACTTTTCATCTAGATGATAAGGGTAATGAACATATATTCAGGTTTGCAATCGAAAAATGGTGGGCCACAGATTTACCCAGTTTTATAAATCAAGATATTTCGAATACCAATATACAATGTCTGGAGAATACAGTGGTTGTTCAAATTTCTTTAGAAAGTTTTGAAAAGTTAACTCAAGAGATTCCTCAATTCGAACGTTTTTTTCGCCTGCTTTTTCAGAATGTTTCTATTACTCTGGAAAAGAGAATCATCAATAATTTAAGTTTTTCTGCCAAAGAAAGGTATCTTTTGTTTAGAGAAGAATATCGAGAATTCGAGCAGAGAATACCTCAATACATGATTGCTTCCTATCTCGGTATCTCTAAACAATATTTAAGTGAAATTAGAAATCAATTAACTTCTGAACTATAAAATGTTCAACTAGACGAACCATTTTTCTTCATATAGCTGAATGTACAGCATTTGTTGAGTTTCCATCTTTGTATTGAATTAAATAAATACAAAAAGAATGGAAACAAATTCAAAAATTAAATTCGAAGTCCCGGTACGGGAACAAATGTCTGAGCATAATTTACCCGTGTTTGATACTATTGTAAAATCTATTGGTTTTATGCCAAATCTTTTCGCAACCCTGGGGTTATCTGATAATGGATTGAATCGATATATATCTTTTCAGAATGCAAAGTCTTCTTTGAGTAATAAAGAAAAGGAAGCTATTAATTTGGTGGTAAGCGAAGTAAACGAATGTGATTATTGTAGAGCCGCTCACACTGCTATTGGAAAGATGAATGGATTTACATACGAACAAGCTCTTGAAATCAGAAGTGGACAAGCTTCTTTTGACGAAAGATTGAATAGTCTTGTAAAGCTAAGTCAAAACATTGTAAATACTAGAGGAAAAGTGAATTTCAAGTATTTGGAATTATTTTATGAATCAGGGTACAATCAAGGAGACTTAGTAGATGTGATTTTACAAATTGGAGAGAAAACAATGACCAACTATCTCCACAATATTACCCAGATACCAATTGATTTTCCGGAAGTACCTAAAATCTAAAAAAAGAAAACTATGAATGAGAATAAAACTATTACGTCAGGAACATTTGGTGACACGCAATCATCAAATCCAACAAAGACTATACTTTGGTCTGGGTTGGTAGCTGGTATATTGGATGCTATTGCAGGAGTGATTGTGTATTATATTTATTTTGGATTGAATCCTTTGCAAGTTTTGCAGTTTATTGCTGCTGGGGTTTATGGTCCAGAGGCTATAGATGGAGGTGTGGGAATGGTAATTGCCGGAATGCTTTTTCATTTTTTGATAGCCTATGTAGTTGCTGTTATTTACTTTATAGCATATCCTAGAATGGGCATCTTACGAAAGAATAAGAGAATAATGGGATTACTATATGGTTTTGCAATTTGGTTGTTCATGAATCTTTTGGTTTTACCAAATTCTAATATTCCTAAAGCACCTTTTGATATGGGATTAGCAATTATAGGTATTGTTTGGCACATGATATTGGTAGGACTTCCCATTGCTGTGATCACTTCGAACTACCATTCGAAGTTAGAGTAAACAATTCTACACGAATATGAATACGCAAGAAAAGTAAAAAAGTGTAAACCCAAAAGGTTTGCACTTTTTGTGAATAAAAGAGAGTTATAGTTTGCAACTTCAGAATTGGCAAGTTGCTTTCTAGTCATATTTTTTATCATGACCACAATCCTTACAAACTCCTGTAATTACACAATTCACATTTTCTACTTCATATTCTTTGGCCAAAGAAAAGTGCACAGGAATGGGTAAGCACTCGATGGTTTCACATACTTTACACCGAAAATGGAAATGATTCTTTAGTTGTTGATGATCATCGCATTTCATGCATAAAGCAAAATATTGTTTCCCATCATCAGCAACAATTCTATGTAGTACACCATCATCACAAAAACGGTTTAATACTCTATAGATGGTAGCTCTATTGATATCGATACCGATTTTCTTCTCAATAGCATCTTGACTCATTGCTTTGGCTGTTGATTCCAAAACAGAAAGCACAGCCTCTTTTGTAGGAGTATTTCTTCGTTTCATCTGTTTTTATTTGTTGTTTTCAATCGTCAGATGGGATTGCCATATAATCAGTTCTGTTGAAGATCAACATAATGGTTATGGCTTATTTCATACTACAAATGTAAATATTTTATTGCGACTTTATTGCAATAATATAGAATAGGTTTATATTTGCATTTGTATTATTGCGACTTAATCGCAATAATGAAATTAAAATAGATGAAAAATACGTTGACAAGGATTTGGGTAGCGTGAATCCTTTCCGTAGCTAATTTTTTAAATTGTAAGGAAATGAATACAAAGAAGAATTTTGAAGTTATCATCATAGGAGGGAGTTATGCAGGTTTATCTGCGGCAATGGCATTAGGCCGTTCTTTACGTGAGGTGTTAATAATCGATAGTGGTCTACCTTGCAATCGGCAGACACCACATTCTCATAATTTTATTACCCAGGATGGAGTACAACCGAGTGTAATTGCAGAAAAAGCCAAAGCACAAGTATTGCAGTATAAAACCATAAAATTTGTTGAAGACCTGGCAGTCGATGGTAAGAAGTCTGCTCAAGGATTTCGTGTCTTTACAGAAAAAGGAGAGGAGTTTACTGCTCAAAAATTGATCTTTGCTACTGGAGTAAAGGATTTGATGCCGGCCATAAAAGGCATATCAGAATGTTGGGGGATTTCTGTAATTCATTGCCCATATTGTCATGGTTACGAAGTACATCATAAAAAAACGGCAATTATGGCTAATGGTGAAAAAGGAATGCATTTAGCAACTTTGGTTGCTAATCTAACCGATGATCTAACTATTATCACTTCTGGAAAAGCAGATTTTGATAAAGAGGAGCTGGAAAAACTTAAACGCAACAATATTGAGGTCATAGAAAAAAAGGTTTTGGAAATAGAACACGAAAATAGGTATGTGAAAAATGTAATTTTTACTGATCGTAGTACAACAAGTTTTGAAGCTGTATATGCTTCAGTTCCTTTTGTTCAACATTCGGATATTCCAGCTTCTTTGGGTTGTACATTAAATGAGCAAGGCTATCTGGAAGTAGATATGATGCAAAAGACAACCGTAGAAGGCGTATTTGCCTGTGGGGATAATACTACTAGGATGCGTTCTGTAGCTAATGCGGTAGCTGCTGGTAATACAACCGGGGCAGTTGTGAATATGGAATTGGCCCAAGAGCAATTCTAAGTGTTATTGCGGAGTGGTGATTCACAAAGTTGGTATTATTTTTGATCCAATGCAGTAAATTTTTAACATGAAAACAACTACCACTATTGCACTGATTCTAGCATTTTTTTTCAATATTTTGGCCTCTGCACAATCTGTAAAAACTCATGAAGGTGTAAAAATAGGAGGGATCAAACAATGGATAAGTGCCAAAGGAGAAGATGCAACAAAACCAGTGCTTTTATTTCTGCATGGCGGCCCAGGGTTTTCATCCAAGGTGTATAGCAAGAAGTTTATAAAAGATCTAAAAAAAGATTTTATTGTAGTACAATGGGACCAACGAGGTAGTGGTTTTACAGCAGCATGGGGATCCGAAGATGATCCTATCTCAATAGACTTGATGCATCAAGATACCAAAGAAGTTGTGGATTATGTATTGCAAAAGTTTAACAAAGAAAAACTGTATTTAGTCGGGTTTTCGTGGGGAGGTGTCCTTGGGCTTCAATTTGCACATCAATATCCAGAACTATTACATGCCTATGTATCGGTAAGTGCTATGATCCATGGAGATGCTTCCGAAGCACAAACTTTACAACTTATTAAAGAAAAAGCAAAACAAACGGGTAATACGCAAGCCGTAGAAGAGCTTGCCAATGTCACTATTCCGTTTACCTCTTGGGAGGCATTGTATGTTCAGAGAAAATGGACTGCCTATTTCTCTAATGCCAAATCTTCAAAAAGGTACTATCCTAAAGCTTTGTTCAAAGAATGGTCTGCAAAATGGATGTCGATTTTTTTGGAGGCTTCCAGGACTGATTATTCGCAGATCGTTCAAAAAATAGATTGTCCGATTTATTTTTTCTTAAGTAAAAAGGACTTGGTGTCAAATTATGAGGTAGCAGAAGAGCTGATCCAAGATATCGAAGCTGATCATAAAGAAATTGTTTGGTTTTATAATTCTACCCATGAGGTCCCAAGTGACGAACCCAAAAAATTTAGTGCTGCAATGATTGATGTAGCAAGATCTTTATCCAAAAACGAGAAGTAATGGTATTAGATTTTGCGCTTTAAAAGCGCATGAATAATCAACGTACCCTCTGTTTTTGATATTATTTTTCACAATGATGTCACATTTTTATAATTTGAATTGTCTTATTGTAAATATAGCTGCTTGTTTTGAAAAACTATCATGACATCTTATTTCCATATGCATATAACATCTTAGGTTCTTCTGAAGATGCAAAAGACACTATTCAGGATATTTTGATAAAGTATCTATCCATAGATAAATCATCTGTAGAAAATGAGATTGGATACTTAGTCAGATCTGTAATTAATCATGCCATTAATCTAAAAAAGAGGAGAAGTAAAATTACCCGGATGAATGAAGTCTGGTTACCAGAACCTTTTTCTACCGAAAATACCGATGATAGTATTCATAAAGAGGAAATATTATCCTATTCGATGTTGGTCCTCCTTGAAAAATTAACGGTAAAAGAACGCGCAGTTTTTATTCTAAAAGAAGCATTCGATTATTCTCACAAAGAAATAGCTGAAGTGCTCAGTTTTTCAATTGAAAATTCTCGAAAATTACTGAGTAGAGCAAAGGAAAAAGTCCAGAATACCCAGATCAACGAAAATAGAAATACGGTGTACGATACGTATCCTTTAGAAAATTATGTCAAAGTCATACAAAGTGGGGATCTTACCGCTTTGGAAAACCTATTATCCAATGATATCGTTGTGGCTGCGGATGGAGGAAAAGATATCAAAGTGGTAAGAGCATTAACCACTGGAATAACAAGTGCTTCTAAACTATTGATTTACGTATACAAAGCATTTTTGGCAGGGTTGACGATCAAAATGAAGTTTGTAAACCACCAACCAGCTATTTTGTTTTTTCAAAACGGTACCCTATACAACTGCCAGGTTTTTGAGTTAAAAGGGACCAAAATTAAAAGTATCTATTCTATTGTTGATCCAAAGAAATTAAAATCTTTTTTGTTATAAATCAGTCACGTTTTAAAGGACTCTTTTGTCATTCTATTGAATGTAAAAAATCAATAGATGAAAACATTATTAAGAATAGACGCAAGTCTCAGAATCGAAGGTTCTCACTCCAGAAATTTAGCCGATTTTTTTGAAACCCATTGGGGAAAAGCAAACCCAGGAGGAAGAGTAATACATAGGGATCTAACCCGAATCAATATTCCACATTTACAAAATGAAACGGTACAGGCTTTTCATGTTCCTGAAGAGCACTATACGCAACAAAACAGGGAGGCGATTGCCTTGTCTGATACTTTGATAGAAGAACTCAAATCAGCAGATCAAATTCTGATAAGCAGTCCACTGTATAACTTGAATGTACCCTCAGCCTTAAAATCATATCTGGATCATGTGGTTAGGGCTGGACATACTTTTATGGTTGATCATAATGGGAATTATAAGGGATTACTGAAAAAAAAAGAAGTTTTCATCATCACTGCCAAAGGGGAAGTTTACAAAAACACGGTTATGGAAGCTTTGGATTTTCAAGAGCCATATTTAACCACCATTTTCGGTTTTATGGGGATAAAGCAAAAGGCCATTTTCTCGCTAGAAGGGACGGCGCATCCAAACATTCTTCAGGAAAATCTAAACCGTCAAAAAGAACAAATACTAGAAATACTAAAAACACGATAAATGAAAAAGACAGATTATTTTAATGATCAACTGGAAAGTGAAGCAGTGATTGTAGCTCCAGAACAAGGAGAAAAACTAGAATTGGAAACCATTTCGATAACCTTCAAAGTGACCAGCGAAATATCAAATGATCAATTAGGGATTTATGAAATTACCTTACCTCCAATGGCCATTGGTGCAAAGCTACACTATCATCGATTTATGGACGAAACCTTTATCGTAAACGAAGGAGTTTTAACGATGCAAGTTGGAGATAAAGAAATGCAAGCCCATCCGGGCACAGTGGCTTACATTCCAAGATTTACACCACATGGATTTAAAAATGATACTAATGAGACGGTGAAACTAAGCCTGGTATTTAATCCATCGCAAAAACGTGAAGGGTTTTTTAGAGGATTGTACGAAACCTTAAACGAAGTTCCTATCAATCCCAAAAAGTATTTGAAATTATATAACAAATACGACAGTTTTCCTGTAGATACTTCGGACATGCTGCCAATAAGAGAATAAGAAATATTGAATCTTTACCTTTTAATAGTATAAAATAAAGACAGCAATATAAACAACAAAGATTGTCTTTGCGAGACAATCTTTGTAATATTTTTCACTTTTTAAAATGATCAGATAATTTGAATTATGAAATCACTTTAACATTAACAGCGTTTAATCCTTTTTTTCCTTGTTCGGTTTCGAATTCAACTTTGTCATTCTCTCTTATTTCATCTATTAAACCAGTTACATGTACAAAAATATCTTGTCCTGATTCTGATGAAATGAACCCAAATCCTTTTGAGTCGTTAAAAAATTTTACTGTGCCTTCTTGCATCTTACTAAATTTTAAATTATTAAATGTTATCGTGTTCAAACAGTTCTTCTTAATAAAATTTAGAGCTCATTATAATAGTTATAATATCATCCTAAACACTTAAAAAAATAAAGTAATAATGAAATAAAAAAGGCAAGAAGAGAATAAACTCAAAAAACTAATTACTAAATAATACCTTAAAATCAAAAAGCAGTTCTATTTGAACGCTGCAAAAATAGCATATTTATTCGCAAAATAACCATGATCAAATGAAAAATTATTTTGATAACATTAAATTAATACACAGTAAATGAAGTGCTTGTGTTTTATGCTCTTAGCTAAAATTCGTCACTATGTTCGCGAAGATATTTTGCTTTATGTTGAGCTTTTTTCATTTGTTCACGCATTTTAACAGACTTTTTTACATATTCTTTGCGTGACCTTATTTCTTTTACAAGCTTAACGTTTTTGCACTTTCTCTTATATCTTTTAAGAGCTCTATCAATACTTTCTCCTTTTTTAACCTGGATTATTAGCATAGTTTTAGTTTTAATTGTTATCACCTAAAAGTTCGTAATGATCTCGATTTTTTCGATCTTATTTAAGCATCAATTAAAACAAGCTATATTATCCTCTTAAAGATTTTGTAGTACTGCGATTGATGAATCACAAACGCATATGCATAGATAAGGTATTATTATAACTTATCGCTTATTATTTGAGTTTATTTTTAATTCTATGAAATCAGTTGATCTTTAAGTATAGATACTCTGATTTATAACAACAAGATAATACTAGATTATCGTATTTTTACGAAGAAAGAATGATTCTTAAGGGAAAGCCATGAATACTGAAATCCAAAACAGGATGATCACTTTAATTTAAATGATAATACATAAACTATGATACCTATAACTGATATACTAGTATTTGCATTAGCAGCTTTACTTATGGTACTGTCACCAGGACCAAATATGATTTATTTAATCTCTCGTTCCCTATCTCAAGGAAAAAATGCGGGAATCATTTCTCTATTTGGAGTAATGTGTGGGTTTTTATTTCATATTCTCATGGTTTCATTTGGACTTACAGCAATATTCTTTGCAGTACCTTATGCATTTGTTGTGGTAAAGTTTCTTGGAGTAGGATATTTGTTATTTCTGGCATACAATTCGGTAAGATCGAAAAACAAGATTTTTGATGCGGATCAAACCCTTAAAAAGGATAAACCCTTCAAACTGTTTAATATTGGATTAATGACGAATGTCTTGAACCCCAAAATGGCGGTTTTTTACCTTTCCTTTTTTCCGCAGTTTATCAAGCCAGAATATGGTTCGATTTTAAGTCAGAGTTTTCAGTTGGGTATAGTACAGGTGATCATCAGTTTTATTGTTAACCTTTTGATCGTGTTATCTGCTGCCAAAATGGCCAGCTGGTTTTCAAAAAAACCGATTTGGTTACGAGTTCAGAAATGGTTTATGGCATCAGTACTCACAGGATTGGCAGTAAAAATGGCATTTGCTAAAGTAAAATAGTTTAGGTGAGACTGAGAGGGTTTAAAGTTTGATTCCCAAATGATCGTATAAAGATTGATTTCCTTTGGAAGTAACTACAAGCTCTCTGGAGAATTCTACTTTTTTAAACCAGTGTTGTTCCAACATTTTGTTTAATAATATGGCGCCCAAGTGCCCAGCCAGGTGGGGGCGACGTTCGGACCAGTCCAGACATTGACGGGTCAGGGGGCGACGGCTTTTTGAAAAATCATCTTGAGAAATACCAAGTTGAGAAAACCATGTCCATCCCTTTTGGGTAACTAGATAATGGTTTTCACTTTTTTGAAGGTATCCCTTCTTTTCCATGGCTTCGGTTATGGTTACGCCTAGGTACCCCGCCATATGATCATAGCAGGTTCGGCAATATTTGACCCCAATTTTTTGAGTACGCTGATTTTCTGTATTTGGTAATTTTTTATTCGCCAAATAGGCCATAGATTCTACAGCATAGGCAACTTCACTAGAAGCAAAAGAGTAGTATCGATGTCTACCCTGCACATCTACTTTTAGTAGGTTGCCTTTGAGTAGTTTGGATAAGTGGTTACTTACCGAAGTAGTTGATAAATCAGCAGCAAGTGCTAATTCTCCTGCGGTGTAGGCTCTTCCATCCAATAAATTCCATAGAATTTTTGCCCTGGAAGGCTCACAAAGCAAAGAGGTCACCGAGACAAAATTAGTTTCTTCCATAGTTCACTGTCAAATGAAATGTAAATGTAATAATTGAATTTACTTCGTCATAAATTAAAACCACATAAAATGAAAGACATAGAAATTATATTCGAAAACAAGCCCGGGCAATTGGCTTTAATGGGCGAAACTTTAGGAAAGAACAATATTAGTCTCGAGGGCGGAGGCGTTTTTTATAATGGCACACATGCTATTGCTCATTTTTTGGTCGCCGAAGCCGATAAAGCCAAAATTGTGTTAGAGCAAGAAGGGATAAAGGTTACCCAAATTAATGAGGTGTTGATTCAAAAACTTAGACAGGACGTACCTGGTCAATTAGGAATGTTTTGCAGAGCATTAGCCGAGGCCCATGTCAATATTATCACGCAATACAGTGATCACGACAATCAGTTGATCGTAGTTGTAGATGATTATGATAAGGCAAAAGTAATATCCAATACTTGGATGAAAAAATGGTGGAGTAATTAAATAAATAATATGAAAAAAGAACATCAATACCAGGCTACCATAACCTGGACAGGCAATACAGGAAAAGGTACCGCAGCGTATAGCACTTTTGAGCGTAGCCATAGCATTACGGTTATCAACAAACCGGAAATTTTGGGATCTTCGGATCCTTCATTTCGAGGAGATCCTACCAAACATAATCCAGAGGAGTTATTGCTGGCGTCCTTATCTTCCTGTCATATGCTTTGGTATTTGCATTTGTGCGCTACCGCAAAAGTTGTAGTGACCAGTTATAAAGATCAGGCAAAAGGTATAATGATCGAAAAGCAGGATGGAAGTGGATATTTTTCCGAAGTAAGTTTACATCCGGTAGTAACCGTAACAGAAGATAAAATGATAGAAAAAGCAATAGAAATACATGAAAAAGCCAATGCATATTGTTTTATCGCAAATTCTATGAATTTTAAAGTGACACATCATCCTCAATGTTTTTCTGAGGAAGGCTAGAAATATCAATAACCAATAACAAATGTGAAATGAACGCTATTGAAGTCATCCTATTAAATTTTTCTGAAATCAGAAGACGAAGTATCAAACTCTGGGAGGGTATCCCCTATGAATATCTCAATTGGAAACCAGATCAAAAAGCATTTACATGCCTCGAAATGGTCAGACATGTTTTGGAAACAGAACATCTCTTTCATACCATTATTAAAAATAGAGGAAACCTTGGCGATTATCCATCTCCATGGCAGGAACTACCCTACTCGAACCTCCAATACGAACTTGAGTTTTGCAAACCGTATCGAACATCCTTTTTAAAGATGATACAAGATATGGATCCTTCAAGTCTCAATAGTATACGCATAGAGAGAACGGAAGTAGGACAAAGCAAAACCTTGGGAGATTACTTAAATCGTATGGCATATCATGAAGCTGTGCATACTGGGCAAATGCTGGACTATCTCAGAACCATTGGGATAGAGAGACCTTTGATATGGGATTAATGGACATAGAGAAGTTGCTGTCATTCATTGTGAAGTGAATTTTAACGAAGGTTTAACCTAAAAACTAAGACTATCCTTTTTGACCGGTATTGTATGGTAAGCAACCCCTATGTACCTTTGCATGCATAGGAATTATAGGATGAGAATAGATTAACAAGATTTGTTTGTCATGCTAAGAATCGAATTCAATAAATAGTCAACAAATCATAAAACTGCTTACTATGAAAAAAATAACTATGGCATTTGCCTTTACTGTGATTTTAAGTGTTTGTACCATGTGTAAATCTCCAGAAAAGAAAGAGGAAAACACGAATGCTACTGAAGTTACTGAGGAGAAAGAAGAAGAAAAGGTACTGCAAAATGTTGCTGAGTTTGATACCCGTCCGGGTAATGTTGCGGTATCCAAAGACGGGCGTGTGTTTGCTACGATGCATCCTTTGGATGCTTCTAACTTTCAGTTGGTAGAGGTAAAAAATGGTAATGTAGAACCTTTTCCAAGCACCGATTACCAAAAGAATGGAGCTACTGCAAGTGATGATAAACTCGATACTCCATTGGGAATACGTGTTGCCAAAAACAATGTGCTATGGATCATTGATATGGGACAAAATCTAGGAAAAACTCGTTTGTTTGGTTTTGATATTGGTACCAAAAAAGAGGTGTTTCGATTCGAGTTTCCCCAGGATGTAGCACCCAAAGGAAGTTTTATTCAAGACTTGGCGGTAGATGAGAAAAATGGTTGGGTCTATCTTGCTGATATTGCAAATCCAGGAATCTTAGCAGTTGATATCAATAACAAAACGGTACGAAGATTCGCAGACAAGGTAGTTGAGGCCGAGGACATCGATATGGTCATCGATGGTAAAGTGATCCATTTTGGAGGTGCTCCGGCACGAGTAGCAGTAAATCCAATTACCTTAAGTTATGATAGAAGTACCTTGTTCTTTGGAGCTATGAATGGAACGAAATGGTATAGTGTGCCAGCAAGTGTATTTAGAGAAGGAAAAGAAGACAGCGAGATAGCTAAGGCGATACAGGTAGTAGGAGCAAAGCCGATTTCAGACGGTGTTGCTACGGATAGAAATGGCAATCATTACTTTACCAACCTTCAGGAGTATGGTTTAGATGTATTGAATGCATCGGGAGAATTACAACCTGTGATAAGAGATAAGTCTATCGATTGGCCAGACAATGTAGCAGTGGGTAATGATGGATGGTTATATGTGGTAGTAAACCAATTGCACAAAGCACCAGCATTTACCGGAGCAGAAGATTTAGGAAAGCCTCCTTATTTTATCAAAAAAGTAAAGTTATAACACATATCTGGAATCCCATTCGTGTTGGGTATATTCAGTAAACAATATAATCAGGATACAATGAAGAAGATCTTATACGTAGTTATTGCAGTTAGTATAGCAATTTCTTGTACCGAGGAAAAAAAACCTGTGCAAAAAGTGTCCAATCCTAAAAAGGTAATATCTACAAATAAAGTGGTGTTAAGTTCTGAAATTGAATGGCAAAAATTAAATCCGGCTAGAGGAGATAAAAGCCCACTAGCGGGAACAGTTTGGGGCGATAGAAAAGATACTGTGGCTACTGGTTTTTTGGCAAAATTTGTAGATGGTTTCTCTTCACCTCCGCACATTCATAATGTTACCTACCGGGCTGTTGTAATCAAGGGGTTGATCCATAATGATGATCCGAATGCTGCGGCTATGTGGATGCCACAAGGTTCTTTTTGGACACAACCAGCCGGAGAATCACATATCACTTCTGCAAAAGGAAAAGAAAATATAGCTTATGTAGAAATTGATAGCGGACCATATTTGGTAAAACCCATTGATAAAGCTTTTGAAAATGGGGAACGTCCTGTTAACATAGATGCCTCAAACGTAGTTTGGGTAACTAGCGAAGCTACCAATTGGATTAGTGTAGAAAGTAATGCCCAGATAAGTTTTCTATGGAAAAGTAATAATAATGATGGTCTACAAGGCTTTTTTGTAAAACTACCGAAACAATTTACTGGTGAAATTGTTAGTGATGGAGAAATTTTTCATGCGATTCTTGTACAAGGAGAGTTGCATTACACTTTGCCTCAAAACCGAGATGTAAAAATCTTAGACCCAGGTAGCTATTTTACAGCTACAGATGAGGCAATTCATAGAGTAGTCAACGAAACTAATGACGATAGTATATTGTATATTAGAACTAATGGTGATATTAAAGTAAAATACTAAAGCCTTTCGAATAGGTGAAAAATGATAAAAGTAATAGGTATTTCGTAATATTGAATGCGTAAAACTCTATAAAGTTGTAACACTTGTACAGATTCTGCATCAGAATGATAAAACGGTTTAATTATGAATTTTCCATTTAGTAAAACGTATTCTGATAGTGAACAACAAGAATTAGTAAAACAAGCTATCCAAGGTGATCGAAAAGCGCTCAACGATCTTATCGGATATCACCAACCTTTTATTTACAACCTGGCCTGGAAATTATGTCATGATCCAAACGATGCTCAGGATCTTACACAAGAGGTATTAATAAAAGTGATAACCAAATTAGCGCAGTTTGGTTTCAAAAGTAAATTTCGTACCTGGTTGTATCGAATTGTGGTTAATGAATTTTTGCAGACCAAGCGTAGAAAAGGAGAAGAGAAATTTTCGGACTTTACTGATTATGCCGAACGTCTGGATCAGGTACCCAATGCCGAATTGACTATCGAGGAAGATATTGCCTATCAAGAGCTTTCTAAAGAAATGCAAATTCAATGTATGAGTGGGATGATTATGTGTTTGAATAGGGAACAGCGTCTTATTTTTATTTTGGGTGCAAGTTTTGGAATTGATCATAATTTGGGTGCAGAAATATTCAATATCAGTGCACAAAATTTTAGAATCAAATTGCATAGAGCTCGTAAGGACCTGTTTAATTATATGAATAACAAATGTGGTTTGGTCAATACAAACAATCCTTGTCGTTGTCCCAAAAAGGCAAAGACCTTAAAACAAATGGGAGTCTTGGACGAAGAAAAGATGGTATTTAATATCAAAACGCAGACCAAAGTAAAAGACTTTGTAGAGCAAAATCATGCTGCTGCATTAGATGATTTTACCGATACGTATACAAAACTGTTTCAAGAACATCCGGTAAAAGACGATTTTGACAAAGATACCATTGTAAATGAGTTGATTAATAATGACAAGCTTACTGACTATTTCCGTCTGTAATCCCCCTTTTTTCGATTGTATATCAAAGGCTACTTCAACGAAAAGTAGCCTTTTTTGATTTTGTAACACCTCTAACTTTCTCGTATCCAAATGATAAATCATTAATTCATTTAATTTTTATCGATATGGAATTTAAGAAAGAAATTATTATTAACCGGAAGATTGCAACCGTGTGGGATATCTTGGGGAATCAATTTGGGGATGCCTACAAATGGGCTTCAGGACTCAATCATTCCAGAGGGTATGGTGCACCAACTATCATCGAAGCTCCATCTAATAACAGAGCTTGCGAATTACCATCAGGAAAGGTCAAAGAGGTAATACGAACTTTTGATCCGCAGAAATACGAGTTAGAGTACGAAGTCATTGAAGGTTTTCCATTTTTTGTTGACACCGCGATTAATAATTGGCAGTTGAACGAAATAGGAAGCGATAAGACCAGAGTAAATATGCATCTGATAGTGACTACCAAAGGTTTTATTGGACGCATAATGGCTCCTATGATGAAAATACAATTAGCCAAACAGATTGCAAGTATTCCCAATGACTTAAAACACTTTGTAGAAACAGGACAACCTAGCCCTCATAAAACAAAAGAATTACAAAAATTATCAAAGAAGGTAGCTTCAGTTTTGTAACACCACTTGAATTGATGTATCCAAACAATAAATCTTTAAAAATCTTAGAACATATGAAAAATGTAATGCGTACAGTAATGATTGTTTTGGCTTTTGGTTTAGCAAGTCATTCGATCCTGGGGCAAGAACGGATGACAAAAAAGTTCAAAACCCTTAATACCGAAATTGTAATAAACGCTTCAGCAGAAAAAGTTTGGGAAACCATGGTATTGGACTATGGCAAAGTGGGAAACTTTTCTCCCTTTATCTATTCTTCTCATTATGAAAGTGGTTCCTTAAAAGGAGAAGTTGGAGCAGAAAGAAAGTGTTATTTCAGTGAAAATAAAAAGAGATGGGCACACGAGACTATTCTTGACATTGATGCGCAAAATATGCGTATGATCAATATCATTAAAGATGCAGCTAAATTTCCTTTGGACAAAAACAATTCTCAGGCCATTTACTATGTAAAAGATAATGGAGATGGGACTGCAACAGCAGGCTATAAGTTTCAGTTTAGAACCAAACCCGCTTTTATGGCTGGATTGGCCAAAGGTAAATTCAAAAAGTTATTGGGCGAGACATTAGTGGGATTAAAACATTATGTAGAAACTGGAGAAGTAGTAAATGCTTCTAACAACAAATTCAAAGACATTAAAAATACTTATAACTATACTGTATTAAAATAACGTATAATATGACAACCGAAGCTATAGCCAAAGAGCTAAAAACACTGCTGGAAGAAGGGAAGTTCGAAGACATTTATAACACCCTTTTTCATCAAGAGAAGGTAAAACACATCGAACCACAATCTCTTCATTTTCCAGAATTAGTAGGAGTAAAAGCTATCAAAGAAAAGGATACAGTTATGACCGGAAATATTGAGGAAGTAACGTCCTTAGAAATTGGAGATTATGTGACCAGCAAGAACTTCATCGCTATTCCGTATAAAATTTCTTTAACGCTCAAAAATGGAGATGAAAGGGCGCTTGATGAACTTATTATTTATCAAGTTGAAGAAGGTAAAATCATTCTTGAACAATTCTTTTATTAACAATATACACATAACAAAATGAAAAAAAAGATTAAACAAGTTGTAATAATAATAGTTACTGTAGTAGGAACGTTTCAGGTACAAGCACAAAATCACAAATCAGATTTGAGTTATGTATCACATGTAGATTTTTCTGCAGATAAGGTCTGGGAGCAAATACGAAAAATGGATAATATTGATAAGATATCCTCTTTTGTAGGTAAGGTAGAATGGATAGGCCCAAAAGGAATAGGTGGGACCAGAGTGTGTACTGCACCCGATGGAAAGGGAAAGTTTAAAGAAAAAATCATGAAGTTTGATGATAGTGACCGAACCTATACGTGGCAAGTGGTAGAAGGAGTTCCGGCAAAGAAGGTAGAGAATAGTTTTCGGGTCGTAGATATGGGATTAAATAAATCGATGATTGTATGGACGTCTAATTATGAATTCCTGAAAAACCCGAATATGACCGAGATTCAATTTAGAGCCTTTTTACAAAGAGCTGTAACCGAAATGGTAGAAAATATGGTAGGATTCATCAAATAATCTGTAATCCATACATTGGTGATAACTAATAAAGCATAGGCGTAAAGGCCTATGCTTTTTTTAATATTTTTATAGTTCAATAGCAAAAAACGGATGCCAAAAATTGAATATACTTTTTCAGCCAAATTATGGAAGCACGATGTTCCAGGAGGATGGTTTTTTGTTTCTGTTCCCAAAGAAATGTCAAAAGAAATTAGAGAACATCTACAGTGGCAGGAAGAAGGTTGGGGAAGGATGAAAGCTTCTGCTATTATTAAGGAGATCCAATGGGATACTGCTATTTGGTATGATACGAAGAATGAGAGCTACATCCTACCGGTAAAAGCTGCAATTAGGAAAAAGACTTATATCCAGATCGATGAAGAGATCAAAGTACATATTTTATTATAAGCATACCTTTCAACAATGAAGCAACAAGATAATCATATCAATTACATAGAGTTTAAAGCAAAAGACCTGGAAGCTGTAAAAGCCTTTTACATAAAAGCCTTTGGATGGAAGTTTACAGACTATGGGCCAGGTTATACTGCATTTGCAGATAGTGGACTGGAAGGCGGCTTTGAAAAATCGGATGACCCTATAGTTAATGGTGTTTTGGTGGTATTGTATCACGCAAATTTGGAAGAAATACAAGAAACCGTATTGCAGTCCGGAGGAAAACTTGCGCAAGAAATTTTTTCGTTTCCTGGAGGGCGCAGATTTCACTTTTTGGATCCAGCAGGAAATGAATTGGCCATTTGGTCTGATCAATAGTAAAAAAAAGAAAACTCGACTATTGTTTTTATCATGATTTCACTTCGTGCCGCTACAATACATGATCTCGAACTATTGCAATATTGGGACACCAAGCAACATGTAATCGATTGTGATCCCGATGAGGATTGGAATTGGGAAACCGAATTACAATATACTCCTGTTTGGAGAGAACAGCTCGTTGCCGAATTAGAAGGTAGACCAATAGGGTTTATTCAAATCATTGATCCATATCTAGAAGAAACTCAGTATTGGGGAAAGGTTGCGCCCAATAAAAGGGCCATCGATATTTGGATAGGAGAAGAAACAGATCTTAATAAAGGATATGGTACTCAAATGATGAAACTTGCCATACAAAGATGTTTTGCAGTGCCAGACGTAGATGGAATACTAATCGACCCTTTGAAAACAAATACCAAAGCACATCGCTTTTACAAAAGACTCGGTTTCGAATTTGTTGAAGAGCGAGATTTTGATGCCACTAGCTGTTTCGTTTTTGAATTAAGAAGGAAAACATATCAGGAGAGTTGACTTAGTGTTTGATTTTTAGATCAATGAACATTTTAACCTGGTTTGACCCGAATTGACAAATGCTTGGACTAATTTTAAAAGAAAAATACAGGGATAACATGTATTTTTGATAGAAAATGAAGGATGATACAGGATTATAAAACCATAGACTTATTTGGTAAATTGCTTTTTGAGACCATTATTCTGAAACCTCCTTACAAAAAGCCTACTTTGATGCCCAACGAGGCTTGTTTCCTGTATATTTTGCAAGGAGAATATAATTCCATTTCGGAAACACAACGTGTCACCATCGAGGCAGAAGAATCCCTGTTGATGAAATGTGGGAATTATACCTGTAATATGTTACCCTCGGGAGAATCTGATACTTATCAAGCATTGGCGGTGCATTTTTATCCTGAAATCTTATTGAAGATCTACGAAAATAAACTACCAGAGTTTCTCACAAAAAAGATGGCTTTGGATACAGGGATGTCCAAACTTAAAAGTGACATTTTAATTCGAAAATATATCGAAGGTATTTTGTTTTATTTTGAAAACCCGACTTTGGTCAACGAAGAAATTTTAATTTTAAAATTGAAGGAAATTGTATTGTTATTAAATCAAACACAAAATGCACCCGATATACAATCCATCCTTTCAAATTTATTTGAACCCAATACCTATTCCTTTAGAGAAATTATACAAGCTCACCACTATTCTAATATTACTTTAGAGGAACTAGCGATATTAAATAATCAAAGTTTATCAACATTCAAAAGGGAATTCAAAAGGATATACAATACTTCACCAGCAACCTATTTAAGAGATAAAAAACTAGAAAAATCCAAAGAGCTGCTGATTTCTACAGATCTAAGAACCACCGATATTGCCTACGAATGTGGTTTTACAAGCGTTTCTCATTTTTCTAAAACCTTTAAGCTTCGATATGGAACTTCTCCTACGACATATAAATTGACCTATTTGGGCAAATCATTGAACTAATCGTAAAACGATTCCACCTCTCCGGTTTCGATCTTTGTTTCATTATTAATCGAAAAATAAATTACTAATGAAAAATGTATTGATTACGGGAGCAAGTAACGGGTTTGGTTATTTAACAGCACTTACCTTAGCTCGAAATGGGTATAAAGTTTGGGCTACGATGCGCGACTCAAGTGGCAAAAACAAAGAAAAAAAGGAAGCATTAGCATATATCGCAAAAAGTGAAAATATTGCTATTACAGTAGCAGATTTGGATGTGACTAGTGATGCCTCTGTAAATGCGGTAGTAGAACAAATTACCAAAGAAGATGGTGGGATAGATGTTTTGGTAAACAATGCCGGAGTAATGTACGTAGGTATTACCGAGGCGTATAGTTTACAACAAGTAGAAGAGCAGTTTAATACTAACTTCTTTGGAGTAATCCGAACATCAAAAGCTTTCCTTCCTTTGCTTAAAAAATCTTCAGACGGATTGATTATAAACATTTCATCATTGGCCGGGAGATTAGTATTCCCATATTTTGGTGTGTATTGCGCTAGTAAGTTCGCTCTGGAAGCCTATTCAGAATCATTGAAATATGAATTAAAACCATTAAACGTTGATGTAACGATTATTGAACCAGGACCTTATCCTTCTGGGTTATTGTATAGTGGCCCTAAAGAAGATGATGATGAGGTGCTGAAAAGCTATGGAGAAATGCGCGACGTTCCGGCAGCGATGCTTCAAAATTTTGGAGAGTTTTTTAAAAGTGAAGATGCTCCAAATTCTGAAGAGATCGCGGATGCTATTTTAAATGTGATTCAGATGGAAAAAGGAACCCGGCCTATACGAGAAGCGGTTGGCATAGATTACAATACGAACGAGCTGAATACCAAAACGGGTCCAATTCAGGAAAGCTTGATTAAGGAAACATTACAAATGGAGCATTTAATCTAGACAACAAATGAAAACGATGATAAAACAGGTAGGTGTAGCTTTTATATGTTTTTTGATGATCTCATGTAAAACGTCTACCACACAAGAGCTAGAACAGGCTAATACTAATGTACAAACAGTAGACCCAATGATAGTTAAAAATGAAGAAATAGTAAATGTAGCTTTGGTATATCTTAAAGAAGGAGAAGAAGCACGTTTTGAAGAGTATAAACAAAAAGGAGGAACCATATTAGAAAAATATGGAGGAAAAATAGAACGTATTATTGCGCCCAAAATGTTGGCAAAAGGAGAAATAGCATTGCCCGATGAGATTCATTTTGCGACCTATCCAAGTATTGAGGTATTCAATAAATTTAATGAAGATCCAGAATTTATAAAAATTCGAAATGAATATGCAATGCCTGCAATAAAGGACATTTCTATTTTTACCAGTAAGAATACCAATTTTAAATTTGAAAGAGAAACCGGTGATCATACCAAAACCTATGGTGTTGCTTTGATCTATTTTAAGGAGGGTGAACGTTATGTAAAGCAGTTTGAAGAGTATCACGATGATGTTTGTAAAATCATGCCAGAATTTGGAACCCATTTCGAACGTTTTATAGCGCCTTTTCAATCCAAAGGAAGTGTAGAAATGCCAGATGAGATCCACCGATTTTACTTTGACTCCATGGATGGATTACAACAAATGGGAACTGATGAAAGAATGCAGGCACTATTTCCTAAAAGAGATGAAGCCCTTCAGAATTTATATTTCTTTATAGGTGAAGCTTCTTTATAACCACAAGGAATTTGTAGTTGTACGTTGAAAAAAGCAGAAAAGAATCTAGCATATTCTTTTCTGCTTTTTTTATTACTAGATTTAATGGAGTCGCTCCTCAATAAGCTGTAAAACAGTATTGGCATCCACATCTACAGAGATAGTTACTTTAGGGCGATTTTTCCAGGGTAAGAGTTCATTTCCATCCTCATGATCCGATTCACCCATCGAAGGCCATGTTTTACCAAGACTAATAGAATTAGTAGTTTCCACTTTTACAGGGAAATCTTTGGTTTCAAAAAGTGCTCTTTTCAAAACATATACCACTGCAGTAGAATCATGAACATATATACCATCAATTTGATCTACTTTTTTAAAGAAGTCTCTATAAAAATGAAAGGTAGTAGAGACATACTGGTTCAAAGGACTTTCGGTATTGGCAATTCGATCAAGTTGCTCGCTGGTCATCAAAACTTTGTGAGTAACATCTAACCCTATCATATGCACTTTCCAGTTAGCTCCCAAAACAATATCCGCCGCCTCTGGATCAGAAAGGATGTTTGCTTCTGCTGCAGGAGTAGCATTTCCTGGACAAAAAGCATTACCTCCCATAATAACAATTTCTTCTACTAGTTCTTCAATCCCTGGGTATTCTTGTAGCAATAGTGCAAGGTTCGTTAGCGGACCAATGGCAAGAATAGTAACTCGACCCGGATGGGATTTGATCTGTTCTGCCATAAACTCGTGAGCCGATCTTGGATCTGGTTTTAATTTACTTTCAGGGTGTTCGATGTTTCCTTTACCATCTTCTCCATGTACTTGAGGGACACCTCCAGCAAATGGTCTTTTAAGAGGTTTGTCAGTACCTTTACAAACAGGAATATTGGTTCGATCTGCAATTTCTAAAAGTCGCATGGCATTATCCGTAGTTATGTTAACCGATGCGTTTCCAAAAATGGTGGTTAAACCTAATATGTCTAATTCCGGACTATGCAAGGCTAACTGTATCGCCATTCCGTCGTCTATACCAGGATCTGTATCAATAATTATTTTTTTCATTGTAGTTGTGTACCTTTAACGAGAAGCAAAGTAAGCATGCTGTATCGAGAATTAAAAGGACATTTGTCCCGGCTATGTCATGATTAGAATTAATAAAGAGTTAGTAGACTATTTCAAGGATTTAAAAACTTCGAACACTGTGGATTGCATACACAAAGAAGTTTTTTATCCTGGAGATTTCTTAATTCATCAGCACAAAAAAGGTAATACTATTTTTATCATTGAAAGAGGGATTGCCAAGTGCTTTGTAAATGAGGATAATGGTAGAGATTTTATCCAGGAATTTGTAGGCGAGGGAGAAATACTGGGTGAAATTGAAGTATTTACAGATACGTTAAGTTTTAGTAATGTACAGGCTATAACAGAGATTACTGCTTTCAAAGTGTATAAAAGTGACTTCTACAAATTGTTGGATGAGCATCATGCCTTAAATCAAATTGTAATAAGAGCAATAGCTGTGAAATTGCGTAACACCGCGATGAGAGCTTCTCAACAACAATTACACCCTATTGACTATAATTTGAAAAAGTTTATGGCTTTGATAGCCAACCAACAATTAAATGTTTCGAAACAAGATATAGCCGATTACCTCGGGATTACGATTCGAAGTTTAAACAGAGCATTAAAAAATAACACTGAAAACAACCTTTAAAAGTATGTCGTGGCAGAGGGCAAGAGTTTGTTATTGAGTGTGTTATGTGGATTTTTGTTATCTTAGAGTGCTCTTCTACCAAATACAGGCCTATTTCAATATCATCTAGAATTCATAGTTATGAAATCAGCCTATCTTCTCTTGTTCGTTTTTACATTCATCTCATGTGGTAAATCTAAGCAGCAACCGGTTTTGGACATTGCTAAGCATGAAGGGCTTATGCAATTGGAAACCAACTATGTATTTCAAACTTTATATAGCGAAGGAGAAATAAATCATGCCGAAAAACAGTCCATTTTGGTAAATGAAGCCTATCAGTTCTTATCTGAAATAATGGGACCTAAAGATAATTTTTGCGTGCTGGTGGTTGCTCCTCAAGATTGGACTAGAAACGCATACTCTCCTGTAGTGGGGATGCCAGAGTATTATCGAGGCAACCTTATTGTTGGGGCGGGACAAAATCATATGGCTTCTGGATACCAAGAAATGATTCAAAGTTTCCCCAAGGATATGACACAGGATTTGGTAAGTACCTATACCAATGCTAATGGCCAACTAGACATGCGTCTTTTCTTTGATAAGTTAGTAATACACGAATTAACGCATAGTTTTCAGGATCCTGAAAATCAGGAAAACTATTCTATGAGTAGATGGCTAGAAGAAATACATGCTAATATGGGTTTATATGCTTTTTATAAGACCAAAAAACCAAAAGAACTGAAGTATGTTATGGAGTTGGTAGATTTTAGTTTAAAGAATCCTCCACCAGATTTGTCCTATACAAGTCTATTGGATTTTGATAGGCATTACTATGAAATGAATCCTGCAAATTATGGACAGTATCAAATGAGATTTACACAAACAGCAAAACAATTAATTGACTCTTTAGGGAATGATATTTTAAAACCTTTAAATGATTTTTTGATCAAATATGATGATTCCTGGAAAGGAAAAATGAGCGAAGAGGATTTCGGAAATAGATTGTCTACCGAAGTAGATCCTTATTTCCTGAAAATAATGCATGACTGGTAGTAAGGATGTTTAAGAATTCATCCGTATTGCCTACCTTTACTCATGGCAATAATTCATCAATACGAGATTGGAAGTAAAAGTTGCCTACATAATTTCATATCCTTAAGAAACGACTAACCCTATGAATAAAACTCTTTCGTTTTTTCTTTTCATTACAGTATCATGTATATACGGACAAAATAGACCACAAGAACCTAAAGAACCATTTGATTATCATGTCGAAGAAGTAGTTTTTAAGAACGAAACGGATAGTATTGCTCTTGCAGGTACATTTACATATCCGAAAACGGGTTCTGATTTTGCTTCGGTAATTTTAATCAGTGGGAGTGGGGCTCAAAATAGGGATTCAGAATTGATGAATCATAAACCTTTTCTGGTTATCGCTGATTATTTAACAAAGAACGGCATTGCTGTATTAAGAGTAGATGATCGAGGTGCCGGAAAATCTGAAGGAAGTCATAATGATACAGGTTTAGAAGGATTTGCCAGGGATACTCAAAGTGCAATTGCATATTTGAAGTCTCGAAAAGAAATTGATACAGATAAGATTGGTTTGATAGGGCATAGTTTAGGAGGTGTGATCGCTCCCATGGTTGCCAGTCAATCAAACGATGTTTCTTTTGTCCTTTTACTTTCTGGTTCTGCTTTGCGTGGAGATCAATTAATGTTATTGCAAAAAGAAAAAATTGAAAGAAAGATGTTGGTTCCGGAATCTATGATTACGCTTGGGCAACAAAACATGAAAGGCGCCTATGACATCATTTTGGTATCATCAGATAGAACACAACTGGAGGTGGATTTAAAAAGCTATTTTACCAAAGTTTTTGGAGCGGCGCTACCAGAAAATCAGCTCAATTTACTTTCAGAACAATTAGCAATTCCTTGGTTGGTAGATTTTATCAAATTTGACCCTGCAATAGCGCTTAGTAAAACCAAATGCCCAGTACTTGCACTTAATGGTAGTAATGATCTACAAGTGCCAGCAACAGAAAACCTCGAAAGTATCGAAAAGAATCTTAAAGAAGGCGGTAATGTAGATGTGGAAACCATGGTATTAGATAATTTAAATCATTTATTTCAGGAGAGCGAAACGGGTTTGCCAAATGAATATGCATCTATTGAACAAACATTCTCTCCAAAGGCTATGGAGATTATGCTCAAATGGATTCAGAAAAAAACGAAATAGGATCGTCCCGTGTTATCTTTTTGTAGAAATAACTTCTTATGAAACATCCTCTTAGGCAACATATTGAAGAAATTATTACCCTTACTGATGAGGAATTTGATTTTGTACTCAGTCATTTTACTCCCACCATAAAGAAAAAGCATCAATATATTGTGCAGGAAGGAGACTATGTAGATAAAGAATATTGGATTATCAAAGGGTGTTTAAAAAGCTATTTTGTAGATGATCAGGGGAAAGAGCATATCTTACAGTTTGGTATGGAAAATTGGTGGATTACTGATTACGAATCCTTTGTGAAACGAGTAAAATCCAAAACATATATCGATTGTATTGAAGATAGCGAACTACTCTACATTACTTATGAAAATAGAGAGAAACTTACCGCCGAGATGCATAAAATGGAACGTTTTTGGGCAAAAAAAAGTAAAATGGGACGTATTGCTCTTCAGAATCGAGTTTTGGCACTATTAAAAAGTTCTACCAAAGAACAATATGAAATGCTACTAGAACAATACCCGGCACTTTTTCAACGAGTACCCAAAAAAATGATTGCGGCCTATTTGGGTGTTTCCCGAGAGACCCTAAGTAGATTAGATTCTTAATCCAATATTTTTCCGGTTATTTTCTTCCACAATGTGATGTAGATCACTTCAAAAAGGTGATCTAGGTCCTGTTCATTCATTCTAATATCTCACAACTTTGCTTCATAAATAATTT
The DNA here is from genome assembly GCF_900141785.1 of Aquimarina spongiae. Classification (GTDB taxonomy): domain Bacteria; phylum Bacteroidota; class Bacteroidia; order Flavobacteriales; family Flavobacteriaceae; genus Aquimarina; species Aquimarina spongiae. The sequence goes on along the minus strand of NZ_FQYP01000002.1, from coordinate 107,363 downwards.
TAACCTAAAAAAATAGATATGAATGCATTACAAAAAGAAGAAAGCAATAACAAAGGATTTTTATTGCTTCGAATTACGATCGGAGTGCTAATTCTATTTCATGGGATCGCAAACATGAATTCGGGTTATGCCTTTATCAAAGAAGTACTTGATGGATGCGGAATTCCTAGCCTTTTGGCATACGGAGTTTTTGTAGGAGAAATAGTAGCTCCAATTCTTATGATTATTGGATATAAAGCTAAACTAAGCAGTTTGGTGGTAGCCTTCAATTTCTTAATAGCCATTTTATTAGCTCATGGAGCAGATATTTTTTCGCTAAATCAGTTTGGCGGATGGGGAATAGAGCTTCAGGCACTTTATTTATTAGGATCAGTATCCATATTTTTTCTTGGAGCAGGGAAATATGCAGTATCTACAACTTCAAAATGGGATTAATCAATAAAAATAAAAATTATGCCATACGTAAATATCAAAATCACAGACGAGCAAGTTACCAAAGAACAAAAGCGCTTATTAATCGAGGGCACCACTAAGGTACTGGTAGATGTACTTCAGAAAAACCCAAAAACTACTCATATTGTTATCGACGAAGTACCCATAGACAATTGGGGATATGATGGTAGACAGTATGAAGGAACAAAGAAGTAGCTCATGTTTACTTCAAACCACAAAGCAATCGAAAAGCTCATCCACAATTATTTTGAAGGAATCTTTTATGGTGATATTGTCAAATTAAAAAATTGTTTTCATCAGAATGCGATTCTTTACGGAGATATTGAAGGAATAGATCGTATTCAAAATATGGAGGTCTATCTCGAAGCAGTAGGAAAGAGACAAAGCCCTAATGATTTGGGTGAATCATTGAGAATGAAAATTATAGGTGTAGATATCTTAGGAAAAACTGCAATGGTAAAATTGCATGTGCCAATGTTAGAATATAATTATTATGATTATTTATCACTGTATAAAGGTAAAGAGGGATGGAAAATCGTTAATAAGTTATATACACATGTGAATTAAAAACCATAAGGTAAATCGAGTTTTGGAGATAATGATAAGGGCAAACTGCCCTTATTATTTTATGGAATACCTAGTAAATTGTACTTTTATGAAGTATTAGACTGTTTTTAATTAAACGATAATGAAAACAATTACTTTACCAGACGAATTGTATCAGGACTCGTCGATTGCTATCGAGGTTTACGATTATGAGAGCACCCAGGAAATCTCAAAACAACAGGTGGTTCTAACCAAAAATACTTTTAGTTTTCTGCAGGAAGGGAATAAGGAAGTATTTTTTGATAATTCATCTTTTGCAATTGATAATCATCAGTTTCTTTTGATGAAATCTGGCCATTGTTTGATGACCGAAAAATTGTCTAATGTCAAAAATTATTATCGTAGTGTATTATTCTTCTTCTCTAATGAATCCGTACTTAAGTTTATCCGGAAATATGACTTCGATACTCCCAAAAGTTTAGAGTATCATTCTACCTACTCATTTAGCTATGATGGGTTTATCAGTAGGTTTGTAGAAAGTATTCTTGATGTTTCCAAACTCCCCAAGGATACTCAAAAGAATATACTCGAAGTTAAATTTGAAGAAATAATGCTGTATCTGATTCAAGTTAAAGGAATAGCATTTCTGTACGCCCTATTGCATGATACTGATAATGAGAGCCAAAAATTTATTCAGACTATTGAGAGTAATCGCTTGAATAAATTGACGATCAAAGAACTTTCATTTTTGTCTAATATGAGCGTGTCTACTTTCAAAAGAGAATTTGAAAAACACTTTGATAGCTCACCTAGCAAATGGTTTCAGGATCAACGATTAGAGCATTCTGCATTTCTCCTGAAAAATAAATCCAATAGACCTTCAGATATTTTTGAAGAAATAGGCTATGAAAACTTGTCTAATTTTATTCATGCATTTAAGGTGAAGTTCGGAATTACACCCAAACAGTACCAATCAAAAATGAACTTTTAGCACTACTTTTTGAGCTAAAGGAAACACCTCTTTTCTAAAGGTCGTCAATACATTTGTACCTATAATTTTAAAAGTACAACTGATGAATAAGACGAATTTTATTTTAGGAATTATACTTGCATTTTCAACTACGGTTTTTGCACAAAGTACCTTTACCTTATCCAGTACGGATTTGGGAGGAGAAGCGACAATCAATGAAGAATTTAATGGTTTTGGGTGTGTAGGTAAGAACCAATCTCCTCAATTATCATGGAAAAATGCTCCCGAAGGTACCAAGAGTTTTGCTATTACCATGTATGATCCGGATGCTCCCACAGGCAGTGGATGGTGGCATTGGGTGGTATTTGATATTCCGGCGAATGTTAATGAATTGGTATCCAATGCAGGAAATGTATCATTAAATTTAGCCCCAAAAGAAGCTATTCAAAGTATTACCGATTATGGAGCCAATGGATATGGAGGTCCTTGTCCACCAGAAGGACATGGATTGCACCAGTACATTATCACTGTACATGCCTTAAAAACGGATAAATTGGGGCTAAAAGCCAATACCAATCCCGCAGTAGTAGGCTATTATTTATGGAACAATACGTTGGCTAAAGCTAGTTTGGTAACATATTACCAAAGAACAACAAAATAATACATCTGGTTAAATGGTATGATAAGCGCAAACTCTCGGGTTTGCGCTTTTGTTTTTTTAAGGAGATTGCAAATCTTCTCTAAAAACTGTTAGCCTTAGTTTGAATAGTTTTCTAATACAAAATCTCCCCAGTCGGCTATAGATTGCACAATAGGGATTAGCGTTTTTCCAAAGTCGGTCAAAGAGTATTCCACTTTTAGAGGAGGTTTTGAAGTATATACTTTCCTGTTGATGATTCCATCTTCCTCCAACGTTTTTAGCTGTAAACTTAAGGTACGTTCGGTTACCGTAGGCATTTGTTTACGGAGCTCACTATAGCGAAGTGTTCCGTGCATTAAATGAAATAAAATTACCGTTTTCCATTTGCCTCCTATAATACCCATGGTAAGACTTGCGCAGCAAGGATATTCCTTTCCTTTAAACGTTAGCATTTTTGGTGTAGCTTCTTCCATAATCTATACTATCCTTTTTGACCGTTATTGCAAAGATAAAAAACTATAATTAGTTTTGCTACTATAAAAAATATAGTATAAAGTTTTACACTCATGAATATTAAAGATGTATTGAATTGGAGATATACGACAAAGTCGTTTGATCCCAATAAAAAAATCTCTCCAGAGGATTTAGAACAAGTTAAATCCTTGTTACAAATGTCTCCTTCGAGCACCAATTTGCAACCCTGGCATTTCATTATTGCTGGTACCGAAGAAGGGAAACAACGTTTTACCAAAAGCACGCAAGGTTTTTTTATTTTCAACGAACCCAAAGTGCTCAACGCATCTCATGTAGTTGCCTTCTGTTCTCGAACTAGTGCTACTGATGAGTATATGCGTCATTTGGTAGATAAAGAAGACGATGATGGTAGATATGCCAAACCAGAATTCAAAGAACAAACATATGGAGCCAGAAACCTATTTGCAGATATCCATAGATATGATGTGAAAGATTTTCAGCATTGGATGGAAAAACAAGTATACCTAAACATCGGTAACTTTTTACTAGGTGTAGCCGCAATGGGTATAGACGCCGCTCCTATGGAAGGTTTTGATATGAAAGCTTTTGATGAAGAATTTGGTTTACGTCAAAAAGGGTTTACAGCAGTTACATTGGTGGCTTTGGGATATCGTAGTGAAAACGATTTTAATGCCAAACTTCCAAAATCCAGATTGGATCAGGACGAAATTTTAACCTTAGTATAATCAAAAGTACAATCCATTAAAACGCAAAACGATGAGTTATTATTCGGTATTAGATGTAACACCCGCAGACGACAAATGGGTGGCCGACTATGTAGCCGTTTCAGGCAAAATAGTAGCAAAACACGGAGGTAAATATCTGGCAAGAACTGCTTCTCACGAACAAATTGAAGGAAACGATCAACCTGCTGCTTTACGGATAATTTTGGAATGGCCATCCAAAGAAGCTGCATTGAACTTTATGAAAGATCAGGAATATGTACCACATTTGGAAGCAAGAACCAAGGGGTCGGTAAGTCATCACTATTTAATTGAAGCCAAAGATGATTTGGCATAACTAATACAAGAAAGAGTTGCTCTCTGGAAGAGCACTCTTTCTTTAAAATATACACTAGGGCATGAAAACGATATTGATTACAGGAAGTACAGATGGTATTGGTAAGTTGACCGCTTTGAAGCTGGCAAAAGATCAGCATGAAGTGATACTGCATGGAAGAAATCAGGAAAAACTAAATACTACTATTACGGAGTTAAAAGAAAAAACAAACAATGATTATATAAAAGGATACGTTGCCGACTTATCCAGTTTTGGAAGCATACAAAAGATGACAGATCAGCTTAAAGAAGAGCTTTCAAAAATTGATATATTGATCAATAATGCGGGTGTTTTTAAGAGTCGAAATCAGCAAAACGAGGATCAATTGGATCTTCGATTTGTAGTCAATTATTTGGCTCCATTTCTACTTACCAATCAGTTGCACGATCTAATTAAAAAATCGAACTCTCCAAGAGTTATTAATCTTAGCTCCGCAGCACAATCACCAGTTTCGTTAAATGCCTTGATAGGTAAGGAAATAGTGCCCGCACAGCAGACGTACGCTCAAAGTAAATTAGCGTTAACGATGTGGAGTTTTTATTTAGCGAAGCAATGGGATTTTGCAAATGTGATTGCTGTAAATCCAGGCTCTTTATTAAATACCAAAATGGTACAAGAAGCTTATGGGCAACATTGGTCTTCTGCCGACAAGGGAGCTTCTATTTTGTATGATTTAGCTAGTTCTAATCAGTATGCAAATAGCTCGGGTAAATACTTTGACAATGATAAAGGGAAGTTTTCCCAAGCCCACACTGATGCATACGATGACAACAAAATACATCAACTAATTGCAGCCACCAAATCAATTTTATCTGTGTAAATGGAAACATTTCAAAAAATAGCAAAAAAGAAGAAACTCACATTAGGACTTGTGTTTCCTTTAGAATCTTATAAAGGATCAATTGCCAAAATGGAAAATCAAGAGCGTTTGGCCAAAAGAGCCGAAGAACTAGGTTTTCGTGCCTTATGGTTTCGGGATGTGCCGTTTAATGATCCCATGTTTGGGGACGCCGGGCAATTATTTGATCCCTGGGTATACATGACGCATATAATGAATCACACCAATGAGATTGCTTTGGCTACAGGTAGTGTCATTCTTCCATTACGTCATCCAGTACATACGATAAAATCAATAAATAGTTTACAGGTTTTGTCTGGAGGTAGAGTAGTAGCAGGAGTAGCTTCTGGTGATCGCCCTGTTGAGTACCCTGCTTTTCATCAAAAATTAGATCAAAAAGCAGAACTTTTCAGAGATAGCTTTTTTTATATCAAAGCTTTACAACAAGACTTTCCGGCGTATCAATCCAAATATTACGGTAGCACAAATGGCGGTATAGATATATTACCCAAATACAATTCAAAAACACCATTTCTGGTAACCGGGCATTCGGGACAATCTATAGATTGGATAGCAGAACATGCCGATGGGTGGTTGTATTACCCCAGAGATTTTGCTACCCTACAAAGAGTAATGCATCAATGGAATGACGCACTTGACAAAGCGCAGCAAGATTGGAAACCTTTTATGCAATCACTGTATGTAGATTTATTAGAGAATGAAAAAACTACCCCAAGCCCAATACACCTTGGTTTTAAAGCAGGGGTGGAATATACAATCTCTCATTTGAAACTCTTAGAGTCCTATGGAGTCAATCATGTAATTCTGAATTTGAAATATGGTTCCAGACCAGCTGATCAGGTAATTGAAGAGCTTGGCGAAAGTGTACTGCCTCATTTTTCCTGATAGAATATTAGTATATTGCTACAAGCATAACCAATGTTCTATTCAAGGTTTTCATGAGAGAAGACATTAAGCAAATACAATTCGACAATAAAACCAATCCTAAATCATATTTTGAGGTGGTTCGAATTGAAGAACTGTTGAACAGAACTTTGGATCATGATATCTGCAAGAATCATATCATCAAATTTTACAATATCTTTTTGGTGCTCGAGGGAGAAGGCTATCACACTATTGATTTTACGGATTATAAATACCAGAGCGGGACTGTATTATTAATTCGGAAGGATCAAATCCAAAAGTTTTTTAAAAGTAGGAGTGTAAAGGGGTATTTATTGATTTTTACAGAAGATTTTATCGTTAGTCATCTTAATAAATTAGAAGCTTTAAAATCCTTCCAGCTCTTTAATGAGTTATTGAGTTTTCCCAAAATAGAATTAAAGGAAGACAAAGAAGCATTTTCCAGTTTTTCCACCCTGGTTAAGCAAATTGAATTAGAGTATCAATGTAAAGATGAATATTCGATAGGAATAACCCGAAGTGCATTGCATATGATCATTACCAAGCTATTTCGTATAAAATCACAGAATGGACAACTCTCTGGCAAGAAAAAGTACTTGGAAGAATTTCTTTCGTTTCAACGTATGGTCGAAGAGCAGTGTTTTGAAAATAAAAAAGTAATGGATTATGCTCAAAGTATGCGAGTAACCACAAAAACACTAAATAATATTGTGCAAGCAGTGGTGAATAAACCTGCCAAAACATTTATCAACGAAATTGCCATAATGCAAATCAAAAGACTACTGATTAGTACCAATACTCCAATCAAAGAAATTGCGTATACCTCTGGGTTTGATGATCCCGCCAATTTCTTCAAATACTTCAAAAAATATGTAGGCGCTTCTCCGGATGTGTTTCGACAGGCGCATCAGTAAATTTTCCGATTTTGACACTATAAAGGATGGTTTTTACCATTCTTTTTTTTAGGCGTAAAATTAATTTTACTGCAGAATTTCAAACCATTAAACACATCAAAAATGAAATACTCTGCACAATGTATGTTGGTGGTATTGGCTTTAGTTTTTAGTCAATGCTCTACCAACAAAAAGAAGGATTCCCAATCGAACACTGAGAATACTATGGAAGGAAAGACCATTATGGAGGTAACGACCTTCCAAGTTAATGAGGGAGTAAATCCTGACGATTTTGAGAAAAGGGATGCGCAAATAGAAAGTGATTTTACCAGTAAGCAACCCGGATTTATCAAACGCCAAAGCGGTGTTAACGAAAAAGGAGAATATGTGGTCATCGTATACTGGAAGAGTATACCTAATGCCGATGCTTCCATGAATAAGTTTATGAGTGATCCATCTGTTGCCGACTATGCACAAATGATCAATGCAAATACCATGAAAATGTCTAGGTATGGGATGGATAAGATTTTTAATACGAATAACAGCCATTTTGTTGAAGTGATGTCTTTTAATTTGGCCCAGGAAACGGATATCGTACAGTTTAACTCGTTGAATCAAAAAGTAGAAACCGATTTTACCGGAAAACGAAAAGGATTTCTACAAAGATTTACCGGTGTAAATGAAGAAGGCAAGCAAGTGGTTGTAGTGTATTGGACCAATAAGGAAGATTCTGATGCTTCATTAGATGCATTTATGAACAATCCTACTGCCAAAGAATTTATGCAAGATATGGATCAATCTACCATGGTTATGGGAAGATATAAATTTTTGAATATGGAACTAACGAACAAAGAAAAAGTAGTTGCCTTATTAAATAGTTTTAATACAGGAGACAAAACACCGATTTCTTACATTAATTCTCAAAAGTATATTCAGCATAATTTGAGCGTAGGAGATGGACTTGCAGGTTTTGGAGAGATTATGCAGCATGCACCACCACAAGGTTTTAAAGCCAATGTGGTAAGAGCCTTTCAGGATGGAGATTATGTGTTTACACATACGATTTATGATTTTTTTGGACCTAAAATCGGCTTTGATATTTTTAGATTTGAAGATGGATTGATCGTAGAACATTGGGATAACCTGGTAGAAGTACAACCACCTAATCCAAGTGATCGCACACAAACTGATGGTGCTACGGATATAACTGATAAAGAAAAACGTGAAAGTAATAAAACCATTGTAACATCATTTGTGAACGATGTTTTACTTAATCATCAAAATGATCAAATCACAACTTACATCAATCCAACAAAGTATATACAACACAATCCAGCTGTAGCAGACGGTTTAGAGGGTTTTGGAGCTGCGATGAAATATTTTGCAGAAAATGGCTTGGTCATGGAGTATAATAAGCTGCATATGGTATTGGGAGAAGGAAATTTTGTGCTTACCGTTAGCGAAGGAAAATTTGGTAAAGGAGCACATACCGCTTTTTATGATTTGTTCCGATTAGAGGATGGGCAGATTGTAGAACATTGGGATGTGATTGCAACCATTCCACCAAAATCCGAATGGAAAAATCAGAACGGAAAATTTTAATCTTAACTAAACAAATGATAATTTTAAAGGGCCGTTCTGTGGGAATGGTCCTTTATAATTTTTCAAACTATTTTATTTAAAACAAGCTAAAATGGAAACAAAGGAAATTATAAAAAAAGGAGAAGGAGAGAACTACAACTATGTTCAGGATCATTGTTTTATAAAGCTCTCTTCGAAGCATACAAATGGAGAGCTTAGTTTTGTAGAAGATACGTTAAAACCAGGGTTTTATCTAGGGAGACATTATCATAAGATTATGACAGAGGTCTTTTATATTTTGGAAGGAGAAGTAACCTTGGTTTTTGATGACGAAACGATTGTGGGTAAACCGGGAGATACGATCATGGTACCGCCTAACGTATGGCATGCAGCAAGTTGTAAAGAAGGTGGGAAGATGTTAACGATTTTCAAAAATGGTCAATTTGATCTTTATTTAGAGAAACTATCTCAACTTTCAGAATCTGATTTTGAAAATCCAGAACTTGTGAAATCAATTTCTGAGGCATATGATATTTATGAAGAATAGTTTCGTTCAGCTTCGGTTACAGGAGATATAACTAACTTATGCGAAAACGGATAGGTGGATCTGAGCAGAGAGTTTTTGTTTGTTTTATTACCAGAAAAGTAAAAATTTTAAATAAATGAAATATGCAATTGTCGGTGCAGGTATTGGGGGACTAACCACTGCCCTAGCTTTAGAAAAAATTGGAGTAGACTATGAGATTTTTGAAAAGGCACCAAAAATAGATGAAGTGGGAGCTGGAATTTGGTTAGCTCCAAATGCCTTGTCAGTTTTGCAATATTTGGATGTTTTGGACGAGGTAAAAGTAAAAGGAAATACAATCAACCAAATTACCCTGGCACAGGCAGATTTGGCTCCAATTTCGGATAATGATCAGGATTTTATAGAAGAAGAGTTTGGATTTACCACAATTGCGATACATCGAGCAGCATTACAACAACTGTTGTTTGATAAAATTCCAAAAGAAAAAATACATTTGGGTAAAGGCTTTCAATCCTATGAAGAACACCCAAATGGAAACATCAAGGTAAAATTTGAAGATGATACTATCATTGAAACAAATTATCTATTGGGTGCTGATGGGATACATTCCAAAGTGAGAAAACAACTTTTTCCTGAAAGTAAAATCAGATATTCTGGTCAGACGTGTTGGCGAGGCGTAGCAAATTTTGAAATGACATCCGAATTTCAACATAGAGGGATGGAGCTTTGGGGGAATCAAATACGATTTGGAATATCAAAAATAGCAGAAAACAAGGTGTATTGGTTTGCAGTAGCCCTTGATAGTCCTAATCAAAAGGACAATCGTGATCAATTACAGCAAAAGCTTGTAGAGATGTTTAAGGAATTTGATCCAATAGTAACTCAGTTGATTTTATCTACACCAATAGAGAAAATAGTTCGTAATGATATTATTGATTTGGCTCTTCTGGATCATTGGCATCATGATAATATTTGTTTGATTGGGGATGCAGCCCATGCCACTACTCCTAATATGGGACAGGGAGGAGCACAAGCGATAGAAGATGCCTATTATTTGAGCAAAATGATAGTAAATGATCAGGGTAATAAACACAATTTTAAGATATTTGAAGGGAAAAGAAAGAAGAAAGTAACCACAATTGTTAATCAATCCTGGAGTACTGGAAAGATGGCACACTGGAAATATGGTCAAGGTTTTAGAAACTTTGTGTTGAAACGTGTTCCGAAAAAAGTACTGCAGAAGAAGATGATAGAAATGTATCAAATTTGAAAATTGTATATGGAAGATTTAAACCCAAGTGAAAAAAGTAAATTAAGAAGGCATTATGAAAAAATAGGAAACCTAATCGCCATGTGGGGCGGTGGTGTTTTTGTTTTGTTAATTGTGTTTTCGGTAATTCCCATGGGATTAATCCCTAAAAAAAGAAGGGTTGAGATTTCTGACCCTAATTTGACCATGTTTGAATCTTTAGGGGTGCTTCCAACCCTAATTATGATATTTTCGATTTCGGGCGCTTTGGTTTTGTACTTGTATTTCTCGTTTAAATATGCGAAGCTGAAAAAAGATCTTGAAGAAAAAAAGAAAGTAGTACTTCATGTTAAAGCCAAAAATGTAAACTATAAACAGGGCCCAGGACCGCAAGAAATCGATCTTTATTTTAGTCCAGCATACAACAAAGTAAATAAGGTAACTTTTATAGATGAACCTAGTTTTCCAAGATTACGTAAAGATCAGGAAGTAATACTTTTATTGACCAAAAATGCATTGCATCCCCTTGGAATACGACCAAAAACCAATTTAGAAAGTATCAAGAAGATATGGGATGAAGCGGTCAAAAAATAATTGAAGAGTTGAGAAATGAATTTCCTGGATATAACTTATTTGAAGAATGGAAATGAACGTCAGCAAAAAGCGTATATCGACCTTACGCAACTTCAAGTATTCGAGAAGTTAGAGAAGTACAACCCAGTTTTGGCCGGTACCATACCTATTGGTATTGATCTCCCAAATAGTGATTTAGACATCATTTGCCAATGCAACGATCATATTGAATTTTCATCTACCATTGAGCAGTTTTTCTCTGAGGAAGAGGATTTTGAAATACGGACTTATACTCAGGATCATCTTTTGGTAACTGTGGCTAATTTTGAATCTGATCATTTTGGAGTTGAAATTTTTGGTCAGGATATAACCACTACAAGTCAAAATGCCTACAGACACATGCTCATTGAGCATGAAATATTAAATAAACAGGATGCAGTGTTTAAAAAGAACATTATCCAATTAAAGAAAGAAGGTTATAAAACAGAACCCGCATTTGCCAAACTATTGGACTTGCAGGGAAACCCTTACGAAGCCCTTCTTAAGATTAAACCCTAGCAAAAATCTTGTTTGTACCACTTAGGGGTTTAGAAGACAGTATACAAAGTAGTTACCACTACACCTGGATGTTCATCGATACGAGTGGATAGCAACATTTTTTCTTCTTTTACTTTAAAATTGAAGGGAGGAGATAACAATTGCACTCCACTTTGCTTTTTCAAACGAATACCTTGTCCTGTAATGATATCTTTATTGGGTTCAAAATCTCCTTCAGGGATATGCTCTGTTAGAATAATATATTTGTATTGATATAACTTCTCAAGAACACCATGTATTTCGGTATTTGATAAATGTTGTAATACTTGTCTTAGTATGGCGCAGTCTCCTGCAGGTAAATCATCTTTTGCAATGTCTAAACAGTGAAATTCTAAATGTGCAACCTTGAATTTTTCTCTATGGTGAGTGATCAAATCTGGTACAATATCTACCCCAATGTATTTTTGAGTATAGGGGACCAATTCTTTTCCAACATTAAAATCTCCACACCCCAAATCGCATACGGTAATAGGGCTTTCAAAAGATCTCAAAAATGAGCTTACAGCTTCCAGATAGGGATCAACCATATCGGTATGATGAGACCCGATTCCCGAATAAAAGGCAGCATCATTAGCACCCCAAAGTTGCATCTCATAAATCTGTTTCATTACCTCTTGAGTAGGCCAGGGTTGCTTTTTCCTTTTTTCTTTCATGAGTGATTGCATTGCTATCATCGTAAAAGTAACCAAAGCCAAACAGAGTCTAAACAAATTTTTGCCTTACTTTTTTACTGTTTTTGAAATAGTAGGTGTAACATTTTGAGATTCCTTGTATCTAAACGAAAATTTAAAGGAAAAACGATGAAAAAAACACTGGTGTTATTTTGTATACTATTGGTAGCTTCTGTAAGATCACAAACATTATTTACCAAAGCATTTGGAAACCCAAATCACAAAGCAATTATATTTCTTCATGGAGGACCTGGATATAATGCTGCGGGTTTTGAAAGGACGACAGCTCAAATTCTTGCAGAAAATGGTTTTTATGTGATTGTTTACGATAGAAGAGGAGAAGGGAGATCAACAGATAAAAACACGAAATTTACCTTTGAAGAAACATTTAATGATTTGAATGCTATTTACGATACGTTCGACTTAAAAACAGCAACGCTAATGGGACATAGTTTTGGAGGGATCGTAGCTACACTTTATGCAGAACAACATCCAAATAAAATAAAATCCGTTGTATTGGTGTCTACTCCTTTGTCTATGCAGGAAACCCTTTCTACGATTGTGAAATCTTCTAAAGAAATCTATATGCGAAACAAGGATACTGTAAATCTGAATTACATTAGGATGTTAGAAAAAATAGACAAAAGTTCTATTCAATATAGTTCGTATTGTTTTAGTCATGCAATGCAAAATGGATTTTATCATCCCCAAAAGCCAACAACAAAGGCATCACAGATGTATGCAAATTTTAAAAAAGATCCTGTATTATTGAAGTATGCCTCACAAATGACCTTTGAGGCACCAATGGGGTTTTGGAAAAATGAAAAATACACAACACTTGATATCAAGGATATGGTAAAGAATATTCAAACACAGCGTATTTCTATCTTTGGGATATATGGAGAAGATGATGGTCTTTTTTCTGAAATGCAAATAGAAAAAATCAAAAACCTGATAGGCAATACGAATTTTAAAAAGTTTGATCATGCATCGCACAACCCATTTATCGATTGTCAAAAGGAATTTATTGATACCTTAAAAGAGTGGATCAACTAATGGATTTTGAAGAGATTTATAAAACCTATTGGCAGAAGGTGTACAGACTCTGTATGGGGTATGTTAACCATACTGATCAAGCCAAAGATCTGGCTCAAGAAACGTTTGTTAAAGTTTGGCGACAACTCCCCAATTTTAGAGGAGAGTCTGCTATTGGTACCTGGATATTTAGAATTACGACAAATACTTGTCTACGTCAAATTCAAAAAGAAAAGAGGATGCCTAAATCAGAATTACCACCTCATATGAAGCTTGAAACTTCAGAGGTTACTATCGAAAATCACATTCAGTTTTTACATCAATGTATTTCGGAACTAAAAGAAATTGACCGTATTATCATATCCCTTGAGTTAGAAGACATCGATCAGAAAGAGATTGCCAAGATTGTAGGAATTTCAGAAGGGAATGTTCGAGTTAAAATTCATAGAATCAAGGAAAAGCTAACCAAAAAGTTTAAAGAAAATGGATACTAATATAGACTTCAAAAAAATCTGGAATACTCAGGAAGTTCAAAAACTTGAAATTGCAGATCTTTATAAAAAAGCGGATCGGTTGAAGAGGTATAAACGTTATCAACTTATGGGCGCAAATGCAATATTGTTGATTACTTCTTGTATCATAGGGGGCATTTGGTATCGATATCAACCCGAATATGTTACAACAAAAATAGGACTCGTACTGGCTATTCTTGCCATGATCATTTTTTTGATTCCTTACAATAGATGGATTTCACTACTCAAGACGAATGAGGGAGATAATAATAAAACATACCTTAGGCAGTTGATGCAACTAAAGCAAAAACAGATATTTCAGCAAAAGTGGATGTTGAGTATCTATTTTGTAATGCTTTCTTTGGGCATAGCATTGTATTTGTTTGAGTACGTTTCAAAAATGACAGGGTTCTGGGGGATTGTGGTGTATACCGCCACCTTACTTTGGATAGGAATAAATTGGTGGTACTTACGACCTAGAGTGATCAAGAAGCAAAATGCCAAATTAGACGAGTTACTACAGAAATTTGAAGAATTGAATAATCAAATACAAGAGTAACAGAATAAATGGTTTTTAGTATTATAGCTTTTGCTTATATTGTTTATGTCAAATTTAACTAGCAACAAAGTATGAAGATACTTACCCCAGGGAAATACTACGGAACAAAAAAATCTGAAGTAGATTTTGACGGGGTTATCTTATCTGAATACGATTACTCTGCTGCCCGTACGGATTGGCATTTTCATGAAAACCCTTATTTTATGTACGTTCTGCAAGGAAACTTGTTTGACGTAAATAAAAAGTTGAAACAAACGTGTCAGCCCGGGAGTCTAATTTTTCATAATTGGCAAGAAGCACATTATAACTCTAAAGAGACTGCATACGCCAGAGGATTTCATATAGAATTTCCAAGAGCTTGGTTTGATACCAAAAAATTAAATATTAACCTTTGGGAAGGAAGTAGTATCGTTGATCACCCCAAATCTCATCATCTGTTGGCAAAGATTTATTTTGAATTCAGATTTCAAGATGTCTATTCAGAATTGTCCATAGAACTATTGCTACTTCAATTATGCGAAAATATACAGGAGGCGGCGCTTTCTAAAAGTAAACAACCTGCTTGGGTAGCATCACTAAGACAAATACTGAATGACACTCCTGATCAAATAACACTTCAATCTCTCTCTGATCAATTAGGCATTCATCCGGGACATATTTCTAGGGCAGTGCCAAAGTATTTTGCAAGTTCTTTAGGAGATTATATTCGTCAGCAAAAGATTAAGAAAGCCTTAGTTTATTTGATGGATAAGAACTTTAGTTTAACCGAAATTGCTCACATATGTGGGTTTTCGGATCAAAGCCATTTTACGAGAACTTTTAAAACCTATTTGCAAAGAACACCAAGTGCATTTAGAAAAAATGTACTTTAAGTGGAGGTTTCAGTGTAGATGTTAATTTCATTCTATTTTTGCAATGTAGGGAATAGTATTTTGCGATCTCAAAAAACGTAAATTATGTATAAAACATCTTTAATTCCCCTTACTTTTTTATTTTCTTTTCAGATGATTATGGGGCAGCTGGATTTTTCTAAAGTAAACGGTACTCCAAATGAGTATTTTGATAATATGGATAGTGCCATTCAATCCGGAAAATACGAACGAATTACCAGTGTTTTGATCGCACAAAAAGGAAGAGTGTTGTTTGAAAAATATTACAATGGGGCAGATCAAAATAGTAAGCATAATACAAGATCAGCAACAAAGACAATGGCAACATTGCTTACCGGTATTGCGATAAAAAATGGTCACATAAAATCTGAAAAAGATAAGATATTTACTTATCTGAAACATAAGACTCCTGTAGAGTATCCAGACCCTCGTAAGTTAGAAATTACAATAGAGGATCTGCTCACAATGAGTTCGATGTTGGAGTGCAATGATTTTAATAGTTTTTCGAGGGGGAATGAAGAACGTATGTACCCTATAGAAGATTGGACCAGTTTTTTTGTTGATCTACCCATCCGATCTTATCCTTTTGAACCCAAACCAGAAGATCAGCCTTATGGGAGATCCTTTAGCTATTGTTCTGCTGGGTCGGCAACAATGGCAGAAATTGTGCAGAAGGCAGTCGGTATGGATGTGGTAGAATTTGCAAAGCAACACCTGTTCGAACCTCTGGAAATTAAAGAGTACAAAATTCATTACAATCCAGAAGGAATCCTGAATACTGCTGGAGGAAGTGAATATCAAAGCAGAGACTTTTTAAAACTTATCCAAATGTGTTTAAATGGTGGTGCATGGAACGGGCAACAAATTATGGACAAATCGTGGATTCAAAAAGCCACAACTCCCAAAGCTAAGGTACGAGATGGAGTAGAATATGGATATTTGTTTTGGTTAAAAGCCTTTGGGAAGGAACAACAATACCGTTCGTATGCCATGGCTGGAAACGGAGGGCAAAAGGTATTAGCCATTCCAGAATTGGATGTAGTATTAGTAATTACCACCACAAATTATGGAAATAGAAATGCTCATAATTATACCGATGAGATCATAAATGAGTATATTGTACCTGGTGTTAATAATGGATAAAAATTGATAAACTAGATGAGTAAACCAACAGGAAATCTTATTGTAGAAATGCGATTTTTTCTTGTGCTTACTTTTTTGATCATTAGTTTCTGGAGTTCTGCTCAACAATGGGATAATCCGGCTAACAAATACCTCAATACATATAAAAAATACAGCAAAATTTCTTGCCCAATACCCAAAAGCCAAATTCAGCATTTTGTTTATTTTTCCAGGGATAGAGGAAAGCTTAAATCGCATGCCATGTTGGATCATGATGCATTTGCAGGAGCACAAATTATGTATTCCTGGAAACAACTAGAACCTAGAAAGGGAGCATATGATTTTTCGGTAATAGAACAAGATCTTAACTATCTGGAAAAATTTGATAAGAAATTATTTATCCAATTACAAGATGCTACTTTTTCCGTAAAAAATAAACCGGTCCCAGAATATCTCATGCAGGAAGAGTATGATCAGGGTGCAGTGCTACATCACGAGAATAAACAACCTGTTGGATGGGTTGCCAAACGATGGAGCAAAAAAGTACAAGAACGTTTTGCACTTTTTTTGATGGCTTTGGGGCAGGAGTTTGACGGCAGAATTGAAGGCATTAATCTTCAAGAAACATCTTTAAGTTTCAAAAACAACGAGCATGGCTTTACCGAAGAGAAGTATGTCGATGGTATAAAAAATAATATGTTAGCTCTGAAGAAAGCATTTCCAAAAAGTACAACAATGATTTACGCCAATTTTATGCCAGGAGAGTGGTTGCCTTGGGAAGATAAAGGGTACTTGAAAGGAATTTATAATTACGGTCAGGAAATTGGTGTAGGTTTAGGAGCGCCAGATTTGATGGTCACCCGCAAAGGGCAATTGAATCACGCGTTGGCACAAATGCATGAAAATACACTGACGGTTCCTGTAGGAATCGCAATTCAAGATGGGAACTACATTGGCAAAACTGGAGCAGACAAAGATTATAACGAAAAAAATGACAAAGGAATAGACAGAAACAATATTGTACCTATGCTATACGCTTTTGCTTCAGATTTTTTGAAGGTAGATTATATGTTTTGGGTAGATCAAAAACCCTACTTCGAAGAAGATGTACTTCCTTGTTTCGATTAAATGGTAGATTTCATAATAACGGATACTTAACGCTTTTTAACTACAAGGTTTCTTATATTCGTAAGGAAACTTACAACCAGATCAACCATGCAAAACAAATTGATACTCTTCCTTATTGGATTTACATGCCTATGTGGTTATAGCCAACAAAATGTAGAGCAGGACAAACCTATAAAGATTGAAAATGCGTTTGATGAAGAAGGGACGAAATGGTTCAAGAATACAGGCAATGGTACCATAAAGGGTATTGCAAAATTCACTTCAAAAAATGGTGAATTGCGTTTTGGAAAAGATTTCAGAATCGAATTAATGCCTAATTGTCGATATACCGAAGAAAGATTAATGCATATATATAACAATAAAGATTTTGGATATGTATATGTAGAAGATGGTGTTCCAAAATTTACACCAGATCCCAAAGCATATCACGACACCAAAAAAACAATGTGTAATCAAGAAGGAGAATTCGAGTTTAGCAATCTCCCACCAGGAAACTACTATGTAATTGCTTTTATGCTATGGGATGATACGGGAGGAGGAATTATGAGGAATGTAATACTAAATGAAGATGAATCTAAGGCTATTGAAATGATTAATAAGTAATATTTGTTATAAGAATTAATTTTAAAAACATACAAACATGAAATTAGGAGCATTTTCTATTAGCCTTAGTGTAAAAGACATAAAGGCATCCAAAGAATTTTATGAAACCTTTGGGTTTACCGTTTTTGCAGGTGATCCCGCAAACAATTATCTGATTATGAAAAACGAGGATTCTTTGATAGGTTTATTTCAAGGAATGTTTGAGAATAATATTCTTACTTTCAATCCGGGATGGAATACAAATGCAGAACAATTGGATACGTTTGATGATGTAAGAACCATTCAGGAAGAATTAAAATCAAAAGGGATTGAGTTGCAAAAGGAAGTAGATACTACCACTACGGGTCCGGGTAGTATAACGGTTTTTGATCCAGATGGCAATGCTATTCTTATTGATCAACATGTTTAATAATAGTAACATGAAAAAAATAATGCTCTCTTGCCTTTTGGTGGTTGTTATTGCTTGTTCACAAACAAAATCGGATCATAAGGATAAGGAATCTACAATAATTGATACGCTCAAGAATGATGAGGGGATAGATCATAGTAAAAATGATGTAACTGAAGAAAACAAGAATGCGTCAGAACTTGGCAAAATAGATCATTATATCTGCTATACAGAAGATGAACAATCTGATTTGGTGATTTGGATTAGTTTTGATGATCAGGGTAAAGCCAGGCAGGTAAAGTACAAAGGAATGACGACTGCAATTGACCTTACTTTTGTGAAGGAATCGGATAATTTAAACCCAGGAGGACCATATCCAGTGTATGCAAGGTATTATAACGAAATTTACGAAGGAAAGATAAACGGAGTATACAAGCTAACACATTCGGGTAATTGGGATTATGTGGAGTATACCAGAGGTAAAGATGCAAAGGTTTTCAATTTTACGATTGATCACAACGCTGATCCTTACGGAAGTTCGCCTTGTTTTTGAAATCAAACTATTCATAACCTAACAATGACATGAAACGAAACCAAATTATACAAGGAATAGGAGTATTAAGTTTCTTAGCCTTTATTAGTTCTGGATTTGCCCAAGAGAAGGAGGCTATAGTTCCTTTTAAAATAGAAGATCGGTTATTGTCTGGTATGGATATTCCAAAGCTGAAGTTAAAAGCGCATCCAGATCGTGAGTATTTCCAAAAAAGAATTTACCAGGGTAGTGAGTTGAGTGTTTTTATCCTTTCCAGTGAAACAGCAGTTAATGACATACCTAATTTCCCGATTGATGAATTTGTATATTTTTTGAATGGACGCGCCGATATCGAACCCAAAGACGATAAAGAGTTTTCTTTTTTTGCTGGAGATTACATTTTTGTGCCCAAAGGATTTTCGGGAAAATGGATAAATAATGGTGGGAATACTTACCATTTAGAGCTTTCGGTAATATCAAATACCCGTTCGGATAGTACAGCAATATCAAAAGCAAAAATTCCTTTCGTATTGAATAAAGATCGTATTTCCGGAATTCAGCTCACCCAATTAGGGTCGAAAAAATATAAGGATGTCCTGTACCATGGGGTAGAGTTAGAAGTAACTACAGAGTCTGAAATATCCTGTGAAATGGAAATTGTTGATCAGCCAAAAGAAGAGTTTATTCATGTACTCGCAGGAGTACTTACGATTACTCCGAAATCAGGAACCACTCAAACTTTTTATCGAGGAGATTTTTTTGTTCTCCCCAAAGGATTTACGGGACATTGGAAAAGTGAAGGACACGATCTTTGTAGAACATTACGGGTAAAACAAATTTGAAAGAAATAACAATAAGAGGTAGGGTGTTTTTTGATTGAGCTGTTCTTATAGCAAATCATAAAAGTAAAACAATGAAAATCCAATTTTTCTACCCAATTTTAGTGTTTTTGTTCATTTTTTTATCCTGTAGTGAGGATGATAATGCAACTCCCACCACGCCCAATCCAAGTACTTCTATTAATAAAATTATGCCGTTAGGTGCTTCCAGAGTTGCTGGAGCTCGACCAGAGTACGAAAGTTATCGATACGATTTATGGAAATTGCTGGTAGATGGAGCATATGATTTCGATTTTATAGGAACCGCAAAAGATGAGGCCTCTTATCCTGATTTTAAAGGCTTATCTTTTGATATAGATCACGAAGGGAGAGGAGGTATCAATTCTACAGAAATTCTTGCCGGACTTAATGGATGGATAAATGAAGCCGGAATCCCAGATATTGTGTTGTTTAGCTCACCCGGAGGTAATGATGGAATTGATAATTATACGCAGACTCTGGCAAATATCAATGCAATTATCGATGCTATCCAAACCGCAAATCAAAATGTAACCATTCTTATAGAATTACCAGCTCCACCTTTAACAAGCGAGCAAACTCAAGAGTTCCTGACTTTTTATAACCAAGCCCTACAAGATATTGCACGCATTGCAGCGCAGCGAACCACCGCCACTTCAAAAGTAATGACGGTTGATATGCAGGATGGTTTTAATGATTCGTTTCTGGCTGACGATGTACATTATAATGCCGCAGGTGCCACTTTTATAGCCAACAAATACTTTACGGTTTTAAAAGATATATTGAAATAGAGAATCAATAAAAGCACTGAAATTTCAATACAAAATAATGTTTGCGATTACTTAGTTCAATAAGAACTCTAGAGGGATGTGAATTCTGGATTTCCAACTCTTTTCGTTGTGGCCTGCACCTTCGAATTTTTTGGTGATCCAGTTTTTTTCTTGTGTATACCCCTTGTCAGCCATAATCTTGTCTACTTTGATTTGAAAAGGTTCGTATTGGGCATCTAATCCTTCAGTCCCAAAATCAAAATAAATCTTATGGGTTTCTGGATCAGGTAGAGAAGTAGCTAATGTACCGATAAAAGCATCTCCCAAAACAGGCACTGGCCAATGGGTAGAGACACACCCTGCTGCACCAAATACTTTTGGATATTTACAGATCGCATACAATGAAATCAGCCCACCCATAGATGATCCCATAACCGAAGTATCTTCAACTAGCGTAGATACATTATAGGTTTTGTCAATAAATGGTTTTAATTCTTCTACCAAAAATTGAAGATAATCGTCAGAATACAGTTGATCAAAACCGGTATTGTCTTTTAATCCTTTTTTGGCTTCAGGAGTGGCTGTAGCTTCAGCGGGAGCTTTTGGCATATATTCTACAAACCGCTTCGGACCATTGTTCCAGGCTGCTACAATGATGGTTTTTTTGATTTTACCATTTTCCAACAGGCTATCCAGAGTTTCATCTACTCCCCAATCGATCCCAGTATAGGAGGTCTCAGGATTAAAAACATTTTGTCCATCGTGCATGTACAGTACCCGGTACTTTTCGGTGCTATTTTCATCATATCCCTTTGGTAAATAGACTTCAACATTACGAGCATCTACGAATTTGGATTCAACGTTTTTGTGGATCACAACTTTGCTTTCTTTCAAAGCATTGGTTGGTTCTGAAGTAGCTACGGCTTGCGTCGAGGGAGTTTTAGTCTGGTTACATCCTATTAGGACAATGGTAACTAAAAAGGTGGTTAATCTTCTCATAATTTAAGTTTTTAGTGGTGTTGAATTGTTTTAGTTTCTAAAGATTTTGGTAGGAAATACAACAGGACTTTCGAATCCGTCTTTACTCACCGCGCTAACTCCAAAAAAGAAGTTATCGATGACAATTCCGTCTAATACAAAATTATCTACGTTTCCTACAAATCTGCTGTAATCCCAGGTAGGAGAAGTAGTATCTCGCCAATATATTTTATATCCTTTTATGTTGGGGTCATTACTCTTTTTCCATCGAAACTTTGCAGAAGGTTCTACGATACCTCCGATTCCTACCTCTGTTGGAGCAGGAGGTGCCCAGGCCATACTTGCCAGGTTGATTGCATTTACGGCAGTTAGTTTGGCTGTATATTCAAAATTAACATGTTCTACAACATCACCATATTTGATTCCATTTTCTTCTCTAATATCCTGATGTTGTTGTGTGTAATTTTCGTGAGCTTCCATGATTCGAATACCAGCAAAACCTGCATCATTAAAAGGTCTGTGGTGTCCTCCTCTTCCAAAACGATCTAATCGATATACCATCATAGGATTCATCTCAGGCATATAGGTCTTTACCGTTTTATGGATGTATCTTGCAAGCTGCCGGGAGATACCATCAACCTCGCCACCATAGAAACGTCTTGCTCTTCGTTGTTCCTCGGTTTCAGTAGGAGGTACGGGTTCAGAAAATATTCTAAACGTACGGTTGTCAATTACTCCGTCAACTCCTTTTATATTTCCAATCATATCATTATTCATCACACCGATGATTTCCCATTTTTTCTCAGCAGCATATCGCGCCAGGCCTTGTCCTCCAAACAAACCTTGTTCCTCTCCTGATAACCCTACATAGATGATACTGCTCTCGAATTTGTATTTAGAAAGTACCCGGGCTGCTTCTATTGCTCCTGCCATACCAGTAGCATTGTCGTTAGCTCCAGGGGCGTCATCGGTAAAATTATTGGGATCGGTAATTCTTGAATCGATATCACCGCTCATTACAATAAAACGGTTGGGATACTTAGTCCCTCTTTGGATCGCAACTACATTATACACCCAAACGTCCTTTACAATACGTTGGTTGGCTCCTTTTTTTACTAAGTCCTTTTGAAAGAATACCTCTAAACAATTATTGCAATTTTTAGAAATACGTTCGAACTCTCCTTTGATCCATCTTCTTGCCGCTCCAATACCTCGGGCATTAGAAACAGTATCGCTTAAGGTATGGCGCGTACCAAACCCTGCAAGCTTTTTGACATCGGTTCCAATTCTTTCTGCGGATACAGCATTGATAATATCATATATTTTTTGGTCGGTTTGAGCGACAAAAGTGGTAGTAAATAAAAGTAAGGCGGTGGTAAAAACTATTTTCATTTTCAATTTTTTGATCGCCTAATTTAAGTAAAAGCACTTGTGTAAGAAGCTTCATTAACAAATTTATAAGAGATCTGAAGATTTGGAATAAGATATGCGATTTTCTAAGGCTTATGTTACATATTTTACAAACTTATTAACACGAAAACGTTGTAGCTGAATTAGTAAGTGATACAATTCAATATTTCGATCTATCTTTCTGTAATGTTGGTGTTTTTGGGGGACAGAAATACTGGACTACCAACATAAATTCTTTGCATAATTATCTTTTGGGGAACATGAATTTTATAATCACAAAAAAGAGCGCTTTTGTATTGCTATTGGTATCATATGCTTTTTATGGTCAAAAAAATAGTGATAGTGCCCAATACTACAATTGGTTCGATAGTATGATTGGTAAAACACATACCGGACTTTTTAATGGAAGACAATATGTAGATACCGATGTAAATAAAATTTTTGAAGATAGGAATGCTTTTTTTCTGTCTGATAAAGTACAGTTAGCGACGATTACCTATAATAACCAGACCTATTATGAGGTGCCATTGAAATACAATTTAGAAAATGATCATGTATTGGTTTCCTTAAAATCAGGTACTTCTTCTTCGATAATTCAATTGATTGATGAGAAAATAGAGCATTTCTCTATTAAAGATTTCAATTTTAAGAGATTGGATACGATGTCTACTGATGGAAGTAAAATAAGAGGATTTTATCAAATCATAGTAAACGATGAGGTCTTTACGCTGTACAAGAAAAACAAAAGGAATAGAAAAGAGCGTATAGAAGATTTAGGGAAAACAAAGATTTATTATGAATTTGTAGATGATCACTCCTATGTCTTGTTCTATAAAGATTCTTATTGGGATGTTATTTCTAAAAGCAATATTCTGGATGTTTTTCCCGAAGAGAAAGGCATCGTCAAAAAATACTATACCGATCAAAGACAAGAACGAAAGTCGAATCCGGATCTCTTTATGAAAAACTTATTTGAATATATAGGCGATAACTTATCAACTAGTAACGATATATAGTATGAAAAATAGTTGGATCATACTCTTTTTTTTATGCGCTCAGATAGGTTGGTCTCAGGGAGAAGAAAAGAGGATTACCGTTACTTTTGAAAATGTGGATTTACAATCGGCCATATTGCAGTTAGAAGGGCTTTGTGATTGTACTTTTTTTTATCAGGAACCCTGGGTAGATCAATATCAGGGTGTAAGCGGTAGTTTTCAGAATGCTACGATGAAAGAAATATTAAAAAACCTTTTGGATACTACTTCTCTAAATTACTTTCTTCTGGAAGATAGGGTTATTTTAACCAATAATAATCGTATTTATGGATACTTGCCTAAAGGCTTTTTTGGAGCCCAGGAAATAGGGGATAGTACTGTTGCTAATACATCAAAAAAGATCAATTCTCCAATTTTTGAGAAGTCATATCGACAATCAAATCAACAAATCATTCCTACCGTCAAAATCGGGAAATCTTCAGAAATAACAAATCAGGAATCCTTTACCATATCTGGATATGTGACTAATACCAAAACAAAAAAACCATTGGTAAATGCTTTGATCATTCTTGAAGGTAGAAATACTGGAGTCAAAACAGATAATAATGGATATTACAATATAGAAGTTAAACGAGGAACTTATCTTTTTGAAGTGAATGACTTGGGAATGGAGAATTTCAAAAGGCGTTTGATTGTATACAATAATGGAACCCTGAATATCAAACTAGAAGAAAAAATTGAACAGCTCGAAGCTGTAATTCTACAGTCTGATGTGAATAATGCAGTAACCGATGTGGTGACCAAAACTGAAATTGATATCAAAGAATCCAAAAACATACCGCTGGCCCTGGGAGAACGAGATGTTTTAAAAGTTGCCGCTACCCTACCAGGAATAACCACAGCAGGAGAGGGTACAATAGGTTACAACGTACGAGGAGGTAAATCCGATCAAAATTTGATTTTGTTAGATGAGGCTGTAGTTTATAATCCTCAACATTTTTTCGGGATTTTTTCGGCCTTAAATCCTTTTGTGCTAGGAGAGGCAAATATTTACAAAAGTAGTATTCCGGCATCGTATGGGGGAAGGTTATCATCGGTTTTTGATCTACAGACCAAAGATGCTTCTACAGATAAATTCAGTTTGGAAGGAGCAATTGGACCTGTAACCGCAAATATCGCCCTCGAAACACCAATTGTAAAAGAGAAATCGGGCTTATTAATAGGAGGAAGAGCGGCATATGCGAATTGGATTTTGGATGCTTTGGATGAAGAATCGCTACAAGATAGTGAGGCTTCATTTTACGACGGAATTGCCAAGTACAATCATCAAATTTCAAAAAACGCTAAACTAGAAGCGATGGCTTATTGGAGTAGAGATGATTTTAGTATTACTTCAGATTCCTTGTATGTGTATGGAAACAAAGCTTTTTCTCTACGTTGGAATCAGAAATTTAATGATAAGAATAGTGGGGAAATAGCACTTTCAAGCAGTGAATATAGCTTTGATATTGAGTTTGATGGAGACTCAGATGATGATTTCGAATTGGGATATAGAATCAATGAAACCGCATTAAAACTACATTTTAGACACTTATATAGTGATCGATTGAAGTTTGACTATGGGGTGGCGAGCAAGCTGTATTCGGTAAACCCTGGAAGTATTGCACCCAAAGGTGTAGAATCCATTGTCGAACCATTAACCATAGAAAAAGAGAGGGCTTTGGAATCGGCTGTTTTTGTTGCTGCAGAAGTAGATCTTTTTGAAAAATTTACTTTGGATGCTGGACTAAGATACTCCATCTATAATGCCTTGGGAGCTGGAACGCAAAATGTATTTCAGGAGGGAGTTCCTAGAGAAGAAAGCAGTATTACAGAGACGCTCACTTTTGATGAAAATGAAGTAATAGAAACTTATTCAGCTCCAGAAGTAAGAGTGTCAGGAAGGTACTTGTTTACCGAAGACTTTTCGTTAAAAGCATCTTATAATTCGACCTATCAGTATATCCATACCTTATCCAATAATACAACGGTGTCTCCTATAGATACATGGAAACTCTCTGATTTAAATATCGAACCGCAAAGTTCACAGCAGTATGCGCTTGGCCTGTATAAAAATTTTGATGATAACACCTACGAAATGAGTCTAGAGGGGTTTTACAAAACCTCCAAAAATATACTGGATTTTAAGACGGGTGCAGAAATTCTACTGAACGAAAATATAGAAACCGAGGTGTTACAAGGAAAAGGAAAAGCTTATGGAGTTGAATTCCTGGTCAAAAAACAGAAAGGAAAACTTTATGGATGGCTGGGATATACGTATTCGAGATCTTTTATACAGTTGGATAGTCCTTTTGATGAGGAGCGGGTCAATAATGGAGATTTTTTCCCGTCCAACTTTGACAGACCGCACGATTTTAGTTTGGTGACCAACTATCGATTTACGAAACGATTTAGTTTGGCAACCAATTTTATCTATCAAACCGGTAGACCAGTGACTTTCCCCATTGGGACTTTTAGTTTTGATGGTGCAGAATTTACGGTGTTCAGTGATCGTAACAAGTTTAGAATTCCAGATTTTTTCCGATTGGATATTGGGTTGAATATAGAAGGGAATCATAAAAAGAATAAGCTGGCCCATGGATTTTGGACCATTTCGGTATATAATGTATTAGGACGTAACAATCCACTTTCTGTCTTTTTTGTTACTGAAGAAGGAGAAGTAAAAGCATTACAAAGCTCAGTCTTTTCAGTACCTGTTCCTTCTATTACATATAATTTCAAATTTTAAGGAGATGAAGATGCTAAACAATCATAATCATACGTATCATAAAGCGATCTTATATCTATTGAGTTGCTGTTTATTACTATCCAGTTGTGTTGAAGAATTTGATGTCGAGACCGAAGATTTTGAGAGTATTTTGGTGGTTAATGCTACAATTACAAATGAGTTAAAACGTCAAGAGGTACTTCTTACCAGAACTTTTAGATTTGAAGAGAACGGACCAGCGGCCGAACAAGGTGCTATTGTAAAAATCATAGAAGATGAAACTACCACGATTCCTTTTGATGAAATTTTTCCAGGCAGTTATGAGTCCATTATTCCTTTTACCGTTGTTCCCAACAAGAACTATCAACTTTCTATAGAGACTGTAGAAGGTCGGGTTTACCTGTCTAAAATTGTGCAATTGCCTCCGGTTACTTCTAATATCGAACGGGTGTTTCCAATGCGAATGACAAATAACGATGGAGTAGAGGGAGTGGGACTTTTTGTGGATAGTTTTGATGAAACCGGAAGCTCTAAGTTTTACCGATATCAGTTTGAAGAAACTTATAAAATTGTGGCTCGTTTTTGGGTTCCGGTGGATTTAACACCTTCGTTAGAGTTTGTAGAACGATCAGAAAATCAAAGAATATGTTTTAATAATCGAGTTTCAGAAGATATTTTGATTACTGACACCAATACATTGAATGAAGATCGGGTGAGTGGATTTTTCTTACGTTTTATCCAGGCAGAAGATATACGCGTGTCAGAGCGATACAGCATTTTAGTACGACAATTCGTGCAATCGCAGGAAGCTAATGGGTTTTATCAAACCCTTTCCAATTTCTCTCAATCTGAAAGTTTGTTTTCGCAAGTACAACCTGGTTTTATTAGTGGAAACATTACCTCTCAGACCAACCCCAACGAAAGAGTTCTTGGTTTTTTTAATGTGGCTTCGGTAAAGGAGGAACGTATATTTTTTGATAGAGAAGAATTCTTAAATGATTTGCCTAGATTTTCTCCTGGATGTGATAGAATAATACCCAGGCCCAATACAGGCGAAACTCCAGAATCTTTTGATCGAAGATTAAGAGAATTGATTCGAACCGGCAGTATCAAATTCTTGGAAGAAATTAGAGGAAATGAACCAGGGAGTGGTGTTTTGGTTTTTGTACCCAGGCCATGTGGGGATTGTACTGTTTTTGGAAGTAGTGCAGTGCCTGATTTTTGGGTAGATTAAATAGTGATTTATGCAAAAAAAAGTAAAATATAGAACTGTGCTAAAAACATACGTTGTACTTAGTGTTTTTCTGTTTAGCAGTTTGGTAGGGTATAGTCAAAGATTAACTGAGCTAAGAACCAATCAAGAAGTACTTCAATATAGTCAAATCCCACAAGAACGAATTTTTGTGCATTACAACAGTACCCTACTGTTTTGTGGAGAATATTTGTACTATAGTTTGTACTGTATTAACAACCAAAACAGACAACTAAGTGATATCAGTAAAATAGCCTATGTAAAGTTGGTCAATCAAAACAAGGAAACGGTGCTTCAACAAAAGGTAATGTTGCATTCTGGATTGGCACAAGGAGACTTCTTTATACCGGTAGATCTTCCTTCGGGAAACTACAAACTTTTGGCATATACGCAATGGATGCTCAATGCCGAGGAAGTTCCATTTTTTCAAGGGGATGTGAGTATCCTTAATCCTTATCAAGGAAATCAAGATAATGTATTGGCCAATGATTTAAAACAATCTTCTGAGTTAAATAATCAAGAAGAGCATATTGTAATTCCTAAAGAAAATATAAAAGATGTGATGACTGTTTTTCTGGATAAGGAAAAGTATGCCACAAGAAGAAAAGTGAAACTTGCTATAGAAAATACATTGGATACACCTATTTCGTATTCGTTGTCTGTGAGAAAAGTTAATACAATTCACGCTGTTACTCCTATAAAAACAATTGATTTTGATGAATTAGATCCAAACCAACTTCGGAGTAAACAGAAAAGTGCTGGAGAATCCTTGTTTTTGCCGGAAATGAGAGGTGAACTGATCTATGGTAAAATAGTATCGAGAGACTCATTGTATAAGTTGTCAAATGTACCAGTTGCACTTTCTACGGTAGACGGAGAAAATCATATTAGTATCGTTGCTACAGACCCAAATGGT
Source organism: Aquimarina spongiae (assembly GCF_900141785.1). Classification (GTDB taxonomy): domain Bacteria; phylum Bacteroidota; class Bacteroidia; order Flavobacteriales; family Flavobacteriaceae; genus Aquimarina; species Aquimarina spongiae. The sequence goes on along the minus strand of NZ_FQYP01000002.1, from coordinate 78,595 downwards.
AATTTTGTTTTTAATATACCACACAACCAACAGGGAGCAGGAATATCTTTTGTTCAGGTTTTGGATACACAAAAGGAAAAGTACAGCATTATTCTTGATGAGATTCCTTCTCCAAATCCGCAATCTTTTAATATGCATAAGCTAACAATTACTCCTGCTATGCGTAAAGAAATTTTACAAAGAAGTATTTACAATCAGGTTGATAATAGCTTTTACAATATAAAACCGGATACTATTAGTGAAGTCAAAAAAGAAAAACCATTTTATGGGCAACTTTATGAGAATTACAACTTAAATGATTACACGCGATTCGCTACGGTAAAAGAAACATTAGTAGAGATTGTAGATAAAGTTTGGACCAGGAGAAGCGGTACCAAAGGAGAAGTCTTTGCTATACAAGGAAACTATGCAATTAAAAAGGATGATAATTTTTTACCCCTAGTACTGGTAGATGGGATTTTGGTACAAGAGCAAGAAGAGGTATTAAATTATGATGCCAGAAAGGTTAAAAGTATAGGTTTTTTGCCGGATCGGTATTATTTGGGAGCTGAAGTATATGATGGGTTAATAAGCATCAAAACCTTAGATGGGAATTATTTTGATGAATTCAATAAAAGTTACATCAAACAAATTACTACCCATAGGCCAGCCAGAGAAAAACAATACTATAAGCAAAATTATACTACTACAAAGTATGACCGCATCCCAGATTATCGGTATCAATTATGCTGGGAACCCAAAATACAGATAGATCCTGATCGTAAAAATGAGCTTCATTTTTTTACTTCCGATGTGGTAGGGACCTATGAAATTGCTTTAGAAGGGTTTACTCTCAATGGAACACCCATTTCTGTAAGAAAGCTATTTACTGTAGAATAGTATTCCTGGTTTGTTGTATCCAGTGCTATCTAATAAAAGTAACTTTTGAAATTTTACCATTACTAACTTCGTAAATTGCTATCACACTAAATTGAGAGCCGTTAACCGTTACCAATTCTTCATCGATCACTTTATTACCAAAGACAATACGATTCTTGATTTCGCAATGCAAATTGGGAGTGTTTTTGAAGAAACCAGCATACGAAGTTCTCATTTTATCAAGTCCTTCATACTGGAGTTGTTCTGGAAAATCATACACTTTTACGTTTTTGCTGTATGCAGCCAAAAATTCTTCAATATCTCTTTTATTATAAGCATCAAGTTGTTTTTGAACAATATGTTCTGGAGAAGCATCCGAAACCAGAGCCAGCATTGTAGAGGTAGCGTTAGTGGTAATTCGGGTAATATTTCCTATTTCTTTATCTGTAAAGGAGTGGAATATATTCCAAAATTGGTCTTCTTTGGGTTTGAATTTAAAAATGGAGTTGCCTTTTCCCATAATAATAGTACCATCCGCCAACCAACACATGTCTTCTACATTTGGGAAAGTATTTGTAATTTTTTTCGTAACTCCAGTAAGCGGATCAAGACTTTTAATTTCCCAATTTTCATTCTCTTTGCTGATATAACTTATCAAATTAGAATTAGGAATTTTATGTAATGACCTTCCTGTTTTTTTCTGAATAGTTTTGTTGGTGTTGTCTTTTAGGTTAGACACAACAAGAGACAAGCCGCCATCTTCCAGTACTGAAGAAACCACAATATTTTCATCATACCAGGTATGATATCCTATTTTTAAATCTTCAAAAAGCGCTTTGGATTTCCCGGTTTTATAATCGTAGGCATACAAAAGTTGTTTCCCATCTTTATCCAATCTAATTGATGAAATTTTGTTCGCATCAGGAATTTTGGTAGGAGAATATTCACTACCCTCAGGAGTTGAGTTTACCCAACGGATAGTATTTGTTTTTATAGTGTATGCGGCGATATCCGTCTGTCCATTTCTTGTACCTGCAAAAAGAAGTGTATTCTCATCAAAAAAAGAAGGTTGATTGTCGTATCCTTCATTATTAGATACGTTTCTTTGATTGTTTAGGACAAAGGAATTACCTTCTTTTTGTAGGTCAAATAGAAAAACTTCAGTATTGGTTTGAGACCACACAGTGATAGCGATAAGCTGAATTGCAAGAAAGACGATACGTTTCATAAAAAATATTTGCTTTCTAAAATACATGGAAAAAAAGGGCTTTTTCCTAAGGAATTGTTAATAATGAATGCCTATTTGCGCATGGCATATAATCCAAACAAAGGTCCAAATCCAAGGAATAAATAGATCAATCGATCGTCAAAAACTTCAACCAACGCAGATAATAGCTGAATACTTATAATGGTCACGGCAAAACCAATGGAGTTGGTGATCGTTAGGGCAGTACCTCTTAATTCTGGAGGAGAGGTCGCTGCCACCATGGTAGAAAATTGTGGTGAATCTGATATGACCACCATTCCCCAAATACATAATGCGGAGATAAATAGTTGAGGAGATAGCTTAAATAGTAGGGGGGAGAGTATACAAAATATCCCGGAAACGAGTAAAGAATTGTACGCTACTTTTCTGCTTCCCGTTCGTAGGGAGATTAATCCTCCTAATACACAAGAAACAGCTCCTATCCCTATAATAATAAAAGACCAAAAGGATATAGGTAACTCGATAGCATTGTATCTTGCATATGTTTTTAAAATTACCGGCACGAATCCCCAAAAGGCATAAAGCTCCCACATATGTCCAAAATAACCAAAAGCTGCTTTTCTGAAATTTTGGATGCTAAAAAGTTGTGTTACTACACCAAGTTGCAATTTACTCACAGGTCTTCGATATGGACCATCGGGTACAAGTCCCCAAATGCTAATGCCTCCAATACTAGCCAAAATGGAAGTACTGATAATTACTGCTTTGTAATCACTACTCCAAGAGAATTCGTTGATGAAATGGGGGAAAGAAGTACCTAGAACCAAGGCGCCAACCAAGTATCCCAAAGCTCTTCCTAATCCACCTTTGTAATAATCTGAAGCGATCTTCATACCGATAGGGTAAATCCCTGCAAGAAAAAAACCGGTTCCAAAGCGTGCAGTGAGCAAGTTGAAAATACTAATGTTGGGAATTAATAATGACAAATTGCATATCGCTCCCAAAAAAGCACAAATCATAAATATTCTGGAAGGAGAATAGCGATCGGCTAGAGTTAACAAAGCAAAGGTGAGGGTTCCAACGATAAATCCAAACTGAACAAAAGATAATAAGTATCCCAGTAAATTAAATTCAACATTAAACTGTGTTGCTAAATCATCGATAACGGCATTTCCTGCAAACCAAAGGGAGGTGCAAAAAAATTGTGACAAAATAATTACAGGAAGTATATAAAACTTTGGTTTCAGAGGACTAGATATTTATTACTAAATATATGTATTTAAAATCGGTTTCTAGATTTTTTACTTCATAAATATCTTTTAAAACTTAGGATTTCTACTCTTGAAGCACTATGGTTCCAAAGATATCAGCATTGATCCAACCTTGGTTTTTATCTTCCCCAGGAACAAAAACAGAACCCATAAAATTTTCGCGTTCTTTACTGGTATCATTGTCATTATAGGCAATGGCGAAACCTATTTTCTGATCTTTTTGTAACACTTTGGCATCATTGGTTTTTCCTTCTTCATAAGTGTCGTTATGAACGATTACTTCAAACTCCCAAACAGAAACATTGTCTGTAGTCGTTCTTTTAGAAATCACATGGTTGTTGTAGAGGATGGGTTCTTTTTTCGAATCCAAATCCACCACGTTTCCGTCTAAAGCTACGTGATAAGCAAAGGCATTGTTGTTAAATTGGTGTTCTCCTCCAGAGTTATCAGCATCGATAAAAATTTCGACGCAGTCATCGTCCCACCATTGTGTTAGGGGATCCTTGTATTGATCAATTAATATATCGTCTTTAACTTCTACAAGAATATATAAGGCTTCTGGAGTCCAGGCAATTTTATATCTGCCAAAAAAATCATCTACTGTAGGATATTTACCAATCCAGGCCTGATCCATAGGTAACCATTTTAAATCGTTCCATATAGGGTCATTCATTTGTCCATCAATTTCGGGTACGATGACTGCTTTTTTGACTTCAATGATTTGGTGATCCTTTTTTTCTGGTTTAGCCAATGTCTGTGCTACTGCTACCGAGGAGACAGAGCTATCTGAGTCTTGTTTTTGGGCTTTGGCACACGAATAAAGAAAGATAAAAGTAAAGGCTGATAAAATAAGTAATCGGTTCATATATCTATTGCTAATAAAAGTTTATTCTAAAAATTAATAAGCGACTGTATCTTATATAAGACACAATCGCTTATTAGTATAACAAAAAAAATGTTAAAATTGAATAAACTTAGCGAATTATTGTTTTACGACCCGTATTGGTTCCGAAAGTCTTTCTCCATTTAATTTTACGGTATAGAACTGCATTCCTTCTCCTATTTGAGAGCTTTCTAAGGGAATGTTTTGTGCTCCTGCCAGTGTTTTTTGACTATAAATAGTTCTGGTTTGACCTAGAATATTTGAGGCCGTAATTTCCAAAATACCATCAGTAATCGTATGTACCGAAATGGTAGCATTACTTGTTACAGGATTTGGCCAGATGGTTACTGTATTTTTGGCTAGTAACCCATTGTCATCATCAATAGCAGTTGTTAGATTAGCTGCTCTATTTGGACATCCGGTTGTACAATTTGCCGTCCAGGTTCCTGTTCTTTTCCCACTACTACTACCAGTTACTCTAAACCATCCGTTAGTACCTCTTGTTAAGTCTACAGTTTGTTGTCCGTTACCATTATTGAAAACAACACCAATATTATTCGTAGAAACTCCATTCGGAATAGTAAAAGTGCTACGACTCCATGATGTACCGCTGAGATTATCCATGGATTGTCCCGGCCATCCAGGAGTTCCTGATAGGGTTTGGTTGGTAGCATTGTTATACAGATAGATGTTAGCAGTATTGCCCCATCCACCTCCGGGTCTTAAGAAATTAAGGGTTACCTGATTTGAAGGTGTTGATCCGCCGCTACAACCACTTGGGCAGGTGTCTGTCCATGTCCCATTGGTATACCATCCGGTTGTACTTCTTGAGAGATCGTCGGTTTGGTTGCTTCCACCATCATTAAAAATTACACGAATATTAGCTGCAGCTGTTCCCGATTGTGGAGATAAAGTGTATGCATACCACTGCGTTCCTGAGATATTACTCATAGATTGACCTGGCCATCCTGCAGTTCCTGGTAGAGTAGCATTTGCTGATGCATCAAAGAAGTATACATTAACGTTGTTACTCCATCCGCTTGGTTTTTGGAAATTCACGGTAAATGGATCTACCGTTGTGGTTCCACCTCCGGTATTACTTCCTCCTTGTGTCCAAACAGCGTAATCGTTACCTGAAGTTCTTAACGTCCATCCGCTGCCATTAGGAGACCAGTTCCCACTACCTAATTTCATTGCGATTGTACCATTTCTACCATCGATATAAGCAGCATAGAGATCATTTCTAGCTTCAGCAATACTAATATTAGATCCAGCAAATACTCTTACATCTTTTCTGATTGCAATCAAATCTTTGATCGCATCACGAACTCCTGTTCCTGCATTGAAGAAATGTGTCCAAAATACCATTGGATTCCCTGGGTGAGTAAGAATGTAAGCATATCCTTTTCTTAAGTTCGTTTCTCCACCTGGAAATACAAAATTAGATCCACAACACTGCTGAGCTTCTCCTGTGTCATGATTGTCTAAAAACGTAACTGATTTCGTTGGGTTGATACCAATCATCCCCGAAGGATTCCCTGAAAAATCACGTAAGTATGATAGGTTATTATCTCTGATTGCATTTTGCAAACTTACCTTGGTGTTAAAATCAAATGCAGACGAAGAACCTTGTGTCCAGTTTACAAAATTATTGGTTTGTACCCTGCTGCTTTCTAACAATTCACCAACCGCAAAATATGGATTCGTTGCATCGTTATATTCTTTGTTGTAAATAGGATTGTATCCATGTACAAAGTCGTATCTCCATCCATCAAAACCAAGATCGTTTCTCAAGAAATTCATCCATCTGATAATTTCCTGTCGTACCTCTGGGTTTTCGTGGTCCAAATCTCTTGCCGCTGCAAATCCACCATTAGATCCGTCAGCTTTTAGTGCATTCCCCGGAAAAAAGTCGTTGTTGATACTGAAATTAACCGGGAAGTTTACGAAATTTCTTCCTTCATCGTCTGCTGTGATATAAAACGTGGGCCATGCAGGATTTGTAAATGTAACCGCATCATTGGTACCCACTCTATGATTGATAACGATATCACTAATCACACGCATATCTAAAGCGTGATATTGATTGATTAAGTTACGTAGTTGTGCTTCGGTACCATAAGCACTGTCAAAGTTATACAGTTCTCTAGGTAAGTATCCTTGTGGAGCAGCAGAATTACTTGGTGGCGGCATCCAAATCAAATCGATGCCTGCATCTTTGATAGCGTTTCGATTTTGAGTTACAACGTTATACCAAGTCTGTCCGGCAGGTTGGTTTTGTACATTCCAGTCAAAAGCCTGGAACATAACATCTTCATCTTGGGCCTGAACTCCTACAAAGGGAATCCATAAAAGTAAGGTTACTAAAAGTGAGGTAAAAATTTTTCGTTTCATTTCTCAATTTTTTGAGTTAAGTTAAGTGTGATAAGTGTTTAAAATTTTAATAATACAAGCCAATAAGAATACATCATGGCTTTGTTGAATACATTAAATCTTAAGGAGTGGTTGTATTTGGATGTCGACTTGATTGAAATCTGAAAAACCTTGTAAATCAATGACTAACCGATCATGTTTTTCTGGTGTAATTATCTGTAATGTAGTTTACTCGTTAGGTTAGGAAGATCAAAACAGATAACTAAACAATCTAGAAGTACTTTAAATATCCTGAAGATGAGTTTTCAGAATTTGAAAAACTATAGCATTAATCAAAAAAAACTAGGCTTCTCTGATGTGTGATAAGTAGCTCAAATAAATTTCCAATTTTCGTAGTTGGAGAAATTAATTTCATAATTAATAAATTTTTGTTTGTAAAAGTGTCTCTTGTGTTAAATTTTCACTAAGTTATTACGAAATATTCAATTTCTTTGAGTCTTAACCGTACTACAACGTTTTCGTGTTGATAAATTGTTGATTTATTGAGTAATATCTTACAAAGTTATTACCCTTTTAACCTTTCGTCCATTATTTTAATGTTTTGGTAATATTTAGGTTTTCATTGTGTTTTTTCCACTTTCTATCTTTAGAACACTAACTTAAATTTTTTTATACAATGAAAAATCGATTTAGATTATTAGGTATTGCCTTGATTTGTTTGCTGTTAACAGCTTCTTGCGAGCAATCTGAAGAAAACCAAACTGCACAATCTGTAGGATTAGAAATTCAGGGAACAGATGTACTCAGTGGGCATAAACGAATGAATGGTCATGAAATTCGCTTTAAGGTGATCGCTAAAAGCGATGTGCTTTATGTAGCTACAATTAATATAGACCAACATGCTCTTACTGCCGTTATTGATTATGCTACAGAAAATATAGATCTGGATGGAAGCAAGGCAGTTTTAAGTAAAAGTCAAAAAGAAGCGTTTTTGGATTTGGGTCAAGAGTTATCCGAATATTTGTTTAAAGATGGTTCTGTGGATGATTTTACGCTGGCAGAGTTTACATTATTGAGATTGTTAGAATATTGGGCCAAATCACCTAACCATTATGCTTATGATAAGTTGAGTATCAAAAGTAATAGACTTAGTGGAATAAAAGGATCTAATGAAGGAATTACCTGTATTCGCAAAAATACTTATGTTACCGCGGTTTATGACGATGCAAGAGGAAGAGAATTCAGAGAGCGAAAATTAGTAAACGGTGATCGTTGTTTGGGGCGTTGCGGTTCTGGATGTCCTGGAATTTTTACTTTGGCTAGTGCATGGACAAAGGACTGTTTGGACCATGATCAGTGTGGTAGAGTATTAGGAGGAAGTACCAATCCATTTGATAGTAATTGTGGCGATGAGTATGGACAAGCTGCAGATGATTACCTTTTTGGAGTAATACGAGGATGTAGAGGTTAAACATAACTCATAAAAAAACCGCCTTTTACCCAATACTAAAAAGGCGGTTTCTTAAATCAAAATTAAACAACTCCCTAGTTTAAAGCCCTAGGGGGGCAATATGTATTATTAATTATCCAAGGTAATATCCGTTTTCTTCAGATATTTTGTTGGCAATTTTAGTTCTTAATTCAACAACGTTAGGTTGGTTTGCGTATTTAGTAAAACGCTTAAGACCCATTAACATCATTCTTTGCTCATCTCCTTCAGCAAAAGAAACGATAGCTTCTTTTCCTTTCTTGATAATGATGTCTACTGCATTATACAAGTATAATTGACTCATTGCAATTTGAGTATCCTGAGATTCTTCACCAAAACGTTTAGCGTTTTTCTCAGTACGTAGTATTGCAGATTCTGCCATGTAGATCTCGATCAAGATATCAGCAGCAGCCATTAATAACTGTTGGTGCTCTTCTAATTTTGGTCCGAATTTCTGAACAGCAGATCCAGCCACCATTAAGAATACTTTCTTCAACTTAGCAATGATTTCTTTTTCTTCAGAAAACAATACTGAGTAATCCGGAGTATCGAATGAAGGAATTCCTGTAAGCTCATCAGCAACTTTCATAGCTGGCCCTAAAAGATCTACATGACCTTTCATCGCCTTTTTTACTAGCATACCTACTGCCAACATTCTGTTGATCTCGTTGGTACCTTCATAGATACGAGAAATACGAGCATCTCTCCAAGCAGATTCCATTGGAGTATCAGCAGAGAATCCCATACCTCCAAAGATTTGGATACCTTCATCTGTACAACTTTGTACATCTTCAGAAACCGCTACTTTAAGAATAGAACACTCGATAGCATATTCCTCTACACCTTTAAGTTCAGCTTCCTGGTGAGTATTACCTTCAGCTTGACGAATAGCGATTCTATCTTCGATATTTTTTGCAGCTCTATAACTTGCAGACTCATCAGCATACGTGTTGGTAGCCATTTCAGCAAGCTTCGATTTTATAGCTCCAAAATTAACGATAGGCGTTTTAAACTGGATACGCTCGTTAGCATACTTTGTAGCCTCATTGATTACTCTACGTTGCGCGTCCAAACAAGCAGCTGCCAATTTGATACGACCAACATTTAAAGCATTCATTGCAATTTTGAAACCGTTACCTCTTTCAGATAACATGTTTTCTACTGGTACTTTGGTATCACTGAAGAATACCTGACGAGTAGAAGAGGAGTGGATTCCTAATTTTTTCTCTTCATCTCCTAAAGAAATTCCATTAGGATTTGCCGGATCATATTCTACGATAAAACCTGTAATGTTTTTGTCGTCTTCGATACGAGCAAAAACAATCATTAGGTTACAAAATCCTGCATTTGAGATCCACATTTTTTGACCAGAGATCGAATAGTGTTTTCCATCTTCAGAAAGAACAGCTTTGGTCTTTCCAGAGTTAGCATCAGATCCTGCTCCAGGCTCAGTCAAACAATATGCACCCATCCACTCACCAGTGGCTAATTTAGAAACGTATTTTTTCTTTTGTTCTTCATTTCCGTATAATGAGATTGGCATAGTACCGATACCAGTGTGCGCTCCAAACGCTGTACTGAATGATCCTGTTGCTCCAGAAATATAATCACATACAAGCATTGTAGAAACAAACCCCATTCCTAGTCCATCATAATCTTCAGGAACAGCAACACCCAAAAGACCAAGCTCACCAGCTTTTTTCATACATTGTTCTGTATAATCATAGTCTTTAGACTCAAATCTCTCCCAATGCGCCCATAATTCGCGATCAACAAACTCTCTTGCGCTATCACGCATCATTTTTTGCTCTTCAGAAAAATCTTCTGGAGTAAATACATCTTCACATTTTGTTTCTTTTACAAGGAATTGTCCACCTCGTAAAATATCTTTATTTATAGTTTCTGTACTCATCTTCTTCGTATTATATTTCTTCTTTTACTCTTTTATTTTAATTCAAAAATTCAAAAATACCAGCGGCACCTTGTCCTGTTCCGACACACATAGTTACCATACCGTATTTTCCTTTCATTTCACGCTTACGCATCTCATCAAATAACTGTACCGATAGCTTTGCTCCCGTACAACCTAGTGGGTGTCCTAAAGCAATAGCTCCTCCGTTTACGTTAATGATGTCTGGATTTAATCCAAGTTCCCGGATTACAGCAAGCGATTGAGAAGCAAAAGCTTCGTTAAGTTCGATCAACTCAACATCATCTTGCTTTAAACCAGCTTGTTTCAACGCCTTTGGAATAGCTTTTACTGGTCCGATACCCATGATTCTTGGTTCAACTCCAGCAGCTGCATAGTTTACCATTCTTGCAATAGGCTCAAGATTAAGTTCTTTTACCATTTCTTCGCTCATTACCAATACAAAAGCAGCACCATCACTCATTTGAGAAGAGTTACCAGCAGTAACACTACCACCTGCAGCAAATACAGGCCTTAGTTTTCCTAATACCTCTTTACTAGTACCAGCACGAGGTCCTTCGTCTTTGTTTACTGTATATGATTTTGTAGCTTTCTTACCACTAGCATCGATATAAGTCTGTTCTACGTTGATAGGCACGATTTGATCCTGAAAACGATTTTCAGCTTGTGCTTTCAATGCTTTCATATGAGAATTGTAAGCAAACTCATCCTGATCCTCACGAGATACTTTAAATTGATCAGCTACGGCTTCTGCAGTATTTCCCATTCCCCAGTAATAACTTGCGTTATCTTTTGCAAGGTCATAGTTCAAATCTGTTTTGAAACCAGTCATTGGTACTGCACTCATGCTCTCTGCACCACCAGCGATGATACAATCTGCCATTCCTGCTTGTATTTTTGCAGTAGCGATTCCGATAGTTTCAAGTCCAGAAGAACAGAAACGGTTTACAGTAACACCTGGTACATCTATAGAATCTAATCCCATTAATGAAATCAAACGAGCCATGTTTAATCCTTGTGCACCTTCTGGCATTGCATTTCCTACAATCACATCATCAATACGAGACTTATCCAATTGAGGAAGCTCTTTCATCATGTGCTCGATGGTTTCTGCAGCTAATTCATCAGTTCTTTTAAATCTGAACAATCCGCGGGGCGCTTTTCCCACGGCTGTTCTATAAGCTTTTACTATATATGCTGTTTTCATCTTTTTTCTTTTTCTAAGGTTCTAGTTTCTAAGAGGTTTTCCTTTCTTAAGCATGTGTTCGATACGCTCAAGAGTTTTACGTTCTGTACAAAGAGACAAGAAAGCTTCTCTTTCAAGATCAAGTAAATACTGTTCTGTAACCAAAGTAGGTTCAGAAAGGTCTCCTCCAGCCATTACATAACCTAGTTTGTTGGCTATTTTGTGATCGTGTTCAGAGATAAATCTACTTGCTTCCATAGAGTCTGTTCCTACCAAGAACATACCCAGTGCTTGTTTTCCAAGTACTTTTATGTCTTTACGGCGAGGCGGTTGTGTATATCCTTGCTCTGCCATTAATTTTGCATGTGCTTTTGCGGTAGCGATCTGGCGATCTTTGTTAACCACAACAATATCTTTACCTTTTTGTAGTAGGTTAGTATCAAAAGCTTCATAAGCCGAAGTAGACACTTTTGCCATACCAATGGTTAAGAAATGCTCTTGTAGAATATTTAACTCTACATCGTTCTTCTTAAACAAATCAGCAGCTCTTAATGCCATTTCTTTGGATCCACCACCACCTGGGATCACACCAACACCAAATTCTACTAATCCCATATAAGTTTCTGCAGCTGCAACAACCTTGTCTGCATGGAGTGAGATCTCACATCCACCACCAAGCGACATTCCGTGAGGAGCCACAACCGTAGGGATAGAAGAGTAGCGCATACGCATCATGGTATCCTGGAAGTATTTGATTGCCATGTTCAATTCGTCATATTCTTGCTCTACAGCCATCATAAAGATCATACCGATGTTTGCACCCACAGAGAAATTTGCTCCCTGGTTACCAACAACCAATCCCTGGAAATCTTTTTCTGCAAGATCAATAGCTTTATTAAGACCAGCAAGAACATCACCACCAATAGTGTTCATCTTACTTTGGAATTCTACATTTAAGATTCCATCTCCAAGATCTTCAACAACAACACCGCTGTTTTTGAATACCTGAGAAGATTCTCTAATGTTATCTAAAATGATAAAGGCATCTTGTCCAGGTACTTTTGTCTGTTGTTTTGTTGGAATTTCGTAGAAATACGTAGCACCTTCTTTTACCGTATAGAAAGAAGAACTTCCAGAAGCTAACATTTCGTTTACCCAAGCTGCTGGCTCATATCCTTCAGCTTTCATCATTTCTATTCCTTTTTCAACACCTACAGCATCCCAGATTTGGAATGGTCCATGCTCCCAGCCAAAACCAGCTTTCATCGCATCGTCAATCTTGTATAAATCGTCAGTGATTTCTGGAATTCGGTTTGAAACGTATGTAAATAAAGCGGCAAGGTTCTTACGATAGAATTCTCCTGCTTTGTCTTTTCCGGATACTAATACTTTAAAACGATCGATTACTTTATCGATAGTCTTTGTCATTTCTAGTGTTGCAAAAGAAGCTCTTTTCTTTTCTCTATATTCTAAGGTATCCAAATCTAAAGAAAGAATATCTTTTTTACCTTCTGGAGAAACGTGTTTTTTATAGAACCCTTGTTTTGTTTTGCTTCCTAACCATTTGTTTTCCATCATTGTATTGATGAAATCAGGAAGTTTAAACAATTCATGACGTTCGTCATCTGGACAGTTTTCAGCGATACCATTAGCTACATGAACCAAAGTATCCAGACCAACAACATCTACCGTTCTGAAGGTAGCTGATTTTGGACGACCGATTACCGGACCAGTAAGTTTATCCACTTCTTCGATAGTTAATCCCATTTCTTTTACCATATGGAATAAACTCATGATGCTGAAGATACCAATTCTGTTACCGATAAATGCTGGTGTATCTTTGGCTACAACAGAAGTTTTACCCAAGAATTGCTCTCCGTATCCGTTTAAGAAATCCAATACTTCTGTAGAAGTTTGTGGACCAGGGATAATCTCAAATAACTTTAAGTAACGAGCAGGGTTAAAGAAGTGTGTTCCACAGAAATGTTTCTGGAAATCTTCGCTTCTACCTTCACTCATAAATTTGATAGGAATACCAGAAGTATTTGAAGTAATTAAAGTTCCTGGTGTTCTGTATTTTTCTAAGTTTTCGAAAACTTGTTTTTTGATATCAAGTCTCTCAACAACAACCTCGATAATCCAATCTACATCTGCAACTTTTGCAATATCATCTTCCAAATTACCTGTGGTAATTCTGTTTGCAAATTTTTGATGATAAATAGGAGAGGGCTTTGATTTAAGCGCAGCGGTAAGCGAATCATTTACTAATCGATTTCTTACTGCTTTGTCTTCTAAAGTAAGGCCTTTTGCCTTTTCTTTATCGTTTAGTTCTCTAGGAACGATATCTAATAGTAGAACTTCTGCACCAATATTAGCAAAATGACATGCAATTCCCGATCCCATAATTCCTGAGCCGACGACTGCAACTTTTTTAATGATTCTTTTCATTGTTGAACTTCTGGTTGTTAAGGTTTTATAGATTCCTGTTTTTTATAAATTTTCTTTGACGATATTAAATCGTTGATGATCTGAAATACTTCCAGAAAAACATCTAGTTTTTCTTTTGGAATGTGTTTTTTTACCGCGTTGTCAAAAGTGAAAACCACTTCTTTAGAGAAATTTCTCATTTCTACTCCAAAAGGGGTTAAATAGATCAAAACACCTCGGCCATCCTGAGGGTTCTTTTTTCTATAGATTAATCCTTTTTCTTCCATGGTTTTCAAAGTACGTGACAGGCTTGTAGCTTCCATGCCCATTTTGGGTCCTAAAGAGGTTGATGGAGTGCCGCTTTCTGGATCAATACTTAGGAGTGCAAATCCAGTAGCCATAGTACTGCCTTTTTTACTTGCTTCTTCGTTATACATCTTGGCAACCGCCATCCATGTAGCCCGAAGGGCATAGTCGATCGTTTTTTCCCTCATTCGTTTATTATTGTGATGGTAAAGGTAAGAAAAATTTATTATGCATGCATAATAAATAATGTAAAAATTTAGAAAATGTTGAAGTAATTTACGTTTTTCTATTGAATTAATAAAAAAACTCCCCATAAAATGAGGAGTTTACTGATTAACAGTTAAGCTTGTATATATATTACAATTGTAATCAGTAGTTTGAATTAGCCATAAATCTTAGTGTATAACGCACTATATTTTTCTTTGATAACTCTTCTTTTTAGTTTCATAGTAGGGGTAAGGTGACCTGCATCGATACTCCACTCATCTGGTGTCAATTCGAATTTCTTTACGCGTTCCCACTTCCCAAATTTTTCGTTATGCTCATCTACTTCTTCTTGATAGCGTTCTATCACGGTAGGATTGCTAATCATTTCTTCCATTGTTCCACCGATCTGTAGTCCTTTTCTTTCTGCCCAATCCTTTAAGAATTCGAAGTTAGGCTGAATGAAAGCAGCTGGCATTTTTTCTCCTTCACCGATTACCATAATTTGCTCAATGAATCTGGATTGCTTCATGGCGTTTTCGATCAACTGAGGAGCTACATATTTTCCACCAGAAGTTTTGAACATTTCTTTTTTACGATCTGTAATTCTTAAGAACCCGTCGCTATCAATTTCTCCGATATCACCAGTATGGAAGTATCCATCTTTTAATACCTCAGCAGTTTTTTCTGGATCTTTGTAATATCCTTGCATTACTTGTGGTCCTTTTACAAGAATCTCACCGTCTTCTGCAATTTTAACTTCGGTATTAGGGATCATTTTACCCACAGTTCCAATTTTGAAACCTTTCTCTCTTTCATCATTTACGGATACTACAGGAGAGGTTTCGGTAAGACCGTATCCTTCCATCACAGACATTCCAGCAGCATTAAATACTCTTGCCAATCTTGGTTGTAGTGCAGCACTTCCCGAAGCAATTACTTTTAGATTCCCTCCAAGGGCTTCTTGCCATTTGCTGAATATTAATTTTCTGGCCAATCCTAGTTTCTTTTCGTACCACCATCCGTTGGCTCCGTATGGCTCATATTCTAAACCAAGCTCCACTGCCCAGAAAAATAGCTTTTTCTTTAACCCGGTTAGGTCAGCTCCTTTTGCAATAATTTTATCGTATACCTTTTCAAGAAGTCTAGGTACCGCTGTCATCACATCTGGTTTCACTTCTTTTAGGTTGTCACTGATCGTTTCTAGCGACTCTGCAAAATAGATACTTACACCCAAATATTGATATAAATACATCAGCATACGCTCATAAATGTGACATACTGGTAAAAAGCTTAACGCTTTTGCCTCTCCAGAAGGAATAGGGAATCGGGTTGCAGCACTTAAGGCATTGCTTACCACGTTTTTATGACTTAGCATTACTCCTTTTGGACGACCTGTAGTACCAGAGGTATATATTAAGGTAGCAAGATCATCTTCATGTACTCCTGCCATTAACTTTTCTACTTCTTCCTGGTTGCTGTCATCTTTACCTAATTCTAAAACTTCATTCCAGCTTTTACAACCGTCTATATCATTAAAAGAATATACCCCTTTTAATGAAGGTACGTTTCCGTGAATATTTTTTACTTTTTGAAATACTTCATCATCGGAAACAAAACAATATACCGACTCTGAGTGATTTAATACATATTCATAATCTTCCTGAGAAATTGTAGGATAAATAGGAACATCTTGTGCTCCGATTTGTAACACACCAATATCTGTAATATTCCATTCAGTTCTATTATTTGAAGATATTATGGCGATTTTATCGTTTGGTTTTACCCCCAGTCTTAGTAAACCTCTACTAATCTGGTTGGCTTTATTGATGTATTCTTGGGTAGAAGTAGCAATCCACTCTCCATCATACTTTGTGATTAAAGCCTTTTCTAAATTAAATTTCTCTAATTGATAATGTGGAAAATCAAATAATCTAGTAATTGTCGTCATAAGTCGTTTTAAATGTTTTTTGTAGAATTCAACAAATCTTACCTAGAAGAATGGCATAAAAGCATTATAAGATAGTAAAATCCAAGGGATTATATACCAAAAACAAATGCTTCATTTTACTTTCTAGGGATCTTGTTAAATTACTATGCGTGCATAGTTTCGCAAATTATAAAAAATCTGATAATACACAACCCTAATATATAAAAAAAGGAGCTGTAATTTATCAACTCCTTAATTTTTTATTGTTTTTGATGCGATATTCTTGATATCGTAATTTTTAAGAGGATATGGTGGTATTCTCCATTCTAGTTTAAGATATCTTTAATCCTACCGCTTTATTTTTATTGGTTTTCTATCCACTTTCTCGCGTTTACAAAAGCTTCGATCCATGGAGATACTTCATCGTTTCTACCATCTGGATAATTAGCCCAGTTCCACTGGAAAATAGAACGTTCGATATGCGGCATCATTACCAAGTGCCTTCCAGTTTTGTCGGCCATCATCGCTACGTTATAATCTGATCCGTTTGGATTAGAAGGGTACGCGTTGTAACCGTACTTTGCTACAATGTGGTAGTTGTCTTCAGATAGGGGAAGGCTAAATTTTCCTTCTCCATGAGAAATCCAAACCCCAAGTGTACTTCCTGCCAAAGTAGATAGCATTACAGAATTGTTTTGCTGAACTTTTACCGATGTAAATGCACTTTCGTGTTTATGCGAAGCATTGTGAATTAACTTTCCATGGGTTTCATGGTCTGGATTGATCACTTCTAGCTCCATAAATAACTGACAACCGTTACAGATTCCTACAGAGAGTGTGTCTTCTCTGTCAAAGAAGTTTTTTAGTGCTGTATTGGCTTTCTCATTATATAGAAATGCTCCAGCCCATCCTTTTGCAGAGCCTAATACATCACTATTTGAGAACCCTCCAACTGCACCAATAAACTGAATGTCTTCAAGAGTCTCACGTCCCGAAATAAGATCAGTCATGTGCACATCCTTTACATCAAAACCAGCCAGGTACATGGCATTGGCCATTTCACGCTCAGAGTTACTTCCTTTTTCTCTAATGATTGCTGCTTTTGGACGAGGCTTACTGCTATCAATGATTGGTTTTCTCCCCATAAAATGAATAGGGAACTCATATTTCAAAGGTTGCTTTGCATAATTCTCGAAACGATCCTTGGCAAGATTATTTGCCGTTTGTTTTTGATCCAAAAGGTAAGAGGTCTTATACCAAGTATTTCGAAGTTCTGCAATATTCAAATCAAAACTATCGTCCTTATTTACAATCTGCAGTGTGTTTCCTTCAACAGCTTTACCAATCTTGAAAAATTCAATTCCGTTTTCAGCAAGTATTTGTGCTACATCACTATTAGGAGCACTTTGGAAAACAATTCCAGCATTCTCAGCAAATAAGAGTTTGATAGAATCAGACTCTCCAATTTCAGAAAGGTCAATATTAGCAGCAAGGTTCACATCTGCAAAACATAATTCTAATAGGGTAGTGATTAATCCTCCTGAGGCAACATCATGTCCTGCGATAATTTTACGATCCTGAATCAATTGCTGGATGACATTAAACGTAGTTTTGAAAGCTTTGGCATCCGTTACATTTGGTGCTGTTGTACCAATTTTATTGTGTACCTGCGCAAATGAAGATCCACCCAATTGATGTTTATCATTGGACATATTGATGTAGAAGATATCTCCACCATATGTTTTTAATACCGGTTCTACCACTCCAACAATATCATTACAATGTGCAGCAGCGGATATGATTACGGTACCCGGAGCGATAACTTCCTCATTAGGATACTTTTGTTTCATGGATAAAGAATCCTTACCCGTTGGGACGTTGATCCCTAAATCTATGGCAAAGTCAGAAACGGCTTTAACAGCTTTGTATAATCTTGCATCTTCTCCCTCATTTTTACAAGGCCACATCCAGTTTGCAGATAATGAAATGGAAGATAATCCCTCGTTCAAAGGAGCCCAAATAATATTGGTAAGTGATTCTGCTATAGAGTTTTTACTTCCTGCCTCTGGATCAATCAATCCAGAAATAGGAGAATGCCCTATAGAAGTAGCAATACCCTCTCCAGACTTATAGTCTATTGCCATTACTCCGCAGTTGTTGAGTGGTAGTTGTAATGGTCCAGCACATTGTTGCTTGGCTACACGTCCTCCTACGCAACGGTCTACTTTGTTAGTCAACCAGTCTTTACAAGCAACTGCTTCTAATTGTAACACTTGCTCGAGGTAATCTTTTAATTTATCTGTAGTGTAATTGATCTCATTATAATTGCGATCAATACTTATATCGTTCATGATGGTTTTTGGAGAACTTCCAAACATATGGTCCAAATCCATGTCCATAGGAGTGTCTCCTTTAGTTTTTGAAGTAAAGGTAAAACGATGATCTCCGGTTACATCTCCAACCTGATACATAGGAGAGCGTTCACGCTCAGCGATACGTTGTAGGGTGTCGATATTATCAGGTCCGATCACCAATCCCATTCTCTCTTGTGATTCGTTTCCTATGATTTCTTTGGCAGATAAGGTAGGATCTCCTACTGGTAGCTTATCCAAATCGATTTTGCCTCCTGTTTCTTCTACTAATTCTGAAAGGCAATTTAAATGTCCTCCAGCTCCGTGATCATGGATGGAAACAATGGTGTTTTGATCGCTTTCTACCATACCACGAATCGCATTGGCTGCTCTTTTTTGCATTTCTGGGTTAGAACGTTGGATGGCATTCAATTCGATACCACTACTAAATTCTCCTGTATCTGCAGAGGATACAGCTGCACCTCCCATACCAATTCTATAATTTTCTCCACCAAGAATTACAATTTTATCACCCGTTTCTGGTTTGGCTTTGATCGCCTGGTCTTTTTTGCCATATCCAATACCTCCAGCTAGCATGATTACCTTATCAAATCCTAACTTTCTAGCATCTTCTTCATGTTCAAAAGTAAGTACAGATCCAGTGATCAAAGGTTGTCCGAACTTATTTCCAAAATCCGAAGCTCCATTAGAAGCTTTGATCAAAATGTCCATTGGAGTTTGATACAACCAATCGCGCTCTGCAACGGCTTGCTCCCAAGGTCTGTTTTCTTCAAGTCTTGAGTATGAGGTCATGTATACTGCAGTTCCTGCTAGCGGTAAAGAACCTTTTCCTCCTGCGAGACGATCTCTTATCTCCCCTCCAGAACCTGTAGCGGCACCATTAAAAGGCTCTACCGTGGTCGGGAAGTTATGTGTTTCTGCTTTTAGAGAAATTACACTTTCAAAATCTTGTTCGGTATAAAAGTCTGGTTTGTCTGCGGTTTTAGGAGCAAACTGCGTAGCCTTAGGTCCATCGATAAAGGCAACATTATCCTTATATGCAGAAACGATATGATTAGGATGTGTTTCTGACGTCTTCTTGATCATTTTAAAAAGAGAAGAGGGTTGCTCCTCTCCATCAATAACAAAAGTGCCGTTAAAGATTTTATGGCGACAGTGTTCTGAATTTACTTGTGAGAAACCGAATACTTCAGAATCTGTGAGTTTTCTACCAATTTTTTGACTTATTCCTTCAAGATATTCAATCTCTTCTTCACTAAGTGCTAACCCTTCACTTTCGTTATAGGCAGCAATATCTTCGATGGCCATAATCGCTTCTGGTTGGATGTCTATAGTGTAAATATCCTGATCCAATCCATCGTACTTTTGAGAAAGCATCGGATCAAAGTCCGTATGCGATTCTGGAACCGAGTTGAACTCCTCAATTCGTAGGATTCCTTCGATACCCATATTTTGGGTGATCTCTACTGCATTGGTACTCCACGGAGTAATCATTGCGGCACGTGGACCAACAAAAAAAGCGTCAACAGACGCCGTAGATATTTTAGGTTGGTTGCCAAATAACCATGTGAGTTTTTTAATACTTTCTGGGGTAATTTCAGTATTGGCTTGAACGGCAAATACTTTCTCTTTTGGGTTTCCGAAGAAATGAATCATACTTCGATTATTTGTGTTGTTTTAATTAAGCTGCAAATTTACTATTTTAAATGTAAAATCAAGCACAAAATAGCTATTGGATCCTTTAGTTATTCACCAAATTTTAAAAACCAGAAAGTATAAAGACTACCAGGTATACATTCTGATAATTAATGCCCCACCTTTTTGCAATACATACAATTGTGAGTGACCTTAATACTGAATCCCAAAGTATGGTATAGCCCCTGTAATTACTCGTTAATCCAACTGTTATTCGAATCCAAATCTGTATGCTCTGATAAAAAATTATTAATAGCAATTATATCTTCTTGTTCCAGAGCTCTTTTTGCAATTCTTACTTTTTTGGATTTACCTTCGTCTGTATTATAGTGTATTTCCAGGATTTTATTAACAGCTTTGAATTGGGTGATTTGATTGTAGCGGATAAATTTTTTCGATGCAAGAACTCCAAGTTTAACTTCTAAATATTCAGGATAGACTTTTACTACTTTTAAGTTTTGATTTAAACCACCAATGACCAATAATAAAATACCTGGACCAATCATCATAAGATTTCCAATTAGGAAAAACATAATAATACTAATCAGTACGATTATTCCTCCCATGATTAAGTTTTGATTGGCTAATTGTTTACGTAGTGAAAATTCTTGTATTAATTCCATACTTATATTGTATTAATGAACTTCTCTTTTTTGATTTGATTTAGGTTTTTTCTGGCTCCTATGGCTCCAATGATGCCAATGGGTATAAATAAAACACTTCCTATAAAGAATAGAATACTTCCGGTTTTAGGTTTTCCAAACCAAATAATAGCGATTGCAATACAGTTTAATATTGCGAATGGAAGAGTCATCCAAAAGATAATGAGGCTTTCTTGCTCCTGAGAAGACATGGTAAATAGAAGCATCAGTAATTGAATTACCAACCAGATCACCATTTGAGAATTAATCCACTTCATTTTACGAATTACAATTATAGTGTTGTACTTATAAACATGAAGCAAATATCTTGCAAAGACATTTACCAAAACACCTTGTTTTCAGTGAAAATGATTGGCAATTATTAATAGGTAAGAAAAGACGAGTTTACTTTCTTTCTAGTAAAGCCATATAAAACCCATCATAACCAGATTGATGAGATAATATTTTTTTGTCTTTGATAAAATTGAAATTTTTTCCGGTTTCTGTGGTAAGAAAATGCTCTACCTGGTTTTGATTTTCTGAAGGTAGGATAGAACACGTAGCATAAACAAGTTTCCCTCCGGGTTTTACCATTTTTGAATAACTCTCCAAAATTTCTGATTGTGTCTGTCTGATCGAATCCAGAAACTCTGGCTGAAGCTTCCATTTGGCATCAGGATTTCTGCTTAGTACTCCTAATCCACTACACGGAGCATCAATCAAAACCCGGTCAGCTTTTCCATGTAGCTTTTTGATATCCTTAGTGCTTTCTATGGTACGAGGTTCGATATTATGAGCACCAGCTCTTTTTGCTCTTCTTTTTAATTCTTTCAGTTTATTGCCATAGATGTCCATAGCAATAATTTGCCCTTTGTTTTGCATCAATGCAGAAAGGTGTAACGTTTTGCCTCCAGCACCGGCACAAGTATCGACCACACGTTGCCCTGGTTGTACATCCAGAAAGTTAGCCACCAATTGCGATGAAGCATCCTGTACCTCGAAAAAACCATTTTTGAAAGCATCTGAGGTAAATACATTTTTGCGCTCAGTAAGCTGCAAAGCGTCTGGATATCCTTTGATGAATTCGGTATCGATATCTTCATCTTCTAAGGCACTTCGTAATTTATCTCTAGAAATTTTTAAGGTATTGATCCTTAACACTACAGGAGCTTGCTCGTTGAGCGCTTTCAATTCTTTTTCCCATTTAGCTCCTAATTCTTGCTCTCCGATTTCATCCATCCAATCAGGAATAGATTCTCTAAATTTTCTGATTTTACTCAGTTCATCAAAACGCCCTTTGATACGTCGGGTAGGAGTAGGACCGATTTGTTTCCAATCGGGTAGTGTAATTCCTCGTAGCGTAGCCCAAACCGCAAAAATTCGCCATAGATTTTCTCTTGAAAAAGGCTCTTTTACTTCAGCGATTTCAGCATACAGGCGTTTCCAACGTACAATTTCATAAACCGTTTCTGCTACAAAGCTTCGATCCCGAGATCCCCATCTTTTGTCTCGTTTCAAAAGTTTTTGAACTACTTTGTCGGCATACCCATCTTCATTAAAGATTTCGTTAAGTCCGTCAATTACCGCAAAAACAAGATTTCTATGTAAACGCATGCTGCTACTTTTTAAAGGTTTGCAAAGGTAGACGTTTGTAATCAAATACTATTATATTTGGTCAAAATTGTTGCATATGAGAGTAGTTTTGATCCTTATTTTCGTTTTGAGCATATTATCCTGTGATACCAAAGAAGAAATTGTTAAGCCCAGTTTTTCTGAAGTGGATATAGAAATACTCTATAAGGACTCAATAAGCATACGCGCTATTGACATATATCGAGATTCTTTGGTTGGTTTTGGATTTAACAAAGGGTATGGTTTTTTGGATTTGAAGACCAATACAGTGGAATTGAAAGAGTATACAATTAATGAGACGGTAGATAGCAGTAAAAATTGGATCACAGAACATCGAGCGGTTACTTTTGTTGACAATTCATTTTTTAGTTTGGGAATCAGTTCGCCAGCCAGGTTGCGAAAGATGAATATTGAAAATAAAGAAGAAAAGCTCGTCTATGAAGAACATCATAAAAAAGCATTTTATGATGCCATTGCGTTTTGGAACGATAAAGAAGGAATCGCAATGGGGGATCCAACAGACAGATGTCTATCTATTATCATCACTAGGGATGGAGGCAATTCCTGGCAAAAGGTATCTTGCGAAGATCTACCTGAAACAGCAGAAGGAGAGGCCGCATTTGCTGCAAGTAATGGGAATATTGCTATACAAGGTGAACATACCTGGATAGTGTCAGGAGGGATGAAATCTCGGGTATTTTACTCGCCAGACAAAGGAAAAACCTGGATGGTTACAGATACACCTATTATACAAGGACAGCCAACTACGGGAGCATATTCGATGGCGTTTTTTGATGCTATGAATGGAGTGATTTATGGAGGAGACTATACCCAACCTGAGGACAACAAAGCCAACAAAGCCATTACAAAAGATGGTGGAAAAACCTGGGCGTTGGTTGCCGATGGTAGTGGAGCGGGTTATAAAAGTTGCGTTCGCTACATCCCTAATGGGAAAGGAGAAGAAATGGTTGTGGTAGGTTTTACCGGGATTAGCATTTCCAACGATAGGGGAGCTTCCTGGAAAGAACTCAGTAAAGAAGGATTTTACACCTTACGTTTTTTGACAGATAGTACTGCTATTGCAGCGAGTAAAGGAAGAATTGCCAAACTTACGTTTAAATAAAAAAGAGGCTTAAACAAGCCTCTTCCTATATTTATTGATTATTTCTTCGATTTCGCCATTGTCGTACTCGATCCAATAGTCGTTTATTGAAATCATTTTCAGCCTTAATCAGACGTACGATCTTTTTATTTGGGAGCACACTTTGCAAATCTTTGATCAATTTTTTTCTAGCTTCCATTTTTTTGGTTTCGCCATTCATATAATTGTCCAAAAATGTTCCTGCTTGGCTATCACTTAATCCGTCGGGTCCATTGTAAGCTTCTTTTAGTGCTCTAAAACCCTTACGCTCACTTTTCTTTATTTGGTGTACGGTTTCATCATAAGCATTATAGATAGGCCAAAACTGTTGCGCTTCTTTGCTACTTAGATTTAATTGTTCTGTGATAAAGGCAACTTTAAACGCTTTGATTTTTTCACCACCTGGACCAGGTCCTTGCGCCATAGCGTGTAGCGAAATAAAAGCGAAGCATATCAGTAGTAGTATCTTTTTCATCAATTTAAATTTTTCAATCGTTCATTTGGAGCTATACACTCGTTCATTTGTTAATCTGTAAATATAATGTCATCCTCGAGATCTTCCTCGGATAGATATTCTAATAGTTCTTCTTCAGAAATTTCTTTTTCCTCAAATACATCAGTATAGTTAGTCTCTTCATCCAATAAGGAAGCAATATCTTCATTACTAAGCTCTACATTTCCCTCTGCAAAATACTCCTGTATATCTGCTAATTCCAAAGTATTGATATCTGTTAAGTCAGTATTCCCTTTAGTAATAGATACAGAAATGATAATGGCAATCATAGCTGCTATTCCAGAGATGTAAAGGAGATTCCTTTTAGAGAATATTGAGATTACCTTTCCTTTAGGCACTTCTTTTGTAGCTTTTTGCAATACCTTTTCTTCCAAAGACTCAAAATAGGATTCTGGAGTGCCAAACCCAGAAGAGATCTTATGATCTAGTATTGATTTCTCTTCTTCTTGAGACGTTATGGCTTTAGTGATAGATTCCTCTACATGATCAAAGTAACCATCAGGAGCAGTAAACCCTGAAGATATCTTTGTATCCAGAGTAGGAGAGGTATCGGTTTCAGAAGCAATGGCCTCTTGTAACCGGTCCTCAAATGTTTCAAAATATCCATCTGGTATTTTAAAACCTCCGTTGTCTTTATGTAATTTATCTTTTTTCACTATATATATGACTGTGTAAATGTATAAAGGTTTAACCTTCTTTTAAAAATTCTTCTATTTTTTTCACTGCCAGGTGATAAGAAGCTTTTAGGGCTCCCTCACTGGTTTCCAGGATTTCTGATATCTCTCTATATTTTAATTCCTGAAAATACTTCATGTTAAATACTTGTTGCTGCTTTTGAGGCAGAGTGGCAACGGCCTTTTGTAACTTCAATTGCATTTCATCACCATTATAATATACATCAGCTTCCAAATTCTGTACCAATTGCAAGTTTAGTTCTTCGTTACTAATATTATATTTTTTTGCTTTTTGATTGAGAAAGGTAATCGATTCGTTGGTAGCAATACGATATAACCAGGAATACAATTTACTTTCTCCTTTAAACTTACCTATATTTTTATATACCTTAATAAAGACATTCTGTAAAATATCATCGGTGTCGTCATGGCTTTTGACCATATTACGTATATGCCAATACAAACGTTGCTTGTAGAGGGTAACCAACTTGCTAAAGGCTGCATTGATATCTTCATCAGATTGCAGGGCAATAAGTAAGCTTTCTTCTTCTTGAATATTCAATGATAGACTTTTTATATGATTAGTGATAGTTTATTCTAACCTCTTAGACTAATGTACACAAAAAAGGTTTAATAAACTTGTAAAAAAAGGTAAACTGATCAATTTTGTAGGAAAAATGTAGGAATAAATGTTAAATTTGATGTTTATTTGCATTTTTTATAGATAAAATGCAGTTTTTATTTGGAGAATTGAAAATTAGTCGTATCTTTACACTGTAATAATGAATTACTACTTTCATTTCCCCCAAGGTGAAAGTTTATTAATAAGAGTGAGTTTTAATTTTAGAGTAAGCCCCTAAATTAAGATGATTTGTGTGAAGAGAAAGAGTGCGACAGCACTCTTTTTTCTTTTTATAGGTTTTTGATATTTCTGAGTAAAGTAGGAATAAAGCTACAAAATATGATATATTCAGCATGTCAAAACGTTAAAAAACACATTTTTTTAGATAAAATGCATTTTTTATTTGGAAAACTGAAAATTAGTCGTATCTTTACACTGTAATAATGAATTACTACTTTCATTTCCCCCAAGGTGAAAGTTTATTAATAAGAGTGAGTTTTAATTTTAGAGTAAGCCCCTAAATTAAGATGATTTGTGTGAAGAGAAAGAGTGCGATAGCACTCTTTTTTCTTTTATAACTATTTGGAAGTCAATTAATTTTTATTCAAACGACTGCATCGTTACTAATTTTTGATACACTCCATCTTTTGCAGTAAGTTCTTCGTGTGTACCTTTTTCAACAATTTTACCTTTTTGCATTACAACGATTAAATCTGAATTTTGTATTGTTGATAATCGATGAGCGATCACAATACTGGTTCGATTTTTCATCATATTCTCTAAGGCAGATTGTACAAGTCGTTCACTTTCAGTATCCAGTGCAGAGGTAGCCTCGTCCAAAATCATGATAGGAGGGTTCTTTAATACCGCTCTAGCGATCGATAGACGTTGTTTTTGACCACCACTTAGTTTATTTCCGCTATCTCCAATATTGGTATCGATACCTTTTGGTAAGTTTTTTACAAACTCCCAGGCATTGGCTACTTTCAACGCATCTATAATCTCTTCTTCTGTTGCTGTTTCGTTTCCTATTAATAAATTGTTTTTGATGGTATCATTAAATAGGATCGAATCCTGAGTCACCAATCCCATTAAATTTCTTAAGGAGTGTTTGCTCAAATCTCTGATATCAACACCATCGATGCTGATGTTTCCTTTATTTACATCATAAAAACGAGTGACCAGGTTAGCAATGGTGGATTTACCACTGCCAGATTGTCCTACCAAGGCAACCGAACTACCTTTTGGAACCTCTAAAGAAAAATCATCTAATACATAGTCATCCTCGTACTTAAAGGAAATTTTATTGATCCCAATTTTTTGATTAAACCCTTCCTTTTCTTGTGCATTAGGCTTGTCTTGTAGAGGAGAAGGCGTGTTCAAAATTTCTAAGACACGTTCTGCAGCTGCATTTCCTCTTTTTACACCATAACTGGCTTTAGATATGGCTTTGGCCGGAGTCAATATATTATAGGCCAATCCCATATACACAATAAAGAGCCCTGGATCCAGGGTTTTGTCTACCAAAACCATTTGTCCACCATACCATAATAAGATAGCAATAACTGAGATTCCCAAAAACTCACTAGTAGGAGATGCTAAATTCTGTCTATTTAATAAGGTATTCGAAAAGTCATAGAATCGTTTTGTGGAAGCTTCAAATTTGTTCCCAAAGATCTTTTCGGCATTAAATCCTTTGATTACCTTCAATCCACCAAGCGTTTCTTCAACTATAGAGAGGAAAAATCCCTGCTCTTGCTGTACTTTGTCTGAGTCCTTTTTTAAACGCTTTCCGATCAAAGAGATTAAGAAACCAGATACGGGTATAAAAATGAATACAAATATGGTCAGTTTTACACTGATCAACACCATCGCAACAATAGTGAATAGAATCATTAACGGTTCTCGTACAATCAATTCTAAAATGGATAAAAAAGAATGTTGAATCTCCAAAACATCGGTAGATATACGTGCCATCGTATCTCCTTTTCGTTTTTCAGAAAAATAAGAGAGAGGTAATGCTACGGTTTTGTGATACAGCTCATTACGGATGTCTTTTAACACTCCATTTCGTAAAAAAGTGATAAAATACATGGCCAGGTAACTAAAAATATTCTTCAAAAAGAACATGCTGATCACCAGAATCACCATAAAAATCAATACATCATCGCTTCCTTGTTGTTCTTTTTGCGTTACAAAGTAACTCAGGTAACTCTCGGCATAATCGCGCACCTTAAAGAAACCTTCCCACTGCGGTTCTTCATATACTTTTTTGGTTTTATCAAACAATACATTAAGCATAGGAAATAAAGACACCATGGCCAATGTACCAAAGAGCGCATAAAAAATATTCGAGATGATATTTAAGATTGCATATATTCTATAAGGAGCCGCAAAGCGGAGAATTTGTTTAAAGTATTTCATTAATTATTTCAAAACAGCTATCACTGTTATTTAAGTTAATTGTAAATCTTTTTTGATAGCTTCAATCTTGCTATCCAATTGTTGTTGTGCGGTATCAAAATCAGCAACAGAATCCAAAGATCCTTGCACGCTGATGTAAAATTTAATTTTTGGTTCGGTACCACTAGGTCGAGCTGCAATTTTGCTACCACCTTCGGTATAAAAAATCAATACATTCGATTTTGGGATATCGATGATCGTTTCTGTATGATCTTGTAGGTTTTTGGCAACGCTGCTCTGGTAATCTTCGATCAAGACCACTTTTTCGTTATTCAAATGTTGTGGTGGAGTATTGCGCAGATCAATCATGGTTTGTTTGATCTCTTGCGCACCCTCGATTCCTTTTTTAACTAGGGACACTAGATTTTCTTTATAAAAACCATATTTGGTATATAGTTCTAGTAAAGTAGCGTAGAACGAACTGCCATTTGCTTTGGTATAGGCTGCAATTTCGCAAGCCAATAGGGTAGAAGTCACCGCATCTTTATCACGTACAAAATCACCTACCATAAAACCGAAACTCTCTTCTCCACCACCAATAAAATGTTTTTCAGGGAAATCTTTGATCAGCTTTGCAATCCATTTGAATCCGGTAAGCACTTCCAGGTACTCCACTCCAAAACCATTGGCAATGCTACGCATCATAGGGGTGGATACAATGGTAGAGGCAATAAATTCGTTACCCTTAAATGTTTTTTCTTTAGCATATTGCTCTAGCAAAAACCAGGTCATTACTACCATGGTTTGATTCCCATTCAGCAATTGCAAATCTCCATCCGTATTTCGTACCGCGATTCCTAAACGGTCACAATCAGGATCTGTACCGATCACGATATCCGCATTTACTTTTTTGGCCAAATCCATAGCCATGGTTAGGGCTTCTGGTTCTTCCGGATTAGGAGATTTTACTGTCGGGAAATTACCATCGGGTTCTGCTTGCTCTTCTACGATATGTACGTTTTTGAACCCTGCACGTTTTAAAGTTTCAGGTACGGCAGTGATAGAAGTGCCATGCAAAGAGGTAAATACGATGGTAAGATCATCTTTCGCTTCTTGAGTAGCTGCGATACTTCCGTTTTGTGCACTTTGATTGATAAAAGTTTCATCAATCGCCGTATCTATTTTTTCAATAAGGTCTGATTGTGCTTCAAAATTAATATCGGCGTATTGTAATGCATTGATTTCTGCAATGATTTCGGCATCCTGCGGAGGCACTAATTGTCCACCGTCCTGCCAGTACACCTTATATCCGTTATATTCTGGTGGGTTATGACTAGCCGTAAGTACAATCCCACAGTGGCATCCTAGCTCCTTTACGGCAAAAGATAACTCTGGAGTAGGGCGTAGGCTAGAAAATAGGTACACCTTTATTCCGTTGGCCGAAAATACATTGGCAACTATTTGTGCCAGGGTATCACTATTATTACGGCAATCGTAGGCGATTACTGCTTTGGGTTGTTCGCCTTCAAATTGTTTGAGTAAGTAATTACTAAGTCCTTGGGTACTTTTACCCAGGGTATATTTATTAATGCGATTGGTTCCGACACCCATAACACCACGCATTCCACCGGTACCAAATTCTAAGTCTTTGTAAAAGCTTTCCTTTAGGTCTTCGGGAGCGTTTTTCTGCAGGTTTTTAATGTGTTGTTGTGTTTCTGTGTCAAAGATAGGAGTAAGCCACTCGCTTACTTTTTGGCTGATGTCGGAATCTGTTACTTGCATGAAAATGATTTTATAACAAAAATACTATTTAATACTAGTTTGGGCATGAAAATACCACAGAAAATCACACTTTTAGAGGTGTATTTTTTCGGAAATCTTATAGCGCTCTTTGCTTCTTTTGCTGGTAAGTATAATTTCTCCTAAAAAACCAGCCAAAAAGAACTGTGTTCCCAGAATCATGGCAGTTAAAGCAATATAAAACTCTGGGCGCTGGGCGATAAGTCGACCTTTGGTTTCTATAAAAAGTTTATCGATACCCAGGTATAGCGAAAACCCAAATCCAACGATAAATAATAAGGTGCCGATTAACCCAAAAAAGTGCATAGGTCGCTTACCGAAACGAGACATGAACCAAATAGTGACCAAATCCAGAAAGCCATTGATAAAACGACTCATCCCGAACTTGGTTTTACCATATTTACGGGCCTGATGCAACACTACTTTTTCTCCAATTTTGTTGAAACCAGCATTTTTAGCCAAAACTGGGATATAGCGGTGCATCTCACCATGTACATCGATGTTTTTTACTACAATATTTTTATATGCTTTGAGCCCGCAGTTAAAATCATGCAATTTTACTCCAGAGGTACTACGTGCGGCAGCGTTAAATAGTTTAGATGGTAAATTTTTTGCAATTACCGAGTCGTAGCGTTTCTTTTTCCAGCCTGAGATCAGATCATACCCGTCTTTGTCGATCAGGTCATACAATTCTGGGATTTCTTCTGGATTGTCCTGTAGATCTGCATCCATAGTAATCACCACATTACCTTTTGCTTGTTCAAAACCAGCGTGTAAGGCTTGGGACTTTCCAAAGTTTTTTAAAAAGCGAATCCCTTTTACCTGTTGGTCTTGTTGTGACAATTGGGTGATGGTATCCCACGACCCATCGGTACTACCATCGTCGATAAAGATAATTTCGTAAGAAAAAGAATTGGATTGCATAACTTTTGCAATCCAATTGTATAATTCGGTAAGTGATTCCTGCTCATTGAGCAGTGGTATGACCACAGATATATTCATATATTAATAGAGTTCCTGTTTTTGTCTCATTGCGAGTCCCGCAAATAACGAAAAGATAAAACCTAAAAACAAGTTACCAATAAGAGAAAATGCAGCACCGATCATTGGGCTACTCATTTTTTCCATTACAGACATACTTTGCTCTACCATAGCTTCTGTCATGTCTGGATTTTCTAACAATTTCTCACGTTGCGCATCCAGTACATTTTGCATGTATTCTGGTTCGATTACTGTTGTTAACACAAATGACCAGATCACAACAATAATCCCACCGATAAGGGCGATCCCAATACCAATTTTTAAGGCATCAGTAAGTTCAAGAAAACCGTGGTTTGACTTTTTGTAGGCCTTGATTCCCATTACAATTACTGCAATAAGGATTAAAATTCCAATTAGGGTAAAAGACCAATGTGGATCGGTGTATGTATTGGTTACATAAATCACCACACCAAGTAATACAGAGATGATTCCTAGTATTACTCCATAGTTGATAATTATCTTTTTTGAAGAAGGTTTTTCATTTTCCATTGTTGAACATTGTTAAGGTTAATTATAACCTATACGTATTCAAAGATACTAAAATGTTACAAGCTGTCCCTTTTTATTCAAAATATTGCTGTTGGAATAACTATAGAAACAACAGAACGTTTTACTAATCAAAAGGATCTGGATTTTTTTGCATGATGGCACCACCAAGCAAAGAAACTAAAAGTCCTATAACCAAATGAAAAATTAAACCTGACATCAATCTGTTTATTAGGTAGCTACTTTCTTTACTAAGAAAACCACTTTTTTCGTTTGTTTCTGCATTAACAGAAGGTTTTAGTGAGCTAATTATCTCATGTAAATTTTCAGGAGAGATAACTTTTAGAAAGAAAATATCCCAGATCATGAACAAAAATGCACCTAAAAGAGCGATTCCAAATCCAACTTTTAGAGCTTGTCTTAAAGTTAAAAACCCGTCATTATTGGATTTGAATTTATATATACCAAAAGTTGTAAAACCAATATGAAGAGATAATTCAAAAACGTAATTAATCCAATTCGGTGTTATGTCGCTGTCGTTCAAATTACGAAATGCAGCGTAGAGTACCCATATGGCACCTAGAAGTAAACCGTAAATAAGAATATGTCTTTTTGCAGAAATAGTAGTTTCAACCATAAGCAATAAATTCCTTTTAATATGCTTTCCAATATCAGTATACAAATATAAAAAAATGTTACAATTGTAATAAAAGTAGCATTTTATCGGGATAATTCATAATTTTATCGTATCTTTAGCCAGATGTTTACGGTTTTACCACATATGATTTAAGGCGTGAACAGTTATGAAATAAGGGGATTTACTCAATTATGGGGGATTTGATGTAAATGATTGATTTTTTGAGTGATATGAGTTTTTCTCTTGAATTGGAATGTGAAAAAGATGAGTTTTTAACAGAATACCCCAATTTTAAATTGAATAAAAATATATTAACAAAAAGAATCACGTATGAGAAAATTATTACTTTTTTTAATAGCCGTTTCGGTTATAGGCATTTCATCTTGTACCAAAGATGATGTAGAGGAGATTTCTCAAGAAGAAAAAATACTGTTAGTTAAGCAAACGCTTACAGAGTTGAATAAAAGTGTAAAAAGCGGTAAATATCAAGAATTTGTTACTGTTCTAGCAAAAAAATCTGCTACAGAGACTTTAAGTGAAGAAGAGATTGAGGATTTGTTCGTGCAAATTTTTGGAGACAATTCTCAAGCCTTTATCAATTTGTATTTTCAGCTAAAAGCTATTAATATGACAGGTGAAGAATTTTTGAAAATAGCCGATCAGTTTGAATATTTAAGGCCGAATTTGAATGCTAAGATGTTGAAAGACTCAGGGGCTTCAGGATGTGAATACCTTTGGTGCGCTTTAATTGATTGGGTAAGCGGAGGTGGAGAAAGAGAAGATAAAGAAGATCCTACGGGTGATGAGTAGATTTCAATTAGAAAGTCTAAATAATTTCTACTTCTTTATTTAAAAATATTTTGCAATTAAGAAATTAGTTGTAAATTTGCACCTCGCAAAAAAGAAAATATAAACCAAATGAGAAAAGGTATTCACCCAGAAAATTATAGATTAGTAGCTTTTAAAGATATGTCTAACGACGAGGTTTTTATTACTAAGTCTACTGCGAATACTAAAGAGACTATCGATGTTGATGGTGTTGAGTATCCGCTAGTGAAATTAGAAATCTCTAGAACTTCTCATCCATTCTATACTGGAAAATCAAAGCTTATCGATACTGCAGGACGTATCGACAAGTTCAAAAACAAATACGCGAAATTCAAGAAGTAATTTGGCGACACCGTTTACAAAAAGCCTTTCCGAGCAGGAAAGGCTTTTTTGTTTGTACACTTCGGCTCCGCTCAGTGTACGCCCAATAATTACGTTATCGAGCCCTGAGGCTCTCGAAGGGCGTTTCTACTCAGTGCACGTAGGCAGACTTGAGTGTATTGTAATGTTATCGAGCGCTGAGCGGAGTCGAAGTGCGGCCTTTATCAACATAGCTCCACCATTTATTTCCAAATAAAATAGCCCAACCGCATTATTTTTAAGACCAACGTGCTTATTTTTGTCGCAGTTAACCAATAGTAACTTTTTGATCATAGCACATGAACTACATTCTTTTTGATGGGCCTTCGCGCAATGCTTTATTACCATTTACTTATACACGACCTGTAGCAGATATACGAATCGGGATCTTAACCATTCGTGAGAAATGGGAGCAACACCTGGGGTATACCACTTCTACCGTTACCGAAGAGTATTTGAGTGAGAAATTCCCAATGGTGGAGCTGGAGGATAATGTAATGATCAATGCCTCTTATTTGCCTACGACGGATTTGGTAGCCAAAATCAAAGATTTGCAAGAAAATCAAGCCATTTTTGATGGAGAAGAGCCAATTGCCTTTTTTGTAAAAGAAGATCAGGAAGTGGATTTTGAAAGCTTTACCATTGTGCAATACGAGCAGGAATTGCTTACGGTTAAAAATATCTGGGATATCTTCTCTAAAAATGAGCAAGCCATTGCACAAGATTTTGCCTTGGTTACCGCAGATAGAGAAAGTCAACCTATACCGGAAAGTAATCGTGTGATTGCTCCAGAAAATGTATTTATCGAAGAAGGAGCAAAACTAGAGTTTGCCATATTGAATGCCAGTGCTGGACCCATTTATATTGGTAAGGATGCCGAAATTATGGAAGGTAGCATTATAAGAGGACCTTTTGTGCTG
The DNA here is from genome assembly GCF_900141785.1 of Aquimarina spongiae. Classification (GTDB taxonomy): domain Bacteria; phylum Bacteroidota; class Bacteroidia; order Flavobacteriales; family Flavobacteriaceae; genus Aquimarina; species Aquimarina spongiae. The sequence goes on along the minus strand of NZ_FQYP01000002.1, from coordinate 44,765 downwards.
TGTAATAACGCCACATTAAAAATGGGAGCCAAAATTTATGGAGGAACCACTGTGGGGCCACACTCCAAAATAGGAGGGGAGGTGAATAACTCTGTGATTTTTGGATATAGCAATAAAGGGCATGATGGATTTATTGGGAATACCGTACTAGGTGAGTGGTGTAACCTGGGAGCAGACACCAATACTTCGAACCTGAAAAATAATTATGCTCCCGTACGCCTTTGGAGTTACGAAACCGAAGGTTTTGCAAAAACTGGGTTGCAATTCTGCGGATTAATGATGGGAGATCACTCCAAATGTGGTATTAACACCATGTTTAATACGGGTACTGTAGTAGGAGTAAACGCCAATATTTTTGGTGGTGGTTTTCCGCGTAATTTTATTCCAAGCTATAGCTGGGGTGGGAGCGCTGGTTTTAAGACCTATCTTACCAAAAAGGCTTTCGAAGTGGCCAAAGTAGTAATGGATAGACGTAAAATCGAGTTTACCGAACAGGATAAAAAGATATTAGAACACGTTTTTGAGACCACTAAAGACTGGAGAAAAAACTTCTAGTCGAGTTTCTCTTTCCAAACTCGTTTTAGAATCAAAAAGTTTTGAGGGTTATTGGTTAATCCTCTCACATTTTTTTGCGTAAAACGCACTACTTCGTCATAATACAATGGAACAATAGGAGCGTGGGCTACAATGATAGAATCCATCTTGGCGTAATACTGTTCTCGTATTTGATCATCGGTGATCAAAAAACTTTCCTCATACAAACGATCAAAAGTTTCATTTTTGAAATGTGTGTAGTTTGGTCCGTTGGGTGTATGGTTTTTACTATAATAGGGAGATAAAAAGTTTTCGGCATCGGGATAATCGGCAATCCAACTCGCTCTGAAGGTGTCCAGTTTTCCTGCCCATTTCTTTTGTCGTATGGTTGAGGAGGGCATCACATCTACAATGATATTGATCCCTATTTTTTCGAGTTCACGTTGTATATATTCACAGATGGTTTGATAGTTAGCATCGGTGGCAATTCGAACTGTGGGTTCGTTGTCTCCTGTTTCTTTTTTATAGGCTTCAACTAGTTCTCTGGATTTTTCGGGATTGTATTCAAATCCAGGAATGTTGGCATATCCAGGGATTCCTTTAGGGATAAAACCATTTTCCGCAGGCATACCAATACCATTTTTAAGATAGGTAATCATTTTTTTACGATCAAACCCATGATTTACTGCTTTACGCAATAAAAGCGATTGAATTTCCTCTTTTTCGGTATCCAGATAAAAGCCCAGGTATTCAGAGTTTAGGTAAGGTCCTTTGCTAATATTGATTCGATCTTTGTATTTATCTCTTAGTTTACCACTGGGTGTTAAAAGTTCATCTTTATACGAAGCATCCAAACTGTTTAATAAATCGATCTTTCCTTTGGCAAACTGTAAAAACTCACTTTGCTTATCGGGTAAAAAGGTAACTGCTACCGCTTCAAGATAGGGGAGTTGCTTGCCGTTGTCATCTTTTTCAAAATACAATTGATTTTTACGAAAGACCAATTTTACGTTTTCCTCCCATAGTTTAAATTTAAAAGGACCCGTACCAATGGGGTGAGCTCTAAATTCGTCACCATAATACGAAACTGCTTCTTTGGGTACCACAGAGCAATATCGCATGCTCAAAAGTCCTAAAAAGGCAGGGAACGGCATATTGAGGTCTATTTTTAGGATGGTATCGTTAACGGCGTGATAGTGTTTTACATTTTTTAGTACCCAATTACCAGGAGAGGCAACTTTAGGGTCTTTTAGTCGGTTAAAACTGTATACAAAATCCTTCGCAACCACTCTTCTTGTGCTGTCTTTGGTGTTAAACGAAGTGTGCTTATGAAATTTTACATCATCCCGAAGGTAAAAAGTATAGTGCAATGCATCTTCAGAGATTTCCCAGCGTTTGGCGATATCCGGTTTGATGTGCAAATTATCGTCCAACTGTACCAATCCGTTAAATAATTGATTTGTAGCCCAAATATTGGCTACATCTCTGGCAAAAGCTGGATCTAGTGAACTTACATTCTCGTATTGATTGTACCGAAAAACAAGATGATCTCTATCTTTTTCTTCAGAATTACTACAAGAAACAAGTGTTAAGGCTATATAAAATATTGTTATATAGTGATTTATGTGGAAATGATAATTGAATTTCAATTTTAGTAAACGAATTATTGTTGGTATATTTGCACCCTCAAATTTTATTGTAAAGGATAAAGATAAAGAGATTTCTGCCTTCAAGGAAAACGACAGCTGGTTTTATGAGAAAAAAAGTTGCTTTTTATACGTTGGGATGTAAACTGAATTTTTCAGAAACATCGACTATTGCCCGAAGTTTTGTAGACGAAGGTTTTGATCGTGTGGATTTTGCAGAGCATGCGGATATTTATGTGATCAATACCTGTTCGGTAACCGAAAATGCGGATAAGCGATTTAAAACTATCGTAAAACAAGCACAAAAAGTAAACCCAGATGCGTTTGTAGCTGCTGTAGGATGTTATGCGCAATTGAAACCGGAAGAACTGGCTGCGGTAGATGGAGTGGATTTGGTGTTGGGGGCTACAGAAAAGTTCAAGATCACAGATTATATCAATGATCTGTCTAAAAACGATTTCGGTCAAGTACATTCTTGCGAGATCGAGGAGGCTGATTTTTATGTAGGGAGTTACTCGATCGGGGATAGAACTCGTGCGTTTTTGAAAGTGCAAGACGGTTGTGATTATAAGTGTACCTATTGTACCATACCATTGGCTCGTGGAATATCCCGTAGTGATACCTTGTCTAATGTGTTGAAAAACGCCAAAGAAATATCTGAACAAGGAATTAAAGAAATCGTACTTACTGGTGTAAATATTGGGGATTATGGTAAAGGAGAGTTCGGGAACAAAAAACATGAGCATACTTTTTTTGAATTGGTGCAAGCCTTGGATCAGGTTGAAGGTATAGAGCGATTACGTATCTCTTCAATCGAGCCTAATTTATTGAAAAACGAAACTATAGATTTTGTATCCCAATCCAGAACCTTTGTGCCGCACTTTCATATTCCGTTGCAATCCGGTAATGATGAGATTTTGAAATTGATGCGTCGTAGGTATTTGAGTGATCTATATGTGGATCGAGTGACAAAAATCAAAGAAGTAATGCCACATGCCTGTATTGGGGTAGATGTGATTGTTGGATTTCCTGGAGAAACTGATGATCATTTCCTGGATACGTATAATTTCTTATCGCAATTAGATATCTCTTACTTGCACGTGTTTACCTATTCTGAAAGGGATAATACAATTGCTGCCGATTTGGATGGCGTAGTGCCTATGGATGTGCGTAAGAAGAGAAGTAAAATGTTACGTGGTTTATCCGTGAAGAAACGAAGAGCATTTTATGAAAGTCAAATAGGAACAGAACGAACAGTATTGTTTGAATCTGAAAATAAGGAAGGTTATATCCACGGGTTTACCGAAAACTATGTAAAGGTAAAAATGCCATGGAATCCGTCTTATGTAAATACCTTGCACCGGGTGGTGTTGACAAAAATTGATGATGATGGGATGGTGCGATTTGATTTTGTGCCAGAACCTGAAAAAATACAAGAAGCATAAACAAAAAAAATCTGCAAGTAATTGCAGATTTTTTTTATTCTATATACGTTGTACAACTATATGTTTATTCCTACGGGTAATAAATCTTTGTATTTCCTTCTATTTTTCCGCATAAATTTTGCAATCGTAGGACTTGTGGGGACCAATCTTATGTTGCGATCTTCGATAATGTTGAAAACAGCAACGATAAAATCTTCCTCAAATCCTTTTTTTACTAGTTCTTCGCTCATGATGAGTTTTGTCAGGAAAATTTTTCTTTCCTGTTGGGCGTACTCGATGGTCGCTTTCTGACCTTCAATTGTAGTCTCAAATTGTCTTAGAAATTCATTGTCAATAACTTCTAATCCAACATCACTCAGGTTCTCCATATTGTTTTTTAATTATGAGGTAAATAAGTTTTACTTATGGGGTAACCCCCTTGATTAACTGACTAACATCCGAAAGCAACACGCAAAACCATATCCGAAACTTGATGGTTCAGTAATTATTTTGTTGATGCCTAACTAAGATTTGTTAGTTTACATTCCCTGTTTCAATAAAAAATTATTGATGTATTTCCTTTTATCTAAAGGGGGAATACTATAATTTTGAGTTGCAAAGATAAGAAAATTAGAGCTTTAAACTTTAATAGTACTGTTAAAATACCTATGTCGCAGGAAGTTACCCATGTTTATTTTGTGCCGGGAATGGCTGCCGATGTTTCAATTTTTGAACATATACGTTTGCCGGAAGCACATTTTAAGACCTACACCATCCCTTGGAAGATCCCAAATAAGGAAGAATCTATTGCGGAATATGCGCAACGTATGTGCGAAGAAATCAGGCATGAAAATGCTGTGTTGCTTGGGGTTTCGTTTGGAGGGGTCATTGTTCAGGAAATGAGTAAATATTTGCAACTTAAGAAACTTATTATCGTTTCTAGTGTAAAGAGTAAAGACGAATTGCCAAAGCGAATGAAAATCGCTCGTAAAACCGGACTGTATAAGTTGTTGCCAACTGCTGTGGTTTCTAAAATTGATAATTGGGAAAAACTGGCTTTTGGAGATTTTGCCAAAAAACGAGCGACGATGTATCAACGCTATTTATCGGTGAATGATAAAGGGTATTTGGACTGGGCAATCAAGAATATGGTTTGCTGGGAGCAAGAGGAAGCTCCAGAAAATCTGATTCATATCCATGGGGATAAGGATATTGTTTTTCCGATAGCGAATATCAAAAATTGCATAACAGTTGATCAGGGAACGCATGTTATGATTGTAAATAGGGCGAGATGGTTTAATAAACATTTACCTGAAATAATCAGGGATAACTTGCATTAGTCTAACTTTTTACGTTATATTGTAATCTAAATTTTATTTCCCCAATAAAATAAAACCTACTTAGAGATGAAGATGATAAAAAAAGTATTAGTTTTTTTAGGAGTGCTATTTGTTTTTAGTATTCTGGTAAACGCAACGCAGGAAGAACCTCAAAAGACCCCCGTACAAGAACAGCTTGAGGATAATTTGGTAAACGACTACAATGTTTACGCAATCCCAATGCCTGATAATCTGAATTTTGCTGGAGAATTAGTGCCTATCGATAATCCGGATATCCGAGAGCGTATGGATAGAGAATTGTTGGTAAATACCTACTGGCAATCTAATGGGTTGTTACTTTTTAAACGAGCCAACAAGTATTTTCCGGTTATTGAGCCTATTTTGGAAGAAAATGGTGTGCCTGAAGACTTCAAATACCTTGCTGTTATTGAGAGTAGCTTGACTCAAGCGGTATCGCCAGCAAGAGCAACTGGCTTCTGGCAGTTGTTGAAAGGAACTGCAAAAGAATACGGGTTAGAGGTAAATCAAAATGTGGATGAGCGTTATCATATCGAAAAATCTACAGAAGTAGCTTGTAAATATCTAAAGAGTGCCAAAGAAAAGTTTGGATCCTGGACATTGGCTGCAGCTGCATACAATGCAGGTCGTGCTGGGATCAATAGACAGTTAGATAGACAAGATGCTGGATCTTACTATGATTTGTTGCTAGGTGAGGAGACAGGGCGTTATGTGTTTAGGATTGTAGCGGTAAAAGAGATTTTGAGTAACCCGAAGAAATATGGATTCAACTTCAATGACGAGGATTTGTATAAGCATATTCCTACGTTTAATGTGTTTGTGGATGAGCCTATTACTGATTTCAATGAGTTTGCCAAAATACATGATATCAATTACAAGATTTTAAAATTGCATAATCCTTGGTTAAGAGAAACCCACTTGAATAATACCACAGGTAAGGAATATTTTATAAAAATTCCTAGAGACGGATATTATAATGTAGGTACCGGACAGTAATTAAATCTCCCGTTTTACAAGTTTTTTAAGTAAGTTAGCCGCTTATATATTTTTACTATGAATATAAGTGTGCTAGTCTCTTTGGTGCTAATCGGATTATTAGCTGGTTTTTTTAGTGGAACTTTAGGTATTGGCGGAAGTGTGGTAATGATTCCGTTAATGTTACTGTGGTTAAATTTTTCTCAGCACGAAGCGCAAGGGACGAGTTTGGCTGTGCTTGCAGTACCAGTTACCTTATTGGCGGCCTATAACTATTATCAGGAAGGGCATGTAAACTGGAAATATGCAGGTATTATTGCTATTACCTTTATTATAGGAGGATACCTAGGGAGTAAACTTGCAATATCTGTAAATCAAGTTTTGCTTAAAAAAATATTCGGAGGTGTACTTTTACTAGTAGCTCTAAAAATGATTCTAGGAAAGTAGCGAATTCAATATTAGTTTTTATCCCTTAACAGGTTTCGCAACGAATCTTTTTCTCTTTTGTATTTTTCGTACTCTTCGTCGATTCTTCTTTCTTCGGCAGTTCTACCATCTTCACCCACTTCTTCATCTTCGGCTTCTTTTTCTTTAAGAGCTTCAGTGTCTGTATCATCCTTAAGTAGACCTTTTCTATCAAGGTCAGCAATGATTAGAGATACTCCCTTAGACAGGGAATTGAAATGAATGTTATAAGAATTACTCAAGGTTTCGCTAGAGTGATGCGTTTCTATTTTCTGAATATTCAATAATTTTTTCTCTTCATCCAAAAAGTACATCATCGGGAATCCTAGTGCGTGTTTAAGCTTATTTACGATATACGAGTCCTGGTTTGTCTTTTCGTCAACATAAACCATTTGGATGTTCTTGCTATAGTCGTCGCTTTTGTCTTTTAAGTTTTCTTTGGTGTCCCAAAACAATACGACAAAATCAATCTGATCATGAAATCTATCTGCTAAATCATTAAGTGCGGGGATTTCTCCAATTCCAGGAACACACCATGCGGCATATGTAATTAAAAAAATGGGTTTTTCGTATTCTTTGAAAGTGATAGGCTCTTCCTTAATGGTGTTAAAGGTAAAGTCATCCATATAGGTCCCATTAAGATGATTGGTAACCAAAGAATCAAATAAAAAGGTGGCCCGCTCTAAGTCGCTTTGCCTATAAGCTTCATCCATCTTTTGATTATACTTGACGATATGAGCAGAAATAGCGACAGAAAAGGGGATTCTTACTTCTTCTTGTGCAAATAGATGACTACAAAAAGAGAAGAGTATTCCTAGAATTAATAATTTTCTCATTCTAAAATAATTACAATAGCTAATGTACTATAAAGTCCTTAAAAATAAACTTTTTTGTTATAAAAACTAATGCTCCCTACTTTAAGGTTTTCAACAATAAAGCTATACAAGACTTATTACATAACGTAATATAGTAAACAATTAGTGTGCCTAAATTTTCTTCATTTGCTGTTTCATCATCGCAATCTGATCTTTAAGCATACCATGCTTATCCAATTTTTTGGCTTCGGTAAGCAAAGTTTGTGCTTCTCTCTTTCTTCTTTTGGTCATTGCGATACCAGCAAGATTAAGTTTTGCTACGGCCAAATCTTGATTCATTGATAGTCCAAGCTTAACTGCTTTCTTTAAATATTTTTCGGCTTGTGTGATATTGGTTTGGGATAGCATAATCCCTAAAAGATAATTATAGTATCCTTGTTGCTTTGTAGTAAGAGCAACCTCTGGGTTTTTTATTTTATCTAGCCATTTTTTTGCACCATCAAAATCCTGTTTGCGCAGTCTTAAAAAAGCAAGCAAAATCATTTCGTTTTTAAAGTATAAAAACACAAAAACCAGTGATAATAAAATTAGCATGATTCCATTACCCGTGTATCCTTCTATGATTTGCCATACGCCAGCACCAATAATTAGGGCTGCTATTACTAATTTTATATTTTTATTGAACATTGAAAATGTGTTATTTTGTAAGTCGCGGCAAAGGTAATAAAAACAAATAAAAATATTTTGATATTTAGGTTTGTCAAAGTAAAAAGTCTTCGTATATTTGCCCGCAGTTTTGGGTAGAGATATCCGAAAGATTCAAAATAAGGTATTCAAGAAGATTTTATAAAGATAGATAGTAATGAAAAGAACGTTTCAACCATCGAAAAGAAAAAGAAAAAATAAACACGGTTTCAGAGAGCGTATGGCTTCTGTAAATGGTAGAAAGGTATTGGCTAGAAGAAGAGCCAAAGGAAGAAAGAAATTATCTGTCTCTTCAGAGTTAAGACACAAGCATTAATGAGAATGCGTAGTTTAAAATATTAAAGGTGTTACTTTATCGGTAACGCCTTTTTTTATATCTGCTAGAAAAAAATAATATATACAACACAATTTTAAGTACATGCCAAAAAGAGAAGACCTTAAGAGTATATTGATTATCGGATCTGGACCGATTGTTATTGGGCAAGCTTGTGAATTTGATTATTCAGGATCGCAGGCATTACGTTCATTAAGAGAAGATGGAATTGAAACGATTTTGATCAATTCGAATCCTGCAACGATTATGACTGATCCATCTATGGCGGATCACATATACCTTAAACCTTTGAATACAAAATCGATTATTGAAATCTTAAAAGAACACCCTCAGATTGATGCGGTATTGCCTACTATGGGTGGTCAAACCGCACTTAACCTGTGTATCGAAGCAGATGAGAAAGGGATATGGAAAGATTTCAATGTTGAAATAATTGGTGTAGATATCGACGCCATCAATATTACAGAGGATAGAGAGCAGTTTAGAGAGTTAATGCTCAAGATAGGAATTGGAATGGCGCCTCAGGCAACTGCTAACTCTTATTTGAAAGGTAAAGAAATTGCTCAGGAGTTCGGATTTCCATTGGTAATTAGAGCTTCCTATACTTTAGGAGGAGCCGGAGCTTCTTTTGTATATAAAGAAGAGGATTTTGATGAGTTGTTGACCAGAGGATTAGAAACTTCGCCAATCCATGAGGTAATGATCGATAAGGCCTTGATCGGATGGAAAGAGTACGAATTAGAGTTACTGCGTGATAATAATGACAATGTAGTTATTATCTGTACGATAGAAAACATGGATCCAATGGGGATTCATACCGGAGATTCGATCACCGTTGCGCCAGCAATGACATTAAGTGACAAGACCTTCCAAAAGATGCGTGATATGGCAATTCATATGATGCGCAGTATTGGGGAGTTTGCAGGAGGATGTAACGTACAGTTTGCTGTTAGCCCAGATGATCAGGAGGAAATCATTGCTATCGAAATTAATCCACGAGTATCCAGATCTTCTGCATTGGCATCAAAAGCTACTGGATATCCTATAGCAAAAGTAGCAGCAAAATTGGCGATCGGTTACAACTTAGATGAGTTAGATAATCAAATTACAAAATCTACTTCGGCGTTATTTGAGCCTACTTTGGATTATGTAATCGTTAAAATACCACGTTGGAACTTTGATAAATTCGAAGGATCAGACAGGACCCTAGGATTACAGATGAAAGCTGTGGGAGAAGTAATGGCGATTGGTAGGTCTTTCCAGGAAGCATTGCATAAAGCTACACAGTCTCTAGAGATCAAGCGAAATGGTTTGGGAGCTGATGGAAAAGGATATAAGAACTACGATCAGATTATAGAAAAACTTACTTATGCCAGCTGGGATAGAGTATTTGTGATCTATGATGCTATTCAGATGGGAATCCCATTGAGTAGAATTCATGAGATTACCAAAATCGATATGTGGTTCTTGAAACAATATGAAGAACTGCATAATCTTGAAAAAGAGATTTCTACTTACACGATACAGTCACTTACTAAAGATTTGATTTTAGAAGCAAAACAAAAAGGATTTGCAGATAGACAAATTGCACATATGGTAGGTTGCTACGAAAGTGAAGTGTATAATAAAAGAGAAGAGCTAGGGATCAAACGAGTATATAAACTTGTAGATACCTGTGCTGCAGAGTTTAGAGCAGAAACACCTTATTTCTATTCTACTTTTGAAGAAGAAATAGAAACGCCAGAAGGTGTGGTGTCTGTGCATAATGAGAGTGTAGTAACCGATAGAAAGAAAATTGTAGTATTGGGTTCTGGTCCTAACCGAATTGGACAAGGAATCGAGTTTGACTATTGTTGTGTGCATGGGGTATTAGCTTCTGCAGAATGCGGATATGAGACGATCATGATCAACTGTAACCCAGAAACGGTTTCTACAGATTTTGATACTGCAGATAAGCTATACTTCGAACCAGTTTTCTGGGAACATATCTACGATATCATAAGACACGAAAAGCCAGAAGGTGTTATTGTGCAGTTAGGAGGGCAAACAGCTCTTAAACTTGCAGAGAAGTTGGATCGTTACGGAATCAAGATTATCGGTACAAGTTACCAATCCCTTGATTTGGCAGAGGACAGAGGAAGTTTCTCGACCTTATTGAAAGAAAATGGAATTCCTTACCCAGAATTTGATACCGCTGAAACAGCAGACGAAGCCCTAGCAGTGGCGGATCGATTAAATTTCCCGATTCTGGTAAGACCTTCGTATGTATTAGGAGGACAAGGGATGAAAATTGTGATCAACAAGCAAGAGTTAGAAGAGCATGTGGTGGACTTGTTGCGTAAAATACCAAACAATAAGTTGTTATTGGATCATTATTTGGATGGAGCAATAGAAGCCGAAGCTGATGCGATCTGTGATGGAGAGAATGTATATATTATTGGTATCATGGAGCATATTGAACCTTGTGGTATTCACTCAGGAGATTCGAATGCTACATTGCCTCCTTTCAATTTAGGAGAGTTTGTAATGCAACAAATTAAGGACCACACCAAAAAGATAGCACTTGAGTTGAATACAGTGGGATTGATTAACATCCAGTTTGCGATCAAAGATGATAAAGTATATATCATCGAGGCCAACCCAAGAGCTTCTAGAACGGTTCCGTTTATTGCAAAAGCTTACGGAGAGCCATATGTAAATTATGCAACCAAAGTAATGCTAGGAGAAAAGAAAGTGACTGATTTTGATTTCAAGCCACATCTAAATGGGTATGCCATCAAGCAACCTGTATTCTCGTTCAATAAATTCCCTAACGTGAATAAGAAGTTAGGACCAGAAATGAAAAGTACTGGAGAGAGCATTTTATTTATTGATGATCTTAAAGATGATCAGTTCTACGATCTATACTCACGTAGAAAGATGTATCTAAGTAAATAAGCATTTTGACACATAAAAATAAGCCGGATTCTACCAGTTAGGATCCGGCTTATTTTGTTAAATACGTAAAATTTTAAGTTATTTTTTTGGACTCCTTAAAAAAAACTTAATTTTTTTTGTCTATGCATCGTAAATTGGGTTCTCTGTATAATAGTATCTGAGAAATAAATTTTATATTGATATGAGAACCGTCACTTTCCTAATTATGATTTATGGAATAGCATTATTTTCCTCTTGTGCCTTCAAAGAAAAAGAAGAAATTTCAGATCCAATAGATAAAAAAGTAGCAGAATTGATGTCAAAAATGACCTTGGAAGAGAAAATAGGTCAGATGACTCAAATCACAATTACTGCTTTAGAGAAGAGCGGATCTCCAGGTGTTTTGGATAAAGAGAAGTTGAGAGAAGCTATTCATAAGTATAAAATAGGTTCTATATTAAATGTACCTAACCCTGGTGCACCTACACCACAACGGTGGTATGAAGTATTGAGCGAAATTCTAGAAGAAACGAATAAAACCGATAATAAGATCCCTGTGATTTATGGCATTGATGCTATACACGGAGCCAGTTATACCGCTGGTGCCATTTTGTTTCCCCAGCAGATTGGTATGGCAGCAACATGGGATCCAGAATTGGTTGAGAAATGTACGGCGGTTTCTGCATATGAAACAAGAGCTTCTTCGATCCCATGGGTATTTTCTCCGGATTTGGATTTGCCTAGAAACCCAGCATGGTCAAGACTTTGGGAATCTTTTGGAGAGGATTCTTATTTATCTTCCGAAATGGGAGTAGCCATGGTTAAAGGATTTCAAGGAGATGATATCGGGGATGCCAACAAGGTTGCAGCTTGTATTAAACATTATATAGGATATGGTAGTCCAACAACAGGTAAGGATCGAACGCCAAGTATCATACCAGAACGAGTATTGAGACAATACGATTTACCGATTTACGAAAAGAGTGTAGAAGCTGGAGCCAAAAGTGTAATGATCAGCTCTGGAGAGATAAACGGTACACCAGTTCATGCCAGTAAAAGGATTATTACCGATATTTTAAAAGGGGAACTTAACTTCAAAGGATTTGTAGTTACCGATTGGAAAGATATTATTTATTTACATACCCGTCATAAAGTAGCAGCAACCATGAGAGAAGCTGTAAAAAAGTCTGTAATGGCAGGTATTGATATGAGTATGGTTCCTGAAGATTATACGTTTTATGAAGAATTATTCTCTTTGGTAAGTGATGGGGAAATACCCATGTCAAGAATCGATGATGCAGTACGAAGAATATTAAGAGTAAAATACGAATTAGATTTATTTAGAACGCCAGTTACCAATCCTGAAGATTATCCGGATTTTGGAACAGCCTCTTCTTCGGCTTTAGCATACATTGCAGCTTCAGAGTCTATTACGTTATTAAAAAATAAGGAGAATGTTTTACCATTATCCAAAGAAAAGAAAGTATTGGTTACAGGGCCAACCGCAAATAGCATGAAACATCTAAATGGTGGTTGGTCTTATACATGGCAAGGGGAGAAGAGTGATCAGTATGCCAAAGATAATTTGAATATTAAGCAAGCTTTTGAAAAGAAATTAGGGCAAGAAAATGTATTATATGCTCCGGGAGTATCCATTTTTGAAGAAATAGATATTGCCAAATCGGTTGCTCTAGCAAAACAAGCAGATTATATCGTGTTGTGTTTGGGTGAACATAATTATACGGAAACGCCAGGAGATATTGATGATTTGGTAATTACAGAACCACAAGTAAAATTGGCTGAAGCATTGAGTAAACTGAATAAACCAATCATTTTAGTACTTAATGAAGGAAGACCAAGAATTATCAGCCAGTTTGAAAAGGATATGGACGGAGTACTACAATGCTATCTTCCAGGAAATGAAGGCGCAAAAGCCTTGGTTGATGTGGTTTACGGAGATGTAAACCCAAGTGGTAAGTTACCATATAATTACCCGCGATATACCAGTGCGTTGCAAAAGTACAATCGTAAGTATACTGAAAGCCTTGGGGATAGTGAACAAAATGATGATGCAGATTATCAAAGAAGTTATAATCCACAGTGGGAGTTTGGCTTTGGATTGTCCTACACCACTTTTGAATATAAAAATTTAAGCTTTGATAAGGTTTTCTTCAAAAAAGGAGATGCTGTAAAAGTGAGCGTAGATGTACAAAACACTGGAGAGAGAAAAGGAAAAGAAGTGGTACAATTGTATCTCACAGATCTTTATGCGAGTATTACTCCAGAAGTAAAATCGCTGAAAAGGTTCAGCAAGATCGAACTTCAGCCGGGAGAAGTTAAGACCGTTTCGTTTACAATCAACGTAGATGATCTCAAATTTGTAGATGAAAATAACCAGTGGGTCGCAGAAAGTGGGGAGTTTGAAATTTCTGTAGGAAATTTGGTCAAAAAAATTGTTTTAGAAAAAGAGATATAAACGTTTTTGATTATATTTATATATGAAAAAAAATGTTAAATTAATCTTGAAAAGGTACTAATGAGGTTATATTTTTAAGGAATTCATAAATTACACAAATTCGTTCAAATGCAAGTCGTTACAAATGTTGATGCTATATTATGGTCTAAAGTTAAACAAGGAGATTTAGAAGCCTTTAACTCGCTTTATGATAAATATATTGATACGTTGTATGCATTTGGGACACAACATACCAACGACAAAGATCATGTTATGGATTGTATCCATGATTTGTTTGTGGATATCTACAAGTATAGAAAGAAATTATCTGATGTTGATAATGTGAAATTCTACCTTTTTAAATCTTTAAAACGTAAGATTAATAAAAAGTTCAAGTCTAAAATCAAACTTTTTTCGGCAGATGAGAATAGAAAAGAAATAGTATCTATGAATAGTTCTGTCGAAGAATCTATTATACAATCTGAAAAATCTGCAGAAATCAGTGCTAAACTTTCTTTGGCCTTAACCTCCCTATCTAGTAGGCAAAGAGAAGGATTGTCCCTCAAATTTGATGAAAAAAAGTCTTACGAAGAAATAGCTGCTATCCTTGGGATTTCTATCGAATCTGTAAGAACTCTTATCTACAGAGCAGTAAAAAAACTCCGAAGTGAAATAGAAGTATAGCCAGTCAAAAAAATAATATTAGATTTTTGTCTATGTTTTTTGATATGAGTGCTTTAGTATGTAGAAGATCAATTCGTTATGTATCAGAATGGTGAGTTGCGTCGAATAAAAAGTGTGTTGATAAAGAAATATTGTAATTATATAATATCATAAAGATGTTAACGGAAAAAGAAAAGGAATTTTTAAAATCTAGGATAAATACCTCCATTGTTGAACATAATCGCAAAAGGAAAAAGAGGAAGGTTACCTATTTTTTTGGTATGGCGGCGGCAATGATTTCAGTGTTATTGCTGTCGATAGTCTACCAGAATAAATTCACAAAGACTTCGAAAATCAAAAATTATGTGGATGCCAATAAGGTAAATTTGATTCAAGAAGGAGATGTGAAACTTGTATTACACGATAATAAAGAAATCAATATCCAGGAAAAAGAATCTAATATTGAATATTCTAGTACTGGGGATCAAGTGAATATCAATAGTTCAGAGAAGGTAGCACAAGTAGCCAAAGAAAGTTACAATACGATATTGGTGCCTTATGGGAAAAGAACAAAACTTACCTTATCAGATGGAACCAAAGTATGGTTGAACTCTGGGTCAAAGCTTACATATCCGGTGGCATTTGTTGGGAATAAAAGAGAAGTACACTTGACAGGAGAAGCGATTTTTGATGTTAGACATAACCAGAAAAAACCGTTTTATGTATTGACTAATGATTATGATATTAAGGTTTTAGGAACAGTGTTTAACGTAAGTAGTTATGAGGATGATTCCTATACTAGTACAGCTCTAGAACGTGGAAGCGTGGAAATCAAATACACTTCAAATTCTATTTTTGGAAATTCTAAAATAAAAATCAAGCCGGGAACATTAGCGGTGTATAGCCATAGAAACAAAACGATAAGGAGCAGTAATGTAGATGTTGCAAAATATATGTCCTGGAGAGATGGGAAGTTCATTTTCAAAAAAGAACGACTTTCAGGAATTGTAAAAAAACTATCCAGATTCTATAATGTACAGATTGTTATCAATGACGAGGATCTTAAGAATGAAACTTTCTCTGGTCATTTGGATTTAAAAGATAGTATAGAGAAAGTGATCGAAATTATTAAGGAAACCACTGATTTAAAATATGAAAAAGAGAACGGTAAAATTGTAATTAACTAAACAGAAAATATATGAAATAACAGAACCACCACCTCCATTTTATTTACTTCATAAAAAAGTCAGAAAATGCGGCAACATTTTCTGACCAGAGTCATCTCGTATTGCGTAAAGCAATACTTAACGCATAAAAAACAAAATTATGAATAAAAAAGCTAACTGTCACTCTTTTTTATCCAAAAAGAAGACATACAATTTTTTATTAACCATTATGAGGGTTTTTATTTTATTCTTGTGTCTGGGGCTATCGAGTGCATACGCATATAACTCTTACTCACAAACAAAGCTTACTATTAACGTCGAAAACGCAACTTTGGAAGATCTGTTCGAGCAGATTCATTCTCAAAGTGAGTTTATATTTTTCTACAAAGACGACGTATTAAAAAAGGATCATAAAGTAACGCTTAATCTAAAAAGATCTACAGTAAACGAAATACTGGATAAGGCATTAACGCAAACAGGTCTGGTATACAAAGTTATTGATCGGCAAATTGTCATATCAAGGCAAAAAATTGAGCCAATTACGAAAACGTTTTCAGACGCACTTACTGTTCAAACTTCAATTTCTGGAACGGTAAGTACATCCGACGGATCTCCATTACCAGGAGTAAATGTATTGGTAAAAGGAACTTCGACAGGTACACAAACTGATTTTGATGGAAAGTATACGTTAGAAGTTTCTAGCGGTGATATTTTAGTCTTTTCATATATTGGTTTTGTAACCAAAGAACTAACATTTGCAGGTCAATCTTCAATGGATGTTACTTTGCTAGAAGATGCTAGCGAACTTAGTGAAGTAATCGTAACAGGATATACAACACAAAGTGCGAGAAGCATCACTGGATCTGTAACTATAGTAGAATCTGAGGCTATTGCAGCGACTACTCCTGCTAGTTTAGAGCAGGCGTTACAAGGACAAGCAGCGGGTGTTACTGTTGGTGTTGAAGGTGGACCAGGAGGAAACTCGGCAGTAAGAATTCGTGGATATGGTACTATTAATGGTAATGATCCATTATATGTAATCGACGGGGTACAAACAGGACAAGGTTTAAATGATTTAAACCCTAATGATATCAAATCCATTCAGGTTCTTAAAGATGCAGCAGCAGCTTCTATTTACGGTATTGGTGCTGCAAACGGTGTTATCGTAATTACGACAAAAAACGGAAACAAGAACAATAAAGTTTCTTTTAATTATAGTGCACTAACTGGTGTTGATTTTATTCCAGAATCTGTATTTCCGGAGTTTGCTACACCGCAACAAATTGCAGATGCACGCTGGCAAGCTCTATCAAATGATGGTTTGGCACTTTCTCATCCACAATATGGTACAGGACCTAATCCAGTACTTCCGGATTACATTCTTCCTGAAGGTTTTGTGGGAACACTTGATGAGAGTACGTATAGTTTTCCAAATAATAGAATTACTAGAGCAAATCAGGCAGGAACGGATTGGTTTGATGCATTTTTTGATACTGCCTTTGTACAACAACATAATATTTCTGCTACTGGAGGAGGAGAAAATTCGAAGTTGTACGTAGGACTTGGTTTATTAGATCAAGAAGGGGTAGGACGTGCGACTAGTTTTGAAAGATATAACCTTAGAGTAAACTCTGAATTTGATATTACTGATCGTCTTAGATTAGGAGAGTCGGTAAACGTATCGTATTCAGAACGAATCGGAATTATTGACCCTGTAGGGAGTTCAAGTAACCAGAATAATGAAGGACAAATTGCATCCTTATATCGTAGTAATCCTTTAATTCCTGTTTTTGATATTCAAGGAAATTATGCAGGTACAGCCGGTATTGGTGGAGTTGGTAATGCTTCTAACCCAATTGGACAAGCTGATCGAAATGCAGAAAACCCTACAGAAACTATTAGAGCCTTAGGTTCTATCTATGCAGAAGTAGACATTTTTGATGGGTTATCCTTAAAAACTACATTTACTGCAGATTTAACAGCTACTAAATTTTCATTCTTTAGACCTGTAGATTTTGAAAATTCTGCAGCGAGACAAGTAAACTTGTTAAGAGAAACATCTACAGATATTTTTAATACAAACTGGTACAATATTTTACAGTACAAAAAGATCTTTAATGGTGTACATAGTGTAGATGCTTTCGTAGGTACGGAATTTAAAAAGAACCGATTCGAACAATTCTTTGCGCAGGTAACAAATTTCTTACAGGATGATCCTGATTTTACCTTCATTAGCGCAGGTACAGGTGTGCAAACAGTAGGTAGTGGACAGTCAAAATCTTCTAGTTTTTCTGTCTTCGGAAAAGTAGATTATGCATATGACGATAAATATCTGGTAAGTGCTACTGTTCGTCAAGATCAGTCTTCACTTTTTGAAGGAGGTAATCAAGATGCTGTTTTCCCTGCATTTAGTTTAGGATGGAGATTATCAGGAGAGAATTTCCTTGAGGACTCTCCCATAGTTGATAATTTATTATTAAAGTTTAGCTGGGGACAAGTAGGAAACAACTCGATTCCTGCGTTTAGAGGAATCACGTCTTTTGCTTCGAACCTGAACTTTTATAACTATAATGGGAATACTGGATTTTTCTTATCTAATATAGGAGATCCAGATCTTACCTGGGAGACCACAACCACAACTAACATTGGTATTGCTGCTACGTTGTTCAACAATGCATTAAGTGTTGATTTAGACGTGTACGAAGCCGTAACCGAAGATATGTTATTGGCAGTACCAGTAGATCCTACTGTGTTTGGTAATACTATTGGTTCTATCTTTAGAAACTTTGGTCAGATGACGAATAGAGGATTTGATTTAGGAATTACGTACTCTAGTAATCCCGAAAGAGCTTTTACGTATTCGGTAGGTCTTAACGTTTCTCACTATAAGAATGAAGTGGATTTCTTGGATGAGAGCAACTTGGATCAAGTAATTGCAAATCCGAATTTAGGATCGCAGACTAGATTCGAAACGACCAATACATTAGCAGGTGAGCCTATTTCTTCTTTTGTTGGATTTACTTGGGAAGGAATAGACCCAAATACAGGTAGAGCTATTATTACGGGAGATGCCAGAGATATTATCGGAAGCCCGCATCCTGATTTCACTTACGGAATCAATTTCGATGCTACGTATAAGAATTTCGACTTATCGATGCTTTTCCAAGGATCTCAAGGAAATGATATTTATAATCTAACTAGATTCTGGACAGATTTCTCAAATTTTGAAGGAGCTAGAAGTTTAGATTATATTAGAAACTCATGGTCTCCAACAAATCCAGGAGGTACTTTACCTGCATTTACGCTTAGTGCAGATGAGTCTGTAGGATCATCCTACTATATCGAAGATGGATCTTATGTAAGATTAAAAAACATAGCCGTTGGATATACCTTGGGAGATGCAATTAGTGAAAAATTGAAGTTAGATAAGATTAGATTTTTCTTACAAGGAAAGAACCTGATTACGATTACTGATTATTCTGGTTTAGATCCTGAGATCAATTTATCAAACTACACCAACCAACAACAAGCCAACCTGGAAATCGGAGTTGATAGAGGAGCATACCCAGTTTCACGTTCAGTAAACCTGGGAGTAAACGTTTCATTTTAAAAAAAATAGCAATGATTAAGATATATAAACTTTCGAAAATCAGAACAATCAAAGTAATGACTGTTTTGTTACTTGCTGGTACGATATTCCAGGCTTGTAAAGACGAGTTAGAAATCCCGTTGCAAGGTCAGTTGAGTGAAGATGTAATTGTGTTTGATAGTAGTTGGGTAAGTTCACAATTAACAGCAGCTTATGGAATGTTGGATCTTAATGTTTCAACGTCTGACCCATGGCGATCAGACCCTTCGCACTGGATTTACGGAGAGGTATCATCAGATAATGCATACAAGGGTAGTGATCCTGGAGATCAGCCTATTATTGATAATATTGAGGCATATAGAGCTTTAGCTACGGAAAACAGTTATTATGGTTTTTTATGGAATGCTATTTTTGAAGGAGTAGCAAGAAGTAATGAAGCAATCCGTGGAGCTCAAACAGGTTTAGAACGTGGAGAGCTAACTGCGGCTGAAGCTGCACAGTTTGAAGCAGAAGGTAGGTTCCTTAGAGCACATTACCATTTTGAAGCTAAAAAGATTTGGGGTAAAATTCCTTATATCGATGAAACGATAACAGAATCTCAGACTAACGAAAATGTAGATTCTTGGGCATTAATCGAAGCCGATTTTCAGTATGCTATAGATAATCTTCCTGAAACGTCAAGATTTGTTGGAGCAGCAAATAGCTGGACAGCCACTGCTTATTTGGCTAAGGCCCATATGTACCAATTAGATTATGCTGCGGCAAGTCCAATATTGGATAATGTTATCAATGGAGGTCCGTATAGTCTGACGATGAAATATTCTGATAATTTTAATGCAGCGACAAAAAACTCTAGTGAATCTATATTTGCGGTACAACATACGGTTAGTGATGGAGCTGCAAATGATGATAATGGTACTTGGGGACAAGCACTTAATTTTCCTCAAGGAGCACCAGTAGGTACTACAGGAGGAGCTTGTTGTGGTTTCTTCCAACCATCACAAAATTTGGTGAATGCCTATAAGACCGATGCTTCTGGATTACCATTGTTGGATACATTTAATGATGTTGATGTAACCAATGATGATGGAATTCCTGCAGAAGATCCTTTTACACCATTCACAGGTGAATTGGATCCAAGATTAGATTGGAAAGTAGGTCGAAGAGGAATAGATTTTAATGGTTGGGGAATTATGCCAGGACAATCCTGGATTCGAAACCCGGCCAATGGAGGACCGTACTTACAAAAAGTTTCGGTATTTAGAGCTAGCCAGTTTAACGATCCTTCTATTGATGCACCAAGTGCATGGGCTCCTGCTGTAAGTGCGATTAACACCAATATTATTCGTTTTGCTGAAATTCTTTTATGGAGAGCAGAGATCATGGCTGCTAATGGTGAGGGTGATCTTGGAGCAGCACTAGTGGATAGAGTAAGAATGCGTGCGGCCAATCCAGAAGATTTTGTAAGAACGTTGGATGTAGACGGTAACCCAACCGCAACACCAGCTGCTAATTATGTAATTAGTACTTATGGAACCTTTACAGATCAAGCACAAGCAATACGAGCTGTAGCACACGAGTACAGAATTGAAACTGCACTCGAAGGACATAGATTCTTTGATTTAGTAAGACGCGGCGAAGCCGTCAATACAATTAATACCTACCTTGCTGTTGAAGGCACCAAGCGTACGCATCTTAGTGGAGTAACCTTTCCCGCAAGAAGTGTTGTATATCCAATTGCACAAAGTGTAATTGATGTGAGCGGTGGTGTTATCATGCAAAACGATGGATATTAAATTGTTTTTAGTTTGAATTGTTTTCTAAAAAACAGTATGTTATGCATACTGTTTTTTTGCTTCTTTAAATAAAAGAAAATGACATTGAGATATTTGAAAATCCTGATTATAGGGCTGATTTTAGGGAGTTGTACAAAAGAAGAAATATCTTTTGATGAGAAAATTTTCGAAAGGTTAACCCCAAAAACGACAGGTATTGAATTTAGTAACATCCTTACCGAGACTGATTCTCTAAACTATTTTACCTACTCATACTTGTATATGGGTGGAGGAGTAGCTGTTGGAGATATCAATAACGATGGACTAAAAGATTTGTATTTTACAGGAAATCAGGTGGCTAATGCATTATATCTCAATAAAGGAGATCTTACTTTTGAAGATATTACAACAACTGCCAAAGTTTCAGGAGACGACAGATGGTATACAGGGGTTACTATGGTAGATATCAATAATGATGGTTATCTAGATATTTATTGTTCAGTAGGAGGTAAGTTTGAACCAAAATACAATCAACTATTTATCAATAATAAGGACAATACTTTTTCAGAAAGAGCTGAAGAATATGGTATTGCTGATATAGGGAACAGTGTGCAGGCTACGTTTTTTGATTACGACAAGGACGGGGATCTGGATCTGTATGTAGCCAATTATCCTCCTACCAGCTTTAATGCTCCTAATTTCTATTATGCATTCAAAATGCGAACATTAAAAGATCATGAATCTGATCATTTGTACCGTAACGATGGTGATAAATTTGTAGATGTAACCAAGGAAGCCAATGTGAGGAGTTTTGGGTTAACCCTTAGCGCAACTATAGGAGATTTAAACAATGATAGTTGGCCAGATATTTACGTGTCTAACGATTTTAGTACGCCAGACTATTTATACATCAACAATCAAGACGGTACATTTAGAGAAGTCGTAAAAGAAGCTACTTCGCAAACCGCTTTTTTTGGTATGGGAGCAGATATCGCAGATTTCAACAATGATGGAAATCTGGATATTTTTCAGGTGGACATGGATGCGCAATCCAATAGGAGGAAAAAAGCCAACATGGCCAGTATGAATCCTAGTTTGTTTTGGAGTACCGTAAATTCAGGCTTTCATTATCAATACATGCATAACTGTCTACAACAAAACACCGGAATTATTAAAGATGGTGTTCCTCAATTTACAAATGTGTCCAGAATAACAGGAACCTCTTCTACAGATTGGAGCTGGGGGCCATTATTTGCAGATTTCAATAACGACGGTTACAAAGACCTGTTTGTTTCTAACGGGACAAGACGAGAAATAAACAATAATGACTATTTTAAGAAAATTGATCGATTATCGGCCGATAGTGATAGTTTATTACAAAAAAGCCTAAAAATACCTTCAGAAAGAATAGATAACTTCATGTATCGCAATACAGGAGATTACAATTTTGAAATGATCAATAAAGAATGGGGTATTGAATACGAAGGTTTTTCAAATGGAGTGGTCTATGCAGATCTGGATAACGATGGAGATCTGGAAATTGTGACCAATAATATTGACGATCACGCTTCTGTTTTTGAAAATAAAAGCGCACAGCTTCATAATTATCTTACGGTTCGATTCAAAGGAGATCAAAATAACACATTTGGATTGGGAGCCAGAGTTTATGTCACTATAGCAGATCAAACTCAAATGCAGGAATTGACACTTACTCGTGGATTTCAATCTTCGGTAGCTCCCGAAATGCATTTTGGAATCGGTTCAGAGACTGCAATAGAAGAAGTTAAAGTGGTATGGCCAGACGGTAAATCACAAGATCTTAAAGGAGTTTCTGGAAATCAGATACTCACTTTAGCATATGCAGATGCTGTTCAAAATGACTCCTCAGAAGGTGAAAGACAAACATTGTTCTCTTCTTTAGCAGAAACCTCATTTCCGGCACACAAACACAAAGAAAACTCCTATGATGATTTTAAAATACAAGTGCTACTACCACATAGAATGTCTCGTTTTGGCCCTGCATTAGCGGTTGGAGATCTTAATAATGATGGATTAGAAGACTATTTTGTAGGAGGAGCTTCTGGAGTTGCAGGAAGTGTGTATTTGCAAGAAGAGACGGGTTTTAAAAAGTTAGAGACAGATAGTTTTGAAGCGGATAAGAAAAGCGAAGATACTGGAGCCCTTGTTTTTGATATAGATCAGGATGGAGATAAAGATTTGTATGTGGTAAGTGGTGGATATGAGTTTGCTCCAGATGCCGTACAATTACAGGATCGGATTTATATCAATGATGGTAAAGGAAATTTATCCAAAGCAGAAGAAGGTACCTTACCTCAAATGTTAACCAGTGGATCTCGTGTGTATAACCTAGATTTTGATAAAGACGGACAAGAAGATATTTTGGTGCTGGGTAGACAGGTGCCATGGCATTACCCAAGCCCTGCAAATAGCTACTTGTTACGAAACGTGAGTAGCGATGGGGTTCCAAAATTTGAAGATGTTACTCAAAAAATGGCGAAGGAACTAACAGGACTGGGGATGGCAACCAGTGCAGTAGTTACAGATATAGACAATGATGATTGGCCAGACCTGATTATTGTGGGAGAATGGATGCCAGTACGGGTTTTTAAGAACACGAAAGCAGGATTCGAAGAAAGGACAGAACAATTAGGGTTGGGCGATGATACTACCGGTTGGTGGTGGAGTATAGCAGAGGGAGATTTTGATAATGACGGAGATATGGACTATATCTTAGGAAATAATGGACTCAATTATAAATACCAGGCCACCGAAGATGAAACCTTTGATATTTATGTGAATGATTTTGATAAAAATAATTCTTCAGATATCGTATTGAGTTATTTTAATGACGGGAAGCAGTTTCCCGTTAGGGGGAGACAATGTTCTTCAGAGCAAATCCCAGGGATAGAATATAAGTTCAAAGACTACAAAAGTTTCTCTGAAGCAACGTTGGTTGAAGTATATACCAAAAAGTCCTTGGATTCTTCTTTGCATTATCAGGTTAAGTCTTTTGCAAGTATTTATATTGAAAATAAAGATGGAACCGAATTTAAGGTACATGTGCTACCTGTAGAAGCGCAATTGTCTTCAATCAATCAGGTTTTGGTGAAGGATTTTGATAAAGATGGAAATATGGATGCAGTAGTTGCAGGAAACCTATATGCTTCTGAAGTAGAAACCCCGAGAAATGATGCGGGTTATGGTTTGTTCCTAAAAGGAAACGGAATGGGCGGTTTTGATCCCATTTCAGCTTCAGAGAGCGGATTATTCATTTCTGGAGATGTAAAGGATATGGCGCTAATTTCTAACAAAAAGACTGAGTATATCATATCGGCAAAGAACAATGATTACCTTCAATTTGTAGAAGTTAAAACCGAAAATTAAAACTGAGCGTAGCTTTTCAACAAATCATAATCTTTTGTCAAAATTTCAAAAGATCTGTTGTTTTATGTGTTTGTTAACGACTTATATTATTGATTATTAGTAAATTGTAGTAAAAGCAGTCACATGAAAAAAGTATTACTCTATTTTTTGTTATTCGCAGGTATGACCTTGGTATACCCCAACCTTCCTGAAAGCACAAATCCTATAAAGGTAAACAATGAAGTGTTTTCTGTAGAAGTTGCTCCCGCTATTACATCAGGTTTGATTACAATCAAAACCAATTTGGATGTAAAAGGACCTCTCCAGATCAAAATTATGGACAAAGGAGGACTAGTTAGACTAGAGAAAAAGTTACACTTAGAACGAGATATCGATGTGTCTGGCCTTAGGAAAGGGCACTATCTGGTAGAAGTGTATACTGGTAATTATGTCGCAATTGGAAGATTTTATAAAGGACAGGACGCTATAAATAACAAATAAATAGCTCTATCTTTCTAAAAAACCATCAGCTTCCCAGTCTAGAATGACATCAATAGTTTCTTGTGGTAACCTTCCTGCAGGAGGCATTACGTTATTTACACTATTAGAAACCATTCTTAATACCAGATCTCTGTTTACTCCGATAATGGTTTCATCATAATTTCTCATTGGGAAAGGAGCACCTTGAGCCAATGGAATAGTATGACATTCTAAACAGTGTTCATCGATGATCGCCTTTACATCCGCATCATAGGTAGTTATTTTATTTGGATTAGGATTTACATCCGGATCTGGTCCTGCATCTGGATCAGAATCATCACTACCACCGCAACTTGCAAGTATAAGCAATAAGCTGAAAAGTAAAAATTTTGAACATATAGTTTTCATAGCGTGGGGTTTTTCTCTGAAATATACAAAAGATTCAAGAATTACCTATATAACGGGAAATATACAGCTAAATTATAGTTCAATTTTAACGTTATATTCCTTCAGTAATTCCAAATGTGACTCGTATTCAAATTCTGAAGCTTTAAAACGCCCTCGTCTTACTTTGGCATCTTCCTTTCTGATAATACTTCTTACAAAACGTCGTACGGCGGTTTTATTCTCTAATATTAAACCAGGTACCGCCACACTTTTTCCGGCATTGTCTTTGGCTACCATCGTAAAGTAACTAGAGTTGCAATGTTTGATTTTACCCGTTTGTATATTTTCAGCTTCAACCCGCACTCCAACCACCATAGAGGTTGTACCAACATGATTTACAGAAGCTTTTAAGGTTACTAGTTCTCCTACTTCTACCGGTTTCAGGAAATCTACTTTATCCACGCTAGCTGTTACACAATAAGTTTCAGAATGTTTGGAAGCGCATGCAAAGGCAATTTGATCCATTAACGAAAGAATATAACCTCCGTGTATTTTTCCACTAAAATTAGAATGGGAGGGAAGCATGAGTTCAGAAATCAGTACTCTGGAATCTTTATTGGTTTTATATTTTTTCATAGCAAGTTATTTATTTCTGAAATGTGGAGAGATTTCTTCTACTACGTCTACAATAAAATATTTGGTGTCGCCCAACCAGGAGATGGTTGCAAATCGTTCTTTGTAGGTAAGTTTTACATAACGTCCTTGAAATTTCTGAAGCTTTTTGATCACTTCCTTGTCACTATCTTCTACAGAGAAACTAAAAATTTGCGCTCCTGATATTCCCTGACTGATTTCGCCTTCCCAGGTTTTAAAAACAACACCCTTGTTGCTAAATTTAATAAGCTCGCCACTGCGTGTTCCTTTGCTATAAGTGGTATAATATACGGTAGCATACCAACCCGCAAATAGCAGCAAAATAACAGCAATAATTATGGCTAGTATTTTTTTCATCTATTTGAAAATTTTTATTTTCTGGTGATAAAACAAATAAAAAATTTCTGCTTAGATCAACCACTTCGTTTTCGCATAAAAAATTTAATTATTTAAGTGAGTAAACAAAAAATTAATTTTGTTTATACTCATTTCATAGTGCCTGATAGACTTTGGTCATAAATTCATCAATTTGATTAGGCTCTAACCATCGGGTTACTACCACTAATTGTTCTTTTTGATCGATAACAATAAAATTTCCTCCAAAACCGGCCGCATAATACAGATGTTCTGGAAGCCCTTCCCAATGACGAGCTCCTTTTTGATTGAGCCACCACATAAATCCATAGTTCGAGTTAGCTTGCGAAGGTTGTATAGCCTCTTTTATCCAGGATGGCGATAGCAATTGTTGGTTCTTCCATTTACCATTGTTCAAAAATAAGAGTCCGAATCTGGCATGATCCAGGGTGTTGATAAAAAGTCCACCACCAGAATGCCCACCACCACTTACCGATTGCATCTTTAAACCGTCTATAGTGACCCAAGAGTTGTCGTACCCAAACCACCTCCAGGTAGTTGATGCGCCAATGGGGTCCATAATTTTTTTCTTTAGTACTTGAGGTAAAGGTTTACGCCAAACGTTAAGTAAGGAATATGCCAGTACATTTACGCGTACATCGTTATACTCAAAAACAGTTCCCGGGGTGTCGAACTTGCGAGATTTCCAGTCGTCTATTCCTCCTTCTCTTGGGGGTCTGTCTGCCCAGTCATATCCTCCCCATAATTGACCTGACCAATCGGAGGATTGTGTTAATAAATGACGCCAGGTAATCGTTTTGTTGTGAACTCCATCAAAGGTTTGATCCCATAGATAAGTGTGTGTAAAATCATCTACAGAAGAGATTAAGTTGGCGTCTACAGCGAGCCCTGCCATGGTAGACAAGTAACTTTTGGTGACACTAAAAGTCATATCTACTCGCTCGGTATCACCCCATTGCGCTATGATGTATCCATTTTTTAGAATTACACCCGCTGGATTTCCTCTCTTTTTGGTAGGGCCTAGGATTTTATGATAGGGTTCTCTTTCGAATCCTTTTAATATCGCTTGTCTTAAATCTTTGGCACCAGAATATTCGTTAATCTTGGCAAAATCTATGGCCTCTTGTAGTTTTTGAGAGTCGATCTTAAATGATGTTGGTGTTTTTTCTTCCCATTGTCCTCTTTCAGGAAAATACAATTGTTGTCCCCAACCGGAGTACATAAATAATAAGAGTAGTATACTACTAAAAAGACGAGAAATTGGTGTGAGATGGATTGAAATCATAAAATTAAAGTTGTTTCTTGGTGATTCGTCGAACTAAAAGCAGGAAACCAACGGCAAATAGGAGTGAACTTAAAAAGAAAAGCCCCTGTAAAAAATAAGAGAAAATTAGATATTTGTCGGATCCCCAGGTAGTAGCATAACCGATCCCAACCCGACTGGTAATAGTTCCTAAAATAGATAATCCACTACCAATCACTAATAAAAGACTATCCGCTTTTGGACCTCTTTTAAAAAGATAATACACGCAAATTGCCACTAGAAATAGTTGTCCCAAAGAAGTAACTAATCCTAAAAAAATGTAATAAATAATTTCTGATATACTAGGTCCCATGCTAAAAGTTTTATAGATCTGAATCTTCAGTTGCTCTTTTGATGATAGCTTCTGGTAACGCTTTTTTGGCTTTGGCTCCCATTTTCTTTAGTTTTTCGACACTGGTAATAAGATTACCTCGTCCCTCTACCAATTTATTCATTGCAGCAGAATAGTCTTTTTTGGCATCATCAATTTTTTTACCTACACCAGTAAGATCTTTTACCAAGCCTTCAAACTTATCATATAATGCCCCAGCTTGTCTGGCGATCTCAATGGCATTACGTTGTTGCTTTTCATTATTCCACATGGTATCTATGGTACGCAATGTTGCCAGAAGGGTAGAAGGTGTTACGATTACAATATTCTTTTCAAAAGCCTGATTATAGAGTTTGTTATCCTCGTTTATAGCTATTGCAAATGCAGGTTCGATAGGAACAAACATCAAAATAAAATCTGGAGAATCGATATCATAGAGATCCTGATAATTTTTTTCTGAAAGTTGATCCACGTGTCTTTTTAAAGAACCAATATGCTCTTTTAAATGGATAGCTTTTTGGGTATCGTCTTCTTCATTGGTAAAACGCTCGTAGGCAGTTAATGCTACCTTAGAGTCAATTATCATTTTTTTATTATCTGGGAGATAGATCACGACATCTGGCATTACGCGTTGTCCTTCTTCATTGGTAAAACTTTGTTGCACAAAGTATTCTCTATCTTTTTCCAGACCAGATTTCTCGAGTACTCTTTCAAGCACCAATTCACCCCAATTTCCTTGCATTTTGCTATCTCCTTTCAGTGCTTTGGTCAAATTGGTAGCTTCTTTGCTCATCTGTTCATTAAGATCCTTAAGGCCTAGTATTTGCTGTCGCAGCGCAGCATGATAGTCGATACTTTCTTTATGAGTCTGTTCAACTTTCTTTTCAAAGGTATTGATCTTCTCCTGAAGCGGATTAAGAATGTTTTTGATATTTTCCTTGTTTTGTTCTGTAAATTTATTGGACTTTTCGTCGAGGATTTTGTTGGCTAAATTTTCGAATTCTTTGGTGAATTTCTCCTGTAGCTTTTCAACTTCTTCTTTTTGTTCTTTATTTTTTATCTGTAAAGCTTCAAATTCCGTATTTCTACGAGTCAATTCAGTATTCAAGAAATCTTTTTCTCTTCGGATACCTTCCCGATCTTGTGTTAGCTCTGCCAACTGCTTTTCCGAAGCCTTTTTGAGTTCATCATATTGGTATTGTAGTTGATTTGCCCGCTCTTGAACTGTGCTACTATCTGTTTTGTACTTTAATGAAGCCACATACTTACCTATAAAGAACCCAACAATAATGGCTGCAACCATTGCCCCAACAGCAATAATGATCGGTGTGTATTCTGTCATCTAATCTTTGAATTTATTGTATTCAAAGATAAAGATTAGAACTAAGAAACGTCGCTTTTGCTATAAGGAAATTGCAAACAACAAATAAGAGTTTACGGAGCTGTGAGTATAGCAATCAATAAGGTTTCTACGGTAGTATCGTCTAATCCAATTTCCATCTCCGGATGATATAGTAATCGGATGAGGTCTGTATCGATAGTAGCATATTCATTAGTAGTAGTCCATGCCGCTTGAAAAATACTATCCTGATACCTACTGGAATCTCTGGCTAACCCCAAAGATTGTGTGAGTTCTTCTCGTAATAAATGTTTTTGTGCAGCTTCATTTGCTCTTACAATATCCACATACATATGTCCGCCATTAAGTTCGTTATTGCCGTTCCAGAATACACTAAAAAGCCCCCAGTTATTGACAACAAATGAAGATTGATCAGGGTAAATCGAAGCATAATCGTTTCCAGATCCAAAGAATATAAAATAATTGGACTCATTTTGATCCTGAACGATTTCTATCATAAATCCATCGGTGGTAAGTGCATTTATTTCTGCAATGATTCTATCTAGTTCATCTCTCAAAGCTGTACTTGGGGTACCGTCTACAAAAATTTTCATATCCGTATTCCATTTTCGGGTAATTCTGCTAGCATTTCCAAACTCGAATCCTAAAGCTACTTCTTTGAAGTAAGTGACAACGTCTTTTTGATAATCCGTTAGTCCATTCTCATCAGGGTTTTCCATCCCATCTGGTTCTGTAGAGTCATCACTAGAACAAGAAGAAAATGTTAGTGTAACAATAAACAGAAGTGCAAAGAGTTTGTAGTAAAATGTTTTCATAGCTTTTTAAGTTTAGTTTCTGACTTTATACCTGCCGGATTTTGAGTCGAAAAGTATTAGGTCTTCGGGGAATAATCCAGAAAAGGCTCTTGCTTGTACCAATTCCTTGGGCCTGCCAAATTCATAACCGTCTTTGTTCATCACGATCATTTTATCGCATAATTGAATGGCAAAATCGATCTCGTGAGTAGAAAATAATATGGTTTTTTTGGTCTCAAAGGCCAGTCTTTTCAGTAGTTTTAAGATATATGCTTTATGATAAATGTCCAAATGTGTTGTGGGCTCATCGAGCATAATAAATGGGGTGTCTTGGGCTATTGCTCTTGCTATTAGTGCTTTTTGAAGCTGACCATCACTAAGCTCATAACAACGTTTGGATACCAGATCGTTAATATGGGTAACGTCGATTGCTTTTTTTACTTTTTCTATATCCTCTTCGGTCATTTTACCTACCCAATTAGTATAGGGTTGTCTGCCAAGAGCAACAAGTTCTTGGACCGTGAGGTTTTTGGAAGCAATTTGCTCAGTAAGTACAATACTAAGTTGAGCAGCTAACTCAATTGATTTATAAGAACTGAGTTCTTTCTCAGAGAGGATCACCTTTCCGTGCAAAGGAGATTGTACCTTGGATAATGTTCTTAATAAAGTAGATTTACCGATACCATTTGCACCTACTAGTCCTACCAGTTCTCCTTCGTATAATTTCAGATTGAGATCTGCAGAAACTACCTTTAATTCGTTTTTGGTTTGATAACCAATAGAAAGGTCTTCCGTTCTTAATACGATATGAAGATTATCGGGGTCGATAGGTTAAATTTTTTGGGTTGCGCTTATCCCAAAGATAGAAAATAGATTTTAACTCGATTTTTGATAGCGTTTCTTTCGCATCCAGGAAAAGAGAAAACCAAATGCGCCAAGAGCCAATAGAGGGCAAATAATGTTGATTACTTGCCATAGTGTTTTGTTGGCTACTACCTTTTCTACATTCAGAAAAGGAATTTCAATTTCCTTGCTACGTACTTCTATCAGACCAGAATCATCCAATAAATAGTTGATCGAATTGAGCAAGAACTCTTTATTACCATATTTTAGATTCATATATGGATCATACCCCAATTCTATAGGTTGTCCTCTTCTGGTTTTGTTGCGAATAACATCTCCATCGCCGATTACAATCATTTTTGTTGGATTACTATAATCGATGTGAGTATCCAGATTAACCGGTTTAATACGATCCTTGTAGGTGGATTTAAACTTTCCTTCCAACAATACAGCCAAATCTTGTGGACCTTGATTATAGCTGGCGATATCTGGTTTTTTTCTGATAATATCTAGTCTTATTTCTTTGGGAACTCCTTCTAGTTTCGATTTATCAGAACTAGTAAGTAAAATTGTTTTTTTAACTTCGTTTTTAAGAGTGTCGATCTGATTGGCAAAATCGAATTTGACGGATTCTGTATTTTTTACAATCGGATGATTGTTATTGCTTTTGGTTAGAGAAGCATAAAACCATGGGTATGGAGTAAATTGCGTATCATTTCCTTGTCCAGAAGCTAATACCAGAGGAGCAGAATACAAATCATTCACAATAACCGGATTTACACGTACACCATAAGAAAATAAAGCATCTCCCAGTCTAAGATCTTGCATTACGGCCACCGCACTACCCTCGGGGTTCATTAGACTGTCCACTTCCATGGTTACAGACTCCAGCAACCAAAGAGATTTACCTCCTTTCATTATGAACTGATCTAGGACATACTTCTCTTTTTCAGAGAATGCCTCTGTCGGTTTTGCGTTGATGATCATGTCAAACCTTTCCAGGTCATTTAGCGTTTTTTCTGGATCACTAGCTACCGAATCTAAAGTAAAAGCGCCAACAAAATAGTAATCCTGAAGTGTCTTTATAAAGTCTGCAATTTGTATATCGGGTAACTGGCCATTGCCTTTTAACACAGCTATTTTTTGATTTTTGGGATTCAATAACTTCGATAACCCATCAGCAAAAGCATATTCCAATTGTTGTATCGAATTATTAACACGTTCTTCTGATGTGGCTCCAATGGTGTTTTTGATCAAAGGTACCTTTATACTTCTATTCTGATAACTGAGTATCGCCCAAGGCACAACGGTTTCGATCTCTGTCTTCCCGCTTTCTTTTACACTAACCTCCATAGGAGTTAGTCCAAAACGCTGTAGTTCTTCAATCGTTTCGGAACGTAAAATTTCTTCTTCAAAAGGATTGGTGAAAATATATTGAATGTTCGAATTCAAGGCGTTGAACTCTTCTAAAACCTGTGTAGTTTCTTGTTGCAAACGCCTAAATTCTGAAGGAAAATCTCCTTTTAATAAAACATCTATGACTACTGGTGTTTTTGCTTGATAGATTAAATCTTCTGTGGCCGAAGATAAAGTAAAACGTTGATCTTGGGTAAGATCAAATCTTTTATAGAAGGAGTTTCCAACTACATTAATAAACAATATAGCTCCTAGTCCAATAGCTATAGGTTTGATTTTTTGTTTGAAATCACCTTTGTTAAGCGCAATAATGGTCAAAATTAGAAATAAGATAATAATCCCTAAGAAATAGAAGATATCTCTGGTGTCCAATACTCCTTTGCTAATCCTATCATAATGAAAAGCTAACCCTAACTCCTCTGCACTGAATGAATCTGAATTTAAAAAAGCATACTGCGCGAATTCACTAAACCCAAAATAACATACAAAGCATAAAAAAAGCGCAATCAGAAATGCTATAATTTGATTTTTGGTGATCGCGGTAGAGAATATCCCTATAGCAGTGTATGTTGCTCCTAGAAGCAATAACGCAATGTAAGACCCTAATGTACTTCCTATATCCAGATTCCCAGTAGGGTTGCCTAGTTGATAAATGCTGATCACATATAGAATGCTAGGAATAAAGGCGATAAGAATCAGTAAAAAACAACCTAAATATTTACCAACTGCCAGTTTCCATACAGGTAGCGGCTTGGTCATTAATAATTCGAGTGTGCCTTGCCTTTTTTCTTCGGCAATGCTACGCATAGTTACCGCAGGAATCAAAAAAAGCAATATCCAAGGAGCTATTTGGAAAAAGGGAGATAGGTCTGCAAAACCACTATCCAGAATATTGTATTGTCCTTTAAAAACCCAAAGAAAAAGTCCATTTAAGATTAAAAAAATACCAACCACCAAATATCCGGCGGCCGAAGAAAAAAAGGTACTTATTTCTTTTCGTATTAATGGTAGCATATGTGCTCAGGTTTATAGATTGAAAGGATGAACATAAAAATTAAACGGCATCCACACTCCAGGCTTCTGGTCTTTGGTTGAATTTGTTTTTTGTATTTGCCCAAACTTCTTTGAATAACGCAGAGTTTCTATAGTTATTGAGATGTTCTTCAGATTCCCAATGACTATAAGTAAAAAATTGATGCGTATGCTGTATATCTCTTAAGAGTTGTAGATGGCTGCACCCTTCAAAATGTCTGATTTTATCTTTATTCTTTTCAAAGTTTTCAAGAAAAGCATCAATTTGATCGGGGACAAAGCCCATTTTTACAATCCGTATTATCATTGTTTTAAATTTCAACCCAAAGGGCAAAGCTACAAAGTTTTATATTTTGTTTTTCTTTAATAAACATTAAAAAAAACTATTCAAAAGTGATACTTACTGTATCTCTGTAATACAAACCAAAAAGACTTGAAGCTCCTCCTACAGTCTTGGGGTTACTCTTGTAGATGGCAAGCTCCAAATATCCTGACGAATTAAAAATCGCCAGTTTTTTACCGTCTTCCTCACGTCTACTTTTCTCAATCTCAAAATTTATGGCGTCGCTGTAACGGTTATATACCTTTTGAAAAACTGCGGTTCGCGCAGTTATTTTGAATTTCCTTCCTTTACCTACATCGTCAAATAGCTTGCGAGTTACATTGGTGATAAGGTTGCCGTAGTTATCTATATAGATGATGCTTCCAACAATCTGTTTGTTCCCCACATTTACAATTGGAGTTATCCCTTTAATGGTTTTAATTTCTGAAATAGGTTTCCCGATAACTTCTAGTGTTCCACCCCTTGCAATATGGCAAGCGACAGTTACAAAAACATCCAAAACTGGAAAGTTAGAAACTATAGCATCATGAATATTGATTTCAACAATCTTTTCAGGATTAAACTGAGAGGTGATTAAGCATATCAATCCATTATTGGCACAAATAAAATAATGATCATCCAGTTTAACCGCAATGTGCTTGTTCTCTGCATGCATCTCACTATCTATACCTACGATATGAATACTCCCTTTTGGGAAGCTTTTGTAAGCATTTTGAATGATATATGCGGCTTCCGTAATATGAAAGGGAGAAATTTCGTGAGAGATATCAACAACATTGGCCTCTGGCAATTCTGAATAGATAGCCCCTTTAACCGCAGACACAAAATGATCTTTAATTCCAAAATCTGTAGTTAAAGTAATAATTGGCATGAACAATAATTGTTAATATCTTTTAATCGTAAGCGCTTAAAAATATGTAAATTTGTTTCGAACTTTAAAAAGGTTTTGTCAGAAAGATAAAATGAAAGAAATTAGCGTTTTAGAAGAGTGTATTATCGTATACTCTTCGTGTGTAAATTACCATTGATCATTTCATTTTTCCCAATAAAACCAACTTGTTTTTCCGATTAAATTCGAAATAACAAACTTAGTTAATCCTAAAAACAATTCATACTAAAATTCGTATAGCTTTTGAACGAACTTATTATTGAACTTACAGAAATTAACCCGAGAGAATTTTTCGGACTTCAGAATAGCAATATTCAATTGTTAAAAAAATATTTCCCAAAGCTTAAAATTGTAGCACGAGGTAGCAAAATGAAGGTGTATGGTGACGAGGACATGTTGGAAGAGTTTGATACTCGTTTGAACATGTTACTGGAACACTTTGGCAAATACAATAAATTAGACGAAAATATAATCGAACGCGTACTTACCAGTGAGAGTAAAGCAGATTATGAAACGTCTAAGAATAGCGGAGAAACCTTGGTACATGGGGTAGGAGGTAAATTGATCAAAGCCCAAACCGCAAACCAACGGAAATTAGTAGAGTGCTCCTACAAGAATGATATGGTTTTTGCGATAGGACCAGCAGGTACCGGAAAAACTTATACAGGAGTTGCTTTGGCAGTAAAAGCGCTTAAAGAAAAGCAGGTAAAACGTATTATCCTTACCCGACCAGCAGTAGAAGCTGGAGAAAATTTAGGTTTCTTACCAGGGGACTTAAAAGAAAAGCTAGACCCCTATATGCAACCTTTGTATGATGCCTTAAGAGATATGGTTCCTAGTGAAAAACTAAATAGTTTGATTGAAAAAGGAGTTATTCAAATTGCGCCAATGGCATTTATGCGAGGAAGAACCTTGGATAATGCATTTGTAATTTTGGATGAAGCTCAAAATACAACTCATGCGCAGATGAAGATGTTTTTGACTCGTATGGGTAAAAATGCAAAGTTTATCGTTACTGGAGATCCAGGTCAAATCGATTTACCGCGCAGAGTCACTTCAGGGCTTAAAGAGGCGTTACTTGTGTTAAAAAATATTGAGGGTATAGGGATTATCCACCTGGATGACAAAGATGTGATTCGTCATAAATTGGTGAAAAAGGTAATTGCAGCCTACAAAGAAATAGAAAATAGAAATGGATAATGTAGTCTTGGTTTCGGTAGAAACACAAAGACTCAACATTAATCAATGATCAATGAATACAATTGTAAGTACAAATTATAACTTTCCTAATCAAAAATCGGTTTATAAAGGAAAAGTAAGAGAAGTATATAATATAGGAGATGAACTTTTGGTAATGATTGCCACCGATCGCTTATCGGCTTTTGATGTGGTAATGCCTAAAGGAATTCCTTTTAAAGGGCAAATTCTAAACCAGATTGCAACCCAAATGATGAAGGCTACTGAAGATTTGGTGCCAAACTGGTTGATTGCTACACCAGATCCCAATGTTGCCGTAGGTCATCTTTGTGAACCTTTCAAAGTAGAAATGGTAATCAGAGGATACTTGTCTGGTCATGCAGCAAGAGAGTACAAAGCTGGCAAAAGAATGCTTTGTGGTGTATCTATGCCAGAAGGAATGCAAGAAAATGATAAATTTCCAGAGCCTATTATTACTCCTTCTACAAAAGCGGAGAACGGAGAGCATGATGAAGATATTTCGAGAGAAGAAATCTTGGCTCAAGGCATTGTATCCGAAGAGGATTATTTGGTATTGGAAGACTATACCCGTAAACTCTTTCAGAGAGGAACAGAGATTGCAGCACAACGTGGTTTGATTTTGGTAGACACCAAATATGAATTTGGGAAAACCAAGGACGGTAAAATAGTGCTGATTGATGAGATTCATACACCAGACTCTTCACGATACTTCTATGCAGATGGATATGAAGAATTGCAACAAAAAGGAGAGCCTCAAAAACAGCTATCCAAAGAATTTGTGCGTCAGTGGTTAATTAGCAATGGATTTCAAGGTAAAGAAGGACAGCAAGTTCCTGAAATGACAGAGACATATATTCAATCTGTTTCAGATCGATACATAGAACTGTTCGAGAACATTACCGCTACTTCTTTTGAAAAAGCAGACGTGTCTCAAATAAGACAACGCATAGAGAACAATGTGCTGTCTTATTTAAAGACGACTACAGTATAAGTCTAAGAGGCTAAAGAATGCTCAAGCAATTGCACATTGTCTTGCAAGCGTTCTTTTACAATATTCATCATACGCTTGTTGAGGGCAGAAGAATTTTGGATATAAATCTGATATTCTTCTACCGTAAACTGGCCTATGATCATTCCTTTTAAACTATTTCTGAATTTCATGTCCTTTTGAATGGCGTTCTCAATAAATTCCATTCTTTTTTCGAGCTTTAGCTCGTAGAAAGTGTTTTTCCTTTTTTTGATGTAGTTTTTAAATACTACGATTAATAAATCTCCTTGTAATTTTATAATAGGTCTAATGGTTTTGTTCTGAAACCTCTCGTCATTAGACATATTATCTGATACTCTTGCATTCAGCAATTGCGGACGCATTGCCAATAAATTAGATTCCCTGTTTTCCATAATTAAAGAAGGTTTACTAAAGTTACTTAAATGTTTTATGCAAAATTCAAGTCTGTATTTAGAGTTTTAAACTACTTATAAACAATGTTTATTTTGGTTGTACAGGATGTTTTGTGTGCGTTGATAACTTATGACTTTAATGTTTCTGAAAAGTTAGGAGAACTATAAGTTATTCATAATAATAAGGTTACAGTGGGGTGAGAATTGCTAAGAAAAGAGTCCATATAGTTTGTCTTCTTAAAATAGATAGCATAACTAATTAAACCCTATTTTTGTTAATAGCAACTAATTTTTGATATTCTTATGAAATTTGGCAGTGTAGAACGTCCTGAAATCATTGATTTTACTTTACCTAATGATCATTCTGAAACTCCAAGAGTTTTAAAAGAAACAAGTACAAATAGTCTATCGGTACATGTGGGATGTGCCAAATGGAATCGACAGGATCTTAAAGGGTTTTATCCCAGAGGGACCAAAGATGAGCTTGAGTATTACTCGAGGCAATTTAATAGTATAGAGCTCAATGCCACGTTTTATAGAATATTTCCAGAAGATCAGTTCAAGAAGTGGTATGACAAGACCCCAGATGGGTTTAAGTTTTTCCCAAAGCTAGTACAAAATATTTCTCACCTCAAAAGATTAAATGAGGATGTATATCCTTATGTAGATGAGTATCTGGCCAATGCGATACATCTCAAAGAAAAGCTAGGAACCATTTTTTTACAAATGCATGGGAACTTTGCTCCCAAAAACTTTGATCGAGTTGTTAATTTTATTCAGAAATGGCCCAAGGAAGTTCGATTAGCAGTAGAATTTAGGCATACAGATTGGTTTAATGATGAAACAGTAGCCAATGAGTTGTATGATCTTTTAGAAAGACATTCGATTGCCAATATTATAACAGATAGTGCAGGACGCAGAGATCTATTGCATATGCGACTTACCAACGACGAAGCTTTTGTGCGTTATGTAGGCGCAAATCACGATACTGATTATTCTAGGTTAGATGATTGGATTGAAAGATTAGTTGCCTGGAAAGGCTACGGAATCAACCATATTCATTTTTTTGTACATCAAAACATAGAAAAAGAATCTCCATTATTGTCTGGATATTTTATCAAAAAGCTAAACGAAAAGCTAAATTTGCAGTTGCATTTACCTGCTCATTTGTCTAATGAGCCTAGATTATTTGAGTAGCATATATAGTTTTTATATAAGGATAAGTAGTTTGTCTTACTAATTTCAAAGCTAAAGTGTTAAAAATCAGTTTAAACTTGCATTTAAACGATAATATATGTACTTTGCCGATGAATTTAAAAGTAATTTTGTAAGAATTTATGGATTTAAATTGTACGAATTTACCTTTGAATTGTAAAAAACAAAACTCAATCCCCTAATAATGAGCTATATGACTAAACTTCTACACTATTCTTTCTTATTGGTTTTTATATTTTTATCCAACCTTGGATTTTCTCAATCGTCGACACCTACTTTTCAAATAGCACATCAGCATACCCACGAAAAGGTATCCATAAATACACATTTGGATGCGGATACTATTATTGTTTTATTGGCTAACCTTGAGTTAGAAGCTGAACATAATCATTGTAATGATGTATCCTTATTAGATATTATGTCTTCTGAAAAAGAAGAGGATCTAAATTGCCTTGGAGGTTTTTGTATGGATCATACTCACTTTCATAAAAGAGGATTAAATATCAAAAGCAGAAGACAACTTTTCAGATACTTTGTGAAAATTTCTTGCTAAACCATTTTTATGAGTTTGAATTGTATGCGAATAATTATTATTATTCAATTACTTTTGCACTTTAAACTCGTGAACTATGACGTTTTCAGATTTAGGAGTACCTAAAGACTTTAATAAAGGATTAAAAGAAATGGGTATTGTGGTGCCCACCAAAATCCAAGAACAAGCCATACCTATCTTGCTTGAGCAGCAAACTGATTTTATTGGTAAAGCACAAACAGGAACTGGAAAAACTGCGGCTTTTGGTATTCCGTTACTTTCCAAAATAGATCCTAACAAAAAACAGGTACAGGCATTAATTCTAGCGCCTACCCGTGAATTAGGACAACAAATCGCAAAACAGCTTTTTAAGTTCACCAAGTACACCCATAAAATATTCACAGAATCTGTGTATGGAGGGGAAAAGATTGAACGCCAAATCACCAGATTAAAGAGACCAACCCATATTATTGTAGCTACTCCAGGAAGACTTATCGATTTGATAGATAAGAAAGTAGTAGATATTTCTCGTGTTCATACTGTGGTTATGGATGAAGCTGACGAGATGCTGAGCATGGGATTCAAAAAAGATCTAACTACTATTTTAAATAAAACCAAAGGGTATCGTAATATCTGGTTATTTTCTGCCACCATGCCGCATAGTCTTAATGAGATTATCAACACCTATGTAGCAAAAAATGCAGTTCGAATAGAGGTAGACCGTAAAGACACTGCTAACAAAGGAATAGATCATCAATTTGTAATAGGAGAAGACGCTGGAAAGTTGGATACACTCACGTATTTCTTAAAGACACAAAAGGACAACAGAGGTATTATTTTTACAAAGACTAAGGTTGCAGCAAGAACATTATCAAAACAATTAAAAGCCAAGAATTATGAAGTTGGATTGCTAGAAGGGGAGATGACTCAAAAAGACCGAGATAAGGTGATGCGGGCTTTTAGGAGTAAAAAATTACAACTTTTGGTATCTACAGATGTGGCAGCCCGAGGAATCGATGTAGCAAATTTGGCTTTTGTTGTTCATTATCAACTTCCGGATCAGATAGAATACTATACACATCGAAGTGGTAGAACAGCCAGAGCAGGTAATACAGGGCTTTCGCTAGCCTTGGTGACAAGAGCCGAGGTAAAAATGATTCGGTCTATAGAGAAAGAACTCGGAATTAGATTCGGACAAGTACGGTAATATTCGTATAGAAGATTAGTTGATC
Organism: Aquimarina spongiae; assembly: GCF_900141785.1. Taxonomy (GTDB): domain Bacteria; phylum Bacteroidota; class Bacteroidia; order Flavobacteriales; family Flavobacteriaceae; genus Aquimarina; species Aquimarina spongiae. Next base: position 4,756 of record NZ_FQYP01000002.1, on the reverse strand, counting down.
GCTAGGGTAGAAATAGCAGATATTAACTTTTCAAAATTTACTGGTTTAGAGAAATAGTTGTCAAATCCTAATCTAAGAAATCGTTGCTCATCACCGGGCATGGCATAGGCAGTAACGGCAAACACAGGAATGTTATTAAGAATTTCCAGTCTTTTGAAACGTTGCAATAGCTCACAACCATCCATTTGATTTAAGCCTAAGTTGATATCTACCAAAATAAGATCAAGGTTTTTCTCTCGTACTAATTTTAGTGCTTCGCTACCATTTTCTGCAATAATAACATTAGAATTATGTTTAGACAACATCTTATCCATCACCATTGCATTTATTTTGTTGTCTTCTACGTAGAGAATATTCATAGGCATTTCGGAATTATAATCGTAAACTCGGTACCCTTGTTTAGCTTGCTTTTTACATTTATTTCTCCTCCTAAGATTTCAATATATCGCTTTGATAAACTAAGGCCAATACCGGTTCCTTCATACTTTCGACTCAAACCAATGCTTTCCTGAATAAAAGGATCAAATATTTTATTCAAGAATTTTTTGCCGATTCCGATTCCGGTATCAATGATATAAATATAAATATTTTTTTTCGACTCTTGGGTGCTAATCTTTACTCTTACACTTCCGATGTTCGTATACTTGATGGCGTTATTAATAATATGATCTATGGCAGTTTTAAATAGTCCTTCGTCAATTAGGGCCTCGGGACTTGACTCGTCCAAATCCAGAAAATAATCAAGGCCTTTGGCTTTTGCGAGATGTTTATGGTCCCGATGTGAGGTTTCTACCACATAATTGATGTCCTGTTTGGTGTACTGTAGATTCTTCTGTATAGTTTCAATCTCACTAAAACCAGCCAAGGTATCCAAAGTATCTAATAATCGGTCTTGACTTTCCTGAAGATAATCTTTGAGTTGGTCTTTTTCTTCTTTACTGTGATCGTCTAGCAAAAGCTTGCTAATGGTGATGATTCCATTAAGAGGGGTTCGTATTTCATGACTAAAATTAGACAAGATATTCGATTTGAGATCACTTAATTCCTGTTCTTTGATATGCGCATCCCTAATGGCAATACGAGCCAGTTTTTCTTCGGTGATATCATGAAAAGTGATCAATACCGAATCCGTTTTTAGTTGGTCATCAAAAATGGGGATATATTTGATTTCCAGCCATTGATTCACTCCCATAGGGGTAACTCGTTCTATTTCCTCTTTTACAATTTTTCCTTTTATGGCTTCATTAAAAAAATGAGCAAAGGTCGTTTTGAAGTTTATAGGGATAACATCGATAAATTGGCAGGTAGATTCTTTTGGATTAACATTAAAGTCCCGTTTTATAATCTTTACAGAATCCTCATCGGCCATTAGAATTTCTCCTTTGGTATTCAAAAGTACCACATAATCCATCCCATTGTTTACCATAGCCTGAAGTCGTTTTTTATTCTCTTCTATGGTTTTTTCATGTACCTTTCTTTGATGCACATCGATTAGGTTTCCGATCATGCGTATCGTTTTGCCGTTTTCATTTTTTCTTCTGAAACCGTGTACCTCATAGTATCGGTACTCCCCAGAGTTATCTTTTAGGCGGTAATGATTAAAATAGTAGTTATCTGGTTTGTTTAGATTTTCAGAATGTCGTTGCATCGCATTTTCTACATCTTCAGGATGGATCATCTGTCTGAAAACCTCTTCAGACACTTGGTTTTGATTGCAAGGAAGCCCCAACATTCGTTTAAATTCGGCACTGTAGTAAACTTCATTTTCTGGGATGATATGATCAAAAAGACCAGATTGAATTCCTTTTAGTGCTAGGTGCTTAGTCTCTTCGTTATACTTTAGTTTTTCGATGTAGTTATAGCGTTCGGTAATATCGGCAATAGTTCCATTTACAAAGACCACTTCGTTTTTATAGATCACTGGGTGAGCCACTACTTTTACCCATTTTTCTACTCCTTTGGCAGTGATGATCTTTTCGGTATACTCATAGGGTCTTTTTGTTCGTAGCAGGGTGTCCAGATAGTTTTCTACCCGCGCTCTGGACTCTTCGGGGTAAAAGCTAGCTCCTAAATCCCGAGTCATCGGTGTACCGGGATCTAGGTCTTTAACAAAATAGCACCCTTGAGACCAGTACATTTCTTTGCTTTTTGGATTAAAATACCAGGCTCCGGTTTTGGTGAGTTTGGAAATCGTAATTAGTGCTCTATGCTCTTTATATTCTTCGGTGGTATCTATACCAGCGGCATACACCAAATTATCACAAAGCGTAAAGTCGAACTTTAAAGAGAGGACTCCCATTTTTCCAGAGGGAAACGTAAAAGACTCATTAGTCTTAGGTTGTTGTACGGTTAGGTTCGAAATGGTGTCGGTAAATACCTGCACATCATCATCGATTACAAAATCCGTTATGTTTTTTCCTTTTATTCCATCACAACCTTCAGGGAACAAAAGTTCACATCTTTTATTAAACGCAATGATCTCTCCTTCTGGTGAAAAGATAAAAAGAAAAAGCTGCGTTTTTTCTGCAAGAACTTCTAATTGTGCTATGTTAAAAGGCATAGTTCAGGGTATATATATCTTAAAGTTACAAAATGATTTTCAATTTATATTGAGGTTTACCGTAAAGACAAACTTTCTATGGGAAAGCCGTAAAATAAGGCAGTGTAACGGTAGAAAAACTGTTATGCATCCATAATAAATGGAATAAACACCTATGTTTTTGAGAGATTTGCGGAAGGATAATATATCCTTGACGTAGAATTAACATTAGGTGTAGAATTTATTTTGGTTTTGGCAGTTACTATAAGCTAAACATCGTTAGACAGGGAAAAATAAAAAGTAAAAAGAATGAAAGAGTCATGTATCAATTGCACCAAAGCAGGATCGGTGGATTACGACGGTGTACTTGCCGAAAGAGTGTATTGTTTGAAATTGAAAGTAGGTTTTTCTTCAGATTCTAAATGTGATCATTACGTAAAAAAGAGAAAGAAAAAAAACAGTTTGATTATTGCTAAAAGTAGATAGGGATTGTTTATGGTAAGATAAGAACCTTCTGGGAACCAGTTTGCCTTTAAGCTTTTCATTAGGATTTTTTATGTGACCAATTTAATATGTTCAATGCAAATCTCATTTTTTAAATTAGTATATATTAATCTTAAGTCACTGCACATATGTTGTAGACCACTTGGAAAAAGAAGAGACTCAAGTAACATACTTCCTATACAATCGTCGTATATTTTTAATCTGCTAAGAAGTTTCAAAATTATCCACTGCTTAGTTTCTAAAAATTGAATCATGGAAAACAAAACAAGTATTGTTAGGAACCTTAGAATTCTTTACCCAATTTGGATGCTTTTTGGAATGTTTGGCATTATGTATGTTCCTTCAGTCTTAATTGATTTTGCCGATCCAATAGCGACGTCCGAAAATATTAAGGAAAATATGTTACTATTTAGACTTGGAATTGCAGGAAGATTAATCACACAATTGCTTTTTATTATTATTCCTTTTCTTTTTTATCAATTGTTCAAAGATCTAGATAAGACAGCATCAACTCTATTGCTTATCCTGGCATTGGTAAGTGTGCCTATCTCAATGGTTAATGAAACCATAAACTTAAGTGTTGTTGGGCATTTAGAAGATCCTAATAAAGTCCTACAACTATTAGAACTCTATAATCAGAGAATGTATATTTCGATAATATTTTGGGGATTGTGGTTGTTACCTCTTGGTTGGTTAGCGTATAAGTTTGACTGGTTTCCCAAATTAATCGGAATTTTCCTATTTATTGCTGGTTTTGGATATCTCATTAACTCTTTACTAAAATTAATTTTCCCTGATTTTGATCAACTTAACTTAATTCTGGAGTTAATGACCTTTGGAGAGTTAATATTCATCTTATGGTTCGTAATTCGAGGAGTAAAAAAACAAGCCCATAGCAATATATGAACGTAATTATTCTAGATTCGATTATTTTGAACTGTACTCAGGTAGATTTGATTCCCTCGAAATTACCAATTTTTTCGTTTACCTGAAATTAATCGTTATTTTAACAATCTATGGGTGGCTCTCCGTTGTTAGTATATAGTAGAGAATACGAACGTAATCAACTCATACAGGGCGTAAGATTGCCTTATTTAGCACAAAAAAAAACTTTTTTGCAAAGGTTTACAAGAATCAAAGAGGTTAAAAAAATACAAAAGATAGATAAAATCGTGTATTATATTTAAAAATGCATCAAATAGCTTTGCTATATCTTAAAACCAATAAACTTACCCCCATATGTTTACCTTCTTAAAACCTCGAAGTAGTACACAATTTATCAACAATTGCTTTAGAAAACGCATTTTACAACAATTCATGCAAGATGTATATCTTTTAATTTTAAGCACTGTGCTTTTTATTCAGGTGTTTCCTGGCATTAATATGAAATAAAATTTACACTGAATTATCCACAAAATTAATATTAGCGGATTCTCCTTATTCATACACTTGATTTTATTGATTAACAATTTACCAACTTCTATTTTATAATAGCTTATTCCCCAATTAGCTTTTTCATTCTGACATGGTACTTGCTCTGAAGAAAAAATAGAAAACATCATACTTCTTTGGATAAGAAATCCGCTAATAAATAATGACCTTTTCGTAAACTTAAAACCAATTTAATTATGAAACTTACTAAACTTAATTGCTTAATTGCATTTTTCGTTTTGGGGTTACTGGCACAAGCCCAAACCCCAGAAGGAGAATTAA
>NZ_FQYP01000012.1 GCF_900141785.1 Aquimarina spongiae | reverse complement strand
CCCCAGAAGAATGTTTAACATAAAAAACTAAGAGAAATATAATGTATCAAGAATACTTCTACTTGTAATTGCCCCTGAAGTATTCCCCCAAAATCTTAATTATAATGACGAAAATTACTGGAATTATTATTCCATGCTATAATGAATATTATAGATTGGAAAAAGACAAATTTTGCCAATTTTTAACCAACAATAATAATTATCACTTCTGTTTTGTAAACGATGGTAGCGCAGACAATACCTTAGAGCTACTACAACAACTAAGACAATTCGATCCCAAAAGAATATCGGTAATCGATCTGGAACAAAACCAAGGAAAAGCATCTGCAGTACAAGCAGGAGCCAATTACCTAAAAGAATTAGATCATATCGATAATATCGGATTCCTGGATGCTGACCTTTCTACTTCGTTGGAAGAAATGGACAATCTGGTAGAAAAACTAAATGCTAATCCAAACCTAACCATGGTATTTGGATCCAGAAAAGCAGAAGAAGCTAACAATATAGAGAGAAGTTTTCTAAGAAACTTGTTATCAAACTTTGTAGGATTCTTTATCAGACATATCCTGCAACTGCCTATCAAAGACACACAATGTGGTGCCAAAGTATTTAAGAAAAGTATCATAGAGAATGTATACAGCCAAAGATTTATCAGCAGATGGTTATTTGATATCGAAATCTTCTTGAGATTGAAAAAGCATATCGGACTTAAAGATCTGTTGAACTGCATTAGCGAAGAACCACTAGATAGCTGGATCGAAGTAGAAGGATCGAAAATAACGCTTAAAGATTCATTCCTGATCCCTATCAACCTGTTAGCAATATGGATAAGCTACCTTAAAATCAGTACAACTAGTAAAAAAATAACAGAAAACTTGAAACTAAAACTGAATTACAATATGGTAAAATAACTACTATCAAAACTCTATATCAAGAATTAAAAAAATAATATCAAGTACGCATAAAGTATACCTATGAAAAAAATAATTACTCTTTTTATATTGCTTCTTGCCTTAGCTCCATCAAGCTATGCACAGCAACCTTTTGATTGTAATGAAGGTAAGTTTTACCAGGTTATTTCTGGTGCTCTACGTTCTTACGATCCTATTACCGGAACCTATTCGGATCCTTTACATACCCATACCGCATACAATGCAGGCGGATATAACCCTGTAGATAATTTCCTGTATGCGATTAGAAATAGTGATAAACACTTGTTGCGAATCGGAGAAGACTTTATCTTAGATTTAGGAGCCGTAGCTCCCAATGGAGCTATCCAATTTGGTGGGGGATATGCAGCAGACGTAGATAACGAAGGAAACCTATGGGTTTTTCAAAACGCACTAGACAAAAGATCATTTCATAAGATCCTAAATCTTCAGGATTATGATGGAACTTCTTCCCCTGTTTTTGAAATTGTAGTTTCTGATCAAGCCTCACCACAAACCTGTGCCGATATTGTATTTATAGATGGTAATTTATACGGGGGTAGCCGAGGAAACGTCTATAAATGGGACCTTACTACAGCTACACCAGCATTTAGCAGCAAATCGGTAACTGATTTACCTAGTCACACTTTTGGCGCAGCATATACTGATACTAGTAATCGATTATATGTTTCGAGTAATCAAGGAGGACTATATTTGGTAAATGACTATGAAAATCCAAGTCCGTACGCTACACTATTAAATAATACTGAAGTTACCAATTCTAATGATGGTTTTAAATGTGCCATTGGTGTTTCTCCAGTAGATGCCGATCAGGATGAAGTCTTAGACCCTTTTGATAAAGATACCGACGGAGATGGGATACCAGATCTAGTAGAAGGCGGAGGAATAGACCCTTATGGAGATGATGATGGCGATGGTACCTTTAACTATCTTGATCCTGATTTTGGTGCTACATGTAATAGTGGTGTATCTCTTGCTTTTGATACCGATAGAGATGGTGTACCTAATGTATTAGACCTAGATAGTGATAACGATGGTATTTTTGATATTGTTGAAGCGGGCTTAGGAAGCTACGATACCAACGGCGATGGGTATTTCAATTCTGAAGATGATAATTTTGTGGATTCTGATCTCGATGGAATTGCAGATATCGTTGATGTAGATCAAACGGGAGTTGCATTCTTCCCCACAGATACTGATGGAGATTTAATATACGACCCCTATGATATTGATGCTGATGGAGATGGAATCATAGATTTGATTGAAGGGCAAAACAATGCCAGTTTTATAACTTTATCAGGTAATGACACCGATAGAGATGGAATGGATGATGCTTTTGATCCCGATCAGGGAGGTACTCCACAAGGATATGTAAATACCGATGGTACTGATCTACCAGATTTCATGGATACAGATTCTAATAATGATGGAAAGCTGGATCATGTAGATGCCTATGATACCAATGCCGATAATGTTGCTGATACTGTGGCAGCAGGAAGTGACTTTGATCAGGATGGACTTGATGATCATTTTGATGTAAAAGAAACAGTTTTTGATTCTGAAAACGGAAATCAAACACCAGCGAGCTTTCCCGTACTAAGTATAGGAGAACGATATCAGTACCTTGGCACTTATACTACGAATGGTACTCCAAATTATCTGGATACTAACGAAACTCTATCCACCGATTATATCAATAGGATTGACGGTGCATTGCCTGAAGGAAATTCAATCCCAAATAACAATCCCAACTATATTTACTCAGGATATGATACTGATGTCATTGTAGAGAGTACTGCTAATATCAAAGTGACCTTCATTAACGAAAATACAACTTACAAAAACACCTTAGGATATTATACCTATGACATCAATAGCCCATTACAACAAGCTCCTAGTCCAGAAGATATTACCCTGGTGTTCCCTAACGGGTCTAAAACAGGAAGTGATGGTGGATTAGTTGCTGGTAATACGATAGATCTAGGCAGTTTCCCCGCAGACACCGGTATTGGTTGGGTGCTTCTAGTTGATGGATGGAATGGGACTACTGTAGATTCAGGGTTATGGCAACTTTATTCTAATCCAGATTTTAATCCAGAGTGTGATGAAGCATTACGCCCCCACAATATTTTATTGGCGGACACTGCAAATCAGACTATTGTTCTGGGATTTGAAGATACCAGAAGAGATTATCCATCTGCAGATCATGATTTTAATGATATGCTATTTCATATCAGTGCAGATCAATATTCATCTCTGAAGACCACTAATATCCCAGAACTTACTGAAGAAGGTGTAGTGACCTCTGGAAACGATGGTGGATTAGAAAGTAATGGAGATCTGGCGAATTTGATTGCCAAAAGAAATTTCTTAAGAGCAAAAACAAACAAAGTATCCAATCAGAAGCGTTTACAGGAGAAGTTTTCGCCAGGATCCAGAAAATATCGTACAAAAAATGGAACAGATCTTAGTGTCTACTTCCCGCTTACTGGTGCTGCTGGAATTGAAACTTCATATGTTTCTAGCCCAGACGATTTAATCGGGATCACCAATGCGACTGCTGTTTTTTCTATTGATTATTACAACCAGGAAGATCGAGTTGGTGCTGCTCTGGCAATGACCACTAAAGGAGGAGTTTATGATCACTCCAAAACCATTTGTGATCGACTTAACGGTTCTATTATCGAAGATATCCGAACATTACGAGTAAGAAACTTCGATTTGGTAAATACTAGAATCAAAAGACCAGGAGGAGAAATCGAATATGCGTTACATTTTTCTGTGCGACTTGACGAATTTCAGAATGAATTGTATAGTTTATGGAATATTGAAGCCTATCCAGAAGGAGATTATTTGAATTTCCAGATCTGGGGAGGATCCATCCCTCAAGCCGTGCATATTGCGAATACCATTATCGATCAATTGGCTATAGGAAAGTCATTAGGAAAAACATTTATTCCTAACAATATCCCAGAGATATTCATCCAAAAAGGATTTTATAGAGATGGACAATTGACATTGAGCATAGTGAATAAAGCACAAGCCAATCAAGTTAATTTCAGAGGAAACAAAAGAGCTACTGAGCAAGATAATGAAGAATTAATTACTAAAAGTATTCCGTTATCTGGATCTTATTTTGAAACCATTAATGTGGATACTGGTTACTTATTTGATATTGGTTTTGCTATTACAGGTGATGATCCCACAAAAGCAGACATCTTGTATCTAGCCGATGGGCCATGGGGTGTTGACTATCAAGAAGGAGGAGCAATAATTTCTGACTTCAGCATTGTACAAAACAAAGCTTCAGAACAAGATACTGATGACTATCTGGTAGAAAGAGATGTAACTGTACAGGGATCTGTAAAAGAAACGATGAATCTATTCAGAAATATCCTTGGTGGAGATCTTACCTTAGATGTTTCAGAATTTATTGGAGTTACTTTCGAATTACAAGCCAATACCGATGTAGAAGTCATTTTGGTATCCAAAGACCTGATCGACTGGAACGACAGATTGCGTTATCAAATAAAAGCCAATAATTCGCTACAAAAATATACGATTGCGTTTACTGATTTTGCCAATAAAGCAAAGCAAAAAACCACAATTAGCGATATCAGAAGTGTAGTATTTTCAATCCAGGGAGATTACAAGAATTCCTCTCCTTTTACGATTGAAGTGAAAAATCTTGCTTTTACTAAGACAATTGGATCTGAAGATGAAGAAATCATTGCTGAAGAGGAAGACACCGAAAATGTAGCACAAGTCAGAACTTCGGTACGTAATTCCCCTAATCCATTTAGTAGTCAGACCACTATAATAATGCCTACACCAAATGAAAAAATTACCATTTCGGTGGTCGATATGCTAGGAAGAATTGTACAGGAAGAGGAAATTACAAACGATGGTGCAATGTCTGACACCTTCCTGTTTACAGCCAAAAATCTAACGCAGGGTGTTTATAAATATATCATTAGAGGAGATAACTTTAAAGTAAGATACAAGGGAAGTTTCCTCATAAAATAATCAAAAGTATTTGTTTCAGGTTTGGGTAACATTGAAGCATCTTATTTAACTATAATTATTTGCTGTTGGCTACTGTACTCTATGGGTAGAGTACAGTAAGCTTAACAGAAAAAACACAAAATTTTAATTATTTATAACCGGAATTAATATGGTATAAAGTACTATCTTTAAGAATATGATTACTAGCCTCAAGGTCTTAAAACAAATCTCTCCAGAACAGAAGTTCATGGCCAGCGTGATTATCGTTAATGGCGGGAACTATCTTTATAATTTGTTGCTGGGAAGAATCTTGGGTCCGGAACAATTTGCAGATGCTGCATTATTGATTACCTTTTTGCTAGTGCTGTCTTTTATTGCAATGACATTCCAATTGTCTACTGCAAAATTCTCGGTGATTTTTGAAAATGGGATTTTTAATAATTTTATCAATATCATTCATAAGTATGCAGCGATAACTGGTATTGTATTTGGATTTCTAATTATCACCTTTGCTGGCCAACTGCAGCAGTTATTTAACACCCAAACTTCCTTAATGTTTATCCTCTTTGGTATAGGAGTACCCTTATACTTTGTAATGAGTGTAAACCGCGGTTTTTTTCAAGGAATTAAGAAATTTGACAAACTGGCCATCACTTATCAAGGAGAAATGATCAGCAGGCTCCTGCTAACCCTTGCATTGATATATATCGTAAATCTTCAATCCTCTATTCTTGTTGCTCTGGGTATTGCTTTATCTTTTGTATTTGGTTTGTTCCCTTTCCATTCTGAAGGTGTACAACCTTTCAAAAAATATCAACTCCCCATTGCAGAGAACAAGTATATCCTTAAATTCTTTATCCTCACAGCATTTTATGAATTAAGCCAGATCATTATCAATAATAGTGATATCCTTTTGGTAAAGCATTATTTTGACACCTATAACGCAGGCTTATATGCTTCTTTAGCCTTAATTGGAAGAGTAGTGTATTTTGTAGCCTGGATGTTTGTTATGCTGCTATTACCAAAAGTAGTACAACGGCAAAAAGACGGACTATCATCGGCTTCAATTCTTTTTAAATATGTCTTTTATATCACACTCTTATCAACCTCTATAGTAATAGGTTGTTACTTTTTCCCAGAATTTGTAATCAATATCATGTTTGGGAAACAATATATAAGTATGGCTCCCCTACTCTGGAAATATGCTATTGCTACTTCACTCTTTGCAATATCAAACATATTTGCCTATTACTTTTTATCACTGGATCAATATATCCCTGTGATTATCTCTTCTCTACTCGGTATTCTTCAAGTAGTACTTATCATCTTATTTCACGATTCTTTATTACAAGTCGTCATCATGCAAATCGTTGCAATGGGCATACTGCTCATTTTCCAACTCTTGTTTTTTGCAGGTTATCAAAAAATAGCCGCAAAACACTTAACGAAAGGTTAACCCCTCTCGTCGAAGGAAAAATTCTTCTCAACGAAGGATGACCTGTATTACCGAAGAAAAAAACAGAAATTAGAAATAAGTAACCTTTAAAAATTAGAAGTTATGGCACTGAAAATAACCCAAAATCAAGGAATCTATCAAGTAAAAGGAAGTATTGTTGCAGAGAATGTAAACTCTCTAAGACGTCATTGCGAGCAATTGTTATTTAGTACCGAAAAAGTGATTCTCTGTCTAGATAAGGTAAAAAGAATAGATGCTTCTGGTGTTCATGTACTCAACTCTTTGTTTAAAAATGCCATGAAAGAAAACAAAATATTCTACATCATCGGCAGACAGAACGAGCAGGTAAAAAATGCTTTTGGAAAAGTAAACTACATGCTTAAGAACGATTACCTATAAATCACTAACCCTAAAATCTAGAAATCATGAATTTACAAATTGTACAAAACGCCAGAAAATTTGAAGTTATTGGAGATTTTACATTAAATAACACTACACATGTAAAAGAACATTTCAATAATTTGCTTGATCATTATGATGAAGTTGTGATGTCTTTAAAAAAAGTACAAAAAATTGACCACAAAGGTATACAGGTGCTTAAAGATATTTATTCCAAAGCGAATCGAAGAAATAAAATTTTGTTTGTTTTTGGTAGAGATAACAACATTATTAGAAAAGCTTTCGAAAAAAATAAAGTGAGTTACATTTTTAAAGAAAATTATTAATCGCTGAATAATCTATTCGTTACTGTTGTTTTTTTGATGTAGATCTTCTAAATTGTAAGTAATTAAAGACGTGCCCCTATTCGTCCTAAAATCTTGAAATCAACTTACCCCTTCGTATTTCGGATAGATTTTAATTCGTCTTGGTCTATTTTTCCAATAAATTAAAACCTTTATGAAATTAGCTATTGTAACTGCTTATCCCCCAAGCAAGGTAACTTTAAACGAATACGCATACCATTTAGTAAAACATTTTAGACAACAGGCAGATGTATCTGAGTTAATCATTTTAACAGACATTACGCCAGAAGAAGCTGATGTTAATTTTACAGAAGAAGGATGCAAGGTTACCGTAAAACAATGCTGGAAATTTAACAGTTACACTAACATCTCTTCTGTGATGAAGGCTGTAAAACAGACCAAGCCCGATGCTATTTTGTTTAATCTTCAGTTTATGAAGTTTGGTGATAAAAAAGTGGCCGCAGCGCTAGGATTACTGCTGCCTTTATTATGTAAAAGAAGAAATATTCCAACCATTGTTCTACTGCACAATATCATGGAGCAGGTGGACTTGAGCAGCGCTGGTTTTACAAAAAACAAGCTCTTGCAGAAGATCTATAATTTTATAGGGACGACACTTACCCGATTCATACTACAAGCAGATTATGTAGCAGTAACGATCAGTAAGTACGTAGATATTCTGGAGGAGAAATATAAAGCAAAGAATATAGTGCTTATTCCGCATGGCACCTTTGAGTTGCCAGAAGAACCTTCGTACCATCTCCCAGATGGCCCCTTAAAAATAATGACCTTCGGAAAATTTGGCACCTATAAAAAAGTAGAAATACTCATCGAAGCTGTACAAAAAATTAGAGGTCGTACTTCTGAAGATCTAGAGGTGGTCATAGCGGGAACAGACAATCCAAATGTTCCTGGATACCTTGATACTATGAAGAAAAAATACCATGATATTCCACAACTAACCTTTACGGGGTATGTTGAAGAAGAGGATGTTCCCAAAATTTTTACAGAGAGTGCTATGGTGATTTTCCCATACACCTCTACTACAGGTAGTTCTGGAGTATTGCATCAAGCAGGGAGCTACGGTAAAGCGGTAGTAATGCCCGATTTGGGAGACCTTTCTATTCTGGTTAAAGAAGAAGGATATCGAGGTGAATTTTTTGATCCCAAGAGTGTAGACAGCCTATCTGATGCCATCGAGAAAATCGTTAAAAGTCCCTCATATAGAAACGAATTGGGCAAAGCCAATTATGACGCTGCAACTGCATTCCCAATGAGTAGAATTACCGGGATGTATCTTGAGAAATTTACTGAGATTAAGCTTGCTTAATGCGAAATGTATTGAAAAGCTTCCTTTTTGTTTCCTGAAGCATCAATAAACCCAAAATGCTTTTGTTTGTGTTTACGCCAAGGTAATCCTCCAACAACGCTACTGGGAACATTCTGAAAATCATACAAAGTCCATGAGAGATAGTGAATATTCTTTTTCTTGATTATCTCTTGAAACGTTTTATGGTAATCAGCTTGATTTCTCTCTGAAGATCCAAACGGACTCCATAAACCTCTATTAGAGGACAAACCGAATTCCTGCAATACCAACGGTTTATCTACTTGGACGTCTAAAAATGAAAAATCATTATCGAAATCGTCTATGTCCTTGTAATAATGAAAAGATACTATATCTACTTCTTCATTTAATAAGGTAGCCGACTCCATATCAGACCACCCAATAGTAACCAAGTGATTAGGATCGTGTTCTCTGATTTGATGGATCATTTCTTTTAACCATCCTATAACATTCTCTTTGCCTCTGCTCTCAAAATCCAGATTAGGTTCGTTTTTAATATCCCACGCCAATATAGCTTTATGGTCTTTAAAATGACCAACTATTTGCTCTGCATGTCTGTGTGTAAGTGTCCAATCCAAAACCGAATAATCGCCATAAAAATCAAAAAGAGTAACCACCACCATTAACTCTTTGGATAATGCAACATCCAGCACATCTTGCAACTTTTGTAACTTTTCTGGATGTACTTGCTCTTTTCCAAATTCTACATAAGGCACAAAAATGCGAATAGTATTCAATCCTGCTTCTTTAAGAATATCAAAGTCCTTACTAATCACTTCGATATCAAAATCGTCTCCAAACATATCCCATGGCGTTTTTTGCGGATAATAGTTAATCCCTTTCATTTGGTATTCATGCTGGTCTACATAGATTTTGTCCTCAATAACCTTGGCAAAACCATTTGAGATCAAACCCTCTAGTTCTTCGCTATTTTCATTCTTGACGATATGTCGTATTCGCCAATAACCATCTTCCAAAAGCAGTAAAACTTTGTAATTAGATATATCTTCTATTTGAAACAATAATTGATTGTCTTTGTATACATGTTGATATTCTTTTACTCCAGAATCATTGATCACCGCTAACTGTCCATCTGCACTGTAAAAATCCAGCGAGAGATTGTGTGTTATTGTTGTACCATGAATAGAAAGTTGATTGGATTGATTGGCTTCTATTGTATGAACAATGTTTTGCATCGCACTAGTGGTATAATAATCGTCGATCGCTTTTAACTCATTATTTTGATAGGCCACGTTACGTACATACCAGGCATTCAAATAGTCAGTTTGTATATCGTTCATGGTCTGTTTTTCAATTGGTCTCCCAGGGTTGATGGTGTCTTTCCAAACCAATTTTGGCAAGTACACCTTTTCTTTATTAAGAGCTACATGCAACATAGAGTTTCGATCCGCTCCTGTATTGAGGTAGGTAAGAGTTTGGCTAATTATAAAAAGAATAGCAATTACCACCCCCAAAAATGAAATAACAACCAAAATCCTGTATATATTCCTATTCATTTTTATCATTGCAATGTGATATTTTTAAAGGTCTTTGTTACTCCAAGCGAGCTTATATCAAAATCATAATCCCCTGTGGGATAAAACCCCTCGGCAAGTATAAATCTAACTTCTCCCTCAAACGAGGTTTTTACTTTGGTTTCAATACGTTTATTATCCTTATAAATCTCCAGTTTCACCAATGCCCCATCAGGGATGATTTGCTCCATAAAACTACGAAGAGGCCCTACAACAATTTCTCTATTACTAGTATCAAAATCGACTTCAAAATCTTCTAGCACCGCTTCAAAAACAACACTTATCGTATTACTTTTTGCAATCCCGTTTACAAAAGCTTGTACTTGCCAAACATCTTCATAGCTTGGATGCAATACTTTTCCCAACGCAATACCATTTACCGTGGTGCCTTGTGCTTTCAAAAGTGTTCCTTCCTGATTTTTGATCACAAAATTCACCATAGTACCATTGGCTACTATATTATCAAACTCATCTCTTACTATGCCAGTACTAAAAGTTATTATCTGATTACCATCTGCATAGTTATGCTCTCTAAAACTTTCGATTGCGAAATCTTCTGGAAGGGCAGGATATATCTCTACTGAAAATTCTTTTGAATCTGTTTCTCCAATCTGCGAAGAAACCAATAGTTTCCCTTTTTTTTCGTAAGCAAATATATTTCTCCAACCGATCAAATCTTTGGTGAGTTCTTCATACTCTTTCTCTGCCCCCAGAAACTGATGTTTAAATTTTACTTTCGTGCTGTCTGGAAGAGGATTGTCGTATCTATCCGTAGGAGCTACAACATGCATAGTATAATCTCTATCGCCCGCTACAATACTTGGTGGACCAATATAAGTTTCAAGCTCGACCAATGTATCCGAATTTGCATGAATCGAAATATCTCCTTTAAAAACACATTTTGAATTGTGAATCAGAAAATAATCTAGCGTTCCTCTTTTCTTTGCCAAATACTCCGGGATGATGAACTGTCCCGAAGAAGATGTTAATAATGTACTTCCGTAAGAGTTTTTCAAGAACAACTGAAACGTGAGGGTACTATCGTATGCAAAGTCTAACATAATCTTGTCGCCCGCCTGGTATTTCTTTTGTGTTGTTTTGAGGGTTACTTGTACCGGTTTTTCAACTTGTACCAAGAGTGCAAATGAAATGCTAAATAATAAACTAAAGCCCATTAAAATGATATGTCGTATTCGTATTCTCATCAATTTGAAGCTCCCACGTAATTATTAATTTCAATTTTAATATAGTTGAACCCTTTTCCTAGCACCCGTAGTAACTGTGATTGCATATATTCTGATTTTCTATTGGGTACCATTTTATTACTGATTTCCTCATTAGACAATCCATTTACAAAAACGTTTTCCATGTGCTCATCTACTCTTTCTATTTTGGTAAGATCGAGAAAATCAAACTCAAAATATAATTTCCTTTGAGGCCGTATCCCTTCGGGTAGATACTTTTGAGTCACCCATATCAATTTTTTGTTTTCATCATAGTATGAAATGATCAATTGAGGAATAGTTACTTCTTGTAATCCAGAATTAAACAAAACTCCATCAACCCCATTCTCTCGAATCGAGATATCATTAATCACAACTCCTTTATACAGATCAACAGTAGCGACATTTCCTGCACATTGTAAGTTGAACTTTGTTGGCTGTCCATCCAAATTAGCAGCAGTAAACTGATCAGGATCAAAAGTCGTCGGTTTATTATCCTCAAGGCTTCTCCAGGCAACTCCTTCAAAATCCATTCTAAAACTCGTAGTCTCTTTTGGCATTAACTTATGCTTCATTTGATGCTTTACATTGTACGTCGCTAATTCTCTGTCATTTTGGGCATACAAAGTACCGGTAACCACCACATCACTGGGAACATTATCAACATTTTGCAGTTCCCCTATGATATAATATTGATCTTCATTTTTTACTATTGCTGCATTCAAAACTTCTAGCACTGGCTGTTTTAAAACATCTTCATGATGTGTTTGTTCAGAAGTAATCCTTCTACGCCCGTGATTGTAAAAGGAAACCACATTTTCAGAAAACAACTGATCAGGAGGAATATCCAAATCATAATCCAAAGGCAACACATACCATTTACTTCCTTTTTTTAATATTTCATGGTAAAAGGTTTTTTCTATTTTCTCGAGCGGAGTAATCCAATTACCCATTACTTTAGCTTTTGCTGAAGAGTCAGTTTGCACGGTAATAGTAACCTCTAGTTCATCCAATTTTGCATACGAACTCAATAAACCATCTGTTACGGAGACTTCAAGCATAAATTGATCTAAAGATTTGTTGCTTTTGGGATGAACATAGGAATACGCTCTTTTAAACTCTTTAAAATCCAAGGCATCATAATAGGCTTTGATTACGTTTTCTGGTCTAATTTGCGTAGCATTTTTTACGTAGGCAAAATAAACCCCAATCGCGAATACAATGCATATACATATTGCCCACAAATACGAAATTCGAAATACACTTTTTCTAAAAGAAGCATATTCAACTCCAAACTTAAAATATACCGGAAATGCTTTAAACTTTGTTTTCAATCCATGAATCCAGATAAACTGAATATTGATGATAAATGCGATAATGACGGTAAGCATTGGAATCAAACCCCACATTAGTTTTTGAAATAGTGGTATTGTATCTTTTGGTAATACATTGGACAATGGAGGAACATTTAACTTTTCCCACACCATAATACCATTTTCTAATTGTCGTAAACGTTGCCAACCGCAGAAATATAATATAGGATCGTAAAACTTATCGTTAGAAAATACATACTTCAAATTGTACTTTTCTGGCACGGTCAAAAACTGTTGCAATGACCCTATTCCTTCTACACCTCTAAATTTTGAATTTTCGAGACGTTCTACAGCTCTGGTTGTTAACTCTGGCAATCTCCTGGCTGAGTGATAATTGCCATCTACCGTCATCGCATCGGTTTGGGCAGAGAGCCACGCCATTTGATCTCCAAAGCCTAAGGGTAAAAATCGCCAATGATCGTGCTGATCCTGTTTTAAAAAGTTAAGGATAGGGAGCATTTTGATTTGCGCAGGTTGTAGCGGTCTGAAATAGCCTAAACATATGGTAAAAAAAGTCATAAAGATCAATCCTCCCCCAATCAATCCTCCTAGAATTCTATGTAGTACACTTCCATATCTTTCTTTTATTTTTATCTTTAGATCTCCCTCTACAAAACGATAGATAAACTCCCCAAACATGGGCAATGCCATCAAGGATGCCCACAACGTAAAACGGTCTAGAGTCAAAATATTAAATGCATTATCTCCCAGAATCATCTTCGGAATTGGAGTTGTTCCTCCTGTACCTAATATGGTGAGTAAAGTAAATGACAACCCAAAAAACAAATATCGTTTGCTAAAAAAACGATACCAGAAATAAGGCAAGAAAAACAATAAAATCCCCCAGGGAATTAAAAAAAATACCAAGCCCGATGAAGTAACTTCCAAAAAATTATCACGGGAACCATGGGGAATAGGCACTTGTGTGATAGGATTGTTTTTGGTGTTGATCCAATACGGGAGTATACAGGTAATAATCAATAGCAATGATCCAAATCCAAAAACTACAATTCGTTTAAAAAAAGCTAAAAAAGTTTGAATGAAATGTTTTAAGCGTACTTCTTTATAGGAATTTACTTTTTCTCGAGCACCATCCATTATTATCATTCCAATCAAAGGAAAGATAAAAAATACCATTCCAAATATGGGAGTTACATGATGTGAAGTAACAGTCACAGCAATTAGACTCAAGGCATTGATCAGGTATTTGTACTTACCCACTTTGATCCATAAATAAATCTCTGGGAGCGCATGCATCAATACCGAGATCCCGATAATACTAGGTAATTGCCCAAAAACATGCAAGGTTTCTATAAAAACAGAAGCAAAAACCGATAACACTGCCGTATACCCTGCAACTGTTCGATTGGATGTCAATAATAGTGCATATCGATATACCCCAGTGATAAAAAGTATGATGGCGATCAAAGCCACAGAAAACAATCCAAATTTTAATCCCCCGATATAAGACAGCAACCCAATACTTTGATGCACCAGTGGAGGATATCCCATTACAGTAAATCCGGTATACCAACTATAACTCCAAGGTTCGAACCAACTCGTTGCATAGTGATTTCCGAAAAACAAATGAATTAAAGCATCATAGGTATATTCTAAAGTGAAGAAAATGGCGGTACCATGAAAAATTACTCCTATTAATAAAGCAATAATCAAATACTTGTTTGTAGATGTATTCATAAGACTCGCCGTAGTTTCTGTTTAAATATACAACAAAGGTTTCGGATTCGACGAATGACCCGTCTTTCGATAAAAACCATTCATCGACAGCAATTCTCCAATAATCGAAATGCATCAGTTTTAGCCATTATTCTAAGGTACATTCGAGGTATAACCCAAAAAATTACCCCTATGAAAACCGGAATAATCGTGCCTTGCTATAATGAAGAAAACAGACTAAATGTATCTGCTTTCAGAAATTTTATCAATAAAGAAAACCAATATCATCTTTGCTTCGTCAACGATGGAAGTAAGGATAATACCATTGTACTTTTAAAAGACATACAAGCTTCTAATCCATCTAAGGTAAGTGTAATTGACATCAAAAAGAATTTAGGAAAAGCTGCTGCAGTGAGAGCTGGTGCAAGATACCTTCATAGTAGAGGAGACATTGGGTATGTAGGATTTATAGATGCAGACCTTTCTACAGACTTCGACGATTTTGATGATCTTTTAAAAACACTAAAAACTAACAGGAAATTAAGTATGGTCTTTGGTTCTCGAGCTAAAAATGCTTCAGCGGGAATCCAAAAAGATAGCTTCAGAGCCGTATTTTCAAAAATCATAAAAATGTTAGTATTCTTTATATTAAGATTACCCATAGAGGATACACAATGCGGAGCCAAGGTTTTCAGAGCAGAACTAGTCCCTATCTTATTTAAAAGAAACTTCTTCAGCAGGTGGTTATTTGATATCGAAATGTTTTTAAGAATGAAAAAATATTATGGCGAGGTCACTATACTGAACAAAATATACGAACAACCATTACAACGATGGGTACATATGGAAGATTCCAAACTGGGAATTAGGGATTCATTAGAAATACCATACCGATTATTATCTATTTGGTTTAATTATAACGTTTTGCAAAATCTTAATTATGCAAATACAGAAAATACATTAGAACCATCCGTAGAAATATTTGGCACAACACAACCTATATTTGCTTCGTAAACAAAAAGCACACAATTTCCCGATATTACATCCCACACCCGAGTTGAAACTCGGGTTTCTTTTTTGAAGGGTATCTGTTTAGAAATCAACAGATAAAACAAATAACAGTTTTTTTTTCTTTTTACAGATGAGTAATAGTTTTTTTCATCTTCGTTGAAGACTCCACTTTTCTATAGCGTTTAGAAGTACGATCAAAAAGTATTTCGAATTTGAAAATAAGTTAAAATTTCCCCGGAATTTTCTTTTTTTAATGTAACTTATCACTAAACTCTTAAACCTATAAAAATGAGCGCGAGCAAATATTTAACTAGAATTAAAGCCAACATCAATACCTGGAATGAAATTAGAAATACCAGTATTGCTCTTAATTTTTTAACCTCGGGTTATGGCTTTACTGTATCGTTCGAAGATTATCAAAATTGGAGTACAAATAACCCTACTACACTTAACTGTTATTTTGGTGTAGACGAATTTGAACTTAAATTCTATATCGTAGATAATGTGACTGACCAAAACCAGTCTTACCAAATAGGGATCAATCTTTTAGAAAAGGAATTCACAAGAAGTTTTAATACGACTGCCACCAAAACAAATACCGCCTTCAAACGGGTTGCACTTTCCTGCAATGATCAAATAAGTAAAAGCGAAGCAGAACAAAGAATCTTGAACTGGATGCTAGGTGCAAAAAACTGGTTTAAGGATCAACAACAAGCCATAAAATCTGGTTCTAGTGGTTTGCTACGGTTGATGACCATTCCTTTTGAAGATTTATCCACATTATTTGGTTCTAGCCAAGAAAATGTTTTTGTATTGACAGCGCTTAACAACTTCGACATATTTGGGTATAATCTTGAGTTTATTCTTACTCGTGAGATCGAATTAAATGAAGGCGAAACTCAAAAATCAGGCGATAATGAATTATTTATGGACGTTTCGCAACCACATCCACCTTTCAGTTTGAGTAGTGACTTTAACTTACTCTAAATTAGTGCAAGACATATAATGGATACTACGGTAGTAATCGAAAAAATTATGGATATTCTTTCCATGCTATGTGTATTGGTTCTTTCTATAGGACTAGTATATAGTATGTTCAAGAAACATGCGTTAATTACCATTATCTATCTGGTATCCATCTTGTCCATAGAGCTTGTTGCTATTTTTGGTAAAGTAAATTTGTTTTTGTTTTCAGTATCCTATTATATCCATTTATTCTACCTTGGATACTATATTCTCGTGCATCTTTTCCGCAGAAAAAAAAGAAATTTCTTGTACCTCTCCTTGTTATTTATCATTCCCATGCTATTGAGTTTGGGATTTAACAAAGAAATTAGCTCATATCAGTCCTATGATCGTTTACTATACATCTTATGTATAATTATCTTATTAATCGCAACATTATTCAGATACTTTGATGGTAAGCTATTTTTATCAAATACACATATTACTATATTTTTAACGATTCTGTTCTATTTTGGTATTGACTTTATTATTGCTTTAACCACAAATTATCTTATCAACGAGCATTTAAATTTGGTAGGATGGATATGGCTATTTAGAGCTTTCTGTCTTCTCATGTTTTATGCAGCTTTAGTGAATTTGGCATGGAAGACTGGAAAAACCCTTTAACACCAATATTATGGATAGCAGGATCTTTGGTATTATTTTCCTTGCTGCTTCTATTCATTATTATACTTACCAAAAAGTATGTCACCCGAATTAAACGAGAAGAGCGCCAAAGGGCAAATCTAAAAATTCTTCATAACGAAGAAATGTTGCAAAACAGCATAGAGATTCAAGAGAAAGAACGCATACGTATTGCCGCAGATATCCATGATGAGCTTATTGGGCAATTGCGACGAATTCAACTTATGAATAATGATGATAGGCTAACAGAGGTTCTAAAAAACAGTATCGTTACGGCCAGAAGAATATCTCATGATCTTACTCCGCCTCTTTTGGAAGAAAGCACTTTAGGAGTATTATTTGAAAATGTATTACAGCCAATGAATACTATTCTTTCTGTTGATTTTCATATCGTTGACGCACCACATATTCAAATTCCGGACACGATCAAGATTAACATCTACAGAATTTTTCAGGAGGTGATTACAAATATTGAAAAACATGCCAATGCTACTCAAATTTTTATTAGATTGAAGGTATCTCAAAAACTAATTTTCCTATCCATACGAGATAATGGAAAAGGACTTTCGGGAAATCAAAAAAAAGGGCTTGGAATGAAAAATATCACATTGAGATCTAAACAACTCAATGCGACCTTTAAATTTGAACAAAACAAACCAACTGGCACAAGATTCGCCCTTTTACATCAAAGAAATGAATAACATAAAAATAGCTTTAGTTGAAGATGATAAGTTAGTTGCCAACTTATTAAAGGATTACTTAGATAGCATCGATGGTTTTTCGGTTATCTCTGTATCTTACAGCGGAAATTCTTTCCTAGATACATTGGACACAGAAAATCTACCAGATATTGTACTTACAGATCTAAGAATGAAAGATGGTACTGGTAAAGATGTGGTAGATGAACTAACGAAACAACATATTGGTATCAAAACAATAGTTATATCATCGCATTACCAACCCAATTATATTGGGTACATGTTTAAATCTGGTGCTAATGCCTTTATACCAAAAGAAATCGACAAAAAAGAATTGGTAAAAGTAATCCGTAATGTAAATGCCAATGGTCATCATCTAGACATCGAACAAATGGAAACGATGCGAAAACAAATTGCATCAAATACTCCAGTAATTCCTACCAATAATATAGCCGAACTTACTCCAAGAGAGATCGATGTGCTCAAACTATTATGCTATCAACTGACCGCCAAAGAAATTGGAGAAAAACTCTTTGTAAGCAGAAAAACAGTAGAAACTCATAAGTCTAATTTGCTTTCGAAAACAGGAGCCAAAAACATTGCTGGTCTTATCATTTTTGCCGCACAAAATAAAATCATAGAGTTAGATAAGATTATACTGACCTAAAAAAGTCCCACCATCATATCCTTTTTTTAGTTTTTAATTTCAGCAAAAAACTCATGTGTCATATTGATCAGTTCTACATAGGTATTCGGAAATTTATGACTAAGGGGGATTGTAAAGTATACCGTAATTGCCGGATTTTCCTCATGTAAACCATCAAATCCTACATTTTTGCATCGCAAGTCTGAGTATGCCAAAGTGTTTTCAAAATAATTGATAAATATGTGGTCTTTTAAAAGATCAAAAATCCATTTTAATTTAGGTCTATGCGGAAAAGCCAAATACACCTCCTGCACTTTGTGTTCTAATTTTTGCAGCCATATCCCTGACCTGTTTTTGGCCTCTTCTGTTTGCATAACATCTTTAAAAAAAGTATCCAATTCTGGATGAATAAAATCCTGAACTTCTCTTTTTTTTAACCCGGTTTTAAAAATGTAATTAACTTTATCATACGATGCTTCATTTCTCCACCGAAACGCATTAATTGTATTTTGATTCAGTTCATGTATATACAGGCATTTGTAGTCCTCTGTAAGTAGTGGCACTCTAATCCCGTTATACATCGATGTCCCAATAGAATTCTGCTGAAATCTTAACACTTCTAATGGGCACCCTAATCTTTCTAACAACACATTTAGTTTTTGATATACTGAAAGATCGTCGGCCTTATGATAAACATAGAAGGTAGGTTTACATCGAGTTTCAATTCTATCCTTAGTAATTTTAAGAGACCATTCCAATATTTGAAGGCTGTCACTGTCAAATAATGATCTAAACAGTTTTAATGGATCTCTTTCCAAATCAATTTTTGAATCAGCTATCATTACCATTTTATAAGATTATTCTGTACGTTTTTTTGCTATTTGAAAGCAACTCATTAAAAAATTAGTAAACTCATCCGCCCCCAAATTCTCTACCATACCCCCCAATAGAAAAATAAAAGTTAAGATGAGTTTATTAAAATATCATTACCAATGATCCCAATGAGAAACTGCATGCCATATATCTTTTGCTGCAGAAGCAAACTTTCCTCCAAGAGATTCAAAAGCGTCTTTAATTTGATTGGCACTATATCCTGCACCTTGCATGATGTCATTGATAACTTTTGGTGCAATTCCAAAGGCGGATTGTAGCGCCTGTGCAGTTTCTTTGGCTCCGAACCCTACTACTTTTAAAGCACTAGCCACTTGTTTGTCTGAAGCTCCAAAAGCAGTCTTTAAAGCATCTGCAACCACTGTAGCCGGAGCACCAAATGCAGTTTTGAGACCAGAGGCCACTTCGTTCATGCCATACCCCGCTCCATGCATAATGGAAGCCACTTCTTGTTCTGATTTTTTAAAAGCGGTTTTAAGACCTTGTGCTACGTCATGAACACCGCTTATAAAAGCTTTCTTCACAAAACTTGCCCATTTTGAAGCATCTTGAATTATTTCTTTAAAAATAGCTTCAGCATTATCCAAAATATAATGTTCAACAACGGCTAACAGATCTTTTATTCTAGAAATATTAATATCAGCATCAAAGGGTCCAAACCTTAAGTTCAACCCTTCAAAATTGAAACCACCGTGCACCTTAAAATCAATGTCTGAAGTTGAAGTAGCTATCGCAAGTCCCATATTACAATCAGCATTCACCTTCAGAGTACCTAAACTAAATCCTGCAATGGTAGGAAATGGCACATTAACATCTAATCCATAGCTGAAATCACCCGAAAAATTATGATAATTCTGAAGTATACACTTCATTTTGGTCTGTAGGATAGCTCCATAATCCAACTCAAAAGCTATCCCTTTTTTGGATATAGAAGCGGCGATCTTTTCTTTGATTATATCAAACAAACTTACCTGAGCGCCCAAAGTAAAATAAGGAGATGATGAAGTGCTCACCGTCATTTCAGGACCTCCTGGAGCAACCAATTGTTTGGTTGTTGCATTTTCTATTACCTTTTTCTCTGCAGCTGTCTTGGGGATGGTATTGTTTGGTATTGGATTTCCATTTGCATCAACTTTTATGGTAACTCCTTTTCCATCTCCTGATAACT
Organism: Aquimarina spongiae; assembly: GCF_900141785.1. Taxonomy (GTDB): domain Bacteria; phylum Bacteroidota; class Bacteroidia; order Flavobacteriales; family Flavobacteriaceae; genus Aquimarina; species Aquimarina spongiae. Next base: position 88,919 of record NZ_FQYP01000012.1, on the reverse strand, counting down.
TAAACAACTTTCCCATCGCCAGAGGAGACATGGTAATATCTCCAGAAACACCATGAGCCATATCAATCTCTAAAGCTCCATAAAAGGTTAATCCTAAAATATCCATATATGCATTAAAACCGTACCCCATAGGCGCTAATGATCCATCTGGTAGCACCACTGGCTCCATTGGGTTTTCTGCCCATCGAAATGACAAATCACTAAAAGTAACGGGCACATCAAAATTGTACGAGGTATTTGTAAAAATGGTAATTATCTCATCAAAATCTAATTTGGGCACATAGAATGCCAAGTACAAGGGATTAGGCACCTCTTCCTCCATTTCGCAAACAATGGCAAATTGTTCATCGTCTAGCTTAATTCTATCCTTTTGATCTCCTATATGAAACGTACCATCTACCCCAATGGCAAATCCTGCAGGCTCAAAAATCAATCCTATACCCACTCCAAAGGAATCAAAATGCAATCCTTTGATAATCGGAGGTGTTAAGAGGGATGTCTTATTCCCTGTTAGCTCTACTCCCACCTCTGCTTCAATATTATCGATAGTCATTGCTATCTGAGCATCAAAAGTTGGACTTTTGAATATACTGAAAGGGATAGTCGCTTTTATCTCGAATACGACAAATTTGAAGAGTGGATTGATGGTAAGCATTAAGGTAGGTTGATCAATATCAAAGGTCTTACCGTTTCCTATCGGGATCTTGATATCATCTAACATAAACTTCAGGCATATGACCCCCATACTAAACCCTGGTTTAAGCACTACTTCTATATCAAATGTAATCTCTGGACTTGGTAAAAAGGAAAGAACATGATCCAATACACCTTCTTGAAATGTGACATTATGGATATTTAGTTTTCCTCCCAATCGCAAAATCTCGTCAGCTTCAGAACAAAAGAAATCTGAGATTACTACATCAGGAAATCCTGATGGCCAATCAATACCCATATACTTGCATAAACTGCTTAAGGAGTACTCTTGTTCTTGTGGTGGTTTGTTTTTGGTTTCTGGCGTTCTTGCAATCGTAACCGTTGCCAGCATGTAAGAAATAAATGTACATGAGGTGTAATCTTTGGTACCCTTAAAAAAGGTATTTACTTCATTGGGCTTTGCCTTCCCACCTTTAATAAGCTTTTGAAAAGCTACACATTGTGGATCGTTAGGTGATTTTTCAAGTAATGTAATAAAAGACTGAGTTTGTGTCATAATAGCTACATCTCCCTGATCAACAGTAAAAGTTTGAGGAGCATTACCCATCGTAAATACCCTTTTTATCGGGTTATGGTTCGAATCATAAATGATATATGTAGAGATTGGCCCGTGTATAGGCTCAAAAACTTCACTCGTTCCAGAACTAGCTGAAGTGAGATCGGTTAGAGCACCAAAAAAGTTAGACAGGCTTTGATCATCTTGATTATTCTGAAAAGCATCATATACGATTACTTCTTCAGATAATGTGTTGTCTAGTGTTATTTTTGGAAATGCCATGGTGTTGTTTTTTCATGAAATATTTACCAACGTATGAACTATTTGAGTTCAACCGGTTCTGCCTCTTCGTTACCTATACTGGCTTCGTATTCTTTTATTGAAGAAGCTTCTTCTGACTCCTGATACTCGGTGTCTATTCGTTCCCATTCGTCGCTTGCCGATTGTGCGGTTTCAATAGCTTTATCACTGCCCGTTATCAAATCGTCAACCGTACTCTGATGAGCCTCACTTAAGGTTTTTACAGCTTCTTTTAATGTAGCTCGAGAAGATTCTAAGTCTGTTATCGCCTTTTTGACACCTTCTCCACTTTCAGAAGCCTCCTTTGCTGCTTTCACCTTCTTCCCAAGATCTTCCAGAGCATCTTCGAAATCTTCTGTTGGAGCTATACCATCAGTCTCCATTTTTTCTTTAATACCGCTTAACAGTTTATCTACATCTTCCAAAGAGCTATCGATAGTTTTTTTGGATGGAGTGGTTAATTCTTCTTTTATTTCGGCGATTTGAGATTTTAGTTTTTTCAAAATGTCAGCATCGCTAATTGTGTTAAAATCTTCTACTCCCATAATATCACATACTTTTCCTTTTAAAGCATCGGATAGTTGAGTACCCGTAACAGATTTTGTAGTAAAACTTTCACTTTCGCCATTAGCAATCGCATTATTGGCAATTAGGCTTAAATGTTTAGGCTCAATATCGGGAGGCAAAAAGGCTTTTGAGGCCACACTATTCCCAAAATGTGGCTTCGTTTGTCCAGGTGACATATCTACCACATTATCTCCAGTGGTAGGTGTTGTACTCATGGGGTCTCCTTTCAACAATAATTTCCCCGTGGACTTATCTATTGTAAAATCAGAATCAGGATACTCTGCTACCTTCTCTATAAAATCTATCGAAGAAAAACCTACAGCCCTTTTGTTCTTAAAAAAAGCTCCCGTTTCTCCTAGGTCACTTCCACTAGATTGTCGCCCTAATTCTAATCTGATCCTCACAAACTTTTTTGTTTCGGTATCATATTGGTAGTAGGATGAAAACTTTCCGCTTCCTTCTGTAAATGTTCCTTTAGAAGGATCTGTAAACCATGTAATGATCATAATTGTATCTTTTTAATGTTGTTATAGTGCCATTTCTCCTTCTGGGATCGAATCTGTCTCAGGCATATCATCGTTTTCGTTAAACCCAGAATCATCAGCCTCATCTTTTATTTCCTGATCGTGCTCTTCTTGTGCTTTATCCAAAGCATCAGATTCTTTTGCAGCATTGTCTACAGCTTCAGAAGACTCCTCTAGAGATGACTTTTCCCAATCTTCCAAGCTACTCTCATTATCCTTCAATGTTTTATCCATATTTTCAGAAACATCACTCAACTTGGTATTGGCTTCAGAGAAATTACCATTCTCTATATCTGTTTTAATCTCTTCAAAAGAATTTTCCATATCACTTACAGCATCCTCAAAATCTTGCGTAGGGGTATATCCTTCTTCTATTTGATTGCTTAATTCTTCTTGAATATTTTTAGAGGTATCCTCCATAGTTTCTGTCATCACATTCTCCTGAAGTGCTTCTGAAGTTTGGTTATAGCTTTGGGACACTTCTTCGGCATCTGTATTAAATTCTGATTCTTTTGAAGTAGCTTCTGCCGTTACTTCCTGGTCTGGTGTCTTGTCGATTGTTTCTTCTCCGTCTTTAAAATCCTTATCCGAATTTGCTTTTTCTTTGAGTTTATCCACTTTTTCTTTGGCAGACTTTCCTATTTTCATCGCAAATTCTCCCAAAAAGAGGAGTCCGACGATTAATCCTACCATTTGACCTAATTTTGCAAACGACGCATCAAAAGAAGACGTTTTCTTAGTATTTATTTTTTTACTTTCTGGTAATTGCCTAGCAGTTTGTGAAGACACCACTTTCTTGTTTGCTACTGTACCAGTTACCGCAGGTCCTGCTAAATAATTAGAAACGGGAGTTCCTTTTTTCATGCTTGTTTGGATCACATTCATCCATACTGGTGTCAACGTAACCGATACATCTTGCCCGGGGTTATCATCCCCCATGGTCCCATCTCCATTCATCACCACTGTTGTATGCTGAGGAGGATTGGCAAAAACCGGATTCCCTTTTGCATCTTCGCTACACATACTCAATGTTGCTAAATTTTCTTTGGCACTGGACACAATATTTAGGGTAGCTATCAAAACCGGAATGTAATTGGCAGGTAAAGGAGTTGGTGCTTCCTCATACAAATAATAAGGGCCTTGCCAACCTGAAGTAAACATCTGCAACCACGTTTGTACAATATTCCAGGAGCTAAGCGTACAATTTTTGAAGTTTTTTGTACTCGCAAAAAAAGCATTTACGCTATCTACACTTCCCTTTTTGAGTGCACTGTATAAATTTTTGGTAAGTGCCGAATTTGGATTCGCCATGATAAAGCGATGAAACAAAAAAGATTGGATTGTTGACGCTTTATCACTGGTTTCTATGCTATAGGTTAAAGGTGGTGGATTATCAAAGGTGAATTGAATAGCTGACATCGTTTTTATCGGAAATTGATAATAGTATTTATTATCAAGTTGTTCTATTACTCCCGTAAACATGGCTTGTAGTAAAGATCCTTTTCTGATGGTCTGTACATCTGAAGTCGCTCCTGAAGCAATTGTGCTCAGTTTAGTATATTGATACGTCTCTTTTACTCCTCCTTTTGAAGGATTAAAAACATCATATATCTCGATTTCATGCGGTAAGTTGTTGGTTACTTTTACTATTGGGTATGTATTATTGGTACTCATATCATTAGGTTTTAAAAGAAAAGAGAACAATACCGATGGCACTGTTCTCTTTAAAAATTAGTGTTCTGAATACACAGGAACATTATTTATTTTTCCTCCTCCATAAGAGAACCCTCCTTGGCCATTCCATGAATCGTCTATATCCATATAGGCAGTAAATCTCTGCAGAATAGAACCGATTGCTGGTGGCGGGAACGAGTAGATATACTCTCCTTCTAAATTTACAATCTTGGTAACTTTACCATATCCAGTAGATCGGATATTTCCTTTTACCGAAAATATCCCGGTATTTCCGTTTTCGATCGCCTGGGTGATTTCTACAGAACCTGAAACCGTGTTTTTGGATGGGACTACGACCAAAGAAAAATGGGCGATAGGTGCTCCAGGCATACCCACGTTTCCTATTGTCCCTTTTGCCAAATACGCTTCGGCAATTGCAGAGTTTGATTCGAGCTGTGCTGTACTCATGTCCTTGTTATTTAGACTTTATTCCTACTCTATTCAGGGTTTTCGGATTACCCCTTTGGGGAAATAGTTCATCTTTCTATAAAGTTGAAAAGTGTTAATCTTGACTCTTATCAAATTTCTTTATCTCTTTCCTATTTTCTTTCAGTGTTAATATGGAAATTGGTAAAATCGGTAATATTACCCTATTCGATAGATCTAAGATCTTCCTATAACTTTCAACCTAAATCAAATCAGGAATGCGTTTTATTTTTATAAATAATGCTAATTCCAAATTTTTAAAATTGCACTGTATGTCGGTAATTATGAATAAGTTGTTATTTTTGCTCAGCAAACTTTTACTATGAACGTTATAAAAGCCCTATGGATAAGCATGTTACTGGTTGGTAGCACTTATCCTTCTTTTTCTCAAGATACACTTGCTACGAAAAACACTTCTGGAACTCCTCGTTCCTCAGAACAAATGACGACATGGCAGATTATCAAATATGATGGATTGTCTGTATATGGAGGTGTAAAACATGCATATACTCAACCTTTTAAATGGAAAGAAAAAGACTGGGCCCTCTTTGGCGGTGTGGTAGCTGGAACTATGACATTACTTGCCTTGGATGAACCAGCAAATGATTATTTTACGAATCAGGCAGAAGGCGTTCCCGATTTTGTAGAGGAAACAGGATTCCGATTTGGAAAACCTTTGGTTAATTATGGATTAACAACAGGGATATATGCTATAGGCTTAATCACTAAAAATGAAAAAATAAGAAAGACAGGAGTACTTCTTATTGCATCAGCGACAGCGGGAGGTGTATTTCAGACATTCACCAAAACGCTGGTAGGGAGAGCAAGGCCAAATACCGACGAGGGAAACCTCAGCTTTCGTTTATGGTCTAATGAAGCGGGATACCACTCCTTCCCATCTGGACATACTATTCTTTCTATTAGTACTGCACACGCTTTGGCAAAGCAATTTCAAAATCCATATGTAAAAGGAGGTATCTATGCAATAGGTTTATTATCCCCTGTATCACGTCTTTGGTCTGGAGCGCATTGGTTAACAGATGTTGTTCTTGGTGCTGCCATTAGTATCGCTGTAGTGGATAGCGTTGATAACTACCTTAAAAAAGAACAACGCTACGCATACAATCCTAAAAAGAACAAAATACGATGGAATTTAAGCTTTGGTGCCGGACAAGTTGGAGTCGTTGGCAGATTCTAATCTATTTGAAGTAGTCTACCAAATTTCTTAGTTCTCCAAAATAGGAACAAAGATTTCGGCTTTCCAATCTAGCTGATTTCCGCCAGCCATGGGATTGTTATGAAATACTTCAAAAGGTTTGTTATCCAACTTGATGTTTTCTCTTTTTGCATAATCCAACAAGGCAAACCAAGCTTCGTCACTAATAGCATAATTACCATAAAAAGTAGCTTTTAAAGCTTTTTGAGACTTGACGCTACCAAATACAATATTGGGAATTGTATCGGGAAGGGTGTCCTTGTGAGCAATAGGGATTCCAAAATCAAACGTAATAGTATCTTCCTCTATATCCCAATTCTTTATGTTTACAAAGGGAGGTCCATCCTGTGTAATACTGTTTTCAGCAAGTTTAGGATATAGATACGAGTTTGCTTTCATCATAGCAGTTGCCTTCTTATCTCGTTTCACCTTTGCATTTGTAGTAATTATTTCCATTGCTGGCATTTCACTTTCTCCATCAACAGTTACTTTAAACATATTAGTATACTTACTAAACTGCCATCTAAACAAAATCAACTCATCTTTTACTGTTTTTACCAATGGTGATTTCTTGAATAAAGCCTGTAAACGATGTTTTATGGAATTTTCTGTATTAATGATCCCTACGTTTACTTTGGTAATAGTATCTGCTACAGCTTTAAATTTCCAATCCAAAATAACTTTTTGATTATCTACAAGCACTTCCTGTTTAAAGGATTCGAAAAGTACCTTGTCTATTATAATAGCATTATCTTGTATCGAAGTGGTATCAATAAATTTTGCATCCTTAACATGGTTATATACGCTACTTTGAGACGCATTTGCATTAAATGTGATTACATGGTCGTGTTCTTTAACCATTAAAAACCAGACTGCCACTCCGACTAAGATGACCAAAATACCAATTACAACTTTCTTCATTATTTTTTCCTAAAAATTACTTTTTCATTTCAAGTTTTGCGATCACAAAACTACCTAAATTACGTCCTTGTTCCAAACCTAGATCTATAGCTGCCCGATAATGTATCCCGCCATACAATCTACTAATAGCTGCTTCTTCTGCCGCTTTATTAAAAGACAAGAAAGACCTAATAGGTAAACCATAGGGTATTTCGGTATCATCATTAAAAGCAAAATCATCACCAAAAATCTCTGTGAGTACCGTAGAAGCAGCACCAGAAACTACAGAATGTCCACTAGTATATTCTGGAAACGGAGGTGTTTGTAAAACAGGCTCCCAATTCTCATCAATATGCTGATTGATTAGCGTTTCTGGACGAATTAAATTACTTCGATATTTTTCATCCCAACAGCTTATAAAAGCATCAGCTATGGCTATCGAAGTTTTGGTATACGCATATACTGTCTTTTCAAAATCCGAATTTGTTTTTCTGGTGGCAATCTTGCATATCCCAATCCAGTGTGCTCCCGGAGTTATCTTCTTGGTGGCAAACATCAAGTGGCCTTTGTGCGTAGACACATAAGGGTTACAATCCCAAAACCGAGCGATTTGAATTCTTTCTGAGCTTTCTCCTTCTTCTTTTATGGCTACCCCCACCTCATAGGTTTCTAAAAGTTCTTTGTAAAAAGGTGATTCTTTTTCTAAGGAGAAATCCGGGTGTCTAGAAGGTGTAAATTGAGAAGCCGAATCAATGATTGAAGGCCTGATTTCTCTCCAATGTGGTTCGATCCCATCCATATAGTCAGGTGGTGTTGGCTGCCATCTGGATGGATCTTCAGTATTTACAGAAAACTTAGGCATTGTTCTGGTCTGCGCATAATTATCCTTGGATAACCACTCTTTGATATGCGCCGCAACTTGTAATCCATAAGTTTTGGAAGCACCGTAACTTTTTGCATTTTTCTTTTCCCAAACCCCATACAAACTATCCTGGTAAGATGCTATTCGGTGTTCAGAAAAAACCAATGTCTTTCCTACCTCCAGATAAGCAATCAATGCTGCCAGTCTAAAATTAATTCCGCTAGTGGTATCGGCAACCGGTATAGGTTTAAGATCATGTAACTGCCCTGATAAGGTGTTATATTCTTGATTTCCTTGCGCTATGATTTCGTAGGCCGCTATATTAGGATAATTGTATATTCTACTAGCAACAGGAGGTGAGAATATATCATGTACCATTACTGCCGTCAGGTTATCTATGGCAGTATGATAATGATCTGCAGAGATTTCAATTTCTTCGGGTTGCTGACAAGAGATGAAACTCAAAACCGTCCCTAAAACAGCTAGTAATCTATATGGTTTATTGATGAATCGCATAAATTTCTGCTTTTCCATTATTTACTGTAATTATCAAATATTCCTTATTTGCAAAATTAATGATATTACTCGCTACTACCGCCTTTTGAGCAAGGTTAATATGGAGCTCATTTGCTTCCAAAATCTTACCTTTTTTTTGAAGCAATGCGCCTCCAAAACCGTCAAATCTTCCATGGTATGGCGTAACTCCAAAATAGTTCCCGGCTAGCAGCACTTCTTCTTTACCATCTTTGTCAAAATCGTGTGTTAACATCGATGTGATCGGTGCTATTTGTAATTCATTACTAAACGGCACGAATGTAAAGGTTCCTCCTTCATTTTTCAAATATCCCGATGCCAATTGATGCACCTCAAACAGAGTAGCATTACTCAATTGTTCTTCATCAAAAATCTCATCAACTGTTTTTCCTGCAAACGATGCATAGGTAGTAAATTTTTTTCGTAAAAAATTAAGTTGGGCAGATAATTCGTCTAGTCCTAGAGCGGTATAATATTTCCCTTCTCTAGGGATTGCCACGATAGTCTCTGTTTTTTGGTTGTCATCAAAGTCATCGTAATACATCCGTAAAGGGGTATCTGCTGAGGCTTTGAATTTTGTATTCAATCCCCAATTACCTAAAATATAATCCAAATCTCCATCATCATCTATATCAAAAGCTTCAATAGACTGCCATAGTCCATTTAATTTTGTTTTGGACACCGATGTCGTAGCATCTACTAACTTTCCATTATCATTCTTAAAAAATGTAGGTGACATCCACTCACCAACCACAATTAAGTCTTTGTTGTTATCTCCATCAAAATCTGTCCAAATAGCATCAGTGACCATACCTACGCTTTCTAACAATTCATGTTCCTGTTTTTTAAAACTCCCCTTCTCATTTTTAAGAATATAAGAGCTTGGAATTTTACCAAAATCCCCTGGCACTACATATCCTCCAACAAAAAGGTCTTGATCTCCATCATTATCTGGATCACCGGGTTGTATTACAGAGGTATGATTAAACAATTCAGGAAAATCAGTTTTCTGTATTCCTTTGTCGATATAGAAATAACGCCGATCCAATACTCTTTTGGAAGGGCCAAAAACCTCTCCATCCGAAGAAGCTACCAAAAGATCATTCGTTTTATTATCATCCAAATTCGTGATGACCGCTGCTACATCTTCTGCAATTTTATCAGTTTCAATTGTTGTTTGTACTTTTTCAAAGCCAGTGTTGGTTTGTATAAATAGCTGAGAAGGACTATTTCTAGAGCTTCCAAAAAAAATATCTTCCTTACCGTCATTATTGAGGTCTCCTACCGCAGTGGCTGGTCCTTTATCCGATACTTTGTAGGGAATCAGTTTCTGTCCATTGAAATCCACATAATTATTCTCTCTATGCTCAAAGTCAAACCCAGGGATACTATCCACCTTTGAAAACCAACCTTTAGAATTTGGAAAGATTGTCTTATAGTCAACCGTATTTCTTTTGTTTAATAATCGGATAGTAAGTGTTTGATTGGTTTTAATGCGTTCCGCCATCTGTATGGTATGGTCTGGCCAAATGATCTTCAGGGAATCCACATACTTTGTTTTTCCATATCCAAAATGAATCATAGCTTCAGAAGAAGATTGAAACCCTTTGCTGGTATACATTTGTCGATATTGAGGAACCCCTTGATGATAAGAAATGACTTTGGCCCCGATACCGAATAGATTTGATTTTTTATATTGAAGTTTTAGTTTCAAGTAATTGGATGTAGTATCCACGGTATTCTTATAAAAAGTGGCTTGAGTTCCACTATTATTCGTTACGATATCTAGATCTCCATCGTTATCAAAATCGGCATATGCACTCCCGTTTGAGATCATAGTATCTTTTGGTAACCACCCTAAAGATTGATCTTTGAATTGAATATCTCCTATACCCTGGAACATCATATTTTGTACTATTCCCGGGGGCATAATATCTAATGCTTCCTGATCAATCAGCTTGGTCTTTGTTATTTTTTCCTTGATTTGATCATTGGATATGTACCGGATATAATCCAAATCATTAGGACGTTTCGGGATTCCATTTGAGATAAAGATATCTTGCTCTCCGTCCTGATTATAATCTGCAAAGAGAGCGGACCAACTCCAATCACTTTCTGCCACTCCACTTAACAAAGCAGTTTCAGAAAAGAACTTTCCTTCGTTATTGATGTGCAACATATTACGTGCATACTGGTAATGATACCCCAATTGATTCGTTCTCATCTCCAACATGTCCACAGTTTCGTCCCCGGCAGAGGCTTTGAGTACTTTCTCTTCTTTGGGGATCATATCCAAGGTCATGATATCTATATATCCGTCGTGATTGATATCTGCAACATCACTCCCCATCGAAAACCGACTGGTATGCCCCATCTTTTCTTTTAAAACTTCAGAGAAGGTCCCGTTCTGATTATTCAGGTAATAATAATCATCCTCATGAAAATCGTTACTTATATAAATATCCGTATATCCATCGTTATTAAAATCTGCCGTAGCAATTCCCAGTCCATATCCATTGGGTCCTCCAAAAATCCCGGCACTTTCGCTTACATCTACAAAAACGTCGCCATCATTTCGTAGTAATTTATCTCCACTACGATCATCTCTTTGGTTTCTGATAGCTGCTTTTCCAAATGAATGTTGTGTATGCACCGCATGATTGAGCAAGTACATATCCAGATCTCCATCATTATCATAATCAAAAAATGCAGTGCTAGTACTGTAATTCTTAAAGTTTACTCGGTATTGTTCTCCCTTTTCGGTAAAAGTACCATCTCCATTATTAATAAATAATTCATTACCTCCTTCTAACCCTTGAATACCGACCACGGCACACACATAAATATCCAAAAATCCATCTCCATTTGCATCGGCCATTACCGTTCCAGTATTCCAATCGGATTGTCCTGCTACACCTGCCTGCTCGGTAATGTCTTCAAATTCAAAATTCCCTTTGTTTTTATATAGTTTATTTTCTCCCTGGTTCGCGGTAAAAAAAACGTCAACCCAACCATCATTATCAATATCTCCAACGGCTACTCCTCCGCCGTTATAGAAATATAAGTAGTCTAGTATATTGAGGTTTTGGGTATTTTGTAGTGTATTTTGAAAGGTAACTCCACTGATTTCTGAAGAAACTTTCTGAAATAAGGTACTTTTATTTTCTGTTTTTTTACAGGAAAACAAGCTTATTGCAATTAGTATTAAAACTCTTTTGATCATTACTAGTAAGATGAATGAACTAAACCACTATGCTCATTCCTTATTTTTGAGTTTAAACATTCTTGGAGTTTCATTATTAATCCCAGAAATTAAATATTTGTTTCCAGTCTTATTGGACATCCAATTCAGATTTTTGATCTCTCCTTCTACCAAAAAACCGGAAGATGAAATCGGTTTGTAACTTTGTTTTCCTGTACTTAACAAGACAATTCCTCTACTCGCATCTAGTCGGGAATATTGAGGTTTAAAATTATAGTTATTACCTCCTAACACCAGATCCAGAACTCCATCCTCATTAATATCTATAGTTTCTATTGCATTGATACACGATAACTGTGCTACTTGTGGTAAATGTACAAATTCAAAATTGCCCTTACCATCGTTATAAGCGATAAGGCTAGAAAAGGTATTCACTTCTTTAACGATAGTGTTTTCCAGAACTTCTTTCGGAAATAAATCTTTGATTGATTTTTTGGCATATTCTGAAAACTTAATATTCTGTTTTTTCAAGGAGTTGATTTGTGCCGTTATCTCCTTTTTGAGCTGTATAGGAACATCTCTAGAAGCAATATGTTGCGTCACTATTTGTTCTACAGTACCATTGTTATCAAAATCGTTAACATATAACCTCATCGGGTGTTGCTCGGTGGCTTTGTATTTGGCATTGAGACCACGATTCCCCAACACCAAATCAATATCTCCATCATTATCCAAATCTTCTGCTTTAACAGTATTAAACCAACCCGAGATCCTATTTAGGTTATTGTCCTGATACTTTAGTTTTCCTTTGGCGTTCTTAAAAATTTTGGGTGACATCCATTCTCCTACCAAAATCAAATCTTTTAGTTCATCACCGTCCACATCTTTCCAGATCGCCTCTGTGACCATCCCTATTTCTCTGATTTCTGGAGCATGGGTAAGCACTATATCCTTAAAATTACCGTTACCTACATTTTCTAATAATAGACTCTGAGGAGAAACTCCATATACACCTACCACATTTAAGCACCCTACAAACAAATCTATATCACCATCCTGATCATAATCATACGAAGCAATAGTCGATACATTGGCATTGGTAGCAGCAACTATCTTTCCTCGAGAAAAATTCCCCTTCCCATCATTGGTATAAAACCGAACTCCGGTTCTTGCGCCTTTAAAATTTCCTCCAGACCCCAGAACCAAATCCAAATCACCGTCGGCATCAATATCAAGAAATGCCGCAGCTGTATCCTCAAAAACTTCCTCTGTTTCAAAAGAGGACGCTACTACTTTTCCATTATCTTGTTGCAAATACAATCTACCAGATTGTTTGAAGGCTCCTCCAACAAAAACATCTTCATTTCCATCACCATTCACATCACCAATGGCTATAGCGGGACCTTCTCGTGATTGCATTTTATAGATCAATCCTTCATAATCAAAATCTACATAAGGATCTTCCTTATGAGGTTGTAAACCTACGGTAACCTCCTCAAAATAAACTACCTGGTTTTCTGAAAATATTTTATCTCTTTCCTTTCCCACTTCCTGATCAAATTGCAATAATGTATTGACATTAACACTACTGATACTTTGGGTCTGTTGATTAGGAAATATCACCTTGACTGAATCTATGTTATTGATCTTTCCGATTCCAATAGTCATAATATACTCTGTAGAAGATTGAAACCCTCTTGTGGGAACGAGCTCCTGTCTGATAATCTCATAATTTGCATAAATTTCTACGACGCTCCCAATGGCAAAGGTGTTTTTATCTTTACCCTTAATTTGCACTCTCACAAAATTGTTTCCTAACCGCTCGCTTTTATTTTGATATACCGAGACCGGCATATTAAAATTATTTACAATAAGATCCAGATCTCCATCATTATCCAAATCAGCATAAGCAGCACCGTTAGAAAATGTAGGTTCCTCAAAACCCCAAGTTTTAGTAGCATTGTCAAATGTTAAATCTCCATTGTTTTTGAAAGCGTAATTCGAAATTGGAGTAGAAGGCATTCTATTAATGATGGAATCTACCTCTTCTTTTTTGCCGGTAAGAGTCATTTTTTGAATGATATCATTAGCAAAAAAGTTCATAAAATCCTGATCCGTTAAATCGTGATAAATACCATTACTCACATAAATATCCTTATAACCATCATTATCCATATCAAAGAGTAATGCTCCCCAGCTCCAATCGGTTTCTGCTACACCACTGTAAAAGGAAATTTCAGAAAACGAACCATTTCCATTATTGAGCTGCAATGAATTCTGCATGTATTGGTTATAGAAGTCTCTACTTTTCTTGAGTTGATAGATATCATAATTCTCAAAAGATGTGGTCTCTTTGAGCCGTTGATCTTTTTCTGGCAGCATATCAGTAACAAAAATCTCTGGAAGACCATCATTGTTGATATCCGCCATATCTGCCCCCATTGAGGATAGACTTAAGTGTTCAATCCACTTTTTTACTTCTTCCCGAAAAGTGCCATCTCCATTGTTAATATACAGGTAATCCCTCTCATAAAAATCATTAGAAACATAGATATCAGGCAACAAATCTTGATTTACATCCCCGATAGTAACCCCTAACCCAAATCCAATTAGGCTTCCATAAATCCCCGCCTCCTCGCTTACATCGGTAAAAACTCCATTATCATTACGTAATAATTTATCTCCACCTCCTTTAAGGATCTCGGGAATATTCCAGTCTTTTGCCCGTAAATCTCTTTTGTTGGTAAATCCCAAACTACTTACCGGGATAAAACTATTGTTCAAAATGTAAGCATCCAGATCCCCATCTTGATCGTAGTCAAAAAATCCTGCATGTGTTGTAAAACCACTATCGGCTAAATTGTATTCTTCCGCCTTCTCAGTAAACGTAATGATTCCCGAATCTGCCGAAGGTCCATTATTGATAAAAAGTTCATTTTTTTGATCATCTCCTTTTACATTTCCCGCATTGCAAACATAAATATCCAAAAAACCATCGGCATTGATATCTACCATAACTACCCCAGTAGACCATGAGTTCTTACCTGTAGTTTTTGAGGATTTGGAAATGTCTTCGAACTTAAAATTTCCTTTATTGAGATAGAGTTTGTTTTCTCCTTGATTTGCGGTAAGATATACATCTGGTAATCCATCATTATTAATATCTCCGATGGCTACACCTCCTCCATTGAAATAGTTTCTATAGGTGAAAATGTTAAAGTCTTTCTGACTTTCTACGGTATTCCCAAAATGAATATTAGATGTTGCAGCCGTAACTTTGGTAAACAAAGGCTCCTGATCTATTTTGGTTTTGGTGTTTATTTTTTCCTTTTTACAAGAGCCCAAAACCATAGATACTAATAGGCAGCTATATACTATTTTATTCATTGGTTGTTATTTTTATTAATTGAAGGCTATCATTATTGATTCCAAACAAGAGATATTTTTCTTGGTTGACATCGATAGATTGTATAGATCTTATTGCTCCTTTTATATTCAATTTTGGTTTATTCCCAACCTCAAAAGTTCCTTTTTGAGTATTCAATAGTACAGAACCGTAAGAGGCGTCTAACCGACTTAATTGAGTATTTACTTCATATGTATTACCTCCCAGTGCAATATCTGGATATTCATCCTGATTTATATCAAGAACATGCATGGCATGCACCGAAGATATTTGTGCTTCCCATGGTAACTCATGCGCTTCAAAATTGCGATTCCCCTTATTTTCAAAATAAATTGTAGCCAGTGTAAAAACCTGCTTGACTTCAGCTTCTTCAATTGCCGAAGCCGAAAAATAATCTTTGAAATCTGCCTTTGCAAAAGTAGTATACGACAAGAATTTCTTGTTTAGAACTGGAATTTGTTTTGATAGTTCATCTTTGGTTGCTATTGGTGTTTCTTTTCCTTTATAAAAATAGGTAACAATAGGATCTTTTTTTCCGTTTTTATCAAAATCATTCAAATACAAACGCAGTGGCTCTTCAACCGAAGCAGTAAGTCGGGTATTAAGTCCCCAATTACCCGCAATGATATCGACATCCCCATCCTTATCCATATCCTGAACGATTAGGCAATTCCACCAACCATTGGTATGTTTCAGGGAATTGTTCTCTTCTTTTTTGAAATTGCCTTTTCCATCATTCATCAATATCGTAATTGGCATATAATGTCCAACCAAAATCAAGTCTTCAAAATCATCATTATTAAGATCTATAAAAGCCGCATCGGTCACCTGGCCTATGGTAAATAATTCTATAGCAACAGTGGCTGTCTGCTCCTCAAAAACTCCCTTACCATCATTCTTAAAAATATATTGTTTTGGAGTAACTCCATATTTACCAGGAATACTATTACTACCAACAAAGAGATCCAAATCTCCATCATTATCAATATCTGCGGATATTACCACAGATGCATTGATAGTATGATCTACTAATGAATTTTCACTTTTAGTGAAGATGCCCCTATCATTGATATACAAAGCTGGTGGACTTTGATATCCGGAATAGTTTTCGTTTCCTCCAAATACGGTAATTAGATCCTGATCTCCGTCTTGATCTGCATCCAAAAAGCACTGTTGTACATCTTCATATTGTTGGTCAATCTCGAGGGATGGTAACCTACTTTTTATAAAATCTCCGTCTACAGATTGTAAAAAGAGGGAGGTAGATTGTAGTTTTCCTCCAGAAACGACAAAATCCTTGCGTCCATCGCTATTTACATCTGTTATGGCAATATGAGGTCCCTCGTTAGAAAATGCGTATGGCGCCAAAGGCTCTATACTAAAATCCTTGGTTTCAAAATCTTGATGTTTGAATTTGACACCTCCCAAATCGCGCTCTTGTTCTCCTTGAGTTTCACTAATACTTGAATCACTAAGTAGAGTATCATTCTTGTTTATAACTAGTGTTTGATTTGCCATTATCTTTTGAAGAGTAGATCTATTACCCCCTGGCCAATGAACTTGTAAGGAATCTACAGTTGTATTTTGTCCCAGCCCAAAATGCAAAATTGGAGATACTGCCGACAAATAGCCTTTGGTTGTAAAAACTTCGGTATGTTGCATTTTTCCTTCAACAAACAAGATCACTTTGGTTCCTATAGCATCTAAATTATGCTTTGCCCCTTTGAGTTGGATTTTCAAGTAATTATGATTTGTTTTTTCTAAGGAGGTATTAGCATACACAAAAGCAGATTCATTTACATTATTAATCACCATATCCAAATCTCCATCATTATCCAAATCTGCATAAACCGCTCCATTACTGTATGAAGGAGGGTTTTCTGCCCAAACATCAGACGTTTTTTCGAAAGTGAGATCTCCTTTATTCTGATAAAAATAGTTGGAAGTTTTCTTGCTGGGTAGCTCCTTGATCAACGATAGATCTTCTTTGGTCATTCCTTGATTGATCCTTTCTTGGATCTTTTCATTAGCAATAAAACTGATAAAATCCATATCATTGGTTGCTCCCTTGATCCCGTTGGAAATGAAGATGTCTTTGTACCCGTCATTATCATAATCCGCAATAAGCGGAGCCCAACTCCATTCTGTGGCTGCAACTCCAGAAAAAAAAGCGACTTCGCTAAAATTAGCGTCTCCTCGATTTAGTTGCAATGCATTTTGCATATATTGTGGTTGATACCCATTTTTAAGATACTGATTGTAGGTAGTGTAATTGTATTCGGTACCTGAAGATTTATAGGTTTCTAGATTCTCGGGGAGCATATCCAACGATAAAATATCAGGAAGACCATCATTATTAATATCACCGATATCTACACCCATAGAAAAGTGAGAAGTATGCTGAAGTTTCTTTTGGTTTGAAGAAATTATTTCTTTAAAAGTCCCATCCTTCTGATTAATATATAAATAATCATTTTCAAAAAAATCATTCCCTACGTATATATCTGGATAACCATCATTATTGACATCACTAGTTGCTATACCTAAACCATAGCCTATAGCCCCCTGAAAAATACCTGTTTCCTGGGAAACATCGGTAAAAACACCTTGATCATTTCTATACAACCGATCTCCAGAGAGTGAATCTATTTGGTTTCGTTTACTACCTCTTCCGTAAGTTCTATTGGGATGTACAGAATGGTTCAACAAATACATATCCAGGTCTCCATCAAGATCATAATCAAAAAAACTAGCTTGCGTAGAAAACCCAACAATATCCAGGTTATATTTTTTGGC
The DNA here is from genome assembly GCF_900141785.1 of Aquimarina spongiae. Lineage (GTDB taxonomy): Bacteria > Bacteroidota > Bacteroidia > Flavobacteriales > Flavobacteriaceae > Aquimarina > Aquimarina spongiae. The sequence goes on along the minus strand of NZ_FQYP01000012.1, from coordinate 71,242 downwards.
TTCTTCTTCAAAAATTACCTTACCCTCTGGATCAAGTCCTTTATTGACAAATAACTTATTTCTTCCTTTTATCGTTCGGTATTTCCCAACTTTACATAAATAAATATCTTTAAGTCCATCACTATTGATATCCACAATGGTAACCCCTGTAGACCAGCCCTCATTGTCCTCTAGAACTCTTGGAGTCGCTTCTTTAAACTGAAAGTTTTGCCGATTAAGATATAGTTGATTCTTGCCTTGATTAGCAACGAAGTATAGGTCTTCCCAACCATCGTTATTAAAATCCCCTACAGCAACACCCGCTCCATTGTAATAATAAAGATAGGTGAGGATATTCAAATCTTTGGAGTCTTTCAATGTATTCTGAAATGTAATTCCAGTGTCGGCGCTCAACATGTTTTTGAAGAGATAGGACTTTTTCTCCTTCTTACAACAAATCAAGGTAGCGAAGAGAAATACAAGAGTAAGTATACGATATCTAAGGTTATAAATCACTTAAGTTCTTAAAACTATAAAAATACGAATTAGCAGAGCCCCTCAAAACTGAAGGGCTCCGTTTCTAATTCATATAAATTCACTTAAAAATCTAATATCCAGGATTTTGAGGGAATGTTGATAATGCTCCCGCCGGAATTGAGAATAACACTCTTTCTGGTCCGGACTCGAATGATTTTAATTCTTTTGCATTCAAATAGGTACCAAATCTGACCATATCATTACGTCTCCATCCTTCCCACCAAAGCTCTCTACCTCTTTCTGCATAAATATCATCAAGAGATCCTGTGATTGCTGCTTGAGATGCTCTTGCTCTAATAGCGTTCACAATAGATTCTGCCGTATCTCCACCTGTTGGTGTTCCTCCTCTTGCTATTGCCTCTGCTTTCATTAATAACGCATCAGAGTATCTTGCTAATACATAGTCATTATCAGGACTACCAATATTATCATAGTCTGGCTTATACTTTACTCCACGAACACCAGCTGTTTCTAATGTACTTCCTTCGGTAAGTAGAGAAATCTCTTTGGTAAATACCAGAGGGTTTCCATTTCTATCCTCTAGCGCTGTTCCTACGCCTGGTCCTCCAGGGCCATATTGCTGCCCAATCTGGAATCCTAAATTATACCCACTATTAGTTAATGCATCAGCATCTGGGTTGTTGATCCTGATATCATTTGGATCAAATCGATCGTAGTACTCTGCCAGGGTAGTAAAACCATTCCACCCATCAGGGCTTTGGTTATAGTGGTTCCCCATTCTCCATCTGGATTGTACATTTCCACCATCTCCACCTTGTATATTTCTAGATGCAAAAACGATTTCAGGAGAAATTTCAGAGTTATTAGGAACAAAATTATCCCAATAATCTGTTGCCAAAGTATTGGTCATTGCATCTACATTTTGAATAACCGCATTCATATCACCAGCATCAAAAGTGTAAGGACCAGCTGGATTATCAGCCATAAATACCGCTTTGTTTAAATATAGCTTTGCCAGTAAAAACCGTGCTGCATCTTTGTTAGCTACTGTAGGATCCATACGATCCGGCAAATCGTTGATAATACTTTCTAATTCATCGATTACAAACTGCGTTCCTTCTGCTCTTTCAAAAAATGTAGGTTCCTGGGTAAGTGGACTCCCTAACTCTCTAAACGGCATAATCCCGAACATATCTAACACAAAATAGTAATGGTATGACCGAATCAATCTGGCCTCGGCAGCTTGTTGAGGAGATGGGTTATTTTCTAATACTTGATTTGCATTAAAAACTCCAGATAAAATATCATTCCATGAATCTCTAATAAATCCATTCAAAGGGTTCCAGGTATGTACGTGTAATTGTCTCCACACCCCATTATCATCCCAGTCACCTCCTCGTGTAGGCCCCACTATAGCATCAGATGTATGTTCTGAAACGATATGTGATCTTGCCTGGTCCTGATACGTTCGTAAGCCCTGGTAGGCTGTCTGCAATTGGGATTCTACCGGAATAGAACTCCCACTTCCATCATTTGTGATCTCGACACCGTCCAAAATCTCGGCATCCAAATCCGTACAGCTACATATCATACCTGCCGATATAATCATAGCTATAAATAACAACTTTCTATTTTTCATGACAATCATTTTTTAAAAAGAAACACTTAAACCTAAACTAAAGTTAGTCGACCTAGGGTAGGATAAATAATCTACCCCAAATTGAGAAACTCTTCCAAATGCAGTAGCTGCATCAACTTCTGGATCAAACCCGGAATAGCTTGTAATTACGAATAAGTTAGAGCCCGTTGCGTAGATTCTAGCTGATTTCAATTTCAAGGTTTCCAGTATTGCATCATTAAAATTGTATCCTATAGTTACGTTAGACAATCTTAAAAAATCCCCTTTCTCCAAAAATCGAGTAGATGCTGCCAATGGATCACCTACTGCCTGATCTGTGTTAGCAATATCTCCAGGAACGTTATTCCCTGCGTTAAAAACTCCTCTAGAGAAAAGCGCATTGGTTGTATTGTTATAAATATAATTTCCTGCTACCCCGTACCATGTGGTATTAAAATCCCAATTTTTGTAAGAAAGATTAGTACTAAAACCAAAATTTACTGTGGGTAATGGTTGTGCATCAATAAGGACAGGTACTGCTGTACCATCTGATACCGGAGTACCATCTGGCCCTGTATATAAACTTACTCCATTCTCATCAAAACCTCTAAAATCTAACAAGAAATAATTATATAAATCCTCTCCTGTAGCGATCACCTGAGTAAAGGCTCCTGATAATCCCTGACCGTTTACAAAACCGGTTGGCTCAAAAATTCCTGGGATATTTACTTCGTTTCCTAAGAATGCGGCATTTGCACTAATATCAAAACTCAAGTTTTCACTTTGATACACGTTATAATTCAAAGAAAGTTCAAGACCCGAATTATCTAGAGTACCATCAAGATTAATAAACTGTCGTACACTTGGTCCTGGTTGGTTAGCCTCGAGTGTTTTGATGAATAATAAATTTTCAGTTTCTCGAGTAAAATAATCTATCGAACCTGATAATTTATCTGAAAAAGCAGAGAAATCAACACCAATTCCAAAAGAAGTAGTTTCCTCCCATTTAAGATCTGGATTTGCTGCGGTTACCGTTGCAAAACCACCGTTTCCTGTAAATTCTCCGATCTCTACAGCCGAATTTACCGGGAATTCCTGGTTACCGGTGATACCCCAGCTACCTCTTACTTTCAGGTTATTCAACAATCCTTCTTCTCCTTCAAATACTTTATATCCTAAACCAACTGAAGGGAAAAATCCATATTGCTCGTTTTCACCAAATTTACTGGATCCATCAACCCTAAAGGTTGCCGTATATAATAATCGTTTATAATCTCCATTAATTCTACCAAAGAACGACTGAACGTCATAGGAATTTCTGAATACTTCATTAAACCTATTTCCATCATCGGGATCATCAATTCTAATTTCTGTTTGCACAGCTCCTTCTAAGTTATTGATCAAATCTGTCTGACTCTCAACAAAACCTCTAGCGATAACAGAGTTTCCATCGAAATTATAATCGTAAAAAGAATATCCCAGTATGGCGTTAAAATTCAAATCGTTCCAAAACGTATTTCTGTAGGTAAGTGTGTTTTCAAAAATTCTTGAGAACGAATTTGTTGTACTCACATCTGCTCTACCTAATCTTTCTTCTCCCGAATCAGGATCTGTAACCGCTAAGTCCTGAAAGTCGAACGTTGGTAATAATTGACTTTTACGTTCAGAAGTGGTACGATCAACACCAAATAAGAATTTGTATTCGAGATGCTGCCCTAATTTTAAGGTAGCAGAAACATTTCCTAAGATTCGTAAAGTGTTTGTAAAATCTTTATAGGAATCCAATAGTTCTTGGGGATTCAAATTAGATTGGTTATCTACAAACGTATAACTCCCATCTGGCTGAAAAAGTGGTCTAGTTGGATTCCAACGCAAGGCTGCAGAAAATAGATCTCCTGTAAATCCAGCATCACTAGCAAAAGCTTCAGCTTCATCTTTAAGTGAAGTTACTAAGGCATTAACATCGATAGTAAGCTTATCATCGTAATATTTGGTATTAGAATTAAATGATACTGTGTACTTGTCTAAGCCTGTATCTTTAACAATACCTTCTTGAGATGTGGCACCCAAAGAAAGACGATAACTAGATCTTTCGGAATTTTGTGAAATAGAAATATCGTTATTTACTTGGATGGCATCCCTTAGAATCACATCTGTCCAATCGTATGATCTACCTCCCAAATCGTTCACAGTAATGTTCGGATCGTTTTGTGCTGTAGAAACAAATGCCTCTGGACTTAATAAATCGATATCTCTAGCCAATGTACTTACTCCAAAAGAAGTATTAAAAGTAATCGAAGGTTCTATACTTCTACCTTTTTTTGTAGTAATCAAAATAACACCATTAGCACCTCTAGATCCGTAGATTGCAGTTGCAGAAGCATCTTTCAAGATGTTTATACTTTGGATATCATTCTGATTGATAAAGTTTAATGGGTTTCTTGGTGCTGTTCTACCAAAAGGACTGGCACCTCCAGCACTTACGTTTCCACCATCAATAGGCACCCCATCGATTACAATCAAAGGATTATTCCCAGATCGAAGAGATGCACTACCACGTACCCGAATATTTACTCCGGCACCTGGCTCACCACTTGCAGTCGTTACCTGCACCCCAGATACCTTACCTCTGAGGAGCTGAGCTGGAGAGGCTGCCGCCACTTCTTTAAATTTCTCCGCCTGGATAGCATCTATGGCACCTGTTGCGTCACTTTTTCGTACACTACCATATCCAACCACCACTACTTCATCTAATTCTGCCGCATTTTCAGACATGGTAACATTTATTGTAGTTTGTCCGTTAACAGCAACTTCCTGAGTTCGGAAACCAATGTAACTAAAGACTATAATTGCATCTTCGGCAACATTGTCGATAGTATATTTACCGTCAAAATCGGTACTGGCCCCCTGGTTAGTACCTTTAACGATAACATTAATTCCCGGAATTGGTCCATTGGCATCTGAAACCACCCCAGAAACTGTAATTTGTGCAGACATCATACCCCCGGATAAAAAAATCAGCAGAAATATGAGCCTTTTAAGTATCATACTTTTCATAATATAGAGTTTGATTTAAATTTGAAAGTTCCTAATAATTGATTTATGGTTAATATTACTATTTCTAAATAAGTTAAAGTAACAAGGGAGGCATCGTAGCCTCATTACCACATTCTGACTGATTTCTGCAATTATACTGTCTAGGACACTATTAAGTTACAAAAAATATTGATGCCTCCATTGTTACACCTTCAAGAAGTTCTCAATACTGAGACCTCTTCGCTAACAAACAAAAACTAATTTCACTTTCTACAGTATAGGTGTCTGTTTTTAGTTCATTTCCAAAACCACTCCCTGATAAGGTTTCAGTGTCATTTGGTTATTTTCTATATTTAAATTTTCGTAATTACTAATCAATATTTCTGAAGCAACATCGCTTGTATCGAATTTAAATTCAATCTCCTCTTCACTAAAATTAAGTGCTACCAGAATTTCTTCATTTTCTCTTTTCTTTTTATAAGCATAGATATTGGGGTTGTTGAATTCCAGTTCTTCAAAATCCCCATGAACAAATACATCGTATTGTTTTCTTGTCTTTAATACTTTTCGATAAAAATTTAATATTGAATCTTTATCCTTGTCTTGTTTTTCTACATTAATCACGGCATAATTTGGATTCGCCTTTAGCCATGGTGTATGTGCAGAAAACCCTCCGTTTATTTCATCACTCCATTGTATTGGTGTTCTAGCATTATCTCTTCCTTCTCGGTTGATCATTTCCAAAGCATCTCGGTTAGAATACCGTTTTGTCTCCAGATTTTCATTGTAAAAATTCAAAGACTGCACATCTCTCACATCTTCTACAGATTCTAAAACGATATTGGTCATCCCTATTTCATCACCTTGATAAATGTTTAAACTACCATTTTGAGTGGCTTGCATGAGGAGCAACATCTTGGCCGATTCTGACCAATACGAGGTATCGTTTCCAAAACGAGATACCATTCGTGCAAAATCATGATTGCCCATTGCGTTTGCTAACCAACCTTTTTCGTGAACCGCTTCTCTCCATTTTTTAAAGATGTTCTTCAGGTTAACCAAGTTAAATACTGAAGATTCTTCAAACTTGCCGTTTACTATGGTACATTCTAAAACATCAAAATGATATAGCATATCCAGCTCTTTTCTATCCTTATTGATATACAATCCGGCATTTTCATGATTGATTCCAACTCCTTCGGCTAATGAAAATGCATCATATTGACTGACCACATTTGTATTCATCTCTTTCAAGTATTCATGCACTCTAGGTCCATTCGCATATACCTCCTCAATTATTTTTCTGAATCCTTTCTTCGGTGCATCAGGATACCCTTCTCTTTTTGATATTAGCGGAATCACATCCATTCTGAAACCATCTACACCTTTGTCCAACCAAAATCGCATTGCATTATAAATCTCTTCTCGCACCTTGGGATTCTCCCAATTCAGATCCGGTTGTTTTTTGGTAAACAAATGCAAGTAATACTCTCCGGATAAAGGATCTAACTCCCATGCACTTCCTCCAAAAAATGACTTCCAGTTGTTGGGTGGACCACCGTTGGCAGCAGGTTTTCTCCAATGAAAATAATCTCTATAAGGGTTGTCTTTCGACTTTTTTGCTTCCTGAAACCAACGGTGCTCGTCGGAACAGTGATTGGCCACCAAATCTAAAATCAATCGCATTCCGCGATGATGCGTTTGTTTCAATAGTTCGTCAAAATCTTCCATCGTCCCAAATTCAGACATGATATCACAATAATCACTGATATCGTAACCATTATCATCATTGGGAGACTTAAAAATTGGACTTAACCATAAAATGTCGACTTCTAAACTTTTTAAATAATCCAGTTTTTCTATAATTCCTCTTAGATCTCCTATCCCATCATTGTTGCTATCGTTAAAACTCCTGGGATAGATTTGATATATAGTTCCTTTTTTGAACCAAGTAAGCTCCATGCAATTCGGTTTTAAGATTGTAAAATCGTTGGTTTCAAAATATTTGATTTTCCTACTGCATTTTAAACAATGTTTAATTCGAACTAAGCATTATTTATCCTAAATTAGCATAGCCGCATGGCACCTTGAGCATGAAGTATTTTGGGGAAAGTTGATTAAAAAAATGACTTTTTTTAGTAGGTATTATTATGAATTGCTCAAAAAATCATAACGACTAATACAAATTACTAAACAATTCATATAACTGAGAAACAATCGATAGGTTTAAAAAAATGCAAACGTTTGTATTATCATATTTTTAGCGAAATTGATGTTTTAATAACAATTTTTTAACGTAATTTTAGATAAATTTGAAAAAAAGACGGGTAAAACTTGAGGATATCGCTAGGAAGCTTAATATTTCTATAGCTACGGTTTCTAGAGCCCTGGACAAAAATCCCAGAGTAAAACCGAGTACCCGTGAGAAGGTTTTCAAAACCGCAGAGGCCATGGGCTATATGCCCAATCAGATTGCAAAAAGTCTCAGTTCTGGTAAAACCAACATCATAGGAGTCATCATACCCAGATATGACGAACCTTTTTTTATTGAAGTTTGTCGTGGTATTGATCATTATGCCCGAGAACACAACTATAAAATCCTTATTAGTTCTTCCAGAAACTCTTTTGAATTTGAAAGAGAAAATCTTATTTCCTACGAGAGAGGTATTGTAGATGGTATTATTCTATCTCCTACTCATGAAACCGAAACATTTACCCATATCAGAAGTATCATTGGCAAAGGTATTCCTGTTGTCTTATTTGACAATATCAAGGAAGAAGTTTCTGGAGCCGATCATGTTCTAATTGAAGACGATAAAGCTTCTTATGAAGCAGTAGAACATTTAATCAAAACTGGTAGAAAACGAATCGCTTTTGTTGGAGGTATTAAGGAGAAAAAGGTTTTTCAGGATCGTTTCAAGGGGTATTTAGACGCCATGCAAGCAAATCAAATTGAAGTTCTTGACGAATTGATTCTACATTGTAAATCTTTGGATAGAGAATTTGAAGATACAGAAATCAACGAGTTCTTAAGTAACTTACCAGAGTTTCCGGATGCCATTTTTACCTGTACCGATAATTATGGTTTACTCACCATGAAAACATTGCTGAAAATGGGATATCGTATCCCCGATGATGTTGCAGTGATTGGCTTTGGGGATTTAGGATTAGGTGAAGTTTTTGTACCATCAATGACTTGTATTGCGCAGCCCAGCTTTGAAATGGGACAAAAGGTAGCCGAGTTACTTATTCAGCAATTTAATGAACCCGTAGACAAAAATCATCGTAAAAAGGTGGTGAAATTAAAAACCGAATTGGTTTTGAGGGATAGTACATAAATCCATATATTTAACTACCACAATACGCTAATAAACAATACTAACATAGTTCTAAAGTAGGGATTAATGCTATTAAAACACCTTAAATAGCACATCACTATTAACTTAAATTGTTTATTGTTATGATCACACAAAAAGTCAAAGGATTACTAGCATTTCTATTTCTCATCATTTTAAGTACCGCTGTTGTTTCTCAAGAAAATGGATGGTCAATTTCTACTACGAATCAACAAAATTATACCGGAATCGTAGCCGCCAACGGTAGAATCGGAATCCTTCCTTCTTCCAACATTTTCAAAACAAAACAGATTATCCTTAATAACGTTTACGACAAAGAATCTCCGCTTGGAGTTAGTAGAATTTTACAAGGGATGAACTTTGGAAATTTAGAGGTAGAAATCAACGGACAACTACTTGATAACAGTGTTATTGATAATTGGACCCAAACACTACACATGAAAGAAGCTCGTTTTACAACCTCTTTCACCTATAAAAACCTAGCCACCATTTCGTATAGCATCTATGCTCTTCAGAATGTTCCCTATGCTGGATATATTGATGTTGAGATACAGGCCTCAGAAGATATTGACCTAAAAGTAACTGGAAAAATCCAAACTCCAGAAGAGTACAACTCACCAAATAGTACTTTTCGGATTCTGAAAGATCTTGAAACCACCATGCCCATACTACAAACTGTAGCAAAAAGTAGACTAAACCGACATACCGTAGCCTCTTCTGGAACCTTTATTTGGCATGCGATCAACTCTACAAGAGAGCACCAGCGACCAAAATTAATTCATCAAAAAGTATCTGAATACGACAACAGATTATCGTTTGAAAAGAAAATAACAAAAGGAGAAAACTACCAATTTGCCTGGACTGGTGCACAATGTACGACGCAAGATTTTTATGACCCACAAACCGAAAGTGAGCGTTTTGTAATTTTTAATCTACTTACTCCACAAAAAGATCTATTGGCACAACACAAAAACCGCTGGAAAGATCTATGGAAAGGAGACATTATTATTGAAGGTGACCTGCAATCGCAACTCGATGTGCGTTTGGCCTTATACCATCTATATGCATTCTCTAGAGAAGATTCTAATCTGAGTATTGCTCCAATGGGGTTAAGCTCACAAAACTATAACGGTCATATTTTTTGGGACACCGAATTATGGATGTATCCACCATTGCTGGTTCTAAACCAGGGAATCGCAAGATCATTAGTAAATTATCGCTCGGACCGCCTGGAAATTGCCAAGAAAAAAGCCATTAATTTTGGATATAAAGGTGCCATGTTTCCTTGGGAAAGTGATGATACAGGAGAAGAAGCGACTCCGGCATGGGCACTTACCGGTACTTTTGAACATCATATAACTGCAGATGTAGGCATTGCTTTCTGGAACTATTATCGCGTTACTAAAGATAAAACTTGGTTAAAAGAACGTGGATATCCATTACTTAAAGAAGTTGCTGATTATTGGGTAAGTCGATCTTCGCCTAATGCAGATGGCTCATACACCATCAAAAATGTAGTAGGTGCAAATGAATTCGCTCCAAACGTAGATGATAACGCATTTACCAATGGATCTGCCATCACCTGCTTACAATATGCTCAAAAAGCCTCAACCAAATTGGGTTTGGCTTCAAATCCAGAATGGAGCAAGGTTGCAAAGAACATAGTGATCCATAAATTTGAAGATGGTACAACCAAAGAACACAGCACTTATGATGGAGATCGTATCAAACAGGCAGACGTTAACCTACTGTCATATCCATTGGATATTATCAGTGATAAAGCAACCATCCTTAAAGATTTAAAATATTACGAACCCAAGCTTGCAGAAGAAGGACCAGCAATGGCGCAAAGTGTATTTGCGGTTATCTATGCTCGTTTGGGCGACGCCGATAATGCATTTCGATTGTTTAAACGAAGCTACGAACCCAACAAAAGACCTCCGTTTGGTGCTTTGGCCGAAGCTGCAACTAGCAACAATCCTTACTTTGCCACGGGTGCCGGAGGAATGTTACAAACTGTCATTTTTGGGTTTGGAGGACTTCATTTGACCGACGAAGGAATCATTCAGAAAAATCCAATTTTACCAAAACAGTGGAAAAAACTGACACTTACTGGTGTTGGACCTGATAAGAAAACTTATGTTATTGACTAAATCTAACTTTATTTGGTAGATTCTCTTACGATTAAAGAAGTTTTCACAATCTCGGTAGCGGTTTTATAATTTTCATCATAATCATCCACGAGATGGCCCAGTAAAATTTCAGCGGCTTTTGCTCCCAAATCCTCTGCATGCTGAGATACTGTAGTCAACTTGGGATACGAATGCTTAGACAATAATCCGTCTGTAAATCCAATCACAGAAATATCTTGAGGAATTTTATAACCTAACTTATGAGATATATTTATAGTAATAGCTGCAGCGGTTTCATCAAGACCTAATACAGCATCAAGATCGTTCTCTTTCAGAAACTTCTCAATTTCATTTTCTATGGCATTAGATTCTTTTTCCACTAAATCTATTATCGTGTCTTTTACTTCAAGATTTATCAATGAAACATCTTTATTAGCCTCTGCAGCTTCTCTAGCTCCTTCTAATCTCAATTTAGCAACACTAATATCTCCAATAGTAGTAACTATGGCAATTCGTTTGCATCCTGTATCGATAAGGTATTGCATCGCATTTTTGGAAGCTACTTTGTCGTCTACAATCACTTTATCACAATCAATTTCATCACTTACTCGATCAAACATTACCACTGGAACATTTTCTCTTTTCAATACCTTAAAATGGTCTAATTCGTTAAGCACTTGGGTTTCCTGACTCAATGCCACGATAAAGCCATCAACACTACTATAGTTGAGCATCTCTACATATTCTACTTCTTTTTGGTAGGATTCGTTGGTAATGCAGGTCACTATTTTATATCCATTTTTGGCGGCCTCTTTTTCTATTCCGAAAAGTGCTTTTGCAAAAAAGTGGTTAAGTATTTCTGGTAAAATTACCCCTATGGTTTTGGTTTTGTTACTTTTTAAACTAACGGCTAATGCATTGGGTTTATAATTGTAAAAACTTGCTAATTCGTGAACCCTATTGATTGTTTTTTGACTGATTTCGGGATCATTCTTTAAAGATTTCGAAACTGTGGATATCGATAAATTTAATTCTCGAGCAAGTTGTTTTAAAGTAACCTTTTTCCTCATGACCTTTGTGTAATAAATTATAATTCTTATTTCAGAAATAAGAATATCTCGCAAATTGACTTTCGAGTCTAAATTAAGCTTTTTTCTTAACGTAATATTAAAACATCGGCACTTTGTGCTCTTATTCTTATGATGTTTAAGAAATAACCATTTTATTCGTTAAGGTTTTTTTATATTACCTAAACTTTAATTTTTCAAAAAAAATAAAGTTAATTTTAGAAATATAGTGTAAGTGATACACTATAAACAACGACAAATAAATTTATTCCCAAATAAAACAACAGCATATGTCTAAAACATATTATGATCCGGCGGATCTTAGAAAGTTTGGTAAAATCACAGAATGGAGCGAAGAATTAGGCACTAAATTTTTCGATTACTACGGAAAAGTATTTGAAGAAGGTGCTTTGAGCGCCAGGGAAAAATCTTTGATTGCCCTTGCCGTATCTCATGTGGTAAAATGCCCATATTGTATAGATGCATACACCAAAGATGGATTACAAAGAGGAATTACAAAAGAAGAGATGATGGAGGCAGTGCACGCAGGAGCAGCAATCGAAAGTGGTGCTACTCTGGTACATGGTGTACAAATGATGAATAAGTACGAGAAACTCTCTATGTAGTTTCTGATCGTAAAAATATTAAAGGAAAAATGTCTGAAACAAAGAAAAAACAGTCGCTACATAAAAGAAATGACCAGTTAGCCAATACTCAAAGACAGCTGGAAATTTTAAACAATGGTATTTTTGCCAATGGCGAATTACCCAAGTTTGCCGACAAAATAGCTGAAATTAATCAGTTCCCTTTACGTCCTCGTAAGCTTGAAATACTGCAAATCAATGTCGGATACATGTGTAATCAGGTTTGTGAACATTGTCATGTTGATGCCGGACCGGACCGGAAAGAGATCATGACCAAAGAAACGATGATGCAATGTTTGGAGGTGATCAGAAATACAGGAGCGCATACGCTGGATTTAACCGGAGGTGCTCCCGAGATGAATCCTAATTTCAGATGGTTTGTTGAAGAGGCTAGCAAAGCTGGAATCAAAGATTTTATTGTAAGAAGTAACCTTACCATCATAAGAGCTAATAAGAAATATTACGATCTTCCGGACTTTTTCAAAAAGCACAATGTGCATGTGGTTTCTTCAATGCCGCACTGGACTCGTGGTAAAACCGACAAACAAAGAGGAGATGGTGTTTTTGACAAATCGATCAAGGCACTTCAGGAACTCAATGAACGTGGGTATGGGATGCCGGATAGCGATTTGCGGTTGGATTTGGTCTACAATCCTTCGGGTGCGTTTTTACCTGGGGATCAAGCTTCTATGGAAAAAGATTTCAAAAAGGCATTACTTGAAGATTTCGGAATTCAATTCCATAATCTGTTTGCGATCACCAATCTACCTATTAGTAGGTTTTTGGATTATTTAATTGCTTCAGAAAACTATGAAGACTATATGTATGCCCTGGTAGATGCCTACAATCCTTCAGCCGTTGCCAATGTAATGTGTACCAATACCATTTCTGTAAGCTGGGACGGTTGGTTGTACGATTGTGATTTCAATCAAATGCTTGATCTTAAGGTAGCTAGCAAAGTAAAACATATTAGTGAATACAACGAAGATTTGCTAAATAATAGAAATATCGTAATTTCACAACACTGCTATGGTTGCACTGCAGGTGCAGGTAGTAGTTGTCAGGGAACAGTAGCGTAATAGTATAATATGCATTCAAAAACAGCCATATTAGTTTTTGCTAATTCTGCCAAAGAAGAATTATTGCATAAGCCTATGAGAGGTGGTGAGCAACTATTTGCTCAACTTAATGAATCCACCATTGCTGTTGTAAAAAGCACTCATATTCCTTACTATGTAATCACCGAAGAACAACAATACGGAGTTGACTTTGGAGAACGTTTTGTAAATGCTGTTCAAAGTATCTTTAAGAAAGGATACGAAAAAGTAATTACTATTGGTAACGATACTCCTCTACTCAATAAAACACATTTGCTGCAAGCTGCCCAATTGCTAGAGGAAGATAAATTTGTAATTGGCCCTTCTGTTGATGGAGGATTTTATTTGATGGGATTATGTAATACCCATTTTGTTCCTTCTTTGTTTTTAAATTTACCCTGGCAATCAAGAACACTTACTGTAAATCTCATTGCCACTCTTGGAGCTTGTGAGGTAGCTATCTCAAAGCTTCAGGTACTATATGACATCGATAGTGTTTCTGATTTAAAAATTATTCAAAAATTTAGCAGGAGATTATCACTTGGGGTTCTAAAAGCCTTGGAACTCATTCTTTCTCATTCTAAAAGTATTCAAAATGTAGTTTCTCTAGAAAACACTACCATATATCATACGATTGCTTATAACAAAGGATCGCCTACTCCGTAACATTCCTTAATGGTCTTTTTTCGTGATTCAAAAGAAGTCTTGATTTGCGAATCAGTTATAACTTATAAAGACCCAGATATTCTCAGAATACCATTGAGAATAGTCATCAAAAACACCATAATGAATATTCAATAGCAAAATATTGCGCTAACTATATGCTTGTAAAAAAAGGTATCATTCTACTTTGTTTCTTATTCCCTTGGATTCATTCAGGTCAGGGTTCTATTGAAGAATTATTGACGATGTATAATACCGAGAGCATCCCATATGTAACCATCGAAGACATCAAGGATGAAATCGACAACATTGTGGTTCTTGATTCTAGAGAAATAGGCGAATACAAGGTTAGCCATTTAAAAAATGCTATTTATGTAGGATACGATCAATTTGATATCACTAAAGTTTCTGAAATCCCGGAAATCGATAAAGACACCAAAATTGTAGTGTATTGTAGCCTTGGGATTCGATCAGAAGTGACTTCAGAAAAATTAAAACTAGCAGGATATCACAATGTATATAATTTATACGGCGGAATTTTTGAATGGATCAATCATGGCTATCCTGTTTTCAATAGTAAAGAACAACGAACAGACCAAGTGCATCCCTTTTCTGAAGAATGGGAAAAATGGTTAGAAAAAGGCACTAAAAGATATCAGGAATGAATACAAAAAACTTGTTATTAATATTTACCCGTAACCCAGAACTGGGCAAGTGCAAAACACGACTAGCAGCCACTATTGGAGATCAGGCAGCTTTAGATGTGTACAAAATGCTTTTGCAACATACCGTTTCTATTACAGAAGGGTTAACATGCGTAAAAGAGGTACACTACTCGGTATCTATAAACCCAAATGATATTTGGGATCCAACCATATACCAAAAGAAAGAACAATTTGGAGAAGATCTGGGTGCCCGAATGAAATACGCATTTGTCAACGGATTTAAGCAAGGTTTTGAAAAGATTATCATTATAGGTAGTGATATGTATGACCTTGATCAAAGAGATCTAGAATTTGCTTTTGAGCAGCTAGAACATCACGATTATGTAGTCGGGCCAGCCCAAGATGGAGGATATTACTTGTTGGGAATGAAATCACTAAACAATGCTGTTTTTGAAAACAAAGCTTGGGGTACCGACACTGTTTTTAGAGATACATTACATGACATAGAACAACATAACCATAAATTATTAGACATACGAAATGATGTGGATTATTATGAGGATATCAAAGATATTCCTGCATTTCAAAAATTTTTAAAACAAACAGATGATCAAATACATTGAAGAAACTACGGATTATTTAAAAGATAAAGGGTTTGAAGCCCCTGAAATCGGAATTATCTTAGGAACCGGATTAGGTCAGTTATTGAATAATATCGAGGTGATCAAGGAAGTCAGTTACAATCACATTCCTAATTTCCCAACAGCCACAGTAGAATTTCATAAAGGAAAATTAATTTATGGAAAGCTCGAAGGAAAAAAGGTGGTTGTTATGCAAGGGAGGTTTCATCTGTATGAAGGGTATTCTCTTCAGGATGTGACATTCCCGGTGCGTATTATGCATCAGCTTGGGATCAAAAAATTATTGGTTTCTAATGCTGCAGGTGCGATCAACTTGGATTTCAAAAAAGGAGAACTAATGCTAATTGACGATCATATCAATCTTCAGGGAGGATCCCCTCTGGCTTTTAAAGGAGTGGAACAACTTGGAAGTCGCTTTACCGATATGAGTGCTCCTTACCATCCAGAAATCAATTCAAAATTAGAGGCTATTGCAGCCAATCACAATATAACACTACACAAAGGTGTGTATGCCTCTGTTGTAGGGCCACAACTTGAAACCAGAGCAGAATATCGCTACTTGAAAATTATAGGTGCCGATGCTGTTGGTATGAGTACAGTGCCAGAAATCATTGTAGCCAATCATCTGGATCTTCCCGTTGCAGCGGTATCCGTTTTAACCGACGAGTGTGATCCAGACAACCTGAAACCTGTTAATATCGAAGAAATTATCCAAATGGCTGGAAAAGCAGAACCTAATCTGATTCTCCTTTTCAAAGAGCTAATAAAATCTATGTAAACAAAAAAAGAAAGAACTATGAGTTATTTAGATACAACACATGATGTATATAAAGAAGCAGCCATAACCCCAGATGTTGGGTTATGCTGTACCACAAATCCTATCTGGGAATTACCAGGCCTTAAAATTCCTAAAATCATGCAGGAAATGAATTACGGCTGCGGTAGTACGGTAAACGCAAGAGATTTGACTAATAACCCCAAAATCCTTTATGTTGGTGTAGGTGGTGGAATGGAATTATTACAGTTCTCGTATTTCTCTCGTCAAAAGCACGGTGTAATTGGTGTTGATGTGGTTCAGGAAATGTTGGATGCTTCCAAAAAGAACTTTAAAGAAGCTGAAGCACAAAATGACTGGTTCAAAAGTGAATTTGTAGATCTTAGATATGGAGATGCACTTAATCTTCCTCTCGAAGATAACAGTGTGGATGTAGCAGCTCAAAATTGTCTTTTTAATATCTTCAAAGAAGAAGATTTAAAGAAAGCTATCGAAGAAATGTACCGTGTTTTGAAGCCACATGGTAGGTTAGTAATGAGTGATCCTACTTGTGAGCAGCCTATGAATGACAACCTTCGTAACGACGAACGGTTACGAGCACTTTGTCTAAGTGGAAGCTTACCGATTGCTGATTACGTAAAAGCACTAACAGATGTAGGGTTTGGTACCATCGAAATTAGAGCACGTAAACCGTATCGTATTTTGGATCCAAAAAATTATGATACCGACGAATTGATCTATATCGAGTCTATAGAAGTTGCTGCCATCAAAGATCCAATGCCAGAGGATGGGCCTTGTGTATTTACAGGTAAAGCTGCTATCTATTATGGAGATCAAGATTATTTTGATGATAAAAAAGGACATGTTTTATTAAAAAACCAGCCTATCGCTGTATGCGATAAAACTGCCGGTGCACTAGCAGACCTTGGCAGAGATGATATTTTTATTAGCGAATCCACCTATCATTACGATGGAGGAGGATGCTGCTAAAATTCAAGGCTAATTAACTATAATCATGAAGCCGGGAGCAATTGTATTTGCTTTCGGCTTCTCTGTTATGCAAATTTCTTGGCCATCGCTTTTCTGAACTCGTAAATAATTAAAAACATCGAACACCAGAGTGGGCTCATATTACGTTTCAATCCCTTCCCCTTAGAAAATCGTATCAATTGCCTGGCATAAAACCCACCTTCTGCAGCATCTTCAAATTGTTTCATTCCGGTTCTTAATACCAAATTTTCAAGTACTTTAACCTCTCCTTTCAAAAATCCAGGAATATCGTCGTTGTTCGTAATAAACGGACGCCCCATACCAATGAGATCTACTTCGCCATTTTGCAAGACTTCATTACAAAAATCATACGATCTGAAACCACCTGTGATCATCAAAGGTAGTGTTGTAATTGCCCTAACTTTTTTTGCGAAATCAATAAAATAAGCCTCTCTTCTTTTGGTGCTCTCTTTTACCTCTTTCCCTTCCTCATTTAAGATAAAAAAAGCGAGTTTCTCATACGTCCCTCCAGAAATCTCTAACAAATCAATCTTTTCATTGTCCAACACTTTTACCACTTCAAGAGACTCTTCCTCTGTAAATCCTCCTTTTTGGAAATCTGCAGAATTCAATTTTACGGCTATCGGAAAATCTGGCCCTACCTCTTTACGAATTTCTTTCACAATAGTGATTAGCAATCTACTTCGATTCTCAATACTACCTCCCCATTGATCTTTACGAACATTGGTTCGTGGCGACAAAAACTGACTTAACAAATACCCATGTGCCGCGTGCACCTGAATTCCGGTAAAGCCAGCTTTTTTCGCAATTCTTGCTGCTCTCACAAAACCAAGAATCACCTCTTGGATATCGGCTTCCGTCATTGCTTTGGGTTTTCCGAAGAGCCCCATTTTTTTAAGTTGTACCTCTGAAGGGGCTAACGGTCTTCCTGTACTAAATTTGTTAGTTTGTCTACCAGAATGTGAAATCTGTACCCACACTTGATTGTGATTTGCTTTTGCCGCACCTGCCCAAGCACTTATTTTGGGTAACATGTCTTCGGTATCAAAGCATACATTACCTGCAGATTCCAAATGTTTACGATCAATCACTACGTTTCCTGTAATCAATAAACCTGCGCCTGTATCAGCCCACATTTTATAGAGTCTGTTATGACCTTTAGTGGGTTCAAATTTTTTATCACTAATCCGCTCTGTCATTGCAGATTTAACTAGCCTGTTTTTGATAGTTGCCCCACAAGGAAGTTTCAATTCTGTACTAATCATATAAAAATAGTTCGATTACAATAATACATAATCCTGTAGGATATTACAATCCCTATTTGTCAACAATTGTTAAAATTTTAACAATTAAAACAAGTTTTTACTTACAAATCATACGTTTAACCCGTAAAGTTTGCGTTTTATCGATAAATTTCGTTATTTTATGGATGTAAAAAATATAAACCAATTCATTTTTAGTTAATTGAACAAATCTTAAACCTAACAAAGATGAAAAGATATAGAATACTCGCAATACTTGTTTTGTTGTTAACCACTGCTCAGACTTTCTCTCAAAAAAGGCCTGATCATACGGTATGGGATCAAATACTTATCCTCAATGTGACCGAACAGGGTAAAGTAAATTACGAAGGTATTATGAAAATCAGTCCTTTGTTCTATAAATACTTTAGGTCTTTATCAGAAAATCCCCCTACAGACGAGTGGTCCAAAGACGAAAAACTTGCCTACTGGATTAACGCTTACAACTCTATTGCTGTAAAAATGATTATCGATAATTATCCGGTAAAAGATATCAATGAGTTACATGATCCTTGGAATCAAAAGTTTTTCAGAATAAAAGATAAACGATACAGTCTTGATGACATAGAACACACTATACTTAGAAAATTTAATGAACCTAGAATTCATTTTCTAATCAATTGTGCATCATTTTCTTCTCCTAAACTAATGAACAGAGCCTACACTGCCGAAAATATAAACATGGCATTAGAAAAGTGTACCAAGGAGTTTATTAACGACCCTACAAGAAATATTATTACCCCTAGCAAAGTGCAAATTTCTCAGATTTTTGAGTGGTATAAAGATGATTTTAACCGAGGAGATGTGGTAAGCTTTATCAACAAATACTCTGATGTAAAAATTTCGGAAATACCTAAAGATGGTTACATCACTTATAATTGGGATTTAAATAATTAAATTCCTGAAAGGTTACCTAATCGAATTCGACCAAAAGAACTTCGCACGGGAACCGGAAAAATTGCACGTAGGAAACCACCAACGTTTGCCCCAAAATACTTGGACTTACCAAGTGTGGCCTGAATTTTGGTCTTAACTTCCTGCAAAATAGATTGATTTATAGTATTACATCTATGCATAAGACATATGTATGGAAACACATACAATATTCGTCGAAATGTAGCCCAAAACCAGGTTTAACCCAATAAATAAACGAACTATGAACAGAGTACTTTTTATGCTATTGGTAGGGATGTCTTTTTCTTGTACTACAAGTAAAGCCGCAATCCAGACCACTCAAGAAACGCCTATTGCCGAAAACATAACTGCTGAAAAGGATACTGATTCTCCTGACATAGTTGTTATAGAAGAGAAAGCTGCGGATACCATCATTCCCGAAGAAATAAAAGAAGAAAAATCCGAGGATGTTATTCCTATAACTGACTCTATTCCCAAAACAACAAAAGAAAAACAAGAACCTATAAAGGCAGTAACAGAAAACACCTCTTTTGACCATAAACCATGGAACATATTATTGGGTAAGTATATTTCGAAAGATGGAATGGTAAACTATAAAGGGTTCAAACAAAATGGAAAAGCCTTTAGAGCTTATTTGACTTCTTTAAGCAATAATCCTCCAAAACAATCCTGGAGTAAAAATGAAAAACTAGCCTATTGGCTAAATGTGTATAATGCATTTACGGTAAAACTTATCATAGATAATTATCCATTGGCTAGTATAAAAGATATCAAAGACCCATGGGATCTTCGTTTCTTTAGGATCGGTAAAAAATGGTATACGCTTAATGATGTAGAGCATCGAATGCTGAGAAAAATGGGAGATCCAAGAATTCATTTTGGGATTAATTGTGCCTCATATTCTTGCCCAGCATTATCCAATAAAGCCTTTACCGCTCAAAATGTAAATCAAGAGTTAGAAAGGTTAACCATTGCCTTTATTAATGATACGAGTCGAAATCAAATATCCAAAGACAAGATTGAGATATCCAAAATTTTCTCCTGGTTTGCGAAGGATTTTAAAAAGGAAGGTACTATTATCGATTTTTTAAATAAATACTCTAAGGTTACCATTAGTAACACCGCCAAAAAGAGTTTCCTAAAGTATGATTGGGCATTAAATGAATAATAATTCATAGCTTTTTCTTATGCCTTATAACTCGTTACAACCTTTTTAATACCTTTAAAATCAAAAAGTTAATTTTTTTATAAATCTTTAATGAGTAAAATTTGCCTGGTTTGATCTTAGCTAAAAATGGCTGAAAACACAAACTACTGTTTTTCAGTTATTTATGTTTTTTTATTTCGAGATTACTTGCATAAAACTCTCTGTTTCTTTATTTATCAAATTCCTACAACAAACAATAAAAACCTGCACTTTGTGTAAGGTTAATTCTTAATTCCCTACTAAATTCCCACATTAACTGATCAGGTTACGACAATAAAAAAACAATTAAGTATTAACCATTCAATTTAAAAACACAAAGAGATGAAAGCTCCAAAAAATATATTCGTTCTAATAGCAGTTTTATTTTTTACTCAAATCAACGCACAAGATAAATTTGACCATAGTGTTTGGGATCAAGCACTTTTACTAAACGTTTCTGAAGACGGAAAAGTAGATTATGACGGTTTTATGAGAGATAGTTCTCAATTATATAGATATTTCCAACAACTTTCTGAAAATCCGCCACAGGAAGACTGGTCTAGAGAAGAAAAACTAGCGTACTGGATCAATGCATATAATGCGTACACTATAAAATTAGTAATCGACAGTTATCCAGTAAAAAGTATTAAAGATATTGATAACCCATGGGGGAAGAAATTTTTCAAGATTGATGGTGTATGGCACAGTCTAGGAGAATTAGAGCATAAAATTCTAAGAAAGTATGGAGATCCAAGAATCCACTTTGCTATCAACTGTGCTTCTATTTCTTGTCCAGTAGTGTGGAATAGAGCATACACAGCAGAGAATTTGCATACGGCTCTGGATCAGCAAACTGAAAAATTTATCAATGACCCAACACGCAATGTGATTACGGAAAAGGAGGTGAAAGTTTCTAAAATTTTCAGTTGGTATAAAAAGGATTTCAAAGTAAATGGTGGAGATGTAAAAGACTTTATCAACAGATATTCTGCAGTAAAAATCACGAATC
Source organism: Aquimarina spongiae (assembly GCF_900141785.1). GTDB lineage: Bacteria > Bacteroidota > Bacteroidia > Flavobacteriales > Flavobacteriaceae > Aquimarina > Aquimarina spongiae. The sequence goes on along the minus strand of NZ_FQYP01000012.1, from coordinate 49,649 downwards.
AGCCAAACAAAGGATACAAAGATTACGATTGGGGATTAAATAAAGGAGCACAAGTAACACCAGCTTTTGTTGTTGACTAAAAATAGTACCTCAACAGATAAATTTGGGACTTAAATATGTAAATTTATAACCTAATTCTAAGACTCCAAAATTGAAAATATCGATTGTTATTCCTATACTTAACGAAGCAGCTACCATTGGTAAGCTGCTTTCTTACTTAATTCAAAATAGATCCAATAATAATCATGTACAAGAAATTCTTGTCGTAGATGGAGGAAGTATCGACGGATCTCAGGACGTCGTCAATCAATACGCCATCAAGAGTGAAGTACCTGTTCGATTGATCTCTTCAAAAAAAGGAAGAGCAGTACAACTAAATACCGGAGCGCAAAATGCTATGGGTGACATCTTGTATTTTCTTCATGCAGATTCTTATCCTCCAAAACATTTTGACCATGATATTGTGACCGAAGTTGCTAATAGCAATCCTGCTGGGTGTTTTAGAATGAAATTTGATTCTCATCATCCTTGGTTATTATTTCTGGGTTGGCTCACACAATTCGAAAGTAAAAAATGTAGAGGCGGAGATCAAAGTCAATTTATTACCAAAGAATTATTCGACGAAATTGGTGGATATGATGAAGCTTATATCGTTTATGAAGACAATGATCTTGTAGATCGGCTTTTTGAAATCAATAAGTTTGTCATTATCCCTAAAAACGTAATTACTTCAGCGAGAAGGTATCGAGAAATTGGGGTATGGAGATTACAGTATCATTTTTTGAACATCCATATGCGAAGATGGCTAGGTGCTTCTTCAGAGGATCTCTATCGATACTATAAAGAAAAGGTGGTCAATTAAAAGTCTTCCGAAATGCTAAAGGTGATTGGTTGGTTTTATTTTTGAATAATTTGGTAAACGAAGCAGGTCGCTCAAAACCCAGATTATAAGCAATTTCACTCACAGAGAGTTGGGTAACCGAAAGCTGTTCTTTTGCTCTTTCAATGATCGTATTTTGAATATGTTGTCGTGTGCTCATTCCGGTTAAAGATTTCAACATACTGCTCAAATAGTTGGGAGAAAGCGTTAATCTGTTAGCAACATATTCTACGCTCGGTAGTCCTAGTTCTACTAGATTATCTTGATCAAAATACTCAGATAGTACAATTTCTAATTGCTCCAAAACATGGTGATTCGATTTGTTTCGGGTGATAAATTGTCGCTCATAAAAACGTTCTGCATAATTAAGCAATAACTCCAACTGAGAAATAATGATTTTCTGACTGAATTTATCAATGTTTGCCTGGTATTCTAATTCAATATTCTTTAAAATACGAATCATCATTTGCTCTTCTTTTTCTGACAAAAACAAAGCTTCATGAACAGAATATCCAAAAAATCCGTAGGATTTAATCCTTTTAGCCAGGGATGTATTCCAAATAAAATCAGGATGGATAAAGAGTAACCATCCTGATGGTTTTTTGGATCCTATATTTGGATTTTTATCCATACTCATCACTTGATTTGGCGAAATAAACGTCATCAACCCTTCGTCAAAATCATACTTCTGCTGACCGTAGAAAAACTTATAAGGTACATTGCGTTTCAAACCGATAGAATAATACTCTTGTACTAGTTTTATCCCCTTAACATCTTTCGGATATTGCACCCGACTATACTCCACCAAACTAATCAGTGGATGTTCTGGTGCGGGAAGATTTGCAAAATTATGATAGTCGCTTATGGTCGAAAGTCGATGTATTGCTGCCATTATAGTAAAGGTAAGAATTCACAGTTAATTTTACACTAGACAAGCATCCCTCCAGAAACTTCAAGTCGCTGTGCATTTACCCAACTTGCTTTGTCCGAACATAAAAAGGCCACTACACCTCCAATATCTTCAGGTTCGCCGACTTTGCCCAAGGCAGTTATCTGTGAAATAATCGCTCTCTTTTCTTCATTATCGCGATTCACTCCTCCTCCAAAATCTGTAGCAATAGCGCCCGGTGCTACTACATTTGCAGTGATTTTTCGATCTCCCAATTCTTTTGCCAGATACCTTGTAAATACTTCAATTCCACCTTTCATCATGGCATAGACAGAAGCCCCTGGGAAACTAAATCTGGCTAAGCCACTAGAGATATTGATAATACGACCTCCTTCATTCATAAAGGGTAGAGCTACTTGGGTCAAGAAAAATATACTCTTCAAGTGTATATTCATCATTTCATCAAACTGAGTTTCTGTAGTATCTTTTATCAAGCTATGCAAGCCTGTACCTGCATTGTTAATTAAGAAATCGAAATTCGTATTCCCTTGTGTGTCCTGAAGGTAAGCACTTACCTCATCCATAAACTCTTTTCCTGATAATGGTTTTGTTGCATCATATTGAAAAGCGGTGGCCTTTGTACCCAATGTTTCAATTTCAGAAATAACCTCGTTGGCTTTGGTAACATTTTGATGATACGAAAAGATAATATGCACTCCGTCTTTGGCTAAATTTAATGCCATGTCTCTTCCTAATCCACGGCTACCTCCTGTGATAATTGCTATTTTTTGACTCATCTTTATTGTTTTTAAAAATTACAATACAAAGTTGAGCTAATTCTAGCATCGTTTTTTATCCAAATCTTCGTTTGTATTGCCTATATCTACAATTTTGTTTGGCAAGTACACAATCGAAACGTATTGGTAGTTGAAGTTAACTTGTCGCCAACTTTGGACAAGGTATGGGTTTGATATCCATCAAAATACTTGATTACGATCTTATCATCGATGATTTCGTAGGTTCCTGCAACGTTGAGCTTATCACCCAAGTTAGGAGATCGTTCTACCCACTCTTGTTTGACCAAATCCAAAAATAACTTGCCTCCTTTTTTGAATTTCAAAACTGATCCAAATGTTCCATCGGGCATTTCACAGGTATATTCGCCAGTAATATCATTACTACTGCAAGCAGGTACTAATGCAAGGATTAAAATTGCCATTAAAAACTTTCTCATCTATACGTATAATTTGAAATTAACAATTGATTATACTTAAATGTAATCATTTTTAATTGCATCACTAATCACAAAAACAAACAACCTACAAAATACGCTCTTGATAGTGACACATCTGATGTGAAATTTCTAAAATCTATTGAAGCAAGGTTTAAATTAACCAACGATTCCTTTAAAATCACACGACTTATCTCATGGATTAAAAATACTGCCCGATGCCAAAAACAAAACCATTGGTAGCATCCTCTGTAACTCCATACCCATAATCGATTCTAAAAGTGGCATTAAAGATTCTTTTATGTATAAATCGTAGACCTACTCCAGGATACAATCGAAAGTTTTGAGAATCCCCAAAATCTCCAAAATCTCCACCAGGATTTCGCCAACTTCCCCCATCGATAAACATATTACTTTGCAGTACAAACCAATCTTTTTCGTACAACGTATGCCTGTATTCTGTATTTAATACAATTACACCGGTTCCTCGGTCAATGGTATTTCCTACACCTCGAATATTTAAGTTATTATCTACTGCAAAAGGAGCAAATGGAGAATCATCATTAGACGCCAGACCTAGGCGAAGTCTCGAGGCCCAGTTTCCTTTTTTTCCTATACGAGCATGATATAAAAAGTCATTCCACCAAATGATGAAATCAGGGAGCACATTTTGTGTACTAATTACATATTGCGCATTAAACGTACTTTTAAAACCTGAAACATATTGATAATCATAATCCAAATTATCATACTCATAAATAAGCTTGAACAAGAGCTTATTCACATCAAAATCCTGAGGAATCCCTTCTGCAGTTACTCCTCTTTTGTACTCATAATCTTCATTAAAGTAATTTACCCCGAGTTCTATTCTATTCTGAAAGTTGAACTGATAGAGACCTAATAATTCATATGAAGTATTGTTATACTTATAATCTGCAGTTCCATTCTCTAAAAAAACAGGTTCTTCGGTAGTGAGGTTACTATAATTTAAAGCCAATCCAAATTTCTTACTAAACAAAAATGGAGCTCTTAAATTGATCCCATAAGAACTATAAATATCATATTGATACAATCCCCCCAAGGTAATATTACGGCCTAATAGATTAAATTCGTACAATCCCAATCTGAAGGCAAACTCGTCGTCATTAGTAGTGTAAAGATTAGCAGAAGGGATGATCGTAAAGTTTTCTTCAACTCCATAAACTACTTGATATCCTTCTTCTTTTTGATGCACCTGATAATAGGCATGCGCGATAGAAGGTAATCTTTTTAATCGTTTGATATCTTCTTCAATAAGCAGCGAATCCAATGTAGCTCCTTTTTTTATAGAGCTTAATTTGAGTAGTGCCGAAGTCTTGGTCTTTTTATTCCCTTGAATAACAATTTCTGAGATGGTATTCTCCTGGGCTTGACCAAAAAAGCAATACAATAGGGTAAGTAAGACAAGAATTAGTCTTTTTCGCATTTAGTTCGATTTGTATGAAGCAATTTTTATCACAAATGTAAGTCTTATTACACTCTAAATCAAAAATATTGGCCAATCCCAAAGGTAATTCCGTTGGTAGCATCATCACCAATACCATAACCATAATCCAATCTAAAAACAGCATTAAAAATACGTTTGTGGATCAAACGTATTCCTAAACCAGGGTAAAATCGCAAGGTGCTGCCATCTACTAATTCTACCAGATCTCCTCCTGGATTACGCCATGTTCCTGTATCAATAAAAACATTACTCTGTATCACGAACCAGCCTTTTTCGTAAAAAGTGTGGCGATATTCTGTATTCAAAACAATGGCTGCAGTACCCCTATCGATAGTGTTACCTGCGCCACGAATATTTAATTGGTTATCTACAGCAAAAGGAGCAAAAGGAGTATCATCATTTGATGCATAAGCCAGTCGTAGTCGACTTGCCCAGTTACCCAGTTTTCCGACTTTTTTGAAATATTCAAAATCATTTCTTCCGATAAAAAAGTCGTTGAGTAATCCTTCGCCGCCAGTTACGAAACGTACATCTAACAGGCTCCTAAAACCAGACACATACTGATAATCGATATCAATATCATTATACTCGTATTCTCCTCTATATGTGATTTTATCTGCCGTAAGCCGAGTTGGAGTTCCCAAAGGCAGATCACCTTCCAGAAAATCATATTCTTCGCTGGCGATGTTAATCCCTACTTCTGCTCTATTGTGAAAATTAAATTCGTATAACAGATTTGCTTCAAAAGTCTTGGTATCAAAACGGTAATTTACAGTATTGTCATTTTCGAAGAAAACAGGCTCTTGAGAGACCAGGTTTTTGTAATTGATTCCAAATCCAAACTTATTGGTAAAAAGATAAGGAGCCTCCCAATATCCCCCATAAGAATCGAAGACATCTCGTTGATAAAACCCTCCTAAAATCTGATTTCTTCCTAATAAATTAAATTCGAAAAGCGAAACCCGAAACGCAAACTCATCATTGTTATCGGTAGCAATATTGATCCCAGGAATTATGGTGAAGTTTTCTTCAATAGTATAGGTAATCACATAATCAGATCCTTCTTTTTGCAGCTCTGACTCAGCATTGGCGACTCCCGGAAGTCTTTTTAGACGTTCTATATCGGTAGCTACACGTAACGAATCATAGGCAGCACCCGGTTTTACCTTAACTAATTTTCTTATAAAAGATTCCTTGGTTCTTTTTAATCCATTAATGCGTAATTCTGCAACTACCGCATCTTGAGAAAAAGCACAACAAGTCATCAAGAAAATCAGAGAAATTAGGATCTTCTTCATAGCAATTTTTTTGTACTGCTATAGACGAATGAGTATGGCTTAGCTTACAAGATTATGGGATAAATCAAGGCTGAAATTGCCTTTGAAGCAAAAGATTGACCCAATTATCCTCGCTCACCCCCATCAATGTATATCCGTAATCCTCTCCTACCTCTAAAGTAGGTGGAGTATCTCTGGTAATATTAAGGACAACATTATCTAATTTGTAGTATTGAAATTGCCTTTCGAAAGTATATGTACCTGATAATAGTTCGTCATTACGATCAGAAACAACTTGAAAATATATCTTGTTATCATCAAAAAACCCATCATTCCAACTAAATATTGGCATTCCTGCAACACCAGTATCGACAGTTACCTGATCACTAAATTCTGTAGGTTTTGTAAGATGTTTCAGCCGAATGGGATTAGAAATATGTAGTACTCCATTTTCGAAAAAGGTAATAATCACCCATTTTTCATTGTCTGAAATTCTATTGAATTTTTTGAGATATCCATTAAAAAAATCAGTAGGAGTTATAGCTACGCTGCGGTAGGCAGTAAAATCATTTTTATCCACATCTAAAGAAGAAGTTTCAAAATATCTGATATCTGTAGCTCCAGGTCTGGGATAGAGATAGGTAATGGTTTCATTTTGTTGGTCTGGAGATGAGCTGGCACAAGCAATCACGTTATCAATTTCTATAGTATTGACAGCTACCAGAGCAGCCAATGTATTGTCTGCAACCTGATCATCATCACTTTTACACGAAAAGAAAAAGATGATTACCAAACCTATACTATATGATAGATATCTATTCAATTTTATATAAAGATCTAATTAATGCTTCTGCGGGTTTATTCTGAATGGTAAAACGATTATTATTATTCCCACCAACATCATCATGATTGTGATACCATTTCCATAAAAACCCTCCGGCAAACCATTTTTCTTGCCAGAATTCTTCGTGCAATGCTGATAATGCATTGTTTTGCGCTTCAAGGTTAGTTTGTTCCTGATTTCTACTCGAGTCCCAAGGTTCTTTGCCTGTATAATGGATACTTCGATATCCAAATTCTGTAAACAAAACAGGCTTTTTTATTTTATCCTTTAAAGCTACAATCTTTGCTTTATGTCTTTGCCAACCCGACTTTAGTTCTTCTATACTTGGTGTATGACTATCTGAGACAGGAAAGTATGCATCTATCCCGATATAATCCAACTGGCTCCAAAAAGGAGCTTTTTCAAACTGATCCCAGTTCTCGGCATAGGTCAACTCACCCTTATAAATACCTCTGATTTCTTTGATTAAATCGTTCCAATACTTTGGTCTGGTTTGCACGAACGTATGCAGCTCGGTACCGATACATAGAATTGGTACTTGCATTTCCTGAGCTAAATTGGCGTACAAAAGAATAAAGTCCTTGTATGATTTCTCTAATTGTTTCCATTGTTCTTCAGATTTCATGTTAATATCACCAGTAAACTCGCCTCTCCAAACCCAGATTTGTGGCTTTAACATCACCTTTATACCTCGGGCGTTAAGTAGTTCTATGGTTTTTTTGGCACCATCCCTACGCTCTCCCCACCATTGTCTGTCGATATTAAATACTACAGTTGGTGTTTCAAGATTTCTAAGAAACCCAAAGGGCATCACAGCAGCCCAATTGGCATTAAGTTGTACCACGGGATCGATAGTTTCAGGACCTATCTCTTGTGGAGAGCCAACAAAACTAATCCCATTAATCTTGTTTTGCTGACCCGAACATCCACTAACAATGATTGTAAAAAGCAGTAAAAAAACCTTTTTCATTCGTTTTTTTACTGCTGAAAATACAATTTTATTAGAATACGGCTCTTAAACCTATATTAAAAGTTTCACCCAATCCAGTGTTTCTTCCATCTACAAAATTGGTATATAATGCCTCTATGTTTAATTCGTTCGTAAGCTGATACTTTGCTCCACCTCCTAGTGCTGTAAAGCTTTGATCAAAATCATTCCCCAAATCCACTAATTCTGAATGTTGAGCTAAAGCCAACACCGTAAATTTTGAGCTTGGGAAGTAACTAAAAAATACTCCCGGAGTTAAACGCAAACTGTTGTTTGCAAAACTGTCTTCTTCTTTTCCGAAGTTCAATTCAGAATTGAGCTCAGTAAATAATTGGAACTTATTTCCTGGAAACGTATAATCATAGAAGAAACGATTTTGCCAGATAAATCCATTTTGATCAAGAAATACTCCGTTTTCCGTTTCGTTATCCACTAATGGGATAAAAAATGAGCTTTGGATCGAGAAGTTATTCACGTTTTTAAGGGGGACAAACTTCACCGAAGGAGCAAAAGATGTAAACCCAGATCTAGCTGTGTTACTTTCTCCATCAAATTGAAAAACCTCTAGTGCATCTCTGTCTGCTACTACATTTGATCTAAACTCAAGGATAACTCCCAAATTCCATCGCTTGTTATTCCCAACACCAGTATATGCCTCTACCGTCGAAGTAAAGAATGTTTGTCTGGGTTCGTCACCATCTGTAAAGGTACTTTCTGTTTGCGTATATAGGTTATTGAACCATTTAATATCGTATTGACCTTTACCTATTAATTTTGAAGGTGTTAATGTTTGAATTACCGAACCTCCCTGATCATCTTCGTCTTGTGCAAACCCTACAGTGATCGCGAACAAAAGTAAAAAAGTGGTTACGATGTTTTTAGTTGATTTCATTTTTTGAGTATTTATCATATTACTAAAACACACAGGGCATATCACTCCCTAATTTTAACAACATGTAGTTAATTATTATGATTATTTATTTGATTGCATTTAAATTCCAGTTGTACGGGTAGTAAGAGATCTTAGCTTTGGTAGGAATCTTTTCTTTTCTGAATTGATTTACATAATCAATTTCTGACCCGTTATGGGTAAAATCTTCTTTGTACCACTCAAAGATTTGAGACAACTGTACTTTGTTTCCTTTTACTTTGATAAACCTTGGGTTATTAAGTGCTTTGGTCGTTTGACGTTGTAATTGTTTATCTAAAGATTCAGGGGTATATGCTTCAGAAATAATTGGGGGACATCCTAAACCGGCACATACCAGAGAAAAATGAAACCTAGCTTCTTTTGGAAAATTCTTACGAAGGATCTTATTCTCCAAATCATTAAGCGTGGTTTGCTTACCTCCTAGATTGTAGGTGGTTTTATCAAAAAACCCTTTAATGTTCAAAGGTGATTTTACTGGATATTTATTCGTTACTCCTTTTATCACTGCCAAGTTATACGCATTAATATAAAAGGCTTGAAATGTTTTAGGCTCACTTTTCGAAACTCGAATTTTTGCGGCCTGATCGATCAATTCATTTAATGAAGAGGGGTCTTTCTTGATCTCTGTATAGTTTACTTTACCGTTAACCACATAGGTTTTAAAAAATGCGTCCGCCTTTTTGAAAAACTCCGACGTACTTTGAGAAAACCCTAATTGGGAGATCAACAATATTGCGATAATGATTACTTTTTTCATGAGTATTTTTTTTGTCGATTCATCCTTTATAATGAAGATAAATCCTAATTTTCTACAATTCTTGATTACCTTGGCAACGGTCTATCAGTCGCACCCAAAATGTGCTGCTTACAAATAAATTTTGATTTTGTTCAATTTGTTTTCTACATCCAGAAACAAAGTGAACCATGTTCGATTTAGTTCTCGTTCCTTACAAACCCAGTTGTTTTTAGACTGATTCTAAATTATTTGAAGCTCTTAAGTTCTTATATTTATGTACGACTTACTTTGGGAAGTTTTCACTTCTCATTAAAAATTGACAATCAACAACTATCACTTATGGAACACATCGTTATTATCGGAAATGGTATTTCGGGGGTCACTGCTGCTCGGCATATTCGAAAAATGTCTGACAAAAGAATCACCATTATTTCTGCCGAAACAGATTACTTCTTTTCCAGAACAGCGTTGATGTATGTATATATGGGGCATATGAAGTTTGAACATACACAACCCTATGAAAATTGGTTCTGGGAAAAGAACAATATCGAACTTAAACAAGGTTTTGTATCTCAAGTAAAGCATGAATCCAACGAATTAGTCTTTAATTCTGGAGAGACCATGAGCTACGACAAGCTTATTATCGCAGCAGGATCAAAACCCAATAAGTTTGGATGGCCAGGTCAGGATTTGGATGGTGTTATGGGAATGTATCACAAACAGGATCTGGAGAATCTAGAGAATTATGCTCCGGATAATAAAACATGTAAAAGAGCTGTAGTAGTAGGTGGTGGATTGATCGGAATCGAATTAGCCGAAATGTTACATTCCAGAAGTATTCCAGTTACTTTTTTGGTAAGAGAAGATAGTTTCTGGAATGGTGTATTACCTGCTGGAGAAAGCGCAATGATCAATAGACATATTCTAAATCATCATATTGATTTACGATTAGGAGTTAACCTAAAAGAAATTTTGGCCGACGAAAATGGTAAAGCCAGAGCGGTCGTCGTACAAGAAACCGGAGAAGTAATTGATTGTGATGTTGTTGGATTAACTGCCGGAGTATCTCCAAATATTGATTTCTTAAAAGAATCTGGGATAGAATTAGGCCGTGGAATCAAAGTAAATCGGTTTTTAGAAACCAATATCCCTAATATCTATGCTATTGGAGACTGTGCCGAACAACACGAATCCATTGGAATGCGAAGACCTATTGAAGCCGTTTGGTATACTGGACGTATGATGGGCGAAACTGTAGCACAAACAATCTGCGGAAATCGAATTGAATACAAACCTGGACATTGGTTTAATAGTGCAAAATTTATGGATATTGAATATCAAACCTATGGTTGGGTATTTGGTAGACCACAAGAATACGAACAACAATTTCATTGGAAACATGAAGACGACACCAAATGTATCACTGTATCCTTCCATAAGGACACCAAAGAATTTTTGGGGATCAACACCTTTGGGATACGAATGAGACACGAGGTTTTTGATCGTTGGCTGACCGAAAAAAGAGATGTGGATTATGTTATGACAAATCTGGCTGAAGCTAATTTTGATCCGGAATTCTACAAAAAACATGAATCCCAAATTCTTTCGGCTTATAACAGTCATCAATTTCAAACCGCTTAATCTTCAAAAAATCAAAACAACAAAAGTCTTTTGACTAAAAAATATTAGAAATGAGTAATAAATTAAATCATAGTATGTCTCTTGCTAGCCCAGATGCAAAGGGAATTACAACCAAACAAAAAGTAGCCCTAGCTATTGGCTTTGTAGGAATGTTTATCATGATACTGGCTCTTGTCAACACCAATTTCCCTAACAAAGGAATCTTCTTAACTGCTGCTTTGGGCTTGATTACCCTGGGTACGGTTTTATTTGCCAACAATGCTTATCTCACTAAGCTTGAAGGAATCAAAAATGACGGTGTTTGGTTCAAGTCGATGTCTTCTAGAGGAGTATTAGGATGGCTTACAGGAGTAGTACTTACCGCATTTTATATCGTCTTGTACTTTTATCCAGAATTATTGGGGATGGGCACAAACGGAGAAGCCAATACAGGATTGATTTCACTTTTTGATCCCCTGAGTAATTTATTAAGTGGTAGACCAGCAAGCCAGTGGTTCGTGTATGGAACCTTATACACTATAGCTATTCTTGCTTTTGGATATAAATTCATTCTGAAATACAGACATAATAGATACCAACAGTTGCGAACTGTTTCTGTAATGTTTTTTCAATTAGGTTTTGCCTTTTTGATACCCGAATTTATGTATGTTATGAATTCAGATGTGCCTTACTATGACCTTAAGAATATGTGGCCATTGAATTATTATAACTTTGATCAATACAGAATAGATGCCTTTATCAAGACTGAAACTATTGGTCTTAGTCTTTTAGCACTTGGTATATTATCCATTTTTGTAATTTCTCCATTTCTTACCTATAAATACGGGAAAAGATGGTATTGTTCATGGGTTTGTGGTTGTGGCGGATTGGCCGAAACTGCAGGAGATGCGTTCAGACAATTATCCAGCAAAAAAGTAAGTGCATGGAAATTAGAAAGATGGTTAATTCATACCGTACTTGTTTTTTCTGTCGTAATGACTACCGCCGTTGTGTATACCTATTTAGGATATGATCCCAAAAAATATTGGCTAACAAAAGATGTATTCTTGATTAGCGTTGCCGTTTTCTTGACCCTTGTTTTTGCCGGAGTTTTATTATTTAAAAGAAAAGAATTAGGTAAAGATGCCAGATATGGTGCAATAGGGTATTTTGCAGTGATCATTGCTCTTGTAGTGATGCATTTTTCCGGGACTACAAACGAAGTATTTTTAATCAAGGCTGGAACGATGAGATCTGCTTATGGTTTATATATCGGTTCCATATTCTCTGGAGTGATCGGTACAGGATTTTATCCCATACTAGGTAATCGTGCCTGGTGTAGATTTGGTTGTCCTATGGCGGCAATTCTAGGATTTCAACAACGATTATTTTCAAAATTCAGAATTACTACAAATGGAGGACAATGTATTTCTTGCGGAAACTGTTCTACCTATTGTGAGATGGGAATTGATGTACGATCTTATGCTCAAAAAGGTGAGAATATTGTACGATCTAGTTGTGTAGGTTGTGGAATTTGCTCTGCAGTATGTCCAAGAGGAGTACTGAAATTAGAGAATGACAAGCTAGAAGGTAGAATCAATCCTACAGAAGTTTTATTAGGTAATGATGTGGATTTGATGAATTACGTAAACAATAAATAAGCATACATACTGGAATACTTTCTTCATACAAATGCCACATCCAAAAATTAGGTGTGGCATTTTTAATTCATTAACTTTAAAAAAAATGTTAGTATCCCGATTAGCTTTCGTCTAATGCAGTGTTGTTAACTAATACATCATGATTCATAAATCACTACTTCTCATCTTAGCTGTTGTATTTTCTGGCCTCACTGCGTTTTCGCAAAAAGAATATCATTACGATTATTACGCAGATGGTACAGTAAAAGCCGAAGGTTGGTTAAACGATGGAGTTAAAGTAGATTTTTGGCATTTTTACTATCCCAATGGTATTGTTTCTAAAGAAGGACACTTTAAGAATAACAAGAAACATGGCTATTGGTATTATTATTCTAAAACCAAAGAATTAGTAAAAGAAGGGCATTTTATTGATGACAAAGCCGAGAAATGGTGGATTATTTACGATATTGCAGCCGGAATAACGCGAAAATACCAATATAAAAACAATAAAAAAGAAGGATATTGTCTACTGTATAGAAACAGCAAACTTTTCAAAGCAGAACGTTATGTAAATGATATTAAAACCGGTGAGTGGACCGACGTTTTCAGCTTTAAAAGAGACAACCCCAACGCTTCATTATAATGCCACCAATCATAAAAGTAATCATACCAGCTTTTAACGAAGAAGATTCTATTGCTCATGTTATTAAAGAAATTCCTGACATTGTTCAGGAGGTGATCGTAGTGAGTAATAATTCTACAGATAATACCGAAAGTGTGGCAGAAAATGCTGGAGCCACAGTACTGAAAGAACCTCAAAAAGGATATGGTTTTGCTTGCTTGAAAGGGATGGAGCATATCGCAGCGCAAGAAGTTAAACCCGAAATAGTGGTGTTTTTGGATGGTGATTACAGCGATTATCCCGAAGAACTTACAAAAATTGTCAACCCCATAATAGAAAAGGATATAGACCTTGTGATCGGTGCCAGAGTAAAAAATCTGCGAGAATCTGGTTCTATGACTTTTCCGCAAATATTCGGTAATTGGTTAGCAACCAGTTTAATGAAACTTTTTTTTAATGCAAAATTTACCGATCTTGGTCCTTTTAGAGCTATTAAGTACGACAAACTTCTTGACTTAGAAATGGTAGATAAAACCTATGGCTGGACCGTAGAAATGCAACTAAAAGCATTAAAAAAGCACTATAGTTATACCGAAATCCCAGTTCGCTATAAAAAGAGAATTGGTGTCTCAAAAGTTTCAGGAACCATAAAAGGTGCTATATTTGCAGGCGTTAAGATTTTAAGTTGGATTTTTAAATATAGCTTTTCATAATGGATATTGCTATCATTATAACGTATACATTGGCCCTACTCATTATTTTTATGTATAGTTTGGCACAACTGAATCTGCTTTCTAATTATTTAAAAGCACGAAAGCAACCTGATAATGCTCCCACTTTTGATTTTTCCAATCCAGAAGAAATCCCTCATGTTACTGTACAGTTACCTGTTTTTAACGAATTGTACGTGATGGATCGTTTACTGGATAATATCGCAGAGTTAGAATACCCAAAAGACAAACTAGAAATTCAGGTACTTGATGATTCTACAGATGAATCTGTGGTTTCTACAGCTGCTCATATCGAAAAACTTCAGAAAACAGGATTAGATATAAAGCATATCCGAAGAGAAGATCGATCTGGATTTAAAGCCGGAGCCTTGAAAGAAGGACTTAAAATTGCCAAAGGAGAGTTTATTGCCATATTTGATGCCGATTTTTTACCCGGTAAGAAATGGTTATTACAAACTATTCCTTACTTCAAAGATGAGAATATTGGAGTGGTACAAACTCGATGGGGACATATTAATCGAGATTATTCGATGTTGACCAAAATTCAGGCATTTGCTCTGGATTTCCACTTTACTATGGAGCAGGTGGGAAGAAATTATAAAGATCATTTTATCAATTTTAATGGTACTGCAGGAGTTTGGAGAAAGAAATGTATAGAAGATGCTGGAAACTGGCAAGGAGATACACTTACCGAAGATCTTGACCTTAGTTACCGCGCACAGTTGAAGAAATGGAAATTTAAATACTTGGAGGAAGTAGAAACCCCTGCAGAATTACCGGTAGTGATAAGCGCTGCGCGTTCGCAACAATTTAGATGGAATAAGGGTGCTGCAGAAAACTTCCAAAAATTATACTGGAAACTACTTAAAGACAAGTCAGTTCCTTTCAAAACAAAGTTTCATAGCTTTTTCCACTTACTAAATAGTAGCATGTTTTTGTTAGTATTATTGGTAGCTGTTTTAAGTGTACCAGTGATGTATATCAAGAACAGCAACCCGATGTTTAGCTGGTATTTTAATGTGATCGCCTTCTTTGCACTGAGTACTGTAATCTTTTTCTTTTGTTATTGGTTCACTTTCAAAAAAATACACGGAAAAGGATTCTGGAATTTTATGGAATACATCAAAATGTTTTTTACTTTTTTCTCTATTGCAATGGGATTCTCTGTTCACAATTCGATGGCAGTACTTGAAGGTCATTTTGGAAAGAAAAGTGAATTCGTACGTACTCCAAAGTTCAATGTAAAATCATTAAAGGACTCCTGGAAAGGAAATAAATATATCAACAAAAATATTTCAGGGAATACGATTATAGAAGCCCTGCTGATGGCTTATTTTGGCTTTGCATTGTATAGTGCATTCGAATTACAGGATTTTGGTCTGTTTTTATTCCACATCATGTTATTCCTTGGTTTTGGTTTTGTATTCTTTAAGTCGGTAACCTCTAAGCTATAATGTTACAACAATGGAAATACCATAAGTTTTCCATACTTCTTGTTGTACTGGGATTATTATTCTATTGGAGTTTTGCCTACCAACTGGTTCGTACTGATTTTGTAAAAATGATTTTCCTTTGGGGAGGCTTGTTTGTTATATACTATAAGCTCATCCAGGAAAACACTACTCAATGGAGATTTCTTGCCATTGCTGCCCTACTTTTTCGATTGGTGTTTTTGTTTGCTATCCCTAATCTATCGCAAGATTTTTATCGTTTTATCTGGGACGGAAGAATGTTATTAGAAGGATACAATCCATACCTATCCTTACCCGAAGTTTGGATTGCCCAAGGCAATGCTCCTATCGATCAGGCTGCAGAGCTCTATACAGGTATGGGAACACTAAATGGAAGTCATTTCACCAATTATCCCCCCATTAGCCAATTAGGCTATTTGATTGCTGCAATTTTTGCCAATAAAAGTATTCTAGGATCTGCTATGGTATTTAGAATACTACTTATTTTGGCTGATGTCGGCACCTTTTTCCTTGGAAAAAAGCTGTTAGCATCACTCAAAATACCAACACATCATATATTCTGGTATATCTTAAATCCATTTATCATCATCGAACTTACCGGAAACCTTCATTTTGAAGCCATTATGGTATTTTTCTTAGTTTGGGCTTTATACCTTTTACACAAAGGATATTGGTATTGGGCTGGAGTCATTTTTGCATTTTCTATTTCGGTAAAGTTAATCCCTATGCTTTTCTTGCCAATATTCTTTCAGAAGTTTGTTTTAACGCAAAAAGAGAATCAAAAATCAAAACCTCTTCAGGGGCTATTGAGATTAACAGGGTTTTACGTTATAGTTTTAACAACAGTAGTCTTGACTTTTGTTCCGTTTTTGTCTGAAGCTTTTGTACAAAACTTTACCAAAACCATTAGTCTTTGGTTTCAGAATTTTGAATTTAATGCCAGTATTTACTTTATCATACGCTGGATTGGTTATCAAATTGTAGGTTGGAACGTGATAGAAACTGCTGGTAAAATCCTTCCTTTGGTAACTATAAGTATTCTTTTGATCCTCACATTTTTCAGAAAAAACAAATCCACACCACAAATGATAACGGCAATGGTGCTCGGTATTTGTGCATATTACTTTTTATCGACCACAGTACATCCATGGTATTTGGCCGTACCATTAGCATTATGCGTATTTACCAAGTATAGATTTCCTGTGATATGGTCTTTTACCATTGTATTTAGCTATACGGCTTATATTCATCCTGATTTTAAAGAAAACCTATGGATGGTCGCTTTAGAATATCTAATTGTTTTTGGATTTTTAATCTGGGAAATTTATAAGATGCGAGGAAACAAAACTCATGAGGTACTTACAACATCTTCAGATTGATCACTTCTTGTTCGGTTAGTTTTCTCCAATGACCGCGAGGCAAGTCTTTCTTTGTCAGGCCACCAAAAATTACTCTATCCAATTTGATCACATCATATCTGAAATGCTCAAAAAGTTTGTGTATGATATTGTTTTTTGTAGAGCTCAATTGGATTCCTATTTCTTTTTTTGAAGCGCCTTCGATATAAGAGATTTCTTCAACTTCGATATAGCCCTCGTCTAGCTTCACACCATTTTGGATCTTCTCGATGTCTTCGAACTTAAGATTTCTATCCAACTCTACATGAAAAATCTTTCGCACATCGGTATTATGATGCGTTAGTTTTTTCTCCAGGTCAACATCATTGGTAAATAACAACAAACCTGTAGTATTGCGTTCTAATCTCCCCACGGGCTTAAGCTTAACTCTTGAAGCGTTTGCCACAAGCTCCATGACCGTTTTATTTTTCTCTGGACTTGTTGTGGTGATAAAACCCTTTGGCTTGTTCAATAAAATATATTCTTTCTTCTCGGGAGTGATGAGACGACCATCAAACTTGACCTCATCGGTAAGCTTTACCTTATATCCCATCTCGGTCACTGGTTTTCCATTTACCCACACACTTCCTGTTTGGATATACAGATCTGCTTCTCTTCTGGAACATACTCCAGAATTAGCTACAAATTTATTGAGTCGAATCTCATCAGATTCTTGTTTTACCACATTCTTTGGTTTCCTTTCAGGCGCACCACTTTTTGAAGATGGTCTTCTTTTTGAATTACCCCCAAATTTCCCTCTGTTATTTCCTTTGCCAAAATTACCTCCTCGACTCATGTATTTATTTTTGTGCAAAGATAGTTCTTTAGAAACAAGGAAAACAACTATTCTTCATCAATCCACACTGTGCTTTGTCGTTCGCGATTTACACTTAGCTGCGTCACGTCTGGTCTTGAGTAATGCCCTACCGGGTCAAAGTTTTGTCTTTCCTGCAATACTCTGTTAAAATCGAGTGTTTCTATCAATAAGCCTTCTGTGTGTAATACAGGCTCCATCGCCCATTCACCATCTGGTCCGGCAATACAAGATCCTCCGTTTCCTAAAATTTCCGGAGCGTTCTTCAGAATTTCATTAAGATGCGGGGTGTTTTTCGGGAAATCATCTTTTCGCATCAAGCTTGACACGGATATAACATAAGATCGGGATTCTCTCGCAATAAAGCGCGTAATGTCTTTGGTATTATAATCACTCCCTGGCCAAACAGCAATATGCAGATTCTCTCCCTGACCATATAAAGCTGTTCTAGGTAAAGGCATCCAGTTTTCCCAACAATTCAACCCTCCAACAGTAAATGCTTTAAGAGGGTGTACTCTTAGGCCATTTCCGTCTCCTGGAGCCCACGTTAATCGCTCTTCGTAGGTAGGCTGTAACTTTCTGTGCACCGATTTGATTTCTCCCTGTTGATTAATATAAACTAAGGAAGCATACAAACTATGACCTCCTCTATCCAAAGGACGTTCTATGATCCCCAGATAGACCGCTAAATTATGTTCTTTGGCAATGGTACAAACGGTATCCAGATCTCCCTGTTCAATTACAACAGCGTTTTGAGCATAGTGTGCATGTATTTCTTTCTGTACGGCACTATCAAATTGAGCCCCATCGGTGAGAGAAACCCAAAAAGGATACCCTGGTAATAAAGCTTCTCCAAAAATGATTAATTCGGCTTTTTGAGCTGCAGCCTCTCGCATCGAGTTTTCAATTTTTTGTAGGGTCCCTTCTTTGTTTAACCACACTGGTGCTATTTGCGCCAAAGCGACTTTTAGTAATTGATTTTCCATTAACTAGTTTTAGCTTTTTTTATTAAACTTTGATCAAAAATCTACTGATCCTTTCTTCATGCATCATTAGAGAAATCCTAAGATTTCATTAACAATAAATTAACATGTAAAAAACTGATTTATAGTGGTTTAAATTCATTTTTAAGAAATTCAAAAAAAGTATTTCTTAACATTAAGGAAACATTAGAAAGGTCTGAAAAACGAAAAATTCGCATCGTTTTGAATCCTTTACTAAGAATACAGCAACACTAAAATCTATTCTACTATTAACCTCGAAAAGTAAACATATAAAAAGTATGTTTTAATCAAAGTTTAATTTACGTTAAAACACACACATTTTAACTTAAACGTAATCCTAATGACACGTTCTAATAAACTACAAACCTCAAAAAAAATATACGCTCGATCTAAATTTGTCCTGTAAAACAAAAACAACAATATTTATTTAATAATCTCAAATCTTAAAACCCAAAAACAATGAAAAAGTTAGCCGTAGTAGTATTAGCAATTGTATTAGGAACAAGTTCATTATTTGCTTCTAATGAGAACCCTACTAAAAATGCTGAAAAAGATCTAAGAAATCAAATAGCAGTATTATTAGAGAGACCAGAAATCAAAGTAGAAAAACAAGAACTAACAGCTGATATCGAATTTGTTTTGAATAACAAAGGAGAAATCGTAGTACTTTCTGTAGATGCAGAAAAAGAAATCATTGAAGATTACGTAAAAGCAAGATTAAACTATAAGAAAGTGGATCTTGAAAATGTAAAAATCGGAAACAAGTTATTCCAATTAACTTTAAAAATCGTAAAGCCACAAGCGTAGTTTTCGATCAATAAAGAACAAGAAGAATTAAGCAGCTGTGGTTTTTTACTACAGCTGTTTTATTTTACCAGAGAATTCGATCCAAAATCATATTAACATCGATAAGAACAATACTAAAAGTACCAGCTACAATAATTAATTTCAGGATATTGTGTAACCAAACATAGTGCGTTCTCCCTTTTGATATCCAAAGCGCAAGTAGCAAAATAAAAAGAAGTGCCACACACAGATAAAAATACAAATACATATACCCAATCTCATATCTGGTTAACAAGAGGTAGATAGGCCCACAAGAAATTAAAATAAGGACACTTATGATTCGTTTTGAAGTCAATTCTCCATAGGCTACAGGAATAGTTTTATAATTTTGTGCCATATCTCCTTTCAAGTTCCCCAAATCCTTTATCATTTCTCTAATCATGAGCATCAAAAACAAAAAGGTAGCATGTACAAAAATGACCTCATCAAAGTTTCTGTAATAGATAAAAACCGCAAAAAACGGAATGATAGCAAGGATAGATGCCACTGTATTCCCAACAATTGGAAATTTCTTTAGTTTATGTGAATAGAACCAAATTGCAAAAATGTAAAGCGAAAAGAAAGCCACCGCCCTAAAAGACACATAGCTTGCCAATACTACTGACAAAAAATTTAAAAGAAAATACCCAGTAAGTTTAGTCTGCTGGCTTACCAAACGATCAAGCATCGTCTTTTGGGGTCTATTGATGAGATCTTTTTCTTTGTCGTAGAAATTATTAATGATATATCCTCCTGCAATTACTCCAGCAGACGCTAATACAATCACAAAAAGATTAGGGTCAAAAACAACATTTCTCAGCTTGATATGAGGAGCCAGAATAAAAATAGAGGTAAGATACTGAGCAATGATGATGATTAGAATGTTATAACCACGCACCACAGAAAACAAACTCAATAGTTTTAAAAAAAAGAGTTTATTTCTCCTACTCAACAACATGAGTTAATCTCTAAAAGTTGTAAACCACTTCTAACTTGTAGTCTTTAAGTGAAGCTTGAGCCTTTTCAAAATCCTGAGTAAAACCTAAGATGTAACCACCACCACCAGAACCACAAAGTTTAAGGTAGTAATCGTTGGTCTCAATTCCATTTTTCCATAGCGTATGGAACTGTTTTGGAATCATTGGTTTGAAATTATCCAAAACTACATGTGAAAGTTGCTTGATGTTAGAAAACAAAGATTTTACGTCTCCTTTAAGAAAATCATCAACACAAGCATCAGTATACTTCACAAATTGATCCTTAAGCATGTTTCTGAAACCTTCTTGCTTCATGTTTTCCATAAAAATACTGACCATTGGTGCAGTTTCACCAACAATACCGCTATCTAACAAGAAAACTGCTCCTTTTTTGTGCTCTGTACTCTGAGAAGGAATCCCTGCAGGCTCAATATTATCTTTGGAATGTATTAAAATTGGTAAGCTTAAGTAACTATTTAACGGATCTAATCCAGAACTGCTGCCGTGAAAGAACGACTCCATCAATCCAAAAATCTCTTTCAGCTTTAATAGCTTATCTCTGGTTAAATTCTCAAGAACTGTGATTTTATCTTCAGCATATTTGTCATAGATCGCAGCTACCAATGCTCCGCTACTCCCAACTCCGTAACCTTGAGGTATACTGCTGTCAAAATGCATCCCGGCATCGATATCTTCTTGAAGCTTTTGCAAGTCAAACTTGACCACACCTTGCTCCTGAATCTCTGCTAAGTATTTTGCAAAATTTCTAAGGTTCTGGTTAGAATCTTTGGCTTCCTGATCCAAATCATCAGCAACTTTTAAGGCGCCTTTGAAAAAATTATAAGGTATAGAAAGTCCTTTGGAGTCTTTAATAATTCCGTATTCTCCAAACAATAATATCTTAGAATAAAATAGTGGTCCTTTCATTAGTTCTGGGTATATCTATATCTTATATGTCGCCTTACTAGGATAAAGTTACAATATTTTTGCTCCCCATCCTACTTTATCGCAAATATACTGCCCATTCTGGCAATACGCAACTAACTCGCTAGTAATGAATTCTAAAACCTGTTCTTTTTCCGAATTTGGGTATAAAACATGAACATTTGCACCTGCATCCAAAGTAAAACATATCTTGGATCCGGCTTTTTTACGATATGCCCAAATTTTCTCAATTACCGACAGCGTATTAGGTTTCATCAAAATGAAGTAGGGCAATGAAGTCATCATCATAGCGTGTAGCGTCAAGGCTTCACTCTCGACAATCTGAATAAAAGCATCAAGGTCCCCAGAGGTCAATACCTCTTTTAATTTTGTTATGTTTTCTGTAGCCTGTTCAAATCTCTTGGACGCAAAAGGGTGTCCATGCATCAAATCATGACCTACAGTGCTACTTACTTGTTTTTCGCCTTTGTCTATCAACAAAATCGTATCCTGATAGTTTTCAAAATGTTGGTGTATTGGATACGGAAATTTGACCGCAAAGGCATCACTACTTCCAGTTATCTCCTGGTGCTTCCCCCAAACTGTCATAGGTCCCTCTATACTGCGACAGGCACTCCCAGACCCTAATCGTGCCAAAAATGATGCTTTTTGCAAACATTCTTCATTGGTCATTTCAGGATGTATCATCTGCTCTAACTGCATGACGCAGAATGCTAATGCACTCATACCACTTGCCGAAGAAGCTATCCCACTACTATGTGGAAATGTATTACTGGTTTCAATAGTAAAAGTGTATTTTTTTAAAAAAGGAACATATTTTTCGATACGTTCGAAGAACTTCTTAATTTTCGGGCGGAATTCAGGTTTGGGTTCTCCTTCAAAAAGTAAGGTGAAATTAAAATCCTCTGAAATTAGATCTTGAAGCACATATTTAAGTGAAGTTGTTGTCTTACATGCATCCAGTGTAAAACTGATCGATGCATTTTCGGGCAACTGCACTGGACGTTTACCCCAATATTTGATTAATGCAATATTACTGGGAGAAGAGCAGCTTATTATTCCTTCTTTTGGTAAATTTGCACCAACAGAAGAAGTAAATTCAAGATAATCGTTCATGGGATAAAATTTAAGCAAATATAAGTGCTGTATAGGACTTAAAAGTATAAGTAGTTAAAATAAATTGCTATTTTAGTATTGCACTAACTCATTTTAATGAAAATAAAGTTATTTCGTATTGGTATTGCCGTAGTATTATGCCTTTTAATAGGTTTTTTAAGTAGTATTGCTACTAAGACATCTATCGATACGTGGTATCAAACACTTAATAAGCCTTCATTTACCCCACCAAACTGGCTTTTTGGGCCAGTATGGGCGATCTTATATATTATGATGGGTGTTGCAGCAGGAATTGTATGGAGCAAAGGTTTTTATCATAAATGGGTAAAAATTGCGTTATATCATTTTGGGTTTCAGTTATTACTGAATGCTGCATGGTCCATTTTTTTCTTTGGATTGCAAAACCCATTAATTGCATTACTGGATATTATTGCCCTTTTTATCCTGTTATTTTTTACCATTAGATGGTTTAAAGTTGTAAACAAAACTGCCGCTTACCTACTTATCCCTTATATTGCCTGGGTTGCTTTTGCGACTGCATTAAATTTTGGCATATGGCGATTAAATTAAATGAAGAATAAGGAATAAGTTTTTGTATGAGCAAAAAAGCAATAGTCTTACAGACTACTCTAGAATTAATTACTAAACAAGGGATTAATGCAACCTCTCTTTCACAAATTATTAAAGAATCTGGCGTTGCAAACGGAACAGTATATCATCATTTTAAGAATAAAGAAGAAATTATAACAGAGTTATATCTAATGCTTACTCAGGATTTTGGTACCGTAGTTATGAGAAATGTACCCGAAGACGATTTAAAAAAGCAATTTACCGTGATGTGGCTCAATTTATTTTATTATTTCATCAATAACCCTTTGGCGTTTATATTTTCCGAACAAATTGCCCGTTCTCCAGAGATCCCACAATCTCTTAAAGACAGGGCACGTGATTACTACAATGAAATTCAGGAGTATTTTAAGAAAGGGATTAAAAAGAAAATCTTCAAGGCATACAATACCCTTGTTATGGAAGAATTATTCTTTGGAAATGTAGTGTCTCTAGTGAAAATACACGAAAACGAGCAGTTAAAACTTCAGGAAAAACATATTAATCAGGCGATAGAAATCTCGTGGAGAGGTTTTTTGAAAGATTCGACGATTATCAATTAAATAAAAAACCCGCGTTTTGCGGGTTTTATTTATATCATTCTTGATGCTAATTAAACACAATGTTCACGCAGGAATCTTTATACAGATTTTTTAAGACAAATTCCACGGCTTTTCTGGAATTTTCTGCTCTGCCAATATTCCCTCCTTTGAAGGTAAGTTTGCCGGTATCTCTGCTCCAATAAAATTCTTTATTATCAGATTTGATAATTCTCTTGTTATCCTTGGTGGTTACCTGAAATGCATCAAATTCCTGACTGTATTCTAACCCTGTAGGAAAATATACTTCGGTGACAAACTTGGTAGTACCTTTACCATACAAGTAGCAAACGCATTCTCCTATATCTTTGGCTTCAGAAACACGAACCATATTATTTTGTACGATTTTCCATCCTCCATTGGCTCGAATGGCAACCATATCCATCAACATTGTTCCTTTTTCTGCCAACCGCTTATCGATAAAAGATTCGAAATTAACTACTGCAGAAATGGTTCCTGCTCGTTCCTTTTGGGTTTTAAATACTACTTTATCCAGAGTCAACCTGAACTTGTAGTTATTATCATCAATAATATCATCTAATTGGGACGATATATCCTTCTTACTATAGTTTTTCCTTACCAATGCGCCTGATAAGTTTACATATACGGTATTTCCACTATATTTCTCATCAAACAGCTCTAATACATCCATTTTATTGGTTCCTTGTGTAAGGGCATTCATCTTATTGATATACTCAGATAGCAATTTTTCAATCGGTTGCCCATTATTGGCCCAGATAGCCGATCCATCAAAAACAAAAAGAAGAACAAGGAAAAGGGTAATTTTTTTCATAGTTAACGAGGTATTGGTTAAACTCCTTTAATTTACGAAAAAAAGCTCAGAATAGCTAGTTAACACCCTATTAAAACCTATAACAAATTACTTAATTCCAACAATTTAACCACAGTTTTCAAATTACGAGTAGTAGCGCTACAGTTTAGTTTTTTTTCGAAAAAATTGTTACTCAGTTTTGTTTTCCCGTAGCCATTACCCGCATAGAAGTATATCACCTCGTCTCTAATTTCAATTTTCTCTTTTTCGTGCGAAGCTGCTGAAATTTCATGAATTCGAGATCTATCTGGAAGACTGTCTAAAAACGTAAACAGCATTTTTTTCTCGTCCAGTTCTTCGTTCTCTAATTGTGTAAAAAAAGGATTAGCATGATAAATCGATAGCAGCACATCGGCAGACAATACCAAAACAGGAACATCAAAATCAAATGTATCTTTAATTCCCTTTTTGATTGTTTCGGCAATGATATGTTGATCTGCTATTTCACTTTCAAAAACGACATTCCCACTCTGTATATAGGTAGTCACATTACTAAATTTCAATTTCTCAAACATGGATTTTAGATCGACCATCTTTATTTTCTTATGGCCACCTACATTGATTCCTCTTAATAGCGCTATGTACTTTTGCATCTTGGTTATGGTATATCTAATTTTTATTCTGTCATAATCTCCAGACCGAAAGATACTTGTATTACGAATTTATAGCTTGCGCGGCAATAAAAGCACCAGTCCAAGCATTCTGAAAATTAAATCCTCCGGTAATAGCATCAATATTCAGCACCTCTCCAGCAAAATATAAGTTTTTATGTTTTTTACTTTCGTAAGTCTTGAAATTAACCTCTTTCAAATCTATTCCTCCCGCAGTTACAAACTCTTCTTTAAAGGTACTTTTTCCCTTTATGGTGAAAATACCTGCGGTTAACTCTCTGGCAAGTGCCTGAAGTTGATTTTTATTCACGTCTGCCCATTTTTGATACGATTGAATTTGGGCTGCTGTAACCAGGCTTTGCCAGAGTCTTTTCGGCAACTCAAACTGTGTATATTTTGAAACCTGTTGCTTAGCCATTTTTGTTTTAAAAATCTTCAGTTCTTCAAGGGTTTCATCAAAAGTGTAGTATTCCCTCCAATTTACCTTGATTTCGAAATTGTAATTTAGGGCATGTAGTTCTGCAGCTCCCCAGGCCGACAATTTCAAAATGGCGGGACCACTCATCCCCCAATGCGTAATCAATAATGGGCCTTCACTAGATAATTTGGAGTTCTGAATCTTTACAGATGCTTGAGTAACCACACCCATCAGCTCCTTAATCCTCGAGTCTTTGCAGTTAAAGGTAAACAGCGACGGAACCGGATCAACAATGTAATGACCCAAATCTTTAAGCATTTTCCATATCTTGGGGTTGCTACCTGTGGCAATCATCAATTTCTTGGCTTCAAAATCACTTGTATTCGTAGTTATCCTCCAATAATCATCCTTTGGTTGAATTTTTTTTACCGCTTGATTGGTTAACACCTCTATATTCAATCTTTTGGTTTCTCCCAAAAAGCAATTGATGATAGTTTCTGAAGAATCTGTAACCGGAAACATTCTACCATCTTCTTCTATCTTCAACTCAACACCTCTTTGTTCAAACCATTCGATAGTATCTCCTGTCATAAAGGTATGGAAAGGTCCTTTTAATTCTTTTTCTCCTCTGGGGTAGTTTTTTACCAGTTCGTTAGGAATGAATTCGGCATGAGTAACATTACATCGCCCACCTCCAGAAACTCGTACTTTCGACAATACTTCTTTTCCTCGTTCCAGAATAGCAATTTTCAATTTTGGATTGTGTTCTGCAGCATTGATCGCGGTAAAAAAACCCGCGGCGCCACCACCCACAATAATCAAATCATAGTTCATAGTGCAAAATTCGGAAAATCTGTGATCACTCCATCAACATTCCACGATTTTGATTTACGAATCAACGATATATCGTTTACTGTCCATACAAATACCTTAAAACCCTCGTCTTTTGCCAATATAACTTCTTCTTCGGTAAGGTTCCGAATTGATGGATGGACAGAAAAGGCTTCTAATTCTTTTGCAACCGGTAGAGCAATCGCAATACTTTCTTCAGTGAGCACACCTATTCGGTATTTTGAAGTAACTGCTCTAAGTTGTCTTAACTGTTCATGATCAAAACTAGATAAGATAAAATCAGCGTTTTGCCAACTTGAATTTGGAATATACTCTTCCAATAACTGCAAAGTAGGTAACGCTGTGTGTTTCCCTTTCAACTCAATATTTAATTCACATCTGCCATCAATGAGCGCTAGCACTTCCTGCAAGGTCGGAATCAAAAAACCCTCTTCGGTACTGAATTGTCGTAATTCTTGTAGTGTAAAATCAGAAACCTCTCCTTTGCCATTGGTGGTTCTTTCCAAAGTTTCATCATGAATCACGACTAACTCTCCAGAACGGCACTGATGGATATCAATCTCGATACCATCTACTTTGAAACGCAAGGCTTCTTTTACTGATTCCAGCGTATTTTCTGCTACCAATCCGGCAGCTCCTCGATGACCAAATATTTTCATATCCATTTTCGAAAAAAAATCCTCAGTTTCAGAATTTGAAACTCTCCTGCTGTACTATTGCCTTGTAGATGAATTATAGGTTTATGAATAAGGTATAATGAGTACCTAAACAATTATTCTTCTATGGGAATATCAGCTTCAATATCCATGCAAGGGTAGGACGAGACATCGGATTTGAAGCTATACAGTCAATTTATTTGCTTTTGACGATTAACTGTTTTTTTGCAATTCCCTAAATTCTCCTACACCGAGGTGTAGGAGAATTTTATAATTATTATTTAAAAGCCGGCATCCCGGTAATATCCATACCAGTGATCAACAAGTGGATATCGTGTGTCCCTTCGTAAGTAATTACACTTTCCAAATTCATCATATGTCTCATGATACTGTACTCTCCTGTGATTCCCATACCTCCGAGCACTTGTCTTGCTTCTCTTGCTATTTTTATGGCCATTTCTACATTATTTCGTTTCGCCATAGAAATCTGGGCAGAAGTTGCTTTTCCTTCATTTCGAAGGACTCCTAAACGCCAGGCCATCAACTGTGCTTTGGTGATCTCGGTGATCATTTCGGCCAATTTCTTTTGTTGTAACTGGGTAGCGGCAATTGGCTTATCAAACTGAATACGTTCTTTGGCATATCGCAATGCAGTATCATAACAATCCATAGCAGCTCCAATAGCACCCCAAGCGATCCCATATCTAGCAGAATCTAAACATCCCAAAGGTGCTCCCAATCCACTTTTATTCGGTAGCAGGTTTTCTTTGGGCACTTTTACATTATCAAAAATCAACTCTCCAGTGGCAGATGCTCGCAGCGACCATTTGTTATGGGTTTCAGGGGTTGAAAATCCTTCCATACCTCTTTCTACGACAAGTCCATGAATCCTTCCTTCTTCATTTTTGGCCCAAACCACTGCAATGTCTGCAAATGGCGCATTGGATATCCATAGTTTGGCTCCATTCAATAAATAATGATCTCCTTTATCTTTAAAATTGGTAGTCATCCCACCAGGGTTG
This sequence comes from Aquimarina spongiae, assembly GCF_900141785.1. Taxonomy (GTDB): domain Bacteria; phylum Bacteroidota; class Bacteroidia; order Flavobacteriales; family Flavobacteriaceae; genus Aquimarina; species Aquimarina spongiae. Next base: position 21,628 of record NZ_FQYP01000012.1, on the reverse strand, counting down.
GATCCATGATCGGGTTCGGTAAGACCAAAACATCCCATGAACTCTCCTGAAGCTAATTTGGGTAAATATTTTTTACGTTGTTCTTCATTTCCATATTTCCAGATCGGATACATTACCAATGAGGATTGTACCGACGAAGTAGAACGTACTCCAGAATCACCTCTTTCAATCTCTTGCATAATCAAACCATAACTAATTTGATCCAGCCCAGCTCCTCCATATTCCTCAGGGATATAAGGACCAAAGGCTCCAATTTCTGCCAAACCTTTGATAATCTGGTTAGGAAATTCTGCACGTTGTGCATATTCTTCTATAATTGGCGAAACTTCTCGTTTTACCCAGCTACGAGCTGCATCTCTTACTAATTTATGCTCGTCTGAGAGTAATTCATCGATTTGATAATAGTCTGGAGCTTCAAAAAGATCTGGCTTCATATACAACAATATTAATTTATGATATCTTCAAAAATAGTGAGATTCATTAACAAATAATCAAAATAGAACAGGTTTTATTTTCCTTTGCTTTAAAAAATGTTAGTTCTCTTAGAAGAACCTTAAAACAAAACAAATTTGACTTTCCTCTATATCGTTTTACAGTTCAAAAACCTCAACTTGAGACACCTCTTTGTACTATAATTAAGTATAAAATTCGTGTATGAATTCCGCAGTCAATATTCTTTTTCTACACAAATAAGAATTCCTTAACAATTTTTATGAAAACGTTCATTCTATATTCAAAAAATTGAAAATCAAATAGATACACCAAAAACACACATTTAATCTTCTTATGGCATAATTCTTCTACTAGATAAAACGAATTAAATTTTTAAAACCTAAAAGAGATTAAACGATGAAAAAATTATTTGTATTGCCAGTATTAGCATTAGGGTTATTAGTAGGAACACAAAGCATTAATGCTCAAGAAATTGCCTCAAACGATACAGAAACTGTAACTCCGGTTCAGGATAAATATATCGATTTGGCTGTAGAAAATCTTCCACAAAAGGTCTTGGATGCGGTTGCAAAAGATTTTGCAGGAGCTTCTATCGAAAGTGCTGCAGCCAAGGAAGATGCTTCTGAGTTCAAATTGATCCTAAAACAAGGAGATAAAGAGATGGAGGTATATTGTGATGCTGATGGAAATTGGATCACGAAAAAATAATAGTGTACGATCTTAATTCACGCTGTTTTCACATTTAGCGAATTAAGCTTTGTAGAGTGATTGGATTTCGGGAAAGGAAGGCTTTGTGGCTTTCCTTTTCTTATTTTACATTTTTAGGTAGAAATCTTTGACTAGATCGATGTACTGATCTGTATATACATGCCTGGATTTTTCGATTACCAACTCCTCTACTTCTCCTTCCTTTCTATCTCTAGTAAACACTAATAGACTTCTTTTTATCTTGGTACCAGGAGCACCTTTGACCCTGGTATTTTTTTGTACAAACAACCCTACTTGTTCAGCGATATCTACCACTTTTCCTTCTTCCTGAAATGGGACAATGATTGCCAATCTGCCACTTTCAGATAATAATTTTGATGCTCCGATCAACAAATGATCAAACGGGAGCGCATCCTGAAACCTTGCCAAATCTCTTTGATCACTATCGGTTTTATAATCTTCAGCAAAAAAAGGAGGATTACTAATCAGTAGATCATATTGCTCATCGATTTCCTGCGCAAACTCCTGAAAAGAAGCATGGTAACAAAACAAGCGATCTCCCCAGGATGAAGCTTCAAAATTCTCTACAGCTTGTTCATAGGCATCAGCATCGATTTCCAGAGCATCTACAATTTGAGCCTGACTTCGTTGTGCCATCATCAAGGCAATTACACCAGTACCTGTACCAACATCTAAGATAGAGTTAACAGTGTCGTCTATTGGCGCCCAGGCGCCAAGCAACACCCCATCTGTACCAATTTTCATGGCACAGCGGTCTTGCTGAATCGTAAATTGTTTGAATTGAAAAGGCTTATCCATAGGTCTCCCAGATTCTATTGCAAGTATAAATCGATCAACCCTTCTGGAGTGGTTACATGTACCGTCTTTGTATCTCGATCTACGCTATCGATAAACTCATCGTTCATTGGGATCAGAATTTCGGTTCCTTTTCGATCTATCTCGAACAATGCTTGAGCTGTACTATCGTTGATCGCTTTGATGACACCTACTTCTCCAAAGGAAGTATCTATTATTGTAAAACCAATTACCTCGTGGTAGTAGAACTGATTTCCTTCTAATTTTGGAAGTAAGGATAACGGAAGATATATTTCTGCTTTCATCAGATCATCGGCATCTTCTTCAGAATCTACATCTTCAAATTTTACACGTAGTAAATCACTTTTATGCAGTTTGCTTTTTTCAATAAAAAATGGAACCAAGTTATTGTTGTAGTTAACAAAAACTGATTCCATTTTTACATAACTTTCGGGCTCATCGGTATCCAATTTGATCAGTACCTCCCCCTTAAAACTGAATTTACTTACGATTTTACCTAGATAGAAGCAATCTTCTTTCTTCATCATAAATAAAGCAACTATTCTTCTTCGTTGCTAGCTTCTTCGGTTACTTCTGCTGCAGCTTCTTCTGCATTAGCCTCTGCTTCAACTTGAGCAGCCTCGGCCGCACGCTTAGCATTAACTTCTTTTTCAGCTTCTAAAATTTTAGCTTTTGCATCAGCATCAGCTTTAGCAAGTGCATCTTTTTTAGAATTGATACTACCTTCTTTTTCTGCAACCCAAGCCTGGAATTTTTCCTCCGCTTGTTCTTCAGTCAAAGCTCCTTTTCTTACTCCACCAAGTAAATGGTTTTTAAGCATTACTCCCTTGTAAGATAAGATTGCTCTGGCAGTATCGGTTGGTTGCGCTCCATTTTGCAACCACTGTACAGCTCCATCGATATTTAAATCGATACTCGCTGGATTTACGTTTGGATTGTAAGTTCCTAATTTTTCAAGAAATCTACCATCTCTTTTAGCTCGAGCATCTGCTGCTACGATCCAGTAAAAAGGCTTCCCTTTTTTACCATGTCTCTGTAATCTAATTTTAACAGGCATATAAATTAATTTTTGGGTACACGACCCGGTTTATAATTAAGGGCGCAAAGGTAAGTATTTTGAAACAAACAATATACGATTTAGCTATTTATTTGATTTATACTGTTCTTCTTCTTTAAAATTCATGAAACACTATGAAATTTACAGGTTTAGAAAATCACAAGAAAATTCGTATAAATAAAACTCGTTTTCTGCAAAAAAGAACATAATTGTGTATTTCATCGATAAAATATGCTTTTTTTCGACCAAAAAATTGTTTTACTCAGATTTTCATTATATGTTTGTAGGGTAAACACGTGACTATGATAATACCATAGTCTAAATTGCAAAGCCCCAAGCCTATGACTAAAATAACTACTCTATTTTATGTACTTCTATGCCTTATAATTACGTCTTGTTCTAAAGACATCGTAATTAATGACCCTTCATTACAGGCAGAGATAGAAGGAGAAACATTTAGAACTTCCATAAAAAAGGCTGTTATCTATGATGATGGCACTTTGGTAATTTCTGGTAGTGAAGGAGAAAGAACAATAAGCTTCACTACTTCTTCTACCAAACTTGGAACTTATAAATTAGACCAACAAACAGTAAGCAAGGTTAGTTACAAGGATTATGAAAAAAAATTCATTCCTGTAGATGGAGAGACCGCTGGAGAAGTGATCATTACTGAAATTTATAACAATGAAATTTCTGGTAATTTCTATTTTAAAAATCTTAAGGACGATAATGGTGACATAGTAGACTTCAATCACGGATGGTTCTATAGACTACCTTTAGAATCAGGAAATGTCGACGAGGAGCCAGAAATAGAAATCAACCCTTGTTTATTAAATGCTTCGTTGACAGCACTTGTTGATGGTAACGAGATGATTACCGACGATCATACTGCAGATATTTTTGGTGTAAAAGATGCCTCCATATTAATAAGAGCCACTAATGAAAATAGTGAAATCGTAATTGTAATGCCTGCAGATACAACACCAGGAACATATTCATTAACTGGATCTGGTGATTACAGTGCTACTTATGCATGGAGAGGTGATAAATCATCTGCATTGTCAGGAACATTAATAATTAGTGAACATAATACAGATACACAATGTATCAGCGGAAGTTTCGAATTTGAAACCAGAAGCGGTACACAAGTAACTGAAGGTTTCTTTGATTTTGGTTATTAAACTCAATCTCAACTTGACCCGAAAAGCGCTTATCTTGACCGTAAGCGCTTTTTATTTTTTATACCTCCCAAATTTCGCATTCAAAAGATCCAAAATTACCACTCACAACTACGCAAACCTTCCGAAACCCCAGTAAAATAAGTTAGCTAGCTAACATTTGACTCTTTCAAGAGCATAAAAAAAAGAGCTGATTTTTGTTAATTAACTCTTAATAAAATGATAAAATTAGCACTTTAACAATCATCTTTGTAAGCTACTTTTTGAGCTCTTATCCCTCATAAACACTCATATTTTTTACTTATTGAAAAAAAATTAACAATAAGTTTCTTCTATTATTTAGGTTTTTTTTGGTGTAAGTCCTAATTCTTGTGGTCGTCTCAATTTATATCAGAATCGAATGGTTTTGATTTTGAACCACAAAAACGATTGGCCAGTTGTTTTTCATGAAATATAAACACACAAAAAAAACGAAAAATGAAAAATTTAAAGACCGTATTCTTAAGCCTATTAGTTACTTTTTTAGCTGCGTCTTGTAGTGATGATGATGCAGTGATCCCACCACCAAATCCAGATCCTTCTGAAGCAAGTTTGTTATTAGAAAGTATCAGAGAGGATGGAGGTATCCCCTATGATGCAGATAATCCTGCACTAACCTTTACTGATGCACAGAATGTATTTTTACCGAGTGTATTGGGTATTGACTTTCGTGTAGATCGATCTGTAGTACCAGCAGGACCTACAGCGCGTTTTCCTATGTTCCGTGGTTGGGAAACCACACCAAATGGGCCAAGAGAGTTATATTATGTAATCACTGAAGCTTCAGACAGAGAAATGGCTAGAGACTTGGGAGTAATTTTTGCCCCTAGAATGGCGGCCGCTGTCGGATCCGGAGGAGAGCAAAATGCAACTTTTACGGATGATGGAAGATTGGTATTTGAGGGATCTGTTGATTTTTCACCAAAACGATCTCTAGTTGCCGGAGGACAAGATGGATTGTTATTCGGGTTCCCTCCTGCAGAAGTTAACCCTGGTGCTATTGCTGATGCAGCATGGTCTTCATACGTAGTATTACCAAGTGGTATTGTAATCAATGCACAACCTGTTGCGAACAGCACTGGAATTCATGATAGAATACCGAATCCAGCAGGTAACGAGCAAGAGCAAGAGGATGACTTAAACAATCCTAATTTTGCTCCAGATCAAGCTTCCGTAGTATTGCAATTATTAGACGGATGGCATGACGGAAGACCATATTACTTCCACATTGTAACAGACACTTCAGATCCTGCACCAGCAACGATAGAATTAGGGGTTTTTGCACCTAGATTGGCACAATTACCAACTTTTGGATTGTTCCCAGGAGGATCTATGCTACCATTTAGTCCAACTGCAAATGGAGTATTGCCTGAAGCCAATAACCCAAATGGTTTCCAAGGTTTAAACACAGCTTCTCTAAGTAATCGTCAGCAAAACGATCCTACAAACACTTTCCCAATTGATCCTAGCGATGAGAGATACGCTCCAATGTGGGATGCACATATTACAGAATTTACAATTCCGGCAGAAGATCGTCCAATCCTACAAAGTTTTGAGCAAATTAATGATCTTTTGGCAGATGGAACTTTAATTCCTTTCAGAGGAAATATAAATCCAAGTCCACTGGATAACTCATTATCCAACTTGCTTACTGCAACAGGAGCTATCATTAACTGTCCGGTTATTACACAACCAGATGCAAGTGTTATCGGAACTCAAATAGGATCACCTCGTAATAATTAATAATAGATATCATTGAAATAGAATTAGCAAAAAATATTTCTTGGAATATCTCAAAGCTTGGCTACAAAATCAGCCAAGCTTTTTTTGTTTTTTACTTAGTTAATAATTCTGGATAACTTTTCGAAAATCCAACCTATTATTTTATGTATTTTTGAGAGTTAATTGTTAGGGATACACTTTCTTGTAAATAAACTTCTATGTATTTAATTTTCGATACCGAAACTACTGGATTACCGAAACGCTGGGACGCACCTATTAGTGACACTGATAACTGGCCCAGGTGTATCCAGATCGCGTGGCAGTTACATGACGAGTTGGGAAATTGTATTGAGCATCAGGATTACCTTGTAAAACCTGAAGGATTTAATATCCCTTATGACGCAGAAAAAATACACGGTATATCCACCGAGCTTGCAGAACAAGATGGGATAACGTTACAAGAAGTTCTGGAAAAATTTAATACTGCTCTTTCGAAGACCAAATTTGTGGTTGGTCAAAATGTTGGGTTCGATGTCAATATTATGGGGGCCGAGTTTTACCGACTTGGTGTATCGAATAATCTTCAGGAGTTACCCGTACTAGACACTTGTACAGAAACTACAGCTGAGCTTTGTAGAATCCCTGGAGGTCGTGGAGGCAAATTTAAACTCCCTACACTTACCGAATTGCACGAACACTTATTTGGTATAGGTTTTAACGAAGCGCATAACGCAACTGCCGATGTAGAAGCTACCACGAGATGTTTTTTGGAACTGATTCGTAAAGAAATCTTTACGATTGAAGAACTGGACGTACAACCAGACTATTTCCACAACTTTAAAGAAGTCAATGCCGAACCCATACAATTAATTGGACTTAAGCACATAAATCTCAAGAAGGCTTCTCAAAAAATTCGTGAAGAAATTACCGCGCAAGGCACAACTTCACTTTCTCAAGAAGAAATTAATGAAAATATTGCCGCTCTTGATGAAGTTGGTTTTGCACACCTGCATAATCATACTCAATTTTCTGTCCTACAATCCACAACAAGTATTCCCGATTTGGTAAAAGTAGCTGCACAACATAAGATGAAGGCTGTAGCAATGACAGATCATGCCAATATGATGGGAGCTTTCCACTTTGTTCAAGCAGTATCTAATCATAATAAAAGTGTAAAAACCGCTAATGCCGAAGCTATTGAAAATGGGCAAGAACCCGAAGGCGTAGAAATAAAACCAATTGTTGGTGTAGAATTTTTTGTCTGCGAAAACCACAAAGATAAATCTAGAAAAGATAATGGATATCAAATTGTAATGCTTGCCAAAAACAAGAATGGATATCACAACTTAGCAAAGATGTCTTCTATTGCCTTCGTAGATGGTTTCTACTACCTACCTAGGATTGACAAAGAAGTTATCAAAGAATATAAAGATGATATCATTGTTCTAACAGGAAATCTATACGGCGAAGTTCCTAGCAAAGTCTTAAACATTGGAGAGAAACAAGCTGAAGAAGCATTACTCTGGTGGCACCAAGAGTTTGGAGATGATCTTTATATTGAAATCATGCGCCACAATCAGGAAGACGAAAATAGAGTTAACCAAGTACTTATTGAGTTTGCTAAGAAACATCAAATAAAGACCGTTGCTACCAATAACACCTATTATTGCGAGAAGAAGGATGCTAATGCACACGATATTTTATTGTGTGTAAAAGATGGTGAAAAGCAAGCTACTCCTATTGGTCGTGGTCGAGGATATCGCTATGGATTACCTAATCAGGAATATTATTTCAAATCTCAAGAAGAGATGAAAAACCTCTTCAAAGATTTACCTGAAGCAATTATTAATGTTCAAGAGATTGTTGACAAAATTGAACCTTTTGTACTTGCTAGAGATGTACTATTACCTGCCTTTGATATTCCCGATGAATTCTTATTTGAAGAAGATAAATTGGATGGAGGGAAACGTGGAGAAAATAAATATTTAAGACATATCACCTATGAAGGTGCTAAAAAAAGATATGGAGAAATCACTCCGGAGATTGATGAACGTCTAGATTTTGAACTCAAAGTAATTGAAAAAACAGGATATCCAGGATATTTCTTGATTGTTGAAGATTTCATTCGTGCAGCACGTGACATGGACGTATCTGTGGGACCTGGCCGAGGATCTGCAGCAGGTTCAGCAGTTGCTTACTGTTTATGGATCACAAATCTGGATCCAATTAAGTACGACTTACTTTTTGAGCGTTTCCTGAATCCGGATCGTGTAAGTATGCCCGATATTGATATTGATTTTGATGATGAAGGACGAGGACGAGTAATGGATTATGTAATCGAGAAATATGGAGCTAATCAGGTAGCACAGATTATTACTTATGGTACCATGGCTGCCAAATCTTCTATACGGGATACCGCTAGGGTACTGGATCTTCCATTAGGAGATGCAGATCGCATTGCCAAGTTGATTCCAAACATGTCTAAACTAGGTAAAATTTTTGGTGTTGACGAAGCTACATTGAAGAAAAAATTCAGAAGTGACGAATTAGAAAAAGTAAACGAATTACTCAACATCGCAGAAGGTAGCGATCTCGAAGCTGAAACTTTGAATCAGGCTAGAGTTCTGGAAGGATCCGTTCGTAATACCGGAATTCATGCCTGTGGAGTAATTATTACACCTGATGATATTACCAAATTCGTTCCTGTGGCTTTGGCCAAGGATTCTGATATGTACTGTACGCAATTCGACAACTCGGTTGTAGAAAGCGCAGGACTACTAAAAATGGATTTCTTAGGTCTTAAAACTTTGACCTTAATAAAGGATACCGTCAAAATCGTAAAAGCTAAACATGGTGTCGAGCTGGACCCAGAGAATTTTCCCTTGGATGACGAAGAGACCTATGCACTTTTCCAGCGTGGTGAAACAGTAGGGATATTCCAATATGAATCCCCTGGGATGCAAAAATATTTGAAAGAGCTAAAACCAACAGTATTTGCGGATCTCATCGCCATGAACGCACTGTACCGCCCGGGTCCACTAGAATATATCCCTAGTTTTATTAACAGGAAGCACGGGACCGAAGAAATCATTTATGACCTCGAAGCCTGCGAAGAGTATCTACAAGAAACCTACGGAATCACAGTATATCAGGAGCAGGTGATGCTACTTTCTCAAAAGTTAGCAGATTTTACCAAAGGTGAAGCTGATGTATTGCGTAAAGCGATGGGTAAAAAACAAAAGGCGGTACTTGACAAAATGAAACCCAAATTCATTCAACAAGCAGCCGCAAAAGGACATCCTGAAGACAGACTTGAGAAAATCTGGAAAGACTGGGAAGCTTTTGCTGCATACGCATTCAACAAATCGCACTCTACTTGTTATGCATGGATCGCATACCAGACAGCATACCTCAAAGCACACTATCCTGCAGAGTATATGGCAGCAGTACTATCCAATAACATGAATGATATTAAGCAGGTCACTTTCTTTATGGAAGAGTGTAAACGAATGAAACTAGATGTACTAGGGCCAGATGTAAATGAATCCTACCGTAAGTTTTCGGTAAACAAAGACGGAGCGGTTCGCTTTGGTATGGGAGCGATCAAAGGAGTAGGAACAGGTGCTGTAGCCACCATAGTCGAAAATCGTAAAGAAGACGGTCCTTACCGATCTATTTTTGATCTCGCTAAACGTATCGACCTTAGAGCTGCCAACAAAAAAGCTTTTGAAAGTTTGGCACTGGCAGGAGGGTTTGATTCATTTTCTGACACACACAGAGGGCAATATTTCCATGAAGAAGGAGATGGAATTACCTTTCTCGAAAAAGCAATGAAATACGGATCCAAATATCAGGAAAGTGAAAATTCCTCGCAAGTAAGTTTATTTGGAGAATCCAGCGAAGTGCAGATCCCAGAGCCTGTTGTACCTCCTTGTGAAGAATGGGGAACCATGGAGAAATTAGCAAGAGAGAAAGAAGTAGTAGGGATTTATTTATCAGGGCATCCACTAGACGATTTTAAATATGAAATGAAATATTTCTGTAATGCCACACTATTAAATTTTGCAGATTTAGAAAGCAATGTGAATCGAGAGCTTTCTTTTGGTGGAGTGATCACCAATGTAGAACATCGTACTTCAAAAAATGGGAAAGGATGGGCTACGTTTACTATTGAAGATTATAACACCGCGCACGAATTCAGAATATTTGGCGAAGAATATTTAAAACATCGACCCTTTTTGGTAAAAAGCACGTTTGTATACTCCAAAGCATTTATCAAAGAAGGATGGGTAAACCGGGATACCGGAAAAAAAGGAGATCCCAGAATCCAATTCAATAGCTTTCAGCTATTACACGATGTGATGGAAAGCTATGCCAGAAAGCTAACGATTCAGTTAGACATTAACGAATTGTCAGACGGAAGAATTGATCAATTAAAAGAGTTGTTTACCGAACACTCTGGTAGCCACACTCTGAATTTTGTGATTTACGAAATGGCCGAACAATTAAAATTGCATATGCCAAGTCGAAAACAGAAAGTAAATATATCACAGGAATTGTTGCGTGCTTTAGAAAATGAATCGGTGTATTATAAGTTGAATTAATCAAAAAAACTCAGCGCCCAGTTTTCCGCTTCATCCAGTTCATTAAAGAAAGTGAACGCCTCATTCCAAAGGGGTTGTTCTTTCATCGCACGTTTTATTTCTTCTGGATTCCTAGAAACTATTGCAAAACCAATCATATTCTTTAGTATTCTACCCTTATAGACATCAAGATCAATATCATGCGGATATTTGCGGTGGGTAATAAAAATAAAATTTCTTTCCTGGTAATGTGATGCCAACAGATCGGTAATCTCTGCAGCTGTTTTGATGGTTATGGCAGATCCCTGGTGCATGACTAAAATCGCATGTGTTTGTTTGAACACCAGATTGCAATATGGTAATTGGATTTCTTTGGGCATGTTAGTTAATCTGATATAAAGATACCGTTATTTTTTTTCTTTCTTCCCGACATATTTCAAAACACGATTTTGAGGCAATTATTTTTTTTAATTGTAAATTACAGTATATTCCCTCATTGAGGCAGAGTATGATTTTGTATCAGAAAAACAAATGCCTCTATAGGCAAAACAAATATTACGTTTGTAAGCTTTGGCAGAATTATTGACTAATTTTGTGAATAATTAAAGTAAATAGAAATTTTTAAAACAATAAATAACTATGGCACTAGAAATAACAGACGCTACTTTTGATGAAGTAGTACTTAAAAGTGACAAACCGGTATTGGTTGATTTTTGGGCAGCGTGGTGTGGCCCATGTAGAATGGTAGGTCCTATCATCGAGCAAATTAGTGACGAATACGAAGGAAAAGCAGTAGTAGGAAAAGTTGATGTTGATGCGAATCAGGAATTTGCTGCTAAGTACGGAGTAAGAAACATCCCTACGGTATTAGTTTTCCAAAACGGAGAAGTTGTTGGACGTCAAGTAGGAGTATCTCCAAAAAATGTATATGCTGACGCATTAGATTCTTTATTGTAAGAGCATACTTAATAAAAAAAAGCAAAAGGTTTGACGAATTGTCAAACCTTTTTTATTTTCACAAAAATCAATACGCTTCGAATGGATATCCAGAAAGAAATCAACAAAACGGGAGGTTTTACTAATCTCGAATTACTTGCCAAACAAGTAGTAGAGGGTTTTATTTCTGGTATGCACAAAAGCCCATTTCACGGATTTTCTGCAGAATTTGCAGAACACAAAGTGTACAACAACGGCGAAAGCACCAAGCATATCGATTGGAAACTTTTTGCCAAAACGGATAAACTTTTCACCAAACGTTATGAAGAAGAAACCAATTTGCGATGCCACATCATTTTGGACAACTCCTCTTCTATGCATTATCCTAAAATCAATGAGCATAGTATAAACTCTTTAAACAAAATTAGTTTTTCGGTTTTGGCTGCTGCTTGCCTGATGAATATCCTGAAAAAACAACGTGACGCTATTGGATTGAGCATTTATAGTGATGAATATGATTATTATGCACCAGAAAAAGGAAGTGAAAGACATCATCAAATGCTCTTAAATCAGTTAAATCATACCATCACTGACCCACCCGTTGAGAAAAACACAGACACTTTTCGATTTTTACATCAAATAGCTGAAAAGATTCACCGCAGGTCTATGATATTTTTGTTTACGGATATGCTTCAGGCCTCTTCCAGTCCAGAAAAGCTATTTGAAGCGTTAAGGCATTTGAAATACAATAAACACGAGGTCATTCTATTTCATACTATAGACAGCGAGAAAGAAATTAATTTTGACTTTAACAATAACCCTACTCGATTTGTCGATGTAGAAACCGGAGAATTTATCAATCTCTACGCAGATAATATCAAAGAGAATTATAAAAATGTAGTATCCTCGTATTTTTATGATCTTAAAATGAAATGTGCTCAATACGACATTAAATATGTTTTGGCAGATACCACAAAAGATTTCAATAAAATACTTACTACATACTTGGTTGAAAGACAGAAATTTGCTTAATCTATTTTTATGAAAGCAAAAAAAAACTAAAAAAACATTTGCGGGTAATAAAATGAGGTGTATATTTGCATCCGCAATAAGGCACTGGTCTGGTAGTTCAGTTGGTTAGAATACCTGCCTGTCACGCAGGGGGTCGCGGGTTCGAGTCCCGTCCAGACCGCAAAATTGTAAAAGCTTCAATCCTTATTGAAGCTTTTTTTAGCAATTAAAAATGTTGTGTTGTCTCACGCTTGTCGTGAGTGGTTTAGTAGTAAACCAATGAGAAGCTTTTCCATTTAAACTTGGAGAGGCTTTTTTTAATTCTACACTATTCTTTTCTAGAAAAAATTAGACCAATGATCCCAAACCTGTTGGATAAATAACACCAAAAAGGCAACGGCTACTATAAATTTGATAAAGGTACCAGTCAAAAAGCCGATAAATGACCCAAACGCTGCTTTTAGCGCTTTTGAAGTTTCAGAACTATCTCTTATAAACTCACCTAAAAAAGCTCCCGCAAAAGGCCCTATAATGATTCCAAAAGGTCCTAAGAACAGGATCCCAACGATAAGCCCCAAAGAACTACCTATCATCCCGTATTTGGTACCCCCAAACTTCTTGGTACCTAAGGCAGGTACAATATAATCCAGTATCCATACCAAAATAGCTACCCCAAGGGTAATACCCAAAAATGTCCAGTTTTGTGGAATAGCATCCGAGAAACTAAGCGTAAGCAATCCAACCCACGAAGTAAACGGACCCGGCAATACCGGTAGAAAGCTACCGATTAGCCCCAATAAACAAAGAAGAAAGCCAATTATTAATAAGGCAATATCCATATCTGTCTTTTTACCTATTTGACGATAACTATCTCGGTTTGTTACATTTTTTTAACTAAAAAATTAGTTTAAACTAAAAATTTAGTTATATTTGTTCCAAACGTTCTCAACAATTTTTAGATTTTTATGAAATGAGCTTGATCATTAAACTAATTCTCAGCAATAATGATTAGTGGCGATTTCCATGTGACTTCTAAAGTAATATTAAAAACACATGAAGCAACTCACAAAAGCAGAAGAAGAAGTAATGCAACTATTATGGCAACTAGAAGAAGCCAATGTAGCCACCATTATAGAACAGATGCCAGAACCCAAACCAGCATATAATACGATCTCTACTATCGTTAGAATTCTCGAAAACAAAGCCTTTGTATCCCATCGAAAAAAGGGTAAAGGATATATCTACTTCCCTTTGGTGATGAAAGAGGATTATAGCGATCAATCACTCAAAAAACTAATGAACAACTATTTCAATGGGTCTTTCAGAAATATGGTTTCCTTTTTTGTAAAAAAGAATGACATGGATATCAAGGATCTAGAGAAGATTTTGAATGAATTGGATGAAGATTAATAATAAATAGCACAAAACCATGGTACAGGATATTATATACATCATCATTTTTCAAATGCTATTTTTGATAGCATATGACTTATTTCATAAAAAAGACACTTTCTTTTCTTTGAATAGAATTTATCTTATCGGCACCTCTATTTTGGGAATCCTATTACCTTTCATTAAAATTGGAAGCATACGAGAAGCAGTACCAGATGAATATGTAATTTCTTTACCTCCACTAATTTTAGGAGATCCAACCCTTGAAAATGTTACCGCACCATCGACTCAAGTTTTCTCATTGACAAATTTTGTTGATCATATTCATTGGCCATTTCTTTTGTATGTAATTGGTTTGATATTTATGACTTTTCTTTTTATTAAAAGAAATCTTGCATTAAGAAACATTAGAAAAAAATCAACCAGCACCTTAATCAATGGATATACACTTTACACAATTCCAGATAGTAAGGATGCTTTTTCTTTCTTAAAAACCATTTATATAGGAGAATACATTTCAGAAGATGAAAAAGAACAGATTATCGTTCACGAATTAATACATCTCAAAGAAAAACATAGTTTAGATCTGTTATGGTTTGAATTCCTAAAGATTATTTTCTGGTTTAACCCTTTGGTGTACATCTATCAATCTAGAATAAACACTTTACATGAATTTATCGCAGATGCCAAAAGTATTTCTGTAATAGGAAAAAGAAAGTACTATGAGCAACTTTTAACCGTAGTTTTTGATACAGAAAAAAATACTTTCATCAATCAATTTTTTAACACATCCTTACTTAAAATACGTTTACAAATGATACAAAAAGCCAAATCAAAGGAAATTGTAAAATTTAAATATCTAGCTATTCTTCCTATTCTTATCTTAATGATTGTCTTCTCTTCATTCTCAGACAAAGAATACCCTACTATTATAAAAAAGGATCTTACTTATACATCATCTAATGACTCCCTGAATAATGTTTTGAAAAAGAAATTCGAAAAAGAATTGACTAAAATGATTACCAATAATGCTTCTATTCAAGAAATAACAGATGCTGCTTTTGCTTACAGCCCTAGCGGCATAATGTCAAGAGAACAATACATAAAACATCAGGTGTATTTTGGATATGTTATTCAGAAACGTTTAGAGCTAAAGAAAACAAACAATCAATTACAGAATCAGGAAGAAGCTATGGCGCAACAGCTATTAGACAGCGTTAATCGATCCTATGAAAAATATCACAAATCAATCAGTAAAAAGAAGCAAAACGAAAGACCTTCTTTGGTAGTACAAGATACCGTAAAAAAAGATATTCCATTCGCAGTACTAGACAAAGTTCCTTCTTTTGAATCTTGCCAGGAATTTACCGACAATAGTGAGATCAAAAAATGTGTATCACAAAAAATTCAAAAAATTGTAGCTACCAACTTTAAAACTGAAGTCTTGGCAAGAGAAGGATTAGAAGGAGTTCATAATATATATGTGCGATTTAAAATAGACACCACTGGAAACATTGTAGATATTCAAGCCCGTGGTCCTATACCAGCAGCAGAAGCTGAGGCCAAAAGAGCAATCACCATGATTCCACAGATGATTCCTGGCGAGCAGAACGGAGAAAAAGTAGGTGTATTATACTCTTTACCCATAGTTGCCATGATAAAAGAAACGGGGGTCAAAATGGAAAAAGAAAAGCAGGAAGCCAGAGCAACTAGTCTTGCGAGCATGTCTGACAAACAATTACTAACAGAGAACTTAGGCGATTATAAAGATCATAATGTTAAATCGGGATATTATTTGGTTACCAATATTTTCAAGCGTCCATCTTATGCTGAGAGAGGATTAAATAATCTTAGAAAAATTGGTCTCCCAGCCAAAGCATTCAATAACCCTAAAGACAAATATATTTATGTATATCTGGAACGTTATGACAATTTTGTTGACGCAAAAACAGCATTAGGTAGTAATTTTAATGATCAATATTTTGGAGACACTTATATCTTAAAAGTAATTACAGAATAAACACATGCTGCAACCCATGGATAACAAAATTGTATCGCTTTTCTTTCTTGTTCTTTTTGCTGGAATTGCATTGCTTAATGCACAAACTTCTGTAAAGGCTGCAGATAGCCTCTATACCATTGGAGACTACTCTGCAGCGATAAAAACCTATACAGAGATTACGCCAAAAAGTGATCATATATTGGCCCAAATGGCTCGATCACATAAGGCAAAAGGCACTTATGATGATGCCCTGGTATTTTACCAACAAGCTATCGAAACCAATCCAAAAGCATTAATTGCAAAAATGGAATACGGTAAATTGTTGATGACTACCAAAAATTTTCAAAAAGCGAACGGCATTTTTGAAGGATTGGTGGTCAAACATCCTAAAAATCCAGATTTTCAATATCAATTGGGGCTCACCAAAGAAACGCTAAAGGATAGTGCAGCGATCTATCATTACAAAAAGGCATTTGATCTTGATCAATCGCACCAAAAAAGTTGCTATAAAGTAGCCAAGCACTTTTTGGTACGCAGAGAATTTGATAGTGTAGTAAAATATGCCCAAACAGGATTGTCTTACTACAAAAACAATGTAGAATTGATCAGCGTCCTTGGGCAGAACTATTATAAAATGGAAAGATTTGATAAGGCTATTCCCTACTTCTTACAACTAGTTGAGCTTAATTACGTCAATGAGTTCGTTTATCGCTACCTAGCAACATCATATTACAAAGAGTATGAATATAAAGAGGCTTTACAGTATTATAAATTATTGCTTAACTACGATGATGAAAACCCAAGGTTGTACAACACGCTTGCCGAGGTAAGTAGTAAACTAAAAAACTATAAGGATGCAGAAAAATACTATCTCACTGCTATAGAGTTACTTGATTACAATCTGGATGGGGAATATTACAAACTAGCAATGACCTACAGATTTCAAGAAAAATGGGAAGATGCGATGGCTTACATGAAAAAAGCAATAAAAGAAAACCCCGGTAATATTAATGCACAGTATGAACTAGCCGCTTTTGCTGATGCATATTACAAGGATCCTGAAATCAAGCTTTCCTACTACAACAAATACTTAGATAAATTTGGAGAAAAAGAGGATTCCACAGATAAACCTACAAAGGTGGCCTTTAAACGTTTTATCCAGGAAAGAGTTCAAAAAAGAATACGTCAGTTAGAGCAGGAAATAGCTACAGATAGTCTTGGGGCAAAAAAGTAATTCTTGTTTTACAAAAAGAAAAGGGTCGCTTAAAACAGCGACCCTTTTTTATAACATGATGCTTTGGATTATTGCTTGATTATTTTTTGGGTTGAAATAACCGTATTGGATTTATGTTGCTCCAAAACATTCAAAATATAATATCCCGAAGGTAGATCACTAACATCAATGGTATTGTAACCATCTTTGATCACCATTTCCTTCTGCAGAATCCCGATAGAATTAAATATCTTAATTCTAGCACCTTCCGCCGCTCCAGAAACCTGAATCATATTGGTCATTGGGTTAGGATAGGTTTTGATATTGCTATTATCTGCCTCAATTCCCCTCTGCGCTACATTAGGCGAAGAAGAATACGTAAGGATCAATTCTGGTTGCGCAATGTTCTTATTCTCTTTTGAACCAAACGCAAAATCATTCCCTGAAGTCATGTTCAATATCAAAGAAATTTGATCTCCCGTTATTGCTGCAGGATCCAAATCTATGATTTTCTCATTCCCTAATCCAAAAGTAGTGTTCAAACTACCTAACAACGTACCTGTAGCAGGTTTATTAGCATTAGATAAGTTAGTTTCGGTCCACGTATCAGACGCTCCTTTATGGATGGTAAGGTTACCATTTCCTGGATCTGAAACCACTGTAAATTTCAATTTCGCATCGATTACGGTTCCGCTAATAGAAGACAGATCAAACATGAGGTATCCTGTTCTGCTGTTTTGCTCAATTCTAACGATAACCTCGTTGTAATTGCTTGCTCCTTGAAGATACGCGTCATGAACTGGCGATAATGTAGTCGTTTGTTCTACCGGCTCTATTTTTGAAGCCGTAATCTTATCTACATTAAATAAGTAGCCTGCACCTCCACGATAAGCTAATTTTAACGTCTTGTCTCCTGCAGATAATGAAACATTTACCGAATATTTTTGGTAATTATGCCACTGTCCGTTTACAGGAATCGCAACGCTTCCGATAACACTATTACCATCAACGATATCAATTGTTCCTCCTGCACCGGCACTCGATCCATAGAAATCAAAGGTGTATTCTCCTGCAGAAGCCACATTAACTGCATACTCTGTATAATCTCCATCGTTAATAAACCCTAGGTTTTGGCCCGAAGTACCAGGAGTACTCTCGATACGTACACTTCCTGACTTGGTTGCAAAGCCTTCTGCTTCAAAACTACCAGGAATATTGATTGTAGGTGGCGGTGGTGGAGGCGTATTATCCTCTACAGTAATATCTACAGCTCCAGAAGTAGCAGTAGCTCCTTGATTATCGGTAGCTTTTGCTGTTACTGTATAGTTCCCTGGTGCAGCAATTGTTGTAGTTGTATCGTATGGAGCCTGGTTCTCTGTTGCCACCAAGTTCCCGTTTACGAAAAATTCTACTTTCGCAATGGTACCATCACTATCCGAAGCCTCTGCGGTTAATGGTATAGTAGCTCCGGTTTGATAAGTACCTCCATTTGCCGGAGAAGAAAGATTAACCTGTGGAGCAGTGTTATTTCCACCACAATCTACTAATACCTCAGCCGGTCCAGTGCCTGTAGGTTTGGTATACGCTTTAGAAAGTACAAACTTATCCATCTCAAATCCATCTTCTCTCATCGAAAAAGATATGGTGTGTACTCCTGCTGTAGGTACATTGATGAAGATCTTTTCTGGCTCTCCACAGTGATTTGCGCCAGTACGTTGCTTACTCTCCCAAGTCCATTGGTTTTTACCAGAACACCATTGCATTCTTTGTCCAGAAGCTGGCCAGGTTCCGTCGATACCAACGTGTACTCCATTGTCCTCAGATCCGGTAGAATGTGCTCGCACCCATACAAAGTATTTCCCAGGATTTGTAAATTTCACCTTGTAGTTAATAATCGCTACTTGCCCAGCTGTGTTTGAGAAACTCACTCCATTTTCCAAAGGATCCGAATGTGTAACTCTGGTATCTGGTAAAATCTCTAAGTATCCGCCTTCACTAGCTCCACTAGCGTGATTTGGATCTGGATCTGGTGTTGGTGTTCCTGTAGTACTGGCATCAAAAGCATACCATTCTCTATTGGTAGTTTTAGTTTGGTCTACAAAATGCTCTGCTTCTACAGCTACTACTCCATTTTCTTCCAAAGCCACACAATCACCGCCAGAGCCATCTCCGCCGTCTCCGCCGCCGTCGTTACACTCAAGCTCAAGGATTATCTTTGGAGCAACACTTCCTTCTTTTGACGAAAAAGAAACATCATTTCCTCCAGTTTGCTTTACAATAAGAGAAATGGTTTCTCCGGGAGTCACTCCTGATAGTGTCCATTGATAAGATTGACTCACTCCATAGCTAGTATTCAATGATCCTAATTTAGCCCCTTCTCCCGGCTTATTGCTGTTAGAAAGATTGGCCTCTGTCCAGTTGTTCGAAGTTCCTTTAAATACTTCAATTAATCCACTTCCACTATCTGAAGACACTGCTAATTCTAACTTCACTGCAGTAACCGTCTCAGTAGCTGAAGGCACGGTAAACTTAAGATATGAAACTCTGTTTCCGCTCTCTACACGAAGATCTCCGTTGTTAAAACGAGTGGTTCCTTGCAAGTAAGCGTCTTCTGAAGCAATAGCTACTTTGGTATTATCACATCCACCGCCGTTTCCATTTCCATCTTTGCTAGTGATTAAAGCTACCCAATCATTATTATCTGGAGCTACCAGATTACCACCTAAGGTTGTTTTGGCGGTAAGGTTTCCACCAGCTCTTGGATTGTACCATTGTACATCATACTTATTGTTCCCTGCAGGTAAACTTAGTCCTGTAGATCCTCCATTTGGACGATATACAGCGTATACATTTCCTGCTTTGGCCAATACATAGTCATTGTTATCCGAGGTAACACCATCTGCACTAACCATATCTACCATGGTGCTTTGCAAATGATCATTAAAGAATTTTAAAGCATAACCACCTTCTTTATATTTCTTCCCTCGTTTTCTGTGATCATTACCGTTGATATCACCATCGTCGTTGGTATATCCGCTATAGTACTCTACTCCGGTTCCTCCGGCCATAAGAGTTCCCCAAAGTACTCTATGTCTCACTTCTTTGTCAGACACTCTAACTCCGGTAGAAGCTGGGCCTTGTTCATCATTGGCTACTACCCATTTTTTACCTGCGTTTCTCGATTTCTCTAACCATCTTTTTACATCGTTATGTACATTGTTCTTTCCGGTTTGTATCGATGCTCCGGTTAGTTCAGAATTGTTTCCTAATAATGGATTGTAACGCTGATCTTGCTCTCTAGGGTAAGTATGTATCACGATATTGTGATCATATGGATCTACATTTTTGATATATGCTGCCGTAGCTTTGGCCACGTTATCTGTCAATGTAGTCTCCTCAGTCAAATTCCAGTTCAAAGCTAAGTGGTGCCCAAAACGTGCAATAAGTTCTCTGTAGTATAACTTGCGTTCTCTTCCAAAGTTATTCCCATCCATTTTATTGTCGTTCTCGGTCTCCATGGTTTTAAAATGCAGGTAAATTCCCTTTTTATCTGCATACTCCATGATCTTTTCCCACTGATCCGTTTTTGAAACATCAAAACGATCGTGATGTACTTTGTTCCACTGTTGACCTCTGGAGGTATTTCCATATTCCTGCTCAGACACTTTCAGCACATGAGGAAAAACTGCTCCTCCATCACCATCGGTGTTCCAGGTTAAGAAAGACATCACATTGGCTCCTTCGCCAGAAAGGTAATTGATCACCCCTAACATTTCGGTACCTTTACCATTTCCCCAGGTATATGCGCTTGCATCTGCTGCTACATAATCCCTTTGGTGAGGCTGCCAGGTTTTGCTTCCTATCTTATTCAAATTGTTATTAAAACTTGGCGTAGCATCAAAATCCACATAGTTCAATGCGTTTTCTGGAGAATCCGCTCCTGCTTTTACAAACCAAGGTCCATTTGGATTTGCTGGATTGGTTCCCACATGCTTTAAATAGTGTTGTCCTACATATTTCAGTCTTCCAAGTTCTTTACTTCTGAAATCTCTTCCAGACTTATCAGACTCTGCCACGTTGAAAGATCCAGTAGCACCGTTCATAAAGCCTGCTCCAGAACCTCCGCCGTTGATAGCAACGTTGGACCCCTGTTTAAAAGACACCGACCAGTTCCAGGCCCCTGTTTGATCTGGCGCAAAATGTACTCTCCATTTATTTCCTGAAGCACAACCATTATTTGCTGCATTCCCACAAGCAGCAAAATAACCAGGAACTTTGTAACTACGGTTACTTGCCTGATGTGTAAAGGTTACTTCCAGATTATAATCTGAAAATGGATTGGGGCTGGCCGTTTCTGAGGTGTTTGGCCCATTAAATGTCAAGGTAACTTTGTGCCACCTTTTTAATTCTCCTTCTGGGGTTTGGGCTTGTGCCAGTAACCCCAAAACGAAAAATGCAATTAAGCAATTAAGTTTAGTAAGTTTCATAATTAAATTG
>NZ_FQYP01000003.1 GCF_900141785.1 Aquimarina spongiae | reverse complement strand
GGATCAAACTGATCACTATCAGTTATGAGTGCTACATTTAGATATTCATTGGCAGTACCCGTTGGTGCATCTACGGTTGCATCAAAAGTAAGTACTAGTGGAGTCGTTGTAGTTACTGCTTGCGACGCCCATGTGATTGTTCCTGCAGTTTCACTACCTGGAGCACTGATGTTTGTGATATTACTATATCCATCTGGTACGATATCTTGTATATCGACTCCTGAGGCATCATCCGGTCCATCGTTGGTAATGGTAAGAGTAAAGGTAACGACCTCCCCTACGTTAGGAGTAGTGTTACTTACAGTTTTACTGATGTTTAGGTCCGAGACTTCTGGGGTAGGGATGCTTGCATTATCTTCATCATCTTCGCTTTGATCCCCATCATCATTATTGGGTGTACTATTTGGATCTACTTGATCACTGGCAGAAATTTCGGCTATATTAGTATATTCTCCTGTAGCACCGGTAGGGGCATTTACAAGAGCTGTAATCTGTATACTTGCTGGTACGCCCACAGCGACAGTACCTACGGTCCATACTCCGGATCCTGGGGCATAATCACCTCCACTATTATCAGTTTGATAGGAAAATCCTGCAGGAAGTTGATCTATCACACTAACATTGGTTGCTGTATCGGGTCCAGTGTTTGTAACCGTTATTGTAAACACGACAGAATCTCCCACATCGGCAGAACCTGGTGAAACAGTTTTATCGAGATCTAGATTTGCAGTTTGAATGGTAACATTAGCTGTATCTTCATCATCATCAGGAACCGAATCTCCTAAATCATCTACAGTTTCATCTGCGCTGGGATCACTGTCAGGATCAAACTGATCGCTAGCAGTAATTTGAGCTGAGTTTATATAAGGTCCTGTGGCGTTTACCGTAACATCATATGTTAGTGTTAAGATAGCTCCGCTAGTAATGGCTAGCCCTGTCCATGTTATTGACTGATTTCCGGCGTTATAAACCCCTCCATTACTTACTGTTCCTGGAACAAGAGTATATCCAAGTGGGATTAGATCTTCGACAATAACTCCACTTGCATCAGAAGAGTTGGTTAGGGTAGTATTATCATTAAAAATTTCAATACTAAATGTAACTTGATCCCCAATATTAACAGCAGAAGGGGTAACCGATTTTGTGAGTTGCAGATCCGCAACCGGTGTGATGTTGATAGTAACTTGATCTGTTGCCGGATCACAATCTCCATTGGTTATGGCCCATTCAAATACATAAGTTCCTACAACGGTAGCCGTAACATCAGTACCAGGGTCTAAAGGATCTACAATATTAGCAGTATTAGGTCCAGATACCTGTGACCACATTCCTTGGCCTGCTGTAGCCGGAGTAGCATCTAGTGTTACTAAAGAGAACTCTGGAAGTATCTGATCTGGTCCGGCTTCAGCAATAATAGGATCAGATCGTATGATGATTTCCATGGTGTCTACATTGGTACATCCACCTCCCACTACTGTCCAGGTAAATTCGTAAGTCCCCGGAGATAAATCAATAATCAAACTTTCAGGGTTGTTAGGTGCAGCGATGGTTGGACCCGCAGGCCCTGCTGTTTGTGTCCAGGTGCCTACTCCACTGGTAATTGGGTCAGCATCCATAAAAGTTTGAGTGGCATCACATAGATCTTGATCAGGCCCCGCTTCAGCTGGTGAAGGTGGCGCTCCTGTAAATGTTATGGTAACCGTATCAGATTGAGGATCACACAAGTTTGGAGATACAGGATCTGTAAAAGCAGCGGTATTTGGATTTGTCACTGTCCAAGTTAAGATATATACATCGTCAATTCCATCATTGCCTACATCATCTGGTACATTGATTAGTGGAGAATTTGGGTTATTTGGAAATTCGATAGTGGCAACACCTCCCGAAGGATCGTCTCCAGGATTGGCAAATGACCATTGACCCGTACCACTGGTAGGAGTCGTAGCTGCCAGTGTTATATCATCTTGACAAGCATTTGGTTGATCTGGTCCTGCTTCAACAGGATCTGGACCTTCAAATACTTCGATTCTCACAATGGAGGCTTTATCTGTACAATTATTGATTGAATAATTCCATTCCAAAATATAAACGCCAGGTTCACTTAGTCCATTTAATGTAGCATTTGGATTATTGATTTCTAATGCAGGAATTGAAGCTGAAGCACCTGGTTGGTCAACAATTGTCCAGGTAGCTGTTAATCCCGGATCTGCGGGAGGAGTACTCCCAGCAAGCGTAATTGATGTGGTGTTATCCGAGCAAACAAAACGTGGTAAGCCTGCTACGGGATCAGCACTAGGACCATCACTAACCGTTATAGTTACATCATCAAAATTATTACATGTAACTCCTGCCCCTGTATAATCTGTGGTAAATCTGAATGTATATGTATTTCCGGGAACAACAGTTGCGTTTGCCGTATTACTATTTGCTGGAGATTGGGTGATAACAGCCCCGTTGGCAGTAACTTCGGTCCAGGTACCCGTAGTAACAGTTGTTGCATCGGGATCGGTTGTTATTGTAGTTGCTTCCAGAAAAACGCTGGTTACTTGACATAAGTCTTGATCATCTCCTGCATCTGCAGGCGCAAATACGTCTACCTGAATTTCATCTGAGTCTGTTCGGGGATCACATACAGGAGAACTACCTACTGTAGTCCATCTAAAGATATAAGTACCAGTTGTAAGATCATTTACAGTAATACTATTACTACTTGGATCACTTATTGAAGGGGTATTTGGGCCCGATAAAACGGTCCATGACCCGGATTCGGTTATAGGATTATTTAATGGATCTGCAGTGATCGTTGTATTGTTGTCAGAACAGATAACTTGATCCCCACCTTGGATAACTGCTGGGGTTACTGGTATTCCGATATTAATAATTACGGTATCCGATGCAGTAGAGCAACTTCCAAAAGATACGGTCCATGCGAATTCATATGTACCGTCCAATAAATTAGAAAATGTAGCTGTGGGACTATTAATATCGTCAACAGTAAATCCTCCGTTACCGGTCACCAAGCTCCAGGTTCCTGTTCCCAGTGCTCCAGGGTCTGTAGCTGCCATGGTAAAAGAAGTGGCACAAAAACTGTCATCAGGCCCTGCATTTGCCGTTGCAGTATTAGCAACAGTTATCTCCACACTATCAGAAGTAGCAGTACATGCTGGAGAAGGAGGGATAGAGGTATATTCTATGGTCCAGGTAAATGTATATGTTCCATCACCTGGTAAAGTTACATCCGTATCGAACTGATTTTGATCTACAAAAACAACACCAGCTGATGGTGTTACAGTCCAAGTTCCCGTTTCATCAGGTTGTTCCGGATTACCAGCCAGCGTTATATTGGTAGTGCCGGAAGGAAGACAAGCATCTGCTCCGGCATCTGCTATGGTTGGTGATTCATCCGCTGTGGTAGTTATGGTAACGGTGTCCGTAGCTGCAGGGCCACAAAATGTGAAATCGTTGATTAAAGACCAGGTCAGTACATAAGCAGTAGATGGGTTGACAAACCCGGTTGCTATGGTGTTAGGATCATTCGGGTCTTCAAAAACAATACCATCTGGGGATGACCACGTACCTGTTTGACTCTCAGTGGGCGGGTCTGCAGCTAGCTGTACTGGTGCATTAAAACATACTGTTTGATCTACACCAGCTTCTACGGGATTATTATCTAATGGTGATACAAATACTGTAGTGTCAGAAAAAGATGGAGGTGTACAATTGGGACCTGCAGAAACGGAGTATCGAAAAACATATTCTCCTGGAATTAGGTTTGATATTGCAGGGGATTGAGCATATATATCGGCTATGGTCGCAGTATTGGGGCCAGAAATTTGAGACCAAACAGATTGTCCCGTGGTAATAGCATTACCAGCAAGTGTACCACCTGTTTGTCCACAAATAAAGGTTTGATCGGATCCAGCATTTGCAGAGGTGGGGATCAGAGAAACAGAAATTGTGACCAGATCTGTAGCTTCGTCACAACTTTGTAATGAACTTCCTGTTCGTAATCTTTTAAATTCTATAGTATAGGTTCCCTCCACATCCAAATCATTTATCGTGGTTGGACTACTACCAGCATTAATAGGAGTGCCATAGCTTATAGAAGGGTTAACAGGCCCGCTTAAGATTGTATATTCAGTACGAGTTCCACTATTGAAAACAAACGGAATAGAAAATGAGGTTTGACCACATGCCCCTACAACATCGTCTAGGCTATCGTCGTCTGTATTGGGATCTGCAGGAGGATCAGGAGGAAAAGCATTTATACTTATTGGGTTAGTATTATACCTTACTCGCACTGTGTCTGAAGAGTCACACCCTGTAACAGTATTTGTTATAGTATATCGAAATTGATAAGAGTTTGGTGCTGTTAGACCTGTGACTTGTGTAGTGCTATTGGTAGGGTCTACTATGGTTACAGGTGGGTTGCCATCTATTTGCTCCCACAATACTGTCTCATTGGTAAAGTCTGGAGTAGATCCCACTAAGGTAGTTTGGGTAATACTGGCATCACAAAATCGCTGGTTATCATTATCAATAGTTGCTGGAGTTACATCTTGTGTAGCAGGATCCACTGTTATAGTTACGGTATCTGTGCCAGAAGCACAAGGTCCGGTAACCGTCCACTGAAATACATAGGTTCCTTCTGTTAAATTACTTATTCCGGTAGTGTTATCATTAGGGTCCGTAATTGTTGGTGCTGTAGGGCCACTTACAAAATTCCATGTCCCCACCTGACCATTAATATTATTACCCGCAAAGGAACCATTGAGATTGGTCGATTGACTTACAGTATAGCAACTATCTAAATTTTGTGGGGGGCCAGCATCAATGGGTTGCTCTCCTCCAAAGTTAGTTATAGTGATTTCTGCAAAAGATTCACAAAATATACCCGATCCAGGATCTGTAGGTCCAGTTATCGTCCAGCGTAAAGTAGTTGTTCCTGCGCTTCCCTCGGGTAAGGTTATTGGTGTAGAGGCTGAAGTAGGTAAAGAGATACTTACTCCTGCATTATTAGAACCTACAATGGACCAAGCACCAGTTTCACCTGGATTTGTTGGAGCATTACCATTGATGATCAAGGACCCGGAACTGTCCGGACAAGAAGCAATATCAGGAGAGGCTGTAGCTTCAGTTATGGGTAACACAGTAATTTCTACGTCCTGAAAAGGAGTATCACCGTTAAAACATTCGGCTGAATATCTAAAACCATACGTATTACCTCCAATAAAGCCTGTAATGATAGGGTTATCTATATTAGGATCGCTAATAGTTACAGTAGGTCCTGATATTTGTTCCCAGGTAGGTCCAGAAGCATAGGTGTCTGGGCTAGTACCATCTAGCTGCATTACATCATTCACACAAATGGTTTGATTTATTCCTGCATTTAAGGTACAACTTTGGGCTTGTACGTTTGGTGTACACCAAAATACCAGGCCTAAAATAAATAACCAGTTATAAACATAATTGGGTTTTAAATAGAAAAAGGTACATACAGAATTGAGGAAGTAATTTTTCTTCATAACGGTGGTTAGTGTTACTGATAAGTTGCTATAAATTTTGTTAAACTCTAGAAAAAAGGAAGGAAATACGAATTGTTAAAAACATGTAAAAATCGATTAAAGCCCTATTTTTTCGACAAAAGACATTTTGATTATAAGAACAAAAATAATAGCTTATAATTTTGTTAAAATGGTATGATTAAATACCGGAAATCCGTATGCGTAAAAACCTCAAAATAGATACTTTTTAACAGTTATTTTTTTTACGGAAAACCATAAAAAAACAGTAATGTTTATAAGGGTTTATAGGCTGGTTACTATGTTTAAAACTTCTGTAAAAAATGGGGAATTTAACTTGAAAAATTGCCTTAATAATTCTTGAGTTAAAATGTTAAAATTCAAAAGGTTTTAACAAATGAATATGGCAAATAGTACTCTTGATTTTTTAGAATTTATAATTTCTTCGTTTTTAATTATGAAATCATAATTATACCATCTTTGAATCAGGTTAAAAATCTCGGTTGCACACTGAAGTTTTATCAAAATCTTAAGATTTGTCCTATGTTTGGGTATTGTAATATGCCTTTTAATTAGGTAATTTTAGCTAATGAAACCAACCACACAACAACTACGAGAAATACCCGATTTCTTGAATGTTCCTGACCAGCAATTGCAATGGTTGATCGATAAATCAGATATTGAGACGTTTACGCAAGGAGAATTTCTGTTTAAAAGAGGAGATGCTACCGCACATTTATCGATTATTCTCGAAGGGAAAATCGTGATCAAATTAGAACAAAATGGAAATTTCAAAGTGGTTGGAGAAATTTCTAAAAATGGAATATCCGGCCTATTACCATTTTCCAGAATGAGTTCTGCTGCAGGGTATGGAGAGGTTACCCAAGATGCCAAAATCCTTCTTCTGGAAAAATCCTTTTTTAAAGAAATGGTAGCCAATCATTATGAACTCACAGAATCCTTGGTGCATAACATGACCTCTCGGGTACGAGAATTTACCAAAAATAATGTGCAGTCAGAAAAAATGATGGCACTAGGTAAGTTGTCAGCTGGTTTGGCTCATGAGTTGAATAATCCAGCATCAGCAATGGTAAGTAGCGCCAAAGCCTTGAAGAAACACTTGTCGCATGTCCCAGAAAAATTTAAAAGAGTGACTTCGATACGTATTTCGGGAGAGCAAGTAGACACTATCAATGACATTCTTTTTAATAGCATTACGAATCGCCCAGAAAATAACATGAAACTCACCGAACGTGCCGAAAAAGAAGATGAGTTAGAAGAATGGTTAGAAGGTCACGGACTGGAAGATGCTTTCGAACTTACCGAAACCCTGATCGATTTTTGTATCGACATCCCTGCTTTACAAAAGATTTATGACACTACCGGAGAGGAAAACTTTGCCAGCGCAGTAGAGTGGATAGAAAATGTATTGACCACCGAAAAAATTGTAGACGAGATTAGTGAAGCTTCGGATAGAATAGCCAAATTGGTGCAATCCGTAAAAAGCTATACCCATATGGATCGGGCTCAGGAAAAAGTAGCAGCCGATATCCATACCGGGATCGATAGCACGTTAGTGATGCTAAAACATAAGCTAAAGAAAAAGAATATCGAAGTAGAAAAGCATTTTGCTACCGAGCTGCCGCACCCCAAAATATATATCAGCGAGATCAATCAGGTTTGGACCAATTTGATCGATAATGCGGTGGATGCCATGGAACCTTCGGGCCGATTGCAAATTACAACCAACAAAGACAAAAGTTTTATCAAGATTGATATTACCGATAATGGGAAAGGAATTCCGCAAGAACATATCGGGAGTATCTTTGATCCCTTTTTTACTACCAAAAGTATTGGAGAAGGTACAGGGATCGGATTAGAAGTAGTGCAACGAATTATTAACCAACACAACGGAGATATAAAAGTGACCTCACAACCCGGAGCAACCACGTTTACCGTTTGTTTACCTATAAATTAATATGAAAACGATTACAGATATACGAGGTACATTTCAATTGCATAATGGGGTAGGTATGCCCTATTTTGGTTTGGGAGTGTATTTGGCCGACAATGAACAAGAGGTGGTAGATGCCATACACTGGGCATTAGAAACGGGCTATAGGCATATCGATACCGCAAGTATTTATAAGAATGAAGAAGGAGTAGGAAGAGCCATACAAACAAGCACCATACCCAGAGAAGATGTTTTTGTGGTGAGCAAAGTATGGAATGCCGATCAGGGATTCGAAAGTACTTTGAAGGCATTTGAAGATAGCCTAAACAGATTGCAGCTGGACTATCTGGATTTGTATTTGGTGCATTGGCCGGTACAAGGAAAATATATCGATACCTGGAAAGCCCTGGAGCAATTGTATAAAGAGAAAAAAATTAGAGCGATTGGGGTGAGTAACTTTATGATACATCATCTTGAAGATTTGATGCAACATACCGAAATCATTCCTATGGTCAATCAAATGGAATTTCATCCACACCTTGTACAACAGGATTTGATTGATTTTTGTAATCAGCATCATATTCAATATGAAGCCTGGTCCCCGATGATGCAGGGTAAAATATTTGATCTGAAGATCCTGGATCAATTTGCCGAGAAATATAAAAAGACTGTAGCACAAATTGTGTTACGGTGGAATCTTCAGAAAGGTGTAGTTACCATCCCCAAATCTGTAAAAAAAGAAAGAATACAATCCAATGCCGATCTGTTTGATTTTGAATTATCCCAAGAGGATATAGATCGGATAGATGCCTTAGATCAAAATAAACGTACTGGGCCAGATCCAGATAATTTTAATTTTTAAGGCCGAAGTAAACACTAGATAAGAAATGAAAAAACCCATCCTATTTGCATTAGACGACGATGAGCAGGTATTGCGTGCCGTAACCAGAGACCTGAAATCGCAATATCGAAAGGAATATAGAATTATGAGTACCCTTTCTGCCAATGATGCGCTGGAAGCCTTGGTAGATCTCAAGAAAAAAAATGAAACCGTTGCGCTTTTTTTGGTAGATCAACGTATGCCCGAAATGTTGGGGGTGGAATTTTTAAGCGAGGCAAAGAAACATTTTCCTGAAGCCAAAAAAGTGTTGCTTACTGCTTATTCTGATACCGATGCTGCCATCAAGGCGATTAACGATGTACAGTTGGATTATTACCTCACCAAACCCTGGAATCCACCAGAAGAAAAACTGTATCCGGTATTGAATGATCTTTTGGATGCCTGGCAGTTGGATTTTCAACCTGATTTTGAAGGGATTCGAGTGATAGGGTATCAATTTTCGCCAAAATCACACGATATTAAAGATTTCTTGTCCGGAAACTTATTTCCTTTTCAATGGTTGGATATAGAAACCAGCGATAAAGCACAAGAATTGGCAGAATTACACAATCTTACCCCTACAGATATGCCTGTAGTGTCTTTACATGATGGAAGCTGTTATAAAAACCCGGATATTATCGAGCTAGCTACCGCCTTGGGACTCAATGCGCATCCACAGGATAACCTGTATGATGTGGTGATTATTGGTGCTGGCCCATCGGGATTGGCTGCAGCAGTATATGGCGGATCTGAAGGACTCAAAACATTGCTTATCGAAAAACATGCTCCGGGAGGTCAGGCGGGAACCAGTTCCAGAATTGAAAATTATTTAGGATTTCCAAAAGGATTGAGCGGCCAGGAGTTAACCCACCGCGCTATTACACAAGCTAAACGATTTGGGATAGAGTTTTTATCTCCACAAGAAGTTACCTCGATTTCCGAAAAAGATGGATATAAGAGTCTAACCCTGGGAAACGGAGAATGCATTAGTACTAAAAGTGTGGTGATTACTACCGGAGTAAATTACAGAAAACTAGAAGCCGAAGGAATTGATCAATACACTGGGGCAGGAGTGTACTATGGATCATCGATGACCGAAGCACAGGCCTGTAGTAATAAAGAAGTATATATTGTAGGTGGAGGAAACTCGGCAGGGCAATCTGCAGTATATCTTTCCAAATTTGCCAAAAACGTATACATCGTAGTGCGTAAAAAGGATTTGAGCAGCAGCATGTCTAGTTATCTTATCGATCAGATCGATGCGATTGATAATATTACGCTACTCGGGCATACCAATGTTACTAAAGCGATGGGAGAGAACGAACGCTTGACCGCCTTAGAACTAACCTGTAATAACCCTGATGAGGTAAAAGAAGTTCCTGCTGACGCACTATTTATTTTTATTGGGGCTCGCCCCTATACCGATTGGATCGAATTAGGGATCATCAAAAATGAAAGAGGATTTATTGAAACCGGTAGGGATCTAAGCAGGTATGATGATTTCAAAAAAGTATGGAAAAAAGATAGAGAACCTTTTTTACTAGAGACCTGTAGTCCCGGAGTTTTTGCCTCTGGAGATGTGCGGGCAGGGGCGATGAATCGTGTAGCTTCGGCGGTAGGCGAGGGGGCGATGGCCATTAAGTTTGTGCACGAATATTTATCTGAAATGTAATGTTTGAAAAATGAATCCAGTATGCAACTAAAACCTAAAATATGTGATCACCTTAAGGATTTTGATGCAGAAAACCTTAAAAGGCATGAACGTTTTGAATGTGCAGAATGCGTCAAAACTGGGGATACCTGGGTGCATCTTAGAACTTGTCAGATTTGTGGGGTCACTCTTTGTTGTGATTCTTCTCCTAATAAACATGCCAGTGCGCATTATCAATCTCATAAAGATCATAACATTGTGATTTCTGCAGAGCCTAATGAACGTTGGGCCTGGTGTTATGAACATAAGTCCTTTTTAGAGTATTGATTAAAAAAAAATCGAGTTATGCACCAAACTTCTCTGCATACTCTGTTGGGGTTTTTTTATAATACTTTTTAAACGCTTTTGAGAAATATTTTGGGTCTTTAAAACCTACCTTATATCCAATTTCTGAAATACTGTACTCGGTCTGTTCCAATAACTGACTTGCTTTTTTCATGCGAACAGAAAGAATAAACTCTTTAGGAGTAAGGTTGGTCCAGGCTTTAATTTTTATAAATAGCATAGTTCTGCTCAACCCAAGTTCCGAACAAAAAAAGGCAATATTAAAAGTAGGGTCGTCAATATGATTTTCTACTAGAGTCAACGCCTTATGGAACAGTTTATCATCTACCGAAATATGATCTTCATTACTTAGTACATTGGTATTGATTTGTTGTTCTAATCGCTTCTTTGTATTAAGAAGATTGTTGACAACCAACAGAAATTCTTTGATATTAAAAGGTTTTTCAAAATATGCGTCTGCGCCAGATTCCAACCCTTCAAGCTTATGTATTTGCAATGATCTTGAGGTAAGCAAAATAATGGGAATATGACAGGTTCTGTCATCGTTTTTTAGCTGGTTACAAAGTTCGGTTCCAGACTTTTTGGGCATGATTACATCGCTAATAATAAGACTAGGATGATATTTTAGTGTTTTTCGATAAGCGTCTTCTCCATCTATAGCATAAATAATACTATAAGACCCTTTTAAGAGATCAATCATGTACTGTCTGAACTGATCATTATCTTCAACTATCAAAACCACTTCTTTTTCCGTAGAAACAAACATGTTTTTGAATTCAACTTCTATGGTGTTTTCTGTTTTTGGGATCATCTCTGCATGATTGGAAATATAGTCTTCCTTAGCAGTTGAGATTTCGTTTTCCTTTAAGTGGGCTTTCCCCTTTTTCAAAAATACTTTAAACACAGAACCATTTTGTTCTTCACTATCTACGGTTATCCTACCATGATGTAAATCGATAGCTTTTTTGGCTATAAAAAGTCCGATTCCACTACCTTGATTGAAATGTTTTTGATATTGCAAATCACTGGCCACTTCATAATATTTATCAAAGATTTTATGTATAAACTTTTCATCAATTCCTTTCCCATTGTCAGCAATTTCAACAATCACATGATCTGTATCCTGATTTACTTTAACACTAATGATCCCTCCTTTTTTAGTGTATTTGAATGCATTAGAGATCACATTAAAAAACACCTTTTCTAGTTTCGTTTTGTCATAATACAATTGGATTTCATCCTCGACACTTTCAAAAGAATAAGTGTAATTTCCTAGATCAGCATATTCTTCAAAGGAATGGTAAATGTTTTTGATAAATCTTACAATATCGTCGTTTTCGGTCAACAATTGGGTGTGGTGGTTTTCTAACGCTCTGAAATCCAAGAGCTGGTTGGTGAGTTTCAATAATTGGCTAGCATTACTCTCAATGACCTGAAGTTTTTTAAAAACCTCTTTATTGCCTTTATAATTTTCAATCACTTGCTGTAACGGAGCAAGAATTAAGGTTAGGGGAGTTCTAAAATCATGAGAGATATTTGTAAAAAACTCCAGCTTGGATTGATTAATTTCTTTTTGCTGTATGCGCTCTTTTCGTTCTGATCTCAATTTATGAGAAAGGATCAGCTTTGCCCGCATATTGTTGTAGATGAGATACAGCGTCAAAACTATCGTTGCGAAATATAAAAAGTATGCGAATGGTGTTTTCCAGAAAGCTGCTTTCAATGTAATAGGTAGCACAGTTGCAGTTTTGTTCCAAATTTCCTCATTATTCGCTTCTTTTACCTCAAAAATGTAATTCCCTGGTTTTTGAATGGTGTAAGAAACCTCATGATTGTCAGTAAATTTCCAATCGTCATTTAATCCTACCAAACGATATGCATACTTGTGATTTGGAGTTATAAAATTAGGAAGTGCAAAATTGATGGAAAAGGAATTTTGATCATAGTTCAAGGTGATTTTATCCAGATAAGAAATATTTTCATCAATGGTTTTTCCGTTGATCTTAAACTCAGATAAAATCACGTTTTGATCAAAATTATTTTTTTTGACTTGTTTAGGATTAAAAAAAGAGACACCTTTAATTCCTCCAAAATATAAATTTCCATTTTTCGACTTTAGGTAAGAGTTGTTAATAAATTCGTTACCCATAAAATTCTCTGACTGATTATAGATGGTGGCTTTTTGTAAAGAAGGATTGTATTTTACCATCCCAAGGTTACAGCCGATCCAAAGATTTTGTTGATGATCTTCTACGATACTAAATGCCGAAGTAATTTTAGAATTCAAAAGTTTGAAATCTACCTTTGTAAATTGATTTCTTTCAAATTGTAAAACTCCTCTTTCTTTGGTGCCTACATAAATTTTTCCCTCTACGGTTTGATATAAACTGATCACATTATGCCCATAAAAGGTTTTTTGATCGTACAAAAAATGTGCTACTTGTGGAGATGTACTACCAATATCTTCGTGCCTAATTTTGTTAAGTCCCTTATCGGTCCCTATCCAGAGATTTTTGTTCTTGTCAAAAATCATCGTGCGAATACGGTCATTGGTGACCCCGTTAGATCCCTGATCAGATACTCCGATATGAGTTACATCTAGTGTATTGCGATTTACAACAAAAACACCATCTCCAAAGGTTCCAAAAACCATATAGTTTTCTATAGTCGTAATGGCATACACCGATTTGTTTTCAAGAAAGGTGTTGATATGTTTTATTTCTGGAGTATCATCAAATTTTTGAGTGGTAAGATCAAATAAATGAACTCCGGATTTTAAGGTACCTATCCATAACTGATCCTTTTTAAGGAGTAAGGATTTGATATTTGAATTCAAAAGTTTTTTATGAAGTGCTTGCGTGGTAATAAGATCAGATTTGCCATTGCTATGAACAACCTTTATTCCTTGGCCTTCTGTAGCAAAATAGTATCTATTTTGATCATCTTCTACCATCGCACTTACTACACCCAAATCCAGTGCCAGGGATCCGCGAATATCATAAAAAGTACTAAAACTGGTGTTGAAAGGATCCCAAAGATTAATCCCACCATAATAGGTTCCTATCCAGATAGATCCGTTACGATCCATGAAAATTTCTTTAATGCTATTTTTACTTAAACTTTTGGGATCTCCCGGTTGCGGGGTTACATGCAGGATACTTTGATCTTGTTGAATGATAAATAGTCCATTATAAGTGCCGACCCATAAATTTCCTGCCTTGTCATAACATAGTTTACGTATGTCCCTACTGCTAATCAAAGGCGCTGTAGTATGATTTTGATATGGATAAAAGTCTTTATTATTTTGATCAAAGACCAATAGACCATTACTCTTTGTGCCTATCAAAAGATTGCCATTTTGGTCATTACTAATCGCCTGGATTTGAATGTTTCTAGACTCATCATTTACAATCCATGGATATTTAATGACCTTAAAACTGCCGGGTTGGACCTGATAAAGTCCTTTTGTGGATCCAATCCAAATTTGATGATTTTGATCTTTAAAAATAACCGCTATGGTACTGCTTGAAATTTCTTTTCCGTAATCTGAAGCATCTTGGATTTCGGTAAATTCGGCTTTGTCTTTTTGATAAATAAACAAACCACTCGACGTACCTAGCCAAAGCTGATTTTGATCAATCTCTTTTATGGTTCTTATAGAAAAATGCTGGTTTTTATTGTTTTCGGTAGTGTAGAAGTACCGCGTGAATTTTTGCTCTTTTGGATCAAAACGATTTAAACCGTTATATGTCCCCACCCAAATATATCCATCAGTGTCTTCCAGAATAGAAAGAATGTCATTATTACTGATGGTAGCGTCATTCTTGGGGTCGGTTTGATATACTGTAATTTTTTCTCCATCGTATTTATTAAGGCCATCGCGTGTACCCATCCAAACTTGACCTAAGCGATCTTGTTCTATGGCTAAAACGGTACTTTGTGATAATCCCTCGGCAACAGATAGGTGGACAAAGTTATTGAAGTTGTATTCTTGAGATAAAGCAAAAAAATGAACTACCCATACTAGTATGCTAATAGTGTATTTCATTATTCATTGGGGTGATTGGTTAAAGAACTTTTAAAGATAACGCCAAATTCTTGGAATATTATGAATCCATCTTGACGAGATTACTTTATAAAGATAAAACATACTTCGATACAATAGTAACTTTTTCGTACTTTATAGTAAGATTTTCGTGCTGAAAATCAACTGTTTGTATTTTTTTACCCCTATTATCGTACTCTTGAACCTGAAAGTTTCCTTAATATTGACCCATCAAATTTTGATCTATTACCCCTGGATGATTTATTTGATTAAGGAACACTAAACAGAAATTTGGGAAAAATTAGGATAACCGTTAAACACAAACCTAACACTATGAAAACAATTAGATCTCGAAAATCTGTACACAAAAAACAAAACGAATAACTGTTTTGTATTGAACTTACCTTAAAGGTTCCGTTTCCCCTTTATAACCCTAAGGTTTATTTTAATTCAATGTATTGAATTGGCAATGCTAAGCAATATACCCATGTCTAAGAAAGCATATGATCAACGGCTACTGGTCCATGCAAGTAATCGACTGTGGAAAAAATGTAGAACCTAAACTTTTAACAAACTCACAATCATGAAAATTATCTACGAAATGTTTACAAGTAGAGAAGGCTTTATTTATGGTATATTCTTTACTTTAGTTTCATTATGTATGAATGCCCAAACTCCCGTTCAGCAACACGGACTACTTCGTGTAAACGGGAACAAAATTGTTGACAAAAACAATGTCCCAACCAGTCTTGCCGGAAACAGTCTTTTTTGGAGTAACGCCGGAGATACTTCTGACTTTTATAATGCAGAAACTGTATCGCATTTAGCTGAGGACTGGAATAGTTCCATAATAAGAGTAGCCATGGGAGTTAAGGAAACTTGGGATGCTGGTAATGGATATATAGATAGCCCTAATGCACAAAAAGCTAAAATCAGAAAGGTGATTGATGCTGCAATAGATAAGGGCATTTATGTTATTATCGATTGGCACACTCATGAAGCGGAAAGATATACGCAAGAAGCTGCAGATTTCTTTAAGGAAATGGCACAACTCTACGGAGACCAACCTAACATTATTTATGAAGTATACAACGAACCTATTGGTCAGTCTTGGAGTCAGGTAAAAAGCTATGCCAATACGGTAATCGCCGCAATACGATCTGAAGATCCAGATAATCTAATCGTTGTTGGATCTCCTACATGGTCCCAAGACGTGGATGTCGCTTCTAATGATCCAATTAATGATACAAACACTGCCTATACACTGCACTTTTATGCAGGAACACATACCCAATTTCTTCGCAACAAGGCACAAACGGCTATGAATAATGGTATCGCACTTTTTGTAACCGAATGGGGTGCTGTTGATGCTAGTGGTGACGGTGGTATCGCTACCGCCGAAACCGAAAGATGGATGCAATTTATCAAGGATAATGATATTAGTCATGTGACCTGGTCCGTAAGTGACAAACCCAGTAATAGTGATCCAAATAGAACTGAAGGTTCTTCAAAAGTACAGTTGCGAAAGGGAGTTACAGGATTGGTAAATAATGAACTGACTCCATATGGCGTATTTGTAAAAGATATCGTTAAGAATTGGTCTGATGATTCTGGAAATCCACCACCGCCACCTCCTTCAGGTACTATCGAATGTAATAGTGTGGATTGTATTATAGCTGCAATGAAAAATGCGCAACCGGGTGACGAAATTCTTGTAGCACCTGGGACCTATACGGCTACAGATAAGTTCAACTTTGGAAATAAAGCTACACGATTTGGATCTGATAAAAATGGAACAGCTTCAAAACCGATTACCTTAAGAGCGAAAAATCCATCTAATCCTCCAATTTTAAAAGGAGTTAGCGGGATCTACGATGGTTATGTAATGTTTATTCTAGGAGATTACTGGATTTTAAAGGATCTAATTTTGGAAGAAGGGTCCAAAGGAATTGTTTTCGACAATGCCAATCACGGAGTAATCGAAAATGTAGTGGTTCGCGAATTGGGAGAAGAAGGAATTCACTTAAGAGATGGATCTAGTAATAACCTGGTAAAAGGATGTCAGGTATATAATATAGGGATTAAAAAACCAGGAATTGGTGAAGGTCTTTATGTAGGATCGGACAAAGGACAGCACGAGAGCGCATCACAAGCCGGAAACATCTTTGATAACAAATACAACCCAAGGTGTGATAATAATACTATTGAAGATTGTATCATTGGACCTAATGTAACCGCCGAAGGCGCAGATATCAAAGAAGGAACCAAAAACACTATTATCCGCAATTGTACATTCTCTGCCCAAGGGATATCAGGAGAGAACAGTGCAGATGCCTTTATCGACCTTAAAGGAGCCTATGGATTTGTGTATAACAATACGTTTAATAGAGATGGATCTGCTATTCTTAATGCAGGAATTGATTTTCTAGATAGAGGAACCGGATTCAACACAGGATTTAGAAATGCCATTTTTGACAATACGTTTAATTTAGGAAGTAGAGCTAACGAAATTCCAACAGCGAGAAAAAAACAGGGTAGCCCTAGCGAAATTCATGTCTGGAACAATACTCGTAATCCAAATTCACCAGATTTTCCTGTAAGTGATGGGACTACAAATTTTGTTACACAATCTTGTCCAAGTTGGAACATTGTTCCTTGTAACGGAGGAGGTACCAACCAGGCACCATCAATATCTTTGATTACTCCTACAGGAGATGTAAATTTGCAAGAAGGATATTCCAATTTTAAGGTTGAAGTAAATGCAACCGATACCGATGGAACTATAGACAACGTAAAGTTATATGTTGATGGAAATCTGGTAAGAGAAGAAAAAAGCGCACCCTACGAATGGGGAGCAGGTGATAATGCCAACGAATTGTTGGGATTGCCAGTTGGAACGCACGCTATTAAAGTAGAGGCTACAGATGATGATGGAGCTAAAAAAAGCACCTCATTTACCGCTACGGTAACTAGTGTTACCTCCAACCAACCACCTGCAGTATTCTTTTCTTCTCCTTCTGGTGACCTAACTGTAGATGAAGGATATGATCTATATGTAAAAGTAATTGCTACAGATAGCGATGGTAGTGTGAGCAATGTAAAATTATACGTTGATAACAATTTTATCAGACAAGAAAATTTTGATCCATATGAATGGGGCCATGCTGGCTCACCAAACCCTTCAGAAGTGGATAACTTACCAGTTGGAACACATGTTTTTAAAGCAGTTGCAACCGATAACGAAGGAGCCACTTCAGAAAGCACATTTACCTTAACGGTACAACAGGAAACTACCGGTGGAGGAGATAACAATTGCTCATTTGGGACACCTCTTGCAGGAGCATTACCTGCATTTGATCAAGCTTCGTATACCAAAGTACATGTAATAGGAACAGGAGGTCCCGATGTATCAAATATCAGACGCTTCAGAATCAATTGGAATCCACAGTACAATGGATTGTACCAATTCGCGGTAAATACAACCAATGGTCAACCGGACTACTACGTAGATTTAAGAAATGTGACGAGTTATAGTTTCAATACGGCTAATCCTGAAGTTACTTTTTCCAATTCTGGGCTATCAGGTTGGGACGGTTCTTATTGGGTAGCCAATGATGGAGCTAATTTTGTCATGGTTTCAAAAGATAGTGATTTCTCAATTTATTTCAGTAATTCGGATAATGCTCCCATATGTGCTGCCAAAAGCCCAGAAGTAGCTTTTGAAGAAATACCTGTAAAACTATACCCGAATCCAGTTCAGGACGAGATGATGTATTTAGAGAATATTTCAGAAAAAGCATCACTCCTTCAGATTATTGATATGCAAGGGAAAGTACTACTCACTAAAGACATAAAAAATAACCGTCCACAAATTGATGTGACGGATCTTGACTCTGGCATGTATATCCTAGTCGTAAAAGGAATAAGATATCAAAGCTCAACTTTATTTACGAAGCATTAGGAGATGCAATGTTTAAACTGTGTCACCGGGTGATTTAGGGGTTTCCCGGTGACTATTTTCAATTTTCAATTCTAAAACTATGAAGTATTCAACGCTAAAAAAATGGTTGGGTGGATCGCTATTGCTATGTATCAACCTTATGTTTGCTCAGCAACATATTGTGTATCACAACAATTTTGATCAACTCGCTACAGGACAGTACAATGAAGAAGAGGCTAAAGAAGCTTTGAATGTCAACTTCTGCAAAGGAGCAGATGAAGGAAGGGTATTCATTTCCGAATTTCAAAACAAAGGAAATGTCTTAAAAGTGAAATATCCGAAAGGAAAGGTGAAAACCAATGATAGTGGGATGCATACCAAGTTATTTTGGAATCATTATGATACTTTCGAGGAGTTGTATTTCAGTTATAATGTGTATATCCCTGAAGATTTTGAATTTAGAGCAGGAGCCAAATTACCGGGGCTGTCTTATCAAACCAGAGATAGAAATATGTCGCTTCGTTTAATGTGGCGATATGATGGATTGCTGGAGTTTTACAATCACTTTGAAACCAGACCTAGTTGGGATGGATGGACCGCATCTGTAAATTGGAGTTTACTAGATCCCTATGACGAACCAGGAGGACCGCAACCCGATCAGGTCAAACTAAAAAAAGGAGCATGGAACCACATAGAGGTTTATCATAAACTCAATACTCCAGGAGAGAACGATGGGATTATGAGAGGGTGGTTAAATGGAGAATTGGCTATCGATATTACCGATAACGGGGATTACAGACAAAATGGACAAGAGGACATTCAATTGAATAGCATTTATCTGTCTACTTTTTTTGGAGGAAGCAGTGATGCCTTCAAACCTACCAAAGATCAATATGCCTATTTTGATGATCTGATTGTATCCAAAACAAGGGTAGGATATGATGATTCTGGTGATGAAAATGATAGTTCACTGTCAGTATCATTCAAAACACCATCGACAGATCTTACTGTACAAGAAGGATATGATTTGGATATTGAAGTTAATGCTACCGACGAAGAAAATGGCATCCAGGAAGTTCGATTATATATCGATGATACTTTTGTAAGAAGAGAGCGTTTCTACCCATATACATGGGGGCATGATCGATCCCCAAACCCAGAAGAAGTAAACGGATTGGCAGAAGGAATGCATCTTATAAAAGCCATTGCTACCAATCGCAGAGGAGAAACCAAAGAAACTTCGATCATCCTTACGGTAGAAAATAATAATGCTTGTGATTTTGCTTTACCCGATACCAGAGGAATTCCTGGGTTGGATAATGTGTATTATAACAATGTACATATCATGGGAAATAGAGCTCCTAATTTCTTGAGCAATTTTGTCAACTTTTCAGTAAAGTGGAATCCTATTTATGACGAGCTTTCCAAATTTGCGTTGATCACCAATGATGGTTTCCCAAATTGGTATGTGGATTTTAGCAATACAGCCGAGTTTCAACTCAAAAATGAACACCCAGAGATTACATTGAGAAATACAGGTGTAGCAGGATTGGACGATAGTTATTGGGTAACCCTAGAAAATGGGGAACTGATCTTAAAATCAAAAAATAATGGAACACTAATCTGTTTCAGTAATTCTTCGCAAGCGCCATTGTGCATGCAAGGAGATCGGCAAAAAGTAACTTCGATAAGCAACACACAAAACCTAAGGCCATACCCAAATCCAGCAAAAAATTCTATTGCTATAGATAATCTCCCACCTACTACAGATCAGGTAAATGTCATGAATATAAATGGTGAAGTTGTTCTTTCTTTACCAGTTTCCATAAAGCAATCGGATGTAAGGGTTTCTCTAGAAGAATTACCATCAGGTATGTATTTTCTTGAGGTAATTTCTGATACACAAAATGTAAAAACCAGGTTTATTAAACAATAAAACAACCAAAAACACACAAGAAACACTTAAATGTTCAACACTTAAACAAACACAATGAAAACACGAAGCCTCACAATACATAATTGGCAAATTATGCTAGCGATGCTATGCATGATTTGGGGAGCTACAGCACAAGACTGCGGCAATAGCAGATTAGTGATTGACCAAAATTTTAACCAATATAATGGGCAGAATAAGCTATACACTCGAAGCCTGGCAAACAGCGATTTTCCTAAAATTGCAGGTAGAACTTCAGGAGGAAATGTACGCGGGTTAAGCAATGACTTCCCTCAAAGAAATCGAGTGATCAACGGAGAACTACGAGCACAATTTACCAAGAATGACGCCAGTGGACGTAGCGGTGGTTTTGTATTCGATAGCAGTTTTGACGGTGCAGAAGAAGCCACGCTAGAGTATCGAGTAAAATTTGCAAATGATTTTGTCTGGGCTACGGGAGGGAAACTCCCAGGATTGGGCGGAGCTTCGACACCCAATGGAGCACAACCCGCAGGATGTACACAAAATCAAAACACCATCAACAACGCATTTTCATGTCGTTTGATGTGGAGATCAAATCGAGCCCATACGCAAGAGCCATATCTTATCGTTTATGATTACTTGCCTAATAGAGAAACACGATGCGGAGGGAACACCAGATTAGGGGACTTAAAGTTGAAAAGAAATCGATGGTACACCGTAAAACAATACTTAAAACTCAACACCCCTGGGCAACGAAATGGGGTTTTGAAAATGTATATCGATGGCCAAAAATTAGTAGATCAGGACAATGTGATGTTCCGTTTGTCTGGTAAAGGCAGTGTTAAGATTAATTCGATCGTGATGCATACCTATCGAGGCGGAAATCGAACAGATCCTGTATGGCACTCTCCTCAAGATGATTATATCTTTTTTGATGATTTCAAAGTATGGACTAATTGTTCTGGAGGTGGTGGTAACACCAATAACCAAAAACCAACTGTTGCTATTTCGAACCCTAATCAATCTAACTATACTGCAGGTAGCGATTTGTCGGTTACCATTAATGCCAATGACCCGGATGGGAATATTACAAAACACGAAGTTTTTGTAAATGGAAATTTGGTAGATACGGATGGTACAAATTATACACCACATCCGCTAGACAATATTCAGGCAGGAAATTATACGGTCAAAGTAGTGGTTACTGATAATGATGGAGCCACAGCAGAAGATACCGTTTCCTTTACTGTAAATTCAAATGGTGGAGGAGATAATACTGGAGGAGACTCCTCATGTAACGGCTATGAAGAAAAAAATGGGATGGTGGTTATTGAAGCTGAGAACCTTCAAACCACGGGAAATTGGCCTAAAAAATCGGGGGTTTCCGGATTTACAGGAAATGGATATATCGAGTGGACCGGTCAGGACTTTTTTAACGATCCCGGAAATGGAGTAATTACTACTGAAATCAAGATCAACACACCAGGGAGATATCAGTTTTTATCAAGAACCAAAGTAGGCGAGGGAACCAGTACTACCGAAGCGAATGATGTGTGGTTAAAATTCCCAGATGCCGATGATTTTTATGGACAAAGAGGAAGTCTCCGTGTATACCCGAAGGGTTCAGGAAAAACACCACATCCTGAGGGAGCTAGTGGAGAAGGATATCTTAAAGTATACTCTGCAGGTACAACCAATTGGACCTGGTCAACAAAAACTTCGGATGGAGGAGAAAATGCTAGCGATATTTTTGTAGAGTTTGACAATCCAGGGACATATACCATGTTGTTATCGGGTCGATCCAAACACCATCTTATTGATCGGGTAACCTTGAATCGCACCAGTGCGAATGCTACGGATCTTTCTTTGCAAGAAACGAAATGTGATGATGATGGAGATAACAATAGTGAAGTATCCATTACTGGTGAACTAAAAAAATGGCATAAAGTGACCTTAACCTTCAATGGACCTAGTACTTCCGAAGGTGATTCAAACAACCCATTCTTAAACTATCGTTTAAACGTTACGTTTACACACCAAAGCGGTTCACCATCTTATGTTGTGCCTGGTTATTTTGCGGCAGATGGAAATGCAGCACAGACCTCGGCTACCAGTGGTAACAAATGGAGAGTGCATTTTGCACCAGACAAAACAGGAACCTGGAACTATAGTGTTTCTTTTAGAAAAGGAAACAATGTAGCCGTAAATGAAAGCAATACTGCTGGAACTGTAGCTGGATTTATGAATGGCCAAACCGGATCTTTCAACATTGGTGCTACAAACAAAACAGGTAGAGATTTTAGAGGAAAAGGGCGTCTGCAATATGTAGGGGAGCATTATTTAAAATTTGCCGAAACAGGAGAGTATATGATCAAACAAGGACCAGATTCTCCAGAGAACTTATTTGCATATACTGATTTTGATAATACCCCTAATGCCGGGAATCGCAGAAAGAATTATGCGCCTCATGTTGGAGATTGGAATAGTGGAGATCCTACCTGGAAAAGTGGGAAAGGAAAAGGACTGATCGGAGCGGTAAATTATATCGCTAGCGAAGGATTAAACTCAATGTCTTTTCTGACTATGAATATCAATGGAGATGATGATAATGTATATCCTTATACAGGGAGGGATCAACGCTCAAGAATGGATGTTTCCAAAATGGCGCAGTGGGCAATCGTGATCGAACACATGCAGAAAAACGGAATCTTTGCCCATTTCAAAACACAAGAAACCGAGAATGAAACCCTGTTGGATAACGGGAATACTGGAAACCAACGTAAGTTGTATTACCGAGAGTTAATTGCAAGATTTGGTCATAATTTGGCATTAAACTGGAACTTAGGAGAAGAGAATGGTGGAGGGCCACAGCCTGTAGATCAATCGCCAGCAC
Source organism: Aquimarina spongiae (assembly GCF_900141785.1). GTDB lineage: Bacteria > Bacteroidota > Bacteroidia > Flavobacteriales > Flavobacteriaceae > Aquimarina > Aquimarina spongiae. The sequence goes on along the minus strand of NZ_FQYP01000003.1, from coordinate 549,295 downwards.
AAGAACGAGCAATGGCGGAGTACTTTTATAAAAATGATCCGTACCGTCACCATGTTGTGATTCATAAACATCCAAATGATTTTCCAAGTTATTTAACAGGAAATCAGTCTAGACTAACCGGTTTCTCTTTACAGACCAATAAGTCTGATTTTACCAATGTTTTTAGTAAAGTGAAAGAAGCTATAGATGATTCTAGAAACTCAGGGAAAAAATGGGCAGTAGCTTGCGATGAACCTGGAGATGCACAACATGCTATCCGACCAGATAACAATGTTGCAAACTCACATACAGATGGTCGAAAAAATGCCATGTGGGGAACTCTACTCGCAGGTGGATGGGGTAACGAATGGTATTTTGGATATCAAAACGCACATTCTGACCTATCACTTCAGGATTTTAGAAGTAGAGATAAATGGTGGGATTATGGACGTCATGCTATTCGATTCTTCGAAATTACAGATCTGCCCTTGACTCAAATGCGAAATAATAATGGACTTTCGTCCAACAATAATGATTATTGCTACGCAAAACAAGGCGAAGCCTATGTAGTGTACCTAAAAAATGGAGGGAGTACCAACCTAAACTTAAATGGCCAAACCGGACAATTTACTGTAAAATGGTACGATCCTCGTAATGGTGGTTCGCTCAAGAATGGATCAGTAACAAGCGTTAACGGAGGAGGAAACAGATCTTTAGGGAACGCTCCTAATAATGGGAGTAAAGACTGGGTGATTTTGATCACCAAAAATGGAACTACACCAGGAGAGAACACCCCTCCAACGGTTGCTTTTGCCGATCCATCTGGGAATACTTCAGTTGAAGTAGGATATACCAATTTTGAAGTTACTGTAAATGCTTCGGATACCGATGGGAGTATCGAAGTTGTAAAATTATATGTAGACGGAAACCTAATTCGTGAAGAAGTTCAAGCACCATATGAGTGGGGGAAAGGAAATAATGCTGATGAGCTTTTAGGATTATCAATTGGTCAACATACGATCAAAGCCGAAGCTACCGATGATGATGGCGCTACCACAAGCAAAACGTTTGTGCTTACTGTGCAAGCAGCGAATACAAATGAAACTCCTCAGGTATCCTTTGCTACACCTTCGAGCAACCTTACGGTAACCAAAGGGTACGATATGGAAGTTATTGTTAATGCTACTGATCCAGATGGCAGTATTGCTAATGTAAAGCTATATATCGATAACAATTTAGTGCGTCAGGAAAATATCACTCCTTACGAATGGGGGCACGATGGATCACCAAATCCAGAAGAAGTAAATGGATTAGATGTAGGGACATATACGTTTAAAGCCGTTGCCACCGATAATGATGGGAATACCGCTGAAGCTTCTTTTGTACTAACGGTACAGAATGATAATAGCGGTGGAAATGGCAACAATTGCAGATTTGGAACTCCTATAAATAGTGGGATAACTGCTATGGATAGAGTGACATACAACAATGTTTATGTTTTGGGTAATGGAGGACCGTCATTGTCTAACTTCAGAAAATTCACCATCAACTGGGACCCACAGTATAATGGATTGTATCAGTTTGCGATCAATACCGATGATGGAGTACCAGGATACTACATTGACTTTAGTGATACGATTTCTTTTCAGCTTAATGATGCCAATCCCGAGGTAACGCTTCAGAATACGGGGTTCTCAGGATTAGATGGTAGCTATTGGGTAGCATTGGATCAGAATAATCTGGCTCTAGTTTCCAAGGATAGAGATTTCACTATCTATTTTAGCAATTCTACCCAAGCTCCTTCTTGTGCGAATCAACAGAGTAAAATTTCGATAACTGCAAAAGACACTCAAGAATTGATGTTATATCCAAACCCGGTCAAAAGTGATGTGTTATCCATTGGTGGTTTGGAAAATGAAAAGATGACACTCCAGATATTTAATCTGATTGGCCGAAGAGTATTGGTCAAAGAAGTAAAAGGAGTACAAGTCTATCAATTACCTGTAGAATCTCTAGAGGCAGGTAACTATATTTTAAACATACAAAGTAAACACGTCAACACATCTTTGCATTTTATTAAAGAGTAGTCAATCAATAGTTAGTTTGATTCTTGTACCTGTATGCTTGATCTCCTTATTCTAGTAATAAGGAGGTTAGGTATACCATACATTATAAAAACTAACAAAAGATGACTATATATTGATCTATACGTTTAAAACCGATGAATTATGAAAAAATATAATAGAACATTTTATAATAGTTTGTCTGTATGTGAGCAGATAAATATCCCCTTGGCAACCGGGCATTTTTTTTCTGGATTATCAATTTCAACGGTATTTATTTTGTTTTGGTTGATGATATGCTTGGGGATGCCTGAAAGTTACTCTCAAACGACCTCTTCGGCCACTTCTGGATCTGGAAGCGGATATTCTGTAATCAAAAATGATGGTTTTGGTATTGAGGATCCTGATTGTAAGCACCGCAGCTTTGGTCCACATATTACTCAAAAATACGATTCTGAATTAAAGAAAAACATCTTCATTTTCCATAGTCATATCAACCAAGATAATGATAGATGTAAAAATGATGATCGGGTAAGAATAGAGATTAAAGGTGGTCCAGGAGCGAGTTCAAATACATTACGTCATCCTAAGAATTCAACAAGTTACTATAGATGGAAATTTCGATTACCCAGTAATTTTGAAGCTAGTAACAGATTTTGCCATTTCTTTCAGTTAAAAGCTAAAGGAGGAAATAATGATAAGCCTCCTATACTAACCTTATCCGCACAAAAAGATAAATTTGAGTTAGTTCATAATAAGAAGAATCCGAATTCTGTTTATGTTGATCTGAAACAAGAACCTTTATCCAAATTCAAAGGAGAATGGATTGAGGGATATGTAAAAATAAAACATGGCGATAATGGTACTCTTAATGTGGTATTGAAAAAAGTATCTAATGGGCAAACCGTTTTTTCTTATTCAAATTCTAATATTGATTTATGGAGAAGTGGAGCCGATTATAATAGGCCTAAGTGGGGCATTTATCGAGGAAAAACTGGTGGATTAAAAGATGAGCAAGTTCGATTTGCCGATTGGTGTGTATCAGAATCTTCTGAAGAGCAATGTCCATCTTCGATCAATACAGTACCAAATCAAGCCCCTTCGGTTTCGTTTGCCGCTCCATCCGGAAACACTTCTGTAGAAGAAGGATACTCAACTTTTGAAGTTACGGTGAATGCATCAGATAGCGATGGATCGATTAACAATGTAAAATTATATGTTGATGGTGATTTTATACGCCAGGAAGTAAACGCACCCTATACCTGGGGAATGGGCAATAATGCGAATGAACTTCTTGGGCTTTCTGTAGGCGGGCATACGATCAAGGCAGAAGCCACAGATAATGATGGAACCACCACAAGTAAAACATTTAGACTTACCGTTAATGGTACAACCTCCAATCAGCCTGTGTTGGTTTCTTTTATAACTCCTTCAGGAAATATAGTTGTTGATGAAGGGTATGATCTCACGGTTGAAGCCAATGCTACAGATCCCGATGGTGATATTGCTGATGTAAAATTGTACATCGATAACACTTTTATACGGCAGGAATCTCGAGTTCCGTACGAGTGGGGGCATGATACCTCTCCAAATCCACAGGAGATAAATGGATTAAGTCCAGGTTCCTATGTATTTAAAGCCGTAGCAACCAATAGTGAAGGTATAACCGCAGAGGATACTTTTGTATTAACTGTTCGAGAAAATAATGGAGGTGAGAATAATAACTGTGAGTTTGGTACGCCCATTTCTTCAGGTATTCCCATGCTAGATGATGTTTCTTTTACTCAAGCTTATGTACTAGGGCAAGGAGGTGCCAATCTTAGTAACTTCAGAGAGTTTTCTATCAACTGGAATCCTGCTCATAATGGCTTGTATAAGTTTGCTTTCAATACCAATAATGGTAATCCCGAATGGTATGTAAATTTTTCGGACGCGATGAGTTATCAATTGCAAAATGCTTATCCGGAAATAACCTTGAGCAATACCGGATTTTCTGGATTGGATGGCAGTTATTGGGTAGCACTAGATGGTAATAATATAGCACTGGTCTCCAAAGACCGTGATTTTACGATTTACTTTAGTAATTCTACGCAACCACCTTCTTGTGCAAATAGATTAAGTAAGACCAGTATTACAGATAGCCTTAGGAGTATCATGATATTTCCCAACCCAGTAAAAAGTGATATGTTATTTATCGATGGACTAGATCAAAAGGAATTACACATAGAGGTGTTTGGTTTGAATGGTCGCAGAGTGATGGCTGAAAAAACTAAAGGAGTTGATGTCTATCAATTACCAATTAAAGGATTGCCCACAGGAAACTATATCCTTAGCATACAAGGGGAAGGAGTGGATAGGGCTATGCATTTTATAAAAGAATAGAGAACCTTACTAGAGATAATGTCTTAAGCTAATTCTTAGCAATGAAGAATTGTACAAGAGTATCAATTGTTTAAGCTTTTAAAACCATCAAATCATGAAAAACTCAATAAAAATCGACCGTATCGTGTTGGTTACCATACTGATACTGCTTGTTCTAGGAGTTTGTAATCTTTTTGCCAATTATCCTAAAGAAACTACTATCGAAGTAGCTTCGAAATATGATTGTGCTTCACCGCCTATCAGTTTGGCAACAATCAGTCCTGTTAATTCAGGTTTTTGGAATCAGGCCTCTACATGGCCCAATGGCATAGCGCCAACGGCAAATGATGACATCCTTATTCCACCAGGAATAGATGTGGTCATGTTGGGGACCTGTAAAGCAAGAAATATTACAGTACAAGGAAAGCTTAGTGCAGTAAATTGGCAAGCAGGAGGTGCCTGGATTGATTTGGAAGCCAGAAGTATTGTGGTGGCCAATGGAGGAACTATGGAAATAGGTACAGAGGATCAACCCTATATTGCGAATAAGAATGCATCAGGTATACGTTGCCAAATTACACTTACAGGACCAAAAAATACGAACTTGGGAGCTTCTTACAAGGCAATTATGATACAAAACGGAGGGGCTTTAGAGTTGCATGGGAAGAATAAAAAGAGCTGGACTAATATCGCCATCACTGCTAACCCAGGCGATACCCAAATTACCTTGAAAGAAACCGTAGATTGGGAAGCAGGGGATATGATTGCTTTGACTTCTACAGCCTTGGCAACTGCAAATGGTAAACAATGGGAACAAGTGGATCAGGTAGAGATTGCATCCGTTAATGGAAAAACAATCACTCTAACGACACCACTCCAGTATCAGCATATAGGAGGTTCTAAATCATATACCAGATCAACAGATGGTAAAACCTGGGATGTAAACATTCAAGGAGAAGTAGGTTTGCTTTCTCAATATATAAAAATTCAAGGTAGAACAAGTGATAATGATGGTTTTGGAGGGCATATCATGTTGATGAAAGGTTCTGTTTCACATTCAGAGAATATTGAATTGTATAGAATGGGACAAAAAGGAGTATTAGGACGTTACCCTTATCATTGGCATTTAAATGAAGATCAATCACAAGGGAGTTATCTACGAAACTCCAGTGTGCATAAATCATTTAACAGAGCGGTTACTATTCATGGAACTGACTATGTAACCGTAGATGGGGTGTTTGCGTATGATCATATTGGTCATGGTATCTTCTTAGAAGATGGTGCAGAGCGTTTTAATACCATAAAAAATAATGTGGTTTTTGTTACGAGAAGGCCAAAGAACGGTGAAGAACTAACTCCATCTGATAACGAGGCTAACGAACCGCAAAATAGAACCCCAGCTTCTTATTGGATTACTAATCCAAATAATTATTTCGAAAATAACGTAGCTGCAGGTACTGAGGGGACAGGGTTTTGGTTCGCCTTTCCAGAAAAACCAATGTTTGATTCTGGCAATTTGTCCTATTTCCAAGGTGTAAACCCTTCAACCGAACCATTGGGGAGATTCGATGGTTTTGTGGCTCATACGTGTATGACAGGTTGGGATGTTTTTGATAGATTGAATCCTGATCACTCTATAAAAAAGAACTTTGGGTGGGATGTAAACACAAGACAATTGATTAAAGATGGTTTGTTTTATGGAAATGACCAGGCATTATATAGCGGGTTGGGTGTAGGCGGTATCAATGAAAACACTGTTTTCTATAACTGCGCCTTCAGTGATAATAAAACGGTATCTATGCTTGCTGGGGATCTAACCATAGAAAACAGTCTTTTTAATGTAGATACAGATCTCGGAGTATTTGATGGAGTACGAGAATTTTTTAGATTTTATGATGGTCCAGGAAGGCATATTGACTGTCATTTTGAAGGATGGAATCGTTCTAATGCAGAAATGATTAAACAAATTACAGGTGGAGGAGCTACAGAGAATTTCAATCCTATATTCCGTGGAACTACCAAAGGGTTTTCAGAACCATTCCCGTTTAGATTTTTTCCTTTACCTAATGCCGATAACACTAGAGCAAGAAAAACTGGTCAGTTTTTCAAAGACTATGACGGAGGATTAACAGGTAAAGCTAATACCACGTTGATTAGAGATATTGCATTTCTTAGAGATGGACATGAGTATCGACATCCTTCTTGGAGAAATGCTGCTCGATCTGATTATTTCTTTGCGGGATTATGGCTTGCAGGTATTAATTCTAGTGGGACTAGAATATCGGTAGTGCGTTCTAAATCAGGAACAGAGGATGTTTGTTTCTACGAGTCTGGAAATGCATCTTCGGGGACGTATAAATTTCCAACAATTGTTAATCAAGGGTTTACCTATACCTATTATCTAGACCGAGCACCATCAAATAAAAGTATCCATCTGATATGGAATAGAGGAGATGCTGGAGATTTGGCATTCGTACTTTTTAAAGGCTTGGGAAAATTGGGAAATTTTAGAGTAAGAGGTCATAATTTTAATCTGCCACGTCTCAATTCTATATCGGCAGTTGAGAATGCTACTAATAACGCCTATTTTATTGCAGGAAATGGAGATGTATTCCTTAAGCTTAGAAATCTTGGAGGAGATAATAGAACCAATATTTTCTTTAACTGGGATAATAATGGAAGTTTTCAACCGGCTACTCTTCCTTGTACAACGAATAATTTAGATGGGATTACTGCTTTGGATAGTGATGGAGATGGAAGACCTGATATTGTAGAAACAGAAACTTGTGGTGATCCAAACAATGCTTCAGATTTAAACTTTGAATTTAGTAATACCAACGAGAGTTTTGAGCAATTTAATACCGCTGCAAACAATACAAGTGGTGATGAGTTTTGGTTGATAAGAGCAGATAATTCCAATGATCCTTTTATCGTAAGGAATGGTTTGAAATTTAAAGGAAATCAAGTCCCTCAATTAAAAATTAGAACGAAGTCTGAAGCTGCAGGTGCCTTTCAGTTATTCTGGGCAACTACAGATCAACCCAATTTTGCTGCCACACGATCTGTAACTGTTGCTCCGCAAACGACTAATGTTTTCGAAGAACTCATTTTTGATATGAGTACTATCGATACCTGGATGAGTAAGACCATTACCAAAATTCGGTTGGATTTCCCACCGGATCCGTCTTCAGCAAGTCATACCTGGATAGACTTTATACACGGCCCTAATGCCTCAAACATTCCATGTGATTACACACCGAATATTGTATTTGCTAGTCCTACGAATAACCGATTACAGGAAGGAGAAGATTTGGGAGTAATCGTTGCCGTTACAGATGGCAATGTTTCCAACATTAAACTCTATCTTAATGATATTTTGGTAAGACAAGAAAATGTAGCACCTTATGAGTGGGGTACTGCAAACCCAGGCCAAAATGATACAGTATTGTATAACCTTACCACGGGGACCTACGAACTAGAGGCAGATGTTACGACTGTTGATGGTCTTATTACTTCTATTTCCAAAACAATTGAAGTTCGAGGAGAAGGGAACCCGATTGTTCACTTACGAAAACGTAATGCTACTAACTATGCTCTAGATGGAGGAGTTGGGGGAGCACCCAATCAGAATGTAAACCTATGGCAAGCAAATCCTAATAATGTGAATCAGCAGTGGGTCGAAATAGATCGTGGGAACGGGTTTTATTCGTACCAAAAAGTGAATACCAATTATTGCATGGATGCAGGGGATAGTGGAGCAAGAAACCAAGATGTAAAACTCTGGGATTGTGAGACCAATAATTACAATCAACAGTGGCGTAAAGTGCGTATTGCAGATAACATTTATCGTCTTGAAAAGCGCAATGCTAATGGGTTTTCTATAGATGGGAATAATGGTGGAGCAAATGATCAACAGACATATTTGTGGGATAGCAGTGATGCGAATCAAAATCAGCATTGGATATTCGAAGTAGTTGGCGAAGATAAATCGGGGGTTGAAGATCAAAATGTAGTAATCCTATTCCCGAACCCAGTGCATAATACTTTGTTCATATCAGGAAATAATGCGAATAGATTGGTTAAAATATATGATCTATTAGGCGCTTTAAAAATTGATCAACCTTTGGATGAAAATGAAAATAAAATCGATGTTAGCCAATTACCTAAAGGGATCTACATGGTTCGAATAATTGATTTTAATAATCTGGGAGCTAATTCGATGATGTACAAGATTGTAAAAACAGACTAAGCACTCTTGTTGTCAAATCAGTCTGTTCTTTTTTTAAGAGTTCAGGAAAAGCAAAACAAGCCGTAACCTCAAATATAGAATTTGAGTGCGGCTTGTTACTTGCATAAAGTTTATTTCACATTAACTTCTAATTTGTATCTGGTAGATGAAACCCTATCAATCGATGCTTTTTTAATGTGCAATCTTCTTCTCTTCTCCAGAATATGGTATTGGTTCCTTCTGTTTTTCCGGAGAAATCGGGAACCGTCCATTCTACATAGAATTTAGAGTATTTGATAAATCCATTGTTTACTTGGGTATAGTCATAGGTTGATATACTTATACTATCTATGGTAACCGGATGTCCGTAGTATCCTTTATAATATTCTTCCAAATTTTCTCTGCCTTCGATTACTGTATTTGCAAAGCGATAATATTTACAATCTTCAGTATATGTACAAATTACTTTTTCAACATTTCGCTCTCTTACATGCTCTTTTCCAAAGGCATCGTACGCTTGTAACTCGGGGAGTATCTTTTTTCCATTTCTGATATCAGGACCTGGTGCTTTTTCCTGAATCTCCTTCACTAGTATTGGCACAAGATCTGCTACTTTATGAGAGTACCCAAAAGATTCGGATTCTAGCCGTAATTGCCCGTCTTCAAGAGGTTTCCAGACGTTCCAGTATTTTCCGTGTAAGGGCTCCATATTCGTACAGGTTTTTTGAAAAGTACCAATTTCCATAATACGATTCCCAAGATCTAAGATTTCGGTAGTTTCTTTGGTGTAGATAGTAACATCTTGTTTTTGAAAGATATTTGAATAGTAAATTTCAATATTGGAAATACCATCGATGATGGGATGATAATCAGTAAGTAAGAGTGCGTCATCGGTATATATCTGTTTTACACTACTGAAGTCCTTACTCTTGGCGGCATTGATTAATTTTTTATTCAAGGTGTTGATCTTTTGATCTAGCTCGCTATTCGTATTTGTGTTCAGGATAGCGATCTCTTCAGCTTCGTTATTTGTGTATAACATAGGCGAAAAAGAAGCGATAGTGCAAATCAAAACTAATAAGATAATTGTAATTCGTATCATTTTGAAAGGTGTTTTTAGTGATTTTGTGGTGAGCGAAATCCGATAAGACGATGTCTTTGTAAAAAGCCATTATTGTCTTTTTTTAGGTATACCAGGCCTGTCCCTTGGGTTATTCCGGAGAAATTTGGGACAGTCCATTCTACATAAAATTGCGTATAGGATAGGTAGCCATCTTTTACCTTATGGTAGTGGTATGGCTTTACTTTGATAGAGTCGATGGTGACCGGGTTACTGTAATAATCGGTATAGTATTTTGCGATCACATCAAAACCATGAACTTCTTTTTTGGCAAATCGATAGTAGGTAGCGTCTTGGGTAAATAATTTCATTGCCTTATCCGGATTTCGTTCTTTGGAATGCTCTTCAGTTAATCGATAGTAAGTCCTGATCTCTTTGGGTATGGCTTTAATGTTTCTAGAGGTTTTGATAGAGGTATTGTTTTTCAATGCTTCTACCACTAATGCGCTTTGGTTTGGTGTTTCATGACTATACCCAAAAGATTCAGAGGTTAATTGCAAAGAACCATCTGGTTGAGGTTGCCAGACATTAAAATATTTTCCGTTTTGAGGTTCCTGATTTTGGAAGGATTTATCGAATATTCCAATTTCTAGAATACATTCACCCAGATCAATGATCTCGGTAGTGGTTTTGGTATAGGTGGTTAACTGTTGTCTGCCAAACAGTGCTGTATAAAATTGGGTGATGTGGGTTCTCCCATCAATGATTGGATTAAAATCAGTGAGTAATAATGCATCTTCTGCATAGATGTGCTTTGCTTTGTCAAAATCCTGAGTTATCGCTGCATCAATTAGTATTTGATTTAACTCATTTATTTGAGAAGTTAATGAACGAGAGGTTTTCTTAGTCTCCAAAAGGGAACTTTGATGCTCTTTCTTGGCTTTTACATTGGTACATGATAAAAAAATACCTGATACAAGTATAGCTAGGATAATTATGGGTTTCATTTTGTTTGTGTTTTAATAGGTGAATGATTGTAGATGACTTTCCATATTTTTAAAGAATGATCTTCTTGTCGTTTGAAAACAAAAAGATTTTTGGTTTCAAAAGGAACAGTATTGCTCGTGTCTTTTGAGGTAAATGTTCCGGTAACTTTGCCCCGTACAATAGCGATTTCTGGATATGAGTACAGATCAACGATTTGATGTTGCATGACCACATTTCCATAGGTATTTTGTTTTTCTAGATAGGTCCTTAATTGCTCTTTGGCGGTGATCACGTCGTTATCTGGTGCCATATGAACTAGATCATCGATCCAAACGTTTAATTTTTCCGAGGCTTTCAGCGTATTATCGTCTAGTGTTTTAAAGATTGTCTTTACCTCACTAGTATCTTTGGGATGCACCATAGATAAAGAAGAAGATTGATCTATTCTCACAAAGGTTCCTCCATAAAAATTCCCGGTAGGTTGATCATTTGCATCAAACTGGTTAGATTCTAACAAGTATTCATTTTCATTGATCCAGATATAATTGTATACTCTATAAGTTCCCTCTGGCTCACCCTGAAAAGAAACCTTGAGCTGGATATCTCCATTTTTGGAAAAACGACCATCACCTACACCATTACGAAAAGGCAAAAAATTAGATAGATGCTGTATTTTTTGGGTATCATGATTGTATCCCCATAACACGTGTCCTTTGGCAGATGTAGCTTCAATAACGCATAATATACTAGTGTCTGTATTCACTTCTTGACAGGTCGTGATATGCCCTGGGATTTTTAATGTGGTTATGGTCTCCTCAGTATTTCCTTGTTGCCATAAGTCATCTTTTAAGGTCCATTTCCCAACGAACTTTTTAAATGGGTTTCGTGGACGTTTGATGTATTGAAAGTCATGAGAAAAGTTGTGGGTACCTCCCGGTTTTAAAGTGATTTTTCTTGCATCCTCAGCTTCCCATTCAAATCCGTTGAGAGCGTATTTAAAGTAGACATCGGTATTTTCAGTAATTTCAAAGTCCAGACAAACCGTATAAATCCCATCGGTATTTGTGTCGGTAAGTGGAATACCTTTTACCCAGGATAATGGTGGCACGCTCCCTCGTATTTCTAAGTTCAATACTGTGTCTTTGGCTCTTTCGGTAATTGATTTGGTTTGTAATTGAAGGGAAAGCGTTGTGTTTTGTTGCCCGTAAAAATGATTAGGTAACATTAAAAACAAAAGCAGAATAAATAGGTTGAATGACAAAGTGTTCATCTAAGTTTTTTATTGGTTCGAACTCAAATTAACAGCAAGACTTACTGCAAACAAAAAGGGATTGACCAACGGTTGTAAAAGCTGTATCAACGATATTGTTTGTCCATTTTGGATTCAAAATCAGTGATTTAATTCGTCAATATGACGTTTGTTTACAAAATCGTGTCGTTGGTCAATATTTTGAGGGCTTACCTAATTCTGAAATGCGTACCATAGCCTTAATGGGTACATTTAACTGTTTTTTGATACTATAAACACTAAAAAATGAATAGTATGAGTTTCAGAATATTACTAAACCGTTTTTGTTTTTTGTTGATTTTTATGTGCTGCATAACTATCCCAGCCCAGGATGCAATGAAAGGAAGTCTTGAGGTCAAAACACTAGAGTCTGAGTTTTTGAAAGAGAATAAAATCGGTATCGATGTAAGGAGAAATCTTCAGGTGTATCTTCCGCCCGATTACATAATGTCTAATCAAAAGTATCCTGTTGTTTATTACTTGCATAGTATATTCGACAGCCCCGAAGTCATCATCAAAAATCGAAAAGTAACTACACTTATTGATAATAATATTCAGGAAGGTACATCCAAAGCTTTCATTTTGGTGGTCGCTGATTTTACTTCACCAACCTTGGGTAGTTTATTCGAGAATTCAAGTACCAGTGGTCATTGGTTAGATTTTATTACCAAAGAATTGGTGCCTTATGTAGATAAAGAGTTTCGAACAATTGCTAACAAAAACAGCAGGGCTGTGATAGGAGATTTTATGGGAGGCCGGGGAGCTTTAAAATTAGGAATGGCCTATCCAGAGTTATTCGGGATCGTATATGCAATGCATCCTGTTGCTACGGGTTCTGGCTACTTGCCCAGATCTGGGATTGGTGTAGACTGGAGCAAGATCCATTCGGCTACATCTTATGATGATTTGGTAGGTACAGGAAGAACTCAAATTTTCGCCAGTATTTGTCAGGCGTTTTTACCAAACCCCAACCGACCACCTTTGTACGCAGATTTTTTATTCGAAAAACAAGAGGATCAAACATTACATCTGCATCCAAAAAACGTCAGAAAGGAACAAAAGGAATTTCATTTGGATGAAGCTTTAGATCGTTATGCGGTAAATCTGCAAAATCTAAAAGCTATTGCATTTGATTGGGCGCGTTTTGACCCTACTCAGGCACATGTGATTTCGAATAGAAGATTTAGTAAAAAACTGATGGATTTAGGAATTGCCCACGTGGGAGAAGAGTTTGTAGGAGATCCGTGGAATAAGTATTGGGGAAACCACGGGCGTTTTACCACAAGAGTACTTCCTTTTTTAAATGAGCATTTAAGTTTTTAATCCAACCCTTAAAATTGGGTAATCTACCATAAATTATATAATTTCATAGCTAAGAAGCTATAGTGATCGTTACTTAAAAATATGTTGAATTGGTTTTATAAATATAAAATTTACCACCTGGTCTTTTGGATGGTTTATCATTTTGCATGGTGGTCGATATCAGTAGGAGATCCTGTACAAGCTATTGATAACATCTTATTTTCACCCTACACTACCAAGTTTGTTTTTTATGTGGTGTTTCAGGCATTAGCGGTTTATTTTAACCTTTACTACCTAATCCCAAAGTACTTAATAACCGGGAGATATAAAATTTATCTTTTTGCACTTTTTCTCACGATCATGATTACCGCTTCTTTTATCGTAAGTGGTTATTATTTAACGCCTGCCATCACCGGGCTGCCTTTTGAAGAATTGTTTAAGAAACCAACCAGTGCTTATTGGGATCTTTTTAAATCTAATGCATTGTCATCTACTATCGCCAGTATGACCTTGGCAATGAGTATTAAGTTGGGTAAAAATTGGATCGAAACACGAAAAAGAGAACAAGAATTAGAGAAAGAAAAAATAGAAACGGAACTCAAGTTTTTACGATCTCAATTTAATCCTCATTTTTTGTTTAATACCATCAATTCGATTTTTGTATTGATTCACAAAAACCCAGATAAAGCATCCGATTCATTAGCTAAATTTTCTGATCTGCTACGGTATCAATTATATGAATGTAATGCATCAAAGATTTCTGTAGAGCAAGAACTCAATTACCTTAATAATTTTATAGAATTGGGTAGTTTACGTTTGGACAATAGTGTGCGATGTGATTTCAATTTACCACAAGCTACCAATGATCAATTAGATATTGCGCCATTTATTCTGATGCCTTTTATCGAAAATGCGTTTAAACATGTTTCCCAAACCCATTTGCAAGACAATTGGATTTCTATTCATATTACTATAAATGGTTCCAGTCTCTATATGGAAGTAAGCAATAGTGTGGCCCAAGTTCATAACAATACGGATGTCATAAAAAGTAATGGTATCGGATTAGTAAATGTAAAGCGCAGATTGGCCCTGATTTACCCAGATCTGCATGTACTAGAAATTTCAAAAGAATTAGATAAGTATAAACTTCGTTTGCAAATTCAATTGGATACCACCAAAGAGTTAGAAGCCTATCCGGAAGTAAGAGAATTATCTTTTAAAGTATCGTAATATAAAAGTTGATGATAATACAATGTGTAATAATAGATGACGAACCTTTGGCAAGAGAATGTATTGCCAACTATATACGAGAAATTGATTTTTTGAAGTTGGTTGGAGAAGGGAATAACCCTGTACAACTCATCGAACTAATGGAACATCAAGAGATCGATCTTATCTTCTTGGATATCCAAATGCCGGTAATGAATGGAATCGAATTCTTGAAAATTACAAATCAAAGACCTTCAGTAATTCTTACTACGGCGTTTCCTAATTATGCCCTAGAAGGGTTTGAGTTAGATGTTATGGATTACCTGCTAAAACCGATCACCTTTAATCGGTTTTTTAAAGCAGTAAAGAAAGTATGGGAGTTTAAGCAAGTTCAAGACGCATCCGCAAATAAAACATCCAAGGCAAGTGATATCGATTATTTCTTTGTGAAAAATGATAAGACCTACGAAAAGATCTATGTAAAGGATATCTTGTATGTAGAGGCTATGCAAAATTATATTGCTTTTCATACCGTAGATGGTAAAAGACACTTAGCGCTGATTACTATGAAACAGGCAGAAGAAAACTTGCAAGGAAATAATTTTATACGCGTACATAAATCGTTTATCATTGCAGTTGATAAGATAAAATCTATAGCCGATAATAAAATCAACATCGCTTCTATGCAAATTCCAATAGGTAGAAACTACAAAGCACAATTGATGGAAATCGTGCAAAAAAATAGGTTTTAAAATTCTCTTCTCTCCCTTTTGTTAAGGAAAAAGAATATTTTATTTGATTGAAAACCAGAAAATTAAAATAGATTTTCTTTTGACGAAATTCCGTTTTATGATTTTAGAAATGATCAAACAATGGTTTTACAGTAAGTAAATTACAATTTATTGTTATAAAACCACAAAATGTTTACAGATATCACCGTAATGACCATAAAACATAACTGTTTAACATTTTTTTTTATAAATTAGCTTATATATGTTAGAGAAATCATAATTCTGTAACATAAACTATTAACCCCCAAAATAACTAACAAATGAAATCTCTTAAAGCTAACCTTTGGATTATATTCCTGTTTCTATTTAGTAGTATTTATTGTCAAAAAGAAGTTGTAGATCATTCTTCTTGGGATCAAATTTTAATTCTCAATGTTACCGACGATGGCCTTGTGGATTATGATGGTGTGACTAGTATTGCAGTCGTTTTTTACACGTATTTCAGATCTCTTCAAACGATTTCTCCAAAAGAGAATTGGAGTAGAGAAGAGAAACTAGCGTATTGGCTCAATGTATACAATGCTACCGCTATGAAAATGATCATAGACGAATACCCTATCAAAACCATTAACGATATTGAAAATCCCTGGAAACGAAAAGTATTCAAATCTCAAAATGTTAGGTATAGCCTAGATGATATTGAACACGATATTTTGAGAAAATTTGGAGATCCTAGGATTCACTTTTTACTCAATTGCGGTTCTATGTCCTCACCACGTCTGTGGAACAGAGCGTATACCAGCGCCAATATCAATGAATCGCTTGAGGAACGAACACGCGAATTTATCAATGATCCGCAACGAAATCAGATCAATTCTAGTGTAGTTCGAATTTCTGAATTATTTAAATGGTACGAAAAAGACTTTACTTCTCAGAATGTTGATGTGATCGATTTTATTAATCGTTATGCCAATGTCAAGATTAGTAAAAATCTAAGATTAACAGATAGGAATTATATAACCTATGATTGGAGTCTTAATAAAAACAATAATAAAACACCGATCACCAGTAACAACTAAAGTTACCCCTTTTAATCGTTCTCTTTACAATTTTACTGAAAAATTAGTGTCCAAAAACACCAGGATAAGAGTCTTTTGTGTGTAGAATGTTGGTTTTTGGATCTAGGTATACTTTGTTCCTGTATCTATTTTAGATTAGGATTCTCAATACCTATTAATCACAAGAGTAGAACATACTTTTAAAACCTAAATTATACAATTATGTTACATCTAATCCAATCAAAACAAGCCATCTGGATCCTGTGCTTTTTAACGATTTCATCGGTATCCGCACAGACTCTTATCAATGGTTTTTTTCCGAAGAAAAATGACCTTACAGTCGCTACATCCTATTCGTACAAAAGTTTCGATAACTTTTACAGAGGGGAGAGCTTGTCCAAAAATAATCCGATGAATATGGGAGAAATTACGTCTTCTATTGTAAGTGTGTATGGAGAGTACGGAGTACTGGATTGGTTATCAACTACCATCAATGTGCCTTATATCTCTATGGAAAATGAAGAAGGCGTTCCTGATCCTGTGTTACAAGAAAGTCAAGTTTCAGGAGTACAGGATTTGAGCCTGTTCATGAAGGCAAAGATTATAGATAAACAATTCGATAATTCGACCAAGCTCGCGATTGGGGGTGCTACAGGAGTTACCTTGCCTGTTGGAGGATATGAAGAAGCAGCAATATTGTCTTTGGGTAGTGGAGCTACCGCTTTTGATGGTTGTGGTTTTATTCAATTGGCAACAGCATCAAACATTTTTGTCGAGTTACAAGCGGCATATAGCCTAAGAAATAATTCTGATTTTGAAGTTCCCAATGCCACGATCTATAGCGCTAAGCTAGGGTACTATAACAAGTGGTTTTATGCACATGCCAAAGTGGGGATTCAAAATTCTTTGAGTGGATTTGATATTGGATCTCCCGAATTCGTAGCAGCAGGAGGACCAGCAGCACTGCCTGAAACAGAAGTGGATTACACCAATTTCTATTTTGATCTATATGTACCAGTGTACAAAAATAGCATCGGTATTTCTTCTGGATATACGGTGAATATGAATGGAAGGAATTATGACAGAGCTTCTGCCATTTCTCTTGGTTTGGTATATAAAGCAAATTAGTAAGTAAAAACTTTGGCGTATGAAAAAATTATACTTTTTGATTTTAGTGGTAGTACATTTCTCTTGCGAACCGGAAGAGTATGTTTCTTTGGATGAAAATCAAGGACAGAACCCGATCGTCTCCATAAAAAATGGAAATGGGAATGGGTTAGATAAGAATCTGACAAAAGCTCTAGAGGATGCTTCGGGAGGAATTGGAGCACCTTTTTTTACACTCCCGGATAGTGATGACTTTAGCAATATTCCTCAAGATCCTTTAAACCCAATTACTGTTGAAAAAGTAGAACTTGGTCAGTTGTTATTTCATGAAACTGCTATGGGAGGCAGTCCCAAGGTGCCTTCGAATCTATTTACGTACTCATGTGCATCTTGCCATCATGTAGCTGCAGGATTTAGTGCAGGACTCCGACAAGGAGTAGGAGAGGCAGGCCTTGGATTTGGAATAAATGGAAGAGGAAGAATCATTGATCCAAATACTGCAGTCGATTTAGTGGATATTCAGCCTATTCGGTCTCCAACGGTATTGAACGTGGCTTATCAAGACGTGATGCTCTGGAACGGGCAGTTTGGAGGTACGGGAACCAATGCGGGTACAGAATCAAGTTGGACTAATATACCAGAGAACTTTTTAGGATTTCAAGGAGTAGAGGTACAGGCTATCAAAGGTCAAGGTGTACATAGATTACTGGTTGACGAAAACTTTGTAAATACCTTTGGGTATAAACAAATGTTTGATGATGCTTTTCCTGATGTGCCAGTAAATGAAAGATACTCTACCAATACCGCAGCTTTGGCAATCGCCGCTTATGAACGTACCGTACTACCCAATCAATCACCTTGGCAACAATGGTTAAAAGGTGATACTAGTGCATTAACCAAAGAAGAAAAACGTGGTGCTATGGTCTTTTTCGGGAAAGCGAAATGTTATGAATGTCATACAGGGCCAGCTTTAAATGATAAAGGCTTTCATTCGTTTGGGATGGGAGATTTTGATAACTCAAGTCTTGCCATTGTGGTTGATCCTGTAGGTTTTGAGAATGTGAAAAAAGGAAGAGGTGGATTTACGCAAAATACTACGGATGATTTTAAGTTCAAGACTCCAACATTATACAATTTAATAGATCACAGATTTTTTGGTCATGGAGGAACCTTTACAAGAATTAGAGAAGTAATTCGATACAAGAATGAAGGAATTGCTCAAAATAGTGAAGTGCCAGTTCAAAACCTTGCTTCGCAGTTTGGGACAATAAACCTAACTAAGAAACAGATTGATAACCTGACATTATTTATAAAGAATAGTTTGCGAGACCCAAATTTGATTCGTTACGCACCTGTTGCGGTAAACTCTGGAAATTGTTTTCCAAACAATGATCCACAGTCTAAAACGGATCTGGGTTGCAATTAACGATGCTAGGGGAAGTAGCTCTGAGAGGGTTTGCTTAGTCATTAGACCAAAGTGGGCCCTCTCTTTCACATATTTTATAAAGATACCCCAACAATTACACCAATTCCTATACCTCCCAACGCAAAAAGAAATTTTTCGAAAGCACTCTTTCTGCGTTGTCTTTTGGTGTTTTTGTCCACAATCTCCAAACTGTTGGATGCTTTTTCTAGACTATTCAATGTATAGTCCAATGCTTTTTGGGTATTGGCCAAGGTCGCTTGAGTACGCTTGTAAATTTCTAAATCCAGACTGTCTGAAGCTTGAAAATTGATTTTTAGTTTACGCTCCAAATCAATGTTTCTTCGCAAGGTCTGCGAATATTTTTCGATAAGATCCTTAGTCATTTTATCTTGATCCAAGGTACTTAAATATACGTTTCTTAGTGCGGTAAAGGATTTTACATTAACCAGGTATACATCAGAGGTCCGAAAAAGATATAAACTATCTTGTTTTACCTGTAATGGTTCGCCTACGCGATCCGCATACGAACTTGGAATTTCAATAACTTTTAGCGAATCAGTATCTTGTCCAAAAGAAAAAGAAGATAGAAACAATAGAGAAAGAACGACTAATTTTTTCATGACTTGTGTTTTTAGAATATCGTATAGAATGTGGTGAGTAATAAAAGAAAGCATCAATCCAGCCCCAAAAGACCATCAACAATGGCTCTGTCCTTGGCAAGTTGATCATTTACAAGCGTTATCGAATCTTTAATGCGTTGTAATTCTTCCCAATCTTTGGCATTTTTTCGTTTAAAATCCAGAATCAAAGAATCTCTTTTATGAATAATTAGATCTTTTTGAGCCTTCATTTTCTCAAATTCCTTTTTTGAGCTTTCTAGCTCAGCTTTGGTAGTGGTGACTATTTTTTTTGAAGTGTCCAGCTCTTCTCTGGCTCTGTCTAATTCTGACTTGATAATTTTCCAATTAGAGCCAGAACTGAAGGTCATGTACCCGATTATGACCAAAAATAAGAGTGCTACAATCTGAAGAATTGTATTGGTGTTGATACTTTTCATTTATGTTATGTTAAGAGTTACCTTGTTGTATTCCAATTACACTCTTTTGGGCTTACGAAAAGTTAAGTAAATGTAAGTATTTTATTTTTTTATTATCAAGGAAAACAACCCTAATTTTTAGGGGCGTTCCTATCCAATTACGCTACTGAGTCTGAACATTGGTAAATACATCGCAATTAATATTACCCCTACTATAATCCCTACGATAATCGTTAATAATGGATTAAGTACATTCGAGATCACTTGAGATTGATGTTTCACCTGTTGGTTGTATTGCTCATTCAGTTTCTGAAAAATAAACTCGGTCTGATTGGTTTCTTCTGCCACACGAACCATGGCAATCATTTTCTTATCAAAAACAGGGCTTTTTGCAAAAGCGACACTTAGTTTATCTCCCGCGATTACTGCTGTGTTTGTTTTGCGCAAACCTTCTTGTAGCGGGTAGAAGTTGATCATGTTTTTTACCAGATTAATACTGTCTACCATAGGTACTTTGGCGGAGGTTAGTAAAGAAAGGGCTTGGGTAAACTGCGCCATATATATTTTTCTGAAATAATTACCCAAAATTGGAAGCTTGATTTGAATACTTCCCAAAATCTTTCGAAACCATGGTTTTTTTGATACCAAGATTATACTTCCAATTACTGTCAATAAGAAGATCAAAAGCACCCAGCCATTATCGGATACAAAATTTGAAAAATTGATAATCCCTTCGGTAATATCGGGTAAATCTACCTTGTTTTGTTTAAAAATATCAACGAACATGGGTACCACATACCGCAGCATAAAAAAGATCACGATAAGTGCAGTACACAATACAATAATGGGATAGGTAAGGGCAGATACAATCTCTCTTTTCAGATCATTTTTTCTTTTGTAAAAGTCACTTAGTTCTAGTGTGATTTGTGCCAATTGTCCAGTCTGTTCTCCGATCTGGATTGCATAGTATTCGTAATCGCTAAAGTTGCTATTCTTTTTGATGATTTCTGAAAAAGAACTACCGGCAACAAGTTGCGATAACATGGTTGCCATCAAATCACGATCTTTAGCCTTTTTTTGTGTTTCTGAAAGTAATTCGAGTCCACTTTTCAGATCAATACCGGATTTTAGTAAGATGTTAAGCTCAGCATACCATTGTTCTTTTTTCTTATTCGAAAAAGCATTTCCGAATAAAGAAATTTCTCTGGTTAGGATCTCAGAAATATCAAACGAATCCTCGCTTATTTTTTGTTTTTTGGTATCTGTTATCTTTATCCCCATACTTAAAAATGAATTGTAGGATCATTGTGCTTGAATACAAAAATCTGATGTAGTCGAGCAGTATTGTCAAAGGTAAGCTTAATTGCGTCAATGGATCCAGAATTTACGGATGCTCCTTCAAAAAGAAATGATTTTTCTTTTAGATTTACCTTAAAGGATTGCTCGTTTGTTACAATACTATCTCCCATAAAACGATATTGTTTTTGATGTATTGGAGAGGACAAAACCAGGACTTCTTCTCTTGCAAGCCATTGTGCGTTTGTATATCGATTAAAGTCAATGGTCAATGCCACCTCTAGCGATTGCAATTCTGATTTTTGCGCATAATTATCTTCAATACTTCTCATATTGTGTTGTACTAGGTTCAGGATAGAAAATGCCAATCCAGCAACAATAGCTGATATTACAATAACTACCATGACCTCAGTAAGTGTAAATGCTTTTATTTTACCACCCAATTTTTTCATTCCACATGTATTCGTTTAAGGTGTTCAACTCCTTCTTTCCTATAGGTGATAATAGTGGTGTTTTTTTGATTGATCACTTGTATCTCCCAATCGTTATAATCCTCAACATACGGGAGTTTAATTTTTTGATGAATCGTTAAGTAATGCAATTCTTTGATCCTATTGTTTATACCACTCTGATCTCTTTTGATATGGTTATTAAAAATATTATTGAAACTTAGACTAGCGATCATAAATACAATAATAATCAATACCGAGGCGGTCAACGTCTCGATAAGTGTGGCACCTCGTATTTTTTTTAGTATAGCCATTGTGCAACAGAATTAGAGGTGTTTTCAAAAGGTAATCCTGCGTAATTCGGGATGGGGTTGGTCAATATTTTGCCGTTGTAGATATGATTAAGATAAATCGAACCCGATTGATTGGCAATGAATTGTTGTGTATATACTGCTCCTCGTACAATACCTTCAAAATCCATGCTGCCCTGGCAATAGATCTCCCCGATTACTTCGGTCCCAGGCGCCATTTTTAAATGAGTTTTGATTCGATTTTGAGTACTTGTGTGTTTTTGTAGGTAAACAACACTACCTTCTATCAATGTACCTTTATCTATGCTGAAATCAATATCTCTATTTTGAGTATTGTAATTTTGGGTAGGAGAAGGCCTGGTCTGATCATAAAAAGCAATGGTCGAAGGGTAATTGAAATAGCAATTTTTTCCAATCGTTAGTTTTTGAGAAGCAAACAATTGCATTGTACCTTTGGTATTGTCTTTTACTATAATTTTTGGAGCAACCAGTATTACGTTTTGTAGGGTTGCTGTAGGTTCTACAACGATTGCCGTATTGGATTGAATAATTATGTTTCCAGCAATTTTTTCGTTCCCCAAAACAATAGTAGAGGGACTTATAATGATTTGACCAGAAGTATAAAAACTATTTTCGATGTCTCTTTCCAAAGTAATGTTATCCAGATTGTCGATAAAGGATCCATTGCTTAAAGACTCTAGGTAAGAGATCCACTCTTTTTTTAATTGTGGCAAAGTGGTTTTGCTTTCAAACACGCTACCATAATACAATCGAGATCCTTGGTAATAATTTCCAGAGATATTTCCGGCTTTTAATCCTTGTTTTGGGACATAGGCATTTCCTTCAATTCTGGTATTTCCTACCACTACTAATGGCGAATTGGTATTCGCTAAATACAAATTTGCAGAACGATCCGTTCTTGCAGTACCTACCAAAGCCGATTTGTGCACTTTTCGGTTATGAGACTGCACTTGAGCATACACTTTGGTCCAGGCTCCATAAAAATTGGAATTCAATTTCAATGTTTTTTGCTGTTGTTCACTGGATATAGTGTCTCCGGTTTTCAAAGAATCACCTAGGGATTGCAAGATGTGTTGATTTGCAATTTCTGAAGCTTGAATCAATTCGTTGGACTTGATTTTGAAAAAAGACTGTACATGGGTGAGTAGTAAAAATGCCCCCAGGATCAAAGCGATAACTACTGAGATCAGCAATGCAAATTGCATTGCCTGAGCCTTTATTTTTGTATTAGGTTTCAATTCAAGATTTCAAATCGTTTGCTCTTTCCTTTGTATTGTAATTGTACCCATGATTTGTTCCCTCGGGTCAATTTCACCTCTTCAACCCTATCATTTCGTTTCATCAAATGATCAGCTCCATTAATTTCTACAAGATAAATTGCCGTAGCTCCACCACCACCAGTTACTAAACCTTTGTATCGAATAGATGGCCAGGTAATCTCTGTTTTTACAGTTCTGGGAATCCTCTTTTTTTCAACAACTTTTTTGGGTTTATAAATGGTACCCAAAAATGGGTCGCGTTCTACGGTACTTATGGTGAAAAGTTCACGTTCTTTATTTTCAACTTTAGAAAATGAAAATGAAGTTGTATTCACTGCTATCGGATCATCATCAGAAAACGCATCAGTAATTTGATAGACGATGGCTCCCCAGATAAAAACCACCAGCGGTAACAAAACATACAATCCCTTTTTACCTTTTAACATGACATTTAATTTATAGTAAATCTAAGTGTTGTACTATTTGCACTTTCATTTTGCGCTTCATCAAATGCTTTCAAAAACCAATAATACGTCTTGCTTGCTTCAAGAGTGATTTCTGAAGGTGACGTAATCCGATCTTTGGTGACTAGTTGAGTTAAAGCCTGATCTTCAAAAATATAGATACTGTCAAATTCTACAGAACCCTGTACCGCTTCTCTGGTCCAGCTAAAGGTAACCTCGGTATCTGTTAAGGTCGCATCGTTTGCTGGAGCAGTACCTACAGGTGTATTAGGATCCATAGTGTCCAATGTTAATGTTCGGGTTGTAAAAAGTGTATTTTGTGTTGCATTTTCTGCGCGTACCTGCCATCTTGAGACACCTTCGGGGAAGGTAATCGCTAGAGACGTTTGATTGGTAGTTTCTTCTTGCTGTACTTCATCATCAGTATTGAGCACTCGAATTCGATAGGTGTTGGCATCGGGAACCACTTGCCATGTTAACGTTTGGGCTGCGGTATTTGTAATTAGCTCATTTTCTGGAGAAGTTAGTAGCACTTCTCTAGAAGAAAAATCAGCAGCTTCAATTACACTAAACTGAGCTCCACTATATGCTGTAGCCGAACCAGAATTTTGTGCTCTTACACGCCATTCGTAACTATTCTTCGCTAGAGTAGCATTAAAGTTTGAAGTAGTAACTGTAGTGTCTAATACAATTTGTGCTGCGTTTTCAAAATTGGGTCTAGCTACCTGAAGACGATAAGAAGTAGCCTGATCAACTTCTGTCCAACTAAAGTTTATTGAAGCATCTTCAATCTGCGCTCCATCTTGTGGAGCAATGATAGAAATGATAGCGTCCGTAAGGTCCTCTTCTATAAACGCTTCTTCGCATCCAAACAGGATTCCTATGAATAATAGGGAATATATAATTGGCTTTTTCATCATCTTTTTCATGGTTTATAGTTTAAAATAATCTGTTTTTTCTTTTGCCTTCCGTTCATCCCGATAGGAGTTTTTGGGGCAAGAAGAATTTTCATCAATAAGATCAGAGATAACGATCTTTCTTTTGGAGTTGGCACTCCAGCAAAAATGAGATAGCCGATATCCAAATATAGAAGTCGCCGCAAAATCTATGGTTTTGTAAGACTTGCCTCCTCGAACCAAAGAAATCTGATATTGTTTGTAGCTCTGATTTACTAAAAACACAGCTTCGGCATCCAAAATTTCTTGTATGGATTGTGGTTCGATCGCTAACGAAACTGCAGAAACCAATACAGCATCTTTTTGACTTCCAATAAAATCGGTTACATGGGCATTTGCTTCTTTTTTCAGTTCAGAAAGCAATGTGATCTGATCCAGAATTTCCATTTTCAAGAAGGAAGGTTTGGTGTCTAAGCTATCGATATAAGTAATGTTGTGTTTGTTGCCTCCTGATTGTTGTATATACGTTTTGTAGGTGTTTGAATCAAACTGTACTTTAGAAACCCCTAGACGAATAGCACTTTCGTACTTGGGTAACGCAACTTCTCTAAAATCTGATTGCAGCATTCCGTTGTCCTGCAAACCAATAACACCTATAGCTACGGGTGCAGTAGTCGAGGTGTGCATGTTGGTTTTGTGCACCTTAATACTATGGCAGGATACCAATACTAACATTGCAAATAGCAGTAGAACGTATTTTTTATTGTGATTCATATATGAATATCTTTTCATGTAACTCTTCTTTTAATTTAATCGTTGTAATAAAATATTACATTGTAAATAGGTGCTTCGTGTTCTGAAATTCTTCTTCTTTTCAAACTGCATTTGAACAACATTTCCAAAACTATATTTCTGTTCCAAAGCATAGATGACATTAATTAGCGCCTTGTAATCTCCTTGCAGTGTAAAATTGTAGGTGGTCGTTGTTTTTTTGCTTTCGTCATCAGTAAAAATATGAGGCTCTTCAAATGCGATAATGGTAAAGCCGGATTCGTTGGATAGCGTATTTAATGTCTTTAGAATGTTATTTTGTAATGAGCTTCCTTCTACATTATTTTGTTCTAGAATTGCATCCAGTTGTTTTTCTTTATTAGATAATGCCGCCAATTGTGCTGGAGCCGACTGATAGGCTTGTTTTTGAGTTTCAAGCTTATCAACTTCGCTACTTATTGCAAAAGTTTTGGAAAACCCAAAGCGATATGCAAAAAACAGCATCACTATCAAGCCCGAGACTAAAAGAATATTTTTATTTCGTTGTGTCATCTGCTAAGTCAATGGTTATTTCAAAACTTGAAGTATTATTTGTACTCGTTCCATAATTTATTATGGTTACGGTATTCACGAAATCCAAGTGTTCAATGGTATTTAACCAAACTGTAAAATTGGCTTTGTCGATCGAGGTTCCTGTTACAGAAACTGTATGTTCTTTTATAGATATTGGTTTATCGGCACGTATTGTTTTGGAAATAGGCTGATACGTAAACGATTTTAGTAATACCGAAGTGGGCAGTGATTGTACGATTTGATCCATGTAAAATGAACTTTTAGAAAACCCTGTGGTTAATATGCTATTTACAATCGCTTCTTTGGTAAGCACTACAGATTGCTGCTTTTTGATGCTTTCATTTTGGTTGGTGTATACCTGGATTTCTTCTTGTAACCCTTGCCATTTTTTATATTTCGAATTAAAAACAAAGAAATTGATAAGCAGAGTAATCAACAAAAAGCCTACTCCATATTGTAATGCTTTTTTGAAAAAAGAGACTTCCTGGTACTGCTTTTGTAAATGCGCATTTTTCTCTTCAATATTGCCTGTAATCACAGCTTGTGGTGATAGTGCATCAATAATCAAGGACAATGAGAGTAAATGTGCACTGTTTACTGAAAGTCCATCAATACTATATAGTAACTCTAAAGCGTCGTTTTTTGGCAAAATGGTAACAATCTCTCCATTTTGAAGTTGAATGACACCGCTATTGGTGATCAACTCATCATTTCGGATATAAGTAACTATTGAAGCTGCTTTTAGATTTCCCAAAGAAACATCCGTAACGGTGATCCCTTCTTTTTGATAATTGTCGATCAACTCATCAACATATTGTTTTCTGCATACGGCAACAAAGGATTTATTCTGGGTTTTTAGTACCTGATAATAAAAGTCCTCCAGGTTTAAATTAGGAAAAGCATCAGATAAAACCTCACCATCAGAATTGATGTTGTTTACTTCTTTGACCAGTACATTATCGTCAGTTATCGCCAAACTAACTTTATGCAAACTTTTTTGTAGATCCGGTATGCCTGAAACCTGTTGTGCAGAAAAACTCTTGACAATATCTAGCTCTCCTTTCTTTAACAACACGAGTATGCCTTGAATAGGAGATGAGCCATTCTGACCCGAATGCTCGAGAGCCAAAAAGGTTTTTCCAGTTGGGTTATATGATAATACTTGTTGTATCATTAATAAAATACCGTAGGCTTAATAATTACGTTTAACCTTCTTTTTGAATCTTCCCGTACTCTTTTACTAAAAAGCCATTTGATCACTGGTATTCTTGAGAGTAGAGGTACTCCAGAACCCGAATCATTTTTTACTTTTTGCTCGATACCTCCAAGAATAGCAACATCATTTGCCTGCATACGCATAATTGAAGAGAATCTACGGCTGTTAATATCTGGCGGAGCATCTTCGGCAATTCGTTCTCCACTAAAATTGGACTGGATCACTTGAATATCTAAAGTAATTTGCCCGTCTCCAGATACGAAAGGCTTAAATTCTAGAGCCAATTCGGCATCAATAGGCTGGTAATTTACTATCTCAGAAGTTTGTGGGTTTTGAGAACCAAAAATATTCTGGCTGGTAACCGCATAATACGTGGTTTGACCACTAGACAGATAGGCCTTGTGTCCATTAAGTGTACTCAACTTTGGTGTAGACAGTATCTTGACATTTCCGTTGGTCTCCATAGCCTTGATATCCAGGTAAAAATTAGGAACTACATTCCCAAGGTTTAGGGAACCAAAACCATCAAAACCTCCGATGATTCTATTAATGGTTTGAGCACCCAAAGTGATATTAGCACTTGGGAAAGCTACTCCCTGATCATTTACAGGCTCTTCGCCCAGTCCAAATTCGACTCCGGTTTCTACCGTTGCACTTCGATTGACCTCTAGGATCATTACTTCGATTAGAATTAACGGAACAGGCTTGTCAATATATTTTATAAAGTTTTTGAATTTTTCAACCCTGGTCCCTGATCCGCTTACTACAAAACTGTTGAGTTCGGTGTCAATTTTGATGTCTAAACCTTGCGTAATACTTGCTGGAAAAATTGATGAAATTGAGCCGGCTTCACTACTTTGTGAAGATCCGCTAGAAGTATTTCTTGCAGTATTATTAAGTCTGTTTCGGGAATTTAAATTGTTTTGATTAAATCCGTTGTTTTGATTGTTACCAAAAAAATTGGTCCCTCCGGTTACAAAATTACCGCCACCACCAAAACTGTTTCCGTACGAGGTCGAAGGATTAGCATCGCCAAGCATTGCGATAGATCGATGCATCATTTGTACCAATTCAATCTTCTTTACCGTAAGTTGGTTTTCGGTACCAAAATAGTATACGTTTCCTTCTTTCTTAAACGTAAAATTTGAAGAACTTGGTTGTGGGTTATTTTGAAACCCTTGTGGGTTATTACCTTGATTGTTATTGTAATTTTGAGAATTGTTGTTAGTAGTATTAGTAGTCGTTTCGTTGTTATTACTTTCAAAAATCTTCGTCAATAAATCATCAAAACTTATGGCTTCAGCTTTTACCGTTACATTACCAGCATTCTCTAGTGGTGATGCGGTGAACACATTTAGGTTGAGATCTTCGGTAATATTATAAACCACATCGGCAATAGGTGTGTTTTTTAAATCGACAGAAATAACTCTGTTGATAGAATCAACTACGGTATAATAAAAATTATTTCGATTTCTTCTTGGTCGGGAAGCCCCATTAGGATCATTAGCACCCAGAATAGATTCGAATTCATAAAAACCATCGCGTGTCTTATTGAATTCTAAATTATTGGCCTCTGCAAGCTTTCTTAATGCTAGATCAATAGGGACATCGGTAATGAAAAGTGTTAGGTTTTTTCCGTTTAAATCGGGAGAATACAAAAGATTCTTGCCAGAAATCTCGGTTATTTTTCTAAATACTTTTGGGAGCGGATCATTATTAAAATCTGTAGATAAAGTTTCTCTACTTACATCATAATTGGCAATAATTTCTTTTTCTACAGGAGCTTGAACCGGAGGAGTGTATTTTCGGATAGAAAGAATATTTCCAGTAAAATCAATGTCTAATTGATATTCCTTTGTCAAAAAGATCAGTAGTTCCTGTACACTTACATTATTAAATCCATTAATGATGTTAATGCTACTTAGTTCTTCAGAAACGCTGATATTTATTTTGTTTACTTGAGAAACCGCTCTTAAAAAATTAAGGAGATTCGTATTAGAGATATTAATGTTCACCGGGTCAGATAAAGCTGGAACATCTACAGCAAAAAGTTTTAGTTTGTTCTCTATGGTAGCAATTCGGTTTTGTTCATTAGTTGTATTTGCAGGAGGTTGCTGCGCAAAAGACAGTGCTCCTAAACACAAAATAAAACCGATGATAAGTATATTTTTTTTCATTTTCTATTCGTTGTTTTCCAAGGTCATTACTTTTAATTCGTAGCCAGAATGGCATACACTTCTTCTACAGAAGTATGACCTTCAAGTACCAGGCGTATGGCGTTGCTTTTTAATGTTTTTATATTGTTTTCGGCGATATAATCATCTATTTGTAATTCGTTGTGCCGTATTGTTGTTTCTAGTTCTTTGGTTATTGGTAATATCTCATAAATTGCTTTTCTACCCAAGTAGCCCGTCTGATAGCAATGATTGCAACCAACAGGGACATAATGTGTGTTCAATGCTTCGGGAATTTCAAATCCAATTGGAAAATCTTTGGCCTCAGCATGTTTTTCTTGTTTACAATGAGGACATAGTTTACGCACCAGTCTTTGAGCAATACTCATGGTTAAGGTACTTGCCAATAAAAAAGAAGGCACATTCATGTCGATTAACCTTGAGATGGTAGCCCAAGCCGAATTCGTGTGTATAGTAGAGAGTACCAAGTGACCAGTTAGTGCCGCTTTTATAGCCATTGCTGCTGTTTTATCATCTCGAATCTCACCTACCATAATTACGTCTGGATCCTGTCGTAAAAAGGCGCGTAAGGCAGCTGGGAAATCAAATTCAATATCTTCTCGCAATTGAACCTGATTGATACCCTCGAGCGTATATTCGATAGGATCTTCTATGGTAAGGATGTTGGATACTTCTTTGTTTAGCTCTTTTAGTGTAGCATACAAAGTGGTTGTTTTACCAGAACCTGTAGGTCCAGATATTAAAATGATTCCTTGTGGTTTTTTTACTGCTTCTCTATATATTTCAAGTTCTTGTTCAGTAAAGCCAAGATCGTTGAGTTGTACTTGCTGTGTATTTCGATTCAGCAATCGCAGCACAATTTTCTCTCCGTACAAAGTAGGCATTGTAGATACCCTGATATCAAATTCTTCATTCCCGTTTTTGAACGTAATACGTCCGTCTTGAGCGAGCCTTTTCTGAGAGATATCCAAACCGGACTGGATCTTGATTTGATTCACCAATTGAGGAAATTCCTTTTTGGTGATCGTATACATTTCTTTAAGTTTTCCATCTAATCTAAAACGTACTCTACAAAACTTCTCGTAGGGCTCCATATGGATATCACTACTTCCAAAATCTTTTGCTGTAGCGATTAGCTTTTGTAAAAAGTTATCCTCGTAATGCAGTTGTTCTTGCGAGGTACTGGTTTTTCTATAGTTAAGAGTTAGATAAGATTGTAAATTTTCAGAAGTCTCTTCTATTAAAACAATACGTTTGTTAAGGATGATAGAGAGTTCTTTTTCCAGGCTTCCATTTTGTTGGTTGTCGGTTTTAAAATGAATGGTGTTTTCTTCTTTTTGAACAGGTACAATTCTATAATGAAACGCCTGATTTGAAGTGATCAATTGTTTTAAATGTACGGGTATGTCAAAACGATCTACACTCATTATATCAGGAATAAATTAATCGATTTTGTAAGCCAATTGGCGGCAAAAATGAATAATACAAAACAGGACATATATCCGGCCAGGGGAATCGTATTGTAATTGCTTTTGTGTTTCAGGACGATCCATGTAATCAATGAAAACAACAAGGAAAACACAAAGATGATCACAAAAGTAACGGTTGGGAAAGCAACAGCCAATGCAAAAAAGAATAGGGCATCTGCTGGACCAAAAACTTCTTTAAAAAAGGACTTTTTGATTTTTAAAAAAGTATAGATGTACAATACAGAAAGTACCAATGTGATAATAGCAGTATTTATCAGAACCGCATTGATAAAGTGAATAGATATAACATTTTGATAATGCTGATATCCAAACAAGAGCATCAGAATGGGCAACAAAAACCAATAGACCTCACGACTTTTGATATCCTGATAGATGATAGCTCCAAGGCTAAGCAAAATAAGTCCCTTCAAAATTAGCATATTAATCTTTTACAATCTGTTTTGGACTCCCTTTTTCATCAATTTCCCAAACGTTGAAAGTGCCGTCTCCATCAAAGTCAACTACCGCAGTAGCCCTAGCTTTAAAATTTGAAACGGAAGCTTCGATAATTTCGTAACTATAATTGGCAGTACCACCATTTTGTACAGTGGTTGGAGCTTCATAATTGATTTCAGAAAAATCCAAAGAATATTTGGAGTTCAAATACCGATATTGCGTTTGCATGTTACTGATTGTACTTAACTGTATTTTTGCCTCTTGAGCCTTGGTTTGCGCAATCAATGGCAAAAAGTTAGGTAATGCGATGAGTAATAAGATCCCAATAATGGCCAATACCAATAACATTTCCTGAAGATTAAAAGCTTTAAGCTTGTATATCTTGGCGTTCATAACTAGTGTTTTAATAAATTTAGGAGGAGACAGCTGACAAAAATATACTTTTTCGTTTATTAAAGGTTGCATTTCTAATACAAATGTTACCCTCAAAAGTGTAATTTTTTTTGATTCCTTGCTTTTATAAGGCTTTTGAAGAGTGTACGTGGTTAAAACCCCGCAGTTTTATGTAGCTAATTGAGCAACAATAACTTTGCTAATCTTTTTAAGATGAGCTTAACATTACAGATTTGATGGTTTGATGAACTTTTGAATAAGATTTAATAGCAAATTTTAGGATTCTCCTTTTAAATTGTACATTAGCGAAACCTCAAAAACCATAAATATGTCAGAATTTTGGCTTTATATAAAGCTTGGCTTTAGTCATGTGCTGGATTGGACAGCCTATGATCATATACTTTTTCTAATCGTTCTGATTGTTGGGTATACCTTTGATAATTGGAAAAGAATATTATTGCTAGTTACCTTATTTACGGTAGGGCATACGATTTCTCTTTTTTTGGCGGCCTACAATGTGGTTTCCGTAAATTCAAGACTTATAGAATTTTTAATTCCGGTTACGATTCTACTTACGGCTTTGTATAATGTTTTCACTTCAAAATCGGGTTCCAAAAATGATAAAGTATTCATTTTGTATGGTGCTACGTTGTTTTTTGGGCTCATACACGGATTTGGTTTTTCAACTTATTTTAAAGCAATTAGCAGTAATACAAGTTCAAAAATTTTACCACTTATCGAATTTGCTTTAGGAGTAGAAGCGGCACAAGTTGTTATTGTATTTTTTGTGCTGATCGTAAGTTTCGTCTTCGTATCATTACTCCGATTTTCAAAACGCGAATGGATTTTGATTGCATCTTCAGTAGTGATAGGAATGGTCATCCCTATGCTTGTCGAAAATAAAATTTGGTAATTAAGTAATGTTTTGGGTTGTATTTGCCACATGGTAATAATATATTCGTATTTTGAATGTTAAGCTAATACAAGTCGATCTACCCTATGTCTAAGGAAAAACAACTGAAGTATGATAAAGCCTACTTACGAATTGCTAGAGAATGGGGGAAATTATCGCATTGCGAAAGAAAGAAAGTTGGTGCGGTTATTGTAAAAGATAGAATGATAATCTCCGATGGATTTAATGGGACTCCAACAGGTTTTGAAAATCCATGCGAAGATGAAGAAGGATATACAAAGTGGTATGTACTGCATGCAGAGGCTAATGCAATTCTGAAAGTTGCCTCTTCTACGCAGTCTTGTAAAGGAGCAACCTTGTACATTACATTATCACCATGTAGAGAGTGTAGTAAATTGATTCATCAAGCTGGAATTGAACGAGTGGTGTATCATGTAGCATATAAAGATGATTCCGGGCTTGCTTTTCTTGCCAAAGCCGGAGTAGAAATAGAACAGATTACGGATTTAGAAGATTAATGGGATATTCAAAAAAATACTTGCCCTTGTTTTTAGGAGTAGCTGTGGGAGTGGGGGTGTTTTTAGGTAGCAAACTGGATTTCAGTAGCAACCCTTCTACCAAATTATTTGCTTCTAACGCAAAAAAAGAAAAACTCAATCGGTTGATTGATTACATCGACTATGAATATGTAGATGAAATCAATACCGATAGTATTGTCGATGTTACTGTAAACAGAATTCTTGAAAATTTAGATCCCCATTCAGTGTATATACCTCCAGAAGAATTGGAAGGAATTACAGAAAGTATGCAAGGTGATTTTATTGGGATAGGAGTTACCTATTATCCATTTAGAGATACCATTTCTGTCATCAATACCATTAAAGGAGGACCTAGTGAACAATCCGGGATCAAAGCTGGCGATCGAATTCTTATGGCAGATAATGACACTTTGTACGGAGAAAGTTTGTTAAGAGAGCGGCTAGCGGATAAATTAAAAGGTGAAATTAATAGTCAGGTACAACTCAAAGTATTTCGCAAAGGCACTGGGGTGTTTGATGTTTTGGTGAAAAGAGGAAGAGTGCCTTTGAAAAGTGTTGATGCAGCTTATATGTTATCCGATAATATGGGATACATTAAGGTCAATAGATTTGCAGAAACTACCTACAAGGAATTCAAAACAGAATTGGACCATTTAAAAGATAAAAATGTAGAATCACTGGTCGTTGATTTGAGAGATAATGGAGGTGGTTTTATCGCTCCGGCACTTAGAATGGCTGACGAATTTTTGGAAGATGATGTGCTGATTATGTTTACGAAGAATAAAAAGGGTGCTATCGAAAATAATTATGCGACACAGAAAGGAGATTTTGAAAAAGGGAAAATATATGTATTGATTAATGAAAACTCGGCTTCTGCCAGCGAAATTTTTGCTGGAGCCATACAGGATAACGATCGAGGCGTCATTGTTGGAAGACGCTCTTATGGAAAAGGTTTGGTGCAGCGAGAAATGGCCTTGGGAGATGGAAGTGCCGTTCGGCTTACCATTTCCAGATATTATACACCAACAGGGAGGTCTATCCAAAAGCCATATGGAAATGGGAATAAAGAATATTTTAACGAATACCTTACCAGATATAAGAATGGAGAGATGATTAGTGCAGATAGTATTAAAGTTGCAGATTCTCTGAAATTTAAAACTCCAGGCGGTAAGGTAGTATATGGCGGTGGTGGAATTATCCCGGATATATTTGTAAGTAAGGATACTACCAGAGTTGGAGAGACGTTAAACTATTTATTGCGTTCTGGTCGAATGGGACGTTATGTATTTGAAGAATTGGATAAGAAAAGAATTTTTTATAATGAACTTTCAGAAGAACAGTTTAGTGAAGAAGTTGAAATAGATGACGAGTTTGCTGAAGGCTTTATGCTGTTTTCTCGTAGAATAGGAGTAGAAATAGAATTGCAAAATTATCAGGATCAGTTAAAAAAATATTTGAAGGCAACCATGGCGCAACAATTGTTTGGGACCAACGCCTTTGAGAAAATTATTAATGAAGATGACGCTATGATTAAAAAGGTGTTATCACTTTCTGAAAACGACTAATTCATTTTTATGTCAGAATTAAAAGAATATCTTGTTGCCATTGCGGTGTGTTCTCCACTTTTTTTCTTTATCATAGCGGTAGCTTTCCGACTGTTGGATAACAGTGCATCCATTTTTTTGAAACATGATATATTAGTGGATACCTCTTACGTTTCTGCCGATGTAATTCGGGAGCATATGAAAAGTTCAAACGATGCTCAGCTCAAAAAATCATTAAAAAGAGCACTGTTGTGTAGGAAGTTGCATAATTTTTTTATGATTCTCATGGTAATCTCGATACCTCCTGTTATTATCGCTTGCTTTTTCTTGTTCTAAAAGATAGAAGTCCTCAAGTTACTTGTTCTTTTCCTGAATCTTTTTGGAGATCAGTAAAATAAGCATTAAAATGATAACACATGCCGATGCAAATATCCCGACGAGTGCAGTTTTGCTTTCTTCTTCAAACAAATCATTGAAATCTAAATGAAAGATGTTGAAAATGAGTAATCCTGTAGCAATTGTAATTAGTGAATATATAAAATACTTCAAAATTTAATGTATTTAATAAGATAAAACGAATGGTTAAAACAACCCTTTAATATTAGTAGCAAATAGCTTAACTGCAATAGCTAATAATATGACTCCAAAAATCTTTCGAACCACATTAATCCCCTGTTTCCCCAGAACCTTTTCGATTCTTCCAGAAGATTTAAGTACGACATAGACAAAGATAATATTAATGACAATAGCAATTACAATATTGATAGGTTGATACTCTGCTCTTAGCGATAAAATAGAGGTCATTGTACCGGCTCCGGCAATTAGCGGAAAAGCCAAAGGAACCACTGCAGCAGTCTCAGGGGCGTCATCTTTATACAATTGCACGCCCAAAATCATTTCTAAAGCAATAAAGAATAAGATAAAGGATCCGGCAACCGCAAAAGAATTCACATCAATCCCGATCAGATTAAGGATTTCTTTTCCTATAAATAAAAAAACAATCATAAGTAAGCCTGCTACGATAGAAGCTTTTTCACTTTGAATATGACCTACCTTTTTGCGTAAGTCTATAATGATAGGGATGCTTCCTATGATATCAATGACCGCAAATAAGATCATGCTGGCTGTCAAAATTTCTTTTAAATCAAAGTTCATAAGTTAATGGTTTCAAAATTTGTGCAAATGTAAACAGTCTTAATTTAATAAAGGTATTATAAAAAGGTGAATAATTTGTAAAATTATAAGCTATTAAAAGTATCTTAGCGCCATGTTTCAGTTAGGAAAAACTATAGTTTCAGAGGATATTGTGGAGAAAGATTTTGTTTGTAATCTTTCTGCTTGTAAAGGGATATGTTGTGTAGCGGGTGAGGCAGGAGCGCCTTTGGAAGAATCTGAAATTAAGAGGCTGAAAGAAGTGTATCCGGTAATCAAACCTTATTTACGTAAAGAAGGTATAGCGGCTGTTGAAAGTCAAGGAGTATATATTAAAACGGTTAATAATGACCTTGAAACGCCTTTGGTTAATGGTGCAGAATGTGCCTATGTTGTTTTTGATGATCGTGGGACCGCTTCTTGCGCCATCGAACAAGCTTATAATGAAGGTAAGGTGGATTGGAAAAAACCTATCTCATGCCATCTGTATCCAGTAAGGGTGCAGGAGTACACAGAGTTTGCAGCGGTGAATTATCATAAATGGGAAATATGCGATGATGCGTGTGCGTTAGGGAAAGAGCTAAAAGTGCCCGTCTACAAGTTCGTAAAAGAGGCGCTGATCAGAAAATTTGGAGAGGATTGGTATATGGAATTAGAAAAAGTTGCCGAAGGGTTGAAAAAGTAATTCCGAGACCCAAAATTCACTACGATTTCAAATTATTTTCAACTTTTTTTGTTAAAATTTCACTTAGAATTGGGTTACGGTTATCCCGTAAATCGATGATTTGGTGGACCAGAGTTTTTGTAGGTAAAAACGGTGTGAATAAGTGTGAAATAGGGACTTCCCGAGGTTGCTAACAGGGCTGTTGATATCTTTTTCAAAGTCTTGCAATGACTTGATATACAGTTGTTTAATTTTATTTTTGGTTTTGTTTAACGAGAAGGGGTAATCTGGCTCGTGTTGAAAACTTTGTTGAAAACGTTTATTAACTTTTAGTAGAACATCTTCCCTATTTTTTGATCTTTGTAAGACCCTTTAGAAACAAAAAATCGTCAAGAAAAGTTAAAAAAATTAAGATGAGCGCTGTAGAACCAATTTTGCAAGAAAATAAAGACCGATTTGTAATTTTTCCAATTCAACATCATGATATTTGGGAATGGTATAAGAAATCTGAAGCTAGTTTTTGGACTGCTGAAGAAATAGATTTGCACCAGGATATTACAGATTGGGGTACAAAGCTTACCGATGATGAGCGTTATTTTATTAAGCATATTTTGGCCTTTTTTGCAGCTTCAGACGGAATTGTAAATGAGAATTTGGCAGAGAATTTTGTAAACGAAGTTCAATATAGTGAAGCTAAATTCTTTTACGGATTTCAAATCATGATGGAAAACATCCATTCTGAAACCTATTCTTTACTTATAGATACTTATGTTAAGGACGAAAAAGAAAAGGATGTACTTTTTAAGGCGATAGAAAATTTCCCTGCAATCAAGAAGAAGGCAGATTGGGCGTTACAATGGATCGAGTCTGATTCGTTTGCAGAGCGTTTAATTGCTTTTGCAGCAGTAGAAGGAATTTTCTTCTCTGGAGCATTTTGTTCTATTTTCTGGTTAAAGAAAAGAGGGCTAATGCCAGGGCTTACTTTTTCTAATGAGTTGATCTCAAGAGACGAAGGTGTGCATTGTGATTTTGCAGTTCATTTGCATAACAAGCACTTGGTGAATAAGGTGCCTAAAGAGAGAATTAGACAAATTCTTATCGATGCATTGAATATCGAAAGAGAGTTTATTACAGAATCACTTCCGGTAAGTTTAATTGGGATGAATGCGAAGTTAATGACGCAGTATCTTGAATTTGTTACGGATAGATTATTAGTAGAACTAGGTTGTGAAAAAGAATATGGAACTTCAAATCCATTCGATTTTATGGATATGATTTCATTACAAGGGAAAACAAACTTCTTTGAAAAGCGAGTTTCAGAATACCAAAAAGCGGGAGTGCTTAACAAAGATGATGAGAACAATAAAATAAGTTTTGACGCTGATTTTTAATCATTAAAAATCGATCAGAATTAAGATATATTCATTCTGAGCTAGTCAAAAACGTTTCTTCTGTTTAAATCGATTAGCTCAGTTTGATAAAGTTCGATAACAAGAACTAACACAAGAAAAGGGACGAAAGTCAGTCAATTTAGAATATAGTATCAGATAAATTCTGTTCAATATGAATGGAGTTCACCAGATCTCACGCCTTAATGTTGATCATTAAGGAGGGCAATATTTTTTGATTTTCGAATTAGGAATATAAGTAACACAAATTAACATCAATTTCTTCGCAAAGAAGAAAGTTTTAAAAACCAAAAGACAGTATGTATGTAGTAAAAAGAGATGGGCGCAAAGAACCAATTATGTTCGACAAGATTACCGCAAGGGTAAGAAAATTATGTTATGGACTAAATCAACTAGTTGACCCCGTGAAGGTGGCGATGAGGGTGATAGAAGGATTATATGATGGAGTAACAACTAGTGAGTTAGATAATCTTGCTGCCGAAATAGCAGCGACGATGACAATAACACACCCTGATTATGCGAAACTTGCCGCACGTATCTCTGTCTCTAACTTACATAAAAACACTAAGAAAACATTTTCTGAAGTGGTGACTGATCTTTATGAGTATGTCAACCCAAGAACAGAAAAGAAAGCGCCTTTGATCTCTGACGAAGTATACGAAGTGATCATGGCGAACAAAGAAAAATTAGATTCTACGATTATTTACAATCGTGATTTTGGATATGATTATTTTGGTTTTAAAACATTAGAGCGTTCGTATTTGTTAAAGATCAACGGTAAAATTGCGGAGCGTCCACAGCATATGTTGATGAGGGTTTCTATCGGTATCCATTTAAATGATTTGGATGCAGCTATCGAGACCTATGAGTTGATGTCGAAAAAGTACTTTACACATGCTACGCCAACGTTATTCAATTCGGGAACACCAAAACCACAGATGTCTTCTTGTTTTCTATTAACAATGAAAGACGATAGCATCGATGGTATTTATGATACATTAAAACAAACTGCAAAAATTTCACAGTCAGCAGGAGGGATAGGATTGTCTATTCATAATATACGTGCTACAGGATCTTATATTGCAGGAACTAACGGTACTTCGAATGGAATTGTGCCCATGTTACGAGTATATAATGACACTGCTCGTTACGTAGACCAAGGAGGAGGAAAGAGAAAAGGGTCGTTTGCAATTTATGTAGAGCCATGGCATGCAGATATTTTTGATTTCTTAGACTTGAAAAAGAACCATGGTAAAGAAGAAATGCGTGCTCGTGATTTATTCTATGCGATGTGGGTTCCGGATCTGTTTATGAAGAGAGTGCAGGATGATGCAGAATGGACATTGATGTGTCCTAACGAGTGCCCTGGGTTATTTGATATTCATAGCGACGAGTTTGAGGAAGCTTATACTCGTTATGAGAAAGAAGGAAAAGGTAGAAGAACGATTAAGGCAAGAGAGTTGTGGGAGAAGATCTTGGAATCTCAAATAGAAACAGGTACACCTTATATGTTGTATAAGGATGCTGCGAACCGTAAATCAAATCAGCAAAACTTAGGAACTATTCGTTCTTCTAATTTATGTACTGAGATTTTGGAGTACACAAGCGAAGATGAAGTAGCGGTATGTAACCTGGCTTCTATCGCATTGCCAATGTTTGTTAAGAACGGAAAGTTTGATCATAAAGAGCTGTTTAGAATTACAAAACGAGTTACCAAAAACTTGAATAGAGTAATCGACCGCAATTACTATCCAGTTAAGGAAGCAGAGAATTCTAACATGCGCCACCGTCCTGTAGGGTTAGGAGTGCAAGGATTAGCAGATACTTTTATCCAGTTGCGTTTACCATTTACTAGTGATGAGGCTAAAAAATTGAATCAGGAGATTTTTGAAACCTTGTACTTTGCTGCAGTAACAGCATCTATGGAAGAGGCTAAAGCAGATGGCCCATACCAGAGTTATGAAGGGTCTCCAATCTCTAAAGGAGAATTCCAGTACAACCTATGGGGAATTAAAGATGAAGAATTAAGTGGTCGTTGGGATTGGGCAAAGTTGCGTAAGCAAGTGCTTAAAAATGGAGTGCGTAACTCCTTATTAGTAGCGCCAATGCCAACAGCATCTACATCTCAAATCCTTGGGAATAATGAGGCATTTGAACCATACACAAGTAATATTTATACAAGACGTGTATTGTCTGGAGAGTTTATCGTGGTAAACAAGCACTTACTAGAAGATTTAGTGAAGCTTGGGTTATGGAATGATAATTTAAAAGATGCCATTATGCGAGCTAATGGATCTGTTCAGAATATCGATATTATTCCGCAGGATCTTAAAGAATTGTATAAGACCGTTTGGGAAATGAGTATGAAAGACATTATCGATATGTCTCGTCATAGAGGATACTTTATCGATCAGTCTCAGTCATTGAACTTGTTCATGGAAGGAGCTACAATGGCAAAACTAACTTCAATGCATTTCTATGCCTGGAAAAGCGGCTTGAAAACAGGAATGTATTACCTGAGAACGAAGTCTGCGGTAGATGCGATTAAGTTTACACTTAAAAATGATAAGAAAGAAGAACCACAAGCCGAAAAAGTAGCCGTAGCCGCTGCACAAGTAATGGAAGCACAAGCAGCTAAGGAGCAACCAGCACAAGATCCTGTAACACCAGAGGGAACTTCGCTATCTCCAGAGGAGCTAAGAGCACTAATAGCTCAGGCCAAAGAAGGCGAAGGAGACGATTGTTTAATGTGTGGGTCTTAAGACGACCTAGATTTATATAGAGAAAAAAGGGAAGTATTAAAGGGTGCTTCCCTTTTTTGTATATTCGAATTTTCTTTTAAAAATATGATGAATTGGGAACAACTCCTATCCCTAAAACGATATGGAGATAAAAATAAAAGACTACGCAAAGAACAAGATGAAACCCGATTAGGATTCGAAGTAGATTATGATCGTATCATCTTCTCGTCGGCCTTTAGAAGTTTACAGGATAAAACGCAGGTCATACCACTCTCTAAAACTAGCTTTGTGCATACCCGGTTAACACATAGTTTAGAGGTCTCGGTAGTAGGTAGATCTTTGGGCAGAGTAGTAGGAAAAAAGATTCTAGAAAAACATCCGCATCTATCGACGATACATGGGTATCAGTTTAATGATTTTGGAGCTATTGTAGCAGCAGCTGCTTTGGCACATGATATAGGGAACCCTCCTTTTGGACACTCCGGAGAAAAAGCAATAGGCGAGTATTTTAAAACAGGAAGAGGGAAACAATACAAAGAACAGCTTACTCCAAAACAATATCAGGATTTGATTGATTTTGAAGGTAATGCAAATGGGTTTAAGATTCTAACCGAATCCCGCGAAGGCATCGAAGGCGGGTTGCGCTTGTCCTATGCCACCTTAGGAGCTTTTATGAAATACCCTAAAGCATCGTTACCCAAAAAGCCAACATCTCATATTGCACATAAGAAATATGGTTTTTTTCAAAATGAGAAGATCTTCTTTGATGAAGTAGCTGAAGAAGTAGGCTTACTGAAACAAAACATCAAAGGGGAAACTACCTATAGCAGGCATCCATTAACCTATTTGGTAGAAGCTGCCGATGATATTTGTTATACTATTATTGACTTTGAGGATGGGATTAATTTGGGACTCATACAAGAAGAATATGCCTTAGAGTACCTGATCAAATTGGTAAAAGAGACCATTAACACAACAAAGTATAACCAACTTACAACTACTGCAGATCGATTGGGGTATTTAAGATCTTTGGCCATCAATACATTGATACAAGAGGCAGCAAGTATTTTTATAGATAACGAAGAGAAAATCTTATCGGGTACTTTTGATACTGCATTAATAGATAAGAGTAAATATGATGCTCAAATTAACGACATCATTAAGATTAGTATAGATAAGATTTATCAAAGTCAGGAAGTCACCGAAAAAGAGATCGCGGGATATGAGATCTTAGCTACATTGCTTGATCAATATTGCGTAGCCGCAGATCGATATAATGCTGGAGAAGCTTCCAATTACGATAAGCTGATTTTAAGAGCCGAAGGTCATAATTTTGACTATCAAAATGAAGAGGTGTATACACGATTGATCAGCATCAGTAATTTTGTAGCAAGCCTTACCGATGGGAATGCTTTGTTGAAGTTTCAAAAGATAAAAGGTTTGAAAATATAAAAAAAGCCACCTTGTCAACGGGTGGCTTTTTTGTTTAAAATAGATTGTTATTGTCTTGTGTAGGTGTCTACATATACAATGGTTTCTGTATCTTCAATATCGGTATATTCTAATTTTAAGGAAGTAGCGGTTAATTCAATAATTTTTTCGGTATCTTGATCTGTACCCATATCGGCTGTTTCGGTATTAAGATTGCCTGATACTAATTCCCAAACATAATCTACACTGGTTGAAGTCTTGCATTCTCCTTGGTCTAAATACCCTTCAACATATACAGCTATATTTTCTCCGTTTTGAGTTTTTGAAAGTTGCATGGTGTACAATAGATCACATGCATCTAGTTCTACTGGCACGCCATTTTCTGAAAACCCTGTAAGTTTCCAGGTGCCAATGAGGTTTGCTTCTGAAATTTCGATAGTTTCTGGGGTGTCATTATCATCACTTCCACAAGAAAATAGAGAAACAATCATTAGTAGACATAAGGATAGATGTAGTTTTTTCATAATAGATAAAATAATTTAGTTTATACAGGTATGTGTGTCAAAACTGAATTTATTACCATGTGGATGGTGTTTTTTTGATAGGATTGAAATCAAATGAAAGCATTAGGACTAAAAAAGGCCGCATTAATGCAGCCTTTTTTATTATGTGGAAAGAAGATGTTTAAATTCTTCTGTACGTTTCTATGTAAACCAGTACTTCGCCATTGTCTTCATCTCTATACTCGATAGTTAATGTAGTTTCGTTTAATGTAGTAACGGTGGCAGTTTCAGTTTCTGTTATTGCCCCTGCTGTAAAAGACAAGGTTAGTTGATCTCCCGCCAAAGACCATCCGAATTCTTCTGTTTCAGGACCGGTGCAAGTGATTTGATTGTTTGTAGAAACAGAATTAAAGAATCGACTAACTACGATTCCACCTTCTCTAAATTCTATAGTTTCTTGCAAATCACACTCGTCAAGAGTTTCGGCAACTCCGTTTTCTGAGGCAGATACCCATTGCCAAGTCCCTATGAGACCAGTACCACTTACCTCGGTGCCATCGTCGTCGTTCCCACAGGAAACCGCAGCGATTGTACAAATGAATAGAATAAATAAACTTAGTTTTTTCATGGTTTTAAAATTTGGTAAAATCTTCACGAATTAACAATTTTAATGGATGACCACCAAATCATAGAAATAGAAGAGTGCCGAATCCAGAACAAAATATTTTTATAATGGCTAATTTTTTGTTTTTTACATGAAAGTATATGAATATAAAACCGACCATTATATTTATACGTAAATACTTGTGAGTAAATGTAGTAAAGAGAAAAAAATGTTATGCATAAATAAGGGGATGCATTGCACATACTACAGATCTTTTAGATTATTCTTATCTTAAAGGCTCTTTTTTCTACTATCATCACAAAATCATAGGGGTATAATTTTTGTGATTTACTCATCAGGATTAATTGATAATTGGTATGAAACAGTTCTATTTTTTAGTTTTTTTAGCCTTTATAGGCGCTTTCCGTGTTGGAGCTCAGTCTTCAGATTTAGAAGTAATAAAAGCATATTTGATACAAGAAGGGATGTCACCAAAAGATGTTTCTGGATTAGTGATTCAGAGTGAGTCCTTTTCAAAAAGCTTACAATCGAATAATGTATATGTTGTTCAGTCTTATAAAGGAATACCAATTCAAAATGTCATCGGGAATTTTACAATAAGAAAAGGAAAAGTGGTTTCTTTTGCAGGTAATTTTATTGACAATATAGCATCAAAAATAAATGCGATATCGACAAGTATTTCTCCTGTCACAGCAGTGAAAAAAGCTGCATTGTCTCTCGATTTGGGTGTGGTGTCCGGAATAGAGGAATTAGAAAATACGAAGAGCAAAAAAGATACTTACCTTTTGTCCAAGGGGAATATTAGTAAAGATGATATCCCGGTAGCACTGGTTTATGAGTTTAAAGATGATCGTTTACAATTGTGTTGGGATCTTAATATACATACTGTTGATGGAGCACACTGGTTTAGTGTAAGAGTAGATGCAATTAACGGAGAACTGGTGGCCAGAAATGACTGGGTGGTTAGCTGTTCTTTTGAAAATCATACCCATCAGCAAAAACAACATAACACATTTTCATTGTTTAAAAATAATGTTGAATCTTCTGCAGCTTTTATGGATCCTGTGTACAATGTATATCCTATTCCTGCTGTAGAAAGTCCAAATCACGGAAGTCGACGATTAGTTTCCGGCCAGGAAGACGAAATGGCTTCTCCTTTTGGGTGGC
Organism: Aquimarina spongiae; assembly: GCF_900141785.1. Classification (GTDB taxonomy): domain Bacteria; phylum Bacteroidota; class Bacteroidia; order Flavobacteriales; family Flavobacteriaceae; genus Aquimarina; species Aquimarina spongiae. Next base: position 505,003 of record NZ_FQYP01000003.1, on the reverse strand, counting down.
ATGATATCGATGGAGTTGCGGGAGCGGATGTAACTGTTACTTCAGGAAATAATGTAATCGCTTCTGAAGATGTAAATGGTAATGATGGATTAGGTGAGCAACCCGATGGAGGAGCAAATCTAATGTTTGATTTTGCTTTTGATCCTGATGCCGTTTTTCTGAATAATCAGAATGCTTCTATCACCAATTTGTTCTACACAAATAATGTGGTTCACGATGTTTGGTATCACTACGGCTTTGATGAGTCTTCTGGTAATTTTCAGCTGAATAATTATGGTCGTGGTGGATTTGGTAGTGATGAAGTGATCGCGGATGCGATAGATGGATCAGGAATAAATAATGCCAATTTTACTACTCCTCCAGATGGAAGAAATCCGAGGATGCAAATGTTTGTGTGGAATCCTCAAACCAGTCCGGATATAGAAGTGTTTGTGGTGAACAATACAGCTCTTGCAGGATCTTATGTTATTGTTGATAACAGTTTTGATCCAGGGCATGTAGACGCACCAGAAGTACCAGATGGGTTAACTGCTAATTTGGTATTGGCAGTGGATGACAACCCTACGCCAGATGCCAATGACGCTTGTAGTGCGATTATTAATGAAGCCGAGGTAAACGGAAATATCGCAGTAGTGAGGCGGGGGGAGTGTAGTTTTGCAGATAAAGTATTTCGATGCCAGCAAGCTGGTGCGATTGCTGTTCTAGTGGTAAATAATCAGCCGGGAGATCCTATAACGATGGCAGGAGGTAACGGAATGATTACTATTCCAGCGGTAATGATAGGTATGGATGATGGAGAAGCTATTATTACCGAAATGGAAACCAATACAGTAAATATTACCTTGTCTGATGCTGGGTTAAATATCGTAGTAAACGATGGTTCTTTTGATAATGGGATTATTATACACGAATACGCGCATGGGATTTCTACACGTTTAACAGGTGGTGCTAATACATCCAATTGTTTAATTGATTGCGTAGAGTTTGATGACGATGGGAATTGTATTCAAGAAACAGAACAAATGGGTGAGGGTTGGTCTGACTGGCTTGCGCTAATGATGACTATAGAATCGGGAGATACTGGAGCAGATGCCAGGGGGATTGCGACTTTTGCTACTGGTCAACCTATAACTGGAGTTGGACTTCGTCCTTTTCCTTATAGCACCGATACTACGGTTAACCCTGTTACTTATGGAGATACTAATGACGAAACTAATTTCTCTGCTCCGCATGGAGTAGGATCCATATGGGCTTCTATTCTTTGGGACTTGAACTGGGCATTGATAGAACGGGATGGTTTTGATCCAGATTTGTATAGTGGAACAGGTGGGAATAATCTGGCCATGCAATTGGTAATAGATGGATTGAAGCTTCAAGTATGTAACCCCGGATTTGTTGATGGGCGAGATGCAATTCTGATGGCTGATGAGATTGCTAACGAAGGAGCAAATACGTGTTTGATTTGGGAGGTATTTGCTGCAAGAGGAGTGGGTTGGAGTGCTGACCAGGGTAATAGCCGATCAAGAATAGATCAGGTAGAAGCATTTGATTTACCACCGGCATCAGAATTAAACTGTGACGAAGCGAATGGCAATTTAGGAGAATTTATAATAGTGCCTAACCCATCCGGAGGATCATTTAATATCAGAGTTCCTCAAGATATGGGTAATAGTTCTATTAGAATCTATGACGTAAATGGTCGCTTTGTGTATGAAGAGCAAGCAGTGATACAGAGTGTATATCCTATTGATGTAGTGCTTAGAGCGGGGATTTATATTTTAAAAGTTGAAGCAGAAAATGGTTCTGCATCCTACATTTCAAAAATTGTGATTAGATAATTATCGGTTAGACATGCTTTAGAATTGTAGAAGTGATCCCTGCGGTAGAAATACCACAAATTTCATGAAGTTCTTCTATTGTGCCGTGATGAATAAACTGATCAGGCACACCTAGGTTGATGACACGAGTTTTGAAATTATTTTCATTTCCGTAGGAGAGGATATTGTTTCCAAAACCACCGGTAACAACTCCATCTTCAACAGTAATAATGGTGTGATATTCAGAGAATATAATGTTTAGTAACTTGTGATCCAACGGCTTTATGAATGGAAAATGATAGTGGCTTACGTTTTGTTTACTCTGGTTTATCGCTTGGGAGACAGCAGTTGCAATTGCTCCGGTAGAAATGATGGCAACCTCCTTTCCTTTACGCTTTGTTGTTCCTTCACCTATAGTCATCTTGTTAAATGGTTGTCGCCAATCCGAAATATGTCCTCTACCCCTGGGGTAGCGAATAGCTATTGGGTGGTCTAAACCTAAAGAGGCGGTATATAACAAATTGCGTAATTCTATTTCGTCGGCTGGAGCGGTTACGACCATACTTGGAATGCAATTCAAATAGGCGATATCAAAAACTCCGTGATGCGTAGCGCCATCTGCTCCTACAAGACCGGCTCTGTCTACGCATAAAACAACAGGTAAATCTTGTAAAGCTACATCATGAATCACTTGGTCATAAGCTCGTTGCAAAAAAGTAGAGTAAATAGTGCAAAACGGAATCATGCCTTGAGTAGCCATTCCAGCAGCCAAAGTTACTGCATGTTGTTCTGCGATACCCACGTCCAATGCCCTATCGGGCATTTCCTGCATCATATATTTTAAAGAGCTACCAGTAGGCATAGCAGGAGTGATCCCGATGATTTTTTCGTTTTCTCGTGCGAGTTCTAATAACGTATAACCAAAAACATCTTGAAATTTTGGAGGTAGATTAGTACTATCTTTTGGAATCAGATCTCCTGTGGAGGCATCAAACTTACCAGGAGCATGATATTTGACTTGGTTTTCCTCGGCCTGTTTCAGTCCTTTTCCCTTTGTGGTAATAATGTGTAAAAGTTTTGGTCCATCCGTTGATTTTAACTGCTCTAATGTTCTAAGTAGAGAAGATAAATCATGACCATCAATCGGGCCAAAATAGTTAAAATTCAAAGCCTCAATAATGTTGTTTTTCCTAGGCTTTACTCCGACTTTTGCCTTGGTTAGGTATTCCTTAAGTGCTCCCACACTAGGGTCTATACCAATAGCATTGTCGTTCAGGATCACCAACATATTCGTGTTGGCAACACCAGCATGATTAAGCCCTTCAAAAGCCATTCCGCTGGCGATTGAAGCATCTCCAATAACCGCGATATGTTGTTTAGATAGCTCTCCCTTTAGCTTTGATGCAATGGCCATACCCAAAATTGCAGAAATAGAAGTAGAAGAGTGTCCTACTCCAAAAGTATCGTATTCGCTTTCACTTCTTTTTGGAAAACCACTGATTCCATTGAGCTGGCGGTTGGTATGAAAAATATCTTTCCGACCGGTTAGAATTTTATGAGGATAGGCTTGATGGCCTACATCCCAAATCAACAAATCGTTTGGGGTGTCAAAAACATAATGTAGGGCTATAGTCAATTCGATCACACCCAAACTTGCTCCCAAATGCCCTTCTTTGGTAGCCACAATATTGATCACAAAATCACGAAGTTCTTGTGCTAAGATGGGTAACTGTTCTGCGGATAGTTGTCTTAGATCCGAAGGGTTTTGAATTTGTGAAAGCAATGATGTTGACATGTGACAAAAGTAAGGTTTTGTGCTGGTACTTTATAATCTTTTGTGAGATGCGGATTACGGATAATTTTAGCTAGTTTTACAACAAAATAGAACGTGCCATGCTAGATCCGTTTGATGATACCTATTTTATGAAGAAAGCGCTTCAGGAGGCAGAAAGGGCTTTTGAAAAAGATGAAGTTCCGGTTGGAGCTGTAATTGTAGTGTCAAATAAAATAATTGCCAGAGCCCATAATCTTACAGAAATGCTTAATGATGTTACCGCTCATGCCGAGATGCAGGCCATTACCGCGGCAGCAAACTTTTTGGGAGGTAAATACTTGAATGAATGTACTATGTATGTAACCCTTGAACCCTGCCAAATGTGTGCAGGAGCATTGTATTGGAGTCAGATAGGAAAGGTGGTCTATGGCGCCGCAGATGAAAAACGAGGCTTTAATTCATTAGGAGCCAAACTGCATCCTAAAACAGAAATGATAGGTGGGGTGCTGCAGGAAGAATGTAGCCAGTTGTTAAAACGTTTTTTTGTTGAAAAACGTAATCTAAATTAAGAATCTCGGATAAGTGCTTTTTTACGGATCTATGGCCCTTAGAGGAATGTATGAAGAATGATTTGCAACCTGTTGGTTGAGCTATAGTCCTTATAGCATAAACCGAGACCAATGCAAAAAATCATTCTGTTATTTTTTGGAGGCATGACTTCTATTGTCTTTTCGCAAGAGTATACCAAGCTTAACGGAAGAATTGTCTCTGAAACAGATGATTGGGATGATGTCCATGTGATTAATAAAACCCTAGAGGTAGGTACGATCACTGATCAAGAAGGGTATTTTTCAATTCGAGTAACACCTGGAGATACGTTGATTATTTCTTCTATACAGTATGTGCCTTATACTCATATTGTGTCTTCTTCAGATATACAAAATGATGATTTTTTGATAAAATTAAAGGAAAAAGTAAATGCCCTGGATGAGGTGACGGTGTCACAGTACTCCTTATCTGGCCGTATTGAAGAGGATGTGTCGAAAATACCAACATACACAGAAAACCTTCCTTTTTTTAGCGCTGCAGAATTGATGCAGATGAATTTACCAGAGTTTAATGATGCGCAATCCAACATAAAAAACATTGCGCTAAGAGATGATTTTACACCCACATCAATCGATTTTTTGGCTCTGGTAAAACTAGCTGGAGGTTTAGTTAAAAGAAAGAAGTATACAGCTTATGGCCCTCCTAAAACAGTAGTAGACTATTTTGATGAACAATTTATTGTTGAAATGCTGGAGATTCCAGAAACGGAATATTACAATTTTGTCGATTTTGTAAACGAAAATGCTGAAACCAAATTGGTGCTTCAGTCAAAGGATGAATTAAAGATTCTAGAGTTTTTAATAGTTCAAAAAGAGGTTTTTATAGAAAAGTATAATATCAGGAAATAAAAATAGCGCTGTACAAACAGCGCTACTCAGAAACTGGGTGCTTTATATCTTATTCGTGAATTACGCGCACATTTGCCGCAATAACTCCTTTACGTCCTTCTTGCTCTTGATATTCAACTTTGTCACCTTCATTTAAAGCGTCGCCATCGATTCCTGTAGCGTGAACAAAGATGTCTTTACCGGTTTCGTCGTTGGTTATAAAACCATAACCCTTTGATTCATTAAAAAATTTAACTGTTCCTTCCATTGTAATAAAAAATAATAATTGAGTTCTAAAGGTAGGTCTAAATATTTTATGAATCGTTATGAAAATGTGAATATTTTAAAAAAAACAATTTTCAAGCTTTGTCCTTTTTGTTTTGGTAATCTCTCATTTTCTTAAGATTCTCTTCGGTTAGCATATAATCCTTTACCTTCTTGTTTTTCCATCGATGATAGATGAAAATGGGCATCAAAACAAAGGATGCAACTAGGATGGCTACACCAACAAACTTGTCTCCAGTGGTATGATCTCCGATGTTTTTGAAATAATATCCAACCAAAATACTAGCCAGAATAGCTACAAATAAAATTCTGATAATATATTTCATAAGTATACGATTAGCCGGTAAAATTAATCAACTTTCTTCGATATGAGGTAAGTAATTTAGATTTTGAGATAAATCCATGATATTTTCCATTTTTTATCACAGGAAGATTCCAGGCGCCTGTATCTTGAAATTTCCTCATTACCGTTTTGGCATTGTCTTCTTCATAAACAATACTTGCTTTAATCTGAGACATCAAAGTCTCAACTTTTACTTTGTGATATAAAGTGATGTCGAACATAATATCTCGTATGTCATCCAACGAAACCATCCCGATAAGTTCATTTTCGTCATTTGTGACCGGAAACAAATTTCTATTTGACTTTGCTACAGCTTCACTTAACAATTGTTTTAAAGTGAAATGAGGTTGTACCGCTATGAAATTGGTTTCAATACAATCTTCCAGGTTCATTAGAGTTAACACCGTTTGATCTTTATTATGAGTCAATAGCTCACCCTGTTCAGCTAATTCACGATTGTAAATATTGTGTTCTATACTGTTTTTAGAAATAAAGAAAGAAATCCCTGTAGTGATCATTAGAGGGACAAATAATTCATAACTCGAAGTAATCTCAGCAATCAAAAATATCGAGGTTAATGGAGCATGCAGCACACCAGCAATTAATCCAGCCATACCCAATAGTGTAAAGTTAGCTTCAGATACTTCTAATCCTAATCCGAGATTGTTGATTACTTTGGATACCACATTTCCCAAAGCACTCCCCATAACCATCGTCGGGATAAAGATTCCACCCGATCCTCCGGCAGCAAAAGTTGCGGTCATAGCAACCGCTTTAAAAATGGTTATTCCTACAAGCAATCCTATTACCACCCATATGTTACTGGTAATAGTATCGAATGGAGTTTCACCAATAGCGGTATAATGGTCGCCTCTCAAAAGATCGTTGATAAAACCAATTCCTTCTCCATAAAGCGGGGGAATAAAATATAGTAACCCCCCAATCGCAAAACCACCGATCAACAAACGATGAATTTTTTTAGAAAAACGATCAAAAAAATGTAGAATTCCAAAGTACATTTTTGTGAAATAAATGGATGCTACTGCAGTACCGATACCTAGAATGATATAAAACGGAGTATCATAAATATCAAATTTTTCAATGACATCAAATCGAAACAATACCTCGTCTCCCAAAAAGAAATAAGAAGTCAATATTGCGGATACCGAGGCAAAAAGTAATGGAAGTAACGAAGTGAGTGTTAGATCCAGGCTAAATACTTCTACAGCAAATACCAAACCAGCCAAAGGAGATTTGAAAACCGCAGAAATTGCACCAGCGGCGGCACAACCGATCAACAAAAATCGAGTTTTCTCACTTAGTTTAAACAGAGAACAAATATCTGAGCTTATTGTTGATCCAGATCCGATTGCAGGTCCCAATAATCCAACAGACCCACCAAAACCTACGGTAATAGGAGCCAGGATCAACGGTAAATATCCGTGTATAGGTTTTATGATTCCGTTTTTCTTGGATAATGAGTTTAAGATTAATGGGATGGCGGAGCGTACGTCTCTTTTAATAATGTATTTGGTAAAGATGTATACAATAAGTAAACCAATTACCGGGATAATAAAATAGAAAGAAGTTTGCCAGGAGATCACGTCACTCTGTAAAACGACTTGAATAAGGTGCGTCAAATTTTTGAGTAACAAAGAAACAAGTCCTGCGGTAAAACCTACAATAATACTCAGTAATAAGATAAAATTCTTATTAGAAATGTTGCGGTAACGCCATTTCAGTATTTTGTATAGGATACTTTTTCTTGAGGACGTCATGGATAGTTAGTTCTACTATAAAGTTAACTATTTTCTAATTGCTTTTTTAATCCTTCTAAATCTTGAATGTAAATTTGATAAAGTACTTCAACATAGTTCCGGCTGTGAAAATAACCCAGATCAAAGTCTTTTATTGCCTCATCGATGTGATGTTTTGCTTTTGGAAAGTCGTTTTGTGCAGAAAAGCATTTGGCCAAATAATAATGTGCATCTGCATAATGGTTACCAGAATATTGAAGAACTTTTAGAAAATCTTCTATAGCACTTTCGATTTCATTGTTTTGGTAGGCGATGATACCACGATATAAAAATGCGGTTACATCAGCATAATCCTCACCCGAGGTTGCAATTTGCTCATTGATATAGGTGTCAAAATATAATTTTGCTTTGTCCCAATCCTTAAGCCCCATATAGGCAACACCTCTCATATAGTTTACACTCTGTCCCTGCGGATAGTCGTCAAAATCTGGTGTCAACTGATCTGTAGCATCAAAATCTTCAATTGCTTTTTTGTAATTTCTATAAAAGTAGAGGTAGAGGTACCCTCTCCAGCCTTGCCAATTTACAGGATCAAGGGCTACTGCTTTATCAAATAGAGGTTTCCACTGCACAGGCATTCCACGTTTCAGATAAGGAATCGATAATTCTCTACGCGCATCTGCGTTGTTGGGATCCAAAGCGATAGCATGCTCAACCAAAGTCATCATTTTTGATGAGCCTTGATAATGAGGGCTCAGTAGTAACGTCTTTCCATTAATAATTTGATCTGCCTTTGCTTTTTTCTCCTCCTCGGTTAGGGGAGAATCGCATGAGGCAATACCAAGAATGATTACAAGACTAAGGCAGTATTTCAGTGATTTCACCATTTTTTATTTTATAACCAACATATACATAATAATCTATCGGAGTATCTTTTCCTTGTAAGACCTTCCAGTTTTCAGAATCGGCAGTTAATTGGTGTAACTGATCAATGAGCTCTTGGTTAAACTGGATTGTATTAAAGTCGAAATCTGTTCCGGTAATCTCAAACCTTCCTGTTTCTCCTTTACAATTTACAATAAACCTAAAAAATAAATATCCAGAGTTTGTATAATGATTGTTGCCATAAGTTTCTAGAATATTTTTTCTAAACGCCCATTTGTTTTCTTTAAAAGCTTCAGGAATTGCACCGTGGTGGGTTTTATAAACTTTTGTTTCGTTACAGGTTTCAAAACCTTCTTTAGAAATTGTTTTTTGCGGATCTAGATAGCCAATATAATGTGGATATTTTTCCTGATCCACACTGTGTTTTCCAACATGCTGATAATAGAACCACCCGGCTAGAGCAATCACAATAAATACCAAAGAGGAGATAATAATGAGTATTATCTTTAGTAATTTCTTCATATTCTAAAAATAAAAAATCCCGCTAAAAGCAGGATTTTTTTTGATATGTTTTTTAAAGATCGAGTTGAATATTCAACTCTTTGAGCTGTTCCTGATCAATAGTTGCAGGGGCATCGATCATGACATCCCGGCCACTGTTGTTTTTTGGGAAAGCAATAAAATCTCGAATGGTTTCCTGACCACCCAAAATAGCAACTAATCTATCAAATCCGAAGGCAATTCCACCGTGCGGAGGTGCACCATATTGAAAAGCGTCCATCAAAAATCCAAACTGGGCTTTAGCTTCTTCAGGTGTAAAACCTAAATGATCAAACATTAATGCTTGTGTTTCTTTATCATGAATACGAATAGAACCACCACCTATTTCATTACCGTTTAATACCAAATCGTAAGCATTAGCACGAACCTCACCAGGTTTTGTGTCCAATAAAGGAATATCTTCTGGCTTTGGAGAGGTAAAAGGATGATGCATAGCGTGGTAACGTTCTGTATCTTCATCCCATTCCAAAAGTGGGAAGTCAACAACCCATAATGGAGCAAACTCCTCCGGATTACGTAATCCTAAACGCTCTGCCAGTTCCATACGTAATGCGCTTAATTGTGCTCTTACCTTGTTGGTCTGACCAGAGAGTACGCAGATCAAATCACCAGGTGTTGCGCCAGTAACTTCTGCCCATTTGGCCAAATCCTCTTGGTCATAAAATTTATCTACAGATGATTTGTACGAACCATCCTCATTACATTTTACATATACCATTCCCAAAGCACCAATTTGAGGTCGTTTTACCCAATCGATCAATTTGTCGATTTCTTTTCGGGTGTAGGATGCTCCCCCAGGAACGGCGATACCCACTACCAACTCTGCTTCATTAAAAACCTTAAAATCTTTATGCTGTGCTACGGTATTGAGCTCACCAAATTTCATCCCAAAACGGATATCTGGCTTGTCATTTCCGTAGGTTTTCATAGCCTCATCAAAGGTCATTCTTGGGAAACCTCCAATTTCAACTCCTTTAATGTCTTTGAGTAAATGACGTGTTAACCCTTCAAAAATGGTTAAGATATCTTCTTGTTCAACAAAAGCCATCTCGCAGTCGATTTGCGTAAATTCTGGTTGTCTGTCGGCTCTTAGATCTTCATCTCTAAAACACTTTACAATCTGGAAGTATTTATCCATACCACCTACCATCAACAATTGTTTGAAGGTTTGTGGAGATTGCGGGAGCGCATAAAATTCGCCTTCATTCATTCTCGAAGGTACCACAAAATCTCTTGCTCCTTCAGGTGTTGATTTGATCAAATAAGGAGTTTCTACTTCAACAAAGCCGTCGTTAGAAAGGTAATTACGAACTTTCATTGCTACCTGATGACGAAACATCAAGCTATTTTTTACTGGATTTCTACGAATATCCAGATATCGATATTTCATTCTTATATCCTCTCCACCATCAGTTTCATCTTCTATAGTAAAAGGAGGTACAATAGCTTCGTTCAAAACCTGTAATTCATTTACCAAAATTTCAATATCTCCAGTTGGGATATTGGCATTCTTGGATTCACGTTCGATTACAGTACCCTTTACTTGAATAACAAACTCTCTTCCAAGGGTTTTTGCCTTTTCAACTACTTCGGCAGGCGTTCTTTGCTCATCAAATATAAGCTGGGTAATCCCATATCGATCCCTAAGATCTACCCAAATCATAAATCCTTTATCTCTGGTTTTTTGAACCCAACCGGCTAGTGTGACTTCCGTATTAACGTCTGAGGCTCTCAATTGGCCACAAGAATGACTTCTGTACATGATTATATGTCTTATTAAGGCTGCAAAAATAAGAAGTTTATTGGATATCTAATCACTGTATTGAGTATAGTTTTTTGTAACCGATATGATCTTATTACTGTCGTATTTTTTAAATGCCCGAGTAAATATGAACTCGCATAAAAATGAAGCGAATACTTGAATCATGTCCTGAAAAATGAAATAAACGTAACTATTTAACGGTTTTTCCGTAAGTATTTGAAAATTAGAGATGTTTTAATGCGAACAATCGTTAGTTTTAACATTTTTTTATAAATATCTTTTAATAGATTTAACCAAACATTTAAACAAATCATTATGAAAAAACAAACTCATTTTAGCAGGATGAGAGTCCTGCTATTATTACTTTTCTTTCCTGTCGTGCTTTTAGCTCAGGAAACTATTACGGGAAGAGTAGTGATTCAAGGTTCGGGGGAACCTGCTCCTTTCGTAAATATTGTAGAGGAGGGAACGAATAACGGAACAGCTACCGATATCGACGGTAATTTTTCAATTACGGTAAATTCTTTACCAACTACGCTAGTAGTATCTGCGCTTGGTTTTACAGAGAAGTCCGTGCCAGTGCAAACTGCAGGTGATATTTCGATCGAAATTGCAGAATCTTCAGAAGCATTAGAAGAGGTGGTAGTAACAGGTTTAGCAACTTCGGTAAAAAGAAGTAATGCGGCCAATGCTGTAGCCTCGGTATCTTCGGAAGAACTTGTAGGGCTAACACCTCCTCAAACTTTAGACGGTGCTTTGGCAGGTAAGTTTGCGGGAGCACAAATCACCAGAAGTTCAGGAGCGCCTGGGGGAGGTATTTCTGTTCGATTACGTGGGGTTACTTCCGTAAATGGTAATGCGCAACCGCTTTATATTGTTGATGGAGTTTATGTAAACAACAACAGTATTGCTGCAGCAGGTTTAAATGCGGTATCTGGGGCGGCTTCCGGGGGGAATGCTTCAAATCAGGATAACCCGTCAAACAGGATTGCAGATATTAACCCTGATGACATAGAAAGTGTGGAGATCCTTAAAGGAGCTTCTGCAGCTGCAATCTATGGAGCAAGGGCTGCTGCCGGGGTGGTAATTATTACTACCAAAAAAGGTAAAAGAGGGCAAACGAAAATCTCATTCAATCAGGATTTTGGATTTAATACCTTGTTAAACTCTTTAGGGCAACGAAACTTTACCGAAGCTAGGGCAGAAGCTCTGGGAGCTGGTAATGGAGCATTGTTTGCTGCTGCAAGGGACAATGGTACCTTAATAGATTGGGAAGATGAGATATATGGAGAACAAGGTTTTATTTCGAATACTAGTGTGAATATCTCCGGAGGATCGGATAATACCCTATTTTATGCTGCTTTTTCTAACAACGAGGAAGATGGAATTGTAGATAATACGGGATATGATAGAAAATCGATACGATTTAATTTGGATCATGAATTTATGGACAAACGCGCAAAACTATCGATTAGTTCTAACTACATCGACTCAGTTTCTGATCGTGGTTTCTTCAACAATGATAATACAGGAACTACTATTGGTGTAGCATTAAGTTCTACTCCACCTTGGGCGCAGTTATTTCCAGATGCAAATGGAAATTACCCAGACAACCCATTCGGTTCTTCAAATCCATTACAAACCAGAGATCTGATCACCAACAGAGAAGATGTTAATCGTTTTATTGTAGGAGCATCGTTGGACTATAAAGTTTTTGAGAATGATAAATCAAATCTGAAACTTATTCTTCGTGGAGGGGTTGACTATTATGAATTAATTACAACAGCTATTTTTCCAGAAATCTTACAGTTTCAAAAACCATCTAATGGTGGTCTTAATGGGGTAACGGCATTAGGTACAACTGAAAACAAAGATGCCAACTACTCGGCCTTTTTGGTACATAATTATACTACTGATAAAGATCTTAATTTCAGGACGCAGGCAGGTGTTACCAAGCTTACGTTTTCAAGAAATACAGTAAGAAATATTACTTCAGATTTGGTAGCTTCTCAAACCAATGTAGATCAGGGAGCAAATGTAAGTGTAACTCAATTCAGACAAGAGCAAGAGGATCAAGGGTTCTTTGTACAGGAAGAATTGAATTACCAGGATAAAATCATAGGTACACTGGGGATAAGAGGAGATAAATCCAGTAATAATGGAGATGCGAATGAGTTGTTCTACTATCCAAAGGCCTCTGCAGCGGTAAACTTCCATAATTTTGATTTCTGGAATGTACCATATGTGAGCCGTTTCAAAATAAGGGCTGCATATGGAGAGGCTGGAAACTTTGCTCCTAATGGAGCGTTGTTTACTGCATATACTAATTCCTTGATAGATGGTAATGTGGGGATTGTAGTGCCAGTAACACTGGGAGATCCAGATATTTCTCCAGAAAGACAAAAAGAATTGGAAGTTGGTTTTGATGCAAGTTTCTTGGAAAACAGAATAGGGTTAGAATTTTCGTACTATAACAAATCCGTAGACGATCTTATCCTACAGGCAAATGCCGAACCTTCTTCTGGGTTTACCACACGTTTTGAAAACGCTGGTAACCTAGAAAACCGAGGAGTTGAGATCGCTTTGAATGCTACTATCTTTCAGGAAGATAATTTTGACTGGAGTTCTAATTTGATCTTCTTTAAAAATACATCAGAGGTAACTAGACTGGATGTAGAACCATTTTCTTTAGGAGGTTTTGGAGAAGGATTAGGAACTTTTAGAATTGAAGAAGGTAGAAGTGTAACACAAATTGTAGGTAATGACGCCAATGGGAATTTGGTGGTATTAGGTGATGCAGAGCCAGATTTTCAGATGACCTGGTCAAACAATTTACGTTATAAAGACTTTACCTTATCTTTCTTATGGCACTGGAAACAAGGAGGAGATAACGTAAATCTAACTTCGTTATTGACAGACTTTGGTGGCACTAGCCCAGATTTTGATGATTTTGATTTTGATCCGGCAGTAGCCAATGGAGATTTCAGAGTTGCTGCATTCTTTGCTGGTAATGCAACACCATTCGTAGAAGATGCATCTTACCTGAGATTAAGAGAAGTAGGATTGTACTACAATATTCCTTCTAGTGTTTTGGATAAAGCGTTTGCGGGACACGTATCGAATGTTAAAGTAGGTTTCTCTGGAAATAATTTGATCAATATTTTTGATTATAACAGCTATGATCCTGAAGTTTCGAACTTTGGATCTAATGGATTGTCAAGTGGGGTAGAGGTAACTCCGTTCCCTTCTTCTAAACGTTATTTGTTTCACTTAGCTGTTGGCTTCTAAAAAAAATAAGAAAATGAAAATACTAAAGAATATATTCATGCTATTGTTATCTTCAGTTTTGATGCTTTCGTGCGAGGTTGAGGATGGTAGCAATTTAAATGGACCTACTACAGATACTATATCTGAGGATCTGTCTAGAGCAGAATTGGTACAAGCGATGTCGGGAGTTTTGGCCGATATGAGAACTAGATTAGGAACTCAGGTCGATGTGCAAGCTGTTGCGGGTAGAGAATACTGGAGATTCCAGAGTTCTGATCCTCGTTGGACAGCAGATTTACTTACAGGTACTCTAGACGATAATACGTTTTATACTACAGTTCCTTACGCTTCAAGATATGGGACAGTAAAGGATATTAATCTGCTTTTAGAAGGTTTAACAAACTCATCTGCAGATTTTACTGATACCGAAAGAGCTGCAACCAGAGGGTTTGCAAATACGCTTAAAGCTCATGAGTTATTAATGGTGCTGAATCTACAATTCCAGAATGGAATTCGTTTGGATGTTTCTGATCCAAATAACCTGGGACCATTCGTAGGCTATGATGAAGCTTTAACAGCGATATTTGATATGCTTACAACGGCTGCAACCGATCTTTCGAATGGAGGAGCTGATTTTCCATTTACAATTCCTGAAGGATTTGACGGATTCAATACACCTACTGCTTTTTTAGAGTTTAATAATGCGTTGGCAGCAAGAGTAGAAGCCTACAGAGGGAATTATACTTCTGTGCTAACACTGCTTGGAAATTCATTTATGGATATGGCAGGAGACCTTAATGCAGGAGCTTATTTTACATTCTCTCTTACTGGTGCTGATGTTGCAAATCCATTGTTTTTCGCCTTAAATTCTACTGGGGCAAATGCAAGAATAGCGCACCCATCTTTTATCACTGATGCTGAGGCTGGAGATACAAGAGTAGGTAAAGCAGTAATGAGAACGGCTTCATTAACACAGTCTAATTTGACAGGAGATCATGATGTGTTCATCTATGATAGCAATGTAGCTCCGGTGGCTGTCATGAGAAATGAGGAGTTAATTTTGTTAGCTGCAGAAGCGAATCATATTGCGGATCCTGTTGCTGCAGTAGCAGCAATAGATGTGGTTAGAATCGCAGCGGGATTACCAGGATATACAGGAGGAACTACTCCGGCAGAATTGGTTACCGAAATATTAAATCAAAGAAGATATTCATTGTTCGCAGAAGGCGGGCATAGATGGATCGATTTAAGAAGATTTAATCGACTGGGAGATCTACCGTTGGATAGATCTGGAGATGCTACATTTGAGCAATTCCCAACACCAGCAAACGAAAATAGATAAGAGTAACGTTCTATATCAATAAAAAACGCCGCAATTTGCGGCGTTTTTCTTTTATCAATTTACAAACCGTTAAGTATTAAGCTGTAGCTTTAGTAGCCACAGGTACTTCCACGTTTTTCTTTCTACGTACCCATACTTTAAATCTATTCACAATGAAGAACAAGCAAGGAACGATAATCAATGTTAAGAAGGTAGCGATAATCAATCCGTAGATCACGGCCCAGGCCAATGGTCCCCAGAAAATTACATTATCACCTCCGATATATATCTTTGGATCAAAATCAGTAAATAAAGAGAAGAAATCTACATTAAATCCAATGGCTAGAGGGATCAATCCAAGTACTGTAGTAATCGCGGTAAGCAATACTGGTCTTAAACGTGCTCTACCTCCTTTGATAATGATTTTCATTACTTCATCATTAGGTAGTAATTCACTCTCAGGAATATTCAATTCTACCTTTTTACGATCGATAAGCAGTTGCGTATAGTCTAGTAGTACTACACCATTATTTACTACAATACCGGCCAAAGAAATAATTCCCATCATCGTCATCATGATTACAAAAGACGCTCCAGTAATCAAGATACCTCCAAATACACCTATAAAACTTAAGAAGATTGCAATCATGATAATCGTTGGCTTAGATATCGAACTAAACTGGAACACAAGAATCAACATGATCAATCCTAATCCGGCAAAGAATGCTCCCATCAAGAATGCCATTTGTTTACCTTGTTCTTCAATTTGCCCTGTATAGTCGATTTTAACTCCTCTCGGTAATTCCTGGAAACTTGCCATTTCAGTTTGGATCTGAGAGACAATCGCAGCTGCATCTGTAAATCCAGGTTGTAATCCAGAATATACAGTAACTACTCGTTTTGTGTCTCTGTGCTTAATTGCACTAAACGATGAAGTGTTTTTTTGCGAGGCTACCGCAGAAACAGGAATCTCTTTTAACTGCCCAGATGCTTGATCTCTAAATGTAATGTTCTGATTAAATAATGCACTGGTATTGTATCGGTTTTCAGCATTAAAACGTACATAAATATCATAATCTTCACCATCTTTTTTATAAACTCCAGCCTTTTCACCAAAAATAGAACGACGCAGTTGATTACCGACCTGACCGGCAGCTACACCAAGTTCTCCAGCTTTTTCGCGATCTACCACTACCTGCATGGCTGGTTTACCTTTATTTACATCAATTTTTAACTCTTCAATTCCAGGGATGTTTTTCTCATTGATGAAATTACGCATCTGTTCTGCAATGTTGATCAAATCGTCGTAATCCGGACCTTCGATCTCGATATTGATCGGGTATCCAGCAGGTGGTCCTACAGGATCTTTCTCTACAGAAATAGCAACACCAGGATAAATTCCTTTCAAGTCTTCTTGTACCTTTTGGCGTAATACCTCAGAGTCTTTTCCTTTTCTGAATTTAAACTCACGCATGGTTGCCGTAATCTTAGCTCGGTGTGGCATTTCGGCATTACTACCTCCATCTGTTTGAGGGTTACCTGCACCTTCACCTACTTGAGAAACTGCAGATTCTACCAGGAAATTATAGTCCTGTCCTTCAACATATTCTTTGTCATTTACCACAGCATATACACGTTGCTCAATTTCTTTGGTGATCGCATTGGTTTTGTCGATATCTGTTCCTTGTGGATATTCGATGTAAACCACAATCTGATTAGGCTTGTTGTCTGGGAAGAACTCCACTTTGGTACGTTGACTACCGATAGAAGCTCCAAACATCGCAAAAACAACAAACAATAATATAAAAGTACCAAAAGTAAAAGCATAGGATCTCCACCCTCTTAAGGCAAACCCTAAAAACCTTTGGTATTTATCCTCTAACCAAGCTAATATTCTTCTTTGGAAAAAATTAGCAGCTCCTTTAAGCACATAGCGATATATCCAGAACATGATAGCGGTTACGATCATTAAGGTTCCTAGACCTCGTACTGGTCCTCCGACCAATAAAATAAAGATTCCGAAACCTCCTAGAATGATACTTAATCGGATCAATTGCTTGCGAGACAGTACTTTCTCTCCAGTCTCCATAAATTGAGAAACCAACATGGAGTTGATAAAAATAGCCACAAACAAAGATGATCCAAGTACAACCGAAAGCGTAATTGGGAAATAAATCATGAATTGCCCCATCACACCAGGCCACATACCAAGAGGAACAAATGCCGCTACCGTTGTTGCTGTCGAGATAATAATAGGAAAAGCAATCTCACCAATCCCTTTCTTGGCAGCCTCTATACGAGACATCCCTTCTTCCTCCATTAGTCGATATACATTCTCTACCACCACAATACCGTTATCCACCAGCATTCCTAATCCCATAATCAAGGCGAATAAGATCATGGTATTCATAGTATATCCCAGTAAAGACAGAATCATAAAAGACATAAACATCGACATCGGTATCGCAAATCCAACAAACAATGCATTTCTAAATCCTAAGAAAAACATCAATACTCCTACAACCAGAATAATCCCGAAAATGATATTGTTTACCAAGTCGCTTACCTGGTTTTCGGTCTTTTCGGATTGGTCGTTAGCAACACTGATCGAAAGGTCTTTTGGAAATACATCTTCTTTAGCTTCTTCCAAGATCACATTGATCTTTTCTACGGCTTCGATCATGTTTTTTCCAGATCGTTTTTTCACATCCAACATCACCACGTTCTCACCATACTCTCTTGCATACGTGGTTTTGTCTTCTTCTTTAAAGGTAACCTTAGCAATATCTCTAAGGTAAACTGCGCCATTTTGTGACTTTACTACAAAATCATCAAGTTCAGAAGGGCGATCTATCTCTCCTAAAATTCGAATAGTACGACGCTGGCCACTAGAAATCATATTACCGGCAGACATGGTCATATTTCCGTTTCGGATGGAGTTAATCACATCGTCAAAACTTACTTTGGCAGCCATCATTTTATAGATGTCTACAGCTACTTCAACCTCTTTTTCTTGTGCCCCTCTAATATCCGCTTTCTTGATTTCAGGTAGATCTCCAATTTCATCTTCCAAATATTCTGCATACTCCTTTAATTTGTCTACTGGATAATCTCCAGTGATATTGATGTTCATAATCGGAGTTTCTTCAGAGATACTCAGATCAAAAACATTCGGTTCTACCTTGGCTCCGTTAAAGGTTGGCCAGTCTTCATTCGCTTTTTCAGAATCTACTTCATCCTTTACCTTTTGCTTGGCTTCAGGAACAGATAATTCTTCGTCGAATTCTACCGTAATGATTCCATAATCTTCCTGCGAAGTGGATAAGATTTCAACTACATTACTAACATTCTTCAGCTTATCCTCTAAAGGGTCGATGATTAATCGTTCTATATCCTCAGATGTGTTACCAGGGTAAGGAACACTGATATAGATTTTGGTTTCGTTAATCTCTGGGAAATTCTCTCTCGGCATCGAAAAATATGCCGACAACCCTAATACCAGAAATATACCGATCATTACATAGATCGTAGTAGGGTTGTCTATCGCCCAAGACGATAGTTTAAATTCCTTATCTACTTTTTTCTTGTTGACTTGCATAGGGTTTTTAGTTTAAAATTTTCACTTTTTGACCATCTTTTACACTTCTGGCTCCTTCGCTAATTATAGCATCGCCATTAGCAACACCTTCTAGGATTTCTATAAAATCTCCCTGTGTTTTTCCGGTCTTTACGATGACTCTCTTGGCTTCGGCAATGTTTTGTGCGTCCTTGTCAGAAGTAACATAGGTATATTGGTCTCCTTCTGCATTTTCAGAAAGAATACTCTGCGGAAGCAAAATGGCCTTTTCGTTGGTGTAATCGTTAATTTTAACTTTGGCAGTAAGGTTAGGCTTTACTGTACCTCCTTTTGAAGGAATACCCACTTCAACCATAAATGATCTGTTATTAGGATTGATATAGTTTCCTACCTGACGAATTTTTGTAGTGATCGTTTGACCAAGTACCGGAAAGTACACCTCTACACTTTTACCTACGGTAACACTTGGGATGTAACGTTCTGGTACCTCGGTTTCGATGTACATATCGTTCAGATTCACAATTCGAATGATTTGATTTTGACCAGGAGATACTACACTTCCTTGTTCGGTAATTACATCATCGATTACTCCAGAGAAAGGTGCGTTTACGGTTGTTTTTGCCAATTGACGCTTGATTTGGTTTACAGCATTTTCCTGAGCTTCGAAATTGGTCTTGGCTTCAAGGTATTGAATCTCAGAACCGATTTTTTGCTCCCAAAGTCTTTTTTGGCGATCAAAAGTAGTCTTTGCCAACTGTGCTCTTACTTCGGCTTGAGATAATTGCTGACTCAATCCACCATCATCTATTCTGGCTAGCAATTGTCCTTTGCTTACTTTTTGACCTTCTTTTACGTAGATTTTTGTAAGTACACCTCCCATTTCCGGATACAATACAATGTTTTGCTTGGTTTCAACATTTCCTTGTAGTTCCAAGTAGTGATTGAATAAAGTATCCTTGGCAGTAATTGTAGTTACCAGAGGAAGTTTCTTTACAGTATCTAAAGAAGCAATGGCTTCGTCAAGCTGCTTTAACTGGTCAGCAATGGTTTGTTGCTGTCCTACAACTTCGGTTCTTTTGGCACGTAATGCCTGTAGATTCCCATCTTCTATAATTTTATCAATAGATTTCGAACTATCTTGTCCACAAGAGACAATTAATAGTGAAGCGGATAATATGGTAAGTATCTTTTTCATAATGGGTTACTTATTTTTTGGTGTATTTAAAATCGTTTCTAGTTCTGCTTTTTTGTTGATGATATCCAGCATGGTTTGCAATACTTCTTGCTGAGAGCTGTAAAGTTGCAATTGCGCTTGTCTGAGGTCGAAACTTGTTGCCAGACCTTCAGAATATTTGATTTGATTTTTCTTTTCGATACGCTCTGCCAGGGATAAGTTTTTCTTCGAGGTTTCGTAATTTTCTATAGACAGTTTATAATCACTCAACGACGAATTGTATTGTAATTGAATTTGCTGCTGTGCTTGTATAAACTCAGTATTTGATTGCTCAAAAGCAATTTTGGCTTGTTGAGAACGTGCACTTCGTTTTAGGGAACTGAAGATCGGAATGTTCAAACTCGCTCCAAGTATAGAAGATTGAAACCAAGGGGTTCCACTATCTAAGAATACAAAGTCGTCATCAAATGCTGAGGTTCCGTAATTGATAAATGCAGATAGTCTAGGTAGTGCTCTACTTTTTTCAAGCTTCAATTCTAATCGTCGCTGTTCGGTTAGTAAATAGGCCAATCGATAATCTACATTGTTTTCCATAATAAATGGAGTAGTAGCGATAGACTGATCCATGTTTTTCATAGTCAGACTATCCAAATCATCGGTTAATGTTGTATTCGCATCTACATCAACACCCAATGCCAGATTAAACATTTGTAAAGCAATTTTCTCCAAACGTTTTGCATTACTCAATTGATTCTGAATCTGTAACAAAGTAATTTGTAGCTGCTCTACATCTTCCTCTTCGGCCAAACCGTTTTCAAAAATCGTTTTGGTTTCATTATAGTTTTTCTCAAGCGCCGCCACATTGTTTTCAAGAATTTTTACACTTTCTTGAGCCACAAGAACACTACCATAAGCATTGATTACTCCTTTACGCACTTCGAGTAAAGTCTTTTCTTCAGAATCATTGTTGAACTGAAGAAAACTTTTTGCTGCTTCTAGACCTACCAGATAAGATCCGTCAAAGATCAATTGGTTTAAGGTTGCTGTTGCAGAAACTTGTTGTTTTACTCCAAACACAACAGGAACAAAAGTCCCAGGTTCTCCTCCAACAATTTCTCCTGGTAGTGGAGTAACTGGTTGTTTTAATTGGTTTTGATAATCAATAAGTCCACTTATTTGTGGTAACCCGTCAGCTGTGGTTTCCCATTTTCTTTTCAAAGCCTTGGCAACGTCGCGTCTTGCATTAATAGATTGGTAGCTATTTTCTAATGCAAACTCAATTGCTTCGTCTAGTGTAAAAGAATAAGAAGAGCTGGTTGGTGTTTGTTGGGCCTGCAAAGAAATTACACAGAGCCAACTAAGACAAAATAACCATAGGTTGTTTCTCATATTTATTGTTCTTTTATTAGATTGTTTAAAATTGTTCGTCCTTTTTCTGTTGTAATTCCCAAAATGTGATATTCTAAGTAATCGTCCATTAATTTGGCCACTGGAAAACGATTGTCAGGAAACATGTTTTTGTCCTTGATACCGTTGGTGCCAATGAAATAGATTCTAGAGATAAATTCTATGTCAATATTAGATCTAAACACTCCGGTTTCTATTCCTCTTTTCAGGTTGTCGACAACACATTCCTGAAATACTTCAAATTGTTTTTCTTTAAGCCCAGAGTGAATCTTGGGATAATATTTTTGTAATTGATACAAAGGTGCTGTCTTTTCATTTTTGAGGTGCTGCATCACAAAAGCTTTGATCGTATACAGTTCTTCAATAGGGTCTAAGGTTTGATGTAGGATGGCTTCAATACCATCACTAATCGTACAAAACAAATGATGTGTTGTAGCCTCTACTAGTTTAGTTTTATTCTGAAAATGCGTATAAATTGTCTTTTTAGATATGCCCATCTCAGAAGCAAGATCGTCCATCGTAACACTTTTGAAACCGAGGCTCAAAAACATATCATTCGCTTTCTCAATTATTTTTTCTTTCATCGTGGGGATTCTTGTTGAGGGGACAAATGTAAGTACGGAAACTTTTAAAACAATAAAAGTTTCCAAAGTTTTACATTTATTTAACATTGTTCTAATACTTGAGGTGATTTTGTTAACTTTTATAAGGCTTTGTTCTATAATAGGACGTTCGTATCCCTGTTATTTGGACAAATAATTGACATGACGATCTGAAATTTTGTTTTACCTTAGCACAAAAAAATACAGTGCACACGATTTCTGATTATCAGCGGTTTTTTCTGGAATACCTAGAGCAAAAGAACACTACCAAAGAACCCAAAAACCTTTACGAACCGATTACATATATTTTAGGATTAGGCGGAAAGCGTCTTCGGCCTACTTTGGTGCTTATGGCTTCAGAGATTTTTGGTCGTTCTTACAATGAAGCATTAGATGCTGCTCTTGCGGTTGAGGTGTTTCATAACTTTTCTTTGATTCATGACGATATTATGGATGACGCACCTTTGCGTAGAGGAAAAGAAACTGTTCATGAAAAATGGGATATCAACACGGGGATTCTTTCTGGTGATGCCATGTTGATTAATGCTTATCAATTGTTCGAGAATTATCAGGGGGATACCTTTAGAGAATTAGCCATGCTGTTTACTAAAACAGCAATAGAAGTGTGCGAAGGCCAACAATATGATATTGATTTTGAAACCAGAGATGATGTGACTATACCTGAGTATATGAAGATGATCGAGTATAAAACTGCGGTATTGGTAGGTGCAGCGCTCAAAATGGGGGCGATCGTTGCAGGAGCATCGGATCAGTGTAAGACCGCCATTTATGACTTTGGTAGATTACTTGGTTTGGCATTTCAATTACAAGACGATTATCTGGATGCTTTTGGAGATCCTGAAACTTTTGGAAAACAAGTAGGAGGAGATATTATAGAAAATAAAAAGACGTTTCTGTATCTCAAGGCTGTAGAGTTTGCTTCAGAAAATGAAGAAAAGCAGTTGAGAGGACTTTTTTCTTTAAATCCCGAAGACCCTTCTGAAAAGATCAGTACAGTAAAATCCTTTTTTGAAACTACAGGAGCAAGGGATAGTATTAGAGCAGAGATCGAAGCGTATACCCAAAAAGCTTTTGCAGCATTGGATTCACTATCGATTTCTGAAGATAAAAAAGAGATGTTGCGATTGTTCGGTTCCACTTTAATGAATAGAAGTGTCTAATATTGATCCCAAGGATAGTAGCGCTCTTATTTTACAGGATGCAGTCACTACGGATCTGTATTCAAAGCTGTTGCAGCAACTTCAAAAAGATATGATTCGTGCCGGTATCGACTATACGATTCCCGCTACGATCACACCAGAAGTTTTGGTAGTAGAATTATGTGATTTGATTCAGCAAAAATTGCGCTATCACTTTAATGAATACCTCAATTTTTTGTACGCCGTAGATGTTTCAGAACAAGAGATTAAAAAATGTACATCTGAGGATGTTGAAGATATTGCCATCTATGTTACTTCCCTGATCTTAAAAAGAGAATGGAAAAAAGTATATTATAGGAATAGGTTATAAAATTTTAACGGGATGAGACTATGCAATTTTATTTGGTTGATGTGTTTTGTAACTCTTTCTTATGCTCAGGAAGAATTTACCAAGGTAGATTTGTCTTTTAGGGCTCTTCAGGAAGCTATAGCAAAAAAAGATACGCTTATAACGTATGTTTCTAAAAACTATAAATGTTCAGAAAACTTATCTGGGAGAATCCAGTATTACTACAAAGAGAACCAGTTAAAGTTGATAAAACATACGTATCAGCAGGGTTTTGCTAGAGATGTTTATTTAGAGTTTTTTTTTGTTGAAAATGATACCATACGTTTGAAAACCTCGATCTCTGAGATAATCCGTATGAATACTCTTTATAAAGAAAGCTCACAAGGCGTATCATCTCTAAGCGCTGAAAAAGTGGTAGAAGTTATTGAGCATGTACTATTTTTTGAAGGAAATAGTAGTGTTGGTTGTTATGAAAGAAGGCATGGAGAAAAATTGAGCCAATGGGATGCAGATTATTTTGAAACTATTCCGTTTGAAAAAAGCAATTGTCAGGAAGATGTTGAGGATATTCGTTTCAAATATAGGTTGTTAAGAAAAGCTGAGAAAAAATTAGAAAATTATTCGAATAGAAAACCTAGTTGCATTTTTCATCTTTGGTGATTTTTAAATCGAAAAATCATTTTCTAAAAAAACACTCTTACAAAAGGAGCATAAGCGGACCCATAAATGCTCTTGTCGTCATCATACAATACATCGTATCGTATACCGAAGCTTACAAAACCAGTTCGATAACCAGCACCCAGAAATAATGCAGGGTACCAATAATCATCTGTAAATGTTTGATTAGTAGTTTCTATACGTTGACTCACTCCCATTTGTTCAAATTCTGCGGACAGTTGAAACTCGGGAATGGGATTGAATAACCCAATAAGACTAGCACCATAATTGGTGCTTCTGCGTTCTTCATTAAAAACATCATCATCAAAAGTAGAGTATCCAAAACTAAGTCCTACACCACCACTAAACCATGGATTGAAATCGTAAATAGCTGCAGGAGCGATTACTGCATTAAAAGTGTCGTTGGTAAACCCAATTCCTATATTTCCACCAAATCGAACCTTTGACCAAAAATTTTCATTTTGCGCAGAAATGTTTTGTAAGGAAAATAAAACAAACGAAACTAAAACAAAACTCTTAATATTTTGAAAAGGAATCATAATCATGATTAATTTTATGAAAAATGTTGCATAAATATAGAGAATTCGATAGCCAATAAATTGTAATTGTTGTATTTTTGTAGCGTTTTGTCGTTAAAAAGACAACTGAATGCTTACTTATGGATAAATATTCATTTTTGAATGCGGCTCATACCGCATTTTTTGCGGAATTATATGACCAATATTTACAAAGCCCCGATAGCGTAGAGCCAAGTTGGAGGGCTTTTTTTCAAGGATTTGATTTTGGTTTAGAAAACGCAGACGGTTTTGGAGAAACCATCTATGTAGAAAAAGAAACCCAAGGAACGATTGCTGTTCCTGAAAATGTACAAAAAGAGTTTCAGGTAGTTCGTTTAATAGATGCCTACAGAACAAGGGGGCATTTGTTTACTAAGACGAATCCAGTACGAGAAAGAAGGAAGTATACTCCTACATTAGCCTTAGAGAATTTTGGATTAAGCCAATCAGATTTAAATACGGTTTTTAATGCTGGAGAAATTATAGGGATTGGTCCTAATACGCTAAGCAATATCGTAGTTCACTTAGAAAAGATTTATTGTGATGCTATTGGGATTGAATATATGTACATTCGAAATCCGGAAGAGCGTGAGTGGATTCAGGCCAGGGTAAATTTCAATACGAATAGAACAAAATTTTCTGCAGATCAGAAAAAACATATTCTCAAAAAATTAAATCAAGCTGTTTCTTTTGAAAACTTTTTGCACACCAAATATGTAGGTCAAAAACGTTTTTCTTTAGAAGGAGGAGAGTCTTTAATTCCTGCTTTGGATGCTTTGGTTGAAAAAGCTGCCGATTTGGGGGTAAAAGAATTTGTGATGGGAATGGCTCACCGTGGTCGATTGAGCACGCTGACAAACATTTTTGGGAAGAGCCCTAAAGATATTTTTAGTGAGTTTGATGGTAAAGATTATGAGGAAGCAGTTTTTGATGGAGATGTAAAATACCACCTGGGTTGGACTTCAAAACGAAAGACAGATAGTGGTAAAGATATCAATATGAATATCGCTCCAAACCCTTCGCATCTTGAAACGGTAGGAGCTGTTGTAGAAGGGATTACCAGAGCAAAACAAGATCGCCATTATCAAGAAAATACTTCGGCGGTATTGCCAATTGTTGTACATGGAGATGCGGCTGTTGCAGGTCAAGGTTTGGTTTATGAGATTGTACAAATGGCTAAGCTGGATGGATATAAAACCGGAGGAACTATTCATATTGTAGTAAACAATCAAATCGGATTTACTACCAATTATCTGGATGCTAGATCCTCTACGTATTGTACCGATGTAGGTAAGGTTACTTTATCTCCTGTGCTACACGTTAATGCCGATGATGCAGAAGCTGTTGTGCATGCTGCTAATTTTGCATTAGATTTTAGAATGACCTTTAAGCGTGACGTTTTTATAGATCTATTAGGATACCGTAAATATGGTCACAACGAAGGTGATGAACCTCGTTTTACACAACCTAAGCTATACAAGGCGATAGCTAAACATAGAAACCCTAGAGATATTTATGCTGAGAAGTTAATGGCCGAAGGGATTATCGATAAGGATTATGTGACTAAGCTTGAAAAAGAATACAAAGCTTCTCTAGAAGAAGAGCTTGAAGATTCTAGAAAACAAGAGAAAACGGTAATTACGCCGTTTATGCAAGATGAATGGGCAGGTTTTGAACGTGTTCAAGAAGATGAGATGATGGATGTGGTTAAAACTGCATATCCTAAAACCAAGCTTACTGAAATAGCAGAGGTAATTACAAAGCTTCCTTCAGATAAAAAGTTTTTACGTAAGATAGAGCGTTTAATTGAGAAACGACACAAGATGTTCTTCGAGACCAATGAATTAGATTGGGCGATGGGTGAATTATTAGCTTATGGATCCTTGCTTAAAGAAGGATATGATGTAAGAATGAGTGGGCAAGATGTAGAAAGAGGAACTTTTTCACACAGACATGGGGTTATTAAGGTGGAAGACAGTGAAGAAGAGGTAACTCTTTTAAATACCTTAAAAGGAGATCAAGGTGATTTCTATATCTACAACTCTTTGTTGTCAGAATATGGAGTATTAGGCTTCGATTATGGATATGCTATGGCAAGTCCAGATACACTTACCATTTGGGAAGCACAGTTTGGAGACTTCAGTAATGGAGCGCAAATTATGATCGACCAATATATTTCTTCTGCAGAAGATAAATGGAAATTGCAAAACGGAATTGTAATGTTACTTCCTCATGGTTATGAGGGTCAGGGAGCAGAGCACTCTTCTGCTAGAATGGAAAGATATCTGCAGCTTTGTGCCAAGGATAATATGTTCATTGCAGATGTTACAACACCGGCCAATATGTTCCACTTGTTACGTAGGCAAATGAAGGCCAAGTATCGTAAGCCATTGGTAGTGTTTACACCCAAAAGTTTATTGCGTGATCCAAAGGCAGTGTCTTCGGTAGAAGAATTTACTAAAGGAAGCTTCCAAACTGTTATAGATGATCCAGATGCAACTGCAAAAGACGTAAAATCTTTGGTGTTCTGCACAGGTAAGTTCTACTATGACTTATTAGAAGAAAAGGAAAAACAAGGAAGAAATGATGTGGCTTTGGTTCGAATTGAACAATTATTCCCATTACCAGCTGCCGAAATGGATAAGGTCATTAAAAAGTACAAGGCAGACGAAGTGGTTTGGGCACAAGAGGAGCCTAGAAACATGGGAGCGTTAAGTCATATGTTGATGCATTACGATGGCGCAAAAAGTTTTAGATTTGCAAGTAGAAGGCCTTATGGAGCTCCAGCTGCTGGTAGCGCAACGCGTTCTAAAAGAAGACATCAAGAGGTGATTGACTATGTTTTTGATAAAACAAAAGACAATCAAAGAAGATAAGTAAAATTAAGTAACTCATAGATAAAGAATTTCCGAAGGAAATTGTACAAAGGATAAATTCAGAATTATGGCTTTAGAAATGAAAGTCCCATCACCGGGAGAATCTATTACAGAAGTAGAAATAGCTCAGTGGCTCGTTGAGACTGGTGATTATGTTGAAAAAGATCAGGCAATTGCTGAGGTAGATAGTGATAAAGCAACCTTGGAACTTCCAGCAGAGGCTAGTGGTGTGATCACACTTATGGCAGAAGAAGGAGATGCGGTAGCTGTTGGTCAGGTAGTTTGTCTAATAGATACCGATGCTGCAAAACCTGAAGGAGGCGAAGCAAAAGCAGAGGCGGCTAGCGAAGCTCCAAAAGTAGAGGAGAAAAAAGAAGAAGCGCCAGCTCCGGCAGCACCAGCCAAAACAGAAACCTATGCTACAGGAACAGCTTCTCCTGCAGCCAAAAAAGTACTTGCCGAAAAAGGTATTGATGCTTCTCAAGTACAAGGAACAGGAAGAGATGGTAGAATTACCAAAGCTGACGCACTAGATGCTAAACCATCTATGGGTACTCCTGGTCCTGGAAGTAGAGGAGAAAGTCGAAAGAAATTATCAATGCTTCGTCGTAAAGTGGCAGAGCGTTTGGTTTCTGTGAAAAATGAAACAGCGATGCTTACTACCTTTAATGAGGTAGATATGCAGCCGATTTTTGATCTAAGAAGCCAGTATAAAGAAACTTTCAAGAGTAAGCACGGAGTAAGTCTTGGATTTATGTCGTTCTTTACACTAGCTTGTGTACGAGCGTTGAAACTATTTCCTGCGGTAAATTCGATGATCGACGGTAAAGAAATGATTTCCTTTGATTTTCAAGATATCAGTATTGCAGTATCAGGACCAAAAGGATTGATGGTGCCTGTAATTCGCAATGCAGAGAATTTGAGTTTCAGAGGTGTAGAATCTGAAGTGAAGCGTTTGGCAATACGTGCAAGAGAAGGTCAAATCACAGTTGATGAAATGACCGGAGGTACGTTTACTATCACTAATGGAGGGGTGTTTGGTAGTATGTTATCTACACCAATCATTAACCCACCACAAAGTGCTATTTTAGGAATGCATAACATTGTAGAGAGACCGATCGTGAGAGACGGGCAGATCGTAATCGCTCCTGTGATGTACGTAGCGTTATCTTATGACCATAGAATCATCGATGGTAAAGAATCGGTAGGATTCCTGGTAGCTGTAAAAGAAGCATTAGAGAATCCACAAGAATTATTGATGGATAATAATGTAACTAAGGCCCTAGAATTGTAAGAGCAAATAATTCTATATAGTAAAAAAACCTGTTAAATCAACTAACAGGTTTTTTTATGTCTTTTGTATTAAGTGATTTCATAAGTTTCTCCAGAAAAGAATAGATCATCGGTCTTAGTAAAGGAAGAATTTGACCGTACACGCTCTCGTTGTTCATTTTTTCTTTCTTCCAGAGTGATATCCTCATAACTTCTTATAATACCAGTCACTAAAGGGTATTTTAATCTTACTAGCATTTGATGCAGTGTTGGGTCCTGTTCTTTTGCATCATGGGTCAAAATGTCATTTTCGGTAATATTGTTTTGGCCAATGGTAACCACTTCAAGTTTTAAGCCGTTTAGGCGTAACCCTTTGTCTCGTTCTTTCCCAAAAATCATAGGTTTTCCGTGTTCAACAAAGAGTTGCTGATCTTCACGTACAGCCTTGTCTGTATATTTAGAAAAACAACCATCATTAAAAATCGGACAGTTTTGCAAAACTTCGATTAATGAAGTGCCTTTAAACTGTTGAGATTCAATAAACATTTTAGACATTTCTTTAGGTGTATTTCCTCCAATTCTGGCAAAAAATCGTGCCTGTGCACCCAATGCCAATTCTCCTGTAGAAAAGGGAGGTTGTGTATTGCCATAGGGAGAAGATTTTGTTTTTTGTCCAACTAATGAGGTAGGAGAGAACTGCCCCTTGGTCAAGCCATAAATTTCATTGTTAAATACGACGATATTAAGGTCCATGTTTCTTCGTAGTACATGAATAAAGTGATTTCCTCCAATGGCCATTGAGTCTCCATCACCAGTAATGACCCATACACTTAGGTTGGGATTAGCTAGTTTTACCCCGGTAGCTATTGCTGGGGCTCTGCCATGAATACTGTGCATGCCATAGGTGTTCATGTAATACGGAAAACGTGAAGAGCAGCCAATTCCCGAGATAAAAACAATATCTTCTCTTTTTAATCCCATTTCAGGAAGTGCATTTTGCATGGCTCTCAAGATTACATAGTCATCACAACCAGGGCACCATCGTACTTCTTGGTCACTGGCAAAATCCTTAAACGTATATTTTTTTGTATCTGTAGAGCTCATGGTTTATAATAGGGATTTGAATTTTTGTACGAGTTCCAGGTTTCCAAAGGGAAGTCCTTGTATTTTGTTGTATTGTACAATGTCTAGTTGGTCAAAATGAGCTTTTAGAATCGTTACGAATTGTCCGTTATTCAATTCGCATACTACTATCTTTTTGAATTTTGATAATACTTCTTTGGTGTTTTTTGGCATTGGATTGATATAATTGAAATGTGCTAACCCAATAGTGTTACAACCTTCTTCAGCAATTTGTTTTACCGCAGAGTACAAAGAGCCATAAGTGCCACCCCATCCCACAACCAAAAGATCTCCGGAGCTAGCAAACTCTGTAGTTAATTCTGGAATATAATTTTGCACACGTTGGATTTTTTCTGCTCTTATTTTGGTCATGTATTCATGATTATCCGGTACGTAAGAGACATTCCCGGTAATCTTATCTTTTTCTAATCCTCCAACTCGATGTTCTAGACCAGGAGTTCCTGGTACGGCCCAGTTTCTGGCCAGAGTATCATCATCTCTGTGGTAAGGATGCCATTCTTGATCAGAAGCTTGGATGATATTGGTTTTGATATCCGGCATATCTTTGGTGGTTTGTATCTTCCAGGGTTCGGATCCGTTGGCAATATAACCATCACTTAATAGGATAACCGGGGTCATATGTTCCAAAGTAAGTTTTGCCGCTTCGTAAGCAAATCTGAAACAGTTCCCGGGTGTGCTGGCAGCAATAACAATCACTGGGCTTTCCCCATTTCTACCATACATGGCTTGCAATAAATCCGATTGCTCGGTTTTGGTGGGTAAACCTGTAGATGGTCCTCCTCTTTGAACATTTACGATCACCAGCGGTAACTCGATCATCATGGCTAGGCCAATAGCTTCGGCTTTTAATGCTAACCCAGGTCCCGAAGTGGTAGTTATCGCCAAATTACCCGCAAAGGAGGCCCCAATGGCAGAGGTGATGCCTGCGATTTCGTCCTCGGCTTGTAATGTTTTTACTCCAAAATGCTTGTGTTTGGCAAGTTCATGGAGAATGTTTGAAGCTGGGGTAATCGGGTAGGATCCTAAGAAGAGTTCTAATCCTGTTTTTTCTGCAGCTGCCAAAAAACCCCAAGCAGTAGCAGTATTGCCCATGATGATTCTATAGGTTCCCGGATTCATCTTTGCAGGAGCAATCGTATAGGCGTTAGGGATTAGTTCTAAGGTTTCTGCAAAGTAATATCCCGCATTTAGCACTTTGGTGTTGGCTTCAACAATTTGAGGTTTGGATTTAAATTTTTTGTTGAAGAAATCTATAGTATAAGCTGTAGATCGATTATACATCCAATACACCATGCCCAACGCGAACATGTTTTTGCTTCGTACCATGCTCTTATTATCCAATCCTTCGAGATCTTTCAGCGCTTCTTTGGTTAAAGAAGTCATTTTGGCTTCGATCACTCTGTAATTTTCCAAACTTCCATCTTCCAAGGGGTTGGATTCATATTGAGCTTTTTCCAGATTTTTTCTGGTAAAAGCATCTGTATCAACGATAATGGTATGGCCAGGTTTTACTGCATGTAAGTTGGTTTTGAGGCCCGCAGGATTCATAGCGACCAATAAGTCTACATCGTCTCCTGGTGTGCTAATCTCTATGCTTCCGATATGCACTTGGAATCCAGATACTCCGTATAAGCTTCCTTGAGGCGCTCGGATTTCGGCGGGATAATTAGGAAAGGTAGCCACATCATTTCCAAACATGGCAGAAGTATCCGAGAATTGGGTGCCTGTTAATTGCATTCCGTCTCCAGAGTCCCCGGCAAACCTTACTACTACAGCTTCTAAGACGTTTTGAGTACCATCGGTTTTGTCTGTAGTCATAGGGATATGCTTCTTAAATTCACTTAAATTTATCAAAATTTAGGCAAATCATTACGAAGCAAGTGTCATATTTAACCTTACTTTTTAAAATGTTGTAATGAATTTAACGGGAATGAATTAGCTCATTGACCGTGTCGAAACCTTAGGGAGTCTAGGACAGTAGCATTTCTTCATAGGGCACTACAGTGGTGTATCCCTTTTTCTTGAAATAGTCCATGTCTTCAGAAGAACCGGTTGCCAGTACAAAGTCACCGCCCCATCCACCAAGACTCTTGATACTACCATGATAATCTGAGAAAAGCCTGGATTTTACAGTTTCTGTTTTGATGATTTTTGAAATAATTGCTTCGTGAGCTGAAATCAACTCTTCAAAAGTCTCAAGATCTGGACACTCCAGTATTTGTTGGGTGATCGCATTAACTTCGGATTCAGCTTTGTCGAATTCTTTTAACGGTAAGGATTGGTAGCGCTTAATAGAGTCTTTACTATCTTGTTTTTGATTGAGATAGACAAAAAACAGGTTGTTTTTGAATACAGGATCAAAAGGAGCTTCGGTTACTATAGGTTTTCCTTCTGTTCTTTTGTAGATGATAGGAGTGTCATTTTGAGCACATGCAATGTCATAACCACTACCTCCAAAGCTACTTTCTAAAAGCTCAAAAGCATTCACCTTTGCCCATTGCGCAATATTGTTAATCAAGGTAGAAGAAGAACCTAATCCCCATTCGCGATCAAATTCCAAGCGACTTTCAACGGTATAGCCACTACTAGTGGTCAAAAAAATTGGATTAAGATCCTTGGCGCTATTTAAAATGGTAAGCAACGTATCTGCAATAGGATCATTATGGGTATCGTCGGTGAGAGTAAGCCCTTTTTCGGTGATCAGGAAATTGGTTTCGAACCAACAATTTCCGTTTTCATCAAAACTTTGCCAGTGTATACCTTCGGTATCGGTTTCTTCAATAAATAGCCATTGCCCTTTTTGGGTAGGAATTGCTAATGCCTGAGCACCATCCAAAACAAGATACTCTCCGGTTAGTAATAATTTACCATGACTATAAAAGGACTTTTTCATTGGTTAGGACCTTAGTTTTTCAATTTGATTGGCTACTTCACTATGACTAACGGGATTTGTTTTAAAATATGCGATCAACTGCTCCTTTTCTGTGTTAGTCGCTTCAAATTGGTTAAGGATATTCATTAGGTGCATTTTCATGTGTCCTTGTTGAATTCCTGTGGTTATTAAAGAGTTTATTGCTGCAAAATTTTGGGCAAGACCGGCGACTGCCGTAATCTCCATAAGTTTCTTGGCATTAGGTTGTCCCAACAGCTGTAGGGATAATTTAACCAATGGATGTAGAGAGGTTAGTCCTCCTACCGTTCCCAAAGCAAGCGGTATTTTTATTGAAAAAACAAATTGATCGTCTTGGATCTCTGCATGTGTTAAGCTTTTGTACTTTCCGTCTTTTGCAGCATAAGCATGTGCACCTGCTTCGATAGCTCTAAAATCATTTCCAGTGGCCAAAACAACGGCATCAATACCATTCATAATACCTTTGTTATGGGTTACAGCACGATAGGGTTCTACTTCTGCAATTCGAACCGCTTGTACAAACTTCTTCGCATATTGTTTCGAAGATAAATCTACACCATTAGGAAGTTCGTTTATGGGACAAGAAACGGTCGCTTGTACAATACATTCAGGAACATAATTAGACAGAATACTCATGATGATTTCGATGTTCTTTTCGTGATCCGAGAAGTCATCATAAGTTTTGGCTTCAGCTACAAAAGTTTTAGCAAACTGTTCCAGGCACGAATTGATAAAATTCGCTCCCATGGCATCTACTGTTTCAAAGGTGCAATGTAGCTGAAAGTAATTTTCAATTTCGGTGGTCTTATCTTTTAGTACGATTTCTTTTACTCCTCCCCCTCTTTTCTCCATGTTTTTGGTGATAGAAGAAACAGCTTCTAATAATAGGGGTTTCGTCGCCGTAAAGAAACGCTGTAGTTTTTCGGAATCTCCTGCATACATAAAGTGTACCTGACCTACTTTGGTAGTTGCAATCACCTCGGCTTTAAATCCACCTCGATTTTGCCAGAACTTAGCTGCTTTACTGGCTGCTGCTACCACAGAACTTTCTTCGATAGTCATGGGTAGTGTGTAACGCGTACCATTGATCAAAAAGTTCGGAGCTACCGAAAATGGAAGATAGTAGTTAGAGATTGTGTTTTCTGTAAATTCATCATGAAGCTGTTGTAGCTTTTGATCAGAATTCCAATAGGTAGTAAGGGTATTTATGGTGTTTTGATCATTGTTGAAATGATGTTCTGCCAACCACTTTATTTTATCTGCTTTAGAAAGTTTAGAAAATCCAGAAACTACTGGTGCCATCTTGTAATGTAATTTAGTAATGGGGTCAAAGATACTATTCTGTTTTGTGATATTCACTATTCTTTGAATGTAGCAATTACAGAAACTTACTGAGTTTCATTGTGTAATTATTGTTTAAAAAGCTATTTGTTTAATGATCTGTTAAAAAAAAACACTTTAGCCCCCTTGATTTTATTGTATTTAACATCAATTGTTGTATTTTTCACGGATTTTTTAGTAATCTTGGCGTTAACAATTTATACCTCTATGATATGAAATTTACAAAATTGTTTTGTAGTATTTTACTATTTGTAAGTGTTGTCAGCATCGCACAGCAGAAGACATTCACTCTTAATGAGATCTGGGGAGGAGCTTTTAGAACTGAAGGTTTTCAGTCTTTGCACTCTATGAAAAACGGAACTCAATATTCAGTTTTAGAAAACGATCCTATCTCGGGAGCTACCAATATTCAAGTGTATGATTATGAAACAGGAGAGAAGGCCAAAACTTTGGTTACTTCTTCTTCTATAGATGGTCTGGCATCATTTCAGGGATACACCTTTAG
The DNA here is from genome assembly GCF_900141785.1 of Aquimarina spongiae. Lineage (GTDB taxonomy): Bacteria > Bacteroidota > Bacteroidia > Flavobacteriales > Flavobacteriaceae > Aquimarina > Aquimarina spongiae. Next base: position 470,243 of record NZ_FQYP01000003.1, on the reverse strand, counting down.
TAAAGACGAAAATAGAATTTTGCTGGCAAGCGAGTTAGAGCAAATCTATCGCCGTTCTTCAAGAGGGATTTATCATATCTATGATGTGCCGTCCAATGGAGTTTTTAAGGTACATGACAAAAAAATTCAATCTCCATTGCTATCTCCTGATGGAAATAAAATAGCATATGTGCTGGATAATAATATTTACGTATTGAACTTCGCAACAGGGCAGGAGATACAACTTACCGACGACGGAAAGAAAAATGAGATCATTAACGGGATTACCGACTGGGTATACGAAGAAGAATTCTCGTTTGTAAGAGCCTTTGATTGGAGCGCAGACAGCAACAAAATTGCATTTTTACGATTTGACGAGAGAGAAGTTCCAGAATTTTCTATGGATGTATATGGGAAAGACTTATACCAAAAACAAGACGTTTTTAAGTATCCAAAAGCAGGAGAAAAGAATTCTAAAGTCTCGTTGTTTGTGGCCGATATAGGTGCAATGGCATTGGATGAGGTCAAACTGGGAGATTATAAAGATTTTTATATCCCAAGAATAAAATGGAGTGCTAATCCAGATATTTTGAGTGTTCAAGTAATGAACAGACACCAAAATAATCTGGATTTAATTTTTGTAGATGCCAAAACCAAGGCGCCAAAAGTAGTACTAAACGAAAAAGATGAAGCCTATATCGACGTTACTGATAACCTTACTTTTCTAGATGATAATAGTTTTATCTGGACTAGCGAAAAAGATGGATTTAACCATATCTATCACTATGCTGCTACCGGGGAGTTGATCAATCAAGTGACCAAAGGTCCTTGGGAAGTGACACAATATTATGGGTATGATACTAAAAACAAAAAAGTATTCTATCAAAGTGTAGAAAATGGAAATATCAATAGAGATGTATATTCTATTGGATTGGATGGAGCTGATAAGAAAAGATTGAGCGCCAAAGAAGGGTCCAATGATGCCGAGTTTAGTGCGGATTTTAGTGTGTATATCAGCTATTTTTCGAATGCAACAACGCCATATGAATATTCTTTGAATAATGGAAAAACAGGAAAAGTAATTCGAGAACTAAAGAACAACAACGCACTTACAGAAAAATTGAAGCAATACGATGTTCGTCCAAAAGAATTCTCAACGATCGAGATCAATGGAGAAACTCTGAATATGTGGATGATCAAGCCAAAAGATTTTGATTCTAGCAAAAAGTACCCATTGTTTATGTATCAATACTCAGGTCCTGGATCACAAATGGTGAGAAATTCCTGGAACAGAGCTAATGACTATTGGTATATGATGTTGGCGCAGCAAGGGTATATCGTAGCTTGTGTAGACGGTAGAGGTACCGGACTGAAAGGAGCAAAGTTTAAAAAAGCAACGCAAAATGATTTAGGAAATCTAGAAGTACAAGATCAAATAGCCGCAGCCAAGCAGTTAGGAGCATTGGATTATATCGATGCTTCACGAATCGGAATTTGGGGATGGAGCTACGGTGGATTTATGTCTAGCAATTGTTTGTTTAAAGCGCCAGATACTTTTAAAATGGCAATTGCTGTTGCTCCGGTAACGAGTTGGAGGTTTTATGATACCATATATACGGAACGATATTTGATGACTCCTCAGGAGAATCCTAAAGGGTATGATGATAATTCACCAATTAATTTTGTGGATGGTTTAAAAGGAAAATTCTTATTGGTGCATGGTAGTGCAGATGATAATGTACATGTGCAAAATACGATGCAATTGGTAGAAGCCCTTGTGCAGGCAAATAAAGATTTTGATTGGGCGATTTATCCTGACAAGAATCATGGGATTTATGGAGGTAATACAAGATTGCATCTGTATAACAAGATGACTCACTTCATTAAAAACAACTTATAAATCATTTAAGCTAATAAACTAAAATTAAACTAACATATAATGGCAAATACAGTTAAAGCAGCTCATCAAAAGGAGCTTTTTGGACATCCTATAGGTTTATATATCCTATTTTTAACAGAAATGTGGGAACGTTTCTCTTATTATGGAATGAGAGCATTATTGGTTCTTTACATGACTACAGAAACTATTGGAGATCCTAGAGGAGCAGGATTGGGATGGACAAGTAAAGAAGCTTTGGCACTGTATGGTTGGTATACGATGTTAGTTTATGTGGCGTCAATTCCCGGAGGAATGATTGCAGACAAACTTATTGGGCAAAAGAAATCAGTTCTTTTAGGAGCTATTGTCCTTTGTTTGGGGCATGGTGTTTTGGTCTTGACCGATATTTGGGCTTTCTACACTGGATTAGGATTAGTTATTTTAGGAGTTGGATTGCTTAAACCTAATATCTCTACTATGGTAGGAGGTTTATATAAAGAGGGTGATATTCGAAGAGATAAAGGGTTCAGTATTTTTTATATTGGAATCAATTTAGGGTCTTTGTTGGCTACTATGATCGTTGGATTGGTAGTTGCTAAATGGGGATGGCATGCAGGATTTGGTTTAGCAGGAATCGTAATGGTTATCGGATTAATAAATTACCTATATGGTCAGAAATACTTGGTTGAAGTAGGGAACTATGTTCCAACTAAAGCTGACGAAAATGAAGTTTCTTATGGTAAATTATATGCAAAATTATTCAAGTCACCTAAACAACTAGTTTTTACAGGAATTCTTCTTTTAGCTTCATTTTATGGTTGGTATACATTAGAATGGGGTTTTGGTTTGTTGTTTCTTTTCTTAACTGCGATTACAGCCTTGTTAATGATGATATACAAAGAGTTAGATACTCAAGAATTTAAAGATCGTTTTCTGGTTTTATTACTGTCATTTATTATGGTGATCATTTTTTGGGGAGCGTTTGAGCAAGCAGGTGGACTGATGAATTTATATACAGAAAGTAAGACCGATAGAAATCTGTTTGGATGGGAAATTCCAACTGTGATGTTTCAAAGTTTAAATGCAGGATTTATAATTTTACTTGCTACTGGGATTGCTAGTATTTGGGCAAAAAGAAAACTAAAAGGAAAAGAGGCATCTTCACTTTTTAAAATGGCATTGGGTATCATTATCATGGGATTTGGATTTCTGTTTATGGTATTTGCAGCAATGGAGTTTGATAAATCGGGGAGTTCTAGCATGATATGGTTAGTGCTTGCTTACTTATTTCATACAATAGGTGAATTATGTATCTCACCAGTAGCGTTATCATTTATTACCAAACTTGCACCCGTAAAATATGCTTCATTAATGATGGGAGTTTATTTTGCAGCAACCGGATTGGGTAATAAGGTAGCGGGAATTGTCGGGGAATCGGCAAGTGAATATGGGGAGCTTACAATTTTCTCAGGAATTGTAATCTTCACTGTGGTTATTGGATTGATTTTTATTGCACTTCTTAAACCGCTGAAAAGATTAACTCATGGAGTTGAAGAAAGTGAGCGTATTTTAAAACATGAAGAAGCCGAAGGATTCGAACTAGCTGACGCTTCAGAATAATTAATAATACCACTTTATGAGTACAGATATAGAAAACCTGTTTAAGGACAAGGTCCTAGGTCACCCAGCTGGTTTATTCATCATATTTTTTACTGAAATGTGGGAGCGATTTTCGTTTTATGGAATGAGAATCCTTCTTGTTATATTTCTTACAGCACCTTTATTTGGAGAAAATCCAGGGTGGGCCAATTGGCCGAGAGAACATGCTTTGGCATTGTTTGGTACATATGCTTCCTTACTGTATCTAACTCCTATATTAGGAGGGTATATAGCTGACAAGATCACAGGGTATCGTTGGGCAGTGGTCATTGGCTGTTTAATCATGACACTGGGGCATTTATCTATGGCTTTTGAAACTGAGATGACACTATATCTTGGACTCGCCTTATTAGTAATTGGGACAGGTCTTTTTAAACCGAATATTACTTCTATTATTTCTGAAATGTATAAAGGAAATGATGCTAAAAAAGATGGAGCATATACCATATTTTATATGGGAGTAAATGCAGGAGCATTTTTCGGAATAATGCTTTGTGGTTATCTTGGAGAGAACTACAGTTGGGCACTAGGTTTTGGATTGGCAGGAATTTTCATGTTTTTGGGGATGATTATGTTCTGGTTGGCTAGAAATTTATTCGGCGATATTGGAGCCAAACCCAACAAAGAAGCTAAAAAAGAAGTAGTACTGGAAGAAGGGGATAAACTAAATCCTTTTACCGCCTTAGATAAAGTTTTGATAGCGATTACAGCTGTTATTGGTTTTACTTGGCTGATTAACGATCCGATGTCTAAGATTGGAAACGTTAATTTATTTGATTTCTCTTTAGGAGGTTATGAGGGGCCAACAGTGATGATTGTATTTGCAGTTATTCTATTTGTTTATCTGATCATTTCGAGAATTCTTCGTTACAGTCATACCGTAAGAGATAGAATGTTTGCAGTTGCTATATTCGCGTTTTTTACGATTTTCTTTTGGGCAGCTTTTGAACAAGCAGCAGGGTCATTAAATATCTTTGCAAGGGATTATACGGCAAGAGACCTTTCAGGATCTTCGGCATTAATCTTTAAAGTGATTGATACCATTTTAACGGTAGTGCCTCTTGCGATAATTACCTGGGTGTTATATCTGGTATTTAGGAAGACGTTTTCCAAAATTGGTCTTTCGAATGTGGTATTATCTATTTCATTTTTGATCATCTGGGGTATTGTAATCTGGAAATTGAATAATGAATTTAGTAAGGATACTACCGAAGTGGGAGCTACCTGGTTCGGAATTTTAAACTCTTTTTTCATCATTGCTTTAGCGCCATTATTCTCAAAATGGTGGGAAAGTAAATATAATCCAAGTGCAGCCTTCAAATATGGATTTGGTCTAGGATTATTAGGATTTGGTTTTGCATTGCTGGCTTATGGATCTTCCGGAATTCCACAAGGGGCTCAAACTGCATCGGTAAGTATGGTTTGGTTAATCTTGGCCTATTTATTTCACACTTTAGGAGAATTGTGTTTATCACCAGTTGGACTATCTTACCTTAGTAAATTAGTCCCCGGAAGGATGATTGCATTCATGTTTGGTATCTGGTATTTGGCCATTGCAATTGGTCAAAAAGCGGCAGGTACATTAGGAGGAATGATCGATGAAGTAACTGCAAATTATAATTTGTCTACTTTTTTTCTGATATTTACGGTAGTGCCAATAGCAGCAGGAATTTTAATTATGTTGCTTAATCCTATTATGAAAAAACTCATGCACGGAGTGCGATAAATAATAATATACATCTTCACTCGTTTCCCAAAGACGGGTGAAGTTTTAAATAAGGAACAGTTTTTGTTTCCGACAAACTAGAAAAAAGAATACTAATGAAGAACCTACTTTTAATATGCGTGATGCTTTTGTGTGTTACTACCCAGGCGCAAGAGATCAAATGGATGTCTTTTAATGAAGCACTAGAGGCACAAAAAAAAGAACCGAGAAAGATTTTTATGGATGTATATACCGATTGGTGCGGTCCTTGTAAACTTCTGGATAAAAAAACGTTTCATAACAAGGACGTTGTTTCTTATGTAAATGAAAACTTCTACGCCGTAAAGTTTAATGCCGAAGGTACCGAAAAGATCGAGTACAATAATTTTACGTATACCAATCCTAACTATAAGCACGGTAGAAAAGGAAGAAATAGTCAACACTTTTTTGCCAATGCTTTAAAGATTTCAGGATATCCAAGTATTGTTTTCTTTGATGAGAATGGAGGATTAATTGCTCCCGTGGTGGGATATAAAACACCACAGCAATTAGAGCTGTACCTCAAGATGATTCATAGTGATGATTATAAGCAGTTAACCAGTGCTGATGCTTGGAAAAAGTATGAGAAAGCTTTCGTAGGTACATTTACGAATTAGAAATAAATAATAAGAGATAAATAAGCTCCTTTTCGTTTTTACGGAAAGGAGTTTTTTATTTGGAAAGCGAGAACCAAAGACAAAGAATTATTTAGTATCTTCAAAGCACACAACTCACAAACATCTTAATTATGATTCGGTTCAAACTATTCGTTGGTGCTGTGCTATGTAGTACACTTTTTTATGCACAACAATCCAAAATCAGTTCCAACAAAACTTCGGTAATAGAAGCAGTTGTAAAACAAGAAAAAAAGATGATCACCATGAGTGATCAAATATGGGGATTTGCCGAAACTGCCTTTCAAGAGAAACAATCGGCCAAGGTACTAGCAGATTATGCCGAGTCTCAGGGATTTACTGTAGAACGTGGAGTGGCAGATATACCTACAGCTTTCGTGGCTTCTTATGGTAGTGGTTCTCCGGTCATTGGGATTTTGGGAGAGTTTGACGCGTTGCCTGGGATATCGCAAAAAGCACAACCTACCAAAGAACCTTTGCAAAAAAATGCTGGAGGCCATGGATGTGGACATAATCTGTTTGGAGTGGCTAGCTTATCTGCCGCAGTAGCTATCAAGGATTTGATCAAACAAGGAAAGATAAAAGGGACCGTAAAGTTTTTTGGTACTCCTGCTGAAGAGAAGTTTTTTGGAAAATTGTTTATGGCAAGAGCTGGATTGTTTGAAGGCCTTGATGTTTGTTTGGATTGGCATCCTTCAGCAAAAACTAAAGCTGATGTGCAAAGTTCGTTGGCCTTGGTGGATTTTATCGTAGAATTTAATGGCCAGGCAGCTCATGCGTCTGCGGATCCCTGGAATGGAAGAAGTGCTTCGGACGCTTTGGAGTTGTATACCACCGGGATTAACTATTTGAGAGAGCATATCAAACCCACCGTACGTATACATTATGATATTCAAAAAGCAGGAGATGTGGTGAATGTAGTTCCTGATTACTCCAGAATATGGATACGCGTAAGAGATACAAAACGTGAGGGTATGGAAGAAGTATGGAAACGTGTAGAGAAAATGGCTGAAGGAGCCGCTATTATGGCAAATGTAGATTATAAAGTTAGTTTGGTTTCCGGATTACACGAGATATTGGTGAATAGAGCAGGAGGGAAAGCCATGCAAAAAAACTTGGAGTACTTGGGAGAAATCCAATATACCAAAGAAGAATTGGCATTTGCTTATAAAATACAAGAGGGAACCGGGAAACCTCAAAAAGGAATAGACGCCAAAATAAACCCTTTGGAAGAGACAAAAGAACATCCCGGTGGTGGTTCTACAGATGTGGGGGATGTGAGTTGGTTGGTTCCGGTTGTGCGATTAGGAGTTACTACGGCTCCAATTGATACTCCTTGGCACTCTTGGGCTGTTGTTGCATGTGGAGGAATGTCTATTGGTCATAAAGGGATGATTCAAGCGTCAAAGGCGCTTGCTATGACTATGGTTGATATGTATGATGACGAAAAATTAGTCGAAGAGGTCAAAAAAGAATTTAAAGAAAGAAAAGGAGATTACGTCTATAAAGCCATCCTTCCTGATGGTCCTCCTCCTATTCCTACGGCTTCAAATTAAACTTTACATAGCTAAAAGAAGCATTAGGAAGATCAGTTTTCGGATTTATTAACCTTTTATACAATTAATTAATAAGTTTTTCGTTACCTACAACGTAAACCCAAAAATACCCAAATTGGAAGAAAAATAGAAAAAATGTGTATTTCAAAGATGATTTTGTTGTTTTTGTCGATGTTTTTTCTTTTTTTTGACACCAATAAACCTACTTAATGAAAAAAATCTTCACCCTAGCTACCCCAACTATGTTGTTCATAGGCTTACTCTTTTCGTTTATGCCTACGAAACAACCGCAGTTACCAAAACAAGAACAGGCGGTGCTTTTACCGCAACCACTTCCAGAACCAGTTTTAGCGTCTGATTCATTTAAGAAAAGAATAGCAGATTCTATTCAAGCGTATTTTGATGAAGCAGTACAGAAAAAACAAGTTGTCGGTGCTTCAGTTGCTGTTGTAAAATGTGATTCTATTATCTATGCAGATGGTTTTGGTAGTAGAAACAGCAGACTAATGGATAATGTAGATAAAGAGACGATCTTTAGAATTGGATCTGTATCCAAAGGATTTGCTGGAATCTTGACAGGAATTCATGTACAGGAAGGACTCATCAATTGGGAGGATAAGATTATCAATCACATTCCTAATTTCAGATTAGCCAGTGCTGCACAAACCAAAAAAGTAACCCTGTCTCATGTGCTTTCGCATACTTCAGGATTGCCATATCATAGTTTTACGAACCTTGTAGAAGCTGGAGTTTCTTTAGACAACATCGCCAGTAGATTTAATGAAGTGCGTCCACTTCAGGAACCAGGTTATTTCTATAATTACCAAAATGCCATTTTTGCGTTAAGTGGTGAAATTATTGAACGGGTTACCCAAAAACCTCTTTTTGAAGTTATTCAGGAAAAAATATTTGACCCTCTTGGGATGGATAGAGCTTCTGCTACTTACGAAGCTTTACAAGGAGATACTAATATTGCATTACCGCATCAACGGTTACGATATGGATGGAGACCCATGCGTCTAAACAAAAAGTATTATGGAGCGGTTGCTGCAGGTGGTATTAATGCCAGTGCAATGGATATGGGACAATGGATGAAGTTTTTGTTGGGGAATAACCCAGAGGTGCTTATGCCTAAAACTATGGAAAAAGTATTTAGTCCAGTAATACAAGTAGGAGGAAGAAGAAGTTACTACCAGCGATGGCCAGGATACGTAAGTTCACATTACGCACACGGTTGGAGAATCCACACTTTTAAAGATCAAGAAACAGAGCAATTGCAAAAGGTAATTCATCATGGAGGAAGTGTAAATAATTTCCGAAGCGAAATAGCGATTTATCCAAACGAGGATTTAGGGATTTGTGTGCTATTCAATAGTCCAAATAAAATGGCAAAAGATTGTATCCCTAAAATCCGTCAAATCATAAAGGATATCCTTAATTCAAAAGAGGTTATTGAGGAAGATAAAAATTTAAAAGAAGCATTGGTGATGTTGTAATTAACCTAAACCATTTTATATATAATAAAGGCTATCCATTAATGGATAGCCTTTTTTTAGATACTACCTCCTGTGTTTAATATAATATATTGAGTGATTGAATATCTGATGAAGAAAATTCACCATCTTCATTTGGACCAAAGCAAGCAAGCATAATAGAATCTTCATAGAAGGATAACGGAGTTCCAGGAATCCATATCGCTGGAGATTCTGCAGGAAGAGGTCCTGTATAGTTACAACTTTGGCGATTGAACCAGTCCTGATGTCTAAATCCAACGCAATGACCAATTTCATGACCCATTACATGTTCGTTTACGTTGGTGGTAAAACTATCCATCCCAGAATTAATCCGTACATAACGGTACGGTCGTCCATTGCTGCTAGGAAACCCTGCAGACGCACCACCACTAGAATTATTGACCTTATAGACAATGATATCTGCAGCAGCAGTATTGGTGCCAAAGGTCAAATTAAAATTAAGTGTATTTGGTAGTGCATTGTAGTTAGCAACAGCCCAGGATAAAGCAGTTTGCATCTTTGAACTTAGTGCTGCCCCACCACCGGTGTACCCAAGGATTCGAATATTTCTGAAAGCGGGAGCAACAATATTTGGTGTACGATACTGCTTGTTTCCATCTTCCAGAGCGCCTAATTCGGCATAATCATCTAGTCCATCATAAGGAATAGTAATATCACCCGAAACGAAATGTTTGGTGGTTGTACCATCAAAAGATGGAATATCTTCAATAGTTACATTATCGATATTTATCCCCATATTAAAGAGCTTCTCTAGCTCTGCCTTGGTAGGTTGTACAGCTACTTCTTCTGGTAGCTCATTTTTGGTCTCTTCTTTTTGACATGAAGTGATGCCCCCGGCAACAATTATACATGCCATTAATAACCTGAATTTTCTCATTGTTGTAATGGTTTTAAGAATGTGTATTTAATTAGTTAGAAGCCCCATAAAAGAGATGAAGTGTGCATTCTTAAATAGAAACAATTTTATCTACACTATGTTTCTTACCTATCAAGATGGTTGTATCCTAATGACACTATGTTAATTATCGGATTCTAAATTTTCGGGGTAGTATCAAATAAGCTTGGTTTGATTTTTCGGGTTCAAAGATATTTCTCGTTTATGAATAACAAAACAGTTTGAAGAAGATTCGGAGCTTGTCTTTTTGTAATTTTTTGGTAATCAGTGTTTTAAATTTTAATTTGTAGTTTATTAACCCAGAGAAACAGGGTAATTAGCGGATTATTAGCTGGTTAAATACCCCGATGATTTTTCAGGGTTTAGGATATTTGATTTGCTGTTAAAACCGTAAATAATCGTAAGATGATAATGTTGAATTAAAGATAGCGCATCATTTTAATACAAATGCACCATCTCGATCTGTACGATGAAAAGGAATATCTCCGTCTGCACAAGTTTTCTCCCAACGATCTATAAAATTTCTATAATTGCTACCATCTGCAACGAGTTGTTTAGGATTCAGGCTGTCTATTATACGTTCTAAGTGAATTCTTGGCGAACCCGATAAGAGTAAGATGTCTGAATCCTGGAAATGTTGAGTATATATAAATGTACTATCGATGACCATTAGAGTTCGCTTCTTATGTTGATATTGATGTTGAAAAGTATCATTTTGCTTCAGAACAGCTCTTTTTTTTATCAAATAATTAGAAAAGAGGAAGTTTTGGGTATTATCGGTAATAGGAGATTTGGCATTCAATATTAGTTGTTGATGTTCTAATCGTCCGATTACAGTATTCCCAAATTGATGAAAAATAACCAATTCATTTTGTTGGGCAGCTTGATGTTTTTCAAATGCGATGACTAACACTATGATTATTGTTACGGTTCCTAGAACAAAACCCTTGTTGAAAAGTACTTTTTGAAGCGCCAGACTGGTAGCGATAATTAAGGTGTAAGAAAGAATTAGTAATCTCCAAGAAAAAGAAATATTGGTAAGCACAAAATTGCTTTTTGAGGCAACCCAGGAGACACTTTCATTCATAAAATCGATACCATACCCAAATATTGTAACAAGCGGCTCTGGTAATATTCCTATTGAAGCTAGAACGATAACAACCACTCCCAATCCCAGAATACCACCTAGAAATGGAATGATAATCAAATTGGAAACAAAAAATAACAATGGGAATTGATGAAAGTAGAATATAGTGAGTGGTGCCAATCCTAATTGAGCAGAAATAGTTACGGTAAGCGTTTCCCAAATTTTTTTAAGTAAGAAATTGGGAGGAGTATACCATTTTGAAAATATGGGTTGTAGGTAAACTATTGAAAAGACAGCCACATAGCTAAATTGAAAACCAATAGAAAAAAGTAATAAAGAATGAAAGCAAAGTAAAACAAATGCCGATAAGATCAATGTGTTATAAGTGCTGGTTGTAGACCCTATTTGCATCCCTATGGTAAGAAAAGAAAACATAGTTACGGCTCGCAACACCGAAGGGGATAACCCAGCAATGATGGCAAAAAACCAAAGAAATATCAATAACAAAACTGTTTTGAGAACCTTTCCATTTTGATGAAACCTTTCTAAAGGTCGCAATACAGTATTGAGAAGTAATAATAAGATCCCTACATGCAATCCCGAAACGGCTAAGATATGCATGGCTCCGGCATCACGATACGATTGTATGGTTTGTTGATCGATATCTTGTCTTTGGCCTAATAATAAAGCTTGGATTACGGCCAGTTGTTTTGTGGAAAATGAGTAGGTCTTTAGTTTTAAGGTAATGTGTTTTCTAACCTGATCTGCCAGTCGGAAAATAGATAGAGTAGAGGTTGAATCTTGAACTAATTGTGATGGGTGTAATTTGATTTGATGGGTGATATATTGTTTTTTTAAGTATGTAGCATAATCAAATTGATCAGGGTTTAATGCTTTCGAAATCGATTGTATTTGAGTAAATGTGGTATAACAATTACCTATATCCAAATGATTATGAAGGCTATCCTTTGGAAGGAGCAATAGCAACTTTCCTTGGGTTGACTTACCGTGGATAATAACAATATCAACGACGTATTTTTGATAATAAGAAGTAGATTTTAATCGTTCTTTAACGCTAAATTTTACACCTACAGATTGCTGTAGTTGTTTTTTTGGAAGTAGTCTTGAATAGTGGTTTGATCGATGCAATGGATTGTGTAGGTTGACCAGTGTTATTCCAAATATTATGAACATCACAATGGCGCTGGCTACAAAACCCCAACCTTGCTTAAATGGTTTTTTGGATTTCCACCAAAACAGAGTGAGCATCGCTATCGAAATACAAAGACCTATTAAGGTTGGAATAACAGCTATGCAGAAATAGTGACCTATCACTATTCCAACAATCAAGGATATAGTGATAATAAGTAAAGGTGTATTAATTGACTTTGGTTGCTGCACCAGAAATATGATTTGCAAAATGTATCACGCAATAATACAAGCTGCTAGTTTCATATTTCAGAACTCGTAGTTCGGATTAATCTATATTATTTTTCTGAAAAACAAGATTTATAACACCCTGCGAGCCCATGCAAAAGCCTTGTTCCAATAGGCTTCGTCAAGACTCGAAATGATAACACCTCTGGATGTGGATGCATGAATAAATTTGATAGTGCCTCTGGTTTCTACAACAAGTCCTACGTGTGAGATGACATTCTTTCTTTTGTTGGTTTTAAAGAATAACAGATCCCCAACAGCTACTTTTTTTAAAGCAATAGCTTTTCCTTGAGTAGCCATAGTTTTTGAAGTCCTGGGGAGAATCACATTTTCTTTTTTGAAAGAAGTATATACCAATCCAGAACAATCCATACCTTTTTTGGTAGTACCGCCATATTTGTATTTGGTTCCGCTGAAAGATTTGGCGTGACTAATAATACTTTTGATCTTTTTGTCGTTGGGATTCTTTTTTGAGGTAGTCTTAGTGGTTTTCTTGGTATTTTGAGATATTACGGCCTTTTTTTTGGAAGAACTACCGCAAGAGGTCAAAAATAAACCCAAGGTTAATATTAAAAAGTAGGTAATTGTTCTTTTCATTTGGGGGAGTGTTTTAGTTATCTATGAGCGTCGACAATTAATTGAGCTGCTTTATCGTTTGCACCACGTCCGCCAAGTCGTTTTTCAAGGTCGTAATAGTCCAAAAACATCACGGCTCTTTGATAATCGTCTACTATTTTGGTAAGCTCTTCTTTTAATCGTTCAGCATTAAAATCATTTTGAATAAGCTCCGTAACTACGGGTTTATCCATGATCAAATTTACCAATGATATGTAATCAAGATTAATGATACGTTTTGCAATTTGATAGGAAATATAACTTCCTTTATAACAAACCACTTGTGGGACTTTAAACAAGGCAGTCTCTAGCGTAGCGGTTCCCGAAGTCACCAAAGCGGCATTACTAAGGCTTAGTAGATCATATGTTTCGTTCATTACAAGATGAACTCCTTTCTTTTTGATAAACGGAGCATAAAAAGATGCTTCCTGACTGGGAGCACCACCAATAACAAATTGATACGCTGGGAAATCATCCACTATAGTCAGCATAGTCTCTAACATTTTTTTGATTTCCTGTTTACGACTCCCAGGTAATATTGCAATTATAGGCCGATCATCCAGTTGATGTTTTGTCTTGAACTCTTCTGGGGTAATTTGTTCATGATTGTTGATCGCATCGATAAGTGGGTGTCCTACGAAATGAACCGGATAATCATATTTGTCGTAAAAATCTTTAACGAATGGTAATACCACATACATATAATCCACATAGGCCTTTATCGTTTTGATACGCCCTTCTCTAGATGCCCAAATTTGGGGACTTATATAGTAATGAGTGGTAAATCCATGCTGTTTTGCCCACTTTGCTATCGGAAGATTAAACCCTGAGTTGTCGATCAAAATGAGCACATCTGGTTGATATGCTTCAATATCCTTTTTACAATGTTTAATAAACCCTAGAATCTTGCGTAGGTTAAGGAGTATTTCTATAAACCCCATAAAAGAACGCTCCTTATAATGTTTTACCAATGTGCCGCCAACGGCTTGCATAAGATCCCCTCCCCAAAATCTAAATTCTGCTTTAGGGTCTTCGATAAGCAAGGATTTCATTAAGTTAGAACCGTGTAAATCCCCGGAAGCTTCTCCTGCAATTAGGTAATATTTCATCTGTTCTTTTTTTGTTGCTTTTAATTGTCAGATATCATTCGCCACTTACCTTTTGTTGATGTCAATCTCATGGTTATGGCTTATTTGATGTGTTTATTTCAATATATTATAAAAGGTGCGATCTCGTTTATCCAAATTTACTAATTGCAATACAAATGGCTGCTATTAGCGTAGCAAGAAGCACGCCACGAGCACGATACATATTATTTTTTTTGATAAATAGGAAGAAAGCAACAAGATTGGGGATTGCTCCAAGTACGATTAAACTCCCAAACGAATCATTTTCTAATGAAGCTTTGATGGTTTCTGTAAAGTTGAAATTTTGAGGGCTAAGTATCGAAAAAATAAATACGCAAAAAGCAAAACCAATGCTGTTGGCAATCAAACCAATAAGAAAGCCAATTCCAATTTCTTTTTTAATCATGCAAAGACCAGTTGTTTAATTCTTGAATAAAATGATGAGCGGTAAGGTCAAATTGTGTAGGTACTACAGATACATATCCGTTTTTGAGTGCCCATTCGTCGGTGTCCTCACCTTTATCTTCGTTTATAAATTTGCCAGAAAGCCAATAGTATCTTCTTCCCATCGGATTTGTACGTTTATCAAATTCTTCAACCCAATGTGCATTTGCCTGTCTGCAAATCTTTACTCCTTTGATTTCTTCTGCAGGTAGCCTAGGGATATTTACATTAAGCACCACTCCTTTGGGTAAACCATTTTCCAGTACATTTTTTACGATCGATCGCACATACTTTTTAGAGGGTTCAAAATTGGCGTCCATCCCATAATCGCAAAGAGAAAAACCTATTGCAGGAATCCCTTCTATTCCAGCCTCTACCGCTGCACTCATCGTTCCGGAATAAATCACATTAATCGCCGAGTTAGAACCATGATTGATACCACTTACGCACAAATCAGGAATACGATCCATAATTTGTCGCGATGCCATTTTGACACAATCTGCTGGTGTCCCCGAGCAGCTATATTCCTTTTGAGGAGCATCTTTGTCAATTACAATGGGATCACAATACAAAGTGTTGTTGACTGTAATAGCATGACCCATCCCACTTTGAGGACTATCGGGAGCTACTACAAAAACATCACCAATTTCATTCATAACACTAATGAGTGC
Organism: Aquimarina spongiae; assembly: GCF_900141785.1. GTDB lineage: Bacteria > Bacteroidota > Bacteroidia > Flavobacteriales > Flavobacteriaceae > Aquimarina > Aquimarina spongiae. The sequence goes on along the minus strand of NZ_FQYP01000003.1, from coordinate 454,980 downwards.
CCTAATTCCGGGAGCAGTTATGCCATCGTCATTGGTCACTAAGATAAGCGGCTTTTTTTGGGTCATGTCATCGAATTTTTACGATGGTAAAAATACACTTTTTTTGTACGAAAAATCGGTTCTGGAAAGAGTAACAAATAATATTAGTTGTTTTAAGAAAAATTTAGTATTATTACGTGTTCTTGGCACGATTTTTAATGTATTTTGCCAGGAAAAACCCCTAAATTTATATTTTAAGCGTATGAAAAAGAGTTTTTTGATTTTGATGCTTACCATGATTGTTTCAGCTGCGTCGTGCAGTTTTACTACCAAGGTGGAGAATGACCCGGACAAGGATAAGCTGTTGATTGATTTGATTAGTTATGTGTTGGGAAAAGGTCATTATGATGCAAAGGATATTAATGATGACTTCTCAAAAGAAGTTTTTGCAGATTATATTGATGCTTTAGATCCTTTGAAGCGTTATTTTTATGAGAGTGATATTAATGAGTTTAAGAAGTATGAGAAACTGATCGACGACGAAATCAGAAACAAAGAGATTACTTTCTTTAACCGCACGTATCAACGTTTGCAACAACGTATGGATGAGGCGAGAGTCTTATACAAAGATATTCTAGAAAGCCCTTTTAATTTTGAAGTAGAAGAGGCGATCGATACGGACTACGAGAATTTAAAATATGCAACGAATAAGAAAGAGATGCGAGAGCGTTGGAGGTTACAACTTAAATTCAATGCATTATCAAGTTACTACGACAAAGTAGAAGAACAGATAGATTCTGTTACGAAAAACAAAGATTTCAAAAGAAAAACAGGAGTAGCTCTTGAAGAAGAGTCTAGAGATCTTACCAGATCTTCTTTAGAGGAATACTTCGAGTTCGCTGACGACCTTGAGAGAAAAGATTGGTTTTCCATTTATATCAACTCTATTGTAGAGGAGTTTGATCCTCATACCTATTATTTTGCTCCTCAGGACAAAGACAGGTTTGATATTGCTATGTCTGGAAAATTAGAAGGAATTGGAGCGAGACTACAAAAGAAAAATGATAATGTAAAAATTATCGAAATCATTTCTGGAGGCCCGGCTTGGAGAGGCAATAAGGTTGAGGTAGGAGACCTGATCATGAAAGTAAAGCAAGAAGAAGAGCAAGAGCCTGTAAGTATTGTGGGGATGCGCTTGGATGATGCTGTAAGCTTGATCAAAGGACCAAAAGGGACCAAAGTAACGCTTACGGTAAAGAAAGTAGATGGAACTACAGAGATTGTTGAGATCGTAAGAGATGTTGTAGAGTTGGAAGAAACCTATGCAAAATCTTCGGTAGTAAAGAAAAACGATAAAACTTTTGGTGTGATTAATCTTCCTAAGTTTTATTTCAATATGCAAGATTACAATCAGCGTAACGCAGCAAAAGACGTAAAACAAGAAATTATCCGTTTGAAAGAACAGGATATGGATGGTCTTGTAGTAGATCTTAGAGATAATGGAGGAGGATCCCTGCAAACAGTTGTGGACATTGCTGGATTATTTATCGAAAAAGGACCTATCGTTCAAGTAAGAACTAAAGGAGAATCTCCAGAAGTGTTAAGCGATAAAGACCGAAATATATTATGGGATGGTCCTCTAGTGATTTTGGTAAATGAATTATCGGCTTCGGCTTCAGAAATTCTTGCTGCTGCAATGCAGGATTATAAAAGAGCTATCATTATTGGTAGTAAGCAAACTTATGGGAAAGGAACTGTTCAAAATGTGATGGACCTTAATCGTTGGATGAGAAGTAATGATTTTGGAGATTTAGGAGCATTAAAGTTGACTACTCAGAAATTTTATAGAGTTAACGGAGGATCTACTCAGCTAGAAGGAGTAAAAAGTGATGTTGTTGTTCCGGACAGATATAGCTATATTGATATAGGAGAGAAAGATCAGGAGAATCCTCTACCTTGGGATAAAATCGCTGCTGCAGATTACAATGTTTGGGATGGATATATTGATTTTGATCAAACTATTAATAATAGTAAAGACCGAATGGCTAAAAACGATCAGTTGAAATTGATCGAAGAAAACGCAAAATGGGTTCGTCAAAAGAGAGATGTTAATGTATATTCTTTGAAGTACGATAACTATAAGGCCAATATAACCTTGAATGAAAAGCAAGCTGAGCGCTTTGGAGCAATTGATGATTATAAGACCAATCTTACTTTTGAATCTTTGCCATACGAAAAGCAGTTAATCAAAGAAGATACAGTATTAGCAGAAAAACGTAAAAGATGGCATGAAAGCCTTAGCAAAGATGTATATGTAGAAGAGGCAATTAGCGTATTAGAGGATTTAAAGATTAATAATATCAGAAGATCTAAAAACCCTCTTACATTGAAGAACTAAAATTAATGCCAGAGCAAAATTCAAACTCTTTAAGTACACTAGCGCTCCAAAAATTTAAAAAGAATTTTTGGGGCGTTTTGAGTTTTAGTTTCATTGTTTTTTGTGCTTTTATAGCCATTTTCGCCTATCTATTAGCTCCCGATAACTCCAGGAATGCTAACCAGATGCACTTGTCTATTCATTCCAAACCTCCCGGATTTAATGCCACCATATTAACCATTCCTTCATTGGAAACATCCGATCAATCTTTATTGGGCAAAGTTTTTTTTGGAGAGAAAAACATGGATGACGAAATCCCTATTGATCACTACAGTTTTGAGGATAATGGACTAAAAATAGTTCCTTATAGCGAAGGAGAAATAACAGGGGTTTCAAAGGTGATACCTCTAAATAGTTTTCCTGCCGAGCTTACTGTCAAAGAAATTGAAGAGAAGTATATAGCACCCAAAACATTTATTCTGGGAACAGACAAGTACGGAAGGGATTTGTTAAGTAGGATGCTGGTAGGAATCCGCATTTCATTTTCTATTGGTTTTGTGGCTGTTTTTATCTCGTTGATTTTAGGAATAACCCTGGGAGCTGCTTCGGGCTATTTTGGAGGTAAAGTTGATGCAGCCATCATGTGGTTGATCAATGTTACCTGGTCGATACCGACCTTACTATTGGTGATTGCAATAACTCTTGCTTTGGGTAAAGGTTTTTGGCAGGTTTTTATTGCTGTGGGATTAACCATGTGGGTAGAAGTAGCTCGGGTAGTTCGTGGTCAGGTGATGAGTGTGAAACAAATGCAATATGTTACTGCCGCAAGAGCTTTAGGTTTTACCGATTTTAGGATTATTACAAGACACATATTACCCAATAGTCTTGCACCTGTAATTGTCATTGCAGCGGCAAATTTTGCGGCCGCCATTTTGATCGAGAGCGGTCTTAGCTTTTTAGGAATTGGAGCACAACCCCCTATGCCTAGTTGGGGGGCGATGATCAAAGACCATTACTCTTACATCATATTAGGAAAAGCTTATCTTGCGATTATTCCCGGACTAGGAATTATGAGTTTGGTAATGGCATTTATGCTTATTGGTAATGCGCTTAGAGATGCGTTGGATGTGAAAGCATAATATTACAGACCTCTTTAAAATGAATTAAAGAGGCCTGCGCTGTCTCAGAAATTAATTGATATTAATTTCCTCCTAATACTTCGTCACATACTGGTATTAACCAATCATTCCGATCTCTTTTGGCTGTCGCCTTACAATCTTCTAATGGTCCTCCACTAATGATAACTTTGGTTTTTGAGGTTTTCAAAATTTGAATTTTTCATAAAGGTTTAATTTTAAACATTATGGCTACTCTTTTTATGGTTTTCGGCGTCCTAAATTATTGTATCGATATGCTCTCGCATTAATTCTGTTAAGTTCGGATTAATTACTTTTTGTTAAATTAAAATCCAATCGATTAATAAGTATCATAAAAAAGAAGGTTTTATTTGTAGACTTAAGTGTCTACAGCTTTAGGTGACCTAGAATTAACCCATTTTCCTATAAGGTGAATTACTTCCCTTTTTATATTCATAAGGGACATAAATAGGAATAGGGAAAGGCCATTTCATTAGTTTTTCCAGTCCTTGTTCCAGGATATCGGGTACTACATCAAAAAGTAATTTTCCATCTTCATACATGTGAGTCTTTTTAAAATTACTTCCTCCTGGGAGGTATGAGAACATGCTCGGTTTTTTAAGTGAGTTCCAGTTGTCATCAACCCAATAAAAGTTACCAAGTCGGTCTGCCATTTGATAATATTTCTTTCCATCAATGATTCTAGTATTCCCTACGTATCCACTTTTTCCATTTTTTCTTTTGTACTTTGTAGGGTGTTTTAGTTTAGGATCAGTAAGTTCATGCGCTAAGTGATTAGCTCCAGAAGTGATACCAGAGGCTATCGCTCCATCAATAAAACTACCCCCTGAAATATGTGAGGTTAATCCTCCTGTTAATACTGCGCCTCCAAATTGAATTCCTGGCCTTGCACCTGCCAATGCAGATCCACTTATAGAACTTAATGCTCCAGTAGCAAACCCTCTTCCAAAAGAACCTCCTTGTAACTCTGAGGCTGTACCATTAATAAGACCATGTGATCCGGCTTGTATAGCAGCACCTCCAAATTTACTTATCGATCCCGAAGCAACACCACTAGAAACGGCGGTCCCTACCCCATGAGTAGCTAGTGCAACGGCTCCTTCGATTGCCGCCGATTTTGCATATTGTCCAACAACTTGCCATCCCGCATCCGAGCCATATTCGTCAAAAGTGTTGATGATATTACCCAATTGAAATGCTCCTTTAAGGAAAGTATTATTAGCTAAGAAATTCTTTACCGAAAAAGCTCCAGTAGGGTCAATCAAGTTGATAGGGTTGTTTCCTATCCCAACATAAGGACTTGCATATTGGTCAGCTGGATCCATTCCATAAAATATACCAGTATCACTATCGTACATCCTTGCCCTGTAATTATGTAGCCCCAGACCTATATCATATTCTTGCCCTGTATATTGATAACTTAACTGTTCATATTGTTGACTGCGAATCATTGTACCATAAGCATCATAATCATAATAATTGGTAACTGTACCATCTCCTCTTACCATTACTCTAGTACTTCCCAAATGATCTTTAGAGAAGAAATAGATCTGATCGGTAGCAGTGTTTGAGGATTTTTTCATTGCTACCATTCCGTTAAGACCATATACAATAGTGTTTACATTGGTTTCTCCTGTATGATTTGTCTTAATTTCTAACAATGGATAATCTCCTAAACCTCTTAAGTATAAAGTCTCCTCCCAAGCTTCGACACCGAGAAAATTGGCCTCAAATCGTTTGGTTAAACGTTCTCCTGTGCCATCATAGGTGAATTTGGTGTTTTGGTATTCAGAAGGTTTAACGATGGAGGTTACCTTGTTATGAAATAAATCATAAACAAGTGATAAGTTTTTGGACCCTGATTGGGTGATATTTCCATTAGAGTCGTAATCAAATTGACCTGCAATTCCACTTACTTGTTTTACTTGATTAGTCCCCGCATTATGAGTGTAATATCTGGTTTGATTGTTTTTGTGTGTTTTGGTGATATTACCATTACTATCATAGCTGATCGGCGATACTACACCGATGTCCCAAGTATTGTTGATCTGATTATCTGCGGTGATTAATCGACCCAGCTTGTCATACTCATATAATGTCCAATAATCATCTCGGTAGGATCCTAATGTGTTAATAGATTTATAATCAATATGGGTTCTGGCGATTAATCCTTCATAATAACTCTTATTATTATAGCCACCATCGTAGTACACTAATTCTTTAAAATAAGGATCTTCGATTTTTGTTAATCGCTCATTGGTATCATAACTAAAATTTCTTGCCCAAGAACCATTGTTCAAGATTTCTGAGGTCATTACACCATTTATGTCATAACTATAACTTGCATAATAATCTTTATCATCGGCCTTGCCAACAGATTGAAGACGTCCCATAGCATCATGCCAATAATTAACTACAACATCCCCATATTCCTCTTCTATAATATTGTTTGCATTGTCATATTTGTAATCAAAATGATAGTTCTTATTTTGATCTAATAATTGTATCTCCTTTCGTGTAATTCGTCCATAAGTATCAGAAATTAGTTTTTCCTTTACTTCTATAGCCGAATCTTCATCAGAATTAATATGGATTTCTGTTAAATTTCCGTAAGTAGAAGTGTTAATGTCATGTTTTCCATAGATATAGCGTTTACGCCAGGTAGGTGATCCAGATGGCCAGTTTGCATTGTTGTCGGCATAGTTTTGCAAAGTGTTTTCATTCCATGCATAGCTATAATAACCTTCTTCTATTGGCCTCCCAAGAGCATCGTATTTGTAATACAATAGCTTATTCTGTTGAATAGCATTTGCATCTTGATAGAATCGAAGTCTACCGGATTCAGTATCGTAAATACTACGGGTAAGTCCCCCATCTGGAGTATTTGATGTTTTAATCCTGCCAAAATGATCATAGGTATAGGTTGTTATGTAATCGTTTGGATTGACATTTGAAGAAGGAGGATTATGATAATTGGGAGGAAATACTTTTGTCATATTTCCTTTTTTATCATATTGATATGAAGTGGTTAAATATACATCACTTTCAGTTACTTGAATTCTATCTATATATTTTATGATGGCAAAAGGTTCAAACGATAGTTCATTATTGGAACCTTGCGCATTATTATTTGGGTTAGGATTTTCTGATGTTGATAGTAGCTGGGTATCAATTCCACCGACCTCACATGGTATTCTACAATTATCTTCGTTAAAACAATAAGAGGGTGAAGGAATAATAGGAGTCTCGCAATCGTGATCATAATATATTTCTTCGTTAATAGTAGCGCTAACTGTTACATAATAGGTAGTGTTTTTGTTTACAGTAAAGGTTCCAGTTCTACTGTTGTTTATGGATAATATATCACTACCACTTGGGCTTGTGCCGATTTTTAAAACACCTGTGGCATTATCAAATTGTTTAAAGTCATAAGTGGCTTCATGGGTTGTTGTAGGCGTAAAGCTATAGGTTTGATTACTTAATACTGTATGGGATTTATTAATGGGTTTTTCTATTCTTTGTTTTATGGTTCCGGTTTTTTGCATAATTGTTCGCCCCGAAATGTCTGAATATGTGTAGCTCTTAGCCCCATCGGGGGAAATAATTTCGTAAGTGTTATAATAGGGGCCAGAAAAATCACTACCCATTCCTACTGGACTGTAGGTATTGTTATAGTATCCAAAAGTTGCATTATGTCCTGAACCGAGTCGATATACTGAGCCAGGACTGCTTGTTTCTACAGGCCTGCTTAAAGGAGATACGTCATATTTAGTTGCGGTGAATGCATAATCATGGCCATTTATGGTTTTAACTTGCCCTTGTAATGTTGTGCCCGACGAGGTTACAAAATCAGGATGATAGGAAAGATCACCACTAACTCTTGTTGTTAAAGTAGAGAATTTTGAACGGCCAAGGTTGTCATAGCCGTTCTCAGAGATCAACACACTATTTTCAGTTTCTTTGGTAAGATATTGTCTCGGTTTTCCTGTTGCATCCGAATATTGTTGGGACTCAATCGGGTTTTGATAAACAACAAGGTTGTCTATGAAGTATTCATCGATTGTAGTGCTCTTACCATAGTTGAAAAAAGCTATTTTACTAATCTCGTCTGTCGCCGCTCTGAAACCTAGATTACTTAATACTAGTTTTCCATCGATATAGTATTCACTTTTGTTAGTTACGGTGTTAAGGATAATTTTTACTCTATAAATCCTATTCTTACTTAAATTGGTTTTTAAGATACTCCAGTTAGGACCACTGGGTATACTTCTTAATGTGTTTTTATACATACCCATCCATAGAGCACATTCGGTTCCGGAGTTTTGGACTTTCCAGTTGTTACCTCCTGCAGCTATTCCGATTCCCCAATCTGTGGGTAAGTTCTTACTACGAATAGAGAATTCAATACCAACTCTACCACTTAGGCTTTTAGGAAGATTTACCCAATAGAGATCCGAACTCCAGTTATTGGCTACTCCAGTATTGGTACTTCGCAATTCTCCATTTACGATGCTCCATTGAGTGGTGCTATTGTTGTTTTGATCTTTATTAATCCACCTACCTGGTTTATCAAAGGTGTCATAATAACTTTCTTCATCAAGCGTATTGGTATTGTGTGTCGTGATAAAATTAGAAGCATCTACCGAGATTCCTTCTGATCTTGGATAGTATGATGCCAAAGATCCTGCAAAGGTTCCTCTTTGCGATATTGCAGCAACTTCAGAGCCGTTATCAGTAAGACTATGTGTTGTTAAACCATTGGAGTCCATGGTTTTTGTGGTTGTCAATATAACAGGGTCATATGAGGTGGAAGTGGCAAAGGCATCTTTTGGGTATTTTCTAAAATCATCGATGTATGATTTTACTCCTTTGCCATAAAAACTCCAATATGCTCCAGAAGCGCTATTAGTTGCTTTTATAATTCGTATCCCGTCTCGATATATCGATAATGTAGAATTTTCTTTTACTAAACGGTAGTTATGCCATTCATTTGTTTCGTTAGTAACATTATAAGATCCTATAACAGATGAAGTGGTATTTAAGGTGATTTCATTTTGAGTAATACGTAAGGTAATTCCTGACTGTGACGGTAAACTGGAATTTGAGGATTTTGCAAAATGAACTCCAACCCATCCAGAACTGCTCTGTTGAGCCAAATAGGATCTAAACTCTAATATATAGTGATTGGATGGTCCTGCATTACTTGGATTGATACTAGCCTCACCAGTGCCAGTGTTGTAGGATAGGTTATTGTCTGTTATGGACCAACCAGTTCCATTCCTATTCCAATAAAACTGTGGGTTATAAAGACTGTTTCCGTCAAAATTGTCAGCAAGCACTTCAGAATGTCGTGCATTACTAAAAGATGAAATAGGTAAACGATTTTCATATCCATATATGGTGGTAGCGTAGATTCCTTCTTGATCTTTTGTTTCTAATATGTTGAAATGTGAATCTCTTTTGGTTATGGCAGAGACTTTTAACCAACCTGTGGCACTGGGAGTAGAAGAGAAGGGATGATTAGAACTTCCGGAACCTTTCCAGGTATAAGACTCATAAGGTAGCATTTGCCCAGATTGTCTTGACCACCGATTAGCGATGCTGGAAATAACGGTACTTCCATTATACGATTTGGTTTGTATTATTGGGGTAAAGAGATGTTCACTTCGATCAGTATCGTAATGTTCCCAATAATACTTGTATTCTGTTTTTAATACTTCTGCTTGTTGTTCGCTTCCGTAGTTGGTAGTACTTTGTGTTTTTATTAAGCCTGTATTAGTGTCATAGGTCCTGTTAATAGATGAAGTAATACCATTTACTCTTGTTGTTTGTGTGCCTGGTCTTAAGTAAGTTACATTATAGTTACCTCCTCCGTTACGTGCAATGGATTTTGAATAGGTATTGAGTTTTGAGGTGTTAAGACTAACTTCAATTCCATTTTTGTCATAGCTTAGTGTAGCGTATGGTGCTCCAACCAATAGTTTGCGAACGTTTTGATTTTGACTTGCTCGAATTTGTTGAGATAACCCCGTATAAAAATATGTTTCGGTATATCCGTTTGGTGTAATATTAGGATTTGAACTTCCGTTTACACTTCGTACTTTGTTATACAGGCCACTTAATCCATTTGGAGCTATTTTGGCATAGCTAGTGGTATACTTAAAGGAGTTATGTCTCGTTTCTACCCCATCATTAACAGAGACACAAACTACAGGATGATGTCCTTGTTTACCTTCGATATGATCATTTTGTTCGTAGTATAGTTCTAATGATGTTTGATCTTTAAAATTTAGGTTGTTTTTGGCAAGAATAATAATGTTGCCATTGTTATTGTTAATTCTTCGAGAATGCCAGGTATCTTTATGTGTCCCGAAAAAGCGATTTGGTTTCCAAATGTTTCTTAAAGAGGTGTCATTTTTCAAAATAGTAATGTTACTACCTCTACTGGAAGAGGATAATGACGGATGGTTGTATTCTTGGACGTGATAATTGAAACCAGTTCCTTCATTAGTATAAAACCCTGAGCGATTAGGTACGTTTATTGGGTTACCCCAGGAACCAATATTGTTTCTAAAATAGATTTTTTCATAAGATGAGTATAATCCATTACCGGCTGTATTGCTTCGACTAAGTTGTATTACATATGGTATGTCTTTAAATTTCCAGTTTAAGGTATTTGGATCAAATTCTGATAATTTGGCGTCGTTTGGATGATTTCCTCGATTGTTGTGATGAATGAAGAAATCTTCTGAAATACTAACACCTTTTGTTCCTCCATAATTATTTCCTGAGAATATGAAATTAAAACCATCATATCTTACGGCTTTTCCTAGCAGATTAGAAGAGTCTCCAATATAAAACAAAGCATTTGATCTACTTAATACCGTGCTTCTATCCCACATTGCACCAAACATATTATGTCTTCTTACATTATTGTAGTTTTCGTCCCAACTGTAGATAAATTCTGGATTATCATCGGCCATTACCAAGGCAAATGAAGGTGTGCTATACCAATAACTCAGATCGTCATGATCTGAACTAAAAGGATAATTCATATTTTTTGTTACCCAATTACCTTCATCGGTTAAGTAATGTAACTTGATCCAATCTGTCCCTCCTTTTTGATGAGATATAATCCAATTGTTCGTTGCAGTGCTTTCAAATTCATTTCCATTTTGGTTGATCACTTTACGTGTCCACCCTGTGCCATTCCATACATAAGTGAATATATCACCATCTCTAAAAGTATGCATAGCAACGAAATTATCTCCAGAAAGTAGTTTTGGCAAAATGTTCTTTTCGTCATCTACATAAGTAATATTCTCGGTAAAACTCCGAGCAACCCAGCTGTCGGTTTTTTGGTCTTTATGATATATTTTTACGTAATAACTACTTGAAATTCCAGACCAATAACTTATAGCAAAGAAATTACGCTGATTAGTAACAAAAAACTTTCTTCTTGTATAATCGTCATAGGTTTCGATATTGTAATAGGTGTCCAGATCCTGTTTTTTCCAATACCCATCCCAGGTATACACAGAGGATTTAACCTTACGACGACCTGTATCATGGTTCCCGTTGTTTAACTCTCTCCAGGTCACTACTACATAGTCAGGGCCGTGATGGATTGTCGGTTCGGCATATCCAGTAGGAGCAGTAATATTTAGGTTTCTTGATGCGTAATTTGGAGTTATTGGAGAAGTGCTATATGTGTAAATGATTTCTGCCCCTGTAGGAGTAATTACTTTTTTCAGTTTTGACTTAGAGTCGTATTCAAAATTATAAGAAGGAAAACTAGCACCGTAACGGTCTTCATAAGTAATACCAGATAACTTGCGCTTAGTCATTGTTGAGGTTCCAGACAAGATATAATTAAGCGTAATGGTTTTAAGCGTAATGTTCTTTAGATCTTTTACAATGATATGGCTGAGATATTTTTTTTCGTAGCGTTCTTGATAGGCATCAGGTTCGATTATTTCTACATGGGGTTCTTCAAATTCGTTAGAAGATTTATTTGAATACGACAAATTAATTGTATTGCCTATGGGATCTTCTATTTTCTTTAAATAAGAAGCTTCTGTGTGAAATTTACCATTTGTTCCTACTTTGTTCTCTGTGTTATCATAGGTGAATTTAGTCTGGTTTCCCAAACGATTGGTTATGGTAGAAAGGTTAAAAGATAATCCTTGTTGACTTTGATTACTGCTTCTAGAGCTATTACCTATCCAATTTCCCCATTTAACAATCCATTCTACCGTGTTTCGACCACTATTTTTGTCACCATATGTATATATTGTTCCGTCTTCTTTGGTAATTTCCCATTTCTCTTCATTTGGTTTATATATGATTTTCCAAAAATTATAGGGCTCAGTAATATATTCTTTTGCAAGGTTCGTACCTTTTGTGCGTATTAATTTGATTGGAGAGCCGTTTTCTACCAAGAAAAATTCGTCATCATGTCTTGTTCCTGTTTGTTTATTGTCTACAATTATTTTAGGGATGTTTAAATTCCACCCCAAGCCTAAAATTCCTGTTGGAGCATCTCTATTAATTTGCTCAGACTGTTGAAATACACCAGATGAAGAATAATTTATGCTTACAGAACCTCCAATTCCATTTCTTCCGGATAGAGTAGCCAATTGTATAGGGAACGCAACTTCTCCCGTAAATAGGTTTATTGAGTTGTTAATTGTTCCCAGATTTGTATTTTCTAAAGAAAAACCAGTTTCCGGAACTACTGTTGGAACACCCTCATCTTGAGAGTGAAGAAAAATTGATATTGAAGTTAAAAATATAAGTGCAAATCCCTTTTTAAATATATTCATAATGACATCAAGATTTTGTGTGTTTATTTAATGACTATCATGAATTAGTTATTCCTTAAGTAATTTCTTACCTGTTAAAAAAAAGTTAAAAACAAAAAAGGCCTATTAAATATATATTCAATAGGCCTTTTAAATATTTATAATAACTTCTTGTCGTTTAACGTATTTTTCTTCTAAATTGTTGAATTAGTATTAGAATAATAAGGAGAACTAGTGCTATTATAAGCCAATATTTATCAATAAAAGAGATATCTTGAATTGGACTAGTATCTCCTAACAGCACAAAGGTTGCCCAAAAATGAGGAGAACTTTCGGATAAAGAACTTGTACTTAGATACGAAAGTTTTGCTTTTCTTAACGCTTGTGATTTAAGCAATCTCTTTTTTAGATTTTTATAAAATTCATTCATAATGTAAGTAGTAGATCTATCATCTACATTCCATAAGGAAGATACCACACTTTTGGCACCAGAATGAAAAAAACCTCTGGCTAAACTCATTACTCCTTCTCCTGTTTCTTGTCTGCCTAACGATGTGTTGCAACCACTTAGAACTACCAAATCTGCATGGTTTTCAGTAAAGTATAGCTCTTCCAAGGTTAGTTTCCTATCACTAAAGGCTATCCATGGAGAAACAGCATTAGTCCCATCTGCATGAGTTGCCAGATGAATTATACTTTTATCTGCCAAATTATTTAGAAAATTTTCCTTGGAAGCGTCTTTATTTAAGAAGACTTTTCCGGGGAAAATAGTGTTTGTATTCATGATTTCGGTAGCGCTATTTTCAAGAGAAATCAGACCTTGTTTTTTGAAATTGACAGGAGCAAAACCTAGAAGAGAGACAGTTTTGTTTTGGGAAGAAGTAATTGAAGGCGGAGATAAGAAAAAATTGGAATAACTATAGCTAATTTCTGAACTTTCGATTAGATATTTAGGTCTTTTGCCTAATTCCTTAGAAGTTACTAAAGCTTCAAATGGAATAAAGCTTAAATAATTATCAGGTACAACAATTAATCTCCTGTTTTCGATAATCTTTTTAAGATCTTTGGAAGGAAATAAATAATCGAAAACATTATATCCTAATTCAATGTAAGATTTTACATCTTCTTGTACTTTGAATGGATTCGAAACCTTTTGAATAAAGGCGCTTACATGAAATTTCAATTGATCCGTATCAGGAAGTTGTATAAAGTAACTCTCATGTTTGGTAATGCAAAAAAGATACCCTTTGGAATACTCCTTTTTACCATATTCACTTCCTTCATAAATTGGGAGGTAGTTGTTTGTCTTAGTAATAATCCCAAAATCTGTATGGTTGGAAATGTTGTATTCTAAAAAAACGGTTTTTTTATCGAGATTTTTTTGAATTAATTCGATAGAAGGGGTAGGACTGTCCTGAATATCGAATTTTGCATAATTGGAAAAAACATTTTTGATACTATCTTGTAGCTCTTTTAATTGCCTTTTTAAATCAAGTAGACGAATTGTAGTAACGTTTCTTTCTTTTTGATCACTGTTATTTTTTGTTAGGTTATTGAGTAAATATATTTCTTTCTTAAACTTAATTTCTTTGTTTATTATATGCTCAGGAAGGGAAAGAGATTGTTTAACCCTATTTTTTGTGATATCTTCAGAAAGTATTAAAGCTTTATTTTTTTCGGAAAAGTAAAACCCGTTTTCTATGTCATTTGCTAGAAAACAAGCTTCTATTGCTCTTCCATACAAGTTAGCGCTATGCTTACGCCAATATAACTTTGATTGAAATTCTTGACTTTCTATACGGATAATGTCTATTAATTGATCAGCCTTTAGAAATGTATCAATTGATTCTTGAAGCGATAAAAGAGTGTTTGTGGATTGATAATGTTTTAGATAAGCATCGGCTAGATCTTCAAGTATGGGCAAAAGAAACTGTGAATTTGATCCTTTTGTCAATAGGTTATTTTTTTTTGAAGTTTCTTCTTCAGACAGTGTTTGACCAGAAAGAAGGGCTATAGCCTTTTTATAGTTATTAATTCCTTCATTAAATTTTTGCTGCCAAACTTTGCAAATACCAATATTTGAAATACTTATAGCTAGAGATATAGAATCTTTTTTTTCAAGATTTTCAATTGCTCTTTGGTGATAGGATATAGCCAAGTCCTGATCAATAGTGTTATAGAGATTACCCATGATTTCATATGTTTTTGCAATCAGGGTAGGGTTTTTCAGTGTTCTTGCAATTGATAGAGCTTGATCATAGTAAAAAAATGCTTTTTTAGTATTTAAATTGTTATCATGATTATAAAGAGTTCCTAGAATAAATTTTGTGTTATATTTTGTTGTCTTTTTTGTATTGATTTTTGAGGATATGGAATCCGCAGCTAATAAATTTGTAATCCCTCTTTTTAAACTTTCGACAGTGCCTATTTTCACATCCAATCGTCCAGAGTTAATAGCATTAGTAATAATGCCTTTGTAATTTTTCTTCTGACGATATAAAGAATTTGCTAATTCAAAATGAATGACAGCATTATGGTAATCGTATAAATTGGTATAACATCGTCCTAATTCGGAATACGCATCCGCCGCGTAATTATTATTAGAATTCAGTGAGATTAATTGATTGTAGTATGAAATGCTTTTGGAAAAGTTCCCGTATTTATAATTGAAAAAGCCAAGATTCTTTAGTCCATGTTGAATAAGAGAAGTATTTGTTGGGTCGATTTTCTGTTTTAAATCTAGAGACTTTTCAGCCATTTTTATGGCATGGGATAATGTAGTGTTTTTGTAGTGCCAAATTGCATATTTGTGAGTTATTCGTTCTAAAGTAGAATCGTTTTGAGTGGTTTTGTAGAATTTGATTATTGAATCAATTTTAAAACGCTTTTGTTCAACTGTAAATTCTGAAGCTAAAATTGATTCCCAATTGGTCGAGTTCTGGGCATCAGAATTAAAATAAATTATAACAAAGGCAAGCAACAAATAGTACCTTCTTAAAAACATTTAGACAAGGATTTATAATTTTATCCAAGATAAAAATTATAAATCCTTACTCCATATATTTAGTATGTTTTTAAAATTTGTTGATCTATTGATTATTCATATAACTCAATTCGTTCATCTTCTCTGATTTCTGAAAGTAAAAGGTAATATTTGGCCAATAACTCTTCTAATTGAGTAGGATCATCTTCTTCTTCTGGTAAATCCTGGGCCCCTCTAGAATTCTCTAACCCTCTTAAAGAGGTCAGAAACCAACGTTCTATTTTGGCTTTCGGTGAATTAAGATGAGATTGTGAAGCAGCAATTTTAACCAATACTAAATCAGGATATTTTTGATAGAACTTTTGTCGAACATCGACTCGAACAGCTTCATTTTCCTGAGAATGAAATAGCTCAATTATAAAATCTTCACCCTCATAACTATTATCGAAAGGCATACCATATTCATATTCATTTTCTTGCTGTTCTTCTTCATCAGGGTTAATGATAATGAATTTATTGATTGTATTTTCTAAGGTTTTTGTGTTTTCTTGTTCGGGGATGATAGTATCATCAGTAGAACAGGCCATGAGTGTTATTGAAATAAGTAATCCCCAAATTATCCTCTTAGTTTTCATAAGTGTTTTAAAAATTAATTGTTAATATCTTTAGTGTAGTTATTTAAATTCAAGAATCTTACCCAAGAAATTTGATTGAATGATTATTTTATATACACTAAATCATACTATACCATAGTTTTATTGTCAGGTGTTTTGAGTCATTTTTGTGTTTTTATATTAAAAACCTATTTTTTATTTATTTAGCTCTTGAAAATACTGATAATATGTTAGTTTAGTGTTTTTCTATCTTTTTTATTTATGAATTATAATTATATCCAAGGTGAATTTTGAAAATGCGAAAAAAAGGAGATGATAACTATTTAGAAGGTCTATTGTCAGGAAATGATTACGTTATTAAGCAGATTTATGAAAAGATTTTTCCTTCAGTGTTATCTTTTGTGAGAAAGAATAAGGGCACCTACGAAGATGCTGAAGAAATATTTCAAGATGCTTTATTTCAACTTACCGTTAGAGTGAAAGTTAGGCGCTTTGAAATTAAATCTACTTTTGAAGGGTATTTATTTACGGTTTGTAAAAATTTATGGCGAAAAGAATTAAATAATAGAAAAAAGGTGGTAAGAAATGAAGGGGTAATAGAACTAGTACAGGAGGAAGAGAAACATAGCTCTTTTATTTTGGAACAAGAGCGATGGGAGCTTTTTGAAGAAAAAATAAAACAACTTTCAGAGAATTGCATGAAGCTTTTAAGAGAATACTTTAATAAAGTGCCCTATGATGTAATTGTGGAGAAGTTTAATTATTCCTCAGAAAATGTAGCTTTTCAGCGTGTATTTAAGTGTAAAAAACGTCTGAAAGATTTGATTAAGAAAGATAGTAGATATCGACAATTGCAATAACTCAAATGGAAGAAAATTTTGACTTAAAAATAGAAGCGTATCTAGGGGGAGATATGACTCCCGAAGAGCAGAAGCAATTTGAGGAAATGATGTCACAAAACCCCAAATTACGTGAAGAGGTACAACTTGCAAATGAGGTTAATCACCATCTTAACGATAGTGCTTGGATGGTTATAGAAGCGGATAAAAATGACCCTGTAAAACAAGAGTTAGAAAACTATGTGAAAAGTGATGAAGCCATAGTCTTGAAATCAAAATTGAGACAGGTAGGAGCAAATTACAAGAAGAAAAGGAGTAACTCTTCGAGCATAAAATACATTGTAGGTGCAGTAGCTGCTATATTAATCATCGCTTTGATAAGTAATGTTTTTTGGAATTCAAGACCAAGTCATGATGTATTGTATACAGAGTTCTACATAGAATCAGATTTACCTTCTATAATTAAGCGTGGCTCGGAGAATAAATTACTAACCGAAGCGGTTGCTTTATTCAAATCGAATGAATATGATCAAGCTATTCAGTTATTTGAGCAATACGAAAGGGAAACACAAGGTACAGACCCTTCAATTTATATTTATACTGGGTTTTCTTATTTGGAAAATGGAAATTTTGATAGAGCACTACAGAATTTTGATAAACTATTGAATTCTGATTCAATTGATAAGTCGAAAGCGTTTTGGTATAAAAGTTTAGTTTATTTAAAATCAGATAGAATCGAAGAATGTAAAACTATATTATCTCAAATTATTGATGATTCTTTGTTTAATGCTCAAAAAGCGAAAAGGCTTTTGGGGGAGTTGGAATAGTTTTTTTAAATAGATGTTTAAAAATAAAAAGGAGCTACTTATTTGAGTAGCTCCTTTTTATTTTTAGTTGGTTAAACTTCCATAGATTGTTCTTCTTACGTTGGTTGATTTTTATAATTTTCAATCAAAAGACTTACAAAATAAAAGAACTCATCATAGGTGTATTTCTTTGGGTAAATAGTCCCGTTAATTATAGATGCAGGGGTGTAGTGCAATTCATGTTTATTGGCCCAATCTATTTGTTTTTTTAAAGATTTCATTATATTTCATATTATTATTTGGAGTGCCAAACTTTTTGATCCACTTAGAAAAAGTCCTGTCTGCAAACCATGTTCCATAAGCATAGATAATCGCTTCGAGACCTTCTACATGATAAATTTCAAATAGTTGAAGTTCTATTTTTGGTTGTTTGAAGCTGAATTTTAGTTGTCTGTATAATAGACGATTATGAATAAATTTAAAAAAAGAATAAAAAGCGTAGTAACATTTATCATTTAGAGTGAATATACAAGTGAATGTTCTAATTAAAGAATTAGAATCGTTAATGTATCTTCAATAAATACTCTAGTCATGGTAAGTAATAAAGAATTTTCTAATGAGTGGTGGGATAACTTTTTGAAATCAACCGAAAATTTAACAAAACCAATAGCATTAAATAATGCCTTTTCAAGTAAAACCTCTAGCAATATTTTGGATAAAACATTGGATGTTTTTAAATCTTATGACGAATCCGCAGTATTCAGGGTATGGGTTAATGGAGAGAAAAGGGATGATTTAAAGGATACCCTAATGGAAAATCCTCCATTAGAGGATGATACACTTGAATCTTGGACAAATCGATTTTTTGGGAAACAAAAATTCGGTATTATTTTTAATCATTCTGAATGTTGGAACAAGGATTTTAATGTCGAAATCTACGAAAAATTAAAACCTCTATTGGAAAAAGTGGGGTATCCGATGATGGGAATGGACATCACTATTTTTATAGGGAATTATGGATGGACTCCATTGGGAATCCATATGGATTATGTTGGAGAAAGTGTAATCCATTTACACTTGGGGTCAGCAAAAAAAGAAATGTATTTATGGGACAAAGAGGTTTATATTAATGAATTAGGAGGAAAACTTGGAGAGCGACGTGCAGAATTCTATAGTCACAAAGCTCAAAAATTTGATATCGAAGAAGGAGGTATCTTCTTTATGCCTTGGGGGATGCCGCATATAGGTAAAACCGATGAACTTTCTGCTGCGGTAACGGTATGGTTCAATAGACCTACAAAACAAAAATTGCTAAGAACTGTTACCGACAATATTAATTCAGAATATGTTGCGGAAAAGAGTTTTGTAAATCAGCATCAATCTTACGTTGTCGATTCTAAACCGGTTGAAACAATAGATTATCAAAAAGATCCCCTATTAGATTTATATCCTGAATTAACAAAGGATGTAAAGAGTAAAGACTTTCTTAGTAAAATATCCTTCTTGGATCTTTTAAAGATGGAAATCAAGGATTATCAGTACTCTCTTAAAAGTAGCTTGAACTTTAGTAAATCTCTCAAAAGCAAAGTAGCAAAAGAGCATGTGGGAATGTCAAAAAACAGCTCGATCTCTTTGGATTTACCTTATAAAATAGAGTATTACCACAGTCAAATTTCAGGAAAACTTCATCTTTTTGTAAAAGGACAGAAGCTTATGATCAATTATTCTGATGATATTATCGAGATGGTTAGAAGATTAAATACTGGTAAAGAAAATACGATTTCCGACCTCTTACAGGACTTATTTGAAGAATGGCCAGAGGAATTAACGTTTAGATTGCTTGAAATCTTATATGAGAAAAAGGGGTTGTTAATCTCCAACAAAAACGTCGAGGAAATTGTCTCAATTACGAATATGTAGTTGTAAAAACGAATTAATTTTAAATCTAAATATTATGAGTAAAAAGAAGCTAGACGAGCTATTGGGTCTCGAAATGTTCGATCCTATCAAAGCACCTGAAAAAATTAGAGGTGGAGAATGTCGCAAACATGTAATTGGAGATACGACGATTACTTTTTGCGATAGTGGAATTATTAGGATTTTAGTTAGAGAATAATTCTAATTTTTTTTGCCATTTACACTTCATAGAAGTGTAATTTGGTTAAAGAGATTACCTAAACTTTAGGTAATCTCTTTTTTTTGTTTCTATACTTCCACAGTTTTATCTTCATTAACCGTTTGGCTTTTTTGTTGTTCAATCAACATGCTTACAAAATAAAAGAACTCATCATAGGTGTATTTCTTTGGATAAATAGTCCCGTTAATTATAGATGCAGGGGTGTAGTGCAATTCATGTTTATTGGCCCAATTTATTTGTTTTTTAAAGATTTCATTGTGTTTCATATTATTATTTGGAGTGCCAAACTTTTTGATCCACTTAGAAAAAGTCCTGTCTGCAAACCAACTAGTATACGCTTCAATAAAAGCTTGAGATCCTTGTGTATCATATATTTCAAAAAGGCGAAGCCCTATTTTTGTTGCCTGATTGTTGGTTTCCTCTGGATTAATGCTTAAACGTACAACTATCTGTAGGTGTTCTCCCATAGATTTCAAAAGACGGCTATAAGCCTCAAAAGCATTTTTGCAAAAACCACACATTGGATTGGTAAGACTGATAATTTTAAAATTCGCATTGGGATTACCTAAAATAATTTCATTTTCAAGAATGGTGGTATCGGCTACTTTATCGCTGTTGTTATATAAAAGCCCAAATATTTGACCATCTCTTTTAAATCGATTTAATTTCAGGTTTTGCGAACGATATTCTTTGTTTTCTTTTATTTTATCTCTGATAAAAAAGTATCCAATAGTAAAAAGAGAGGTAACCAAGGCTAACCCTGGTAACGTTTGCCAATTAATATTAATGGATAGACTAGTCAGCGCAATTACTGCTAATCCGATGGAAACCAATCCCATGGATAAGCAGATAGCGCACCAGGTTTTAATGATGAATGCTTGAGAATATAATGAATATAACACAAAAGGTACTCCTATAAGAACAGGTATTAGCAAAGCAGAAGTATAACCATGAAATATTTGATATAGTGTTAAGCTTCCAAAAAAAAGTACTCCCGCATCAGCTAATGAAAACCCTTTGAACAAGATACCACTATTGTTATTAATCACATCTCCACAATTGGATTTTCCAACAGAGGTGCAAAACTGATGAACTGTTTGTGATTTATAACCCAAACGTTCTTGAATTGCAAATACACTGAAAGTTAATCCTGCGATCGAGAGTCCTAAAAAAAATACTTCGCCTATGCTCCAATTTCTATTGACAAAAATAAGGCCGACACTAATCAAAAGTATAGCGATAAGTATATTCTGGAATAAAGATTGGCCAGAGATAAAGTTATTAGAAGAGTTGTCTTCTACAGCAATAACATTAGTAACCCATATTTGTTTGAAATCTTCAAAGGAGTATTTCTTTTTCTTTAAACTACTATGTTTTATTTCTATAGTTTTACTCTTTTTGTTCACTGCTACAATTTCATCCGAATTTCCGTTTTTCACCAAAGAAATAAAACTTTTAGGAAGTTGATCCAGAGCATCTCGAGGCACTTTTATAGCTATGTTATCTATGTCAAAATAATCCAAAGCATCTGTAATGGATTGAAAACTTGGGTAATTAGGGTGAATTTGTAATTGAAGTTCTAAATCTTTTTTGTTATAATTTCCTATGCCATTCTCGATAAGAACGCTTTCTACTATTTTTTCAATATTGTGTTCCATGATATGGTGTGAGATGAGTTGTTTTAAGATTGTAAATATCTTTTAAAAATAACTCGCTTTTTATCATAAATCAAATTTTTTAATTCCCATTTTCTTGAAACTTGAGTACTACAAAGCAGTAAAATAGCAGGTAATATTTCATTACTTTTGTCGCAAACTAATACTATACTATTGCTTTGAATAGAAAATACATTTACCCAATACTCATTATCATAGTGTCCATTGGCTTTTATTATTTTGAAGGTTATTTGGAGACTAAAGAGGACAATTCTGTTATTCCAGGTAACGAAAAGAACACCTCCAGTTTTTATTATTTGCCTACGTCAACAACAGGTTCTGTTATTATACATAATCATTATAGCTTGTCTTATTCTGAAAAGCATGAACAAGCAGAATGGGTGGCTTATGAATTAAAGTCAGAACATTTGTCCAAAAATGAGTTCAAACGTCCTTATTTTGAAATCGACAGAAAGGTAAGATCGACCTCTGCCGATTGGCGTAATTATAAAAAATCAGGATACGATCGAGGGCATTTATGTCCGGCGGGAGATCGAAGATTTAGTTATGATGCTTTTGAAGAGACTTTCAAAACGTCAAATGTTTCACCTCAAAATCATGAGTTTAATAGTGGGATATGGAATCGGCTGGAACAGAAGATTAGGTATTGGGCAAAAAGGTATGATGGGGTGTATGTAATAACAGGGGGAGTTTTGTCTGATGATTTAAAATCTATAGGATATGAAGCCGTTTCTGTACCAAAATACTTTTATAAAATCGTGTACGATCACTCAGAGACCGATCCCAAAATCATTGCTTTTTTATTACCGCATCAAGATGCTCAAAAACCTTTACAAAGCTTTGTAGTGTCGGTTGATAAACTAGAAGAATTGACTGGAATAGACTTCTTCGCTAAACTTGATGATCAAATAGAGGCGAGAATAGAGCAATCTGCAACTACAAAAGGTTGGAAGTTTTAGAGGGATTACCACTCGTTTACTCGATTGGCATCTAGCTTAATAAAAATAAAAAGAAGGATAGTGAAACCCCATAAGCCTGAGCCTCCGTAGCTAAAGAAAGGAAGAGGGATACCTATTGTTGGAATCAAACCAGTTACCATCCCAATGTTGATCGCAAAGTGAATAAATAAAATCCCTATTACACTATATCCATAGACCCTACTAAATTGATTTTTTTGTCGTTCCGCCAAATGGAGTAATCGTATAAGTAGGAGCACAAACAAAATGATAATCAGGGTGGCTCCTAGAAATCCCCATTCTTCTCCAACAGTGCTAAAAATATAATCTGTATGCTGTTCAGGAACAAAACCACCTTTGGTTTGTGTACCCTCTTTCCAACCTTTTCCGGTCCAACTACCACTACCAATGGCGATCTGACTTTGGTTGGTGTTGTATCCTATTCCTTTGGCATCTACTTCTTTACCCAAAACGATATTAAAACGATCTCTGTGTCGTTGTTCGAATACATTGTTAAAGATGTAATTTACAGAAAAACAAAAGCCTGTTATGAAAACTAAGGTGATCAAATATCGAGAGTACTTTGGTTTTTGCTTCCTTTTTTTAACGAGTATAGCGATCATGATAGTTGCTATCCCTAAAACCACCCACAAAGGGCCAAACAGTAAAGTCAATATAAAAAGTACAGCAGCAGAAGCTCCTATGATCAAATATATGGCGGCCAGACCTTCTCTATAAAGTGGAAAGAAGAATGCAGCATATACCAATGCACTACCAGGATCAGGTTGTGGGATGATTAACAGGGCAGGTAAAGCAATGATAAGAAATGCTCTTAATTGATGGCGAATAGATTTGATATTGGTTTGCATATCACTCAAAAACTTAGCCAAAGCAAGGGCAGTGGCTGCCTTTGCAAATTCTGAGGGTTGTAATCCAACCGGACCAAATGCATACCAGGATGTGGCTCCAGAAATGGTTTTTCCGAAGACAAACAATCCTAATAAAGAGAGTAATGCAATCACATATATCAAACCAGCAAAGCGTTCATAAAACTTAGCTTCTATGGCTTGAATTACAATAATGATAATGATGCTAAATAGAATCCAATACCCTTGCTTAACATACACTATAGAAAGATCTGTTAAGGAGATGACTTCATTTTCGTAGGAAGCAGAGTAGATGTTACCCCATCCAAATCCAACAAGTAGTAAAAATAATAAGACCGTTATCCAATCTATTGCGGCTACACTGGATTTTGCCATTATTGGTTAATTTTAAAAGGTTCACCACTGTAGGGTTTGGCATATTCTTCCTCCAAACTGTGGGTAAGGACCCATTCCTCCAGATCAGTTCTGGAAATAGTGCCTTTTATATAACTTTCGATCATCAAGGATGCAATTCTACCAGCGTATCGAGCTCCCCAATATCCATTCTCCACAAAAACCGCTAAAACAATTTTAGGGTTATCTTTTGGAGCAAAAGCAACAAAAACCGAATGATCAGTAAGCTGAGTTTTCACGCCGTCGATCTTTGTATAATTTTCTGCAGTACCTGTTTTTCCACAAATGTCGATACCTTCTACTTGCAAAAAGTTAGCGGTTCCTTGGGTGTATACCTCATGCATACCATTTACAACAGGTTCAAAATGCTCTTTGTCTATGGTAGTATACTTTGGTTTTACATAATTTTCATTATCAATAGGTTTACCATCTATGGCTTTTATGATATGCGGAGTGTAATAATATCCTCGATTTGCAATCGCAGCAGTCATATTGGCCAATTGAATTGGCGTTGCTAATACTTCTCCTTGCCCGATGGAGTTGGATAAAGTGGCTGTAGCATACCAATTGTGATTAGGGTATACTCTATCGTAATATTTGGCGCTGGGTACTTTACCAGGTCGACCTGCAGAGAGGTCATTGCCTAAGTAATTCCCTAGTCCAAAACTCTCTACATGTTTTCTCCAGTTATCCATGCCTTCTTGTGGAGTACTGTACTTTTCAATAATCCTGCGATAAACGGTGGCAAAATAGGCATTGCAGGAATGAGCAATTCCCGGCACCATGCTCAGAGGGCTTCTGTGCGAATGACAGCCTAACTTTCTTCCATTTCTACCATAGTAATAGCCCATTCTGCAAGAAACACTTTCTTTGGTATCGATAACACCTTCTTGCAAGCCGATAAGGGCATTAATGGTTTTAAAAGGAGAACCAGGAGGATATTCCCCTTGTAGACCTCTGTCAAATAATGGTTTTGCAATCGTATCGTAATAGAGCTTGGTAAAATTTGGCGATCTTTTTCGTCCAACTAATAATTCTGGTTTGTAGGTTGGTGCTGTAACCAGTGCCAGGATTTCTCCTGTAGCAGGTTCGAGAGCAACAATACCTCCTCGTTTATTTTGCATCAACCTCTGGCCGTACGCCTGGAGTTTTGCATCAATAGTAATGGTGAGATCTTTTCCGTTTACCGGTAAGGTATCAAATTTTCCATTTTTATAGGGACCAATATCTCGATTGAATCGATCTTTTTGGATTCGCTTTACTCCTTTAATGCCTCGAAGTTCTTTTTCATATTGTTTCTCTACCCCATCGATACCAATAAGATCTCCAGATAGATAATAAGGATCTCTTTTGATAATTCCCTCATTTACCTCGCCAATATATCCTAAAACGTTAGCAGCATTCTCGGTTTGATAATCTCTAAGTGATCGTTTCTGGATATAAAAACCTTCGAATTTCCTCATTTTTTCCTGCAAATAGGCATATTCATCTTTGGTTAACTGAGGAATAATGATAGAAGGTACCCTGGGTGAATATATTCTTGCCTTATGCAATCTTTTGATAAGCTTATCCTTGGTAATATTCAGAATAGAACAGAATTCTAAGGTGTCAAAAGGTTTTAATTCTCTTGGGATAACCATTACATCATACGAAGGTTGGTTGGTTACCAACAGCCGGGCATTTCTGTCGTATATTGCTCCCCGTTGGGGGTAGTCGTAAATTACTTTGATTGCATTGTCTTCGGATAATGAGGCAAAAGAAGTGTTATATATTTGTAGATAAAAGAGCCTTGCGACAAACACAAAACCTGTAGTAACAATAATTAAATACAGCAGTAACTTTCTCATGAATCATTTCTTCTAAACAAAACCAGCACCAACATGGTAATCATAATGGTGAATAAACTGGAAAATAACGTTTTTTTGAGTATTAATAGTATGTGAGAGAAGTTAAAAATTTCAAGTGAAAAAAGCACGATATGATGTGTTAAAACCATAAGCGTTACATAAGCTAGTTTTTCACCAAAACCGGTATTGCCAAGTTTCACAGTTTGAAACTCGTAACTCAATCCAAAAACAGTACGTAATGCAACGGGTCTAAAAAATGCAATAATCAAACAAGCGGCTGCATGAACGCCTCCAGAATCTCCAAACATATCAATAGTAAGACCTAGTATAAAGCTAAGCAGGAGAAACAAACTTTTGTTGATGTTTAGAGGGGCTAATAAGATGAAGATGATATAAATGTATGGATTTAACCATCCCAGGAAATTAATGTGATTCAGAATAAAGGTCTGAACCAAAATCAGAATAACAAACCTGCCAATATGTGATAGGGTGTCTTTATTCATTCTCTAGATTCTTAATTTCTTCGGTATCTCTATTCTTTATAGTGTATACAAAACCGATATTAGTCATATCATTAAACAACTTCACATCGATCAAGTAATAGCTTTTGTTTTCGTCTAGTTTGTAGTTGGCAATGGTTCCTATGCCTATTCCTCTAGGGAAAATGGTAGATCGACCATGTGTGATGATGGTATCACCTTCTTTGAGTACAGCTTGCCTGGGCACTGTTTCCAGTTGTAAAGTATTAGGATCTTTTCCATTCCATACTAACGAACCGTATTGATCAGAGTTTTTTAAACCTGCGTTGATTCTGGAATTGCTATTGAGTATCGAGATAACCCTGCTGTAATTCTTTGAGGTATTTTCTATAATTCCGATAATTCCTTTGTCGGTTATTACTCCCATATCAGGAATGATACTGTCTTTTGCTCCACGATCGATTAGCAAATAATTATCAGATTTACTATAATCGTTTTTGATTACTCTTGCTTTAATAAACGTATAAGGCTTATCAAAATTTGTAGTATCGAGATATTGGGTAGCAACTGAGTCTACTCCCAAAGCACTTAGTTGATTGCGAAGCATTTCATTTTCGGTAAGTAACCGTTTATTTTCATTTCTCAGTTTGAAATAGTCTTTAACCGATCGCTGCCATTCATAAATTCCTCCACTCAAAAAGTTGGTAGAACTCACAAATTTGCTTTTATGGTAAGAATGCGATTGAATAGTAAAGATCAGTGATAGCAAAAACAGCAACAGAAACAACAAAGAATGTTTATTTCGTATTAAAAAATTAATAATCTGTTGCATGATTTAGGGTGTAATTACTTTGTTTGCTATTCATTTATATATGTAACCGATCCACTTACATAGTAAATATAAAGCAGGATAACGTAAATTCTGAGATTTAGGTATATTCCAAAAGTGTTTTTTATAACACTACTTAATCAGTACGCTCTTATATCTGTTCAAATTTTTGAGTGTAATCCCTGTTCCTCTTACTACAGCACGTAGTGGGTCTTCGGCTATATAAACGGGTAAATCAGTTTTTTGCGATAATCTTTTGTCTAAACCTCTAAGCATAGATCCTCCACCAGCAAGGTAGATTCCAGTATTGTAGATATCTGCGGCAAGTTCTGGAGGAGTTTGTGATAAAGTTTCCATAACGGCATCCTCAATACGTAAAATAGACTTGTCAAGTGCTTTTGCCATTTCACGGAATGAGATTTGTACCTGTTTTGGTTTTCCGGTAAGAAGGTCGCGACCTTGAACATTCATATCCTCTGGTGGTAATTCCAGATCTTCGGTAGCTGCTCCTATTTGAATTTTTATTTTTTCTGCAGTACGCTCTCCAACATAAAGGTTATGTTGTGTGCGCATGTAATAGATGATATCGTTGGTAAAAACGTCTCCTGCAATTTTTACAGATTTGTCACAAACAATACCACCCAAAGCAATGACTGCGATTTCGGTAGTAC
Source organism: Aquimarina spongiae (assembly GCF_900141785.1). Taxonomy (GTDB): domain Bacteria; phylum Bacteroidota; class Bacteroidia; order Flavobacteriales; family Flavobacteriaceae; genus Aquimarina; species Aquimarina spongiae. The sequence continues at coordinate 427,546 of NZ_FQYP01000003.1, read as the reverse complement.
CACCACCTATATCCACAATCATATTTCCTTTTGGTTGCATGATATCTACACCAATACCAATGGCTGCAGCCATTGGTTCATGGATAAGATATACTTCTTTCCCATTTACGCGCTCCGCACTTTCTTTTACCGCACGCATCTCTACTTCGGTAATTCCCGAAGGGATACAGATGACCATGCGTAAAGCCGGAGCAAAAATTTTCTTCTTTAATGCCGGAATGTCTTTGATAAACATGCTTATCATTTTCTCACTAGCATCAAAGTCAGCAATAACCCCATCTTTGAGTGGTCTGATGGTTTTTATATTCTCATGGGTTTTTCCCTGCATCATGGCAGCTTCCTTTCCGGCAGCGATAATTTTACCAGACATAATATCTCTGGCCACTATGGAAGGGCTGTCTACTACTACTTTGTCATTGTGAATAACTAAGGTGTTGGCGGTACCTAAGTCTATAGCGATCTCTTCGGTAAAGAAGTCAAAAAATCCCATAAAAATTCAAAAAAGGGGTTAAAATTTCGTAAATGTAATAAAATTAATGTTTAAAATGACGTGTTCCGGTCATAACCATTGCAATTCCGTTATTGTCACAATAATCAATACTCAATTGATCTTTGATCGAACCACCTGGTTGGATAACTGCTTTTATTCCAGCTTTGTCAGCTAGTTCTACACAATCTGGAAATGGAAAAAATGCATCACTGGCCATAACAGCTCCATTCAAATCAAAATTGAAAGCATTTGCTTTTTCTACAGATTGCTTAAGAGCATCTACTCTTGAAGTTTGTCCCGTACCACTGGCAAATAATTGCTTGTTTTTGGCAAAAACAATCGTATTTGACTTGGTATGCTTACAAATTTTTGAAGCAAATAGCAGGTCTTCAATCTGTGCATCGGTAGGCGCAACTTTGGTTACTGTTTTTAGATCTTCTACAGCATCTGTCTTCAAATCTTTGTCCTGTACCAATGCTCCGTTAAGGCATGACCTTACCTGGGTTTCGGGTAGGTCAATGTCTTTTTGTATTAGTATAATTCTATTTTTCTTTCCTTTTAGTATTTCAAGAGCTTCAGGAGTAAAAGAGGGTGCAATTACGACTTCACAGAACAATTTATGAATTTCTTCGGCGGTAGCCACATCAATTTCAGAATTACTAATCAAGATTCCTCCAAAAGCCGAAACAGGATCTCCTGCCAACGCATCTACATAGGATTGAAGCACAGTATCTCTTTGTGCCAAACCACAAGCGTTATTGTGCTTTAGTATCGCAAAAGTTGGAGCTTCTCCTTTAAACTCACTCATCAGATTTACCGCAGCATCAACATCCAAAAGGTTGTTGTATGAAAGCTCTTTTCCGTGTAATTTGTTGAACATGGCATCAAAATCTCCAAAGAAGAACCCTTTTTGATGCGGATTCTCTCCATAACGTAACACCTGTCCTTTGGTTTCACTAACTTTAAGGGCAGGTACTGCAAGGTCACTATTGAAATAATTAAAAATAGCAGTATCGTAATGTGAAGAAACATTAAAAGCTTTTGCAGCAAAACGTTTTCTGTCTGCTAGGGTAATGCTTCCGTTTCCTTCAGAAATAATATCAAAAAATTCATCGTAATCTTCTACAGAAGCTACACAAGTAACATCAGCAAAGTTTTTGGCTGCAGCTCGAATTAGTGAGATTCCACCAATATCAATCTTTTCAATGATCTCCTGTTCGGTAGCTCCAGAGGCTACTGTTTTTTCAAAAGGATACAAATCAACGATTACGATATCGATTTGTGGGATTTCGTATTGTTCGATTTCTGCAACATCACTATCATTATTCTGACGATTCAAAATACCTCCAAACACTTTTGGGTGTAATGTTTTTACTCTTCCTCCAAGGATAGAAGGATATGAAGTGACATCTTCAACCGGGATTACATTAATACCTAAATCTCGTATAAATTTTTCGGTACCTCCGGTAGAATAAATAGTAACATCTAGCTCGTCTAATTTTTTTACGATTGGAGCTAATCCTTCTTTGCTAAATACAGAAATTAGTGCTGATTTCGCAGTCTTTGTGTTGTTCATGAGAAAATTTAGTTAGTAAAACGCAAAAGTAGCAATTTACCAATCAATTAGACAACGATTATGTGTAATTGTTTGCGCTAAGTTGTAACAAAAATTAAAGGAAAACGTCCTATCTTTAGATTATTGTAAAATGGGTTCAAAAAACGGAGCATGCTAATCTATCTAAGAGTACTTAAAGAGAGTTTTTATTTTGCGGTAAATGCACTGGTTAATAATAAGTTACGAACGTTTTTGTCGTTACTTGGAGTTACGATAGGAATTTTTTCTATTATCGGAGTGCTCGCTGCGGTAGATTCTCTGAAACAAGAAATCAAGGGAAGTATTAGCTCATTGGATAATAGCACTATTTATTTAATGCGATTTTCTTTTGGACCTACCGATATCCCTCAATGGAAAAGAGAGCAATTCCCAGATGTTACTTTCGAGGAGTATCAGTATATCAATAGATCGATGCCAAACCTGAAAGCAGCCAGTTTTATTTTGAATGTAGCTCCCGAAACAGTGAAGTATCAGGATAAGAGTGTGAGTAACGTTGAAATTGCACCGGTAACCAATGATTACTACGAAATTGAAGCTTTACAAATTGAAAAAGGTAGATTCTATAACGAACAAGAGTCTGTAGCCGGAGCACCTGTAATTGTTTTGGGTGATGAAATCGCAAATAGCTTGTTTGGGTCTTTTGAACCGATCGGAAAGAAGATTCGATTATACGGGCGTAAGTTCACGGTGATTGGTGTGCTAAAGAAAGAAGGGATGGGACTTTTTGGAAATTCGAAAGATACCGCAGTATTTCTTCCTGTAAATTTGGTGAGGAAAATCTATGGGGATAATAATAAAGCCGCTTTTCCTGCCATTATCATCAAGCCTGAATCAGGAATTGATGTGCCTGAGTTTGTAGCGGTATTAACCCAAAAGCTAAGAACCTATCGTGGGATGAAACCCGACGAAATTGATAACTTTTTTGTAAATCAACTACAAGGATTTACTGATTTTATAGATAATATTACCAGTCAGATGAGTTTTATCGGTCTAATCATCAGTGGGTTCTCGTTACTGGTTGGTGGATTTGGTATTGCCAATATTATGTTTGTAAGCGTAAAAGAGCGGACTAATTTGATTGGGATTCAAAAGTCTTTGGGAGCTAAGAATAAATTTATTTTATTCCAATTTTTGTTTGAAGCGGTGATCTTGTCTTTGATCGGTGGATTAATTGGTTTACTTTTTGTTTGGTTGATATCGCTATTAGCTTCTCAATTTACAGGCGACTTTGAGTTTGTCTTATCTCCTTGGAATATCCTAATCGGTACTATAGTTTCTTCTTTTATTGGTTTGGTTTCTGGGATTCTACCGGCAATATCGGCATCTAGGCTAGATCCGGTAGAGGCGATACGAACTGGGATGTAGGTCCAAGATGTTGAATTTAGATACAAGCACTTTTCTGTATTAGTTATTTATAATCAATTAAATAGGAAATAAAACTAGTTTTTGGTGAGCCTATATGTTGTACAAGTAGAAAACTACAGGTAGCATAGGGAAATCGCCTGGTGATTGTGCCCAGCCTTAAAGAGGTTTTTTACCCCTTATCAAACCGGTTAAAAACCCTAAAAAGTCCGAATATTTTGAAACTCAAAATATTCGGACTTTTTGTAGTTATACCCACCTAACTTCAGTTGGTAAATAAACTTTTAAAATCTAGAAATCGTGAAAACATTTAAGATTGCACACATTTTTTTGGTTGGTGTCATGTTGAGTTTACTTTCTTGTGAACAACCAGAGTTATTGACGGATCAAGTAGTCCAGGAACTTTCTGAAAAGGGGAGTATTTCGTTGGTATTAGAAAACCAAAACAAACTTTCTTTTATTAACTATGATAACGATGAGGTTTTTATACTTGAAGAAAGCGAATGCTCCGATTGTTCGGTGTTGGATAACATTATTTCCCTCTCCAAAAAGGAATTGTCTGAAGCTGAAATTTTTTGGGCATTATCCAAAAAAGGAGAAGAAGTTCCTGATTTTCTAAAAATGAACCAGAATGCCAGTAAAACTGTTTCCAAAGAGCAGGGCTGGGCCAGAAGTCAAGTTCAAACTCCTGTTAAAATGGGTTTTGAGAATAATGAATCTAGTACAATAGTAGCATGCAAGAATAGTAAGTTTACCAGTGGTATTGTTGGTGGCTTTTTAGGGGATCCTGAATTTATTAGATTAGATAAAAAACCTATTAACTATTCCAGTTTTAAAAATGATTGTAGCAATCTATCCGATGCCATGTGCCAAAAAGGAAAAAGGTATCGATATTCGGCTACTTTTAACAATACCAAAAAGTGGAGAGGGAAGATATGTGCTAAATCGGTTCAAAATGCAAACAACGATCATTACCTGTCGAATATTTTGTGCCTGGATCCGCCATGTTCAGCATACCGAGGTCCGAAATTGTATTTTGAATTTGAAAAGGACGGAGTATGGAAGCCGATTAAAACTTCAATTCAAGAAGGTATAGAAATACCTGCAAATAAGCGAAGAACATATGGGTATTATAAAAATGGTACTAAAAAACGATCTTTTAGAATACGAGTAAAAAATGCGATGGGATTGGATGAGTTTGATTTTATGATGGATAAACAACCGGATGAAGGACCAGATCCCAACCCGCCTGGGGGAGGAGATAACGGAGATGTTATACCAGACTATATCAGTATCAGCAATGACGCAAAAATTATCGTTGACTTTACGAATAATCCTGATGATGTTCCGAGTCCACAGATCAGTATAGATAGAAATGCATTAAAAAACAATAATCCACTCTATCACTATCATGATAACGAAGGGAATATTATTCTTCCAGAAAACTTTTGCGGTATCAAGATAATAGGTGCTAGTAGTTTTACATGGTTTGATCAAAACAATACAGTTATTAAGAATCATCCTGTTTTCAACAATGTTAGTAATCTGTATAATTATGGAGAGTATAATGATTACTATGCATTAGATGGGATAGAATTTAGAGGTCCGTTAGATAATTGCACAGATAATGATCCTAATTGGTATTTTGAATTTCCGCTAATTCATATTTATGGTGGGGAGTCCACAAATATTGATCAAGCTGTCAAACTTGTTATTGAAGGGGTCTCTGAGGATTCAGACATCATTTTTTTGGAATAGAAAACCAAGAATATAGATATGTAACTTTTGAAGTTGAGAATTTAAAAGCCAGTAACATAGTGTTACTGGCTTATTTGTTGCTCAAAATGTAAAAAACACATTAAAACACGAAATAAGGTACATATGGAACATGGGGAGGGGTACTGGTATAAGTACCCTTTTTATCGTAATGTATTCGTTTGGGGTACTACTCGAAGTACCCAATAATAATCAAAAACATACTAAGGGGTACTTCAAACAGAAGTTGGGGGTAGTACAAACAGAAGTGAATCGATGCTAAAACATAAGTTGAACTTGTGTTCAACACAAGGCGAACCTGTGTTTACAATAGGAGGTACCCACTGCGATTACTAGTTAAGGGTAGTGTGATAAGTGGGGAGGGGGTACTTCAGAAGTACCTAAAACAAAAAATATAATAAGATGATCTATGCTTCCAGAACAAGATGCAGTTTAATAAATTTCTGGAATTACTTCAGATACAAGCATTTTCTCTCATAATCGATAATCGCTTTACCACGTTTTAGGATATCTGCACCTATGATGCCATCTACGGGAGCTGCATCATGAGCTACCAAAGCCGAATTGACATGAGTGAGATCAAATAGCACCAGTGATATTCTATTTTTGCGCCAGCTTCCTAATTGTATGTTGTTCTTTTTGGAGAGTTGTGTGGTCATATCAGTAGCACCAGCACCTGCAGCTTTTACATCACTATCCTCGGCAAAAAGATTGAACTTATGTACTGCTTCAAAACCCACACACGAGTTAGAGGCTCCAGTATCTACAATGAAAGTGCCTCTGATATCATTCAAAATTGCGGTGACCTCAAAATGCATGGTTTTGGTAGTAGTCATTTTGATCCTGTGATACTCTTTTTGCTTCAGAAATTGTCGTAATGTACTCATGTTTTATTTTGAACAAACTTTCGCAAAAGTAGCACAATTATCAGCAATAACACAAAACCAACAATGTACCAATAATAAGAAAAGGTATTAGGTCGATCGATTTCTCCGTAGTATACAAATGCTGCCCAAAAATAAGGGGATTTTTCGGCGTTGGAAATGTCTTTTGCAGCCAGGTAATCTCGTTTTGATTGATATAAAGCATTGGATTTGGAGTGAGAGGTATGCAAATGTTTGTAAAAAAGCTGCATCAGTTTGGAGGTAGTTTTGTCATTCACTCTCCAAAGCGAAAAAAGAACATTTTCTATCCCGGCATACTGAAATCCTCTCCCTATACTAATCGGCCCTTCTCCTTTGGCAAGTTTCCCGATTCCAGTTTCGCAAGCACTGAGCACTATCAAATCTGTGCTAAGGTTTGTACCGTATAATTGATTCACCAAAATATCTTTGTCTATAAATTTTATTGATGCAGGTCTCGAGAAACTACCAGCCTCAGCATGGGTGGATAGATGTATAATACTATGATTGTTGGCAGTTCGGATAAAGTTTTGATATGTGGCCTGTTCTTTTTGGAGATAGGTGCCTTCAAAATAGTCTTGAATGTATTTACTTTCTGTTAAGGAATAGGGGAGGGCTAATGGGGTGTTCTCAAAAACGGGAAAGACTCCCAGTACGGTATGATCTATATCATTTTTGGATGTCGAATGTACGTACTTGCTTGCCGAGATCTCATAGTGCACTTCTGTGGTATGTAATAAAAAAGGCATGTTCTGAAAACTAAGCGCGGTTGAGCTTTCAGTGAGTAGGGTTTCAAAAGGGATAAAGTTTAGCAACCCATCTGCTACTATGAGAAGTCGATTGGCATCCTTGGGAACCTGCAGTGCAGTAAAGAGGTTTGCAGCATCCTGGGTAAAATCCGTTACCTGATTCAATATAGCAGCCGAATCATTATAATACCCAATATAATTTTTAATGATTTCCTGAAAAGAAGCAGTGTTTTTTATTTTTCTGACCAGAAAGGAATCAAAACCTATTTCAAATTGATAAACATTTTGTTGGCCATAAAAATAGGCGATCATTACTGTTTGATCCTGCTGCAACTTTTCCTGTAAATCATTTATCGATATGGGTTTTTGAAGCTGAAGGAGTTTTGGATATTTGTTTTGAAGAGCCTGCGTTACGGTTTTAAGTTCCAATGATTTTGCATCATAGGCTGCTGTCCATTTTTGAATGTTAGCGATGTTGGCGGTATCCAGTTTTAGTTTTTCCTGCACTATCAATACCTCCAAAGAAGCCAATGCTGAAGTGATTTGTTCTTTTTGTACTACCCATGCATCACTTTTATATTGGGAGAGTACCTTTTTAGAAAGTAAGGCTTCGCTTACCGATGGCGCTTTTGAGTGTTCTGCAGCTTGAAAGGCTTTTTCGAGATATCGTTGATCTGCTGTGGATTGATACAGTTCAAAAAGAAGATCAATATAAAGTTCGGTTCGATTTCTGTTTTGACTGTGCTGTATGATTTTGGTGTCTTGTAAAGGATATAGACTATTCAGTTTTTTGTTGACTTCAAAAGCAAGTTCATATGCTTTTAAAGCTTGTTTAGGGTTTTGAAGTTGTATAGAAAGATGTGCATGTAGATCCAATATTTTTAAAAGAATCGGATCTGTGACTAGATGATCTTCTAAGGGTAATGGATCTTTGCTCTCATATTTTGGTAGTATTAAAGAATAGAGCTCTACAATGCTTTTTTGCGCTTCCTCAAATTTTGACGAAGATAATAATAGATCAATATACCCCAATTGTAATTTGGCCAGAGATCTTGGAGTGGCGTTATCATTGTTTAATAATTGAAATCTGGACTGCTCCATGTAGTGTTGCCCTGCTTGTAGTTCTCCTTCTTGTAAAGCTACAGCGGCTAGAATCTGATAAGCATTAATCTGTTTAGAATCTATAGCTATGATTTGTTTTGCTAGAGTTTTGGCTTCGCGATAATTACCAGCATCCAAATGATTGGTGGCAATATTGTTTAAGATATTTAGGTTTTTTGGAGCTATAGAGAGGCCCTGATTCAAAACGGTAATCGCCTTTGCATACTCGCCTTGATTGTGATAGGCAATCGAGAGGTTGGTAATGGCAGTAACAATTTTGGATTGATTTTGAGATTGCTCTGCCAAATACAAATAGCTTTTTATGGTGTTTTCTGCTTTAGGAAGATCCCCTATTTTAAGGTATAAATTGCCCAAAGGTTGTAGACAGTTTTCGATAATGTCATAATCTGATAATTGATATTGATAATAGGTGCTCCAGGCTTTTTCGTAGTACAATATGGCGGATGTTAGACTCCCAAATTGCTGTTGGTAGTATCCCAAATTACAGTGCACCACCACCCATGCCAGTTGATCTTCTTTGGTAATTAGTTGCTCTTTTTTTGGATAGATGAGTTTGCTAAGTCGTAAAGAGCCAGATGAGGTGGGGTTTTGCAAAAAGTAATCTAGCTGTTTGTATAAAAAAGTAGCCGTGCTTTCTCGGGATTGTGCTTGGATACTATAGTCACCAATACCAAGCATTGCTATAAAGCAAAGGATGATCCTAAAATTTCCAAATCCCATATACTTGAATTTGAGAGTTGGGGGCATCAAAATTGTACACATACCGTACTCCAAGACTCGGTCCAATTCGAACTGTTCCCAGATTCATACCTACAAATACTCCGGCTTGAGCGTTGAGAAAACTGTCTGTAATTTCTTCTGCAGTAAAGGAGTTGAGGTCCGGATTGGGTGTAGGAATGCCATTTACTATGGTAAAAGCTTCCCCAGTGGTTTCCTGATCATTAACACTATTCATGTCTAATTTCAACTGTACCCCAGCACCCATGGCAAAAAAGTTATTGAAGTTGTATCGAATCGATCCCGGCACTGCATATACGGTGATGTTGTTGAATTGATTCAATTCAGAAAATTGAATAAGTGAAGTAGACCCATCGGCATTGACCGTTCTGGTTTCAAAATTTCGTACTTCGTCATGAGTTGAAGTAGAGAAAAACAGCTCCGCCTGATAATAGGCTCTATAGGATTTGAAAGGTGATAAGGTGGCCCCCACAAAATATTCGCGTTGGTTGTCTAGATCAGGCACGAAAATATATCCTGCCTTGGCACCAATAGAAATGCCCGGGATAAATCGTGTGGTTGCATAATTGGTAATAATGGGTTCGTTTTTATCAAAATAGATGGCAGTTTTACTTTTGGTTTTTTTCTTGTGAAAATCCTTTCCAAATTTCATCGAGTATTTTACAAAACCTTTGGTAGAATCAATTTCGGCAACATTCTTTTGTTGGCTACCTGGAAGATAAATCCTATTGAACTGAAAAATGATCTTATCCTTTTTTAATATGGTGTCCAGACAGCTATAATTTACTTCCCGATCTTTTGGGCAGATTGGACATTCAGGATACATACTATCGATCCGCAATGTAGATTTGTCAAACATTTCTGGAGTATCTGATTCTAGCCTGATGGTATTGGCGGGGCCTTCACCGTTATTTTGGAAACGCACTTTGAATTTGAGGCGTTTAAATCGAACCAGTCGATAGTTCATCAACCAACCGTTGGAGGACATCTTATTGGGATCGTGTGAGGTAACAATTTCCATTTCTGTGTCCTTTACCGTATGATTGTCGTAGCTGTCATCAGGAACATAAACACTACGTAGCGTCACAATAGCGCTGGTGTCTTTAATCATTTCGGGAGTGGTCTTCAGTGTTCTGAAGATGTTGCGCTCTTCACCAGGTTGCATATCGTTAAAAGCAATGACCTGATAGTCCCGATACAAAGCTTTAGACTCTTCCAGGGTTAGCGGTAGATTTTTACGTTTGGTGGTGTCTTGTACAAAAAGTGTTTTGTTGTGCAGTATAGAATGTGAAGATGATGCCAATAGGGTATGATCATCATTTTCAGGTAAAGTCTCGGTAATGGCATTCAAAGGGATAATTTGTTCCCCATGATGCATTCGGGTGTCTTCAATAGTGAAATTATCATTCTTGAATTTGTAATCGTTGTAGAACAAATACAATTTCCCGTTAGAAACGTAGTTGTTGGTGTTTTTATAGCTAGTGATAACCACCATTTCCTGATCAGGAATGGGTTCTCGATTTCGTTTGATAAGCAAGTCCTCTTCTTCTTTAAATATAGAATTCGAATCTAATGACGCTTCCTCTAGAGTATTGTTTATCGAAACAGATTTGGGTCGGCTAGCGGGTGGTTTCCCATTATCATAATTGTTTGTTGCCCAAAGTTTGGCTTGGTAGTTTCCGGATTTAGGATAGGTATGAGTAGGATTTTTTTCAAAGCTGTAGTTGCCATCCCCAAACTCCCAGTAGTAGGTGTAAAATGCCTTCGGCGCTCCTGCAATTTGATTGAGTAGGGGCATTTCGGCACCAAACGTTACCCGGTTGCCATCGATATCATAAGAAATTGGAGCGATTCTAGGAATGGTGTCGTTGGTGTTAATCTGAGATATGCCCAACATTGGAAAACACAATATCCCCACATAAATAATTGAAAATAAAAACCCCCTCATGTTTTTTTGTTTGACGTTACTAAAGATAGTAAAAAGTTAAATGTTCAAATTCCGGGAAGGTGATTTCCCGGAATTTTAGTAACCGTATTTGTTACTATTTACTGCCATGCATCATTATAGGCGTTGTATATCATTTGGCGCAAACTCGTAGTGCTTTGCAAGGTCACTCCTTGTGTGTTCATTACGATCACACAGTCGATCCCATTTGCTGGAAACATCACTATTTGTGTACGTACTCCTTGAGAGATGGATGGATCACTGCTGGTTCCAATCGAACCAGCTTTTCCGTAATAACTTCCGTGGATCTCGTCGTTAACATCCTCTACATCCATACCCAATCGATGTAGTTTCATAAGATCTCTTTGGTCTTTGGATACTAGTGTTTCAGTATGTTCGAAGAATGCATTGACTTTTGCCATTTCCAGGGTGCTCATAAAGTATCCTCCTCCTCCGGATTTGTTGTTCCAACCTCCGTAGTACTGACCATTGGAGTTTGTGTCCGGATCATTAACGTTGTAATACATCGTTGAGATTTCTCTGTTTTCCGGCGTACAACCTACTAAAGGCAATGAAAGCCTATCGAAGATATTTTCCTGCATGTATAAAAGATACATGAATTGGGTATTGGCATCGTTTTCAAGATCGATAGCATTGTTGCTTACAGCACTCCAAAGTGAAGGGATTAACACTCTAAATAATGCGAAATTCACATTCAGATAATTACGAGATTTAGAGTTTACTACTCCGGTTTCGATACAATCTTTAAGTCCTTCGTAACCTAAGGTAGTATCAAAGTTATTATTGGTGCTCTGTAGTCCAGATTCGTGTTTTAATAGATCTTTGAAAGTTAGCTCACTTACCCCAGGTCCTTTGGTCCATGATTCAGGTAACCAATCTTCAATGTTGTCTTCAATGGTTAGATTGTTGGCTTCTAGTAACTGCATCGCGCCGATTGCCGTGTAGAATTTGGAAACGCTGGCTATGTTAATTTCTTTGTTTAAAGTGAAATCAAGGGCTCCGTCTGCAGCTGTTCTGGCTTGGCCATAGGCGTTGGATTTGGATAGGTTTCCGTTTGTACTAATTGTATATGCCCATCCTACGGGTGCATTTCCACCAGCTTCGACATAATCGATGAGGTTTTGTTCAAATAAGTCGATGTCAAATACAGGGCTGTTAGTTTGTATATCCGTAATCCCATCATCAGTTTCACAACTTCCGAAAAAGAAAAGTGAAAAGGCTGAAAGTAATAAGCTTATGCATATTTGTTTTACATTCCTACTGTTTTTTGGTAATGCAAATGTTGTGTGATTCGTTATCATGTCTTTCTTTATTTTTTGTTTTACACCCTCAGATCAAGTGCTTTGATTTTTTGTTACCCCTTTTTTAGAATTTTTTTCAAAATTTTTGTCCAGATATAGAAATTCCGGGAGCTATACCCCCGGAATACTAACTCGAATATGCCGTAACCCCCGTTAACCTGTAAGCATATTCCAGTAATTTTTATCTATTAAGGAAGTGCATTGATGATGGCTACCAATTCGGCTTCGGTGGCTGTTGAAGTAGTTCCAATTACCTCTACATGATCTTCTTCTACAGTAGCTGATTGGATTGCGTACACATACTGCCCGTCTTGAACAGATACAAAAATGATGTGTATCTCCAGTCCTATAGGGATCAATCCATAATGCTCAGAAAATAGACCAGTATCTGGATCGTAAATATCTAGTAGCGCTAAAGTGCCAGGTTCTCCATCATAAGAGATGTATACATTAGAATTGGTGTTGTCATATCCTTCTGGTGGGTCTACACTAAGAACCGTTTTTGGTCTGGGATCGCTAAACCATCTATCAATATTGGTCCATCCAAAGTGATCGGCAATACCCAGGTAAAAGGTTACGCCCATCCCATTAGGTCCTTCTCGTTGAACGATTTCCAGGTCTCCCTGGTCGTCTTCTTCCCAAACCACATCGCAATCTAAGTCAGTGTCATCGCAATCATTGTCCTGAGCACTAAAAAGCACCATTTCATTGTCAACCTGATCCGTTGGAGCCAATAGCTGAAATCCATTGGCAAGTTCTAATGGAGATCCATCCTGGGTGGCATTTACATAAAACTCTCCTCCAGAAACCAAGGTTTCTACATCGCCGTTGGGTCGTTTCCCGTTGGTGGGCATTTTGGTAAGTAGCATTTTGGCTTTGTCGTAGATTTCAATCAACTCTATTGATACACTACCAGTAACTGGATCTCCGTTTTGATCCAAAAAGCTATTAGGGCCGAAGTAAAGAATAGTCCCTTCTGCACCATATACTTCTCCGCCAGTGTCTGCATTCAAAATCGTAGTTTGTTTTGCTTGTTCCCGTTGATCCTTTATGGATTGTGCTAACTCTTCTCCATCTAAGATTTCCTGAATCAAAATTTCGTTATCATCATTTTTACAGCCCACAAACAAAAGAGAAGTGAGTAGAAGTGATAGTAAAAACGGAATTACTTTTTTGGTTCCTCTGTTGTTTTTTGAGGATACCATTGTCGTATTCATTGCTTTCATAATTTTTAAAGTTTTATTGTTTACGACCTCATATCAATAGCTTTAAAGTTTTGTTACCATTATCTTGAAACTTTTTTTAAATTAGAAGCGCTAACCAATTGTCTATGGGGAATTCCAAACCACATGCTGATCAAAAATATATCGAGGCGCTTTTACGAAATGATAGTAAGGTGTTGGCTGAGATTTATGAACGATTTGCACCCAAGGTGGTAGGCTATATAAAGAAAAACAGTGGTGACGAGTCTCGGGCTCAGGATATTATTCAGGAAACGCTGATTACGATTTACAGACAAGCCACCGAAAAAAAACTGCAACTTACATGTCCGTTTGATGCCTACTTCTTTTTACTGTGTAAGCGCAAATGGATCAATGAATTGAATAAATCTTCGAACAAAGAGGTAACAATTAACGAAGGTGTTGTATCTATTGATGATGAGAGTGCTCGTTTTGCTGAAGAAACCGAATTATACGCGGCAAAACACGAACTGTTTGAAGAAATGTTTGACCAATTAGGAAAAGCGTGTAAAGAATTGCTGAAAACTACTTTTACCATAAAATCTTTGGAAGAAGTAGCACAAAAATTAGGACAGTCCTATGGATATGTTCGAAAAAAGAAATCTTTGTGTATTGGTCAATTAACGCAACTGGTTCAGAGTGCTCCAAGGTTTAATCACTTAAAGAATTTGTTATGACCCCAGAAGAAAAATACGAGTTGTTCGAGAAATACTGCAGGCAGGACCTTTCTGTAGAGGATAAGGCGACTTTGGATCAAATATTGACCGAAGATGAAGCTGCAAATCAAGAATTGAAGGTATATCAGGAATTATGGTCCCATTTGGACAGTAATTTTACTACCGAAAAACAACAACAGGAGCTCAAAGATAACCTTAAGCAAATCGGGGATTCCTATTTCAATACAACCACTACACCAAAGAAATCAAAAGTAATACAAATGCCTAAGTGGGCCTATGCCGTTGCCGCTAGTGTAGTCTTATTTTTTGGAGTCTACTTTTTTAATCAGGGGAATCCAACCTATGATGATTTTGCAACTATTCCCGAATTATCTATGGGTGAACGTTCGAACTCAAATGAGGATGCCAAAAATGTAGAGAAGGTATTCAATGCTGGAGACTATAAAGCAGCCGAAAATTACTTTTCTTCATTATTAACAGAAGATCCTGATAATACCCAGTATCAGTTTTATTATGGAATTGCATTGTTAGAACAGAACAAATATGCAAACGCTACTACTGTTTTTGAAAGTTTGTACAAAGGAAACTCGGTGTACCGTTATCGGGCATTATGGTTTGAAGCACTCAATGAATTAAAGCAAGAGAAGTATGAGTCATGCGCAGGATTACTAAAGAAAATTCCAGAAGATGCAGAGGACTATCAACAAGCGCAAAAACTATTGAAAAAACTAGATTAGAATAGGGAACGGTATGCTTCTTTATGCTGTTAATTTGTTTATAGATTGTATTAAAAAAATCTAAAATAATGTAATGTATATGCTTTTGTCTCCACTAAATTGATGAATAAATCATTAAAAAGAAAGGGCATATGAAGACTTTAGATCAAATACAACACATCGAAAAAGAGCAAATCGCATTTTTAAATTTTCCCAAAGAAGAAGTTTTAGATAAAAAGAAAGAGGTAAAAGACAGATGTCAAAAATTACTTAGAGCACTTCGATTAGGTAATTTAGAACATGTAAAGGTCAAGATTCGTTTTATAGACAACGAGGGGATAAAAGAAGTAGAGACTACCATATGGGGAGTTACCTCAAAGTATGTTATCCTTAAAAAATCCATGGTACTTCCTTTAGAAAGAATCATCAGTATTTCTTAAATTGATGTTACGCCAATTATATTGGTATTAGATATAGCGACCAAAAGTGAATTTATTTACTTTTGCCGCATGATAATTACAGACACTCATACACATATTTATAGCGAGTCTTTTGAAGAGGATCAAAAGGAGATGATGCAGCGTGCTATAGAAAAAGGAATCACACGATTTTTTGTGCCTGCTATAGATTCTACCTACACTACATCCATGTATGATATTGAGGCTCAATATCCCGAAAATGTATTCTTGATGATGGGGTTACATCCTACTCATGTGAAAGAAAACTATGAAGAAGAATTAAAGCATGTCGAGCTAGAGCTGGCAAAACGAACTACTCCTAATGCTGAAAAGAGGTTTTATGCAGTAGGTGAAATAGGCATCGATTTGTATTGGGATAAAAGTTTTCTTAAACAACAACAAGAAGCATTTAGATATCAAATTCAATTGGCAAAAAAGTATAAAATGCCGATTGTAATTCATTGTAGAGAATCTTTTGAAGAGGTTTTTGAGGTTTTGGAGCTAGAAAAAGGGGAGGAGCTGTTTGGGATTTTTCATTGTTTTACAGGTACCATAGAGGATGCGCATAGAGCTATAGGGTATAATATGAAATTAGGTATCGGTGGAGTAGTTACCTTCAAGAATGGGAAAATCGATAAATTCTTAGATCAAATACCTTTGGAGCATATTGTGCTCGAGACCGACGCGCCTTATTTGGCACCGACTCCTTATAGGGGGAAGCGAAACGAAAGTTCATATATCACCAATGTTCTGGATAGGTTGGTAGATATTTATCAAAAACCTGTAGACGAGATCGCGGCTATTACTACCCAAAATTCTAAAGATGTCTTCGGTATATAATTTATAATGCATTAAATTTTGTTCATTTGTGTTATGAGCAGTAAATCAAACATACTTCTTATCTATACTGGTGGTACTATCGGTATGATCAAAAATTTTGAAACAGGGGCTTTGGTAGCATTTGATTTCAATAAGCTATTGTCAAATATTCCAGAGTTGAAACAATTGGATTGTAATATCGATACCATAAGTTTTGATGAACCCATTGATTCTTCCGATATGAATGTGGAACGTTGGAAAGAACTTGGGGATATTATTAATAATCATTACGATAAGTACGATGGTTTTGTAGTGCTTCACGGAAGTGACACCATGTCCTATACGGCTTCTGCCGTGAGTTTTATGTTCGAAAACCTGGCAAAACCTATCATTTTTACAGGGTCCCAGTTGCCTATTGGAGATTTGCGAACCGATGCCAAAGAGAATTTGATTACAGCGGTTCAGATAGCAGCATTGCAAGAAAAGGGCAGGCCGGTAATTACAGAAGTAGGATTGTATTTTGAATATAAACTGCTTAGAGCCAATAGAACCACAAAACTTAATGCTGAGCATTTTGAGGCTTTTCAATCCCTAAATTATCCGGCGTTGGTAGAGTCTGGAGTGCACCTTAAAGTACATACACCTTTTTTGAGAGCTGTAAACAGACGGAAGAAAATGGTATATCACACTCATTTTGATAATAATGTCGTAGTGATCAAAATGTTTCCGGGGATCAATGAAACAATACTGAAGGGAATTTTTGAATTACCTAGTATCAAAGGAATTGTATTAGAAACCTATGGGTCGGGAAATACAACTACCAAAGAATGGTTTGTGAAAATGTTATCGCAGACGATCAAAAAGGGTATTCCTATTATTAATGTGACTCAATGTGTTGGAGGAAGCGTCGAAATGGGTAAATACGATACCAGTGTTGCCTTAAAAAAGGTAGGAGTAATCTCGGGAAAAGACATCACAACCGAGGCAGCAGTAGCTAAACTGATGTATTTGTTGGGCGAAAATTTACCACTTAAAGTCCTTAAAACCATCTATGAAACCTCTCTACGTGGCGAAATGTCAGAAAATTAACGCCTCAAATTTTATTGGTTAACATTTTTTTTGTTATTTGCCCATCCCATTTTTGGGAAATGAAGAGAGGTGGCCGAGTGGTCGAAGGCGCACGCCTGGAAAGTGTGTATACGTCAAAAGCGTATCGAGGGTTCGAATCCCTTCCTCTCTGCAATATATTTAAATATTTGACAGTTTTTATAATATTTTTATATCTTTAACCCTTTAACTAATTAAAATTAAGAATCAGCGCAATGAAAAGATTATTTTCTATTCTGGCAATCACAGCAGTAATGGCTTTTGGAAATTTACAGGCGTCAACTGCACCTGCCCAGTTATTAACGACTAATGTGCAATTATTAATTGCTCCTATAACATCGACAACAGTACAAGAAGATGCTTCTGCTACTACTGAAGAGTTAACATTTCACCAAAACCTTAAAAAACGTTTTATAGAGGGTGGACCTGAATTTATGGGTATCGTACTTTTATGTTTGATCCTAGGTCTTGCGATTGCAATCGAAAGAATTATCTTTTTAAATCTTTCTACAACCAACACTAAGAAATTACAACAAAGAGTTGAAGACGCTTTAAATAGTGGTGGTGTTGAAGCAGCTAAGGAAGAGTGTAGAAACACTAAAGGACCTGTTGCTTCTATTTACTATCAAGGGCTTGACAGAGCTGATGAAAGCATAGACGCTGCTGAAAAAGCTGTTGTAGCTTACGGTGGTGTTCAAATGGGACAATTAGAGAAGAACGTATCTTGGATATCTTTATTTATCGCTCTTGCTCCGATGCTTGGGTTCATGGGTACGGTAATTGGTATGATTCAGGCATTCGATAAAATTGAAGCGGCTGGAGACATGCAACCTTCTCTTGTAGCAGGTGGTATTAAAGTAGCACTTTTGACTACAGTATTTGGTCTTATCGTAGCGATTATCCTTCAGATTTTCTACAACTACATCGTAGCAAAAATTGATAGAATCGTTAACGATATGGAAGATGCATCGATTACTTTAATCGATATGTTAGTAGCTTACAAGAACAAAAAGTAATTACTAAGCATACGGTAAAGTAGGGTTTTCCCTGCTAGTAAAGTCTTTTTGAAGACGATTTCAAAAATGACATTCATTAGTTAATCAGAGTGCAATTGCATTCCAAATAAAATATAGACACATGAAACTTTCTAAAATATTATCATATGTTGTGCTAGGAGTAGGTATCTTAGGAGCGATCCTTTGGTATGTTATGAGTAGCTCAATCAGTGATTTGATGGATCAGAATGGTGTTTCTGAAGCAAGAGAACTTCCATTAGATGTTGCCGAGTCTTCAGTAAGTCCATTGTATAGCCTTACTTTGATTATCTTCATAGTAACTATCGTGGCTACATTATTCACTGTAATTTCAACATTACTAAAGAACCCTTCAGGTCTTAAAAATACAGCAATAGGTGTTGTAGCTTTCCTTATTGTAGTGGGTATCGGTTTTGCTATGGCAAACGGAGTAGAGACCCCTCTTAAAGATGGTGACGTACTTTCTGCTAGTGGATCGAAATGGGTAGGAACTGGATTATATGCATTTTATGTTCTAGCTGCAGTAGCAGTAGGATTAATGTTTTTCTCTGGTATTAAAAAATTAATAGGTAAATAGTATGGCAAGAAGAGCAGCACCAGAAGTAAATGCGGGATCTATGGCAGATATCGCTTTCTTACTTCTTATATTCTTCCTGGTTACAACGACTATCGAAACAGATAGTGGTATTAGCCGTAAGCTTCCTCCTCCACAGGACGAAGAAGTACCACCTCCAATCTTGAAGGAAAAAAATATTTTTGTGGTTGAACTAAACAAAAATAATGACCTTCTTGTAGAGGAAACTCCAATGGAGTTGAAGGATCTTCGTGAAGCTGCCATTAAATTTTTAGATAATGGTGGTGGAGCAGGAGAAGATGCCTGTAATTACTGTCAAGGATCAAAAGATCCATCTTCTTCGGATAACCCAACAAAAGCTGTAATCTCTCTGCGTAATAACAGGGAAACAAATTATGAAACGTATATTGCTGTTCAGAATGAATTGGTAGCAGCATATACTACGTTACGTAATCGTGAAGCACAGCGTTTGTTTGGAAAAACATTCGTACAGATGGAAAAAGAGCTCAAAGACGTAAATTACACAGGTAATAAGGAATCTCTAAAGGAAGATATCAAGAAAATACAGTTCTTGTTCCCAGAAAAACTTTCTGAGGCAGAACCAAAGAAATAAGTAATAACAAAAAAAGAATTCTTATGTCTAAGTTTAAGAAGAAAAAGAGTGGTGACTTACCGGCTATATCAACAGCCTCGTTACCTGATATTGTATTTATGTTATTATTTTTCTTTATGGTTGCAACAGTAATGCGTCAAAATACGTTGATGATCGAAAATAGATTGCCAACGGCAGACCAAATCGAGAAATTAGATAAGAAAGATTTGGTAATGTATATCTACGCAGGGAAGCCGAGTTCTAGGTATCAAGCTAGCGCTGGTAGCACAGCTAGAATTCAGCTTAATGATAAGTTTGCAGATGTAAGCGATATCAAGGCGTTTATTTTGGCCGAGAGAGCATCCAAAAGAGAAGAATTAGTTCCTTTCCTTACCACAGCCTTAAAAGTTGATGGTGCGACCAATATGGGTCTTGTAGGAGATATAAAAAAGGAATTAAGAGACGTACAAGCGTTGAAAATCAATTATACCACCAGAACTGGAAGTGCAATGGATAACCTTCAGTAAAGTGATATAAAAGAAGATAATCTTATACATATAAAAAATCCCGTCTATTAGACGGGATTTTTTATGCGCTATTATTTCCGTTTTAGAGTTTATTACCTGAAAAATGGCATGAGAATTGTCCCATAATACGTATTACTATGATCTATATATGTAATCACTAACCAATATCTAACCTTCCAAAAATGGATATTGAATATTTAGTAAAAGGTTGTAGTGCGTAGAAACACTTCTTTATTTCTTCTACATCATTCATGTCTTATCGGATCATGGTCTGTTACTGTTGTAAGTAATTATTAATTAAATATATGTATTATGGTAAACAGAACCGCACCAATGGTAAATGCAGGATCTATGGCGGATATTGCATTTTTATTACTCATCTTTTTTTTGGTTTCCACTACGATAGAAACCGATAAAGGTATCAACAGAAAACTTCCTCCTTTGCTAGATGAACCTGTAATTGCGGATATTAAGGAGCGTAATTTATTCAGAGTTGAGATCAATCAACAAAATGAACTTCTGGTAGAAGGGGAGTTGATGAAGATTGATGAACTTAAATCGGCAGCCATCGCTTTTTTGGATAATGGAGGAGGATCTGCCAATCAGGGCTGTGATTATTGTTTGGGGAGTAAAGATCCTTTGTCTTCGGAAAACCCTGGAAAAGCGATTGTGTCATTGGTAAATAGTAGGGAAACCAACTACCAAACGTATATCACTGTACAAAATGAACTGATGGCGGCGTACAATGAGTTGCGTAATAGAGTGTCAACCAAGTTGTATGGGGTTTCTTTTTTGACTATGGAAGAAAGTTTGAAAGATCCAAATTATGTTGGAAGTAGGGAAGAATTGAAGGAGAGGATTCGAAATGTTCAATCCTTATATCCAGAAAAGTTATCTGAAGCCGAACCAAGACAATAGTACTCACTCTAAACTCAAGTAAAATGAATACATTTAAAAATAAAAAGAACCAAAAATTACCGGAAATTTCTACGGCATCATTACCAGACATTGTATTTATGCTATTATTTTTCTTTATGGTAGCTACTGTGATGCGAGAAGATACGTTGATGATAGAAAATCGGTTACCATATGCGGATCAAGTAGAACGATTAGAAAACAAAAATCTGGTAATGTCTATATATGCTGGAAAACCTAGCTCTAGATACATTTATGTGGGTGATGAAGCAAAGATTCAGTTGAATGATAAATTTGCTAGTTTGCAAGAAATCAAATCATTTATATTATCGGAGCGTGCAGGTAAACGTGATGCAGAGATTCCTTTTTTGATTACAGCCCTGAAGGTTGACAAAGACACCAAAATGGGCTTAGTAGGTGATATTAAAAAGGAATTAAGAGCTGTTAATGCTTTGAAGATTAATTATACCACTCGAAATGGAGATGTGGCTAATAATAGTCAATAAAGACGTTTTTTAGCAGTTATAGGTTTGTGTAGGGCCTTGTCATCTGATGAGGTCTTATGCAAGCCTTTTTAGTTTTTTGTTATGTTTATGCCGTTTCTAATAGAAATAGATTTATTTTAGTGTTCTATATGAAGAGACTACTGTTATTTATTAGTTGTTGTTTTTTTATCAATCCGCTAGTGTGTCAAATAGTTCCAGATTTGGATACAGAGGCTGAGGAGGCAATAGTTGTGGATTCCCTCTATCGTGAAGATCAGTTTTATGTTGGATTCACCTATAATTTAATCCTTAACCGCCCTACTGATGTTAGTCAATCTGGATTTTCTGGAGGGTTTCAGCTTGGGTTTATACGAGACATGCCGATCAATAAAAGACGTAATGTGGCTTTTGGAGTAGGTTTGGGATATTCTTTGAATGTTTTTAATCACAATTTGTTGATTGATGAAAGTGAAGCTACGGGGAAATCGATTTTTAGTAGTCTGAAAGGAATTGATTTTAATGCCAATAGGTTTGCTACACATTTGTTTGAAGCGCCTATCGAATTTAGATGGAGAACCTCTGTTCCTGAAAGTCATAAGTTTTATAGAATTTATACGGGACTCAGAATTGGCTATATGTACTATTTTAGGTCGAGGTTTGAAGATGAAACACGAGAAGTGAAGCTTACCAATATTGAAGAACTGAACCCTTGGAGAATCGGAGCTACATTTACCTTTGGATGGAACACTTTTAACTTTCATTTCTACTATAGCCTTAATCCTCTTTTTGACGATAGTGCTCAAATTGATGGCGAAAAAGTGAATATCAATACCGCAAGGGTAGGACTGATGTTTTATATTTTATAACCAGAAGTTGATTAAAGTAAGTTGAGGGATCACTCCCATTAACAAACCCAAAACAAGTTCCAAACCAGTATGCGCTTTATGGTGTAGTCTGGAACTGGCGACAACTCCATTTGCAATCATCAAACCAGCAATAAGAAGGGTGAGGTTCATCTCAAAGTGAATACTGAGCGCAATGGTAAACATAGTAATCCCACTGATCCCGATCATGTGCAAACTAGCCTTTATATTGAAAAGAGCCATAAAAATTGCGCTTAAGGTAGATAATAATATGCCCAAGAAAAAAAAGTATAGTTCTGGGTATCGATACACATCAATAACCATTTTGATCACTACAATCAGTAAGATGGATTGTAATAACAGGGGGATTTTACGTTGTTTTACATTTTCTAAATGAATAGAGCTAATCGTGCCCAGACTTTTTAAAAAGAAGAATAAAACAACTGGAATAAGAATCGTAAGTACCGTTAATCCAAAAATTTTGGTTTGGATGATTTCCTCTGGAATGAATCTTGGAGCAGCAGCAAAATATATAAGTGCACCGATAAGGGGCATCAATAATGGATGTAGTATGTAAGAAGCAATTCTTAAAAAAAAGTTCATTAAATCTTCTTTCTTAACCTCGCTACAGGAATCTCTAATTGTTCTCTGTATTTAGCAACGGTCCTTCTAGCGATAGGATATCCTTTTTCTTTAAGGATTTGAGCCAGTTTCTCGTCGGTTAACGGCTTTTTCTTGTCCTCATCGCCAATAGTTATTTCCAAAATTTTCTTAATCTCTCGTGTAGAAACTTCTTCACCTTGATCGTTGGTCATGGATTCAGAAAAGAACTCCTTGATTAATTTAGTTCCATAAGGAGTATCTACATATTTGCTATTTGCAACCCGAGATACTGTGCTGACGTCCATTCCAATCTCATCAGCTATGTCTTTTAGGATCATAGGCTTTAGATTTCGCTCGTCTCCACTAAGGAAATAACTTTTTTGATAGTGCATTATTGCACTCATGGTAATAAAAAGTGTTTGTTGTCTCTGTTTAACCGCCTCGATAAACCATTTTGCTGCGTCTAATTTTTGTTTGATAAAGAGCACGGCATCTTTCTGGGACTTGGATTTCTCTTTACTTGCTTTGTACCCCTGAAGCATATTATTGTATTCTCTGGATACATGTAATTCGGGAGCATTTCGTCCATTAAGAGTAAGTTCTAGCTCTCCATCAATGATTCTAATGGTAAAATCAGGCACAACATGCTCAATAATGCGATTATTGCCTGCATAGGCTCCACCAGGCTTTGGATTTAGGTGCTCTATCTCTTCGATAGCTTCTTTTAATTGTTCTTCGGTAACATCGAACTTTGCGATGAGTTTATCATAATGTTTTTTACTGAAATGGTCAAAGGCCTTTTTAAGTATT
Organism: Aquimarina spongiae; assembly: GCF_900141785.1. Taxonomy (GTDB): domain Bacteria; phylum Bacteroidota; class Bacteroidia; order Flavobacteriales; family Flavobacteriaceae; genus Aquimarina; species Aquimarina spongiae. The sequence continues at coordinate 404,104 of NZ_FQYP01000003.1, read as the reverse complement.
TGTGAGGCTAATTTAATAGGTATAGTGGTTTCTTTTCTATCTAATTGCAGCCATAAACATTCCTGTAAATTACGAGCACCCACTCCTGCAGGATCTAGTTGATGAACCACATCAAGAACCTTTTCTATTTTTTCTTCGCTGGTATATACATTTTGAGTAAAAGCTAAATCATCTAAAACATCAGAAATTGATCTGCGGATATATCCACTCTCATCAACACTACCCACCAAAAATTCAGCGATCTGACGTTCTTCTTCATCTAGTCGATAGGTATTTAATTGATTGACCAGATGTTGATGAAACGTAGTTCCCGAGGCATAAGGAACACTTTTTTCCTCATCATCAGAACTGTAATTGTTAGAGCTTAATCGGTAGCTAGGGATCTCATCATCGCTCAGGTATTCATCTACATTAATCTCAGTCTCGATTTTGTCATTTCCAAAGTCATCTGCATCATTTTCATTGCTAAATGTATCCTCATATTCATCCGATTTTTCTTTTCCGCTATCCAAAGCGGGATTCTCTTCCATCTCTTGTTTTAGGCGTTGTTCAAAGGCTTGAGTAGGAAGCTGAATCAACTTCATCAACTGAATTTGTTGAGGCGAAAGTTTTTGAGAAAGCTTAAAGTTTAATTGTTGTTTTAGCATAAAATGATCAATGTTCTTCTACTCACAAAAATAAACAAAAAACACTGTTTTTATGGAAGTATAAGATGGTTAGTTTGTTTAAAAAATGCCAAAAAATCTTAATTATAGGTATATAATTAAGATTTTCTTTCTTTGCCTTGATCAATAAACGGGCCAAAAACGATTTTAATATATAAGAATGTCTTTTTTACTACTAATAACTACAGTGTAGAATTACACTTTAAGGCACAAATAATTTGTTTTTTATAGCATAGATCACGAGACCTGTACGATTTTTTAGATTCAATTTTTCGAAAATAGAATCCCGGTACCCTTCGATGGTCTTTGGACTCAAGCACATATCGCTTGCTATTTCTTTGTACGTCTTTTCAGTACATGCATGTTTGATAAATTCTAGCTCACGGTCTTTTAATGATACCTTGTTGTCTTCTTTTGGGTTAAGCGAACCCAATAATAGATTGGTTACATCTTTGGTGTGATAAAAACCTGTTTCTTGTACTTGTATCAAAGCGTTCTCAAGAATGCTTTTTTCTGTATCTTTTAATAGATATCCTTTGGCGCCTGCTCGTAGCATTTTTAGAATCGTATTTTCATCCTCTTCTACAGATAATGCCAGCACCTTTACTTCTGGATACTCTTCTTTGAGCGCTGCTGTTGTTTCAATGCCATTCATGATAGGCATGTTGATGTCCATAAGTACTACATCCGGAATATTTTTTGGATCCTTAAATCGGGTGAGCAGTTCTCTTCCGTTTTTACAGATATATAAGATTTTGAATTTATCAAATCCATTTACCAAACCCGATAAGGCTTGGGATAACAAGATGTGGTCCTCTACAATAACTACCGAATACTTCATAACTCCCTGTTCTTTTTAATTTGTGTGAATTTCTTTACTTAATGTGATTAGTCGTTTTCATCGACGGCTGAAGGTAAGCTTTTTTTATCATAATGATAGGTTAAAGTAATAGATGTCCCTACTCCTTCTTCAGAATCAAGCATTACTTCGGCGTCGATTAGTTTTCCTCTGTTTTGAATGTTACATAATCCAATCCCTTGTTGGGTATTGGAATCATTGATGTTAAAACCAACCCCGTTATCCTTGGCATGGATAACCAGTTTCTCTTCATCATAGTTTACGTTTACATCTAGTGTAGAGGCTTTAGAATGTTTTATAGTGTTGGTAAAAAACTCCTGCAATATCCTGAAGATGATAATTTCTGCCTTACCGTCAAGGCTTCGTACTTCAGTATTACTGCTCAAGGTGGCCTTTATAAATTGCAATCGGTTAAAACGTTCAATTTCCAGATTGATAGCTTCGGTTAGGCTTAAGCTTTTTATCGCATCCGGATTGATCAGTTTTGACAACGATCTGAGTTCAGTTAAGCTCTTGGTAATAGTATCGGTAACTTCCTGCAGCCTATTGGGATCGTCTTGTGCAATATTTACCTGTATTTTGGCCAGCGTGAGTAGCTGGCCAATATTATCATGCAATTCCCAGCTGATATTACGCAAGGTTTCTTCGCGTATCTCAATTTGAGTTTCGGCAATCGCAGTTTCAAACTTTTTTTCAGCTTCTTTTTGTTGCAGTAATAAGATGTTCTTCCTCTTTTGGAAAATGATGAAAAGGAAGATCATAATCGTAATGATTACGATCAATACAATACTTGCAATTAATATAGCTGTTTCTTGTCGCTCCATATAAAGCCAATAATAAAACAGATATTCATTATTATAGTCAAAAAGACACCTAATAAAAAAGATACTGTAGCATCGGTTATATCCGAATAATAATTTCTTAGAATTCTAAAAGGAATATTGCCTATATGATATAACAATAAACCTATACTAATCCAAAAAAGTAAATTTTTTCTAACATTTAGTACTTTTTCCGAATTGAGAATTTCTATGAAATATAAGAAAATGGTTACTACTAAGAAACTTGAAGCAGCTATATATGGAATAATTTGTAACTCATAAATATAATTCTGATAGAAACCATTTATGACCAAAAGAATAATATAAGTTATTAAAAAAGTATGTACTACTCTTTTATTCTTTTTGATCATCAAGTAATTTCTAAACAAAGTAAGAAAGTATATAAAGCTTATTATATAATACAAGTTGTATAATAAATCCCCCCATTCTATCTCAAGATATCTCTTCAAATATAATCCAACTACAATTTCATTTATAGCAGTATACCACAAATACAGAATAAAATGTTTCAGTTTGGTTCCTTTATATTTTTTATAATACAAGGTTCCGATTACGGCTGTTATTAATTCTGCTAAAATTGTTGCATACATTATGATTATTAGATGTTCTCTTTCCACTATTTAAGTTTAGTTGTTTTGATGAAATTATGGATAGCTTCCAATATCATTCGCAATGGTACTTTGATTTTCTTGAATTCCCATAAAAGCTGAAAAGAAGCCTGCGGTTTGTATTTGTTGCATCATCTGAGGATCTAATGATCCCTGCTCTCCATATCCTATTTGGTCTAGTACGTCTTCTAGAAATACTAATTCTTGTCTACCATCATTATTTCTATCTGCAAAAGTGTATCCTCTATGCAGATTATCACTTCCTAATAAGGTTGTGGGTGCAATAAAAAAGGTGTTTCTTCTTGGGTCTGGTATTGGTTTTCCGTCTACAAATTTTTCAGCATCTGGATAATTTCCTAAGTAAAGGCGGTAACCAGTAATATCTATTGAGTCTGGCGTTACCCATTTTACATAGGAGATATATTCATCCAAAAAATCCTTACTTAAATAAAAAGACCTTGAAGGAACAAAATTTGAAATGGGCTTTCTGTCACTAGGACATAGTTTGTCTAATAGGCTGTCTCGTCTGCTTTCAAAAGTTTTTATCACACAAGCACGATTTTTAGAATAGCTTCCGTACAATTGAACAGCATCCTTGAATGAAATAATTTCTTCCGGTTGAGTTGGATCCGGTGTTATCACTGGCCCGGGTTCTCTAGTGCAGTAATAAGTGATTAGTGCAGCAATGATGGCTACAATGGGGTATCCAATAAAATTAGTTCTGTTTTTCATTTTATGGGTTATTAGATGTTTGTGAATTCTAAAAGTACTATTATTCTATAGGATTCAAAAAAAGATATAAAATTTTGTTAAGAGTCGAAGGCTGTAACCCTTTGTAAATTAAGTGTTTTGGTGGGTTTTTGAAATGGTTTTCAAGAAGAATAGTCTATCAAATAAAGGGGTAAAAACCCCTATAGAAAAAAGGGGTTCCACTCTTTTAAAAAATAGATGCCCCCTTGCCATTTACACCCTATTTATCATCAATGAGGTTGCGAAAAAATAAGGGAGATTTTCTTAAAATATCTTTGCAAACCTTTTCGTAAAGAATTGCACGCTAAATATGCACTAAAATTTTCGCCGTATTGATTCCTAAAATTTTCGGTTTAAAAAATACTTTTCATAAAAAATATGGTGCAATAATAGAAATGCTTTAAATCCAATTTTTGGGATTTAATTTTAAGTTAAATGCCAGGTGATTCGAAAACGTTCTTGGTGAAAAAAATGTTAAATACGTCTATGCCAGTTGCGGTTGTATGCTCGACCGATCTACCTTGAAGATAACAATAGGTCGACCACTAAACTTTTCGAAAAGTTAAAAACAAAAACCACAACCATCTAATCACGTATTTATTATGAGAAAAATGTATTTCGTATTTGCAATAGTACTAGGGCTGTACTCTTGTAATACAGACACGGATCAATTAGAAGTAGACAATGAATCTATAGAACTTGCCGCAAAAAACAGTTCAGATAATGTAAAATTACTTAGGGCCTGGACTTCAAATAGTAGTAGCCCTGTACTACGTAGATATGTAAGACGCTTTGTTGTAAAAGTAAAAAACCTGGCATTTCAGAAACAAGTATCAATACATCATTCTACCTTCAATGGAGGTTGGGAGGATATTCCGTTAACCTTTCTGCAAAGTATAGGTGATGATGAAGAAATCTGGATAGGAGAAGTAGAACCTGATACGGAGATCTATAACGATGAGTTTGTTGTGAAGTACTCGGTAAATGGAGAAACGTATTGGGATAACAACAATGGCGATAACTACAGTATGCTTGTTAATATGGGGGCTTTTTTGGCGCCAGAAGTCGAAGTTTCTGTAGACCAGTTTTACACCAGATTTTTTGGAGGATCCTTTAATATAAATGTAGATGCCAGAAGAAATTATGGTACTGCAGGATCTGTAGAAGTGGTCTATACTACCGATGGGTGGGTAACTACCCAGACAGCTGCCTTGAGTTACCAGAGGTATTTTAGAGTGGGATATGCACACTATATCCAAAGTCCTAATCAATTTGATATAGATAAATGGGAAACCACGGTTCGAGTAGATCAAGAGGTAAATGCAATCGAGTATGCAGTCGTTTACAGAGTTGGGGACCAGGAATATTGGGACAATAACTACGGGAGTAATTACGTCATTCAAAAAGTGACTTACTAAATCAAAATCAATACAACTTTATATCGCGTTTCTATACCTAATATGGAAAGGTAAGACTCGCAATACGCAAAACAATTAATTAATAAACTTTTAAAACCAATAAGAATGAAAAAGCTGTTTTATTTGGCAATAGCATTATTAATCTTTTCGTGTAACACAGAAGAGCTGATCGAAAATCAAAGAAGTACTGATTTGATCAATATTAGCGAAAAGAGTTTAAAACCAGTGAGTTTGGTGAAATCCTGGACGACTTTTGGTACGTATCGAGGGTTTTCTAGCTACACAAGAAAATTTACGGTGCAAGTTTCTGATTTAGCCTTTGATAAATCGGTAAGTATTTTTCATGAAAAACTGGATGGCTCCTGGGAGGAAATACCATTATCTTACAGTTTTGATATTGATGAAGATCAAGAAATCTGGATTGGAAATCGAACAACATCATCACAAATTTATGCCGATGAGTTTGTCGTGAAATATGAAGTAGATGGTCAGGTCTATTGGGATAATAATAATGGTGCCAATTACAAGATGTCGGTAAGAGATGGATATTTTTTGGCTAATCCAGACTCCAATATCAGTGTGGATACTGATTTTGACAGTATTTTCTACTCTTCTTTTTATGATCAAAATCAATTGAATGTTACTGTTGATGTAAGAAACTTATCACCTACCAAAGAGGTGGTCGTTGTTTATACTACCGATGGATGGCAGACACAAAGTGAGTTTTCACTATCGTATCGTCCGTTTTGGAATAGTGGACCTTTTATCTCGGTAACAAGCCCTAACCAATTCGGGATAGAGCGCTGGTCTGGATTTGTTCGCTTTGATAGTACTATTAACACGGTAGAATATGCTGTGTTGTATAGAGTAAATGGTCAAGAGTATTGGGATAACAACTATGGAAAAAACCATCTTGTCATTAGAAGAGTGAATGAGTAGGTCATACAAGGGGTAATATGTAAACACCGCTTTTGGGATTCCCAAAAGTGGTGTTTTCCTATAATACTAGCTCCATTTTGATGTTACTGCGCTTGTACAAAGGTTTTTTCTCTATGGGTATTTCGACAAAGCCAATTTTTTTGTAGATGTAAATGGCATTTTCAAGAAGGGTGTTGGAATATAGAATGACTTTTTTCCAACCCTCATTTTTTGCAAAATCAATCCCATGCTGTAGTAACTGCTGGCCAATTTTATGCCCCTGAAATTTGGGAGAGACGGCCATTTTACCTAGCTCATATATGTTTGATTCTACGGGGATCAAAGAAAAGGTTCCTGCAATTTCTTCTTCCACTTTGGCAAAGAAGATATACCCTCCTTTTTGTACAATAGTTTCTTCGCATTTTTCTAATAATTGTTGATCCAAAGGCTCTACGACAAAGTACTTTTCTAGCCATTCTACATTAAGACGAGCAAAGTCTTTGGCGTATTTTGTATCAAAAGGGATAATAGTTAGTTGATCAGATAGAGGTCTCATAGTTTTTCAAGTATTCGGTGGCTTAATGATTTTTCTGCAAATTGATTTTCTAGATGGGTTAAATGATGGGTTAAGCCAATAGCACTTCCTTCGGTAAGCCATTTTACTTGTTCATCGATTACTGCCCAAATAGGGATCATTTGTTGATGTAAGTCTTTTCCTTTTTTACTCAACGTAAACAGTTTTTTTCTTTTGTCCTTGGTATCAGTTTTATAAGTGACTAATTTTTTTTCTGTTAGTTTTTTTAGCGATTGGGTGATAGCTGGTTGCGTGAATTGTAGCCCTTCCTGAATCGTAGTTGTAGTTATTGTATTATGATCGATTATAAACCTGAATACAGGAAAGAGATAAGGATCGAAGTCTATATTACAGGCATTATATACTAATTGAGTTTCTCTCATTAGATATTCACTTAACCTTTTTAATCTTGATCCGAGACCAAGTTCTGCATATTCCTGAAGCTTATCTTTCATAAGCATTTATATAAGTACTTATGTAAAAATAATAATAATTTTTAGAAAACAAAAGTTTTTGCAATACGAAGGGCATCTTTTACAATTGATTTTGCCTTTTTGCCTTTGTAGATTTGGAAATACTATCCACCCAAAAGCAAAAGAAAAAGAGTTTAAATAGTTTGATGTAATTCGGACATTCTATAAAGTAGGGGAGAAACCCTATTAATCCTAAAAAACCAAGAAATTTTAGATATTTCATGTGCTGATCTGCTTAATAATCAAAATTACATATTGGTATAAAAACTCCACCAGAAGTTACGTTTTGGCCCAATGATTTTTGCTTGGGTAAAAAACTTTAAACCGTTTATTAGATTTATTTACCTAGTCTATTTTTTAGCACTTCCTGAATGCCGGCCAGGTGATCACTAAATTGCATCATTTGGGCTAATACTTGTGCCATTTCGTTTTTATCTCCAAATCCCTTCAATTTATTGTTTTTGGTAAAGGTTTCTTTAATGGTTTCCCAGCGCGTCATTTCTTCTTCCGAAATGGTTCCTGTCATTTCTTTATATTTTAACAAGTTGGCCTCAGCTGCACTGGTTAATGTTTGTGATTCGTTTTCGTAATGTGAAAGCAATAATGTCCTTAATTCGAGATCATTCATAATGGGCACTACCTTGGCTACTAATTTGCTCATATCCCGGTAGGAACCTTGTAGTTTAAACGAAGGTTCTGTGCGATAGGCATCTTCCATAGCGGCAGATTGGATGTAGGTTTCATTTACTTTTAATACCGTATCTCGTATTTGAACTACTTTTTCCAGAACCGATACATAATCTTGTACCTCCTGTTTAGTGTGATTGCCTTCTAACTCGACACCTTCTTGCGTTCCGGTTTCTACGATTTCGATTAATTTGTATATATCGTCAAAGTGTTTGCTGCTCAATTGGTGCAAGACGGGGTTTGAAGTCATTGCATTTTCAATCAAACTCAATTTAAACAAATCGGCTGTATCCCCGATGATATCTCCAAGATTATAAATATCAGCACGGTTAGCCAACATATCCGGAATCTGAAATTTTTCTCCACTTTCTGTATATGGGTTACCTGCCATGATTACACAAAAACGTTTGCTTCGTAAATCGTAGGTTTTTGGATTGCCATTGTATACTCCTTCTATTTTTCTGGTTCCATCAGCGAGAGAGATAAATTTTTGTAAAAACTCAGGATTACAATGTTGTATATCGTCGAGATATAACATCACATTATTCCCCATCTCGAAAGCTAGATTTAGCTTTTTTAGTTCTTCTCTTGAAGCGGCATTATTTGCAGCCATGGGATCTACAGAAGTAACTTCGTGTCCAATGGCCGGGCCGTTAATTTTCATAAAAACCAACCCTAATCGGTTAGCCATATACTCCATCAAGGTCGTTTTTCCGTATCCTGGAGGAGAAATAAGTAATAGCATTCCCATTCGATCGGTACGCTTATTTTCGCCAACACTACCCAATTGTTTGGATAGGTTATCACCAAACAAAGGAAGATATACTTGATCTATCAATTTATTTCGTACAAAAGAAGATAGTACTTTAGGTTTGAATTCATTTAGCTTCAAATCTTCTTTTAATTGGTCTGTAACTTGATGTTTGGCTTCTCTGTATGCTTCAAAGGCGGGTGCCTCTACTGTTGCAAATTGGTGTAATGCGGCAACAAAAGTGTGATAATTGAACGAATAGTTGCCTTCAGTGATTGTGCCATGACTTCCTTTCAGGTCTTTTATGACTTGTGAAGGATTTACATGAATTACTTCAGAAATTGCTTCTTCTTTGAACAATAAAGTACAAACGACTTCGTGAGCATAATCGATATGTTCTGGGATATTTGCTTTAATGTAAGAACTTGCCCATTGTAAGGCTAGATTGATTTTTGAATTCCAATCAACATGACCATTTGACTTTGGTTTTGTATCTAAGTCGAGTGCTTTTTTAAGTTTGGTAAATACTTTTTTCTTTTTTAGTTCAGAAATGAATGCGTCATATATTTCATTGGCCGTTTGGCTAATGCAAAAACTATTATCACTTTGTAATTCTGTAAATAAATAATGCGCAATATCGTTGCTTTCATTGGTTTGAGGCCATTGTCTTTCTTCTACAAAAACACTGATCTCTTTATTTAGTTTTGTGATTACATTATGATGCTCTTGACTATCCGGGAAAACCTGTAAAACCTCTCCAGAAGCTTTTATTGTTGTGTTCCAATATTCTTGCTTTTCTTTTTCTAAGCTAAACCAAAAATACTGAGCAAAAGCTCTGGTATTTGGGGTGAAACGCAATAAACCAAGCCCATGATCTTGTTCGACAAGAACTTTTAATATTTTGGCCGCGTCTATATCATGAACCCCTTTTACATACCCTTCTGCGTAGTTTTTGCTACTCTCGGATTTTACAATTTCCAGAAGTTGTTCTTCTGTTTGATGCTGTAATTTTTCTTTAGCTATGGTTTTAAAAATTTTATAAGCGAGATATGCCGAACGATATATTTCTGGGTTTTCGGAAATTAATTCCTGATCCCAATATTTTTTGGATTGTAATAATACCTCATTCTCAATCTCCTGATAAAAATCCGTACCTGTGAGATGATAAGCAAGTGCCGAATCTTTGTATACAATAGTGAGGTCCAGTGGTTGTTTATTTACACCAAATTTGTGTTTACCAAGCTTGATAATATTCTCCCCATCCTCATATAAATCTTGTTTGTCTTTTAATTTGCGGGTGGCATCTTCTTTGGCTACTTTTAAGGCCGTTTCTATAGCTTCGGCTTTTCCTGCATCATCCAAATCCGTAAGCTGATCAATAATGTCTCTTAGTTTGTTGATCATCAAATCCGAGGCAAAATACCCGTTGATATCTGCCACTGCATCAAAACTCAATGCTTTTTTTGTAACTCCTTTCAGAATTCGATTTGCTGCATTTTCTAAAGCAACAGCCTTTTTGTTGCGGGCTTCTATTAGTCCATTTTTTCTTGCTTCAAAGGCATTATATACTTCTTCTCGTTTTTCTATAATTTGAGCAATAAATTCTTCGAAGTCTGCAAATCTTCCTTCCAGATCCTCTAACTGAACAGAAACCTTGTTTAAAAGTTCATCAGTCTTTTCGGGAGTGTTAGCAATATCCAAATAGTTAATAATGCTTTGATCTACTAGTTTTAATTGAGCCGCAAATTCTGCTGTAGCTTCTTTACTTCCCAAAGATTTTATCGCATTCTTAATTCCTGCTTTCAATTGATTAATTGTAGCAAAGATCAAGGAGATATTATCGATGATCTTGGTAGAATGAGAAGTGTCTTCGATCTGAAGATTAGAAACGATATCAATTAGCATTTCAAGATCTGTAGCGATTTGATTTACCTCTTCTTCCAGCTTTTTGGCATCGATTACTTTTTTGATATCTCCTAGAACCGTTTGTTTTTCTTCTACTCTTTTGTGATAGGGCAGTAGTGCCTTGTCGTCCAGAAGAAATTGGACACAACGTTGAGAAATTTTCTCGGTTTGTTCGGCAATCTGGATTTCCAGAGACTTGATAAACTCCTTGTCTACATATCGGATATCATTTAAACTGATGGTTTCACCACGTAGCGTTCGCAGTTGTGATAACACCTGCACAAAATCATCGATAGATCGAAAAGAACTACTTTTTATTTTGCCAAAGATTAGTTCTGCCTGATCTTGAGTTTCTTTGGTTACCTTGGCGGCAGTTTTTCTAAGCTGAACAACCTTTTCAAATTCGTCTATTGCAGCATTAGCAGCGCCACTAATTTCTTCAAGAGGAATGTCTAATCGAAACGTATCCTCTTCTCGAATCCAATAATAACTATCGATGACATCATTAGAGAATTTGGAAATGTCATCATATAACCCATCATAACTATCCTCTTTGTTTAATAAGGTGATTAGCGCATGGCATTCGGCCATGGCTTTTACGATATCCTTGTTTCCTATTTTGTATAATAAAGTATCCGTGTGTTCTGATGGAATGGAATCTCCTTTCATAAAAGGAGTTTGCCAAATCTGAATTACATGATGTTTGGTCTGCTCGTCTTCGGTTTTGAAATAACAAAGCTCACCATTTTGGAGAATCGTAAAACCATTACAAACAATAGGAGTCTTTACCTCTTGCTCGATGACATTATAAGACATTAGGGTGTAGAGCCCCTTTTCGCTTTCGTAAAACACATACAAAAAGTCTTCTCCATTGGGAGATATGATTTTTTCCTGAAACTTAACCTCAGAAACCTCATTGGTAAAGAGTTTGAAATCTCCAGACTGCAGGTAATATCCGTTAGGATAAATAATTCCTTGATCATCAGGCAAAAGTAAGCAGGCATCTTTGATAGACTCTATTTTTTTTACCTCTTGCATTTTATGATTGTAGACAAAATAGCGTGGCGCTTCCTGAAAAGGTTTGATCTCTAATGTGATCAGATTACCCAAATCTGCAAAGCGATATTGTCCATCATCCAGAGTTTGATCAGCGTGTTGTACAGCTTCATCCAGAATACCTTTACCTTCGTCGGTATTATCTTCAATTTTAATGGTAAGATCTCCTCCGATAGTTTCTACAAAAACTTTGTCAAGAATGGAGATATGCGGATGTGCTCCGTATCGATGCATATCACGAGATACTTCGATCCAATTGAACTCGTGTTGCTTCGGAAACTTAAATTCATGCTCACTTCTATTGTCAACATAGGTAAGAGTTCCTTCATTAATTAACCACTTGAAGGTTTTAATATCTGAAACACTTTCACTTAATTGAAACACCATATGGAGGTAGTTGCCAACGATAGCGAATTTAGAAAAGATGGTATTGCGATAGTATTTATAGAGATTTGTAAAATCATCAATAAACACAGGATCGTTGATCAGATCTAAGGTCTTTGCCGAGAAATGTTCATTGGTATAAGTGTAAATACTAAAAACATCAGCCAAGGTGATTTCGGTCCGAAGACCAAAATGTACATTATAACCAAATAAGCAATATTCTCCGATAGTTACTATATCTCTAGCAATACAGTTGTTTTCTGTATTGATTCGATTGTTGGCGATTAGTTTTGTCTCTACGCTACCAAAGACTTCTTTTCTTGCATCGTTTAATTGGGAAAGGCGGGTTTGGAGATCGCCCTTATGCTTTTGTAGACGATTTTGAATGATCTCGTAAGTTCCACCATCCAATTGAGTATGTTGATTGTTGTTTTCTTCTTGCATGTTTTAAATCGAATTTCGATTTGTAGTCTTTAAAGTTGTAAACAATTCTGAGGGGTCTATACCTTTGTCTTTCTAATTATTTATACAAAAACGCATCAGTGATTCCTATGAAATTTTCAGAATAATAATTAAACAAGAGTTTGATAAAGATAACAGTAGCTATAATACTTACTACTAAAATGATACTGTTTCTAATATTTGCTTTCTTTTGTTGCCGTTTTGCTCTATCTCTTATTTGTTGTAAAACTTCTTCTGAAACCGGTTCTTTTTTAATGCCTTGACTTTCGGTATTCGCAGAGGACCATCCTTTGAAAGCTTCTCTTTTGGTTCTTCGATCATTAAATTTGATCGAAGTAATCATTGCTGCTATTCCCATATATAAACCTTTTAAAAGTTAAACAATTCCCATCCCGGTCTTCCCGGAATGGGAAGCCTTTTATGGGTTTAATAAAATGGTTGTGATCTTTTTCATAGTATGACTAGAAACCGTTGCTAGCTATTGTGCTGATCATTGCGATTACTTCAGTTTTTTGTCAGAAAGCCCTAAACCATTGGCTAGATTAAACAAGTTGGTAAACAAATTGTTTTCGTCTGGATCGGTTGTTTTCTGTTTTAGTTCTAACAATAAATTTGCGATCGTTAGGTTCTTGATATCCTCTGAAGAGATGCCGTATTTTGTTGCAAATTCTTTCACTTTTTCCAACAAATTTCCTTTTACATCTTCACTCCCCAGGATCGCATCTTTTACATCTTGTATATTATCAGAATGTTGTACTAGTCTGTCAAATCCTTTAGCCTTGGTGATTTGTCCCATAATTTGCTCAAAGAACATGGTTTCACCACCTACGATATCGATATTGGCAGCTTTCAGTGCTTCTCCGATAACTTCGGCTTGTGCATCTGCAATTTCTTTCTGGATATTGATATGAGCCAAGTCTACTTGTAACTCTTTGTCTAAGCGTAGTTTGAACTCTTCATGCTCTTTACCAACACCGTCAAGTTTCTTCATTGCTTCTGCTTTTTCTTCAATTCCTGCGGCATCAGCAAGTGCTTTCTCTTTGATCACTTCAGCTTCAGCCAATCCTTCTTCACGGATCGCTTCTGCTTTTGCCTGGATACCTGCGGCTTCTGCTTTTGCAGTTTTTTCGATAACGTTGGCTTCTACTAATCCTTCACGTTCTCTGGCATCTGCCTTGGCGTGCATTACTTGTGCTTCAGACATACCCAAGGTAGCTTCTTCTTTGGCTTGAGCTTCGGCAAGTGTTTTACGTGCTTCGGCTTCTTTTTCACTAGCTTCTTTTTTGGCTTGCGCTTCAATATTGATTTCCTCTGCTTTTTGTTTTGCAGCTTCTTTCTGTGCTTCAGCGGCTTTTATTGTTTTGATCAGATCCTCTTGAGCAGTTGCTTCGGCAATAGTAATTTTTACTTGCTTATCACGATCCGCAGTTTTGAAGGCTTCGATATCTTTCATATTCTCTTGCTCTTGTACTACGCCTTTTTCGAGCATTACTCGATCGCGAATCACATCTTGAATATTCTTCTTTTCTACCTCTACTACTTTTTCCTTTTCAATCTGTGCCAACGTAACAATTCTTTCGCGTTCTGTGGCTTCCAGCATTCTATCTTTTTCCACTCTTTCGGTTTCTACAGCATCGGTACGTTGCTTGTTTTTGGCAGCAACAATGATCTGGCGCTGCATGTTCTCTTCGGCCACTTTTACTTTTTCTTCTGTAGAAATGCGTGCGGTTTCAGATTTTAGTCGCTCTTCTTCAGATACTTTTAAAGTTTCTGCTTCTTCACGAGCCTTAATATTGGCAATTTCACGTTTTTGTTGTTCTTCTTTTTCTGCTAATTGTTTATCCAATTCAAGAATAGCTTCACGAGCTTCTACATCTTGTTTACGAATTATTTTTTCTTCGTCTCGTTTGATCAGATTCGACTTTATGTTTTGAGCAGCGGTCAATTCTGTAATCTTTTTGATTCCTTCTGCATCCAGAATGTTATCGGCTTTCATCACACTTAGTGAAGTTTGCTCCAAATCATCGATGGCACAGTCGTCTAATATGTATCCATTTAGGTCGGTACCAATAATGTTTACAATTTCATCTCGAAATTCTCTTCGGGCTTCATACAACTCTACGAACTCAAACTTTTTACCTACTGTTTTTAAAGCTTCAGAGAATTTAGCATCAAAAAGACTACGCAAAGTATCTATTTCAGAAGCACGATTACAACCAATAGTTTGTGCTACATTGATAATATCTTCTACCGATTTATTCACCCGAACAAAAAAGGCTACTTTGATATCTGCTCTAATGTTATCCTTACAGATCAATCCGTTTACCCCGGTACGTTCTATTTCGATTTTCTTGATCGAAATATCCATGATTTCTACTTTGTGTAGCACTGGGATTACATATAGACCTTTGTCGAAGGCAACTGCTGTTCCACCAAAACCTGTGCGCACAAGTGATTCCCCTTGAGGAATTTTTCTATAGAAAATGGCAATGATTATAAAATACAGTACTATCAAGAGTACTAATGCTACTACTACGATAATAGCTATGTTTGCTAAATTGCTCATAATTGCTTTAATAATTTAGTTGTTGAATAATATAAAGTTGTTTGTTTTTGACTTGATTTACGATTTCTACTCTTGCATTTGCAGGAATTTCAATACCATCTTTGGATTGTACCATCACCTTTATCGGGTCGGACTGAATTTTTATCTCGAGGGTAGAAATTTTATCTCCCGAAATTGTGCTTTGTAAAACGCCTTGTCTTCCTAACAAATCGAGCGCACTTTCTCCTTTATTATTGAAATTTGTAAAGAATTTTTTAAACGGTGTTGTAAAAATTTTGGTTAAAAATAAGGCGGGTAGGATCCCTCCAAAAAAGAAAATGAACCCAAAATCATTGTCATAACTATGCGTGATAGAAGTCCCCGCCATTGTTATTGCCCACCAGAACAATACAAAAAATGAAAAAGTGAACATAAATGGCAATCCTACAAAGTTAAAGTAGATCAAAAATATCTGAAAGAAATTCAGCTTTCCTCTTCTTCGTATTACATCTTCTTTTTTTACTTCGGTATTGGATATTTCAGGAATATCCAGATTGCTTCTGGCATCAAAATCTGTTTCAACATCCACATCAACATCTGCATCTGCATCGATATCCAAATCAATATCGGCATCAAAGAAATCCAAGTCTAAACCTGTTAAGGTAGTGAGCAACCAGTAGAGTATGAGTAACCCAAACAGTATGGTCAACGGTAGATTGACTATCGAAATTGCTATGTCAAATAATTCTTTCAAAAGGTTAGTGTTATTAGTTAGTCATTAGTTAATTATCCCTTTTTTCGAAATTCTCTTTTTTGTATAATCGAATTCTACGAAAAACAAGATAGATGAGCGTCGCCAAAACTCCAGTCCAAATCATCGCGTGTACGAATATAAAAACAGTTTCCATGACATGAATTTTTTATTTGAATTTCACCGCCGTACCATATGCTAATATTTCTGAAGCTCCTTGCATAACCATTGATGTCGTAAATCTGATATTTATTACCCCATCGGCACCAATTTTTTCTGCATCTTGTATCATACGTTGCATTGCTTGCTCACGAGAGTGGGCTTGAAGCTTTGTATATTCTTCAATTTCTCCACCCACTATATTTTTGAGTCCGGCAAAAACATCTCTCCCGATGTTTCTTGCTCGTACTGTACTTCCTCTGGCGATACCTACTATTTGTGATATCTCTTTATTGGGTACAGTCTCTGTAGTTGATATAATCATGGGTATGTTGTTTTAGGTTTGTATTAGAGGTAATTAAGCATCCTTGTCTTTCATACCTAATTGCTCTTTTAATTTCGCCAGATCATCTTCGGCATTAGTTTCTGTAAGGTCAACAGCTTTGTCGATTTCTTCGTCAATGGTTTTTGCCGTATTGGCAATATCTCCATACGCTTCTGCAAGTGCTTCTTCCTGGTTTACTTTATCCTTCATGCGCTCTAGCATTGAAACCGTACTTGAACTATCGATCTCAGCCATCTGCTTGTTTACATTTTTTGTGGCTTTAGAAACTTTAACACGAGCTTTCAGGGTTTTTAGTTCATTTTCCCATTTGCTGATGTTCTTTTTGATCTCGTCAACATTTTTTTCTAATTGAGTTACCGATTTGTCAAATTTATCAGATTCTGATTTGGTACGGGTCACCTGTTTCAGTGATTCTTCTTTTTTGATAAGGGCTTCTTTTGCCAAACGATCAGCTTCTGTAGTCTCCAAGTCACCACTCTGTGCTTTTTTTAGGATAAGCATTGCTTTTTGTTGATAATCTTCGGCTTTTGCAGCAAATTC
The DNA here is from genome assembly GCF_900141785.1 of Aquimarina spongiae. Classification (GTDB taxonomy): domain Bacteria; phylum Bacteroidota; class Bacteroidia; order Flavobacteriales; family Flavobacteriaceae; genus Aquimarina; species Aquimarina spongiae. Next base: position 387,411 of record NZ_FQYP01000003.1, on the reverse strand, counting down.
TTCAGTTTCATTTTTTGCGCGTATAGCCAAAGCTTTTACTTGAGCAAGTGCTTCCAAGCTTTTTTCTAGATCTGTTTTCATATCTCTAATGCCTTGTTCTGTCATTTTGATAGGATCTTCCATTTTATCAATTGCAGAATTTGCTTCGGCTTCTCCTATCTTAAATAATCTTTTAAAAAAATTCATTGTCTTAGTATTTTGAAAAATTTATAATCTGTTCAGAATATTCGCTTAATAACAATCCTAATGAATTGAGTGAACCTTCGAGCTCATTAAGATCAAGATTTTCTACCTGTAATGTGTCTCTGAAAATTACTTTATCACCAGTTTCATCCAGTACAAAAGCTCCATGCACAATATCTCGATTTTTTTGAAGTAGATTCTTATAAACGACTTCGTTTCTGTTTTTAATATTAAAAATATGTTGCTCCATAATCAATATAGGAGGAGCAACTCCAAGAATCATATTTTTGATTCCTTCATTTTCCTTACTAACCATTATAATACCCTCGATCTTGTTCTCGTAGGTGATATTATAGTTCAGTTTTAGTAAGTAATCTTTTATAGTTTGAAAATGATCTTGCATTTGATGTTTGTTTATGGACTTATTAATGAAATAGTTTGATAGTGCGATAGATACCAATATTACAAAAAGTCACATAAATTTTCGGCAATATTACTAGCTAATTCAGCTAGATAAATTACTAGGGATACCATGGGTATGATGTTTTTAAAGTTAATAAATTAATTGTCCTGCTAAAAATTTTAGTATACTCCCCCGAGTTTTCCGTAAATGAAAAGAAATACAAAAGTATTTCTACTAAAATTAGCTTTTTTCAAAGATATTAGCTAATATTGTTAGTGTAAATGTACAACAATTTTCGATAATTGCAAATAAAATTAGCAAAAATGTCTTTTTTTGGAAAAAACATAAAAAAAATTCGAGGTGTAAAAGGATTGAGTCAACAGGCGTTTGCAGAGCTGTTTGACCTGAAAAGAGGGACTTTGGGAGCCTATGAGGAAGGCAGAAGTGAGCCTAAAATAGAAACTATAATTAAAATTGCTAACTATTTTAGCATACAAATAGATGATTTACTCACCAATGAGCTCACCGTAAATCAATTATTAAAGTTCAAAGGTGACCTTACTACGTATGCCGCGGATGCAAAACGAGAGCAATTTGCATACATACCATGTATTACCGACAATAACCTGAACGAGTATATTAATTTATATGATAAAGAAACTTTTATCAAAGAGTTACCAACTATTCAATTACCGGTTAATCCCGCAAAGGAGTTTAGAGGATATACGGTAAGTAATTTAGAAATGACTTCACACGACAAAGGCTTTTATCCTAAGGATATTATTATAGGAGAAAAGGTTCCTTCTACGGTAATTAAGAAATTGAATACAGGTACCTTGGTATTTGTCTTGGTGGATGACAAGATTGTTTTTCGACGACTATACATAACTAAAGAAAGTGCTGTGCTTAGAGCAGATCATAAAAATATAGAAGATGAAGAGTATCCGATATCTGAAATTAAGGAAATGTGGAGAGTTCGCTATGTTTTTTACCGGAGAATTCCAGAGTTTGGGGATGATGTTGAGGATAAGTTATTGATCATCGAGCAGCAACTTCAAAAAATGAGGGAACGACTCTCATAGTCGTATAGATTTTCATTATTTTAAAATTATCACAATCAATTTATATAGTTGATTTTGTGTGAAATATCAAGTATCTTTAAGTGTACTTAATTCACACAAAACTATACAATCTTCAACAGTTTGATTGTCCTTCTCTTGGGTTCGCCAACGGCAATTCGATTGCAATGCGTTGATCCTAGAATGTTATTATCCAAAGTGTTTATTGGTACTTTTTTGAACCTCGATAGCGAATGGTACGGCCTATTTTATGATCGTATAGAATTTATTTATTGGTAAGGTATAACCAAGAAAAGTGAGGAATATGTCGATTGGATTTATAATGTTATTGAATACTATTATAGATTTTTTATATTGAAATGTAAAATACAATAAGAATCAATTATCATAAATTTGAAAAGAATTACAACAATAATCATTTAATCTTAATTTATCTGCAATGGAAAATAACAGTCTTAAAACCACGAATCCTCATGGATCGAATTCTAATGGATTGGATGCTAGTATGTGTCCTTTTCTAAACGGTGCCCACAAAGAAGGTGCTGGTGGAGGAACGTCGAACAGGGATTGGTGGCCAAATCAATTGAAGTTGAATATCCTCCGTCAACATTCTTCATTATCTAATCCTATGGAGGAAGCATTTGATTATGCTGACGAATTTAAGTCATTGGATTTAGAGGCAGTTAAGAAAGATCTTTACACATTGATGACTGATTCTCAGGATTGGTGGCCGGCAGATTACGGGCACTATGGTCCTCTTTTTATACGTATGGCTTGGCATAGTGCGGGTACTTATAGAATCTCTGATGGTAGAGGTGGAGGAGGTTCAGGAACACAACGTTTCGCGCCTTTGAATAGTTGGCCTGATAATGGAAACCTCGACAAAGCTAGATTGCTACTTTGGCCAATCAAACAAAAATATGGAAAGAAAATATCCTGGGCAGACCTTATGATTTTGGCAGGGAATTGTGCATTAGAATCTATGGGTTTCCAGACCTTTGGTTTTGCAGGAGGTAGAGAAGATATATGGGAACCAGAAGAAGATATTTACTGGGGATCAGAAACAGAATGGTTGGGAGATAAAAGATATGAAGGAGATAGAGAACTTGAAAATCCTCTGGGAGCGGTTCAAATGGGATTGATCTATGTGAATCCAGAAGGTCCAAATGGAAATCCTGATCCAATGGCATCGGGTAGAGATATTCGCGAAACCTTTGGACGTATGGCCATGAATGATTATGAAACTGTTGCTCTTGTAGCCGGTGGACATACCTTTGGAAAAGCTCATGGAGCTGCAGATCCAGATAAGTATGTAGGAAGAGAACCAGCGGGGGCAAGTATAGAGGAGCAGAGTTTAGGATGGAAAAATACCTTTGGTAGTGGTCATGGTGATGATACAATTACTAGTGGTATAGAAGGTGCTTGGACACCAAATCCAACCAAATGGGATCACGATTATTTTGATGTTCTTTTTGGATACGAATGGGAATTGACAAAAAGCCCAGCTGGAGCACATCAATGGAAGCCTACGGAAGCTTCTGCCGCAAGAAAAGCACCGATGGCACATGATGCTTCAAAATCTCAGGATCTGATGATGACAACTGCAGATATGGCATTAAGAACAGATCCGGAATACATCAAAATCTCAAAACATTTTCAAAATAATCCAGAGGAGTTTGCAGATGCTTTCGCTCGTGCATGGTATAAGTTAACACACAGAGATATGGGGCCTGTATCTCGTTATTTAGGGCCAGAAGTTCCGCAGGAAGAATTAATTTGGCAAGATCCGATTCCTACTGGCACCCATACTTTAGTAAATGATCAAGATGTGGCAGGTTTGAAAGCAAATATCTTAGCCTCAGGATTATCTATTTCAGAATTAGTAAGTACAGCTTGGGCATCAGCGTCGACCTTTAGAGGTTCTGATAAGCGTGGTGGAGCCAATGGAGCTCGTATACAGTTAGCTCCTCAAAAAGATTGGGAAGTAAATAACCCGACTCAACTTGCTAAAGTATTGGATATACTTGGACGCGTTAAAGATGAATTTAATAGCGGACAATCTGATAAGCAAGTTTCTTTGGCAGATTTGATAGTTATTGCAGGAAATGCGGGGGTAGAACAAGCGGCAAAAAATGCAGGGCATAATGTAACTGTACCGTTTACCCCGGGAAGAGGAGATGCTGCACAAATACAAACAGATGTAGAATCCTTTGCTGTTTTAGAGCCAAGAGCTGATGGTTTCCGTAATTATATCAAAGGAAATTATCAAATCTCTGCAGAAGAAATGTTAGTAGACAAAGCTCAATTGTTAACGCTAACGTCTCCAGAAATGACGGTATTAGTAGGAGGGCTACGAGTGTTGAATACCAATTTTGACGGTTCTACACACGGTGTGTTTACCAAAAGAACGGATGCGCTTACCAATGATTTCTTTACGAATTTATTAGATCTAAGTACGACTTGGAGTGCTACCTCGGATGCACAAGAAGTATTTGAAGGAAAAGATCGTAGAACTGGTGAAGTAAAATGGACTGGAACACGTGTGGATCTTATATTTGGTTCAAACACAGAACTACGTGCCATTGCAGAAGTATATGGCTCTTCTGATGCTGAGAAGAAGTTCGTAAATCATTTTGTTGCGGCTTGGCACAAAGTAATGGAATTAGATCGTTTTGATTTAGCATAAGTTTTAATCATATAAAGTAGTAAATTTAGCAGGTGGGGCTTTTTGAGTTACCACCTGCTTTTAGAAATGAGTACTAAATTATAGCGATACTACATGGAAGATATTTTTAATGCAATCCGTACAGGAAATACAAATACTGTACAATCAATTTTAGATCAAGATCCAAATTTGGTAAATACAAAAGATCAAAGAGGATCTACACCTTTACTACTTGCTACATATTATGGTAATGAGGATGTTACCAAAATTGTGTTGAGTCATCAACCAAATATCAATACTCAGGATGCCTCAGGAAATACTGCTCTAATGGGGGTGTGTTTTAAAGGGTACTATACTATAGCCAAGTTATTAATTGAAGCGGGAGGAGATGTAAATGCAAAGAATTATAATGAAGCTACAGCGCTTATTTATGCGGCTACTTTTGGTCATAAGGATATCGTAAAATTGTTGATAGATAATGGTGCCGATATCAATGCAAAAGATAATAAAGGATATACCGCAGCTATGCATGCAAAAGATCAAGGCTTAGAAATAGCCGAGCTAAATACTTAGTTTTTGAATACTACTAATAGTACATATAGTATTAAATCTGTCAATATTCGCACTACAGATTTGCGTAGAAGATTACTAATGTCATCTTCTGCGGTAGCCATTTTTGAAGCTTTTCTCAAAGAAAGTATAGGAGAAGAAGTATTGGTAGTAAACACCAACATTGGTATGGAAGTATATTACTATTCCAAAAATGACTACAGTACTTTTATTCGGGAAAGTATTCTACTATATACTATTAAATATATTGATCAGTCGAAATTAAAATTTAAAAATCTCCTTACTCGCGAAGAAGTATATCAAAGCTTTTGTGAAGCATTGATGACTTTTGCACAGTATCCTCAAGTTTTTTTGGCGTACACCAAAAAGTTTATTCATCTTAAAGAGAAGAATGAAACTAGTAAATATGTCTTTCCAATCTTAAACGGTTTTTTTGAAGAAGTTCTTAAGTTTTTGACAGAAACCGGAAAAATGCCTCACTACGAAAAGATAAAGAGAGCAAAAAATCAAATCAAGAAACCAGACCCAGATGATCTTATCATAAAAGATCTGATCTCAGAAATTTTATTGAAAAAACATTACAATTAAAACTTCGATTAAGTGTTGTTTTTGATCATTTTTTTTGAGCTAATTCTTTAGAATTGACGTTTTTAGCGTTTAAGTGTCTACTATTCATCGATTTTTGTGATGACTGTGATCTATCGATAAGGGGGGATTTTCCCCTTGTTTTGCAATAATTTCTTACAAAATAGTATGGAAATCCTCAATTTTCGTGCGTATTTTCTTTCTTCAAAAAAATTAACATTTCGCCGAAATACCAATATCTATCGGTGAATGGAAAGGTTTTAAAGCAATAACATAAATATATTACGGTTTTTCCGTATCCATTTTTGAAAGGGAATTTCTAATTTTAAATAAATCGATTTAACACACATAAAATCATCGTACTCAAGTAGATAAGCTTTTCGTCAAAATGTTAAAAAAATCTTCTGCGCCCCTGGAAGAATAGTTTAACAAAAAGCTTCAAAGATTGAAGCATCCCAAATACATTACGAATGAAAGCTACAAGAAAAATCGGTTACCCTAAGAATTTTTTTACAACAATTAGATTAAGTTTTTTAGAATTAAATAAGTACATCATTTCAGAAAAAATATTGCCTTTATTTTTTAAATGGATGTTACTTTCTTTTTATATACTTATAATGTCTTCTTGCGAAGCTAATGAAGAAGATACACACCCAGAGGATATTTCTAACTTTATGTTGATAGAAAATCCTGAAAAAGTAATCAAAGTTAATTTGTTCTACGTAGAATCAGAGACTTCTATTCATCAATCAGACTATCACCTGGATGAAGCAGAGTTTTTTGAATATCTAAATGGATATTACTTTCACAAATACGGTATTGGTCTAGAATTAGCGCAATCACAATCCTTGGTAAATGATGAGTTATATGATTTAAGAGATAATAGAGGTGGTGAACCAAGTACATTTTTTATGCAATGTGCAGATTCTTATGAAAAAGACAAATTGAATATTTATATCATCAAAAGATCAAATATTATTGGAATAGCTGGAATGGGAAGAAGCCAGAGAGTATTGTTAACCTATGAGAACCTATTTACTTCTACAAGCCCACACGAAATTGGTCATGCTCTTGGATTGTTTCACGACGATGAAACCGTAAATATTATGAGCACAACATTGGATAAACAATCAAGAAAACACTTCAACCACGTTCAGGAGGAGAAAATGAAAAAGAGAATAGATATGATAAACACCAATAATGCGCTATAATTATTGGTGTTTATGTTAATGTTGTAGCTTTCCCTAGCTTTTTAGAACTCCGCATTAAGTGGAGTTCTTGGGTAAGGGATAACATCTCTAATATTACCCATACCTGTAACAAATTGAACCATACGTTCAAAACCAAGTCCAAATCCACTATGTACACAGGTTCCGAATCGGCGAGTATCTAGATACCACCATAGTTCTTCTTCAGGAATATCCAGAGCAGCCATTTTTTCTTTTAAGACGTCCAAACGTTCTTCTCGCTGAGATCCTCCTACCATCTCACCGATACCTGGAAACAAAATATCCATAGCTCTTACCGTCTTTCCATCTTCGTTTAAACGCATGTAAAATGCTTTGATGTCGGCGGGATAATCAAACAAAATCACAGGACATTTAAAATGCTTTTCAACCAAGTATCTCTCATGTTCACTCTGTAAATCTGCTCCCCATCCATCAATCGGAAATTTGAATTTCTTCTTTTTGTTGGGTTTAGAGTTTTGAAGTATTTCAATAGCTTCTGTATAACTCACTCTCTTGAAGTTGTTCTCCAAAACAAATTTTAATTTGTCTCTAAGCAACATTTCTGCACGTTCGGCCTGAGGCTTTTGTTTGTCTTCCTGTACTAATCGATTTTCTAGAAATGCTAAATCATCCTGGCAGTTATCCAATACATATTGAATGATATATTTGATAAAATCTTCCGCCAAATCCATGTTTCCGTCTAGATCACAAAAAGCTACTTCTGGCTCGATCATCCAAAACTCTGCAAGGTGTCTTGAGGTGTTCGAGTTTTCTGCTCTAAAAGTTGGGCCAAAAGTATACACTTGTCCCAATCCCATGGCATAGGTTTCTGCCTCTAGCTGACCAGAAACGGTAAGATTAGTTTCGCGTCCAAAAAAGTCTTGTTTGTAATCTATTTCACCATCTTCAGTTTGCGGAACGTTTTTAAGATCAAAATTGGTTACCTTAAAAGCTTCACCAGCTCCTTCAGCATCACTTCCTGTAATTACCGGAGTATGTACATAATAAAAATCATTTTTCTGAAAATACTCGTGCACCGCAAAAGATAACTTAGATCGCATACGCATAATGGCACCAAAAGTATTGGTGCGTACTCTTAAGTGCGCTTGTTCTCTTAGTTTTTCCAGAGAGTGACGTTTTGGTGAAAGAATCGTAAGCTTTAATTCTTCTGGATCCGCATCACCTTCAATTTCTAATTCTGAAACCTGAATCTCTACACGCTGTCCTTTACCCTGGCTTTCTACCAAAGTTCCTGTGATCGATACTGCAGCACCAATAGTTATTCTATTTTGGATTGCAGCTTCAACCGTATTGTCTTCTAAAACACACTGAATATTATTAATAGTTGATCCATCATTGATCGCTATAAAACGATCGTTACGAAAAGAACGAACCCAGCCTTTTACCATTACCGGCTGTAATAGTTTATCACTTTGTAGTACCTCTATTACTTTAGTATGTTTCATTGTAATCTGATTTCTTGTAATTAAATGCTCTTCGAATACTCTTTTAAAAAAGTATTCTTTAGAAAATTAAGGTAGCAAAGATAAATTTTTAATCGGATTGAAGCATCATCAAATGAATTCAAAAAATCATTTTTGAACGTAAATTCTTTGGGTATTCTTTTTGATGCTACCAAAGAGTTGTCACATACGATAGATATTGTCGTTTTTTTGATACTGTGATGATATCTAAAAGTTATAAAAAGTCATGATTTGGGGTAAAAAAACGAATAATACGGTCTTTTAGATAATGAAGAGAGAGTTTTGATATTCTTGAAGAGTGTTTCAAGGTGTTGGAAATCAGTAGTTTTTGATATTTTTGTTAATTTTTACTTGTTTAAATAATGTTAAAATTCATGCATATTGATAAAAAAGGGGATTTTTCCCCCCTAGAGGCTATTTTAAAATACGAAAAGGGGCAGTATCTTGCATATGCAATTATGACGATTGTGTTTACGTTAAGTTTAGTTCGATAGGTTTTGGGGTAATCTATCTTACAGAAGTCCCGTTAGTTTACTAACGGGGCTTTTTTTATGAAGTTATTTTATTTTTTATTCTTCTTCAGAATTGGTGATTTCTTCCTCGTTAGGGATGATTTTTAGTTTAGGTTCTTTTAGTGTTTTCTTGTTGGCAATACTTCGTTCTAAAGAAAGGAGTAGTGATGGAAGTAATAACAAGTTGGCGAGCATTGCAAAAAGCAAGGTGGTAGATACCAAACCTCCCAAAGCTTTAGTGCCTCCAAAACTGGAGATTAAGAACACCGAAAATCCAAAAAACAGAACGGTTGAGGTATAAAACATACTCACCCCAGTTTCTCTCAGGGATGCTAAAACAGATTTTCGTATTCTCCAATGATTGGATTTTAATTCTTGACGATATTTGGCAAGAAAATGTATAGTATCATCTACAGATATTCCAAATGCTATACTAAAAACAAGAATGGTAGAGGGTTTTATCGGCACCCCTATGAATCCCATAAGTCCAGCAGTCATCAGCAGCGGAAGTAAGTTAGGAATTAATGAGATGATAATCATTTTAAAAGACCTAAACATCCACGCCATAAATAGCGCAATCAAAAATATGGCAAGACCTAGAGAGAATATCAGATTATATACAAGATATTTTGTTCCTTTCTGGAAAACTAAGGCCTTACCCGTGAAGGTGATGGTATATCGATCTTCGGGGAATATTTTTGCTATTTGAGGTAAAAGAGCGGCTTCGATCCGTTCCATTTCTTCGGTGCCTACATCCTTCATAAAAGTAGTGATTCTTGCATACTGTCCTGTAGAATCTACATAGCTTTGCATGACTCCTGCTTCAGATTCAAAACTTTTCGCATAAGGAAGGATAAAATTTCGTTCCTGGCTGGTAGGTAATTGATAATACTTTGGATTACCGTTGTAAAAAGCCTGTTTGGAGTACTTTACTAAGCTAACAATAGAGATGGGTTTGGATAGCTCTGGAGTCTCTTCCAACAGTACCTGTAGCTTCTCCATTCGCTTCAACGTAGGAAGTTTTAAAACTCCTTGTTTTCTTTTAGTGTCTACCAATATTTCCAAAGGCATGATGCCATCAAACTCTTGTTCAAAAAACAGAATATCCTGAAAAAAACCAGCACCTTTTGGCATGTCTTCGAGCAAACTACCCGATACTTTGATTGTATAAATCCCGATAATACTCGCGATCAAAATAATAACGGAAGAAAAATAAATGGTAACTCTTCTGTTTTTTACCATATTCTCCATCCAGTCCACAAGCCTTTCTATCCATCGCTTACCTAAGTGCTTTAGGTGTCGTTCTTTGGGTTGCGGCATGTAGCTGTAAATTATCGTAATGACCAAAAGACAAAGAATAAATAGCGCTACAATATTGAGTGACGCAACGATTCCGAATTCTTTTAAAAGCTTACTTTCTGTCAAGGCGAAAGTGGCGAAACCAGCTGCAGTAGTTACGTTGGTCATTAAGGTGGCATTCCCAACTTTGGTAATCACTCGTTGTAACGATTTGGCCTTATTCCCATGTTTTTTTATCTCTTGTTGATACTTATTAATTAAGAAAATACAATTCGGAATACCAATTACAATCACCAAGGGTGGAATGATAGCAGTAAGCACAGTAATCTCATACTCCAGAAGACCCAAAAGACCAAACGCCCACATAACTCCAATGATTACTGCGGTCATAGATATGAACGTTGCCCTAAATGATCTAAAGAAAAAGAAAAAGATAAGAGAAGTTACCAGCAAGGCCGCAACGATGAAAATTAAAATTTCATCCATAATGTTTTGCGAATTCAAGGTACGTATGTAGGGCATACCGGAGACCTTAATATCCAGGTTGTATTTTGCTTCAAAATCCTGAACCATGGGTTGCAGGGTATTCATAATGAAATCCTTTCTTACGGGAGTGTTTACTATTTCTTTATCGAGATATAAAGCACTTTGGATCGTATGCGAATTTTTGCTAAACACTAAGCCTTCATAAAAAGGTAGCTTATTAAAAAGCTCATATTCGTATTTAGAAACTTGCTCTTCAGAGTAGGTCGAGTCTTTTATAAAAGGAATCAATTCGAATCTTGGGGGATTGTCCTCTTTCTTTAATTTTTTGAGATCCCCAATTGAAACTACCAAATCAATTTCTGGGAAAGCCTTAAAGGATTCATTAAATGCATTCCAGGCTTTTAATTTTTCGGGAGTAAAAAGAGTGCTATCTTTTACGGCTAAAACGATCAGATTCCCTTCTTCACCAAACTTATCAAGAAATTGGTTGTATTGTATATTTACTTCGTGGTCATCGGGTAGAAGATTGGCTTCGGTATAAGAAAATCTCATGTTTTTCCATTGAAATCCAAGAAAAACGGTGATCCCTATTATAACAATAAAAATTGCTGCTCTGTTACGGAGGATGATTCCAGCTAACGCATTCCAAAAACCAAAACTGAATAATTTTGCCATTCCTTTATTTTCCAGATGCAAATGTAATGATTTGGATAGTTATTGTTTACGAATTCGTGTAAAGAAAATACTTAATTTTGAAAATAATTACAGTTTCAAATAGAATGTGAACTTAAACGAAATATTATCTGCAACATCAGGTAAGTGGTAGGCTCCATATCGATAGGCAAAACTCAAACCAAAACCGGCGAATAGTTTATTGATTTCAAAACCAGATTCCTGATATAGATCTTTTAAAGAAGTAAACTCAACTCCCTGATGGTTTTGAATATTGCTCACATCACCCAAGGCGTATCGGGTAATAAAAACTACCTCTGGCTTAAACCAACTTGTAATTTTAACGGGTTCAATTCTGTGTTTGATCTGTAAAGTGGCGAGTCTGTCGCTAAAAAATTCACCAAAAAACATGGTCTCAAATGTCCTTCTTCCTGCCACCGAAAAACGTTGTAAAACAGTTTCTTTTGTTGGTGCATTGGGATACGCATGATACAGATGTGTTAATGGAACATCCCCGGTCGCCAAATCTCCTTCCAGTAAAATACTGGTACTGGATTGATTGATACGGTTGATAATGTATTCTGCTTTGATTCCTATTTTGCTATACCTAAAATTACTATCGAATATGCCCTTAAATCCTTGGGTATATTGTGCGGTAATCTTGGGATATCCATCCTGAATTTCTTTAAGGCCCGTTGGGGTTTTCAAAAAACGACTGAAAGGACTCCATCGCAATGCAAGAGTAGCTTCTGCGGTTTTATACCCAGAAAAAGCCGTTCCATCATTTATAAATTGATAGCCCCCTGTTTGATTAATGTTACTTACCGATAGTTGGGTTTCAGAAAGCAGTTTGGGTGATATTTGATGTTGTAAACTTGTGCTCCAGGTTCGGTGTTTGTAGTAGAAATCGATATTGACCAATCGAGGTTCGAATAGCGAATAGACCCTGCGATCGGTAAGGTACATAAAACTTCCTACCTCTCTGATGTCGTCTGTATAATTGATATTCAACCAAGAGGTGGTTTTTTTGTTCACCAATACTCCGCCACCCACTCCAAATTTGGATTTTGAATCTCTAAATCCATATACCAGATAGCCTTCTAGTCTAAATCGATCAGACAATTTATTATTTGTTAATCCACCTACTCCCAGACGCAATCCTTCAAAATTGTTGTATTTGATAGGGTAGGTAAGATCAAAATCAAAAAAACCTACAGGATAATACCCTACATTAAAACTTTGAATAACATTAATCCTGCGTTTTATATTTTGAGCCTTTACGATACTATCCACTACGGGGAAAGAGTTAAGGTCTTTGTCGGTTATAGCACTTGTTCGATATTGATTCCAAAATTCTTCAGATCGATGATTAGCCTCTGGATCAATTTTTATTGCTGGTAAATTTGAAGTAACGTCGTTATCACTGGTATTTAGCTTGATATCAAAAATGTCTGTCTTTGAGACCAAGAAATCATTGTTCCCGGTAAAACTTTTTTTATCGATACCTAGACGTCCTACCGAAATTCTTCCGCCAAAAAGCGTCACTTTTTGCCTTCCGTTTCCGGGTCTAATTGTAATTTCTTTACTGGTAGGAAACCAGCTTTCTTGTTCCTTGAAATAGTCAAAATCATGCCTGGCCATTACATTAAGCTCTCCTCGTAGCTCAATGATCGCTTTTTGGACTGCTAAGGTTTTTACGTCCAGATATAATACTCCTTCTAGACTGGCATAATTTTTTGATTTTCTGGGCTGAAACAAAATCACAAAGGCGGGGTGTTCATCCTGAGTGGTATCGAGCACTTTGTAGTAATAGTTACGCAGGGCTCTATTGGATAAAGGGCCAATAAACTTATTATTGAAGATAGTGTAATCTTCGTTGTATAATGAATTGGATTGCACTTTAATCCCCAGAACATTGTAGACAGGTTCTTCAAAGCCAGTCATTCGAGTAGCAAGAACAGTTTCTTTTTCTTCTAATCCTTTTCTAAAATGATGGTCACTTACTTTTTCGGATAAAAAGGAATGGGCTTCATTAAAAATACGTTCTATATCACTTCGGGCAGTATCCTGAGTTTTCAATAGGGCCTGGTTGTCCTCGGTAATCTTAAACTTATTGTAACTTTTGTATGAATAATTTTGAAGTGATTTTTTGGGATCGTTTTGTTTTTTTCTTTGGATCGCTTCTTTAATGATTTTGGAAGCTACATTTTCTTGATCTTTAACATTTACTGTGCCCAGATCTTCTTCGGCAGCTACTAGGCTTATCCTTACATTTTCTTTGCCTTCTGCAGTAACTTGTATGGTTTTGGATTGATATCCCAAATAGCTTACGGTTAGCTTAACCGGAGTGGTTTTACAGCGTATTACAAACTCACCATTTACCGAAGTCAAGGCGTAAGAAGCTCGTTCAGTTTTTACAGTGGCAAAAGGAAGGGGTTGCTTAGATACTTCGTCAATTACAATTCCTCTAATGCTAACTTGGGATATGACGACAAAGTGCGTAAAAAATAAAAAACAAAATAATTTACTTCGCATTATAAGGACGAGGTTCAAAAAAACGAATATACAAAAAAGCGTTTCCATATAGAAAACGCATTAAGATATTATTATCGTATATCATAAGAGTTATACGGTCATGATTTCTTTCTCTTTGTGAGATAGCATCTCGTCTATCTTCTTGATATATGCGTCGGTAAGCTCTTGAACATCCACCTCGGTGTTCTTGGCCATATCTTCTGAAAGTCCTTCTTTTTCGAGCTTTTTGATTTCGTTATTGGCATTCTTTCGATCATTACGAACACCAACTTTAGAATCTTCAGCTTCAGATTTGGCTTGCTTTACTAGTTCTCTACGACGCTCCTCAGTAAGTGGCGGAACATTAATAATCACGCTTTCCCCGTTATTCATTGGGTTAAACCCAAGATTGGCCATCATAATCCCTTTTTCTATCTCTGGTATCAAAGATTTTTCAAAAGGTTGGATAGTAATAGTTCGTGCATCCGGAGTGGTAACATTTCCTACTTGATTAAGCGGGGTTGGAGAACCGTAATATTCAACCAAAACTCCACCCAGCATTGCAGGAGAAGCTTTTCCGGCTCTAATATTAAGTAGTTTTTTTTCTAGATGCGCTATTGCTGCTTGCATAGATTCTTTTGTTGAATCCAGAATAAAATCTATTTCTTCGTTCATAGTTCGATGCTTTTCTATTAACCAATCAAAAGTCTTACCAAAAACAACTTTGATGAGATGGTTTGTGATTTTAAAGATTTACTTGAGTACCAACGGCTTCTCCAGAAACAACCTTTAATAAATTTCCGGATTTGTTCATATCAAAAACAATAATTGGTAATTCGTTTTCTTGACTTAATGTAAATGCAGTGGTGTCCATTACTTTTAGTCCTTTGCTCAGTACGTCATCAAAAGTAATAAAGTCGAATTTTGTGGCGTCCGCATTTTTCTCAGGATCCGAGGTGTATATTCCATCTACACGTGTTCCTTTTAGGATTACATCTGCATTGATTTCTATGGCTCTTAATACAGCAGCAGAGTCTGTGGTAAAATAAGGGTTACCGGTTCCTCCACCAAAAATAACAACTCTTCCTTTTTCTAGGTGACGTAATGCTCTTCGTCGAATAAAAGGTTCGGCTACTTCATTGATCTTTACTGCGGATTGTAGTCTTGTTGGGATTTCGGCATCTTCTAAGGCGCTTTGTAACGCTAAACCGTTAATAACAGTGGCTAACATTCCCATGTGATCTGCCTGCACTCTGTCCATTCCTTTACTGGCTCCTGCTACACCTCTAAAAATATTACCTCCACCAATTACGATGGCTACCTGAACTCCTCTATCTATAATTTTTTTGATTTCATCAGCATATTCTGCCAATCGTTTTGGATCAATACCATATTGGCGTTCACCCATCAGGGCCTCGCCAGATAACTTAAGTAATATTCTTTTGTATTTCATTGCTGTTTTGAACTGTGCTGCAAATATAATGATATTATCAATTTAGAAAATACTTTGATTAATAAAGGTAAAGCTTTCTGAAATAATTCTGAAATGTTAAAGTTTGCTGGGTTCTATAAAAAAAGGGTGTTTTTCCCCTGCAATGGGTATTGATCTGTGCTGATTTATGTTATAGGTTTGCAATAAGGAAAACAAAAAAGTGTAGGGATGAGAAATATTTTGATGTAGTCTTTAAGCTTTTTTTAGGCTAATGGGGGTTAGTCTTAATAATGGGGGATAAGATCTTAGGGTCTTATGAGTTAAAAGACGGAAAAGATATTTCAATAATGAAGAAGAAAAAAACCGCTTCAAATATGAAGCGGTTTTTATTTTTTATGAAGTCAAAAACCAATGACTATCCTAAAGCTACTCTTTCAAAACCAACAACGCTTACATCTCCTAATGTTTTTACATAGTCTGCAACGCTTTGCTTACCGTCTTTGATAAACGCTTGGTTTACTAGTGTGTTGTCTTTAAAGAAACGTTTGATTTTACCTTTTGCAATATTGTCAAGCATTTCTTCTGGCTTTCCTTCCTGACGTAATTGATCTTTTGCAATCTCGATTTCTTTGTCGATTACAGATTGATCAACACCATCTTCGTTTAATGCTACCGGGTTCATCGCTGCAGCCTGCATAGCCACATCTTTTGCAACAGCATCAGCACCATCAGCACTTTGAGATAAACCAGTTAATACACCAATTTTGTTACCTGCGTGGATATATGATCCTACAAATGGAGCTTCTAATATTCTGAAATCACCGATTTCTATTTTCTCTCCAATCACACCTGTTTGCTCAGTCAATTTATCCTGAACAGAGATTCCATTAAAGTCTTTTGCAAGTAAATCTTCTTTTGAAGAAGCGGTTAATGCTAATTCTGCAAGTTCGTGCGCTAAAGAAACGAAAGTTTCGTTTTTTCCTACGAAATCAGTTTCGCAGTTTAGAGAAACGATTACTCCTTTGTTCTTAGAGTCGTTTACTTTTGCAATAACAGCACCTTCAGTAGATTCTCTGTCAGCTCTGTTCGCAGCAACTTTTTGTCCTTTTTTCCTAAGGATTTCAATTGCTTTATCAAAATCACCTTCAGCTTCTACAAGTGCTTTTTTGCAATCCATCATTCCAGCACCTGTTGCTTTTCTTAATTTATTTACTTCTGCGGCTGTAATCTTTGCCATACCTTTAAAATTTAATGTGTAATGTGTTTTTTTAATAAACAACAAGTCGTTTAGTTATTACTGCAAAAGTAAAGAACCAAACGACTCGTCAATTTTATGTTATGGTTAAGAATTATATGATACTTAACCTGTAACTGTAAAGATTGCTAAACGATATTTTCGTTTATTCTTCTTCTTGTTTTGCAGCTTCAGCTACTACTGCAGCTTCCTCTTTTGCAGGAGCTTCTTTTTTGGCAGGAGCTTCTTTTTTAGGCGCATCTTTTGAAGCTTTTCTTTCGTTCAAACCTTCAACAATAGCATCCGTAACGTAGTCCATTACTTTATTGATAGACTTTGAAGCATCATCATTTGCAGGGATTACAAAATCTACCTGACGTGGGTCAGAATTTGTGTCCACCATTGCAAAAATAGGAATGTTTAATTTCTGAGCTTCTTTTACTGCGATGTGCTCGCGAGTAATATCTACAACAAATAAGGCCCCAGGTAAACGAGTCATATCAGAGATAGAACCAAGGTTCTTTTCTAATTTTGCTCTTAAACGATCTACCTGTAAACGCTCTTTTTTGGATAGTGTGTTGAAAGTACCATCTTTCTTCATTCTATCGATTGCAGCCATTTTCTTAACGGCTTTACGGATAGTTACAAAGTTAGTAAGCATTCCACCTGGCCATCTTTCAGTAATGTATGGCTGATTTGCTTTACTTGCTTTTTCCGCAACGATTTCTTTAGCTTGTTTCTTTGTCGCAACAAAAAGAATTTTTCTGCCGGACGCTGCGATTTTCTTTAAAGCTTCAGAAGCTTCTTCGATTTTTGCAGCAGTTTTATATAGATTGATGATGTGGATTCCATTACGCTCCATATAAATATATGGTGCCATGTTAGGATCCCATCTTCTTGTTAGGTGTCCAAAGTGTACACCTGCATCAAGTAACTCTTTTACTTCGATATTGTTTGCCATTTTTGTAATAGTTTACGTTCTGTTGAATTAGCAATGCTCAAGTGGCTATCTTTTGATATGGCCTCGTGCATTTAGATGCTAAACTAACCCTCGATAAAAACGAGGTAACAACAAATACAGTTTTATTAAATTAACGTTTAGAGAACTGGAATTTCTTACGAGCTTTCTTCTGACCGAATTTCTTACGCTCTACCATTCTAGGATCTCTGGTTAACAATCCTTCTGGTTTAAGGATTGATCTGTTTTCTTCGTCTAGTTCGCATACCGCTCTAGAGATAGCTAAACGAACTGCTTCAGCTTGACCTGTAATTCCACCACCGTAAACATTTACATTTACATCAAACTTGTCCTCATTGCTAGTTAGCATAAGAGGTTGGTTTACTTTGTATTGTAAAGGAGCGGTAGTAAAGTAGTCGTTAAGATCTTTTTTGTTAACCGTAATTTTTCCAGAGCCATCTTTAAGATATACTCTAGCTACAGCCGTTTTTCTACGACCAATTTTGTGAATAACTTCCATTACTTAAATTCGTTTAAGTTAACAGTTTTAGGCTGCTGAGCGTCCTGATTGTGATCTGCTCCAGCATATACCTTTAAATTACGGAATAAAGCAGCTCCTAATTTGTTTTTAGGCAGCATTCCTTTTACCGCTTTTTCGATTAAACGCTCTGGGTTCTTTTCGTATAACTCCTGAGCAGTAAGACTTCTTTGCCCTCCAGGATATCCTGTGTGACGGATATAAGATTTATCAGTCCACTTTTTTCCTGTTAAGTTGATTTTTTCGGCATTGGTAATGATAACATTATCACCGCAATCAACGTGTGGGGTAAAGTTAGGTTTGTGCTTTCCTCTAAGTAGTTTTGCAACTACAGAAGATAGACGTCCTAAAGTCTGTCCTTCAGCATCTATGTGCAACCATTCCTTATTCACGGTGCCTTGATTAGCAGATACTGTTTTGTAACTTAATGTGTCCACACTAATTAATTTTACTTATTAAACATTCCTTTTCCTATATAAAATAGGGGTGCAAATGTACGATTATATATTTATATAGCAAACCTCAGATTCAGATTATTTTTATTAGATGATACATTGGTAATCAGAGATGTGAGTGTGAATGGAATTAATTAGTGGATTTCATCAACGGATATGCCTGTTTCGGTGTTAATTTTTTACTAAAAAATGACAGCAGGTGTGACAAAGCTCAATTATTTCTGTCATTTTTAAGTACATCAATCAATAAACATCTAATCATCATGAAATATGTAACCCATATTTTAGTACTTCTCGTATTGGTACCTAGTACCTTTTATGCACAAGATTCGACAAGTACAGTCAAGAAAAGAATTTACGTCACTAAACCTCTCAAAGATCTAGAACCCCCTACAATAGATGGGCAAATAGATGATGCCAGTTGGGATATTGTAGAATGGACTGGAGACTTTATCGAAAATCAACCCGATGAAAATACACCGCCTTCTCAACAGACCAAATTTAAAATAGTGTATGATCAAAAGTACCTTTACGTAGCGTATCGATGCTATGATACAGAACCGGATAAAATTGAAAAAAGATTATCTCGACGAGATGGTTTTGCTGGAGACTGGGTAGAAATTAACTTAGATACCTATCACGACAAAAGAACTGGTTTTTCATTTACGATAACAGCTTCAGGTGTAAAAGGAGATGAGTTTATTTCTCAAAATGGGAATAATTGGGATGGCAGTTGGAACCCGATTTGGTACACAGCTACACAAATCGATGACGAAGGATGGACTGCCGAAGTAAAGATTCCACTCAGTCAGGTAAAGTTTGGTAAGAGTAAAGAACAAATCTGGGGACTTCAGGTTAATCGTCGTTTTTTTAGAAACGAAGAACGTTCGGTTTGGCAGCGAATTCCGCAAGATGCTCCTGGTTGGGTAAGCGAATTTGGAGAGCTACATGGGTTGATCGATATCGAACCACAAAAACAATTAGAAATTCAACCTTTTGCCGTCACACAATTTGATACCTTTCCGGCAGAAGAGGGAAATCCGTTTAGGGATGGAGACGAATTTAAACTAAATGGGGGGCTTGATGCCAAAATAGGAATCACCAATGATCTTACCTTGGACTTGACCGTAAATCCTGATTTCGGACAAGTAGAAGCTGATCCTGCAGCCATTGCACTCGATGGATTTCAGATCTTCTTCAGAGAACAACGACCCTTTTTTGTAGAGAACAAAAATATATTTGACTATCGGTTTGCCAACGGATTTGATAACGTCTTTTATTCCCGAAGAATCGGAAGAAATCCTCAGGGGTCCATCAATCAATTAGATGGGGAATTTGTAGATAGGCCTACTAATACCACAATTTTGGGAGCTGCAAAATTCAGCGGAAAAACTAAAAATGGATGGTCTATTGGAGTGTTAGAAAGTATTACTGAAAAGGAGATTGCCACTATCCAAGATGAGAATGGAAATGAAAGAGAGGCTGTAGTGGAGCCCCTTACCAATTACTTTGTTGGACGGGTTCAAAAAGATTTCAACGAACGAAATACATTTATAGGAGGGATTTTTACGGCTACAAATCGGGATTTGGGAGATCCTTTCGAAATAGATAGTGATGATCCAAATACAGATGAGACTTCTGAGTTGGTGGGTACAAGAGAAAATAATCTGAACTCTCTTCGGAAATCTGCTTACTCTGGAGGTGTCGATTTTAGACACAACTGGAAAGACAGAAAGTATTATATAGAAGGAAATATGGTACTTAGTCATGTAGAAGGATCCAAGGAGGCAATTGAAGCAACACAACAAGAGCTTACACATAACTTTCAACGACCAGACGCAGGGCATGTAGAAGTTGACCCTAATAGAACCTCACTTACAGGTACCGGAGGTAAATTAGTAGGAGGAAAATCCGGTGGTGGACGTTGGAGATACAATGCAGGGATTTTTTGGAGATCACCAGAATTAGAACTCAATGACATTGGGTTTTTGAGACAGGCAGACGAAATTCGTCAGTTTGCTAATGTTCGATATTTATTTTTGAAACCTACAAAGTTGTATCGAAGGGCAAATATTTTTGCCGAACAATTTTCAACTTTTGATTTTGATGGAAATTACAATCGTATCCAATATTTTATTCGAGGTGAAATAAATTACATTAACAACTGGTGGACCGAAGCAGGATTTGGGCATAAGCCAAGGATTTTTTCAAATACTATTTTACAAGGAGGACCAAGATGGCGCTTCTCTGAGGAGAATTTTGCTTTTCTGTTTTTTGGTTCGGATAGAAGGAAAAAATTTAGCTTCACGCTGGGATATGATGGGTCAAGAGCTAAGCAAAATAACTTCTCTTTTAATAGATATGTTGTGCGACTCAATTATCAACCGTTTAATGCGTTGAGTTTATCTCTTAATCCACAGTTCAGGCAAAACCCCAATAAAACTCAGTATGTGACCGAGGTAGATTTTAGTGGAACTCCCAGGTATATCACGGCAAATATTGATCAGCAAACCTTAAGCGCCAGTATTCGGGTGAATTATAACATCAATCCAAATTTAACGATACAATATTATGGGGAACCTTTTATTTCAAGAGGTAGGTATACAGACTTTAATTTTGTCAATAATCCCGTTGCCAAAGACCTTGCTGAGCGAGTTACACTATATGATCAAGATCAAATCTCTTTTGCCGATGATGAATATTCGATAGACGAAAACCGGGATGGTGATGTGGATTATACTTTTGATAATCCTGATTTTGCTTTTGTGCAGTTTCGTTCCAACCTGGTGTTGCGATGGGAGTACATACCGGGATCTGAAATATTTCTGGTTTGGTCTCAGGGAGTAACAGGAAGTGGAGACCCGGGAGAGCATCTTTTTCGGAATCTAAACAATCAAATTTTGGATAAACAACCCGAAAACACTTTTTTGATCAAAGCGACCTATAGGTTTGTGCTTTAAGTTTTTTAAAAAGCATTTTTAAAACATATATTGCGGCACTCTAGATTGTTGCAATATGAAATACTTTTACATTCTTCTGTTGGTTGGTGTCATATCTTGTAATACTTCAAAACCAACAGAAGAAAAAACAATACCCGAACCAAAACCTAAAATATCAGAAAAGGAGTCTTTGTCGTTTTTTTTGGAACATTATGAAAAGTTCTTTGCTACCAACTTTAATGTTTCAGAATGTCCAGGGGCAGCGGTTGTTATAGTTAAAGACTCTACAGTAATCTACAAAAAAGGGTTTGGTGTAAAGGAGATTCATACTCAAGATTCTGTGGGAGTCAATACTGTTTTTAGAATAGCAAGTCTCTCCAAGGGAGTGACTGCAGTTCTTGCCGGTAATCTAGCGGATCGTAATGAAATCACCTGGGATCAAAACATCAAAGAAACAGTTGTGTCATTTGATCTTAGAGATCGGGGACAAGCTAAAAGATTAAATGTACATCATGTGCTATCACATACCACTGGACTTTACCCATATACGTATACAAGGTTGATTCAGCAAGGAATGAATCTGGATCAGATTATTAAAAATTTCAAGAGAAAAGGAGTAGTTGCCCGAGAAGGTGTAGAATATGAGTACCAAAATGCGATGTTTTCTGTCATCGAAAAAGTAATGGAGCAAAACACAGGAACACCATTTGAGGCACTGTTGAGAGAGCGTATTTTTAATCCATCGGGTATGAAAACGGCTTCAAGCAGTTTTGCAGCCATCAAAAACAATCCCGATGTTGCTTTACCGCATAGTTACAATCATTATTCAAAAAAATATCGATTGGATAATTTGCATAAAAACTACTACAATGTAGCAGCAGCTGGAGGAGTCAATGCTTCAATATCTGATATGGGGGAATATCTAAAGGTGTTATTAGGGTATCGTCCGGATGTGATTTCTAAAGAAAAGCTTACGGAGATTTTTAATCCTGTGATCTGTACTAGCGATAAAGATACCTATGTTAACCTATGGGAAGGAGTTACCGATTCGTACTACGCTATGGGTTGGAGGATTCTGGACTATCACAATAGAAGAGTCATCTATCATGGAGGTAATGTAAATCAGTACAAAACCCAAATAATGGTAGACCCCGAAAACAGAATAGGAATCTGCGTATTGTTTAATGGTCCAAATCCATTTAATGGTCCAGTGATTCCTACTTTTCTAAATTACTATGAATTTTTTAAGGATATGAAAGAAAGAGAATAGTAACTCTACTTACTGTCCTTTGTTTTGTTTAGTAGCTCTTCTCGATGTTGTTTTTCCGCCAATAACTTCTTTTGATATCTACCTTGTACGATATCAATAAGAACAAGGACAACAATCACAAAGTAAAAGGTTGTTTTACTCATTGGTGTAATTGGGTTGCCAAACAAATATAGATGCGCCAGATGACCGCCTTCAGATAATAACATGATTCCTACAATCAAAAGAATAAAAAGCCCTAGGACCTCGTACATTCTGTTTTTCTGAAGGAAATTCGAAACTTTATCGGCCAAAACGATCATTAGGATACCTCCTAATATGATGGCAATGGACATCAGGATCAATTGAGGTACATATTCCATATGACTAGTTAGTGCCATAGCACTCAGGATAGAATCAAATGAAAAAACCAAATTCATAATCACAATCCAAAAGATTACTGTATTGATAGAGCCTTTGCGTACGTCTTTTTGTGCAACTTCATGTTCGTTCATCATCATCATATGCCAAATCTCTTTTACGGCTGTATAAATAATAAAAACACCTCCGCCTAGCACGATAAGCCCATGAACATTAAGCTCGAACTCAAAAATTCCATTATCTCGCAAACTGGCAAAAGGATTTTGGAAGTATTGGATTAATGACATCAAAGCAAAAAGTAACACAATACGAAGTACGATGGCTAACCCAACCCCTATTCTTCGAACAAAGCTTTGTTTTTCTGCAGGTGCCTTTTTTGATTCCAAAGAGATGTACAACAAATTATCAAAACCGAGAACGGCTTGCAATAATACAAGCATCAATAGAGTAAAAAGGCTGTCAAGTGTAAAAAGTTGTTCCATAAACGTGTGTATTGGTTGTTTTGCTCACGCAATTATAAATATAAAATTTGTATTTAATCAGTCCATAGCGACAAAATTCTTCTAAGAATCTGTAAATGAGCTACTAATTAATTTGAGAGAAGTTGAGTCGTTTTTTTCGAATGTATTGGCATGGTAGTTGGTAATGTTCGGGGGTAAACAAACAAATCAATTTTAATAAACTATGAAAAACTTATTTTTTTACGTTACGTGTTTAGGGGTGCTATTAACATCATGTTCTAATGACGATGATTCTGGTGGTTTTGCAGCAGTAACTTATCAGTTAGTCGAAGTGAATACAGATAATCCGATCGATGTTAATGGAGACAATGTTGCCAACAGAAACGAACTGCTGGAAACTGATTGTTATGGTAACTCTCGTATTGTGCTAGAAAGTCTTACCAGTGGATACAATTTTACCAGTGAATTTGGGTATTTGGATACTGCTTCTGAATTGAGGACTACCTGTGGGGGTGAAACTAAAAATGGTTCTTACCAACTATCTGATACCTCTTTAGTAATAACTTATGAAGATGGGAGCAGCCAAACTTTTCAGGTGGATGGGGATAAATTACTGGCTTCAGATGAATGGACCCTTTTTGATGGAGATCTAACCAAAAAAGTAGAATTGGTATATCAGAGACAATAGTAAAGCAAGTACTATCCTGAGGTCCTATTGATATAGATTAAGACCGTCTTAATTTTGTTAAGACGGTCTTTTTCTTTTGACTTTTAAGTTAACATATATGTTAGCTATAACTTTTTAATGCGCTTCCAGCCAGTCTTTGCCTAAGCCAAGATCTACATCCAATGGCACTGCAAGTTGATATGCGCTTTCCATTTCGGTTTTGATCAGTGTTTTGATATCTTCCAATTCTGGTTTAAAGACATCAAACACCAGTTCATCATGTACTTGTAATAGCATTTTGGTTTTGTAATTGCCTTCCTTCAACTTTTTATGAATGTTGATCATAGCAATTTTAATGATATCTGCTGCACTACCTTGTATAGGTGCATTTACAGCGTTTCGTTCTGCTGCGCCTCGTACTACCGCATTGGCAGAATTGATATCTTTCAAATAGCGACGTCTACCCAGAACCGTTTGTACATATCCATTTTCTCGAGCAAAATCAACTTGTTCGCTCATATAATTGCGAAGTTTAGGATAGGTTTTATAATAGGTGTCAATCAATTCCTTGGCTTCGCCACGAGAAAGGCTGGTTTGGTTACTCAAACCAAAGGCAGAAACTCCATAGATGATCCCAAAGTTTACTGTTTTGGCATTGCTACGTTGTTCTCTGCTCACTTCGCTAATCGGTACGTTAAACACTCTCGCAGCGGTAGAGGCGTGGATATCTTCTCCATTTCGGAAAGCCTCAATCATGGTTTCTTCTTCGCTTAGCGCAGCAATAATTCGTAATTCTATCTGAGAGTAATCGGCAGCAAGTAAGGTGTAGTCATCATTTCTAGGAACAAATGCTTTTCGTACTTGTCGACCTCTCTCTGTTCGAATAGGTATGTTTTGTAGGTTAGGATTGTTAGAACTCAATCGTCCTGTGGCAGCAACGGTTTGCATGTAATCAGTATGAACGCGACCTGTAGTTTCATTAACCTGGTTAGGTAGGGCGTCAACATAAGTACTTTTTAGTTTGGTAAGCCCCCTATAATCTAATACACTTTGGATGATCTCATGGTCCTTGGCCAAATAGGATAATACGTCTTCTGCAGTAGAGTACTGTCCCGTTTTGGTTTTCTTAGGCTTATCTACCAATTTCATTTTTTCGAAAAGAATCACACCTAGCTGTTTGGGAGAAGCAATATTAAACTCTTCACCGGCAGCTGTGTAAATTTTGCTTTCCAAAGCTTTGATGTCGTTATCTAACTCGTTAGAAAGGGATTCCAGGAATTTCTTATCCAGATTGATTCCTTCGATTTCCATATCGGCTAGCACTCGTAGCAAAGGAATTTCGATATCTTCAAATAAGGAGACGGTTTTGGCTTCGTTTAATTCTGGAGCAAAATGTTCTTTTAATTGAAAAGTGATGTCGGCATCTTCGACAGCATATTCAGTTTGTTGATCTACAGGAACCTGTCTAAAAGAAAGTTGATTTTTTCCTTTTTTTCCAATCAACTCGGTTATAGAGACCGGGGTGTAGTTGAGGTAAGTTTCAGAAAGCACATCCATATTGTGTCGCATATCCGGATTAATAAGATAATGCGCCAACATGGTGTCGAATAACTTTCCTTTTACCTCGATATTGTACTTTGCCAGTACTTTGATGTCATATTTTAAGTTCTGCCCAATTTTTGAAATATGCTCGGCTTCAAAAAATGGTCGTAACTCTTCAATAAGTGCTTGTGCTTCGATGCGATCTTCTGGGAAAGGGATGTAGAATCCTTTGGTTGCTTCCCAAGAAAAAGCAATTCCTACCAGTTCTGCCACCAATGGATCCAAACCGGTCGTTTCGGTATCAAAACATACATGCTCCTGTTGCAGCAAGTTTTTTAAAAACAACTTCATTGCCATCCCAGGATTAATACTTTGATAGAAATGTTCTGTGTTGGTAATAGTTTTACGGCTAGATGACGAAGTAGCTTCTGAGCTATCTTCAGTTTCTCCAAATAATGAAAATTGTCCAGCTCCGGCTTGTTTGCTTGATTTTTTTGCAGCTGGAGTTGAAGTACCTTGGGTAGTTGCAGCTGCTTCTCCTGAAAATATCTTTGTAAACTGATCTTTCAGTCTTCGGAATTCTAACTCTTCAAAGATCTCATGGACTTTTGAACTGTCCGGTTCTGAAAGTTCATAGTCATCAGCATTGAATGTTACATCACAATCGATAATAATTGTGGCTAATTTTTTAGAAAGTAGGCCTAGTTCTGCATTGGCTTCTACTTTTTCTTTCATTTTTCCTTTTAGTTCGTGGGTGTTAGCCAATAAACCTTCCATAGTGCCATAGGCAGCGATAAACTTTTTGGCGGTTTTGTCTCCTACGCCTGGTAATCCTGGAATATTATCCACAGCGTCACCCATCATTCCCAGATAGTCAATCACTTGTTCTGGTCGTTCTACTTCAAATTTTTTCTGCACCTCTGGGATGCCCCATATTTCAATACCGTTACCCATTCGAGCCGGACGATACATAAAGATGTTTTCAGATACCAATTGTGCATAATCTTTATCGGGAGTCACCATATAGGTTTGGTAACCTTCTTTTTCTGCTTGCTTGGCAATGGTTCCAATCAGATCGTCAGCTTCAACTCCGGCTTGCTCAATGATTGGGATATGCATCGCTTTTAGAATATTTTGGATATAAGGAACGGCAATTTTAATAGCCTCTGGTGTTTCGTCCCGATTTGCCTTGTATTCTGGAAATATTTCTAAACGATCTCGACTTCCTTCTTTATCAAAAGCAACAGCCAGATGATCTGGTCTTTCCCTTTTAATCACATCAAACAACGAATTCACAAATCCCATAATGGCCGATGTATCCTGACCCTTGGAGTTTACTCTTGGGTTTTTGATAAGAGCATAGTATCCTCTAAAGATAAGGGCATAGGCATCGAGCAGAAAAAGACGTTTTTGTGACATGATAACAAGTTGAAATTTTAGAAACGCAATATAAAAAGAAGATTAATCAAAACGAGACGAAATAGGTAATAAATATAAATAAGAAATGCCGTCAAGAGCTGACGGCATTTCGCCCCAAAATAAAATTGATAACAATGTATCAACTGCTATAAATACGATAGTAGTTTTTTTACTATATGTTTAAGATTTTTAAATTTTTATGCCCCAAAAGGAAATATTGTTCGAATTTACAAATAAATATTTTACTTCCGAAACAATTTATTAAGATTTATCTCATGAATTTACATAATTTATAACGTATAAACGATAATAAAATTGTATTGCGTTAATTTTTACTTAAAAATAACGACATATGAAAAAGGAGAGATAGTTTTGTCTTGTTAATGAATTTAGAATAATATATGCGCTGGTTAATCCTTATTACGATATTTCTTTTGGTCGAAACTTATGCTTTTCAGGCAGTTAAGACGCTTTCGAAAAATCAAATTGTTCAAATTATTTATGTGGTCATTTCTTTAGGGATTTTGGCCTATGTGATATATACTTTTGCAAACTATGACCGTAGTGTTGGTCCTACTAAATATTCCTTGAGAGCAAGTGGTCTGTTGTTATTAACGTTGGTCCCAAAAATGATATTGGTACTTTTTATGTTTGGAGAGGATATCATAAGAGTGTGCGTGGCGGGTTATAATTACCTTACCAATACTTTTTTTGATGGTAATGTAGCACAGTATATGCCTGATAGAAGAAAATTTATTAGTCAAATCGCTTTAGGTGCTGCAGCAATTCCTTTTGCGGGGCTACTTCATGGGATTTTTAAGGGGAAATACAATTTTAAAGTAATACGTCATGTATTGCATTTTGACGATTTGCCTTCAGCTTTTGATGGCTTTCGAATTGCGCAAATTTCAGATATTCACTCTGGGAGTTTTGATGATCCGGCCAAAATAGAATACGCAGTAGATTTAATTAATGAGCAAGAATCTGATGTTTTGCTCTTTACAGGGGATATTGTTAATACTATGGCAAAAGAGATGGATGATTGGATTGATACTTTTAAAAGAATCAAGAATCCCAAATATGGAAAGTATTCCGTTTTAGGAAATCATGATTATGGAGAATACGTGACCTGGGATAGTGAAGCTGAGAAAGCTGCTAATTTTCAGGCGATAAAAGATATACATACTAAAATCGATTTTAATCTGTTACTTAATGATAGTGCCTTTATCGAAAAGGATGGGGAACGAATAGCAGTAATCGGTGTCGAGAACTGGGGGCATAATTTTAAAAAAGCAGGAGATTTGACCAAGGCGTCAGAAAAGGTGTCTAAGGATGATTTTAAGGTGTTGCTGAGTCATGATCCTTCGCATTGGGAGCATGAGGTAAAAAAACATGATGATCATTTTCACTTAACCTTAAGTGGGCATACGCATGGTTTTCAGTTTGGGATTGAAATTCCTGGTTTTATGAGGTGGAGTCCGGTGCAGTATGTGTATAAGCAATGGGCTGGGATGTATAATGAAACAGGACGTTATCTGAATGTGAACAGAGGTTTTGGTTTCCATGCATTCCCAGGAAGAGTAGGGATTTGGCCAGAGATTACTATCATAGAATTAAGAAAAGGTAAAGAAACTGCTTAATTCTGAGAAAATAGTATATTTACGATAGTTTAGCGAGTGGTTATTTACCATACCATAGCAAATAAAAGTATTGAACATGTCAAAGTTTGGAGAAATAATTGATATTGATGTTCCGGTTCTATTGGATTTCTATACCGAATGGAACGAACCTTCTATTGCCATGCATCCTGTGCTTAAGGATGTGGCTGCAGCAATGGGGGATAAAGGGAAAGTAATCAAAATCGATGTTGATAAGAACGAAGAGCTTGCAACTGCTTTGAGAATTAAAGGATTGCCTACCTTGATGATTTATAAAGGAGGTGAGATGGTTTGGAGACAAAGTGGTGAGCAGGACGCAAACACCTTGATCGGCCTCATGAAAGAATATGTTTAAGGCTGCATACTTTTAAAAGTATATCCTTCCCCTGAAAAATAATCAAGTACTTTCGGTAATACTTCATATAAGTTTTTTGAAGCTTTGATGCTGTCGTGAAACACTAAGATGCTTCCTTCTTCTGTGTGTTTAATAATGTTGTGTAAGCAAATTTCAGGAGCTATTTTTTGTTCCCAGTCTTTGGATAAAACATCCCACATTACAATCTGATATCCCAATTTCTGTAAGGCTTTGTATTTGATGGGGCTAATCTGTCCATATGGTGGTCTGAATAATTGCTTAGAGATAGACTGGCCTAGGGTTTTTTCTATAATGTTCTTGCATTCGTGTGTGTTTGAGATATATGCTTTGGTATTGGTTTTCCAGGCTTTTACGTGATTCATCGTATGATTACCAATTACATGGCCTTCAAAAATAATTTGGCGAGCTATGTTTGGATGCTTTTTTACATTATCTCCAATACAAAAAAAAGTTGCTTTAGCATGGTATTCTTTTAAACAAGACAAAACAAATTCGGTAACTTCTGGAATGGGTCCGTCGTCAAAAGTGAGATATAGCGTGCGTTTATCTTTATGTTTTAAATCCCAAGCGTATGATGGGAATAACTGTTTTAGGATGTTAGGAGTTTTGTAAGGAATCATCATTAAAAACTTGTTTTGCAATCTACTTTTTTTGACTGCTTTTTAATATCTTTGAAAGTAACATTTTAAAACCTACGTAATGAAAAAAAGAAAGTCTAAAAAATTAGAACTTAAAATCCAAAAAATTTCTAAACTTGGCGCAAGATCAATAACTGGTGGAAATTCGCATTATTGCACTTTAACCACTTGTCCAAGATATACTGAAAACTTTACAAATTGTTATGTGAGTAAGTGTATTTTAACGGGTTGTGGTCCAGGAACTACTGGTCCTACAGGAGATCCGGACCCTACTAATCAATAGAATTATAAAAAAAAGACTTCGAAAGAAGTCTTTTTTAATGTTTAGTCTTTTAGTATCGTTTGCGAAGTGTCTTCTTCCTCTTCCAACAGGTTATCATCATCATATTCTTCATCTGAAGAGTATAGTCTGGTAAATAGCCTCAAATAGTTATTAAACTCTTCAGCCTTTTCTTCAATTAGCTCACGATCTTGATTTATTAGTAGTAAATCTACCACACTACGGTAACGTTCTACATTAGTCACAATATCCTCTGCATATTGGTACTGTTCTTTTAAGCTTAAACTACCAAAATAAGTGAGTTGCTCCTGGTACTTTTTGGCAACTTTGTGCCAAAGTTCACGAGCTTTTTCTTTTTCTCCTACCTCATAATACCCGGTTATATATGCCTCAAGTAAGGTGTAATACTCGTAATATTCTATAGGCATTTTATCCATTGCCAAGTCCATCACTTTTTTGGCTTTGTCTTTTTTGCCTTCGGTAATTAATGCTTCTACCAATCTGGCTAAATTGCTTCTGTACGTAATCGCATTTTTTCTGGTTTCTGGGTCGTGATAGATATTAGGGTCATTACTATTCCCCCAATCCCAGCTCATAACATTTTTATACATCAAATCGGTGTCGATTCTACCCATGTCGAATGGATTACGACGATCTACTTTGGTACGTATTGGTACCAATTTAAAAGTAACCCCATCCAACTGCAGATAATCCTTCATCCATAAAAAGTCATCGTCTCCATAGCTTCCACCAGTAAAGTAGATAGGACGTTCCCAATTGTTATTAGCGATGATGTCTAGCATTAACAATCTGTTTTTGAACAGTAGATCACCTTTTAAATGAATATCGATATAAGGAACAATGAGATCAGCATCTTTTTGCGCAA
Organism: Aquimarina spongiae; assembly: GCF_900141785.1. Lineage (GTDB taxonomy): Bacteria > Bacteroidota > Bacteroidia > Flavobacteriales > Flavobacteriaceae > Aquimarina > Aquimarina spongiae. Next base: position 356,620 of record NZ_FQYP01000003.1, on the reverse strand, counting down.
CAATACCACTTCGCAATACAGCTTCTTTGTCTACAGGGATTCTAATATGTTTGGTAGGGAAAGTGTTTACCAATTTACCACTTCCTGTATTTCCTTTTGTTCTTGGGTCATCAGTCTCAATCCAACGCATCCAATTTTTAATGAGCATGGTGTCATTAGTCACTGGTTTATAGTAGATAGCATCATTACTTCCATATTTATAAAAATCATGAGTCAATTGAGAAGGTACTGGCTTTCCATCATAAGCTGCTTTTTTCATCTGGTCAATATACCAGTCTGTCGCAAATAAGCTAGTATTTACCGTTCGTACATCAGTACGATACCCTTCGATATCCTGTGCGTACCATAGGGCAAAGGTGTCATTGTCTCCAATGGTAAATAGAATAGCGTCTTCCTGGCAAGATTGTAAATACATCTTGGCCATTGCTTGTGCTGTATATCGATTAGAACGATCGTGATCATCCCAGTTTTGGGAAGCCAAAACTACAGGAACGGCAAGCAAACAGACTACTGTAATTGCTGGAGCCACAATTTTTGGAGTGATATATTTTTTCAAAATATCGAAAAGGGCATAAACTCCAAACCCAATCCAAATGGCAAATACATAAAAAGATCCAACAAGTGCGTAATCTCTTTCTCTGGGTTCAAAAGGTCTTTCGTTGAGGTATACTTTTAATGCTAGTCCTGTAAACAAGAAGAAAATCAACAATACCCAGAAATACTTTTTATCACGCTGAGCCATAAATACAAATCCAAGGAGTCCAAGAAGTAGTGGCAAGAAATAATAAGTGTTACGAGCTTTATTTTTTAATGCATCTGTAGGTAAATTATCCTGTGACCCCAAGTGCATCTCATCTATAAATTTAATACCACTAAGCCAGTTCCCTTCCAGATTAGTAAGGTTACCTTGGTTATCATCTTGTCTTCCAACAAAATTCCACATAAAATATCGCCAGTACATGTATCCCATTTGGTAATCGAACATATAATATACATTGTCCCAAAAACCTGGTTTTTCGACATCGATATAATTACCAAAAGATTGTAAAAATTTATTGTAGTCTTCGTTGTCTAATTTTCCCTGGGCATAATCCCTTCTAAATTTGGTAACGGCATTTAGTAATTCATCTTCGTCTTGATACTCTGGTTTTATTGTAAAACGTAATGGTCCTGTAAAGTCCATGTAATTTGCAATATGCTCGGTGCTCCACATTCGAGGCAAGATGGATTTGTGAGCATCGTCCAGATTTTGCTTGGCATTTTTCCAGTCGTTTACGATAATATATTTTCCGGATTTTAGATCTTTTTCATACTTTGGTTTATCGTCCTCGTATGGGTTGTCTTCATCCAGTTGTGCATAGATTTCAGAAAACTGCGGCCCGTAAAAGAGATGTGTTTCTGGATATTGCTCCAGGTTATAGTATGCCAGAAGCTCTCTGGCATTATTAGGGTTGTTTTCGTTGATTACCGTTCCTGCATTGGCACGGATCGGTAGCATAATCCAACTCGAGAATCCAACCAAAATGAACACTACACATAGTAATAAAGTGTTCAATTGTGTATACGCTTTTTTACGGGTATATCGAATGCCATAGTAGAATGCTGCAATAATGACTAGTCCGGCTATGATTGTTCCAGAGTTGAAGGGCAATCCAATTGAGTTTACAAAGAACACTTCGGCCGCACCAAAGAATTTCAGTGTTGAAGGGAGTAATAATTTAAATATGAATAAAAGAATGGCGACTACTGCTACATTGGCGATCACAAAGTTTTTGATCGTAATCTCTTTATAGTTTTTGAAATAGTATAATAAGCCTATGGCTGGAATTGATAACAGTCCCATAAAGTGTACTCCAAAGGATAATCCAACAATAAAAGAAATGAGTATTAGCCATTTGTCTCCTCTAGGCTGATGCATATCTCGTTCCCATAATAATCCCAAGTAAAACAGAACAGCTAATATACAGGTGGCCATGGCGTATACCTCGGCTTCAACAGCATTAAACCAAAAACTATCAGTAAATGTAAATGCAAGAGATCCTACAATACCACTACCTAATACCGCAAGGGCTTTACTTTTGGTGAATTCTTCATCTTTTACAACAATCTTTTTTACAAGAATGGTGATTGACCAAAACATAAATAAAATGGTAAAGGCACTTGCAAAAGCGGAGGTAAGGTTTACCATTAAAGCGATTTGCGTTACATCCGAAGCAAAAATACTTGCAAAAGCTCCAATCATTTGAAAAAGAGGTGCTCCTGGCGGGTGTCCTACTTGTAATTTTGAGGAGGTGGCAATATATTCTCCCGCATCCCAAAAACTAGCGGTTGGCTCTACGGTTAGCGAATAGACGCATAGAGCAATGGCAAAAATGGCCCATCCCACTATTTTATTCCACTTTTTAAAGTTGAAATTGTTCATATTATTGTATGGTTATGTAACGTGTGGCGAATTTAGTAATAAAAATACTTTCCCCTTGTTTTTTTTAGTAAACGCTTAACAGAAGTTTATATTTTCAAAGACGTAGAATGAAAGAAAAAGTGTCAAATCTGTAATTTTTTGACAAAAATGTTTGCAGAGGAAAAAGATTGTATTAAATTTGCACCCGCAATCACGGTATTGGTCTATGGTGTAACTGGCAACACGTCTGGTTTTGGTCCAGAAGAGTCTAGGTTCGAGCCCTAGTAGACCAACTAAGATTTGAAGGAATTAGATTTGATCTAGTTCCTTCTTTTTTTTGATCAGATTTTGGGCGAGAAGTTTACCCGAGCGTTCGCTGGAGGGAGCCTTAGTAGACCAACAAAAAGGAATTATCTTATTAAGGTAATTCCTTTTTGTTTTAGGTTTAGGACGGGGTGTCTTCAGTTTGATAAAACTGAAGAAAAGAATGTTCTCTAACCGAAAATTAATCAACTTTTAAATGTCGATGCATTTAATACACTTTTGATAGATGGTAGGTCTGAATGGTCTATCAAGATTCTTTCTCTGCCGTAACCGAATTTCACTTTGACTGAGTAGGGATAGGGCATTGAAGTGGATATAGGGCCAAATATTATACGCAAAAGCTCTTCTGCGTTTGAAATAGCATTGCTAAATAAATAGGTGTCATTTATTGCCTGATTTCTCATATTTTCTTTAATTCTATAATTTACATAGTTCAATTGATCAGGCCCCATTTCAACAAACCAACCATTGTCAATATCTCTAAATTGTGTACTTACCTCATGGGATGTTATTTGCGGCGTAGGGAAATGTACAGTAATTTCATGATTCGAATGATCTATCTTTAATTCAAACCGTTTCATTAAATCAAATCCTGCTTTTGTGGTAGCTTTCGAATCAGTTATTACGGTTGCGGTAGATGTTCCTACCCAGATTTTCTTTTCTATACTATATTGATTTGATGCTGTTGTTTTTACTTCGGCGGTTGCAAATTCTGCTATTTGATTACTTACTTGCTGTTTGATTCTGATTTCAGAGAGCTCGTAGTCCTCTATCAGGCCTTTTTCTTTTAATTTGATGAGGTAAGGTCTTATTGCATAAGATGCCACATATGGGCAAATCTCTTTTGCCCCAGCTTTCATGAAGAAAGCAGAGTACGGATTTTCTACCATTCCTTTCATAAAAATGTTAACCAAATCACAGATTTGTCCCCCAAGAACTGCGTCAAAATTGTTTAACCCTTGTATATTTCTTTTCGAAAAAATGGTTTTTTCTTTCTCCAGGTTAGTTTGTTTGTTAAGATGGGTCAGTTGTGTATATGCAGAACGATTCATCTTCTGACTTTCCTTGCGATATAAAGCTAGTATGTAATTTCTATCTTTCTTTTCCAATTCAAAGTTATCGGACAGGAAAGTAAGTAGCTCTGTATTAATGGAATTCATTATGGTAGAAAATTCTTTGTAATTTCCTCCAGAGTCTGAGAAGCCTACAGAGGCAACGTTATTTATAATTCGGGCATAATGAATTTGAGGTTCAAATTCGTATTTCAGCTTTTTGAACACCTCTTCTATTTTTAGTATATCTGCATGTTTAGAGTCGAAACCTCTGGCAAAACCTATACTATCACCTCTTCTGTATCCCAAAGTATCACCAAACATTTGACCACGTTCAAACCCGTTGTTGTTCCCTTTTAGGAAACCAGCATTATTCCCTTTTCTGTATCCGGTTTCAAATGAGTTTTCTGCTACCTGTTGATAGGTTATAGAGAATCCAATTGTTAAAATTAATATCACTGCAACTATTCCCCCGACCAATTCTATTTTATCAAATACCACTTTCCCCATTGTTGTATCATTTAGTTGTAAAAAAAAATAACCCCAAGCTCCAGGTATAGAAATACCTGAGTAGGGGTTGTTACTTATTGATGTGTTATATAAAGGTAAGTTTATATTTTGGTTTACCTGCTGGCAATCAGTTTTTTAACAAAAAAATAAAATAAGATTGGAGTTCGTTGTTTTTTTTTGAATCTGGTTTTGCTAAATCATCCGGTTTAATTTGTGCAAATTGAACATGTTATTTTGTGCATACTAGGGAGGTTGTTTGTTAAGATAGAATTTTAAAGGTGATCACTGGTCTTTTGGCATGATTTACTACATCTTCACCTAGACTACCATTAATAAAGTGAGATAGTCCTTTTCGGCCATGTGTGCTAATACCGATCATACCTGCATTAACAGAGCCAGCAAAATTGAATATCCCTTTTTCTACAGTGATATCATTGTATATATTGAGCGTGTAATTTTCGATCCCAAGACCAGCGATCATTTTATTCATTTTCTCTTCGGTTTCGTAGGTGGTTTTAAAACCGTTGGCAGTATTTACCCATACCAAATGTAAATTAGCAGCTATGGATTTTGCAAAATCGTTGGCTGCAACCAAGCAATCTCTGTCCTCGTCGTCAAAGTTTGTGGCATATACAAAATCATTAATATCAAATAATTGACACTCTTCTTTGATTACCAAAACAGGTTTTTTTGAAGTTCTAACTACCTTTTCGGCATTAGAACCGATAAACAATTCTTCAAAGCCGGTAGATCCATGAGATCCCATGACGATGATATCCACATTGTTTTTCTCACTAGCTTCATTAATACCGGTATGGATGTCTTCAAAACTTACCGTTTCGATCACCTCTATATCTTTTAGGTATTCTTTTTCCATTAGCTCTTCAAACTTGCTATGTGCCTGTTTCATGAAAAAAACTGCCTCAGGAGCAGCAGCCGGTGCGCCTGTAGACATAAGGTCTGTTAGATGCATTGGGAGTTCAAGTATGTGTAGGAGGTAGATAGAAGCATTATTCTTTATAGCGATTTGGGCAGCTACTTTAAGCGCGCTCTCAGCCTGGCTCGAAAAATCCGTGGGTACAAGTATATTTTTAATCATAATACAGCGTTTTTTGAAATGTGTTATTGTTATTTTCTAAACATCAGAAATGATAAACCATTCTTTAGATACTCCTTTAGTGGGGTAGATAGGATTTAATCGGTTAAACCTTGGGGCGCGATATAGGTAATTGGATATCTTAAATTTACGAATAAATTCATTGTTTGACATATTTTGTATCTAAGATATTATTGTTATCTTTGCACCGTTGAAATTAAAAAACCAGGTTGAGGGGACGAAAAGTCCCCTCTTTTTATCTATTTATGTCATTAAAAGACAAGGTTCATAGTTTGTTAGAAGAGGCGTTGAAAGAACATGCGTCTCTGTTTTTGATCGATTGCAAAATTCATCCCGATAATAGTATTGAAATTATTATCGATGGAGATCAAGGGGTGAAGGTAGAAGATTGTATTGCTATAAGCCGTGCAATCGAACATAATCTGGATAGAGAAGAAGAAGATTTTTCTCTTCAGGTAATGTCTGCCGGAGTTTCAGAATCCTTGAAACACATTCGTCAGTACAAAAAGAATGTGGGGAGAAAACTCAAAGTTAAAACCGAAAATCAAACCGTAGAAGGAGAATTGATTTCAGCTACCGAGAATGCTATAAAGCTTACCTGGAAAACCAGGGAGCCTAAACCTGTTGGTAAAGGTAAAGTAACGGTAACCAAAGAGGCTGATATAGCCTACCAAGAGATTGTAGAAGCAAAAGTTATGATAACATTTTAATTATAATATTGATATGGAAAATATCGCATTAATAGAATCATTTTCAGAATTTAAAGATGATAAACTTATAGATCGTGTTACGCTAATGGCGATCTTAGAAGATGTGTTTAGAAATGCCTTAAAGAAGAAGTTTGGTAGTGATGACAATTTCGATATCATTATTAATCCCGATAAAGGGGATTTAGAGATTTGGAGAAACCGAATCGTTGTTGGAGATGGAGAAGTAGAAGATGGTAATCAGGAAATATCTCTAACCGAAGCGAGAAAAATTGAGCCGGATTTTGAGGTGGGAGAAGATGTGTCTGAAGAAGTGAAGTTAATCGATTTAGGAAGACGTTCTATTTTGGCATTGCGTCAAAATTTGATTTCCAAAATCCATGAACATGATAATACGAATGTATACAAGCAGTTTAAAGAATTAGAAGGAGAAATTTATACGGCAGAGGTTCATCATATTCGTCATAGGGCAATCATTATGTTGGACGACGAAGGAAATGAAATTATCTTGCCAAAAGACAGACAGATTCCTTCTGATTTTTTCAGAAAAGGAGAAAATGTAAGAGGAGTAATAGAATCTGTAGAGCTTAAAGGGAATAAGCCTGCAATCATCATGTCAAGAACATCTCCTTTGTTTCTTGAAAAGCTTTTCGAATCAGAGATTCCAGAGGTATTTGATGGTTTGATTACGGTAAAGAAAGTAGTAAGAATCCCTGGAGAGAAAGCAAAAGTTGCTGTAGATTCTTATGATGACAGAATTGATCCTGTTGGCGCATGTGTGGGGATGAAAGGGTCTAGAATACATGGGATTGTAAGAGAATTAGGAAATGAAAATATAGATGTAATTAATTATACAAATAATTTACAACTATTTATTACAAGAGCATTAAGTCCAGCAAGAGTTACTTCAATCAAAATTGATGAAGAGACTAATAGAGCCGAGGTAATGCTAAGACCAGAAGAGGTGTCTAAGGCTATCGGTAGAGGTGGTCATAATATCCGCTTGGCTGGTCAATTAACAGGTTTTGAAATAGATGTGTTTAGAGAAGGTGTAGAAGAGGATGTAGAGCTTACTGAATTTTCTGACGAAATTGATTCTTGGATTATTGAAGAATTTTCTAAAATCGGATTGGATACTGCAAAAAGTATCCTGGAACAAGAAGTATCAGATCTTGTGAAACGTACTGACTTAGAGGAAGAGACTGTGAGTGAGGTTATTAGAATATTAAAATCAGAATTTGAGGATTAATAAACACAATTAATTTATATTTGAGCATAAAATAAAAGGCATTTATGGCTGAAGCAAAAACAATGAGGTTAAATAAGGTACTACGCGAATTCAATATCTCGCTTGATCGGGCTGTTGACTTTTTGAATTCAAAAGGTCACGAGATAGATGCGCGTCCTACCACAAAAATTTCTCCGGATATTTACCAACTTCTGTTTGATGAATTTCAAACAGATAAGAGTAAAAAGGTGGCTTCAAAAGAAGTAGGAGAAGAAAAAAGAAAAGAGAAAGAGGCGTTACGTGTGCAGATTGAAAATGAGCAGGAAGAAAAACGTAAGCTTGCAGAAGCGCGCGAAGTTGTAAAAGCCAAAGCTCAAATAAGTGGCCCTAAACAAGTAGGGAAAATCGAATTAGGGAACAAAAAAGCCGAAACACCACAGCCCGAGAAAAAGGTGGAAGAGGCTCCTAAAAAAGAAGAAGTTAAACCTTCAAAACCAGAAAAGGTTTCAAATAGACCTGAGAAAAAGGGGATAAAAATCATGAAGCAGGCGCCACCAAAACCCAAAGAAAAGGTAGAGGAAGTAAAGCCGGCTAAAGTGGTGGAAGAAAAGAAGCCTGAGGTTGAAGCAAAAACCGAAACCTCTGGAGCGCCAGAAAAGGTGAAAACGCAGTATAAAAAGTTGGATGGACCTAATTTTACAGGTCAGAAAATCGATCTTACACAATTTAAAAAACCTGCGAAAAAGAAAGAGGATAAAACTCAAAAAGATAAAGCCGGAGATCAGAAGAAGCGCAGAAGGAGAATTAGTAAAGAAGGAGGCGGATTTCAGAACAACGGCGGGAAAGGCGGAAACCAGCAAGGTGGTGGAAGAAATAACAATAACAGAGGGCGTGGAAAAGCCAAAAGGCCTCCTATTGTTAAAGAAGAGCCTAGCGAAGAAGAAGTGCAAAAGCAGGTTAGAGAAACCTTGGAGAAACTACAAGGGAAATCTAACAAGTCTAAAGCCGCAAAATATCGTAGAGATAAAAGAGATCAGCACCGTCAGAAAGCTGAGGATAATGTAGCGCAACAGGAGCAGGAAAGCAAAGTGCTTAAGGTAACTGAGTTTGTTACGGTTTCTGAAGTGGCAACGATGATGAATGTGTCTACAACCGAGGTGATTTCTGCTTGTATGGCTTTAGGTATCATGGTTACCATGAACCAGCGTCTTGATGCAGAAACGTTATCGATAGTAGCAGACGAGTTTGGATATGAAGTAAACTTCGTAACCGCTGATATCGAAGAAGCGATAGAAGAAGTAGAGGACAAACCAGAAGATCTTTTGAATCGTGCGCCGATTGTAACAGTAATGGGTCACGTAGATCATGGTAAGACATCTTTGCTGGATTATGTTCGAAAAGAAAATGTAATCGCCGGAGAAAGTGGAGGTATTACACAGCACATTGGTGCTTATGGGGTACAGCTTGAGAGCGGGCAAAAGATTGCGTTTTTGGATACACCGGGTCACGAAGCCTTTACGGCGATGCGTGCTCGTGGTGCACAGGTAACGGATTTAGCAATTATTGTAATTGCTGCCGATGATGATGTGATGCCACAAACCAAAGAAGCTATTAGTCACGCGCAAGCGGCAGGAGTACCTATCGTATTTGCAATTAATAAGGTAGATAAGCCAACTGCGAACCCTGATAAGATTAAGGAGGCGCTGGCAAGTATGAATTTGCTAGTTGAAGACTGGGGTGGTAAAATTCAATCCCATGATATTTCTGCAAAAACAGGGCTAGGTGTTAACGAATTATTGGAAAAGGTATTGCTGGAAGCTGAGATACTAGAGCTAAAAGCAAATCCTAACCGATTAGCTACAGGTACGGTGGTTGAAGCATTCTTGGATAAAGGTAGAGGATATGTATCTACCATCTTGGTTCAAAACGGAACACTGAAAGTTGGAGACTACGTTTTGGCTGGAAAGAATAGTGGTAAAGTAAAAGCAATGCACGATGAGCGTGGTAACGCTGTGAAAGCAGCAGGCCCATCGACACCAGTATCTATTTTAGGTCTGGACGGCGCGCCACAGGCGGGAGATAAGTTCAATGTATTAGAAGATGAGCGCGAAGCCAAAGACATTGCTGCAAAACGTGCTCAGTTGCACAGAGAGCAATCAGTAAGAACGCAACGTCATATTACGCTTGATGAGATCGGAAGACGAATCGCGTTAGGAGACTTTAAAGAACTAAACATTATCCTGAAAGGAGATGTGGATGGTTCTGTAGAGGCACTTACAGATTCGTTCCAGAAATTATCTACAGAAGAGATTCATGTAAACATTATACATAAAGCCGTTGGAGCGATTACAGAAAGTGATGTACTTCTTGCTTCGGCTTCAGATGCGATTATTATCGGATTTAATGTGCGACCTGCAGGGAATGCAAGAACAGTTGCTGATAAAGAAGAAATCGATATCAGAACGTATTCGATCATCTACGATGCGATTAATGATCTTAAGGATGCGATGGAAGGAATGTTGTCTCCTGTAATGAAAGAAGAAGTTACGGGTACGGCAGAGATTCGAGAAACCTTCAAGATTTCCAAAGTGGGTACCATTGCAGGATGTATGGTGCAGAATGGTAAAATCTATCGCAATTCTGGAATTCGATTAATCCGTGAAGGTGTAGTAGTGTACACTGGAGAGCTTGCTTCATTAAAACGTTTCAAAGATGACGTAAAAGAGGTAGGTAAAGGATATGATTGTGGATTACAGGTGAAGAATTACAACGATATTAAGATCGGTGATGTGATTGAGGCATATCAAGAAGTAGCTGTAAAGAAGAAGTTGTAAGAAACGATAACAATACATAATAAAAAAACCTCTGTGAAAACAGAGGTTTTTTTATTGTATGATATTTTGAATTTATTTGTTGACAGGAGCTTTTTGCTTTCCAGGAATAAACTCAAAGGCGCTAGGGAATTCTTTTCTGATTTCTCGTAGTGCTTTGTCTTTTTCTAGTTTGGTTTTATAATTACCAATCCAAACTTTGTAGTTTGGAGTCTCCCAACGAATTGATGCGTCCCATTGTGGGAAGGTCTCTTTAGCTTTTCTTAGAATTTCATTGGCTTTGTTCAGGTTGCCATTATATAGTTGTACTTTATATCTGTCACTAAAATCACCATCTTTCTCCATTTTGGATTTGATAGCCAAAAGGGTTTGGATTTTAGGATCTTGATTAATGGTAACTGTAGCTTCTGGTTGTTCTGTGATGCCTACTTGTACAAAATCACCATTATTTTGGTTTTCAACGGTTGGATTTGGGTTGTTTTGAGCCATCAAAGTTGATATCCCAATTAGATGAAAACTGATTAAAAAACTACAACGTTTTAGGTTTAACATTCTCATTACAAATTAATTTAGTACAAAGGTAAAGTTTAATAACTCAAAATTGTCAAAAAATATTATTTAGAATTATTATAAATTAGTAGTTAACGCTTCTCTAACATTTCCAAAATCGACTTAATATAGTACTTTTGTCGTCGAATTAAAAATGGAGGTTTTGTGTATTTTTTTAAAGATACTAGAGAAAAAACCATACCAAAATTACGACGATAATTCTACTTGATAATATGAAACAGGTGAAACACCGAAATTCAGCCTCTAAAATCCTAATCCTAGGAACTGTTTTTTTATTTACTTTTTTGAATCCTGTATTTGGACAGGATGAAGCTGCGGCTGATACTGCTGCTGCCACTGAAGCTGCGTCTGGAGGAGATGTAGCCAAAGGAGAAGAGTTGTTTAAATCTTTATGTGCAGCATGTCATAAAAGATATAAGAAAATGACGGGTCCTGCTCTTTTTGGAGTTGCGGATAAGTATGACAGAGAATGGATTTATTCTTGGGTAAAAAATAGTGCAGCTATGATCGCGGCAGGTGATCCACAAGCGGTGGCTATTTATGAAGAGTATAATAAAACTGCGATGAATGCTTTTCCGCAGTTGTCGAATACCGATATCGATAACATTCTGGCCTATGTAATGGTGCCAAAGTCTCCGCCGTCAACACCAGTTCCGGGTATGGAAACACAGGCTGTTTCTGGAGGTAACGGAGTGTCTACAGATGTTATACTGGGTATTTTGGCATTGGTATTTGCAATGCTAATGGTAGTGCTTTACCTGGTAAACAAGACATTAAGAAGTTTTGCCGAAGCGAATAATGTAGAGCTTGCTGTTAGTGAGCCAAGAACTCCAATATGGAAAGCTTTTATCCAGAATCAATTCTTGGTATTGGTTACTGCGATCTTCTTATTGTTAGCAAGTGGATACTTTGTGTATGGATACTTTATGCAGGTAGGTATAGATCAAGGATATGCTCCGATACAACCTATCCATTATTCGCATAGAATCCATGCTGGAGAAAACCAAATAGAGTGTAAGTATTGTCACTCTTCTGCTAGAGTATCTAAGCATTCGGGAATCCCTTCGCTAAATGTTTGTATGAACTGTCACAAGTCAATTAGTGAGGTTGCAGAAACTACAGCTACTGAAGATTATTCTAAAGAATTCTATGACGGTGAAATCAAGAAGCTATACAAAGCAGTAGGGTGGGATGAAGCTAGTCAATCATATACTGGTAAGACTGAACCTGTAAAATGGGTTCGTATTCATAACCTTCCGGATTTTGCATATTTCAATCACTCACAACACGTAAGCGTTGCAGGTGTAGAATGTCAGACCTGTCACGGTCCTGTAGAAGAAATGGAGATTATGTATCAGCATGCTCCACTAACCATGGGGTGGTGTATCAATTGTCACAGAGAAACTAATGTGCAAGTGGCAGATAATAAGTATTATGAAAAGATCCACAAAGAACTTTCTAAGAAGTATGGTGTAGACAAGTTAACAGCTGCACAAATGGGAGGTTTAGAATGTGGTAAATGTCACTATTAAAAAAAGAGTCGGGTAAATACCGAATTAAGTAAGAAGCTAATATCAATTATATATGTCATCAAACAAGAAATACTGGAAAAGTGTTGAAGAGCTAAACGAAAATAGCTCTATTGTTGAGACGCTACAACAAAACGAATTCGTACAGGAAATCCCTACGGATGAGTTTTTAGGAGATAAATCATCTTTAGAGAGTTCTTCGACTACGCGTCGAGACTTTCTTAAATATGTAGGGTTCAGTACAGCGGCTGCTACTTTGGCTGCTTGTGAGGGACCTGTAAAAAAATCAATTCCTTATGTGGTGCAGCCAGAACGAATCGTTCCTGGTGTTGCGAACTACTATGCAACTACAATTGCAGATGGTTTTGATTTTGCTAGTGTTTTGATCAAAACCAGAGAAGGTAGACCTATTAAAGTAGAGAACAACAATCTTGCTGCTTCAAATGGAGATGCGAATGCAAGGGTAAATGCTTCGGTGTTATCGTTGTATGATAGTTCTCGTCTTCAAGGGCCTAAGAAAGGTGGGGAGGATATTAGCTGGGAAACTTTGGATAAAGAAGTTGGAGCAAAGTTGAACTCTTTAGGTGGTAAACAAATTGTACTACTTACACAAACTTTCGCAAGTCCTTCTACTTCAAAGTTAATTTCAGAATTTAAAGCAAAATACCAAAATGTTAATCATGTAGTGTATGATGCAGTATCAGAAAGCGAAGCTTTGGATGCGTATCAAATGATGTATGGAGAAAGAGCGTTGGCAGATTACGATTTTGGTAAAGTAGATACTATAGTAAGTGTTGGTGCAGATTTCCTTGGAGATTGGCAAGGTGGTGGTTATGATAGTGGTTATGCTCAAGGGCGTGTTCCTAAAAATGGGAAAATGTCTAAGCATATCCAGTTCGAATCAAACATGTCACTTACTGGTGCAAATGCAGATAAAAGAGTTCCTGTTGCTCCGTCGCAACAAAAGCAAGTGCTATCGGCATTGTATGCTTATGTGACAGGTTCAGGTTCAAAAAGCTCATTAGATGCTGATTTGGATGCTCAAGTAGTAAAAGCTGCAAAGAGTATTCAAAAAGCAGGAAGAAATGCAGTTGTAGTTAGTGGTATCCAGGATGTGGATGCACAACTAGTTGTTTTAGCGATCAACAAGGCAATTAATAGCAAAGCGTTTAATGAGAGTACTCCGCGTACGATACGTCAAGGTAATGCCAAGGCGGTTTCGCAGTTGGTAAAAGATATGAACGCTGGTCGCGTAGGAGCACTTTTAATAGTAGGAGTTAATCCAGCATATACGTTACCTAACGCAGCTGAGTTTAAATCAGGTCTGGAGAAAGTAGATCTTTCAGTAGGATTTAGTATGCACGATGATGAAACAGCTTCATTGTGTACATATATAGCTACGACCCCTCATTACTTAGAGTCTTGGGGAGATGTAGAAATGAAAAAAGGAAGCTACAGTCTAACACAACCAACGATCAGACCGTTGTTTGATACTAGACAGTTCCAGGAAACTTTGTTGAATTGGACAGGGAATACAGCTTCTTACCATGATTATATCAAAAGTGCATGGACAGGTATTTTGGGAGGAAACTCTTGGAGTCAGGCATTGCACGATGGGGTGTTGGTTGCACCAGCACTTCCAAAACAAGAATTGGTAGATGCTATTGCAGCTCCAGAAGGAGATGTGGTAGAAGGTGAAGAAGTACCAGTAACTACTGGGCCAGACGTTGGTGCTGCGGCAAGAAGATTGTCGATAGCAAAAGCCAACGGTATGGAGCTTACTTTGTATACCAAAACTGCAATGGGAGATGGGCAGCAAGCAAGTAACCCATGGTTGCAGGAAATGCCAGACCCAATTACGAGAGCATCTTGGGATAACTATTTAACAGTTTCTCGTGCAGATGCAGAGCAATTAGGATTAACCAACGAAAACGAAGCTAACGGAGCCTTAAATGGAAGTTATGCAAAAGTAACTGTTGGAGGAGCAGAGGCTGTTGTACCTGTGATCATTCAACCAGGTCAGGCAAAAGGTTCTGTTGGATTAGCATTAGGATACGGAAAAACTAAAGGTCTTAAGGAAGAAATGATGGTCGGGGTAAATGCTTATCCTTTCTATCAAAACCTTAACGCCGTACAGGAAGTGTCTGTAGTTGCTGCAGAAGGTGTGCACGAGTTTGCTTGTGTACAGTTGCATAATACACTAATGGGTCGTGGAGATATTGTAAAAGAAACGACTTTAGAAATATTCAATACTAAGGATAAGCATGTTTGGAATGCGATTCCTGAAGTAAGTAAAAATCACATCGAGTACGAAGTTACTTCGCCAGAAGTAGATCTTTGGGATGAATTTGATCGTTCTGTAGGACACCATTTTAATCTTTCAATAGACTTAAATGCTTGTACAGGTTGTGGAGCTTGTGTGATTGCTTGTCATGCAGAAAACAACGTTCCTGTAGTAGGGAAGTCAGAAGTACGTAGATCTCGTGATATGCACTGGTTACGTATCGACCGTTATTATTCTTCTCAAGATAGCTTCGAAAGTGATAATGAGAAGAAAGATAATATCGCCGGTCTAGGAAGTTCATTGTCTGAGTTTGGAGAAATGGAAAGTGCTTCAGATAATCCTCAGGTGGTATTCCAGCCAGTAATGTGTCAGCACTGTAATCATGCTCCTTGTGAGACTGTATGTCCAGTAGCGGCAACTTCTCACGGTAGACAAGGTCAGAACCATATGGCGTATAACCGTTGTGTGGGAACAAGATATTGTGCAAATAACTGTCCATACAAAGTGCGTAGATTCAACTGGTTCTTGTATAACAACAACGACGAGTTTGATTACAATATGAATAATGACTTAGGAAGAATGGTGATTAACCCAGATGTAACAGTACGTTCTAGAGGGGTTATGGAAAAATGTTCTATGTGTATTCAAATGACACAGAAGACCATTTTGGATGCCAAAAGAGAAGGTAGAATGGTGAAGGATGGAGAATTCCAGACTGCATGTTCTGCGGCTTGTTCTTCTGGAGCAATGATATTTGGTGATATCAACGATAAGGATAGTAAAGTAGCTAAACTTAAAGAAGATAATCGTATGTATCACTTACTTGAGCATGTAGGTACAAAACCTAACGTGATGTATCAAACGAAAGTAAGAAATACTACTGAAGCCTAATTAATTAAAATAAAGAATCAATTCAATTATAAAGGATTATGTCTCATTACGAAGCACCTATAAGAAAACCTTTAGTAACTGGTGATAAAACATATCACGATGTAACTGTAGATGTGGCTGCACCAGTTGAAGGTAAAGCAAACAAATCTTGGTGGATCGTGTTTTCGATCGCTCTTTTTGCTTTCCTTTGGGGAATAGGTTGTATAATTTATACCATATCCACAGGTATTGGAGTCTGGGGATTAAACAAAACCGTAGGATGGGCCTGGGATATTACCAACTTCGTTTGGTGGGTAGGTATTGGTCACGCAGGAACCCTGATCTCGGCAGTATTATTGTTATTCCGCCAGAAATGGAGAATGGCGATTAACCGTTCTGCAGAAGCGATGACGATCTTCTCGGTAATTCAGGCAGGTTTATTCCCAATCATTCACATGGGACGTCCATGGTTAGCATATTGGGTATTACCTATTCCTAACCAATTTGGATCACTATGGGTAAACTTTAACTCTCCGCTACTTTGGGATGTATTTGCGATTTCTACCTATCTTTCTGTATCATTGGTATTCTGGTGGACAGGATTGTTACCTGACTTCGCAATGATTAGAGATAGAGCAATCACTCCTTTTAATAAAAAGATATACGGATTATTGTCATTCGGATGGAGTGGAAGAGCAAAAGACTGGCAACGTTTTGAAGAAGTGTCATTGGTACTTGCAGGTTTGGCAACACCACTTGTACTTTCTGTACACACGATTGTATCTTTTGACTTTGCTACTTCGGTAATTCCTGGTTGGCATACCACGATCTTCCCGCCTTATTTCGTTGCGGGAGCGATTTTCTCTGGATTCGCAATGGTAAACACACTTCTTATCATCATGAGAAAAGTGTCTAACCTAGAAGACTATATTACTATCCAGCACATCGAATTGATGAACATTGTAATTATGATTACAGGTTCTATTGTAGGTGTGGCATATATTACAGAGCTATTTATTGCTTGGTATTCTGGTGTAGAATACGAACAGTATGCATTCTTGAATAGAGCAACCGGTCCTTACTGGTGGGCATATTGGGCAATGATGAGTTGTAACGTATTCTCTCCACAGTTTATGTGGTTCCCAAAATTGAGAAGAAGTATCATGTTCTCTTTTATTATCTCTATAGTTGTAAATATAGGAATGTGGTTTGAGCGTTTTGTGATTATTGTAACTTCTCTACACAGAGATTACTTGCCATCATCTTGGACAATGTTCTCTCCAACGTTTGTAGATATAGGTATTTTTATTGGTACTATCGGATTCTTCTTTGTATTGTTCTTATTGTATGCACGTACATTCCCGGTTATTGCACAGGCAGAGGTAAAAACAATATTGAAATCTTCTGGAGAGAAATATAAGAAGTTAAGAGAAGCAGGAATTGATCATAGAGATGAGCTTCCTAAAGTAAGAGCTACAGTAACTGAAGAAAAAGTAGAAGCTACAACAGAAAAGGTTGAAGCTACCGAAGAAGATATTAACAGCTTATTGAGCAATCTAGGTACTTTCGATCCGGAGACTCAACAAGCAGATGATCTTAAAAAAGTAAATGGTATCGGACCCGTAATGGAAAAGAAACTTAACCAAATAGGAATCTTTACATTCGATCAGGTTAGTAAAATGACCGCTACCGAATATGATTTATTAGATAGTATTACAGGGTCTTTCCCAGGAAGAGCACAACGCGACGATTGGGCAGGTCAGGCCGCAAAACTTAAAAATAACTAGAAGTATGGCATCAAAAGTTATACATGCATTATATACAGATGATGATGTCCTAATGGACGCTGTGAAAAAAGTTCGTTCAGAGCATTATCATATTGAAGAGGTGTATTGCCCTTTTCCAGTTCACGGGTTGGATAAAGCAATGGGTCTACCTCATACACGTTTAGCCATTACAGCATTTATGTATGGTTGTGTAGGATTAACAGTTGCAATTACGATGATGAATTATATCATGATCGAAGATTGGCCACAAAATATTGGAGGTAAGCCTAGTTTTAGTTTTATCGAAAACATGCCTGCTTTTGTTCCAATTATGTTTGAGCTTACCGTATTTTTTGCAGCTCACTTAATGGTAATTACTTTTTATATGAGAAGTAAGTTATGGCCATTTAAGGAAGCAGAAAATCCTGATGTAAGAACTACAGACGACCATTTCTTGATGGAAGTAGATGCAGGACATCATGATGTGAATGCATTGACCAGCTTATTGACAGATACTGGAGCGGTAGAAATTAAAGTAATTGATAAGGAAGAAGATAACCATTAATACTAATGAAGAATACTATAAAAATATTAGTAGCAGTAGCAACAGTGATTAGCGTTGTGTCTTGCCAAAAAGACTCCAGGCCTAATTATCAGTATATGCCGAATATGTATGAGTCTGTAGGTTATGAAACCTATGGAGAATACAAGGTGTTCCCTGGAGAACAGGAAGCGATGTTACCTGCAGAAGGATCTGTGCCAAGAGGATGGATGCCTTACGAGCTAGAGAATTCTAATGCTGGTTATCAAATGGCTAAAGATTCCTTGAAAAACCCTATCCGTTATACGGTAGAAAATCAGGAAAAAGGAAAAGAGTTGTATGATATTTATTGTGCAGTTTGTCATGGTAAAAAAGGTGATGGAAAAGGAATTCTGGTACAAAGAGAAAAAATACTTGGGGTTCCAAGTTATGATGATGCAGGAAGAGCGATTACCGAAGGTAGTATCTATCACGTGATGTATTACGGAATTAATTCTATGGGATCATATGCATCTCAGACTAGTGAAAATGAGAGATGGCAGATTGTTCAATACGTAGAGAAGCTTAAAGCCGATTTAGAAGGAAAAACAGCTCGTATTGATGCAGATGTTGCTGAAGCTACTCCGGTTGTTGTAGAAGAAGCTCACGAATCAACAGAAGAACACAACGCAGCACACTAGTGCTATTATTTAAAGTTAAGAATAACGATATAAGATATGTATACGCTATCAAATAGATTAAGATTATTTTCTTTCATCCTGATGATTGTTGGAGGAATCGGATTGATTTCTGGTTTTTTATCAACGCCAAAATCTATAGAAGAGGTAAAAGAAATGATGGCAGCGCACGATGCGCATGGCGAAGGTCACGGAGCTGCTGCTCAGGATCACGGTAACGAACACGCTGACGATGCTCACGGTGGTGATGCTCATTACGAGCATGTTTTGCACCAATTACAAAACAAACCTTGGGCTGCATTATATGTAGCGGCATTCTTCTTTTTCATGATTGCTTTAGGAGTGTTGGCTTTTTATGCCATACAATTTGCTGCTCAGGCAGGATGGTCTCCTGTATTGTTTAGGGTAATGGAAGCGATTACCGCTTATTTAGTGCCTGGAGGAATTATTCTATTTGTAATTTTAGCCTTATCAGGATTCCATGTAAATCATTTGTTTGTTTGGGCAGACCCAGAAGTTGTAGCTCATGACAAACTGATCCAAGGTAAAGCAGGATGGTTAAATGGTACTGGTTTTATCATTAGAGCGGCCATATTTTTAGGAGGATGGTTGCTATACCGTCACTTTGCTGTAAAATATTCAAGAAAGCAGGATGAAGATAGTACAGGGAACAAATGGTACAAGAAAAGTTTCAAGATTTCTGCTGGATTCTTAGTGTTCTTTATCTACACAGAATCTATGATGTCTTGGGATTGGATTATGAGTTTTGATCCACACTGGTTCAGTACATTATTTGGATGGTACGTGTTCGCAAGTTTATTCGTTTCAGGAATTACAACAATAGCATTAATTACTATTTATTTGAAATCTAAGGGGTATTTAGAGTTCGTAAACAATAGTCATATTCATGATTTGGCTAAGTTTATGTTCGGTATCAGTATTTTCTGGACCTACCTTTGGTTCTCTCAGTTCATGTTGATATGGTATTCAAATATTCCAGAAGAGGTTACTTACTTTATTACTCGAATAGAAGACTATAAATTACCATTCTTCGGAATGCTGGTAATGAACTTTATTTTCCCATTATTGGTGTTAATGAATAGCGATTTCAAACGAGTAAACTGGTTTGTGGTAATGGCGGGTATTGTAATCCTTTGTGGTCACTATATTGATGTGTTTAACATGGTAATGCCGGCAACAGTAGGTGAGTCTTGGTTTATTGGAATCAGCGAAATTAGTGCTGTGTTATTGTTCTTAGGATTGTTCTTGTTTGTTGTATTCAGAGCACTTACCAAAGCACCTTTATTGGCAAAAGGAAACCCATATTTAGAGGAAAGTAAACACTTCCATTATTAAAATTTAGAATTTATAAAAAGAAGATAGATAAAAATGACTGTATTCTTAACCATAATAGTTATAGCGCTTTTCGGAATCACTTTGTGGCAAATGTCGAAAATCTTGAAATTGTCACAACTTAAAGGCGCAGACAATTCTCAAGTGGCTAATGATAAGGACAATAATATGCAAGGTAAGCTGATGCTTGGTTTTGTTATATTCATCTACTTACTAACCATATTTTGTTTTGTAAAATACCATACATTCTTCTTACCGGAGTCAGCATCTGAGCATGGAGTTGGATATGATCAATTAATGTTGATCTCTATGGTGTTGATTATGTTTGTGCAAATCATCACTCAAGGTTTATTGCATTACTTTGCATATAAATACAGAGGTAAGGAAGGGAACAAGGCATTGTTCTTTGCTGATAACGACAAGTTAGAGTTTATCTGGACAATTATTCCAGTAATTGTATTGGCAGGTTTAATTATTTATGGATTATTTACTTGGACAGATATTATGAATATCGACGAGAAAGAGGGTGATCCGTTAATCATTGAATTGTATGCATATCAATTTGACTGGAGAGCTAGATATTCTGGAGAAGATAATGTTTTAGGAAAAGCAAATGTTCGTTTTATCGAAGGTGTAAACACACTTGGTGTAGATGTTTCCGATAACTATGGTAAAGATGATAAGATAACCAACGAACTGCACTTACCAGTTAATAGAAAGGTGATCTTTAAAATGAGATCTCAAGATATTTTACATTCAGCATATATGCCATTCTTTAGAGCACAAATGAATGTAGTCCCTGGTATGATCACTGAATTTTCTTATACGCCAACGATGACTTCAGAGGAAATGAGGAATAGTGAATTTATGGTAGAAAAAGTAGCTACGATAAATAAAATCAGAAGAGAAAAAAGCAAGAAACTTGTAGCAGCCGGAGAAGAAGCGTTAGAGCCATACGAATTCGATTACTATTTATTGTGTAATAAGATTTGTGGTGCTTCGCATTACAATATGCAAATGAAGATGGTAGTAGAATCTGAAGAGGATTTTAATGCTTGGCTAGCAACACAACAGACTTTTGGAGAGCAATTGTCTGCACAAGCAAGTAACTAAGAGAGAAAAAGAAAAATTATATAGTTTTTAAAAACACACAGCGTTATGTCAGCAACACACGGAGATAACCACGATCACGATCACGGACACCACCATAAAGAGACATTTATCACTAAATATATATTTAGTCAGGATCATAAAATGATCTCTAAGCAGTACTTGGTTACTGGTTTAATTATGGGAATTATAGGGATTGCTATGTCTCTATTATTTAGAATGCAATTAGCATGGCCTGATCATCAATTTACGATCTACGAAATATTCCTTGGAAAATTTGGAGAAGATGGAGTAATGGATCCTAGTATTTACCTTGCTTTGGTAACTATACATGGTACCATAATGGTATTCTTCGTTCTTACCGCTGGTTTAAGTGGTACTTTCAGTAACCTTTTGATTCCGTTACAGATTGGAGCGCGAGATATGGCATCTGGTTTCTTGAATATGATTTCGTATTGGTTGTTCTTTTTGAGTAGTGTAATCATGGTGTTATCATTATTTGCAGAAGCTGGTCCAGCATCTGCAGGATGGACAATATACCCTCCACTTAGTGCTCTACCACAAGCTATTGGTGGATCCGGAATGGGGATGACTTTATGGTTAGTATCTATGGCAATATTTATTGCTTCTTCACTTCTTGGATCATTAAACTATGTGGTTACGGTAATTAACTTAAGAACAAAAGGAATGTCGATGACTAGAATGCCTCTAACAATTTGGGCGTTCTTTGTAACTGCTATTATTGGTATTGTATCATTCCCTGTATTGTTATCTGCAGCATTGTTGCTTATCATGGATAGAAGTTTTGGTACTTCATTCTATTTAAGTGATATTTATATACAAGGAGAGGTTTTACATAACCAGGGTGGATCACCAGTTTTATTTGAACATTTATTCTGGTTCTTAGGACACCCAGAGGTATATATTGTATTATTACCTGCACTTGGAATTACTTCAGAGATTATTGCAACAAATGCTCGTAAACCGATTTTCGGATATAGAGCGATGGTAGCTTCGATTTTGGCAATTGCATTTTTATCAACAATTGTATGGGGTCACCATATGTTTATCTCGGGAATGAATCCATTTTTAGGATCTGTATTTACATTTACGACTTTATTAATTGCTATTCCATCTGCTGTAAAAGCATTTAACTATATTACCACCTTATGGAAAGGTAATCTACAACTCAACCCGGCAATGTTGTTCTCAATAGGATTGGTTTCTACCTTTATTACTGGAGGACTTACTGGGATTATTTTAGGAGACAGTACACTAGATATTAACGTTCACGACACGTACTTTGTGGTAGCACATTTCCACTTGGTAATGGGTATTTCTGCATTGTATGGTTTATTTGCGGGAGTGTATCATTGGTTCCCAAAGATGTATGGTAGAATGATGAATAAAAATCTAGGATATGTACACTTTTGGGTAACGGCTATTGGTGCTTACGGAGTATTCTTCCCAATGCACTTTATAGGTATGGCAGGTTTACCTCGTAGATATTATACTAATTCGAATTTCCCATATTTTGACGATTTAGCAGATACCAATGTGTTGATCACTGTATTTGCAATCATCACAGCGGCGGCTCAATTGGTGTTCTTATACAACTTTATCAGTTCTATGTTCTATGGTAAGAAAGCGGTCCAAAATCCATGGAAATCTAATACTCTAGAATGGACTACTCCTGTGGAGCATATGCATGGTAACTGGCCAGGAGAGATTCCTCACGTATACAGATGGCCTTACGACTATAGTAAGACTAATGAAAATGGTGAGTATGTAATCGCCGGACAGGACTTTGCTCCGCAAACGGTGCCATTACAAGAAGGAGAAGAAGAATTACATCATTAATGATGTTTAAAAATATTGAAAAGCCTTTTCATTTTTATGAAAAGGCTTTTTCTTTTTCTAGTATATTTGTTTTAAACGTGAAGAAGAACCCCTGGATGTTCTGTTAAAGCATAAGAGTAGATGAACGAAAATTTGGACCCAACAAACGAAAACTTTTCTAATGAAGACTTGGATATCGAAAGAGCCTTAAGGCCGCTGGCTTTTGAAGATTTTACAGGTCAGGATCAAGTGTTGGAGAACTTACAGATTTTTGTACAAGCGGCCAACATGCGGAACGAAGCTTTGGATCATACCTTATTTCATGGTCCTCCGGGGTTAGGGAAAACTACATTAGCTCATATTTTGGCGAATGAATTGGGAGTGGGAATCAAAGTAACCTCAGGACCAGTATTGGATAAACCTGGAGATTTGGCAGGATTGCTAACCAATCTAGATGATAGGGATGTATTGTTTATAGACGAGATACATCGCTTAAGTCCTATTGTCGAAGAGTATTTGTATTCTGCAATGGAAGACTACAAAATTGATATTATGATCGAGAGTGGACCCAATGCCAGAACAGTACAGATTAACTTGAATCCGTTTACATTGGTTGGCGCCACAACACGATCTGGTTTGCTTACTGCACCAATGAGAGCACGTTTTGGTATACAATCTAGACTGCAATATTATACTACAGAATTATTGTCTACCATCGTACAACGAAGTGCACACATTCTAAATGTTCCTATTTCTATGGAGGCAGCTATCGAAATTGCAAGTAGAAGTAGAGGAACACCTCGTATAGCGAACGCATTGCTGCGTAGAGTGCGTGATTTTGCTCAAATCAAGGGAAATGGTAAGATAGATATAGAAATCTCAAAATTTGCCCTTAAAGCGCTTAATGTAGATGCCAATGGATTGGATGAAATGGATAATAAGATTCTGACCACCTTAATAGATAAATTCAAAGGAGGCCCGGTTGGAATCACAACATTAGCTACTGCAGTTAGTGAAAGTGCAGAAACCATAGAAGAAGTATATGAACCTTTTTTGATACAACAAGGTTTTATCATTAGAACACCTAGAGGAAGAGAAGTGACGGAAGCTGCTTATAAGCACCTTGGGAGAACTCCAGGTGGTATCCAAGGAGGATTGTTCTGAAAATGCTTTTAAACATATACTGATATTTTGACTAAAATGTCACTATGAAGGATAACAACATTGAAACAGTTTCATTTTTTAAAGTAATCAGGAATGCGAGTCGTATTCTTAAGAACCCTCTTCCTTTTCATAACGAAAATTTCGAGAAATACGGAGATGTATTTAGAGTGAGCCTGGGTTTTGGTAACTATGTGTTGTTTACCAGAGATGCAGCCTTTGCCAGACATATGCTTCAAAAACACCATCGCAAATATCATAAGTCAGAGCTACAGTCAAAAGATTTGGCAAAATATATTGGGGAGGGATTACTAACTGCCAATGGAGAAAAATGGTTGAAACAACGTCGACTCATTCAACCCGCTTTTCATAAAAAGAAATTGGAGAAATTGGTGGTCACTATAAAAGCTGTTGTAGAAGAAGAGTTGTCCAGAATTCAACCTAACACTACAATCGATGTGTTTCCTTTGATGAATGATTTGGCATTTAAGGTGGTGGCTAAATCTTTATTTAGCTACTCGGGCACAACCGATGCAATTTCACGATTACAACATATTACAGAAACCGCACAAAAGTTTTTAATCAAAGAGATACGACAACCTTATAAGCGTTGGTGGTTTCATCTTACAGGAGAAGTAAAAAGGACATTAGCCTTAACTCAAGAGGCAAGAGATATTCTTAACTCGCTGATCGAAGAGCGTAGAAAAGATAACCAACGGTATGATGATTTGCTAGATATGTTGTTGGATGCCCGCTATGAGGATGGAAGCGCTATGGATAATGAACAGTTGATCGATGAAATTCTGATACTCTTCACAGCTGGTCACGAAACCACATCAAATGCACTTACATTTGCTCTAATGTTGCTAGGAAAGCATCCCAAAATACAAGATAAGGTATATCAAGAAGTGGTAGGAGGAGAAGCAGTCAATTTAGATCCTCTACAAGAAATTACGAAATATCAGTATACCAAACAGTGTATAGAAGAAACCATGCGATTATATCCTCCGGCATATTTTTCTGATCGCCTGGTAATCGATGATGATCAATATAAAGATTTGGATTTACCGAAAGGGACAACCGTTTTGATTTCCTTTTTTGAAATTCATAAGCATAAAGATTTTTGGGAAAAACCAGAACAGTTTAAACCAGAACGATTTGATCCTACTGTAGATAAAAAGGAATATGCTAATCAATACTTCCCATTTGGAGCTGGAC
The DNA here is from genome assembly GCF_900141785.1 of Aquimarina spongiae. GTDB lineage: Bacteria > Bacteroidota > Bacteroidia > Flavobacteriales > Flavobacteriaceae > Aquimarina > Aquimarina spongiae. The sequence goes on along the minus strand of NZ_FQYP01000003.1, from coordinate 331,532 downwards.
CCCGAATGTGTATCGGAAATAATTTTGCCATGTATGAAATGGTCCTGGCAATAAGTGACCTTGTGCGCGCTTACAAAATTACACCTGCTTTTGATCATATTGAGATTAAACCTCTGATCACCCTTAAACCGCAAAACGCTTTACTCACATTTACTCCCAGGTAATCTTATAATTACCCTATTCTTCAGGTTGATTGTAAAGAGTGTCACTTTTTTGAAATTCAAGGATATGGGACTCGTTTTCACTTGTATTGCCCTAATTTCATGAATAGTTAAGTTCTATTAAAAGATAAAACATGAAGTATAGGGTTATTATGATATTGGTTTTTTTTCAATATCAGATAAGTATTGCGCAAAAAGATTCCTTAAGGTTTGGTTTGAAAGGGAAAATTATTAGAGTACTTGCAAATTCGTCTATTTCTTCTTCCGAATTTTATGCGGGATTAAAAGGTAAACGTTTGGGTGCAGGTTTAATATATCATAGTAACGACTTCGGTAATACATGGATCCCTTTACATGGTGGCAAACCAATTGGTCCTTATGTGTCAGATATCCAATCCATTTCAGTGGGAAACGATTCAAAAGAAACCATCTATGCAGGCACCTGGAAAAATGGTCTTTACAAGACTAAGGATAAAGGAAAAACCTGGGAAAGAGATATGAGATTTCCTACTTCAGATGTTCGCGATATTAAAACTGGAATTCAGAACTCTAATTTGGTCTATGCTGCAACTTCAGCTTTTGGAGTTGTTAAGAGTATTGATGGCGGTAACAACTGGAAAAGATGCCGTCCAAAAACTATTGATAGTACTTTTAAGTTTGCATGGGCGATAGAAATTGATAAAAGAAATGATAGTATTATATACGCACTTACGTATTTCAAAGGAGTATGGAAGTCTATTGATCAAGGGGAAACATGGGAAAAAATTTTGGATACCAAAAGGAAGGTTTGTTGGGATATGAAAATTTCAAAAGACTCAAAAGAAATCTGGGTCGCTTCGAGTAAGAGAAGAGATAGTATTAGTTCAATTTATCATAGTGTGGATGAGGGAGATACTTGGACAGAAATACCTAATACCCCTCAAATCGGTATAAATCAAATTAATATTTTGGAAGAGTCAGATAAGAATAGCTTGATTATAGGTGGCTGGCAAAAAGGCATTTTCGTATTGCGGAAGGAAAATTGGGTAAAAATAGATAGTATAGATTTTGAAGAAATATCTGAAATACTAGTAAATGACAACGGATTATTGATCGGGACTTGGGGTAATGGAATTTATCATACTAAACTATAAGCTGATAAATCGTAAGTCGCAAAATTCAACTTTGGGTTATCTCTAACTAAACTTCCTATATTGTCTTTTTCAACTAAATTTTGTAGCAAAGAGTGCCATATTTTTGAATTTCAAGAATATGGCACTCTTCTTTTTATCCTAAACTATACTTTCACGATCAATATCAGATGAATATTAAAAAGACATATTTCTAGGCGTCTTGAAATATTCAAGGAATTATATGCTAAAAACCATAATTATGAAAATTCTAAACGTGAAAGGAGCAACGCTAATAAATCATGAAACTCAAAAATTGATTAATGGCGGGTTGCAGCAAGTTTGTGATGATGGACCAGAATGTTATCCCCCTAGACCGGTCGATTGTACAAAACCTTCTTGCCGCAGACCCAACGGAATGTTGGCTTGGTGTATCGAATGTCTAAATAAGCCCTTCGAACTTTAACCTACACGCAAGATTATATAATCAAAACCAATACAAATGAAAACCACGAACATCAAAGGAATAAAAAAATTAGTAAAACTGCACAAAAGCAGATAATTGGTGGACAAAGAGGCAATCCCTGGGATAATCCTATTTTTTGTTATAAGAAATGTGTGAACTCAGGGTATTCTGCCAATTTGTGCGTGGATATATGTGAATTATAAGTTGAGTTTATAATTATTTGGGGTAGCTAATTATTTTTAAAATGATTATTGAGCTACAAACCAGGACACAATAGTGTTCTGGTTTTTTTATGCCCTTAATATGGATTACTTTTGAGTTTTGAAATCATAAACTTTCTGTTGAGTCAAAAAGCCAAATACACGAATCTTATCAAAACCGAAGCGAAACGACTTGGGTTCTTGTCCTGTGGTATTTCGAAAGCAGCTTTTTTGGAAGAAGAAGCGCCTAGACTAGAATCCTGGCTGAAAAAAGAAATGCACGGGGAGATGAAGTATATGGAAAACCATTTTGACAAAAGGCTCGATCCTACCAAACTTGTTGAGGGATCCAAAAGCGTGGTTTCGCTATTACTCAATTATTTCCCATCAACATCTCAAACAGATCCTGAAGCCCCAAAAATTTCTAAGTATGCCTACGGTACAGATTACCATTTTGTGATCAAGGAGAAGCTGAAGCAGTTGCTCCACTTTATTCAAGAAGAAATTGGAGATGTTCATGGTCGTGCTTTTGTGGATTCTGCCCCAGTACTGGATAAGGCCTGGGCAGCCAAAAGTGGGCTGGGATGGATTGGTAAAAATAGCAATCTGCTTACTCAACAGGTAGGGTCTTTTTATTTTATAGCAGAACTAATCATCGATCTTGAGTTAGACTACGATACTCCGGTTACGGATCATTGTGGTACCTGTACCGCTTGTATTGATGCTTGTCCTACTCAAGCCATTGTAGAGCCCTATGTAGTAGATGGGAGCAGATGTATTTCTTATTTTACGATAGAACTTAAGGATCAAATACCAGAAAGTTTTAGAGGTAGTTTTGATGATTGGATGTTTGGTTGCGATATTTGCCAGGATGTTTGTCCCTGGAATCGTTTTTCAAAACCACATAATGAACCACTGTTTAATCCTAAGCCCGAATTGTTAGAAATGACCAAAAAGGATTGGGAAGAAATTACTCAGGAAGTGTTTTCTAAAGTCTTTCAGAAGTCTGCCGTCAAAAGAACTAAATTTTCTGGATTGCAAAGAAATATTCAGTTCCTAAAAGAAAAGTAAGTGTCGAAATTAAGGATGCTTTATTGCAATTTTCATAATACAAACGTTTGCATAACTTTTAAGTGCGATTTTGAATCAAAAATTCATAATCTTTTTGCAATAATCTTGTATATTCATCAGGTATATTTATAAAAAGTTACGACTTTATTGCTTTTGTCTTCCCCTAATCTGTAATAATTAAGCAATAAGTTGTTCATAGCACAAATCACTTCGCATATGAATGAGTTATCATATATTGACATTGGCGTCATTGTAGTTTACCTAATCGGAATTATTATTTATGGAATATCAAAGTCAAAAAGAGGAAGCTCTGAGGATTATTTTCTAGGAGGTCGAACCATGACCTGGCCCATTGTAGGGATTGCCCTGTTTTCTGCCAATATTTCTAGCTCTACATTGGTAGGATTGGCCTCAGATGCGTATCAGACCAATATCAATGTATACAATTACGAATGGTACGCGGTAGTAGTATTAATTTTCTTTGCGATCTTTTTTCTACCCTTTTACCTGCGTTCAGGAGTATATACGATGCCAGAATTCTTAGAACGAAGGTATGATAGCAGGTCTCGATATTATTTTTCGTTTATCACTGTAGTAGGTAATATCTTGGTAGATACAGCAGCAGGTTTATATGTGGGTAAGATTGTTTTAACCTTATTATTCCCTGCTCTAGATTCTACTTTGATTCTGATCATTTTGGCGGTTGCGGCTGCGGCCTATACCATACCTGGAGGACTTAATTCTGTTATTCAAACCGAGGTTATTCAAGCCATATTGTTGATTTTGGGATCTTGTTTACTGACCTATTTTGCATTTGATCAACTTGGCGGAGGATGGTCAGGTATGATGAGTAAATTGGATGGGATGTTAGCGGCAGGAGATGTGGATTTTGGAAATCGTGCCGCCGAAGGAAAGTTTATACCGGCTAATTCTGAAGAAGTATTTAGTTTGGTAAGACCCAACAATGACGAATTCATGCCTTGGTGGGGATTACTTAGCGGAGTTCCACTTCTCGGATTCTATTTTTGGGCTAATAATCAGTTTATGGTGCAAAGAGTTTTGGGAGCAAAAAGTCTAAATCATGGCCGTTGGGGAGCACTATTTGCTGGATTTCTTAAGCTGCCAGTGATTTTTATAATGGTAGTGCCAGGGGTATTAGCTTTGTTGTTGTTTAGTACGCTAGATATTTCAACCCTTAACTATACGCTAACCGATGGTTCTGTATGTGATAATCTTGCAGATTGCCCAAATCTTACTTATCCAGTGCTATTGTTTCAATTACTACCTGTTGGGGTGTTAGGATTGGTAGTGGCTGGGCTTATGGCTGCTATGATGTCTTCTGTGTCTGCTACTTTTAATTCTGCATCTACTTTAGTAACTATGGATTTTGTAAGGCAGTTGCGACCCAATATGACCAGCAAACAACTAGTAAGAGTCGGGCAGATTACTACTGTTGTACTTGTAGTGTTAGCGATTTCATGGGTGCCGTTTATAGAGAGTGTTAGTGATTCGTTGTGGACCTATTTACAATTAGTAATTGCCTATACTTGTCCTCCGGCAGTATCTACATTTATTCTTGGGTTATTCTGGAAGCGTGCAAATGGAACCGGATCGATCGTGAGTTTGCTTACAGGATTCTCTTTGGCAGTATTGATGATTCTTTCACAAACCTTTGATCTGTTTCCTGCGATAAACGAGTTACATTTTCTGGCCAAAGCAACCTGGTTATTCGTGATTTGTGTTGGTGTGCATACAACAGTTAGTTTGTCGACTAAACCACAGTCTGAGGAGCAAATCAAGGAGTATACCTACAAAAAGGAAATGTTCGCCCAAGAATCTAGGGAATTAGTAGGGATAGCATGGTATAAAAATTATAGAGTGCTTTCGATAATTTTATTGTTCATCACGGCAATAGTAGTAGGCTTTTTCTGGTAAGGTTAGCTCGATTCTCTTAAAATGAGATGCGTAGGTAGAATTACTTCTTTATGAGTAATAGGCTGTTCTTGATGTAGTAGCTCGATTTCTTCCAAGAGAATTTCTGTAGCCGTTTTACCAATTTTGTAGGCGGGTTGATCTACCGTGGTAAGTGTTGGAGTTACTACGGATGACATAAACCAATTACTGAATCCAACAACTGCAATATCATCAGGTATTTTGATGCTTAGTTCATTAAAATATTTAATAATCCCTACCGCGACCAGATCGGTTATTGCAAAAATCGCATCGACATCCTTATGCTCTTTGATCAGCTTTTGTGCATTTTGATAACCATCTTCAAAATCCTTATTGTTATTGCAGATATACACCAAAGAAGGATCATAAGGAATCTGATGATCTAATAAAGCTTTTCGATACCCTTCAAAACGGTCATTCGAAATTTTTGGATTTAGGTCCCCTCGGAAATGGGCAATCTTTCGATATCCTTTTTTTATCAAATGAGAAACTGCATCATAGGCCGCTTTTTGGTCATCTATTCGCACCTTGGAGCAAGCAATACTAGGTTCTACTTTATCAAAAAGAACCAAAGGAATATTTCTACTTATTATTTTTTTTAAGTGCACAAACTCATTGGTTTTGTTGGATAAGGACATTAGGATTCCGTCTACGCGTTTATCAATAAGTAGATTGACATGCAGCTTTTCAAGAAATAACTTCTCGTCAGACTGTAGAATGATAACCAGATATCCTTTTTTTTCTGCTTCAGCAATTACTCCATCAATTACTTTTGAGAAAAAATGATGCACCGTAGTGGGTATGATAACTCCTATGGTTTTGGTTTGTTTGGTTCTCAGATTAACGGCTAGTTGATTTGGAGTGTAATTCAATTTGTTAGCCATATGAAGCACCTTTTTTTTGGTGTCTTTATTCACATCGGGATAATCTTTTAACGCTTTTGATACCGTAGCTACCGAAATACCAAGTTTACTAGCAATGTCCTTGAGTGTGGTAATTTCCATGAGTACAATTTTCAATATCAAGATACAATTAATGCTGAAGTATACTGATAAATCCATCCTAAATTTTTAATGATAAAAAATGTGTTTAGAGGGGATTTTTTAGGGTGTTTTCCATGGTTTTCTATTTCTAATATTGTACTTCTTTCTTCTGAAACTGCTGATTTTTAATTGGTTTTGTCTGTGCTACATATTTAAAATCATAATGAATTGATTTTCTAAAAAAAATAAGTTTCGAAATCGTTTTCGATTTTTTCGAAATCGTTTTCGATCGCTTCTTGAAAACACTTTTGATGTAAGCTAGATAAAACAATTGAGAAATTGCAGTGAATTAAATAACTACAGAAAATGAAACAATTACGATTAATTTTTATGGCATTGCTTCTTATGGGGGTAGTTTACTCACATGCTCAGGAAAGTGGAAGTATTTCGGGGACCATTACAGATGCTCAAAATATTCCAGTCTTGGGGGTAAATGTACTTTTGGAAGGAACAAACCGGGGGGCTACTACAGATTTTGACGGGAAATATAGTATAGATAATCTAGAGAGTGGGGTGGATTATACTATAGTTGTATCGTCTATCGGTTTTAAAACCGTACGAGAAACCATTACAGTAACAGGAAATATTACCAAAGATATTGTTCTGCAGGAGGACCTGCTCTCCTTGGATGAAATCGTAGTTACGGGAACGTCGAATCCAAGAACTAAATTAGAATCCAGCGTTGCGATCACCACAATGGGGGCAAAAGAAATAGAGCAAAAAGCACCGCAAAGCACAGCGGATATATTGCAATCTGTACCGGGATTTTTGGTAGAGACTTCTGGAGGTGAGGTAGGAAACAACTTATTTGCCAGAGGGATTCCTTCTGCCGGAGCATACGAGTTTGTGCAAATTCAGGAGGATGGATTACCAGTTTTTGAAGATGGGGCACTACAGTTCGCAAATGCAGATGCTTTCTATAGATTGGATGAAACCGTAAAAAATATGGAGGCTATTCGTGGGGGATCGGCTTCTATTTTTGCAACAAATGCTCCTGGAGGAATTATCAATTTTATTTCTAAAACAGGGCAAAATGAGTTGATGGGTAGAGCCAAATTGAGTGTAGGAGATTATGGCTTGTTTAGAACAGACCTTAACATAAGTGGAGCGGTTATCGAAGATAAATTGTTTTTTAATATCGGAGGTTTCTATCGAGTGGATCAGGGGATTAGAGATCCTGGATTTGCTGCAAATAATGGTGGGCAAATGAAATTTAACCTTACCTACAAATTCGATAAGGGATATGCACGCGTGTATTTCAAAAAGCTTGAAGATCGAAACCTATTTTTATTACCCATCCCTTTACGTGGAGATAGCGATGGCAATCCAGAGGAGTTCGAAGGTTTTGATGCGAATTTTGGGACCCTAACTTCCAGAAATTTCAGTAGACTAAGAGTGCCACAAGTAGGAGGAGGTTTCTTTGAAAGAGATCTTGAAGATGGAGTCAATCCTAATGTAGATGCTATTGGAGGTGAATTTAAGTATGACATTTCGGATAAAGTGTCGGTAAAAAACTCCTTTAGAAATACCGCAATTGACTTAAACTACAATGCGATTTTTAGTACAGGAGGTCCAAATACACAAGCGGATTTTGCTACCGGTACCACACAATTTCCATTAGATGATGCGGCCAATGCCGAGTATACCTATGTAGACACAGGAGAAACCCTGGATCCCAATACCTTGGTAATGCGAGCAGATCATTGGGCGATAGATAAAGACATGTCTAATTTTGCAAATAATCTAGCTTTCTCTTTCAATTTTGAAAATGTCAATCTTACGCTAGGATATTATTATTCCAATTGGAAATCGAATCAATATTGGAACTGGAGTAATTATCTGGTAGATGTGTCCGATGATCCACGTCTGGTTAATTTGGTGGATACCAGTACTGGGGTGTCAAGAACCTACAATGGAATCGAAAGAATAACCTGGTTAGAGCGAGACGCGCAAACCAAAGGATTGCTTAATGCGATTTATCTGGATGCCGAAGTAGATATCACAGAAAAACTAACTGCCAATTTTGGTTTACGATACGATGATGATCAATATTCTGGATTTAGAGATAATGCACGTTTTTTCTCAACAGATTTAGGCTTACTCCCAAACAACACTGCAGACGATGCCATCACTGTGGTAGATGGTAATCCTTATACGTATTGGGATTATGATGTGGAAGAACTGTCGTATACCACGGCTTTAAATTATAAGTTCAGTGATAATATGGCCATGTATGCGAGACATAGTCATGGATTTAGATCACCAATAGAAGAATCGTATTATGACAATGCCGCGGACCTAAGCGGGATTGAAATCACAGAAGTGGATCAGACCGAATTAGGATTTAAATATTCTACCTCCAATATCGGGATTTATGCCAATTTGTTCTATATGAATATGGATAACATCGCATTTACGGATATCCTTGCCGACGGTACTTCAGAAAATAGATTTGCAGATGTGAATAATATAGGGCTAGAGTTGGAGGCCAACGCCAAGTATGGAGTTTTTGATATAGAAGCCAATATCACGGTGCAACGACCAGAGTATGATAATTTTTCAGGATCTAATGCCGATGGTTCTACTTTTGATTTTGAAGGCAATACTGCTCGTAGGATTCCTAATGTATACTTTACCCTAAGACCACAGGTAGAGGTGATCAAAGATCTGGGGATTTATGCACAATGGTCACACTTTGGGAAAAAATACCAGGACGAGGCGAATACCATCGAACTTCCATCTTTCAATGTGTTTAATGCCGGAGCTTTTTATAAAATAGATAATCTGAGATTTGGAGTTGATGCTTCTAATCTATTTAATGAAATAGGACTTACAGAAGGAAACCCAAGAGGAACGACTAGTGCCAATGATGATGTGTTTTTGGCAAGACCAATTTTGGGAAGAGCGGTGCGTATGTCTGTCGCTCTTGATTTCTAATTTTTTTGTGTTAGCGTAGTATATATCCCCTGCTTTGATGAGATGAAGGTAGGGGATATATTGCTTGCAATGCTAAAATTTTCTTACATTTATATAAGTACTAAACCATTGATTCTTTACTTAATACCTCTTGTTCTCTAATGAAAAACCTTTCTGTTAAAATTTCATTATATCTCAATTACTTCGTATTTGCCATCCTGTTGAATAGCGTTGGAATTGTAATACTAAAATCTCAAAATAACTATGGTGTTGATGAAGTTCAAGCGAGTATACTAGAAGCTTTTAAGGATTTACCGATTGCTATTGTTTCCTTCTTTTTAGCTTCTTTTTTGCCCAGAATAGGATATAAAAAAGCAATGTTAATCGGATTGGCCTTGGTATCTGTAGCTTGTGTTTCTATGTATTATGGGAATTCTTTTACTTCCGCAAAGATTTTATTTGCTACCGTTGGAGTCTCCTTTGCATTGATTAAAGTTTCTGTGTATTCGATGATTGGGATGGTGACCCAGGGAGAAAAGGAACACAATAGTTTGATGAGTTCTATAGAGGGAGTTTTTATGATTGGGATTGCCTTGGCGTATTTCCTTTTTCCGGCTTTTAATATAGAAGAAAAACCCGATTCATGGCTCAATGTGTATTGGTTGCTGGCAGGAATATCCTTGCTTTCATTTTTATTTCTCTTATTTACAAAATTTGAAAAGGAACCAGAAATACCTGGGGCAAATCTGGCTCAAGATTTTGCAGAAATGTTCAGGTTGTTAGCCAGGCTCTTGATTAATGTTTTTGTAGTTAGTGCTTTTTTGTTTGTGATGATAGAACAAGGGATAATGACTTGGTTGCCATCATTTAATGATAAAGTATTGCAATTGCCAGAAAATGTGAGTATTATGATGGCTAGCGTTTTGGCAATTTGTCTGGCGATAGGGAGAATTTTGGCGGGAATCATTACGCAAAAAATCAACTGGTTGTGGGTGCTCTCTGGATGTACCATAATTGCAATGTTGTTAGTGATTTTCATCCTCCCCAAAACGATAAATGCCAATGTGGGAGAAATTGCTGCTATTACAGATATCCCGCTTATTGGTTTTGCTTTTCCTATCGTAGGCTTATTTATTGCGCCAATTTATCCTTTGCTCAACTCCGTTGTGCTCAGTGCACTTCCAGAAAAACTACACAGTCCAATGACAGGATTGATTGTTGTATTTTCTGCACTAGGAGGGACTTTTGGATCTAGAATAATAGGTTGGTTGTTTAAAAACCAAGGCCCAGAAAATGCGTTTTACTATACCTTGATACCTATGGGATTATTATTGATTTCCTACTTCATCTTAAGAAAAGTTACTTCAAAAAATGCACTTTAAACTACCAATTTCGGAAACGTTACAAGCTTTATTGCAACAGGAAGATACTGATGCAGATAATAAAATCACTATTGAGGATAAAGGGCCTAAGCATTTTAAGCTGAAATGTGTACGAGGTAACATATACGAGGTAAAAGGAACATATCACCTGAGCAACTTATTGCAGGAATTAGCTCTTGAACGTCAATTAGGAAAAACAACAGCCGAAATCCCTGTCGAGAAAATAGAAGAGTTACCCTCTTATCGAATTTCTAGAATGATTAGGGATTACTTCTGGAATGATTTAACGCGTACTATAGATAAAAAAGGGTTGCATCGTATACTTGGGGATGAAAAAATTCAGGATACGATACAAAGGATTTATGTTCCTGAAAAAGATTTGGAAGGGATTAAATATTATAAAGCCTTAAAGAAGGAGTTACCAGCTTTGGAGATTCAAATATTGCCAGAACAAATTACGCCAACATATGTGAAATCGATCAATAAGAAGCCAGGATTGTTGGCATTGGCGCTCCAAGATGGTAGCGGGGTGCCATTTGTAGTTCCGGGAGGGCGTTTTAATGAGATGTATGGCTGGGATAGTTATTTCGAATCTGTAGGATTGCTAATTGATAATAGATTAGACTTGGCCATGGCCATGGCCGATAATTTTGCCTATCAAATTCGATATTATGGTAAGATTCTGAATGCAAATAGAAGCTATTTTCTAACCAGAACTCAACCTCCGTTTTTTAGTTCGTTGTTAAAAGAAATTTATCAATATGATCCAGAAGTTTCTAAGGATTGGATGAGTCGAAACCTGAAAATGGTGATTAAGGAATACGAAAAAGTATGGATGCAAAAGGGTGTGCGATTAACCGAAACAGGCCTTAACCGTTTTTTGGGAGAAGGAATAGGAATCCCCCCAGAAACTGAAGAAGGGCATTTTAACTTTGTGTTGCAGCGGTTTGCAAAAAAGCATGGGCTGAGTCTGGAAGCTTTTATCCAGGCTTATGATGGTGGTACTTTGAAGGATCCAGAATTAGATGCTTATTTTATGCACGATCGCTCCCTTCGGGAAAGTGGTCATGATACCTCAAATCGTCTAGATGATATTTGTGCAAATCTTAATACGGTTGGCCTAAATAGTCTGTTGTATAAATATGAAATGGATATTGCCTATTTGATTGAGAACATCTTCAATGATTCTTTGGAAGGATATAATTCGGCTTTTTGGTTGGATAAAGCGAACAAAAGAAAGGCTTTGGTTAACAAATATCTGTGGAATGATAAAGAAGGGTCTTTTTATGACTATAATTTTGTATCTAAAGAACCACACCTTGTAGATTCGGCTACCAATTTTTATCCACTTTGGGCAGGTCTTTGTAATGAAGAGCAAGCAGGTAAGCTAGTTAGTAAATTATTTGATCGTTTGGTCCAAAACGGAGGAGTAGCAGGTACTTCTAATATTACAGAAATAGAACACAATGCTCCTCAACGACAATGGGATTATCCAAATGGTTGGGCACCGCACCAAATGGTAATTTGGAGAGGATTACAGAGCTATGGTTACGAAAGAGAAGCGCAAGAATTAGTGTACCGGTGGTTATGGATGATTACCAAAAATGCGGTGAATTACAATGGTACAATCCCAGAAAAATATGATGTCGTAGGGTGTACGCATAAGGTGTATGCCGAGTACGGTAATGTTGGGACTCAGTTTGACTATATTACCTCAAGCGGTTTTGGTTGGATGAATGCTTCATATCAATTAGGATTATCAATATTGAATAAAGAATTCAGAATGCAATTAGATCAATTGGTTAATCCTGACGATATTTTCAGTAAACAAACCTGATATATGATAAATTATCAATCAAACTGTTAAAAAATATCATTGTTTTTAGTTATCTCTATTTTTTCAAAGATTACACGGTTTAAATTTTAGCATCTCATACAGACTTGTACCTTTGTATACTTAGTATTCTCACATTTATCTTGATTTAGTATGAGTATCGAAAGTAAAAGAAGAGAGGCATTAATTTATCATGCCAAGCCCACCCCCGGTAAAATCAAAGTAGTACCTACCAAGAAATATAATACTCAGAGAGACCTGTCTTTGGCATACTCTCCAGGAGTTGCTGAGCCTTGTTTAGAAATAGAAAAGGACGTTTCTAACGTATACAAATATACAGCCAAAGGAAATTTGGTGGCGGTAATATCCAATGGTACTGCAGTACTAGGTCTAGGGGATATTGGACCCGAAGCATCCAAGCCAGTAATGGAGGGGAAAGGACTGCTATTTAAGATTTTTGCAGGAATAGATGTGTTTGATATCGAAGTAGATACCAAAGATGTAGATGCTTTTATCGAGACGGTAAAAAATATTGCTCCCACTTTTGGAGGGATCAATTTAGAAGATATTAAAGCTCCAGAAGCTTTTGAGATCGAAAGACGATTAAAGGAAGAGCTGGATATCCCTGTGATGCACGACGATCAACATGGAACAGCAATCATTTCTGCAGCTGCGTTATTAAATGCACTCGAAATAGCAGAGAAAAATATTGAAGATGTCAAAATTGTAGTTAGTGGAGCGGGAGCAGCAGCCGTTTCCTGTACAAGGCTGTATAAAGCCTTTGGTGCCAGAGCCGAAAATATCGTTATGACGGATAGTAAAGGAGTCATAAGAAAGGACAGAGATAATCTCACCAAAGAAAAAGCAGAGTTTGCTACAGGTCGAGATTTGCACGAACTAAAAGATGCGATGGAAGGCGCAGATGTGTTTATCGGATTGTCTATGGCAAATTTGGTAACGCCAGAGATGTTGTTGTCTATGAATGATGATCCAATCGTATTCGCTATGGCAAATCCAGATCCCGAAATTAGCTATGATCTAGCGATCAAAACAAGGAAGGATGCGATTATGGCTACTGGTAGAAGTGATCATCCTAATCAGGTAAATAATGTTTTAGGTTTCCCGTTTATATTTAGAGGGGCCATGGATGTGCGTGCTACAGGAATTAATGAAGAAATGAAAATGGCAGCGGTAAAAGCTTTGGCAGAGTTGGCCAAAGAACCGGTTCCAGAACAGGTAAATATTGCTTATGGAGAAACACGTCTTAATTTTGGTAAAGAATATATCATTCCAAAACCTTTTGATCCAAGGTTGATCGCAAAAGTACCTCCTGCGGTGGCAAAAGCAGCGATGGATAGTGGGATTGCTACTGAGCCTATAACCGACTGGCAAAAGTACGAGGACGAATTGTTAGAACGTATGGGGAATGATAATAAACTAGTGAGATTACTTTTGGATCGTGCTAGAACCAACCCCAAACGTGTTGTTTTTGCTGAAGCAGATCATCTTGATGTGCTAAAAGCGGCACAAGCTGTTAAAGAGGAAAGAATTGCTTATCCTATTTTATTGGGGCGAAAAGATATTATCATCGAACTGATGAATGAGATTGATTTTGATCCTGAAGGAATCGATATCATAGATCCCAAAGCTGATGAAGAAATAGAGCGTAAGAATCACTACGCTCGTAAATATTGGGAAGCAAATAAGCGCAAAGGGATTACCTTGTATGATGCTCAAAGATTGTTGAGAGAACGAAATTACTTTGCTGCCATGATGGTCAACGAAGGTGATGCAGATGCGTTGCTATCTGGGTATTCTCGTAGCTATCCTACGGTGGTGAAACCGATGTTGGATCTTATTGGTTTGGCAAAAGGAGCCACGCGTATTGCTACTATGAATGTGATGATGACTAATAAAGGGCCATTGTTTATCAGTGATACATCAATAAACATTGATCCTACATCAAAAGAATTGGCTAAAATTGCACAAATGACGGCAAGAACAGTAGAAATGTTTGGAGTAAAACCTGTAGTGGCAATGATTTCGTATGCTAATTTTGGTTCGTCTAATCATCCAAGTGCCGAAAAAGTTCAGGATGCAGTAGCGTATCTGCATCGTTATTATCCTAGTCTGATTGTGGATGGAGGATTACAAATGAATTTTGCACTCAATAGAAAAATGCGAAAAGATAAGTTTCCTTTTTCCAAAATTAATGGCGAAAAAGTAAATACATTGGTATTTCCTAGTTTGGATTCTGCCAATAGTAACTACAAGCTTTTGAGTGAGTTAAATAGTGCAGAGTCGATTGGGCCCATTATGATGGGAATGAACAAACCTGTACATATTCTACAACTTGGTGCAAGTGTTGATGAGATGATCAACATGGCCGCAGTTGCCGTGATTGATGCGCAAGAGAAAGAAAAGAGAGATCGAGATTTGTCCAGTATCGCAAAAGGAGTGCTGGAAGAGTTGAAGTAAACCTAGAAAAAAAAGAAGAATAAATAAGCTTTAAAAATTGAATTTTTTAAAGCTTATTTTTTAGCATTTTATGTAGTATAATTTTATTACATTTGGTTGCTTAACATCAACTTAACACATGGTCACACATATCAAGGGGAGGCTTGTTGAAAAAAATCCAACTGATGTAGTAATAGATTGTGGTGGAGTAGGGTATTTGCTACATATTTCATTACATACTTTTTCATTACTACCCGATGAAGAAGTACTACAGCTTTATACACATTTGCAGGTTAAAGAAGATTCGCATACCCTATTCGGTTTTGTTGAAAAATCAGAGCGCGAAATTTTTAGACTACTAATTTCGGTTTCTGGAATTGGAGCAAGTACCGCTCGAACCATGTTGTCATCATTGCACCCGGATCAAATTAAAGAAGCAATCGCATCAAATGATGTGGCTACTATTCAGTCTATAAAAGGTATTGGAGCCAAAACCGCGCAAAGGGTCATTATCGACCTAAAAGACAAAATTCTTAAAGTTTATAATATTGATGAAGTTTCGGTGTCTCAAAGCAATACGAACAAGGATGAAGCGTTATCTGCATTAGAAACCCTAGGATTTAATCGAAAGCTCGCCACCAAAGTTGTTGATAGAATTCTTAAAAACACCCCAAACGAAACAGTTGAAAATATTATTAAACAAGCACTAAAAAATTTATAAAAACTTTGAGTTCGTTATATTACTTACGCTTTAATTTTTTTAGGATACTAGTATGTTTGATAACACTTTATAGTGGGGTGTTGTACGGACAGGAAAATGAGACCGTACGCGATTCTACCAGTACTACATATTCTCTAGGGGAACTCTCACTACCAGATCCTAACAGCATTGTTGCAAAATATGAATATGATCCCATTACCAATAGATATATTTATCGGGAGATGCTGGGCGATTTTAATGTGAGATATCCACTTTTTTTGACTCCAGAGGAGTATGAAGCTTTGGTAGCAGAAGAGCAACGAAGAGCATATTTTAAAGAAAAAATCGAAGCGTTTAGTGGTAAGAAAGATGGAAGTGAAGAAAAACGTAAGAACTTACTACCTATTTTTTACGTAAACTCGAGCTTTTTTGAGTCCGTATTCGGAGGAAATGAAATAGAAATTATTCCACAGGGATCTGTAGAAATGGATCTTGGATTATTGTATACCAAACAAGATAATCCTGCTTTTTCTCCACGTAACCGAAGTAATTTTACCTTTGATTTTGATCAGCGTATTAGTCTAAGTCTTTTGGGTAAAATCGGTACGCGATTACAAATAACAGCTAATTACGACACCGAATCTACTTTTGATTTCCAGAATCAGTTAAAATTAGAATATACACCTACAGAAGATGATATTATTCAAAGTATAGAAGTGGGTAATGTGAGTATGCCTCTGAATAGTTCATTGATTCAGGGAGCGCAAAGTCTTTTTGGAGTGAAGATGGGGCTGCAATTTGGTCGAACAACCATTACTGGGGTGTTCTCTGAGCAAAGATCAGAAACTAGATCTGTAAATGTGCAAGGAGGGGGAACTGTAGAGGACTTCGAACTTTTTGCATGGGATTATGACGAAAATCGCCACTTTTTCTTGGCGCACTATTTCAGGGATAATTATGACGCAGCATTAACTAATTATCCGTTTATCAATAACAATGTTCAGATCACTCGACTTGAGGTTTGGGTAACAAACAGAGCTACGAGTGCTCAAACCCTAACCAATGCACGTAATATTGTTGCGCTTCAGGATTTGGGAGAAGCTCCAGACCCTGGAAACTTTACTATTCCGGGAACACTATTTAATACAGGCCCAGGAGCATTTCCGGATAACCCAAATAATGATTTGGATCCAACAGCTATTGGACCTGCAGGGCCAATTACTGATGCGGTACGGCAAATACCTACTGTTCAACAAGGTTTTATTGGCCCAATCTCGAATTTTGCAGAAGGTTTCGATTACGCTATTTTGGAAAATGCTAGAAAATTATTGCCTTCAGAATATACCTTAAACACACAATTAGGATACATCTCCTTAAACCAACGATTGAATAACGATGAGGTACTTGGTGTTGCCTTTCAATATACCGTTGGAGGTCGAGTTTTCCAGGTTGGTGAATTTGCTAATGATGGCGTAGATGCTACCATAGGTGATAATGTAGATACGGGGACAGGTACAGGAGTAGAAGTTGGTTCTAGTCAAAGTTTAGTGGTTAAGATGTTGAAAAGCCCAATTACGAATGTAAACCTTCCTATATGGGACCTGATGATGAAGAATATCTATAGCACAGGTGCATTTCGATTAGAGCAAAATGATTTCAGATTAAATATATTATATACCAACCCATCGCCCTTAAATTATATTGTAGCAGCCGAAGGTTCTGCGGTACCTTTACCAGATGATGTAGAACAAACCACCTTATTGCAGGTGTTCAATATGGATCGTTTGAATCCTAACAATGACCCGGTGTCGGGAGGAGATGGTTTCTTTGACTATGTCCCGGGAATAACGGTGGATACAGAAAATGGAAGAATTATTTTTACCACAATTGAACCTTTCGGAGAACACCTCTTTGATAAACTAGACAATGGTCCTGCGGGGGCTAATTATATAGATCCAACTACTTATAATCCAAATCAGGCAGAATATGTATTTAGAGATCTGTATACGCAGACCAAAGTGGTTGCGGAACAGCAATCTGCAGATAGAAACTATTTTCAATTAAAAGGGCGGTACAAGTCTTCTGGTCAAGATGGTATTCCATTGGGAGCATTTAATGTCCCGCAAGGGTCGGTTACCGTAACCGCTGGAGGTAGAGTACTTCAGGAAGGTGTGGATTATACTGTAAATTACCAGTTGGGAAGGGTGAACATTTTAGACGAAGCTTTGTTGTCATCGAATACCCCAATTCAGGTTTCAACAGAAAATAATGCGGTGTTTGGTCAGCAGACAAAACGATTTACAGGGATTAATGTTGAACATAAGTTTAATGATGATTTCATTGTTGGAGGTACGTTTTTGAATTTGAATGAACGACCGATTACACAAAAATCGAGCTACGATTTTGAACCCATTAATAACACAATTTTAGGATTCAATCTTAGCTATTCTACAGAAGTTCCTTTGTTAACCAGATTGGTAAATAAATTACCCAATATTGATACCGATGTACCTTCAAATGTATCGGTAAGAGCCGAAGGGGCATATTTAATTGCAGGAGCACCAAAAGGAGCTGATTTTGACGGTAGAGTGACTACATATATCGATGACTTTGAAGGGGCGCAGACTCGAATTGATGTGTCTTCTCCGTTGTCTTGGGAGCTATCGAGTGTGCCGATTGGTTTTGGGGATCCGAATAATCCAACAAGTCAAATTGTAGTCGATGGCCTGGAGTCTGGGTACAAGCGAGCAAAGCTGTCCTGGTACTCGATAGACCCTATTTTCTATAGTGCTAGCCGACCTAGTGGGATTACTGATGAAGATCTGGCATCCAATAGAACCAGAAGAACTTTTATCGACGAGATTTTTCCAAATACTGATATTCCGCAAGGACAATCATTGGCACTTTTTACCCTGGATTTAAACTACGAACCAGGAGTTAGAGGACAGTATAATTTCAATCCTGCCTATGCTCCGGGGAGTACTTTACCAGCACCAGATCCTGAAGAGAACTTTGGTGGAATTACGAGGCAATTAACCTCTACTAACTTTGAACAGTCCAACGTAGAATTCATAGAGTTTTGGTTGATGGATCCTTTTTTCAGAGGAACAAATGGAACACAAGAGCCTTTGACAGAAACTACAAATGGTACCATTATTTTTAACCTTGGTAACATTAGTGAGGATGTTCTTAAGGATGGAAGAAAGCAGTACGAAAATGGACTTCCCGCTCAGGGAACCGATGGGGCAACTGTAGAGACAGAATATGCAAGAGTACCGGTAAATCAATCGTTAATTTATGCTTTTGATACCGAAGGACAGGCAAGAGTAGATCAGGATGCAGGTTTTGATGGGTTGAGTGATGCCGAAGAGAGGGCAAAACCAGAGTTTGCTTTATTCCAATCTCTGGATGATCCGTCTGGGGATAACTATAGATTTTTCTTGCAGGGAGAAGGAGGTATCGTTGAGCGTTATCGAAATTATAATGGTACTCAAGGAAACTCACCTACCGACGTAGGTAACACAGATCGAGGAAATACCACTTTCCCTACAGCAGAGGATGTGAATCGGGATAATACAATGAATACGATTAATAGTTATTTTGAGTATGAGATTCCGATTTTTGAAGGGATGGATATAGGGAATGACGGTAATACAGGATATATTTCTGATGTTCCTGATATTGTGGAGTCTGAAGTAGGAGGCCGTATTATAGAGACCAGATGGGTGCGATTTAAAGTTCCTATTTACGAACCTACCAATGCTATTAATATTAGCGACTTTAGGTCTATTCGCTTTATGCGAATGTACCTTACCGATTTTGACCAACCTGCATTATTGCGTTTTGGAACCATGGATCTGGTAAGAGGTGACTATAGACGATATATTGTTGAAGGTAATGAAACCAATGACCCAACCAGTGGTCTTAACGTATTTGGGGATAGCGAAGTGATCGTAACTTCGGTAAGTGCTGAGGAAACTAATAACTATACCACGCCTCCTGGAGTAGTGCGAGAGCAGTTAAATAACAATAACAATATTATTCGTGAAGATGAAAGGTCCCTCGCCCTGGGGGTGACAGATCTACAATCCGGTGATGCGCGTGGTGTGTATAAGAACTTTAATGTGGATATGAGGCAATATGAAAACCTCGAAATGTTTCTGCATGCAGAAAACTTACCAGGAAACATTTCTTTGGAAGATGGAGAACTGAGGGCATTCATTAGAATGGGTAATGATTTTACAAATAATTTCTATCAAATAGAATTACCCTTAGAAGTCTCTGATCTAGGAGATAGTTCACCAGAAGGTGTTTGGCCTTCTGCTAACCGGTTAAGTCTTCCGTTGGAGTTTCTGCAGGAAATAAAATCTACCGTATTGGGTAATGATGCTCTTAGTGTTAATGATCTTAATTTCTTTGATGGGCCTAATAATTTGCGAGTAGGAATCAAAGGGAATCCAAATTTTGGTGATGTAAGGTTCATGATGGTAGGGGTAAAGAATGATAGTGGAAGTACTCAATCTGGTTTTGTTTGGTTTAATGAAATGCGACTTTCTGATCTTAAAAACAGAGGAGGTTGGGCAGCTGTGGCAAATATGGATGCTAATATTGCTGATTTTGCAAACATCAGTGCTTCTGGTAGAATTAGTACTATTGGTTTTGGGGGGATTGAGCAAGGGCCTAACGAAAGAAGTCAGGAGGATTTTAGACAATATGACCTTACTACAAATGTAAATTTGGGACAACTTTTGCCAAAAAAATGGGGAGTGCAAATCCCGTTTAACTATAGTAGAGGAGAAGAGTTGATTACTCCTCAGTTTGATCCAGAGTTTCAAGATTTGGAGTTGCAGGATCGATTAGATAATATTACCGATCCCGAGGAAAAAGAACGAGTAGAACGACAATCTACTGATTATACCAAACGACAGAGTTTTAATGTAATTGGGCTGCGTAAAGAACGCACCGGGGGTAAAAAACCGATGCCTTACGATGTAGAGAATTTTACTTTTTCAGGAACTTATAATCAAACAGATCATCGGGATTTTGAGATAGAGAAATCCCTCGACCAGAATGTAAGGGTAGGAGCTACCTATGACTTTAGTTTTAAGCCAAAAGAGATTGAGCCTTTCAAGAAAATAAAGTTTTTGGGTAAAAGCAGATATTTTGATCTATTAAAAGATTTTAATTTCAATCCTTTGCCAACAAGTATTTCTGTGAATTCTAATATCAATCGTCAGTATAATGAACAGGTGTTTAGGGATATTACCCTGGGGCCGGATGATATTAGGCTTCCTGCGCTGTTTCAAAGAAATTTCCTTTTTGATTGGCAATATGGGATCAACCATCAAATTACCAAGTCTTTGAATTTTAGTTTTACTTCAGCCAACAATAGAATAGTAAAGAATTTTATTGATGAGAATAATGAGGTGGATAATACTATAGGCGTTTGGAGTGGTTTCTTTGATATTGGTGATGCGAATACACATAGCCAACAGCTACAGGTAAATTACGAAATACCCTTCAAGAAAATTCCGCTGTTGAAGTTTATGCGAGGTACATATACCTATAATGCAGACTTCCAATGGGTAAAAGGAAGTGAAGCTTTAAAGACCTTAGAAGGTATTCCTGATCTGGGTAATACCGTACAAAATGCCAATGTGCATACTCTGAATGGTTCGTTAGATATGAATACCCTATATAAATATGTAGGGTTGACAAAGATAAAACCAGGGAAAAAGAAGAAATCATCCACTTTAAAGAGAGGTCCAAAAGACCAAGAAGGACCAGCGCTAGAAGGTAAGGATGGGAAGAAAAAGAAAAAGGTAAAACCAACAAAAACTAAACTTACTGTTGGAGATAAGGCATATAACACCTTAATTGGTTTGGTTACTGCGGTAAAAAAGATCAATGTAAATTATCAACAAGATAATGGAATATTTCTTCCAGGATATGTTCGAGAGCCCGGTTTTGTGGGAACCTTAAAGCCTACTGTAGGATTTACTTTTGGTAGCCAATCTGAAATTAGAGATATTGCTGCGCGTAACGGGTGGCTGACTCTTTTTCAGGATTTTAACCAACAGTATCAAGAAGTAGAAGGCCGTCAGCTTAATGTGCAGGCGTCATTAGGATTGCTTAAGGATCTTAAGGTGGATATTAGTGCAAACAGAAACTTTTCTGAAACTTATACAGAGAACTTTAGAGTGAACCTGGATACCGATGGTAATATCGATACAGATAATCCATACTCTTCATTATCACCAAATGTCTTTGGTAATTTTACAATTTCTACCTTGTTGATTAAAACTTCATTCCAAAAAAGTGATGAATTTAATTCAAAAGCTTTTGACGACTTTAGGCAGAATAGAGAGATCATTGCAGATCGTTTGGCAACAGAATTCTACGGTACAACTTCTTTTCCGAGAAGCACAGAAGAAGAACCTAATGGGTATCGCTATCCTGTTGGTTTTGGTAGAACAAATCAAGCGGTGTTGTTGCCGGCCTTTTTGTCGGCCTATTCGGGATCTAATCCTGATAAAGTGCAAAAAGGAGCGTTCAGAGATGTGCCTCTTCCAAATTGGGATGTAAAATACACCGGTTTGATGAATTTGAAGTGGTTCAAGAAACGATTTAAACGTTTTTCGGTAGCTCATGGGTATCGTGCCAATTATACGATTAATCAATTTAGAACTAATCTGGAGTTTAATAATGCTAATGACGTGGATCAGGCAGGGAATTTCAGAAACCCAATATTGTATTCAAATATTAATCTTACCGAACAATTTAGCCCGCTTTTCAGATTAGATATGGAGATGAAGAACTCTGTCAAGATTTTGGCCGAGTGGAAAAAAGATAGAGCGTTATCATTAAGTTTTGATAATAATTTACTTACCGAAATCCAAGGAAACGAATATATTATTGGTCTGGGGTATCGATTACAAGACTTGAGCTTTGCAACTAGAATTGCAGGAAGGAAACAGATCATAAAGAGTGATCTGAATATCAGGGCAGATTTGTCTTTACGTCAAAATGAAACTTTGATACGTTATTTGGATTTGGATAATACTCAAGTAACCGCAGGACAAGATATTTATGGTTTTAAACTTACTGCAGATTATGCGTTAAGTAAGAATCTAACTGCGTTGTTTTTCTATGATCATACTTTTTCTGAGTATTCAATTTCTACAGCTTTTCCTCAGACAACCATCAGAGGTGGTTTTACGTTGAGATATAATTTTGGGAATTAAGAAAAATGAACTTTTACGGGAAAAAGGTTATTGACAATTGTTTTTTGATAATTTTTACATAGGTTTTTCTAAAATCTAATAAATTAGAATTATTTTCGTCGCAAATAGTAAAAACTCGTAAATAATTTTCGGATGAACATTCCTTCAGAATTAAAATACACAAAAGACCATGAATGGGTAAAAATTGATGGCGATATTGCTACAGTAGGTATCACGGATTTTGCACAAGGCGAACTTGGGGATATCGTATATGTAGAAGTTGAAACTCTTGATGAGGAACTGGATAGAGAGGAAGTTTTTGGTACTGTAGAAGCTGTAAAAACGGTTTCAGACTTATTTTTGCCATTATCTGGCGAAATTGTTGAGTTCAATGAAGCTCTCGAAAGCGACCCAGAGGTAGTGAATTCAGATCCTTATGGAGAAGGGTGGATGATCAAAATCAAAATTTCTGATACGTCTCAAATCGATGATCTTTTATCGGCAGATGGTTATAAGGAAATTATTGGGGCATAACTACCTTTTACTACAAGCAATTTTGTATACCGGGTTGATCACCTGGGCCTCGTTAGCTAAATTTGTTAATCCAATACAAGTAGATGTAAAAGACTCGGATAAAATTGCGCATTTTGGTGCCTATTTTGTTTTTGCTTTTATTTGGTTTCTGTTCTTCTTCTTTTCTCAAAAAAGAACAGAAGGTTTTAATCAGAGTTTGATCAAATCGTCTCTTATTTGTTTTTTGTATGGTTTAGCGATGGAGATTGCTCAGGCTACATTAACCAATTATAGAAGTTTTGATTGGAAAGATGTTCTAGCCAATACAAGCGGTATAATTTTTGTGGTAATTTTATTGAAAGTATTTGAAAACAAATTGATTAAATTTAAATCAAGCAGAACTTAAAAAGACAGCGCTAATCCGTCTAAAGATGATTTAGTGTTTGTTTTGGAACAAGATAAAAGTTAAAAAATCTACTTTTTTGATTTACATTTTTATCTTTAGTTGGAAATTACAAAAGAAAATAGCTATTTTAGCAATCCTATAACGTGATATAATTATGGAACCGAAGAAAAATCCTAAAGCAGATTTAAGTAGAAGAAGTACTTTATTCCTTCAGCTAGGACTTATAGCAGTACTGTTTTTTACTTGGGCAGCAATTGAGTGGAAAACTTATGATAGAAGTAATATTGATATTGGTCAGGTAAATCTTGATGAATTAGAAGAAGAGGATGTGCCAATTACACAAAACTTGAACACACCACCTCCACCTCCACCTCCGCCACCTGCTCCAGAAGTTATAGATGTAGTAGAAGATGAAGAAGAGGTAGAAGAAACTATTATCGAATCTACAGAAACAAATCAAGAAGAAGAGATCGTTGAAGTAGAAGAGGTAGAAGATGTTGAAGAAGAAGAAGAAATTGCAGATGTGCCGTTTGCAGTAATTGAAAACGTGCCAATTTTCCCTGGATGTGAAAATGCTGGAGGAAACGCTGCAAAGAAGAAATGTATGAGTGATAAGGTTAAGAAATTTGTTAACCGTAAATTTAATACAGAACTAGGTAGTGAACTTGGTCTTACCGGTGTAAACAGAATTTACGTAAGATTTAAGATTGACAGATCTGGAAACATTGTTGGTGTTCAGGCTAGAGGGCCGCACCCAAGATTAGAAAAAGAAGCTGGACGTGTAATTAAGCTGTTGCCTAAAATGACTCCTGGTAAGCAGAGAGGAAAGGCAGTAGGGGTATTATATTCACTTCCGATTGTATTCCAGGTGCAGGATTAAGAAAAATACTTTTTTAGTTATATAAAACCCCGTTACGGAAGTAACGGGGTTCTTTTTTGGTATGCTTGTTGATTTAGATTTTAATTGTAACGTTAAAACTAAATATTATGAGTAACAAGCACGACGTAAATGTACGAAAAAGTACGTTTGTCAATTTTCAGATTGGACTTGTAGCAAGTCTATTATTTACCTATGTGATGTTTGAAGTGTATACCGTAGCGCTACCTGATCTTGCGGTAGAACCGGTTGTTGATGATTTTCCTGAAGAGGTTAATTTCAGCATGGATACTTTTGTGATCGAAAAGAAGCCAGCTCCCAAAGAATTGGCGGTCAAAGTAAAACCTAAAGTTATTCCTACAGAATTTATTGAAAAGAAAGATACTGACGCTCTTGAGGATTTTGAAAAAGAATTTGTGAATGAGCAACCTAAAGAAACAGTAGTTACAAAAGCTCCTTCTATTGAATCAATACCAGATGTAGAGATAGATGAGGATATTACTGTGATCTTTAATAAGGTGGAGTTTGTTCCTGTATTTCCTGGTTGTGAAACTTTGGAGACAAATGAAGAGAGAGCAAGTTGTTTTTCTGAGAAAGTGAAACGAATTGTTTCAAAGAAATTCAATACCGGATTAGGAGCCGATCTTGGAATGGAAGGTGTACAGAGAATTTATGTGCAATTTGAAGTATATAAGGATGGGACTATCCAGAACATAAAAGCAAGAGGTACGCATAAGCTTTTAGAAAAAGAAGCTAAACGGGTGGTTCAAACTTTTCCAAGAATGACACCTGGAAAACAAAGAGATCGGAATGTAACGGTAAAGTATCAATTGCCTATAGTTTTTAAAATACACAATTAACTTTTTAGACATCACATATGTAAAAAAGCCTGTAGCGTTATGCTAACAGGCTTTTTGTAAATAATATGGGGATTGTGTTTACTTTGTAAGGCTTACATAAATGGTTTTACGCATACGTTCAGAGTTGATAAAACCACTTCCGTAGCCTTTGCTGTCGTAATTGGCAGTTAATGTTTCGTTTTTTATAATATCCTCTTCGGATTTACCAGCGTCAATTTCTTTTTGGATGTTTGCTGTGATGTCTTTTAGCATTTTAAGGAAATCCTGAAGGTCTTTTTTGGTAGCCAAAGCGCCATGCCCGGGAATAATTTTGGTGTCATCATTTGCGAGAAGTAGTGCTTTTTCAGAAGCTTTGATGTAACCTTTAATACTTCCGCCAGAGTTTAAATCAATGTAGGGGTAGCGACCGTTAAAAAAAGTGTCTCCCATGTGTAATACGTTTCCTTTGGCAAAATAAATCAAAGCGTCACCGTCGGTATGCGCGTTGTGTACATGAAAAGCCTGGATGCTCTCTGCGTCAAAGTGAAGTTGTAGGCCTTCATCAAAAGTAATTACAGGTAACGAATTGGCTACTACATTCCCTTTTTCTTTTTGATTGCGTTCCATTCTAGAGCGTACATTTTTTTGAGCAAAGATCGTAGCGCCTTTTTTTGTCATATTTTCGTTACCCCCGGTATGATCTCCGTGATAGTGCGTGTTGATCACCATAGTTACGGGTTGATCACTAATCGTTTTAAGACCTGTAAAAATTTTTTCTGATAATCGCGCGAATTGATCATCAATGATAAAGAGGCCTTTTTCATTTTTAAATACTCCGATGTTCCCTCCTTGTCCGGTAAGCATATAGATATTTTGAGCTACGGGATCAATAGTTATAGTGACTTCTTTGTTTTGTGCACTAACGAGTAAAGCTGTTAAAAGTTGAGTGAGTAGAAATAATCGTTTCATAAGTTTGTAGTATGATTTATCCCTGTTGGTCGCAAGGATGATGTAAAAATTACGTTTCTAAGGGTGTAAGGTGCTCAAAATCTTTGGGTAAAGTAATCAACAGGTGTTAAAAGGTGAATTATAAGGAGTTATAAGTTGTCTAAAAGGCTTTTAAGATATATCTTTGCACCACTTTTACAAAAGCGATATATAAAACGTGCAAGATTTGAGCGTAACCCAAGTCGATACAATTAAAGTTTCTGTTGTTCAGGATTTTAAAGAGATAACAAAAATGCGTCTGGCATTAAGTGTGGTTTTCTCTTCGGTAGCCGGATATTTGTTGGGTGTTGAGACAGTTTCGTGGACTACTTTGATTCTTTTGGCAATTGGTGGATATTTGATGGTGGGAGCGTCTAATGCTTTCAATCAAGTGATAGAAAGAGATCTTGATAAATTGATGGATCGTACTAAAAATCGCCCGGTGCCTTCTGGTCGGATGTCTGTCAATACTGCTTTAGCTATTGCTACCCTTTTTACTATAGCAGGAATTACCGTATTGTATGTAATCAATCCGCAAACAGCAATGTTTGGTGCAATTTCCATCTTTTTTTATGTGAGTTTGTATACTCCTTTAAAAACAAAAACACCGCTTTCTGTGTTTGTAGGTGCTATCCCGGGTGCTATCCCTTTTATGTTAGGATGGGTAGCTGCTACCAATGATTTTGGGATTGAACCAGGTACCTTATTTATGGTGCAGTTTTTTTGGCAGTTTCCGCACTTCTGGGCGATAGGATGGTTCTTGTTTGATGACTATAAAAAAGGAGGATTCTTTATGCTTCCTACAGGAAAGAGAGATAAGGGTACCGCAACACAGGTGGTGATTTACACGCTATGGACGGTGGTAACATCTATCGTACCTGTTTTTGGAGTTACAGGGAGACTTTATCTTACACCGGTTTCAGGTGTTATTATACTGATATTAGGATTGGTTTTACTCAGATCAGCAATTAGATTATATAAAAATAGAGATGCCAAAACTGCTAAGCAATTGATGCTAATGAGTGTTTTATATATAACACTTTTGCAAATCATTTATGTGGCAGATAAATTTATTAGAGTATGGATTTAACCCAAGGAACTACGCAAGAAAAGATCAATAGATCCAAAAAGACCATGATGTGGTTTGCCATGATCAGTATGGCAATGGTTTTTGCGGGACTTACCAGTGCTTATGTAGTGAGTAAATCTAGAAAGGACTGGGCAACAGATTTGGAGTTTCCTCAGGCTTTTGTGATAAGTATTCTAGTTATTTTGTTGAGTAGTGCTACTTTTCATTTTGTCAAAAAAGCAATAGATCAAAATAATCGAGGATTAGCTACCGGACTATTATTGGCTACCCTAGGTTTGGGAGCATTATTTGTAAACTTACAATTTCAAGGTTTTAACGATATTATCAATCAAGGATATCATTTTACAGGACCAACTTCTAATATTGTGTCTACATTCATGTTTATCATTGTGGTAACACACTTAGCCCATATTGTAGGAGGGTTGCTGGTTCTTTTGGTGGTAATTTATAATCATTTTAAACAAAAGTATAAAAAGGGACAAACTTTAGGGCTTGAACTAGGTGCAATGTATTGGCACTTTGTTGATTTTCTGTGGGTTTATCTCTTCTTGTTTTTGTATTTCGTGAAATAAGTAATAATGCGGATTTTGCGTCAATAAAATAGATTATCATACACGATGATATTTGACCAAATTAAAAAATGGATTTAAGGAGGTGAAATGATAAAATTGATTATTTTTGTGGAAAATTTAACAATACCAAATTCTTTATATGGAAACAGCTGTTACTAAAACAGGTACAGAGGATAAAATCTGGGGAGGTGGTAACGAGCCACTGAAAGCGAGTTACGGTAAGATGATGATGTGGTTTTTTATCCTTTCTGATGCACTTACATTCTCAGGTTTTCTTGCCGCATATGGTTTTTCAAGATTTAAGTTTATAGATTCTTGGCCTATAGCCGACGAAGTTTTTAATCACTTTCCATTTTTACATGGTGTAGATGCACCAATGTACTATGTGGCGTTGATGACTTTTATATTAATTTTCTCTTCTGTAACTATGGTACTTGCTGTAGATGCTGGTCATCACATGAAACAGAAGAAGGTAATCCTTTATATGTTCCTGACCATTATCGGTGGTTTAATTTTCGTAGGTTCTCAAGCATGGGAGTGGAAAAACTTCATCAAAGGAGAGTACGGAGCGGTAGAAACTAAAGGAGGTCAGATATTACAATTTGTTGATGCAGAAGGACACCGAGTGGGACTGAAAGAGATCGCTATTCTGGATACTCATAAAGAAAGAACACAACACGAAAGTAAACTTGGTGTATGGTATGATAAAGAATCTGCCCTTCCAACCTATACGATCGATGAGATCCGTGCTGGATTTGCAAAGAGAAAAGATCTTTTGATTCGTACTCAAGTATTGACCGAAGAAGGAGAAAAGACAATTTTATCAAGAGAAGAATCTCTAAGAAGATTACAAGCTGATGCTATCGGAATTGTAGAGGGAGCAAACCTCGTGCATAATGAGTATGGAACTCCATTGTTTGCAAACTTCTTTTTCTTCATTACTGGATTTCACGGATTCCACGTATTTTCTGGGGTGATTATAAATATCATCATCTTTATCAATGTGATTCTAGGAACATATGAGAGAAGAAAGAATTACGAGATGGTAGAGAAAGTCGGTTTGTACTGGCACTTTGTAGATTTAGTTTGGGTATTTGTATTTACATTCTTTTACCTGGTTTAATAAAAAATAGTAGATAGATAATATGGCACACGATACAGCACACCACGAATCAAATATATCAAGAATATGGAAAGTGTTTTTTCTACTTTCTGTGATTACTATTGTTGAAGTTATTTTAGGTATTATTAAGCCTCCGTTTCTTATAGAAACTACTTTAATAAGTATGAAGCTATTAAACTGGATCTTTATTATTCTTACGATCTGGAAAGCATACTACATTACATGGGCTTTTATGCATATGGAAGGAGAAACTAAAGGACTTAGAAGATCTGTAGTATGGACTGCTATTTTCTTGATTTGTTACCTAATCTTTATTCTATTAACAGAAGGAGATTATGTATATGAAGTTTTCAAAGCAGGACACAAAAGCTGGGATTTCTAAATCCTGAAATATATAGTTAAAAGCATTGTAAAAAGACGGTTTTTTGAGCCGTCTTTTTTATTTTTGCAAAACCTATTTTGGTAGATAATCTACTATTTACATAAATGAAGAAAATACTAGTTTTAGGTACTTTGTTTGTATTGCCGTTGGTGGCATACTTATTCTTTGCTTCTGGAGTACATAATTTTGCAAAACTCCCTGTGTTAAATACTGAAGTTGGCACTTTGACAGACTTTGAATCTTTAACTTCAGAAGAAATCACTCTTGATGATAAAATTACAGTTCTCGGTTTTTTGGGAAAGGAAATCCACAATAAACAGGGAAATGCTTTTAATCTTAATCAAAAGATTTACAAAAAAAATTATGGCTTTAGGGACTTTCAGTTTGTTATGGTATTGCCATATGGTAGTGAACAGGCTGCAAAAAAACTATTAGAAGAGTTGGGCGTTATTACTGATGTAGTACAATGGAAATTTCTTTTCGGAACACCAGAACAAATTGAAAGGTTGTTCGCATCCTTAAAAACACCACACCAACTCGATGCCAATTATGCAGCCAATTATGTGTATATCATTGATAAAGATGGTAGTCTTAGAGGGAGAGATGGAAGTGTCAAGAAAGATGAACCTACGGTGTATGGATATGATGCAAGTTCTGTGGCCGATTTGTCTAACGTAATGGTAGACGATATCAAAGTGGTTTTGGCAGAATATCGTCTGGCGCTAAAAAAGTATAAGGCTTATCGTAAAGACAAATAACTATGAAAAAATATTCTTACGTAGGAATTTCCTTTATTGTTTTAATTTTTGGGATCATATTTATTCCAAGAATTGTAAATAGAGTAAAAGATACATCAGTGGTGAAGAATGATAGAATGAGTGCTGATAATCCTTATGCTAATGAAAAGTTGGCTTATCTAAAAATTAATGGAGAACCAAGGAAAGTGCCCGAGTTTGCTTTTCTGGATCAGGATAGCATATTAATTACCAATCATGATTATAAAGGGAAGGTATTTGTAGCTGAGTTTTTCTTTACCAGTTGTCCTACAATTTGTCCTAGAATGAACCGCAATTTGGTTTATCTTCAGAATGAGTTGAAAGAGTATCCCAACTTTGGAATTGCTTCATTCACCATTAATCCGAAGTTTGATACACCTACTCGGTTAAAGAAATATGCAGAGAACTATAAGGTTACTGATCCCGATTGGCATTTTCTAACTGGAGATCGAGAGGATATATATGATTTGGCCAATGCTGGGTTTAATATTTATGCGGCAGAAAACCCAGAAGTGCCCGGTGGTTTCGAGCATAATGGATATTTTGCGTTAATTGATAAAGATGGGTATATGCGATCAAGATACGATCAATCAGGAAATCCAATTATATATTATAGAGGTACAATAGGAGTTGAAGAAAAGATGGATGAAAATGGAGAAGAAGAGCAGATTACCGTTTTGTTAGAAGATATTAAAAAATTATTAGAGGAATAATGAGTGATAGCGTTGCCATAGAAAAGAAATACAACAAGTGGATTGTTATTTTATCAATAGCGATACCTGTGGTCGTAGCTGGGCTTTTTGGGGTAAACCTAAGAAAAATGGGATACGATGTGGAGCCACTTACTTTTTTACCTCCGATTTATGCTTCGGTAAATGGATTAACTGCTATTTTGTTGGTAGCTGCGCTTTGGGCGATTAAGAATAAAAACATCAAATTACATGAGGGCTTGATGAAAACTGCCATTGTTTGTTCTGTGCTGTTTCTGGGAATGTATGTAGCCTATCATATGACTAGTGACTCCACCAAATTTGGAGGAGAAGGAATTATAAAATATGTGTATTACTTTATTTTAATTACCCACATTATATTATCTATTGTGGTTATTCCGTTTGTGTTGGTTACCTATGTTCGTGCATTAGCAAAACGATTCGATCGTCACAAAAAAATAGCAAGAATTACATTTCCTATTTGGTTGTATGTCGCAGTAACTGGTGTTATTGTGTATTTGATGATATCTCCTTATTACGCGTAACTAATACGAATTCCTTGAAGACAAAAATTTTCTATATAACGATTCTTTTATTTTTAATTGCTCTTCCTACAGAAGCACAATGTTCTATGTGTAGGGCTGTATTAGAAAGTGAAGAGGGGCAAGAAACAGCAAAAGGAATCAATGATGGGATAGTGTATTTGATGATCATTCCTTATGTTTTGATAGGGGTGGTAGGATATTTTATTTTCCGAAACAAGAAAAAAATAAAACCTGTCGAAAATTAATATTTAACATTTTCATAACAGGAATAAGTGTAACAAAGCTTGTAACTAGCTAGTCTTATGTAACAAGACTACACTAACCCATCAACAAATTACTAGCAGGGAAAACTAGCTGTTTGCTGTAAAAAGTTTCATATAAAACTGTTTTGTGAGTCTTAATCAAAAATAAGGTACATTTTTTGTGCCCTATTCATTCATCTAATCAAGCGAAAAGTTATGATTGAAATCAAAGACTTGCATAAATCTTACCAAATGGGGAGCAATTCGCTTCACGTACTTAAAGGAATAGATTTTAGCGTTAAAGAAGGAGAACTGGTTTCTATTATGGGATCTTCAGGTTCCGGAAAGTCCACATTACTTAATATTTTAGGGATGCTGGATGAAGCAGATAGTGGAAGCTATTTTCTCGATGGGATGCCCATCAAAAATTTAAACGAAAAAGTGGCGGCCAAATACCGCAATAAGTTTTTAGGATTTATCTTTCAATCCTTCAATCTTATTACCTACAAAAGCGCATTGGATAATGTAGCCATGCCTTTGTATTATCAAGGAGTAAAACGAAAAGAACGTTTAGAAAAAGCCTTGCATTATCTTTCAAAAGTTGGACTGGCAGATTGGGCTTCACACCTTCCGAATGAACTTTCAGGAGGGCAAAAACAGAGAGTTGCTATAGCCAGAGCTTTGGCATCAGAACCAAAAGTGTTATTGGCAGATGAGCCTACAGGGGCTTTGGATACCAAAACCTCGTATGAGGTTATGGAGCTGATTCAAGGAATTAATGATGAAGGGAAAACAATTCTTATCGTTACACACGAACCCGATATTGCCAACATGACCAAGCGAATTGTTAATCTTAAAGATGGTGTAATCATTGATGATACTTTAGTAGAACAGGTAAAAGCCGTAGCTCATGTTTAGTATAGAACGATGGCAAGAAATTTTCGAAACAATCTCCAAAAATAAACTACGTACCTTCCTTACCGGTGTATCTGTTGCATCCGGGATTTTTATTCTTGTTTTGTTATTGGGAGTAGGTCAGGGTATGCAAAATGGAATTGCCAAAGAATTTGAAGGAGATTCAACCAGCAGTATTTGGGTATGGACACGAACTACTTCTGTCGAATATAAAGGATTAAATCCAGGAAGAAGAATTAATCTTACCAACGAAGATTATGCCTTTATTAATAAAAGTAATGAAAGTACATTAGAACATAGTTCTTCTCGAGCAAGACGATGGGGTATTTTGGTTACCTATGGTAAAGAATCAGGAAGTTATGGTATCGAAGGAATTTATCCGGACTTTCAGGTTATTGAAAATGAAGAGATGGTTAGCGGTCGATATGTAAATCAAAATGATATCGATGAACAGAATAAAGTGGCTGTAATAGGAAACAAAATTAAAAGAGATTTATTCAAAAAGGATGAAGAAGCCGTAGGAGAGTATATCGAGATTAATGGGATTCCTTTTAAGGTAATTGGGGTATATTCTGATAAAGCAGGAGAGCGAGAAGAAGATAGAGTTTTTATCCCATCTCCAATAGCACAACAGATTTTTGGGTTAGGACCCAATATCAATGGGTTGGCTTTTTCTTTGGCTCCCGAAGAAAACTTCGAAACAGCAGTTCAAAAATCAGAGCAGTTTGTAGAGGCGATGACTACTTATCTTAAAGCAAAGCATATTATAGCTCCCGAAGATGATCGTGCTATCGGGGTAAACAATAATCTCGAAAATGCAAAACGCTTTTATAATTTGATCTTTATGATCAAAGCCTTTTTCTGGTGGGTGGGAATTTGTACCATCATTGCTGGAATTGTAGGGGTAAGCAATATTATGCTGATTATTGTAAAAGAGCGTACCAAAGAAATAGGTATTCGTAAAGCTATAGGGGCACAACCCGCTTCAATTATTGGTCTTATTTTACAGGAAGCTATTTTTGTAACCGCATTAGCCGGTTTTGTCGGACTTATTTTGGGGTTAGCACTTTTAGAATTTGCAGGGCCATTGGTACAAACCGAATTTATATTAAACCCTTCGGTAGATTTTAATGTGGCCTTGACCACTGTTTTTATTTTAATTTTTGCTGGAGCTCTTGCAGGCTTTTTCCCTGCATGGAGAGCCGTAAGAATAAAACCTATTGTAGCACTTAGAGACGAATAATATGTTTAATAGAGATCGATGGGACGAAATACTTCAAGCACTTACAGCCAATTGGTTTAGAACGGTATTAACCGCTTTTGGTGTGTTTTGGGGAATATTTATACTGGTTATTTTATTAGCCGCAGGAAAAGGACTAGAAAACGGAGTTAAACAAGGGTTTGGAGATATTGCTACCAATACCATGTTTATGTGGACACAAACGGTTTCAAAACCGTATAAAGGACTGCCAAAAGGTAGGAGGTATAACTTTAAGATATCTGATGTGCAATCCATCAGGGATCAGGTACCAGGACTGCTATATATTTCTCCAAGAAACCAATTAGGAGGGTTTAGAGGTTCAAATAATGTAACTAGAGGGTTAAATACGGGAGCTTTTAACGTATATGGAGATTATCCAGAAATTATTAAGCAAGATCCCATTAACATCACCTCTGGGCGCTTTGTGAATTATGGAGATATAGAAAGTAAACGAAAAGTAGCAGTGATTGGAGGAGGTGTAGTCAAAGAATTGTTTACAGATGGCGAAGATCCAATTGGGGAATATATTAAAATTCAGGGTGTAAATTTCATGGTAATCGGTACCTACTCCAAAAAATCAAACAATGGAGATGGCGAAGAATCCCAAAAAGAAATTTATGTGCCATTTACCGCATTTTCTCAAGCCTTTAATTACGGCGAGGTAGTGGGGTGGATGGCCATCACGGCAAACGATGATCAATCAATTACCAATTTAAAGGGAGATGTAATGGATGTAGTGAAAACTAATCACTCTATTCATCCCGAAGATAACAGAGCGGTTGGTAATTTTGATTTGTACGAAGAATTCAAGAAAATAAACGGCTTATTTATCGCTTTACAGGGGGTGGCATATTTTGTAGGAACCCTTATATTACTTTCTGGAATTATTGGGATCAGTAACATTATGCTGATTGTGGTAAAGGAGCGAACCAAGGAAATTGGTATTCGTAGAGCCTTGGGAGCATCCCCTTGGGCAATAAGAGGGCAAATCTTGTTAGAATCTATTTTCTTGACGATCATTTCAGGAATGGCAGGTATTGCTGTTTCAACAGGAATTATTTTTGCAATCAATAAAATGTTGGAGGGGGCTCCTGCAGATAATGATAGTATGTTTGCTAATCCAAGTGTAGATTTAACAGTAGTGTTTGTTGCACTATTTATATTAATAACAAGTGGTTTGTTAGCTGGTTTAATACCTGCTCAGGTAGCGATCAAAACCAAACCAATAGACGCATTAAGAACAGAATAAATTAATCATCAATCAAAAACAATCCTACTCTGTAGGATGTTAAGAAATCCAATAGAAGTGTACTTATTATGAAAAGAACAGTAACCATTATTATTTTAATCATCATAGCTTTAGTTTTCGGGGGATCCTTGTATTACTTATATCAAAAAAACCAGGAAGATCCTGTTACTTATGAAACAGAGCAAGCATCGGTTGAAACCATTATCAAAAAAGCGGTAGCCACAGGAAGTATTGTTCCTAAAGAAGAAGTATTGATCAAGCCCAATATTTCAGGAATTATCGAAGAAATTTATATAGAAGCCGGAGAGCAGATCAAATCAGGTGATTTGATTGCAAAAATTAGGGTGGTCCCTAATATCTCTTCTTTACAAAGTGCCAAAAACTCCGTGCAAAGTGCTAGAATTGATCTGGAGAATCAGCAAAAAGTGTACGATAGACAAAAGGAATTGTTTGATAAAGGAGTAATTTCGGCCAACGAATTTGATGGAGTAGATGTGGCTTACAAACAAGCGAAACAATCTTACGAAGCGGCTCAGCAAAACTATCAAATTGTAAAAACAGGTACCGCAAGAGGATTGGGAAGTGTAGCAAATACATTGATCCGGTCTACTGTGACGGGGATGGTATTAGAAGTGCCTGTAAAAGAAGGAAATCAAGTTATTGAAGCAAATAACTTTAATGATGGTACTACTATCGCAGCCATTGCTGATGTAGGGAAAATGATATTTGAAGGGAAGGTAGACGAGAGTGAAGTAGGAAAAATTAAGGAAAATTTACCTTTAGAAATTACAGTAGGAGCTATCGAAAATAAAAAATTCGATGCCGTACTGGATTATATTGCACCCAAAGGAAAAGAAGAGAACGGAGCAATTCAGTTTGAAATTAAAGGATCATTAGATAAGAACGATTCTACATTTATTAGGGCTGGACTTAGTGCAAATGCTTCTATTATTTTGGCCAAAGCAGATAGTGTTATGGCGGTAAAAGAAGCGTTAATTCAATATGATTCTGAGACACAAAAACCTTATGTAGAGATAGAGACAGGAGAACAACAATTCGAAAATAGAGATGTGGTATTAGGGGTAAGTGATGGAATTAACGTCGAAATTAAAAGTGGTATTACCAAAGAAGATAAAATAAAAGTTTGGAATCAAATTAAGAAGTCAGAATTTGAGAATTAAAATTTTTTTAGGAAATAATTGTAACAACATCATTCAATTAGATACATATAGGCATTATGCGAATTAAAATTTCAATTTTATTACTTACACTTTTTAGTGTATTGGGGACTCAAGCGCAGAAAAAGCAATGGAGCTTACGAGAGTGCGTAGAATACGCTCTTGAAAATAATATAACCATAAAGCAGTCAGAACTAGATGTAGAATCTGCTGCCATAGACAAGTTAACTGCATTGGGTAATTTCGTTCCTTCTGTTAATGGATCTGGAACACTGTCTTCAAATACTGGAGCAAATATTAACCCGGTTACTAATGCTTTTGAAACTAATACCTTTACATCGTTTACTACCGGGGTGAATGTAGGGTTAACATTATTTGATGGATTGCGTAATCTTCGTCAATTACAAAGAGCAAAAATGAACAGGTTGTTAAGTCAATACAACCTTGGGAAATCTAAAGATGATATTGCTTTGTTTGTGGCTAATGGTTATCTCCAGGTTCTATTAAATAAAGAATCGCTGAAAGTAATTCAAAAGCAACACGAAATAACATTAGAACAATTGCAAAGAACCAAAGATCTTGTTGAAGCAGGAGTACTTCCAGAAGGGGATTTGCTAGAAATAGAAGCTACCTCTGCTGATGAATTGACACGAATTGTACAAGCAGAAAATTCAGTTCAGATTTCTTTGATCAGTTTAGCACAAACTTTACTAATAAAGGATTATGAAACTTTTGATACGGTAGAACAAGATTATATTGTTCCTGGTTCAGATATAGTGAATAAACCAATTGATCAAATTATTGGGAGAGCTCGAGAAGCTCGATATGAAGTGCAAATTGCAGAGCAAAATAAGTTATTGGCCGAAAAGGATGTTCAGCTTGCAAGAGGGAGCTACTATCCTACATTAAATGCTTTCTTTGGATACAACACTCGATGGGCGGATAATGACTTTTTGGAAAGAGACTTTACTACACAGTTGTATGAAAATGACGGATTTTCTTATGGATTGCAAGTTAATGTGCCTATTCTTAATGGATTCAATACAAGAGCTAACGTGAAAAGAAGTTTGGTAAACGTAAAACGTACAGAATTTCAGTTGGAGCAAGCCGAATTGGATTTGGACAGTAATGTGTATCAGGCTTATTTAGATGCCAAAGGTTCTGCAGAAGCATATGAAGCTGCTCAAGTGGCTGTAAAAGCTCAAGAAAGAGCATATCAATTCGCAAAAGATCGTTATGATGTAGGACTCTCTAATGCTTTCGATTTTAGTCAATCTAAGTTTAGATTGGAGAATGCGCAAAGCCAAGAGGTGCAAAACAAATTTGATTATATTTTTAAACTTAAAGTTCTCGAACTTTATTTCGGGATAAAGATTGCAGACATTAAACTATAAACGGTAGTTTTCTATTTTTTGGCTACTGTTTAAAAAGAAATTGTAATTTCAATATATAGAATTAATAGTGAAGTAAGTCATGAGTAGAAAAACATTACTTTTTATTTTAGGAGGAGTTTTATTTTTAATCATTATGCTTGTTGTTGGCAAAAAAGCAGGATGGTTTGGTAAGGATGGTAACTTTAAAGAAGTTTCTGTCGCTAAAATAGAAAGAATTGATATTGTAGAAACCGTAGCTGCAACTGGCAAAATACAGCCAGAGGTAGAGGTGAAATTATCTTCAGAGGTCTCTGGAGAAATTATTGATTTACCGATCAAAGAAGGACAGCAAGTTCAAAAAGGAGATTTGCTGGTCCGTATCAATCCGGATATTATTCAGGCAGGATTAAATCGATCTCAAGCAGCTTTGCAGAATGTAAGAGCTGGGTTGCAACAGGCTGAGGCTAGTCTTAAAGAAGCAAAGCTTAGTTATGATCGTAATAAGGAATTGTTTGAGAAAGGGGTAATCTCTAAAGCAGAGTGGGATAGAGCGGTATCGGCTTATGAAGTGGCAGAAGCCTCTAAGCAGTCTGCATTTTATAATGTAAGAAGTGCTCAGGCAACTGTGAATGAAGCTAAAGATAATTTAAGCAGAACTACCATTTATGCGCCTATGAGTGGAACCATCTCTAAACTGTCTGTCGAGCTAGGAGAACGCGTTGTAGGAACACAGCAAATGGCAGGAACAGAGATTGTTCGTGTTGCGAACTTAAGCAATATGGAAGTTGAAGTAGATGTAAATGAAAATGATATTGTAAAAGTATCAATTGGTGATTCTACCATCGTTGAAGTGGATGCTTACCTTAAAAAAGAGTTTAAAGGTTTAGTTACAGAAATAGCTAATTCTGCTGAAAACTCAGTAAGTGCAGATCAGGTGACCAATTTCAAAGTTAAGGTACGCATTTTGGAAGAATCGTATAAAGATCTATTAG
This sequence comes from Aquimarina spongiae, assembly GCF_900141785.1. GTDB lineage: Bacteria > Bacteroidota > Bacteroidia > Flavobacteriales > Flavobacteriaceae > Aquimarina > Aquimarina spongiae. The sequence continues at coordinate 292,987 of NZ_FQYP01000003.1, read as the reverse complement.
AAGGAAAACCAGAGAGTTTCTCTCCTTTTAGACCTGGGATGACGGCAACTGTGGATGTAATCACCAACAAAAGAGAAAATGTTGTTGGTGTACCAATAAGTTCGATAGTAATTAAAAATGATACTTCTAGCGTTCGTAAAGGAGCAAAAAAAGATAAGATAGCTACCGCTACTGAAGAAAAGTTTGAATGCGTCTTTGTCAAGAATGGAGAAACTGCCAAGTTAAAAGTAATTAAAACAGGAATCCAAGACGATACCAATATCGAAATCACTGAAGGTTTATCAGAAGGTGATGAAGTGATTACAGGGCCGTATAATTTGGTAACAAAAACGCTTAAGACAGGAGATAAAGTGATTTCTGAAGAACAAAAAAATGCAGAGGAAAAAGCAAAGTAATATTTGATTGAGTACATCATATTTCTTAGTTGATTCAATTAGATTATCTTTGCCAAAATTTGGGTCATGTCATATCTTCTCTGTATTGAGACTTCTACAACTAACTGTTCTGTTGCGATAACAAATCATGAAAGGATTATTGCATTATCAGAGGATTATAACGATAGTTATTCGCATGCAGAACGTTTACATGTTTTTATTAAAGAAGTAATAGCCAGTGCTGGAATAACAATGAGAGATATTGCTGCAGTAGCTGTCAGCAAAGGACCTGGTTCTTATACAGGTCTTAGAATAGGTGTTTCTGCGGCCAAAGGTCTTTGTTATGCCCTGGATATACCTTTAATCTCTGTTCCCACCCTGCTATCCTTATCTAAACAGGTGGAAGCCAAAATAGGAGAGTTTATCATCCCTATGCTAGATGCCCGAAGAATGGAAGTATACGCATCCGTATTTTCTTCGGATTATGAAGTAGTTCGCAAAACAAATGCAGAGATCTTGGATGCCTCATCCTTTTCAGAATATTTAGAACAAGGAAAAGTTCATTTTATTGGTAATGGGGTAGAGAAATTCTCGAAAATTTGTGAACACCCTAATGCAATTTTTATTTCAAAAAAATTGCCATCTGCAAATGAGATGGCAACTGTGGTGTATTCCAAATTTTCGTCCGGAAGTTTTGAGGATGTTAGTTATTTTGAACCCTACTACTTAAAAGACTTCGTTGCTGGTTAGAATCAATGTTTTTGAGTGCATTGTATTTAGCAACTAATCGTATTAAATCTTCCTCTTTTTTCAGACGAATCTTTTCTTTTTTGATATAATCCTTCAGCTCTTCTTCTTTATCAGAAAATGCAGTTAAGATATCTTTCTTATTTAATGGTAATTTTTTGATCTCATTACCTTCTTCAAGATAATAAGTAGCTATTCTTTTAATTTTTCCAGTTACAGAGTTCCCTGTCATCGGATCTAACTCTTTAGGATCTGTTATTTTAAGGCTATATTTCTTATATACTCTATAGGCATCGTTCATTTCGATTAGAATATAATATCCAAACCTTTTATGGCCACGTTCATTTCTGAATTCACAGAAGTAATAGTACTCATCATTGATTCTAGCATAGGTTGTGGGGGATTTGATAACCTCGTGTAGTTTTCCTGCTTTTTGGTGCTCTAGGGCATCCGTATATATATTATACTTTAATCGAGCATCGTACGTTTTTGAATTTTGATCGATTACTGTAGCTTGTTGATAATCTTTGCTTACATATACACTTCCCGCATACTTTTCTAATTCTTGTACTTTTTCATTTGTATTTATTACTTGCGAAAATTGTGCAAAAGCAAATACCGGGGTAATTAGAAAAAGTAGTATTTGTAGTATTTTTCTCATAATGACTGCATTTATCTAAGATGAAAGTATTAAAAATATCGATAAAAAACAAATTAATATTAACTTTTTCTTAATAAATGAGACTGAATCTGGAGAGTTTAGTCATATTAAAAGCAAAAAGGAACAGATTTCTGTTCCTTTTGTAAATTATTGTGAAGCAATTGGTTAGTAACGAACTAATATTTGCTGAGGAGACTGTTCGATGGAGAAGAACTAAGATTCTTTAGTGCATTGTATTTTGCGACTAACCGTATCAGATCCTCTTCTTTTTTAAGTTTTATCTTTTCTTTCTTGATATATTGTTTTAATTCGTCTGATTTGTCACTGAAAGCAGTGATTAAAATTTCTTTTTTATCCATAGGTAATTCTATAATGATATCATTTTCTTCGAGAAAATAACTCACCTTTTTTCTAATGCTTCCAGGTTCAGGAGTTCCATTGTACACATCCATCTTGATAGGGTCTTTTATTTTTACCTCATATCGCTTGTAAATTCTGTACTGATCATGAAGCTCTACCAAGATGTAATATCCTTCCCTATCTACACCTCGTTGGGTTTTAAATTGACAATAATAAAAGTAGTCCTCATCAATTCTTGCTTGAATTTTTGGATTTTTGCTTAGCTCAAATAGCTCTGATTCTTCTTTATATTCTACAGCGTCGGTGTGGATATTGTATCGTAACTTAGAGTCATAAGTTCCGGAAGAGGTCTCATCGATAATGCTAGACTCTACAAACTTGTTTTGTAGATATATAGAACCATCATATGTTTCATACATTGGAAATTCTTGAGTGTATTGTAATATGGATTCTGGTACTTGAGCGGGGGCTATAGTGACAATTAATACGGTAAAAAAAAGTAATACTTTTCTCATATCTTTTCGGGGTATTTATTTTGAGGTAAAAAGTTTATGACAAAAATATTTAAAAACAGGATAGAAAGTGAGGAGGGAATTTCTGGTTTTCGTTAATTAATGTTTTTTTAAAATTGAGTTTTTTTGGTTTTTAATACAAAATAGAAAAGCAAAAAACTGGATACGAATTAGTTATAAAATTGTGACGTTTCATCAAAGTAATATGTAGGTGGAATAACCATAAGAAAATACTCTTATTGGGTTAATACATAGTTAATCCAATCGTAATGCTGTAATGAATTGCTTTAGAAATTAATTTGCTATTTTATAGGAACATACAAAAAATACCTGCTGTAACAACAGCAGGTGTCTCTTATAATAATTTTGAGAATATGATTATTACTACTTATTTCTAGTAATGTTACTTAGTAGTTTTTGAGACGGATTGGCTTCCGAACTTTTAAGAGCATTATATCGGGCTACAAATCGTATAAGATCTTCTTCTTTTTTTAATCGAATTTTTTCCTTTTTAAGATATTGACCCAATTCCTGTTCTTTGTCACTAAAAGTGGCCAGCATATCCTTTTTGTTGGTAGGTAGTTCAACAATTGTTCCTTCTTCCTCTATAAAGTAAGTCACTCTCGTTCTTAATTCACCTGGTTCAGCTATTCCACTATTTACTCGTTCTCGTTTTTCAGGGTCTTTGATGTCCAAATTCAGTTTCTTGTAAATTCTATATTTATCATTCATTTCTACCAAGATGTAATACCCATCTCTAATTAGACCTCTTTGATTTTTAAATTCACAATAGTAAAAATAATCCCCATCTATCCTAGCATGAATAGTTTTACTTTTAACCACCTCATAATATTTTGATCCCTGAACTAATTCAAGGGCATCCGTATATATGTTATATTTCAACTTGGTATCATAAGTGCCAGACTTTTCATCGATAACACTAGATTCCTTATATCTGGATTTCATATACATAGTACCATCATATTCATCAAAGAGTGTGATCTTCTCAGAAGATGTCATTAAACTTCTAGGCAATTGTGCAAAAAGGGCAGGCGAAATTAGTACGAAAAGTAAAAGTAGTAGTATTCTCATGATTCACTGATTTAGGTGAATTAAATGTAACCAAATACCTTTTTAAATGCAATTTATATTAAATAACCGCTAAATTTTTGAGAATATGTTAATGTATTTTGAGGTTCCACTACATTATTATGAATGAAAACGGCTTTTTTCAATAAATTCTACATAAAAAAACTAAGGTTTAACCGTAATTTTTGTAAGATTTTGACTACGAAAACGTTGTAATAGACTCGATTTATGTCAATTTTAAGTAATGAATATCTTAAAGATTAACAGTTTTTCATCGAATTAGAATGTTGAAAAGCAAATGTTTAGCTTCTGGTATTACTCCAAAAGTTGCAATGCTTTTTGTGCAGTATCTACAGGAAATTTACAAGCGTTATTGACACATACATAAAAGTAAGTTTCATCTTCCACAAATCTGTTTTTTAGTAGGGAGCGTTCAGAGTCTATAACACTACCAGCAATTAATTTATTAGGAACATAAGTATCCTGAAAATCATGTAGTAATTCGTTGGCATTATCGCCTACAACTACGATTTCATAAAAATTATAGGAGAAATTAAGCATTAGGTCCAACCAATTAGAAAAACCAGAAGCAAATTTTTCCATTTGTGGTTTTATATTATGTAGCATTTGTTTGCTCAAATCTGTATATTCGTTTTGATCATAATAATGAGCTAAGACATTTAGGTTTTTAGCCATCACCGAATTTGAAGAAGGGATTACATTATCATTATACTCAATAGAGCGTGATATGAGTTCAGGATCTTCATCAGAAGTAAAGTAAAACATGTTTTTCTCCTTATCCAAAAAATGAGTAATGGCATAGTCTGTAAGCTCTTTTGAGATATCAAGCCATTGATGGTCTAATGTGTTTTGATAAAGTTGTATGAAGGCATCAACAACTAGTGCATAATCCTCTAGATAGGCATTGATTGTGCTTTTACCATTTTTATAACTATGAAATAAGGAATTATCTTTTTTGAGTTGCTGCTTCTTAATAAAGTTTGCATTTTTTAATGCGATATCCAAGAATTCTTTTTCTCCGAACACGCGATACGCATCCAGATACCCCTTTAGCATAATAGCATTCCAGGAAGTAAGTGTTTTGTCATCTAATCGTGGTCTCGATCTTTTTTCTCTATACTCGAGCAATGTGCTTTTCCATGAAGAAATTTTACTATTCAGGGTTTCAATATCAATATCGTTGTTTTTACAAAAATCCGAATCATTGTCTTTTCTGATCAAAACAAAATTTCCTTTCTCCCAAAGACCGTAGGCATTTACATTGTAGTAGTTAGAAAAAAGCTTGTAATCATCTCCTAATAGTGTTTGAAGCTCTTCTTTATTCCAAATATAAAAGGCACCTTCTTCTAATTCTCCGGCAGCTGTTTTACTATCTGCATCCAGAGAAGAATAAAAAGCTCCCTCTTTGTTGGTGAGTTCTCGTTGTACAAAATCCAGTGTTTCGTATACTACAGTCTTATACCAGGGATCTTTGGTGGCAAGATAAGCATCTGCATACAAGCTTACTAATTGCCCATTGTCGTATAGCATTTTTTCGAAGTGTGGCACATGCCATTTCCCATCTGTGGAGTATCTCGAGAATCCACCTCCTACATGATCATAAACCCCGCCAAACGATATTTTTGTGAGTGTACTTTTTACAAAATCCAGCAGCTCTTGATCTTGAGTTTGATGGGCATAACGTAACAAAAAATGATAATTATTAGGCATCATAAACTTAGGCACACGTTTGGTACCTCCCTTTTGATGATCAAATTGTTTGCCCCATTCTTTTACCGCGGTAGCGACAAACTCTTTCTCAAACTTTATTTCATCGGTGTTTACCTCAATAATATCTACTTCTTTGATACCTTGCTCTAGCTTGTCGGCATATTCAACTAGTTTTTCTGGTTGTTTTTGGTACAAATCATTAATTTGTTTCAAAGCATCCACCCAATTCCCTTTTGGGAAATAGGTACCTCCCCATACAGGTCTGCCGTCAGGTAGAGTAATTACGTTAAGAGGCCAACCACCACTGCCAGTCATCAACTGTACAGCACTCATGTACACCTGGTCCACATCGGGTCGTTCTTCTCTATCTACTTTGATGTTCACAAAACTGTTATTCATCAATTTTGCTACTTCGGGATCCTCAAAACTTTCATGCTCCATAACATGGCACCAGTGACAAGCGGCATATCCTATACTGATGATCATTAATTTGTTTTCTTTTTTGGCGATATCCAATGCTTCTTCTCCCCATGGTTTCCAATTTACCGGATTATGTGCATGTTGTAATAAGTAAGGACTGGTTTCGTTGATAAGATCATTTGTGTATGCGTATTCCATCGCAGATTTGTTTTGACTTGTGCAAGAATAGGTGACCGTAAGGATGACAATGAACCAATATTTCATAATAACGCGTTTACTAGTGTCTAAAATATAAAAAAGCATCTCAATTCGAGAACTGAGATGCTTTTTTATTCTGAGTCGTTTTCTTTAGTCGATCTCGAAAGAAATTTTCAAGTTTACTCGATATTCAGCAATCTCATTATCTTTTACGATAACTTTTTGATCACTTACCCAAGCAGATCGAATGTTTTTTACTGATTTTCCAGCTTGTTTGATTGCGTTTTTTGCTGCATCGTCCCAGCCTTTTTCAGAGCTAGCTATAACCTCAATAGTTTTAACAATTGCCATTTCAATAGTTTTTTAGTTAATATTTTACGAATGGTTCTTCTAAGATACGAGATCCTTGAGTTTTATTGAAGTAAAAGCAATGAATATTTACAGACTTTTTTCGATATAATTACAGCTTTATCGTTGAACTACCCATTGAGTGCTTCAACATGAGCAATTTTGTCCTTTAGCATCTCTTTTAGCATGTTCTCGATTCCATTTTTCAATGTAAAGGTAGAAGATGGGCAACCACTACAAGCTCCTTGCAAGATTACCTTTACAATTTTGCTTTCTGGATCGTAAGAATCGAATAAAATGTTCCCTCCATCACTTGCAACGGCAGGTTTGATGTATTCTTCGATAATATTTACAATGTCTTTGGAAACGTCATCTAATTGGTCAAAATTTTGATCAGCTTGTTTTTGCACTTCGTTTTGGGATACCGTGGCATTGGCGGTTAAAATTTCTTTACCCTGTTCTAAGTATGCCTTTAGAAACTCTCGAATTTCTTGTGTAACATCATTCCAATCAGCCATATCATATTTCTGAATAGAAATATAATTTTCATCAACATATACCTCTTTTACAAAAGGGAAATGAAATAATTCTTGTGCTAGAGGGGCTTCTTTGGTGTCATCTATACTCTTAAACTCGTGACCAGCGGTAACCAATTTTTTGTTAGCTACAAATTTCAATACAGAAGGATTAGGAGTACTTTCTGCATAGATGGTAATAGGTACTTTTTTATTACTTTCAGATGCAGTAACCACAGATTGCCCACTATTTAGGTAATTTTTAATTTGTTCAGCAACCTCTTCCTGTACATCTTCCCAAGCCACAATCTCATATTTATCGATAGCCACAAAGTTTTGAGCAATAAATACTCTTTTTACAAATGGTAAATGAAATAATTGTTGCGCCAAGGGAGAATTTTTGGCCTGATCTATATTTTCAAATTCGTAGCTCGTATGTTGTGTGAGGAAATAATTGGCTTCAAACTTAATGATACTTGGGTTCGAAGTGTTTTCTATCTTTATTTCAAAATTCTTTTCCATGCTCTAATTTTTGGCAAATTTACTAAAAAGCAATACGATATGCGCATAGTATTTACATCCCTAACACTTTTTAACGAATTGAGGTAGTCAACTTTAAAATAGGCGTTCTGGTAAAAATTTATATCTTTGGAAACGTACGAATTTGGAATATGTATTTTAAAAATAATTGTGAAGCCCCACAATATAAACTGTTTTTGACAGTTTACATTTAATTCACAAAACCTGTTTGTCCCCATAAAATGACAGTGTCTAAATGAACTTAAAAGCGATCTATGTAGTAGCCCTGATGTGGCTTTCCCAATTTGCCTTTTCGCAAGAAGGGATACCTGTATTTGCAGATTATCTTTCAGATAATCTATATTTGGTACATCCATCCATGGCGGGAGCAGCAAATGCCAACAAAATTAGGTTAACCGCCAGAGCACAATGGTTTGACGTTGATAATGCACCTAATTTACAAACCGCAAATATAAATTTTAGAGTAGGAGATAAGACCGGTTTAGGAGCCATCGTTTACAAAGATGAAAACGGAAGATTTAACCAGTCTGGAGCGTATTTAACTTTTGCATATCATCTATTATTTTCGAGAGATAGAACCGATCTCAATATGCTTTCTTTTGGTGCGAGTACTGGTTTTATCCAGTCTAATGTGGATTTGAGAGGGCTTGATGATCCTTTTGATCCGGATCCTGTAATTCTCGATCGGGTGCAAAAAGATTTTTATTACAATGTCGATGTGGGAATGTCCTATCATTATTTAGAATGGTATGCACATTTTACAGTAAAAAATTTACTACCAGTAGCAAGAGATATTTTTAACCAAACAGACCCCACTCGTGCACCAATTCGGGAGTCTAATAATCAGCGTCGGTATATCTTTTCTTTAGGATACTTATTTGATTTAGGTGGCGAAGACGGGTTTAGTTTAGAACCGTCATTATTATATCAGGCAACAGACCAAACCCAAGAAAGCACGATTGATGCTAATATGAAAGTATATAAAGATTTGGGTGAGGTAACCACACTTTGGGGAGGAATCTCGTACAGAAGAAGCTTGGATGGCGCAGAATTTTCACAAGATGGATTAGCAGTAGAAAACCAACAATTACAATATATAACTCCGTTCTTGGGTGTAAATTATAAAAAATGGCTGGTTGGATATACCTACAGTTATCAATCTAATTCTGTGGTTCTAAGTAATGGAGGATTTCATCAGCTTACTATAGGATATGACTTCGCAAAACAGAAAGAACGTTGGAATTGTAAATGTCCGGCGGTAAATTCTCATTAATCTTTTGATTAATATTTTCTAGTAGTTTTTTTACTATCATTTTTCTAAAAGCGTATGGATTACTGCCTTGTTCATTATCGTAAAAGGTAATTTATCTTCCTGAGAATTGTATGCACTCCCGGTAAATACAGTAATTAGATTTAGATCTTTGAAAATCATAATATATTGCCCTCCGTTTCCTGTAGCAACCTTACCTGTTTTAGGACCAAATGGGATGGTCCACCACAAAAATCCATAGTCTATATTACTGATTTTGGTATGCGTATTTAAAGATTTTTCAATCCAATCTTTAGAGACAACTTGAACGTTATTCCATTTGCCGTTGTTTAATAATAAGAGCCCAATTTTGGCCATGTCACGAGGTGTCATTTGTATTCTCTTTGCTACATGGATAACCTCTTTTTTGGAGGTGTGTTTCCAAAAGACGTTATCTATTCCTAGAGGTGTAAACAAAAACTGTTTTGCAAATTGATCCAAAGACATATTAGAAGCATTACTAATAATTTGGGCAGCAATAACAACTCCCATTGTGCAATATGTTGATGTTACTCCAGGTTTTTCAATCATGGGTAAATCCAGTGTGTATTGAATCCAATCCTTCTTTTTATAGACTTTGTCTTCCTGGCCTTTTGATTTTTTATCCCAGTCGTTGCAATCCAAACCTGAAGACATGGTAAGAAGATGGCGAATGGTGATTTGTTCTTTTAAAGTGTTTAGGTTTTTGGTAGGTTGAATGTTGGGCAAGTATTGCTGTACGGGATCGTCTATGGAGGTTACGAATCCTTTATCGATAGCAATTCCCATCAAAATTGAAATGATACTTTTGGTAACCGATCGTAAATCTTGTGGAGTCTCAATGGTACGTTCATTGTAATATTCTTCCAAAAGTAGCTTACCGTCTTTTATCAAAAGAAAGCTATTAATTTTATGATCATTATGTTCTAATTGACGTAATACTTCAAAAAGGTAAGAAGTATTGCTATATAGTTTTTGAAAATTTTCAGTTTCCCATCCATCCGAAATCATTTTTGGTTGTTTATACTCAAATGTCTGCTGCCCATAAGAAAGTAAAGGAAGTATGATCAAATACGCCACTAGGATTCTTAGGTATTTCATTAGAAAAGGATTTTAACTATCAGAATTTACGCAAATAACTACAATTTTTATACCGTTTCCGAACGCAGATAGTAATGGTGTGTAGAAAATACAAAAAGCTCGCAGATGCGAGCTTTTTGTATTCCAATTTATAAAATTTAGCGTACTGATTTTCCCTCAAACTGCAATCGTTGATCATTTATTGAGACCAATGAAGCCAGTTCGTATATGTTCTTATATCCATACCCATAGAGATTAATAAATGTAGGTATGTTTAAAGCCAAAGGCGCTCTTTTACTAGCAAAAAACTTCGTGTCTCCTATTAGGTTGTTGTTGCAATAAATCAAAATTCTTGTATCCTTTGAAGGGATATGTTTTGCCAATTCTTCTTTGGTGAAATCTGAAAAATTGATATGAATTGCTCCTTTTAGGTGTTTTTGGCTATACATGGTTTTAGAACGTGTGTCCAACAAAATAGTATTTTCATCCTTCATGTACTCAAGAAAAACATCCAAGGGGATCAATCTTTTCTCTCGATAACTCATTACTTCTTCAGAAACTTCTATAAAAGAGTCATAATCTACCATAGATTTTTGAAGTTTTGCTTTGGGTTGTGATGTCATTGTAAATGATATACTTGTTATGATAATAAATAGTACAGTTCTCATAGTGTTTTGTTTTAATCTTCCCAGCTAAAGGATTTCTTTTTACCTTGACTTTTGATAGCGTTCAATAAAGCAGTTTCTAGGCTGGTGTCATTCTTCTTACTATTAGTTTTGATATATTCCACACGTTTTTTGTTCAGCTCCTGGATCTTTTGCTGTATTTCTTTACGCTTAGCACTTTTTTTGGCAATGTGTTTTTTTAATTCGGCTGTAGATTTATCCTGTAATTCTATAGGAAGTTGCTCTTCAGCTATTTTATCAATTTCAAACTCTTCATCTTCGGCAGCATCGATAAGGTCCCAGCTTTTATTTTTGTAAAAACCAGAGCTTTTACTAATAGTTCTACTTACTGCATTTGCCGGGCTATACGACTTGGCATTTTGGTCTTGTTCCATTTGCATGCTTCTTTTTTGAGCTCCACGACTACCGTAATAGATGTAAGTATCGTTTAATTGGTTGTTAAGTTGAAGAATAATATCATCATATGGGGTTGCTATATGAACTGTTTGATGGTTGTGATCGATAGCGCTGTACTCTCCATAAGTTAGGTCAGCACCATGTTTCCACATCGTGTCGATCCCTTGTCTGAAGTTCCCACAAAATATAGTATTGATTGTGATCCCTTTTTCCAAAGCATCAGTAGCTGCATCTTTGTAATTGGTAGGTCCTTGAGTAAACGGTTCATTTCCGGCAATAAATATCAGTTTAAGATCGTCGTTACTTTTTTTCCAATCCAATTGATTGATCGATGTGGCAATTACCTTTCCGCAGTACTCGTTACCACCATTGGTAGTCAACCCGAATAGTTCTTTGGAAATTTCATCTAAATCATCAGAGAATGGCAGTACTTGCCGGATGTAACCTTCTTTTGATGGTAATCCATCATTACCATATTCATATAAAGAAATCTGTAATCTGATTTTATTATGCCCACATTTTGCGTACGACAATTCGTTAACGATTTCCCATAGTTGCGCTTTGGCCTGCTCTATAAGTCCGTCCATACTATTGCTAGTATCGAGCAGCAAAGCCACTTGAATGTTACTGGTATTAGGATCAGTTTTGGTCGTTAAGATTTTATGGGGTTTTTCGGTAAGTGCTACCTCATTATTCTGTTTGGTGCTTGCATTACAAGAAATATGAATAAGCAACATAAACATACTCCATATATAAAAAATTCTCATGATGTTGTTTTTTAAATTCGTGGTTAAAAGTACCCTGAACTTTTTTGGAGAAAAATCTGGAATGAGGGAAATGGCATTTCTGGTTAGTAAACGGATATACAGAATTAGGGAAAGTACTTTTTTAAACCCAAAAACACCATGTTGTTGCTGTTTTTGCAGAATGAGAATTTTATTTTCCCAATGAAATGGATTAAGTTTATCCTTATGAAACAGAAGATGATAAAGTGGTCTGGCGTAATGCTGCTGTTATTTTTGATAGTGTCTTTTCAAGGTTTTTCTCAAGAAGAAAATGAAGCCCCCGTCATAACTAAGCCAATGGTGATTAAGGGTTCTGTAAAAGAAAAAAAGACCAAAAAAGCGATCAAAGATGTAGAGATTACCATAATGGGTAAGGGTACAGTATTGACCGATGTTTTTGGGGACTTTAGAATACAGGCACGAATAGGAGATGAGATTGTTATTAGCCATGACAGTTTCGAGACGGTGCGATATGTTGTTAAAGACGGACAGCGAGTAGATGTTGAAGTAAAGGAAAACCCGGTAACGATAAGATCACAAAAGTTATCCAAGAAAAGGACAGAGTCAGAATATCAGGAAAACCTTCAATTAGCTCGAAGTACAATAAGAAAGGATGTATCTGCGAGTATTGGATATATCACAAAATCCCTTGAAAGTATTCAGGAAGATGACCCAAAAGGTGATATGAAGAGGGCAGAACTCTATGAAACCCTTGCAGATATCTATAGTTTTTCAAAACAACCTGATCTGGCAGAAAGCAATTACAGAATTAGCCTATCCTATGCCTATAATACTGATGTAAAAATTAAATTAGGAAAAGCGCAACTTGAGGATAAGAATTACCAAGGCGCTTTTAAAACGTTCAGCGAACTGCAAAGGTCCCGATTAAATGCAGAGCAAAAAATATTGGTTTTAGAAGGTTTGGGAGATAGTAATAAAGGATTAGAAAATTCTTCGGGAGCTATTCAAAATTATAATAGTGCACTGTCTCTAAGTAAGAGGAAAAATCTTGATGATAAAGAAATATCTTTAAACACCAAACTGGCTGATATACTTCAAGAACAAGGTAATACTTCTGATGCAGCGGGGTACCTAGATAATTCGGTACAGTTGGCTCAGCAACAAGATAGAAAAACGGCTGCAAGACAGCGTAGTGTAGCTGCCGATTTTTATAACAAGAGTAATAGTTATGACAAAGAAATACAATTACGTAAAGAAGCACTGGCAGATATTGAGGAAATAGAGGAAAACGCCGAAGACGAGTTGTTGGAAGAGGATAAAGCAATTACACCGCAAGTACAAAATTATAAGATTGCCAATGCATTTGCAGCACAAGAAAAATATGATGAAGCGATTAGTTATTTTGAAGAGAGTAAAAAGGAAGCGGCATCAAAAAATGATCTTATCGTACAAAAAGATGCTACCCGGAAATTGGGAGAGGTGTATCGTGAAAAGGGAGAGCTAGAAAAAGCTTCAGAAGAGTTTGAGGAGTATGAAGTGATCGTAGATAAGTTATATATCCAAAAGGAACAAGAAATATCTCAGGCGGCCCGATTTGGTCGGGAGTTGGCTTTGAGTGCTAATAGAATTGAGACTTTAGAGAAAGACCGAGAACTTAATGAGACGCGTTATCAACTTGCGTTCGCTTCTCAGGAAATTTTAGATCAAAAAAGTTTACGCCAACAAGTGATGATTTATTTCTTGATTGGCCTTTCGGTGTTATTATTACTAATGGCGTATTTAATGTTCAGAAATATCAAACAACAGCGGTATGCGAATAATCTTTTGGCATTAAAGTCTCTGCGATCTCAGATGAATCCTCATTTTATTTTCAATGCTTTAAATTCGGTAAATACCTTTATTGCAACCAGTGATGAAAGAACAGCAAATCGATATCTTACCGACTTTTCATTGTTGATGAGAGCAGTCTTGGAAAACAGTGAAGAGGATTTTATTCCGTTGGAAAAGGAAATAGAACTATTGCGTTTGTACGTGCAGCTGGAGCACTTTAGATTTCAGGATAAATTTGAGTACCAGGTGGAGGTAGATCCGGCTATAGATGTGGCCGAATATATGATCCCACCAATGCTTTTGCAACCTTATGTAGAGAACGCCGTTTGGCATGGGTTGCGGTATAAATCAGAAAAAGGTACATTATCTATCCGATTTGATAAGATAGACGAAGGTAGTATTAAGATTGTTATTGAAGATGATGGTATTGGGAGAAAGCAATCTAAAGCATTAAAAACCAATAATCAGAAGTTGCAAAAATCTCGAGGGATGGGCAACATTAAAAAAAGAATAGAAATTCTTAACGAAATGTACAAAGATAAAGTCGATGTTTTTATTTCGGATCTAAACGGGAATGAAGAAGGAACGCGAGTGCAATTAATACTTAAAAAAGATAGATGAATTTAACCGCAATTATTGTAGACGATGAAGCAAACAGCAGGTTAATCCTGCGTAACTATTTAGAAAAATATTGTACTTCTGTGACCATATTGGGTGAAGCTGCTAGTGTGCAAGAAACGTTAGAGCTTTTAGAAACGATCACACCAGACATGTTATTTCTAGATGTAGAAATGCCATATGGAAATGCTTTTGACCTACTGGAGCAAGTTCCGGATCGTACTTTTGAAATTGTATTTGTGACAGCTTATGATCATTATGCGGTTGAAGCATTAAACGCGCAGGCTACTTATTATCTATTGAAGCCTATCGCTATTGATAATTTGATTAAAGCGGTAGATCATGTTACTCATATCAAACAGAAAGAAATGGCGCTGCAAGATGCTGTATTGGTACCAAAAATGGCCGCAGTGGAAAGCAAAATTACTATTCCCCAACAGGATGGTTTCGAAATCCTGGAAGTAGCAGATATCTTATATTGTGAAGCTGATGATAATTATACCAAAATTTATCTGGAAAAAGGACAGAAGCTAGTCAGTAAAACCTTGAAATATTTTGAAGATCTACTCAGGGTGCATGGTTTCTTAAGAATACATAAAAGTTATTTGGTGAATATTGGAAGAATTACCAGATATCGAAAAGGAAAAGGAGGGAGTGTGGTACTCACTTCTGGGAAAGAGTTGGCTGTCTCTTCTTCAAAAAAAGGAGCTTTGCTGGATTGTTTTAAATAACTAAAAGTTCAAAAAGCTTACCGTAGGGGATACTGTTGTTGAAGCGACGATGTCTGCAAGGATTTCGGGATTAGCGTTAGTATATAATTGGTGCGTTCCCAAATCGGATTTTGAATTCAAAATCCCGTTGATAGCTAACACTGCTTTGGTTTGTCTTGCAACAGCCTCTCCAGAATCAATAATCGTTACTTTGCTCGGGAGTATCTTTTTTAAGACCGGAATTAGATAGGGATAATGCGTACAACCCAAAACAAGGTGGTCTATATCCTTTTCCAGCATTGGATCCATATATGATTGTAATAGATGGAGCATTTTTTTTGAACGGATTTCACCTTCTTCGATGAGCTCCACCAATCCAGTTCCAATCACCTCAATCACTTCAATATTTTGAGCATAGAGATCAGAGGTCTGTGCAAATAGCTCACTGGATAAAGTTCCTTTGGTAGCCAGTACACCAACTTTTTTGGTTTTGGTGTGAATAGCCGCAGGTTTTATAGCAGGTTCAATCCCAATAAATGGAACATCATAAGTGTCGCGTAACGTTTTTATCGCGTTAGTAGTAGCTGTATTGCAGGCTACTACGATAATTTTGCTGTTTAATGCTAGTAGTTTTTCGGTGTTTTTGATACTTAACTGCAAAATTTCATCCTTACTTCTTTTACCATATGGGGCATATTTGCTATCTGCCAAAAAAATGCAGTCCTCGCTGGGTAAAAGCGCAGCAATTTCTTTCCATATGGAGGTACCGCCAACTCCAGAGTCAAATATTCCGATGGGTTGATTTTGTGTCATCTACCGTGCAATTTGTTTCAAAAATAAAAAAGACAGTGAGAAATAGTCTTCACTGTCCTTAATTTTATTTGTAAAAGAATTTGGTTTCGGATTAGATACCTAAGTCCTTTTTTACATCAGCCATTAGGTCTTTACCATCGGCCATGATTACACCTGTTCCTGTTGTAGAGTCAAGTACGTAATTAAATCCTTGAGCTCTTGCTACTTTTTGGATTGATGCACGTGCTTTTTCATAGATAGGCTTCATTAATTCTATTTCTTTTTTCTGAAGATCTTGAAGCGCATTGGTTCTATAATCGTTGATACTTTTTTCTGTAGCTTGAATTTCTTGCTGTCTTTTTAAGTTTTCCTCGTCTGTTTTTGTTTCAGCTTCTTGGGAGTACTTTTTAATAGTGCTTTGCAATTCTAGAACCATATTTCTAATCTCTGCATCATAAGTCTTGTTAAGCTTTTCGATCTCACTTTTAGCAGCTTTGAAAGCAGGCATTGCCTCAACTAATTCTTGCGATGCAATGTGTGCTACTTTTGATTGTGCATTTACAAAACCAGTGGTTCCCATAGTAATTGCAATAGCTACTAGTAATGTTCTAAATTGTTTCATTGTAGTAATATTAAAGGGTGTTATAAAATTTAAAGTTATTTATTCGTTATTGTCTCCACCATCAGATTGCGAATCGTCATCCTCTTTCAGTTTCTGCTTGGCGGCTTTTAAAGCCTCTATAGAGTCTTTTTTCTTTTTTTGTAATTCTAATAGTTTTGCTCTTCTTTCTTCAAACTCTTTTCTTTTTGCAGCACGTATAGAATCTCTTTCGGCTTTACGCTGTGCAAGAAGTTGTTCTCTTTCAGATTGTTTTTGTAAGGTAGCTCTTTCTCGGTCTGTTACTTCTTTTTCTTGAGCAGCACTTCTTTTTTCGGACCTTTCTAAAGCTTTTTTCTCCCTCTTGTTATTCAATTGTTTTCTTTTTGAGGCTCTATTGATTCTTAATAAAACCTGATCACTGATATCATATCGATCTGCAGAGTACAACATGACCAAATCGGCAGTCTTATCAAAAATGAAATCGTATCGTTTGTTTTTTGCGATTTCTTGTACCGCTACAAAAACTTGATCTTGTACCGGCTGTACGAGTCGTTTTTTCTGTAAAAACAAATCCCCATTAGGGCCAAATCTTTTTTGCTGATATTCTAATATTTCTTTTTCCTTATAAAGAATGTCTTCTTCTCTTTCTTCAATCAATTCTTTGGTTAACAAAACTCTTTCATTATTCAGATCCTTTCGCATTTCATCTACCTCTTTCAATTCAGCTTCGATCTCCACCTTCCATTTTTGTACTTTGGATTCAAGTTCAGCAGAGGCTTGATTATATTCAGGAACATTTTCTAGAATATACTCCATATCAATGTAACCAATTCTGATGCCTTTTTGTGCGCTTGCGGATGATGTGAACGACAACCAGACAATCGCGGCGAGCATTAAAAGAATCTTTGTTTTCATAATTTTGTTTATTTATTGAAATAATCGTGCCAAAACTAAAACTGTTGTCCAATAATAAAATGAGTTTCCCATCCATTAGGCCCAGTATTAGTGCCTGGGATTGGGTCAAACCCATATCCAAAATCGATCCCTAATAAACCAAAAGCTGGCATAAAGATACGTAAACCTGCACCAGCAGAACGATTTAATTGAAAAGGATTGAATCCTTTAAAACTGTCATAGGTAGCACCACCTTCCAAAAATGTCAACATATAGATAGATGCCGCTGGTTTTAACGTTATTGGATAACGAAGTTCTAACGAATATTTATTATAAATTGTTGCACCGTCTCCATCAAAATCTTGATTCGTAGGTCTGCTCAAAGGAATTAAGGACTGATTTGGATATCCTCTTAACGCTACAACTTCACGACCATCAAGGGCTGTAGCTCCCAAACCATCACCTCCAAGGAAAAAGCGCTCGAAAGGAATGTTTCCTCTATTACTATTATAAGATCCTAAGAATCCGTATTCAGCTCTTGTTCTTAAAACAAGAGGTTTTTTACCTAAATTAATTAAGCTGGTATACCAGGTACCGTCAAACTTAATCTTATAGTATTCTAACCACTTGAAACGCTCTTGATCGATTTCTCCGATCTCTTCATTTATTTCCTGGCTTCTTACCTGTTGTTGAGTGTCTGTAAGATCAAGGTTACTTTGCTCTTCTTCTAGTGCATCTCTTTGTGTTGCAAGTGCGCTATAATCATTTCCGTCAAACAAGGAGTAAGGTAACGATAATTTGGCAACAATATTAAATTCTGATCCTCCAATTGGGAAGATCGGGTTTACTGTAGTGTTATTTCTGCTTAAACCTATAGTATAGGATAAATCATTTGACGATCCATTACCAAATGTAAACAATCTGGTGTTGTAGTTTTTGAGGTTGTAGTGTCTGATACTAACAGCTTGGGATAAGGTAAAGTAGTTATCCGGCCAGTTTAATCTTTTTGCGATACCTATAGATCCACCAGTAATAAGGAACTTACTATCTCGATCTACATCACGATTAATATTGTTAAATAGGAACTGAATGGTATGAGAGAATGATGTGGATAACTGATATGGGCGTTTACCACCTAACCAAGGTTCAATAAATGACAAGCTGTAAGTCTGAAAAAATCTACTGGCTTGGGCTCTAAGGCGCAAAGTTTGGCCATCTCCCATAGGTAGTGGGCTATACGCTTCACCATTAAAGATATTTCGGATCGAGAAGTTGTTGAATGCCAAACCTAGTGTACCCACAAAGCCTCCACCTCCAAAACCACCTTGGAGTTCAATCTGACTGGAACCTTTTTCTACGACAGGGTAGTTGATATCAATTGTACCTGCCTGTGGATTTGCATTTTGGAATTGAGGCTCCAGCTGTTCAGGATCGAAGAATCCTAATTGTCCAATTTCTCGTACGGTACGTACTACCAGATCTTTACTATAACGCTGTCCTGGTTTGGTTCTTAAAATTCGGTAAATTACGTGGTCATTGGTTTTGTCGTTCCCAGTAACTGTAATATGATCAAAATATGTCAATTTTCCTTCACGAATACGAATCTCAAAATCAATAGTATCATTGTAAACATTGGTTTCTACTGCGTCTATACTAGAGAATAAATACCCGTTATTCTGATACAGGTTTGTCAGATCATCTGCATCAGGTTTGGTATTGTCAGCAATTTGTTTTTCTAATAAAACACCATTGTATACATCTCCTTTTTTGATTACAAGTTGTCTAGCTAGTTGTCTGTCGGTATATACGCTGTTTCCTAAGAAATTTATATTTCCAAAATAATATTTGTTTCCTTCTTCGATATTCAGATTTAAAGAAACTGTGCTATCATCGTTTATAATCAAAGAATCTCCAACAATACGAGCATCTCTATATCCCTTTTCCTTGTATTTTTTGATGACATTATCCTTGTCATCCTGATAATCAGCTTTGATATACTTTGAGCGTTTCCAGAACCTATAGGCTTTCTTCTGTTTGGTGTTAGACATGGCGCCTCTTACCTTGGCGTCAGAAAGTTGCTCATTACCATTGATATTGATTTTGGCAACTTTTACACGATCACCTTTGTCGATTCTTACCAACATGTTTACTTTGTTGGTAGCTACCGTATCTGTTACTGGAGTAGTGTTTATTGCTACTTTGGTATTTAAGAAACCTTCTTTTTTGTATTTATTACCGATAAAATTTCGCGTAGTGGTAATAAGATTTTCTGTTACTTTGGTTCCTTTAGTAAGGCTATTATCTTTTATGAGATCTTCCCCTTTACGTTTTTTTACTCCTTCAATGCGAACCTCATTTAATTCTGGGACCTCTTGTATGTTAAGTTCGATGTCTGCAACTTCTCCTTCTACATTTGTGATGTAAAAATTGATATCACTAAACAACTCCAAATCCCATAGTTTTTTGATTACTTTACTAATACGATCTCCTGGTAAGAAGATGCGTTCTCCTTTTCGTAATCCTGTAAAAGTGATGACGGTATTTTCATTATAACTAGTAGTTCCAGTCACTTTGATCTCACCCAAAACATATTCTTTCCCTCCGGATCCAGGGATAGTTTGTGCAGAAACTGATAATGTGTTTATGAATAAAGCAAGTAACGTAAAATACGCAATTGGTAATCTTTTTGTCATTTTTTTAACTGAGCTGCTCACTAGTTTTTCCAAATCTTCTTTCTCTTTTTTGATAGTTGTATATGGCCTCAAATAAATGTTCTTTTCTAAAATCTGGCCATAAAATCTCTGTAAAATATAATTCTGCATACGCAATTTGCCATAATAGGAAATTACTAATACGTTTTTCTCCACTGGTACGTATTAGAAGATCCACATCTGGCAAGTTTTTAGTATACAAATGCTCATTAATGACTGATTCATTTATAAGATGTGGCGAAATTACACCATTTTTAACTTTAATACTGATTTCTTCTATTGTTTTTATAAGTTCTTCACGACTTCCATAACTCAACGCAAGCGTCAATGTCATGTGGTCATTAGATTTGGTTTTTTCTATAACTTCCATTAACTCTTTCCTGGCTTTTCCTGGTAAAGATTGAAGGTTGCCAATAGCGTTGAGCTTAATGTTGTTTTCTTGAAGTGTCTTGATTTCTTTTTTTAAAGAGGTGACTAGAAGTTTCATTAAAGTGTCTACCTCTAACTTGGGTCTGTTCCAATTCTCGGTGGAGAATGCGTATAATGTAAGATATTTTACTCCGATCTCAGCGCAACTTTCAACGGCTTCACGAACAGCTTTTGTTCCTTTTTCGTGACCAACACTTCTGAATAAGCCTTGCTTTTTGGCCCATCGGCCATTGCCGTCCATTATTATTGCAACGTGCTGAGGGATATTATCATTTAACTGTTTTTTGTCAACCATTTTTAAAAAGCACAATAACACGGTATCCTACCCCAAGTATACGATATTGTAATACCTGTAAATACATACCAGTCATTGTTGTTTAAATTACCAAATCCTGTACCAAATCTATCATCGGGATCACTTCCGTCCAGATTATCTGTAAACGTATATCGGGCACCTATCTCTGCCCCGATAACAAAATCCCTACCTAATGTTTTTTTGATTCCTACAACCATAGGAATAGCAAAACTCCATTTATCGCTATAGGCTTCTATTTGGTTGCTGGCATCTATTGCCTGTGCACCATAGTTAAAAGCTGTCAATCCGCTATAAAGATAAGGAGTAAACTGGGGTTTTCCATCATATAAAAACCAATCCCAGAAATTAAACTCCATACCTACTGATAGTTCTTTTACAGAATTATCAAAACTTAGTCCTCTTTCTTTTCTACGATCATCACCTTTAGAATCATCTCCATCAAGTCCTGCATATAGAAACGAAGCTCTAAATGCATGTCTTTTACTTCTGTTCCACTTTGCAATTACCCCAAAAGCTACGTCGTTGGGAGCAATGTAGTACGTCGACCCTACATCACCTATATAATTGGCGCCTCCGGCCATCAAACCTACTTCGTAAGTTTGGGATGTAGCAGATTGTACGAAAAATACAATAAATAATAGTGATGCTAAGTATCTCATAGATTTTCAAAAGTTTGCAAATATAACAATTAACTTTAGTACACAAGAATTTGAGTAAAATAGTATGACTTAAAAAACACTTTTTAGCAGATTTTATTGTTTAATTACGTTTATCTTCTCCCCATAACATTTTTTTGCGCAGTGTTTTCAGAAAGCTATTGCCTTCCAAAACAACCATATTTATTTTAAAAGGAGCTTTTTTAATAATCACAGTAGCTTCATTAGGTAATGTGTGGATTCTTGAATCCAGGGAGACTAAATAAGAATCCTCTCTTCCTGTAACCTGAAGTTTAATTTCTGTGTCGTCAGGAATAACCAGAGGTCTTGCATTTAGATTGTGCGGGGCTATAGGGGTAAGTAACATGCTTTCTGCGTCAGGCATCACAACAGGTCCGCCACAACTCAAAGAATATCCCGTAGATCCGGTAGGTGTAGCTACAATAAGGCCGTCTGCCCAATATGAAGTTAAAAACTCATCGTTCAAACTTGTGTGCACGGTAACCATCGAGGTGGTGTTTCTTCTACTAACGGCAATTTCATTCATCGCAAAATTCAAAACTCCAAACTCGTCTGTTGGAGTTACCGTTTCTACCGTAACCAAACTTCTTGGGGATATGACATACTTTTTCTTAAGGATAAGATCAATACTATCTTGTATTTCTTCTTTTTGGATGGTGGCTAGGAATCCCAATCTTCCGGTGTTAATCCCAGCAATAGGAATCCCTAAATCTCTAACATAAGTAATGGTTCTTAATATGGTTCCATCACCCCCGATACTGAAAAAGAGATCGTAAGATGTGTCTAATTCCTCAAAAGTGCTGAAATGAGAATAACTCTTGTCGATTTCGTCATGAAGATGAATCAGTTCTAAAAAATTCTTTTCAATGACTACTTCGACATCATTGTTATCAAGAATGTCTAGTAATTGCTGGATGTAAATCCCCGAATTTTTATGATAGAACTGCCCGTAAATACCGATCTTCATCACGATATGGTTTGTATGAGTTGGTTATATAAACAATCAAATATTTAAATACTTTTCCAAATATTTTGATCGTTCCTTTAAATTGGTTAAAAAGGTGTCTTCTTGGTGTTTCGAAACAATATTGTAGCTATATCTTCTAAAAGTCTGAACAATATTATTGATATCACTATCTCCAATTTTGATAGTGATTTGCGCTACATCATTTTCCATGTTAGAAATAAATAATCCTAATACCTTGGCGTTATTTGATTCAATGATTTGAGAAATTTCACTGAATGAATAATCCAATATTCCTTTTTCTACAATCAGAATATTACCGGGCTCACTCAGGAAAGGAGTTTCATTAAAAAGGTTGATGATATCTCCCAGTTCGAAAAGTCCTAGGTAGCTATTGTTATCGTCCAGAACCGGTATGATGTTCGATTGGTTTTGCGCAAAAGCTTCCAAAATATCCAACCAATTTTGATCTTTTCTAACAAAAAAACCTTCTAATGCATACTGGTATGCTTCCAGAGTCTTGTCGGTTTCAAAACACCGTATATCTGTCTCAGAAATACAACCCAAATAGGTTTTGTCCTTTATTACCGGGAAATGGGTGTACGTTAGCTCATTAAATAATAATTGGGCTTCAGTTACCTTAACCGAGATGTCTAAAGGTTCAATTTCGTTTACTATGTATAAGTTCGTCTTCATATGTTTTTTGGACCCCTATATGATGCAAAATAATCAAAAAATATGCAATCAAGGCGTTCTCAACTTTGTATTTTTGCTTTTTTAGATAAATACATCAAAAACTATGACAAAGTTAAGTGTTAATGTCAATAAAATTGCAACGCTTCGTAATTCAAGAGGGGGTAATGTGCCGAATTTGCTGAAAGTAGCAGGTGATATTCAGGATTTTGGAGGGCAGGGGATTACTATTCATCCAAGGCCAGATGAAAGACACATTCGATATCAAGATGCTTATGATTTAAAACCCATTGTTCATACCGAATATAATATAGAAGGAAACCCAATTCCAAAGTTTGTGGATTTGGTTTTGGCAGTAAAACCTACCCAGGTCACTCTGGTTCCTGACGCTATTGATGCGATTACCAGTAACGCCGGATGGGATACCAAAAAGAACGAAAGTTTTTTATATGAAGTGATTTCAGAATTCAAACGAAATGATATCAGAACCTCGATTTTTGTGGATCCGGTGATTGATATGATAGAAGGAGCAGTCAAGACAGGAGCAGATCGTATAGAGCTTTATACCGAAGAATTTGCTTTGGAATACGGTAAAGGAAATAAAGAGGCTATTACACCATATGCCCAATGTGCACAATTGGCAATAGATTTAGGTCTGGGAGTCAACGCTGGACATGATTTGTCATTAGATAATATTCAATTTTTTAAAGAAAATATTCCTGGTCTTTTAGAAGTGTCTATAGGACATGCATTAATTAGTGAGTCCATTTATCTTGGCTTAGAAAATGTGATTCAGATGTACTTACACCGTCTTAAATAATATAGTTATGCAATTACACGCTAATGTTTTTGGGGCAGGGCAGCCCTTGCTAATTCTTCACGGTTTTTTAGGGATGGGAGACAACTGGAAAACCTTAGGCAAAAAAATTTCTGAACAGGGCTTTGAAGTTCATCTAATCGATCAGCGCAATCATGGAAGAAGTCCACATAGTGATGAATTTAGTTATGATTATATGGTAGAGGATCTTTTGGAGTACTGTACTACGAACAATTTGGATACTATCCATTTGCTGGGGCATTCTATGGGAGGTAAAGTGGCGATGTTGGCTGCGGTAAAACATCCAGAGTTGATCTCAAAATTAATTGTAGCGGATATCGGACCAAAGTATTACCCTTTGCATCATCAAGATATTTTGGATGGATTGAATGCACTTGATTTTGAAGTATTGAAGTCTAGGGGGGAAGTGGATAAAGAATTAAGTCTGTATGTTCCAGATATGGGAGTTCGAATGTTTTTGATGAAGAACTTATACTGGAAAGAAAAAGGAGTGCTTGGGTTGAGAATGAACCTGAGTGCACTCATCAAAAATGCTTCAGAAATTGGGGTAGCATTAGGAGAAGAATATCATTATGACGGTACGGCTTTGTTCTTAAAAGGAGAAAAATCCAATTACATTTTAGAGGAAGATCAGCCTGGAATTACTCGTCAATTTTCCAATGCCTACATACGTGAAATTCCTGCTGCAGGGCATTGGTTACACGCCGAAAACCCATCTCAATTTTTAGCCGAAGTATTGGAATTTGTTAAAAATTAAGTAAAAAATGCTATGTATGCATAATATTTTTAGGATTTCGTTGTCTAATTGGTATTTTCTACTATTTTTGGGGAATCTTTTTACAAACCCTAAAACAAAAACAATTCTAAATTATTATGAAAAAACTTCTATCGTTAGTTCTATTCATCTCTGTAGTTTCGGCTACTTATGCCGGTGGATATAGAGTTAGTGTGCAAGGTCAGAGAGCGATTGCAATGGGGCACACTGGAGTAGCTGTTGTGAATAGTGCTGAACTTGTATTTTTTAACCCTGCAGGTCTTGTGTATCTGGAAAACAACCTGAATGTAAGTGTTGGTGCCAGTGCTATTTTTACAGATGTGATTTATCAAAATGCATCACTAGGAACTACTGCTGAAACAGATAGTTCTGTAGGAACACCACTTAATTTATATGGTTCTTACAAGGTGAATGACTGGATGTCTGTAGGTCTTGGTGTATATACTCCTTACGGAAGTGAGGTTACCTGGCCAACAGATTGGGCGGGATCTCACCTGGTAAACAATATTGATCTGGCAGCGATTTATGTGCAGCCTGTTGTATCTTTCAAGCTTTCAGACTATTTCAGTATTGGTGGAGGGCCTATATATGTTACAGGTTCGGTAAACTTTAATCGTAACTTTAATAGAAGTTTGACAGATATCGAAGGAAACCGTTCCAATATTACTGTAGATGATTCTGGAGTAAGTAATTGGGGGTGGAGTGTAGGAGCGATGTTTAATCCAACCGAAAACCTTCGTATAGGATTTAGCTATAGAAGTGAAATCATCCTTGAGGCAGAAGATGGAGAAGCGACTTTTGCCAATTTTCCAAATTCTCCTGCATTCCCAGCAAATGGAAATACAACATTTAGCGCAGAATTACCGCTACCTGCTGAGTTAACTATTGGATTGTCTTATGAGTATAAGAAATGGTTATTTGCTTTTGATTTCAACAGACAATACTGGGAGGTATATGAATCTTTGGACCTTACCTTCGGAAACGGAGCCACTTCTTTGAACCCACGTAACTATAAGAACTCTTCAGTGTATCGTTTTGGATTACAATACCAGGCAACAGAAAAGATTGCACTTAGAGCAGGGTATTATAGAGATGAATCTCCTGTGCAATCAGGTTTCTTCGCGCCGGAAACACCTCGTAATGATTCTGATGGATTCTCTGGAGGATTTAGCTTTGCGGTCACTCCGAGATTAGCGATCGATGCTTCTTTCTTTTATTTGAGATTTGATGAAATCGATGAGTCGTATGACTTTGGTGTAGATCCTGTTTCAGGGCAAGCAGTTCCTTTTGAAGGAACTTATAAATCAAGCGCTTTTGCGCCAGGTCTTGGTTTAACTTATAAAATGTAATTCATGATGATAAAAAATATAAAATATTTAGCGATTCTAGCTGTTGGATTGGTGGCTTGTGAGCCAGAATTTGATAATCCAATTGATGAATCAGGAGTATTTACCAGTGGAGAAGCGAACTTTAGTAACTTCGTAGCGTTAGGAAATTCATTAACTGCTGGGTTTGCTGATGGGGCCTTATATATTACAGGACAGGAAAATTCTTTTCCAAATATTCTATCTCAACAATTTGCATTAGCTGGTGGAGGAGAATTTACACAGCCTTTGATGGCGGATAATGCTGGAGGATTTAGTAATGATCCAGTAAGGTTCCCTACTAGATTCGTGTTGGCTTTTGATGCTCAAGGAAATCCTGGTCCAGCTAGATTTACCGGTGCTGCACCAACTACAGATTTTACAAATAACTTAGGAAGTTCTTTTAATAATATGGGAGTTCCAGGAGCTAAGAGTTATCATTTAGCCGCTCCGGGTTATGGAAACGCTGCAGGTGTTGCTGCAGGATTAGCTAATCCTTATTATGCAAGATTTGCTTCATCTGCAACTTCTACAGTAATTGGTGATGCAGTAGCACAAAGCCCAACTTTCTTTAGTTTGTGGATAGGTAATAATGATATTCTTTCTTATGCTACTTCTGGTGGTGTTGGAGAAGATCATAATGTAACAGGAAATTTAGACCCTTCAACATACGGGTCTAATGATATTACGAATAATAATGTATTTGCTTCGGTATATAACGATCTTTTAGCTGCCCTTACATCCAATGGTGCAGGAGGAGTTGTATTGAACTTGCCAGATGTAACATCTTTACCATTTTTTACAACTGTTCCTAATAATGCATTGGTACTAGATGCTACTCAGGCAGCAAGTCTTACAGGTTTCTTCCAGGCGGTAGTTGGTATTGTAACGGCTCAAATTGCAGGAACCGGAGCTCCTTTGGCTCAGGCACAAGCAATAGCGTCACAATATGCGATTACATTTAATGCTGGACCAAACAGATTTTTAATCAAAACCGAAGTAACACCTACAAACCCACTTGGTTTCCGTCAAATGACCGAAGAAGAGCTGTTGGTACTTACTATTGATCAGGCTGCTTTGGCGCAAGGTTATGGATCTGTAGTGTTAACTCCAGAAGTACTTCAGGTGCTTGGGATCCTACAAGCAGGTGGAATGCCAACTGCAGAGCAAGGTGCATTAGTGATAGCTGCGATCAGTGCTATCGATGATCAGGATGCATTAGATAGTGATGAACTTACTGCTATAGAAACCGCAAGAACTTCTTTTAATGCTACTATTGCTGGATTGGCAGCGGCCAACGGTATTGCTTTCTATGATGTAGCGAGTGATTTATCGCAAGCTGCAAATGGAGGTATACCTTTTAATGGAGGTATCATCACTTCAGATTTTGTTACCGGTGGAGGATTCTCTTTAGATGGAGTACATCCTACTCCTAGAGCTCATGCTTTGGTGACCAACGGAATTCTAGATGCTATTCAAGAAACTTATGGAGCACAGCTTCCTAGAGTAGATCCAGGAGATTTTGGTACAGTTACCTTAAGTAACGAAGTGAACTAAGATCACAATAGATATTCAAAATAGAAAAAACCTGCTTATTTTTTAAGCAGGTTTTTTTATATTCATAGCATACAAACCATAACCAATTATATTATGAAATTTCTTTTAAAATTAGTCTTAAGCGCATTGGCTGTTTTGTTGTTGGCCAAAATTCTACCGGGCGCTCAGGTTGATAATTATGTAAGTGCGCTTATTGTAGCGGTAGTTTTGGCAATCTTAAATACTATCGTAAAGCCAATTCTAGTGTTTTTGACCTTACCGGCTACCATTGTTACTTTAGGGTTATTTTTATTAGTGATTAATGCTGCAATTATTTTGTTGGCCGATTATTTTATCGATGGATTCTCAGTCAATGGATGGCTTTGGGCGTTGATATTTAGTGTTTTGTTATCGGTATTTCAATCGATCCTACATTCAATTTTGATAAAAGATAAAAGCTAGCTGTTTTTCAAGGAGTTAAAAATTTGTTGTGACGTAAAAAAGTATTACTTTTGCAACCCAATTTTTAGTAGTAAACGTAGAGATAATGAATATTTCAAAAGAGCAATTAGACGATTTAAATGCAGTAGTAACTGTTGATATTTCCAAAGAAGATTATACTGGTAAGGTAGATAAAATCCTAAAGGATTACCGCAAAAACGCGAATATTCCTGGGTTTAGAAAAGGTCATGTTCCTATGGGGCTTGTTAAGAAACAGTATGGAAAGGCAGTATTGGTAGATGAGGTGAATAAATTATTGCAAGATGCTTTGCACAAATATTTAACTGAAGAAAAATTAGATGTTTTAGGTAACCCTTTACCAAAAGAACAAGAAAATTTTGATTGGGATGCTGATGATTATTCTTTCGAATTTGAATTAGGATTAGCACCAAAGTTTGATGTTAAACTTAACAGTAAAAAAGCGATTACTCATTACAAAATTGTTGCTAGCGATGAGATGATCGATAACCAGGTAAATACCATCCAAAAACAGTATGGTAAATTAGTCGCTAAAGATGCTGCAGAAAAAGAAGATTTGGTTGCCGGTGTTTTCGTAAATGAAGAAAAAGAAATCAATAATCCTACTACTGTTGCTTTAGAAAAAATCAAAGGAAAAAGAAATCTAGATAAGTTTTTAAAAGCAAAGATAGGAGATACACTTACACTAAAAACAAAAGGGTTATTTAATGACGATCATGACTTGATCAGTGCGCTGAAAATTACTCATGATGAGGCTCAGGATTTGGATGTTGAAGTGACTTTTACAGTTAATGAAATCAACAAACAAGAATTGGCTGATTTGGATCAGGAGTTATTTGATAAGTTATACGGTCCAGGTGTTATTTCAAGTGTTACCGAATTAAAGGAAAGAATCAAAACGGATTCTGAGTTGCAGTTTGAGCAGCAGTCTGATCAGCAATTGCTAAACGCTATTACGGAGTCACTTCTTGAAAATACTCAGTTTGATTTACCAGTAGAATTTTTGCAAAAATGGATTCGCACTACAGGAGAGCAGCCATTAACTGAAGATCAAGCTAAAGATGAGTTTGAGAAAAGTGAAAAAGGATTGCGTTACCAATTGATAGAAGGTAAAATCATTAGCGATAACAATTTGCAAGTAACTTTTGAAGAATTAAAAGACTTTGCCAAAGACTTGATCAAAGGACAAATGGCTCAGTTTGGGCAGATGTCTCCTCAAGACAAAGAGTTAGAGGATATTGCTGCGCGTATCTTATCAAATCAGGATGAGGTAAAAAGAATTTCTGAGCAATTGATGAGCAAAAAGTTATTGAATTTTTACAAAGAGAATGCAAAGCTTAAAACCAAAGAAGTAAGCTTTGATGAATTCATAAAAGAAGTTTACAAATAATTAATGTTGTAATTTACTAAGGAATTTATACTTATATTTAGGGCGTTAAACCACGTAGTGGTGAACGCCTTTTTTTATAAATAAAATTTCAGAGAAAGAACATATGGATTACGGAAAAGAATTCGAAAAATATGCTACAAAACATCATGGGATAAGCAGTACGTATTATAACCAGATGATTAGTAGTATGTATCCAACCAATATGACTCCAAATATTATTGAGGAACGTCAAATGAATATTGCAATTTTTGATGTTTTTTCAAGATTAATGATGGATCGTATTATATTTTTAGGAACTGGTATCAACGATCAGGTTGCTAATATCGTACAAGCACAACTTTTATTTTTGGAGAGTGTAGATGCTTCAAAAGATATTCAGATCTATATCAATTCTCCAGGAGGAAGCGTATATGCTGGTTTAGGGATTTATGATACGATGCAGTTTATCAAACCAGATGTAGCTACGATTTGTACAGGTATGGCTGCTTCTATGGGTGCTGTGTTGCTTTGTGCTGGTCAAAAAGGGAAACGTTCTGGTTTGCCTCATAGTCGTGTAATGATTCACCAGCCTCTAGGTGGAGCGCAAGGACAAGCTAGTGATATTGAAATCACAGCTCGAGAGATATTGATTCTGAAAGAAGAATTATATAAGATTATTGCAAAGCATTCTGGACAGACGTACGAAAAGATTTATGAGGATAGTGATAGAGATTACTGGATGAAAGCTGATAAAGCTTTAGAGTATGGAATGATTGATGAAATCTTAACAAGAGAATAACATTCTTTTATTGAGTTCGAGGCTTGTGTTTCGACTTAATGAAAATAACATAGTATTGCTGAAAAACGCGTTCTAAAATGTTTCGTTTCACACGATTGTTATAGTAAACGTAATTGGGATATATTTTTTGTAATACAAAGAGAAAGATTAATAGAAACTAAATAACGATGGCGAAAGAAGATTTAGAATGCTCTTTTTGTGGGAGAAAGAAGCCTGAAACAAACTTGCTTATTGCGGGATTAGACGCCCATATATGTGATAGATGTATTGTTCAGGCACATGGAATTGTTGTTGAAGAAGCCAAAGATGAAGAAACCGGCGAATTGAGTAATGAACTAATGTTACGCAAGCCAATGGCGATCAAGAAGTTTTTGGATGAATATGTAATCGGACAAGAGTTTACAAAAAAGATCATGTCTGTAGCGGTGTATAATCATTACAAACGTTTGTTGCAGCCTCAAACCGAAGATGATATTGAAATACAAAAAAGTAATATCATTATGGTTGGGCAGACCGGAACAGGAAAAACCCTGATGGCAAAAACTATTGCAAAAATGCTTAATGTACCTTTGGCAATAGTAGATGCTACCGTGCTTACCGAGGCTGGTTATGTGGGCGAAGATGTAGAAAGTATTTTAACCAGACTTTTGCAGGCAGCAGATTATAATCTAGAAAAAGCGCAGCGTGGTATTGTTTTTATTGATGAGATCGATAAAATTGCAAGAAAAAGCGATAATCCTAGTATTACACGAGATGTTTCTGGAGAGGGTGTGCAACAAGCACTTCTTAAATTACTAGAAGGAACAATTGTTAATGTACCACCAAAAGGAGGGAGGAAGCATCCCGATCAGAAGTTTATTGAGGTAAATACTGAAAATATACTGTTTATTGCGGGAGGAGCTTTTGACGGAATTGAAAAAATCATCCAAAAGCGATTGAATATGCAAGCTGTGGGATATAGTGCTTCAAAAAGTGAAGATGCTATAGAAAAAGATAACTTGTTACAGTACATCATTCCAAAGGATTTAAAGGATTTTGGTCTCATTCCTGAAATTATAGGAAGATTACCAGTGCTGTCCTATATGAATCCATTGGATGGAGAAACACTTCGTTCTATCCTAACGGCACCAAAGAATGCAATCATCAAACAATACAAGAAATTGTTTGAGATGGATAATATCACATTTTCTATTACAGATGGTGCTTTGGATTATATCGTTGACAAAGCGATGGAATATAAGCTGGGAGCTCGTGGACTACGATCACTTTGTGAAGCAATCTTAACAGATGCGATGTTTGAGTTGCCTGAGAGCGACGAAAGTGAATTGAGAGTGACCAAGGATTATGCAGAAAAGAAACTGAATAAATCCACCATTAAAAAGCTTAAGGCAGTGTCTTAAGCTTAAGGTTGATTACTTTATAAATACAAAAAAGCCGTTATATAACTATAACGGCTTTTTTGTTGGTTGAATAGTTGGAATATACTTTTTAGTCCGTATATGATATTCTCTCTTTTGAGTTTGTGATTATATCTTCGGTATTTCTTAGTACTAACTTGTGGTTATTGCTATCCTTAAGTTGAATATCAAAGTTGTTTTGAATGATTAATGCTTCATAAAAGGTAACTTTAGATATTTCTCCGTAGCAGGCCATATCATCAGAAGCAATTTTTTTAGCCGAAACTCTAGCGTTTGCCGCATCTTCGTTCTTTGCTATATCCTTAATAGTTTCATTGGTTGTTTCTTTTACAGGTGTAGTACTCACATTCTCTTGAGCGCTTATTCCAGTAACAACAAATAAAAATAATAATAAAGATAATGTAGTTTTCATATTTCGGGGCTTTAGTAAGTTTGTAACTATCTGGTAACAAATTTAATATGAAAAAGAGTTGTTGAAAAGTGATTTGGGAATTTTTAGATTAAACGCATTTTTTGGTCGATGAAATACTACTTTTTTTGTTAAAAACAAGTATTCTTACATAAAAATTTTACGGTAAAACCGTATTTTTTTATGGATTTCTTACCTGATTTTACCCGAAAAACGTCAGATTTTTCAAAATGCAGAAATGCTACCAGCTCATTAGTAAGAACTTACCTGATTTAGAGATAATAATTCTTCAATATAGGTTCTCGTGTTTGATAGCCTTGGTATTTTGTGTTGTCCGCCAAGTTTATCCTTGTTTTTCAACCAATCATAGAACAATCCCTTTCTGGCTTCCCGGATTTGAAGAATATTCAAAGTAGTATTATTGTATCTTTTTGCTTCGTAGTCACTGTTTACTTCCTGCAACTGCTGGTCCAGTACAAAAGCAAACTCGGTAAGGTTATTAGGATATTTTTTAAATTCTATAACCCATTCGTGAGCTCCTTTTTCTCTTCCTTCCATAAAAATAGGAGCTACGGTATAGTCTACGATTTCACTATTCGTGATTTGAGTGGTTTTTCTAAGGGCTTCTTCGGCGTTTTCGATAATTAATTCTTCGCCAAAGACATTAATATGATGTTTTGTTCTGCCCGATACCTTAATTCTATAAGGTTTAACAGAAGTAAAACGAACAGTGTCCCCGATCATGTATCTCCATAATCCGGCATTAGTGGTGATCACTACTGCGTAATTCTTATCTACTTCCACTTCGCTTAACGGAATAACCTTTTGTTTCGGAGTTCCAAAAGTGTCCATGGGTATAAACTCGTAGAAGATCCCATAATCCAACATCAAAAGTAACTCTGAAGAATCGTTTCGATCTTGAATTGCGAAGAATCCTTCAGAGGCATTATAGATTTCGTAATATTTGAAAGAGTTATTAGGAAGGATCTTTTGATATTGATCGCGATATGGCTCAAAACTGACTCCTCCATGAAAATACACTTCAAGATGATTCCAGATTTCAAACAAGTTTTCATTACCTGTTGTTTCCAAAACCTGATTAAGAAGAACCAACATCCAGGAAGGAACACCTGCCAAGCTGGTTACATTTTCTTGGATAGTTTCATTAACGATGGCTTTCATCTTATATTCCCAATCGCTCATCAGCGATATTTCACTACTGGGTGTCGAGCTGAAATCCGCCCAAAAAGGCATATTGTCTATAATGATAGCAGACAAATCACCAAAAGAAGTGCCATTTTCTTTATATAACTCCTTACTGCCACCAAGACGTAAGCTTTTTCCCGTAAAGAGTTTTGAGTTTTCATTGTTGTTAAGATACATGCATAGTAAATCCTTTCCGGCTGCAAAATGACAATCTTCGAGAGATTCCTCACTTACTGGAATGAATTTGCTCTTAGCGCTTGTAGTGCCACTTGATTTTGCAAACCATCGTATGGGTGTGGGCCAAAAGATATTACTTTCTCCTAATCGGCTTCTTTCGATCATAGATTCATAATCTTCGTATGATCTGATAGGAACCCGTTCTTTAAAGGTTTCATAATTATTTATGGAAGAAAAATCATATTGCTTTCCAAGCTCTGTGTTTTTCGCAGTTTCCAATAGTACGTGTAATAATTCTAGCTGTACTTCATTAGGGTACTTCAAAAAAAGCTCCATTTGATGAAATCTTTTTTTCAAGAACCAACTGGCTATAGAATTAACTAATGGGATTGGCATTTTTTGATGTATATTTATGCGAAAATTGTGGTTTATTTGTTTTAGATGGCCGCCATCAGAAAACTAAAATAATAAAAATAATTACATTCTTCTTCTAACCTTAATTTATAACATAGTTTTATGCAATATCAAGGGGTCCTTACCAAGATGCAAACTGAAATAGGAGAACCTATTCAATATTATCTGATTTTTGAATCAGATTTTATCAATGTCAATCAATTACTGGATAAAAAAATTAAGATCTCTTTTGTGGGATATCAATGTTTAGCATGTGGTGAGAACAAAAAAATTTATCGACAGGGCTACTGTTATGATGATTTTTACAACAGGCCAGAAGTAGGGGATTGGGTGATGCGCCCCGAATTGAGTAAAGCACATTTGGATATAGAGGATCGAGATCTTGAGTATGAGAAAAAAGTGCAGTTACAACCACATATTGTATATCTGGCAAATTCTAGTAATGTAAAAGTAGGGGTAACTCGCAAAACACAAGTACCTACAAGATGGATAGATCAAGGTGCTCATGAAGCTATAGAAATAGTAGAAGTCCCTAATCGATATTTGGCTGGAATTACCGAAGTGGCTTTAAAAGAACAGGTAGCAGATAAGACGAATTGGCGTACAATGCTAAAAAACGAAGTAGCAGACGAGGATTTGATAGCGCACAAAAACAAATTAAAGTCCTTTTTACCAGAAGAGGTTCAAGAGTATTTTATTGAGAACGGAAAAGAAACTGAATTACATTTCCCTGTATTACAATACCCTGAAAAGTTAAAAAGTTTGAATCTGGAAAAGACACCAGAATATTCGGGAATTTTAAAAGGAATCAAAGGTCAATATCTCATTTTTGAAGATAATACCGTATTTAATGTTAGAAATAATGAAGGGTACGTTGTAGAGCTAACGGTTAATTAGTCACTGTTTGGTGTCAATTACTCGATGACAAATTTTATACTCTGCGCGATCGATATTGCGATCAATGCCACTCCTATAATTCGGTGAATTTTAGTTTTTGAATCTCCTTGTTTCTGAGACATCTTATTTCCCCATTTTCCGTAAAAATATAGAGTGCCTATTTTGCCTAGATATATTCCTAAAAAGAATAAGGCAAGAGAAGATATCGGATTTTGGATAGTTAATGCAAATACGTATTTGTTGGTTAAAGATATGGCTATGAGCCAATAGATAATCACTGGTGGATTTAAAATCGCAAGAGAGAAGCCAGTTAAAAATTTTGATTTAGGCGCTTTGATCTTTTTTCTGGATTTACCACTAGTTGTATTTTTCTTCTTATTGGCAAATATTAAGAAATAGATGCCAATGGCAAAAAAGAGTGCTATAAAAGAACCTTGTATCCAAGGATTGTTTTCAAAAAATGCAGAGAGCTCCATACTACAATGCAAAGCAAAAAGAGCTAAAAAAACTTCTCCAACACCTGCAGCCAAAGCGATATAAAAAGCTTTTTTTATATTTTCTTTGATCGATGTGTTGATCACTGCGATATTAACAGCTCCTAAGGGTACTGCACCAATTATGGCAATGATGATTCCTAAAAAAAGATATAGTACGGTCATAGTATCTTAGTAGTAGTAAATATAATAATCTTACAGCTAAAATTCTTTTAAACACAAAAGCGACCTTAAACAGTCGCTTTTGCACCCTAAGTAATTAATGATAATTTAAACACATTACAATTATCTTTAGAAGTTACCGTTAACTCCAATTCTCATTTTTTTAATGATTTCTTCAAGGTAGAGTATGGTCCAAATAATCTTTTCGGTATCCGCATATGGAACTAATTCTT
The DNA here is from genome assembly GCF_900141785.1 of Aquimarina spongiae. GTDB lineage: Bacteria > Bacteroidota > Bacteroidia > Flavobacteriales > Flavobacteriaceae > Aquimarina > Aquimarina spongiae. Next base: position 257,490 of record NZ_FQYP01000003.1, on the reverse strand, counting down.
CGATAGCCACTTTTGTGCTTTCCAGGCTTTTGGCTACGGCTTCAGTGTTGTTCTTTAGTACTTTTACATTTCTGGAATCTTCTTTTATTCCAATGTCACTGAGTCTTACCCCTGCTTCGTTGGTGAGTGAGAGAAACGGAAGTATAATCATGATTTCCTCAACACGTTGTTTGTAAAGGTGTATGAGTTCTCCTTTTTTTAAGGCTTCTAGTTCGCTAATCGTATAAAAACGATTTATTTGCTTGGTTTGCGAAAAAAAAACGGCGTCGTTTGTTTTTTGTGCAATTGTACTTTGTAATGTTAGAAGGAAAATAAAACTAACTAATAATTTAAACATAATATATAACTCTGATTAGACAAAAATCGGTTTTGTTGAACAGGGATCAATTTAAATTGGGGGGACTGTTTTTTTAAAATTCGATTACTGCATTACCATGTAGTTATTCATAGATTGTTTCAGCTGAAATTTTGGCATTAGGTTATTTTCTGGATCATCAAAAAGATCTTTGGTATCAACAAAATCTTTAGTGAATCTATTGTATTTTAAAATATTTAATGCTCCTTTTCCTATTAATTGGTGCGCTACGCGAACTCCTTCTCCATGAATATTGAAAAAGCTATTATCCATCATAAATCTTTTTTGAATCAAGGCTACAGATGTGTAGGACTTGTCAAACTGCACCACATCAGAGAAACCAGAGATTTTAGACTTGTGGATGTAGGTTAATGCAGAATTAGAAGAGTACACAGCAGCACCAGTATGTTGGTAGTTTGTCTTATTTGATAGATTTACTAAAGTAGCATTGCTAATAGTAACATCTGTTACCGAATTTGGATCAACATATCCCATGTTTTCATCATATCCATCTACTTCTATAGCATAAGAACCAGAAGGGCTAGTAATGTATGGATGACGTACCGCCATAACGTTATTAAGATTTCCTTTGAAACCTTCTGCCATCTGGTAGTCATCGTCATTTGCTTTTAGGGAAATAAGATTTTGAGCATCATTTATTCCTCCATGAAAGTTAAAAGAATCTTGACCAGAATAGCTAACCATAATATTATCTATTATCGATCCCGATCCAATTCCATAAAGAGAAAGACCATTGGATCCTTGTTGTCTTTTGGTAGTGTTTCCAGGGTATTCGATTCTTACATATCTAAGGACAGTAGTTTGCTCTTCATGTCTGTCTCCACCGTATACTGAAAATTGAGGATTGTAATTTCCTTCTATAAGTCCATTTCCGGAAACGGTATTAGTTTTTCCTGATCCAGCAATTGAAATACCACCCCAATCACCGCTATTTCTTGATTTTGGAGCTTTGTTGGATGTGAAGACAATTGGATATGCTTTAGATCCTACGGCTATTAGTCTAGCACCTTTGGTTACTATAAGATTAGCAGGATCTTTATGGTCACAACGTATAACTGTGCCCTCTTCAATAGTTAATGAAGCACCTTGTGTAACATAAACATCACCAGACATTAAATAGACCACATCATTAGTTAAATAAGTGTCGTTGGCAATAATGTTAGGGAGTTTCTCTTCTGCTTCGGGATAATCTGTTTTGTTAGGGGAGAAATTTGTCCAGCCTTTTGCCCATTTTTCTTCGTTTTCTCCAAAGTCTTGTGCTGTAAGTGTTGGGGTATATAAAAACAAAATAAATAGGGTAATCAGGGTAGCTCTTTTTTTCATAGTAGATTATTTTGGGGTTAAATTATTGGAGGAAATTTCTTTCTTCCAACTTTTGGGATTACTAAGTTAGCAGAGTTTTGTTAAAGTTGGTTACGTGTTTACCGTAAACTTTGTACGTTCGTCGTCTTTTTAAGAAAAATTAATAAAATATTATGAGTATAATTCTTACTTTATTTTTCTTATACTGCTGAAAATCAAAAAAATAATAAATGTTTATTTCAATTGGCTGAAAATTAAACAAAAATGTGTAAGGGGGAAATCCCCCCATCAAAAAGGGTGTTTTTTGGAAGATTTTGTCCTTTTTTTACTGATATATAAACAATTAAAAGAGTTAGTTGAATCAAAAATTTAAGTGTTTTCTGTCGGTAGCTATACTTAAATGTTAAAAACCTTAGTTCTAATGAATAAAAAAACCAGTTAGTTACAACTGGTTTTTGTGAGTTTAAAGGAGAATTGGAAATTAGAAATTTCCATTGGCTCCTATGCGTATTTTTTTGATGACTTCTTCAAAATATAAAATTGCCCAAACAATTTTTTCGGTATCTGCATAAGGGATGAATTCGGAAATCATATTATTCGTACTCTCAAAAGAATCTAATATGGCTTCGTGATGTTTGTCTAATGATTTTAGATGATCAGAACTCTCTTTAATACCAATGTCTGATAGTTTTACGCCTGCTTCATTGGTCAATGCAAGATAAGGTAATACTGTAGTGACTTCTTTTACTCGTTCGGTGTATAGTTTTATCAATTCCCCCTTTTTCATGTCTTCCAGTTCATCAATGGTGTGGAATTTTGAAATCAAAGCTTGTTGATCAAAGAATACGTTCTTTTTGGTTTGTGAATACGTGAAATTGAAAATCAAAAAGAATAGAATGCTAAAAGTGATTGTTTTCATTGTAGGGGAATTTTTAAAGACGATGTGTTAATTTATGCTATTGCATAAAGGTGTAATTACTTGATTCTTTTATAGTGAATTTTGGATTTTTGGTATCTGTAGGATCTGTAAACAAATCCTCTGCGCTTTTAAAATTATTGGTGTACATATTGTATTTTAAAAGTCGACCAAGATCCTTATTTGATGTAAATCCAGTGGTTATGGCAATATCATGTACGTTGAAAATACTGTTCTCCAGTAAAAAGCATTTTTCAATATCTGTGTAGGATTGGTAAGTTTTATCAAACTTTACCACATTGGCAAATCCAGATATTTTGGATTCGGTAAGTTCTATACGCGCTAGGTTTTTGGAGGAAATTGCAGCGGTGGTATGCTGATAATTACTCTTGTCTGACAGATTGATCAGTGTGGCATTTTTTATTTTGATATAAGACAAAGAAGAGGTGTTGATAAAACCATCCTTTTTGTCATATCCGTCAATTTCTATAGCAAATGATCCGCTGATATCACTAATATATGGGTGTCTTATTGCTAGGATATCGGATAATTCTCCAGAGTACCCGAGGGTAAAATCAAAATCATCATCTTTGGCTTTGTAAGAAATAAGGTTGCTCATAGGGACACTGCCACCAAAACATTCGAACGAATCGTCGGCAGAATAGCTAATCATGATATTACTTATACTAGATCTTTTGCCAAGTGCATATAAGGATAGTCCATTAAGCTCTTTGGATTTGTTGGTCTTTTTGCCGGCAAATTCGATACGCACATAATCCAGGTCTGCAGTCATTTTATCTCCACCAGTGCCTCCATACATCGAATATTGAGGTAAAAAATTTCCTTCTATCACTTTGGTAACAGCAGGAGAATTTATTTTTCCGCTTCCTGCGATTATAATTCCGCCCCAGTCTCCAGGTTTTCTGGATTTGGGAGCTTCATTCGAGGTAAAAACGATAGGGAACATTTTGGAGCCTTTGGCTATCAATTTCGATCCTTTGGCAATGATTAAACTTGCTGGATTCTTTGTGTCGCAACGTATAATTGTACCTTCTTGTATGGTAAGCGTAGCATTGTTGGTAACATATACGTTCCCTGACATTAGATAGACTACATCATTTCTGAGGTAAGCATTGGTTTCAATAGTACTGGGAAGTATTTCTTCGGCTTCAGGATAATCCTGAAGATTTGGGTCAAAATTGGTCCATCCCTTGGTCCAATCCATGTGATTGTTTTTTATGTCTGCTTGAGACCATGCCAGAATAGATACATTGCAGCACAAAACGAGGAGTAATGCATTCAATTTCATAAACGGGGGTATTTTGGTTGGGGTATTAAAATTAAAATTATACCATTACTTCATAGACAACTATAACTTTACTAAATCGTTAACCCGGTTTTATGAAATTTATTGTTTGCAGCACACAAGAGTTATCCACAATAATCAGATTATTGGGAGAATGTTTTCAATCCAAAAGAGGTATTGTTATATCGGTATTATAACGAAATCAATTTCCAGTCTTTGTACTGTCTTTTTTCTTTTTCTTTCCCAAAAAGCCGCCAAGAATATCTTTTGCTGTGTTTTTAAGGGTGTCCTCTGTATTGGTTTTTGTTTGTGTAGAGTCGGTTTGTTTTTTTGAACCTCCCAAGAGATCCGAAATTACTTTTTTTCCTTGTCCTACCAGTTGTTCTTTCGCTTTGTCTTTTTGTTTGCTAATCAGGTTTTGTGTAAACTGTTTGATGCCTTGTTGGGCGTCTAAATTTACCTTGGGATTTGTGAAATTTCCAGATACACCAACAGGGAGTTGTACAGTTGCAGAATTTGCCTCTTTTGGGCTAAGTTGTGATAATAAACCGCTAACCTCATTTCCAAAGTATTTTGCAGGAACATCAAGCGTTAGGTTGTAGCTCATGCTTTGATCAAAACTGTGGTTTCCTCCAGCAGTGATTTTAATACCTTCTACTTCAAAATCAAAGGGTTTTACTTTTATGTTTCCATCTTCAAAGCTAAGATTGGTTTTAATGTCTTTTAGATTCAACTTATCTAGTTGTACAAAACTCATTTTACCATCAAGTTCTGATAATAATGGTGTTTTGGCAGTAGATACTTTTGCATTTAGGATTTCTGCCAATGCCTTCCCTTTTAAAGAGGTGAGCACAGGAGTAAGATCGCTATTTAATTTTCCGTTTAAATTAATTTGAGTGGTAAGATCTCCGGTAAGGGCACGTGCAATTGGAGCTAATCCTTTAATCAACTCGAGATTATTGAAAGATTGTGCAATATCGATTTTACTTAAATCCAAAGCCATATCAAAAACAGGAACTTCAGATTTTGTAGACACATTACCATTGAAGGCTAAACCGCCATCAAAAATATTGGAAGTTACATTTTGTAAATACGCGGTTTCGTCTTTTATTTTTACAGTCCCCTTGGCATTGGATAAGGTCAAATTATCATAGATCACTTTTTGAGTATCAAAATTAAGTGTGGCATCCAAAAAAGAAGGGATTTTCATGGTTTCATCTTCGGTAGCTGTTTCGTTAGTATTCTCAGTTTCTGAAGTGCTGGTTTCCGGCATCATAAAATCATTAACCGCAAAAGTGTTTGAAGAAACATCAAAATTTCCTTTCAGATCTTGTTTGGCAAATAAGAACCCCATCAGGTTGTCAATAGTTCCTTTGGCAGAAAGGTCAGATTTTCCTGTAGTGACCTCCATTTTTTCTAAAGAAATGGTTTGAGGGTTGAAGCTCACATCTGCATTTTGAATATTGATGGTATTAGGAAGTTCTTCAGAAGCATAAGAAAAACCAGATATACTCGCGGTTCCAGAACTTTTGACATTTTGATACTGTTCTTTTTCCAAGGATTCCATATCAAAATGGGTTTGAATATTGGCATTAACAATACCATTGATTTTTTCTTCCAATTCCAAAGGATATGCTTGATCCAGATGAGCAAGATTTAAAGTCCCTTGCATCGCCATGTCTACAATCATATTTTGAGTAAGGTTGCGTAAACTCCCTTTGGCAGCAAAAGTGTCCTGATCAATTTTAAAAGTTAGATTTCCGATTTGGATATAGGTGTCATCGGCTAGTCCTGTGTCATTCTTTATTTGCGTGTCAATGTTAATGTTGCTTACACCTTTTGGTAAGTCAGGGTATTTAAAGGAGGCGTTGTGAGATACAATTTTAATATCCATTTTTGGGATATAGGTATCATCTGCTTTTCCTTTTATCAAACCATCAATAGAAAAATCACCACTAGTAGTTACTCCGTCCAGGTTTTTGGCATAGGTTTCTGGGACCACCGCCAGGAAGTTTTTGAAATCCGAAGTTGGTGTTTTAAAACTTAGATCCACATCGGTGTATGTTTCCGCAGTTTGTACATACCCTGCAAACTCTAATGGTAATCGATTGATTAATGCTTTGTTTTCTTTGAAGGAATATTTTTGATTTTTTAAATCTAATTCTAGTTGCGCATCGAGTTGTACCTTGTTTTTGTTTAAATATTGCGTGTCATCTAACCCAAAAGAGACTTCAGAACTGGTTTTTGTATCCAAAATTACTTTCTCTCCAGAAACAGACCCATCACCGCTATGATTTAAATGTGTCATCAGCAAGTGTGTTTTACTCACGTCATCCTGGTATAAAATCTTACCATTATTAATCTCATAATGTTCTAGTGCAAAAGTAAAAGAGCCACCATCTTCTGTAGGTGTTTCTTTGGTTTGAGAGCCTTCAGTCTTTGAAATATCAAAATTAGAACGACTCAAAGAATCTGTTTTGATAGCAATATTGGCTTCGTCTATAATTATCTTTTGAACGCTAATAGGTTCTGTAGCGTCTTTGAATAGTTCATTGACGGCCATATCCAGTGCTATTCGTTTTGAATAGGCCAAGGTATCTCCTTCAAAAGGGGCGTAATTAATCACCGATAGATCATCTATGACTACAGAGGCCTGAGGGAAACTGCGAAGCAAGCTAATATCGATATTAGCAAAATCCACCTTTGCATTTACGTGCTGATTGATAAGATAGCGTACTTTGTCTTGTATCGTTCCTTTAAATAAAAAGGGTATGGCAATAATTCCAATAATGCCAAGAAGAATGACGATACCGAATATTTTTAGGGCTTTTTTCATGCGTTCATGTAATTAGATAATTGAGCCGTATAAAATAACGGTTTACAAAGATACTATGTTGCTTTTTTTAAGTTAACTATTTGTTAGATTTTACACTTCTAACTCTATTTCACCACCAACACCTAGCTTAAATCGCTTTCGTAAAAAGTAAACCGCAGCATATAGAAGGGGTGTATCCAAAGCAGCCACCAAAATTTTGAAAAGGAAACCATTGAGCAATAGTAGTCCAAAACGGTCCCAGCCTATGATTCCTGTAGAGCACAATAAAAGTAATACCGTAGCGGTATCGATCAGTTGAGAGGAAAAAGTAGAGAAATTATTACGCAGCCATAAATGTTTTCCTTTGGTAAATTTTTTCCAAAAATGATAAATCTGGATATCGACATATTGAGCAAAAAGATAAGCCATCATCGAGGCAAAAACTGCAATGGCAGTAGCACCAAAAACAGTTTTGAAAGTTTGGTCATCGATAGGAGACCAGGACGTAGCTGGCACAGCTCCCGATACCGAAACAATGAGTAAGGAAAAGAAAGAAGCAAATATTCCTGCAGTAACGATTTGATTGGCTTTTCTTTTTCCGAAAATTTCGCTTATGATATCAGTAATCAAAAAAGTGATAGGATATGGCAAAATGCCTACAGAAACCTCAAAAGTGTAGATCCCGAAAAAATCCCAATAAAAAAACTTCTGAAAAATTAAATTAGACGCTACCAAAGAGGAGATGAATAATGCCCCGAGAATAAGGTAAATCCTAAAAGCATCCCGTTTATCTTTAGGATTTAATATAGTTTCGTTCAAAATAAAATAGTTAATAATACTTCATGCAATAGTAGCATGAAGTGATTTTGTTTTGCTTAATTTGCCTTAAAAATAAGGAGTTCTTCTTAGATTAATAAATCTCTGCTGTTGAAAACGTCACATCTTGTTCATATATCATTAGGAAGTAATATAGGAGATCGTATTGATTTTCTTCAAAAAGGCGTGGATGCTATTTTTGAATCTATCGGCGATGTTATCGCTATTTCAAACGTGTATCAAACACCTTCCTGGGGGTTTGATAGTGAGGATTTTTATAATGCTTGTATCACTGTAGAAACTTTTTACACCACCCAAGAGGTTCTAGATCTGTTATTAAAGATTGAGACGGAATTGGGTAGGAATCGAGCAGCAGATCAAAAAGGGTATCAAGCAAGAACTATTGATTTGGATATTTTGCTATCCTCAGAAGGGATTATAAAAACTGAAGATCTACAAGTACCACATCCGGCAATGCAAGATCGAAGGTTTGTTTTGACCCCTCTGGCTGATATTGCGGATAATGAAGTGCATCCTGTTTATAAAAAAAGCATTGCTAAGCTGCTTGAAGAAGTAAACGATGATTCACAAATCGAACAAGTTTCAGAAAAGATAATTCCACCAAAGAATGTGTATAAGTTGTCCCAATTTCAATACCTTACTATTGAGGGTAACATTGGAGCAGGTAAAACAAGTCTGGCGCAGTTGATCTCTAAGGAATTTAATGCAAAGTTGATTTTGGAACGATTTGCAGATAATCCATTTCTGCCTAAGTTTTATGAAGATATGGAACGATATGCTTTTCCGTTGGAGATGTCTTTTCTTGCGGATCGCTATCAACGGCTTCAGGACGATATTGCGCAGTTTGATCTTTTCAGTGATTTTGTAGTTAGCGATTATGATGTGTTTAAATCATTAATTTTTGCCAAGGTTACTTTGCAGGATGATGAATTTGCTTTGTATAAGAAAGTATTTGATCTCATGTATCGCAATCTGGTAAAACCGGGATTGTACATTTATCTCTATCAAAATACAGAAAGATTGTTGCAAAATATCAAAAATAGGGGTAGAGATTATGAGCAAAAGATCCCACCAGAATACTTAAATAAGATCAACCAGGGATATTTGCAATTTATTAAATCTCGTGCTGATTTTAATGTGAAAATCATTGATGTTTCTGAACTGGATTTTGTCGCAAATCGAACGGATTTTGTAAAAATACTACAAGAGATTTGCGCTTAGCTTTTTTGAAGCTCCTGAGCTACTGCTTGCACTTCGTCCAAAACACGAAGTAAGTTACCGCTCCATAGCTTTTCGATTTCTTCTTCTGTATATCCTCGTCTTACCAATTCTAGAGTGACATTAAAAGTTTCTGAAGCATCGCTCCATCCTTCGATACCACCGCCACCATCAAAATCAGAGCTAATACCTACATGGTTTATCCCGATTTTCTCGACCAAATAATCAATGTGATCTACAAAATCAGCTACATCAACAGCAGGAGGAAGATCTTTCATTGTTTTTACTTTTGCCCGTCTAACCGCTGCCATAGTTCCTAAAAAGTCATAGTATTTTTCTTTTTCTTCGCTACTCAGTTTCATTACTTCCTCACGTTCTAGCCAGGTTACTCCCATAGAATCAGCGATCTGTTTTGCTATCTCTACGTCTTTGATCACTCGTTTCTCAAACTTTTCCGTGTTCAAATACGAGGAAAAAGCTACAGTTTGCACAACACCACCATTGTTTTTGAGCCATTCGAGTTGCTCATCGTCAAGATTCCTGCTATGATCGCAAAGCGCTCTTGCCGAAGAGTGAGAAGCAATGATGGGAGCTTTAGAGAGTTCGATCATTTGTCGCATGGATTCTTTTGAAGGGTGAGAAACATCGATCATCATGCCGTATTTATTCATTTCTACAATCACTTCTTTGCCCAGTTCGCTCAGGCCATTATGTAGCCATACCCCATCTGCTTCTCCAGTATTCGAATCGCAAAGTTGACTATGCCCGTTATGTGAGAGCGACATGTATCGAGCACCAAGATCATAGAATTTCTTTACATTGTTGATATCGGTTCCTACAGGATAGCCATTTTCGATACCGATCATCGCTACTTTTTTTCCTTTTTTATGGATGCTACGAACATCATCAGAAGTAAGGGCTAATTCCATTTGATCTGGAGCTATAGAATCTACCAGTTTGTGGATGGCGTCAAATTTTGACATTGCAATTTGGTGGGCCTTTTCATAACCATTTGGGGTTAAAGAATCTTGACCTGTATAGACAATTAACCATGCTACATCTAATCCTCCTTTGTCCATCTTAGGTAAGGTGATTTGGGTGTTTAGATCTTGTGTGTAGTTTGTTGTGCGAGTAAAATTTTTCACATTGATATCACAGTGGGTATCCAAAGTGATCACTTTACTGTGTATTTCTTTAGCTCTGTTTAGTAGTTGTTGATCCTCAGACTCTCGTAAAGGTTTGGTTTCTTGTTTACAAGAAAAAAGAAGTAAGGAAAAAAGACAAATGAATGGTGTGCTGTATTTCATGAGTGAGTGTTCTAGTTCACTCTAAACTTACAAAACAAATCCCAGATTACCACTCCTGCGCTTACCGAAATATTCAAGGAGTGTTTGGTTCCAAATTGTGGAATCTCTAGTACAGTGTCACTAGATGAAACTACTTCTTGCTGGACTCCCTTTACCTCGTTTCCAAAGACAAGTGCGTATTGTCGGTCAGTTTCTGGAGTAAATTGATCTAACATTTCTGCGTTTTCTGCTTGTTCTATAGATAGTATTTTGATGCCTTGTGATTTTAAGGAGGTAACCAATTCTATAGTGTCTTTTTGATATTCCCAACTCACCGTATCGGTAGCTCCTAAGGCTGTTTTTTGAATGTCCTTATGAGGGGGTGTTGCAGTAATACCGCACAGGTATATTTTTTTGATTAAAAAGGCATCTGCTGTTCGAAAAACAGAGCCAATATTATTTAGACTCCTGATGTTGTCCAGGATGATGATCAATGGAGTTTTATCCGAAGATTTAAACTCTTCTATGGTTTTGCGATCAAGCTCGCGGTTTTTTAGTTTTCTGTTTTTCATCCCTGCAAAAATATTATTTATTCGTTAGATGTAATCATGGATAGCAGAGAAAACGAATTGTGAATAAAATTGAATAACTCGTTATAGGGATATTTCAAAAAAAAATGGAGAATAGCTACTTTAGCATGGTTCACATAATTACAATTTTGAATGGCAGGAAAGAGCGGAAAGAAAGTAACTCCATTAATGAAGCAATACAATGCGATCAAGGCAAAATACCCTGATGCATTATTATTATTTAGAGTAGGGGATTTTTATGAGACTTTTGGAGAAGATGCGATCAAAACAGCAGCCATTCTCAATATTGTTTTAACCAAAAGAGGAAACGGAAGCGAACAGGAAACGGCATTGGCGGGATTTCCACACCATTCGTTGAATACCTATTTACCAAAATTGGTAAAGGCTGGAGAACGCGTTGCTATCTGTGATCAGCTCGAAGATCCTAAGCAAACCAAAACAATTGTAAAAAGAGGGGTTACAGAATTGGTAACTCCAGGAGTGGCTCTTAACGATGAGGTGTTACAAAGTAAAACCAACAACTTTTTGTGCGCCATTCATTATGGAAAAAAGGAGCTTGGGATTGCATTTCTGGATGTATCTACGGGAGAATTTTTGACCGCTCAAGGAGATGTTGCGCATATTGATAAGCTTATCCAAAATTTTGGCCCCAGCGAGGTGTTGGTTGCTAAGCAAAAGAAGAAAAACTTTTACAATGATTTTGGCGAATCTCATCATTCTTTTTTTCTCGAAGATTGGGTGTTTAAAACCGATTATACAACCGATACCCTAAATGACCATTTTGGTACCGCATCCTTGAAAGGATTTGGGGTGCAGGATTTGCAAGAAGGAATCATCGCTGCAGGAGTTATTCTGCATTATTTGGGAGAAACACAACACCACAAATTACAGCATATCACCGCAATCCAGCGTATTGCAGAGGATCAGTATATCTGGATGGATCGCTTTACCATCAGAAATCTTGAGTTGTACCATGCAAATGCTGCCAATGCAGTTACGTTGTTGGATGTGATTGATAAAACGATTTCTCCAATGGGAGGGCGTACCTTAAAACGGTGGTTAGCTTTACCGCTCAAAAATGTAAGCGCAATACAAAAAAGGCATGAGGTGGTACAATACTTTTTGGACACCCCTTCACTGCATCAAAAAATACAACATCAGATTAAGCAAATAGGGGATATCGAACGCTTAATTTCTAAGGTGGCTACCGGAAAGGTAAATCCGCGAGAGGTAATTCAACTCAAGAACTCTTTGGAAGCTATTGTGCCGATTAAAGCACAGACGGTAGCAAGCGATAATGAAGCGCTAAAAATTATAGGAGACACCCTTAATGATTGCGAGTTGTTGCGTTCCAAAATCAAAGAAACACTTAATGAAGAAGCACCGGTAAATGTTCTGAAAGGGAATACCATTGCGGATGGATATCTGGATGAATTGGATGAACTAAGAACAATTGCTTTCTCAGGGAAAGACTATTTGGATAAGATGTTAGAACGTGAGTCTGAAGCTACTGGAATCACTTCATTAAAAATTGCATCCAATAATGTTTTTGGATATTACATTGAAGTACGAAATACGCACAAAGATAAGGTACCGGATACCTGGATACGTAAGCAAACCCTGGTAAGTGCAGAACGCTATATCACCGAAGAGTTAAAGGAATATGAAGCCAAGATTCTTGGTGCTGAAGAAAAAATATTATTGCTAGAACAACAGCTTTTTAACGATCTGGTGATTTGGATGAACGAATACATCAAACCTGTGCAATTAAATGCAGCGCTAATCGGTCAATTGGATTGTTTATGTTCGTTTGCACTATTGGCGCAACAAAATAGTTACGTTCGACCGTTGATTGATGATCATTTTGATTTGGAGATCAAGAATGGACGCCACCCTGTTATAGAGAAGCAATTGCCACCTGGAGAATCCTATATCGCCAATGATGTTTCTTTGAACCGGGATACGCAACAAATTATAATGATTACGGGACCTAACATGAGTGGTAAATCCGCGATCTTACGTCAAACTGCACTGATCGTTTTATTAGCTCAAATGGGATGTTTTGTCCCTGCCGAAGAGGCAAAAATAGGTGTAGTCGATAAAATCTTTACCAGAGTAGGAGCTAGTGATAATATCTCTATGGGAGAATCTACTTTTATGGTAGAGATGAATGAAACGGCAAGTATATTGAATAATATTTCTGATCGAAGTTTGGTATTGCTCGATGAGATTGGTAGAGGAACCAGTACTTATGATGGGATTTCTATCGCCTGGGCGATTAGTGAATTTTTGCACGAACATCCTGCACGTCCAAAGACATTATTTGCTACCCACTATCATGAGTTGAATGAGATGTGCGAAACTTTTGGTCGGATAAAGAATTATAATGTAGCTGTCAAAGAGTTAAAAGATACGGTACTGTTTCTCCGAAAACTAGTTCCGGGAGGTAGTGAGCATAGTTTTGGGATTCATGTAGCAAAAATGGCAGGGATGCCCCAGCAAGTACTGCATCGTGCAAATAAGATGCTTAAAAAGCTCGAAAAGTCGCATAGTAGCGAGGAGCTTACCGATAAAATTAAAGGAATGCAGGAAGAAGATGAATTGCAGTTAAGTTTCTTTAATATGGATGATCCATTATTGGAAGAAATCAAGGAAGAAATCCTGGATATCGATATTGATACGCTTACTCCTGTCGAGGCTTTGATGAAGCTTAATGAAATTAAACGCATGTTAACCAGGAAGAAAGCTTCTCAAGTGTAAATTTTTTTATTCTTTTTGCTAAAAAGACTTTGGTATTATTAGAATTGTATTAAATTTGCATCCGCAATAACGAATTGCGACGTTCATTAAAGATTGCGAAAGTAGCTCAGGGGTAGAGCATCACCTTGCCAAGGTGAGGGTCGCGGGTTCAAATCCCGTCTTTCGCTCTGAGATATACATAAAGTCCATGCTGAAGTGGTGGAATTGGTAGACACGTTGGACTTAAAATCCAATGGACAGTAATGTCCGTGCGGGTTCAAGTCCCGCCTTCAGTACAAAAGCCTCGTAAATGAAATATTTACGGGGCTTTTTTTGTTTCCTCGATTAAGAAGAATTTTTGTAAAATATTGTTGAGGTCTGATCATCCATCCTAATTTTGAAATTAGGCCTGAATATTCATAATGTCTTTTTCAATAGTTTGGGACACTAAATACTCAAAGTTTTTTCTCCATAAGATCTTTCAATTTCGATTATAATAGAAACCAGCTGTTCGAAGCTCCCTATTTAATACCGCACTAGAAGAAAGTACGTTTTTTCTCACTTTAATTAATTTTTGTTAAAAACCAGAATAGGGATAGGGTATTTTTTAGTTCACCTGTTTAGACCACAAATTGATTAGAAGAATAAAGTTCTCTGAAAAAATAAGTTAACTTTTTTTGTCACGTTTTGTATTTCTAAGACTTATACAGCAAAATATGAACTGTTTTTTCTTAGTACTTTAGTTATAAATTATTGATTTCTAGAGGGCTAAACTAAAAATAATGAAGCAAAAGAATTTTGGATTAAGCGAAGCATCTTTTCAGAAGCTGATAACAGATCTGAAAAAAAATGACACCTATTTTTTTGAACAGGTTTTTCTGAAACAGTTCGAAGAAACGGTAAGATATCTCTGTAGGGAGTATCGATCAAACCATGAGGATGCATATGATGCCACTATGGACACTTTAATAGAATTTAGAGCACGATTTGTAGAAGGAAAATTAGCTTACGGTAATTTACGTTTCCTGTTTACAAAGATGGCTTCTCAGATCTTGCTACGGAACTTAAAAAAGAAAGGAATATCATTGGATGATAGCATTGTTGCAATGTCTCAGGAAGATGAAGAACCTGCTTTAGATGATGAGGATCTGGAAATGCTCACTAATGCTTGGCAAACTTTGGGAGATCAATGCAAAGAGTTGTTAACGAGGCATTTTTATGGAAAGATGAAACTTTCTGAAATAGCAAAAGAAATTCAAAAGAGTCCAGCAACCATTAGAAAACAGAAAGAACGCTGCATTAAACATTTAAAAGATCATTTTGGTCTTAAAAAAATACTGAAGTCATGAATGATAAAATACATCAACTATTAGGTCCTAATCTCTCAAAGGATGAGGAGGATAAGATCTTGGGGCAAATACTTAAAGAAAAGCACGATGCTGATCTAAAAGTAAAATGGAAGACAAAGCTTGAGAATGAATACGGAATTACAAGAAATAAACATATTTCAAAAAATAAAAACCGTAATACCTTTATAAAAATTCTATTGGCTACAGCTGCTTGTATTGCTGTAGTAGTCACCATACAACTAGCTGGTTCATCAGCAGTTGATGTTTCCTTAATTGCACAAAATTACCTGGATGAACAAGAAATATTGCATCCAGGTACATCCAAAGGAGTTTCTAAGGAAGAGGTATTTAGAACGCTCGCCATTCAATCTTTTAACCAGAAAGAGTATAAACAATCATCGGGATATTATCAGAGTCTAACAAATCCGGATCAAGAAGATCTCTATTATCACGGACTGGCTCTTTTGTTGTCAAAAGATTATGAAAATGCTTTGCAAAAGTTTGAAGAGAATAAACAAACTGGGGATAAATATGCTCAAGAGATAAATTGGTATCAA
Organism: Aquimarina spongiae; assembly: GCF_900141785.1. GTDB lineage: Bacteria > Bacteroidota > Bacteroidia > Flavobacteriales > Flavobacteriaceae > Aquimarina > Aquimarina spongiae. Next base: position 242,199 of record NZ_FQYP01000003.1, on the reverse strand, counting down.
TCTTTGACTTTTCTACTATTAAAACAAATTGATGCCGCTGAAGATCAACTAGAACAGATTAATCCCGATGATTGGAATTATGAAAAAGCACAGAAATTGCTAGAACAACTAAAAAACCAATAGTAAGTGATATTAGGACCTTGCTTTAAAATCAAAACTCAATACCCTCTCTTGAATATGAAAACTGTAACTCACACCACCATCTTACTTTTTTGCCTCTTATTTATGTTACCCATTTTTGGGCAACAGAACACTCCCTCCTTATCAAACTCAAAAACCATTGCTCAAAACAAGGATAATGATGATGACGATGATGATGATTGTGACGATGATGATGACGATGATGACGATGATGATGAGGATTGTGACAACCGGGTTATAAAACACCCATCCTTGTACTTTGTACAATTGGACCCAACACTTACTACAGCTCAGGTAGACGCGCTTCTCAACGATTTGAACTCTGAAGAAATCTGGTATCGCCCAGAAATCAATCTCAGGTTGTGGAACACGGTTGCTTTTCCTTACGTAAATGCACAAGGGCAACGGATAACTAATATCGATCGACAAGTGATGAGCGCTGAAGGTAAAACTGATATTGACGGTACTGATTTTAATATAGGAGCTATAAATACAGAGCCAATAACCAGCATTCCAACCTCTTGTTTCAATACTATCGAACCGCAGCAGGTCACTAGTAATAACCCTATAAAAATTTCCATTTTTGACACCGGATATAGCCAGCCTATTACTAATATACCTGGTTACGAGTTTGATATTACGAGCTTTACGGGTTATGATTATATTGATGACGATACAATTCCTGAAGATCGAAATGGACATGGAACGCATATTGCGAGTGTGATTCACCATCTTATCAATCAAAATGCGCCCTCTACATCTGTTGTCTTTGATATCAGAAAAACACATAATAACCAGGGACAAGGTTTTCTGTCGGAATTAATACCTGCAATATTAGATGCTGTAAATGAAGGAGCCAATATTCTAAATTTTAGTTTCAGTTACAGAGATTTCAATACCAATCCAAACGGGAAACCACTAAAACAAGCCATCGATTATGCCGAGCAAATGGGTGCTGTAGTGATCGCTGCTTCTGGAAATACGAGTGTAAATAATGATAGAGGAAATGTTGTAGCCTTTCCTGCCACATATCCTAATAGCAATATCATATCTGTAGCCTCCACAAATTGCAATGATGCATTAAGCGTTTTCAGTAGTTTTGGTCGCACATCTGTAGACGTTGCTTTATTGGGAAATAGTATCCCAGGGGCGGGTTTGAATAGTAATGTAGTATATCAATCAGGTACTTCGTATGCTGCAGCAAACATCACGGCATTCGTAGCCATATTAGGATCACATCAAGCTAATTTTAATTACCAAGACATTAAATGTGTATTGATCAATACCTCTACCCCAAATACCTTATTAAACCAAAGAGTGGTTGCTAATGGGATCATTAATTTTCCTCAGGCATTTGCGCAGCTAAGTAACGGATGCAACCCCCAAAGTGGACTGATTAATAATCAAATTCAAAGGGAATCGGAAACCATTTTTATCCCTAACCCATTTAGAAACACATTGCAAATGCATGTGCCAAAGAATATAAAAGGCCCGATACATGTTTCTATCTATAATCAAAACGGTTTGCTGGTCATGCAAGATCAGTTCATAAGTAATGAAGGCATGCAGGTATTTGATATCGCACAAACTCAGCAATTACGTTCGGGCCTTTACTTTGTAAAAGTTGAAACAACAAAAGATACCTTCAATCAGACTGTATTAAAGAAATAATTGAATCTACTATATAAAAGAGGGATACATGAACAAATCATGTATCCTTTTTGTTTTTCAAATAATTATCACCGAAAATCGTTTTGACATTTAGTATATTAGTATGATAAACACAATCATCTGCTTCTGTTAGAAGTATTTAATGCTTGATTATGATTCTTAAACCCCCTGTTATCTTAATCATCTTTAGTTCTGTCTTTTTTGTAAATGCTCAAACAAATAATGATCCCAGGGATTCATTTTTTGAAAAACAGTACAGTAGTATTAATCGAAATATTACAAATGGGCTTTACAAAAAGAATACAGAATTAATCGAAATGCTGACTCTGGATCCCGAATATCAACAACTAGATTGTTATTATCAGGGGAAAATACTTCATAAAATAGGAGTTTCTTACTATTTATTGAATCAGGAGGCTAATGCCATTACTTATTTCAAAGAAAAGCTATTGCCTTTGTGGGAAAATTGCCCACAGGTGCCCGCTACCGAAAGAGCAAATACGATATATAATACAGGTGTTTGTTATCAGTATTTAAATGACCTTTCTTCGGCAAAGAAATACCTGGATCAAGCATTGTATATATTTGAAAATGATTCCCTATATCCAAGTCAAAAACTAGCGAAAAAATATCATGGTGTCGGCAAATTTTATAAGGATCTGAATGATATTTTTAGAGCTGAATTATATTATAAAAATTCATTAAACCTTTACAAAAAACTGGGAGATAATAAAGTAAAAGAATTTGAAGTAATCAATAATCTTATTGCTTTACACATGGAGTTTAAAGAGTTTGAAAAGTCCAAAAAATACATCGAGGAAGCTCTTGTAATTCATGACTCGTTTCCGGATGTAATTCCAGAACTCACCTTGGCTTGGGTATATCTAAATGCAGGAACCACTTATTTAGAACTCAAAGACTTCAATAGTGCTAAAACAATGGTAAAAGCGGCAATTAATCTGTTGGATAAAGATCAGGATGCTTTCTATTATGCTATTGCCTTAGAACTGTTAGGTATGATCCATCTGGAGCAAAGAGAATTTGATGTTTCAGAAGAATATTTAAACAAAGTTTTAGAGTTAAGAAAAGAGAGCGTTCTTAAAGGAAATCCGAAGCAATCTATCGTTTACTCTTATGAGAATCTTTGTGAGTTAATGATCGACAAAAAAGACACTATAAGAGCACAACAATATCTTAGCAAAGCATTTGAGATTCTGATACCAGTAGGTCACTTTGACAAAGATAACTTACCGATAATTAACAGCTCGAAGGCTCTTGATGACGAGCACCTTATCCGATTAATTGAAATAAAAGCAAAAATATTCAAACAACAATATCAGGTTTCTAATGATATTTCTTTTCTGAAAAAGGCATTAAATGTGCAACACAAAATCGATTCTGTAATTAACCGAAGTCTGGTTTCCTTTCAGTTTGGTCAATCCAAATTGGACTTTTTAAACTTGAAATTCGAGCACTATGGAAAAGCGATAGAAGATGCACTTGAATTGTATCAAATCACCAAGGATGGTTTTTATTTGGATGAAGCCTACTATTTTTCATCAAAAACCAAGGCAATCGTTTTGCAATATGAACTAAGTCAAACAGATGCATTTCAATCCAATGTGTCTGAAGAAGTATTGCAAAAGGAAAAATCACTACGTGAAAAAATGAATATGCATCAAGCATCTCTTTTGGAGACTACCAATAAGCAAGATTCTTTGTTGAAAGCGTATACCAAAGCGCAATACGAACTAGATGCATTTCTTTCGGAAATTGAAGAGAAAGAGCCCAATTACTTCAAAGAAAAATATGCTTATATAAGAGCTCCACGGATAAAGGAAATCCAGAAAAATTTACCAGAAGATATGGTGGTGGTAGAGTATTTTGTCTCTAAAAACATATTATATAGTTTTTGGCTTACTCAAGATTCTTTTTTCCCTGTCACAACTCCATATGATCCTGAACTAAAAGATGCCATCAAAAATTTTAGTGAACAATGTCATGATCCCAGTAGGGAAATTTCTACTTCATTATCCAAAATGCTTTATGATAAATGCTTACGAAGGGGCCTCAATAAAGTTACAGGGGATATAAAACGTATATGTATTATTCCGGATGGCCAACTTCATAAAATCTCTTTTGAAGCGCTTTCAACGACTAATGATACTCAAAAATATTTGATAGAAGATTATGTCATATCCTACTCTTACTCGGTATCCTTATTGTTTAGAGAACATCAAAAAAGACAACTACAACGATATGTAGGTTTTGGGTCCACCTATAGTACAGCTCTGAATCAAAAATTAAAAGCTCGCAAGCGCTTTTTCGGGGCAGAAAACCTGGCGCAACTTACACTTTCACAAGAAGAAATAAATCGTGGTGCAGCAATTTTTGATGGTAAAGTATTTATTGATAAACAGGCTTCGTTGCCTTCTTTTCTTTCCGAAAGTAAAGATGCGGATATTATTCATCTGTCACTTCATGGATTGGTAGATACCAACGATCCAGAAAGATCTTGTATTATTTTTGATGATCATACAGAAGAGTTTATTCTTTCTCCTCAGGATTTGTATTCTAATCGTTTGCAGGCAGATCTTGTGTTACTGAGTGCTTGTCATTCTGCTAACGGAAAAATCTATCATGGCGAAGGTGTTCAGGGGATGAGTAAATCCTTCTTGTTGGGAGGAGCACATAATATCACCTCCAGCCTATGGAATGCTTCTGAAGCGAGTTCGCTGGCTATTACTACTGCGTTTTTAGAAAATGTTCATGAAGGTAAACCTATAGACAGAGCATTGCATCAATCAAAACTAGATTATCTTTCTGCTTCAGAACCCAACAAAAGACATCCTTATTACTGGGCAAATTTTATCTTGGTAGGTGAAGTAGAACCTTCAGAAACAGGCTCTGGTTCTTATGTACTTTGGATTTCAATTTTAGGGGCATTATTCCTGCTTATTTTCACTTTCCGCTTCTCCAAAAAAAGACTGTAGGTACAAAAATCATTTCTTTATCTACTTTATTTATAGGTTTTTATGAAAAAAAACATAAAAACATTGTCACGTTCTTAAGGTTTCATCCTTATACCGATAACAATACAAATCAAGACAACCCATTACTAATTTGTTATCGTTGTTATGAAATCAAAAATCACCCTTATTCTAATTATTTGTTTAGCAACTACTCATCTATTTGCTCAAGAAGACTTAAAGTTATGGACCGGTTATAGTGCAGGTGCAAGAATTACCAAAGAATGGAGAGTCTCCGCCGGACAGCTACTGTTATTCAGCCAACAACCTTTTGAGTTGTCTTCTATGCAAAATAGTGTTAATCTCACGTATAGATTCGATAGGAGATTCCGAGCGGGATTTGGATACCTTAGATCGTCTGATCCCTCGGATCCAGATCAGGAAGCTAGAAACCGAGTTACTGGCAGATTTAGATATAATGCCAGGTTGGGGAAATTTCGATTTCTCAATTCTTTGAGAGCTGAATGGCATTTTCCCGAAAGAAGCAAATTTGAATATCGTATCCGTTATGGTATCCGTATACATCGAGGCAGTTGGGGGCTACCACTAAGAACAACTCCTTTTATCACCAACGAATTTCATTATTACTTATCTGGACGCCCCTTACAATATAGAGATGAGCAAGGAGAGAAAGTAGTAAAACAATCGCCAGACGGACTACATGCCCACCGAATTACTTTAGGAGTACGTTTTAGACCTTTCAAAAGAGCTAACGCAAGCATTAGTTACATGCGACAAACCGAATTTAATATTGGTAGTAAATATCGAGAAATTAATGTTACAGATCCAAGAGATGGAGATATCCTGAGAGCTTTCAACAATTTTTCGGTATTGATGTTCCGATTTTCATATCGATTGGATTTCAGACGAAGAACATTAAGACCAAACGCTATTGGTTTTCATACGAAAAAACAAAAACCAATACCACATAGCGAAGAATCACATACATCAATTTAACACAACTCGTATTCATTATTAACCAAATTTATCTGTATTACTATGAAAACTATAAAAAAATCTAATATCTGTAAACACGTAAACCATTATCAAATCAACACAAAAATTGCTAAGTCTCATCAACCCATTGCAGGAGATGTTGCCATTTTTGAAGTTGTAAGCATCGGCTCATTGAATGCTGTGCAAGATTTTGAAGGAAGAAACTGTTACATCTTTCTGGGAGATCGTATTATGCTCGCATTTGGTAACCGATATGCCAGCAATCAATTTGAAGGATATGTACCTGAAGGATATCACCCTGAGTATGATTTTATCGGGAAAGGAGGAGTAGCAGGGATTGCTGTATCCATGTATTATAAATTATTAACCAAAGGACCAACTAAACTTAAGTTGATAGGATATGCCTCTGACAACGATGGTGAAGTAATCAATACCATTTATTACCATCAAAAAGCAACCAGATTTAATCCTAAAAAAGTGAGACCCTTTAAAACCATTCTATCCATAGGCTCCAGTATGGATAGCGGAAAAACCACCACTGCCGCCTACTTATGCCGAGGCTTAAAAAACTCTGGATTCAAAGTTGCCTATATAAAATTAACAGGTACCGTTTTTAACAAAGATCGCATGTTAGCATACGATTGTGGGGCGGATGTAGTAAGTGACTTTTCAGAATTCGGATTTCCATCTACCTATTTATGTTCATTAGATCAATTGATGGATCTACATGAAGGACTATTATCACAAATAGCAGCGGTACATCCTGATTATGTTGTGATTGAAGTAGCTGATGGGTTGTATCAGAAAGAAACCAGCATGTTATTGGATCACGAATTATTTACCGACACCATTGATCATGTTATTTTATCTTGTTGTGATAGCTTGGCTGTAAGTACTGGTATTCAATTGTTAACTCCAATTTTTGGATCTCGATTGTTTGCACTAGGAGGATTGTTTACGGGAAGTCCACTTCTGGTAGCAGAAGTCGAGAATAGAAGTACACTTCCTATTCTAACTTTAGAAAAACTCTTAGATCCTGGGCAAATACTTCCTTTATTGATTCTTGATGTAAATGTTGCTGTATGAATAGCGCTTAGAGAAAACCCAAACTCTTAAAAATGATCCCCATGAAATACTCACAAAAGCAAGTCCTGGTTATAAGCGTATTTGTGATTACCCTAATATTGTCCCCCGTAGTAGAGAACTGGGCTGGTAAGCCTAAGGATAACTTCCCCTTATCTTACTATCCCATGTTCTCTAAAAAAAGGAAAGCCACCTACGGGGTTTATTATCTTATCGGGTATGACCAAGAACAAAACAGACATATTATCCCATACCAGTTTGCTGGTACTGGTGGTTTCAATCAAGTCCGTCGACAAATCAAGAAAGCTGCAAAATCTGAAAATGCAGTGAGTTTCACGCAAAAAATAGCTCAGAAAATTGCTGCCAAAAAACAAGCTCCTTATTCACAGTTAGAGCGAATTGAACTAGTAAAAGGATATTATCATCTTGAGAATTACTTTTCGAAACTAGATACACTTCCTGTACATGAGAGAACCATCGCGTGCTCTAAAATTAAAAAGTCATGAAAAAACTCCTTAAAACTTTACAACGACATTGGTTTACACCTATGAAACCCCAACATTTGGCATTGCTGCGCATTACCACGGGATTGTTTTGTTTATGGTATTTATGTTCCAGATTTGATATGTTACAAAGGGTAGTCCAAAATACTGAAGCTTTTGAACCTATCGGGATCTTAAACTGGATGACTCAGCCTATAGCTCCAGAGGTGTTTTGGTGGGTCAGTATCATCTTGATTATTCTAAATGTGCTATACATCATCGGATGGAAGTTTAAATACATAGGGCCATCTTTTGCCATTCTTGCATTATTGTTTTTTACTTATCGTAATTCATGGTCGATGATTTATCACAACCGTAATGCATTGATTTTACATATCATTATTTTGGGTTTTGTAGCATCTGCCGATGCCTGGTCCTGGGATTCCTGGAAAAAATCTAAAAAGAACATACTATCTCCCAAAATCAGTTGGCATTATGGTTGGCCCGTTCAGCTTATTTGTACTGTTACTGTAGGTTCTTATCTGTTGTCGGGGATAGCCAAACTTGCAGGAGATCTCTCGTGGGAGTGGGTTACTGGTAGTGCTATGCGCTCTCAGGTATCGGTAGATGCAATTCGAAAAGAAATGCTTGGTTCAGAATCTGCTCCTCTTTTTGACTTTCTGTTCGAGCATACCTGGTTATTCTTGGCTATGGGTATCCTCACTTTTATTCTCGAGCTTGGAGCCCCTTTAGCTCTTTTTAGGAAAAAATGGGGTATGGCCTGGGCAGTACTTACCTGGATGATGCATTGGGGTATTTTTTGTATTATGGGAATCACTTTTAGGTATCAGATGAGTGGATTTATATTTCTTTCATTCTTTGATATAGAAAAATTATGGAATCCTTCAAAAAAGAAACCCTCTACAGTATATACAACATATGATATCAACGAAACTCCATCAAAACCAATAGTTTTATTTGATGGTGTGTGCAACCTTTGTAACGGTTGGATCAGATTTATTCTCAAAAGAGAACGAAATCCCTTATTCCAATTTGCTTCACTGCAGTCACCAAAAGGACAAGAATTATTAGGAGCTCATCGATATGAGAATAGTTTGTCTTCTATCATTTTGATCGAAAACAACAAAATCTATCAAAAAAGTGATGCTGTCCTGAAAATATGTAGCTACTTTAAATTCCCATGGAATATCTCAAATTACTTGAGGTTTGTTCCCAAAAGAATACGAGATTTTAGTTACGATTTTATAGCCGCCAGGCGCTATAAATGGTTTGGCAAACAAGAGCACTGTGGTCTAATGACAAAGGATCAAAAAGTTAGATTCCTGGATTTATAATGTTGTGAATTTCAAGCATAGAAGGTATGTACCCAGAGAGTATGTTTCTCCCTTTTGTTTTCGGGGAATGCCTTCTCCGCTTGAATAAAAAAGAGTACAATGAATCGCAAATGGAATATCATCAAAACGTTTGTCAAAACAGATAAACATGGATTACTGATTATTTTGGCTTTAGCAACAGGTCTTTGCTACAACATACTAACTATTCTTATACCTATAAGTATCGGTAAATTCTATGAACTTAGTTTTGGTTTTTCATCTCATCGATTGGCCGCATTTAAGTTTATTCCTTTTATGGATGCTCCGGATTTCGAGGCGTTTATTTTCTTTTTCTTTTCTCTAGTACTACTAAGATTGCTGTTCGAATATATCAATCGTTACAGTATTTCATTGATTGGAGAACGTTTCAGTAAAATACTAAGAGAGCAACTTTTTGCAAATCAGCTCCAGATTACGATGGAGGTTTATAATAGCAAAGGAATAGGTAAATATCTATTGCGATACAGTGGAGACTTGAAAAGTATTCAGAACTATATTAAAAATGGATTAATTCGCTTTTCCCAAGATGTCGTCCTGTTAATTATTGTAATGATTGCTATCGGTTATTTCGACTTATTTCTTGCCTGTATCGTTGGTGGTTGTATTTGTATTTCTTCAGTGTTACTGTGGCTTATAAACAAGGAATTATATAAAGCATCTTTGGACAGAAGAAATACGCGTTCAGGAATGCTAAGTTTTGTCAATACAAGATTAAGAGGGATTTTGGCATTAAAAGCTTTTAATAAATATCAGCCAGAAGAAAAGCGATATCGAAAGCGCTCTGATAAACTGTATCTTATCGGAAAACGATACTCTAGAATTGTTGCATTGTTACAAGCGTTGATTCCTGCAATTACGTATGCAATGTTGGGAGGTATTATGTGGTATGTATTCCATTCTTCTAATAATCCTGATAAAACCACTCTCGAAGGTTCTTCGCTTCTGGTTTTAATATTATTGATTATTTCTATCCTTCCTGTATTAAGACGTACCCTCAGAGTAAGTATTGTTTGGAAATTAGGAAATATTTCTTTCGCAAAACTTATAGATATCTTCGATCTGCCCAAAGAAAACAGATTACCTGTTGAGCATGTTAAATTGTACGATGGGGATATAACTATTCAAAATGTATCTTTTTCCTATCCTAATACCTCCAAGCCTATTTTTGAAAACTTGAATTTGGTTTTCAAAGCTCAAACTACCACGTTGCTCAAAGGTACATCCGGTTCAGGAAAATCTACCTTAGTCCGTTTATTATTAAAGTTCTTCTCTCCATCAAAAGGAACAGTATCGTATGGAGGTCTAGGGAGTTGTTCTTTGTCAGAAAAAACGATCCGTAAACATGTAGCTGTTGTGTCAAAGGATTTCCCTCTTTATGGTAAAAATGTTTATGAAGCAATTTGTTATAACAGAAAAGAAGAAAACAAGTTAGAAGCTACTTTATTACTGAAAAAACTACAAATACACGAGGACAAAATGACCATTTTACATTTAGAAACTCCAATTGGAGACCTAGGATGTAATCTTACTTCAGGTCAGCAAAAAATACTGATGTATTGCAGGGCCTTGCTTACTAAGAAACCTATTTTGATTATTGAGGAACCTTTGCAAGAACTAAATGTCAAAACACAAGAACTTATTTTGGGTTTGCTAAACAGTTTTCATCGGCAAAAGACACTTATCCTTATCAGCGAAGGATGTATTGAAGGGGCTAAGATTGATCAAATTCATCGACTGTAAACATTGAAGATGATCTTAATGATATCCAGTTTAATCGATCATTGAGGAAATAATGTAAGATAGATACATCTTTTTTATGCTGTAAAGAAACTATAAAACCTAGGTTTGTATCAATAACTTAGAGTATTACAATATTGACTTACCATTTTTAGAAAAAAGTCAAATTTTTTCCAAGCTCCAAGATTTTTTAAACATCTGTTTGTCAGGCGTTAATTTGTTTCGTAGAGGTTTTGTGTTGCAATACCAATCAGTTAATCTTCGTAACTAAAAAACCAATATTCTTTTTTTCTCGTATATAATCATGCAACCATGGTAAAAATAAAATTTACCTGTTGTGGAAGGAGTTTTTTATAGAGTGTGAAATTATACTTATAATTTTGTTAATGCGATATAGTCGCATTAAAGGATTCTATACATTTAGCTCCAAATTTAATAAACAAACCTTAAATGAGATTATAAATGAAACTACTATTTTCAGCGATTTTACTTCTGTTGTTTAATCACTCGATTCAGGCTCAAATTCTAACAGGAAAGGTAGTTAATGAAAGCCAACAGCCTCTTAAAGAAGCTTATATATTGAATACAACAACCGATAAACATACACATCCAAATATACATGGTAGTTTTAGCTTAAAAAATGTGTCAGTAGGGGATACTTTAACCTTTTCTTGTGTGGGTTATCAAAGCGAAGAATTGGTTATCAAAGATACCAGTATTCCTTTGGAGATTGTGTTATACCGGGCGGCTATTAGTTTGGATGAAGTGGTAATTACACCAGAGGTGAATTCTCTTCAACTAATTAGTGATATTGATGTACAAACAACTCCGGTTAACTCTTCCCAGGATATCTTGCGAAAAGTTCCTGGTTTATTTATTGGACAACATGCAGGTGGGGGTAAAGCAGAACAAATCTTTTTACGTGGTTTTGATATTGATCACGGAACAGATATTAATCTTACCGTTGATGGGCTACCGGTAAATATGGTGTCTCATGCTCATGGGCAGGGATATGCCGATTTGCATTTTGTAATTCCAGAGACTGTTGAAAATGTGGATTTTGGAAAAGGACCATATTATGAGGACAAAGGAAATTTTACTACTGCTGGATATGTAGATTTCAGAACCAAAGAAACCTTAGGGAATAGTACCATCAAATTAGAAGGAGGACAATATGATACCTATCGTCTTTTAGGAATGTTTAATGTATTGAATACCGCAAAACACAATGCCTATGTGGCTTCAGAATATCTATCTACAGACGGTTTTTTCGATAGTCCGCAAAACTTTGATAGAATTAATGTTTTTGGAAAGTACACAGGTTTTGTTAGCGAATATGATAAATTGGGCTTTACCATTTCTCACTTTACAAGCGAATGGGATGCTTCTGGGCAAATCCCACAACGAGCAGTAGACAGTGGCTTGATTTCTCGATTTGGAGCAATAGATGACACAGAAGGAGGAAATACATCTCGCACCAATTTTTCAATGAATTACGATAAGATTTTGGATGAGAAATCTACCTTGAAAAGTAATGTGTATTGGAGTGCTTATGACTTTGAATTGTATTCCAATTTTACATTTTTCTTAGAAGATCCTGTAAACGGAGACCAGATCAGACAAAAGGAAGATAGAAATATTTTTGGGTTGAATAGTGAATATCAAAGAACATTTTCTACAGATAAATTAGAAGGAACATGGCAAGCAGGAATTAGCTTAAGAAATGATCAGAGCAAGGACAATGAGTTATCACGCACCTTAAATCGAACAGAAACTCTGGAACAAATCCAGTTTGGAGATATTAATGAAACTAATATTGCAGGCTATCTGGGGGCAGATATTAATTTTGATAAGTGGACGTTTAATCCATCGGTTCGGGTTGATTATTTTGATTTTAAGTATAACGATAGGTTGCTAGATGCCTACCAAACTCAAGAAGAGGCCAAAGCAATTGTAAGCCCGAGGTTAAATGTGTTTTACAATCCATCAAAGCGATTACAACTTTATGCAAAGGCCGGAAAAGGATTTCACTCTAATGATACACGAGTAGTGGTTGCTCAGCAAGGAGAAACGATACTACCATCTGCTTTGGGGGCCGATGTAGGATTTGTTTGGAAACCTACATCCAAAATGCTGTTGAATGTTGCGTACTGGTATTTGTACTTAGAACAAGAATTTGTTTACGTAGGAGATGCGGGTATTGTGGAACCTAGTGGAGAAACCAAACGCCAGGGAATAGAGCTTAGCTATCGATACCAGATTTTGCCATGGTTATTTTGGAATTTGGATACCAATTATACATATGCTCGATCTATCGAAGAACCTTCAGGGCAAGATTATATCCCACTGGCACCAGACTTTACCTTGTCTAGTGGACTTAGTATTATTCATAAATCTGGATTGTTTAGCAATATTAACGTAAGACATATCAATGATCGCCCAGCAAATGAGGACAACTCTATTGTTGCAGAAGGTTACACCGTTACTGATCTAAGTGCAGGGTACCGTTGGGATAAACTCAGTTTAGGGATTCAAATACAAAATCTATTTGATGTTGAATGGAATGAAACTCAATTTGCTACTGAATCCCGTTTACAAAATGAAGCTCAATCTTTCGAAGAAATTCATTTTACTCCGGGAACACCGTTCTTTTTTAAGGCAACATTAGAATATAATTTTTAAAAAAGTATTTGTTTTCGTTTTACAAAGAATGGATCTAGCCATGTACATTTTCCTGGTTGATCAACAATGACAAGTGTTTGTGTTAAAGGTTTGTCGTATTGACGGTTTGTTTCTTGAGAAATGGCTGCATTTAATTCTAAGTAAAAACATTAATGCTTAACCTTTCAAAAAATACCAAAAACCCTGATACAATTTATCAGGGTTTTCTGTACCTAAAGTCTATTTGCTATCATCAATATTTTGTTGAGTTAACTGTAATAGCTCAACAAGGCATTTAGGAAAAGTTAACAAGAAGTGTAAGATAGAGTTGGGCCACAATTTGGTATAGTAACCAGGCATCTTCCATCAGAGAAATAATGTCCGTTTAATGATTGACAAGATTGGGGAGTAGTACCATGAATAAATTGTTGACATTCTCGTATTCCTCCTGTTACTTTTTTTTGTTCTACTTTGGTTAAAGCCTTACCTAATTTTAAAATGGATTTTTTCATAATTAAAATGATTTTAAAAAATAATATATATCCCAGAACTTTTAACGACACTCATGGGTTATGTCTGATATTCTTATGTGTAAACAAATAAAGAAATCAAAGCAGGCATAAAAAAGAAAATCAGGTCTGCATAGGTTCGGATACCGTATTTGAACCAAAGTCTTTATTCAATCTGTTTTTGATATTCTTTACGTCTACATGGATAATATTCTGACTTTATTTGGTCTAGATTAAATTTTTTCTGTGAATGACCTTTTTGTTTCTGTTAAATTCTTAGGGTTGGTTATGACACAGATGTCAATTTTTGAAAGAACAGAGGTAATTTGGTGTTATCTACGATTGAAAGTATTTTATAAAAATGAAATCCTTTTTTCTTTTCCTACGGTAGCAAAAGAATCAGAATTGTCATTTTCGCATCAAAAGCAGTGTATTTTTAAGCACTTTTTGCTTTTGATGCGTGCTTTTTGTTAATTTGCAATAAGGGAAATTTTGATTATTGGGATTAGCCAAAGATATTCCGTATTCAAAGTCCTTATATGCCCTGAGGTTTTCTCAGGGCTTTTTGGTTGTATATACTATCTTATACTATAGATATAAGTTATCTATTTAATGATGAGTTCTTTAAACTTTACGGTGGGTTTGAGACTTATGATTTCTACCGGATGTTTATTGCTTAAATTTTTATTGATTTTAGACAACTCAATCTGATCCTTTAGTGTTCTTAAATCGGCTTTGGGATATTTTTTGATCAGTTTTCTTAGATATTCGGTTACTGCGGGTTTGATCTCAGTGGTATTAAGATCTTCGATTGTTTTTTCTTCAATAGTTTCTTCGGCGGCTCCTTTTACGATAAATCGATAAATGACATTTAAGTTTACTTCTTGTTGATCCGAAGATTGAGCAGTGGTTTCATACAGATAAAATAAGGTGTCTTTGATGACTACACCGGTTTCCTCTTCTGCAGACGAGGAGGTTGAGGTGGTTCCTTTTTCGTTTTTACCACAGGAAATAAAAGTCAATAAAATGAGTATGCTATAAAAAAATACATTTTTCATAGAAGCTTTGTATTTGGTTGGATCTATTACAAAAGTAATAAATAAGAAGGGTAAATGTCAATTCCTCAAAAAACGATGAAATGTGTTTTTTATCGAAAATCGCGGATTAATTACGCCTCATTTTCTTTTTTTATGGTTTCCAAAAGTACTTTAATACCTCTTTAACCACATTTTCCATCGGAAAGTTCTAAAAATCAATAAGATGAAAGAGGATTTGAGCATTGCCGAAATAAGATTAATCATACGAAACTTGATTACGTTCATTGTGGTTGAGGGTAAAGAGTACGTGAGCGATGAGTTTAAAAGGGAATATGTAAAAGGATATGTGCATTTACTAATCAAAATTGTAAATCAGATTGATGAAGAAGAAAAATCCTCACTGGTCGAAGATATCGCTAGTGATATCGCAACGTACTTAAATTAAGTTCAGTATTTGTTGGATACCTTTATGTTTTGAAGAAAGCCTTTTTTATCCCTGATAAATCAGGCTTTCTTTTTTTATGTCATAATATCTTTTATATCTTAAGCGTTTAAAATCCAAATCCCCTAGACAAGTGAACAACGAACAAGAATATATCGAAAGGTTAAAAACCGAAAATAAGATTCTTCAGGATAAGCTTGATAAGATCAGTCAAGGAAAACAAAAGAAGAAAAGATTTAGGCTATGGTTGCTCAAAAAATCAAGTACTCCACTCTTTGGGAAACGTCTTAAAAAGAGCATTAGCAACGCAATTAATGAGTATAAAGAGTATAAAACGGTATCTGTAGATACAGTTTCTGATGTTTCTTCTAGTGTGATATGGAGAGTTACTCGTATAGGACTGTTTGCGTTTATGGTAGGAGTAATTCCTGCAGCGGTTTTAATTTTTCAAACCAAACTATTAGTCAATCAGAATAAACTGATCACCAGTCAAAATAATTTGGTCGAGGCGGATAGAAGATCCTCTTTAGTTTTTGTAATGGGGGATGTATTGGCTGATCTGAATGAAGAATTAAAATACAAAGGATCCGGTGGGCGTAACATTAGTAAGACTCTAGAAGCTCGGATTATTGGATTATGCATGGCCATGAAACCTTATCAATTTATAGAAGATGGTGAACTGATTGAAACACCGGTTAGTCCAGAAAGAGGTCAATTGCTTTTCAGTATTTTGAAAAGTGACTTGGGAGCAGAATCATCACAGGATATCCTAAACTCTGCGGACTTTGACTATACGTATCTCAAGAAAGTAAATTTAGGTTCTGGTTCAAATTTAAAATACGCACGATTGAACTACGCTAATTTCACTGAAGCACAAATGCCTGCTTCTAATCTCGAAAGAGCAGAACTTAAGGAAGCAGAGATGAGTAAAATTAATCTTTCGGATGCGAATCTAAAAAGGTCAAAACTACATCAGGCAAACCTTAAAAGGGCAGAGCTATTAAGTGCGGATCTTACCCATGCCAATTTGTACGGAGCGGACCTTACAGGAGCAGATCTTTCAGAAGCTACCTTATGGGGGGCTAAATTTGATAAAGCCAAGCTAACCGATGCTATTTTGGATAATGCCATTGTAGATCGTCAGGATTGGATTGATTATATCGATGATACCTGTGATGTAGAAGGTGCTGGTGATATCGCTAGTAGATACCGAGTAAAAAAGCAAGGTAAACAACAATTTGTTCTTGTTCCTAAAAAATAAGTCGGTGTACTTTGGCTACCAGCCAATTCCCTGCAGGAAAATACAATGCAAAAAATAATGCCATTCCCAAACTGAAGTTTTGTGGGTTAAACAGTTGATCCAATATGTTGTTTGGATAGACATAAGAGGTTTGTAGCCAATATCCTAAAAACTCCAAAATACCCATGGCAACCAATCCGTATGCATATTGATTAAAAAAGCTGTACTCTTTGAGCAGTATAGAAATGGGTACCATGTATAAAATATAACATGTAATGACTTGCCACCAATACGAAAATCGGGCAATCTCCATTTCTGCACCAAACTGATTCATACCTAGTCCCCAACAGAAATAAATAATGATATAGGTAAGTAAAAGTGTTTTAGGTGTGCTTTTCAGAGTCTGAAGTTGGTTTGTAAAAAATTGTTTCATGTTTATGAGGGTAGATCAAGGGTTGCGATCATTCTGAAAAAAGGTTTTTTCCGTATAATATAATCTTCTACGTTTCCTTGTCGAATGATCATTTCAAGTTCTTTTTTGGTAAATGCTCTTTGAATTGCTACTAAACCATCTTTTTTTGCCATTTCTGAAATGGGGAGAAGACGGCTAGCAATTTTAAAGAGAAAATAAGCTATAGGACTTCGATACAACTCGCTAAAAATAATATGTTTTACGTTTTTGGGCTGGATTTTTTTTAAAAAATCTGCAAGTTTTTGATTATCAAAATGATATATAAAGTGGCTGCTAATTAAGATATCACATTCCGGAATTTCAAATGTAGGAGAGAGGATATCGGCAACCAAAAATTGTATGGAATTTTGGTGAGGGGTATTTTTTTTAGCAAACTCAATACTTTTAGGGTTCCCATCGATTCCGGTATATGATGCGTTAATATTCTTTTGCAGTAGTTGTTTGGAAAGATAACGCAGACTGTCTCCACCGCCGCATCCCAAATCCACTATATGAATATTTTCTTTATACTTCTTGTTGCTACAATACTTCAGTACGGATCGGGTTAGCTGTCGATGATTTCCAAAAATTGAATTGATAGTTCCTAAGCTAGATAAGGTGTCTTCAAGGACTTTACCAGAAAGGGATAGGTCATCTAATTGTTCAGAAATGTTTAGTCTAACTTTTGGATTCACAATAGGTATTTAACTTTGTATTTTAGAATTGGTCTAAATAATAGTGGTAACTTTACAGAAAACAAAATTGTATGAAGGATATTAGTGAACTTATCAAAAACAGGAGGTCCGTTTTTCCTCCACAATATAATAATATTCCAGTTTCAGACAAGTTAGTCAATGAACTTTTAGAAAATGCGAACTGGGCTCCTACACATCGATTAACAGAACCTTGGCGGTTTAAAGTGTTGAGGGGAGAGGCTAAAGATCGATTAGGTAAATTTTTGTCGGATACCTACACCGATATTACTCCGGATATTGATTTTTCACCTTTTAAGCACAAAAAAATTATCAATAATTGCAAATCTGCCAATGTAATTATAGCGATATGTATGCAAAGAGACTTGAAAGAAAGGGTACCAGAGTGGGAAGAGGTAGCATCAACGGCAATGGCAGTACAAAATATGTGGCTTACCTGTGCTGCTCACGATGTGGGATGTTATTGGAGTAGCCCAAAGTTGATTGATTATATGGGGGAGTTTTTTGACTTTGAAGAAGGGGAACGTTGTTTAGGGTTGTTTTATGTTGGGAACTATGACAAACAAGAACCTTTGGAGTCGAAAAGAGAACCTATAGCAAACAAGATCCAATGGTTGGATTGAGAAAATAAAAAAGCCATCCCAATTGAGATGGCTTTCTTTTTAATCTTATAACAGTAATTACTGTTTTAAGGCATCCTTCACAGCATCTGATGCTTTTTCGGTACCTTCTTTTACAGCGTCAGTTGCAGCATCTTTTGCAGCATCTACTGCCTCACCAGCAGCGTCTTTTGCAGCGTCTACAGCTTCACCAGCAGCATCCTTTGCAGCATCCACAGCTTCATCAGCAGCGTCTTTTGCAGCCTCAACTGCTTCACCAGCAGCCTCAGTTGCGGCCTCAGCAGCTTCAGTAGCCTCAGCTGCAGCTTCAGTTGCAGCTTCTTCTGCTTTATTAGCAGTTTCTCTACAAGATGTTACCGATACAGCGAACATTAGAGCCAAAGCTCCTAGAAAAAATTTTTTCATAATAAATAGATATAGTTAATTGGTTACTTAACGTCAAACATAGTGTTTTATTTCGTTTTTTTGAAAATATTGGTGGGGAAAAAATCCACACTTTATGATTAAAACAGCCTGTTTTTTGTGGTGTTTTCACAGGTAAACTGTGGTAAATAGAGTAGAAATGAAGGTTATTGAGGTTTTTTTTCAGTCAGATATTTCCAATACCTTTTGGGTAAGTGTTGAAGATGAAGTTTGGTGTTTTTTCTGGATTTGATATTTACATTTTTATAATAAGTATCCCATAACTGTTGGAATTCACTTTCTTTATCATCGTAGTTGTCGGATATTTTTTTGAGAATATGCTCTTCTTTATGCTCAAAAGTGACAGTGTCGACCGAAATTAAATCATAAAAGATTCCATACTTGCGTTTCATATCAAAAATTAACCACTTTTGATCTGCGTATCGATCTTTGAAATGATTGATGATCAATGGCAATACATTAAAGTCAGGTTCTACCGTTGAAACATAGATTTGATCGGTAGTCAATTGAAATCTTACAAATGCCTCCATCCTGTGTTTTTCCCGATCAACCATCCGTGCTACTTGGCTAATTTTGAGAATATCCTTATTACCGAAATCGATGCCTTTAGAGGAATCATTTTTAAAGGTGTATTGTATATATCTTAATATGGTGTTCTCTACTCCTTTAATTTCGCTTAGGAAAACCTTGAAAACATCTTTTTGCTCTTTAGAAGTTGTTTTTTTGCAAAATGCTTTCCATACTCTTTTTGCTCTTTGTTCGTTGGTAAATATGGTTTCTGTGGTGGCAAAAAAATCAGCAGTATTTTGAAATTCTTTTTGAATAACGGGAGCTGAAATTTTTTGTTCGTAAACGGCAAATACACAACTTAAGAACCCATCAAAACTTCCGTCGTATTGTAAATTTGTAGTTGGATTCATAAGTACCGATCTTTTTTAGGAAAATAGACTTAGTTGCCCATCAAAGTACTTCTTATACTTTGTACTGCTATTTTTTAGTATTTTTTGTTTTAAAGTTTCAGGTGAGTATTCTTTGGTGTAGAAGTCTTTTGAATCACAAACAATAAAGTATTGCGTCCGATTAAGTGCGATACCAATAGCTTTGAGGTGTGACCAATTAAGTCGTCTAAACTTTCTTGCCTGAATAATTTTTGAGACCGAAGTCATCCCAATTCCTGGTACTCTTGCCAACATGCGTTTATCGGCGGTGTTGATATCAATAGGGAAGTGCTCAAGGTTCCTTAAGGCCCAACTTAATTTGGGGTCGATATCCAGATCCAGATTTTGATGTTGGGAATTAACGATCTCCTGAACAGAAAATCCATAGAACCGAAGTAACCAATCGGTTTGATATAATCTGTTTTCACGAAGCATAGGGACTTGAGACCCTAAAGATGGCAATCTAGCATCAGATAAAACAGGTACGTAACCAGAATAATATACACGACGCATATTAAACTTTTTGTAGTAATATGTAGCAGATCGAATAATGTCCCAATCACTTTCTCCCGTCGCTCCTATAATCATTTGGGTACTTTGTCCGGCTGGAGCGTATCTGGGGGTGCTTCTAATGATTTTTCGTTCAGATTGGTATTTGGTAATTTCGGTACTTACCTTATTCATAGGTTTGATAAAATCCTCATGTTTCTTTTCTGGAGCCAGCAGTTTTAATCCAGAAATAGTGGGGATTTCAATATTTACGCTTAATCTATCTGCATACAAACCTGCTTCACGCATCAGTTCGTCACTGGTTCCTGGTATGGATTTTAGGTGAATGTATCCGTTGAAATTTTCTTCTAATCGTAGTTTTTTAGCAACTCGAATTAGGCGCTCCATCGTATAGTCGGCATTTTTGAAAATCCCAGAACTTAAAAATAACCCTTCTATATAATTTCGTCGGTAAAAATTAATGGTAAGATCTACTACTTCCTGGATTTTGAAAGCCGCTCTTTTAATATCATTGCTTCTTCTGGTCACGCAATATGCACAATCATAAATACAATGATTGGTCATTAATATTTTTAATAGCGATACACAGCGACCATCTTCGGTATAGCTATGGCAAATACCCATACCTGTGTTGTTTCCTAAGCCTTTGTTGGTGTTCGCTCTTTTGCCTCCACTACTGGCACACGAAACATCATATTTTGCCGCGTCTGCTAGAATGGAAAGTTTTTCTTTGATGCGATCAAACGACATAAGGCGTGTTCGAAGATTTTATTTGTTGTCTGATTGTTCGCAAGATCTCATCCATATCTACCAATACCTGGTGATCAGTAAATCGCAATACGGTAATTCCTAAGGAAGAAATAAATAATTTTTTTGGTGCATCTAGATTGTAAATATCTGTAAACTCATGAGCATAGCCATCTATCTCTATGGCAATACGAAGATTAGGACAAAAGAAGTCGAAATGATATCGTCCTATGGTTTGCGATTGTAAAAAGTGATATCCCTTTTCATTCAATTTTTTTTCTAAACTATGAATCACTTCAAGTTTGTTGTTCAAGGAATGCTTAATGATTTTTTCAGGGACTTTTTGATGTAAAGCGATGGTCTGTGTTGACATGGGTGGTATGTTTAGTAGTAATTTTTCCAAATTTATGGAAAAATTCCATATAATTTAAAATTTATTTATGTTAAAATTGGAATTATTCCAAAATCTCGTATATTTGTTACTAGTTATCCCAAACTCCTAGGTGTATTTATGAGATAAAAATTTAAATCCTGATTTTATGGATAAAATGACTGACCAAACCGTTAAGCGATTTAAACAAATTCGCGAAGAGAATCATTATACCCAATCAGATTTTGCCAAAGTCTTGGATATCAAAAACTCTACAGCAGATATCGAAAGAGGCAAAACAAAAATTTCTGGTAAAGTAGTAGCCAAATTGCTGCAGGAATTTAGTATCAATCCGTTGTGGTTATTTGGGGAAAGTAATCAAAAGAAAATAGCTCTGGAACATGGGGATGTATCTCCAAAAGTGGTCACTGTAGATCCGCAGAACAATGAAAATATCGTGTTGGTCAATGTAAAAGCAGCAGCAGGATATCCGCATAATGTTCAGGATTTAGACTGGTATCAACAATTGCCGGCTTTTGATATTCCTTTACCAGAGTATAGAAATGCTACATACAGAGGTTTTCAGGTAGAGGGAGATAGCATGATACCTGTTTTGGAGCCAAAAGAATGGGTGATAGGAAAGGCAATCAACAATCTTTCAGAAATAGGAAGTAATGTGATATGTGTGATTGTTCTGGAAGATAGTGTTGTTGTAAAAAAGATTCGAAAGAATGAGGATGCTTCGACCATTACTTTGGTTTCTTTGAACCCAGAATATTTACCCTATACTATTAAGGCGCATCAGATCGTGGAGTTGTGGGAGGTCAATAGTAAGCTCAGTTTTAATGTAGATGCCAATTCTGATAATGCAAGTATCAAACAACTACAAGAAGCAATGCAGGTATTAACTTCGGAAGTAAGAAGCTTAAAAAATTAATGGATTAGACCATTTTTTTTGGCATGGTCAAGAGCCTCATCAGAGGTTCGAACCAACAAAACAGGGCAGGATGTAAAAGTGCTCATCATTTTTTGAATGCGCTTTTCTTTTCTTCTGTGATTTACACTTCGCAAATAAATTGCCAGAATTCTACCAGGAAAATCTTCAGCTATTTTTCGATAGATATAGGCGTCCTTTTCTCCACAATCACCTATCAAAACGAATTTCATTTTTGGATAAGTTTGCAGTAGATTTAGAATTTCTGATTTTTTATGCGGAATTTTTGGTTTCGGTGTCTTATCAAAAGGAGTTCTAAAATCTCGAAGTAGGATAGGGCCTTTTGGAAAATTGTTTTTTTTGAAAAATGCACTTAAGTAATCATACAAATTCCAAGGACTGTTACTAACATAGAAAAACGGATTCTCGGGTGTTGTATTGGTGCCTTCTTGTAGTTTTTTGTAGAACTTTACTGTTCCCTCAATAGCTTGTCTTTTATCAAAATTTTTGAAGATGGTATTTGCAATGACTCTCCATTTAAAAAAGGAAGCTACTCCAGTATGGATAATAGTGTCGTCAATATCGCTGATAATACCAAATTCTGCTTTGGTGGAGGGGATAAGCATTTGACTTGGAAATTCATTATCATCAATGATTTCCTTTCTAATTTCATCGCTTTTATAAGATACTTTATACGGGAACCAACCGTTTTGATCTAGATGATCTTTACAAGAAGAGGTGTCTATTGTAAAATTGTAATATCCTTCATGATCCGTTTTTGTTTCTAAGATGGTACCATCGGGGAGTGTAATAATTATGGATACGTTTCTGACTTCATCACTTTCAAATTGACGATAAATGTTTCGTAATGTTTTTGAAATTCGTTGATTCGTGCTAAAATCTATATTCTCGTCTTCTAGAGCTCTTCCGGTGGCACGGAATAGAGTGTTCGTGCCATATCCAAGATAAGTATTAATCCGCAAAGCTTTTTTCTTAAACATCTAGAAAACGATAGATTTTAGTATAAAAATAAACAACCCCGCCAAAAAGAGCGGGGTTGTACGTTATAATTTTAAGATTTTTTATTTTGAAGGAGATGCAATAGAAGTGATTTGAATCTCTTTTGCATCATTTTCTGTACTCTTTTCCGGTACAGATTCTATAACTTCAATGGTCTCTTTTGCTACTACCGTATCTTCTTCAGTATGTCCACCTAATATAGGAGCTATTACCAGTCCTACCAAACATGTTAATTTGATTAAAATGTTCATTGATGGTCCAGAAGTATCTTTAAATGGATCTCCAACAGTATCTCCTGTTACCGCAGCTTTGTGCGCATCAGATCCTTTGTAAGTCATTTCACCATCGATTTCTACTCCTGCTTCAAAAGATTTTTTGGCATTGTCCCAAGCACCACCTGCGTTGTTTTGGAAGATTGCCCACATTACACCAGATACACAAACACCGGCCATATACCCACCTAGAGGTTCAGCTCCAAATAAAAGTCCGATAATGATTGGAGTAATGATAGTGATCAATCCTGGAAGGATCATTTCTCTTAATGCTGCTTTGGTAGATATATCTACACATTTTGCATATTCTGGGGTACCTGTCCCTTCCATGATCCCAGGAATTTCTTTAAACTGTCTACGAACCTCTTGCACCATTTCCATGGCAGCCTTACCTACTGATTTCATGGCTAATGCAGAGAATACAACAGGAATCATTCCTCCAACAAATAACATTGCCAGAACGTCTGCCTTGAAGATGTTAATTCCATCAATTCCGGTAAATGTTACATACGCTGCAAATAAAGCTAATGCTGTTAATGCAGCAGATGCAATTGCAAAACCTTTACCAACGGCTGCTGTTGTATTACCAACTGAATCCAGAATATCGGTACGCTCACGTACATGATCTTCTAATTCACTCATTTCCGCAACACCTCCTGCGTTATCTGCAATTGGTCCAAACGCATCAATCGCTAACTGCATAGCCGTAGTAGCCATCATCGCTGAAGCAGCCAAGGCTACACCATAAAATCCAGCAAGGGCATAAGATCCAAAGATCGCAGCGGCAAATAAAATAACGGATAAGAATGTAGACTTCATCCCAACGGCAAGACCTGCAATGATATTCGTTGCAGCACCTGTTGAACTATTTTGTACGATATCAAGAACTGGTTTTTTACCTAAACTAGTATAATATGCAGTTACTATAGAAATCAACGCTCCAACTGCAAGACCAATAAGTGTTGAATAGAATACATTCATCGATGATACTTCTTTTATTCCTTCTCCAAAGAAGTTCATTTGCATGGTAGACGGAAGCATGTATTGTATTAAGAAGTAACTAGCTACAACGGTAAGTACAATGGCCACCCAGTTACCTAGATCCAGTGCTTTTTGTACCTGTGCTTCTTTGGCATCGTTATTTTTAACGCCAACCAAAAACGTTCCGATGATCGAAGCCAGAATACCAACTCCCGCAATTACTACAGGTAATAAGATAGGTCCCATATTCCCAAAGTCATCTGTGAACTGAGTGGTAGCAGACATATCTCGAATTACATAATTACCAAGAACCATTGCTGCTAATACCGTAGCGACGTAAGAACCAAAAAGGTCGGCACCCATTCCGGCTACATCACCTACATTATCACCTACGTTATCTGCAATAGTAGCTGGGTTTCTAGGGTCATCTTCAGGAATCCCTGCTTCGACTTTACCAACAAGATCAGCACCTACATCAGCAGCTTTGGTGTAAATTCCACCTCCAACTCGTGCAAATAATGCAATAGATTCTGCTCCCAGGGAGAATCCAGCTAATGCTTCAAGAACGATAGTCATGTTGGTATAGAAAGATCCTTCATTATCCATGAATTGCGAAGTGAAGAAAAGGAAAAACAAACTCAATCCTAGAACTGCCAGTCCTGCTACTCCTAATCCCATAACCGTTCCGCCTCCAAAAGATACTTTCAATGCTTGCGGGAGACTAGTTTTTGCTGCTTCGGCAGTACGAGCGTTCGCTTCGGTAGCGATTCTCATTCCGATGTTTCCTGCAAGAGCAGAGAAAATAGCACCAAAAACAAAAGCCGGAACAATCATCCAGCTTGTAGTAGGCACTATCATCGAAATACCAAAAAGTGCAGCTGAAGCAATAACTACGAAAATTAATAATAATCTATATTCTGCAGCCAGGAAAGCCAGAGCTCCTTCTTTGATACTTTTTGAAATGCCCTGCATTTTTTCATTTCCCGGAGCCTGCTTTTTTACCCAAGCCATTTTAATAAACATAAAAAGTAGCCCCAGAATAGCCAATGCGATTGGCACGAAGATCATGTTTGATTCCATAAATATATTTTAAGTTAATTAGTCGCTAAAAGTAGTAAAAATACCCTAAATACAAAAAGCTCAATATTAATTAGAAAATATTGAGCTTTTTTATGTTTTTTTAATCAAAACTTAATGAATACTAAACAATCCTTCTGGTTTGTTTTCGATATCTTCAAAGCGCTTTACGCAAGCTTTGATGATTTCTCTGGCTTCATCGATATTACCCCATCCACCTACATCAACTTTCTTTTTTTCTAAATCCTTGTATACTTGAAAGAAATGTTCGATTTCGCTGATCAAATGCGGGTTCATTTCTTTTAAATCTGCTAGGCGATTTGCGATTGGATCGGCAACTGGTACACAGATAATTTTTTCGTCAGGCCCTTTTTCGTCTGTCATATGAAACACACCAATTGGTTTTACTTCCATTACACAACCAGGAAAAGTAGGTTCTGTAACCAAAACCAAAACATCTAGTGGGTCTCCATCTAGTGCCATTGTTTCTGGAATAAAACCATAATCTGCAGGATACATCATTGAAGAAAATATCATACGATCATAGCGTATTTTTTTTATATCAAAATCATATTCATATTTATTACGACTCCCTTTTGGAATTTCAATCAGTACGTCAAAGCTTTCTTTGGTAGCTGCGCTCATAATTTTTGTTTTCATTTAATGGGCGGCAAAGATAGGTATTACAAGGGGTTAGTTAAAATTTATCGCAAAAAATATTGAATAAATACGAAAATTTTAATGTTAAGATAAACTATAACGTTTTCTAATGTCAGAAAATTCAAAAAAACATACGATTAAAAAGCAAAAAAGAATTAGAAGTAAAACCCGAATGATCCTGTAACTCCAAATTTTCTAGCGTCTGGATTATCGAAATAATTCCCTCTAAAATGGAAATCAATTCTGAAGATCTTGAAAATATTTCCTACACCAAAACTGTATTCCCAATAGACTTCATCATCTGGAGCAATCAAAATTTCGTTGGAAGGAGCACTTAATAATAGGTTCTCTTCGGATAGTTCTCCCCAAACTCCTCGAATTCCTACTAATTCCCTAAGGTTTAACTTCCTTAATAAAGGGATTCTCGAGAATATCCTACCATTAAAATTATGTTCTAAGTGTAAAGAAGCATAGGTGTCCGTAACAAACTCATAAAAGTTGAGTAGGGGGAACGTATTGTAAATTGATAAATAAGTTTGGTTACCCGGAACTACACTCAATAGCCCTAGGGGAACTTCTCCATATGTTTTTCCAAGCTCGAGTGAACTGTTTAAAACTCCAAAACCACCGATATTCCAAGGTTGTCTATAGAAAAACTGTACTTTTTGATAATCAAAATCACTTTCTAGTATTCCTTTAACTCCAACGCTGTAATTAAGAAACAGTGTAGCAAAATCCCCGTCGTTTACTGTGATTCTATCTACTCCGTATCCAGTGGTCTTTCTTCCCGGAGTGTAGGCGAGTTGCGTAGAGATTTCGGTCTGTTTAATTTCTGAACGTAGTTCGTTAGTGTCTTCGTCAATAAAATCGAGACTAAACAAAGCACGGTCTGCAGGTTTTAGGGTTCTAAATGAGCCTGTAACCCCAAAAGTGAAATTCTTTCGTGGTTCTATTTGCATAGAAAATGCAGAAAGGTTAATCGAGGTTAATCTCGTATTATCTCCAGTGGTTACAATCGATGAAGAAGCCAAACTTCTTCCTTCTACATCATTCGTATTGGTAAGACTTGCACCGAGCTGCTCGACATCTCTTCGGTTTCCGGCAGAGACAATTAACCTAGATTTACGATCTACCAGGTATTTTCCTGAAACGCCGTATTTAAATTTGTTATCTCTAAAACCATAAGCTCCATATCCTTCTATACGCCAGCGGTCATTAGGTGTAAAATAAGTACGCCCACCAGCACGAACTCTCCATCCTTCAATAGCATTAAATCCAACTGTAGAGAATAAAGGTCCAAAATCAAAACCATTAAATTCTACGTAACCGGATGCCAGTATGGTACCTATATTATATAGACGTTTAAAAGCTTTTACAGTTCTTAGCGTATCAAGCAGCTTGTAAACCTTTTTCTCATCTTTATTTAATTCTTCCATTCGAGCGTTTTGCCAGAAAGAATCTTCTCGGTTGTAAATATCCTGATCGTAAGGGTCTACCTGAGTTTTATAAAACTTTTTGTTCTTTTTGACATCAAATTTATAGTTGTCATAAAGGGTAGTTCTTTTTCCGTAAACTCCTCTGGATTTTTCTTTTTTGCTAAACGCAAAGTCAGATTGAAAATAATCTTTGGTGATCAAAAAGATGGAGTCATTAAGCACGTCAAACTCTTGTTCGATATATAAATCTTTTACCCAGTTGATATTAGCACTTTTGGTAACTTCGAGATTGATGTCTTTAATGGCCCATGTGGTATCGTTTACCCAAAAGTCCCCTTGAAAAGTAAGTTCATTTTTTCGACGAGGATAATATACAATGTTGTAACACCACTTATTGTCTATATAAGCACTATCTGAAAGCACATAGTTGTATACATCGATTCCGGTTCTGGATAACGGACTGGTAAAACTTTTATCAAAAAACTTTAAATAATTATCGTAAACATCATAATCCGAATATAAGTCTTTTACAAAGGCGATTAGAGTTTGGTTATCACTAAAACCTGCATTTTTATTTCCTTTCAGAACTTCTTTGTAATCATTGGAAGTGTTATCACCATAAACCTGGGATATGGCTTCATTTAAGAAAATCGGTAGATATGTTTTTCCTGTAATCCTAGAAGTATCAACATCATCGAAGATAAACTCCATACCGTTAAAAATACGACTGTTGATCAAAGCACTGTCAATGGTGTTCAGATCAAATTCCAATTTCTCATATTTGTCGTATTGATATTGTTTGAATTTTTTTACTCCATTCACCCTTCGATTTTTCCATATTTTTCTGAGGATATCGATGGCTGGGTTGTTCTTTTTAGAAGTTTTTCCTTTATAAATTACAACCTCGTCCAGGGCAGCGGCTTCTTCTGCCAGGGTGATTTCCATATTATAGGTCACCTTTTTGGTCAGCTTGATTGTTTTCGTTTCAAAACCAATAAATGAAATCTTGATGCTCGAGTGATTGTCATCAGATTCCATATAAAACCTACCGTTCTCGTCGGTAATTGTACCCACGGTAGAGTTTACAAATACAATATTGGCAAAAGGAATTGGTTGTTTATTACTGTCGTATACTTGACCACCAACTTTAGTTTGCGAAAGAAGAAAGGAACAGCTAAATAGCGTTAATATTCCTCCTAAAATCAAATGTTTCATCCAAAGTTATTAAAATTAATACTTGTGATAGTTAGTGGATCACATCATCAATTTTTAGGCCACTTTTTGACGGTAGCTTAAAATTGATGAACGCAAAATAAGCGCTTTATTTTATTTATACATCACTTTTTTTACAGCTTTAACAACATCTTTGCTGTTAGGAAGCCATTCTTCTAATAATACAGGAGAATATGGAGTAGGCGTGTCTGCTGTATTAATTTTGATAATAGGTGCGTCTAAGTAATCAAAAATGTTAGATTGCACCTGGTATGTTATTTCAGAAGCAATATTTGCCAGTGGCCATGCTTCTTCAAGAATAATTAAGCGATTTGTTTTTTTGACTGACGTAAAAATGGCGTCCAAATCCAAAGGACGAACCGTTCTTAAATCGATGATTTCACAAGAGATGTTCTCTTTTGCTAATTCGTCTGCTGCTTTGTAAGCTTCTTTGATAATTTTACCAAAAGAAACGATAGTAACATCATTTCCTTCTCTTTTAAGCTCTGCAACTCCTAATGGGATGGTGTATTCTCCCTCAGGAACTTCACCTTTATCCCCGTACATTTGTTCACTCTCCATAAAGATCACAGGATCATTATCTCTAATCGCAGATTTCAAAAGGCCTTTAGCGTCTTTAGGATTTGATGGTACCACTACCTTTAAACCAGGAGTATTTGCAAACCAGTTTTCAAAAGCTTGCGAGTGGGTAGCTCCTAATTGACCTGCAGAAGCTGTAGGTCCTCTAAACACAATTGGAATATTAAATTGTCCGCCACTCATCTGGCGCATCTTTGCTGCATTATTGATAATTTGATCAATACCTACCAACGAAAAGTTAAATGTCATGAACTCGATAATAGGTCGATTACCATTCATAGCACTACCAACACCGATACCTGCAAAACCTAATTCAGAGATAGGAGTGTCCAAAACGCGGTCTGGTCCAAATTCGTCAAGCATTCCTTTACTTGCTTTGTATGCTCCATTATATTCTGCTACTTCTTCTCCCATCAAATAAATAGATTCGTCTCTGCGCATCTCTTCACTCATGGCTTCACAAATTGCTTCTCTGAATTGTATCGTTTTCATAGATATATATGTTATTTTTGTGCTACACGAAAGGCAAAAGTAGCAATTAATACCCTTTAGTAAGACCTGAAAATTAAAAAATTTATTATGCATGCATAGTAAATTAGACTTTTTATTTGTACCTTCGCATTTATTATTAAATTCTCAAAAAATACCTATATAAAATGAAGATATTAGTATGTATTAGCCATGTGCCTGACACAACTTCCAAAATTAATTTTACGGATGGTGATACTAAATTTGATACCAATGGGGTGCAATTTGTGATCAACCCTAATGATGAATTTGGACTTACTCGCGCTATGTGGTTTAAAGAAAAACAAGGAGCATCTGTAGATGTTGTTAATGTAGGTGGTCCTGAAACTGAACCAACATTGCGTAAAGCTTTGGCAATTGGAGCAGACAATGCCATTAGAGTAAATGCCGAAGCAACCGATGGGTTTTATGTAGCAAAACAATTGACAAAGGTTATCCAGGATGGTGGTTATGATTTGGTAATAGCAGGTAGAGAGTCTATTGATTACAATGGAGGAATGGTGCCTGGTATGGTAGCGGCTTTAACAGGAGCGAATTTTGTAAATACATGTATTGGATTGGAAATCGAAGGAGACACGGCTACTGCAATTCGTGAGATCGATGGAGGTAAAGAAACTTCTACTACAAAATTACCTTTGGTAGTAGGAGGACAAAAAGGATTAGTAGAAGAAAGCGATCTTAGAATTCCTAATATGAGAGGTATCATGATGGCTCGTAAAAAACCTCTTACTGTTGTAGAGCCTGTAGAGGCAGGGCAGGAAACAAAAGCTGTAAAGTTTGAGAAACCTGCGCCAAAAGGTGACGTTAAGTTAGTTTCTCCTGACAACGTACAGGAATTAATCGATTTATTACATAACGAAGCAAAAGCTATTTAAAAGAAAAAAATATGTCAGTTTTAGTATATACAGAAAGCGAAGGAGGAAAATTTAAAAAAGCAGCTTTTGAAGTTGCATCCTATGCCAAAGAAGTAGCGAATATGTTGGGTGGTACCGTAACTGCTGTAAGCATTAACGGAGGAGATGCTAGCGAATTAGGAGCATATGGAGTTGACAAGGTATTGGAAGTAAAAGACGATAAATTAACTGAGTTTAATGCAAAAGCATATGCCGATGCTATTAAACAAGCTGCAGAAAAAGAAGGTGCAAAAGTAGTGGTGGTTAGTTCTACTGCTGATAGTAAGTTTTTAGCCCCTTTGGTAGCTGTTAATTTGGATGCAGGATACGCTTCGAATGTAGTAGCATTGCCAGAAAGTGCAGCGCCTTTTACAGTGAAAAGAACGGCATTTACTAATAAAGCATTCAATATCACTGAAATTAATACAGATGTTAAAGTGGTAGGATTGTCTAATAATGCATTTGGTCTTAAAGAAGCATCTGGTGCAGGTGCTGCAGAGGCGTTTTCGCCTTCATTATCTGATGCGGATTTTGGAGTAAATGTAACTGCAGTTGATAAGGCCACAGATAAAGTGTCTATTGCTGATGCAGAGATCGTTGTTTCCGGTGGTCGTGGATTAAAAGGTCCTGAAAATTGGAATATGATAGAGGACTTGGCCGATGTACTTGGAGCGGCAACTGCATGTTCTAAGCCAGTAAGTGATATGGGGTGGAGACCACATAGTGAACACGTTGGGCAAACAGGAAAACCAGTAGCGTCTAACTTATATATTGCTATCGGAGTTTCGGGAGCTATTCAGCACCTTGCAGGGATTAATGCAAGTAAAGTTAAAGTGGTTATTAATAACGATCCTGAAGCACCTTTCTTCAAAGCTGCGGATTACGGAATCGTAGGAGATGCGTTTGAAGTAGTGCCTAAACTTATTGAAAAATTAAAGGAATTTAAGTCGAATAACGCATAATTTTCATAAATTGTGCTCGATTAAGGGCTGTTTGAACTTAGGTAAAAGTCCGTTTGTTCAAACAGCCTTTTTTTTATTAATGTATCTATGAGTTTAGTTCGACTGAATATAAAAGGAATATCTTACAGTCAAACCCAGAATGGGGCCTATGCGTTGATTTTGAGCGAGGTGGATGGAGAAAGAAAATTGCCTATCGTAATTGGCGCTTTCGAAGCACAGTCTATAGCAATTGCTTTGGAAAAGGAAATAAAACCTCCTCGTCCTCTTACACATGATCTTTTTAAAAATTTTGCAGATAGATTTGATATTGTAGTCAAACAAGTCATCATTCATAAATTGGTAGATGGAGTGTTTTATTCTAGCATCATCTGCGAAAGAGATAAAATAGAAGAGATTATTGATGCTAGAACCAGTGATGCTATAGCATTAGCACTTCGTTTTCAGGCACCTATATTTACCTATAAAAATATTTTGGATCAGGCAGGGATTTATTTGAAAGTAAATCCTAAGAAAGACGATGAAAATGACCCCGAAAGCCTCTTGGTGGATGAGTTAGTTTCTGAAGATGTAGAAATGGTGGGTAAAGAAACTAGCTATAAAGATCTTTCTCTGGAAGAGTTGAATCGCATGTTGGAACAAGCTGTTGCTAATGAGGATTACGAATTGGCAGCAAGAATTAGAGATGAAATTTCTAAAAGAGGGTAACTCATCAATACGAAAAAGGGATCTAATTGTTTTTTTATGACTTCTATTTTTATGAAAAGAGAACTACTTGCTTTTCTATGTTCATTTTTTGTTTTTACAGTAGTATCCTCACAATCCCTAGAAAAGAAGTGGGATCTGGATAAAGTTAATGGAGATTCTGAAGGTGTTTTTGTTCCTGGAGACGGGGATTACATTCAGTTTGATGAAAACAGCTTTTCGTATTCTTTCGATAAGAAATCCAATGTGTTGGATGGAGATTACATTCAACAGAATAATATTCTTCTATTATTTCCAGAAACCGCAGAAGATTCTATAGTAAAGTATAGGATTACTTCACTTACAGACTCAACCTTGGTTTTGTCCAAAGGCGGAGTTTCGTATTCATTACTAAGTAAAAAAGTAGAAGAGCAACCAGTAATTGCCAAAGTGGATGGTTTGGTTCCGAGTAAAGGATTTTCTGTTAGCAGTTTAATTCGCGGGGTAATTGGTATGTTAGTGCTTTTAATTATTGCGTATTTGTTTAGTAATAACCGAAAAGCGATTAACTGGAAAACAGTAGGTATTGGATTAGGTGCTCAATTGCTGTTGGCAATCGGAGTTTTAAAAATCGGATTTGTACAGGCTGCTTTCGAATTTGTAGGGCAGATCTTTGTTAATATACTTGATTTTACCCGAGCAGGAAGTGAATTTTTGTTGGGTGGACTTATGAATGTTGATAGTTATGGTTTTATTTTCCTTTTTCAGGTTTTACCAACTATTATTTTCTTTTCAGCATTGACTTCGGTATTGTTTTATTTAGGAATTATTCAGGTGGTGGTAAAAGGGATGGCCTGGGTGCTTACCAAATTGATGGGGATTTCTGGAGCAGAAAGCTTGAGTGTTGCGGGGAATATTTTTCTGGGGCAAACAGAAGCTCCTTTAATGATCAAAGCGTATTTGGAAAGAATGACGCGGTCAGAAATTTTACTGGTGATGGTTGGTGGTATGGCCACAGTTGCTGGAGGTGTACTTGCTGCATATATTGGTTTTTTAGGAGGTGATGATCCAGTGTTGCGATTAGAGTTTGCTAAACATCTTCTTGCAGCTTCCGTAATGGCAGCTCCTGGAGCTATAGTGATATCTAAATTATTATATCCGCAACAAGAAGCGATTGATACTGATGTGAAAGTTTCCGCAGATAAAATTGGATCCAATATACTTGATGCTATTGCTAATGGTACTACCGAAGGGTTGAAACTTGCAGCAAATGTAGGAGCAATGCTTTTGGTTTTTATTGCTTTTATAGCCATGTTTAATGGGATTTTGGGTTGGATAGGAGAAATTACTACGCTAGATGCGGTTATTGCAGAGTATACTCCTTATGATAAATTTTCGTTAGAAGCTATTCTTGGTACCGTATTCGCACCATTGATGTGGATTATAGGAGTTGCCAAGGAAGATATGATGCTTATGGGGCAGTTATTAGGAATTAAATTAGCTGCTAGTGAGTTTGTAGGATATATACAACTTGCGGATCTTAAGAATCCAGCAAACCCTTTGCATCTCACCTATAATAAATCGGTGATTATGGCTACGTACATGCTTTGTGGATTTGCTAATTTTGCGTCTATAGGTATTCAGATTGGAGGTATAGGTTCCCTGGCTCCAGGGCAACGTAAAACCCTCTCAGAATTTGGGATGAAAGCGCTTCTTGGAGGAACTATAGCTTCTTTGCTTTCAGCTACTATAGCGGGTATGATTATCGGATAAACGCTCGTCGATATCGTTATTGTTGAAAACTATTGTACAACTAACCCTTAATCAAAGTATTAAACGATACGTGGTATCCTATTTTTTGTATATTTGAAACACACTTAACTAACAAACAAAAAAACTAACACAAACTGTAGGAGGAATATGAAGCAGTACCTTGATCTTGTACGTCATGTGATTGAAAATGGAAATGAAAAGGGAGATAGAACCGGAACCGGGACAAAAAGCGTTTTTGGTTACCAGATGCGGTTTGATCTCAGTGAAGGGTTTCCAATGGTTACTACCAAAAAACTACACCTTAAATCAATTATACACGAATTATTATGGTTTTTGAAAGGAGATACCAATGTAAAGTATCTTCAGGAAAACGGTGTGCGTATCTGGAATGAGTGGGCCGATGAAAATGGAGACCTTGGACCTGTTTATGGATACCAATGGCGTAATTGGAATGGAGACGAAATTGATCAAATTAAAGAGGTTGTAGAGGCCTTAAAAAATAATCCGAATAGTAGAAGAATGTTAGTTTCGGCCTGGAACCCAAGCGTGCTTCCAGACACTAGTATATCTTTTTCAGATAATGTGTCCAATGGCAAAGCAGCACTTCCTCCTTGTCATGCTTTTTTTCAATTTTATGTAGCAGACGGAAAATTGTCTTGTCAGCTTTATCAGCGAAGTGCAGATATCTTTTTAGGAGTGCCTTTTAATATTGCATCTTATGCGTTGTTTACAATGATGATGGCTCAGGTTTGTGGATATGAACCAGGAGAGTTTATTCATACATTTGGAGACGCCCATATATATAATAACCACCTGGAACAACTTGAGCTTCAACTCTCAAGAGAACCGAGAAAATTACCAACTATAATCATCAATCCGGAGGTGAAAGATATTTTTGGCTTCGTTTTTGATGACTTCAAACTTGTAGACTACGATCCGCACCCTCATATCAAAGGAGCGGTAGCAGTTTAAGCCCTAAACTAAAAACTATAAATTATGAAAAAACTACTACTTATACTATGTATTTTGTTTACAAGCATATCCTTTGGACAGGACGGGTTAGTCCTCTCCCAACAGAATGCTAACGAAAAGGGTATTTCTCCCATCTGGCCCAAATGCGAACGGTCTAGACAAACGCCAGTACAATGTTTTGATGGTAAGCTTAGAACTCATATTATCCAGAATTTCGAGTATCCAGAAATTGCTTTGAATGAAGGTCTTGCAGGAACAGTAACGGTGGAGTTTATTATCAATAAAAAGGGAAAAGTAGAGGTGTTAGATGTACACGGAGCGCATAGATATTTACAAAGAGAAGCTATTCGTATCATACGTGCTATACCAAAGATGGAGCCAGGAAAATGGGGTAATAAGCCGATCGCAGTTGCCTATGAAGTCCCGATTACCTTTGTAAAACCAGAGTAAGTTTCAATATATTTTAACAAGGGATTAACCTTGTTTGAGAGTAGAGAATTATAAAAATCTGTAAATTTGAGTGTATTCGTAAGTCGTGTACACTTTTTTTATGATTCTTACAGATAGTTTACTTACCCTCTTTTTAAAGACCCGATCAGATACCGAAGAAATTTGTGCTCCCCTCCAAACCGAAGATTATGTGGTGCAACCCATTGTTGATGTTTCGCCACCCAAATGGCATTTGGGGCATACAACCTGGTTTTTTGAGGAATTCATTTTGTCCAAATATGTACCGGGATACGAAAGATTTCATCCAGAGTATGCTTTTGTGTTTAATAGTTATTACGAAAGTGTAGGTAAAAGAGTAGTTCGAACCAATCGAGGGAATCTTTCCCGTCCAACAGTGAGTGAGATATATGAGTATAGAGATCATGTAACAACGCATTTACAGACTTTTCTCGAGGAGAATGATGAAGAACATATACAAGAATTGGTAGAAGTGGGGATTCATCATGAGAAACAGCATCAGGAATTACTACTAACCGATATCAAATACATTCTAGGGAATAACCCTTTACTGCCCAAGTATAATGATACGTTTACAGAGCATCGCGTTCCAGATGTTCCGACAAGGTATATTGGTATAGAAGAAGGTGTTTATGAAATAGGACATCAAGGAACAGATTTTTGCTATGACAATGAATTAGGGAGACATAAAGTCTTTCTTTCTGAATTTGAAATTTGTAACACGTTGGTGTCAAATAAAGAATACCTCGATTTTATCAAAGATGGTGGATATAAAAATAGTTTATTGTGGCATGCAGAGGCCTGGGATTGGTTGCAGAATGAAAATGTAGAGTCTCCTTTGTATTGGCATAAAATAGACGGTGTATTCCAACAATATACACTACGAGGTCTTTCTGATATTCATCCGGACACCCCAGTTACTCACATTTCTTATTATGAAGCTTTTGCCTTTGCGCAATGGCGAGGCGAACGTCTACCTACAGAATTTGAATGGGAGGTAGCACAGTCAGCTTTTAATTGGGGAACCCGATGGGAATGGACAGAAAGTGCGTACTTACCATATCCTAATTATACCAAAGCTCCAGGAGCCCTGGGGGAGTATAATGGGAAATTTATGGTTAATCAAAAAGTATTACGTGGAGGGTCTGTAGCAACCCCTCAAAACCATACCCGACCCACATATCGTAATTTTTTTCACCCTCATCTTAGATGGCAATTCACTGGGTTCAGATTAGTGAAATGCAAATAATTTACCCTTTATGAATACTAAAGATCAAAAAGTACAAATCTCTACTTTCGAGAAGGAAGTGTGCGAAGGGCTTACGACCTTTCCTAAATATTTATCGTCAAAATACTTTTATGATGAGATAGGGGATAAACTCTTTCAGCAAATCATGGCGCTGCCAGAGTACTATCTTACACGAGCAGAATATGAGATTTTTGAAACCCATAGATCGGAAATTGTCCAAAGCTTTGATGCAAATCAGGAGGGCTTTGATTTGATTGAATTAGGTGCAGGAGATGGGAAGAAAACAAAAGTTTTGCTTAAAGAATTAAGTGATAAAGGTTTTGATTTTACCTATGTGCCCATTGATATTAGTCAAAATGCAGTTGAAGGTTTGGTAAATGATCTTGCTAATGAAATGCCAGGAATAGGTGTGAATGGTGAAATAGGGGAGTATTTCGAAGTGTTGGATCGTTTAAAACAACTTAGTGACCGTAAAAAGGTAATCATGGTTTTGGGATCCAACATTGGTAATTTGTTGCACCAAAGAGCTATTCAATTTTTAAAGAAATTGTGTAATGCTATGAATCCAAATGACCTGGTGTTAATGGGGTTTGATCAAAAGAAACATCCTCAGAAAGTTTTGGATGCCTATAACGACAAAACTGGTGTAACAGCAGCCTTTAATAAAAATGTACTTACAAGAATTAATAAAGAGCTCAATGCAAATTTTGATCTTGATAAGTTCATGCACTGGGAAACCTATGATCCCGAAAGTGGAACGGCTAAGAGTTATTTGGTAAGTACAGAAAAACAAACCGTAGATATCGATGATCTGTCATTACAAGTTCATTTTGAAGCCTGGGAAAGTATTCATACTGAAATTTCTCAAAAGTACGATGATGATATTGTAAAATGGTTGGCAGAAGAATCAGGGTTAGAGATTAGTAAGTCTTTTGCTGATCAAAATATGGATTATAAAGACTATTTACTTACCAAAATTAAAAGTGTAGAGTAAATAATTATAAAGAGATAAAACATGAAAGCAATTTGGAATGGCAAAGTCATTGCCGAAAGTAATGAAACAAAAGTAGTAGAAAACAATCACTACTTTCCGCCAGAGGCGATAAAAGAAGAATTTTTTAAATCAAGTAATACTCATACCAACTGTCCTTGGAAAGGTGTAGCTTCATACTATACGGTAGAGGTAGATGGAAAAGAGAATCAGGATGCAGCCTGGTATTATCCAGAAACCAGTGATCTGGCAAAACAGATTAAAGGATATGTTGCATTTTGGAAAGGTGTTGAGGTTGTAGAATAACCCTCAACACCTTTTTTTATTGTAGTTTGTTTATAATATCAATAAACTATTTTCTGCAGAAGCATAATCACTCCATTGATACCCATCTGCTTCTATTTCATTAGTCCACTCACCATCAACTACATACTTAAATTCAAATTGGTTGTCTTTTGGAAGATCAATTGTTCCTTTGAAATTCCCATTTTTCAATTTTTTAAGCATGGTAGCTTCCGTGTTCCAATTATTGAATTCTCCCGCAACACTTACAGATGCAGCTTCCTTTGCTGGAACAACAAAAGTAACTTTACAAATAGGCTTTGTTTTTAAATATTGTTTGGTAATCGCCATAATTTTGATTTAAAAATTAATGATTAGGTTAATAGAGTTGTTCTAAGTTACGGTAAAATATAAAAACAGAAATGAGAGAAGTTTCAGATTTTCAATAAGTTATTAACGATAACGATGTAGTTGGGTAAGTAATTGATCAATGTCCTCGATAGTGTTATAAAAATGAAGACTAATCCTAACACCATAACCTCTTAGAGAGGTGATAATGCCATGTTCTTTTAAGTGCAAAAATAGCTTTTGATCTCCTTTGATATTCAAAATTGTACTGTGTTTTTTTCTCGAAACCACTTCACTTCCTAACAGGTTAAGTTTTTGTAATTCTTCTTTGGAATAGCTACCAAGCATCTTTATTTTTTGTTCAATTTCTGATAGTCCAATTTTGGATAAATGTCTTAACGAATACTCGAGGCTCCCAAAATTAAAAGTGTCTAAGTGTCCACATTCAAACCGAGCAGGTAGACTGATGTAAGAACTGTCGTAATTTTCATTTTTTGCTGCTTCGATATACATTTTTGGAGTTAAATGGTCTAGCATGCCGTCTTGAAATAATAGAAAACCGTTTCCGTAGCCTCCCAATAGCCATTTGTATCCGCTGCATCCCAAAATATCAATGCCAGAATTAGCAAAGTTGAAAACCGCTGTACCGCAAAACTGAGTCCCATCGGCAATAATAAGCAGCTCTGGATAAGAATTTTTTAATTGCTTGATAATATCCAGATCAATTTTGATTCCTGAGATATACTGCACAATACTGAAAATGAAAATATCTGGTTTGTGCTGTTCGATAGAAGACATGATGTTCTGTTCCAGATGTTCATCTATTTTCGCATAACAGGTATCGAATCCTTTGCTTCTTACAGAAAAATTGATAGAAGGGTAGTCATCATCCAATAATAGTACTTTCTGATCTTTTGAAATATCTTGAAGGATAGTATTGAGACCTGTAGAAAAGTTTGGCGTTAAAATGGTGTTTTTTGTAGAGGCTCCAAAAAACTCTGCAATAGTTGTTCTTACTGAATTCAAGAATTGTTGTTGGGAATCTCTAAATTTGCTTCCTCCGATCAAAAAATCCAAGTCATGCTCCTGTCTAAAATCTAGGAGAGTATCGTATAGTAATCCAGAAGAAGCAGTGTTGAGGTAAGTGTATTGTTGTAAAACAGGGAATTCATTTCGTAAATTCTTCATAAGCAATTGTAAGGTGATTTTTGGTAAAAACTATATCTTTACTTGCCGATACTAAGTTAGCATTAATATGTTCTCAAGAAAGAAAGAAACACCACAAATTGATCCCCAACAAAGAGAGTTGTATGAGCATGCTCGAAAAAGAGTTATTCAGAAAAAAAGACTCTTTTATCATTTTGTTGTGTTCATAGTAGGATCTGCTTTTTTCGCTCTTTTAAACATTGTTTTTGGGTATGGCAAAGACTTTACTTTTTTTGGGGTCAATTGGTATGTTATAGCTATAGTATTTTGGGCGTTTCTTTTTGTAATACATTTTTGTAATGTATGGTTGTTCAGCACCTTTATGGGGCAGGAGTGGACCGATAAGCAGATGGAAAGATTAGTGATCAAGCAAAAGGAAGAAATCGCTTTGATTCAAAAAGACGTTGACTTGATGTATCCCAAAGATGATTTACAACAAAAAAAAGAAGCATTTATCACACAAAAACAAAATACCGAAGTGAAGGAAAAAAATGAACAAATTATAACAATGATTGCCGCGGCAGGAGAAAATAATGCGCTTGGAAAAGATAATGATCTGGTATGGCACTTACCCGATGATTTTAAACGATTTAAACAACTAACTACCGGGCATTACATCATAATGGGTAGGAAAACTTTTGAATCCTTTCCAAAGTTGTTGCCAAATAGGATTCATGTGGTTATTTCTAGAAATACCAATTATCAGGCTCCAGGAGCGATCGTTGTGCAAACAATGCAAGACGCTTTGGCAATTGCCAAAAATGACGAAAATCCGTTTATTATTGGTGGAGGTGAGATTTATAAACTAGGGTTGGATGTTGCCAATTGTATAGAGCTTACTCGTGTGCATTCTGATTTTGAGGCAGATGCCTTTTTTCCGGAAATTGATCAAGATACGTGGGAGTTAATCCAAGAAGAATTCCACGATGTGGATGATAAGCATAAGTTTCCGTTTACGTATCTTACCTATAAAAGAAAGTAATGCTTTCTAAAGCGTTGATCGCTCATCTAAAAGAACTACTCTCAACAAAGATTCTTCATGCATCTCCATTATCAGGAGGAGACATCAATGAGGTGTATCTGCTACAAACCACAAATCACAAATTTGTGGTAAAACTAAATAGTGCTTCCCGATTTCCAGGAATGTTTAAAGCAGAAGCAAAGGGACTTGATGAACTTAAAAGTTCGAATACTTTTTCAATTCCTGAAGCTATTGCTTATGGAGAAGTTGATAAGGTATCTTATTTACTTTTGCAATATGTAGATAGTGCTTCAAGGGCTTCGGATTTTTGGGAGGTGTTTGGGCAACAGTTGGCGGCAATGCATCAAATCAGCGAGGAGTATTTTGGTTTGAAAAAAGATAATTATATCGGTAGTTTACCTCAGTACAATACAAAATGCCAAACGGCCTCAGCGTTTTATATACAACAGCGATTAGAACCACAGTTTCAGCTGGCTTCAAAAAATGGGTATTTATTTTCTAAGCTAGATGTTTTTTATAAAAACATTGAAGGCATTATACCCCAAGAACCCTCTAGCTTGATACATGGTGATCTGTGGAGTGGTAATTTTATGGAAGATGGTAAAGGAGCTCCTTGTTTGATAGATCCTGCGGTTGCCTATTCTCCAAGAGAAATGGATATAGCCATGATGCATTTGTTTGGGGGATTTGACCCGCAATTATTTGAAGTGTACCATGAAATCTTTCCTTTGCAAAAAGGGTGGAAACAGCGAATTTCTCTTTTTCAATTATACTATTTGTTGGTGCATTTGAATCTTTTTGGAAGCTCTTATTATACGTCGGTAAAAAGGATAATTGAGAGCTATTCTTGATGATTTTCAGAAGATTGTCAAATCGTTAGCCAATTGCTAGACGAATAATTTATTATCCTTACTTTTGTCAAAATTTATAACACACAATATCGTATGAACGCATATGTATTTCCTGGTCAAGGAGCACAGTTTTCAGGAATGGGCCTGGATCTTTACGAAAATTCGGATCTCGCAAAAGAACTTTTTCATAAAGCGAATGATATTCTTGGTTTTGAAATTACCAAAATCATGTTTGAAGGTACAGCTGATGAGTTAAAACAAACCAAAGTTACTCAGCCTGCCATCTTTTTACATTCTGTAATCTTAAGTAAAGTGTTAGGAGACAGTTTTAAGCCTGATATGGTTGCAGGACATTCTTTGGGTGAATTCTCAGCTTTGGTAGCCAATGGTACGCTTAATTTTGAAGATGCATTACAGTTAGTTGCCAAAAGAGCAATGGCCATGCAAAAGGCTTGCGAATTACAACCTTCTACAATGGCCGCAGTTCTAGGATTAGATGATGACGTAGTAGAGAAAGGATGTGGAGCTATAGATGGTATTGTGGTTGCTGCCAATTACAACTGTCCTGGTCAATTAGTAATCTCGGGAGAGGTAGCTGCTGTAGAAAAAGCTTGTGAATGGATGAAAGAAGAAGGAGCACGTAGAGCATTGTTACTGCCCGTAGGAGGAGCTTTTCATTCTCCCCTGATGGAGCCAGCAA
Organism: Aquimarina spongiae; assembly: GCF_900141785.1. Taxonomy (GTDB): domain Bacteria; phylum Bacteroidota; class Bacteroidia; order Flavobacteriales; family Flavobacteriaceae; genus Aquimarina; species Aquimarina spongiae. Next base: position 199,966 of record NZ_FQYP01000003.1, on the reverse strand, counting down.
GAGAAGAGTTGGCGGCAGCTATCGAAGCTACTCAGTTTAACGTTCCTGTTTGTCATATTTACCAAAATGTAACGACAACAGCAGTGTCAGATCCAGATGAAATCAAAAAGAACCTAATAGCACAGTTAACAGCTCCGGTAAAATGGACACAAAGTGTACAGAATATGATCAATGATGGAGCTACTTTGTTCACAGAAGTAGGACCAGGTAAAGTGTTGTCTGGTTTGGTGAAAAAGATAGATCGCTCTGCAGAAACTACATTGGCTGCAGTGTAATCTTGCGGTATACAATACAAATACAGAAAAGCCCTGGCATATTTGCTAGGGCTTTTTTTAATGTGATTAACCTATTTGTTTATAAGTAATTCATCTTTCATGAATTGATCTATGTAACCAGCAATTTCTTCTCCTTTTTCTTCCTGCAAAAAATGGCCGGCATCCTTGATGATTATCTTTTGTTGGTCCTTGGTAGTTGGGATTAATTTATAGAAAAACTTCTCTAATCCACCTAGTACTTTATCCTTGTCAGAGAACATGACCAAAGCGGGTTTGTCCCATGTAGAAAGTACATCTCTGGCTTTTTGTATTGGAGCTACTGCAGGATCTTTTGGATGAGCAGGGACCAATAAAGGAAAAGCTACTGCGCCTCCTTTGTGTTTTTTATTAGGGTATGGAGCGTTGTAAGCAGCAATCACATCTTTGGATAACTTTTGGTGAGAAGCGTACTGTATAATGCCTCCTACCGGTAAAGAAGGGTGATATTTGGTGAACATCCGCCATATTTTAAAAGGTAGTGACATTTTTTTGCCAATAGGTAGAAAGGTATTTAGTATAACAACACGTTTAAACTTTTCTGGATACTTCCCTAATAAAGATAAGCCCAGGAGCCCTCCCCAATCTTGTACGATAAGAGTTATATCTTTAAGTTCTAACTTTTCAATAAAATTTTCGAGAGACCTAAGGTGTAGATCAAAAGAGTAGTTTTTTCTACCCACAATTTTGTCTGATTTACCGAAACCAATAAAATCAGGTACTATAAAACGATAATCTTTGAGTACGGGAATAAATTTTCGGTATAAGTAAGACCATGTGGGTTCTCCGTGAAGTGCCAGGATAGTTTCTCCTGCTCCTTCATCAATATAATGCATTTGTAGATTCTCAAAGGTGATGTAATTTTCTTGATATGGAAAATCAGTAATATGTTCAAAACGTTTAAAATCGGGTCGTACAAATTCCATAAATTAACATAATAATTGATACTTTATTTAGATTTTTAATTGATCCCGGTTGTAGGTCAATTTTTATAAACTTAGCTAATTTCTTCTGTGAAAGAAAGAAGAAATGCAATAAAATGACGATATGAATAAATTATTGATAGTGTCTACTGCCATTTGCCACGTATGTAATAAAGTGATGTCCCAGTTATATTGAGATGTTTTGCGTTCTTGATAAAATAATTTCGAATAATTTTAGTTTATTTGAATTGTTAAAATCATGAAATATAAAGACTTAATAACAACATATTGTGTTGGGATGCTCTTATGGCTTCCCTGGATATTTCATGCCCAGGATGTACGCACTTTTAAAGGTGAACTAGAACTTCAAAAATACAAAGGGGAAGCTAGCTATTCGTATCTCCTGAAAGATACAGATACTATTTTGAACGGTCCTTTTACATTTAACCGTTCTAATCTGAAAGCATTGTTAGAAAAAGAAGACGTCTCTTTTTCGATCCAAGGACAGTTTACGAACAATTATCCAGAAGGGAATTGGTCTTTTCGATTCAATGAGTTTCAGTCGAGTGATAATAATGCAGTTGAGGACTATCGCTATGTGGTAAATGTAGACGGAAACCAACGAGTAGCGTCTGGAAACCTACTACAAGGAAGGCCTGATGGGACATGGACCATTAAAGTACAGCAAATTAAGGATTCTGAAGTCCGACAAGTTGATTTTAATAGTGTCATCACTTTTGAAAAAGGGGTTCCTCAACAAAGTTTTCGAATTGAAGATCAACAACAGGAACTGGTAGGAAGGTTTTTGAGAAATGGACTTGCTCACGATAAATGGACATTATTTTCAGATAGAGAGTTAGACGAAATAGAATCCTGGTATTTTGATGAAGGTGTTTTACAGACTATAGAAGCAAATTCAAGAAACGGTAGCAGAAGTATACCAGTTTTTAAAGATTTGAATACAAGAACTGAGGTTATTTCCCTAGGGGAAAAATACATGAAGATCCTTGAGTTTCTATTATCAGATAGTGATGCTAGAAAGGTTCGAGAAGGTGGAATTACCTATTTATTGACCACTAATGAAGGACATTATCAAAATATAGACGACATTTTATCAGCTTTGGGGTCCTCTTCATTCTCACCAGAGTTCAAGGTAGTTGTTCCCTTTTATCCTTTAGCATCTAATGAAAAAGAGGCTATTGATACTACAGTAGCGTATTATCAAAAATCGAGAAGCATAAGTGATTTTTTATTAAACGATTCGCAGCTCAATATTCGGAAATTATCAGATCAAGATGTTCGTTCTTTGGAAGATGAGGTAGCAGCAATTACTGAAAACATTTTACAGCCTCTACAAAGAGTAGATGAATACCATAAAGATGACATTCTTACTCATATCGAAAAGGATAAAATCATTGCAAACTTGTGGGAGAATGGAATATCTCAATTACAGGACTTCGAAAAATATAAAATTTCTTTAAAAGGAAAGATCAATCCAGAGGATAATGTTTTTAAGGTGCTAAAAATTATATCCGAACAAACTTTTTATCGCCTGGAAGAGATACAAGCAACACTACAAAGTAAAATAGATAAACAAGTAAAGCAACAAGAAGCTATTGCCCTGGAAAAGGAGATGGTTACTCGTCATAACTATCTGGAAGAACTAGGGGAGAGAGGCAGAGCAGATTCTATACCAACACTGTTTTTTGAAGCGATAGATCAGTTAAAGAATACTGCAGAGGATAAATTGAAAGCCTATTCTGAGATAGAAAATCTTGAAAAAAAGTTGGAATTCGGAAGAACCTTGGTGCACTGTTTTGAAGATTATGGTAAGATAGGAGAGCGGGTTTTAAAACTTCCTGAGCAACAAAAGGAAATACATGAAAAATATATGGACGCTGTGTGGAATCCATTTATTGCTACGTTGATGGATGAGATGGTGAAAAAGCGCATCGTTTCTGCTTATGATGATGTGTTGATCCCTTATTTTTTGGAAGAGATCAATGACGGACTAGCATGCGAAGAAGCAAAGAGCTGGATGAATATGGTTGATCTTACCTATAAGCAACTCTTGATTTTGAGAGATGAAGATACCAGAAAAATGGAGCGCAAGCTAAAAAAGGAAAAAGACCCTATAGTAGTATTACAACGTTTTAAAGTCCCTGTAGTAACTAACCAAGACTAGTAGATGATAAAAAAATATTGTACATATCTGTTTTTTGTGGTCATCTGCTTTTTTGTTTCCGTAGAGGTGGTAGCACAAGAAGAGCAACCTACAGAATCAAAGTTTAAAGAGCCAGTAACCAAGCTATGGATCAATACCTACGGAAATATCAGAATTTCCAAACGATTATTTTGGGTTGCCCAAACGCATTTCAGATTTGAAGAAACAGAAAGCACACCTTTTGCTGGGCAAGTAGGCCAGGTATACAATAGGCATGCTATTGGCTACATTTATTCAAAATATTTTAATGTTAGTCTTGGAGGAGTATTAAGGCTTAATTTCAATACAGATCCAGAGTCCGTAGATCGTAATCTGGTACCCGAATGGCGTATATGGCATCAATACATGTTTGCGATGCCGCTTTCTTCTATGATGTTTTATCATCGTATTCGTATTGAACATCGTTGGACTCAAGGATTTGAAGAAAACAGTGAATATATTTTCAGGAATCGATGGAGGTATATGTTCAAAGCTAAGATTCCTATCAATTCGGATAAGTTCAAGCCTAAGACGTTTTATGTCTCACCCGAGGCCGAATTGATCATGCAAAGTGGTAAAGCGGTTATAGGTAGCCCTATGGAAGATTTACGTTTACATGCTTCTTTTGGGTATATTTTGAATCCTAGAATGACAGTAGCAACGGGGATTATGTATTCTCAAGGGCAAACTTTGAGTGATGCTTCTGTTTTTAAGCAGAATTGGACACTTCGATTTCACTTGTATTTTTCACCAGATTTCAGAAAAGTTAAGAATAAGTTGCCTGCAATTCATTTAGATGATTAATATTGCAAAAATTTGATGTAAGCCCTAAACCCAATGAAAAAAAAGAACGCCAACATCCTATTATATAGTATTTTGACTCTTGCTGTTTTTGCGGCAACCTACAATACCATTCGTGCTAAAAAACTTAAAAACAAACTCCATACTCTGGAAGAGGAAAGAGCCAAAGCATCACAGGACTCTATTTTAGAACGGAGCCTTCTTCAAATAGATTCTATATTAATCAAAGGAGAATATAGATCTGCGTTGAATGCCTACCAAGAACAATTTGATGCTGTAATCAATGATGGTGATGAAAAAGAAAGTGTAAAGTTTCGGATAGAGGTAGCACAACAGTTTATGAATTTGCATAAAGAAATTTACGAAGATCATTCTTTGTCAGATTCAGTTCAGGAAATAGATACCACCAATGTGGGGGTTGCAGAGACATCGATTCAACTTAGAGCCTACGATTCTTTAAGCTTTGCCCTTGAAAAGGCTAAAGTTCAATTGAACAGAATAAAAAAACAACTCAAAAAAAGATCATATGGGGAGTATCTTACGTTTAAAAACCCCAAAAAACACCAATTGCATTATGTAGGTCAGGTAAACAATAGCAAGGCAAACGGATTTGGTATTGCGCTATTCGATACAGGAAGTAGATACGAAGGCGAATGGAAAGACAATCTACGCCATGGAGAAGGATCTTTTTACTGGCCAGATGGTGAACGTTACGAAGGAGAATATGTAAATGATCTCCGCAATGGTATAGGAACCTACTTTTGGCCTAATGGAGAAAAATATACCGGACATTGGAAAAATGACCAACGTGATGGTGATGGCGTTTTTTATGGTAAAGACGGCGAAATAGTAACCAGTGGTACTTGGAAAAAGGATAAGTTGGTAGAAGAGCGGAAGAACAGGAAATAACCGCTATCTTTTTTTATTTCCAGCCGTAAACTTAGTTTCGAGATATAGTTGTTTCCACTCACCATTTTGATAATCCCCAACTTTGAACATATAGGTGTTGTCATCCACATATTCCCACATATCGGTAACCGTTGAAGTGCCATATGCATAGGTATATATGATGTTTTTATCCTCACTTTTTACCGTCCCTGTAGTTACTCCACCAAAAACATCAAATTCCCAGAATTCGATCGTTTGTTTTTCAGGATTGTATCTTCGGATTCCATGATTACGAGGACCAAATTCGGTCTGCTCTTTATTAGTGTATCCTTTGGATTCTGCAATAACAATTGTATTGTTGAGGTCAAAATGAAATACGATTTCTTGCTTAAATTTGCTTCCATCTCCCCAGTTTCCTTCAGCTTTCCATACTTTTCCTATCAAAGGAGTAAAAGCAGAGAGTTTGGTTTCCTGGCTCCAGGAATACGAATAGCAAATGGTAAGGATGACAACAGTTTTTAGAATTTTCATCGATGTTTTTTTTGTTTTAGAATCAGTTTATGTCAGCGCTTTATAGATCAAAGCTCCAATAACGACAATGATGCTAATAATACTCATAAATATACCGAAAAAGAAGAAGCCAAAACAATAAATGACTAATCCTAGAAGAAATCCTATGATTTGTTTTTTTCCAAACATATCACGGAAAATTTGACTGTAAATGAATGCGGCAATAGAGAATCCGAGGACTAGCATAAGTCCAAAGAATTCTGGTATAAAATAAAATACAATTGCATTTAATGCTCCATAAATAGTGGATTGGCCAAGCATAAATGTGTTCATTATAAAATGCTCGGCATAATATAATTTATGTCGTTCTAGAAATATTTTTGAGCTTAATGAGATAAAGGGTACTAATAAAAAAGGAAGCAAATTCATAAACTTGGTCGCGAACTTGAAGTATCCACGCATTTCTACTTCTTTTTCTGGAGTTTGAATGATCCCAAGATCTTTATAGATTTCAACCATTGCTTCTACTTGGAAATCCCAAACCCCAAAGGTGAGCATACAAAATACATTGATAGCAATTCCTATCAGCGCATATCGAAATGGATTGGCATAATTTACGGTGTTTCCCTCTAAATATTCCTGAATAACTTTTCCGGGTTGGATCAGTAGTTTTTTGAAGGTGTAAAAGAATCCTTTTTCAAGATTGAAAATTGCTGTAGCTGCATTGTTGATGAGCTTTTTCAAAGTCCATCGTTCTGCGATACGTTTTTGTCCACAATAATTGCAAAAATTACCAGAATAACTATGTCCACAATTTTTGCATTGATAATTTGATTCCATTACAAAATTTCTAAGGTTGTTAGAAAAGAATACGACCTTCTATTAATCGATTAAAAAATATTATTGTTTGTAAATTTTCCCTTCCTTCATTACAAAGACAATATTTTCCATAGTGTCAATTTTTTGTGTAGGATTATCATTAACCGCAACGATATCGGCTATAAAACCTGGAGATACTTGTCCCAGCTTTTCCTGCATTTCCAAAATTTTTGCATTGGTAATTGTGGCGCTTTGGATAGCTGCAATGGCAGGCATTCCTGCTTCCACCATATATCCAAATTCTTTACCGTTTTGGCCATGTTTAAAAACACCGGCATCAGTTCCAAAAGCAATACCAACTCCTCGGTCGTAAGCCTTTTTGAAGGTGTTTTGAATCTTGGGACCAATATTTAAGGCTTTGGGTACAATAATGGCAGGATAATAGCCATCAATCTTAGCTTTGTCTGTTACCTCTTTCCCGGCAGTAATGGTAGGTACCAAATACGCATCATGCTGTTTCATTAGATCCATGGTTTTTTCGCTCATTAGCGTACCATGCTCGATAGTTTTAACACCGCCTAATATTGCCCTTTGCATACCTTCGTCACCATGAGCATGTGCTGCTACATGAAAGCCATAATCTTTGGCTGTTTCGCAAATAGCTTTTATTTCCTCGACCGTAAATTGAGGATTCGATCCACTTTTTGCAACACTTAGAACTCCTCCTGTAGCAGTGATTTTGATCAAATCGGCTCCATTTTTATAGCGTTGACGAACGGCTTTTCTAGCATCTTCAACGCTATTCACAACTCCGTCCTTAGGTCCGGGATCCCCGATGAGCGATCTTTTACCTCCGTTTGTTGGGTCTCCATGACCTCCTGTTGTAGACAATATCTTACCAGCAGTAAACACCCTTGGTCCAACAATTTTACCTTGAGCAATTGCCTTTTTTAATGAAATATTTACTCCTGATCCCCCCAGATCTCGTACCGTGGTGAACCCCGCCATCAATGTTTTTTCGGCATATCCAACTGCGTCAAAAGCAAGATCAGCTTCGTTATCTGTATACCTTTTCAGATAAGCTTTTGGGTTGGTTTCACTTTCGATATGAATGTGCATATCGATCAATCCAGGCATTACTGTTTTGTTTTTAAGATCAATGGTGGTGTCTCCTTTTTTACCGTCGACATAGCCGTCTTGTATTTTGAAAATCTTATTCCCAGAAATCACAACTGTCTTTTCGGTAAGAATCTTTCCGTTTTTAGTATCCACTAATTTTCCACATTGTAAATAAGTGTCTTGTGCTAATAATGAAGCACTTGCGCAAAAAAGAAGAAGCGTAAAAATATATCGCATTTTGATGATTTGTTTGAATGTGAATGCTAAATATAGTCGAATTAAGGGATTTGGCAAAACCACTCCTTTTTTGGAGAAGTTACATTGTCCAAATCAGATATTTGAAGATTTGGCTACTTTAAAACAAGTGATTTACATCCAACAAAATAAATAAAAAAATGGAAAATAAATCGCTATGTGCTGGTAATTGAGTAAATTAGGGGAAGGGGCTCCCATTTCAATTTGGCTTGAATTTTGATTTTTTAGTAATACTAGGGAAAAACAATGTAATATGGTTATAAAAATACTCGTTTTATGGTGCTTCTTAATATCGGTGAATCTGTTCGGACAAATTACTCCGGATGATCTCATTAATTTTGATGAAAAATCCTCTAGAAGCTATTTAAAAAAACATCGGGTACTATCTGCATCCCTGGATTCAATTATTAATTTCGGACATATAGATAGGGGTATAAATACTGTTTGGCTTAAAGATGTAAAAGCAAATTTTACAACATTGGTTCCTCATAGTGGTTTGTCTCTGGTTTATAAAGAATTGGCATGGATGCATCCTTGGCTAAAAGAGCATAAAGAGCTAAGAGTTTACTTCTGGATGAACGATCTAACCGGTACTCCTGAACTTGTGGGATACAGTAAAGGCACCATCGAATTTCCTAAAATAAGAAGAAAATTGTTAGACAATGAACAAGACACATTTGTTGATTTCTCTTCGGTAGATCCTTCAGCTTTTTCAGGTACTTATATTCGAGGTCGATTGGATGGGTCAGAACGAATGACGGTATTTACGTTACTCTATAAAAAGAATTTATTATTGATATACCCAGAACACCTTTGGGGCGCACCCAAGATATCAACTTTTGCAGATCGATATAAGTTAGTAAAACCTATATCCGTAGGACTACTAGAAAAAATAGTACAAGAAGATATATTTTTGGTACTCAAAAAAGTGGACCATCAATATGAGATTTGTGGGTATGTAGGTTCAGAAGGCAAGTAAATCTTAAATCTATGTTTACTTTAATAATTCTTCCAAGTTACTTTCGATATATTCTGGAATACTATCAATAGCGATCAATTCATCTGATAAAGATTGTTTTTGCTCTTGTAATTGAATGATTTTTTCTTCAATGGTATTTTTTGAAATGAAACGAGTGACCAAAACTTTATTAGTTTGTCCAATGCGATGTGCACGGGCGATTGCTTGTTTTTCGGCAAATGGGTTCCACCAGGGATCCAGCAATACTACATATGAAGCTTTGGTTAAATTTAAACCAACTCCACCTGCTTTCAAAGAAATAAAGAACAATGAAATATCATCCTCTTCTTGAAAACGATTGACAATGGTTTCTCTTTCTTTGGCAACTGTATTTCCGGTTAAAGAAAGAAAAGAAATCCCTTGTGCTGTACTCCACTTTTCATAAATAGCAAGATGAGAAACAAAAGAGCTAAACACCAATACCTTTTTTTGTGCAGTAACTAAAGTTTGAAGGTGATGGGTGACGTCATCAAATTTTCCTGAAGTTTGCTGGGTTTCACTGGAAACCAATTGTGGATGATTGGCTAGTTGCCGTAGCTTGGTTAAGGTATTGATGATATGAATTTTGTTTGTAGCAACATGATCAAGCCCTAACAAAAGATTGCGAGCAGCAGATTTTTCGGATTCGTAGCTTCTTTTTTGCTCTGGTTGCATTTCAGAGTAGCGTATTTGTTCAGTTAGTTCTGGTAAATCTTTAGCAACCTGATTTTTGGTTCTCCTTAATATGAATGGTTCTATTAGGGATTTGAGTTCGGCTATTTTTTCTTCATTTTGATGTTGCTCTATAGGGGTTTTAAAATGCTCCTTAAAAAAAGCAAAACTGCCCAACATTCCTGGGTTAATAAATTGCATTTGCGACCATAAATCAGACAAAGAATTTTCGATAGGAGTGCCACTCAACGAGATTTTATGTGTCGTATTGATCTTGTTAATTGCCTGGAAAATTTTGGAATCCTTATTCTTGATTTGTTGACTTTCATCCAGAATTAAATAATTGAAATTTAATTTTTGAAACGTATCATTGTCTCTGGAAATGATGCCATAGGTGGTTAACACCACATCATATGACTCCAAATATGGAGCGTTCTTTTTACGATCTGTACCAGTATATTTTATAAGGTTAAGATGTGGAGCGAACTTGATAATTTCCTGAGCCCAGTTAAAAACCAGAGAAGAAGGTAATACGATCAATGTCTTTAAGAATGTTCTTGTTTCCAAAGGCGTGGCAAAGAGATCGAATTGTATTTTGCTAACTTCATTTTCGCTGGGTTGCAATTGTTCTTTTGCGTGAACCAAAGTTGCAATCGTTTGTAGTGTTTTACCTAGTCCCATATCGTCTGCAAGACACGCCCCTAAACTATTGTTGTAATGATTTACTAACCATTGCACACCTTCTAGCTGATAAGGTCTAAGGCTAGCTTTTAGATTTGAAGAAGGTTGATAAGGTGCTGACGATTCACTTTGGTCATAAAGAGGTAATTCTTTTTCAGGAATAACCTCTTTTAAAACCGTGTAATTACTTTTTGCTAGCGTGATTTTATCATCGGTAGATCTGCCAAAATCTGCCAACTTTTTATATCGTGTCATCCATTCCAAAGGAATGATAAAAGTCTCGTTGTTGTTTAGCGGAAAACATCGGTTATTATTTCGGATATACTTGATAAATTTTGAAAATGGGATTTCCTGATCTCCTATAGTGACCCATCCTTTGATGTCAAACCAATCTTTTTGTTGCTCTTGTCGGATAGAAAGTTGATGTGAAGTTGTGGATACTTGTTGTCCTAGTATGTTGGGAAGCTGTATCGTGAACCCTTCTTTCTGCAATGTTGTTTTGTGGTTCGTAATCCATGTAATAATCCCGTAGGGATCGTTGGATTCTGAAACTTCAAAAAGTAAATTTTGATTTAAGAGAAGACCTTTTGAGGTGATTTTTTCTACAACCTCCGATTCAATATCTAGATTTCTTTTGGTCTGTACAATGGTAATTTGGTCTTCATTGTAAATGATTTCTGAGGCTGTATTTTTGGATTGATGAAAATCAAATGTACAATGTTCGTACTCGAATGTAATTTTTGCTACATAAAGATCCTGAATAAAATCCTGAATGATTTCCAGTGTGTATCCCACAACATCTTGTTTGTTTACAATCTCGAACCCCTCCGCCTGGACTTCAATATTTTTTGATACCGGAACAATGACTTTTTCTAAATAGGTTTTGACATGTTTTTGAGCTATGATGATTTTATCTTTCTGAAGAAATGGTTTTAACTTGTTTGCATTTAAGTTTTTAATCCTGAAAAGCTTTTTGTTTACTACGATCCATGAGGGATCGTTTAGTAAAATTTTAATGCTTTTGTCCTTTGGGACAAACAATGAAGCTTGGTCTTTCAGGGAAAAAGCATACTCAATACCTTCTTCCGTTTTGGTAAACCTAAGTATGGGATCTAGTGGAAGTTTTGCAATTTCAATAATACTAGAAGCAACGGGTTCTTTTCGTTTTGCCTGATAAGCAATAGGATACTGATATTGAGTAATGAGTTGATAAAAAGTACCGAGTTTTCGGTTTACAAAACCTTCGATCAGCTCTTTGGTTTTGTCCTCCAACAGTAGTTGTGATAGGTTAAGGTTTTTTCGGGATTTTTTAGGTTTAAAACGTTGTTCTAAAGCAGTTGGTCGTAAAAGGGTACAAATTTCAATAAGCTGTTCGTGTGGTGTTCCTGGATATTGGATATTGAATTCGGAAATAATCTCGGGAGTAGCCTGTTTCTCTATGTATTCATATTGCGCTTCTTTTTTAGAAACGATATAGGCTTCGGGTAATGCAGGTATTCCGGTAAAATTGTGGTCAACAATATTGTAACAGATACAGTATGAATCCATTTCAGTAATTGGTGTAGGTTTGGGGTAAAGTTTAATGTGTGTTTTTTAAGTCCATCTGAATTGAAAACGGTTCAGATGGACTTAAAATTTTATTGATTTACAAAATCAATAACTGTTTTGGTGATAAAATCAATTTGTTCATCATCAAGTTCTGTATGCATTGGTAAGGAGATTACTTCTTTCACCAATTGATTGGTTATGGTAAAATCAGCCTCGTTGTATCGATCATCTTTGTATGCTTTTTGATTGTGTAATGGGATAGGATAATAAACTCCACATGGGATTCCATTATCGTTTAGATGTTTTACGAGTGCATCACGATCAATATCAATAACTCTTAACGTGTACTGATGAAATACATGACAATTACATGTATCGCAAATGGTATTTTCATCAGATCCGCAGTTGTTTCCCTTTACTTTTGGAGTGATAATATTTTTAATCCCAGCAAAAGCATCGTTATACTTTCTTGCGGCTGCTCTTCGCGCATTATTGTAACTATCCAAATTAGGCAATTTAGCACGTAAAATAGTAGCCTGAATAGAATCTAATCTCGAATTTACACCCACTACATCATGATGATACCTTTTGTACATCCCATGATTTACAATACCTCTTATAGTATGTGCCAAGTCATCGTCATTGGTAAAAATGGCTCCACCATCTCCATAACATCCTAAGTTTTTGGAAGGAAAGAAAGAGGTAGAAGCTACATGCCCGATGGCTCCTGTTTTTTGAGTCTTGCCATTAGCAAATTGATAACTTGATCCAATACCTTGGGCGTTATCTTCTATAACATATAAATCATGTTCTTTTGCTATGGACATGATTTCATCCATATTGGCACATTGTCCAAATAAATGTACAGGGACAATTGCTTTGGTTTTTGGAGTAATCGCCTTGCGAATGGCTTCCGGGTCGATATTGAACGAATCGACTTCTACATCTACTAATACAGGCGTAAGTTGTAAAAGCGCAATTACTTCAACCGTGGCGGCAAAGGTAAAATCAGCTGTAATTACTTCATCACCTGGCTGTAACCCTAATCCCATCATGGCTATTTGTAACGCATCTGTGCCGTTGGCACAAGGGATTACATGTTTAACATCAAGATACTCTTCTAATTCCTTTTGAAAACTATGGACCTCAGGTCCGTTAATAAATGCTGTAGATTGTATAACGTCAAGTACAGATTTGTCGACTTGTTCTTTAATTTGCTCATACTGACCCTTTAGGTCAACCATTTGTATTTTCCTCATTGATGTGCGTATTGTAACCTCACGAAAGTACAAAATATAGGAACTATAGCCAATGTAAAAATGGTTTTTGAATATAGATGGGTGATATAAAAAATCAAAGCATCTAAACTAGAGAAGCCTAAGATGCTTTGAAAAAAGGTAGTTAATATCTATTAATTGGTTTTGATGAACTTAATTGTTTTGAAGTTTTTGACTTTTAATAAGTAAATACCTGCATGTAAGGACTGAACTTGATTAGAAATGTTGTATCTGAAAACTTGCTCGTTTGCTATTTCCCATGATTTGATTTCTTTTCCGGTAATGTCATAAATAGTAATCTGCAAAGACTTTGCTGTTAGTGGGGTTTCTAGAACTAAAGAAGCTTCATTCTTAACCGCATTAGGTACTATTTGTAATTCTTTTTTCTCATTGATTACAGGGTTGTTGATATTGGTATTTATCACATTTTGAAGATCTCCAACTACAAACCCTGAGATGATATTCCTTTTGAAATTGCCTTCGCTCTCTGCATGTAGAAATAGGCTATATACACCATCTTCAAGAATAGAAGTGTCAAAATGGAAATGATCTTTCTCTTGGGTAAAAGTCACAATTTTTGGATCCCCATCGATTTGAATTCCCTGATCGGTAATTTTTTGTGTGATCACCGCACGAACTTCTGTATTCTTTGGAGTGTGAAAATTCTTTTGATTTGAAAAGAAACCTGCTTTTAAGAGGGATGCATTACCTGTTTTGATATTTTGAAACTCCAGTCGGATACCACTATCTTGTTTGATAAATGCTGCAAAATTAGAGTTACTTTTTAGGGTTAACTCCCCATCTGTAACCGGGATAACCGTTTGATGATACTGAGTTACATGTTTTGTGTAGTTCTTTATCTTTTTTGTCTGATCGTAAAGATCAAAAGAAGCTTTAGGATTTTCATGTAAAATCTCTGCTACAGCATATTTAGAATCTTTGTCCAAGATTATTTTATCATACTCATTTTGAGAATGAATAATGTAGTAATTGCTTACTATTTTGGAGTTTTCTGCCTTATCATTTGATTTAAAATTGCTGCGTAATGAAGGATTCTGTATATATGACTTCACATAAGGCCAACTAAATTGACCCAGCCCTACATCCAAATGATCAAAAATAGCTCTCGAGTCATTTTTTCGGAAAACATATTCGGCTCCAGGACGTAGTGTACTGCTATACGGAGCAACCCCATCATTGGCCCCTTGTACAGGTAATAAAATTCCTCCGGTAACTAGAAATGCAGCGGCAGCTATCGTAGATCCTTTATAAAATCCAGAAGCGCCTAGTATCACAAATTTTCCAGGATCATTATTGGGATGATTATCAAGTATCGGTCGTACCACATCTCTACAGTAATAGGTTGTAGAAGTTCGGGCTCCTTCGTTAAGCCCGGTAAGTCGCCATGCCCAATTCAACCATGGCATTTGAGAAATATCCGCAAGATAAGTACCCCAAAATGGTGTACCCAAAGCAAAGGCCTTAGTTACTTTCGAATTTTTTCCATACTGAAACATAGCTGCTTCAGAGGCTTTTCCTCCATTGCTGTGCCCAACCAAATAGACTTCAGAAACGTTGTATTTGTTGGTAACAATATCAATAGATTCCGCTAGTAATTCTCCATTTACCCAAATACCTCCACCTCTTGTGGTAGCTACAAAAACAGCTTGATATCCTTCGTTGTAGGTATCTCTATAAAATGAATTGTCAAAAAGAAATTGTCCTTGGTTAAGGTCAATATATCCGTGGTTAAAAACGATCACTTTTCCATTATAGTTTGGAGGAGTCACTCCATAATGGATAGTTGACTTTACCAAAGGACCTATAAACAAAGGACTCAATTTGTCTGGGGTAGGGAGTTGTACTTCTAAAAAACTTTGTGAAAAAAGAATAGCGCATGAGAATAACGCAATGAAAGTAATTTTTAATTTCATGGTTTAAGAGTTTGTGTTAAGGTTAGTGTTAAATTAATTAATTTTTAACTAAAAAAGTATGATAACATTAATTTTTATTTCAATAAAATGAAATATTGATAATTTGAGTGTAAGTTGTTCTTTTTGAACTTTTGGTACCGTATTCTAGTAAAGAGCTGTATTTTTGCTACTCATAAAAATAGAAGTCATTGCATATTATATATAACATCTTTGTTGGAATTTTCAATTTCATACTACCCGTTTTAGGAGGGTTTGGCTCCAAATTGAAATTATTTGTCAACGGAAGACGTTCGGTTTTCAAAATTTTAAAAGAAAACATATCAAATAATGATGAGATCATTTGGTTTCATTGTGCCTCTTTGGGAGAATATGAACAAGGAGTTCCTGTAATGGAAGCGCTTAAGACCAAATTTTCGGACACCAAATTGTTGGTTACTTTTTTTTCTCCTTCAGGTTATGAAATAAAAAAGAACAGCAAGCTTGCTGACATCATCGTGTATTTACCGATAGATACTAAAAGGAATGCTAAGAAATTCATCGAACTGGTTAATCCCAAACTGGCTGTTTTTGTAAAGTATGAATTTTGGCCCAATTATCTTAAAACGCTCCGGGTGAACGATATCCCAACAGTATTTATATCTACTACATTTAGAGAAGATCAGGCCTTTTTTAATTGGTACGGTGGTTTTATGAGAAATGCCTTGAAGGGAATCGATCATTTTTTTGTTCAGGATGCAACTTCTCAAACACTGATTGAAGGGTTGGGGTATGCCAATGTATCTTTAAGTGGGGATACCCGATTTGATCGCGTGAGTCATCAGATAGAGATGGACAATTATGTAGATTTTATTTCAGAATTTGTAAATGATCGTACGTGTATCGTGATGGGTAGTTCCTGGCCAGAAGATGAAGAGGTGTTTTTGGATTTTGTAAATAATGCTCCAAAAGAGGTTTGTTTTATTATAGCACCGCATGAAATTAAAGATAGCAATGTCAACCCTTTGGTACAGAAAATAGAAAAAAACACTGTTTTATATTCTGAAAAAGAAGGGGTGAACCTTGCAGATCAACAAGTCTTTGTGATGAATACAATTGGGTATTTGTCCAGGGTGTATAGTTATGGGGATATTGCCTATGTAGGAGGAGCTATGGGAAATACAGGATTGCATAATATTCTGGAGCCTGCCACTTTTGGTATTCCCATTGTCATTGGAAAAAACTTTGAAAAATTTAGAGAAGCCAAACAACTTCAGAAATTGGCGGGATTATTTTCTGTATCAAGTACAGAAGAGTTTAATAGCATAATGACTAAGCTTGTCGAAGACAAAAAGTTCAGAGAAAAAACAGGTATGATTGCAGGACACTTTATTAATAGTAACACCGGTGCTACCGCAATGATCTTAGATTATTTGGATACTAAACTGTAACCGCCTCACGTAAATACCTTCTGAAAGGAAGCATTTCTTTATAAACGGCAATCACATAATCCGTAAAATCAGGCGCCAATATTTGTTCTTGTTTTAAGTCATGAATCACAGCAAAGGTTCTATAGCGCAACAAATGGATATGTTCATGATCCTTACTGTAACCTTTTGGAGCAGATTTCAACATCTCATCTTCGGCATACAAACCTCCAAAGGTGTCTTTGAAACTTTTTTTGTTAATGATTTTTACAAGTTCTTCCCCATTATAATCAATACCTTCTCGGATACTCTGCAGTAATTTGTTGTCTGGCCTCCAGTAGCCTCCTGCGAGCACTCCTTTTTTGATACCTATTTCAATATAAAAATCTCCTTGCTTGGTTTTTTGATCTAATCCAGCTCCAAAGTGATCTTTGTATACAGGCTTATTGGGATGAAAGAGGAGGTTGTTGTTAATTCGATTGATTCCTTTTTTACCTGGGGTAGGATAATATTCTGGATCTATATTGGCTAATTTGTTATCCAGATCATCAAGCCAGGAAACAAAATCATTTCGAATAGCATGGTAGTGTTTTCTATTCGCATCCATCCAATCCTTATGATTGTTCTGCTGTAATTCTTCAAGAAATTGAAATAAAGCCTGAAAGTCCATGGTACGGAACGTAGTTACTTTTTAAAATAAACCATTCAACTCAGCATCAATTCGATTGATGATACTACCAAGATCTTCAGGATTATCTACGAAGTTGAGGTGATCCACATCTACGATAAGCAAGTTACCCTTATCATAATCATGTGCCCAAGCTTCATAGCGCTCATTGAGCCTGCTTAAATAATCAATGCTGATGGTGTTTTCGTATTCTCTTCCTCTTTTATGGATCTGTGCAACAAGATTGGGAATACTACTTCTTAAGTAAATAAGTAGGTCAGGACCTTCTACCACAGCTTCCATAAGATCAAATAGCGATTTGTAGTTTTCAAAATCCCTATTGGTCATTAATCCCATGGCATGCAAGTTGGGAGCAAAAATGTAAGCATCCTCGTAGATAGTTCTATCCTGTATGATATCTTTTCCGCTTTCTCGGATATCCAAAATTTGTCTGAAACGACTATTCAAAAAGTAAATCTGAAGATTGAACGACCATCGTTCCATTTTGTTATAGAAGTCTTCCAAGTATGGATTTTCTAATACATCTTCATAATGCGCCTCCCATTTATAATGTTTAGCAAGTAATCGGGTCAATGTAGTTTTTCCGGCACCGATGTTTCCAGCTATTGCTATATGCATATTAGATAATTTTTGTTGGGGAAACGGTTAATCTTTGTTATGCCGTAAATATAATAGATTTTATGAGTAAGATAAAAGGGATATAATAAAGAATTTGTATCGGATTATTATTTAGAAATATTTTTAGAAAACTAGATAAAAGAAGCCTTTCATAAAAATCCACTATTCTTTATCATCTTTATAATAGGATTAACAATCTGTCTTCTATTTTACAGTATCTTTAGATAAAAAGTAATTTTGTTATGAAGTCTGTAAAATATTATTTCCTCTCCTTCTTTTTTGTGTTGATTGCTTGTAATCAAGTGCCGAATGAAACGTCTAAGGAAGCACAAACAACAACAGAACAACAAATGGAAATACAAGCACAACAAGGTGTAATTACCAAAAAAAGCAATAAGAGTTTTGAAGAGACTTATGCATCATTAAAAGATATCATTACTAATAATCCCAATTTGAAAATCATTGCCGAGCTGGATCATCAAAAAAATGCAGCTTCTGTTGATTTAGAATTAAGGCCTACACGTATCATTTTGTTTGGTAATCCAAGATTAGGAACTCCACTTATGCAAACTTCACAAACTACTGGGTTAGATTTACCACAAAAGATTTTGGTATGGCAAGATGAAGAGGGCATGGTGAATGTATCTTACAACGATCCAAAGTATTTGCAAAACCGTCATGGTATTACAGGCAAGGATGAGGTACTGGCCAAGGTTACTGGTGCTTTAGATAAAATTACGAATATGGCAGCAGGCTTAGCAAATTAGCTTGTACCCGTATCCGCGAACGTTGATGATCTGGATCGATTCGTCCTTTTTTAGTTTTTTACGGAGTTTGGTGATAAATACATCCATACTTCTTCCATTGAAAAAGTCATCGTCTCCCCATAACTTTTTAAGGATTAAGGAGCGATCCAGAACTTGATTTTTGTTTTTAATAAGATGAAAAAGAAGATGGGCTTCTCTATGGGTTAGAAGAGATGGTTCCTCTTCTTTAAATTGCAATTGTTGCTTAGGGAAATTAAAGGTATATGCTCCTACACTAATGATTTCGGCTTTCTTTTGAATTCGAGTTCTCTGTAATAAGTTATTGATCCTCACAATCAATTCTTCCATACTAAAAGGTTTCTTCAGGTAATCATTTCCTCCAATGGTAAATCCTTCTACCACATCTTGTGTCTGTGATTTTGCCGTAAGGAAAATAATAGGAATCGTTTCGTCCTCCTCTCTAATTTCTTTAGCCAAAGTAAAACCATCCTTTTTGGGCATCATCACATCCAAAACCAAAAGTTTGGGATCAATGCTTTTGTAGAGTTCGAAAGCTTCTTTTCCGTCTTTTGCCAAATGAACCTGAAAGTTTCTCGTTTCCAGACTTTCTTTGATAATCAAACCTAAAGAAGGTTCATCTTCAGCCAATAGTATATCGATAATTTCAGCCATTTGGTAAGTTGATTTTAAAATTGGTTTGGTTATTGTCTAGTAATAACTGTATGGTTCCTCTATGTTTTTCGATAATGGTCTTGGTATAAAATAATCCAATGCCAAATCCTTTCACATCATGGGTATTTCCTTTGGGAACACGATAGAACTTATCAAAAATCTTTTCCTTATGGATTTTGGATAATGAGATCCCATCATCTATAACCTCTATGGTAAGGTTGTTTTTTGCTTTTTTTACGGCAACATGTATCCGGTTTCCTCCATACTTAATCGCATTATCTATAATATTGTTGATTGCATTTTCAAAGTGAAAAACATCGATGTTTACCATAGTTTTTTCAGTATTGGTCTCAAACGTAATTGTTTTCTCTTCTGAAATCGTCGCCATGTTTTTCTCCACTGCAGTTTTAAGAATGGTTATCAAATCCATTTCCTCCAACTTAAGCTGCAATTCTTCACTATCCAGAGTTGCTGTTTCCAGTATTTTTTCAACCATGGTATTTAATCGCCCTAATTGATTAGAAGACATCTCAACATATTTTTTGGTTTTCTCGGGATCATTATTGGTATTAAAGTTCTGAATAGCCTCTAGCGCAGCACTAATGGTGGCAATGGGAGTTTTAAATTCATGAGTAATATTGCTAATCAAATCATTTTTGAGTTCTGCCAATTGCTTTTGTTGGTTGATGATACGTAAAAGAAATAATAAACATCCAATTACGCTGGCTACCAAAACAAAGGATAGTAGGATACCTCCAAGGTTTTTCTTAAATATGGTTAATCGCTCATTGGTAAAAAATAATTCTAAGGAGCTGAGTCTGCGTAAGAAAGAAGATTTTGATTTGGTTTGTAAAACAGCTGTTTTAATAATGTTTTCGTCAATTTCGGTTTTCTCTCCAAAAGGATTGGTAAATCGTAATCCGTAATCTATGTTGATGTTTTTTCGATGTAATTCTTTTTGGACTAACTCATTAATCTTTCCCAATTTTAACGAATCTTGCGTAATAGAAACAATTGCTTTTGAAGCTAAACCGCTAAGAACCTTTATGATACTATCCTGATTTTGAGGTATAGAGTCTTCCTGACGTTGCGTAAGGTGTAAAAGGATATCTTTTTGTTGTTGTACGACTTGATCCTTGGTTAAGTCGGGTCCCTTTACAATATGTATACTCTGCGTATTAGAGTCCTTTACGATAGAGATTTTGGTGCTCTCATTAATTTTAAAAGAATCAATTCTTTTGAAGTTGCTATGAGCAATAAAGCCTTTCTCCATTTTATGAAGATTTCTCACGGTTTTCCCAATCATGGTATCATGCATAATGAAAACTGCATTTTCTTTGGCTAGTTCTGTAAAGTATTCATCTACCGCATTATCCAGGCTAATTTGAACTTCGTTAATCAATTGCTGTTTGGATGCTTGATAATTCTTGTAGTTCCAATATACCTGAATGCCAAGTGTAATCAAGATCACACTTGTAATAAAGTAAAGAATGATTTTGTAGTTTCTTTTTCTCATACTTCAAATGTAATACACTCTTTGGGGATTCAACGAATCGGTTAACACTCGTTAACACTGCTTAACGCAAGGAATGATACTCAATATTGATCTTTGTCGAAGAAATAATCATAAAAATATAATTATGTTACGACTTATAGTTTTACTAGTGCTTTTTGTAATAAAGAGTGTGTCTGCTCAGGATTTTCAGGGAGTTGCTATCTATAGTTCAGATCGAAAAATGGACATTCAGTTGGATAGTACACGTGTAAATTCTGAAATGCAAAATCAGATACAGGAAATGATGCGTAAGCAGTTTCAAAAAGAGTATACCTTACGATTTAATACTAATGAATCGGTGTATAAAGAAGAACAAACCTTAAACCCAACCCCTTCGGCTCCCGGAGTGCGGATAATGGTGGCAGGATCTCAAAGCTCAGATATCTTGTATAAGAATAGTAAAGAAAAAAACTACGCGGCAAAAAGAGAAATGTTTGGAAAAGCGTTTTTGGTAAAAGATGCCCTTACTTCTTATGATTGGAAACTTGAGGATGAAACCAAAAAAATAGGAAATTACACTTGTTACAAGGCCACTGCCACAAGAACCGTACAGACACAACGAAGTGTTAGTATTAATAGTGAAGAGAATACATCCGAACCCAAAACAGAAGAAGTAACCATAGTGGCGTGGTACACTCCCGAGATCCCTGTGAGTAGTGGTCCTTCTACTTATTGGGGTTTGCCAGGGTTAATTATGGAGGTAAGTGATGGGAATGCTCGTATATTGTGTAATAAAATAGTATTAAACCCAAAGAAAAAAATAGCAATTAGCGCTCCCGAAAAAGGCAAAGTAGTTACCGAAGATAAGTTTGAAGAAATTATGGAGAAGAAAATAAAGGAAATGCAAGATCGAGTGCCAAGAGGAGGAGAGAATAGTTTTCAAATTAGAGTACGTGGATAATCATCAAAAATCAATCAAAAAATGAACAGGTTTTTTCTAATCATCATATTATGTATCGGGTCTTCGTTACAGGCTCAAGTGGCAACAATACCTTTTGAAAAAAAAGAACTAGTTTTTATTAAGGTTAAAGTGAATCAGCATCAAGAACCCTTGCACTTTGTTTTTGATACAGGTGCATCTACAGCGGTTTTGGATAGCGAGGTAGCAAAAAGATTAGGGATTCAATCTAATTATTCTCAGAATACTCGAGGAGCTAACGGATCTGAAGTATATCAAATCGCAACTGGTCAATCGATAACCATAGAAAACATCAAATTTCAGAATGTGAATTTGGTATTGGTAGATTTAAAAGAACTTGCTCAGCGCACCGGAACCAGGTTGGAGGGGATTATTGGGTATGATGTATTGAAAAAGTTTGTCACTCAAATGGATTTTGAGACTCATACGATTAAGTTATACACCTCTTCAAAGGAAATCCCTGATCGCAATACGTATCAAGAATTACCATTACAGTTCAAAAGAGGACCTATACCACAAATAGAAGTAGATTTTGTATTGAAAGATGGATCGACAGAGAGTGGGAGTTTTCTTTTTGATAGTGGAGCTAATC
Organism: Aquimarina spongiae; assembly: GCF_900141785.1. Taxonomy (GTDB): domain Bacteria; phylum Bacteroidota; class Bacteroidia; order Flavobacteriales; family Flavobacteriaceae; genus Aquimarina; species Aquimarina spongiae. The sequence continues at coordinate 177,814 of NZ_FQYP01000003.1, read as the reverse complement.
TTACGGTTGCATTTAATACACCTTTTGCCAAGAAAAACAATATTAAAAGTAGAACGGGTAAAACAATTACTGCCAAAGCCAGGGGGCTTACCAAAACATCCATGTTTACCATAGGAGCTGCTCAAAAACTGAGTATTGCCAATAATGATTTTTTGGATTTGCCAATCGACATTTCAGAAACAAAAACAGGAGTGTCGGGATCAAGTGCCTATGATGGTATTTTGGGGGCAAAAATTATCAATCGTTTCAATATGATATTGGACTATCAAGACAAGATATGGTATTTCAAGCCCAATGTTACATTCAAAAAACCATTTTATTTTCCGATGAGTGGTATTAGTATCAAGCTGGTAGGAGATCAGATACTTGTTGGACATGTGATCGAAAATAGTGAAGCATATAGGTTAGGGATTAGAGAAGGAGATGAGTTGTTGGCAATCAATGAATATACTGGTAAAGACTTAAGCGTTTGGCGAAATCACCTTAGAAAAGATCAGGAAAAGGTGACTTTAAAAGTCAAAAAGGAAAGGTCTGAAGAAGTAGAACAGGTGACAATTTTACTGAAGCGCTTATTGTAGTATTTAGTTTTATGAATTAATTAACTTTTTTGAATTAAACCTGTTTTGGTTTTAAGGGTCATAGAACTTTAAAATCTACTCACAATGAAAAAATGCATACTCTATTTGGGTGTTCTATTGATCTCTACCCTTACCTCGGCACAGCAATTTCAAGGAAAAGCATATTACTTCAGTAAAACAAAAGTGGATCTCAATTTTGGTAACCGTCAGTTATCCGAAGATCAAAAGAAAATGATAGGAGAAAGAATGAAATCAGCCTCAGAGCGCACTTTTGTGCTTACGTTCAATAAAGAAGCTTCCTTATATACCGAAGAAGAAAAGTTGGAAACCACGGTTGAACCGGGACCAGGAGGTGGTAGATTCCGAGCAATGATGTCTGGATTTACTTCGAATAACTATTATAAAAACAACGGAGAGGGTATATATCATGACCAACGGGAATTTTATGGTAAGAATTTTTTGATTGTAGATTCATTACAACCGATAGATTGGGTATTGAAAAATGAAACCAAAAAAATTGGAAACTATACTTGTTTTAAAGCGGTAACCACAAAAAATGTAGAAGAGGTAATGGATTGGCGAAGTATAAGAAGAAAGGCCAGGCAAATGAGAGAGAGGGAAGAAGGAACTAAGAGGAATGATACTATGTCTGATCGGAAAAAACCACCCAAAGAAATTGAAATTGTTGCCTGGTATACTCCCGAAATACCAATTAGTACTGGTCCGGGTGCCTATTGGGGATTGCCAGGGTTGATATTGGAGGTACAAGAAGGACGTACCGTTCTTTTGTGTAATAAAATTGTACTAAACAACAATGAAATGGAGCCTATCAAAAGACCTAAAAAAGGAAAAGAACTCTCTCAAGAAGCATACAATGCTATCACCCAAAAAAAGGTCGAAGAAATGATTGATCAGTTTAGCACACAAAGAGGAGGAAATTTCGGAAGAAGAGGGAGAAATTAAATTATTTATCGCTTACAAAAAGAAAATCTAGCATGTTTGAAAATACAATGTTTATGCTATTCCTTTTAGGAATAACACTGGTAACTAATGCTCAAAAAGCACAAATTACTGGTGTGGTAAAGGATTCTGTTGGTAATCCATTAGAAATGGCAAATATAATCGCCTATAAAAAAGACACCAATGCGATGGTTGCTTACGGGATCACCAACGACAAAGGGATTTATAAAGTCAATGTACCTCAAAACGATACGTATCTTTTAAGAGTCAGTTTTATTGGATTTTCTTCAGAAGCAAAATCATTTACCGTATCTGAACAAGATGTTTCTATTGATTTTGAAATGAAACCCGACGAGAACAGTCTGGATGAGGTAGAACTGGTATATGAAATGCCAGTTGTAGTAAAAGGGGATACCTTGGTCTATAATGCAGATTCTTTTACCACAGGAACTGAAAAAAAGCTAGGGGATGTCTTAGAAAAACTTCCAGGAGTTGAGGTAAATGAGGATGGAGAAATAGAAGTCGAAGGGAAAACGGTTTCAAAAGTAATGGTAGAAGGAAAGGATTTCTTTGATGGGGATTCAAAATTGGCAACCAAAAATATACCAGCAGATGCATTGGATAAAGTTGAGGTACTCAGGAATTATGAGGATGTAAGTCAAATGAGAGGGCTAAGAAATTCTGACGATCAGATCGCAATTAATATCAAATTAAAGGAAGGAAAGAAGAATTTTTGGTTTGGGGATGTACAAGCTGGATCGGGAGTAGGAGAGACCGAGCGATACATTGTGAAACCCAAATTGTTCTACTACAGCCCCAAATACAGTATCAATATTATTACCGATTTTAATGATATTGGAGAGGTCCCTTTTACAAGGAGAGATTACTTTAATTTTACAGGAGGTTTTAGAAATCTAGGTAGAGGAGGAACTACATTCACAGTATCCTCAGATGATTTGGCGTTTGCAACATTACAGGATAACAGAGCCAATGATATCAATACCAAATTTGGAGCAGCAAATTTTAATCTTACTGCTAGCAAAACATTGGATATTAGCGGATATGGTATTGTGAGTGATACAGAAACTGATTTTGTGACCAATACCAGAAGAGTATATATAGATGATACCCCAGATCCAACAGATAATGTAGTAGAAGAAACTTTTGATAATACTACTCAAGAAAACAAATTGGGATTGCTAAAGCTAAGTGCTGTATATAAACCCAATGCAAATTTTAGATTGGATTATGATATGTTCGGAAAACTTTCTAGCCAAAAGGAGGTTGGTAATTTCTTATCGGTACGATCCGATGTTTCAGAAAATATAGAGGAGCAATTAGAAAACACTCCTTTTTCGATACAGCAAAATGTAAATGCGTACTACACCGTTAACGAGAAGAATATATTTTCTCTAGAGGCCCAGCATTTATATCAGGATGAAGATCCTTTTTATAACGCGATACGGGATGAAATTCCTTTCAGAGGAGTTTTTACAGCAATTAATGATCCAACAGATCCGTCTTTGGATACCTTTGATCCTCTTCAGGAAGCAGATCGCTACAGTATAAACCAAGATAAACAGGTAGTTACTAGTAAATTTGATGCCAAACTAGATTATTATTATGTGTTAAATAAAAAAAGCAATCTCAATTTTACATTGGGATCTATTGTGAGTACACAAAATTTCGATTCCAGTATCTTTCAGGTGTTAGATAACGAGGATACGGTTACTTTTGGTGATGAGGATTTTAATAATGATGTAACCTATAACTTCACAGATATTTTTGCCAGCATGCATTATAAATTTATTACTGGGATATTCACCTTTAACCCGGGGGTTAGCTTACATAATTATAGGCTTAAGGATGAACAACTAGGTACAAGATTAGAACAGGACGAATGGTTGGTGTTGCCTGATTTTTTTGCACTGGCTCAATTCAAGAAAAGTGAAAGCTTGCGATTTAATTACTCAATTACGGCAGAATATACGGATGTAAATCGATTAGCAGAAGGGTTTGTGTTTAATAATTACAACTCTTTGTTTAGAGGAAATAGAAATTTGGACAATGCATTGTACGACAACTTTTCTTTGAACTATTTTAGTTTTAATATGTTTAATTACACCAATGTTTTTGCACGAATTAGCTACAGTAATCGACGTAGCCCTATCAAAAACAATAGTGTTTTTTCAGGGATTAATCGTGTAGAAACCCCTGTGAATTCTAATTTAGCAGATCAGATTTTCAGTGCCGTTGGAAACTTTAGTAGAAGTTTTGGTAAAATAAAAGGAACGCTCAGTGCTCGCGTAGGATGGTCCAGTTTCAATAATGTAGTCAATACATTGCCAAGTGAAAGTATAAGTTTGACCCAGAATTATAGTACAGAATGGTCTACCAACTTCAAAAAAGGTCCAAATTTTGACCTTGGATACAGCATTACCGTCAATGATTATGATAATAACGGGGCACAAAGTACATTTTATACCAGCCGACCATTTGCAAGATTAGATTGGTCTTTTGCAAAAGGCTTCTTACTAAAGTCCTCCTACAGTTACTACAATTATCGGGATACCCAAACCACGCTTAACGAATATAGCTTTTGGGATGCAGATTTGTTTTACCAAAAACCAGATAGCAAATGGGAATATAAGTTTTCGGTTACGAACCTTTTGGATATCGATAGTATAAATAGAGATAGTTTTAATGAATTATTCAATAGTACCTCTAGTTATATGGTACAGCCAAGGTATTGGATTCTGAGTATAAAATACAATCTGTGATAGGTATAGAAGTTGAAGCGATAGCAAGAGTTATTGCTGCAGTTTTACTTTTATAGGTCCTCCACTCGACACGGGATATCCTCCTATTTCTTCAAGGTTGATAGGGAGCTCGTCTTGCGTACTTATGTCGTTGATATCCACTCTTAGTTTATCATAGGTGTCGATATTTTTGATATTGACATCAATTTCGTCGGCACTGCTTAATCGAACAGTAATCGATCCATCTTCGTTAATAGGAATAATCCCATAAGCGCTATTTGTACTTGTGTTGGCATATGCTTTTGGAACAATTCCGATATCCCGAACAACAATAATGACAAGACTAATTGCAATAACGGTTAGTAAAAATTTGGTGTAGCTGTCTATTTTCATGATGGTTTATTTTTATGTTGATAATGCTTCAATAAGAATGCCAAACTACTTTATCTAAAGTATTGTATATGATTGGTTTTTTTGCCGTTTTTTTGGTAACCTTTAATAACAGAGGGGTTTGGGAGTAAAATAGGTTTTTTATAAAGTGCTAGTTGTCAATGTGTAAACCGATTAATTTAGTTACATTTGCCATTTTTTTAACAATAATATAACTCGAAACCCGTTTTCGAGGTAACTAACCAAAACCAATATTTATGAACAAGCCAGCCGGGCGGTTGCATTTTCTAGATGCAATCCGTGCTTTTGCTATACTTATGATGCTACAAGGACATTTTGTTCATGCGTTACTAGAAGATGTGTCTAGGAACAAAAACAATCTTATATATTCTATTTGGGAGTATATGAGAGGTATGACAGCCCCCACTTTTTTTACTATTACAGGGTTTATTTTTACATATTTATTAATCAAACAAAAGACTTCGGGATTAGAAAATCCCAGAGTTATAAAAGGAGTAAAGAGAGCAGTAAAAGTTATTTTTTGGGGATATTTATTACGTCTTAGTTTGTTTGCTCTTGCAGAGGGAACACTTAATCCTTCGTTCTTTTATGTAGATGTTTTGCAGTGTATAGGAACTTCACTATTGTTACTTATTGGTGTGTATTTGATTTCGTGCAGAACTAACCAGTGTGCGTTCAAATACGGCGTATTAGGTATTGGGATAATAGTTTTTCTTTTGCAACCTATTTATAATACTTGCGTGTTGGCCTATTTGCCAGATACCATAGCCAACTACTTCACCAATAAAAATGGATCTGTTTTTACCTTATTTCCTTGGTTTGGATACGTTTGTTTTGGAAGTTTTATCGCTACAATGTTTTTAAAGTACAAAGACCATAAGATGTTTTACGTTTATGGCATTCTGATTTCTTTGTGCTTAGGAGTTTTTCTGATGTATTATTCTTCTGCGGTATTAATGGATATATATCACTTTACCAAAGTAGGGGTTTTTAAGGCAGTAGCTTACAATAATTTCTTGTTTATTCGATTGGGTAATGTGTTTGTTCTTTTTTCGGTGTTTATGCTTTTGAGAAATTACTTGAAACATCCTCTGATTAATAAAATCGGAGGTAAAACACTTTCTATTTATATCATTCATTTTTTTGTACTCTACGGAAGCTGGTTTGGATTAGGTTTGAGTCGCTTTTTTTACCATGATTTATCTCCTGTAGAAGCTGTTATTGGAGCTTTATTATTTATGATTGGTATTTGTGCATTAGTATTGAATTATTATCGATACGAAGACGATATCAAAACCAAGGTATATCCTTTGTGGGAGCAAGCGTATGCCAAAGTAACCTCTAATCCCTATTTCTTAGATCTAATTTCTGGAGTTAAAAGTAATCTGGTAAGAACGTTTCGTTTTTTTAAGCATGCTTTAAAAGGGTAAACGCTTTTTTATCGGTCTAAAAATCAGTATCTTATACTAGTCTAATCAATACTGTTTTGTTATGCCAACAATAAAGTCATTAAATAAATGGGCAAATGCTCATTCGTATTATCCGATAGACCTATTAAGAATTGCGCTTGGGGTGTTTTTGTTCATCAAAGGAATAAACTTCATCAGTAACAGTCAAATTCTTGTTGATTTAATTAAACCGGTTCAAAATCTTGCTGGTTCTATGATTGTTATTCACTATGTTGCTCCTGCCCATTTAATAGGAGGGGTTTTGATCGCATTTGGGTTATTAACAAGATGGTCTGTAACGGCTCAACTTCCTCTTTTGATAGGAGCGGTACTGATCAACTTTTTAGGAGAAATGAATCCTGCAAATCTTGTGATAGCAAGTGTAATATTGTTATTGTGTGTTTTCTTTATGTTTTATGGTTCAGGAAAACATTCGGTGGATTATTATCTAAAAATGCAACAGTAACATTAAAGTAATATAGCATAAAAAAAGCCGCTAATGAAGCGGCTTTTTTTATGTAATTTGTATTTGTTTATCTACCATCCAGAGATCTGTGATTCACGTCTGGGATCGATAGGTATATTAAGAAAGATAGTATCCATCACTTTGGTAGTGTGAATGCTATTTTGTTCTCCTAAGATTTTCTTTTTGTTTTTTTGGATTTCCTTTTTAATTTTTCTCCATTCTTTTCTGCTAAAAAACTGCTTATCCTTTTCAGTAATATTCGCTACTGGTGTAGTTAGTAATAATCGATCTACAGCAACCTGATCTGAACTGTATTTTTCATCCTGAAGTTGATTGTCAATAGTTTTAACCGAGGTTAAATCGTTTTTATACTCCTGGCCAAATGCAGTGCCAAGTATAAAACAAAAAGCGATCATTAAAAATGCTTTTAATTTCATTTCCCTGAATTTTAATTAGTAGTGCGTTTAATTTGTAAACCTATTCCACGTTTATAAAACACTTCAAAAGCCATTTGCCCTATGAATAGTGTAATAAACTTATTAAAAATACATAAGTTATTTCCCCCGAAACAGTAACCTTATGTATCTATTCATTAACGCAGTAAAAATAGTAATATTACATGAGTTTTATCTGCGGAAAAACCACATTTTTTTTGCAATAAGTCGTTAAATCGATAAAGCGCTATAAAGGTTCGGTGAACTAGATATTAAAAGCCTCTTTTACGGCTTCTACATAGTCTAATTTTTCCCAAGTGAACAACTCAACTTCTCGTTCAACATTACCAGAATATGGACTGTTAAATACCTTGGTAACTGTCACAGGTTCTTTACCCATATGTCCATATGCGGCGGTTTCCTGATAGATAGGATTACGTAGCTTGAGGCGGCTTTCAATTGCTGCCGGGCGCATATCAAAAATCTCACCAACTTTTTCAGCAATTTCACCATCGGTAAGTGCTAAATTGCTCGTTCCATAAGTATCCACAAAAATAGAGGTCGGTTCTACTACACCAATAGCGTATGATACCTGGACCAAAACTTCCTTAGCTACTCCTGCAGCTACTAGATTCTTAGCAATATGTCTAGAAGCATAGGCTGCAGATCGATCTACTTTACTAGGATCTTTTCCAGAGAAAGCACCACCTCCATGAGCGCCTTTTCCTCCGTAAGTATCTACAATAATTTTTCTTCCTGTAAGACCAGTATCTCCATGAGGCCCACCGATTACAAATTTACCAGTAGGGTTGATATGATATACAATATCATCGTTGAATAATTTTTGAATATACTCCGGGAACTGAGCGATAACTCTTGGGATCAAAATGGATACAATGTCCTTTTTAATTTTCGATAACATTACATTGTCATCCTTGTCAAAATCGTCATGCTGAGTAGATACAACAATAGCAACAATACGTTGCGGAACATTATCATCACTATACTCTATGGTTACCTGACTTTTAGAGTCTGGACGTAAGTAAGGAATTTCGTTCCCTTCTCTTCTTAGTTTTGCAAGTTCGATCAGAATCTTGTGAGATATATCAAGAGCCAACGGCATATAATTCGCCGTTTCTTTGGAAGCATATCCAAACATCATTCCTTGATCTCCAGCTCCTTGCTCTTCTTTTGTCTCTCGGTCAACTCCCTGGTTGATATCTTGAGACTGCTCATGAATTAGTGAAATCACGCCACAAGAATCGCCGCTAAACTGGTAGGCACCTTTGGTATATCCAATTTTGTTAATGACATCTCTGGCAATTTGTTGTACATCAAGATAAGTATTGGATTTTACTTCTCCGGCCAAAACTACCTGACCTGTAGTTACCAGAGTTTCGCAAGCTACTTTTGATTCTGGATCAAAAGCCAAAAAGTTATCTAATAAAGCGTCACTTATTTGATCTGCTACTTTATCTGGATGTCCTTCAGATACACTCTCTGAGGTGAATAAATATGCCATTCTTTGTTGTTTTGTATGTTTTAGATACTTCAGACGAAACTATCGTGATAAACTTTCGATTATCAGGCTAGTTTGTTGAATAGGTAAGGTGTTTTTGTGACCTAACTAACAAATCTACATGCTCGTAATTAACCCAATCTATTTCCAAAAATATCTCGGCAAAGGTAAAAAAAATGACAATATGCAAAAGTATTTAACGAATCATTAATTCTTCTGCAATGGGTAGCATTCAATGATTGAATATTTTCAAAATTCATAATTTTTTTGGAGATCATGTTGCAGTTCCAAAATAATTACTAGCTTTGTTGCGAAGTTTCTTATACATTTTAGTAAGTTATTAAGAAAGGTGGAGGGAATAGACCCTGTGAAACCTTAGCAACCCTTTAACTATTAAAGAAGGTGCTAAATTCTATCCTGAGATTCAGGAAAAGATAACTCGATGTAATTACTGTTTAGGTAATTCTAATATCCTTTCTTTTTAATTTTCTATATCTACTCAATAGTGTTTGAGTGTTTGATGTATTTGAATTTTAAATCAATATTAAAATTTAAAGTAGAAAATTATGAGCACACAAAAATTTGCAACAGAAGCTTTACATGCAGGTCATGATGTAACCGTAAATGGGGGGACAAGAGCAGTTCCGATCTATCAAACAACCTCGTATGTATTTAACAATGCAGATCATGCAGCTAATTTGTTTAACCTCTCTGAGTCGGGATTCATTTACACTCGATTAAATAATCCTACCAACGATATCTTGGAGCAACGCCTAGCAGCCTTAGAAGGAGGTATTGCATCGGTCGTTACTGCTTCAGGAACTGCGGCCATCAATACCACGTTGTTGACTTTGTTGAAAGCAGGTGACCATATTGTGGCGTCCAGCAGTTTGTACGGGGGGACCTATAATTTATTGAATGTCACGCTGCCTAGATTTGGGATTACTACCACTTTTGTGGATCCGTCTGATGCCAAAAATTTCAAGGATGCAGTACAAGAAAATACCAGAGTTTTTTTTGTAGAATCTTTGGGGAATCCCAAGTTGGATGTGTTGGATCTAAAATCCATTTCGGCAGAAGCCAAGGCATACAAAGTGCCTTTGATTGTAGATAATACAGTAGCTACTCCTGCTTTGCTGAATCCAATAGGGCACGGCGCCAATATTGTAATCCATTCTTTAACCAAGTATATAAGCGGTAACGGAACCTCTCTGGGAGGAGTAATTATTGATGCAGGTACTTTTGATTGGTCAAGCGGAAAGTTTCCAGAATTTACAGAACCTTCTCCGGGTTATCACGGACTGGTATACCATGAGGCATTAGGTGCTGCTGCATTTATTGCCAAAGTGCGAATTGAAGGATTAAGAGATCATGGAGCCGCACTTAGCCCATTTAATGCGTTTCAAATTCTTCAAGGGTTGGAGACATTAGAAATCAGAATTAAAAAGCATAGCGAAAATGCATTAGCACTAGCAAAATGGTTGCAAGAACAAGATGAAGTGACCTGGGTACGATATCCAGGCTTACAAGATGATGAGTACCATGCTTTAGCCAAAGAATACCTTCCCAAAGGACAAAGTGGAATTATCACTTTTGGAGTAAAAGGAGGATTCGATTCCGCAAAAACTGTGGCAAACGAAACTAAGATTTTCTCTTTGTTAGCTAACATTGGAGATTCCAAATCTTTGATTATTCACCCAGCTAGTACGACGCATCAACAACTTACGGATGAGCAACAGCAATCCACAGGGGTAACTCAGGATTTAATTCGATTATCTGTGGGATTAGAAGATATCGATGATCTTAAGACAGATTTGCAAGCTGCTTTTTCTAAAGTGAGAGAGACAATACAATAACTTAATAGAATACGTTTGCATGCTGCAAAAAATAGACATCTCAAATTTTACAACAGTAAAAGGGAAACATATCGATCATATTCCTCTGACCTACGAGGTTTTTGGAGAACCGATTCATCAAGCTCCCGTGGTACTGGTGAACCATGCGTTAACGGGTAACTCTACAATATGCGGAGATGATGGGTGGTGGAATGGCCTTATTGGGGCGGGGAAATGTATTGATACCAATAGATATACTGTGATTTCATTTAATATTCCGGGAAACGGATATGATGGAGTAGTAGAGAATTTGATTGATGACTATAGGTTGTTCAATGCAAGAGATATTGCTGTTCTTTTTGCAGAAGGGTTAGAAGCACTAACTATTCATGAATTATATGCGACAATAGGAGGATCTGTAGGAGGAGGTATTGCCTGGGAGTTGGCGGCACTGCGCCCCGATTTGATTAAAAATTTAATTCCCGTAGCTACCGATTGGAAATCCACAGATTGGTTAAAAGCCAATTGCTTGGTGCAAGAACAAATATTGCTTAATTCTAGTAATCCAGTTCATGATGCCAGACTTCATGCGATGCTAATATATAGATCTCCAGAATCCTTTAAGCAAAAGTTCGATAGGACCTATAATACAGACAAAGACATGTTTAATATAGAAAGTTGGTTATTGCATCATGGAGAAAAATTGAAGCATCGCTTTACTCTTTCGGCATACAAAGAGCTGAATTATATCCTTGCAAATATAGACATCACAGCATCAAGAGGAAGTTTTCTCGAAGTTGCTGGTAAGATTTCATCCAATATTCATCTGGTGAGTGTTAATTCTGATGTCTTTTTTACAGCAGCTGAAGATGTAGCTACCTACAATGAATTGAAGAAAGTGAAAAAAAATATTAGTCATAGTATCATTGACTCCGTACATGGGCATGATGCATTTTTGATTGAGTTTGAACAAATGAACGAATTGTTGAAAGAGATTTTTTAAAGAAAAGAAAAATGAAAGTTCTAAAATTTGGAGGAAAATCGTTAGCCAACGGAAAAGGAATTAAAACCGTGGTTACCATTATAGAAGATAAAGTCAAACAAGGAGAAAAGATCACCGTTGTTTTATCAGCAAGAGGAAATACAACCAATGAGTTGGAAAAAATATTAGAAAAAGCCAGAAAAAATGAAAGTTACAAGGCACAGTTAGAAGCTTTCAAGAAATATCAACTGGCAGATTTTGAAAATGTTCAGTTTGAGAATGAATTTAATACGCTGGATAAACTTTTTGAAGGGGTTTCCCTATTGGGTGATTATAGCAAACGGATAAAAGATCAGGTGTTGTCTCAAGGAGAAGTAATTTCAGCAAAACTGGTCACTCAATTGCTGAAGGCTAAAAATATCAATGCAAATTTTACCGATAGTAGAGAGTTGATTGTCACCGACGAACAGTTTGGAGATGCACAACCCCTGGATCGATTGTCGAAAGAAAATATTTTGGCACATTTTGAAAAGCACAACGGCAATACCGTTAATGTGGTTACCGGTTTTATTGCATCTAATGCAAAAAAGGAAACAACTACTTTGGGAAGGAACGGGAGTAATTATACGGCCTCATTGTTGGCAAATTACCTCGAGGCCGAAGAGTTGCAAAATTTTACCCACGTAAATGGAATTTATACAGCTAATCCTGACCTGGTTCCGGAAGCGCAAAAAATAGAAAAATTATCTTTTGCTCAGGCTAACGAACTGGCCAATTTTGGGGCTAATATTTTACATGCCAAGACGATTATTCCTTTGCTGGAAAAAAATATTCCGTTACGTATTTTGAATACTTTTGATCATGGTAACAAAGGAACTTTAATTACTTCAGAAGAAAGTGAAAAAGGAATAAAATCATTGTCTGTTCTTGATAATGTAGCTTTAATTCATTTGGAAGGTAGAGGGTTACTAGGTAAAGTAGGAATCGATGCTAGAATATTCAGAACTCTGGCACAACGCAATATTAGCGTAAGTATTATTTCTCAAGGATCTTCAGAAAGAGGGATTGGTTTTGTGGTTCAGGCGGATCAAGCCAATGAAGCCAAATTTATTCTCGAAGAAGAATTTGAAGCCGATTTTTACAAACGAGATGTAAGTGCCATTACTATAGAAGATCAAGTCGCTGTCATTTCAATTATAGGTCAGGATTTGAGTACTTTTCATAAACCTTATAACGCACTGATCAAGAATCAGGTGATTCCGTTACTGTTTAACAATACGGTTTCGGGAAAAAATGTAAGTCTTGTAGTCAAAAAAGAGCAGCTACATAAGGCACTTAATGTGATTCATGGTGAGATTTTTGAAATTTCTAAAAAGATAAATATTGCCATATTTGGACACGGTTTGGTAGGAGGAACTTTAATTGATCAGATCTTGCAATCTGCCAAGCAAATCGAAAGCAGAAAACATATCAAGTTGAATGTTTTTGCAGTAGCCAACTCCAAAAAGATACTACTAAAGCGAAATGGCATCGATGCCGGATGGAAACAAGAAATTAAAGATAGTGGAGAACCATATGCAATTCAGGATGTGATTGCTTTTGCAAAGCAACATCATCTGGAAAATTTAATAGCTATCGATAATACGGCTAGCCAAAGTTTTGTGTCTAACTATATTGAATTGATTGACCACGGTTTTGATTTGGTGTCCTCTAATAAAGTAGCAAACACACTGGAGTTTGATTTTTATAAAGATTTGCGAACAAAGCTTAAAGAAAATCAAAAGCAATACCTGTATGAAACCAATGTAGGAGCAGGGTTGCCACTAATCGATACCATAAAACTGTTGCATTTGTCTGGTGAGAATATTACCAGAATCAAGGGAGTGTTTTCTGGGTCATTAAGTTATTTGTTTAACACTTTTTCTGTAGAGGATAGGCCATTTAGTGAAGTATTACAAGAAGCAATTGATAGTGGATATACAGAACCAGATCCTAGAGAAGATTTGTGTGGTAATGATGTGGGGAGGAAGCTGTTGATTCTAGCTCGAGAATTGGATTTGAGTAATGAATTTGATGATGTGCAAATCCATAATTTAATTCCAGAAAATCTGAGAGAAGGAGAGGCTAGTGATTTTTTAAATCGGATTGCTGAGTTGGATGAGGAATATCAAAAAGTTAAAGAAGCGCAAAAGCCGGGTTGTGTATTGAGATATATTGGTGATCTTTGGGGGGATCTCTCTCAGGAAAAAGGGAATTTGGATGTGAAATTGGTTTCGGTTCCGGCAACAAGTGCGTTAGGACAAGTAAAAGGTTCCGACTCCATATTCGAGATTTATACCGAATCTTATGGAGATCAGCCGATCGTTATTCAAGGTGCTGGTGCCGGTGCAGCGGTTACCGCCCGAGGTGTATTTGGCGATATACTTCGATTGGCCGAAAAAGGAAATCATTAAAAAATTAAACAAATGAAAATACAGTTAAAAAGAATAGATAACGATTATCACTTCGAATTAAAAAACGAAAGAGGGCACGTTACCCATATCGATAGCAAAGCAGCAGTTGGGGGCCATGATCTGGCTCCAAGCCCAATGGAATATGTATTGATGGGAGTAGCAGGATGCAGCGCGATAGATGTGATTTCTATTCTGAAAAAACAAAGACAAGACATCACAGATTATAGAGCAGAGGTAGATGGAACGCGCGTAGAAATTGATGGAGCGAAGCCATTTAAAGAAATCGATGTTACTGTGTATCTGGAAGGAGATATTGCTCCAGAAAAAGCAAAACGAGCAGCGCAATTATCATTCGAAAAGTATTGTTCAGTATCGAAAACCCTGGAGCCTACGGCAACCATCAATTACAAGGTGGTTGTAAATAATAAAGAAGTATGAGCAAAAACAGCCAACATTTTGAAACACAAGCGGTAAGAACGCAAACGGAAAAAACACAATTTTTGGAGCATTCGACTCCCATGTATTTGACCTCAGGGTTTACTTTTGAAGATTCTGAAGAAATGAGAGCTTCTTTTGCTGAAGAGAAAGAAAGAAATCTGTATAGTCGTTTTAGCAATCCAAATACTTCAGAGTTTGTAGATAAAATTTGCAGACTGGAAGGTGCGGAAGATGGTTATGCTTTTGCAACGGGGATGGCAGCAGTTTTTTCCACTTTTGCAGCTTTGCTGGATGCTGGAGATCATATTGTTTCGGCTAGATCGGTGTTTGGTTCTACGCATACTTTGTTTACCAAATATTTTCCAAAATGGAATATAGAAACTAGCTATTTCAGAGTGGATGAACTGGAAAAGGTAGAAACGTTGATACAACCTAATACCAAGATCATTTATGCAGAATCGCCTACCAATCCTGGTGTTGATGTTCTGGATTTGGAAGCATTAGGTAAAATTGCAAAAGAACATAACCTACTTCTGGTTGTCGATAATTGCTTTGCTACACCATACCTTCAGAACCCAATTACTTTTGGTGCTGATTTGGTGATCCATTCTGCTACCAAATTGATTGATGGACAAGGGCGAGTTTTGGGTGGAGTTACCGTGGGTAAAAAAGAGTTGATCAGAGAGATCTATCTGTTTTCTAGAAATACTGGACCCGCATTGTCGCCATTTAATGCTTGGGTATTATCCAAAAGTTTGGAAACGTTGGCAGTTCGGGTAGAAAAGCATTGCGAAAATGCCCTGAAATTAGCACAATTCCTGGAGTCACATCCTAAAGTGAATTGGGTGAAGTATCCTTTTTTAAAATCTCATCCAAAGTATGATATTGCCAAAAAACAAATGAAATTAGGAGGCAATATCGTAGCTTTTGAAGTTAAGGGAGGTGTACAAGGAGGAAAAACATTTTTTGATAGCATACAAATGTGTTCTTTGTCTGCAAATCTTGGAGATACCAGAACTATTGTTACCCACCCAGCATCAACAACGCACAGTAAATTGGCACAAGAGGATAAGGCAGTGGTTGGAATAACGGATGGAATGGTTCGATGTTCTGTAGGGCTGGAACATGTTGATGATATCATTGCTGATATAGAACAGGCTTTGGCTAGGATATAACAAAAAAGAGAGGCAGTTCATCATCTGCCTCTCTTGGTGTAAATGCATTTTGTTACCTATACTATTGTTTGGTAAGCACAATAAATTGATCACCGGTTACGGCAACAGTAAGGTTTTCTATAGTACGTTCTTCATCAATAACAATTTTTAAAGTCATAGACTGCTCTGTTAATGAAGTAATTTCGTACGAAGTAGTTTCGTTTTGAACGGTAACCGTAAGTGTATTCCCAGATACGGACCATTCTCCGGCACCTATAAATTCAGGTATATTTTGTTCTACTTCAATAGGATCTTGTGTAGGAATCGTAACACTAGCGACAAGTGTAAATCCTCCAGATCCTGTAACAGTGTTGGGTTCGTTTTCTGCAGTAGCTTCCGCGAAGGTAACTGTAGCAGTATAATCTTTACCAGAAATACTGTAATCTCCACTTACCGGAACACCTTCAATAGTTGTAGAAGCTTTTCCATTTTCGGATCTGATCTCGGTCAAATTCCATTCTCCTGGGATTAGAGATTCGTTAATTTCAACTGCGTCATCATCGTCACCACATGAAACGAATAATGTCGAACCTGCTAAAAATAATAATAAGGCTAATCTTTTCATCTTGCTTTTAGGTTTTTTAAATATATACATTCATAAACGCTTTGTTTACAGTCATATTGTTTATAAAAGTACTTAGGTTTTGTTAATATAACATCTAAGATTTAACATAAAAGATAGAGAAGGGTAATAATATTCATGAATTTATATAGGCTTTGTTAGTAATTTCATAAAAATCGACCAAGGGTATGTACTATGTAAAATTTTATGTATACATTTGTTTTAAATCCTAGTATTCCGATAGGGTAATAGAATTGGCAAAAAAAAGTATGATTGTTGATCAAATGATATTAGATAAAGTAGCTTCCAAGAAAACGACCTATGACAGCGATAGGACATCAGAAAAGCCTATTCGTAGTATAGCAAAAGCGATTAGCTGGAGAGTTATAGGAACATTGGACACGCTTGTAGTTTCTTACTTGTTGACTGGAGAGATCGTATTGGCTACTTCTATCGCATCTGTTGATTTTGTCACCAAAATGATTCTGTATTTCTTCCATGAAAGAATTTGGAATCGTATCAAATGGGGAAAATAATTGTGATTTTGAAAAAGAAATAAGGTCCTGAATCAAGACGATAAAATGAGCTTTACAGAAAAAGAAATTGAAAATTTAAATAAGGAGCTTAAAGAAAAGACTCCTTTAGAAATAGCACAATGGGCTGTTGCGCAAGCAAAAAAAGCTGTGGTGACTACTAATTTTAGACCTTACGAGGCGGCTATACTTAATGTTTGTGTTGGTGCACAAAAAGATATGCCTGTGATTTGGTGTGATTCTGGGTATAATACTCCAAATACATACAGACATGCAGAGCAGGTAATTGAACAATTAGCGCTAAACGTCAAATTGTATGTGCCCAAGCAAACTACTGCGCATCGTGATGTTGTAATGGGTATTCCTGATATCGATGATCCAAAGCACAAAGAATTTACCGAGCAAGTAAAGTTAGAACCTTTTGGAAGAGCAATGGCAGAACATGCTCCCGATGTATGGTTTACCAACTTGAGAAAAGGACAGACTGCATTAAGAGATTCTCTTGATATTTTGAGTGTGGGGAAAGATGGAGTACTGAAAGTAAGTCCTTTCTACTATTACAGTGATGCAGAATTAGATGTGTATTTAGAAGAAAACAATTTGCCTAACGAATTTAAATATTTTGACCCAACCAAGGTGTTAGAGAACAGAGAGTGTGGGTTGCATACTAATTAATAATAACGAAGAACGAAGCATGGAAATACTAGAAAAGAAAGTAGAGCAACTAAACGGATTAAAAGAGGATTTGGGTAGTGCTTCATTGTTGAATGTAAATGCCTTAGAAAGTGAAGCGATTTATATTCTTAGAGAAGTTGCAGCTCAATTCGAGAAGCCTGTACTTCTGTTTTCTGGAGGAAAAGATTCGATTACCTTGGTGAGATTAGCTCAAAAAGCTTTTTATCCAGCAAAAATTCCTTTCCCACTTTTGCATATTGATACTGGTCATAACTTTCCAGAGACTATAGAATTCAGAGATAGATTGGTAGAAGAATTAGGAGTAGAACTTATCGTTCGAAATGTTCAGGATTCTATTGATCAAGGAAAGGTAGTAGAAGAAAAAGGAAAGTATGCAAGTCGTAATAGTTTACAAACTACTACGCTACTAGATGCGTTAGAAGAATTTAAATTCGATGCTGCAATTGGTGGAGCCAGAAGAGACGAAGAGAAAGCTAGAGCAAAAGAACGTATTTTCTCGGTTAGAGATGATTTTGGACAATGGGATGAAAAAAATCAACGTCCAGAATTATTTGATCACCTTAACGGGAAAATAGATTTAGGACAAAATGTACGTGTATTCCCAATTAGTAACTGGACAGAACTTGATGTTTGGAGTTATATCCAAAAAGAAGAGATAGAAATACCATCAATTTATTTTGCCCACAAAAGAAAAACATTTATCAGAGATGGTATGATCTGGTCTGCAGAAGACGATGTGGTATTTCGCGAAGAGGATGAAATTGTAGAAGAGAGAATGGTACGTTTTCGTACTGTAGGAGATATGTCTTGTACCGCTGCTGTATTGTCTGAAGCGGTATCTATAGACAAAGTAGTGGCAGAGATAAGAGAGTCAAAAATTTCGGAGCGAGGAGCGCGTATTGATGATAAGCGATCTGAAGCAGCGATGGAAAAACGTAAACAACAAGGATATTTTTAATGAGTTGATCATTTTAGACTGTAGATAAAATAACAGTTTTGATTTTCAAACATCAACCAAATATAGTAGGATGGAAGTACTAAAAATAGCAACAGCAGGAAGTGTAGACGATGGTAAAAGTACCTTGATAGGTAGAATTCTATACGATACCAAGTCATTAACGACTGATAAATTAGAAGCTATTGAGGCAAAAAGTAAAGCTAATGGATTCGATTATTTAGATTTCTCGTTAGCTACCGACGGATTAGTTGCTGAGCGTGAACAAGGAATAACAATCGATGTAGCACACATATATTTTTCAACAAAAAAGAAGAGCTATATCATCGCTGATACTCCGGGTCATATTGAGTATACTCGAAATATGGTAACAGGAGCATCAACTTCGCAAGCATCTATTATTTTGGTAGATGCCAGAAAAGGAGTGGTAGAACAAACCTATCGTCATTTTTTTATCAATAATTTATTGAGAGTAAAGGATGTGATTGTAGCGATCAACAAAATGGATTTGGTAGATTATGCAGAAGAAACTTACGAAGCGGTAAAAGCAGATTTTCAGAAACTTATTGATAAGAGCGAATATAAAGATCAAAATATCACCTTTATCCCTGTAAGTGCTTTACAAGGAGATAATGTGGTAGAAAAATCAGAAAGTACTCCTTGGTACGAAGGACAAACATTACTGGAACACTTGGAAAAACTAAACGCTCAGGATGTTTATGAAAAAGCGCAAGTTCGTTTCCCGGTGCAAACAGTAATTCGACCAAAGACTGAAGAATTTCATGATTTCAGAGGATATGCCGGGAAATTATACGGAGGAGATATTTCTGTAGGAGATGAAGTAACTGTACTACCTTCACTAACTTCTTCAAAAATAAAAGAGATTTATTTCTTTGATAAAAAGTTTGACACAGCAGGAAGAGGAAGTTCTTGCACCATAACTCTGGAAGATGATATCAACATTAGTAGGGGAGATATGATTGTAAAATCAGAAGAGCAACCAAAAGTTGAAAAACAATTAACGGCAACCGTTTGCTGGATGGATAGCAAAGCACTAAATCCGGGGAGCAATTATTTTGTGCAAAGTGGGAGCAATCGCATTTTAGCCAAAGTGAAAAACATAAGTGGAACTATTGCGACAGATTTCTCTGGAGAAGATACTTCAAAGAATACGCTTACACTTAATGAAATTGGTAAAGTGCAGATCCAGTTAAGTAAGCCATTGGCATTTGATTCATATAGTAAAAATAAAGCCTCGGGCTCTTTTATATTAATAGATTCACAAACCAATAATACATCAGGAGTTGGATTTATAGAGTAAAAATAGAGTCGATTTTCACAGAATAAAATCATAGGATTTTTGCGGTAAAAAATAGATACACAAAAGTCATAATTATGTCCTTTTTTGAAGGGCCGAAACACCAAAAAAGATGCAAAGTTTTAGAACTGAAATAGAAAACCCAGTTGTTGAGAAAGACATCATCGAATTGGCTAATAAAATAGAGCAATTCCATAAGGGTAAGATTGATGAAGAGAAGTTTCGTAGCCTTCGTTTGGCTCGCGGAGTATATGGTCAGCGTCAGGAAGGAGTGCAGATGATTCGTATTAAACTGCCGTATGGAAAAGTGAAATCCAATCAATTAAAACGTATCTGCGAGGTTTCTGATGAATATTCTAGAGGGCGTTTGCATATCACTACACGTCAGGATATTCAGATTCATTATGTAGATCTGAATAGAACTCCAGAGTTATGGGCAGAACTGGAAAAAGATGATGTGACCCTAAGAGAAGCTTGCGGAAATACAGTACGTAATGTAACGGCTTCAGAAACGGCTGGGATTGATGTAAATGAACCTTTTGATGTGTCTCCCTATGCACATGCAGTGTTTCAAAATTTCTTGAGAAATCCGATTTGTCAGGAAATGGGGCGTAAATTCAAAGTTTCCTTTTCTGGAACCGATGAGGATACAGGACTATCTTATATGCACGATCTTGGTTTTATTGCCAAAATTGAAAATGGAGTTAGAGGTTTTAAAGTAATGTTAGGTGGTGGATTAGGATCACAGCCTCGACATGCAGATGAATTATACAGCTTTTTGCCTACCGATAAAATTATTCCTCTAATGGAAGGGGTATTGAGAATCTTTGATCGTCACGGAGAGAGAAAGAGTAGAGCCAAGGCCAGAATGAAGTTCTTGATTAAGGATATCGGTCTGGAGGCATTCAAAGAGCTGGTAGAAGCAGAGCAAAAAGCAATTGTAAATAAAACGGTACCTATCGATGCAGAGGCGTACGAAGTTTCAACTCCAGTTATTGTAGAAGCCCCTCAGGTAGTTATTAAAGATCAAAAAGCCTTCGAACTTTGGAAGTCAACGAATGTTATTCCTCAAAAGCAAGAAGGATATGTTGCGATAGGGATCAAAGTGCTGTTAGGAGATTTTTATACAGACAAAGCAAGATTATTAGCAGACTTAGTAGAACAATATGCAGCTGGAGAGCTTCGATTGTCTTTACGCCAAAATATATTGATTCCTTTTGTGAAAGAAGATTTGGTTCCATTTTTCTATCAGGAATTAGGAAAACTTGGTTTCACCGAAGCGGGATACAACAAAGCGGTAGATATTACTGCATGTCCAGGAACGGATACTTGTAACTTAGGAATTGCTAGTAGTACTGGTATTGCCGATGAGTTGGAGCGAGTGCTTAAAGCAGAATATCCGCAATATTTGGAAAAAGAAGATCTAGTGATCAAAATTAGTGGATGTATGAATGCCTGTGGACAGCATAATATGGCTAATATAGGCTTTCAGGGGATGTCTATTCGTACTAAGGATAAGTTAGTAGCACCAGCACTTCAGGTATTGCTAGGTGGAGGGAATTTAGGAGACGGAAATGGTCGTTTTGCAGACAAAGTAGTTAAAATCCCAAGTAGAAGAGGGCCAGAGGCTTTAAGACGTATCCTTAATGATTTTGAAGCGAATGCCAAGGATCAACTTTTTGTAGATTATTATGCAGAAAAGGGAGAAAAGTATTTTTATGATTTGCTTACAGATCTTTCTGAAATAGATAACCTTACTCCAGAAGATTTTGTGGATTGGGGTAATGAAGAAAAATATGTAAAAGCTATTGGTGTAGGAGAATGTGCGGGTGTAGTAATCGATTTGGTAGCTACGTTATTTTTAGAAAGTGAAGAGAAAATCCAAAATGCCAAAACTTCTTTTGATAGTGGGGTGTATTCTGATGCAGTATATCACACCTATAGTTCTTTAGTGAATTCTGCCAAGGCATTATTAATTGCAGAAAACAAAAAGACCAATACGCATGCAGGAATTATCAGACAGTTTGATGAACTTTTTGTTGAGACTAAAAAGATAAACCTGGAAGGAACCTTTGCGGATCTGGTATATCAGATTCAGAAAAACGCACCAACAAAGGACTTTGCTTTGGATTATATCAAAATTGCACAGCAATTTTTGCAAAAAGTACAATCTTACAGAGCACTTGAGGTAGAAAGTGCTTAAAGCTATACATTTGCTTGATTCGTAGAGGGATAAACCTGTGATCAAGTAAGTATAAAAATAAAGAAAGGAATAAACGATGAGTATTCATAAAACACCAAAATTAACAGTAGTGGGAGCAGGCCCTGGGGATCCGGATTTGATCACGCTGAAGGCAATAAAAGCTATAGAAGCTGCGGATGTGGTGTTGTATGATGCACTCATTAATGAAGAGTTATTGAATTACGCTCCTAATGCCGAAAAAATATTTGTAGGTAAGAGGAAAGGGTGCTATGCCTACAGGCAAGAGCAGATCAATGATTTAATAGTGGCGAGAGCAAAAAGCCATGGTCATGTAGTAAGACTCAAAGGAGGCGACCCATTTATTTTTGGTCGTGGTGCTGAAGAGATCGATTATGTTAAACAATTTGGTATTGTAACGGATATGGTGCCTGGTATTTCGTCTTCATTGGCGGTACCAGCATACCAAGGAATTCCGTTAACCCGAAGAGGAGCTTCAGAAAGCTTCTGGGTAATTACCGGAACCACAAAATCCCACAAATTATCACAGGATGTTTACCTGGCGGCAAAATCAAAAGCAACTGTGGTAATTTTGATGGGGATGAGTAAGTTAAGCGAAATAGTTCGTATTTTTGCAGCCGAAAATAAAGAAGAGGTGCCTGTAGCGATTATTCAAAATGGAACTACAGAAAAAGAACAATTTGGTATAGGGAGCATACAAACAATCGAGCGGGTTGTTGCTGATCAAGAATTGTCTTCGCCAGCTATAATTGTGATAGGAGAAGTAGTTCGACAGAAAGTGCAACTGGCTTCAATTTATGAAGAGGTAAATAAAATAGAAGCATCTGGATCGTAAGGATGACAGTGATGGAAGAAAGAAATAATCTATATCCGGTTTTTTTGAAGGTTAGAAATCTTGAGGTGCTCATCGTTGGAGGAGGAAATGTAGCTGAAGAGAAACTAACATTCTTGACAAAATCCAGTCCTGATGCTAAGGTGACTATGGTGTCGCCTATGTTTAGAGAAGGAACCATTGCTCTGGCTAATAAGTTTGGAGTAAGAATGATAGAAAAGAAATATCATAGACGATTCCTTAAAGATAAACATATAGTGATTGCAACTACAGACGTGCCAGAAGTGAATATGAAAGTGTACAAAGACTGTAGAAAAAGAAGCAAATTGGTGAATGTAGCAGATAATCCCCCATACTGTGATTTTTATATGGGAGGAATCGTTACAAAAGGTAATGTAAAGGTGGCGATTTCGACTAACGGAAAGTCGCCTACAACAGCCAAAAGATTGCGTCAGTTTTTTGAAGAAGTATTGCCAGAAAACATAGACGACTTGGTAAAGAATTTAAATGAATATAGAAAAACAATAAAAGGTGATTTCGAAGAAAAAGTGGAAACGCTAAACGAATTCACAAAAGGATTAATAGGAAAAAAAGAAGTTGAACATGATCAAGACTGATATTTTAATCATCGGAGCTGGACCTACAGGGTTATTCACTGTTTTTGAAGCAGGATTATTGAAGTTAAAAACGCATTTAATTGATGCGCTTCCACAACCAGGTGGACAGTGCTCAGAAATTTATCCTAAGAAACCTATCTATGATATCCCAGGATTTCCTGAGATTTTGGCAGGACAATTAGTAGATAACCTAATGGAGCAAATTAAGCCTTTTAATCCTGGATTTACCCTTGGTGAGAGAGCAGAAACTATTGAAAAATTAGAAGATGATACCTTTTTGGTAACGACCAACAAAGGAACTCAACATAATGCCCCTGTTATTGCAATTGCAGGTGGTTTAGGTTCTTTTGAGCCACGTAAACCTCCTATTCCAAATATTCAGGATTTTGAAGACAAAGGAGTCGCCTATATTATTCGCGATCCCGAAGTGTATAGAGACAAAAGAGTAGTGATCGCAGGAGGAGGAGATTCTGCATTGGATTGGACTATTTTCTTGGCAGATGTAGCAAGCGAAGTAACGCTAGTACATAGACGTAACGAGTTTAGAGGAGCGTTAGATTCTGTAGAGCAGGTTGGTGAACTATCCAAATTAGGTAAAGTAAATCTGATTACAGAAGCAGAAGTTAAAGAATTAGAAGGAGGAGACCACTTGACAGCTGTTGGGATAAAACATAAAACCAAAGGTGATATCCGATTAGAAACCGATTATTTTATTCCTTTATTTGGACTATCTCCAAAATTAGGACCAATGGCTAATTGGGGATTAGAAATAGAAAAGAACGCTATAAAAGTTGATAATTCTTATGATTATCAAACCAATATCCCTGGGATCTACGCCATAGGAGATGTAAATACCTATAAAGGAAAGCTTAAACTCATTCTTTCTGGTTTCCACGAAGCTGCTATCATGTGTCAGAGTGCGTATCAAAGAATTCACCCAGACAAGAAATACGTAATGAAGTATACAACGGTAGGGGGTGTAGAAGGATTTGATGGTACCAAAAAAGAGGCAAAGAAGGAAGTTGTAAAAGCGATCATATAAGACAATTTGAGTTTTCTCTTTTCTGAAAAGAGAAGAGAAAACTTAAGTATATCTTAAATAATTCTTCAGAAACACAAACACCACTATATTTGTTGAATTTTTAAAGCATTAAGGACAAGAAATATGTCAGACGTTACCATAAAGATTAAGGATAGAGAAGGAGTAGTGCACGAAGTGCAAGGACCAACGGATATGAATATGAATCTGATGGAGGTTTGTAAAGCTTATGAGCTTCCAGTAGAAGGAACGTGTGGAGGAATGGCGATGTGTGCTTCTTGTCAATGCTACGTATTATCAGATCACGAATTACCAGAAATGAGTGATGATGAGGATTTAATGCTGGCAGAGGCTTTTTATGTAGAAGATAATAGTAGATTAGGATGCCAGATTCCAATCACCCCAGCATTGGATGGGTTGGAAATTGAGTTGGCTCCAGAATCATAAAAGTAGTAAATAAACTTGCATAACAAATGGCTATGCCTTTAATTTGTATGCAATTAATAGCAAAAGCTATTTAGTTCATAAATTCATGTAATTGTTATCAAGAAAGGTGGAGGGAGTAGACCCGATGAAACCTTAGCAACCCTTTATCTGTTAAAGAAGGTGCTACATTCTATCCTGAAATTCAGGAAAAGATAACCCAAAGAAAGGTCATGATGCCTGCCTTTCATTTTTCTTGATATCATAATTATTTAATAATGCATAGACTCTTACAAAAGAAGTTTATCGTTTTTGTTATGGGGTTCTCCCATGCAAGGATCTAATCTCTGGGAAAAGAGCACTATTTTGTATGATAAAAGATAATGAAAGATATTAGAGAAATATTAGAAGAACGAATCCTTGTCCTTGATGGGGCAATGGGAACCATGCTGCAGCGTCATAAATTTACTGAAGAAGATTTTAGAGGAGATCGATTTAAGGATTGGCAAGTTCCTTTACAGGGAAATAATGACTTATTAAGTATTACACAACCTGAAACGATTAAAGAAATACACCGTTTGTATTTTGAAGCTGGGGCAGATATCGTTGAAACTAATACATTTTCGGGGACAACAATAGCAATGGCAGATTATGAAATGGAAGAATTGGCGTACGAGCTGAACTATCAATCCGCTAAAATAGCAAAAGAGGTGGCAGACGAGTTTACCAAGGCCGAACCTCACAAACCTCGATTTGTTGCCGGTGCTATCGGGCCTACAAACAAAACAGCAAGTATGTCTCCTGATGTAAATGATCCTGGATTTAGGGCAATTAGTTTTGAAGAGTTGAAAATAGCATATAAACAACAAGTCGAAGGCCTTGTAGATGGAGGTGCTGATATATTGCTGGTAGAAACCATTTTTGATACTCTTAATGCCAAAGCAGCTCTTTTTGCTATAGAAGAAGTGAAAGATGAAAGGGGAATTGATATTCCGATAATGGTGAGTGGTACGATTACGGATGCTAGTGGTAGAACCTTGTCGGGACAAACTGCCGAAGCTTTTTTGATATCGGTTTCGCATATCCCAATGCTATCCGTTGGATTTAACTGTGCCCTGGGAGCGAAGCAACTTACTCCGCATTTAGAAGTATTGGCCCAAAAAGCACCTTTTGCAGTGTCGGCGCATCCTAATGCAGGATTGCCTAATGCGTTTGGAGAGTATGATGAAACTCCAGAACAAATGGCAGATCAAATCAAAGAATATTTGGATAAAAGTTTGGTAAATATTGTTGGAGGATGTTGCGGAACTACTCCAGAACATATCAAAGCTATAGCAGATTTGGTAAAGGACTACAAACCTAGATCTGCAAAAACTATTGAGACTATATGAGTAAAGAAGTACGGTATATGAAACTATCGGGACTGGAACCATTGATTATTACTCCAGAGTCTAACTTTATTAATGTTGGTGAGCGAACCAATGTTGCTGGGTCACGTAAATTTTTGAGATTGATCAAAGAAGAAAATTACGAAGAGGCCCTCACTATAGCACGTCATCAGGTAGAAGGAGGAGCACAAATCATCGATATTAATATGGATGATGGTTTGATCGATGGAAAGGAAGCTATGGTAAAGTTTCTACACCTGATTGTTTCAGAGCCAGATATTGCTAGGGTGCCAATAATGATTGATAGCTCTAAGTGGGAGATTATTGAAGCTGGTCTTCAGGTGGTGCAGGGAAAGTGCGTAGTAAATTCAATAAGTCTCAAAGAGGGAGAAGCCACATTTATAAAACAAGCTAGGGCCATAAAAAGATATGGTGCTGCTGTGATTGTTATGGCTTTTGATGAGGTTGGGCAAGCAGATAACTATGAGCGTAGAATAGAAATAGCAAAACGCTCTTATGATGTTTTGGTCAATGAGGTTAATTTTCCTCCAGAAGATATCATTTTTGATCTCAATATATTCCCGGTAGCAACCGGGATGGATGAACACCGCAAAAATGCTATAGATTTTATAGAAGCTACAAGATGGGTGCGTAACAACTTACCTCATTGCAGTGTGAGTGGTGGAGTGAGTAACGTTTCTTTTTCCTTTAGGGGGAATAATGTAGTCCGAGAAGCAATGCATTCGGTATTCTTATTTCATGCGATTAAAGCAGGAATGAATATTGGTATTGTAAACCCTGCTATGTTGGAGGTGTATGATGATATTCCTAAAGATCTTCTGGAGCATGTAGAAGATGTTATTTTGGATCGAAGAGCGGATGCTACCGAGAGATTATTGGATTTTGCCGAAACGGTTAAAGGAACCAAAAAGGAAAGAACAGTCGACCTTTCCTGGAGAGAAGAACCGCTTCAAGATCGTGTGACCAGAGCTTTGGTTAAAGGAATAGATCAGTTTATAGAAGAAGATGTTGAAGAAGCCAGGCAAAATGTGAGCAAGCCCATAGAAGTTATCGAAGGGCACCTAATGACAGGTATGAATGTGGTTGGTGACCTTTTTGGATCTGGAAAAATGTTCCTTCCACAAGTAGTAAAGTCAGCGCGTGTAATGAAAAAAGCAGTGGCTTATTTATTACCTTTTATAGAAGAAGATAAGGGTTCGGTTACTGAATCGAATGGTAAGATTTTGATGGCTACAGTAAAAGGAGATGTGCATGATATTGGAAAGAATATTGTTTCTGTAGTCCTTGGATGTAATAATTATGAAATTGTTGATTTGGGAGTGATGGTGCCTCCCGAAAAAATCATACAAACAGCAATTGATCAACAAGTGGATATCATTGGGCTAAGCGGACTAATTACACCTTCACTCGATGAAATGGTGTATCTGGCCAAGGAAATGGAACGTAAGAATTTCAAAATCCCATTGTTGATAGGAGGAGCGACCACATCCAAAGCGCATACTGCGGTAAAGATCGACCCTCAATACAAGAATGCTGTGGTTCATGTAAATGATGCATCCAGGGCAGTTACTGTAGTGGGGGACTTGTTGAATAAAAGGAATTCTGGGAAGTATGTGGGAGATTTAAAGGATGATTATGAAAAATTTAGAGAGGGTTTCTTGAAAAGAACGAAACAAAAAGAGTATTTGTCCATTGCTGAAGCCAGAAAGAATAAGTACAAAATTGACTGGTCAAAATCCAGAATTAAAGTTCCCAATGCTCTTGGAGTGACTGTGATCGAAGATTTTGAACTTGCTAAACTAATCGACTATATCGATTGGACACCATTTTTCAGATCCTGGGATCTGCATGGCAAGTACCCAGGGATTCTTACGGATGAAGTTGTAGGCGAGCAAGCCACTTCTCTTTTTAAAGATGCACAAGAATTGCTTAACAAAGTGATCGATCAAAAATTATTGAAGGCAAAGGCAATTTACGGTTTGTTTGAAGCAAATACGGTGAATGATGATGATATTGAAATCGTTCATCAAGACGAGATATTTACGTTTAGAACATTAAGACAACAATTAAAAAAACACGCAGGCAAGCCTAATTTTGCCCTATCTGATTTTATAGCTCCAAAAGAAAGTGGACTACAAGATTATATGGGGTGTTTTTGTGTAACTACAGGTTTTGGAACCCAGGAATTAGCAGCTCAGTTTGAAGCAGATCATGATGATTATAACTCGATTATGATCAAAGCATTGGCGGATCGATTGGCAGAGGCTTTTGCTGAATTTTTACACGAAAAAGTTCGTAAAGAAGATTGGGGTTATGCAAATAATGAACTTTTGACTAACGAGGAGTTGATCAAAGAGGAATATGAAGGTATTCGACCAGCACCTGGATACCCAGCATGTCCTGATCATTTGGAAAAAATAACGATCTGGGAGTTGTTACAAGTAAAAGAAGCTATTGGAGTCGAACTTACCGAAAGTCTGGCCATGTGGCCTGCCGCTTCAGTTTCTGGATATTACTTTGGGAATCGAGAGGCAAGATATTTTGGTTTAGGTAAAATCAAAGAAGATCAGGTTGAGGATTTTGCAAACCGAAAGAATATTGATCTAGAGTATGCTAAGAAATGGCTGAACCCAAACATAATTGAACAGTAATGGATATAGAAGATTGTATTTCACGTCTCGAAGAGGTTTTTGATGGTCAACCTTGGTTTGGTCCTTCGTTTTTAAGTAGTCTGAAAAAGATCCCGGTGGACTTCTGGAATGAAAAACCAAAGGGAGGTGTACATTCTATTGCAGAACTAGTTATTCATACCATAGATTGGAAAAAGTTTGTGGTAGAAAAATTACAGGATAATGAAACCTATAGCATAGAGATGAATTCAGACAAAGATTGGCGACCAGATATTTCGATTGCTAGTCAAGAGCAGAAAGATGAAATTATCGATCAGATTGTGGTATTGCAAGACACTATATGTCAGTTGTTAGAAGGTAAACGGGATTCCTGGTTATACGAATTTGTTTTAGGGAAAGATTACACCAATCTATATATGGTCAATGGAACCGTTGACCACGATATCTACCATTTGGGTCAAATTAATTTGATCTATAGTCAAGTAAAAAATAATCATCAATAAAAATATATACATCACTAATGAAAGTTACCGATCATATAAAAAGAGCAAAAGACAAAACCTTGTTTTCTTTTGAATTAATTCCACCGCAAAAAGGAAGAAGTATTCAGGAGTTATATGATAATATAGATCCATTGATGGAGTTTAATCCTCCTTTTATTGATGTTACGACCTCTCGAGAAGAGTTTATTTATATCGATAGAGATGGGCTTTTGGATAAAAAACTAACCCGTATGCGACCGGGTACAGTTGGTATCTGTGCTTCGATTACACACAAGTATAATGTGGATACTATACCGCATGTATTATGTGGCGGTTTTACCAAAGAGGAAACAGAATATCTGTTGGTGGATTGTCATTATCTGGGGATAGATAATGTGATGGCGCTTCGAGGTGATGCAATGAAGGAGGAAAAGTATTTTACACCTACCAAAGGGGGACACTGTTATGCCAATGAATTGGTGGAACAAATTGTCAATATGAACAAAGGACAGTTTTTACATGAAGTAATAGAAACTGATAATCAATCCGATTTTTGTGTGGGAGTAGCAGGGTATCCTGAAAAACATTTGGAAGCTCCTTCTATGGATTCTGATATTAGAAGGTTAAAGGATAAAGTAGATGCTGGAGCGGATTATGTAGTTACACAAATGTTTTTTGACAATAAAAAATATTTTGAATTCGTAGAAAAGGCAAAGGAAGCTGGGATTAATGTTCCAATCATCCCTGGGATCAAACCTGTAGCCGTAAAAAGACACCTTCAGTTATTGCCGCAAGTGTTTAAATTAGATATCCCAGACGAATTGGTGAAAGAAGTGGAAAAATGTAAAACCAATAAGGAAGTTCGAGAAGTTGGGATAGAATTTGCAATTCAACAGTCCAAAGAATTGATGGAATACGGAGTTCCTGTGTTGCACTATTATTCGATGGGGAAATCGGATAATATAAAAAAAATCGCTTCGGCAATTTTTTAGTTGTTCAAAACGTTTTGAACATTGTGTATTTCAGGTGTTGGTAATTTTACCAATATTACTACTTTTACCCGATGATTAAACGACTGGCTTTCGTATTATGCATTGTTAGCTTTCAACTGTATGCTCAAAATGAGTCTAAATCTTGGTATACAGTAGATGTTAATAATTTTTACGGGACCATTTTAAAACACAATCCAGATATATCTCACCTGATTACTGGACATCCTTCTGGGGTTATTTTCTCTTTTCAGAAAAAGACATTTGGAGACGAAGAGTGGCAAAGGTTATATAATAATCCAGAGTATGGTGTTTCATTTATTTATAATGATTTGGATAATACATACCTAGGGGAACATTTTAGTCTTTTTGCACATTATAATTTTTATTTTCTGAAACGACATCTCATGTTCCGTTTAGGGCAAGGGTTTGCGTATAGTACCAACCCCTATGACGAAGATGATAATTTTAGGAATGTAGCACATGGTTCGCATTTTACAAGTGCAACGTATTTTTTACTAAATTTTAAAAAGGAAAACTTACTGAAAGGCTTGGGGCTACAAGCTGGACTTGGTATTGTGCATTATTCTAATGGTAATGCCAAGGCC
Source organism: Aquimarina spongiae (assembly GCF_900141785.1). Taxonomy (GTDB): domain Bacteria; phylum Bacteroidota; class Bacteroidia; order Flavobacteriales; family Flavobacteriaceae; genus Aquimarina; species Aquimarina spongiae. The sequence goes on along the minus strand of NZ_FQYP01000003.1, from coordinate 147,003 downwards.
CCCAATAAAAGTACAAACACTTTGTTTTTGAATGCTGGGATCACCTATCAATTGGATGCAGATATCCCAGAATATCAGGAAAAAGAAAAAGGATTGGTAAAAGGTAGTGAGCCTTTTGGATATGGTTTTTTGTTTCGCAGTGGTATTAATGAAAGCGATGTAGTAGGATCTGGGCAGTTTCCATTTTATACGTTGGGAGCCTTTATAGATAAGAGAATCAACAAAAAAAGCGCCTTTCAATTAGGAACGGAAGTTTTCTTCTCCAAAGCGCTAGAACGATTTATAGATTTCAGGGCTAGTGGAGGTTTTAATGATGGTACCACTGGAGATGAGGATTCCAAGCGTGTTGGATTGTATGTAGGTCATGAACTAAGGGTGAACAAGGTGTCTGTTTTAACACAATACGGATATTACGTATATTATCCTTTTGATTTTGAAGGACAAACCTATTTACGTGCGGGGTTACGATATTATTTTTCCAAAAATTGGATAGGCGAATTTACTGTTCGATCCCATGCGGCCAAAGCCGAAGCAATGGAATTTACAATAGGGTATAGATTATGAAAAAGATAGGATACTATATAGGATTAGTGCTATTGCTGTTTGGTTGTGATACCGAAGATGCCCCTGATTGTTTTCAGCGAACTGGAGATATTGTTCGGCAAGAAGTGGAAATCCCTGATTTTTCAAGGATTTTGGTGAACCCAAATGTTGAGTTGGTTATTAGACAGGGAGAAAATAGAGCTGTTGTTATAGAGACAGGCGATAATTTGATTAACGAAGTGACTGCTGTTGTAGAAGGTGATCGACTAGTACTTCAAGACGATAATGATTGTGCTTTTTTTCGAGATTTTAATCAGACCAAAATTTTTGTTACCGCACCTAATATTACCGAAATACGAAGTGCAACCCAGTTTGACATTTCTTCTGACGGAGTTTTGAATTACCCAACACTACGATTGTTGTCAGAAGATTTTAATGAGAATACCGGAACGACAACAGGAACTTTTCATTTGAACATAAACTCTGACGATTTAATAGTGGTCGGAAATAACATTACTTCTTTCTTTATTTCTGGGAGGACCACAAATCTTAATGTAGGTATTTTTTCTGGCACAGGAAGATTTGAAGCGGCAGAATTAGTGGCAGATGATGTTCAAATTTTTCATAGAGGAACGAATAAGGTTATTATTAATCCTCAACTTTCTTTACGCGGTTCAATACGAAGTACTGGAGATGTTATCGCAGTAAACAGGCCTTCAGTAGTGGAGGTAGAACAGTTCTTTACTGGAGAGCTTATTTTTCAATAGAATTTTTACGGCATTAACATCTAAATACTGAGGTTTTGTAGCAGTAGGTTCTGTGAGATTATTTATAAATTTATATGTACCCCAGGTAAACACATCTCACAAAGGACGAAAAGATGAAAGAAGAACAAAAGATTTTAGAGGGTTCCTTGTTGGGTAACGAAGAAAACTATCTCAAAAAAGAATTATACGATTTAATTAGATCCGATACTTCTATATTGGATTTTTTGCAGGAAGCTATACTTGATGGTATATGGTTTTGGGATCTTGATAATCCCGATAACGTATGGATGAGTCCAGAGTATTGGACTACATTTGGATATGATCCAAAGAAGATGCCGCATAAATCCTCTTCGTGGCAACCCATTGTTTTTGAAGAAGATCTAAAAAACATATATGCCAATTTTGCTGCCCACGCCAAAGATCCAAAAATTCCATATGATCAGATCGTTAGGTTTAGACATAAGCTAGGGCATACCGTATGGATTCGGTGTAGAGGGATGATGTTTAGAGATGCCGATGGGAAGCCTTTGAAAATGTTGGGAGCGCATACAGATATTTCAAAGGTTAAAGAAAAAGAAGAGGAGTTACGATTGCAAAAAGCTTTTTTTGAACAAGTAATTACAGGAACTAATCTTGGAACCTGGAAATGGAACGTGAAAACAGGCGCAACTATTTTTAATGAGCGTTGGGCAGAGATCATAGGATATAACCTAGAAGAGTTAGAACCTGTTTCTATTGATACCTGGATGAAATATGCTTATGAAAAGGATCTGGAAAAATCGAATAAACTTTTAGAAGACCATATTACTGGTAAAACAGAAGTCTATGAGTATGAAGCTAGAATGCATCATAAAAATGGAAATTTGGTTTGGGTTTTGGGTAAAGGTAAAGTCGTGAGTTGGGACGAAGAAGGAAACCCAGAATGGATGGTAGGTTCTCATCAGGAAATTACAGATAAGAAAAAGGCATATGAACGCAATAGGCAATTTATCAAACAAGCGCCTACTGCTATTGCTATGTTTGACAGAAATATGGAGTATTTGGCGGCTTCAGAAGAATGGCTGAGTGTTTTTAATCTCGAAGGTCAACAGGTATTAGGGATGTCACATTATGAGGTACTGCCTATCATTGGTAATAAATGGAAGGTAAGTCATAAAAAGTCTTTGCAAGGTAATGTGATTAAAAATAGTGAAGAACGCATTGAGAAAATTGAAGGATCTATTCAGTGGTTATCCTGGGAGTTTCGTCCCTGGTATACTGATGAAGATGAAGTGGGAGGGATTATTATTCACGCCAATGATATTACAAAAATCAAGAAAAAGGAAGAGCTAAAATCCCTACTGGCGGTAGCAGAAGACCAAAATAAACGATTGAAAAACTTTGCACATATTGTTTCGCATAATTTGAAATCTCATTCTGGTAATTTTGAGATGCTATTGGATTTATTCGTACAGGAAAATCCCGAGTTGAAATACAACGAAATTGTCAAGTTGTTTAAAACCGCTTCCGGGCATCTTACAGAAACGATTTCTCATCTTAATGAAGTTGTGTTAATGAATACTTCATTAGACGAGAATTTGATAGGTCTAGATATTTATGATGCAACAAATAAAACTATAGAGGGCGTAAAGGCCATAGCAACCGAGGCTGAGGTCGAAATCAGAAATTATGTGACACCAGATATTAGAATTTTGGGTATTTCGGCTTATTTGGATAGCATCTTATTAAATTTGATCACTAATAGTATAAAGTATAGTGCAAAAAATAGAGATAGTTATGTAGAGTTGAGCACCAAAATTGAGAAAGGTTTTGTGGTTCTTAGCGTAGCAGACAATGGTCTGGGTATTGATTTAAAAAAGCATCGTTCAAAACTGTTTGGAATGTATAAAACATTCCATCATAATAAAGACGCCAGAGGTATAGGGCTTTTTATTACTAAGAATCAAATAGAAGCCATGGGAGGAAAAATTACAGTCAAAAGTGAAGTAAATCTAGGTACAACGTTTAAAGTTTATTTGAGATATGAAAAAAATTGACATTGCATGTATTATAGATGATGATCCTATCTTTATTTTTGGAGTTAGGAAAATAATGGACCTTATTGATTTTTGTAAAAGCCTAATGGTTTTTAGAGATGGAGAAGAGGCACTGCATAATTTAAAATCCATAATATCCAACAATGAAAAGTTGCCTGATGTTATTCTGCTAGATCTTAACATGCCGGTTCTAGATGGATGGCAGTTTCTGGATGAGTTTATCAAAATCCCATGCGATAAAAAAATCGTCATTTATATCGTTTCCTCTTCTGTAGATCCAGAGGATATGCATAGAGCAAAATCCTATGAGTTGGTTAGCGATTACATTGTGAAACCAGTTACCGTGGCAAAGTTAAAAGAAGTGCTAAATGATTTGGAAAAGGCAGTGTAAGTCAAATGTGAATTTTGGTAATGCAAGAAGATTTATAAAGGGCTAAAAAGAAAAACGAACCACAAAATCAGGAGTGAATCGCAAGGATTCACGCTGGAAACTTTCAATATATTCGGTTAAGTCTTGGGTGTCTGCTCTTCCCAGAAAACCTTGACTAATCGTGTTTTTGCGATCGTAGATGTTTCTTAAAGAAAAACCAACCATTCCTTTCCATCGGCTATCTTTATTAGGGTTGAACCGGTATAGCACTGAGGCATCAAGTCGATGGTAATCTTTAAATCTATTTCGATTGATTCCTTTTTTATCAATTCGTACCCCAAAAGCAAAGTTTTCTGGGTCTCTAACGATATTGGTAAATGGCCTTCCTGTGGCATAATTCCACCCCAAAGAAAACTCAAAGTCTTTAACTTTGAGCGTTTGAGAAATATTGAATACATGGCGTTGGTCAAAATTTCCTGGAAAGAAAGTTTCTTGTACATCTGGAAATTTAACTTCTGTATTACTAAGGGAATACCCCAACCAAAACCTGTAATTCCTAATTCGCTTTTTTATTAGAAGGTCAACTCCTATTCTATTCTCTTCACCGGTAATTACAAATTGATTAGAATCAGAAAGAGCAATATCGAGAATTAGGTTGTTGAAAGACGAGATGTTGCCTAATCTTTTGTAATAAGCTTCAACATCAAAGTTCCAGCCATTAATGGAATATAATGACCCAAATGTAAATTGAGAACTCCTAAATACAGGTAAACTAATATCGATAGATTCTAGAGTTCGATAACTTCCAGAATTTACCCAAAAATCATCTGCCACCGGTAAAAAACCAATATCAGCAGCAGTGCTATTAAAACTAAGGTATCGATTTAATTGTTGGTTTTTAAGTTCTGCGGAAGCTGTAATCCTAAAATTTTTAAAAACTTCAAAGGAGGAAAATATTCTGGGTTCCGCCAAAAACCGATTGGTGTTACTAAGCAATGAATTTCTAAGGCCAATGCTTAGGTATGATTTTGGGGTTTTGAAAAGATACTCTAGATATAACGTATGGCTATTGTTTTGATTTTTGATTTCATCCATGAATGGATTTTCAGTCCCATCAAATCGTTCATCAGTTATGGCTTCGTTGTCATTCTCATTATAAGTAAACTGATAACCAACACCTAACTGTTGATTGTTTTCAAAGGGTATGTTTATCGAATATTCTCCACCTATATCTTTTACGACTATATTTCGATCAAATTCCAAAAAAGTACTTGGATTTCTATCGTCAACATTTAGCGTGTATCTCTTGTCATAAAGAGAAACATAGAAATTAGCATATTGTTGTACTCCTCCCTTGTGGTTTGCAGTCCAATTGATACTAGAACCAAAGTTTCTAAGTTTTAAAACATCCTTTAAACGTAGATCACCTCTTGTCTCGCTTTCTACATCCCGAATAATATCTAATCTGTTTTCTACAAACAAGGTGCTTGCCTTAAAGATGTGATTTTCGTTGGGTTTCCAGACAAACTTGAAATTGCTATCCGAAAATGAGAAATCATCTTTTTCCATTTCATCGGTACCATTTTTATTGTTTTCAGGAATATTCGCTCTTGTATTCTGAAAAACTTTACGTACCAGATTGTTGTAACTAATATTTTGATAGATATCTGTTGAAGATCTACGGCCAGCAAGCATAATACCTACTTTTTCTGACAGCGGTACTTTTACAAAAAGATCTCCGTGGGTAAGATTAAGTCCTCCGCCGGTTTGAAATCTATCGGTAAGATCATTGGCAGATTCTATTTCAATAACCCCAGATAGGCGATCTCCGTATCGCACACTAGTCCCCCCTCTATATACATTGACACTCTCGACAATATAGGGGTTAAATGTCGAAATTTGATCAAAAAAATGACCTGTATGATACATCTTGATACCATCCCATAGTACAAGGTTTTGATCCGGTGTACCCCCACGGATATATAAGCCAGCTGGATCTTCGGTAGGGCTACTAATCCCCGGTAGGAGTTGTAAACTTTGTAATACATCGGGTTCGACCAAACCTGGTAAAATTCGTAATTCTTTTGTGGATATTTTTACAGAGGCGTCTTTATTTTTTTGAATCCCTCGTGTAAGATATTCTTTAATAACAACTTGATTTAAACTTTCGATTTTTGGTTGTAAACGAATAGTGTCACAAGTACTGGAGAACGTATTTGCAGCGATGGATTTAGAATAGTATCCTAAATGAGAAAGCGTTATCGTATCGCCAGGTCGTAACTGAATGGAAAATGCACCAGAATTATCAGTTAGTTTTACCGTTGTTTTATTTTTAATAACATCCGCTTGCACTAGTTCAAAAGACGTGACATCATCGATTACGATACCACAAACTTCAATCAAAGTGTCATTTTCAATCACGATATAACTCGTGTCATTGATCTTTTGTAATCTGTACTTTGTTTGTACTTCAATGATGCTTTGAAGTTCTTCTATAGAAAGAAGATTCTGGTCCACATCGATGGTAATATCTTTAATGGTATCCGCATCAAAGGAAAAGTTGAATTGATGATTCGTCTGAAAGCTTTCCAGAACTTTGGTTATCGGTATTTTTTTTTCAGAATTAGCAATAGTGATCTCCTGCGTGTATCCTAGAGATACCAGTAGCAGAAAAAAACACACTAATTTTTGATTAATCACTTATTTCGGAGTTCAATGGTATTATCATTTGTAAATGTATAATTAATATTCATGGGTTCAAAACAAGTTTGCAAGGCTTTTTTGATGTCCTGATGATCAAAAAATCCAGTAAACATACGTTGTGAATCAATGTTACCAGGTTTGATCTTAACGTCAAACTGTCGTTCTAATTCACTAATCACCTCTTTAAGTTGAACTTCTTTAAAATGTGTTATTCCATTCACCCATGAAGGGTTTTGATTCTGAATGTCAAACAATAGGAGTTTTTGCGCAGGAGTAGATTTTACCGCTTTGCCCCGGGTAAGAATTACTTGTTCCTTTTGTTGGGATACCTGTACTTTTCCTTCAAAACAGTGTACCTCCAGTTTTTGAGTTCTTGAAAACACATCAAATTGCGTCCCCAAAACTGCGATATCTCCATTTTTGGTTTTTACCACAAATTTTGATCCTTTGGCAACTTTAAAATAAGCCTGCCCTTTTAGGGTAAGTTCTCTTTTTTCTAAAAAAGATTCAGCTTCATAGGAGATAGAAGATTCAGCATTCAAAACTACTTCAGAGTTATCTGGTAATTTCAGGGTTTGTGTTTGAGCCATTTCGGTAGTAACCACTGTTTGATTCGGGTTAAATACTCTGATACTTACAATGACCAAAAGTATTGCTGCTGCGGCGTAAAGCCATGGCTTAAAAGAAATCACTTTTGTTTTTTTCTCCTGATACGTTTTGTTGTATTCCTTTTGCTTAATCAGGTTTTGTATGGTGTCAAAAGTAGGTTGATCAAAACGTTCAACGCCGTTAAGGATATCTTTGTAAGCCAAGTAATCTTTTGACTTCTCAAAAACTTTCTTTTCCTCTTCTGTAATTTCTCCCGCTAACCAACGTGCCAAAAAATTATTATCTTTTTTATAATCTGACATTGTATAGACTTTTATAGTGTTTTATTAACTTCTTTTGATGATACTAAATTTCTATACAGCTTAGAATTCTGAAAAGAAGTGAATTCTTCTGTAGATAAAGTACCATGTATCCATTTAATCAAAAATTCATTTTGTGAATATTTATCTGATATATTCATGATATAATTGTTTAAATATTTGGGATTGATTTTCTTAAATTTAATAATGCCAATTGCATTCTTTTTTCTACTGCTTTTACTGAAATATCTAATATTTCTGCAATTTCCCGGTAGGTCTTTTTTTCCATTCTACTTAATAAAAAGACTTCTCGTTGTCGATCTTTTAAATTGCTAATTGCTCTGTTTAAACGATCCATGAACTCCTTTTCTTCCATTTGAAACTCTGGAGATTCATTGGTATAGGTCTTTTGAGTAGTTGCTTGATATTTCAGCATTGTCTTTTGAGATCGTATTTCGTTTAAAGAAGCATTGTTCGCCACTTTGTACAAGAAACTTTTGGCTGCTTCAAAAATCACTTTGGAACAGTTTACCCATAGTTTAGCAAAGCTATCTTGCACGATATCATGAGCTTTTTCAATATCTCCATATCTATAACACAGATAGCGATATATTTTTTCTGCATGATCATGATAAAGTTGTTCGTATACTTTTTCCTCGCAAACACTTACAGTTTTTTTGGTCATGTACAGCTATATTTAATTAGTTCATGTTGGTTTTCACCTATTAAGATATTCATATTACCATGAATAACCTACAGAAAAATTAAGATTTGGTCGTATGCTACTCGAGTTAATACTGTGATCAATAGGTATTCTTAAATCTGCTCCTCCAGAGAGACCAATGGTAATACCATTCTTGAACACCCATTGATATCCAGTATCTACTGAGACTCCTGTGGAAAAGTAATCGCGATCAAAATTTGGATCCACAGTTCCTCTTATATTTTTAAAACGATCTAACTCATAAAGTCCAAATATTCCTGCTCCGGCAAACCATCCTCTCGGAGCAATTTTATCTTTTGAAAAATAACGCCTGTAATCCACTTCTAAGAATGAGGTGTGATTTTCTACTGTTCCTCCTACCAACAGACGATCTTTTTGATACCCTTGCCCTGCAGTAATATGTAAAGAACTTTTTGGATCGATCATCCTTTCGTAATCCAAAACCAATTCGTTAACAAAAAAATTTAACGGACGGATTTTAATACTATTTTTAAACGTTTTAGGTTTTTCGTTTTTAATATCCTGCCCCATTATCCCACAAGTACACATGATCAACAGCATAGTCAATACTTTGTTTCCCATTTTTGTATTCCGAATTAATTAAATTACAATCCTAAAACACAGGAGAAATAAAATACCCTAATTTTTATTTTTGTTTCCTTGTCTGCCTAAAGAGTAAATTAGAGTTGAAGTATAAATAATTGATTTTGAAAAGAGTGTAGTGCTATCGTCTGGTTTAACTTTCAGAAGAAGTAAGCTCTCTGAATAAACTTTCCAGATTTTTGTTTTTTCGTGATAGTTGAAGAATTTTTAATTCGTTATCATGCGCAAAATCAAAGACTTTTGGTCTCATGTCATTGGCAGTGTCAAATGTGATGTGATAAGTGAACCCGACAATGTTTTTTACTTCAGATACATGAGGTAGTTTTAATAAAAAGGCTTCTTCGACTCTGTAGTCAAACTCGACTTCAATGATTTGTGCTTCTTCATTGAGTAGATCTTTCAAAAATTTGTCACTCGCTATCTCACCTTTGTTAATAATGATCACTCGATCGCACATGGCTTCGACTTCTTGCATGATATGAGTAGAAAGTAAAATGGTCTTTTTTTTGCCAATTTCGCGTATAAGTTCACGAATGCCTACCAATTGATTAGGATCTAACCCAGTGGTAGGTTCGTCCAAAATAAGTACTTGAGGATCGTGCAGTAGAGCAGAAGCTAGACCAACTCTTTGTTGATACCCTTTGGAGAGCTGATTTATTTTTTTGTTAGCTTCAGGGGTAAGACCGGTAAGTTGTATGACTTCTTCTATTCTGGAAGCTTTTACGCTGTGGACCTTACCATTAAAAGCGAGATATTCTCGAACAAACATATCTGTGTAAAGGGGATTGTGTTCTGGAAGATATCCAACACTTTTTTGAACCTCAATTGCCTCTTTGTTTACATCATATCCATTAACCATAGCCGAACCACTATTTGCATCCAAATACGAGGTTAATATTCGCATCATGGTGGATTTTCCTGCTCCATTTGGCCCCAAGAAACCAACAATTTCTCCCTGTTTAATTTCAAAAGAGATATCATTTAACGCTTTTTGGTCTTTATAGAATTTGGAAATATTAGATACAGATATGGACATAAATAAAAGTGCTTTTACGTATCAAAAGTAATAATTCCTGATTTATTGTTTTAATGATCTTAAAAAACAATAGAGATTAACACTTTGGTAATATTTAGATAATGGAGTTGCCGTCTTTTGTTTATAAATTTATTGCAATACAAAAGGTGTTGTTATGGTTTCGTTTTTGAAGCAATTATTTAAGAAAATCGCTCGAGAACTCTTTTGCTCGATGCAAAGGTTATTCTTTGTACTACTATATTCTTTTTTTGGAAAAAGTTTATTCAAACATTAAACCTCACAGCTTAATATTTTGTGAGATTTATGAATGATCTTATCTGGGGAGTTACCATTGCTGCTGCTCAAACTGAAGGAGCTTATAACCTGGACGGTAAAGGTGCTTCTATTTGGGACAAGTTTACAGAAAAACGCAGAAAAATTAAAGACGGATCTAATGCCAGAGTGGCCATAGATTTTTATCATCGTTACCAAGAAGATATTGATTTGGCCGCGCGTATTGGGTTAAAAATATTTCGATTTTCAGTCTCTTGGCCCAGAATACTACCTGAAGGAACCGGAAAAGTCAATCTCAAAGGAATTGAATTTTATAATAAAGTTATCAATTGTTGTCTAGAAGCTGGGCTAGAGCCTTGGATCACCACCTATCATTGGGATTTACCACAAAAACTTCAAGAATTAGGAGGTTGGACCAATAGAGATGTGGTGAGTTGGTATACAGACTATGTAAGTATACTTAGAGAACATTTTGCAGATAGAGTTACTCATTGGATTTTGATAAATGAAGGAATTGTGTGTATGGGAGGTGGATATTTTTTGGGCGTGCATGCTCCGGGAAAAATAGGAATTAGTAATTTCTTAGCCAGCACGCATCATTTGTTGCTTGCACAGGCAAAAGGATTTAAGGTTTTAAAACAGAAAGAAGGATTGCAAGTAGGAACCGCAATAAGTTGTACCAAAATAGAACCTTATAAAAATACTTCGAGAGACGTCCAAACCGCAAAACGTATCGATACACTTATGAATCGCTTGTTTATAGAGCCTCATTTGGGTATGGGATACCCCGAAGAAGATTTACCAATACTGAAAGGAATGTCAAAATATTGCAAGAAAAACGATATTCAAGATCTTACTACAGATTTTGATTTTTGGGGGATACAAACGTATACCAGAGAAGTGGTGAAAAGTGCTTGGTATATCCCGTATTTGGGAGCTATGCTGGTCAAACCAAAACATAGAAATGTAGAAACATCTATAATGGGGTGGGAAACATATCCAGATGGGATTCCCTACTTTTTGGAACGATTTGCAAAGTATGATCCCGATAAACCATTGTGGTTGTCAGAGTGTGGTATGGCATTGGCTGAAGATGAAGATGATTCCAAAAGAATTGACTATTACAAAAAAGTGATAATAGGCATGGATACCGTTTTGAGAAAAGGAGTTCGTCTACAAGGAATTTTACTATGGACTTTGGTAGATAATTTTGAATGGGCCGAAGGGTATGTACCTAAATTTGGTATTATAAGTTTTGATCCTACTACGTTGGATCGAACCTTCAAGAAAACAGCGCATTGGTTGCAAGACTATTTGTCAAATGTAAAACTCTGAAGTGTGTTTGATTTCCTTCAATACAAACGTACTGTTTAGAACTCCAATGTTTTCAATTTTGGATAGTTTGGATTTTACAAAATCATGATATTCCTCTAGACTTTTGGTGTGAATCTTTAAGATAAAATCTACTTGCCCAGCCATGTGATAACATTCTTGTACCTCTTGCAAATTTTGGATTTGTTCTTCAAATTTTTCGATAAAAGCTTCATTGTGATACCTCATAGATACCTGGCAAATGGTAGTAATTGATCTATCGATTAATTTTTTGTCGAGAATGGCTACATATTTTTTGATAAATCCTTGATGTTCCAACCTGCGTATTCTTTCATAAACCGGAGATGGCGTAAGATTTAGAATTTTTGCAATCTCTTTTGCAGTTTTTTTAGAATCCTCTTGTAGTATTCGAAGTATAGTGATATCCGTTTGATCTAATTGTTCCATGCTAAAAAAATTACTATTGACCACCTATTTTTAACTTTTTAAAAGTAAATAATATGGTCAAATGTGTTTCTTGTAGTAAAAATAACTTAATTTTTTATAATTCATGGCTGATATATGGTTATTTGTTACTTTAGTAAGTAAATAACGCTTTTTGTAAAAGGAATACAATATGAAGACGGTAGTTTTAATAATAGGAGCAAACGGACAATTAGGATCCGTACTTACTACAGCTTTGCAGGATAAATTTGGAGCCAATAATGTTATTGCTTCAGATTTAAGAAAGAGAGATGGGTATAAGGAAATTTTTGAAGTTATCGATGCTACAGATATCCAGCGTATCGAGGAGGTAGTTCAAAAGTATAAAGTGACTCAGATTTATCATCTGGCGGCCATCCTTTCTGCTAAAGGAGAAGAAAATCCGCTGCAGACCTGGGATATCAATATGAAAACCCTTTTTAATGTTTTGGAGGTATCCAGGAAACAACATATAGAAAAGGTATTCTTTCCTAGTTCAATTGCTGTTTTTGGTGAAGGAGCTCTTTTGGACAATACACCCAATACTTCCTATTTGGATCCTGCAACGGTTTATGGTATTAGTAAGGCAGCCGGAGAAAACTGGGCTCAATATTATTTCTTAAAGTATGGGTTAGATGTAAGATCAATAAGATATCCTGGAGTTATTGGGTATCAGTCTTTACCAGGAGGAGGAACTACCGATTATGCAGTAGATATATACCATAAAGCAGTGCTGAATGAAAAATTTGATTGTTTTTTGAAAGAGGATGCTACGCTGCCTATGATTTTTATGGATGATGCTATTCGAGCAACTATAGAGTTGATGGAAGCGCCAAAAGAAGCGATCACCATGAGAACTTCTTATAATATTGCTGGAGTAAGTTTTTCTCCTTCAGAAGTCGTTGCAGAAATTCGTAAATTATATCCTGATTTTGATGTGGTATACAATCCAGATTTCAGGCAAGAAATTGCTTCAAAATGGCCAAGGTCGATAGACGACTCCAAAGCAAGGCAAGATTGGGGTTGGAAAGCTTCTTATGATTTGGAAGGAATAACTACAACAATGATAAATCAACTCAAGAAAAAGTACAAAACAGGTTCAAAAAACCTGGAAATGCTAGCGCTCTAAGCCTTCATTATTTTAAAAACAACAGAATAACAAAACAACAAAAACATGTTTACCAATATAAAAGAAGATATTCAAAAGGAGCTTGACGAAATTAAAGAAGCTGGGCTGTATAAGTCAGAACGAATTATAACTACACCACAAGGGGCAGAAATAGATACTACCAAAACACAACATGTACTTAATTTTTGTGCTAATAATTATCTGGGGCTTTCATCGAATCCAGATGTTATAGAAGCAGGAAAACAAGCGATCGACTCCCATGGATATGGTTTGTCTTCGGTGCGTTTTATTTGTGGAACACAAGATATTCATAAGGAATTGGAGCGTAAAACCGCTGAATTTTTGGGAATGGAAGATTGTATTCTTTACGCTGCTGCTTTTGATGCTAACGGAGGAGTTTTTGAACCCATACTAGGTCCGGAAGATGCGATCATTTCTGATGCACTTAATCATGCTTCCATTATTGATGGAATACGTTTATGTAAAGCAAAACGCTTTAGATACGAGCATAATAATATGGTAGACCTAGAAAAGAAATTAAAAGAAGCAGAAGGGAGTAGAAGAGTATTAATCGTTACCGATGGTTCTTTTTCTATGGATGGTACCATAGCTCAGCTAGATAAAATTTGTGATTTGGCTGATCAGTACGGAGCTATGGTCATGATAGACGAATGTCACTCAACTGGTTTCTTGGGTAAAACAGGACGAGGTACCCATGAGTATAAAGATGTGATGGGGCGCGTAGATATCATTACAGGGACCTATGGTAAAGCGCTTGGAGGCGCTTCTGGAGGATTTACCGCTGCTAGAAAAGAAATCGTGGATATGCTCAGACAACGTTCCAGACCCTATTTGTTTTCAAATACTGTGGCTCCTTCTATTGTTGGAGCTTCGATCAAAGTTTTGGATTTGTTAAGTGCCTCAACAGAATTGAGAGATAAGCTAGAAAAGAATACAAAATATTTTAGATCCGAAATGACCAAAGCAGGGTTTGATATCCTGGCAGGAGATCACCCCATCGTTCCGGTAATGCTGTACGATGCCAAATTGGCTCAGGAGTTTGCTGCCAAACTGTTGGATGAAGGGATTTATGTAATCGGATTCTTTTATCCTGTGGTTCCTAAAGGAAAAGCAAGAATTAGAGTTCAGTTATCCGCTGGGCACGAGCAACACCACTTGGAAAAAGCGGTTGCTGCATTTACCAAAATTGGTAAAGAACTGGGAGTGATTTAATTACGAACGTTTGTTAGTGCTTCAAATACTGAAAAATTTATAACAGACTAGCATTTTTGTTTCGAATATAATAGCAATAGCTACTCTTTGTTTAGAATTTGATGATAATGTGTTTTTGATAGTGAAAAAAATGAAAAAATATTTTGATTCATTATAGATTTAACTACTTTAGCACTGTAATACTGAAAGAAATGAGCAACGTATTTACTTGGAACCGATTTTATTTTTTCTTCTTTTATTTTAAAAGTAAGATCGGGATTGCTATGTAAATATTAGTAAAAACATATCATAAGAATCCCGATGAAAAGTCGGGATTTTTTTTTGACATAAAATAAACAACGGTTGAGAAAAAAAGTTGCAATACAAGGAGTAAAAGGATCTTACCATCATGGGGTGGCACAAGCCTATTTCGGAAAAGATATAGAAGTAGATGAGTGTATGTCATTTCAGGAATTAGTGGTGAGTTTAGAAAATAATAGAAGCACGGATGCTGTTATGGCGATAGAAAACTCTATTGCAGGATCAATTATTCCTAATTATGCATATATAGATGAGCATGATCTCACGATCAATGGGGAGTATTTCTTACCTATACATCATTGTTTGATGGCAATAGAAGGGCAGCAAATTGCTGATATAAAAGAGGTGTATTCTCATCCAATGGCTTTGTTACAATGCAAGGATTTTTTTAGGAAACATCCTCATATCAAATTGGTAGAGGATGCAGATACTGCCGATGTGGCTCGTAGGATTGGTGAACAACAGTTGATGGGAGTGGCTGCAGTAGCAGGAGAAACTGCAGCGTCTATTTATGAGTTGAGTATTTTAGCTCGAGAGATTCAGACCATTAAATCCAATAGTACACGTTTTTTTGTACTTAATGCAAAGTCTGAAGCAAAAACGCCAAAGGATCAAATCAATAAAGCTTCGCTAAAGTTTCATACAGACCATAAAAGAGGGAGCCTGGCCACAGTGCTTAATGTAATGAGTGATTGCAATTTGAACCTAACAAAGATTCAATCCTTACCTATTATTGATATGCCCTGGAAATATTCATTTTTTGTAGATGTTACTTTTCACAATTATGAAGACTACCAAAAGGCAATGTCGATTTTAAAAATAATGGCATTAGAATTAAAGGTATTAGGAGAATATAAAAATCAAAACGGATGAACATTCAAACAGCAAAAAGATTAGATACGGTAGAAGAGTACTACTTCTCGACCAAGTTGAGAGAAGTGCGTGAGTTAGCATCTTCGGGAAAACCTATACTTAATATGGCTATTGGAAGTCCGGATTTAGATCCTCCGGCAGAAGTGGTAAAAGCAATTCAAGAAGCTGTCTTAAAACAGGGAGCGCATAAATATCAAAGTTATCAGGGATTGCCAGAGTTGCGTGAAGCTATTGCAGATTTTTATAAAACAAAGTATGCGGTTGATTTGAACCCAAAAAATGAGATCCTTCCGCTTATGGGATCCAAAGAAGGGGTAATGCATATTTCTTTAGCATACCTCAATGAAGGAGATGAGGTACTGGTGCCAAATCCCGGATACCCAACGTATACCTCGGTGACCAAATTGGTTGGAGCAACACCTGTTTTTTATGATTTGGTTGAGGAGAACGGATGGGAACCTGATTTACATAGCCTTTCAAAAAGAGATTTGAGCAAGGTTAAACTGATGTGGATCAACTATCCACATATGCCTACAGGAGCTTCGGGGAGTGTAGAAATGTTTCAAAAAA
This sequence comes from Aquimarina spongiae, assembly GCF_900141785.1. Lineage (GTDB taxonomy): Bacteria > Bacteroidota > Bacteroidia > Flavobacteriales > Flavobacteriaceae > Aquimarina > Aquimarina spongiae. The sequence continues at coordinate 131,141 of NZ_FQYP01000003.1, read as the reverse complement.
TAGTGGATTTTGCAAAAAAACATAGCATCTTATTGGTAAAAGATAATCCATACAGTTTTATATTAAACGATAGTCCGGTAAGCATTCTATCTGTCCCAGGAGCTAGAGAAGTTGCGCTAGAGCTTAATTCTCTGAGTAAAACTTTTAATATGGCGGGTTGGCGAGTAGGTATGGTGAGTGGTAGTTCTGATAAAATAGAGGCTATTCTCAAGGTAAAAAGTAATATGGATAGTGGGATGTTTCAAGGGATACAAAAAGGTGCCATAGCAGCGTTAAAAATTTCGAATGGGTGGTACGATAAAATGAATGCAATTTATGCCGAAAGAAGAGTGCTGATCTGGGAACTAGCTTCAAAATTAGGATGTACTTTTGATAGAGCTGCCAAAGGAATGTTTGTATGGGCAAAATTACCCAACGGGCTGGAAGCAATACCTTTTACAGATTATGTATTGTATAAAAAAGACATCTTTGTTGCTCCAGGAGATATTTTTGGTAGTAATGGGAAAGGATATATTCGTTTCTCCTTGTGCGTTTCAAAAGATAATATACAAGAAGCTATTCAACGGTTTGGAAATCAAGAATTAGAGCTTAATAATGAACTTATGAATCAAAAGGCATAACATACAGGTATGAATGTATTTATTATTGGGGTAGGTTTAATAGGAGGATCCTTTGCGATCGATATCAAGGCGGCTTTTAATGATGCCAAAATATTCGGTATTGATGGTAATCCAGAACATTTAGAAAATTCGGTTTCTTTAGGTTTTATAGATCATGCTTCTGATTTTGATCAACTTGATCAAGCCGATGTAGTAATCATTGCAATACCTGTAGATGCAACAGTCAAAGTGCTACCGCAAGTTCTTGATCAAATTAATGATGATTGTTTAGTATTTGATGTAGGTTCTACTAAGAAAAAACTGTGCAAAACTGTAGAAGATCATCCCAAGCGAAGAAATTATCTAGCCGTACATCCAATAGCAGGTACAGAGTTTTCTGGACCAAAAGCGGCAATTGCTAACTTATACCGTGGCAAAACCAATATTATTTGTGAGGTAGAGAAAACAGCTTTTAAATTACAGGAAAAAGGCATGGAAATTTTTTCTAGATTAGGTATGCGAATTCGTTATATGGATCCGGTATCTCATGATAAGCATATTGCATATGTGTCTCATTTGTCTCACATAAGTTCATTCATGCTGGGTAAAACCATAATAGAGAAGGAGAAAAACGAAAGAGATATTTTTGATATGGCCGGAAGTGGTTTTGCCTCTACAGTGAGATTGGCCAAAAGTTCTCCGGCAATGTGGGCTCCTATATTTAAGCAAAATAAGGAAAATGTTATCGAAACATTACAAGAGTACATAACTAACCTTAATCAGTTCAAAGAATTAATGGAAAATGATAAATTTGATCAAATCTATCAGGAGATGGAAAATACAAACTATATTAAGACAATTTTGAAAGGAATTTCATAACAATAAATAAAAACGACTATAAACATAATGCATAAAAGATAGCAATGGAAAATAAGAAGGAACTTAGAACATGGTTAGATGACTACAATCTGGATCACCCTTTGGTAATCGGAGGCCCTTGTAGCGCAGAGACCGAAGAGCAAGTATTAAAAATTGCACATCAGCTTAAAGATTCTGATGCCACAGTATTACGCGCAGGAATTTGGAAGCCCAGAACCAGACCTGGTAATTTCGAAGGTGTAGGAGCTTTAGGATTAAAATGGTTGCAAAGAGCAAAAGAAGAAACGGGTCTTAAAATTGCTACCGAAGTGGCAAATCCACATCATGTAGAGTTAGCTTTAGAACATGGTGTAGATGTGCTTTGGATCGGAGCAAGAAGTACTGTTTCTCCATTTATTGTTCAGGATATTGCAGATGCTTGTAAAGGAATCGATAATCCGGTTTTAATAAAAAATCCAATCAATCCTGATCTCTCGTTATGGTTAGGTGCTGTAGAACGTTTTTACACGGCTGATGTAAAGAACTTGGGTGTGATTCATAGAGGGTTTTCAACTTATGAAAAAACAAAATATCGTAACATCCCAGAGTGGCAAATTCCAATTGATTTGCAAAATCGTTTTCCAGATTTACCATTGATTCTGGATCCTTCACATATTGCAGGAAGAAGAGATCTTATTTTTGATCTTTCGCAAACTGCATTAGATCTTAATTTTGACGGATTGATTGTAGAAACACATTTTGATCCGGATAATGCTTGGAGTGATGCAAAACAGCAAATTACACCAGAAACATTAATTCAATATATGAAAGATTTAAAAATCCGAAAAGAAGTTGGTGTGGACGAAGCGTATCAAAAAGCACTAAGTGAATTGAGAGCAAAAATAGATGTTGTAGATAATCAGTTGCTGGATGTATTGTCTAGAAGGATGAAGATTTCTGATGAAATTGGTAAAGTCAAAGCAAAACAAAACGTAGCGATCCTGCAGTCTAAAAGATGGAATGAAATTTTAGGAAAAATGATTCTTGAAGGAGAAGAAAAAGGATTAAGTGAAGAATTTATGCTTAGGATCTATAAGGCAATTCACCAAGAATCGATTAATCATCAGAAAAAAGTAGCACGTTCATAATAAAAAGCCACTCAAATACGTTTGAGTGGCTTCTTTATAAAGTTGTAGTCTATTTTTTTCTTTTGAAAGTATATCGGGTTATATAAATTCCATTACCGTCGCCTTTACCACCAAAACTTTCAACACCACTGTTTACAAAAGTTAGTTCCCAACCTTGAGTAGACATTTCGTTAAGTTTTGAAGTAACGATAGCGTCGTTTGCAGCGATATTTTGAAAACGGATTCCACCAAGATTAAAGAAGTTTAAAAGTTTGGTTTCATCAAAGCCTTTTACTCTAATTTCGCCTCGGTTGGATTTATTTCTTTTGTCATCTTCCCCTGTACGTGTAGAAGTGAATTCTTTGTAATCTCTAACTTCATTGCTGGTAAGCATTCTGGATCTACCCAAACCACTAGGAACAATAGATTCGATAACCGTTACGATTTGGTATTCATAGACATCTTGAGCAAAAGTTGTGTTTAAACCAAGCATAAAAAGTGCGACTAGTACTAAGTTTTTTTTCATAATGGATTTTAATTTTAAGATTAATATCTGCTAACTTATCAATTGGTATGCCATATTTTTTGAACAAAGAAAAAAATAGGTCTTAAATAAATTTTAATATTCGCATCTTTGTGCTTATGACAGGTACAGTTTATAAATCTACCGGGAGTTGGTATACCGTTAAAACACAGGATGGTAATGTCTATGAATGCAGGATAAAAGGGAAGTTTAGGATTCAGGGCATAAAAAGTACAAATCCTGTATCGGTTGGAGATGTTGTAGATTTTAAATTAGAGACTAAAAATGATCAGGAAACAGGGGTTATAGAACATATACATGAGCGCCGAAATTACATCATTAGAAAATCTGTAAATCTTTCTAAACAAACCCATATTATCGCGGCAAACATTGATATGGTCTTTTTGTTAATTACATTAAATAATCCACCAACTTTTACAGCATTTATTGATCGTTTTTTGGTTACCGCAGAAGCATACGGTATAAGGGCGGTGTTACTTTTTAATAAAATAGATACCTATAATGAGGAAGAGCTTTTAGAAATAAAATATCTCGCTGCATTATATAGAGATATAGGATATGAATGCATTGGTGTTTCTGCAAAAACTGGAAAAAATATTGATAAGGTAAAAACTTTAATGGAAGATAAAGTCTGCATGTTTTCTGGGCATAGTGGTGTGGGGAAATCTACCCTGGTCAATTTGATTGAACCAAATTTATCATTAAAGACAGCGGCAATCAGTGAACAGCATCAACAAGGACAACATACTACAACTTTTGCAGAAATGTTTGACTTGAGTATAGGGGCAAAAATTATTGATACTCCGGGGATTAAAGGGTTTGGAGTAGTTGATATGGATAAGGAGGAGATAGGAGATTATTTTCCTGAATTTTTTGCCTTAAAAGCTCAATGTAAATTCAATAATTGTTTACATATTAATGAGCCTAAATGCGCAGTCAAATTAGCTCTGGATGACGGAGAGGTTGCATGGTCTAGATACAAAAGTTATCTTCAAATACTCGAAGGGGATGAGGAACACTACCGTAAAAATAATTATGATGAAGAATAATTATTTTTCAAGAGTAGGGTAACATTTTGGAAATTCATGAAATACATAAATAGGAAAACAAAAAACTAAGTTTCAAAAAATGAAACTGGTATAGTGTATACTTGCAAATACGCGAGATAATTTTCGGTCGTATTGTAGGTTGAAGTTGTAAAAGCTAAGTAAGATATGAGAGCGGTGATACAAAGGGTAACCGAAGCCTCAGTTTCGGTAGATCAAAAAGAGATTTCTAACATACAATCTGGGTTGCTCATTTTAGTAGGAATAGAAGAGCAAGATACAGAAGAAGATATTATTTGGTTGTCTGGAAAAATTGCACGATTACGAATTTTTGGAGATGAAAAAGGGGTGATGAACAAGAGTCTACTTGATGTAAATGGAGATGCGATTGTGGTAAGTCAATTTACCTTACATGCAAGCACCAAAAAGGGAAATAGGCCTAGTTATATTAAAGCTGCAAAACCTGATATAGCTATACCAATTTATGAGCGTTTTGTTAACCAACTTGAAACCGAATTAAACAAAAAAGTAGGGACCGGGATCTTTGGAGCAGACATGAAAGTTGCGTTGCTTAACGATGGACCAGTAACGATCATAATAGATACCAAAAATAGAGAATAACCACCCCAAAATAAATAGATATGCTAAAAAAAATACTACCCTATGTGGTAGCAGTTTTTGTACTGTATTTTTCTAAAACTTCAGCGCAAGAAGAAGTAGATTTGAAGTTCTCTTCAATAGACACAACGCTTCTTAAAGATGCAAATGCGGTAGTTCTGTCTGAAGATGTACAGATAGAAATTAATGCTATCAACTCCATTACCGTTAAAAATAAAAGGATTGTCACAGTCCTTAATAAATATGGGCGAGGCTACGCAAACTCTGCTGAAGGGTATGACCCTTCTATAAAAATTAAAAAGCTTGAAGCTACGGTCTACGATGCCTACGGAAAAGAAACTAAAAAATACAAAAAGAAGGATTTTAAGGATAGGAGTAGACATGATGGTATTTCTTTGATGAATGATGATCGAATGTTGTATTTTGATTATACTCCTGTAGACTATCCTTATACGTTGGTTTTTGAGAGTGAAGTGCAAAAATCATCCACTGCATTTATTACTCCTTGGTTGCCACTATTGGGGTATAGATTGGGCGTGCAAAAGTCTTCTTACACGATAGTGAATAATACGGATATTTCTATTCGATATAATGAAACAAATTTTGAAGGTTTTCCCGTGCAAAAAGACGAATCTGATGGTCAAAGAAAATATACCATTGATCGGATGCCTTCAAGATTACGAGAAGTACTAAGTCCGTCATATAGAAACACAGTCCCTATGGTAAGGGCGACCTTAAATGAATTTTATCTCCAGGGAGTAAAGGGAGCTGCTACAGATTGGAAGACCATGGGGAAATGGCAATATGATAAGTTGCTGACCGGAAGAGATGAATTGTCGCAAGAAACGATAAACGAAGTTGGAAAACTAACAGAAGGTTTAACTACAAAAAGAGAAAAGGCAAAACGAATTTATGAGTATGTGCAAGGCAAAACCAGATACATCAGTGTGCAGTTGGGAGTTGGGGGTTGGATGCCTTTTTTGGCGAGTGATGTAGACCGATTGGGATACGGAGATTGTAAAGCACTTACCAATTATACCAAAGCCCTATTGGATAGTCAAGGGATATTATCATATTATACAGTGGTTTTTGCAAACGAAAGAAGAGATATTGATCCAGACTTTGCGGCTATGCAAGGAAATCATGTCATTCTTAATATTCCAGAAGAAGATGAGGATATATGGTTAGAATGTACCAGTCAAACAGCTCCTTTTGATTTTATTGGTGATTTTACAGATGATCGAAATGTGCTGGTAGTAACCCCAGACGGAGGAGAAATTAAAAGAACCAAACGATACGAACCTGAAGAAAATATGCTTCATACTCAGGCCACTATTAATTTGGGGGCAGACGCTTCAATGGTAGCGGAAATTAAAAGAGAATCCAAAGGATTGGAATATGATTGGAATAATGGTATTCGATTCGAAACACCAAAGGATCAAAAGGTGTATTATAAGGAGCTTTGGGGATATGTAAATAACCTGGAAATTAATTCGCTAAATTTTGAAAACGACGTAGATGCGATCACATTTAACGAAGAGGTCAAAGTTTCATGCAGGAATTATATGAAGAAGGTAGGCAGCCGTTTATTGGTGGCTCCAAATGCATTTAGTTGTGATCAAAGTAACCTTCCAAAATATGAGGATAGAAAAATGCCTTTAGAAATATCCAGAGGTTACGTTAACACTGACGAATATATTATTCATGTCCCTCAGGGATATACGGTTTCTAGTGTTCCGGACAAAAAAATAATAGAAACAGAGTTTGGGAAATACTCTTGGGAATTAGAAAAAATAGATGACGCCAGTTTAAAGTTCAAAAGATACCTCAAGATCAAGGATGGTACATTCCCAAAAGAAAAATACGAAGAGTATCGCAAGTTTAGAGCAGATATTAAGAAAATAGATAAATCCAAAATCGTACTAAAACAACTTTAATGAAGAATTTTAATTACATAATTGCCTGTTTCATTTTGGTTTTTGCAGTCCAAACTTCGTATGCCCAGAAATACGAATTTGGTAAGGTTTCCAAAGATGAGCTGCTGGAAAAGTCCTATCCATTGGATAGTAATGCTAATGCTGCGGTATTGTATAAAAACAAAAAAGTATGGTATGAATATTCGCAGACACGAGGATTTCAATTGGTTTCAGAAGTGTATCAGCGAATCAAATTGTATAACAAAAATGGATTTGAACATGCCTCACATGAGGTGCTACTGTATAGAAATAATAGCAATAAAGAAAAAGTAAGTGGTTTAAAAGGAATGTCTTACAGTTTGGTTGGTAATAAAATCAACGAAACAAAATTGGACAAAGATGAGGTTTTTGAAAACGAATACTCAGAGAACTATAACGAGGTAAAGTTTACGATGCCATCTTTATCAGAAGGATCAATAATTGAGTTTAAGTATAAAATCATTTCTCCTTTTATATACAATATTGATAAGATATACTTACAACAAAGCATACCTATTAAAAAACTGGAAGTCTCAGTAAATACCCCAGAATACTATAATTTCAAAAAATACACTACAGGGTATTTGCCGGTTAATCTCAAAGAATCTAGTCGCAATAAGAATATTTCTATTAACTCTAAATCAGCGAATACTTTTGGATCCAGAGAGACTAAATATTCTGTAGACCGAATTGATTATAAGGTTAATATAAACAACATTACGTCTACCAATGTTCCGGCATTTATAGAAGAGCCGTATTCGGGCAATCCAGAAAACTATTTGTCTTCCATACTTTTTGAGCTTCAGTATACACGCTTTGGTAATTCAATTGAAAATTATGCCACTACCTGGGAGGCGGTAGCAAAATCTGTCTTCGAGAATCCTAGATTTGGGAATGAATTAGAAAGAACTGCTTATTTCAAAAAAGATATTGACCAGCTTTTGGGAACGACTACCGATCCTATCAAAAAGGCACTTTTGATTTATAGTTTTGTGCAAGGAAAAATGAATTGGAATAATAAGTATGGGGTAGTAACAAGAAATGGAGTAAAAAAAGCGTACGCAGATGGCGTTGGGAACTCTGCAGAAATCAATTTAATGTTGATTGGGATGTTGAAATATGCAGGTGTAGAGGTTAACCCCGTATTGGTAAGCTCCGTTCGAAAGACGATCTCATTATTTCCAACATTAGAAGGATTTGATTATGTAATTGCAAGAGTAAAATCAGGAGATCAAATTCTGTTCTTGGATGCTACAGATAAATATGGAGAACCCAATATTCTTCCCTATAGAGTAGTACATGGTTCAGGTAGAATAATATCCGAAAAAGGGACATCTCAGTTAATAGATTTTCGGCCAAAGCAACCCGCTATGGGAAGGTTTAGCCTGCAATGCAAATTGGATGAGGATGGGGTAATCACGGGAAAAACGAATTTATATCACAAAGATTATCTGGCACACTCATTTCGTACTGCCCATGCGATAAAGGATAAAGAGACCCAAACAAAAAGGCTTAAAAAGAGATATGAAATTACCGATTTAAGTAATTACGAATTAAAAAGTGTTGATAAATTAGGGGAGCCTGTAACAGAAAGGTTCGAGTTTACCGTAGAGGACCAGGCAGAAGTAATCGAAGACGAAATATACTTTGCACCCCTACTTTTTTTGAGAGATAAAGAAAATATCTTTAAGTCCAATGAACGTTTATATCCAGTAGATTTTGGATATGGGTATGCTAATCAAATGATGGTTTCCATTCAAATACCTGAGGGTTATGAGGTTTCAGAAATACCCAAAAGTCAGGCTTTTAAATTACCAGGTGATATGGGGAGTTTTGTTTATAGATCAAATGTAAATGCTGATAAAGTTCAGATCACTATTTCTGAAAATTTGAAAACTCCCTTTATTCCTGCAGAATATTACCCCACGCTAAAACAATTTTACAATCAGATCATTCAAAAAGAAAATGATCAGGTAGTCTTAAAAAAAATATAAACCAATCAAATAATTATGAATCCTATAAATAAACTGCTGTTAACAGGAATATGTATACTATCCTTTCATATCTCTTCCGGACAAGAATATAAGTTTGGAAAGGTGTCCAAAGCAGAATTGGAAGAACAGTCTTATGAAGCAGATAGTACTGCAAATGCGGTGATTCTATATGATAAAAAAGAAGTGTACTACGAATACAACCCTACCGTACGATGGTTTCTTTTGATAACTGAAGTGCATCGACGGGTAAAACTATATAACAAGAATGGATTTGATTATGCTTCGGATGATTTTTTATTGTATAAGAATGAAAGAGCAGAAGAGAGAATGAGCGATTTAAAAGGCTTTACCTATTCTCTCGAGGGAGGCAAAGTGATCAAAACAAAGTTGCAAAAAGATGGGATTTTTGAGAATGAGTATTCTGAAAATTATAATCAGATCAAATTTACCATGCCAGAGCTTAAGGATAATTCGGTAATAGAATATAAATATAAGATCATTTCACCTTTCGTTTATAATATTGATAGAGTGGTGTTGCAGGATCAAATACCAATAAAGAAGTTAGAGGTTTCTATAAAAACTCCAGAATATTTTAATTTTAAAAAACATACTACAGGATATTTACCAATAGATTTGAAAGAAACATTTTCGAATGGACAATTCGTATATGTTCCTGAAAGAACAAAAGCCGCTGATGTATTGAAGCAAGGAGGAGGAAACGTAAGAGGGCAATCAGGATTTTCTTCAAAATATAGAGGAAAACAAAACGTAATTGATTATAAGATTACCACTGATAATTTTAGTATGTCAGATATTCCTGCATTTAAAAATGAAGCTTATTCTGGTAATATCAACAATTATGTGTCTTCAGTGGTCTATGAACTCCAATATACCAAGTTTGGAAGTTCTATAGAGGATTATGCAACCACCTGGGAGGAAATTATCAAGAAAATGTATTCCAGAGGCGATTTTGGTGGGGAACTAAATAAAACAAATTACTACAAAGAAGATATTGATCAATTAGTTGGAGGGATTAGTGATCCTATAAAAAAGGCGGGATTGATCTTTGGTTATGTAAAACAAAAAATGAATTGGAACGGCAATTATCGCGCTACAGTGCAATCTGGTGTGAGAAAAGCGTATAAAGAAGGTACAGGTAATGTGGCTGATATTAACCTGATGCTTACTTCGATGCTAAATCATGTGGGAGTAAAAGCTAATCCAGTCTTGGTCACTTCGAATCAAAAAGTAACGTCTCTGTTTCCTACATTAGGTGGATTTGATTATGTGATCACCAGAGTTAAATTGCCTAATGGCAATAGTATTTACCTGGACGCCACAGATAAATATGGGGAACCTAACGTACTTCCCAATCGAGTAATACAGGGGACCGCTAGAATTATAGCAGAAAATGGAAAATCACAACGTTTGAATCTCAGACCAGGCAAGCCTTCATTAAACCGAAGTAGCTTACAATATGAAATTGATACCGATGGAACGATTAAAGGAAAATCCAATATGTATCATTTGGATTATCTGGCCCATAATTTTCGTGACCGATTCGGAATTTATGACCAGAAGTCTCATGAAAAAAGAATTCTTAAAAAATACGAAATAGATGAATTGATAAATTATGAGGTGAAAGGTGCTAATCAATTGGGGAAACCGGTTAATGAACGATTCGAATTTGTAGTTGAAGATCAAATAGAGGTCATAGATAATGAAATGTTCTTCTCACCTTTATTATTTTTGCGTAATAAAGAGAATATATTCAAATCTGATGATCGAAGATATCCGGTTGATTTTGGATATGGTTTTTCAGATGTGTATATGGTAAATATTAAAATACCAGAAGGATACCAAATAGCTGAGTTGCCTGAGTCAGGAGGATTTAAATTGCCTGATGATTTAGGGTCATTTTCGTTTAATGCTAAAATCGTAAATGGAATGATTCAAATTTCAGTTACCGAAACCATTAATTCGGCGCTGATATTACCAGAATATTATCCTTCGATCAAAGAGTTTTATAACAAAATCATTGAAAAAGAGAGCGATCAGGTGGTTCTTAAAAAAATATAAGTATGAATATTCAAAATGCACAGCAAGCCGTAGATGATTGGATCAAAAATCATGGAGTACGTTATTTCAATGAGCTCACCAATATGGCTCAACTTACTGAAGAAGTAGGTGAAGTAGCACGAATTATTGCTCGACGTTATGGAGAACAAAGTGAGAAAGAGAGTGATAAAAATAAGGATCTGGGAGAAGAGTTGGCAGATGTGCTTTTTGTAGTACTTTGTCTTGCCAATCAAACAGGAGTGGATCTGCAGGATGCTTTTGATAAAAAATTGGATCTCAAAACAAAAAGAGATCACGATCGTCATCATAATAATGAAAAATTAAAATAATGTTTTTCTCTATAATATCTTCAAAGAAATATTGGATGACCGTTGGTTTTATAGGACTTGGGTTTGTCATTATTTTTAGCATTATCGAGCATTTTATGCATTTTAAGGGGTTGGCTTTTAGTGCTTTTGTCGAAGAACGAGTTACAGATGGCAGATGGATACGTTATGTATTTTCCCGCTTGGTTGGAGGCTTAACCTATGGAATGATCATGGGGTATTATTTAGAATTTAGAAAACGCAAATCAAATCGACAATAATGAATTTGAAATTACAGCAAGTATCAGCTATAAAAAGTGGTGCTTTACAGATAACGGGGTCAAAAAGTGAAACCAATAGACTTCTTATTTTACAAGCGTTATATCCCAATATAAAGATTGAAAACGTATCTAATAGTGATGACTCTGTACTTATGCAAAGAGCTTTGGCTAGTACAGATGAAACCGTAGATATTCATCATGCGGGAACAGCGATGCGTTTCTTAACAGCTTATTTTGCTTTGAAAGAAGGTAGGAAAACTACGCTCACTGGAAGTAAAAGAATGCAGGAAAGACCTATAAAAATTTTGGTAGACGCCCTTCAGCAATTGGGATGTGATATCCAATATGAAAAAGAAGAAGGGTATCCCCCAATTAATATCCTGGGAACAAAGCCGGAAGCGAATAAGGTAGAGTTACAGGCCAATGTAAGCAGTCAATACATTTCTGCCTTGATGTTAATGGCATCCTCATTACCAAATGGATTAGAGATAGCGTTAAAAGGTAAGGTGACCTCGGTACCATATATCAATATGACGCTTAGTTTGCTTGAAGATGTTGGAATTAAAGGTGCTTTTAAAGATAATGTAATAACCATACCGGAAAATAAAAACGATATCGACAATACTATTGTCGTAGAGTCGGATTGGAGTTCTGCGTCTTATTTTTATAGTATTGTTGCACTGTCTCAAAATGCAGAAATCACTTTAGGAAGTTATAAGAAGAGAAGCTATCAAGGTGATTCTTCTTTAGCCACTATTTACAAGAATCTGGGAGTAGAAACGGTTTTTGGCGATCATACGGTAACACTTAAAAAAAATAATATCACCAATTATGAAGCGCTTCATGGTTTGGACTTATCCAATTCGCCAGATATAGCGCAAACCATTGCGGTAACCTGTTTTGGATTAGGGATATCTTGTTATCTAACTGGTCTGCACACTTTGAAAATCAAAGAAACAGATCGATTAGAGGCTTTGAAAACCGAAATAGAGAAATTAGGAGGAGAGGTTGAAATAACAGAAGACAGTCTGCGATTGGCAGCTTCTAATCGTATGGAAAAAGATATATTAATCGGGACATACCATGACCACAGAATGGCAATGGCATTTGCTCCTCTGGCACTTAGAACTTCATTGTCGATAGAAGACGCCGATGTAGTATCCAAATCTTATCCAGATTTTTGGAGAGATCTCGAGAAGTTAGGTTTTGCACTAGGGTAGTATTTATTGCGGTTCTAAAGCGCTTACAACAGAAGAGTTAAAATATATGTCATTTTACTTGACAACCCCTGTCACGAGATTGTATATTTGCATCTTCAAAAAATAAATCTAATGAAGTTATCGCATTTCAATTTTAACCTTCCACAGGAGTTGTTGGCCGAATATCCAGCAGAGAATAGAGACGAAGCTCGTCTTATGGTTCTTAATAGAAAGGATCAAACCATCGAACATAAACAGTTCAAAGATCTTATAGATTATTTCGAGCCTAATGATGTAATGGTCGTGAATAACACCAAAGTTTTTCCTGCCAGACTGTATGGAAATAAAGAAAAAACAGGAGCTAGAATTGAAGTGTTCTTACTACGAGAATTAAATTCTGAAACTCGCCTTTGGGATGTATTGGTTGATCCGGCAAGAAAAATTCGTATCGGAAACAAACTTTATTTTGGAGATGACGAGAGTCTAGTAGCAGAGGTAATTGATAATACAACTTCGAGAGGACGTACGTTACGTTTTTTGTATGACGGTTCTTATGATGAGTTCAGACAGAAACTAACAGATTTAGGAGAAACGCCACTTCCTAAATACATCAAAAGAGATACGGAGCCAGAGGATGAGACACGTTACCAAACCATTTACGCAAAAAATGAAGGTGCTGTAGCAGCTCCTACAGCTGGACTTCACTTTTCTAAACATTTGATGAAACGTTTAGAGATAAAAGGAGTAGATTTTGCAGAAATTACTTTACACGTTGGTTTAGGTACATTTAATCCGGTAGAGGTAGAAGATCTATCAAAACATAAAATGGATAGCGAAGAAGCATTCATTACTGCTCAGGCAACCAATGTGATCAACTCAGGTATTGCTAATAAGCAAAGAATATGTGCTGTAGGAACTACGGTGATGAGAGCTTTAGAGAGTTCGGTTTCTTCAGAGAAAACGCTAAATGAATTTAGAGGATGGACGAATAAGTTTATCTTCCCGCCATATGACTTTAGTATTGCAAATAGTATGATTACCAATTTTCATACACCAAAATCTACATTGTTAATGATGGTTTCTGCATTTGCAGGACATGATTTTGTAAAAGAAGCTTATGAAGAAGCGGTAAAAGAAAAATATAAGTTTTATTCCTATGGAGATGCAATGTTAATCTTGTAATCAAAATAGCAAAGTATTGAGGAAAACCCTGTTTAACGATATTTTGAGCAGGGTTTTTTGTTATATTCTTAAAAATTAAGGTGTTAAAGTGGTTTTTATGAAAAAAAAAGTGTTATTTTCGCGGCGACAAAAATTTACGGTTTTACCGTAATGACATAATGCATTTTGTCGATGATTTGTGTTTTTTGTCGAAAATAACATATTGAATACAGAATATCGGGGTACTTTTTATAGAATTGGACCGTTTTTTGTTTTCCTGTTAAAAAACCTTGAACAAAACCTAAATAGATAATGATGAAAAAAGTATTGTGTTACCTTACATTTTTTACTGTTGTATGCTCTTTGGCCCAAACAAAAGTCGGTGTAGTTCGTTTTAATGATACTGATAAATTCGGAGAAACGGAATTGATGCTTAATGGTGCCGGAGAACGAGAAAAATTATATGCAATTGGATTATATCTGGACTTCGAAGTAGAAGGACCAGAAGATGGAGTAAAAGTAGCCGAAAAGGACAAAGAAATGGCGGTTACGATCAAAGTACTATCTTCAATGAATCAGAAAGGCCTTGAAAAATTAATCAGAGGTGGAATTGAAGTAGCTACAAATGGTAATAGCTTCAAATTAGAAGATCATATTCGCAAGTTTATTGGACTTCTTCCCAATGATGTTAAGAAATTTGATATCATCAAAATATTACATACCAAAGGCGGGAAATTAACTGTGTTCAGAAATAGAACCATTCTAGGTACCATGACCAACATGGAGTTCAAAACTGCACTGTTTAAAATTTGGTTAGGTGAAAATCCTGTAGATTATGATTTGAAAGAAAATCTATTGGCTGCCTATAAACCAAATCCTGTGTTAGGGAAATGGAGAATGATCGATAAAGAATCTGGAGTAGCTTTAAGCGTGGTTCAGGTGTATATCATCGACGGTAAAGTTTTTGGTACTATCGAAAAAATGATGAGAGAATCTGAGAGAGATGATGTTTGTTTCAAATGTACTGGAGAAGACAAAAACAAAAAGATAGAAGGGATGACTATTCTTAAGAACCTTCGTTTTAGTGGTGATAAATATGAAGGAGGTACCTATACTAATGTATGGACTGGAGAAAAAGCCGACTGTCAAATTTGGACCGAAGAAGAAAAACGTGATGTACTTTATGTAAAGTACAAAGGCGGAGGAGGAATACATGAATGGAGAAGAATAAAAGATTCTAAGAAATAATTCCTGGAGAAATAAAAAAATAATGAAGCCCTCAGCACTTTACTGAGGGTTTTTTGTTGTGAATAATATTTGTGTCGGTAGCACAATATCATTTACTTTTGCAAAATATGGCAGTAAAGAAAAAAGACATACGAGCATATACAAAAGATCAATTGCGATCTTTTTTTGAGGAACATGGAGACAAAGCTTTTCGTGGGAATCAGGTATATGAATGGCTTTGGAACAAAGGAGCTCATAGTTTTGATGATATGACCAATATCTCCAAAGCAACGCGGCTCATGTTGGAAGAGAACTTTGTGATCAATCATATTCGAGTAGATCAAATGCAGCGCAGTGCAGATGGTACCATAAAAAATGCAGTAAGATTGCATGATGGTTTGATTGTAGAATCTGTGCTTATTCCAACTCCTACAAGAACTACAGCTTGTGTTTCTTCTCAAGTAGGGTGTAGTCTGGATTGCAAGTTCTGCGCAACAGCACGTTTAAAAAGAATGCGTAACCTTAACCCCGATGAGATTTATGATCAAGTGGTAGCCATTGATAAGGAAAGCAAATTGTACTACAATCGTCCATTGTCTAATATCGTGTTTATGGGGATGGGAGAGCCTCTTATGAACTATAATAATGTGATTAAAGCAATTGATAAAATTACATCACCAGAGGGATTAGGAATGTCTCCCAGACGAATTACCTTGTCTACCTCTGGAGTGCCAAAAATGATCAAAAAAATGGCTGATGATGAAGTGAAGTTTAGGTTGGCAGTTTCTTTACATTCGGCTTTGGATGAAGTAAGAACGGCGATCATGCCTTTTAATGAGACCTTTCCGCTCACAGACCTTAAAGAAGCTTTAGAATACTGGTATGCCAAAACAAAAAGCAGAATTACTTACGAGTATGTAGTTTGGAAAGGTATCAACGACAAGAAAAAAGATATTGATGCACTAATTAGGTTTTGCTCTTACGTACCCTGCAAGGTAAATTTAATAGAATATAACCCTATTGATGATGGTGAATTTCAGCAAGCATCATCGGCTGCAATAGATCAATATATTTCTGCATTAGAAAATAAAGGGATTGTAGTAAATGTTCGTCGAAGTAGAGGAAAAGATATCGATGCAGCTTGCGGTCAATTGGCTAACAAATCTTGATTTTTCTTTATTAACACTATTAGGGTTTATCAAAAAACAAATTATACTATCTTCGTAGCAAATTTTAGTAGAACCATAATACTTCCTGTTGAAAGTTGTTGAGCAAATAAAACTGCCTATTATTGATGAAATGGAACTTTTCGAGAAAAAGTTTTCAGATTCAATGTCTTCAAAGGTGGCGCTCCTTAATCGTATTACACATTACATCGTAAACCGTAAAGGAAAACAGATGCGACCTATGTTTGTGTTTTTGGTTGCCAAACTGGTTTCCGGAGGAGAAGTAAACGAAAGAACTTATCGCGGCGCTTCGGTAATAGAATTAATTCATACCGCTACGTTAGTACATGATGATGTGGTGGATGATTCGAATCGTAGACGTGGTTTTTTCTCGATTAATGCACTATGGAAGAATAAGATTGCAGTTTTAGTAGGTGATTATTTGTTGTCCAAAGGGCTATTGCTATCCATTGATTATGGAGATTTTGACTTACTTCGAATTATTTCGGTAGCAGTACGGGAAATGAGTGAAGGAGAATTACTACAGATAGAAAAAGCAAGAAAACTAGATATTACCGAAGAGATTTATTACGAGATTATCCGTCAGAAAACAGCAACATTGATTGCAGCTTGTTGTGGCCTGGGAGCTTGTTCGGTTGTGCCAGAAACTGAGGATGTCGAAAAGATGAGAAAATTTGGAGAGCTTATAGGAATGGCATTTCAAATAAAAGATGATCTTTTTGATTATGGTGATACAGCTATCGGAAAGCCTACTGGAATTGATATCAAAGAACAAAAAATGACCTTGCCATTGATTTATACGCTCAACAATTGCAGTAAGGATAAAAGAAAATGGCTGATTAACTCTGTAAAAAATCATAATAAGGACAAGAAACGGGTAAAAGAGGTAATCGCGTTTGTAAAAGAAAGTGGTGGCTTAGAATATGGGATCAAAATCATGAATGATTTTAAGGATCAAGCCTTGTCCATTTTGTCCGAATATCCAAATTCTGATTACCGATCTTCACTAGAGCTTATGGTAAATTACGTAATTGACCGAAAAAAATAAATTATTTTTTAAAAATTTACTTACCTTTTAATCAGTAGTTTACATAGGTTTTTTGGTGTTTTTTTGTGATTTATCAAAAATAATAATGACATAGGCAACCATTTTATTTTCTTTGACGTCTATGCTAATAGAAGATCTAATTAATCACTCTTTACGTTGAAAGTAATTCAATTTTATAAAAGCGAAACGCAACTTATCAAAAAGGCCGCCAATCAGCAGCGGGATGCTCAGCATCAGCTATACACCAAGTATGCACCAAAAATGCTTAGTGTATGTAGGAGGTATGTTAAAGATATCCAGTTTGCAGAGGATGTTATGCTCAATGGTTTTTTGAAAGTATTCTTAAACCTGAATAAATTTAAGTTTGAAGGAAGTTTTGAAGGTTGGGTACGAAGAATTATGGTTAACGAATCGATTTCATTTTTAAGAAAAGAAAAGAAAATTTTCTTTACCGAAGAAATGCCAAATTATAAAGAAGAGTCCTGGAATAATATCAATACAGAATTAGAAGTAGAGCAAATTCAGGAATTAATTGATGGTCTTCCAGAAGGATATAGAATGGTGTTTGTATTGTATGCTGTAGAAGGGTACAAACATAGCGAGATTGCAAAAATGTTGGAGATTTCAGAAAACACATCGAAATCACAATTGTTTAAAGCAAGAAAAATGCTACAGCACAGAGTGAACCAACAAAATAAATTAAGTAATGGCGCCATTGAAATTTGAAGATAATATAAGAGAGAAGCTCGAAGAACGCGCTATAGAACCTACAGTAAGTTCTTGGGAGAAGTTAGCGTCTCAACTGGATGTACACGAGGCCAAGAAAAGAAAAAAAGATAACAAAATCTTATGGTACAGTATAGCAGCTGTTTTTGTAGGAGTATTAGTGATAACAGCCGTATGGAGAAACAAAAGTCTTTCGGAAGAACCTAATAAGATAGAAATTGTAGATAGAAGTGATGAGATTTTGAAAAAAGACCAAACAGAAATCACACTTAATGAGCAAAAGGAGAAGGAGATTATTCCCGTAGAAGAGAAGAAGGACGAAACAGTAGCCATAGAAAAGAAAAAGTCTGAAGCAATTTCTGTAAAAAAACAACTTGCTGTAGACAATAAAGTAGCTGAGGCTGCCAAAAATAATGGTACTAAAGTAAAAGACACTTTTGAAAAAGTTGATCGAGTCGATTTAAACAAACAATTTGATACTAAAGAAGCTGTAGCAGGGACTTTAAATGAAAAAGAGGTTTTACCTGTAGATGCCAATGTAATAGAGGAAAAAATAGCAGACGTATTAGCACAGGTAGATGAGCTCCAAAAAGATCAAAACGAAGTTACCGAAGAGGAGATCAACCAGCTATTGCGTAACGCACAACGAGAAATAACATCACAAAGAATATTAAATTCTAATACGGTTAGTGCATCGGCACTTCTGCAAGATGTAGAAGAAGAAATCGATGAAACTTTTAAACAACGAGTTTTTGAAGCGCTTAAAACTGGTTTTAAGAAAGTAAGAACTGCTGTAGCAGAGCGGGAAAATTAAGAATCATTCATCAATCAAGTTCTGCATAATCCCTTGATAAAAAGGGATTGTGCAGAATATCAAAATCAATTTAAATGAAGACATTAGTTACTATAGCTACAATCGTAGCCATGACATGTATTGCCCAGTTTTTGGGGGCGCAAGAAACCATAGACAATACAAAAATTGGAAGATTAAAACAGCAAAAAGAGCAAATTATCACTGCAGAAAAAGAGGCGCTTAAAGAAGAGGTAGAGTCGATAAATAAACGGTTAGAGAATAACGAAATTACCAAAGCAGAAGCACAAAAATTAAAAGAAGAAGCGGCCAAAGTTCATGCTTTAAATATCGAAAACGGATTGGCTATTTTGGATAATCGAATTGCACTTTTGGAGAGAAATGGAGACGAATTCCTCGGGACGGATACCGAAAAACTAGAAATTGGATTGGGAGCCAAAGATTTGGAAGATGGAGATATTTTGTTTGGAATTCAGATTAAAAACGTAAAAGAGAAAGAAATAAAATATGACCGAAGAACCACATCAGATCTGGTAGTAGCTTTTGGATTGAATAATGCTATTGCAGAGGACCAGTCTTTAGATGATCTTGATTATAGGATTGCAGGAAGCCGATTTTTTGAGTTAGGTTGGGCCTGGAAGACAAGAGTATTTAAGAATACTAATTTCCTAAGGTTTAAATATGGAATCTCTTATGTGTCAAATGGGTTAAAACCTACAGGAAACCGATATTTTGTAGAAAATGGTAATCAAACCAATTTAGAAGAGTTTCCTGTAGAGCTAGATAAGTCCAAGTTTAGAATGGACAACATTGTGGTGCCTGTGCATTTTGAATTTGGTCCTTCGAGGGTAAAAGAAACCGAAAAAAGTATTAGATATTATACCGCTCGAAAATTTAGAATCGGAATTGGAGGATACGTAGGAGCAAATATAAGTACTCGTCAAAAACTGAAATTCAAAGAAAATGGCGATAAGGTAAAGGATAAGATCAAAAGAGATTACAATACTAGTGATTTAATTTATGGGGTAAGTTCATATTTAGGTTTTGGAGATATGTCTTTTTATTTAAAGTATGATATCTCTCCGGTTTTCAGAAACGCTGAAATTGAGCAAAATAATGTATCCCTTGGATTGCGATTCGACCTTTAATCGATTAATATTATCGATGAACTATCTTAGTAGTTAGAAACCAGTGAAATTAAACCTTTAAAATATTTTTAAAATAGTTATTAGACATTAGCAAATGTTCTCACGGGGAAAGAGTGGTTTTTTTGAGGCCACTCTTTTCTTTTTTTGTTGGCAGTATTTTTCTTACATATTGCTAATTCTGGGCTTCCCAAAGATTTGTTAAGTTAGTACATGTTTATGAAAAAGTATTTGTTAAATAATATACTAATATACATCAATCTGTTATATATGTAAATTTGGAAATAAAGCCTCATTAAGAGTACGGTTTTAGCACAATTATTTGATTGTAAGTATTTTATGACATCTTATTTTTTTGTTTCTAGGCGAATTATTCTATATTTAACAATGTCATAATTGAAGTAATTCTTCACGATAATTATAAACGAGTTTTATCTTTTATTCAACCTAAAAACAAATCTTCAAAATTGCACTCATTTAAATCATTTTATACTAATTATAATTCACACAAACAATTAATCAAATTTCACACACATGAAAACAAAACTCTTTTATGTAACACTATTTACTTTATGTAGTTTTGGGCTATTTGCTCAAAAAGGAGCCCCGATGAAAGCCAGTACTGTTGGTAAAGCGGCCTACGTAAGAAGTATTCCTGCTATCGCAGAAATGGATAACGTAATTTCAGCAGAAGGATTTGCACATGTTGCTCCTCCTAAAATGCGAGGTACTAATACTTTTGTACCTGGTAAAGGATTTCAACCTGCAGGTGGTATCGACCCTCTTGTAGCCAAGCAGAAAAATGCCACAAAAATGGCTACCACTTCTCCTTTGGCATCCTTTGATGCTCATATCGGAACTGTACTGAATGATGCAACTGGTGCCATTGGGCCAAACCATTATGTATATGCATTCAACTCTGGTTTTGGTATTTTGGATAGAGCAGGTAATGTGCTTGTTCCAGAGGCTTCATTAGGAACTATCTTTCCGGGAGAAACGCTGGGAGATCCTATTGTAGTATTTGATAATTATGCAGATCGCTTTATTATCATGCAATTTAGTAATACTCCAAATGGAATCCTGATTGCTGTAGGGCAAGGACCAGACCCTGTAAATGACGGTTGGTTTACTTACCGATTTAATACAGGATCATTCCCAGATTATGAAAAACTATCAATCTGGAGCGATGGATACTATATCACTGCAAACAAGGATCAGAATAACCCTAGTGGTAATGATGTAGTATTTGCGGTAGAAAGGGATAAGATGTTGGTAGGAGACGCAAGTGCAGGATTAATTGGTTTCCCTCTTCCAGGAGCAGAAACTAACGGATTCTATAGCCCAGGTGGATCTCACTCTACAGGACCTAATTTACCTCCGGTAGGTGTAGGACATTCTATTTTGTATTTACAGGATGATAGCTGGACTGGAATCTCTCAAGACCATATCAAAGTATGGACAACTAATGTAGATTGGACAAATCCTGCAAGTTCTACGATTTCACAGCCACAAGAAATAACAACTACACCATTTGATAGTGTATTTGATGGTGGATCATTCCAAAACTTAGATGAGCCAGGTAACGGACCAGATATTGATGCATTACAGGCAACTATGATGTATATGACAAACTACAGACGTTTTGGTACACACAACTCTATTGTATTAAACTTTGTAGTGGATTTGGATGGTACTGATAGTTTAGCAGGTATCCGTTGGTACGAATTAAGACAAACTGGAGATGGACAGCCTTGGACTATTTTCCAGGAAGGAACATATGTACAGCCAGATGGTCTTAGTGCTTTTTGTGGAAGTATTGCACAAGATGCTCAAGGAAATATAGGATTAGCATATACTGTTGTAAGTAGCACTGTATTTACTTCTTTAAGATTTACAGGAAGATTAGCTAGTGATCCGCTAGGAACGATGACAGCTGCCGAGCAAGTTTCTGCAGATGGAGATGCTCAAAACAACAGAGGAGATGGACGTTACGGAGACTATGGTCAAATTACTATTGACCCTACAGATGACTTAACGTTCTGGCATATTAGTGAGTATATGAAAGGGCCAGCGCCAAACGTAAGAAGAAGTCACGTGGTAGCTTTCAAAATAGAGCCTGATACTCCAGATACTGAGGCACCAACTGCTCCTACTAATTTAGCAGCTTCCTCAGTAACAGAATCTTCACTTACTTTAAGTTGGGATGCTTCTACAGATAATATCGGTGTTACTTCTTATGATGTGTATCAGGATGGAGCTGTAATCGGTTCTTCTGCAACAACAAACTTTGATGTTTCTGGATTAACTGCAAGTACCTCTTATGATTTCTTTGTAATTGCAAAAGATGCAGCCGGAAATGAATCTCCTGCAAGTGCAACATTAACAGTAACCACTGCGGACCCAGATGTAGAGGCTCCTTCTATACCAGCTAACTTAACGTCTTCTAATTTGGCTGCAAATCAGGTTACTTTAAGCTGGGATGCTTCTACAGATAATGTAGGAGTTACAGAATATGATGTTTTACAAGACGGAGTAGTAGTAGCTACAGTGGCTGGAACAACAGCTACGGTTTCAGGATTAACTCCGCAAACAACATACGAATTTACAGTATTGGCTAGAGATGCAGCTGGTAACGAATCTGATGTAAGTAGCCCACTTCGTGTGACTACACCAGAAGCTACTGGGTGTTTAAATGGAGTTAGTACTCCTTATGGAGAAGGATTTGAAACTGGTATCGGAGCATGGACTCAGGATAGTGGTGATGATCTTGACTGGATAAGAGATGCCAATGGTACTCCATCTAGAAATACAGGACCAGCTAGCGCGGTAGAAGGTTCATTCTACTTATACGTTGAAGCATCTGGAAACGGAATAGGGTACCCTAACAAGCGTGCAATTATTACATCTCCATGTATTGACCTAGGGCCAGCTACAGAGGCTACATTTTCTTTCAAGTACCATATGTTTGGAGCTAACGGATTCGGTTCATTAGATCTTGAGGCTAGTAATGACGAAGGTGCAACTTGGACAAGTATCTGGAGCAGAAGCGGAAACCAAGGTAACTCTTGGCAGACGGCTACAGTAGATCTTGCTGCATATTTAGGTACAGGAGTTCAATTGCGATTCAACCGTTTAACAGGAACAACCTGGAGAGCAGATGCTGCAATTGACGATATTTCGCTTATTACTGATGGTGGATCTGGTAGCGGTTGTGTATCTGGAGACTTAACATTGAGCATTACCTTCGATAATTTCCCACAAGAAACATCTTGGGAGGTTACTGATTCTAGTGGTGCTGTTGTAGCATCAGAAAGCTACTCTACTGCAAACCCTGATGGTTCTACAGTAACTGAAACTATCAGTGGATTAGCTGATGGAGATTATACGTTTACAATCTTTGATTCTTTCGGTGATGGAATCTGTTGTGGATTTGGTAGCGGTTCTTATGCATTATCAAGCAGTGCAGGTACAATTGTTACTGGAGGAGAGTTTACTAGTTCTGAAGCGACTACATTCTGTGTAGAAGGTGGAGCAAGATCTGTAGACACATATCCATTATCTGATGTAGGTGATGAGTTATTTATGGTATTCCCAGTTCCAACAAGTGATATCTTAAACATTTCTGTAGGTAAAATACCTTTAGAAAATGTTGAGATCTTCTCAATGTACGGACAAAGAGTATACCAAGGTAAAGAGGCACAGATTAATGTAAGTTCTTTCCCTGCAGGAACGTATTTCGCAAGAATTACTGGTCCTGAGGTTATGAAAACAAGAAAATTCACTATAGAGTAATTTTAGAATAATTAACCAACTTAAAAACCTGGTAGTTTCGGCTGCCAGGTTTTTTTATTTTAGTATGGATCTAAATGGTGTCTCAAGAATTATATTATTTTTGTTGGACACAAAAAGGAGACCCTTTCATGATCCATAAAGCCACCGTAGATGCTGTATTTGAAGCTGCTCGTGTAGAGGAGGTAATTGGAGATTTTGTTCAATTAAAAAAGGCTGGGAGTAATTTTAAGGGACTCAGCCCTTTTAGTGAAGAAAAGACCCCTTCCTTTATGGTTTCGCCAGTAAAGCAAATCTGGAAAGATTTTTCGAGTGGTAAAGGAGGGAATGTTGTAGCTTTTTTGATGGAGCATGAGCACTTTACTTACCCCGAGGCTATTAAATATTTAGCCAAAAAGTATAATATCGAAGTAGAGGAGACCGAGCAGACCGACGAACAAAAACAGCAAGCAGACGAGAGAGAAAGTATGTTTTTGGTAAGCGAATTTGCCAATACATTCTTTCAAAATTCATTACACAAAACAGAGGAAGGCAAGGCAATAGGGCTTACGTATTTTAAAGAGAGAGGTTTTACCGAGGATACCATAAAAAAGTTTAGTCTGGGGTATTCTCCTAACTCATGGGATGCGTTTACCGCAGAGGCTATTAAAAAAGGGTATAACCTGGATTATCTTGAAAAAACAGGATTGACCATTGTAAAAGAAGAGAAGCAATTTGACCGTTTTAAAGGGCGTGTCATGTTTCCTATCCAATCTATGTCGGGTAGAGTTCTGGGTTTTGGAGGTCGAATCTTATCTAATGAAAAGAAGGCTGCAAAGTACCTCAATTCCCCAGAAAGTGATATCTATCATAAGAGTAAGATTTTGTACGGTATTTCTCATGCCAAACAGACGATTGCCAAAGAAGATAATTGCTATTTGGTAGAGGGGTATACCGATGTGATACAGTTCTATCAGACTGGGATCAAAAATGTAGTGTCTTCTTCGGGAACAGCTTTGACTACCGATCAGATTCGATTGATTAATCGACTTACCAAAAATATCACCGTTTTATTTGATAGTGATGCAGCGGGTATGAGGGCATCTATTCGCGGGATTGATTTGATTTTGGAGCAAGGGATGAATGTGAAAGTATGCAGTTTCCCAGAAGGTGAAGATCCTGATAGTTTTGCAAAGCAAAATACATTAGAGGAGCTTACTACATATTTGGAAGAAAATGCTCAGGATTTCATCAGTTTTAAGGCCTCTTTATTGCAACAAGAATCCAAAGATGACCCCATAAAGAAGGCGGAGTTGATTCGGGATATGGTGACCAGTATTTCTAAGATTCCTGATGTAATTAAGCGTGAAATATACGTTAGAGAGTGTTCACGCATTATGGATATTTCTGAAGAGGTGCTTTTTGATACCTTAGCTCAGATCCGTAATGTGGATATCAAAGACCAGCGGAAACAACAAAAGCAATCTCAAAAATCGATGGAGGTAGTAAAACCTGCCACCGAAAAACCTCAAAAAGTAGATAGGCAGCATTTGTTGGAAAGAAGTATTATCGGAGTGTTGTTGTTATATGGTGCACAAGAGGAAGAATTTGAAGATATGATGCTAAAGGAGAATGAAGATGGAGAGCTAGTGATGGAGCCAGAAGTACATACTGCCAAAGTTTTTGAAAAGATATACCTGGATCTTCAGGAAGATGAGATAGAATTTGCTCACGATAATTTTCAAGAGATCTATGGAGCTATTATCAATCAGTTACATCAAACCGAAGAATTTAAGGTAGATGTTTTTGTAAATACAGTTTCTCCTGAAATTGCTTCAGAAATCACCGAGATATTGATGAATGAGGAGAAGTATAAAATTGATCGTTGGCATGATAAAGAGATACATGTTAAGCTCAAAAAACATTCCGTGTCTCAATATGTAAACGACATTATCCTCAATCTTAGAGGCCATCTGGTAGGTAAGAAAATAGAGGAGTTAAAAGAGTCCTTAAATAGTCCAGAAAACAACGAAGGTAACCACGATATCTTATCGGATATCAGTGATTACCTTTATCTTAGAAAAATATTATCTGATAAGTTAAATAGGGTGATTTAACTTATGTGTAATAGCCTCGACTGATGAATTAAATCAGCAAGATTATCTACTTTCAACTTTTTTAATAGTCGCGTTTTGTAAGTGCTTACAGTTTTTTCGTTGATAGATAGTGTTGTGGCAATATCCTTGTTTCTTTTACCAGAGGATAAAAGATTGAGGACTTCAATTTCTCTCGAGGATAGTTTTTTATATTTCACAACCATGTTGTTTTCATTGGCGTTACCATTTGCAAGTTGCTGAGTTAGATTATCATTAAGATATATTCCTCCTCTGGCAACACGCTCGATAGCCTTTTTTAACGTCTTGGTCGGAACGGTTTTAGAGAGATATGCAGAGGCGCCTGCTTTAATGGCACTCAAAGCATACATTTCTTCTGGATGTGAGCTAAAAATAATTACTTTTATTCCGGTAAATTCTTTTTTGATGGTTCTTAAGGCCATAATTCCGTTGATCTGCGGAAGGTCCAACTCCATGATAAGTACATCTGGAGTATTAGACTTCAACACATCATACATTTCGTTTCCATTGCTCACTTTGCCAATGATCTCATAATCTTCCGAATTGCGAAATAAAGAAACGATCCCCTTCCTAGTAATTGGGTGATGATCAGCGATTAGTACGGTTGTCATTCTTGTTTACGATTGTTAATGTTATTTTAATTTTAAGAGTTTAACATTCTCAGGCTAGGGGTAATTCTTAATCTTACTGCAAAATTACTAAGAACTAGCCCTCGTAAACTTTTTTTTATTCATTTATCGACAAAGTGTTGATTATAATAGATTAACGGGTATTTTACAGACAGGTATGGGATTCATTTTATGCTGATTTACGGTATTTAATCGAATAAAAATCTTAAATACTTCTTGCTCTCTTCCTTCAAAATCTTCCGTTTTCTTTCCTTCATCTTTCATTTTCATTGCCCATTCCAATTCATCATAAGAGGCTCCAATTTGATCTTCATCACTACGGCTATCGCCGAATAATCCATCAGTAGGTGCTGCCACTTGAATAGATTCTGGTACACCAAGCACTTTTCCTATTTGATATACTTCGCTCTTTAATAAATCAGCAATAGGACCAAGGTCAACTCCTCCATCACCATATTTTGTATAAAAACCAACTCCAAAATCTTCTACTTTATTACCTGTACCTGCTACCAGATATTTGTGTAAACCTGCAAAATAATACAGCGTAGTCATTCGTAAACGCGCTCTGGTATTGGCAAGAGACAAATCAAGCTGTGCGCTGGGCTCAACCTCCGGAACTACAGATTTTATTTGCTCAAATACTGGAGTGAGATCTACTCTTGCGTCGGACACGTTAGGAAACCTTTCCTTTAATTGAGCAATATGTTCCTGAGCTCTGGTTACCTGACTTTGCGCCTGGTGTATTGGCATTTCGACGCATAGGGTTTTCAAACCAGTTTTTGCACATAGAGAAGAAGTAACGGCACTATCAATACCTCCACTAACACCAACAACGAATCCTGTAATATTAGCATTGTTAGCATATTCTTTTAGCCAGTTTGTAATGTGATCAATTACTTTTTCTGTTTGCATATCTTAGTCTTTTATTTGAAATGTAATGAATAAAGAAAATTCGTGTTAATAAATTAGAGTACGAAAAGGTTAAAATAGGAACAAACTATAGTGAATAGATTGTAAATCGATATATTACCTTTGCGGTCATAAAATTAATAAAAAAAGATGGCGTTCTACAGGAATGGAAATTATTTGAAAAGTTCTCTGAATTTGGTTATGAAAAGTTTAAAATTTTTAAAATGTGCCCTCGTATTTTGTGTTTTATTCTCTTGTAACAAAGAAAGTAAGATCGAAAAGGAAATCGAAAAAATACCGGTTAAAATTACGATAGAACGATTTGATCGTTTATTTGCAGATGTAGATGAAGAAAATTTATCGGATCTGAAAAGAGATTTTCCGTTCTTATTTTCAGCCAAGTATGCGGATAGTGTTTGGTTAAAAAAAGCAAAAGATACGATTCAGCAAGAAGTCAATCGAGAAGTAGAAAAGGCGTTTCCAGATCTTACCGCAGAGATAGATGAACTTCATTCCTTGTTTCAACATATTAAGTTCTATTTTCCTGAAATCAATGTGCCTAGAGTTATTACTATAACCTCTGATGTGGATTATAGAAATAAAGTAGTCATCTCTAAGGATTTATTGATTATTTCGTTAGATACCTATCTTGGTGCCGATCATCATTTCTATGAGGCGATCCAAAAATATCTGAAAAGAAACTTTATACGTGAACAAATTATAGCTGATGTTGCAGGAGCGTATGCCAAAAATCAAGTGGGACCCATTCGTGAAAGAACATTTTTGGCCAATATGATTTCTTTTGGGAAAGAATTGTATCTCAAAAACCTTTTCCTTCCAGAAACCGATGATGCGGTAAAATTAGGGTATACCAAAGAGCAGTTCAATTGGGTTCAGGATAACGAAGAGCCCATTTGGCGATTTTTTATAGACAAACAATTGTTGTATAGTACCGATAGTAGTTTAATGCCAAGATTTTTGTATCCAGGGCCTTTTTCCAAGTTTTATTTAGAAGAAATCGATAAAGAAGCACCAGATAAGGTAGGTCAATTTATAGGATGGCAAATTGTTGCTTCATATATGAAAAATAACAGCGTATCTTTGCGCCAATTATTATTGGCAGATGCCGAAACAATTTTTAACAATTCAAAATATAAACCAGCACGATAATGACGAGCGCACATACTTCAGAAATAAAGATAGATGTAGAATTAGACGAGAATCGTATTCCAGAAAAGTTGCATTGGACAGCTAAGGATGGGGGAGTAGAAAATGAAGAAACAAAGGCGGTATTGCTGTCGGTTTGGGATAGTGCAAACCAAGAAAGTCTTAGAATAGATTTATGGACCAAAGATATGCCGGTAGACGAGATGAAAGTGTTTTTTCATCAAACTCTAGTGTCTATGAGTGATACTTTTTTCAGAGCTACACAAGACGAGAAAATGGCAGCAACCATGAAGGACTTTTGTGATTATTTTGCAGAAAAATTAGAGTTGAAACAACAGTAGTTCGAAATGTTTTTCTGGTTAGTCAGACTAATACGATAAAAACATTGAATAAGACATTACTTTTTGTTTATAATGCGCAGTCTGATTTATGGAGCAAATCTCTCGATATTGCGCATAAGATCATCAGCCCTGCTACCTATAATTGTGAGCTCTGTGCGCTTACGCATGGTAATTTTTCAGAAAGAAAAGTGTGGGCTGCCTTCAAAAATAGTACTGATTTTCAGTTTGTCTTTATGTATAAGGATGAGTTTTTGAAACAATATGGTGAGGACTTAGGATTTGAATTTCCTATAATACTTGATAGTGATCACAAAGAACAGCTAGAAGTAGTTTTGGATGCACAACGCTTAAAACAATTTAGCTCGGTAGAAGAACTTATTGAAGTACTGCAAGGCTATATGATTACTGTGAATTCTTAAGTTGATTGTTGATATCTTCGATGTAATTGAGTACTTCATCTTTACCCATTCCTGAAGATGATGATGTAATGAAGTAATTAGGCATTTCTTCCCAGTATTGCAGCATGGTCTGGATATAGTTATTGATCTGTACAGGGAGCTTGTTTTTTGATAGTTTATCGGCCTTAGTGAAGATAATAGAAAACGGTATCTGATTTTCTCCTAACCATTGCATGAATTCCAAATCTATTTTTTGAGGTTCATGACGGCAATCTACCAAAACAAATGCGCTAACCAATTGGGTTCTTTTTGAGAAATACGCGGTAATGAATTTCTGAAAGACTTTTTTGGCTGATTTGGACACACGCGCATATCCATAACCAGGTAAATCTACCAAAAACCAAGTTTTGTTAATGATAAAATGATTGATCAACTGCGTTTTACCTGGTCTTCCCGAAGTTTTTGCTAAACTTTTTCGGTTGGTCAACATATTGATCAAAGAAGATTTTCCAACATTCGATCTGCCGATAAATGCATACTCAGGGAGTTTTTCTTTTGGGCATTTAGCGACATCGCTGTTACTTATCACAAATTCAGCGCTGCTAATCTTCATGGTCGTAGGGTTAGAATTAGAATTTTCGTTCTTTCAACCAATCGTGAAGTAATCGGTTAAATTCATCTGGATGCTCCATCATTGCTGCGTGTCCACATTTATCAATCCAATAGAGATCAGAATCAGGTAGTAAACGATTAAAATCATCGGCAACTTCTGGAGGAGTTACATTGTCATTTTTACCCCAGATAATACACGTGGGAGTGTGCATGTTGGGTAAGTCTTTTGCCATATTATGGCGAATTGCACTTTTGGCAATTGCCAAAGTTCGGATTAGTTTATTTCGATCGTTAACTGTGGCATATACCTCGTCAACAATTTCTTTGGTGGCTATGGCAGGATCGTAAAACACATTTTCGGCTTTAGCTTTAATGTATTCATAATCACCTCGCTTTGGGTAGCTTTCACCCATGGCGCTCTCATAAAGACCAGAGCTTCCAGTAATAACTAACGCCTTTACTTTTTCCGGATACATTTTGGTGCATAGAAGTGCGATATGACCACCAAGCGAATTACCTAAAAGAATAACTTCTTTGTTGCCATACCCGAGATGATCAATAAAATCCTTAAGGTATTTGGCATAGGTGCTTACCTTGGTTTTTATCAACGATAACGTGTAAACAGGAAGTTCCGGAATTAAGACTTTGTATCCTTCTTTTGGGAAATAAGAACCAACGCCTTCAAAGTTGCTTAGCCCTCCCATCAAGCCGTGCAAAATGATTATTGGCGTGCCCTCTCCTAAATCCAGATAACTAAATTTTCCGTCTTTTTTTAATTCGTTCTTCATTAATACTTCTTACAAGAATTAAAGCAAATATAGCATTTTCATAATTAGTTTGGAGATTTTTTATCAATACTACAGAATGAATTTTTACAATTCTTTTTTTCATGCATTATTTGAGTCTCATGCATGAGGAATACAAGATTTACTTGACTTTTTGTTAGTGCCCTGATAAACAAAAAATTAAAGTTTTTGGCTTTCCGAATTCCCCGTTTTAAAGAATAACTTATCAACAATGTGGTAAAATGTGGTAAAAAGTGGTAAATTTTTCAATATATTTGAATAATTAAACGTTTAAGGGAATTGAAGTGGTAAACCTAATCGGCACATACGAATGTAAGGCAGACGCTAAGGGACGTCTTATGATGCCTGTTGCTTTCAAGAAGCAGCTTTCGCCTGTGTTGCAAGAGGGTTTTGTTTTGAAAAGATCTGTGTTTCAGCCGTGTTTGGAGTTGTATCCCATGGAAGAATGGAATCTTTTGATGCAAAAAATCAATAAGCTGAATCGCTTCAAGAAAAAAAATAATGACTTTATCAGGAGGTTTACTGCAGGAGTAAAGGTAGTCGAAATTGATAGTGCAGGTCGATTGCTGATACCCAAAGATCTGATCAATTTTGCCGAGATCACCAAAGAGCTGGTGTTGTCTTCGGCGGTTAATATCATTGAGATTTGGGATAAAGATAAGTATGAAAAGGCAATCGATGATAGTGCAGATGATTTTGCAGACTTGGCAGAAGAGGTGATGGGCTTTGATGATGATATGGAAGACTAAAGGTCTAGTGAGAGAACTTTAAAGGATTAAGTGCTTTAAGAATAGTTGTGGAAGAAATGGAACAAACTGAATATCATAACCCTGTTTTGCTGAAAGAAACTGTCGATGGTCTCGATATCAAACCAGAGGGAATATATGTAGATGTGACTTTTGGTGGAGGAGGGCACTCCAAAGAGATTTTGAAAAGACTTGGAGAAAACGGAAAGTTGTTCGCATTTGATCAAGATCCAGATGCCTTAGAGAATGATATTAAGGATGAAAGATTTACACTGATCAATGAAAACTTTCGATTTATCAAGCGATTCTTGAGATTCTATGGGGTGAGAAAGGTAGATGGGATTTTGGGGGATTTTGGAGTTTCTTCTCATCAGTTTGATGTCGCAGAAAGAGGTTTTTCGACACGCTTTGAAGGGGATTTGGATATGAGGATGAATCAAAAGAAAGAGGTGTCGGCCTATCATGTGATTAATGAGTATGAGGAAGTGGATTTGAGAAGAGTCTTCTTACAATACGGAGAGTTAAGAAATGCGCCAAAACTAGCTAGGGTAATAGTAGGTGCTAGGTCTAGTGAAAAGATAAAAACAAGCTCGATGCTTAAAGAGGTTTTGAAGCCACTTTTGCCGAGGCATAAAGAGAACAAAATATTGGCTCAGATTTATCAGGCGATTCGTATTGAAGTAAATGAGGAGATCGAAGTGTTGAAAGAGTTTTTGGAACAAACTGCAGAGCTTTTGGATGAAGGAGGAAGAATCAGTTTAATCTCCTATCACTCACTCGAGGATAGATTAGTAAAACGTTTTATCCGAAACGGAATGTTTGAAGGGGAACCAGAAAAGGATTTGTATGGTAATGTGTCAGTTCCATTTAAGAAAGTAGGTGGGTTGATCATACCTTCAGAAGAAGAAATTAAAGAAAACAATAGGGCACGAAGTGCTAAGCTAAGAATAGCAGAAAGAATTTAAGCGAGTAGGATTGTGAGACAAACCATGTATGACATATTAAAAGGAAAGTTTTTGATCGCAGACGATGCGATGAAGAACTGGCGTATGTTGCTGTTTCTTTCCTTGTTGGCTATTGTAATGATCGCTAGCTCACATAATGCAGAAAGTAAAGTACATGAAATTGCAAAATTGAATAATGAAGTAAGAGAATTGAGAACACAATTTGTTGACGGCAAAACAGAATTGATGCGATTGAAGATGGAGTCTTCAATTATAAAAAAAATGACACGAAAAGGGTTGAAAAGACCAACAAGTCCACCAAGGAAGATAATTGTAAAAAACTAGAATTTGGCGATTAAAGAAAAAAACATATTAAATCGGTTGTATTTCATTGCGGCATGTATGTTCTTCTTTGCCTTAGCTGTTTTGGTGAAGTTGGTCAATATTCAGTTTGTAGAAGGAGATGTATATCGTCAAAAAGCGCAGGATCGAGTGTTTAGGACTTTCGATATTCCAGCAAATAGAGGGAATTTATATGATAGTAAAGGGAATCTGCTAGCTACTTCTGTTCCTAAGTATGATATACGATTTGATGCCTTAACGGTTACTGATAAGGATTTTAGAGCGAATATTAAACCTTTGTGCGAAGCACTTTCCAAAGAATTCAATAAACCAGTTTCTTACTACGATAAGTTGATTAGAACAGCAAGAGCTAATAAGAACAGGTATTTGCTGATTCGAAGAGGACTTGGATATTCAGAATATATGAGGGTGAAAAAGTTTCCTCTGTTTCGATTTGGTGCTAATAGAGGCGGATTAATCGTAGAACAACGAACAGTAAGAGAGCATCCTATTGGTAAAATAGCCGAACGTACAGTTGGGTACGAAAGAAGAGATGATCAAGGATATTACACCAGAGTTGGATTAGAAGGAGCTTACGGTCCGTTTTTGCGCGGGAAAGAAGGAAAGCGCAAAAAACAGAAGATAGCAAAAAACCAATGGAAACCTATTGGGGATGCTAATGAAGTGGAGCCACAAGACGGATACGATGTGGTTTCTACTATTGATGTAAATATCCAGGATATCGCACATCATGCTTTATTGGCACAATTAGAAGATTTTGAAGCAGAACACGGTACTGTGGTGGTTATGGAAACCAAAACAGGAGAGATCAAAGCCATTTCGAATTTGGGAAGAACCAAGGCGGGGAAATATTATGAAAAATTAAACTATGCGGTAGGAGAATCTCATGAGCCAGGTTCGACATTCAAATTAATGACGATTGTAGCAGCGCTAGAAGATGGTAAGATTGATTCTAGTTATGTGGTGGATACCGAAAAAGGGCGTGTTAAATTTTATGATCGTGTAGTGAAGGATTCAAGATGGGGTGGTTACGGAAAAATTTCTATGGCAAAAGCTTTTGAAGTGTCTTCGAATACAGCTTTTGCAAAAATGATCAATGAAAATTATAAGGATAACCCTAGAAAATTTGTAGATAGATTGATCAATATGGGACTTGCCGAAACGTTGGGGGTTTCGATCAAAGGAGAAGGAGTGCCAAAAATACCATATCCAGGTGATGATGATTGGTATGGTACCACATTGCCTTGGATGGCGCATGGTTATGGTGTGGCAATTACTCCATTGCAAACTTTAGCTTTTTATAATGCGGTTGCAAATGATGGCGAGATGGTAAAACCAAGATTTATCAAAGAGGTTA
Organism: Aquimarina spongiae; assembly: GCF_900141785.1. Classification (GTDB taxonomy): domain Bacteria; phylum Bacteroidota; class Bacteroidia; order Flavobacteriales; family Flavobacteriaceae; genus Aquimarina; species Aquimarina spongiae. Next base: position 97,056 of record NZ_FQYP01000003.1, on the reverse strand, counting down.
AAACATGGGATAAAACCAGAGAACGATTTGATAAAGAAGTGTTGAATCCAACGATCTGCTCAAAGAAAACAGCCAGAATCGTCCGCGAGATGATGAAAAATGTGGTAATGAGAGGTACAGCAGACAATATCAAGACAAATAATTTCATGATTGCAGGAAAAACGGGAACCTGCTGGGGGAATTATGGTAAGGACAAAGAGAGAGAATACATCTCTTCGTTTGCTGGGTATTTTCCTGCAGACAAGCCTATTTATTCTTGTATTGTGGTAATACATAAACCGAATAAGGAAAAAGGATATTACGGTAGTGAAGTAGCGGCTCCTGTTTTTAAAACGATTGCTACCAAAATATACAATGATATTCCTGTGATTGATGAAGTGCCATATCTGGTAGAGGAAAGCAGTACGGTAACCAAGAGTTATGATGCGTACTACGAAAAGGCTCAAAAATACAAAACTATAATGCCGAATGTAAAAAACATGCCAGCAATGGATGTGATTTCACTATTGGAAAATATGGGACTCAAGGTCGAAATAAAAGGATCAGGAAAAGTAAGAACACAGTCTATAGCTCCGGGAACCAAAGTGCAAATAAATCAAACTGTTAAGCTCGAATTATCGTGATAGAACTAAAAGACATTTTATATAAAGTGGCAATCGATACCGTGGTAGGTGATACTTCTGTAAGTATTGAGAAAATTGAGTTCGATTCTCGTCAGATCGGGAAGGGTGATTTGTTTGTGGCGATCAAAGGAGTAACAGTAGACGCTCATAAATTTATTGATACTGCGATTCAAAAAGGAGCAGTTGCTGTTATTTGTCAGAAACTGCCGGAGCAGAAAACAGATGGTGTTACTTATGTAAAAGTAGAGGACTCCCAATCGGCCTTGGCTATCATGGCGGCCAATTACTATGGTTCTCCTTCAGAGAATTTAAAATTGATAGGAGTAACAGGGACCAATGGTAAAACTACAATTGCAACCCTCTTGTTTCAACTTTTTAAAAATGCGGGTTACAAGGTAGGCTTGCTCTCTACAGTGAAGGTGCTGGTAGATGAAGAAGAGTTTGCAGCAACACATACAACTCCAGATTCATTGACGATCAACAAATACCTCAAGCAGATGAACGATGCCGGTGTTGAGTTTTGCTTTATGGAGGTGAGCTCGCATGGTATCCATCAAAAACGTACCGAAGGTTTGTCGTTTGAAGGAGGGATTTTTACAAATCTATCTCATGACCATTTGGATTATCATGATACCTTCAAAGAATACCGTGATGTAAAGAAAGCATTTTTCGATGGTTTATCGGCCACAGCTTTTGCACTGACAAATAAAGATGATAAGAATGGAGAGTATATGCTTCAGAATACCAAAGCCAAAACATATAGTTATGCTTTGCGTTCGTATGCAGACTTCAGAGGGCAAATTTTAGAAAGTAGCTTAGAAGGATTGTTGTTGAAATTTAATGATCATGAAGTTTGGGCAAAGCTAATCGGAAGTTTCAATGCCTATAACCTGCTGGCAATTTTTGCCACGGCGGAATTATTAGGGTTAGAGACCCTAGAGACCTTGCGATTGATGAGCGACCTGAAAAGTGTGAGCGGAAGATTTCAGTATTTGATTTCTGAAGACATGAAAATCACAGCCATTGTAGACTATGCGCATACGCCTGATGCTTTGAAGAATGTTTTGGAAACGATCAACGATATACGTACCAAAAATGAAACATTGATCACTGTTGTGGGATGCGGAGGTGATCGTGATAAAATGAAAAGACCAGTAATGGGTAATATCGCTGCCAAATTAAGTAATAAAGCAATTTTTACGAGCGATAATCCAAGAACCGAAAATCCGGATCAAATCATAGAAGATATAGAAAAGGGAGTAGAACCTCAGGACTATAAAAAAACATTGTCAATAACCGATAGGAAACAAGCGATCAAAACTGCTTGCCAGCTAGCAGAGAGAGATGATATCATCCTTATTGCAGGAAAAGGGCATGAAACCTATCAAGAGGTAGATGGGAAACGATTTGATTTTGATGATTTTAAAATTGTAAAAGAAGAATTAACCAAGCTAAATAAATAAACCCACATGCATCGAGATGTATGAGAGATAGAAACTTATGTTATACTATTTATTCGAATATTTAGAAAACCAATATCAGTTCCCGGGGGCTTCCTTATTTCAGTTTATTACGTTTAGGGCAGCCATGGCGATTATATTGTCACTGCTGATTTCTACCATCTATGGTAAGCGAATAATTGCATTCCTGCAAAAGAAGCAAATGGGAGAGACTATCCGAGAACTAGGGTTAGAAGGACAGGCTCAAAAGGCAGGGACTCCGACTATGGGAGGTGTGATTATTATACTGTCTACTTTGGTTCCGGTATTGCTTTTTGCTCGATTAGATAACATTTATGTACTTCTGCTTATCGTTACCACCATATGGATGGGGATTATAGGGTTTACGGATGATTTTTTGAAAATAAAAAGAAAAGACAAAGAAGGATTAGCGGGTAAGTTTAAGGTGATTGGTCAGGTTGGTCTTGGACTTATTGTTGGGTGTACGATGTATTTTCATAACGATATAACAGTAAGGCAAGAAAAGGTAAATGCAGATACAGAACAGGTGGTTGTAGATGGAGAGCAATCTGATTTCAAACCTGCGGTAAAATCGACTAAAACTACAATTCCTTTTTTTAAAAATAACGAATTCGATTATTCGGATTTGATCACTTGGATAAGCCCAGATCTAGCCAAATATGCATGGTTGATCTTTATCCCTATTGTGATTTTTATTGTGACCGCAGTGTCCAACGGAGCAAATTTGACTGATGGTATTGATGGATTGGCAGCGGGTTCCTCGGCCATTATTGTACTTACACTAGCCTTGTTTGCCTGGGTGTCTGGTAATATCATTTTTTCAGATTACCTGAATGTGATGTATATCCCCAATTCAGGAGAAATGACGATTTATATCACCGCTTTTGCAGGAGCTTTGGTTGGATTTTTATGGTATAATACCTATCCAGCACAAGTGTTTATGGGGGATACGGGAAGTTTGACTATAGGAGGTGTAATTGCAGTGATTGCAATTGCTATTCGCAAGGAGTTTTTGATACCAATTTTGTGTGGAATATTTTTTATCGAAACCCTGTCGGTTATGATGCAGGTGAGTTGGTTTAAATATACAAGAAAAAAATATGGTGAAGGGAGAAGGATTTTCTTGATGTCTCCATTACATCATCATTATCAAAAGAAAGGGATACATGAGAGTAAGATCGTAGCTAGATTTTGGATTGTGGGTATTGTACTGGCAATTATAGCTGTGATCACTTTAAAAGTAAGATAGATGAAACGATTGGTGGTATTAGGAGCTGGAGAAAGTGGAGTAGGAACTGCAATCTTGGGGAAGAAAGAAGGATTTGAGGTATTTGTTTCTGATAAAGGAACAATCGCCGATACGTATAAAGACGTTCTTATAAATTTTGAAATCGAATGGGAAGAGCAACAACATAGCGAGAATAAAATCTTGAATGCTGATGTAGTCATGAAGAGTCCAGGGATACCAGACGGAGTTCCTTTAATTCAAAAACTACATGAAAAAGGAGTTGAAGTGATTTCTGAAATCGAATTTGCATCTCGATATACGGATGCTCAAATGATTGGGATCACCGGGAGTAATGGTAAAACCACCACAACTATGCTTACTCATCATGTGTTGAAACATGGTGGCTTAACGATAAATATGGGAGGTAACATTGGGGATAGTTTTGCAAAGCAAGTGGCAGAAATGAATACTCCTTATTATGTGTTAGAGATTAGCAGCTTTCAATTAGACGGGATCATCAATTTTGCGCCACATATTGCGATTTTGACCAATATCACTCCTGATCATTTGGATCGATATGACAATAAGTTTGAGAACTACATTGCCTCAAAATTTAAAATTGCGATGAATCAAACTGAGGAAGATTATTTCATATATGATGCAGATGATGAAGTGATCACAACCTATTTGGAGCAACATCCGGTTCGATCAAAATTATTGCCTTTCTCTTTAACTAGAAAGGTGGAGAATGGAGCGTATTTAGAAAACGAAAACATTAACATACTAATAGATAACAACAAAGTAATCATGCCAACATCAGATTTAGCATTAAAAGGTAATCACAACGTAAAAAACGCAATGGCGGCTGCTACAGTAGCGCAGTTATTGAAGATCAGAAAAACAACAATTAGAGAGTGTTTAGAGAATTTTCATGGAGTAGAACATCGGTTAGAAAATGTACTAAAGATCAATAACGTTCAGTACATCAATGATTCGAAGGCTACCAATGTAAATGCAACCTTTTATGCTTTAGATGCTATGAAATCGTCTACGATATGGATAGTTGGTGGAGTAGACAAGGGAAATGATTACTCAGAGTTGTATCCGTTGGTCAACGAAAAAGTAAAAGCAATCATTTGCTTGGGAGTAGATAATTCCAAAATTATCAATGCATTTGGGAATTGCGTAGATAATATTACAGAAACGCAATCTATGAAAGAAGCAGTGAATCTTGCATACAAAATAGCTGAGAGAAATGATAACGTATTGTTGTCGCCAGCTTGTGCAAGTTTTGACCTATTTAAAAATTATGAAGAGAGGGGAAGGCAGTTTAAAGAAGCGGTTAGAGAATTATAAGAATATAGGATTAAAAGATGACTAAAGTATTAGCAAATATAAAAGGTGATAGAGTGATATGGGCAGTGGCTGCCCTGTTGGCGTTATTTTCTTTTTTACCGGTTTATAGTGCTAGTAGTAATTTGGCGTATTTGTATGGAGATGGAGATACCTTTAGTTTTTTAGTGAAGCATTTTGCGCACTTGGTGCTAGGGTTTTTGATTATTTATGTGGTGCATAAGATCCCATATCATTATTTCAAAGGATTGTCTATTATTATGATCCCTGTGGTTTTGGTGTTGTTGTTGGTAACCATGGCTCAAAACAATACGATAGAAGGAGCAAATGCAAGTCGATGGATACGTATTCCTTTTGTTGGAGTAACTTTTCAAACTTCTACACTTGCGGCAGTAGTGCTAATGGCCTATGTTGCACGATATCTATCTAAAATAAAGGATCAAACCGTTTCCTTCAAAGAAACGTTATTACCGTTGTGGTTGCCCGTGTTTTTGGTGTTGATGTTGATTTTACCTGCTAACTTTTCTACAGCGGCTATTATATTTTCGATGGTGATGATGTTGGTTTTCTTGGGTGGATATCCTTTACGGCATATCGCTGTGGTTTTAGGAACCGGACTTTTGGTGCTTACGTTCTTTATATTATTCGCAAAGGCATTTCCAGGGATGTTTCCAAACCGTGTAGATACTTGGGTAAGTAGGATAGAAAATTTTGCTGATAACAAAGAAACGCAAGAAGATTATCAGATAGAACGCGCTAAAATAGCAATTGCCAGAGGTGGGGTTATTGGAACAGGACCAGGAAAAAGTGTGCAAAGAAACTTCTTACCGCAATCCTCTTCAGATTTTATTTATGCAATTATTGTTGAAGAATGGGGATTTGTAGGAGGTGTGTTTTTGATGCTACTCTACCTGTTATTGCTGTTTCGATTAGTAATAGCCGCCCATAAATGTGGTGATGTATTTGGTAAACTACTGGTGATAGGTGTAGGCCTGCCGATAGTGTTTCAGGCATTGATCAATATGGCAGTAGCAGTAGAATTGTTTCCGGTAACGGGTCAAACCCTTCCTTTGATTAGTAGTGGAGGAACATCGATTTGGATGACCTGTTTGGCTATTGGTATAGTACTTAGTGTAAGTAGTAGAAGAGAAGCAATTGTAGAAGAAGAAGTAGAAAAAGAAAAAGAAGAAAACCCTTTAGAGGTGTTACAAGAAATAGTATGAGTAAGACTCTCAAAGTCATATTATCTGGTGGAGGAACAGGAGGACATATTTATCCTGCTATAGCTATTGCAAACGAGCTGCAGAATAGATTTCCTAATGCAGAGGTGTTGTTTGTGGGTGCAAAGGATCGAATGGAAATGCAAAAAGTACCACAGGCTGGGTATAAAATTGTTGGGCTTTGGATTAGTGGGATACAGAGGAGATTAACATTGAGTAACTTATTGTTTCCATTAAAACTAATAAGTAGTCTTTGGAAATCGAGAACCATTATCAAAAATTTCAAGCCAGATGTGGTTATTGGAACTGGAGGCTTTGCAAGTGGACCATTGTTGAAAATGGCAAATGCTAAGAAAATCCCTACAGTGCTTCAGGAGCAAAATTCGTTTCCGGGAATCACCAACAAATGGTTAGCCAAAGAAGCCAACAAAATTTGTGTGGCCTACGATAACATGGATCGATTTTTTCCGAAGGATAAGATCATAAAAACGGGGAATCCTGTTCGTCAGGATTTATTAAGTATTAGTGGAAAAAGAGAGCAGGCTATAGCAAAGTATCAACTGGCATCAGATAAGAAAACAATTTTGATCATAGGAGGTAGCCTTGGTGCTCGCAGAATAAATCAGCTCATAGAAAAAGAACTAGATTTTTTTGCAACCCGAAATGTACAGTTGTTATGGCAATGTGGGAAGCTATACTATGGGGATTATAAGAAGTATGACGATATGGAGAATATACAGGTACATGAGTTTTTGGACACTATGGATCTGGCATATGCAGCAGCAGATATCATTATCTCTCGTGCAGGAGCAGGATCGGTTTCAGAGTTGTGTATCGTGGGGAAACCGGTATTGTTTATCCCATCTCCTAATGTGGCCGAAGATCATCAAACCAAGAATGCTTTGGCAATAGTTGATAAAGGAGGGGCAAAGATGTTGAGAGAAAATGAATTGGATGCAGAGTTTGAAAATACAATGGCAGGTTTGATGGCGGCAAAAGAAGAACAAGAGGAATTAGGAATTGCTATTAAAAAAATGGCATTACCCAATGCGACATCAGAGATTGCAGACGAAATTGAAAAATTAATATAATAGGAGTTGGTAGAAACTAAAGTATATATGAATAGCACCTTAGCGCACATAAAAAACATTTACTTCATAGGTATAGGAGGTATTGGTATGAGTGCCCTGGCTCGCTATTTTAAGTTTCTTGGAAAAGAAGTAGCGGGGTATGATAGAACATCTACCCAGATTACCAATGATTTGATTGCTCTTGGTATCGATATTCATTTTGATGATAGTGTAAATGCTATACCAGAATCGTTTTTGGATAAAGAGGATACATTGGTGGTGTATACCCCTGCGATACCTAAAGATCATAAGGAGTTGAATTATGTACAAGATAATGGCTTTCAGATCAAGAAGAGAGCAGAGGTTTTGGGGATTATTACCAAAGAGGTATATACACTTGCAGTGGCAGGAACTCATGGTAAAACCACCACTACAGCAATTTTGGCACATTTATTAAAGGAAAGTGGTGCAAAGGTAACCGCATTTTTGGGTGGAATTAGTGAGAATTACAACTCTAACCTTGTGTTAGAAGGTAATGATGTGGTTGTAGTAGAAGCCGACGAATTTGATCGCTCATTTTTACAATTGCATCCTGATATTGCAGCTGTTACTTCAATGGATGCAGATCACTTGGATATTTATGGAAAGGCTGATGAGTTAGAAGTATCTTTTAGAGATTTTTCTGCTAAGGTAAAAGATCATCTTTTGATTTGTAATGGATTGCCTATTGATGGGATGACATTCGGTATAGAAGATGATGCAGACTATTGTGCGCAAAACGTAAAGGTTGATAATGGCACGTATATTTTTGATTTAAAAACACCAACACAGTATATAAAAGATTTGCATTTAAACCTGCCAGGTAGACATAACTTGTTAAATGCTATAACAGCCTTTGCCATCGCGTTGCTATACGGCTCCCCGACCGCCTCGCTGGCAAAGGCTTTATTTTCTTTTAAGGGTGTTCAACGCAGGTTTAGTTATAAAATTAAGACAGAGAATTTGGTGTATATAGATGACTATGCGCATCATCCAACAGAGATCAATGCTTTGCATCAGGCTGTAAGAGAAATGCATCCAGGCAAAAAGGTATTAGCAATCTTTCAACCACATTTATTTAGTCGAACTCAGGATTTTGCTGTGGATTTTGCGTCCAGTCTTACTCAGTTCGATGAGATCATGCTGTTAGATATTTATCCGGCGAGAGAATTGCCCATCGCAGGAGTGACCTCAGATTGGTTACTGAGTTTGATTGCAAATGAAAATAAAAAGCTAGTGGCAAAGAGCGATTTGACAACCGAAATTTTGAAAAGCGATGCCGAGGTGATTTTAACCATTGGTGCAGGAGATATAGGAGAAGAAGTAGAACGTGTTAAAAATGAGTTGTTAAGATGAAAAAAATGATTTCATATATACGATTTGTGGGATTGATTGTGCTAATCGTTGCCCTTTTTGCGTTCACAAGTGAGCGAAATAAGCAGCGAAAAATCAATCGAGTGCAAATAGAATTCATTGAAGAGCAGGATCCATACGTGAGTGAACTGTCGGTTAATAAATTGTTAATACAAAATCAGGAAAGAGTTACGAACGTCGGTAAAGAAATTTTAGTTTTGAATACTGTAGAGCAGGAGTTGGATTCGCACAAAATGATCGAACACTCTGATGTATATCTTACTGTAAATGGAGAACTTAGGGCGCAAATAAAGCAACGCACCCCGATTGCTAGGGTTAATGCGGTGACTCCTTTTTATGTAGATGCTACTGGAAATACGATGCCTTTGTCTGATAGTTATTCGGCACATGTGCCTTTGGTGCATAATGTATCCGAAAGAGAAGTCAAAGAAGTTTTTCCATTGTTAAAAATGATACAGAAAGATGATTTCTTAAAGAAACACGTAGTTGGAGTCTTTAGAAATCATAAGGGTAATTATGAGCTAGAGGTAAGGGTCTACTCATTTAGAACCGTGATAGGGAAGATAGAAAATTTAAATAGTAAGGTTAAAAACTTTAAGGCTTTTTATCAAAAGGCACTCAAAGACAAGAGCCTTGATAAGTATAAAAAAGTCAGTTTACAATTTAGTAATCAGGTGGTGTGTACTATAAAATAATACCAATATGGAAAAAGCAACAAATGAAATAGCGGTAGGACTGGATATTGGAACAACCAAGATTGTTGCAATGGTAGGGAAATACAATGAATATGGTAAGATGGAAGTCCTTGGAGTTGGTAAATCCAAAAGCTTGGGTGTACATCGCGGTGTAGTGAATAATATTACACAAACCATCCAATCCATACAACAGGCCGTTCACGAAGCAGAAAGTGTAGCAGGAGTAAAAATAAATGATGTTACAGTAGGGATTGCAGGACAGCATATCAGGAGTTTACAACATAGCGATTATATCACCAGACCCAATGCAGACGAGGTGATCGATGATGATGATATAGACACATTATGTAATCAAGTGCATAAGTTGGTGATGTTACCTGGAGAAGAGATTCTGCATGTACTACCTCAAGAATACAAAGTAGATGGTCAGGCCGAAATAAAAGAGCCTGTGGGGATGTATGGAGGGCGATTAGAAGCCAATTTCCACGTAGTGGTAGGTCAGGTAACTTCGATTCGTAATATCGGTAGATGTGTAAAGAGTTCTGGGTTAGAATTGTCTGATGTTACGCTAGAACCATTAGCGTCTGCGAATGCAGTTTTGAGTCAGGAAGAAAAAGAAGCAGGTGTAGCGTTGATTGATATAGGAGGTGGAACTACGGATCTAGCCATTTTCAAAGATGGAATTATTCGTCATACGGCGGTGATTCCTTTTGGAGGTAATGTGATTACCGAGGATATCAAAGAAGGATGTTCGATTATAGAGAAGCAGGCCGAATTATTGAAAATAAAATTTGGATCCGCCTGGCCAGGAGAAAATAAAGACAATGAGATTGTCTCTATCCCTGGATTAAGAGGAAGAGAGCCTAAAGAAATTACTTTAAAAAATCTATCAAAGATCATCCATGCACGAGTAGTGGAAATCATCGAGCAGGTGTTTTTAGAGATTAAAAATTATGGCCATGAATCCCCAAAGAAGAAATTGATCGCGGGGATCGTACTTACTGGAGGAGGCTCACAACTGAAACACTTGAAACAGTTGGTAGAATATATCACAGGTATGGATACTCGTATTGGATATCCTAATGAACACCTAGCAGGTAACAGTGATTCAGAAACAACAAGCCCAATGTATGCTACAGCTGTTGGACTAGTGATGGATGGTTTGGTACATATGCAAAGACAACGAAAAGTTGTGCAAAGCAAAGCTGCAGCCAAAACCGAAACAGCCGTTCCTATAGAAGCGGATACAGATACAGAAGAGATGATTAATGAAGAAGAGCAACCAAAAGTGGACCTTAAACCAAGAAAAAACATCTTGGAGAAGTGGACAGAGAAATTTAAAGAATTCTTGGATAATGCCGAGTAGTGCTTTGCAGTTGTAAGAATTCAATACGATATATAAAAAAATAGAAAAAGTAGGAGAACCAGAAAATTAGCCATTATGAGTAATAACGAAGAGTTTGAGAATATTTCTTTTGATTTACCTAAAAACCAATCAAATGTGATTAAGGTGATTGGTGTTGGAGGAGGTGGTAGCAATGCGATCAACCACATGTTCCAACAGGGGATCAAAGGAGTGGACTTTGTGATCTGTAATACAGATTCGCAAGCGTTGGAGAACAGTTCAATTCCTAATAAAATACAATTAGGAGTTTCATTAACAGAAGGACTAGGTGCGGGTGCGAATCCGGAAGTGGGAGAACAAGCGGCTGTAGAGAGTTATGAAGAGATCAAAACGATGTTGGATACCAATACCAAAATGATCTTTATTACTGCAGGAATGGGTGGTGGTACCGGTACTGGTGCAGCTCCTATTATCGCAAAAATGGCAAAAGAATTAGATATCCTTACTGTGGGTATCGTTACTATTCCATTCCAGTTTGAAGGACGTATGCGAAACGAGCAGGCGCAGCTGGGAGTAGAGCGATTACGTGCTCATGTGGATTCATTGATCGTGATCAATAATAATAAGTTAAGAGAAGTATATGGTAACCTCGGATTTAAAGCTGGTTTCTCTAAGGCCGACGAAGTACTTGCTACTGCTTCTCGTGGTATAGCCGAAGTAATTACGCATCACTATACGCAAAATATTGACTTGCGAGATGCCAAGACAGTATTAAGTAACAGTGGTACAGCAATAATGGGTTCTGCTCATGCTTCTGGTAATAAACGTGCACATGACGCGATTGTAAAAGCGTTGGATTCTCCACTACTGAACGATAACAAAATTACAGGGGCTAAGAATGTATTGTTATTGATTGTTTCTGGTAGAGAAGAGATTACAATAGATGAAATAGGAGAAATTAATGACCATATTCAGCAAGAAGCTGGTCATGGTGCCAATATCATTATGGGGGTTGGTGAAGATGAGTCACTAGAAGATGCTATCTCGGTAACGGTAATTGCTACTGGTTTTGATGTAGAGCAACAAGATGAAATCGTAAATACTGAAACCAAAAAGATCATTCATACTTTAGAAGATGAGCAAAAGGCAACGGTGCAGGATTTAACACCAAAATCTACTGGGCCGGTGACACCAATTACATCTTCACTGCCAAAGAATGATAAAGTAGAAGAACCAAAGGTTATCAAGCACGAATTGATAGATGATACAGAGGAAGAGACTTCTGATCTGATCAAAACTACCGATTTGCTTAAGAATATTGATGTAGAGTATGAGGTAGTAAGTCCATTTTCCTCGGAAAATGATTTTGTGATTATCAATGCTCAGGATATTATCAAAGAAATCGAGGTAAAAGATGCAGAAGAAGTAGAAGAGCAAAAAGAACCTGCAGCTGATCAATTCTCGTTGTCTTTTGACATGCCAGCTGGAGAAATGAAGAAAGAAGAAGAGGTGAAAGAGGTTCCTTCTCAAAACAATCAAATTGTAGAGGATGAGCAACCAATTATCTTTGATCTTAGTGATGATATTTTGGACATGGAGGTAAACGAACCTATAGAAGTTGTTCCTCCTAGTGAGACGATTTCAGGTGGTGTTCGTAAGTATAGTCTTGAGGACTATATGGAAGAAGAAAAACGATTGACCGAGGCACAGCCTGCAGAAGTCATGGAAGAAGAAGATGAAGAAGTAGTTTTTGAAAAGAAAGTTGTAGCTCCGGCTCCAGAAACTGAAGAACAGGGAGAGGTAGATCCGGTAAATCAGCCTATTTCAGAAACTTTAAAGGCAAGAGCTGCAGAACGAAGAGCTAAGATGAAAGAATTTAATTATAAGTTCAGAAATAGCTCTTCGAATATCGATGATATCGAAAAAGAGCCAGCATACAAAAGAGCTGGAATTGATGTAGATGCTAAGCCGGAAGATTCTGGATTGTCCAGAACATCATTGGGAACCGATGATAATGACGATATCCAGTTACGAAAAAACAATTCGTTTCTACATGATAATGTAGACTAGTAAATTTTTGAGTTAAATACACAGATAACCGATAATCCGATCATGGATTATCGGTTTATTTTTTATCTTCGCAATCCAATAGTTTAAAAACGGTAAAGATGAGTTTACAGAAGCAAGTAATGACCGCTATGAAAGAAGCGATGAAAGCCAAAGACACAAATGCGCTAACGTCGTTGCGAGCTATCAAATCAGCTATTTTATTAGCACAAACTGAAAGTGGAGCTAAAGAAGAATTGACTGAGGATGAGGAGCTTAAAATCTTGCAAAAATTGGTAAAGCAACGTAAGGATAGTGCCGCTATTTTTACAGAGCAAGGAAGAGATGATTTGGCACAACCAGAATTGGATCAAGCCAAAGTGATCGAGCAGTTTTTACCAGAACAACTAACCGAAGAAGAAATCGAGAAGGTTGTGGTAATGACTATTGATGATATTGGAGCATCAGGAATGAAGGATATGGGTAAGGTGATGGGTATCGTATCCAAAGAATTGGCAGGACAAGCCGATGGAAAAACCATTTCTGCAATTGTAAAAAGTAAATTGTCTTAATAGTAAAGATCATAAAGGCCGCGTAGTTCAACTGGATAGAATATCAGATTTCGGCTCTGAGGGTTGAGGGTTCGAATCCTTCCGCGGTCACATCAAGCAGAAAACCACGTCATTGACGTGGTTTTTTATTTTATGGAAAAACCCAAAGCCATGGGCTTTAAGGTTTTGGAGTAAAATAAAAAATCAGAGCGCTAGCTCGGGGTTTTCTATTTGCAGCAGTGAGTTTTTTAGGATCACCGAAGGTAATCCAATAGGAATTAATCCTTACTTTTCTGGTTCAATAGATGTGCGTATATCTTGTATTTGAGAAATATAGTTACCTTTAGTAACTATATACATACGTTCCCAACATTTGACACCAATTGAAAAATAGAACAAAATATATACTTCTGATTTCATCAATTATCGGATTTTCATTATTGATTTTTAATTCAATAAAAATGCAATATTGGTATAATGTGAAATTGGAATTAGACCTTTCTAAGGTATTATTTGTTATAGGTCTATTAAGTTTTGGGCTTTATTTTCTTGCTAAAGATTGGCACAAAGTTTTGACTAAAATAATGATTGGTGCATTCGGAGTTTGTTTAGTCTTAAATTTACACTTATGGACTGAATATTATAAAACTGTACAACGTCAAAATCGACTCGCTGAATATTATGAATTGGAAACTTGTGAAAAAATGGAAAATAGATTTTTGACTGACTTGAAAAATGAAAAACTCAAATATTTTCAGTTTGGAATTGGATTTGATTTGGAGTTGCAAAAAACTCTAAAATCAAAATACGGAATTGAATCTTACGGAATGGGCTGTATGGTTCAATCTGAATTTGATTGCTATAATGAATTGGTCAATAATTATCTGAAAGAAAACACAACGACGGAATAATTGATTATTAAAAACAATAAAAACGTTGGGTAACAATGTATAACCGCAATTACGGCGGATTCGACTATGTCCGAATCCACTCAGAATTGCTAACGTCTGTGCTAAACCGAAAACAAGGCTAATTTAACCCGTAACTGACGGTTATACGAGACCGTTAGCAACAAGCAAGATCAAACTTTATGAAAAAATTAATTTTAGGGATAATTACTTTACTCATCATTTCTTGTAATGAAACACCAAAAGTCAAATTTTCTTTAACCGGAATAACAAGAGGCCTTGAAAATGGGACGGTTCTTTATCTTTACAATAAAGAGATTCAAATCGATTCTGCTGTAGTTGAAAACAACTCTTTTAGCTTTAAAACTAACTTACCAAAATCACCAATACAAGTAGTTTTGAGAACAAAGAACTTTTCAAATTATCGATTCCTTTGGGTGGAAAATAATCCTATGTTCTTTGATGCAACCCAAATGGATTTTAGAAATGCAGTTGTGGTTGGCTCTGTAGAAGAAAATTTAAGTCAGACCCTAAGTAAAGAAACCGACTCCCTTTCTAGAGATGAACGTTTAAAAAAGGATATCGAGTTTATAAAAAAACATCCTAAAAGTATTCACAGCGCATATATACTTTCGATTTATTCCACAACTTGGGGGAAAGAAAAGACGAAAGAACTATATGATAATTTTTCAACTGAAAATAAAAATACGGAATATGGAAAGAATATTGCTAAATACATTGAGTTGAATAAAAACCCAAAGATAGGGGGAAGTTATGTTGACTTTGAAATGGAAGACATAAACGGAAAAATAAGAAAACTATCCGATCTCAAAGATAAATTGGTTTTATTGGAATTTTGGTCATCTACTTGTGTCCCTTGTAGAAAAGAAAACCCAAACTTGGTAAAGACGTATAAAAAATTTAAGCCTAAAGGGTTTGAAATTTTTGCCGTGTCACAAGATATCAAAAAAGAAAGCTGGTTAAAAGCAATAGAAAAAGATAAATTACCGTGGTTACAAGTTAGTGATTTACAAGGGAGAGATAATTCTGCATCTTTAATTTATGGGATTAATGGAATTCCTGACAACTTTCTAATTGACCGAAAAGGAACAATTGTTGGGCGAAATTTACGTGGAGAAAAATTGAACGAAAAATTGAATGAATTACTGAACTAATGTGAGTTGCTAACACTGTACAACGAATCATAACTGCCTACCGGCATGCTACAATTGTTATACGGAACGTTAAGTACAATAACTAACTGAATTAAATTTAGGAATGATAAAATTGAACAAGATAATCGGATTAATTATTATTTTATTCAATATTTATATTGTTTGGATGTATCTTAATTTATTTTACCAATACCATTTTACTATGATACTTTTCTCATATAAGATTCCTGATTTAATTTTATTTTGTTTGGTTTTGATTGGACTAATTGGAATTTTTATTGGTAATAGAGTATATACCTCCAAATGGTCAATCAAAAAAGGTGTATTAATAGATCTAAGTCTAATTGCTTTAGTCTTTATTATTGGTCAATTGACGAATCTTTGATTAAATTAATTAATGTATGGCAACACAAATATGTCCAAAATGTAAAGAGGACTTATTTACTTGGAGAATTGATGACGAAATATCGGACTTGACAATTTGGGGTTGCTATAATTGCTATTATGAAGCATTGGAGGACGAATCAAATGAACGGAATTGCCGAAAATGCGGAAAGAAAACCGAATCTAAACTAAAAGATGATAAAAAAACAGTATTGGTGGCGTTCAGATTGTAACACGATTGAAATAATAAAAAACACCTAACAATTCATACACGCAACGTTAGCATCAATTAGAAAATAAATATGGCAATATGGCAACAAGGAATGATAGTAATACCTGCTGTTTGGGACATCTTACCCAAACCGAATAAGGACTTGCATTTTGAATATGAGGAAGCTTGGAGAACACTCAACATTGACCATAAAAAATTTGTGGAAGAAATAGATTCCTTTATTCCAAGAGCGGATTGGGTAAACTCTAAAGTTCACTTCTCTTGGAAAGGGAATACTGAAAATAAAGAAGATAATGATATTGACCTTTGTATTGACCCAGAATTAGGAATTATAATTTCACTTGTTTTCAGATTCGACTTGAGAACTGATTCACCTTATTTTCTTGAAAAAATATTTGGATTGTGTAATGAGAACGGATGGAAATTAGAAACCTTTGGAGGTAAATTATTTCAACCTGACATTTCAATAATTCCTGAAGTAATAAAACAATCAGCTTGGAGAGAATTTCTTTCTGACCCAGAGGCATTTGTAGAAAAAATAAAAGACGAACCTTGGAATAAAAAGGAATAAAAGATGCTAACACGGTGTATAAAACATAGCTAATAAGTGCTAAACCGTAGGTTTGGTTTACATTTACAAAGTCCGCCAAATTTTTAATTTGGCTTTTAAGATTGAAAAGTTAAAAATAAAATATAAAAATTCGGCTCTGTGTTAATCCGAAAAGTTAGTGTCATTTTGTACGCTACGTTCCATACACAAACCGTTGTGTGTAAGTTGAGAAAAACTGAACTCTAAATGAAAAATAGATTTCTGAAAATAATAAAACGAATTTTAATAACAATTTTGATTCTTTTTGTTGTTGTGGTTATATCAAATGAAGTGGTCTATAGAAGTTCAATTCCAAAGAACTTTACAGAATCTAATTGGGATGGAAATTGGAATAGTTCTGAATATGCACTTGTTAGTGGAAAAGTCTTGACAACAATTCCTGAAAATAATAATTCGGAATTTAAAAGTGAAACGTTTATTTACTATAATCTTTGGAGTCTTTATAAACCTGGACAAAATAAAACAGTGGAATTATCAGGTAACTTTTCGGAATCGTATTTTAATGGAAATAACATTGGACAAAAAGGACGACGGAATGAAAACCCTGAATCCAATCGTAGATTCTTTAAAGCTAAAATGTCAATTGGAAATGGACAGTTCATTGAATATGATGGAATGAAAAATATTCACGGAATTGAAATAAGTGGTGAATACGATTCAAGCTACCCAAGAGACAAAGGAACGTTTGAATTGAATAAAAAATAAAACCTACACAACAACATTTGTATATTGCATATGTCGCCTTAAGCAGACAAGCGTTTCATACAAGAGAGGTTACCATTCATCCCAGAGCACTATTGGAATAAAAAAAACGAGTTTGTTTTTTTGAACTTATTTCGAACTTTAAGAATGAAAAGTCTCAAAAAGAAGCCTACACCCTGTATTTCTCTATTCTACTTGAAAAAAACTCTGCTCATAGACAAATACCAACGAGATTACAACAACATTTATATAATTTATTAAATGCTTAAATTAGTCCCGAACTCAAATGTTATTTGCAAATGAATAAACTTAATCCGTCCATAAAACATCACTTACTGATAGGGGTATTTATAGGGATTTGGATATTCTGTTTTGTTTACTTTATAAGACCATTTGAAATTGAGACTTCTTCAAATACTAATTGGGCAGGCCTCGGAATTGGGTTTTCCTTTCTTACATTTTTGTGTTACGGTATTGTGGCTGTGATCCAAAACAAGGTTTATAAAAAGATATTGAGGTGGAATGTCGCTTTTGAGATGGTAACTATTCTATGTTTATGCTTGATTTTGAATATTGTTTTCTATAAGTATTCAAAAAGTTCAATTATAAATAGTGTCTATAATTTTTCTTTCTTTTCTTTTCTATTTGCTAAGACATCTATTGTATTAGTCCCGCTATTAATATTCTCTAGACTATACGTTGTAAGACTCATTCCTCCTAAAGAGACCCAACTCACCATAAGAGGAGATAATAAACTGGATATTCTTAAAGTGTACCCTTCAGAATTAATAAGCGCATCTAGCTCTCAAAACTATGTAGAGATTTTCTATTTAGATGGTGGGGAGTTAAGTTCGAAGCTTATTCGATCTTCATTAAAAAAGCTGCATCAAGAGATCCCTTTTCTAGTACAAGTACATCGTTCTCACTTTATAAATCCAACACATTTTAAATCTTGGAAAAACCAAAATACGATTTACCTTACCCAAATGGAGATTAGTGTTTCCAAAAATTTTAAAGACATTATTTTATCCTTATAATTTTCGTACCTGAAAAATCACATTTAGTACCAAACCCTCATTATTTAAGGGTTTGAAGCTTTTTAAAATGTATTTTTATCCCGTAATAATAGTACAAACGATTCTTCAAAAAAGCTTCATCAATGAAAAACATATCATTATTCCTCTTTCTTATAAGCATACATTTTCAGATCAATGCCCAGTTTTGTGAAAACGAAAAAAACGAAATAGTTATTGGGATAGCAGATTCTTTATATTCTCATGTTCTTAAAGAACAACGCGATATTTGGATACATCTTCCAGAAGAAATAGAAAAAGGAAAAAAATACCCTGTAATATATGTATTGAATTCTCCTAGACATTTTTACCCAGTGACAGGCATGTTAAAATTATTAGAAGAATTTGATATCCCAAAATCCATAGTTGTGGGGATTACAAATACAGATAGCACTAGAGATTTTACTCCTACAAATGTCCTTAAAGGACGTCAAGGGCGATCCGTAGAAACTTCGGGGGGCGCTTCTAATTTCCTGGAATTTATGCAATGTGAACTGGCTCCATTTCTTGAGAACAAATACCCCGCAGATAAAATGAGTACCATTGTAGGGCATTCTTTGGGAGGGCTTTTTACGATTTATGCCTATGTAAATCATCCAGATGTTTTTGACAATTATCTAGCTATAGACCCAAGCCTTTGGTGGGATAAAGAAAATCTGGTAAAGCAATCTAAAGAGTTACTTGAAAAAGATAATTATCAAAACAAATCATTACACCTTGCTGTAGCCAATAGTTACAAAGTAGACACTGTAAAAGTTAGGAGAATGGATGATGAACCCACTGAAGGGTTAAGAGCCAATCTTAAATTTCACGACATACTAGTAGAAAACCAAAAACATCTTGAAACCTCTTGGAAATATTATCCAGAAGAAGATCACGGAGGTATTGTAACACTGGGAATGTATAATGGTTTACGATCTGTATATAAATGGTATAAATTTGAAGAAAGATGGCGTTTTAATACTCCAAAAAGATATAGTAAAGAAGAGTTGACACAACCTTTTTACGATCACTTTAACAAACTTAGTGTTAGGTTTAAACGTGACAAGAAACCAAATTGGGAATTTGTTAATGAATTAGGATTCTTCATGTTAGACGTACACGATTTGCCCAAAAAAGCCAAAGCTTATCTAGATATTAATTTACATTTTTACCCAGAAGAATCTAGAAGTTATGTAGCAATGGGTGATTTTTATTTAAAAACAAAAGAAAGGAAAAAAGCCATAGAGCACTATCAAAAAGCTATTGGAATAGATGGTAATAAGGATGCTCAAAAAAAACTAAAAAAACTTACTAAATAAAAATTGTGATCTAGGACAATACAGTTTTCCAGATCACTAAAAGTACCTGAAATGTTAAGGTGTTGCGTAATAATTTGAACTTAAAAAGTTAACGAAAAGACGATACAGTATAAATTTAATTGTTATTACAAATCTACTTTTGAAGATTTTTTTGAATTTCATATTATGCTCCTATTTGCTAAATTAGTTGCTAAAACAATGCAACCAATCTCATACCAAACGCTGGTAGCAGGTTGAAAAAATAGGAATTTAATGGCAGGAGAAACAAACCTATCTGAATTAATAAAAGGAATGACTCCAAAACTAAATTTGGGAGATTATGTATTTTCTACCATCAAGGATTTGAGCAAAATTGATCGAGCCGATACTGTTTGTGAATTTCAGGAAATAGAAGGAACAACCATAGTTATTAAGAAAGAAAAAGCAGACGAATTAAACTTGAATTATGAGTATATTGCTTCATGGATTACTCTTATGATTCACTCCTCTCTGGATGCTGTAGGTTTAACGGCTATATTCTCAACAGAATTAGCAAAGAATAATATTAGCTGTAATGTAATAGCAGGATATTATCATGACCATATTTTCGTTGATAAAAATGATGCTAAGAAAGCAATTGAAGTTCTGACAAAACTATCCAAAGACGAACAATAAGACCGCCTGCTAACAATGTATAAAAATAATAGTGGTCTAATTGGCAAAACGATAGTGAGTAAATAAAAAAAGATCAATGTTTAACCGAGAAGTCAGTGTATAAAAATCAATACTATTCTTATATGCGAGCTTTCATTGAGAAAAAATTAACTAATAGTACTTAAGTTATATCAAGAATGTATCAAAATTATAAGTCATTCGTCTTGAATATATGAAGAAAACATTTCAATTTATATATTTTTCTATTCTCTTACTTCTGCCACTTACAATAGTAGCTCAGAGTAATGATAAAAAGATTTCGGGTCAACTATTAGATAAAGAAACTAAAGAGCCCATAGTATTTGCTTCTATTTATCTAAAAGGAGGAACAATTGGAACAACCTCAAATGAAGAAGGATATTTCACCTTTCATTTTCCATCTTTTAATCATTCTAATATTATCATAATATCTAGTATCGGGTATGAGTCAATTGAAAGAAATGCTAATGACTTTATTTCGAATCAAAAAATATTACTCAATTCTAAGATTGGTAAATTAGAAGAAGTTGTAATTACAAGTACTAAAAAGAAGAGACTTACTGCCAAACAAATTGTAAAAAAGGCATACAAACAAATAGAACATAATTATCCTCAAGAACCTTATATAACTGAAGGTTTTATAAGGGATCTTCAAAATGAAGACGGTACATATGTGGAATATCTGGAGTGTGCTGCAAAATTTTATAATGAAGGGCAGAATATTCCTAGAGAACCTCAAGTTGAATTAGTTGAAGTAAAAAGCAGTCATATTGCTAACAAACATCCTTGGAATGAAAAGTGGGAGCGAAAAAATTCAATTATTGATTTAGTTGAAGATGATTTTATTCGATTTGATTATGGACCTATTAAAGCTAAAGGCAATTGGAAATATGAACTTGAAGATATATTACTTTATAATAATAAATATGTTTACAAGATAGTTGGTGTCGACAAACCTTTTCAAAAAGCAACACTATATATAGATACCGAATCTTTTGCCTTTGTAAAATTAGAGCTTACAAGAACAAAAAATAATGGGAAATCTTGGAAAAGACGGTTGTCAAATGGTCAACAAGTTGTTCACTATAATTTAATTATTGAATACCAGGAGTTTAAAGGAAAAATGTATTTGAAGTATAAGAAAGAAGAAGACACTTGGGAAATATATGATATACAAAATCCAAAAAAACTCTTATTTACTAAGAATCCCAAAAAAGAACTTTTTGTGAACAAAGTAGTAATCGAAGACGTTGAAAATTATCCTTTTGAAGGAAATATGAAAATTAATAAAAGTCTGGAAAATCAAGCGAAAGTGTATAACGCTGAGTTTTGGTCAAATTATAATGCTCCAGAAAAAACAAAAACTATAAGTAAAATTGAGCAATATTTGAAAACGAAAACTAAATAATAGAACAACGAAATGCCAACAATGATTAGTTAAACGTAACGCTGCCACAAGCAAAAAAAAACCTTAAATGAAAGAAATCAGAAAGTTTATTGAAAATATTACTCCAATGAATGATTCTGATTGGCAGTTTTTCTCTTCAAAATTGCAAGAAGTAACACTTAAAAAACATGCTGTTTTATTGAAATTTGGTGAGATTGAAAATCATTTATACTTTATAACAAAAGGTATAATTAGATTTTATGTTCCGGGAGAAGAAGTCGATTTAACCTTTGGTTTTGTATTCGAAAATGAATTTGTCACGGGTTATGATTCATTTTTGACACAAACCCCTTCAGAATACCAAATTGAAACATTGACAGATACCATTTTGTGGAAAATTTCGCACAAAGACTTAGAACAAGTCTATGAGCGAACAAGCAGTGGAAATATCATCGGACGAAAAATGGCCGAAAATATGTTTTTAATAAAGTCAAAAAGAGAACTTTCTTTATTGAGTAAAACAGCAGAAGAACGATATCTAGACTTATTCTCAGACAGACCAAAATTGTTAAAACAAATTCCACTAAAATATATTGCATCATATATTGGTGTAACTCCACAGGCATTAAGCCGAATAAGAAAACGCATTACTTAACCTGGGTTCATTGTTTTTACTTCGGTGTTTTCTAACCTTTGTACTTCAATAATTCCGAAAAACATGAAACCACTACTTGTACTATTATTAAGTTTCACGATCTCTATTTTTGTACTTAAAATCATTAAAAAAGAATATGATTTTGCGCTATCTGCAAGAATTGCAATGTCAATAATGCTTGTATTTACAGCTATTGGACATTTTGTATATACCAAAGGAATGTCGATGATGATTCCTAGCTTTATTCCTTACAAAGAAGGTTTTGTTCATCTCACAGGAGTATTTGAAATTCTTTTAGCAATTGGCTTACTCATTCCTAAATTGAAAGTGATAAGTGGATGGGCTTTGCTTATCTTTCTGGTATTAATGCTACCTGCGAATATTTATGCTTCAATACATAATATAAATTATCAAAAGGGGACATTCGATGGAAACGGTCTTGCATATTTGTGGTTTAGAATTCCTTTACAAATATTTTTTATAGCTTGGATTTATATTTGTTCCATCCGAATGTGATCTCAGGGGAAAACTGGTGGTGAACAATGTGTATAGTTCATTGAAGATTTACTACCTTAGTGACTTATCAGAATGTTTCCTTTGGAAATTTCTATAACAAGCCGTAAACAAAGCGTTAGGCAACACGAAAATGGATGAATGAGATTTCAACTGAAACCAATATTGTCTGAAATCAAAGACTTATACGCAAAGCCAATATCAACAGAAAGGTTCAAAGCGTATATTTCAAAACTTCAAGGAGGCACAAAAGGAGATATGGCCTTGCCTATTGGCGGATTTAACCCTATGGCAAAAGAACATATCTTACAGAAAATATCGGAATTGGAAAACCTTAATGCTGAAATAGTGATGAAGGAAATCATTGCGAAATTTAATTCGACGCTGGATAAATCTCCCTCAAAAGAAATAACTGTTGTTCTCAATATTGCAGATGATTTAAAAGGAGGTTGGACAAATTTCTTTTCTACCGATTTTGATAGTAAGTTTAAACTCAATGCTTTTGTTAACCGTCAATTTTGTGTACCCTATTTTTGGACGAGTGAATCGTATTCAAGAGCATTAATTGCAAGTAGAACTTTAGAATATTTGAAGAGGACACTTTACAGAGTAAACCATCCACAGCCAAAAACACTTGAGGAGCATTTGGAACAAGAGGTTTTTTCTGCGTCAATCGAAAATGATGATGATCAAAGCTACAAAGAAGCCAACTTTAGAAAAATAGAGAGTTATTATTCAGAAAATAAACTATCAGAAGAATACGATAGAATTTTTAATTTCTTTTACGGTGATTCAGGGTCTGAAAGTTTAGGATATAAAAAATATGGAATCGAACGCCCTTTAGGGTATGAGTATGCGAAACAAATCGCGAAAATAAGAAAAAGAACTACTTAGCTTGATGTGCAAGGAATAGTGGTGCAAGTGAATAAAATAAGAAACCTGTAGTAGCAAGTACTAGCTCAGATCATCGCCTCTTTTATATTCCGCAAAGACTGATATTTAAAATAGTATAGCCCAGTATTGCGAATTGTACAGGAATTGATAATTAAAAACTAAAAGAAATGGGAAAAAAAGGAGCAATGCCCAATTACAAGACGATAG
Organism: Aquimarina spongiae; assembly: GCF_900141785.1. Classification (GTDB taxonomy): domain Bacteria; phylum Bacteroidota; class Bacteroidia; order Flavobacteriales; family Flavobacteriaceae; genus Aquimarina; species Aquimarina spongiae. Next base: position 73,318 of record NZ_FQYP01000003.1, on the reverse strand, counting down.
ACCACTATATAGACAATCAATCAAGTGAAGCGCAGTTAATTTTACGTGAACTAAGAAGTTTGATCAAAGAAGCTGTTCCAGAAGTTGTAGAAATCCCTAATTATAAAGTTCCTTCTTTCACGCTTATCAAGGGAATAAAACCTGAACAGCAATTGATGATAGCGGCATATACTAAATACGTGAGTTTTTATCCCTCAGAAGCTACAGTAAACCATTTTGCCCAACAATTGAAGGGTTTTGATGTAGGGAAAGGAACAGTCAAATTTTCATTCAATACACCGCTGCCAGAAGAACTAATTCGTCAAATGGTAAAATTTAGACATGAAGAACTTCAAAAAAAACAGAAGTTATGATCATAAACTAACCAATTCCTAGATAAAATATGGAACAATATATAGATGGCTTCGTTTTTCCGATACTTCGAGTTTATTTGGAAGAATACAAAAAAGTAGCAGAAAAAGTAGCTGAAATTTGGAAAGAGTACGGCGCAATAGCGTACTTCGAATTTGTTGGAGATGATTTGTTTTTAGAAGGTACAAGATCCTTTGTAAAAACTGTAGATGCAAAAGAGGATGAAGAAATTGTATTTGGGTGGGTTGTTTTTCCTTCAAAAGAAATACGGGAAACTGCCAACAAAAAAGTACCTGCTGACCCAAGAATGGCTTCATTAGTTTCGCCATTGACCCATCCAGAAAAATTGATTTTTGATGCCAGTAGGATGGTCTATGGGGGATTCAAACCTCTTGTGCAATCGAATGAATAAGTTGGAAGTGAAAAATAGCATACTATAACAGGATGAACAATCCATTCGCTCTCAACAATCTTTGTATATTTAGTAAGTGAAAAACCATGCTAAAAGACAATTCGATTAAGAAATTATATACGAACTATTATAAAAATGAATCTCTCTAATCCAGTTACAATATGAAAAATCTAAAATTGCTAATAGGTATTTTAATCTTTAGTATCTGCATATCGTTTGTTGAAAAGAAAAGTGATAAGATGGATCCTATTGTAGGTGTTTGGAGAATAGAAAAAACCGTTCATGTCTTTAAAGATGGTAATACTGAGATCGAATATCCGTCAGAATGCTTTAAAAATAGTAGATATGAATATAAATCAGACGGGAGTCTTATTTTTAAAAGAACAGAAGGAGAAAAGTTAGAGGAGTGCATTAACAGACCAAAGGATTTTTGGACTGGAAAGTGGAAAAAAGTTAATGAGAAAACTTACCAGATGGATTATAGGGTTATGTTCTCTGATAAAAGTATAAGTAATTACTCTAATAAGACCAATACTTTTTCTTTTTCGAATAATAACAACACACTGAACATCTATGATGATTACTCTAAATCTGAAACATCATTCGTAAAAAGTCCAGAGGGAGTTATTGTTGCCGATTATTCGGTTTATAAGAGAGTGAAGTAAGAAAGGCATTTAGTATGTTTATAGTGTCTTGAATTTGAATTCTCTGTTACCACCAACTTCCCTTGATTATAATGGGTAAGTACATATGCATTCATTACAATTTTGTTACCGTGAAACTCTCGTGAAATTCCTCAATAGAATTTTTAATGATGTATAGACTTAGCATAATAAAGCATTTAAAAAATCAAAATATAAGTATCCTTGAGAAAATTCTTTTTTGAAAAAAGGAAATACGGCTTTGAGCTGTTGATGGATGTACACACTTTTGAGAACAATCCCAATGTGTTCTTTGAGTCTGATCCTCATACCTGCGATTTTTTTGAGATTATGATTTTCGAAAAAGCTTCGGGAACGATGGATTTGAACGGACAGCTATTAGAGGTTGCTGAGAACAGTATATTTTTTATTTGTCCCTTTCAAAAAAAGTCCTGCAAAATCCCTCTCGAGGATATCAAAGGGTTTCATTTGGTGTTTCAAAATAACTTCTTGTCTGATTTTTTTGACGACAAACTGTTTGCATACCGGTTACAATACTTTTATAACTCCCAACAACCGCAATATCTACTGCTGAAAGATGAAGAATATGATATTATCCAATTTGCTTTGAAAGAGATAATTGCCGAGATCAACCATTATCATAATGATAGTTCTCATATCATACGTTCATTGTTGTATTTTTCTTTATCAAAACTTAATCGATTCTATTCCACCTTTTATAATATTTCTCCAGATACACAATCTGACACCAGAATTCACAAATTCAAAGAGTTACTCGAGTTAAATATTCGCAACACACATTCGGTGAACAACTATTGTGAAATGCTGCAATTAAACCGGCATAAACTGAACAAGTTGGTAAAGGAACATACAGGGCACTCTTCAAAAGAAATCATCAATAACAGGCTACTGCAAGAAGTAAAGCGGGAACTTCGGTATTCTGCCAAAACGATAGCCGAAATCGCCTATGATTTAAATTTTAGTGAGCCCAACAATTTGACCAGATTTTTTAGAAAGATGGAAGGCGTTAGTCCTGTTGCCTACAGAAAAAGTGCTCAAAATGATAGTTTTTAGGATTGAAATGATATGACCACAAAGACTGGTATCCTTGATATTTGTAAATAAAAAATCATGACAAAAATCCTGTTTTCTATTATTTTGTTGTTGAGCCTTCAAATAGCTTTTGGACAAAGTTCATTGCAAAAAATTGATATGATTCCTGCCAAATGGAATGTTCCCAAAGATGCGCTTTTTGAAAATTTTGACAATCGAGAAACTCTTGTCCTGAAAAAAGGGAGGGCTACGGTCAAAAATCTGAGTTTTACAAATGGGACAATCGAGGTAGATATATATGCTAACCCCAAGAGAAGCTTTGCGGGTATCAATTTCAGAGAACACAACAATCATCTAGAAGAGGTGTATATGCGAATGCATAAATCAAATCAGGTAGACGCTGTACAGTACACTCCCATGTTTAATAATGAGTCAAATTGGCAATTGTATAGAGAACACCAGGCAAAAGTGCCTTTTAGGGATACAGGATGGAATACCCTGCGAGTTGAGGTGCGTAATCAAAGTGCTGAAATCTTTGTAAATAATACAAGGGTAATGACCGTAGGCAAGCTGAAAACAGAACAATACCAGGGAGGAGTAGGGCTTTGGGCTTTGTTTGGAAATCGGTTTTCAAACTTTAAGGTCTCACATAGGAATATCGATCAAAAACCTGACCTCGCTAAACCAGCAAATGGAGATCCTAACATCATTACCAGTTGGAAGATTACTACCTCCTTTCCCTATGAAGAAAATAAGCTTAATTTTTCGTCTTTTGCCAAAGAAGAATATACTTCAGTATCTACGGAAGAGTCAGGCTTATTGCCCATATCAAAATATGTTAAAAAGTCTTCTGCTGGTAGTTTTGAACAAAACAAGGAAGATTATATAGTTGCAACCAAAACCATCGAATCGGAGAACAATGAAACTCGGCTCTTTTCATTTGATTATAGTGACAAAATAATGGTATACCTGAATGGTAAACTTATTTTCAAAGGTAATAATGCTTTTAGGGCCAAAGGCATTCAACATACGGGACATGTGGATATCAATACCAACAAATTGTATCTTGAACTTGAAAAAGGGATAAACAATATTCACTGCGTAGTGATAGACAAGGCAAACGGATGGGGATTGATTGGTAAATTAGAATAAAAACCCATACCATCCGTATGGGTTTTTAATTTCATGATAAGGTTTATTAAAGATTAATTCTATTCTCCTTGTCCTAAAGAAAAACTACGTTTCTCATTAAACTTATATAGATTCTCTGTTTTGATTATATCAAAACCTGAAGTGTTTAATGTGGATAAGAGGGCTAATATTTGTTCAAATTCAATTTGAAAATATTGAGGTTCTTCGCTTTTTATTTTAGCATCTTTTCCTACAAATCTACAACGCCAGTGATCTGTGCAATAAGTCTCTTTTAACCCGTTTGGATAAACTTTTACACCTCTATTGGTGATCATTTTAAGCTTTAGTTTGCTCGTTTTTAATGATGATAGTGCATCACCTAGTATATTTGGGTTATCTCCAGACCAATCTAAAAACACATCTATTCCTACAAGTTCTTTGTGTTCTTCTTTGCGAACGTATTCTGGTATTTGGATCTTTTTGCCCTCACAATTTAAAAGATTTTTATTAAGTTTTTTAGGACTTTTGCCAAGGTTGGAAATCACTTTTTCGGCGAACTCATTTGTTCCAACCTTTTTGAGGCTTTTACCCTTTTGATAGATATCTGCAGTATGATAACCTTCCTCAAGGGTTACAAGCCATGCATTCTTGATTTTGTTCGCTATTTTAGCTTGCCCAATATGACCTAACATGGCAACAGCTGCATTAATTAGACCCGAAGGATTCGCTATGTTTTGTCTTGCGATATCTGGAGCAGAGCCATGTATAGCTTCAAACATCGCTACATCCCTACCTATATTTGCCGATCCACACATACCTACAGAACCTCCGATCTCAGCCGCTATATCCGAAATAATATCCCCATACAGATTTGCGGTTACAATTACATCATAGTTCTCTGGTGTAGCTGCTAAGCGTGCTGACCCGATATCGATAATCTGAGTTTCACTTTTTATCTCAGGATATTCATTTGCAATTTCTTCAAAAACTTGGTGAAATAGCCCATCTGTAATTTTCATAATATTATCCTTGACCATACAGGTAACCTTCTTCCTTCCGTAAGCTTGGGCGTATTCAAATGCGTAGCGAATTATTCTTTCTGATCCCGGACGAGTAATTAATTTCAAGCATTGATAAACATCTTGTGTTTGTCTGTGTTCAATTCCTGCATATAAATCTTCTTCATTCTCTCTAATGATCACAACATCCATATCTGGAAAATGACTTTGTACATAAGGAGTATAAGATTCTACTGGTCTTACATTAGCAAAGAGTCCGAGAGATTTTCGTAAAGTCACATTCAAACTTTTATAACCTTTTCCTTGAGGAGTAGTTATAGGAGCCTTGAAAATGATTTTGTTTGACCGAATCTTTTCCCATGCAACGCTATCAATTCCTGCCGTGTTGCCTTGTAGGTATTTTTTTTCTCCCAACTCTATATATTCATAATCCAACTTGGCCTCTGCTGCATCAAGAATGCGTAGCGTCGCATTCATTATTTCTGGGCCTATACCATCTCCTTTTGCAACGGCGACTTTTGTCTTTGATGGAATACGAATAGGTTTTTTTTCCTCGATATCTTTTACAAAATCTAAATTCATAGGTATAAAGTTTTAATTTATAAGTACAAATATCGGAACAATTAATCATTTATTTTTATTTATATATTTAATGAAAAACATAAATTTTTTATATGAATATTGGCTTTGCATATAGACTCTTATGTTCCTTTTTTAGAAAATGTAGTTGCTCTAATAGAGTATATTTAAGATATTTAAATCGGGAAAAACTGGTCGCAGAACTTCAAGATATAAATTAGGCAAAAAAAGTAGAATTCTAATTACTAATTGAGTATGATGCTTTTTAATCCAATGGAGATTAATTCGATTGCTATTCAGGCATTGCAAGAAATTAAGGCAATATGATTATTGTAATTAGGGTACAATTTGGGTTATAAAACGTTTACATAAAATTCCATATATTTAAGTCTCATAAATAACTCATATTTTGAAAGTGATTCTGAAACTTATAGTAGCTTAATAATTAGCCAGTAAACACCTAAGGCTAATCATTCTTTCTTCGGATATTCTTCCGAACCAACTTTCATTTCATCTATGTATTCGTGTGTTGTTTGATCGGCATTACTAAGGATTCTAAGGTTTTTTAGCAATGTTTTCGATAGGTACTAATGCTATGATCACGCTCGAATCTTACATCAATTAAGCAAAAAATATAAGTACTCATGAAAAATCAAGAAGTCAAAAAGAATCCAGAATTTTTAGAATATGTTTTTAAGTTAAATGGGGATATTCAACTCACTGAAGCGTTTAAAAGTAGTTTGAAAGAAATTGATGAGATTGATATCGAGCAATTCAATAGGATCGGTTTAAAAACTTATGAAAAAGGAAAATGGACCATTCATAAAATCCTACAACATCTCATTGATTGGGAAAGAATTTGGTGTTTTAGAGCTATAATTTTTGCTCGTGCAGAAGGTACCATCCCAGACGCACACGATCAGGAAATTATGGCTAAAAACTCAAACGCAGATGAGCGTTCCATAGAGCAGTTGATCAATGAGCTTAGAACGGTACGCCAATCGACGATCCTATTGTTTGCATCTTTCAACGAGAAAATGCTCCAAACCAATTGCGTGTTTTTTGAATATGAAATGCCTTTGTATACGATTGGATTGACCATAACGGCGCATCAAATACATCACTTTAACGTAATAAAGGAGAGATATATACCATTAGATATGTAAAATTTATATCTATTACGGTTCATACAAAGCTAATATAGAATATAGCGCATGCCTCTTGGAGAATGCTTGATACTTTTCCATAAATCTGATATTTTAGTGGAAATTTAAAACGTTCAGAGGCCTGCGTTGTATCTGGATGTTAGCTATAATTTAAAAAATGCCAAGAACCATATTTGAAAATATCGTAATAAAAAAATTTGTAGAAGTAACCCATTTGGCCTTTTGCGAATATACCAGCATCCGATTTTTTGAAATATTGTTCATCGAAAAAGGCTCAGGTACTTTGGTCATTAATAAGCACAGGGTAAGATATAACGACAATCAAATTTTTATTTTAATTCCCAATGACCAGTATAATTTTGAAATAGAAACACCTACCACAGTATCGGCGATTAAATTTCTGAACAGTTTTTTTGGTGATATGCTATCCGATGAACATCAAATTCATCGAAAACAATGGTTTAAAAAAATTGAAACCATACTGCACGGCACAAATAGGACATCTCATTTAAACTTTCAATCAAAAACCGATGAAAGTAGTGTACTTTCCTTATTTATCGTATTGTGTAATGAGTATAATGATGAGAGTTTGAAAAGTGAAACTATTTTAAAATCTACACTATATGCTATACTTCACATTATATCTAGAAATGTAAGCTTTGTATCCACCAATGTTGTGGAATCCAAAATCCAGAGTATTATAAATTACATTCATTATCATGTTCATGATTCTGAAAAACTCTCCAAAAAGGCATTGTCAGACCAATTCCATATGTCTGAAAATTATGTTAGCCAGTATTTTAAAAGTAAAATGGGAATGGGGTTAAAAAAGTATATTCTCAACTACAAATTAAAATTGGCAGAAACACGTCTCAAGCACACTAATTTAACGGTTTCCGAAATTTCTCAGGAGTTAGGTTTTACGGATAGTAGCCATTTGGATAAGACTTTTATGGCATACAAAGGAACAACTGCGAGAGCTTATCAAACCAGCCTGAAAGCTCATAAATAATAACATCCTCGTTTTTTACTAAAACCTCTTTTTTTCTTACCAAAAGAAACCGTAGGTCCTATGGTAATTTTGCATTGTAACTTCAAAACAGCAGTTATAATGAAAAATTCACAGGACGTTTTTGAAAGCCATATGAAGGCTGTTGATACCTTAAATGCCTTCAATGTAGCAGAGGATTATACAGAGGACGCTTTGTTTATTACTCCCAACAAAACCTATAAAGGGAAGGGCGAAATCTTTGAATTCTACAAAGAGTTCTTACCCAATTTCGAAGATTTCCAATTCAACACTATTAAGCAAGAAGCTCATGGTAACGTAGTTTATTTTGTTTGGAATGGAAAAAATAAACATATCGATGTGCAATTAGCTACGGACACTTATATCATAGAAAACGGAAAAATAAAACAGCACACATTCGCTGCGGTAAATCATTAATAACAATTAAAAATTAAAACCATGGATTATAAAAATTTTCAAACATTCACAGCAGAACAAAAAGAGGGGATTTTGTACGTAACGATCAACTTTGGACCGGTTAATGTACAAGGACAAGAAATGTTGGCAGATTTAAGCAGTCTTTGTTTGCGATTAGAGCGGGATAGAAGCGTCAAAGTGGTGGTGTTTCAATCATCAAACGAAGGATATTGGGTGTGTCATTATGATACCAATTTATTACGAGACATGTCTGAAGAAGCTATACCTAGAAATGAAGTTAAATTACTTGATTTGCAGGCTGTTTTAGAACGATTAAGTAATGTTCCCCAAGCTACTATTGCAAAAATTGAAGGTTTTGCACGTGGTGGTGGACATGAAATGGCGTTAGCATTGGATATGCGTTTTGCCGCTCGCGGAAAAGCTAAGTTCATGCAAATGGAAGTAGGTATGGGTATTTTACCATGTGGAGGAGGTGCTTCACGTATGGCACGTCAAGCAGGACTAGGAAAAGCTCTGGAAATTATCTTGGGAGCAAGAGATTGGGATGCTGATGAAGCTGAGAAATTTGGTACTATCAATAAAGCTTTGGATGCAGATGAGATTGGACCCTACGTTGACGCATTGGCAGAACGAATTGCAAAATTCCCAGCAGAATCTATCGAAGCTTGTAAGCGCGCAGTGTACGCATCTATCGATCTTCCAATTGCCGAAGCTTTAAAAGAGGAAGCATATCAATTATACCAAGCAACGAGTAAAACACCGGCGATTAAACGTTTTACCATTGCCGATGAAAATGGAGCACAATTTGACCATGAAAATCAAAAGAATTGGGAAAATATGCTTATCGATTTACAAGAAATAAATTAAGTCACTATTAAGACTTATCCTGATATAAACGAATGTTCTTTTTAAGGGCATTCGTTTTTTTGTGGGCAAAAGTCAATTCGATTACAAAACCATAATAAAGTAGTCAAGATTTTTGGGATATACCGAAAAGAGGGATGTATACATAGGCTAAAATTATTTTTTCAACGGCTATCGCTATAAAACCCAATCACTTTTTATAAATTTAGCAAATAACATGTGGTGGGGCTTCAATTTCTAGGTAATCAGAATTCAAATCTAGGACTCTTGTCTCTGCACTTAATAGAGGCTGTTATACTTCACAATAATATATCCATATATAATGAATACATTTTTCACACGTTCATCTACATCCCAAACTAAACACAACTTAGGCAAAACATTGAAATTTCTTCTTATCTGCATGCTGCTACTACCGGTAAGTCATCATGCGCAAAAAAGGAAAAAGAAAACTCAAGAACCTATTTTGGAGCTTACTGATTCTTTGTTTCATGGTTTAAAATGGAGAAATATAGGTCCGTTTAGAGGAGGTAGAAGTGTTGCGTCTTCTGGAGTTATAGGGAAACCTCATACCTATTACATGGGCTCTACAGGAGGTGGTGTGTTTAAAACTACGGATGATGGTATTACCTGGAAAAATGTTTCAGATAAATTTTTTAAAACAGGATCTGTTGGAGCAATCACTGTATCAGAAAGTGATACCAATATTGTAGTCGTAGGAATGGGAGAACATGCAGCCCGAGGTGTGATGACTTCAATGGGAGATGGGGTATACAAATCGATGGATGCAGGAAAAACATGGACTCATACAGGACTAGAGAAAACCCGCCATATCTCAGATGTGATTATTCATCCCACGAATCCAGATGTCATTTATGTAGCGGCACAAGGAGCACAATATGCACCTACCAAGGAAAGAGGAATTTACAGAAGCGTAGACGGAGGTAAAAGCTGGGAACAAATACTATTCATAAATACAAATACTGGAGCATCTTCATTATCTATGGATATGACAAATCCACGTATTTTGTACGCATCCATGTGGCAACATCGTCGTTATCCTTGGCTTATAGAATCTGGAGGGGAACATTCTGGCTTGTATAAATCTACTGATGGAGGTGATACCTGGACCAAAACGAAAGAGGGATTGCCAACAGAATTTGGTAAATCTGGGATTTCTGTTTCACGAGCAAATCCAGAACGGGTTTTTGCGGTGATAGAAGCCGAAGGTGAAAAAGGAGGAGTGTATCGCTCTGATGATGCTGGTAAAAAATGGAAACAAGTAAACAAAAACCGTGTAAACATAGCCCGCTCCTGGTATTACATGGAGATTTTTGCCGATCCGCAAAATGAAAATGTAGTCTATGTTTTAAATGCTCCAGTGATGAAATCAATAGATGGAGGTAAAAGCTTTTCTAATATCCCGGTTCCTCATGGGGATAATCATCACCTATGGATCAATCCATACGATAACAACAACCTAATCAATTCTAATGATGGAGGAGCCAATATTTCTTTTAATGGGGGGAAGAGTTGGAGCACTCAACAAAATCAGGCTACATCTCAATTCTATCGAGTGATCACTGATAATTTGGTGCCTTATAATGTCTACGGAGGGCAACAAGATAATTCGGCAATTGCCATTACAAGTCGTACCAATGACCAAGGAATTGATTGGAAGGATTGGTATTCTGTAGCTGGGGGAGAAAGCGCTTTTATTGCATTTGATCCAGATAATCCAGAGACGGTGTATGGAGGAACGTATCAAGGTAATATCAGCAAGTGGACCAAATCGTCGAGAGAACAGAAAGCGATCAAGGAGTATCCAGAATTGGGATTGAGCATAGCCCCAGAAGATTCGAAATATCGTTATAACTGGAATGCGCCAATCATTTCATCACCTCATAATAGAAAAACCATTTATCATGCAGGAAATGTGGTTTTTAAAACAACAGATGGAGGTCTAAGTTGGACCACAATCAGTCCTGATTTGACAAAAAACGAAAAAGAGAAACATGGTCCCGGTGGAGGACCTTATACTAATGAAGCAGCTGGTGGAGAAAACTACAATACCCTTACTGCATTGGTAGAGTCTCAGCATCAAAAAGGTGTGCTCTATGCCGGTAGTGATGATGGTTTATTGCACATCACCAAAAATGGAGGTGAGAGTTGGGAAAATATAACACCTGCAGGTATTTCTGATGGTATTATAAATAGTATAGACATTTCTGAACATGATCCTGCGGTAGCGTATATAGTAGTGATGCGATACAAATCATTAGACCTTAATTCTTATATTTTTAAAACAAGTGATTATGGAAAAACCTGGGTAAAAATTGTAAATGGGTTGGAAGATCCTAATGGATTTGCCAGAGTGGTCAGAGCAGACAAAAAGCGAAAAGGGCTGTTGTATGCTGGTACAGAGACTGGTTTGTATGTTTCCAACGATGATGGAGCACATTGGCAACGCCTTACATTAAATTTACCAGTAGTTGCTATTAATGACCTCATCATTCAGGATAATGATTTGGTGGCTGCGACATCTGGTCGTGGGTTTTGGATCCTAGACGATTTGGGTGTTCTTCAGAATATGACTACAGCACAAAAAGCTGTTCAATTATTTCAACCAAAAGCCAGTTATCGCATTTTTGGAGGTGTTTCCAAGGCTGTAGGTCAAGGTCAAAATCCTAAAAGTGGAGTAACATTTGATTACTACTTGGGTAAAGATACGGATTCATTAGATCTTAAGTTGGATATTTTACAAGGAACAGAGGTCATAAGATCCTATACTAATAAGAAACCAAAAGACTTTAAAACTTGGCCAGGAGGTCCTTCCAAACCTCAAATCTTACCTTCAAAACAAGGATACCATAGATTTACCTGGGATTTTGATCGAGAGGCCATTCCTGCTATCAAAAAACTTTTTGTTTTTGGAGGCCATTCTGGATCAAGTGTTGCTCCTGGTACGTATACTTTGAGATTATCTCTAGAGGACGAAATTGTAGAAACGAAGGCAACGATTCTTTCCAATCCAGCAATTCAATCCACTCCTGAAGCTTTTGTAGAGCAACAAAATATCTTGGTGAATATAGAAAACACCTTGAGGGATATGCATGAATCTGTTATTCAAATGCGCTCTGCGAAATCGCAATTAACTCATTACGCCAAACTTTTAAAAGAGGAGGAGAAAGCAAAGGAACTCATTGAAAAAGGAGAAGAACTGCAAAAACGGATCAATAGTTGGGAAGAGCACCTGGTACAAGAGAAACAAAAAACATTTCAGGATGTCATTAATTTTAATAACAAACTCAATTCACAACTCATACAACTCCTAAACTATATAGACCAGGCAGATCCAAAAGTAACCAAAGGAGCCAAAGAACGGTTTGACGACCTTATGAAAGACTGGCAGGTATATAAAACCGAAAGAGATGCTATCATCAATACTGAGATGAATGCTTATAACAATTTGTATAAATCATTAAATATTCCGGCCTTAATAATCGAAAAGAATTAGATTAGTAATGAATAAGATATAGAGGAATTAAAGCCATAAATTGACGCAACCGATACTAGATTTTTTGATCTTTTAATAAACCTAGCGTTATGAAAAGTTATGCTCCTGTCAAAGTTTTTGTTCTCATAGTAACTTTAGTATTCATTATTGGAAGTTGTTCAAAGGACGATGGAGAAACATCTTATGATCTGAGTGGAGATTGGAAAGTGGCTTACTATATAGAGAACGGGAGAAAAATTACTAAAGCGGATAAAAATACATGGCCAGACTCCAATAATGGAGATATCACTGCAAGTTTTTCTAAACCCGATATTGAAGGCAAAGGAACTATTTCGGGAATAACGGTTACTAATAGTTATCAAGGCGAATATACTATTGATGGTATCGGGAAGATAACAATAGGATCGGTATACTCAACATTGATCAATGAGCCAGAATGGACTCAATTGTATAATATAATCGCTGTTCAAAGTTTTGAAATTCGAAATTCAGAACTTTTAATGTATTACAACGATGGTGAGATTATCATTGTTTTTGAACGCAATTGAAACTTGTTAAAACTTGTATTTTCTAGAGATTCTTATGTTCAAGTTCTGTAGTTTTTACCCACTCTCATAAGGTGCAGAAATTATCAGTTCTTTTTGTTAATTACTGTATCGACAATACCTTGGTTTCTAACCTTTTTACTAACTTAGTAGCTATTACAACCTATCATACGCAAACCATTGTACCACATATAAACCAACGATATGGGAAGAATACATTTGTTTGAATTCGAAGACCAGAAATGGTTCCCAAGTTTCCTAAGAAATTATGGAACTGATTTTTTACAATTTTTGTCCAACAAAACAAAAATGTATCAACCTGTTATCCCAATCCTTAAAAAAGGGCTGCAAAAAAATAAAACGAATCAAATCATCGATCTAGGTTCGGGAGGTGGCGGTGGACTTATTTGGTTAAATACAGAACTGAAAAAGGAAATCCCGGATTTGAAAATAGTGCTCACCGATTTGTACCCAAATGTTTCGGCGTTCAGGTTTACAAAAAAGCAGGCAGATAATTTTGAGTTTACAGAAACTCCAGTAGATGCACGAAATGCACCTTCTGAATTAAATGGATTGAGAACGCAATTTTTGTCACTACATCATTTTCAACCAAAGGATGCAAAACAGATTCTTCAAAATGCAATCGATACGAATAGTTCTATTGCAATTTTTGAAGCTCAGGAGCGAAGTGTACCTAGCATTATAGCCATGATTTTTTCACCAATTAGCGTCTTATTAACTACACCTTTTATAAGACCATTTAAACTGGGACGAATTATTTTTACTTACCTCATTCCAATTGTTCCATTATTTGTGCTTTGGGATGGAATTGTTTCTTCATTGCGAACATATTCTATTAAGGAAATGAATGCACTTGTAGAGGATTTAAAAGGAACAGAAAATTACGATTGGGAAATCAATAAAGTAAAATCGGGTCCAGGTGTTATTCTATATTTATTGGGGACGAAAAAAGAATGAAACTACCAGTTGCCGCATGGGGTAAAAGTTTACTAGGGACCTTTTACTTTACCCTCTAACAGTTAAAAATGATATAAAACTTAGCATAGCCAGGTCGTATGACCTCGTTTTTTGGTTGTATATTATTACTTTTATATCCGAACAACTATTACAGTTTTTTCCATAAATCTTAATCTAAAGGGCTACTAGAATGCGGACCATAACTTTATATCTTACCCTATTCTTTGTAACACAGCTCGTTACTTCTCAAAATGAATTTCAAAAGGCCTTTAGTTCAAGCACAAGACCAGGAATAGAGAACATTCGAATTAATTTTTCGGATACTGCGGGAAATGCTACCCATCTACCAATAACTATTATAAAAGGTAAAAATGAGGGACCTACCTTTACTATCGTGGCAGGAGTACACGGTTTTGAATATCCTCCAATTGTTGCTACACAAGCCTTGATGAAAGAAATTAATCCGGAACAACTTAGTGGAACTCTGGTTATTATCCCCATCGCCAGTATGGGCGCATTTTTTGCACGTACGCCCTTTATTAGTCCCGAGGATCAAAAGAATCTAAACAATGCATTTCCTGGAAAAGCTGAAGGCAGTGTAACCTATCAAAAAGCACACTTTATTACGACGAATATTATTCCGGTTAGTGATGTTTTTCTGGATATCCACGGGGGAGATGCTCCCGAAGATTTGATTCCGTTTGTGTGTTATTACAACAGTACCAAAAAGCCGGAACAAACGGCTTTGGCCAAAAAGCTATCGGTAAATAGTGGATTTGAATACGTGGTATCTTATCCCTATACCATTTCAGATACCGAACCTGCCAAGTATACTTTTAAACAAGCGGTACAAGATGGAAAAACAGCATTGAGTATCGAGTGCGGTAAATTGGGTAATGTTCAGGAAGATAATGTGAATCTAATTAAAAAGGGCGTATACAATATGTTGGCAACCATGAATATGTATTCTAGCAATACCACTGGAGCTCATCCTGATATCGTGTATTGCAATAGCCAAAGCTATATCAAGTCCAATGTACAAGGCATTTTTTATAGCCAACACAAAGCAGGAGATATGGTGAAAAAAGGAGACATAGTAGGGCATGCTACAGACGAATTCGGGACTGTTTTAGAAGAGTACAAATCTCCCAAGGATGGAGTGATTCTCTATAACCTGGCTACACCACCTATCAACATTAATGATACAGTGATGTGTATTAGTTCACAAGAAAAAGAATAGTGTGTATAGTTGCCTTTAGTACACTACAACAATCGTTAGCAAGTATTTCTTCAGTAATGAATAAACTTTTATTAATTTTCGTAATCATCTCAACACTTTTTAGTTGTAAAAAGAATACTATTTCGTATTTCGATGAAGAACTTCCTTCAGCAAGCCCTAAATTATTTTCCCCATCAATTGTTAATACTGACAGTATTGAACTTAATGTGGTTTTTAATTATGAGCATACAGAAATGTTCTTTTCAAGAATTATGAACAACAGTTTTGTTATTCACCATTCTGAACTGATCAATGGAAAATGGTCAGAAATTAAACCCATTAAGATGTATAACGACAATGTTATCGTTTCAGTTGCTTGTGACCCTACAATTACTAAAGACGGAAAAACAATGTATTTTCTTGGTGTTGACCCTAAGCTTTACAATAATGATGTTACCCGAGAAGAACTTTATACGATACCACCTGACATTTATATGAGTAAAAAAGTGAATGGTAAATGGCAATTAGCTTCTAAAGTAGATTTTTTGGTTTCCACCGAATATTTAGAAACCTATCCTGTTGTTACAGCAGATGGTAGCTTATATTTTCGCTCGAATAGACCAAGTAGTAAAGGAGGAATGCAGACATATCGTGCACAATATTTAGGGAATGAAAAATTTGAAACACCTGTTATCGTAACTACTAAGACAGAGAAAAAAGAACTGATAACCTATGTTTCACCAGATGAGCGGTATGCCATTACTAATGGACAAGGTAAATTTCAAATAACGTTTAATGATAACGGGGAATGGACAAAACCGAAAGAAATACCATTAAAATACGAAAGCAACTGGCGCTATTATTGCCCGTATATGTCTTCTGATGGAAAATATTTTATCTATTCCAGAAAATATAATAACCCTGAAAAAAAAGGATGGGCAGGTGTTGAAAAAGGAGAAGTGTATTGGGTAAATGCGGACTTGCTTTTCAATACAATGAATAATTAACTATTTGCTGGCAAATTTATGAATCGATTTGTTTTATGAACTTACAAAGGTGCAATGTTTGCAGAATGTAAAAGTTAATAACCAATGCTAAAAAAATCGAAAAAAGGTAACTTTTTCCTCTACTACAACATATACATTAAAGTTAACACTAAACTAAAAATGAATAGAAAAATATCTTCTGATATAACGAGAATCTTTCAGATAGCATTAATGGTGAAATTTATCATTTTATCAATTGTAGTTTTTATCCTGCTATTCATTTTTGACTTAAAAATAAACTTGATATTGTTTGCTTGTTGGTTGATTGGTATCTTCGTCTTACGTCAAATGGGGATTACCAAACTCAAAAGCGTCTATTGGAATGACCAATCTTTAATCATTGGACATGTGAAATCTAAACATTTAGTTCCATTAACTGATATAAAAATTGTTGAACGGACTTTTCTTTTTGACGACTTTCCTTATAGAATAAAGTATGAAGCATCTGGACAATTAAAAACATTATACTTTCTTCCGAAAAGTAAATTTTTTCAAGATTTTATCAGTGAAAATGAACTAATTGAACAACTAAAAAAGGAAATTAAAAGATCTAATACTAATAACATATAAACGTATTACAATAGGGTTTACACAAAACGTAATAGCTAATTATACCAAAGCAAATTATGAAAAGAGCATTCTTCATCACAATCGTTACTTTTTTTGCGTGCGCTATAAGTGCGCAAACCACAAAAAATCCTTCATTTGAAGAAGTGATTTCTTTGAGATCAGTATCCAATCCTGTCATATCACCTGATGGTCAACATATAGTGTTCGAATCACAATCTGTGGATTGGAAAGAGAATAAATATGATAGGGAATTGTGGATATCCAAAAATGGAGATACCCCTTTTCAATTGACAAACAATGCTGAAAGCAGAAGTAATAACCCTAAGTGGTCGCCTGATGGCAAATGGATTGCTTTTTTGTCTAAGAAAGGAAAAAACACGCAAATACAGGTGATTAGATCGGCAGGAGGAGAATCTTTTCAGGTAACCCATACCAAAAAAAACATTTCTAATTTCGAATGGTCACCAGATGGACAAAAAATTGCTTTTCTTCAATCCGAGGATAAATCCAAAGAAGAAGAAAAACGAGAAGACAAATATGGTGGCTTTGCCGTAGAAGATGCCGAATATAGCTTACGGCAAATTTGGGTTGCAGATTTTAATCCTGCGTTGTTAACTCAAATGCCGCTGCCAGAGCAGATTAAGGACACCGTGTATTCTGAAAAGTTAAAAGCCAAGTTACTAATCGATAGTGTTGCGTTTTCTATAAATAGTTTTAAATGGTCGCCAGATGGGCAGAAAATTGCTTTTGGACATCAACCTAACCCTACTATAAATGGCTTTTTTAAAGCGGATATCTCCATTTATGATATTGCCTCCAAAAGCCATAAGGTTTTGGTAAATAATCTAAGCTATGATGGATTGGAGGGGTGGTCTCCGGATAGTAAGTCAATACTGTATGAATCAAGTCTAAACGATAGTACTTCTAATTATTACAAAAACGGCAAGCTGTTTAGAATCGATTTGGATGGATCCAATACCAAACAATTAGCTAAAGATTTTGATGAAAATATCAGTAGAATTGTTTGGAATAAGAATGGAATATTTGGATTAGCCTGGCAAAAGACAGTTAGGCAGATGGTAAGAATAGATCCCAAAAATGGAACTACGACAATACTAACCAATAGCCCCAAAAGAATATGGAGTTATTCATTCTCTAAAGACGGAAAAAGAATAGCATATTCTGGAGTAAACGACGAAGATCTATCAGAGATCTATCAGAGCGAATATCCTATAAAAAACCCAAAGCGATTAACTCAATCCACACAGCAAATCCAGAATTGGTTAGCAGCAAAGAGTGAAGTTGTCTCGTGGAAAAGTAAAGACGGAGCTATAATAGAAGGTGTGCTACACAAACCTATGGATTATGATCCAAACAAGAAATATCCACTTTTGGTGATTATTCATGGAGGACCTACAGGAATTTCAACGCCAAGTGCTACACCTGCTTATGTTTATCCTATGATTCAATGGCTTAATAAAGGTGCACTGATATTAAGACCCAATTATAGAGGTTCTGCAGGTTACGGTGAAAAGTTCAGGTCATTGAATGTCAAAAATTTAGGAGTTGGAGATGCATGGGATATAATTTCTGGAGTGGATTACTTAGAAAATAAAGGTATCATTGATGGGAATAAGGTAGGCGCCATGGGATGGAGTCAAGGGGGATACATATCGGCTTTTCTAACGACAAACTCTAATAAGTTTAAAGCTATTTCTGTCGGTGCCGGCATTTCTAACTGGATGACCTATTATGTAAATACCGACATTCATCCGTTTACAAGACAGTATCTTAAAGCAACACCCTGGTCAGATAAAAAGATATACGAGAAAACCTCACCAATGACAAACATACGTAGCGCTGCAACACCAACACTAATTCAGCATGGAGAGTTTGATAGAAGAGTTCCTACGGCAAATGCCTACGAGTTATTTCAAGGGCTTCAGGATGTAGGAGTACCAACAGAGCTTATCATTTATAAAGGATTTGGACATGGTATCAATAAACCAAAAGAAAGGCTTGCTGCTATGTGGCACAACTGGCAATGGTTTGGTAAGTATATCTGGGATGAAGAAATTGAATTACCAGAAAAATAAAAAATGATATAGAACTAATGTATCAGGAAATAGAAAAAATGTCCTGAAACCTAATGTAACCATTAGATGGTATGGTTTAACAAAATTCGATATTAAGATAAATGATACTCAATATTTGGAAATGAACATTAGAGCAATTTGGAAATACTATGTAGACATTAATATGTTTAATATACCTTTTTCTCTGTTTTTTGGATTTACGTCCGGTATTTTCTGGAGCTTAATTATGTTTTCTTCCTTCGGTATTTTAATGGGATATATCGGATTTCATGCGTTTAAAAAGAATGAGTATTTTGGATATTACAATTTAGGTTTTACTAAATTCAACTTGATAAAAAAAGTATGGTTGATAAATGCTTCTATATCTTTTTTAGGGCTATTAATTTTTATGATATTCAGATAAATGAATGTGTTAGAAGTCACTGGTCTTAATAAATCCTATGGTAAAAAAGTAATCTTAAAAGACATTTCTCTTCAATGTAAAACAGGAGAAATAATAGGGGTTTTTGGACGAAATGGAACTGGAAAATCTACCTTGTTACAAGTGATTTTTGGTACGGTAAAAGCTGATTCAGTTCAGATCAAAATTAATTCGGAAATAATCACTCCCAAAGAAATTATTCCGTCCAAACAAATAGCCTATTTACCTCAAGATACATTTTTGCCCAAAGAGAAAACAGTACGAGAAATTATACCCATGTTTTTTCCAAATGGAGACGATCAGGATAAGATTTTTTATGCTCCAAAAATCGCAAGTTTAGAAAAAATAAAAGCAGGAAAATTATCTATGGGACAACTACGATATTTTGAGTTATTACTTATTGGAAATCTCAATCATCCATTTATGATGCTGGATGAACCTTTTTCAATGATCGAACCTCTCTATAAGGATATCATCAAAAACCTTTTGTACGAACTTAAAGAAACAAAAGGAATAGTTTTAACCGATCATTATTACAACGATGTTTTACAAGTAAGTGATCGAAATTTTGTCATCAAAGATGCTCAAAAAATTGAAGTAAGGTGTAAAGATGATTTGGTCAAATATGAATATTTAAACTCCAAATAGGAAAAGAAATTTTGCCTAACAAATCGTATCTTGCATAAGCTTCTTTTAGAGAGCAAACACTTCTTATGATATACTTTAAGAATAATTCGAATAAAGGTAACAACAGGATTACATACATCAGCAAACATGAAGAAAGACAATTGGCAGTTAGAGAACACTTATACCGAATTACCGGAGATTTTTTATAGCCTTCATCAGCCTGTACCCGTAACCAAGCCAGAACTGGTGTGTTTTAATGAAGTACTGGCTGATCAATTTGGTCTTGGGTTTTTAGATCAGGAGAACGAAAACATCGCAGATTATTTTTCAGGAAACGTAATCCCTGATGGAGCAAAGCCTTTGGCCCAAGCTTACGCTGGTCATCAGTTCGGCCACTTTAATATGTTGGGAGATGGTAGGGCTATTGTATTAGGCGAACAAATTGACACAACAGGCAAAAGGTTTGACATACAGCTAAAAGGATCTGGACAAACCCCTTATTCAAGACGTGGTGATGGTAGAGCAACTTTATATTCTATGTTACGAGAATACCTGATTAGTGAATCTATGTTTCATTTGGGGATACCGACAACCCGTAGTTTGGCGGTTGTTACTACTGGAGAAAAGGTTTTTCGTGGGCAGATGCATAACGGAGCTGTGCTAACACGCACAGCAGAAAGCCATATACGAGTGGGTACTTTTGAATATGCACGTCATTTTGGTAGTACAGAAGACTTGCGTGGGCTAGCTATGTATACCATAGAAAGACATTACCCAGATAAAAAAGATACAGACAATCCAGGGCTTGAGTTGTTAAAGACCGTAATGCACAAACAGATAGACCTGGTTGTGGATTGGATGCGGGTAGGATTTATTCATGGGGTGATGAATACCGATAATATGAGCATTGCCGGCGAAACCATTGATTATGGTCCCTGCGCTTTAATGAATTCTTATAACCCGAATACGGTATTTAGTTCAATCGATACACAAGGGCGATATGCTTTCGGTAACCAAGCTCATATCGCACAGTGGAACTTAACTGCATTTGCCAATGCATTGTTGCCTATAATTTCAGAAGATCAGAAAAAGGCTGTACAGCTTGCTCAAGAGGTTATAGATGGATTTCAATATAAGTTTACTGAAAGATGGTACAAAATGATGTTTGATAAGTTGGGTATTTCACATCCTGAAGAAAAGGATAAAGAATTGGTGGATAACCTACTCGCCCTAATGGAAACTCATAAAGCGGATTATACACAAGTGTTTTTAACGCTACAACAAGATACACTAATAGAAAACGCTCTTTTTAAGTCCGAGGATTTTAAAGATTGGAGACAAAAATGGGAAGCTACCTACTTACGTGAAGGTCTTGTAGGGCCTAGCCTAGAACTTATGAATCGATCGAACCCCAAAGTGATCCCGCGCAACCATTGGGTAGAACATGTACTGAATACAGCAGCTAGAGGTGAGATGGAACCCTTTAATGAATTATTAGAAGTACTCTCCAAACCCTATGATGATCACCCGGAGGATCTCCAATTTCAGCAAATACCAGAAGACTTCGATGCTGGTTATCAAACGTTTTGCGGAACCTAAAAAATAATCAGATAAAAAGATAAAAGTAGATGCCAAACTCTTTGGGTACTTATGTTTAAGTAATGGGAAAAAGGAAAAAATCAAACTGTATATTGACCCCATAATGTTAAAATAATATTTGGTATTTTTAGAGAGGTTATAATAGACACACTTAATGAAATACTTTAAACTTCTCATTTCCTTTGCACTCACCATTGGAATTTTTTACGTTTTAAATACCAAACTCGGCGCCATTCCTCCCTTAGGTAAATTTTTGAATCCAAATTCGGGCATTTGGCAAAATGAAACCGATGAATCCTTAACAGGAGAAATAAATGTCCATGGCCTAACAGATAAGGTAACAGTGCATTATGATGAATTAATAATTCCGCATGTTTTTGCTCAAAACGAGCAGGACCTGTATAAAGCCCAGGGCTACCTCACCGCAAAGCACCGTTTGTGGCAATTGGAGTTCCAAACCCATGCTGCTGCTGGACGCTTATCCGAGATTTTTGGTGAAAGAGCTTTAAATTATGACAGAACAGAACGCAGACGTGGTATGGGCTTTGGTGCGGATCAGGTGATGAAGTATATGGAGGACCATGATCCCAAAACCTTAAGTTTTGTGCAGAGTTATGCAGATGGGGTAAATGCATATATTGATCAACTTGATCCTAAAGATTATCCTGTAGAATACAAACTTTTGGATTATCAACCAGAAGCCTGGACAGCAAAAAAAACAGCCCTGTTGTTAATGTATATGACCAAAATGCTGGCAGGTTATGATGATGATCTTGAATACACCAATATGCTACGTATTGTTGGAGAAGAGAATTTTAATTTGCTCTTTCCTGACTTTTTTGATGTTACTGATCCGGTAATTCCCAAGGAGACCGATTGGAGTTTTATTGATGTGCCTCAGACAGAGTTGCCTGCCAGCCAAGCAGTTTTGGATACCATTGCCGAAACTATAGAAAAGCCTCATCCCGATAATGGAAGTAATAACTGGGCGGTTTCTGGAGCGAAGTCTGAAACTGGTAACCCGATACTAGCGAATGATCCGCACTTAGGGCTTAAATTACCTGCTATCTGGTTTGTGATGCAATTAAGCACACCAGATCACAATGCGTTTGGGGCTACGATTCCTGGTGCATTAGGAGTAATTTCTGGCTTTAACCAATATATTGCCTGGGGAGAAACCAATGCTACAAGAGATGTTATCGATTGGTATAAAATAGAATTCAACGAGGATCGTACGAAATATAAATATGACGGTCAATGGAAAGATGTTTCGGTTAGGATAGAAGATATTAAGATCAAAGGTCAAGAAAGTTATAAGGATTCTGTGCTTTATACCCATCATGGTCCTGTAGTGTATGATAAAAACTTTAAATCAGATAATGAGCGCTCAGGATATGCGATGAGGTGGATAGGTCATGATGGGGGGAATAACCAGAAAACATTTTTAGAACTCAATAAAGCAAAAAATTATGAGGACTACGTTAGTGCTTTACAATATTGGAATGCACCCGCTCAAAACTTCGTATTTGCATCAACCGAAGGAGATATAGCGTTATGGATACAAGGGAAATTTCCAAATAAATGGGAAGGGCAAGGGAAATTTTTGATGGATGGTAGTAATCCAGAAAACGATTGGCAATCCTATATTCCACAAAAATTCAATGCACATACCAAAAATCCCGAACGTGGTTTTGTGAGCTCTGCTAATCAGCATCCTGTAGATGAAAACTATCCCTATTTCGTTTTTAATGATGGGTATGAAACGTATAGAAATCGTGTAATTAACACCTTTTTTAATGCTAAGGATAAGTTTAGTGTACAGGATTTTAAAGATTTACACAATAATAATCTTAATCTTAAGGCTAAGGAACTCCTTCCATATATGTTTATACATATGGATATCACTTCCTTGTCAGAAGATGAAATAGAGATCTACGAAGAAATTAGAGCCTGGAATTTTAATAATGATATAGATGAGGTTGGGCCAAGTATATGGAGACAGTGGTATGGCAAATTGTACAAAATGCTTTGGGACGAATTTGATGTAGAAGATATGGCTTTGACTTCGCCGTATACCTACCAGACGATTTATCTGTTAAAAAACCATGGTCACCACGAGTTTATGGATATTGTAGCCACTAAGAATACCACTGAAACAGCAAAAGATTTATTCCTATTGGCTTTTAAAGAAGCGGCGAAACGTTTGCAAGAAATAAAGGAAGAAGAAGGAGACTACACCTGGTCCAATTACAAAGGAACTTATGCAGGTCACTTATTACAAGCCCTGCCGGCCTTTTCAAGATTTGATATACCTATTGGGGGAGACCGTAATATTGTCAATGCCACTTCTGAAGATCACGGACCTTCGTGGAGGATGATCGTAGAGATGACCTCGCCCCCAACAGCTTTGGGGATATATCCAGGAGGGCAGTCAGGTAATCCCGGGAGTAAGTACTATGATAACTTTATCGACGACTGGGCCGCTGGGAAGTACCACAGCCTGAATTTTTTACAATCTAATGAAGCCACTAGTGCGATTATTGGGACACAAACTTTAATACCAGCCAGCAATGACTAAGAATATCATCAATTTTATAGCCACTATTATATTGGGAGTAGTATTATCATTATTTCTACCGTGGTGGTCGGTAATGACAGCGGCTTTAGCTACATCTTTATTTATACCGCTTAAAAAAGCAGCTGTATTTTTTGTTCCCTTTTTGGCGATATTATTTTTTTGGGCTGTGTATTGTTTTATGTTAAGTAGTGCTAATGACTTTACACTGGCCAAAAAAATATCACAATTGTTACAGATAGGAGGTAATCCATATCTACTTATTTTGATTACAGGAGTGATAGGAGGATTAGCAGCTGGTATCGCCGCCGTTTTCGGAAAACAAGTCGTTGCAATTAGTAAAGGTAGATAAGGCTTTTAGAGAAACTGGCAATGCTACTTCAAAAGTAATCAAAGCGGTTTTTGTTTAAAGAGTGTAATAGTAGACAGGAATGAAATGAACGAAACAAACCGAGAGTACCTTAAAAGAATAAATGGAGTATTAGATGTTATTGAAAAAAACCTCGATACAGAGCTCTCGTTAGAGTATTTGGCTAAGAAAGCTAATTATTCGCCATATCACTTTCATAGAGTTTTTCTAACTGTGGTGAACGAAAGACTCAATGCATTTATTAATAGAAAACGAATAGAACGTATTGCTTCCATTCTACTTACCGAACCGGATCTTCCTTTAAAAGAATTGATTTACAAATATGGTTTCAATAGTGACAGCTCGTTTTCAAGAGCTTTTAAAAAATACTATAGGGTTACTCCAACTAGATTTAAATCAGAAGGTAAAAAAATACTTAGCAAGATTGGTATAGTTCCTTTTTCTTCTGAAAAATACATTTGTTCCATTGATAATAGTAAACAATGGATTAAAATGAATGGAAAAATTAGTATACAAGAGCTTCCCGAATTACAACTTGCCAGTATATCCCGTATAGGAGAATTTGATAAAGCAGGTGATATGTTTCAAAAATTGATGGAGTGGGGACATCAAAAAGGAGTATTAGATATTTCAAATTTCAAAGCAGTTACGGTCTATCACGATAACCCTAATGTTACAGAAGGATCAAAAATAAGATTCAGTACAGGTGTTACTATTAAGGAGGGTATCAAAACCGATGGAGAAATCAGACAGCTAACATTGAATAAAGGGATTTATGTCGTTGGACATTTCGAAATTAAGGCCGAAGAGATTTCCAAAGCCTGGAAAAGTATGAATGTTTGGGTCCTTGAGCATGATTATAAATTTAGAGATGGGGATTATTTTGAAATCTATCATAACGACCATAACACACATCCTGAACGGAAATTTATCATTGATATTTGTATTCCATTGGAAAAAACCGAGAATGTTAAACTCGAGGAAACTAAAACTATACATTTTTCGAACGGTAACGTCAATAATGATCACCAATACGCAGAAGGTTTAGATTATCATGAGTTAATAGCGTATATGAAAGAATTAAGAGCTTTTTTTGATAAAGAATATGAGGCCTTATTTAAACTCGGAAGTATTTATAAAGGAAACCCAGCGTATTCCTATTTTTCGTTAACAACAGAGCAGTTAAAAAAACAAAAACTTAAATTTGTTATGGTCTTGGACCATAAAACCTTATGTTTTTCGATTTGCTTGTCAGGTCAAAACAAAAGTATCCGGAAGAAGTATTGGAAAATTTTTAAAGACAGTGATTGGAATACTTATCATTTGGTTGAATCGATTGATAAAAGTTTATCGATCATAGACCATATTATTGTTAAAGAACCAAATTTCAGCAATAGAAGAAATTTAACCGAAAAGATCGAAAAGGAATCGATGAAGTTTATTCGGGAACTCAACGATATACTTGATTAATACAATATGATCATCTATCATGATGTCAATGTTTTTATCCAAAATTTCTCAGCACAAATGTTAAAAATACTTTCCAAAATGAATAGTAAAAAATTAATACTTGCGATCTGTTTATCGTACGGCATCACCTTTTCTTGCGCGCAGACTAAAAGTTCGAAAGATAGGTATAACGCTACCGCATTAGCTGTGAGCAAAGATAGCCTAAAGATATCGGCACAACGGCTTATGAAAAAACATAAAATCCCTGGGATGAGCATGTTATTGATGAAGAGTTTGGATACTATACAAACCTTAACATTTGGAGTACAACAAAAAGGAAAAGAAACACCGATCGACCAAGAGACGGTATTTTCGGCGGGCTCTGTCAGTAAAGTAGTTACCGCAATTTTAGCACTAAGGTTGGTAGATTCTGGGAAATTAGCGTTAGATACTGATATCAATACCTATTTAAAAGATTGGAAAGTCGAGAAAAATCAATTTAATAAAGATCAACCAGTAACTATAAGACATATCTTGTCTCATACAGCAGGATTTTCGGTCCATGGTTTTGCTGATTATTATCCGGGAGAAGCACTGCCAACATCAACGATAGCTATTCTGCAAGGTAAAAAGCCAGCAAAAAATAACGAAGTAAAATTAATCTTTTCAGTAGGAGAAAAATATCAATATTCTGGTGGGGGAACAACGGTCTTACAGAAGATCATTGAAGATGTTACCGGTTTACCTTTTCATAAGGCTGCCGCAAAAGAAATATTTGAACCATTAGGACTTAAAAGGTCAAGTTTTTTAAATCCGCTTCCAGAGGCATTTGGAAATATTGCCAAAGCCCATGACGAAAAAGGAAAGCCAGAAGCTTTGCCACGAGGTTATCAAGCCATGCCAGAAGCAGCCGCTTCTGGGTTGTGGATAACTCCTACGGATTTGTATGTGATTTTGAAAGCAACGATGACATCTCAACAAGACACTGGTTCCAAATTTTTGTCAAAGGGATTAGTTGAAGATATGATCACAGCAGAAGAAAATTCACATCATGGACTTGGCCCTAGAATCAATACAGAAAATGGGAAACATATCGTCGAACATGGAGGAGCAAATGATTCCTATAGATCTCTTTTTTATTTATTTTGGAAGCAGAAAGTGGGGTTCATTATAATGACCAATGGTAATAAGGGGAGAGACCTTATTTATGAGTTAAAACCATTAATAGAAAAACATTTAATGAAAACAAAAGTGAACACTTTGTAATATTGATTTTATGACAACAGTTATCAATCAGTAGGTAATGAACGATATAGAAGACTACATACCATTTATCAAAAAAGTTCTGAATACATACAGTGCGGTAAGCGATACGAATGTCTCATTGATTGCGTCAATTTCTGAAATAAAGCATTTAAAGAAAGGAGAAATGTTACTTGAGATCGGGAAGACTTCAAAACAAAAACACATTTTGTACAAAGGAGTCATTGTCTCGTATTATATCAGTGATGAAGGAAGTTTGTACCATAAAAATATCTTCCTAAAAGAGAATTTTGTGGGTTCTATGGTTTCTGCTTTAATAAATGAACCTTCAAATTTTGCGCTCGAGGCAATTGAACCTTGTATACTCATTAGTTTTGATTACAAACAATATCGCCAACTTATTGAGGAACATACTGAACTCAAGGACTTTTATATAGCCTATCTCGAAAAAAAATGGGTGCTCGATAAAGAAAAACGAGAGATCAATATTGTTTTAAAAGATGCCGAAGAACGATATCTTGATTTTATCAATGCCCACCCTAAGATTGAAGAGCGTATTCCTTTACATTACATAGCTTCTAATCTGGGGATTACCCCCACGCAATTAAGTAGAATTCGAAAAAAAATAAAAAAACACACCTGAATCAACATATGTAAAGGAAAAAGAACTTGTTCTTCTTGAACTTTGCAATATGAAATCAATATTAATATACACACTTGCATTTACGGGCGGGGTTTTTCTTGCCGTTCAAGCTGGATTCAACACACAGTTGGGTTCAATTCTTAAGCAACCTATTATTGCAGTAATATCAACTTCTATAACGAGTGTTGTTTTTGGTTTACTTATTTTGTTAGTTATCAGTAAAGGAAATATTCAGCTTCAAATCTTTGGCCAAGTACCTTGGTTTTTATGGTTTATCGGCGGATTATTTAGTATGATTGGTATAACACTTTATTTCTATACCATCCCAAAACTTGGAATTTCAAAAATGATTGCACTCGGTCTGTGCGGACAACTTATTTTTTCGTTAATAGCAGGGAAATTTGGTTGGTTAAACCTGCCTGTAGAACCCTTAACTGCAAAACGTCTGGTAGGTGCATTTGCAATGATTGTAGGAATCATCTTAATCAATTCAAAATGAAAAACGTAAAACGAAATATCAATAATTTGACCCGTTTATGGGGATTAGCAGGGAAAGCTTTTCAGGGATTTGAAGAAAAGTTAACGTATACCATTGCTAAAATAAATAATACGGAATGGCCTAATAGAATTTGGTCGACTTCAACACTATCTGAAGAGTCATTAAAAGAAATAAGTGTAAAAATGAAAGAATACCCTGAGTTGACCTTCTCCTGTTTTAATGAAATTCAGGAAGATAATTCCTTAGAGACTCAGCAGCTTTTTGCACTTAAATCGCTACAATACGGTATGAGTTTGCCTCTTAACGGAAAAAATGAAATCAAAAGAGAGCTAGAATGTATACTAGTAGATGATGAAGCCAAAGCTTTGTTATGGAGTACTGCTTTTTCTGAAGCTTTTGGATATCAAATCGCAGCAAATGTTGTAGTAAAAACTTGTGATGATGTGCGCTATTTTCTGATATATGATCATGGGAATATTGTAGGAACTGTAATGCTGGTAATCACTAACAACGTAGCCGGAATCCATAGTTTGGGCATTATTCCTGCTCAAAGAAAAAAAGGTTATGCATGGAATATCATGCAATATGTTTTGAATAGGGCAATTGACCTTAACTGTAATATAGCTACGTTACAAGCATCAGAGATGGCAAAAAACATGTATTTGAACATGGGATTTACAATTGATTTTTTAATGCAGAATTATACGCTAAAGGAATGAATACTGAGCGATATCAAAAACCCAAAATGCATATATGTTACAAAAAACTGCTATCTGAATAAAAAAGTATCTATTAAGCATTTAAACGGAAATGAATTTAATAAATTTATAATCCTATAACATTGAAAAGTTAGTGAAGGGAAACCCCACTGTTTTTCATATGCTAGTCCGTTATAAAACTTTGGA
The DNA here is from genome assembly GCF_900141785.1 of Aquimarina spongiae. GTDB lineage: Bacteria > Bacteroidota > Bacteroidia > Flavobacteriales > Flavobacteriaceae > Aquimarina > Aquimarina spongiae. The sequence goes on along the minus strand of NZ_FQYP01000003.1, from coordinate 44,312 downwards.
TGCTATTTATTGAATATGGAGGTTGATCACATATTTATATTTTCCAATACCGGAGATAAAGAAGCAGATAGCTTGATTGATTTTGGTTTGACCGAAGGTAGTAGTCGATTGCATCCTGGACAAGGAACAACGAATCGAAAATTCTATTTTGAAAATTTCTTCCTCGAGATTTTATGGGTGGTTAACGAAAAGGAAATTCAAAGTGAATTGACTGCTCCAACAAAACTATGGGAACGCTCTCAATTCGAGAACAATGAACATTCACCGTTTGGCTTGTGCTTGGTAAACGATGCATCCACGGATCAACTTTTTGAGTCCAGCAAAATTTACCAACCGAATTATTTTCCCAAAGGAATGTCAATAGACATTATCCCCAACCAAGAATATCCAAAATTACCTTGGACTTTTAGACTTCCTTATCGTGGCGAAAAGAAACCTCATACAGAACCTACGGGACATGCAAACCAAATTGAGTTACTCACTCGAGTGGAATTTGAAATGCCCACTCTTAATTATGGAACCAAATTTGTCAACTATTTTCAAGATGTAGATCTCATCGAATTTACAACAGGAAATAGAATGCACCTAACTCTCGAATTTGACAATATACGTCAAGGAAAATCAAGGGAATTTTTGGAGTTGAATTTGACGATTAAATATTAAAACATTATCATCATAAAAACAGAAAGCAATAACCATGGAAATTATTACAGCCGATCTTTGGGATCAACATGCAGAACGACTTACCCTACTCAATGTAGATTTTAAACATTTTGGTAAAAAAGAAAGTTTTGCAGGAGAGGTGGTCACCTTAAAAGTCTATGAGGATAATACCTATGTTAGAAAAATGCTTGAAAACGATGGAAGTGGTAAGGTCTTGGTGATTGATGGAGGAGGATCTCGGCGTTGCGCCCTGGTAGGAGATAATATAGCAAAGCTGGCTATAGATAATCATTGGGAAGGAATATTGGTGTATGGTTGCATTAGAGACTCTAAGGAAATTAATACTATGGATGTTGGCATTAAAGCAATAGGAACATGTCCAGTAAAAAGTGTCAAAAGAAATGTAGGTGTATTGGGTGAAGAATTGATAATCGAAGGCACTAGAATTAAGAATGCACACTACGTTTATGCCGATTTGGATGGGGTGTTATTATCATCTGAAAAGTTGGTTAACAATATATAATATGATGGATTATCAGACATTTAAGCCACATCCCGATCTAAGTGCTTTGGTCAAATTTTATTGGACTTTGGAAGTCCCTTTTGATCCAAATAATGAAAAGCAAAAAATCATTCCAGATGGATGTATCGAGATGACCTTTAACCTGAAGGACAAAATCAAAAAATATATCTCTGAAGATGAATTTGTAGTGCATCCTGACGCCATGATAATGGGACAAAGAACAAAATCCTACTTTATAGAACCCTTGGGTGATGTCAAGTCATTTGCAATTTGCTTTTATCCACATGGGTTTGCAAATTTTGTGAATACTCCTCTCGAAAAGCTTGTTGATAAAGAGACCCCGATCAAAGATTTGTTTGGAAAGATGGATGGGCAAGTATTGGAGCAGAAGATAGATAATGCGTCCGATACCGAAGAACGTATAGAGATTATTGAAACCTTTCTTTTTGACAAATTGAATCAGCATTCAACTATTGAAAACTTAGTGAAAACTACCGTAGATGCCCTTCTTATTACCAATGGAAGTAGTTCTATACATCAAATATTGAAAGAAGATCTATCAAAAAGAAGACAGCTCGAAAGAAATTTCAAAAAACAAATAGGTATTAGTCCAAAACAGTTGGGTAGGGTATTGCGTTTACAATCGGCTTTACAAATGTTGCTCGATGATAAAGAAAGCTTGACCACAATTGCCTATGAAAGTGAATATTTTGATCAAGCCCATTTTAATAAGGACTTTAAAGAATTCGTTGGGACTACGCCAAAGGAATTTTTAGGAAACAAAAACATGGAGCTTTCAACCCTTTTCTACAAATAGGAGGTAGGTGTCGCATTTTTACAATTTCAAATTGTTGATTACCATTAATTTTATGATATAAACTTATTTAAAAGAATGAAAAGAAAAATACTAGGGGTTTCAGTTTTTTTGATCTTAAGCGTTATTAGCTGTAAAGATCAAAGCAAGTCTAACCCAGAAACCGAAATCCAGCCGACAACAGCAGAAAAAAATGTAAATGATATGAATAGTTTTGTTTCCCTTTTTGAGATTCCGGCTACAGATATTTCGCGAGCAATTCGTTTTTATCACACAATTTTGGAGTTGGATATCGAAAAAATGGAAATGCCAGGAATGGAAATGGGTATATTCCCGTATCAAAACCAAACGGTGATGGGAGTCATCATGAAAGGAGAAGATTTCAAACCCTCTGCGGATGGAGTAACTATATATCTAAATGGCGGTAATAATCTTCAAACCATACTCGATAAGGTTGAGAAAAATGGTGGCAGCATCATTGTCCCCAAAACTGCTCATGCAGATGAAAGTGGATTTTTTGCCTTGTTTTTGGACACGGAAGGAAATAAACTAGGGCTACATTCTCCTCATTAAAAGATCGTATAAAATTTATAACCACAATGACGGTTCGGGTGTAAACTCGAACCGTTGTTATATCTAATATTTAGTATCTTGTTATCAAAAAACATCAGTTTTTAGTATGTTTTATATTTATTAGGAAACGTTCTAAAAGTTGACAATTGCTAAATCATGAAGTATTTAATAACTATGATTATCATGTTTGCTTCGCTATCATCACAAATCATTTTTGATTTTAATCCAAATACGGATTTAAAAGACTGGCTAGTAGTCGATGATGTGGTGATGGGAGGAAGATCATCAGGCTCTTTAGAGTTAAGTCCTGAAGGTCATGGAGTTTTCAAAGGAAATGTATCCCTAGAAAATAATGGAGGGTTCTCTTCTGTAAGACATAGATTCGAAAGAATATCGGTGAAGGGTTACACTAAGATTGTTCTTAAAATAAAAGGAGATGGTAAAAAATATCAATTTAGACTAAAAGCCAATTCGAGAGATTATTATTCTTATATCTCTTACTTCTCTACAAATGGTGATTGGCAGGAAATTCAAATCCCTTTAGAAGTTATGTATCCAACATTTAGAGGGAGAAAACTTGAGCAACCAAATTTTTCGGGAGAGTATATTGAGGAAATTGCTTTTTTAATCGGGAACAAAAATGAAGAAGAATTTCAGTTGTTCATAGATACCGTAGCATTGAGATAATTCAACTTATGAAAAAAATAGTTATAAGAAGATTAGTAGCGTACATGATTGATTATATCATCATCGCCATCTATGCCATTCTTTTATTTGGTATCGCGACTATCTTCAATTTTAAAAAAATCCCTTTAACACCTATTAGTGCTCAGCTGGTGGGGTTCATTTCATTAACATTGCCAGTGTTCTTTTATTTTTTCTTGTCAGAACAAAGCAAAACTAGAGCTACAGTTGGAAAAAGAATCTTAAATATTTCAGTTCGCTCTGATTCTCAAAATAGTAAACCACATGTTCTTACAAGAAATATCTTAAAGCTGTTGCCTTGGGAAATTGCGCATACTGGGGTACATTGGATTGTTTTCTATTCAAAATCTGATCAAAACCCTCCGGTTTGGGTTTGGATTACTCTCATATTACCCCAGGTTATTATTGTGATTTATCTAATCAGTATTGTTATTTCGGGAGGGAAAAGTAGTTTATACGATAAAGTATCAAATACAAAAATTGAAATGAATCAGCCCATAGAATAGTCAAAAGAACAACGTAACATTTTAACTCGTTACAACACATATATTAAACATCAAAGCCAATAAAACTGAATTAAAAAATGAATCTAAAAAGTGTTGTTATAACTGTTTTCTACCTTTTGGTAATTAGTCATTCTTCCTGCCAGGAAACACCTAAGAAATCATCAAATAATCATCTAATCTCAAAAGAAAAAAAATTATCCAACGAAGAACTACAAAATTGGCATCATAAGGATTATGAAAATGACACAATACCGGGAGTTGGTTTAGATAGGTTATACGAATCAGGTTTGTTGGATAAGTATCCAAAAGGAGATGAAGTTATAGTAGCTGTAATTGATACCAAGGTCGAGATAGATCATATTGATTTAAAAGAACATATTTGGGAAAATAAAGATGAGATTGCTAATAATGGAATAGATGATGATAACAATGGTTTTATAGATGACAAAGTGGGTTGGGACTTTTTGGGAAATTCAAATGGGAAATATGTTAAGTTTCAAAGTGCCGAGGTCGTAAGAGTCATTAAAAAATATGAACAAGTATTTGAAGGAAAGGATTCAACTGATATTGACAAAGAAGAGTTATCAAACTATAAACTTTATGTAAAAGCCAAAAAACAGCTTCCAAATGACATTAATAAATTAAAGTCTTCAATAAATTATTTTAAGGAATGGTTGAAAAGGCATGAATCAGCTTCAGCGAGTATTAAGCAACTAACAAAAAAAGAGGAGATTAGCGTTGCAGATTTGGATAAAGTATTGAGTTCAACTAATGACTCTATTACTAATGACCATGCAAAATTTCTTAAATCTGCAAAACAAAATGATCGAACAGAAAAAATGTTTAAACATTACATCCAGTGGTATAGCGATATGCTTGAAACAACTTACCATCTGGATTACAAGGAACGAGAAATCGTTGGTGATAATCTCAATAAGATAACGGATTCAATTTATGGAAATCATATTGTTTCTGGGGAAGTACCTTTTAATCATTCAATAGTTGTTTCTGGTGTTATTGGTTCTGATAGAAATAATAGTTTGGGAGCTATGGGCTTTTCAGAAAACATTAAAATTATGCCTATTGTCATGGTTGCGTCTGGGGATGAACATGATAAGGATATCGCAATGGCAATTCGATATGCAGTAAATAATGGGGCAAAAGTAATTAACATGAGTTGGGGCAAGCAATTCTCTTTACATCAAAATTGGGTCATAGATGCTATTAAATATGCCGAAAGTAACAATGTACTCGTTGTACATGGAGCAGGAAATGATGCAGTTAATACAGATAAACACTTATATTTTCCAAATGATTATATGGACGGTCCAGAATTAGTAAATAATTTTATCGTTGTTGGGGCTAGCGGTTATGAAGTCAATGAAAATCTTGTGGCCAGTTTTTCTAATTATGGTAAAAACACTGTAGATGTTTTCGCTCCTGGAGTAAAAATTTATACGACTAAAGAAAATAATAATTTTGGGTTTTCTAGGGGGACTTCTTTGGCGGCACCTATGGTTTCAGGATTGGCAGGGCTTCTATTATCTTATTTCCCTAACTTATCTGCAGCCGAATTAAAAAAGATTATTATGGAGTCTGGAACTTATTTTGAAATTCCAGTGAAAATAAATGATGATGATAATACCCAAAAAGAGGTTTCTTTTACAGAATTGAGCAAATCAGGTAGGATAATAAATGCTTATAACGCCTTTTTGATGGCATCCAGGTTGCAAACCACAAATTAAGCTAGGATTGGCTTACTTAGAAGTTACTCCTATTGCATACACTTACCCTGAGACCACGAACTGTAACAATTATCTAAATAATGGATCTATACGTTTGAACACTAATCATCAAAAAATGAGAATTGTAACGTTATGGGCCTTGGTGCTTTTTCAATTGGGCGTATTGTTTGGACAAACTTCATTAGAAAAAATCAATTTAAATCCAGGTAAGTATGCTATAGGATTTAAACACTATACCACTGTTGATAGTACAAGGACCTATCAAATCAAAAATGAGTTTAATAATCAATTCATATACAGGCCCATTCCTGTTAGTATTTGGTATCCTGCAGATCTCAAAAAAGAAAATATCAAGCCACTTACTGTTTTAGATTATTTGGAAGTGTTGAAAGAAGAGGAAGAATGGGAAAACTTACCCAATGAGTTTCTGCTAGATTGGTTTCCTTACTTGTGGAATACACCTCAAAACAAAGCGCATCTATCCGAAAACGCGAGAGCTTTTCCTGAAGTCCATTTTTTGGACGATACATTTCCTGTAGTAGTGTACGCCCCTAGTTATCAGGCATCATCGATAGAAAATTTTGCACTTTTTGAGTATTTGGTGAGTAATGGATTTGTAGTAATATCAAGCCCATCCAGAGGTACAGATACCAGACAGTTAGAAGGTGGAACAACCAAAGATATGGAAACGCAATCTCGTGATGTGGAGTTCCTGTTAAAAGAGATTCATAAATATAAAAGCATAGATCCAGATAAAATAGCATTAATGGGATTTAGTTTTGGCGGGCTCTCTAACGCAATTACGGTGATGAAAAATCGTAACATCAAAGCCTTAGTAAGTCTTGATGGAACTGAAAGATATCGATATGATGTATTGGAAAAATCTGCTTACTTTAATTTAAACAGATTGAATATTCCCTATGTTCATTTTGCCCAAAAAGAAATTCCTGAAATCGTTTTGAAGGAGGATAAGATTCCAGAAGAATTGAACTATAAGTTTCAACTGTATGATTCTTTACAATACAGCAATGCGTATAGTTACAAATTCCATGATCTATCTCATTCTTATTTTAGTTCCTATGGCGTTTTGTTTGGGAATAGAGATAAAAGGCAAGACAAAAGTGATGATAAAATAATGGCCTCTTACAACCTGCTTTCGATGTATACCTTGCAATTTCTCAATGCTACATTAAAAAATGAAGTTAGCGCCAAGAAATTCATTGAAAACACCCCGGAAAGCAATGAGATTTCAAAAAAAATGAAGAAATCCCTCACAAAAGAATTCAACTATAAGGATTTTAATGATTTGGCATTGGGTCAAGGATATCAAGATTTGATTCCTTTGTATCAACAAACTTTGACAAAACATCCAAACCTTGAACTACAAGAATGGATGCTCAATAAACTAGGGTTGAGATTGTCTTTTGGCCAAAAAAGAATAGAGGATGGGATCAATGTGTTTTTGTTAGCCTTGCATATATATCCAAATTCGGCAAATTTGTACGATAGTTTAGCCGAGGCTTATTTGATCAAAAAGGATGCAAAAAATGCCATTGCGAACTTCAAAAAATCCCTGGAATTGAATCCCGAAAATCAAAATGCAATTCATAGACTACAGCAGTTAAAGAATTAGGAATTTTGGTACTACACATACCTAATGAGATAGCTAAAGGTAAAAAATAATTGTCGGAAAATTATATCTGGCAAGGTCTCCCATTTGATACTTTATATTTAATGCAACTTTGTTGCTTTTAATGAAATTAGTTTATCTTTATAAGATCTAATAATTAAAACATCGTAAAAAAATCACTGAAGCATGTTACAAAGAAAATTTGACGAAGTAGTAAAAAAGGAATTCCCTAATGCCAAGGATGCAAAAGATACTTCTATTCACTATTTAGGGAAAATGCAAATTGAGCATCAACTTGATATTTCAAAGGTACTTATGGCAACTTCTGTATGTTCTGACGATATCAATGTGCCATCAACTACGTTCTTTAATGTCTTGTTTGGACCGTTTGTAATGGGAGGACTTGGGGGAGTCCCTTTTGTTGGACAAACTGGAATGACAGCATTTGCCCATCATATACCTGATAATGGAAGTGCTTTTATTTTTTATGGCCCTCATATAGGAATTACCTTAGAAGGAGATTTAGGTAAGATGTATCGACCAAGAATGGAAGAAACAGGAAACTCTTGTGGAGCTTTGATGCTTGCTTTAAGCCGTTTACAGGATAATGACTACACTCCTGTGATCAATGATGATGATTACCAACAAATGAAGTTGGAAGAGAGTTTATTGCCATACAGAGACGAAATACTGGGTAGTGATAATCAGGCAAAAGCCATTACAGAAGCTACTTACAAGATTATTGATAAGAAGATCCATGAGTATATAAAAACCTGTAAAAATGAATTCCATGTAGACAAGGTAACCTTATTGGGAGGGGTCATCATTAATACCGATTATGGATTAGATGATTATTTTGATGCAAGAAATTTTGAAGTAATCGATTTGAAAGGTCTATAACTTGAATGATTCATGATGACGTAATTTCATCTTGAAGAATCAGTTTGAATTAAAAACGCTGAAGATCACATTGTATAAAGGGCATTTAATGCCCTTTATTATTTATATTACATCAAATTAAAAGAGAATGAATAAAATCCTGGTTGTATTAATACTGATAATCATAGGATGTACATCCTGCAATACTTCTGAAAAGAAAAAGGGTAAAGAAATTACCAAACTCGAAATTGCAAAGCAGTATTATAAGGCTCTTGATCGTTCTGATGTCCCCGGAATGGTAGCGATACTAGGTGATAGTATTGTGATACGAGAAAATGCAGACAACTACGAAGAGCGTTTTTCTCAAGAAGCCTATACTGTATGGTTAGAATGGGATTCGGTATTCGAACCCACTTACAAGCTCCTTGAAATTGAACAAGAAAATGATGTGGTGAAAGCCAAAATTTCAAAAATTGATAAAAGAATCCTTTTTCTTACCGAAGAACCAATAGTATGGCGTGAAATGGTACGATTTGAGGATCAAAAAATAGTCAAGGTTGAAAGGGTGGAATACGAGGTTTTTAATGTCGCAAAATTTCTTAAAAACAGAGATATCCTGGTAAATTGGACCAAGGCAAACCATCCTGAACTGGATGGATTTCTTTATCCGCAAACAAAGGATGTAGGAAAGAAATACTTACAAGCAATCGAATTGTACAATACTAAAAAATGATAATTGTATCTCGATTTGACTGTTGACGAGGTAGAAAAATCAAAAAATAGAGGTAACACTTTGCTTTGGTAGAACATTTACCGAAAACGTTAGCCACACTCAAGGAAATGAAACAAAAAATAGATACAGTTAGCAAAGAACAATACCAAGAAGTAGTAGAGGTTTGGGAAGCTTCGGTTAGAGCTACACATCACTTTTTAAAAGAAGAAGATATAACCTATTTTAAACCATTAATCTTAAATACCTATCTGGATGCGGTAACATTAAGATGTATCAAAGATGAAGATCAGAACATAGTCGGGTTTTTGGGGGTCGCCGAGGGGAATTTGGAAATGTTATTTATAGCCCCTAAGTATCGAGGAAAAAGAATTGGAAAAACATTATTGGATTATGCGATCAACAATTTGGGCGTAACCAAGGTAGATGTGAACGAACAAAATGAACAAGCTGTTGGTTTTTACAAGCATTGTGGGTTTGAAGTTATAAATCGTTCAGAATTAGATTCTACGGGTAAGCCTTATCCTATTTTACATATGAAGTTAAAAAAATAATACTACTTCAAAAGAGACAAAGCTCCTCTCAATTTTGTTATTTTAGTGCTCAAGGGAAGTAACTTAATCATTCTACGCGTTAAAGTTACTATTGATAAAAAAACAAAAAAATGAATACTATTCCTGATCAACAACAGTGTGAGGAACATAAAAATTTAGAACCTTTAGAGAGAATCGATGGTGCCTATATCCTAAAAGAAATTGGTGGTGTTTTGAACTTTGAAAAGGGAGTGTTATATACCATCAAAGAGTTGTTTTTAAGACCGGGAAAAGCCGTCTTGGAATTTATTTTATATGATAGAAAAAGATTGGTAAAGCCTATCATTTTTGTGATTTTCAGTTCGTTGTTTTTTGTGATTACTCAACAAATATTAGGTTTTAATACAGGCACAACACCAGAGAATATACAAAGCCCTGGGGTGCTAAAAGCATTTGAATGGGTTGGAGAAAATTTTGGGGTTGTAAATATTCTATTGGGTTTTTTTATTGGGCTTTGGACTCGGTTATTTTTTTTAAACTCCAAGTATAATATCTATGAGATATTCATTTTGATATTTTTTACTGTAGGAATCGGAAATCTAATTTTCACATTCTTTGGAATCGTAGAAAGTATAACAGGTTTTGAAAGTTATAACTTTACTTATTTTGTGGCACTTGCATATTCTGCCTGGGCTATTGGAAATTTCTTTAATAAAAACAAAGCGATGAGTTATTTCAAGGGCTTGTTAGCATATGTTTTTGGAACAACAATGGGTTCATTCGTTATCGTCTTGATTGGAATTTTAATAGACGTGTTTAACAAAATTAAATAGTACAATGTATAAGCTAATTAAAAAAGGAAGTATGAGACATAAAATATATTTATCACTCAAAAATTAATAAGTATATATTCCTACCAATCATAAACTAAATCTCTACATTCACACAAAAAATATGACAAATAAAAGATCACTTATCTTCTTCATCCTTTTCTTAATTTTTACACAAGGATATTCTCAAAAAATAGAAACATTACGACATAAATTAGGAGATATTATACAGTCCAAAAACGTTGTTGTTGGAGTGGCAATTCATGGAATGGATGATAAAGACACATTGAGTATCAATGGGCACAAACACTTCCCGATGCAAAGTGTATTCAAATTCCCAATTGCGTTGAGGGTGTTATCTGAAATCGATAAAGGAAACTTTTCTCTGGAGCAAAAAATCAATATTAAGAAAAGTGAATTGTTGCCAGGTTTATGGAGCCCAATACGAGAAAAATATCCAGAAGGAGCTACACTAACCCTGGCCGAAATTATGAAATATACGGTTGCTGTAAGTGACAACGTAGGGTGTGATGTGCTATTAAGACTTATGGGAGGTCCTGAAGCAATAGAAAATCATTTTTCTAAGCTTGGGTTTAAAGATTTTGAGGTTAAAATCAACGAAGAAACTATGCAAAACAATTGGGATCAGCAGTTTTTGAATTGGACAACGCCTCAAGAAGCAAATAGGATTCTTAAAGCATTTTACGAAAACAGCAATAGCCTGCTCACCAAAGAAAGTCACCAATTTGTATGGGATGTTATGAAAGGAACCAAAACAGGTAAAAACCGATTAAAAGGCCAATTGCCAAAGGAAACTGTAGTGGCGCATAAAACAGGTTGGTCGGGAGCGGATAAGGAAACAGGGATAACCGCTGCAGTAAACGATATTGGACTCGTTTTTCTTCCCAATGGAAAGTACTTTGCCATAAGTGTCTTTGTCACCGAATCGTCAGAAAATTTTGAAACCAACGAGAAGATCATCGCTGATATTACCAAAGTAGCTTGGGATTATTTTGTAAAAAAATAAGTAGTATTCAAGACTTTAGTAAGGGGTGTTTGTATCTCCATCTATGTATTGGTAAATGTATTGAGTAGAGGTGCTTGCTCAAGATAAAAACGAGGAATCAAAGAGTAGTTTTCTCTAGAGTGAGGTAACACTTCACTTTTCTAAGACATATATGTAATATTGAATCTCATTAATAAAGGAATAAGTGAAAGAACAAGTATTGAAATTCTCGGTTGTACTATTTTTGATCCTTTCTACCAAAAGTATTCATGCTCAAAAAAACATAACGAATCTTGCAGGTTATGAGGTTGCTATCGATTCTATAAATGAGTTTTTGAAGTCCCGGATGGATTCATTAAATATTCCTGGACTTTCGATTGCTGTGATTAATGAAGGTAAAGTAGTTTATCATAAAACATTTGGGTATGCTAATCTAGAGAAGAAGCTTCCTGTTACTCATAAGACCATTTTTGAAGGAGCATCGATATCAAAATCTGTATTTGCATTTTTTGTGATGAAATTTGTAGAAGAGGGGAAATTGGATTTGGATAAACCTTTATATGAATATTTGCCGTACAATGATATCGCTTATGACGATAGATATAAGAAAATAACGGCAAGAATGGTTTTAAGTCATAGATCGGGTTTTCCAAATTGGCGAGAGAATGAAGAAGATAAAAAATTGAAAATAAAATTCAATCCGGGAACTGGTTATGAATATTCTGGAGAAGGATATCAATATCTTGCTATGGTATTGAAACATATTGATAAGACCGATTGGAAAGGACTAGAAGCACTTTTTCAGGAAAAGATTGCACAACCTTTAGAAATGGGAAACACTACATTTATTCCAACACCAACTATTTATAAAAACAAGGCAGAACCGTACACCAATCAACGGGAATGGATCGATTTGAAAAACGATTATTGGTATAAAAAAGAACTTGGAAAATTTATTGCCCCATCTTCTATTCATACTGAACCCATAGATTTCTCGAAATGGATGATTGGGGTGATGCAAAAGAAAATCTTATCCAAAAATAGTTATAAAGAATTGTTCAAACATCATTCAAAAATATCTACTTCCTCAACAGGAATCAATGTGTATTACACTTTGGGTTTTTTGACTGCAGATCAAGATTATAGTCAAACCTACTTCCATAACGGGAATAATGCAGGATTTACTTGTGGTTATCTCATGGATGTGGAAAAAGACTGGGGCTTTGTGCTCTTTACCAATTCAGAATATGGTGAAAAACTTACCGATGAAGTATGGAATTATTTTGAACAAGAAAATTAATTTATAATCAAAAATGGAGTGTGATGCAAAATGAATTTTGCAATAGTATTTCAGGAAACTCTATCAACTATAATTCGAATTAAATTAAAAATGATTTCAGAACTTTTTGTAGAAAACAAAAAAGCGCCTCAAAAAACCAATATATATATATCCAAATCTTATTATTACTGGCAAATCGCGTTAGCGATATTTTGGATCACTGTTGGGGTTTATTTCCTATTTGCTGTCCACTGGATAATTGGGGTGGTGGTTATTTTATATATGCTATTAACGATGAGAGGCATTCCGGGGTATTTAAAATTAGCAAAAGAGAATAGTATACAAATAGAACTATCCGATAAAGGAATTGCATTGGAAGGGAGAAAGGCGATAAGTTGGGAAGCTATCTCTAAGGACCAAATCATAAATGAAGCTAATTACGCTTCTCCATGGAATGCTGATGAATATTTGACATTTACAGCCAGATCCAAAGAATTTAAAATATTTCTGAATCATCTGGATACAAATTCATCAAGGATAGAATACTTATTAAAGATCTATCGTAAAAGAAGTGAGAAAAACTAAAACATTACTTTACAATAAGCATAACTTGTCTCAATTTCATTACCTTAGTATTGATAAAACTTCAAAGGATTTAATACCCTTACATTAGTCAAAATCAACAGCCGAAAATCAAATAGTTTATGCCACACTTTGTTATTGATTGTTCACATCACATTATACAACTAAGGCCTCCACAAGAAATTATTCAAAAAGTCTATGACACTGCAGTAGCATCTGATCTTTTTGATCCCGGAGATATTAAAGTTAGAATCAATCCTTTTGAATATTATATGGTTGGCAATACTCAAGATGATTTCATCCATATTTTTGGTAATATTATGGAAGGGCGAACCGTTGCTCAAAAAAAGAAATTATCGGATAGTATCATCATCGAGTTGAAATTGCTATTTCCAGACGTTCCGATTATTTCAATCAATATCAGAGACTTCGAAAAGGCTACCTACTGCAATAAAACAATGGTGTAAGAAAGAATGAATACGTATTTTTTAATTGCTGGAAGCCTATGTTTTCTTTTAGGATTTGTACACTCTATTCTTGGAGAGTATTTAATATTTAAATCCAAAAGAAGAAAAGGGCAGATTGTTCCTACAATAGGAAATACCGACTTGAAAGGAAGACATTTAAGAATACTTTGGGCGACCTGGCATTTAGCTTCATTCTTTGGATGGTGTATTGGAGCCTTTCTGGTAGAAATAGCATTGGTACAAGAGCAATGGAATGCAGAGGTTGTTAGTTTTACGGTTTATGCTACTGCAATAACCATGTTTGTTTCTTCACTACTGGTGTTTGTGGCTACCAAAGCAAAACATCCGGGATGGATAGTGTTGTTATTGATTGGGATTTTGGTGATTGTAGGGAATTAGAAAACATAACTGCTCACCAATTTGATATACGTTTCCTCAAAGAATAATTACAAAAGCAACAAAGTTGTAAAGGAAAAACCATAAAAATTCTATAGAGAAAATAGGGTGGTAACTCGTTGAAATTTATTAACTTAGAGTTAAGCAATCGTCAAATACCCCGTATCCGGAACTAGTAAGGATATGGGTTTTTTATTAATTGCTAAACCCTTTCAATATGTTTTTAACCATATGTTATATCAGTAACGCCTCCGAAAAGTTAACTGATCAAGATATAGAAACATTGTTGCTAGATGCCAAGGTATTTAACAATCAAAACAATATTAGTGGAATTCTTATTTATTCCGATTTCACCTTTTTCCAGGTAATAGAAGGTGAGTACAATATCATTAAATCATTATTTGAAAGAATAGAACAAGACTATAGGCATTATAACATTTTGAAAATTTTAGAAATTAAATCAGAAAAAAAGGAATATCATAAGTACAACACAAATTTCATTACGCACAACAAGAAAAAGGCCAATCAAGAACTTCTAAAAGTGATTGAAAACAATCAACATATATTTAGTCAAAAACTACATAATTTTATTGTATACCAGTCCAAATCACTTATGAGTATCTATTGACCTTTTTTAGGCTGTAATTTTCTATTATTATCTAGATTTATCGAATACTTAAAAATTATACTTCAGCCCAAACTGTGCTCTCCATCTCGAGTTAAACAAATCAGTTACGTAAGGTTCTGTACCCTCAGGGATGTTAAATTGAAATAAAGGTTCGTTATTTTCGATTCCTCTAAAATTTAAAAGACTAAAACTGGAGTTCACTACATTAGGTACAAACACCAAACGGCCCCAATCTCTATTGATAAAGTTGAATACATTAAGCATATCAAAAGAGAAAGAAATGCCATCCCCGTTTTTCAGCTTCATTGCATATTCCAGTTTCATGTCTAATTCATGATTCCAGGGAGTACGGGCTCCGTTACGTTCTGCAATTTGCCCTCTTCTGTCCCTTAGATAAGGGTCTGCTTCTATAAACGCATTAAGACGTTGCCACTGTTCTGCAGCACTTACCGTAACATTTCCAGCACTATCGGTGATATCAATCAAATTAATTTCTGAAGCATCTCTTGGTACATAGATCACATCATTTCTGGAGGAACCATCACGGTTCAGATCCCCTTGGTATACATAAGAAAAAGGGGTTCCAGCTCTTCCATTATATAAAAACGAAATGAAGCCTGTACTGGATTTTCCTATGTTAAAATTATAAGAATGACTGCTTACAAATTTATGTCTGAGGTCAAAATTGGAATAAGACAAGCCAGGATCGTTTGCCACTAATGCTTGGTTCCACTCAAAATTAGCCGCAGGAGAACTACGTACTGTACTTGAAATATCTCGACTACGACCATAGGTATAGCCCAAATATCCACTATAATTTCCTGCTTGTTTGCTGAGTCCGAAAGTTAGGTTATATCGAAACCCTTTGTCGGTATTGGTGAGTAAAAACACGTTGGTGAAATTTGGATTAATTTTGATGGCATCACCCGTTTCTAAAAAATAGGGTCTGTTGTCTGCTCCATCAAAGTTACCGACATTATCTCTTCTGTTGATCGACTGGAAAAGGAGTCCATTAACTACTTCGGTATAAGTGCCTTCTACATCCACGGTCCATCGATGAGGTAATTTTGCTTTGAAAGCGATATTTGTTTTCCAATCTCGAGGTAGACTAAAATCTGGATCCAATAGATTGATTTCGGTCAAATTGGGCTGTACACTTCGCAGATCTTCCAGGTTTTCAGTGAGTGCAACAGTATTGTCAGGTCTTAGATCGATATTGAAATATTCTGTACCCGAAATATATTCTGCATAAGCAAACCACAGATAGGGGATACGTCCAGAGAATAAACCGGTTCCACCTCTCACTGTGTATTTGCCATTGGCATCTATTTTGTAGTTGAACCCAATTCTTGGATTAAGTTGTGGGGCTTTGGATATCGTATTATCGAATCGAGAAAACTCTGGAGTGTTGCGTACGGCTGCGCTGATGGGTAGTTTTTGAGTCAGATACTGTCCGTCAAGTCGCACTCCGGCGATTACCTCTAGATGTTCACCAATCCGAAAATTATCCTGAAAGAAAGTCGCAACTTCAAAGACTCCAATGGTAGCAGAAGGGCGACTACTCACAAAGCCGAAGTCATTGTTGTTGATGTTATAAACTCCCCGTATTCGAGCGGGGCGATCATTCAAAAAATCATCTACAGAACGGTATTCCCAGCGACCATTCCATGCCGAAAGAAATCCATAATCTACATCATGCAACTGTCCAAATACCCCTGCAGTAAAGTGATGCTTATCGATATCAAAAGTATAAGTGTCGGCAATCTGAAGTGTTGAGAAATCGGTATTGTAAACCGAAGCTTCTCGATAAGTCCCGGCAAATATACGACCCGCAGACGAAGTTGCGATTTGAATATGCGGAAACACGCGTCCGTCAAAATCCCGATCTTCTTTTACAATATTATACCCAATAGAAAGCTTGTTGGTCGCGCCATTAGAAAAGTTGGATTTAAGTTCTAACGCCAGACTATTGGCAACGCTATTATGTCGGTATCCCTGGTTTCCAAAATTAAAGAAAGTGCTATTCCACTCTAAATTATCTGCAAAACTGTTTACATAATTATTACGAAGTGTCAACTTGTGTATTTCAGAAAGGTTATAGTCTAAACGAGCAAATAGTTTGGTGCTTGCGGTTTGTAAATCAGCACTCTCGAATGCACCAGGATCATAATTGTATACGTTGAGTAATCTGTTTCGGATTGCAGTAACATCATCCAGCGAAATGTTTGAAGACTCGCTTCCTGGAGCATTTAATACAGGGGCCTTGGACAACGCCTGCTCAAAATTTACGTAGTAAAACAACTTGTCTTTGATAATAGCACCACCAATTCCACCGCCAAACTGAACATCGTAAAAGGATTGTACATCTTGTTCTATACCACGGGCAAACTCACCTATTAGATTTTGATTGTTACCATAACCATATACTTCTCCCTTTGTGGTGTTTGTACCATTTTTTGTAACTAAGTTGATACTTGCTCCGTTAAAATTTCCGATGCTTACATCAAACGGAGATAGTTTTACACTTACTTGCTTTACTGCTCCAAGTCCAATAGGTTGACTCCTGGACAGACTACCCGGAGTCCCATTAGCCGACGAACCTGATGCTCCGCTAGCAGGTTCCTGAAATCCAATAATATCATTGTTTGCAATCCCGTCAATATTTAAATTATTAAATCGGTTACTGGCACCCCCAAAAGAGTTTAGATTGTTCTCGGGTAAGTTTTTAGTAAGATCCTGGATGCTTCTATTGATGGTAGGAGTAGCTTTAATAGCTTTGCGATTGAGTAAAGTTTCATTACCATTTTTTTTGGGTGTAGATTCTGCCAGAACAACCACTTCCTGTAGTGCAGTACTTTCTTCTTGAAGTATAAAGTCTCTTATAGTTGCGCTCCCCAAATTGATGACGAGATTACGCTCTTCAACGGTTTTAAAACCTAAAAAAGAGATGGTAACAGTATATTGACTTCCAGGGGGTATATTGTTAAATCTATAAAACCCGTTTTCTTGAGAAATAGCACCATAGTTAAAATTCGTTTCAGTATCTGTTAATATAATATTGGCAAAGGGTATGGGATTATTTTGGAGATCTTTTAAACTTCCTTGGAGGCTACCCGTAGTCTCTTGGGCAAAAGTAAACAGGTTAAAAAATAGTATTGTAATGATAATGAAAAAGCGATTCATGCGGTTATGCTGAATTAATACTTATAAACACTAGAAAAAAAGTATCTAGAGTTTAAAGTAGATGATTAAAAAATAAATAGGAATAACTAGAGGGAGTATTTAGAACAAATGACCTCTTCTTATAACTGAATTAAAAATGGCAATGGAGATCCCTTATTAAAAGGAGTTTGTTGTAAAAATTGAAGTGTAGTTAGATCACTTGGACTATAAAATGGTGAGGCAAACTTTTGTATCGCATGTATACTTTTTCGTAATGCCTCATTAAGAATATATCTAGTGGATATGTTATAGATGTCCGATAGGAAATCAATATCCTGAAGCTCTTCAAGTACGGTACAAGAAGGATTGCTATAGATGATGTTGTCCAATGCTTCCTGATATACCAATGCTGTATTCCAGCTAAAATCCAAAAAAGAATGGTAATCAAAGTCATCTTTGGAAATACCCAATAAATAAAAACCACCATCAGTAGTTGGACCTATAGCATTACCATTATTGTCTAGCGCTTTTTTTGCCTGTTGGATATGCCTTACATCAAGTAGAGGGCAATCATTACCAATAGTGATGATTTTATCGTATCCAGCTTCAAAGACATCTTGTAATGCATTAGAGAATCTTTCTCCAAAATTAACACCTGATTGTTGCTTCTCGTCAAAATAGAGGACAGGTAACCCACTCTGATTTGCAATTTTTTTGGTGTTGTCGCTTAGGGATTTCCCTAAATTATGTTGTCCAAAAAATGCTTTGTTTTTCAATTCTTCTTGAAGCGAAAGAGAAAAAACAAGTAATGCTGTGTTTGAATTACGCATGCAGTAGGAAACAATAATTTAATGATATAAGTAATGCTAAGTCGTGTAAAAATGAAGATCATTACAAAACTTCCCTATAAAATACATATTAATATTTTAAAATTTTGTTAAAGAAGAAGATTGTGTTTCATTATTTCTGATCTTGCAAGCTATGTTTCGACGCGGGCTTACACATATTGCTATGATATGGTTTGCAGTGGCTTTTCTTGTACCTAGAATAGCTAATCTGCATGCGTTGAGTCATTTGTCTGAGGATGAAGACACACCAATTTCCTGCGAACTTTGTGATTTTGTGATGCAGTCTGATCAATTCGATTTGATCAATACTAATTCATCATACTCAGAAGTTGAACTTCACAGCGTTCCAAGTACTCTTGTAGTATTACAACACTATCATACTCCAAAGGAAAAGATTGCTTCCCCTAACTACATTTATAATAAGCCTCCACCTCTTTTATAGGAAATATCAGTTGTAATCTTTTGTACGATAACAATTCGCACTTACGATTTGATGTTGTTATTCTAATTTGTTTGATCCAATAGATCATTGTGGTTAGAAAGGATAAATGACAACCATATCATGTTATTTTAAGAGGTGTATTACTATTGAGATATTTCTTCAAATCCCTGTTTTTCTTGGTTTCTGCCAAGATAGAAAACGCATATCGTCAGTTTTAATTTTTACGTAACACATTATGCTTAAAGCAGTAAATCTTACCAAAACATATGGTAAGCACGAAGCACTTCGTCAGTTAAATTTATCAGTTGATAAAGGTGAAATTTTTTGTTTACTTGGTCAAAATGGAGCGGGTAAAACCACGACAATTAATCTCTTTTTAGGTCTTATTGAAGCGACCAGCGGTGAAGCTTTGGTAGATGGCATTGCGGTACAACCCAACAATAATAAAACTACTCAAATGATCGCGTATATTCCCGAAGTGGTCCAATTGTACGGTAATCTTTCTGGAGTAGAAAATCTTAATTTCTTTAGCAGATTGGCTGGATATAAGTATGATCATACAACGCTAACCGATTTTTTGTCAAAAGCAGGGCTTCAGGAAAATGCTTTTCACAACAAATTGTCTTCTTACTCTAAGGGAATGCGTCAAAAAGTGGGTATTGCCATTGCTCTAGCCAAAAATGCCGATTACATTTTTATGGATGAACCTATTTCAGGTTTAGATCCAAAAGCCACGCTGGAGTTTACCAAAATCTGTAGGGAGTTAAGCGCAGAAGGGAAAGCCATATTTATGGCAACTCACGACATTTTTAATGCTGTAAATGTTGGAACCAAAATTGGCATTATGAAAGAGGGAGAGTTGGTACATACTTCAGATACAAAAGGCATTAACGCGACAGAATTACAAGACCTTTATTTAAAAACCATTTAAACATCAAATAAATAATTCACACAATGAATCTCAAATCAATTCACACACTAGTAGTACTCTTACTTAGTGGTGTCACTTTTGCACAAGTGCAAATCACAGGTACTGTGATCGACAATCAAAACACCCCAATAACCGGAGCTACAATTTCTTTAAAAAGTACAGCCAATACCTACGGTAAACTCACCGATGGAGCTGGGCAGTTCGAAATTAGTGCTCCTGCCGGAAACTATACAATCGAAGTTCGATATTTAGGGTTTCAATCATACAAAAATACTTTTGAAGTTGCAGAAGGAGCCTCTTTTGATGCAGGAACTATTACCCTAGAAGAAGGTACCGAACAATTACAAAGTGTTGAGGTTATTGGTCGCCCTAGGACCGACTATAATAGTGATTATTCCTTTTCGTCAACCAAAGTGGCGATCAAGAACAAAGAACTTCCGCAGGCGGTTTCTACCATTACCAAAGAGTTGTTCAACGACCGACAAGCTTTTCAAATTGCAGATGCGGTAAAGACTGCGAGTAGTGTTTCTCATACCGGATTTTATAATCACTTTAATATTCGAGGATTAATACAGGCAGAAGATGGCCAATTGATCAACGGATTGAGAACACGTCAATATTACTTTTTACAACCCATTACTTCTCATATTGAAAGAGCAGAGGTGATCAAAGGGCCTTCTTCGGTTACGTTTTCTAGTGTGGATCCAGGGGGATCTGTAAACCTGGTGACCAAAAAACCATTAAAAGAAAGTAGAAACGAAGTAAGTGCCACCGCAGGAAGCTTTGGTACTCTAAGAGCAACTGTTGATTTTACCGGGCCATTAAACGATTCTGGAACTTTATTATACCGTTTTAATGCGGCTGTTCAAGAAGCAAGATCTTTTCGTGATTTGGTACAGAACAATCAATTCTTGATCACACCTTCGATCACATTTTTACCCAATAGTACTACAGCGCTTAATGTAGAAATGATCTATAGTAGCGGAGTAGGAAACCTGGATCGTGGTCAACCTCTTTTTGGAGCTATTAATGGAGAGTTTGATTTAAACAGTACTGATATTTCTACTAATGTTGGTGCAGCCAATGACTTCTATGCTTCAAAAGAATTTATGGTGATCAGTAATTTTAGTAAAGAAATTACAGAAAACATTGGTTTTAATGCTTCGTATATGAAGCAAACCTGGGACGAAGACCTGGCCGAGCATCGTGTGGCGGGTTCTGCTGCAGTAGATATTGCAGGAAATGCAATACCAATCTTGGCTGAGTTGCGTTACACAGAGCGAAAGCAGTTTTGGATTACCGATAATTATACAGCTTATATCAATTTTGATCTTGAAAATGATACGTTTACCAATAAGATATTGGTGGGATATGATGGAAGCCGATGGGAACGTACTATTGGAGGATCGTCTAATGGAGCACGACGTTATAGAAGGTTAGACGGTAGAGCAACTTCTTTTGATCCTGCAGAGGCCGATCAGTTTGAAACGATAGAAATTAATGGAGTAACTGCTCCAAGACCTAATGTAGACCACTTTAATCTTGCTGACCCAAATAATACAGCTAGAGAAACGTCTGGTTATATCATTTCAGAATTTGCAATTCCTGCAAACCTTACCACTTCTGATGGGATCTACATTCAGAATCAGTTCAAAATGGGAAAATTCTCTGCTTTGCTAAACTTGCGTTACGACTGGTATGAAGATATTTTTGATTACGAATCAAACGATGAGCAGTCATTTAAGAATGAAGCTTTTATTCCTAGGATTGGACTTACATACGAAGCTACCAAAAATGTAAGCGTTTATGGGTCATATATTCAAGGTTTTCAACCACAGTCCAATACAGTTACACTATCGCCGTTTACAGGTGACTTTTTCTTCGCAGGTACACCGGCAAGTTTTGACCCGCTGGAAAGTAACAATATAGAATTTGGTGCTAAGGGAGAGTTTTTTAATGGGAAACTAACCATGAATGCTTCTATCTATCAAATCACACAAAAGAACTTATTGTTACAGGATCCTAATGACGAATCTGTCTTGGTAGAAAGAGGAGAGCAACGTAGCCGAGGTTTTGAGTGGGATCTTAATGGATATATCTTACCTAATTTCCAAGTAAGTGCTTCGTACGCATTTATTGATGCCGAAATCGTTGAGGATGATGATCCTGCACTTGTGGGAGAGCGTATAGGAGGAGCACCAGAACACAGCGCAAACTTTTGGGGGCGATATGATTTTATGAGAGGAGCACTAAAAAACATTGGTGTAGGTTTAGGTATGGAGTATAGAGGAGATCGTTTTTCATGGTTTGGGGATCGTTTAGAATTACCATCATACACCGTATTTGATGCGGCCGTGTACTACCGTCCTACAGGAATCGACATGCAGATAGCAGTAAAATTGAACAATTTGTTTGATGAAACCTATTGGACAGGGGCCTTAAACGCGACACGACTTTTCCCGGGAGCTCCGAGAAATGTATTACTGACAACAACTTATAAATTTTAAAAAATGAAGTGGGCTAATGTGCGACTATTTGCATTGAATTTTTGGTCCAATGCAACAAAACCTAAAACTTTTTTTCTCTTATATGCAATTTTTATGCTACTAACAGCCTATGCGGCTGTTGGTAGTATTCAAAAGCATATCACCCAAAATGATATTCGGTTAGAACATCAGAAAAAAGCTAGACAAAGTTGGGAAGCTAATCCAGATAAGCATCCCCATAGGATGGCCCATTTTGGAACATTTGCTTTTCGAATTAATCCTTCTTTGGCGATGTTTGATTATGGAATTGAAAGTTTTACCGGGAACACTGTGTTTTTGGAAGCACACCGACAAAATAGTGTCAATTTCTCTGAAGCAACCTTCTCGACAGGGACCTTACGTTTTGGAGAGCTAAGTTTGGCGCTACTACTGCAATTAGTATTGCCATTAATTCTATTTTTTATTGGTTTTTCTGGGGTGGCCTTAGATAAGCAAAATGGAACCTTAAAAATATTGCTGTCCCAAGGGGCAACCTGGAAAGAAATTCTTTTCGGAAAATCTATTGGGCTATTTGCGGTTTCTATGATCTTCTTTATTCCTATTATTTTGATTGTGGCGATTTCCCTTTTGGTATTTACAAGTCAAATAGCAGATGATTTTCTCTGGATGCGAATGCTACTCATCTCTTTGGGATATCTTATGTTTTTATTTATCGTTTCTTCTATAACGATTGTAGTTTCTACCCAGAGCAATAGCCCCAAAAATGCATTATTGAAGTTATTAGGAGTATGGTTGTTGATGGTCGTACTTTTACCGAAGTCTGCACAGGCTATGGGGAATTATTGGTTCCCAACACCTACGAAGCTGGCTTTTCAATCCACCATAGAGAAAGAAGTGATACAAAAAGGGGATAGTCATAACCCAGATGATCCTCATTATAATCACTTACGTGATTCTGTTTTGACAGTTCATAAAGTGAGTAAAGTAACCGATTTACCGTTTAACTATTCTGGTTTTGTGATGCGAGAAGGTGAAAAAATTACCTCTACATTGTATCGAAAACATCATGCTAATTTGGTTGAAGTGTATCAAAATCAAAATGATGTTACTCGATTTACAGCTTTTGTGAATCCGTTTACGGCGATCAAGCAGTTATCGATGATCATGTCGGGAACAGATTTTGCTTCCTACATAGATTTTCAAAATCAGGCCGATGACTACCGTTATAAATTAGCTCAAACCATGAATGAACTGCAGATGGAATATATCAGTCCCAAAAAGAAGAGTGGTTCTGAAGGGAAAGTCCATGTAGTGGATCATGAGCACTGGGAGGAGTTTTCAGATTTTAGCCATCAACCCATGTCATTTAGCAATTCTATATCGGCAGGATTGCCGGCATTAATGGCTATGTTACTATGGATCGGATTGGCCTTCTTACTATTGGTGTATACTTCTAAAAAAGCAAAAGCAATATGATCAAGTATAAATTATTTTTTCAGCAATGTATTCGATCAAAAGAAGTTTGGATTAGCTTGGTATTGATTACGATACTAGGTATTGTTGGAATCATTATTGGAAGCAAACATTTAGAACGGCAGCAAAATGCGATTGCCGAGGTGCGTGCTCATCAAGAAGAACATTTTGACAGACAAGTATCGCTTCATAATGAAGATTTAGGGTTGTTGTTGTATTATGCCAAGTTTGCGTACATCAATGATTTGGATCCACTTTCTGGATTATCTATCGGTCAGGCGGATGTAAACCCTACGGTACAACGTATTACTATCAAAACCTTCGAAGGGCAAAAGTTTGATACCGATTTGGTAAACCCTATGAATTTGCAATCGGGTAATCTAGACTTGTCTTTTGTGATTATCTATTTGTTTCCGTTGCTGGTCATTGTTTTGACATTTAACCTTATTTCAGAAGAGACAGAAACAGGTACATGGAGGTTAGTATCGATTCAGGCACGATCAAAATTAGGGTTTATCATTAGCAAACTTTTGGTTCGATTCGCTCTATTATTTGTAGTGTTGATTTTCCTCTTTTTGGTAGCAAAATTTATGCTGAACATTCCCTTGAATAGGGATTTTTTATTGATGATCGGACTGTCATTCTTATATCTGGTTTTTTGGTTTAGTCTATCCTTTTTTGTGATTATTTATAAAAAATCGACGGGATTTAATGCATTATTGCTATTGTCGATCTGGTTGGTGCTGATTATTCTTTTGCCCGCAGGTATTAATGCATATGTGTCTTCAAAATATCCTGTGCCCGAGGCAATGAGTACAGCCATTGCACAACGTGATGGATATCATGTAAAATGGGATACTGATAAACTTGCAACGATCAAAAAGTTTTATGCGCATTATCCACAATTCGAAAAGTATGGATACCCAACTGATGGGTTTAATTGGTTGTGGTATTATGCAATGCAACAAATGGGAGATGATGATTCTAAAAAAGAACGAGAAGCATTAAGCAGTAAGATTGAACTTCGTGAACAAACCAGTAGGTGGATTGCATCTGTCGTACCTAATATGCACTTGCAGTTGTATTTTAATCAACTAGCAGGTACTAGTATGGGGCAACATATGAACTATCTGCAGGATACAGAAGCGTTTCATGAAAGTTTGAGATTGTTCTTTTACCCCAAAATTTTTGAGCAGCAACATGCGGATACTGTAGACTGGAAACAATTTAAACCTGAATATCATAAAGCAAAAGCTGATTTGGTTCCGATGCAAGGAATGTTGCCACTTCTAGTAGCCTCGATATTACTTATAGCACTTGCTGTACCAAAGATTAGGAGGCTATGAATGCGGCAAGTAGTACAGTGCTGAACTCTTTTGGCAGCAGAATGTGAATGTCGAGGTATTAACGGAGATTTACAATACGCTCTAGGAACAACTCTTTTTTTCTAGGCGAAAGGTTGATATGATCTCCGTTATTCATGATGATATACCCACCTTCGGATTTGATGTATTTTTTTACCTCTCTTAAATTGATGAGGTAGCTGTTGTGTACCCTCATAAAGTCGTACTCCTGCAAAAGCATTTCAAATTCTTTTAGGTTTTTACTCACCAATTGATCCGATTGTCCTTTTATAGAAAACAAGGTATAGGACCCATTGGCTTTGCAATATCTAATATCTAATACTTTTACAAATTCGATTCCTTCGTGAGTGGATAAACATATCTTTTTGTTGGTTACATCTTGTATTTCGAGATTTTTAACCAAATTTTGCACTTGTTGGATGTACGCTTTATCTCCTTTTCTACTACGCACCTTTGACAAAGCACTTTGTAATTCATCCAGATCAATGGGTTTGAGTAAATAGTCTACAGAACTGAACTTTATGGCTTTTATCGCATATTGTTCAAAAGCAGTGGTAAATATCACTTCAAAAGCAATATGATCAAGTTTTTGAAGAATGTCAAAGCCAGTTCCCGAATGCAGCTCAATATCCAAAAAAACCAGATCAGGATTGGTTTCCTTGATGAGAGAGATCCCTTCATTAACATTGTTGGCACTCCCCAAAATGGTAACACTCTCGCAAAAATCTAATAACAGATGAGATAGGGTATCCAGACTATTCTTTTCATCTTCTATGATAACAACATGTAACTCCATACTCAGTTCTTATAAATTTTGATCGTTACTTTGGTCCCATTCGCTTTCCCATCTTGGGTATAAAGATCGTCCACATGTACATAAGTATTCATTTTGTCCTTATGTTTGCTGATCAATTCTAGTCGTTTTTGTGTAAGTGACATCCCTTTGGATTTTCGGTAGATGCTCTTGGTTTGTTGCAACTTATATGAGGCCTCACGACCAATACCGCTATCCTTAATAGAACAAGTAATAAACTCATCTGCATCAATAAATGAAATTTTCATTGTTTTGTCTCCTTCTTTTTTGGGCGCTAGGCCATGAATAATGGCATTTTCGATATAAGGTTGTACCAATAAAATAGGAATTTCAATGTTATAAATATCCAAACCTGGATCAACATCAAAATCGTACTTAAAACTACCATCAAAACGAAGGCTTTCCAGTTCTAGATAGCGTTTTAGCAATTCGATCTCTTGTTCTAGTGAGATTACTCCATTTTCCGAAGTGTCCAAAATTTTACGTAAAAGGGTAGAGAAGCTGGTCAGGTATTTAATAGATTCCTTCTTTTTGTCTTTTAAAATAAAACCTTGTATCGAATTTAATGAATTAAAGATAAAATGTGGATTCATCTGTGCTCTCAACGAATGAATTTCATTTCGTAATGCATAACGTTCTGCTTCAGATTTTTCAAAACTGAGTTTTTTAATTTTGTATCCCAAACCAAAAGAGAAAACAAAATTCTCAAGACCAACTCCATAAACCATAAAATGAAAATCCCTGGTAAGCCAGGTTACAATGGCTCCACCGGCATACAGTAAAGATGCTGCAATGACAAAATAAACCAATTTGTTTTTTCCATAACGAAAAAGATAAAAGGTGTTAAAAATGACAAAAAGGGACAATACTAATCGCTGTATATTTAACAATTGTATCTGATTTGCATGCGAATTACCTGTTAATCGTAAGATAGTATGCATACTCATGAAAATAATCATAGCGATTGCAACTACTTGAAGAAACTTATGAAACTTCGTATAGTCCTTTTTTGTATTCAAATATGCCATAGAAAAAAGAAGATAGCATAGGTTGATACTCATTTGCGAGGTGTCGTTAACTATATGTGCAACTAATGAATCCTGATTCTCATAAATCATTGCCAGAATAAAATCACTTTTATGAGAAAAATATACTATTACGCAGAGGAGATAACCTGCGTACCATAGGAATTCTGACTTTTTGTTTACAGCATATATCGCAATAGAACATATCAGAAAGGCGAAACTGGTTCCTAGAAATAAATGAACAGGAAACTGAAATGACGACTCTTCATGTATATACAAATCAAGTAGTAACATCCTCTCTAAAGATAAAGAAACAAAGATTTACTTAAAAGTGATACTTATAATATTACTAATTGGGGATTCATTTCCAAACGAATCCGCCCATTGAATCCGATACTGATAGCCTTTTTTGGTTTCAAAAAAAGAAGTATCAGAAAAATTGGTGTTTCCGGTATTTATGGTTTGATACAAGGTAAAACCATTACCGTCATTTCTGAAAATTAGTGTTTTGATAGCGCTATTCCCAGAAGAGCTCCAATTGAGATCAAAGCATTTAGTTTTTTTGTTGAATCTACCTCCAAGTAAAGGGGTTTCTAAGGTTTGAGAAGTATTGTTGTATGAAACAACGTTTCCAAAGATACTCTCATTTTTGTTTTGATCAATAGCCTTAAGTTTATAGAGATAGGTAGTATTAGAGGTTGTATTGTCATCAGTATAACTTGATGTATTTGATGAGATCTCTGCTATGACCTCCTCATCCTTTTGTCCATATGTTTTGCGATACAAACGATATGTAACTACATCTTTACTGGGGCTTTCTTTCCATCGTATTTGAATTGCACCGTTTTCTTTACTAACCTTCACTATTTTTGGAGCAATTGGCTTTACAAAATCTGGTCGTTTCAACACTAATAGTTCTGAATGTTCTGAAGGATTATAATTATAATCAAATGCAGCAATTTTGTAGTATACATTCTCTTTTAGAGATGCCAATGCCAATGTATCACTGTAATAATTGCCAGGAACAGGGGTTTTTGTGAGCTGCCGAAATTCTTGTTGGGGATCATCGGTTCTGTAAACTCGATACCCTTTTAGGTCTTTTTCTTCACCAAATTCCCATGAGATAGCGACTACACCCAAAGAATCTATGGTGCCCGTTAATCCTTTTGGCCTTGCTGGAGCTTTGCCATCGGTCAACATTCCCGCAGAAGATGAAGATTCTAGTAGTTTTCCGTCTTTTCCTTCACTTATCACTTTGTAAAAATAAGCTCGTTGTGTATTGGGAGGTGTATCCGTAAAAGAAGTAGTACCAACAGGTAAAATTGAAGTAGAAACTCTTTCGTAACGTCCTTCCTTGGTATCATTTCTTGTAATGTGATAGCCTTTTGTATGCTCTTGGAGCTCAGGTTCCTTCCAACTCAAGAGGAATGTGGTATCATTTGAAGCGGCAACCTTCAAGTTATCTATGGTTGCAATCATCATTTTGGGCTTAGGTGTTGCAGATACAATTTCAGAATATAACCCGTAATCGCCAAAAGAAGTTACTCCAATAATTCGGTAACTATAGGTAACCCCAACCTTTACATCTATATCTGCGTAAGATTGTTGTTGTGTATAGGTTGCTTGAGAGGTAGCCTTTATAATAGAGCTTGATACTCGATTAAAATTCTTCCCTTCAGTCGCACGCTCGATATAATATCCAGAGAATAGTGAATTATTTCTGGCTTTTGACCAATAAATATGTATTGCTCCTTCTTTAGTTTCTATTCGAACATTACTAACTTTATTGGGTTTCCAAATATCTTTTGATCTTTGAAATGCTTTGTTAGAAACGGTCTTTCCTGCTACTTGCAATTCGTAATTATAACTGTTATTGCTTTTTACTGAAGTATCAACAAAACGGAAAGCAAGCCCATCTGCAGCTTGTGTTGAAAAATCGGCACTGTAAGCAGCAAACGCCAGAGTGTTATTCTGCTCTTTTGAAGCCAATAAGCGCATACTAAAATGACTGTCTGCAATTGTTGAAGTCACTTTGGTTTTGCCCAAAAGGCACTGTGCGGCTGTGGCTACAAAAATATTGGTAGTATCTGTTTTGGTTTTCCAGGTAGATAAGGTGTAGGGAAGCAATGGTCGCAATGTTAGTATTTCCTTTTTATCAGTAGCCATATTGGTACGTAAAACTGTAATTCCGTTCTCATTGATGTCATGCCATGCTTTTAAATCTTTAGGTACCCAGCGCAGTACAATGCTGTCTTGATAAGCTCTTGTTTTTAGAACCATTTTTTGAGAAGCATTATTATTTTGCGAATAAGCAAGTTGTAAGCTAGTGCAAATTAGAATACCTATAATAATATGGGTTAATCGTTTCATAAGCTTATTCTTTAATTGATGTTTTTATTTAAATCTGCGGGCACAGTATATGTTCGTTCTATGGTAGCACCTCCACCATATTTTTTAA
Source organism: Aquimarina spongiae (assembly GCF_900141785.1). GTDB lineage: Bacteria > Bacteroidota > Bacteroidia > Flavobacteriales > Flavobacteriaceae > Aquimarina > Aquimarina spongiae. The sequence continues at coordinate 14,820 of NZ_FQYP01000003.1, read as the reverse complement.
TTTTAAATGAAGGTGAACCGCTAGTACGTCTATGTTGCCAATAGGGCATTTTTTCTAATATCCATTCAGAAACCCCTTCTCTTACTTCCAAGAACTGCATATTACTATCATAATCTGCTTGAACATCATTAAATTGGATTTCTTCATTGTTTATTCTATAAAGGTGTCGTTTAAATCTGTGCCAATCCTGTATGGCTAACCACTCTGTGTAATCTACAACTGCAAAAAATGCATTTTTAGATGGTGGATTTTGGTTTTGCCATTGATTATTTTGAATCCACATACCTCCATTATTGTTATTTGGAGGGCTGTAGTTCAAAGGGGTAGTAGTAAAACCTACTTTTTTCCCCTGATGATATATGTTTTTTATGGTGTAGTTCCCTGCGTACAACGCCAACAAAGGCTCTTCTTTTTTGAGGGATAAGACATCATCAACATTGGGATAGTGCCTATCATTAAAAGGTTCGTATAAAGCATTATCAAAATATCGGTTTGCACCCCAAATCGAGTTGTTCGTACGACTGGGTAATAGTTGACTCCAATAATCTTCTGATGGATAGGTGTAATCATTAGTTTCCAACACCAGAGCCCAATCACTTTGATTCTGTGGTACATGGTAGTTCGTTTTTAAGGCTGTGGCATTGTATCCAGGATATGCTTTCCAGAAATTGTTCCTTAATTCAGGATATTGCTGGTTGCCAACACCCCATTGAATACTGGTACCTGTAAAAGTTGCTTGTTTTGCTAGCTCAATAAGTGGTGGTTTTTGAAAGCTTAGTACCGTTAGCTTATTATTTAAAAATCCGATTTTAGTTTCTTTTTCTGGGAATAAGGTCTTTTCATCAAAATTTTCATCACATTCAAGTACTATAATAGGTAAATTAATAGTTAAAGGTTTTAGGGAATTATCTGTAATATTTGCCACATTGCTTGGGAATTGTTCCACTTTAGTAGTTTCGTAAGTGATGTTACCCATTTTTTGTGATAGGCTTTTATATTTGCTGGTTTTAAAATGAAATTTAAATCCTTCAAATATGGGCCACTCTACTTTATTTGAGGTTTTTGTAGCACCTAGCAAAGCTCTATGTTTTCTTTTGATAGCTAAGTTTTGATTACCGCTATTGGCGTTTGCCAAAGAATTTTGAAAAACCAGATTGGGTTTGGGTTTTGGAGTTACAAAATTGGCATTAAGGATATTGTTGTTATTAAAATTAAGATTGGCTTGCAATACTTGATAACCTTGTCCATTATTATTACCTCCATTTTGCTGTCCAGATCCGCCCAAGAGTACATTTTTATAGGTGTCTTCCGAGTTAGATGTTGCAACATAATTATTAATAGAGGGGGTGTAAATAACCATAAGCTGTAGTTCGTAGATCTTACCTGTTTCTAGTCGCTGCGGGAAATCAAATACCAATTTACCACCGTATACACCTTGTGCATCAGCATTATTGATCTGATAGGGGATATCGTAATAATCTTTACTTTTTACATCAATGAATCTTGCTATAAATTCAAAAGTTCCACTCGCCATAGGACCTTGGTAAGTATTTCCTAATTTAAAAGCATCTACATACCAAAAATTAGGATCTGTCCAATGCGGTAGTACCACGGGCAATGTGATATATCCTTTAGGGAAGTTAGTGGGGATAAAGTAATTTTCTCCTATAAATGGCGTGCTAAACCAAATACTTTCTTTGGTAATTTTAGTAGGAAAAGCTCCCGTAGTAAAAGTTCCGATTTTAGTTTCTTTAACTCGTTCTTCTTTTTCACCATCTACCAATTCGTAGCCAGTGACACCTATGCTATAGGTAAATGTGGTTTTTGGAGGGAAATAGAAGTCTAGATCTGTAAACGTAGCAGAATATCCGTCTTCTCGATAGGCAGGGAAGAAATCTTTGGATTTATTTGTATTACTTTCTTCATCAAACCATTCTAAGGTAAAATAGTCTACATTGTATTGAAACTCACGTGTCACTTTTTTCCCTTTCTTGTCTAATTCGGTGTATTCAAAAGGTCCATTTGGAAAATTAAAGGAGACCTCCATTTGACGTAAAATGTCAACATCTTCTTCCTGATCTTCTGGTAGCACTTCAGCGATTATAGGGTATTCATCAAATGGACCACTGGTTGGATTTTTACATTCTTCTCCAAGCTCAACTTCAAAATCTACATTAAAGTCCAATAAGCCCTCTAGAACTTGTCCATTCACATTCACATTCCCATTTAAATATATTGGATTTGGCAATCCTGCTTGCAAAGCAGCAACAGCTTCCAGCTCCATAAGCTTTGCTTCCCCTTTCCAAACCCACAGATCTAATTTCACTCCGGCTTCTCCTTTAAAATACCCATAGGCTTGCCCTCTGGCATACCAACCGTTTAACCCAAAATCTCCAGCACATAGTCCTGTTTCATCCCGAAGGGTAAAATCAAATCCGGAGATATGTTTTGCTTTTAAATAAAAAATAAGAAAATCCAAATCGGTATCCAGGTGTAAACCACTACCTAGTGCTACCCCAGAACTGGAGTTAGGACCAGTAAAAACCTGATAACGCTCATTATTCATTTCCCAGTTTTTTGGGTTGTTATTTCGAACATCTAATGGCATTTCTGGTAGTCCTGGGATATCGGGTCCAAACATAAAATAGCTATATAATCCTGTATCCAAATTGTTGTTGTTCACTTGTGTGTCTAGCCCTTCAAACTCACCAAGGCTCAAATGAACACGCTTTTTATCTTGCCACGGGAAATCTTGATATTGTTTCTGCCAATACCCTAATTTATGAAACCAGGTATCTTTATCTGCGTATAGGTGTAAAGTACCTTGCCCGGTAACCAAACCGTCTAAAAGGTCAATAGTGACTGTAGAAGTATTGTCAAAAAAGATGTTATTCTTTTCTTCTTCACCCAAATAACCAATGGTTAGGTCTACATCACCTTTAATAAATGCAGATCCCCGGTTGCCATCTAATTCTTGTACGATATATCCATCACCAAACATTTTCATTTCTCCTTTTAGACTGCCATTGAGATTGAAGTCCATCAAAAAGCCTAAATCTGCATTAAATAGCGTTTCTGCACTATTGACACCAACTATGATAGATTGAGAAAAACCAATACCTCCTTGGGCCGGGATCTTTTTATCCTCTTCAAAACGAGTATTTCCAGCAGGTAGCGATATGGCCAGATCATCGTTCATTTCTTTATCCAGCTTTAACTGATCAATAGTTTTGTGAGGAGCATTTGAATCAGGTTCATTGGCCAAATTCATATTTACCCAAAAACCACCACTTCCACCATACACCGCAAATGGAGTAGGAGGAATCGGGATCCCGCTCCCACCTATTTTTAGATACGAATCTGTATAGAAATAGCGATAATTTTCTTGTTGGGTTTTAATGGATCCAAATTGCATAAGGGCTGCAAAATTCATGTCCATTTGATTAAGTTTTACATCAAAATCACCTTTAAAACCATTTCCGTATACCTCATCTTTCTCAAAAAGGTAGAGGTTTCCATTTATAGTAGCGATATTGATATCAACATCAGTTAATGATATTCTATTGAGTTTGGTTTTTTTATAGATGTACTTTTTGTTTTTATATGCTCCCCAAATCGTAAAAGCTGTGCTGCCTCCGACTGAGAAATCACCTTCATCAAGGTGTACAAAAATGTCCAGTGTTAGTCCGAGATCACCGTTGGGTTCGTTTATGACTTTGATATCATTAAGATCAAAACTAAAGTCTGCGATAGTGGCTTGTGCATTGGTTATGCCTAACTCACCAAAGTTGATATCTGGAATATTGTTTTGCCCTGGAGTAATGGTCAAATTGGTAAAGTTTACTTCGGGAAGTTGGAAAGAAGACACCAAACTATCATCGGGAGTATTATTAACCCCCCAGTCTATCTCGATACCACCATGCAAATTTGCAGAAGGTTTCCAGGTATTCCCTTCTTTAATGATGTTCACTTCTGACCCTTTTTCGAGGTGTAATTGTGCAAACCACATCGGTACAGCGTAGGCTTCCTGGGTGACAATATCAAATTTCATGTCGAAGCCGTCTTCAGGATTTTCACCCAGAGTGAAAAGTACTTCGTAACCTAACTCAGTATCCGCGATTGGAAGTTTGACGTTACCAGTAATCTCTGCCCCATCCAAGTTGCTATCCTCCAAAATAATAGAAAATGTATCGACAGAAATGGGCCAACCCCCAACAGCTCCTTCGTTGATAGAAATTAAGTTGTTGAAAGGACCAATTTTTCCTGAAACCCCGTTTTTGTCGAGGATAAAATGACTAACTTCTTTTTCTATAGGAGTATCATTAATTTGAAAGAACTCCGGGAATTGCACCGAAATATTTTCGGCATATACGCCTTTCCAAAAGGCATCCTTGTTAATAGGATTTGGAGTTGTGGATAGGGATTGATCAATAATAATAGCATTGGCGTCAAGAGAAAATCCTACCAAACCAGGAATGGTAAACGGGTGACTTAACTTTGGAATCTCCAGTGTCCAATCATGAAAGTTAGTAATGTCGGTTTCGTAGTCTGCAGTTACATTTCCTTCGATAACGTTTCCTTGTTCATTTAAGGGCAATGCTATATTTCTTCCAAAAGTTAATGTGCCTTTCAAGTGAATATTACTAATTCCGGAACAATCATAGCCTACCGAAGTTTCTGGTTTGAAAGTATGCGTAAGTGCATTCGAAATCGGAATCGAAACTGTGTTTTGAAGTTGCAATTCTCCAGTTGATCCAAATCCATTAGGTCTTAGACAATTACTTCCAGTAAGGAGTACATGATTATTTTCATTATTTGATGGGTAAACTTCAAAACCAGTAGCTAAATTTATATGCGCTTTTTCAGGAGTAAAGATCATCCCAAAAAATGTGAGGGTGTTAGCACCATTTTCCCAGGAAATAGGAACTCCAAAGGCTTGATTTTGTCCCGATAGCAGATGTACTTTTCTCCCTTCGTTTTCGATATAGGTTATTGCATTTTCAAAAACAGCTTCGGAAACCTGCGGCATTTGTAGTTGCTTAGTTAAGAATTCCAGATTATTGGGTAAACCTGGTTCAGCTTTAGCATAAGCAGCTCCTGCATAAACTATCTTATCTGTATTTACTTTTAGATTGTTGAAAGTAACCAGAATAGGAATTTGTAAAAAGTTAATATATATTTTTCCAGTACCAGAGAAATCATTACCGTTATGTTGTGCCTGGATTATCTCCATCAAAAATTTACCTAAACCAACTTCTTCCCCGGGAGATAGATTTGAAATAAGGGTAGTATTTTGTGGAACTGATTGTATACAGTCTGAGATACAATTTGGGGAGTCGTCAGGATCAGGGGGCGTATTTTGATTTTGGGGATTTGCTAATACATCATCTCCATCAATATTAATTTGTGTAATGGCTACGTCGGTATTTTGAGGAGTAGTCGAAGTGATATTAATTTCTGGGCTCTTACCGTAGGTAAAAGTACACACCTCGCTGCTTCCTCCATTCCTAAAATTAAGAGGTCTGGGGTTTCCTAGTTTGTTTACAGCGGTCACTCTATACGCATAAGTCCGTCCAGGTTCAAGCGGAGGATCGCTAAGGGTATAATTATATACATTAATGGGTACGGTCTTTTGAAAAAAAGGAGTGTTCCCGAAGGATAAAAAAGCCTGATTGGGATCCATATTATTAAAAAGCTCTATTATGGCCAATTCATATTCTACTTGGGATGGATTAGTGCCAGCAGGCACTGCCCAGGAAAAGAGAATGTTTTGAGGTGTATTGCTATCCAGAGTTACTCCACACGATGGCTGTAATAGAATGGGAGGTTCGATAGAATTGATATTGAAAAAACTACATCCGCTCGGTGCAGGAAGGGAAAGTGGAGTCCCGGAGCTGTAATCAAGTACTCGTATACATAACTCATAATTTCCTTCAGGAAGCCCATTACCCAAGATAATTTCTGAAGCAGATATTCCTGAGACATTCCAGGCGTTAATATCCCAATAATCCTGTAGTTGAATACCGGTAAGTCTGGTTACTCCCATAGGCGGTAGCGAAATGGGGACTGGAGGAATAAAAGTTGGTGGTAATACTAGTGACACACCATTGTCTCCAGTTATGGTTGCGGTTAGTCGTACATCTCTTGTTATTCCACCTCCACTGGCGTCCACAGTATTGATAAGTTGAATTACCAAACGGTTTTCATACGATATGTAGTCCGAAAAATAGGGAGAATAGGGAGGGAGTACTTGAGTAACCACTTGCACATCGTTTTGGGCATGTAAAGAGGGATTAAAAACCATTAGTAAGAACGTGGTGCTACAGGCTATAAGTTTTTTAAAAAATTTCATGACTATCCTATTTTTAAAATCGTAATACATAGTTGATAAACCCGGTAAATTCATCAAAGGGTCCCGTAATTAATTCTGTTTTCAGGTAATTAGCACTTAAGCTGATTTGATGTTTCTTTAATTGATAAGAGGATGACAAAACAAAACTTTGACTCTCATTTTCCTGCTGTTTAGCATAGCTAAAAGCTGATGAGATATTCCATTTTTGATCAAAGAAAGATTTGTTCCCTCCTATGGAAAAGCCATTTCCTGGAAGTTTGCCAGTAAATGTTTGTAGATCATTGTAATTGTAGGATACATAAACTCCATAATGCTGCTGCATTTGGGTAAAATTGTAGGTTGTATTGATCGAGTTTCCTACATACTCTGAAAATTGTTGCGTAAGAGGATTCCCGTCTTTAAGCTCGCTTCTGCTACCAAATAAAGAGATAGAATGAGAACGTATAGTATCGCTTTTGATATAATTGGCCGTAACTGTGTAGATTGGATTTTTTTGATCTTGTTTAAATGCATTGTCTAATGGGATAACCCCTTCTTCCATTAATGTGGTCAGGTTGGTGTAGGACCCGGTGAAATTTAAACTAGGAGAAGGTGCTACGACAATGTTTACGGTAGGTATAGTTCGTTTGGAGGTGGCAATTTTTTTATTATTGAGATTATCTCGTTGAAAAGTAATCCCACCATTAATTCGTATTTTTCTTTTCCAAATGATAAATGAAGGATTGATACTATAGGCTAATACATCATTATTAATGAAATAAAGGCCCATGGATCGATAATCTGCATCTATTCGCTGAGCTTGAGTTAGTAGTCCAAATGTTTTTCCCTGATAGCGTATACCTGTTTTAAAGGCAGTATACATTTGAGTAGAGGCATTTGTCGTAATAAAACCTGAAGCTAAGTTGTCTAAAAAATCAACCTTTGGGATAGCTACACTTAATGTTTTATCCAACGTAAAAGCACTTAACGCTCCATCAAAGTAAAAAGACAGTTTTTTTTTGAAAAACGTTTTTCTGGTATTCAAACCAATGACCAAATTTTCTCCCGGGGTGATTGTTTGTGGGGATTCTTCTGTATCCAAAGAGTTTTCGTCATCCTCTGCTTTGAATACAATAAGATCAATAAAATCCGTACCAGTACCATATCCGATTTTTGCACCCATTCCGCGGCGTTCGTAAGCAGGTCTTCGAAGGGATACCAAGGTGGTATCTTCAGGTACAGCCCGTTGCAATCTCCCGTACATAATGCTTGCTCTAAACTTTCCTGGGGTAACTTCAACCCCAGCTCCAAACATTTGATGGCCGGCTAAGGTGAATTGAGATAGCACAATATTACGGTGTCCCAAATGCGCCCTTACCCATTTATAAGATGGACTGGCGCCTATTTGATTAAAAGGTTGACTGAATTGAAATTGTTGATTGGCAAAAGTGAAATTGAAAGGGATATTGAAATCATAAATGCTCACAGCCGCGTTGCCAGTAAGTAAATAGGTGAAAGGTTGTCGTCTTTCTGGACCGCCTTTGGCACTGTAAAATATAGTACGAGCCCCCACGGATCCCGAAAACTGAACGGCAGTAGAGTCTCCTAGTTTTGATAAGTCTTGAGCACGACTAGTAGTGGCCAATAGACCAAATAGTGATAGAAGTACTATTAATTTTGACGAATCCATTCATCAATATTACTATACCACTTTATATATAGGATGTAGTAATTTATGGATTCAATGTATGAATTGATGAATCTTAGTTTTGAATTTATGTAGTTGTTGCGATTTTCAAATCTAAGAACAAAATCTTCAAGAATACTCGTTTAGAATTTCGGTAATCTCTTTTCCGTCATTCAAATATATTGGATAATGAAAATTATCTAGTTTTTTAAGGAGTTGATGCAACGTCTGTTGTTCTTTTTTGGATAGATTACCGCTTACAAGTTTTGCAGCCTTTCCGGCCTCGGCATAGGCGAGGATTACATTTTCTTCGCCTTTTTTTGTTAATCGTAATAATTTACCCCTCTTATCCTCTGGGTTGGGAAACTGCTCGATAATTCCATTTTTTAATAATCGTTTAATTACTTCCATTCCTGAAGATTTATCATACGCCATTTTTTTAATCAAATTCGTTTTTCCGATAGGTTGAGATCTGTGTAAGATTGCTGTAAAGGCAAAATCCATATCTGTGGTAAAGGGCAGTTCTTCTAAGGCAGATTTGATGTAGAAATTAGAATATCTACTCATCCTTCCAATATATGCAGCTATTTCGGCATCAATACTATGTCCTGTAATGCCAAAATCGTCATTTTGTGCTGTATTGTCCAATTGATGATCTAACCAATTTGAAAAATATTTCAGATCAATATCCTCTTCCTTGTTATTCTTTATAAATACTCCAACCAGATCAAACACCTGTTTTATAAAGTCAAAAACTTTCATTATGTATTATTTAACACTAAATTAAAACTATATATTATGATAAAATACCTTTTTGTTTAATATTTGTAAAAAAATGTTATACAAACTTAAAGCTCTTTTTAGGTGTTTACTAAAATAGGACTAAAACATTAACTCTTACTACTATGAATTCTAAAAATGTTTTTATTGTATTTTTCATGATGATAATTTCGAACATACATGCACAAGTGTATGGAGAACTTTCTGGAAATGTCACAGACAAAACCGGGCAACCGATTTTGGGTGCTTCAGTCTTTCTAGAGGGTACCGAAAAAGGTGCGCAAACTGATTTTGATGGGAATTATCGCATCACCAACATTACTCCCGGATCGTACAACCTAATTGTGAGCTATGTAGGTTTTGAAACACAAACCACATTTAATGTTATTGTAAGATCAAAAGGAACTCCAGCTTACAATTTTGTTCTTTTAGAATCCACAGAATCCCTGGATGAAGTAGTTGTTACCAATGCCAATAAAATAAGTAGACCAAAAGAAACGCCCTTATCTACACAGTCATTATCTGCTGTAGAAATAGCAACATACCCTGGGAGTAACAATGATGTAGTACAAGTTGCACAAACGCTACCAGGAGTATCTCCTTCGATAGGAGGGTTTAGAAATGATTTAATCATCAGGGGAGGTGCACCCAACGAAACGGTGTATTATCTGGATGGTATGGAGGTGCCGAATATTAATCATTTTAGTACCCAGGGTAGTGCAGGAGGACCGGTAGGTTTAATCAATGTTTCATTTATAGATAATGTCACCTTGTCCACTTCTGCATTTGGTGCGCAATATGATAATCCATTATCTGGAGTGTTACAATTTAGTCAACGCACAGGAAATAGCCGATCGTTAAGTGGAAACTTCAGAGTTAGTGCGAGCGAGGCGGCTTTAACCCTAGAAGGCCCCTTGTTTAAAGGTGTTCTAGAGGATGCAAAGACTACTTTTCTAGTATCTGCAAGACGTAGTTATCTGCAATTTTTATTCGAAGTGATTGGTCTTCCTTTTAGACCTAATTATTGGGATTATCAATACAAAATCAATCACAAAATTGATGCTTATAATGAAATTAGCCTTACAGGTCTGGGATCTATTGATGATTTTTCTGTAGAAGCTCCAGATGACTTTGATGCCGAACAACAAGCACAATTAGAGCAGGCCCCTTTTATTGAACAAACCACCAACGCAATTGGGATATCATGGAGAAACCGTTTCAAAGATGGTTCTGGTTTTATGCAAACTACATTGAGCAATAATACATTAAACAATGAATTTACAAGATTTGAGGATCCAGAGAATGAAACAGGAGTTATTTTTAGTAACGATGCTGTAGAGTCTGAAACGAAGTTCCGATATCAACTCACCAAGTTTTTGGGGGATTGGAAACTCACTACTGGGTTCAATGCCCAGTATTCGTATTACGAAAATAATACTGCTAATCTAACGGATAATAACTTTTTTAGTACCGAGATTGATTTTTTTAAATATGGGCTGTTTGCTAACGTGACCCGTTCTTTTTTTAATGAGAAATTAGACGTGTCTTTTGGATTTAGAGCAGACGATGACAGTTTTGTAGAAGATAATACTCTGTTTTCTACTTTTTCCCCACGACTTTCCTTATCCTACGAATTTGCTGAAGACTGGAGAGTAAATGGATCGTTAGGGAGGTATTACAAATTACCACCATATACAATCTTAGGATTTAGAGATAACAATGATGTTTTGGTGAATAGAGATGTAGATTATACGGTGAGCGACCATTATGTTATTGGATTGCAACATTATTTTGGGCCATCTGCCAGTATTTCTTTAGAGGGATTTTACAAAAGATATGATGATTATCCGGTATCCGTGCTGGATGGAGTTTCACTAGCTAACAAAGGGGCTGATTTTGAAGTGTTAGGAAGTGAAGACGTAGCTACCGTAGGTCAGGGAAGAAGCTATGGCGTCGAATTGCAATTTCAACAAAAATTGTCGAATAATTTTTACGGAATCTTTGCCTATACTTGGTTTTATAGCGAGTTTACTGGCTTTGATAGAAATGAATATTTGCCTTCGGTATGGGATAGTCGTCATTTGGTGTCGTTTACTGGAGGATATAAACTTCCCAAAAATTGGGAAATAAGTGCTCGTTATCGTTTTGCCGGAGAAACTCCCTTTGTGCCAACAGATCAGGAGGCTACGTTGGCAAATTATCCTGAAGTGATTTTGGATTATTCGAGGCTGGGAGAGGAGAAATTAGATGTTTTTAGTCAATTAGATCTTCGAATCGATAAAAAATGGAATTTTAAAAATTTATCTCTTGATGTATTTATAGAAGCCCAAAATGTGTTGGGTCAGGAGATTCCTCAACCTACGCAATTCGGACTTAGCAGAGATAATACGGGAACAATAGTCAACCCAAGAAGCCTTACTCCAATTGAAACCGACTCAGGACAGATTATACCGAGTATTGGTGTTGTTGTAGATTTCTAGTAAGATAATAGAATTGGTAGTATAAAACTTATCAAAGACTATTTTTCTGATCAATAGCCCGTATTTGGAGAGTTCTAAATACGGGTTTTTAAATGGTTGTTAATTATTCATAAGATAAAGAACAGTTTTCAGGTTTTTCTAAAACCTTACTTTTTAAAAACAGTGCTAGATATCGAAAATTACCACATTATGTCAATAGAATTGACTAAAAAGTAAAAATTCATCAATTTTTTATGGTAAATATTATTATATTAACAAAACTATTTTTCAAAAATAGTTTTGTTTTGCAATAATTAACCAATTTGAATGATGAGAGAATTTGACGTAATAGTAGCTTATGAAGACCCCCTGAAGAGATTAGGAATAAGAGCAATGCTTGAGGCCCCAAAGGAACTTAAATTTATACTACACGATGATATAAGTGACCTGGATAAAATGAGAGCATTGATTGTAGATTTACAACCTGATTTTATTGTTATCGATGCTACTTTAAATTCTAATAATTCAGGTATAGAGCTTGCCCAGTTTACCAAAGCAAATACAAAGAAAGCTAAAATAGTGATCATGACTTTTGATCTAGATATTCGTTTGAAAAGGATATTAAAAAAACTGGAGATCACCTGGATATTGTACAAAGCAGATACGGTAGAGAGCATGAAAAAATGCGCATGGAGAGCTATTCATGATAAACCATATATAAGTAAAAAGTTTAGAGAAAAATGGTATGCCGAGGACACCGAAGAAATGCAAAAGGACAATCCTTTATACAAATTATCAAAGACAGAAATAAAAATTCTTCAACAAGTGGCTCAGGGGAAAACCAATAAAGAAATTGCTTTAGAATTTTTCAAGAGTGTAAAGACGGTAAAAAACCATAGGCAAAACATATGTAATAAACTAAATCTTCAGGGAAGCAATGCTCTTTTGAAATATGCATTAGAAATAAAAAAAGATATCATACCTCCTGGTGTTCCTATTTGGTAGAAGTATACATATAGAGAATTGCTACTACATTTTGAAACGAAATGGTCTGCTTTTTATCCATGATTATTAACCTTTTGTAGAAATAAGAACATGTGCCTATTTTTTTTAGGTTTGGGTATAAGTACTTTAGCATTATTAAATACAACGATGCATCAAACTTAAAACCCAATCTATGAAAAACTCCTTATCATTTTAGTATTTATTTGACTAATCCGTAAACAAACCAATTACTAGACTTTAAAATCCCTAAAAAGACAATTACAGATTGTCATTGCAGCTTATTTGTTTCAAGTAGGCTAGGCATACTATTAACTGATCTTAACTACAAACTCATCCCTAATGAAATCTCTTATTCAAACATGTAAGTGGTTGCTATTGCTCTATGCTTCAGTGATACACTCTCAAGAATTGATCTTTCAAAAACAACAAGAAATAGTGGTTATGGATCCTACGACAGGAAAAATTAACCCAACCATAGCAAAAAACGAAGTAACGCCAGATATTCAACCTATGTTTTTGGATAATATCGCTTATTCGGTTACTCAGATAACTCCAAATATAGAGGTCACCAAAGCCTATGATTTTTTTCAAGGTCTGCAAAGTCCGTTTGATCCAAACTTATGGGTATATATGGAACGTGAGCAGATTGGAGGTGCATTCAATGTGATCAAAACTAATCTCCAGCAGAAACAAAAAAATGTGTTGTTGCATAAAAAGAATCCTGACCGAAAAGAAATGGCTTTCAAACCGATTGCTTGGACTAATGATCCCAATAAAATCTATGTAGAGGGAATTTTTCTGGATTCCTCTGATGAGCATAATGGTATTTGGATATTAGATCTTTTATCCAAAGAGTTCGAAAAGTTGGACATACCATTTGGCTACATGAAAACACCATTATTGTCTCCTGATAGAACCCGGTTTTATTTTTTGGGTACAATGGATAAGAAGATAGATGTATTGCATGGGCATGCTGATAAGATCATTTCTTACGGTATAAAATCTACACAAGCTAATACACTGTTAGAAGCAAAAGGACAATATTTACAATTAATAGGTTGGAAAGAACAGCTTACTCAAAAGAATCGTAAACAAAACCAAACAAAATTTTCTAACCTAAGTTATTATTTGCCATGGGATGCGGGAGTAGATTTATGTGTTTCCAGACATGGTACTCCAGGACCAGTTGGATCTCATACTAATGTTGGTCGATGTAATATATTTGGACCAGGAGGGCATCATTCGTATCCTGCTATTGATTTTGCAACATCTTTGTCTAGTGACCAAAATGTTAGGGCTTCGGCAAGTGGTGTCGTATCTTTTTCTGGCATAAGTGGTAGCCTTACTAGTGGATATGGGAGGTTAGTGATTATCCGTCATAGTGATGGTACAAGAACCTATTATGCACATAACAAGGTTAACTTAGTTAGCCAAGGTCAAACCGTTAGCAGAGGTCAGGTAGTGGCCAAAGAAGGTACCACAGGTGGATCAACAGGAGATCATATTCATTTTGAATGGCGGGCCGCCGGAGGTAATGCTTCTACCACAGGTCGTTTTACAGGAATTGGACAACCAAGACAAGATTACCGTTATCGCTCTAACAACAATACGGGAACTCCACCACCCCCGCCACCTTCGGGAGATACTACTGCACCAACCACTAGTATTAGTGCTAGTGGAGGGACTACGCAAGCTGGTGATTTTACGGCCAACTTTACGGATAATGATAATGTTGGGGTAACGAGAAGGTTTTATCAGGCTTTAGAGAAATATGGTGATAACTGGTATGCTAATCGGGGTAATGGATTTTTTAATGATAACTGTAATGTGCTCTATTCTGGCTATACGATTGGAGCAGGAAACTGGTCGATTAGTAATAAGCATCTTCGGCAATCCAACACAGGTTCTGATAACACTCAACTTAGCTCGTTTTTATCTCAGAACTCAGGATTGCCCTATTTGTATGAGTTTGCCGCCAAAGTAGAATCGACCTCTGGTTCTCGTAAGTTTGGGATACATATCATGGCAAGTGATGGTAGTTTATCTCAACGGGGTAATTCTTACCTGATATGGTTTAGTGGCGAAGATAATAAGGTGCGTATTTATGAAACGGTGAATAATGTCCTTAATACCAGAGCTATTGGTGATGCGCCACAGGATAACAAATGGGCGAACTACAAAATTACCTATAGCCCAGCATTTGGAGTATTAGAAATCTTTAAGAATAATAGGTCTTTGTTGAAATGGACAGATACTTCTCCGATCAAGAATGGTAGTTCTATTTCGTTAAGAACCAATAAAACGGTTGTAGAGTTTGATGATCTTAAGGTGTACAAATTCAGAGCTGGAAATAGCCAAGTCATTACAGCAGGAAGTGCAGTGACCAAGGATATGAGGAGGAGAAATGGTAAGGTAAAAAGTCTGGTAAGAGATGCAACAGGAAACTGGTCTGCACCAGGAAATCTAGATGTAACGATTAGTAGTTTGTCTAAGCAAAACAATACGATAATAGATGATACTTTTCTTACGAATACCGTGGTGGTTTATCCTAACCCTAC
>NZ_FQYP01000015.1 GCF_900141785.1 Aquimarina spongiae | reverse complement strand
GTAATAAAACCAAAAATCGTACGCGCTGTCAATCAATATGTCTATGAACTTCTTTAGATTCAAATGCCACTATTAATAGCATCCTAAAACTTCGTTATTACTAAGGGAATCGAACCCTATCTCAGCTAGCAAAAACTAACCCTAAACCATTGTAATCTTTCTTATGAACTTCGCTTCTCTCTCAAAGCGGGTGCAAATATACAACCCCTTTTTTATCCACCAAAACTTTTTTGAAATATTTTTAAAAAGTTTTTCCGAAGCTGTCAATGAACATTGCTAAACCACATCTACCCTCAATTCTCTTCCCCGTTTAGCGGCTGCAAACCTAAGCATACTTTCTTAATCAACAATGAATTTTTTGAAGATTTTTTTAAAGAAATTTCGAACAGGCTGATTTTAAAAAAGATAGAAAGCGAAGATAATAAAATTTATGAAAACGGAGATGTATTTTTTTAGAATTTTCGAACTTCTTAAAAACTCAAAGGGTAAGAATTGTACACTACTTTCTTAGATTATTGTTTTGCAGTCTTACTATCGCCGGGATCAGACCATTTATTCCTCAAATCATAAAAACTAAAATCCAGCGCTGTTTTTTGCTCCTTTAGTACATTAGCTTGAAAGCTTCGCTGTAAAATATCCTCAATCCAATAGTCTTCTTCTACATTTATAGGGTCATAGACTTCCTTGAGTGATATATCAAAAAGACGAGCAGTATTATTATACCAAAAGGCTCTCCAACCACTTCGGTATTCTTTGATCAACTCAAACATAGTCTTACCTGTTTGTCGATTAACCAACTTTACCAAAATCTGACCTTCTGTACGCGTAAGTTTTTTTAATTCTTTGGTAAACTCCTCCTCCATATATTTCTGAAGTCTTTTTACATATTTTTTACGTGCTCTTTTGGAATCAATTGACTCTAATCGCTCATTGAGTGTTGTTAGTCGATCTGCGGCCAACTTTGCGTAAGGATATACCTTTCTGGTTTTACGTCGTAAAATCAAATACTTTCTTCTGGACAGATTATCTTTAAACTTTAACCGACCAAGAATTACTACTTCATCCAGATCTATGGCTTCATGAGGAATGGTATCTCCTTCTATAAAATAGTACTGTATGTATCGCGTAGAATCAATTTTGGAAGAATCAATAGGCGTCTTTCCCTTCTCTTGAGAAAAGAGCATACTAGTGGTACAAACCATCAATATAAAGCACAAATGTCTTAACATAGTAAATTTAGGTCTTCCAAAATTATTCCAAAATTAGTAATTAACATATTCTATAGCGTAAAATATATGTGAATATTATTAAATTCGTGAAAACTAAATTAGATTATACATAACTATGGCTAAAAAAAGCAGCATATTAAACAAAAAGTCATTGACTTTTCTTGAAAAATACTTGAACAATCCTGCTCCGACAGGATATGAATGGGAAGGACAAAAGATATGGATGGACTATCTAAAACCTTATGTAGATGATTTCATAACGGATACTTATGGAACTGCTGTAGGTGTTATCAATCCGAAAGCAAAATATAAGGTAGTTATCGAAGGTCATGCTGACGAGATTTCATGGTATGTCAATTACATTACCGACAACGGATTAATTTATGTCATTAGAAATGGAGGAAGTGATCATCAAATTGCTACTTCAAAAAGAGTCAACATACATACCAAAAAAGGGATTGTAAAAGGTGTATTTGGATGGCCGGCGATACACACCAGAAACAGAGCAAAAGAAGAACCGCCAAAATTAGACAACATTTGCATTGATGTAGGTTGCTCTACAAAAGAAGAAGTACTAAAACTGGGAGTGCATGTTGGATGTGTAATCACCTATCCCGACGAGTTTTTTATCCTTAATAAAGACAAATTTGTTTGTCGCGCGCTAGACAATCGTATGGGAGGTTTTATGATTGCTGAAGTGGCCCGACTCTTAAAAGAAAACAAAAAGAAACTTCCTTTTGGGCTTTATATCACTAACTCGGTGCAGGAAGAAATTGGATTACGCGGTGCAGAAATGATTACTCATACCATACAACCAGATGTGGCTATTGTAACCGATGTTTGTCATGACACCACTACCCCAATGATCGAGAAAAAGACTCAAGGGGAAACCAAAATTGGTGATGGTCCTGTAATCTCATATGCTCCAGCGGTACAAAACAGACTGAGAGAATTATTAATCCAAACGGCAGAAGATAAAAAAATCCCATTTCAACGAATGGCTTCTAGCAGAATGACTGGAACAGATACAGATGCTTTTGCCTACAGTAACGGAGGTGTTGCTTCAGCATTAATCTCCCTGCCATTGCGATATATGCATACTACGGTAGAGATGGTACATAAAAATGATGTAGAAAATGTAATAAAGTTGATCTATGAAAGTCTTTTGAATATAAAAGCAGGAGAAACTTTTAGTTATTTTGGAAAATAATAAGCATATAATCTAAAAATAAAAGGGTGTTTGACTGCAAATGCCCTTTTTTATTTTAATGCAAATATAATGGCTGATGAACTGATCGACATATTAAATGAGCATGGTGAAGCTACAGAAGACGTACGGCTTAAATCTGAAGCACATCGATTAGGCCTATATCATGCGAGTGTGCATATTTGGTTTTACACGCAACACAAAGAATTGTTGTTTCAAAAACGGGCGGAAAATAAGGATACCTATCCTGGTCTTTGGGATATTTCTGTAGCTGGACATATTAGCGCTGGTGAAAACCCAAAAACATCTGCTATTCGTGAAATACAAGAAGAAATAGGATTGTCAATCATGGATCACGAATTGGATTTTTTGAAAATCTATCCATCTCAAAAGAGACCCGCCCCTGGAATTATTGATAATGAATTTCATCATATCTATTTATCAGAATTAAAAACACCGATTACTGAACTTACATTACAAAAAGAAGAAGTTTCGGACATACAATTATTAAGAATTGAGGAATTCGAAGAAATTAGGAAAAGACCATTACAAAATCAAGGGTACGTACCTCACGATTCTGAGTATCTGGACTTAATTCTTAAAGAAATCACAAATCGAATTGAATAATCTTATTATCATTATTAACTATTATAAATTTGAGATAAGCAGTTGAACTATAATAATTTTGTATTGATTTTAAATAATAAATAGATAAAAACTATGGAAAATTCAAATACAATTAGCGCGCTTAACAAGCTACTAGCCGATTATCATATGCATTATCAAAAACTGAGAAACTTTCATTGGAATATTACAGGTCCTCATTTCTTTGAGCTTCATCAAAAATTTGAAGAGCTTTATGAAGATGCAAAATTAAAAATTGATGAGATTGCAGAACGAATTTTAACCCTACGAGGTAAGCCTATAAGTAACTTTACCGACTACCTTGACACCTCAAACATTAAGGAGTCAAATACAAATCTTGTTGATCAGGAAATGGTATCTGCTGTTTTGGCTGATTATCAAGTATTGCTACAACAACTTAAAGAAGTAACTGCTGCTGCAGAAAACAGTAAAGATGACGGAACGTTGGACATTACCGGAACCTATATTGGAGACCTTGAAAAATCAAGCTGGATGCTCAATGCCTGGAATCAAAGAAACTAAAATATTATTCGCATTTTATCTTATTGTTCTGGCAACTTGCACCATGAGTTGCCAGAACAATACATCTACGGATTTAATAAAAATCAATACCCTGTCTAATACTGTTCATGAAGTTTCGGGGATTACTAATTTAGGCAAGGATCATCTTTATGTTATCAATGATTCTGGTAACAAAAACATCTTATATCGATTAGACGAAAAAGGAACTATTTTGGACAAAATTAAACTTCCTGACACCCAAAATGTGGACTGGGAAGATCTTGCCTACGATACCCAAAACAATATCTATGTAGGAGATTTTGGAAATAATAACAATAAACGTAAAGACCTTGTAATCTATCGTGTCGGGGGTGTATTAAAAAAAGATATCTCTATTGAAAAAATTTGGTTTGCTCTGGAAGATCAAAAGAAATTTCCTCCTAAAAAGAAGAATTTCAATTATGACATTGAGGCTTTTATTCATCTCAATAATCACCTTTATCTTTTTACAAAAAATAGAAGCTCTAAGTTTGAAGGGACTACCAAATTATATAAGCTTCCTGCATCGCCAGGAAAACATGTGGCTAAACTTATAGGTACTTACCGCACGTGTAAAGATAATGCCGATTGTTTTGTCACAGGGGCCACTGTAAACCGAAGTGGGGACACCATTGTTTTACTCACCTACAATAAACTGTTTGTACTTTCGGACTTTAAGGGAGATGACTTATTTGGTGGATCGATTCAAAAGATAAAACTAAATCACTATTCTCAAAAGGAAGGAGTGTGTTTTAAAAATGATTCTACACTCTATATCACCAACGAAAAAACCAAGCATCACAAAGCTACGTTGTATGAATACCCTTTAAATAAGTAGTGTCTTAAAAGTCTAGCCCGAAACCAAAAGTAAATCGAAGTCCATCATCACTATTAAATAATCCGAGCTGCCCTCCTACTGCATCTACTGCATTCACCCAAAATCCACCACCAAAAGAATCATGCCATCGGTCAGAATCCTCACCATCTAACCAGACTCTTCCGATATCATATCCACCGAAAATTCCTATCTGTAATGGTAATAGGCCTGTTTTAAAACGATCAAAGCTGTATCGTAGATCTCCGCTAAATGCCAAAGCACTTTCTCCTGTAAAACGTTCTTCTCGAAACCCTCGTAATCCTTTGGTTCCTCCCAAAGTTGCAGCTTGATAAAACTCAAAATCATCTCCAATATTAACCTGCGCAAGCACATCCGTTTTAAGTACCAATTTTCTATTTCGAGAGATAGCACTATAAAAACCGAGATTGGTATTGATATATCCAAAAGTAAGATCGGTATCTTCTACATTGGTTGTTGTTCCTGTTTGTAGATCAAACTTCATTCCTCGAGTAGGATTGACTTTATTATCATAACTCTCATAAGTATAATGAAGATCAAGATTTGCAAAAAACTTACGTTCAAAAAAGTCCGGATCTCCAATAATAAATCCTAATCCTGAAGTAATAAATCTTCCTGGAGTATCCTGCACTTCTATCCCTGTGTAGTTGGCATTAATCGCAAAACGACTTCCGTAATTATTTCGTCTAGACATTCCTAAACCAAAGGACCATATACTAGTTTTTACACGATTGAAATCCAACCCAAGATCATCATCAAAGTTGGGAGTATTGTTTCCGAAACCAAAAAAGTTCTGTGCAAAATTTTCGCTGGTATATACTCCATTGATCAAAATATTCCAATTCCCAATGGCGTTCATAAACTCTCCAGAATAAGTAATATCATAACCTTCAGTAGCAAAATAGTATCCTGCATGCAATCTATGTTTACTATGATAGGGGTTGTTTTTGAAACCATTGACAGTATACACGTCTGAAATACTTACGCTCAATCCATCATCTGGGTTAAATCCAACGAGCGGTGTTATTGTATTGTTGGCACTACGCACCTTATTGTAATCGTAAATATTGTAATTATAAATATCAGTCAATCGTATTCGGGCTCCACTCTTTTTGTTTACCGTATTTGGTTTTGATCGATGATCATAAACTTTGATCTTTCTGCCATTCTCTATAGTATATTGATCATTATTTTGTCCTCCTACAATTCTAATTTTTATTGGATTACTCCCTTTTCCATTTACTACAAACTGATCATCATCATCTAAACCATAAATCCAAATTTCTTTGGTCTCTTTAGAACTGAACGTTTGCTCTAAGTACGGGGATTGAATTTCACCCTTTTTGATTCTGGAAACCTTTATGGTAGTTGCTTTATTTTTTCTTGTAATTTCGAAATAATCGTCTTTATCTGTCCCTGTAATAATTGCATGTTTTGCCAGGTACTCATGATAACGAATAGCAATATCTTCTATATTATCTCTACGACTCTTTAAAAATCGTTTTATATTTTGAATCGTTTCATCTTGTAATTCGGAAGGAATATCTTCAAATGCTTTTTCGATAGCTTCATCGGTAAGCAGGTTTTTGATATGATTTGCCTGATCGATCCAAATCTTCTCATCTGACTTTTGAATTAACGCTCGGTCTAATCGCAAGCCAGATAAATTGATCCACCTTACCTTTTTCAGTTCCTCGTCATAAGATTGAAATTTTCTTGATAATGGAGACACAAATTTGACCAATCCTAAAATGAGGCCATCATAATTACAGAACACCTGATCTCTATCTCTTGGTATAGGTCTGTATATCTTTCCGTTTTCGGTGTCAAACTCGGCCCATCTCCATTGATCAGGATGCCTATCCCAATCTCCTAAAATCATATCAAAAAGTCTAGCTCTGATATAACTTTCTTCATCCAAAGTGTACTTTTCATCTTTTCTGAGTTTCTTCAACATATCATCAGTACTCTCGATATCATCTGGGTTTCCAAAGGAAGCTACATCTTTAAACTCTTTTCCCGGACGCTCTTCCAAAAAGTACAATTCATCCCCAAAGCTTTCATTATACTTACCCAAAGCAGGGTGTTTAGGAATATAATATACCTCTGGATTTGTATGATAAACTCCTACCGCTTCTGCCAAATCATCTACCGCTAAAAAAGCATATGGATAACTTGAAGTAAAAAAGTCAGCCAATACATCTACCGTATATGTATCTTCAAAGCCATCGTCTAGATAGGTGTTTCTAAAAGCTCCTTTTTGCAAAAATTGAGTCACACTTTTTCTCAGTGCTCTTAAGCTATATTGCTTACCTTCTTTATCTATTAATCTAAGAGATCTGGTTTGCTGCCCTCCTCCTTGTCTATCAATAAGGAAACCTCCCATTAATGTATCTAAAGTTGCTACAGGAACTTTAATATCAGTACCAAATACATAACGATAGTGATCTCCCCAAAATGATTTATAGAATTTTGATTTCTTTACTTCTTCCTTATTATATATCGAAGCGGTTTTTTCTTGAGGAAAAGAAGTATCCAAACCACTAGTATCATACTCCTGGTCTTTTTCAAATACTTTTGTTTGAAATACCAGTTCTGGTTGTTCTGTTTCTCCTCCATAAAAACGAACATTGGATGAACCGTCTGTAAAAACATCCAAAATTGCAAACCCCTGACCCGGATAAGAAAACAAACCGTCTTTTCCTAGTGCCGCTGCTGATACTTTGGAACCAGAACCTGATACAATTTGCTTTAAGCCCTCCCCTTCTAAATACTGTAGTGAATGTTCATGTCCAGAAACAAAAACTACCTTATCCAATCCTTTGGCCATAGTAGCCAGTCTACGCATAAATTTATTGTACAATTCGTTTGAGGCATCTTGTGGAGAAACTCCTCCTTGTGATCTCATCATTGCAACCAAAGACGCCAGACCTGGCAGAGGTATTTTCTTTTTGGAAGGAAAAATGTGCTTATCAAAACTAAACTTCCCTCCATGTGGTCCATTGGTATACATAGGATGATGCATCGCAACGACAATCGTTTTTTCGTTATGCTTTTTAAATTCCCCTTCTAGTTCTGTAAAAAACTTTTCTCTGGTTTTAATTTCACAATCATCGTTGATGGTTGGGTTTTTATCCCAATTTGCCAAGTACCATTGCGTATCCAAAATTAGAAGATGTACATCATCATTAATTTTTATGCTTTCTAGAGGACAACCTTGATTTGGTAAGAAAGTTTTATCGTTTTTGAGTTGACCAATCACATATTTTTCTTGCCTTCTTAAACCTTCTACTCCTTTATTATACCAATCGTGATTTCCTGGTATGATAATAGACTTGCCTTGAAATTTTTTGACCACATCTATTTGCACATTAATCTTATGTTCCGCCTCATCTCTATCCTCTTCTCCTTTTTTGGGCATTCCTTTTTGGTAAATATTGTCACCCAGAAAAAGTAAGAAATCATTTTTGGTATCAGTAGTATCCAATACTTTTTCGAGAAGGGCTAAGCCTTGAGTAGTTTCACCCAATTGAGCGTTCCCAGCATCCCCAATGAGATAAAATCTCTTTTCCAGAGATTTTTGCGGTAATTTTTTTGGAAAATTTTCGACTTTATACTGAGGAGAATATGTTGCACAAGAACTGAATAACGCAACGGTATAAATAATGAGAATCTTAGTATATTTATTCATTGTTTGGAGTACAATCTCTTTTTTTTAATTATTTTGGTGATCGAAAATCTACATGTATGTCTTCTCTTTTAGAAAAAACAGATAAATTCGTTTTGGAACTTTTTGAAAAAGAACTTCCGAATTCTTGCATATATCATAATTATGATCATACCAAAAGAGTATTTAAAAGTACAAAAGAAATCCTTGATAATACCAATTTACCGAAGGAAGATCAAGAAGTTTTGTTATTAACTGCTTTGTTGCACGATACTGGATATTCTAAAAGCACAGATAATCATGAAGAACACAGTGTTACTATTGCTAAGTCTTTTTTAGGTCAACAAAATGTATCTCAGGTCGTTATCCAAAAGGTATCTGACCAAATTATGGCCACAAAAATGGAACATCATCCTACTAATTTTATGGAGGAAATCATAAGAGACGCGGATGCTTCCCATTTTGCTAAAGACTATTACGGAGAAACAAGTGAGTTGTTACGTAGAGAATTTAAGCTAAATAATGTAAAAAACCTTAGTTCTTCGGAGTGGTTAAAAGCCAATATTGAGCTATTTCAAAACAAACATCACTATTATACGGACTATGCCAAAGAACACTGGCAACCTAGAAAAGAGGCGAACCTGGCCAAAATGCTAACAGAACAGGAACGCCTAAGAAAGCAGAAAAAAAAAGAAAAAGACAAACTAAAGAAGCTTCTTAAAGAAGAAAGCCCAGAAAAAGGGATACAGACCGCATTCAGGGTAACGCTTAGAAACCATCTTAAACTTAGTGATATTGCAGATACCAAAGCCAATATTCTGCTTTCGGTGAACGCAATTATTATATCGCTGGCGTTATCTAACCTTATTCCGAAATTAGACAATCCTTCTAATCAATATCTGATTTACCCTACCTTAATTTTCTTGTTTTTCAGTATCGTCTCGATTGTTCTTTCTGTTCTAGCTACGCGACCTAATATCACTAGCGGAGAGTTTACTCAAAAAGAAATTGAGGAAAAGAAAGTGAACCTATTATTCTTTGGTAATTTCCATAAGATGCCATTGACCGATTACAAAAACGCAATGCATCAACTTATGGAAGATAAAGACTACATCTATGACACCATGATCAAGGATTTGTACTTTTTAGGCAAGGTATTGCACCGAAAATATAAAATACTTCGGGTGACGTATACCGTATTTATCATTGGAATTGTAACCTCGGTATTGAGCTTCTTTATCGCATTCAATACCCTGCAGTAAAACAAAAAGATTTTTTTATTTACTGATTTCCTTCATTAAATCTTCGTAGGTGTAATACTCTTTATCATTTTCTTTTTTATGATATAGTATATTAACTCGTAGCGCTTTCAAACCTGTAACTCCCTGAAGATCGTCTAACTCTACAATTTCGATCTCATCTTCCAGATAGTTTTTAGATTGTAAGAAATTGATATACTTGATATATTCTCTCTCGTCTGTTTTTTGCGAATAGATAACTACAAGCTTTCCTTTTTCGGTAACACGTTGATCGGTCCCTTTTATTTTGGATTTATCTACACGTTTTTTCACTACTTCATAGCGTGCATTGTAGGTGCCATCTACATCAAATCGTTTTTCGTCCATTCTAAATCTCACGGATAAAGACGTATTAAAGACAAGAACCATAGAGGCTACATCTAATGCAACTGGAAGATCTTTTTGCATTTGATAATAAGCGTTTTCCATTTCGCACATTACCTGTAACTGCCAAAGTCTTAAGTTATAGAGATAGATCTTATTAAAACTCTTTTGCTTAGTAATAGACTCGCCGATATACATATTATGCTCTACCCCATCCGATTTAAATCGTTCAAAATAATGAGGATACATTCCTTGAGCTTCATCTTGCTTCTGATCTAATAAGGATGCCATTTTTTTGTTGATCAACATCACAGATTCATCATATGCTTTACGATGTTTGTATACCGTTTTTAAGCTTCTATCCAACAGATTATCATACTCATCAATAAGATCTGACAGATCCGAATTTTTCTTTTTCAGATGCTTGAATAACGGAGTTATTTCTTTCTTAATAAAGTTGATAATGGTTTGCTCACTATCTACCTGTAATTGTTCTTGAACAACACTGATATAGCTATTTGCTCTATATTTTAACTGCTCATAGATAGGTAACGGATCCATTTCTATTACCCTATTGATTACCTTAGAGATTCCTCTTAATTGCAATACTAAATCTTTTTGTATTGCATGATTACGAGCGTCAGAAGAACCTTTGATATCAATTTGACCATACAAAGGATACACATCTTCAAAGACTACCTCTCTAAATGAAACTGGATTTTCTTCTACAATCGCACGCATAAAACGTTTTGCTTCTTGTCTAAACTTCCAGTGCACACTAGGATGGATCGACGTACATTCTTGTTGGATTACCAACTCCAATTCATTCTCAGCTTTCGACTTTGATCTCAATACAGAATCCACCAGGTATGGCATCACATCCTGTAATTTATTCGCGTTGATACTATTCAATTCATGTACGTTCGGAGATACGATTTCCAAAATCCCTAGTAATTTGCCTTCGCTTTTGATCGGAGCAATAATAGCGCTATTAATTCCTTGTGCTACCAGATTCTTATACATCTTCTCTTTGGGAGTAGACAGCTGAAATTTCTTTACATCCGAAATGGCGAAATAGGTAGACTTTTCGAACATATAGTAATAGGTACCTTTGCATAAAGCCGACTTACAACTGTCAGAAAACTTATCGTACAACACATAACTATCTATATTCTTAAAAGGTACACGTTCAAAAACTTCGTCCTCATGATTATAATTAGAAAAACCAACTTTGATTTCTTTCAGGTTAAAGATAGATCTGAAAATATCCTGAAAACTTCCAACAAAAT
This sequence comes from Aquimarina spongiae, assembly GCF_900141785.1. GTDB lineage: Bacteria > Bacteroidota > Bacteroidia > Flavobacteriales > Flavobacteriaceae > Aquimarina > Aquimarina spongiae. Next base: position 39,570 of record NZ_FQYP01000015.1, on the reverse strand, counting down.
CACCCTGGGTTTTATCGTATTTGATTAAGCTAGTTTTGAAATCAGATAAAGAAACATCTGTGGTAACATCGAACATATTCGCAATTACGATTCCTTTAAATACCCAACTACTTGGTGGAAACTTCTCTTTCCAAATTTCGATGTTATCGAAGTTATCTAACAATTCGGCCACATCGGCATCGGTGATTTCTTTGGCTTTATCAGTTTTAATAATTTCAATAAAATCTCCGTTATACATGATTCTATAATGTCTCATGATGCCTAACGCATCAGGAATATCATAAAAGAACGGTCTTCTGAAATCGATTTTATATCCGTAATAATTGTTCAAAATAATACTACAACCCATGATGTAATAATGATCCTCATCCAAATTCTTGATCTGAGGTTCAAAATCTTCTCCTGCAGTTGCTATAATATTTTGAAAGCGCTTAGTAGATTTAAGCACCGTATTATGAAAAGGAATAGTTGCGATTTTGATTTCATTCTGTTGAAGCACCTGCGCAAACGAATCCTCAAGGATCATATCGATCTGCGGAAGCAGTTCTAATACATTTTCTTCTTCCTTAATCCCCTCATCTAATTCAGGATATGCTTCTGCTAACTTCAGGATATGAGAAGCCCTCTCCCTAAGGAGTACGCTATCGCTATTCAAAAAATTTCGATATTGTTCAAAAAATTTCGAAAAGCTAATCCATATGTCTAAAGGAAAATCCTGCTCTAACACCCTCATAATTCACCAATTACGATATTTTTAACAAAAATACTACAAACTTAGCTCACTAAACAGATATTAACAATTAATTAAAATTATTCTATCCTTAAAGTTACGCTTATTTACTATATCAAACACAAAAAATTAAAAACACCCTAATTATACCTATTTCAGGCACAATTAAACGCTTTTGTTTTTATCAAGACGATCATAGTTATAAAACTTGGACTCAAAATCCAGATTTTTACTTATTGTTGATTATAGTTCAAATTTATAATGGGGTTACCCATTAGACTCTATTTATAGGCATTTTGTTACACCCTAACCTCGTTTTTTTATTAAAAAAAGACAAAAAAGACTATATGTTTTTATATCAAAAAGTTAATTTTTGGTGTTTATAGGTAGTATTCTTTATTTTTATCACCTGTAAATTAACACGTAATGAAAAGAATCGCTCTATTTGCTGCTATACTCCTACTTGTAGCTTGCCAAACCAAAGAAAAAGGATATTCAATAACTGCTGAAACGCAGGGTTTTGAAGATGGTACCGAGGTATACATCAATTCTATTAGTCAATCCGGAAGACCACTTGTGATCGATACCGCAACTATCCAAAAAGGACAATTTAAAATCGACTTACCCGCTCCTGAAGCTAATGACTTCAACTATTTGACTTTTCAAAACTTGAGAAGTAATGTATTGTATATTGCTGAAAACCATCCTTTTCATATGACAATATACAAGGATAGTTTACGATCTTCTATCATCAAAGGAGGTCCAGAGAATGAATTATTATTTAAATATATCAATAGTATCAAGACGTTTGGAGAAGAGCGTATTAATCTGAACACACAATATCAGATCGCTTCAAAATTGAAAGAAGCTGATAAAGCACTAAGAATTGCTACAAAACAGGAAGAGTTGAAAGAAAAAGAAATTCAGTTCCGTCAGGATTTTGCAGATAATAATCCAAACTCCCTAATTGGTGTAATGGCGCTTACAGATTTATTGAACCTTAAATCATTATCTGCCAAAGATGCTAAAGCCAAATTCACCAATTTACCAGATACGTTAAAAACTTCACGATTAGGTAAAAACTTAGATCGACTTATTAATAATGCTGTTGCTGTATCCATGCAAAAAAGAATAGATATCGGTACTATGGTAGATGATTTTTCTGCTCCGAATCCACAAGGAAAAACGCTCTCCTTAAAAGAGTCTATGGGTAAAATTACCATTATCGATTTTTGGGCATCCTGGTGTAAACCTTGTCGATTAGAAAACCCTAATGTAGTGCGTGTTTATAATAAGTATCATGACAAGGGCCTAAACATCATCGGAGTTTCCCTAGATAAAAAACAAGAATCATGGACGAAGGCTATTGCTGATGACAATCTGGATTGGAACCACGTATCCAACCTTAAATTCTGGCAAGATCCTATTGCAAGAGCATATGGAGTTCGATCTATACCTGCTACGTTTATTATAGACGAACAAGGACAGGTAATTGCTAAAAATTTAAGAGGTCCTGCTTTAGAACAAAAGATATCTGAACTGTTAGGAGAAAAAGCCCTATAAAGAGGTTTGGAAAATGACCGTATAAATTTAAGAGATGCCTAAAAAACTTAGGCATCTCTTATTATATTGTATCCTAAACAAACCTATTTCTAGATGCTACAATAACTATTTTTATCACTAGAGGCCAGGTTTATTGACATTTTTTTGACCTTTATTACTTTCAGCACTATTTCTTCTTGGTCTACTATTTCTAGTGTTTTCCCTTCTTACATTATCTGTAACTTTCACTTCTGCAAAAGCTCGGTAATCTACCTTTTGATTGGTATCAAGTACAGGTAATTCTTCATTTTTTTGAGGTATTTCTGATGCTTTATGTTCGGAAAAAAGTTCCTCAAAACTCTTCCCCTTCACTTCCTTTCTTAATTCTTCAGATTTAATCTCTTTTTCTGTATACTTTTCTTTTATCTTAAGATTTTCTTCTTTGGTTATAGCCTCCACTAGCTCTTGTCTATTATCAGCATTAACTTCCTTAAAGTCACTACGGCTTATATGAGGTAGGCCAAAATCATAAAATTCGGCATAAACGTTTTTAAACTCCACTACTTCTCCCGTCATCATATTTCTAAATTTATTCGGATTTTTTCTCAATCTATGGACATTTGTATTACTCTTGATTTCCTTCATGTATTGCCCCAGAGTCACATTTTTTCCTTTGATCTCTGCGGCATATGTATTGATAGCCTGATAATCAGATTCTGATCTCATTCTAACCAGCTCACGACCTTCATTTTTTGGGTCTCCGTGTTCTTGTGTAATACGGCCAAAAGTTACTTCGCCATTTTCTCTTTTCTCAAAATAGATAGTTGGGTTGTCACCAAGCTCACCTGTATACCCTATAATATTTTCTGGCACATAAAAATCGTTTCTATATCCACTCATAGTTTTTGTATTTAAATTATTAGAATTTTATTTACAACTAAAGTATATCGTAATAGTATAGGTTGTAAACACAAAGTAATAAGTGGTTCTATTCTAGTAACAAATGGTCATTTGTACAATTTTCAGCTATTCAAATAGTTAACTAAACATTGCCCAAGGATGTAAAAGATGAAATATAATCTAGATAGGCATTTACATAAACACACTAGATACTAATCATAAACTGCTTAGAAGATACAATCGGTAAATATAAGTGTATACGAAGCTTTATAGTTTCCCCAAACGCTGTAGCACAAAGAGTATGATAATCGGAATTGCCAAAAGACCAACCATCAACGTATTATCATATAATATCCAGGGAGCTAATATTAAAGTGATGACATATCCTCCAACGGCTCCTCCAAAATGGGCGTCGTGCCCAATATTACCAATTCTGTTTTTCATTCCGAATATAGAATACAACAAATATCCGATACCAAAAATATAGGCTGGTATAGGTATGGGGATAAACATCAGATACAAACTCATATCAGGTCTAAACAGTATTCCCGCATAAATGATCCCAGAAACTGCACCACTGGCCCCAACGGCACTATAGTGATATTCGTTTTTATGAAAAAACAAAGAAAACAAATTACCGAAAATAAGGCTTCCAAAGTAAACGATTAAGAACTTGACATTCCCCAAAAAACCAACCACAACCGGAGCGAAGAAATACAGCGTGAACATATTGAAGAACAAATGTGTCATGTCTACATGTAAAAAACCCGAAGTAAGCATTCTTACTTGTTCTCCTCTACGTACACCACCAATATTAAACTTATATTTTTCAAAAAAAGAAAAGTCATTAAATCCTTTTAATGACATTAATACATTTATCCCTATTATCGCTATTACTACAATATCCAGTTGCCCCATTCAATTCGAATTTTGTTCAAAGATACATATATTTTACCCTCTTTTTTAAAAGTGATCGCACATATGCTAATTGACAAAAGTTTATGATAATTTATTGCAATAATCATATCTTTGTGGGCTTTATGAATTAATTCTATGCAGTTAGTAGTCTATAGTATCGCCTACCCTTTTTTATGGATAATTTCAAAGTTACCATGGAGGTTATTTTATACCTTATCCACATTTATTTATCTTTTGGTATATCATGTTGTACGTTATAGAAGAAAGACGGTTCGTGAAAATTTGACTTTGGTTTTTCCTGAAAAAACAAATCAAGAGATTCAAAAAATTGAGAAACAGTTTTATAAGCACATGTGCGATATGTTTCTCGAGATGATTAAGACCTTATCTATCTCTGAAGAAGAATTGGTAAAACGCTTTAAAATTATAGATCCTCATACCGTTCAAGAGTTTGAAAAACGAGGACGAAGTATTATGGTGTTATTTGGTCACTATGCAAGTTACGAATGGTCTATTGCAGCCTATTTTACACTAAACCTCCCGATTGCTGGAGTGTACAAAAAGATCAAAAACAAATATTTTGATAGATTAGTACGTCGAATGAGAAACAGATTTGATGCTAAACTAATCACCAGTAGTAGAGCTATGAAAGAAATCACCCAAGATATAGAGAAAGGTAGAGTTTGCGCCTACGGTTTGGTTTCTGATCAGTCCCCAAAAATATACAATGCCACATATTGGACAGATTTTATGGGAATCAAAGTACCTGCATTTATGGGAGGAGAAGTATTGGCCAAAAGATTAGAGATGCCGGTAATGTTTTTGAAAGTAGAAAAAGTAAAGAGAGGTTATTATCAGGCTAAATTTGTCCCTATTACTGAAGATGCCTCTAAATGTGATGATTATTTTGTGATAAAAACCTATCTCAAAATGCTCGAAGAGCAAATCAAAGAACAACCAGAATACTATCTATGGACACACAAGCGTTGGAAACATAGAAACACTAAACCTCCAAAAGGAGCCACTATAGATTAATAAAAAAGCGAGATTTTTATCTAGCTTTTTTGTTGTTACTCAGGAACCTTTCTAGATTCCTGCAATTTCCTTTAATGTCTTTATAGTATCTTCAGCTAATTGATCGGCCTCGTCCTGACTTTTAGCTTCGGTATAGATTCTAATGATTGGCTCTGTATTACTTTTTCTTAAATGTACCCAGCAGTCAGCAAAATCAACTTTTACACCGTCTACGGTAGACACTTCTTCAGCTTCATGTTTTTTATGGAATCCTTTCAAAATACCGTCTACATCCAAGTCTGGAGTAAGTTGGATCTTATTTTTACTCATAAAATAAGAAGGGTAACTTTTCTTCAATTCACTAACGCTGCATTTCTTTTCTGCTAAGTGGGTTAAAAATAAAGCAATACCCACTAAGGAGTCTCTTCCGTAGTGTAGCTCTGGATAGATAATTCCACCATTTCCTTCTCCTCCGATAACAGCATTATTAGCTTTCATTTTCTCAACGACATTTACTTCTCCCACAGCACTAGCTTCATACGAACCATTAAGTTGTTCTGTAACATCTCTCAAAGCACGACTTGAAGATAAATTTGAAACCGTATTTCCCGGTGTTTTACCTAATACAAAGTCTGCACAAGCTACGAGTGTATATTCTTCTCCAAACATCTCTCCATCTTCACTCATAAAAGCTAAGCGATCTACATCTGGATCTACGGTTAATCCAAAATCAGCTTTTTCTTTTACCACCAAATCAGATAGATCTGTCAAGTGCTCTTTTAAAGGTTCTGGGTTATGCGGAAAATGTCCATTAGGCTCGCAATACAATTCGATTACATCTACTCCCATTTTTCTTAAAAGTTTAGGTACAGCAATCCCTCCTGTAGAGTTTACTGCATCTACTACTACTTTGAAGCCGGAAGCTTTAACCTTATCTGCATCCACCAAAGAAAGGTTCAACACCTCATCAATATGTTTATCGATGTAGGTATCATTTACCGTAATGCTTCCAAGATCATCAACCTCTGCAAATGTATAGTCATCGTTATCTGCAATTTCCAGTATTTTCTTTCCGTTTTCTGCATTTAGAAATTCTCCTTTCCCGTTCAGAAGCTTTAATGCATTCCATTGTTTGGGATTATGACTAGCTGTCAAAATGATTCCTCCATCTGCCTTTTCGATAGGTACTGCAACTTCGACTGTGGGGGTGGTAGAAAGCCCCAAATCAACTACATGAATACCAAGCCCAACCAAACTATTCATTACCAGTTGCTGAATCATGGATCCTGAAATACGTGCATCTCTTCCTACTACAACAATTGGGTGCTCTTTCTTGGTTTCCTTTTTTAACCAGCTCCCATATGCCGAAGCAAATTTTACAGCATCGATTGGGGTAAGATTATCACCTACTCCCCCTCCTATAGTACCACGTATTCCTGAAATTGATTTGATTAATGTCATAATGTTATATTAATTCTGTATTTGAGGGCAAATGTACATCCTAAGAAACATTACTACAACTATACTATTAAAGTTTACAAAAAAACAACACTACATTTCCAAAAAATTGTAAATTTCGATAATGAATTTCTTAGCTCATATTTATCTTTCTGGAGAAGACCCCGAACTTAAAATTGGTAATTTTATCGCTGACTCTGTCAAAGGCAAAAAATATTTAGAATATCCCGAGCAAATTAGCAAAGGTATCATCTTACATCGCAAAATCGATTCTTATACAGACACTCATCCTATTGTGAAGCAGAGCGCACAACGGTTATATCCAAAATACGGGCGTTATAGCCCCGTTATTGTTGACATTTTTTATGATCATTTTCTAGCAGCACGTTGGGGGGAGTATTCTGAAATTCCTTTGGAAACCTACACGCTTCAATTTTACGAACTACTACAAAACAACTATGACATACTACCGAAGAAAGTACAAAACTTCTTACCCTATATGATTGGTGATAACTGGTTATTAAGTTATGCTAGTATATCGGGCATTGGCAGTGTACTTTCGGGTATGAATCGCAGGACAAAAAATCGTTCTAAGATGAACCTTGCAGTCGTTGAGCTCGAGGCCTATTATGCTGATTTTGATCAAGAATTTCAAGCTTTTTTTAAAGAATTAGAGCTTTTCACCAAAAACGAAATGAAAACCTTATGAGACTACTCTTATCCTTTTGCCTTTTGATGGCGTGTTTTTCTTGCAAAGAAACACCAAAACCTATAGCTAAAAAACCCGTAAGAGGTGTAATCACTCAAAAAGCAATGGTAGTCTCGGCAAGAGAAGAAGCCTCAAAAATTGGAACCGCTATTATGCAAAAAGGAGGTAATGCTTTTGATGCCATGGTCGCTACAGAAATGGCATTGGCCGTGTCCTACCCTTATGCCGGAAATCTAGGAGGTGGAGGTTTTATGGTGTATCGTATGGCCAATGGAGATACTGGTGCTTTGGATTACAGAGAAAAAGCTCCTTTAACTTCTACAAAAGACATGTATCTTGACGAAAATGGAGATCATATTCCCGAAAAAAGCCAGCTAGGAGCATTAGCTGTTGGGGTTCCTGGTACTATAGCAGGGATTTTTGAAGTACATCAAAAGTTTGGGACACTGCCCATAAAGGATATTTTGACTCCTGTAGTAGAACTGGCAAATCAAGGATTTGTAGTGACAGAAAAACAGGAAAAACGATTTCAGCATTACAAAGAGCTATTCTTGAAAGCTAATAAAGATACCATACCTATTCTAAAAGGATATCAAGCTAACGACACCTTAAAGAATCCTGCTTTGGCAAATACCTTACAACGTATTATCGAGAATGGTAGAGATGAATTTTATAAAGGTGAAACCGGTCAGAAACTGGTTGATTTTATACAATCCTACGGAGGTATTATGACCATTGAAGATCTAAATAAATATGAAGCCAAATGGAGGGATCCGATCCAATTTAAATACAAAGATCTAGATATCATCTCGATGTCGCCTCCTTCTAGCGGTGGCATTTGTCTGGCTCAAATCATGAAAATGATAGCTCCATATGATTTAGCAGACTATGGCCATAACAGCCTAAAAGCAATACAAGTAATTACGGAAGCTGAGCGCAGAGCCTATGCAGATCGTAGTTTCTATTTGGGTGATCCAGATTTTGTAGACATACCGGTAGACACCCTTTTAGGTCCAGAATATCTAAAAAATCGAATGAGTGATTTTAGTTTTGATCGAGCGACCTCTTCGACAGCCATAAGTCACGGAGCAATCCCTGGTTATGAAAGCAGTGAAACTACGCATTACTCGATTGTGGATACTTTTGGAAATGCAATTTCTGTTACAACTACTCTAAATGGGGCCTATGGTTCTAAATTATATGTGGATGATTTAGGTTTCTTCCTCAATAATGAGATGGATGATTTTAGTGCTAAGCCTGGTGCTCCAAATATGTTTGGACTTATCGGTGCTGAAGCCAATGCCATTGCTCCCGAAAAGAGAATGCTAAGCTCTATGACACCAACTATTGTGGAGAAGGATGGAAAATTCTGGATGACCGTTGGAACTCCAGGTGGATCTACTATTATTACTTCGGTATTGCAAACTATTCTAAATGTAAAAGAATTTGGTATGACCATGCAAGATGCAGTTAATGCTCCTCGTTTTCATCATCAATGGTTACCAGATGTTGTAGTCTTTGAACCTAATTCATTTGATCCAGCTATACTGAAAAACTTAAATGCTAAAGGATATGAAATCAATGAAGAGGAATCTCGAATCATTGGTAAGGTTGATGGCATCCTGGCATTACCCGATGGAAGTTTGGAGGGCGGAGCCGATAAAAGAGGTGACGACACGGCAGTAGGGTTTTAAGCAACCTTTTGCTTTTGGAAGTATCTATAAACAAAAAGTATACTCATCACCTTTTTATCTATGAAAAAGATTATTCCAATAGTATGTGTTATTTTACTATCCAGTGTTTATGTTCATGGTTTTTCTAAAAATTCTGAATATAATCCTATATATAAATTCAACTCGGATAGCTTAGTCATTAAAAGAAATGGTTCCGATAAGGAAGTAATACTATTCCCCGGAAATACCTTAAAAGTCTGGAAATACGACGATCGTAAAAGTGTTAAAGGTGTCTTCAAAAAATTCGAGAATGGTTATTTGAGAATCGTAACTAAAGAACAAACTCCCGTATCAATACCTGTTCAGGACATCAAAAAGATCAAGTTGCTGAAGGAAAAGGGAAAAAGGATGATTCCTACCATAATAACTGTTATTGGTTATACTGCAATGATAGGAGGAATTGGTGCCGTAGGTATAGGAACCATAGCATTGTTGGTAGGGAATACAGCCATACTAGGCTATGGTGCTATGTCATATGGAGTGGGTACAATAATTACGATAACTGGTCATGCGCTATCCGGCAAAGTTTTGAATTTGGAAAAAAGATGGAGCATACAAACCGATTAAATTTACTATCATAATTTCTACATTGACCTGATTCTCCTATACCATAGAATGTGTATCTTGTTATCATGGATTTTTTGAGTACATTACAATCTAAACTACAAGAGCGATCCGATCCAAATAATGCTATTGCCATGAAAGCCTATATGAAAAACCGCTTTCGGTTTTATGGTGTAAAAGCTCCTATAAGAAAAGCGATACTGAAAGAAACACTTATCAGTTTTAAAGGATCGATAACCCCAGAAAATTGTTCGGAGTTGGTGCTACAGTTATATGCTATGGAAGAAAGAGAATTACATCTTTGTGCCATTGAACTCGTCGATCAAACGCTAAAGAAAAAATATCGAAAAGAAGATATTGTACTTATCGAGAAGCTAATTACGACCCATTCCTGGTGGGATACTGTGGATTTTATCGCAAAACATATTTTGGGGAATTATCTGCTGCAATTTCCTGATGAAATAGCCACTGTGATCCCAGAATTCGCCAGATCAGAACATATGTGGCTCAATCGAAGTGCTATTCTTTTTCAACTTGGGTATAAAGAACAAACGGATAAAACATTACTATTTTCTTTGTGTGAGGCTCATAAATCTTCGAATGAGTTTTTTATCAAAAAGGCTATTGGTTGGGCATTGCGAGAATATTCAAAAGTGAATCCAACCGATGTTCAGGATTTTGTATCCAAAACCGTATTAAAACCTTTGTCCACAAAAGAAGCACTAAGAAGAATACAGGGATAAAAAAACACGGCCGAAACCGTGCTTTTTATTTTATATGGATATTTCGATTAATAGAACTTATACCCCACTCCTAACTGGAACGTTCCTAAGTTGGTATCAAAACCATCTACATCAGAAAGATTAGCAATACCGGCATTATATCGTAGGTTGAATAACAAACCGATATCCGTTAGCTCGTAACCAGCTCCAAAAGACAATCCAAAATCAAACGATTTTGTAGTATCTTCGATTGCATTATCAGCAGAAACACGAATACCAAACTGTGGACCAGCTTCCAAACTAAAACCTTCAACTGGGTAATACTTTCCAATCCCTAATACTCTGATAAAATTCGCTTCGATATCCTCAGAACCTTCTGAAGAATACAAAAGCTCTGGTTGGATATGAAATTGTTCGTTGATGGTAAAATCGGCAAGACCTCCTATAAATAAGCTTGTTCTGCCATCGGCATCAGCATCCTTTCCAAACTTGGAAAAGTTAACCCCTGCTTTTACTCCAAAAACAACTTCTTGAGCATTCATTGTTGTTAATGCCCCCATTAAAAACAATACTAAAAAAACTTTTTTCATTTTCGATAATTTATATGATTAAGTAATATCAAAAGTAAAAAAGATCGCATGTTGGAGTACGGAGTAGCGCTGTTAAAAAAAGAATATTCTTTTGTTAATGAACTCCTAATAAAACAAAAAAAGAGAGCCAAAATAGGCTCTCTTTTTTGATATATGAATAGTTTACTATTCTTACTTTACTTCTTCGAAGTCTACATCTTCTACATCACTTCCTTCAGATCCACCTCCAGAAGAATCTCCTCCTGCACCAGCATCAGGACCAGGTTGCCCTTGTTGTGCTTCTGCTTGTGCTTTGTACATTTCTTCGCTAGCTACTTTCCAAGCTTCATTGATTGTATCAAGAGCCGGTTGGATTACCGCGATATCCTTAGACTCATACGCTTTCTTCAACTCTTCTAAAGCATCTTCAATTGGCTTCTTCTTATCATCAGATAATTTATCACCAAATTCACTAAGTTGTTTTTCAGTTTGGAAGATCATTCCATCAGCTTCGTTAAGCTTATCTGCTTTTTCTTTAGCTTCTTTATCCGCTTCAGCATTTGCTTCTGCTTCTTTCTTCATTCTTTCGATTTCTTCTTCGGTTAATCCTGAAGAAGCTTCAATACGAATATCCTGAGATTTATTAGTCGCTTTATCAGTAGCAGACACTTTGATAATACCATTGGCATCGATATCAAAAGTTACTTCAATCTGAGGTACTCCTCTAGGTGATGGTGGAATTCCATCCAGGTGGAAACGACCGATAGTTTTATTATCTGCTGCCATAGGACGCTCACCTTGTAACACATGGATTTCTACAGATGGCTGATTGTCTGCTGCTGTAGAGAACACTTGTGATTTTTTGGTAGGGATCGTTGTATTGGCATCGATTAACTTTGTCATTACATTACCCATAGTCTCAATACCAAGAGATAATGGAGTTACATCTAGTAATAATACATCTTTAACATCTCCAGTTAAAACTCCTCCTTGAATAGCCGCTCCAATAGCAACTACCTCATCTGGATTTACTCCTTTACTAGGCGCTTTTCCGAAGAATTTTTCTACTGCTTCCTGCACTGCTGGAATACGTGTAGATCCACCTACTAATATAATTTCGTCGATATCACTAGTCGATAAATCTGCATTTTTAAGTGCTGTACGACAAGGCTCAATCGTTCTCTTTACTAAATCGTCTATTAATTGATCAAACTTTGATTTTGTAAGCGAACGTACCAAGTGTTTAGGTCCACTTGCTGTTGCTGTAATATATGGAAGGTTGATTTCTGTCTGCGAAGAAGAAGATAATTCAATTTTAGCTTTTTCTGCAGCTTCTTTCAAACGTTGAAGTGCCATTGGGTCTTCACGAAGATCCATATTCTCTTCTCCTTTGAACTCTTCAGCTAACCAATCGATTATTTTTTGATCTACATCGTCTCCTCCTAAGTGTGTATCTCCATCTGTAGAAAGTACTTCAAATACACCATCACCTAATTCAAGGATAGAAACGTCATGTGTACCTCCACCAAAATCGAATACAACGATTTTTTGATCAGTACCTTTTTTATCCAAACCGTAAGCTAACGCAGCAGCTGTAGGCTCATTTATAATTCTTTCTACTTTAAGACCTGCAATCTCTCCTGCTTCTTTTGTTGCCTGACGTTGCGCATCATTAAAATATGCTGGTACAGTGATTACTGCTCTATACACATCTTGTCCTAAGTAATCCTCTGCAGTTTTCTTCATTTTCTGAAGTGTCATTGCTGATAACTCTTGCGGAGTATATAAACGTCCGTCGATATCTACTCTAGGAGTATCGTTATCACCTTTAACCACTTTATAAGCAGCTCTTTGAGCTTCTTTAGAAGACTCAGAGAACTTATTACCCATAAACCTTTTGATAGAAGAGATTGTTTTTGTTGGGTTAGTAACTGCCTGACGTTTTGCAGGATCACCTACTTTAATTTCTCCTCCTTCTACAAAAGCAATTACAGAAGGTGTTGTTCTTTTACCTTCAGCATTAGGGATTACTACAGGCTCATTACCTTCCATTACAGAAACACAAGAGTTGGTTGTCCCTAAGTCTATTCCTATTATTTTACTCATCTTTATACTAAATTGTTATACTGTTGTTCGTAATAATTCAAACCTGTAAGGTCAATCTTTGTGCCATTACGATTTATATGACAGGTTGTCACTAAACCTATATCTTGGTCCGCCAGAAGGATTTTTTAAGGATTCCAAAAACGGTATTAACTATTCTTCAAAAAACAAGTATTTTCTTTACCAAAAACCTATATTTACCCCTGTTAATATTTCAATAATTACGAATTATGGAATGCATCAGTATTTTCGACATGCTGAAAATAGGAGTTGGTCCCTCTAGTTCTCACACCTTAGGTCCATGGCGCGCTGGTCGTCGATGGATTGCAGAATTAAAAAAAGATGGTCATTTCGAAAATGTGACAGCCATCACTATTGATCTTTTTGGATCTCTATCACTTACTGGTAAAGGTCACGCTACCGATATTGCAGTGATGCTTGGACTTTGTGGATATGATCCACAGACTATAGATGTATCTTCGATACCAACCATTATCGGCCACATTAATACCGAGAAAAAAATTCATTTCAATACCGAGCTTTGGGTGACATTTGATCCTGAAACGCAAATTGTATTTAATAAAGAGTTTAAAGAGTTTCACCCCAACGCCATTACTTTTCATGCCCACTTTACTAATGGTCAAAAAATATCCTCTTCTTTTTATTCTATAGGTGGTGGTTTTGTCATCAAGGAAGAACGGAAAAGAAAAGAAAAGAAAATGGAAGAGTTCCAAGGCTTCCCATTACCCATTCAAAAAGCAACCGATCTTTTGGGGTATTGTCATGAAAAGGGCAAAAAGGTGTCTGAGATTGTATTAGAAAATGAGCGATCGCTACGAACTGACGAAGAAATCGATCAGAGAATACAAGCAGTATGGAATGTAATGCTAGAATCGATGTATACAGGTTGTCACACCGAAGGCACACTCCCTGGAGGACTTAATGTCAGACGTAGAGCTTTTGACACTCATAAAAAGCTTATCGGAGATACTAAGTATACCTCTCCTCAAGAATGGATTGAAGCTATTCGAGATACCGAAGTTAAATTTCGTCAGATATTAAAATGGGTTTCTTGTTTTGCTTTGGCAGTAAACGAAGTCAACGCTTCTTTGGGTCGTGTGGTAACAGCACCTACCAATGGAAGTGCTGGAGTAATTCCTGCAGTGATGATGTACTATATGGTGATTGAAAATCACGATGCCAATTTTGATGATGTAAAACAATTTATGCTGGTTGCAGGTGAGATCGGAAGCTTATTCAAAAAAGGAGCAACTATCTCTGCAGCTATGGGAGGGTGCCAAGCAGAAATCGGAGTTTCTTCGGCAATGGCTGCTGGTGCACTAACAGAGCTTATGGGAGGTACTCCCGAGCAAGTACTGATGGCTAGTGAAATTGCTATGGAGCATCATCTGGGACTTACCTGCGATCCAATCGCCGGATTAGTACAAGTTCCGTGCATCGAAAGAAACGCAATGGGTGCAGTAAAAGCCATTAATGCCTGCGAAATGGCATTGGATACCGATGCCGCAAATGCAAAAGTACCTCTAGACAAAGTGATAGAAACTATGTGGGAAACTGCCCAGGATATGCATACTAAATACAAAGAAACTAGTGAAGGAGGACTGGCGGTCAAAGTAAGTTTGAGTGACTGCTAATATATTTCGTTCAAAGCTTTCTTATTCCATAATCTTTTATGTATTAAATAACTAGTTGTTTTTTGTCTTCAAGTGTTTTAGCAAGACTATTTTAACGTATTTCTTGCTCTGGTTTTGTATATTCTAAGTTTAAAGACCTAAATTAGAAGAAATTATACAAACCAAAAAAGAGATAACAATAGTAAAACTTCGTTTAAACTATTGCTGACACTTATGAAAAAACCAGCCCCAAAAACCAGCCCCAAAAACACCAAACCTAAAAAAGTAACTCCTGAAAAAACAACTGTTAAAAAGTTAACTTCCAAAAAGACAAATCCTAAAAAAGCAACTCTTGAAAAAACAGCAGTTAAAAAAGCTACTCCTGAGAAATCAACTGCTAAAAACGTAGCTCCCGAAAAGGCAACCACTAAAAAGGTAACTCCTAAAAAAACAACTTTTAAAAAGTCTGTTCCTGAAAAAACATCTGCTAAAAAGATTGATCCTAAAAAAACAACCGCCAAAAAGGCAATTCCCGAAAAGACAACTGCAAAAAAGGTAGTTCCTAAAAAGACGAAAACAAGAACAACAACTAGAAAATCCGCTCAAAAAGAGTTAAATCCATCCAATAAAGCCCTTGGACTTAAAGTCAAACAACTTATTCTTTATAGCATTGTATTATTTGTTTTCACCATGTCTTGGGTGATTTTTCAAAAGATATTGAATGAGAATGTAGCAAGTATTGATTTCACGATCTATGAAAGCAAACAACAACAAAATGCTTTTCAAAAAAATCCGATCGAACTGTTTTTCTCTCTTGTACTAGTTATGCCTATTCTTGAAGAACTAGTATTCCGAACACTTATCAAACCCAATAAATCTGATCTACTATTGTTTCCATGTGGAGTTATTGGACTAGCATTGGTTCTAACATTGGGTTCGCAATTTACCTGGTATTACACGTATGCAGGAATTGGGATTTTGATGATTGGCCTATTCTTGCTATTAAAATCAAAACTGTTTGAAAAGAAGTTCTTATTACAAACCTCCAAATTTCTTCAAAAAAAGGGCATTATGATCACATTACTTATTGTCTCTTCCCTTTTATTTGGGGTATCGCATGCTTTGAATTACGGAACACTTTCAGAGATCAATTTGGTCATCCTCTTACTCACTATACCTCGTATATTTTCGGGCTCTATCTATGGAATCTTTAAGATAAAAAACGGTATTACATGGTCTATCGGCTTACATGCTCTAAGAAATCTAATCCCTTTTCTTATTAGCATCATCTAGTTGCACCCCTCTCGCTTTCTGGTATCGGCAATAGCAATAATGCGCCACGAGGAGCCATCGTGATATAGTTGAAAGACATTGACCCCACAATGACTAAAATTATCATTTAGATAAAATTCATAAGGTGTCCAGGCATTAGCAATACTACCATCAGCTTCAATGGTAAAAGAAAGTAAACGTTCATCCCATTTTTGCTCTGCAGGTCTGTTTTGAATAGCACCCAAAAATTTATCGATATCGGTTTGAGCAATCCTAATTTTTCCTACTTTATTCTTTACTACGGTTTTTAAAACCATTTGAGGATCTATGGTTTTCTTCATTTTTGCGGTATCACCTTTATGAAATCCATCAAAAAACTCTAAGATGGTTGCCTTTACCTCTTCTTTATAATCTTTAGCTTTTTTATCTTGTGCAAAGGACTGAATACTAATGAGTAAAACTGTAATAATACAAACCGTGAATTTATTCATAATGATCATTTTTTGATTCTCGTAAATGTAAGCTTTTATTCGTAGTCGGGTAAAAGATTAAGGCAGTCTTAACAAGACATTTGCCGCGATATCCCTAAATGATTACTTTTGCAGCACTAAACACACATAAATATGTCCACAGCAAAGAAAGATTATAAGAGAGTTACCGTAAAATCTCTTGTTGAGATGAAATCCAACCACGAAAAAATATCTATGCTTACCGCGTATGATTATACCATGGCCAAAATTGTTGATGGTGCCGGTGTAGATGTTATTCTAGTTGGAGACTCTGCATCTAATGTAATGGCAGGTCATGAGACGACACTTCCTATTACCTTGGATCAAATGATCTATCACGCTTCTTCGGTAATAAGAGCAATTACCAGAGCATTAATTGTTGTTGACATTCCTTTTGGTAGTTATCAAAGTGATCCAAAAGAAGCTTTACGATCTGCTATCAGAATTATGAAAGAGTCCGGAGCGCATGCAGTAAAAATGGAAGGTGGTAAAGAAGTAAAAGAATCTATCAAAAGAACATTGAATGCCGGAATTCCTGTAATGGGACATCTTGGATTGACTCCACAGTCTATCTACAAATTTGGGACCTACACGGTAAGAGCCAAAGAGGAAGAAGAAGCTAAAAAATTGAAAGAGGACGCCCTTATGCTTGAGAAAGTAGGTTGTTTTGCCGTTGTACTTGAAAAAGTTCCTGCAAAACTAGCTAAAGAAGTGGCAGAAAGTATCAGTATTCCTGTAATCGGGATTGGGGCCGGAAATGGTGTCGATGGTCAGGTACTGGTAACTCACGATATGTTAGGTATGACTCACGAGTTTAATCCTCGTTTTTTACGTCGTTATTTGGATATGTACACCGAGATGACCAATGCATTCAAACAATATGTGAGTGATGTAAAATCAGTGGATTTCCCTAACGAGAATGAGCAATACTAGTATTCGAAAAGATGACTCAGTATTCAAGTTTTAGTGACTCAGAATTAATTGAAGTTCTTCAACTATTAGATTCTCTATCTCATGTTGCCAAAGAACAGCTCTTAAAAGAAATACAGTCTAGAAAGAATCAGGAAATCCGTTCCTTCATTTCTGATTTATCAAAAATCATTTCCGAAGAGAAAGAAAATATTCAAAGCCTAACCTATATTAAAAACTTAGGCTTTGATGTTACATCTATTGATCAAAGTAATTATACCATAACGCGCTCAGGAAGGGCTATTTTAATTGACGTTATTGCGATTGTATTAGGAACCATATTATCGGTATTAGGAATTTTCGGTGTTATTTTTTTACTGAGTTTTTCATCTCCTATCAACGGAATTGTACTTTCAGTTTTTGGATATATTGGGATCAAAATGCTTATCAATGGTATCAACCGGATATTTGATTATTTTGGATTCATGCTACAAATCGAGAATAAAAATTTTACGTTCAAAAGAAAGTTTGATCTACCCTCTGGAGAACTAAAAGATAAAATCCAATCTTTAAAAATTAGCAAAAGTGAGGATCAAATCAGTTTGGTATACAAGGATACTGAAATTATAAAAGTGGGTGCCCCAAATGCTATTAATAGTAGTACACTCGAAGCCATTATATCGTTAAATTAATTACATTTCAATAGAAAATTTTGTCTAAAACGATCTCTACAAAGAACAACCTTCAGGTCTTATATGAAGACAACCATATTATAGCTATCAATAAACGGCCAGGTGACATCGTACAAGGAGATAAAACAGGTGATAAATCATTAAGTGAAGTTGTAAAAGAGTACATCGCTGAAAAATATAATAAACCTGGTAATGTGTATCTAGGGGTAGTGCATCGTTTGGATAGACCTACTAGTGGCATTGTTGTTTTTGCTAGAACCAGTAAAGCCCTTCCTAGATTAAATAAACTGTTTGCCAACAAAGAAGCGCAAAAAACATATTGGGCAGTGGTAAAAAATAAACCACCCAAAGACAGTGAAATGCTAATACATTGGCTAAAGCGTAATCCGAAGCAAAATAAATCCTATGCTCATATCAAAGAGGTTCCTGAAAGCAAAAAGGCTATTTTGGAATATCATGTACTAAAAGCGTTGGATAATTATTATCTCTTAGAAGTGCTCTTGCATACAGGAAGACACCATCAAATTAGATCTCAGTTATCTTTTATTGGATCTGTAATCAAAGGAGATTTAAAGTATGGAGCTGATAGAAGTAATAAAGATGGCAGTATACATCTGCATGCTAGAAAACTTACTTTCGTACATCCTGTAAAAAAAGAACCGTTAACTATTATCGCCCCTCCCCCTTCAGATCCTATTTGGGATCATTGTGTTGTGTAAACATCTACACTATTACTTGTAAGTCCTAACACTTTCTATCACCACGGAGGTTAAAATCAAAAGCCCACCAATAATAGTGGATAACACGGGTATTTCCTTTAAAAAAATCATACCAATAATGATTCCATACACCGGTTGTACACTACTGATGATACTCGCCGTAGTGATTGAGAACCGTTTGAAACTCCCCAAAAACAGGGTATGTCCGATTGCTGTGGTTAACAATGCCAAAGTTAAGGTAGGCAGCCATTGTTCTTTGATTCCTGAACTATCCATTAAGAAAAGGAAAGGAGACAACGCAATACTCACCACTACCAACTGGTACCACATTAACATAGATCCATTATAACTCCCTACTTTGGTTTTCATAATCAGGTTACGCAACGAATAGCACAATGCGGATAACACCCCAAAGAATACCGCTTTGGTATATGAATTTTCAAAATTAAGATCGGGAACTAAAAAATAAATTCCCAACAAGACCAAAAGTGCTAATAGAAGATGTATTTTTTGAAATTTGGTTTTTAACAATACAGGTTCCAAAAGTGCCGTGATCACTGGATAAGTAAAGATGGACAACATTCCTACCGCTACATTCGAAAGTTTAAGTGCATAGAAGTAGGTTACCCAATGCAACCCCATCAATACACCACTCAATATAATCGTTGGACGGTCTTTGCTAGAAGTACTTAGTGAGATTCCTTTCCATTTACAAAAAACAAAAAGTAAAATGCCTGCGAGTATGGCTCTAAAACCAATAATTATGGGAACAGGCATCTCTATATACCGACCCAAAGCTCCCGAAGTACTAATCAAAAGCATCGCAAGATTGAGCTCTAATATATTTTTGAAGTGTTGATTATTCTGTGACAAATTTTATAATTATCTTAATAATGTAAAACTAGATTTAAATTCTTTAAAGACACCTTGTTCTGTATATAATACTTTAAACCAGTATTCACTAGATGGTAACTGACGCCCCTGAGACGTTCCATCCCAATTGCTTTGAGATCCAAGAGTTTTTAAAAGTCGCCCAAACCTATCAAAAATCAAAACCTGGTTAATGGTAACATTCCGCGTACTTTCTATATTCCACAAATCATGAAAACCATCTCCGTTAGGAGTAAAATATTCAGGATATCCAGATGTTACATTAATAATTGCTGATTCTTCCCCGCATCTTTCTATATCTCTTACCGTAATTGTATGTTCTCCAATAGTAACACCATTAAAAATGGAGGACGTTTGCCAGTCACTATCATCAATCTGAAATTCATAATTTCCATTTCCTTCTACAAAAGCTTCGACAGTAACATTATTAGAAAATGCTCCAGATATTGCCTCTGCCCTAACTCCCTCGGGCGGATATGAATCTTCAACATTAATACTTTTGAAAATAGAACATCCATTAATTATATGGGTAACTTCTACACTATATAGGCCAGAGGCTTCAGGTATAAAAGTAGCGTTGGTTTCCCCTGCAATTTCATTACCAGATACAGGTTGGTTTCCTAGATACCACTGAAAAGTATATTGAGCAGGATCAAGGTTTACCTCTATATCTTGGGGAAATATATTGATAAGGCTTCCATCAGCATTTAGACATCTAATATATCGTTCTTCCAAAATTATCGGTTCGACAGGAATACTTTCAATTGTAAAGGAGGTTACCTTGTAGCACGTTTGTGTGGACTCCGCGATTCTTAGCCAAATTGTTTGTATTGCCGAAGTGTTCATAAAGCTACTGGGGTTAGTAATGGTATTGGTTGAACTTACCCCTGTGTAGTTTTCTGCATCTTCTTGAGTAAGGTGGTACGAAACTTCATAAATTGCAGCATCTTGGCCTCCTAGTACTAAAGCAGTATTCGCGGTCAGGTCAAATAAAGAAATACCATCATTATCCAGATCACAAGAGTTAAGATCATTGGGTAAACTAGTAATCACCGGTGGGGTTGCAAATTCAATTTCTACGGAATCTGAAGATGAACAAAGACCAGAAACATCAATATCAACGCTGTACAATCCATCTTGAGTCACTTCAAGCCTTGCTCCTCCATCTAATATTGTGGTTCCATCTCCTGGTCCGACTGGAGTTCCGTCTTTGAACCAAAAATAGCTTGAACTGCTACCAACTGTTGCATTAAGTATTATAGGAGTACCCTCACATCCTGGATTACCATTAGCAATAGTTCTATCTTCACCTAGATCTCCGCCAATGTTAAAGCTTCCTGCTGCCAAAAAAACAGCAGAATCTAATCCTGGATCTAAATTATCCGCTATAACCATTTTTATGGTATATCGTTCATTGGGAATCACACTCCCTGAAGCTTTTAATACTTTTGTATATCCATTAAAATCGATTGGCGCATCTGTACCCGGGGTAATTACTCGACCAAAAAATTCTTGGTTTCTAGGCGGACACTCGTTCTGGTCGTCGATTACATCTTCAAAGTCTCCATCATTGTTTAGGTCTACACCAGCATTTACCGTAGTAACTTTGATTGCAGTTGGTGGATTCGTTCCTGGAACAACTGCCAAATTTCTAGAATTACCGGAAGAGTCTGTAAGAATAAAAGCAAAAACATCAGAAAAAATGCAAGGAAATACACCAACGTATTCTTCTGAAGCAAATAGAAAATCAAAAGTGATAAAATCAATACTCGGAATAAAATCAAATTGAATGAAGGTAGCGTTAAACAATGGACTCGTATTAGTGATTCGGCCCAAGTCATTATCTCCTCTCCAGGTTTCACCTCCTTCACTTAAAGGTTCTATTCCGTTTGGCCCCATTGCGCTTACCGCGTTACCCGTACTCAAAACAATACCCCTTTCAATTTGAAAGCCTGAACCGTTAGCTTCGAAGTAACCAATTCCGTTAACTCCTACCGAAGTTCCCGTGGATGATATTATATTTTCTACTCTTGCACATGGACTATCAATCAAAACGTCTTCGATAAGTTGTTGATCACTAAAAGAACTATCGTCAACCCTTATCTGTGCTGTTATAGAACCCAAAGAGGGTATGAAAATAAAAGGTAATATTTTTACCAGCACATATCTGTATTTCATATTCTGCAGCTACAAATATTTTGATTCATTAGTTTATTTGATGAGTTTATTTATTGATGCGGCTAAAATAACCTAATCCTTACTAATATCATTAATTATTGACTAACATATATCATATCTATACTATCACCGGACAAGACCTTTGGCTTTCTCTTTGATAATGTCTGCTACTGGTCTTCCTTCAATATTACTTTCTAACCAAGACAATATATCTAAGTAGAGGAATGCTCTTTTTTCATATGGATGATTCTCGTATTGCTTTAACCGTTTGTGAAGTTTTCTGAATTCATCTTTGATTTGATGCGGATAAATATCTCCTAAATTTCGTAAAAACTTGATCATTTCCTTTTGGACCTCATGCAAGTCATCCATTTTGATCAAGAAACGATATGTTTCTTTTAACTGGCTTTCCAAATGATAATCCATCCCTGCTTCATAATGTGCTACCAAGCTTAGAACTCTAGAGAAACACATTAAATCTTCTCTCATTTTTAAGGATCTGTTATTGATAATTTTGGCTAGATATTCTATGCATTTTTTATGTTGCCCCATACCAAAATATAGACAGCCTATTTTGTAGTAAAACACCATGATGTGATGATCGTCTAACCTATTCTTAAAACTTTCTACTCCTTCCAGAATTTCCTTGACCAGGTACTCCCCTTCTTCAAAGGAACCTTCTAAGAAATGAATATTAAGTTTGTTATTATATATAAATTGAAACGACAGCACTTCAATATTGTCATCACTAGGAAAACTGTCTTTTGCTATGGCTTCTTCAAACTGGGTCAGCATAGACTTCAATTGTGTCTTATCTTTTATGAGATATAAGGATTCTAATAAGTAATGATTGCCACGTAAGAAAAACACTGGATTTAATCCAATCATTTTGGGATGCTCATAAAACAAATCCACCCATTTCTTAGAGTATTTGTAGCAGGACAAAAAATCCTGAACAATAAAACTATACCAAAGATGTGCTTTATATAACCAAAGTTTTTCCCTAAAGCCCAACATACTCCATTCATACTTTGGTAATTTACCATGAAAATAATTGGTAATTACATTGTGCTCTTTATCATTACGAACATAACCACTTTTTAGCATCAAACCATACAACTGAAGAGAAAGATTAGATAATCGGCTGGTCAAGACATTTTTCATACTCAGCATCTTGGCCTCTACTGTTAGCTCATCTGCTCGGTTATTGATACTTCGGGTTATATATTGAGTTTCTATAATCTTTTCCAGCTCTACAATTTCATAGGCAATATTATGCTCCTCATTCTCTTTTGCCAACGCTTTCGCTTTATCAAGAATTTTCAAACTCTGTTTGTATAACCCTTTGTGATATAGTATCGAAGCAAAGTCCAATTGTTCTCTAATTTGAGATCGTATATTTTGATGAAGTGGACTTAATCTAAGGCTAATTAAAATCTGCTTATATAAATGTGCCTTGAGATTAGAAAGCTGTTGTTTTTTTACAATTCCTTTCTTCACAATCAAATCTTCATCAAGGGCATCACTTTTATCTAAATGATTAAATAAAGCCAAAAATTTTGAATCTGTATTGACTCCCAAACGCCCTACATACACTTTAAACTGTCGCTTTTCGGATTTGGAAAGTGACTTGATTAAAACAAACAAAGGATCTTTTTGATCATTAGTCATTGTAAGAAAATATATTGTAATTAATTGATTAAAAGAAAGTTAACTTTTTATTAAAACATTTTACCATTGTAAAACCATAATCCAAATACTTCCCTTTTGAATTCCCAAAATATAAATTCGTAAGAGATTAAAGAAACATCTTTTAAGAATATTTTAAAATGATGTTGTTTTTAAAACAAAGCACATAATTTATAATTCGCGCAATTCTTATGAGTAATAACAAAGTACAAATTTTCGATACTACCCTTCGAGATGGAGAACAGGTCCCTGGATGTAAGTTAAATACAAAACAAAAACTTATTATTGCAGAACAACTTGATTTACTCGGTGTAGATATTATCGAAGCCGGATTTCCAGTGTCTAGTCCTGGAGACTTTACTTCAGTCAATGAGATTGCAAAAGTAGTAAAGAACGCTACAGTATGTGGACTTACCCGAGCTGTAGAAAACGATATTAAAGTTGCAGCCGAAGCGCTTAAACATGCAGTAAGACCAAGAATTCATACCGGGATCGGAACCTCCGATTCTCATATTAAATACAAATTCAATTCTACACAAGAGAAAGTAATAGAAAGAGGTGTTGCGGCAGTAAAATATGCCAAATCATTTGTTGAAGATGTAGAATTTTATGCAGAAGATGCTGGTCGCACCGATAATGAGTTTTTAGCACGAGTTTGTGAAGCTATGATCAAAGCTGGTGCGACCGTTCTTAATATACCAGACACTACTGGTTATTGTTTGCCAGAAGAATATGGTGCCAAAATCAAATATTTAAAGGAAAATGTAAAAGGTATTGATAATGTGGTAATTTCTTGCCATTGTCATAATGACCTTGGGTTAGCAACTGCCAATTCGATTGCTGGAGCCATTAATGGAGCTAGACAAATCGAGTGTACTATTAATGGTATTGGAGAGCGTGCTGGGAATACCTCGTTAGAAGAAGTTGTTATGATCATGAAACAACACCCTTACCTGTCTTTAAACACCGATATCAACACAAAACTGTTGTATGAGAGCAGTCAAATGGTGTCTCATCATATGGGTATGGTAGTACAACCCAACAAAGCCATTGTTGGAGCCAATGCATTTGCACATAGTTCTGGAATTCATCAAGATGGTGTTATCAAAAACAGAGAGACTTACGAAATTATAGATCCAGCTGAAGTTGGAGTCACTGAATCAGCAATTGTTCTCACTGCCAGAAGTGGTAGAGCCGCTTTAGCGTATCGAGCCAAAAAAGTTGGATACGAATTAACTAAGCTCCAGCTGGATGATGTATATAAAGAGTTTCTAAACTTTGCTGACCATAAAAAAGAAGTATTGGATGATGACATCCATTTGATCATGAAAAATTCGAATATTGCTGCTGCCGCAGTTGTATAAAAAAATATTGATGAAAAAAACATTATTCGACAAAGTATGGGACGCCCATGTTGTCAAGGAAATTGAGAACGGACCTCAAATTTTATATATCGATAAACATCTAATTCATGAAGTTACCAGTCCACAAGCATTTTCAGAACTGGAACAACGTGAAATCCCAGTTTTTAGACCTAATCAGATTGTAGCTACTGCAGATCACAATACACCAACAGTAGATCAACATCTACCAGTCAAAGATGAATTATCCAGAAATCAATTGGCTCAACTTTCTAAAAATTGTGAGAAAAACAATATTACACTTTATGGCTTAGGACATAAGTACAATGGCATTGTGCATGTTATGGCTCCTGAACTTGGGATTACTCAACCGGGAATGACTATGGTATGTGGCGATAGTCATACCTCTACTCATGGTGCTTTTGGTACCATTGCTTTTGGTATAGGAACTAGCCAGGTAGCTCAAGTATTTGCTAGTCAGTGTTTGTTACTTCAAAAACCAAAAAGTTTACGAGTAAATGTAAACGGTACCTTGAAAGCAGGTGTGCTTCCCAAAGATGTGATTTTATATGTCATTTCAAAATTAGGGACCAACGCAGGTACTGGATATTTTTGTGAATATGCAGGTAATGTTTTCGAAGAAATGTCTATGGAAGGTCGTATGACCGTTTGCAATATGAGTATAGAAATGGGAGCTCGTGGTGGAATGATTGCACCAGATCAAACTACATTTGATTACATTCAAGGAAAAGAATTTGCTCCAAAAGGAGAAGAATTTGATAAAAAAGTAGCGTATTGGAAAACATTACCTACCGATCAAGGAGCTGTATTTGATAAAGAATATCATTTTGATGCTGCAGATATTGAGCCTATGGTGACTTACGGAACCAATCCAGGAATGGGAATCAAAATATCAGAAACTATCCCTGTGCAAGACAGTGCTTCTTTCGAAAAATCATTAAATTATATGAATTTTGAAAAAGGGCAATCTCTATTGGATCAAAAAGTGAACTATGTATTCATAGGAAGCTGCACAAACAGTAGAATTGAAGATTTTAGAGTAGCTGCCAGTTATATCAAAGGAAAACAAAAAGCAGATAATGTAACTGCCTGGTTTGTTCCTGGATCGCAACAAGTAGCACAACAAATTGTAGACGAAGGATTGAATGAGATTTTTGAGGATGCTGGTTTCAAACTTCGTCAACCCGGATGTTCGGCTTGTTTGGCTATGAATGATGATAAAATTCCGGAAGGAGAATATTGTGTATCTACTTCCAATAGAAATTTTGAAGGAAGACAAGGACAAGGAGCCAGAACTATTTTGGCTAGTCCGCTGGTAGCAGCAGCAACCGCGATTGAAGGAAAGATAATTGATATTACTAAACAATTGAATTAAGATGGATAAGTTTACCAAACTAACTTCGGCGGCTATCCCATTACCTATAGAAAATATAGATACGGATCAAATTATACCAGCCCGTTTTTTGAAAGCTACTAGTCGTGATGGATTTGGAGAAAATCTATTTAGAGACTGGCGTTTTCATAAAGATGGTAGTGCCAATACAGATTTTGTACTTAACAACCCTACATACAAAGGTAGTATCCTAGTAGCAGGAGACAATTTTGGCTGTGGTTCTAGTAGAGAACATGCAGCATGGGCCATTCATGATTATGGGATTAAAGTAGTAGTATCCAGTTTTTTTGCAGATATTTTTAAAGGAAATGCATTAAATAACGGAGTATTACCCGTTCAGGTCACTCCAGAGTTTTTGCAATCCTTATTGCAGACCATTGAAAAAAATCCTGAGACTCAAATTGAAGTAGATCTTAAAGCACAAAAAATCACAGAAATCAACTCAGGAAATTCTGCAAGCTTTGAGATTAACAGTTATAAAAAAACATGCCTGATGAATGGGTATGATGATATTGATTTTTTAATTAGTAATAAATCCGAAATAGAAGCTTTTGAAGCTGCAAGAGTATTAATTTAAAGGAATAGTACACCTGTCCAAAAGACAAAACAACAGAAAAGATGAAATTAGATATTGCTGTATTATCGGGAGATGGTATTGGACCAGAAGTAACAGCTCAAGCTATCAAAGCGCTTGAGGCGGTTGCACATAGTTTTGATCATACGTTTATATTCAAAGATGCTTTGGTGGGTGCCATTGCTATCGACAAAACTGGTAATCCCCTACCCGAGGAAACTTTACAATTATGTGTGGATACAGATGCCGTATTGTTTGGGGCCATTGGAGATCCAAAATACGACAATAACCCAAGTGCTCCTGTTCGCCCAGAGCAAGGATTATTAAAGCTAAGAAAAGAACTAGGTCTGTATGCTAATATCAGACCGGTAAAAGCATA
The DNA here is from genome assembly GCF_900141785.1 of Aquimarina spongiae. Classification (GTDB taxonomy): domain Bacteria; phylum Bacteroidota; class Bacteroidia; order Flavobacteriales; family Flavobacteriaceae; genus Aquimarina; species Aquimarina spongiae. The sequence continues at coordinate 12,387 of NZ_FQYP01000015.1, read as the reverse complement.
TGATACTTTAATCGATAAATCTCCCTTAAAACCTGAGATTATTACAGGTACAGATATTTCTATATACAGAGAGTTAACTGGAGGAATTTATTTCGGAAAAAAAGAACTAAATGACGAGGGTACCGTTGCCTCTGATTTGTGCGAATACTCAAAAGAAGAAATTGAGCGTATTACCCACCTGGCCTTTAAGGCTGCTCAAAAAAGAAGAAATAAATTGACTTTGGTGGACAAAGCCAATGTATTAGAATCGTCCAGGTTATGGAGAAAAGTAGTGACTGAAGTTGCCAAAACATATCCGGATGTAGCGCTAGACTTTTTGTTTGTTGATAATGCTGCTATGCAAATGATACTTAATCCAAGTCAATTTGATGTCATCCTTACCGAAAACATGTTTGGAGATATCATTTCTGACGAAGCCAGTGTAATTGGCGGTTCTATCGGTTTATTAGCCTCTGCTTCTGTCGGGGATACCTGTTGTATGTTTGAGCCTATCCATGGTTCTTATCCACAAGCTACAGGAAAAGGAATTGCAAATCCAATAGCTGCTATCTTATCAGCTGCTATGCTATTAGAACATTTTGATTTATTAGGTGAGGCCAATGCCATAAGAGATGCTGTAGAAAAAGCACTAGAGCTGAATTTGACCACACCTGATCTAAATAAGGTTAATCCACTTACTACTGAAAAAGTGGGTGATTTTATTGCCGATTACATCCTGAATCCGGAAGATTCGAACATCAATTTTGAAAATATTCATGTAGGACAATCTACGATTATCTAGTTTTTAGATACTAATTTCTGTTTGTAAAGAAGCAACTACTTAAGGTAGTTGCTTTTTTTATTTAATACCAATTCTAAGGAATAATCCCAAAGTAGAAATTGCTTATAAAGCACAGAATATCAAGCTTATAAAAAAACTTAAAAAAAACTAAAAATACTATAGTAACATTTTGATTACTAAAGACACTATCTATTAGATCCCTGTTTTAAAAACAAATCTCATTCAGCAACATCCAATTACAAATCAATGAAAAAAATATCATTCGCGGTCTTCATATTGTTTACGACCATTACTTCTGCTCAAAACACCTATCCAACAACTGGAAACGTTACTATAGGTTCTAATTTTGGAGCAAGTATATCCGGCACAATGGGGGGAAATGCTGTATTCGGCACAAATTTGGCATTACAGCAAGGAGGAACCAATCATAATAAATTATATACTCCTTTTTATCATTCAAATAATTATGGATATGCAGGAGTAAGAGCAAGTTGGAGCAGAATTTTATTTTATACTGAAAAAACAAATACTACAGCGGATCAAATTATAAATCCTAGTCCAAGAATGATCATTAATGAATTAGGGAATGTGGGTATTGGAACAGAAAACCCAAAACAAAAATTAGAACTAAAAGGTAAAATTTTTTTAAATTCTGGACCCGATGATGATGGAATTTACTGGGCAAGACATAATATGACAATGGGAACTATCCCTGGTAGTTATAATCACAATAATTTTAAACTAAAGCCAGGGGGTGCTTCGCAAGGTGTATTACAATCAGTTTTGCAAATGTACACCGCTAATTCAGAAAGTAGTCATACCGAAAAAATAAGGCTACATTCCTCAGGTAATTCTTTTCTTAATGGAGGAAACATTGGTATAGGAACTACTAATCCAGTGTCAAAACTACAGGTACATGGAGACTTTTATTTATACAGTAACGATGCATATGATTCTGGATGGGGCAAAACCAATTTTTACTGGAGACGTCATTCGTTGATCATGGGTACACCTGTTGGAGCTTATGCTCACAATAAAATTGAAATGAAACCAGGAGGTTCTTCACGTGGAGAATTAATATCCACATTAGAGTTATATCAGGCATTGGGAGAAAACAATCATGAAGAGAGAGTAAGAATAACTTCGAGCAAAACACATCCTACGTATTTTAATGCCGGAAATGTAGGTATTGGAACCAATACTCCGGATGCCAAACTTACCGTAAAAGGAAAAATCCACACCCAAGAGGTAAAAGTTGACTTGGCTGGAGCAGTAGCTCCAGATTATGTATTCTTGGACGATTATAATCTTAAAACCTTGGATGAAGTCTCTCAACACATCCAAGAAAAAGGACACTTACCTAATATTCCTTCTGCCAAACAAATGGAAAAGGAAGGAGTAAATCTTAAGGAAATGAATTTAAAACTGCTGGAGAAGATTGAAGAACTCACCCTCTATACGATTGCCCAAGAAAAACGAATACAGGCCCTCGAGAAAAAATTAGAAAACCAATAGAACATTTGATCACATTCAATCACACAAATCAATGAAAAAATATCTGACACTCCTCGGGTTTTTAGTATCCGTTGTTACCTATTCACAACAACAATATTCCGAACAAGAACCCACTGCCAATATGGAAGGTGGGATTTATTATCAAACCGGACCTGGAAGTAACAACTCTGTTTTGAATTGGGAATATCCCTATGGTACAAAACTTACCGTAAGTGGTTCTGCATGCTGTAGAAATTTCGAGCTACTTTCTACTTCTTACCCTTATGGTGAATTTAAATTAAGGCAATGGGATCCCACTGGTAATCAATGGACACAATGGCGATCCATTCTAATGGAAAATAAGGATGCTATTGTTGAAGTTGGTAACTTGATAGGTTTCAAAAGGGCTGATAATAAACTTGTTTACGGTATTGGTCACTCTAACAACGAATTCACTATTGGTCGTTTAGATAATATTGGCCCTACTGCAGGAACACCTTTGCATATTGCTACCGGTGGTTACGAAATACGCTTCTCTGTAGCAACTGAAGAACAAATGCGTATCAGTAGACAGGGTAATGTTGGAATAGGCACTACCACCCCCGCATACAAATTGGATGTAGCTAGTACGGTAAGAGTTGGAGATGACAACTGGGGAGGTTTAATCGTAAACGGAAAAGCTAAAAACGATTGGCTTTTTAATGCTCATAATGATGGAAATACTTTTGGCATACGTACGCAACGAGATAATGGCGAAGCCAGTTGGGCATATCAAGTAATGACATTTCAACGATCTACAGGAAATGTAGGAATTGGCACCACAGCACCGGACTCTAAACTCACCGTAAAAGGGAAAATACACACACAAGAAGTAAAAGTAGATTTAGCAGGAGCTTTAGCTCCAGATTATGTATTTCTAGAGGATTATGATCTAAGAACCCTAGACGAAGTCTCTCAACATATCCAAGAAAAAGGGCACTTACCCAATATTCCTTCTGCAAAGCAAATGGAAAAAGAAGGAATAAATCTTAAGGAAATGAATTTAAAATTGCTGGAGAAGATTGAGGAGCTTACCCTCTACACTATTGCTCAAGAAGAAAAAATAAAGGAACACGAGGAGCAAAACAATAATCTAAAAACTGAATTAAAATCAGAAAAACAAAGAATCAATTTATTAGAAGAAAAAATCGATCGCATCCTAAACCAATTACAAAACTGATATGAAAAGAGCATTATACCTAGCAATATTTCTAACCTCAATCCTGATACATGGACAAACTGAAATTAAAAAAACCGTAGTAGTGGATGGTCCAGGATGGAAACGTGTAGCACGGCTTGATGGCGCATACGGAAGAGGTTATAACGAGATCACTATACACACCGAAGGTGGTGCCACATCTCCCAGAGTAAGCAAAATCTCATGGATGAAAGGTTGGTCTGCCTATGGCGGGTTAAATATTTCATCTGTAAGTGATGCAGATCATTGGTCTGATGCACGAATTACCTATGATGATACAAAAGCGTATTTAGAAATCAATTTTAAAGTAGCCATTGCAGGGCTAAAGGTATATCTCAATCAATCTGCTTGGACAGGTGGGGATATATTTGACGGGACTTTACCTAATGGAGGAGGCTCAGTATTACTTAGTGCTCAATTTGGACGATTAAACTATGGTGAGAACGATTTGTTATTATTACATAATGGAAATTTAGGATTGGGAGCACCAAATCCAGCTGCCAGATTAGATATCCTTTCTACAAGTGGTCAAACCGAAAGTTTAACCCGCTATAGAATTGCCGATGCTCCCAATGATTATTTGCAAATTGCAAATTCTACGGGCTCACCTAATCAGTTTATACCTGTTATTAAAGGACATCATCAGTCCGACAACAGATACTCGATTCAATTTATGGGTACCACTTCTGAAGGGAATGACGTTGGTGGGAATGCTGTAGTAAATTTTGATGCTCGTAGAACCAATGGTCCGATTTCAAACCGACCATTATTCTTATGGACCAGCTATACCACAAAGATGATGACCATGACCGCCAATGGGAACTTAGGAATTGGTACTACTACTCCGGATTCAAAACTCACCGTCAAAGGAAAAATCCATACACAAGAGGTGAAAGTTGATCTTGCCGGAGCCGTAGCTCCCGATTATGTATTCCTAGAAGATTATAATCTAAAAACATTAGAAGAAGTTTCTCTTCATATTCAAGAAAAAGGACACTTACCTAATATTCCTTCTGCAAAGCAGATGGAAAAAGAAGGTGTGAATCTTAAGGAAATGAATTTGAAATTGCTGGAAAAGATTGAAGAGCTTACACTCTACACCATAGAGCAGGACAAAAAACTAAAAGAACAAAAAATAATTAATGAGCACTTATTGAATTCAAACAATGAATTAGAAAAGCGCTTGATCAAATTAGAACAGTTAATCATAAAAAAATAATTGAAACAAAAAAGAGTACGAAATGAATAAACTAGCCTTACCCATAGCCATCTTGGCATTAATAGCCACTGTTGGATCTTTTTTCTATCTGCAATCTTCATCAGAATTGGTTTACGTAGATGTAAATAAGCTATTAGATGGATACAAAAGAACCAAAATTGTTAAATCAGAGTTTGACGAAAAAGCAAAAACAATGAAAGCTAATGTAGATAGCTTGATTACAGGGTGGCAGGATGAATTAAAAACCTACGAAAAAGAACGTAGTTCAATGAGTAAAAAGGAGATAGAACTGAAACAGGAATTATTGGCCAATAAGCAACAACAAATCAATAATTATCAACAAGCAGTACAAAAACAATTGATGGAGGAAGATAAAAAAGTAACTCAAACTGTAATCAATGACATCAATGACTTTGTTAAAGAATATGGAAAGACCAAGGGATACAAAGTGATCTTTGGAGCAACTGGAAATGGTACAATAATGTATGGTGAAACATCTGCTGATCTAACAGAGGATGTATTGAAAGAGTTGAACGCAGAATTTGAAGGAAAGTAATGTTCAAAGTAAAAGTTTTTATTGTAATACTCACGTTATTTTTTATTGCTTGTAATAAAAAGTCTTTTGAATCATCAGAAGAACTATTAGAATACCTTCAACAACCCGAAAATGGTTATTTATATTCCAAAACGATAAATGATGTTGATTTTTCAATTCTATACAAACCAACTGATTTACTAGTTGATCAAACTTTATCCCGAGTAGTTACAAAATCCAAGGTAGACAGTTTACGTACGAAATACAATGAATATCTGTATTTCTCATTATCGATGTCCAAAAACAATCAGGAGTTATTGAGCAATGTAGTGGGTAATAAACAACGATTTGGTGCTATGGTCAATGAATTAGCATTTGGAATGGAACAGAAAGTACATTTATATACAAAACAGAAGGATACTATCGCCATGGCCGATTATATCTATCCAAGAGTATATGGTATGAGTGGGGCCACAACAATTTTATTTGTTTATCCAAGAGATGAAAGGTTAACAAATACAGAAGTAATGACACTTACTATTGAAGATCTAGGATTTTATACCGGTGAAGTGAAATTTAAAATTCCAACAAAAATTATCAATAATGAACCGGGAATTAAATTCTAGTTTTTCAATTCCCTTTTATTCAGTTGTAGGAAACTGTATATAAAAATTAATAATAAATCTAAGAGTCGACCACCAAAGAGTAAGTATAAAACCAAAATCAGCTACTCCGGGTGTAATATTAAAACAAAAGTAGTTTTATGAAAACCAAAAACGAATCCAACTCGATTTACAAATGTTTGATGATAAGCTTGATAAGTTTATTTATTTTAACATCTAACAGCACTTTCGCCCAAGGGCCAAATGCCCCAGAAGCAGGTGCTTTTGAACCAGTAGATGCCACTGATATGGTAAGTTTACTTACTGGAGACTTTACTTATGTCTTACCTCTTCTTACGGTTCCAAGTCCAGAAGGAGGATATCCATTGGCATTGTCCTACCATGCTGGAATTGCTATGGATCAAGAAGCATCATGGGTTGGATTAGGTTGGTCTGTGAATCCAGGAGCCATTAATCGTGGAGTTAATGGATATCCAGATGACTGGAAAAATGGAATGCTACAAGAAAGTTTTTATGACGTTGGAGGATCTGATGTTTCAACATCTGTTGGCGTTTCTTATACTTCTATTGCTGGTGCCTGGAGTGTTGGAGTCGGTATTTCTCATAATTCAAACAAAGGTTTTGGTGGGTACGTAAGTGCTGGTTATGGAATTCCAGGAACACCACTATTTGCAGGTGCTACGGTTGGAGTAAGTCCTGGAGGTCAGTTTTATGGTTCTGGTAGCATTGGGTATACCTTTCCCGCAGGAGGCTCAATAGGTCTAAACATTGGAAGCCAAGGAATTGGAATTAACGGGGGTTACAACTGGGGAGAAGGTGAAGATGGTAACTTCAACAGTGGCTTTAATATAGGACTAAACATGAGTTATGAAGGAGAATCTTCGTTGTCTATTTCTTATGCAGAAGGAGAAAAAGGAAAGAAAAATAGCATCGGATTATCATTATCATCAAGAGGACTTTCTGTTTCCGGAGGTGTTGGGGGAGTTGGAATGGGTACGCAAATATCTTTTGCCAACTCAATTTCAATGAATGATTATAATGTTGACACAGATTCTGATTTCTTTGCTTTAGCCATTCCTACACCGATAGGTTCTTTTAACCTAGGATATAGCAAACAAAAGGTAAAATGGTATTTAAATTCACACAAAACCAGTAATGTAAGCGGTGCTTTATACCTTGGAGACGCCATCAAATATGAATGTGAAGTAAAATCAAGATTCAACACTTATGTTGGACAAGGGACCGTATATACATCTGTTGTGTATGTAGATTCTCCTTCAGATTGTAATTGTAATGCATTGTCTAATAATCCTGTTAGCAATTTATTCACTTGCGTTAGCGCTACGTTAATATCATCAGATCCAACCAACGGAGGAAAATACTTTATGGACGTTAATGAAGTCGGAATTACTAGTGGAGCACGTGAATTAAACAAAAACAATGCGATGTTTCCTGCATTTGATTCATTCAACGTATCTGCACAGGGATTATCTGGATCTATGACTCCAAGAGTATCCCGAACAGGGGCTCTTTTGGGCTTACACAGGACATTTGCAAATTCAACAACTTTTGAATCGAACTACAATTTATCCAGATATTCTGGATTTCAAAACGGAGCAGGAGGATCTACAGATGTATATTTCTATTTCAACAATCAATATTCTTCTTCTTTACAAATAAACAAAGCTAGTTTCAATACTAATACCAATAGCAGTAATATCTATGATTATTATAATTCTGGTTCAGGAACTACTTGGAGTCCAAGAAAAAAAGATGGACGCTTTGTTCAGTATTACACTTTACAAGACATGGAAGATGGAACCGCAGAAAATGACGGGCTACTAATGCCCATAGGTTTCGAACCTGCTAATGCTCCAGATGGTGTTCCAATTCCAGAAAATTTAGCCTCTTTCTTAGGCAATGGTATAAAAACTAGTATTGGAGGATTCAAAATAGTTGCTCCAGATGGAAAAACTTACCATTACTCACTCCCAGTATATAACCTAAAAACAAGCACGAGAACTTTTGGTGTTATCCAAAACAAACCAGAGAGAGAATCTTATTTTGAAACTAATCAAGGGGCCTATGCAACGCATTGGCTATTAACGGCGATAACCGGGCCTGATTATTATAATGTTGCCTCAAATACCAGAAATTACCCAGACGAAGGAGATTATGGATATTGGGTTCGTTTCGACTATGGAAAATGGACTAATAATTCTGTATGGAAATCTCCATATGCTGAGGAATATGATGTTTCAGAAGATAACCCTAACATCAAAACGAAAACATATGGAAAAAAACAACTGTATTATCTGGATAGAATCAAAACTAGAACACATACAGCTGTATTTGTTAAAAACATACGATTTGACAATGTAAGTCCAGAATGGAAAAGACGCAACTTCCAGGCTCCGGGTGTCCAGCCAACCTCGTCATATTTTGATGAAGTTAGATACACTATACCAAAACAAAGACCTTTACGATTAGAAAAAATAATCTTGGTAAAAAACGAAGATGATCTTGTAAATAAAGCTCATGGTAGTTCATTGGCAAATACTGGCACCCTTTTCCCTCCGATTAGCGGTGATCCAATTCCAGATTACAACATTCAAGATAATGTTATAGACGTAAAAGATAATATAGCTGGGACTTTGGCCAAAGCAGTAAAAGTAATTGATTTTGGTTCTCATTATTCTTATAGTCTGGTAACAAATTCTCCAAATACTTCAAGCGGAAGATTGACTTTGAATGGAATATCTTTTCAAGGAAAAGGAGGAACTCAACTAGTCCCCCCTTATAAATTTGAATATTTAAACAATCGCAGCTTTAACTATGACATGAAAGATCTATGGGGATACTATGAAAATAATCCTGCCGTATGGTCTATGAACAAAATAACTACTCCAACCGGAGGAAGCATCAATATTAATTATGAGTCCGATGATTATGACATTGCAGTAGCGGAAACAGGTAGAGTTTTCAACAAACATTTAAAGTTTACCTTTTTTGCAAACCAACTTCCTCCTGTTAATGGTTCTTCTGGAAGAGCACAAATCAAAGTAGAAGTAGACGATCAAGATTCGGCAACAGAAAACTTCTTGTTATCTGATTATTTTGTGGCGAATCGAAAAGTTCATTTTGACCTATGGTACTCTGCCGCAAGATTACAAGGTTCATATCCTGCTCCTTTTACAGCTTGGTCCTCTATAGATGTTTTACCTCAGGAAGCCAATATCATATCTATCAATCAAGCAGACAACTCTATGATTGTTGAAGTTAATGCTAGTTACAAAGCATATGCTCCAAGTGTTTCACCTGCATTAGAGGTTGATCCAGTTTCTGTAGTTACTTCCACAAATGGTAATTGGCAAAACCAGAAAAAGCCTAGACCTTTGGTAGCTTCATTGAATTCATATTCTTTAATACATTCTATCATTTCTAACAAAACACCAGACGGTAAAAACGGAGGTGGATTAAGAGTAAAAGAGTTGAGTATTACCGATGGAACCAAAACCTACAAAACCAGATATTCATATAATAAACCTAATTCTAATCAAAATCAGTCTGATTCAAACTATGTTTCTTCTGGAGTTATTAGTTATTTACCATTCCCGGATAATTCTGATCAACCTATTGCGTATGGGTCTCAATTACCGGCTCCAACTCCAATGTATGAATATGTTACTGTAAATACTGGTTTTGATACAAATACGAATTCCTATTCAAATAGATCCGTATTTAAATTTAAAGTTTTAGATGAAAAGGATCCTAACAGCATTAAATTTGGAGAACTGTTTGAGATTTCAGAGCAAACTGTTCTAAATCAGTACAACAGTAATCAGAGTAAAAATGTAAATATCAAAAACTATGAATTAACCAATAATTTTGCTTGTTTAGGACAAATTCTGGAAATAGAACAGTTCAATGGTAAAAACCAACTTATTTCTAAGACTATTAATAATTATGCTTCTAATGGTGAAATTACACAAGGAGTAATTCAAGAGTCTTTCCAATCTTATAAAGAAGTAAATTATAAGAGTTCTGACGTAACGGATGAATGGTTGATCAATACTTCGACCAGAACAATTTATCCTTCTGTATTAAAAAGCACGACTACTATTATTGGCGGCCATAGTTCTACCACTAATTTTGACAAACATGATAACATTTCGGGTCAATTGTTAGAAACTACAACGGTAGACAGCCACGGAAACAGATTTAGGACCAAAACAACACCTGCTTACACTATTCCAGAATATTCTACAGGATTGTATAACATGGGTGCAGTGGTGAATGGAGCAACAAACAAAAACATGCTTACGCAAACAGCTGCTAATTTCACCTATCTTGATGTAAACGGTAACTGGAAACCTATATCAGCTACGATCAATACCTGGTCTAATCAGTGGAAAAATTTCTACATCTTGAATAACACCTATTCAGAACTCTTACCGAACCAAAAGGCTAGAATGTGGCGTAAACATAAAACTTATGTTTGGAATGGAGATATTAATCCCGATGGATCTTATCAAGGATTTAATGGTAACTATGATAATTTCAACTGGGAAATTGATGGTAATCAAACGAATTCTAAATGGATAAACACTTCAACTATAACAAGGTATGACAACTTTTCTATGCCTTTGGAAGTAAAAGATATCAACGATAGTTATGTTGCCACCAAAATGTGTGATCATAATACTAAAGTTTTAGCAGTAGGAAATTCCCGTCTTACCGAAATGTTTGCTTCTGGCTCAGAGTATTATGTTACTTATAATGCTGGGGTAAATGGGCTGTATGAGGGATCTGTACTGACTAATGCACAACAATCTACAGAAATGTTCCATACGGGTAAATACTCTTCTAAAACCCTTGCCGGCAAAGAAGGATTTAAAGTAGAATTATATGGGCCCCATAACTCAGAGAAATATAAAATTTCTGTATGGGCCAATAAAGCAAATTATACTAATGCTAAAGTCAATATTGGGGGTGGTAATATCTCATTTAACGGTGAAATTGTGACAGCTGGGAACTGGGTTCAATTGAATCATTATTTTGATGTTCCTGCCCAAGGAATAACCGTTTATGTTACATCAGCATCAGGAACCATCTATTTTGATGATTTTAGAATGCATCCAACTAATTCGAACCTTACAAGTTATGTGTATAATGACTGGGATGAATTAACACATATCATTGGAACAAATAATTTAGCAACACGATATGAATATGATCAAACAGGAAAATTAATACGAACTTTTGAAGAAATAATTGATGCTTCTCCATCTGTTACTGGTGGGTTTAAACTAATAAAGGAAATTGATTACAACTATAAAGGAGTAGCTATTTCAGATTCAAATGGAGATGGAATTGTTGACCCAATAGGAGATAACACACCTCAATTATATCTTAGTTTAGGTGTAGCAAATCACAATGTCACTACGACGACACTAACCGCATATACCAATGGTGGTAGTGGAGATTATGAATATCGTTGGGCAATCAGTAGCAGCTCTTCTAATCTAAACTATGGTTCATGGGGAACTTCGAATACCAGAAGCCTCACTACTTATTGTGATCCGTTAACTGGACGAAGATATTACAAGTGCCAAGTAAGAGATAAAGTTACTGGTCAAACTACAGAACGGTCGGGTAGTCATCAAAGAGGAAATTGTAACGGCGGCGGCGGTCCCATTGAAATACTAGATCAACAAAGATAATCCTATCAAAAGCTTAAAAAATGAAGAACATTCAAACATATACCTATTATCTGTTTTTTGCTTTACTTTTTATTGGTAAGGTTATATATGCACAACTTGGACCTGTGCCCATACTAGATGATCAATGTGTAGACGCACAACCAGGATCTCAGTGGTATTGGTACGATAACGACAGAGATGGTTGGGGTGGCCCTAATGGATCTTGTCGAACTTCTCCTGGTACAGGGTATGTACTAAGAGGAGGTGACTGTAATGACAACAACCCTAATATCAAGGGACCTTCTATTTGGTATTATGATGATGATAATGATGGGTTTGGTGCCGCTACAGGACCTACGATAAGAAGTTGCTCCAAACCTGCTAATTATGTAGATAACAATAAGGATTGTAATGATAACAATCCCAATATCAAAGATCCATCCAGATGGTATGCCGATATCGATGAAGATGGTGCTGGAAACCCTTCCGATTGGGTGCTCAGTTGTACTCAACCAGCAGGAAGAGTAGCCAATACCTCTGACTGTGATGATAACGATCCCGATATTCAACAAATCACATGGTATCGTGATGAAGATGGTGATGGGTTTGGAGAAAACACCTATACTCTTATCAGATGTACTAGACCTGGTGATAATTTCTATCCACAAAATACAGACCTATGTCCTGGGGTTAATGGACCTACCAATGGATGTCCTGCAAGTGGAAGTGATACTGCCGAACATTGGAATACGGTAAAAGTAACATCCTACGATATTACTGAAAATGAAATCGCTAA
>NZ_FQYP01000010.1 GCF_900141785.1 Aquimarina spongiae | reverse complement strand
GGCTTTGAGATTTCAATAGTTGCCAACGCTGCCTTTGTGGGAGATGATAACAAGTCTTTTGTTTTAGATACTTCTCAATATGAAAATCTACAATTTAGGGACGGGAGCTTGCAAAAAGAAGTTGCTACTGCTTTTGGAGACATAGAAGGAATCGTCGTGGTTGTTGAAGGGGAAAGCTCAGTGCCTTTAATACCACCACAGGATGCAGAATTTGAATTACCAACAGGTTTAGGAGAATCAAATATTAATTTTGTTCCTACTGCTTTTTTACAAGCTAGTTTTGCTCCTTTAAAAGGAACGGAGATAAAGGCAAGATTCTTCCCAAAAATAAACACCAGCGACGCCAAAGTAGGTTTTTACGGTTTTGGTCTACAACATGAGTTTACATCTTGGTTACCTGCAGATAAGGTTTTTCCTGTTGCTATTTCTGGCTTAATAGCTTATACTCATTTGGATGGTAGTTATGATTTTACAGATACCAACATTGTAGACGGAGAAAATCAGCGATTTGAAAATAACACCAATACCTTGTTATTTCAAGTGATTGGAGCCACAAAAATGCCCGTTTTCAATTTTTATGGTGGAATAGGGTATCTTTCAGGAACTTCAACCACTGATTTACTTGGGACATATAGGGTGCAATCCGGTGTAATTTCAGAAGAAGAGATTACAGATCCTTTTTCAGTAGAAAGTAAGATCTCTGGCGTTCGTGGTACTTTAGGAGCTAAGCTTACATTAGGATTTTTCCGTATGAATTTAGATTATACGCTAGCCGAGTATAGCGGATTATCTTTCGGTCTTAATTTTGGTTTGTAATAGTTGCTGGATTATTAATTTATTATGAAGTTCTGTAGTTTGTTTCTTAATAGATAAATACACATAAAATCATAGAATTTTTTACTTAAAGGACTCTATGATTTTATGTGTATTCGAATATCCTTTATCTCCATACAAGTATATTACAATTTATGCTCAATTTGGATTACATTAAATTTTACTTCAATTTATCAAGCATTTCTTTTGAAACACTGCTGTATATCCCATAAGAATCCACTAGTAATCCTTTTACGCCAGATTTGGTGCTTATAGCATAAAGAATAGAATTATCGTCTACACTGCTCATACCTTCAAAACGATGTTTTTCTACTATTTCAAATTCTTTTGGCTTATAGTTCATTTTAAGAACTGGACAATAAATCGTATCTTCTTTTACGTTAAAATCTTGGGTAAAACCTTTTAATTTTAAGGCATTAATAGCCTCGATAAGTGTGTCATAATATTTCATAATTTATTCTTTAGTTCGTTTTACTTTTATAAGTGTATTAATTATCGATTATCCAAACGCTAAAAGTAAGTAGATCCCATAGGAGGAATAAGAATAAAAATAGGTATAAAACTTCTTAATACTGATGCCAGCTTTATTAAATCTTCCCTAAAAAAATAATACAATACTATTAGCGCAATAAATAGTCATACAAATGATAATGGTTGTTTCGGTTTCCAAATAATACATATTTAAAATTCGAAAAAAGAAAATAATCTCTTCAAGTCAACAAGCACTATTTTTTTATCTGTGAAAAGTTGAAGCGTCAAATCTAAAAATGAATCAGTAACTTTTGGCGTAGCCATTATCTTCTTTTTGAGTAATAAAAATTATTAAGATCGGTATTATATATATAGTATCTATGGATCAATTAGATATTCAATTTGATGAGAGGCTAATCGTCAACGTTTTCCTTTCTACTATAATATTAGAACTGAATCGCTTGTTAATTTCAATAAATGTTAAAATATTCTTATCAGTTATTATTGCACAATATTTTTTTGTAATTTCATTTAACAAGTGTTTAAAAAAAACAGAAGTCAGTAAAACAAAAAAAAGAAAATGTAGTTTTTTTATTTCCACGATTTCTATTTTAAACTATTTCTGCCCCTAAAATTATTAGTACCTCACATCGTCAAGAGCATGAATTTTAATTTTTAATTTATGCCAATAACACGAGATAGTTATAGAAAAAATTACCTTACTTTTAAATTAACTCTTGATAATTGTGGTGAGGAACCCATACATCGACCGATTGTCACTCAAAGTCATGGAGTATTAATCGCATGGGATAATGAGCAACCCAATGCCCCGATCTTTTTGAGTGAGAATGTCTCAAATGTTTTTTCAAATCCCGACATAGATTCATACTTTAATTTATCCCCTGAAGAATGGATGGATAATGACATTTCTGAAGCCTTCGAAGAAATGGAAGACCCTTTTTCATGGAACTCTATAGATCCCATCCCTGTTCTCATCAATAACAAACCCTGGAATGTTATTAGACATATTCATAATAAAACTCGTTTCATTGAACTGGAACCAATATATCGCGATAAAAATTTAATAGGCCGAACATTGTCTTCTTTTCATGAAATTCGAATGGTAACAGAGCCACTACAGTACATTGACAATTTACCGGAACTTTTTAAAGTATTCACCGAAAAATATAGACAGGTTACAGGCTATGATCGTGTGATGATTTATCGTTTTGATGAGGATTATCACGGATCCGTTGAAGGGGAAAGTAAAAAACAAGAAATCGAATCGTTTTTAGGACTCCATTATCCCGCGACGGATATCCCGCCAATCGCCAGAGACTTGTTTTTAAAAAACAGAAGTAGAATTATACCTAACGTTAGCGCCGGAACGAACAGGGTAATTTTTAATCCTAAAGCTAAGAACCCCTATGATTATTTGGATTTAACATACACTCAATTAAGAGGCACTTCTCCTATCCATATCGAATATCTTAAAAATATGGGAGTAGAAGCAACTTATACATTAGCGCTGATCATTGACAATAAGCTTTGGGGGCTCGTAGCATGTCACCATTACTCTCCCTTCTTCGTCAATTATGAAACCAGAAAAACCGGAGAGCTAATTGTGGATAATTTATGTAGACGTATTTCTGAAATTGAATTTGCTAAAGAGCAAAAGAAAAGGAAAGAATTAAGAAAGAAGGAAGAAGATTTCAACAAATACTTAGTTTCTTCCTGGGAAGTGCTACTGCAGCTTATTAATGATAAAATTGATCTTCCAGATTTGTTACAAGTTGATGGAGCCGCATTGGTGACTTCTTCTTTAGGAATTTATCGCCAAAAATTAACTCCAGATGAAGATATATTGCTAAAAATATATAATTGTCTTCAAAAGAATCCAGATTTTTTTGAAAATGATATTTGTACAACCAAGGATATCCGTGAGCTTGTTAAAGATCAAATAAATCTTAAAAGATTATCTGAAGAAATAGGTGGAGCAGCTATTATTCAACTAAAAGAACTAGACGATTGCATGATTTTTTGGTTTAAAAAATCAGAACGTACAGTTTATGATTGGGCTGGAGATCCTAGACGTCCTTATGAAGTTGATTATGATGAAGATGGTGATATTCAATTAAGCCCCAGGAAATCATTTGAAAAGTGGAAAAATGCAGTAAATTTTAAATGTTCTCCCTGGGATAATGTAACTATTGAAATGATCCATCGTGTAAAAGACATTATAATCAAACGAAATCGAGATTGGAACCCTTTTCAATCAGAACAATACAAACGTGAATTAGAGCAAATCACTTATACAGCCTCTCACGATTTACAAGAACCTCTTAGAACTATAGATAACTATTTGATGCTAATTAATGAAGAATTAGGGGACAAAAATGGCTCTTTTGACGAATATCTAGGTAAAACTCGAAATTCAACAAAACGCATGAGCAAACTCATTGATCAAATGCTTGTTTATTCAAAAGTAGGGAGTTCAACAATGAGAGAAAATACAGATTTAAATAGTGTTCTCAATGAAATTATTGAGGATTTTGGTTTAAAAATTAATGAACTTGGTGCTAAAATTATCTTCAACGATCTCCCCGTCATTTACTGCGACCCCGTAGACGTTAAAAAACTTTTTCAAAACTTCATCTCAAATAGTCTAAAATACTGTAAAGAAAATATCTCCCCAATAATCGAAATTCAGGCTAAAAAAAATGGTTCTAGTTGGATGTTTTCCATTACGGATAACGGTATTGGAATTAAAAAGAAAAATTTTGAAAAAGTATTTTCTCTTTTTCAAAGACTACATCATCATGAAGACATTCCTGGAACTGGTATAGGACTACCCACTTGCAGAAAAATCGTAGAAAGCATGAACGGTAAAATCTGGCTAACCTCCGAAATTGGAGTTGGAACCACATTTTGGTTCACCTTAAAAAGTGAACAATTAGATCATGAATTAACAAAAAAGTAAAAGAAAATGTTTAAAAGTGTATTATTAATAGATGATAATAGATGTGACAACTTTGTACATCGTAAAATTATTGAAAGATTTCAATTTGCCAAGTACGTATATGATTGTCGAGATGGTCAGGAGGCTTTGGACTTTCTAAATCAGTATAAAAATCCCGATTCAACTGTAGTAAACCCGGAGATTATTTTTCTTGATATCAATATGCCGGTTATGAATGGGTGGGAATTCCTAGAAGAGTACAATCAATTAAAACCAGATTTGCAACAACAACACATCATAGTAATGCTTTCTACTTCTGCAAATCCCACAGATAAATTTAAAGCAAAAAATCATCCTTTTGTATTGGATTTTATGTCAAAACCGTTGAGCAAAGAAAAATTAGAAAAAATCAAAACCGTGTTAGAATATGAAAAATGATTATTTAACTCGTCTCAGATATGCGACAAGAGATGCGCATAAACAAGTAGAACTAACAACAAACGGAAATGACTTAATAAGCAACCCAAACAAGGACAGCTACGCATTGTTTCTACTAACACATTACCTGTTTTATAATGAGGTATCTCACCAAATGAAATTAGCTAATGAGATTGATGGCTTAAAATTAGAAGATCTACCAAAACAAGAGGTCATTGGCATAGCTCTATTAGAAGATCTAGAGATTTTAAATATAAGAGTTTCAACTATTCCAACAATATATGATTATCAGTCTGCTTTCCATGCTTTAGGAATGTATTATGTAATGAGGGGGTCAACCATGGGGAATAGAATAATTTTTAATGAATTGAGCAAGAATAAAAACTTTGTTTCCTGGAACGCTTCTAATTTCTTGAAAACTTCATTAAAAACAGCAACCAAAGATTGGACATCTTTCAAAAACGAATTACTTATTTATCTAAACGACAACTATAAAGAAATAGAAAATGGTAGTCTTGAGGGGTTTCAATTATTTGGTAAGCTTCATTTAAAAGCCAAAAAATCGCTTGATTTAATTGAAGCGTAAAATTTGATTTAGCTTTTACCCAATACTTTATGATATAAATTCTATATATTTTATCTTAGATATTATCCAAGTGTCGATTAAAGACTCTGATTTCTGCAGTAGTACTTCTTAATTTACCAGCTACTGTGTTCCGCTTGGAACGTAATATTTTTATTGATGCTTAATTCACTTTACTTTCCATTGATCGTTATACACAGATACAAAGGAATAAGGTCATCTTTGTCCTTATCATTTCCTTTTGGGTAAAATAGGAGAGAAAAAGTATTTTGCATCGGTGAGTATTTTTATGAACTATAAAGATACGAAATGAAGAGATGATTTTTTTGTTTTGTAGTATTTCAGTGACTTACGGAGAAATAAGGGAGTATTTTGGTATTTAAAAAGCTAACCAAATAGCTCACCTTTTATTTAATGTTATTCGATTTTAAATGATATCAAATAAAATGAAAAAAAACCTGTAAACATTTAATTTACAGGTTTTTTATTTAAATCTGGTTTAATTTCTGTGGAGTCGGAGGGATTCGAACCCTCGTCCAAACAAGGAACAACACAGCTTTCTACACGCTTAGTCTTTGTTTAATTTTCGTCGATAAGAAAGACCAAAAACTGCCAACCTATCGCTTATTCTCAATTAAGTTTCGAAACCACATCAAGATCCTATAGTTTCTAGGTTTACTTTTACGAAGTCTCAAAATCAATCGCCGCAAACCAAGGCTATTGGGAGACTTCCTGCTTGCTCACCTAGTGAGCCGAGGCACTATCCTACTATGATTCGGATTATGCAGCTAGGGCGTAGTTATTCTCGCCGTTTAAAAAAGTGAAACATGATATTTACGAGCTATATTCCAGCGCTCGACGTGCTTACCATCTTATTCATCTCGCTGTCAAAACCAGTCGACCCCGATAGGACTATTCAAGATAGTTTCCATTTCATGTCAAATTGATGTAAAATTACTAGATCCAAGCATAAAATGGTTGGCAAAGATAACTATAATTGTCATATCTTTAGCCGCAATTTTAATTCAACAAAATATATACCAAACCTTATGGTCAAGTTCGGTGTTATTAAAGAACGAAAAAACCCGCCAGATCGTCGTGTTGTTTTCTCTCCAGATGGCATAAAAAAAGTAATTTCTAAATTTCCAGAAGCTTCATTTACTGTAGAACATTCAGATATACGCGTGTTTAGCGATATGCAATATACCGATGCAGGTATTGCGGTGTCTAATGATGTGACAGATTGTGATGTGTTATTGGGGGTCAAAGAAGTGCCAAAAACAGATTTGATAGCCGATAAGAAATACTTTTTCTTTTCGCATACCATCAAAAAGCAACCGTACAATCGGGAGCTTTTACAAGCTATATTGGATAAGAACATAGAACTATATGATCACGAAGTGATTGTTGGGAGCAGAGGGTTTAGATTGATCGGTTTTGGTAGATATGCAGGTATTGTGGGGGCGTATAATGGATTTAGAGCCTGGGGACAAAAGTTTGATACTTTTTCGTTACCCAAAGCAGAAACTCTAGCCGATCAAAAAGATCTGGAAGCAGAGCTTTCAAAAATCACACTGCCTAATATCAAAATTGTAATTACCGGAAACGGTAAAGTTGGTAGTGGAGCAAGAGAGATTGTAGAAGCCATGAAGATCAGAGAAGTATCTGTGGATGAATATTTGAACAACACTTTTTCTGAGCCGGTATATGTACAGATAGATGTATTGGATTACAACAAACGTAAAGACGGTACTGTGTTGGACAAAACAGACTTTTATACTAATCCAGAGCAGTATGAAGGAGACTTTATGAAGTTTGCCAAAGTAAGCGATCTCTATATGGCAGGACACTTTTACGGAGATGGGGCACCTTATATTTTTACACGAGAAGATGCCAAATCTGAGGATTTTAATATAAAAGTAGTAGCCGATATCTCCTGTGATATCGATGGCCCAGTGGCATCTACGATTAGACCTTCTACGATAGCTGATCCTATTTATGGATATGATCCAACTACAGAAACAGAAGTTGATTATAAGGATCCCAATGCGATTGTGGTGATGGCGGTAGATAATTTACCGTGCGAGCTGCCAAAAGATGCAAGCGAAGGCTTTGGAGAAATGTTTCTAGAACATGTAATCCCTGCCTTCTTTAATGGAGATCAAGATGGTATTCTCGAAAGAGCACGAATGACCAAAGGAGGAAAACTAACAGAGCGTTTTAGTTATCTGCAGGATTATGTAGATGGTAAAGAATAACGGAAACAAATAAAGAGACATGACAACAAAGCAACTGGTCGAACAAATCCATAAGAAAAAGTCATTTTTGTGTGTAGGTTTAGATGTAGATCTTAACAAGATTCCAGAGCATTTATTAGAAACAGAAGATCCAATTTTTGAATTTAATAAGGCGATTATTGATGCTACTCATCATTTAGCAGTCGGTTATAAACCCAACACTGCTTTTTATGAAGCTTATGGGCTGAAAGGATGGAGATCTCTGGAGAAAACAATTGAGTACTTAAATACAAATTATCCCGAAGTGTTCACCATTGCAGATGCGAAGCGTGGAGACATCGGAAATACGAGTACCATGTATGCCAAAGCTTTTTTTGAAGATTTACAGTTCGACTCGGTTACTGTGGCACCGTATATGGGTAAAGACTCTGTAGAGCCATTCCTTGCTTTTGAAGATAAACATACCATCCTTTTGGCGTTAACTTCAAACCAAGGTGCTTTTGATTTTCAGACCAAACAAACCGAAGGGCAAGAATTATATAAGAATGTTCTGGCAGTATCCAAAACCTGGGCAAATTCAGAAAACTTAATGTATGTGGTCGGAGCCACCAAAGCAGAGTATTTGGCAGAAATACGTGCAATAATCCCAGATAGTTTTTTATTGGTTCCTGGAGTAGGAGCGCAAGGAGGAAATTTACAGGATGTATGCAAATATGGGCTCAATGATCAAATAGGCTTGTTGATTAACTCTTCCAGAGGGATCATTTACGCTTCAAAAGGAAAAGATTTTGCCGAAGCTGCACAAGCTAAAGCATTAGTGTTACAAGAGGAAATGGAAAAAATATTGGCGAGTCGATAATAAAAAAGGAACGAAACTTTTTTGTATAAATTTCGTTCCCTTTTAAAACAATAGAATTAACGTCTATTCGCGTTAAATACGTGTTTTGCATATCCGTAAAGTCCATACGCGATGAACACTACAAAAAATGCCATGATACCATAAATGATAACGTTTAGTAATACTGAATTCATAGCCCCGAAATTTTAATTATTACTCTTTCTAAGATACTGGTTTTTGATGAAAATTCCTACTTTTAAGTGTTTAGTTATTAAGAGTTTATGAACTTTTTAGGATTTATTTAATTAGTGATGTTAAAAATCCATGGATAAGATGTTTTTTATCGATCAATTAGACCGAAAGGTAGAAATTTCAGGAAGTCCAAGACGTATTGTGTCATTGGTACCTTCGCAAACAGAGTTGTTGATTGCCTTAGGGTTAGAGGAGCACATTGTTGGGGTGACTAAATTTTGCGTACATCCCGACACCATCCGAAAAGAGAAAACCATCGTGGGTGGGACCAAAAACATCAAGTACGATCGTATACGAGCACTAGAACCCGATATTATTCTTTGTAACAAAGAAGAAAATACCAAAGAGATCGTAGAAAATTTGGCAAAAGAATTCCCAGTCCATGTTTCCGATATTTTTACCATAGCAGATGCCTTGGAGTTGATACAGCAATATGGTGAACTTTTTGATGTGCAGGAGCAGGCAAATAGCTTGGTTCAAGATATTGAAAAGGAACAACAGGCTTTCTTGGATTTTGTAAAAGATAAACCCGCTCGTCGGGTAGTTTATTTTATATGGAAAGATCCTTGGATGGCAGCTGCCAATCAAACCTTTATTAATCATCTTTTGAAATTGAATAAATTCATTAATGTTTTTGAAGATGAAGATCGATATCCAGAAAAATCCAAAGAAGAGATACAGGATTTGGAAAAGTTGGATAAAATACTGCTGTCATCAGAACCATTTCCTTTTTCTGAAAAACACATAGAACAAGTGCAACAGCTTCATGAAAATGCTGAGGTGTTATTGGTGGATGGAGAATATTTTTCATGGTACGGATCTCGTCTCTTAGGTGCGTTTACCTATTTTAAAACCTTGCACTAAGCCTGCCGTAGAGGATAAACATTTCTATAAATATTGTTAAGTGGTGTGCTACTAACAAATAAGTTCCTATTTTTGAGCCTCTAAACAGCTTTCTATTGTTAAATTATTCTGTATATCAGCACGATACTAGTAGCGAATGGGTAACTTTTGTTCATGGAGCAGGAGGGAGCTCTTCTATTTGGTTCAAACAAGTGCGCGAGTTTCGAAAACATTTTAATATTTTACTTTTGGATCTTAGAGGACATGGTAATTCTAAACCTGCACTCAAGGACGCTTTTGATTCAAAATATACCTTCGATTCGATTACCGAGGATATTGTAGAAGTGATTGATAAAGAGAATATTGCTACGTCTCATTTTGTAGGGATTTCTTTGGGAACCATATTAATTCGAAATTTAGCAGAAAAATATCCTGATCGTGTAAAAAGTATGATCATGGGTGGCGCGATTATGAAATTGAATCTTAGATCACAAGTGTTAATGCGCCTGGGGATTGTATTCAAATCTGTAATCCCATATATGTTGCTGTATAAATTCTTTGCATTTATTATTATGCCAAAGAAAAATCATAAACAATCGAGAATATTATTTGCCAACGAAGCCAAAAAACTATATCAAAAAGAATTTGTAAGATGGTTTAGATTAACTTCCGAAATCAATCCTTTACTCCGATTCTTTAGAGCAAAAGATATTCGCATTCCTACCTTATATGTGATGGGAGAAGAAGATTATCTTTTTCTACCTTCGGTAGAAAAAGTAGTAGCAGCGCACCATCTTTCACAATTATTTGTAGTAAAGAACTCCGGGCATGTGGTAAATGTAGAACAACCTGAAGTGTTCAATAAAACATCGATTTCTTTTATTTCGAATTCTTGATTTCGGTCTATCTGTTATCCTGAAGGGCAAATACTCTTCTCAATAAATCCGTGGTTCTTGAACTCAGTTTGTTTCTGATATCCTTCTCCTCAACTGCAATCATGGCATACACTCCTTTTAGGGCCTCTTGTGTTACATAATCGGTAAGGTCAGGATTCACATTATTGGTAAGTGGTATTGCATTATACTTATTGATGATGTTAGACCATATCTGGTTAGCGCCTACTCTAGAAAATGATTTATCAATAACAGGGCTAAACTTGGCGTACAATGCAGAGTTGGTCTTGTTTTGCAAATAGGTAGTTGCGGCGTTATCCGATCCCAAAAGAATTTGTTTGGCATCGGTAAATGTGATTTGCTTTACCGCATCCACAAAGATAGGTGTAGCTTCTTTTACGGCATCTTCTGCAGCTCTGTTGATAGCTCGTAGACCTTCGTCGGCAAGATTGCCTAAACCAATGTCTCTTAGGGTTTTGTCAACTTTTCTAAGTTCTTGTGGTAAAAGAATTTTTACGAGTTCATTTCTGTAAAAACCGTCTTTTTGGGTAAGTTTGGTTACTTGCTTATCGATTCCGTTGTCCAGTGCTTGTCGTAACCCGTTGGCGATGTCAAGATTACTAACCCCAAAACCACCTCCTGTAGTTTGTGGTAAACTATTTACAACTTGTTGCAGTTCAGCACAACTAGACAGGGTCAATACGGCAAATAAACAAATAATACGTTTCATAATTTCTTGTTAGATTTGAGAATACAATGAATTAAAATGAACTCAAATTTAGTTTTTTTACTGGTATGCATTCTTATTATTTCATGCAAAAATGAAAAAGAATCGATAAACGACACATCTTTTCAACCAAAGGCAACCCAACAATACATTACTGTTTTGGGAATCGCTCAAGATGGAGGATATCCACATATTAATAATACTTCAGAATTTGTTGCGGTCAAAAATAAAGAGCGAAATAAAGAACTGGTCACTGCCCTGGGAGTAATTGATAAACAAGCGAATCAAAAATTTCTTTTTGAGGCTACACCAGATATGCCAGAACAATTAGCCGTGTTAGAAGATCAACATATAAAGAGTGATCATATTATCGATGGAGTTTTTCTTACCCATGCCCATATCGGTCATTATACCGGTTTGATGCATTTCGGAAGAGAAGCGATGGGATCCAAAAATATTCCTGTTTATGCCATGCCTAGAATGAAATCTTTTTTAGCAAACAATGGGCCTTGGTCTCAGTTGATAGCTCTCAATAATATTAAAATTCAACCTTTAAAAGCAGATAACACTATTGTCTTAACGGATAACATTAAAGTAATCCCTTTTTTGGTACCACATCGAGATGAATATTCTGAAACCGTGGGATACACAATTATAGGTAGTCAAGCTACGGCACTCTTTATTCCCGATATCAACAAATGGTCGCTATGGAAAAAGGACATTGTAGCAGAGGTTAAAAAAGTAGATTATGCCTTTATTGATGCTACTTTTTTTGAAGATGGAGAAATCCCCAGACCGATGTCAGAAGTTCCTCATCCATTTATTACAGAAACAGTAAAGCTCTTTGAGTCTGAATCCAAAGAACTAAAGTCAAAGGTTATTTTTATTCACTTCAATCATTCTAACCCAGCTCTTCAAAAAGAGTATCCAAAAAGGAAAGCACTAGAAGAGGAAGGATATCAATTTGCGGCTACAGGTGCTATTTTTTCTTTATGAGAAAATAACGGTTTTGTTATTGTATACCAATACCTTGTGTTGGATATGATGTTTGATGGCTCTAGACAATACGATTTTCTCCAGATCCCTTCCTTTCAAAATAAAATCTTGAACGTTGTGTATATGAGAGACTCGTACAATTTCTTGTTCAATAATAGGGCCTTCATCAAGATCCGAAGTTACATAATGACTGGTAGCTCCTATAATCTTTACACCTCTTTCGTAGGCCGAATGATAGGGTTTAGCTCCTGGAAACGCAGGAAGAAATGAATGATGGATATTGATGATCTTATTAGGATATCGATCTACAAAGTCAGAAGAGAGTATCTGCATATACCGAGCAAGAACGATAAAGTCAATTTTATGTTCTTCCAAAACACTAATTTGCTCACGCTCTGCCTCAACTTTGTTCCCTTTGGTCACAGGAATATGTTTGAAAGGAACATTAAAAGCATCGGCAATGGGTTTAAGATCTGCATGATTACTAATAATAATAGGGATTTTAACATGCAATTCGCCAGAAGCATATCTTCCTAAAATATCATACAAACAATGTTCATATTTAGAGACAAAAATAGCCATTTTAGGCTTTTTGTCTGTGTCATACATCTCCCAATGCATTTGATGATGAGCAGCCACATTAGTATTGAAGGATTCTTTAAATCGTGCTAATTTTTTCTCATCGCTGTCAAACTCGCACTCCAGGCGCATAAAGAATTCTTTAAGTGCATGGTCAACATGTTGCTCGACGTAGATGGTATTCCCTTCCTTCTCTAGTATAAAATTGGTTACGGTGGCAATTAACCCTTTTTGATCAGGGCAGTTGATTAATAAAGTGGTCTTTTTCATTAATAAAAGTCTTTTCAGTGTATAAACATACCAAGAAAGCCCCGACTGCACTAATGTTTTAATTGAATGGGTTTACTTTTTGATTAATTCAAAACGAAAGCTCGTTTTTTATGAAAGATTGATAAAAATAAAAGCTGATTTAATTAAAAAACAATTTTATGAGAGTAAATGCCTGTTGGATATTGTTGGATTTTACAGCGTGTAGATTTTGTAACTATATGAGTGTTTAATATTAACGATAACAAATGATTGTATCTTAATTATTTATCCGAACTTTGTGTTTTACATAAACTTTGAATGCTCTAATTGAATTATAAACAGTAAAGTGCCCTAAAAGGTTAAGTAAATTATATAATTCTAAAAAAATATTCCTTTTTGATGCGTATTTCGTAAATTAGCAGCATTAAATTCACTATTTATTGTCAATGGAACAAATTGCACCGTATACACCAAAGAATAAAGTAAGAATCGTAACAGCTGCCTCACTATTTGATGGCCATGATGCAGCGATTAATATCATGCGTAGAATTATTCAATCTACAGGTGTTGAAGTAATTCACCTAGGTCATGATAGAAGTGTAGAAGAAGTTGTAAATTGTGCAATTCAGGAAGATGCCAATGCCATTGCGATGACTTCTTATCAGGGCGGACATAATGAGTATTTCAAATATATGTATGATTTGCTTCAGGAAAAAGGAGCAGGACATATTAAGATTTTTGGAGGAGGAGGAGGAGTAATCCTTCCAGAAGAGATCAAAGATCTTATGGATTATGGGATTACAAGAATTTATTCTCCAGATGATGGACGTGAGTTAGGATTGCAGGGAATGATCAATGATTTGGTACAACAAGCAGATTTCCCAATAGGAAATACTTTGAATGGAGAGGCTAACCATCTTGCAGAAAAAGAAATAGGAGCAATTGCCAGAGTGATTTCTGCAGCAGAGAATTTTCCGGATGTTGCCAAAGATACTTTGGATGAAATCCATCAAAAAAATAAAACATCAACTACTCCAGTATTAGGGATTACAGGAACAGGAGGAGCAGGAAAATCATCTTTGGTTGATGAGTTAGTTCGTAGATTTTTAATCGATTTCCCGAAAAAGACCATCGGAATTGTATCTGTAGATCCATCCAAAAGAAGAACGGGAGGTGCTTTGTTGGGGGATAGGATTCGTATGAATGCGATTAATTCTCCTCGTGTATATATGAGATCTCTAGCCACACGTCAGTCAAACCTGGCTTTATCCAAATATGTTGCCGAAGCTATAGAGGTATTAAAAGCTGCAGAATTTGATTTGATCATTTTAGAAACTTCAGGGATTGGTCAATCGGATACTGAAATTTTAGACCATAGTGATACATCCTTGTATGTAATGACACCAGAGTTTGGTGCTGCTACACAGTTAGAAAAGATAGATATGCTCGATTTTGCAGACTTGGTAGCTATTAATAAATTCGATAAAAGAGGTTCTCTGGATGCGCTTAGAGATGTGAAAAAGCAGTATATGCGTAATCACAATCTTTGGGATACTCCACAAGAGGAACTGCCAGTTTACGGCACTATTGCTTCACAATTTAATGATCCGGGAATGAATACGCTTTACAAAGCGATCATGGATAAGTTGGTAGAGAAAACCGGAGCAAGCTTGGTTTCAGAATTTCATATTTCAAAAGAAATGTCTGAAAAGATATTTGTAATTCCACCAAGCAGAACGAGATATTTATCAGAGATTTCGGAAAATAACAGAGCCTATGATAAAACTGTAGGAACCCAGGTTGAGGTGGCTCAAAAATTATATGGGATCTATAAAACCATTTGTAGTGTTGCGGATGTAAATTTCATTGGACTTTCAAAAAATGGAATCGAAGATGAAGCATTACGAAGTGTGAAAAATGAAGATAATAAGGCTTTTATCAAGCTGTTATTGGCTGAATTTGACCGTGTTAAACTTAATCTGGATCCTTACAATTGGGAGATCATTATTGGTTGGGCTGGTAAAGTAAAAAAATACAAAGATCCAGTTTACACATTCAAGGTAAGAGATAAAGAAATCAATATAGAAACGCATACCAAGTCGTTATCACATACACAGATTCCGAAGGTGGCCTTGCCAAAATATGAAGCTTGGGGAGATGTACTAAGATGGTCTTTGCAGGAAAACGTTCCCGGAGAATTTCCGTATACTTCAGGATTATATCCTTTCAAAAGAACAGGAGAAGACCCTACAAGGATGTTTGCCGGAGAAGGTGGGCCAGAGCGTACCAACAGACGTTTCCACTATGTGAGTCTTGGGATGCCTGCAAAACGATTATCAACAGCTTTTGATTCGGTAACCTTATACGGTAATGACCCAGATCATAGACCAGATATCTATGGTAAAATTGGTAATGCTGGCGTATCGATTTGTTGTCTTGATGATGCCAAGAAATTATATTCAGGATTTGATTTAACCCACGCAATGACCTCAGTGAGTATGACTATCAATGGTCCTGCGCCTATGTTGTTAGGATTCTTTATGAATGCTGCTGTAGATCAAAATTGTGAGAAATATATCAAAGAAAACGAGCTAGAAGCCGAGGTTGAAGCCAAGATCGAAAAAATCTATAAAGATAAAGGAATAGCACGTCCTGAGTATCAAGGTGATTTGCCGGAAGGGAACGATGGACTAGGGTTAATGCTTTTGGGCGTTACCGGAGATCAGGTTTTACCGGCAGAGGTATATGAAAAGATAAAAAGTGAAACGTTAAGTACCGTACGTGGTACTGTACAAGCAGATATTCTTAAAGAAGATCAGGCACAAAACACCTGTATTTTCTCTACAGAGTTCGCCTTACGATTGATGGGGGATGTACAAGAATATTTCATTGATAAACAAGTACGAAACTTCTATTCGGTATCTATTTCAGGATATCATATTGCTGAGGCTGGAGCAAACCCAATTACGCAGTTGGCGCTTACCCTGGCAAATGGATTTACTTATGTAGAGTACTACCTAAGCCGAGGAATGGATATCAACAAGTTTGGGCCTAATTTATCCTTCTTTTTCTCTAACGGAATCGATCCAGAATATGCAGTGATCGGTCGTGTAGCAAGAAAAATCTGGGCAAAAGCATTAAAACATAAATATGGAGCCAACGCCAGAGCGCAGATGTTGAAGTACCACATCCAAACTTCTGGACGTTCTTTACACGCTCAGGAAATTGATTTCAACGATATTCGTACTACGTTGCAAGCCCTGTATGCGATCTATGATAATTGTAATTCTTTGCATACCAATGCCTATGATGAGGCGATTACAACACCAACAGAAGAGTCGGTACGTAGAGCGATGGCAATTCAGTTGATTATCAATAAAGAATTGGGATTAGCCAAGAATGAAAATCCTATTCAGGGATCATTTATTATTGAAGAGTTAACAGATTTAGTAGAAGAAGCTGTACTAACGGAATTTGATAGAATCACAGAACGTGGAGGAGTGCTTGGTGCTATGGAAACCATGTATCAACGTAGTAAAATTCAAGAAGAGAGTTTGTATTACGAAACTTTGAAGCACACAGGAGAGTTCCCAATTATTGGGGTAAATACATTCTTGAGTTCAAAAGGTTCTCCAACGGTGACTCCGGGAGAGGTTATTCGAGCTACCGAAGAAGAAAAGCAATATCAAATAACGACACTTAACAATCTGCATGAAGCCAAAAAAGATCTTGCTACAGATGCTTTGTCAAAAGTGCAAGAGGCGGCCATTCACAATCAAAATATTTTCGAGGTGTTGATGGAAGCAACCAAAGTGTGTTCTCTAGGACAAATCACTGCTGCTTTATTTGAGGTGGGAGGACAGTATAGAAGAAATATGTAAAAGTTCAAATGCAATATTTTAAAACCCTGTTCTAGAGAACAGGGTTTTTCATTTACTGTAGTTTCTTTATCTTTAAAGCAAAAGGATACTTCGTGCTCAATACCATAGAATATACTGTTACAGCAATCGTTTGCCTAATTTCGGCCATAGTAATTCAACGTATTTTCAGTAAAGAAAGGTTACGTCAAGCTGATCCCAAAGGAGTAGAAGGGATTAAATGGTTCGGGCTAGCTATTTTCGTTTGGGGATTAGGGGCTTTAGTGAATTTGATTTTGGTGTCGGGGTTCAAATGGACCCCTACTAACAAAGTATTGATTTATTTTGGGGTGCTCATATCCTTGGCGAACTCCTTATTTATCATCTTGTCCTTGCCTTCTATAGAACATCAAAAAAAGCCAGGGATTTTGGTGCGATTAGCACAGCGTTTTAGTATTAGGGAATTTGTAAGCCTATTTTGTGGTGTTTTGGGAATGATTGCATTTGTTTTTGTAGCCTCGTCCTACGGAAACGAAGAGATTAGCAATAATTTTATTTGGTTAATAGATATTCCGATTTCTATTTTGGTCGCCATTTCACTGTTGTTCGAATTGAACAAAGCTTTTGTTGCTAGACAAATGAAGTTTATGTACCTGCCAACTTTCGTATTGTTCATTCTCATTGTGATTGCGGTTACTCATAGAATTATTCCTCAGGATAAAGCACTGCAATTTATTGATCAAAAATTCTGGAGTGTATTAGGGAGTATTACGGCGATCTCTTTCAAATTTCTATTCATCTTATTGTTTTCCATTCTTTTGTACAGCTGGAAATTCCTTTCAGAAAAAGAACAACAACAAAGTTTGGCACAACAACTAACCCTGGAAAATGAGCAACTTAAAAAAACGATCGAACAATTTGAATTGGCCAACGAGAGTCATTTAGATACCATTAAAAATTTGAAGGTTGAGGTAAAAGACCTGCGACAGACGGCAAAAGTTGAACTCTCTGATCGACAAAAAGAGGTGTTGGGATATTTGGCTCATTACGGAAAAGACAAATCGTATACCGAGATTGCTCAAGAAATGCATATCAGTACCGACGGTTTGCAAACCCATATTCATCAGATCAAGAAAATACTGAACATCAGTGGGGCGGGCGGTAAAGAGCAGCTTATAGAATTTGCTAAGACTCATGATTTCCTTCAGTACTTCCAATCGGGAGAAGATGCTTAACCATATACTTACGTATCGAGGTTGTAAAATTTGAGCAGTACTTAACCTTTTATGCCAACCATTTTTCTTTGAATTTGGACAAAAAATTTAAAGAAGTATGGGAGCGTTTATAGCAGAACAAAATCTGGATCAAAAAATTAATGAAACTTTTGGCAATGCCACAGACTGGTTTGTTGACGCCATTTTGGCTGAAATTCCGCTAACCGATGATGTTGGCATTCCCTGGGTACTAGTCGTCCTTTTTTCTGGAGCGATGTTTTTCACTATTTACTTTAAAGGAATCAACTTTAGAGATTTTTTTACCGCCATACAGGTGGTAAGGGGTAAGTTTGATCATTTGGAAAATGGTAATACAACTGAAAAAGAAGAAGTCACCAAAAATGGGGAAGTAAGTCATTTTCAAGCATTAACTACTGCGGTTTCGGCCACGGTGGGATTAGGGAATATTGCGGGAGTAGCTATAGCATTATCCATAGGCGGACCAGGAGCAACTTTATGGATGGTTTTGATTGGGGTCTTGGGGATGTCCTCAAAGTTTGTAGAATGCACACTTGGTGTAAAATACAGAGAAATTGATGAGCATGGGAAGGTTTTTGGCGGACCTATGTATTATTTGAAAAAAGGATTAAGCGAAAAAGGATACCAGAAACTAGGAAAAGTATTGGCTGTGTTATTTTCGATCATGTGTATCGGGGGATCTTTTGGTGGAGGGAATATGTTTCAGGCCAACCAGGCTTTCAAATTATTCAATAAAGTATTGATTCCTGATGGCGCTATGATCCAAGGACAGGGTTGGGTATTTGGAGTAGTGATGGCTATTTTGGTAGCTGTGGTGATTATAGGAGGAATCAAGAAAATAGCCAGTGTTACGGACAAAATAGTTCCTTTTATGGTGCTAACGTACATCTTATCTGTTTTGGTGGTTTTGGGATTAAATTTT
The DNA here is from genome assembly GCF_900141785.1 of Aquimarina spongiae. Lineage (GTDB taxonomy): Bacteria > Bacteroidota > Bacteroidia > Flavobacteriales > Flavobacteriaceae > Aquimarina > Aquimarina spongiae. Next base: position 192,617 of record NZ_FQYP01000010.1, on the reverse strand, counting down.
TCGGCTATTCCAACAGCCTTAAAAAGTATCTGGGATGGTGCCTTTGATCCCCAAGGAGTAATTGGAGGATTCGTAGGAGTACTCATTCAGGGGTTTCGTCGCGGGGCATTTAGTAATGAAGCCGGAATAGGAAGTGCCTCTATAGCACATAGTGCCGTAAAAACAGACTATCCTGCCAGTGAAGGTTTGGTAGCATTGCTGGAGCCATTTATAGATACTGTAGTGGTATGTACAATGACAGCTCTGGTATTGATTATTACAGGGCAGGTAGATACCGGGATGCAGATCAACTCTGAACAAGGGGTTTTATTAACGGCCTCTGCATTAGAAAGTGGTGTTTCCTGGTTTCCGTATTTGTTAACCATAGCAGTGGTGCTATTTGCCTTCTCTTCGATGATCTCCTGGTCGTACTATGGATACCAATCCTGGAGTTATTTATTTGGTAGGAGTAAACGTATGGAATACATCTACAAATCTATCTTCTGTTGTTTTACGGTGATAGGGGCATCTGCAACTTTAAATGCAGTAACAGATTTTAGCGATGCCATGGTATTTGCGATGATGGTTCCTAATATGGTAGGACTGTTTTTGTTAAAAGATAAAGTAAAACAGGAGTTAAAAAGGTATAAACACAAAATTTTTGAAATGCTATAGTATTGGTTGCTAGCTAATTTCTTTATCTTTAGACAAACACAAACTCATCATGAAGAAATTACTCACCCTATTGCTAGTTATAGCTACATCATCTTTTGCGCAACAATCAGATCAAGTTTTGGCCTTGGTAGGAGGTACATTAATCGATGGTTTTGGGTCTACGCCTATTAAGAATAGTGTAATTATTGTTGAAGGTGATAAAATCAAGGCAGTTGGTACAAAAAAGACACTAGAGATTCCAGCAAATGCTCGAGTGATCTCTACAGAAGGAATGTCTGTATTACCTGGTTTATGGGATATGCATGTGCATACCATGATCAATGGGCATGCAGATTATGCCTATTGGGATAAGACCTATCCTCCATTATTAGAAGATGTAATTATGCCAGCTTCGGCAGAGCAATTGCTTATGGCTGGGGTAACCAGTGCTAGAGACTTGGGAGGTCCATTGGCAGAAAGTATATCGGTAAGAGATCGTATCAATAAGGGAGAGATCCCAGGAGCAACTTTGTATGTTTCAGGACCTTTTATTCAGAAGAAGCCTTATCCGGGTACAGAAGCATTTAGATGGGGTGTAAATGGAGTGGAAGATGCCAGAAAGAAAATCAAAAAGCTGGCAGATGCTGGAGTAGATTGTATAAAATTGATCGATCAGGATCAAATGAGTAAAGAAGAGGTGCAAGCAGTTGTAGATACCGCTCATAAGTATAATTTGAAAGTAGTGGCTCACGGGCACAGGCCACAGGAAATCCGAACAGGTTTGGCTGCAGGAGCTGATTGTTTTGAGCACACGGGTTTATCATCAGCGCCTCGATATCCTGATGATGTAATGGAAGCTATAAGAGAGCGTACTGCACAAATGAATTTAGGGCCATTGTATTGGTGTCCCACTGTAGAAGGGTTATACAATTATGAGTATGTTCGGGATCATGGAGAGCATTTGGATAACGATTCCTGGCATCGAGGACTACACGATACCATTGTTTCCGATATAAAGAATAGTTTTAAACATAAAGATCGATTACCTTACTTTCAATTAACACCAATACGGAAACCTACCTTAGAAACCAAAATAAAACAATTGATGGATGCTGGTGTGGTATTAATGATAGGTACGGATAGCGGGATACCTATGAAATTTCATAGTCAATCCACCTGGAATGAATTGGATGTTTGGGTAAATGAATTTGGTATTGATCCGATGTACGCCATACGAGCAGCAACCTATTGGCCATCACTATGGATGGGAGTAGCGGATAAAGTAGGAACCGTAACCGAAGGAAAATTAGCAGATATCATTGCTGTAAAAGGTGATGTGCTTCGACATATCAGTGTATTGCAAGATGTAGATATAGTGATTAAGAACGGAAAGCAATATAAGTAATCTGGGAAAGGAATTCTTAAAGAGTCATTACCCAACTTCGCTGTAGTTTCCTGAATTTTCTTAGTTCTTTACGAAGTAGGATGACAAATTCTTTTCCATTGCTCTCAGACTGTTCAAGACGTTCGCAATTTCTATACAATTTGTTAGTAATACGGATCAAAGAATTTGCATGACGAATTCTATCATCCTGAAACGTCTGATTTTCTGCATTAATAATGTGAGGGGCAAGCGCATCAGATTGCCTTACAATGTCTCCAGTAAAATAAACATGAGGGTTTTCGTCACCGTTATGTTGTAGTGGAGCCAAATCTTCTACAAGGTAATTGGAAACACTTCTGGAGAGCGTAAAAATCTCCCGTGCTTTTTGATACAGTCTTTTATTTTTGGGTTGTAAATTCATAACAATTTCTATATCAAAAATACTGCATTTTTTAAGATTTTTTCTTTAGAAATTAAGGCGATTAATTATATTTACCTTATAATTTAAATATTAATTGCTTTTTTGGGTTAAAATGAAAATCGACGCTATAAATTGGGAAATATTACATTGTCTTCAAGAAAATGGACGACTCTCTAATGCAGAGATAGGAAGGAAAATTGGACTAAGTTCGCCGGCAGTAGCAGAGCGCATCAAGAAAATGGAAGATTACGGTATTTTGCAGGGGTTTAGAGCAGATGTTTCTTACACAAAAACAGGATACCAACTCAAAGCAATGATCACGCTGAAAGCATTTATGGGTAGATTAAAACCTTTTATGCTTAAAGTTCCAGAGTTTAAAGAAGTATTGAATTGTTATCGTATAACAGGTAATGAGAATATTATTATGGAGGTAGTTTTAAGAGATCAACTACATCTTCAGGAGTTTATCGATCGGTTGATTACTTACGGAGAAGCAAAAACGCATATCATTCTTTCTAATTTGGTAGAAAACAGTCCAATTATGGATCACGGTGGAGAAGCGGTTTAGGAAAACTTTGGCATAAGATTTGTAATAATTAAGACATATAGGGATAGTCTTAATCTTGTGTGAGGACATTAGTTTGGGAAGCTAAAGAGAGTACAAGGGGAAGATGAAAAACACCTGAATTTGTTCAGGTGTTTTTTTTATAGTAATTTTTGACTTTGGTGGCATCTTTTTTGTGGTGTTATCACAGTAAAAAAAGCTATAGTGCGAGCATCTTTAATTAAAAACAATATTCTACTTCTTTTTTTGTTAGCGTCCTTCTTTGGGTATGCGCAAAGTCAATTGGTATTAACCAAGGGTAGAGTTACCGATTCACTTGTGGTACCTGATACAAAGAATACATTTAGTATCTATTTGCCTAGAACATATGATAAAAATAAAAGTTGGCCGATTATTTTTGGTTTTGACTCTTCAAACAGAACCAGCAATATTGCCAGATTTTATCAAGCTGCCGCAGAAGAATTAGGATATATTATTGCTGTTACCAATTTTACCGAAGAGCAATCGGCCAGAGATAGGGCAAACTATGTAGCCGTTTTTATGAAGCATATTTTTTCTTTGTTTCCCATTCAGATAGGAAGGGTTTATGTAACAGGGGTAGGTGATGATGCCAAATTTGCAAGTTTACTCCCTTTGGGATATCCCGATAAAATTTTTGGAGTAATCGCTATTGGTGATAGTTATTTTTATGATTCAAGAATTAACTTAAATAAAAATTTTACACATTTTGGGATACTCAATACGCATAACTACCGATTTAAAAATTTCCAGGCCAATAAGAACTTTTTAAAGAGAAGAGCAGTTCCTGCGGATTTATTTGTTTATGAGGGGGGAGGAGAATTTCCTGCTCAAGAGCTTATAAAGAATGTGTTAACTGCTTTAACCAGACAAGCCATGCTCAAAGGAAGAGTAGCAAAAGATTCTATTTGGATTCAAAATAGTTTTGAGAAAAGCTTACAAGAAGTTGATGGTTATGTGTCAAAACGAAAATTCTTAAAAGCGTATGAAGAACTAAAAAGAATCCGTATTGATTACAATCAATTTTTTGACACAGACTATTTGAAAGAAAAACAGAAGGAAATTAAAAAGTTAAATGGTTTTAGGAAAGAAAAGCGATTGCGATCAAAATATGCCATCAAAGAAAATTATTTGAGAGAATCTTATTTGTTCTCTGCCGAAGAGGATATTGCTTTGTTAAACTATAGTAACTTGGGTTGGTGGCAATATGAAATGTCTAAGTTGGATACCTTGATCGCCAAGAAAGAAAAATATGGACATGATATGGCAATTCGAGTAAAAAGGTATGTAAATGCAATTATCAATAATTATAAAATCACTGCAATAAAAGAAAATGTGAATTTGGAAGCGCAATTGTTTTTGAACATTTTTAGCACTATTGTTAATAAAGAGGATTTTGATTCCTATAAAAAGATCATTTCTTTAAGTGCCAGAGACCTGGATAATGAGACGGCTTTGTTTTATCTAGAGAAGATGTTGCAGAACGGTTATAGGGATTTCGATGCTTTGTACGAAATAGAAGGAACCTTAGCTTTAAAGATCACTAAAAAATACAATGAGTTGATCGAAAAATACCTCGGAAATTCTAAATACTTCTTTTCAAAATAAACTGAAATCATAAAATTTTGTGTATTTCATCGAATTTTTGTGTTTTTTGTCGGTGAAAATTTTGGTTTTACAATTATTTTACATTAAATTTACTTCAACTTAAAAATACTTGATGTGTCGCCTTCAACTAACATTTTAAGCTGAGTGACGATTCGGATTTAAAATATTAGTTTGGAATACATCAGGGACAAATTAGGTGTGAGGACATTAGTCTAAAGACCCCAAATCTTGAAGCTAAAGAGAGTGCGTAATTTGACCCTACAAATAGAAGTGTCTACCTAGTGTAGGCACTCTTTGTTTTTGGCTATTTGATTACAATATGAGGTACTTCTTCCAGTCTCCAATCAATTACTAAACCACCCGCCAAGGATCTTGCAATATCAGCACCATAGAGATATTCACACAAATATAAAGCAGCTTCAAAACTCTTTGCACCCCCCGCAGAAGTAATGTATTTTCCATCATGAACAAATAGTACATCTTTTCTTATGTCCAGATCAGGGAACATACTTTTCATTTTATCGATATCACTAGGGAAAGTCGTGGAGACAGCATTGTCCAAAAGCCCTGCCTTGGCAAGTACAAAAGCCCCGTCACAGTGCGAAGTCATGTACAAGGCATTTTGATCTGCCTCCTGCACAAAGCGGATCATTTGCTCATCATTCAAATCAGTATCCAGATGATGTTCTGCACTTGGGACAACAAGAATATCGATTTTTGGTAATTCATCTTTAAGGTAATTATAGTCAGGAATAATTTTTACCCCTTCAAAAGTGGTAATAGGATGATCGGTATTCGCTACCGTAAAAACATTCATTTGCTTAATGTTTTTGCGATATTGGGTATGCTGAAAAATATCATAAGGAGCCGTAAACTCTGTATTGTAAGTACCATCCATAATTAAAAAAGCCACATTATACCGATTGTTTTCTAGCTTAGGGAAAGTCTTTTTTTGTTCTGGTTTTTTTTCGCCCTTTACAGTTGTAGTGCTACTTTGTGGGTTATTGTTAGTGCAACTTGATAAGAGAATAGCTGCTATGCAGATTAAAAATGAAAGTTTTTTCATAAATATATTTTTGAGTCTATTTGTTAAGGGTAAGCCCACGTTTTACCATAAAAAGTAAAAAGGTACCAATACCGGCCATAACAGCCATAAACATCCAGCCGTTATCATAACCAAAATTAGCAATAAATTGCATTCCAGAATTATGCCCAAAGATATGGGCTACCGAGAAAGACATGCTGTACAATCCCATATACGCTCCTTGTCGTCCTTTTTTTGATCGCTCTAGAGCAAAGGCGTTTCCAAATGGAAATGCTACCATTTCTCCCAAAGTGGCAGCAATCATACCTATGATCAAAATGCCTGCCCAAGGTGTTATAAGTAGTAAGATAAAACTAATGCCAGTTAATATAAATCCATTGATGACGTTACCCACTTTTGATGTATTTGTTCTCTCTAAATAGGCAATAAGTGGCATTTCGAAGAAAAAGATAAGCGCTCCATTCATTGCCAGTAACAAACCGATGTTTTCTTCAGATAGTTGATGTACTTCTTTGTAATAAAGGGGGATAGTTGAGAAATATTGCACAAAAATGAATCCGAAAAGCGCCAGGGCAATCAAGAATACAACATATAGTCCATCGTTAAGAGGAGAAACAGGGTTTTCTACAGGGATTTCCTTATCCAATTCTCTTGCTTTTCTGGGGTTAAGGGTTTGGATCATAACGATACCAGCGATCAAACAAGTAACTCCATCTACCCAAAACAATCCAGAATATCCCATAGTGGCGATGATCAAACCTCCTATTGCCGGACCAGCAGAAAAACCTAAATTAATGGCAAGTCTTATAAACGTTAAGGATCTTGTTTTGTTTTCTGGTTTGCTGTACGCGCTTAAGGCTACAAAAAATGCAGGACGGGCAGCATCTGCTATAGCAATAAGCACAAAGAAACTTATGCAAATACTCCAAAAACTTGAAAATAGCTGAACTACAAAAAAAGCAATCCCTGTTAGCAATAATGACCCCAGAATTACTTTGTAGTATCCTAAGATATCACTGAGTTTACCCCCTAACCAAGCGCCAAAAAAGGATCCTAATCCATAACTGGTCATCACCCAGCCGATTTGTTCTTTAGTGAAATCAAGGTTATCAGATAGGTAGAGGGATAAAAATGGTATCACCATTGCTCCGGCTCTGTTGATCAATGTGATCAGTGCGAGCCACCATACCTCCCTGGATAAGCCCGAAAACGAATCCTTATAACGTTGTAAAATTTTCTTCAAGAAAAGGGTGATTTTTTGGTTGTTCAATCAAAATAATCGATAAAAATAGTTTTTTATCTAGTTTCTTAAACAATTTTATCAAAATTAATTAGTTAACTCATTGTAAATTGTACTTTTGCAAAAAAGTAAGGAGTAGTGTATAAACTGGTGATCATCGCGTTCTTTTGTTTTGTCAATGTTTTTGGGCAAGAAGTATCGAACGTGCAGCGAATTTTATCGTTCCAGGACGAATTAAACCACGAATTTGCTGCTGAGGAAACTTCTCCATTATCTCCCAAGGATTTAAAATCATTCAAAACCCTCGATTTTTTTAAGATTGATACTAGTTTTTGTTTTAAAGCAAAGTTTGTAAGAACACCATACGAGACTCCCTTTATCATGAAGACAACAACAGGGAGAGAACCGCTCTATGTAAAATATGCAGAAGCTCATTTTGAGTTTCAGGATAAGAAATACACGGTTAATATCTATCAAAACCAGGGGTTGACAACAGAATCCGAGTATGAGAATTACTTATTTTTACCTTTTACCGATTTGACTAATGGCGAAACGACTTATGCAGGTGGACGTTTTATAGATTTAAGTATTCCGGAAGGAGATGAGATTCTCATAGATTTTAATACTGCTTACAATCCGTATTGTGCCTATAATGATCGGTATTCTTGTCCTATCCCTCCAGAAGAAAATCACTTAAATCTATTGATACCGGTCGGAGTCAAAAAGTATAAAAACTTACCTACAACTCACTAAAAAAAGCGTCCTGAATATTCAGAACGCCTTGATTTAAACAAACAATATATTTACAGATATTATTAGAATTTGTAAATAGCTCCTAGTACGAAAGATGAAAGACTTTTGGTTAATTCTCCATCGTTATCGGTAAAGAAATCTTCCGAGGTAGAATCTAATCTAACTTCTGGTTTTAAAGTTAAATCTCCTATGTCATAACTACCAGTAAGAGTAGCAGCAAATACAGTCCCATCATTCTCATCATCAAGTCCAATAACATCTACTAGTCCATTATTATATACTCCAAAGTATTCTCCTCTTAATCCCAAAGTGAATTTTTCAGAAGTTTTGTATTGTGGATATAGCGCAACTCCGTAGAAACCTGAAGCATCTCCATCTTCTTGTGGTTCTGTAGATAAGTAAGTGGCGTTAACTCCTAGATAAAAGTCTTCTGATACATCCCATCCTGTGGTTAAATCTGCCTGAAATGTAGGTCCAACTTCTCCTGGTTCTCCTTCGTTACCATATCTGAAGTTTAAGTATGCACTACCAGTATCTCCAGAATACCCTACTTGTGCTCCAATGATATAGGTGTCAAACGGATTGTTCTCAGTATAGTCTGTTGGGTTCATAACTGCTAACATAGCAGACCATTTTTCGCTTAACGCAAAATCTGCTTTAAGTCCGGTGTGTGAAAAAGGCCCGTAAGAGAACATATATGATGTAGAATAGTTAAAGTTTCCTGTTGGAGAAATAACTTCATAACCCAAAAAGGTGTTGAAGTTTCCAAAAGTAAGAGTTACTTTTTCTGATACATTCCAGTACGCATACAATTGGTTAACAATTTGAGAAGAACCATCAGACAAGAATACAGCGTCTTCTCCTCTTGGTCCAAATACTAAATCTGCAACGAACCCTACTTTATCTCCTTCATACCCCAAAATCACATTCGCCATACCTAACGCAAATCCACTCTGATTAGCAAAAGATGTAGTAGGAGCGACTGAATTGTCATTAGGTGCGCCAAAATTATATCTGTAGTAGCCGTCAATAGACCCCGATAAGCTTACTTTGGATAATAATTTTTCTACCGCCGATTCGGTTTCTTCTTCTTGGGCAGTAGCATTAACACTTAATAACACAAAAGCCAGTAAGAATACTGGTTTCAAAAAATTTGTTACGGTTTTTGTTTTCATAATAAACATTAATTACTGTGATAATTTGTTTTTAATTGGTGTTGTAAAACTATGTTAAAAGAATTTTACCCCAATAAAAAAGTGGGTATAACTACGTATTTTTACGTATTTTTAATTTTATACCCTAAAAAAATTAAGGTTTATTGTTAAAATCGATAAATTTTGAGAATTTGAAAGTAGGGTTTAGCGTATTTTTCCGGAAATCAATCAAAAAATTGACTTCAAACCTGTACTTGTTAAGAAGTTTGTCTTGAAAATCAATTAAGTGCTTGATCTCCTTTTTCTCCAGTGCGAATCCTATAGCTTTCCTGTATATCAAAAATGAAAATTTTTCCATCCCCAACTTCTCCTGTTTTAGAAGTTTCAAGAATGGTTTGCACTGTTTTTTCTTTTAACTCTTCTGTTACCACAATAGACAGGCATCTTCTTTGGATATCGCTGGTGCTGTAGCTGATGCCTCTATAGACGTTTCCTTTTTTTTCATTGCCTACTCCTGTAACGTCCCAATAGGTAAAAAAATCGATGCCAATACTGTGTAATGCGTTTTTTACAGCGCCAAATTTTGATTTTCTGATAATAGCTTCAATTTTTTTCATAATTCTTGGGTTGATGGTATAGAAAATCCATTTTTGGGATATCTATTTGGTAATGAATACGCCTAAAAATACAAAAAGTAAGGCAACGCTAATAGAGCCTATGGTATAGATGGCGAAGGAAAGGAAATCTCCGGATCTAAGAAATAGATGATTCTCGTAAGCGAAGGTGGAAAAAGTAGTAAATCCACCACAAAAACCAGTAGTAAGTAATAGTACAGTTTGTTGCGAAAGTGTGGTGTTTCTTGCTGCAAGCCCCAAGATAATTCCGATTAGAAAGCTTCCTAATACGTTAGCCACGAATGTTCCATAAGGAAAACTCCAGGAAATCGAACTAAAGTACTTGTGAATCAGGTAGCGAGCAATACTGCCCGTGCCACCTCCTACAAATACCAATAACAGTTGTTTCATCACCTTTAGATTAAAAAGAACCTGCATTTCCTATACAAAAGAAATGCAGGCTGCAAATTAGTGTTTTTATTATTTTATGGGGATATAAATTTCGGTGATATACTGTGCTGGGTTGGGTTGTAATTCTGGATTAGTTCGATACACTTCAAATGCAGCAGATTGTGCGTTCAATTCTAAACCATTATCTGCTATATACTTATAACCTGCTTCCCAAGCTTCTTTTAGATTTCCGTAATCGCCAGTTAAGGTAGTTTTTACAACTTTCTGTCTAGGAAGAAAATCACAAAGTATAGGACTGTCTTTAGGAGTTACTACTTTATCCCTGGTAGGAATAGCGGTTGAATAAATTGCTGTACTTTGTTCTTCATTAAATTCATTGTAAATCGTAAAAGGCATCCCGGTTTGTGGTAGATTATTTTCTATCATATAGCTGTTTACAGCAGGTAGCATTTGTGCCATTTTCTCAGGAATTACCGCAATCGAAGAAGCAGTTGCGCTATACATGTAGAATCCTCCGCCATGTTCTGTAACACCATCCACATTAATCGCATATTCTTTCATTTTTTCATTAACATAAGCATCTAACTTTTCTAAACCTCTACTGTACATGGGTTTGATCATTTGAGACAGGGTACTGTCCTGTGTTACCCAAAATGCTTTTTCCATAAAAGATTGCTCTCCTTTCATGCCCCAGGTGACCTTGGTTTTTTTACCTTCTATTTTTTCAAATTTCCAGTACACGTCACTAGCACTTTCTCCCATCGGAGTAATGAAAGTGATTTTTTGATCAATGCTGGTAAATGGAGCAGCTTTTACGGTGCTCATTCTTCCGTCACCCTGGATTTCGCTTTTCCAACTATAAGAGGCTCCTTCACCACTGGTTTTTTCGGCATATTCCATAATTAGATCATCGGATTCATCCATCCAAGGACCCCATTTTTCCCATGTTTTGTATTCATTAATAGTATTAAATAACAACTCATCTGGAGCCTCAATTACCCGGCTTTCTTCTGCTTGATATTTGCCATCGATTGTTGCAACATACACGGCGCCACCAATGATTATTAATAATAATAAAAAGAACAAATACTTGATTATTTTCATGTCAGTCAGTTTAGATTGTTTGATTAGCTAATATAACTAATTTTTGCATCCTATTATTTTGTTACATTTGTCAGAATTACTAAATCGGTTTATGAAGTAATTTTCGATACACTCTTTTATCCCAAAAAGAATGCAATTTGTAAGATTAATTTTACCTCATAAACTAAAAACAAACAAACAATGAAACTCAACAGATTATTATTTTTTATCATGTTCGCTACACTATTTGTGGCGTGTAAACAGGACCCAAAAGTACAGGATCAAATTGAGCAACAGGAAGAAAAAGTTGCAGAAGAGAAATTTGATCATGTAGTAGAGCAGTTTGCTGATCTAAGAATATTAAGATATCAAATCCCAGGTTGGGATAACCTAACCCTTAAAGAACAAAAACTAGTGTATTATTTAACTCAGGCTGGTTTAAGTGGGCGTGATATTATGTGGGATCAGAACTACAGATATAATTTAAGAATTAGGAAAGCTCTTGAAAAAATCTACCGTACTTATGAAGGTGATAAAAATGTTGCAGATTGGAAAGCTTTTGAAACCTACCTTAAAAGAGTTTGGTTCTCTAATGGAATCCATCATCATTATAGTAATGATAAGATTAAACCAGAGTTTAGTCAGGATTATTTAAGTACGCTTTTGGCTGCAACGAACACTGAGTTAGAGAAAGAAGCTTACGAAGCAATCTTTAACGATGAAGATGGTAAAAAAGTAAATCAAGGAAAGGGGATCGATAATGTTGCCCTTTCTGCGGTAAACTTCTATGGTCCAAATGTGACCAATGATGATGTAACTTCCTTTTATGCCAAAATCAAATCTCCTGATAAAGATAAACCGTTGTCTTATGGATTGAATTCTCAGTTGGTAAAAGAAAATGGAAAACTGGTAGAGCGAGTGTATAAATCCGGAGGATTGTATGGTTCGGCTATCGATGAAATCATCAAATGGTTAGAAAAGGCACAAGGAGTTGCCGAAAATAAAGCACAAGGAGATGCGCTTGGATTGTTAATCCAGTATTACAAGACAGGAGATTTACAAATATGGGATGATTATAACGTGGCTTGGACAGCCGCTACCGAAGGAAATATTGACTATATCAATAGCTTTATTGAAGTGTACAACGATCCATTAGGGTATAGAGGATCGTATGAGACTATTGTAGAAATCAAAGATTTTGATATGTCTCAAAAAATGGCAGTATTGTCTGAGAATGCTCAGTGGTTCGAAGATAATTCACCACTTATGGAAGAGCATAAGAAGAAGAATGTAGTAGGAGTTACCTATAAAGTAGTAAATGTAGCCGGAGAAGCGGGAGATGCTTCACCTAGTACCCCTATAGGAGTAAATTTACCTAATGCGAACTGGATTAGAGCTGCCGTAGGATCAAAATCTGTTTCTTTAGGAAATATTATTGGTGCTTACAACAATGCCGGAGGTTCAGGCCGTTTAAAGGAGTTTGTACATGATGATGAAGAATATAAGTTAGAAGAGCAGTATGGGCAACTAGCCGATAAATTGCATACCGCGTTACACGAAGTTATTGGACATGCTTCGGGTCAATTGAATCCTGGGGTTGGAGAGACCAAAGAAACGTTAAAAAATTATGCGTCTACAATGGAGGAAGGACGTGCTGATCTTGTAGGATTATATTATTTAATGGATCCAAAATTACAGGAGCTTGGTTTGGTTGAAGATTGGGAAAAAGTGGGTAAAGCTGCTTATGATGGATATATCAGAAATGGATTAATGACCCAATTAATTCGTCTAAACCTTGGAGATGATGTAGAAGAAGCGCACATGAGAAACAGACAGTGGGTAAGTGCCTGGGCTTTTGAACAAGGAGCTAAGGATAACGTGATCGAAAAGGTAACCAGAGATGGGAAAACCTATTTCAATGTAAACGATTACCAGAAATTACGTGAAATTTTTGGAAGATTGCTTCGTGAAACTCAACGAATCAAATCAGAAGGAGATTATGTAGCAGCAGAAGCGTTGGTAGAAGGTTATGGTGTAAAAGTGGATCAAGATGTACATGCAGAAGTATTAAAGCGTAATGAGCAATTCACAGCTGCACCGTATAGTGGATTTGTAAATCCTGTTTTAGTGCCAGAAATGGACGAAAATGGAGAGATTACAAAGGTAAATGTGACTCAGCCAACAGATTTTACTGCGCAAATGCTAAACTATAGTAAAGACTACAGTTTCTTACCAGCAGTCAATTAGTATTGCTTTCAACAATAACAATAAACGCTTCCCCTAAACAGGGGAAGCGTTTTTTATTTCTAAGTCTATTAAAAATCATACTTTTTCTCGATAGCGTATCGCAGCAATTCTCCTTTTCCTTGCAATCCCAGTTTACGAATGATGTTTTTACGATGGGTCTCGATGGTGGATACCGAGTTGAAACGAATAGCAGCAATTTCTGAAGAGGTTTTGCCTTGACCTATTAACTTGAGTACCTCACGTTCACTTTTTGATAATACTTGTTTTTTTTCTTGAGGCTTAGCGTCTTTTGATAATAAAGAAGGGTCAATTGCGGCATCAAAATAGGTGCCTCCCTGAGCTACTTGTTGTATCGCAGTTAAAACTTCATCTAAAGGTGAGTTTTTTAATAAATATCCGGAAGCCCCTGCATTGACCATTTGTTTTATGGCATCTTCCTGATCAAACATAGAAAAAGCAATGACTTTGATACTAGGGAACTCTTTTTTGATGATGTTGGTAGCTGCAATACCATCAATTTTAGGCATTCTAATATCCATAAGTACTACTTTTGGCTGCTTACGTCGTACGATGTTAAGTAATTCTTCTCCATCATTTGCTTTCCCGACTATACTGATATCATCTTCGTATTTTAGGAGTAATTGTACTCCGTCTATTAAGGATTGATGGTCTTCGGCTATCGCTACGGTGATCATATCGGTATGTTTATGATGATATTGGTTCCTTGATTAGGCGTAGAGTCAATTTCAAAGGTGCCTTCGAGATGTTCTACACGTTTTTCGATGGTTTTTAATCCCATTCCATCTTTATCGACAATTGTTTTAGGATCAAACCCTTTTCCGTTATCTTCTATAATAATGTTTAACAATGATTCATGGTTGGTAAGAGAAACATGAATTTCATTGGCCTCGGCATGTTTGATGCAGTTAGTAATCAACTCCTGGATCATTCTGAAGATAGAAATTTCTAGACTGTTGTCTAATCGTTCATCCAATCCATAGTCCTGTACTTCTACCTGTATTTGGTCGCTACTTGAAACTTTTTTGGCTAGATTTTTAATGGCGGTTAACAATCCCTGATTAGCCATAACACCACTGTTTTTTTCGTGAGCTATAGTGCGTACTTTTTGATAGGCTTCGTCAAGTAAATCATTGGTTTTTCCATACAACTCTTCAATATTTTCAATTTTTGGGTTGTTGTGATTGTTTTTTAGGTGATCAAAATGTAATTTGACAGTGGCCAAGGTACTCCCCAGATTATCATGCAAATCATTAGCTAGTCGTTGGCGTTCTTTTTCCTGGCCTTCTATCATCGCATCGATAGCCGCGAGTTCTTGATCTTTTAATAGTTTTTCGGTTTTTTGAATTTCGATTTCTTTTTCCTGTTCGGCGATACGCTGTTTGCGTTTGGTGTTCTTGTATATAAGAACACCTATACCAACTCCGATCATAAGTAAGGAAATTGAGCCGATCCAAAGTAACCGTTGTTCGTGTTGTTTTTTGTCAATTTGATTTTGTAGGATGAGGTTAAGTTTTTCTTTTTCTGAAACATCATATTTTGCTTGGAGCTCTGTAGTGGCCTTTTCTCTTTCTAAAACGCTCAAACTATCTCCATATAGTTTATGTAACTCTAAGTAATAAAAGGAAGAATCTTTTTGATTTTGTTGCTTATAAATACTATATAGATCTTTGGAAACATTATTCCTGATGTGAAGTTTTCGAGATGAAATAGTGTCTTTTAAAGTTGCTAACAACCATTTTTTTGCTAATTCTAAATCGTTCTCATAGTAATAAGTTCTAGCTATATTATATTTATATGTAGCTTGAAATAATTTGTTCTTTTTGCAGTTACATATTTTTAGACCTAAATTGTAATAATACCTTGCTGAGTCCTGAATTTTAAGATACTCGGCAAAAATAATTCCTTTATGAAAGTATGAATTGTTTAGTAGGGAACTGTCATTAAGCTTTTTTGAGTATTCAATACTTTCATTAAATTGCTCAAGTGCAGATAATGCTTTTTGATTATAGTGATAATGTTTTCCTAACGCATTATGATAACTATTTGTAAACCTGTCATCAGCCAATGAGTCTTTTATTTTTGTATAGATATAAATCCAGTTTTCCACATTTTCTTTGTATTGATTTTCACTATATAATAAAAGTACTCTTTGGTACAGAAAACTGAGGTAATAAGGTTTTTTAATGTGGTTTATGTATTTTTTGGAGAAGAAATAATTATTTAGAGCTTTGTCGTAGTTTTTGTTGACTTCATATGCATATCCTTTCCATAAATAATATTGGAATAATTGAGATGGTAATGTTTCTTTATCAATCAATTTTTCAGCTTTATCTAACCAATAAATACTAGAATCCTTATTGAAAACATGTGCATAAATTTTACCGAGAAAGATTGGATAATCTATTTGGGTAGAGTCTTCTTCATACATTTTAACGATTAAACTTTTAGCTTTTTGATATTGTTTACTTTTAAATAAAGTTTCTGCTTTTAATAAAGGTGAATTTGTCCCTTTAGGGAAGACAGATGATATAGTAGCGAAAAAAAAAAGTAATGTAATAGAAAGTCGCAAGGTGTTCTTATAAAATGTGAGAAAAAATCTAGTGTACACATTCCAAAATACAATGTAAAGGTATTTTGGAATGTATGTTTTTTTAACCCCCGTTGCTATTAGAGTTTGGTGGTATTGTGCAGCTATCATTCGATTCATTGTCGAATACTAAATTAGGGTTTTCCAAAATTGGGATCTCTTTTTTTGCGTCTCTATTTGGAGATATTAACTTTTCCTCTTCTAGATTGGTCTTAAGTTCGAATTCTATTGGATCGTTTTCCCAATTTGGATAATTGTGTAATAAGTAGTTGCCAGGTCTTCTGCCGTCTATACTGCTGTTGTCGATTACCTGTGTCTTTATGACTATCATATTAATTTTGTTGTTGTTGTAGGCATTTTTGATACTAATACAACAAAACTTAATATTGCTTTTGCCTGGTTTTTCATTACAAGTTAGTTTGAAATTGAGAATATATATTCCCGAGTAAGCCTTCCGAAATTCAGCTTCCACATAAACTGAATTATGGTTTACATTAATAGGAATAAATACACGCATTGTACTTTCTGTAGGATCTGGATTTGGCACTGAAACGGCTACTTTGAGCTCTGGTCTAAAATAAAAATGTTTTTTTTTCATTATTGAGAGATTAGTTATTTAGTTCACTCCAAAACTCTAAAAAAAGAGCATTGCAATCCATACCCATTACAGGGTATATTGCATTCATGACGATAAAAACGCGAGCATTCAAACATCACTTTTTGAAAAAAGCGATATTCTTTCTAATGATTATTTGATTGAAAACCAGGGGTATGTACGGTTTATTCTGGTTGTAAATACGTTTTTAACGCAAACAACAACAAAATAAAGATAATAAAACCGATCAAAATGAAAAGACTGCCCTTGTAATATTTGCGATGAAGTTTTAGATCTTTTCGGTAGCTAAAAATCATTAAAATAACAAAAGCAACTACAAAAAGACCGGCAAATATTAACTGACCCTGACTAAACATAAATTCTTATTTTTACCGCAAAGATAATTTATAAAAACATACGGATGAAGGATAAAATTGCTGCAGTACAAGAATTTCATACAGCTTTTGAGATTGGATATAAAAATGAACCCATTGCTGATCTGGGGGAAGCAAAAAATACACTTCGGTTTAATCTTATGAAAGAAGAAAACGAAGAGTATTTTGAGGCGGCTCAAAATAATGATTTGGTAGAAGTGGCCGATGCTCTTGAGGATATGTTGTATATCTTGTGCGGGACTATTATCGAGCATGGGATGCAGCACAAAATAGAAGAGGTCTTTAATGAAATACAACGAAGTAATATGAGTAAACTAGGCGAGGACGGAAAGCCTATTTATAGAGAAGATGGTAAAGTGTTGAAGGGACCAAATTATTTTAAACCCAACATCAAAGAAATTTTAGATCGTTAAATAAAAAAAACTCCAGTGATAACATCTGGAGTTTTTTGTTTATATATTTTTGAGAGCTTATACTTTTTGTCTCCAGCCAAAAGGATCTTCGGCTTTATTGTATTGTATGTCCATCAATGCCTTTTTGAAGAAATCAGCATATGGCTGTTCTTGCTTTTCAATTTCATAGTGGTCTCCCTGATAACCAAAAGCTTTAATTGGGCTAACGACTGCAGCAGTTCCGGCTCCAAAAACTTCTTTTAAAGTTCCATTTTTTGCAGCCTCTACAATTTCACTTACTTTCACTGGTCGTACTTCTACTTTGATGCCTTCTTTCTCGGCCATAGCGATTAGACTCTTGCGGGTTACCCCATCTAGAATACGATCACTTACCGGCGCAGTAAGCAAGGTGTCATTTACTCTGAAGAATACATTCATTGTACCTGCTTCTTCCATATACTCATGTGTATTGGCATCGGTCCAAATAACTTGCTGATATCCTTTTTCTTTGGCTAATTTGGTTGGGTAAAACTGTCCAGCATAATTTCCTGCCGCTTTCGCATATCCAAAACCTCCATTGGCTGAACGGCTAAATTTTTCAGCAACCAAAACACTTACATCCCCGCTATAATAAGATTGTGCAGGTGAGCAAATGATCATAAATTTATATTCGTCCGCTTCAGAGGCAGAAACACTAGCTTGGGTTGCAATTACAAACGGTCTTATGTATAGCGAATTACCATATCCCGGTTTAATCCATTCGTTATCTAACTTCAATAGGGTGTGTAATCCTTCAAAGAAATATTCTTCTGGGAATTCTGGTATAGCTAAACGCTCTGCGGATTTATTGATACGTTTAAAGTTTTCATCAGGTCTGAATAAAAATGTATCTCCATTATCATCCTTATACGCTTTCATTCCTTCAAAAACAGCTTGTCCATAATGAAACACACGTGCAGACGGTTCTATAGTTAATAGTCCATAAGGAACAATTTTTGGAGATTGCCACTCACCATTTACAAAATCACAGACAAACATATGATCGGTAAAAATTTTCCCGAAATTTAGATTTTCAAAATCTACTTGTCCAATTTTGGACTCACTTGCTTTTTTAATTTCTATCTGCTGAGAGATTGTGTTTTTCATTCTATTCGTTTTTTAGTGATCAAACCAATATATTCAAGCTCGAAATATCTTATATTCAGTCTAATATTTAGATAATAACTAACATGAACCTATAAAGTACGCAAAAATACCCTTTTCTCCTAAAATAAGAATTCTCAAAATGCGTAATTTTGTAACTGATGACAAATAATTATAAAATAATGAATAAAATCCAGCTTTTTTTAACGGTATCACTACTAATTATGATTAGTTGTACAAACAATCAAAAGGACTCTTTTGCTTTTCAGGAAACGACTATAGAAAATTATTCATCTTATGGTGGCAAGATCGTGAAAGATCAGATTTTTTATCAAGGAGCCTTAGCAGAAAAATATCAAGAAATGAATGTGGGAGATACCTTAGACATCGCTTTTACCAGTACAGTAAATAATGTTTGTAAAGCCAAAGGATGTTGGATGAAACTGGCGATCAATAAGGATGAGGAAACTATGGTAAAGTTTAAGGATTACGGTTTTTTTGTGCCTAAGGATATAGAAAATGACACTGTAATTGTTCAGGGCAAAGCATTCGTGACAGAAATGTCTGTAGAAGATCAACGTCATTATGCAAGCGATGCCGGAAAAAGTGAGGAGGAAATTGCTGCGATTACCAAACCAAAAAAGACCTATTCTTTTGTAGCAGATGGAGTTTTAATTAAGAACTAATGCAACAAGAGCAAAAGCGAGAAATTATTACCACCGGCGATGGGTCCAAAACTATTCATCTCCCAGGGTGGAATGAACAGTATCACTCTAAACATGGTGCGATTAATGAAGCGCAGCACGTGTTTATAAAACAGGGTTTTCATCACATTCTTCAATTACACGCTTTTGAGGAGTTGCATATTTTGGAAATAGGATTTGGAACGGGCTTAAACGCATTTATCACATTTTTGGAGTCCTTAAAAAATAAACAGAAAGTGAATTATGTCGGGGTAGAGGCCTACCCGGTTACTATTGAAGAAGCCAATGTGATGAACTATGTAGAAGCCCTTCAGGTTACTGATCAAAAAGCTACTTTTGATGAATTGCATACGTCACCTTGGGAAACTGAAACCGAAATCTCTAATGATTTTAAGTGTACCAAACGCAAACAGTTTTTCTCTGAAATAAAAGATGAAAACTGCTTTGATCTGATTTATTTTGATGCTTTTGGTGCCAGGGTGCAACCTGAGCTATGGACAGTTTCAATTTTTACGAAAATGTTTAGGGCCTTAAAAGATAATGGTGTTTTGGTGACTTATGCTGCAAAGGGAAGTGTAAGAAGAGCAATGCAGGAGGTTGGTTTTACTGTAGAACGCCTTCCCGGACCACCCGGTAAAAGGGAAATGTTGAGAGCAAGCAAACTTTGATGTCCAGTTCTGTTTTCCCTTCTGAACGATTGTTAAACCTATAATAAAGATATAGGTTTTATACCCTGACGATAGTATTTTGCAGCAAAATGTATCACCATGAGGGTTCTAATTACAGGAGCTACAGGTTTGATCGGCCAAGAGATCGTAAAGCTATGTCATCAATCAAAGATTGATGTGAATTACCTTACTACGAACAAAAGTAAGATTAGTAAAAATGAATCTTATCAGGGTTTTTACTGGAATTTGGAACAAAATGAAATAGATACTAACTGTTTCAAAGATGTTGAGGTGATCATTAATTTGGTGGGAGCAACAGTTGCCAAACGCTGGACTTCTTCTTACAAGCAAGAAATCTTAGATAGTAGAACCAAATCGGCGGACCTATTGATAACTTCCTTGAAAAATATTTCGCATACCGTTCGGCATATTATTTCTGCCAGTGCTATTGGAATCTATCCCGATTCATTTCAAAATTATTATATGGAAAATTCTCCTGAAGAGGATACTGGATTTCTAGGGGAGGTAGTTAAGAAATGGGAAGATGCTGTACTCCAGTTTAAGGATTTGGGTATAGAAGTGAGTTTGTTGAGAATTGGTTTGGTACTGTCTGATAAAGGCGGGGCTTTTCCAAAAATCAAGAAACCTATTCAATATGGGGTAGGGGCCGTATTTGGTAGTGGTAAACAATGGCAAAGCTGGATCCATGTATCAGACCTGGCCAATATGTTTGTGCATGTTTTGAAAGAAGAACTGACTGGAGTATATAATGCGGTAGCACCGAATCCTGTCTCTAATAAGAAATTGACA
The DNA here is from genome assembly GCF_900141785.1 of Aquimarina spongiae. Classification (GTDB taxonomy): domain Bacteria; phylum Bacteroidota; class Bacteroidia; order Flavobacteriales; family Flavobacteriaceae; genus Aquimarina; species Aquimarina spongiae. Next base: position 172,126 of record NZ_FQYP01000010.1, on the reverse strand, counting down.
GATACTGTTGCCAATAAGTTAAATAAAAATATTGTATTGCCAGGCGTTCCCAGGCTTACTATGAAACTGGTGTTGGGAGAAATGCACGTACTTCTTTTTTCGAGTCAGAGAGTTTGTAGTGACAAAATTGCAAAAACGGGGTTTGAGTTCGAATACGATAATATCACTTCTGCGGTTAATGCGTTAATTCCATAAATAAAAAAGCCGATGTTAAACATCGGCCTTATATTATTTCTTGTATACCTTATTCTTTACGAAGTAGGGTTGGCCTGAATGCTAATTTTAAGCTCGATATCATCATTGATAAATTTGTCACCTAAATTTTCAAAAATAGATTTCGAACCGTAATTAACTCCCCAATCCGTACGATTAATAGTAAAAACCTCACTAGTCATTGATACTCCGTTTGGATCTACTTTACTTGATACAGGAACCGAAATGTTTTTGCTGATTCCTTTGATGGTTAAGTTACCAGAAAGCATTGTTTTTCCTGCTTCTTCCGTAACTCCAGTAACTTCAAAAGTAGCTTTTGGGAATTGAGCTACATTAAAAAAGTGATCTTCTTTTCCTTCACCTTCTCCTTTTAAATGTCCTTCTAACCCAGCTTTTTCATCACCTTCAAGGTCTGTAACTGTAATTGTGTTCATATCGATTACAAAAGATCCACTTTGTATTTTTCCAGTTTCAGTAGTTACTTCTCCACCCGATAATTTGATGGTTCCAGTATGTAATCCGGCAGGTTTTTTTCCAGTCCATTCTATTACACTCGACACTGTGTTTACTGAATAGGTTAATGCCGTTGCAGGTGCTTCTCTTACCTCTTCAGCATCAGAAGTCTCAGTTTCGTTTTGCTTTTCTCCTTTGCAAGAAGAAGCCGAAAATATAATCGCCAGTACTGCTAATAAGTTAATTAGTTTAGTTTTCATAGATAATTCTTAAATAGTTAAAACGTTTTCAAAATTATTTTTTTTCTTAACATATACTTCTTAAATATATACTAAAATATTCCTGTGACATTATGACATTAATTCAAAAATGGCAGTACTTTTGCTACTTCAAATTGAAAACTTATAATTAGGTACTTGTTACAATGAGTGATAAAAATAAAAATACAGAAGAGGTAAAAGATCAGGTAGAAGAGATACTTGATACGCAAGATACAGAAGAGCAAACCACTGAAGAGGTAGATGTTGAGGTGAAATTGCAGGAAGAACTAGATAAAGAAAAAGATAAGTTTTTAAGACTTTTTGCAGAGTTTGAAAATTATAAGAAACGTACGTCAAAAGAACGATTAGAACTTTTTAAGACAGCAAGTCAGGATGTAATGGTTTCTATGTTACCTGTTTTGGATGATTTTGACAGAGCTTTAAAGGAAATTGAAAAATCAGAAGATAAGGAGTTGATCAAAGGAGTGGAGTTAATCCATAACAAACTTAAGGAAACTCTAAAAGGAAAAGGTCTTGAACAGATTGAAGTAAATGCGGGAGATGCTTTTAATGCAGATGACCACGAAGCAATTACTCAGATTCCTGCTCCGAGTGAAGATTTGAAAGGTAAGATTGTAGATGTGATCGAAAAGGGTTATAAACTGGGAGAGAAAGTAATTCGTTTCCCAAAAGTAGTAACCGGACAATAATTAAGGTATGAAGGAAGATTTTTATGACATACTAGGTGTTAGCAAAAATGCTAGCGATGCCGAAATAAAAAAGGCATATCGCAAAAAAGCTATTGAGTTTCATCCCGATAAAAACCCTGGTGATAAAACAGCCGAGGAGAAATTCAAGAAAGCTGCAGAAGCCTATGAAATTTTAAGTGATGCTGATAAAAGAGCCAGATATGACCAATTTGGGCATCAGGCTTTTGAAGGTGGCGGTGGCTTCGGAGGCGGAGGCGGAATGAACATGGATGACATCTTTAGCCAGTTCGGAGATATTTTTGGAGGTGGCTTTGGCGGTTTCGGTGGCTTTGGCGGCGGCGGAAGACAACGTCGAGTAAAAGGAAGCAATCTTCGAATCCGAGTAAGGCTTACACTGGAAGAGATTGCTAATGGAGTTGAGAAAAAGATAAAGGTAAAACGTAAAATTCAGGCGCCAGGAACTACCTACAAGACTTGTGGGACCTGTAATGGTACTGGACAGGTAACACGTATTACCAACACCATTTTGGGTAGAATGCAAACTGCTACCGCATGTTCTACATGTGGAGGTGCCGGGCAAATCATTGATCATAAACCAGTAGATGCAGATGCTCAAGGATTAAAAGTTACAGAAGAAACCGTAAGTATTAAAATACCACCAGGAGTTGAAGATGGAATGCAGTTGAAAGTTGCAGGAAAAGGAAACGAAGCACCTGGTAACGGTATTGCAGGAGATCTTTTGGTAGCTATCGAGGAGCAAGATCATCCAGAATTGCAAAGAGAAGGGAACAATCTACACTATGATTTGTATGTAAGCTTTTCTGAAGCAGCACTGGGTACTTCAAGAGAAATAGACACAGTATCTGGTAAGGTGCGTATCAAAATAGAAGAAGGAGTGCAAAGTGGAAAAATCTTGAGACTAAGAGGTAAGGGGATCCCGAGCCTTAATGGATATGGTAAAGGAGATTTGCTGGTACATGTTAATGTATGGACTCCAAAAACCCTAAACAAAGAACAAAGAGAGTTTTTTGAAAGAATGGCCAAAGATGATCACTTCAAGCCAAATCCTGATAGTGGAGAGAAATCATTTTTCGAGAAAGTGAAAGATATGTTTTCTTAACAAAATCAGTTGATTATCGTTGAAAGAATCATTTGTTTGATATTAACTTTTGATTAAGAAAAATTCGTATATTTGAAACATCACTAGCGCATTTAGTGATAATTTTTCTTTTTCATAGCAATTTTTTTCCCATCCTTAATACTTGTATTTAGGGTGGGTTTTGTTTTAATAGGCATATATTAGCATAAGTTTTTTAGTTTTCGTATCATGCGGAGCTGATAACAACCACAATTATATTTTTACACTTTATGACTAATCTTTTAGAGGTACAAGGAGCATCCAAACGATTCGGTAGCTTTACGGCACTGGATAATGTTTCTATAGCAGTACCAAAAGGGAGTATTTTTGGGCTATTAGGTCCCAATGGAGCTGGTAAAACTACATTGATTCGTATTATTAATCAGATTACACTTCCAGATGAAGGAAAGGTGTTTTTGGATAACGAACCTTTAAAAAAAGAACATATTCAGGATATAGGATATCTTCCCGAAGAACGTGGTTTGTATAAATCGATGAAAGTAGGAGAACAAGCCTTGTATCTGGCCCAACTTAAAGGATTAAGCAAAAAAGAAGCAAAAGATCGACTAAAATATTGGTTTGATAAGTTTGAAATTTCACACTGGTGGGACAAAAAGATACAAGAGCTTTCCAAAGGAATGGCACAAAAAGTACAATTTATAGTAACAGTACTACATCGACCGAAGCTGTTAATTTTTGATGAACCCTTTAGTGGCTTCGATCCTATCAACGCCAATGTAATTAAGGATGAAATTCTACAATTGCGAGAGGAAGGCGCTACAGTTATATTTTCTACCCACCGCATGGAAAGCGTAGAAGAACTATGTGATCATATTGCATTGATCAACAAGTCCAAGAAAATTTTGGAAGGCGAAGTTTCGGATATCAAAAGAAAATACAAATCCAATACTTTTGAGGTTGGGTTACTCGCAGAAAGTGAAAATGGATTGTATGATGAACTTAAAGAAAAATTCCAGGTAGTTCCAGCCGATTTTAAGACCATAGAAGAACAACTAAAGTTGAAAATCACTTTGGATCAGAGCACATCTTCAAATGATTTATTGGGATATCTGTCCACTAAAGCACAAATTCTTCGGTTTAACGAAGTGATCCCAAGTGTAAACGAAATTTTTATTAAAACCATCTCAGAAAATGAATAATCTCAAATTAATAATTCAAAGAGAATTTATTGCTCGTGTTCGTAACAGAACTTTTGTGGTTATGACTTTCTTAAGCCCTCTCATCTTTGTGGGGATGATTGCTTTGATAACATGGTTAGCTACGCTTAATAATGAAGAAGTTCGACAAATCGCCTTTTTTGATGAAACGGGAATGTTTACTTCCGATTTTAAAAATTCGGATAACGTAACCTACATAAACTATAGTGATCTTAGTTTGAACGACGCCAAAGATTCGGTAGTCATCAAAAAGCTTTATGGATTACTTTATATTCCGAAGAAAGGAACAAACAAAGAGCTTGCTTCTTCTGTTCAGTTCTATGCGGATGATGCTCCAAATATTTCCATCCTCAATGGGATTGAAGATATTATCGCTTCAAAGCTTACCAACCAAAATTTTGAAGAAAAGGGGTTGGATCTCAATGTGATCGAAAATTCGAGAGCAAGGGTTAATATTTTGATCGAAAATTTTTCTGGAGAAAAGACATCAAAAATGACAAATTATGTGAAGATGTTTTTTGGAGGTGCTGCAGGGTATTTTTTAATGATGTTTATCATTATTTATGGTAACATGGTGATGCGATCGGTAATCGAAGAGAAAGCAAATCGAATTATTGAGATTATTATTTCATCGGTAAAACCATTACAATTAATGATGGGTAAAATCCTGGGAACATCTTTTGCAGGAATCCTTCAGTTTTTAATATGGGTGCTTTTAGGAAGCGTTTTATTATTTATCGCTACCTCGGTTTTTGGAATAGAAGCACAAACTCCCACAGGTATAGATCCTTCTATAGCACTACAAGAAGATCATCAAGAAGAAATACAATTGTTACTTCAGGATATATTGAAACTCCCGTTAGGTACTTTGGTAATGGCCTTTTTTGTATACTTTGTAGGAGGCTATTTCTTATATAGTTCTATCTATGCTGCTATTGGCGCTGCAGTAGATAGCGAAACAGATTCTCAACAATTCATGCTGCCTATTATTTTGCCATTGATGCTGGGGATTTATGTAGGGTTCTTTTCGGTTGTAGAAAATCCACATGGTACGGTCTCTACTGTCTTTTCCATGATTCCATTAACTTCTCCCATCGTAATGCTAATGCGCATTCCTTTTGGAGTAAATTGGTGGGAAGTATTGATTTCTATCCTTCTGTTATTCGGAAGTATTATATTTATGGTATGGCTGGCCGGAAAAATATACCGCGTAGGTATCTTGATGTATGGGAAGAAGCCTAGTTATAAAGAGTTGTACAAATGGTTAAAGTATTAGTGCAATGATACAAGAAGAAATCACAGAACAGGTAAAAGAAGTAATCCAGGAAGATGTTTGGGGTGCGATAAAAGAATTTCTGGGCTACGAAATATTTCATTTTGGTCCCGATGATCATCCCTTGGTGCTTACGGTAGGTTTGCTGCTATTTGTGATTTTTGTATTGTTGATTACTTCCTTCTTTTTAAGGGTATTTAAAAGATTCCTGACACGGAAATTGAATAGTGACGATAAGCTGAAATTTGAATCCGTTTTTTCGTTTTTAAAGTATTTCATTTATATCGTCGTTATTTTTGGTACACTGGACGCCATAGGTTTTAATATCACCGCCATTTTTGCAGCTTCGGCAGCACTATTGGTTGGAGTGGGTCTGGCTTTGCAAACTTTTATTCAGGATATTCTCTCCGGGATATTCATTTTTGTTGACAAAACCGTTCATGTTGGGGATATCATAGAACTGGAGGATAAAGTAGGTAGAGTAGTAGAGATCAAACTCAGAACAACTAGAGCGGTTACCATAGATAACAAGGTGCTCATTATTCCTAATCATAAATACATGACCTCTTCATTGTACAACTGGACTCAAAATGGAGCGTTGACACGAGAGTCAGTAAGCGTTGGGGTGGCCTACGGAAGTGATACGCAATTAGTTAAAGAATTATTGATCCAGGCGGCATTGTCGAATCCTCATGTGTTGAAACAACCAGAACCCTTGGTGTTGTTTACGGATTTTGCAGATAGCTCACTAAATTTTAAAGTCATTTTTACGATCAATGATAGTTTTCAGGGAGTAATCCCTAAGAGTGAAATACGCTTTGAGATTGATCGTTTATTTAGAGAACACAATATCAATATTCCGTTCCCGCAACGAGAGGTTACTATTGTTAAAGAATAATCTACCATTGAAAAGTTAATAAATAATATACACGCCCCAATATGAAGTATACGGATCTTTTAATGTTTTGTTTTTGTGTGTTTGCAATACACACAACTATTAGATCCCAGGATACTGATTTGGCAAGATTGGAATACGCTTATATCCCTCAAAGTGATAGCGATAATAGATATAGCAGAATTCGTTTTTCTGCTAACTATCCTATTAAAATGAAACAAGAGGGGTCTTATTTGGTAATTTCTGGTCAGTACCGATATAATGATCTTGATATAGAAGATCCATTAATATTTGATCCCGGAGGAGATCTCAATGTATTTCAGACTATAGGTTTGGAATTGGGGTATACCTTCAAAATGAAAAATAATTGGAGATTTGGAGCCAAACTAGGAGGGCAGATTTCGTCGAATTTCGAAAGTTCAGGAATAGATGGTGACGATTTTAGATATACAGGGTCGGTGTATTTTGTAAAAAGCTATAAGGATAAACAAGCCCCCAAAACGGCTAGGTTGATTATGGGATTACGCTATACTACTCCTGCCAGTATTAACTTCCCGTTACCAATTATAAATTACTTTAAACGATTTCATCAAAATTGGTCTTTTTCGGTAGGGACACCAAAAACGAGTATCAAATATTTCTTTAACGAAAAGAATACATTACAAGCTTTTGTGGGATTGGATCGTTTTTATGGTAATCTGCAGAATAACAGAACTTTTGTAGATCAAAATGGGGAAACAAAGGTTGCAGAAAATGCGTCGATGTTGAATATTCTTGGCGCATTAGGATATGAATATTATTTTACGGAACACTTATTGTTCTATATGTATTCCGGATATACATTAAGTAACGAAATACGACTACGAGATGGGGATCAGGAAAATGTACTGACCATCAATAATGGAAATACATTCTATTTTCGTAGTGGAATAAAACTAAAAATATAATGGCAAAAATTTTAGTAATTGAAGACGAATCTGCGATTCGAAGGGTTTTAGTCAAAATTCTTACCGAAGAAAACGATAAATATGAAGTATTCGAAGCCGAAGATGGGCTTTTGGGTATAGAAATGATCAAAAATGAAGATTATGATTTGGTGCTTTGTGATATCAAAATGCCAAAGATGGATGGAGTTGAGGTATTAGAAGCTGTAAAAAAGATAAAACCAGAAATCCCAATTGTGATGATCTCTGGGCACGGTGATTTGGATACAGCAGTAAATACGATGAGGTTGGGAGCATTTGATTATATTTCAAAACCACCAGATTTAAATCGTCTACTAAACACAGTTAGAAATGCCTTGGATAGAAAAGAACTGGTAGTCGAAAATAAGAGGCTGAAGAGAAAGGTTTCCAAAAATTACGAAATGATTGGAGAATCTAAAGCCATTTCAGACATCAAAGAAATTATTGAAAAAGTATCCGCTACTGATGCTAGGGTGTTAATCACAGGGCCTAATGGAACCGGTAAAGAACTTGTGGCGCATTGGATTCACCAAAAAAGTGATCGTTCTTCTGGACCAATGATCGAAGTAAACTGTGCTGCAATCCCTGGAGAATTGATCGAGAGTGAACTTTTTGGTCATGTTAAAGGAGCATTTACCTCTGCAAATAAAGATAGAGCTGGTAAATTTGAAGCAGCAAACGGAGGAACCATATTTCTCGATGAGATTGGGGATATGAGTCTTTCTGCACAAGCAAAGGTACTTCGTGCATTACAAGAAAATAAAATACAACGTGTAGGGAGCGATAAGGATATTAAGGTAAATGTAAGAGTGGTAGCAGCTACCAATAAAGACCTTAAAAAGGAAATAAGTGATAACAAGTTTCGAGAGGATTTATACCACAGACTGGCGGTAATCCTGGTTAAGGTTCCTGCATTAAATGATCGTAGAGAAGATATTCCATTATTAGTGGATCACTTTTCAAAGAAAATAGCTTCAGAACAAGGTTCTCCTACAAAAACGTTCTCTACCAAAGCGATTAAGCAATTACAACAATACGATTGGACAGGTAATATTCGAGAGTTACGCAACGTAGTAGAACGCTTAATTATTCTTGGTGGAGCAGAAGTAAGCGAGGAGGATGTAAAGCTCTTTGCGGCAAAATAAGAGTAGATAGTCTTTGGTGCTATAGTGGTTTATGCATGTAATGAATAAACCCTATATTGCGACCAAAAGTGGGATAAGCCCTTTGTTATGAAGAAAATTGTATTGCCCCTCCTGCTGTTGCTAGGCTTGCATAATGCTACAGCACAATATGATCCTGGTGCCGTAAACTACGGTTTTGTAGGGATCAAAAGTTTTGGTTTGCAAAATGAAGTTGGACTAGGAGCAAGAGTAGAATATGCCTTTAATTGCTATACTACCTTTATAGGAGAGTATAACAGAGCTTTTGCTATTGGAGCAGAAGAAGACTACGAAGGATTCAACGAACTGGCTTTTGGAGTCAATCTTATTTTATTTAATTGGTATCCTACCACAATAACAGCTGGAATGGGATATATTGGTAATGACTCTAATTTTTTTGAAGAGATAGAAGACGAAGCCTTTTTGGGGATACGATCTGGGAATTTTAATCACGGTGCTCAGATAAAACTAAGAGCATTGCATCAGATATCCGTTCCTGTGCACATTTTTGCCGAATTGAATGTCAAAAGTTTGGGAAGACGATATGATACCTTCTTGATTGGGTTTAGCTATGATTTTAAAGCAAGATAATAAACAGAATCAGTTATAAAAATACTGGTTTATGCACACTTGATGATAAGCTCCAATTACTAGATATATTTTTTACAAAACCAAAACTTTAGTATCTTTCGAAGTATAACACAAATGACATTATGAAGCACATAAATCATGATGATTTTAGGGCAAAAGGACCTGTAGAACTATCAAGTATTCCAACCATTATTGATCTTGAAGAAAGTGAAAAGAAGATTGAAAAAGAGTTGGAAGAAGTCAGAGAAAAACTAGGAAAACTTCAGGATACTTTGTACGCCCATGGTAAATATGCCGTATTGGTTTGTTTACAAGGGATGGATACCGCCGGAAAAGATAGTTTAATTCGAGAAGTATTTAAGGATTTCAATACCAGAGGGATTATCGTCCATAGTTTCAAAGTGCCAACCGATCTGGAGTTAGGACATGATTATTTATGGAGGCATTATATAGCCTTGCCACAGCGTGGAAAATTTGGAGTCTTTAACAGGACACATTACGAAAATGTGCTGGTTACTCGGGTACATCCAGAATATATCATGAATGAAAATTTACCGGATGTTACTTCGGTAGCGGATGTTAATGAAGAATTCTGGGATAAACGCTTTGAGCAAATACGAAATTTTGAAAAGCATATTGCTCAAAACGGGACTTTGATTTATAAGTTTTATCTGCATCTGTCAAAAGAAGAACAGAAAAATAGGTTATTACGTAGGCTTGAAAAAAAGGAAAAGAACTGGAAATTTTCAGCAGGGGATTTAAAGGAACGAAAACTCTGGGAAAATTATAAGAATTGCTATCAGGATGCCATTAGTAGAACATCAGAACAACATGCTCCTTGGTATATAATCCCTGCAGATGATAAGCCTTCAGCAAGATATATTGTAGCGAGAATTTTGTATGATACCTTAAAGACTTATGAAGATATTCAGGAACCTGAGTTGGATGAAGAGACAAAAGCCAATTTAGAGGCCTATAAACAACAATTAAATAATGAATAATGTAAAGACCAAGTTGATTTAAGACGACAGTCGATACATTATAGAGATAAATACTATGTTAAGAAAAATAACCCCTATTCTTTTTATTCTACTAAGCCTTAATGGCTTTGCCCAAACTCCATCAGTAGAAGATTCTACTATGCTTAAGAAGATATACACTACCTCCTTAGTAAATGGAAAAAGCTATGAGTGGTTAGATTATTTATCCAACCAGATAGGAGGGCGTCTCTCTGGTTCTATCAATGCGCAAAAAGCAGTAGAGTGGGGAGAAAAGGAACTAAAAGAGCTAGGGATTGATAAGGTATGGTTACAATCTGTAATGGTGCCCAAGTGGACAAGAGGGGTGACCGAGTTTGCCTATATCGAAACAGAACCAGGAAAAACAACGAATGTTCCTATTTGTGCATTAGGAGGTTCTGTTCCAACTCCTATAGGAGGTATCAAAGCTCCAATAATTGAGGTAAAGGGACTCGAGGACCTAAGAACTCTAGGAACAGATCAGATCGAAGGTAAAATTGTATTTTATAATAGACCCATGCAACCAGATCTTATTCAAACCTTCGAGGCGTATGGGGGTTGTGTAGATCAGCGTTATTCAGGAGCAGCAGAAGCAGCCAAATTTGGAGCTGTTGGAGTAATCGTAAGATCTATGAATTTGAGAATGGATGATTTTCCTCATACAGGAGCTATGAGTTATGGTGATTTACCGAATAGCGATAAAATTCCAGCAGCTGCCATTAGTACCAATGGAGCAGATTTGTTGAGTTCAATGTTAAGGTTGAATCCAAAGATCAAATTTCATATCAACATGAATTGTCGAAGTTGGAAAGATGTAGAGTCCTTCAATGTGATCGGTCAGATTACCGGAACCGATTTCCCGAATGAGTATATGGTAGTTGGTGGCCATTTGGATTCTTGGGACTTAGGAGATGGTTCTCATGATGATGGAGCTGGAGTGGTTCAGTCAATGGAGGTATTACGATTATTGAAAGAAATAGGGTACAAACCTAAGCGCTCTATTAGAGTAGTGCTGTTTATGAATGAAGAAAATGGATTGCGAGGAGGTAAAAAGTATGCCAAAGTAGCAAAAAGCAAGGGAGAAAAACATGTGTTTGCTTTAGAAAGTGATGCTGGAGCGTTTACGCCCAGAGGATTCTCTTTTGATTGCGATGATGCAAATTTTAATCAGATACAAAGTTGGAAACCTCTTTTTGAACCGTACTTAGTACATTATTTTGCCAAAGGAGGAAGCGGAGCAGACATCGGCCCATTAAAGGGAAATGGAATTGTTCTCGCTGGACTTAGACCTGATTCTCAACGGTATTTTGATTATCATCATGCCAAAAATGATACTTTTGATGCGATCAACAAAAGAGAACTCGAATTAGGAGCAGCAACAATGACTAGTCTTGTGTATCTTTTTGATAAATATGGTGTAAAGTAACAGATTCAACCTTAACAACTTCGTATACTTACTTATTACAACAGCTTCGATATGATTACATTCAAAACGCTTGACGGTATCGATATCAAAGATATTCATTCTTGTTTCTTGGAAGCTTTTGCAAATTATGAGGTTCCATTTAACATTACACTAGATGAATTCTCTTATATGCTAGCCCGAAGAGGATGTGATTTTTCAATGTCCTATGGAGCTTTCAGTGGTAATGTATTGGTAGGTTTTGTGCTTAATGGAATCGGTATATGGAATGGTATACCAACGGCATACGATACCGGAACGGGAATTATTCCCAATTTCCAGGGAAAAGGGATTGCAAAAGATCTATTTCGATTTGTGATTGAAGATTTAGTGGATAAAGGGCAAAAACAATATTTACTAGAAGTTATTAAGACGAATACAAAAGCGGTTCAACTATATAAAGAATTAGGTTTTGAGGTTACAAGAACTTACGATTATTATGTATTCGAGAATAAGGATTTGGATAAAGTACAATCCAAGCAACAGGTAAGTGTTGTTTTCAAAAGCATTGAAAAACCAGATTGGGGAGAAATAACATCTTTTTTCTCAATACCACAATCATGGCAGAACAATAGAGAATCAGTGGAAAGGAAGTTATCTCATTTTAAGATCCTTCAGATGCTTATAAATGAAACGGTGGTTGGGTATGGAGCTATAGAAATGCATACAGGAGATATTCCTTTGTTGGTTATTCATCCAGATCATCGAAGAAAAGGTCTTGGAACTTCTTTATTGAAGGAGTTAGCAGCTTTTTCAACCTCTGGAATGATAAAAATGATTAATATCGAGAGTAGTTATGAGCCTTTTACGCGGTTTTTTAAGTACCTTCAGGTACCGCCAGGTAAGGGACAGTACGAAATGATACTTACCTTCTAGCAATCCAAATTGCCATCGCAAACTACTGCCATGTAAACGATAGCAGCTATTCCTATTAGAATATTCAGTACTGGTAGACTAGCTGCAATAATTGCAAAAAGATGTCTTCTCTTTACAAAAGCAATCCAACTTACTACGATAGAAAAAACCGTAACAAAAGGATAAGCAACCAGGCTAATGACTAAAGTGATGGTAGGGATGCTGTTTTCGGATCCAGGACTGTCAAACATCATCGGGGACATGATGATCATGGGTAAAGAGGGTAAAATTAGAATACCGAAAATAATACTGGCAACAATGAGATAAATCTTGGTGTTATTTCGCTTGTTTAAAGCGGTGCTATTAGCTACTTTTTCAGACATAGTTCATGGTATAGAACGTTAAATATACGATAAGAATATTTTAGTTTATTTTGGTTCATATACCTTTGCGTCTTCAAAACTCAAAAATGCTTCAACAGTACACCAAAGAATTTAGATACAACATCAAATTAGCTGCTCCTGTTATGATGGGGATGATAGGGCATACCCTGGTGGCTCTGGTAGACAATATCATGGTAGGGCAGTTAGGTACAGCAGAACTAGCGGCAGTTTCTTTGGGAAACAGTTTTATGTTTATTGCTATGTCTTTGGGAATCGGCTTTTCTACTGCAATTACTCCTTTGGTAGCAGAAGCTGATGGTGAGAATAATTTTAAGAATGGTAAATCTGCTTTTAAACATGGTCTTTTTTTATGCACTACCTTGGGAGTGGTATTGTTCTTTTTGATTTTGCTAGCCAAGCCGATAATGTATCTTATGAAGCAACCAGAAGAGGTGGTTACTCTGGCATTGCCTTATTTGGATTTGGTGGCGTTTTCGTTAATTCCTTTGATTAGTTTTCAAGCCTTAAAACAATTTTCTGATGGGCTATCAATGACCCGACATCCAATGTATGCAACACTATTGGCTAATGTGGTGAATGTGGTATTAAACTATTTGTTGATTTTTGGGAAATTTGGATTTCCAGAGATGGGAATAGTAGGTGCCGCAATAGGTACACTAGCATCCAGAATTGTAATGACTGTCTTTTTATGGGTCTTTTTGCGAAAGAATATAAAGTCTACAAATTATGTAAAGAACATCAAATTCTTTATTCTAGAGAGTAAGATGATCAAAAAAATATTGGCGTTAGGGTTTCCATCAGCGTTGCAGATGTTTTTTGAAGTAGCCATTTTTACGGCAGCGATATGGTTGTCTGGTATTTTGGGTAAGAACCCTCAGGCAGCCAATCAGATAGCGCTCAACCTGTCTTCTATGACGTTTATGGTAGCCATGGGGTTAAGTGTAGCGGCGATGGTTAGGGTAGGAAACCAGAAGGGTTTAGCACGTTTTGAAGATTTACGCAGAATTGCAATTTCGATATTTCTGCTCTCATTTCTTATTGCTACAGTTTTTGCGTTAATTTTTATTCTGTGCAACACCATTCTTCCTTTAATTTATCTGGACCAAAATGATATAGAAAATCTAGCAGACAATACCGAAGTAATTAGCATTGCGGCCAAGCTTTTAGTTATCGCAGCCTTATTCCAGATATCTGATGCAATCCAGGTAACCGTACTTGGAGCACTAAGAGGGCTTCAAGATGTGAAAATACCTACTGTTATTACCTTTGTTGCTTATTGGATAGTAGGTTTTCCTGTAAGTTATTACCTGGGGTTATATACTGAGTATCAAAGTTCGGGCATTTGGATAGGTCTTCTTGCCGGACTTACAACTTCGGCATTATTGTTGTGTTTCAGATTCAATAAATTAACAAAAGCTTTGATTCAAAAAAATTGAATTTTGAAATAAAAACAAGGGAGAAATACGTTTTACCTACTTCGTTCGTTAATTTGGTATTAACGAATAATTAACTATCTTTCCCATAAAAACCTAACGCAAATAATGAAAGTCCCAAATTTTAAATTTTGTCTATCACTTATTGCCTTTACTTTGTCGATGATAACTAGTAGTAGAGGTCAAAACTTCGAACACAGTAAAAAACAAAACTTAATTCCTAACCCGAGTTTTGAGACTGTAAATACTTCAATTAAGAGGATGGATATGGAAATGCAGAATTTTGGAATCCTTCAAAACTGGAAGCCTGCAATTAATTCACCAGATGCTTATCATCCACAATTAGAATTGGTAAGATTCATACATAAATCACCTAATTTTCTAAACCAGTTTGGAGATCAAGACCCAAGAACTGGAGAGGGTAAAGTTGGAATGTATATTGCCGGGGGAGAGTATAAAGAAGGGGTAACTGCAAAGTTAAGACAGCCGCTTGGTGCCGGGAAGTATTACTATTTTCATATGTATGTATCTTTGGGAGAAGGAATTTCTAATTCCTGTACTTCTTCTATAGGCGCTTATTTCAGTGCTAGAAGTCCAAAAATCACAGGAACATCAAAACTTCCTCTACACATCGAATCTTCAAAAAGAGTTTGTGATACCAAAGGTTGGGCAAAAGTTTGTGGAGTATATCGTGCAAAAGGTACAGAAAAATATATTTCTTTAGGTTACTTTTCTGATAGCCCAAGAGGTAAGTCGGTTAAGGGAGGAAATTATGATACCGGTTATTATTTTGTAGATGATGTATTGTTGATGGAAATGAGAAGCACTAAAGGCTTAATTGCGGATCAGGTATGTAACATGGCGTTAGATTTTAAGCCTATTGAATTTTTGGTAGGAGAGAGTGAGGCTTACAAAGAAATTAAAGAAGCTTTGGATTCATACATTCAATATGTAACTATTTTTAATGTGAATTCGGTAAAAATTATCGGTCATGCAGATGATGCTGGTTCTACCTTTGAGAACGAAATCATGTCTTCTGTAAGAGCTTTTAATGTAAAGGCTTATATGATCGAAAAAGGAGTAGACGAGTCGCTTATTGAAGTCATTGCAGCAGGAGAAACGGCTCCTATAGTAACCGAAGGATCTGATTTGGACCCAGAGTCTAATAATCGCGTAGAAATTAAAATAGAATAATACCAAAATTATAACTGGTGTTCCTTCAAAAAGGTAGTACCTTTGAAGCAAATTTTTATAGACAAATCATGAGCTTTCCAAAATTCTTGTTAGGGGATAATACTGATTTTCCTGATTCAATTTTTGTGATTCATACCGAATTTCCAAGGTTTATCATCAATCTTGAAAATGATGAGGTAGAATGGCTTGAAGAATTTGATAAGCACGATGAGAAAGAGTTACTTTCTGAAGCTGAAAACCTTTTTCAGGAAGCAAATGACTTTTATGATCGTGAGATAGAACGTTATGACGAATAACCCGGTTGATATCCTATTGATTCATGGAAGAACTAATACAATTTGATAGAGATCTTTTTTTATATCTCAATAACCTTGGGAATACTACTTGGGATGGATTTTGGTTGTTTATGACCGAAAAGTTATATCAAATTCCCTTGTATTTAGTTTTGTTATACTTTTTCCATAAATATTTTGGGTTACGTGGTACGATTATAACACTGGTTGTCGTAGCTGGTTTGATTGCTGCATCTGATCAATTGTCAAACCTGTTCAAGAATGTATTGTTTATGCGACCAAGACCATGTCGTGCAGAAGGGGTAGCAGAATTTACCAGATTTATTGCAGAACGTTGTGGTCGTCATGGATATTTTTCGGCTCATGCTGCCAGTTCTATGGCATTGGCTTTTTTTACAGGGCTTTCTCTACAAAAGCGTCTAAAGTATATCTTTCCTTTTATGGTAGTTTGGTCTATCGTTGTGAGCTATAGTAGAATTTACTTAGGAGTTCATTATCCAGGGGATATCATTACTGGTATGGCAATAGGTATTTTATTGGGTGTAGGTGCCTATAAACTTCATGGGTTTTTAATCAAAAAATACGGATCATAAGAAACCCTTTTTGAGCCTTGATTTCTAATTTTTTCTGAATTTTTTCTTTTTCTGCTTTTTGCTAAATAATCGTTTTAAGAAACTATCACGCTTTTCGGGTTTACAATCCAGATCATCCAGAATTTCTTCAGTGAGTTTCTCAAATTTGGCTTTGGTGATGAAGTCAAAACTAGCATCTTTATTCATTTCTTGATATAGCTTTGCAAAAATAGGTAAAGCCGTATTTGCTCCCTGACCCATAGCGGTGGTTTTAAAACCAATATTGTAGTTATCATTACCTACCCAGGTAACTGTTACAAGTTTGGGAGTGATCCCTACAAACCAGCCATCCTTATTGTCTTGGGTGGTTCCCGTCTTTCCGGCAATATCATTATTCAACTTATAAGAATTCCGTATTCTTGAAGCCGTTCCTTTATTTACGGTTGCTCTCATCATCTGCAGCATTACTTGTCGTGTATATGCGGAGTATGCTAAGGTATCCTTTATTTTGGGTTCGAAAGATTGTATGAGATTACCATTTTTATCTTCAATTTTTGTGATGTAAAATGGGGTTACTGGTTTACTTTCGTTTACGAAACTGGCATAGGCTCCAGCAAGAGATTTTAAAGGAATACCATCAGTGCCTAAAGCCATAGCGGGTTTTTCTGACAGCGAATCGGTGATGCCTAATTTTCTTACCTGATCTACCACTTTGGGGATTCCCACTTCGTTAAGAACTTTTACGGCTACTGTGTTAACAGATTGACTTAGTGCAGTCTCCAGACTGAAATTGAGATATGGATCTTCTTCTTTTGATGAATTTTTAGGAGTCCAATCCTCTAGATCTGTATAGGTAATCGATTTGGTTGAAAAATAAGTACACGGTTTCATACCGTCTTCTATGGCTGCGGTATACACAAAAGGTTTAAAAGTCGATCCAACTTGCCTTTTACTTTGTGATACATGATCGTATTTAAAATGACGATAATCAATACCGCCAATATAGACTTGTACCGCTCCAGTAGAAGGTGCTACAGCGATCATCCCGGTATTTAAAAATTTAAGATAGTGTTGAGTGCTATCTATAGAAGAAACTTTTTTGGTACTATCTCCACTCCATTCAAAAAGTTCAATTTCTTTTTCCTTAGATAAAGAATCCAATATTTGAGATTCTGTCAACCCCTCTTCAGTCCACTTTTTATATGTTTTTTGTTTCCGGATGATATTCTTGAGTAATCCCTTGTCCTTCCATGGTGCTTGATCCCCGTACGATGTTTCATATTGTTTTTGTAGACTTTTTAGATGTTCTTTCATAGCTTCTTCTGCCAAGGCTTGCATCTTGAAATCCAAAGTAGTGTAAACCACCAGGCCATCATTGTAGATATCATAATCATTACCGTCGAGTTTTTTATGATGTTCCATGATTTTGAGAAGCTCTTTTTTTACCTCTTCTCTGAAATATGGAGCAAGTCCAAGGTCATGATTAAAATATTGATAATCCAACGCTATACTTTTGCTCATTGTCTTGTCTGCTTTTTGAGATAAGATGTATCCATATTTGACCATTTGTTTGAGGACTACATCTCTTCTTAACTGACTTCGTTCTGGAAAAAGACGAGGGTTGTAACTATGATTTGCTTTTAGGGTGCCAATCAAAGTTGCCGATTGCGATAAGGTAAGTTGAGAGGTGGTTTTATTAAAAAACTTTTGAGCAGCACTTTCTATACCGTAGGTGTTATCCGGAAAAGGTACAGTGTTAAAGTACAGTACCAGTATTTCTTGTTTGGTGTAAATTTCCTCTATCCTTTGAGCAATAATAGATTCTTTTAGTTTGTTAATAACCGTACTGAATATTCGATATTTTTTCCGCCCATAAAGATTCTTAGCTAATTGCAAAGTAATTGTACTACCACCGCCAGAAGATTTATCTCTTAATAAGATACTTTTGAAAAATACACGCAATAAACTTTTGTTATCCACACCATCGTGCTCATAAAACCGAACATCTTCCGTTGCGATAAGCGCATTAATCAAATGTTCAGGAAGATCTGCATATGTGATAGGTTGTCTATCATAGATGTAATACTTGCCAATTAGTTGTCCGTCCTTAGCTAATACCTGAGTTGCCTGAGCCTGTTTAAGCGTACCTAATTCCTGTTTGGTTGGTAATTTGCCCCACGCACCCAGATAGATAGAAAGGTAAAAACCGATAAACCCCAGTACAATAATCCCAAGGCCCAACGAGGGCCACTTTACCCATTTTTTTTGTAAAAACTGCTTCATGTCATTTCAGATCCCGACATAGATAACGTTAAAAACTCGCTATTATTAAGTTTTTTCAACAGGTCTTTTCTTTTTAAAATCCCTAAAGAATAATATAATCATTATCACCATAAGTAACGAAAAAGGTAAAGATGTGATAATGAGTAGTTTTTGCATGGCAATCAATACATTGATTTCGGCTTTAGCATTACCCAACAAAATGATTCCAATAGCAAAAATTGTGAGAACAATACTCCATAATAAACGATGTTTTTTTGAAGGTTCTTGTTTGCCATCATCAGTGAACATGCTGAGCACAAAAATGGCAGAATCTAGTGAAGTGACCAAAAAACTGATCAAGAGCAATATGGTTAATGCATTTATAAAACTTTGTAAGGGATAATTTTCAAAAAAGATAAAAATAGAAGTAAATACGTTGTCAAATTGCCCTTGATAATTTCCTAGGTGTTCTATGATATCAAAAGCAGATTGCCCAAAGGTAGTAAACCAAAAAAAAGTACCTAGAGAGGGAATAAAAAGTACTCCTAGTATAATTTCTCTAAGAGTTCTTCCTTTAGAAATTCTGGCAATAAAAATGCCAGTAAATGGAGCCCAGGCCAGCCAAAACGCCCAATAATAGTAGGTCCAATCCGTAAGAAACGCTTCGCCTGGGTTATACCGGCCGTACGCTAAACTAAGAGGTATAAAATCAATGATGTAGTGAAATAATGCATTAAAAAATTGGTAGATTACCGAAAGGATATCACTTTGTACAAATACAAAGAGTAATAGACCTATGGTGATATAGATATTCCAGGTAGAAATGATTTTAATGCCTTTGTTAACTCCTCTAAACACCGATATAAATGCCAATACTGAAATGAGTAATAGGACCAAAATAGTTCCTGTTAATCCTATGTCATGGTTTAATATATGAGTCAACCCTCCTTCGGTTTGGGTAGTACCGAGTCCTATGGCCGCCACCAATCCGAAAACGGTGGTAAGGATAGCAAGGATATCGATACTCCCAAAAATGATACTCTGAGCAACTCCAGAGGGGACCAATTTTGATATTGAGGAAAAAGCACTGCTTGACAATACTTTTTTGGAGTGAACGAATAAATAATACCCTACTACTATGGCAAAGATTGCATAAAAGGCCCAGGCGGTAAATCCCCATTGATAAAAAGTGTATTCGAGTGCTATAGTACTCGTCTTGGCACTGGTGTTTATTGGGGGATTATTCATCATATACACGGGCTCCTGCACTGCCCGTAATAAAATTCCGGCACCCATGCCTGCGCTGTATAACATGGATATCCATGCCAACCTTGAGAATTGAGGTCTATCGGTAGAGGAACCCAATTTTTTACTTCCCCATTTAGAAATGGCTAGCATGACTAATAATACTACACAAATCAATCCCAACCAAAGATAAAACCTCCCAAATAGCTGTCGTATCAATATGGAAAAGGACTCTATTCCATCATAGGTTTCAACGGTAAAAAAATATAAGAAAAATGAAAAAAATAGGAGGATTCCCAGTGAAATATAGAGTAAACTGTTTTTGCTGAAATCAAATCTCATAATAGTTCGTTTTTCTTTGGAAAAATTTTTAGTAGTAATAAAATGTAATGGTGTACTATTAAATGTCTTAAAAAGTTTTGAATTGACGTTATTATCCTGATAAGTTTTGATTTTTTTAACAAGTAAAAAACCGAAAAAATAATCTGATTTTTAAACTTGTTTCTTCAAAAATTTCAATAATTTTAAGTAGACTTGTAATAGCATTACAGCTGTGTTATGGGAACCAGCCCAATTAGAAGATTCCTTGGGGGTAAAGTAACTATAATTTTCCTCAAGTTTAGTAATAGAATTAAAAGTAGACCTTCGTTTTAACCCTGTTATTATAACTAACTAAACCTGCAAACCCATGAGAAGAGTAATTGTTGATTTTAAAAAACTGAATAAAGACATTTTAAACCTTCTTGTACAAAAGTTTCCTGATGGCTATGCCGATAGAGATATCATTTCTTTCAAAAATCATCACAATGAGCTGATCGAAGCTGTAGAAGTACGAACAGAAGATACCGCATATCTGGTAAAAATAAGTAAAAGATTATCGGATACAATGCAAGCCTTTGATGATGACGATACCACCGACAATATTCCTGAAAATGTGGGTGCTCCTGAGGTAAAGGATATGGAGGGGGCAGAAGAATAATCGAAGATTATTTTCTGTAAACAAGCTTGGTTGTTTCTGCCTAACTAATGCAAATTTATTTTTATTTGTATATTTCCTCATGCTGATATCCGTATTTGGATAGATATATGCTGGGGAAAAAACAAGTTAACAACAACCAAACCTTTAAGAGCCTTTTGGATACAATTAGGTTATAAAACCGCATTTATATTGTTTAAGAAAAAATATTTACTCCTGTTTTTTGTGGGAGTATCACTTTATGCACAGCAATCAGGTAAAAAGAATTCCAGATCTTTTTTTATCATTCCAGAACTAGCTCTAGGAAAAACGATGGAGGCAAATACAGGCTTCCCTAAAACAGACCTGCAAAAATCCTTATTTGTAAGTATAGGCGGTTACAATCAATCAAGTGATCAACGATGGGCAGCAGAGTTAGGTTACCCCAAAACAGGTCTTTCTTTAGGAATTACAGATTTTGGTAATACCGACAAATTAGGGTTGGCATATTCGGTTCTACCATTTGTTGAGTTTGGTTTATTTAAAAAACGTTCAGACCGGTGGAATGTAAATGTAGGTATGGGAGCAGCTTATCTCGATACGCAATACGATCCCGAAACGAATCCATTTAATCTTGCGGTTACTACCAAAGTCAATTGGACTTTCCGTTCATTTTTATATTATGATTTTTTAAAACGGAGAAACATCAATTGGCGTTTGGGGATAGGATATGCGCATTTTTCTAACGGACATACTCGGTTACCCAATCAAGGACTGAACTCTTTCTTGATCAATATATCTTCTGAAATAGGAAAACAACCAGCAGTATCTCAGGAAAAGAGTGGGATACCAGTGCCCAAAAAGAAACGATACTCAGAGAATTATTTTTCTTTCAGAGCTGGTATTGGGCAAAATGTGCTTTCCAGAATTTTTAATGATAAGAAAGAGGTATATTCCGTAGCTCTTTCAGGAGGTAAGATTATCAATAAAACGTATAAGTTTGGAATAGGGGCGTATTATCGGTTTTATGAGCACTACTATGATCATATACGAGAAGATGGAGAACTCATAAGCGAACAGGTGCCAGAGTACAAAGAACACCCATTTCGTTATGCAACAAACTTTGGTTTTTTTGGAAGTGCAGAGCTCTTCCTGGGACACGTAGGAATCTTGTTTGATTTTGGGATAAATATTTACAAACCTTTTTATAAGATTGAATGGCAATTGAGTCAGGGATTTTTTTACCAGGGACAATATGCCAGGTTAGGAGAGTTGAATTCTTATTATCGGATAAAAAGAACCATTACTGGGAGGATGGGAATAAGATATTATCTATTTAATACTTCCAAATCACCAAAAAACAATGTATTTCTTGGGGCTACAATTAATTCCAATTTGGGTCAGGCAGATTTTTCTGAGTTAAGTCTGGGGTATGCATATCGATTTGGATTTAAGGAAAAATCAAAATAGCACTTTATTGCTTCTTGCCTAGGTTGAGTAAATATTTGGCAGCAGTAAAAGGAGAGGTTTTAAGCTGTTGTACTGCTTCCATCTGAGTATTCATTTCTTTTTTTACCTCTGGGTTGTTAAAAAATGATGTTTTCAATTGTTCTTCTATAGTCTGTAGTAACCAGAACTTGTTTTGTTGAATCCGATTCTCTTCAAAAAAGCCATTCTTTTTGGTGATGTCCAAATAATCCAGAATGACCTTCCAGATCTCTTCAATCCCTTCTTTTTTTAGGGCACTACAGGTCATTACCTGGGGAGACCATGTGCTTTCTGCAAGAGGGAACAGATGCAAGGCTTTCCTGAACTGATTCTTTGCCTCACGTGCACGTTTTTGATTATCACCATCTGCTTTATTGATCACTATGGTATCTGCCATTTCTATAATCCCTCTTTTGATACCTTGAAGTTCATCTCCGGCTCCAGCCAATTTTAAAAGCAAAAAGAAATCCACCATACTATGTACTGCCGTTTCGCTTTGTCCAACTCCAACCGTTTCAATAATAATTACATCATACCCAGCAGCTTCGCAAAGAATTATAGATTCTCTGGTCTTCTGAGCAACTCCTCCTAGAGAACTACCAGAAGGGGAAGGACGAATAAAAGCATCTCGAGACCTCACCAAAGATTCCATTCTGGTTTTATCTCCTAATATACTACCCTTCGAAATTGTACTGCTAGGATCAACGGCCAGAACAGCAACTTTTTTTCCTTTTTGAATCAAAAGATCGCCTAAGGCTTCAATGAATGTACTTTTTCCTACTCCCGGTACTCCTGTAATACCAACCCTAACGGCCTTATTGGAGTGAGGTAGACATTTTTCTATGAGTTGTTGTGCTTGCGTGGTATGATCCTCCTGTGTGCTTTCGATCAAAGTAATACCGCGACTTAATGCCGTAGTATCTTTGGCCAAAATTCCTTCAAAAATGGTTTGGACGCTTACTTTTTTTTGGCGTTTCCTTTTAAAGCGATCAATAGCATCGTTCTTGGTGCTTTCAGGAACTTTTGAGATCGATTGAGGATGTTTGTTGGGTGCTTTAGACACAGACTGATTTTAAGGCAAAGTTATAAATTCCTAACAGTTAATATATCTTTTATTACTCCTTAAACTAAAATTATACTTTTATCGGAATAGCAACGGCGGTTTGATCCCAAGCCAAGAACATGAGGGTAAATCCATTTGCATTTTGAAAATAAATGGAGAATTGCTCTACCACATTTAAAAGAGGTTGTACAGGAACTTCAACAATGAGTTGATCGTATTGCGGATCTCGGGTAGCTTTTCCATCATTGAAACTCACTCCCCAATCGTACATTTTATTATTAAAAATAACTTTCCAAGAATCTTTATTGGGGATAGTCCATAATGTATACGTCCCTGCGGGTAGTTGTGTGCCATCTACCATAACGTCTTTATCGGTGGTAAAAGTCGTAGCCTCATTTGCTCCGGTTCTCCATACTTCACCAAAAGGGACCAAATTGCCAAAAATTTCCCTATCCTTTTTGTAGGGCCTGTTATAATAAATCTCAAAATTGACATTACCAGCATTATGAGTAAAGGCTTCTTCTGGGCTATGTTTTTTGGTATTGTATTTTATCAATTGTAAGCCGGCAAAACCGAAAATAAAAAGGCCGGCAAGGATTAATAGCACTCGTTTTAGTGATCTAGACATAAAAGTTAATCTTTGATTGATTAAAGATAGTCTTTTTTGGGATCTAAATGCTATTAATCCTTATGAAGAAAAGTAATAGGTTTATTGGGTTAATCTGGCAATATTCATGATGTTTACTGCACAGGTGTTTCTCAGTGAAGTAAGGATTTTTAATATTGAATCGGGTAAATGCTTGTTTTCCAGTAAATAATCAATTTGATCGATTATCGTATTGGTACAATTCATATTTTTCTCCAAAAGTGTGAAGACATCTTTTACTTCATCATGATCTTCGTAAATCTGACTTTTTTTTAGCTTATGCATGGTTAAATAATTTAGTTTAATAAAAGTTGTATTATATAGTATATTTACTTTACAAAAGCTTACTTTGAGAGTAGTTAAATATTTATTAATTATTTGATATTCAATTGTTTGATTATTTTGTTTCGATTTTATACATAATTTTGCAACACCTAGGCTTTTGTATTCGTCTATATAAATGAATACAATTAGAAACAGTTTTTAATTAGAATCACTAACCAAAAGTAAAGGAAGTTTGTTACAAAGCGAGCTAATAGAACAGTGTAGAGCGAATGACCGCAGAGCACAGATGAAGCTTTATAATAAGTACTGCGATGGTATGTATTATGTGGCTTTACGATTCCTCAAAGATCCATTTGAGGCAGAGGAGGCTATGCAAGAATCTTTCATCAAGGCTTTTACGAGATTACATCAATTTACAGGTGATGTTACTTTTGGTGCTTGGCTTAAACGAATTGTAATTAATAAGAGCATTGATATGCTTAAAGCCAAAAAGATGAATATGGTGGCGATAAATGAACAGGTAATGACGACAGTAGAAGAGCAGAATGATTGGTCTGTTTCAGATTCGGTTACCGTAGATGAAGTAAAGAAAGCTATAGAAAGATTACCTGAAAAATATAAATATGCAGTAATGCTATTTTTAATAGAAGGGTATGATCATAACGAAATAAGTGAAATATTAGATATCACTCCGGTTGCTTCTAGGACTTTAGTACATAGAGGAAAAAAGCAACTACAGGACCAACTAAAACATTTGAAAGATGGCACAAGATATTAGAGAGCTGTTGAGACAAGATAAAGCTATCCCTTCTGAACGATTGCAAGATGGACATCAAGCTCGTTTTATGGCTAGATTAGAGAAGGAGTTACCTGAGCGGAAAACTAAATCGTCTAATTATGGCTGGCTTAAAATTGCAGCCAGTGTGGCTATTATTTTTTCCATTTCTATCACCGCATTTAACCAATTTGGCGATAAGGAAAATACTGGTACTGAGGTAGTAGATACTGAAAATACCAAAAATGCTACCGTAGTGTTGAATAAGCAATCCTCTGGGTTGGCTGATATGCACCCAGAATATGAAAAGGTAGAAAACTATTTGTTGACCAGTATTAAATTTCAATTATCCGAAATTACGGTCAATGATAAAAACAGAGAATTAGTAGAAAGTTTTAAGGTGCGTTTGAGTAATCTTGATAAAGAATACCAGAACTTAAATAAAGAATTGATGGAAGTTGGGCCAAACTTAGAGAGTATTGAAGCTATGAAGGAGAATCTAACGCTTAGACTTTCATTATTAGAACAATTAAAAGAAAAACTTGAAGAATTAGAAAAAATTGAGAACGAAGGATATGACGAAATACAAGCTTAGCAGTATTACATTTTGCATTCTTAGTCTTTGTGTTACAGGATTGCTAGCTCAGGATAGACAAGAGAAACTTAATGAACGGATTTCTGTTGCTTCTAATGTTGTGTTAAACCTGAATACCAGCCATACCAATGTTGTTTTTGAAACCTGGAATAGAAATGAAATTGGGATTGAAGCTTATGTAGAAGGAGAGAGCCTAGATGACGAAAATAGCAGAAGGATTATAGAAAGTTGGCAGTTGGATGTATTAGGGGATGATCAAAATATTACGATCAACTCCAGAGCGGGAAATTTATGGTCTGGAAAAGTTACTGCATCAAATTTTACGATTAGTGAAGAAGATTTAAGAAAGTTGAATCCTGCTATTTCAGACCTGCTTAAGCCTCTTATTAAAAATATAGAGAATAATCCGATGCCTAATTCGCTTTCAAATGAGCAGCAGTCTAATGTGAATCTCTCTAACAAAAAGTATTCGGAACAGGACGAGAAGTATGTGCAGCAGTGGGAGAGTCAAATTCGAGAGAAATTCAGTGATGAAATCGAAAAAGAAAAGCAAAAGCTAGCGCAACAGTTAGAAAAGAATGGTACTATTTCCGGGGATTTACAAATCAAATTAGAGTGGGGAGAGCAGTATGGTAGGCAAATGGAAGCGTGGGCTTCACAGTTTGTCAGAGATATACAAAATCAGCAACAAGGAACGTCGAATGTAACGGTTTATCAGTATACAGCTACACGACCTAATACCAAAGGAACCAGTAAGGTGATCAAAGTGAAAATGCCTAAAAATGCAAAGTTGAAACTAAACATTCGTCATGGAGCAGTGCAACTTGCAGAAAGGTCATATAATGTAAAAGCATCCTTATCACATACTAGATTGTCAGCCAATGTGATTGATGGAAATAAAACATTTATAAAAGCATCTTATTCTCCTGTATTTGTAAGGCAATGGAATGATGGAAGGCTTGTGGTGAATTATGTAAAGAATTGTAGAATTCAGACTGCTAAAAATCTTTTGGTAAACTCAGATTCGAGTAACATCTTTATTCAGCAAATGGATGAAAACGGAGCCATAGCTGCAAGTTTTGGAACAGTAACCATTGCGAATTTAGGAAGTTCTTTCAAAACGTTGGATTTAGCCGTTCAGAATAGTGATTTTCGATTGAAGTTACCTAAAACACCTTTTAATCTTTCGTATACTGGGTCTCGCAGTAAAATTGGATTGCCCAAAACGCTGGAAATTAATACCAGAAGTAATTTTGGAAACGTTTTTATCAATGGGTATCAAGGTACACGAGATACGGACAAGCTGATTACTGTTAATGCTAAATATAGTAATGTGATTTTAAGTAAAGAATAAATATTTTTCATAATAATTGTAGTGTTAATTATAAAAAAGCTTCATCGGTGCAGATCGATGGGGCTTTTTTAGTGTTTAGGCGTTGACTGTTTTTGTTTTTCTACAAAAAAAGCGTAAGAACCTTGGTCGCGTTTTGTCTTTGATCCTTACAAAAATGCATTTAATCTATTATTTCCCCGACTCTTTAAATGTAAAATACTGATATACATGAAGTTAAACTTTAAATAACTTAAATTTAACATTTTTTGTGTTTTTTATCGAGTATCGAATTCATTTGATCTAAAAGTCTGTTTTTTAGTTTGTTTAGCCATATTTAAGTAATATCATTGTATGGTAAACCCGTAACAGGGGGAGGACAAAGCATTATTCAAAAACCCTAGATAAGATGAAATTAATACCATGTATTTTTAGTTTATTTCTATTCTTAAATAGTTATGCAAACATTAGTGATGGCGATCTTAAAGTAGAGAAAGATGGTCTAGTTGTGGTTGTATTGGATTTTGAAGAAGGAGATAAAATCAAATTGTTTGAGATTGAGACTGGAGAACATATTCTTTCTAAAACCCATAGTGAGATCGATTTAAGTCAACTACCAATAGGATCTTACCTTTTAGAAAACAATGAAGGACAATCTGTTGTAATTGATAGAATGGAAGAAGAGTTAAAGGTGGATGGAGCTATCAATGCAATTCACAATGATTTTTTATTAGAAAGAGATAGTGCTCGAGCTATGGTTCCTGCGGAGATTGATGTTGAGCAGGAGTACATGCATTACTACGATAACGCAGAAACCAATCTTTTAGCGATTACAAGAGAGGGCGATGTTATTACCGTACAGGATTTCGAAGAAGGAGACAAAATAAAATTATTTGAAGTAAAAAATACAGTTCACGTTTTAACAAAAACAACAAACTTTGTAGACCTTAGCCAATTACCAGCTGGTGTTTACGTACTAGAAAACGACAGAGGTGATTCTGTAGTTGTAGAAAAGTTTGTGGATAAAGATCAAGTAGCAGAAATGTAGGAAATGCTATATAAAATGTGTAAAGCCTATCCAAGCGGATAGGCTTTTTTGTTTGTGATCTAAGGGTATTGTTTTTATTTCTCTAGATTTTTAGTCATGTTGAAACCTACGAATAATCCAACACCTGCCATTAAGAAAATAGTTCCGGGATATGCAACTTCACGATTTAGACCAATTACTTGATGCAAGAGTCCCGCGATAAAAATACCTGAACCTATACCCATTAATAGTAATGAGAAATTCAAGATAAACACTTTCCAAAAAGGTGTTACTCTTTTTTCTTTACTACTGTAGAAGATAGAGGCGTCTGCTCCTTTCTCAATCAATGCCATTCTTTCTTTATTTCTGGCAGCTATAAAGAGGTAGAATATTCCAAAAATGCAACCAAAAATTGATAATGGTATTAATGCTTCAATAAAACTCATAATGTTGATTTTAAAATTTAGATTACTGTTCGTTTTTTCATTATGACGGGCAAATGTTTGGAGCGGTTACAAAAAAAGTGAAATAAAAATTATTACCTTTTTTGAGTATTAGGTGTAACCGTAGTTAAATGAATGTCGTCTCATAGATAAATGAACCATCAACCAGACCAATATTATATCCAAAAAGTGCTAGAAGGCGATATAAACGCGTTTTCGATACTGGTAGAACGATATCAGAATTTGGTGTATACTGTGGTGTATAGGGTGGTTAAAAATAAGGAACAGGCAGAAGAAGTGGCTCAGGACACCTTTGTCAAAGCGTATGAGTCTTTAGCTAAGTATAGAGGAGAAGCTAAATTTTCGACTTGGTTATATACGATAGCCTATCGAAAAAGCCTGGATTTGGTGAAATCGAATAAGAGATTAATAACTTCAGAATTGATAGAGGAGATTAATGAAGGAGATATAGAACTGGTTACTGATGCATTGAGCTATTTACAAGAACAAGAACGAAAAAAAATCATAGCAGAGAGTATCTTAAAACTACCACAAGAAACGGCAGTATTAGTAACACTTTATTATTTTGAAGAAAAGAATATAAAGGAAATAGCTGATATTGTGGGGTTAACAGCAGATAATGTAAAAATAAAACTGTTTCGTAGTAGAAAAAAGTTATATTCGATACTGAAACATTATGTTTTACCAGAAATAAGCAATAAAAATGGAAGAGCAATTTAATGACGTAAAACGTTTAGTAAAAGAGGCAGGAATAGAACGTCCCTCGTCGGGTTTCTCTATCAATGTGATGCGTGATATTAAAAGGTTGAATGCACAGGAGCCTATCGTCTATACACCTCTTATTTCTAAAAGAGCCTGGTTTTGGATAGGAACATTAATTTTTGGTTTGGTTTTGAGTCTTGCATTTTTAACTGATAACAATACATCGATTTTGGATAAGATAGATCTTTCTTCTTTACAACTAAAGGGGAAGTTGATAAATAACCCTTTTAAAGACTTTACACTTTATAAGACCACCTTGTATGGGATTTTGTTCTTCTCCATATTATTTTTTGTACAAATCCCAATTCTAAAAAGAAGAATAGATAAGAGTTTTTCTTTATAGTTCGACTGTATATATACAACTAATCTTTTAAAAGATTTTTTAAACTCCGTTACATTCTCTATTTTACATACCCTAATTAATTATTATACATTGGTATGCAAAAAAGGGTCTGTATAATAGGGGCTGGTCCAAGTGGGATCACGACACTCAAAAATTTGATTGACAAAGGACTATCTGTGGTTTGTTATGATCAGAACAAAGAAGTAGGAGGTAACTGGATTTATTCTGAAGATGAAAGCCACTCCAGTGTTTTCGAGACCACTCATATTATTAGCTCTAAAACATTATCACAATATGAGGATTATACTTTTGACGATTTTGATAAAACGGTGGCCGATTATCCATCGCATGATGAGTTAAGGAGGTATTTTCAAGCCTATGCTCGCTATTTTGACCTCTATCCTCATATCGAATTTGGAACTAGCGTACTACATTGCGATAAAAAAGGAGATAATGAATGGCATGTTACTATCAAACAACATAATCAAGAGCGTGTAGAAGTATTTACCGATTTGGTAGCCTGTAACGGCCATCATTCTGTGCCTAGAATGCCGGAGTATCCAGGGAATTTTAGCGGTTCCTTTATGCATTCGCATCACTACAAAAAAGCGTCACCATTTGCAGGAAAAAGAGTGTTAGTTATTGGAGGAGGGAATTCTGCTTGTGATGTAGCCGTAGAAACCAGTCGAGTGAGTGAGAAAACAAGTATAAGTTGGAGAAGGGGGTATCGTATTATTCCAAAATTCTTTTTTGGGTTACCCTCGGACATCGTGGGCGCAAGATCTGCCTGGTTGCCTGTAAAAATAAGAAGTTGGCTTAACGATCGATTACTGAACCTTCTTATAGGAAAAAATAAATTATATGGGCTACAGGAGGTAAAAACTAAATTTGGAGAAACTCATCCTACCATTAATGATGAGTTATTGTACAAAATAAGACATGGTAAAGTTCATCCTAAAGTAGATATAGAATGTTTGGATGATAATACTGTGCATTTTAAAGATGGTACCAAGGAAGATTTTGACGTAATTATTGCGTGTACGGGTTTTGTTTTGAAGCATTCCTTCTTTAAGGATTCTTTTGTCGATTATAGTGATGGTCCAGTGCCTTTATATCTCAAAATGTTTCACCCAAAACATCATGATTTGTTCTTTGTGGGGATGTTTCAGCCGTTAGGTTGTATTTGGCCGGGATCAGAGTTGCAAAGTAAGATTTTGGCAAACTATTTGACTGGGGAGTGGAAGATGCCTCAAAATATTGAGAAGTTATGTGAGCGAGAAGTTACCCATCCACATTACAGGCAAATTAATACACCAAGACATACCATTACTGTGGATTATCATGATTTCAGAAAGGCGTTATTGAAACAACTTCCTAAAAATTGGATATCCAAAGAACCTAAAACCATTTCAAAAAGTGCTTAAATGAACAGTACAACGTTTAAAGATTTTTTAGGTCA
Organism: Aquimarina spongiae; assembly: GCF_900141785.1. Taxonomy (GTDB): domain Bacteria; phylum Bacteroidota; class Bacteroidia; order Flavobacteriales; family Flavobacteriaceae; genus Aquimarina; species Aquimarina spongiae. The sequence continues at coordinate 141,356 of NZ_FQYP01000010.1, read as the reverse complement.
ATTGACCGATAATTTTGTTCCTGTAGTATCTTCCGTATTTTCAAAAGATGATTATTTAGCCATAGACCTGTCCGAGTCCAATAAAGAGCTGGATGCCATAGATGTTTCATCATCATCAGCATTTGATGATTATATTGTAGATTTTCTAAAACAACATAATGCTCAGGTAGCTTATGGTGGATATTTGGAAGTGCGATCAATGTATCGTCGAAGCACTCATTTTAACCAGCAAGATCCTGTAACCGAGAGAAATATTCATTTGGGATTAGATGTTTGGTGTGATGCGGGTACAGAAATTTTGGCTCCAATTCCAGGAAGAATACATAGCTACAAAAACAATAAGAATTATGGGGATTACGGTCCTACTATTATTTTGGAACATAATTATCCCGAAATAACTTTTTATACCTTATATGGTCATCTTAGTGTGGCTTCGTTGGATCATATTGCCATTGGTCAGGAGGTTCGAGCAGGTGATGTTATTGCCAGATTAGGCGATGCATCTGTAAATGGAGATTATGCTCCGCATTTACATTTTCAGATTATGAAAGATCTGGAAGGAAACTCTGGAGATTATCCAGGAGTATCCAGTAAAAGTGAATTATCTAGGTATCAAAACAATTGCCCTGATCCTAATCTACTACTTAAAATTAGGTGAAAAACACCTCAGAATTATCACATTTGGAACCATTTTGTTTAATTATACAAGTATGATTAGGCTGTCTTATGTGTACATAATCGATAAAACTATGTGGATATGAACTAGTTTTAAGTGCTTGATTTAGTGTGTTTTGTGTATTTGATCTAGTTTATTGTGTTTTTTAGCGACACTTACAATATGTAAATATTTGAAAATCAAATATTTAAATATATTTTTATTCTTTTTTGGTATTTTGACGAAAATACGGCGTATTTGATCTAAAAACTTGATTTCTAGTTGGTAACACAATTATTTCGCTGTATCCTTGTATGGTAAAACCGTAGTTTCTTAACTACAAAGCCCCAAAAATGATGAAAACGATTACACTATTATTCAGTTTATTTTTATCTCTTGTTTGTATTGCTAAAGATGACAATGGTCTTGTTGTAAAGCAGGATGGTTTGGTTGTTGAAGTAATGGATTTCGAAGAAGGAGATAAATTAAAGTTATTCGAAGTTGAAACTGGAGATCATATCTTATCAAAGTCTTATTCTCATATCGATTTAAGTCAGTTGCCAGTAGGTTCTTATATTTTGGAGAACAGTCAAGGTCAATCTGTAGTTATCGACCGTTTAGAAGAAGAGTTAATGATCGAAGGAGCTGTTTTTGCTCAGGATGAAAATTTTGAGGTAGAAGATAGTATGATGGCTGATGCAGGAGAGAGCACAGATGTTGAAGAAGGGTTTATCAAGAATTATGTAGATACTAATCAAAATCTACTAGACATCCATAGAGATGGAGATATTGTTACTGTATTAAACTTTGAAGAAGGAGATAAATTAAAGTTGTTTGAAGTAAAAGATACAGTGCACGTTTTATCAAAAACTACCAATGTTATCGATTTAAGTTTATTACCAGTTGGAGTTTACTTATTAGAAAATAACAACGGTGATTCAGTAATCGTTGAAAAGTTTATCGAAACTCAGAACAACCTTAGCGAACTATAAGAAAATTCATCAGGGGAGTTTTACAACTCAAACAAAAATATAAAAGAAGCGGATCCAATTTGGATCCGCTTCTTTTTTTATGATAGGCTGATGAAATCGTTGTTTCTGAATGAGGTATTTTCAAATTTAAATACATAGAATTATGATGTATTGTTTTTTTATGTATATTTGATCTATGTATTCAAAAGAACTTTTAAAAGGAACCCTTTCGGTAATTGTATTAAATATCCTTGCTGAAAATGGACGTATGTACGGCTATGAGATTTTTCAGAAAGTAAAGGAGTTGTCTGATGGCAAAATTTTGCTTAAGGATGGTTCGTTGTATCCTGCATTACAAAAGATGAAAAAAGAGGGCTTGTTGACTTGCGAGGAAGTATATATCGGCAAAAGAATTCGGAAATATTACTTGCTCACCAAAAAAGGAAAAGAGGAAAAAGTACATTATTTGGAAGAGTTGCAAGATTTTATAGCAACCATAAGCAAAGTTATTAACCCGCAGTTAAAGATTTCATGAGACTTACTGATGAACAGGAACGCAAGATTATTGAAGTTCTAGATAAAGATGGGTTAAAAATAAAGTCTTTGAGTGATGATATTTTGGATCATCTATGTTGTGTAGTAGAAATCCGAATAAAGAAAGGAGAACCTTTTGAAATGGCTTTGCAAAAGGCTTTGATGGAGTTAGCTCCTAATGGCCTAAATGAGATCGAACAAAAAACAATTTTTTTATTAAACTATAAACGAATACTTATGATGAAAAGACTTATGTATCTAATTGGTTTTGTAGGAGCATTTACGCTTACAGGAGGTATTACTTTCAAAGTGTTGCACTACCCTTATGCTAATATGCTATTTACAGTAGGATTTCTGTTATTGCTTTTTGTATTTCTGCCTTTATATACTTTTGATAAATTCAAGTTGGCAATAGCTCGTTCTTTGTCAGAACGACTAAAGATCATTATGGGCTGTGTTTCAGGAACTGTGATAGGTTTGTCTGGATTGTTTAAATTCTTACATTGGCAAGGGGCTAGTGTCCTTTTGTTGGCGGGGGCGTTTATATTTGCTACGGGATATTTGCCTTTTTTGTTTTTTACTATGTACAAAAAATCCGTGTCATAAATCAGTTCAAAAAACATAAAAAAAACCTGCAGTTCTTACTGCAGGTTTTTTTATAAAGTTTTGTAACTTCTTATTCGTTGATCAATACCCATTCTCCTTTTTCGATCAGAGGAATGGCTTGCTTATACTTCAAGGTTTTATTTTCACCACTCATTACGTGCTTAATGGTAACTCTATCGTTACGACCAATTTTAGGTTGCTCTCTTACAATAGTCTCTGTTACTTGTGGTTGTTGTTGTGTTTGACCAGCAGCTCTATTCATAGCGGCACGCTCATCCATATTTGGAATCTCTTCTTTGCTGGTTTCCAGATTTTCTTTTCTTCTTACCTGGCGAGCTTCAGAGATGTCTTGCGTATTACCAGTAGGCAATTCTCCTTTGAATAAGAAAGAAATCACATCTTTATTTACTTCTTCGATCATTGCTTTAAACAACTCAAAAGCTTCGAATTTGTAAATCAACAACGGATCTTTTTGTTCGTGAACGGCAAGCTGTACACTTTGTTTTAGTTCATCCATTTTACGAAGATGAGTTTTCCAGGCATCATCGATAATGGCTAGTGTGATGTTCTTTTCAAAATCAGTGATCAGCTGTTTCCCTTCAGAATCATAGGCTTTTTTAAGATCTGTAGCAACGTTCAGACTCTTTACCCCATCTGTAAACGGTACAAGGATTCTTTCGTAATTGCTAGAAGGGTCTTCATAGACTTGTTTGATCACTGGAAATGCAGTTTCTGCATTACGCTTCATTTTGTCCTGATAGTGATCATAAGCTGCTTTGTATACTTGTCCTGCAATTTTTTGAGCATCCATTTTTTCAAACTCTTCTGCAGAGATAGGACTACTCATAGAGAAATAACGTATCAACTCAAACTCAAAGTTTTTGAAATCCTGAGCGTTCTTGTTGGATTCGGTGATCACTTCGGCAGTGTCATAGATCATATTAGCAATATCTACACGCAAACGTTCTCCAAATAGTGCATGATATCTACGTTTGTATACCACTTCTCTTTGTGCGTTCATTACATCATCATATTCCAAGAGTCTTTTACGAACACCAAAGTTGTTTTCTTCTACTTTTTTCTGAGCTCTCTCGATAGATTTTGTGATCATAGAGTGTTGGATTACTTCTCCTTCTTCTAATCCCATTCTATCCATCATTTTGGCGATACGCTCAGAACCAAATAAACGCATAAGGTTATCTTCTAGCGATACGTAGAACTGTGAGCTACCCGGATCTCCCTGACGTCCAGAACGACCTCTTAACTGACGATCTACACGTCTTGAATCATGGCGCTCTGTACCGATTATTGCAAGTCCACCAGCAGATTTTACCGCATCAGAAAGCTTGATATCGGTACCCCTACCAGCCATATTGGTAGCTATAGTAACCATACCTTGTTTACCTGCTTCGGCAACAATATCTGCTTCTTTTTTATGCAATTTCGCGTTCAGTACATTATGTGGAACCTTTCTGATGGTAAGCATTCTACTTAATAACTCAGAAATTTCTACAGACGTTGTACCGATTAATACAGGTCTACCTGCGTGAGACAATTCGGTTACCTGTTCGATAACGGCATTGTATTTTTCGCGTTTTGTTTTATATACTAAATCTTCTCGATCATATCGTGCTATAGGTCGGTTGGTTGGGATTTCTACCACATCTAATTTATAGATTTCCCAAAGCTCACCTGCTTCGGTAACCGCAGTACCGGTCATACCTGATAACTTTCGATACATTCTGAAGTAGTTCTGCAAAGTAACCGTAGCAAAGGTCTGCGTAGCATCCTCGATCTTTACATTTTCTTTAGCTTCAATCGCCTGGTGCAAACCATCGCTATAACGACGACCATCCATAATACGTCCAGTCTGTTCGTCAACGATCTTTACCTTATTATCCATTACCACATACTCCACATCTTTTTCGAATAATGAATATGCTTTTAATAATTGCCTTAAGGTGTGAATACGTTCACTTTTTACGCTATAATCTCTAAAAAGATCTTCTTTCTTTTCTGCCTCTTCTTCCTTAGATAATCCTAATTCTTCAATTTTGGCGATTTCCATACCAATTTGAGGAAGTACGAAGAAATCTGGGTTTTCTTTTCCAGAAAGATATTCGACACCTTTGTCGGTAAGATCTATTTGATTGTTCTTCTCTTCGATTACATAATACAGGTCGGCATCAATCTTATGCATCTCACGATTGTTATCCTGCATGTAGAAGTTTTCTGTTTTTTGAAGCAGTTGTTTTACTCCTTCTTCACTCAAAAACTTAATTAAGGCTTTGTTTTTTGGAATACCTCTATATACCTGTAGTAATTTAAAACCACCTTCTTTGTTATCTCCTTCTTTGATTAGCTTCTTAGCTTCAGCAAGAACAGTGGTCAAATATTTTTGTTGAACAGCAACAATATCTGCAACCTTTGGTTTTAGCTGATCAAACTCATGGATATCCCCTTTTGGTATTGGGCCGGAAATAATCAATGGGGTACGTGCATCATCAATCAAAACAGAATCTACCTCGTCAATGATGGCATAGTTATGTGGACGTTGTACCAAATCTTCAGGAGCATGAGACATATTATCACGCAAATAATCAAAACCAAATTCGTTATTGGTACCGTAAGTAATATCTGCGTTATAAGCTGCTCTACGTTCCGTCGAATTAGGTCTGTGATTATCGATACAATCTACAGTAAGTCCATGAAACTGAAATATAGGAGCCATCCATTCGCTATCACGACGAGCCAGGTAATCATTTACGGTTACCAGGTGTACTCCATTTCCAGAAAGTGCATTAAGATATACCGGTAGGGTTGCTACCAAAGTTTTACCCTCACCTGTCTGCATTTCTGCAATTTTACCTTCGTGCATAGCAATACCACCTATAAGCTGAACATCATAATGGATCATATCCCATTTCACCTCTTTACCAGCAGCATCCCAGCTTGTAGACCAAATTGCTTTGTCATTATCTAGTGTGATGTAATCTTTTGTTCCAGAAAGTTCTCTATCGTAGGTAGAAGCACTTACTTCTATGGTTTCATTATTAGCAAAACGCTTTGCCGTTTCTTTAACGACAGCATAGGCTTCAGGTAGAATGTCATTTAATGCATTTTCTGTAGCTTCGTAAGCATCGTCCTTTAGCTTGTCGATTTCTGCGTAGATATCTTCTTTTTTGTCGATGTCTTCTTCAGTATTTGCCTCTTCCTGAAGTTTTTCAATTTTAGATTGAATATCTTTTCTGGCATCATCAATCTGTTTTTTGAATGCTTCTGTTTTTGCACGCAGTTCATCATGTGATAATCCTTCAAGTCCTTTTTCAGCTTTTTTGATCAATTCAACTTTTGGCTGAATCTCTTTAATATCTTTTTTGGATTTATCTCCTACAAATACTTTTAATACAGAATCTAAAATTCCCATAATTTATGGTTATATGTTTATTGAGATGTTTGTTTTAAACACAACTGGTTGGAAGGTCCAACTGTTCGGGTCATTCGAGTCAAGTCCCAGATCTCGGGATTAGCGAAATTATCTCACGACCAATCAGGTCAAATTATACAATATTTTTACGATCAAAAATCGTAATCTAAGTGGCGTAATTTACGCAAAAAAAAAGCCTCTTGCGAGACTTTTATAACTATTTCATTTTTTTAATATTCATCCTCATTCCAAAGATAATCTTCGTCTGTAGGATAATCGGGCCATATCTCTTCTATCGAATCATAAGAATCTCCTTCATCTTCAATCGCTTGCAAATTCTCCACAACTTCCAAAGGTGCTCCAGTACGAATTGCGTAATCAATTAATTCGTCTTTTGTAGCTGGCCAAGGTGCATCACTCAGATAGGATGCTAGTTCTAAAGTCCAATACATAGGTTTACTGGTTTAATTTTCTGCAAAAATAATTTTTTAGTTTAAAAAGTCAAGTAAAAAATTAATTATTTAAACAATAATTATAAGAACGTGATTTTCTGGGGTTTCCCCTTATTAATTTTGCAGCTATTTTTAATTTTAAGAATTCTTGCTAGGAATCCATTTTATTTCTTCTGCTTTCAAATCGTGGGACAACTTTCGTGCCAGTACAAAAAGATAGTCAGATAGTCGGTTTAAATATTGTAAGGTAGTGCCTTCAAAAGGCTCTAATTCATATAGTGCAGTAGCCAAACGTTCTGCTCTACGGCATACACAGCGGGCTATATGACAGAATGACACAGTTTGATGCCCTCCTGGTAGTACAAAATGTGTCATTGGCGGTAAAGCTTCATTCATTCGATCCATTTCATTTTCTAATAATTCGATGTCTTCATCGGCTATGGTAGGGATGTTCAATCGTTTTTTACCACTTTTTAGCATTGCTTTTTCAGGATCTGTAGCCAACACAGCGCCAACGGTGAAAAGTTTGTCCTGTATAGTAACCAAAACTTGTTTGCTAAGCTCATCGATATCTTGATCTCTGATCAATCCAATATGAGAATTCAATTCGTCGACCGTTCCATAGCTGTCGATTCGAATATGATGCTTAGGGACTCGCGTGCCTCCAAAAAGGGCGGTAGTGCCTTTGTCCCCTGTTTTTGTGTATATTTTCATATGAAATTAGTTTCTTATTGCTCTTTTTCTTTCTTTTTGAAGTAATTTTTTTTGAAATTTCGTTTATCACGATCATACAGTTTGCGCTTATTGTTCTTGGTATTCCAAGATACGATTGCAAATAAAACGGCAATCCCAATGACCATCAAGATAAGCTGAGTTTCTCCCGAAAGTGAATCAAACATTGTTTTTCTTTTAAGGTAAAAGTAGAAAAATGCTTTTAATTGAAGCTTATAAACAATCAGTATTTAAGAAGGAATATGCATTAAAAAATGCTAAATTTGTTGCGCTATGGAATTCTCTTCAAAATTATTGGAAAACGCAGTATACGAAATGTCTCAATTGCCAGGTATCGGGAAACGAACGGCTTTGAGATTAGTACTTCATTTATTAAGGCAACCAGAGGCTCAAACAGAACATTTAACCTTGGCGTTGGGTCAATTAAGAAAAGAAATCAAGTTCTGTAAAAAATGCCATAGTATTAGTGATGTAGAAATCTGTGATATTTGTAGTAATCCTAGTCGAGAAAAGGAACTTGTTTGTGTGGTAGAAGATATTCGAGATGTTATGGCTATCGAAAGCACGGGGCAATACAGAGGTTTGTATCATGTGTTGGGAGGGAAAATAAGCCCGTTGGATGGTATTGGTCCTCAAGATTTGAAAATTAGCTCTTTGGTAGAAAAAGTGAAATCAGGAGAAATTAAAGAACTCATTTTTGCGCTTAGCGCCACTATGGAAGGGGATACAACAAATTTTTATATCTATAGACAACTGGAAGGGCTAGAAGTGAAAATATCCACGATCGCTCGGGGTATTGGAGTTAATGATGAGTTAGAGTATGCAGACGAAGTTACTTTGGGTAGAAGTATCATGAATAGAATTCCTTTTGAAAACGCCCTGAAGAATTCCTAACTTGTTACAGAAAAGTAAGTAACCTGAGACTATCGGTAATCATAGTAAATTATAATGTGCAATATTTCTTAGAACAATGTCTATTGAGTCTAAGAGAAGTAATCGTTGCAGAAGATTCTGAAGTCATAGTTGTCGACAACAATTCTACAGATGATAGTTGTCAAATGATTCGAGATAAGTTTCCTGAAGTATTATTGCTGGAAAACAATAGCAACCTTGGGTTGGCCAAAGCAAACAATAAAGGAGTCGGTGTTTCTAGTGGAAGATTTCTGTGTTTTCTCAATCCGGATACTATTATTCCGGACAATGTATTTCCAAATCTTTTGAAAAAGGCAACACAACTACCACATGTTGGGTTAGTAGGCCCCAGATTAATCAGTGGTAAGGGGAACTTTCTTCGGGAAAGTAAACGTAATATCCCTGCACCGCTAACCTCATTAAAAAGACTTTTAGGAATTCGTACGCGATTTGTAAAAAGCTATTTTGCCGATCATATTCAAGAAAGAGAGATAGGAAGAGTCGATGTTTTGGATAGTGCATTTATGCTGATCAAAAAAGATCATTATCTATCAGTTGGTGGTTTTGATGATGATTACTTTTTATATGGTGAAGACCTGGATTTGTCCTATAGAGTTAAGAAAATGGGATTACTTAATTATTATTTAGGTAACATTACGGCTTTGCATTATAAAGGAGAAAGTGTTGATCGTAATGCTGACTTGGTAATGATTTTCTACGGAGCCATGCGATTGTTTTACAGCAAACATTTTAGGAGTAATCGCGTTCTTGATTTTATGGTTTCTGTGGGAATAAGAATGGTATCTTTTATACATTCATTTAAAGATTTTAAGAAGAATAGAAGAGAAGTAACACAGTATTATTTGATTTCAGAAAATGAAGTATTGAGTACCAATATTGCATCAAAATTGAATACTGAATTGGTAAGAGTTTCTACAATAGAGAGAGAAGATTTGGGAGATAAGAATATCGAGATTATCTTTGATGGCGATTTTATGTCTTATCTTGAGATTATTAAACAAATGGAATTGTTGAATAAACAAAATGTCACTTTCAAAATACGACCAGCAGATTGTGACTATATTTTGGGGAGTGATTTTAGTGATGGAAAGGGAGAAGTGATCACATTTTAAATAAACTTTAATATAGAAAAACTAATTTTAAAGCTTTATTTTAATTAAATTCGCAAAAAATATAACATTTAAACACTTTGGATTAAGAATATGGCAAAATTTGAGCTAAAACTTCCAAAAATGGGTGAAAGTGTTGCAGAAGCAACAATAACAACTTGGTTAAAAGAAGTTGGAGATACTATCGAACTGGATGATGCTGTGGTAGAAATCGCAACAGACAAGGTAGATAGTGAAGTGCCTAGTGAGGTAGAAGGTGTACTAGTTGAGAAACTATTTGATGTGGACGATGTAGTACAGGTAGGTCAAACTATTGCCGTTATCGAAACTGAAGGAGCGGATGTTCCTGATTCTGGATCGTCGACTGCGGTAGAAGAGGCGCCTGCTGAAGTTCCTGCAGAAGCGGCTGTTATCGAAACTCAGATGGCTGAAACTGCAGAAGCAGTTAGTGCTACTGCAACTGACTTCTCAGAAGGGAGTAAGTTTTATTCTCCTTTAGTTAAAAATATCGCAACTGCAGAAGGAATATCTCTAGCAGAACTTGAGGCGTTGCAAGGCACAGGAAAAGATGGTCGAGTTACCAAAAATGATATTTTGCAATTTGTAGAGGATCGCAAAAATGGTAAGGTAGCACCAGCTGTAGCTGTACCTGCAAAAGTGGCTGCAGAGAAATCTGCGGCAACACCAGTTAAAAAAGCAGAAACTCCAAAGGCAGCACCTGTGGTGGCTTCGGGAGAAGATGAAATTATAGAAATGACACGTATGGGTAAACTAATTGCCCATCATATGGTAGAATCTGTACAAACTTCTGCACACGTACAATCGTTTATCGAGGCAGATGTAACCAATATCTGGAACTGGAGAAAGAAGGTGAAGGGGGATTTTATGAAGCGAGAAGGAGAGAACCTTACATTTACTCCGATCTTCATGGAGGCTGTGGCAAAAGCCTTGAAAGACTTCCCAATGATGAATATATCTGTATCAGGAGATAGTATTATTAAAAAGAAAAATATCAATTTAGGAATGGCAGCGGCATTGCCTGATGGGAATTTGATTGTACCTGTGATTAAAAATGCAGATCAATTGAATCTTGTGGGAATGACTAAGGCTGTTAATGATTTGGCGGGTAGAGCTCGTGATAATAAGTTAAAGCCAGATGATATTCAAGATGGTACCTATACGGTGACTAATGTTGGAACTTTTGGTAGTATTATGGGTACACCAATCATTAATCAGCCGCAGGTAGGGATACTTGCTCTTGGAGCAATTCGCAAAGTTCCTGCGGTAATCGAGACTCCAGAAGGAGATTTTATTGGTATTCGATACAAAATGTTCTTATCGCATTCGTATGATCACAGAGTGGTGAATGGGGCTTTAGGAGGACAGTTTGTGCAACGAGTAAAAGATTACTTAGAAGCTTTTGATAGTAATAGAGAGATCTAAAAAGATCAATCTTTGAAAATAATGGCAACCCTGCAGTTTTCTACTGCGGGGTTTGTTTTTTCTTGGAGTAATATCTGCTAATACTCAATCGAGCAATATGTAAAAATCAAAAAAATTTGGTCAATTCAAATAACTTGTTTAGTTTTGAGGTGTACTAGATAACTAATACACTAGATATGATTCAAATTAGAGGCCTGGGATTTCAATATCCAAAAGGAAGAACAATTCTTAATGATATTTCATTAGATTTTACTCCTGGTAACATCTACGGGGTGTTTGGTGAAAATGGAGAAGGGAAAAGTACACTTATTAAGTTGATGGCAGGTTTGTTGTTTCCGAAAATAGGGTATTGCCAAATTTCTAGTCAGGATATTTCAAGAAGAAGCATTGAGAACCTACAAGAGATTTTTTTGGTCCCTGAAGATTTCGAATTACCCGCTTTGAGCATTGATAGTTTTGAAAAAATAAATGCTCCTTTTTATCCTAAATTCTCTAGAGATCAATTCTACCAATTGATTCAGGAGTTTAAGCTTTTTCCTAAAGAAAAACTGTCAGCATTGTCATTTGGGCAAAAGAAAAAAGTACTCATTGCTTTTGGTATTGCAGCCAATACCAATTTATTGCTTATGGATGAACCTACTAATGGATTAGATATCCCTTCAAAAAGTCAGTTTAGGAGGATTATGGCTTCCGCAGTGGATCAGGGGAAATGTATAGTGATTTCAACTCATCAAGTTAGAGATTTGCATAGCCTGATTAATCATGTGGTGATTCTGGGGCAATCAAAAGTAATATTCGATCAATCGTTTTCTTCCGTTTCCGAAAAATTATGGTTTGGCAGACCAAAACAACAAATGATGGATGAAGTTTTATATGCCGAACCTACTTTTGGTGGTAGAGCAGTGTTGAAACGAGAAAATTTTGAAGAAACGGAGGTTGATCTTGAATTGTTGTTTAACGCTGTAGTTAGTAATCCAGACAAAATCAATACAGTAATAAAAAGTACACATTACGATGCAAAAGCTTAGTGCAAAAAGAATAGCAGGACTTATTTATAGGAGCGTGATATTGCTACGTGGAGCAATAATTACAGCCTTACTTGTTGCAGGTGGACTTGTTTTTGTAGGAACATTGATAAGTGTACGAGGAGATTTTATGGTAAAGCCTGATGAGTTCATTTCTATGTTTTCTATTTTGTTTTTGGTATTAGGTCTCTTGTTCACTTTTTCGATTTTTAGAGAAATTCAAGGAGATAAAACAAATCACTTCTACTTTTTGCTGCCAGCTACTGCTTTAGAAAAAGTATTGGCCTCATGGTTGCTTTCCAATGTGATGTACATTGTTGTATTTAGTGTTTTTGCTTTTGTTGTTGGGCAATTGGGAATTGCTTTGTGTAGTGTTTTTCCTAGTACAGATTTGCATGTTTTGCCCATTTTTTCGGATACATATTGGTGTTTGGTAAAGTTTTATTTTTTCGTTCAACCTGCATTTTTACTGGGAGCGTTAACGTTTACAAAAAATAGGATCGGTAAAACCTTGCTCGCTGCATTAGTGGTAGTTTTTGGCGTATTTATTTACAATATGATATTGTGTTTTTGGTTCACTGGAGGAGCTTTTGATGTGTTTAGCTCTGATCCTTTTTCTACAGAAGGGTTTTCGTTAGCACAAACAGACTTATCAGGGATCGGAGGATTTCTTTTTAGTTTAGTTTTTGGACCTATGATGCTTTTAGCGACCTATTTTAAAATAACCGAAAAGGAGGCTTGATCATGGATTTTGATAACGGTAAACCAATATACTTACAAATTGTGGATTTCTTTTATGAGAATATTCTGATCCGCAAATGGCAGGAAAACGAAAGGATTCCTTCGGTAAGAGAGGTTGCTGTTATGGTAGAGGTAAATCCAAATACTGCAAGTCGGGCATTTACACATTTACAAGAACTAGAAGTGATTTATAATAAAAGAGGAATCGGATATTTTGTCTCAGAAAAAGGGTACCATACTGTGCTCGAAATCAAGAAAAAAGAATTTATAGGGGTACGACTTCCGGATATGTTTAAAGAAATGATGTTGCTTGATGTAGAGTTTGAAGAAGTGAAGAATTCTTATGACCAATATGTTAAAAATGTAAGTGATGAAAAAAAGTAATTTGGTATTAATAATTGCAGTGGTACTGCTAGCTTTTTTCTTTTTTGCTTTTCAGAAGATCATGCATGATTATATTGATAAAGTAGATCGAAGTAAAGTGAATCTTGCTATTAAAGAGGAAGTAAGGGATGTTTCAGCATTCAAGAACATCTACAATGAAGAAGGAGCTTATATCTATTTTATTCAGGATAGTATTACCCAACTCAAGATTAAAGCACCAGAAAACCTGTTGCCTTTTTTAAAAGTTAAAATATCTGGAGATACACTAAGAATAGAGAACGCCAAAGAAATACGAAAGCGGGATAGTGTACAGATTTTTATTCATAATTCCGTATTGGATGGAGTCGTAATGCATTCAGGAACTACTTTTGAAACTTTGGGACAAGTATCTGGGAAAGATCTTAATCTTCTGTTTAGTAACAAAAGTTATGGTGCGTTGGATTTATCTTATGAATCGGTAAAGAGCAAAGCGAAGTCTGGAGCTAAGGTCAATATCAAAGGGAATTCCAATCAAGTAGACTTTTCTAATTAATCAATTTAAATCATGAAGCATATGTAAATAGTACAAATTACATCATCAATCATCATCAATCAATTTCAATCATTAATCAAAAAACGAACATTATGAATTTCAATCCTAAAACAGGGATGGTCCTGGGATACCTATTTCTATTTCAGTTTGTATTAGGAGTATTGATTAACTTCTATTTACTGGGACCAGTTATTTTTGACAACGACTTTTTAACCCTTACTGCTTCTCATGAAACGGAGATTGTCACAGCCACTTTATTGGCAGTTTTGTTAGGTTGCATAAGTCTTTGGATAGCTATTACCTTAAAGCCATTTTTTGATACCTATAGCCGCAGGTTAGGAATGCTTTATCTGGTGCTCACCGTGGTGAGTTTTGCAGCTACTCTTATCGATAATACAGTATTGTTATCTTTATTGTCTATCAGTAGTGACTATGTTGAAGCTGACATCGCTAGCCAAGCTTACTTAAAGAGCTCTGGAGCATTATTTCTGGAGGTACGAGGTTGGATTCATATGATGGATATGTTGGTAGGCGGACTTTCTGTTATGGTCTTGTATTATGGGTTCTGTAAAACCAGTCTTATTCCTTCACTATTTTCCATCTTAGGATGTCTTGCAGCAATAACCATGCTATCAAACGTGCTTTGGTCTTTGTATGATAGTGGTCTTATGATATTATATCTCCCTATAGGACTGTTGCAAATCGCTATTTCTTTTTGGCTTATTATCAAAGGGTTTAATCTTGAAAAATTAATCTCTATCGAGAGATAAGACATCAATCATCATCAATCAATTTCAATCATTAATCAAAAAACGAACAAAATGCATACAATTAACAAAACCATTCAATTTGGTGAATTTGTAGATGGGTACACCATACCCGTATTAAATGAACGAGAAATAAGAGCGGCTGCAGGCATTCTCTTTTTGATCATGTTTATCTCGATACTTATCGTAGTTTTTACGGGGGACTTTACTATGCTTAAATACGCGGTGACTATTTTTCTAACAGATATTATGATTAGGGTATTGATCAATCCAAGGTTTTCACCATTCTTAATACTGGGTCGGATGATTGTTCGCAATCAAGTGCCAGAATATGTGGGGGCACCGCAAAAGAAATTTGCCTGGAAAATAGGTTTAGTACTATCCAGTATCATATTTGTATTATCAAATGTGGTCAATTCATATGGACCAGTTACTGCACTGATTTGTTTGATCTGCCTGGTGTTTTTGTTTTGGGAAACCGCTTTTGGTATTTGTCTGGGCTGTAAGTTTTATGCAAGATTCTATAAGGATAAAGTACAGTATTGTCCGGGTGAAGTTTGTGAACGAAAAGACAGGCAAGATATACAAAAGACAACGGTGGCTCAGCGCATGATCTTTTTTGGATTTATAGCCTATATTGTGCTTATGGTATTCCTGCTTCGGGATATTTATGCCGAAGATCCAGCCAATTTATGGGATATTATTAATGGTAGAGTAGAGGAATAACCATGCAAGATTATTTTTTGAAATATCAGAATCAGATTATTGGTCAGCATCAATATATCAAAACACCTTATCATGATTCGATACGGGTGTTGTATGCAGATTGGACAGCTAGTGGTCGAATGTATCGACCTATCGAAGAACGTATGCTCAAAGATTTTTATCCCTTTGTGGCCAATACACATACGGATACGAATTATACAGGATCGGCAATGACGTATGCGTATCACAAAGCACAGCAAATCATTAAGCAACATGTAAATGCCTCATCTCGGGATGTACTGATATCTTCAAATTCGGGGATGACGGGAGTGGTTAATAAGTTGCAGCGAATACTGGGGCTTAGGGTTCATGAATCGTATCAAGATCAAGTTAAATATGAAGAAGAGGATAAACCAGTAGTATTTGTTTCTCATATGGAGCACCACTCTAATCAAACCTCTTGGTTAGAAACTACTGCAGATGTTGTTGTGGTTCCTCCAGATAAAAAGGGGTTGGTATCTATTCGTAATTTTGAAATTGAAATCCAGAAGTATCAGCATCGTAAAATGAAAATAGTAGCGATTACGTCCTGTTCCAATGTGACTGGAATTATTACCCCCTATCAGGAAATAGCTGAACTCATACATCAATACAACGGCTTATGCTTTGTGGATTTTGCCTGTGCCGCACCTTATATTGAGATGGATATGCACGAAGATGATAGAAAAGGGCGATATCTTGATGCTATTTATTTTTCAGGACATAAATTTTTGGGAGGGCCAGGAACAACAGGAATCTTAGTGTTCAACAGTAAAATGTATCATAATAAGATACCCGACATTTCAGGTGGAGGTACAGTTTCCTGGACTAATCCTTGGGGAGAACATCGATATTTGAAGGCTATCGAATCCAGAGAAGATGGAGGGACACCAGCTTTTTTGCAAACTATCAAGGTAGCCATGTGTATGCGATTGAAAGAAGAAATGGGAGTAGGTAACATACAAAAAAGAGAACATGAAATTCTTCAAATGATTTGGGAGTCTCTATCAAATATCTCGAATTTACATATTCTGGCAGGAGAGCATCAGCAAAGGTTGGGTGTAATTTCTTTTTATATCGAAGATCTTCATCATAATCTGGGAGTCAAAATACTCAATGATCGATTTGGAATACAAACTAGAGGGGGCTGCTCTTGTGCGGGTACCTATGGGCATTATCTGCTTGGTGTTACGCCGCAGAGGTCCAAAGAAATCACAGATCAGATTGATAAAGGAGATAATGCTGATAAACCAGGTTGGATCCGAATGTCTATTCATCCTACTCATAGCAACAAGGAAGTCGTATTTATTTTGGATGCATTGCAGCAATTAGCAAAATACCATAAGATATGGAGCAAGGATTATGATATAGATCTGTCAAAAGGAACCATTTCACATACAAATACGGTTTCAGCTTTAGAAATGAAATGGGGAATAGATCAAAGTTTTACAGCAAGATTTTTAAAAAAGCCTGAATCTTTTGGGGTTTGGTAATAGAATGATCAGAAGAAGATCACAGGAACCTTACCCTCTAAATAGGAAGAAGTCGTCCTTCATATTTTCAATTTCAGAATTTTTATTGGTTACGATATAGTTAATTGCTTTTGTAGTGAAATCTTTACCTTTTTTGGTAAGAGAAACGATATCGTTATCAATAGTAATCATATTGTTTTTGAGAGCCAAATCCAATACAGATTTTGATTGAACCTTCTGCCAATTAATATGTTCGTTGAGGTGTTTTACATGTCTTTCTTCAACTTCCTTATGGTTTCCCAAGTGTAGAAGGAAGGTAAGCAGAGACACCTCAATGCGCTGTTGTCTTTGTCGATAAAGAACAGAGAACAAACCTCGACCTGGAGCAAATAAGTAGGCGATTAAAAATACCAGGCCTAATACGGTGGTCATCGATCCTGAAATAGAAGCATCCAAAGCGTGAGCTACCCAGTAACCTGTTATTGCGCTTCCTACACCAAATACAACAGCCAAAACCAACATCTTTTTCAGGTCATTGGTCAATAAATAAGCGGTGGCAGCTGGGGCAATCATAAGGGCAATCACCAATATGGCGCCTACAGCATCAAATGCTCCCACTGTAGTGATAGAAGAAACCGTCATCAGTCCATAATGCATAACTGCTGGTGATAGGCCTAAAGCAGAAGCTAAACCAGCATCAAACGTGCTTACTTTCAATTCTTTGAAAAAAGCAAAAAGTAAACCAAGTGTGATTAATAAAATAGATCCTATGATCCATAGAGATTTTGGGCCTAGATCAATATCATTAAACCCTAATCTATCAAACGGAGCAAAAGCGAGTTCTCCCAATAAAACGGCATCTACATCCAAATGAATATCGTTGGCATTTTGAGCGATCAAAATAATACCTATACTAAATAGTACAGGGAACACCAATCCAATCGCCGTGTCTTCTTTTACCAGTCCAGTTTTTTGAATAAACTCTACCAATACCACCGTAAGTACGCCACTAGCTGCGGCCAAAATAATAAGAAGAGGAGATGACAGATCGTGCGTAATAAAAAAACCAATCACAATACCAGGAAGAATGGAGTGGCTAATAGCATCGGTAATTAATGCCATTTTGCGTAATACCAAAAAGGTTCCTGGTATAGCACAAGCGATAGCTACCACACTTGCAATCAACTGTATTTCAATTTGTGCACTACTCATCTTCTTCTTTGATTAATTGATTGTATAAATTTGCTGCAGTGTGGTATCCTGTTTCCGTCATTGACCACATGGGACCATCAATTTTTACATAATCTTTGTCTTCTAGTTTTTGCAACGATTTTCTGGTAAATCCCTGAAAATTATTTAAGATTTTGATTGCATGTGGATGAGATATATCTTCATGAGTACTGGCAATATTGTACATAAATGATAGGGTCTTATGCAATTGCAAGTCATTTCTGTTTTTTCTAAACCGTATTTCTCGAAATAGTAAACCACGTCCCGGAGAAAAGATAAAAGAAAATAAAACGAATACCCCTGCAACAAGTACAATAACAGGTCCTGTAGATAGATTGTTATGACTTGCACTTATCGCAGTTCCTAAAACTCCAGAGGATGCGCCAAAGAGCGCTGCCAAAAACACCATTTTTCCCAAATTATTGGTCCATTGCCTGGCTGCAGCTGCCGGAGCCAATAGCATAGCACTCATTAAGACAACACCCACGGTTTGTAATCCTAATACGATAGCAACCACAATAAAAGTAGTAATCAGAATATCAAGAAATTTGGTGTTAAAACCAAGAGTTTTGGTATAATCTGGATCAAAAAGTAACAATTTTAGTTCTTTCCAAAACAGTAACACGATAACTAGACTTATACCAGTAACTATTACCATTAACCAAACATCACTTTCTAAAAGTGTAGCGGCTTGGCCAAATAGGTAACTTTCTAATCCTGCCTGATTTGCATTAGGTTGCTTTTGAATATAGGTAAGCAACAGCATACCAAAACCAAAGAACAAGGAAAGGATAAGTCCAAGAGCAGTATCTGATTTGAGATGAGTTTTTTGAGTAATCCCACGAATCCAAAAAGTTCCGATAAGACCGCTGATCAGTGCGCCTAATAAAAAAATGGAACTGCTTTTTACTCCAATAATTAAAAAAGCAATGGCAATCCCAGGAAGAGCAGCATGAGAAATAGCATCACCCAGCAAGCTTTGTTTTCTCAGTACGGCAAAACTCCCTAACATACCACAAATAGCACCAAGCACCGCCGTACCCAAGGTAATTGTGCGAAGGGTATAGTCATCGAAAACTAATGCTATGTATTCTCTTAAATCCATGACTTAGGAAATAATGTCTGTAAACTTATATGTGGTATTGATATATGCATAGCTTATTGATTGACCGCTACTTTGTAATTAATACCGTAAGTTTTTGTGAGATTGTCATCATTAAAAATATCTTTCACTGGTCCAGTAGCAATTTTTTTAACGTTCAAAAAAGTAACCCAATCAAAGTATTCTGGAACAGTCTGTAAGTCGTGGTGCACTACAATCACTGTTTTGCCTGCTTTTCTCAGTTCTTTTAGGATATTGATGATTGCCTTTTCGGTAGTAGCATCTACTCCTTGAAACGGCTCATCCATAAAGTAAATGGAAGCGTTTTGCACCAAAGCTCTTGCTAAAAAAATTCGTTGTTGTTGTCCTCCAGATAATTGACTTATTTGTCGATTTTTGAAGGCTAACATTCCCACTTTTTCTAAAGCTTCTAGAGCGGCTTTCTTTTGTTTAGCACCTGGGCGTTTGATCCATCCCAGGCTTCCGTAGGTACCCATCATCACCACATCTAGTGCAGTAGTGGGAAAATCCCAATCTACACTCCCTTTTTGAGGGACATAAGCGACCAAAGAACGCTGTTTGTCGTAGGTTTTTCCGTAAATATTAACACTTCCGGCTATGGGTTTAATAATATTTAAAATGGATTTGATCAAAGTTGATTTGCCTGCACCATTCGGGCCTACTATTGCCATTAAGACACCTTCTGGTATGGCTAGATCGATGTCCCACAACACAGGTTTGTAGTTGTAGGCTACCGTAAGGTCATCTATTTGAATAGCAATTTTTTCTTCCATTACTTCAATGCATTTATGATGGTGTTTACGTTGTATTCAAACATCCCTATGTATGTGCCTTCTTTTGTTCCTGGATTTCCTAACGCATCAGAAAATAAGGTTCCGCCTATGGCTACTTCATGATCTTTGGATCGCACTGCTGCCTGTAAAGCCTCTATAGTTCTTTTAGGAACAGAACTTTCTACAAAAATGGCCTTGATTTCTTTTTCAATAATAAAATTCGCCAATTTCTGCACATCCTGAACACCCGCTTCTGTAGCGGTGGATAATCCTTGTAATCCTACAACCTCAAAATCATAGGCCTGACCAAAATAATTAAAGGCATCATGGGCAGTGACTAATATTCGTTTTTCTTTGGGTAAAGTAGTGATAGTCGAATTTAGCTTCTTTTCAAGTTCGTTTAATTTTTCTAGGTATATTTTTCCGTTTGTTTCAAATGTTGTAGCATTTTTTGGATCAGCAGAAGATAGTTGTTGTACTACATATTGGCTGATGATTTTCCAGTTTTCGATACTAAACCAAATATGAGGATCATAATTAGAAGCGAAGTAATCAGAACCAATTAACGTATTTTTATCAAGTTTCTCGGCAACGGGAATGGTTTTAATATCCTGATTTTCCATCTTTTCAAAAACTTCTACCAGTTTTCCTTCTAGATGTAATCCATTGTAGAATATAACATCAGCATTTACCAACTTACTCACATCCCCTTCGCTGGCTTTGTATAAGTGAGGATCTACACCGCTTCCCATTAACCCTACTACTTCTATAGCATCTCCTCCAATATTATGAAGTAGATCTGTGATCATAGAGGTAGTTGTTACCACATTTACTTTTTGGTTTTCTTGTTTTACTTCTTTTTTGCAAGAAAAGAAAACTGTGGAAAAGATAAATAAAAGTGTTAGTTTCTTAATCATTGTTCTCAATCAATAAATGAATTAAATTATATTTTATTTGGGGAGTAGGTCGTACGTATTTGGATATTCTTTTTAAGAAATTACATCTACACTAATAGTAATTAATTATATGCCTAATAATTGTATTGTGTTTAGTATTTTTGTCTCATCACCGTAGCAAAACTAAAAAAGTTAGTTATGACTAACAAATCAAATTTGAATAATTTAACAAAAAGTGAAGAAGACTATCTAAAGGCACTTTTTAAGTTGTTGATAGAAGATAGCTCTGATAAGGTTGGGAATAATCAATTGGCAGATTATTTGAGAGTTTCTCCAGCTTCTACAAACAATATGATCAAGAAGCTAAAAACAAAAAAATATGTGGTTAGCGAAAAATATGGAAAGTTAGAATTAACCCAGGAGGGTCGTTCTGTTGCTGTTCGACTTATTCGAAAACACAGGCTTTGGGAAACGTTTTTGTATAACTACCTAAATTTTAGCTGGGATGAGGTGCATGATGTTGCAGAACAATTAGAGCATATTAAATCCTACAAGCTGGTAGATGAGTTAGACCGCTTTATGGATTTTCCGAAAAAAGACCCCCATGGGGAGTTGATTCCTAATGCTAGTGGCGAATATAAGGTGGTGCCTAAAATTACCTTGTCTTCTTTATCAGTAGGTGATGTGTGTAAATTAGTGTCTGTAAACGACGGTTCTGTTAATTTTTTAAGATTTGTATCAGAAATAGGACTGGCACTTAGTAGTGAGATTAAGGTGTTGGAAATTCGGGAATTTGATAAATCGATCAGGATAGGATTCAATGATACTACTGAAACCGTGACAAGAAAATTTGCGGATAATGTATTTGTAGAGAAGTTAGTATAATTTTTAGAAATGTTAAAGTAGAGCTGGTCTACAAGAATGTTAAATAATTGAAGTTATCTTTGGGAATCACACGAACAATTTATGGAGCTTAATTTGAAAAAACCGATCTGTTTTTTTGATCTTGAAACGACCGGGGTTAATATTTCTAAAGATCGCATTGTAGAAATTTCCATCCTAAAAGTGTTTCCAAATGGAACTCAGGAAAGCAAAACATGGTTAGTAAATCCTGAGATGCCGATACCTCCAGAAACAACTGCTGTTCATGGCATAGATGATGCCAAGGTTGCCAACGAGCCTACTTTTAAGGAAATCGCTAACAAAGTTCATGATATGATCAAAGGTTGTGATTTGGGAGGTTTTAATTCTAATCGTTTTGACATTCCATTATTGGCAGAAGAGTTGTTAAGAGTAGAACTGGACTTCGATATGAAGAACACTGTTTCTGTAGATGTACAAACTATCTATCATAAGATGGAAAAGAGAACGCTTTCTGCGGCGTATAAATTTTATTGTGATAAAGATCTCAATGATGCACATTCGGCTGAAGCAGATACTATGGCAACCTATGAAGTGCTAAAAGCGCAATTGGATAGATATCCAGAATTAGAGAATAGTACTAAATTCCTTTCAGAATTCAGTTCGAGAAAACAGTTTGCCGATTTTGCTGGATTTATCGCTTATGATAACGATGGTAAGGAAGTGTTTACCTTTGGAAAACATAAAGGGAAATTAGTAGAACGGGTAATGGAAGACGAACCTGGTTATTTTGGCTGGTTACAAAATGCAGATTTTCCTTTGTATACCAAAAAAGTATTGACTGCTGTTCGGCTTCGTAAACTCAACAATAGTTTGAATCTGTAATATCTTTGTATATCTAAATTAAGCGATGAAGATAATTTGTATAGGGCGTAATTATACCGACCATATAGAAGAGTTAGAAAATGAAAAGCCTACAGATCCTGTAGTTTTTTTAAAGCCCGACACTTCTATCTTACTCAAAAAACAACCTTTCTTTATTCCAGATTTTTCTAATGACATTCATTATGAAGTAGAAATTTTGATCAAAATCAAGAAACTCGGAAAGTATATCGATAGAAAATTTGCGCATAAGTACTATGACGAAATTGGGCTAGGAATTGATTTTACGGCAAGAGATTTGCAAAGTCAGTTGAAATCAAAAGGATTGCCTTGGGAAAAAGCAAAAGCGTTTGATGGGGCTGCGGTTATTGGTAATTGGGTTTCCAAGGACAATTTTGCAGATGTGAATGACATCAATTTTAGATTAGAAAAAAACAAAGAAATCGTTCAGCAAGGAAATACCCAATTGATGTTGTGGAAAATTGATGAACTCGTTGAGTATGTTTCTCAGTTCTTTACCTTAAAAATAGGAGATATTATTTTTACCGGAACTCCTGCAGGAGTAGGAAGGGTAGATGCTAATGACTATTTGGATGGTTATATTGAGGATGAAAAAATGTTTTCTATAAAAGTGAAATAAAATTGTAGAATAGCTAGAGTGCTAATAGCATTTTTTTAGGACTTAAATATTCAAAGTATCGCTTTCTTACTTTAAAACTTTCATCAAGAAAAATAGTAGCCGGGAGAGAAAAAGGTTGACCCTCTCTAGAGGCTAACAAGAGTGGGATTTCATGGATGGGATTTCTTGATGATGTTCGAGTTTTGTTGGTGAAAATACCACCATCAAAAGCAATTGTATCTCTACTTTCTGCATTCATTTTTACCGCATAGTATTCTTCATTTATTTTTTTGATCACTTCTGGTTTTGTGTAAACCACACGATCCATTTTTTTACAGTAAGCACACCAGTCTGCATAGAAACTAATGATTACTTTTTTTGGTTTTACCGCAAGAGAATCATCTAATTGCTCAAAACTGATCCAACGAACGGCTTCATCGTTTTGAGCAGCAACCTCAAACGATAATGCAAAGCATAAGAAGAATATAGTACTTGTTGATCTCATAACTAGTGTAGGTTTCCGAATTTTATTCCAATGAAAAAGGTTCTAGGTGTTCCCGGTCCATAAATATAATCAGAATCACGAAGGGGGCCGATATCAAAATCGTCTTGATAGCTGTTAAATATATTTTTTACCCCTCCGCTGAAGGTTACGTGAAAATTTTCTGAAATATCTAAGTGATGTTCTAATTTTAGGTTTAAGTCAAAGAAAGGATTGGTATCAACAAGATCCAAAAAACCAGATTCGCTAACTACTCTGGGTACAATCATGTTCCCCGTGTATGTACCGGTTAGGTCCATATTAAAACGTTTGCTCGGTATCCAAGATGCATTGATGTAGCCATAGGTATTAGGGTTTCGTACAAATTCGTCTACGATCACATCTTGTTCTCCCGGTATGGTACCATCAGATTCGAATAGGATCTGGCTTTCGTCATAATTAGATTGTTGAATGGTACCTCCTATTTGAAACTGCCATTCTTTTGATGGAGAAATACCGATTTCAAAATTAGTTCCAAAAACTTTTGCTCCGGATCCGTTTCTTACTTCTTCAAGAATAGAACCGTTTTCTAGAACAGCTCCTGTGCTTACCAAAGTAAAGGGATCTTTGAGATCCGTAAAAAATCCTTCTAAGAGAAAATCAGCTTGGATTTTATTAAAGTTTTTTGAGTAGTTCAATGAAGCTGTAAAGGCATTTGAAAATTCGGTATCCAGATTTTCGGATAGAATCACAAATTGAGGTTCTCCACCAACAGAAGAAATATGTAGATCCTCATTAAAGGCTTGCGGAGCTCTAAATCCTCTTGCATAACCACCTCTGAATTTTAGTGACTTCAGAATGTTATAGGATAAAGTAATACGAGGGCTTAATACGGTTTGGGTTACAGAAACATCCCTGGAGATCCCTCCGATGTTATAATTTCCATCAACATTAACATGATCTAATCGTGTGCCGAGTAAGGCGGTAAAATCATCTGTAGGTTTCCATTCGTATTGCAAATAAGAGCCTATGGTATGAACCTGTTGATCGATTAATCGGTTATAACCAGCTATCACATCTTCAGTATCGCTGATATTGTATTCTACTCCTGTAGTAATAATATCGTTGTTTTTTAGATTTTGAGTAAACTGTACTCCGGTAAGCAAGGCCAAGTCTTTGGTTACGCCATAGGCGTTTAAGGCCAGAATACTGTCTTGTCTGGTTCGTCCACCACCAAGCCCTCCATAATAACTATCTCTATCGGTATATTGTCCGGAAGTGTAGACAGAAAGATTATTGGTTCCCTTTTCGTTTTCCAGTTCATAAGTAATGCCTCCCAAAAAAGTATCATGGTCCAGTTCTTCAGTAATATCCGTGAAATGAGGAGCTAGATCAAGGCGATCTCCTCCGCGACGATATTCTTTAATGGTGGTCAAGTCCAAGGAGATTTTACTTCGGTCAGAAGGTTTTAAAAACGTTTTTAAACCAAAAGTGGTATTCTGAAGGGTGGTAAGTTCGGTAAAACCATCTCCGTTAGCATCAAATTCTTCTCGATCTCTATTCAACCCAAATACAGTAATTCCAGACATTAGATCATCACTTACCAGAGAAGCGTTGAAGTTAAGTGATCGATCCGGCGTATCTCCATCAACAAGCCCCAAATAGGTCCCAACTTCCCATGTATTTAGAACTGGATCCTTGGTGATGATATTAATGGTTCCTGCTATAGCATTCGATCCATAAAGCGCAGAACCTCCACTTCGCACTACCTCAATACGTTCTACAATATTGGTAGGAATTTGTTCTAATCCATATACGCTATTAAGTGCGCTAAATACAGCTCTACTGTTTATCAAAACCTGAGTATAACTTCCGTCTAGTCCATTAAGTCTGACTTGGGTAAACCCACAGTTCTGACAGTTATTTTCTACCCGTACTCCTGGAGAATAATTAAGGCCTTCTGAAACAGATATAGATTGCGTAGCTCCCAATAATTTTGGACTTAGTACATTCACTACAACGGGGGCTTTTTTTCGATTCACTCGATTTCTTGTTGCACTAACCACCACCTGATCCAGATTTAACCTGTCTTCGGTAAGAGTGAATTTCTGAGCAACAGTAGTGTTCGTAGTAGAGTTTATGGAAACATTTTGCTCTAAGGTTTGATGTCCTAGTGCACTTATTTTTATCAAATAATCTCCATATGGAATATCATAAATTTCAAAATCACCATTTTTATCAGACGAAGCATAGGTGGTAAAGGAATCGTTTGATAATGTGATATTGGCAAAAGGAATGGCGTCTTCTTTTGTATTCGTATTTCCCTTAAGATTTCCTGTTTGACCAATTATAACACTGATCTGAAATAAGGTAAAAATGAATAAAATTGATTTCATATTTGATGAAGTAAGCATTTTGTTAGATTTGGCAAATCTAAAAAGTTAGATAATGCTAACAAATTTTTTAACAGTTTATATTAAAAAGTTTAGAAGTATTTAATTTTAAAGGTTTTACTTGTAGTTTCGGATGATGTACACACAATAAAGAATGAGATTTCCTTGATGTATATCGTATTTCTTTACAGAATATTCAATAAATATTTTAGTTTGTAGGGATGAGATGTTATATTTACAAATAACTCTTACAACGCAGATGCTTTACATTAGATAAGCTTCTTGTAGAGTTTATAAAGAACCTTTTCAATAAAAATAAAATACATGAGCAAAGGATATAGTTTGAAAAATGTAAATGAATTATCTGGAGGTGATGACGAATTTATTGCAGTTCTGGTACAGACTTTCTTAGAAGAGATTCCGCCGGATCTTGAAAACATGGTTCAGGCAGTCGACGCAGATAATCCGCAGATGGCTTATCAATACGCTCATAAGATGAAGCCAAATCTTCAGTTATTTGATATAGACTTATTATCTCAAATCAAACAAATTGAGGCATGGTCCAAAACCAACAAGCCAAAAGAAGAAATAAAAGCGGTATTAGACGAGATCGTGTCTGCCGTTAATGTGGCTATAGCCTCCTTAAAAGTCGATTTCGCGTAGCTTTCCAAAATATGTTAGCAGAAATTATTACCATTGGTGATGAAATCCTTATCGGACAGATTGTAGATTCCAATTCTGCGTTTATGGGTAAAGAACTCAATAAAATAGGAGTTGATGTATATCAAATCACTTCTATAAGTGATGATCGACAACATATTCTAAATGCAATTGAAGAAGCTAAGAGCAGAGTGGATATCATTCTTATAACAGGAGGTTTAGGGCCGACCAAAGATGATATCACGAAACACACAATATGTGAGTATTTTGATGATCACTTGATCCAAAATGATACGGTTCTAAAACATATTGAAGATTTGTTTGCTAAATATATTTCTACACCGATTTCAGATGTAAATCGAAAACAAGCTTTGGTTCCAAGTCGTTCTACGGTTTTGATGAACCATTATGGAACTGCTCCTGGGATGTGGTTTGATGATCAGGATAAAGTAATAGTATCTATGCCGGGTGTTCCCTTTGAAATGAAAGGGTTGATGAAAACTGAAGTACTTCCGAGATTGCAGAAAAGATTTGATCGTCCATTTATTGTGCATAAAACGGTGCAGACTTATGGTATGGGAGAAAGTGCTATAGCAGCAAAAATTGAAGATTGGGAAGATAGCTTGCCCGATTTTATAAGACTGGCATATCTACCGAATTTAGGAAGAGTTCGTTTACGACTCTCTGCTCGAGGAAAGGATAAGCAAATCCTTGAAGAAACGATTTCAGAAAAAATAGAAGTGCTGCAAGATATCATCGGAGATATTATTGTAGGTTACGAAGATGATCAAACTATAGAGGTTAGGATAGGAGAGTTATTGGTTAAAAAAGAAGCCTCATTGTCAGTTGCTGAAAGTTGTACCGGAGGGAGAATTGCTCAATTGTTTACTGCCAATGCAGGTGCTTCAAAATATTTCAAAGGAGGTGCAGTGACGTATGCTACCCAGTCAAAGATTGATATTTTGGGGGTAAGTGCAGATATTATTCAAAAATATTCGGTAACTAGTCTTCAAGTTGCGGAAGAAATGGCTAAAACAGCAAAATTTAAATTTAAATCAGAATATGCTATCGCTACAACAGGCAATGCCGGACCGAAAAAAGGAGACGGTGATGTAGAAGTAGGAACGGTTTTTATTGCCATTGCTACTCCAACAACAGTGTTTTCAAAAGAATATAACTTCAGCAATCATAGAGAAAGAACTATCGGGAAGACAGTTAATAAATCTCTGGAGCTGTTATTAAATGAACTGAATAGATAGGTATTTTATTCTTCGACTTCTTCTTTTGAAAGAATTTTGTTTGACCAGGTAATAGCGTCCTCTAAGTCATCGGTTACATAAGTTGGCATACTTGTAAATGTTTCTTCTAACTTTGCTACTTTATAATTCACAGGGTCATAAATTACAATTGCATAACCTTTTAAGTTAGGGAAATACTCTTCAACTCCATGAATTCTAGTGGGTTTGAAGGAATAGGAATTAACTCGCTGGGAGATATAAGTAAAAGGTTTGATGCCTTCGTAATAATGTTGGATCAATTCATATAATTTTTTTCCACTATCAAAATTAAGATCCAGTCCTTGATTGACATTTCCAATTACGAAATTTTCATAAAAATAAAACCAACCAATATCAATTTTATGTTTATTTAAAAGAGGGGTATTAATGTTTTCAATCATTTAAAAAAACTATTTTATTTTTCTAAAATAAGTAATAATAATTAAAGCAGGTCATAATTAGTTTGTGTTACCATTTTAATCGACATAAGATATATTTATTCTCGTGTAAAACTCATGAAAGTACTCAAGACCTTAATTAATAAGAGTGAAACGCTTCAGGCGGTAAAATGTATTGGTTGAAAAAAGTTGCTAGTATATTTCACCTCTTACGCTAAGATTTATTTTTAAGACCTTCTAACTCATTATGAGTCCATTCAATTGCCTCTGATAGACTAGAGAAATTATAAAATGGTCTTTTAGCAAAATGTTTTTCTACTTCAATCGACTTACTGCAAAGATGACTGTAAGTAACGGTAGAATAACTCACAAAATTATCTAAATTAAGTAAAGGGCAGTCACCGTATTGATGAGGTAATATACTATGAGAGTTTATTCGATTAGAGATGTAGCTAAAAGGCTCTCCGTTTTCATAGTACTTTAAGACTAAAGGGATAAGCTCGTCAAGTTTGTCAAGAGATATTGTTATACCTTCTTTAACTTCTGAAACAAAATAATTAGTATAAAAATAAAATGTGCCTAGGTTGATTTCGTGTTTAGCAATTAAATGATCTGACATGTTTTTACTTTTTTTGATTTGAGGATTAGTCAATGCATTGATTTATCGATTACATGGTAATCGTTGATTAGTAATTATTTATGTTTTGTGTGAAGAGAATTAATCCTTTGGAATTATACTTTCTGCCCATTGCACAGCCTGATCGAGGCTATGAAAAATTTGTATGGGAATTTTTAGAAAAGCTTTTTCAAGATTAGCAACATCGGTGTTGGTCTTGTCATATGTAACAATAGCGTATCCTAATGTATTGGGTAACATTTTTGCGGTTTCAAAATGAATCGTAGGATCCATCGAATAAGAGTTAACTCGATTGGTAATATATACAAAAGGTTTTTTTCGGCCGTAGTATTTCTTAGTTAGAGTGTTGGTGACTTCAAGTGTCATTTTAAGATCAACTATGACTCCTTCATTAATTTCGGAAATCATAAAATGATCGTAACAGTAGAAAGTACCTATATTAGCAATAGTATGTTTTTTTATTAGTTCGTTCTTAAGACTATTAGGCATTATGGATAAATGATTTAGGGGTAATAAACAATAAATATACAATAGTAGGTTTCAAAAAACTAATTTTGTTTAACTAGAAACCAATACCCTTAATGGTCATGAAATTGGAAATATATTAAAATTAGTAAAGTTTATTTTGTTGATTAACAGTGTTTTGTGTTGTTTTCTGGCGCGTTTTAATAAAAAATATTGTTTTGATAATTTTTAAGGTAAGGTTTTACAAAAGGTGCTTCATTACAAGAAAAATGGGAGGTTAAAAAAAACTTTTGATAAAGAAGAAAATTTTAAAAACTATTATTGGCTGTTCGAGAAATTATTCGTTACTTTGCACCCTGTTTTGAAATAACACCAAAATTAAGAAGAAATGTCAAGAGTTTGCGAGCTTACAGGAAAAAAAGCAATGGTGGGAAATAACGTTTCTCACGCGATGAATAAAACAAAACGTAAATTCAATGCGAATTTGATCAAGAAGCGTTTTTACATTCCAGAAGAAGATCGTTGGATAACGCTAAAGGTGTCTACTGCGGCATTAAAAAATATAAACAAGAACGGGATCTCTGCTGTACTTAAAGAAGCTAGAGAAAAAGGTTTCTTAAATAAATAATTCTCCTTTTATAAAAGATATTAGAAATGGCGAAGAAAGGTAACAGAGTACAGGTAATCTTAGAATGTACAGAGCATAAAGCTTCTGGTCAGCCAGGTACATCAAGATACATCACTACAAAGAACAAAAAGAATACACCGGATAGAATGGAGTTAAAGAAATTTAATCCTATTCTTAAGAAAATGACGGTTCATAAAGAAATTAAATAATAAGACATGGCAAAGAAATCAGTAGCATCGTTACAAACAGGGTCAAAAAGATTGACTAAGGCCATCAAAATGGTAAAGTCTCCAAAAACAGGAGCATATACCTTTGTAGAATCTATTATGGCTCCAGAACTTGTAAATGACTTTTTAAAGAAAAAGTAATTTCCTGTTAAAAGATATTTAAAAGAAGCCGTTTCAATTGCATTGAAATGGCTCTTTCTTTTTATATTTAGGCAGTCTTTTTGCTAAGGCAAAAGATTTTTAGAAATCATGATATAGAATTAAAGAAATGGCACTTTTTAAAAATATATTTTCCTCTGAAAAGAAAGAGACTCTAGATAAAGGATTAGAAAAAACCAAAACTAGTTTTTTTTCTAAGCTTGGTAAAGCAGTTGCAGGGAAGTCCAAAGTTGATGATGATGTTTTGGATGAACTTGAAGAAGTTTTGGTAACTAGTGATGTAGGTGTCAAGACAACGATAAAGATTATACAGAGAATCGAAAATCGTGTAGCAAAAGATAAATACCTAGGTACAGATGAGTTGAATAAGATACTTCGTGAAGAGATTGCGGGGTTACTATCCGAAACAAATGTTGGCGAAGCTACAGATTACGAAATTCCAGAAGATAAAAAACCTTATGTACTCATGGTGGTTGGAGTAAATGGAGTAGGCAAAACCACTACAATAGGAAAATTAGCATACCAGTTTAACAAAAAAGGTTTAAAAGTAGTACTGGGAGCAGCAGATACTTTTAGAGCAGCTGCAATAGATCAACTTCAGGTTTGGGCAGATCGAGTAGATATACCTATTGTAAAACAAGAGATGGGAAGTGATCCAGCATCAGTTGCATTCGATACCTTACAATCTGGAGTAAATCAGGATGCAGATGTCATTATTATAGATACAGCAGGACGATTACATAACAAGATCAACTTGATGAATGAGCTGACTAAAGTAAAACGGGTAATGCAAAAGGTGATAGGAGATGCTCCTCATGATGTGTTATTGGTTTTGGATGGTTCTACAGGACAAAATGCTTTTGAACAAGCGAAACAATTTACAGCAGCAACTGAGGTGACTTCGATGGCGGTTACCAAATTAGATGGAACGGCTAAAGGCGGAGTAGTTATTGGGATTAGCGATCAATTTCAAATTCCTGTAAAATATATTGGTGTAGGAGAAGGCATAGAAGACCTTCAGGTTTTTAATAAATACGAATTTGTAGATTCTTTTTTCAAGTAGAGAGAAAGCGTTACGAAATAGTTAAAAAGACACTTTGAAATCGTCAAAGTGTCTTTTTTTTGTTAATTTTCTGTTAGGGAAAATAAATATTAACCATTAGTGCATCAATTTTTCATGAAACTACTTAAGAAAAGTTATATCCTTTGTTTTGTTTTTTTAACTGTATTTTGTTCAGAAGTATATGCTCAAGATCAAATAGAAAGTGGCGAATTACTTTGTAGGGTTTTGGATTCAAAAACGAAATTCCCGGTATACTATGCTACTGTAAGATTTACTGGAACTAACAAAGGGTTAATCGCAGATGATAAAGGAGAGTTTAGACTTTTAGCATATACCAAACCAAACACTTCATCCAAGATTACGATCTCATCGATTGGATATAGAACCAAAGAAATCTATCTAAGTGAACTTCGGAAGGACCAGGTTAATATTATTCAACTACTCCCTGATGTTGAAGAATTGGAACAGGTAATGTTAGTTTCCAAAAAAGGTACTGAGAGCAAAAAAGAAAAATTGCCCAATGCAGAGACCATTGTCATCGAAGCATTAAAAAAACTATCGGTCAATCATGCTAGAAAACCTTCCTCGTATATTGCATATTACAGGGATTACCAACAACCAATTGATGATTCCTATGAAAAAGTGCGTAAGAGAAATGAAGATGTAGAATATCTCAACCTTAACGAGGGTATTGTAGAGGTATTTGATGCTGGATTCGGTACCGATTATTTTAATAATCAACAAAATCAAACCTTGGTTTACAGGTATCATAAAAATGAAGCTTTTACTAGGGATAACACCCTGTCGGTTCCTTACGATAACAAAAGAAAAAAATATCTTGAAAACGTGAAAATCCCACCGTTTGGTGGTAATGAGTTAAGCGTGCTTAATGTGACTAATGCGATTCGAAATCATAATAAGGTGTCATTTTCCTTTGTTAATGTGTTTAGAGCAAATTTTACGGAAAATCACTTCTTTGAGATAAACGGAGTTAGTTATCGCAACAATCAACCTATTTATGAGATTATTTTCAAGGCTCAAGAAAGCGTATCAGGACGAAAATACGTGGCAAAAGGAACCATTTTTATTGCCAAAGAAAATTATGCGATCCATAAGCTTAACTATCAGGTTTACGAAAAAAGGTTTAAAAAAATGCTTTATGGAGTTACGATGGAGTATGCTCCTATTGATGAAAAAATGTATTTGAATTATATCACATTTAATAATCGTTTCCAGGTCAAAAGTGATGATTATTTCAAAGTGAAAGAAAAAAAGTTAAATGTCAAGGATCTATACGTGAATAATGAATATTTCTATGTGGAAGATGTTTTTTACGATGTTTATTTCAATAGAAAAGTAGATGAGGCATCCATTGCTCCGATTCATAAAAAGTTCAAAGCGACATATTCTTATAAAGAAGAGAAGGTAGGAATAAAAGAAGTCGTGGTTTTGGATGACCGTATAAGGGTCTATCTGGATAAAAAGCAGTTATATGCTCTACCTAATTTTAATGAAAAAACTTTTCCTGATGAAATTAGGTTAAAAATTAAAAATATTAAGGACATCGATGGGAATGTTTTGAATAAAACTCCTGATATTAAATTAAATCAGTATCGAGAAATGTTTGTGCAAGAAGTGTTTCCGGAAAAAGATTTACCAGAAGACGTTAAAGTGATGAACAAACATACACCCTTGGCAACCTCTGAAATCAATGAATTCGAAAGGAAAAATGAATATTGGTTGAACACCCCATTAAAGAAAAATAAGACTCAATAGATCGTCCCAATGCGTGGTTGATCCTATTTTGTAATGATATTGTTATTAAAGCGTTAAAAGAAAGAGTGTTAAGAGTATTTCTTAACCTCTTTTTTTATTTTAAGGTGAGTAATTAAAGATTTGGTTATGAACAGTAGGGGAGTACTCTTGATTATTTTCTATTCAATATTTTTTTTATCACTTGTCCATGCTCAAAATATCAATACAAATCAGTTGATATGTAAAATAATAAATCAGGATTCCAAAACTCCGGTGTACTATGCTACGATAAAATTGGTAGGGACTAATCTAGGAGTTGTGGCAGATGATAAAGGACAATTTAGGTTACCTGGGGATTTGGAAATGTCGAGTAAAATTAAGGTGTCTTCTATTGGATATGTTTCAAGAGAAATTTCAATTTCCGAATTGAATAAAAAAAATACGAACATCATTTATCTTGCTCCAAGTGTCGATCAGTTAGAAATAGTAACCCTTAAATCAAGGAAAAAAAGGAAGAAACTCTTATCCGCAAAACAGATAGTAAAAAAGGCAATAGCTAATATTGATAATAACTACCCACAAACCCCATTTTCCTATATCGCTTATTACAGGGATTACCAACAACCAGTAGATAGTTCATATGTCTCTCGGTCAAATGGGCAGTACATATCCGAGTATATTAACCTTAATGAAAGTATAGTTCAAGTATATGATGCTGGTTTTGCCACAGACAATATGACTCATCAAAGAAGTCAAACTGTGTTGTATAGTTATGTGGAGAATAAAGATTTTGAAAGGGACAATTCTTTATCTATTCCTTATGATAATCACAGTAAAAAGTACTTAGAGAATACAATTATCCCTGCCTTTGGAGGAAATGAGTTTAATATCTTACTACTAACTGATGCTTTGAGAAACCACGACAAACCATCGTTCTCATTTGTTGAAAATTTAAGAGAAGATTTTGTAGCAAATCATAGATTCGAATTGGATCAAATCCGCTTTTTAGATACCATTCCGATTTATGAAATAGATTTCTCTACAAATGCATATGCTTCAGGACCACAACACTATGCCACAGGGAAGATATTTATAAATACAGAGAACTTTGCGATCCATAAATTGAGCTATACCGTATTCGAATCGTTCAAAGATGCTCCGTTATATGCGATAACCATCGCCTATAGAAGCGTTGGGGAGAAGATGTATTTGAACTATATCACGTTCAATAATAGGTTTGAAGTATTCAAAGACCCCGAGTTTAAAATTGAGAATGTAGTATACAGTCCGCAAGAAAATATTCTGGACGTTTTCTTTAATAATGAATTGAATATCAATTTTACCACTAGTCATTTAAAACGCCCTAAATTGAAACACAACGGAAAAGATGTTGGTATTACTAATCTTTTGGTGCTTGATCGACAAATTCAAATCAAATTGGATGATACATCAAGATTAGGAACGACGGATGAAGAATCCAAGTATTTATCTAGAAGTATAGGTTTGATGTTGAAAGGAGTCAAAGATATACGTGGTAATGTATTGCATAATATCCATAAATTGCTTTTGAATCAATATAGAGAGATATTTGTTCAGGAGGTTTTTCCAGATATGGATATCCAAGAGGGATATGAAGTGATGGACAAGTATACCCCATTGTCTGGGGCCAAAATCAATGATTTTAAGGATAAAAGTAAGTATTGGATCAATACTCCGTTAAAAAAAAACAAAAAACATTGATTACTTTTTGTAAACGCCTATTTTTAAAAACCATAAGGTAAACACAAAAAGCATAAACTCTCGAATAATGAAAAAGATTGGTCTTCTATTAATTGTATTTTTTAGTTTTTTAGCATGTAAACAACAAAAAGAAACTAAGCCTGTTGTCGAAAAGCAACCTCCGGTAACCTGGCAATCTTACGATGAAACAGCAGATCTAGCAAAGACTCTTGAGTTAGAACAGGAACGGATGCATTTGAAATTGGTCAACTCCAAAGTATACGATAAAAATAATATTTGGAAAGGAGTTGAACAGGAACTGGATTACTTTACTCCAGAAAAATATAATGCATTGAAGGATGTAATTCTGGAAAAAGACATTCCAACATTACAACAAAGCATAATCGACGGTACACTTACCTATGAAGATCTAACCTTGTTTTATATCTATAGAATACGTAAATACGAAAGTGATAATAACTTGTCTCTTAATGGGGTAATCTTACTTAATTCTCAGGTGGTAGCACAAGCCAGGACTTTGGATCAAGTAGATAAATCGACTATCGATATTCATTCTGTACATGGTATGCCGATATTACTGAAGGATAATATCAATACCGAAGGAATGATTACTACAGCAGGGGCTGTTGCTTTGCAAAATAATACAACGGGTGATGCTTTTATTACCAAAAGGTTATTGGACCAAAAAGCGTTAATTTTGGGGAAAGCTAATCTAAGTGAATGGGCATATTTTATGTGTTCTGGATGTCCAGTTGGCTATAGTGCAGTAGGAGGGCAAACCATGAATCCTTATGGTAGAATGGTTTTTGAATCCGGAGGGTCTAGTTCTGGTAGTGGAGTTACCGTAGCGGCAAACTATTGTGTCGCCGCTGTAGGGACAGAGACTAGTGGGTCTATCTTGTCGCCTTCAAGTCAAAATTCGGTAGTGGGACTAAAACCTACGATTGGGGTATTGAGTAGATCGGGAATAGTTCCTATTTCCAGTACTTTGGACACCCCTGGGCCTATGACAAAAAACGTAATCGATAATGCCATTCTTTTTGATGCCTTGCTAGGGAAAGATGATCAAGATGAAGCTTCTGTAGCCGTAGAGGCCACTTTTGTTGATCAGCTTAAGAATGCAACGATAAAAGGAAAGCGCTTTGGAGTGATAAAAGGATTATTGGAGGACTCTATCTATAACATCGCTGTAGAAAAACTGAAAAAAGCAGGTAGTG
Organism: Aquimarina spongiae; assembly: GCF_900141785.1. GTDB lineage: Bacteria > Bacteroidota > Bacteroidia > Flavobacteriales > Flavobacteriaceae > Aquimarina > Aquimarina spongiae. Next base: position 105,345 of record NZ_FQYP01000010.1, on the reverse strand, counting down.
AGATTGTGGTGTTAGAACCAGAACAAACTCCGTTACCGGGTTTTTTGAGTATTCTGAATATTGATATGAAAAATGACTTGCCTAAGTATATCAGTCAAAATACAGGAGATCAGGTAACTATTAAAAATATTGAAGATGCTATTGCATTTAACAGAGAAGATTCTATAATCAGAATTCCTTATGGACAGCAATTGTTTGAAGGTATTATGCAGGATCCAACTACAGCAGAAGAGTTAGAAGAGATCAAAGCAAATCTTAAAAAGACGGCACGAGCTTATTTTGATGTGCATATAGATAAACATCAACTGGATGCCGTACTATCTATTAATAATTACCATGCAGGATATGCTGCTGTTGCAAAATATCCAGCATTAACCGTTCCTATGGGGTATTCTGAAAAAGGAGAGCCAAAAGGACTTACTTTTATAGCCAAAGAATTTTCTGAAGGCCCATTGCTTCAGTTTGGATATGGGTATGAGCAAGTTTCTAAAGAGAGAAAAATGCCGTCAAATTATGTAGAATAAGCCAAAGTACATTTTCAATAAATATTTATAAAGGGGATATCAATTATCCCCTTTGTACTCTCAAAAAATTAAAATTAGATCTCCAATCCCAAACAGGATGATATTACGTATGAAAAAAATATCTATTTATTTTTAGAGATTTATGTAAACCATGCTTCACACACAAATCAGTATTTCACTTTCTTGCACCTTACCCCCTTTTTTCAAACTCAAAAAAAAAATGGTGCCATGATGAAAGTATTATGTAACATATTACTGCAAAGGTTTCATAAATAAGAATTCTATTTTTTGAGATTATCTTTTTTGATTATTATGTCCTGGTAGTCTACCAATTCATTCGTATTCTGATTATCTTATTTGTTGAAAAAACAATTCATCTTTACTAACTCCTGGTCCTGTTCGTTCGTCCAGCATAATTCGTGTATCTTGTACCTTTTTTACATTCCAGTTATTACCCAACTTGTCGAGTGGAGGAGTACTGCCAAAATCTAATATAGCATTAAGCCCACCATCAGCACGAGTAACCACCGACCAGGTTCCGTCAAATACTTCACCTGTTGATGAATCTTCTATAGAAATCGAACCATCTGCTAAAAAGGTGAAGACAAAGTCTTTATAGTTTTGAGTTTCGTTACTCTCATTGTCTTTGTATTTTTGAACTTCCCAAGTGCCTTGAGTAATAGTCGTGCTGAAATCATCGATAGTGCTATCGTCTTCATCACAATCTTCCAAAGAGTCTTCAATTACCTCTTCTAATTCATCAGTTCCGTCAATAGTTATTTCAGTATCATTGGTAAACACAATAGTAATCGGAAAGCTAATGTTAGCTACATCTCCTTCTTTCAGATCTTCTAGAAATCCAAACAATTCTCGGTCATTATTCATAGTCAATATTTGGGCAATTTCATTTTCTGAATCAAAATAGGAGATCTCAAAAGGATATTTAAAATCAACACATTCGATATTGGTATCATCTGAAGTACAGGTGGTTGTTACAGATTCTAATTCCGAATTATTGGTAATTACTTGTTCTGTATAATCGCTAAAAATAATGGTAATCGGATAAATGATTTCCAAGGTATCCGTATCATCACTTGACCCTGAGAAAATATCTTCAATGATCTGAAAATCTTCCTCAGAGTTAATGATCTGTTCGGAGCCATTAGCAATTACGGTAAGGGGCAATTTTACGGTAAAGCAGGTAGAATTGTCAATTATATTATCAATTGATCCGTCGTTAGCACTAACTTTAGACATTAAATCAGCAACTTTAGAATTTGCTTCTATAATTTGATTAGGGTTAGCTTCTACCAACAAATCAGACTCATTCCTGCAAGAAACGAGTATTGTAAATACAATTGAGGGCAAAAAAAGTAAAATGGTTTTGGCTTTAGTTGTCATGCGCTAGTTTTAAAGCGTTACATTTATATAACAACTTACTTTTCGAAATCCCTTTCAGTTTTTGTTTTTTTTTACTTTTACGTTTAGATTTTTTATTTTTAGGAAAACGATTTACCCCTAATTATGCAAAAACAACTATTTGAAAATGTTTGTGATGATTCGGTGTTTTCGGATATTTATAAAAAATATTCTAAGGATTTATTCGATTTTCTTTATTATAAATTTGGAGAAACATTTTCTCCGGAAGATAAGATGCAGGATGCATTTTTGAAACTATTAGATAAGTGTAAAGAGGTTACTCCCGAAAAAGCGAAAAGTTTTTTATTCACGGTGGCAAATAATAGTATGCTTAATGCTGTTAAGCATCAAAAAGTAGTATTGAAGTATAGACATATAAAACCTAAAGAGTACACTAATGAGTCGCCGGAATTTATTTTAGAACAGGAACAATTTCTTCAAAATTATCAGAAAGCTTTAGGTACTCTTACTGAGGATCAACGAGTTGCTTTTTTGTTGAATAAAGTAGAAGGTAAAACACAGTCAGAGATTGCTGAAATGCAAGGAACTACTCGGAAAGCAATTGAAAATAGAATTTATGTTGCGTACAAAAAATTGAAAGCAAGTCTTGATGGTTTTCAATAATTTGAGTGTAATGAAAGGGAAATCAAGAACTTAGTTGTTATATTATAAAAAGAAAGAGATTTTGATATGGATAGAGAGTATCTTATTAAAAAGTGGTTGGCAGATGAATTAACACCAGAAGAGCTTCAGGCTTTTAAGGAGTTGGATGATTATGACTCTCATGTCAGAGTAATGAAAGGAGCAAAATCATTTAAGGCTTCAGATCATACAACTATTCCTGCTGCAGATGTTTTTCTGTCAAAAGCAAAATCAGAAAAGAGAAAAAGGAAATTCAAAAATTTCAGATACGATCGTGTTTTGAATATCGCCGCTGTCCTGGCGTTATTTATTGGTATAGGAAGTGTTTTCTTTTTGTCGAGAAGTAATACCGTGGAAACTGAAATCGGCGAAAAAGAAAATATAGAACTCCCTGATGGATCCTCCATAATGTTGAATTCAGGATCGTCTGTTACCTACAAACCAGGGAAATGGAGCGCAGAACGGATGGTAGAGTTAGAGGGTGAAGCTTTTTTTAAAGTAGGAAAAGGAAAAAGGTTTGACGTAGTAACACCGTCAGGAATTGTTACTGTACTAGGGACCGAATTTAATATCAAAAATAGAGAGGGTTACCTGGAAGTTACTTGTTATAAAGGTTTGATTAGACTAAAAAGTGGAGATTTGGACCTTAACATTAGAGCTGGTAGTACTTTTACAATGATCAAAGGAAAAACCAAGTTTGAAGAAATTGAAGAAGTATCCCCGGATTGGACAAATAATATCAGTGTCTTTGATAGTGTTACTTTTGAAGAGGTTTTAAAAGAGTTTGAAAGACAATACGAAGTAACCTTTTCTCTAGAAAATGTTGACGTTAATCGAATATTTACAGGTGGTTTTGTCCATAATGATTTAGAAGATGGTTTAAAATCAATAACTTTACCTTTAGATTTAATCTATTCTATTGATAAAAAAGGTACAATTACACTCAAAACGGCCAAGGAATAAAACTGCAAATATATTTTGTCTTGGGGTTCTATTGTTTTTTTTAGGGAGTTTTATAATCAGTGGTCAGGAGGATAGTAATACAGAACCACTCTCTACTGTATTTACTGTCTTAGAAAAGAGATTTGAGTACAAATTTACCTTTGCCAATGAAATTATTGAAGGTGTTCGTTTGGTACCACCTCCTGAAAACCTTTCTTTTGAGGAAACGTTAAGTTATTTAAAAGCAAATACTAATCTTACATTTACAATTATTAATCAAACGTTTGTTTCCGTTAATAAAGACCGTACATCTTTGATTACAATTTGCGGACAAATACGAGATATTGAGACGGGAAAAGGAATAGAAGGAGCCGAAATTATAGGGACACCACGATCTACCATAAGTAACGAAAATGGCTTTTTTCAAATCGAAGTAAGTGCGAGTAATGTAGTTTTCTTAATTAATCATATAGGATATCAACCATTAAATTTTGCGCCTGATCAAAAACAGGATGAAAATTGCGAGGAGATACTTTTGACTCCTCAAACATTTAACCTGCAAGAAGTTATTCTTAAAAATTATATAACAAAAGGAATAGGGAAAACCGATACTGGTGCGTTAACAATTGATTATTCTAATTTTGGAAGCTTACCAGGACTAATAGAAGCAGATGTTCTACAAACGATTCAGGCTTTGCCAGGTGTCCAAAGTGTAGATGAAACAGTGTCTAACATTAATGTAAGAGGAGGAACTCATGATCAAAACCTTATTTTATGGGATGGGATCAAAATGTATCAGTCTGGACATTTTTTCGGTTTGATTTCAGTATTTAATCCCAATATTACCGCAAAAGCTTCCTTGCTAAAGAATGGAACTTCACCAGAACATTCCGGAGCAGTATCTAGTACTATTGTTATGAATTCTCAGAAAAATATCAATGACACACTTTCTTTTGGATTTGGAGCTAACTTGATTAATGTAGATGGCTTTATTGATATTCCTACAAGTAAGAAATCCTCGTTACAAATTTCCGCCAGAAAATCCATCAGTAATCTCTACGAAACACCAACCTATTCTAGGTATTTTGATCGTATTGCACAGGATAATGAATTGGATAATAATGATCAAAATGTGATGAATTCTGATTTTGAATTCGATTTTTACGATACAAATCTAAGATGGAATTATCATATTTCTGAAAATGACAAGGTAAGACTCAATTTTTTGCTGATCAATAATGATTTAGTGTTTTCAGAAAACGCTACAATCAATAATATAGAGACTTCGAGACAGAGTAATATATCCCAAAACAGTATCGCAGCTGGGATATGGTATCATAGAAAGTGGAGTGATAAATTCGAATCGTCAATTCAATTGTATGAGACAAACTATGAGTTAAAAGCAACCAATGTGAACCTCCTACAAACCCAAAGATTTTTGCAAAAGAATGTGGTTTCTGAAACTGGTGTTACTCTTAAAACTATATACAAGCTAAATCAAAATTTATCCTTATTAAACGGATATCAGTTTGTAGAAACAGGAATTACAAATTTGAATGATATTGATACGCCTATTTTTGTTGATCAGGAGGTTAGGGTGGTTAGAAATCATGGTGTTTTCTCTGAATTAATTTACAAACCCCAACAGAAATCTAAAACTATACATTTAGGAGTTCGATATAGTTTTATAGATAAATTTAATAAACATATTATCGAACCTAGATTAAGCTATAATCAAAAACTAAATTCATATTGGAGTCTCGAGATTTTGGGTGAAATGAAACACCAAACAAGTTCTCAAATCATCAATTTTCAGAACGATTTTTTAGGGATAGAAAATAGGAGGTGGTTTTTAAGTGATGAAGAAGAAATTCCTATTGTAACCAGTAATCAAGTTTCTATTGGCCTACAGTATAATAAAAAAGGATGGTTGATTGCCGGAGAAACGTATTACAAAAAAGTTAATGATATCACAGCGAGAAGTCAGGGATTTCAAAATAAATTCGAGTTTCAAAGAGGAATAGGGGATTATGCCGTAAGTGGATTGGATGTACTGGTTAATAAGCGTTTTGAAAATATAAGCACTTGGTTAAGTTATAGTTTTGCAGATAATAATTATACCTTCAATACTTTTGAAGATACTAATTTTCCTAATAACACTGATATTACTCATGCAATTACCTTTGGTAGTTCTTATACTTTAAGAGGGTTTAAGTTGTCGGCAGGGATCAACTGGAACTCTGGTTTGCCAACTACTCAACCTTTGACAGCAGATCCGGTTTTGGATGGAAATATTGATTTTGGAGAAGCTAATGCTGATCGCCTTAAAAACTACTTTCGTTTTGATATATCTGCCATATATGATTTTCAGTTAACTAAGAATATTAAAGCTCATGCAGGTGCTTCCATATGGAACTTAACAAACAACCGAAACGTTATTGGAAACTACTACAGGCTGAATGATCAAAACATTCCGTTGGAAATGACAAAAAGCGCTTTGCGATTAACTCCAAATGCGGTGTTTCGCATATCTTTTTGATCTAGTTTATTAGTAAGTTAATTTTTTGCCATAGTTCATTATCAAAGCTGGATGGGCCAAGAAATGATGCGCCTGCATTGTCGCCCAAACGAACAATAACTAGATTTTGACTAGGGACTACATAGAGTTTCTGGTCATCTTTACCCAAGCCTGCAATTAAGTCTTGTGGAGCATCGGGAATAAGTTCTCCGTTGAACTGAGTTTCAGAAGCAGGGACTCTGTAGCTGGATGATCCGTTAAGCCACCACAGATAACCGTAGGCAGCGTTCAAGTCTTGGGATATTGAAGTCATGTCTTCAAAATATTGAGTGTCAGTCAGAATGTTGGTATTCTCCCAGCTACCTTCATTTAGGCTCAATAGTCCAAATCTTGCCATGCTCCTTGCTGTACTGTAAAATACATGAGCATATCCTAATCGAAGCCAGGTACCATCCATACCAATAGGACTACCTATTTTTGAATTAAAGTAATTATTGTAACTCGTATTTACAGCCGAAGAAACAATATCGGTGAGCAAAGTATATGCAGCGTTGTGATAGTACCAAAATGTTCCTGCCTCATTCAAATAAGTAAGGCAATCTGCATCTGTGCAATTGGTGTTCACAACATTATAATCCAAGCCAGTAGTCATGGTCAAATGATTTCGGATGCTGATTTGTGATTCTTGAGTGTCTGTAATATTGGCCCACCCACTTCCCAGATATAACGAAGAGGGTTCATCAATTTGTAAAAGCCCCTCTTGCTGAGCAATCCCGGTGAGGGTGGCAGTTAAGGTTTTTCCTGCAGAATACCAGGGGTAATTTTCAGAAGCAGAACCACCATTAAAGTATTTTTCGACAACAATCCTTCCGTTTTTCAAAATAATGAAAGCTTTGGTGTTGTTATTTTCTAAAAAGTCATACAAAGACTGTTCTTCATCTCCATTCCATCCCAAATCAGATATGGAAGCTTTTTCCCATTCCTGGGAAGTAACTGGAGGGAAATACATTTGACTTAAATCCGGAGAACTTGGTGGGAGCTCGTTGCTATTATCATCTTCAGAACAGGATAACATGCCAAAAGCAACCAAGGCAAATAATAGATAGACCTTTTTCATAGGGGGAGTTATGTTTGTAGATTTGGACTCATTAATATACAAAAGGTTTAATTAGCCTAACAATCTTTAACATATTGTATTCCAATTTGTGTCCAAACTTGGTTTAATCATTGTATCTTTGCACACCTTTATCTGAAAGATATGAGAACAAAGACATTAAAAAAGAATAAGATCAATGTTGTAACGCTTGGTTGTAGCAAGAATGTGTATGATAGCGAAGTGTTGATGGGTCAACTAAAGGCAAACAACAAAGAAGTAGTGCATGAGGAGGAAGGAAATATTGTGGTCATCAATACTTGTGGTTTTATTGCAAATGCTAAAGAAGAATCTGTAAATACGATTTTACAGTATGTCCAGAAAAAAGAAGATGGAGTTGTTGATAAGGTGTTTGTTACTGGTTGTCTTTCAGAAAGGTACAAGCCAGATCTGGAAGAAGAAATTCCTGATGTAGATCAATATTTCGGAACTACCGAATTGCCTGGCCTGTTAAAAGCACTTGGTGCAGATTACAAGCATGAGTTGATAGGGGAGCGGCTTACCACAACCCCAAAAAACTATGCGTACCTCAAAATTGCAGAAGGATGTGATCGTCCTTGTTCTTTTTGTGCGATCCCTTTAATGAGAGGAAAGCATAAGTCTACTCCAATTGAGGATCTGGTAGTAGAGGCCGAAAAACTAGCGGCGGATGGCGTAAAAGAGTTGATTTTGATCGCTCAAGATCTTACCTATTACGGTTTGGATTTATATAAAGAACGAAAGTTAGCCGATCTACTTAAAACGTTGGTTAAGGTAGAGGGAATCGAATGGATTCGCTTGCATTATGCTTTTCCAACTGGTTTCCCGATGGAAGTTCTTGAGGTTATGAAGCGAGAACCTAAGATTTGTAATTATATCGATATTCCGCTACAGCATATTGCGGATCCGATACTAAAATCCATGCGTAGAGGTACTACCAAAGCCAAAACAACCAAACTACTGCAAGAATTTAGAACAGCAGTTCCAGAAATGGCTATAAGAACAACACTTATCGTAGGGTATCCGGGAGAAACCCAAGAGGATTTTGAAACCTTAAGAGATTGGGTGAAAGAAATGCGTTTTGAACGCCTGGGTTGTTTTACCTATTCACATGAAGAAAATACCCATGCTTATTCGCTTGAAGACGATGTTCCGGAGGAAGTGAAAATGGAAAGAGCTAACGAGATTATGGAAATTCAGTCTCAGATTTCCTGGGAGTTAAATCAACAAAAGATAGGACAAGAATTCAAGATTGTAGTAGATCGCAAAGAAGGAAATTACTTTGTAGGGCGTACAGAATTTGATTCACCCGATGTAGATAATGAAGTGCTCATTGATGCTTCAAAACAATATCTAAAGGTAGGAGAGTTTGCTACGGTTAAAATTTATGAAGCCGAAGATTTTGATTTATACGGGGAGATCGTGTAACCTTATTTTACGGTATTGTGTTCTCTATCGAATGCATTAATAAATGGTCTAGTAAATAAAAAGAAGCTCAATGGGAGCTTCTTTTTATTTGATGACAGGATTACAGTACCTCAAACAATTCATGAATAGGCTTGCGAACCTTTTTGCTATTTTGCGTTGGATCTTCACTAGAACGATATCCAATAGTTGCAATTACTGCGGCTGACAATCCTTTTGCTCCTAATCCTAAAATTTGTTCATATTGTTCAGCTTCAAAACCTTCCATAGGACAAGCGTCAATTTTTAATTCAGCACAGGCAGCAAGTAAATTTCCAAGCCCAATATAGGTCTGTTTCGCGGTCCAGGCTTTGACAGCATCTTCTGGTAAACTACCAATTTTAGATTTCATGAAATCTCCGTATCCAGATAGATCGTCGACATTTAATCCCTGTGTATTTGCTTTCAACTCTAGGTACTCATCGATTACTTCGGGTTGTACTTTGGTGTAATTGCAAAACACGATCAAATGAGAAGCGTCTACTATTTGAGATTGTCCCCACGATGCGGGTTGTAATTTTTTTCGGACTTCTGTATCCTCTATGATCAATACCTTATAGGCTTGTAACCCATAGGATGAAGCAGATAAAGAAATAGCTTCTTTTATCTTTTCAAGATCTGTTGCTGATACTTTTTTAGTCTCGTCAAACTTTTTGGTGGCATAACGCCATTTTAAATTTTCTACTAGTTGCATGTTATTATGTTTTAAATAGACATTGGTACTTCTATTAGTAATAGTTTTGATGTGCTATCGGATTGGAGTTTTATTTGATCGGTATCCCATATTCCGTAACCATCACGTCGGTTTAGTTTTTGGTCTTCTATGGTAATGTCTCCTTCCAAAACAAAAGCATAAACTCCATTCTTTGGATCTTTAAGTGAATACGAAAATGCTTCACCTTTTTCAAAAGATCCCATATGAAACCAAGTATTCTGGTGTGCCCATACCCCTTCATCGTTTTTATTTGGGGAAAGGATTTGCTGCAAGTTTCCCTGTAGACTTTCTGGGGCTAATGTGATTTGATCATATCGGGGGTCAACATTTTTTTTGTTAGGGAATACCCAGATTTGAAGAAATTTGACTTCTTTATCTTTATTTTTATTGTATTCACTATGGAAAACTCCAGTTCCTGCGCTCATCACCTGAATATCTCCTTCTTTGATCACTGTAGTATTGCCCATGCTATCCTGATGTTCAAGATCACCTTCTAAAGGAATAGAAATAATTTCCATATTATCATGAGGGTGTTTTCCAAAACCCATTCCCGGAGCTACAGTATCATCATTGAGAACGCGTAATGCTCCAAAGTTGGTGCGTTCGGGGTTGTAATAATTGGCAAAACTAAAAGAATGGTAGGAATTCAACCATCCATGATTTGCTTTTCCTCGAGTTTCTGCTTTATGCAATATTGTTTTCATTGTATCGCCTTTCTTTTATAAATTATTTTGCAATACAAAATTGATGATACTCGGATTAATAGAAAATGCGAGAACACTGGATAGACATATAAAAATCCGACATGTATCTTATTTCCCATATTGAGAAGGTGATATACCAGTAATTTTTTTAAAAAAATTACTGAAGTTAGAGGGTTCAGAAAACCCAAGTTCAAATGAAATTTCTTTGGTGCTAAGATCCGAGAAGAACAGCATTCTCTTCGCCGCAATTATAATTCTGGATTGTAAGTATTCTTTTGCGGTTTTACCAATTAAAAGCTTAATAGTACGGTTCAAATGATCGGGAGTAACATGTAATGCTTCTGCATATTGATGCACCTTGTGCCATTCGGAAAAATGATTTTCGACCAGATTTTTATAAGCTTTAAGAATAGTGGTGCCAGCATGTACCTGTTGAGGATGTTTTTGTTCCAAAGTACATATATTGTTGCAAGTGATTAGAAAAAGTTTCAAAAGAGCCCCTATTGCCGACATCCTAAATTTGGTTTCAGAACTTAAAGTAGTTAACATCTGATGACTATATGTATTCAAAATATCAATTTCTTGTTGATTAAGAGGTAATGGAGGAGATTGTCCATAATCAGTAAATAAATTAATGTCTTCTATAAAACAGTAATCGATATGACTCTCTTCCAGGAATTCTCTAGAGAAAGTGATGACCCATCCATTGGATTGCTCTTTTTCTATAATTTGATGTACTTGTCCAGGGCTTACGAAAAAAATAAGATTATTGGTGAGTTGATATTCGTTAAAATCAATAAGATGAATGCCAGAAGCCTTTTTTGCAAAAATGATAGTATAAAAATCATGACGATGTGGTTGATTACCGTTTCCTTTTTGCCGATCATAAATATCCCCCATTTTCTGGATATTGAATAGTAATCTATTTTTGGAATGATCAATAAGTTTGTATGTAGGAATTGGCGACGACTGTGTCATATCACATAAAATGAAACAAAATTTTCATCTCAAGATACGTGTTTTTTGGTTTGATGATTGTTAGGAGTATGTTATTTATACATGGAAATGTTTGAAGTTACTAACTTGTTGTAATTATCGTTCTGTCTAAGAATGATTTAAACTATGTAGACGAAACGTTAGTATATATAAAAGGAGATCAATATTGACCTCCTTTTTATGTGTATACTACTTATTTTTTCTGGCTAATTCAAATAGTACTGTAGTATTGTATTATAAAGTTGTAATTACTAAAGAACTACTCCACTTGCTAAATTCTGTGTTAGAACATTTAGTTCTTACAATCACAATATATTCTGTAGAGGATTTTAGATTATTGATAGTTACCGTATTCGTTTGAGTTGATATCAATTCAGAATCATTGATTATTGCAGTAAAAGTGTCATCTAATGATACTGGCTTCTCTGCGTATCTGATTTCCCAAGTAAGACTTTGAGCGTTTTCGGCATCCCAAGTTACATTTGCTTTTTCTGTAGTCACTTCTCCAGCAGTAAGTCTTTGTGGTACGATACAAAATTCAGTTACATCTTCGTTATCTGGGTCGATACCAATAACATCTGTTTCTTCATTATTAGTTTGATCAGTTTGCACAGGTGCAATATCGAAATCTTCTGTTTCGCATGCGATGAATGCAAAAATAGCAGCTAGTAGAATGGGTAATTTTTTTAACATGATTGAGATTTTTTCGTTTAGTTTTTGTTTTTGAAATCGTGGACAAAATTATCTAAAAATAGTGTTCAAAATACCCTTTGAGATTGTGACTAATGTTTTGAGATCAAATTGTAAATTGAGGTATTTTTATAAGAAGATTGATAAGAATTAGAAAACGATAATGGTTCTCTTGATGAGATTAAAAATATGATTAAAAAAGCTTCATTTTAGTAAAAAATAGATAACTTAAAAAAAGTTCAAAAACGATTAAAATTAACAATAGTTTAATATTGGAGCCTTTTTTTGAGTTTAAATTATTGATTTATCATATAAAATGTGTTTTTTATGATAATAATTCAATGTCGATGAAATTTCTTTGTATGTATAAATTGTTTTAATTAAAAGGAATGTGTACTTCATAAAATGTAACCCAGAAATACCATGCTTTTACTTAAAATTTATCATGTAATAATGGTTTGATAAAACAAAATTTGCACCTGGATTTGATCAAAATACAACTGTTTTTATTAAGTCGTTTTGAAATGCTTCTTAGTTGTTCAAAATGATTAATTTTTGCCAAATTTTTCTACTTAATCCAGTAGTTAGTGTTTCTATTTCGTTTACAGCGCTAACTACGGCTTCTTCAGGCAAACTTTGTGAGTACAATGCCGCTACTTTTCCTACCAAAGCAGTTGCTTCAGAACAATAATCCAAATATCGTTGTAGTTCAAACTTGGTTAGTGTTCTTTTTGGAGAATGTTCGGTAGCAGATTCTGGATTTTCATTTACATAGGGGTCTTTGGTGAGTTGATGCATATCGATAACATGAGCAATTACTCTAAGTTCATTTAGAGATTTTAGAGCTTTTCTGGTTTTAAGCCTCGATTCTAAAGAAACCAAAAAGAAGATGGCAGCTCCCACAAGTATAATATCATTAAATATGGCTTCAGAGACGGTGACAACATTTGCCAATGTGGTGTTTTCAATTTTGAGGTCAATTAGTGTAATACTATAAAGTAAGCCTGCTATACCTATTAATATAATTAAATAGGAGAAAAGTCGTAATGAAATATTAGGTCTGGATATCCAATGAATATTTTGTTGACTTTGCTGGGCAATGGTCAAAAACTGAAGACATATCTTTCTTAAGTTCGAATTTGGAAATCGATCGGCAACTCGTTTTTCAAGTTTATCAATAGTCTTTATTATTTTTTCTGATTCCAGTCGTACTGTATCATTCATATGTCAAATTGATCTTATTTTGGTAAATATAAAAAAAGCCGAAACAAGTAGTTTCGGCTTTACAATTTGTATATGAGTTTTAAGACTTAGGGACCGGAAAACCTCTGTCCTTCATCAATGCCTCTATATTTGCATCACGACCTCTAAATTTTCTATAAGCTTCAGCAGGATCCATAGCGTTTCTAGGAGCGAATAAATATTTAACTAATTTATCGGCTACTTCTTTGTCATAAAATCCTTCTGGAGCTTCTGCAAATGCTTCTGCAGCATCAGAGGTAAGTACATCTGCCCACATATATCCATAGTAGGCTGTTGCATATCCTTCTCCAGAAAAAACATGTCCAAAATGAGGAGTGCGATGACGCATCACCAATTCCTTAGGCATGTTTAATTCGGCTAGAGTTTCTCTTTCAAATTTATCTACATCAATATTAGATGGATCTGCAAGATGAAATTTCATATCCATTAAGGCGGACGCCAAATATTCTGTAGTAGCAAAACCTTGATTAAAAGTTGCTGCTTTTTTAATTTTCTCTACTAATGCTTTTGGGATAGGCTCTCCTGTTTTGTAATGCACCAAGTAATTATCAATCACTTTATCTGTAGATAACCATCTTTCTAGTAACTGAGATTGAAATTCTGTATAATCTCTAACTCCACCATTTAGTGTAGGGTATCTCACTTCAGAAGCAAAGAAATGTAGTGCATGACCAAACTCATGAAAAAATGTTTCTGCATCATCCCAAGATACCAAAACAGGCTCGCCGGGAGCGGGTTTTACAAAATTAGAGTTGTTAGATCCAAGAACTGTCTTTTTACCATCAAAGGTCGTGTGGCTTCTATAAGTAGTAGCCCAAGCACCAGAACGTTTTCCTTTTCTTGCAAATGGATCCAAATACCATAATCCAATGTGCTCTCCTGTAGCCTTGTCATTTACTTCCCAAACTTTTACATCAGGATGAAAAACAGGAACTTTTCCTTCTGCGATTTCTGAGAATTTGAAATTAAATAACTCTCCAGCCACAAAGAACATGGCTTCACGTAGTTTATCTAATTGTAAATATTGTTTTACCTCGTCTGAGTCCAGATCGTATTTCTTTTTACGCACTTTTTCGGCATAGTAGCGGTAGTCCCAAGGTTCAATAGTAATCTTATCCCCATTAGCATCGGCAACGGCTTGCATATCTGCTACTTCTTCTTTTACACGTGCAATAGAAGCAGGCCAAACAGCATTCATAAGTGTCATCGCATTTTCTGGATTTTTGGCCATTCTGTTTTGTAATCTCCAATCGGCATAATTGTCGTATCCTAATAGTCCTACTCGTTCTTTTCTAAGCTTAAGAATGTTGGCAATATTTTCATTGTTATCATGATCATCTCCATTATCCCCTCGAGAATAGTAGTTTTTCCATACTTTCTCTCTAAGATCTCGTTCGTCTGAATAGGTTAAAAAAGGATCCATAGATGATCTGGTATTGGTAACCGCATACTTGCCTTCTTCTCCACGGTCGTTTGCTGCCTTGGCATACGCTTTAATTAAAGGTTCGGATAGACCGCTAAGTTGATCTTTGGTTAGGTAGGTAACATACCCTTCTTCATCGGCCAAAATATTATTCGAGAAGTTCGTATATAGCCCTGATAATTCTTTGTTGATTTCTGCATATCTTTTTTTCTTTTCGGCATCCAACTCGGCGCCGTTCATAGCAAATTGTTCATATACCAATTGCACCACTCTTTGCTGATCAGTTTCCAAAGGTGTTTTTTGTGAACTTTCATATACCGCTTTGATTCTTTGAAACAATTTCTCGTTTTGTGAAATTTTGGATCTGAAATCAGATATTTTAGGTGCCATTTCTTTTTGGACTTCTCTAAAAGCTTCTGAAGACATGTTGCTTCTTAAAATACCATAATAAGTAAAGGCTCGATTCAATTCTTGACCAGAACGTTCCATTTCTTCGATAGTATTTTTGAAGGTTGGTGGTTCTGTGTTGTTCGCTATTTTTTCGATTTCCTGTAGATTGATTTCCATTCCTTTTTCAAGGGCGGGTTTGATATCGGCTACCTTCATTTTATCAAAGGCAGGAGTACCTCCATAATCTCCAGTCCACTCTTCTAATAATAGATTTTTTGTTTCTTCGGTTTTCATGCTTTCTGCTGTCTCCTTCTTTTTATCACAACTCGATAGCAATACTGCAGTTAGCAGTACCATCGATGCTGCTTTTTTAGGAATGTGTTGGATATTCATTGAGTTATATTTAATTGATAATATGTTAAAGTCTAAATTTATTATTATTGGCAAAGAAAATAGCATTGACAAAGAATAGCTTTCCATTTTCCCAGAACGATCTGAACAAAGGATCGTCTATCATATAGATCATACTTCCATCACCAATTCGAGCTTCACCAAAAACTAAGGAATTGTCCAGTGTTTTTAACGCATCTTTCCCTGCAAATCCCGAAACATTTTCTGGCTTTTCTATATATGAAATGTTGTACCCATCTTGTAGTAATTGATAAGAAGAACTTCCAAGTTTTAAACTAAAATAAGTATCTTCATATCCAAAAGCCATAGGGTGAGAAGTGTCTACTTTTGTTTTAAAAATACTTCCGGTGATAAAGCCTTTCACACTTTCATTTTCTCTTTGATCATAAGGGATTAGGTTACCAGTAGTTTCCGCCTTCTTGTCTTCAGATGTGTTCTTTTTTAGATCAAATCCATCTTGGTTAGAAAAAGCATCTACTGCACTGGCAATTGCAATCACTTTACCTCCTGATTGTACCCATTTTTTGATTTTAGCAAGGGTGCTTTTATCTAGGTATCCATTATAATATCCGTTTGGCATAATGAGAACATCAAATTGCCTCAAATCTACATCTTTAAAGTAGTTTGTGTTGATAGAAGTAACAGGAAACTGCAATTGCTGTTCAAAAAAATGCCAAATAGCCCCGTAACTCAAAGAAGAAGTGTATTTACCTTTTAATAATGCAATTCTTTGATTGTTGATTAGTTTCACATCAGGAGATCCAAAATCCACACCTTTAGTCGCAAAACTGGTTGATGCTGCATGCAACTTACGTTGGTGTTTATTGGCAATATCCACAACAATTTGGTCATAGTTGGCAACCGTTTTATTATCACTTTTGGTAATGATTAAGCTCCCTTTTTTAAATGCGTTTCCATTATTTGAAAAGTCTTTTTCTGTAAATCGTACTTTAATATTTTTTTGAAGTAAATCAGCCAAAAACTGAGCATCATCTATACTATTCCATTTTGCAATATACCCAGCACCCGATGTATTAGTAGTGTTTGCAGTATTGAGTGATTTTGAAGTACCATTTGCAGGAACTAATGAAGTAGAAGCCACTGCATTCAAACCATATGCGTGGGGAATACTCCAAGCGGTAATGTCATAAGTAAGAGGGGTACTCAATTTTGCATTAGGCTCAAAAAGAACTTTTACCATAGTGCCTTTAGGCTGATTAGTACTCACTACCAATGCGCCACTCGCATTAATGTTACTCTGGTTATTTGTTCGAAAATTAAAACCAGATACTTTTGTAGCATTGGTGAAACCATATTTTATTTCATGCCTGTCCAAAAGTTTGGTAAGCGCTTGTATTTTATCTTGCTCACCAGTTAAGACATAGCTTTTGTACTTGAAATTAGTATTAGCAAAAAACTTTTTAAACTCGGTGTTTAGTTGTTCTGCATTTTTTGACGCCATTTCGATGGTGGATAGACCAGTAGTGGTATGGTGTAACGCTCTATCCTTAAGGGTAAGTACAAACCCTTCATCAGTTTGTATCCCAAGTCCTGCACGACCATGTCCTGCCTGCTCATAGGTCATACCAATTGCCCCCATAAAAGTAGGGTAGGTGTCTCCATAACTCGGATATAACAAATCAAAACGTTCTCTGGTGAAAAATAACCATCCTTCTGCATCAAAATACTTAGCATGATTCTTACCAATTTGTGTCTGAAAATCTCTTTGCCATGGGGTAATCACTTCGTGAAATGGTTCCGCCGCTGGGGCAAAGTAATACGGTTCGTTGATTCCTTGTTCATGAAAATCTACATGTATATGAGGCAGCCATTGATTGTAAACCTTTAATCGCTGTTGTGTTTCAACTTGTGTAGCCCATGCCCAATCTCTGTTCAGATCAAATAGATAATGATTAGGTCTTCCTCCTGGCCATCTTTCGTTATGTTCTTCAGCTACCTGATTGGTGTTGTATGGGGTTGCTTTTACCTCATTATACCAATTTACATATCGATCACGACCATCGGGATTAATACAAGGGTCGATGATCACTATTGTGTTTTGAAGCCAATCGGTTTTAGTAGTAATCAATTCATAAATGGTCTGCATTGCAGCTTCAGTACTCGAAGCTTCATTTCCATGTACATTATAACTCAACCAAACAATAGCTTTTTTTGATGAGGAAACACCTTCAACTATACTGGTGTTTTTTAGATGATCTTTGCGTAAAGTTTCTAGATTATTCAGGTTTTCTTGAGACGATACAATGGCATAGGTTAATGCTCTTCGTTCATTGGTTTTTCCATACGATTGAAAAGTAACCAAATTAGAATTGTCTGCAACATGTTGAAAGTAATTTACAACATCAGCATGACGTGTAAATTGTTCTCCTATCTCGTATCCAAGAAACTCTTTTGGAGATTGTAATTTATTTTGAGAGTAAGTTATTAATGCTGAAACGACAAATAGCGCGAAGAATGTTTTTTTCATTGATGATTTGATAATTAGAAATTGTAAAATACCGAGTTAAATTTAGGATATAATCTGTATTAACTAAAATTTAGGATTTACCATTACAATCTAATGTATATTTAACCTCTCAAAAAAAGTTTTCTATGCCTAGTGAGTGTATTCCGTTTAAAGAAACGAATTACTTTTCAACATTAATTTGTGATTATCTGGATCAAAAACCCGAATTGCAATCGCTGTACCACCGTTTTCCGAAAATTTCAGAATTTGAAGATCAGATCAAAGAAAAACAAGATTCTTTTTCTTCTCAGCATAGAGCGGTGTTGGTAAATGCTCTCCAAAGACAATATAAAGGAAATGATTGTTCTGAGGAAACCAAAGAAAACTTGGAATTACTTACAAGATCAACCACATTTACGGTTACGACCGGTCACCAGCTTAATCTTTTTACAGGACCACTGTATTTTTTATATAAGATTGTTTCTGCCATTAATCTTGCTAAAGAATTAAAAGAAAAGTATCAAAACTATGATTTTGTACCCGTGTATTGGATGGCTACAGAAGATCATGATTTTGATGAAATCAATTATTTCAATCTATTTGGTAAAAAAATACAATGGAATCGAAAAGACGGAGGAGCAGTTGGTGTTTTTGATACCAAAGGTTTGGACAAAGTGTTTGAGGTTTTTGCTTCAGAAATAGGGACAAGTATCAACGCTGATTATCTAAAATCACTTTTCAAAAAAGCATATTTAGAACATGAAACATTGACCCAAGCCACTCGTTTTTTAGCGAATGAACTTTTTGCTAGCTACGGATTGGTGATTATCGATGGAGATGATAGTGAACTAAAGCAACTTTTTGTTCCTTATATGGAAAAGGAGTTGATCGAAAAAACCGCATATGAGCAGGTAACTCCTCAAACCGAAACGTTGAAAGAACTAGGGTATAAAGTACAAGTTAATCCTAGAGAAATTAATCTATTTTATCTCGATAAGGGCATTCGAGAGCGTATTGTTGAAGAGGAAGGGGCTTATTTGGTCAATGAGACAGATATCAAATGGACCGAGAAAGAACTATTACAAGAACTTAAGGATTATCCCGAACGATTTAGCCCTAATGTGATAATGCGTCCTTTGTATCAGGAGGTGATTTTACCTAATTTGTGTTATATAGGTGGAGGAGGAGAGTTAGCGTACTGGTTGGAATTGAAAAAATATTTTGAAACTGTAGCTATCCCATTTCCTATGTTATTGTTACGTAATTCGGTACTTATTCAGACCGAGAAACAAGCTGCAAAAATTAAGAAACTGGATGTCTCTGATAAAGAACTGTTTTTGAAGCAACATGAGTTGATTAATAGAAAGGTGCGAAGGATATCAAATATCGATATCAATTTTGATCCACAGCGCCAACATCTTAAAGCACAATTCGAAGAGATGTATGCCTTAGCAAAACAGACTGATGTTACTTTTTTGAATGCTGTAAAAGCTCAGGAAATTAAGCAGCTCAAAGGGTTGGATGTACTAGAAAATAGATTGCTAAAAGCACAAAAACGTAAACTAAGTGATCAAGTTAAACGCGTAATGGTGTTGCAAAATGAATTGTTTCCTAATCAAAGTTTACAAGAACGAACGGTTAACTTTTCAGAAATGTATCTGGAGTACGGAGCGCAATTAATACCTACGCTAATAGAATATTTACATCCTTTGGACGGAGAATTTACCATTTTGAAATGTTAGGTTGTTAATGATCTACTAAGGAACCAAATAAGAGTCCTTCCATTCCCCTTTTTCTTTACGAAATAAGATACGAAGATGGTTAGGACGTTTAAGTCGTAAATATTCAATTTTACTTGGGATAAGTCGAATAGCAGTAAAAAAGTTGTCTTTATCCAGAAACTCTATGTTTTGTGGGTTGTTGATAGCTTCACCGGGAGCATGTTTTGATCGGTAATCTTTTCGCGATTTTTCTGGAATTTGTTCCCAGATGCTTTTCAGGATTTGGGGATCTTCTACAATTTCGGCTTTTGCTTTTATCGATAATTGAATCAAACGATCCGAATCCAAAAAAAGTAAACTTACAATATCATGTTCTCTGATATGCGTTATTTTTTTAGATCTTTTGTCGGTATAGATCATCATATTGAGATCATTGTCTGTCTCCCGTAACACAACGGTTCTTAATCTTGGTGTCCCATTAATACTGCATGTGCCTAGAGTAAAATATCGAAAGGGATGACCAACCGTTTTGGAAGCTTCTTGTAGATCTCGTAGTATAGAAGAAAAGATAATTGGTGTCATGGGAGTGGGTCAAGATTCTGTACTATAAAATTAACTAAAATCATAGAACATAAAAAGACATCTTGATTAAGATGTCTTTATTAAATGATTATTCTGTTTTTTATTAGTTATCACAGGCTCCTTCTATGTCCTTTGAGATGGTTTCGGTTTCGATTAATCGATTGATGAGGTTGGTTCCTCTCACGGTTACTTCGATATAATCGCTTTGCACATCTGTGATGACTCCGGTAAAGCTATTAAAAGCAAATTGTGTGGTTATTTCTTCTCCGGATAATGCTTTGCTATCTTCTTGATAGTTTCCTTTAATTCTGAAGCGTTGCACATATGGGATTCTTACATTTTCATAGGTTTGATATACATCTGCTACTGTAATAGCGGTTCCTGGAGGTACTTCCTGGGTGCGTTCTGTCGAAATTTCTGTGGTTCTGGTTTCTTCAAAAGAACCGGATCTGGTGCTCGTGTTTGTACGAGATTTACTGAACGAGTAGCTGCCTGTTACCGAACTTCGTACAGAGCCCCCTGCACCAAAGAATTTTGTAGAAACTTCTGCTTCTATGGTTACTGAAACCGAATACTCCTGTGTTGTGCTTACAGACATCGATTCTTCCCATCCGAGAACTTCTTTGGTTTCTAATGATTCTGATCGCCCGATAGTTTGCTGTAAGGTTCCACTACTACAATTTCGTAAGGTACTGTTATAGGCTTCCGAAGTTGCTGATGGAGGAAGAATGGGATGCATGAACTTTGACTCAATAGGTTGTATATCCCAGTCAATATCAAAAGATAAAATCCTAAAATATGCGGGTTGGGAGTTGGTGTTCCCAGCATTAAGGCGATCGTTAATCAAAAATAATGGGTTGCCCGTAAATGTTGGAGTGATGGTATATAAACCCGCTTCTACTTTTTCAATTTTGAATTTATAATTTGGAGGTGCGCCAGTGTTGTTGCCTCCATTTCGAATCAAATTAGCTTTGCTTTGAATACGAAGTTCAGAATTTGCCGGAACAATATATAAATAGTGAATGTCGTCCCCATTGTGAACAGCAATGGTAAACACCCCTTCTTCTCCAGGAACTTCGGCAAATCTATAGGTAGTAAAGGTTTCTGTGTTTTCAGAATTGTAATCCAAATCAGCAAGTTTACTGGCAATTATGGGGGTGTTAAGCAAGACAGTATTTGGAAAAAAAATAGAGTTAGGCGCTCCGTAGATTTCATTAGAGTCCTGATTCACTATTTGGACATAGTGTCTCACATCCTCCCTAAGATTTACTTTTGCATATAGGTCTTCGAGTTTGTCTGCAGGAATATGTTCTTCAGATGGGCTAGGGGTAAATGAGAGCTTTGTGATGGATTTTGTGGCTAGTTCATTCTCATTTTTATCAAGAACACGAACAGAAACAGGAACTCCATCTTTCAGTTCGGCCTGCGCTTCTTCAGATAAATCTTCGTTTTTTAACGATAAAGTAGCCAGATTGTTAAATTCGTCAAAGAGTATCTTTTGACTGTAATCGCCAGTGGTTGCAGTTACTGTAATATCTGCAGTGGTAGGTCGATATCCTTTTCTGGCAATGTCTCGTGCATTAATGCTAATACCAATTGCCCCAAGATCTGTCTCAAACTCTTCCAGATCTATCCCTGGTAGTTCTTCTACTCCAGTGGTTGGAGGTGGTAGTTCGTTTCCATCATCTTTACTGCATCCCAATATCCATATGGATAACAACGTAAGTAGTAGTACTTTTTTTGTGTGATTTTTCATAATACGTCTATTATTAATTACTATGTTTTGACATCTATGTGTTTTGTGTATGGCAGTCTTTAAACGGATCACCTATACGAAATTCCAAAATTGCTTTAGATAAGTGCTATTTAAAAGACCATAAATACCGAAAATGTAAAACCGTGGAAAATACTTGTTTTGTAATGGTTATTACTTGTTAATAAGTTGATAGTTAGTTGGTAAGGTTTTTTTTGAGTAGCTTTAATGTTGAAAAATGTTAACTCCTAAAAATCACACAAATGGAAAATGCAATCACACAACAAGAAGAGAAAAGTACTATCAAATATTTCAAAGATTGTCGAAATAATTGGTGTAAAGAAGATGTGCTAAAATTAGCAAGACATTTTCATAAATGGGATAAGCTTACCGGACAACATCACAGGGTGGATCATTTTATTTTGAGTAAAGAAGCTATCAAAAGGTTGAATAAGATAAAAGCTAATCAACTCATAAAGAATATCAAGATTTGTTTGGCATTACAGGATGATAATGTTGAGGAAGTTACGTTTTGCCCTTTTTTGATGATTAATGATAAAGAAGATCTTGTTTTTGAATTTATACCGATCGTAAAAGTTGGATTGACAGCAGAGTATGTTCCTGAAACCTTCAAAAAAATGATCGGTGATAACTGGAACGAAATTGATATGCACTTGATCGATGATTTATTTCATTGTAATGATGTCAATACAAGAGTGCGGGTATTACATTATTCAATAGGAAATGAAGATGAAACAGATCAAAAAATTATGAGATACATAAATGAGATTCTAGGTAATATCACAGGAATCACATTGTATCCTGGAGTGGATATGAACAAGTTTTCTAAAAGAGATATGATTTCTTTTACACCAACATTAGGATTTAATGCCAAAGGAATTAAAGAAAATCATATGGGACTCAAAGGGGTAGTAGAAACAATGTCCGGTCCCGATGAGACATTGGTAGAGTATCTTACACCATGTCCTCCTACCTGTACGTAATACTTGGTATTTCATGATATATGAATTTTAATTGTTGATTAGATGAGTGAACAAATGTTTAAGAACCTAACCCTGGTTGCCTTTGTATTGTTGTTTGTTCCAGCAGTAATATTTTTGGTGAGATCCAAAGTTTTGGCCGCTGTGCAAAAAAAGTTAGCCATCCTGGTTTTGGTGACACTTTTGGTTGAGGTAATTTCAAGGATACTGTGGTATAAAAAAATAAATAACCTACCTATTTATCATTTTTATACGGTCATCGAATTTCTTCTAATTCTCAATATATACAAAGAACCTTTACGTAAAGTGTTTGATGTCAAATACCTTGTCATAATTGGTGTTGGTTTTACCGGGTTTGCGATACTGAACACAATTTTTTTCCAGGATTTGTTTACCTTTAATTCTAATGTAACCACCCTTATGGGATTGCTCGTTGTTGTTTTTGCTTTGAGTTACTTTTATGCTTTACTTAAAGAGGTTAAGTATAGTGCATTAGAGACGAATCCTATGTTCTGGATCAACTCTGGTTTTTTGATCTATTTTTCTAGTAATTTAATACTGTTTTATATGAATAACAGCTTGTTCAAAGAAGTGTCTGAGGCTAGTTTGATTCTTTGGGGATTGCATGCCATTGTGAATATCGTATTAACCATTTTTTATACCATTGCGCTATGGGTGCGTCCGAAGAAGCTATTACACTGAAGATTATCATCATTGGTATGGGTGTGATTTTTATGTTGTCTTTATCTGTAATTGTATTTTTTATTATTTATCAAAGACGTTTGCTAGCACAGCAAAAGAAACATCAAAAAATTGAGTCAGATTATCAAAAAGAACTTTTGGAGACCGCAATCCTAAGCCAGGAAGAAGAACGAAGTAGAGTAGCCAAAGAGCTTCATGATGAAGTTGGCGCTATGCTCACTACAACAAAGTTGTATTTTGGGCAGATTACACCATCCTTACCAGAAATAGAGTTTGAAGAGATTACCAATAAGTTGAGGGCTTTTTTGGATGATATGATCCAAAGTGTTAGAGGAATTTCTCAGGATTTGCGACCAGTGATTTTAGAAAAACTTGGACTAATTGAGGCTTTGCAGAGTTTGGTGCAAACCATCAATGATACAGGGGGAATTCAAATAAATTTTAAAGATAATACCAGTAGAATAGTACCTAAGCCCAAAGAGCTTAACCTATACAGGATTGTTCAGGAATTGATCAACAATACCCTAAAACATGCAAAAGCTAAGAATGTTGATATAGAAATCAAACACGAAAATGAAGCTTTAGTTTTGTTATATAAGGATGACGGTATTGGTTTGGATCATAAAACTCTTTTGAATAAAAAAGGGTTGGGACTTAAGAATATAGAAAGCCGACTCTCGGTCCTGTCAGGTACTATGAATTTTTTGAAACCCAAAAAAGGAATGGCAATTAGAATAGTATGTTAGTGTATTTTGAAATTTAACACCACCATAAAAATGGCAACAATAAAACTTGGTTTGGTAGATGATCATAACCTTTTTCGAGAAGGGATAAAGTCTTTGTTGAATAAAATCCCAGACATTCAGTTGGTATTGGAAGCTGTGAGTGGTAAGGATCTTCTTGAGCAACTGGATCATGTAGTTCCTGATGTGATTCTACTAGACCTGGAAATGGAAGATATGAATGGCGTGGATACCACAATAGTGTTGAAGAAGACATTTCCAGACATAAAGATAATTATTCTTACCATGCATAAGGAAGAGCGTATGACTTCTTATCTCATGGAAATAGGAGCAAATGGGTATCTCTTAAAAGATACGAACCAAAAAGAATTAGAAGACGCAATTCGATCGGTATATGAGAAAGGAATTTATTTTAATGCTTTTGTATCTCAGGCATTGTTGAAAGGGCTTAAAAATAAAGCCAATAAACCACCTGCCATAGGGAAAAATTACCAACTCACATCCAGGGAGTTAGAAGTGCTGGAATTGATTACTAAAGAATACACTACTACCGAAATTGCGGAGCAATTGTTTTTGAGTACTCGTACGATTGAGGGGCATAGAAAAAACCTAATTAGCAAACTAGGAGTGAAGAATACTGCGGGTTTGATAATGAAAGCAATAAAAGATAAAATTATTTCTGTTTAACGTTGAGAATAGTGTAGCCAAGATCTAAAATATCTGCGGCTTTTCTAAAATTACTGGTTGGATATAAAATTATACCGATTAGGATTTCAAGGTTATCAATTTAATTTTATTTTTGCCTATGCAAAACAACAAGGTACTTATTCTGGACTTCGGTTCACAGGTTACACAACTTATTGGGCGTCGTGTGAGAGAGCTCAATATCTACTCAGAAATACATCCTTATAACAAACCTCCAAAAGATATTGACGCATATAGCGCAGTGATATTATCTGGGAGTCCTCTATCTGTTAGAGGAGACGATGTAGCACACCCTGATCTTTCCGAAATAAAAGGTAAAAAACCATTACTTGGTATTTGTTATGGTGCGCAATACCTCGCTCATTTTGGGGGCGGACAAGTAGCCGCTTCGAATACTCGTGAGTATGGTCGAGCAAATTTGTCGTATATCAATGGGAATGAGTTGTTCCAAAACATTTCTGAAGGTTCGCAGGTTTGGATGAGTCACAGTGATACCATCAAAGAATTGCCAACAAATAGTGTGCTTTTGGCAAGTACCCATGATGTAAAGAATGCCGCATTCAAAATAAACGAAGAAGATACCTATGCGATTCAGTTTCACCCAGAAGTGTATCATTCTAAAGATGGAACACAGTTATTAAAAAACTTTTTGGTAGATATTGCTGGTGTAGCTCAAGATTGGACTCCAGATTCATTTGTAGATGAAACAGTAAGTAAGCTAAAAGAACAGTTGGGTAATGATAAAGTAGTATTAGGACTTTCTGGAGGGGTAGATTCTTCAGTAGCCGCAATGCTACTACATAAGGCTATAGGAAAAAACCTGTATTGCATTTTTGTGAACAATGGATTACTTCGTAAAAATGAATTTACAGATGTATTGGCGCAGTATAAAGGAATGGGGCTCAATGTAAAAGGTGTAGATGCTTCGGCACGCTTTTTGGGAGCTCTAGCTGGTGAAAAAGATCCTGAGAAAAAACGCAAAGCTATTGGGCGCGTATTTATAGAGGTTTTTGATGATGAAGCTCATGCTATTGAAGATGTAAAATGGTTGGCACAAGGAACAATATATCCAGATGTGATAGAGAGTGTTTCTGTCTCTGGAGGCCCTAGTGCAACGATCAAAAGTCATCACAATGTAGGAGGATTGCCAGATTATATGAAGTTAAAAATAGTCGAACCTTTAAAGATGTTGTTTAAAGATGAGGTAAGACGAGTAGGAGCTTCTATGGGAATGAATAAGGAACTATTAGGGAGACACCCTTTTCCAGGGCCAGGACTTGCAATTAGAATTTTAGGGGATATTACTAGTGATAAAGTTCGTATTTTGCAGGAAGTTGATGCTATTTTTATAAATGGTCTTAAAGAAAATGGACTATACGATAAAGTATGGCAAGCAGGAGCGATATTGCTACCTGTACAGAGTGTTGGAGTTATGGGAGACGAAAGAACCTATGAAAACTGTGTGGCACTCAGAGCGGTAGAAAGTACAGATGGAATGACAGCAGACTGGGTAAATCTACCTTATGAGTTTTTACAAAAAACTTCGAATGCAATAATAAACCGGGTAAAAGGCGTTAATAGAGTAGTCTATGACATCAGTTCGAAACCGCCTGCTACGATCGAGTGGGAATAAGAACGATACTATAATACTCCGGTTTTTTGAAATTGGGAAACAAAAGATAAGTTTAGATGAAAAAGTATTTATTGATTTTTTTACTGTTTTTTGTGGCGTTTTCGTATGCGCAACAATACAAGAGTCATACTGTCGCAAAGGGAGAAAATGTATACAGAATAGCAAAGCAGTATAATACTACTCCAGAAGCCATTTACAAGATCAATCCTACAGCCAAAGATGGTATTCAGGAAGGAGAGATTTTGGCTATCCCAATTACAGATGATCAAGAATACAAAACTCATGTGGTTGAGCAGGGTGATACAGTGTATAGCCTGTCTAAGAAATATGAAATTACTGTCGAAACTATCTATTTACTTAATCCAGAAGCTGTAAATGGTATTAATGTTGGTCAAATTCTTAATGTAGGAAAAGCTGAAAAGAAAGAGGGAACAAGCATTGAAAATACCGAAGGCAATAAACAAGAAATTTTGGATAGTCTAAAGGCAGAGGATCCAGATGATAGAAAAGTGGTTCGGTACATTACACATAAGGTAAAAAGAAAGGAAACCTTGTACGGGATTGCAAAAAAATACGATATCACTGTAGAGGATATTAAAAAATTCAATAAACGATTGTATTCTGAACAAATTAAGAAGAAAGACAAATTAAGAATACCGGTTTATGAGAAAAAACAAGTTCAGGAGGCCGTAATAGATAGTGTTGATTCTCGATTGTCCAGAACGACAAAATATGTTATAAAGCCTAAGGAAACCAAATTTGGTATTGCTAGACGTCATGGGATTACCATGAGTGAATTAGAGCAGATGAACCCAAATATGGATCCTAATTTTCCAATTGGGATGGAGATTACGGTTCCTACGACCATTTTTGTTTCTTTAAAAGATTCTTTGCAACCTGGATTCCAATTATATGAAATACCTCCAAAAGAAACCATGTTTAATTTGGTAAGAAGGTTGGATATTTCGGCAGATTCTCTGTTAAAAATGAATCCTTATATCAAAGATGGTTTAAAAGCAGGAATGGTAATTACAATTCCAGAGCAAAAACCGGTAGATACCTTAAGTGTAGATGCAATAAGAGGAGAGCGATATATAGATTTGAGCAGTAAACTGTATAATTTTAAACCTAAGAAAATTGCAGTGATGCTTCCGTTTAGTGTAGATACCTTGGATTTGAATGCCAGGCAAGAAATAGAAGAACAATTAAAGAATAAACAAAGCTTACGTATTTCTTTAGATCTATATAGTGGCGTTTTGATGGCGATTGATTCTGCAAAGACTAGAGGAATTACTACAGAATTAAATGTATACGATACGCGTAAGAATAACAATGGTGTACATGTCAAAAGGATTTTACAGGAAAATAATTTTGATGATACCGATGTAGTCATTGGTCCTTTGTATCAATCTAACCTAGAGGTAGTAGCTGCAGAGTTAAAAAAGTACAATACTCCAGTGTTTTCTCCTGCTTCAAGAAGGGAATCAAGTTTGTACGACAATTTCTTTCAGACTCGACCTTCTAACGAAATGTTACAGGAAAAAATAATTTCTTTCGTAGAAAAAGATACTACCGACAAAAATATTATTCTTATCGTGCAACAAGGTAAAAAGTACGAAGAAATTAAGGGGAAATTAACCGCTAAATTCCCTGGTGCTAAGGTTGCAAAAATAGAAGAAGGGAATTATTTATACGCTGTTCGTTTGGATGCAGTGCTGGATAAAAATAAACCAAACTGGGTTTTCCTAGAATCGAGTGATGTGGCTATGATTAGTAATGTTATTCCTTTGCTAAATGCCAAGGCAGAGAGTCATAAAATAACGTTGTTTACTACTGACAAAAACGGTGCTTTTGATGATGATAATATTAAAAATGAGCACTTATCCAAACTGCATATGCATTACCCATCTGTGGATAAAGAGTTTGATGATGAAGAAGGAGAAGGGGAAAGAAGTACTAAAAAGGTGTCTGATTTTGAAAAGAAGTACAAAGAGCGATATGGCGTGTTTCCTAATAATTGGGCAGTGCGTGGGTTTGATATAGCTTATGACGTTCTTATGAGATTAGGTACGGCAGATGATGTCTATCATGCTGTTTCTTTTGAGGGAACTACCGAGTATGTAGAGAATAAATTTAACTATGCAAAAAAGCCTTTAGGAGGATATTATAATAAAGCAACTTACCTTATAAAATTTGAAGATGACTTGAAGCTCAAAGTGGTAGAATAACCTCATCTTCAAAATAGTTACTTGTACGAATTGGAAAATTTTTATTTGATTCTTAATAAAAATTAAAATTTCCCTGTAAAAAAAATGTATTTTTTTATATATTTGATACTGTTAAGGTTATCTTAGATGAGATCGCACAGATTGTTTTAAGGTTCTTGGCACTATAATTGATTGTAAGGAATACAATTGGAAATTTATCCAAATTAGATTTCAAAAGCACAGTATTATTGGAATACGATGTGTTTTGGAATCCACAAAAAGACTGTTTTATACAGAGCAAGCAATATTTGCCCCATATTGTCTCTTCAGCGGTATAAAACGGAAGAAGTATAACTTTGGTTGGGCATAATTGTTGCAATTATGATGAAAAACTTTATTGTTATTTTATTTTTACTTTTTGCCGGTAACAATAATGGCTATGTGGGGAAATTCTCGTACACAGAAAGAAGCGAGCTGGCTTGGTCTGATTTTAGAGGCAGACCTCATTCCACAAGTCATTTTGATGCAAGTGTGAATACGGGGATCACCTATCAATGGTCTTATGGGAAAGATAAAGGAGATATTGAATTAGATTACCAAGTAGATAGTTTTTGCTATCCTTCCCTATCATGGGTTAAAAGAGGTCAAATGTCAGATTATCTGCTGTCTCATGAACAATTGCACTTCGATATATCAGAGCTTCATGCTAGAATCATGAGAAAGAGGTTGAAAGAGTACGATGCAGGCGGTAACATACGTAGAGATTTAAACAAAATGTATAAGCTTGTAGAACGCATGAGAATTAATATGCAGGAACGATATGATGAAGAGACTGAACATTCCAAAAATAAGGAGGCACAAGAGAAGTGGCAGAAAAAAGTAGAAACCTTAATGTGGTTTTATCGCGAGTACGAATAACATTCCATCTTAATTTTAGCCTACACTTACCGATACTTGAACTCACAACTTCAAAAAGACTTTCTGATAGCCTTAGCCAATGCCAAAATGCCTTTTGGCAAATATAAAGATAGATATCTCATCGACCTTCCGGAGTATTATATTGTTTGGTATAAAAATAAAGGATTTCCAAAGGGAAAACTCGGGCAACAAATGCAAACGGTTTACGAACTTAAAGTAAACGGTTTAGAATATTTGGTACGAAATATTAGAAATATGTAATATCACATGTTTACAAATTGAAATCCCGCTAATTCTTGATTTCTTAGATCTATTTCTGTTTCGTTAAGCAGAATACCATGCTCTACAAAAGCCTTCAGGTTTGCCATCCAAAATGTCCACCCATTACTACAGCCATGATGTATGTTGAGCTTGCTCTCTTCGTCGAGAGGGATGTTAAATTGTCTCAGAGTCACTAATGTGATACCTTCTCTTTCCTCTAATTCAACAGAAACCTTCGAAGACTCAAAAGAAATCTCTATGTAATTCCTGTCATTTGCTTCCAAAACTTTTCCGCTTTCAGAACCATTCCAATTGTGCCATTGCCAGGTATAGGTATCTCCTTTTTGAATGAGTTCGGTTGGGTTTCGTATTTTTCCATCAGGGTTTTGATAAGTAGCTTTTTTTAAAAACCATGAAGTAATCCCTTCTTCGGTTGCCCATAAGTGATATAGTGTTCTGCTAGTAGCTTTGATATAGATCTTTTTGATAAATGAGTTCCATTCTAGTTTTTGCATGATAACTTGTGTTTTGAATACGAATAAAGATAAATAAAAAGTGTGTTAAAATGAATTGATGTTGTTGTTAAAGCATTGTTTTTTAGAGGGGTGTGGTTATAATTCGTTAAAATATTCCCAGCGAATATTTAGTTTAAAAATGAATTCTGTAAGTTTATTGAAGAAACACAAACTATAACTCATCTTCGAATATGCGAGTGCAGTACTTATTTTTTTGGATTATTCTTCTTTTTACGGGAGTTTCTTCTTTTGCTCAAGACCTTCAGGAAGGTCCTTTTTCTCAACTAATTATTAGAGGAGCGACTTTAATTAATGGAAATGGATCTCCTCCTCGAGGGCCAGTAGATATTGTTATAGAAAAAAATATCATTAAGGATGTTATAGTTGTTGGATATCCTGGAGTTGCTATTGATGAAGCAAAACGACCAAAATTAAAAGCGGGTGGTAGAGAATTACAGGCAGATGGAATGTATGTGCTTCCTGGTTTTGTAGACATGCATGGTCATATTGGAGGTGAAGCGCAAGGAGCAGATTGGGATTATGTTTTTAAGTTATGGATGGCGCATGGCATAACTACAGTTAGGGAGCCTAGTGGTCGAGGGGTGGATTGGACCATGAAACTGAAACGCCAAAGTGAGAAGAACGAAATCGTAGCGCCAAGAGTTTTTGCTTATACAGGTTTTGGGCAAGGTAGTAACAGTCCTATTAGTACTCCTGAAATGGCAAGGCAATGGGTGAGAGAAAATGCTAAGAAAGGAGCTGATGGAATCAAGTTTTTTGGAGCAGCACCAGAAATTATGAAAGCTGCCTTGGATGAAAATAAAAAGTTGGGGCTACGTTCTGCATGTCATCATGCACAAACCGATGTAGCAAGATGGAATGTGTTGCATTCTGCCCGAGCCGGTTTGACAAGTATGGAGCATTGGTATGGCTTGCCTGAAGCTCTTTTTAATGATAAAACGATACAGCATTATCCTTTGGATTATAATTATCAGAATGAACAAGATCGATTTGAAGAGGCTGGTAAATTGTGGAAGCAGGCTGCAGAGCCGTATTCTGACCATTGGAATCAAGTGATGAACGAACTTATCGATTTGGATTTTACACTGGATCCTACTTTCAATATTTATGAGGCTAGTAGAGATTTGCAAAGGGCACGCAGAGCTGAGTGGCATGAAGAATATACTTTGCCTTCATTGTGGAGATTCTACCAACCTAGTAAAATTTCTCATGGCTCGTATTGGCACGATTGGGGGACAGAACAGGAAGTGGCATGGAAAGAAAATTACCGTTTGTGGATGACTTTTATTAATGAATATAAAAATAGAGGAGGCAGAGTAACAGTTGGGTCTGATTCAGGATTTATATTTCAGCTGTATGGCTTTGCATATGTAAGAGAGTTAGAATTGTTACGAGAAGCAGGATTTCATCCGTTAGAAGTCATTAGAGCAGCTACACTGAGTGGGGCAGAGGCTTTGGGTTTTGATGATAAAATTGGTTCGGTGGAAGTTGGAAAATATGCGGACTTTGTTGTGGTAGAAGAAAATCCTTTGAAAAACTTTAAGGTGTTATATGGTACTGGGGCGATTCGACTCACTGAAGCAAATGAAGTGGTGCGTGTGGGCGGAGTAAAGTATACAATTAAAGATGGTATTATTTACAATGCGAAAGCGTTATTAGGAGATGTGAAAGAAATGGTAAAAACGGCCAAAGAAAAGGAAGGTTTTACGATACGTCAACCAGGGATTAGAGAATAAAAAAATGCGCCTTTCAAAGACGCATTTTATATTTTGATATCACTACTTATTGATTATGCGGATTCGGTAACTTCCGAAAATAAATCTACATCCACTTGATTCTTTGTAAGATCTTCAAAAGTTTCTCGTTTACGAATTAAATGTGCTTCGCCATTATACCATAAAACTTCTGCTGGTCGATAACGAGAATTGTAATTGCTGGCCATAGAAAAACAGTAAGCGCCTGCGTTTTTAAACGCAATGATATCACCTTCGGTGATCTCAGAAATTCTTCTGTTGGTAGCAAAGGTATCTGTCTCGCAAATGTATCCTACAACCGAATAAAAACGCTCTCTTCCATCAGGATTAGAAACATTAACGATCTCGTGGTGAGAATTATAAAACATCGGTCGGATTAAATGATTAAATCCACTATCGATCCCTGCAAAAACTGTTGAGGTGGTTTGTTTTACAACATTCACTTTGGCTAAAAAGTAACCTGCTTCACTTACTAAGAATTTTCCTGGTTCAAAACCAAGCGTCAACTCTTTTCCATATTCCTTGCAAAAAGCATTGAAACGTTTTGTTAGTTTTTCTCCAAACTCTTCGATATTGGTTTCTATATCCCCTTCTTTATAAGGTACTTTAAATCCACTTCCGAAATCAATAAAATCTAAGTCTTTGAAATTACTTGCGGTTTCAAACAGAATTTCGCTGGCGTACAAAAATACTTCAACATCCAAAATATCACTACCTGTATGCATATGGATACCGTTGATAGTCATATTGGTGTTTTCTACGATTCTTAAGATATGTGGGATTTGATGAATGGATATCCCAAATTTACTATCGATATGTCCCACAGATATTTTGCTGTTTCCTCCTGCAAGTACATGAGGATTAATTCGGATACACACCGGAGTGTTGGGGTGTTTAGAACCGAACTGCTCAAGAATAGAAAGATTATCGATGTTGATTTGTACTCCTAGCGCAGATACTTCCTCAATTTCTTGTAAAGAAACGCCATTAGGCGTGAAAATAATATCTTCTGGTTTTACTCCTGCTTTCAATCCTAATTGTACCTCCTGTATAGAAACAGTATCTAGTCCTGCGCCCAAAGAATTTATTAGCTTTAGAATCGCAATATTAGAAAGGGCTTTTACGGCATAGTTCAATTTTACCCGTTTGACCTTCTTAAAGGCATTAGAAAGGCGGTTGTACTGTGCGATGATTTTTTCGGAGTCATACACATAAACTGGACTCCCGTGCTCTTTGGCTACTGCTAATAAATGTTCATTTGTCATTGCGTCACAATTTAAGCCTACGAAATTATCAATAAAAAAATATAAATCGATAGGGGATTGCAAAAAAATCTATTGCTTAAGTAGATTTTAAGATTTTTAACGGCTGTTTAAGCAGGATAACGAAGAGTAATTAGTAATTTTAATAAAAAAATCATGTTGCCTCTTTTTCCTTTACAATTAGTAGTTTATCCTGGAGAACGACTACCTCTACATATTTTTGAAAAAAGATATCAGCAATTGATTGCAGATTGCGAAGAAGAAGGTATCACCTTTGGAGTTCCGACGTTTATCGATAAAAAATTGGAATACGGAACAGAGGTGAAATTGCAAAAAGTTGCGAAAAGGTATCCAAATGGAGAGACAGATGTTGTTTGTATTGGGCAACGAATTTTTCGTATCAAAGAATTTTATCATGAGTATCCTGGTAAATTGTATGCTGGAGGCGAAGTAGAATTTCTTCACGATAACAGTGGTAGTGCCGAAGAACTTCAGGAAGAATTACTTAAAAACATAGCGATCCTTTACGTGGAGTTAACAATTGATAACCCTCCTGTTTTTGATATTCCTTTTGTAAGTTATCAGGTCGCTCATAAGGTTGGTTTGGCTTTGCATCAAGAATATCACATGCTCACGCTACGTAGTGAACTCGAGCGATTAAATTATTTGATAGGTCATCTCAAAATTACCATACCCGTTGTAAGAGAGATGAATAGAGCCAAAGAGGTGATCAAAATGAATGGTCATTTTAAAAATTTTGACCCGTTGGATTTTGATGATTTTAAGATGTGATATTTTCTCTTTTTTTTACTCTAAAAAAGATTGGCACAATATCTTCACTTTTCCTATTTTTGGAACTCCTTAAAAAAGGTAATTTTTACAGCTCTTGATTTACTATTAAGATCTGTTGATAAACGTTATAAATAAGAACAAATGAACTTACACGAATATCAGGGTAAAGAGATATTAAGCAGTTTTGGAGTACGTATCCAAAGAGGAATTGTGGCTCAAAATGCAAACGAAGCAGTTGCTGCGGCAAAACAACTAACTGCCGAAACAGGTACTGGATGGCATGTTATTAAAGCTCAAGTTCATGCAGGTGGACGAGGAAAAGGTGGAGGAGTAAAGCTTGCTAAAAATTTGAAGGAAGTTGAAGAGATTGCAGAGCAAATCATAGGAATGAACTTGATTACTCCACAAACTTCTGCTGAAGGTAAAAAAGTACATCAAGTACTTGTGGCAGAAGATGTGTATTACCCTGGTGATAGCGAACCAGACGAATTCTACATGTCAGTATTGCTGAATCGTACTACTGGACGTAATATGATTATGTACTCTACAGAAGGTGGTATGGATATCGAAACTGTGGCTGAAGAAACACCACACTTAATTTTTACTGAAGAGATTGATCCTTCTGTTGGAATTTTGCCTTTCCAGGCAAGACGTGTTGCTTTTAACCTTGGTTTAAGCGGTGGAGCATTTAAGGAAATGGTGAAGTTTGTAATGGTTTTGTATACTGCTTATGTGAAATCTGATGCTTCTTTATTCGAAATCAATCCTGTTTTGAAGACTAGTGATGATAAGATCATGGCGGTTGATGCAAAGGTGACTTTGGATGATAATGCATTGTATAGACATAAGAATTATGTAGACATGAGGGATATTCGTGAAGAAAATCCTATCGAGGTTGAAGCTAAAGAAGTAGGATTAAACTATGTAGACCTGGACGGAAACGTAGGTTGTATGGTGAATGGTGCTGGTTTAGCAATGGCTACTATGGATTTGATCAAGCAAGCTGGAGGAGAACCTGCAAACTTCTTGGATGTAGGAGGTACAGCTGATGCGAAACGTGTAGAAACAGCTTTCAGAATTATCTTGAAAGATCCAAATGTAAAAGCAATATTGATCAACATTTTTGGTGGTATTGTAAGATGTGACCGTGTTGCTCAAGGGGTGGTAGATGCCTATAAAAACATGGGAGATGCAATCAACGTTCCTATCATTGTAAGATTACAAGGGACAAATGCTGATATAGCAAAAGAATTAATAGATAATAGTGGTCTTGATGTGCAAAGTGCAGTACAATTTCAGGAAGCTGCGGACAAAGTACAAGAAGTTTTAGCATAATACAGCATCACTTTCTAAAGATATAAAGCGGCTATTTAGGCCGCTTTTTTTGTAATCCGAATACTATGAAACAAGATATAAAAACAATAGTTGAAAACTTAAACATGGCACCGCATCCTGAAGGTGGTTTTTATAAAGAAACTTATAGGAGTGCTCATGCTATACCTCAAGGTGTGTTGGGAGATGAATTTACCGGAGATAGAAATTATTGTACTGGAATTTATTTCTTGTTGACTTCTCAAAATTTTTCTGCTTTTCATAGGATCAAACAAGATGAAATGTGGCATTTTTATACTGGCTCTTCCTTGTATGTGCATGTCATAGATCCCAACGGAAATTACCACCGGCAAACTTTAGGGATAAATTTTGATAAAGGAGAATTGCCACAATACGTTGTTCCTGCAGGTTCTTGGTTTGCTTCCAGTGTTAAGGATGAAGGTAGTTTTTCCTTGGTTGGATGTACCGTTGCTCCAGGTTTTGATTTCGATGATTTTGAACTGGCAAATAGAAAGTCTTTAATCGAAACATTTCCCGATCATAAAGAGTTGATTAGCCAGTATACAAGGATATAGGTTATTTACCGATGATATAGTTGATGCTTACTGTTGCTAATTCAGAATTTGGGAATTTAGAAAAATACTTTTCGTCACTTTTCAACTGTACTTCGTCGATCACCTTAAGAAACGATTCAATTTCAAGAATATACTGATCAGAAAAACCGTGAGTGGCATCGTAAGCGGTTGCTGCTGTTTTTCCTAGGTTCTTTGCTGTTAAATTTGCAGCAATAGTATGCAGTTCGATAACAATTAAACCAAATTTCTCAATATAAGGCTTCCATTTTGAGAAATGATCTTTTAGGTTGCGTTCTACATCATTGTTATGGAGTCTTTTTCCTCTGTAAGCAAATGCTCCGGTAGAAAGGCTTGGAGCATCCAATTTTGAGGAAGGGTTACCCCAAATACGGTTGTGATCCAGAAAGGTTCTCACAGATAGTAAATCCTTTAACTCAATGTTGTAATTTTCTTTTAAATCCTTTTGTAATAAGTCCGGGTCACTAATGTCTCCCCAAATTACCTTAGCCCAAATATCAGCCTGTATAAGATTGGCTCTGGTTACTTTTAAGGCTGCTTTATTAAAATCAGCGCCCACCAAAAATAAAGGGTAATCATCAAGATGTTTTCCGCGTAGCGTCTTTGATTCGATAACTTCAAATAAGTGGATTAAAAATGCGCCATTTCCGCATCCCATATCCAAAATTCCTTTTGGTTGTTCATCCAACGGTTTGTTGAATAAGCTAATAATGATTTCATCAATCTTTTTGAAATACGTGGCATGTGCGCCTCCGCTTCCCCAAACATTCATCTCGCGATCAACATGGGTTTCATTTTTACTTTGCGTGCTCCATAGCACATTGGGATTCCCAAACAAAAGATGGTCTATTTGGCGAAACATCGGGATGTAAGAAACAGTAACGCCATATGCCGAAGCTCTCTTGGCAAAGAAAAGTCCTTTCTCTGTAAACGTATAGTTATCATTCGATTTGCTAAACCATCCTAAATAAGATAGGAAAGTGAGAATAGCATCAAAACTATCTGGAAAACGATGATACTCGTCTGCACTAAAAGAAGCCTCCATAAAATACTTGTGAAACATTCCGCCCATACCTAGGTGCACAGTAGTTGGCCCTACAAGCACTCCTTCTATATGCTTTAAGATTTGATCTTGTATTTGAGTTACCTGCTCATCAGAACTTTTGGCTAGATCAAAACGATTTTTGTATTTGTCAAATAGCTTTTCCAGTTTATGAAAAGGCTTGAGTTCAAATTTACGAGGATGAAATTGACCTGAATATTCTAATAATTCAACAACATCCTTATAGGCCGAAAACATTGAAAAGGCGATTGGAGATTGCTCGTTTGTGGAAATTGTTACATCGCTGTTATCAACATCATAAGTTAGCCAGCCCTGCGCTCCCAAAATGCGTAAAGCTACATTCAAATACCCTTCGTTTGCTTCAAGATCTGTAGCAATTTGTGAGATGGTTACTTTTTGGTGTTCTAATAGGTAATCGGTTACCTTGTTCTTTAGTAGTGAATACGCTATAGGAACAACGACAATACCATCTAGGTGACGAAATAACTCTTCTCTATATTGTTGTTTTTGGGCGGTTGTAAGCATATGTTTTGATTGAGTATTTGAATGTTGATAAGCTAGTAGGAGTAACTCCTTTTCTCTAGTGTTTTTTGCAGCTAGAGTTTATTTTGAATTCTTTTGATTATTATCGGTATTCTTTTTTTCAGGCATAGGGCCTCTAAGATGAATGATTAGCCCATTCAAAAAATTTCTAAGAATCTGATCGCCACATGCTTTGTATTTTGGATGATTTTCATTTCTGAAAAAAGCTCCAAGTTCACTTTTACTGACTTTAAAATCTACTAAAGCACATATTTTTACGATGTCGTCATCTCGTAGTTTATGGGCTACTCTGAGTTTTTTGAATATATCATTATTAGTAAGAGGCATAGTTTTGTATAATGTTATGTTTGTTATGTCAATGTTGTAAATATAATTTGAAATTTAGTAATTTCGACAAAAAGTAAACGGTTAATGCATAACAAAGAAGAAAAGTTAAGTCTGCTTTCTGAAATGATTCAGTTTGCAAAGGCAGATAAAGATTTCAAAGAACAGGAGTATCATTTTATTCTAGCGGTTGCTAGTCAGTTAGGAATAAGTAAAGAAGAAATTGATGAATTGAATAAGAATGCTGTGGAGAAAAAGAATTTACATCCCGAATCTCAGCGGATTCTTCAGTTTCATAGATTAGTACTATTGATGAATATCGATCAGGAGGCGTCTCCTACAGAAATACATCAGATAAAAGAAATAGGATTGCATATGGGGTTACGACCAGAGGCTATAGATACTGTACTCGAACGCATGCATGATTACCCAAATAAAGTAATTCCTCCGCAGGAATTGATCTCTATTTTTGCTCGTTTTTATAATTAAAAAACATATTCATTATGAAAAACATATTCTTGTTAGCACTGCTACTGGTGTCTTTTTTTTCAATAGCTCAACAGAAGGAAGGAAGTTATATCTTAACAAAAGAAGGAGAGAGAATTAAAATTGTATCTGGCGAAAAAATTGTAGTTAATGAGTTTGGTGAAATTTCCTATACGACTAAGTTAAAGTATAAGAAAATAGATGGAGATTCTGCAAAGTTCGGTGGAAAATCAAAAGATATAAAACTCAAAAAAGTGGATAAGGTGATTGATGGCGACAGATTGTATGTTCCTTTTCAGAAAAAAGACGGCAAGAAATTGAGAATGTGTAGAATAATAGCAAAAACAGATCAGTATATCTTAGGGCACTATGACATTAAGGAAACTAGAGGTCATGTTGATGGTTCAGGAACTTATGGATTAAATAGAGAACGATTCGTAATTCTTGATCATGAGTATAACGCTTTGGAGGATTATAAGATTTATTCTGGGAAAAAATCCGAAAAGAAGAATGCCGAAGGCTTTGCGAGTATTAAAAGTAAATTTGGAGACTGCCTAAACAGGGAAGACTATTACGATATAGTCCCAATCAAATTCATACCGATGAAGTTTGGAAGAATGAAAATTGAAAAAGGAGAATCTCGAGAGTTTTTGTATAACGTAAATCAGTTGGACTGTAAAGGTTAATTTTTCTATACATAATATGTAAAACCTATTACCTGTGTAATGGGTTTTTTTATGTCGATAATTCAGTAAAATTGTCATTTTGTCACTATTTGTTAGTATAAATAAGACAAAATGGCATTAAAAATCACTTGGAATCCAATTTGCTATATACAAACTGAATTTGAAATTAAGATTAACCTTAAAAAATACAATACAATGAGTTTAATAAAAAGAACAGATAGATTACCATTTATTTTCGAAGATTTTTTGAATACAGATTGGTTTGGAGGAACAAATATGAGCAAAATTGGATTTAATACACCAGCAGTAAACGTTAAAGAATCAGATAATGATTTTTCTGTAGAGTTGGCGGCTCCTGGACTTGTAAAAGATGATTTTAATATTGAGCTAGACAATGATGTATTACACATATCTGCAGAGACAAAATCTAAAAAAGAGACTGTAGAAAATGGAAAATATACCCGTAAGGAGTTTGGCTATAGCACTTTTAAAAGATCCTTCAATCTTCCAGATACTATCGATGGATCTAGAATAGAGGCTACCTACGAAAACGGAGTGCTTATAGTAACCCTCCCTAAAAAAGAAGAAGCAAAAGTACAACCCAAAAGGTTGATTGAGATTTCATAAGTTGATTTGAGATTTTATTTAGTTGATTAATGTTAGTTAAAAAGCGCTCTTAAAAGAGCGCTTTTTGTTTTTTTAATATCTGTTTTAAGAAAAAGTATGAAGCATTTTCTGTAGATCATTTATAAATCCAACCAGTTTTTGAAATTTGAGGTACGTTCGCGAGAAACGATGACCTTTTCTTCATTTTGTGGTTTCAGTTTGAGCAATAATCGACTATTAAAGTAACTGTGTATTTCAACCACAGCTGCTACTGCTACCATAAATTTCCGATTAATCCGGAAAAATTGTACAGGATCCAATATTTCCTCGAGTTGATCGATGGAATATTCAATAGGATAATGCTGACCACTATGTGTATATAAAAAGATCATCCCATCATGAGATTTGAAATATGCGATTTGCTCTACCCCAAAGGTGTTGAACTGGTTACCAACCTTAATCATAAACCTTTTTTTATACTCCTTATTGAATATCTTTTTGATGCGTTCCAATTGTAAATCATCAATTTTTGGAGCGGTATGAGAATGGTTTTTACGGTATTTATCCAGTGCATTCTTCAAGTCTTTCTTGTCGATGGGTTTTAATAAGTAATCTAACCCATTGTATTTGAACCCTCGTATAGCATATTCGTTATAAGCCGTAGTGAAAATTACAGGAGGATGGTCTTCCAGAAAATCCAGGATATCAAATCCGTAGCCATCATTCAATTGAATGTCTAGAAAAATAAGATCAGGCAAGGCATTAGATTCAAACCACAAACGACTACTTTCTACCGAGGTGATTTTCTCTACGATTTCTATTTCAGGAGCTAATTCTGCGATTAAAGTAGCCAAACGCCTGGATGCAATATTTTCATCTTCAATGATTATAGCGGTCATATTATGAAACTTTAATGATAGGAACTTCTTTCATATGCTTTGGTAAGATAGGAAGGGTAACCTTGAAATACCCATTATCAGTGGTGATATCCACTTTTTGGTTGGTATAAAATGAATATCTCTTTTTTATATTCTTTAATCCCAGCTTGGTGGATTCTTCTTTGTGATGTCTTATGTGTATGTTGTTTTGTACGACGATACTTGTTTTGTCAATCGAAAAAATATGTATTTCTAATGGTTTTTCCTTGGAAAAGGAATTGTGTTTCAAAGCATTTTCAACCAACATTTGCAATGATAAGGTGGGGATAACAAATTCTTTAGGATTTACTGTTACATTCGTGGTAATGACCAGCGCACCTTCATGCCTTACATTCATCATAAAAATAAACGAATCCAAAAAGCTTAATTCTTTTTCAAGGCTGACCAAATCCTCTTCTCGATTGTCTAATATATAACGATAACAAGAAGCCAATCTGGAAACAAAGTCTGAAGCTAAATCTCTGTCTTCATACATTAATGAGGTCAATGTGTTTAAACTATTAAACAAAAAGTGAGGACTGATTTGATTTTTCAGAGATCGATACTTGGAGGTAACGACTTCTTTTTTAAGCTTGTTCATTTGGTTTTCTAGCTCTTTCTTTTGCTTTAAGGCAAAGTAGAACATGTTAAAAAGTATGGCAGCAAAACCCAAAACAACAGCTCTAAAAAAATCAATCCTGAATCGTAACCAGGGATCGTTGACGTCGATCTTACAAAGTTGATTGAATTCAAATATAGCCAGGTAATACATTAACGCTGCAATGGGAAGCATAATCATAAGATTTAGAGATAGAATCTTTACCCCATTATACATGTCCAATCCTCGTTGAGCTTCTTTTCTTAAGTTTCTTCGTATTAACCAATCATTAGTTTCCCAGGATAACATTAATAGAAAGAAAGCACTGAAATAATAAAATATCCCCGTAGCATCAAATAGAGTATTGTCATCATCATCGTGATTGATGGTCAGCTTGACCAAAAAATAGATCATGTTGATAATCAAAAAGCGGACTAGAAATTTTTTAGTGTATTCTTTCGTGATCATTCTTTATCTCTTAGTATGTATAAAGATACGTAACCCATGAACAACAATAATTTGTTTTAAAGTTCAATTGTTGAATTAGCAGTTGAATTGTAATAATCCCTATTTGATCCGAAACAAGCTTGATGAGTAAACAATTTTCCTGTTTAGAGTGAAATGTTACATTTCAAAAATAAAAATAACAATTCAAAGATTTTGAGTTTGGTATCAGGGAGTTAACAGTCAAATTTGAGTAAATCAAAAAATAAATTATGAAAAGAATAGTTTTGTTGATCTCAATTTTGACCATGACTTCGTCTATAGCTCAAACAGGAGTAATAAAAGGACTGGTCATCGATAAGCAATCAGAAAGCCCTTTGGTAGGAGCAACTGTAGAATTATTAAATAGTGAACAGGTCAATGGTGTAATTACCGATATTGACGGGTATTTTACTTTAGAAAAAGTTCCATTTGGTAGACAATCCATTCGTGTAAGTTACATAGGATTTGAATCGATAACCATACCAAACATCGTAGTTACATCGGGTAAAGAGGCGGTTATAAACGTTGCTTTGATAGAATCATTTGATCAATTGGATGAAGTAATAATTACTTCAGAAACAAACAAGGCACAGGCGATAAATAAACTTACCTCGGTTTCTGCCAGGCAGTTTGGTCTTGAAGAAGTAACGAGGTTCTCTGGAGGTAGGAGTGATGTAGGACGGCTAGCGGCTAATTTCGCAGGAGTATCTGCTCCCGACGATAGTAGAAACGATATTGTGATTCGAGGGAATTCTCCGGTAGGATTACTCTGGAGATTAGAAGGAGTGCCCATACCTAGCCCAAATCATTACTCTACTTTGGGAACGACAGGAGGGCCAGTTTCTGCTTTGAATCCAAACCTGTTGAAGAATTCAGATTTTATTACTTCTGCTTTTCCTGCAGAATATGGAAATGCGATTGGAGGGGTATTTGATCTCGGATTCCGAAAAGGAAATTTGGATGAGTATGAATTTTCCGGACAGGTTGGAATTTTTACAGGAGTAGAAGCTATGGCAGAGGGACCTCTAGGGAAGAATAAAGGATCTTTTTTGGTGGCAGGAAGGTATTCGCTGGTAAGTATTTTGGGCGTTGGTGCCGGAGGTACTTCGGCGACTCCCAATTATTATGACATTTCATTCAATATCGATTCCGGAAAAGGAAAATTAGGAAGTCTATCACTTTTTGGGATTCTGGGGAACTCTGATATCGAGTTCTTGGGAGATGATATAGACGAAGATGACCTCTTTGCTGCAGAGGATGAAAATACCTTTGTGGATTCCGGTTTTGGAGTTGTGGGACTAAAACATCAAATCAATCTGGGGAAGAATTCTTTTTTACGAACCATTGCTGCAGGATCATTCTCAATAAATGACTTTATTGCGGATCGATTTATTGATAAGGATACTCCCGAAGAACGGATTATTCGATATACCGAGGCGGATAATACCGAAACCAGATATACCTTTTCGACACTTATTAATACCAAGTTAAGTCGCAAAGCCACTTTAAGAACAGGAATTCTGCTGGAAAACTTTCAAATAGAGGCTTTAGAACGTGACCGTTTGGAACAACCTGATAATGATGGTGACGGTGATCCGGATCTGTTCACATTTACAGATATTGATGAGAATTTAAGTATCGTTCAACCTTATGTTCAAGGACAGTTACGACTTACCGAAAAATTAACACTCAACGCGGGCTTACATGGGCAATATAGTACACTTAACGAACAATTTGTATTAGAACCCAGAGCTGGACTGTCTTATAAAGCAGGGCAGAACCATCGTATAAGTTTTGGATATGGACTACATCATCAACCCGTATCATTACCCTTGTTGTTTTTGAATGAAGAGATCAATGGAGAATTAGTACAAAGTAATGTCGACCTTGATTTTGTGAGAAGCAATCATTTCGTTTTAGGGTACGATGCGAGGTTAGGGAACAACTGGAGAAGTAAGGTAGAAGTGTATTATCAAAGCATTGACAATGCCGCGGTAGAACCTTTTCCTTCTAGTTATTCGTCATTGACAGAGGGAGCGGATTTTGGTTTTCAAAACGATAGAGTATCCTTGGTCAATGAAGGAACAGGATATAATCAGGGAATTGAACTTACCCTAGAGAAATTCTTTAGTGACGGATATTATGGACTGCTAACTACCTCTTTTTTTGAAAGTAAGTACGAAGGTAGTGACGGTATCGAACGAAATACACCATTTAATAACGGGTATGTTCTCAATCTTTTGGCAGGAAAGGAATTTAAAATGGGAGTTTCTGGTAAAAATGTGTTGTTTTTTGATACCAAATTAACCCTTTCAGGGGGTAGATATTTTACCCCGGTAAACCTCGAAGCTTCACAACAGGCAGGTTTCGAAGTATTAAGAGAAGACTTAGCGTTTAGCGAACAAAATGATGATTATTTCAGATTAGATGTGAAGTTAGGGTATAAAATCAATAGTAGATCCAAAAAGAGATCTCATCAATTCTATGTGGACCTTCAAAATGTGACGAACAACGAGAACATTTTTGTAAGAAGATATAATAGATTGACCAACAGAGTAGATCAGGTAGATCAAATAGGTTTTTTTCCAGATTTTGGCTATCGATTTCAGTTTTAAGGTATCGGTTAAGAGTAATTTAGGTTTGTTTGAAATAATTCCTTCTCCCGTAGCAATTTCTTATTGCCTTCATACCCCCTAGGGAGGAGGAATTATATTTTGAGATAGATAATACTATGAAACAAATGCAAATAATAATACTAGTGATTTTCCTTTTGGTCTACGCATTTTATAAACGATTGGAAAAGTGGTACACTAAAAAATTCAAGAGTGATGAAAAAA
This sequence comes from Aquimarina spongiae, assembly GCF_900141785.1. Lineage (GTDB taxonomy): Bacteria > Bacteroidota > Bacteroidia > Flavobacteriales > Flavobacteriaceae > Aquimarina > Aquimarina spongiae. The sequence continues at coordinate 60,604 of NZ_FQYP01000010.1, read as the reverse complement.
ACAATAACAATAGTATTTTTGTTATGCCTAGTGCTTATAGGTGTAATAAAAGTGTTGGAGCTACCTACAAAAGGAGACTATATGAAAAGTGAGTTAAATAGAATAGAAAAGTACTTGATTCATCGGGATAGTTTAGATAAAGAAGTGTCCAAAGTTGCAGTGGCATGGCACTTGGATCATAGTCTGAAGGTGATTAATGGGATTTGCGATACCTTACAGAGTTCAGACCCTACTCGATATAAAGGTAATTTTAATATACCTCGATTATTGTCGTTTACTTTTGGTTATATCCCTAGAGGTAGAGCACAATCTCCAAAATCGGTTTTACCTCCGGATACTATCGAAACAGATGATATTGTGGCACAATTAGCTACAGCCAGAGATAAGCTCGATCGTCTGGATGGACTGGATGAAAAGTCTCATTTTAAGCACCCTGTTTTTAATCGATTAAATAAAAAACAAGCAAAACGCTTTATAGAAATCCATACAAAGCATCATCTCAAAATTGTCAGCGATATTTTGAAAGAGTAAATTCTTGTTGATAATTATAGCTGAATAACAAAAGAAGAAACTTCTGACGTTATTTCTCCCCCTTCTGGATTGATGATGCTAACCTTATAATGATACAGGATTCCTTGATTTAGTGTGTTGATAATAGTATAGCTTGGGAATTGAGTAGCAGTGTCTTCGACAACCTGTTGCATAGATTCTTCAATAATATCGGTAAAATCTGCGTTACGTGCTATTACAATTTTGTAATTATAGGTCGTAGGAATTGAGCCTCCATGGCTCCATTTTATTGTAGGGTTCAAGGATGTTAAATCTATTTCGGTGAGAATGACTTCAGGTTCATAAATATCAAAAGATTCTTCAAGCGCCCAGGGACCAGCAATTCCTTCCGGATTAATAAGTCGAACACGATAAGTGTATATACCATAACCATCGGTGGGAGCATTCCAAATGGGATAGGTATTGTTTAATTCTACTTCAAGATTTTTAATTTCCTTAATGATTGGATTAAGGTCAGGATTATTGGAGATATTTACTTCTAAATTGAAACCAACATAGTCTGGGTTGTTTTGTTCATCATATATAATTTCATAAATATTAAAATCACTATCGCTAATTCTGCCACTGATGATTGGAGGTTGGATTTCAAAATAAAATATAGACGTTACCCAAGTTCCTGGAATACCATTAGCATCTATTATTCGTACTCTCCAATAGTAGTTTTGATTAACTTGTTGTAAAATTAAAGAAGTTTGTATATTACTTTCAGTTAGACTAGACTGTTCAAAAACGATAGAATTAAAGTCAATATCATCTGCAACTTGAATCTGATAAGTGACGTTTGAAAGTATATTATTTTCCCATTCAAATCTAGGGGATTCAAGGACTGTTGAGTTGAATAGTGGTGATATGATATCTACGATATCTATTTCAAATTTGAAAAAAGCTTCATTCCATAAACTTTCGCTTCCGTCTTCCTGTGTGTAACTTACCCGCCACCAGTAGGCTTTATTGTTTTCTAGTAGTACTTCCGAAGTTAAGGAAGTGCCTTGAAGATCGTCTTGATCCATCAGCAAATTATTGAAATTTTCATCATCAGATAACTGAAAGTGATACTTAGTATTTTCAATAGAGCTCCCTTCCCAGTCGAATTCGGGTTTTGAATTATTAGTAAGTTCAAGAGGAGCGACAAGAACAACATCTATTAAGTTAACTGTCCCATCACCATCAGAGTCCACAAACTGCTTAAAATTAGGAATAGAAAAAGGAACATCTAACGCTGTAAATCGTTGCTCGAGATTTTTCTTGATCTGATCAAAGTCTAGTTGCTTGCTGTTTTCTATAATCTCCTCGCTTAATAAGTCACTACTAATTACCCCATCTTCTTTAAGATCTTCAGACAGTTTGGAAATGAATTCCCCTAATTCAGCAACAGAATTGTTGCCCTGTACAACTGCAGAAATAGCCAAAAGAATAGCGTTACTTTGGTTATCTTGACTGATATCCATTTCTTCAAAACTAGTTAAGTCAGAGTGCAATGATTGTGGGATGTTAAATGCAGCTAAGGTTTCTTTTTCTGCTTGCTCTTTTGCATCTGAAAAGGCCAAACTTTCATTGGTCATCAAAAATTTGATTCTTTGTCTAGCAATTGTTGTGAGTATATTTAAATTTAATTTTTGATTATTACGGAATTCGACAAAAGTTCTTAACGTAAGAGGTGCATTAGATAGTTCTCCGGAAACTTCATTAAAGTAAAATCCAGTTGCTGAGATATCAACTTTGTCATTTGCTAAAGTGGCATTTACATCAAACGAGCCAAAATCGTCTATGGTTTCAGTATTATAAACATTACCACTTAAGGTTAAATCATCATTAAGTTCTTGCAAAGAGATAGTAGATCCTTGAACAAAAGGACCTTTTTGTACCAAACTCTTATCGATAGTTATATCTATCGTACCTTCATTATTATCAGAGTTAACATTATTATCGTCAGAGCAGCTATTAAGTAAGATGAAGTAAAAACTAAATCTCAAGATATTTTTACAGGTCATTATATAAGTTGTTTTATTGTGCTAAAATTGAAAAAAATTAAAAATAGTAACAATAACAAGTTTTATGATGGAAATCATTGTAATCGGTTTGATGGGTTGTTGTAATTTATATATGTCTTCAGAATATAAATTGTTACCATCATTAAGTTGTTTTTTTTACCTTTAATGGATATAATATAAACCTACAGTATAGCTTTCGAGTATTTTTTGTTTTTGATCAATAATTAACTATTGATAAGAAGCGTTTGAATTTGAAGGATGTATTCTTCCTTTTCCTGATCTGTAAGCCAACTAGCTGTAAAACTATTTTTGGCCAAAGTGGCGATCTCAGCTTTTGACAATTGAAGCGCCTTGGCGGTCTCCAAATAATTTTCATTCATATAACCTCCAAAATAAGCCGGATCATCAGAATTGATGGTAACCAAAAGGTTTTTCTCCATCATTTTTGGTAAAGGGTGTTCTTTTAGATCTTGTACCACTTTTAGTTCCAAATTTGATAGCGGGCATAGGGTAAGGGGTATTTGTAAATCCACAAGCTTTTGTACGAGATTTTCATCATCCAAACATCGATTCCCATGATCGATTCGGGTCACTTTTAATAAATCAAGAGCTTCCCAAATATACTCAGCGGGTCCTTCTTCACCAGCATGTGCTACAGTGATAAAACCTTCTTCTAGGGCTTTTGCAAAAACTCGCTCGAACTTTGAAGGTGGATTTCCTACTTCTGAAGAATCTAATCCTACGCCACTAATCCAATCTTTATAGGGTAGCGCTTCTTCCAGAGTTTTGAAAGCAGACGCTTCATCCAAATGCCTCAAAAACGACATGATTAATTTAAAGGTAATCCCATATTCTTGTTGGCTATCTTCAAGAGCTTTATAGATCCCATTAATGACAGTTTCAAAAGCGATCCCACGATCGGTATGCGTTTGAGGATCAAAAAAGATTTCGACGTGTACGATATTTTGTGAATACACTTTAGTGAGATAAGCCCAGGTAAGATCATAAAAATCCTGTTCTGTAATCAGTACATTAGCACCTTCATAATAAATATCCAAAAATTCCTGTAGGTTATTAAAATGATAGGCTTTTTTTAATTCTTCTACAGAAGAGTAATTAATGATTTTGTTATTTCTTTTAGCGATTTCAAACATCAATTCAGGTTCAAAAGTGCCCTCTATATGTAAATGAAGCTCGGTCTTTGGTATTTTTTTGATAAACTCTTCTATAGTCATGAATATGTCGTTTTAATCGGGTCTACAAGAAAAAATTAAACTTTTTGATCTTGAATTTTCCCCTGAAGCATTTTGATTTCATCTCTTAGTCGCGCTGCAGTCATAAAATCGAGTTCTTTAGCAGCTTTTTCCATTTCCTTTCTTACATTTCGAATTCTAGTCTCTAATTGTTCAATGGTGTAATAAGCAGTTTCTTCTTCTGCAGCTTTCAAGGTTGGTGCATTCTCAAAGGTATATGGTTCCACCTTTTTTCCAGCTAGGGCATTATCTAATTTCTTTTTAATCGCTTTTGGAGTAATACCATGTTTAGTATTATAGGCAATTTGCTTCTCACGGCGATATTCTGTAGCATCAATAGTTTTTTGCATACTGTCCGTAATCTTATCAGCATACATGATGGCTTTTCCATTGACGTTTCGTGCGGCTCTTCCTACAGTTTGTACCAGAGATCTTTTATTTCTTAAAAAACCTTCCTTATCCGCATCAAGTATAGCGACCAAAGATACCTCTGGTAAATCAAGACCTTCACGTAATAGGTTGACCCCGATCAATACATCAAAAATCCCTTTTCGAAGGTCTTGCATGATCTCTACACGTTCCAGAGTATCTACATCACTATGGATATATCTACATCGAATATCAATTCGAGTCAAATACTTGGTTAATTCTTCGGCCATTCTTTTGGTCAGCGTAGTCACCAAAATTCGTTCATCTTTATCGATACGTTGCTGCATTTCTTCAATCAAGTCATCAATTTGATTAAGACTAGGCCGAACTTCAATTTCTGGATCAAGTAATCCGGTTGGTCTAATAATTTGCTCTACAAAAGTTCCTTCACTTTTTTGTAGTTCATAGTCAGCTGGAGTAGCACTTATGTAAATAACTTGATTTTGTAAGGCTTCAAATTCTTCGAATTTTAATGGCCTGTTATCCATTGCTGCTGGTAATCGAAATCCAAACTCTACCAGGTTCTCTTTTCGTGACCGGTCTCCACCATACATGGCATGAGTTTGTGGTATAGTAACATGACTTTCATCTACTATCATTAGATAATCATCGGGGAAATAATCCAACAAACAGAAAGGTCGAGTTCCGGGTTCTCGGCCATCGAGGTAACGAGAGTAATTTTCAATACCCGAGCAATAGCCCAATTCTTTGATCATTTCAAGATCGAAATTCGTGCGTTCTTCCAGCCGTTTGGCTTCAAGATGTTTTCCGATATCTTTAAAATATTCTACTTGTTTTCCAAGGTCCAGAGCAATTTGATCAATAGCATTATTCAAAACCTCCGGGGAGGTTACAAACATATTGGCTGGATAGATGTTTAAGCGGTCATATTTTTCGACTACTTCATTGGTCTGCACATCAAAAGCTTCAATTTCTTCGATTTCATCTCCAAAGAAATGAACTCTATAAGCATCATCTGCATATCCTGGGAAAATATCTACAGTATCTCCTTTAATTCTGAAATTACCATGCTTAAATTCTCCTTCTGTTCTGGAATATAAACTTTGTACTAGTCGATGCAGTAGGGCAGTTCTCGATACAAATTGCCCTTGTTGTATAGAGATCACGTTTTTCTGAAACTCTGCTGGATTTCCAATACCATACAAACAAGAAACGGATGCTACTACCAAAACATCCCTTCTTCCTGATAATAAGGATGAGGTAGTGCTTAATCTCAATTTTTCAATCTCATCATTGATCGAAAGGTCTTTTTCTATATAAGTTCCTGTAGTAGGAATGTAGGCTTCGGGTTGATAGTAATCATAGTAAGACACAAAATACTCGATAGCATTATCCGGGAAAAACTGTTTGAACTCAGAATAGAGCTGAGCGGCCAGTGTTTTATTATGTGCCAAAACCAAAGTTGGCCGCTGTACCTTTTGTATAACATTGGCAGCGGTAAAGGTTTTTCCCGATCCTGTAACTCCCAATAAGGTTTGATATTTTTCTTCTGCTTCTATCCCTTCTGCCAATTGTCTGATAGCTTCCGGTTGGTCCCCGGTGGGCTTAAATTCTGATTCTAACTTAAACTTCATGTATCCGTTCTTTTGCAAGATAAAGATACGTAATAGAAGGTATAGATTTATGGAATTAAAGAGAAACTTCCGGTAACTATTCTACCATCTTCTAACTGTACTCTAAACCAATATTCTGCATAAGGTATGAGTCTCCCTTCGGCCTAGTGCCATTTTGCATAATGTTATTAAATCGACCCCAGATGGTAATACCATTCGTATAAAACAAAAGTTGTCCTGTTTTGCATCAAATATGGTGGTACAGCCTTCTAAGGTATCTATTCCTTCATCCGTTAATGTGCTGGGAGGTGTCGTGTTAAAACTTATCCCAGTTTTTTGTCAGAAAACACCAATTGTTTGCCTCTCCATGACTATAAATTGCTAAGGTGTTAACGGTAAATAAAAAAAGAAAAATAAGTAATGATCTCATCGACTCGGCTCAAACGAGTAAACGATATTTATAGATCTCTCTTTTTAAGTAGCACGTATGACCATCTCACAAAAATGGCAGTCCATACCAGTACAATTAGTATTTCGTACCAATGCACGGCATAATCTCTTTGGAAATTTTCTCCTAACTGATTAGCAGCCGATTGGATAAAATTTAGTCTGCTAAAAGGTTCGTTCACCAAATTACTCATACTGTCTAATGGAAGGAATGGAATTATTTTATCGATAACATCCGTTTCGAATTTCCATTTAAACAATCCTGAAATTAGCCTGAATAGTAACTCGATGATTTGCCAGAATATCAAGAATCCCAATGCAAATGCTGATCGTTTGATAAGTATTCCCAAAAACATACAGAACGAAAAGAACCCGACAAGTTTTAAGAAGTAGGCAAAAATAAATTCTAACCCGGAGAAAATGATTGAAGGTTCATTGTAATCCGAAAAAATCAACCCTAAAATTAAAGATACAAGAAATAAGAATAGCGTAGATATAAATGAAAATACTAGTACCGTTAAAAATTTTGAAGCGAGAAACTCTTTTTTGCTTAAGCCATCAATTAAATTTTGCTTAAGGGTTCTGTTGGTATATTCATTAGCCATTATGGATACAATCACAATAGCCAAAAATAGCTTTAACCAAGCCGCAATGTAGGCGTTAAAATGCCATATGTATGGGAAATTGAAGATCCCCTGATCTGCCAGACGGAAGTTTACTCCACCAAATTTAAATTCGTAGGAAGCAATTAGTGCAATAGCGGTAATAAGCACAAAATATGTGATCGTAAGTACTTTTGCCGCTTTATTATACTTTAATTTCTGAAATTCTATATTGAGTAATCGTAACATGTTTCTAGTTTAAATTGTTGGTTAATTGTAAGAATTGTTCTTCAAGACTTTCTTTTCGTTTTACCAAATGGGTAAGCACGATGCCTTCTTTAAATAATTGTCTATTCAGACTTTCTTCATCCAACTCATGTGCGAGGAAAGCGATAATCTTATCACCTTCTTCTTTGAAATTTTTGAAATTATCTTGTTTTGATAACCACTCTTTTAAAACAGAATTTTGATTACTTTTTAATTCAAAAAAGCCATGACTGGCATTCATTTCATCTACGGGGCCAGAATACAATTTGATCCCTTTTCTGATGATTACTACATGACTACATACTTTTTCTACTTCATCCAAAAGGTGAGAAGCCAAAAGAATAGTTGTGCCCTGCGAGGCTATCTTTTTTATGATTTCTCGTATTTGATGAATCCCTTGGGGATCAAGCCCATTGGTAGGTTCATCTAAGATTAGGATTTCAGGGTCATTTAATAAGGCTGATGCAATCGCAAGGCGTTGTTTCATACCCAAAGAAAATGTTCTGAATTTACTGTCCTTACGATCCAGTAATCCTACTAGCTCTAACTTTTCCTCAATTTTGTCAGCAGGAACTTCTTTAATTTGACAAACTAGTTTTAAGTTTTGAGCTGCAGTCATATACGGGTAAAAGTTTGGCCGTTCTATGATCGCTCCAACTTTTTTTAAGGCTTGATGTGTAGATGTGTTTCCATCAAACCAGGTAAAATTCCCCGAAGTCTTATTGACAACATTGAGTACAATACCTAGTGTGGTAGATTTTCCACTTCCATTCGGACCTAAAATACCATATACATTACCTTTTTTTATTGAAAAAGAAAGATCTTTTACAGCAGTAATATGGCCAAATTTTTTGGTCAGATTATTTAATGTGAGTATGTTTTCCAATGGTTTTCTTTTTTGGCGGTTATATTAAAGTAGACGATTGGCTTGGTTTTTTGTTACAAACTTAAGGTTATGATATTGCGTTTTTGGTGTTTCAAGATTGTTATTCGTACCTTGCTCCGCACTAATGACAGATGGTTATGGAAGAAAAATTAATGTCGAAAAAGAAACCCACGTATCCTATAAGTGAAGCACTTGATGCGTATTTAAAGCAATGCAATCGTAAAATCAAAATTCCTGTATTTTATGATGATTTGCTACGCTTTTCGGGGTCTGTTGTGGTGTATGATAGCAATGATGAAGATACATTGTGGGTTCGAGTGTATTATGAGGAGCATGAACGACCTGAGATCGAATCCAGTTTAAAAAAAGTGTATACGATATTGCATTCTGATGGAAATGAAGATGCTATCGAATTTTTGAATATTGATGCCATCGACTACTGTACTTTTGGTAATTCTAAGCCTTTTCGAGTAAAGGTGAGAAATATCCTGAATGACAATTACACCTATATTTATGTAAAGAAAGCAGATGCTTCTCGTATTTATGGATTGGAGTTAGAACATATGTTCTCTCCTAATCGGATTAACTTTTTGGTTTATAAAAATACCTTGATCGAAGAGCATATCGCGGGTATTCCCGGAGATGTTTTTATTAAAGATTTCTTACCAGATTTAAGTGATCAGGCCAAATCACAGATTGCCAAGGAGTTTGTGAAGTTTAATGAGCGTTGCCAAATGCGGTTGTTGGGGGATATGCGTTCCTACAACTATGTGATTATCCCTATACATGATTTTGATCATGTGGAATATAAAATCAGAGCAATTGATTTTGATCAACAGTGCTACGAAGGTAAGTTAAAGGTGTATCAACCACAGTTTTTTAAAGAAAACTTCAGTATGGTGGATATTGTAATGAAAAAATTACAACCTAACTCTATAGAACAGTATAAGAAAGAAGAACGCTCTATTCTGGCAAAACGCGTTTTGGCGTCAAGATCTAGGTATGAAAACCTGATCGAATGTATGTGCGCAGATGATATTTCTACAGCAGAAAACTTAGAAGAATTGCGAGAACATCTTTATAATTTTACATTAGATCTTAAATTCAGAAGGAGTGAATCTATGGGTGATGTCTTGAAAACGGCTTTGGATTTTGTACGACGTAATTATGAGAATGTAAATATGAAAAACCTATTGGACAGATAGTAGTATAGGAAAAATAAAAAAACCTGGATAGAATTACCCAGGTTTTTTGTGTTTGACGATACTTTGTTACTTTATTTTTCCTTCCAGTTCTTTGTTTTTTTCTTTCAACAAAACAATTTCTTGTCGAAGAAGTTCGGTTTTTTTGTTTTGCTCGATCATATAGAGTGTTAGCTCTTCAATTTTTTCCAATAGTTTCAAGTTCATTGTTTTCAATTCGATTCCGTTTTGTTCCATTTCTTTGGCAGAAGGGATGTTGGGTAAATGCCCTTCTTTTTCAATATAATTTTCTACTTCGTTGATAGTTTTAAGGTCATAATCTTTCAGGAATACATAATCTGGAGCTACGGCACCGTTGAGATCTACTTTTACTTCTTGGGTGTGTATTTTACCTTTCACGGTTAAATCTGCATCAGGATTATTGGTACCAATACCAACACGTCCACTAACGTAGAGATTGGAATTTTGACCTCCGAAACCTACACGCACATGTTTTCCAGTGTTATAATTAAGATAAAGGTCGTCTAAACCACTATTAGAATAATGTTTCCCATCAATATGTCGGGAACGCAATCTATAATTTTCACTTCCACCTATATTGACATGCCCAACGACGGTTAACTTTGTGTTAGCAACTGGGGTAGATGTTCCAATGCCTACACTACCATTTTTCATAATAGACATTTTACTACTGCCATCTACTTGAAACCCAAATCTTGATGAAGCTGAGCCTCCAACGATATTCATATAGCTGTTTCCATCTCCTGAGGTTAAGAGATTGACATATCTGTCATCACTATTGGAAGTTTTTATTACACCTCTTACTTCAAGTTTTGATGTAGGATTTGTCACTCCTATTCCTAAGTTTCCGTCAGCAGCCATTGTCATCATTTTTTGAGAATAATTGGTCCAGACAAATAGAGGTCGGTTTTGGATTGGACTGTTTGTTCTTCTAGCATTGAAATTGATTAATGCATTACTCCCATTATCCATGGCATCTGAAGAAGATCCCATTATAGCAAGAGTGGTTCTGTTGTCTGTTTCGTGATAACCTTTTAGTAAAGGGATAAATTGTCCAGATGTTCCGGTTGTATTAGCAATCTGAAAATAATCAGATGGCGCATCGGAAACCTTTAGTCTTAATAGGCTTTCGGTTTGCCCGGTGTTAGATAGGATATCAAGTCTTGAAGAAGGATTTGAAGTTCCTATACCCACATTCCCTCCAGAAAGTACAGTTAATCTTTCTTTCGCGCTCGTTGCATCTTCAAAAATACCAAAGCGATCAGAGGTTATTGTACCAGTCGCCCAAATTCCATTGCTAGAATTACTCTGAAACAAGCTTACTCCGGTTGTAGATTGTAGATTTATTTTTTCATTGTTAGACGTTTCCGTTTGAGACAGCCCCGTTATTGATATGAAGAGAAATGCCGTGGAAAGCAAGATTGTTATTTTTTTCATTGCGATAGATTGACTTTAGTTGTTTATATAGTTAAGTGTCTCGAAGAATTAAAATGTTACTTCTGATTTCAGAAAAAATGCGAAAATAAATAAAAGTGTATTTAGGCGATGTAGGATGTTGATAAAACGGAAGATTTGTTTATCATTTCATTAAATAATACCAATACCTAGTAGAACAGAAAAGATGATCAATAATACCCCTACCACAGTCTGAATGGTATTGATGGTGATTTTCTGTAGAAATTTATTGCCGATATATGCCCCGATAAAGGCCATTAAAGAAGCAGTAATTAGCATAGGATAATTCAGTTGGTTTTTTAATTCAAAAATATCTTGTGCGTAGATAGAAATTCGGGAGACATCAATACAACAGGCAATGACCACTCCTGTAGCAATAAAAGCTTCCTTGGATAGTTTTGCACGAATCAAAAAAGCTGTTCGAAGCGCACCCTGATGCCCTGATAATCCTCCAAAAAATCCACTAAGAGCTCCTCCTACTGGTAAGTGTTTGGTGTCTATTTCTAACCGCTTCAACTTTGGGATTAAATCAAAGAATGAGAAGAAAATCAAAAGAGAAGCAATACAAACTTTTACCCAGGTGATTTCGTGTTCTGTATCCCCAATATGATAAATGTACAATGGATTGGTTTCTGTAAGTTTTCCAAGAAGGTAAGCGCCCAAAAAAGCAAAAAGTATTGCAGGTATTCCAAATTTGAGTATGGTTTTGAGATGTGCTGCTTTTCCGATTAAAGTAAGCTTGAATAAGTTATTCAGCAAATGTACAATTGCAGTTAATGCTATCGCAATATCGATAGGGAAAAATAGAGCAAATACTGGCATTAATAAGGTTCCCAACCCAAAGCCTGAAAAAAAGGTGAGTCCAGAACCTAACAATGCTACTATTCCTACCAGAATATACTCCACAGTATATTAGGTTTTTTGCTCTTTGTTGAAATATACCAGATAATAGTACATTTGTTTTTCTTCGTCCCATCCTTTTTCTACAAACTTCTCTGCAGATTCGGGATTGATAAAATCCATTTTTATCTGTACGTTGGTATCCAGACTGATTACATTTTTCATTTTTTTACGAGCCGCGGTAACCGCATTATTCGCAATAGGGAAGGAGGTAAGATCTTCGATCTGATATTTTGGTGCCTTTTCTACTTTGTAATGTTTGAATTCTGGGATTAGATCAGGATTATCGATCACCTCATTTAGGAAAGCAGATTCTTCAAAATCATCATTTTTGGCAAAGTGATTTACCGCTCTATTCATAAACATCACTTCCTCTTTCTTATCCTCGGCAGGAAGAATCACATCTTTGGCAAAATCCTGGCAGAACTTCATGTACTTTTTGGTGTAAAAATTCTCATCGGCAAAAGCTTCAACTCCCAAGAAATGTTCCAGCCAATATTTTGTGTCATATTTATTGGAATCCACAGAAAGGATCTTGTAGCCTTCTTCTTTTTTATGATTAAAAATTAGACAGCCTTTATCCAATTTATTCAGATTTACACCTTGTTGAATCAATAATTCGATATCCGTTTCTTTTTCTGCAAATTGTAGGAAATCGTGTTTTAATTCTGATTTGAAAATCCCAATAGCGTCTACCTTTTCCTGATCAATAGTTAGGTTGTCCAAATAGACTACATAGACTTCGCCACTTTTGATATGAGGGTGCTGAGACTGCTCATACAACAAAGAAGCGATTCTTTTGGATTTTTCATGTACCGACGATGGATTGTCAAAAATTTCGGTAGTGATTTTATATAGAGGATTAAATTCTATGTCTACTTCATTAGCAAACTGAAAATAATTTTCTTCTTTTTCTCTGAATGGTTTGAAAAAATACTCTTTCAATAGTGCGGTAAGCTCATCATTTAGAGTATAAGGAGAATCAGAAAGGAAAATGTTTTCGTTTCTACTTTTGTTTCCAATTTTATGAACAGAAAGAGATTCTATCTGCGTGCTATATAAATTGATCATACTTTTTTCTTTTCAGGGTTGTGTAATTCTAATTCCAATGTTCGTCAAAACCAAGTTCATCATAGTCGTCTAGATCAAGAAAACTATCTTCTTGATCATCATCGTCTAGCATATCCGAATCATCAGCAGTAAATTCTTTATCAGGAGCTTGGTCTGGTATTTGACCATGTACGAACATGATATTAGGATATTCTCTTCCACTTTCATATTCAGCTATTTCGGCAAGTTCTACCAAGAATGTCCACATGCTTAAAAAATCATAAATATAGATCAGTTTTGGAGACGCTTCATGTACCACATCGATCAAAGTGGTTTCATTCATTAATCGAATAGGTTGCATACCATCACTCATATCAAACAGCGAGATTTCTTCTCCTTGATTCCACTGCTCATCACTGATATAAAAAGAAGCCATTTCGGTGCCATCAAAACCAAAAGACTGCGTGATCACATTATGAAACTGCTCCAAGGTGGCATCTTGCTCAATTTCAATATCTCTAAAAACATCCTCTTCGGTGTCTAATATAACTCTAAAGCGATAAATCATTATTGACTAATTAGGTTTGCAAAGATACAAACAAGTTTGCGACAAATTCTGGATTTTACTGATGTAGTTTTTACTGCTTTTCAACAATAGGTTTTGATCTAAAAACTTCTAAAAGAATAAAAAATTGCACTCCAAACAGTAAAGAGGCTAATACCAAATGTATGGGTTGCGATAAGAATGGAAAATCAAAGTAATACATTAAAATTCCTGTAAATGCTTCCAGTCCTATAAAAATCAGTACCCAAATCATTTTAGTGATATCCAGGTTTAGTTTTTTGTATTGCAGAAACAACCAGGTGTTTATCAATACGACCAAAATGGAAAAAGATCGGTGTACATAGAACATGATTGTAGGAGGATTCAACCATTGTGATTTTTGTGCTTCTCCCACCAATTTTATTTGTTCGTCGATATGTTGTCGAACTTGCGTTCCCAGTGCTACCTGTATTAGGGTAAGTAGTACCGACACCGATAAAACAATTTTGAAGGTAGGAGAAAAGGTAATAGCTAGGTTTTTGGGTCTAATTTGATATAACAAGACAATAAGAATAGCAAGGATCACAAATGCCATTATCATATGGATGGTTATTCTAAGCGGTAATAAATTTGAGTCTACAACGACTTTGCCCAACCATGCCTGAAATCCCATAGCTAGGATAATGATAAAAGCTAGTATTGGAATCTGTTTGTTTTTTTTCCAGAAAGTAAAAGAAACGAAAAACATCAATAAAATTGGGATTCCAGATAATACAGATACTAATCTATTGATATACTCTATCCAGGTATGCAAAACATTAAATTTTGCATAATCATGTTTAGTATATCGCTCCCAATTGTTTTCCTCAAAAGTCTGCCCCGAAGTGAAATCCTTTGGAGCGATACGTAGTTCATCAGCTATAATCACGATGAATCCTTTTTGATACTCATGATTGGGTTGCCACTGAATTTGTGCTTCCTCGGTAGGGGGAATGTAATATCCAAAACATTTTGGCCAGTCTGGGCATCCCATTCCAGATCCTGTCATTCGTACTACAGCACCTGCAATAATGATTAAGTATATAAAAATAATTGATGTTACTACTAGAGGTCTAAAATATTTCTTCATAGTCTATAACCGCATTTTTGCGACTCCTTTTTTATGTACAACCGATTCTAGTTGCTTTCTAATCCTAGTTCTTCACCTTTTCTAAGCATAAACTGATAAGCAGCTTCATGTTCATTGGGGATTTCACCTTCCAGAATAGCTTCTTTGATAGCTTCTTTTATGATACCAATTTCTCGAGAGGGTTTGATGTTAAAAGTTTTCATGATCTCTTCTCCTGTAACCGGAGGTTGAAAATTTCTAACATGATCTCGTTCTTCGACTTCCACCATTTTTTGTCGAACAATTTTGAAATTATTGTGGTATTTTTTAAATCGCTTTGGATTCTTGGTAGTGATGTCTGCTTCGCAAAGTGTCATTAACTCTTCAATATGGTCTCCTGCATCAAAAACTAGTCTTCTTACCGCAGAGTCAGTGACATCTGAGGCAATAACGATAGGTCTTGAACTCATCAACACCATCTTTTGAACGAATTTCATTTTTTCATTCAAAGGCATTTTCAATCTTTTAAAAAGCTTAAATACCATTTTGGACCCAACAAATTCGTGTCCATGAAATGTCCAACCTACTTTTTTGCTGAACTTTTTAGTAGGAGCTTTTCCGATATCGTGTAACAAAGCTGCCCATCGTAACCAAAGGTCATCGGTATTTTCGGCGATGTTGTCTACTACTTCCAGTGTGTGAAAGAAATTATCTTTATGTCGTTGTCCCTCGATTTCATCAATACCTTTTAACGCAATCAATTCGGGTAAAATGTATTGCAAAAGCCCTGTCTTTTCAAGTAATTTAAACCCTACAGAAGGACGATCACTTAATAAAATCTTATTGATTTCTTCAACGATGCGTTCTTTGGTAATTATTTTGATTCGTTCCTTATTTCTTGTAATGGCATCTAGCGATTGCTCTTCTATTTTGAAATGTAATTGAGAAGCGAAACGAATTGCCCTCATCATTCGTAAAGGGTCATCAGAATAAGTGATGTCAGGATCCAAAGGCGTACGAATGATTTTGGAACTTAGATCTTCAATCCCATTAAAAGGATCAAGAAGCTCCCCGTACTGGTCTTTGGAAAGTGAAATAGCCAGCGCATTAATGGTAAAGTCTCGACGATTTTGATCATCTTCTAGAGTACCATTTTCCACTATTGGATTTCGACTATGGGCTGCATAAGATTCCTTGCGGGCACCAACAAATTCTACCTCTAGATCCTCTGTTTTGAGCATTGCCGTACCATAGGTTTTAAAAACCTGTACTTTGGGTTGATTGGGTAAAAGTCGAGATACTTCCTGAGCTAATTGTATACCGCTTCCTACGGCAACAATATCAATATCCTTTGGATTACCTCTTTTGAGGATATAGTCTCTTACAAATCCACCAATTACATAACAGTCGAGTTCAAGATTCCCCGCAGCTTGAGCTATGGTCTTAAAAATGGGGTTTTGTAAGGCTTGATTAAACGTTTTATCTTCAGACATGAATCAATTTACTTCCTGATAATTTTTACAGTACTGTCGTTTCCGATTTTAATAATCGAAGAAGGTTTTACTCCCTTTTTTTGTAAGGGCAAATTTACGACATAGTCTACGCCTTCCAAAATCGCTTTGTCAATTTCTTTAAAGTTTTTTGGAGTAGGAGATCCACTAAGATTAGCAGAGGTAGATACAATAGGTCTTTTGAATTTACGGATCAGCTTTCCACAAAAAGGATCTCTTGCTACGCGAATAGCCAATGTGTTGTCTTGGGCGATGAGGTTTTCTGCAACGCGAAGCGGTCGGTCATAAATAATTGTGGTGGGTTTTACAGCATGTTTTAAGATGTCATAAGCCACCTCAGGTACTTCTTCTACATATTGTTGTAGCATTTTAAAGTCACTTACCAAACAGATCATAGATTTGCTTTCTGCTCGTTTTTTGAGCGCAAAGATTTTATCGATAGCGTCGGCATTTGTTGCGTCACAACCGATACCCCAAACAGTATCTGTTGGGTAGAGAATAATGCCTCCTTTTTTTAAAACTGAAATTGTATTACTGATTTCTATATTTTGATCCGCCATGGGTTAATTTTTTATTTTTTGGATGCCTCAAAATTACTATATATTTGTCAATGTATCCGTATCTTAATTTATGAAGGTTTTACATATATCTGGAGCCCGTAGTTGGGGAGGCAATGAACAACAACTTATATACTTAATTCAGGAGTTGAAAAAATATAATGTTGTTCAATCTTTATTTTGTTATGAGAGCACACCTCTTTTTGAAATTGTGCAAAACTTAGATATCCAAGTAATTGCCATCCCATATATAAAACCTCATAAAAAGGGGTACAGGGAATCACTAAAAAAAACAGTAGTAGCCCATAGTTTTGATCTTTTGCATTTGCATACAAGTGACTCTGTTACAGGTTACGTGTTGACAGACCTTTTGAAGGGGTTAAAAACAAAAACAGTTTTTTCTAAGAAGGGAGTAAGTCGAAAAGTAAGTTTTTTGAGTAAACAGAAGTATAATTATAGGAATATTGATAAGATATTATGTGTTTCCAAAGTGGTTTATGAGCACTTTAGAGAAGTGTTGTATGTGAAAAATCATTCAAAACTTTGCGTGGTGTATGATGGAGTTCAGGTTGAGGATGGGAGTATAGAGGTGGAATCTAATATCAGAGAAGAACTAAATTTGCCAGAAGAGATTAAAGTTATCGGTAATATTGCAAATCATACCAAGGCGAAAGATCTTAAAACACTGATTAAAACTTTAGATGTTTTAGTTAACAAGAAACATCAAAAAGATATACATCTTGTGCAAATGGGAGAATTTTCAAAACGTACTCAAGAACTTAAAGATATGGTGTTAGCATTGGGGCTCGAAAAGTATATTACATTTGTCGGTTTTAGAAAAAAAGCGTCCTCTTTTTTACCTCAGTTTGATATATATTTAATGACTTCAGAAAGAGAAGGTGGGCCTACTACGGTTCTAGAGGCATTTTATAAAAAAGTAGCCGTTGTTTCTACCAGGGTAGGTGTAGTAGGCGAGGCAATTACCGATGGAGAAAATGGTTTTGTGACCTCTATAGGAGATTATGCATCTTTAGCTGACAAAATTGAGGTGTTGATTAAAGATCATGAGCTAAAAAGCACCTTTGCAGAGCGCTCTTTTCAGAATTTTCTAAATCTATATACTACCGAGAAACTAGGCGCCGAAACCTTTAAAGTATACCGTGAAGTCTTAAATTAATTTAAAGGTACTGATCTACGCCTTTTTCTATATAGGTAATTTTCTTATTTGTAGTTTCGTCCTCTATAACCTGATTAAGATGAATATGACTTTTGTCTTGCTCTTTGTGATAAATATGATATACAAGACCTTTGAACTTTAATCTTCTACCCTTTATTCCCATATTGATTAACCGTTGAATCATCTCACTATCATCAATTCCCCAGCCAGTAAGAGCCTCATTAAAACCATTAACTTTCAAGAAATCAGAACGCCAAAAAGACATGTTACAACCCCGTAATTTTGATGATCTCTTGTCTTCGGTTTTATATAAATTAGCCAAAAATGGGATTCTAATAGTTCTTCCTCTTTTTTTGATTCCTTTGGAAAAGAAATTAAATTTTGTCTGTTTTGTTTTAAAAAGTGTATTCAAATAATTTTCTTGAATATTGACCCGACTACCATACAAAAAAGTACCTTGTTGAGCCAAGGATAGATGATCCTTCACAAAATCTTTATGCATAATAATATCTCCATCAATTTCAATGATGTATTCATATTTGGCACTCGCTATTGCCTTATTCATGATAGCAGGTTTTCTGTTTTTTTTATCTTCATGCCAAATATGATGCAATGGAACTGGAAAGTCGTTTTGCATTTTTTTGATAAGAGCAGTAGTGTCATTTTTGGAACCATCGTCGGCAATAATTACTTCATCTGGGAGGTGGGTTTGATTTTTTATACTTAAAAGTAATAACTCCAAAGCTTCTGGCCAATTATAAGTAGGGGTTACCAAAGAACATTTAGGATATGTCATAGTTGAAGAATTATTTGTTTTGCAAAGTAACATAATTCTATTGAAGGATTTTTTAAAACAAGCACTTGTTTTAAAAAAACTTAAATACCTACCTTTGTCTGTATGTTAAGTAAATTCATCATTCACCCTTCATACAGATCTTTAGAGTCTGCAGTAAAAGGTGTTATTCTTAATTTTGAAAATTACACGGAAGTTCTTGGAGCGGCAGAACGTAACGTAATTAAAATTGTCGAAATTGAAGATAAAAAGCATACAATAAAATCGTTTAAAATTCCCAATATTTTTAATCAGATTGCTTATAGGTTTTTGAGAAAATCTAAGGCTGAACGATCTTATGAATATGCTACTAAATTGCTGGACTTAGGGATTAATACTCCTTTTCCGGTAGCTTATGAAATACAGACGACTCCCTTGTTGTTTAAAAGAAGCTACTACATTAGTGAGTTGGTGGATTGTGAACTTACCTACAGAGAGTTGACTACAGATTTTGATATAGAAAATCATGAAGAGATATTAAGAGCTTTTACTAGATTTACCTATCAACTCCATGTAAATGGAGTCAACTTTTTGGATCATTCTCCGGGAAATACCCTAATAAAAAGTAATGAGAACGGATATGATTTCTTTTTAGTGGACCTAAATCGTATGGAGTTTGGTAAGATGGATTTTGAAACTAGGGTAAAGAACTTTGCTAAATTGACTATTCATAAGTTTATGGTAGAGATTATGAGTAATGAATATGCAAAATGTACAGGAGAAGATGAAAAAGAGATATTCGATTTGATGTGGGAGTCCACACGTGAATTTCAACATCGATATTATCGTAAAATAAGAATGAAAAAAAGAATTTTCTTTTGGAAGAAAAAGTACAAAACTATGGTTTCTGATTCTCCGATTTGATAATTTCTCGCAGTTTAATATATTTTAAAAATGTAAGATTAGCCGTTTGAGCACAGATAATAAATCCGTTTACGCCATCTAGGAATCCTAACCTTAAGAAATACGCTTTAAAAAATGCCCAAGTAGGATTAAAGAGAATGTTCCATAAGGTCGCTTTTTTTCCTAACTCATAGTAGGATCGTGCAGAAATAGAAGAAAACTTTTCAATTTGTAAGTTATGAGCACTGTAAGTAGGATAGTTCCAGTGCAAAATATCACCTTTTAATTTTCCGCTAGCTTTATTGTTGTATAGTTTAAACTTTTCATGAATTCTATTTCCTGTCCATTCTCCCTTACCTCTTATAAATGCTCTTAGTTTTTTATCTGGATACCAATCAGAATGGTTGATCCATTGTCCACAATAGTTATTGAATCGATTCATGTAATAACCATCCTTGGTCCAATTCGATTTCAGAGCTAAGATTGATTCTTGAAGTTCGGGCGAAAGTGCTTCGTCACCATCCAAAGAAATGATATGATCATAAGTAGCTTGTGCAACAGCAAAGTTCTTTTGGTCTTTATATCCTAAGAATTCTTGTTTTATAAAGGTCGCACCATAACTAAGACAAATCTCTTCGGTGCGATCTGTAGAGAAAGAATCTACCACGATAATTTCGTCTACAACATTTTTAAGTGATGCTAGACAAGCCTCGATTTTTCTTTCCTCATTAAAGGTGATGATGACTCCAGAGAGTTTTATCATAGTTGATGTTCTGTGTGTTAAATTTGGTCTTTAAAAATAACTAAATTATACTGTTGTTCCCAGCTATTACTGGAAAGATCAAAATTTGATTTCTGTTTTTTGCTAACTGAATTCGTCATTGTTGAAAAGTTGGACTAAATAATTTTTCAGCTTCGGTATGATAGATTCAGAAGAAAAATGTTGATACAATTCTATAGCTCTGTCTTTAAGAGCTTTGTTTGGTGGTTGGGTGAACAAATCAGGTCTGACATCTACAAGGTGTATCGAGTCATGTTCAACACCATCCTCAAACATATTCCAGTCTTTCTTTACGATCCAAGGCGAAAAAATAGTGAAGGTTGGGACATCAAGTGCTTTAGCCATGTTTACAGCGCCTCCTTCATTTCCAATCAGAGCATTACAATGAAATAATATAGCAATAAAACCTCGTAAACTTTTCGCATATACATTAAAATGAATACGTTGTTGTGTTCTCGGTAATGTGAGATCATATATAGCTTTAGCCTCTTTTTCCTGACTAGGGATATAGTTAAAAAGAATATTTGCTTCTGTGATCCCCGCAACTTCATCTATTATTTTGGCCATGTATTTTGGCGGTAGTGTTTTTCTTTCTTCACTACCCAAAACACTGATCATGATCAAGGGGTCATTACAATTGATACCATTAGAAGCCAAAAATTCTTTGGCAGTTGCTATTTCTTCCTTGTCAAGAAAGATTTTAGGTTTCAGTATTTCAGAAGCTATCCGATGTTCTGGAATAATCAATCGTAATCTGTTTTCGATTGCAGTGCTAGCATTGGTAAGCGGTTCGGATTTTCTATGTATAACTTGTGTGTACAAAAGTTGTGTGTACCACTTGTAAAAGGAGATTCTCTCTGGTGCCCCAGAAAATAAAGCAATCAGATTACTTTCTAATTTGCCGAATGCATCGATGACCATGTCATATTTTTCTTTTCGAATCTGTTTCAAAAAGCGATAGAGTGCTTTTTTGCTATCTCTGTATTCTTGTTTGAATTCAATAATGTTATCAAAAAAAGGGTTATTCTTGATAACTGGTTTGGCATTAGAATAGACCAAGTAGTCAACAATACTATCAGGATACTCTTTTTTAAGGCTCTCACAAATTACAGTGCTTGTGAGAACATCACCTATCATTTTCTGTTGAACAACAAGAATTTTCATATATGATTGATCAAAATAGTTGAGCCTGTCTAACCAGAGACAAGCTCAATTTTTTATAGAGCTAACTTCTTATACCGCAACATCATATTCGCGAAGTGCATCATTTAGAGAAGTTTTCTTATCGGTACTTTCTTTACGTTTTCCAATAATTAATGCGCAAGGTACATTATATTCTCCAGCTGCAAATTTTTTAGTGTAGCTTCCCGGGATTACTACTGATCCAGAAGGAACTACACCTTTGCGCTCTACAGGAGTATCACCAGTAACGTCAATAATTTTGGTAGAGGCTGTTAGTACTACATTGGCACCAAGTACGGCTTCTTTTTCAACTCGAACTCCTTCTACAACTATACAACGAGACCCGATAAATGCATTGTCTTCAATAATAACGGGAGCGGCTTGTAAAGGTTCTAATACCCCTCCGATACCAACACCTCCACTAAGGTGAACATTTTTTCCAATTTGAGCACAACTTCCTACCGTTGCCCAGGTGTCTACCATAGTGCCTTCGTCAACATAAGCTCCAATGTTTACATAACTAGGCATCAAGATGGTTCCTGGTGAGATATAAGCTCCGTGGCGAGCAACAGCATTAGGAACTACACGAATGCCTTTCGATTCATACCCTTTTTTAAGAGGTATTTTGTCATGATATTCAAAAATTCCAGCCTCAAGCGTTTCCATTTTTTGAATAGGGAAATATAAAACAACTCCTTTTTTTACCCATTCATTTACTTGCCAACCTCCTTCGATAGGCTCGGCTACTCTTAGCTCTCCTGCATCTAGTAAATTAACAACTTGCCTTATGGCATCTTGGGTGGCAGCTTCTTTTAGAAGCTCTCTGTTATCCCATGCTTTTTCTATAGTTTCTTTTAGTTGGTTCATCGATCAAAAATTTTGGTAAATATAACAGCTTATATCGAAAAAAATACGGATAAACCATATTTTAGGAAACCATTAATAAATAAGGACTTTTTATAATAAAATCATACTTTTGCAAAAAAAAAATGGCAAGGATATTAGCAATTGATTATGGAGCAAAACGATGTGGGATTGCGGTAACCGACGAATCTCAGATCATCGCTTCTGGACTTACCACAGTAGATACAAAAGATTTGCTGTCTTGGTTAGAAGAGTATATGGGAGATGAAGAAGTAGAGCTTTTTGTGGTAGGAGAACCTAAAAGACTACATGGAGAACCATCTGAGAGTGAAAAGTTAATTACTCCTTTCTTGAAGAAGCTTAATCAGAAATTTTCGGATATCCCGGTTAAAAGAATTGATGAACGTTTTACTTCAAAAATTGCTTTTAACACTATGATCGAAAGTGGAATATCCAAAAAGAAACGAAGAAACAAGGCTCTGGTAGATCAAATCAGTGCAACGATTATACTACAGGATTATTTGTATAATCGATAATTATAACATTAACAAGAATCATATGATTTACCCAATTGTAGCGTACGGAGATCCAGTATTGAAGAAAAAGGCAAAAGAGATTGATAAAGATTATCCGGAGCTTGATAAGCTTATTGAAAATATGTTTGAGACCATGTATAATGCACATGGAGTGGGGTTGGCAGCTCCTCAGATTGGACTGCCGATCAGAATATTTATTGTCGATGCCGAGCCATTTTCGGAAGATGAAGAATTGTCTGAAGAAGAAGCAAAACAGTTAAAAAATTTCAAAAAGGTGTTTATTAACGCGACCATTTTGGAAGAAAAAGATGATGAATGGGCATTTACAGAAGGTTGTTTAAGTATTCCTGATATACGCGAAGATGTATTTCGCAACGAGACAATTGTGATCAAATATTTTGATGAGAATTTTAAAGAGCATACCGAGACTTATGGAGGATTGGCAGCAAGAGTGATTCAACACGAATATGATCATATCGAAGGGATTTTGTTTACGGATAAACTATCCAGCCTAAAAAAGCGTTTGATTAAAGGAAAATTATCAAATATATCTAAAGGAAAAGTAAATGCTGATTACCGCATGCGTTTTCCTCTAGCAAAAAAAGGAAGATAACTAATTTTTATACTTGGTAATGTTTGATTTTTTAAAACGAACTACAGATATTTGCCAACTTTGAAGATAAAATTTATGGGTTTAGATAAAATATTAGCAATTTCAGGGAAACCAGGATTGTACGAATTAAAAGCACAAACAAGAACTGGTTTTTTGGCAGAATCTTTACTAGACGGGAAAAGACTGTCGGTGAGCATCAGACATAATGTTAGCGTGCTAAGTGAAATTGCGATTTACACATTTACTGAAGAAGTGCCACTACGCGAAATTTTTCTGAAGATTCAGGAAAAAGAAAGCGGAGAGCAAGCGATCAGTCATAAGGAGTCCAAAAACAAGTTAGAAGCATATTTTTCTGAGGTATTGCCAGACTATGATGAAGATAGGGTATATGTAAGCGATATGAAGAAAGTAATACAATGGTACAATATCCTCCAATCTAAAGGGATAACGGACTTCTCTGAGGCCGAGGAAGATAAAGCTACTACAGAAGAAGAGTAACTGAAAAGCGAAATAATTATAGACATTTAAGTCCCGTTGAAAAACGGGATTTATTTTTTGCAATTACTTTTTTCTTTTTTTGGGTTGTTAATGGATTATGAATAAGTTCCTAAATATTGCTCCATTTTCGATGTAGCTTTTCGGGACTTCTTTGTATTTTTGCGCAAAATTTTAGGCACAACAAATAAATTTTTAGTTTACATGGCTAATACCAAATATGTTTTCGTAACCGGGGGTGTTTCCTCTTCTTTAGGAAAAGGAATCATTGCCGCCTCATTGGCAAAATTACTTCAAGCAAGAGGTTACAGGGTTACTATACAAAAATTAGATCCTTATATTAATGTGGATCCAGGAACCCTTAACCCTTACGAACATGGAGAATGCTATGTAACCGACGATGGCGCCGAAACAGATCTTGATTTAGGACACTATGAGCGTTTTTTAAATAGAGCTACCTCGCAAGCTAATAATGTGACTACTGGTAGAATTTATCAAAGCGTAATTGAGAAAGAACGCAGAGGAGAGTTTTTAGGAAAAACGGTACAGGTCGTTCCTCATATTACCAATGAGATTAAAGAAAGAATTCAGATTTTAGGAAAAAGTGGAGATTACGATATTGTAATTACCGAAATAGGAGGTACCGTAGGTGATATTGAGTCCCTACCTTATATCGAAGCAGTGCGTCAGTTAAAATGGGAATTGGGAGATACCAACGCCATTGTTATTCACTTAACCTTAATACCATATTTATCAGCAGCTGGGGAGTTGAAAACCAAACCTACCCAACATAGCGTAAAAACCTTAATGGAAAGTGGTATAAAAGCAGACGTTTTGGTTTGCCGTACAGAGCACGAATTATCAGATGATCTTAGAAGAAAATTAGCACTGTTTTGTAATGTAAAACAAGAAGCGGTAATTCAATCTATAGATGCTTCAACTATTTATGATGTTCCTAATCTAATGCTAGAGGAGGGATTGGATTCTGTAGTGCTTAAACAATTGGTTTTACGAGAAGACAATACGCCTGATCTGGAAAATTGGAATAAGTTTTTAGCACGACATAAAAATCCAAAGTGTGAAATCACCATCGGATTAATTGGTAAGTATGTAGAATTGCAGGATTCTTATAAGTCGATTCTAGAAGCCTTTATTCATGCAGGAGCAGAAAATGAAGTAAAGGTCAATGTAGAAAGTATACATTCGGAATATATAGATGATGCTACTATCAAAGAAAAGATAGCACATTTGGATGGTATTTTGGTAGCTCCAGGTTTTGGAGAACGTGGTACCGAAGGTAAAATCAAAGCCGTGCAATTTGCCAGAGAAAATGGGTTACCATTTTTTGGAATCTGTTTGGGAATGCAAATGGCAGTAATCGAATATTCTAGAAATGTATTAGGGTTGAAGAGTGCTAGCTCTTCAGAGGTAGATGAGAACACAGAACACCCGGTTATCGACTTGATGGAGGAGCAGAAAAGTATTACCGATATGGGAGGAACCATGCGTTTAGGAGCTTGGGATTGTGAATTAATGGAAGATAGTAAGGTTTTTGAAGCCTATGGAGAAACGGCTATCAAAGAACGTCACCGTCATCGTTATGAATACAATAATAATTACAAAGAGCAACTGGAAAATGCTGGGTTAAAAACTACTGGAATAAATCCTAAAACTGGTCTTGTAGAGATTATAGAAATACCTGATCACCCTTGGTTTGTGGGAGTGCAGTATCATCCCGAATATAAAAGTACAGTGGCTAATCCACACCCACTTTTTATCGCTTTTGTAAAAGCAGCTGTGGCATACTCCAAAAGTGGTAAAAGTGCCAAAGTGTCACAGGGTTAGGAATTGGCGAGGTAATTGACAATAAAAAGTAATATAAAATTGTAAAGTCAGTCCTTTTCTGTTTTTTTTCAGCATAAAGGGAGTTATACATATCATACATGGAAGAAAAGAAATTTGACCTTAATTCGATTATTGGATTTGCACTTATTTTTGGAATCATCATTTGGATGTTTTATCTAAATCAACCGACTCCAGAAGAAATTGAGGCAGAAAAAGCAAAACAAGAGCAAGTTGAGGCACAGCAACAACAAACACCAAATAAAACCACCGATTTTGTTACTCAGAGCGAAGCTATCACCGTGAATCCTCAGGATTCGGTAGCTTTGGAACAAGCAAAAGGACAATTAGGAGCTTTTGCATATTCTGCAAGCCTTCCTTCGGCAAAAGATCATAGTACTACGGTCGAAAATGATGTATTACTACTTAAAGTGAATAATAGAGGTGGATATATTTCTGAAGCATTGCTGAAAAACTTCAAAACTTACGATTCAGTTCCTGTATATTTAATCAAAGATGGTAAGAATGCTTCTTTTAATCTTAATTTTGGGACTACTGATAATAGAATCTTAAATACAAAAGATCTGTTTTTTGAGCCAACGGTAACCAAAAATGGGGACAATACCGTATTATCTATGAGGCTTAAAGTATCGGATTCAAAGTATTTAGAATATAGATATGAGCTTAAGCCTAATGAGTATATGGTTGATTTCACGATCAGATCTCAAGGGTTGCAACAAGTTTTCAATAGTAGCCAAACCATCAACATGGATTGGAAACTACAAGGAATGCGTCATGCCAAAAGTGCTGCGTATGAGAATAGATATACCGAAATCGTATACGAATATGATGGAGATAAAGACGATTATTTAGGTCAGGGAGAATTTACAGATGACGAAGAAGAGAATGTGTCTTGGGTGGCCTTTAAACAACATTTCTTCACTTCAATTTTGCTTACAGACACTCCATTTAAGAACGCTTCTTTTACCTCAAAAAATATTGCCAATGCTAGTGATTTGGCAGATAAAGAGATTACAGTGACCAAAGAGTTTTCTGCTACAATGCCGCTAGAGCTTCAAGGAGGAGAACTAAATTATGCCATGGATTGGTACTATGGACCTACCGATTATAGAATCCTGAATGATTACAAAAGGAATCTTGATGAGGTAGTACCTCTTGGATGGGGAATCTTTGGGGTGATTAACAAGTATTTATTTATTCCATTTTTTGACATTTTAAGAAGTTTCTTGGCTCCAGGCTTAGCTATTATCGCTTTAACGATTATCGTACGTATTCTTCTTTCTCCGGTGACCTACAAATCGTATTTGTCTCAAGCTAAAATGAAGGTGCTACGTCCGGAGATAACCGAGATTAACGAAAAACATAAAGATAATGCCATGAAAAAGCAACAGGAGACTATGGCGTTATACAGTAAAGCAGGGGTGAATCCTATGAGTGGTTGTTTACCGGCTTTAATGCAAATTCCTGTGTTCTATGCCTTATTCAACTTCTTCCCTAGTGCTTTTGAATTAAGACAAAAGAGCTTTTTGTGGGCAGATGATTTATCGAGTTACGATACGATAGCGAATTTACCTTTTGAAATTCCGTTCTACGGAGATCATATTAGTTTATTCCCAATATTGGCTTCGATAGCGATCTTTATTTATATGATGATGACTACTGGGCAAACCATGCAAACGCAACAACCGGGGATGCCTAATATGAAATTCATCATGTATTTGTCTCCACTGATGATGTTATTTTTCTTTAATAATTATGCAAGTGGATTATCACTATACTATTTTGTTTCAAACTTGATTACAATAGGGATTATGTTGGTGATCAAAAATGTAATTATCGATGAAGATAAAATACATGCCAAAATCCAGGAGAATAAGAAGAAACCTAAGAAACAGGGTAGGTTCCAGAAGAAGATGAAAGAATTGATGGAGCAGGCAGAAGAACAAAAAAAACAACAGCAAAAAGCTAAGAAGAAGTAGTTTCTTACCGATCATAATATAGAAAGCTCCTTTTTTTGAGGAGCTTTTTTATATTTTGAAATATTTTATACTTTTAAAAAATGAAAGATTGGTATACTTTTTGGAAATTACATTCGTTGAAATAAAGTCCCAAATGAGTTAGTTATGCGAAATGCGTTTTTATTTTGTATTTGTGCTTTTGTTGGTATTGCTGTAAGCGGACAGGAATATAATCAGTTCGATGCCGATGGAAAAAGGCATGGAAAGTGGCGAAAGCGATACGACAATAGTGATCAGATCCGTTACGAAGGTACCTTTGAACATGGTAAAGAAATAGGGGAGTTCAAATTCTACAAACCTTCAGGAGGAAATAAACCAACGGCGATAAAGACATTTTCTAAAGATAATGATACCGTTTTGGTTAAGTACTATAGCCAAAAAGGAAAGGTCATTAGTGAAGGAAACATGGTGTTAAAAGATCGTGTAGGGTTATGGAAATATTATCATAACGGATCCGATAAAATCATGATGTCCGAAGAATACAAAGCAGGGAAATTACATGGAGAACAACTTACCTATTTCACCAATGGTAAGCTCACCGAAAAAACAACTTATACCCTCGGGAAACGAAATGGTAAACGATTAATTTATTCTGAAAAGGGATTAATGCTTAAAGAGTTTACTTACGAAAATGATCAATTACATGGGTTGACCAAATATTATGATACTGATGGTAACTTGATTATCGAGGGAAATTATAAAAGAGATCGTAAAGATGGGATCTGGAAATATTATACCGACGGGAAATTGACGGAACAGAAAAAGTTTCCACTACAAAACGGAGGTTGATTTCTAGTATTGATTTATAATATACACCTATAGATAAAACCAAAAAGTGATACTTCCGTATTGCTTTTTTTATTTAGTATTTTTGCAGTATAAAAAGTTAACAAATCGATTTTATAGCATAAAATCAAAGAGTTTTTTAAATGAAGAGAGTAATTGTAGGCCTTTCGGGAGGAGTTGATTCCAGTGTAGCGGCGTATTTGCTTAAAGAGCAAGGATACGAGGTGATTGGTCTGTTTATGAAAAACTGGCACGATGATTCTGTGACTATCTCCGACGAGTGCCCTTGGCTAGATGATAGTAATGATGCATTATTAGTGGCAGAGAAACTAGGAATTCCTTTCCAAACAGTAGATCTAAGTGAACAGTATAAGGAAAGGATTGTGGATTACATGTTTAACGAATACGAGAGAGGGCGTACGCCTAATCCGGATGTTTTATGTAATCGAGAGATTAAGTTTGATGTTTTCTTAAAGATAGCCCTATCTCTTGGTGCCGATTATGTGGCAACAGGTCATTATTGTCGCAAAGAAACCATCCTACAAGATGGGAAAGAAGTTCATCGCTTAATGGCTGGAAAAGATCCTAATAAGGATCAATCTTATTTTTTATGTCAGTTGTCTCAAGAGCAGTTGTCCAAAACATTGTTTCCTGTAGGAGAATTATTAAAGCCCGAAGTACGAGAAATTGCAGCTGCACAGGATTTAGTAACAGCAGAGAAAAAAGATTCACAAGGGTTGTGTTTTATTGGTAAGGTACGTTTGCCAGAGTTTCTTCAACAGAAACTACAACCTAAGCAAGGGGATATCATAGAAATTTCTTCAGAAGAAGATAAGTATGTACAAACCATACCTCAATTCAATTCCAAAGTAGAAGAGTTAGAGTTTTTGTCCACCAAGTATAAATACGAAACTACTGAAGGAAAGGTGGTAGGAAAGCATCAAGGAGCCCATTACTTTACCAAAGGACAACGTAAAGGGTTAGCAGTTGGAGGTACACCAGAACCACTTTTTGTAATTGAAACCGATGTAGCTACTAATGTGATTTATACGGGGCAGGGAAAAGATCATCCTGGGTTGTACAGAAAAGCATTGTTTGTCTCAAACGAAGAATTGCATTGGGTGCGAGAAGATCTTTCATTGGAAGTAGATGAGGAGATGGAAGTAATGGCACGTATCCGTTACAGACAGCCTTTAGAGAAAGCTCGATTATATCAAGTGGATTCAGGAATGTATGTGGTTTTTGAAAACCCTCAAAGTGCTATCACAGAAGGACAGTTTGTAGCCTGGTACCTCGAAGACGAGTTAGTAGGTTCTGGAGTGATTTCGTAATCACAGTTCATAAAAAATCATAAAGCTATATGAGACCCCAAAGGATTTAAATACCTTTGGGGTTTTTAAATATTAATGTATGAATACCATCAAATCACTATTTAATATTGAATATCCAATAGTACAAGGCGGAATGATCTGGGCGAGCGGATGGAGACTGGCTAGTGCAGTGAGTAATGCTGGAGGATTAGGACTTATTGGGGCAGGGTCAATGTACCCAAACGTTTTAAGAGAACACATCCAAAAATGCAAAGAAGCTACGAGCAAACCTTTTGGAGTAAATGTTCCGATGTTGTATCCCAATCTTGAAGAAATTATACAGATCATTATAGAAGAAGGGGTGAAGATTGTATTTACTTCTGCCGGAAACCCAAAAACATACACCAAGCATCTTAAGGATCAGGGGATCACTGTGGTTCATGTGGTGAGTAGCCTTAAATTTGCCCTAAAAGCTCAGGATGCCGGAGTAGATGCTATTGTGGCCGAAGGCTTCGAAGCTGGAGGTCATAATGGTAGAGATGAAACTACCACATTGGCTTTAATCCCAATGGTAAAAGAAAAAATACATATTCCTCTAATTGCTGCTGGGGGTATTGCCACTGGAGCTGCAATGTATGCGGTTATGGCTTTGGGGGCTAATGGAGTACAAGTAGGAAGTCGTTTTGTTGCTAGTGATGAAGCTTCTTCTCATATGGATTTCAAAAAAATGGTGGTAGATGCCAAAGAAGGAGATACACAGCTTACATTAAAGGAATTGGCACCCGTGCGAATGCTTAAGAATAAGTTTTATCAAGATGTTGCCGAGTTGTATACCCAAGGCCCTTCTGTAGAAGACTTAAAAAACTTATTGGGTAGAGCCAGAGCAAAGCGTGGTATGTTCGAGGGAGATCTTGAAGAAGGAGAGCTCGAAATAGGACAAGTTTCTGGATTGATACATGATATCAAACCTGCTGCAGAGATTATTCAGGATATGATATCTGAATTCAAGAATACCAAAAACAAAATGGATCAACTCGCTATCTAAGAACTCTTATGAACTCTAGAAAGGACCAATTACAGGCATTTGATAGGTTATTAACCATAATGGATGAACTTAGGGAGCAATGCCCCTGGGATAAAAAACAAACGTTACAATCATTGCGACATCTTACGATAGAAGAAACGTATGAGCTAGGGGATGCTATACTGGATAATGATCTTGAAGAAGTAAAAAAAGAGCTAGGTGATCTGTTACTCCATATTGTTTTTTATGCAAAAATAGGAAGCGAAACACAAGATTTTGATATTGCGGATGTTGCCAATGAAATTTGTGAAAAATTGATCAACAGACATCCTCATATTTATGGTGATGTGGAAGTGATTGATGAAGAGGATGTGAAACGAAATTGGGAAAACTTGAAGCTCAAAGAAGGAAAAAAGAGCGTGCTAGAGGGGGTGCCGAAATCATTACCAGCAGTAGTAAAAGCAAGTAGGATTCAAGATAAAGTTGCGGGGGTAGGATTTGATTGGGAAGAACCGCATCAGGTGTTTGATAAGTTGAAAGAAGAGTTAGAAGAACTGCAGCATGAAATAAAAGTTGGAGATGCCGAAAAAATGGAATCAGAATTTGGAGACGTAATGTTTTCTATGGTCAATTACGCCAGGTTTTTGAATGTTAATCCTGAGGATGCACTAGAACGCACAAACAAAAAATTCATAAAACGATTCCAATATCTTGAGCAAAAAGCTAAAGAACTCAATAAAAGCCTTAAGGATATGACATTATCAGAAATGGACGTGTATTGGGAGGAAGCCAAGAAATTATAAATTTATATAGACTACAAATAAAATAGTTCCCCATCGATATCATATAGTAACGATGGGGAACTTCATATATAAAGGGGGCATGTTAAGGATTACGGTTTGAAAATCTTTTTGATTTGTGTACGACCATCGATGGTAATCTTACAAAGGTAAATTCCAGAAGAACGTATTTGATTACTTCCCAAATCAATACTATGTTTACCTTGTTTTACTACTGCATCGAAAATTACTTCTGAAGCACCATACAAATTAATAAGCTCTATAGTGATTGCACTTTTTTCGGTTTTGGTGTACCATGATAGCGTTGAGTTAGCGGTAACAGGATTAGGACTGATATTGAAGGTGTTGGTTAAAAGACCAGTTTCATCTGTTTTGGTAGTACTAGGTTTTGTATCATGCCAAACACCATTATAATACCATCCATCTGTACAACGATTAAGATCTCCTGTTTGCGAGGAACCACTATTGCTGAATATGATATTTGCACAGTTGGTATTCGCAAATGTGTATTTGTACCATCCTTCAGTATCTTCTATCATAGCCTCTCCCGGCCAGGAAGTAGTAAGTGCAGATGGCGTAGTATTCCAGTAATAAATAGATGGATTACTAAAAGTATCCGATTTAAAATATACAGTCAGATCACTACCTGCTTCTTCGGGATTAGAGTCATACCATACACCATTAAAATACCAACCGTTTCCGCATCGATTTTGATCAGTGGTTTGATTACTTCCGTTATCGCTAAAAATCAAATTGGTACAACTTACATTGGCTAAGGTATAACTAAACCAACCGTTCCCAATATCTTGCATCGATTCTCCCGGCCAGCTTGTAGAAATATCTACCGGACTGGTATTCCAAAAGTATATTTCGGGAGTATTAAGATTGCCTTTATAGTAGATGGTCATACCACCTGAACTTGGCTGAAAGGTAAAAGTATTTTCAACTACAGAAGACGATAGACCTTCGCTATCGTATGCAATTGCTTTTAAGGTGGTATTTTGATCCAGTGTAATGGTAGACGAGTATACATTGGAAGAAGTAGAAGGTTCGTCACCGTTGGTGGTGTAATAAATAGTAACACCACTAGGATTGTTGTCACTTGCGGTAAGCGTTATGGTCACATTTTCGCCTTCAACAAAAGATCCTCCTTCTGGGGACATGGCCAAAGTAGGAGGAGTATTTGTATTCCCGCCAGGTTGGGTGTCGTACCATGTTCCGTTATCATACCAACCGTCTCTATCTCTAGAAAGATCTGGGGTTTTATTACTGGCGTTATCACTAAACAACAGATTAGTACTATTGACACCTTCAAAAATGTATTCATACCATTCCGAATTGCCTACTTGTGTCATTACAGGCCCTGGCCAGTTACTAGGAGGGAGTACATCGGGAGATTCGTTCCAATAATGCACATTTACTTGCGACCAACTCGCAGGTTTTTTAAAATAAATATGAAGACCTTCTATAGGGCCAATCGTATAGTTTTTGGTAATAATATCGGATGCAGTACCGTTGGTGTCAAATACGACTGCCTTAATGGTTGTAGATTCTGTTATAGTAAAGCGTCCTGTATATCGTGTGCTAGACGCATTCGGATTGCTCCCATCGGTAGTGTAAAAGATATCATAAGGCCCTCCGGCTCCACCAAACCCTTCCATAGAGATCTCTATGGGATCCTCAGAACGACTTGTGTTTGGATTCACTACTGCTATTGGATTCGAGGGGCCATTAACGCAATTCTCAAAAAAACCACCGCCACAACTTCCTATTAATCCCGGACCATTGAGCACATATATCCCGGCAGATCCCGAGGTAACCGAAAAATTTAGCGTTCCGTTAGAAGAGGCAATTTCACGACCTGTCACGGCATCTCTATAGATTCCGTTTGTCATTCCTGAAATTGAAAAAGAAGCACCTCCGTCTTTTGCAAGTCCGACAGCGACTTCACTATTTTGATATACTCTTCTGTAGGCTACAGCATTTCCCGGGGCATCTTTCCAGCTCCATGCTCCTTTTTGCAACGCGGGAACTGCTTTACGGATGGCATTTAGCTTTTTGATATGTTGGTATATGGTATGGCTAGAGGCCTGATCAATAACATCTCCATAGTAGGCTCTACCCGTTTCATTAATAGATCTTTGTATCCCCGAAGCATCATGAATATCTGCAAATTCTCCTGCTTTAAAACGCATTTCGGTGCCATAATATACCGATGGAATACCTCTCCAGGTGAACATAAAATTCATACAAGCGGCTAGGTTTTCATCACTACCCCCATACCGTCTATTCCAATCATTATTAGGTCCAAAATCATGATTGTCTAGCCAGGTAACTAATGTCGAAGGGTCACTATAAAGATGGTCATATCTAGCTGCTGCTTTTACAGTAGAGAAGGATTGACCTTCTTCAAAAGTACCATGAAAAGTGGCTTCTCCATAAAAATCAAGAACAGCCATATCAAGAGGTGCAGAGTTGTTTACGACTCCTCTCCAGGTATAATAATGTGGGTTGATCTCCTCAACGGGATGTAACTCATGTCTTTTTTGCGCGACTTCTCCGAAAATGAAGAGATCTGGGTTGATTGCTTTAAAAGCGTCATAGAAATAGATGACATCCTCTCTACTCATGTGTTTTATAGTATCCCATCGAAATGCGTCTACTCCCATATTGATAAAAGTTGCGTAGGCATTTACGAGATAGTCTCGAACCGCTTGACTACCTGTGTTTAAATCGGGCGTATCACCTGCCAATGCCCTGTTATATAGATTTTCTATATCATCAAATCCTTGTGCAAAACCATTTCCTGAATGGTGGTACCAATCAGGATCAGAAGTGTCTACATAGTTTTCTTTACTAGGGAAATTAAATGCTGCTAGATTTTGGTTATACGGTGGAGGCATTTTGGCCAGATTGGCTCTACTCCATATCAATCCATCTTCTGGATTAGGGGTTAGTCCATCATATTCCCAATTGGGATTATCTGGAGCATACCAGCTTGCATCGGGATCTGTATTGTATTTAATTTCCGCCACATCTTTGATTCCAAACCTTCCTGCATGGTTGGTAACAACATCCAAAACGATTTTCATATCCCTGGCATGGATCTCATTGATTAAATCCTGAAAAGTGGCACCGGGAGATTCTAATCTGGGATCTACTTTGGTAAAATCCCAGGCGTGATAGCCATGATAATCCAGGGGACTACGGTTATGAACGATAGGAGTAATCCAAATAGCGGTAAAACCAAGATCTTTTATATAATCTAGTTTTTGAATCAACCCTTTGAAATCTCCTCGCCAGGTCACATCGTTGGGATCTGTGATTGAAGGATTAATTGTAGGGTCGGGATTGTACGAAGACCATTCGGTAGGAGCATTGTTACTTTGATCCCCGTCAAAAAAACGGGTGGTCATCAAAAAGTAAATGGTTTCTTCTCTGAAATCTGTTTGTCCTTGCGTAATAAGTGGAACAAAATAAACCGTGCAACAACTAAGTATAGCTGTCGCTTTGAGTAATAACTTTTTCATTAGTGTTGTTCTTGTGTTGATTGTGTGTAAAAAAATTAACCATATAATTGTGAATTACATAATTAATCTTATCAATAAATATTGATTTAGCAATTTAGGTAAAATCTTAGGGCTGTTAGAATGGCCATGTATGCGAAAACGTTTTCGTGTTGATAAATCACAGAAACTTCATGTTTTTTTACATGTATAAAAAAATAAAAGAAGTGCTATTTTTTTAAATAGAAATATGTTTTAAGAATCTTTAACTTCTGATAATCAAAGTGTTCGTTGATCCATTGTGCTGTTTTTTCAGAATAAAAAAACACGTGAGTAGCGTCATTTTTATACCACCAGGATTCGAAATTTATAGAGGACGAATAGAGATTGGTTTTGCAGAATAAAATTCCTCCTGGCTTTAGTAGGGAATACAACAGTGCAAATTCCTTTGATGGTTGATAAAAGTGCTCTATAACCTCACAGGAAACGATATAATCATAGATGTGTTCTAAAGCGTTGGTGTTTGGATCAAAAAAAGGATCATAAGTTTCGATGTTATATCCTTTCTTTTTTAGAAGTGATGTAATTACTGAATTTGTTCCTGAGCCAAAATCTAGTCCTAAATCATCTGCCTCAAAATTATTCAAAACAGCATCGACAAGCGGAGATACAAAGTTCTGATACCCTTCGTCATTGACATCGTTTTGATGCAATTGATAACGCTCTTTTTCTTTTTCTTCGGATAATAAGAAAGAGGGATCCAGAAAAATACCATCGCATACTGTACAGCGATAGTATATTCTTTGGTGTGTTTCAGAAAAAGGTTGACTTTGTGATTGACAAAGCGGACAGTGCATGCTACAATTGTTTGATCTTTTTCAATTTAGCTTTCCACACTTCTAAGTTTTCACGATGCTTTGCAATGTTTTTCTGTACTTCCTGAACCAGAGGGTTGTCGTCTTTTGCGTTTTTAAAGAATTGAAGATTATTCTCCAGCTGTCGTATTTCACCATTTACATCATCAATTTTCTTACGAATAAAGTTTTGCTCATTACGTAGCGCTCTATCATCACTTTGATTAGATAAAGAATTAAGTTTGTTTTCGTATTTGATAAGCTCGGTTTCGGTACGTGTTAAGTTTAGCTGTGCAAAAAGTCCGTCTAATATTTTATTGTATTCGGATTCTATGTTCTTGTGTTTGTATGGTACTCTACCCAGTGTTTTCCACTGTGCAATATTGTCTTTTATGGATTGTAAGTCTGCTTCAGGATCTCCAACAAGTTTAATCGAAGAGATAGCTTCAATATGTGCTTGCTTCTTTTCTAGAGCGACCAGTTCTTCCTTGTTAGCTTCATTTCGCTCGGCATGCAAACGATCAAAATAAGCATTACAAGCATCTTTAAAGCGTTTCCATATGCGATCACTATCTTTTCGCGGCACATGACCTATTTTTTTCCAATCCGCTTGAATTTTTTTCATCAACGGAGTCGTGGTACTCAGGTCTTCATTATCCTTATTGTCTTCCGCAATTTTGATCAGTTCCATCTTTTTATTTAGATTTTCGAACTGCTCTTTTTTCAGGCTCTTATAAAAGGCATTTTTGTTTCGGTTAAACTCTCTTACCGCAGTTTTAAATTCGCTCCAAGTTTGTTCGTTAACCGCAGATGGAACTTTTCCTGCCTTGAAAAATTCTTCCCTTAAAGCTTCAATCTCTTTTATCTTTTGTTGCCATCCACTATGATTCCTTGGGTGATCAGAACCTACCGCAATGATTTTTTGGATAATTTCTTGTTTCTTTTCAAGGTTTACTTCATATACCTTATCTAGCTCCTTAAAGTATTGCTGACGATTTTCATGAATTTGTTTGGTAAGGCCACTAAACTTCTCCCAGATCGGTTCTCTGTATTCTTTACCTACTGGACCAAGATCTTCTTTCCACATTTTGTGAAGTAGCTGTAATTCTCTAAAAGCTCTATTCACATCAGTTTCTTGAGCCAATTCTGTAGCTCTTTCAATGATTTTTAGTTTTTGCTCAAGATTATGTTTAAAATCAAGGTCTCTGAACTCTCGGTTCAAATGCAGAAAATCATAAAAGTTTTCGGTATGATGATGATAGGTATTCCATACTGTATTGTATTTATCTCGAGGTATGGGTCCTGCATTACGCCATCTTTCCTGAATACTTTTGAAATGATTGTAGGTTGTATTTATATTTTCATCTACATTCAGGAGTCCTTTGAGCTCCTCGATTAGATCTAATCTTCGATTAAGATTTTCCTGGAGATCTCTTTTTAAGTTTTGGTAATACGCATTGCGTTTTTCTTTATAATCAAAATAAACAGAGTTGAATTCTTTTTTCTCCGGAGTAGAGTAGTAGAAGTCTATAATATCACCTCCATCAGCAAGAAACTCTTCCTTTTTTTGTTCTACTTCTTCGTTAAATTTTGCGCTAAACTCATTTCTGATTTCTTCAACATGTTCTTTGATAGCTTGCACTTTTTCATTTTTTACCAAAAAACGTAACTCTTTAATGAGCTCTTCTTTGCTCATTGCATGGTAATCTTTCTTTTCGATGTCGTGACTTTCAAGAGTGCTTTCGTCTTCGCTGTGTTCTGCTACGGCTTCGTCCATTTGATTCTGGACATGGTCTTCTTTTTCAACACTGGTTTCAGATGTTGTTTCTTGAGCAGATGTTTCTTCGGTACTTTCGTTTTCTGTATTCGAGGTAGGATCAGTTATTTCAGGTTCAGTATTTTCAGGGACTTCGGTTTCTGATGTTGTCACCTGATCTTCTTGATCTTGATGTACTGGATCTTCAATCTTTGTTTCAAGAATATCTATCTTATTTTCTTTATCTCCATCTGCTTTAGGCAGGTTATCCTGTGTTGACATTGTGCGAACGTTTTTGTTTGTCTGAGCTTAAACATCACTAAGATACTAACATATTAGGTAACCTCAAAGGGATTGAGGGTGTTTTAGGAATAACCAAATGTATATGAAGTAAGAATTTTAAGACAAAATCAGGTTTTACAGGCTGTTCCAAATCTCCCAAGCTTTTTGCGCCTGAAATATTAACATTTGCAGCCCATTCGCGGTTTGTGCACCTTTTTCTTTTCCTTTTTTTAGGAATACCGTTTCGCTGGGATTGTAAATAAGGTCAAACAAAACGTGATCCTTTGTTATATATTCGTAAGGAATGTTTGGGTAATTGTCAACATTAGGATGTGTGCCCAAAGGGGTGCAATTAACGATGAGTTTAAACTCCCGAATGATGTCTTCATCAAGTTGATTATAACTCATTTCGTTAAAATCGGGATTTCTTGAGACAAATGTGTAAGAAATATCCAACTGACTCAAGGAATATGCTATGGCTTTTGAAGCTCCTCCGGTTCCGAGAATTAATGCTTTTTTGAT
Organism: Aquimarina spongiae; assembly: GCF_900141785.1. Taxonomy (GTDB): domain Bacteria; phylum Bacteroidota; class Bacteroidia; order Flavobacteriales; family Flavobacteriaceae; genus Aquimarina; species Aquimarina spongiae. The sequence goes on along the minus strand of NZ_FQYP01000010.1, from coordinate 22,193 downwards.
ATTGCTATGAAGGAGAGGTTTTAGGGATTCGGTAAATCCATAATAATCGCTGTTATATCCTATCAGTTTATCGTTGTCAAATCTAATCACATTTACTGCTCCAATGTTTTTTGCCACTGGATCAAGTTCATCCAGATAAGATATCACATCTTCCTTATACGGTATGGTTACATTTAAGCCCGAAATATTGGAAGAGGTAAGAACATCCTTTAAATCTTCAATTTGTTTGAGATCAAAGTTTTGATAGGAGCAATCCAGATGTTCTTTTTCGAATTTTTCAGAAAAAAAGCCTCTTGAGAATGAATACCCGATATCCCTACCTAACAGTCCGTATATTTTTGTCATTTTGAAGTTTTGATCGTTTTTTTACCATACCATTCTAGCCAAAGTACTATTCCTATACCCACCAGAATATAGACTAAGGCGATATATGTTTGTAAAGAAGTTACATCAGGGAAAAAGCGGTCGTAGTTGTCCAAAATAGGATTTCCCTGGGCATCCAATAAAGTATTACCTAAAGTATCTGCTTTGTAAATTTTATTTTTCCATGGCCAAACTACACCGAGGGAACCCGTGATAAATCCAATAATCACTGCAAAAGTAGCAGTCTTATAACGTTTCAATACGTATCCAAGGAAATGTGACCAGGTTACTAATCCCATCAGAGAACCAAGGCTAAATACCACCAAAACTTTTAATAGCCTCATTCTTTTTGCGTTTTCGATAAAAGAAAGATCCCATCGAACAAGATCAGCTATAGTGTCGTATAAGGCATTGACAGAGTCTACCAGAAGTAATACATAATTCCCTAAAAGGATTAAAATAAAAGAACCCGATAAACCGGGTAATGTCATTCCGGATACACCTATGATCCCACAAATAAAAACAAAAATAAGGTTGTCATTTTCTTTGGCGGGATCCAAAAGACTAATAGCCACTCCAACAATGGTTCCTAAGGTAATTAAAAGGATGTTTCGCCTACTCCAATCATCAAAATCTTTTACAATATAGTAGATGGAGCCTATGATCATTCCAAAAAAACAAGCCCATACATAAAGTTCGTAATGAATGATTAAGTAATCCAGAATTTTGGAGACACTAAAATAACTAATCAACATCCCCAGAATTAATAATCCCAGAAATCGTCCGTTGATATATCTCCAAAAGCTTTTGAACCTAAAGTTGGTAAAAAGTTTAAATGCCTTAAAGTTTATTTTTTGCAGCGAATAGATAAATTCTTCATAAAAACCAGCTACAAACGCTACCACCCCACCAGAAACTCCAGGTACCTTATTAGCCGCTCCCATAGCTAAGCCCTTTATAATAAGGAATATCCTATCTGTAATCGTTCTGGTGCTTTGTTGCATATATCAATTGGCCTTTTTTGTAGCTAGACGCTCAAGAGTAAAAATTAATAAAAAACCAATAATTATAAATAGTATTACCAACAATATTTTTGGATCTCCATCAAAGTGACTAGGAAGAATGCTTTTTTCTATAAAAGGAACTTGTATTCCTTCAGAGTTGGTACGCCAAGAGAGTACTTTTTTCCAGGGCCATAACTTATTAAGGGATCCAATCATGAATCCTGTAAGGATGGCTAAGGTGGTATTTTTATGATTTTTGAACATCCAGTTAAGGACTTTCGAAAACAATTTCAATCCGGCGATAGCACCGAGGGCAATCAATAAAATTTTTAGAATTGCCTGGTATAATAGCTCCCAATCAAAATTTACAATACCATCTCTAAATTGATTTAGAATATCAATAAATGTTTGATAGGCTCCTAAGATTAATAGGATAAAAGCACCAGAGACACCCGGCAAGATCATAGCAATAATTGCAATGAATCCGCAAAAAATCAGGTACCAATTGCTATCTGGAGAAGCAAAAGGTTCTGCTATGGTAATAAAATAAGAAACTACCCCAGCAATAATGACTCCTATCCATACTTTTGGGGTCCATTTGGTGATTTGTTTTCCTATGTAAAATATACTAGCAATTACCAAACCAAAGAAAAACGCCCAGAGTAATAAGGGTTGATTGTGTAATAACCATTTGATGAGTTTGGCTAAAGAAAGAATACTAATAGCTATACCCAAAAATAAAGCTACTAAAAAAGATAGGTTGTATTTTTTCCACGATACCAGAAAACCTTCTTTTTTCCAGGTTTTGAAGAAACCAAGATCAAGCGAGTTGATGGTTTCAATTAATTCTTCATAAATACCAGATATAAAGGCGATGGTTCCTCCAGAAACACCAGGTACAACATCTGCTGCGCCCATGGCTAGCCCTTTAACCGAAATCACTAGGTAGTCCTTAAGATTTCTATGCATTCTTTTTGTTTTGGTTATAGTCAAACAAATGTATGCATTTTTATGATGGAATACGAGAAGAAAAAAAGGTGTTTATTTCTTTTACTTGCTGTATTCTGAGACGATATTTTTTACCAGGGTAAGGTTGTATACTTTTTCGAATAATTCCTCTAATACGATTAGATATTCATGATCCGTAGCGAGCCCTTTTCTCAAATGGAATTCTCCTTTTTCAAAATCGGCGTTTTCATAATACAGCCCGGCTAATCGATAATGAATTTCAGCATTTTCGGGATAAAATTCTACCGCTTGGTGCAGGTTTTGAATAGCTGCTTTGGGCTCTCCCAAAAAACGTAAAATATCAGATCTGTTGTTCCAGGTTTCCAGTTCATAATTACCCAATTCGATGGCTTTACGATATCCTCTTTCTGCTTCTTCAAAAAACGCAAGCTTATTATTGATTTTTGCATATCGTTTCCAATACAACACGTTTTCTGAATCTATATTGATGGCTTTATTGATATAGTATAGTGCTTTCTGGTAATTACGTTTTCTCATATAGAAATCGGTGATTGCAATCCACCCTTTATCTAATAAAGGATCTTCGTGCACCGTTTTGGTATAATGCTGAAGTGCTAAATCATCATTACCTAATTTTTCAAAACATTTACCGATACGCAATAAGGCAAAAGAAGTAGGGTCATCTAATTCTAGGGTGATTCTATAATTTTCTATAGCTTCGTTATTCCGGTTTAGCTTTTCTAGCACTTTTCCTTTTTCCAGATAAGCTCCAATAAAATATTCATCACTAATAATAGCAAAGTCAAAAGCTGCTAAGGCCTTTTCATAATCTTTTAAATCAAAATATTGTTTTCCAACCTGATGCCATGCTACTTCGCAATAAGGATTTTTGTCCAGAAACATATTGAGGTAATCAATGGCCTCCTCGTGTTGTTCCAGAAAATCAAAACAATAAATCACATTGTATAAAGCAGAGTAATCTTGATCGTCTGCTTCGAGACATCTCATGAAATTTGTTTTGGCATTTTCAAAATCGTCCATAAACAGATATTCCATTCCTATCAATGAATAAACATCTGCAGGGTCATTCGTATATTGAAGTGCCATGTTTAATAATTCTATGGCTTTTTTATGTTCGTTTTGTTTGGATAAAATATTTGCTTTTTGGATATAGATTTCTTCATTCTCTGGTTCTATGGCGTGCAATTGCGCTAGCAAATTATCCGCTTTTTCCAATCGATCTTCAAAAACCAATACTTCTACTTGTAGTAATTTCAAGTTTACAGAAGATGGGTGTTGAGAAAGTCCTAAAGAGATCGCTTTTTTAGCTTTGGCAATTTTTCCGTTTTCAAGATAATGATGGATAATAGACTCAAATTCATCAGAATCAAAAAACTTCACATCATTAGATCTCAGCATAGACTCATATCGAGTAATTGAGAAATTGTTTTCTTCTTCGTGGTTAAATTTCATACACGTTGATTAAAGATGCTCAATAAATGGACAGTAATGTCAAACTGATTTTGTTTTCCCCAACAAAAACGAATAATTAATACATCCCATACTTCATTTATTTTCGCACTATTGATTTCCTCAGTATTAAAATTACAAATGAAATTGCATGTTTTAACTTGAGCAATCAATTGTTTTTAACAAACTAATTAACAAAATATGTACCATTTGTAAAATGACCATATTTTGTCAGTCACTATGAGTTTTTAGAAAAGAGTAAGGATTGTGTGTTTAGTTGGAATAGTAGGTTTAAGATAACATTTTTGAGGACAAAATGCTAATTTTTAGCTAGTTTTCTTTCTTGTAAGAGCTCATCTAATACAGAGATGATGATGGCACAACCTTCTTTTATTTCTGCTGTAGAAATGGTAAGAGGAGGGGTAATGCGTACTGCTCTTGGCTCAAATAACAACCAGAATAAGATAAGCCCTTTATCCTGACATCGTAGTACTACTTCGTTCGTAATTTCTGAAGAAGGAGTCATAAAAGCTAACATGAGTCCGATTCCTCTAATTTCTTCAATCAAAGGGTGTACCAGTAAGGACCTGAATAATTTTTCTTTTTCTAGCGTTTCTGCCATTAAGTCACTCTCGGTAATTTCTTGTAGTGTTGCCAATGCAGCTGAAGCAATAACCGGATTGCCTCCAAAAGTGGTAATATGACCTAGTTTTGGTTGATCTTGTAAAGTATTCATGTGGTCTTCCGAAGCAGTAAAAGCTCCAATAGGTAGTCCTCCTCCCATACCTTTACCCATAACCACAATATCCGGAGTAAGTCCATAATTTTGAAAACCAAATAGCTTACCAGTTCTCCCAAACCCTGGTTGTATTTCATCCAGTATCAGAAGTGCTCCAACTTCATGACAGCGTTTACTGACTTTTTTGAGATAGTCATTACTCGGAGTAATAAAACCGGCACCTCCCTGTATCGTTTCCAAAATTACTCCAGCCGTACTTGTAGTAATCTGCTCAAGTTCTTGTTCGTTATTAAACGTGATGAATTTGACATCGGGTATCAAAGGTCTAAATGCTTGTTTGCGTTCTTCATACCCCATAACACTCATGGATCCCATGGTGTTTCCATGATAGGCATGCTTTGCTGCAATGATTTCACTTCGTCCGGTAACCCTGCGTGCTAATTTTAGAGAACCTTCAATAGCTTCGGTACCTGAGTTGGTTAAATACGTTTTTGATAAAGAAGAGGGTAGGTGATGGGCGAGTAATTTAGTCAATGCTACCGCTGGTTCCTGGATATACTCACCGTACACCATTACATGAAGATATTTATCAAGTTGCTCCTTTACGGATTCTACAACTCTAGGGTGCCTGTGTCCCAAACTACACGCCGATACTCCGGCTACAAAATCCAAATATTTTTTACCAGCACGATTATAGATATAAGAACCCTCGGCATGTGATATTTCCATGGCCAATGGGTGAGGTGTGGTTTGTGCCTGATATTTGAAAAAGTCCTTTTTCAAGATGCAATGGTCTTACATTAATTGTTGGATAACCTTTGCAAGCTATCCTTTTGCTTGACATGTTTTAGCGTAGTAACCGTAATACTATCTCTCTGTCTAGCCGTACGTTGCAGATCCATGTCGATAAAAGAACTCTTTTTCTTAGTGTCTTTTTTTTGTGTATCAATTTCTTCCTGTATCTTTTGCTGTACAGGAGAAGAAATGGAATCCAACTCTTCGTTGGTTTTTTTCAATTCAGCATCTTTTAACTCCTGCTCTAGCAAGCGAGAGCCTTCTGATTTACTTTCTTCCAAACGTTTTACCGTTTCCTCATCAAAGAAATCTGCTTCATCTTTTGGTAAAGGGATTCCAGTTATTTTAGTTAATTTAGGAGGTTTTTCTCCTCGAAATAGATCTGCCTTGCTGTTAATTCTTTCATCACCCCGCCAATGAAACCCAGATAATTCTCTAGCATTTTCTGGCAAATCAATTTCTCGGTACAAGGTTCCATCAACGTTTTGATAATAGTAGACATCTACGATTTCTCTTTGTTCTAATAACAATTTAATAGAACTGGATAATACTTTGTTGATACCAATAAGCTTAAGATCTCCCTCGCTTTCTCTTTGATAAAAGATAGTTTCGGTGTTTTTATCAATATCTACCTGATAGATTTCATTATCCTTAAACAGACCATAAAGTGTTTGTCCTTTTACCTGATTAAATCCAGCTTTTAAAGTATCTTCTTGGACCAAAAAAGCATTTTGATAGACTAGTAATGAATCTAGTTTTTCGGTTTCTTTGTTAGAGATAATTTTTATAGTATCTCCAGTCATTTGATTTCTTTGAGACCAAATGATAGGCCTTCCGATCATTTTGGTATACCCCGTAGTTTGATCTACATTAATAGAATCACTTTTACCGCTCATATTACTCTTATAGATCCTTACATCATAAAAGCCATTCATGATCCGATGTTCGGGTTTTCCGGTTACCATCAAAGTATCACTATGGATATAAATCGAATCGTTTTCTTGTAAGGTAGCCGCAAGCGCTCTTTTTGTGATAAATACGGAATCCTTGTCTTTGAAAACTTCGGCATAATGCCCTGTAATTACTGAATTGTTAGCAGTGTCAAGAACTTTTATGTTGTTCGTGGCTGAAGCAAATTGAATGGCGCTATTATAAAAAATACTATCTCCAAAAACTGTTCGATTGTCATAATCAATACGTGCGTTTTTGATAGCATATCCTGTTTTTACTTTGGTGTCATAGAACCCGCGCTCACAATAGAGCGTACTTTCTTTTCCCTTTACTGTAGAGGGGCCATACAAATAAGCATGTCCGTTTTCTGTGTAATAATCTAATCGATCCGAATCTACAGTGTTTTCTGGGTTTACAATTTTTACATCGGTATTAAACGAGTATTGTTTTCTATCCATAAAATAGCGTCCAATACGACTAGTTAATGTGTTCGAAGAATCCCTTACTGTGCCCCCGCTACGGTAATAGGCCTGTTGTCGTAATCGATCAAAGAATAAGGTGTCTGTTCTTAAAGTATTCGAAGGAGTCTCCATAAATACATTTTCACTGGCATATGCAAATTGTGTATCCCCATTGTATTCTGCATATGTGCTAGTCATGGTAATCGTATCCCCTTGGATCATTTTTACATTTCCTAAGGCTTTCACGAATCTATCCTCACTATAATGAATGGCTTGATCACACCAGATTTCAATACCTTCATGTTGCATATATACCTGCTCATCTACTTTGGCAAGGATAGTGGCACCAGGAAATCTGTTTTGATCCTTAATGGTACGATCGGATTGTACTTTTATCGGTTTTCCTTCCTGAGCAAAGGATAAAGCACTCAACAGAAGACAAAAAACAATATAGAGAAATGTATTTTTCAAGTATTTCAAATTTGTATGCAAAATAACGAAAATTGTATCTAATGATTGTTCAAATAGTAAATACTTATTCTTGTTTTTGGTGTTGCATCAAATTTAGTTTTTTCAATGTCCCAAACAAGAAAGTTTTTTGTCCTTTATCACCCTAATATATATGGGGTATCCCTCATTTTAGAAAGGGGAGTGTTTGCAGTTTTTTTTACAGAAATTGAAATTTTCGGTTTTTTTAACATTATATATATTTAAGTATCAGTAAATTGTCCTTCGCTAACAAAAAATCATGAATCAATACTATGGGGATAGTATTGATCGACACTTCTTTTACGATTCAATTATTTAATTTTTAGAAGGTGCGGGAAATACCTTTTGAGAAGCTATGTTATGTGTTTGAATAAAAGGAGACTAAAGTTGTAATACACTCAACAAAAAAATAAAATATGTTTTTGAGAAAAAACCATTTGGGGCTGTTTTTTTTCTCGTTTTGTGGGATATTGTATTCCCAGGGGAAACAATTGGAGTTGGTACATCAGAATCTTGCTGATTATGAGTATGATGATAATCAATTTACTTTTACATTGGTAGAAGAAAATGAAGCTACATCAAATGACTATGTGGATTTGTTGGATAGCTTTACTTCATTAGCCATCGAGTCAGAAGGATATGAACTCCATATTTTAAACATCAACTCCAAAAATTCGGATTATGCTCCCTACTTTCATAATGAGGAGCTTGTGTTTTCTTCTTCTAGAAATACAAGGAGTATTTCAAAATCTTACGATGAAGAAAATAAACAGCCTTTTTCAGATTTATATATAGCTTCGAATAAATCTGATAAGGAGGTCATCAAAAAGGTAAAAGGAAACATAAATACCAGATTTCATGAATCTTCTGCGGTATTTAGTGAGGATGGAACAACTGTGTATTTTACAAGGAATAATTACGTCAATCATAGATGGAGTGCTAATGCTGAAGGCGAAGTACTTCTAAAAATTTATAAAGCCACTAATAAAAATGGGAAATGGGTAAATGTAGAAGAGTTGCCCTTTTGTAGTGATGAGTATTCGGTTGCGCATCCTGCGTTGTCTGCCGATGGAAAGGTGCTATACTTTGCAAGCGATATGCCTGGAAGTTATGGTAAGTCTGATTTATATGCGGTAGAAATTTTTGAGGATGGAACATTTGGTACTCCCTATAATTTAGGAGAGCAAATTAACACACCAGGTAGAGAAACATTTCCATTTGTCAGTGATAAAGGAAATTTGTTTTTCGCTAGTGATGGGCATATTGGCTATGGAAATCTTGATGTTTATATGGTATTGCAAGATGAAAATGCTATGTCTAAAGCATATAATTTGGGTTATCCAATTAATGGACCTAAAGATGATTTTACATTTGTGATTAACGAAGAAAATAAAGTTGGATATTTTGCTAGTAATCGGGATGGAGGCGAAGGTAATGACGATATTTACGGATTTAGGAAGCTTGTACCATTTCCAGAGTCGGGTCTAAACAAACCTAAAACCATGAAAAAAATGGAACGTATCATGAATATCAAAGAAAAAGATGTAGAAATTACTTCCTGGTAATTTTTATTTCTTGGTTATATAAAAGAAAAAGCTGCCCTTCAAGGCAGCTTTTTTATATGATACTAGTTATATCTTTTTATCTATGGATGGTTTGTTTTCTATCTGGTCCGACAGAAACAATAGTAATCGGAGTTTCTAGCTCCTTTTCCAAAAATGCAATGTATTCATTCAATTCTTTAGGAAGTTGAGAAGCCTCAGTCATTTGAGTAAGATCTTCTGACCATCCCTTCATCTCTGTATAAATTGGAGTTACATTTTCTGGTTCAATATTATATGGAAGGTGATCGATCGTTTTTCCTTTGTAAGAGTAGGCAGTACAAACTTTAAGCATATCAAAACCGCTTAATACATCGCCTTTCATCATCATTAGCTTGGTAACACCATTCACGTGAACTGCATATTTTAAAGCTACCAAATCAAGCCATCCACATCTTCTAGGTCGACCAGTAGTAGCCCCAAACTCATGACCTACACGAGCCATTGTTTCTCCGTTATCATCAAATAATTCTGTAGGGAAAGGACCGCTACCCACTCGAGTCGTATACGCTTTGAATATACCAAACACATCTTTGATTTTGTTTGGAGCAATTCCAAGACCTGTACATGCTCCAGCAGCAGTGGTGTTCGAAGAGGTAACAAATGGATACGTTCCAAAATCAATGTCTAGAAGTGATCCTTGTGCGCCTTCTGCCAAAATTGTTTTTCCTTCCTTTTGTGCTTGATGCAAGTATTCTTCACTATCAATAAAAGTAAGGGTTTTTAAGGTTTCAACGGCTTCGAAGAATTCATTTTCTAATTCTACCAAATCGTACTCGATTTTAGCATCATAGAAATCGATCATGGCTTCATGTTTGTTGGCTAGATTACGATAACGTTCTTTCCAGTCATCAAGCTCTAAATCACCAACGCGAATACCGTTTCTTCCGGTTTTGTCCATATAAGTAGGACCAATTCCTTTAAGAGTAGAACCGATTTTTGCTTTTCCTTTAGATGCTTCAGAAGCGGCATCCAAAATTCTATGGGTAGGTAAAATTAAATGTGCTTTTCTAGAGATAAGTAATTTGGATTTATAATCCAGATTGAACTTATTTAGGTTATCTAATTCTTTCTTGAAAATTACAGGGTCAATTACGACTCCGTTTCCAACCAAATTAATGGCTTTGTCATGAAAAATCCCACTTGGGATCGTATGCAATACATGTTTGATACCATCAAATTCTAAAGTATGTCCTGCATTTGGACCTCCTTGAAATCGTGCAATAATATCATAATCTTTGGTAAGAACGTCTACAATTTTTCCTTTACCTTCGTCTCCCCATTGAAGACCTAGCAATAAATTTACCGCCATTAGTTGTCTTGATTAGTTGGTTTCTTTTTAGTTCCGTAAAAATATAGTGAGTGGTTAGTGATATCCACGTCAAATATTTCTTCTATTGTTTTTTTAATGGATTGAATTCTAGGATCACAAAACTCAAGAACATCTCCGGTATCGGTCAAAATCAAATGATCGTGTTGCCTGTCAAAATATGATTTTTCATACTGGGCCTGATTTTGTCCAAATTGATGTTTTCGAACCAGTTTGCACTCCAAAAGAAGTTCGATAGTATTATATAGAGTAGCACGACTTACCCTATAATTTTTGTTTTTCATTTTGATATAGAGTGATTCTATGTCAAAATGCTCGTCACTTTCATAAATTTCCTGTAGAATTGCGTATCGTTCGGGTGTTTTACGGTGTCCGTTTTCTTCTAAGAAACTGGTAAACACGTTCTTAACGATGTTTTGGTCATTTTGTGTAGTTGCTCTAGTACTCATACGCTCAAAAACGCAAAGTTACATTATTTTTTATTCACGAACTACTTTATCAATACCACTTATTTTGGAAAGATTTTTCATTACTGTTTTTAGGGTATCTTTATTTCTTACTCCAACGGTAATTTTACCTGTAAATACACCATCATTAGTATCAAAATTCATATTGTAGATAGCCAAATGCATATTGTTTGAAATGATTTGTGTTACCTCATTTACTACTCCAATATTATCAATACCATTCAATTTAATAACGGCTTTAAACTCTTCTTGCGAAGAATCGATCCACTTTGCCGGCATGATGCGGTAAGCATAATTACTTTGTAGTTGTAGTGCGTTTGGACAATTGTTTTTGTGTACTTTAATACCTTCGTTTACGGTAATAAAACCAAAAACATCATCTCCGGGAATAGGATTACAACAGTTGGAAAGTTTATATTCCAGTTTTTCAGAATCTTTACCAAAAACTAGTAAATCATATTTCGAAGTAATTTCTTCTTTGTCTACATCTTTCACGTTTCCTCGGCGAATTCTATTTTTGATAAAATTCATGAAAACATTACTTCGGGTTGTAGCAAATTCCTTAATTTTCTGGTTATCTATAGTACCAATACCAACCCTGTAGAAAAGATCCAGACTTGTTTTCAATTTAAAATAGAGCACCAATTCGTTGACCACTTTTTCGCTCATGGTGATCTTTTGAGAACGAAGTTTTCGTTTTAGAATCACTTTACCCTCTTCCGCAATTTGCTTTTTCTCGTCTCTAAGTGCAGATTTTATTTTTGATCTGGCTCTAGCTGTGGTAGCGTAATCTAACCAACTCGAAGATGGTTTAGATTTAGGAGAAGTAATAATTTCTACTTGATCACCACTTTTCAATTCGTGACTGAGCGGTACCAATTTTCCGTTTACTCGAGATCCTCTGGTTCTAAGACCTACCTCGGTATGTACGCTAAAACCAAAGTCTAGTGCTGTAGCTCCTTTTGGAAGTGATTTAAGGTCTCCCTCGGGAGTAAACACAAATATTTCTTTAGAATAGAGGTTAAGTTTAAATTCTTCGACAAAATCAACAGCATTGGCTTCCGAGTTTTCTAAAGCCTCTTGTAGACGATTTAGCCATCCATCAAGACCCTGGTCTTGTTTCTCTTCAGTATTTTTGTATTTGTAATGCGCAGCATATCCTTTTTCTGCAATTTCATGCATACGCTCACTACGTATTTGTACTTCTACCCATTTACTATCAGGTCCGATTACGGTAATATGCAGTGCTTCATATCCTGTGGATTTGGGTTGAGAAATCCAATCTCTTAAACGAATAGGGTTGGGACGATAATAATCGGTTACAACCGTATAGATCTTCCAAGCAATGAACTTTTCATTTTCAAAATCTGATTTGTAAATAATCCGAATGGCAAATTTGTCATATACTTCATCAAATGAAATATTTTGCTTTACCATTTTTCTTCGGATCGAAAAAATAGACTTTGGTCTACCTTTGATATCGTAGGTTAACCCTTCTCTATCAAGTCCTTCCCTAATTTTGTCGGAAAATCTCTTGATGTAAGCATCTTGCTCTTCTTTGCTTTCCGTTATTTTTTCTAGGATGTCTTTATAAACTTCAGGCTCGGTGTATTTGAGGCCTAGGTCTTCAAGCTCTGTTTTGATATTGTAAAGCCCTATTCGATGGGCGAGAGGAGCGTAAATGTATAAAGTTTCGGATGCAATTTTGACTTGCTTATCAGGTCGCATGGCATCCATAGTTTGCATGTTGTGTAATCGATCTGCAATCTTAATGATAATTACCCGAACATCATCATTAAGGGTAAGTAGCATTTTTCTGAAGTTTTCTGCTTGCAGCGATATGTCTTTATCTTTTTTTAAGGAAGAAATTTTGGTAAGTCCGTCAACAATACGAGCTACAGTTTCTCCAAACATCTGCTCGATATCTACCAGGGTATACTCGGTATCTTCTACTACATCGTGAAGTAAGGCCGCAGCGATAGATGTTGCATCCAAGCCTATTTCGCTAGCTACTATTTTGGCAACGGCGATAGGGTGAAAGATATAAGCTTCACCACTTTTGCGTCTCTGATCTTTATGAGCATCTACAGCAACATCAAAAGCCTGTCGTATTAGTTTTTTATCCTCTTTAGAAAGATCTCTATAACTAATACGAAGCAACTCTTTGTATTGCTTTGCAATCTGTTTGTTTTCTTCTTCGATAGCAGCTTCGGTCATAACTTAAAGTTTTCTAAGAAAGCCCTATTTAGCGTCTTGTGTGATATCCCCTTGTGATATATAGTGACAAAAATTGTGCCTTTCACTATTATTGTCAATCAACCAGAAATTGTGGCATATAATAATTAAAAATACAATTAAGAATTGTAACCACCAAGGACTTATAATTGATTTATTTTCTCAGGTTTCTTATTCGCTGAAGCAGAGTAGGGTGCGAGTAATGGATAAACACCATAGCAGGATGTGGTGTTAAATTACTGAAATTATTTTTAGAAAGTTTTTTAAGACTATTGATAAGTGCTTCGCTATTGTAGGTCTCTTTTGCATAATCATCGGCCTGATACTCAAAAGCTCGTGATACCACATTCATAATCAAACCGGTGATTTCAGAAATAGGACTATATAAAACACCAAAAGTGATAAGGCCAATATGAAACGATGGGGTATCTACTTTAAGCGCTTCAGACAACAAAGGGTTGGCGATAAAAAGTGATAAGAACCATAGGGTGATGCCTGTAAGCGCAACTGATAGTAAAAGATTAATGATTACATGACGTTTCTTGTAATGTCCAACTTCATGCGCAAGCACAGCAACAATTTCTTCCTTGTCCAGATCTTTAATAAGTGTATCGTAGAGTGTGATTCTTTTTTCACTACCAAATCCAGAGAAATATGCATTCGCCTTGGTACTTCTTTTGGAGCCGTCAATCACAAAAATATCTTTTAATTGAAATCCTACTTTTTTAGAATAGGCCTCTATAGTATTTCTTAGGTCACCAGGTTCTAAAGGTGTTTGTTTGTTGAAAATGGGAACGATCAATTTGGCATAAAACATATTCATCGCTACCGTAAAAATTGAAACCAACGTCCAGGCATAGATCCAAAAAGATTTTCCAGTAAGTTCATAAAACCACATGATCAATGCCAGCAGACTTCCCCCTACGATGATCATCATAATAATACCTTTAAATTTATCGATGATAAACGTCTTTCTTGTAGTCTTGTTAAAACCAAATTTTTCCTCGATCACAAAGATTTTGTAGTACACTGTTGGTGTGGATAAGATATCGCTTCCGATCATAATGATTCCAAAGAAAATGAGACCAACGACCACAGGATTGTCTGAAAAACTTCTTGCTAGCCGATCCACCCAGGCAAACCCATCTAAAAAAAAGAACAAGAGCATCATGACCAAAGAAATAGCAGAAGAAACTAGTTTGAACTTGTAATTTGCCCGTTTGTAGGCAATAGAATCTTCATATTCTTTTTGGGGATAAACATCAGAAAGTTCTTCAGGAATTTTATCGTTGTAATGTCTTGCATTAAGAATATCCAATAAAGAATCAATTAAAAAGACAATAACAATAATGGCAATGAGTAAATAAAACAGCGAGGTTGGGGTCATTAGTTATAGCAATTAGTCGTTCAATCCTTCTTGGGGTCAGTAGGAGAGGGTAAGGTAGTGATTTTAAATCTATTTATGACATAAAACTATAATCTTTTCCTAAATGAAATCTCTTTGACGTTTGGCTTCGAATACCAAAATTCCTGCAGCTACAGAAACATTCATAGAGTCGATCACTCCACTCATTGGGATTTTAATATTCTGGTCTGTACTGGTCAAAAAGACATTGCTTAGTCCAGTAGCTTCTGTACCGACTACTATAGCGGTTGGTTGGGTGTAATCTTGTATATGATAATCTACAGCATCTCGTAATGCTGCTCCGTATATAATGATATGTTGTTTTTTAAGAAAATCGATAATCTCTGAAGAACTACCTACAGCCAAATTGGTAGTAAATAGACATCCAATACTTGATCTTATGATGTTTGGGTTATATACATCTGTTTTCGGATTAGCAATTAATACAGCATCCAACTGGGCTGCATCAGCCGTACGTAGTAAGGCTCCGATATTTCCTGGTTTTTCAGGTGCTTCGGCAACTAGAATCAACGGGTTTTTGGATGGTAAAACAAGATCTTGAATATCAAGATTCTTAAAAGTCGCTACAGCTATAATACCTTCGGTTGTGGTTCTGTAAGAAAGTTTTTGATAAATTTCAGTAGTAATTTCGTATATCAACACTTGATATTGCAACTGACTTAGAATGGTGTCAACAGTTTCTGAGGGAATGATAGAGGAGCAGTAGTACAGTTGTGTAATGGTGTATCCTCCCTCTAATGCTAAGGAAAGCTCTCGCTGTCCCTCAATAACAAAAAGCCCTTCCTTCTTTCGAACTCTTGATTTTTCTTTAAGTTGATTTAGGAATTTTATTTTAGGATTTTGAAAGCTGGTAATCGTGTTTTGCATAAAAGCAAAGATAAGAATAGCGACCAGAAAAGAATAGATTAGGAGTTAGAAGGAGTAAAATCTTTTGCACATTTTTTTATCTCCTCAATTACATTTGGGTAAGACTGATCCAAGTTTTCAAACTCTTTTTGAATCAAATCAAACTTTTGCTCTTCTCTGGCAGCGGTTTCTATGGTTTGTAGAAGTGAAGCTTGGTTTGTTAAGCCAATAGTTTTGAAACTGGATTTTAGTTTATGCGCAAACTGTTGGGTTAATGTGTGATCTTTTGAAGCGATGGCATCGGATAATTTTTGATAATCTGTGGGGGTCGCATCCAAAAAGATTTGTAAAACCGAATGGATGATTTCGGTGTCATTATCAAAAGTTTTCTTTAAAAAAGATAAATCATGAAAAACCTTTTTTTCTTGTAAATCAGGAGTAGAATTGAGATGAACATGATCTTTTTTAGGTATAGTGCTGTTATGAGTATTCGGTTTTAAACTTAATAGAATTTCCTCTAACTCATTTTCATTTATTGGTTTTGTTAAATAAAAATCCATTCCAGATTCTGTAGCTCTTCTTTTGGATTCGGGGAAGACATCTGCAGAGCAGGCAATAATTGGAACTTGACTAGTTTTTGGGTTTTTAGATGCTCTAATTAATGCCGCAGCCTCAGGTCCATCCATTACAGGCATATGCATATCCATCAAAATCAAATCATAGGTTTCTTGTGCGACTAATTCTACAGCGATTTTTCCGTTTTCAGCCATTTGAACACCTACGTTCCAATTTGATAACAATTGTTGTATAAAGAATTGATTCATTTTATTATCCTCAACTACCAATACTTTTAACCCTGATAAATATTCGCTGTGTTTTTGTTGATTGTCGGAGCCTTTTTGATGATTAAGATTTCGTTTAAGGATGCTAATTTCATATTCAATGGTAAATTCAAATGAAGATCCTTTGCCAGGCTTACTTTTTGCAATTAAAGTACCACCCTGCATTTCTATAAGCTGCTTTGATATCGAAAGCCCTAAGCCTGTTCCTTCAATTTTGTTTTTACCTGGTTTGTGTACTTGGTAAAAACTCTCGAATATAGAGTTTAGTTTATCTTCGGGAATACCGATACCGGTATCTTTTACCTGGAAATGTAGTGCTACTTTTCCTGAAGTCATATTTTTTGTACTCACCTCTATCGAGATTTCTCCTTCGTGTGTAAACTTAATGGCATTGCCCAGTAGGTTGATTAGGATTTGATTAAGTCTGAGTTGGTCGCCAATAATGAACTTGGGAACCAATGATTCGATCTTCATTTTATATCCCAATCCTTTCTCGTCTGCTTTTATTTTGAAACCTCTCGAAACGTTAGAGATTAATTCATGTAGGTTAAAATCTGTTTTTTGCAGTGTGAGTTTACCAGCTTCAATTTTAGAAAAGTCTAAGATGTCATTAATCAAACCCAATAGATTTTCGGCAGAGAATTGAATACCATCCAGATTTTTTTGATCTACCATTGGATTCGTGAAATCACTCTTTTGTAAAATTCCGGTTAGTCCCAAAATTACATTTAGTGGAGTTCGTATTTCATGACTCATATTAGAAAGAAAGACAGATTTTGCTTTGGCAGATTTTTCGGCCATTACTTTGGCTTCTCTAATCTCGTTATCAATGATTTTTTTGTTGGTAATATCTCTAAAAAATGCATTAAAAAGATAATCGTCTTTAGTTTCAATAGCAACAATGGTTAGTTCTATATATACGATACTACCATCTCTTCTGTTTACCGAGGTTTCTACCCTTTTGTTGATCAAATCATCATCTCCGGTGGCGATATAATTATCAAAGCTATTCCGTAATTGTTGGCGTAGTTTATAAGGAACCAAAGAATAGATACTTTTACCAATAGTTTCTTCCCTTTTTAATTCTAAAATATTCTCAGCTTGCTTATTCCAATTGAGAACCGTTCCCTGGCTGTTGGTTAGGATGGTGCCATCCATAGCCGTTTCCAAGATAATAGTTTTAAGGTGTTCGCTTTGTTTTAATTCTTCTTCGACTTTTTTCTTTTCGATAATCTCTTCTGTAAGTCTTTCATTTATTTGTTCTAGACTGAACAATTGTTTTTGCAACATTTTGAGCATTTGTTGCTTGCTAGGGAAAGTGATAAGGTCTTTGGATAAGATTTCTTCCGGAATTACATTGAGTATAGAGGTGAAAGATTCTAACAGATGATAAGACTGAAAGTATTTTTTATAAATATTGAGATAAATGTTGGTAATGGCATTAATGCCTAAACTGCCTTTTATCTTCGAATAAATCTCGTTAGAAAAATCGAGAAGGCTTTTCCTTTCTTTTATAACATCAATGGCATTAAAATCGTAAGCGGATTCTAAATATGTTTTTATGGCAATAATGTTAGGATCATTAAAGTTGCCAATCAATTCTGAAGATCTTTGCAGTACTCGTAGCAGAAAAATTTTACATAATATCAGTTCTTGCTCATCGACTGGATGAAATATTAGCTCAAAGCTTCGGTATTGTTTTAGAAAAGGATATTTGTGCTGTATTTTTTCTCGAAGCGATTCTGAATCTAGGGTTTCGGTAGTGATATATTTTTCGAGAAATAAATAAGTTTCTGGTAGGGTTTCTATCTTCTTTTGAAGGGAATGGAATTCGAAAGCTTTTATTTTGTTTTCTAGATTGAAGTCGATAGAAGACATGTCAATCTTCTTCCTTAAAGAATGGATCAGATCAACGATTTGTTGTTCTTCTTGATTCTTTGGAAGTTGGGCTTTTTTACTGGAGAGTATTCTTTTAAGCCACTGGATCATTCACTACTAGATTTTACTCGCTTTATATATTTTGTAAAAGCCCAATGCCGACAATGCCCATGTAAGGATCAAAGCAACAAACCAAATGTAGTTGCCCAAAGTATTCCCAAAAAGATTTTTAAAAATGTTGAAATTAAAAATGTGCGCAATTTGCATATGAAGGTGCCCAAGAGCCATGACTACAAATCCCCATGCAAGGAGGGTCATTCCCGAACCAAATTTTCCGCCTTTTAATCGTGTGGCGGTAAGAAAACTAAATATCAATGCAATTGCTAGAAAGGGCATTTCTAAGAGTCCAAATATTTGCTCCGCCTGAAGTGTGTCACTGGAATGCGCCGAATGTTCTTGCGCAAAGAGTCCTATGGGCGTGCCGAGGAATACCAGTACAGCAGTAGTGTAAGATTTTTTCATTTTATTTTGGGGGTTTTGATAAAAATAATGAAAAAATCCTTGTTTTCGGTATTTTTTACAGACAAAGTGAAGGGTTTTGTCGATAAAAGTCGTATTTGAAGGAGCTGTAAAAATGAAAAACCCGCGAAATTCGCGGGTTTTTTATATAAGTGAGATCGTTTATTGTTATAAAAAAATTACTTTACTTTTTCTACAATCGCTTTAAAAGCTTCAGGGTTGTTCATTGCTAAATCGGCAAGAACCTTACGGTTCAATTCGATGTTATTAGCTTTTACTTTTCCCATGAATTGAGAATAAGACATACCGTGTAAACGAGCACCTGCATTAATACGAGTGATCCATAAAGCACGGAAAGTTCTTTTTTTGTTTCTACGGTCTCTGTACGAATATTGCATCGCCTTGTCAACCGCATTTTTTGCTACTGTCCAAACGTTTTTACGTCTTCCAAAGTAACCTTTTGCTTGCTTAAGAACCTTTTTTCTTCTAGCTCTTTTTGCAACAGAATTAACTGATCTTGGCATAATTTTAAATTTTTTAGTAGTAGGCGGTCGATAAACGACACTTTGTTTGTTTTTTGATCCTTATAATTTACGAATCAAATTTTTAGAGCCTAACTCCTGGGTTTATATTAATTTTAACCTTGATTAAATTGTAATTACTTCAAACGTAATTGCTCTTTAATACTATTTTCATCGCTTTTGTGCACCAATGTAGAGTGCGTTAAAGCTAGCTTACGCTTTTTAGATTTTTTTGTCAGGATGTGACTCTTAAAAGCGTGCTTTCTTTTGATCTTACCGGTACCTGTCAACTTAAAACGTTTCTTGGCACTGGATTTTGTTTTCATTTTAGGCATTGTATCCTTAGTTTTATAATCTCACTTATTATCTTAAATCCTTGTTTATTTAAGGATGTTAGTTTTATTTCTTTGGCGCGATAAACATAATCATACGTTTACCCTCTAGCTTAGGCATTTGTTCCACTTTTCCGTACTCTTCTAATTCTTGAGCAAGTCTCAACAACAAAATTTGTCCTTGATCCTTATATATAATAGAACGGCCTTTAAAGAAAACGTATGCTTTTAATTTGGCACCTTCACTTAAGAATTTGATCGCATGTTTCTTTTTGAATTCATAATCATGCTCATCTGTGTTTGGTCCGAAACGGATTTCTTTAATGACTACTTTGGTTGCTTTGGCTTTAAGAGCTTTTTCTCTTTTTTTCTGTTCGTAAAGGAATTTTTTGTAATCCATTATTTTACAAACAGGTGGATTCGCTTTGGGCGATATCTCAACAAGATCAAGCCCTTGCTCTTCTGCAATCTGCAATGCTTTTCTGGTAGGGTATACACCTACCTCTACATTGTCACCAACTAATCTCACTTCGTCAACACGTATTTTATTGTTGATTCTGTGAGCGTCTTCTTTGATTATTCTGGCTGGCCTTTGAGACTTTCTTCTTCTTATTGCTATGACTTAAATTTTTTTAATTAAACTTTATTTTCTTATCCGTTAAACGGTTTTAGTGTATTATTAATTTCTTTTGTTACAATTTCTTTAAACTCTGCTATCGTAATAGCGCCTAGATCTTCACCTCCGTGCTTGCGTACAGATATGGTTTGATCTTTTTCTTCTTGTTCTCCGATGATTATAATATAAGGAAATTTATTCATTTCTGCTTCACGAATCTTTTTTCCTATCGTTTCATTTCTATCATCTGCAAGGGCGCGAATTTCGGCATTTTCTAACAAATTTAAAACTTTTTCGGAGTATTTTTCATATTTCTCGCTGATAGAGAGAACAATAGCTTGTTCTGGCATAAGCCACAGCGGGAAGTTTCCTCCGGTATGTTCTAGTAAGATAGCGATAAATCTTTCCATGCTTCCAAAGGGAGCTCTGTGTATCATTATCGGTCTGTGTAATTCATTATCGCTTCCTTTATAAGTAAGGTCAAAACGTTCGGGCAGATTGTAGTCTACCTGAATAGTTCCTAGTTGCCAGCTACGTCCAAGAGCATCTTTTACCATAAAATCCAGTTTAGGGCCGTAAAATGCAGCTTCTCCGCTTTCTACTACAAAGTCTAAGCCTTTGTCTTTAGCGGCATTGATAATAGCATTTTCTGCCTTTTCCCAGTTTTCTATATCACCGATATATTTTTCTGGTTTATCTAGATCCCGTACGGATACTTGCGCTGTAAAATTTTCAAAACCTAAAGATCCAAAAACATAAAGAACTAAGTCTATAACTTTTTTAAATTCTTCATCCAATTGGTCCGGAGTACAAAATATATGGGCGTCATCCTGGGTAAAACCTCTTACTCTTGTTAATCCATGCAATTCTCCGCTTTGTTCGTATCTATACACTGTACCAAACTCGGCGTATCGTATAGGTAGATCTCGATAGGACCAAGGTTCACTCTTATAAATTTCACAGTGGTGTGGGCAATTC
This sequence comes from Aquimarina spongiae, assembly GCF_900141785.1. Taxonomy (GTDB): domain Bacteria; phylum Bacteroidota; class Bacteroidia; order Flavobacteriales; family Flavobacteriaceae; genus Aquimarina; species Aquimarina spongiae. Next base: position 1,361 of record NZ_FQYP01000010.1, on the reverse strand, counting down.
ATGGGTTTTAGTAAAAACTCTTCACCATCCGCGGGAGTATTGATAGGTTGAAAGCTATCTTCACCGTACTTTGCATAGTGACCAGAAGTTACATATAGTTCTTTTTGACCTATATGTGGTGTAACCACCATTTCGTATCCCGCTTTTTTCTGCGCTTTTTTCAAAAATTGTTCAAGGCGTTCTCTCAAAGCAGCTCCTTTAGGAAGCCATAATGGTAAACCTTGACCAACTTTTTGAGAAAATGTAAAAAGACCTAATTCTTTTCCTAGTTTGCGATGATCTCTTTTTTTGGCTTCTTCTAATAATTCAAGATACTCTTTTAATTCCTTTTGTTTTGGAAATGAAGTACCGTATACTCGAGTGAGCTGTTTGTTGTTTTCGTCACCTCGCCAATAGGCACCAGCAACACTCATAATTTTTACAGCTTTTATAATCCCTGTATTAGGGATATGGCCACCTCTACATAAATCGGTAAAGGAATCGTGATCACAAAAAGTGATGGTTCCATCTTCAAGATTCTCTATAAGCTCGGTCTTGTATTCGTTTCCTTCAGTTTGATATTTAGATAAGGCATCTGCTTTCGAAATCGATCTCATTTTGAAATCATGCTTACCTCTGGCAATTTCCAGCATTTTGTCTTCAATCTTTTTGAAGTCTTTATCTGAAATAGTATTCTCTCCAAGATCTACATCATAGTAGAAACCATTCTCTATTGATGGCCCAATAGATAATTTTACACCAGGGTACAGCTCTTCTAAGGCCTGTGCCAATACATGTGAAGAAGAATGCCAAAAGGCAGCTTTTCCTTCTTTGTCTTTCCAGGTATATAAAACAAGGTTACCATCTGTGGTTAATGTGGTAGAGGTTTCAATAGTGGTGTCATTAAACTTTGCTGAAATAACATTTCTGGCAAAACCTTCACTAATATCTTTGGCAACACCCATAGCAGTAATACCGCTATCGTATTCTCTAACCGAACCGTCTGGTAACGTAATTTTGATCATCTCTTTTATTAAATTAAAGTTGCAAAGATAATACGATAATAAAATCCTTACAATACTATAAGTAGATATTTAATAGGAAATAAATTTTCAGTGTTTTGAAAGGCTTAAAGATGGGTTGGGCCGATTCATTTTAATTTTTTTCAGTTGTAAGTAATGGTGTATTAGAGTGTTGGGTTTTTAGATTAAAAAAAGATTAAAAAAACTTTAAAAAAGTCTTGTTGGTAATTAAAAAGGCTGTATGTTTGCAGCCGCTAAACGGGAGGAGATTTGAGGGTAGATTTGGTTTAGTGATGTTCATTGACAGCTTCGGAAAAACTTTTTAAAAATATTTCAAAAAAGTTTTGGTGGATAAAAAAG
>NZ_FQYP01000007.1 GCF_900141785.1 Aquimarina spongiae | reverse complement strand
CAATCGGATGCTAACAATCCAAAGGAACTCCCCTATTTGGTAAAAGAATACATCATCAGTTATGCGAATTCTGCTACCCTTTTGTTTGATGCTTTTAAGGAACCAAAAAGAGAAGACGTTGCTGAAGAGTGTCTAGCCTTTTCTTTTACGGATAGTACAAGTGTCGAACAAACTAAAACGATGAGTTTGGCAGCCTTGCGAGATACAGGGGATGATTTGCCAGGCACTCGTGAAGAGATTAAAGCGATTTCAAACATTATTGATGGGCAATATTATTTTGGCTCTCAAGCTATAGAAACCAACTTCAAAAAGAACGCTAACAAATATAACATTTTGCATCTGGCACTTCATGGCGAAGTAGACAATGAAAGGCCAGAAAATTCAAGATTGTTTTTTACCAAAAGCAATGATACGATAGAGGATAACTTTTTATACAGTCATGAGCTTTTTGCGCTGGATATTCCTGCAGAACTTACGGTGTTGAGTGCTTGTAATACAGGAAGTGGTAAGATTGCCAAAGGAGAGGGGATTATGAGTTTGGGTAATGCATTTCAATACGCAGGAACAAAGAGTTTGTTGCTAACCAGCTGGGAAGTTTCTGACCAAACTACACCAAAACTCATGAAGTATTTCTACACCAATCTTAAAAAGGGAATGAATAAGGCAGAAGCACTACAACAAGCTAAGCTACAGTATATCAATACTGCTGATGTGAATAGAGTAGCTCCTTTTTATTGGGGTGGGTTTTATTTGGTAGGCGATCCAGAGCCTATTCAATTTGCAAATAACAATTGGTGGTATTGGTTGATTGCTGGGGTAATGGTTTTGCTTATTTTACTTTTGATACGGAAAACCAGAAGAGGTTAAAATAGAATTTTAAAAGAATTATAGAGTTCTGTAATTGTGCTTGGATTGCCTATGAGTATTTTCAAGAGAATAATCCATTGATTGATCTACTCAAGCCTGTAGAAGGGTAATCCAAATAATGAAAGGTATCAATTTACCCCTAGTTCGTAACCCTGAGCTTGTCGAAGGGTAACATTTTCATTTTCTTTGTCACTTCTATATAGACTATACCCTTTACACAATGAAACGTACCCTCTATTTTCTTTCTTTTTTGGCTGTAGTATCGATACCACAAATTTCTATTGCGCAAACTTTGGATACATTAACTGCTCACAGCTATTACAAAACAGCTGATTCTTTATTTGTTGATGCTCGATTTAAAAAATCATTAGAAACTTATGATAAGGCGCAGTTTGCCTATCAGGAAGCTCAGGCTTGGGAAAGGGTTGCTCATTGTTTAAATCAAAAATCCAATATTCAAAAAATTCAATCCAATTTTGAGACCTCTCTAGAAAATGCAAATAAAGCGTTAGAAATATGTAATCAATATTTACCAAAAAACAGCAGAGAGGAAGCATTTGCATATGATAATATTGGTCATTATTATGAGCAAAGTGTCTCAGACTTCACCAAAGCCAGAGAAAATTTTGACAAAGCTTTTGCGATACGACGTAAAATAGCTCCAGAAGAGCATGAAGATATAGCACTTTCTTATGACAAAATTGGGGTATGGTATCATAGGCAAGGACATATTGATAGAGCTTTAGAATATTATAAAAAATGCTTAGCCATAAGAGAAAATGTTTTTGGAAAGCATCATCCTGCCACCGGAGAAACCTATAAACGAATAGGAATGATTCAAAATAGTAAAGGAAACCACCACGAAGCTATTGAATTATATACAAAAAACTTAAAAATTATTCTGGATACTTATGGCGAAGGACACCCCCTTACTGCTTCTCCACACTCTGATGTAGGAGGGGTTTACATGAGAATTTCAAGGTATAAGAAAGCAGAGTTTTTCCTTAAAAAATCACTTGAGATAAGGATTAATAGTCAAATAGAAAGTAGAGAAAATGAAGCCCATTTATACTATCAACTTGGGACATTGTATAAAGATATCGATAGAAGTGATTTGTCTGAATTGCATTACAACAAGGCGATCACTTTATATAAAGAACTTTTTGGTATCCAGAGTATTCATGTTGCTAATTCGTACTATAGTCTAGGGTTATTGTATGGAGGATTTGGACTCAATGATAAAAGGTTAGAGTATCTATACAAGGCGTTGGAGATATATACTGAAAAGTATAGAAATAGTCGAAATCTGGGAAAAATTTACAATGGTATTGGAAATGCGTATAGGAAGAAAGGGGCTTATGAAAAAGCGCGGGAGTTTTATAAAAAATCTTTAGACTTCTCTATCAAAAAAGCGGGTGAGAACCATTATCAAACGGCCACAGCTCTTAATAGCTTGGCCTATGTAAGTATAGATATTGAGGATTATGACCAAGCGTTGTTGTATGCTAAACGAGCGCTAAGAATAAACAAACAAGTCTTTGGAGAAACACATGAAAAAATAGGAATTACAAATAACGTGACTGGGAATATTTATTTTTTCAAACAACAGTACAATAAGGCCTTAACATTTTATGAAGAAGCCCTGAACGTATTTATTAAAGTGTTTGATGAAGATAACTCCTTGATTGCGGAATCCTTAGAGAATATAGCAAAAGTGAAAAGAGCAATCAATGCTTACGATGAAGCTTTAGAGTATTATAATAGAGCAAAGAAAATACGCGAGAACATATTTGATAGCGATAATAACTTTAGTATTCGATCAGATATTTTTATCGCCGAAGTGTACTATGATCAGGGATTTTATAATAAAGCTTTGGATTATTATACTAAGGTTGTTCGGAGTAGCACAGAAAATCAAATCAATCGTAAGTATGCAGAATACCTTGATAATAGTATGTTGTTAACTGGCCTAATTGGCCAAGCAAAATGCAATGCTGGTCTTTATCAGAAAAATAAAGATGAGCCTTACCTAAACAATGCCATTGCTCATTACAAAAAAGCAGATCTGGTGATTAATAAGATTCGTCAAGGATATACTTCATTTAAGGATAAAGTTACCTTTTCTAAACAAACTAGAGAAGTATATCAAAAAGCTATAGAAGCTCAATTTTTATTGTATTCAATTACATCCGATCAAAAGTTACTAGAAAAAGCATTCTATTACGTAGAAAAAAGTAGAGCTAATATTTTGAGGGAAATGGTAAATGATCCGTCAACCAATCAATCTTTGGCTCTACCAGAAGATTTGGTTTCTTTGGAAAAAAGGTTGAGAATCAATAAAGCATTTCATCAATCAAAAATTGCCAATTTCCCGCAAAATGATAGCGCTCGAGAGGATCAGGAATTGGCAAGTAAATCTGGAGATAGCTTAGATATTTCATACCATGAAAATAAACTCTTTGAAATCAATCGTAGACAAGATTCTTTAACTCAGGTGTTATTGACCCAATACCCTAAATATTATCAGCTCCTCTACACAAATGATCTTATTACCTTAAACGATATTCAAAAACGGCTTGACGAAAACAGTGCGTTGTTAGAGTTTTTTGTTTCAGATAGTACTACTTATACATTTTCGATTTCAAAAGATACTATAGTTGCAAAGAGTCTGTCAACCTCAGAACTAGAAGAAAAAGTAAAGTCGTTTAGAGATAAGATTGTAGAAAAAGATCTTGAGGCTTATCAAGAGTATGGACATGATTTATATACAATGTTAATTGCACCATTGAAACCGCATTTGAACAGTAAACACCTAACAATAATTCCTGATGGGCCCTTATGGCATCTCAATTTTGATCTCCTTCTTACCACCAAACTTACCGATATAGATCCAACAGTTTTACACCCCAGAGAGTATCCCTATTTGATGAAAAAATATGCAATATCTTATGCAAATTCTGCTGATTTACTTTATAATCGTCTTAAAGATGAATCCAGTGATGAATCTATAAAGGAACAATGTCTGGCTTTTTCGTACTCCAATAATGACAAAACTTCAAATTCAAAAATAAGCTTTGATCTTTTAAGAAACGCTACGGAGGATCTCCCGGGAACTAGAAAAGAAATACGATTTATATCAAATATTGTTGATGGAGAGTATTACTATGGATCAACAGCTACAGAATTTAATTTCAAAAGAAAAGCAGGAGAGTACGCTATTGTACATCTGGCTTTACATGGAGAAGTAGATAATGAACACCCAGAAAATTCTAAATTGTTCTTTACAAAAACCAAAGACACTTTAGAGGATAGTTTTTTATACAACCACGAGTTGTTTGCGATGAATATTCCTTCAAGGCTTACTGTGTTAAGCGCATGCAATACCGGTAGCGGTAAAATTGCTAATGGAGAAGGTATTATGAGCTTGGGGAATGCGTTTCAATATGCAGGCACAAAAAGTTTATTGCTTACAAATTGGGCAGTTTCAGACGAAACTACACCTGCCATTATGCAATATTTCTATAAAAACTTAAAAGAAGGAATGCCCAAAAATGTGGCTTTGCAGCAGGCAAAATTGAAATATTTAAACTCCGAAGAGTTTTACTACCTATCCGATCCTTTTTATTGGGGAGGCTTTTACTTGGTTGGTGATCCAGACCCCATTCAATTTGCAAATCACAATTGGTGGTATTGGATTTTAGGAATAGGTTTTAGTATTCTACTATTGGGTCTTTTTTACTTTATAAACAAGAAGAAGAGGTAGGTAGTTATTTTTCAAAAAAGAAATGGTGCCGTAGAGTTAACTACATAATTATTAGGCGGTTTGGATTATTATGTTATCTTTAACAGTAACTAAATCTATAAAATTCTACCCTATTATGTTTATTATCTTCGGAACCCGAGGAATAAAACATACTGTTAATGACAGTCCTGTTTTATCCAATTCTTGTCCAAATTGTAACGATGGAAACCTTGTACATAAATTGTATCGCAGATGGTTTACCTTGTTTTTTATTCCTGTAATTCCACTAGATGTAGTGGATCGTTTTTATCAATGTGATCGTTGTAAAAGTGCGTATAATGAAAACATCAAAACCGTTCTACAACAATCAAAACAAGAGATTGATGAAAATCAAAAACGCGCGAAACAAATTTTCGCAAAAGCTTTGGTGGCTTCTATGACTCATATGTCGATCATCGATGGAGATTTTGCTAAAGAAGAAGAGCGCGAAATTATGGATGTGATTGAAGGTTTTGTGGAAATGAGAGAAGAACTGATGGCGATACATGAAGATGTAAAAGTGAATGCAAACAAGGACAATCGAGTTTTTAATTATTTGAGCGAGGCTAGAAATGTTTTGTCCTCTGAAGCGTTGATCAATGTATTAGCACAGGCTGCCGTGGTCTTATTGGCCGATGGATCTATTGAAGAGGAAGAAGAAACACTGATGAAAGAATACTTGATCGCATGTGGATTACCTAAAGAAATGTATCAAACACTAATTGATAAATTAAAACAAAAAGACATGTCCAAACTCAAAGAAGGGCAGCTAAACTAGCCTGCCTTCTAAAATATTTCAGCAAAAACAGCCGGTTTGATCTGGCTGTTTTTTTTACATATCCTCATTATTTAAAAATAATTACCTTTGTGATGTACTTATAAGTACTCGTTCTTTGAATACCCATACTCCATAGTTTTTGAATTGAAGTTTAATTTAAAAATGAAAAATGATGAATTGGAAAATTCAAAAACTATTGAATGGAGAGACTATTGTCTCTAAAGAACCTGGTAATTCGATGTTACCTATTCTAAAGTCAAAACAACCCGTAGTACTAGCTCCTGTTGATTGGGAGGATTGTGATACTGGTGATATTGTGTTTTGTAAAGTGAGAGGTAACTGTTTTACGCATTTGGTAAAAGGAAAAAATGCGAAACGAGGATTACTAATCGGTAATAACCGAGGTCATCTTAACGGATGGACCAAAAAAGTATATGGCAAGGTAGTAGAAATATTACCAATGTCATAGATGTAGCGCTTTAGGCGCTTTTTTTGTTTGTATAAGTTACTTCAATGATAAAGTCTTCTAGACAAAATGACAACACGTAACCGAGGAAAAGAAGCTAGTGATGACCGCTTGTTCGGAAGCTCTTTAGTGCTTGAAAAACTAAAAGAGGCTGCAGAGGATATGTGTTATTTGCTCTCTAGAGGGTTTGCCGAAAAGTCTTCAATACAATTGGTAGGGAATAGATATCGACTCAATGCGAGACAACAAAAAGCATTACGTGGTATCAGTGCAAGTAAACAACAAATCTCATTGCGAAAAGAACGAGTGTTACTCCCAAAAGAACTTAAAGGAATGACCGTTGCCATAGATGGTTTTAATCTGTTGATCACTCTAGAAAGTGCCTTGTCTGGAGCATATATTTTTAAAGGGCTAGATGGGTGTTACAGGGATATCTCTGGAGTTCATGGTACTTACAAAAGAGTGCAAAAGACCCAACAGGTGCTACAAATGGTAGCCGATGCCCTTCAAGAATTAGGTGTGCTGACGGTACATTGGTATTTTGATGCTCCGGTATCCAATAGCGGCCGACTTAAAACACATCTTAGAGAAATGGCCGAGCAACAGGATTTGCCATGGCATATCGACTTGGTCAATGATCCGGACAAAGTATTGGCAGATTCTTTGGATATAGTGGTGAGTTCTGACGCCTGGATATTAGATAGAGCAGAAAGAAATTTTAATTTGGTGGAGTATCTTCTAGAAAATAAAATCACCAAAAAATGTATTGTAGAGGTTTCTTGATCACTTCCCTCAACGAACGATAGCATTCCCTCATTTTGGATTTCACAATAACACGTTTTGATCTACTTTTAGGATATAAATAAGAAATATAATTAGTGTTTAGGTTGGTTAGTTGGTGCAAATAGATACAACTCTGGGGGTATAGTTGTGTCTGTTTGAGTAAAAAAAAGAGCTTCATATCGAAGCTCTTTTTCAGGTTAAAAGAGGGGGTATAGTCAGTCATCATCCCTCTTTGCTCGGGTCAAACCACTCTCCCCTGGCATTTGAATACACAATTTTGGTTGGGTTATTCATGCTTATAATTAATCTATAATTTTGGTTGGTATCTATAATATATTTTGGTTAATGTCTCCTCCTGATCAAATAGATTAGAAAAAGTTTTTGTTTCCATAATTAAGTGTAGAAACAACTATTCCATTACCATGTTGATTTTGTAAATATTTACATATCAAGTAGTTAAAATAATATTAGATTTTTTTTGACTTTCAAAATATGTAGAGAATTCAGAAATATTGTGGAATTATTGCACAGATTTATGCCTTGCAACTGTTATTTATTATGATAATTTTTGGAATAGTTTAGCGCAAGAGTTTCTACTTTTGACGACATTAATCAACCAAAATACGAGTGTTTTAAGAATGAAGTACACTACTTTACCCAATACAGATATTAAAGTAAGTAAGATATGCCTAGGTAGTATGACCTGGGGAGAACAGAATACAGAAGAAGAAGGTCATCAACAGTTGGACTACGCTATAGAGCAAGGTGTTAATTTTATAGATACAGCAGAGTTATATTCAGTTCCTGCCAGAAAAGAAACTCAAGGAAGTACAGAACGGATTATTGGAACCTGGTTAAAGAAAACCGGTAAAAGAAATGAGGTAGTTATTGCTTCAAAAATCACGGGTCCAGCAGAGTTTAGTAAGCATATTAGGAGTGGGGGTTTTACAAAAAGTGAAATAGAAGATGCGATCCATAAAAGTTTGGAGCGATTGCAAACAGATTATATCGATTTGTATCAGTTGCATTGGCCAGAAAGACAAACTAACTTTTTTGGTAAACTAGGATATACCCATGATGAAAATGAGGCTTGGACTGATAATTTTGCTGAAATATTAGGTCATTTGGAAGGTTTTATAAAAGAAGGTAAAATTAGACAAATAGGGATATCTAATGAAACAGCTTATGGGGCAATGCGTTACGCCGAAGAGGCAAAGAAAGGAATGCCGAAAATGATTACCATTCAAAACCCGTATAATTTACTGAATAGAAAAGACGAAATTGGGTTGACAGAAGTTTTGCATAGAGAACGTATGGGACACCTTCCCTATTCTCCTCTTGGTTTTGGAATGCTTACCGGTAAATACCTCGAAGAAATCCCGAAAAACTCAAGAGTAGATCTGTTCCCGAACTATAATAGATATATGAATGAGAATAGTTATAAGGCTACTCGAGCATATAACGAAATTGCGAAAAAACACAATGTTAGTTTGACTCAGATGGCGTTAGCTTTTGTGAATGAACGACCTTTTGTAACGAGTAATATTATTGGGGCAACAAGTCTTACGCAGCTCAAAGAGAACATAGGTAGTATTGACCTTACCTTGTCTGAAGAAATTTTGAAAGAAATAGAAGAAGTGCATAATAGCATTCCAAATCCAGCACCATAACGCTAACCAAAAAGATATTCTACAACATCTTCAATTTTGGCAACCAACTGAACCTTTATTCGAGGGTTTTGTATTGCAATTTTGTTGTACTTGGAAACAAAGATGGTAGAAAAACCTAGTTTTTCTGCCTCTTGTATGCGTTGCTCTACTCGGGTTACCGGGCGTATTTCTCCAGCCAGTCCAACTTCGGCAGCAAAGCAATATTCTTTTGGGATAGGAATATCTTCACTAGAAGACAATATGGATGCTACCACGGCAAGATCAATAGCTGGATCATCTACTGATATTCCTCCGGTAATATTGAGAAAGACATCTTTTGCTCCTAATCGAAATCCAGCTCTTTTTTCGAGTACAGCAAGGATCATGTTGAGACGTTTCAGGTTATATCCGGTAGCACTGCGCTGCGGAGTACCATAAACTGCGGTGCTGACCAGGGCTTGTATCTCAATCATTAAAGGACGCATCCCTTCGAGTGTGGCGGCTATGGAAGTACCGCTAAGATCTTCGTCTTTTTTTGAAATTAAAATCTCACTCGGGTTGTTTACTTCTCGCAAACCATTGCCTAACATTTCATAGATCCCTAGTTCTGATGTAGACCCAAAACGATTTTTTAAGGCGCGTAAAATGCGATATACATGGTTTCGATCTCCTTCAAATTGCAATACAGTATCCACCATATGCTCCAAAATTTTTGGACCAGCAATATTTCCGTCTTTGGTAATGTGACCGATAAGGATAACAGGAGTGGCGGTTTCTTTAGCAAATTTGATCAGTTCTGTAGTGCATTCCCGAATTTGAGAAATGCTTCCCGCACTGCTTTCGATATAATCGCTGTGCAATGTTTGGATAGAATCGATAACTACAATATCAGGTTCTGTAGCTTCAATTTGCCTAAATATGTTCTGCGTTTTTGTTTCGGTAAGTATCAGGCAATTATCAGTTTTGGATGTAATACGTTCTGCCCGCATTTTGATTTGCTTTTGGCTTTCTTCACCCGACACATACAATGTTTTGTAAGGTAATTTCAGGCAAATTTGTAGTAGTAAGGTACTTTTTCCGATTCCAGGTTCTCCTCCAAGTAATGTCAAAGAGCCGGGTACTAATCCTCCTCCCAAAACACGATTTAATTCTGCATCATCAGTATTATAACGTGCCTCTTTTGCGGTATCAATTTCTGAAATACGCAAAGGCTTCGCCATTTTTTTGTGAGGCTGATTGGTAGTAGCAGCTTTCCAGTCTTTGGTAGTTGCTTTTTGTACCACCTCTTCAACAATAGTATTCCATTCTTTGCAAGAAGTACATTGTCCCTGCCATTTGGCATACTGAGCTCCACAATTTTGGCAAAAAAATACGGTTTTGGTTTTAGCCATATTACTTATCTATCAGCTGTAAAAATACTATTATTTGTAGTTTAATAGATATAGATACAAAATAAAAAAGATCCCGAAATTCGAGATCTTTTTAAATACGTTATATATCTGTTTTTACCAGCCAAAGTCATCTTTGATTTTATTTACTTTGTCTAGCATATAATCTTTTGTCAAGAAAGCGATTTCGGCCAACTGGAAACCATTTTCATAAGCTCTCATCGCCTTTTTAGGTTCTCCGGTTTGCTCATAGAACATTCCAAGATAATAGTGTCCAAGCATCACATCTGGATGTTCTTTTATGGCTAATTTACCAAGAGGTTCTAGTTCTTCCCATTTTTCATTTTTTTCTATTGCTGTTGAAACTGCAATAAAATCATTCACGCGAATTTGGCGTTTGATACCATAGAGTTTCTCGGTAGTTTTATACATGTCTACCAAATAGTCATAGGTAGAAGTCTCCAATGGAAGTAAGACTTCTTTATACGTTTTTTTACTTATAGGACGATACATTTCGAAGATACCTTCCAGTGCTCTTGGAATTCCTCTTCCTACTAGTGTATAATGCGAAGATTCATCAAAGTTATCAAAGAAAAAATGCATATCAGGATTTTCTTCCAGTGCCTCCATTTGCTCATTAAAAGCAATCGCATCTTTTTTGATATTATCGGCGTCATTGGTTGCTGTAGCGGTATAATACCATACATCTGTAGCACTTGATAATACATTAGCAATGCGCTCTTTCATTGGTGGAGCAAATTCTGGACTAAGGCATATAAATCCCTGAAAAATAGGGTTGTCTTTAAATAAGAAATAATTGATAAAGTTAGCTGTAAAATCATGACCAACAATAATCTTTAATTGAGCAGTTCTATAGGTCTGATCCAGATAAGGCATTAATTCTTGTCCGATAAACTCAAAAAACTGTGCACCTTTTTGATCGGGTAAATATTCTGCAAGATCATATCGGCAATCATCAGTTCTTGTTTTTCTTTGGTTGATACCCACTACTATTGATTCTGGCATATCTTCCCAATAAGAAAAATAATCAACATTTCCGGCAACAGGTTCAAACAAATAATCCCCATCCAAAACCAAAATAACTGGATAAGTTTTATCTACATTCTTTTTGTAATTTCTGGGTAATTGAATTTTCAATTCTCGACTTTGATCTAATTTAATAGATCTAAAGGATTCATATATAGCTTGGGTATACCCTGAAATGGTAAGACAACAGGCCATAATAAGAAGTATACTTTTCTTCATAAGTAATGCGTGATTTAGGTTAAGCAGGTGACAATATATAAATTATTTCCCTATTTCTTCTGATTTACAATAGGTAGCAATAAAAACGATAACGCACCGATAATGATATTTATTGCGGTTTGAGACCCCCACAATATCCATCCAAAAGCCTCTCCCGCCGGTCGATCAACTCCAAATAAGACCAAAATGGCTGCTGTTGCAATAGGAAACGCACCAATACCTCCGTTGGTTGTTGTCATTGCTATAGACCCTGCTACAAAAGTTGCTAGAATAGGACCAATAGAGAGGGCAGCTGTTTCGGGAACGGTATATTTGATCACATAAAACATGGCTACATACAATACCCAGATGAGTAAAGTGTGAAAGATAAAAGCCACTTTCTTTTGCAATTGAAATATACTTTTAACTCCTTCCAAAATGCCTTCTCCAAAGTTTTTTATTTTCAAAAGAAATGGGTGATTTGATTTTCTGATGATTCTCAAAAAGAGGATACCTAATAAAATCCCTACCACCATCAACACTAGAATCAAAATAGTGCTGGTAAATGTTTCTTCGAGATAGATAAACAAATCTTTGGACTGAAAAAGTAGTGTAATTGCAATAATAATGAGCAACATGATCGAATCTATAACCCTTTCAGAAATAATAGTACCAAACGCTTTTTTAAAAGGGATGTCTTCATAGGTAGATACAATCCCGCCTCGTAGTACTTCTCCAGATCTGGGGATACCGAGATTTGCCAGGTATCCAGCCATTACTGCCATAAAACTATTAGATACCTTTAGTTTGTATCCAATCGGTTCTAGTAAAAACTTCCATCGATAAGCTCTGGAAAGATGTGAACAAAGTCCCATTACAATGGATAAAATAATCCATTTTGGATCAGCTCCTAGGATGTATTGTAGTGTTTTTTGCCGCTCTTCTGGAGTGGCAGATGCAATAGAATACCAGATTAAAAAAACTCCCAAAACTAATGGGAGTGTTATTTTAAGAATTTTTGTGAGTTTTGGATTCACACTTTTACTTTAACAAATTGTTCTCTTCATTTGGGAAAAGAAGTTTTGGCTTGAAGTTTTTAGCTTCTTCAATATCCATCATAGCGTATGTGATCAATATAAGCACGTCTCCTTTAGCTACTTTTCTGGCAGCGGCACCATTTAATGTGATTTCACCACTATTTCTAGGACCTGGGATAGCATATGTTTCTAAGCGTTCACCATTGTTGTTATTCACAATTTGTACTTTTTCTCCTTCAATAATATTGGCAGCATCCATTAGATCTTGATCAATAGTAATACTCCCGATGTAGTTTAGGTCTGCACCGGTAACTTTAACGCGATGAATTTTTGATTTTACTACGTGTACTAGCATGTTACAAAGTTAGTTATTTTTAATTTAGGGCAATGTTATCAATAAGTCTTATTTCTCCGGCAAAGACTGCAATAAATGCTCGATACTTTTTGTTTTTTTGTTTCCTCTTTATCGTTTTAAGATCAGATACTTTGGCAATCTCAAAATATTCTAATCTAAGCTCGTTATGGTTTTCGAACTGAGTCGATACCCATTCATTTAACTTACTTACACTTTTTATGCCAAAATCTTTTTTTACTTGTTTTAATGTCTTATAAATCAGCGGAGAAACCTCGAGTTGTTGCTGGTTTAATCTTTTGTTTCTTGAACTCAACGCCAAACCGCTTTCTTCTCTGAAAATTGGACACCCTACTATTTTTACTGACATTTTTTCAATGTCTACCAATTTTCTAACAATTTGAAGCTGCTGAAAATCTTTTTCTCCAAAATATGCCCTAGTTGGAGAAACAATAGTAAAAAAATGTTTGAGAACAGTACCGACCCCGTCAAAATGACCGGGTCTAAACTTGCCTTCCATTTCGTTTTCTAACCCTCCAAAATTATAATTCGTGGATATTGTTTCGTCTCCATAAACCTCTTTTGGGGTAGGAGCAAAGACTATAATATCCTTCGAAATACCAGATAATAGTTCAATATCACTATCCAGTGTTCTTGGGTAATTCACCAAATCCTCGGTATTGTTGAACTGAGTTGGATTAACAAAAATACTGACCACTACTTTGTCATTTTCGTTAAGAGCCTGTTGTACAAGAGCTAAATGCCCTCTGTGCAAAGCTCCCATTGTAGGGACAAATCCTATTGATTTTTTCTGTGTTGAAAAAGTTGCAACACAAGACATAATGTCCAGTCTTTTTTCGTATACCTGCATTGGGCTGAAACTTAATGGCGTGCAAAAATAAGATATTACTGGCAGACTGCATAAATTTTCGTAATTTTGCAAAATTAATTCCAAAACGGAGGACGATAAAAGTATCGATTATATGAAAGATAAGAGGATATTGTATGTATCATCAGAAGTAATACCTTACCTGCCAGAGACCGAAATTTCATCCATGTCTTTTGAAGCACCTAGAATGGTGAATAGCAAAGGAGGCCAAATTAGAATTTTTATGCCTAGGTATGGAAACATTAATGAAAGACGACATCAACTTCACGAAGTGATCCGACTTTCAGGAATGAATCTTGTAATAAATGATTTAGATATGCCTCTTATTATTAAGGTGGCGTCTATACCAAAAGAGCGTATGCAGGTTTACTTCATAGATAACGAAGATTATTTTAAAAGAAAAGCAACTTTGACCGACGAAGATGGAAATTTATTTCCGGATAACGACGAAAGAGCAATATTTTTTGCTAAAGGCGTTATAGAAACGGTTAAAAAGTTGAATTGGTCTCCAGATGTGATTCATGTACATGGCTGGCTAGCTTCTCTTTTACCTTTGTATCTGAAACATTATTATGCTAATGAACCTCTTTTTGGCCAAAGTAAAATCGTTACCTCGGTTTACGAAAGGGGATATGAAGGTACGCTAGATATGAATATGATGGAAAAGGTGAAGTTTGACGGAATCGGTGAAGAAAAAGTAAAAGATCTAGCTACTCCAACTTATAGCAATTTAATGAAAGTTGCTATTGATAATTCTGACGCTGTTATTGTCGGTTCGGCAGAAATACCAGAAGACTTATCAAAGCACTTAGAAAATGTTGACCAACCTGTTCTAGACTATAAAAACCCAGATGAATTTGCAGATGCTTATGAAGCCTTCTATCAGTCAGAAGTGCTAGTGTAAGCAAAATGATTTATTTATGATTTTGAAGAATTTTTTGATTAGATCTACAGCAGTAGTTGTTGTGTGTATTGCATTGTTTTCTTGTGATGATGAGTTCAATACAGTTGGTAGTGAAGTAATTGGTGATGTTAACTTTGAAGATAGGCTTTATGAGGCTACTCCTGTGGCATACAGTGCACGATTTGAAAGAGTGCAAACTTCTGGTTTGCCCGGTTATCTGTTAGGAGTTTATAATGATCCAGTATACGGTCAGTCGACGTATGGAGTGTTATCCCAACTACAGCCAGAGCGTTTTGACCCTGTCTTTGGAGACAATGCACGATTAGATAGTGTGGTTTTAAATATTCCATACTTCAGTACTACGACCAATACCGAAGCTAATGATGACGGGGAAATCATAAATACTTTCGAATTAGATTCTGTGTATGGAAGTCAGCCATTCAGACTTTCCATTTATAAATCCAATTATTTCTTAAGAGATTTTGATCCAAATTCTAATCAAAGGCAATTGTATTTTTCGAATGACCTGAATGATATAGAAACAAATTTTGGTACAGAACTAAAACAAGAGTTATTATATACAGACGAAGGTTTTGTGCCTTCTGCAGAAGAATTGATTTTACTAAGTCCGGATGGAGAAGACGAAAATGATGATCCGGATGTAACAAGATTACCTCCAGCTTTTCGCGTAAAACTTCCGGTTGATATTTTTACAACAGCATTTTTGGACATGGAAGGATCGGCAGAATTAAGTAATGCCAATAACTTTAGAAATTTTTTCAGAGGTATCTTTTTTGAAGCAGAAGCTGTAAATAATGCAGGGAACCTAATGTTTTTGAATGTAACCAATGGAGATATTACTTTGCATTATACCTTTGATAAAGTAGATACTGCTGATGAGGATGAGGATGGAAGCACAACGGATATCGTTCAAGATCAGGGAACACTAGCCCTGTCATTCGCGAATAATGTGGTTAATGGTATTGATACACAATTTGATGCTACTATTTCCAATGAATTGTTGACCGAGAATCAAGATGCTATAAATGGAGAAGAAACCTTATATTTGAAAGGTGGAGATGGATCGATAGCGATTATTGATTTATTTAGAGGTATGGTCACTAATGAAAATGGAGAGGAAGAAAATGAATTAGATTTTCTTCGTAGGCAAAACTGGTTAATTAATGACGCTTCTATGACTTTCTATATCAATCAAGATCGAGTGTCCGGGGGTGATACAGAGCCAGAACGGATATATATATACAATATGGAAACAGATGAGGTGTTGTTAGATTATCGTTTTGATAATACCATTAATAATGATAACCCTGTTGTTTCGATCACTAATCATTTAGGAAGAATTTCCAGGGATTCAGATGATAATGGAGAGTTCTTTAAGGTAAGAATGACTCAGCATATTAATGATATATTAGATGGTGATACCGAGAATGCGAGATTAGGTCTCTCAGTTTCGCAAAACGTAAATATAATTAATAACGCAGATGGTTTTGCTCGTGTAAGAAACGATGAAACCGACCCTAATAGTGACATTGAAGTTGCAGAAAAAACAACCCCCTTTGCTTCTGTAATATCGCACGAAGGAACCGTTCTATATGGAAATGGACCAAGTGTTCCTGAAGCGAAACAATTAAAACTTAATATTTTTTATACCGAATCAATAGACAACTAAAAAAATTAAATCATGTGTGGAATAGTGGGGTATATAGGTCATAGGGAGGCCTATCCAATTGTTTTAAAAGGATTAAAAAGATTAGAATACCGGGGATACGATTCTGCCGGTATTGCTCTTTATGATGGCAATGAGCTAAAGTTATCAAAAACAAAAGGTAAAGTAGCGGATCTAGAAGAGCGTTTAGAGAAAGAGATTTCTACCGATGGAACCATCGGAATAGGACATACAAGATGGGCTACTCATGGAGTTCCTAATGATGTTAATTCGCATCCGCATTATTCTAATTCTGGAGATCTTGTGATTATTCATAACGGAATAATCGAAAATTACGAATCCCTAAGAAAAGAATTGTTAAATAGAGGATATGAGTTTCGATCTGAAACAGATACAGAGGTCTTAGTTAATCTAATAGAAGATGTAAAGACCAAAGAAAATGTAAAACTCGGAAAAGCCGTTCAAATTGCGCTTAACCAGACTATCGGGGCGTATGCTATTGCAGTTTTTGATAAACAAAAACCGGATGAGATAGTTGTCGCCAGATTAGGGAGCCCTCTGGCAATTGGTGTTGGTGACGATGAGTTTTTTATAGCCTCAGATGCTTCTCCTTTTATAGAGTATACAAACAACGCGATCTATCTGGAAGATGGAGAGATGGCGATTGTAAGAAGGAATAAAGGGGTTAAGGTTCGAAAAATACACGACGACAGTCTTGTGGATCCTTATTTGCAAGAATTGCAGATCAATCTGGAGCAAATAGAAAAAGGAGGATATGACCATTTCATGCTTAAAGAAATCTATGAGCAGCCAAGCGCTATAAGTGACACCTATAGAGGAAGAATGCTGGTTGCCGATGGGATTATAAAAATGGCAGGTATTGATGATAATTTGGCTAAGCTTCTTAATGCAAAACGAATTTTAATTGTTGCTTGTGGTACATCATGGCACGCAGGATTGGTTGCAGAGTACATTTTTGAAGATTTGGTACGTATTCCTGTAGAAGTAGAGTACGCTTCAGAGTTCAGATATCGTAATCCTGTCATCCATCAAGATGATGTGGTGATCGCTATTTCTCAGAGTGGAGAAACTGCGGATACCATGGCTGCCATAAAATTGGCTAAGGAAAGAGGAGCATTTGTTTTTGGAGTATGTAATGTGGTGGGATCTTCGATTTCTCGAGAAACACATGCCGGAGCTTATACACATGCTGGGCCAGAGATAGGAGTAGCTTCTACCAAAGCATTCACAACACAGATTACTATTTTATCCTTGATCGCCTTAAAATTGGCAGAACGTAAGGGGACTATATCTAATAGTGATTTCCATTACTATCTACAAGAACTAGAAAGGGTTCCTGAAAAAGTGAAGAAGGCGTTAGAGTCAAACGATCATATAAAGCTTATTGCAGATACTTATAAGGATGCAAAGAATTTCTTGTATTTGGGAAGAGGTTACAACTTCCCTGTGGCTTTAGAAGGAGCGTTAAAGCTTAAGGAAATTTCATATATCCATGCAGAGGGTTATCCTGCGGCGGAAATGAAACACGGTCCTATTGCACTTATCGATGAACAAATGCCAGTTGTGGTTATAGCTACCAAAAAAGGACATTATGAGAAGGTGGTGAGTAACATCCAGGAAATCAAATCCAGAAAAGGTAAGATTATTGGTATTGTTACAGAAGGAGATGTGACTGTAAAAGAATTGGCAGATCACGTTATTGAAATTCCGGAGACCATAGAGTTCTTAACACCTCTTCTTACTACAATACCATTACAGTTGTTGTCTTACCATATTGCTGTGATGCTTGATAAGAATGTGGATCAGCCTCGAAATTTGGCAAAATCCGTTACTGTAGAGTAAATACTTTTTATTATTATACTGTTAAAGGCTATCCCGCAGGATAGCCTTTTTTATTTGTATATTAAGATTAGGTAAAAATATGATAAAAGAATTGTACAGGTACAAAACAATTAATTACATTTGCCGTGAAAAATGATTTCATACTACAATAGCATTCACAGTGCTCACTCACCCCATTTTGTGATCATTTTTTAAAGATCCCTTAACGTTGCAGATCGTCAAACAGCATTTTTTTACGATAAAATGCAATATTTTCTTTGTTTTTAATGAAAAAAGTGTAGTTTTGCATCCCAATGTTTAAATCCTTATGCATGCATAAGAAAAAACAACTTAATTATAATTACAAATCTACTTATGAGAACAATTACATTAATGGTCGTGCTCTTAATGAGCATAGTAGGTACCGCACAAAATGTGGTTCAAGGTAGGGTTATCGATGGTTTCGATCAACCTATACCAGGAGTTAGTGTTTCTGTTAAAGGAACTGATGTTTCTACAATTACAGATTTCGACGGAAACTTTACGCTGACTACAGAAAAAGATTATCCTTTTACTTTAGTAGCGAGTAGTATTGGATTTGATGATGCTACCCTAGTAGTTACTTCACAAACCGGAGAAGTTACTATTGTATTAGAGGACATTACCTTTTTGGATGAGTTGGTAATTTCGGCATCTCGTGCTCCAGAACGTTTATTTGAATCTCCAGTAACTATCGAACGTTATGGTATTAAGGAGATTAAGAATGCAGCTTCTGCGGATTTTTATGGCGATCTAGAAAATATCAAAGGTGTAGATATCAACACCAATAGTTTGGCACTAAAATCTATTAACACCAGAGGTTTTGCAACGTTTACAAACACACGTTTTGTACAATTAATCGATGGGATGGACAATACCGCTCCAGCATTGAACTTTGTACTTGGTAACTTGGTTGGTTTAAGTGAGCTTGATGTGGCAAGTGTCGAATTACTACCAGGAGCATCTTCTGCCCTATATGGAGCGAATGCTTTTAACGGTATCTTATTTATGAATAGTAAGAATCCATTTGATCACCAAGGAATCAGTGCTTACGCCAAAGGAGGAATTACTTCTCAAGAAGCAGCAGGAGACAACGAGTTTTATGACGTTGGAGTTAGAATAGCACATGCATTTTCTGATAAGTTTGCAGCAAAAGTGAGTTTCTCCCTTTTGAATGGTACTGATTGGCTTGCGGCAGACAAGAGAGATTTGGATAATCCAGGAGCAACTAGAGAGAATACTCCGGGATATGATGGATTAAACGTGTACGGAGATGAGGCTAAAGGTTCTTTAAGAGGACTTGCAGCACAAAATCCTGGAGTAAATCCAGCGGTTTTACCTCTTCTACCTGATACCGTAGTAAGTAGAACAGGTTATGATGAGGCTGATCTTAATGATAATGATGTTGAAAGTTTGAAATTTGATGGAGCGTTACATTTCAGACCGTTTGCAGATGATTTTGAAGTGATTTTGGCAAGTAAGTTAGGTAGAGGTACAACAGTAACTCAGGATGCTAACAGAACATTATTACGTAATTTCTTTTTACAACAACACAAATTAGAAATTAAAAATGATAACTTCTTTTTAAGGGGTTATGTAACTGCAGAAGATGCAGGAGATTCATACGACATTCGTTTTACAGGTCTTAATATTAATAACCGATGGAAATCGGATTCACAATGGTTTACAGAGTATATAGGAACATATTTAGCTACTATTGGTGCTAATCCTAATGATCCTGCAGCTCAAGAAGCCGCTCACGCTGCAGCTAGACAAGTAGCAGATACAGGTCGTCTTATTCCAGGAACACCAGAGTTCCAACAAGCATTTGAATCAGTAACTAACGATCCAGATCTTGCTAGTGGATCTAAGTTCTTAGAGAAATCATCGTTTAGACACGCTGATGGTAATTACAACTTTAGTCATTTGACTAGTAATTTTGCAGATATCCAAGTAGGTGGATCTTTTAGAGAATATAAATTGGATTCTGAAGGAACCGTATTTACCGATATAGACGGGCCTATCAGATATTCAGAATATGGTTTGTATACACAGTTCCAAAGAAAGTTATTGGACGAAAGATTGAAATTAACAGGTTCTGTTCGTTATGATAAATCTCAGTTATTCGATGGAAATTTCTCTCCTCGATTCTCTGTGAGTTACACGTTTGGAGCAAATAAGACTCGTAACCTACGTGCTTCGGTACAAACAGGTTTCAGAAACCCTACAACTCAGGATTTATTTATCGGTCTTGATATTGGACGTACCCTTCTTGTGGGTTCTGCTGAAGAAAACTTGGATAGATTTACTACAGTTGACGATTTTAACAATGTATATACGGCAAGAGATGCTTATGAGAACTCTTACTCAGCCAGTTCTGTACAAAGATTTGCTGAAACAGGAGATATTAATGATCTTGAAGTGGCGAGTATTGATATCGTAAAGCCAGAAAGAGTAACAGCATATGAGGTTGGATATAGAGCACAGTTTGGAGCTTTCATCTTTGATGGTAGTGTATACTACAACCAGTTTGAAGATTTTATTGCAAACGAAAATGTTATTGTGCCTGGCCAAGGTGTGGTAAATGGTACTCCTGCAGAGCAGCTATTGGCAGTTCAGTCATTGGCTAGTGCAGGAACTCGAAGAACCTTTACAGCTTCTACTAACTCTGAAGTAGACATCAATTCATATGGAGCAATTGCTGGATTTACTTATAAATTAAACGGGTTTGATTTTAATGCAAGTTATACTTTTGCTGAGCAGGATTTTGATCAGGAAAAAGATCCAGACTTTAGAAGTAACTTTAACACGCCAAAGCATAAGGTAAAAGCCTCTATAGGTAACGATGAGTTGTTTAAGAACTTTGGATTTAATGCAAATGTAATATGGAGTGATGATTATTTCTGGGAATCTGACTTTGGTGTAGGTGCGATTCCTTCGTACACCGTGATCAACGCACAGGTTAATTATTCCATTCCTGTATTAAAAGCCAGATTAAAAATCGGAGCCAATAATATTGGAGGAGATGAGTATTTTACAGCTATTGGATCTGGATTTATAGGATCTCAATATTATGTAGGACTATCGATCAACAATCTCTAAGAGATTTTAAAATAAATAAAAAAACCCATCTGATATTTTCAGATGGGTTTTTTTATGGAATTAAAGTAAGAAAATTCCTGTATTTCATCAAAAAAACCAAATTATCAAAACTGAAGTGATTAGTTTTTTTTCATAATTAATAAACAAAGGTTTAACAACTTTATTAAAAAATTCCTAAAAAAACGTATATTGTTGTCATAACTTTAAAAAATTTGAGGGTATGAGAACAACTACATTAGTGATAATGCTATTATTGATGAGTATTATCACTTCTGCACAAACAACAATCAAAGGAAAGGTGGTGGATAATAATGATCAACCGATTCCGGGAGCAAATGTGATTTTGGATGGCGCGTCAGTGGGTACAGTTACCGATTTTGATGGTCTCTTTTCACTAACTGTCGAACAATCGCCTCCTTTCACAGTTACGGTAAGTAGTGTTGGATTTGAATCCAGTTCGGTTGTTGTTTCTTCGGCATCGTCTGACTTAAACATCACACTTAAGGAAGGAACAGAATTAGATGAAGTAATCGTTTCGGCATCAAGAACGCCTGAACGTATTTTTGAATCTCCTGTAAGTGTCGAACGCTTTGATGTAAAGAAGATAAAAAATACCCCTTCAGCAGATTTTTATGATGGATTAGAAACTCTAAAAGGTGTTGACATTAATACCAATAGTTTAACATTTAAATCTATAAACACGAGAGGTTTTGCTACTTTTGCGAATACTCGTTTTGTACAATTAGTAGATGGTATGGATAATACCGCTCCTGCCTTAAACTTTGTTTTAGGTAACTTGATTGGTATGACGGAGCTAGATGTGAATAGTATTGAATTACTACCTGGAGCATCATCTGCATTATATGGAGCAAATGCCTTTAATGGTATTTTGTTTATGACGAGTAAGAATCCTTTCGATCATCAAGGGATTAGTGCTTATTTTAAAGGAGGTATAACCTCTCAGGAAGCTGCCGGAGATAATGAATATTATGATTACGGAGTTCGTATTGCACATGCGTTTTCGGATAAATTTGCTGCGAAGGTTAATTTTTCATATTTACGCGGTACAGACTGGTTTGCGGTTAGTGAGGTTAACGTATTGAATCCTAATACGGATAGGTCCGATATCAACTATGATGGTCTTAATGTGTACGGAGATGAGGTAAGCACTAATATAAGAGGAGTTGGAGAAATCTTGACGAATACGATTAACCCTGTTACTGGACAGCCAATATTGCCTCCAGGGGCCGAGAATTTGCTTCCTGATACCAATGTAAGTCGTACTGGATACCTTGAGAGTGATTTAAATGATTATCCAGCAGAAAGTATAAAGTTTGATGCAGCATTACACTACAGACCTTTTGCTGATGATTTGGAGCTTATTTATGTGGGTAAAGTTGGTAGAGGTACAACAATCTATCAGGGAGCTAACAGATACTCTATACGAAACTTCTTTTTGCAACAACATAAATTAGAAATCAAGAATAGTAACTTCTTTATTAGAGGTTATATCACTGATGAAGATGCAGGAGATTCTTATGATACTCGATTTACAGGAATCAATATCAACCGTTTCTGGAAAGATGATTCAACTTGGTTTGGAGAATATGCAGGAGCGTTTGTGCAGGCTACATTAGCAGGAGTGCTTCCAGAACAAGCACATGCCCTCGCAAGACAAACAGCAGATACAGGAAGACTTATTCCTGGAACGCCAGAATTCCAGCAAGCGTTTAATCAAGTAATTAGTGATCCAGATTTATCTACAGGATCTAGATTTCAGGATAATACGCAGTTAAGACATGTAGATGTAAATTATAACTTCAGTCACTTGACAAGTAATTTCGCTGATATTCAAGTTGGAGGATCTTTTAGAGAATACAAATTAAATTCTTCAGGAACTATTTTCACAGATTTTGATGGGCCAATTCGATATTCCGAATTTGGTATTTATACCCAATTACAAAAGAAGTTTGCAGACGAAAGAGCTAAGGTGACAGGTTCTGTACGTTATGATAAGTCAGAATTATTTGATGGTAACTTCTCTCCAAGGTTATCGATAGGATATACGCTAGGGGAAGAAAGAAACCACAACATCCGTGCATCCGTTCAAACTGGTTTTAGAAATCCAACCACTCAGGATTTATATATTGGATTGGATGTTGGGCGTGCCATATTAGTAGGTTCTGCACAGGATAATTTAGATAGAGATGTGAGAACTTTCAGTGGTACTGATATTAGTGGAGAAGGCCAGGGAATTTTGAATTCTGATAGTGTAGATATCGTTGGTCGAGCTGCCTACGAAAATTCTTTTTCCGCCTCTTCTGTGCTAGCAGGTAATCCTGTACGATCTTCAGCAGCTCCTGTAGAACCAGAAAAGGTGACTGCTTTTGAAGTAGGGTATAGAGGAAAAGTTGATCGGTTTGTAATAGATATCAGTGCGTATTATAATCAATACAAAGACTTTATCTCTACGCAGAATGTGATTGTTCCTTTTTATGGTCAGGTTGGTGATGGATCACTATCACTTCTCGCTTTGCAAAATGATGACTTTGAGGTATATCAAGCTTATACCAACTCTGATGTTGATATTAAGTCCCTAGGTTTTACAGCAGGAGTAAATACCAAATTACCTGGTAATTTCGAACTAGGTGTAAACTATACATTTGCTGAGCAGGATTTAGATAGAGAAAGAGATCCAGATTTTAGAACAGAATTCAATACACCAAAACATAAAGTAAAAGCAACTTTTGGTCATCCTAATCTCTTTAAAAATTTTGGGTTTAACACTAGTTATCGTTGGAGTGATGATTATTTCTGGGAAGCTTCTTTTGGAGATGGAGATGTGCCTTCATTTTCTGTTATAGATGCACAGATCAATTATACGATTCCGTCTTTGAAATCAACGTTAAAAGCAGGTGCTACAAATATCGGTGGTGACGAATACTTTACGGCCTTTGGTACTGGACTTATAGGATCTCAATACTATATCGGTCTTACCATAAACAATTTATAATAGATAACTATAAAAAAGAAAAGACAAATGAATACTCAATATAAATGGCTACTTATTTTATTCATCTTTGGTTTTATTGCCTGTGAAGATGATGATGATGGTCAAGTAATGGAAGAGGTAGTCATTACCTCTGGTGAAGCTGATTTTTCAACATTTGTATCCCTAGGGAATTCCTTGACAGCAGGTTTTACCGACAATGCGTTGTTTATTTTAGGTCAGGAAAACTCTATGCCTAATATTTTAGCACAACAATTTGCATTAGCAGGAGGAGGAAATTTTGTTCAACCTTTGATGAGTGATAATGTAGGTGGAGCATTGCTTGGGGGAAACCAAATCTTAGGCCCTAGGTTGATTTTTGATGCTACTGCAGGTGGTCCAGTGCCAGTGAGTGGAACACCATCTACCGAAATTTCGGCTGCGCTTTCTGGAGCATTTAATAATATGGGTGTACCAGGTGCAAAAAGCTTTCATCTTGTAGCTCCTGGGTATGGAGATATCGCAGGATTGGCAGCTATGCCGGCAACTGCAAACCCTTATTTTGTGAGAATGGCTTCGAGTCCAACAACAACTGTTTTGGCAGATGCAATGGCACAAAATCCAACATTTTTCTCTTTATGGATCGGTAATAATGATGTATTAGGATATGCGCTTAGCGGAGGTGATGGTACAAACCCAATAACGGATACTGCATTGTTTACTCAAGTATATAATACCTTGGTAGGTACATTAACTTCTGGAGGAGCAAGAGGAGTAGTTTTTAATATTCCAGATGTAACAGCTATTGCACATTTTACTACTGTACCTCATAATCCGGTTCCACTAGATGCAGCAACTGCAGGAGCTGTTAATGGAGCATACGCGGCTTATAATGCTGGAATCGTGCAGGCGTTTGCTTTCTTAGTGGCTAATGGAGCGATTTCACAAGCAGATGCCGATGCTGAGATCGCAAGAAGAACGATAACTTTTGCAGAAGCAGCGAATAACGCTGTAGTTATTGAAGACGAAAGTCTAACAGACTTGACCATGATTAACTCTGCCTTGGTAAGTATACGACAAGCAACAGCAGATGATCTATTGGTACTACCAGCGAGTAGCTTTATTGGTACAGAAGCTGTACCGGGAAATCCACTTACTGTAAACGGAGTAGCGGTTCCTTTGGCTGATAAGTGGGTGTTAACTCCAGAAGAGCAAGCAGAAATAGCAACTGCAACAGAAGCGTTTAATGGGGTGATTTCATCTGCAGTTCAACAAGCAGGCTTGGCCTTTGTAGATGCAAATGCACTATTGGATCAAGTTTCTGATGGAGGAATTCAGTTTGATGAATTTTTGATTCAAGGAAATTTAGTATTCGGAGGACTGTTCTCTTTGGATGGTGTACATCCAACGGCAAGAGGATATGCATTTTTGGCGAATTCTGCAGCTACGGCAATTAATGAAACCTATGGTTCTAACTTACCGCTGGTAAAAGCAGTAGACTATCCTACATTCTACAGTCCTATGTTACCGTAGTTTAGGATATTAATAATATATAAATTGACCCACTAGAGCGATTTAGTGGGTTTTTTTATGAAGCGATAATGAATTTGCGTTCTAACAATTGAAAATAGAAAGATAGTAGTAGAGATATAATAAGATAAATAATTACTATCATCGTAGCTCCCGTAAATACCGCATCCATTTCGAACCACCCTCCTTCTTTAAAGATTAAATAAGCCGCAAAAGTAATCTTAACAATTTCAGCATATATCGATATAATATGTCTATCCATCAGCGAAGTGTAAGCGAAAATAGAAATGGCAATAAACAGTGCGTAGTTGATGATTTGAGGTAATTCAAAATCTCCAAAACTAACCAATAAATAGTATAAAAGCGCTAAAGTGATAAGGAGTTGCGACCAGGACCACAATTTTAAAGAGAGCGAACTTTCGGTTTTGTATTTCTCCCGTGTATAAGGATCAGTGATGATTTGTATTGGGTATTTTTCCTTTACGTCTTCAGGCCTCCATCCGGTTGGCATATACCATATCCGTATTTTGTCCCACCAGTTTTTGGTTCTCCAGGCGTCTTTCAAAATCCCCCAGGCATGCATAAAGTTGATAAAGAAAGGATTCCAAGTGTTTACAGGTTTTTTTACCCCATACACTGGAGGTTTATCAGGTAACTCTTCTTGAAAAGTGCCAAATAGTTTATCCCAAAAAATGAATATTTGAGAATAGTTTTTATCTAGATATTCGTCATTAATTGCATGGTGTACTCTATGATGTGAAGGCGTTACGATAACATGTTCTAGAATCCCCATTTTGTTTACCAATCGGGTATGATACCAAAATTGAGCAAACAAGTGAATTGGGGCAACTAGTGCCACGATGTGCGATGGTATTCCTAAAAGAGCAAGCGGAATATATAAAAAGAAATAAATGGAAATGATAGCAGAGATACTCTGTCTTAGCGCGCATGCAAGGTTGAACTCTTCGCTACTATGATGGATAATATGTCGATTCCAAAATAAATTTATAGTATGATTAAAACGATGAGACCAATAGCCGGCAAAGTCAAGCCCTATAAAGGTAAGAATGTATAGCCAAATAGAAGATTTGATACTCACCAAAGCAATATGATCCACCAACCAATCATAACTGATGATGATTATGGCAAGACCTGTTAGACTTCTTAAAGTATCAGTAATACCAGAACTTAAGCTAGAAATTGTGTCCATTGCTTCATTAACCGGTATTCCTTTCCATCTGCTTATGAGATATTCTATAAGAATCAGAACGATAAAACCAGGAATAGCATAACTTAAGGCGATAGCATATGTTTCCATTCAATAAAATGTAAGAATTTTCAATCTACAAAATAGTCAAAATTTTGGAATCTGAAGCTGTTCCGAAAGCCTGTATGGGCCACATAAAAAACAACTTTATGGCAATAATCTTAAATTAGTATGATTGTACTAATATTAAAAAATAATTAGTATATTTATACTAAATTGTGAAAATGAATACCAAATCTTCAATTATCGAGCAAGCGGTTTATCTTTTTAATAAAAAGGGCTTTTTTAATGTTAGTATTAATGATATTGCACAGGCTATGGGTATAAGCCCAGGGAACTTTACCTATCATTTCAAAAGAAAGGAACATTTATTAGCTGCAATTCAGGAAGAAGTATTGGATAATGCCATAGAGATATTCCCAAAGGATGAGTATGTAACCCTTTTTCATTTTCAGGAGTTGTTTACCCGGTTTTATGGCATTCAAAAAAAATACAGATTCTTCTTTATGGATATCCTTTATCTGATAGAGGAATATCCTGATATCATGAACCAATACAGGCTAGCTACTTCAAAACGGTTCCAAGATGCGAGAAGTTTGATCAATTATTACATGGATAGCGATCGATTAGTTCCTGAAAAAGAGCGAGTGAATTATGATCTGATTATTCGTACGCTTTGGATGACAAGCACTTTTTGGAGTGCAGGAACTACTTTATTAGATGAAAAGAATACGTCTTTGGTTGAAGATTCACCTTTGCAGACATTGTGGGAGGTGTTGAAACCTTATTTGACAGATAAAGGATACAATGAGTATTTGGAAATCACCCAAAATGCAAAACAAAAACAAATAAGAACTTAAAAAAATATAATTATGGCAGTACAAAATCCACCATTAGAAATGTTACCGGCAAACATTTCCATGCCTCCAAAATTTGACAATGTAACCCAAGAAAGAGCCTATCTCAAAACAAAACTTGCCGGGGCGTTCAGAATATTCGGTAAATTTGGTTTTTCAGAAGGTGTTGCAGGGCATATTACGGTACGAGACCCAGAGTATCAAGATCATTTTTGGGTAAATCCATTTGGGCTTTCTTTTAATCGAATTACGCCTTCTGACCTGTTGTTGGTGAATCATAAAGGAGAAGTGGTAGAAGGTAAATTTCCTGTAAATGCAGCTGCTTTTGCGATCCATTCTCAAATTCATACCGCCAGACCTGATGTTGTTGCTGCGGCACATGCGCATACGGTTTATGGGAAATCGTTTTCTGCCTTAGGCCTAGAGCTAGCTCCGATTACTCAAGATGCGTGTGCATTTTATAAAGATCATGCAGTTTTTAATGATTATGCAGGTATTGTTAATGAACTAGAAGAAGGAAAGAGGATTGCCAAAGCCTTGGGAGATAATAAAGCAGCAATTTTACAAAATCATGGGTTAATCACCGTTGGACATTCTGTAGACGAGGCAGTGTGGTGGTTTATTACCATGGAAAGAAGTTGCCAGGCACAATTGCTAGCCATGCAAACGGGAGAAAAACTGATCGAAATAGATCATAATATCGCTATGAAGACAAGAGCAGAGCTTGGTTTTCCGCTTGCAGGATATTTTCAATTTCAACCGATGTGGCAAGATATAAGTGCAACATTTGATTTTTAGAATTCATAATCAAAATACATAACTATGAATAGTACAGGAACCCTGATTGTCGCCATATCCCTAATGATTATTATGTTTGGTATGGGGCTTTCGCTTACCAGTGATGATTTCAAAAGAGTAGCCAGAAACCCTAAGGCAGTTTTGTTGGGGTTGATCAATCAATTACTCTTTTTACCCATTATTGGTTATGCACTGGTTTCTTTACTTCAACTACCCTCAGAAATTGCTATCGGAATTATGATCTTAGCGGCATGCCCGGGTGGGGCAACCTCAAATGTGATTGCTCATTTGGCCAAAGGAGATACCGCCCTCTCTGTAACCTTAACCGCAATATCGAGTATCATTACGATTGGTACTATACCCTTCATTGTACAATTTTCACTTTTGAACTTTTCTGGACAAGAAGGAGAGGTGCAATTAAATATTTTGCAAATGATCGGTCAGTTGTTGGGTATAGTAATTGTCCCGGTTTTTTTGGGAATGTTGATACGTGCCAAAGCTACCAGTTTTGCCTTAAAAATGGGAAAGCCAGTTCAGGTAGCTTCGGTAGTTTTATTAGCATTAATCACCACAGGGATTATTCTGAAAGAAAAACACAATATCATCCCTTATTTTCAGCAGGCAGGATTACCAACGGTTTTGTTAAATGTAAGCAGTATGATTCTGGGATATATGACTGCTGTAGGTTTTAAACTCAGAAAACCTCAGGCAATTAGTATTGCAGTAGAGTCAGGGATCCAAAACTCGGGATTGGCCATTACCATAGCAGTGGTGACCCTTCAAAACACTTCGTTTGCCATAGCTGGAGCCATATATACACTAGTGATGTATGCGGCTGCTTTTATCATAATAGTGTATGGACGATACAGTAAATCCTAAAAGGTTTTTAATGAGATAATTTCCGTTAAAAAATGGGATAAAAGCCACCTTTAAAAAAACAAAATAAAAGGCATTATTTTTTCATTTTAAAAGACTATATTTGCAGCCTGAAAAAAGGTGCTATTGTAGCGTTGTTTGTAAAGTATCTTTTTTCCATAGTTAAATACTAAACATTAAATAGTTAGATAATGTCTAAAGTTACGGGTAAAGTATCTCAAATTGTAGGTCCGGTTATCGATGTAGAATTCGCTGCAGGGACTGAATTACCAAAAATTTACGATTCATTAGAAATTAATAAAACAGACGGTAGTAAACTAGTATTAGAAGTGCAGTCTCACATTGGTGAGGATACTGTTCGTACTATTGCGATGGATTCCAGTGATGGATTAAGCAGAGGGATGGAAGTTGTAGGATCTGGAGCTCCTATCCAAATGCCAATCGGTGAGGATGTATATGGACGTCTATTTAATGTAATTGGAGATGCAATCGACGGACTTGGAGATCTTCCTAAAGCAGGAGAAGATGGTCTTCCAATCCACCGTCAGGCACCAAAATTTGAAGATTTATCAACTTCGACTGAAGTTTTATTTACAGGGATCAAAGTAATCGACCTTATCGAGCCTTATGCAAAAGGAGGTAAAATTGGATTATTTGGAGGTGCTGGAGTAGGTAAAACAGTATTGATCCAGGAGTTGATTAACAATATTGCAAAAGGACACGGTGGTCTTTCTGTATTCGCAGGAGTAGGAGAAAGAACTCGTGAAGGAAATGACTTGCTTCGTGAGATGTTAGAATCTGGAATTATCAAGTACGGTGATGATTTCTTGCATTCTATGGAAGAAGGAGGATGGGATCTTTCAAAGGTAGACAAACAAGCAATGAAAGATTCGAAAGCTACTTTCGTATTTGGCCAGATGAATGAGCCACCAGGAGCACGTGCTCGTGTAGCACTTTCTGGTCTTACTATTGCAGAATATTTCCGTGATGGAGCTGGAGACGGACAAGGAAAAGATGTACTTTTCTTCGTAGATAACATCTTCCGTTTTACGCAAGCTGGATCTGAGGTATCTGCACTACTTGGACGTATGCCTTCTGCGGTAGGATACCAACCAACATTGGCAACAGAGATGGGTGTAATGCAGGAGCGTATTACTTCTACCAAGAAAGGATCGATTACATCTGTACAGGCGGTATATGTACCTGCGGATGACTTGACGGATCCTGCACCAGCAACAACTTTTGCTCACTTGGATGCAACAACAGTATTGTCTCGTAAGATTGCAGAGCTTGGTATTTACCCAGCGGTAGATCCATTAGATTCTACATCGAGAATTCTTACTGCTGATATCCTTGGTGATGAGCACTATAACTGTGCACAAAGAGTTAAGGAGTTACTACAACGTTATAAAGAATTACAAGATATTATCGCGATTCTTGGTATGGAAGAATTATCTGAAGATGATAAATTAGCGGTAGGACGTGCTCGTCGTGTTCAACGTTTCTTATCTCAGCCATTCCATGTAGCAGAGCAGTTTACAGGAATCCCAGGATGTTTAGTAGATATCAAGGATACTATAAAAGGATTTACAATGATTATGGATGGTGAGTTAGACCACCTTCCTGAAGCAGCATTTAACTTGAAAGGGACAATCGAAGAAGCGATTGAAGCTGGTGAGAAAATGTTAGCTGAAGCATAAACTAGAAAAATATGTATTTAGAAATAGTAACTCCAGAAGCAGTATTATTTAGTGGTGAAGTAACCTCTGTTGCAGTACCAGGTGTGAATGGAGAGTTTCAGATGTTAGATAATCACGCTCCCATTATTTCTTTGTTAGGAAAAGGAAATGTAAAGGTGTATGGAGATATGAATTTAGAAGAAGAAGTAGCAGAAAAGTTTGTGAAAGAAAACGGTGTTACTTTGCTTCCGATTACTTCTGGAACTATTGAAATGAAAGACAATAAAGTAATTGTGTTAGCCGACTAATACGAATTACTTTTGAAAATAATGAATCCCAAATTCTGATTACAGAATTTGGGATTTTTTTATGGTACAGTTTCTATAATCGCTGCATGTTGTTTGCTCTGTTTTTATCCAATCGGGTACCATAAGGATCTATGGATACATACTTCGGGATTTCATCGACGATAATGCTAATTTGAGTGCTTTCTTTATCGAAATAATGTGGTTGAAGATATAAGACTCGTTCGTTTACTCCTATTCTTTTGGGATGCTTATTAAACAAGCCAATTTGTATAGGCTCGTTTATTGCTATGGGTACTTCTTCTCCAAGATCTTTGGTTTCGAATCTCTTGGTAACTATATCCAACATGATTTCATATTTTCCATTAGAGAGCTTCTTGTATGATACGTTTTTGAGTTGCAAATCATAAGTAATTATTCGTTTAAACCAATCATCGATCAGGGTGTGATATGCCGATGGGGTAACCAGATACACTTCCTTCAAAAAATCAAGAGTAACGACTTCAAATTCTTCTTTATTCCCATACTCAGCAACTATTTTTTGTAAAATGGCATCAATTTTTTGAGCGCCTATTAGTTCCTTTAACGCAAGCATAATTGTGTAATCTTTGCCATAAAGAATGTGGTTTTCGCTATCGGATAAGTAAGCAGGTGATTCTTTCTCCGAAGCATAGGATCGGCCAGTAAAATATCTGTTGTTGGCGTATTCGGATAAATTCCACAAAGCACCTTTGCCGTAGTGTTTTTCCATGACTACACCTTCGGTGTATTTGGCTAGTCCTTCGATAAAGAAACCTCCGCCAGCAGTCATTTTTGGAGTTAATATATGCCCCCACCATTGGTGTGCTATCTCGTGTATGGTTCGTTTGGCAACCAGATTGAATACTTCAGTATTACGCTGGTCTAATAGATAAAACCGATCTTCTACCATACTAGTTGTTCCTGGCATGGCCTGACCGCCAAATGGCCAATATGCAGGTATTTCTGCAATACGAATATGATCAAAAGAATAATTCCCAAAATTTTGAGTGCAATAATCAAGAGTTTCCTTACTTGCTTTCATCACCGAAGAGATATTCATGTGATGGTTGGAGTGAAAATATTGTTCAATACTAACGCCCTTATACTTCTCTTTTTGAACTTCATAGTTGGCCGAGAAGTACCCTAAAAGAGGAGATACTTTATGCAGAGTTTTGTAATGGTAGTAATTCCTGTCATGATCTGTCCATTTTTTGATCAGATTTCCTGGAGCAATTGCTATTTGATTGGATTGGGTAGATACTACAGTTTCGAAAGATACCCTGCCAATCAGGTTGCTTGGTTTATTATGTAAGTCATGTGCATGACTAACTTTTTCTTCTCTTTTAGGCAAACCTCGCTTTTCACGTTCTTTTGCACTTTTAATCTCACGGCTAGGGCGATACCCTAATGAAGGTGTAAAAGAAGAATGTAGAATATAACTTCCATTATTGACAATATCAATGTTGGTTGCTAAACCTTTATTTTCTGCCGTCAACTCGTACTTAAATCTAATTTGTTCTTTAGGTTGTAATGGTTTTTTTAGTTTGAAAAGGTGCGTCTTATAAATGGTGTCATACTCAATCAATGTTGCATTTTCTAAGTAAACCGATGTTAAAGGTATTCTTGGAGAGATGAAAACGGTATCTACAGGGATGTCGCTTTTGTTTTTTAATATATAGTCCGAGTGCACCGTATATTTTTGATCATCGGGATAAATATCTATCTTGGTTTTTATAGCTACAGGATATAGTTCTTCTAGCGAATCGTATTGCTTGAATTTTCGTTCATACATTTCAGCAAGGTCCAATCGTGTATCTGAAGACAAATATTCATTTACAATATTAGTATTATAATAAATGATACTGCCAGCGCTTGCAAAGAGGATAAGAAAACCAATGATAAAAATGACTTCACGTTGTTTCCAATTAGAAAACAGCTGAGCTATTCTAAATTTAAAACTTGAAATGACACCTCTTCTCCACAATTTGAAAGCTAATAGAGTTAGTATTCCTCCCAGAGCTAACCAATATGCCGAGTACCAATAAAACCTTTTTGGGTAGTAGCCATACCCTGCAAGATCGTTGTATACCACAGCGGGTGTATTTCCTAGTTTCAATAAAGGGTGTTCTATTCCGATATAATTACTTATAGAGCTTCCTAATCCAAAAATTAAAATTCCGGAAATAAGCATTCCCAAGTATTTATTGGATACTACGTTTTGGATAAATAATGCCAAAATTCCATAGAATATCATCTCGATACCCTGAAAAAAGAATAGATTGATGTATTGTCTTAGTGCAAAGTGGGGATAATTTCCAATGATTTGAAAACCTATACAAATCATAATACTGATCAGAATTAAGATCATGGGTAGCGTAAATAATACCGCATATTTTGATAAAAAGAATAAGCTGTTGGGTGCAGGAGTTGCATCAATGATACCATTAAAGTTCAAGTTTCTCTCTTTCCATACTAATTCTCCACTATAAAATATAATGAGAATTAACCCTAAAAGAGGTAATGCATCGGTGAGCTGTTCTATTAAGAGATATGGTACAGGATACAGGCTATCGTAATAAGTACCTCCTTCAAAAATCCTACTGTAAATTTCGGTTGTTGCTATGAGAATCCAAATAAGAGATACTGCTATAAATGGTAGGCTTTTGAGGACGGCAATGAGTTCTAGTTTTACTAATGAAACCAGTGTTAAAAATCGTGACTTCCTGGTTTGAGGAAAAGTCAATACTGGGGAATAGCTTTTTTTGTTCATTACAGTTTCTACTACATCATTACTTTTTTTGATGTTTTGATTTCCTTTTCTGAAAGAGAATAATTTGAAAGTTATCCCTAGTAGCAGTAATGATGCTGAAATCCATATGATTCTGTTCCAAAGAAAATACCCCGAAAAGGATAAAAGCTGATTGTTTTTTTGAAAAGGAGTCCAATACATGGTTTGCTCAAAAAAAGCAGATAATCCAAAGGGATCTACTATAGCCGCAATAATCATGTTCTCTGGCGAAGGAGGAACTGCCTGGGCTAACATAGGAGAATTTAGGAATATAGAACATCCCCAGTATAGGGCGTAGATAAGTACTGCTCCGATATATACGACTAATGCTTTTCTGGAGAGTGTGGCAAAACAGAATAATAGGGCTGTTAGAATGAACAGATTAGGTAATACCATAGTGGTCCATATGTATAAGTAATGAGATAACACAAAAGGAGCGATACTGTCTGGATCGATTGAAAAAAAAGTGCCAATTGCAAAACCTACTAGTATAAGTGAGTACACCAATAAGCTAATTAGGAACGTTCCCAAAAAGCGGCTCCAATAAAAATGATGTTTCTTTACTGGGGTGCAATAAATCATGCATTCGGTTTGATATTGTCGATCTCTGAGCATAGCATTAATGCAATAGAACATGATGGCAAAAACTGATACCAAACTAAATATTCCAATAAAAAAATTGATTTGATAAGGGGAGTTGTTTTTTATCAACTCGGATGCTCCTAGCCTACCGCCAGAGGACATATAAAACCCGAGAAGAAAGAAAATGAATGAGAAGATATAAAATGACAATTGTTTAGAATGATATCGCCATTCGAACTTAAAAAGTAGCGTAAACATGAGTTGTATATTTTGTGGTTATTTTATCTACGTAATGTGCTGAAGTATACATCGTCCAATCCTGGATGAATGGGTTCAAATCCGGCTTCTGGTTGTTGGTCTGCTAGCACATGAAGTTGCGTTTTTCCCGAAAAAAGGCGAGTCGAGATGACATTAAAAGTAGATTGATAACTCCTCAAATCTTGTTTTTTAATGACTTTGCACCAGACTTTTCCCTCTAATTCTTGAGTTAACGCTGCAGGAATACCTCGAGCAATGATTTTTCCATGATTCATAATGGCCATATGAGTGCAAAGGTCTTTTACGTCCTCGACAATATGAGTAGACAGAATAATAATGATATGCTCACCTATTTCACTCAACAAATTCAGAAAACGATTCCGTTCTTCAGGATCCAATCCGGCAGTGGGTTCGTCTACAATGATGAGCCTTGGATTTCCCAGTAAGGCTTGGGCGATGCCGAAACGTTGTCGCATCCCTCCCGAAAATGTATGAACCGCTTTTTTGCGATGTTGATATAGATTGGTTTGTTGCAATAGAGCTTCGACTTGTTCTTTACGTTCTTTTTTGTGGATAATACCTTTTAATATAGCCATATGATCCAATAGGTCCTGAGCAGACATTTTAGGGTAAACACCAAATTCCTGAGGGAGATATCCTAATTGAGTTCTGAGTTCTTGAGGTTGGTCAAGAATATCGATACCATTAAACGAAATGGTGCCTGTAGAAGGTTCTTGTAGTGTGGCTATCGTTCGCATCAAAGATGATTTCCCCGCGCCATTGGGGCCTAACAACCCAAACAATCCATTTTTTATGGTTAATGAGATATCACTCAATGCTTTTACTTGGTTAGGATAGGTTTTGGATACATTCGTTATCTGTAGCGTATTCATAAGACTTATTTTTGATTATGACACGAACCTACATGAGCTCCACATAAAAGCAGAATAATCTTAACCAACACTTCGATAATAGCGTAGATACCTTAAAAAAAGAAACCAATAGGATTCGTTGTAAAAAATGAAGTGTTCATACTAATTTTTATAGTGTCTGTTTATATAATTACTGCAAAGCAAAGAGGATTGTTATTTTTGGGGTATGATCAGATTCTTAAAGAAATATAGAGCAGTTGTATATGGGTTTGTTATTCTTTTTATCATAATCCAGGGGCTGACTTTTGTTGATTTTGTCCGTATAGATCCTCAGGAAACATTGGTCAATGTTCTTGGTTTTCTATTTTGGGGAATGGTTGTTTCTGTAATTATTCATGCCATGCTTTTTCATCAAAAAGAAGTTGTTTTTTATTGGATGATTGGAAGTTGGGTGCTCTCACTCATCGGTTTTATGTTGGGAAGGTATTTTGAATATAAGATGGTGTCGCTTAGTTGTTTGTTCCTGTTTTTTATCACTAGCTGTTATATTGTTTGGTCCTGGTATATGCAGCGATATCGCAAGAGAAAAGCCTTTGTCTTTTTAAAAGAGCGTAAGCTTTTTTTAATAAAATTAGTAGTATTATCAATCGTTTTTATCGTTATGTTTTGGGTGGATGACTATATGAAAGTACCGGATAACCCAATTACCTTTGCATTACTTACCTTATTTTGGTTAGGAGTATTTAATATTTTAGCACCCAAGTTCTTTCAAAAATATAAAGTGCTGATCTTAGCGCTTTACGGATCGCTGTTGATTCTTTTCTTTTCATTTGTCCTCTTTTTTGGTTCAAGAACACATGAGGAAAACCTGGATTTATTCTTTGTGTTTTTGTTTCCTATACCCTTATTTGCTTTGTTGTGGGTCTATGATCAATGGAAATGGTTTCAAAACTTAAAAGCTGACAAAGCCAAAGCAGAATTGGCGTTATTAAAACAACAAGTAAACCCACATTTCTTTTTCAATACGTTGAATAACCTCTACGGATTGGCAAAACGAAAATCTGACCAAACTCCGGATCTCATACTCAAATTGTCTGAGATTATGCGTTATGTAATTTACAAGGGCAAAGAAAATGAAGTAAAGCTGGAAGAAGAGATCGAATATCTTGAAAACTATATTGAAATTCAGGAGATCCGACAACATAAAAAGGTGGATATTCAATTTATAAAACGAATAGAAAAGGATGACGTCATGATTCCTCCGCTTTTGTTTATTATCTTGTTAGAAAATGCATTTAAACATGGTGTAGATAGTTTGATGTACGATGCTTTTGTACATATTAAACTAGAAGTTGCCAATGGCAAGATTCTGTTTGAAGTAGTAAATAATTATGATACATCTGTTCTGAATGAAACCAAAGGAATAGGAATAGAAAACCTAAAGAAACGACTAGAAATTGTATATGGTAATTCATATACATTAGACTTTAAAAAAGAGGAAGATATGTATAGTGCACAATTAACCATTACTTTCTAATGATGAATTATCTCATTATAGATGATGAACCCATAGCTCATACCATAATTGAAGATTATGCGGTATCGCTCAATGATCTAGCATTAGTGGGGAACTGTTATAATGCAATAGAAGCTATGACTTTTCTTCAAAAGGAAAAAGTGGATCTTATCTTTTTGGATATTGAGATGCCAAAATTGAAAGGATTAGACTTTCTACGAATGCTTACTGATCCGCCTTTGGTCATTATTACCTCGGCTTATTCAGAATTTGCGGTGGATAGTTATGAGTTAGAAGTATGTGATTACCTTCTGAAACCTTTCTCTTTTGAACGGTTTTTGAAGGCGTACACCAAGGTAGTCAAACATACAGAGAACTCTTCAAAAAAAAGCACAACAGTCGCAGAAGCTACCAGCAACAGTATTTTTCTTAAAGGAGATAAAGAGACACATCATGTGCAACTCGATACCATTAAATACCTGGAAAGTTATGGAAGTTATGTAAAGGTATATTTGGAAAATAGTATGTTGCTCATTCATGAATCGATATCTTACTTTGAAGCTCAATTACCGGCAGATAAATTTATTAGAGTACATCGTTCTTTTGTGGTAAGTATCAAATCGATTAAAAGTATTGCGGGGAATCAAATAAAGATTGAAGGAGGTATTATTCCCATTGGACAATCCTATAAGGCTATGGTGAAGAAAAGACTTTTCTGAAATAACTTTAAATACACATAACACTCTTAACTTTTTAGGAATAGTAGCATAATCCAGGCTTAAAATTAAACTAAAGTAGTCAAAGGCATAGGTTGTTAATTTTAGGAATCAATAACCTAACACACTTCAACAATGAAAAAATGTATTCTGGCTGCACTGGTTGTGCTAAGCCTTTTTAGTTGCGAAAACAATTACGATCTACCTTCTGAAGAAAATCAAAAAACCAACCAAAAAAATCAAAATTTTTATCTCGATCTTGCGTATCACCACGCACCTGTTCATTACCAGGATGTGGATCGAACCGGCTCTCATGGATTAAGTGGTAAAGCAGATTATATCACACGGTATGATTTTGATGGAGATCTAAATGCTAAGAACAATTGGAACAATATTGCCAATTCATCCAGAAAAGGAAATGCTGTAGGGTATTATTCTGTGGTAGAAACATCAACGCATTATTTTATTATTTATGCTTTTTTTCATCCAAGGGATTGGACAGATATTTGGTTTTTGTACCGACTGGATGAGCATGAAAATGACCTCGAAGGCGTACTTACAATTGTAAAAAAGAACAATACAACTTATGGTGCTGCACTTGGTGCAATTACCGTTTTTCACTCTGACTTTTACTCCTATAAAACATCAAATTCGGGTCTTACCGACGGGAATGAAGATATTGATGGCACTCTAACCTTGCAAAATCACAATGGCATCAATCGCTTTAAAACCTCTGCCGAAGCAAAAGGGCATGGTATCAAAGCCTATTCAAAACAAAAACCAGGCGGTAGTGACTATGTAGTGTACTATCCAAGTAAAACCAGTAGCGAATATCCTTCAGATATTTATGATAGAAATGTGAAGTATAAATTGGTAAATATTTTTGAGAACGGTGGGATGTGGGACCAACGTTTTACTACTAGCTTGTTTAGTAATGCCAAGTCATTTCAGAAATCCTACGGTAATGGTTCTGCAAATGCTCCATGGAATTGGGACGATAAAAATGATGGAGGGAATCAAGGATTACTTGCCGGAGGGATGGCCTATTATCCTGCTCATTTGGTAGATGAGTATTTTAACGGACTAGGAAATTTCAGTAAAACTTATACCTATAATCCTTATTTGGGGATAGAATAGTAATAGATAAATAACTAATTAGCAGAGGGGTTAAAACATTCTTTTAACCCCTCACTGATATAGAAATACTTTTGGTCTTAAAAATTAACGTGTTTTTTCCCTAAAGTTATGTTAAACGATAATCAGTGGATAAAAGGTTTTATACTTTTCGGAGAAGATATAGCTCAACAAAATGATTAAGAATAGTATTACCCTCGTTTTTTTATGTTTCGCAGTGTCCATTTTTGCTCAGAAACGAGCATTAACTCATGAAGACTATGATCTCTGGAAAAATATAACGGACACCAAAATATCCAACACCGGAAAATTAATCGTTTCGACTATCGAAACCACTACAAAGCGAGGTGATGGATATCTGCAGATATACAATACCGAAACAAAAGAAAAGTTCACAACTTTCAATGGGTATGATGCTTCAATAACCGCAGACGAACGTTTTGTAATCTTCAAAAGAAAACCATCGTACAACAGTGTTAGGCAGGAAAAGAAGAAAGAGGTTAAAGAGGATGAAAAAACAAAGGATGTTTTATTGATATATGAAGTAAAGACGAACAAAATATATGACTCAATTGCAAGAGTGAGTGGGTATAAGGTTCCCAAAGTTTCTAATGGATGGTTAGTGATTGAGAATTTTAAGAAACAAAAACCTAAGGCGAAAGACGAAACTAAAAAAGACGCGAAAAAAGATACGGTAAAACCAAAACTAGGAAAAGGATACAAGCAATCTTATGCATTGGTTTATGATCTAAAATCCAAAAGAACAGATACCATTTTTCAGATTAAAGATTTTGTAGTTCCTGAAAAGGGGGATACATTTTACTATACCACAACCAATCATATAGGTGGGAAAAAGAAAAAAGGAAATCAGGTAAGGAAAAGAGATGTAGGGATCTTTGTATACGATATACCTTCTGGAACAAAAACAGTAATAGATTCTACAAGATATTTATATGATAAACTAGCTGTAGATAAAACAGGAGAACAGTTTTCTTTTATGGCTGCAAAGGACTCGACACATTTGGATTCAATTCGATATGAGTTGTTTTACTATGGGGATAAAAAACTAACAAACTTGGTAGATACCCAGGGAAAAAATATTAGAAATAATTGGGAATTAGGAAATGGTAAAGCGTCGTTTTTTTCTGAGAATAGCAATCGACTTTATTTTTATTCAAAACCAAAAGTGACTTATAAAAAGGATACAACCTTTTTGGATGATGAAATCCCTCAGGTTGATGTTTGGAATTGGAACGATAAATTGATACAACCCGAACAGAAAGCCAAGATCAAGGATTTAAAAAATGAAGCGTACATATCTTACTACGACCTTGAAAAAAAATCAGTGGTTGAGATTCAAGACGAAACCTTTAAAGATGTCCTTTTTGATAAAAACAGAGAGCAAAGATTTATTTTGGGAGCTACGGGAGCACCTTATGATGTAGAACGGTCTTGGAATTTCCCTTGGACCAAGGATTTTTATGTAATCGATACCTATACGGGTAAGAAACGTTTATCTCTTACCAAAACTGCATTGCAACCTTTTTTATCGCCTGATGGGAAGTATGCATTGTATTATGATATGGAGCAAAAACATTGGTTTTCTCTGAATCTGGAGACTTTAGAAAAAAAGAACCTTACCCAAAAATTAAAAGTGGCATTTTATGATGAAGATGATGATCATCCTGCATTGCCTTTTATGTATGGTTTTGGAGGGTTTGATAAAGCTGGTAATGGATTGATTTATGATAAGTTTGATGTTTGGAAGGTATCTTTATCGGGAAATACAAAACCTATAAATATCACAAGTAACGGAAGAAAAAAGAACATTGAATATAGAACCTTAAGATTGGATGAAGAAAACTCGAACCTTGCTTCTTACAGTAATAATGAGTTGTTGATCACCAGTTTCGATAAAACTACAAAGTCATCAGGATTATATACTTTGACAGATACTGGTATGAAAGAGAAAATAAAATCGACAACGTATTTTATAAATCGATATAAAAAGGCAAAAGAAGCAGATGTTTTTACCTTTCAACAACAAAACTTCGACACCTTTCAAGATTTGCATTATACGGATTCTAATTTTCAAAAAAATACGCAACTAACTGATGTAAATCCTCAGAAAAAAGATTTTAAATGGGGAACTGCCGAGTTATTTACCTGGAAAAGTTACGATGGGAAAAAACTAGAGGGGATTATTTATAAACCCGAAGATTTCGACCCTTCAAAAAAATACCCATTGATCACGTATTTTTATGAGAAAAGATCGGATAGCTATCACACCTATTATACACCAAGACCCAGCGCATCTGTTGTAAACCCTTCTTATTTGGTAAGTAATGGGTATGTTATGTTTGTACCCGATATTGTTTATGAAGATGGGAAACCTGGACCTAGTGCTTACAATTGTATAGTTTCTGGGGTAGAGGCTTTAGAAAAGTTAGGATATATTGATAGCGAAAATATGGCGCTTCAAGGGCAGAGCTGGGGTGGTTATCAGGTAGCCTATTTGATCACAGTAACCAACAAGTTCAAAGCGGCTATGGCTGGTGCTCCTGTTAGTAATATGACATCGGCCTATGGAGGGATTCGTTGGCAATCTGGATTGAGTAGGGCATTTCAATACGAACGATCTCAAAGTAGAATCGGGAAGAATTTATGGGATGGCTTTGATTTGTACATAGAGAATTCTCCATTATTTGGAATTCCAAAAATTGAAACCCCATTATTGATGATGCATAACGATAGTGATGGTGCGGTGCCTTACTATCAGGGAATTGAGATGTTTATGGGAATGCGAAGACTACAAAAACCAGTTTGGCTTTTGGTTTACAATGATGAACAACACAACTTGAGAAAAGAAAAAAACAGACAAGATTTATCTATAAGAATGATGCAGTTTTTTGACCATTATTTGCAAGGTAAGCCTGCTCCAGTATGGATGACAAAAGGTGTTTCTAGGGTAGATAAAGGAAAATATTTTGGTTACGATCTGGAACAGAACGCTTCAGAAACTCCAAAAACCACTATTCCAAGTTCCAATAGATAAGATGCCATCTGGTAGTAGTGTCTTCATAGATATTTAGGTCTTTAAAACCAATGGCGTAATGGGCATTAAGTGATCGGGTATTACTTGCAGCGACTTCTGTAATTAATAGATCGTACTTGGTATTCAATTCATCGCGCATTTTGGTATATAAACCTCTGAAAATGCCTTGTTTTCTGTACGCTTTATCTATACAGATTTGTCCCATTACCAGATATGAAGACTTTCCTTTTAATACATCATCTATTTTTAAAAACATAGGTTGTAATACTGGGATCTGATCTTTAAAGTCTTTTACCATAGATAATGCATAGCCAATCACGTGACCTTCATGTTTTGCAATGATATGAGGTTGCCTATCATGCATTTTTTTTAAAATATCAAGATCATGCTCAACGGTTACAAAACCTTCTCGTTCTTTTTCTGTTTTAGATATTGAAGAAGGTAAATTTGTTTTTTGAAGCTGAAGAATTTGTTGTAACTCTTCTCTTGAAGAAGTAGTGGTATAGGTGATATTTTTCATATTATAAAACAAAACTGATAAGAGTTAATTAATTTTTTTGTAGAACATCTTGTATATTAATTTTCATTTTTGATATTCTAATATATCTGAAGGTTGGCATTCAAGAGCTTCACAAATGGCTTCTAATGTAGAAAAACGAATGGCTCTAGCTTTACCCGATTTTAAAATGGATAAATTTGCTGTGGTTATGCCAACTTTTTCTGCCAAATCTTTGCTTTTCATTTTTCGTTTGGCTAACATCACGTCCAAATGTACAATGATTGGCATATTATATTGTTAATTCGTTTTCAAATTGAATTTCCCGAGCTTTAGAAAATACCTGGCTTAAATAAATGAAAAATAAACCTATAACAGGTAAGATAAGAATAGATGAATCAAGAATAAGACCTAATTCGTTATCAAAAAGAGTTCTGAAAATGATTTTACATAAAAGTTCTCCAAAAGCAAGAATAATAAATAAAACCCCAATCATCTTAAAGTCTATAATAACTTGATTTGTAAAGTGATTTCCTTCGGATAGATCATTCGCACTTCGTTTTAAAAGGGCGATACTATATAGAAAAATCAACGCAAGTAAAAAACCAAGTAATTTAGGGATAATGGCTTCGATATTTGTAGAAGTATATAAGATATTTTCTTCAATAAATGGCAATTTGATTTGTTTCCTATTAAAAAGAGCTATACCCCACTGAAAAAGATCGACAAAAACTCCTATTCCCAGAAGATAAAAATAGATATTAATTATTTTTTTTAAGATTTTGATTGGTCTCATAATTAATTTAATTATCGTTTAACGATAACAAAGATATAAAAATTATTGTTTTTCAATAATTTTTAATTGAAAAAGAATGATTTTTGGATTTAAGTTTCTGAAATATAAAGGTCTTTGTACCTTTGAATCGTGTTACCTAAAAAACTTACAAAACGACTTGATGAACGTAATGCCAAGAATGCACTACGAACCTTAAAAACCCAAAATGATCTGGTTGATTTTGCATCTAATGATTATTTAGGATTTGCCATGTCCTCTTCCATTTTTGA
Organism: Aquimarina spongiae; assembly: GCF_900141785.1. GTDB lineage: Bacteria > Bacteroidota > Bacteroidia > Flavobacteriales > Flavobacteriaceae > Aquimarina > Aquimarina spongiae. Next base: position 330,649 of record NZ_FQYP01000007.1, on the reverse strand, counting down.
TCAGGCTCATCAAATTCTTACTCAAAATACCCTTCATCATAATGGAGCAACAGGATCTCGATTGCTTACTGGTAATCACAAATTGTATATAGAAACCGAAAGCTTTTTGGCAAGATATCACAATGCCGAATCAGCGCTGATTTTTAACTCTGGATATGATGCTAATATTGGTTTCTTTTCCAGCGTACCGCAACGAGGAGATATGATTTTTTTTGATGAATTGATTCATGCTTCTATCCGAGATGGTATCCAGATGAGTCATGCCAAATCGTATAAGTTTAAACACAATGATCTGGAGGATTTGAGCAAAAAGTTTGAGCAACTAACTTCAAAGAATGAAGAACATCAACACTCGGGAGATGTATATGTTGTTACCGAATCTGTTTTTTCCATGGATGGTGACAGCCCAGATCTGAAGGAGTTCGTCAATTTGAGCAAAACATATGGCTTTTTTCTAATCGTTGATGAAGCTCATGCTACAGGAGTATTTGGAGCAAATGGAGTTGGTTTGCTACAACAATTAGAGGTAGAGCAAGAAGTGTTTGCACGCATAATAACCTTTGGTAAAGCTATGGGATGTCATGGAGCTGCAGTGCTAGGATCAAAGATATTACAACGGTATTTGGTTAATTTTGCCAGGAGCTTCATATATACTACTGGACTACCGGTGCATGCAATAGCGACAATTCAAGCGGCGTATGGAGAATTGCAGCGTACAGACGAGACCAAAAAACTGATGGAAAATATCAGGTATTTTAGACAAAAGCTAAAGGACTATCAAATAGCATCCCTATGTATTGATAGTAACTCGGCAATACAGTGCTGTATTATTTCGGGTAATGAAAAAGTAAAAAAAATTGCACAAGGATTACAGAAGAAAGGTTTTGATGTAAAACCCATTATGTCTCCTACGGTACCTCTCGGAAAAGAACGTTTGCGTTTTTGTTTACACAGCTATAATTCTAAAGAAGAAATTGATGAAGTTTTAAAGCTGTTGGCTACCTTTGTTTAAAACTTTAAAGACATAATTATGCCTGGCAAATCAAAGGCAACTCCTAAAAAAGTATTCATAACCGGGATAAGCACAGAAGTTGGTAAAACTATTACTTCAGCAATTGTTGTAGAAGCATTACAAGCAGATTACTTTAAACCTGTGCAGGCCGGAGATCTGGATTTTTCGGATACCGATAAGGTAAAAAAACTGGTGTCTAATTCAAAATCGGTATTTCATAAAAACAGCTATGCTTTGCATACGCCTATGAGTCCTCATGCAGCAGCAGCAATAGATGATCTTGTTATCGAAAAAAGTAATATTACACTTCCAGAAACAGATAATCATCTGGTGATTGAAGGTGCGGGAGGATTGTTGGTGCCGCTTAATGATACCGATACGATAATGGATTTGATAGCACCAGATTATAAAGTAATCGTGGTATCCAGACATTATTTAGGAAGTATAAATCATACCCTAATGACGGTTAAGATTCTAAAAGAGCAAGGTTTCGATGTTTCTATCATTTTTAGCGGAGATGAACACAAAACAACCGAAGAAATCATTAAAAAAATGGCAGATGTTCCCGTGATCGGGAGAATCGAAAATGAGCCTTTTTTTGATACTAGTGTAATTAAAGAATATGCAGAGCTGTTTCAGGAAAAATTGGAGAAGTTATGAAGGTAGAACAAGACAATAAAGTAAGCGATTTGATGATTGAGGAGAATGGACTGAGAGCACGTGATCAAAAACACATTTGGCATCCGCTTACGCAACACAAAATTCATCCAGAAGCATTACCTATTGTAAAAGCAAAAGGAGCTTTATTATATGATGAATCGGGGAAAGAATATATCGATGGGATTGCATCGTGGTATACTGCAATGTATGGGCATTGTAATGAGTATATATTGGCAAAGGTTGGAAAACAAATGCAACAACTCGATCAAATTGTATTTGCGGGATTTACACACGAGCCCGCCATTAAACTCTCTGAAGCATTAATTGAAATATTGCCAGAAAATCAGGAAAAAATATTCTTTTCAGATAATGGTTCAACGGCAAATGAGGTTGGGATCAAGATGGCATTGCAATACCATTTTAATCGAGGAGAAAAGAGGAATACGATTATCGCTTTTGAAGATGGTTTTCATGGGGATACCTTTGGAGCGATGTCTGCATCGGGTTTATCAGTATATAATGGGCCATTTGAAGATTTTTTTATTGATGTACAACGTATTCCAACTCCAAATACCAACAATATTGATGAGGTAATTGAGAAATTACATAATATCATCGATTCAAATTCTGTTGCGGCTTTTATTTATGAACCTTTGGTTCAAGGTGCCAATGCAATGCATATGTTTGATGCAAAGTATATCAACCAGATTCTTAAGATCTGTAAAGAAAATGATGTGATCACTATAGCAGATGAGGTGATGACAGGTTTTGGTAAAACAGGAAGTATGTTTGCCTCGGATATCATAGAGACCAAACCCGACATTATTTCAATGTCAAAAGCACTTACGGCAGGATTTGTACCTATGGCTGTGACAAGTTGTACTCAGGATATTTATGATGCTTTTCTTGACGACTCTGTGGGGAAAGCGTTTTTTCATGCGCATACCTACTCGGCTAATCCTATAGCATGTGCAGCGGCATTGGCAGGTATAGAATTATTACAAAGCGAGGAGTATCAAAATCATATCCAAAGAATAACGGCTTCGCATCAAGAGTTTGATCAAAAGATTAAGAATCATCCCAAAATAAAAACGACCAGACAACAAGGAGTAATCTATGCGTTGGATTTACAGATTGAGATGGATCGATATGGAAAAAAGAGGTATGAGATTTTTGATCATTTTATGCAAAAGGGAATCTTTTTAAGACCTCTGGGGAGCACTATTTATATTCTCGCGCCATATGTTGTAAGTACAGAACAGCTGGACAAAATGTATGAAGCTATACTTGAGCTATTGGAAAGTGTTTAGTAAGATATTCACAAATAAAAAAACTATAAAGAGGCTAAGAGTCGCTTAGCATAGTTTTTGGATAGTTTTTCTGGATTTCGGTAGTAGTTAAAACTGGTTTGGTCTATTTGGTAGCAATCCGATAAGTATTTGATCTCATTTTCAAACTTTTCTTTTTGATAGTCGTCAAAGGATTCTTTGAATTTTAAAAAGCTATCAGATATCCCCTCAAAAACGATGATTCCGTCACTTTCTAAGATCTCTGAGAAAGACTCAAAATCCTTTGAATGATGTTTGCTTGGTAATTTTTGAAACATTAGGGGTACGGTTTGCTTAACACAAAAGTAACTTTTTTTTAACAAAAAGAAATGAATCCAATGTTAAGAATCACCGTAAAATTTGTGCGTAAATTCTTATAAATCAAAGAGGATGTCTTTTCGTAATTGTTCTTCCAAACAACTTTTGAACTGCTCTTTATGATCCACAAAAAAGGCCAGAGTTGTGAAGGTTTTTTTCATTCCATAAAGTCCGTATAGTACCTGCTCCTCCTTTAATGTGATGATCACATTATGAGATTCTAGCTCCCCAAGAGGAGATAATTTACGAGTAGTTGTATTCCATTCCAAATCTTTGCTGCTTATTTCAACAGATTCAATATGATGTAAATTGATACTGGTTTCACTCAAGATTCCATATCTTAAGTGTAGTTGATTATTGTCTATTGAGATAGGTCTTTTCATCAGAGATTTCAGAAAGCCAAAAATTTGAATTCCTGAATATACACTGATCCCAGAAACGATCCAGGCAACCATTGTACTCCATTTTTCCAAAAGTACGTGTAATACATAAGTTTCTATACCGATGATAGGGATGAGTGCAATTAATAACGAAATTGTTCCGCTATTTTTGTGATAAGTAAATTCATTTTTGGATATAACACGTTTGCTCCAATACAAAAAGCCATAATAGAAAACAGCTATTTCCATAGCTAATAAAGTCCCTACTTTACCAGGAAATATTTCTTCGCAAGCATTTTTGAGCGCCGAAAAAAAGTCCGGAATAGATTGAACTCGGTCACGATATAGGGCAAAGGTCTGTTTTACTTTATACAAGATAAAGGTAACCACTCCTAATTCTACAATAGGAAAGATCCAGGTTTTTACCCATTGCAACAAGGTTTGATGTTCTTTAGGTAGAACATTAGAAGCAATGATCATTCCTAGCACAAAAACAGGAACAATCGTAATTTTAGGAATGTTTTTCTTTCGGATTAGCAAGAGATAAATGATCGGTATCGTAAAGAGTAAATCGATGGTTACACCCTTAGCAAGTAAACCAAGGTTTTGATCAAATATTTTTAAAGAAGCTAGCCAAATTAATATACCAATAAGTAGCAAAGGTATTCCGATCGTAGCGATATTGATCTTATTCAAAGTCTTCGTCATCATCGATTTTTTGTTCGTATCCTAATAAGTCAATTTGTTCATCGGTTTCAGAAATGATCACATACATTTCAGAATATTCCCACTGATCATTTGTTTTGGCACCCACAACATAAACTCTTGCTTCGCCTTTAGGCCCTTTTATGGGTACAGAAATATTGGCGTCCCCTACATTATTCTCATACGAAAGACTTCCTTGCATGATTCCATTAGTTTCTATGGGCTCTCCAAGTATTTCTATCACATAATCATCTTGTTTTACCTTGGCAAGAGCATCTTTATAAGGATCAGCATTGGTCATGAGTTCACTTACTCCAAAAATTACAGATCCTAGAAATACAAAAAATAAAATAATAATGGTCAAACAGCCTCCTACCGGAACTGCCCAACCCCAGTTTCTTGCAAACCAACTTTTTTGTCGCTCTTGATGTGCCATAGGATGATGAATATTAGTGTTTAACTATAGGTAGCTGAGATCTCTATTTTGTTACTAATTTTAACGATTTACTGTAGTAAAAATAGCGCATAAGTGTTGAACAAAATTGAACAAACCCCTACATTTGCCAAAACTTAAGAATTGCAACAATCAATATCTATTACTGGAATCGCATCTATTTCTCCTCTGGGAGTTTCTGAAGATGAAATCTGGGAGCAATACAAGAATCAGAATCATTGTATTTCTATTCGGGATTTTGGTAAACAAGCTACTGTAGTAGCAGAACTCACCAAACAGGCGAAGCAATTTATTTCTGAATTAAGAAAAGAGAATCACCACTACGAAAATCTGGATGATTCGGTGCTTTTTGGAATCTATTCAGCAAGAAAAGCAATTGCTTATGCAGGTTGGGGCGAGGATAAGCATTTTGGGATTAACATAGGTTCTTCAAGAGGCGCTACTAAGCTATTTGAGAAGTATCACCAGGAATTTTTGGAAACCGGAAATTCGTCCACCTTGAGCTCTCCCACGACTACTCTTGGTAATATATCTTCCTGGATTGCTCATGATTTGCAAAGTGTAGGTCCAGACATTAGCCATTCCATTACATGTTCAACTGCATTACATGCGTTGTTGAATGGTATAGCCTGGATTCAATCGGGATTAACCGATAAGTTTTTGGTTGGTGGCAGTGAGGCGCCACTTACTGATTTTACGATTGCCCAGATGAAAGCTTTAAAAATCTATGCTTCAGATACCGATTCGGCTTATCCTTGTCAGGCATTACAGTTGGATAAAAAGAGAAATTCGATGTTTTTGGGTGAAGGTGCAGCTGTAGCCTGTTTAGAAAAAGGTCGACAAGAAAATGCGATTGCCTTTGTAAAAGGTATTGGGTATGCTACAGAAACATTAAAGCACAATATTTCGATATCCACCAATGCAGATTGTTTTCAAAAATCAATGAGAATGGCTTTGCAAGGGAATGAAGATCAAGAAGTCGATTGTGTGATTATGCATGCTCCGGGAACGACCAAAGGAGATCTGGCAGAATACAATGCAATTCAAGAGGTTTTTAGGAATAAAAAATTACCAGCACTCACTACAAACAAATGGAAGATTGGACATACTTTTGGTGCTAGTGGGATTTTGAGCATAGAAATGGCTATATTGATGCTAAAACATCAAAGATTTATATCGGTGCCGTTTGTACAGAATACTACGAACCCTGATCAAATACGAAGAATTATAGTAAATGCCGTAGGTTTTGGAGGAAATGCAGTAAGTATATTATTAGAAGCGCCCTAACGTATTAAGACTTTAAATCGTCTTACTGTTGGTAAAAACAACGAATTTGATGTTTTGAAGTTGTGTTTTTTGATTTTAAACAATTACTTTTGAACACTTACATATCTTATTTATGAGCGTTATTAGACACGATTGGACAAAGGAAGAAATCCTTGATATTTATAATAAACCAATGATGGATTTACTTTATGAAGCGGCTAGTATTCATAGAGAACATCACGATCCCAATACAGTACAGGTATCCACTCTTTTATCTATAAAAACAGGAGGTTGCCCAGAGGATTGCGGATACTGTCCGCAAGCTGCAAGGTACCATACAGATATCGAAGGAAATGACCTAATGAGTGTTCAGCAGGTAAAAGCGCAGGCGCTTCGAGCAAAATCTTCCGGAAGTTCCAGAGTTTGTATGGGTGCTGCTTGGCGTAATGTAAAAGATGGTCCTGAGTTTGAAAGTGTATTAGAAATGGTACGCACTATCAACAAATTAGATATGGAGGTATGTTGTACTCTAGGGATGATTACCGAAAATCAAGCGCAACGATTGGCTGAAGCTGGTTTGTATGCATATAACCATAATTTAGATACTTCTGAAGAGTACTACAAAGAGGTTATCTCTACAAGAGGATATGAAGATCGTTTAAAGACGATTGATAATGTTCGAAAAACAAATGTTACTGTTTGTAGTGGTGGTATTATCGGAATGGGAGAAAATGTTGAGGATCGTGCAGGAATGCTTGTAGCTTTGTCAAAATTAAGTCCGCAACCAGAGTCAGTTCCTATTAACGCCCTAGTAGCGGTTGAAGGAACCCCTATGGAAGACGAGAAACCAGTAGCTATTTGGGATATGATTAGAATGGTGGCAACCACTCGAATTGTAATGCCAAAAACCCAGGTGCGTTTGTCTGCGGGAAGAACCGAAATGAGTAGAGAAGGGCAAGCGATGTGTTTCTTTGCTGGAGCTAATTCTATTTTTGCCGGAGATAAATTGTTGACCACACCTAACCCTGATGTTAATGAGGATATGGAAATGTTTTCGTTGCTAGGATTGATCCCGCAAAAGCCATTTGTTAAGAAAGCACAGCCTGAAACTGTAGAATCTGCAGATTCTAAGTTCGAATCAATGGGCGAAAAACCAAAGTGGTCAAGACCAGACCATACGATCGAAAGAAATGAAAGCGCTAAAAACAACGCCAAAAAGGCCGTAGCGGATAAATAAACAAGATTTTTTTTCGTTTTAAAATTATTTTCATCCTAAGTGAAATTAAATTTAGAGCAAATACCAAGGGTAACATCAATTACCAAAGAGGAGTTCCTTTCACAATATGTCGCATTACAAAAGCCTGTAGTTATCGAGCGATTGATTGTGGATTGGCCTGCGTTTAAGAAATGGGACCTTGATTATATTGGGGAGATAGCTGGAGAAAAAGAAGTGCCGATTTATGACGATCGACCTATTTCTTCAAAGTTTAAGTTTAATGAAGCTCATGCCAAAATGAAAATGAGCGAGTATATTGAATTGCTTAAACAAGGGCCTACCAGTTATCGAATTTTTCTTTATAACTTACTAAAACAAGTACCAGGGCTTCAACAAGATTTCAAGTATCCAGAGATTGGTTTGAAGTTTATGAAAAAGCTACCTTTCCTATTTTTTGGGGGCAGTGGATCCAAAGTCTTCATGCATTATGATATCGATTTAGCTAATATATTTCATTTCCATTTTCATGGAGAAAAGCAATGTATTTTATTTCCTCCTTCTGAAACGAAATATCTTTACAAGGTACCACATGCGCTTATTTCTCACAACGATATAGATTTTACGAATCCAGATGTGGAGAAGTGGCCTGCTTTAAAAAAAGCCAAGGGATATGTTACTAATCTGAAACACGGAGAAACATTATATATGCCAGAAGGATATTGGCATCAAATGACGTATTTGACTCCAGGTTTTTCGATGAGTATACGTTCAGTTCCCAAAAACTTTAGAAACTTTGCAGAAGCTACGTATAATGTGTTTTTTATGCGTTATTTTGATAATTTTATGAGAAAACGAAGGGGGCAGCAGTGGATCGATTACAAAAACGAAATGGCCATCCGAAAGACACATTCCAACCTTAACCTGTAGAGGAATGGACTTTTTGCAAAAATGTAAATAGTTATAGGTTTAGGTCATTTATTTTGTCAAAAACCAATTGGTTTTCCCATCCTCGGTAGACCAGATAATCAATTAGTTTCTTTTTTTTCTTGTAGCGATCTTTTTCGGTCAGGGAAGCGTATTTTTTATCAGCAAGTTCATGAAATGTCTCTAGATAACTAGATTCTGGTATTTCTTTGAGTGCAGTTTTAATATTGTATGTCGATATATTTCTGAATTTTAGTTCTCTTACGATTCTTTGTTTACCCCATTTCTTAATTCGAAATTTTCCTCTGGCAAAGCTTTTAGCAAATCGTTCTTCGTTTAAGAAATTGTGCTCCAAAAGGTGCAGAATAATCTGTTCTTTGGCCTCTGGTATGAGTCTCATCCCACTGAGTTTGCTCATCACCTCTTTATGGCAGCGCTCTTGATAAGCACAATATCGCTCCATTTTATTGAGTGCTTCGCTAACGGTTATTGCTATCGGAGCATTTTTTTTATCCATTCTTCAAAAGTAAAACACAATCTTATATGGATAAAATTAAAAATTTATCAGTAATAAGGTTCTTTTTGGTAACCTTATATTTTAGTAAAAACTCCACTACTTTTAGTTCTTCCGATTTGTTTTTAAGGCTATGAAGAAGATTCTTTTTGGTAAACTTTTTGAGTTCCAAAGGATTGTACTTCGTTTTGAAATAATAGTTGTTCATCAGGTATCTGCCAAAAATAGAGGTGCTATGTGCCTTATAAATATGTAACCAATCATTTTGACCTACAAATTCACAGGGTTTACCATTGGGTAAAATCGAAAAGTGGAAAGGATCAATTTTTTTATTTTCTATTTCTGATATAATATCATTGGGGTTAATATTATTCATATTTATAGGATTAGGTAGATAGTATAACAGGACTTCTAGCTTATGAATAATATTAAAAGCATCAATTTTATTCATCCCTTGAAAATGCTTTAAAATTGGCACTATTTTTTTGGGTTGATGTTCCATTTTTTTAGTTTTTCATGTTTAGGTGTTTAGAGAATTAATTATACTTAAATATGTTTCTAAATTGATAAAATACACGTTCAATTACTCTAAGATCTTCGGTAACTATACCTGCTGTACCTCGCATTTCTCTATTAAAAGCTAGTGTTTTTCCATAAGTGGTTTGCAAATCTTCGGGTAAATCTACCTCTATATAATAGTTTCCGTCACTATCTGGTGATAAAGACATGCTGATTACCTGGCCATTAATCATTCCAAATTCTTGAAAAGGATAATTGTCTAGTTTTATCAGTACGTTTTGTTCGGGCTTGATCTTTCCGGTATTTACTGCTGGAGTGGTAATTTTTCCAACAAGAAGTGATTGCTTTGGTAATATAGTAAGCACATTATCTCCTAGTTTTACAAACTGGTTTTCACCCCAAAATTTTTGAAAACTTACCTTGCCATCAATTGAGGCGATCAGCAAATAGTTTTGCTCCCAAAGTTTTATTGCTCTCTTTAGTTGTTTGTAAGAAGAAATAACTTCTTTTAAATATTTGGTTTCGTTTTGAATTTTGGTAATGTTAGACCCTTGTATACCTCTACGAGTATTGTTTTTGGATTCTTGTATTTGTGACATATTAATTTTTGTATTTTCATAATTACGTCTGGCTTGCAAGTATCCTAATTCTTTATTTTCAAGTTCTACTTTGGAAATAACCCCTTTTTTATATAGCATTTGAGTACGTTCCAAATCTTGTTTTCGAACGTCTAGCTCCTTTTTTTCTAATTCCCTTTGTGTCTCTAGAACCTGAATCCTGCCATTTAATTCGGTTAGTGTTTGTTGTCCAGAGAGTGTTTCTATCGAATAAGGTTTTAAGTGCTTGTTTAATAAAAAATCGGTGTATGATTTTTCAAATAGGGCATAATCCTGTTCAAGCTCACCAAGCGATAAATGTTCTGTTTTATCTATGGGAAACTCAAAGGTTTTGTAATCCAAAGTAAGGGTGTCAACAATGCTTTTTAGGCGCAAGAAATCTTCAAATTTTGCGGTATTTTCTATCACTGCTAATATTTGACCATGCGTAACATATTCTTGATCTGTTACCAATAGTTTTACTATTCTACCACTATTTTTTGCTTCAATTTTTTCTACAGGGACTTGTGTGGTAATGGTAATGTTTGAAGTTACCACATCCGGGTATTCAACGATACAACTGGCGGTAATGATAAGTACAAGAACAAAAAACACTACTGTAATCCCCCATCGGGTCATCCATCCTGGTGGATTACTCAGAATTTCCTGTACTTCTTCAGAGCGGAGTTCTAAATTTTCAAATTCTTTTTTTTCCTTGTCAGACATAATGATATTGTTTTTTTAACCCACTATTGCTGGGATATGATTTCCGTTCAATAATCCAGGGTTTTGTGATTTTTTTCCGTTTAGTTTTTCTAATTCTAGTTGATTTTTTACCAACTCATAATATTCTCCTTTAAGTTGTAAAAGTTCGTGATGTGTTCCTTTTTCTACTATTTTTCCTTCATTCATCACTAGGATTTGATCTGCATTTTTTACTGTGCTCAAACGATGAGCAATCACTATTGCTGTTCGTCCCTCAAAAAATGTATTCAGATTTTTCATGATCGTTTTTTCATTATTAGCATCCAAGGCACTGGTCGCTTCATCAAAGAATATAAAATCGGGATTTTTGTATACGGCTCTGGCAATAAGCAAACGCTGTTTTTCTCCTCCGCTTATTCCTACTCCTTCATTTCCTATTTCGGTATTATAGCTTAATGGTAAACTTTCAATAAAGTCTTTTATGTTGGCGATTTTTACAGCGTGTAATAATTTGTCTTTGTCCACATAATCATCTCCTAAAGCAATATTATTAGCAATGGTATCATTAAAAATATATCCGTCCTGCATCACAACACCACAATGGCTTCTCCATGTTTTTTGAGATATGTTTTCGAAGTTTTGATCGGCGATTTTTATGTGCCCTTTATTAGGTTGATAAAAACGTATTAGCGTTTTCATTAAGGTAGTTTTACCGCTACCAGATGCGCCAACAATTGCTGTGGTTTTGTTTCTGGGAATAGTAAGGTTCATATCCTTAATAATAGGTTCCTCGGCACCAATGTATCTAAAAGTAAGGTTGTCAATTTTGATATCACCCTGCTCTGGGATCTCATGAACTTTTGCATCCTCTATGTTTTCTTCGTTTTTTTCATCATGAATCTCTTTCAGACGCTCTAAGCTGATTTTTGCATCTTGGGTTTCCTGAATGAATTGTAATAATTGTGAAATTGGGCTATTTAATTGTCCAATGATATATTGAATAGACAGCATCATTCCCAAAGAGATTTGTCCGTTTAATACTAATGAAGCAGAGATAAACGTGATAAGGATGTTCTTGAACTGATTAATAGAAGTGGATCCTATAGTTTGCGTTTGCTCAAGGGTTAGTCCTTGTGTTGCTACTTTGAATAAACGTATTTGAATAAACTCCCATCCCCATCGTTTTTGTTTCTCGGCATTATGCAATTTTATTTCTTGCATACCTTCAATAAGTTCGATGGTTTTGCTTTGCTCATCGCTCATCTGTGTAAAGCGTTTGTAATCCAACTCTTTTCTTTTTTTCATAAAAAAGAGAATCCAAATAACCAATAAAGTACTACCGATAGCAAAGATTCCGAATATTTTAAGATTGTAATATGCCAAAACCGCACTAAAAATGACAATGTTGAAAAAGGAAAACATGGTATTCAACGAAGAATTGGTAAGTAACCTCTCAATTCTTTGATGATCATTAATTCGTTGCATTAAATCACCTGTCATTCGAGTGTCAAAATAGGAGATTGGCAAATTCATAAGTTTTATAAAGAAGTCCGAAACTAAGGATATATTAATCCGAGTGCTGAGATGCAGCAGAATCCAACCTCTAATAGCTTCTATGCTTATCTGGCCAATAAATAACATGATCTGAGCGGCCAAAATCAGGTAGATAAAATTGATATCCTGGTTTTGAATTCCAATATCGACAATACTTTGAGTTAGGAAAGGAAAAATCAACTGAAGCAAACTACCCGCCAGGAGTCCAATTAATAGCTGTACCATTAGTTTCTTGTACTTAAACAAGTATTTGAATAAGAAAGAAAAGCCCGACTTATTACTTTTTATTTTATCCCAATCGGTATCGTACAATTTTGGAGTCGTATCCAGGGATAAAACAAGTCCCTCCTGAGTTTTTTCTTTTGCATTATTACCAATCCAGGAGGATATAAATTCTTCTTTATTGTATTCTATAAGCCCGTATGAGGGATCCGATACATAAATGATGTCATTTTTAACTTTGTAAACTACTACAAAGTGATATTTTTTCCAATGTACAATACATGGAAATGGGACATCTTCTTTAAAAGTGTCATAATCGGTTCTAATACCAACTGCTCTAAAGCCAAGATTTTCGGCTGCTTCGGCAAGACCGAGAAAAGAGCTTCCCGTTCTTGTGGTTTGACTTAAAGTTCTTATCGTTTCCAAAGGAATTACTTTACCATAATGCTTGCTAATGATTCGCAAACATGTAGGACCGCAATCTTTGGCTCCAGGTTGTTTATAGAAAGGGAAAGTTTTCATTGTGGTATTGTTTTATCGTTTAAACAAGTTGTAAATCACCGCTATACTTGCGTTCTTGAGTTAAAAAATCACTGTCATTAAGCAAATCTTGGATGAAATAATCTAGATGTTCTATGTCATATATTAAGGGATATTTGTATCCATTAATGAGTACTGCAGGTGTAAAATCTACTTGATTTTGGATGCACCATTGTTTTTGAGTTATCAAAGTTTTATTCGCCTTATTTTCATCAATTTCTAGGTCATATTTGACCAACCATCCGTTCGGATTTTCATCTTCAAACCAATCATGTAGTGCCGCAAGAAATTGCTGCCCTTTATTATTTAATTGCATGGTGATCATACGTTGGCAAACGAGTTTGTATTCCTCATATTCGTCTTCTATATCAATATTAAGTAGAAGATCCAGAGATACGCGATTAGGATATTTTGCTTTTATTTTTTCTAATAGAGAATGTGCTTGTTGGCAATAATCACAAAAAGGGTTCGTGATTAAGGTAATAGTTAGATCCGCATTATTACTATTCAGCGTTATTGGATCAATAGAATGCGTTTTGAGAATTGCTGTTTTGAAAACAGAATAGTTGCGCAAAAAGCGGGTTGATTTAATCTCAATTTCTTCTAGAAAACGAAGTCTGTTAAATAGTTTTTTGAGATGTGTCCAGCTAAAAGTCAATCCTAGTACAATAGCTCCAAAAAGAAGTAGTGCATTGGTATTGTAGTGATGTTTAAATTCAATAAGATATTGAATATAAACAGCTTCAATGATTAGAATAGCCGAAATCCCTAGGCATATAGGACACCATTTTTTTTCTACAAATTTTTGAAAATAAATGGAAGCTGCTATTATTGCTAAACTACAATAAAGAATTGTTGTTTGATAAGCAAAGAAAGCTGATGTATAATCGGCTATAGATAAAGCAAAATACGAAACAAGTTGTGATAAAAAGAAAATCAAGCTAATATCAGAGAAGCTGATTTTTTCAAAAATCTTCCATTTTTTTGAGTTGATTACGGAATTACAGTCCGAATTGGTGGAAATTTTGCAAAACTTGTCAAAAACAGGATTTTCTATTTGAAATATATGTTTTAAAGAAAGTATAGAAAGGACTAGGCCTGTAAGTGGAAATATATAAAAAAGACTTTCGAGAACAGTATTGTAATTGACGATAAGGCCAATGAATATAAGCAAAGAAGATATACCTAAAATAGGAATAAGCGACCTTGTTTTTGCTGAGTTTTTTGAAGTTTGATTGGTTTTACCTTCTAGAAGTAAAACGATGCCTTTCCAACGGTTTTTTAGGTGTGCTATTGAAGTTTTTTGGGTGTCGAGATAATATGTATTATCCTTTTTTTGGACATGGTGTAGATCTTGTTTCCCGTAGCGCCCTTTTAAAAATGTCAGATAATGATCCGGAGTTGAATTTAGGTTTTTAATGTCTACCTGATATGCATCGCAGGTGATGTCAAAATATTCTAAAGTATTTACAATAGAAGATAGACCAGGATAATTAGGATGCGTTAATAACCTGAAATTAAAAGCCTCTTTATCTAATACGATGTTCTCTTGCTTTAGATAACTCAATAATGAAGTTGAAAGATTGTTATTTTCCATGGTTATTTTACCGTTTTTTTTTATCTGATAGCAGATATCCATTTATTAATGATTAGTTCAATTCTTTTTTCCTCATTTCGTTTGTAATTCTTGGTAGGATTTGGTTTTTGGTAAGTGTTATTTCTTTTGAGGTGTTTGAGTCCTCTTCAAAAATTTCTATACGGATAGTACTCTTACCGTGATGTGTTTTCCATTGGGTATTCCAGAAATCGCATAATTCTTGTTTTGTAAAGTTTGAAACATCCACACTATTGACACCTATGATTTGGCTCCCTGGTTTTATAGTTGTCTCTAATGAATGCTCTTCGAAAATATTTTTTACGATTATTCTATTCGTTTGATAATCAGGTCCGATTTTGAGATCAAAATCTATGATTTTTTCATTTTCTAAGCTTTTTATTGGATCGAGAAAAAGTTGTTTTTTCTGGATGTCTATGATGGTGATAAAGTTGTTTAGAAAACCATTTCCCAATAATAATGGCGTATTTTTGCTATTATAGATAATTTGATTTTCTAGTGTGATATCTCCGATTTGGATGCTTTCTGCCTGAATAGTATTAAGAGTACCATTGTTTTTGCCATGAAGAGAGGTTTTTACCCAACCTTGAGATTTTACTTGTTGAATGTTGTTGCTTTTGCTTTTTAAGTATTCGTAAAAAGGATAGTTAATACAGAAGTATTTGTTAAAACCAGTATCTAACTTAAGCTTCGTTTTACTTCCATTTATTTTGGTATCGATATACGATACATATTCAGTTGTTTTAAGTTTGAACTTATGTTGTGTTTCTTGAATATTGAAATTCTCGATTTGATCGGAAAGTGTTATTTTTTTGTTTTTCGGGTCAATTTTCCATTTTACTTTTTTGATAATATCATACCCTATAATCCCATCAATTTTTTCACACCCAAAACGTTTAAAATAATCTGAAGTTGGCATACTAATAACAACAGGATTTTTAAACTCTTTTTCTCCAATTCTTATCTTAGGGATTGCGACTTTTTTTAATTCTTTGGTGTCTTTGTTGGCATCTTTTATGTTCGTAGTGCCTGCTATGTTGTGATTGATCTGGTTTATGATGGTGCTATTTACAACAGTGGTTCTAGCTCCGGTGTCAAAGATGAATTGGTAGGTGTTATTATTAATCTCAACAGGGATAATATTTAAATTTCCGATAATTCTATATGATATCTCTGTTGTAAAATTCTTATCACTTTTGGGGACATCCATGGTAAAGGCGAGCACTTCATTTTGCTGAAAACAAAATATATTCAGTAAAAGGAAAAAGAATGCTATTTTTTTAGTAGTGATCATTGTGTTTTAGTTTTAAGGGATTAATAATGCTAGAAAAGAAGGAAGAAATCACTCCAGTCGTATTTTTTGTAGTGTAGTGATAGTAATACCAGACCAGTTCCACATAGGCCGTTAAGTACAGACACTTGATCTACGGTATAAGCATAATCGCTGTTTTGTCTATACCAGGGCAGATAGATGTCCTTTTCAACATTTAGTTGCTTGTCGAGGTTTTCTAGCAGTTGTTTTTTCCAAAACTCAATTCGTTTATCTAGAGTTGCATTATTGAGATGGTTATTGATCTTTTGAAAGATATATGTGATTCCACCAAGGCCATGGCAAAACGCAGTGTCAAAAAAGGAATAATCTTCATAATGATCTAATTTAGAGTTGCTCATTCTTCTAAGAACTAAGCTGTTTATAAGAGGGAGAAACTCTTTCTTGAGGTCATTTCTTTCTAGAATTTTGCTCGCATATAATATTGTATTTGCAGTACTAAGGTCACCGTAGCACCATCCAAGACGACTATTTACATTTCTTTGATCTATGTCTTCAGAAAAATAATCAGGGAAATAACTTAAGAATTTTGCTTCATTTTTAAAACTACCAAAGCTTTTTAGTATACCATCTATTAATATATCAATAAGCTCGTGTTGATATCCTAATTCTTTTAATCTTAATAGAAAAGCTAATATTCCCGTAAGTCCATGAGCCATGCCCAAATTGACCAACTCTTTATTGTCTTCATTTTTATCATACCAGAATATTCCATCGCTTGTTTCTTGGCGATGATCATATAATGAGTTTAAAAATTGATCGATAAGGCCGTTAACTTTTTCGCTGTCGCGATTCTGAGAATTTATGTAGTATAATAACTTCCCAATACTACCATGCATTGGATCAAAATAGTTATTCTTAAAATCTATGGAAAGCGATTGTAATAAATATTCTTCGAGTCCTTCTAACATACTTTCATCCTCAATAATCCCACACTTATGAAGATATTGCACCACATAAAAGATCCCCTCAAATCCCTCAAAAAACCCAGACCCCAGATTTCTATTTCCAAATGTCTCTGTTAATGCTTTAAGAAGCTTTAGTGCTTTTTGTTTGTAAATATCTTCATTAGAATAGCGATATAATGTAGCTTCAAAAATCAGCACCCCAAGATCATTACGAATGGTAGGTTTTTCCATTTGTATCACTTCATCAAAAAGAATAGATTCTATTTTTTTTATATACTTTTCCATCGTTTTTAACGTCTTAGGTGTTATGGTTTGTGCTGTCGAACTTTAACAGCTATAAATTCGAGGTGACTAGTATTTTACTATGTCTAAAATTGCTTTTGAATAGAGCACAAGGAATTCCTATATCAATTCTCTATCAAAAAGGAATTTTTTATTTAATTTTGTTTACAGAAGTATTTATTGTATCTTAATAATCTGTAATTAATATTGCAGTCAATTAGGAGAGATTTTGCCAGCAATTTTAGACCTTTTGCTGACAAAAATCTCGCTTTTGTTTAGAAGTACATTCAGGTTTGGTTATATGTATGGTTTTATATTGAAATAACGTCTACCTGTTTGTTATTCTAATTACTCTATAGCTATTACTAAGTGGGTTGGATCTTCGCAGCAATCTTTTCCTAATCTTGTGCTTCTTTTACAACTTACGATACAGATATCTAAGCCACCATTTACGGTTGCCATTTCGTTGTTGTCCATTTGAGAAATAGTTTCTTTGTTTAAATTTAATTTATTCATTGTTTTAATTTTTGTGAAGTATTTTTACTTCGTATTAATATTTATTTGATTCCATGTAACATGGAAAAGAATTAGGAGAGATTTTGCCAGCGATTTTTAGACCTTTTGCTGGCAAAAATCTCAGTTTTGTTTAGAAGTACATTCAGGTTTGGTTATATGTATGGTTTTATATTGCAATAACGTTTACCTGTTTGCTATACTAACTACTCTATTGAAATTACTAAGTGTGTTGGATCTTCACAGCAATCTTTTCCTAATCTTGTGCTTCTTTTACAGCTAACGATACAGATATCTAATCCCCCATTAACGCTAGCCATTTCATTGTTGTCCATTTGAGAAATGGTTTCCTTGTTTAAATTTAATTTGTTCATTATTAAAAAATTTAAAATTTACCTACTCTTTAAAGGATTTTCGGTTTACTCCTGTGCTATTAATATTTTCTTAGATGTTTCACTTTTCATCTGTGCTGCTTTACTTCGGTAGTACTGGAACAAATAATTGTAAAGTACCCATTCGTTTAACCTCTGATTAGACTTGAATAATCGATTACAGTGCATATGTATGTAACTGCCTAATAGGTCTGCCATATTTAATTTGGGTTCGATTGCTTTTCTTTTGGTTAGGATTTGAGAAACAATCTCTCTAGTTTGTTTGAAATAATTCTGCAACACCATATCGAATTCCTGATCACTGTTTTGCTCTAATATCGTATTGATATCTCCTCGGTTATTTCTAAATTTCATAGATAATTGACGATTAATATCTGTGGTGGCTCCCATCTCCCTATCAAACCCTTTTTTAAGACCTTCAAAAAAATCTCTTTTTTGTTCTACACTCATATTCCAGGCATCTAGAAAAGTGTCTATGGTTTTCATGCCCCACAACCATCTTTGATTATCATTGGTAACTCGAGAGATGAGATAAACAATTAACCTGCTATTGATGAAAAATATAGATTCAGATTCTTCGATGGTTTCGTTGCCATATCGTTCTAATTCTCTCTTGTAGGTATCTATTACCACCTTATTAATTGTTTTCTCATTTACATAGCTGTTTATAGCTTTGTGCAATATTTGGATTACATAGTTGAGGTTTTTGGGATCTATAACCCGGAAACGAATACGTACATGTCTTTCGGGGTCTTTATAGTTAATGAAAAACCATTTGTCTATTATCTCTTGCTTTAGTAATTCATTGGCTATAGGAGTAAGGGTCGATGTCAAAAAGATATCCGAGATTCGAGAACCCATATATAATTTATAATAGAGCCACTCACTGCCTATAAAAAAATATCGTTGTGTTTTAGAATCCATAATCATATCTTATTTTGTTTCACAAATGAAAAAAACAACTCATTGCAAAATGCTTTTCCTTGTCTCGTTACCAGTGCATTTTTCTCATCAAACAGATACTCAACCAATGTAATTTGTTGTCTGTTTTTTATTGTTGATAAAAAGGCTTTTACACTCAAAGGATGCTCTAGATCAATCACCAACTCATTATCATCATCACTTAACATTATTTTTTGAGGTAACTTCTTTTCTTTTCGCCATTCGGTTAAATCATTGAGTTGTATAATTTTTTGAATTTCTTTTTTTCCTATCCGCCATTGGGCTAGGGAAATAATGATGTTTTTGTAGCGTATTCTTGGTAGAAAATCTCTGTTTATAGCTGCGTTGCGCCATTCAAACACCAGATTGTCACGTAGATGCTGTGTTTGTATATCACATAGAAAATGATAAATGGGTAAAGAGTTATAAGAGAAATTATGAGCTGTTGCCATGCGAGGGATAACTTCTTTATTGAGCTTTTTAGAAAACAGTACTATTCTATCTTGCTCTACAGATACCCAGATATCATCTATGGCTATTTGTTGTTCACTTGGTAAAGTACTTTTTGTTAAGTATGGAATTTCATGCGTTCTTAAGTGACTTCTGTTTATTATATTTCCTGTTCTTTTTTCGGGGAGATGGGCAATTTCTGCAAATACAACATCTCTTTCCTCACTTTCTTTTTGTGTTATTTTCTTTAGAAATTGTTCAATATTTTTATCGGCTTGAGTAAACCTTCCCAACATATAGGTAGCAGAGGCTCCACCAACATAAGACATATTAATTAAGGGATTGTCATTATCATTATTGAGTAGATGGATGATAGCAGTAAAAGACAGAGGCAAATTATTCCAGTTTTCCGTGAAACTATCAAGATCATTGTCTGTAATCAACATTTCAATGGCGTCTTTTTCTAACTCCATTAGTTTTTTATTTAAGAAGCTATCGGTTTTTGTCCACTTGATTTTTTTATGATCGGCGATACGGTTGCTGGTAGATAAATTTAAATCGTTAATTAATGGAGATATATCATAATCTTCCTCGCTATTAAAACCGTAGCCAACACCTGTCTCTACATCCAATGCCAATGACAGAGGGACTTGTTCTTCTTCAAACATGTCAAAAAACTTTCGTCTGAATTTCGTTAATTTTTCATCTTCTTGATACGGAACAAGTTTGTTAAGAATCTCAACACCTTTATGGATATCCTTTACTATTTTATCTGATAGTGTGTTTTGTTGTGTAGAAATCGTTAAATCGGTTTGAAACAAGAATTTTTTGTTATAAGCAATTTCAAAAGAATCTAGGATATCAGTTAATTGCTTGTAATAGGTGAAGTTGTTTTCGTAAGTGTTACTATCCAGTTTCTTGAGTAATTCATCAATCGTATGTAATCGATTTTTGGTATTTTCATCTGGTATTTTATCCATTAGTATTTGAAGATAGTTTTCTCCGGTTACCGATGGCGAAATAGAGCTTATTAAAATCTGGTTATCAATTAACTGATTGATAAAGGTTTTTGCATCGTCGATAGAAATATCGGGCTCTACAATAAATTGTGCCAATTCTTCGATATTTGCTCCTTTGGTAGCCTTCTTTAATATAAGGTCTATATATTTAGAGTTATCAATTGATACTGTATAGTGTCTTCTGTTGGTCCCTTTATATCTATATTCTATATAGCGCAATTTATTTCCAACAGGATAAAGACTTGTGTTAGGGTAGTACTTTAGTTCCTTTCGTATTTCATGAGTTTTTTCCAATTGTTGAACCAATGAGCATATGTAACTCATGTCAATACGAGTGAATCTTTTATGTTCTGTAGATGCGTCTAGTTCAATGTTCGTTGTTTCAGCAATTTTACCAAGAGAGCAACCGCTAAATAACCCGAACGGAGTACAACGATGACCCATACGCAAAAGATATTTTAGTAAGGATTGAACTAATTTATCCTCATTCTTCATCGTTTTCCCTTTAAGATACTTAGTCATTTCCTGATGTAATTCAGGAGAGGCTAGAAATATCGCTTCAGAAACAATAGGAGAGGCACACAATTCTTTTATGCTGTTCACGTTCAGTCTGGAAACTTCATTTGTAGAAAGATTGTGCGTTCGTAAAACGTAATCTTTCGCTAGTGTATATGTTTCTGTCATTTCTTGTCGCATGATGATGATTTGTGATTTATTAGAACTGTTTTTTCGTTGCTTATAGAAGATCAGTATAAATCTTTATGACTTTGCTTACTTCTAGATTGAACCTTAAAAGAAAATTTATAACAACTGTTATCATGTTCTTTTTTTTTAAATGCTTTTTGCGTTATTGTTGGTTCAAATATAGATCGAGAAAAAGGGTGAAAACAAGTGAAGAAAGTCTGTATTCCAAGAATTCAGAGTCTGTATTCCAAGAATTCAGACTTCAATAAATGATTTTAAAATACTGATTTTGAGATAATTGTGATATGCAGAGAATAAAATGGAAACTAAAAGAGAAAATGGTATCTTTATATCCTATTAATTGGATATAAAATGGATGATTAGGCTTTGAATCTAAAATTTTAGGATATCTTTTTGATAGTATTCTACCCCAACCTACCTTTGAAATTCTGAAGTGAATTCGTCAGGAGTATTATTAGCTTTAACAGTTTAGTTGGAGATATGTATACACCTGAAACTAAAAATGTATTTCTATATACGTTACGCTTAGCAACATTTAAGCAGGAAAAAAGTACTTATTAGAAAAATGTAATAGCATACTATGTTTAATTGTTTATCAACTTTTGTTCCTTAACAATACGAGGTCCATGAGTTATTATGTTTAAAAAGACTCTTGGAATAAAATCTACTGTTTAATGAGAAAGAAATACTATTCAACCAAAATAAATGTTTGCACGGCTTTTGTTTTGTTTTTTTTGGTTGGGATTTATGAAATTAAAGCTCAGGTTACCGTCGAATCGGATACTGATTCTTTACATAAAAAGGATTACAGTGAATTAAATTTACAATATGACAAGTATTTTGCAGACTCCATATTGTCAAAAAAATATGCAGAAGCCTTTTTAAAGAAAGCAAAATTAGATAATGATGTAATTAAGCAGGCAGATGGATACTACATGATTGCGCAAATAGTTCCACACCTTACCTCCCTTTCTTATGCAGATAGTATAATTGATATCACAGTTAACAAAGAAGATTTCGAATATCCTGCAAAAGCATTTTTGTTCAAAGCAAATAGACTTGGAGCAAATGGAAGGTACAAGGAGTCTATGGAAGAACTGGTAAAGGCCAATCTTTATGCCAATAAAAGCAATAATATTGATCAACAATATCGAATAAAGTATTTTATTGCTTTGTTGAAAAACAACTTAGGAGAATACAATGAAAACTTAGAGATTTTCAAGACTATAAAAGATTACTACAAAAAGAAATTTGATGCAAATCCAGAGAACAAATATGATTATTTAAAATCCATATTTGCTCTGGGCGATTCTTATAATAACAATCAAATTTATGATTCTGCATATTATGAAAATAAAAAAGGTATAGCATTATCTCTTAAGCTTGGAGACAGTGTATTGTATGGAAATTTCTTATTGTCTTCGGGAATGACTCACTTTTATAGAGAGGAATATCAAACTTCCCTGGATAGTATTTCCAAATTAAAACATATATATAAGGACAGGAAGAATGAATTGAATGACGTTATACTAACGGTTGCAGATTTGTATTTGGGTAAAACCTATTATGAATTAGGTAAAATAGATGAATCTATAGAATATTTAAAAACTGTAGATTCTGTTACTTTCGAAAAAGAAAATTTCTTTGCCGATTTACGACCGGCGTATGAATTATTGATTAAAAGCTATAGAGAAAAAGGAGATACTGAAAAACAATTGTATTATATAGATAGGTTATTAAAATTCGATAATATACTCAATAAGGATTTTAAGCAATTGTATAAAAAGATTAATGAAGAGTATTCTACGCCAAACTTAATTCGTGAGAAACAGGAGATAATTGATTCTTTGGAAAAGAATAAAAAAAATAGAATAATAGTTATTATAGTTTTATCCTCGCTATTATTTCTGGTCATATTTTTCTTGGTTAAAAACAATAAGAAGAAAAAAATCTATCAAACAAGATTTCAGGAACTATTTGAAAAACAAGAGAAAGGGCCCTCAACTGTTGAGAAATACGAAAATAAGCAGCCTCAGGATATTGGAATATCAGATGTTATTGTAGAGGATATTTTGAGAAAACTTGGCTCTTTTGAAGAGAAGGAGAAATTTTTGGAACCCAATCTTACTGTAAGTATGTTATCAAAGGAACTCAAGACAAATTCTAAGTACCTATCAAAAATCATTAATAGTTATAAAAATAAGAGCTTCAGTAATTATGTCAATGATCTAAGAATTGATTTTGTTGTAGAGAAGCTTAAGTCGGATTCTAAGTTCAGAAAATATACTATCAAAGCTATCGCCAATGAGATTGGATTTAACACTACCGAGGCATTTTCCAAATCCTTTCATAAAAGAACAGGTATTTACCCTTCTTTTTTTCTGAAACAATTAGAGAAAAAAGTGAAAAACAAGTAATGGCGATCAAATTCTACGAGAACAAAAACTACTGATAAACAGAAGTTTACGTTTCGTTTTCCTTGAAAACAGACTCGGAATTCATGAAAACAGACATCTGGGCCATGTAAATCAGATCTTTTTTTGGAGTTAATCTATACTTTTGAATCAGTATTAATCGAATTAAATTTTAAGTCATGAAAAAAACATTCATCCAAAACAAGCTGAGTCTAAAAAAATTACAAATCTCAAGATTAGATAATCTTAATGCTATAAAAGGTGGAAATAACGGAGATGATACAAATGGAGGCGATGATGATGATGGTAGTGGTATTTCAATTACTTGGACAAAGACTTTAGGTAACCCAGTATCAATTATTAAGTAATTCGTAAGTCGTCATAATTATGGGTTCGATATTTTATATGCGTATTATTAAAATCATATTGCTTCTTTTATTGATAGTTGGATGCAAAAATTCTAAGGACAATATGCTTCAACCAAGAGTAGTTACTAATAGTTATCATGGTCATAAAATAAAGGACCCTTACAGTTATGCTGAAAATCTGGAGGATCTAGAGATTAAGAGTTGGATCGAAAGAGAAAACGAAAGCTCCAAAAGTATATTGAAAAGAATAGAAAAGCTGAATTTTCTAATTGATAAACAGATAGAATATGATGCTAATAAAAAATTCAAAATTTCCAGACGTCGCATCACCGAGAATGGCAAACATTTTTATTTGAAACGAATGTCAAATGAAAATGTTTCTAAACTTTATTATAAAGCCTCTTTTAGTGACGACGAAATACTTTTGTACGATCCAAAGAATTTTAAAAACACCTCCAACACCGAATTTCTAATCAATTACATTGCTCCTAATTGGGATGGTTCAAAGATTGTTGTTAGCCTTACTGAAAAAGGTAAGGAAATCTCAGAATTGATCATTTTGGACGTAAATACTGGGAAACAATATCAAAGATCCATTACAAATACCTGGCCTTCGGTTGGAGGGATAAAATGGTTGCCAAATAATTTTCAGTTTATTTATTTACATCACCCGGTAGTAGATCAAAATAAAGAAGGTTTTCTAAAAAACACCAAATCTGTATTGTTTGATATTACTAATCCTTCTTTTGAGATAAAAACTATTTTTTCAAAAGAGAATAATAAAGATCTGGATATTAATGAGGAAGATTTTCCAATAGTAACTTTAGAAAATTCGAAAAGCAAATACCTGATTGGGAAAGTTTCTGGGGGGTTGGATTATTATGATTCATATTACCAACTTATATCAGATGTAGGGGAGAAAAGTTGGGTTCCACTGTTCAAAAAAACAGATCAAATTAAAATATTCTTTGTAAAAGGAGATTCTTTAATATATAGAACATCCAAAGATGCTCCTAATTTCAAAATTTGTAAAACATCAATTTCAAACCCAGATTTTGAGAATCCTGTAGTCCTGGTTAATGAGTTTGAGGATAAAGTAATCACTGATTTTGCTATCACCAATGACGGATTGTATTTTGTTACCAATAAGAACGGTGTAAAAGCTAGTTTGTATAAGCAAGAAGGAAATGGTTTTGGAGAAATAGAACTTCCAGAAACCTATGGAGATATTGGCATAAGGTCCAAAGGGTATGATGATCCAGAATTATGGATTACGGCCAAGGGATGGACAACGGATAATAAGAGTTACGAATACAAACAAGGTGTTCTCAAGGATAACTCTGTAAATGTTCCTTTTGAGAATCAAAAAATCAAGAATATTATCGTAGAGGAAATTGAAGTAACTGCACATGATGGTAAAAAAATTCCTTTATCATTAATTTATAACAAAGGATTAAAAAAAGACGGGAAGAACATTGTAATGATGGATGGATATGGTGCTTTCGGAATTTCTATGGAACCTTCTTTCTCTTTAAGAAGATTATTATGGGTAATGGAAGGAGGTATTTATGCTATTGCTCACATACGAGGAGGAGGAGAAAAGGGTGATGCATGGCATAAAGGAGGGTATAAGATAACCAAACCTAATACTTGGAAAGATTTTATTTCTTGCGCAGAATTTTTAATAGAAAATAAATTTACCTCTCCAGAAAAAATGGCTATTTGGAGTGGGAGTGCCGGAGGAATCTTAATTGGTAGATCAATAACCGAACGCCCTGATTTATTTAAGGCTGCTATTGTAGAATTTGGTGCTCTTAATGTAATTAGATCTATGGAAGATGCAAATGGAGCAAATATTGCAAAAGAACTAGGTGATATTAATGACCCAGAAGAATTTCAGGGGTTGTTGGAGATGGATTCTTATCATCATATTAATGATAAAGGAGAAAAGTACCCTTCGACATTATTAACTGCTGGGTTAAACGATCCAAGAGTTCCTGTTTGGAATTCTATCAAGTTTGGGGCAAGATTGAAGGCTGCAAATACCTCAAAAAACACTCATAATTTGTTATTGATCGATGCTGAAGCAGGACATGGGATAGATGACACAAAACGAAAGGAATTTGAGAGATTCGCCACCATTTTATCTTTCGCTCTGTGGCAAACTGGACATCCTGATTATCAAATAAAAAGCTGATAGATTCAAAATTAGTAATAAACAAAAAACCCAGTTCGTGTATGAACTGGGTTTCTGTTATTTTATCACATCACCATTTTTATCGTGAAAATGATATTCTAAATACGTGTAAGCGTCTCTAGGTACAATCTTAACCCATCTTTTATGGTCAAAAAGCCATTTAGAACGGGTAGATGGAAATCCTTTTGTTAAAAAAGCGGCAATAAAAGGATGCGCACTCAGCGTAATCTTTTTATGCTCTTTTTTAATTAATTTTTCTAATTCGACCTTTATTTTATCTACTAGAACAATTGGCGCCTCAATTTCGCCATTGATACCGCTAGGATCTACCTCGCGGGTTTTAATGTTCATTTCTGGTCGTACGCGTTGTCGCGTAATTTGAATCAATCCAAATTTACTAGGGGGTAAAATCTTATGCTTTGCCCTGTCATCTTTCATCTCTTCCCGGAGATGATTAAAAAGGGTTCTACGATTTTCGGCATTATTCATGTCGATAAAATCGACGACTATAATACCACCCATGTCTCTAAGGCGTAATTGCCGTGCAACTTCGGCTGCGCTGATTAGATTAACTTCGAGAGCAGTGTCTTCTTGATTTTTGGCCTTATTTGATCGGTTACCGCTATTCACATCGATAACGTGCATGGCTTCGGTATGTTCTATTACCAAATAAGCTCCTTTGCTCATCGATACAGTTTTGCCAAAACTAGTTTTTATCTGTCTTTCGATACCGTATTTTTCAAAAATAGGTACTCTTGCATTATGAAGTTTAACAATTGATTCTTTTTTGGGCGCAATTTCTTGCAGATACTCTTTTATTCGATTGTAGAGCTCTTCGTCATCTACAACTATCGAAGTAAAGGTATCATTGAATACATCTCTCAAAATCGAGGATGCTCTGTTCATTTCACCCAATACTTTTGATGGATGGTGTGCTTTGTATAATTTTTTACACATTGCTTTCCAGCGGTCCATCAGATTTTGCAAATCTTTATCTAGTTCTGCTACTTTCTTGCCTTCTGCTACAGTACGAACAATAATACCAAAACCTTTGGGCTTAATGCTCTTTACAAGCCTCTTTAAGCGTTCTTTTTCTTCTGAAGATTCTATTTTCTGCGAAATAGAGATCCGGTTTGAAAAAGGAACTAAGACTATATATCTTCCGGCTATAGAAAGCTCAGAGCTTATTCTTGGGCCTTTGGTAGATATAGGTTCTTTTACTATTTGTACTAATAGCGACTGATTTGATTTAAGCACATTGGTAATAATACCGTGCTTATCAATATCGTTCTCAAAAGGAAAATCCTTCAGAGAATAGTTTTTTAATTTACCTGTGCTTACACGTTTAATGAATTTAAGTAAAGAAGATACTTGAGGACCCAGGTCGTGATAATGCAGGAAAGCATCTTTTTCATATCCGACATTCACAAATGCCGCATTTAACCCAGGGACAGATTTTCGGATTTTGGCTATAAAAATATCACCAACCGAGAAATTACTGTCATCTTCTTCCTTGTGTAATTCAATGAGTTTTCCATCCTTTAATAAGGCAAAATCTGTAGAGGAACCAGATCTAATGATCAATTCTTTGTTCACTCTTAATTAGATTTTTATCCCGATAGTTATCGGAATGGATTAAACAATTTTTTCACAGGAATTTTATAGAATTCCGTTGAAATAAAGCCTACATTTTGGTAGCCGAAGTGTAGTGTCTTTATTTCGATTTCAAAGAACTTTTAAACGAAAAAAGTAGTTAGAAACTACTTTTTCTTGTGGCGATTAGCTCTTCTTCTTTTTTTACGCTTGTGCGTCGCTACCTTGTGTCTTTTACGTTTTTTACCACTTGGCATAGTGTACTATTGTTTATTTATTACTATTCTTTATTACTTTACTTCTACATTCGTCTTTACACCTTCTACGAATACTTTAGCAGGCTTAAATGCAGGGATGTTGTGTGCAGGAATTTTGATGGTAGTATTTTTAGAAATATTACGTCCAGTTTTTTCTGCTCTTGTTTTGATGATAAAGCTACCAAATCCTCTTAGGTAAACATTGTCTCCACTTTCTAAAGAACTTTTTACTTCTTCCATGAAAGTTTCAACTGTTGCTTGTACATCTCCTTTTTCAATTCCTAGCTTTTCTGAAATTTTTGCTACGATATCTGCTTTAGTCATTATAATTCCTATTTAAGGGGTTTTTCTAAATTTTCAAGGGGGCAAATATAAGAATTTAAATTCCAAAAAATCAATACTTAAGATTAAATTATCATCTTTAATGCTTTAATTTTGCAAAACCTATAATTTTGCTATGAAATTTTCTAAAAAACTCATTACGTGGTATTTACAAAACAAAAGAACAATGCCATGGCGCGAAACCAAAGACCCATATCGAATTTGGTTGAGTGAAATTATTCTTCAACAAACTCGAGTTGCGCAAGGATTACCGTATTATTTGTCATTTGCAGAGGCTTTTCCAACGGTATTCGAACTCGCTTCTGCAACCGAAGAACAGGTATTAAAATTATGGCAAGGTTTAGGGTATTATTCCAGAGCAAGAAATCTTCATGCAACCGCCAAATATATTGTTAACGAATTAGAAGGTGTGTTTCCTGATACTTATAAAGGTCTACTAGAGCTTAAGGGAGTCGGGGATTATACGGCAAGTGCAATTGCTTCTATCTGTTATGATGAGCCGACACCGGTTGTCGATGGGAATGTCTATAGAGTGTTGTCTAGATATTTTGGGATCAACACTCCAATTAATACAACTGCGGGTATCAAAGAGTTTAAAGGGTTGGCTATTGAATTGATGGATCATGAACAACCTGCAACCTACAACCAAGCCATCATGGAATTTGGAGCCCTACAATGCAAACCAAAAAATCCATATTGTATTGTTTGTCCAATTAATGATAGTTGTGTAGGCTTGGATAAAGGAGCTATTGGCGAATTGCCAGTGAAGCTTAAAAAGATAAAGGTGAAAAAAAGGTATTTCAACTACTTGGTTTATGATAATGGTAATCAAACTGTTTTGCAACAACGTTTGGGAAAAGGAATTTGGGAAGGTTTATACGAATTCCCTTTAATCGAAGATGAAAAATGCACTGTGGATACAATTCCGACAACACAAACGTTTAAAGAAATGGTAAATGGAGGTGAGTATGTCATTACTCCCTTCAAAGAAGAACCAATCGTTCACAAGTTATCACATCAACATATTTATACCCGATTTTTTATCATTAAAACCGATACAAACCTGCTGCTCCAGGGCATACAAAAAAATGTGAATCGTCAAGAAATACACAATTATCCGGTTCCTATATTGTTAGGTAATTTTATAGATTCGTTTTTTAAGGTATGATCCTTTTTTATTACATTTACTATTAATAACAAACAGAAAATGTCAGGTACACTAAATAAAGTAATGCTCATTGGGCATACAGGAGATGAAGTAAAGATGCATTATTTTGAAGGAGGAGGTTGCATAGGAAGGTTCCCCTTGGCTACTAATGATTCGTATGTAAATAAAACGACAGGCGAAAGAGTGACTTCTACCGAATGGCACAATATCGTAGTTCGAAATAAAGCAGCGGAAATTTGCGAGAAATATCTTAATAAAGGAGATAAAATATACATAGAAGGCCGTTTAAAAACCAGAAAATGGCAAGACGAGCAGGGTAAGGATAGATATAGTACAGAAATACAATGTACAGATTTCACCTTTTTAACCCCAAAGAACGAAGCCCAATCTGTTGGGGGGACTCCTCAACAAGCAACAAATATGAATGCTCCTGTTGCTACACCGCAACAAGGTTCATCCAGTACACCAGATATGGAAGAAGATGATCTTCCGTTCTAAGCAAGTTTAACTAAACCAATATAATTTGGACCCTGATCCCGAACCTATATTTACCTTTTTATTCTTTTTTGATGCGATGCACACTTTGAATGTAGTGGCATTACTAATTCTGCTTGTTTTTTCGGCGTTAATCTCTGGTAGCGAAGTTGCCTTATTCTCGTTAACGGCTTCGGATATCAAAGAAGAAGGCGAAGCATCGAATTCTAAAAACCTTGGTATAGTATCCAAGCTGCTTAATAAGCCAAAGAAACTTTTGGCAACGATATTGGTGGCCAATAATTTTATCAATATAGCTATAGTACTTTTGTTTGATTCCCTAGGGAAAATCTATTTTAAGAGTTTAGACAATATTGTGCTCTTCGATTTGGAATGGTTCAAATTGCGATTTTTTGTTGAGGTTGGAGTGGTTACCTTTTTGATTTTACTTTTTGGTGAGATTTTACCAAAAATATACGCCAGCAGAAACAAAGTGAAGTTTGCTAAATTCATGTCCAGGCCTCTAGGTGTATTGGATTGGGTGTTAACTCCTATTAGTGTTCCGATGAGTCGATTTACAGTTCGGATTCATAATCGATTAGGGAAGCAAAAATCAAATATCAGTGTAGATCAATTGTCTCAGGCGTTAGAGCTTACCTCGGATCAGGATACTACTGTGGAAGAGAAAAAAATTCTAGAAGGAATCGTTTCTTTTGGAAACACTGATACCAAACAGGTGATGCGTCCTAGGATAGATATTTTTGCACTTAATGTAGAAGCAAAATACAAAGAAATACTTTCTGAGATTGTTCAAAATGGGTATTCTCGTATTCCGGTTTATGAAGAAAGTATAGATAAAGTTGTGGGCATTCTTTATGCAAAAGATCTTTTGCCACATATTAGTAAAACGGACTTTGATTGGGTGAGTTTAATTAGAGATCCGTATTTTGTTCCGGAAAATAAAAAATTGGATGACCTTCTCAATGATTTTAAAAATAAGAAGAATCATTTGGCAATTGTAGTAGACGAATATGGAGGAACTAGTGGACTTATTTCGCTAGAAGATATCATTGAAGAAATTGTGGGGGATATTAGTGACGAGTTTGATGATGAGGATCTAGTGTATTCTAAACTAGATGATCAAAATTATGTGTTTGAAGGAAGAACAGCGCTCAAAGATTTTTACAGAGTATTGAAGTTAGAAGACAATAAGATTTTTGAAGAAAGGAAAGGAGATGCCGAGACCATTGCAGGCTTACTTTTAGAAATATCGGGGAGTTTCCCAAAACGAGGTGAGCAAATTAGTTTGGGAGTTTATGTTTTCAAAATAGAATCTTTGGATAGAAAACGAATTAAACAAGTGAAGTTAACTATAACTGAATGAATCGAGAATTTAGAATCTTACTATTTGTGATCTCATCTTTATTGATGGTATCTTGCGGAGGAGAAGTAATTCCTAAGCCAAAGGGAATGTTACGATTGAGTTATCCCGAACCTATATATAAAAAGGTAGAGCTTCCTTGTCCGTATACATTTGAAAAAAACGAATTTTCAGATTTGCGAAAAGCCAGAAGAAATAAGAATTGCTGGTATGATCTGGATTATAAAAGACTAAGAGCCACATTATATATCTCTTATTTCGAAGTAGGAAACAACCTTGATTCTTTGTTAAGAGATGCTCAGAATCTTACTCAGGAGCACTTTATCAAGGCCGATGGAATCACTCAAGAGCCTTATATTGATGCTGAAAACAAGGTGTATGGTATGTTTTATGAGGTTACAGGAGATGCTGCTTCTCAATCTCAGTTTTATTTAACGGATAGTGTTCAGCACTTTGTTGTAGGGTCTATTTATTTCAGGGCAAAACCGAACTATGACTCAATTCTACCTGCTGCAGATTACTTACGAAACGATATGAAACATTTGATTGAGAGTCTTCGTTGGGATGAAGAATATAAATGAAAGCTAAATGTAAGTTAATTTTCTCTTTAAACCCCTTCTGGTCGTCAGGATTTTTACCATTTTTGCTGCTTAACATTAAGGGGAAAATACATGCCAACCACAAAAGTAAAATGGATTTACCTTGCTGTTCTATCTCTTATCTGGGGTAGTTCATTTATCCTAATCAAAAAAGCCTTAATTGGTCTTACCCCAATGCAACTGGGTGCACTAAGAACGGTATTCGCTGCATTGTTTTTATTTTCTATCGGTTTTAGAAGTATCAAAACCATTCAAGCCAAGGAATGGAAATGGATTGCTATTTCTGCACTTGTAGGAACATTTATTCCGGCATTTTTGTTTGCTTTTGCCGAAACTGAAATCGATAGCGGTATCACTTCGATATTGAACTCGCTAACTCCCTTGATCACCTTTGTATTAGGAATATTGTTTTTTGCCACACGATTTTATAAAAATCAATTGGTAGGGGTTATCATTGGTTTTATTGGTTGTGTTGGTTTGATATGGGAGGGCGCAATTATTAATCCGGATCAAAATTATGAGTATGCACTTTTGGTGATCATAGCGACTTTTGGGTATGGACTAAATGTAAATATCATCAAACGGTACTTGCAACATGTTTCTCCGATGGCGATTGCCAATGGTAATTTTGTAGTTCTATTTTTTCCGGCGCTTATTGTACTTTTCTTTGCTGACTTTTTTAAAACCGAAATGTTTTCGAACCATGATATACAAATGAGTATTGCTTATATGGCAGTATTGGCAGTGATAGGTACCGGGATAGCTAAGTTAATGTTTAATAAATTAGTACAAATAAGTACACCTGTATTTGCCAGTTCGGTAACCTATACGATGCCTATTATTGCTTTGGTGTGGGGATTATGGGATAATGAAAAATTTTCTCTGTACCAATTATTGGCTTCGGGAGTGATAATTTTTGGAGTGTATTTGACCAATAGAAATAAATAAAGGTCCGTTTTTGCAAACGAACCTTTATGATATTTATGCTATTGGAATTTTATTTAAAATCCTCGTCGGTTACTCCTTCGTTGA
This sequence comes from Aquimarina spongiae, assembly GCF_900141785.1. Taxonomy (GTDB): domain Bacteria; phylum Bacteroidota; class Bacteroidia; order Flavobacteriales; family Flavobacteriaceae; genus Aquimarina; species Aquimarina spongiae. Next base: position 297,755 of record NZ_FQYP01000007.1, on the reverse strand, counting down.
TTTTGATTTCTTTTACTACAAAATCAATTTTTTGAGGCCCTAAAGCTTGGGATATAGTAAACGGAAATTTAATCCCATTTACTTCTTTGTAATCGCTATACATTACCGTAACAGGTATTTTTTGTCCGCCTTGTTCTTGTATAGTTACTTCTTTTACTTTTAAACCAGTTTCGGTATCAAAGAATGCTGTTTTCTTATCGCTTAATTTTACAGCATAGGCTTTGCCACCATCATAAGGTTGTGTGCCCTCTAATTTTGCTGAAGCATTTTTAAGCTCTGAAAAAGGATAAGAATCTGCTTTGGCTTCTTTTATTTGGTCCTCGGTGTAATCAATACGCTGTCCTTGAGCCATTACATATCCAGTAGTACCATCAAAAACTACTTTTTGAGCAGTTATTGCACCAAACTTCACCTCGATTAAAGATTGATTTTTTGCCGTAGTTTTTGCAACTAGCCCAAGTGTGTTTCCATTAAATGCAGCTTCTGCAGTTGTGAAAACAGATTGCACTGCTTCTAGTTTTTCCTTTCCACCAATATTTTTAAAATAGGTGTCTAATACAGATTGACCAGTAACACCTTCTGGTAATGCTGCATTATAATCAGGTTTTTCTGTTTTACTTCCGTACTTATCAAAGTATAAAATAGGCACTTTTTTACCTTCAAAACTCACTTTTTCAAGGTTTTCTAGCACATCACTTCCTTTGCCTACCAAAACAATTCTTGCCTTGTCTACATTGAAGTATTTGTTAGCTACTCTTTTTACATCTGCTTTACTTACCGCATTAATCTTAGCAATAAAAGTTTCGTAAAAATCTTTTGGAAGGTCTTGAGTTTTAATGTTAATACTTCTTCGGGCGATGGTTCTATCGCTTTCTGAAGCTAGAATGAATTCTCCTAAGAACTTTGCTTTGGCATTCTTAAGCATCTCATCTTCTACGTCTTCTGTTCTGATTCTTTTGATCTCTTTTAGAATCTCAACAACAGCACTATCGGTAACCATGTTTCTAACTTTAGTAGAGGCCCTGAAAGCAGAGTTGTGATACTTTTCTCTAGGGAATCTAGATCCTGCTCCGTACGTATACCCATGTTCTTCTCTTAGGTTCATATTGATGTAACTTCCAAAAGAACCACCAAGAATATAATTGGCAACCAAAGCCGCATGGTGATCTTCGTCTGCCATTTTTAAATCTGTTATATTCATGACTGAAACTTCAGTTTGTACCGCATTTGGCATATCAACAAAATTGATTTGTCGATATTGAGCATCTCTTACCTCTGGTAAAGTAAAAGAAGGTGCTTTTCCTGCGGTCCAGGACGTAAAGTGTTTTTCAACTAATTTTTTAGCTTTATCTGTGGTGATATCACCACTAATTACCATATAGGCGTAAGAAGGAACAAAATTCATTCTGTAGTAAGCCTCTATATCACTAAGATTAATATTATTTACGGTCTTTTCTGTCACGTATTCTCCAGCCGGGTGATTTTTACCATAAGCCAAAACTGCTCTTACTCTTTGAGCTATCGCTTCAGCGCTCTTTTCTCCGGTTTTAATATTTTCAATAAGTTTTTTCTTTTCAAGATCCAATTCTTCCTGAGTGAATTTTGGATGAAGTGTCGCATCGGCAAATAATTCAATAATTCGATCTGCGTATTTTGATAATGATTGTGCAAACCCTCCTTGAGTACCAATATCTAATGTTGCTCCAAGAAAATCTACTTCTTCATTAAATGTGTCCTTGTCGATGCTTTTCGTTCCTTTTCCCATCATTCCAGAAGTGATCGCACTGATTCCTGCTTTTTCACCTTCAGCGTTAGGAGGATTGTCTAGAGATAAGCTTACACTTACTCTTGGTAGTTTATGATTTTCTACAACCAAAACGGTAAGACCATTGCCCATTTTAAAAGTAAAAGGTTCTCCCAAATTAATAGTAGGAGTAGGTCCTGATTTAGGCATTTTGGATCTGTCGATCTGCGCATTTGCACTGATAACAGTCAATAAAAATGCGACTAAGTATATGATATTTTTTTTCATTTCGATGATGCTTTGTATTATTTACTTGACTCTGAAACGTAATCAAGATTAAGACGTTGGTTTTTGTTAAGATATTTCTTAGCTACCTTTTGGATATCTTCTCGTGTAATAGATCTGTAAATTTCAATTTCTTTATTGATCAAATCAGTATTACCATAAAGCACGTTGTAGGTTGCCAAAGAACCTGCAATGCCTTCGATATCCGAATTGGAATTTACAAAGTTGTTTTCGAACTGATTTTGTAATTTTTGAAATTCTCTTTCTGTGATTAATTCGTTTTGTAATTTCTCGATTTCAGCATCCATTTCAGCCTGTAGCTTGTCCAAACCTACTTGTCCTAAGGGTAGCGCAACCATAGTATATGTGCCGTAATCTTCTTGTGCATTGGCAAAAGCAAATACCTGCAAAGCTACTTTTTTGTCCTCTACCATATTTTTGTACATTCTGGAGCTATTACCACCGGTAAGTATGGTAGAGATGTAGTTTAAAACATAGGTGTCTCTGTCTGTCTGCTTTGGGGTTCTATATACCAATACTTTTGCAGGAAGCTGAATGTTAGCATCGGTTTCTGTCGCCTTTATTTCGGTAGTAATAGGATCTTCTTTTATTACCGTTCTCGTGATTTTTTCACCGTTGTTTTTGATGTCTCCAAAATAATCAGCGATCATTTTTTTTGCATTCTCGATTTGGATATCACCAGCTACAACAAGGGTAGCATTGTTTGGGTTATAAAATTTTTGATTAAAAGCGATAAACTCATCCAACTTAGCTGCATCCAAATCCTCCATGCTACCAATTACAGACTCTTTGTATGGGTGTTTTTTGAATAAGTGTTTACCAATGGCAGTTTGATAAATAATTTTTCCGTAAGGTGCATTATCAATACGTTGTCTCTTTTCTTCCTTTACAACTTCGTTTTGTGTGTCTACGCCAATTTTGTTAATCACAGGATGTAACATTCTTTCAGATTCCATCCATAAAGCTAGTTCTAAATTATTAGAAGGTAATGTTTCGTAATAATACGTTCTATCTTGTGTAGTATTTGCGTTATTTCTCCCTCCGTTTGCAGAAACAATATCAAACCACTTACCTCTTTCGATATTTTTGGTTCCTTCAAATAATAAGTGTTCAAAGAAATGAGCAAATCCTGTTCTTCCTGTTTCTTCATCCTTTGCCCCAACATGATACATGACACCCACGGTTACTACCGGAGCTTTGTTTTCTTGGTGTAGAATTACATGAAGACCGTTGTCTAGGTCATATTCTGTAAACTTCACTTCTTGTGCAAATGCGGATGCAGTAATCATAAGCCCACATGCAATTGCGTAAAATTTCTTTTTCATTAGTAATAATTTTGTTTTAAGGATTTGTGTTAAAAAATGTGATTTTGTTACAGTTTGTGTGTAAAAAAAGTGCTTTAGCTTAAAAGGTTCAAAAACAATAAATTAACAAGCTTTTAAGGTTAAAAAACTCTTAAATTTCTTAATTTTAAATTACAAATCCTAAAAAATGAAGAGATGAAAATGTCAGCGATCCCTGTTAAGTATGGTGTTTATATAGCAATTGGACTTATTGCTTACTTTTTAATTTTGTCCTTATTTGGAGTGCAAACCAACCCTGTGTTTAGTCTCGGAAATGGGGTGGTCGTTGCTTTTGGACTATATAGGGCAATGAAAATATATAAAGAAGAAAAGCGAAAAGAGTTTGACTACCAGAAAGGATTTATGACAGGTCTTCTTACAGGGTTTAATGCTACGCTTATATTTACTGCGTTTTTTGCAGTATATGTAACCAATATTCAAACCGACTTCTTGCCAGAAATGCTTGCCAATTGGAGTTCTCATTACCACGTTGGTGTAGGTATAGTGGTATTTATAGCTGCAATAATGGGATTCGCTACTACCTTCGTTTTGACGCTTTCCTTTATGCAATTATTTAAAGAAAGTTGGAATCCCAGAAAAAATCATCATTCTTCCCCGGTTGAGGCGTAAAAATATTTGGCATTTAATTAATTAGCAGTATATTTGCACCCGCCTATCGAATAGGCATGTTCTTATATTTAACATAATTAATTAAACGTTACGCTATGTACGCAATTGTAGAGATAGCAGGGCAGCAATTTAAAGTTGCAAAAGACCAAAAAGTATTTGTACATCGTTTAGCAGGAGAAGAAGGTGATAAAGTAGCTTTCGATAAAGTTCTTCTTGCAGCAGACGGAGACAAGGTTACTCTAGGCGCCCCAGTTATAGAAGGAGCTCAAGTAGGAGCCAAGATTACAAGACACCTAAAAGGTGATAAAGTTATTGTTTTCAAGAAAAAGAGACGTAAAGGTTACCGTGTTAAGAATGGTCACCGTCAATCTCTAACGGAAATCGTTATTGAAGACATCGTAACTTCTGGAGCTAAGAAAGCTGCTCCTAAGAAAGAGACTAAAAAAGCAGAACCTAAAGCGAAAGCTGAAAAAGCAGTAAAAGAAGCTGCTCCAAAAGCAGAAGCTAAACCTAAAGCAACAGGAGCAGAAGATTTAAGCTCTAAAACTGTAGCTGAATTGAAGGAGATGGCTAAAGCTAAAGGAATTTCAGGAATTTCTTCTATGAAGAAAGCTGAATTAATAGAAGCTTTACAAGGAAAATAGATAAATAGCAGGTACACCCTGTTTAGTATTAACAATATAAAACCTAAAGAAAATGGCTCATAAAAAAGGAGTTGGTAGTTCGAAGAACGGTAGAGAATCAGAATCGAAACGCTTAGGTGTAAAGATATTTGGTGGACAAGCTGCCGTGGCTGGTAACATCATTGTAAGACAAAGAGGTACAGCCCACAAGCCAGGAGAAAATGTTTATGCTGGTAAAGATCATACCTTACATGCCAAAGTAGATGGTATCGTAAAGTTTACTAAAAAGAAAGATAATAAATCTTATGTTTCTATAGTTCCATTTGAAGCATAAGGACTTTCCTTTGTAATATATAGGAACCCTTTTCATGAAAATGAAAAGGGTTTTTTAGTTCCTGCATATTTTGAATTAGCGAATAAAAATAGGGTATTCAAAAAAGTTAGTTTAACTTTAATTACATAAATCATTAAAATTCTTAATTATGAAAAAACTAACTGTGTGTACTTTATTGTCGGCTTCAATTCTATTTTCTAGTTGTTTGGGTTCTTTCTCGGCATTCAATGGTCTTAGAGATTGGAATGATGGATTAACTGATAGCAAGTTCTTGGATAACCTTATTTTTTGGGTGTTTAATATCATTCCTGTTTATGGATTGTTCTTTGTTGGGGATGTATTAATCTTTAATGTAATTGAATTTTGGAGCGGTTCTAATCCATTAGCAATGAATGAAGGAGAGATGGAGATGCAAGTTGTTGAAAAAGATGGAAATACTTTTGAGATGACCGCAACCAAAAACAGAATGCAAATAAAGGTTATAGAGGGGGAAAGAAAAGGAGATAAATTGGATTTGGTATATAGTCCTACGCATAAGTCATGGAGTGCGATAAAGCCTAATGGCGAGGTGATTAAACTTTCTTCTTTTAAAGACGGATTTTATGTAATGCACTTGCCAAATGGAGATACGGTAAAAATAGATCCTATGGCTTCCAGAAGTGAAGGTTTAGCTATGATTCAAAACAAAATTGCTTCTTACGAAGATTGCCTGATAGCAGAGTTAGATTAAATGATCTTATCATACAAAAAAGAGAATCCCTTTTTCGTTAGAAAAGGGATTTTTTGTTTAATACTCGAGCAAACACAGGTTTTTAATGGGTTTGGTAAGTTCACGATATGTTTGTTTGATTTTTTGTATTTCCTCTTCAGTACAGTCGACTTGCTTGTTTTTAAAATAGTTTGTAATGGGCAAATCGTTAGTTTGCATCTGCCCTGTTATATCTTTACTTCCGTATTCTTTTAGTAGGCATTTAATGGGGGTTTCTTTAAAAAAATAAATTCTTTTTTGAATAACGTTCCAGTTTTCATTGGTTGCTATCAAATCTTGATTCGTACTGTCATAGATCGATTGATCATTATCAAAACCTTCTTCGATAAAACAGAAAAAAAGTAAGTCGTTATTGATGTAATAATGATAAGTTACAGAATGATGTCCTTGATCAACAGTATGAGTGATTAGTTGAAGCTTTGAACCTTGATAGAAATATGATAAAACCCCTTGTGTGCTTTGGTCAGGACAAGAATAAGATTTAGTTTTTTCTTGTAGCAACCCTTCTTCTTGCAGGTTTGTAATAGTCTTAAATTGTGTTTTAATCTTTTGAAATACTTCCTCGTTGTTTTGCGAAAAAACAGTAATACTCACTAACCAAAAACTAAAAAAAAGCCTCATGGTATTTTAATTATTTAAGCTTTTTAAATGTAGTCAAAACTTGAGTATAAAAAAAACAACCCTCAATCTCAATCGAAGGTTGTTTTTGAATTATTGTAATAAACAATACTATTTTAGTATCTGTAGTATTCTGGTTTAAATGGTCCTTCAACCGTTACCCCAATATATTCTGCTTGCTCTGGTCTCAATGTTTCCAATTCGACTCCTAAACGCGCTAAATGTAATTTTGCAACCTTTTCGTCAAGGTGTTTAGGTAGCATATACACTTCATTTTTATAATTCTCAGAGTTATTCCAAAGCTCTATTTGCGCCAAAGTCTGGTTGGTAAAAGAATTACTCATTACAAAACTAGGGTGTCCTGTAGCACAACCAAGATTTACCAAACGACCTTCTGCCAGGATGATCACATCTTTTCCGTCAATAGTATACTTATCTACCTGAGGTTTGATCTCGTCTTTGGTGTTTCCATAATTGTCATTTAACCATGCCATATCTATTTCATTATCAAAGTGACCAATGTTACAAACAATTGCTTTGTCTTTTAAAGCCTTGAAGTGTTGTCCTTGAACGATATCTTTATTTCCAGTAGTAGTAATTACCACATCGGCTTTACCAATAACAGTATCCAGTTTCTTTACTTCATATCCATCCATCGCAGCTTGCAAAGCACAAATAGGATCGATTTCTGTTACGGTAACGATAGAACCAGCTCCTCTAAATGATGCCGCAGTACCTTTACCTACATCTCCATATCCACAAACTACAACACGCTTACCAGCAAGCATAGTATCGGTAGCACGACGGATAGCATCAACAGCACTTTCGCGACATCCATACTTGTTATCGAATTTGGACTTAGTCACAGAGTCATTAACGTTTATAGCAGGCATCGGTAATGTTCCGTTTTTCATTCTTTCGTACAAACGATGAACACCAGTAGTGGTTTCTTCAGATAATCCTTTGATATCATCTACTAGTTCAGGGTATTTGTCTAATACCATATTGGTAAGATCGCCTCCATCATCGAGAATCATATTAAGAGGTTTACGATCTTCTCCAAAGAAAAGGGTTTGTTCAATACACCAGTCAAATTCTTCTTCATTCATTCCTTTCCAGGCGTAAACTGGAATTCCTGCATCTGCAATAGCAGCTGCTGCCTGATCCTGCGTAGAAAAGATATTACAAGAACTCCAGGTAACCTCTGCTCCTAAAGCAACTAGTGTTTCTATTAATACAGCAGTTTGTATCGTCATGTGTAAACATCCTGCAATTCTAGCTCCTTTAAGAGGTTGTTCGTCTTTATATTCTTCACGTAAAGACATTAATCCTGGCATTTCTGCTTCTGCCAATTCAATTTCTTTTCTTCCCCATCCTGCAAGAGAAATATCTTTTACTTTGTAAGGAACATAAGGTGCTGTTTTAGTACTCATAATATTTATTTTATGTATATCCAGTGCTTTTTGGTATTTAGCACTAAATTGTTCTAAATTCGTTGTCAGAAAATCTGAGAAATATTCTTTCGATTTTCAGTTTGCAAAGGTACGTAATAACTTTAATACTTTAAATGCCTCTTTACAAAACTATAACAGTAGATCAAAGTACTAAAGTGTTGATTTGGAAGATTGAAGAATCTTATGAAACACTGGCAGAAGGAATAACATTAACTCCACATTGCACGGCAAGAGTGAGCGGGATGAAATCAGAAATGCATCGCAGAGGTTTTATGAGCATACGTCATCTTTTGGCAGAAGCAAATTATAGCGATTTTGACCTGTTTTATGATGATTTGGGGAAACCTCATTTGAGAGATGAAAATTATATTTCGATCACACACTCCTATAATTTTTCGGGAATTATTATTAGTGATAAACCTGTAGGGATTGATATTGAAAAACAACGTGAAAAAATCAATAGAATATCACACAAATTTGTTTCTGAAACCGAACTGTCTTTTATTCAGAATAAACAACTAGACGTTACCAGAGCACTAACAATTATCTGGGGAGTCAAAGAATCTCTTTATAAGTTGTATGCAACACCAGGTTTAAGCTTTGAACAACATGTACAAGTTGCTTCTTTCGATTTTAGCTCTCCATTTGTAGGTGGAAAGGTTAATTATGAGAATCGAACTACCGAATTTGACCTCGTTTATGACGAATTTGAGGGTTTTACATGCGTTTATGTAACTCCTTTTTGAATGAGAAAATCGATAGGTAACAAAGTATTGCGTCAAGACACTAAAAAGAAAAAGAATTTAAAATGAAATTTGATCAAGAAATAGTTAGGTTTTATATCTTTTAACTTATCTTGATACGATGTAAACCTCGATTTTAATGCTTTTTCAAATTATTGACAAATTAATAATATACAAAAGTGAACATTACAGATAAAGATATTAAACTCATAAAATCGAAAGGCTTAACAGTAGATAAAGTTTTATCCCAAATAGAAACTTTTAGAAATGAGATACCTTTCGTTCCGTTAAGGCATGCAGCCACACTTGAAAATGGAATACTTAAGTTTTCAGATCATTATCAATCTGAACTTACCAAATTATATAATTCAAGATCTGCACATCTCGATACGATAAAGTTTGTTCCTGCATCTGGAGCAGCGTCTCGTATGTTTAAAGAGTTATTTCGATTTCTTGACAATTACGATTTCAAAAAAGAAAGTTTAAACTCGTATACCAATCACGAAAAAGCGAATGCTATTCGACTTTTTTTAATAGGACTAGAGAAGTTCCCTTTTTACCATACAGTAATGGAAAAGGTAAAAGATGTTTATCCAAAATTTGAATCGCTATCAGAAGGCAGGCAGCTTCATATTTTTGTTGAAATGATGCTAAAGGAAAAAGGATTGAATTTTGGAGTTTATCCAAAAGGATTGCTTCCTTTTCACAAGTATAATGAGGGTATTGCCACCGCTTTTGAAGAGCATTTATATGAAGCGGCAGGATATAACACCAACCAAAATGGAGATTCAAAATTACATTTTACCATTTCTAAGGAGCATTTAAAAGCATTTAAAGGAGAATTTGAAAGGATTAAGAAGAAAGTTGAAGAAAAAACCAATACTAATTTTCAAATTTCATATTCTTTTCAAAAACCCGATACAGATACAATCGCAGTAGACGAAAACAATGAACCTTTCCGAGCTGATAATGGTTGTTTGGTTTTTAGACCTGGAGGACATGGTGCATTAATTGAAAATCTGGATGATCTGGATGCTGATATTATTTACATAAAAAACATTGATAATGTAGTTGTTCGCAAGTATCAGGATGAGGTAACTGGTTTTAAAAAGGTATTAGCTGGTAAGTTGTTGGAAATCCAGGACGAAGTTTTTAGAATTTTGCAAGCCCTAGACGAAAAGACTCCAACGGAAGCAGAACTTACGGACATTAAAAAATTCTTGGTTCAACAACTAAACGTAAGACTACCATTAGATTTTGATAAGTTCTCCGAAAAATACAAACTACAGTTTCTGAGAGAATCCCTAAACCGACCCATACGTGTTTGTGGTATGGTAATCAACGAAGGGGAGCCTGGAGGTGGACCATTTTGGGTCAAAAAAGAAAATGGTCGATTAGTATTGCAGATTATAGAAACTGCTCAAATCGATAAAGATGATCATCGACAGTCTGAGATTTTGAATAGTGCTACACATTTTAATCCCGTGGACCTTGTATGTGGAGTCAGAGATTATAAAGGAAACAAGTTCAATTTATTAGATTTTGTGGATCCTGAAGCGGGGTTTATTACCAAAAAAACGATGAATGGTAAAGTGCTTAAGGCATTAGAATTGCCTGGTTTATGGAATGGAGCAATGTCCAATTGGATCAGTGTCTTTGTAGAAGTTCCTTTAACTACGTTTAATCCGGTAAAAACAGTGAATGATTTGCTGAAATCAGCCCATCAAGTAACGCTTTTCTCTTGAATATTGCAGTAATCATAAGTGAATTAAATTTTAAGGCTGTACGGAGTTCGGGTGCAGGTGGACAGCATGTAAATAAGGTGTCTTCTAAAATTGCATTGAGCTTTGATATCAAGGCTTCTTCTGGACTTACAGATGCTGAAAAAGTTATGTTGCAGCATAAGTTGTCTTCCAGATTGACTAAGACAGGACATCTAATTTTGTTTTGCAGCGATAGCAGGAGCCAACACAGAAATAAAGAATTAGCGATTAAAAGATTGGTCGAGCTTTTAAAAACACATTCAAAAGTACCTCAAAAAAGAAAACTAACTAAGCCTTCCAAAAGTTCTGTAAAAAAGAGATTGGATGCCAAGCACAAACAATCTTTAAAGAAAACGAACCGTAAAAAACCCTTGTTCTAGAAATACATTACAAAAAAGTGTGTAATATTTCTACACTTTTGTGTGTATTCTACAGTTTTTTTGACACTTTTTTTATTTCTAAAAATACGTAAAACACTGGTAATCATTTGTTTATTGGTTTTTCTAATTGTTTTAAAGAATTGGAACAATTATTACTATATAAATAGTGTAGAAACGACTTTTATAAAACCCATGAAAAAGTTACCAATGATAGTAGCAATTGTAGTAAGTATTTTTTCAGCACAGGGTGTTTTAGCTCAGGATGAATTAGCTGTAAATGATGGAATTGAGTTTAGAGAGTATGAACAAGAGCATCAAGAGTATACTGAAATTACAACATCAGAAATGTCATTACTGGTGCATCAAGCAACGGTAAGGGACTATAAAGAATTTAGAATTGTAAGAGCATACATGTCAAAAGACAATACATATAAGATGCTATTACATGATAACGATAACAACAACAAAGTTGTATTTGCAAGCGCTACGGGCGAATGGATAACGCCAAACGACAATAAATCTTAAATCTAGGGGTAGAAAAAGGATATCGTTTTGCAACCAAAGGACGATATAAAGTTGTTTAGTGCTAAAAAAGAGACTCATTCCCAAGGGTCTCTTTTTTTATGTTTTTATTCGAACGAACTGTATTAAATTGTACTTTTATAACACAGATTTGCTTAATAAATTACCGAATATGTCAAAAATACTTATTGTAGAGGATGATGTTGCTTTTTGTACAATGCTTAAGACCTTCTTAGAAAAAAAGCAATACCAGGTCGTTACTGCATTTTCTGGTAATGAAGCTGTAGCCAAAATTAAGGAGCATACTTTTGATGTTGTTTTAGCCGATGTGAGACTTCCGGATCGGGATGGTATTACGTTGCTTGATGAAATTTTGACAAGTAACCAAAGCACACAAGTGATTATAATGACTGGATATGCCGAAATCAATATGGCGGTTAATGCAATCAAACAAGGGGCTTTTGACTATGTGTCAAAACCATTTAATCCGGATACAATTTTACAAACTATTGAAAAAGCTTTGAATACCGGAGGTGTCGTAGAAACTAAACCTCAAAAAAAAGAAGTGCGCACCAAAGAAGTACCTGCGCCTTCAGGCGATAGTTTCGTTCGTGGAGTAAGCGATGCTTCAAAAAAATTGAATGAATATGTAGCCTTGGTAGCACCTACTCGTATGTCGGTTCTTGTGGTTGGAGACAGTGGGACAGGGAAAGAATATGTGGCCAGTAGTATTCATAAAGCTAGTAAAAGATCAGAAAAACCCTTTGTTGCTGTAGATTGTGGAGCTATACCAAAAGAAATTGCCTCAAGCGAATTCTTTGGGCATATTAAAGGTTCGTTTACCGGTGCGGTAAATGATAAAGTAGGGCATTTTGAAGCCGCCAATGGAGGAACATTATTTTTGGACGAAATCGGAAATTTAAGTTACGAATTACAGGTACAGTTGCTTAGAGCACTTCAGGAAAGAAGAATAAAACCTGTTGGAAGCAATAAGGAAATTGAAGTAGATATAAGAGTAATCGCAGCAACCAACGAAGACTTAAGCCTTGCCGTAAAAGAAGGAGAGTTTAGAGAAGATCTATATCATAGATTGAATGAATTTTCAATAAAAGTCCCTCCATTAAAAGATAGAATTGAAGATTTGATGCTCTTTGCGAATCACTTTTTGGAAGAGTCGAATGCAGAATTGGATAAACATGTTGTTGGATTTGCAGACGAGGTGCTAGAAGCGTTCAAAAATTATACCTGGCCAGGAAACCTTAGAGAGCTTAAGAATATAGTTAAACGTTCTGTACTTCTTTCTCAGGACGAAATGATCACCTTAAGTATTTTGCCTCACGATATTGCATATGCTACTCATAATTCTAAGCAAACCTATGGGTTATTTAAGAATCAAAATGAGCAAGAGTTAATACTGGATGCTTTAGAAAAGGCAAATGGGAACAAGGCAAAAGCAGCTCGAATGTTATCTATCGATAGGAAGACCTTGTATAACAAACTGAAGCAATACGATATCAGTCTTTAGTTTTCTACTTTAAGCTTGTCAATTAAGCTTTCTATATTGCTTATTGCCTTTTGGGAAAGCTCAAGAACTTCAGAATCTTTCATGTCATATTGCTCAGGATGTTCTAGTCGAGTCAAAACTGGAACTACTTCTTTAGCTTTTATTTGCTTAAACATCGGAAGCATTTTATGAGCAATCTTCTTGATTTGGTTGATGTTTTTTTTGGATACCATAGTCTTTAGATCTTTGATGTTATCGACGGTACTCTCATAAAAAGTATCCAGAATAGCGTATAAAGAGTCAGAGTCACCGTGTGCAAAAAGCATTAAGTCATTAAGAGAATATTCTTCTGAATCCAAAAGATTAGGCATCTCGTTTTCATATTCGATAAGATCAACATTTAATATCCTGGCAATAAGGTCGATCAATTCTTTGGGAGCATATGGTTTTCTTAAATTTCCCGAGAAACCTGCATCCTGATATTCAGAGACAGAAGTATCTGTTCTTCCAGATAAGGCAATCACGGGTAAGTTCTCTTTTTTCAACTCTTCTTTTATGGTTTTAATCAGTACAAAGCCATCCATTTTAGGCATTTGTATATCGGTCAAAACCAAATCATAATCGTTTTTCTCTAGCAAGGCAACAGCTTCAAGACCATTCTCACAAACGTCATATGTAAGACCGGCTAGCGTAGCTACCTCACTAGTTAGGGATAACTGACTAGGATCATCATCGACAATTAACACCTTTTTATTTGAGAAGTTTTGTATCTCCAGTACTTCGGTTTCTTCTTCAGGAATCAAAGAGTTAGATTGTTTTATTGGGATATAGATGGTAAAAACACTTCCCTCTTCTGGTTCACTTTTTAAAGTGATTTTACCATTCAGTAATTGTATAATTTTCTTAGTAATCGACAGCCCTAATCCGAAACCACCAAATTTCTTTTCGGTGTCATCATCTCCCTGAGAGAATTCCTCAAAAATAACTTGCTGTTGCTCTGCAGTAATTCCTATTCCTGTATCCTTTACCGCAATTACCAATTGTTTTTCTGAAAGGCCATTTTCAATAACCGTGCTTTCTACAACAATTGAACCTTCATCAGTAAATTTATAGGCATTATGAAGTAGATTAGTAAGAACTTGCTTAATCCGAAAAGGATCGCTGATGTATTGCTTTTTTAATAAGTCATCGGTAATGATCTGAATATCCAGATTCTTTTTATCGTTAACAGGAATAACACTGGAAATTGTATTTTCTATTAATTTTTCGGGAGAAAAAGGCAGCTCTTCGATAATCATTTTGCCTGCTTCCAGTTTTGATAAATCCAAAAGGTCATTCACCAAATGAAGAATATAATCAGAAGACTTTTTGAGGTGCCCCAAATAGTGCTTTTGTTTATTGCTTAAACCAGTTCTCTCCAAAAGATCAGAGTACCCTATAACAGTATTAAGTGGAGAACGAAGATCATGAGTAACCGTATTAATCAAGGATTCTCTTGTTTTAAGAAGAGATTCGGTATATGCTTTTTCGGATTCTAATTCATTCCGGTATTTTTGACTTTTAGAAATATCTTTGGTAATCAAAAACAGAAAGATAATGGCGATCAATACGCTGATTACCGCAATAATCATGATTATATTCGAGGTGTTGTTTAAAATTCGATTAGAAGCTTCTAATCTTGCTCTATATTGATTTCTTTCGTTACGTTCTATTGCTGCCAGCAAGTCTCTAAGTTGTTTGGTAATGACCTGATCGTTCTTGAGTAGATTATTTTCTTTGACAGATATTTCTCGCTTGTATTTTTGATCTCTCCTCTCTAATTCGGCAAGTACTTGTTTTACAGAGGTTGCCAAAGAGTCAACAGTTTGATTAGTTAATCGCTTTGCATTGTCTTTTTTGGTATATTCTAAGATGTCGATCAGTGCTCTTTTGGTACGTTCATCATAGTTTTTGAATCGTTTGTCATAGTCTTCATATCCGCCAAAACTTTTATTTACTTTTTTCAACTCGTCAATAGCGGTTTCATATAACCCTTTCTGTTTGCGTTGCTTATAGATTTTGATAAGCTCTTCGAGGTTTTTATTCTTGCGATCAATTAAGGATTCTATACTATCAATTTTTTGGGTCTGTAATGTGTCGTCTGAGATTTGTGATACCTTATCAATGGTATTTAGAATGGTGTCAATTTTGATCTTATAGATTTTGAACTTATTGGTGTCATAAGTTTGAACAATATTTCTTGTTAAGCTTTCCGCTTCATACAGGCCAGTGATCGCTTCACCTACTAAGAATAATTTTTCATTATTATAGTTTTCCATCTCTGCCGTTTGGGTATAATTATTTAGCTGCTGATAAATAACCCAAAAAGCAGTAACGGCAAGTAACCCGGCGAGTAGGTAACCTGCGATAATTTTATAAGTAACCGATCTTTTAGTATTCTTCATATCATCTTGTTCACCTAGTAGTACTAACTTAAAAAATGCAAAACCATTGTTTTAAGTGTATTAAAGTTACAATAAATCAATATAACCTTGTATTTTTGTATTCAAATTTAAAGAGTACAGCGATCTTTGATCTAAAACTCGAACAAATTCAGTAATAGAACGTTAAAAAATTAATTTTAGCGGCTTTGTTACTGGAAGATTAAGTATTTTTATCATAAATAAGCTTTAGGGGTGTCCTTAACTTTGGTTTTGGTCTGAGAAATACCCTTTGAACCTGATGCGGTTAGTACCGACGAAGGGAAAAGTTATGATCACTTCAGTATGTTGTGATTTTTCTTATCAACCTGGTTGTATAGATACTTTCTAAAGTTTATGGATTAATCCAAAAAATGATATGATCATAAACGTAAACAATCAGTCTCAATCTATTTCAGAAGATAGTTCTATTGAAAAGCTACTGGCGCAGTTACAGATTTCTACAAACGGAATTGCTGTTGCCGTTAATAATGAGGTGATTTCAAAAGAAAACTGGAGACAATTAACACTAAAAGAAAAAGACGAAGTTACTATTATCCAGGCTACTCAAGGTGGATAAGATTTTTATTATATGAATTATTGCTAAACCACAAAACTCAAAATTTATACCGATGAAGAAAAAAGATACGGCTCCCAAGGAGAACATTATTACAACCAAACCATTTCCTAGCTCACAAAAAATTTATGTGCCAGGAAAAATTCATCCGCAAATCAATGTGGCTATGCGGGAAATTTCACTTTCAGATACCACAGATAGTTTTACTGGAAAAAAGACACCAAATCAACCGGTAACGGTTTATGATACCAGTGGGCCATATACTGATCCTTCCAAAACGATTGATGTTCATAACGGTATAGAACCTATCAGAGAACAGTGGGTGATGGATAGAGGTGATGTAGAAGAATTAGATAGTTTTACCTCTGTATATTGCAATGAGCGGTTAAATGATGAGAGTTTGGATCACTTAAGATTTAATCATATCCGTAAGCCTAAGAGAGCCAAAAAAGGAAAAAATGTATCTCAAATGTATTACGCCAAACAGGGGATTATTACTCCCGAGATGGAATACGTTGCGATAAGAGAAAATCAAAAACTACAGGAAGCAAAGCGGTTGTCAAAACAGCATCCGGGACAGGATTTTGGAGCTAGTATTCCTGATGTAATTACTCCCGAGTTTGTAAGAGATGAGGTGGCAAGAGGTAGAGCGGTTATTCCTTCAAATATTAACCACCCAGAAAGTGAACCTATGATTTTGGGAAGAAACTTCCTGGTAAAAATCAATGCTAATATTGGTAATTCTGCTACGACTTCTAGTATCGAAGAAGAGGTTGAGAAAGCGGTTTGGGCTTGTCGTTGGGGAGCAGATAATATTATGGATCTATCTACCGGTAAAAATATTCATGAAACCAGAGAATGGATCATCCGTAACTCTCCGGTTCCTGTAGGTACTGTACCTATTTATCAAGCCTTAGAAAAAGTAGATGGTAAAGCCGAAGATCTTACTTGGGAAATTTTTAAAGACACGCTTATAGAACAAGCAGAACAAGGAGTGGATTACTTTACAATTCATGCTGGGGTTCGTTTGGCATATGTTCCTATGACAGCCAAGAGAATTACTGGGATCGTATCTCGCGGAGGTTCTATAATGGCAAAATGGTGTTTGGCTCACCACAAAGAGAGCTTTTTGTATACTCATTTTGAGGAGATCTGTGAAATCATGAAAGCTTATGATGTTGCTTTTTCTCTTGGAGATGGATTGCGACCAGGTTGTATTGCCGATGCTAATGACGAGGCTCAATTTGCAGAGTTAGAAACCTTGGGTGAATTGACAAAGATTGCTTGGAAACACGATGTGCAAACATTTATCGAAGGTCCGGGTCACGTGCCTATGCACATGATCAAAGCTAATATGGATAAACAACTTGAAGCTTGTGGAGAAGCTCCTTTCTATACCTTAGGACCTTTAACTACTGATATTGCACCAGGATACGATCATATTACTTCGGGAATTGGTGCTGCGATGATTGGATGGTATGGTACGGCAATGTTATGTTATGTAACTCCAAAAGAACATTTAGGATTACCAAATAAGGACGATGTTCGTACTGGAGTGATTACGTATAAGCTTGCAGCTCATGCGGCAGATTTGGCCAAAGGACATCCGGGAGCACAACATAGAGATGATGCGTTGAGTAAAGCAAGGTTCGAGTTCCGTTGGGAAGATCAGTTTAATCTATCTCTGGACCCAGAATTAGCTAGAGAATATCATGACGAAACATTACCTGCCGAAGGAGCAAAAATTGCACATTTCTGTAGTATGTGTGGACCTAAATTCTGTTCGATGAAAATCTCTCAAGAGGTACGAGATTATGCAGCCAAAAAAGAGATAGATGATCAAAAAGCCATCCAAGAAGGAATGAAGGAGAAGGCTGAAGAGTTTAAAGAAAAAGGTAGCGAAGTATATCTATAATCTTATATAAATGGGTATGAGTAAAAGATTCGTAATAGAGATCGAATCTTTTGCCAATTCCGAAAAAAAAGAACATGCTAATTGTACTTACTTCCGAGAGAACTATCGAAGATGAAGCGGCCAAAATCAACGCGTTGTTTGATGCGGGTTTAGAGCGATTACATCTTAGAAAACCTAGCTTCAGTATTGATGGTTATCGAGCGCTTTTAGATCAGATAGATCCAAAATTCTATAACCGAATTATGTTGCATGAACACCATGAATTAACTCAAGAATATACTCTTAGAGGTATTCATCTGCAGGAACAAGCAAGACTAAACCTGGAAGATGCACTACGAGCTACTTTGAAGGTTTATGAAAATAAAGGATTAAAAGTGTCAAGTTCTTTTCATAGCATCGAGGATATTGTTGATAGCTCAGGAAATTTTGAGTATGTGCTTTTAAGTCCGGTTTTTAGCTCGATATCCAAGGCAGGTTATGAAGGGAAAGGTTTTGATGTAAATCATCTCGATGAGTTTGTTGTGGGTATGGGCGGAATTAATGAAGATACACTTCAGGCAACATTTGATTTAGGTTTTAAAGGCGTTGGAGTGTTAGGCGGTGTATGGAATACAGATGATCTTTTGTCTAGCTTTGGTGCTATTCATAACAAGTGTAAAGAAGTAATAGCATCGTAATCGATGAAGACACGACCAAATGTATTGACTGTGGCAGGGTTTGACCCATCCAATGGAGCAGGTCTAACCGCTGATATCAAAACTTTTGAAGCATTAAAGGTGTATGGTTTGTCGGTCTGTACGGCCAACACTATTCAAAACGATGTGAACTTTGTCTCGTCGCTTTGGGTAGATTTAGAGGTGATTAAACATCAAATAGACATTTTGTTTGATCGTTTCACTATCAAATATGCCAAAATAGGGATTGTTCCCGATTGGAGTAGGCTATTAGAAATTATAGAGGTATTACAAGGTAAAAACTCGGATATAAAGATTGTGTTAGATCCTGTATTAAAATCCAGTTCAGGTTTTGATTTTTATGATACGGATACATCAATTTTGGAGAGTACAGAACAGCTTTTCAATACTATTTTGAGTAAAATATACCTGTTAACACCTAATTATAAGGAGATTGAAGGATTGTTTCCTGATAAAACAATTGAAGAAACAATACAACATATAAGCGGTAAAACCAATGTCTTATTGAAAGGAGGTCACAGAAAAGATGCATTGGGAGTCGATGAGTTATTTACCGTAGAAGGAAAACACTTCGTGTTGAAACCGAAAGCAGATAGTGTTTCAGAAAAACATGGAAGTGGTTGTGTTTTTTCTTCTGCAGTAGTAGCCTATTTGGCACAGGGATTTCCTTTGCAGAAAGCCTGTTTCAGAGCCAAACGATATATAGAACGAGTGCTAAGCTCTAATACAAGTCTTTTAGGATATCATAGTATATAGAAATTAGAATGCACCTATGAAGGAAATAAGTTTACAATATATTTCTCAAGGAGATACGCCAGAAAAGCACCTTGAAAATATCACTAAGGTATGCCAGGCTGGAGGTAGATGGATACAACTACGGTTGAAAAATACCGATATGGGCGCCTCTTTGGCTACCGCTATCAAATGTCGAGAAATCTGTGATCAATACGAGGCCATTATGATTGTAAATGATCAGGTTAGTATTGCCCAGGCAGCAAAGGCCGATGGCGTGCATTTGGGATTGGAAGATATGAATCCAACAGAAGCAAGAGCCATCCTTGGTGATAATTATATCATCGGAGGTACTGCAAATACCCTCGAAGATTGCATACAACACTCAAAAAATGGAGTAGATTATATTGGCTTGGGGCCATTTCGTTTTACGATAACCAAAGAGAAATTAAGCCCAGTTTTAGGGACAGAAGGATATACCGAGATACTGTCAGAGCTTCAACAACGACATATTGAAACTCCGGTAGTCGCTATTGGGGGGATTCTGGAAAAAGATATTCCTAATCTTTTGGAAACAGGAATTACGGGTATAGCGGTTTCAGGAATGTTGACCAACCAGGAAGGCGATGATATCAAAGAAAAAATTGAAAATATTAAAAACACGTTTAGATTAAAGCAATGGATACATTAAGAATAGCAGACAAAGAATTTTCTTCGCGCTTATTTACAGGAACCGGAAAATTTAGTTCTTCGGTGTTGATGAGGGATGCATTACTAGCTTCAGAAAGTGAGTTGGTAACCGTAGCCTTAAAACGTGTCGATGTGCAAAATGAAAATGATGATATTTTAAATCATTTAAGTCATGAGCGCATTAATTTATTGCCAAATACCTCTGGTGTTCGTAATGCAAAAGAAGCTGTTTTTGCGGCTCAATTGGCAAGAGAGGCTTTGGAAACCAACTGGATAAAACTCGAAATTCACCCGGATCCAAAATATTTATTGCCGGATCCTATAGAAACATTAATTGCAGCAGAAGAATTGGTGAAACTAGGATTTGTGGTGATGCCTTATATCCATGCAGACCCCGTTTTGTGTAAAAGACTAGAAGAAGTAGGCACACAGTGTGTAATGCCTCTGGGAGCCCCAATTGGGAGTAATAAAGGTCTCAAAACCTTAGATTTTTTGGAGATTATTATCGATCAAAGTAATGTTCCTGTAATTGTTGACGCGGGTATTGGTAGTCCATCTCATGCAGCTCAAGCGATAGAACTTGGAGCAGATGCCGTTTTGGTAAATACAGCAATAGCAGTTTCGCAAGATCCGGTTGCCATGGCAAATGCCTTTAGAATGGCGGTAGAAGCGGGAAGAATAGCATATAATGCAAAGTTAGCCCCTATAAAAAAACACGCAGAGGCAAGTAGCCCGTTAACAAGTTTTCTAAATGAATAATAGCTTCAAAGACATATTTGATCAGTATGACTGGGATAGGGTTTTGAATGATATTCTGACCAAAACCGAGGCAGATGTGCTACGGGCAATTCGCGCTACCAGAAGAACCGCTGAAGATTTTAAAGCGTTAATTTCTCCGGCGGCAAAACCCTATCTGGAGCAAATGGCTCAGATGAGTAGTCAAATCACCAAAAAACGCTTTGGAAATACAATGCAGATGTATGCACCCATGTATTTGAGTAATGAGTGCCAAAATATTTGTACTTACTGCGGATTTAGTATGACCAACAAAATCCCAAGAAGAACATTAACCGACGAGGAAATTCTTAGGGAAGCGGATTATTTGAAAAGTAAAGGGTACGACCATATTCTATTGGTAACGGGTGAAGCTAACAAAACGGTGGGTGTGGATTACATTAATCATTCCATCCAGTTGATTCGTTCAAAATTTTCAAATATTAGTATCGAAGTGCAGCCCTTGGATCAAAATGATTACGAAACTTTGATCGAGAGCGGTTTGTATGCGGTATTGGTATATCAGGAAACCTATCATAAAGAAGAATACAAAAAACATCATCCCAAAGGTCGAAAATCAAATTTTGAATACCGTTTAGAGACACCGGATCGACTAGGTCGTGCTGGCATACATAAAATTGGCCTGGGAGCCCTTTTCGGATTGGAAGACTGGAGAGCTGATAGTTTTTTTACAGCTTTACATCTTAAATACCTTCAGAAAACGTATTGGAAAACAAAATATTCCATTTCCTTTCCAAGATTACGTCCCCATAGTGGTGGATTAGAGCCTAAAGTCGAAATGACTGATGAAGATTTGGTGCAGCTGATTTGTGCGTACCGCATGCTTGATGAGGATGTAGAATTATCGATGTCTACCCGTGAAAGTGAAATTTTCAGAGAACATATCGTTAATTTGGGAATTACCTCAATAAGCGCAGAATCCAAAACCAATCCAGGAGGATATGTCGTAGCGCCACAATCTTTGGAGCAATTCGAAATATCAGACGAACGGGCTACCGAAGATGTCGTAACAATGCTTCAAAATCGAGGATTAGAAGCGGTTTGGAAAGACTGGGATCAAAGCTGGTAATCTCCTAATTAGAAACGGTAAGCGTATTGCCATTTTTTTCTATTCTATACGGAAGAAGAGGTTGGCCGCCCTCACCCTGTACTTGTTGCCCAAAAGAAGTAATTTCATATACATTATCATTACCACAATTAGAAACTGCTCTAGTAGCCTGAACATCCAAAGCAGAACAATCCATAAGAGGGATATTGGGATCACTTAGTTCGTAAGCAAAAAACTGCTGATCATTTTGATTGTATAAAATTAATCCTCGAATACCTCTTCCTTCGGTTCGATCAACTACAATTCCGCCAGGAAATCTTAGATTCACGAATTGAGGTAAATTAAGATTGATTTGAGCTGTAAATCCAACATTCGGTAGATTAGGATTGTTTCTATTGTCATCATCACTACTGCATGATGCGATTAAAAGTATACCTAACAAAAACACTATCTTTTTCATAACACTATTATTCTGTTGCCAAATTACGTAAATTTGTGGTCTTCCGTAAAATTTTTGTTATCTTTGGATAACGAATCCCATAGCTATGGGATTTTTTGTATTTATATAAACGATGAAGTTATGAGCAAAGTATCTTATTACAGTGCAGAAGGGCTAAAAAAATTACGAGACGAATTAAATAATCTTAAAGATATAGAACGCCCAAAAGCTTCGCAAGCTATTGCTGAAGCACGTGATAAAGGGGATCTTAGTGAAAATGCCGAGTATGATGCTGCCAAAGAAGCGCAAGGTCTGCTAGAGATGAGAATCGCTAAATTAGAGGAAACCCTGGCTGGTGCCCGTCTTATAGATGAGTCGCAATTAGACACTTCTAAAGTGTTGATTCATTCTACGGTAAAAATTAAAAACCAGATTAATGGAGCTGAAATGACGTATAAACTTGTAGCTCAAAGTGAAGCGGATCTTAAAACAGGCAAAATCTCTGTAGATTCTCCTATTGGCAAAGGCCTTTTAGGAAAGAGTGTAGGAGAAGTTGCCGAGATTCAGGTTCCTAATGGGACAATGAAGTTTGATGTCGTTGAGATTACCAGAGAATGAGAATTAAATTTAACAACTAACCCAGAAAGCCTTTTTTATCTTTTTAAAAAAGGCTTTTTTATGGTTTCGACTTACAAATAAATAACCTATATTTCGAATATCATAAACCGACTAAAATTTAATTAATGCCTACCCTATTCACTAAAATTATTAATGGTGAAATTCCGTCGTACAAGGTTGCCGAGGACGAGAATTTCTATGCTTTTTTGGACATAAGTCCAAATGCAAAGGGGCATACCTTGTGTATCCCGAAAAAAGAAGAAGACAAAATATTCGATCTTGGGGAAGATGAATATCTGGAGTTGATGCGTTTTTCACGCAAAGTTGCCAAAGCTCTGGAAAAAACAGTTTCTTGCAAGAGAGTTGGAATCGCTGTTGTAGGATTAGAAGTGCCACATGTGCATGTGCATCTTATTCCTATTAATGAAATGAAAGAAATGACATTTCAGCACAAAATTTCTATGACAACCCAAGAGTTTGAAACCTTGGCTGCAGAGATCCAATCGAATTTATAGCGCAATGATGCAAGATTCAGAATTTAAATTATCCCTCACCCTTCGTATTGATTGGAGTGAGATGGATACATATCAGCATGTAAATAATGTAAATTTTATGAAATACATGCAAAGTGCCAGAGTGCAGTTTTGGGAAGTAAGTGGGTTAGCTCAAATGTACGCCGAAACCAAAAAAGGACCTATGTTGGTTTCTACCAAGTGTGATTTCAAACATCCTTTGTTTTTTCCTGGAAATGTCATCATCAAAACGAAAGTTGAATTTATTAAGAATTCCAGCTTTGGATTACATCACAAGTTGTATAATGATGATGGTACGCTTTGTGCCGAGGGGCATGATGTAGCCGTATGTTTTGATTTTAATATTGACAAAACATTTGCAATCACTGATGAGTTGCGATTGGTAATGTCAAAATATGAATAATTAAGCTAGACCCAAAAGATCTGGGTGATATAGATATAAATATCCTCCCAAAGCGATTACAAGTACTAAAAACGAGAGTAAGTAAAAAAGACCAGTAAATTGAATAGAAGCAGGTTGCGTATTGATGGTCTTTTTATGATATTCATAAACACGCTCTATATCTTTGGTCCATTGACCAGGAAAAATATGGCTTCCGCACTTGTTACAATGAATATTCTCTATGGTGTCCTTTTTGGTTTTTATGAAAAGGCTGGATATTTTTTTCTCTTGTTTAAAAGAAAGGACCATTCCGTCGGTGGCATAACATTCAGGGCAATTGTTGGTAAGTCGAGCTTCTTTTAGAATAATATATTCTGTTTTCACCTTGTTTGGGTTTTGGAACTATATAACGTTTTAGAATTTATATTGTTATACGTTAGCACCAATTTTACGAAGGGTAATTTGAAAAGTAGTTCCTTTTCCCATATCGGATCTCAATACTTTGATCCGGCCAGAATGATATTCTTCTATAATTCGTTTGGCCAGGGATAATCCTAACCCCCATCCTCTGGCTTTTGAAGTATAACCAGGTTCGAATATTTTGGTGAATTTTCCTTTTGGGATACCTTTTCCAGAATCTTTTATTCTTATAAAAACACGTTTAGCATCATCAGTAAGGTGTATGTTCAAATCTCCCTTCCCCTTCATAGCATCAATAGCATTTTTTACCAGGTTTTCTATGGTCCATCCATATAGTTGAGAATTCAAATATACAGGAATGGGTTTATCCGGCAGGTCTATAGAGAAGTTGATTAATTTTGAACTTCGCGATTGCAAATAGGTATAGGCATCTTGAGTTTCTTTTACAATATCGGTTTCCGCAAAATCAGGGATAGATCCAATTTTGGAGAAACGCTCGGTAATCACTTTCAGGCGTGAAATGTCTTTTTCAATTTCGGTGATATACTCAGGGTTTACGTGTTCACTTTTTAGAATTTCATTCCACCCCACCAACGAAGATAATGGGGTCCCGATTTGGTGAGCTGTTTCTTTTGCCATACCAGCCCAGAGCTTATTTTGCTCGCTAACTTTAGAGGTGGTAAAAAAGAAATAAATCACTCCAATTAATAAAAATAAAATGAGCGCGATGGCTATAGGGTAGTATTTCAACTTATTCAAAACGTCTGAGTGACCGTAATGAATGTATTGTACCGTATCTCGTAAATCGAGTTCTATAGGTTCATTTTCGGATTTAATCTTTTGTAAAAAAGATTGTAGTTTTCGTTCACTCTCGATAGTGCTTTGGGAAACATTTTGAATATATCGAGGATCTGGTTTCCCTAAAGAGTCTCTGATAAAATTTCCTTTAGAATCTGTGATGATAATGGGCATGGATTGATTGGTTCCTCCTATCAAAAGGACCAAATCCAAATAATCATCAGATTGATCACTATTAAATGCCTTTCGGGATTGTGTCCAGATTTCTATTTTGGTTCGTTCATCATCTTTAAAACGTTGCAAGAAAAGCGAGGTGTTCCATAAAACCAGCGCAGTAATCACCAAAACAGCAATGATAATGAAATAGCTCGAAAAATTACGTTCGTCAGAGAAATTCATAGAGAGTTGTTAACCAAAACTTAAATATAAACGTTTTTTAACGATTTTATTGTCTATTTTTCCCAAGATACAAAAGCCATAGTTTACCGGTTAAGGACCAAACTTTGGTTATCTTTGTTGCAGATAAAACGAAATAATGATTACGATAGATCCTTCTCAGGTTGCAACAGGAAAGTTACATGGGTTTTTACTAGGTGCAGTAGGCCCAAGACCAATAGCATTTGCCAGTACAGTAGATAATGATGGAAACCCAAACTTATCTCCTTTTAGCTTTTTTAATGTGTTTAGTGCTAATCCTCCGATTCTTATTTTTTCTCCTGCCAGGAGAGTGAGAAACAATACCACCAAACACACTTTGGAGAATGCCGAGTTTACCAAAGAAGTAGTGATCAATATTGTAAACTATGATATTGTACAACAAATGTCGTTATCCAGCACCGAATATCCCGAAGGAGTAAATGAATTTGTAAAATCGGGCCTTACAATGGTAGCTTCAGAAAAGGTAAAACCATTTCGTGTGGGAGAGTCTCCTGTTCAGTTTGAGTGCAAGGTGAATGAGATCATCCCGATGGGAAAAGAAGGTGGAGCCGGGAATTTGGTGATTTGTGAAGTAGTATTAATGCATATCAATGAAGATATCCTGGATCAAGATGGTAGAATCGATCAGGAAAAGATTGATCAGGTAGCCCGTATGGGTGGTAATTGGTACACTAGAGCTAAAGAAGGAATGTTCGAAGTGCCAAAACCATTAAGTACTATGGGGATTGGCGTTGATGCCTTGCCCGAAGCGATTAGAAATAGTACCATTTTTACAGGTAACGATTTAGGAAAGCTGGCTAATGTAGAGCAAATCCCTAATAAAACTGAGGCCGTTGCAATTGTTAATAAGATAGGGGACATTATGGATAAAATTCAGCAGGCTAACCAAATAGAAATTCATAAATTTGCTAAGCAATATCTGGATAAGGATGATACGGATACGGCATGGAATATTTTAGCAGCAAAATAATACTTAAGAAAGATGGAAGTACAAGGTAAAGTAAAGATGATCGGTGAAACTCAAACCTTTGGTAGCAATGGTTTTAGAAAGAGAGAGATTGTAGTGACAACAGAAGAACAATACCCACAACACATTATGGTGGAGTTTGTTCAGGATAAATGTGACCTTTTGAATAGTTTTCAAGTGGGGCAAGATGTAAAAATAAGCATTAACCTGAGAGGAAGAGAGTGGGTAAATCCTCAGGGAGAAACCAAATACTTCAATTCTATTCAGGGATGGAGAATCGAAAGTTTACAACCGGCTGCTCCAGCAAATGCGATGCCGCCAACACCACCTGCTGATGCTTTTGAACCAGTAAGTGATTTGAATGAAGAAGATCATGATGATCTACCATTCTAAGAAATAAAGAACTCTATAAATAGCACACTTGTTGTGTTATTAAGTATAAAAGTAAAAAGTCCGATACAGCTGTATCGGACTTTTCATATTGTGGTTTAGGTTAACCTTTTAATAAAACTCAAAAAAGCAATGATGAACAAAATTTATCTTAAAAGGTCTTAACAAATATTGCGATTTTTTTGGTCAATTCAAACAACTGATTGATATTTAACGTTGTAGAAACCTTTATAATTTTGTTTTGTTTATTCTCAGTGATTCTATAGACTTTCCTCCAGTAGGTTATGCCAATGCTGACGGCCTGTTGGCGTTGGGAGGAGACTTATCTGTAGATCGATTGATCAAGGCATATCATAGTGGGATATTTCCTTGGTATAATGAAGGAGAGCCTATTTTGTGGTTTTGTCCAGATCCTAGAATGGTCTTATTTCCCGATGAGCTCAGAATAAGTAAAAGCATGCGTCAGTTATTAAGAAGAAATGCTTTTACCGTTACTTTCAATACCAATTTTGATGGAGTCATCGAGAATTGCGCAACGGTTAATCGCCCTGATCAATATGGTACATGGATTACCAATGATATGCAAAAAGCCTATAAAAAATTACATAAAATTGGATACGCTATTTCTGTTGAGGTATGGAAAGACAACGATTTGGTGGGGGGATTATATGGGGTCTTGCTGAAAGAAAAAAAAGTGTTTTGCGGCGAGAGCATGTTTGCCAAAGTAAGTAATGCTTCCAAATACGGTTTTATTCATTTGGTAGATTGGTTACAACAAAAAGAAGTGAAGCTTATCGATTGCCAGGTATATACAGATCATTTAGCTAGCCTTGGAGCTAGAGAAATTGAAAGGAAAGATTTTTTACATTATCTGAAATAAACTCACATACATAGCTTTTATGAAAATTCATAATTTAGGAAAAGAACAGACCGTTTTAAATCAGTTTGTATTAGAACTTCGGGATAATACGATCCAGAAAGATACCATGCGTTTTAGAAGGAATATTGAACGAATAGGAGAAATCTTAGGGTATGAAATGAGTAAAACGCTAGATTTTGAAGCCAAAAAGGTGCAAACTCCATTAGGGACTAAGGAAGTTTCTGTGCCAGTCAATGATTTGGTGTTATGTGCTATTTTAAGAGCGGGCTTACCTTTGCATCAAGGGCTGCTTAACTATTTTGACAAGGCAGAGAATGCTTTTATATCAGCCTATCGTAATCATGATCCTAATCAAAAGGATGAAAATGCTTTTGAGATCGTGGTGAACTATTTGGCATCCCCCACTTTAGATAATAAAACCCTGGTACTGATTGATCCTATGTTGGCTACGGGAAAGACTTTAGAAACTACTTTTGAAGCGTTAAAAGGACATGGCGTTCCAAAAGCGATTCATATCATTTCTGTAATCGGTTCAGAACAGGGGATATCTAATATCGATGAGGTATTTGATGATAACACCCATCTTTGGATCGCCGCTATAGATCAGGAGATGAATGCCAAAAGTTATATCGTTCCAGGATTGGGTGATGCAGGAGATTTATCGTATGGTGGTAAACTTTAAACCTCGTTATATCGAAAACAATCTACCGTATGGTCATTAACCATCCCCGTTGCCTGCATAAAGGCATACATTACCGTAGAACCTACAAACTTAAAACCTCTCTTTTTAAGGTCTTTACTCATCCGGTCGGATATTGGGGTAGTAGCCGGGATTTCTTCTTGAGATTTCCATGCATTTTTAATTGTTTTTCCATCTACAAATCCCCAGATATAGCGGTCAAAACTTCCAAAATCCTCCTGGATTTTTATAAAGTTCTGTGCATTAGTAATCGCAGAGTTGACTTTTAATTTGTTTCTGATGATTCCTGAGTTTTGTAACAGTTCCTCCTTTTTTTGATCGGTATATTGCGCTATTTTGTGATAGTCGAAATTATCGAATGCCAATCTAAAATTTTCTCGCTTTCTTAAAATCGTGATCCAGCTTAATCCTGCTTGAAATGTTTCTAATACCAAAAACTCAAAAAGTAATCGATCATCGTGCAATGGCACGCCCCACTCGTTATCGTGATAAGATTCATAAAGTGGATCTCCAATACACCATTTACACCTGTGTTTTGTCATAGTTCTCGTTTTGAAAGTTAAATATATTACTTTCGTATTCAATTTTGAGGTTTGTAAGTTTTAAAGATTTGTATCGTCTTATCTCTTAACCAAATTTAGGAGAAGATAACATGGAAACAACGACAATGACAGTAAATGAATTAATCGAAAAAGGAATTGAAAATTCATATTCCTATCAAGAATACAGAACATTAGTAAGTGATTTATTGGCCGAAGGTAAATCTACGGGTAATGAGCAGTCTGAAGCATTAACAAATTATAGTATGCTTAATGACCGGCGAATGAAAAGATTGGATAAAACCTTAAAACTGGATGAAGCCGTTACAGAAGCTTTTTCTGATGCCAAAGTAGACCATATTACCTGGGTAGTATTGACCGAAGGTTGGTGTGGAGATGCTGCGCATTCTATACCAGTCATCAACAAATTGGCTGAGCTTAATAATGGGATTGATTTAAAAATCGTTTCGCGAGATAATAATGACGAGTTGATGAATAACTTTTTAACCAACGGTGGTAAGTCAATTCCAAAATTAATTGCTTACGATACTCAAAATAAAGAAGTTATCGATACTTGGGGGCCAAGACCTTCTATAGCAACCCAAATGGTGAATGATTACAAAGAGAAGCACGGAGGGTTAGATCCAGAATTCAAACAAGATCTTCAAGTGTGGTACAACAAAAACAAAGGAGTGAACATTGCACAGGATTTGTTGCAATTATTGCCTAAGTAAATCGTCTAATTTGAGTAATTAAAATAATAAGTAATAGAGCCTTCTTGCTCTTCGATTGTAGAACGCGAAAACAGTGCTTTTCTTGCATAATTCATAGCATTATCAAATAAGCATTCGTTTCGCGTTGTAGATCGTTTTTTATCGACTTTGGTATCGATCACGTACCCATTCTTATTCACTTCAATTTTTACAACTACCTTACCACTAGCATTACAAGTGTATACAGGATTCGGTAAATCGATAGATTTTCTTCCTTTTAGTGTATAGGTAAGAGAACTATTTCTGTTATTCGTTTCTTTATCATCCTCTTTGGTAGCCTCTTCTTTATTCAATTCTTCGCTCTTTTCAGCCTCCAAAGGAACTTCACCGTTTTCGTTGGTTAGTGTTTCTTCATTTTGTGCTGCGGTTTCATCAGATTTCATCAAAGATTTGATTCGCTCTTCGATTTCATCATGATCTTCAAAATCCTCGTTGTAGGCAGCATGTGTTCTTTTTGAAGCAATAAGATCTCTGGCTTCCTCTTGTTGAGGTTCTTCTTCTTCAGCTTGTTCTTCTTCGGCAATGAACTCTTCAGGAATTTCCATAAGAATTTCTGATTGTTCTTTTTGTTTTCTAAACATGTTGATGTTGTAAAGACTAAGAACAAAAATCCCCATCAATAATGATGTGATTATAAGGGCTTTATGTTTTTCGATAAATTCCATAGGTAACTATAACTAATTTTTTTATACAATATTTTAATTAGTTTCAACTTTTATTGGTAACTGATTTTCAAAAGATTGAATGCTCATCGCATCGTCTACAGAAAATGCTCCAATTTTAGTTCTTCTAAGAACGGTCAAGTGCCCCCCACTATCTAATGCTTTTCCAAAGTCATGAGCTAAGGACCGGATATAAGTACCTTTGCTACATACTACTCTAAAATCAACTTCTGGTAAAGCAATTCTTGTGATTTCAAATTCGGTAATTGTTATTTTTCTTGGTTCCACTGCTACTTCTTGTCCTTCTCTTGCATATTCATATAACCGTTTTCCATCCTTTTTAAGAGCAGAAAATACGGGTGGATACTGTTCTATTTCTCCAATAAATTGAGAAGTGGCAGTTTTGATATCTTCTTCTGTGATATGGTCAATAGGAAATGTTTGATCGATTTCGGTTTCCAGATCATAAGATGGTGTAGTGCCTCCCAAAGTAATAGTGCCGGTGTATTCCTTGATTTGTCCCTGAAACTCCTGGATACGCTTGGTAAATTTGCCAGTACAGATTACCAAAAGACCAGTGGCCAACGGATCTAAAGTTCCTGCATGCCCAACTTTAATTTTTTTAATACCAAAACTTTTTCGGATATGCCAACGCAGTTTGTTTACAACCTGGAAAGAAGTCCATTGTAATGGTTTATCGATCAAAAGGATTTGACCTTCTTTATAGTCGAGTTCGGTTAACATTGGGGGCTATTTAATAAAACCAAAACTGATGGCAACAATACCAACAATAATACAATATACGGCAAAATAAGTTAACTTGCTCTTTTTCACCAGGGAAATCATCCATGTACAAGCAAAAAGACCAGAAATAAAAGCAGCCAAAAAGCCAATACCCATAGCAGTGCTATTATCTGAAGAGAAAGTAAGCTCACCCCCCATGATATCTTTTGCTATTTTTCCGAAAATCAATGGGATAACCATCAAAAATGAAAAACGCGCCGCCTTGGTTTTATCATTTCCTAGTAACACCGAAGTAGAAATGGTAGCACCACTTCTAGATATACCAGGTAACATTGCAATTGCTTGAGCAACACCAATTACAAATGCGTTGGAGTTGCTTACAGATTTTTGAGTGTCTTTTGCTTTATCGGCCAACCATAATAATATAGCAGTAATGATGAGCATAAAACCGACAAACATAATATTACCTCCAAATAGTTGTTCTAGTTGTTCTTCAAAAAAAAGTCCTACCAAAACGGCTGGAATCATTGAGATGATAATTTTTAGGGCAAAGAAAGTTTCTTCATTTTTTTTGAATTGCAGCAACCCTTTGATAATCTCTATAATGTCTTTTCTAAACACCACGATAGTACTTAGCGCTGTGGCAAAGTGCAAAACAACGGTAAAAAGTAGAGATTCTTCGGGGACGCTGTTATCTCCCAAAATGGCTTTTCCTAATTCTAAGTGACCACTAGAAGAGACCGGTAAAAACTCGGTTAGTCCTTGTATAATACCTAAAATGACCGCATCAAAAATTTCCATAAA
Organism: Aquimarina spongiae; assembly: GCF_900141785.1. Classification (GTDB taxonomy): domain Bacteria; phylum Bacteroidota; class Bacteroidia; order Flavobacteriales; family Flavobacteriaceae; genus Aquimarina; species Aquimarina spongiae. The sequence goes on along the minus strand of NZ_FQYP01000007.1, from coordinate 266,024 downwards.
GGATTCAGGCTTTTAAATTTGTGGCAAATATAGGTGTACTCCTGTAATAAAATGTGGATTATTCTTTTTTCTTCTTATTTGGGTCCAGCAAAATAGCATATATCTCGATCCCAAAACCAAGCAGTACAATAGTAGGAGCTAGTCTAATTCTTCTGAAGTTGTAAATCTCTGGGTTAAACACATTAGGATCATCGCTTCCTCCTCCTGCCATAAGGATAAAACCAAACGCAATAACAGCAAGACCTATGGCCATTACAACATAATTTTTCTTACCGAAAACAAAACCAGGTTTTGAAGGGGTGTTTTTATTGGATTGTTTTTTCATGCGTGTCGTTATTTATCTCGTTATATAGAACTCGGTTACCTATCATCAATTTGGAAATGTGCCCCATATTGCTGTCGCGGGTAAATATAGTCCATCTTTTGATAGGATACAAAGTAACAGTTTTGTTTAGGATTTCTTTTTGAAGTCCTTCTACGGTTAATCCGGTCTGTAATCCCCTGTTGATATAATAGTAATGAGTATCAGATTGTAAGGTCAGGACAATATCAAAACCCGAACTTTCTTTAACCTCTATCACGGTACCGCTCACCTTAAGTACATCATCTGGTTGTACATTTCTAACGGGTTTAAAAGTTTGTACCATCATCCACATAAATCCAATGAATAAGACAAAAACAATGGAAAACCATATTTTTCCTGCTTTTCTCATAGACTAAGCAGTTACTTTGTTTTTACGTAGTCCGAATACAAGCAAAACGAGTCCGCATAGAATAAAAGGAATACTTAACCATTGTCCCATGTTTAATGCCATTGCATCTTCAAAAGCAACCTGATTCTCCTTGTAGAATTCAATAATAAATCGCATGATAAATACCAAAGCGATTACTAGTCCAAATAGCACACCCTTGCGGTTTTTAAGATTCGTTTTTTGATACAAATACCAAACAATTCCGAAGATAATCAGATATGAAAAAGCTTCATACAATTGGGTTGGGTGTCTGGCAATTAAATCGTCTCGGACAAAGATAACTCCGTAGTTACCGTCAGTAGGTTTGCCATAAATTTCAGAATTCATAAAATTTCCGAAGCGGATAAAAGCTCCGGTTACAGGAGCAACCATTGCAATTCGATCCAAAATCCAGAATAGAGGAGCTTTGTATTTGTAGACATATAAAAACACTGCGATTATCGCTCCAATACTACCTCCATGACTGGCTAGACCCGTAAATCCGGTAAAATGCCAGGTGCCGTCAACAATTTGAAAAGGCAAAAATATCTCTAGAGGATGTTGAGAAAAATACTCAAAGTCGTAAAACAGACAATGACCAAGACGCATTCCCGCAAAAATCCCAACAAAAAGATAGGTAGAAAGTTTTTCTAGATCCTTTACAGGAACTTTTTCGGTCTGATACATGTATTTAACCAGGGTATAGGATAATATAATCCCTGTCAAAAACAGAAGGCCGTAATATTTTAAAGGAAAAATGCCGAATAATTTTATGATTTCGGGATCAACATTCCATTCTATAGGTCCTATCATGGCTAGTAATATAATTCGTCTGTTCTAAGATTAAGAAAACGCTGAGTGGCAAAGAAAGTACTGATCCAGGTAATAACTACTCCAATTCCAAAAACACCTGCAAACAAAATGACCAGCAGAATTTTGTCTTCCAGAAGGGCTAATTCAGGGAATGTTTTATTTAGATAATACAACACAACACCTACTCCGATTAGTGCTACAATAGCACCGATCATACCCAGGCGAACGCTTTTCCAAACAAATGGTTTTCGGATAAATTTTTTGGTCGCTCCTACCATCTGCATGGTTTTTATAATAAAACGTTTGGAGTACACCGATAATCGAATAGAACTGTTGATTAACAACACTGCGATAAAAGTAAAAATAGCACTGACTAGCAATACCCAAAAACTTATTCGCTTGATATTGTCGTTTAATAAAGAAATTAGAGGCTTGTCATAAATCACTTCGTCTACAAAATTCTTTTTGGTAATAGATTTTGAAATCTCCTCTATTTTGGCCGGATCAACAAAATCGGCTTTCAGATAGACATCGATAGAGTTTTGTAATGGGTTATACCCAAGAAATTCCATAAAATTCTCTCCAATATCTTTGCTGTGTTCTTCGGCAGCCACATCCTTAGATATAAACTGAGTGGATTTTGTATATTCTGCCAAAGCCAGTGTTTTCTCCAGTTGTTTTACTTCAATTTCTTTGGCGGTATCTTTTAGATAGATGGTTAGCGCAATTTTTTCTTTGAAGTGATCGGCTACTTTTTTGGTGTTAAGTACCAAAAGACCTAAGAGCCCTAATAAAAATAGCACTAACGATATACTAATAACCACCGAAAAATAGGAAGAGATTAGCCGTCGTTTTTGATATTTTTCGAAAGAAGAACTCATAAAGAAATATTTTGCAGTAAAAATAGTAAACTTAACTAACTTTGATAAGTGAATAACGCATTCTTATTTACGATATTTTTACAAGGACAGAAAAGCGCTTTCCTTTTTTGTATAAAGGAGTAGAAGAAAGCTATTTTTTAGTCAACAAACAGTTTTAATCATACAAAACCATAGATAATGCACACAGTTATTATTGGAGTTGGCGGTGTTGGGGGATATTTTGGAGGAAAGATTTCTAATTCAAATCAAAAAGTAACGCTTGTAGCCAGAGGGCAACATCTGGAAGCTATACAAAATAATGGACTACAAGTAAAAAGTATACAAGGTGATTTTGTAACTCATCCATATATGGTAACCGATGATATTGGTGAAGTTGAAAAGGCAGATCTTATTTTGATTTGCACCAAATCCTGGCAGGTAATAGCCGCTGCAAAAATGGTAATCCCTTTACTTAAAGAGGGTACCGTGGTAATGCCATTACAAAATGGAGCAGATAATATCGAAAAATTGCTTTCGGTTTTGCCACCAAAACATGTCGTAGGAGGATTGTGCAAAATCTATAGTAAAATTGAAGATTATGGAGTGATTTCGCATTTTGGGCATGACCCTGAGGTTGTTTTTGGAGAGATTGACAAAAACAAAACGGAGAGAATACAAAAGATAAAACAGTTATTCGATACTGCAGGATTTCGAAATACCATTTCTGAAGATATTTATGTAGATATCTGGAGTAAATTTATGTTTATTGCTACGGTAAGTGGATTGGGCGCACTTACTCGCATCACTATAGGAGAAATGTATGAAAACATCGGGACAAAATCCATTCTAGAACAAACAGCTACAGAAATTTTTAAAGTGGGGATGGCCAAAGGTGTGCAATTGCCAGATGATTTGGTTTCTCGTATTATGAGTTTTATCGGTAAACAACCTTACGATTCTACGGCCTCTACCCAACGTGATATTTTGGAAGGGCGCCCTTCAGAATTGGATAACTTCAATGGATTTATTGTAAAAGAAGGAGAAAAACTAGGAATTGAAACACCAGTAAATTCTTTTATTTACAGTTGTTTACAGCCTATAGAGGCCAAAGCGAGAAGTTAGGAGGTTTCTAAAAAGCAGAGCGTTTAAAAGGAGTCTTCTTCTTTACTTCGTTTCTTTTGGACAAGCAAAAGAAATGAAAGCGTAGTGAAATGATAATTACTTAATAGGATAAGTCTGTTTAACTCGCATAAAATCGTAAATTTGCGATCTTAATTTTAGATTGATGAGCTACGATTTTAATTCCCTAGAAGCCAAATGGCAAAAATATTGGGCAGAGAACCAAACGTTCAAAGCAGAGAATAACAGTTCTAAACCAAAATATTATGTTCTGGATATGTTTCCATATCCATCTGGAGCAGGTTTGCATGTTGGGCACCCTCTGGGATATATCGCTAGCGATATTTATGCTCGTTATAAGAGACATAAAGGATTTAATGTATTGCATCCGCAAGGGTATGATTCTTTTGGATTACCTGCAGAGCAATATGCCATACAAACAGGTCAACATCCGGCTATTACTACCAAAGAAAATATCACTAGATATCGCGAGCAATTAGATAAAATTGGATTTTCTTTTGATTGGAGTCGTGAGGTAAGAACCAGTGACCCTTCTTTTTATAAATGGACACAATGGATCTTTATCCAACTTTTTGATTCGTGGTATGATTTTGATAGCGATAAGGCCAGAGCTATTACTGATTTGGAAGCTATTTTTTCTGAAAAAGGAAACGCAACGATAAACGCTAGTTGTGATGAAGATGTTACCATTTTTAGTGCAGATCAGTGGAATGCCTTTTCTTCAAAAGAAAAGCAGGAGGTGTTGTTAAAGTACAGACTTACTTATTTGGCAGAGACAGAGGTAAATTGGTGTCCACAATTAGGAACGGTATTAGCCAATGATGAAATTGTAAATGGTGTTTCAGAACGTGGGAGTTACCCGGTGATTCGTAAAAAAATGACCCAGTGGAGTATGCGAATTTCGGCATATGCACAACGTTTATTGGATGGATTGCAAACTATTGATTGGCCACAGCCATTAAAAGATTCCCAAACCAATTGGATCGGTAGATCACAAGGAGCAAGTGTGGTTTTTAATGTAAAAGATCACAATGAAGTAATTGAAGTATTTACTACACGTCCTGATACTATTTACGGAGTTAGTTTTATGACTTTGGCTCCAGAACACGAATTGGTGCAAAAAATCACAACTGCTGATCAAAAGCAAGAAGTTGAAGCTTATATAGAAGCCACAGCCAAGCGAAGTGAACGTGAGCGTATGGCAGATGTAAAAACGATTAGCGGGGTGTTTACAGGGGCTTATGCAGAGCATCCTTTTACCAAAGAGTCGATCCCGGTTTGGATTGGGGATTATGTTTTGGCGGGGTATGGTACCGGTGCTGTAATGGCCGTACCATGTGGAGATCAAAGAGATTATGATTTTGCCAAGCATTTTGATATTACTATCCCTAATATTTTTGATGGAGTTGATATTTCTGAAGAAGCTTTTGCCGACAAAGACACTACGGTAATCGCTAATTCTGATTTCTTGAATGGATTGAGCTATAAGGAAGCTACCAAAAAAGCGATTGAGGAGTTAGAAAAGTTAGGTCAGGGAGAAGGAAAGATCAACTATAGATTGCGTGATGCGGTATTTAGCCGACAGCGTTATTGGGGAGAACCATTCCCGGTCTATTATGTAGACGGAATGCCACAAATGATTGCTAAGGAACATTTACCGATACAATTGCCAGAGGTAGAAAAATATTTGCCAACCGAGACTGGAGAACCTCCTTTAGGAAGGGCAACGGTTTGGGCATGGAATACCGATACCAATGAGGTAGTGTCCAATGATCAAATTGATCATAAAACAGTATTTCCTTTAGAATTGAATACCATGCCAGGTTGGGCAGGTAGCTCATATTACTTTAATAGATATATGGATCCTCATAACGAGGAAGAAGTTTTTTCTAAGGAAGCAATTACCTATTGGAAGGAGGTTGATCTATATATTGGAGGTAGCGAGCACGCTACAGGGCATTTGTTGTATGCTCGTTTTTGGCAAAAATTCTTGTTTGATCATGGATATGTGCTTGTAGACGAGTTTGCCAAAAAGTTGATTAACCAAGGAATGATTCTGGGAACGAGTGCGATAGTGTATCGGGTGAGTGGAACAAACACCTATGTAAGTAAAGGATTAAAGGATCAACATGAGACAGAAGAGCTACGTGTAGATGTGAATTTGATCAATAGTTCTGATGAGTTGGATGTTGAGGCTTTGAGAAACTGGCAACCTCAATTTAAAGACGCAGAGTTCTTGTTAGAAGATGATAAATACGTTGTAGGGAGAGAGGTCGAGAAAATGTCGAAAAGATGGTTTAACGTAGTTAACCCAGACGATATTTGTAATGATTATGGAGCAGATACCTTACGTTTGTACGAGATGTTTTTGGGACCATTGGAGCAAGCAAAACCATGGAATACGGCTGGGATCACTGGAGTGCATTCTTTCCTTAAAAAATTATGGAAGTTATACCATAACGGAGATACTTTTGAGGTTACGGATGCCGAGCCCACCAAAGAGAATCTGAAAACATTGCATAAAACGATCAAAAAAGTAGAAGAAGATATAGAAAACTTCTCCTTCAATACTTCGGTAAGTACATTTATGATTGCTGTGAATGAATTAACTGCTCAAAAGTGTAAAAGCAGACAGGTTTTAGAATCGCTGTTGGTGTTGATTTCGCCATATGCGCCACATATTGCAGAAGAATTGTGGAGTCGATTAGGACATGAAAATTCGATTTCAACGACTTCTTTTCCACAATTTGACGCTTCACACTTGGTTGAAAGTGCAAAGGTGTATCCTATTTCTTTTAACGGTAAAAAACGATTCGAATTAGAGTTGCCATTAGATATGAGTAAAGAGGATATAGAAGCTGCAGTAATGGCTCACGAAAAAACACAACAGCAACTTGCCGGAAGAGCACCTAAAAAGGTAATAGTTGTTCCTGGTAAGATTGTGAATGTAGTGGGATGATAAAATTTACTAGATGAAATAAAAAAAGAAGACCGCTTTTACGTAAAAGCGGTCTTCTTTTTTAAATATATCGAATTAGTAGGTTGTTCTTCCTGGTTTTTTGCGTACTACTCTGTCATTTCCCTGTTTAAATTCAACAATTTCATCTTCCTTTGGTGGAGTGGTAGCAGTTCCTCCAAATACCATTGCTAAAGCACTTTTGTTCAATTCTTTTACGCCCCATTTTTTTAACGAATTGTTATTTCTGTGTTTCATTGGTTTTCTGTTTTAGAAAAAAATTATATTTGATTAAGATATTATTTTTTTGCTTGGGAAGCAACAATTTTTCAATGGTTTAGGGAAATGAAGTATATGTTGACTGTTTATTTTATGCATCTGTTATTGCTAGGGTTCGATTTTGTAGAGCTATTAGGGTTGATTGCCGCCATCTTAACCACCGCGGCATTTTTACCACAGGTGTATAAAACCTGGAAAACAAAATCTACCGATAGTTTGTCGCTATCGATGTTGCTCATTTTTGTTTCGGGTGTGCTCAGCTGGTTAGTTTATGGTTTTTTAATAGATAGTTTTCCTATTATCCTGGCTAACTTTGTTACTGCAATTTCCGGAATACTTCTTCTTTATTTTAAAATCCGATATAAAAATTAATAAAAATTAGAAGGTTTGCTAATTTTTAACAATTTAAATTAAAACCTATCAAAATTATCAATAAAATATTTTTGAAGGGGTATTTATTGTTTTATTTCATAAAAACAGCTATTTTCGACCAAAAAATAAGAATATGATAATTGGTGTTCCTAAGGAAATCAAGAATAACGAAAACAGAGTAGGCGTAACACCTGCTGGGACTATGGAATTGGTTAGACATGGTCATACTGTTTATATTCAAAAGGATGCTGGTCTTCAGAGTGGATTTAGTGATGAAGAGTATATAAGTGCAGGAGGAAAAATTTTGCCGACTATTGAGGATGTTTATCAAACAGCTGAAATGATCATCAAGGTAAAAGAGCCTATTGAGCCAGAATATAAATTGATCAAGAAAGATCAATTGTTATTTACCTATTTTCATTTTGCTTCTAGTGAGGTGTTAACCAAAGCAATGATCGATAGTGGATCAGTTTGTGTTTCTTATGAAACTGTTGAAGATCCTGATCGTAGTTTACCGTTGTTAACTCCTATGAGCGAGGTTGCTGGAAGAATGTCTATCCAACAAGGTGCTAAATATTTAGAAAAACCTTTAAAAGGAAGAGGTATTCTATTAGGAGGTGTACCTGGTGTAGCACCTGCCAAAGTATTGATCCTTGGTGGTGGTGTAGTAGGAACTCAAGCTGCAAAAATGGCTGCAGGTATGGGGGCAGATGTAACCATTCTTGATATCAGTCCAAAACGATTGAAATATCTGGATGATGTGATGCCTGCCAATATTAATACAGAATATTCAAACGAGTATACCATCCGTAAGCATATCAAGACATCAGATTTGATCGTAGGCGGAGTATTGATTCCTGGTGCCAAAGCACCAAAATTAATCACTCGTGATATGTTGAAAGAAATGCGTCCGGGAACTGTCTTGGTTGATGTTGCAGTAGATCAGGGAGGATGTTTTGAGACGACCAAGCCAACAACGCATCAGGACCCAGTATATATTATTGATGATGTAGTGCATTATTCTGTGGCAAACATGCCAGGAGCGGTGCCATATACCTCTACTTTGGCACTTACGAATGTCACTTTGCCATATGCTGTTCAATTAGCAAATAAAGGTTGGAAGAAGGCATGTGCAGAGAATGAACCACTTAAAAAAGGATTAAATGTCATTAATGGAGATGTAGTGTATCCCGCTATTTCAGAGGCTTTTGAGCTTTCATTACACGACGTAAATGATTATATAAGTTAAACTCGACTTATTGGCTAACTCAAGTTTATTTAACCTTAGACCTCGTCATTTTGGCGAGGTTTTTGCTTTTTTTATTGTACATTTAATACGATAAAAAGTAAAAGTTATGATGGGATATTATGTCATTGCAGGAATCATCTTTTTGGTGAGTTCTTTTGTAAGCAATAGACTCAAAAGCAAGTTTAAAGAATATTCTAAAATTCATCTTCGTAACGGTATGAGTGGCGCAGAAATCGCTACCAAAATGTTACAGGATAATGGTATTAACGATGTACAGGTAATTTCTACACCAGGGATGCTTACCGATCACTATAACCCTCTAAAAAAGACTGTTAATCTAAGTGAAGGAGTGTATCATCAACGCAATGCTGCTGCTGCTGCGGTTGCTGCACACGAGGTAGGACACGCGGTACAACATGCTACTGCTTATAGTTGGTTGACGATGCGATCTAAGATCGTTCCAGCGGTAGGCATGGCGAGTAAATTATCGAATATCGTTATTATGGCTGGTTTAGTGCTTTCGGCTTCAGGAATGTTGCTAGGGAATACTATATTTCTAGTGGGGATACTGCTATTTGCGGTAACTACCCTATTTGCATTTATTACCCTTCCTGTAGAGTATGATGCCAGTAATAGAGCTTTGGCTTGGTTAGAGAATAATAGAATGCTTACCTCAGAAGAGCATGCCGGTGCAAAAGATGCATTAAAGTGGGCTGCCAGAACTTATGTAGTAGCCGCACTTGGTTCTTTAGCGACCTTGCTTTATTTTATATCCATATTTATGGGTAGAAGAGATTAAAAATACTTTATTTGAATATGAAAAGACCTCTTGTGTGATATGCGAGAGGTTTTTTTAGATATTGATTTGTCTATCAATTTGTTGGTCGAGAGAAATGAAAGTTTCTGTACGCGAAACACCTTCAATAGCTTGTATATTTTTATTCAAAACATTCATTAGATGCTCATTGTCTTTACATAGTATCTTAATGAATATCGACCAATTTCCTGTTGTATAATGACACTCGATAACTTCTGGGATTTCTTTCAGTTCTTTTACAGCTTTGGGATTGCTTACGGCTTTGTCCAAAAACACACCCACAAATGCCATGGTTTTATATCCTAGGATTTTTGGATCTATAATGAATTTAGAACCCGCAATAAGTCCTGAAGCTTCAATTTTACGTAGCCTTTGATGGATTGCTGCACCAGAGATACCTACTTTTCTTGCTATTTCCAAAATAGGCCTGCGGGCATCTTCCATAAGATTACGCAAAATTTCTTTGTCAATACCATCAATTTTTAAGGTAGTATTTTGGTTTTTCATAGAATTGAGATTGCAATTTTTAATCAAAAATACAATTCTATAGTAGAAAAGAAAGTTAAAAACTTACAAATGAAGAAATTTGTAAGTTGTAATTAAGGGTGTTATCCTTTTACACCATCTGGATTATAACCTAAATAGTCTCGTTCTTTTTCTTTAAAGATGATATCGTAATCTTCTAATTCTTGAAGAATAGGATCGTATACCTCTTTGTGGATAGGAATTTGTACTCCTGTTAGTGAAACTTCATTATTTAAGATCTTTAAAGCGACCATTGCTACGGGAAGGCCAACGGTTCTGGCCATTGCGGTATAGGTTTGATTTTCTCCAAGACAAACCATGGTGGCATCGATTTGTTGTTTTTTCCCGTCAAGTTCGTAACCAAATTTATGATACATCACAATCATATCTTTGTCTTCAGGATCCAAGCTCCACTTGTCGGTAAGTATTTTTTGAAGAATTTGAGCAGGAGTAGCATTGGCGATTCCTACTTTCTTATTTGGGTTAAAGAGATCAAGCTCTTGCAATTTTTCCCACATAATATCGTCTTGATCGATCTTTAGATAATGGCGTAGTTTTAGTTCTGCAGAATCTGTGGGAGAATAGGCTAAGAAAGAGTTGATAAAATCCCGATAACTCATGTTTTCAGAATTTTCGATAGTATAGTCATCTGCGGTCATCCCTAATTGAACAAAAGTATTCCACGCTCTGGAGAATCCAACACGTCTGATCGTTCCTCGATACAACGTAAGTATATCATCAAGACCATAAATACTTTGATACTTCAGAGAATTTCGATTGGCATAAGCTTCAAATTTGCCATATCCTTCTACTTCCAAAAACTCAGTTCGTCGAAACAGTTTATGATAAGGGATGTATTTGTAAGCACCTTCCTGTAAGAACTTCGCTGCTCCACCTTGTCCAGCCACGACAACATTACGAGGGTTCCAGGTAAACTTATAGTTCCATAGATTAGAATCACTTTCAGGAGCTACCAAACCACCGGTAAAGGATTCAAAAAGAATCATTTTTCCTCCTTTGTTTCTAATACGATCTATCACTTGCATGGCGCTCATATGATCAATTCCCGGGTCAACACCTATTTCATTCATAAATAAGAGCCCCTTGCGCTTCACATCCTCATGTAATTCTTGCATTTCAGGACTTACGTACGAGGCAGTAACTATGTTTTTACCGAATTTCAGGCAATCTTTGGCCACTTCTATATGAAATCGTGCGGGCAACATAGAAATAACAATATCTGCTTCTGAAATCGCTTTTTGTCTTGAATCTCCATCAAAAACATCTAACACAATGGCTTTGGTATTGGGGTGATCACCAGCCAGCTTTTCTGCATTTTGCAACGAAATATCTCCTATAATGATACATAGGTTTTCGCTGATGGATTTATCCTGAAAATACTTGATTAACACCGCAGTAGATTTTCCCGCGCCAATAACTAAGATGTTACGCATAGCCGATTATTTTGATAACTTTAATACGAATGTAGTAAATACCTAAAAAAATAAGAATGCTATCCTATTACATTCGTTATGTTTCTGGTAAATTTGTGTTTAAAATTTCTTTTTTATCTCAATCAATAGTCAAATTGAATCGAAACGATAATGAACAAAACAATTTTGATTACCGGCGCATCTCTTGCTTTGATCGCAGTACTTTTTGGTGCTTTTGGAGCACATGGCTTAGAAAAACTAGTGGATGCCAATAACATTGCTTCATTTAATACAGGAGTGCGATATCAAATGTATCATGCCATAGTATGCATTATTTTAGGGAATATGAAGGTTTTAGAATCTTCTTCCAAAAAACGAATCTTTTATCTTTTTGTGGCTGGAATTGCTCTTTTTTCAGGATCAATATACCTTTTGGTGTTGGATGAAGTGTTAGGGATTTCTTTGTCAAGTATTGGCTTTATTACACCTATGGGAGGTTTTTTGTTAATTTTTGGATGGATTTTCTTTATTATATCCCTTGTTAAGATTAAGTCAAATTTTTGAAGGTTAGTGTAATTATTATTTATAATTTTGCACGTACATAACATACACAACATATTTTTATGGGAACACTGTATCCAACTACGAAAACGTTTTCGTTAAAGAATTACGGTATTGAAGATGCTACTATGCACTACCAATTGTCTGCTGAAGAATTAGAACAAGAGGTAGTAAAAAAGGGCCAGGGAGAAATCACTAAATCGGGAGCATTAGCGATCAAAACAGGAGAGTTTACAGGACGATCTCCTATGGACCGTTTTATTGTGAAAGATGATATCACCAAAGACAAGATTTGGTGGGGTGATATTAATATTCCTTTTGAACCGGAAGCATTTGATAAACTTTATGACAAGGTAACTAAGTATTTGTCTGGAAAGGAAATTTATGTAAGAGATAGTTACGCTTGTGCTGATCCAGAATATAGATTAAATATTCGTGTGATCAACGAATATCCGTGGTCGAACATGTTTGCTTATAATATGTTTTTAAGGCCTACTGCAGAAGAGTTAAAAGATTTTGACCCTGAGTGGACAGTAATCAATGCGCCTGGTTTTATGGCGGATGCTGGTGTTGATGGAACCAGACAGCATAACTTTGCGATTTTAAATTTTGGAAGAAAAATTGCACTTATTGGAGGAACAGGATATACTGGTGAGATCAAAAAAGGTATTTTCTCTGCTTTAAACTTTATTCTTCCTGTAGAACGTGATGTATTACCAATGCACTGTTCAGCGAATATTGGTAATGAAGGAGATACTGCAATCTTCTTTGGGCTTTCGGGAACAGGTAAAACTACACTTTCTACTGATCCTAATCGTAAGCTGATCGGTGATGATGAGCACGGATGGACCAATGAGAACACCATATTCAATTTTGAAGGAGGTTGCTATGCAAAAGTAATTGATCTATCCTCAGAGAAAGAGCCAGAGATCTATGGTGCAATCAAAAAAGGAGCTATTCTTGAAAATGTGATCATAGATAGTAATGGCGAGGTTGATTTTGCTGATACTTCTATTACGCAGAATACCAGAGTAAGTTACCCTATTCATCATATTGAAAATATTCAGATACCTTCTATTGGGAAGGATACCAAAAACATATTTTTCCTTACGGCAGATGCTTTTGGAGTATTGCCTCCGATTTCAAAATTAACACCTAGTCAGGCAGCATATCATTTCATATCAGGATATACGGCAAAGGTGGCAGGTACAGAGGCAGGAGTGGTAGAGCCACAGCCTTCTTTTTCTGCATGTTTTGGAGCTCCGTTTATGCCTTTGCATCCTACAAAGTACGCAGAGATGCTGATAGAGAAGATGCAGGAAACCGGAGTTAATGTATGGTTGGTGAACACAGGATGGACTGGTGGACCTTATGGAGTAGGAACACGTATCAAGTTGAAATATACACGTGCAATGATTCAAGCAGTATTGAATGGTGATTTAGGACTGTATTCTTATGATGATTATCATATTCACTCGGTATTTGGAGTGGCGCAGCCTAGAACTTGCCCAGGAATTCCTGATACCGTTTTAAGTCCTAGAGCAACATGGAATGATGATGAGGCATATTATACTACAGCATTCAAATTAACGAATGCGTTTAGAGAGAATTTCAAAAAGTTTGAAACCTATGCAAATGAGGAGATCCGAAGAGGAGGGCCTCAGCGATATGGATTCTAAGAACTATAGATAATGATGTATTAAAAAAGGGTTTGAATAATTTCAAACCCTTTTTTGTTTTAGTTAGTTGTTGGATAACCTGGTTTTTTCCGGTTATCTATTTTTTGTTGACTTCTTTAATGTATTTCTGAAGTGCCATAGTCATTGATGGTGTTTCTGGAGTTGGAGCCTGAATGTTTACTACCAATCCATGCTCTTCTGCAGCTTTTACAGTAGAATTTCCGAATACTGCGATGCGAGTGTTGTTTTGTTTGAAATCAGGGAAGTTTTCGAACAACGATTTTATGCCTGATGGGCTAAAAAATACAAGAACATCATAAAATACATCTCTTAGGTCAGAAAGATCACTTACTACAGTTTTGTAAAAAATACCTTGTTTCCAATCTACTTTCAGCGTATCTAAAGTATTAGGAATTTCTGGTTTTAGTTTATCTGAAGACGGTAATAAGAATTTTTCGTTTTTATACTTCTTGATTAATGGAGATAATTCCTGGAAAGTACGTTTACCTACATAAATCTTTCTTTTTCTGTATACTACATATTTCTGCAAGTAATATGCTACAGCCTCACTTTGGCAGAAGTATTTCATAGTATCAGGTACTTTGTAACGCATTTCTTCAGCAATTCTGAAAAAATGGTCTACAGAGTTCCGGCTTGTAAGAATAATAGCAGAGTATTGTGATAAATCCACTTTCTGCAGCCTTACTTCTTTTGCATCTACTCCTTCTACATGAATAAAAGGAATAAAGTCGATTTTTACTTTTTCCCTTTCTTCTAAGTCAAAATAAGGTGAATTTTCTACTTTAGGCTCTGGTTGTGAGACCAAAATTGTTTTCACTTTCATATATTATTCTTTTCTAACGTTCCTAAATCCTATTTAACTTACCAGCTTGTATAGTATAAAATAAGGTGCGATTTCAAGTGCGCAAAGATACAAAATAAAATAAAACAAGTGGTTTAAAATGATATTTTCATTTTTCTTGTAAAAAGAAATCATAACGATCATATTCAAAATAACCAAAAGAATAAATATGATTAAGAAGGCAATTTGGGAGGCTTGAAATGTATATATAAATACAATATTTATGGGAAGTAATATCAGCCCCATAAAATTACGGTAAGAAACTTTATAAAATAGATATTCGTCGATCACGGTATCGATAGAAAAAATGGTAGCTACTATTTTTTCTATCAATAATTTACAAATCACAATAAAGGTGTATACAATGGCAATTTTAAAAAATAAATTAAGCTCTAAAGATTGTACTTCCCATTGGAATACCCCTACTCCAAGATATAAAAAGAGGGATACTGAAACAATTTGCATGAGTAACAAAAGACTGTTAAAAACAGTAGAAAGACGATTTGCTTTTTGACTTGACAGGATGTATTTATTGGTGCTAAAAAGCATAATAAACTCGTTAAATCGTAGAGCATTGAGACGCTTTGCTGCAACCAACAGAGAGAGGCATGCCAAAATCAAAATGGTAAGCCAATTGGTTGATAGTATTTCTCTGGTGATGAATTCCATAATATATGCAGGGCTAAAATTACAATCAATTAACTTATAAAAACAAAAAAATATCTAGTAATTATTTGCCTATATTTGCGTGAAAAATAGCCTAGATGGTAGATGCTGTAGTCATAATCCCTACCTATAACGAGATTGAAAATGTAGAACGTATCGTCAAAAATGTGTTTTCTCTGCAAAGAGGTTTTCATATTTTGATTGTAGACGATAATTCTCCTGATGGAACGGCTGCCGAAGTGAAAAAAATGCAATCCGAGTTTCCAGAACGTTTGTTTTTGGTAGAACGAGAGGGGAAATTGGGTTTAGGCACTGCTTACATAACTGGTTTCAAATGGGCTTTAGAACGATCTTACGAATTCATTTTTGAAATGGATGCAGATTTTTCACATAATCCCAACGATTTGATTCGATTGTATAATGCGTGTGCGAAAGGTAGTTCTGATGTTGCCATTGGTTCTAGATATGTTACAGGTGTTAATGTGGTAAACTGGCCAATGAGCAGAGTTTTACTATCGTGGTTTGCCTCTAGATACGTACGTTTTATTACAGGAATGGATATTCATGACACAACCGCAGGATTTATCTGTTATAAAAGAGAGGTATTGCAACGCATTAATCTCGACAAAATTAAGTTTATGGGGTATGCTTTTCAGATCGAAATGAAATTCAAAGCCTATTTACTGAAATTTAAAATAAAAGAGGTTCCGGTAATTTTTACTGATAGAACCAGAGGAAATTCCAAAATGAGTAAAGGAATTATTTCTGAAGCTGTATTTGGAGTGATAACAATGAAATTGAAAAGCTTATTTAAAAGTTACGAAATATGATTATGGATAGTGTGCTTATCAAGAATGCCAATATCGTAAACGAAGGAAAAATTACTAATGGGGATGTATATATAGAAAAAGGGGTGTTTAAAGAAATTGCACCTCAGATTAGTGCCAAATCTCCCGATGTACATATTTTTGACGCCGAAGGGAAATACCTGATCCCTGGAGTAATCGATGATCAGGTTCATTTTAGAGAACCGGGACTTACGCACAAAGCAACGATTGAAACAGAATCAAGAGCCGCAGTTGCTGGAGGGATTACTTCGTTTATAGAACAGCCGAATACGGTTCCTCAAGCGACAACTATAGAACGCTTGGAGGAAAAATATACCATAGCTTCCAAAACCAGTTATGCGAATTATTCGTTTATGTTTGGAGGCACCAACGATAACCTCGAAGAGATTTTAAAGGTAAATCCAAAAAACGTAGCAGGTCTAAAGTTGTTTCTGGGTTCTTCTACAGGAAACATGCTGGTTGACAATCCTGAGGTACTAGAAAAGATATTTTCTTCTACGGATTTATTAATCGCTGTACACTGTGAGGATGAACAGACAATAAGAGATAATACTGCCGCTTACAAGGAAAAATATGGGGATGATATTCCTATCGAATTTCACCCTAAGATAAGAAGTGAAGAAGCATGTTACTTGTCTTCTTCCAGGGCGATCGAATTGGCGAAGAAAACAGGAGCTCGTCTTCATGTATTCCATTTGTCTACCGCCAAAGAAATGGAGTTGTTTACCAACAAAATACCATTAGAAGAGAAAAAAATTACCGCCGAAGTATGTATTCATCATTTATGGTTTTCTGAAGAAGACTATAAAGAAAAAGGCACGTTGATCAAATGGAATCCTGCAGTAAAAACAGCTGAAGATCGAGAAGCTTTGTTCGAAGCTTTGTTAAATGATACTATTGATGTGATTGCAACCGATCACGCACCACATACCAAGGAAGAAAAGGATAATGTATATACCAAAGCGCCTTCGGGAGGCCCATTAGTACAACACGCGTTACCGGCGATGTTAGAGTTTTATCATCAAGGTAAAATCAGCCTAGAGAAGATTGTAGAAAAAATGTGTCATAGTCCTGCAAGATTGTTTCAGGTAGAAAAACGAGGGTATATTAAAGAAGGATACTTTGCTGATGCCGTTTTGGTGGATCTTAATGCGCCATGGACGGTAAATAAGGAAAATGTAGCGTACAAATGTGGTTGGTCTCCTTTTGAGGGAACCACCTTTAAGTCAAGAATTACACATACCTTTATCAATGGAAGCTTAGTCTATAAGAACTTTAAATGGTATGATGTAAAAAATGGAAAGCGATTAACGTTTACGAGATAATGAAGAAGTTAATACCAATATTTATCCTATGCGTACTCTCCTGTCAGAGTATTGATACTCCCGAAGAACCGGAAACCGTTTTGGAGGAGGAGCTTATGATCGATATCCTTACCGACATTGCTTTTATACGAGCTGCAAAAACTTCTAGTAGAAAGGTATTTGATGAAAAAGGGATCAATCCTGAATCTTATATTTTAAGAAAGTATGGAGTGGATAGTATCGTATTTGCCGAAAATAATGCATGGTATGGAGGGCAATTAGAGCGTTATAAGGAAATGTTTACCGTAGTAAAAAGCAATATAGAGGTTTCTAAAATAAAGTTTGAAAAACTGAAAAAAGAGGAAGACTCGATCAAAAAGGTGCAAGATTCCATCAAAAAAGCCACGGGTGATAAGAAAGACGATAAAAAGGATAAAAAGAATAAAAAAAATAAAAAGGAAGAGTTAGAGATTGATGACGCTAAAAACCGAGCTATCGAAGAAGAAATGGAAAAAGCTCGAGTAAAGCGATTCAATAACCTTTCAGGAAAAGAGTAGCAGCTTCTTCAATAGCTTTTTGTACAGGTTCGAATTTATAATCTAAAGTCTTCTTGATTTTGTCATTTTTGTAATAGGAGGTGGATAGTGCACTTCGTATTGAAGACTTAAAAATGGACCGTTTTGTTCTGAATAAAAAATGACTTATTCGTTGTAATTGATAGGCAAAGTTTAGCAAGAAAGGCGTGGCTAGCTTTGTAGGAGCAGGTTTTTGTAAAGCCAAAGCAATCTTTGAGAATGCTTCCTGATAGCTTAAGTGCTCTCCTACTAGTACATAACGTTCATTTTTATGATCTTCTTCCATCAATCTGTACATGCAAGTAATCACGTCATTTACGCCTACATAACCTGATGTTCCTGAAGTGTAATATTTCATGCCTGCGTGAATTCTTTTAAATAAAAATCCACTGCCTCCATCATAAAACCCTGGGCCTATAATGATGCCTGGATTTACAATTACAGCATCCAAACCTTCTTGAACGCCTCTCCAGACTTCCATTTCGGCACCATATTTTGTAATGGCGTAGACAGAGTTTAAAGCTTCTGGATTCCATTCAGAAGTCTCGTCGGCAGAGCTGCCTGAGGTGTTTTCTCCAAGAGCAGCAATAGAACTTACATGACATACTTTGTTAACGCCATATGCTAAGCTAAGATTGATGATATTTGCAGTACCATCGATATTTACTTTGCGTAGTTTTTTGAAATGAGAAGGGTTAAAACTAATTTTTGCAGCGCAATGATATACTTTGGTGATCCCTACAAAAGCTTCGGATAGCTCAGGTACATTGTTAATGTCTGTTTGTACCCATTCGATAGCTTCAAATGCAGCCTCTTGATTGGGTAAATAGTATAAAAAGATTTTTCGAGAATATTCCTTTTTACGATCAGAGCGGTACAGGGCACGTACAGGTAACTTCTCCTCTACAAGTTGAACTAATAAGTGTGTGCCTACCAGGCCTGTTGCTCCTGTTACTAAAACCATAGTGTGTGTTCTGCAATGCTAAAGTAATGAATTAAGCTCGTATATGAGGATTTTTCATCTTTCTTTGATAGATAAAATATATCCCTAAAAGTAGTGCTAAAACACCAATTCCAATACCCCAGTACCATATCTGATTATTAGAAAAGTTGATAGGTGTATCTTCTCCAACTAGGTAAAAAGCTCCCCAATAGAAAGGATGAGTGCGATTTACATTAGCCGATTGTAAATAACTCAATTTAGCCTGTTGTAAAGCCTTGCTTTTTGGCATTCCTTTTTTAAGGTTGGTATAAAAATATTTCATTAACTCTGGAGTAGTTTGGTCTGATACTTCCCAGCTGGCGAGTAATAAACTTTTGGTTCCAGCGTACTGAAATGCATTTCCTAAACTCATAATTCCTTCACCTTTAGCGATTTTTCCTGTACCGGTATTGCAAGCACTTAATACCGTTAGCTCTGCAGGAATATCTAGGGCAAATAATTCGTGACTGTATAACAAATTATCTTCTAGGGTGTCTTTACTTTTGGTAAAAAACAGCCGTGAGTTTTCTGGTCTTTCGTTGTCTACTTCACCGTGCAATGCCAGGTGCAATATGTTATACTTTTCTGCATTCTTTTTGAAGTTAGTTTCTATGGCTTGAGATCCATAAAAATATTGCCCATCTATAATGTTAGAGATCGCTCTAATTTCTTCACGAGTTCCAGGTAAATCGTCTCCGGTGTCACGAAGGGTGGCAAGACTCACCATTGTATTGTCATTAGTATTGGTGCTATCAGAAAACGAGAACGCTAGACACTCCTGCAGGGTTTTATTCGTTCTTTTGGTCGTTTGAGTTTTAAACAAAAGCGTTGCAGAATTCGCATAGTTAATAGCATACTCTTTTAAAAGATAAGGGAAGTTTTTCGGGTTGTTTGATGGATCATTTTGGGTAAGCAACAGATCAAAATTAAGATGCCAAAGCGGTCCGTCGGGAACAATGATCAGTTGGTCTCCATCAAGCTGATCTTTTACAGGAGCAATTAACAACTGGTGTAAGGCGTGCGATAGGGTTTTGAAATTCTTTGTATTTTTTGATGTGATCGCCTTACGATAGGCTTCTATTTGATCATTTAATCCTGGAGTATTAAGTTTCTTGACTACAAAATTGTTTTTTGAAATAGTAAAAGCATAAGTAACACCGCTGTTGGTAGTAAAAAATTCGAGAAGAGTAGTTTCTTTGTTTATTCGGTGTTGAATGTCACGGATTTCGGTAATATGATTTTGGTATTTTAGTTGATAATATTTGGGATATTCTTGTTCAATAACTTTTTGTAAAGAATCTTGGCTCCTTGCGATGCTAAATAGTTTATTTTTATGAAGAGAAAGATCAAGGGTGTCTTGATCAGTGTTGTTTACAATTTCATTAACCTTTGATTGATAAAAAGAATAATCAGATTTAAGATGTTTTTCCAAATCCAGTAGATCTGAAGAGATATCATTAAAAGATAGAAGATAAGACTTGTTAAGGATTTCTAATAAAGTATTTGATTTGTTTTTTTCATTGTAGTAGAACATTTGTTTTGCGAATTCTTTTTTATTATCTTCTTTAAGCAGTAAAAAATACGATTCTAAAACCCCATCATAAAGTTCCTGAACTCTATCAGAAAATAATATTTTGTCTTGAAAATTGTTTGTTTTTTTTCTGGTGTTATGAATTAATTTATCCGCAATTGTATATGCTGAAATACAGTTTTTTAATTGGTTTAAATCTTTTGTTTCCAAATAAATCGATTTAGACGCCTTGGCAATTCCATTTAATGCATATATAACTGTGTTTGCATCATTACAACTATCAAAATCATCAACTCTATTTTCTAATATCTCTTTGTAAGATGTACATAGTGAAGATATTGACTTTTTATAGTATTTTGCAGCTTTGTTAAAATCCGTGTTTTCATAAAATAAATCGCCCATTTTTGAGTAAACCTTAGCTGTTTCGATATTGAAATCTCCATAAACAGCAAGCCTAATATGAAGAGCCTTTTCTAAAAAAAGTAATGCTTTTTCATAATTTTTAAGACCCATATGAGAGTTTGCAAAATTAATGTATGAAAAAGGGATGCGTGCGTGATCTTCTCCGTAAGCATTGATCCACACAGTTAGGGCCTTTTCATTGTATTCTATAGCTTTAGCATATTCCTTTTTGGAATTATAAATGTCTGCGATGTTATTAAGTAAATCTCCTATATTTGGATGATTGTTAACCAATTTCGATTGTTTTATTTTAAGAGCTTTTTTAGAATATTTTAATGCATTTTCATAATCCTCTTTGTGTTGAAAAGCTAATCCCATACTTTGGTATAAATCCGATATCGGAATGCTGTTTTCATCAAAAATCTGAAGTTTTATATCTAAAGCTTTAAAAAAATATTCCAAAGACCTATTAAATTGAGATTTTCGTTGATATACAATTCCCATTCCCATATATGATCCACTAATATTATCCCGACTTTCTAAATAGGTTTCTTTAGCCACTTCCAGAGCTTTTTCAAAATATTGCATGGCAGCTTCGAACTCCCTTAAGTTTCTATAGGCATTCCCAATATTATTGTATCCGGTGGCTAGCAGATCAATGTTTTTTTTAGGAGAGTTATTTAAGATATCTAACCCTTTTTTGTAGTATTTGATTGCTGTCCTAAAGTCGCCAAGATTTATATACATCACAGCAAGATTTCCGGTCAATTGAGCTACAAAATCATGATCACTACCATAGTGTTTCTCTGTTGCTTCTAGCTGCAATTTGACGTAATCAAGGGCAGTTTTATATTCGCCTAGGTAATAATAATTGGTAGCTAATTTGCCATATACAGAACCAATTAATATGAAGTCTGAACTAAAGTTCTTGTTAATGATTTCTAATGCTATATTCGCATTTGTAATTGATTCTTGATAGAGAGATTTAATTGTTTGGATTTCACAAATTTTGGTAATACAAGTGACTTTTATTCTTTGCTCTTCTAGCTCTTTACTCATTTTTAAAGCCATCTTGTAGTAACGTAAAGCATTGTCATAATTTTGGGCATCTAAATAACATGAAGCAATATTTACTACGGACTGAAGAACTTCTTTGTGGCTATTGGGATAAATGTTTTGATAAGTTTTTAGAGCTTTTTGAAAAAAGAAAATTGCTTTATCATATGTTCTTTGTGTGCGGTAAAAAAAACCGAAATTATTGTAAGATCTAATAATGTCGGGATGGTTAGCATTTAATATTTTCTTTTGAATGTTTAAAGCTTTTTGGTAGTATGCTAGAGCTTTATCTAATTGTGAAATATTTTCGTAATAATTACCAATATTGTCATAAGCATAGGCTTCGTGCCTTGTGTTTTTTTTCAAATAATGTAAACAAATTTCTAAAGCTTTATTGGCCTCTTTATATGAGCTGTCGAGATCTTTTTTTCTCCATAAGTTTTCGGAAATCCCATTGTGACAATTGGCTAACTTTTCCCAAGCTTTTGCATTTTTATATAGTGGTAAAGCCTTATTAAAATATACAATTGAGCTATCTAAAGTTCTTGCTTTTAAAAATGATTGGGCTTTTTTAAAATACAGAGCAGCCAATAGGGTGTCCTTCTCTACCTGGGCATTGACAAGATTACAAGCTAAAGTAAAAAGTAAGATCAATGATATCTTAATCAAAAGGGGTAATTTTTGTCGAGTCATAATGATAATTATATGTTCTTCAAAGGTTAATAGCAAAGTAACTAAAAATGTTACTTTTTTATGGGGGTTATTTTTAACTTATGAATTCTATTAGGTTCCTATAGCATCATCTCGTCCTTATTTTTATCTTTGTCGCTCTTAAAAAGAACGTTACAAAATGATCAAGAATTTTATCGAAGAATTACAATGGCGAGGGATGTTGCACGATGCGATGCCTGGTACAGAAGAATACCTTAACGAACAAATGCGATCTGCATATGTAGGTTTTGATCCAACAGCAGATTCTTTGCATATTGGTAATCTGGTACCCATCATGTTATTGGCTCACTATCAAAGAGCAGGGCATAAACCTTTTGCGTTGGTTGGTGGAGCAACAGGGATGATCGGTGATCCTTCTGGGAAATCTGCAGAACGTAATCTTCTTGATGAAAAAACACTACGACATAACCAGGAAGCTATCAAAAAACAACTAGGTAGGTTTCTTGATTTCGAAAGTGATGGGCCAAACGCTGCGGTGTTGGTGAACAACTACGATTGGATGAAAGAATTTTCGTTTCTAGGTTTCATTAGAGATGTTGGTAAGCATATCACTGTAAATTATATGATGGCCAAGGATTCTGTAAAAAATAGAATCTCTTCAGAATCGTCAGAAGGAATGTCTTTTACAGAGTTTACTTACCAACTGGTGCAAGGGTATGACTTTTTGCATTTGTATCGTGAACATGAGTGTACCTTGCAAATGGGAGGAAGCGATCAATGGGGTAATATCACCACCGGAACCGAATTGATACGAAGAATCGCTGGAGGTAAAGGATATGCATTAACGTGCCCGTTAATTACAAAATCCGACGGATCCAAATTTGGAAAATCAGAAGGAGGTAATGTGTGGCTGGATGCAAATAGAACTTCTCCTTATAAATTCTATCAGTATTGGCTCAATACCAGTGATGAAGATGCTGAAAAGTATATCAAGATCTTCACGTTTTTGAGTAAAGAAGAAATAGAAAAGTTGATTGAGGAGCATAAAGAGGCTCCACATATGCGAATTTTACAAAAGAAATTGGCAGATGAGGTAACTGTGATTGTGCACTCTCAAGAGGATTTGGATAATGCGATAAAAGCGTCTAGTATTTTATTTGGGAAATCTACTTCTTCAGATCTAAAGGAGTTGGATGAAGCCACATTTTTGGATGTTTTTGATGGAGTACCTCAGGCTGAAGTATCAAAAAATGAAATTTCAGAAGGCTTGGATATTATTGGAGCCTTGGCAGAAAAAACTGGTTTTCTGAAATCTAATGGAGAGGCCCGAAGAGCATTGAAAGAAAACTCAATCTCGGTGAATAAGGAAAAAGTGAATGATAGTTTTTCCATTTCAGAGAAAGATTTGATCAATGATCAATTCGTTTTATTGCAAAGAGGAAAAAAGAACTACTTCGTAATTAGAGCCGTATAGATCAAAACATAAAAAACAAAGCCTACCCTTAAGCGAGGTAGGCTTTGTCAACTAACCAATCAATTATTGAAAAAAACTTAGCAATTAAAACAGTTCGACGCAACTGGTTTAAAAGATCTTTATTACTTCTTGGCTTTTATATTTTGCCAATTCGTATCTGCTTTTACTTTTAATTTATCTGCACCTTCGTCATTCCATTTATCCAGGGTATTAATGCCCCAAGAGTTATAGAATAAATACAGTTTTCCGTCTCGTATTTCGAAGGTTTTGGGGTTGATATCTACTTTTTCGCTATTTACTGCTACAGCATAGGCACAATAACCTCCATACTGAGGGACATATTTGTCTGGGTTACTTTTGAACTTGTTCAGGTTTTGTTGACTTGCAAATTTATATTTTACATCGTCGTGTGTAGCGGTATATTTACTTTCTCCTTTTACGGCTTTATTATTAAAGTATTCCGTTACGTCATATCCTTCGGCAATAAAACTTTTCTTGGTGTTATAATCGATTTGCTGAGCGCTTACTACGGTCGCAAAAATTAATAGTATTGTGGTTAAATATTGTCTCATTTTTTGTTGTCTCATTTGGTTACACCTATTGAGTCGTAAAAAAAATGGTTCATTACAATTTTAACATACTTATAAGATTTTTAAGGAGTTACATCAGGAAATTAGAAGCTTCAGGATAAGGAACCAAGGCGCTTATTAATAAACTTATACTGTCTTTGGCGATCAAAGTAATCGAAAGTAAAGTAGCGCTTACCACTATGGCCGTTGACAGATTATTGCGTTGTATGTCTTTGAATTCATTAACACCTTTGGTGAGTGCAGAAAAAAGTAAAAATACAGAGGTGTTGATCACTACGGCAAAACCAAAACCAATCAAAAGATATAGACCAGAGTATTGTATGATCTTACCAAATGAGATTTCGTCTTCTGTAGACATAGATAAGCGAACAATATTGGTGATCGAAGGGATGATCTCACTCAAAATAATGCCGATAGATAAAATAATTCCTGCAGTGAATACAGAAAATGCCATGTTGTTCTCTCCCAGAGCTACATCTTTAAAAAATACTCTTTGTAATATTTTGAAAGAGATAAAAAGAATCAGTACCGATATCAATATAGCTAGTGCTATTTCTATAAAAGCAAGGGTTAATAATTTAGTTTGCATGTTGTTGTGTATTTGTAAGCATTACATACCAATGATTGATATTTTTAAAATTGTTGGGTAATGTGCCAAGGGTAAAATATTTGTTGGTAGTTTCCCAAACATAATAACGTTTTCCCTGATGTAATTTATAAACTCCTTTTGTGGGAACATTTAATCCCAGAATAGAATGCCTGTAGTAATCACTGTTCAGTATGGCTACATCATATCCAAAATGACTTAGAATTGTATAAATAATGACTGTTCGCGTATCACAATCTCCTTTTAGATTCCCCATAAACCCTACAGGGTTTTGTACGCCAAAAGGGATTTCTCCAATACAACAGTCTGGACATTTTACCAAAATATCCCGAATAGAAGGTTCGTATTTTTCTGGTGCTTCACACGCGGTTTCAAAGACCAAAGCATAAGGAATATCTTGAATAAAAGTCACCACTACGTCGGCAAACTCCAGTTGATTGAGTTTGTGATTGGTTTTTATTTCTAACAGACGGTGTAGTATCAAATCCAATTTGGGGCCATCTGTTTTGGCAAGGTGCTGATACAAATCACCCCAGGAAAATCGCTTAAATGTACTACTTTGATTCGCATATTTTCTTTTGGATACTACATAATCCTTTTCCCTGACCGAGAAATCGCCTTCAAACGTATCTCCATAATTGTTTTTCCAGGTTCTATGTTGACTGAGAAGCACGATAGAATCTCCATCTTCAATTATTTTTTCTCTGTAAATTTCCTCTGAAATATCTTTTTTATCTGTTGTTATAGCAGTTGTTGCGTTCTTGAAAACATAACCCATACCAGTAAGAAAAGTAGCAAATAAGGAACTATAAATTACATATTTCCAAGGAGAGGTTTGATGTTGTTTGTGAAGAAGTCTTCCGTAAACCAAAGAGATTAAAAATAATAGTAAAAGAAAAGCGTAAAAAGTAGAAATGGGCAAAAAAGCTTTTACAAAACTACTTCCAACAATTGCAGTCAATACAATTGCAGGAAAAGTAAAACAACCTGCTCCTTTGCTTTTTGCCATATTACAACGCCATTAGATTACATCCTCTTATATCACTATGATCAAATCTACCTAAAATTTGAAAACTACCATCTTTGGATACTTTGCCTAAGTCCTGAGTGGCGATAAATGAACATGAATTTATGTTGGCCAGATCAATAATATTAATTCCTCCAGTTCTGTTATACCCAATAGTAGATAGGGGATCTTCTGGATTTCTAACAGACATTTTCATCCACGGTGGGCATTCAAAGATTCCATCACCTTTGGAATAAGCTTGCGATAACAACTCTGTCATTCCGTATTCACTATGGATTTTTTGTATCCCGAAACCTTTAGATAATTTTTGATGTAGTTCCTCTCTTATCAGTTCCTTTCGTCTACCTTTCATACCTCCTGTTTCCATTACCACTACCTGATCAGTAAGACGGATTTTATGTTGTTCAATAAGGTCTAGTAATGCAAATGATACCCCAAGAAGTAAAATTTTCTTATCACTAGTTAACAACGTTTGTAAAGTGTCGATTAATTTTTTGGTTTCATAGAGATAAAAACCACTTTCTGGATGTTGGCTATCTTCGATTAGTTTTTCTGCCATATAAACCAAAGATGACCCTTCTCTTTCTAGGTATGAGGGTAACAGAGCTAATACTACATATTCAGTAATGTCACCATAGAAATGTTGAAACCCTTTTCTGAAGCTATCTTCGTAAATCGAAAGATCACTCACATAATGTTTGCTGGTAACGCTTCCTGTGGTCCCGCTACTTGTGAACACCTTTTGAGGGATTTTGGTTGTACTTACCACCTTTTCTTTTTTAAAGAACTCAATAGGTAAATACGGTATGCGATCAATAGAAGTTACAGAAGATCGTGTAATCCCCAAAAGATTACAGAATCTTTGATACACTAAGTTATTAATGTATTGATGATGAAATATTTTTAATGCAGTCTCCTCAAAATCGGTATGGTTTTGAATAGAAAAAATGGATTCGAAGAGCATAGGTATTGTTCAACAAATTAGTGTAGAACAAAGGTATGAAAAACCGTGTTTTTGTGTGTTAAATAAGCAGGTCTAATGTGAAATTAAAATACAACGGGCGTAATTACAACTATGGTTTGATAAACTTCACCGTAGTTTTATTCTCTCCTTCAGTGATCTTCAGAATATAAACTCCAGAAGGTAGATCTCCAATGTGTAATTCTCTTCCAGTAAGTACTTCATAATCCACTTGTTTACCCAAAACGTTGAAAATCTTTACGGTTTTAGTGAGTTGTAAATCAGAAGTAATGTATAAAATATCTTTATTGGCAGGGCTAATAAAAACACGAAGTCCTTGGATACTTTGTTTGGTCGTTCTTTCTTGTCTTTCAGATGTGTTTGACTGCGCTTGAATTCCTGAGGTAAAGGACAAGCATATCAAACCGACAAATATGAGTAGCAAGTAGATTTTTTTCATACAAAATTATTTTGGGGCAATAAAGATACAATATTAAAATTTAAATTCCGCTATTAATTTTGCACTCTTTTATGTTAAACCTTAATATAGACGGCTGACCGTCATTGGTTTTACGGTTTTACCCTAAATTAAATTTTGTGGTTCAAAAATAATGCCGCATCTTTGTGGCATCATGAAGTTATAAGAATTTATGTACATAATTGTGCACATAGTCACACCGCGATTTAGAAGCTAAGGATATTCCTTTCTACAGCTTCCCATTCTTTATTCAACTTATAATTCTTTTACATCATGACTCAAAATAGACTCTCATTACAACGTATATTTTCATATTTTAAAACTGCAATTTCTGGTAAGGAACAGGAATTTACTTCTGGTAGTATTCGCCGTGCGATTTTTATGCTTTCAGTACCTATGGTATTGGAAATGATGATGGAATCCATTTTCTTTTTGGTAGACGCGTATTTTGTTTCCAGTTTGGGAGCCAATGCGATTGCCACCGTAGGACTTACCGAATCTGTGCTTACTTTGGTATACGCAATTGCCATAGGATTAAGCATGGGTGTTACGGCTATTGTAGCGCGTAGAATCGGAGAAAAAGATGTGCCTGGCGCTTCTCAAACGGCGGTACAATCTATATTTCTCGGAATTGCAGTAGCAATTTTAGTTAGTATTATTGGTATTCTTTTCCCTAAGGAGATCCTTGGATTAATGGGAGGAGAACCAGAATTGATCGCAGAAGGTTACAAATATACTCAAGTGCTTCTTGGGGGTAATGTAACTATTATGTTGTTGTTCTTGATTAATGCCGTGTTCCGAGGTGCAGGAGATGCCTCTGTAGCCATGCGGGTATTGATTTTTTCTAACCTTCTGAATATCATTCTGGATCCAATGCTGATTTTTGGTTTCGGCCCTATCCCAGCCTTTGGAGTACAGGGCGCTGCCATTGCCACTACTATTGGTAGAGGGAGTGCGGTAATTTTTCAGCTGTTAATTCTCTTTTATGGATGGAGTAAAATCAAAGTTACCTTTAAGGATCTGGTTTTACGAGCTGAAATTATGATGAATTTGATCAAAGTATCTCTAGGAGGAATTGGTCAATTTATCATAGGTACTTCTAGTTGGGTATTTCTAATGCGTATCATGGCAGAGTTTGGTAGCGAAGTACTTGCTGGGTATACCATAGCGATTCGTGTGTTGATGTTTACGCTGATGCCTTCTTGGGGTATGAGTAACGCCGCAGCTACACTGGTAGGCCAAAATCTAGGAGCTCAAAAACCGGAACGAGCTGAGCAATCGGTTTGGAAAACCGGGAAATACAATGCGTATTTTATGTTAGGAGTTTCGCTTTTTTATCTGCTTTTTGCCGAGGCAATTATTCGAATATTTAGTACCGAAGCTTTGGTAGTAGAGTATGGTGCTTTGAGCTTAAGAGTGATTGCAGCAGGTTATGTTTTTTATGCCTATGGCATGGTAATTATACAATCCTTTAATGGAGCAGGAGATACCAAAACACCTACAATTATTAATTTTTTCTGTTTCTGGGTGTTTCAATTGCCCTTCGCTTATCTAGCAGCTTTGGTTTTTGAATGGGGTGCTATGGGAGTATTTCTTGCGATCACTTTTGCAGAAATCTTGATCGCGGTTATTGGGATCATTTGGTTTAGAAAAGGTAGTTGGAAGAGTGTAAAAGTGTAATAAAACTGCAACCTATATAATAATGATAAGGCTACCTGAAGAGGTAGCCTTATTTTATATACTTTTAAAAATGAAATGTTTCTTAGAACTTATAGGTGTATCCTAAAGAGATTTCCTGACCGGGACTCCATCTAGAATATACTCTGTCTTCAGAACCAAAAGATTCGTAAACGCTTTCGATATCGTCGTCTAATAGATTGCTAAACTTCAAAGAGATAGAAGAGTTTTTCTTCTCTCCAAAAGTTTTACCAATGTTGAAGTTTAAACTATGAAATGGCAATGTAAATACATCAGGAATATTACCGTTACCTACTATTTGAAGGGTTCTTCCTTGTACATTGTAGAAAACACCTCCTTGCCAACCATTATTTTGACCGTTGTAGTTCAATCCAAAGTTTAACAAGAATGGAGATTGTCCTTGTAGCGTTCTACCATCCTCTAGTTCTTCACCTACTCTAAGGTTGTCTAGCCTTGCATCTCTTTCATCATCACTGAAGTTTTGCTCAGACTCGATGATGGAGAAGTTCGTAGTTATATTAAAGTTTTCAAACCCTATAAAATCCAAGTTTCTTCTGAACTCGATTTCAGCACCATATACGGTAGCATCACCAAGGTTTAAGGGGGTAAATTGACCTGTAGCTTCTCTAATAAAACTCAATTCGATCGGATCATCAAATGATTTGTAGAATGCACTTACAGCAAAGAAGTTAGCGCCTTCTCCATAGATTTCATAACGTAAATCAAAGTTGTCGATATAGGTAGGTTGGATATTGATATTACCAATAAAAAAGGTATTTGATGTTGGATCAAAGATCTCTGCAATAGACGCTTCTTTAAATGAAGGCCTCGCGGTAGTTCTACTATACGACGCTCTAATTTTTTGGTTAGCGTCCTCATTAAGATCGTAGATTAAGTTTGCCGAAGGGAAGAAGTCAGCCTCGTCTAAGATAGATTCTTCATCAAATCGAAGGCCACTTTGACTTTCTCCTGTATAGATCAAGTCAAATTTCTCAAAACGTACCCCAAGAATGGCATTAAAACGATCGGATAATTTAAATTCTTCAGAAATATAACCTGCGGCAATTGAGATCGTAGAATCAAAAGTATCAGAAATATTAGAGTCTCTACGTGCAAAGAACCCTTGACCTGTACCTGGGTTAAAAATGTTTTGAGGAGCAAGGATTTGATCCGGATCTCCGCCTAATACAGAAGTATCAAAACTTCCTGCAAAAGGAAGCGAGAATTGATCTACAGTGAAATCACGTTGCTTATAAGTGTAAGCACCACCAAATTTGGTTTTAGCATCTCTTCCAAAAAGTTTGTGCTTTTTGGTAATATCTAGTTTTCCTGCCAAGTTAATTTCTTCTAGATCTCTCCAGATTCTTCTCGGATCACCACCCTCACTTGGGCTAATGGTAAATAGGTTTGGATCACTTTCGCTTACAATAAAGTTGGTCGACCTTAAATCCTTGTCGTATACTCTAGAGAGTGTTGGCGATAATTTCCATTCTACTAACCAGTTGGTGCTTTCACTACTGTGTCTACCCGATAGTAATACGTTGGTAATCGAGCGTTGCGTGTAGATCAAGTTATCTTGTTTGATCTGGTTAGAGTTGATGATTAAGTTTCTTTGATCAAAAATAGAGGCTTCAGATTCACCATTTTGAATATGAAGCACGTTGAATTTGTATTTTGATTTTTCAGTCTTGTAGGACAAACCAACTAATCCATTCAGTAGTACATTATTCACTCCAACTTCACCTTGTTGGCTTCGATCCACACCTAATTCAAAAATAGATGGATCTGCATTTTTTCTAAATACCTGTCCTTCGATGTAGTCTTCGTAGTAGGTGGTTTCGTTACGATATGATGCTGAAGCCAAAAATCCTAATCGATTGTCGCCTACTTCAAATTGCTTCCCAGCGGTAAACCCAAAGCTGTAATCGGTAAAACTTTGGTCTCTTTGAGCGGCCAATGTACGCTCAAATGCTTGCGTATTTTGAATGGCAGCATTAGGATCAACCTGAGGAAATGGTAATACACCGGGAGTATTTTCTAGAGGATTGTCTCTTGTACCATCGTCAAACCCTAAGAAATCTGTATTTCCTCCATCATATTGAAGGTAATTGTCATTAAAGTGCATTGAAGAGTTGTACGATGCTCCAATAGAGATGCTGTATTCTTCTCTTGATGGTAAATCTTTGGTAATGATATCTACTACACCTCCTGTAAAATCAGCAGGTTGATCTGCAGTAGAAGACTTAATCACCAAGATGTTTTCTAGGATATTTGTAGGGAAAATGTCTAACTGTAGCGTGTTTCTGTCTGGATCTAATCCAGGAACATCTACACCGTTTAATATCGATTTTGTATATCGATCTCCTAACCCTCGTACGTACACAAACTTTCCGCCTTGTACGGATACTCCCGGTACATTTTTTACCGCACTTGCAATATTGCTTGCTCCTGTGGTTTTGATACTTTCGATAGAAAGCCCATCAAGTAATTTTACAGAGTTTTTTTGCAGCGTTAATACTGCTGCTTCGGTATTTTTACGCACCGTGGTTGTAATCACTACATCTTCAAGGGTCGCAGCAGTAGCATTAATGGTAACATTAAGATCTACTACGTCTCCAGAAGATTTGATTTCTACTCCGCTTACTTCTTTGGTTTCGTATCCAACAAATGAGAATACAATGGTATAAGTACCAGGATCTAATGAGAGCTCATACAAACCATCAAAGTCTGAAGTAGAACCAATAGTTGTTCCTTTCACGGCAATATTGGCAAAAGGCAGGACGTCATTTGTCTCCCCATCAATAACTTTACCTGTAACCTTTCCTTGCGCAAAAGATGCAATACTTCCTCCTAAAATTAGAAGTGCACAAAGTAGTTTTTTAATCGATATTGTAATATGCATTTTCCTTGTGTTTATTATAAGTATTGCTCGTCCCTAATCGGAGACGAGCAATACCTTGTACTAACTAGTTTTGACTATATTCAAATTATATTAGAAACCTAAATTAGCTTTAGAGTTTGCAAACGTCCAGCTAAATGCTGAAGTCGTTGCACCTACAGTAGCAGAAGCAGCATCAGCTACAGCAGTAGAGAAATTAGCAGCTCTTTCAGTGAAAGTAGGCATTAAGATGATTGGATCTTCAGGAACATCGTTAGCATCATCAGCGTCATCACAGTTCATTGCACATCCTACTTTTTCTACGAAGATGTCTTCTGCAGCAGCAACACCTGTTGGTAATACTACCTCCCAGTTTGCAAAAGTTAATGCACCATCAAGGAAATTTTGAGAAACACCGTTGTTATCTAATTCAACATCAGCAGAAGCTGTGAATCCAGTTACCAATACGTTGCTTGTAGTTCCGGTAGCACCACTTCTGTAGTCAGCAACTTCTCCAGAATCAGATCCGAATAAAGTTACATTTTGAAGTGTGAAAGAACCAGTAGCAGATCCTTCAGGTCCGTCGATTTCCAGACCGTGGTCAGAAATAGCTCCCTGTACAACTACTACGTTATCGATAGTTCCAGAATAAGCCTGGTCGATGTCGATAGCGTCATCTCCTTGTGCCCATACTAATAAGTTAGAAGCGTTTACAGTTCCTCCAAAGAATTCAACACCATCATCAACGTTACCTACTACTTCGATAAACTCTATAGTAGTACCAGTACCAACTCCTCCAAGAGTTAATCCGTTGATCTCGTTTCCTTCTCCGATTAATGCTCCACCATGACGGATAGATACATATCTTACAGAACCAGAATCGTCAGCAGCATTGCTACCTCCGTATAATCCGTTTGTATCACTTGCAGGAATACCTTCTATCTGTGCAGCATCAGCATCACCATTTAAAGATACAGGAGCGTTACCAAGAATGATAAGTCCTCCCCAAAGTCCTCTTTGGTTTTCGTCAAGGTTGGTTCCTTCTGTTTGTCCAACTTGGATATCATCTGCAATAGAAGTAAAGATGATAGGACTAGCAGCAGTTCCGTTAGCTTCAATTTTAGCTCCTCTAGCAATGATCAAAGTAGATGCGTTTGCACCTGTACCCCCTTGCGCTTTGATAATAGTACCAGCTTCGATAGTTAAAGTAGCACCGTTGGTTACTGTAACACGTCCATCTAATGTATAAATGTTGTTAGCAGTTAAAGTTCTGTTTTCAGTAATTTGTCCTGAAAGAGTAGTACTTTCTGTTGGTGGGGTAGTTGGTTCTCCACCGTCGTCATCACTACCACAACCTGTAAAAGCTAAGATTGACATTGCAAAACCTGCAATCAATAATTTTTTCATAATTAAAAGTTTAAAGAATTTAAGATTTTGTTCTTATTTTGAGTTTAAAAACTTTTACAAATAAATACGGTTTTCCAGTAATCGGTTTTATGCCACTATTATGCTTAGTTTAAGGGATTGTGATGTAGGAAAAATGAGAAAAACGATGTTGTTTGTAGGATTTTTTGGGGAATTAAGATCCTTTTTGAAGTTGCCATGATTTTTTTATAAGGTCATAAAAAACAAGGATTTAGTGCTATTTTAAAGTAGAAGGAATTGCACTTTTATCAACATTGTTTAAATAGGGTTGATAGTGTTTCATCTTTTTTTACAAAAGATTACAGAATTGTTACCTGAGCGTTAAATTCGATCAATTAACCAAAATGCTCTTAATACTAACGTAATGTAGTATTATGAATTTGCTTTTGTTTTTTTGAAATTTCTAGTTGTTTTTCTGAATTTCATAGTTGGCTGATGGACAAATTCGCTAGAAAATTATTTTCTGAATTTTTAGCAGGTAGTTTAATAGGTTGTAAATCAAAAAGAAACAGCTCTCTGTGCTGAAATTATGGAGACACCATCAAAATAGGGAGAATAAAAGAAAAGGTTTTGAAAAAGAAGATATAAAAAAACTGTCAAAAAAGTAGTAAAGATTTTGATTCCTTTACTGAAGTACTTTTTAGACAGTCTAAAGCCTATTTTGGCTAATCTATTATGGGATGAAATTAGTTACGAGTCCATCCAGAGTTCCATGAGTTGTAATCTGCACCGGTACCATTACCTACACCAGAGATGATATCGCCTTCTACGAAAGCAGCTCCTGTATCATTTTTAAGGTTAAGTGTAATATCGTCAAAAGTGATATCAGTAATAGTAGTTTCTCCTGCCAAAACACCGTTTCCTGTTTCGGTGTCATCAAGGTCAAAACCTTCTGCAAATCCTTGTAGAGAAACGTTAACAAAAGTAGCTCTTGTTCCAGCACGCAATCTGATGGCTTCATTTTCGTTTGAAGATCCGATTCCATTAATAGTAAGGTTTCTTACTGTTGGAGCAGACCAGAATACTGGGTTAGAGTTGTTTCCTATGTCGGTGTTAAACCCGTCACCTTCTATTCCTTTGTCATGAGATTGTCTGTGCTCAATGTATACATTGGTTAATGTTCCTGTAAATCCTTCAGTCCAGTCTACAGAGTCATCTTGAGCTCCAACTACAGATATAAATGAAGCATCAACAGTTCCTCCAAAGAACTCTACTCCATCATCCGCTCCTTCAAAAGCTTGGATAAATTCGATAGTAGTTCCGTTTCCAACAGCATAAAAAGAGAATCCATTATTTTCTGAAGCTGCATCTGCTGCACCACCAGAATACTCTATACGCACATATCTAAGGATACCAGAGTTGTCATTTACAGCGCTTCCTCCGTATGGTAATCCTCCAATTTCAGAAGTAGAAGTTGCATCTCCACCTACAACAGAGTTGATCGGTGCTCTTCCTAAGATAATCAAACCTCCCCAGTCTCCAGGATTAGGAGTAGTGGTAGCAGATGTAAATACGATAGGATTAGATGAAGTTCCTTCGGCATTGATAGTTCCTCCTTGTAATACTGCAATATATACGTCAGATCCTGTAGCTGCTCTTACTACTACACCTGGCTCTACAGTAAGTGTGAATCCTTCTGGTACAATTAAAGCGCTGTTCAAAGAATACTCAGTTCCTGTTACCAAAGTAAGATCTTCGGTTAGCGTACCTCCGATTACCAAATCTGAAGGATCTACAACTGATCCACCTTCACCGATGTTAATGGTGATATCTGCTGTATCGTCATTTGCGCATCCTACAAAAAGCAGTGCAATCGCAAATAAGTTTAAAATGAATATGTTTGCTTTCATGTGTTTTAGTTTTAATGAATTTTGTACGTTTCTAATTGAGTTAAAATGTGTATTTAAATTGTAATCCGATATTCACACCTCTTTTAAAACTAGAAAGTGCAAACTCATCTAATGGATTGATTTCATTATTTTGATCTCTTGTAAAAGGGATATTATAGGTAGTAAGTACATCTTCTGAAATGGTAGCATCTTCTCGTACTCTCTCTATAGTAGGGTTTAATAAGTTTTTGACACTTACATTAATTTCGAAGTTATCACGTACTTTATTCTTCCAAACAAAATCAAGTGTTGGTACTCCTTTTTCTACAATGTTTCCTAATTGTCCAGCTCCTAAAGCATCGATTCTATCAGAGAAGTAAGAGAACACAAGGTTAGCTACAGGCTTATATTTTCCAAAGGTTGGGGTATAGCTTACGTCTGCATTTACCAAGAATGGCGATGCACCTTGCAACTCATCAGAATCTCTGTTGAAATTAGTATTAAAGGTTCCTGAAACCGTTTTTAAATCTTGTTTTGTAGAAGTATAGGTTACATTCAGACCTGCAGAAAGTAAACTTTCGTCTTCAGCATCTAATAGAAGTGCTTTACGTGCTTCTAATTCGATACCAAATACTTCTGCTTTATCACCAGTTCTGAAGAAACGTTGCGTTCCTGTAGCGTCGTTTGCAGATACTAAGTTTACAGGATCGTTAATTTGCTTTGCAAAAGCGGCGATAGAGAATACCTGACCTCTTTCGAAGAACCATTCGTATTTCAAATCCAAATTGATAATCGAAGAGAAAGCAGGATCATTTAATAGATCTGGGTTACCTCCAATACGATCAGTTACATTTTCATAAACGAAAGGGGCAACTTCTTTAAATTCAGGATTCGAAACTGTTCTACTAGCAGAAAAACGGATGTTTTGATCGTCGTTTAATGCGTATTTGATATTTAAACTCGGTAAGAAAAATGTTTCTGTAGCCTCATTACGTCCAGGATTATTGAACACTAGGTTGATTACGTCGTATTCGATACTTTGATTAAAAGATTCTACACGTAGTCCCGGTACAAATGTCCACTTTTCTCCAACTTTGTAAATCGCATTGGCGTATACCGCGTGGATATCAAGGTCACCCGTATAAGTGTTTTCAGGAAGTCCAGGAAGATTAGTGTCTCCTAATCCGATAGAAGGATCAATAGGATTAATGACTACCGTATTGAATACAACACCCAGGTTGTCTCTGTTAAAAATACCGTCGAGATTATTTACATCGGTAACTTCTGTTCTTGGCTCTATGATACTTAATCCAAAACGTTGATTGTCGAATTCACGTTTTTTGATACGTCCGTTGTACCCAAAATTAAAAGAAAGATTTTCTGAATTCTCATAGGCTAGGTTGATTCTAGCATTCAATTCTTCATCTTCGATATTTTGGAAATAACGTTGGTTGTCAAAATCTACATTTCGGAAAAGAACAGGGTTTGTACTTGGATCATTATCCAAAGCAAGATCAAACTGCTCTATTGCAATACGCTTTCTGTCTGGTTGACGAGCTAGTACTTTATTAAATCCAACTCCGTAATCCAACTTTAGTTTGTCATTAATTTTGCTGTTACCAGATATTTGGTTTACAAAGATCATATCTTGCTCAAACTGTACGTTTTGTGTAAAAAATCCAAAATCATCAATATCAGCAATGGTATTTCTGTTAAAACCATTTCCATCTATCCCAAAACGTCCTACTTCGTCTGTAGCATCATTAATAAATAAGGAAGTGAATTTTACTTTATGATCTGGATTAATACGATATGAGATATTTGCCATTGCCGTAGTTGTACGACTGTATTCAAAGATTTCAGAATCTCTAAATATTTGATTCTCAGCGGCGGTTACGTTTGCTGCTTGTCCTCTTTTGTATTCGTAGTTACTCCCAAAAGAAGCCGTTGCAAATACGCTTAATTTTGATTCTTCTCCGATATCCCAGGACTTACCTCCTGTAATAGATCCAGAAAGACCAACAGGGCCTTCAGACGAAACAGGGTCTACACCATGAGATAAAATAACAGCAAATGGATCATTACTGTATCGGTTGTAAAAACCAAACAACCCAGTTCCTTCGCTCTTCAAGAAGTTTTTTCCAACAGCAGCGGTGTTGATATTACTTCCCAGGTCTGCATCAATAAATGCATCTCCGCTATGTTCTTTTGCCTTGATGTCTACATTACCTGCTGCAAAATCTCCGTAAAAATTAGCCGCATAAGTTTTACTTACACCAATATTTTGAATCACGTCAGAAGCAAAAAGGCTAAGGTCGATGTTTTTCTTGTCTACATTATTTGCAGGAAGTGATAGACCATTAAAAGTGGTGTTTAAGTATCTGTCTCCAAGACCTCGTACGTATACATTACCTCCGCCTTCTTGTTTTGAGATTCCCGAGATCTTTGTAACAGCAGCAGCTGCATTACTTACTGCCTTGTTTGAAAGTTCTTGAGCTCCGATACTTTGTTTTTGAACCACAGCATTTTGCTGTTCTAGAAGTAGTGCCTGAACACTTTCTTTCTTGACACTAGTTCCTTTTACAATTACTTCTTCGAGTGCTGCTGCACTAGCGCCCAATGTAACATTTACAGTAAGTGTCTGTCCAGCAGTGATGGTAATCTCCTTTTCTTCAGTTTGATAACCAACAAAACTAAATTCTAATATATGTACCCCTGGTTCTAGATTTTCGATAGTATATAAACCATCAAAATCTGTAGTAGTTCCTTTGGTAGTGCCTTTGATGATAACATTGGCAAAAGGAAGGGGTTGATCGTTGGATTCTTTGTCTAACAAAGTTCCAGTTACAGATCCGGTTTCCTGCGCAGAGAGTATTCCTACAAATAGCAATGCGCAAAGGGCAACAATTTTTCTCATTTAACTTGTTCTGAAATTCCGGGCAAAGAACGACAGCGTTTGTTAAATCAGGGTTATTCAAAAATTAAGTATGTATGATTATAATGTTAGATAATTGTTATGCGTCTATGTTTATCGAAGGTTTTCTTAACATTAGAAATATGTTATGCGTGTATTTAAAAGATTATAAATAAAGTGAATAATCCACTGATAGTAGTACGCGGTGTGTGATAATAATTTGTAAAGAAATGCAGTAAAAGTGTTAAAATGTAAAATTAATTTAAAATTTAACTAGTGGAGTAAACGCAAATGAGTGACGGCTTAAAAGATTTTTTTGATGGGTAAAAACAAAAAACCGCTTCAATGACTTGAAGCGGTTTTTTGTACTTTTTTAGGAAGTATTTAATTCTTGTAGTTGACTACTACATTGTCTTTACCAGTCCAAGTGGTTACGTCTGCGATTTGATTGTCAGAATAATTTACTTCTGATAATTTGTCATCGCTCCAAAAAAACCATTTTCCAGCTTTTGTTCCATTAACATACTGTCCCATAGCGATTTTCTTTCCTGTAACATCATAAGCTTTCCATTCACCATGAAGTTTACCTTCCTTATTATAAAATCCTTGTTGACTTACGGTACCGTCTTCATAAAAATACGTACCTTTAATTAAGTCTCCTTGTTTTTCAAAAGTAGGTTTTACTTCCTGAGCATAGATAGTTACCGAAAAGATCAATGCTATTACTGTTACTAAATTTCTCATATTTTGATGTTTTTGTTCGGGGTTCTTAATAATTATATTACAAAAGTAACATTAATTTTACTTTTAAACAACATTCAAGTAACATTAAATTAACATTAAACTCATAACAAATTGATAAACAATTGATTGCAATGTTAATTTTGGCAACATTGAAAATGACAAATCGATAGGTTTTAGAGTGATATGGGCTTAGATTGGGTAATAACCAGGGTAAAAAAAGAGCTGGTGTTTTATGAATCCGATAACTGTTATATATTTAATCACTTGAAATACAACATCTTGTTTTTTGTACGCAACAGTAAAACTAATTTGTTATAGCTTACCGGGCTTTTGTTTTGGTCTAAAGAACGATCATATAGGCTGGAAAAAATCATAGGTGTTTACATCATATTTTGGGTGCTAAAAGCATCAAAAAGATAACGTTTCAATAACATATGACTTGATTTTAAATAACATTTTTGTGGTTTATAAGTAGGTATAATATATATGAGTGATATTTACATATTCATGATCGTTGCTTTAGCAGTTTTGGCTATCGCGGATCTGATTGTTGGGGTGAGCAACGACGCAGTAAATTTTTTGAATTCTGCTATTGGTTCTAAGGCTATTTCTTTTAGAACGATTATGATTGTTGCAAGTGTGGGAATAGCAGCTGGAGCTATCTTTTCTAGCGGATTGATGGAGGTCGCCAGAAAAGGAATCTTTGTCCCTGGAGAGTTCTATTTTGATGAAATCATGATCATCTTTATGGCAGTAATGATTACTGATATCTTACTGCTGGATTTTTTCAATACGCTTGGGATGCCTACTTCTACTACAGTGTCTATTGTATTTGAATTACTCGGAGCTGCTGTTTGTGTGGCTTTACTTAAAATATTTGCTGATTCTTCGCTGTCTATTGCTGATCTTGGAAATTATATCAATACGAAGAAAGCCGGAGAAATTATTGCCGGGATACTACTATCAGTTGTAGTGGCTTTTTCGGTAGGAGCAATTGTACAGTATATATCCAGATTGCTACTATCATTTAATTTTGAAAAGAAAGCCAAATGGGTAGGAGCCTTATTTGGTGGAGTAGCACTAACGGCAATATTATACTTTATTTTTATCAAAGGAATCAAAGGAACCAATTATGCAAAATCTGTAATTGATGTTGTCTATAATGGTGGTGCCGAAGGACTTTTGGATTGGGCAAATGCTTACTTTAATAGTTCATACGAATCTGTAAAGGAATTGATAAAAGCCAAAAAGGATCTTTTTGCTATTAATGCTAACGCAGGAACTGTAGCGATAACGCTAAGAGGGTTTTTAGAAACTAATGTATTGTTGATTGTAGCTGTTGGGTTTGTTTTTTGGTCGGTACTTTCTTATTTGATCATTTCTGTTTTCAAAACCAGTATTTATAAAATTATTATTATCGTTGGAACCTTTGCATTGGCATTAGCTTTTGCAGGTAATGATTTGGTGAACTTTATTGGGGTGCCTATTGCGGCATGGCAATCGTATGAAGCGTGGTCCGCCTCTGGAGTTTCTGCAGATGCATTCACTATGGAGGTGTTAGCATCAAAGGTAGCTACGCCAACGTTTTTGTTGTTAGCTGCAGGTTTGATTATGGTACTCACTTTATGGTTTTCGGCAAAAGCGCAGAACGTTGTAAAAACATCTATCGATTTATCCCGACAAGGAGAAGGGGACGAAAAATTTAAACCTAACTTTTTGTCTCGAGGGATAGTACGTACTACCATATCGATATCCGAATGGATTTCTGCAATTACACCTGGTTCTTTTAAAGGGTTTGTAGAAAAACAATTTGATGAAGAAGCGACAAAGTCTCATTTCTTTGCTTCAAAAAAAGAAGATAAGCCTGCTTTTGATTTAGTAAGAGCCGCCGTAAACTTAATGGTAGCGGGTATTTTGATATCCATTGCTACTTCTATGAAATTACCATTGTCTACTACCTATGTTACGTTTATGGTAGCCATGGGTACTTCGTTGGCAGATCGTGCATGGGGAAGTGAAAGTGCTGTGTATCGTGTGGCAGGAGTGCTTAATGTAATTGGAGGATGGTTCTTTACAGCAATTAGTGCATTTTTGGCAGCAGCTTTGATTGCATTTCTGATCAATATACATCAACCCATAATGACAGGCGTATTGTTGTTGGTTGCTTTGTTACTAATTGTCAGAAGTACCATCAAGTATCGTAATAAGACCAGAGCAGAGCGCGCCGAAGATCGATTAAAGAAATCTGAAAGTAGTTCTATACAAGGAGTGATCGAAGAAAGTTCGGATAATGTAAGATCTTTTATCAATAGAAGTAATAAGATTTATGGAAATACGATCGAGAGCCTTGCGAAATATGATTTAGCAGCACTGAAAAAAAGTAGAAAAGGAATTGCAAAGCTGGAAAACGAA
Organism: Aquimarina spongiae; assembly: GCF_900141785.1. Classification (GTDB taxonomy): domain Bacteria; phylum Bacteroidota; class Bacteroidia; order Flavobacteriales; family Flavobacteriaceae; genus Aquimarina; species Aquimarina spongiae. The sequence continues at coordinate 224,674 of NZ_FQYP01000007.1, read as the reverse complement.
GTTGAAGGACTACGAGATAGTATTTTCTATTTTATTAAAAATCTAGATGAGTCTAGCGTTGGTGCCAGTGATTTCTATATTTCCATTTTAGGGTATTTAGAAGATATCACGCAGTCTTTAGAATATATTGCCAAAGTAAGTCATAAGCACGTGAACAATAATCACAAACGTTTACGATTTAATCAAATTAAAGACCTTAAAGAAATCGAGAACCAACTAGGCAATTTCTTTGATAACATAAAAAAGGTGTTTGACGAAAAAGAGTTCAGTAAGCTCAACGGTATTATCGAAGAAAAACAAGAGTTATACACATTGGTAAGCACCAAAATCTCAAAACAAATTGCCAGAACCCGAACGGAAGAAAGTAGCCCTAAAAATACAACCCTGTATTTTGGATTGCTCACAGAGACCAAAGATCTGATTACGGCAACCATGAATTTATTAGCAGCGTATAGGGATCATCAGGATTAGGGCACACCCCGTAAGGTTAAGGAATTGTTATCCTTATGAGATTTTTGTGTTAGTTTAGTGTTTCCTAATAGCTTAGAGGCAAAACTTTCAAACGAACATAGTATATTTACCCGTAGTGATCTAATTCAATAAAAAGATGAATAAAAAGGATATTACCATTCTATTAGTAGACGACGAACCTGATATTCTAGAGATCGTTGGGTACAACCTAACTGCCGAGGGCTATAATGTACTTACTGCAGAAAATGGTGTAGAGGCTGTAAAAATTGCAAAGAAAAAGAAACCACATTTGATTATTCTGGATGTTATGATGCCCGAAATGGATGGTATCGAAGCGTGCGAACAAATACGTAAGGTTCCGGATTTGCAAAACACCATTATTACATTTTTGACCGCAAGAGGAGAAGATTATTCTCAGGTAGCAGGTTTTGATGCTGGTGCAGACGACTATATTACAAAGCCGATTCGACCAAAAGTATTGATTAGTAAAGTAAAAGCTTTGCTAAGAAGACTTAAAGAAGATGATTCTTCAGATAACGTAGTAAAAATAGGAAATCTGGTAATTAACCGGGATGAATATAAGATCATAAAAGACAAAAAAGAGATCATTTTACCCAGAAAAGAGTTTGAATTGCTATCTTTATTGGCCTCTAAGCCAGGTAAGGTTTTTAAGCGAGAAGATATCCTTGATAAGGTTTGGGGAAATGAAGTTATTGTAGGTGGACGTACTATTGATGTACATATTAGAAAATTAAGAGAAAAGATAGGAGACAATAGCTTTAAAACGATCAAAGGTGTCGGATATAAGTTTGTAGTATAAATGGCAGAAAACTTCAGGAAGTCGTATAGGTTTGCATACCTGTCGTCTTTATACATAACGATAGTATTAACGCTCGCATTGAGCGTTTTTTTATTCATACAATCACAGCTGGATTTCTTATTTCTTTTGGCATTTGCTGTGGGTTGCTATGCGGTGTGTTTTATTGTGGTGCAGTATCGGGTAGAGCGTTTTATTTACCGTAGAGTTCGACGTATTTATGACGATATCGAAATGCTCGAAGTAGATAAGGTAAGTGACGGTCCGGTAACTACAGACATGAGAACACTTATTAAAGAAGTAGAGAAGTTTGCCCAACAACGAAAAACAGAAATTGAGACCTTAAAAATTCGAGAAGCCTATCGTAAAGAGTTTATGGGAAATGTATCTCACGAACTTAAAACTCCTCTTTTTACGGTACAGGGGTATATCTTAACCTTGTTGGATGGTGCTATGAACGAGCGCAAAATTTTGGAGAAGTATCTGAATCGTGCCAGCAAAGGAGTAGAGCGCTTGATTTATATCGTAAATGACCTGGATATGATTACCAAGTTAGAAACAGGTGATTTGAACTTAAACTACGTAAATTTTGATATCGTAGAATTGGTACAGAGTGTATTCGATTTGTACGAAATGAAAGCCTCCAAAAAGAACATAGCATTGGCTTTTGATATGAATTATCAAGATCCAATAATGGTCCACGCTGATAAAGAGCGAATACAACAAGTGTTATCAAATCTGGTGGTCAATTCTATAAAATACGGAAAAGAAGACGGTACTACAGAGGTAAGTATCGAAGATCTGATCCGCAATAAAGTTATTGTTCGGGTAACCGATAATGGCGAAGGTATCGCGCAGGCGCATATCCCTCGACTGTTCGAACGCTTTTACAGAGTAGACAAGAGTGGATCCCGAAAAGAAGGTGGTTCGGGGCTAGGACTAGCCATTGTAAAGCACATTATCGAAGCACACCACGAACGTATTTATGTAGAAAGTGACTACAGAGTAGGAAGTGAGTTTTCATTTACTCTGGAAAAAGTGAAAAAGTTCCCGGTAATCGATGTCGGTGCTAAAACTGCTTAGTCCTCTATACATATTCAAATCATGCAATTTTTTCAATGTAAACTCATGTTGATTGCAGCTGGGTACTAACTTGTTAAGGGTTAATCGCTGTGCAAGATACTCTTGTTCAAACTGTCCTGGAGTAGGGATGAAAAATGCCTTTTTCTTTAATTTGGCAAGATCCATTACCGTGGTATATCCCGATCTAGAAATGATTAAGCTACTGCTATTGATGGTATCTTCAAGCTCTTTTCCCATCAGGTAGTTATGAATAGTAATATTATTCTTTACATAGGTCTTATGCGTATCTTCTATAATGCCTTGCACAAAGACGATGCTTTTATCGCTTTGTTCAAACTCTCTAAATAGTTTTTGTTCGAGTAAAGTACGCTGTGGTTCCGGCCCCGAAAGCAGTACCATAATATCATACTTTTTTGGCATTGCTTTATACTCAAATCGACTTAACGGACCCAGATAGGTTACAGGTACATTGCTTTTTTTAGGATGTCCTAGCTCACCACTCAAATTAGGATCGTCTGCCATATCTGGTACCCAACATAAATCAAATTTTTTGATGTATTTGTTGTGTAACTTGGTACTGAAAGATGTAGTATTTCCACTAAGTACTGTTAGCTGATGCGTGATAAAAACCGAAGGGATTTTTTTGTGCCTAACCCCCATACGGTTATCAGAGATGATCCCACAAAATTCTTCCTGTTCCATTAGTTTTTTTATGGCCTTTTTCTCGGCGCTAATCGCATGCGCAATTTTTGGGCTATTCAAGAGCATCTTTAACTTAAAGTTACTTCCCTTTTTTGCATATTCAATATTGTACGAAGGAAGTTCTTTGGTTTGTAAAGAAGGAAACTCTTTTTTCAATAACGCAAGCGCAGCTCCATCTGAAGCAATTACAGGTTCTAATCCTTCTTCGATTAATGCATTGATAATAGGTATGCATCGCGTTGCATGGCCTAATCCCCAATTTAGAGGAGCTACAAGTACTTTTTTGTCCAAATGTCTTAGTTTTTAGTTTGTTAGACCGACTAACTATTTGTTCTAAAGAATAAAAGTAATCCTATTTCCTTATGCGTATATTTCCTTAATTTTACCAAAAAATTATGTTTAATATAATTCGACACTCATAATTGCACACTTTTTGTAGATTATCGAGATTGTAACGAATATTTAGTAATTGAGACTAGTAGAAAAGAAATAGTTGATACGTGGGAAGTAAGAATAAACTAAAACGCTTTAACGAGAATAAAACCTTTCAAAATGTAATCGAGCCTACCCGAGACGAGGTGCTTAACAATTCCTTGGGATATAAAGGAAAATGGAAGGAGAAATTTTTTAAAAATCAAAACCCAATTGTATTAGAATTGGGGTGTGGTAAGGGTGAATATACCGTTGGGTTGGCAGAACGATATCCTGACAAAAATTTTATCGGGATAGATATCAAAGGCGCCAGGTTCTGGAGAGGCGCCAAAACAGCCATAGAAAATGAAATGAATAATGTGGGTTTTATACGAACCCAAATAGAATTGATCGAATATATTTTTGAAGAAGGAGAGGTCGATGAGATCTGGATTACGTTCCCTGATCCGCAGATAAAATATAAGCGAACCAAGCATCGTTTGACTAACCATGATTTTCTGAATCGGTATAAGAAAATATTAAAAGCTGAAGGTTTGGTACACTTAAAAACAGATAGTGAATTTATGCATGGATACACTTTAGGGTTACTGCACGGAGAGGGGCACGAAGTGCTTTATGCCAATCATAATGTGTACCATAATTCGGGCGCTCCAGAGGTGGTGACAGCCATACAAACTTTTTATGAAAAACAATATTTAGAAGAAAATAAACCCATAACTTACATTCAGTTTAAAATTACTTAATCGGCCTTACCATCTTGGAAACAACCAAACTATTTCTTGTCACTTTTTTTGCGTCATTGATTGGGGTAATACCTCCAGGATTGGTGAACATGACGGTTGCCCGCACTTGTCTTGAGCGAGGTAAAAAGAATGGGGTTTTAGTGGCTATAGGAGCTTCTGTGATTGTTGTTTTTCAGGCATTGGTAGCTATTCTATTGGCAAAATATATCTTCTTCAGTCCATTTGTAAAAAACATATTACTTCGTACCGGAGCAGTAATCTTTTTTTTGATGGCGATTTATTTCTTTGCCAAAGCAAAACAAAGAGAAACCAAGATAAAGGTATACAGACATAATAACACTCGAAGTTTTTTTAAGGGAGTAATGATGTCTGCTATTAATGTCTTGCCTATACCCTACTTTGTGGCTATTGCCGCAGGGATGAGTGTTAGTGGTAAAATAGAATACGACGCACCAAGAATTATTGCTTTTATAATTGCTGCGGGATCGGGAACTTTTGTAACCCTTTATTTTTATGTATTCTCCTTTCTGAAAATTGAAAAGAAGACAGCAACGATCACCAAATACTCTAATTATTTTATGGGGATTTTGATGTTAATTCTGGTAGTGATTACCTTGGCACGAATTATTTATACATGGGAGTAAAAGAAAAGAACAACAATTCGGAATCAGAGGGTAACTTCTTTGAAAGAGTTTATGAAGTAGCGAAGTTAATTCCATATGGGAGAGTAACCTCATATGGAGCGATTGCAAAAACATTAGGAGCAGCCAGAAGTGCCCGAATGGTAGGATGGGCGATGAACGCATGCGATGGTAAAGATGATGTTCCTGCGCACAGAGTCGTGAACCGAAAAGGAATCCTTACCGGGAAACATCATTTTCAAGGCACCAATCTGATGCAACAACTTTTAGAAAGCGAAGGGGTAGAAGTTATCGATAATCAAATACAGGAGTTTGATAAAATATTTTGGGATCCTATGAAGGAACTCTAAAAAGCAATACCTAATCCTGCAGAGAACATGGTAAAATCGGTGTTTCCAATTTTCAAATGTTCCATTCCTCCAGAAAGTTTATAGCGTCCCATGTGATAATTTACTAGCCCATTAAATTTATTGACTGTTTCATCATTAATGAAAGTCTGATTGAAATTGGATTCCAGGCTAAAAGGTTTAGCAAAGAACCATTCGATTCCTATGCCATAGGTAAATCCCCATTCGTTTATAGCGCCATCAACATAGGTAGCTCCCAACCCCCACCAGGCATCAAAACGCTGTGTACGAACCCTGTGATATTTTGCCAATGCCGTATACAACGCCAACGAATTACTACCAAAATTGGTGTTTTCTTCCCAGAGTTGTAGGTAGTCAATTTCAACACCAACTCTTTGTAAAAATCGCATATTCAAATTAAGGTGGTTTCCATAAAGTTTACTGTTTTCGGCAACAAATCGACTAGACAAAGTAGTACGAAACCCCTGGGTGTCATCTCCCTGCTGATACGCATAATTGCCCTTATTTCCATCGAGATAAGGATACTTGGTGATCGATGCCATACTAGCTGAGTATTCTCGCTCGATTGGGGTCTCGATCATGGCATAATAGGAGCCAAATAAAACCACATCTACGAATAAGGCGGCAAAGGTTTCTTCGATAAAACCATTTTGATAATCATCGTAATCCGCAGTTGTACTTTGAGATCTTGAACCTCGACTTTCTCGTCTTTCCTTTTTGGAAATACTTTTTTCTGCTTTTTCGAGTTTTCCTTGCCCCATAATATTGGGTATACTGAACATCATTAGGAGAGCTAAAACTAGTGCTGTTTTTTTCATTGTGGTTTGCTATGAAAATTCAAAAAGCCTAAGGCACATAAATCATACCATACTCAAAAACACAATATTATCAAAGACGATGGTACGATAGATCATTTCGATTTTTGCACTTTATAATGTTAACTTTTCGGGTTATCTTTGCATGTAGAACAAATTCGAATTGATTTGTTTTAAAAAGGAAAAAGAGAAACGCATGAAATTGGAAAAATCTGAGATCCTAAAAGCGCTAGAGACTATTACGGTAGCTGGAGAAGGAAAAAATATGGTAGAGAGTGGTGCCGTAAAAAACGTAATCACTTTTGGAGATGAGGTCATCGTCGATTTGGTTTTAGGAACACCAGCATTGCATATCAAGAAACGTGCTGAAGTGGATGTACTGAAAGCGATTCATGAGCACGTCTATGAAAAAGCAAAAGTAAAAGTCAATATCAAAATAGAAGCACCGGCTGCCCAGCCTCAGAAAAATGAAATCAAAGGGAAACCAATTCCTGGGATTACCAATATCATTGCTGTAGCTTCGGGTAAAGGAGGTGTAGGAAAGTCTACAGTTACTTCTAACCTGGCGGTTACGTTGGCCAAAATGGGATTCAATGTTGGATTGCTAGACGCAGACATATATGGTCCTTCTGCACCAATTATGTTTGATGTGGAGAGAGAAAGACCGCTTTCGGTAAAAGTGGGTAATCAATCCAAAATGAAACCTATCGAGAATTATGGAGTAAAAATACTGTCGATAGGATTTTTTACACAGCCTAATCAGGCTGTAGTTTGGAGAGGCCCAATGGCTGCCAAAGCATTGAATCAAATGATTTTTGATGCTGCCTGGGGAGAATTAGATTTTCTACTTTTGGATCTACCTCCAGGAACAGGAGATATTCACTTATCTATAATGCAATCCTTACCAATTACTGGTGCTGTGGTAGTTAGTACTCCACAAAATGTGGCACTAGCAGATGCCAGAAAGGGAGTAGCGATGTTCCAGCAAGATAGTATCAATGTTCCGGTTTTAGGAATTATCGAGAATATGGCGTATTTTACTCCAGAAGAGCTTCCTAATAATAAATATTATATATTTGGAAAAGAAGGGGCTAAGTATTTGGCAGAGGACTTAGAGGTTCCTTTTTTAGGAGAAATTCCATTAGTACAAAGCATACGAGAAGCGGGAGATGTTGGTAGACCAGCAGCATTGCAAACGGCTACTCCTATCGAGAAAGCTTTCGAAGAAATAACAAAAAGTGTAGTTCAGGAAGTGGTAAACAGAAATGAAAATTTACCTCCTACTGAAGCGATTAAAATAACAACAATGGCAGGATGTTCTGCTGTAAAAAAATAAGAAATGACTTCAGAAGAATTAAGAGCAAATGTAGAAAAGGCGTTGGATGAGATTAGACCCTTTTTAGAGAGTGATGGAGGTAATATTTCTTTGGTTTCTATTGAAGACGACAAGAGGGTTATGGTACAGCTAGAAGGTGCCTGTGTAGGTTGTAGCGTTAACCAAATGACTTTGAAGTCTGGAGTAGAAATGACGATCAAAAAATACGCTCCTCAAATAGAAGAAGTATTAAATATAGGATAATAAATAAAGGTTCTTTTTAAGAACCTTTATTTATATTACGATATCCCTTTTTTAATCCAAATAATGGATGTAGAAAAGGGATTTTGAGTATTATAAAATGATATAGTATCCAACTTATTAGAAAAGTTCCTATCACCATAATCGTAAATTTGGCAATAAAACCCCAGTGAAAATCCATTATAAAATACCCAATAATAATGGTGATCGTTTGATGTAATATATAGAACGGGTACACCGCTCTATTGCAGTATGCTATAGTTTTGCTTTTGTGATTTAAATATTTTGCGGCATATCCAAATATGACCAAAATCCAGGACCACAAGTTGACTACTTTAATCATTCCTTCGGTAAAATGAATAAGGATGCTGTCTTTACCTATTACCCAAATGGTGGTTTGCAATGAAAAAGCAATAATCCCGATCCAAAGTGCTTTTTTCTTGATTCGATCTATGTGTTCCCAAAATACATTTCCGGCAGCCAGTAAAACGAATCCATAGAAAAACAAGATGAAGAAATTGATAAAGGCAAACCAATCGTCTACCAGCGCATGCGTTACCGGAAAGAAGGGTTCTATCAAGACTTCAACAAAATACAATGGGATTACAAATAGGTAAAACCCTAACGGTTTTTGTAATAAGGTAGTAATCCAACTCACCAGTTTAGTCTTTCTTCTCTTCAGAAAAATTAAAAGAGGAGATAACAAAAAAGAATACACAAACAAGTAGGGTAAAAACCAGAGATGATGCCAACTTATGTTTCCTTCAGGATAGATCCCAACATAAGCAGGTCCTCGAAGATAAGTCCAAAAAGAGCCAGTAAACTCATAATTTGCCAAACGTTCTACATATATTTGAGGGGGAACGATAAGTAACATTCCTACCGCCAGGGGTATTCCCAGACGCAGATATCGCTCCAGATTAAATTGCCAAAGATTACGCGAGGACAGTGCGTAATACGTTCCCATTCCAGAGATGACGAATAAAATTGGTAAACGCCATTGGTTTAAAAAAAGCATAGGCCAACGTAGCCAATCATAAATGACATTGTTTTTAATGTGCCATCCCCAGGGCACAAAAAACATCCCTACATGATAAAAAATTAATAATCCAAAAACAATGACCCGTAACCAGTCAATGTCGTAACGTCTAATTTTCTGTTCCATATTTTTCAAGATTGATGAGGTCCAAAATTGAAATAATTCTGGGTTGATTTGATCAAAATCCGCCGTAATTAGGTACAGAATTGTAATTCTGGACGTTTTCAAGTATTTAGAAAGAAGATTTTTGAAGAGTCACAAATGCTTTTGGAGACATCTGTACATGTTTTTTGAACGCATTATAAAAAGAGGATTTGGATTTAAACCCCGCAGAGTTCCCGATAGCCTCTATGGTAAGATGATTATACTCTGGATCTACTAAACGTTGTTTGCACAAATCAATTCGATATTGATTGATAAAATCATTGAAATTAAGCCCTGTTGAAGTATTGATGATTTGCGAAATGTAATTGGAACTAGAATTCAATTCTTGAGCCAGTGTTTTTAGTGATGCAGATTCCAAAAGATAAAAGCCATTGGTTTCTACAAATTCTTTAATTTTTTCAATAGAAATTTCTTGATGGGTATAGCTCAGCGTTTCATATTTATCAGAAATCCATGAATTCTGAAAAAATCTGGATTCGGATACCATAATCAATGTAATCGCTACAACAGATAGATTCACAAAAGTGGTAATATAGTGATCTCCAGAATCGTCTTCAAAATTCCAATACACTGCAAAAATGATTACAAAAACAGTTAGAAACGAGAGGACTAAATTTCGTGTAAATGAGTATTTATTATGAAGTGTACTTCGGGTAAGATGGATGTTTTTTTGACGTAGATAATGATATAGAACACGAAATGACAGTATAATATAAATGATCAAACTCCCTAAAATTACCCAACGAAACTCATCCTTGATCCATAAATAATTATAAGTTGTACCATCTGGGATTATTGCCTTTGTTAAGTGATCGTGATAGGCTCCCAAATACGCATTGATTTTAACAGGAGTGGGATGTAAGTAATACCCGATTTGCGTCAAGCCATAAAAAATGGCTGGAGCCAAATGAATCCCAATATTCTTTATGGTAACCGGTTTTCTTGTGAGCAAGCTATACACAAATAGGTACATACTAGGCCCCAGAATAAGTACTAGGGGTTCTGTGGAGTCATTAAACGCTATAGCATATTTCATCAGCCCAGTATAACACGAAAAATTATCTAGTGATATAATGGCTTGCGCGATCAGGAAAACACCTAAAAATTTGAACGCTACGTTTTTTTTGTTGGTTTTTATTAGAATGAGTATTCCTACCAACAATCCTAATACGATCCCCAAAAACATGATATAGGAGGCCATATCATGTCGAATAGGGATTTGGTCTAAAATATCTTGAATATTGTCTGCTCGCATCTCAACAGATTATTCTGTTATAAATTCAGTAAGCTTTTGTGGGCCTTCCAAAGGGATTCTTATGATTTGTAATACTCCATCGTCTGTAGTTGCAATTTGCCATTTGATCAATGTGATACATCCGTTTTCAATTTCCATTCCGGTGATCGATCTGGGATGCACACAACTCCCGTCGTTAAATAGTGCTAGTTCCCCAGCCTCTGGAAAACGTGGTCTGTGCGTATGCCCTATTACTGTAAATAAATTGCCTTTTGAAGCTATCCATTTTTTTATTCTACGCTCTACTTTAATGGTTTCTTTATAATTTTTGGCAGGGCTTGTGGGATCCGCAATGCCCACAACCTGAAGTGGTTTCCATAATACTCTTACCAAAAACCTATTGATACGCCAACCTATGTAATTCATAAAATCTGCCTGATGTCCATGCAGTAAAAAGATCTCCTGATTAGTGTCCTGATGTTTTAAAATGATCGCTTCATGGTACTTTATACCCGGAAAAAGGGGAACGGTAGAATCTGTTTTTTGATCAAAATAAGAGCTCAGATGCTTTTTTACATAACTAGGATCCCGATAAACCATATCGTGATTACCCCAAATCATTTCTAGTCGATTTTCCTGAAAAAATAATTGAAGGAGTTCATAAACATTTTTATGTGCTCTGAAAATGGTTTCGAACGTAAGATTTTCCCATAATTCGTCCCCATCTCCTAATTCGCAATAGGTAAAACCTTGATTGTAATAGTGTTTTAGTGCATGAAAGTAGATATTTCTGTTGTTTGCAAAATCATCTGCAAAGCTATTATCCCCACGATGACAATCACTAAATAAGACAAACTTTGAACTATCATTAAACTCAATAACTTTGGCATTTTTATATGCGCGATCTAGTCGGGATTGAGACGACATTGGGTATGTTTTTTAGTAAATATAAACTATTCCCCTTACTTATAAGTTAAGAGAGATCTTCATTTCAAAACAAGAAAGGAAAAATTTACTGAAAAACGATCAGGCTTTGAGATATTTTAACGCTTCGTATACCAAAATGGCGGGCCAAACAATAGCTTTTAAAACTCCAAGTACACCCGTCCAAAAACTGGTTGCAGTACTTATGAAATAGATAGCAGAACCGATAAAGCCAAGGCCATATACCTTGCTGGATGACGCTTCTTTTTTTGCAGTTTCTTTCATGATGATATTATTTAGGTTTTAAAGTGGTGGTTTACGTATTGAATCTGCCCAATGCACAGCTAATATAAGACTTTGCTTTTTTTTCTATTGTGTTGATTTCCCCTTCAATGGGATACCCTAATTTGGATAGCTCTTTTTCGACTGTTTCTATCCCGTTATCGGTCTGATAGCAGAAAGAAACGGTACAATTATCTGTATCGACATCGATATCTTGTATCCCTGGGAGTTTATGTAGTTTTTTTGCGATTGTGCTTTTGCATCCCCCGCATTTTAAGTTTTGTATGGTTACCGTAGTTCTCATGGTTTCTAATTTTGAGCTAAACCTATATAAAAACTATACGGAAAACTATGACAAATGTCAATGTGATGTATATAGAGATCTGATATATATCATAGTTATTGATTGGTACTGCTTCTATATTTGGGTACTGTAAAAGACAAGCAATACATCAAAAATTTAAATTAATATCTATGAAAACCAATATTCAGTTTGTACAAATGCCAACTAGTGAAAGTATGGAAGAATATGTACATCAAAAATTAAATAAACTTTATAAAAAATACGAATGGGTCATCAAATCAGATGTTTTTTTCAAGAAAGAGAATGATCCAAAAGGTGAAGGGAAAATATGTGATCTACAGCTCAGTTTACCTGGCCCAAAAATCTTTGCTACCTCCAACGAAAAGAACTTTGAACATGCGTTTAAAGAATCTTTGAGCGATGTAGAAAAACAGCTACAAAAACGTAAACAGGAAATGAAACCTTATATGTAGATGATTAGCTTGCTGACGATCTCATATTTAGTTCGAGAAACAAAACAGATGGTATAAAATCATCTGTTTTTTTATTATAAACTATCGTTCAATCTCAAAATGACGAAACGATTTTAGGTCTGCTTCTTCAAAAGATACATGTTCTACCCTAGCGTGTTCTGGACCTATCGCACACCAATCCAATAGTAATTTTAATTGTTGTTCGTTTCCTTCGGCCTCAAGATAGACATCTCCATTGGGCAAGTTTTTTACAAATCCTTTGATCTCTAGCTCTCGTGCTTTATCCTGAGTGTTTTTGCGGTACCAAACGCCTTGTACAATTCCTTTTACAGTAATGTTATAATGTTTTGTCATATCGAGAAAGTGAAAATCTGTGATAATGGAAGATACTACAAAATTGTGATAAGCATGATAATTATCATATTTAAAGATCAGCGCACAAGGTACATTTGATATATGAAACTTTAAAAACTGAAAAGATGAAAAAAATTCTTGTCCCTGTTGATTTTTCCGAATATTCAGAATATGCACTACAAGCCGCTGCAACAATTGCAAAACAACAACAAGCTGAGGTCTTGGTATTGCATATGTTGGGTCTTTCAGAAGCGATTTTAACCAAAAATGAAAGTCAGGAAGTCGAAGAAGCCATGTATTATATGAAATTGGCCGAAACACGATTTGATACCTTCTTGGATCAGAAATATTTGGAGGGTATTACGGTTACCCAATTGGTTAAGAATTATAGAATATTCAGCGAAATAAATGATGTAGTCCACGAAAACAACATTGACCTTGTTGTGATGGGATCACATGGAGTGAGTGGATTACGAGAGGAGGTTTTTATTGGATCTAATACAGAAAAAGTAGTTCGTAGCTGTGATGTTCCTGTACTGGTGATCAAAAATCCAGTAGATAACTTTGAACTCAATAAAGTCGTTTTTGCGTGTGATTTTAAAATCGAAAATTTGCGTGCCTATCATAATGCTATGCAGATATTCGAATCTTTTGGAGCAAGCGTAGACCTATTGTATGTTAACCTTCCTGGAGAACGATTTAAAAGCTCAGGGCAAATGGAAGAAATCGTAAAGGAATTTCTTTTTAAAGCAGACGAAGGTAACCTAGGTAGATTTAATGATGTAGTACATTATTATGATTATACCGTAGAGAAAGGAATATTTAATTACAGTAATAAAATTGATGCAGATCTTATCGCCATACCTACCCATGGGCGACGAGGATTAGCGCATTTCTTTAGCGGAAGTATTGGTGAAGATGTTGCCAATCACGCTAACAGGCCTGTGATGACCTTTAGGATTTAATAAAAAGGATCATGCCAATTCTGGGGTTGCTACTCAGTTAGTGACCCTAGTTTTTTTGATTAAAAGTAAATACTAACTAAGTAGTTGATACGATTGCTATTCCCGAAGAAGTACCAATTCTCGATACTCCCAAATCCAGATATTGCAATGCTGTTTTTCTATCCCGAATCCCGCCAGATGCTTTTATTTGTAGATGATTGCCAACTTCGTTCTTCATAAGTTGTACGTCTTCTAGAGTTGCTCCTCCAGAACCAAAACCAGTAGATGTTTTGATAAAATCTGCACCGGCATTTAACGATAACTTACAGGCCATTTTCTTTTCTGCTGTGGTAAGGTAACAGTTCTCAAAAATGACTTTCAAATTCTGACTACCGATGGCTTTTTTGATGGATCTGATTTCGTCTTCGACAATTTTGTGATATCCAGACTTTAATAGGCCAATATTTAAAACCATATCAATTTCTGTAGCGCCTTGATCTACACATTGCTGCGCTTCAAGAACTTTAATACGAGTAGTCATTGAGCCCAAAGGAAATCCTACAACAGCTGCCACTTTAATATCTGTTTGCATTAGTTCACTATGTGCAAGAGCAACATAATAACTACTTACACAAACTGCATAGAAATCATATTCTTTGGCTTCGGTGCATAGGTGTTTAATATCATCTACAGTGGCAGATGCTTTCAATACCGTGTGATCTATGTATGGATTTAATTCCAAAACTATTGGTGGGATTGAATAGTAGCGACGATATCGTTCTTTTGCATTACCCCAGATTGTCTCCAAAGTTGCTTTCCGTCTTTAAATAAAATCATGGTAGGTACGCCACGAACTTGATACTTGGCCGCCAGAGGTTGATTTTTATCTACATCGATCTTTACAATTTTAACCTGATCACCCAATTCATCTTTTACTTCTTTTAAGATTGGGGCTAGCATTTTACACGGGCCGCACCAATCGGCAAAAAAGTCTACTAATACGGGTTTTTCTGAATTGATGATATTGCTAAAGCTGCTTTTCATAAGCTGTATTTTTATGGCTAAGGTAGTACATTGATTTGATAAATGATCAACGATACCGTGATTAACTCACTTCTGGAGGGGCATTGTATTTTTTAAGTAAATGCATGATTTTGGTTGTAGGGATTTCTATGAAATAGGTGCCCGTATAAGAGGGGCAGATGATACAATCGTCAAAATAGAATTTGATCATATCGTCATCAATCACAAAATTGTTTTTATACACCTGAAAATCCCCTTTGGATAATTCCCAACAGTCGTAATATAGCTCTCCAGAATTAATACTTTCTTTGATTATAGCATTGATGATGGTATATACTTCTTCTTCAGACCCGGTTTCAAAAAAAGTATCGAAATAAACAAAGTTATGATTGTTGAGATCAAAATTAATACAATCAAAAAGGTAGGTAGAATGCTTCATCCCAGAGTAATAGTTCTCCTTATATAAAACAACACTGATCAGGTCATTTTTGGCATTGTATATTTTATAGTCAATAATCCTTTTATCCCTGAATTTTTTAATTTTTAAAGTGTCACACAGGAGCTCTTTATCTTCAAGGATTTGATTTTGGGTTTTTTCGATATCCAAATAATTCTCTTTTATGTAACTATTGAACGCTGAGTAACCAGGATCTATAGTTTCATTGAGATAAGGGTATTGATAGTCGATAATATACAAATCATCTTCTTTGTACAACTTTTTGGAGACTACCAATTCTTGTAGTTGAGATTTATCATCTTTGGCTTTGATCAGTTGTTCTCTTTTGATAGATGTTGTGTTTTCTTGATTTTTTTCCAGGTTTTTTTCTGAAAAAACGACCAAAGAATCCTCTGCTTTTTGATCTTCACTTTTGTGTTGTGATTCACTTTCGGTGTTTATATTAACCACCTGTTCTGAGGATGTATTTTTTTTACAGGCCAAAACACTTAGTACAATAAGGCAAGCAATTAGAGTTTTCATAAGATCTTTATTTTTTACATTTTTTGATGAGTTTGTATGCCCAGTCATAATGACTGGATGTAGCCGAAATAAGATATGACGCCAACGATGTGGTTCCTGTCCATTTGTATTTTCGTTTTTCGAATAACTCTTCTTCGGTGTGGGTATGTATCACTTTTTGTAAAGCGGCAAAGGATTTTTCAAACATTGTCATGACCATTTCCAGATCTTCATTTTGATACTTCTTCCAAATCTCTCTATTCAGATCAGGAGTCATTTTCCAGGTATATCCCTTTGCGGGCATATCTGGTTTTTTTCCGGTCATCCCTACCTTGTACCATTCCAACATCATCAAATGCCAATGATGAAGATGAGCCAATACGTCTCGAACATTTCTGTTTAAGTATCCTTTAGGGAATTCGGTATGTAATTCATCGGGAGTCATCGAACGGATATACGCCAAAAGTTTTTTGTAGTTGTCATTACTTAGGGTGATTAATTCTTCTTTGGTCTTTGGTCTGGGCATTTTTAATCGTTTATATGGATATAAATATAAATGAGAATGAACCAAAAAAATATGATATTGATCAGTTCATCGATAGGTCTAAGAGATAAAAAGAAAAGGTGAGCCTTTTTAAAGAACTCACCTTTGACGAACATAATATGTAGTGTAGTTAAAAAAGCCCGTTTCCTATGATGATTAAACTATTAACCACCAGACTTGTGATCAAAAGATCCAGAACCAATTTAGGTTTTTGAACCGTAAGAATAGCTGCATTATGCGCACTACAAACAACAACACTTAGAAAGACCAGAAACATTTGTAGGGGAGCGTTACCATTCATTAATGTAGTCATAATAGCGATAGAACCTAAGCAGGTAGAAACAATAATAGCCAAAGCAGAATATCCTGTATAATTTTCGGTAAAATCGGCGTTTATTTTTGCATATAGTGTCATAATATTAGCTTTTTAATGATGAGGTAAAATTATAGTGTAGTGCATTCTTAAAATATGATAAATGTCAGTTTTCCAGTATTAGTTTCAATCTTCCTAGCATCATGAGTTCGGATTTGTTTTTGCCAGAAAAAGCGTCGGCAATACTATTAGCCGTTTCCCAGATCAGTCCTTTGATACTTTTGGTAAAATGAGATTTATGATCTGTATAAAAGGATTCAAATTCCTGAAAGCAAGGTTCTGCAGAAGGGGTTTCATAATCCATCCAGTCAAAAACAATTTCAATCTGAAACGCAGCATCTGCTCCAAATTCGTCCACTATGTCATCTACTTGCAACCATTTTGATTTTACAATTTTTCGTAAAGAATTATATTCAGATTTGCGAACTACTTTGTCTGAAGCTGCAATGGCATAGAATAGTTTTCCAAGGTTTTGATAAAATGCCAATCCTATATTTTGAGTAGTATCCATAGTATGTTATTTTTATGAGTTATTTGATAAAATTACAAGGCGCTTTGGGATTTTTTTATGACATCCGTCAGTAATTGGAAATAGTATAAATGCGTACATTTGAATTATGAAGGTATTTGAAAAACAGGATAATGTTTTTAAAATTCTCTCCGAAGCAGTTTCAGAAGGAATAATTGTCGTTAATAAAGAACAGATCATAGTAGCCACCAATGGTTCTGCCAATGACATATTTGGATATGATCAAGGAGAACTTATTGGAAAACCTCTGAATGTGCTCATTCCTCAGAACTATCACCATAATCACGGTGCTCATTTTAAGAGCTTTGTGAATAATGCCGAAAAGAGGCATATGGGCAGAGGGAGGGATATTTATGGCGTACGGAAAGATGGAAGTGAATTCCCTCTAGAAGCGGGACTTAATCCTTTTTCTATCTACGATAACAATTACGTTATGGCTTTGGTAATAGATATTACCGAACGCAAGGAACAGGAACGCAGAATTCGCGAACTCAACAGTGAACTAGAACAAAAAATAGAAGAACGTACCGAAGAACTCCATCAATCAATTCAAGAACTTAAGGAAGAAGTAAAACTTCGAAAAGAAGCAGAAGCAAAGGCCAAAGAATCCTTGAAAAAAGAACGAGATCTTAATGAGTTAAAAACAAAGTTTCTGTCATTAGTATCACACGAATTTAAAACACCCTTAGGGGGTATTCTTACCTCGGCTACCCTTGTGGGGAAATATACCAAAGGCGAGCAACAGGATAAAAGGGAAAAGCACCTTAAAACCATTAAGAATAAAGTAAAGTATCTGGATAACATTCTAAGTGACTTCTTATCTATAGAACGTTTAGAAACCGGCAAGGTAACCTACAAGTTCAGCAAGTTTCCGTTAAGTAAGGTGGTAAATGAGGTGGTATATAACGCCAACATGTCACTAAAAGATGGACAACGCATCAACTATCCCAAAGATATCGATGAGTATATCGTTGATTTTGATGAGAAAATTCTTGAGTTGGTGTTGTCTAACTTAATCCATAATGCCGTAAAGTACTCTGGGGAACATACAATCATAGATGTAGAGGTTAGTTTTGAAGATGATAAGATCGTATTCAAAATTTCAGATCAGGGTATAGGAATTCCCGAAAAAGAACAGGAGTTCATTTTTAAACGATATTTCAGAGCAGAAAATGCGTTGCTCAATCAAGGTACAGGAATTGGATTAAACATTGCAAAAAATCATTTAGAAAACTTAGGAGGCACTCTTACTTTTACGAGTAAAGAGGGAGTAGGTTCTACTTTTACTGTAGAAATACCGATCCAACCATAACCAAACCAATGTTTATTGCCTCAATTTTATAAACAACCAAAATCGATATCAGTGAAAACGATTTTATTAATTGAAGACGATACAGTACTAAGGGAAAACACGGCAGAACTCCTTGAGCTTTCTGATTATGATGTGATTTGTGCTCCTAATGGCAAAATAGGGATAGAAAAGGCAAAAAAGGAAAAACCAGACATTATTGTTTGTGATATTATGATGCCAGAGGTAGATGGATATGGGGTTTTGGAGGCATTATCTTTTGATTCGGGTACTAACCAGATTCCTTTTATCTTTTTATCGGCCAAGACCGAGCACAAAGAGATCAGAAAGGGGATGGATTTGGGAGCCGATGATTATTTGACCAAACCTTTTGAAGAAGAGGAGTTGTTGAGCGCTATCGAAAGTCGGTTGGCCAAGGCCCAAATTATTGCAAATATTATCGAAGAGCAATCCGCACCCAAAGAGGTACAGCAGAAAGATGATGGATTAAGAAATTTGAATGAACTCAAAAACTTCTTCGATGATTATGGGGAAATTTCGACTTGTAAAAAGGGAGAGAGTATTTATAAAGAAGGAGAGCACTCCAATACCATCTATTTGATCCTAAAAGGAGTGATAAAATCTCACAAAATGGATGAAAACGGTAAAGAGCTAATTACTGCATTGTATAAAGCCGATGACTTCTTAGGATTTACTTC
The DNA here is from genome assembly GCF_900141785.1 of Aquimarina spongiae. GTDB lineage: Bacteria > Bacteroidota > Bacteroidia > Flavobacteriales > Flavobacteriaceae > Aquimarina > Aquimarina spongiae. Next base: position 205,873 of record NZ_FQYP01000007.1, on the reverse strand, counting down.
ATTTGTGGATAACGTTCCTTATCAGGAATCTGCCACTGCAGTCGAAGAAGTAGAATTGGCAGGAATTTCCAAAAGTAAGCTAAAAGACATTCTCGAGAAAAGCAAAAATATTTCCTTGGAGTTGATGGAACTTCTTACCGATAATCTTTCGGAAATTAAGGAGCAATTACTGCAAATGGCCTATAGTTCTGTACGTAAAAAAACAGCGCAAACCATTTTACAGTTTGCCGAAGTTCTTAATAAAAAAGCAGAAGATAACATAAAGATTTCGAGACACGATCTTGCCAGCGTAGCTGGTATTGCTACAGAAAGTCTGATCCGCACATTGTCTAGTTTTAAGAAAGACGGACTCATCGAAATTGAAGGCCGTAATATTAGGATTCTTGACTTATCCGGTTTACAAATGGTAGAATAAAATCACCTAAACTGATTTTTGTCATACTTTTAGTTTTCCCGTTCTGATACATTTGTTTTCATTACAACGTATTAGACATGAAAAATATCCTGATTCCTACAGATTTTTCAGAAAACTCGTGGAATGCTATTGCGTATGCATTATCATTTTTTAATAAGATCACATGTAGTTTCTATTTATTACATGTTTCGCCCTATGATGAGATTATTGGTCAAGGTAGTTTCTTAGATTCGGGAGAGACAGTGGTAGACCAGGTGACTCAAAACGACAAGCAACAAATGCAGGTATTGTTGGGTCGTATTGAAAAACTGCCATTAAATACGAAACATCGTTTCTTTACTGTGTATGAACATCATTTCTTTATTGACGCTATACGAAAGCAGATTGTCGATAAGGAAATCGATTACATTGTAATGGGTACCAAAGGAGCGTCAGGATTAAAAGAAATGACCGTTGGGAGTAATACTGGTGATGTGATTACAAAGGTGAAATGTCCGGTATTGGCAATTCCAGAAAAAGCGAGATATCAAAAACCCAAAGAAATTGCTTTTCCTACCGACTATAATCAGCAATATAAAAGCAAAATCTTAAATACGATTACGAATATTCTTTCTACAAATAATGCTGCTTTAAGAGTATTACATGTTTCTAAAAAGGAAAAAGAGCTTTCAGAGCTGCAAAAAAAGAACAAAGACTTATTGGATGATCATCTTAACGATTCCATAGAACATAGTTTTCATTTTCTTTCGAACACCAAAATTGAAGAAGCTGTTCAATGTTTTGTAGAAAGTAGGAATATAGATATGATCACCATGATTGCAAAGAATCTGAATCTTTTTCAACGTATTTTATTTCATCCTACTGTCGAAACGATCAGCTATCACACTGATGTTCCGTTTTTAGTACTTCACGAATAATACAAACAAAAATAGTATGTGCACAAGTTTGGTTACCAAATACAACATCCCGGGACCTAGATATACAAGTTACCCTACGGTTCCCTATTGGGATATGAATACATTTTCTTTAAAGGGTTGGACACAATCCGTACAACAAGCTTTTAAAGAAAGCAATAGTACAGAAGGGATTAGTCTATACATTCACTTGCCATTTTGTGAAAGTATGTGCACATTTTGTGGATGTCATAAACGGATCACCAAAAGGCATGAAGTAGAGGTGCCCTATATTCGATCAGTTTTAAAAGAATGGCAATTATACCTTGCTCTTTTTGATTCGAAACCCAAGATCAAAGAGTTACATTTGGGAGGGGGTACACCTACCTTCTTTTCTCCCGAAAATTTACAATACTTAATCAATGGAATTTTTTGGCATGCCGAAAAAGCCGAGGATTGCGAGTTTAGTTTTGAAGGTCATCCCAACAATACAACTTACGATCATTTGCAAGCGCTTTATGATGTTGGTTTCAGAAGAGTGAGTTTTGGGGTTCAGGATTATAATGAAACCGTTCAAAAAGCAATTCATCGACAACAATCCTTTGCAGATGTAAAAAAGGTTACTGAAGCTGCTCGAGAAATTGGGTATACTTCGGTTAGTCATGATATTATTTTTGGATTGCCTTTTCAAACGGAAGAATCGGTAAAAGCTACCATTGCAAAAACAAAAGAATTACTTCCGGATCGATTGGCGTTCTACAGTTATGCCCATGTACCCTGGCAAAAAGGAAATGGACAACGCGGCTATAATGAGCAAGATTTACCCAAAGGGGAAGAAAAAAGAAGGCAGTATGAGATGGGGAAAGAGATGTTATCTGATGCCGGATATGTAGAGATCGGAATGGATCATTTTGCTGTGCAAAGTGATTCCTTATATCAATCTATGGAGAATGAAACTCTGCATCGAAATTTTATGGGGTATACCGCTTCAAAAACACAACTAATGATTGGTTTGGGAGTGTCTTCTATAAGCGATAGCTGGTATGGTTTTGCCCAAAATGTAAAGAATATCGAAGAATATCAGCATCTGGTAGGCGAAGGCATTATTCCGGTGTTTCGGGGTCATATTCTGAATCAGGAAGACCAGATTATTAGACAGCATATATTGAATTTAATGTGTCATTTTGAAACAGAATGCAGTGAGGATCTATATGTTGAAGAATTACCAGAGGTTCTGGGTAAGTTAAGCGAAATGGAGCTGGATGATCTGGTAGAAATTTCAGGCTCAAAAATTAAAATATTAGAAAAAGGAAGACCTTTTGTTCGTAATATCTGCATGGCTTTTGATTTAAGACTACAACGTAATCAGCCAGAAACACAGTTGTTTTCTATGACAGTGTAAATAGCCTTCAAAATTGTAATCCAGTTGATTGTGACTTTTGTTACAAACATTAAGAAGCTAACCTCATATTTTTGTAGAGAGAAAAATCTTTATGCATTATTATGAGGTTATTTATGTTGTTTTCAGGGTTACTATCGCTATTTCAAACTCAAGGTACCAATAAAATTGAAGTATTAGATGTTGCCGCATTTAAACAAGCCGTTAATCAAGGTAAGGTTCAACTGGTAGATGTGCGCACACCTAGAGAATACAACGGCAGTCATATCCAGGGTGCGATTAACATTGATTTTTATAAGAAAATCGCATTTGATCAAAGTTTTAACCAATTGGACAAAGAGCAACCTGTTTACATTTATTGCCATTCTGGAGGTAGAAGCAAAATGGCATCTAGAAGACTTATAAAAATGGGTTTTACCAAAGTGTATGACCTAAAAGGAGGTTATGTTGCCTGGAATAGATAGTATTTTTTACCTGTGGCATTCCAAATTTGCCGAAACGATTTCAGTAACTGGTTTTGGAGAAAGATAAGGAATACCTAATCCCATACCTCTAAGGATAAAGAGTACACCAATGGTAACGATAACTATCGGTATTGCTTTTTGAATGTATCTGTTCAGTTTTTCTGAAGTAAAATTCCCAGCATATACCGTTATGGTCATAAGCGGAACAGTCCCTAACCCAAACATCAACATATACAAGCTGGATTCAAAAACATGGGTAGAAGCAATCGCCCCAAAAACTGCCATGTATACTAATCCACAAGGTAAAAATCCGTTTAAGAATCCTATGGTCAAGAAGGTGTCGGGAGTCTTTTTTTGCAGTGCTTTTCCCAATCCACTTTTTACCCTACCGATGATTTTATAAATAGGTTTTGCAAACTCATATTTTCTCGAAGGGTTTATTGGAAGTACCACAACAGCAATCATTAATATTCCCATAGCAATAGAGATTCCTTGTTGGATGTCAAAAATATGCAAGCTTCGTCCCACTAATCCGAAGAAAAAACCAATCATACCATAAGCCAGTAACCTCCCCAGATGATACAAAGAAATCTGAAATAGTTTTTGCGTTGCATTGGATCTATGCACAGGTAGCATAAAAGCAATAGGGCCGCACATTCCGATACAATGAAAACTTCCTAAAAGGCCTAATATGAATGCGGTTGCTATCATTTAATAAGAGAGTGAGTGTTTAAATAGATAAGAAGTATTCTCATATGTCCAATCAATAGTCATGTTCCACCGACCTTCGATAAGTTGATCGTTAGGTATTTTCAGTTCGGTATTCGATAAACGAATAGGAATTTCAAAATCAAGCTTTTTGTTAGACGGTCGATACATCAAAATAGTTCCCGAAATTCCTTCAGCGTTGATATCATCTGGAAATTGAATGCTCAAACCCTCAGGCGTTTTTCGTACACTGATATCTTTTTTTAGGTTTTTTGAATTTTGTTCGGCATCAATTTCTTTTTGAAAAGCAAGCTCTTTTTTATAGTACTCTTCTGTTACCAGATCGTGCTCGTATTTTTCATTGGTATTCATTTTTATAACAAAAAAAAGTATAAAAGAGATAAATCCTGCAAATACCAATACGATCGCTGTTCCCCAGTTTATTTTCATTTTTTTTGACTTTTGAGTTATACCTTGTTTTAAATTATCGATAGGTTCGTGGACCTAAAAATGCGCTAATAGTTGTCTCGATGAGTTGATCGTTGCTATACACGCCGATCTTCACTTTATCCTTATCCCCATTTAGGGCAGAAGCGTTGATCTCTATAAACAGAGTGCCTTCGGCAATGCCTTGTTTTGGGACCTGAAAGTTTTGATGTGTTACCTCTTCAATTTTTCCTTGATGAGATAGGAGCTCAAAATGCACATCGGTAATATCCTCGGTGGTTTTGTTTACCAACTTATAGGTGTATACATTACTGATCACATTATTTTCTTTTCGTTCATACAGCTGCCCGGGCAATCTCAATATGGTGGCTTCTACATCGTTTCGTAGAAAAAGCATTCCGACTAATACTCCGGTAAGAATCAACAGCACTCCACTATACCCTTTTAAACGAGGAGTAAATTTGAATTTCGCTTTTTTGGCGATGTTTTCTTCGCTGGCGTAGCGAATCAATCCTTTTGGAAGATTTACGCTTTCCATCATGTGATCACAGGCATCGATACACGCCGTACAGTTTACACACTCCAGTTGTGTGCCGTTGCGAATATCGATGCCAGTGGGACAAACATGAACACATTGAAAACAATCAATACAATCTCCTTTTCCGGAAGCGATCCGGTCTTCGTTTTTCTTGAATTTGGCACGACCTTTTTCTTTTTCGCCGCGCTTATAGTCGTAAGCAACAACAATAGATTTTGAATCCAAAAGTACACCTTGTAATCTACCATAAGGGCATGCTATAATGCATACTTGTTCTCTAAACCAAGCAAATACAAAGTAGAATACTGCGGTAAAAATCAACAACGAAATTAAAGTACTGACGTGCGCAGATGGCCCTTCGATTACATATTGTAACAGTTGATCGCTACCAATAAGATAGGCTAGAAACACATTCGCAATTAGAAAGGAAATCAAAAAGAATATGCTCCATTTGGTAATTCGTTTTCTAATTTTTTCTGCATTCCAGGGTTGCTTATCTAATCGTATCTGTTTTCCTCGATCTCCCTCAATCCAGTATTCAATCCTCCTAAAGACCATTTCCATAAAAATGGTTTGAGGGCATACCCAACCACAAAACAACCGCCCAAAAGCAACTGTAAATAATGTGATAAAAATGACTCCTATGATCATGGAAATCACAAACAGATGAAAATCCTGTGGCCAGAAAGGAGCGCCGAAAATATTAAATCTTCGCTCCAGAACGTTGAACATCAAAAACTGATTTCCATTGACCTTGATAAAAGGCGCGGAAAATAGAAAAATCAATAGCCCATAACTTACCCATTTTCGGTAACGATAGAATTTTCCACTTGGTTTTTTAGGATACACCCACGCGCGTTTTCCCTCTTCATTTACAGTGGCTATCGAATCTCTGAATTTTTCGTTTGTAGGTGTTTCCAAAAGTGTTTTTTTTAATTATTCACTGACTACTTCCGGGATCGAATCAGACACTGCGGTAGGTGCTTCTTCTTTGGGTGCATCTGGATCTATCCAAATCTCTCCCTGAGGCTCTTTGGGTTCTGCAGGTGTGATGCCTTCTAGAGTCATAATATAACTGGCTACCTGGGCCATTTCGGCGGGTTTCAAAGTTTGTTTCCAGGCTACCATTCCTTTACCGTCACGACCTCCTTCAGAAATCGTACGGAATATATTTTTTATTCCTCCACCTAGGATCCAATATTGATCGGTTAGGTTGGGACCTATACCCCCACCACCATCAGCTTTGTGACAAGCCACACAATTGGTAGCAAAAATGGCCTTTCCTTTAGCAAGATCACCGGCTTCTGTAAGCAGAGTTACCGTGTTTACATCTACCAAATCTTTGGCGGTTCTTTTATAGTTTTCGATAGCAATCTTTGCTTCGGCTACTTCTGTTTCATATTCTTCTGACTGGGTATAGTCATTAAACACATGAAAGCGTACCATATAGATCACTCCAAAAAGGATAGTAGCATAAAAACCATATACCCACCAAGGTGGAAGGTTGTTGTCCAGCTCTTTGATACCATCGTAATTATGATCCAAAATAATTTCGTCTTCCTGATCTACCGGTTTGCTATCAAGCAGTCTTAGATAGCTATATTTGATCCATTTAAATTGCTTTTCTTTTTTAGCTTTTTGAGCTAATAAATAGCGTTCTTGAGCATCTGGCTTTAAGGATTGAAATAGTATGTTTTGTAAGGCCGCGAGACTTATTTCTATGGCTATTGCAAACAAAGCTACTATTCCTAACCCCAACCAGCTTAGAGGCTGCTCAATAAAGGCAGATCCAGAATCTGTAGTAACGGTTAATTCTATAAGTATATAGGCTAGAATTAAAAATGTAAGTACGCGTATATAAGATGCGGTGGTTTTCATAATGTGATATCTTTATTGGTTTCTAGAGGTATATTGCTCACTTCTTTGATATGTTCTTTTTTGGCGGTAAAAACCCACCAGAATAGCGCAGCAAAGAAGATGAAAAAAATGAGCAGCGAAATCATAGGGTAGATTTCTATACCTTCAATACTCTCCATATGTCCTTTTACAAATTTTAGCATGGTTTTATTCTTTATTTTGTACTACAGTTTCCTCAGTATTATCTTTCACCTTAATATCGGTTCCTAATCTTTGGATATAAGCGATTAAGGCAACTACTTCACGATGTCTCATTTCTACAAAGTCTAAACCATTCTCTTGAGCATATTTCTTATCGGCTTCATAGGTTTTTGCAAAATCCGGATCGGTGTATAGGTTCTTTTCTATCTGTGTTGCTTGCTCATCCATCCATTGTTGTGCTTTGGCAATTTCTTCGGTAGTGTAGGGCACGCCTAGTGCTACCATGGCTTCCATTTTTGCCTCAGTTTGTGAACGATCGAGTTTGTTTTGGATCAACCACTTATAGCTTGGCATGATAGACCCCGATGAGGTACTTTGTGGATCATAAAAGTGGTTAAGATGCCAGTTGTCAGAGTATTTACCACCTATGCGGTGCAGATCGGGTCCGGTACGTTTACTACCCCATAAGAATGGGTGGTCGTATACGTACTCTCCCGCTTTGGAGTATTCACCATAGCGTTCTACCTCACTTCTGAAAGGTCGTATCATTTGTGAATGACAGGAGACACAACTTTCTCTGATGTATAGATCTCTACCTTCTAACTCAAGAGGAGTATATGGTTTCACGCTAGTGATCGTTGGAATATTCGAATCAATCATGAGTGTAGGAATGATTTGTACTGCTCCACCAATCAGAATAGCGATAGTAGCAAAAATGGTCAGTTTTACAGGCCTTCTTTCCAACCAGGTGTGGTAAGTTTCTTTTGCTGTTCTGCGTCTGGTTACCTTGGTTAAAGGAGCAGCTTCAGCTAGCTCATCTTTTACACTGCTACCACTTTTTACTGTTTTTACTACGTTGTAGAGCATGATGAAGATTCCCAGAATGTAAATACTTCCTCCAATGGCACGCATCCAGTACATCGGGATAATCTCATTTACGGTTTCCAAAAAGTTACCGTAAACCAAACTTCCGTCAGGGTTAAATTGTTTCCACATAGAAGCCTGTACGAACCCAGCAACATACATAGGTAGAGCGTACATGATGATTCCTAAAGTACCTAACCAGAAATGTACATTTGCTAGTCCCGTAGACCATAATTTGGTTTTGAATAGTTTAGGAATTAACCAATAGGCCATTCCGAAGGTTAAAAATCCGTTCCAAGCCAAGGCTCCAACATGAACGTGAGCAATTACCCAGTCACTAAAGTGTGCGATGGCATTTACGTTTTTTAAGGATAGCATAGGTCCTTCAAAAGTGGCCATACCGTATCCGGTAATCGCAACAACCATGAATTTTAAAACAGGATCGGTACGTACTTTATCCCAGGCCCCTCGTAGGGTAAGTAATCCATTGATCATACCTCCCCAGGATGGAGCAATAAGCATTACCGAAAAGGCTACCCCAAGGTTTTGAGCCCAATCTGGTAAAGCCGAATAGAGTAAGTGGTGTGGTCCTGCCCAGATATAAATAAATATCAATGACCAAAAGTGTACGATAGATAATCGATAGGAATAAATAGGTCTATTCGCTGCTTTTGGGATGAAGTAATACATTAATCCCAGGAATGGAGTAGTCAAGAAAAATGCCACGGCATTATGCCCGTACCACCATTGTACCAAGGCATCTTGTACTCCGGCATATACCGAATAACTTTTTAAGGCGCTTACAGGAAGCTCAAGACTATTAAAAATATGAAGCACCGCAACGGTAACCACGGTTGCGATATAAAACCATATGGCAACATAAAGATGTCGTTGTCTTCTTTTTAAAATAGTCCCTATAAGATTCCAACCAAAGACTACCCAGATGACTGCAATGGCAATATCAAAAGGCCATTCTAGTTCTGCATATTCTTTTGATGTGGTAAATCCAAGAGGTAGTGTAATTGCTGCCCCTACAATAATTAATTGCCAACCCCAGAAATTGATATTACTCAGAACATCACTAAACATTCGGGCTTTTAATAAACGCTGGGTAGAGTAATAAACCCCGGCAAAAATTGCGTTACCTACAAAGGCAAAAATAACAGCATTGGTATGCAGTGGTCGTAATCGACCAAAACTTAGCCAGGAAATACCATCTGTAAGGTTTGGGAATAAAAACAGGAATGCCAGTAGTAGACCAACAGACATTCCTACAATACCCCAGAGCATTGTAGCGTACAAGAATTTTTTTACGATTTTGTTATCGTAATAGAATTGTTCCATTTCCATTTTATGATTGTTTAGTTTTAGGGGTTGCAGAAGATTGTTCGTTGTTTTCCTTTATGAGCTCGTCTTCAAAAAGCATTCGAACCGAAGGCGTATACACATCGTCATATTGACCGTTTCTTATCGAAAAGATAAATGCAACAAAAAAGATGATCGCGACGACGATACTTATTGTTAAGAGTACATAGATAACACCCATACTTTTTTTATTATGCATCAAAAGTAGGAGCCCACCTTTTCTTAAAAAATGACATTTGTCAGGTTTTAATCGCTATTTATTTATGAACTTTCATTAGTCAATAACCCTTAAAACTTTTAGTTATGAAATCTAAATCGACCCCTCTTGATCTGAGAAGAAAAATCACTACTGGATTGTTAATTATCGGTATAGGTATTATAGTTGCTTATTTGTTTTATAATACGGGAATCGTAGATATGGTCTTGGATTTATTTTCTCCCTATCCCGAGAAGTAGATATTTAAATACAAAGAAGGGATAGCATACAGCTTTTCAATAAGTTTCATTTGTGTGCTTATTAAAATGAATGTTTTTATTCCAGATAAAATCTGGTCTAAGGGTGTATGACGTAACTTTACTAAAGGCTTCCGTAGGATACTTTTGAGTAAACATCATCTTGCTAGGTTTTACAATATACCCTCCCCAATATTCTGGCATAGGAATAGTACCGTTTTTAAATTTGTTTTCGAAAAATTCTAGTTGCTCATCCAGTACTTTTCGCGAAGAAATTTCAGTGCTTTGTTTGGACGCCCAAGCTCCTAATTGGCTTCCCTTTGGGCGGGATTCAAAATACCCTTCGGCAAGATTAGTAGCGATCTTTTCTGCAGTTCCTGAAATAAAAACCTCTCGATTTGCCGACGACCAATTAAAAAGTAAGGCGACTTTGTTATGATGCGCAATAGATTTCCCCTTTTCACTTTCGAAATTGGTAAAAAACACAAACCCTTCCCAGGTAAATTTCTTGAGCAAAACAATTCTACTTTTTGGAAATTCATCCGTGCCTATGGTAGCTAATTGCATGGTATTAGTCTCTTCTTCGGGATGTGAAGTGTCTACTTCATGAAACCACTGTTGAAAGTGTTGCATAGGATTATGATCAGTAGCTTCGTTCATTTGTTTTTATGCTTACTTTTTTACTGAGGATATTAGTGAGTACAGTTACATAAATAACCACAGAAATAGAACTTAAAGGCATTAAAATAGCGGCGATAACAGGAGATAATTGACCCGTTACCGCAAAATATAATCCTATACTGTTGTAGAAGAAAGATAGTATGAAACTGGATTTAATAATACCCATTGTCCTTTTGGAAATGGTTAAATAATGGTTGATATTTTGAAAGACTGATGCATCCAAAATAGCATCGCAAGCAGGAGAAAAGACGTTTACATTTTCAGAAACGGCGATCCCCACATCACTTTGTGCCAGTGCTCCTGCATCGTTGAGGCCATCACCTATCATGACTACATTGGCATCATGGTTTTGCAAGCTTTTGATATATTCGAGTTTGTCGTCTGGTTTTTGATTAAAGAGTAAGTTGGTGTTCTTGGGTAACAACTGTTCTAAATGCCTTTTTTCTCCTTCATTATCCCCCGACAAAATAGATAGGCGATAGTTTTTTGATAAGGTCTCGAATAGTTCTTTAACTCCTTTTCTGTATTGATTGTAGAAGACGTAGTGCCCTTTGTATTGATCATTGGCGTTAACATGTACTGTAGTATTCAAAGCATTAGTTCCGTTGGAATTTTTTATGAAATTTTGAGAACCGATTTTAATACTGTCCTGTGCGGATCGGGCTTCAATACCTTTACCGAGGTACTCCTGATATTCATCCAAAGTGAGAATATCATGATCTTCCAAAATTTGATACAACGACCTACTTAACGGGTGATTCGATGCACGAAGTGTACTTTTTAATAACGCTTCCTCTTTTTTGGAAAGTGGTTTGCCATGATATTCGATTTTATTTTTCTTGTTTGAGGTAATGGTACCTGTTTTATCAAAAATAAGAGTATTGACCTTTGATAATTGTTCGATTACGTCTGCATTTTTTAAGTAAAAACGGTTTTTTCCAAAAATCCTCAACATGTTTCCTAATGCAAAAGGTCTGGCTAGTGCTAGTGCACAGGGACAAGCAATAATAAGTACTGCAGTAAATACGTTCATCGCTTTTGAACTATCCGCAATTAACCAATAACTGGTCGCAATAAAAGCAATACATAAAATAATGATCGTAAAATATTTGCTAATGGTATCTGTAAGATTCGTAAAGGATGATGTTTTGTTTTTACTAAAAACGTCATTACTCCATAATTGAGTCAGATAACTTTGCTCTACAGATTTTAAGGCTTCAATCAATATGGCGCCATTCAATTGTTTTCCTCCTGCAAAAAGTTTGTCGCCGGATTGTTTGGCCACCAAATCGCTTTCTCCGGTAACAAAACTATAATCGATTTGTGCATCTCCTTCGATAAGTATACCATCAACCGGTATTAATTCTTCGTTCCGGATTAATAAACGATCTCCTTTTTTAATATGATAAACCTGAATACTTTCTTCCTTGTCATTTTTTTTGGATACTCGGGTTACTGCAATAGGAAAATACGATTTATAGTCCCTTTCAAAAGACAGAAATGAGTAGGTTTTTTGCTGGAAAAATTTTCCGACTAGTAAAAAGAAAACTAACCCAGTAAGGCTATCAAAAAAACCAGTTCCCAGATCAAATATGATCTCTACAGAACTTCTAATGAATAGTACAAGGATCCCTAATGCAATGGGAATATCAATATTCAATAATTTACTTCGAAGGCCTTTGTATGCTGAAATGAAATACTCTTGTGCAGCATAAAATACAACAGGTAACGAGAAGGCAAACATCAACCATCGAAAAAGGTGCTTGTACTTTTCTAACCAGTATTCTGATACTTCAAAGTATTCGGGAAACGACAAAAACATCACGTTACCAAATGCGAACCCAGCGATTCCTAATTTGTATAGTAATTGATGGTTGTTGTTTTTTGGAGTACTCGTATAATCGTCCAGACTAATGTATGGTTCATATCCAATGGAATTCATTAAAATCACCACTTCTTTGAGTGTTGTTTTTTCTGAATTGAGGGTGATCCTAACTGTTTTTTTGGGGAAATTCACTTGGGAAGAACTAATTCCCGGTTTCAATTTATGTAGATTTTCTAAAATCCAGATACAAGAGCTACAATGTATATGAGGGATGTATAGTGTAATAATCTGAGTATTCTGATCTGAAAATTCTATTAGCTTTTCAGCAATATCAGGATTATCGAGATAATCGTATTTTCCTTCAATTTCTTTAGGAATCGCTCCTGGAGCAGATTGTAAGTCATAATAGTCGGATAAATCATGACTCGAAAAAAATTCATATACAGTTTTGCAGCCATTACAGCAAAAGGTTTTGTGGGCGAAGTTGATAACTGTTTTATCGCAATTATTTCCACAGTGAAAACAAGTTGATTGTGTCATAAACTCACTGTTTTGCTGCAAAAATGGAGAAGATAAGGGTAAAAGAATATGATAATTATCATGTTTTGCCCTTTTCAGGAAATAAGTAGCTGTTACTGATGGTTATCAATGGGGTGATCCTCATACAAATCCTTAAAAGTTTTATCAGTCGTGTAGTTATCTCTAAGTACTTTATAAACCATAACGATGATCATGATTTGACCTAAACAAGTGAGGTAAAACACCCAACTAAAATGAATATTCATTATTACCAAAATAGTAACAAGTAAGAGCATAATCGAGGTGAGTACTACCATGGCTATCGTTGAAATTTTCATAACACTTTTTATTTACAAAATACCCTTTTTTGGAAACAGTTTGTCATAAGAATTCGCTAAAACATAAGTGTAGACTGACAAAAATCATATTTTCTGATCATGTGCTTATCTACTTTTGAACATAAGATATCAAATAGTAGAACCTATGAGAAAGATACTTATTCCAACCGATTTTTCAGAAAATGCAATGAATGCCATTCGGTATGCATTAGAACTTTTTAAATACGAGAAAAGTATTTTCTATATCATGCACGCCTATGCCGATGAGGTGTATGATCATGACGCATTAGTTTCGAGAGAAATTCTTGAGGAGTTAAAAGAAATTGTAAAGAATAGTTGTATCGTAGAGTTAAAAGACACTCTTAAAATTATTGATCAAATATCTCCAAACCCCAGGCACGAATACAGAGTAATTCCTGCTTTTGGGACATTAATTGATGAAGCCAATGCTATCGTAGATAGTGAAAACATCGATGTTTTGATTATGGGGACCAAGGGAAAAAGAAATGACCAAAATCTCACATTTGGAAGCAATACATTGCAGGTACTAAAATATGTAAAATGTCCTGTGTTGGCCATACCTAGTGGCTATAAGTGGGAGCAACCGAAAAATGTTTTGTTTCCTGCGGATTATTTTTTGCCATATAAAAGAAGAGAACTTAAATTGGTGAGTACATTGACCAAAAGTTTCAGGTCTACTGTTCATCTACTTCATGTTTCTAAACATGAAAAGATTTCGATACGACAAGAAGATAACAAAGCCTTTCTGAAAGAATGTTTGTTCGATACAGATATTAAATCTCATACGATGGCATCCGATACGCTTACCGAGGCCATCAACAATTTTGTAGAAAGTCATAAAATTGATTTTTTAATCCTTGTGAATTCCAGGCATTCTTATCTCGAAAACATATTGTATCAGTCAACAATAGATAAAATAGGATTACATATCAAAATCCCTTTTTTAACCATGCAGAATTTGCAGCGATATTAAAATGTGAAAAGATGAAACGAATTCTGTTACCTACGGATTTTTCAGAAAATGCATATAATGCCATACGATATGCCATGCATTTATTTAAGGGGGATAGTGCTACTTTTTATTTATTAAACACCTTTACCCCAGCTTCGTATAGTGCTGATTTTCTTATTGAAAATCCAACTCTTTATGGTTTGGAAAAGGTAGCCATGATGAATTCAAAAAAGAATATTGCCAAAATTGAAGAAAGTGTCATAACAGAGTTTAATAATCCAAAACATCAATTTGAAAGATTATCCATCTTTGGTATGTTGACAAGCGAGATCAAAGAAATTATCAAAAGAGAAAATATAGATCTGATAGTGATGGGAACCAAAGGTGCTACAGGCGCCAAGGAGTTTTTCTTGGGGAGCAATACACAAGACGTAATCAGGAGCGTTGACAATTGCCCGGTTTTGGCAGTGCCAGAAGAATCTTCTTTTGGTGAGGTTTCGGATATCGCTTTTGCTACCGATTTTGAACGTGTGTATTTCAAGTCAGAGATAGTTCCTATAGTGAATTTGGCAAAATCACAGGATGCAACCGTAAGAATGATTCATGTATATGACGACCCAAAATTGTCGCATGTGCAGCGGTTCAATTCAAATGCTTTGGAACAATATTTTAAAGAGATCAACTATGAATTTCATGTTATTTCTGATTTTTCTACAATAGAAAAGGCAATTCAAGCATGCGTAGAAGAACTAGAGATTGATATGTTGATGATGATCAAATACAAGCATAGTTTTATAGAAAGACTAACTCGAGAACCAGTGATTAAAAAAATGACGTTTCATACCACAATTCCATTTTTGGTAATCCCAGCGGATAACTGATTATTGTCATAGTATTCTTCGGGTCTGGTGTATAGTTTTATGACATAATTCATTAAAACCACACATCATGAGAAGAGTATTAGTCCCTACAGATTTTTCTAATAATGCATATAGTGCACTGTTCTATGCAACCCGGTTTTTTCAAAATGAACCTTGTCACTTTTTTATTCTTAACACATTTGATGTTAATACTCCGGTATTAACGAGTAGAATCGATACTAGTAAAGGAGATGCATTATACCGACAATTAAGCGCTACATCCAAAGATAAACTTACCGAAACCCTTCATTGCATTGTACGAGATACAGAAGATTTTGAGCATACTTTTGAAACGATATCCGTTTCTAAAGATTTGACAGAAACAATCAACAAAACCATACAAAGTAAGGAGATCGATTTGGTAGTTATGGGAACCAAAGGTGCTAGTGGTTTGAAAGAGATTTTTATTGGTAGTAACGCGGTCAAGGCCATTCAAAATATCAAGCAATCCCCTATACTTTTGGTTCCTGATGAACTAGATTTTAAACCACCAAGACAAATTGCTTTTGCTACCGGGTTTGGGCGATCTTACAGCAAAGCAGAGTTACAACCAATTATAACGATGGCCAAGATGTTTAAGGCCTCGATAAAGGTATTACACATTCATGAAAATGAATTGTTGAACGAAGAACAGGAGCAAAATTTCAAAATTCTGAGAACACTTTTTGAAGGCGTAGAACTAAGTATGCATTGGTTGGCAAAAGATAACCAAAAGGCAGAAGTTATTCAGATGTTTCTCGAAGAAATGAATATTGATATGCTTACCATGTTGCGATATCCGCACAGTATCACTGAAAGTATAACTCATGAGCCTGTAGTAAAAAAGATGGGCTTTCGTATTGACATTCCCTTCTTGGTAATTCCAGTGAAGAGCTGACAATTATCATAGTTTTTGGGCGTGTTTCCTTATACATTTATTCCATAAACCATTAAAAAACAAAGTAATGAAAAGGAAGATATTATTACCAACCGATTTTTCTAAAAACGCATGGAATGCGATGACATATGCCATAGAACTTTATAAGGATGAAGTTTGTGAATTTTATATACTCAATACGTTTAATGCCACAGGTTATGCATTAGAAAGTATGATGGTTCCTGAACCAGGAGAACGTTTTTATGAAGAAGCAAAAAAACAATCAGAAATGGGATTGGCAAAGATGCTAAAAGGGCTTTCTTTTAGAAATGAAAATCCAAAACATCAGTTCTTCACTGTTTCTCAGTTCAATAGCTTACTAGAGGGAATTAAAGATGTGATTGCCAAAAAAGATATCGAACTGGTAGTTATGGGGACTAAGGGAGATACTGATGCCGCAAGTATTGTATACGGAAGTAATACCATACTAGTTATGGAGAAAATTCGAAATTGCCCAGTAATGGCCATACCAAAAGAAGCTGATTTCAAAAAACCAAAGGAGATTGTATTTCCCACCGATTACAA
The DNA here is from genome assembly GCF_900141785.1 of Aquimarina spongiae. GTDB lineage: Bacteria > Bacteroidota > Bacteroidia > Flavobacteriales > Flavobacteriaceae > Aquimarina > Aquimarina spongiae. The sequence continues at coordinate 189,572 of NZ_FQYP01000007.1, read as the reverse complement.
GACACCGTTTAAAAGACGAGAATTACAACATCTTATGGATATTGCCAAAATTAGTGGTGCGGTCATTCGAATATTGCATATCGTAGATGCAGATGGGTTGGATGAGGATCAACAAAATAACAAACGACTTTTGGAAGAGAATTTTGAAAATTTAGAGCATAGTTTTCATACGCTGCGCAATGTAGATGTGCAAGGGGGGCTTAGCGCCTTTGTAGAAAGTAGAGATAGCGATATGGTCACTTTTATCAATAGGAAGCATAGTTTCTTTGGTAGCATATTCTCTAAACCCATGGTAAAAAATTTAGGATACCATTCTCGAGTACCCGTATTAGCATTACATGACGTATAACCAAATCAACACATTATTATGAAAAACATAGGCATTTGGATGGATAAGCAAAAAGCGTTTATCATCACCATAGAAGATCAAAAAGAAATCACAGACAAAATTGAATCTAATGTTGAAGACTTTCGGATTCATGGAGGATCTGGGACTCGAATCAAGGGAGGACCACAAGACGTAGTACAAGACAGGAAGTATCTTGAACGAGAAAAACATCAGTTTAGAACCTACTTTGAAACACTAGTAACTTTTCTACAAGATGCGGATAAAATTGTTGTTTTTGGACCCGCTGAAGCAGGGGAAAAGTTTAAAAAAGAACTGGATCAAAATTACAAAGATATCGCAGTAAAGGTAGAAGGTGTTTTTAAGGCAGATAGCATGACAGAAAATCAAACCAAGGCGTTGATAAGAGATCATTTTTCGTTGTCAACCTCATAAAACCAGATATTATGAAAGCTTCACCAAAGATCTTATCCCAGAAAGAATGTAAGGCGATTCATTTGGATACGCTAGCCTGGAAATCCAGTCTCGAATTTGTAGAAAGCGAAATCCAGTTTATACAACAACTGCTCAACTCATATGTATTCGAGCCAAAGACTCCCAATCTTTTTGAACGGTTGCAGGAATTTAAAGTTCAACTTTCAAAGGTAACGGAAGAAGTAGAGGGACTTAAAAATGGCATTCGAAAACATGAAAGCGAATTAGGAGGAATCCTAGAATGTGATACCATTTCTGAAAGTCATTCCTATTATCAAGAGCATGAATTGATGAATATGACTTTTGAAAAATTCTATAGAAATTTTAGAAAGCTAAAATCTGAAGTCTTTTCATATGCAGGTACCATATTAAAAAGCAACAAAAACTAAGCTTGAAAATGAGAAGCTGATGATTATCATTGTTTACATCACCCTATCAAGTTAGTTTTGAGATAAATCATTTAATCTCTAAAAAAACAAATCCAGAATGAAACTATATCTAAAAATTATCTCGATTGTAATTTTGATTGGTTTTGCTGGATTTTGGGTGTGGTATGAGTATACCTACAGTATGGATGCTGTTATCCCTTTTGAGGTAAATAGCCCTAAAAATGATACAAAAGTATTGGTGGCTTCTCAAGGAAGTCCATTTAAAGATTCTTTGGTACAGGGCATTATTAGACACTACGATAAGGATAGTATTTATTTCAAAGTAATAGATGTTTATACCCTTTTTACTGTTAATATAAGCAAATGGGATGCTCTAGTTATTATCAACTCATGGGAGTATGGGAGCCCTCCGCGAAATGTTAAACGGTTTATAAAGGATCACCCAAACGAATTGGATAAATTGATCATTCTGTCTACCGTTGGAAGTAGTCATATCACATTGAAAGACGTTGATGTGATCTCGGGAGAATCCATTATAGAAAAAACACCTCAATACACGGATATCGTGGTAAATCGATTAAATCAAATCATACATAAACCTTCTAGACATGAATAAGTTTGAACACTATATATTACTATTATTAGTCATTTTATTAAGTGCATGTTCCTCAAGTGAGCTGGTCGAGAACTGGAAAAATCCAGATATAGAAACTTTTGAAGCTCAAAAAGTATTGGTGATCGGGATTACATCAAATGAAGATAACCGTAAGTTTTTTGAAAGAAAATTGGTTTCAGAACTAGGGAGAAATGGTGTAAATGGAGTAAAAAGTATTGATTTTTTTGAAAAAAACTTTACTACTTCTCCAAAGACTGAAGCTGAAATTATGGGTTTGGAATCTCAATTGATCGAACAGGGTTTTGATGCTATTTTGTTATCAAAAGTAGTAGGAGTTGAAGACAAGGTTACTGTAGTAAAAGCATATCGAAATTTGGATAGAACCTTCAATAACTTCAGGGATGACTATTTCGACAATCAGGAGATCTTTCATGATCAAGAATATTACGAAGAGTACCAGATTTTTCATGCAGAGTCGTCTTTGTATTGTATATGTCCCGACAAAGCCAAAGAACTAATCTGGAAAGGATCAATAGACGTAACAGAGCCCGAAAATACCAGAAAAGCAGTGGGCGATTATGTAAAAGTGGTGATTTGGGCATTAAAAGCACAGCAATTATTAATTATAGAAGAATTTATCGATGAAGATTTTGATTTATAGTGCCAAGGATTTTGAGATTCCTTTTTTGGAAAAAGCGAACAACGAGGTACATCAGGTTAAATATATCCCTGATCGCCTTACCGATCAAACAGCGATACTAGCATTAGGTTTTGATGCGATATCGATTTTTTCGGCAGATGATGCTTCTTCCAAAGTGTTAGGATTATTAAAAGATTTCGGGATAAAATTTATTGCCTTACGATCCACAGGATATGATAATGTAAATCTGGCCAAGGCCAAAAAAATCGGAATGAAAGTGGCTAATGCCGCGGGATATTCGCCATACGCTATTGCAGAACATGCAGTAGGATTATTGTTAGCTTTAAATCGGAAACTGATACTTTCTAATACACAGGTCCAGAACTTTAATTTTTCTTTGAGCAATCTGGTGGGGTTTGATCTTTATCAAAAAACAGTAGGGATTATAGGTATGGGAAGAATAGGAAAAACAATTGCCAAGATTATGAATGGTTTCGGATGCCAGATTATCGCATTCGATCCCAATAAGGATTTAGATTTTGCAGAGCAATTTAATGTAGAATACCTTGACCTCGAACAGGTGTATCACCATAGTGATATGATTTTCTTAAGTACTCCGCTTACCAGTCAGACACATTATTTGATTGACCAAAAGGCGATAGAACAAATGAAAAGAGAGGTGGTTTTGATCAACGTAGCCAGGGGAGCAGTGGTCCATACCAAAGAACTTATCGAAGCCTTGAGTGCAAAGAGGCTGAAGGCCTACGGGACAGACGTGTATGAGTTCGAAAATGGATTGTTTTTTTACGATCACTCTCAAAATACCTCCAAAGACGAATTGCTACAAAAACTATTAAGTTTTCCGAATGTGTTGATAACACCGCATCAAGCATTTGCCACACACGAAGCATTAACTAATATTGCCGAAACCACGTTTTACAATATCAATAGTTGGGTAGAGAATAAAACTCCAGAAAATGAGCTTACTGTAGAATTAGTGGGGTAATCTGTTCTTTAGAACACCATACAAGAAGGTACCTAAAATAGCAGAAGCAATCACAATTACCATAGGTAAATATCCAGCTCCCAATAAAACAAACATAGGACCAGGGCAAGCTCCTGCTAGGGCCCATCCAAAACCAAAAATAATCCCTCCTAACACGTAACGCTTTATCCCTTTTTCTTTAGGAACTACATGGATTGGAGCTCCGTAAAAGGATTTTACATTGTATTTTTTAAGGAATTGAATTGAAAGTATTCCTAGCACAACAGCACTACCAATAATACCATACATATGAAAAGATCCAAACTGGAACATCTCATAGACCCTGAACCAAGATGCCGCTTCTGACTTGATCAAAACGATACCAAACAAGATACCAATCACTAAATATATAATTGAACGCATACTATTAAAAAATTAAAGGAAAAATAAGATGAACCATAATTAATCCACCTACAAAAAAACCAATGACGGCGATTAGCGATGGTATTTGTAAATTACTTAATCCCGAGATGGCATGTCCCGAAGTACATCCTCCTGCATAGCGAGCGCCAAAGCCCACTAGTATGCCGCCTATTACCAGTAGAGAGAGTATTTTGGGATCGGTAAGAATATCATCCGAAAACAATTCATGGGGCATATAGGCCTTACCAGCACTGTCTATCCCTTTTTGTTTAAGGTCTAACACTACGGCATCATTAAGTTGCACTGCATGATCTGTGGATAAGAAATTAGAACCCAAATATCCACCAATAATCACTCCTAATACTACGATAAGGTTCCATTTTTGTGCTTTCCAATCGAATCTAAAAAAATCGGAAGTTTTACCTGCACCACAAATGGTACACAATGTTCTTAAGTTTGAAGACATCCCAAACCTTTTGCCTGTCATAATTAACAAGAACATTATCAGTGTAAGTAGTGGTCCTGAAACATACCAAGGCCAAGGCTCAAGTATCCAATCCATGATTTCTGTATTTTGAGGATAAAGAAATCAAAATTTGAAAAAGATATCAGTAACAAATGTTACACACGGTCTATGTTCAAATTATTTGAGTGTAGTAGGGCAAACGTAGTCCGTGGTAGCGATACCTGCATTTTTTATATCCTTAAACCCTCCTGCAATATCCACTAGGTTATGAATACCTCTACTCTTTAATATTGAAGCAGCTATAACCGAACGATACCCACCAGCACAGTGTATGAAAAATGTTTCTTTTTCAGGAAAATCCTGAAGGTAGTCATTCAAATAATCCAAAGGAGAGTTTTTAGCCTTATCCACATGTTCTGCTACAAATTCACTTTCCTTTCTTACGTCAAAGACGGGGATTTCGTCCTTATCGAGTTTTTCTTTAAATACAGAAGCTGATATTGAAGTGACGGTATCAAACTCTTTATTGGCCTTTTTCCAGGCTTCGAATCCGCCTTCGAGATACCCCAGGGTATTGTCAAAACCAACACGAGATAAACGCGTAATGGTTTCCTCAACACGACCTTCTGGAGCTACCAGCAAAATGGGTTGTTGTACATCGGCAATTAAGGCTCCTACCCACGGTGCAAAGCCTCCGTCGATACCAATAAAAATAGACCTTGGGACATGTCCTTGCACATATTCATTTTGGTGTCTTACATCTAATACCACTGCACCTGTTTCGTTAGCCAAAGCTTCAAAAGCTGAAGCAGACAATGGTCTGGCACCTTGTTCTATTACTTCATCGATATCCTTATACCCTTCCTTATTCATTTTTACATTCAGCGGGAAATACAATGGAGGAGGTAATAAACCTTCGGTAACTTCTTTTACAAATTCTACTTTGGTCATATCTGCACGCAATGCATAATTCATTTTTTTCTGATTGCCTAGGGTATCCACAGTCTCTTTCATCATATTTTTACCACAGGCAGAACCTGCACCGTGAGCAGGATAGACAATAACATCGTCTGCCAGAGGCATGATCTTATTTCGTAAGCTATCATACAAGGTTTCTGCAAGTTGCTCTTGGGTCATATTTGCTGCCTTTTGCGCCAGATCTGGGCGACCTACATCTCCAAGAAACAAGGTATCTCCACTAAATATTGCATGATCCTTTCCGTTTGGATCTCTTAAGAGGTAAGTGGTGCTTTCTATGGTATGTCCAGGAGTATGTAATGCTAGTATGGTAATATCCCCAAGTTGAAACTCTTGATTATCTTTGGCGATTGTAGCTTCAAAAGATGGATTGGCTAAAGGTCCGTAGATAATTTCGGCTCCTGTTTCTTTTGCTAATGTGAGGTGCCCGCTAACGAAATCCGCATGAAAATGCGTTTCAAAAATGTATTTTATTTTGGCGTTATTTTCATTCGCCTTTTCAATATAAGGTTTTACCTCTCTCAAAGGATCAATAATAGCAACTTCACCATTACTTTCTATATAATATGCCCCCTGGGCCAAACATCCTGTATATATTTGTTCTATCGTCATTTTGTTCTTCTTTTGAATATAATCCATCTCAGGATGGAAATATAGTTTATTGATTGAGTATTATGCAAAAATAAGCCAATTATTATTTGAAATCAGTAACTATTGTTACAAAGCTTTTTTAGGTAACTTCTTTGAGGAGGATGTAGATACTCATTAGCAAAACAAACCATCCAAATCCTTTTTCAAGTTTTTTTCCTTCGATATATCGAGTAAAATAAGTACCCAAAAATATGCCTAAAACAGCAACAAGAGTAAATGGTAATAAAAAATGCCATTCGATCTCTAAATTTTCTACATCGCCCATAAAACCAATAAGAGATTTTATGGCGATGATGAGCAGGGATGTTGCTACCGCTTTTTTCATGGGTAACTTTGCCATGAGTACCAGAGCTGGGATAATTAAAAAACCACCACCGGCACCAACCAACCCAGTTAAAATCCCTACCACAATACCTTCTATAAAGATCAAGGTATATGATGTGTTGGATTTTACAAGAGATTTTGTTTTTCTTTTATCATTCCTTATCATGGACATTGATGCTATAAACATGATAAGAGCAAAAAAGATCATCAGTCCAATTTCCTTGGTGATGATTATGTTCTTGTAGCTTATTAATTGATTCGGAATTGCAGGTACTATATATCTTCGGGTCCCATATACGGCTAAAAGGGACGGTATAGCAAATATTAAGGCGGTTTGAAAGTCGATTAATCCCTTTTTTAGATTTTGGATAGCACCAGCTGTAGATGAAACTCCTACAACAAACAAAGAATATGCTGTTGCCGTTATAGGGTTAATATGTAATATGTATACTAATACGGGTACGGTAAGGATGGAACCTCCTCCACCGATTAAACCTAATACAATACCTATAATTAATGCTGCAATAAACCCAATAACTTCAGTTATTTCCATTACATTTTTTCAGCAAAAATAACTTGAGCAAAAGGGCACTACAGTAACATTTGTTACCGAACCATCAAAGATCTATTACTTCAATACTGTTTCTGTTGAGTTTTACTTTTCCTTTGGTTTCAAGCTTTTTAAGAAGCCTGGAAATGACTACCCTTGATGTATGAAGGTCATATGCAATTTCCTGATGTGTATTTTTCAACACATTGTCACTGGTTACTTTGGATTTGTCGTGTAGGTATTTCAATAAGCGATCATCCATTTTTAAAAAGGCAATGCTGTCGATAGTTTCTATGGCTTCAATTAATCTTTTGTGATAACTATCAAAAACAAAATTTCGCCAGGACTTGTATCTGGTAGTCCATTCTTCCATTTTTTCTACAGGAATCATTACCAAAGAAGCATCAGTTTCGGCAATTGCCTTAATTTCACTTTTATGATGTCCCAAACAACAAGATAATGTCATTGCGCAAGTATCACCACGCTCTAGGAAATATAGCAATAATTCATCCCCTTCAGTGTCTTGCCTTAGGATTTTAATAGCACCATTAATGATCAATGGCATTGATTTGATATAACTGCCAGCTCTTATAAGTTCATCCCCTTCTGATACTTCTCTAAAAGTACCTACGCTTGTGATTTCTTTTATAAGAGCGGGTTCAAAAAAATCACCATAGTTTTGCTGTAGTCCGTCTATCATTGTTAGCTGCTTAGAAATTGTTCGATCTTTGCTTTCGCTTCATTATACCCCAGATCATATACTTTGTCCAGATTATTACTGTTAAAAAGACCATAATTGGCTAATGCTTTGGCTTGTATGATCATATCGCATTGCGAAAATCTGGTTTCAGAATTAGGTACGGCTCTTAAATAATAGGCTCTTTGCATAACATTATAGGAGTGTTTGAAATCTGAAATCTTTGGTTTTTTGATAGGGGATACATCCACTCCAATAATAAAGTCACAATTTTGCTGTAGTGGAGCTACCGGGAAATTATCCAAAATTCCACCATCTGCATACAGCTGATCACCAATCATCACAGGAGTAAACACCCCTGGGAAAGCCGCCGAAGCTAATAAAGGTTTAATGAGTTGTCCACTGCTAAATACCTCAGTTACTCCTTCTACCAGGTTGGTAGTAGTGACAAACATATTTTTTTGCAATGACTCGAATGTATTTTCTGGGAAAAAGGAAATGAGATCATTATAGAACTTTTCTGAATCCAGAAAACCAGCTTTTTTGCGAGTAAATCTATTGAAATTAAACAAAGAGGTTTTTTGAAAAAAACGTTTGATCACTTCAGGAGAATGGCCTGCCGCATACATAGCACCAACAAGAGCCCCCGCACTGGACCCTGAAATGTATTTGATAGCAATTCCAACTTCTTCTATAGCTTGTATTGCACCAATATGGGCTACTCCTTTAAATCCTCCTCCCGATAAAACTAGTCCTATGTTTTTTGACTCTTTCATAGCATATTTTGTTATAGTACAGGGCTAAAAATTTTAGCTACTCCTTCTTTTATTTTGTGATGCCAAGGTCTTTTTACAAAGGTATCATACTTTAGTTCAATGCTATGATTACAATCCTGCAAAAAATCATTTTTCAAGGCAATAGAAAACGAATCTTCATAAACCACGGCATTCACTTCATAATTCTGTTCAAAACTTCGGATATCGAGATTCGTGGTTCCTATCGAAGATACAGTATCGTCGGCAACGATCGTCTTACTGTGCACAAAACCTTCTGGGAATAAATATATTTTTACTCCCGCTTGAAGCAGGTCTTCAAAATAAGATCGCACACACCATTTTACAATTGGGTTGTCTGATTTTTTGGAGAGTAACAACCGTACATCTACACCGCTCAAAGAAGCTACTTTTAGAGATTCTAAAATACTTTCACCCGGAATGATATAAGGATTGGTAATGTATACGTAGTCTTTTGCTTCATTGATCATAGAGAAAAAAAGCTGTCTGGCGGCCGAGAAATCCGAATCCGGTCCAGAGTGAACGATTTGCACCGTGGCTTCTCCTGTTTTTTGATCTGGTGCAAAGTAAGCTGTGTCCAGAATATCCTCATCTTCGGTTATTAAAAACCAGTCCATTGCAAATATGGTTTGTAGACTATGTACCACTGGTCCTTGGATTTGCAAATGTGTATCATGCCATACCCCAAGATTAGGATCTCCTTTTACATATTTGTCAGAGACGTTAATGCCTCCGGTAAAGGCTATTTCATCATCGACAACAATAATTTTACGATGGTTTCTATAGTTTATAGAATTCAAAAGTTTACCAAATCGAATAGGAAGAAATCGGCTTGTTTCTACTCCTATTTCGTTGAGTTTTTTGATGTATTTTTTGCTTAACGATCGACTGCCAATACCATCATAAATGATTCGAATTTGGACTCCACTTTTCACTTTTTCAGAAAAAAGCTGAAATAGCTCTTTTGTCAATTCCCCTTCTTCGAAAATGTAATACTCCAGATGAATAAAATGCTTAGCCTTTTTTAGGGCTTCAAAAATCGCGCTAAATGTAGGCTCTCCGTTTTTTAGTAAAGTTAATTGATTCCCAGAACTCGGTGCGAAATATGAGTTTTGGGTGATTAATGAGATTAATTTTTGATGTTCCTTATGTTCTTGTTTAGAAATGGGGACGTAGTGTTGTAATGCCCTTTGGATATACGCATTAACTTTTGGCGTACGTTTTAGTTTGAAAAGTTTGTTTTTTCTGCGATTTCTACCCAGCATTAAATACAAGAGGATACCTCCCACAGGAATCGTAAAAATGGCAAGCATCCAAGCAAGAGTTTTGGTGGGCCTCATCCCATTTAAAAGTAACCGTACTATAATAAATACCCCTATCAGGATATACGTAGCAGATAAAATGGTGAATATGATAGGTTGATTCACGTTTTAGTAGGGTTTACATATGCATGATCAATAAAGGAACTCTTGTGCCATAACTTATTTTTGACATCTTTGATCCTTTAAAAAATCGATCTATAAAAGTGTCTTGTTTAATATACATCGCGGTCAAATCAACATCCATAATTTGCACAAAACTATTTATGGCTAATGACGTAGGAACGGCTATGATTGAATGAAAGGTATGATTAATTTCTTTAAAAAATGTACTCATTCGATTTTTATCATCAAACTCGGCTTTGGTCACCGTATCATCTTCTTTGATTTTCAGTATTCGTAAAATAGCTTTGTGTTTTTCGAGAAGATGGACCAAAGGTTCCATGCCTTTCGTAGTAAAGTTCTCTGAAAAATCAATAGTAAACAATACACTCTGCAAGGGAGTAAAAGAGAATCCCTCGGGGATGGCAAGTAGGGGACAGTCTACTTTTCGGATTACATTAATGGTATTGCTACCAAAAACAACCTCTTTTGCTCCGGTAGCGCCATTTGTACCCATAACGATAAGATCTATTGCTTTGGTTTTTATAACCTGTTTGATAGCATCAGTAAATATGTCGTAATCAGTAATAGTATGAAATGTATAATTTTCTTCTGAATATTCCGATTCTAGCTGTTGTGCTAATATCTCAAGTTTCTCTTTGGTACCTCCCACTACAGATTGATGTATAGATGTATTTGCCGGAGCTGCCATCAGATCATCTGTGGTATAGGTAGATGCTTTTTGAACGTGAAGAATATAAAACGTACATACCTCATTTTTGAAGAATTGCAAGGCATAGGCAATAGCATTTTTGGAATTGTCTGAGAAATCGGTGGGAAGCAAAACATTTTTCATGATCATCCTTTTTTATACGAATAAAGATATACCCAATGGGATTCAATAAAAATGATATTGGTCATACTGGAAGCTGGGATAGAATTCTTAATATTATATTAAACTTGTTCAGATATGGCATCAAAATTGTAACAACTTTGGCATTAGTGATGTCATATTTTGTATGAGAAAGATGCTACTATGCATAGTGCTATGTTTGTCTTGTATGATGGGAGGGTTTGCCAAAGAAAACCCGCCTAGACATTCGTTTTTCTCTTCAGAGGATATTGTGTTTTCGAAAGCTGAAATTCTTAATGAGTATACCGCCCGTATTCCTTTTAAGTTGGTTGATCGACTTATCGTAGTAGAGGCCGAGTTATTAGGGAAAAAGGGAGATTTTATTATCGATACCGGATCCGATACGATGATATTGAATGAAGTTCATTTTCCGTTAAAGTATCAGCATCAATCCAGAAAAAGAAATACATCGGGGGTCATAGAGGTAATGGATGACACCTTTGAGCAAGATGTAAAAGAGTTTATCCTTCAAAATTTTAATCTAAAGAATAAAACTTCTGATATTGTTAATCTATCACATATCGAAAAAGCAAAAAAAATGCGCCTTTTGGGGGTGATAGGATATAACATCTTAAAAGACTACGAGGTTTTTATTGATATGCACCTTAATCAAATGACCTTAAGTAAGGTGGATGGAAATGGAGACAAATATGACCAAAAGGTGTATGCAGAAAAAATTACAGATAGTGTTGATTTTAAACTGAGACACCATACCATTGTACTTAATGGATATATAGGTGACAAACCGGTTGTTTTTGGATTAGATACTGCAGCAGAGTTCAACCAAATCAATAAAAAGATAGGAAGAAAGGCGCTTAAATATTTTTATCCTGGGAAAAGACTATTGCTTTCTGGTGCCGGGGATCATAAAATTGAAGTGATTGCAGGAAAGTTGTTTCGAGTACGACTAAGCAAAAGTGTGTATTTTGGTCCGATGAATACCGTGCTCACCAATTTGAATAAAATGAATGAAGCTTTTGGTACACAACTCGACGGTGTTTTGGGCTATGAGTTTTTTCAACAGAAAAGAACAATCATCAATTATCAGAAAGAAAAGCTTTATTTTGTAAAATATCCGATACTTAGAAATTGAAAGAAAAAGTACTACATATCATTTTTTTATTCCTTGCCTTTGCAGGGGAAGTGGTGTTGGCACAAACCGAAAGCTTTAAAGGATATAAAATTGAAGGAGATGAGATCGTATTCATTTTTGACAAGCGAGACTACAGTATTGCCATGGCCGATAAACAAAACAGACGATATCATTTTGAATATCTTGAGATAGAAAATGTAGTGGTGGCAGGTTCATTCAACGATTGGTCAAAATACGACTGGAAGATGTCTAAGATCGACGAAAATCGATACGAACTACGAAAGAATCTGGACGACTTTGATGACGAGTTTTCGTGGGAGTTTAAGTTTGTCGTCAATAATGCCCTATGGGCAGAACCATCAAAAGAATATGCAAATGTAGTTAGAGCTTTCAGAAATGGTCATGCATTACCGGCATATAATCTCAAGATTTATGCGGCGTATCCAGATGATAGTGGTAATGTAACTTTTACGTTGGGAGGTCATGAGGATGCGCGTAAAGTAATACTAAGCGGTAGTTTTAATAAATGGAACGAGCATCTTTTTAAAATGAAGCGTACCGAGGATTGTTGGAGCATTACTTTAAAAATACGACCGGGAGAATATCAGTACAAATTTATTATCGATGGAGAGTGGATAGAAGATCCAGTGAATCCTGATAAAAGGAGAAACGAATTTCATGGTTATAACTCTGTAGTTCATGTTAAGGCTCCGGCATCATTTATATTAAATGGGTATGCAGATGCAGAAAAAGTAATTCTGGCGGGCTCGTTTAACGATTGGTCAGAGAGCGCGTACGAGATGACACGTACCCAAAAAGGTTGGGTGTATCGAACCATGCTCTCTGGAGGGAAACATCATTATAAGTTTATTGTTGATGATACCTGGATCTTGGATCCGGATAATCCCGTTAAAGAATATGATGATCAAGGAAATATAAATTCCGTTTGTATGGTGAAGTGATGAAACTATCCTCCTATCTGGATCATACTTCGATTGTTATGACCATCTGTGTCTTTGAACTTATCCAGTGTATCCATACCGTTTCTTACCTTTAATTTTGATCGAATTGCACTCTGGATAACCGAAGCGATTGGTTTTCCGTCTCGTAAAGGAGTTAATAGATCAGACTCTTTGGAAGAGAACAAACAATTTTTGATTTTACCGTTGGCAGTAAGTCGAATTCGATTACACCCATCGCAAAAGGGATTGGTAACAGAACTAATAATCGCAAAAGTGCCTTTGTATCCTTTAATCTGATAGCTTTTGGCGGTGTCGTTGGGGGCATTCTGTAATTTAAGAACCTCGTCTTTTATAAAATGAGTATGGACATGATCCAATATTTCTTTTAGGGATACTAATTTGTCCATATTCCAGCGATTTCCATCAAAAGGCATAAATTCGATAAAACGAATATGAACGGGTAGATCCTTGGCTAGATTGATAAAATCAATAATTTCATCGTCATTAAATCCTTTCATCAATACACAATTAATTTTTACTTCAAAACCTTCATCAACTAGCAAAAGGATATTTTGATACACTTTTTCGAAATAGGATCTTCTGGTGATTTGCTGGTTTTTTGAGGAATGTAGAGAATCCAGACTTATGTTTAGCGATTGTATTCCGCATTTTTTGAATAGGTCAATAAACCGGTCTACGATAACTCCATTTGTGGTTAAGGTAAGTTCTACAGGGAGTGAAGAAAGTTGTTCTATAATCTTTGCAGCATCTTTTCGTACCAAAGGTTCTCCACCAGTTAATCGTATTTTGGTTACCCCTCTGTTTACAAATTCTTGAGCAATGGTAAAAATCTCTTCATAGGTCATGATATTTGCCTTTGGAGAGAGTTGAATCCCTTCTGCAGGCATGCAATAGGTACACCGAAGATTGCATCGTTCGGTAAGCGATATGCGCAGATAATTGTGTGTTCTACCAAAGGTATCGGTAAGTATGTTGGATGTTTTTAAATCAGTCATGCCGCACACCTTTTAAGATTCGAAAAACATGAAGTACTTCAGGGAAAATAGCATCCATAGATTCTTTAGCACCATTCGTAGATCCTGGTAATGCCATAACCAGGGTGCTGCCAATTGTGCCCACCACACTTCTGGATAACATGGCATAGGGCATACGATCTTGCCCATATTTTCTAATCGCTTCTTCTATACCAGGAATACTTCTGTCTAATAATGGTTTTAGTGCTTCTGGAGTTACATCTCTGCTGGATAAACCAGTGCCTCCAGTATAAATAATAAGGTCGGCTCCTTGCTCTTTGTATTGCGAAGCTTTCTTTTGAATACTATCTATTTCATCAGGAATGATGCTATAATCCATTATTTCTACTTCGCAACTTTCAAGTTTATTAATAATAGCCTTGCCTGCTTTGTCTTCTTTCTTTCCTTCAGAAATCGTATCTGAACAAACAACAACAGCTGCCTTTAGATCCTTTCTGAAACGGTCTTTAAAATCGGATTTTCCTCCTTTTTTGTTCAGTAATTTGATATGATGGATTTCAACTCCTTTGTCAATAGGTTTCAGCATATCGTACATATTTAATGCAACGATACTTGCTCCATGCATGGCTTCTACTTCTACACCTGTTTTGTAAATGGTTTTGATGGTAACCAAAACGGTTATTTCCAGATCATTGATCTCATAATCAATACCTGTATATTCTATGGGTAGCGGATGACAATCGGGCAGTAACTCTGGAGTTTTCTTAACACCAAGTAGTCCTGCTGCTTTACTCATAGCAAACACATCACCTTTGGGAACCGTGCCATTTTTGATAGCTTCTATGGTTTCTTGGGTACTTACTTTTACTACTGCCTGAGCTGTTGCAATTCGTAATGTTGAGGTTTTATATGTGATGTCTACCATGATAGGTGTTATATTGAAATATTTCTTTGATATCGGTTGTAATTACTCGGTTTGAGGTTATTATGTTTTTAGGTGTTTTGTTTCCACTGATGGGTTTCATCTTCAAAAATTTCTTTACCAAAAACGGGAACGTCTGCTTTTATGGCTTCTACCACATATTCTAGAGCTTCAAAAACGATTCTACGCCTTGGTGAAGACACAAAAACAAACAGGCAGATCTCCCCGGCATTTACAGTACCTAGACTGTGATAGATGTGCATGCAAGTAAGATCAAATTTGGCAAACGTACGTTCACGTATCTCCTGGAATTTTAGATTTGCCATCTCTTCATAGGCAGTATAGTCAATCCCTGTAATTGTTTTACCATCAATTACATCTGCTCGTACTTGCCCTAGAAATATATTATGAGCTCCAATTGTAGTTTTGGTTTGATGTTTGGCTATGGAGTTGCCAATAAACTCAGAAGAAATAGCTCCCTGAACAAAGACGTTTTTAAGTTTCGTTTTTTCCATAGTATGACTACTCAATTTTTGTGGTTTGAAATTCATTAAGAGCAATAGCTCCCCCTTTTACATGAGCGATGCGTGTATATCCATATTGTGATAAGATTTGCAAGGCTTTTTTACTTCGTATACCTGATTGACAAAAGACAATCAACTCCTTTTCTTTGCTTAATTGATGTAATTCATTCTCCAAAGTTCCTAACGGGATCAATATTGGAGAAAGGCTATCTACTTTTGGGTATTCATGAGGTTCGCGAACATCAAGATACTGTACATCTTCTTTTTGATAAGCCTCTTCGGCAGAGATTTCCTGAATATACTCAACTCCACAAAACAGATCATAGTTATTTTTTTCAAAACGTGGAGCAGTGGCTAATACACTTTCGATTTGAGAAGCAACACGTTGAATTGAGAATGTCGAAAATTGGGTCGATAGACTGTCATACATCATTAGTTTTCCATCGAGTACTTCACCAATTCCTAAGATCATTTTTAATACTTCATTCGCTTGAAAACTACCTATAATTCCTGGCAAAACTCCAATCACCCCAATTTCTGAACAAGAAGGTACGGTACCTGCACTTGGCGGTTCTGGAAATAAGCATCTATAACTTGGGCCATTGTTGTAATTGAACACAGATACCTGGCCCTGATACTTAAAGATAGCACCGTATACCAAGGGTTTGCCGGTAATAATACATGCATCGTTAACCAAATATCGTGTAGAAAAGTTGTCTGACCCGTCTACTATAATGTCATGATCGGCAAAAAGTGTCAATGCATTTTTTACCGTAAGTTTTTCGGGATAAACATTGATAACGATATCTGGATTAAGATCACTTAGACGTTTTTTGGCAGCCAGTGCTTTATTTGTGCCCACATCGTTCTTTCCATAGAGTACTTGTCGGTGTAGATTAGAAGTTTCTACAACATCAAAATCTATAATACCAATAGTTCCTATACCTGCTCCAGATAGGTATTGCAACACAGGGCATCCCAAGCCTCCTGCTCCTATAACCAATACCTTGGCAGCGTTGAGTTTTTTTTGACCTTCTTCACCAATTTCTGGTAGTATGATCTGGCGGTGATATCTTGAATTAAAATCCATAGGCAATTTTTAACCTCCAGCAAATGGGGGTAGTAAAGCGATTTCTGCTTCTTTGGTAATTGTATAATTTTCCTGAACCAATTGTTGATCCACAGCGACTTTAAAATCCATATGATTCAGCTTTGGATGGGCGATTTTTAATTTTTCCAGCAATTCTGATACCGAACAATGCTCTATTTGCAGTTGCTCTTCAGGCATAGTAGTTGCCTCTGCAATCATGCCAAAATATTTAATCGTTAATTGCATATCTAACATTTTTTAGGTCTTCTGGGGTATTGATATTACTCACCAAAATATATTCTTTTTCGTCTACAGGAATGGACTTGGTTGATAGCGAAGCCACTAGTTTTCGCAATCGCCTTTCTCCTGTTTCTAACTGTTTTTTACAGATAGCGGCGCATCTTTTCTTATACAGAGCGATCAAAGGCATCGATTTGTCTTGAGCCCTAAACTGAATAACATCAAAGTGCTCTTCGTCTGAGTCCTGCAATTTTGAAAGCAAAGCTGTGGTGATCAAAGGAACATCACAGCTGATCACAAAGTTGCTAGTGGTTGTAGAAGACAAAAGACCAGTATACAACCCTCCAACCGGACCAGTATCTTTAAAGATATCTTCTACTCTTTTGTATCCAAATTGGTCGTATTCCTCCTGATCACTTACAATAATAATTTCTCTTACAAGTGGTTGTAACGCCTCTGCAATATGTCGTACAAAAGGTTTGTCGTGTAGAAAAAGCAATCCTTTTTCTTCACCCATTCTAGAACTTTTGCCTCCGGCTAATATGATTCCTGTATGCTCTTTTTTTTGAGTCATAATGAAATTTGATCAAACTCTTTATCGAGAAAATCCCAACATTTCTGATTGATATTGTCAAAAGCTTGTATAGCTTTACTTCCGTGTTCAGTAAGGTGGGCGCCTCCACCTCCTTTTCCTCCGGTTGTTGTAATCACCAAAGGCTCTTTGGCAGTCTTATTCATGCTGTCTAAGAGATTCCATGCTTTTTTGTAGGACATCGATAAAGCATTTGCCGCTTTGCTTAGCGAACCTGTTTGATCGATAGCTTTTAATAGCCGCACTCTTCCTTCTCCAAGATAGACTCCATCTTCAGTCTCGATCCAGATTCTGCTTTTTATTTTGTAGTCCATAAACAACCGTTTGGTTTTTAAAGATACAACGATTTTTTCTGACGAAACTTTCTTTATCTAAATTTTAGCAAAAAACGATTTAGATGGTAATTTTTTTAGTAATTACTTATGATTTAAGGTCTTTTTATGGCAAGTTTATGATCTCGATAGTATCTCCAATGGTTACTTCTGTGGTATCTTCAGGAAGATATACCAAAGTGTTGGCCAAGGCAAAAGATCGCAACATTGAAGAGGCCTGAGCATCTAGAATAGTTATTTGCCCATGATCGTTATGAGCTTTTAAGAAAGCGGCTCGTTCTCCTTTTTTGGTAAAATTAGAATTAGCAACCCCTTTACCACGTTCGAGATGATAATTGCTATATCCCGAAAGTTTAAGAATTGCCGGCAATACATAAATATAGAAACAGGATAAAGAAGATGCAGGATTTCCGGGTAGGGCAAAGATGGTTTTGTTTTTATGTTTTCCATAAAACAAAGGTTTTCCTGGCTTTTGTTTTACTTTGTAAAATACCTCTTCGACACCTATATTTCGAAGGGCTTTACCCACAAAATCGTAATCGCCAACAGAGATTCCTCCAGAAATAAGAATAACATCATGATCTGCAATGGTTTTTTCTAGAAGGGCTTGAGTATCTTCATAATTATCAGAGACCTTGTAGGTGCTCACTGCAGAAAAACCAGACTTTTGTAACGCACTTACCAACATTAAGGAATTACTTTCGTAGATCTGCCCGTATGATAAAGGTTGTCCGGGAGCTACAAGTTCATTCCCTGTAGTGATTATAGCAATAGTTGGTTTTTTGTATACTTCAATTTCGGTAACACCAAGCGTAGCCAGATATCCAATACCAGCGGGGGTAATTTTGGTGTCTTTTGATAAGGCAGTGTCTCCTTTCTTAATTTGCTCTCCTACTTCTCGGATATTAGCCATGGGCACAGTTGATTCCTGAAGCGTTATTTGATGGTTAGAGACTTCTACTTTTTCCTGAATAACCACCGTTTTTGCAGCAGATGGGACTGGAGCACCGGTAAAGATGCGTATAGCTTGTCCTTCCTTTATTTCGGGATCCTCAGTATCTCCTGCTTTCACTTCATTAACCAAGGTATAGGTCGTTTCCTGAACAGAACCTAGTGCATAACCATCCATAGCCGATTGCCGAAATGGAGGCATATCGATAGGAGAAAAAACATCCTTTGCCAATACATAACCTAAAGCTTCGGATACCGAGATTGTAACCGTGTTACTGGTCTTTTGTGTTTGTTGCTCTATGAGTTGGAGGGCTTGCTGTACAGATATCATAATTTTATTTACTAATGAGGTAAAGGTACAACGAATTGGGGTGAGAGAAAAAGAAAGAGGTTGTCTAAAATGTAAATTTTATAAACCTCTTTCGTATAAAAATCAGAATTCTCACAAACTAACTTTTAATATTGTTCTGTTATCGAGCATTTGTTAACACGCAATAGTTCCAATTTTCTTAAACAAAAAACGGTCAGGGTGTTTAACCTGACCGTTTTTCGTTTGTTGAATGTAATTTTTTAATCAAATAAGTTGTTTGTTTTTGATAGCATTTTTTTAATAAATCATAGAGACACAATGGTTGTAATTTTGAGTGAAGGATTAATTTGAGAAATGATAGTGATACTCTTATCGGTTTGTTGAATCACTTTGGTCTCTGGAATATCGATCATTTCATTATCCCTTTTAATTTGCAAAGGACTTCCTCTCTTGTACAACGTATCCGTTTGACTCATAAATTGAACCGGTTTAGGATCTTCTCTCACAAAGTCCGACCTTAAATACACTGATAACGGCCTAGGATTAAAATCAATTAACCAGCTTATTAATTCCAAATTTGCCGGTGTTGTAGATTTTGTTTCTCCATTTAAGAAATTTACGATCGGTTTAAATTTATCCCCTTTAACCCTTTCGATTGCATGAAGCTTGTTTTCTCCTTCTTTAAATTTAAAGAAGCGATTGAGAATACCCTCGTCATACTTTTCATTTCTTCGAGACAATAGCCATATACATGCCTCTTTAATCTGTTTTCTAGTAGGTTGGAGAAGATAGCTACTCATCTCTCCGCCTTTTTCCCTTTTGTACTTTTCAAGAATTTCATTCTTGTAAGTAACACTCGTTTTTCTCTCCATAATGGTGTTAAATTATTGGAATCTATAGGATTTCTAAGGAATCTTTGGAATCCCTGGAATTGTTTATGCACATAGATTTGGGTTCTTAGTAAATTCACATTAACAATTTGTTCCGATTACATATTGCTAACATAGTAAATGTATGGACTTACTTGTTACGGGAATCCGTAAAGTGATGCCGATGGCACCGGGAAAGTAGCCATAACGTATCGCCTCTGGATTTTCAACTTTCCAAAAATAAAATAGGAGTACTCCCTTATTAATCACCCCTGCCTAGAAATACCGGGTCAACCCTGGCAGGAACCACTATGTATAAACCTAAAAAATGAAAACGTATGAAAACTATATTGTATACCCTAGTAGCCCTTTTTATGATTGGAAGTTTCACCTCTTGTACAACGGATAGTGTTGCCGACGAAGATGTTTCTTTTGAGTATTATTCAACCACCGGAGAAAATGGACAAATGGGTGGTGAAGATGAAGGATAGTATTATTACTACAATTTTGTAATTCGTTTGTAATGTTAAATTGGGTGTATATTGACTTTAAGTAATATACACCCAATTTAATTTACTAATTTTGGGATATGAAACTTTGGCGTGTCAATTTCCATATCCTAATTGGATGCTTGGGAGTTATATTCTTTTTTAACATCTCGGTTTATAGTCAAACTAACTTACAACAGGATTTAATTGCTCAAAGACAATTAGATACGGTACTCAGTTATTATCAAAAAAGCGATGTAGATTCTATTGATATATCGAAAAGGTTATTTTACATTTCTACTTTTTTAAAACTAATTGAACCATATCAAGAGGATACTCTAGTTTATATGGGTTTGATGCGAAAGACAAAACTTCAAAATTTAGCAAAGCAGTATGATAGTGCTGTAACATATTCAGAAAAACTATATGATTTATCGAATCGTAACAATGATACCTTACATATTATTAGGGCATCGGCAAAGCTAGGTCTTTATCATAAAAATAATAACCAACTAAAAGAATCCTTTAAGTTTTATAATGAAGCTTTCAGAGTATCCAGAAGGGTTGGGGACAGTGCTAGATCAGGAAGATACTTGCTACAAATGGCAAATATTCAAAATATATTAGGAGATTTTTCAGGAAGCAAAGCAACCGCAATTGAAGGAGTAAAATTTGCAGAGAAGATTTGGGATATAAAAAGACTTTCAGGGTTATATCATATAATTTCTGTTTCCAACCTAGAACAAAATAATTTTGATGAAGCTTTAAAATATAATATTGCAGCCCTTAGTCTAGGAGAAAACAAAGAGGATGCCAAAATAATTGGAAGAAACCATATGTTTAACTACCAAAATACAAAGGCAAATATTTTAAGTGGAAAGAAAGATTTTAATCAGGCAATTTCTATTCTAGATACGTTAAGAAAAGAACCATCTGTCATAGGCAATAAAGAAATGTATGCTAGAGTATTAAGTAATCTAGGATATATTTTATGGCTTCAGGATAGTCAAAATATTACCTCAGAGCAATTATTACTGCAAGCTCGAGGTATTCGAAAAGAAATAAATGATGCGGAAGGATTGATAGCTAGTAATATACACTTGACAAAGTTTTACCAAGAAAATAATAAGGAAAAAGCATTGTTTTTTGCAAATTCTGCTTATCAAAATGCTTTAAAAAGGGAAAGTTTGGTATCTATTATAGAAGCATTGGGCTATGTAATTCAATTAAAAGATAGCCCTGAAGAAGCTAGGATTTATCATAAAACTAGTAAAGAATTAGAAGAAATCAATCAAAGTAATAGAGCCATTTATGTTGAAACAAAATACGAAAACGACAAGCTTACCACAGAAAACCTGGTTTTAAAAGCGGAGACTGCCAAAAAAGAAAGACAACGTATTATTTACCTGTTTGGTTCTATTCTTATCATATTAATTGCAGGTTCTGTTTTTTATATGGTACAACAACGGCACAAAAGACAAATTATCCGTAATGTCTATGACGCAGAGGCTAGGATTTCCAAAAAGTTGCATGATGAGTTAGCCAACGATGTGTATAATGTGATGATCCAAATACAAAATGAACAAAGTCGCAAAGAAGTATTGGATAAATTAGAAGATATTTACAATAGCACTCGTGATATCTCCAGAGAAAATAGTAGCTTTAATGAAGTAAGAGATTTCCATTTGGAGTTGAGTAATATGCTGAGTAGTTATAGTGCTGATTATACCAAGATCATCATTAAAGATGTAGGTGAAATCAATTGGCAATCCATCACTCCAGAAAAAAAGATCATTGTGTATAGAATATTGCAAGAGCTGATGATCAATATGAAAAAGCACAGTGAGGCAAGCTTGGTAGCCATTACGTTCAAAAAGGAGCAAAAAAATATAAAAATAACTTATGCCGATAATGGTGTTGGAGTGGATAAAGATGAAATAATTTATAGTAGTGGATTGCGAAATGCGGAAAACCGTATAAAAACGATCGGAGGATCATTTATATTTGATTCAGAAATGGAAAGAGGCTTTAAAGCCACAGTACATTTCCCGAATTAATAATAATAGTGAGCTATGTTTAAGAAAGTTTTAGTAAACGAAGATCTCGGAAGTATTAATCATGGAGTAGCTAACATCCTTCATGAAAGAACGAGAATAAAGGAGATACAGCAAGCACAGTATTGTGATGATGCCTATCTTAAATTTAGAAGAGCACTAAAAGATCAAACCCCATTTGACTTATTAGTAACTGACTTGTCTTTTAAAGAAAGTCATAGAGAACGAAAATTAGTTTCAGGAGTAGAACTTATCGAGGCTGTACGTCTTATACAGCCCAATATTAAGGTCATTGTGTATTCTATGGAGGATCGACCTGCAAAAGTGAGATCTCTTTTTGATGAACATAATATTAACGGATATGTATGTAAAGGTCGTTATGGGCTGAATGAATTGGTGCAATCTGTATACGAAGTGTACAACGAGAATCGATTTATTTCGCAACGATTGTCTAATATGATGAGTAAGCACAATGTTTTTGAACTTAAGGATTATGACCTTTTGTTGCTCAAACATTTGTCTGATGGACTTACGCAAGAACAGATTGGAGAATATTTCAAGAAAAATCATATATCTCCAAACAGCATTAGTTCTATCGAAAAACGATTGAACAAGCTAAAATTTAATTTTAAAGCTAGAAATGCCATTCATTTGGTAGCAATGACCAAAGATTTAGGTCTATTGTAGTTATAAAATATGGAGCTTACGGGTTCCCGTAAGGAATTGTCATTTATTAATTTTAATTTTGAATTTCGCCCTATTTATGTACAATAGTGGCGAAATTTGGATATTGTACAAATAAAAACAACCCCGCAATTGTAAAACTTTGGCGAGCCAACAAAAGCAGGGTCTGAATAACGATTGATTTAAAAAAAAATCAACCATTAAAGGATTTTATTAAATAGATATATTCAAAAAAATCTTGATATGCTTTTTTGAATATAGCTATAGTAAATCTTACTATAAATGTTTGTATGTATTGATGGAGTCTTTCTTATTCCTCAAGCACAATATAGTAAGAAGCTTTTAAATATTTATCATATAAACTCTTTTTTTGGTTGATTTTTGATCAATCTAACAGTGTGTTTTTCGAAGAAAATCTATAGATAGTTGGTAGAATAAATATAGAAATTTATTTTTAATTAACTGATAGCAAAGTGTTTGAATGCGCATCAATAAGCGTGCGTCAAAATTATTACAAGTCACTATTTACCTACGTTAAATCTTTGTTTTTGGGTCAAAAAAATGATACACTCGCCCCACGCTATTCATTAAGAAGTGAATGATTTTTTTGATCAGCGAATAAAGATTGCAAATGGTCCGTTTCTATACCCAAAAAGCCAGATCTGGTAAAAGATCTGGCTTTTTTTATTTCCTTTATTTATATGGTTTGTTGAATAGAAAATAGCTAAAAAATTTAGGGTGGCTTCATAATTCTGTGTTCTATTAAAAAAGCGTTTAATTTTTTAAAGATCATTAATTATGAAAAAAGTGAGGTGGAATTATTTACTAGTGGTTTTTGTGGCTATGGCAATGCTTAGCATACAATCATGTAGCAAAGATGATGATGCAACTGGACCCACGGATACACCAGTCGTAGGAACCGATCCGGGAGATGAAGATGGAGAAGATATCAAGAATATCACACGCTATAAGGTAGATGGAGAAAATATCATAAAAGACCAAGATTTTGAAGTCACTGGACAAGCATTAGCATTTCAAAGAGATACTCAAAAACATCAGGAAATCTGGGAGCTAACAAAAAAGATAATTCCACTGGATTATAGATCTAAAATGAATGAGTTTATGATTTATCTGGGTGGAGAAAGTGGTGTGTTGGGATATGTAGTAGAACGAACACCAGATCTAGCTAAATGGCAAATGGGAATTGCAATCGATTATGCTTATGAAAGGGGTTTTAATGCAGACGGGGAGCTGGCATACACAATTATCCATGAATTTGGGCACATCATCACTTTAGAACAACAACAAGTAGATTCTGCGGTATTACCCACAGATTGTAAAACCTACTTTACCGGAGAAGGATGTGCAAAAGATGAATCACACATCAATAAAATTTACCAAAACCATTGGGCCGATATCTGGAGTGAGTTTCAAGATGTAAATACAGAAACTGATGCACAAAACTTTTATAACAAGTATCGGGAGCGTTTTGTTACTCAGTATGCATCCACAAATCCAGGAGAAGATATAGCCGAAGTATTTGCCACATTTGTTACCCGGGCCGGAGGGGTAAATGGGACGAGTGGTGCCGAAAAGAAAATCCAATTGCTATATGATAGTACAGAAATGGTGAAGTTAAGAGATTATATCAGAGGTAATATTGCCAAGAGTAGTAGGAGTTTCTTACCAGAACCGGGGGCATGGAGAAGGGCCAACACTTTTGGGAATAAGCATAAATCTCATTGTAGTCATGGGCATAAAGTAAGCAAATAGGAAATCAAGAAACTTCAAAATAAGAAAAGTATGAAATATTTGATGATGCTTTTGGTCCTGCTGAACTTTTCATGTCAGTCTTCAAAATCAGTAACCGAAGATCCGGAAGTTTTGGTGTATTACTCCAAAGGAAGGTGTTTAGGGAAATGCCCGGTATATGATCTTTGGGTATATCAGGATGGAAGCTTTTTGTATTCTGGCATAGATTATGTTTCAGTAAAAGGAAAAATAAAAAGCAAATTGAAGAAAAAGGAGTTCAACGCTTTAAAAAGTATGATCGATCAAGGTTCTTTTGAAAAAGTGGTTTTGAATAAAGGAAAAGATAGGCCAGTTACCACGCTAAGAGTTAATGGAGAAGAGTATAAATATTACCCATCTGCATTATCCGGAGATATCAAAGAACTGAATGCAAGGATGAAGCAAATAGTGAATCAAATTGTTGCTAATTCTTCACCTTGAAAAAAGACAAAGGAATAGTTAGCTGGATATACGATAAAAAGGGTAGGCAAATTATTTTATTTTATATTCCAGAAGGAGAACCTGATGAGCTAGCTCATCAGGTTTTTTCGTTCCAACCGAGCAGCATGTAATAATTTTTTAAGTCTCCTTTTTTTTACTTTACATCTAGTTTCGGCAACATCTTTCTCTGTCCTGTATACTAATGATTCACAATAGTCAATACGATTAGCATCAGGAAGTTTTGAGATCACTTTTCTGTACAATTTGTCTACTTGAGACAAGGTCTTGGGTACTTTTTTTCTAAAAAAGAACATTTTACGTTTAGTTTGGGGTTATTTAATCAGGTTTTAAGGTATCGTGATCCATATCAAAATCTATTCCCAATCCCGTAGGTAAATCATAAAGTTTGTTAAGGTTATTCTATTTGCTACAAGCTCTCATTAGCGATACATCTCTGTTTTGAGTTGCCGATTACTTTTCAAAAAGATGTAACATGATCAAAATACCAACTTGTTACTGTTGGATATTTGGAAATCAGCTGCTTATGGTTAGGCGGTTTTTACGAAAATATTTCGTGGAATTAATTCTTAAAACCCTTCGATTATCAAATATTTATTTTTTCAAGATTTACTTTAGGATGCTTATAAATTTTTAACACAAACCAAGTGGTATTGATAATCAAGATGTTCCCGAAAGGCGAAATTTGATTGTTGATCCAAAATCGAAGTAGTATTCTAACTTAAATCATCTAATTATGAAAAGAATAACAAGTATTGCCGTATGTATTACCCTTATGTTTTTTAGTTGTTCAGACACTTTAGACACTGATAATTTACCAGAAGATGCAGAAGCACAGGAAAAATTCATAGATGCTAATGGTTATATTAGTGATAACCGCACCGATGGGTATAACCAAGGGTATTTTTGGACTATTTACAAAGAAGGAGGATGGGGAAGACTTACCTTTCCCTATGCTAATCAATATGCAGGAAATTTTCAGATTGAGTACAAAGACAATAAGGATATTGTTGGAGGAAAAGGTTGGAGAACAGGAAGTGGCAGAACGATCAACTATAATGTAGGATCGTTACAAGGCTCCTATGATTTTGTAGGTGTTTATGGTTGGACAAGAACACCTTTGGTAGAATACTATATCGTAGAACGCGGAAACATTGCCGGGCAAGATCAAAACAAAAATTTTAATGCCAATGGCCGAAATTACAAGTTCAAGAAAAACACCCGATATAATGCACCTTCTATTTTGGGAACCAAAACATTTAATCAATACATCAGTCAACACGGAAACGTCGGTACTGGCAGCAATAAGAAAATAAGTATGCAAACCCATATCAATCACTGGAATCAGCATGGAGGACACCAACAGCAATGGGGTAACCTTAGAGATTTTGACTATCAGGTATTCGGGATAGAGTCCTTTAGCCAGGGTTGGGGAAAGATTAACGCCACCGTTTGGTAAAAACTAGGATAAAAAGTATAAAAAAGGCCGTTGCTATTGCAAACGGCCTTAAATTGCTGTGTAGGATAATTATGAAAAAACTAATTGTTTTTTTAGGTGTGCTCTTTTTTTATTCTTGTACATATATAAAAGATGATAAGAGTGTTTCTAATGATTTGGTTCTGGTAAAAGGAGGCTTTTTTGTCAATCAAAACTCAAATCTATATAAACGTGATGTTCGTGTCAATGATTTTTACATCAGTAGAACCGAAATCACTCAAAAAGAATGGGTAAGAGTAATGGGGACTAATCCTTCCAGATATAAAGGAGATGATCTTCCTGTAGAAATGGTGAGTTGGTATGACTGTATCGCTTATTGCATCCAAAGAAGTAAACAGGAAGGATTGCAACCATACTACAAAATTCTTAAAGACTCTATTGATGAGTTTAACAAGTCTGAGTATGATACTGTGAAATGTGTGATTAGCATATATCCACTTTCAAATGGGTATCGATTACCCAAAGAGATAGAATGGGAGTATGCTGCAGGAGGAGGGCAACTCAGTAAGAGCTATACGTATAGCGGAGGCAATGATATGAATACAATAGCCTGGTATTGGAGGAATTGCGGAGATCAGTTTTTAACCGAAAATTGGAACTATCAAATCCTTGAGAACAATCATGGAAGAACACGGCCAGTGGCTAGTAAAACACCAAATGAACTTGGTCTTTTTGATATGACGGGAAACGTTCGTGAATGGTGCGAAGATTGGTTTGAAAACCAAGAAATACCCTCAGGACATTTTCGCAGTCATAGAGGAGGAGGTTGGATAGGTGTCGAGATGTTTATGAAAAATAATGATCGAGATTATTTTGAAGCGAATGGGATTGGACCAGATCAAGGATTTCGTGTTTGTCGAAATGTTGGGGAATAGCAAATTTAGTATTGACCAAAAAAGAAAATAGAATTTAATGACCTGTTTATATGATGGTCATTCAAAATGGAACTTCAAAACACTATTTTTTTACAAGTATAAATAGATAATAATTCTTTGGGGATTCACATTGTTTATGTTTTTGTAGTCAATAAGTTACATAGGTGAAATTACCTTTGGAAATCAAAAAAAAACACACTAAAAATGACAGGTCTCACAAGGTTCAAATACTACAGGAAAATGCCAAAAATGATCGATCAATTAAATTCAAAAATGCGCTGTTAACGCAGTAAGAATACGGGTAAACCGCAAAATGCAATCTGTTAATCACATAATTTAGTTTTAATGATAAAAAGAGTGAGATTCTTTTTTATATTTGGGAAAAGGGCTTATGTTAAAGAAAGATACTTTACAATCTTCAAAAGATGATTTTTGATAGGGATTAGGGATAATATTTAACATCAAAATGTAACTCACAGAATCTAATAGGATTATAGTTGGTTTCTATTTTGAACCTTAGGAAAATATTTAAAAAATTTGCTTAGAAAATACATTGATCATAAACTAAATTTCTTGTTTGTTGAAAGGTTAGTTGTTGTAGATTATGAAATCCGAAATTTAAAAGGTCGATTTTATTCTGATAAGAATTTTAATGAACTTCATGGGCTAGTTACGTAATGGCAATCATTAAAAATAAAAGTACTGGAGAAATTGTATACCTTAATACCCAACATACATTTGGGAGAAATCGCAACGTTGCTAATACCTATATTGCAGAAAAGGATATATCTCAATCACATGCGTTAGTATCATGGCGCGGTAGTAATTGGTATCTTCAAGATCATAGTAGAAATGGTACTATTGTAAATGGAGAGTATATAAACAATACAGCGGTAAAGCTTTCCAAAGGACATAAAATACAGTTTGGAGAGCACGAATCAACACAGTGGGACATCTTAAATGTGGATCCTCCATCTAGTTATCTTAGATCTGTTAAAGACCCAAACAAAGTAATAGAACTTACCTCGGGTCATGCATTTCCAAATGAAGAAAAACCAGAGATTTTGATCTATCCTGAAGATGCTGTCTGGAAACTCGAAAAAAAAGGAACTATAATAGATTTGATTCAGAATAGCAGCTACATCATTGATGATGAAGAATACATCTTTATCGAAAATCAAGTCTTAGAAGATACTATGGATAATGGGTATGTAGTAAACAATGCTTACTTCCAATTTATCTTAAGTTCTGATGAAGAACATATTAATATCAAGATTATTACTCAAAATCTTGAACTGGATTTGGGAGAACGAGTTCACAATTATATTCTCTTGGCGCTGGCCAGAAAAAGATTAGAAGATGTACAAATGGGTGCTGTTATAGGAGATCAGGGCTGGATGTCAATCGAGGATTTACTGGAAGACATGAGCAAGGAGTTTGGTAAAGAATTAGATCCTTACTACTTGAATCTAAAAATTTATCGCATCAGAAAATTATTACTGGAAACAAAACCATATGGTTATCTCTTCTCTAATATTATTGAAAGACGATATGGTGAAATACGCTTTGCACATCAGTTTTTTCAAATCTTAAAAGAAGATCAGTGTATAGGTGAAGTTTTAGCGATAGCAAATTAAATTGAATTATAAACTTAATAAATACGGAAAGACAATAATTTAAAACTAAATCATGGAAAATCCCTCGACTAAGCATACCCCCAATGTCGATATTGAACTTGAAAACTACAGCATAATTGAAAAGATTGGTGAAGGAGGTTACGGAATTGTATATAAGGCCAAACAAATTAGTACAGGCCAGACCGTAGCCATCAAAATACTGAAGTTTAAAGAAATACCGGATCAAAAGTCCATAAAGCAACAAATTGCTCGTTTTGATCGCGAGACAAAGCTTTGTGCAGAAATTAATCACCCCAATATTGTAAAGTTATTGGATAAGGGTTTTACTGCCAATCAAGAGCCTTTTGCTGTCTTCGAATATATCTCTGGGCAGACCTTAAAAGATTTAATCACTCTACATAACGGTTTGTCTGCCGATGAAACGGGTGTCCTTATGGGGCAAGTCCTGGATGCTCTGGTAGCAGCGCATGCCAAAGGGATTATTCATCGGGATCTTAAACCTCATAATATCATGGTGACCCAAACCGGAACCAGATCACACATTAAGATATTAGATTTTGGAATAGGAATATTTACTCATGATTTCAGGACCGACGATTATAAAGATATTACACTTACTCACGAGGTGATTGGTACCCCTGCCTATAGTTCCCCGAACAGCTAAGAGGAGAACCACCCACAGTAAAATCTGATCTATATGCATGGGGGTTAATTGTATTGGAATGCCTCACAGGCCAACCTGCGATTCAAGGATCAAATGTAGCAGAGGTGTTTCAAAAACAATTAAACCCGGCAGACGTACCTTTACCTCCTTCAATTTTTGGACATTCTTTAGGTAAAGTACTCAACCGTGTTTTAGAAAAAAATCATACGAGACGTATTGCTAGTGCAGCATTGGCTTACGAAGAGTTTTCTAAAATCAATTTTAATACTCTGGTAGGGCAAGTACAACCTCAAAAAGAAACCGCATTACAATCAGATGACGCTACCGAAGTAAATCAATTAGTATGGCGAAGTGCGCATAGCGAAAAAAGACAGATTACAGTGCTATGTGCAAAACTCATTCTATCTGTGTCCGATCATGCAGTAATGGATATGGAGACATTAGAAACGATTCAGAAAGATCAGTTGCATTTATGCAAGGATGTAGGGGTTCGTTTCGGTGCACATATTTCGGGGGTTATGGCAGATACCATTGTCATGTGTTTTGGTTATCCTCAAGGAAGCGATAATGATGCTAGAAGGGCAGGACGAACAGCTTTAGAATTAATAGGCCAACTACAAAAAAGAAGTACTTTGTTGTTTGCAAATCATGGAGTTGCGTTAGAAATCAGAATAGCCATGAATTCTGGAACAGTACTTATTAAGCACAATACAGCTCCAGAGGGATTGGTAACCAATACTGCCTTTAATCTTTTATATACGACTCCACCAGGGCAGATTCTGGCAACTGCAACGACCAGAAAATTATTAGATGCGCATTTAGAATTTGAAGAATTTACTACCAAAGAATTCTCTGGAATTGTAAATGCAACAGATGTGTATTTGTTAACAGGAGAGCGCCAGACCGAAGCCCTTTCTAATTTAAGTCCACGTAGCGCCGATCAAAAGATGATTGGTCGTGAGAAAGAACAGAAACAGATCTTTACCACT
The DNA here is from genome assembly GCF_900141785.1 of Aquimarina spongiae. Taxonomy (GTDB): domain Bacteria; phylum Bacteroidota; class Bacteroidia; order Flavobacteriales; family Flavobacteriaceae; genus Aquimarina; species Aquimarina spongiae. The sequence goes on along the minus strand of NZ_FQYP01000007.1, from coordinate 158,886 downwards.
TGGGAATCTATACAATCTAATAATGGAAAAGCGATTGTAATCAAAGGACAAGCCGGAATAGGAAAGTCCAAGTTGATTTACGAAACCAAAAAACAACTGATCAATAATGAGTTTATAGTACGCGAGTGTCGATGCCTTCCAGAACATCAGAACAATGCGTTGCATCCTGTTTTTGAAATGTTGAAAAGAGATATTGGGATACATGATCCAGAATTGGTGATCCCACATCTAGAGGAAGCCTTAAAAGAAGCAAACTGCGATACTGAAAAAGCTATCCCCATAATATGTTCCTGGTTTTCTATTCCATTAGGAGACTCCTATCAAGTTTCTGAAGCCTCCCCTACTGAACAAAAGGAGATCTTATATGATGCCTTAGAAAAACTAGTATTTCATATAGATACACATAAAAAGTTTACGGTCATTATCGAAGATTTGCATTGGATCGACCCAACAAGTTTAGACTTTTTGAGCACGATAATTTCAAAATTGGACCAGAAAAACTTCTTTTTGTTAGGTACCGCTCGTCCAGAGTTTAAATATGATTGGAATTCTGAAAACATTTCCGAGATATCACTGCAAACACTGGATCAGATAGCTACAGAATCTCTGATTAAAGATATATTATCACAACAACCAATAGCATCTGCTGCTCTTGATTATATCGTAGAAAAGGCAGACGGGATACCATTATTTATAGAGGATTTGACCCGAATGTTGTTGGAAGAGAAGTATTTGGTTCAAGAAGAGGGAACATATACGTTGGCACAAAGTTTTGATGCTACTTCGGTTCCTGTAACACTGAAAGGGTTATTAAATGCTCGATTGGATCATATCGGTTTTGCCAAAGAAACCGCTCAATTAGCTGCTGCCATAGGGCGTGAGTTTACTTATGATTTATTGGTGAAATCATCACTACATGATGAGGGTATGGTGCAAACCAATCTGAACGCACTGATGGACGCCAATCTGATTTATCATCATCGTAAAGTGCAAAATGAAAAGTATGTATTTCGTCACGCTTTAATTCGGGATGCAGCTTATGATAGTATGGTGTCCTTACTCAAACAGGAGGTCCATGGTAGAATTGCAGAAACCATCGAGAGTGATTTTGATGATATGGTGAGAGATAATCCTTTTGAACTTGCAGAGCACTATGCAAATGCCAAGTCTTACGAAAAAGCCATACATCACGGGCTGAACAAAACAAAATTCTCTATACGAAGATCCTTAAACCAAGAAGCCTATAACGAATCCTTGAAATGTTTGGAATGGATTGAGCAATGTGATGAAGGAATAACCTCTTGGAAAAATGAGTTGGAAACCAATCGAATTATCATTCCTGCCCTTATGGTTTTAGAAGGATATGGTAGTGAGCAGATTGAAGTGTTTTCGAAAAGAGCAATGCAATTAGAGGAGTTGCTCAAAGACGATGTTGATTTTATGGAAACCTTCCAATCCAGTGGTGCGGATCATACCAGTAACTGGGGATTAGCGCAGTATCACCATATGCGTTCTAATCGAAAGGAGGCGATGTATCTGTGTAAGGCAATGATAAGAAAAGCCAGGAAAACAGAAACAAGACAGAATTTGTTGGATAGTCTACCTCTTATGGGAATGTTTGTGACTACCGATGGTTTTCTGCCTGAAGCATCTGCACATTTTGAAGAAGCGTTGTCCTTGTATAATAAGGATTTGGATGTAGAGATCGCTTTTCGTAATGGGATTGATCCCAAAGTTCATGCGCACGTCAATTACGCATTTAGTTTAGCGCTACAGGGAGATATTGAAGCGGCCAAACGTCATGTCAAAGAAGGTCGTGATTGGGCGATACAAATAGAACATGTACCTTCTATAGCGATCACAAATGTATATTTTATACAAATCGCTTGGCTAACCAGAGACGAAAAGTGGATCGAAGAACTTAATGGTATCAGTACTACATTTTTTGAAGAATACCCCGAAATGGGATTTTTGGCAGAGTACTCCAATGTATATAATTACTGGAGGATAGGTAAAACGGAAAATCAAGAAGGTTTTTCTGAGATGAGGATTGTTTCAAAACAGACCTATCTACATTCTTATCTGGAGGGAGTTTTGATTGACACTTTGAGTAATCTGAAATTGTATGATCAAGCGATAGAAAGAGCTAAAAACGCTATAAAATGGTGTGAGAATAGTGATGAAAAAGCATTTTTGTCTTCATTATACCATATGCTCGCAAACGCACAATGTGCTAAACAAGGAAAAATATCAGATACCGAAGTTGAACTCTTTGAAACTGCAATAGAAATTGCCAAAAAGCAAGGCGCCGGAATCCTTGAACTACATGCATGTAATGCATATAAAAGTTGGGTTAAAGATCAACAAAAAGAAGAAATTATATCCAAACGGATAGAATCATTGAACTAAGTATTCACATCTAAATAATTAAAAATGGAAAACTCTAAAACTGATCAATTACAAAGTATTATCAATAATGCAGAACCTGCAGTGTCAAAAAAAATTGCATGGGGAGATGACCAGGAAAAGATCTTTGAGATTTGTAGAAAATACTACGAATTATGTCTAGCCTGCGCCAAGGATAGTGACCTGTATGATGCGTTCACAAATCCTAAAAAGACGATCGCTTTTCTAACCGATGGGAAATTACACGACCAGAGCAAATATGTGTTTTATTTTGATGATGAAGAAAAAATACCTTTTGAAGGTGTAGGTATGACGCTTCCAAAGCAAGGATTAGAAATAGTCTTAGATCATCACACTGCCTGGCCAACATTATTGGTGACGCCAAAAGAAAAATTTGCGGATGACGATCATCAAAAAATTATCACAGTAAAGGAGTCTCCTATGGTGGTAGAAAAAGTGGTTTTAAGCGATAGAGGAGAAAGCCAAACTATTGCAAAAGTGAATAAGGATAAACCTACTGCATCTATGAATTTGGGAATTAAAGATTTGGATAATTACAATCAAACATTAGTGATGCCAAATTACATACCTAATACTGATATGCTTTTGACAATTAAAGCTAATGAAAAAGCAGATGCAGAAATCATCATGACTTGCTGCTAAATAGTAATCATTATAGAATTTATGATTGATAACCCTAGGTTAAAATCTAATCTTAATATCACAAAAATTGATCAGAAATTACTTCATGTAATTTCTGATCATGATATTATTACCTTATCTGATCCATTAGAAATAGATGTTTTGGAAGAAATAGGAAAGGGTAAATTTTCTACCCAGGAACTTGCTCAAAACTTTTTGGATCGGTCAGATTTTATTTCAATTTTTAAAATTATATCCTCTTTCGAATGGAAAGGATTTATCAGAGAAGGTGATTCCTCTTTTTCAGAAGAGCAAACCGCGTATTGGGAGCAATTGGGCTTTGATGTCGAAAGGCTAAAAAGAGTATTGTCAAAAAAATCAATTCAAATCCATACCGTAGGAAACGTTGATGATACTGTTTTAAAAAACATCTGCGTCGAAACTGGAATACGAATTGGTACGGATCCATCTTCAATTACTATTGTAATAACGGACGATTACAGTAATAACTCCTTAAAAGAACTCAACAAGAAGTTTATAAAAGAGAAAAAAACATGGTTAATGGTTCAACCCACAGGTATTGAAACTATGATAGGGCCAATTTTTGTTCCAGGTCAAACAGCATGTTGGGAATGCTTGCATCATAGGTTGATGATTAACCAACCGTTTAAGCAGTTTTATAAATCAACAGGGTATAATGAGGAGCGTCAAATACGTCCCAAACACCCTATTTCTAATCGTATTACTAATAATATGGTAGCTATGGAAACCATACAATGGTTATACGAAGAAAAAAATCATAAACTGGAAGGAAAAATTGTTTCGTTTGACACAAAAACAATACAAAGTACACTCCATACGGTCACCAAGCGACCACAGTGTAAAGCATGTGGTGATGAATATATCTTTAAGAAAAAGACAGCTTCGATTACTATTGATGCTACAACAACTATTAGCAATACTTTGGGCGGCTATAGAACCGTTCCAGCCGAAGAAACATTTAAAAAATATAAGCATCATATAAGTAAGATCACGGGAGTGGTGCCTAAGGTATCACCATACCATAAAAAGGAAGGTACGCCTATATTCAATTTTGCCTCTGGTCGTAACAGAGCATTACAAAGCACTTCATTATTTTGGCTCAATCATCATTTGCGTAGTGGAAACGGAGGTAAAGGAAAAAATAGTAGTCAAGCAAAAACAGGGGCACTTTGCGAAGCAATAGAACGCTACAGTTTGATGTATCATGGCGACGAGTATAGCTTTACCGCGTCTTATGAGGATTTGGAGGATGCTATTTTGCCAAATGAATGCATGAATTTTAGTGAAACACAATTTGAAAACAGAGAAGAAATTAACAAGAATACTTCCAAGTTTTATGCATATGTTCCACAGCCTTTTGATGGTAAAGAAAAAATGGAATGGACTTCTTTTTATTCATTAACCCATCAAAAGTATAAACACTTGCCTTCTTGTTTTAGTTATTCTCAATATCCATCAGAAGACGAGAATAAATTGTACTCGTATCCCGATTCTAATGGTTGTGCTGCAGGAAATACTATTAAAGAAGCTATTTTACAAGGTTTTCTAGAACTGGTAGAAAGAGATGCTGCCGCTATTTGGTGGTATAATCGAATTAGAAGGCCCGAGGTAGATTTGTCGACTACAAAAAATCCTTATCTGCAAACGGTAAGCGAATATTACAGATCTTTAGATCGTACCATTTATGTTTTGGATATTACTTCTGATCTGAATATACCCACATTTGTGGCAATTTCATCCTTGATTAATGCTGAGAAAAGTGATATTATTTATGCATTTGGAACACATGTAGATGCTCATATAGCCATAGAGAGAGCAGTAATAGAGTTAAATCAATTATTACCCATTGTTCAATCAGAAACCTATCTTACAAAGGATCCTGTTTTTATAGATTGGTTGAATACAGCAACTTTAGAAACAGATCAATATTTAAAACCAACAGCTACTCAAAAGAAGAATCTTCAAACAGATTATCCTGCCTTGTGCAATCCAGATTTAGAAAGCGCACTAGATTTTTGTATTCAAACAGCAAAAAGAAATGATCTGGAGGTCCTGTTTCTTGATTTGACAAAAGGAGATGTAGGTTTGCCCGTTGTAAAAGTAATAGCGCCTGGGCTGCGTCACTTCTGGAGAAGGACGGGACCAGGAAGACTATATGATGTACCCGTCAAAATGGGGTGGTTAGACAATAAATTGTCTGAAAGCCAACTCAATCCTAAAAGTATCTTTATTTAATCGTCAACAACACATCTTATGATATTCAAATCATTCAACAATAAAACTTTTAAAAACACCCCATATTACGACAGATTACCAGAAGGAGAGCGAGAGGTCTTCGACATTTTATCTACTGTTTTTCATTTTAAGGCAAATAATTATGTTTTAGAACACCTGATTAACTGGGATGAGGTTCCAGAAGACCCAATTTATAAGTTGATTTTCCCAAGAAAGGAAATGTTAAGTGCTTTTGATTTTGAACACCTAAAACAATTGTTTCAATTGGGCATGGATGCAAAAACCAGGAATAGTTTTGTGCAAGCCGTTAGAAAAAAGATGCATCCAGAAGTAAAGCATGCCGATACCGGGTATCCCGAAATGGATGGGAAGATTATTACCGGAGCTTATAGAAATTTTCCAACCATATTAAATCTGTTTCCTGATCCTATGGTAAAGACTTGTCATGCGTATTGTTCTTATTGCTTCAGGTGGGTGGCGTTTGATAATGTAGAAGCTCAAAAAAAGACTGCGTATAGAGATCCATACGATCCAATACCCTATTTAAAAGCTAATCCAGAAATTACCGATGTGTTGTTTACTGGTGCAGATCCTTTGGTATTGACAGCATCAAAAATTAAAGAATATATCGATCCTGTTTTGGAAATAGAATCAGTACAAGTCATTCGTTTTAATTCTAAGGCATTAGCCTGGTGGCCATACCGATTTACTACCGATAAAGATGCTGAGCCACTATTAGAACTCTTTGAATACATACAATCCAAAGGAAAACATTTGAACTTTTGTGCGCACTTTACTCACGCAAGAGAGTTAGAAAATGATGTGGTAAAAGAAGCCATCCAACGTATACGACAGACAGGAGCTGTGATACGTTGTCAAGGACCTCTGGTAAAAGGTATTAATGATACTCCAAAGGATCTTATTGCGCTATGGAAACATCAAATAGCAAATGGTTTAGTGCCTTACTATCTGTTTGTAGAAGCAGATCATAATCCAGAATCGTGCTTTAGGGTACCTCTTGCAGAAGCACTTCGTGTTTTTCAGGAAGCTCAAAAGGAAACTAGTGGTCTGGCAAGAACAGTAAGAGGGCCGGTTTTTATGAATGACCTTAATCGAGTATTGTTGGATGGAGTAACCGAGATTAACGGAGAAAAGTATTTTGTGCTTAAGAGCCTTCAATCTCCCCCCGAAACTGATGGAGAAGGAAAAATTAAATTGATTCCATACGATGAACATACCAAGAGTGCCGGAGATCTGTTTGAATTATTCAAAGAAGAAAAGGTGCCGTTAGCGCAAATGCATTAGTGACTTAGAGTGTTTCTGAAAATAAAATAGATATCAAAGAGCAGTAAATCAAGTGATTACTGCTCTTTTGTTTTGTGATGAAATATGATGAAATATTATTTTTTGCTAGCCCCACATATATTTGTCTTGTCAAACTAATTAAACGTATTAAAGAATAAAGCAGCATCAGATCAATCAATAATTCAGGGAGAACATAGGGAGAAATGATTTGATGCTAAATGAATGTCAAGGACGATGTTAGATGGCCAAGCTGTAGGATCAGGGGGTAGATTCTACAGCTTTTTTTATAGCATTTTAGAAAGGTGAAATAAGATGTGAAATATGATGAAATATTATTTTTTGCTAGCCTCACATATATTTGTCTTGTCAAACTAATTAAACGTATTAAAGAATAAAGTCGCATCAGATCAATCTATAATTAGGGAGAACATAGGGAGAAATGATTTGATGTGTGATGTGAGTTAAGAGGACGATGTTAGATGACTAAGCTGTAGGATCAGGGGGTAGATTCTACAGCTTTTTTTGTGATGTTTGAGGATTATGAAATAAGTAATGAAATATGATGAAATATTATTTTTTGATGGCCCCACATATATTTGTCTTGTCAAACTAATTAAACGTATTAAAGAATAAAGTTGCATCAAATCGATTTATAATTCAGGGAGAACATAGGGAGAAATGATTTGATGTACAATGAGTGTTAAGAGGACGATGTTAGATGACCAAGCTGTAGGATCTGGGGGTAGATCCTACAGCTTTTTTTTTGGGACTATTTATAACTTTTGAAATAAATAATGAAATATGATGAAATATTATTTTCTGAGTGATCGAGATATATTTGTTTCATCAAACAATAACAATTAAAAAACATCTTTTGAAATGATAACTCAAGACACACAAAACTCATATAGAAAAAGTATAGTGTTCGGGATATTGAAGGTATTTTTTGTGTTTACAAGATAAAATTAGCCAACATTAAAAAGAAAGTTATATCAAATCAATGAGCAAGGGAAAATTGCAGGAAAACAAAATGATTTGATATTCATAAAGCCAAGTTTACAATCTAACATAATTGTGCTGTAGAATCTGGGGGGTATGGTTCTACAGCGCTTGGCATTTAAGGGGATTTCTAAAATCAGTTAAGCTTCTAATGAAATACCGTGAAATAGTTCTAGCCCTCATTATTCTATAATTTTATTCCATAATTAATTTACTACTTCATTATTAATCTAAAATTGAATTGTATGTCATATCCTATTATCAATACAAGAACGCAAATAGTCAAATTGGGGAGTGGGCTATTTGGGAAACGTATAAAAACAACTTTACAGTTGGTACAACGTGGAGAGAATTGCTATGATATCCATTACTCAAGCCAGTTTAATAAAATGAGAACTGGGAAAATTGAAAACATGGAGATCCCAGTTAATAGTTACATTACTGCACAACTTAATGATGATCCTGATATAAGGATTGAAGTGTATAATTGTAGTACAGTAAATAAACATATTGCGATACATATAAAAATATGTGCAGACTTAGGAGCTTTTGGCACTAAAACGATTTATGATCAGGTTTTGGATAGCTACATCATACCGTCAAAAACTAAGACTATAGAACCGGGAAACATTTCCAAATACGTAACGAAAATTAGAAAACAACTAGGTTATACCTTGGTAGATCCATATTTGTAGGTTGTAAATAAGAATAAAATAGAAGTAGATTTAGGTGGGAATACGTATTTCATATTAAGATTTCTGAAACTACATTTGATACATAATCTTAAAACTACTCTATAGATGAAAAATTACTTTTTTACCAACGATCTTATTGAAAAACTTTGGGGCTTAAACAAAATGAATCATAATATTACCCAAATACTATTTCAGATTTTAAAAATACATCCCAAATTAATAATGATTAAATCAACGAAGTAAAACACCTTCGTACTAGATGTAAATTCAATCGTCAAAATTCCCTTTTCGTGAATACCTACTAGCACTATTTATATTGATGAATAAGGTAGATTGAATACAATTAAAATCATTACAAATTGTTGATTAAAAATATATTATGAATAAGTTAGATGTATTAGAAGCAATTATTATTGAAGATGATTCCTGTCAGGTAGAGTTACTGAAACAGGTAATACGAAGAAATTGCCCGAATGTGGCGGTAAAGACGGTTGCAAAATGTAAGAAAGGAGCTCTTAAAATCCTTAAGCAAGGTAAATTCGACATTATCTTTTTGGATGTTAATTTGGGAGGTGATTGCGCTTTTGAATTATTTGAACATTTTCCTGAGCATCTTAAAGAAAAGGAATTAATAGTTATTTCTTCAGAAAAAGACTATGCATTAGAAGCGTTTAGCTATGCAGCAACAGATTATATACTTAAACCGATTATTGCCGAGGATGTAATTAAAGCAGTCGAAAAAGCACAGTCTAATTTAGAACTAAAAAGATCTTACACAAGAAAAGACGAAAAACCTGTCGCAGCAGATCCATTAAAAATTATAGCTATCTCTTGTCTTAACGAAGTAAAGATCATTAAGGTAGATGAGATTTTATATTTAAAATCTGATGGGAATTACACGGTTTTTCACACCAGTAATGGGGAAATGATTTTATCGAGTAAGAACCTGGGGAGCTACGAAAATTTACTACAGCACAACAACTTTTTTAGAACACATCACTCGTATTTGGTGAACATGAACTTTGTATCCAACGTACAGAAAAAGGATGGGGTATATTTAGAAATTGTGGATCAGCAGTTTTTGCCGGTATCAAAAAGAAGAATAGATTCCTTTTATCAATACTTAAGAATAAAATAAACCCTGTTTTTTCTGTAAAATAATGATCAAAAACCTTGTGTAAAGGAGTTTCGTTTATCAACGATTTCTTTATACAAGGTTTTAAGGTTTTGGGATGCATGTTGTTTGTATCATATAGGGGGTTAGATTAGACGCTAAATCTTCTGTTTATCTTTTTTGGTTGATCAAGTTTACGATTATTCTTTTGCTTACTCTTCTGTTTGTACTTATCCCTAATAGGGCTGCTTTTTTGATTTAAAGGTTGGCAAAAAGCAGCTCTCATTCTTGGTTCATACTGTCGGCTTTTTTCCTGTTTCTCCTTTTTGTTTTCAATAACGCTATGGCTGCGTTTTTTGTTTTTACCTTTTGCTTTTAAGGAATTTGGGAGTATTTCAGGCTGTTGCTTGACATTTTTCTGCTTTTCAACTTCCTTATTTGGATCAGGTTTTTGTACAATGTTTTCTACTTTCTTCTGGTTAGCATCTTCTTTTTGATGCTTTTCTTTCAAGGGTTCTTTTTGATTTTGTTCTTGGATTTTAACCGCTTTTTCTTTCTTCTCGGCTTCTAACCGGTGCATCACATTTTCGGTAGTCATTTGTACCACCGGTTGCAAATGCTCTGGTATATCTTTAAAAGATGCTTCAAGCACTTCATCTAGCTTAGCTTTGCTGGGATCTGGGTGTTTCTCTACAAAAGCTATGATGTTTTTTTCAATTTGTGCTATCACCGATGCTAATTCAACTTCAGATTCAATTTCTTCAGAAGTATCGTCTTTTGAAGAGTGTTTTTTATAAAATTTCCAAGCTGTATGAGGAGACTTGATGATTTGAAAAGAGAGTTTCAAAGCATCCATAATTAAACGTAAAGCAAGTTGCGCTTCCTGAGGCATAGCGTCTATGGCTTCCTCAAAGCTGATACGTTTGTTTTTTTCTTTCTCTTCCTGACCTTCTTTTTGTTGTTGTTTCTTGTCTTTGGACATGTTATTTCCTTTTTGAAGTTATTCTGATTTTTTTGAAGTTTGGAAGTATTCATATTTGAAACATCAAAACGAATACTTCCACTTCAACCAACCAAAATGAAATCATGTGCAACATGAATCCTTCGGTTATATCACATTTTTTGAATATCCAGAGGGGATACTACCTATAGTTGTACTGTTTTCTTGTTATCCTTGCTCTGTTTTGGATCTTTCTGTGACTGCACGTTTTGTAATTGAGATTTTTGAGAGTCACTTAGTTGGCTTGATAAATTTACAGGCTTGCTCATCTCCTTAAGATTCGGTTTTTCATTTACCTTCTCTTTTTCTATTTTATCTTTTTGTAATGCTGTTTTCTCTATGTCTATTAGATCCTTGCACCTTTTCTCCCTTGCTTCATACTTTAGTTTGTTACCAGGCTTTTTCTTTACATATTTTTTGGTCACCTGTTCTATGGTCGTACTTAATTCATCTAATTTTTTTTCAAAATCAGGAGTGTCCTCATACTCTTTTATTTTGTCCTGTACATATTGATCAAGATATTTTGGCTTAATATCCTTACAGGATCCGATCGATTCAGCAAGTTTTGCTATGGTTTCAAGATCATTTGGATCTACCTTTATGTGTGGATTACGACTCCTGTGAAAGTGAGTGCCCTGCTTTACATTCTGGTCATATTCAAAAGATCTCAACTCATTTAGTTCGGTCTCTTCGTTATATACCATTTCATTTTTAAATTCATAAGAATCACTTGTTCTTACTTCTTCTTTACCGATATTGAATTTGTTCTTATGGTCTTGTGTGATGTGTCCATAAGTAATATCACCATTATCATGGTTGATTTGAAAATACACAGATGGATTTTTATCAATATCTCCGGTATATGCTACGATGTTTTCTAGTTTATAAAGTTCATCACCGTACTCTTTTTCTCTTTTTGGCATTGTACTCGTTTTTTGAAGTTACTATTTATTAATGATGAAGTTTGGAAGTATTCATAAGCATAAATTGAAAATGAATACCTCCTCTTCAACCAACCAAAATGAAATCATGTTGAACATGAAAACCTTGGTTTTATTTCTATACTTTAAGTGGTTTTTTTGTTTTCTGACTTTTGTTTTGACTACTAGAACTATCTAGTTGTGCTTTTTGGTCACTATTAAGCTTAGCAGATTTATTTAAAGGCTCGCTAAAGTTTAATTTTGGTTTGTCTTTTTGGCTCTGTTTGTTAATGTTCTCTTGAACCTTTTCAAACTCTTCTATTAAATCGTCTTCAAAAGCTTCCAGTTCGTTTTCGAGACGAACAATCGTCTTTGGTTTATGTCTGCGAATCTCCTGTAACTGATGATTGATCTCTTTTACCTCGTCTTTTAGCTCGATTAATTGATTTTGCTGATCTTTAAGATCTTCTTGCTGGATGAATTCTAATTGCTCTTGTACATAATCTTTGGTATACATTTTCTTGATACCAGGATTATTTTCAATAGCTTTTGCTAGTTTGTCCTTGATCTTGTCATCGTTAGGTAATACTTTTTTATGCGGATTTCTACTGGTATGAAATGATTTACCATTTACGTATTCTTTGGATACCAAATCTTCACCAACTACTTCATTAACCAATTTATAGGTTTTGTTGGTGTTGATTTTTTCCTTTCCAATGTTTACTTTATCGTATTTATGGGCTTGAGTGATATGCCCATAAGTGATGTCTCCGTTACTGTGTTCTTTTTGGAAATATACGGTAGGATTATCATCAATGTTTCCTGTGTATCCTATAATATTGTCTTTGGTGTAAAAATCTTTTGCGTAATTTTTTCTTTTGTCTGGCATGATATTTAAATTTTAAAGGTTATTACTTGATTTATATGTATTGGTATTAGAAATTCTTAGGAGTTATCTCTTAAAACTGAAACTTCTCTTTTTCTTGTTATTATTAGATTTTTGATTGTCTTTTGATGCGTTATTTGATTTTTCTTTAGGTTTTTTATCTTTATTTTGTGCCCTGGAAAAGGAGGAAAAAGACCACTTTCTACCCGTTTTTGAAGCTTTCTTTTCCTTTTTCGAGTTTTTGGATGCTTCCAAAGCAGCTTTCTGTTCTTTTCTTTCTTCAACTAACTTGAAGTATTCGTTTCCTACTTTTCCTTTTAATTCACTTTTCATTTGAAGCAAATCCTTGGTATGCTCAGGATAGGTGTCAACATATTGGTCCATGATTTCTTCAAGCTCTTGGTTAAGATCGGCCAATTGCTCTATTTGATCTCCAATCTTAGGTTCCTGTTTGATAAAATCCATTTGTTCCTGGATATAATCACGGGTATACATTTTTTTGCAGCCCTTGTGCTTTGTGATTGATTGTGCAAGTTCGTCCCTTATCAGATTATCGTTGGGACCTACTACGGTATGGGGGCCTCGACTGGGGTGAATAATTTCGTTATTCACTCTTTCAACAGAAATGTATTCGTTGTCGATAGTTTCGTTTTCCAAGGTATAGGTAGGATCAGACTCAACCATTTCCCTTCCAATATTAATTTTATCACGTTCATGTGTCTGAGTAATATGTCCAAATTTGATATTACCATCCTCCATGATCTGTTTGAAGTATACCGTTGGATTGTTGCTAAGATCTCCGGTATAGGCTACAATATTTTCAGGCACATAAAAATCACCTTCATATTCTAATCTTTCTTTTGGCATGTTGTACTAATTTTAAAGGTTACTATTAATTTTATTATTATGTTATCTATAGAAATTGAAATAAAGAGTGGCTCCTGAAAAGATGAATGCATCTTCAGATAATTTCTATGTTTTTGATTTTTAATTAGTTATTTAACTCTTGTGAAAAGGTTAACGATTAGCCGAAAATCAGGATAGAATCATATTCTTTTCACCCTGATTTTGATGTTTTGGGTGCTGTCAATTGTTGCCGAATTAACTAAAACCTATTTCTCTTACTCGTTTAAGATCTCTTCTAATATCAATGGCAATACGCAATTGTTCTTTTAGTTTTTTCCCTTCTTTTATTGCTTTTAGAACAAATGTTGGACTGGAGTGGTCTGCAGTGACCAGAACAATATTGGATAAACCGAAAATTCTGAGAAAAAAGGGTTGCTCAAACGTAAGGTCTTTTACTCTGTATAATTCTATTTCATTAGTGGTTTTAGAGAAGATCCCTCGTTCTTCAATAATGCGTTGGTCGGTTACTAGCAACTTATGAAGTCTTGTGTCATAATATTTCCATAAGGCGAGTATCAACCCCAATCCGAAAGCTGCAGTTAATGGTATACAACAAAGGTAAAACATGAAGTTTATCCATTGCGAGGGAACTCCGGCCCATAATTTTTTTTCTTCCATACTTCAATTTTTAACCTTAATTGATTAGTGTTTTTTGTCTATTTCTTGGATTCAATAGGCTTTAGATCCAAATGATAGTTTTCTATAAGCAATCCATGCGGATTCTTATCGGTTCTGGAAACATTGTGTAAAACAAATTTGGCTCTTAGCTCATTTATCGACTCTGTCTTTTGATCTGTCCTCAATACTCTTAATTTTCCGTAGAATATTCCCTGGTAAGGCTTAACCTGATCATTCACTTGTATAGAATCTACAATGAGTTTTTGTTTCAGATTTTCTGTCGATATCTTGGCAAAATGTCCATTTGCATCTAGTGTTTTATAGAGTTGTTTCCCTGAGGTTCCTGCAAGGTATAAGGCCTTGTCAATGTTTCTTTTGTAATTGAACTCATCTATCTCCCAAAATGCGGTATGAAACATCCTTACATGATTAAGAATTTCGGGTTTTCTATACGCGTCTATTTCGCTTACATTCACGCCTTGCATTAAGGCTGCTTTTCCATCTTTGGTAAGTACATAAGCCGTATCTCTAATACTTTGAGTTGTAAAAAATGCCCAAGTAAGACTGCCCAAAGACACTAAAGTAGAAATGATGAGTCCAAAGAGCAGCGATTTTTTTGCCAACGCAAAACTAGCTGGAATATCTTTTAGTGATTTTAAATCCATTGTGTTTTCTTTTTAAGTTGAAGAATGTGCGCCGAGCTCAAGGACATGGTTTATCCCGGCCGATAACCTCCCTGGGCTCAGCTATACATTCTTTACAGCGACATTGCAGGTCTTTTAATAAGACATTTTAGTGGCTGTTGATTATTAAAATTTCAGTGTGTTAATTAATTATGGGGTAGTCGTTGCTGTTGCGTCTGGTAAGAAAATATTTGCTATCAAAGCCACCAATCCAAATATCGCTAAACCGATAATAAATCGAATAAAGTTTCTTTGTGCCTGTTCGTTACCTTGCATGTATTGAACGAAGATTAAAAAACCCCCGGCGAAAGAGAAGATCCCTACTACTGCATTAAGAATGGTTTTAATGTCTTCTCCCCAAGACGCTAGCTTGGTGTTTACATCGTCAGTCTGGGCAAATAACGGTGCTATGTTAATGGCGATTAACAATACTGTTAGCCATAGTTTTGAATGTTTAATTTCAAGTTTCATGTTGTTTAATTTTAAATTTTTAATATTAAATTTTGAAGTTTTCATTTTGTTGTTTGGTTAAAGTTTGACAATTATTTTATTCGTTATTTTTACAATTCTTGATTACTTGTTTTTGACCATCGATCTGATTTGCTGATCGATTCTAATACATTTTGTACTTGAGTTGTATTTTAATAAAGTGGTTAACTCTCCTTTTTGCGGGAATTTCTTATTTACATATACATACATAGCGCCAATGGCAAGAAATATGAGTGATAACAAAAAGGACTTGAATATGGTAAATACAAATAGGAGTATAGAAGCTACTATGATGACAATAGTCTGAAGGTCATACCCTGCTATTACCGGCTTTTTTTCTAATACTTTTGGTGTTTTATATTCCATGATAATTTGTTTTTTTAATGATTATTTTCCTCTTAATTTCTTATACATCGCCATGGCAGGTACGGTCATGAAGCTGGCTGTAAAATTGCTTCCAGAGTCACTACCAGCACTCACCAAAATGTTCGCGTATTTTGGGACTCTAAGCACTGCAATGATCATCACCACTTGTAAACATATTGACATGAGTATCTGAGTAAAACCTCCCGATGCAGTATTATTATGAACTAATATTAAAATGGTCTTGAGAATGGTAAGAATAGGGATCCATAACAGAACGGCTAAAAAACCGAAGAACCATTTTTTCAATACATCTTGATTGCCCGGTATTAAAGCTAGCGGTAAGGCAAATACTCCGATAACAAAATAAATAGCTTTATAAATAATCTGCCGCAGCATGATATATCCTGCAACTACAGATGCAATAAAAAAGATGATAAGGTGTAGTAGTTCTAAGAACGGATTGATTTGTAGTACGTCATAGACACCATCACCACTTCCGTCGGCATTACTATCCTGAATATGTGTGATACTTCCATTGTAACTGTCCTCAAATTCTTTCGCGTCACCCACTTTGGTTACATAATGAGCCGCATTTTCGGTCACATCGGCTATAATATCCGTAGGGCTAAACAAAAGAAGCTCTACTAGTGGTTTATATAGTACTAAGGCTACCAAGATTAAGATGGGCCTTACCAGAGTATATGGGTCCAAATTTCCTGATGGGTTGGCAAAGTAAGTGATTACTTTAGATCCTACTAAGATGATCATTAGTACGGCAGCTAAGCCATAAGCATAATCTATGATTTGATCTATATATTGGTATAACCCAAAGAGGTTTTTATCTCCAACATTCCCTTCAAAAATAGCAGTCTGTAGACTGTTTATAATATCTGTTAAATCCATTTTTTTGTTTTTTGTTTATTCCCAATACGACATGATTATTATTCCAGAGTCCCCTAAATAGGATCGTGTTCTACTTTGCAAGGATCCTGGAAACCCCCATTAGATTCAATACGTCTTTATCTATCTGATGTACTTTTTCTCTAACTCTCATCATCCGAATCAATAATTTTAGGAAGGCTGTGTAGTTATATCCGGTTCCTCCGCTAAGGAGCAAACCACTTGAAATAACTTCTAACTCAGACTTTAATTTTTTATAGTATTCTTCTTGTTTTTCCAGATCAACTTCGTGACGTTTGAGTCCATGCATGATACCAAAGGTGGCGTACTTTCTGGTCTTTATATTTGATTTTACTTTGTCTATTTTAGTACTTAAACTGTTGGACATGATATACACCGCTCCATACACAGGAGAAGTTTTAAGATTACCCGTAACTCTTCTGTTTTTTGCATAAGTAGTTTCTTTGGTTTTTAGGTTTCTAATCTGTCTAAGTTGATCCTTCTTATTGTCTAATTCAACTCCTAGAAGCCCTGCAATAACTCCTTTTTCTGCAGCAACAACTACATCGGCTATAGATGAGGAGTGCGTTTGTGATTGAATGCTCATACCCCAGCACAAACAGATGATTGTAACTATGCTAATATTCTTCATTGTGTAAAGTGATATTTAGTACGTTTTCTATGGTTGAGAGTATGAGATAAATACGTTCTCCTTCAGGAATTGGGTTGTCGGGATTTACATAGTTTTCAATCCTCTTTTTTTCCCTATTTAGTTTGGTGCTATATCTTCTTCTTATGATAAGATTTCTAAAAGTATCTCCCGGATTTAGATTGAGTACGGGGTACTTTGTATGTATATATCCCATGCTGTCATAAACATTATTACTAAAGGTTGTCCCATTTGCGAACCTTGCTATACTTCCTTTAGCTCTTAACTCAAACAAACGATTTAATGTTTTTAGTTCATCGTACTGTTCTTTGTACACCCTGCTAAGTCCTAGGATGAAAGGAGTGTTTGCAGTTAGTTTCCCGGTTAACTTATGATTTTCGCTATTGATGCTTTTATATCGGCTCTGAGAAAGGTTATCCGTCCAACTTACATTCATAGTATGTGTAATAACCGCTTGTGACTTTGCCGAAAAGCTTAGCATAGCAAACAGTACATATATCAAAATTCTTTTCATGTCTTAGTTCTTTAATTCAGTGTCAGCGTTATTTTCGTCTTGTAATAAAATCAGTCAGTGCACTTTGTTCTACACTATCTTCAATCATATCGAGAAGTCGATGAATATTGAAAATAGATTCCATCGCATTTTGATATAGGTTGAGCCTGTCTCCATATAGAATAATCAGCGAATTATTGTTGTCGAGTTCTCTTTGCAGGTTATCGATCATCTGCTTTGCAGTCGCCAGGTTCTTGGTGTTTCTCTTTTTCTTAGTGTAATTAAAGAAAGCCATGGTGCTATTTCTATTGGTGAGTGTATTGTATCGTTTTCTGGCATTCGACATTTCCTCATCCAGTTTGTCATTAACATAAAGAGCACCTGCTGCAGTAGGACCTGTTAGGTAAGCAAGTCGCTCATAGTATTTGTTTCTGTAATTGTTAATCTCAGAAGTTAATTTCTTCTCTTCAGATAGTAATGATCTGTATAAGTAGTAGGCGCCAATAGAACCTCCCATAGACCCTGGATCTGTTAGGAAAGGATATTCCTGTGCAGAAATGGTTAACCCTTTCAAGAGACAGATCACTATCGTTATTTTTTGTATAGCTTTCATTGCTGCTATGATTTGTTGATTACATTGATATTTAGAGTACGATGTTTGCTACCTTTAATGTTCCGGATAGCTCAGAGAAAGTAGCATAGTTAATAACCACTAATCCAAGGGCAGAAAAGAATAGAATCCTTCTGGCATCTTTATCGTATTTTGAAAACTCCTTTATAAGTTCACTTCGCAGTTGATAAATCTCTTGACGCTTAGAGGACTTAATTTTCGATTTATCTAAATACATTAAGGCAAGAAGAATAGCTCTGTCTTTAGAAAGGTTCTCAAAGTATTCTCTTTTCGTTCTTGTCATATACGGGAGTACAGCATACTTAGATACGGTAGTACTTGCCAAAGAGGATACAATTGAAGCAGCTAGTGAGGCCCCATCCTTTTCTTCATAGTTATGTTTGCGCTTGTAGTTTTCGTCCAACATTTTTTCCATATTCCTGTTGGATTGCGACAGCAAAGAATTCTGGTATTCCATGATACCGTTTCTCGCTCCTACAGTGACTCCAAGCTCAACTAACTTTTGACGTGTTTTCTTGTCGTTATTGTTGAAATGTGTATGTACATGAACAAATTGTCCTAAACATGTTTGACTAATAAATAGCAGTCCAATGATTAATTTTAGTGTCCCTTTCATGATATTGTATTTTTGTTTTTTAATCCCCTGTGTGTTAGTTTTTGGATAATAATCTGTACAGAATTTTCCGCTCTGCTTCCCGTTTCATAGCTTCAAGCTCTTTATATATGGTATTGGTGATGCTCACATACTTCTCTTCAATTTGCTCCATAACCCCTACGTTTACCCTATTTTTGGTGGTTGTTAATAAGAGGTACAGTACCCTTTTGTGAGCGTATATCAGATAGTTTTTTTTATTGTTGCAGGCTCCTCTTGATTTAAACCCTATGTATCCATTACAGATATCACTATAATCATCATACTTGATGGTAATTCCCGGAGTAAAAAAATAGCGCTCTTTTGCAGCCATAATCGTTGCGGTGGGGGCTACAGTACTGGTGTAGGCTGTAGTCGTTTTTGTCATTTGACGACCCCATTCTCTTACCTTATTTCTTTCGGTTCCTCTCATGAACATTCCTGGGAAATCCAGATATTGAGCAGATGAGGTCATAGTGATAAAAAGACTTCCTATTACAATAAGTGCTCTCATTTTTCTTTCAAGTTTTAGATAATCTTTGGGCGTAATAATCGCTCTCTTGGGATATCGATACTTACCGATCTACCGCCATTTTCTTCAAAAATGTCTATGGCTAGTTTCTCGTTTTCATTCAGCATGAACTTGTTAAACAGTAAGGTTACCGATTGTTCACCATGACCTATGATTTCAAAATTATCGGTACAGGTAAAGATTGGAGGAATGACACGTTCCTGGTACAGATAATCCTTGCTCATTCGTTTACGTAGCTTGGTTCTAAACAGTATATTGTCGATATCGAAATCTAGCGTAGATTCGTTTTTTAACGCTATGCGAATGGCGATTTTCTCTTCGATATAGTATATTCCTGCAACCTCTATTCTCAAATCTCCTTTTTTACCATCTTTAATGTTCATGATGTTGCGGCTGTGTCTTGCCAATTGAGTACAAAGGGATTCAAACTGATCTTCTTTTTCTTTTTCTTCTTCCTCTTCTTTTTTAAAGACAGATACTAAATGATCTGAGGCTTTAACTTTATAAGTCACAGATGGAGCAAAACGATCATATCCTAATGCGATAGAATAATAACCTCCATCATCAGTGATCACAGTAAGGTTAGAGAGTTGGCTTCGGCTATCGATAAGCTCTTCTCCAATATGCTTTAACCGAATCATCTGTGGTAAAGTGTCTGCAACAAAATATGGAGATCCTATATCTACATACTTGATTTTTTTATCAAATAACAGATGTGTTGTTTTTACGTCAGAGACCAACAGAGTATCCTGTTTGTTGATAGGTACCAGGTTATCCTGACCGTGAATTAAGCAGTGATTTGCTATAATCGTTAGTAGTATTAAAAAAATGCGTTTCATAATTGGTTGTCTTTTATGCTGTTCGTTTAAACTGTTTATTATTTCTCTACAAATTCTCGTAATGCCAATTGCATATTTTTCTTCTTGTTGTAGACATCGTAGATGAATTTGTTTTCATCTGCATTAGAGGAGTAGCAGGCATATCGCTCTGGTGATACGGTTACTTTGTATACATTGGATACACTACCCACTTTGATAAAAACTTCTCTTTTATCGGTAGAGAATAGTTTTTCAAGATCAGACTCACTGAAGGATAGATATTGTGCGAACTTATCCTTGGTTGCCATCTTCTTTTTGTGAGAAAGAAGAATCATCGTATCTGTATTGTTAATCATGGCAGGCCCTGCAGGTGTGTCCAAAATGTCTTCTACATCCTGTGTTGCAATAGCTACCTCTCCGTAAAATTTCCTTACCGTCTTGTATAGGTATTTGATGAATTGTGCCATTTCTCCCTTAGAAATAGGTTTCCAGCACTCGTCTATAAATATGGATTTCTTGATCTCAGGGATTTTTCTGATTTTTCCCATGACCACATCTATACACAGCATCGTAACCAGTGGGAATAAAACCGGATGATCTTTGATGTTATCCATCTCAAAAACTATAAATCGTTCTTGTACCAAATCGATCTGATCTTTGGAGTTTAGGATTTGACTATATTTCCCATCATGAAAATCCCTTAGTGACAACTGAAAACTCGTTTTGTCAAAGTACTTCTCCTCATTATCCATTACCGAATGTTGATCTACAAACTCATAGAAAGAAGACATACAAGGAAACTTGTCTTTATCAGATTCAAAACTTTCGTAGTAAGCGTCCAGATACAACCCGATGATTTGTTTTTCTTCTCTCATATGAGGATCATCACCTTTCCATAAAAACAAGATCAGAGAAGTAAGGAATACCTTTTTTTCGTTATCTATTTCACTTAAACTCTGGAAATAAAAAGGATTAAACTGTAGTGGCATATCCAAATCGTAGGCAAAATATTGACCGTTTACGAGTTGACACAATTTCTTGTAGGAGTTACCGATATCGATCATTACGATATGATGTCCTTGCTCATAATACTGGCTGGCGATATGATTGATCAAGAATGATTTTCCCGTACCCGAAGGACCAAAGATGAGTCGATTACGATTTACAATAAGTCCTCTTTTTAGGGGTTCATTCCATAAATCTAATCGTACAGGAGCCCCGTTTTTACGGTCGGTTAATAAAATTCCGTTGGTATTTCCTTCATAATAACTTTCAAAATTTAGGAATACTGGGGTTTGCTCAGAAATCCCAATGAATTTGTAATTTTCCGGAATATAAACCGATGCACCAGGAGCATTATTGATGTATAAATCTTTTAAAGCGTATTTTATTTGGTATGGAGTAATCCCTAATTCTTTAAAGGAATTCTCTAACTGGTTTTTATGATTTTCTAGTTTTTCTTCAGAAGTATCCCAAAGAATGATATTGAAATGTTGGTTTACGAATTTCAATTCTTTCTCAATCACCGTACTTACTAATTCATCAATTTGATCATAGGTAACTTCATTTTCTTTGGATAAAATGGCTAAACTTTTAAACTGGTTGAGTTTGGTTTTTAGTTTTGAAAAAATACTGTCAGAGCTACTAATGTAGATCACCTGATTATAAATATGATTGCATTCTAATCCTAGGCATACTGGTTGGATAAACGGAATCTGAAAATTTGTTTTCTGGGTAGAAAAATCAATATTCTTTTTTGTCGTCTCTATGGTAAGTGGTAATTGATCGTATGAAGTGATGGCATACATTTCTCCCACTTTATTCCCTACCTGAAGCTTTTTGTCAAAGAAGATATCTTGTAGTGCTTGATTCCCTTTTGGAGATAAAGAAAAATACTTTCCGATAACCTCTAGCATACAATCGGTTTTCATCTTTTCGACTTCAAAAAATTCTTCTTTTATCAAGAAAGAAATACTGGTAGTCACTGTTTTTAGAAAAGTATCTACTTCTTCCATATACTTCTCGTATTGTTTTGGACTACTGGTGATACTCATTTTCTTCTTCGAATCCTTGGTGATAAACAAGTAACACTCATGACTTAGCGTGGGTTTCTCGTAGAAAAACTTGTTATCACTTCGGGATAGCATGTGCTCTCCTTTTGCAATAGCTTCTTTTACGGTATCGACAAAGAAGTAATCTTGTTTTTGAATGATCGTATCTTCTGGTAAGGACCTGATGATTTTGTCAAATAGTTGATTGATCCTTTCGATAGCAGCCATATCCAGAGAATATATTTGTGGCAGTTTTAACTTGTACCCAACGCTGATATCTCCCTTTTTGGATACGATTAGATCGTTCTCTACAGCATATATCGGAAATACGGTATTTAGTGTGTCGTTCTTCATGTTACTGGGTGTTAATGTTAAACCATAAGTGATATTTCTTGGGCATATACACTGTTCTTTTATCGAATATCTCCGTGCTTATTTCTTTGGCAGCAGATAGGATTGCGATGTCTTTTGCCTCATCCAGATTAATGCTGTTATTTCCACCTAATGCTGCGGCTTGAGTTCCTCTTTGATAAGCATAATCATATACATCGTTAGCTACTTTGGAAGGAATTTTGGGCCAGGTTCGATTGCCTAAATGAATCCCCTCTCGTCCATCGTAATCGTAGAGACTAAAATCCAATAGGTAAAGTTTATCATGGGCCTTGTAGCTATTGACGTCGATCATTAATCTATTCGTTGAAAGATTAACTTTTCCATAAACCACCGACCCTTTTGGAATGTATAAGGCGGGTTCTTTTAATCGTACATCTTTCTTGGTTCTTATCGCTATGGTACTTCCATTTACCAATACCCCTTGGTCTACAGTTTCTGCGGGTACTAATCCTACGATTTTATCATCCCCTCTGGCAGATCCCGCTCCCTGAAAGTGATTTTTTGCGGTAAACTTATCTTTAATAGCATTCGACATTCGTTCACTTGCCATTTGTGCAGTTTTAGCAATATCTTCTGGGTTAGTTCCACCAACTCCTGTTCCCAGACCAGTTTGGCCATTTTCAAATTTCATCTCCATAGAAGGTTGTCCGTGAGCGGCAGCAACTTGGTTATACGAATCCACAAAAGCACTTAGATTTTCTTCAGGATTGTCGGATTGTGCAGCCATTCTGGATTGCTCCATAAGTTGATCTTGCAAAGCCATTATTCTTTGCAATTCTTCGTCTATATAAACCTCTTCAACTTCTTGAGTATTCCGAGATTTTGTTGCTTGATTATAAGCCGGATTAGCAGCGCTAGCATAAGCATCGTTTTGATATAATTTTTGTTGTTGTTCTAATTCTTGTGGATTCAGGGAATCTTCCATTCCTCTGATGATTGATTCTTCTACGTAAACTTGTTTTTCAGCATCTTCTACATCACTAAGGTTTTTTACTACCTTATTGAGTCCAAAAATGGATTTGTCTTTTTCGTAGTTTTGAATTTTTGAAGTTCTCTTAATTTTTTTGTCATCAACCTTTGGCGTCAAAATATTGATTTTGGCTTCTGATTTATCTGACTCACCAGATGGCATGATAGCTACTTTTATGAAAACACCTATCAGCGCCATAAAGGCTACAAATACAACTGTCGCTATTATTTTTTTGTTTTTGTCCATTTTTGTTTTTTATTGATTCATTGCGATTTCCTTATCTTCTTTTTTGATCCAGCTTCTCCAAACCAGCAGTGGATCTACTCTTTTCCCCTTAAGCCATATTTCATAGTGCAGGTGTGGGCCGGTTACTCTTCCGGTATCTCCAACCAAACCGATGAGTTGTCCTTGTTTTATGGTATCTCCTTTCTTTACCATTTTAATCCATAGGTGACCATACAGTGTTTTGATCTCTTCACCGTGAGCTAGTAGAATTCGATTTCCATAACCGTTTACAAAATCAGCCTTTTCTACGGTTCCGCTGGCAGCGGCATACACAGGCTTTCCCTTTGTGGCTACCAGATCGATACCCTGATGTAGTCTGTTTTCTTTAAGAATTGGATGGTTCCGAAATCCATATGGTGAAGAAACAGTTACAAAATCATTCTTATCCAATGGGAAATAAACCGGAATGTTCTCATACTTTTTTACTGTAGCAGTTTGTGCGGCTATCGTAGCTACACAGAACATGAGTAGCAATAGGCAAACACCATATGTTGCTTTACAATTTTTCATCTTTTTTCTCCTTTGTTTTTTTATGTAGTTTCAGATACAGTATTGGTTTCGTTTTCCTGAGCAAACTCAATATTGTATAGTTCGGTAGCTACGAGGATATCTATCTCTTCTACGATTCTGTTGAAGTTACCATCCATTAAACTATCCACATCATCATCTTTATCCAATACTTTTGGAATGGCTGTTTTTATAGCATCCGTACGTTTATCTATTTGTATTTTCCCTCTGAATATTTTTCGATTAATCTCTTCTCCAAAGTTGTCGGCCACTATCCCTACAAACTCTCCTTGAGATAATTGCGAAAGCGTAGCTACAGGCATTACATATTCCAGGTTTTCGCTAATGCTGTAAGAGGTAGCACTGGTATCTACAGATACACTTTTCATTTTTTGCTTTTTCTTACCAAATACCTCTTGTAGTTTGGTAGCTGTTTCGCTTCTAACCGATCCACTAAAAATGTTTCCTACAATATTGAAGATGGTTTCGGCGATTTTATCTCCATAGTCTCTTTTTAATTGCTCTAGATCCTGCATCCCAATAGTCGTAGATATTTTGTTGGATCTTGCCGTTGCGATCAAGTTGTCTAATCCCATAAAATACATGGTAGGCAACTCATCAATGATCACAGAACAGGGTTGTCTGTTTTGCTGATTGATCTTTTTTAATATCTGTGTAGCAATCAGACCTAAGGCTGGTGAATTTGTGGTTTGGGTAGCTGGCGAATTCGCCAGAATCATGATCGATGGTTCCTTGGGATTGTTGATTTCTAAAGGAACATTTAGTTCCGGATACACATTATTACCCATTACCCAGAATAATTCTTTGGTGGCTAGTTGTGATAGCGGAATTCTGGCAGATGCGGTTTGTCCGGATAACTGCTCAAATGCTTCTTTTTCGAGTGCGTCAGCAAACGGTGTCATGAAGAATTTAAGCTCTTTATACTCCCCAAATATTTTGAAGACCTTTTCATCTGGACAAGCAGCCAATGTTATGGCATGTGGTAGTGTGCAGTATTTACCATCCTCATATATCTTTAAGAAATAGATACAAGAAGCGAAGTAAGAGATTGCGGATTGTGCAAAGAAATCCTTTTGAGTAATCCACTCTTTGTTGAGGTTATATAATACAGTTTGTGCTGCCTCAATCGCATCTGCCGCTTTATTGATCAAATCGGGACTGATCGGGTTTACGAAGTTAGAACGTTCGATATCATCCAGTGAGATAACACTAAAATCGGGTTCTATGTCATATTGTTGTTTATAGTATTGAAAAAAAGCATAGGTTTCTTTGGCTAATGATGGGAATTTGAAATCATATACCAGCATTGTAAATTTCTTTTGAATATGCTGTCTGATGTATTCTTCTATAACAGAGTATGATTTTCCTGAACCTGGAGTTCCTAATACCATAGTAGCTCTAAAAGGATTCACCACGTTTACCACTCCGTTACTCGTCTTAAAGTTCACCGAATACGGGTTCTCCATCACATCTTTTTCTTGCTTGAAGATGAGGTTCTTCTCATTAAACTCATCCTTTTGACCATAGAAATCAAAATGCCTCCTGAAATTGATAAATCCCCAAATAAACGCTACAAAAGAAACAACGGTAAGTCCTAAGTTTAGGAAAATTGGAGTGGGTATTGAAGGCGTTAAAACAAATATGATAACCCCAATTGCTAGACCAATGATGTAATATTTGATCTGATGATTACCCTCTGGTTTCTTTTTGACTTGAAATCCTAGTGAAGCGAAGGCGAATAATAAAATACAAACGAATCTTGTAAATACCGAAGACTGTAAAACAGGTACCTTACTATAAATACTAATCAGAATATTATTTAGGTAACTATTTACTAATCCTTTGTCTACAAAGAAATCTAGATAACTTCCATAAATATCAGCCGATAGCATCGCCAAGCACACTACAAAAGCAAAGATGATGATGATGTCTATGGATAGTTTACCGTCTTTCATGATGTAATATTATTATATTAGTTGTCAGTGTTTTACGGTGTAAAATTAATCCAGATGTACGGGGTCTAGGTAGTGAAAATGAGTAAGTGTCCGATTGAGTTGATAAGTGGTTTATTACAATCTATAAATGTATTTTTTAGATAAATAAGTGATGGATACTTTTGTCGAATGTGTATAAACAGAAAGACCGAATCAACTGATTCAGCCTTTCTGTTGTAGTGTAGGCGGAGAGACTTTCTTCGGCTCGTACCTCGTGTCACTCTGAGCAAAGTCGAAGCGCTCAGGATAAACTTCTCGTCTCTCCTAAGCAGTATTTAACTTTTGGGTATAAAAAAAGCTCCTCGATAAAGAGAAGCTTTTCTTCGGTGCGGGCGGAGAGACTCGAACTCTCACACCTCGCGGCACTAGATCCTAAGTCTAGCGTGTCTACCAATTCCACCACGCCCGCATTTTTAATTTTGTACCCCCTTAGGACTCGGTACAAAAAGTCTCACTTTTATTAGTAAGCGGGTGCAAATATAAACAATACTTTTAAAATAAAAACAACCTTCTCAAAAAATATAAAGTTTTAGTACTTTTAAGCCTTAATTAACTCAATTTCATGCAAAATATAAACTCATATGTTCAAGAGCATAAAGATCGATTTATAGACGAACTTTTAGCCTTGCTTAAAATTCCATCGATTAGCGCAGATTCTGCATACGAAAAGGATGTGATAAAAACTGCTCAGGAGATCAAAAATAGTCTTGAAAACGCAGGATGTGATAAAGTAGAGATTTGTGAAACTCCCGGATATCCTATCGTATATGGAGAAAAAATAATCGATAAAAAGCTTCCGACCGTATTGGTATATGGTCATTATGATGTGCAACCACCAGATCCATTAGATCTATGGGATAGTCCTCCGTTTGAACCTGTAATAAAACCAACAGATATCCATCCCGAAGGGGCAATTTTTGCTCGCGGTTCTTGTGATGATAAAGGGCAGATGTATATGCATGTAAAAGCATTAGAGTTGATGACCAAAACTGATCAATTACCTTGTAACGTCAAGTTCATGATTGAAGGTGAAGAAGAAGTGGGTAGTAAAAGTTTGGGATGGTTTGTAGAGAGAAATCAAGAAAAACTAGCCAATGATGTTATTTTGATCAGTGATACAGGAATGATCGCAAAAGATGTTCCGTCGATAACCACTGGCTTAAGAGGATTAAGTTATGTTGAGGTTGAGGTTACTGGACCTAATCGGGATTTACATAGTGGATTATATGGTGGTGCTGTGGCTAATCCGATCAATGTGTTGACCAAAATGATTGCTTCGTTACATGATGAAAATAATCATATTACCATACCTGGGTTTTACGACAAGGTAGAAGAGTTATCAAAAGAGGAAAGAGCCGAAATGGCCAAAGCGCCGTTTTCTATCGAAGCTTATAAAAATGCATTAGCGATTAATGATGTATATGGTGAAGAGGGATATACCACAAACGAGCGGAACTCGATTCGCCCTACACTTGATGTAAATGGAATTTGGGGAGGATATACAGGTGAAGGAGCCAAGACGGTTATTGCAAGTAAAGCCTATGCCAAAATTTCGATGCGATTAGTGCCTAACCAGGATTGGGAAGAGATTACCGAATTGTTCGCAAAACACTTTGAAAGCATAGCACCCGAAGCGGTAACCGTAAAAGTGACTCCGCACCATGGAGGCCAGGGATATGTTACCCCAATTGATAATATCGGTTATCAAGCAGCGAGTAAAGCCTATCAGGATACTTTTGGTACTACTCCGATTCCACAAAGAAGTGGAGGAAGTATTCCAATCGTTTCCCTGTTCGAGAAAGAACTAAAAAGTAAAACCATTTTGATGGGATTTGGTTTGAATAGTGATGCTATTCATTCTCCAAACGAACATTTTGGAGTATGGAACTATCTAAAAGGAATAGAAACAATTCCGTTGTTTTATAAATATTTTACGGAGCTGAGTCAATAGATCAATAGAATAATAATCTAAGTTTTAGAAAATCCCAGTACATAATTTTGTACTGGGATTTTTTGTTTTTAGACCATTTTCATGAGCTGGATTAAGCGAATCATCAAAGATGGATAATATAGTATGTCGTTTAGTTAGTATAGTATAATTAGAAGTACGAGGATAGCTTTAATTTTATCGTAACTAACACAAAATCAACTCAACTATGAAAACTAAAGCCTTTTTTTTAACGGTTTTGCTATGCCTTTATTTCTCTTCTTTATTAGCACAACGGGAAGCTATAAATGCTAAGCAGTGTAAAGCAAAAGATGTAAACGATTTTATTTTTTCAATGAATCCAAAATCAAAATCCGAGCATGAAAACTTTAATAAATTCACAAACAAGTTTGTTAATAGCAAAACACTTCTGAAAGAAGCTGCAACGACATATACGATTCCAGTTGTTGTTCATGTTTATGGAACCGTCCAACATGGGAAAACGGTAGATTATAACACCATAAAAGAAGCCTTAGATGCACTCAATAGAGATTTTAATGGGCTCAATGATGATTGGAATAGTATAGATCCCTTTTTTGACGGTAGAAAATCAATGCTAAATGTTCGGTTCGCACTGGCAAAAATAGATCCAAACGGAGGAAGTACCAATGGCGTGATTTTTCACCCGGAAGCTTCTGGAATGGGTAATTACAATAGTCCTGTTGTGGCTAGAGATGGATGGGATAATTATAAATATATGAATGTGTACATCACTGGTGACCTATACGGTGATAGGGTTTCAAATAACTCAGGAGTTGCCTGGTATCCCAATACCACTATGTCTGATCAAAATATTGCTCGGGTAGTATATAATGGTCAATATCTACACGGGAATACAGATAAAGAATTTGCGTCGGTGTTTACTCATGAGTTTGGGCATTGGCTCAATTTAATACATACTTTCGAAGGAGGGTGTAATGATCCCAATGGAGATGAAGTTGATGATACTCCTAAAGAGGATGAAAATTCTGGTGATGATGGTTGCGTAGTTGGTGCCACTGATTGTGGGAATTTAATCAATTATGAAAATTATATGGGATACGATTCGGCAGCAGGCTGTGCAAAAATGTATACCCAGGGTCAGGTCAATAGAATGCTGGCAGCATTACAGCACCCTACAAGAAAACCCTTGTGGCAACCTGAGAATCTGACAGCTACAGGTGTTAATCTAAATGGTGCTGCATTGGTTGTAAACAACAATACTGTAGAAGAATCTTTATCAAACGAAGGAGCACTAGTCGATAGTAGTTATGATATCAATATAGAAGGCGGCACTTTTGCCTTAAGTTCAGGAACCTTGGTAGAAGGAATTCATTATGTTTCAGAACTTCCGTCTGGATATTCTCCCACGATAACGGTTGTTAATAATACGAGGCTAAGCGTAAAATTTAATGGAAAAGCAAATAACCATGCAATAGTTGATAATACTGCGGGAAGTATTACTCTCAAAGATGGGCTCATTTCAGGTGGGATTAATACCTTGAACACAGATAAAGTCTCCTTTTACTTTTCTTATTATGATCCCTATCAAGTGGTTTACGTAGATAATGAAGATTATACTGCAAACGCAAGCACGACATGGACTTTTTTCAGAATAGAAGGAGCAGATAGTAATTCGTTCGGTACTTTTTTCGAGAATAATGATCTGAAATTAGAAACTTATCAAAAAGCATTAGTCTGTAATTCAGGAACAAGAAACCCAATCCCGATAGAAGAAAATACATTGATATCTTCTGAAAGTAATTGGGTTGAAGGAGGCGCTTATCCAGATTTGCATGTTATAAGAGATGCTTCGTATACGGTTTGGGATGGAAAAACAGCTTACATTGGTTTTCAACTGGAGATATATCCTGGGAAAACTAATTATGGGTGGTTTAGAATTCAGGTAACCCCAGATGGAAGTTCATATAGCTTGTTGGACTATGCATATAGTACAGAACCGTTTGGAGCAATTAATGCCGGAAGTAAAGTTTGGGGAGGTACCACACCAAACTGTAATGATGGGATCCAAAATGGAGATGAAACAGGAATAGATTGTGGAGGATCCTGTGAGCCCTGTTCTACAACAATTACGTATTGTGAGGCATCCAATGCAGGATCAAGTTTACACATTACCAAAGTAAATTTTGGAGAAATCAACAACAGTAGTACTCATAATCCTTATTCAGATTATACTTCATTATCTACCACAATTAAAAAAAATGATCAAACAGAATTAAGTGTAAACGTAAATAATGAACATTGGACCTATAATGCGGTAGGAGTATGGATAGATTGGAATAATGATGGAGATTTTACTGATACAGGTGAAAGAATATTCTCGAAATATGGCCCAGGGCCATATATAAATAACATAAATGTTCCTTCTTGGGTGATCTCCAATACAACGTTGCGGATGAGAGTTCGAATAGGATATGGATCTGAAGATAAAATTACACCTTGCGGTATCGACTCTTATCTGGGTGAGGTAGAGGATTATAGTATTCTTGTAAATGATGACTCGGGTGCTACATGTAATGATGGAATCCAGAATGGAGATGAAACCGGGGTAGATTGCGGTGGATCATGTGATCCATGTGCCAACGATGATGGAGTAGTCTACGTCGATATTGAGGATGTGTCTGTCAGCCCTTCAAATACCTGGGATTTCTTTAGAATAGAACGAGGAGATGACAATGGATATGGAGCTTGGTATACCAATAACTCGGCTCGCTTGGTTACCTATGGCAAGGATGTAGTTTGTAATGAGAGCACCAGTAATATTACGCTAATAGAGGAAGGCCAAGAAATTGGAAACCTACGTAATTTCAGAAATGACCCGAACAGTTATATTATTAGTTCTTCTTCGTATTCGGATTGGAATGGAAAATCAGGATTTATAGGGTTTGAATTCTTAATAAGTGGAAATACACACTATGGTTGGTTTCATGGTATAGTTTCAAATGATGGATTGTCTTTCACCATATTGGATTATGCTTATCAAACAAAACCCAACACAAGCATCTATACAACCGTAAATACATCTTTCAACCGAAATAATATGGATGAGGTGAATAAAGATCTGCATGAAATTACCATTTCGCCTAACCCTTTCAACAATACTGTTCAAATAAATGTATCCAAACTAAATGGGGAATCTTTATTCATAAGTGTTTATAATATTTTGGGGCAACAACTTTTCGACAGAATGTATACCAATAGTCCAAGTGTAATATCGTTTGGAAAAGAGATAACAAAATCAGGGACGTACTTTGTAAAAATAAAATCGGCTAATTCCAATATAGTACTTCCGATAGTCAAGCAATAACTTGGTAGGTTTTGTTTTTTAATTAAAACTACCTGAAAACCTCTATAGAATCAATAGTTTACTATTTTTTTACAAGGTTTTGATGGTAGTTTTTTTGTATTTATTATTTTTTATTCTACATTTGTAGAGTTAATTCTAATTTAGTAGAGCAATGCAATTATCCAAAGCCGAAGAACAACTGATGAAATACTTATGGAAGTTAGAAAAGGCATTTATGAAAGATTTGCTGGATGCTTTTCCCGAACCTAAACCGGCAACGACTACCGTAGCCACATTGCTTAAAAGAATGAAGGATAAAGGTTTTGTAGATTATACGCTCTACGGAAAATCGAGAGAATACTATCCTTTGGTAAAAAAGACCGATTACTTTTCGAAGCATGTTAATGGATTGATTAAGAATTTTTTCAATAATTCTGCTTCTCAGTTTGCCTCTTTTTTCACTGAAGAGACGAACTTATCAACTTCAGAATTAGAAGAGCTCAAAAAGATTGTTGACCAACAACTTCAAAAACAGAAAAAATGATAGCATATATCCTTAAATCTACACTTTGCTTAGTGCTGTTATGGGCTTTCTACCGATGGTTTCTGGAGAAAGAAAGTATGCACGTTTTGAAACGTTTTTACCTTTTGTTCAGCTTAGTTTTTGCATATACGATCCCATTAATTACTATTACGTATACGGTAGATGTTGTAGCTGATCAAGAAGCCCTTGTTACTCCTACCACATCGTATGTCTATCTGGAAGATGTGCCACAAGAAGTACCTTCTATTAATTATTGGCCTATTGTATTATGGACATTGTATGGGATCGGTGCTCTTATTTTTGGTACCAGATTCCTATTGAATTTGAGGAGGATGTTCAAAAAAATTACCACTCATGAGCAACTAAAAACACCTTCATTTATACATGTTTTATTGGGTAATACGGTAGTTCCTCATTCTTTTTGGAGTTACATTTTTGTACCAGGAAGAGCATTTAAAGAAAACAAAATCCCGAAAGAAGTATTGTTACATGAACAAACTCATGTAGCACAAAAACACACACTCGATATTCTATTTGTTGAAATTATGCAAGTCATATTTTGGTTTAACCCGATGTGGTATTGGATCAAAAGAGCAATAAAGCTAAATCATGAATTCCTGGCAGACCAAAGCGTATTGCATCAAGGAAATTCTATAATAAAATATATAGACCTACTCGTTGGGTATAACAGCAGTCCTAATCACACTGTGCTAGCGAGTTCAATCAATTATTCATTAACCAAAAAACGAATCGTTATGATGTCACAACAATTTTCTAGAACCAAAGCAGCGACAAAGCTGTTGCTGCTTTTACCCCTTTTGTTTGGGTGTATGCTGTTATTTACTAATGAAATTGTAGCCCAGCAAAGAAATGTCAATTATTCCAAAACCGTTCAGGATAGTGATTCTGATAAACAAATAAAGATAAAAGTAACAGGAAACCAAATCACGGTAAACGGGAAGGCCACTAGTATCTCCAATTTTGCTACGGTTATTGATAATACCACCAAACAATGGAAAGATGAAGAGCTGAAAGGGTTTAATTTTGATGTGAAATTACAAAATGCTAATGATGATTTTATTGAGGCAATAAACAGAGAGTATAAAAAAACTAGATTATATCGGTCCAATCCAGAACATGATCTAATTCCATCAGCCCCTCCATTACCTCCTGCGCCAATAGTACGCAAAGGGGAAGCAAGTGCGATTCCGCCACCTCCAAAAGAGACTAAAAGGATAAAACGTAGTGGAGCACCAGCACCACCAACTCCTCCAGGAGCTCCAACTCCAACTTCAGATTCTCAGGTTTTTGAAGATAATGAAGTAGAAGAAGCGGTGTTGGCTGAAATTGAGGAAGAAGAAGAGAGAAGAGTCCAAGAGATAGAAGAAGCTAACGAAATAGCTATGGTAAGCAGAGAAGAAATAGCTGAAAGAGCAAGAGAAGCAGCAGAAAGAGCCAGGGAAATTGTGGAAGCATCAAGAGAAAGAGCTAAATCGCAAGTAGAAATGGTCCGAAGGGAAAGAGCACAGCAACAAGAAGTGCGAATTCGGGCGCATGAAGAAGCTAGAAAAGCTGCTATGATTGCTCAGGAACATGCGTTGAAAGCACAACGAGATGCAGAAAGAGCAAGAGAACGTGCCATTAAACAAGCTATGGAGTCTAGAAAAGAAGCCATGTTCCAGGCAGAAAAGGCAAGAGAACAAGCCATGAAACAGGCTTTGATGGCAAGAGAGGAAGCCGAAAAAGCAAGAGCAATGGCTATGGAGCAAGTAAGGAAAGATAGAGAACTGGTAGCAAAAGAGCGAGAGCAATTAAGAGCTGAAGCCAGAAAATCTTTGGAAGAAGCTCGTAAAGAAGCTGAAAAAGCTCGTAAAAAGGCAAGAAAAGAGTTGAAAAGAGCTAAATCCAAAGCCAGAAAAGATAATAACCGCTAAAACACTTGATTTATTTTTGTAGCCGCATATAATTTTTAACTCCCTTTTGGGAGTTTTTTTGTGCAACATTTACTTATAAATCAGCGTTATACCTAGTATCAATCAAAAAACCCTTAGATGATGTTAAAGAGATTTTTTATTTTATGCTCGGGAGCAGATACTTCCATTTTAGAGAGTTGTAGTAATGGAGAACAAAACAAGTATGCTGGTATAGGAGCTACGGTTTTTTTTACCGCAGTAATGGCTTCTATTGCTGCGAGTTATGCACTGTATACTGTTTTTGATAATTATTTTACTGCTGCCTTTTTTGGGCTGATTTGGGGATTGTTAATCTTTAATCTGGACAGATTCATAGTATCCACCATCAAAAAAAAGGACAACTTTTTGGATGAACTGCTACAGGCATCCCCCAGAATAATTTTGGCAATCATCATTGCCATTGTCATTTCAAAACCCTTGGAATTAAAAATTTTCGAGAAAGAAATAGATCGCGTGTTATTAGAGCAGAAGAATGATTATACTCTTGCCAACAAGGAACAGATCGCAACTCAATTCACTCCGGTGATTAATGGAATCGATCAGGAAATTGGAGCCCTAAAAGAAGAAATTGCGACCAAGGAAACTGAAGTTAATGACTTATACGAAACCTATATTGCAGAAGCCGAAGGTCGAAAAGGAACCGAAATCATAGGTAAAGGCCCTGTATATAAAGAAAAAAGAGAAAAGCACGATGCTGCCCTAGAAGAACTGGTAGCACTTAAAAAGAATAACGCCGAGAAAATAGCTACGCTAGAAAATCAAAAAGTGCAGCTAGCTACTGAGTACGAAACTCAAGTGGATAACTCACAACCTATTATCGATAATTTTGATGGATTGATGGCAAGGATCAACGCGCTTAATGAATTGCCATGGTTGCCCTCATTCTTTATATTTTTATTGTTCCTGGCTATCGAAACTTCTCCGATTTTTGCCAAACTGATATCTCCAAAGGGGGAATATGATTTTAAATTGCAAGATGCCGAGGGAGAAATAAGAACCTGGGTAGAGCAGAAAGAAGGTCAGCGAGCTGTGGTATTACAAACAGACTTTGATATCAATGATCGAGTATACGGTGATCTTACCGAAGAGGAAGAACTTTATGCTTATAAAAAGAAAGTGGCTAGAGAAATGATGAAAAAACAGCAAGATGCTTTTTATAAAAAACAAACAGGAATTTTATAAAAACAACTGAAGCTAGAATTTTCTATCCGGATGATATACGTCCAGATCTAGAGAAGGTTTTTTATCGCTAATTAGTTCGGACACCAATTTTCCGGTGGCAGACCCCATGCTCCAACCCATCATGGCATGACCTGTAGCTATAGTAAGGTTGTTACACTTTGATGATTTTCCTATGTATGGTAAACCATCTGGACTTACTGGTCGTAATCCACAAGCGGCTTTGCCTTTTTCTTCCGGGGTTAACTCGATATTAGGAAAATAGCGCTGCGTAGCTTTAGCAATAGCTTCAACTCGTACTTGATTAATTCGATGATTAATTCCGGCAATTTCCATAGTTCCGGCAAACCGGGTAAATCCATCCATTGGGGTGATTGCTACTTTTGCTTCTGCAAGAATTGCGGGAATGGTGATGCCCAAATTTCTATCAGAATTGATTCGGTACCCTTTTCCCGCCTCCAGCAGCAGGTTGATACCAAGTAATTTGCTTAACTGGTTAGACCAGGAGCCTGCAGTTAAGATATATTCGTCTGCGGTATAGGTATGAGTGCTATTGTCTATAGAAACTATTTTTCCATTGTTGAAGGACAGATTTTCAATCTTTTCATTTTTATGAAATCGAACTCCAGAAGCTTCCAGGTAGTTTTTCATTTCTTTCATAAAAGTATTGGGTGTGGTATGTGCGTCACATTCATACCAGGTTGCACCAATTGCCTGTACTGCAGTATCAGGATATAGTTTTTGTAGTTCTTCTTTTGGTAATGTTTTGGTAGTTAACCCTTCTTTTGTAGCGGTTTCGGCGACTTGAATTTCTTCTTCCAGCATTTTTTCGGTTTGACAGAGCATCAGAAGTCCTTTTTTTTCTAACTGGAAGGAAAAGTTTTCATCATTTTTGATATCCGTATACAGATCTCTCCCCAAAATTGCAATCTCTTTGATAGCAGGAATCCCTTTTTGTACATTTTTGCTAGAGCATGAGGCATTAAACGCTAAAGTCCATTTCAGAAAATTAGAATTAAGTCGTGGTTTTATAAAAAGAGGACTTGAAGGATTAAACATCCATTGCAATCCTTTTTTCATGACTCCTGGAGCGGCTAGCGGTATGATATGACTAGGGGATAAATATCCTGCATTGACATAAGAAGCTCCAAAATCCATCGAGGATTGATCGATAACCGTAACTTGATGCCCTTCTTTATGAAGGTAATATGCAGTGCATAAACCAATAACACCTCCACCAATCACAATACAATTTTTCATTGCTCTGTTTTTTAAAAACTACATCGGTTAAATTACTTGAAATCCATGGGCATAAGGGTCGTCATCATCGATAGTAATCGTATTATATCCATAGATTTTAGCCCAACCTTGTATACTGGGGACAATTGCTTTTTGATCACCCAACATGGTTTCTTGTTCTATACGTCCTATAAATGTACTACCAATGATGCTTTCATGTATAAAATCCTCTCCTTTTTTTAATTTCCCTTTTGCATGTAATTGCGCCATTCTAGCAGAAGTGCCAGTACCACAAGGAGATCGATCGATCGCTTTGTTTCCATAAAAAACTGCATTTCTTCCAGAGGATTTTGGATCGATAGCGTCTCCTGTCCATAACATATGACTTACGTCTCTAATCGTTTCGTCTTCTGGATGGATAAAGGTATTTGGATATTTTTGGTTGATGCTTTTGCGTAATACTTGTGAGTATTGAATTAGTTTGGATGCTTCGAAAGCGTGCATTCCTTCAAAATTCAATTGCGGATCGATAATGGCATAAAAATTTCCCCCATAGGCGACATCAAAAACAAGTGTTCCCAGTTCGGGACAATCTATTTCTAATCCTTCAGCAGCTAAATATGATGAGACATTAGTTAATTTTACCCAATCGACTTTTTTTCCGGTTTGTTGATATTGAATTTCAACCAACCCAGCAGGGGCTTCCATTCGTATTTTTCCAGGTGTTTTAGGATCAATTAGTCCTTCTTCGATAGCTATGGTGATAGTACCAATAGTTCCATGACCACACATGGGCAAACAACCCGAAGTTTCAATAAACAAAATCGCAAAATCATTTTTCGGATCATGAGGTTCGAATAAAAAACTACCACTCATCATATCATGACCTCTGGGTTCAAACATTAACCCCTTCCGAATCCAGTCATACTCTTTTAAGAAATGTTGCCGTTTTTCGCTCATAGAATTTCCTACCAAAGGAGGATGACCGGTAGTCACTACTCGTACAGGATTACCACAGGTATGTGCGTCTATGCATCGATATACTGAGATACTCATATTACAGTGGGTTTCGTGTGGAATCTCCATTCACCAATCTGGAAATACCAAGAGGGTTTTGATTTTGTAACTCATCTGGTAATAAATGATCAGGCCAGTTTTGATAACTCATAGGGCGTACCCAACGCTTTATAGCATGTATGCCTACGGCAGTAAATCTACTATCAGTAGATGCAGGATATGGTCCTCCATGAAGCATCGATGGGCATACTTCTACTCCTGTGGGTACTCCATTAAAAATAAGTCGACCTACCCTGTTTTGCAGTGCTTCTATAATAGTACGGTGATCTGCTATCTCTTCTTGCTCTGCCAAAATAGTCCCGGTAAGCTGTCCCTCGAGATGATCGATAATAGTGGTTAACTCCTCCAGATCTTTACATTGTACTACCAGAGAGAACGGCCCAAAAACCTCTTGGTGCAGATTGGTGTTGTTTAAAAAGGAATCTCCATCTACTGTGGTAATCATTTGACCAGCAAAGTTTGGTTCCAAATCACCTTGATAATCGGCTGTTTTAGAAATACCTGATTCTTGAAGCATATTTGCTGAGTTGTTTTTGTAGTTGTTTACAATATTGGGATGCAACATACAAGAAGGAGTGATCGTTAAGATTTCAGTAGATAATTTATCAATAAAATGATCCAGCGCTTCACTTTTTACCCCCAAAATCAAACCTGGATTTGTACAGAATTGCCCGGTACCCAAAGTGATAGATTTGGCATAAGTAGTTGCCAAAGATGCTCCTCTTTTTTGTAGGGTTTCCGGCAAGATCACAACGGGATTGATACTTCCCATTTCTGCAAATACCGGTATGGGCTCTGGCCGTTGAGCTGCAAGATCAAATAATGCTCGCCCTCCTTTGATACTTCCGGTAAAACCGACACCTTTTATTTTTGGATGTTTGACCAATTGCACACCTACTTCGATACCCGAACTGTTGAGGTTAGAAAATACTCCGTTGGGCATTTTCGTTTTTTCTGCAGCAGCTATGATAGCAGATGCAATGAGCTCTCCTGTACCAGCATGCATTGGGTGCGATTTTACAATCACGGGACATCCCGAAGCCAAAGCAGAAGCTGTATCACCACCAGCGGTAGAATAGGCTAAAGGAAAATTACTGGCACCAAAAACCACCACCGGACCTAATGGGGTTAACATTTTTCTAAGATCTGGTTTTGGGATGGGGATTCGATTAGGATCTGCTGTATCTATAGTGGCTTCGACCCATGTTCCGTCGGCTACCAAATTTGCAAAAGCTCTTAATTGACCTATGGTTCTTGTTCGTTCCCCAATAGCTCTTTTTTCTGGGAGTCCACTTTCAGAAATATAGGTTTGAATTAATAGATCACCCAGAGCAAGAATCTCTTCGGCGATCGTATTCAAAAATTGAGCTTTATCTTTTCCAGAAACCTTTTTATACGCAGCAAATGCCTCAGAAGCCAGATCAATTGCATGGTTGATCTCCGTTTCGGAAGCTTCATAATACAAAGGTTCATTTTCGATATTGACCTTTGGATTAAAGGTTGTGTAGGTTTTATCTCCTTGGGAGGAAAGATGATTGCCTATATAATTTTTACCGGTTATCATGTTTTTATTATGTATTGATACGTGTGATTTTATTTGATCTTATGCATTTTGAAGAGCCGCTATATTTGGTAATTTCGGTCTATTTTTTAGTCCTGTTTCAATAATTTCGAGCACCTGTTTTCGCTCCTCTCCGGATAACGGTAATCGGGGAGGTCTTACATTTTCGGTCCCTATTCCTGTGGCAACTTCGGCCAGTTTAATGTTTTGTACTAATTTAGGGTTTATGTCTAACTCTAGCAATGGTAGAAACCATCTATAGATGGCGATAGCTTCTTCGATTCTTCCTGCTTTTTGAAGCTCATAGATAGCTACGGTTTCTTTGGGAAATGCATCGACCAGACCTGCTACCCATCCATCGGCGCCCATGATCAGGCTTTCTAATGCCAAGGTATCTACTCCTGATAGAATTTTTAATCGATCTCCGAATCGATTTTTAATTCTGGTTACATTAGAAATATCTCTAGTAGATTCTTTTACAGCCTGTATATTGTCCAAGGTCAGTAAATCCTCAAACATATCTAGAGTTACTTCGATAGCATAATCCACAGGGTTGTTGTAGATCATTATGGGTAGATCAGTATTTTTGGCTATTTCTTTAAAATAAGCGATCGTTTCTTTATCACTAGCTTTATATCGCA
Source organism: Aquimarina spongiae (assembly GCF_900141785.1). Lineage (GTDB taxonomy): Bacteria > Bacteroidota > Bacteroidia > Flavobacteriales > Flavobacteriaceae > Aquimarina > Aquimarina spongiae. The sequence continues at coordinate 119,197 of NZ_FQYP01000007.1, read as the reverse complement.
TAGGAGGAAGCATCATCAAGCCGCTAGCACCATCTTCTTTTGCATTTTTAACCGCTTGTATCCCTCCTTGGGTAGTTTGTTCTGCAATATTAATGATAACAGGAACCTGGCCATTAACGATCTCTACTGTTGTTTGCACCAAAGTTCTTTTTTCAGGATCACTTAATGTACTTGCTTCGCCAAGAGTACCGCCCAAAATAATTCCATGAACTCCGGCCTCTAACTGAGCTTTTATATTCACCTCAAACATCTTGAGGTCTAAGGTGTCTTGTGGTGTAAATTTTGTAGTCACTGCGGGCATTACCCCTTTCCATTGTATTGCCATGATAAATGTTTTGACCAAAAGTAGAATCTCTACTTAGCATGCAATACGCATAAGTTATCTAATATTGATACTATATTACCTTAATTTGTGTTTGTTTTGATTTTATTGAGTAATATTGATGAAGTAAGATGAAGGCACTTTCTTTTAAAATACCCAAAACTACTACTGATGCCCTTATTGTGCAGGAGGATCGAGGAGCTACATTTTATGATGCTTTTCATCAGCATGAAGAAATTCAAATCTCATGGGTCATTTCTGGAGAAGGGAGTCTGATTGTAGGTGATACGGTTTCAAGTTATCAGCCCAACGATATATTTATTTTTGGAAGTAATGTACCTCATGTGCTAAAAAGCAGTAGCATAGCATCGCATTCTCATATGATTTCTTTGTTCTTTACCAGAACATCCTTTGGGGATGATTTTTTTGATCTGTCTGAATTTGATGAGGTGAGAAGTTTTTTTGATTTGTTTCCATTTGGAATAAGAGTGCTTTCAGAAAAGGAAAACTTAAAAAAGATGTTTTTGGATATAAAGAATGAGCCTAATAAACTGGAAAGATTGCTCATTTTTTTACAAATGCTAAAAACACTCTCTCAAACCCGTAAAGAGACAATATCTTCCTCTTTATTGAAGAAAAAATACAGTGATAATGAAGGGAAGAGAATGGCTCAGGTTTTTCAATTGGTAATGAATGAATTTTATAGAGATATTACCCTGGAAGAAGTTGCTAAGAAGGCAAACATGACAAAAAATGCCTTTTGCAGGTACTTTAAAAAAAGAACCAATAAAACGTTTTTTGAATTTTTGACCGAAATTAGAATTGAAAATTCATGTCTGCTTTTGTCAAAAGAACCGGACATATCGATTGCAGAAGCTTCATACAAAAGTGGGTTTAAAAATTTATCTCATTTCAACCGGAAGTTTAAGAAGATAAAGAAGAACACTCCTACCGAGTTTAGAAAAAAACTTTGGTAATACTCACTGATTAAACTGAAGTTTAATTGGAAACTTTTCTATGTAGATTTGATTTCTATTCTTGTATCTCTTTTGATAGGAAATACTTTTTTATAAGTCAAACATCTCCATATCCATTCCAGAGGACCAAATTTAAAGTAAGTCAGCCAAACTTTGCTTAGTATTACTTGGCATACAAAGACTACCAGAGCTATTAGTAAGGTTTGAGATGGGCTCAATGTTTCATACCATCCTAATCCAATCGAAGAAAATAGCAAAACCCCAATCAAGCTTTGAGCCATGTAATTTGTTAACGCCATTCTTCCTGCGTATTTGAGAGGCGCAAGTAGCGTTTTCCATTTGGTATTATACCATATCCAGCCTATTACCAAAAGGTAAAACAATCCCATAACCACATCGGAGACGACCATTCCTTTGATGAAAAGAGTTCTTACAAATTCTATTCTATAGATTTCTAAATCGGTAAGAACAAATAAGAATAGGATTCTATAGAGATTTGTCAGTAAAGCAACTAGAATCATAGGTTTTTTAATACTCAGGATAAAAGTGTCCATAGATTGGTAGACTTTATTTTTACCCAAATACAAACCTAAGAGAAACATGGATAATGCGATCGGACTCATAAAACCAAGCAACATCGGGATATTAGATGGATATTCTAATAGCCGTAAATGAATGCCCTCTAGATATGTTCCGTACCGGATAATTTGATGTACGGTTTCTCCTGTATATCCTTTTAAAAAGATTTCTGGTTGAAAATGAAGTAGTTCGAATATATATCCTAAACACTGATCATAGAAAGGGAAAAACAGAAAAAAACCAGAAAGTATAAGAATGAATTTATTAGATTTTCTCAGCAGTAAAGTGGTCATAAGCCCTAGGATAGCATACAGATACAATACATCTCCAGACCATAGAAATAGAATATGGATACCCCCAAAAATGAATAAAATGAACATTCTTCTGGCAAAAAATGAAAATGATAGTTGATTCCTTTCCAGCATTTTGATCGCCTGCATAGAAATTCCTAAACCAAAGAGTAATGAGAAAATAGGGAAGAATTTGGTGTAGAAAAATAGCTGTAGTATTTTTTGAGAAATTAAATCGAGTTGAGAAGTCCATTGTTTTGCAAATTCATCCTGATTTAAAAAGGTAGAGTTCATGATGACAATATTGACAACAAAAATTCCCAGAATTGCAAATCCACGGAAAATATCTAATATTTCAATTCGCTTGGTGTTTTTGGTAGGTTGCTGATCCAACGTTTGAAATTTTATGGTACTGATAAATGCGATGCAATATATAAATAGTTAGTGGTTTCTTAAGGCTTGGAGGATCAGATTAGACCTATTTTTTCATAAGTGGAAATACGTATTTTTAGGGCACATTAGTTAAAACCCACATCAGTAAGCGTAATCAATATCAACAGTAAACAAACGACTCCCACCACTGTTGTAAAAATTCCCATTTTTTTTGATTTTGTCCAACCGGAAAGCGCAATTAAAAAAGACAAGGCAAAAAGCCCAATCATAAAGGTGAACATCCCTATGATTCTGGCGAGTAAAAAATCATCTTCGGTTACATCTTGCAGATATCCACCAGGAGTTGTCGTCATCGAAATTTTGGTCATTGCAAATAGAGCAACCAGAAAGCAACCAGCAGAAATTGTGGCTGTTTTTAATAAGCGATTTGTCAATTTATCGGCTTTTTCGGATATGATCAGATTAGCAACAATGGTTATAGAAAAACCGCTCAATAAAGAACAGATTAAAAGCATTTGATTGGCTAGGCTGTTCCAATATTCTAGAGTCATTTGCATATATGGTGTTTAGTTATTGTTGATGAAATCAATGAATTTCAATACCTCTTTTCTGGACTCGATCATTGCTTTTTTTGTTCCTTCTTCTGTTCCTCCATACAAAAACCGATGTTTTTTAATGCCTGTTAATCGCAACGACTGACTGGTAGCTACTCGAGTAGGTTCTCCCTTAGAAAACCATAAAAATTGATGTCCCGCATTTTCGTATCCAATTGATTTTATGGTATTGCGCCCTTCGGTTTCTTCTACCATCATTTCAGACATTTCATACGATGGCCATACCAAATCTGCTTTTCCAGATAATAATAGTGTAGGGCATTTAATTTTTGAAACATCAATAAATCCTTCTGACGAGTTAACTCTATTTTTCAATATGGGATCGATGTATTTTTTATACATAATTTTACCTGCTTCGTCATCAAATCTTCTGATGTTAGCAAACGGTATGTCCTTACCCTGATAGGTCCACGAAGATAGTAATGGCATTGTATCGTCGACTCCAACATGATCGGGAAGTACAATATTAGATGGGGAATATCCTATTAAACCATCAACATCATCAAATTTGCTTGCATATAATAAAGCCAATTCTGCACCTCTAGAGATGCCCAATAGAATAATTTTTCTAGTACCTTCATTTTTTGTTTGTGCCCAATCGATACACTTTTTTACATATTCGATAGGTATTCTGTTTATTCTTTTTGGGAGTAGTTTTTGACCTTGATAAGCAACAGAAAAAACGTCGTATCCTTCTTGTACCAATCCTTCTAATTCTCTGGCATGTAATAGCCCTTTACCAGATCCTGGTAAAACAACAATTATGGGATTTTGGATGTTTTCCTTTTGAAAAAGATATTCTCCAACAATACCATTTTCTTCTACCGCTTTAACGTTTACGTTTAATGCTGCTTTTTGGCAACTTAGCAGTAATGTGATGATAAATACCTTGATTAGATGTCTCATCCCAAAAGTAAATACGAAGTTTTATTAGTTTTTAAAATCACCTTCAAAATCTGTAAGTGATATATTCTTTATCTGCTTTGAATAGGTTCCAAATATTCTATTTTTATCGAGATCGACAGCTAGATAGTCGGTCCAACAAGAAAAGAGATGGAAATCATCCTTTTTGCCGAATTCAGAATCTTGTTTGATTTTACGCGGAGCGATAATGTAATAACTACCTAATTGAAAAGTAGAAGCATAAGGCCTGCATAACATACCGTCATCTCCCCATATTTTGATCCTTTTTCTGGATTCATTTCCCTGGTATATTTTAACGATTTCTACCGTAGTAGAGAAAGGCATTTTTTTATCATAGCCCCGATCGTCTTTATAATATAAATAATCAGAATACTCAATTACCTTTACCAAGGCTATAAACTCTGTCTGATCAATAATGCCTTTAAAACTACAGTCACCCTGGCAATCGCAATCACAGGCAAATGAGTTTATTGATAAGAACATAAACAACAATACAAACATTCTGGTTGGTATTAGACATTTCATGAAAAAAGAGGTTAGGGGTATCATTTCAAAATTTAGAATTTGATGTTGATTTTCAAATTCTAAAAGCTGAAAGTGTTTACTTCGTTTAATACTACTAAAATATCAAAAATAACAGTTAACCAGAAATATTGTGTAACTGTTTGTATATGAGTTGTAAATTAACTGTTAGTTGTTATGTGTTATAAATGATATTGCGTATGTGGGCTTTCCGAAAAGAATTATTTAGAATAAGTAGGATACTACATTTCACTAAGTTTTTCAATACGTTCCAGGTGTTTTTCTTGTTCTACCCGAGTATACCAAACATCTCTAAGTTTCTTTTCTGAAAATAATTGTAATTGATCGCCTACATGGGCATTTCCTTTTTGAGTGGCATTACCGTAAGACATTAAGGCTTTGGCTTTAACTTGTTTGCCAAACTCTGTTGCACAGACGTAACTATCCCCGTGATAAGGATAAAATTTACCATTTTTTCCCGGGACATAGTGCATAGTTCTGAATAAACCGATTTGGCCGGGTCCACCATTTCCCGGATATTCATATGATCCAACCTTTAACCTAAAAATGTCTCCAAAACTTGGAGTTAGCGAACCGATCTTATCCATTTGTTGTTTAGCCGTCTTTTGTATCGCTGCCAACATTTTGTCATTATCTGCAAAGCCATCGGGAGAATTTATAGGATCTTTATAAGACCATGGCTTTTCAAAGTATCCTCCTGTCCCAATGTTTCTGATAAGATTCATAAATAAAACAGCTCCTGTGCTAGAAGCATCAAAAGAAGCATCCCAATTGGTCAATACATCAAGGGCAGCCAAAGTAAGACTGTCTTTGGTTTGTTGTTTTAGAGATTTGAGTTCGTCTTGGATTCTTAAAGCGAGTTCGGATTTTGTATCGTGCTTAAGAGTAATAAACTGATCCAGGGTCAGATTGTTAGCATCCATGATTAGTTTAGCTGATCGCTGAGGCCTGAAGTACATGCTATTGGGAGCGATATGGGATGCGTACTGATCTGGTGTTATTTTTGCAGGAAATGTACTGGTAAAAGGAGGATCATTTGCGTTTTGGATCCAACCACTATCAGGATTAATATAACTTGGCAGTTTTGAAGCAGGATAGTACCCTTTCCAAATATCTTTGCTGGAAGAAGTAGGTAAAATACCTTGCCATTTTTCCCAATCCCCATTCTTTTCTGGCACATGACCTCCAAAGTGATATAGAATATTATCATTCTTATCGCTGTAGATGACATTAAAAAGAGGAAGTGCATTTTTATCTATTGCTGCTTTAAACTCCTCAAGATTTGATGCCTGTCCCATAGCTCTCCATTGTCCTATGGCATTCAATTTACCATCCATATTAGGCCAACGAATGGCAATGGCTTTGTCTCCAGATTCTCTAACAATCATTCCGAAATCAGATTGTTTTTTAATGACCATTTCTTTTTTTAACGAAGCATCAGTTTTTACTAAAATAGGCATACTATCTATCTCAAACTTCTTGTATTGACCGTCGATCAGATATGTATCATTTTTGATACTTAATTCATAAAAATCTACATTATCCAAAGTGTTCACCGTATGGGTCCATCCTAGATTTTCATTAAAAGCAATACCAAGAGTTGGTAGGCCAACTAGAGTAGCTCCATAAAGGTTATTGTTGGCTGTAATGAGATGAGCTTCAAAAAATAACCAAAAGTCATTCCAGGGAAGATGAGGATTAGCCAAAAGCATTGAATTTCCAGATGCTGTTTTTTTTCCATTGACTGCCCAGGCATTAGAACCAGGAGACCATTGCTGTACTGTTCTTAAATTTCTATTGATCAAAAATTCCATATACATCACGCGAGTAGCATGGTAGATGATATCTACCGATTGTACTGGTAATACAGCTTTGTATTTTTCATCTATTGAATTAGCATTTTTTTCAGCATAAGCATTAATACCTTCAACAAATGATGCTATGATTTTTTTGTCCTCTTCTTCCATGCTTTCGAATGTTTTTTCGGAGGCTTCCAGTAGTCCAAGTTGATGGAGTAATACATCTCTTTTCGAATCAACACCCCAGTATTCTGAAGATTTAGCTCGTGCCTCGCCATAAAGTTTTAGCATAAGATCTGCATGATTATGCATTTGTGCCCAACCCATCATTTTATAAAGATTAGCATCATTATCTGCATATATATGTGGAATACCCCAGGTATCCCAGAGAATTTCGTTTTCGTAGTTGGAAGTAGAGGTATTAGAAATTAAAAAGGGCAAGGTGAGTAGTATAAACAATTTTTTCATAGCCTTATAAAAAATGAAATGTGATGGTTTTATGATTTTTTGTGTAAAAAGAGCTTAAAATGTCGGTCATTTAATACTCAAATGTATTAAATATCTTTTATTAAAATTCATTCCTCTTGATTTTTAGTTTTTATAGGGATGAGGTATTTATTCATCCTTCAATATTTTAAAACAGATTAGTTCCTATCTTGTATCATTTATACTTTTTAATCATCGTATCATCCCATAATTGAACTTCGATATACTTATCATACTTGTATCGCTCTTCTGCTTCACTTTTTTCTTCAGAGGGGAGTCCATAAGTTGTAATTAAATCTTTGAGTTCGTTTAGCAAAAACACCTGACCATTACAGTCTTTTCTGTACGTACCAAGTTTAGGTTCGTCATGAAACTGAAATGACACCATACTATCGGGATACGTAAAGCTAAGATGCTCTGGATTTAGATCAGTCAATGGTATTTTTATAACTCCTGGATTGATGTACCAGGATTTTGCCCAATCACATGGACCCAAGGTAAAATAAAAAGGATCATTTCTATTGGGTAGTCCACCCTTTTGCTCGAATTGCATTTTGATTCTTTTTTCCAAAGAGAACCTTAAATCCAGATAGTTATCGGGTCTTTTACTATTCCATCCTTCGGTGATTTGGTTTTGAATTTGAGCGGCCTTTTGATAGCCCAATTCGGTAATATTACGAAAGGGTCCATTATTAATTTCATAATAATGATACAAGAATTTTGGTATTGCCATTTGCTTTTTTGGTAGATTTAAAATGTATTGTAGATGCAAGAAACAGTAGGTTAAGATACTCATTGTATTTTTTATGGAGAATCCTATTCGCGATATTTTATAAATGGAATATTGTAAGCAGTTTGTCCGCTGATTTTACAGGAAATGATAATGTTTTGTTCATTTCGTTCAAAATCAACCCTTCCCAAAATAGAACTATCTGTGATGAAAGAATCCTTATCGATTGGGACCAGTTCTACATCCGAATTGAAAGCATGTTTTGCAATTATCTTTTCTCCTTTTTTTACAAAAGTATAGGTGGTTTGTAATTCGTCGTTATAGAAAGTACCTAGATATTCTTCGATTTGGATTTGAGAATTGTCAATCGGTGTAAGTGTTACCTTTTTGGCCGGATATGAAAAGTCTGAAAAATGCCATAGCAATTCATCTTTACCAAAAACCAGTTTGCTGTGCTGCCTAGGAGTAAACTGAAATGAGTTTTCAGAAATTACTGGAAGAAAGACTTCATTTGTAGTATTATGCGGTTGAAGAAACAGTGAATCTCTCCTTGATTTGATATGGATATAAAAACCAGGAAAAACTTGGTAGGTTCCAGTATATGCTTCCAACTGAGTCTTAGTTGGCTTAGGGTTTGATGGTGTCGTTTTTGGCGTAAGGGATTGTTCTAAAAAAACATCTATCATTCCGTAGGCGATGGTAAGAGGATTAAAGGATTCGTAGTTTCCAGCAACGGCAACGGTAAAATTATGTTCAGGGATGTGTAATAGATATGCTCTAAAGGCGGCATCTCCACCTCCGTGAAATATGACCTTAACTCCTCTGTAATTTTTGGTTTCCAACCCTAAACCATATGGGATTTTTTCACCAGAATTTAGGGTAGAAGGCTGGATCATTTTTGAAATGATAGCAGGGCTTCCTAGTTTGGAATCAACAAAAATTTGTGTCCACTTGATTAGGTCTTGTGTAGTAGTATATAAACCCGTAGATCCTACAATTGATCTGTTCATGGGATAGTAGTGGTATTTATCTTTATTTTTATAATACGAATTTGCCTTTTTGGTGATTACCGATGTTGACCCATTTATAAACTGGCTGCTTGTCATGTTCAAGGGTTTAAAAATACGTTCTCTAACAAATTCTTGAAATGGGATTCCGGAAACTCTGGTAACAATTTCTGCTAACAAAACATACCCAGCATTGTTATATTGAAATCGCTCTCCTGGTTCGAAATTTAATCCGCGTTGTCTCAACAAAAGGAAAACCATTTCTCTTTGCCCAATCAAATCTTGATCTGAGCGACCTCTTAGTCCGTTTAGGTCTGTATTATTGCGAAAACCATTGGTGTGATTGGCCAACATTCTGATTGTAATTTGATGAGGTAAAGCTTTGAGTTCGGGGAGATATTTTGTGATGGGGTCATCAATAGATAATTTGTTTTGTTGTTCTAGCAAGAGCATCGAAAAGACTGTGAATTGTTTGGATATCGAACCTACCAAAAAACGAGTATCATCGTTTATCGGGATCTGGTGTTCTATATTGGAAAAACCTGTATGATTTTTGTAAAGGGGTTCACCATTTTTGGATACGATAATCGAAAGCCCAGGTCCGTTTTCTTGTTCATGAATATAAAATAGGCTATCTGCTTTTTTTACATAGGATTGTGCGGTACAGGTAAATGTGATACTGCAAAGAATAGCTAAAAACGTAAGTGATAATAGATGTTTCATTTGTCTCAAAATTTAGTTTGAAACAAAATTGAGTAATCATTCTAGTTAAAAGGTCCGAGTTCCTAATGTCGAACTCATTTTTTGATAAAAAAATAGTCCGACTTTAAGTCGAACTTCTTCAAAGAGTTGATTTTCTATAGGCAGTAGGAGTGATCCCAGTGGCTTTCTTGAATGCGGTATAAAAAGAAGATTTTGAGTTAAAACCTACATCATACAACACCTCCAACACCGTTAAATCAGGTTGTTCCTTAAGCAGAGTTTGTGCATCTTTTATTCGATAGCTATTGATAAAATCGAAAAAGTGCATGCCGGTCTTTTTATTGATTAAAGCAGATAGCTGTTTTTCTGGAACGTCTAATGGTTCTGCCAATTTTTGTAGGGTGAGTTTATCATCTAAATATGGTTTTTCAGTTTCGATATACTCAATTAGTTTTTTTAGATCTTCTGGTTTTTCGGTTTCGGGCTTATGCGAATGGACAGGTGTTAAGTTATGATCAACACCAACAAACAAATTAGGTTTCCGCAATCCGTTTAATACAAACCAGCAAATCACAAATAGTGCAAATAGGCTAATAAACAGATTAAGGTATATCAAAACTGGATGGTTACTATTCATTAATTCACGAACGGTAACAAAAGTGTTTCCAATTAGGAACAGAATGGTAGTACGTAGCAACCATTGATACGTAATCTTATGATTGCTTGAGTAATTATTCTGATATACCCTTTTGAATATAGTAAGGGAATAAAAAATAGCAATGATATAATAGTAATATTGGATTTTTGATAGTATTTCAAAAACGGTAAGACTTTGATCGGATAGATCCGTCAAGATGAATAGGATAAAAACTGCCAAAAAAAGAATACCGTGTAAGAGGTGTTTCGTGCTTAGTTTGAAATTGTAATAACAAGCAGATTTTACATACAGATAGAACAATGGCATCTGAAGCAGGACGCTAGAAATTTTTAAGCTTCTTAGGATATTACTTTGTGGGAGTTCGATAAACCACCCCATCATGTCGAATGCGGTTACCAAAAGGAAACTAGCAAATAAATGATTAGGAAGCTTACGCTTTGTTGGTGCAGAAAACAGATACAGTGCTAACAAAACCAATAGAAAAACGGTAATCTTACCAAGATCTCCAATAATATTTTCGGGATTCATAAAAAATTATATCAGGTTATCTTATGTTCTATATGTTTTTGATAGATAAAAGGCCTAAGATAACCAATACTAATTAACTTTTTGTCTTAAGCTTTGAGCAACTTTATATTCTAATAGGGATAAGGTGAGGACAATTAACGTTTCACCCATAAAATAGATCCAACCCCAAGTAGTAATGATTTGTAAATGATAAAAAGCAAACCCAATGGATAAAAAGCAATATAGCAGATTCAGAATGGCAATACCTTTTAGAAGTGATGGAGTCTTGTTTGCTTGACTGCAGTAGGCACTTATATCATAAAGAGCAAAAAGTATGGGCAAGCTAGCAAGGATGTATAGGGTAAAAACAGGGATTCCAAAAACACTTTCAAATTTTACCAATACAATTCCTAATAAAAATGCAGATAATAAGGCGCCCAATCCATCAATTATAAAAAGTTGTTTGGGTTTTGACACCATTTTTTTTGTGATGAGATCTAGAGACATATTAGATGATAAATAAATTTGATTAAGTCTATTTCGGAACCATATTTTATCTATTTGGGTTTTAACACAAGTCGATCATCTCAGCGACTTTTTATTAAAATATCGTCTTAAAAGATAATTTCTAAGAATGCTTAGAATAGTTAAATATACCGTTAATATCGTGTTTTTTCCAGAATGATTTTCGATACCCAGGACTGGAAATATAAGGTGTAGTGAAATGATGGTAATTAAAAACCCTATAGTCACATTAGCTAGGCTTTCTAAAAGAGATTGTTTTTTAGTCTGCATTAGAAATTCGATTAACAGTTGAAGAAACTTGACCCTCCATAATTTCTATGATTCTATAACCTGAAGAAGTAGTATCAATTTCAATAGTGTCCTGATGCTTCTTTATTTGATAGGATATGGCTGGGGTGATATGTTGTGTTACGTTTTTAAGACTTACCGAACTTTCTATATGATAATGTCCACAAAAAATAGTGATTGGATTAGGGACTTGGGTAAGTGTATTGGAGACCTCTTGCCTGTTTTGAAGCTTACCCACACTGTCTACCATTAGGTTAAGCCCGATGATTGGGTGATGAATAAAAATGACAATAGATTTTGTGGTGTTCAGCTCTTGTTTTAACCAATTGAGTTGGTTGGAGTCAATAGTACCAGATGAAGAATCTAAGTATATGAATTTTGTGTTCATACTTTCGGAACTGTAGTAGATTTGTTGAGTATCATGCCTTGCACCAGTATTCAGATATTTTACAGTTTCTAAAAAGGTATCGTGATTGCCAAGGGTAATTGAAAGATCTTTTCCCTCCAACTGTTGGAAAAAATAGGGTACACCATCATTTTCTCCAATATCTCCTGTGCATACAATCTGAGTAATGTTTTGATCTTCGATATGTTTTAGAATACGATCAAATCGTTTTCTTGCCGAGATCGAATCCTTAAAAGGGAAAGATTCATCCAGGTGTGAGTCGGTGATATGGGCTATTCGTATCATTTTGTTTGATCTTATACAATCAAAAATAGTATTCCATTTTGGGTTTGATTTATAAAATCTTGCAGATTTTACGAATTGACTCTGAATTGAGTTGGGGAAACACCAGTATATTTCTTAAAGGTATTAGAAAAATAAGCAGTGTTATCGAAACCACAATCTAAGGCTATTTCAAAAATAGAGTCTTTAGAATGCCTAAGTTTATCTTTTGCCATTTGTATACGAAGATTGGTAAGATAGGTTAGAGGGGTACAACCATTGATTTCTGAAAAAAGTCGATGCAAATAATATTTACTGATGCCCATGGTTCTGCTCAGACTATCCAGATCGACGTGTTCTTTTAAGTTGTCATTGAGATAAGTTTTGGCATCAGTAATTAATCGGTACAACTCCTTTTTGGTATGGTGTTTTACGATATTTAATTTTCTGAAATTAGCATCTATATGGGTTTGTTCTTGCACAATGAGTTCTGAAAGCTTGATAAACAAATCTTCCATATGTTGTGTGAAAGCAGTTTTGTCGTATTGATATAAAAAAGCAATTTTATGGAGTAAGATATGTGCATCACTACTAGGATCTTTATGCGTTATCTCTAGAAACTCTATTGAAGTGTCACTAGGTGGTGAATGATGATGATAAATTTCATTAATCAAATCCTTAGATAAGAAGAATGATAGTCCTTGGGTACCTTTTTTGGCTTCTGTAGTGATCTGCCGATCCTTATTTAAAATCAAATATTGATTTTTTGAAACCTCAATATCCTGATGGTTGTAGTGATAACACTTACTGCCAGTGATAACATATTTTAGGGTATACGTAGACTGATAAGACACTGAGATATCATCGGCATGATTAGAATACAACATCTTATTTTCAAACTGTTTTGAAAAGGTAGGAATTGTCGTTATTTCTTCAAGTTGTATCATTACAGTAAGCTTGCAAACTCAGTTTAGTATTGCAATTAATCTTCGAATACAGCAACGGCTCTTACCGGTGAGCCTGTGCCTCCTCTTATTTTTAAAGGTAAGCCAATAAATCGAAACCGTCCTCGACCAATAAGTAAATGTAGATTGATCATGTTTTCATAATGGGTAAAATTCAATTCGCCGCAAATATGATGTACTTCTTTGTTGGATACTTTTGGTACTCCTGGTGACATCGTTTCTACACCAAACGCAGCAATATTTTTATTGCCTAACCAGCGGGCGGCAGCTGTCGATAATCCTGGTCCATTACCCCAGTTTTCAGTATTAAAATGGTTTCTATAGTGATCGGTATAAATAAGAATGGTATCACCTGGTTTGATTTCAAGCTTGTCTTTCTTGCAGGCATCTGCTATCTCATCAGGTTCAATCAATTCTTTTAGTTTTTTATGCGAAAAATCCAGACAAATCCCCTCGGTATAGAACATGGATAAGGGCATCGTATCAATAGATTGCCCTTCATACTGTTTGGCCATATGATTAATGGCATCTACGTGTGTTCCTGTATGTTCGCCAAGTTCTAACTTATGAACGGCTGGAGTTCTCTTTTTAGGGTTTTTGATACCATCCCATTCTTCGTGCGAATTGTGGATCGACATTTTAACTTGAGGAAGGTCCTTAAAAACAGGCATTCCTTCATAAATTTCCTGGCTCAAGTCGATAATTTCTGGCATAAAATCTTGTTACTTTTTTAGATGGTAAAGGTAGCAAAACTAAAGCTCAATTCAGAGCTAAGAATTGAGCTGGTAGAAGATATTGGTTGATTTCAGATTATCATTCCTTGGTACCCCAAACAATTGGGAAGGTATAAATTACTCCAACTTCTTTCCCATTATATGTGGCGGGTTCCATATTTGGGATTTGGTTGAGTATTCGAGCAATTTCAGTTTGTACTTGTATCTCGGTATTTACAATTTTACGATTTTTGATTTTTCCTTTTTCATCTACCATAAAAAATACATCTGCCTTGTGGGATTTTAGGCTTTTAAGATTTTTGGGAATGTTAAAGTCAAATTCCTTACCCTACCAGTTTAGCTACATGCTCTTTAAAACATTTTTTCCACTCTGTAGCAGATAAGTTTTCGCTACCTGGATACACCGGAACAAGCTCTACATCATCAAAAGATCGAATTAAAAGAATGAAAACAAAAATCCAAAGACTGATTAAGCCTCCAATAATCAGATGATACTTGATGGATGGATTTAGATGACTCATAGTTTTAATCAGTAACTACATCAATTTTAGGTTTAATAATCATGATCATAGTAAAACCAACTGCTAATCCGATAATTGAAAATATGATGTCGTTGATGTCGAATACATTATTCCCTCCTAAGTTATGAATTTTTAGCTCTTGAGTGATTACATAGATAGCAGCTAATATCGTTGCCATTATATAGATTAACTGTCTTTTTATTTGCTTTGTTAGTACTCTTGCGTTAAGATAGAGCCCTATTGCGGTAAGTACCAAAGTACCGATAACCCCTTCAAAGAAATTAGGTAATGAAAGCAAAATGATTTTGAATATCTCTGGAGCATTACTAGCTAATACTGTCGGTCGTATGAACTTAAAAAACGCAAACAGTAGAATAAAGATCATTTGAATTCGAGCCAATTTTGAGATGTCCTTCATAATATCCGATTACTTTTTTTATGAAATTGCATACATCTTCATTTTAGATCGTGGGAAGGCCAAATGCCTTCAAAAAACGGATACCTGCAATCAGAAGTAAGCTTATTTTGAGTACTTCGAGTATGATAAACAAGATATGGTGATAGGTTTTGGATACTTCTTGACCCGTTATGATACGATCGGCTCTTCGATTTAATACTGGGATCAACCAAATAGTTTGAATACAAAGTAAAAAAAGGACAAGGCCATAAACGAAATTGTATTTCAATGAAAATTCGCCTAGTAAAAAGCTAATAATTAATACTGTAGAAAAAACAATTTCTATTTTATTTAAAGCTCCAAAAACAATTTTACCGATCCCCAAGCCCAGTTGCCTGGTTATGTTTGGAGCACGAAATTTGAGTGGTGCTTCCACAAATGAAATCCCCAATACCATTCCTACCCATACGAAGGTGATTATTGTAATTATTAATTTCATTTCTTTAAACTAAGGTTACCTTTTCAACATAAAAATAACTTCCTGTAAGGATCTTATTTAGAAACGAATTTACAATATTTATTGCTGCGATCAGTATTTTTCTTAGGGCATTACCTAACCATATTAAATTACAGATCTTGATTTTTAAGTCATGTAATATCACTTATTTCATAAATGTTCTTCAAAAAAATCTAGAGCCATTGTTAGTGTTTGTTTATGTATTTCTTTTCGATTCACCTCGGGATGATCTATGGTTATTGCTGGCATGATTTCTTTGCCAAAAGGAGTAGCCTCATTTAGAAATACATAATGATCTACATGTTCGTTGTAGAGATGGAGTTTACTGGTTTTGATCAGATTGTGATAATTGATTGCATTGCGTTCTACATTGGTATTCGTATCTCCTTTTCCTGCTACAATAAAAACCGGTGCAGTAATCTTATTGGTCTGTTCTTTTGAATGGAATCCAAACCCAATTGCTGGAGCCATTACAAAAAAGGCCTTTATTCTATCATCTTTTACATGATCTTTGTAAGTATGATAGGAGGAAACAATGAGGCTGTCATTTTCAAAATCTATAATCTCGTCGGTTTTTGGAAATTCTGCAGGCATGGCTCGATCGTCTCGATTTTCACTTTCTCGTATAGTTCTATCTACGTAGCCTCCCGCCAATGCAATATTGGTATATCCTCCCAATGAAAAACCAACCCCGCCTATTTTTGAGGGATCTATTTTTGATCCAATTTCGGGATCTTCCAAGATATAGCTCAATACAAATTGAACATCAATTGGTCGTTCCCACCATTTTACAAACTCTCGAGGAATCTTATTGAAAGTTGAGTTTCCATAGTGGTCAAGAGAGACCACAACATACCCTTCTTTTACCATTTTTTCGATAAACCAGGTTAACGAAAATCTGTTACCTCCAGTACCATGAGAAACTAGTAACAATGGAAATTTTTGATCTGCAATGGCTGCTCCTTGTATGGTTGTAATTGGCTTGAAAATTTGTTTTTGATTTTCTTTAGATACTGTTTCTTTAGGTTGATCAAAAGTTGGATACCATATTTCTGTCAATAAGGGTCTATCTCGGGATTCATCTACTAGGGTTAGAGATTTTTGTCCTAAGTTGTATGCTTTTTCTTCTTTTTGAGTACAAGAAATACATAAGATAGTGACCAATAGAATTATCAATGTTTTTTGCATGGGTTTATAGGTTGGTTATAGATGTACAGACCCACAAAAAAAAGAATTGTTACAGTTGTTGGCTGAGGAGTTGTTTATTGCGAGTTAGTTGTCTTATACTGGCTAAGTGAGAAAACAAAACGATTGGCACAATAACAGCAGGAAGCCATACAAAAGGGAAATAAGTTACCCCGACATTAGGTTGATCAAATGCTAATTGTTGAAAAGGGCTCTTTGCACTTAAGGCTGCAATGGTAAGAATATTAATTAATAACGCAAGGCAAATAAAATTCCAGACCAAAAGCCCTTTTCGTCCTAATTTTTTCTTTACAAACACCAAGTAATACATAATGGGAGAGGTAATACCAGATATGATATCATAGTTGTATCCGTCAAAGGTCATCAAATCAGGAATGAGCCCTTCTAGAAAAACTGCATACAATATGAACTCTACAGGAATGCGTACAACATGAAGAAGGGTCAGCCATTTTAGATGGAGTTGATCGATAAAGTTTTTACCTTTCTTTTGTGTAAAAAGGAAAAGTACAAATAAGATGGTAGGTGCGATGAGTAAGACAAATCTGGGAGGAAGTGTTCCTGATTTTTGATAGAATCCTGTTATTCCTAGAAAGGCTACAATAACCATCCATATACCAATACCATAGAGTATATTTTTATAATGTGAAGTTTTGAAAAACAACCAAACGGTTAGTATTGTAGTTGCTATAAGTGCGAGGGAAATGAAAATTGAAACTTCTGCCATGTCCTTATTTTTTAAGTATACAACCAAAAGTATGATGTAAAAAATGGATGCTACTTGACAAAAGGCAAGAAAATTAATAGCTAGATTTTCTTTCGGATTCTGCTTAGGGTACTGTCTGTAATCCCAAGGTAGGAGGCGATGTATTTTAAAGGCACGTGTTTTATAATATCAGGTCTGTTGGTCAATAGGTTTTGATAACGTTGCTCCGCAGTTTGATTGATCATCGAATAGTTTCTCTTCTTGGAAGTAATAAATTCTTTTACCAAAATAGCTCTTCCAAAATCTCTAAATGCTGGTTTGTCATGAAACAGTTTATTTAATTCTTGATAAGAAATCCGATACCCTACGCAATCAGTTATAGCTTCAATATTAGCTTCAGATTTTACCCGGTTAAAGAAAGAAGTGATTTCAAATACAATGTTATTTTCAGTAAAAATATCGGTGGTGATTTCATTTCCTTCCAGATCATACAGAAAAATTCGCATTACTCCCTGCTTCAGGTACAAGTAATCATCACTAATTTGATTTTCTTTCAGGAATAGATCACCTTTTTTAATTGCTACAAAATGAAATGAGTCGGCAATTGCCTTGGCATCAACTTCTGGGATCGGGATTACACTCTTGATAAAATTGGTTAGCAATGAATTGGTTGTATCCATATTTTTTGAGTAGTTAAAATATATTGCGGTCCTTTCTTGAAGAAATATATGTTGTTTTTTTTTGGTAGTAATTTACCAGGAGCTGTATCTGGTCATGGCTACAAAACGTTTACCATCATAACGGTATAATCCGTTAAATCCTCCAAACCAAAGATTCCCGTTTTTATCTTCCAGAATCGAATGTACTCCATTGATCGAGAGTCCCTCTTCTTGATGAAAATTAGTTAATGAAGTTCCCTTATAACGGTATACTCCTTTGTTTTCTACCGGGAACCAAACAGCGCCAGATTTGTCTTCATAAAGGCTCCATACTTCTAGATCTTGTGATTCTAATTCTTCAGTGATATGAGTAATTGAGTTTCCATCCCAAAAACAAACTCCATTATGATGAGAGGCAAACCAAATGTTTCCTTGCCTATCCTCCAAAATATCATTTATGGTATTATTACAAAGGCCATCTTTTTCAGAAATATGGTGTAACGTTTTTCCATCATAAAAATAAACACCACCATTGGTGCCAAACCAGATGTTTCCTTTACGGTCCTCGGTAATATCGTGAACGATTTTGGCGCTTGTAACTCCTCTGCTTTTGTCTGGAATTGCCTCTGGAATCTGGAAAGTAGTGAATTCTTGACCATCAAATCTACTTAGACCCTCTAAAGTACCGATCCAGATAATCCCTTTATGATCAATAGCCATACTCCAAACATCATTGTCGATAAGTCCATGTTGTTTGGATAACTTTGTGAATGTACCAGTTTCTGGATGGATATCTTCTTGTGGTTGATATTTTATTATTCCACCTGAAGTCCCAAACCAGATATTTCCTTTTTGATCTTCTGTAATTTGACGTACGACCGTTTTATTAAAAATAGGATGATTAGACAAATCGATAAGCGTTTTCCCGGTATAACAAAAAACGCCATCACCAACAAACCACATATTTTGATGACTATCTTGAAATACCCTTCGTAAGACTAACATCAGTTGCTCGTCTGCATTAAAACCGGAAAAATGATTGTTATATTCCTGTAATTGCTCAGAATTTTTCTGTTCTGAAGTTGAGATTGCTGTATCTGATTTGATTTTTTGAGATTCATCAACCACTTTTGGATTTGTATGATGACTGTTATGGCAAGAAATCAGCAACAGAAATAATAGAGATATGGTTTTACTTTTCATTCGATAATATTGACAGCATTGTTGAAGCGTATCTTTTCCCTAGTTCTCTGTAGCCAGCTGAATCAAAATGAGCATTATCCTGAGCGGTGCAGTCTTTTGACGAAATGATATGAGCCGTAGCTACTACTTCTGGTAGTTTATTAATGATTGCATTCATATCAGAACAACAACTATTTTCTACAGCTACCACCTCGCCGGCAAGCAGAGGTACTTCTGTGGCATCCAAGGATAGGTCGTTGAGCATATCGTGATAAATTTTTTGTACATATTTGGGCCATTGTGAATCACCAGTATTGGTTTCTCCTTGATGTAATAAAATTCCTTTGATAACCCCATCCTTTTTGGCCGTTCTAGCAAGATCGATTAGATATTGGTAAGGATTTCCATGATAAGATGCTACCTTATTCATAAACCAATCCTCGTTATAGGTGGTATCAAAATCTTTGTAAATGTCTTTGTCGAACAATCTGATATCGCAGCCTCCTATGGCTACGCTGATCACACCCACTTTAATACTATCGGGCAAACTTTGAACCATAGATCTACCAAAATAGTCTAATGGGCTTAACCCAGAATTACACTGACAAAGGGGTGGTGTGGCTTTATACCATTTTCCTTTTTTTCTTCCGATTTCAGGACAATCCAAGGTTTGCAGAACCAAAAAATTAGGATCAACGTCCTTGTCCATATTTTCAATAGTGCCTTGCCCTTCCATATTGGATTGCCCAAAAGCTAAATAAATATGAAAATTAGTGTCCTGCCCCGTTACATTTAGTATAGATATAATCCCTATTACTATGGAAAATAATGCATTTGTAACTCGATTTTTACTCATGGTTCGAGTGTTTATTTATCTTTTGAAAATTAGTGTAGTTAAGCCCTTACAATATACATAGAAATGCGTCAAATTACTATTGGGTTTTGATCCAACTATTTGAAGTAATTTAAGCAGTATTTAACGGTCTGTTTTTATTTATTCGAAAGATAAATACTTCTGTTTGATGATATTGATATGGTGCCATTCGTGACCAATAATTGACTTTAGGAACTGCTGAAGAGTAATTGAATGCGTTCTTGCGTTGCCTTTGATTTGTAGCTGTTGAGGAGATAAGCTTGCGATAAAACTAATAGATGATTGTCTAACGTTGGAAAGGTCGCTTAGTAATTGTTCTACTGAGAGTTCATCAAATCTGGCGTTGTCTACCAGAAGATTCTGATCATATCCCCATAGTTCAACAACCTCTTTTCTGCTAAGTTGAAAAGCTCTAAACATTTTTATTCGCTCGTGGTCGGTAATATGGCCAATAATTTGTTTAATCGACCATTTGTCTGCAGCATATCGGTAATTCCCTTTATTATCATCAATTGATCGTAGTAGCGAAAAATTAGTATTTGAAGAAAACAGCGCATACAGTTCTTTATCTTCTACTAAACTATAGTAATAAGGAAATCCATCTTTGGGTGTATACTGCATGTGTGTTATAACTTTTCATTCAACCATTGGGCCATTGTTTTCAAAAAGTCTTCAGGTCTTATCCATGGTAAATTGTGATCCTGAAACTCATAAAACCCTCCCGTTTCACATTGAAATAGATTGTGATTCGCATTAGGAAACGAGACTACTGCAAGATCGGTATTTTTTCCTAATGTTTTTTGATATAGGACCTTGGTTTTTTGCCAATCCACGTTCTTGTCTTTTTCTCCAAATAATGCTAAAACGGGGCAATTTACATTGGATAGTATGGTATCAAAATCTTTGACGTATATCTGCAGTCCTGTCTCCTGATCAAATTCTTCTTGCATAAATTTTTTCTGGTAATCGTAATAGCCTTTCTCTGTAACATCAGTGTGATTATTAAACCTTTGCAAAAATTCATTTTTTCTAAGGTTTTGTGTGGCTTTCATATAGGTTTCAAAACTTTTTCCTTCATAAGACAGGCGGGCACCTTCTTTTAATTCTTTGGATAATAGAGCAATGGTGTCTTTGGGAACTCCTTGTATTTTTAGGTTTTCTTCAAAAAGATAGTTGAAGTTTTCTTTATCATCAACACCGCTTACCGAAATCCAGAATGCAATATCTTTATATTGATTAATTACAATCGGATTGATCCAACCCGCTCTGCTAATCCCCCATAATCCAATAGTTTTTGCTCCTGGTACTTTCTCTTTTTGCAAAGTACGAATTGCGGCGATTACTTCTAAAGCGCTATTAGAAACGGCTTGATTATAATCAAAAGTACCTTGACTGGCACCACATCCCATTTTATCCCACATGTAAGTGGCATAACCGGCATTAATCATGGTATTTCTCACATCAGCATACCAATCTTGAGCTACCGCATTTGTTTTTCCAGAACCATGAACAATAAGAACAATCCCTTTTGGTGTAGTGGTTTCGGGAATGTTTAATACACCATTCAAAACGACTCCTTCAAACTCAAAATTAAAACTTGCTTTGGTAGGCTGTGCATTGGAGATAAATCCTAAAAATATAAGTGTAAAGATGTATATGAATGTTCTCATGTTATGAAATTACAAATTGTGATGATGAAGTTAGAGATGCACTCTCAGCTTCTTTCTTTTTTTATTTCTCAATATTCCATTAATCAAACCAACAAGACCAATGGTAAAACAAACCATAAACCAAAATCCAATATTGTATTTATCAATGATAAGTCTATACAAGAAGGTAAAAGAAAACAAGAGCAAACCAATGAGTTGCCACCAAGGGTCTTTTTCTAGTCTGTAGTCGGTATCTATAACTGTTGGTAAGTTGAACAAAATTTTGATTTCGTTCCACTCCCAGAGAATAAGAATAAGGTTAGCCAACAACATTAAGCCTGTAACTACAGGAGTGTAGGCAAAGTAATAGGATAGTGTAATCACAAAGATATTTACTATTATGGGCAGATTGATCAGAGCCCCAAGTTTTGAATAGCGTTGTGTCATCAGCAACATACCAGCGATCAATTGTCCAACGCCTATAAATTTCCAATAGAGTCCTGATTGATACATGGTTTCAAAAAAATGCCATGCACTATCTATCGGGTTTGAAGCGCCACTATCTGTAGTAAATCGTTTTCCTTTTATCTTTATGATACTAGCAAAAACAAAAGCCCCACCAATAAGATATCGGGTATAGATAATGAAGATTTGTGTCCAGATATAGGTTTTGATTTTTTGCATAAAATGATCTCTAACCTAATATGAGGACGAATGTTTTTATAATTTGTTACGCTTTAGGCCCATAAAAGCCAACTGCAAAGTGGTTAGGTACTTTATTTTGTTCGGTCTACCATAGCATGGCTGGCACTTAATTGTATCAAATCCCACAGATTTCCATAAAGATCTTTGAACACTGCCACAGTTCCATATGGTTGTTCTACGGGTTCTCTTATAAATTCGACTCCTTTTGAAGTCATTTCGTTATAATCTCTCCAAAAATCATCCGTACTTAAGAATAGGAAAACTCTTCCTCCTGCTTGATTTCCAATAAAGGTTTCTTGTTCTGGAGCTGAAGCTTTTGCTAATAAAATAGTAGTTCCCGTAGAATTGGGAGGAGCAATAACCACCCATCTTTTATCTTGTTCTGGCTGATACGTATCCTCAATAAGATCAAAGTTTAATACTTGGGTGTAGAAGTGAATGGCCTCATCATAATCTTTTACGACCAATGCAATATGAATAATAGATTGTTTCATTGTATTTTTCCTTAAAGTGAAGATTGTTTAATTACTATTTTTCCAATCGTTTGGTTTGATGAAATAGGTTATTTATAATTTTTGAAGAAGACTAGCTCAGTTTATCCAACATTTTTTTTGCTCTACCTGAAACTGATTTTCTTTCGTCGGCTTGTAGTAGTTCCAAATGTGGAATCATCCATTGCTTTAACTCACTGTCTTTTGCAGACCATTGGGTTAGGGTATCCATAGTTTGATTAAGAACATCCAATCCTTATGATGGGCAAGATTTCCTTTCATAATTTTCTTGGCATGTTCGATTTGGGACTCATTCATATCTTTTTCCAACAATCCAAACAATTGAGAAAGTGTCCATTGTGTAGAGGCTTGATTTATTTTAGAAATTTCATGTAGAAATCGATCAACATAGGGGATAAGTAATCCTTTCTTGGCCTTGCAAATCCTTTTCATCGCATTGGATGTTCTTAACCTAACAATTTCGTCATTACTAAAGTAACAGTTGAACAACTCATTGAACAGTTCATGTTGAGCAAGAACTTCGTCAACGATTTCTACCGTATTTCCCAAAGAATTGGGATGCCCTCCTTTTAAGCGTTCTTCAAAATTTTTCATTAGTCAATATTTTGATCGCAGTATGTATTAATGCTCTTTGGAGTCATTAAACTGCCATAGTACATTTACGATTTGCCATTTGTCGTTTAATTTTACAATATGCATGTAATCAATCCAATCATCGGCAATGAGTTTTACAGAAGCAGTTTTGTCAAAAACATCTAGAATAATTACTTCTTTTTTAGGATTTTCTGGAAACTTATCTCCCTTTTGGTTATAGGTTTCGGCCAATAAGATCATAGCATCTGTAAAGGTTTCTCTCAAGTATTCGGTATTGGTTTTTTTATTTTTCCAGAACGTTCTTTTTACCATTCTGGGGTGTGCAGAACGTTCAAATAATTCTGGTTTTACGAGGTGCTGTGATTCGATATAATCTAGTGCAGCTCTTTTAATGGCCAAAGAATCCTCTTTGGATTGGGCTTTAACGCTCATTGCAAATAATAGAATTAGCGTAAAGGTGAGTGTTATTTTTTGTTTCATAAGATGTAAAAATGATTTGTTTAGATAGGTTAAAGCCTGTTAAAGTTTGTGGACTGATGATCTTATTTTACGGTCTACATAAAAATTGTCAACCTGATTGGTTTGAGTATCATAAATTAATAAACCTGGTCTTTCCTGGTCAAGTTGCGATAATAATTCTCCCTTATCATTCCAAACGGCGCTTTGCCCATTGCTTAAAAAATTATCACAATAGCCAATGCTATTCGACATAAGGATAGGAATTTCAAATTCTTTGGCCATCGATGGAAAGTGAACGTATGCTTTTTCCAACCCTCGTTCTGGCTTGGCTACGCTGGCTATAAAAACCGTTACCTCATTCTGAACAGCATTTATAAAGTGTTCTCTTTGTAGTGTTTCATAACAGATACCTATAGCAATTTTTTCTCCTTTCAGATCCAAAGATGGAGGATGATCACCACTTACAAAGTAAGGAAGTTCGTCTTGATGTAGTATTCGTTTTGCATATATCGACCTGTCTTTTTTGGCCTGAAAGATTAACATGCTGATGTGTATTCCATTTGGTGCTATCGTTGGCATTCCTACCCCTATTACTATATCATGATCATCAGCGAGTTGTTGAAAAGGATCAAAAATAGGGTTATTAACCTCCAGAGCAAGTGCTTTTGCTAATTCTGGTTCGTAACCTGTAACAGAAAGCTCGGGAAATATGACCATCTCACCGTTTAATGTAATGGCATGTTGAATAATCTCCAAGTGATTTTGAATATTCTTTTGAATGTTACCCTTCAAAGATTGGATTTGAGCAATACAAATTTTCATTGGTTTCCTATTTTCTAATCGTAATAGCTATACGGATAAGTGTAGGATTTAAATTTACAGAATTAGAAACAAAAAACGGTTTAAGAAAAACTTAAACCGTATTCTCAGTTGTGTTGGTAATAGAGATCAAATTATATAAGATCAATATTTAATGGTCATGGTGATTTCCAAAGGGTTTGATAATAACACCAATACTAAAAATAAATCCATCTGTCGGAGCATATATTTCAGGAAAAACGGGATCTTCTATAGGTGGTAACACCAAAGGAGAAAATCTACTTTGTCTTCGATCTGTAAAATTTTCAAAATTCATATACGCACTGGCAAATTTGAAATTTCGAATAATAAGCAATCCCATACTTATGTAATCTGTAGTTTCGGTACCATTAGACAATAATTGTTTTCCAGTGTAGTAGGTTTCGAATCCCAATCGCCATTTTTCACCTTCATACATCCATACGCTACCTGCGTTATGTCTGGCAGTTAATGGTCTTTGTGGGTTTCCTGGAAGGTAATTCAGTTGCGTATCGATCAAGGCATAGTTTAAAAACCATCTAAAATCCTTGTAGGTAAACTTAATATTGGTTTCTGCTCCCTTGCTAACAATCCTATCTGGGGCGTTTTCGAATTCAAAAAAACCATTGTTTGCAGGATTTAGTAGTAAACCATTATCAATCACTGTGGCATAAAACAATTGGTTGATAGAAAAACCAATAGTATTGAACAATTGTGTTTGATAATTTACGTCAAAATTCGCTCCGTAGGAGCGCTCTGCATCTACTATAGATTTGTCTATGGCAAGAACATTTTCGAAATTAATAGATTCTGCTTCATCAGTGAAAATATCAGGAATTCGATACCCTAATCCTCCACCAATTCTACTAGAAAATCCGTTATCGTTTTTATACAACAATGATACTCTTGGTAAAGGGAAAAAGCCAAAATCAGTATCATAATCTGCTCTTAATCCGGTTTCGAGTATCCAATGATCTGAAAAGTCATAAATGTTATTGATAAATGCTCCGTAGGTAAGGTCTTTTTGATCGCGTTGTAGTGGTGCATCGTCATTTTCATCAAAGTCCGAAGAATATACGTTTGCACCAAAAATCCAATTGGTTTTAGTGGTTTCTCTTTTATAAGTGATTTCAGAAAAGGTATTGATCTGTTTGCCTTCAAAGTTGAAATTAGGAATAGCGAGATTACGATCAAAAAATGAAACACTATTTTTGATACTTAGCGAAGCTATGGAGTCAATTTGGGTTTTATAAACCGCTTGAGTACTCAACCTTTTGGATAGATTCTCTTCGGTATATTGATCTGTGCCGTTATCACCATTTTCAATTCTTGAGATATCCCCTCCAATACGGTCATCATATGTTCCATTTACACCCAGCCAAAATGTAGTTTTTTCTGAAGGGTAATAGAAAAACTTAGGATTTAATACTACGGATTTTGTTTCCGGTAGGTTGCTAAAGCCATCATCTTCGGGATCATATGCTTTTTGGTAATTTCCCGAACCAAAAATAGAGACCCCAAACTTTTCATTTCTTTTACTGTAAAAAGTATTTACAGTACTTCCTAAGGCATGTGTTTGGGTTAACATAATATCTAATGTAGGTTCCATTTTGGGTGTTTTGGATACCATATTGACCAAACCTGCAATGGCACCACCTCCATACAGCGTGGATGAGCTTCCTTTGATGATTTCAAATTGTTGTAAATCCACGGGTGGGATTTGCAGGATGCTCAAACCACTGGAGAATCCTCCATAGAGTGGGAATCCGTCTCTAAGAAGTTGTGTGTATCGACCATCTAGCCCTTGTATTCTAATATTGGTATTCCCACTACTCAGCGAAGTCTGCTGCATCTGGATTCCAGTGCTTTCCCGAAGAGTCATCGAGATGTTGACTGGATTCATAGTTACCTTTTCTCCTAATTCTTCGGGTCCGATAAACTCAATTCTTGTAGGGATCTTTTGTATGGTCCTGGTACTTCTTGAAGATTGAATAATGACTTCGTCTAATTCGTCATGTGCTGTTTTTAGTTTGAAAACAAAGTTCGAATTTGCAGATACTTGAACACTGGTGTTTAGAGTTTCAAAGCCTAAATAAGAAATACTAACAGCATGATTTCCGTAGGGAATTTCATTGAAGGTTGCGACTCCTTCAAAATTGGTGATTGTTCCTTGATCCAGTGCTTCAAAATAGATGGTAGCTCCGGGTATGGGCTTTTCTTCGGATGCTGAAATTACGGTTATAGTTATTTCAGAAGTCTGTGCCTTTACACAAAGGCAAGCTATAAGCGTGAGCATAACGCTCAATCGGTATGTATTCATTGAAAATGTAAAGTAGATTAACTAAAAAAATGATTTTAAATCCGTGTATTTTAGCTAATCACCTTTGGAGGTTGCCAGATATTGGCTAGAAAACCAAATCGATAAATTGATTGATAGGTAGAGAATAATGAGGAAGAAATATCCGCATTTAACTCTAAATCAAAAGTTGGGATAGGTTGATAGGTAATAGTAGTTCCGCAACAACTGCAAATGCAAGTCATAGCACACGAATCCTCATTCTCATCCTGATGATTATGGTCATCACCAGTTTCATTTTGACACAGATCTTCAGTAGGGTTCTCATCAGAGCAGGGAACCGCTGGAGGTGAGAATAGGAGAAGTGCTAATATGATTGCAATTACTTTCATACGGTATTGCAAAGGTACTAAAGTACCAGATATTATTTATTGATTTTTGAAATACAGTGTATTTTGCTATTTACCTTTTGTTTTTATGTGGAGTTTCCCAATGCCTTACTATTTCTCTATTGAATAGCGTTTTCCTAAAATCTCCGGGTTTTTTTTCGTTCAATAAATCCAATGCCCCTTTCTCTTTGATTAGCTCTTGAAAATGATCTTCTCTCTGGTCATACTGCTCTTTGTTGGCATAGGTAGTAATTAGGATGATTTCAAAAGGTTGCTCTTCGTTAAAAGGGGTTTCTAATACTTGATAAGATTCGATATACCCTTTCTTTATGGCCATGTCCCGTAGTACTTTCCAATTGTTTTGATAATAGTAGGTTACCTCTTTTTTGTTATTGTTCAAGATCTGAACAAAATCCATTGTTGAAATTCTTTGGTCTAATTGTCCATAGGACAAAGAAGTAAAGCTTAGGATAAATAGTGCAAGAATAAGTCTCATGGTTTCTTTTTTTAATTATTAGATTGTTAAGTGTACGATCATAGTTTAGTGCCTTTAATAAGGTAACTGTAACGTATTGATTCTTCTTTAAGATGTAAAAAATCCTTACGTCTTTCATCTTTTGTAAAATTCAAGAAATCATCTTCAGATTCAAATGATAAAAAATGAATTTCATAAGGAAGTTCATCCTGCTGCAAAACAAAGGTGTCTTTTGTTGGCCTGATACGATATATTAACTTTCCGTTATAGTCTTCGAGCAATGGGATGGCAAATTCTTCGAATTGATGAAAAACAGCTTCTTTACCTTCTTTTACAAAAATCATCATGGTTAAATAAATCATGGGTTTTAGGTGTATAAGGCTTATTAAAATTTAGTGTGTTGATCACAAGACCAAAGAAATTACTGATGTAAATACTTGATGATGATTCCCAATTGCCCAAGATGATAAATATCATGCTGTAACATACCGTTGATTAAAAAACTATAGGCATACTCTCCTTTAAAATCAGTATCATAATATTTCTCATCCAGAAAACTATCTTCTTTTTCTTTTAGAAGATTAATGAGCTGCGATAAGCTAGTATCGTATTCTGATTTTATGCGTTCCCAACCTTTGGTTTTTAGCACTTCATTTGGTAACCAATTTTCTTCGCAGTCATCTGTTTTACTTCCTTTCCCAGTTTGTATTTTTAAAATGGTTTCCTGTCTCCATAAGGTGACATGCGAAAAGATCTCCGCAATACTATGTAACCCTTCAATTGGTCTTGTAAAAAATAGATGTTCGTCAACCTTACTCAATTTACTTTGATAAGAGCTTCCGATCCATATTTTTCCATGTTGAATCTCTGTAAGTTGGTCAATGATATAGTTGATCAAAGTATTCATATAGGTACTACTAGTAATTAAGAAAAACAGGCTATAGTGTTTGATTGGCTTTTGTAGTTACCAATACTCGAAAATGCGGGATATTTTTCCTTTTTTAAATTCAAAAAGAGCCATCTGTGGTTCTCCTTTTTCTACTTTTCCATCTTTAGTTTCGATAAATCTTTTTTGAGTAACCACTGCATTTAAACCACTAATTTTATTTACTATTTCGATATCAGTAACCGTTCCATCATAACCCCCGTTTTTTTGATTTCTGACATATCCGTTATACAAATCTTCTCTACTATACGTTCCTCCATATTTTGGGTGAACATAGGTAAAGTCCTCTGTGAAAATCTCAAAAACCTTATCAATGTCTTCTACTGTAGAATTTGCCTGAAATATCTTCAGGTTTAGATCATAATATTGCTTAACGATAGCGTTAAGTGAATCTTTATGAGCTTTTGACGCTTCCTGAGCACTTACTTGATGCACTCCTAAAAGAGTAAAAAGAATAATGAAAATGAATTTAGATACGCTCCTGATTACCTGTACTTTCCTGCTCATTTTTTTGTTTTAGAAAGTAAGATAATAATGTTTTGTGGTTTTGTATCAAGTATGCTTCTGTTTTAAGGATAGCTTAACATACCTTCGAATGTTCTGGAAATATGAATGTTCAATTCGTTTTTGTAGCGTCTACTTGTGTTTTTTAGAGTTTTGTGCGTATGTGGCTAGTTTTCAAATATTTGAATTCTATTGTGATCTGGATCCATAATAATTACCATTCTTTTTCCGGTTGCTTTGTCAGTTACAATGTTACCGTGAAGTTTCACTTTATTTTTGTTGATATGGTCTATAAAACGATCAAATTCTGATACTAGAAATCCAATCTTAAATAATCCGATTAGTTTTGTTTTGGGATTGTGATTTGGAATTACTTCTTGAGGGAGTAAAGCTGAATCTAGTTCGATAAGTTCTATATGAGCATTTCCGCGTTTTAAGTTTGATTGTTTTAACCCAATTTCTGTTATTTCTCTTTTATCAACAACATCGTACCCCAAAATTTCTGTATACCATGTAGAGGAAACATCTATATCTGTTACGATAATTGCTGTGAAATTAGAGTCTAGTTCGGGCACTTTTTTTTCTTGTGCATATCCATGAATCGATACGATACATAAGCTTAAAAACATTACTATTATTTTCATAACAATTGAAGTTTGATATATGATTTTAAATAGCATCCCTTTTCATTACTAAGATGCCAAAACTGCATGAAACCTGAGATATGTACCAAGCTTTACCAATGAAAAGCTTTTGATACAATGCCTAGAGGTTTACCGTTCTTTAATTTCCTTTTTCAATCGTATACAATAGTAACTCTTCATCATCATTAGGGATTTTGGTAGTGCCTTGTAATTCTAGTCCAAGTTTTTCCAATAATTTTTGCGAAGAGATATTGTCTTGTGTGGTTATCGCATGAATGGTGTCAACTCCAAATTCTTCAAAAGCCGCATTTTTTATCCGGTTTGCAGCTTCAAAAGCAAATCCCTTTTTTTCAAATGCAGGAAGAAAGGCAAATCCAATATCAATCCCTTCCAAACCTTCTCTGTCATATAGCCCACAAGTCCCTACTTTTTGATTGCTTTCTTTTGTAATTACAGTGTAGCTTGAATACCCGAGTTCGATAAGTTGTGGGGTCATTTTTGATCGAATGTACTCCCCAGCACTCTCAATTGAAGTAACATTTCGATCTCCAATATACTTGATCCATTTGGGCGTGTTTAATAATTCAAAAATAAATGAAGCATCCTCTTCTGTGGTTGGCCTTAGGTGTAGTCGTTCTGTATCAAAAGTTTTGTGTTTTTCCATTGTTTGCAATTGATTGAAGGATGAGAGATTACCACAGATACTCTGCTCCATCAAATATAAGTAATGCACTTGATTTTTTGGATGAATTTAGGAAAGCATTAATACTAAACAGTTATGATTTTTCCAGTGGAAAATTAACTATCTATACGCAACAGATACTATGATGTCGTATCATACTTTGAAGGAATTTTCAAACTCGTGAATGGATCTGAAGAACTATCAACTTCTCTTAAGCATCAAAGATTTTCTTTGTAGCCAAAGTTTTGTTTATTTGTTCAAGAAAATCAGATTTATTTTTGAAGTTTCCATGGTTTTTGTAGATCCCAGCCATTGAATTTAATTCTTCCATTTCTTTATTGTAAGTCTCCAGAGGATCTACAAAACTCAAATTGTCTCTGTCTATTCTACCTATTGTAAGAGCAGAAGGTATTCTTTTATTACATCTGCAGCCGTTTTTAGGATTATAAACTCCACAATTTGCACCCAAAAAGGAACCGATTAGCTTTCTTGATTTTTCCAGTCTTTTTCTGAAATTTTCTGGAGTGGTATCTACGATTTCGCAGGCGATATTACTTTTTAGTTTCAGAATGCTTCCCAGTATAAAAGCTATACGTAAATCTCTACTTAAACATTGCAACATTGCTAGGGTACACCCGGTTTTCATTTCTTTTTCTAACAAATTTTTATCCGGTAAATCATAGGTTACAGGTTCTTTAATGGATTGCAATTCCTTTGAAAATGAATCAAATGACAAAGGAGATTTCTCGATAGCGGTTTTTTTCAGACTGATTAAATAATTGGTTGCTACTCGATACACCCAGGTGTTTAACTTACTGCGATGGTTAAACTTGGCAAGGTTAGTAATGATTTTTATTAAAATCTCTTGGGTAGCATCTTCGGCATCTGCTCGATTCCATAAAAACCGGAGTGATATATTGAATACCAAAGGCTGTATAGTAGTGATGAGTTGTTCAAAACTCTTTTTATTGCCAGCTACGCACGATGCGATAAGTTCTTTTTCCGTCATGATCTACAATGTTAGAAACGGGTTAAACCTAAATTTAACCCGTTTTTTTCTTTTATTACTTATTTATTGAAAATTGTCCGTGAGGATTATCTTGTATCATCAACCATTTCCCATCAGGTTGTTTTCTTAAAGTAGCCACCGACAATCCATTTTGTTCGATTTTAGTTCCATCGGGCATACTGCCAACCATGTGCCACGGAGCAATATGAGTGGCAATATTCTCTGCAATATACACTTCGTGTTCACCAAATGTATATTTTGGATTCATCGAAACAAACTGAGTAAAGAATGTTCTCAGGTTCTCTTTACCTTGAACGGGTTGTTGAGGTTCGAACATTACTATGGCATTTTCTTCGTAGGTTTCCAGTACACCATCAATATCTTTCTTCTCAAAAGCAGCTACCATTTGTTGAATAGTACCAAATACTTTTTTTTGTTCTTCATTAAAATTGTGTTCCATGTTTTTACTTGTTTTTAAATGATTTTCTTTTTGTTTTACCTGTGCATTTCCATTAGAGATGATTCCCAATAACAATGCAATAAATACGAATGCTGTCTTTTGCATAATTTTTAGAGTTTATGTAATCGATTTGTTTCGGTTACATTTGATTAGACAGTCATACATGGAAACTGTGAATTTTTTATCTAGATTTTTTTAAAAACATAGTTTGAAGAAGATTAAAATGTCAAAAAGCGGGAATAAGAACTATAACTCTTATTACCGCTTATACCCAATTCCACTTTTTTACTGAAGCTTATGATTCACTGATGTACACATCTAAATTTAAAAATGCTTTGTCTCGTAATGGTAAAATGAATTTATAATCTTCACTTTCAAAAACTTTCAATAAACTTTCTTGGCTCGGAAACTCCATAATTGAGACTAAACTTGTGGGATGGCTACCTACTAATTGACCTTCAATTTTGTATTTGTTAATGGGGGTGCCTCCTGCAGCTTTAAACATAGGCGCAGCAGCTTCAAGGTAGCCATCTAATGCTTCTTTTTGGTTTGGATTAATTTGAGCACTAACGATCATAATGACTTTTTCGTTATTCATATTGTTACTATTTTTTAATGGTTAAAAGTTCACCCTAACAATTGGGAAATCTGTTGCAGCAGGATTATTGCCAGCCACTAGCGCTTGAATACGGGTATATTGAACAAACAAAGCATCATCGACCATAGTAAATGTGGTAGGAAATGAATTTGTACCAGCTTGAACGGTTTTTTCTATGGAGGCTGTGGCCCAGTTATCCGTCGATTTTAATTGATAGAGTGCTTCGGTAATTGGGGCAGTACCTGTAAGATTGTTACTGGAAACTGCAAGTGTATTATTATCTGTAAGCAGAATACCATCGATCGCTGGAATAGTACCATTGGTAATGGTTATTTCAGAAAAATTATTCGGATTGGATAATGGTATTTTAAATAATTTCCCTTCATCGTATTTGGATACGATTAAAAAATCATCATTGTGATACGTTAATCCATTCAAACCAAAATTCATGGGTTGAGGTTGAAATGCAGCATCCGTAATTAAGGTGGTTACGTTTCCATTGGTATCTATTTTATGTATACTTGGCGAGAAACTATCGCTGACATACATATTTCCTGCTTTATCCAAGACAACATCATTAGCAAGATGTGGAGCACCGTTGGTTAATTGAATAAAATCTGTTTGATTCCCGCTAGATAAATCATAGATGGCAATCGCTGCTAGCTGAGCCAAAGTGGTAGAATCACTTCTTGCCTGATTAAATCCCGGATCGGTAACACATACTAATAACCGATTGTTTGCTTTGTCAATTTCCATCCCCAATGTAGTAACCAAGTTAGGGCTATCAGCAAAAGTTTCGATGTTTCCATCGAGCGTTACCCTACTTATTTTTCCTTTGGCTACAGAGCTTACATAAAACACATTTTCTTCAGCATCAAAAGCAACCCCTTCTGGATATAAACCGTTTTCTTCTATAGAAATCTGGTCTGGGATAGAAACTCTAGGTCTTTCGTCATCTTTGTCACATCCAAATATGAGTATAGCAAGACAAAGAGATACTAATTTTACAACATTCATAATCTTTTTTTTAAAATTTATGTTGCAAAGATGAGGTGAGAAGTGCCCTCTATGATAGCTCGTTTAGTTCAAAAAATAGCTTATTTGGTCAACAGTTTTTTTGGAGTGACTCCATATTTCTTTTTAAAAATATGGATAAAGTGTGAAGGGCTTTCAAAACCGACTTCGTAAGAAATATCAGCAATGCTTTTGTCTGTAGCATTAATCAAAACCTTTGCTCTTTTTAGTCTTTGTTCCCTCAACCAATGTGCAGGTGAATCCTGAAAGACTTCTTTGAATTTTCGCTTAAAACTTGATACGCTTTGATTAGACAAAAAAGCTCTTTCTTCTATGGTGAGGTTTTTGAATATGCTATTCTCGATGGATTCTTTAAAAGATGTGTTAACAACCTTATCTAATGATAGTAAATAGTTTTGAAGTTGATTTTTGGTGTCCGACAATAAAAGACTGAGCAGTAATTCTTCTAGTTTTATTTGTAAAAGAGGTTGTGCGGTCTTTTGAGGATGATCAAAATAAGGGAGTAGAGATTTGATATAGGTATCCAAATTTTCGGATCGCTCTACCTTGAACATTTTTGAGACGGGAGTGCTGACTACTTTTGTCAAGTAACCATGGTATTTTTTCTTAAAAGTGTTTAGAAAATCTTCATGAATAAAAAATAAAAGAGAAGAAAACGTTCCATCTTCAAGTATTTTCTCCGAAGTTAAATACGTTCCCTTTTGCACAAAAAGCAATTCATTTTTTTCGGCAGTGATCTCCTGTTCTGTCGAAATCAGTACTTTTTTTCCTTTTAGAATTATAGTAATGACATGTTGTTCTAATTCTATGGGGCGTTTAGAGCATTCTTCCTTTTTATGAAATTGTATAAAGGTTTGATTGTCAAACTTTAGAATTGCATCTGTTAGCTCTGGTTGAAATGGATTTGGGATGTTAAAACTCATTCCATAAAAATAGAGGTTACCAGCGTATAAAAATGTCGTATTTAGGTCATTTTAAGGGATTTTAAGACCTTTTAACAATAAATGAAGCCTTTCTAAATACAAATATCAATGGTTTGAGATCATCAAGCCATTGATATTTTATTTTTACAACCATAGATAATACAGTTGATACTTCCGATTTAGTTGTTAATATAGTCTATAGCCGTTTGAAGAACATTTTCGTCTGTGGTAGACGTATCAGGAGTAATAGATATCGATCCATAAAGAACTTTATTCCTATCCGCCATGGATTCTACCGCCAAAAACAATGTTGAACCACCTAACAAAGAAAATCGAGCATTGTCGGCTGCAATACCGCAGGTTCCACTTCCAAAACTTCGAGTATTAGCTCTACCAATAAAAGATATAGCAACTGCCTCTGCGCCAGAAGCAACTCCATTATTAATTAAAACGGCTACTTTGGCATTGGGATTGATCAATTCATAAGGATTTGGTACTACTATTACTCTTCCCTGATCTAATCTGGACGCTCCATCTTCATAAGACCAAGCTTGCATATTATCATCTGCATCTATAAAAAAACCTGCAGTTCCTTCTCCCAAAATAGGTCCGATGCCGGCTATCATCGCAAACATATTACCGCCCAAGTTATCTCTTAAGTCAACAATCCAACCGTTGATATTTTGGTTATCCTGCGATCTAATATCTTCGTGCATATTTTCGGCAAATGCTACAGCTTCAGCTGTTGTTCCTCGGAACCCATTGACACGTACATATCCAATACCATCAGGCACGGAGGTAACGGGGGAGATATTCGAAAGGCTACAAATTGACGGAGTGGCAGCAAGAAATGTTCCATCTTCTTTTTCGATGAAACTACTGTTTTCTCCAAGTAACCGCAATGCAAGAATTACGGCCTCATCAGTTTCATCAAAGGTTTGCGCATCCGCAGCTGCATTTAAAACCTGAGTTCGAAAATTATCCCAATCGATGGTCTTTCGATTCATTGAATTGGCTTGCATCTGATCCACCAAGTTGTTTAAGAAATTGGTTACTCTGGTATTGTTTGGACCATCATCATCAGAGCTACAGGATACGATGATAAACAGGCTGATAATGAATAGGTATTTTAGATTTTTCATAGTAATTACTTAACGTGTTGTTTTTGGATGTTTATTGTACGTGTATGAACAAGGCAAGAAGTTACCACGCATTTTGTAACTTTTTTACCTATTGTTTTTCAAAGAGTAATATCTTTTATCTTTTTGGCCGGATTTCCCGCAAAAATGGTGTTTTCGGGAACATCTTTTGTCAATACTGCACCTGCTGCAATAATTGAGTTATCCCCAATTTTTATGCCTCCTACAATTACACAATGTCCCCCGATCCAGACATTGTTTCCTATAGTTATGGGTTTCGCAAATCCAGACTTGTGTCGATCGACAGGATGTATGTTGTGCCCTGCCGTATACATACCAACATTAGGCCCTATCAGACAGTTGTCACCTATTCGTACTGCTGCCATATCTAATATGGTGCAGTTAAAACCTGCATAAAAATTCTTGCCCACATGTATATTATATCCTAAATCACAATGGAAATTATGCTCTACAAAAATTCCAGAGCCAACAGTACCCAGAAGTTGAGTTAATATTTCTGTTTTTATACTTTCCTGTTCGTAATCGACTGTATTGAATTTTTGCAAAAGTCTTCCTGCTCTCACAAAATCCTTTTTAAGGTTCTGATCACCTCTTTGGTATTTGATCTTTTCAGGATTCATAGGGCGTTTAGGTTTATTTTATGCTGCGGTAAATGATTCACTATAATTTTACTCATATCCTATTTCAATATTTGGGTGAGATATACAATTCCAAATATCCATCCAGTATATAAAGTGGTATACCCCAGAGCATAGAAGGCTGAAATTCCAATTTCACCTTTGGTATCTAAGGATTTGGAAAAAACAAGCTTTAGCGCTCTGAAAAAGATCCAATACATCATTCCAACAATTATTGAAATTGAAATCCAGAAAACGGCTTCTAATAATAGCAATAAGATAATGAAAAGAATGGTCAACACTATCCATAGGACTATTGATAAGACAATTGCTCCGATATCATCATCACCATCGATGTCTGGTAAATCCGGGATAGTTCCCGATTTACCAATCAAATTTCCTGTTTCGAGGATTTTAAAGTTGGGCAAATCGTCTTTTAGTCCTATTCCGGTAAAAAGACCATACGTCATAAATGAAAACAGAGCAGTAGCAATAATGGATAGCGATATGTATAAGTTGGAAGTTATGCTACGATTGTAATTTATCCCGGTAAGATACACTGTGAGTGCGGCAATTATGACTACGATTAGGGATATAAAGAATACCGACTTACCACTTAGGTACGTTTTTTTTATTTTCAATATCTAGTTGTTTTTATTTAAAGTGTTTCTACAATTTGAATGTTATTCCCGCATGTATCATTAAAAACAGCAAATTTTACAGTTCCCATCTCTGTTGGTTTTACACTAAAAACTACATCAAGCTTGCAAAGCCTTTCATATTCGGCATCCACATTATCAACATCAAATTGTGTATACGGAATTCCTGCTTCCATCAATGCGTCTTGAAATACTTTGGAGGGTTCAAAATGATTTGGAGCTGGTTCTAATAATAATTCTGGTCCGTCTTGCCATTCCCTTGATACCAAGGTTATCCATCTGTTTCCCCCCTCCAACGGTGCATCCTTTTTTATGAGAAAGCCTAATTTTTCAGTGTAAAATTGTAATGCTTTTTCTTGATCTCTTACCGGAATGCTAATTAGTGTTACTTTCATCTTTGATCTATTTTTATTTATTTTTCAAAGTTTAGAAGTCTGTATCTAATTTGCTTCTCGAAACTTGCTCTTTTTGAAATTTACTGGGTGATTTCCCTGTTTTTGTTTTAAATAATTTACTGAAAGAGCCTAAACTTTCAAAACCCACTGCAAAACAGGTTTCTGTAACAGTCATTCCGTTTTTTAGAAATTCTTTTGATTTCTCAATCCGTTTATCAATTAAGTATTGCCTGGGTGTAAGTCCATAATACCTCTTAAACAGTCTTTGTAAATGATATTTGGAAGTAAATCGTATATGAGATAAAACGTCTAGTTTTAAGTCTTTCTCAAAATTATGATCAATGAAATGACGAGTGTCTATTATCGCTTTAATCTGTGCATCATTCGAATAACAGACATTTTTGATATGATTCAGTTTCTCTTGATAGAATGTCATTTCTGGTTCATTTGGAATGGTGGTCTAATGATTCGTATAAATTACGTTTTAATACCATAAATACATCAAACGAACTAATTTATTTTTAATTCAGATGCAATATTCACCCATTTTATGTTCCATTTTTTCTCATGATGATCTCCAGTTGCGAAAAACAGAAATTGATGATCTGGGGTTACATACGGATTTCCTTGCCCCAAGTTATTGATGGT
Source organism: Aquimarina spongiae (assembly GCF_900141785.1). Classification (GTDB taxonomy): domain Bacteria; phylum Bacteroidota; class Bacteroidia; order Flavobacteriales; family Flavobacteriaceae; genus Aquimarina; species Aquimarina spongiae. The sequence continues at coordinate 81,232 of NZ_FQYP01000007.1, read as the reverse complement.
ATCATTTAATTTTTTGGTTGTAGTCCAATTCCCTTCTCCATCGTTAAAACTTACTTGCAAATCCAGTTGATTTCCGATCGTAGCAAAAATGAGAAAGTCCTCATTGGGACCAACATAAGGAGTACATTTTCCTGGATCTTTGGGTATAGATACAGCAATTTTTTCTGCATCTTCAAATGTGCCATTCACTTGTTTTGAACGATAAATATCCATTTCGCTATAATCTAAATTACTGGCATGAAAATATAAAGTGCCAGAATTCGTAATGGTTGGGTGGGATACCAATTTGTCTCTTAAATTTGGAATATCGACAAACTCAGGTTTCGCCCATTGGCCATTGACTTTATCTGACTTCCAAATATGCCAGGTAGAGGGTAAGCTATCGATACCCACAGGTCGTGTAGAACTGAAATAGATTGAATTTCCATCCGGAGAAAAGCTCATCCCATGTTCGTTGTATGTGGTATTGAAAAAAGCTTTTTCAGGCTCAGACCAGGTATTATTTACTTTGCGGATGACATAGGTGTCAAAATTTTGAAAGTCCTTATCGGATAACGTATAATAATATGCTTCGAAGTCTGGGCTGAATATACCTCGATGTATGATTCTATGTGCAGGAACGATATCTTGCTTAAAAATCATTGGAACATCTTTGGGAATCTCCTGAGACAGGAACCGCGTTTTGAGATTTACGGGATCATTTTTACAACTCAAAAAACTAATGGTGACTAATACTATAATTTTGAGTTTGTTCATTTCTATAAGTTATGCTTAGGTAAATCATGTTAAGCAAGGCCGATAGAAGACAGAATTTAGATAGCTATGGTAGGCTAATGATTTTCATTCCAAATTCTTAAGGCTTTGGGTATAGAATAAAACGCATTGGTTCCGTGATTGGCATTTTGGGTAAATTCATAATGCATCTTCAATGCTGTTGAATTATCTCGATCCAAAATCTTGATCACTTTATCAAATCCATTTTTCATCTTCTCGTTCTCGTCTTGCCCGAGACTAAGATATATAAAATTGTGAAATGTGTTTTTGGCCATGGCCGCTTCTAATTTTTGAGCAATTATGGTATCATCCCTCCAAAATGCAGGACTATAGCAAAAATATCCGTTAAAAAGAGTAGGTTTTTCTAGCATGGCATACAACACAAAAAGACCTGCTCTAGAATGACCAGAGATCATTCTGTAATCAGTAGTTCTATAATTGTTGTCAATCAAGGGAACTACTTCGCGCTCCAGAAATTTTAAGAATGCATCTCCGCTACCTGGTTCAGAAGCATCCTGGCTTTGGGAGATATAGTGCGGAGTTAAATCTCTATTTCTGTATTCATTTACAATGCCAACAATGATCATCTCAGGGATGTGTTTGGCAAGACTTAGTATCGTCGCTGCGTTAAGAATATCCCGATCATGTGATGTGGCATCCAGCGCATAGATGACGGGAAATCTTTTTTGGGTGTTTGAAGAATAATCTTTGGGTAGGTGAATTAGTAATTTTCGCCCTTCTCCTAAAATAGAAGAATCTATAGTTTCGATATTGCTGGCGTTAAGCTGGGCTTTCTGAGCGTTGAATTCGAAGATGGTTAATATGGCTAAAGTGGTGATAACTCCTGTTAAAACGATAGAAACAATTAGTTTTTTCATATACCAAGAACTGTTTTACTGTTATTTGAAACAAGGTATTAGAAAAGGGGGAACCATTAGTATCAGTCAGGTGTCATTGAGGTGTCTTTTTCAGAACTGACTGGTTTTATCAAGTATATTGATGAAATCGTATTGAAGACAATAAAAGAGATATACAATATCAACTGACTATTATATTGACCATACATCTTTTGCCCTGTAAGGATATAAGTAATACCAGGTACAAGGAATAGTAATACCAAGAATAGGATAAAAGAATAACTCTGAAATACTAAGAATCGATTCAAATTCTTATTGCTTTTTGATCGATACCTTAAAAGAAACAAGATATGGAGAGGAGGAAGAAAAGTTAGAAGTGTGGATATTAGTAAAGTGATTACCTCATTTTTACTTTTTTCGTTGCTTAACGAGGCAGGGAGTAATTCTATTTCCAATATTTCTGATAAGATAGTTAAGGTATAGACTCTAGGGATCACTTTCCCATTTTCGATCCGTTTGATGGTGCTTAAGGATAAGTTGGCTTTATCTGCCAGAATTTGTTGCGTAAAGCCTTTTTCTTTTCTAGTGATCAAGATTTTTTCTGAAATATCCATTAGCTTAAATTTTCTGTTTTTACACTAACCGATATCTTGCAATACACTTTACTTATCTGCTAATTTTGCATAAATATCGATACTGATAAATGCTCCGTTCTTAACCTCACAGTCTTGCATAGTGCCTTCTAAATTGAATTGTAGTTTTGCCAACGCTTTTTTGCAATTCTGGTTTTCTGTTTCAACAAAACCTTCAATTCTGTGTAACCCAAGGGTGTCAAAAGCGTATTTTAAGATGAGGGGTATGGTTTCTGTCATTAATCCTTTACTCCAGTTTTCTGGCAATAACCAAAACCCAATTTCAGCCTTTTTATTGCTTGTACTCAGATCGTTTAGACCACCTGCTCCCAGAAATTTTCCATCATCTTTTGAGCAAACTGCCCACCAAATACCCTTTTGGTTTTTTTCGAGGTCAGCAAACCAAATCATCTGTTCTTTTGTTGCCTCCAGGCTATCAAAACTAACTCCGTAATATTTTATAATATCAGGATGAGAAAGTCCTTTAAAAACGTTTTCTATATCTGACGGTACAAATTGTCTCAAGGTTACACGTTCGGATTCTAAAATGGGAAAAGTATTAGGCATTTTGTATTTGATTTCTATTTGTTATGTTTTATTTCTCAAACCATTCTTGTACTTCCTTGATGTATTTTTCTCTGTCGGGAGTTTGTTCGAGTATGGAGCAACCACTATCAAATATTTTGACTTCAAAGTCACGTTTCGTTAGATACACATCATTAAATTCATATGAAATAAATATGGCTCCTGCGATAATCAGGGAACACCCTATCCAAAATAGGATAGAAATTTTGCGCGGAATGTGAATTGTCCAAATTTTATTGATGAATACACCGATCATTAACCAAAAAGCAAAGTAAGTTGCTAGATTAACGATTAGCTCTAATAAAAAATACTGCGTAGCCAATGAAGTATGGAATGCCGAACATTTATAAATCATCGGAAATCCATACAAAAATACATCTGGTCCATCGATTACAACTCCATACCACCATTTTGTTATGAGCGCAAATGAAATAAAGGTTAAAGGGAGCGAAAATCTCAAAATCAAATTTTTCATGTAAACTTTCTTGTTTAATGGTTCACAAAGTCTAATGTATGTCGTTTGAAACTCCTTTACAGAATTTCGCCATGAGTATCAAGGTAAAAATAACAATGAGTACCAGATATTATAGTATTCATATCCCAACAAATCGAGAAACAATTACTTCTGATAAATAATTGTTAGTTGCCGAGTTTATACCATAGACGGCCTATCGTTTAATAATTTGTAATAGCCTTGCTCCATCAATTTTTCTGCAACTTCAATTCTACCTTTGGCGCCATTTTGCATAATATATGATAGCTCTTCCTTGGTTAAAAGAACTACATTGACCAACATTACCTCTTCAATACTTAATTGAATTTTATCTGAAACTTCGTTGGTTTTTAATCCCATTAAAACACCAGCCTCTCCATTTTCTCCTAAGAAGGTATTCGGTAAACCATCTCCGTTTACAGCCGAAGACAGGTAGGTGTAGTCATTCAGCATATAAGAGATATTTGGATTGGAAGCCGCCATACTGCTTACTTGCCTCAAAATTTTAAACTCCCAGGAATCAATGATCTCTTGGATGTTGGTGTACTTATTATCTGTTAGGGTATACAACTCAATTCCAATACCATTATATCCTTGATTGTCGGCGTTGGTATCGAAGTCATCATAAGGATCACTCAACCCATCGGTAGCGATAATGGTTCCCTGATCGGTTTGAACTCCGATATGCGCTTGTCTCATAGACGGCCATCGGGGACCTCCCATAAAGGATGGATTAATCATGTTCCCTACAACATCAGAAAAAGGTTCGCCGATACTTTTCCAATAGTTGTCTCTTTTTTCACAAGAAGTTTTAAAATGATCGTCGTATTTCATAATGGTTGTCTGTTTCGGTTGTATAAGTTAGGTATATTGGAAATATATCACTCAAGCACCAAGATAGGGAAATCGTTACGAATTTTGTTGCTTGTACTATGCCCTTAGGATACTTTGGCGATAATAAATATGGACTTAATCGTCATATACTTCTTTGTAGGACACTATTAATTATTTTTTTGGATAGAGTATGTCACCTTAAATACAAAATCATTTACATGCTAAGTTCACCCATATCATCTTATAGATTGTTTTTTTCCTTTTCTATGATGAGATCTATGAATTCATTTACATAGCGTTCTTTCAATTCGGCATAGATGGTTTTATTTTGATTGGCTTTTTCTGCGAGTTCATACTTCATCTTTTGATATTTCAATCTTGCCCACTCATTTTTTCTTAGATAATTTCTGGACAAAATATGTCGTTCTAAGGCTTTGCTATTTGTTGGGCATAAATACAGGTGGTGTATTATTGTATCCAAAACTTCATTTTTGAACGCTCCGTTTCGTTTAAAAACCTCACGCTGTTCAATACCTTGGTTCCCGTTATGGTAATATCCAATTTTAAGTAATCCTGACTTTATTTTCTCAAATTCTGATTCACATTCATAGATGATATCCATATCAATGATATCTTTTGCATCCAAATTGGGAACCGAGGTACTCCCCACATGTTCTATTTGATATGCTAGCCCACTTAACCCTTTTTCAATTTCATTTTTTAAATGAGTAAAGTTTGTAATCCAATCAGCAGTGTATTTTTTGATCAGCATATTTTTGGAATGGGACATAACGGGTTTGAATAGATGCAATTTAACTTCTGGTTGGCCAAGATACTTAAATAAACAGAATAGCGGTCTGAGTTTACGATCAAGCCGCTATTGCATTTGTAATTGATCAGCAATGGTTCTATGCTTTCATTTGCTCATACACTTTTCGCCATTTGGAGGCATCGTATATCAAAATGGACTCTTGAATGATGCCCTTTTCCAATCGAAACCATTCTGAAGCAAGATTACTTTCCAAACCTGGGATAGAGGATTGAAATTCATAATGCGTAGCTACCCAATCTTCATTTTGGGCGGTACTAATCAGTTTTACACCTGTTAATACTTTACCCATTTCTGTAGCTAATGTGATAAATTCGGTTTTATGATTAAGCGCTACCATAGGGTTTTTGAATCGATAATGATCTGCCAGTAAAGCCAGAGATTCATGAATACGTTGAGGGTCATTGAAACCGTTTAAGAATTGGATTACAATTTCTTGATTTGTCATAGTTTTCTTTTTTGTCATTGATATGATGACAAAGTTCTAAAACGTCTTTAAGCTAAATCTTGGTAAAAACCAAGATTTCTAGATGTTGATAGCGTTGATTAATTTGCTGAAATTGGTAGGATCTATTCGCAAGTAAGAGGAGATATCTTTTTGAGGAACCATATTGAGCAAATGAGGACTTCTTTGTGCAAAATTTCTAAAACGAGTCTCCACATTAAAAGCCATTAATTCATGGTGTCGTTCAATGATTCCTAATAAAAAAGATTCGGTAATTTTTCTGAAGAGTGTCTCCAATTCTCTATGCTTTTGTATCCATTCGGTATGTTTGGCAAAAGGTATGCGTAGCAACTTGCTATCGGTAATGGTTTCCAGGTAGTATTTTGAAGGTGTTTGTGTGAGAAAGGATTCGACGACACCACTAAAGGAAGGTGCATATGCAAAAAACATCACATGCTGTTTGCCATCATTTAAGTAATATGATTTTTGAATTCCCTCTTCTACAAAATAGAGATATCGTTCCGTTTTTCCGGATTCGGTGATGATCGTCCTTTTGGGTACAGTATATGCTGACCAATTAGAGATATACGACTCCAGAATGGGTTCATTTACTTCGTAAAATGACGATAGATATTTTTTCAAAAGTGATAATGGATTTTTATTCTTTATCTCGCATTTTTTTTAATCTTCAAAACCTCTTGTTGTATCCAATGAATAGAAATATCAACTGGTTCTGTCGTATCTGCAAAAGCAGTATTGTGTCCTAATGTTGGGAAAAGTACATATTCAAACGGTTTACCTTGGGCTTTGAAGGTGTTTAAATGCTCCATACCCATTTTTACAGGGATTTGAATGTCTTTTTCGCCAAACAACCATAATCCCGGAATTGAAAGTTTGCTCAACATGTCTTTTGGATCAGTGGCTGTAAATTGATATTGATCGGGATCGTTTTTGATATGGTAGCGCGCATCTTTTTCGGTATGATTTTCCCAAAAATCAGTTCTGCCATTGGTATAAAACTGAAATCTCAGTTGTTCGAGCGTGGTAATGGTAGGGCAACTAAATAACACCATGAATTCAATCAGTGGGTTATTGTGGGCAGCAATGGGGATGATCCATCCCGCCTGACTAAAACCTACCAAACCTATTGGTACATCGTTGTGATGTTGATGAATGATTTGCGCAGCAGCGTTTGCATCTTTTGCTAATAGCGTTAAATTATCTGTACTGATATTGTTAGTGCCCACTTCGGGGCCTGCGTACATTCCACCAGATGCTCCAACTCCACGTTTATCATAAGTGAGTACCAACAAGTTGTTTTTTGCCAATAATTCGGCAAACTTTGGCATTCTTGGAACGCGATCAGAACCGTGTACAATTACTACAGCAGCATCAGGTTGTTTGGGAGCATATAAGGTACCTGCCAGAGTAACTCCTTCACTCTCGAAGGTCACTTCTGTTGTCTTGATCGAATCTGATGATTGTGCTACTACTTCATGTATAGCGAATGGTAAAAGAAAAATTGTAAGAAAAACCAGATAGTTCTTACGTATTCTAGGGATCTCTCTAGCGATCAAAATATAAATTCTCTTTGATTTTTTTGCTGGCATGGCACATAGCGCTTTATTATAGAATATTTGAAAGCGCTACTAAGGTAGTAAATCTACAACGAGCTGCAGGTAATTTAGCATGGTGTTTTTTAATAATCCTCTTCGATAGATGGTTGAATTTTGAACTCGCCAGAAGTTATATCAAAAAAATGCTGAAAACCGAATGAGTAATCTGTTTCTGGCTTTGATAAGATTCCAAATAATTCGATTTGGTTATCTTTTATTTCACTAAACCAATACCCATGAAATACCGATATTTCCTGGAATTCTTGACCGGTGTTTTCTAAGAAATTTACCTTTCTGAATACGGTGTCGGTCAAAATTTTAGAATCCGTTTCAATGATTAGGTGATTTTCAAAGTCGCGGTATTTATGGATGTTTTTAATTCCATCACTATTAAACTCATTGACAACATAAGAATCTAATGGGGTTTGTACAATAGAAATCCGTATCCCACGATTTTGAATCAAAGTATCATTTTTGATAGGATCTTTTGTATCGGGGAAGAATTTTTCTATGATACTATCCTTAATTTTTGGATTGACCTGATTTTTTAGTTTTCCTTCTTCTATCGTGTCTTTGCTCGAGTTCGAAAGATCTGTTTTTGATTCAGATTTACAAGAGAGTACAAATAGAAAAGATACCAGAATGAGGAGTGATATTCTCATAACGCTTTAATTGTATACAACCTTTTAGTATAGGTGTATAGTCAAGACAAAATGTTACTTTTCTTTTTTCTTACCTAAGGATACTTTGTAGTCATCTATATTTCCTTTGATCTTAAGGTTGAGGTATTTTATTTTTTCGTTGGGATCTACTTCTACAATCTCATCTTCTTGCCCGGTACTGATGGAATCATTTTTCTTGTTCCCGAATAATTTTTGCCAGGCGGCTTTGCGTACCGTTTTCCAGGGGATACGCAGATAGTAATCTATATTTTGATTGTTATCATGAGTACCAGATAATTCCATATGACCCAAAGTAGATTCGATCGTCATCGCAGGAATAGTAATCTTTCCTTTCTTGATATCCAAGCTGTTTTGCAAGGTGTCAAACCGAATATTTTGTAGGTTTCGATCCCCCATATAGTCTGAAAGTGCAAGCATAGGATCGTAATTTTTTAATCTTCCGTTCAATACTTTTACATCCATTTCTAAGGTAGATTGATCCAGATCTGGTACCATATCTGGGTATACTCTGATTTTCCCTTTGATTCTGGAGGTGAGTTTCCCTTGTAAATTTTCTGAAACGAGATGATCTTGCCCAAAATTCTCGAATTTGAATAGTAATTTATCCAAATCGACATTGTTCATCACCAAATCCGGTTGCATGTAGATATGTTTAGGGTCACTACCGTTAAAATACCCATTTAATCGAATATTTCCTCCCGCTGCATCCATATGTAAAGTATCAATATAGATGTAATGATCCGGAGTAGTTCTTAAATCTGCTTTGATATTTTGAAGATCTATGCGATGATAAATAAAATGCGCAATATCGGCCTTAAATTGCATATCGGTAAATGGCAATTCGTATAAATTGAAAGCCTCTGCATGTTCTTTTACATCTGCAGTTTTTGAAGTAACTGCTTCTGTAGATTTTGGTGGATTTAAATCGAAATTAAACAATGCATCAAAGTCAATATAATTTGCTTTTAACTCGAAGTAATTGTCCCTTTTCTTTATTTGTGGATCTTTCCCAAGGTAATAGTTTAACGCAAAATTGAAATTGGTGGTTCCTATTTCCCCATGAAAATCTTTGATCACCAAATGCTCGTCTTCGTAATGGATGTTTCCTCTAAAATCATGAAAACGAAGGGGGTGTAATTTCATTTTTGTATCTAGTTTGTCTAGAGCCAAATCGATGGAATGTAATGCAGAGTCTTTATAATGCATACTGGAGGCAAAATGAAAAGCCAATTCATCAAAAGCCTCATGTCGGTATTCTTTTGGGACGTAATTTTCTCCTTTATACGAAAAGACATCCTCCAGCCTTAGTTTTTTAGAATTGAGGTTGATATCCAAATCTACATCTCCATTCAATTCGGGTTGCATCCAGAATGCATAATCATGGATGAGCCCGTCAAAATGAAAATCACTATCGTCTATATAACCGGTAAAATCCACAATTTTTAAGTCTTTGTCATCGATTAATACATCGGCATGAAAATCATGCAGATTATGCGGATAATGTTTCAGGTCTGCATACAAACTATCGATAAAGAATTCTCCTTTGGGTAAGTACTCAGATTCTGTAAAATCTTTGGCAGAAGCTTTGAAAGAAAGTCCCAAACTAAGGTCTTTTATTTGTTCATCAACACCGTTTTGAGTAGAATCTTGTTTTGAGAAACCAGTTAATTCCGCAATATCAAGGTTTTTGGAAGCTATATCCAAATGAGTTTCTACTGGGATTGCAGTATGATGTACTATTGCAGGTAAGTCTGAAAGAAAACCACTTATGGATAGATCCGAATTTCCCATCAACATTTCAAACTGATTCAAGGTGGCTTCTTTGCCATTCATTACCAAATTGATATTCAAATTATGTAAGGGAGCAGGAAGATTTTTGGAGACTAAACTCAAGTCTTTTACAATCAACTCGGTAAAGTATGCCTGATTGAGTTTTTGCAATGCTTTTTCGGGTTGGTCAATATCGATAATATCATGAAAATTCATTTTCAACGACACTTCTCCAGAGGCTTCCTGTACTTGCTCTAGTTCAAAAAACTCTGCAATAAAATCCAGATTGAAATTCGAATTGATTTTCATATCGACTTCTGGGGACTCAAAATTCTTTACTAAAATAGACCCTTCAAACTCTCCTTTTTCCAGAGATGCGGTCATATCGGTTAGCGAGAACTCCATGGTACTGGCATCTCTATTGGCACCATTGGTAAAATGACCGTTGAAGCCCATGTGATCTATCTTTTTTGCTCTTTGAGTATTTTCCAAATAGGCTTTTCCAGCTCCAAAATTAGCATTGATAAAAGGTCGGTTCCCTTTGTTGGCAGGACCTTGGATAGTAGCATTAAAATAAATCTCGCCAGCGTTTCTATATTTCTCCAAAACAGGGATGACATCTGTAGGAGCAAAGGCAATAAGCATATCAAAATTAGGCTTGGTACCTTTTATAGAAAGGTCGAGGTCTACATCATTTTTGGTATCGATAGACCCCTCTAATTCAAAATCTCCATTTTCCATGGCAATACCAGAGGGTTGTATATCGAGAATACCCGTAGATTCATTAAATACAACATCGGTGTGCACTTCAAAGTGTTTATTATGGATAAAAGTGGTATCCCCATCTTTGATCACATTTAATTCAAAATGAGTATCGATATGCCCGGCAATGATGCTGTCTTTTTGACTAAAACCACCTGTGCCGGCATACATGAATTTTTCGACATCTGTATTGGTGGCTTCATCCAGAGTATGGATATCCAGATTTTTAAATTTTATTTTTTTGAGGTGAATATTGGTAGAAGGGGTTTCTGTTTCTGAGGTACTAGCCAAAGAGTTCTGAATATTCGTGGTGTTGTTTTCGTGAATAACAAGATTTAATACTCCTTCTTCTATAATTAAAGACTGGATGTCGTAGTTTCCTTTTACAATATCGATGAGGTTGAAACCAATGTATATGTCTTTTACATCCATGATGACCGGTGCATTGTCTGCTTTGGTTTCAAAAATGCCTACATCATAAACTTTTATAGAGGTATACGGGAAATTGCCAAAAAGTGATAATTCACTTTCACCAACGCGAATGAGACCTTGGTGTTCTTGGTTGAGCTTTGCGATCTCTCCTTTAATGATTTCGGATTGGTTGCTCTGGATATATAGCATTAGCCCTCCAACTACTATTATGGGGACCAGGAGTAGTGCTAATAAAATTCGTTTCCAGAATTTTTTAATTTTCAAAGTAGGTGTATTTAGGGTTACAACAGGAGTTAAACTTTAAAAATAACGAATTCGTATGAAAAAAACCTTATTAAGGGCCTTATTTAGCATTTGGATTCACCAAGCTTAAGTAGTTATAAAAACAAATAGCTATAATCGTTCACTTCTCAAACTTGGTTATGCACCATTCTTAGTACGTTTTTGTGTTGATTCTTTTTGAAACAAATACAATGCGATACAGGTCAATGAAGTACAAAGTAATGTTACAGGGACCTCAATTAGGTCTGACCATAACCAACGTATCTCATTTTCATCTCCACTAAAAGGAATACACAAGATGATTAGAAACATGGAAACGTATAACAAGCCGCTTTTCATATAGATATAGTTTTGATTAAAATTGTTGTCGGCAATTTCATGAGATGCGTCTATATGAACAAATTATCCAGGGTTGATAAAAGGTTGATTTTATACCCTGAGATAAAATTTTAGGTTTTTAATCTTGATTTTAATTCATTCCTGCTTTTAATGTTTAGCTTCTTGTATATCTGATTAATATGTGATTTCAGCGTGCTTTGTTAGATAAATAGCTCGGACATTATTTCTTTATTGGTCTTTCCAGAAAGAATTAAATTATAGACTTCTCGTTGCCTCTCCGTTAATTCATGTAGAAGTACCTCAATTTCTTCACTTTTAGTTTTGGACTGATTCCTAATTTGATCCGAAAGCGTTTCGATTTTTCTTTTGGTTATTTGAATATAGATGATCACTAAGAATGAGCTTATTACTACCATTAAGAAAATGAGGAAAGGATAATCGCGCAAGACTAATTTAACTTTCCCCTCACTAGATTGTATAGAAACAGCTATAGAAGATATTACAATAGCAATTACAAGTAAGTATTTTTGATATTTTGCCAAGATGCTCTTTAACTTCATCGCTTTTGATCTAATGGTAGTTACTTATTCTCATCTGTTGGTATGATTAGTGTCTATTTGAGACTCATAGTGAATTAAAGATCTCCAAATTTCCTGTACTTCGGGCCAAAAATTATCATTAAAATCAGAATCTGTATTGACTAACAGTATTCTACCTATTTCAGTTTCGGGGTTAAAATACATAGCGGTCATTACTCCAGGGTCGGATCCATTGTGACCAATGATTTGATCTTTAATTCGTATAAACTCATCGCTGAATTCCATAAAAATGCCAAATTCCTGATTGGTTTTTACATTAGGAAATTGCTGCTTTTCAAACAATTTTTGATAGGATGCTTTGCTTAGTAATGTACCAGAGCCTTTATATCCTTTGATTAACTCTGTTAAGAATAATCCTAAATCCTGGCTAGAGGTAATAAACCCACCATCCGCTTTGGTAATAAGCGAATATTCGGCAATCATCATTTTTTGATGGGCAAACAACCTAGAACGATTTGTAGTGTCTATATCTTTTGATGACCAACCCGAAGCTTTCATTTTCAAAGGCTTTAGGATATATTCTTTTGTAAAAGACTCATAGCTTTGACCTGTAGCTGATTCGATGATGTAAGCACAAAGTCCAGCCCCAATATTTGAATATTCACGTGTTTTTCCCGGTTCTGTTTTTAGGAAGATTTCATTTTGGTACCATTTCCCATTTTCGGTCAAACTATTTCTCATAAATTCAATTTGAGAAATCTTGTCTTCTGGCTTTGAAAACCATTCGTATACGCCTTCATTGTCGTTATGTTTGGACTTTTCTAAAACATAGGATTTCGAATAAACCTCGTCAAGATCTGTAATTGAGGAGGTATGGTAGGCCAGATGTTTGATCAATATAGGTTGTTCTGGATAATGTGGGTTGATGATTTTGAATGGTAAATAATTGTTGATTGGATCATCGATATTCAACTTACCCAATTCTTGAGCTTTCAAGAGTGCAATTCCGATCAACGTTTTTGATATCGAGGCTATGTTTTGAGTGGTATTAGAAGTATAAGGTTTTTTTTGTTCGATATCGGTGTATCCAAATCCATTCTCGTAAATCAATCCTTTATCGTCTACTACAGCAACCGAAAAACCAATAATAGCCTCTTTTTCAAAAGCTGATTTCAAATTCTTTGTTAATGTATCATTTATTGCAGCAGAACTATTTTCTAGGGTATTTGGAGTTTCCTTTTTCTGTTTGCATGAAAAAAAGAGTATTGAAAGGGTGAAGACTAAAAAGAGGTTTTTCATATATTGATTTATTGTTTAAAATGAGAACATGATCTTATTTTATGATACTCATTTTGATCACAGCATTTTATCAAATAGAGAATCGTAAATCATTGATTAATATTAATTTTTTATTAGTTTATGAATTATTACTTCATTATCCATATTAATTATTTTAAGGAAATAAATACCTGTCGAGAGTTCTGATAAATTAATTGATGTTGAATTCTTAAAGTTTATATTTAAAATACTACTTCCTTTTGTGTTGTATAGCTCTGCATTAATATAGTTATTTTGGAAATCTAGATGTAGAAAATCTTTAAAAGGATTTGGGTAAATAATTTCTTTATAGTTAGAGTGTTTTTTGCTTCCTGAAATCTTATGATCAGGGGCTAAATTCTCATTTCCACTTCCAAAATTGCTTTCTGTTACAGAGCAACTTTCACCATAGCCGCTGTTTACCACTCCTTTTGCATGAATACGAACGTTATAAGTTTTGCCACTTTCTAAAAAGTTTATATAATTTAAATTTAGCGTAGTAGAATTTCCCATTCCTGCGTAGTTAATTTCTCCATTAGATTCAAATCGAGCAACATACTCTGTTGCGCCAGGTATTTCATAAACTTTCAATGTATTGTTGTTGGTAGAAACAATGACATTGCAGTATTCTGTTTTTAATTTTGTTTTTGATGGGATGGTAATTGTACAACTTTCTCCATATCCACTATTAGTTACTCCCTTGGCTCGAACACGAACATTATAGGTTTTGCCAGCTTCAAGAAAGTTTAAGTAATTGAGATTTATTTCAGTTGAATTTCCCATACCAACATAGTTGATTTCTCCACCAGATTCAAATTGAGCAACGTATTCTGTAGCACCAATTATTTTATAAATGTGTAATTTATAATTATCAATTGGAACTATGGCATTACAATGTTCGGACTTTAACTTCGTACGATTATCAGGGAAAATGTCTGTAATTCTTAAATTATCAAAATGTACCGTATTCGAAATGTTTGTAGCCATTCGATATTGTCCAAATTTTATATTTAAGATTCTAGAAATCTCATTTTCTCTAATCGTTGAGTGCATAAATCTAGCTTCATTATCATTTGTATTTCCTATTTTACAGTCATAAGAAAATTTTCTGTTTGTATCATCAAAGAACAATTTTTCTAGGATAACTGGTTTTTTATCAATCCATATCGATAGATAACCGTTGTCAGTATTAAAATCATTAATATCTTGAACATTGTGAAAGATTTCATCCTTTGAAGCTTTGACTTTAAGTATTATTTCATGCCATACCCCTTTTTTTATAGCGTTTTTAATACGGACGTTACCTCTTCTTATCTCTTTTGTGTCATACAATGGTAAAAATAAACTCCTTTTTTCGTTGTCGTTCAAACTTGTATCATTCACATATTCAACCGAAAAGGATTTTGACCCACTTATTAGTTGTCCTATCATTAACCAATGATCATCCACATCTGTGAATGTATCATCTAGAGGTATTCGAAAATTGTAAGAAAAGAAAGTGGTTTTACCTTCCTGGAATCTGGTGCCTATCCCGGTCTCGGCTCTTTCATTACCATTTCCGTTTGGAGGCATATCTCCTGGGTTAACGGTAAGTTTTAAGTATTTGTTATTAGTTTCTTCTCCAAAGTCAATACTATAGCCTTTAGGACCATTTATAGTATCGCTTAGCCATTCAAAATATTGATCTCTCCAGGATGGGGAGTTAGGATTGGGATCTTCTACAAAACCGAGAGCATATCGATCATCTCTTCCTGCTATTTGAAGCGCAAAAGTATCGGGTTCCACAAAAGAGAAATCATTATTAAAGTCTTCGAAAAAAGGAATGTTTATTTGAGCGTTTAGAGAAAAAGCAGCAAAAAATAAGAAAAGAGTTAAAAGGTTATTTTTAGCGTTCATTTTATTTTTAATTTGGGAATTAATGATATTGGATTCAGTACTTTTATTTCTAAATTATATGGTTTTCTTAACCCATTAGTTGATTGATCCAAAATTAAAAAGGATTATTGTGTTGTATAAGCCCAATCGTTACTTATATAGCTTTCTATCCAAAGCTTTTTACAATTCAATGTACTCATGTTTTATATAGGTATTATCAGTATTTGGCTCGTTAAATGTTCTGGTAACGTATCCAGATGCATCGTATTCTAAGCGTATATGGGTGGTAGAGATTACACCTGAGCCATTGTAATTAGAAGTTAAGGGATTGTTTTTTGTTACTTTTAGACCCAATATTCTGAAAAAGTCAGCATATGAAAAAAATGTTACGCTACCGAGAGGATCAACCTTTTTATCAGAGTCAAAATCTGAATAGTAATATGTAGAAATTTCATCGTCTCCAGCTGTGTTTGAAAGTAAATTTTGATTTGAATCTCTGGTAAACTTTTGTAATGTAATATTTGGATGCGTAATATGAGGTCTTCTAGTAGAATCTACATAGCCATCTGAATGTTTTATCTCTACGCTAAAAGTATTTGATTTCAAGGTAATTATATTATCCCCCATGATTACTTCAAAGGTCAAATGTTCTTCAGGTCTATCAGGATCTTTGAAGGTGTTTATTTTTGTAATGCTAGTAATTGTATTTTCTGAATAAGTAGCCGTGATGGTCTCTATAAAGTGCTCATAATTAGTTGTAATAATAGATTGAATCTTATTTTCGGAATTGTAATTTATGACTTTATCAAAAACTAAAACACCATTACGGTACATTTCAGACTTTTTATAAAGTTTGATTACATTTTCATTGTTTGTGTCCTCATCTTCAGAGGTTGTATCCTCACTTTCACTAGTTATATCTTCATTCTCAATTGGAGAATGATCATCTGATGAACATGCTATTATTGCCAATGTGGTAATAGTTACCAGTATTAAGGTCATTTTTTTCATATTCTAAAATTGGGTTTGAATAGTTTGTAACATTGAATATGTATGTTGCATCAATGTAAAACGTTACCTTATTTTTTCATTTTTTTGATGTAATAAGAGTATCGGTAATATCATCATAACAGGCATAATAGGCTCGATTTCCAAATTTGCTAAAAGACCATTGTGCAATTTGGGCCTCAGTTTTTATGTCTTTTGGGATCATATGAGGGAAGGCTTGACCCACCGCATGGGTTTTAATTAAAAAATGGACATCGTTTATTGCTTCTTTTTTTGATAAATCATTCTCAAATTGGATTTCGGGTATCGATATTTTTTCGGTTGTAATGGTATATTTGGCTTTATAAACCAATCGTCCGTCCCAACTTCTGGAGAAAAACAGATAATTATCATAAGCGTAAATATCCCATTTGCAATCCATAGAATCAGCCTTAAATGCGATACCTTCTAACTGTTCTCCATTATGTGGATATTGAAGATTAGCCGATGTTGTATCAAAACCCGAAGTGTCAATCTCAATTAGTTCCTTTCCCAAAGAAGCCCTTAATTCATTGTACTTTTCTGCAACGGCCTTTTCTTTGGTAAATGCCATTGCTGTTGTCGTGTAGGGACTAATGTCAAGAATTCTTTTGTTAAATGGGTTGTCAGGGTCTTCTTCTTCAAACCAACGAAAAGAATATTCATCAGAATTTGTTTTTAGAACTTCAGATTCTGACTTGGGCTTTTTGTTCTTTTTAAACCAATTCAACATATTTATCCATTTTACAATCAAACATAATCGTTAAAATATACAATAACACACCAAAAAGTATAGATGGAACTTACAAAAGTACCAGAAATGAAAAAGAATAACCTGAAATTTTTGATTCCAATTTTATTGTTCAAATAGTACCATTCAAACAGTTCGAACAAGGTTCCTAAGGAATAAAAGATATTTGCTCCAATTCCCCATATAATTATTCCTAAAGTGTCTTCAAGTCCCCATTGGTAGGGGATTTCTGCAAGAGCATTGAAGATAGCGATTACTCCAGATATCCCAACTAAGACATTGTAAATCCATCTTTTGGATTCCCACCATTTTAAATTAGATTTTAATTCTTCTATTGTCATTACTAATAAATATCTGAGTTCATTATTGGTGTCGTAGGAAAGCAAAATGTTACCTTATCATCCAAATAAGCTACGTATGGATTGGATAATTAATTATATGTATGATATATTTGATTCAACTTGAAATACGTTTTCATCATATATCGCCATCAGACCCGCTTTCCTTTCTAGCTACTATTCTAATTCTTTTGTAATCTGCAAACCATTTCTGATTGATTAAACATTGTTTTTTGGTATTTTCCTGTACTTCATTTTTAATTTCTTCTATGTGATTTTCTGCAACTCCAGTAAAAAAGCTTTCTGCAAACATCGAAAGCCAGTCTTTGATACCAGAGTGCTCGTCAGCAAGCTCAGTAGGCCTGTCGTAGTGTTGAGCAAAAAGAACTCTAAATCCTGCGGATTCGAGTGCAGTAGTATACTCTCCGATCGAAGGGAAATACCACAAATCCAGATTGGATTGTTTGACGTAACCTCTTTTGTTTAATGAGTCTCGCAATGCGTGGACTATGGTTTGTACATTTCCTTTGCCACCAAACTCCAAAACAATTTTTCCGTTAGGATTTAAATTTTCGTACATGCAGCGGATAGCATTTTTGTAGTCTTTTACCCAATGCAGCGTGGCGTTCGAAAATATAGCATCAAACTTTTCACTGAATCCAAAATTACTGGCGTCTGCAATTTCAAACTTAATGTCAGGGAACTTGGATTTGGCATCGGCAATCATTTCAGCAGATTTGTCGATTCCAATCGTCTCTTTGGCAAATTCGTTTATTTTGGAAGTCAATTGTCCAGAACCACACCCCAGGTCCAAAATTCTTTGATCTTTTTTTGGATCAAGTAGTTGTATCAGGTCTTCTCCATATTGATAAACGAAAGCATGTTTTTCATTATATAGTTCAGGTTTCCATGTTGTTTTAGGGTCATTCATTTCTAACGTTTAGGGGATTGGTGGTTTAAAATCCAGGTAGTACCAAAGTAATAAAATTGTAATGACATTTGGAAACAACGAGCTGTGTAGGCTGTTATAACAAGATTTTAAATGGAACTCATATATCGATATCCAATGTAAATCATGGTAAGTAGTATGGTCATTTTAAATAACCATCCTATTATTGCATTCTTTTTTAACTGTTTTGGGTTGTAAATAGTGTCAAATTTTTTTCTTCTCAGATGCCAAAAATATCGAAGAATAGCTCCAATCCACTCAGAAGAATTAAGCTCGGAGTCTGCCTCGGTTTGCCAATGCAATCCATTGTGTTTTTTTGATTCTTCTTTTTTTGTTTCCTCAGTCATTTGGTCAGCTTTTATGTGTACTTAATAGGTCTTAAGATTATTGTATATGTTACAATGTTTTGACCAGGAGGAGTAGATCTTGAAATCAGAAATTATGGAATCCGAATGCTCATATGCTTTGGTGAAAAGGTGTTTTTATGTGATAATTCTTCTAGCGATTTTTGATGAAATAGAGCAATCATAAAACCAGCTTTGTCCATTACTGATTCTGTGATTGCCCTGTTCGCCTTGATCTACTTTTTTAATGCATTTATGATTTCTGAAACATCTACACGATTTCTATAATCGCCACCCAGGGATTTTGCAAAGGAAATCGTTGCGTCCTTTTCGATAACAAATACAGCGGGAACCGGTAATTCTCTCGAATCGTCAGAATAATGAGCGTCAAAATCAAAACCGAGTGCTGTCATTGTTTGTAGCGGGGCATCAGCATTAGTAAATACAGTGGTGTATTTTCTCGCTACTATATTGCCATTATCACTTAAAACTTCAAAGTTGAGTTGGTTTTTCTCTTTTATATTTAGAGATTCATCCGGGGTTTGAGGTGAGATAGCAACCAATTGTGCGCCCAAATCATGAATCTCATTAAGTGAATTTTGATAGTGAGATAATTGCAAATTACAATACGGACACCAAGAACCTCTATAAAAAGTAAGAACTACTTTTCCTTTTTTGAGTACATCTGAGAGTTTTATTGTTTTGAGAGTAGCATTTGAAAGGGAAAAGTCTGGAGCTTTGTCACCTGCTTGTACTTTTAGTATAGATTGATGGTGCTCTTGCAAATGCACTGCGTCTTTGTCAAATACATCCAGCGCCTCTTTGGGAAGCATTGTACCTAAATTGTTTCGCAAATCTTGTAATCCTTCTTGATAAGAAATTGTTTTTGTATTCATCTTATTTTGTTTTAATTATGTCAAAATCGACAATACAAAGGTGTAGCGATATAGGAACTTTAAAAATGAACTGGATTAGGAAATTCTCTTGAAGTAGTTCAAGATTTTTGTATCAAACGCTTCCGGATTTTACTTAAAAACTCGGGAGACATTCCTAGGTATGAAGCCAGAGTATATTGTGGAACGCGTTTTACAATCGATGGGTACAAATTCTCGAATTCTACATAGCGCTCTTCTGCAGTTTTGCCCAGATTAGACAATACCCGTCTTTGCGAAAAGGCGAATGATTTTTGAGCTACTAGTCTAAAGAATCGTTCGAATTTTGGATTTGCGCGACACAAGTTTTCAACGTCTGTGTATGAAATTTGCTGAACTATAGAGTCTTCAAGTGCCTCTACAAATAAAGAGGCTGGTGATTGATTAATATAACTGTTGAAATCACTTATAAACCAATCTTCTATAGCAAATTGTATGGTGTGATCAACTCCTTCATTATTAACAAAATAGCTACGAAAAGCACCTTTTAATATGTAAGTCTGATGTGAGCATACAAAATCGGGTTGGACAATAAATTGTCTGCGCCTAACTTTTGTTGTTCTTACAATTGCACAAAATTGTTTTTCGTCTTCCTCATTTAAAGAAACGTATCTATTAATATTAGTGAGTATGTTTTCGTATTCGTTCAAGCTTTTTTTCAATATAAGTTTATTGTTTACTCAATTGCTCTAGCTCAAGAATATCCTTTTTGGCATATTGTATATGACTAGAGTTTCCATTACAATAAATATAAGGTGATTTTTGAGTCTCGCCCTTTACGGCATAAATCAGATATTCTCTATCCAAAAAAAGTAAAGGAGATATAGTGCTAAAGATTCTTGAATAAATTTTTATTCGTTTCTTTTTCTTGCCTTTAAAAACTCTATTCGGTTCAAGAATGTACCAGTAATGCTGTGTAGGTTGAAAATCGAGTGGTATGGATTCTCCATTTGGCCCAGACCCATAATCAGAGGGTTCCATTTTTTCTATTCGAATAATCTCGATGACTTTTCCTGTAAATACTACTTCGGATTCTTCAAAAGCCTCTTGAGTACTTTTTAATCTGGTTAATCCAGGGTAATCCGTGCAAAGTCTTTTGGAGTGTATACTGTCAATCAAATCTCTATTCCACCAGATTTCCTTTTGTTGACCATAAGTTATACAGCCAGAGAGCATGGTGATATAGAAAAGAAGTTTATTCATACATCTCGATTGGAGATAGCTATTTCAAAGGTAAGATATAAAATACAGTTTTCATTTTCCAAATGATTCATAGACTTGCCTAAAATTTTGATACTCGTTTGGATTATCATAGATCGCCATTAATTCTATGATTTTATCTCCGTCAACGTAAACTCTACTGTAATAATATAATCCTTCCAAAACAAAAGTAAAAACTAAATCTTTACATGGTAAATGACATTTTTCATGAAGTCTTTTAACTCCAATTGAGTTGTTTTTCTATGTGCCCACTATGGAGTTTTGCCATTTGTTGACGTTACTTTGCAACTGCAACATAAAATTGAAATAGTGATTAATACAAACGAAAATGTGAATCGTGTTTTCATGTTACTTCAATGACTTTGTGACAAAAACAGTGATCATTTATAATTATAGTTGCTCCAAGGCAGTTTTATATTGCTCTAGATTTGAGTCTTTACTTTTTTCTGCATACGCAATCGCCTTCGTGTAATGCGCCTTTGCTGTTGATCGGTCTCCTTTGTCTTTATAAAACCGACCAACTGCATGATGAATTGCTGCTGATTCTGGGAATTTTGCCAATCCTGCAGTATAAGTTTTTAAAGCATCTTGATCTTTGTCGTTTTTGGCAAAATAATCTCCAAATCTAATGGCCCATATTTCCAAAGTAGGGTCTTCAAAGTATTCTTTAAACTCTTTGGCGTATACTTCGAAACGCTCAAAATTGTTCTCTTTCATGGCATTAAACAGTAAGAAATGCTTTGTAGTTCTATGAACGTCTGTAGAAATACCATAACGATTCCCTCGATGTTGATAATACTTTTTGATACTTTCTAAACTCCCAAAATCATCAAATTCTTTGAGGGTATAAAATCGTAAGGTGTTATAGTCCTGAAAATGGTTCCTTAAACCATTGTTTACAGTTTGAAAAGGTGTAGTGTAATGATCTTCATCTGATAAATGATCAATTTTCCACACGATATTCGAAAGATTCTTGATTTTGAGAATACTATCCGTTTGATGTAATGATTGTTCTATATAGGTTTCTTCGGGTGCTATAGAGAAATATAGAAACTTGGTGTCAGAAGAATGGTTTGCTATATTTTTACTTAAGGCATTAATTCTATTTTCAGTAATATGCGTAGGACTTGCTATAAAGAAGGCATTAAAGGCATTTTGATGTCGCGTTAAAATCTCTAGTCCGAAACCTCCAGACATTTCCCAACCAAAGTATATACGTTCTTTCTCTTTTAATGTTCTGTAATTTTTATCTATGTGGGGGATGAGTTCCTCCATCAAAAAATTGCCGAACTTGTTAGCATCTTCATATAGTAGTTTTCTTCTTCTCTTTCTGTCGGTGTTTATACCCACCACAATAAATTCTGGGGATTTGTCTTTGAATCGTAACATCCTTTGATATGCGACCGGATGTAAAAAATACTCTTGCCCGTCCATGACATACATCACCGGGTAATTTTTTTCCTCTAATTTTTGATAACTGGGAGGGAGGTATATTTCTATAGTTCTTTTTTCGGCTAAGTGTTTTGATGCTATTTCAAAGCTGTTAATAACACCTGTCTTTTCAGAAAACTGTTGTGTGTAAGCATGCAGTGATATCAGCAGTAAAACAAATAGTGTACGTTTTTGTATTAGCATGGTAATTATTGTTCTTGAATTGGTAAAAACACTTTGTGCATAGTGGCTGCAGGTTTCTCAAAGATTCCCTTTCAGGATACAATATATTTTAATTGAATAAAACAACCATTCGAATTAACATTACAATCACAATTAATTATGGATATTGTTACAGGTAGTTTTAGTTGTTAAGTTAAGCTTATCATTAAAATAAAACAGACAATAGATAGGATACAATTCTAGGGATTACCAATTTGTGAGCTGATATATTTTCGATTCCATAAGTTCTTTAGTTTGATCCACTGATTAAAGGTTGCCAAAGAAATCAAGGTCAAAAAGGTCATTTTGATCAATGTACCTATCGAGGTAAGAATCAAATAGGGGACAAGATATACAAGGAATTCCCCAACTTT
Source organism: Aquimarina spongiae (assembly GCF_900141785.1). Taxonomy (GTDB): domain Bacteria; phylum Bacteroidota; class Bacteroidia; order Flavobacteriales; family Flavobacteriaceae; genus Aquimarina; species Aquimarina spongiae. The sequence continues at coordinate 58,580 of NZ_FQYP01000007.1, read as the reverse complement.
TCCGGTCATTTCCAAAAGATCAAATATAGAATTAGAGTTCTTGTTTGGGGTTTTCAAAAATTTATGTTCTTTTTTAATCATGAATTACATCTAATGATCCTAGTAAGGATATGTGCTTTTTAGTTCCTGATTTCGTGCCGTCTCATAGGCATAACATCTATGGTTTTGAACAGTTCTTCTTTTGTTAGAACTTCGCTCTGTTGTAGTTTTGTTTGTCCATCTAAGCCTATTAAGATTATTTCAAAGTCCTCTTGTTTATTCAAAATACTATCTGCAAATCCTTTTGATAGTTTTCCTGAGTCATTCCATTTACTATTCTCAAAATTGGCTAGAGTAAAATCATTCTTAGTTATTTTATAGAGTATCAATTTTCTTTCGATGAGCTCGTCATTGGCGTTTACAAATTCTTTCAATTGTTTTTGATACTTTTTTGATGTTGTATTTTGTGTTTTAACGATTAATATTCTATTCCTCCATTGATGCTTTTCTATATTTTGTGCGTAACTATTTACAACAAAAAAGGAGAATATCAATACCAAGATGGTTTGAGCTCTTAGCATTGTATTCGTTTTTATTTTTTGTGTTACAGATTTAAACATGGTATATCCCAATTTGTAGATCACTTATTGCAAGTTTTTGGAAATTCATATCTCCTATGTGTTACTAAGGTAGTAAATCTGTGATGAACTTTGTTTTTTAATTGCCTAATACGAATGCTGCGTATTTTATTGATTTGTTAGTGAATTATGATCATGTATGTTGTATTGAAACTAGTTACTTTTATTGACTTTACTATCTTTTTGTATGTTTTTTTAGCATTACTTTTTTAATTCAGTTTTATCTCTCTTTCTAATTCTCCCTTTCTTTTCCTTAATCTCTTTAATTTTTTCTTGTCCTGAAATTTCCAGGTAAAGCGTGCAAGAAAGCAAAAAATAACATAGACTAGTGCCGTCATTATAACAAGTTCAAAATATCCTAGTTCGGACATATCCATAGCCGAACGTTTCCCACTTAATTCATCACCTCCAGAATAAGTAGGAGCCCAGAATGAAAAAAAACAGCCCAAAGCCAACAACTTTCCAAATATTCTTAACGAAAAATCCAGACTCTTGAATTGTGGTTTTGATTTTTCCTTCGACAGCACTTAGTTCTTTTTCCTTATAATATAATGACATGATTAAGTTCTTAGTTCATTGTCGATTCCAGTTTATTAGAACCATTCAAAAGCAAGAAGCGCGATCAAGGCACTAAATGAAACAATATAAAAGAAGGCAGGTAGCACGATGAACCAAATTACAGCTCTGGTTCTCTCTGCTTCTGTGGTAGACATAACCCCAGAAAAGCTTATATAGATGGTATAAAAAATTGCTAAAATAACCACGATCCCTGTAATCCCATCAAAGACACTAAATTCTGCATATGGATCATAAGGTCGGGATAAGATTAGAGTAGCGCAAACAGATACTAAGGCTATGCTGAGATATAAATAGAAGTTCGAAAATAAGTAAAGCCTTCGGGAATGGTCCAAATCTCCTTTTCCTTTGGACCATTTGACGCGCACATGGTAAAACCATCCCCCGATCAAGTATAGAATATAGCCACCAATAGCTCCGCCAATTATTGAAATTGACCAATAACCAATCCAAGTATTAAAGAATCCAAATTCGTCAAGCGTACCTCTAAGATCAAGTTTTACCAATTGACGATCCATTCGATCAATTCCGTATCCAATGCAAAACACCACCATTGCGATAGCAAAAAGATTCTTGTCATTGGTTTCCAAATCATTTTTAAAAAATGATTTTGGATCGATTAGTAATTGTGCAAAAGCATCGATTTGTTTTTTCATGAGCTAGATAAATTGTACATAATAGTTTTATGTAGGTGTCGTAGCTGATCAAAATGTTACCCTGTTTTGGTTTTTCAAAATCGATGAGAAGTAGCAATTACTGATCCTCACCGCTGTGCGACGTTTTTAATTCTGTGATAGCTTTTTCTAATTTTGTTGATAGTTCTCTTTCTAAACCCAGTAAATCCGAGGTCATTAATCTGATTGCACCTATCATATCTGCTATTTTCATAGAAGAATTTATACCTATAGCTTTGTTTAAAATAGAGTTTGCAAAGCCCAAATACGTATCCTGGAAATAATAAATGTCGGATAATTTTTGTGTGAGTTCTATATCAAATTCTTTTATCAACCCACTAGTTTTAGTGCTTTCAAAAGCTGTTTTTTGGAGTCTGGCAAAATTAAATCCAGTCCAACCTTTAATTTCCATATGTTTAAATGTAGACTCTGTAAAATCCGAATACATTTCTTTTTCACTTAGACTAGGAACGATACTATCCATCTCGACTTTGATTTTTGCGTGATATGCTATATGGTCTTCGAGTAGTTGTTGGTTGAACTCTAATTCTTTGATAATTAAATTTAAAGACCTCTCTTTTTCTTTTTTCGTTTTATTATCCGCATTGATATTGCTGTAATTGACTCCCAAAAACACTCCAAAAGCAACAATGACAATTTCGACAAGGTATTTTAAAATACTTTTTAATGTTTTATTCATTCTATTTTAAATGTATTTTATAAAAATGGTTGGCATGCTAAATATATGAATTGGAGCGGATCAAACACTTCTTGTCTTTTTCTTTTTTGCCGTTTTTTAAATTTTAGGCATCTTAATTTCAAAGGATATATCTAAATCCAAAAACCCCTAAATCGCCCAGCATGAAATCTAATTCTTCGGACCTTTTAAAACCTAATTTTTCATGCATTTTCCAAGCAGTATGCATAGTTTTTGTAGAGTGAATTATGATTTGCTCAAAATTAGAGGCTTCACTTCTTTGTATGCATTCTAAAATCAATTTCTTTCCTATTCCCATTCCACGTGTTTCTGGATCTACCGCAAGCAGTCTGAAGCCAGAAGCATTTTTTTCATTTTCTAATGATATAGAACCCCCAGAACCATAGTCTTTTAAATCTCTAAAATAGACTACGGCACCACCAATTTTCCCTTGTTCTGATACCGCTACAATCAGTTCGGTATTTGAGTTTTTGGTTAAATCACCAACGTTTTTGAGCACTTCATAATATTCTGGTTGGTCATTAATTTTTGGAAATCCTTCGAGTGCTGAATATACTTGAACCATTAATCCACCAATATTCTTGAACTCTTCTTCTTTTGCATTTCTAATTATAAATTCTTGATTCATAGATGATTTTTGTTATGCGTAAGTAACTTAGTATAAATTACCCCCGCTGTTGGCAAATGTATTAATACATCATTTCGGTAATAATTAATCTTTTGATAAAATAATCGTCTACATCTACATCTGATTCTATCATTTCACTTGCAACCATTTCTGGAGGAAGAATGCCGAACGAATTTCTAATCTCAACATATTTAGTCATGAAGGGACTTGAATCTGAAATAGAATTTAGAGCTTTATTATACTTTCCTTCAAAATTAGTCTCCACGAAATTCTCATGCATTTTCAAAATTGAATCTAAATCAGATATTTTATGATTGAAAGGAACAGCAGACGAATCAACCATAATAGAGCCATCTTCAGTTTTGCACTTTAATTTTGTTCTTATCAATGGAGAAGTTGTTTCAGCTGGGTTCAGATCTAACCAGGAAGTGTCGGCAACACAGTAAATTTCTAATCGCAAATCACTCCTTTTGAAAACTTCTCGTGCTTCTTTCGATATTTTTTGCCAGTGTTCAATTTCTAAATTACTTAATTCAACTAAAAACCTTTGATACGCCTTCTTTTTGCTAAGGTTTGGGTATTGTTTTTTAAGAAAATCATTTTCAAAGTCAGAGACTAAAAAGTTTAAAGTTTCGCTATTTTTTTTGCCTAAAACGTTTTCAAACTCTTCTATGTATTCATTTCCGGAGCAGTTGGATAATATTGCTGCCATCAACAAGAGTATAAAATGTTTCATTATGAGTTTTATATTTTCCAATATTTAATATAAGTGTTGTTGCAGCCCAAAATGTTACTCTGTTACTCTTGAGTAAAATTATACTAGGAGTAACAAATATATGGTTTGATCGTCTCCCAATAAACGTATACAAATATGAAATACCCCTTGATTAAGCCCAAATATTACTTTTCGTTATTCAGCGAGGTTTTCAGTTTTATTAAAAAACCAACACTAGAAAAGAACTACGAAAAATCGACAAAAACAAAGATTTATGATGCTATTGGATTGTATATTTTGAAATTAGTTTTTCTTATTCCAGTAGTGTTGTTTTTTGCTTTGGTATACGATCCCGTTAATGTGCAAAGTGCGAGTATGTCCGAGCGTTTTTCACCACTGGTTCTGTTATTAGTCGGAGGAATCATTTTGCCATTTTTTGAAGAGCTGACCTTTAGGCTTTCGCTACGATTCAAGCCCATATATTTTGTTTTGTCATCAACGGTATTGACCTATTATATATTGACCAAGTTTGTCTTTTTTACAAAAATTAGTGCCGTAGATGATACCTTTATAACTCGAGTTATGCTATCAAGTATAGTAGGATTAGTTCTTTTCCCGATTGTGAATGTGCAATGGCTTAAAGATAAATTGACTGGATTTTGGAGTTCTAATTTTCGGACTATTTATTATTTGTCCTGTTTGTTTTTTGCCTGGGGACATATCACAAAGTACGAATTGAATGTTACCAATGTTCTTTTGTTGCCGATTCTTACCTTACCACAGTTAATGAGTGCTTTGATGTATGGATATCTTAGAATTTCTTTTGGATTCAAATACCCGCTTCTTTTTCATATGTTTACTAACCTATTAGCACTAAGTTTGTCGCTATTGCCTTTTTCTGATTGATCCTAAAAAACTACATGGTGTTTTGCCTAGTTTTATCATTCAATTCTGATCAGCAAGAACTCTCCAAATCCAAGTTTTAAGATTAGCTCACTTTCAGTTGATTTTAAAATTTTGAATTCCCGAGAACTTCGTTCGGCACTAGATATAGTTATAGCATTTGAGCTTGAATCAAAACTCCAGGTTCCGTTTGCTTTTTCTCCTCTTCATAGAAGTGTCGAATTTTCCATCCGATTTAAAATTAAACTTCCATTTCCCGATCACTTCGGCTTTTATGTAAGCTAATCTCTCTTGGTCAATGCCTTCGTTCAGTGCTTTTGTAAAAACCCGATTACCAACAATTAAGTCAGATTTTTGAGGATTAGAGTTAATCGTTACGAGTATGAATGCTACTAATAGTATTATTTTTCATGTTTTTATTCATTTAATGAGGTATAACCTTTTGTGTGTGATTTTCTGAAGTTAAAACCCATGGTAATTAATTATACCAGTTGTGGGGTACATCATTTTATAGCTCCATAAATTTTTATGAAAAACTCCTTCTATAATGTTAGAAATACTTAACTTTGTGTTAGAAATAAATAACATTATAAATGCAATTAAAATGAAAATAGGATATAAGACGCTCATTTCTTTTATGGGGACTATTTTGGGATTTGTTCTTTTGGTGTTGTGGCTATATATGGCCAAAAAACCATTTAATGCTACTGGTTACCTAATTTTTGGGTTAAGTTTTATTATGATATTAATAGGTGTATACTTTAAGATTCAAACTTATAAAAACCAAAGATTAGGTTTGACTTCTGAGGACGAATTCTCAAAGAGAATCAAAGAGAGAGCTAGTTCTAAAGCTTTTAGCATTTCCTTTTATATATGGCTTGGGATCATCCTTTTTGTCAAGGATATAGAACCTAAAGCTAAAATAATAATGGGGCTAGGTTTGCTGGTAATGGCGCTTGTTTTTCTTCTTAATTGGTTATATTATTCAAAGGTTGGTATTTCAGATGAAAACGAGGATTAAGGAGCTGCGCTTCAAAGAAAATTTAACTCAAGTAGAACTTGCTGAAAAAGTGGGTGTGCGAAGGGAGACTATTGTTTTTTTAGAGAAAGGAAAATACAACCCATCTTTGAAATTAGCATATGATATTTCTAAGGTGTTCCATTTGAAAATTGAGGAAGTTTTTATTTTAGATTAGCTATCTATGAGGGTTGGAGCAACAAAAATTAGAATGAATTTCGTTCCTTGGGTTGGTTTTACTGAAGTAAGGAGAATTAATACAGTTAGTAGTTACCTACATTATTATGAAATATTTTAATCAATCCCTAAATCATTTGTAAAGGAATGATGTACTTCAATTTCACTTATTGGGATTCCGATGTTATCTTCTGTAATTCCACAAATGATTCGCTCAACTTCATATTTACTTGATATCTTTTCTATGTCGATGAGTTTATCTCGATTTAGAGATATCGTCCAATCCACCAATTGTCTAATTGTTCCTTTTGAAACAGGTGTTGTTCGTTTAATGGTTTTAATTCCGAAAATTTTGACATGTGAACCTAATTCTGGATTGAAATCTAATGCCACTAAATCAGGTAATTCAAGTTCAAGTTCTGTTCTTAATTGACTCCACTTTTCTTTCAGTTCTGTTTGAGTGAATACTTCAGATATTTTCGTATCAGGTTTTATCTCCTTTTCGGTTGAAGTCAAATTTCTTAAGGCTTTTCTAATTCGGTAAAATACTATTTGTGTCAGACATTTATCTGTAGGATTTGTAACAATTCTGCTGAAAATGATATCCGCAAAATCCTGAATCGTATAAATTTTTTCCGCTTCCGAATCTTCAATTCGTATTCCAAATTTGTCCTCAATAGACATTACCAATTCGACTGAATCTAATCCCATTATCAATTCATTTTTAAATGTTTTTACCACGTTTTCGTGTATAGCTAGTACTTTTCTGAAGCAAGAGTAAATAACACAAAAACCTATTTGATTTAAAAGTAATGATTTTTTGCGTTTAGCAAAGCACGAACTTACCTTGATGAGGTTAGATATGATACGTTGCCTTTACTTTCTTTATGACAGCTCCCATTTGGCTATGGTCATATGTAGCAGTATATGATCCAATGCTAACGCTCATGAGGCTAAAAACTGATTCTGTAGGGAAAATAAAGGATTTTCCGTGGATGCGAGCTCCATACATTGGCTTAGAAAATGACCAGACACGATAAACGCTGGAGACCTCATTCCAAGGTACAACTTTTTCAACGCCTTTTTCCTGATAAATGATCTTACTATGATCTATTTTTACCTTCTTGATTTTATCAAAGTAGAAAAAATTGAGAATCATAAGGACAATGCCAATGGATGAAATCACCGTCAACTTAGTCCAATCTGTGGTGCTCTCAGGATTGTAGTACTTCAGAATACTAAATGCAATAAGAATGGTGCCAAATACCACACCTGAAAATTTCCAGGTTGCTGCACGAAATGCGCTACTTTCAATCATCGATTCGTTTTGTTTTAATGTTTAAATATAGGTGTAACAGAACGGTAAAATGTTACCTGAATTTTTGATTTTCCTGTCTGGTAGACAGTTAGCAATACAAAAAAACCTACAGAAGAGTTCAGAATTCTTCTATAGGTTTTTCATATTATCCAGTGAAGTTTTCATTCAACCAAATTTGGAGCGCCTTTTCCCGTCTCTAACAGCTGTTTTAAGCTTGTGACAATAAAATGAGTCCATCCCGCATCACATATTTCGTAGCAGTTTAATGCTGGTGTTAGTCCTTTGTGTTCAAAAATCAATTCGATTTTATTTTCTTCTATATCTTTAAATAGGAACACTATTTCGCTGTTTAGCCACTCTTCTTTAATGCCTTTGAGATTAGAAAAACTGTGGTTGGCATAGATACATTTCCAATGTACCTCATTAAACTTATCTAGAACAGTCGCCTTAAAGCGCCATTCGGTTTGTTCTTCAAAAAATATGGAAAATTCGTCACCAATTTTTGTAATTGTAGCATTACTATTACCCCACCAATTTCTAATACCTGTGGTTACCGCATCAAAGGCTTGTTCTTTTGTAGTTTGTACTATAATTTTCTTTCTAAAATTCATTCTCCTAGTCTTTTGCTTGTTTTTACATCATTTCTAATACTTCTCTGATTTCTAGCTGCCAGCTAGCATCTTCAAAACGAGGATCTTTTTTTAAAATCGAAATCAAACTATGTTGATCTTCTGCCTGAAGCGTATAAAACCCAGCAATGTTAGTTTGATTCAAAGCTTTTACCGTAAGAGAAGCTTTGTTGCCAGAAACCAAAGTTCCAGTGGGTTGTAAGGGTTGTGCATCAAGTAAAAGACCTTTTTCTTTGAGTTGTCCTAGATATGCACCTACTTTTTGGATATGAATTTGTTGCGCTTCCTGAGGAAGATTAAAAATTGATGCTCCCTGAGGATAAATAAATACCATGAATTTTTTCATTTTTTTTACGTTTTATGTTTGTACTATTTACCCTTTAGACGGCGGTACAATTCAAAACGGTTGTGAAAAATGAATTTTTATAAATCACTACATGCTTTATCCACTTTGGGATAGGTTTTTCCGTTGGCAGCATTTGTTTGATTCAACAAAAAATCGTGTAGCTGAAAATTACTGCTTTGCAAAGGATCAATGCCTTTTATTAATGCTGTTCTCATCTTGTACAATTTAGTAGTATCTCCTCGCTTTTTTGCTTTAACTAGTTCTAGTTGAGCAATTTTTTTTTGAGTTTCGGCTTTGGTGTTACCTGTATTACTTAATTCTGAACATTTCCAGCAAGCTCCGGTTTTATGAATAAGTGTACAATCTTCTGCAAAAACTTCTTTCATCGTTTTTCTGCCTTTGAATAACAAATGTTTTATGCTTCCCTCTGTTTTATCCATAATTTTACAGATTTCAGCAACCTTAAAATCATAGATGTCCGCTAGCATAATGGCAACATGTCGTTCAAGCGGCAGGTATTTCATCACGCAAGTAAAGCAATAATCAATATGATTTTTTATGTCAAATGCATTTTTGGCATAAATATTCATCACTTCCGCCTGTAGTGTCGAAGAATTTTTTATGGATTGACTACAATTGTCCTGAGCGTTTCTTGTCCATCTTTTTTGTGCTTTAAAATGATCTTTTATTAAGTTGTTTGCTATGGCAAATAACCAAGTCTTAAAAGTGGATTCACCTTTGAATTTATTGAGGTTTTTGTAGGCTTTGATAAATGTCTCCTGACTCAAATCTTCAACGTCTTCTGTATTTGTAACGAGTCTGTATATGAAGGATTTTAGCTTAGGTTGATTTTCTTTAAATAATTGCTCAAACTCGGATTCAGTAATTTTCATTGGGTGTCTCAAATTTTGTCTAACGTTGCTGTATGATTTGCTGCGAGAAAGTACACGGGTACTTTCTGCCTTTGTTAAAGATAATTAATACACTTTATTACCAGCTTTTTTCCACTTTTTAATTAGTTCATTTGATATGGTTGCGCCCCAACCATTTGATCCAGCGTTATGCATTTTGAATAGCTTTAAGTCAAATTCCTTATTGATTTGGATTTGACATAATTTCTGAACCTCATGAAGTACAGAATGAGATAATTTAGGATTCCACTCACCATAAATTTGAGAAGCGCTTATTTCTCTTATGTTTTGGGTTATTTGGCTAATTGTATTTTGATATTCGGGATACTTAGTGATCAACTCTTCTGGAAGTTCATCCCCTAAACCTGTAATTTCAATTTGATTGCATTCATTATCCCATTCTGGAATGTTGTTCGTTGTTAATAAATCCAGCATTTTATTTCCGAATTGAATTAGGTTAGAATCATTAATTGCATGTTTCCTGGAATAATGTACAAGACTAAAGACTCCAAGTGCGGTCATTGCCCTAATGGAAAGTCCGTCAAATTCTTTTATATTATTCATTTGAAAGGGTCTTTAATTTGTTGGTAACAGTTTTATTTAGTGCTGAATGATATGCATAATTTCACCAGAATATTTAAATTTTGGATTTCCAGTATATTTTTTAAAAGGCTTAGATACACATTCAACTCTTGCCATTAGGGTATCTCCTAATTTGTATTTAGCCTTGTTAAATTTAAGTTTAAAAGATTCTAATGGGATAGAAGAGGAATATTTTTTTCCAAATGAGGGGTAATCAGACCTCAATATAATCTCGGGAGTAATTTTATCTGCTAAATTAATAATAAAGGCTTTTGACATAGTAGGGCGGATAAAAACCAATTTGATAGTGTCATTTTTGAAGACCTCTGCTGTTACTGATTCAAAAATATATCCAGAAGTTTTGAGGAAGGTTTTTTCAGTAATCAGAGTAGCATCAATTTCAATGTTTTGTCCAAAAACATTGATTGTCAATATAAATATTAAAGATGAAATAATTTTTCTCATAGTGTTGTAAGTCAATTTTATTTTAAGAATCATTTGACTCTCAGTGTTCTATTCAATAGAATTCCAACATAAGCGGTTAGAATTGTAATAAGCGATAAAGTTATTTGCCAAGATTTTGATTTAGGGTTGTCAAACAATACTTCAAATTGTGAAATCTGAACTATAGTTAATATGATGATGAGGATTGAAAATACGAGTAATGATTTCAAATTCCAATTTGAAGATTTTGGTCTATATCCAAATAAAATTTCTTTTGTATAGATGATTAGTATTCCAATCGTCAGGATATTTGGCAGTAATAAATTCCAAAAATCATATTTTTCATTAAATATATTTCCTAACCAAAAAAGAATGAAAGTCAACCAACCAAGCATATAGATTGTAAATAGGGTAATACCTAACCACAATAATTTAAATGTTATTTGCAACTTATTGTTTTTCATTTTCGGATGGAATTATATCCAACGGTAAGTACAAGAAATGTAGGCCAGGGGACGTAGCAATAACTTCAGAGCTATAACTATGCCAAATATAGTATTCTGCGAATATCTTCAATATTGAAATATCAAATTTCATATTTGGCAATACAGTAGATGAACTCAAAATTTTGGAACAATCCAAAACAGCACTATGTCTTTTTATGCAGTGTTAGTACCAGTTTTTTCTATTAGCTCTTTAAATGTATTGATTTCTTTCAACCTACTATTTTTTAATTTATTTGAATAAAATCTTTTTTGATGTGTAGGCATTGATGCTTCAAATGGTATTTTAATTGAGTTGTTTTCTAATGCTTCATTACACAAGTGTTTAGGTACAATACTAAAGCCTTGATTGTGTTTTATAGACTCTATAATATCTAGATAAGAGGGTAAAATATACCTTGGGACAATTTTAGGCGTAGTACTGAATGTTGTTTCCCAAAACTTTTTTATATCATCTTGTTCATTATCAAAAGTGAACCAAGTTTGTCTTTGTAGCCATTTGATGAGTTGTTTTTCATCTTTTTTTAAATCTTCCGGTATTTCAATGTCATTTGAGCTGATTATAATTAATTCTTCTTCTTTCAAAAAAGTGAATTCATGGTCGTATTTATAGTATTTTTTTATTCCCACAAGTAATTGAACGTTATCAGCTTCAAGGGCTTCAACTAGTTCTTTTTCGGTGCCGAAACAAGTAACGATATACATATCAAAAGAATAGATTATTTGTCTTAGTTCTTTTTGAAAAAAGTCTGTGGTACATCCTATTGTTATTGCACTACGTTGTTTCTTTGCTCTTTGACTTGAATAATATTCTACTTTCTCCAGTTCCTGTAATGGGGTCTTTATTTGAGAGTAGTAAAACTTACCATATTCAGTAGGAGTTAATTTACGGGTGGTTCTTTCAAATAATTTTTTTCCAATATGATTTTCTAGTGCAGCCAAATGTTTACTTACTCCTGGTTGCGTCATATTTAATTTTTTAGAAGCTTCTGTTATCTTCTTGCATTCATATATAGCGCTAAAAGTTCTCAGTCATTCTAAATTAATCATAACAATAGTTATTAATTGGCTAACTAAAATAATTAAAATTATCAATTGACTCTGATTACTTTTGAAAAAAAAAGAAATCATGACAAAAACATTAGTAATTAATTACACACCAAGGAAGGGTTCTTACACAAAAATCTTGTTTGATGAATTCGTTAAATTGGCTAATGGAAAAACAGAGTTAATTCACATAGACTTATCCGAAACACCTCCAGATTTATTATTGGTAGACAACCTTAATTTGATCATGGAATGGAACAATGGAAAAAGGGATTTTTCAAAGTCTGAACTTTCTATTTTATCAAATCATCATAGATATATCAATCACTTACTCAAAGTGGATCATATTGTTGTAGCTTTTCCTATTTATAATTTTACCTTACCCGCTACAGTTAAAGCCTGGATTGATGCTATTGTGGTAAGTGATAAAACATTTTCTTTTAGTCCTGAAATGGGATTTAAAGGTCTATGCACCAACAAGAAAGCTTTATCTATTATTGTTAGTGGTTTTGATTACAGTAATGCTGATGATGTAAAGGAATATGCTTCATCAACAATAAAACAAAATTTTGATTTTATAGGAATAAGTTCTGAACAAATTTTAGCTTTTGGGGTTGATCAAAATAGACATAAACTAGATTCGATTCTGGCTAAAGCCAAATTGGAAATTAAGGGTGTAATAGATAGTTGGTTTTCTAATTAATTCTAGCGGGTGTATGTGATTTCGTTGTATGTTTAAGGAACTAATATTATCTGTTTCATTTTTTCAAATACACTACACAAATCGTTAGGTACTTTTTTTAAGGTCTTCCTTCCATTTCTTGGATTAGCTTAATATTTCGTTTCTCCAAAGAAGTTAAAAATTTGTCCACATTTGAATGTTGAGGCTTATACCAATTTTGTTGTCTAAAATGAAGGTCCATTTTACCTCCTTTAATAAACCGGTATCCATATCTGGCAAAGATTTCATTTCTCATAATTTGAAGTTCCCTGGATGACATTTTTTCGAGATTTTCAGGGCTTAGATTTTCAAATGAAGCATTTGCATAGTGTCCGTAAAATACTTCAGATACGTTTTGATTTGTCTTACGGCCAAGTTCGTATTCTCCTTTTTTCTCTGATACTCCACTCCAGGAATCATAAACTTTTAAGCATTTTATTGGATTTCCGTTATTTTCATAAGTAACGAATTCTCCTTGATATTGGTCAGATGTGAACTGTCCATTCTTATCAATCGTAACCTTAGTCAAGTTATCATAAACAGATATCCATTCAGTTGCTTTAGTATCGGAGTTCCACTTTCCACTTTTTACTTGGGTAATTATTTCAGATCCTGTGCCGAATAGAACTAGGGTAGATTCTCCTTCGGAATCCCCAAAATCATAGACTCCATAGTATTCCATTTGGTATTTTGGAATCCATTTTGCTACATCCGAATCGTCTATGGGCGAATAACCCAAGTATTGTCCCAAAACAATATTCGAAATAAAAAATATTGATATTGTAGTTATGATTTTCATCCTTATAGCTGCTTATAATGTTCCTTGTATGTTACGTTTACCAGCCAAAGGCGGTATATACCATATGCAAACTTTTACCACATGTTTTTTATTTCTGGTTGATACGTATATGGATTTTCAAATTCAGTTTTTCCATCATGATGTATTAAAAACTCAATTTTGTTTTCTTCAAAATGTAAGGCCTCAATTTTATTAATTCCAGTTGCACAAAGGTTATTCCCCACGTGTTTTGTTTTATCCAAAATAAATATAGTGCTTTCTGTAATAAACAGACTTTCGCCACAAGCCATAAATCCACCATTTCTAACTTCTATGTTATGTTTTTTGTCAATTTCAAATTTTTCTTTTGGTGGGTGAAAAGGCATCGCTAAAAGATAGAAAAAAATGATAGGCATTTCCCAAACCAAGCTCAAAACCCCGAATATCGTGATTGGGATAGTTAAAACTCCACTTACTATTTTAGTTTGTAATTTTTTAGCCAATCCGAATAGAAGAATTGTTGAGAGCAAGAAAGTCAATCCGATAATTGTGATTGTATACTTTCCTTTAACCCGAAGGTCAAAAACCAAAAGTAAACTGCAGATTAAAATTCCAATTAAAGAGTAAAACGAAATTCGCTTAATTACCTTTTCCAATTTAGGAAAGTCAGATTTTGTTAAAATCAATACTAGGCTGATTCCTAAAAATATTGTTAGTAAAGCTAAAAATGTCGTCATTTTTTAGATGTGTGCTAACGTTCTGTGTATGGCTCGTTGTGGAATGTTTCCTTCGGAAACATTCCGATAAGTCACTAAGGTAGCAAATCTGCAATGAATTCCGTCAAGGAATTCGGCCGTAATGAGCTATACACTTTGTTACCCAATGTTTTTTATTTCTTTTTTTATTTTTTCAACCCAACTTTTGTCAGATTGTTCAACTATAATCGCCTTAAAATTTAATCGTTCAGCTTCTATTCCGACACCTTTTGAATCGTCAATATGTATGTCAAAGTCAAAAGCCAAAGGAAACTTAGACGAATTTATATTCAGCGATTTTAAAGTCCGTTCATTTTCTGTTTGATTCACAATTCGATCAACTTTAATTCCATAATATTTTAACGTCCATCTTATTTTTCTTTTTGTCCGAAAAGATGTTGTGTAAATATGAATTTTGTGTCCATCTTTTTGCAAGTCGGAAATCAGTTCGGAACTGCCTTTTCGTATTTCCTCAATTCCAAACAGTTTAGCAATTCCGCTTCTCTTTTCTATTTCGAATTCTTTCCCATTAGGAATTAATGTGCTATCAAGATCAAAGCTAATATTCATTTAAGCAGGGATACTTTTTTTCTAAAACATTAAGATTGTCTTTTTATAAAAATCACACAAGAAATTGTTGTCAAAATTAAGATTCCAATTGCACCAAAGAATATCAAACTTAACCACATTACCACATCGTGAAAACCGGGAGCCAATATTTTTAATAAAGATTCTGCCGAAAAGAACAAAACTGCGGTTAGGGTTATGAATAATGTCAGATGAATTAATATAATTTTTCTTTTCTTCATTCAAGTGAATTAAGTGAGAACAAGCAATTACTTATAAGCGTTATTGTAAAAGGTTTTTATTCATTTTCAAATACTCCACGAGCTCTTAAAAATCTGTTTTTCTGTTCGGTAAATAATTTTTCAACACTTTTTCCTTTCCGCCCTTTCCATTTTCCATTTTTATTCTTTTTTATTGGGTCAAATATGTATTTCTGGTGATAGTATTTTTTTCTTCCTCACTATAAGATAAATATAGTATAGCATTTTCGTAATTTTCAAATGCAGGTCTACCGTAATGGTCATAAGCTTCGAACTCGACCGTGTCAGTTTCTAATTCGTTATATACATTTCTAAGAACTTTGTACTTACATTTAAATCCGTTGTCCATTACCCAATTTTTAAAAATCAGAGTGTCTCCTGTTATAGAGTCAATTTCCATTCGTTCATTATTTTCATTTGGATCAAATTCAATTACAGATAATTTTTCTCCGATAAATGCATAAAGATTTACAGATTCGTTCATCATTTTGAACTCAGATTTTGAACCAATTTCGGATTCCGAACCAATTTTAGTCGACTTACAACTAATCAATATTATTATAATCCCTAAAATTTGAAGGATGCGATTCATTTCGGTCAAATGTTTTACAACATCTAGTGTAAAATGCGTTTTAATGTATTTTCACACATTGTTGGCTGTATTTTTTATTTTTAATCGCTCTTCTTTGTATTCTATTTTATATTCTTGTCCATTATTTTCAATAATAGCGTTAAAAGATTGTGGCTTTATCTTTAAAGTTGTTGGAAACCAAATTTCTTTTACTTTATAGTTAGGAAGCAATAAAATTCCTTCTTGATTTCCATTAGTTCCAAATCTTTCGATATCTCCTTTCCAAAATTTAGTACCCAATTCGTTTTCTAACTGTATATTTATTTTTCTCACATCATTTGTAGGCATTCCCATTTCATTTACTCCTAATACTTTTGAAATGTCAAAATCAGTTTTATCGTCATTTTTCAGGTCATAACGAACAATAAATTCAGCTATATTTCCGCTAGCATCATAGAAATAGAAAGAGTCTGCATTCCAAGATTCAAAGTTTTGAGTTTTTCTCCCGTTTTCAATATCTATTACTTTCGTTCTCTTTTCCATCCACTCTAATGCTTTGTTTAGATGGTTTGTTGGGATTAAAAAACAATAATGGTATTTGTGTTCTTTTTTGGATTTTTTAAAAGTTAATTTGCTCCAACCGATTTCGACTGTAAATGAAATGTCACTTTGCTTTAAAAGTTTAAAACCTAACGTTTTTGAATAGAATTTTAATTCAGACTCAAATTTGTTTGTATAAAGTTCTAATTCTATGAATTTCATTAAAATTGTTTTTTGGTTTACGTTTACTTAAATCAGAGCCAACGGCTCTTGTATGGTGCGTTTGCTTCCCGAAGGGAGCTTATGCGTTATACAAATTGTTGTGTATAGTTTTTTAATAAGCAAATCGATTAAAAACTCCAATCAATTTCCATTCTTGGTTTAAGTTTTGGTATAGGCAGGAGTATCCTCCATTATTCCCGAATTTAAAACTAATTACACTGTATTTATTATCGTTAGAATAAACAGGTCGAGATATTGATATTGGCCAACCTCTCCATTTATTTGGATTATTATTATACTGTCTGATTTTTCTTTTTAGTTCTCTTTCCTGTTCTTTAGATTTCGGTTTAATAGATTCCAGAGCAGCATTTATACTAATTTTCTGATTCTTTTTTATCAGATAAACTTCATTTAGTTCGTCCACTTTCCATTCCGTCAAGTTTTGAGTAGTACTTTTTGAAATTAGTTCAATTAAGGTTATCGAGTCATTCAAAATCCGCTTACTTTCATTTAACTCATAGAGATAATTATAGATATTCCATTTGTCCGTTTTTAAATTAGGTTTGTAACCATCTTTGTTAATAATCTTTGTTTTATCAACTAAAGCTAAATCCAATAAATCTTGAGAAGACAGATTATAACTGAAAAGTATTATAAATAAGTATAGTATTTTTTTCATTATTTGGTCGGTTTATATACAAAACTATGTTAGTCAGCTTATTCATAAAACTTAAAATGAGTAAACCTACCTTTTTAGAAGATTAACTATCCGAATAGTTTAGTTATTAGACTTGATAATTATACACAACGGACTTGTGTATGAAACGTAGCGTGCAAAAAGACACTAACTTATCGGTTTAACACAGAGCCGAATTTTTATTTTTTTCTCTTTTGAAAATCCAAATTAAAAATAGACTGACTTCATAAATATACACAAACCTTTCGGTTTAGTAATTATTAGTTATGTTTTATACACCGCGTTACAGCCAGTTTTTATTTTGAATATTAACTGTTATTTAATTCTAATTCAACTGTAAAGCAACATTCCATAAATCAAAATCACTACTATAATATTGAAGTGAATTACCACAGTGAACAATTACAGTTTCTTTTTCGGGAATCATGTAGATGTTTTGTCCAAGATTCCCATTTGCATAGAAATGATAAGTACCGTTTTTATTTACATGACCCCACCATTGGTAATTGTAATAAATTCTTTTGTCGCTTCTTCCAAACCACTTTGGATAAATATCTCGTGGAATTGATTTGTTTTCTCGGGTAGATTCTTGTACCCAATCTTTTGATACAATCTGATTACCATACCAATTTCCTTCATTGAGCATAAGCTGACCAAAACGTGCATAATCAATCGCTCGGGCAATCAAACGACTTGGCATATATTCAAAATTAGATTCCTTACTATCTAAGGAGAAAAGCGCATCATATTCCATTATTTTTGACCATAATTTCTGCTCCAAATAATTTGATACGGTTAAGTTAGTAGCTCTTTCTAGAATTAATCCTAAATAACTTGTATTATAATTGGAATATTGAAAATCTTTTCCCGGTTCGGATGAAATTTCTACATTCTCAAGTAACAGCTTTCGAACATTGGGATGATAGTATCCAACCGCTTCGTCGTGCCAAGGAGAATGAATGTTGGTAAAAGGTATAAGACTTGTGTTGTATGCAAGCCCAGAGCGCATTTCTAATAAATCTTTGATGGTTATTTTTTTAAAGCGCTGATCACGCTCCAAAAGTTCGGGAACAAAATTTGTTATCGGATCATTTATACTTTTAATTAGACCATCATCAATAGCAGCTCCTATTAAAAATGATATAAAAGATTTTGCCACAGATTGAGAATGGAAATAGGAATCTCTCTTAAATCCATTAAAATACTTCTCATAAATTATGGTGTCTTTTTTGATGACAATTAACGCGGTGGTTTGAGATTTGATTGCCCACTCTTCAAAGCTATTAAATCCAGTTTTAGTTACGAGTTCTTCGAATAAAGATTCTATATACTTCTCTTTTGGATTTGAAATAAATGTATTAGTATGCTCTGTTCCTTTAATCCTATGATTT
Source organism: Aquimarina spongiae (assembly GCF_900141785.1). GTDB lineage: Bacteria > Bacteroidota > Bacteroidia > Flavobacteriales > Flavobacteriaceae > Aquimarina > Aquimarina spongiae. The sequence continues at coordinate 40,272 of NZ_FQYP01000007.1, read as the reverse complement.
TCAAAGTTCTTGTAATCATAAACATCCGCTACATTCATGGTTATGAGTCGATAAACGTAAGTAGGTGTATATTGAATAGACAAAAGTACCAAGAGAAATAGGACAATTGAAAGAATTGTGAGTAATGCACTCTTCAGAAACTTTTTCATTTGATATTTTTTATTTTCGCTTTTCCAGTTCCGCTTCTAATTCAAGACGTTTTTTCTTATAACTTCTCCTAGCTTTATTGAACTGAACATTTTTCTCATCCTCAGCTAATTCAGAAATTACGAATTCAATTTCTTCGTCAGTTAGTTCATTCGGTTTTTTGAAATGTAAGTCAGTATCGAATTCATTTATTTCAGCTTTTTCATTTTCCAATTCGTTAATCCGCTCAATTGGTTTTTCGGTTTCCACTTCGGTTAATTCGTAGTCAGATTTTGGTAATTCCGATTTACTGATTATTTGTAAATAATCACTTAAAATCCGTTTTTCCACAAATACTTTTCCACCACCAAATTTATGGCGGTCAGTCATATCTTTTTTAACTCCTGAGATCCAATATTCGTCATCTGTCTCAGGATCAAAAAAGTTTCCACTTATTCCAGTTCCGTCAAGACTTTGAAATGCCTTGCCGTCAAAATAAATTGTCTTTCCGCTTTTTGAAAACGATACAAGTCCAATCCACGCTGGACCATTTCCAGAAAAACCACTTTTCAGCTCTATATATTTAATTTCAGTTCTCATTTTTCCAATATTGGGTAACGTTTAGCATAAGAGCCGTAGTATGGGTTGAGCGACTATGGCTTTTATTTTTTGCAAGCATTACGCCTTTAAAAAAATACATAGACCAATCGATTGATCACTTCGTTGCTATAATCACATATAGGTTGTTGTGCATAGATTTTTTTAATTCACTTTGATATAGTATATCTCCTTAAACTCTCCATTATATAGTCCTAAATGTCCAGTTTTTCCACTTTTATAGAGTCCGATTATCTCAACCGTCTTTCCGTTCATTTTTTTCCATACAGTATCTAGTTCAGTAGCTGGTTTAAAGGAGTCTATCCAAATTTTACCTGATTTGCTGAAAATTCCTTTATTTTCCAATTCGAGATGTAAGTCACCAATAATTTTCAGAGTATCATTGTCAAAATCAGATGAATTTTCTGTTAAATCGGTTATTTCAATTAGATTTATTCTTTGTGATAATTCTGCATTTCCAAATTCCGTTTTTTCCTTATTGCACGAAATTAAAAATCCGATAAATATTAAGATTTTGAATTTAGTCACTTCTTTTAAACTTATGTACAACATTTAATATATATGTCAAAGCAGTACAAAATGTGACCCTAATATAGTAAACCAAATCAAGACGTCACTATCCCCATTTTTTTCAATAAAAAGGAAGCGTTCATATTTTGGCAGATACCATCTTTAAACCTGTAATCAAAATACAATTCGTCATTCACGATTTGAGCATCAAAAAATCGATTTTGTACCTGATCCAGTTCTTCTGCAATTTCGCATAAACTCAGATCATGTGTAGCAATAATACCCGTTGCTTTGGCTGCAACTAGTTTTTCGACAAACTTTCGAGACCCCGCAGCCTTATCTTTGCTGTTGGTTCCTTTTAGGATCTCGTCCAAAATGATAAAGTAGTCATCCTGCTCCAGGGCATCAACTATCTTTTTGAGCTGTGTCAATTCTGAAAAGAAGTACGAAGCATCATCCGTCAAAGAATCTGCGGTGCGCATACTGGATATCAATTTTATAGGATTGTACTCGCAAGAAGTAGCACATATGGGTAATCCAATGTTCGACATCATGATTTGTAGGGCCACCGTACGCAAAAAAGTACTTTTCCCTGCCATATTGGCTCCGGTAATGATAAAAAATTGCTCCTTTAAGATAGTAATATCATTATCCACCCTTTTTGCAGTGGCCAGCATTGGGTGTCCTAGCTGTTGAGCCTTGATGATATGTGCTCCTTCGGTAATTTCCGGATATACATAATCCGGATGGTTAAAAGCAAAATTCCCTAAAGAATTATAAGCATCAAAAAAGGCAATTACTTCAAACCATTGGCTTACGTGATGTCGATTTTTAGCGATCCATTGTTCGATACGATAGCTTTGTATGATATCCCACAATAATAATCCGTTCGCTAAAACCCCAAACATCATATTGTTACGTTGATCAAAAGCGTTAAGGATACTGGCAAAGTGTTTTAAGGTCTGCGAAGCTTTTTCTTTTTCGCTGATCACCAGTTGTTGTTTTTCTTTGAGTAGGGTAGCTTCAAATTCGGTATTTTCGATTTTACTAACCAGCTTATAATATTGTTCAAAGGTGTCTTTTACTTTGTTTGCATCGTTGTATAAGGCATTGATTTTTTTGATTTGTGTACCTGTAATCGCCAAACCAATAAAAAACCAGAAGACCAATACCTGTAGGGTGATGATATTCAGAAATAATAGGACAACCAAAATAGCTGATATTGCAGAAACAATAACAGGCAACACCCGCATTATTTTGGGTAGGAAAGGAGTAAACCCATCCAACCATTTTTGGATTTTTGCAATAGGGACCGTGACCTGGACCAGAGAGGCAGTTGCCCAAAAATCTTGTCGCCATTCGGCCAACTTTGATACGTTTTGTATCGCTTTTTGCTTTTCTGGAATAGCATCTATAGTATTTGCCGTCAAACTTTGCGCAAGCATAGATGTTCCAGCTTCGGTAGTGGTTCTATTAGCATACTGAAAGAAGGAGCGATCTCCAAACAAGTCAATATCATGACTAAAAGGATGCGTAGTATCAATAAACTCTTTTCCAGAAGAAAGTCGACTTACATCTCCATCAAAAACATCCAGCTCTAATTGATTGATCTGGATCAGTTTTTCAAGTTTCCTTTTGGTATAACTCAAGTCTGTATGTCGATTTACCAAAAAGATAAAAACAACAATCCCAATCCCTATGGCACCCAAAATGATTTGCGTATTGGGATACCCCAGATAAATCGTTGCCGCTATTGCCAGAAAAACCAATAATCGGATCGTGCTGGATACCGCAAGCTGTTTTTTTACTTTTTTTAATGATGTATGATGTAGTGCAATTTGAGCACTATAAAATTCTTTTGGGATACTCATTATGTGTTATAAAACTATTCGTGTTTGTATAAGTACAACAACTGGGGCAGTTTGTTACAATCCGTATGCAATAGATAAACGACAAATGTAACCTATTGTTATGAGTTACAATGCTTCGAGTTCATTTTTCAGTTTTTTGGTCAGGCTGTTTACTACCAGGGTGTAGGAGTGATCGATCAGTTCGCATAGTAGTTGAGGAGATAAGCTGCCAGTAAAATCTACGGTATTCCAATGTTTTTTATTCATATGATACCCAGGGATAATTTCAGAATGGTATTCACGCAGTTCTAGGGCTTTGTCTGGGTCACATTTCAGATTTACACTGAAAGGAATACGCTCTAAACCGGTAATCGCAAATATTTTACCCATCACCTTAAATACCATGGTGGTTTCGTCAAACGGAAACTCTTCCGTAACTCCTTTTTTAGACAAACAATAGTCTCTAAATGCTTCTACATTATTCATGATTGTTTTGGTATTAATTTGTTCATCCAAAACGATGGATCTTCAATCGTTTCAAAGCCAAATTGTCGATACAAACCATGAGCGTCTTTGGTGGCCAGCATCCATCGTCCTACTCCTTGTAAATCGGGATGTTCTACAACAGCTTTGATCAACGTTTTGGAATAGCCTTTTTTGCGGTGCTCCTCTAGAATAAAAACATCCATTACGTAGGCAAAAACAGTGTAATCTGTTAGTATTCTAGCAAAACCAATTTGTTGCCCTCCCAGGTATACTCCAAAATTAAGACAATGCTCTATACTTTGTTGTACTTGTGCTTTGGTTCTGCCTTTGGCCCAATACGAATGGGTTAAAAACTGATATATCACATCGATATCCAGCTTATCGGTATCGGTAGAGATCTCTATTGCCATTATTCTTTTAATGTTTTTTTATCGTGATATGTGTCTTCGAGTTCCAAAGCCGAATAATCCAGCGACCAGCCAATGGATTCGGCCAAAGTTTCCATTAGCGAAATTGCGGTTAGTGCCTCTTTTCTGGCAGCCTCCATCAATCCGCTATTTGGGATTTTATCTTTGATAAATTGTTTGGCTTCCTGATTCAGTTCTGTAAGATCGGTCGAGGTAAAGGGATTTAGCCATCCTTCTTTCTTGTCATAATACTTAAAATCAGTCTCAATCGTAAGGAGTTGAGGCTGCGGAAATCGAGTTAAAATAATCCGCTTGTTTCTGGTGTCACTTTCTAGTTTTACTTTAGACAAATCAAAACCTACATAGGCTTTGGCATCGATAAGAATCAAGGCTTTTTTTGTGCCTGTAAGGAGCTTAAAGAATTTTTCTTTTACGCTTTCATAATGATAAATCTCTGCAAAATCACCTTCTACAGTAACCAGTTTGCAAACGCTTTTGATCTTTTCCATAAGAACAGTGGATTGCGTTTTTATAGCAGATTTGTTTCTGACAGCACTAAATCTGGAAAAAATAAGATAGGCGAGAATGGCACCACCCAAAAGCCCAATAAATAATAACTCCATACTAATTTTTTTTACCTATTTCTCCTAGGTGTGTAAATTTAAAACCTTTTTCCAATTTTAGACCATATCCAAGAATCCTATCAAAAGCCGAATGTGCAAAAAGTATAGTCCCAGACAAACAAAGTATATCATTGGATAGATAGACACCTGCCAAATACAATGCAATCGCCAATCCTTTGTGATGAAAAATATTGTACATAGCAGCACCAACTTTATTATTGATCAGATAGCCTATCATACCAATATCCGGTGCCAAAAACAATACCAAAAATATCCACCAGGAATAGGGAAGCAGGCTAAAAAGATAAATACCCAGTCCCATCATCGCAATTTCTTCTAATTGTAGTGTTGTTTTCATAAGTTTTGTATTTTGTACAGTACCGGTTTACTAGGTGTTGCATCATTTTCGAAGGCAGCGATCTGAAGATTCAGAAAATAGGTTCCGTCTTCAATAGGATCTGGGACAAATATAAATTCGGTAATCGTGGCGTCATGTCGGATCGCTTCGGGATAGTTCCAGAAGGCTTTGTGCCCCAGTAATTTTCCTTCATCTTTTTCCTTGTCGATAGAAGGTAAATCAACTAATAAATGGGTAATACCTTTTTCTCGTATGTAAATAATAGCGTCTTCGGTAAAATAGGGCCAATTGGTGTGCGAATAGTGTTTTTGTAATTTATCTTTTGCATTCGGAAGCGTTCTTATCGCCAGTGCCTGATTATCTTCGGAAGTTATTGCCGCCCGAATCATATCTTTGGTGATCAAATGATCATCTCCCTGTGATATAGGCTGTACAGAGATAACTTCGGCCTTAAAAAAGAAGGTGGTGAGCGCCTCATCAATGCTATAAAATTCTGAAGAAATATGCCCTACACACTCGGTATGAGTCCCATGACTATGTGGATTAAAGGTAATGGTATTGAAGTTGGTCGAAGCCCCCTCAGATACTTTACCTACCCAATCCTTGTCAGTAACAGGCGCAATTGTAGGTCCTTCGATATACCATGCGTTTACATTCTCTTCTGAATTTCTAATCGGAATTGAAATATCCAGAGGTTGTGTAAGATCAATAGTATACGGTTTGTTCTTATAGGTAATCGTTGTAATCATAAATACATACTAAGATTTGGTAAGAGTCATAAACAAATAATCTCCATCTTCATTTTGATACTCTTTTATGATCTCCTTTATTTTGCCAGAGGTGATGTCCTGTTGCAACGTATTCAAGCCTTCTTCTACTTCTTTGGCATTAGAGAGCGAAGAAAAAGAAGAGATACCCGATCGTACTCCAGGTTCAAAATACAATTTAGGATTGTGTTTTCCTGAGTACAAAAACAGGTCTTGCAGATCAGGTTGGATAAAATACTTTTCGGTACTCTCAATGTTTAAATTTGTATGGGCAGCGCAAGAAGAGATCAGATCGTAGGCTGGCATTTGCACCATCGAATCTTCAAGCATCTTTGGGAAATAATGATTCAGCCAATAGCCTTCCATTTGTTTAGGCGTAGCTGTAAAGATGACGATTCGTCCTTTGGGTCGCAACACACGATGCAGTTCTAAAAACCCTTGCATCAAATCCTGCCAGTGGTGCAGGGTTAAACTGGCTACAATACCATCTACACTTGCATCCAGAAGTTCAATATGCTCTGCTTTACCCATTTTCCAGGAGATGTTGGCGTTTTGCCGTTTTGCTTTTTCCAGCATTTCGGAAGAAGGATCTATCCCGATGAACTGATATCCTTTTTTAGCAAATTCTGAAGTGTAATTTCCAGTGCCACATCCAATATCCAAATAAGTGCCATTTGGATTTGGATCAAGTAGTGCATGTAATCTGCTAAAAAGATAAGGATCTGCTTTTCGGGTAGCGTTATAGTTTACCCCAATGATATCATATTTTTCTGTCATAGCCCCAGTGCTTTGGAAGTTAGCCTAAATTTACTAAGAAAAGATCACTTGCAATACCGTCACTCAAAAACTTTCCTTTTTTGGTTACCAGTAAAGTGTCATCATCCAAAAACAAGAGATGTTCTTCGATATGTTTTTGAGCTTGTAGCAGTAGATATTCACAATACTTTTTACCAAATTCGGATGCTATTTTTTTGAGAGAAACCCCCCAAATTGTGCGTAGTCCAGTCATTACATATTCATTGTATTGATCCGTAATGCTTAGATCTTCTATTTCTGCAGGAAGTTTATTTTGCTGTAGCGCCTGTATGTATTTGGTGTTGTTATTAATATTCCAGCTTCGTTGCTTTTTGTTATACGAATGAGCAGAAGGGCCTATGCCCAAATACGGTTTACCTTGCCAGTAAGCAGTGTTGTTTTTACTGAAATATCCGGGTTTTCCAAAGTTTGATAGTTCATAATGTACAAAACCATGTTGCTCCAGATGCGTGATCAAAAATTCAAAATGTTCCTGGGCCAGGTCATCATCTACTGCCGGGATTTCTCCTTTAGCAATGAGCTTGGGCAGTGCGGTATTGGGTTCTACGGTAAGTGCATAGCACGAGATGTGTGCGATATTATATTCCAGAGCTTTATCAATATTTTGCTGCCAGCGCTCGATAGACATATTGGGGATGCCGTAAATCAAATCGATGGAGATGTTTTGAAACTTCTCGCAGGCCATGGTTAGGCTATCCAAAGCTTCATGGCTATTATGTGCTCGATTCATCAATTGTAAGTCTTCATCAAAAAAAGATTGTATACCAATACTAAGTCGGTTTACAGCGCTATCGGCTAGTTCCAATATTTTTTCTTTTGAAAGGTCATCTGGATTTGCTTCCAAGGTAATTTCAGGATCTTCGATAACCGTATAATGTGCATAGATTGAGTCGATAATACGTTGTATTTCTGTTACCGAAAGGATAGAAGGAGTACCTCCTCCAAAATAGATGGTGTGGATTTCGGCATCTCCTATTTCTGATTTTCGAAAAATGATCTCATGAACCAAGGCGTCCACCATTTCATCCTTTTTCTTTAGCGAAGTCGAAAAATGAAAATCGCAATAATGACAAGCTTGCTTGCAAAAAGGAATATGTATGTAGATACCGCTGATACTGTTTATTTTTTGATTCGCCCTTCATTTTGTTTGACAAAAGCAGCCCATCCTGTATAGCTTTTACCAACAATATCTGCTCTACCCATATTGTAGAAATGACAAACCGCAGCAGCTAGTCCATCGGTAGAATCCAGGTTTTTGGGTAACGTTTTGATATGAAGCAGATTTTGAAGCATTTTGGCCACCTGTTCTTTGCTCGCATTACCATTTCCAGTAATCGCCATCTTGATCTTTTTAGGAGAATACTCAGTAATCGGAACCTCTCGGCTCAATCCAGCCGCCATGGCCACTCCTTGAGCTCTACCTAGTTTTAGCATGGATTGTACGTTTTTACCAAAGAAAGGGGCTTCAATTGCAATTTCGTCAGGATGATAGGTGTCTATTAATTCTACGGTACGCTCAAAAATAAGTTTTAACTTCAGGTAATGATCGTCATACTTCCCTAGTTGAAGTTCGTTCAATTGTAAAAAGGACATCTTTTTATTTTGAACTTTAATCAGCCCAAACCCCATGATTGTTGTACCGGGATCGATACCAAGTATAATTTTTTCGCTACTCAAATTCAGAAATGCTTTTGTTTCCTACAAAACTACGCATTTCGTTAGTAGCACAGGTGTTAATTGATACGAATTACCAAAGGAAGCTTGTACAATGCCGTTACAGGAGTACTACGCGTATGGGCAGGAGCTACTTCGGGCAAGGTAGAAATGCCTTCTTTTAAGAGGTCTTTCAGATTAGGAATCTCAGAAATAATAATATCGGGTAGTTCAAAATCCTGTAGTAGAATTTCACTGTCTTTGGTGATCAACAGGGGTATCCAAATGGTGTCTTCTATGGCAGTATTTACCGAAAAAGATTGTTTGGCCAAATGTTCTTGTATATGCTGTGTGATGGTTTGTTGAAAACAGATTTCCAATTCTTCCTCTGCTCTGTTTTTGCAAGAATTAAAGAAAGGAGGCTGTTCGACATCGTGCCAATTTAATTTATTGAGTCTATCCTTTACGATGTCCTCTTTATTCTCTTTTTTAAGAACAAAGCTATCGCAGGATAATAACCCAAGAAACAATACACCGATCCATATAACTCTCCAGCTCATAACCTGATACTAATTTCAGACGACCAAACTACGTATTTTTTAAGAGTATAAAAACTCATTTTTTTGAAAAAGAATGTCTAAGCAATTTCATTTTGTAAGTGATCCTTTAGTGAGATATCTTCTGGAATATTCATTTTTTTCTTCAGTCGCTTTCTGGCCATTTTTACAGCATGTGTAGACACACTCAATAATTGAGCAGATTCTTTGATCGATAAGTTTAATTTCATAAGCAAACAGTGTCTAATATCGTTTGAGGATAGCTCTGGGAAACGGGTGTTGATCTGGGCCGTGATACCTGGATATTGGGATTCTATACGATCCTTTAAGACGGTAAGGTCTGAAGTAGAAGAAATAAATTTATCTAATCGTTTTTCGGCTTCGATGATTTCTTCTCTGTTGTTATATCGAATTGCCGTGGACAGGATTTTTTTGATAGTGGTCAACCTGTTCAATCGCTCATTTACAGATATCATAGTGGCCAAAAATTCTTCTTCTCGACTCTGCAAATGTTGTTCAAGGATTTTTTTCTCATTTTCTTTTAGTAGTTCTACTTCTTGTTCGCTTTTGGCATATTTTTGATAAAGTATTACCGATAAGAAAACAACTAATACACTAAACAAGCCTACTGCAAGCGAAATAATATACCACTCTTGTTTGTCATTCTTATAGGATAAGATTTCGTTGTCCTTGGTGAGCAAGTCATTTTTGTGCTCCTCTTCCAAAAGTTGAAATTTACCCTCAGAGATTTTGGCGATATCTTCATTTCTGTTTTTGTATAAACTATCAATCAGCACCCCGTGTTTTTCATAAAACTGCATGGATTTTTCCCAGGATTCCATTCGTTTATAGATCGCAGCCAGATTTTTGTAGGCAAATGCGATGTCCATAGGGTCATCTGGGTTTTTTAGTACTGCTTTTTCAAAATATACTATGGCTTCATCGGGATTATCCAGAGAATTATAAATTTTGGCTAATACCAATGCATTAACCGCCGCATAAGAACTTAATTCAGGTTTGGATTCCAAAATGTTTTTGGCTTCTAATGCTTTTTGTAAAGCGATGTCATAATCTCCTAAGCTTCGGTGTGCATCTGCAATAGAGGTTAAGAGGTAACTGATCTCTCCGATCTGATCTGTATCTTTTATCGTTTCGAGGTTTGCATCCCACCAGTTGATGGCGTTTCGATACTCCTTTTTATCAAAATGAGCCATAGCCATGTTGGTGTACAACTTGTATTTCAAATCTTCCTGGGCGACAACAATAGAATCATGTATTAATTCTTTGGAATAGGCCAATACCTTATCCGGTTCACCTAGAGCAAGGTGACAGGTTAGAATATTCATTTTAATGATCATCGCCATTTTTTGATCACCTCGTTTCAAATTGATCTTATGTGATTTGTGATAATATTTTAGTGCCTGGTAATGCAAGTCCTGATTGGTTAAAATCGTGGCTTTGTTGTTATAGATATAAGAGAGTACAAACTCCAGATCCGGATGCTTTTGAATGAGTTTTTGGCCCTTTTCAAACACCACATTCGCGCTGTCATTCATAGCATTATTCATATAGTAAACACCAAGATTGACCAGACCGCGAACTTCTCCTTTAGGATAGTTGGCTTTTTTAGAACGTTGGATTAAATCTTTTAAAACATCTCCGTTACCAATAAGATCCTGATTGGCGATTTCGAAAAGACTATCGATTTGTTTGATCTGAAGCTCATGATTGGTAGCTCCTTGAGAATGGACCATATGATAGGTATGCATCCATAAAAAGATGAGGGTGTAGTAGGTTAAGCGTTTCACTTTTTTGAGTGGTTAGTTTAGACGAATTGTGTAATAACATTGTTTTTAAAAAATAGTACGCCGTATGTATTCTTTTTTTATTGAATGTACCCCATATGTACCCTCCATAAAATAGAAAACCGACGTTCTTTAAAAACACAGTTTGGTTACAAAAACTAACGATAAAAACTTGATAATATTCTATTTAACCTAATAAATCTAAAATATGAACTCCTAAAACTCACAAAATCAAAATTTTCGAAAACCACACCATCTAACGCAAACTCTAAAATGAAAATGATAATACCAAAACATAGTCAGTCGTCAAAAAATCTTCGTTCTGTTCACTCAAAAGTGAGTGGTAAAATATCTAATACTTATTCTGAATTATTAACGGCATATTCCCTTGTGATCCATAAAATGCTTCTTGCTCATTTTACTATCAATTTGAGCATTGATCACCACAATTGTACAGGAATAAATAATTACAGTTCATAGTGTATTACCATAATCCTTTATATGGGAAAAGTGTATAATTTTTGAGGAAATCTATTGTCTACAAAACATTGATTTGCAGCTTTTTATATATGAATCCCAATACTATTCTGTTTTTTTGTAACCCGCTGAAAAACAGATAGAATAACATATGTTACAGAACAAAACTAACTGTTAAAACCAAAAGTCATGAAACGCATTGAAATCTTTTTTGCAGTACTTATCTTTTGCGTAAGTATTTTGCAAATTCAAGCACAACCAACACCTCCCAATGGTAAAAAATGGGAAAAAGTAGAAGCACTCTCCGACGAATTCAACGGAAACAACTTAAATACCTCGAAATGGGCAATAAATGTATCCACCTGGATAGGAAGACCACCAGGAATCTTTAAGCAAAATGCTGTAAAAGTAAAAGATGGATCATTACAATTTACCGCATACAAATTATCATCTCCAGAAACTGTAAATGGCAATCGATATACTCATGCAGGCGCATTGGTAAGAGCGCTAAAAAGTCAAACCTATGGGTATTACGAATGTAGGATGAAAGCCAACAAAACCTTTATGTCCTCAACATTTTGGCTCATTAATAAACGTAACGAAGGTTCGGGGTGTGATGTACGGGTAACCGAACTTGACATCACAGAAACTGTTGGAGTTAATTCTAATGGCGCGAGTTGGGTAAATAACACCATTAGGAACATGAATTCAAACACGCACAGCCGTGGTACCGCTTGTAATAATACACCTGTAGGACAAGAAGGGGGTAAAGCTGGTTTAGGAGAACCTTCGTGGAAAGGATATCATACCTATGGAGCCTGGTGGAAAAGCAAGGATGAGGTTTTGTTTTACCTAGACGGAAAATTTGTTTATAAGATAAAACCACCAGCAGATTTTGATTTACCGATGTATTTGAGATTGGTAACCGAAACTTATGATTGGAATCCTCCAAAAGCAGGTCAGGATGGAATGAACGATACTGCTGCAAACAGAACTACCTATTACGATTGGGTACGTACCTACAAGCTTGTAGATGATAATGGAGGCTCTGGACAAAATACAGTGGCTTTTAATAATGCACCAACTACTATCACTCCACAATCCAGTTATACGTTCAACCTGGATTATCAGGCATCTACCGATCGAGAAATCGTAGTAGAGTTTTGGTCTGCAAACAATTGGATAGCACAACAACAAGTAACCGTAGCAAAAGGTCAGGGAACAAGAGCAATAACAGTAAATTTACCTTCTCCACCCGTAGCAGGATCTGGATACGTGTATAAAGCTCATATTCGTCCGGTAGGCACTACATGGCGAGAAGCTTTGGATCGCGATCAGGTCAATAACGTTACTGTCGAAAATGAAGTAGTTTTTGAAGACAAAGTAGCATTCAAGAATGCGCCTACCACGATTAATCCATCTAGTGCATATACTTTTGATATGGAATACAGCGCTTCTGCTGAACGAGAAATAGCAGTGAGCTTCTGGAAAAACAACGCTTGGGTAGCTAGTAAAGTGGAAAAGGTTTCCAAAGGAAACGGGGTGCAACCCATCACCGTTACTTTACCATCTTCTCCAGCTATTGGTGTAGGTTATGCCTACAAAGCACATATACGCCCAACAGGTACGAACTGGCAACAGGCATTGGATAACGATCAGGTAAATAATGTAACCGTAGTTTCTGCCAATCCTCAACTCATAGCAAATGGAACCTATTTTATTGCTTCGTCAGTAAACAATCAAAGGATATTGGCCAGAGGTTTAGAAAATCATAGTGCAAGAATGCATGATCCTGGAAATTTTAATGACCAGAAATGGACATTTGCACATCTTGGAGACAATGTATATACCATCAAAAATCTGGGTACGGGTAGATTTTTAGAAGTACCGTATGCACGTTGTGGAGATGGTGAAAATGTAGCCACCTGGACCGATGCTAACGACAATCATAAAAAGTGGAAAGTGATAGCTAACGGTAATAATTCATATTCCTTACAACCATTACATTGTTTACAATCGGGTCTGGACAGATCTGGAGGTGCTAACAATGCCAATGTGCAGATATGGGATTTCAGTACTACAAACGCCAATCAGAAATGGAAAATAGTTCCGGCAGATGCCAGTAAGTCAAATGATACTTTGGACCGAATCGTAGGGCTTTTTCCTAATCCGGCAAAAGATGTTGTTACCATTATGGGGCAATATAAAGGAGAAGAAATTATCGTGTACAACTTGCTTGGAGAAATTGTTTCATCAACAATTGCAAAATCAGATCAGGAATTGATTTCGATCTCCTCTCTGGAGACTGGAGTTTACATTATTTCTATTGCCGGTAAGTCAAAACTGCAATTAATCAAAGAATAAACATCAATTTAAAATAAGGAAAAGACGTATAAATTTTGCGGGAAAATGATGTCTATAAAGCGCTGATTTGCAGCTCTTTATTATACAGAGCACACACCAAGCCCCAGTTGTTTCTTCGACTTCCTAACACATAAGGAACAACGCGGTTTGACGTAAAATTTAAATCAACTTAAAAACTAACACAACTCATGAAAAACTTTATGAAGCTAGGTGCAATAGCCATATTGTACTTATGGTGTAGTACATTGACTGCACAGTTTAATTATGGGGAAGCTTTACAAAAATCATTGCTTTTCTATGAAACACAACAATCAGGGATTTTACCCGATTGGAACCGAATCAGCTGGAGAGCTGATGCTGGGGTTAATGATGGACAAGATGTAGGTCTCGATCTCACAGGGGGATGGCACGATGCCGGAGATCACATCAAGTTTGGTTTCCCCATGGCTTTCTCGGTTACCGCCCTTAACTGGGGGTATTTACAATATAAAGACGGGTACGATGCGACCAATCAAACCGAAATCTTTAAACGTAATGTAAAGTGGGTAACGGACTATTTTATCAAATGTCACCCTAGTCCAAACGAATTTTACTCCCAAGTATCAGAAAAGGGGCAAGATCACAATTTCTGGATGCCTGCAGAGATGGTAGATGTACATCCAATGTACGGGGTGCGTAAAGCGCATAAGCTAACCCCAGCTAATCCAGGAACTGAGATTAGTTGCGAAACCGCAGCTGCGCTGGCGTCGGCAAGTATTATTTTTAAAGATAGCGACCCTGCTTATAGTGCTACTTTATTACAGCATGCCAAAGAATTATATGAATTTGGAGATACCTACAGAGGATCATACCATACCGATGGAGGAACACCAGTAGGGCCTACGTATCCAGCAGGTCCATACGAAGATGAATTGGTTTGGGGAGCTTTATGGTTATATCAGGCTACCGGGGATCAAACCTACCTGGATAAAGCAGAAGCAGAGTATACACAACCTGACTTTTTGTGGAGTTTGGTTTGGGATGATAAAGCCTATGGAAATATGGTTTTATTAGCCATTTTGACTGGAAAAGAACAATACAAAATAGATTCTGAACGTCATTTAGACTTCTGGCAACAAGGAGGAGGAATCAATTACTCTCCAGGGGGTCAGGCACATTTATTCCGTTGGGGATCACTACGTCATTCTATGAATGCAGCACTAACGGCCTTGATTTATAGTGATAATGTGACCACGCCAAAGAAACAACAATATCACGATTTTGCTGTAGCACAAGTCAAGTATGCTTTGGGAGATAATCCGATCAACAGAAGTTTTGTAACTGGTTTTGGAAACAACCCACCAACCAAAGTACATCATAGAGGACAACACAGCAGCTGGAGACGAAGTGAAGATATACCAGCAGAGTCTAGACACATACTTTGGGGAGCACTTATTGGTGGTCCTGATTCTCCTGATGATGCTTATCTAGAAGATCGGTCTGATTTTGTAGAGAACGAAGTGGCTACAGATTACAACGCCTGTTACCAAGGTGTTCTTGCCAGAATGGTGATGGAATTTGGAGGAACTCCGCTAACGAATTTCCCACAACCGGAAACCCCTGGAGCCGAGTTTCTAAACGAGGTAAAAATCAATAGTACTTCTTCTCGATTTACTGAAGTAGCTATCTGGTTAAATAACCGTTCTGCATGGCCAGCCAGAGTGCCTAACAAATTAACAGCACGGTATTTTATAGATATTTCTGAAGGTGTTGCCGCAGGACTTACTCCAAGTGATTATGAAATAACAGCTCGAGGGGCAGGAAATGCTGTAGGAGGACTACAGGCATGGGATGCAGCGAGTAATATTTACTTCGTTGAGGTAGAAGTAAATGCAGGAGATATGCCTTTTCCTGGAGGACAAGGAGAATATAGAAGCGAAATCCAAATGCGAGTAGGAATACCTAGCTCTGCAAGTGAGAGTGCTTGGGATCCTACAAATGATTATTCAAGAACAGGTATTGATAATACATTAAAAATTGTGGATAATGTTCCTATTTATGCCGATGGTCAATTAGCTGGAGGTGTGGAACCAGGCGGAGGAAACTCACCAACAGCTTCATTTACAGCTTCTGCAGAAACTGGAATCGCACCATTAGATGTATCTTTTGATGCTTCGGCTTCTTCAGATCCAAATGGAGATGCGTTATCTTACAATTGGAATTTTGGAAATGGGCAAACATCATCCTTGGTAAATCCAACAATTACCTTCTCTACTCCAGGATCTTATTTGGTAACACTAACGGTTAGTGATGGGCAAAATATTTCTTCAGAGGTTAATAAAACAATAACAGTTACCGATGGAAGTCCGATAGCTGCTTTTACCGCAACTCCAGATGCTGGAGCGGCACCTCTTGATGTTACTTTTGATGCATCAGGTTCTTCAGATCCTGCTGGGGGCACACTTACCTATAGCTGGGATCTTGGAAATGGAACTACTGCAACTGGCGTAACTGCAACCTCTACGTATGCTGCTATTGGAGATTACACGGTGACATTAACAGTTACCAATCAAGCAGGACAAATTGATACCGATACGAAAACGATTTCGGCAATCGATGGTAGTGTAAGCTGTGCTTTTGGTACACCAACAGCGGATCCTTTGCAAAACATTAATGATAGATTTAGTAATGTTTTTGTTTTAGGAAACGGCGGACCAAGCTTGGATAATCTGCAAGAATTTTCAATCAATTGGGATTTGGCAAATAATGGTTTATATGTATTTGCAATGAATACCAATAATGGACAGCCTGATTGGTATGTAGACCTAAGAAGCAGTCTTACGCAAAGTTTTAACAGTGCAAATCCAGATGCTGTATTATCAGGAAGCGGTATAGCAGGATTAGATGGAGCATATTGGGTTACTCAGGATCAGGGTAATTTTGTATTGGTATCCAAAACAGGTGGATTTACATTGTATTTCACCAATGCAGCTTCAGCTCCAGATTGTGGGGTTACAACACCTGCGGTTAATGGAGGAACTATTGCCGGAGGTCCATTTAGTTTTACTGTTGGTGATGGAGTTGCCGACAATGTTTCGGGAGTAATACTTACAGGTAATGTTGGAGAAACTAGCCAATGGGTAGTCACTGATGATCAAGGAAAAATATTAGGATTACCACCTACACCAGAAGCTGTTGATTTTGATGGTGCGGGAGTTGGATCTTGTTTTATCTATCACCTAAGTTATAATGGAACCATCACGGGTCTTGCTGCTGATGCAACTCTTGCTGGCTTAGCCGGTGATTTCGACCTGTCAAATAGCATCGAAGTCGTGAGAAATCCTGTAGCAACACCAACTGTAGACGGAGGAACCATTGCAGGTGGGCCATTTGCGTTTACGGTAGGAGATGGCATTGCTGATAATGTTTCAGGAGTAACACTTGCAGGTAATGTTGGAGAAACTAGCCAATGGGTGATCACTGATGATCAAGGAAAAATATTAGGATTGCCTCCTACGCCAGAAGCTGTTGATTTTGATGGTGCTGGAGTTGGCTCTTGTTTTATCTATCATCTAAGTTATAATGGAACCATTACCGGTCTTGCTGCCGATGGAACTCTTGCTGGTTTGGCTGGTGATTTCGATTTGTCAAACAGTATTGAAGTCGTAAGAAACCCTGTGGCAACGCCAACAGTTGATGGAGGAACAATTACAGGTGGACCATTCACTTTTACCGTAGGAGATGGAATTGCTGATAATGTTTCAGGAGTAACACTTGCAGGTAATGTTGGAGAAACTAGCCAGTGGGTAGTTACCGATGATCAAGGAAAAATATTAGGATTACCACCTACACCAGAAGCTGTTGATTTTGATGGTGCAGGTGCTGGCTCTTGTTTTATTTATCACCTAAGTTATAATGGAACCATTACCGGTCTTGCTGCCGATGGAACTCTTGCTGGCTTAGCTGGAGACTTCGATTTATCAAATAGTATCGAAGTGGTAAGAAATCCTGTATCTACAGGAGGAGATTGTTCTTTTGGAACTCCAATAGCAAATGCATTACCAGCTATTAATGCAGAATTCGAAAACATTTATGTGTTAGGAAATGGCGGACCAAATTTAGATAACGTAACCAAGTTTAATATCAACTGGGATTTGGCGAATAACGGATTGTATGTTTTTGCAATCAATACCAACAATGGTCAACCTAATTGGTATGTAGATTTAAGAAGTAGTCTTACCTATAGTTTTAATACAGCAAGTCCAGAAGCTTCTTTCTCTGGAACAGGTATAACAGGATTAGATGGTGATTATTGGGTTGCCGAAGATCAAGGAAACTTCGTAATGGTATCCAAAACAGGAGGTTTTACATTGTATTTCAGTACTTCAGCTACAGCACCAACTTGTGGTGATACTGGAGGGAATACAAACCCAGTTGCTGATATTTCTGCAACGCCAACTTCAGGAGAAGCGCCATTGTTAGTATCTTTTGATGCTTCCGGATCTTCTGATGCCGATGGAGATGCATTGACATATACCTGGGATTTTGGAGATGGAAACACAGGAACTGGTGTAACGGTAGATAATACATTTACTGCTCCAGGGAATTACCAGGCTACCTTAACAGTAGATGACGGTAATAACGGACAAGATCAGGCCATAATTTCAATAACCGTTACTGATGGCGATATCATTATCAATCCACCAACAGGAGATAATGAGTATGTTGATCGTTTTATAGAAATGAGAAATGAGTTCTATGATCCTGCCAATGGATATTTCAGCGCAGATGGTTCTCCACACCACTCAATAGAAACATTAATTGTAGAAGCACCGGACCATGGACACGAGTCTACAAGTGAGTTGTACTCATACTGGTTATGGCTTGAGGTAATGAATGGACGTGTAACAGGAGACTGGACTCCATTGAACAATGTTTGGAATAAAATAGAACAATTTATTATTCCAACTACTGCAGATCAGCCAACAAATGCGGCTTACAATCCGTCTTCTCCGGCTGCATATGCAAGTGAATTCCCATTACCTAGCGATTATCCGGCTCCATTAGAATTTAGTGCGCCAGTAGGAGCGGATCCAGTATCTTCAGACCTAACAGCAACCTATGGGCCGGATGTATATCAGATGCACTGGTTGTTAGATAATGATAACTTCTATGGATACGGAAACAGAGGTGATGGTGTGAGTACGCCTTCATACATCAATACTTTCCAAAGAGGAGAGCAAGAGTCTGTATACGAAACTGTACCACACCCTTCTTGGGAGAGTTTTGATTGGGGAGGACCAAGTGGATACTTACCACTTTTCGTTCTAGATCAGAATTATGCAAAGCAATGGCGTTATACAAGTGCTCCTGATGCAGATGCCAGAGCGGTACAAGCAATGTACTGGGCTCAGATATATGCCAAAGAACAAGGTACAAGCCTTTCGGCTTTAGACTTAGATAAAGCAATCAAGATGGGAGATTACCTTAGAATCTCAATGTTTGATAAATATTTCAAGCCCCTAGGTGTACAAAGTGCAACCAGTGGAGCGGGATCTGGATACGACAGTGCTCACTATTTAATGTCGTGGTACATGTCTTGGGGTGGTTCTGCCGATCCTGCTTCACAATGGGCATTTAGAATTAGTTCTAGCCACTGTCACTTTGGATATCAAAACCCAGTTGCAGCTTACGCACTAACTCAGGTAGATGAGTTAAAACCAACTTCACAAAATGGAGTTAGAGACTGGACAGAGAGTTTGAAGAGACAAATGGAGTTTTATACCTGGTTACAATCAAAAGAAGGAGCAATTGCCGGTGGAGCAACCAATAGTTGGAATGGAGATTACAGTCCATATCCTGCTGGTAAATCAACTTTCTATGATATGGCCTATGATGACAACCCAGTATACGAAGATCCAGGTAGTGGTACCTGGTTTGGATGGCAAGCCTGGTCTATGGAGCGAGTGGCAGAGTACTACTATATCACCAACGATCCAATGGCCAAAAATTTGATGGACAAGTGGGCAACCTGGGTGAAAAGCGAAGTTCGATTAATCGGAAGTGATGACTTTGAAATCCCTGCTACTTTAGAATGGACCGGAGAGCCTGATACCTGGGATCCAACGAGTCCAGGGGCTAATAATAACTTAAGTGTTACAGTTACTGATTACGGACAAGATCTCGGTGTAGCAGCCTCTATGGCAAAAGCCTTGATTTACTATGCTGCTGCAACTCGCAAATATGCTACTTTGGATACTGAAGCCAGAGACTTGGCTAAAGAGGTATTGGATAGAATGTGGGTGACGTATCGTGACGAAAAAGGAGTTTCATCAGTAGAAGATCGCGGTGATTTTGCTAGAATCTTCGAACAAGAAGTATTCGTTCCAAACGGATTTACAGGAACGATGCCAAATGGAGATGAAATTAAGCCTGGAGTGTCTTTCTTAGATATTAGATCAGATTTAAGAAATGATCCTGAGTTTGCAAGACTAGAAACAGCCTATAATGCTGGTCAGGAATATACACAACGCTACCACAGAAGTTGGGCGCAAATCGAAGTAGCTCTTGCTAATGCAGAATATGGGTTCTTCTTTGCCAATGATACTTCTGCAGGATCTGTACAAGTCGTAAAAGAAATCGATGTTACCGCTAGCCCTAATCCGGCAAAAAGTTTTATTGATGTTTCTACCAAAAAAGGACTTGAAAATGTGCGTTTGAGATTAGTGGATCTTACCGGAAACGTTATCAAAATGGAGTACGTAGAAAACTATCAGAAACAAACTCGCATGGATGTAAATGGATTGCCTTCTGGATTGTATGTATTAGAAATCGTTGATTTTAATACAAATCAAAAAACCAGAAAGAAAATCATTATAACTCGATAATAGGATGAATATAAGAGAGAGGTGTTTGCTCGCCTCTCTCTTTTTAACTATTTATATCATGAAAAACTTTACTAGATTTTTAAAGAAAGCCTTCGTAGTATTAGGAGTACTATGTATAGGTTTTTCTACTAATAATACACTTGCACAGCAACAAAATTTCCTAAGTGTTTCAGGAAATAAGCTGTATGATAGCACAGGAAAAGAAGTACGTTTAACCGGGGTAAATTGGTTTGGTTTCGAGACCTCACTTTATATGCCTCATGGAATATGGACCAGAGATACCAAAAGTGTACTTCAGCAGATCAAAGATTTGGGATTTAATACGATTCGAGTACCGTGGTGTAATGAAATGCTAAATCCCGGAGCTACTATTGATATACCTTCATATGGAAATGATCCCTACACTGGTATTTCTCCTATGAATGAAGTTGAAACCAACATCACATCACCTATAGAGTTGATGGACGTAATTGTACAATGGTGTCAGGATAACGACATAAAAATTGTACTGGATAATCACTCTCGTGCAGCCGATGGCTTCTTAAATGAAGCCTTTTGGTACACCGATGAATATTCTGAAGAGCGTTGGATCAACGATTGGTTATTTATGGCAGAACGATATAAAAATTTCTCTGCTGTAGTAGGAATGGATTTGAATAATGAGCCTCATGGTTCTTCCTGGGGGAATAGCAACCCTGCTACCGATTGGAACGAAGCGGCCGAACGATGTGGAAATGCCATTTTGGAGGTGAATCCTAACGTTTTAATCATTGTAGAAGGTGTAGGAGAATTTGAAGGAGATTCCTACTGGTGGGGAGGCCAATTGATGGGGGCGGAACAGTACCCAGTTCAATTATCAGATCCAAGCAAGTTGATGTATTCTGCTCATGAGTATGGACCAGAAGTAGCCACACAGGATTGGTTTACCGCTTCTAATTTTCCTCAAAATATGCCTCAGATATGGAGAGACCATTTCCACTATTTATACGAAAACGAAACATCTCCCATTTTTGTTGGAGAATTTGGTATTAAAGATCAGGATGCTTTCAATGGTATTGCGTTTACCTGGTTCACGGAGTGGGTGAATTTTATGGGAGATATCTATTCCTGGACCTTTTGGACCATGAATCCTAACTCTGGAGATACCGGAGGTATTTTGGCGGATGATTGGTCTACGGTAAACGAATGGAAAATGGATGTATTAAGACCGCATTTCGCCCCTTTTATTCCTAATGTGGTAGGAGGAAACGGTAATCGACCACCAGTAGCAAGTTTTACTACAGATATTACTTCGGGAGATGCTCCCTTAACAGTACAATTCGATGCTTCAGGGTCTTCTGATCCCGATAATGATACGCTGTCGTATTCCTGGAATTTTGGTGATGGTACCACGGCTACAGGAGTTGGAATTTCTCACGTGTTTACTCAATCAGGAACTTATCAGGTTACACTTACCGTAAGTGATGGAGCTCTAAACGATACGCAAAACTCAACCATTACAGTGGGTAATACGACTCCGGTAACTGTTGTAGCTGATATAGTAGCAAGTAGCACAGGAGGAGTTGCTCCTGTGACCATCTCTTTTGATGGATCTGCATCTTCAAGTTCAGATGGTAGTGCATTAACCTATTCTTGGGTGTTTGGAGATGGGAGTACAGGAAATGGTGCTACGGTGGCTCACGAATATACGGCAGCAGGAAATTATACGGTAACATTAACCGCTACTAACCCTGATGGAGTGTCGGATACCGCATCTACTTCAGTTACAATTACAGCGTCAAATCCACCAGGTGGAGATTGTAGTTTTGGGGCGCCTCAAGCCGATCCATTAGCAACGATTGCTAATAATTCATACTCCAATGCACATGTACTTGGTAGTGGAGGGCCCGATTTAAGTAACGTAACCAATTTTACGATTAATTGGGACCTGACGAATAACGGATTGTGGCAATTTTCTATGAATACCAGTAATGGTGTGCCAGATTGGTGGAATAATCTGTTGAGTAACACTACCAGTCAAACTTTTAATAGTGCACAACCTTCAATTACGCTTTCTGGAACCGGTTTTGCCAACCTTGATGGAGCATACGACGTGACTATGGATGGCACTAACTTCGTTATGGTTTCCAAAACAGGAAACTTTACCATCTATTTTAGCAATAGTGGGACCCCTCCGGTTTGTCAAAGTGCTAGTAAAGCTATTGGATTTACAGATATAAAACTTTTTCCGAATCCAGTGATCAACCAAATCAGCATTTCTAGAAACGAATCCATGCTAGGAAGTGTGATTACTATTATCGATATGACAGGAAAAGTGATAAAATCAACCACTATAGATACAGCCACAAAACAAATGACCATGGATATTTCTGAACTTAATTCAGGATTATATTTCATTAAAACATATCAAAACAAACAAACCTTAACCAAACAGTTTATTAAAAAATAGATAGATCAATTCTGAAAAGAAAACCAAAGCGGAGGAAGCTCAAAGCTTCCTCCCTTACACCTAATCATTCTCTTAAGACTTAATGGGTTTTTAGGAACCCATGCAAACACAAACTCATCATAACTATGAAGCCTGCATATAAAAAGCGAGCTAGCTGGCTTATGCTTTTTAAAAAAACGAACTATCGCTTGTGGATAGCCATTGCCGTGTTTATTTCCTTCGGTCTGGTGGTAAAGTCAGTAAGACAAGTGTACGATGGCACCAAGGGGCCTGAAATGACAACACAAACCTGGCCTGCAGGGACTTTTCTTGCCAATTTCCCTGAAGGAGACAGAATCAATACTTATCACCGAAACTATTTAATGATCAACGGTCAAGCTGGAACCGGAATCTGGGATGTTTCGAATCCTACAGCACCCAAAAGAGTTCAGTTTAGCGATGCAGCCAATAACGGACATCGCTGGTGGAAACTGGAAGGAGATCTATTTTACCGTGAATATTCTGTGCCCGAAGTACAAGGAACAGGATATAAATACCTTGATTTATCAGACATGTTGGATCGTAAACCCGTGACAGCTTCTGATATTTTGTATACGGTACAAGACGGACAAGCGAATTACGATAATTTAGAAACTTTCCCCCATACCATTGTTGGAAGTCGTGTTTTTGACATGAGATCTGGAGTACAAGTAGATGATATTCCTGTGCCTGCTGCGGTGCCCGATGTTGTGGTCCGAGTGGGGAACTATGTATTTTACGCTCCGCAAACCGGAGCTATTACTGTTTTTGATTTTGGAGATCCAAATGACATCAAATTTTTAGGCTCATTTGGAGGAGATATTCCTCATGAGCAATATAGTACTGGGATTCAACTCTGGAGAAATTACCTGGTATTTATGAGTGGAAATCAGGGACCTGATGCCTTGGTTGGATTTGATATTAGCGATCCTACCGATGTAAAAAGAGGATTCAGCCTGCATTCAGATCAAATTACACTAGGGCGTTATATGATTTTTCAGGATGAATTTGGTTTTTCCGGAAGATTTGACAGAGGAGTAAAATTCAATTTTGAAACGATGGAGATTGAACAGGAATTTTTTCCTCCATCTAGTGATGAAACCCTTCAGTTTATCGATAATCAATGGATGCCTATTGGACATATTTTGGTAGCGAGTGGAGATGATAAAACTTCCATTTTTGCACATCAAGATGGTTTGGATACTAACCCGCCCTCTGTAGGGCATCACTTTCCTATAGCAGGAGCCATCAATCAACCTATTACGACCACCATAGGTTTTGTAATTAATGAAACGCTAAATGATTTAACACTCAATGATCAAACCATTCAGGTAAGTCCTCTGGGAGGTGACCCAATACGTGGAGATGTAACCACAACCTCTTATCAGGTTATCAATTACGCCCCAAAAGAAGAATTACTACCTAATACTACGTACGAAGTAAAATTTGTAGAAGGAGGAATCAAAGATGCAGTGGGTAACGGGATGGAAGAATATATTTTCTATTTCACTACAGGAGGAGATGCCTCCAATCAGTCGCCGAGTATTACTGGGATTAACTTGGATCAACCCTCGCCTGTTACTACGGGAACTCAGATTCAGTTTGTTGCCGAGGCTTCAGACCCAGAAGGAAATACCCTCAATTATCGATGGGATTTTGGAGATAGCTCTCCAAAGACCGAATGGGTGGGTAATACGGTTACGCACACCTACACAGATTCTGGTAACTATACCGTTCAGGTTCAGGTAAGCGATAACAACGGAGGATTTGCTGTAGCTTCGCAATCTTTGGTAATAACAGGAAATCTATCTGCTCTTCGTCCTACCCAATCCAGTCCAATTGCCGTAGATGAAATCAATAGAATCGTATGGTCTGTAAACCCGGATAATAATTCGGTGACACTTATCAATGCAGATAACCTTTCCATAATCAAGGAAGTTACTGTAGGTAAAGATCCTATTAGTGTTGCGATAGATAAGAATAGCAATGCCTGGGTGAGTTGTAGAGATTCTGATCAATTGTATATTCTAAATACGCAAGGAACCGTACAAAAAACAATTGTCCTGAACAAAGGAACCAGACCATACGGAATGGTTTTTACTCCTGATGGAGAAAAAGGCTTCGTTTCTGGATTCGGGTCTGGAAATATTATAGAAGTTTCTTCGCAAACCAATTCGGTAAGTACATCCTTTAGTATCGGGGATACACCAAGAGCATTAGGTATAACAGGAGATGGTGAAACTTTATTAGTTACCCGATTTATATCTCCAGATAGTGAAGGGCAAATTTGGGAAGTGGATATCAACACCCGCACTCTCAAAAACACCATTTCTTTGCCCCTTGATGATTTTACACAGGATAATGGAAATGCAGGAAGAGGGTTACCTAACTACATTTCCGGCGTAACAATACACCCTAATAATCAAACGGCCTGGTCTGTGGCCAAAAAAGATAATATTTTAAGAGGTTTGGCAAGAGACGGTCAGCCCCTAACATTTGATAATGTTGTTCGAACAGCAATATCTCCAATTAATTTGGTCACCAGTACCGAAATACTCCCCAGTAGGTTGGATATTGACAATCATGGGCAGCCGTCTTCTGCTTTATTTAGCCCTAGTGGTAACTACCTTTTTGTAACCATGCAAGGGAATAATCGGATCGTAGTGATAGATCCAAAACGGGGCATGGAACTATTAAAAATGGATGTAGGTAAAGCACCACAAGGACTTGTTGTTGATCCTGTAACCAATCGACTCTTTGTAAAGAATTTTATGGATCGATCGGTAACCGTTTTTGATGCAGAACAAATGATCAAAAATGGTACCGTAACCTTAGAAAAAGTATCTGATATTACTACGGTAAGTCAAGAAGAACTTAGTGCTACAGTACTTAAAGGGAAGCAAATTTTTTATGATGCTGCAGACCTAAAAATGGGTACTGATGGATATATAAGTTGTGCTAGTTGTCATATCGACGGTACTCAAGATGGAAGAACCTGGGATTTTACAGATAGAGGAGAAGGTTTACGGAATACAATTTCGTTAATCGGACGAGCAGGTACTGGGCATGGACGAGTGCATTGGAGTGCCAATTTTGATGAAATTCAGGATTTTGAGAATGATATTCGATTCCATTTTAAGGGGCAAGGATTTATGAGTAATGCCGATTTTAATGATGGAACCACTGCCTTATCTCTTGGGAGTCCTAAGGTTGGGAAATCTGCAGATTTGGATGCTTTAACCGCTTATATCGAATCACTGAATACCTTTGATCCTAGTCCTTATCGAAATTCTGATGGATCTCTTACCACACAAGGGGTAGCAGGAAAATCTCTGTTCGAAGATCTGAAATGTAACTCCTGTCATGGAGGGAGTAGCTTTACCGATAGTAACACTGGTAAATTGCATGATGTAGGAACGGTTGTAGCCAATAGTGGTAACCGTTTGCAAAAACAATTGCTAGGGATAGATGTACCAACCTTAAAAGATGTCTGGGCTACAGCTCCATACCTACACAATGGTTCGGCAAAGACCATCAGGGATGTTCTTACCACCTATAATACTGGAGATGCGCATGGTAACATATCTTCTTTAAGTCAAACTCAAATTGATCAGCTTGAAGCCTATATAAAACAAATAGACGGGTCTGAAATTGGAGTAACATCTACACAAGATTTAGAAATGTCCTCGCCAATAGATGGAGCTCAAATTGATACTTCAGATCCAGTAAAACTAAGTGTGAACACCAATATTGAAGGAGTTACAAAGATTGAATATTATGTAGATAATGATTTGGTAGATGAGGTAACTACTCCACCTTTCGAATCCTCTTGGCAACCGATTATATGGAAATCGTATACCATGGCGGCCAAAGTGTTTTATAATAATGGAAAAACAGCCTCAATTACACCAGAGATCAATGCCAAATTCAAGAACACGATCAAGGTTATGTTTGTGGTTGGAGATAAGAATAATTTGTCTGTCGAAGATCAGCGAATTAAGTCTCGATTGGAGCAAAAATTAGGATTTGTAATCACCTTGTTTTCTGACGAAGAAGCTACAAGTCCACAATCTGCAAACCCATTCGATTTGGTCTTGGTATCGTCTACGGTAGATCCTAGAGAACTAGGGAACGACCTGGAAGGAGCGAGAGTCCCACTGATGACCTGGAATCCTTTTATGTACGGGAAACTAAGAATGACCAGTGGAGAGTTAAACACGGGGTATGGGATCACTCCTGAAGGATTTGCTAATGTAACCATTACTGCTACAGATCATCCTATGGCTGCAGGGGCTGGTATACAAACGGCTTTATATTCGATTACACAAAGTTTGCCATTTGGGAACCCTTCAGACGAAGCTATAGTGATTGCCAAAGCAGGTACAAAACCGATACTATTTGGGTATGAACCTAGTATTTCAATTCCTTCTCGTAGAGTGGCTTTTCCACTTCGAGATCAGTTTATGCATTTGCTTACCGATCAGGGGCTCAAAATGTTTGATGCCGCAGTGCTGTGGACGTTACACGGGGGAGATGCAACGACTCCAATCGGACCATTACCCGATGTGTATTTCAAATCCCCAACAGATGGGCAATTGGTCAATACACCTTTACAAATCAATTTTGAAACTGAAGGTTGGGATCTGCCGTCGCAGCAATACAAACTTCGATTTAGAATCGATGGTAGTGATCGTGGATTAATTGATGCAGAAGGAGAATTTACAGATGCCACCGCATTATCTGAGGGACCTCATGAGTTAACATTACAGATGGAACGAAGTGATAATTCTCTAACGGATCTTGGAGAAACCATTACTGTAATTGTGACCAATGATCCTTTACCTCAAAATCCGACAGCGATCATCGAATCCCCTTCTAATGGTGGATTGGTAGGCCCGGATTTTTCTATTGAATTCTCAACATTTTTGTGGGATATTGCTCCAGGTGGGCAACATGTCAAATACTTCATTGATGATATAGAGCAAGGATCAGTATTTTCGATAGCACCAATTGCGGTATCCAATCTTCCCGAAGGACAACATACCATCAAATTGGTATTAGCCAAAGCCAACGGAGAAATCACAGGAGATCCTGCCGAAATTTCAATAACGGTAGATGAACGATTTAATAATCTGCCCGATACTGATTTTAGTGTAGAATATAGTGATAATAGCTCATCCGTATCGACTTCAGAGTTAAAACCTATATTCCAAATTGTTAGTGAGTCTGCACAAAGTTTACCACTAAGTGATTTTAAAGTTAGGTATTGGTTTACTCCCGAGCATGATACACCTATGAGTTTCAATATAGATTATGCTCAAGTGACCGGAGTCTCTGGGACTTTTGGAACTCAAGGAGCAGAAAATTACCTTGAATTAGGTTTTAATGCATCTTCAGGAAATTTACCTGCCAATGGAAAGTCAGGTATTATTCAAACAAGACTACATCACTCTAATTTCCAAACACACAATCAAGTTAACGACTTCTCGTATGATGCAGGGAAAACCTCGCTACAACCTCATGTATTGATAACCTTATACTACAAAGGTACTTTGGTTTGGGGGCTGGAGCCAGATGGCAATAATGTGCCAACTCCTAATAGAATTCCAACAGCGACCATTACAGTAGATACAAATTCTGGTGTTCCTCCGCTAGCACTCAACTTAGATGCTTCTGGGTCTAGTGATCCCGATGGAGATGTGTTGACCTACAACTGGGATTTTGGAAATGGAGATACCGCCACGGGAGGGGTAGTAGCATATACCTATCAACAAGCTGGAGATTACGATGTGGTTGTCACGGTCGATGATTCCAAAGGAGGTACAGATATCGAAACCGTGCGGATCACTGTAACCAATCCCATACCTGTTTTGGAAGCTAATTTTACGGCAACACCAACCCAGGGAACTGTGCCATTGGTAGTCAATTTTGATAGTTCATCTTCTGTGTTTCCTGGTAATGCTGTGATTAGCTACTCTTGGGATTTTGGGGATGGAAATGTAAGTACCGCACAAAATCCTTCGCATACTTATACACAAACAGGATCTTATGCGGTTGTGCTTACCATCAGTGATGCGGCAAATTCTGATATTTCAGAAACGGTTACCATTACGGTAACTGACCCTTCAATTCCAACGGCTACAGCCAATATTGTAGCAAATGCGACAATTGCTACAGCGCCTGCGATCATTAATTTTGACGGGTCTGGTTCTACAATTTCAGATAATAGTGTATTGTCCTATGATTGGGATTTTGGTGATGGAACCTCTGATGCAGGAGCAATGGTAGCTCATGAATATACGGTTGCAGGAAACTACGTAGTAAGCCTAACGGTATCTAATGCAGATGGTATTTCAGATACAACTACCCAGAACATAGTAATCGAAGAACCTGTGGTTGGGGGTAATGATTGTGCCTTTGGAACACCACTTGCAAATCCGTTACCTACGATCGAAAATAGTACCTATTCAAACATGTATGTATTGGGTACAGGTGGGCCTGATTTAAGTAATGTGACCAATTTTACAATCAATTGGAGTCTGGAAAATAACGGGCTATGGCAATTATCGATCAACACTAATAATGGTGTGCCAGATTGGTGGGTGAATTTGATCGCCAATAGTACAAATCAAACGTTTAATTCGGCACAACCAGAAATTACTTTTTCCGGGACCGGTATCACCAACTTTGATGGAACGTATTATGTGGCAAAAGATGGAGATAATTTTGTGATGGTATCCAAAGCAGGAACTTTTACCATATACTTCAGTAATGCAGCTGCAGCACCAGGTTGTGAAAACGCTGTAAAAGCCACGAACAATGATAAAAAGTTACAGGTAGTAACGTCACCAAATCCTTTTGTCGATCAGATTACTATTAGCAACCCAAAGACCCTTCAGGGAGCTCGTATTACCATCATTGATCTTAACGGGAAAATCATACAATCTCATCAAATACAACAAGATACATCTCAAATCACTTTGGCTACAGACGGTATAGAATCAGGAATGTATTTCATGCAAATACAATATGCAGGAGCTACTGTGGTGAAGCAAATTTTGAAATATAAATAATGCTCACTGATGATAAATCAGTGTATAAAAAAGTACAAGAACACCAACTAACTATAACACAAAAAAATGAAAATAACAGCAATTAGAAAGATACTCTTAGTGAGCTTTCTTTTGATTCTAAATGTCAGTTTTATGACTGCACAAACGACCCCTCCAGCAGGTTTTGTTTATACCGAAGGAGATAAATTTATGTTAGACGGAAAACCATTCTATTTTTCTGGAGCCAACGTTTATGATTTCTTCACTTACGGATCATCTAGTGGTGATATCGAAACTCAATTTATGGATAAAGATCGTATCGATGAACATATGAGGCGTTTGTATGTCAATGGAGTACGAGTGGTTCGATTATGGGGATTTAGTCATGAAGACTGGCACGGTTTTGAACCTCAAAAAGGAGTATACAGCGAAGGGCAATTCTCATTATTCGATTATGTAGTAAAATCCGCAGAGGCCAACGGAATCAAGTTAATCGTTGCGCTCGAAAATTACTGGAATGACTATGGAGGAATCAAAGACCGCCTGAAATGGGAAGGGATTGATGTACAAGGAGCGGGGATACATGATCAAGGACAGTTTTTCACCAATCGATCCGCTATAGAAGGATACAAGGATTATGTAGAGTACTTCATCACCAGGGTAAACCATTATGATGGAGTCGAATACCGAAATGACCCTACCATCTTAGCTTGGGAGCTTATGAATGAACCCAGATATCAAGGATTTGGAGACGATTTGGCATCAGAAACCTTAAGGGCTTGGGTAGACGAAATGGGTGCTTTTATTAAAACCATAGATCCCAACCATTTGCTAGGGACAGGTCTTGAGGCACACGGTTTAAAATATGGATTTGGAGGAGACGAAGGGAATGATTTCATCAAAATACATGAATCTCCTTATGTTGATTTTACTTCTGCTCACCCATATATACGCGAGAGCTGGTCCAACTTTACTTTGGAGCAAACCATGCAATTAATGGCACAATGGGCAGACGAATCCCATAATATCATCAAAAAACCCTTATACATCGGCGAATTCAATGTAGAAATACAAGAACGTTACGAATGGTGGGAGGAGATGTATAGCTTTATCGAAGAAAATAAGATCGGAGCTAGTGGTTTTTGGTGGTTCCCGGATAATAATACTCCAAGAGATAAGTTCGCGGTTTTTGAAGGCGATGTTGAGGTTGCGATCTATAAAGAACATGCACTCCGAATGGAAGAAATGTCGGGAGGAGAAGCGATTTACCTTTCTCTGCGTTCTCCAAAATCAGGAGATAAGTTTGTGTCTGGGAGTCCGGTACATATTGAAGCCAATTTATTAAATGAAAACAATACCATTGCCAAAGTAGAATTCTTTAGTAACGGAGCGTTGGTAGGAGAAGATGTTTTTGCTCCTTACGAGTTGGATTTAAATAATTTGCCAGATGGTCAATACCAGATTACTGCAGTGGCAACCGGGGTAAATGGGGTGACCAAAACCTCTTCTGCAAGAAATATTCAGATAGGAGGGGAAGGTATTTTAACATTAGAATATAAAGATGCATCAACTGCCGTAGAAAGCAATATCATAAAACCACATTTCAGAATATTTAATAATTCTTCAGATGATGTGCCATATGCCGATTTGAGTATCAGATATTGGTTTGAAACCGAAGAAGACTTACCTCTTAACTTTTTTGTGGATTATGCCATGATCGGAAGTGAAAATATCAAAGGCACTATAGTAAATACCGAAGGTAACATGCATTACCTTGAAATTACTTTTGATCCTGCTGCAGGGCTATTGGGAAGAAATGATGGCTCTGGTAGAATGGAGCCCAAAATAGCAAACAGCACTTGGTCTATAACAAATCAGGCAAACGATTACTCATATGATGGCACCAAAAAAGACTTTGCCGTATGGGAAAAAGTAGCGCTGTACCTCAATGGGAAATTGATTAGTGGTATTGAACCGGGAACTACCGTAAATACACCAACGGCTTTGATCACAGCTAGTACCACATCTGGTAATGGACCATTATTAGTTTCTTTTGATGGTTCTGGATCTACAGATCCTAATGGAGATGTATTGACCTATGTTTGGGATTTAGGGAATGGAATCACCAAAACAGGAGCTGCTATAGATCACGAATTTACCGAATTCGGGGATCAACTAGTAACCTTAACAGTTAGTGATCCTAGTGGTAATGCCGATACCGATACCATTACGATTACCGTTACTGATCCTAATCAACCTCCGGTGGCTTCTTTTGTAGTAGATACAGATTCCGCTATTGCACCGGCTACCATTACTTTTGATGCTTCATCGTCTACAGACCTTAACAATGATACCTTAACGTATACCTGGGATTTTGGAAACGGAGATACGGCGACAGGAGTAACTGCTTCTTACCTATTTAATACGGTAGGTACGTTTACGGTACAACTTACTGTAAATGATGGTAAACTTGATGATTCTGTAACCAAAACCATAACGATTACAGACGGAAACCCAATAGCCAGTATTACTGCAAATGTGACTTCTGGTATAGCACCACTTATTGTAAATTTTGATGCTACAGGATCTTTGGATCCGCAGGGGAATGTACTGAGTTATGCCTGGGATTTTGGAGATACGAATACTGCTACTGGAGAATTAGCAACTCATACATTCACTTCGGCAGGTATATATACTGTTGTATTAACCTTGGATAATGGGCAAGGGGGGACGGATGCAGCATCTGTTACGATTACCGTTATCGACGAACCAGTCGTGTCTGATTTAGCTATTGAGTATAAAGATGGAGGGCGAGGAAATACCACTGATAATATGATCAATCCTCATTTGAGAATTGTGAATAACAGCAATCAGGCTGTAACCTATAGTGATCTTACGATTAGATATTGGTTCACTTCAGAAGAGAATAGCAATCTTAATTTCTGGTGCGATTGGGCCCAGTTGGGTAGTGGTTTTGTAAATGGAGTTTTTGGAGAGGCCAATGGAATGGATTATCTCGAAATATCTTTTGATCCAGCTGCTGGAAGTATAAGTGCATCGCAAAATTCTGGTCCGATACAAGGGCGTTTTGCCAAAACAAATTGGACTCCTTTTGATGAGTCCGATGACTACTCGTCTAATGCAACAGCATTGGATTACATGGCTAATGATAAAATTACCATGTATCAAAATGGAAACTTGATTTGGGGTCTGGAACCTGCTGCTGTTCCTGCTACGATAGCGTCTTCAAAAGTTATTGTCTCACCAAATCCAGTAATAAACGAGCTAGTGGTAAATACAACAGCATCTTTTAAAAATACAAACATCAAGGTGATTGATTTTTCTGGTAAAGTATTCCAGGAAAAGCAAGTGCAAGAAGATATCAATAGTACATCATTTGACTTTAGTGCATTGCGTCCTGGGACCTATTTTGTTAGAATTCAAAAAGGAGATAAGACAATTGTAAAACAAGTGATAAAATAAAACCAAGCACTAGCAATCATGAATATACCAAGTAAATTTTTAAAAACACTTTTGGTGTTTGCTCTATTGGTTTTAGGATGGAACAATCAACAAGTGTTTTCGCAAAATACTATACGTGTCCAAGGAGATAAAATCTATTCTTCTTGTGGTGAAGAAATAGTAATGAGAGGAGTTAACGAAATGTTTGTTTGGTCTCAGGACCGAACAGGAGAAAGAATTCTTCCTGAAATAGCAAAAACAGGATCCAATGCCGTACGATTGGTTTGGACAACCGAAGGTCCAGAAAATGAATTGGATGCTTTAATTAATAATAGTATTAAGAATAAAATGGTTCCTGTGGCTGAATTACATGATGCCACAGGTGATTTTAGTAAACTTCAACTATTGTTGGATTATTGGAAAAAACCAGCAGTTTTGGCAACCATTCAAAAGTATAAAAAATGGTTAATCGTTAATATCGGAAATGAGGTTGGGAATGGATCCGAGTCTACCGCCCAATGGGTAAATTATTACAAAGATGCGATTACACAACTGCGAGATGCAGGAGTAGATACCCCTTTGATGATAGATTGTGGGGGTTATGGAAATCAGGAACGCTATTTTCTTGAAGGAGGAAAAGAATTGTTAGAATTTGACCCGTTGCACAATATCATTTTTGCGGTACATACCTATTGGACCAATGGTGATGATCAAGCCAAAATAGATCGTCTTAATGCCATGATTCTTGATGCGAGACAAAAAGAACTTCCCTATATCATAGGTGAAGGTCCGCAGAAAGTAGCTTCTCCAGTGGCTTGTGGGCAAAGTTTCCCATACAAAGAAATGATCAAAAGACTGGAAGAGGAAAAAATCGGTTGGCTAAGCTGGTCATGGGGGGCTGTAGATAATAATGATTGTGGAGCACCCAATAGCGAATTAGATATCACAACAGATGGAGTGTTTGGAAATTGGGCAACAACCTTTGCTGAAGAAATATGCGTAACCGATGTAAATTCTATACAAAACACCTCTGTGATTCCGCAATCGATGATAAACCCAGGTATTCCTGCTTGTGGAGTTACTTATACCATTGTAGCATCAGCTGGTACAGGAGGTAGTATATCGCCTTCGGGAGACGTTATTGTTTCTGAAAATGATAACCAGATATTTGATATTACAGCGGATCGAGGCTTTAAGATTGAAGATGTGGTAGTAGATGGGAGTTCATTGGGAGCAATAAGTACTCATACATTCTCGAATGTCACCAGTGATCATACGATCGATGTGGTTTTTTCGGCAATACCGTTACCACCACAGGTGCCTTATGTAAACGGACAACCACAAAGTATCCCAGGGAAAATAAAGGCTACTTCTTTTGATCTGGGCGGCGAAGTGGTTGCCTATCATGATACTACCGTAGGAAATGAAGGTGACGGTATACGACAAGAAGAAGATGTGGATACCGAATCTGGAGGTGATGGTGGAAATATTGGATATACCGCTACAGGAGAGTGGATAGAATACACCGTAGATGTAGTGCAAGCAGGTACGTATACTATTGATGTGTTGGTAGCTTCGGCAGTATCTACAGGGGCTTACCATTTAGAATTTGATGGAATTGATGTTACCGGAATTCAACAGGTAGCTTCCACAGGTGGATGGATAAGCTACATCCCTCAAAAGATTTCAAATGTAACGCTCAATGCAGGAGAACAGGTGATGCGAATATTTATAGATGGAGGTTCGTTTAACTTCTCTACAATGACTTTTACAAAAGAAGGAGATACAACAAACAATCCTCCTGTTGCTGCATTTACTACAAGTGTAACCTCTGGTGCAGCGCCTTTGGAAGTTGATTTTAATGCTTCCACATCTTCAGATCCAGATGGTGATACTTTAACATATGCATGGGATTTTGGAAATGGGCAAACGGCTACCGCCGTAACTCCTTCAATGACGTTTGTGGATCCAGGTACTTATACGGTAATGTTGACTGTTGATGATGGAAACGGAAGTACTTCAAAAGTAGAAAAAATAATAACTGTGAATAATGGTGATTCCAGGCCTGCGCCAGTTATTCCTGATCAACCTTCATTTACAACCGATATCTACAGAAACATGTTTGTAGAATCTGGGCGAACAACTCTTGAAGTTTCGACAAGGCTGGATCAAATATGGAATCAATTCTTTGTTAATGGAGATGTGAATTCTGAGCGCTTGTATTATGAAGTGGGTAATGACATGGCCTATATTCTGGATACGGGAAATAATGATATTCGATCTGAAGGGATGTCGTACGGAATGATGATTTGTGTGCAATTGGATAAGAAAGAACAATTTGATAAGCTATGGAAATTTGCAAAAACACATAGTCAACATCAACCAGGTACTACCAGAGAAGGGCTTTTTGCATGGCAGTTAACCACAACAGATTTTTCTATGATTGATCAAAATCCGGCTCCCGACGGCGAAGAGTATTTTGCCACAGCATTGTTCTTTGCTGATGCCAAATGGGGGAGTGTTGCTGATGGTAATTTTGATCCGCAGACTGACGTCTTTGATTATAGAGGGCAAGCTAATTATATCCTGGACAGTATGCTTAATAAACCAAGTTCAGATAGTGGGCAATGTCCTACGGATCTTGTTAATCTCACAGAGAAGCAAATCGTTTTTACCCCTTGTGGTACATCGGCTACGTTTACTGATCCTTCATATCATTTGGCGGGATTTTATGAAATATGGGCTTTATATGCAGATAATAATAATACGCTTTGGTCAGAAATGGCTGATGTGAGTAGAACCTATCTTTTACCAAGAGCTGCACATCCGGTAACAGGTCTTATGCCTGATTATTCAGAATTCGACGGGACTCCTAAAAATATTGGGACACATGCGAATTTTGAGTTTGATGCCTGGAGAAATATTATGAATATGGGGTTTGATTTTGCCTGGTTTCAGAAAAATAAAACATCTATTCAACCTTTGATCAACAGACAGATCGACTTTTTTAAAGATAAACCTAATTATCCTGGTTTATGGACACTTGATGGTACACCTAGAAATACAGATCATAATCCTGGGTTGGTGGCCTGTAATGCAGTGGGGAGTTTAGCGTTGGAAGATGCCAAGATTTGGCCTTTTGTGGATGAACTCTTTGAATTGTCGATACCATCAGGACAGTTTCGATATTACGATGGTTTGCTGTACATGATGAGTTTTATGCATCTGGCCGGAGAGTTTAAGATATATAAGCCGAATACCAATAATCAAAACCCGATTGCTTCAATAGTTTCCAATGTAGATGGAGGGGTGGCGCCGGTAACAATAACTTTTGATGGTACTGGATCTACCGATCCTTCAGGAGAAAGCTTGTCCTACAGTTGGGATTTTGATAATGGAGAAACGGCAACAACGGCAACAACAACGACTACTTATACTAGTCTAGGAACATATACGGTAACGCTTGTAGTGACGAATACATCTGGTCAAACAGATAGTATCACCAAGACTATTACAGTTACCGATGGAAATGTAAGTTGTGCTTTTGGAGCGCCTTTGGCAACTCCCTTGCCTTCGATCAACACCTCTTTTGAGAATGTATTCGTTTTAGGGAATGGGGGTCCAAATTTGAATAATGTAACCAAGTTCGAAATCAATTGGGATGTAGGTAATAATGGATTGTATCAACTCTCTATGAGTACCAATGATGGTTCACCAAACTGGTGGAATGATTTTTTACCGAAAGTAACCCAGAATTTCAATTCGTCAGAACCAGAAATTACCATAACCGACTCTGGATTTAGTGGTTTAGATGGTTCGTATTGGGCTACTATCGACACCGATAATTTCGTGCTGGTGTCAAAAACTGGTGGATTTACCATTTACTTTAGTACTTCGGTGATAGCACCTAATTGTGATGGAGGGACAACACCTACTCCTGTAGTCGAAGGGGGAAGTATTTCTGGTGGACCTTTCTCTTTTATCGTTGAAGATGGTATTATTGATAATGTTTCTGGTATTTCGTTGGTTGGTAATAGGGGAGCCAACTCTCAATGGGTGGTTACCGATGATCAAAATAACATACTTGGCCTACCGGTGACTATTGAATCTGTTGATTTTGATACTACTGGTACAGGGACTTGTCTTATTTGGAATTTGAGTTACGAAGATGGTTTACAAGGGTTAACTATGAATGCAAATATCAATACCTTGGTTGGAGATTTCGATTTTTCAAATTCGATTTCCGTATTCCGAAATCCTGCAAGTAGTGGCGGTGGTGATTGCACTTTTGGTACTCCGCTGGATAGTGCGCTTCCATCAATCAACAGTGCTTTCGAGAATGTATTCGTTCTTGGGGATGGTGGTCCGGATTTAAGCAATATTATCAAGTTTGAAGTAAACTGGGACCAAACAAATAATGGATTTTATCAATTTTCTATGAATACCAACGATGGTATTCCAAATTGGTGGAATGATCTCTTGCCTAAGGTGACCCATAGTTTTGATGAACTGCAACCTTCAATTTTGATTACAGCATCTGGGATTCCCGGGCTTGATGGAGATTATTGGGTAGGATTGGATGGAAGCAATTTTGTTTTGGTTTCCAAATCGAAAGGGTTTTCAATATACTTTAGTACTTCCTCTATTTCTCCAGATTGTACCAATGCTACTGCTGATGGTATAGCAGAAACGGATGTAGTGATAAGCCCTAATCCAGCGGTAAATTATATTCATGTAGATATATCGCAAGATGAGCTCCAAAAACATAGTGGAATCACTCAGTTACAATTACATCTATATACCCTTACAGGTTTGACCATTACTACAAAGTTTATTGAAGAAAGAAAACAAAACATTCAAACGGTAATCCCTGTAGAAGGTTTAGAATCCGGGATCTACATTTTAGAAATTGTAGACTATAAAACAAATACACAAATCAGAAAAAAAATAATAATTCACCGATAGATCATAAACATGAGGTGTGGGCACCTCGCAAGCACTACCCCTAGTTACACGGATGACGAGAGTCATTAAAATTAATTACAAACAAATAATAATACGTTTAACTAGAATCAATTTAATTATGAAACTTACTAAACTTAATTGCTTAATTGCATTTTTCGTTTTGGGGTTACTGGCACAAGCCCAAACCCCAGAAGGAGAATTAAAAAGGTGGCACAAAGTTACCTTGACATTTAATGGGCCAAACACCTCAGAAACGGCCAGCCCCAATCCATTTTCAGATTATAATCTGGAAGTAACCTTTACACATCAGGCAAGTAACCGTAGTTACAAAGTTCCTGGTTATTTTGCTGCTTGTGGGAATGCAGCAAATAATGGTTGTGCTTCAGGAAATAAATGGAGAGTACATTTTGCGCCAGATCAAACAGGGGCCTGGAACTGGTCGGTGTCTTTTAAACAGGGGTCCAACGTTGCTATCAACGGCGGAGGTTCTGGAGCAGGCTTTATGAACGGTGCTACTGGATCTTTCAACGTGGCAGAGTCTGATAAGTCTGGAAGAGATTTCAGAAGTAAAGAACTTGGAAGACTGAAATATGTAGGACAACACTATTTAAAGCATGTGGGAACCAATCCAGCAAATCCAAATGGACCTTGGTTTGTAAAAGCAGGAGCGGATTCTCCAGAAAACGCATTGAACTATGTGGATTTTGATGCTACGCCAAGTTTTAATAACAATTTGAATAAGATAGGAAGCAAAACCTGGCAGCCTCACCAAAGGGATTATGTAGCAGCAGATGCAAGCGCATATACCTGGGGAAATGGTAAAGGTACCGAAATGTTAGGGGTGATCAATTACCTTTCTGGCGAAGGAGCCAATGTGATGTCTTTCTTAACCTGGAACACCGATGGTGATGGAGGAGCAGTTTTTCCTCATGTGCTGAAAGTGTCTGAGCAGGAATATGGAAATACCTCCAGAGGTCAACAGTGGAACAAAGTACATCACGATCGTTTTGATGTTTCAAAAACGGATCAGTGGGAAAAGATCATGGAGTATGCAGATAAAAAGGGAATTTACCTGCATTTTAAAACCATGGAGACCGAGAACGACAATAAAATGGATGGGAATAACTTTGGAAGAGAACGCAAGTTATACTACAGAGAACTTATTGCACGTTTTGGGCACCACTTAGCTTTGAACTGGAATTTGACTGAGGAGACTACATTGACAGATAACGTGGCCAAAGCTACGGCAGCATATATCAAAAATGTAGATCCATATGATCACAATATCGTGATACATACTTACCCTAGAGAGCAAGATCAGCGTTACAATCCATTATTAGGAAACAATTCTGAACTAACCGGAGCATCGATACAAACCGGAAAGAACAATGTACATAACGATGTAAAAAGATGGTTAGAGAAATCGAGAAACGCAGGTAAAAAATGGGTAGTAGCCAATGATGAACAAGGCCCAGCTTCTACCGGAGTTAGAGTGTCTGACAAAGAAGTGAGACATAGAGTACTTTGGGGAACTCTTATGGCCGGAGGAACCGGAGTAGAGTACTATAGCGGATATACCAACGACGATGGTGATATCAACGGTAATGATCACAGAAAACGAGGGAAGAAATATAAAGAAGGTGGTTATGCTTTAAAATTCTTTAATGATCATTTGCAAAGCACCATGGTAGATATGGTTAGTGCAGATGGTGTTACCTCGGATAACAATGACTATGTATTGGCCAAAGCAGGAAATGTATACGCTGTATATCGTCCAAATGGAGGATCTACAGGACTAAGTTTACCTGCAGGGAACAATAAGTATGATGTACAATGGTACAATCCAAGAGCTGGTGGAAACCTTACCGCCAAAACAACCTTAGGTGGTAATCTGGTAGCTCCAGATAATAATGATTGGGTAGCTTTAATCACTAGCAAAGATGGAAATGGAAACGGCGGTGGATGTGATAATACCAAAGTAGCTATTGCTTCAGAAGACGCTTACTTGCAAGGAACCACTCGTTTTAACAACGGAGATCTTCG
>NZ_FQYP01000009.1 GCF_900141785.1 Aquimarina spongiae | reverse complement strand
GTAATCCAGTTATTGGTATCCAATACTCTTACCTTGGTCCCTGTAGGTAAACTTCTTACTTGATCTGTAGTCGTTACCCCGTATACAGTTGCTGGCTTGTCCATACCATGACGATCAAAATTGTAATCATCATAATAATTGATCGTATGGATTTCTGCAATCCCTTGTGGGATGGCATTGTTACTATAATATATCGTGGTACCCGCTATAGTTTGTGCACTGCTTTGTTTGCTTTCATGTTGGGTGTACACAACCGTGTTATCTGCAGATTCTTGCATAGGGATACGGCCACTACTATTACCAATCAATCCCGTATACGCAACACGACCATGTCTGTCATATTTGGTAAACAACCATTGGTTTTTACTCCTTAGATTCGCATCCTGAGTCATGACCGGTTGATCCAGTTTGTTGTACACAATATACTCCCATCCTTTGCCAGGGATCTTCTTTTCAACCAATCGGTTTCTGTAATCGTATTTGTATTGGTAACAGAGTTCGGCGAGCTCACTCTGACTTACGCCATTGGCTACAGTCACCTTGGGTGGTAGTACATATGAGAGATTCCCAAAAT
Organism: Aquimarina spongiae; assembly: GCF_900141785.1. GTDB lineage: Bacteria > Bacteroidota > Bacteroidia > Flavobacteriales > Flavobacteriaceae > Aquimarina > Aquimarina spongiae. Next base: position 288,931 of record NZ_FQYP01000009.1, on the reverse strand, counting down.
TATCATAGATATAATAGGTGTCATGTGCTTCTGAGCTAGCTGAGCTTGTCGAAGCAAAGGTGCGTTTTAATACTACTCTTCCCTGTTTGTCTTTGTATTCTCTGGTAGTATGGTTATCTCCATCAGCTGTAGTCCAGTTCTCATCCTTGGTGATACTTACATACAATTCATTGGCAGCATAGTATCCGTTTTGTGATAATACCGGCTTTTCAGTATCGCTATTGGTAAAGTCTACATCAAAGCGTACTACTTCGTTAGCCATGTTGTGTCTCCAATCAAACTTGATGGTATGATCAGTATCACTATTTGGATCTACCTTCCAATCTTTACCTGGAGCTCCTTGTTCTAGTGTTCGGTTTAAGGGAGAATCCTCAAAGATCGTCTCACTATAGGCATTTACTTGTGCTGGGTTAGTAATCCCTGCAAAGTCTACTGCATAGGTATCTAAGTAATACTGGTTGATATCATTCGTGATATTTACCGCAGTATAACTACCTTGGTTTGCCTTGGCAAAAGGTAAGTACTGCTTGGCTTGTCTACCCACCTCATCATACTCCATATGAGTGATGATGTCTTTTTGAGTAGGAGAACCTTTGATGGCCGTTTGTTGTTTAGGTCTTCCTAGTCCATCAAAATACGTCACTGTTTCAATTACATCACGATTCACCTGTATCTCATTAGGTGAGCTCATGGCGGTTTGGTAGGTACGGGTAAATACATAACTCTCAGTATTTGATAAGCTAAGACTATGTGGGATACCTGTACATCCCATATCCTCTCCATACTCTCCAGGACACTGATCTGTGTTGTCAGTCACATAGCCTGTAGGTGGAGTACATCCCGTTTGTGTATCACTGGGATCACCAAAACCATCATTGTCGCCATCCCTATACCATACGGTATTGGGGTGGATATTGGGGTTATTGTCATTACAATCCTCTCCATTAAGAACATAACTATAGCCATCACTTGGAGCTGCACTGCGATAAAATAGAGCATTTGGATCTCCAAAAGTGTCCGTATCTACATCTCTATAAAAATTCTTCGGTGCAATGTTGGTGATAAACTCGGTGCTATCATCATAGTCATTCAGGTTGGTGACATAGCTATATCCATCTTGTGGTGGTGCACTACGGGTATATCTGATGTTTGGATCTCCAAAAGTGTCATTATCAGCGTCTCTGTAAAAGTTTTGGGGAGCAATATTGGTAATGTACTCATCACTATCGTTATAATCATCATCGTTAGTTACATAAGCATACCCATCTGCCGGAGGGGCACTACGATAATAGTGAAACACAGGATTACCATAAGTATCATTGTCTGCATCTCTGTAGTAGTGCTTTGGTGCAATGTGAGTAATAAACTCATTACTATCATCAATATCATCATTGGTTAGTACATAACCCAAAGGACGATCACACTGGGTTTTGGTAATCGAAGAGGTTCCTCTGTTGTCTCCATCTCCATCCTTATACCAAACTGTGTTGGGGTTGATATCGCCTTCTCCATCATCACAATCCAGATTGTTAGTCACATAACCACTTGGACGAACACTATGATACACTCTAGTTGCTGCAGCTGGAGAGCCAAAAGTATCCAGATCCCCATCGATGTAAAAGTATCGCGGTGGAATATTGGTGATAAACTCATTACCATCATTGATATCATCATTGTTAGCTACATAACCCGACGGTTGTGTACAACTCTGTGTGGTAACAGTCGCATTACCCCGACCATCTCTATCCCAATCGCGATACCAAACCTTGTTGGGATTAATCGATGCATTACCATCATTACAATCATTCCCATTGGTCACATAAGTATACCCATCACTAGGAGGAGCACTGCGATAATACTTGATACTAGGATTTCCAAAACCATCTCGATCTCCATCTCTATAATAGTTTCTGGGAGCAATATGAGTGATATACTGATTGTTATCATCCCTGTCATCTTTATGTAGTACATAATTGGCAGGTTTAGTACACTGGATCTTCATAGGACTAGTACGTCCTCTACCATCGCCATCACCATCATAATACCATCGGGTAGTAGGATTGATCACTGCACTACCATCATTACAATCCGTGTTATTAGGCACATAATTGGTTGTAGGAGTGGTGACATATGCAGAGTTAGGATTACCATATCCATCTCTATCCCCATCATAATAATACTTAGTGGTACCGCCACCACCATCAATAGGCTCATCAGTTAATTGTGCCGTTGCACTGTATCCCATAAGTAATAGGAATACAAGCATCATTATCTTGTTTTGCATGTTTTCTTACTTTTTAGGATTAGTTTTTATAGTGGTATTTGTTCTCTGAAATCAAATTGCCGTCAGCATCTCGTACATATTCCAGGCGATTAAACTCGTCATATTCATAATACACCGTATATCCTCTTGGATCGGTCATACTGGTTACCCCAACCATAGGATCATAGGTATAGGTTGTGACCATGGCATCTGTGGGTAACTCCGTACGTAACTTATTCAGTTCTGTACGTAGAGCACCTTCGGTGCCTTGACCACCCATTTTGTGATCGGTGTCTAAATCAGACTTGGATTGAATTGTATTCACGTAAGCCGATACCCCACTATAGGTCATATTCTCGATCTTGGCCACAGGATATTGATGATTGTATCCCCAGATATAAGCCATAGGCGTACCATCAGACTTCGCTACCTCTGTGGGATTACCAAAACCATCATACTCGGTATATTTTACTCTAGGTTCTAGTACTTGACTTCCCTTTGCGGCTAATACCTCTTCTGGTAATATGGTATTGCTCCCCCAATCTTTAAACAAAGTACGTTGGGTAGATAATAAAACTTCCGTTCCATTTTCTTTTTCATATTGTTCTACCTGAACAGGGGTAGCTGATCGGTTCTGATTCACTCGTTTCAAACTGTTTATCCCATCATACTGCGCTTGGCTCAGATCGCCCCCTGGCAAACTAGACAAACTTGTAACATCATCTGGGTAGTATGTTTTTGTGATCATTTGCTTCCCTTTAGAATCTGTAACCTCTGTACGGGTAGGTAAACGATGAAAAAGATTATCGTAGTAGTATTTGGTAGTCGTTACCAATGGATTATTACCATCACTATCATATACCTTATTCTCTACCTTATCCATATAATAACGCTCTGAGTTATATTGATCTCGAATCACCGTTAGATACGTAGGCTCTCCAAAATCATAATACACATGATGTTGTACTTTTGCCCCTACAGATAATCCATAACAAGGGTGCTGTCTTTGTACGGTAATATTGTTATGTCCAGCCGCAATACAACTATGTCCGTTATTGATCTGCCATTGATGCGTATGAACAGCATCACAATAAGAATAAGTATAGGTTCTGTTCACATCTTGTGCATCACATACATAATCTATTTGCCCCGCAAACACAGGATTGAAATCCTTTCTGATGATATAGCTATTTACGGTATTGGTATAGCTCAGATCTTTTTCATAAGTATTGATAGTTTCCTGGGCTTTAATAAAGTCATTCCCTTTTTTGGTGTACATTGTTACCTTTTTTGTAAACCCATTATTTACAGCATCAGCATTGTTGAATTGAATTGGAGTAAACTCTCCTCCACCCCAGATTAACTGATTGGTAGTGCTCCTGTTTACGATAAACTCATGCTCTTCCATACCGTATTTACCTGTAGCATCTCCAGTACTTACACATACAAAAGGATAATAAATTGCAGAACCTCGTTGATCAAATAAGGTATTGGCCGTACTTGAAGACAAGGTAGCGTAGACACAATGTGTATTACCTCCAGCTGGTGCCGTAGATCCTTCTGTAGGATCACAAGCAGTCCTGGTTTCATATCCTCCTTCAAATGATATCGGAAGTCCTTTAATCCCTGACGAAACTCCTGGAGTATCTAATCTTTCGTAATGATAGTATTTACTGTTGGTCTCATTACCATTTGCATCTTTGGTGTGTACTTCCTTTATACGAACTCCTCCTTTGGTCACATCCGTCATTTGCGAATCTGATGTAGCGTAATTCAGGTTTGCAATAAAATTTAAATTCCCCGTAGTGGTGATACTCATCGTATAGTTATGATTCTGCATAAGTATAGCCGTATCATTAATAGATTGATCTCTACTTATTGTACCACTGTATGCCATACGATTATCGGTATTGTCATAAATACTAATCGATCCTGTACCTGTGCAACTAGAACATGCAAATCCATCTAAGTCCATCGAGGCAATGATCCTTGTAGGATATACTGTATTTTGAAAATAGTTATCTGGTAATGTAAAAGTGATGCTATTAGGAAATGAACTCCCCGTATGTACATCCAATTGTGTATTAGATACTGCTGACTGATTTTCTCGAATCACATTAGCCTCATATACGAATTCATTATATCCTTTGGTAGGATAAGTTACTCTTTGTAACAACCCTTTCTGTGTATGGATAGGTGAAGGAGTTCTATCCGCCCCAAAATTATTGAAGACCGGATTATCTGTTCTTGGCACTCGATGCGTATTGGTTGTCTTCCCATTGTAATACCCCCAATAATCTTGAGCTTTGGATAAACGACTAGGAAAAGCGTCCTTATCACTATACGCAAACTCATACGACTGTTGCGTATCTTTCATAATCACACGGTCTAAAAAAGCACGTGTATTACCCGTAATGGTATATTGCAAATCAAAATTCTCTACAAGCACATCGTTCTTATCCTTTATTTGTACCTGATCTAATAGAGCTATAGGAATATCTTGATGCTTGCTGCTAGCTGTAAAGCTTACCGTACCTGCAGCAGGACGGTTACTGCTAATTCCCGTTAATCGTAATCCATAAATAGATACTTTAGTCTCTGAGGTACTAAGCCCACCTTGCGGACATGGCATATTTGGGCATTCTTCTTTAGCTACTAGTTTAGAGTAGGATTCCCCTTCTCCTTGTACAAACTGGTAATTGTTACTTGTATAGGTAAAAGTAATCTCATCCCCAAGCGGATGAACAATCTTAGTCATATACCATGAGGTAACCGTTCTTGGTGGATCAAAAGAAGCAGTAACAGGAACTAATACATCGCTACTCTCTATAGCTGTAAACTCATATTGTATCCCATCCTGAGTGGTAATCGTAAAAATTCTATTAAACTGATAGCCCGAAGTTGTGATTTTAAGTAAAGGATTATCGGACAGGATATGAACACGATTCTCTCTATCCAGAATAAAACGTCCAGAAGCACCCATCACATTAAAATTATAAATATCATACTCAGTATCTACTCCCTGCCCTGCACCGTTAACATAAAAATCTAGTACCGTAGGATTGATCATACTACCTCCGGCCAAAACCATTTCCTGGATTTCTTGATCAGGAGCATTACGTAAAAGGCCTGCACCAGCACCATCATCATCTTCATCTTTTACAGTTCTGGTAATCACCCCTCCGGCATTTAAACTCCAACCTAATCCAACCCAACTGGTCATTTGGTCAACTCGTAACCCATTAGAATTATAACTTAATGCAATCGGAACCGATAAGTTCTTAGTCTTATAGGTATAAAAAGGTACGCTTACATTTGCTGTACCTGTAAACATTCCCACAGGCACCTCTCCATATTTCCCTAACTCAAAGGCAGTAGGTGAAGGAGGTGTTACAGATGGTAATTCTTGACCCCAAATAACGGCACTGGCCATCATTAGCAGTAAAACAACATGCTTTTTCATAGATTAACTACTTGGTTTTTAATTATTTTTTATTTTTCCCTGTGCCAAAAGCATCATTATTTGATTTATACATCAACAGGGATGAGAGGGGAAAAATCCCAGATCCCGCATCTCATCGTATCTGTTGATTTGTGGTCTAAACACAAATAATTGTAACTCAACTTGGCATATTTTGATGCAATAATACGTGCTGCCAGTTTCATTATTTGAAACTGTGAAAAAAATATTTCTTCCTCGCATCATTGCCTTTCATCCCTCTTGCCAACAGTTTATGATACTTTTAACCTCTAGTATATGTCATTATCATTTACTTTGTTACCCAAAACTTTTTTATGCAGCATCAAAAACAGCTTTTTGACCTCTCAGACGAAGCAGTATACTTGAATTGTGCTTATATGTCTCCGCAGTTAAAATCGGTATCCGAAGTAGGGGTACAAAGCGTACTTAGAAAAGGAAAGCCTCATGCTATTTTGCCTGAGCATTTTTTTGATCAGCGGCAATTGCTCAAACAACGTTTTGCCGAACTCATCGATGCTGCAGATTATGAATACACCGCCATCATCCCTTCGGTATCCTATGGGATTGCCAATGCTGCCAAGAACACACCCTTACAAAAAGGAGATGAAATCTTATTGGTCGAAGAACAATTCCCCAGTAATTATTATGTATGGCAAGAAGTAGCACAACAAAATGGAGCTACCATCAAATTGATATCACCACCATCAGGTTTCGAAAAACGCGGGCAGCGATGGAATGAAGCGATCCTTGATGCCATTACCAAAAAAACAGCAGTTATTGCCATGGCACATGTGCATTGGGCAGACGGTACCAAATTTGACCTGAAAGCTATTCGAGAAAAGACCAAAATCGTAAATGCACTTTTGGTCATCGATGGCACCCAAAGTATTGGTGCACTACCATTTTCGGTAAAAGAAATACAACCCGATGCTTTGGTTTGTGGAGGGTATAAATGGCTACTAGGGCCGTATTCAATTGGGATGGCTTACTACGGTGAAGCTTATCACCAGGGTGAACCCATCGAACATAACTGGATGAATCGATACAATAGTGAAGATTTTAATAATCTTACCCAATACGAAGATCGATACCAGCCCAAAGCAGCACGATTTTCGGTAGGAGAATCCAGTAATTTTGTGTTGACCCCAATGCTAATTCGAGCAATAGAACAGTTGATCGAATGGCAACCCACTACGATACAACAGTATTGCCAACAGATCACCAAAGATGCAGTGCAAAACCTTAAAGAATTAGGTTGTTTTATTGAAGAAGAAGCCTATCGAGGTCATCACCTTTTGGGCGTATACCTCCCTGATCATATTGCTATAGATCCTTTGAAAGCTACACTTAAAGAACACCATATTGTAGTGTCTTATCGTGGTAATGCCATCCGCATATCACCACATATGTACAATACCATTGAAGATCTAAATCTTTTAACAACACAGTTTACCAAACATTCAAAAATTCACTCTTAGAACGCCTTCTCTTTCTGCTTAAAAAACACTCCTAGTAAATAATGGTTATCATGTTTTTAGAATTTTATCTGTATCCATTATATTTGCCCAAAATTTATATTTCGTGAGTATCACCCAAATCTCGCAAATTGTCGAAAAGTCTCCGCAACAGCAGAAACTAGGAACTGCTATTGCCCAATCTCAAAATAATATACATCTACAAGGACTAATCGGTTCGGCCCTCTCCTTTAGTATTGCAGATGCATTTCAAAAAGTAGAGCTGCCATTTTTGTGCATTTTTAATGACAAGGAAGAAGCTGCATATTACCTCAATGATCTGGAGCAATTGTTGGGTGACAAAAATGTGTTGTTTTATCCGGGAAGCTACCGCAGACCTTATCAAATTGAAGAGACCGACAATGCCAATGTACTCTTGCGAGCCGAAGTACTGAACCGAATCAATTCCAGAAAAAAACCGGCCCTGATCATTACCTATCCAGATGCATTATTTGAAAAGGTAGTGACCCGAAAGGAGCTGGAGAAAAATACCCTAAAAATTGCAACCAACGATACTCTGTCCTTGGATTTTGTAAACGAGGTTTTGTTTGAGTATCAGTTTCAGCGGGTAGATTTTGTAACCGAACCTGGAGAGTTTTCGGTACGAGGAGGGATTGTAGATGTCTTCTCTTTTAGCAATGATGAGCCCTATCGTATTGAGTTTTTTGGAGATGAAGTCGATAGCATCAGAACCTTTGATGTAGAGACACAATTGTCTACCGACCAGATCAAGAAAATTACAATCATTCCTAATGTTGAAAACAAAGCGCTTCAGGAAACCAGAGAAAGTTTCTTAAAATACATTGCTTCAAAAACCGTTGTGTTTGCCAAAGATATCGACCTGCTTTCCGCAAGGATTGATAAAAACTTTGAAAAAGCAGAACAAGCATTTGAAACGCTTTCCAACGAAATTAAACGCAGTACTCCCGAAGAGCTTTTTGCCACTTCGACACTCATTAAAAAACAACTACTGGATTTTACGCTGGTAGAGATCGGTAATCGCCCTTTGACCAAGGCGGATTATACCATTAAGTTTGACACCAAACCTCAACCTTCTTTCAATAAACAGTTTGATTTATTGATTCAAAATCTAAATGAAAACCATGAAGAAGGGTACAAAAACTATATCTTTTGCGTAAGTGAACAACAAGCTAAACGTTTTCATGATATTTTTGACGATGCTGATCTGGATGTAAAACAATACGAGACCATTGTTTTTTCGGCGTTTCAAGGATTTATAGATCACCAGCAAAAGGTGGCTTGCTATACCGATCATCAGGTTTTTGAGCGGTACCATAAATTCAATCTCAAGAATGGATATGCCAAAAAACAAGCCATTACTTTAAAAGAACTGACCAATCTTGAAGTAGGTGATTACGTTACTCATATCGATCACGGTATTGGTAAGTTTGGAGGATTGCAAAAAATCGATGTCGACGGCAAAAAACAAGAAGCAATCAAGCTTATTTATGGAGAGCGGGATGTGCTGTATTTGAGCATCCACTCTTTGCATAAAATCTCAAAATTTAATGGTAAAGATGGCAAAGCACCACAGATCTATAAACTAGGGTCCAAAGCCTGGAAAAACCTAAAACAAAAAACTAAGGCTCGGGTTAAGCATATTGCGTTTAACCTCATCCAGTTGTACGCCAAACGAAAGTTGCAAAAAGGGTTTCAGTATGCCCCGGATAGTTATTTGCAGCACGAGCTAGAAGCTTCCTTTATTTATGAAGATACTCCCGATCAAAGTTCGGCTACCCAGGCGGTAAAAACCGATATGGAAAGTGAGCGCCCGATGGATCGACTGATCTGTGGGGATGTGGGATTTGGTAAGACCGAAGTGGCCATTCGTGCCGCATTCAAAGCAGTAGACAATGGTAAACAGGTCGCTGTATTGGTACCCACCACCATACTTGCATTTCAGCATGCCAAAACCTTTAGAGATCGTTTAAAAGATTTCCCGGTTACAGTGGATTATATCAATCGTTTCAGAACCGCAAAACAAAAAAGAGAAACACTAGAGGACCTAGCCGCAGGAAAGGTAGATATCATCATTGGCACTCATCAGTTGGTGAATAAAAATGTACAATTCAAAGACCTTGGACTTCTGGTTATCGATGAAGAACAAAAGTTTGGAGTTTCTGTAAAAGACAAGCTCAAAACCATCAAGGAAAATGTAGATACACTTACACTTACGGCCACACCGATCCCGAGAACATTGCAGTTTAGTTTAATGGCAGCCAGAGATTTATCTACCATCACCACGCCACCGCCTAATCGATATCCGATAGAAACGCATGTGATTCGATTTACAGAAGAAACGATAAGAGATGCGGTGAGCTACGAGATACAACGTGGTGGACAGGTATTTTTTATTCATAACCGTATCGAAAACATCAAAGAGGTTGCGGGTATGATCCAGCGTCTGGTACCTGATGCAAAAGTTGCGGTAGGACACGGGCAAATGGAAGGTAAAAAACTAGAAAACCTGATGCTGTCGTTTATGAATGGTGAATTTGATGTATTGGTATCAACCACCATTGTAGAAAGTGGTCTGGACGTACCCAATGCCAATACCATATTTATAAACAACGCCAATAACTTTGGGCTTTCGGATCTGCATCAAATGCGTGGTCGAGTAGGTCGAAGTAACAAAAAAGCCTTCTGTTATTTTATCACACCACCCTATTCTGCAATGACCGAAGATGCCAGAAAACGAATCACCGCATTAGAACAATTCTCAGAATTAGGTAGTGGTTTTAATATTGCGATGAAAGACCTTGAGATTCGAGGTGCAGGAGATTTGCTGGGTGGAGAACAGAGTGGATTTATCAATGAAATTGGTTTTGATACGTATCAAAAAATCCTGAATGAAGCCATTGAAGAACTTAAGGAAAATGAGTTTAAGGAATTATATGCCGAAGAAGGTGAAGTAAAAACGTATCTGAAAGATACACAAATCGATACCGACTTTGAACTGTTGTTCCCTGATGACTATATCAATAATATCACAGAACGATTAAATCTCTATACCGAACTCAATACCATCAAAGATGAAGAAGGGTTACAGGGCTATGAGAAACGATTGATTGATCGCTTTGGTGAACTCCCGGATCAGGCCCTGGATTTGATGAATTCTGTAAGAATAAAATGGATTGCCACATCCATTGGGATTGAGAAGATCATTCTGAAGCAAAATAAATTGATTGGCTATTTTATTAGTGATCAGCAATCTGAGTTTTATCAAAGTCCTGCTTTTACCAAAGTCCTACAATTTGTACAGCAAAATCCTAGAGTGTGTAAAATGAAAGAAAAACAAACTCGAAATGGATTACGATTACTGCTCACTTTTGAGCAAATCGATACCGTAGACAAAGCACTGAATGCCCTGCAGCCATTGCAGCCAGTACAAACGGAGGTAAAGACTGCATAAAAAACCAGAAGAGGAATAGTAAAATTCACACAAAAACACGTAAGAAACATCTGTATTTTTGCTATTTGAAATGGAAAAAATTATCCATAATTTGCATCAAAACCCGTTTAACCACAGAAAAACGCATTTCGTCGAAAAACTTTAACCGCTCACCGTTAGTTAATCTTTGATGTGATTGTTTGTTTTTAATTTTAACCAAAATTATGACAATAACACCAACTAAGATCATGAAGAAAAGAGAAGAGTTTAGCTTTTTAAAAGGAACCTTAAAACAATTAGCAAAGTTGAATCAAAGCGTAAACCAGTTGATTCAAAACCTAAATAACGACAAGTTATATGCAATCAACTACGCCAATGTAAAAGGACGGTTTCTTGAAGAATTGAAGAATTATAAAAACAATCCAGAATTAATTGATATCGATGAGTTCTCTATGAACTATTCTTTTGGATACCACACCTGTAATAACATCGATGACCTTTTAAGCAAGCAAGCGATGTTTGTAGAAGTAAAAAGCTACCTGAATACTTTGAATCTAAGAGCATAAATTAAAAACTATACGTATCGAATATACTTTTACGCTACCCAAACACATCTGAATACTCCTTTTTGTAGCAACCTACATGCAAATACTTGCCTAAAAAAGTAGTCTACTCCGCATAATTATTCCTATATTTCCGATTCATAAAAATTACCGCATTTGTCTTGAATCCCCTATTATATCTGCTTTGTCGGGTAAATGACGGGTTAAAGACAAGCAAAAAAATTTGAGAACCTATTTCTGGAAACTAATATTGCTGAAGAAAATGAATACAAGTTCTAGTGATCACAAGAATGCAACTAAAAACTTAAAAGTCATGAAACAGCCAGAATTAGGAATAAAAATTTCCGAACTACGAAAACTAAAAGGTCTTACTCAAGAAGAGCTTGTTGAGCAATGTAATATTAGTGTTAGAACTATTCAACGCATAGAATCAGGAGAAGTTACTCCTAGGAGTTATACCATCAAGACCATCTTATCTGCATTGGATTATGATTTGAGTCAAATTCAAACCGAAGAATCCAGAGTTACCAAAGAGTTTAAAAAACTATTCTTGTTAGAAATAGACGACAGTAAAGAAGCTGGTTTTTTGAATAGACAACTCACCATATCCTGGATCAGTGGTGTTATCTACTTTATTTTAGGGTTTGGAGAATTTACTTTGGATTACTATCGATATTTTCAAGATGAAATCTTAGGAGGAAATGTGGTGTATTGCCTTACCAAATTAGTGACATTATTGTCGTTAATCTTTTTCTTTAGAGGTTTCGTTCTGTCAGGTAAGATCTTAAAAAACTATTTGCTTAGAATTGTCGCTTTCATCCTCATCTTTGTTGGTGGTGTATTCTATACCTATGATATTTTATCCCTTTATGTTGGCGAAATCGATTATCAAGTCGTTATAGGTGCCTACAGTATTACTTTTGGTATTCTGGGGATTTTATTAGGTGTAGCCGTAATCCGTTTACAAAACGCACTAGGGACACTTGCCAAGGTGACTGGTATTTTTGAGATTATTGCTTATGGGTGTATGGCAACAGTAATACTTGGCATTGTGGGTTATATCGTCCTTACCCCTACGATCATTCTAGAAATTATCCTACTCTACAAGATTTCTGAAATGCTCAAAGCAAAGCAGAAGGAAATCGATATCGAATAGATCCATTTCAATATTTATTAGTACCTAAAACCATTGATTGCTGATTCAATGCGTGCTTTCTATTGCCTAATTTTAACTCCTTTACAAAATGAAAAAAATACTCATTTCAGTCTTTGTACTCATCATACTTATATTCTCCTATTTCCTTTTTGAACCTATTTTTGTGTATACAACAGGATGGAAACCTCTATCAAAAATCAAGGCAATCCCTCCGGTGGTTCATCATACTGATACGCAATCCAAAAAAGCAGATAGTGTTCTTAAAGCTATCCACCAGCGACTGCAGTCTCCAGCGGTATCCATAGCCGTTGGGCAACACGGAAAAATACAATGGGCAAATGCTATCGGATATCAAAATCTAGACGATCAAATCCCTGTTGCACTGGATACTAAATTCAGAATAGGAAGTACTTCGAAAGCAGTTACTTCTTTAGGAATCGGGGTATTACTGCAAAACCAAAAACTCCAACTAGACAGCGAGGTCAAAGACTTTGTTTCGTATGCGAGTGGTCAATTATCCAATATCAATTTGCGACAGCTAGCTTCTCATACTTCGGGAATCAGAAATTATGGGTCATGTCTTTGCTTTCCTATATGGGAGTACTACAATAACGATGAGTATACAGGAGTAGAAGAAAGCGTAGGTATTTTTAATAATGATGATTTACTGTTCGAACCAGGATCAGATTTCAGTTACAGCAGTTATAACTATACCTTACTCAGCGGAATGCTAGAGGGAGCTTCCCATCAAAAATTCCCAGATTTTATGAAGCAAAATGTTTTTAAACCCATCAACATATCCAACATTGAAGCTGAAACTGCTACTCCCATTAAAAACACCGCCAGGTTTTACGACATTGCAAAGGGCACTTACAAAGAAGTCTACAAAGTAAACAACAGCAATAAATGGGCTGGTGGTGGTTTTTTGGCAACACCAACTGCTTTGGTAAAGATTGGAAATGCTTTTTTGAATCATCAATTATTTGGTCAAGACATACAACACCAACTCACCCAACCTGTTTTGTTAGACAATGGAAAAGTAAACCCACAAGAGTATGCCATTGGTTGGAGAAATCATCGCAAAGATCTCTTTAGGAATGGTCAAAAAATCACCGTATGGCATCATGGTGGGATTGCTAATGGATCAATTTCATTATTGGCTTTGTTTCCAGAATACAATTTATCGGTATCGATGCTTGCCAACAAAAACGGCAACTCTGGAGAGTTGTTCGAAAACGTATATGCTATCGCAAAGTTATTTATACAACAAACATCAAAATAGGTCATTCTTCATATCAAAAAACGAACATCAAAAAAACCGGGATAGAAATATCTCGGTTTTTTTTGATTTTCTAAGAGAATCAAGAATCATTCAAACAAAACCGGATCTAAAGAGAGTTTTTCAACCTCAATTTCTTTGCCTTTAAAAAAATCTAACACCAATGCAACAACCAAAGGGGATTGCATATATAAATCATGACCCCCATTTTCAACAATCACATGATAACCTTTGGTAAAATCTTTGGCAATTTCTTTTCCTGACGAAACATAAGTGCGTCCATCCATAGTACCACTAAGCAACAATGTATTTACATTATTTTTCTTCATTGTTCTGAACTCTTTAGGAAGTTTTGGAACATCCAGTCCCATCATCCATTCATAGAGAAAGAAATTTATGGTACTTCCTAAAATAGTTCGATCTATTTGTTCCTCCACTATCTTCATACGGGCTTCAGATATTCCTGATTGCATATCCATGGCAAACGGCATTGGCCTGGGCGGCATCATCATAAACCTTTTCATCATCATCACTTGCGGAGCGATTTGCGAGAAGTCTCCTTCATAAAGTTCATTGTACACTTTGGGCAGTCTTTTTGAATCCCAGGGATTCTTGAGGTAAAATGCGGCGATCGTAGCCTGTAACTCAAAATTTGAAACCCCTACAGTAACTGTTTTTCCTCGACGATTTTCATAGGTAACCACTTGTGGGCTCTCTTTTAACTTTTGATGAACTGCCAAAATCTTGTTTTTCAAATTTGGATATTTTGTACTCGACCCGTAATTATCCTTTGCTTTCTCCGTAATATGAAAGATAAATTGTTCTGTACTGGTAGGCAATTTTATGGTATGATCAGGGCCTTCCAGACTGGCCAATACTGCTTTATCAATATGCTCTTCAAATAATCGTATGTACTCAAAAGCTAGATGAGATCCATAACTAATTCCCCACAAAGATATTTTATCACTGTTAAGTGCTTTACGTAATTCATCAATATCTCTTGCGTTCTCGGTGGTGTTGTAGGCAGCAAGACCCACCTTATTCCTCTTCCAAAACTCCAGGCATTTAATACAATTATCTTTCGTTTTTTGAAGATACTCGGCTTTATCAATAGGCTTAGCAAAATCAAATTCTACCCGAGAATCACAATTGGGTAAACGATGTGACATTCCTGTACCTCTTTGATCAAATGCGATCACATCTGCTATCTCTCTAAGTTTTATAAACAACTCAAAACGTTTTCCTTTTGCTGTGCTTATTCCTGATCCTCCCGGCCCTCCTGCCAAATAGACAATAGGACTACCCGGATTTGAGTTTGTGCTCTTGAAACGTATAAAAGAAAGAGGAATCGAATCTTTGCCGTTTTCTCTGTTTTCTAAGACCTTAAAAGTTCCCAACTCAGCTTGCAGGGTGTCTTTTGCTTTAGACACAAATGTATAGGGTTCGATCTTTAGTCGTTGTCCATGGCAGTATATGGATACTAATCCAAAAAATAGTAATCCTAAACAATATTTTGATTTCATCATTAACGGGCTTTAAATCATTACTAAAGTAATACGAGTTCGATTGATTGTACAACCGAACTCATATTAATCAACAAAACTAACTACTTCACTCAATCATATTTTTATCTCAAGGAAATTTTGCGTACTGCTCCCGTACCTCCAAACTCAGAGACGTATAATGCTTTATTGTATTTATCTGCTGTAATTCCGTTAGGTCCATTAAAAGACGCTTCTTCTACAGGCCCATCTACCACGGCAGCATTTCCGGTTCCGGCAAACTCTTCAACTTCGCCATCTAGAGTTACCCTAAATATCTTGTTAACGGCTATACCCGTTGCAAAAACCGAATTACCCAACACAGTAATGTATCCGATACCAAAACCATTAATTACAATATTCGGAATATTGGCGATCAAAGACACCTCACCATCTGGAGTGATTGACAAGATATCGGCTGTTGCAAAATTGCCGACTACCAAATTTCCTCTGCGATCAAAATCAATCCCTACACCTCCTGCTAATCTAGGATCGCTGGCAAATACAGTTACTTCTCCTTCTGGTGTAATTTTATGTACGGTAGGCGTTAAAAAATTAGATGCATACACATTATTTTGATGATCCAATGTAAGTCCAGTAGGCCATCCATCTATCGTAGCCAATACAGTTTTAGTACCATCAGGACTTACTTTAAGAATATCCCCTCTTTGCGTATTGTTGTCGTTACTCACGTAGAAATTACCCTGGAAGTCAATGGCGTTTCCAAGAGGGCCCGAGAGATCGGTAATAAAGTCTGAAACCTCTCCTTGTCTGGATATTTTTAGTACTCGGGTTCCATTACCACCGGTATTTTCAAACTGTCCATATTCTGAAACATAAACATTTCCTCTTTTGTCTACAGTAACGGCATCGTTACCTGCAAAATCAGACACAATAGTTTCTACTTCAGGTTCACGATCTACACCGTCTCCATAGCAAGAAACAAATAATACAGACGCACTAAGCAATGCGAATAGCTTACAACTTTTGATGATTTTTTTCATGATTTGATTTTTAATGTTTTCCTCGAATTTATCTCGATATCCATTAAAAATCGACGCTTTGGATCAAGTCGTACCCTTTTTTATGCAGCAGAATGATCCTATATATGCTGAAATGTAACTCGACAACAGCAATATGCTATTTTTTTGGGCTAATGCGCAGATACGCCAATATACCCACCACCATCCAAATAGCTAGTATCGCAAAATTTCCGTAGAGTTTATGTGCTCCAAAATCCATTTCAAACAAAAAGATCATGATCGAATTTATGGCTCCATGAGTAAGTACTGCGGGCCAAACACTTTTGGAGTTGATGGTGATCATCCCCATAAAGAATGAAATAAAAACCGTCGTTACCGGAAATATTAAAAATGCTCCCAAGACTGGATACTCTGGATAATTAAATCCATTAATGATCAACGGAAAGTGCCAAAACCCCCACAACACACCTAAAAAGGTAAGTGATTTGAAAGTGCTGTTGGTCTCCAGAAGCTTCTTTTGCAAAAAACCTCTCCACCCTATCTCTTCGCCCATAGTTAATAGCCCTGTAATCAACGAAAAAATAATTCCCGTAACCAAGAAATTAAGAACAAAAAATGGAAGACTTTGAGCATCTGCACCCAAGAGCAGAGGAATCTCTATATCATCTACTACATCCCCTTTTATAGTATAGGCATAGTTGGTAGCAATTCCCAACTTTTCGATTAACAGAATACCCAGCAAGGTAATCGCAATAGGTATGAGTAGGCTTAAGATTAAGTATAGTGGCTTTCTTATTTTCCAATCGATATAACCTAAACCCGTTTTTGTCTTTACCAAATACCAAATGGCTCCAATAGCTGGAAAAAACATGCTAATCCCGATAACCAAGTCAAAAAACTGATACTCCTCTCCTCCATTATAAATGGCAAAAATTTGGAAAGCATAGGTTACTATTAATAAGATTACAATATAAATCCAGACATTCTTTTCTAATTTGATCATTTGGTGAAGATTAGTTTAAACGGACACGAGTTGTTTTATGTAATTACTAGGAGTATCATTCATCTCCAACTTAAAAGCTTTATTAAAAGTGGATTTTGAATTAAACCCAACATCCATAGAAAGCGCCAAAATGGTATGCTGATGATGTTCGTTATTGTCTATTTTCTTGATAAACTCCTTTATACGATAATGATTGATGTAATCATAAAAGTTGGTTTGTAATACCTGATTAAGGTACCAGGATAGATTATGTGTTGATGTATTGAGATGTTGCGCAAGATCCCTTAATGTAAGGTTGCTTTGTAAGTATAATTTATCTTCCTCAATAGCATGCTGCAAACGTTCCTTTAATAGAGAAATAGCTCTTTCGGGCATTCGTTGCGGTTTGGGTTTGGTTTTTTCGACGGGTAAAGGGATTCTAAAAAGCTCGGGTTCTTTCAAACTATAGTATCCAATTACAAAAATGAAAACCGATAGCCCTACCCACAAGGAATCGTACCCTATAGGATATAGCGAATAACTAAAAAACTTCAGTGCGATAAAACTGATTAACCATACCAACAAAAAAACACCCACCGATATCTGAAAGAGGATCAAAAAAGAGATCAGATTTTGACTGTAGGACACCCTATTTTTTTCCTCTCGTTTATATTTTGTGATCAAATTTACGTTTAACCCCCAATAGAACAGATTCGATAATATCCCACCTCCTTCAATGATAAAAAAAGGAAGGTTAAAAGCTCCCGAGTTCACCTTTTGGATATAGTCCTCTAAACTAAAGGTCATTCCATATACAAAAAACAAAAAATGAAGTCCAGCCGGAATAAAATGGATCCAAGAGAGTCTATACTGTTCATTTTCTAGAAAAGCCAAACGACGTATGTAGCAATAACAAAGTGGCCCAAAAATGAGAATCACCATATCGATCAAAACCGTCCATCGAAATAACATTGGCGTTAAAAATCGAAAGTAAATCATTCTGCCTATTAGCATCACCACGGCGATAAGTAGAATAGAGGACAATATGGTATTTGCTCCTTTGTTCTTCCCTTTTAAAAGCTGTATAGTAATCGCTAAAAAGATACCCTGGCTTATACCTAGAAAAAGTATGAGATCAATAAATTCGAATGTAATCACTAACAAAGAATTAAACTGCATACAAAACTATATTTCTTTCTTATGTTTTTCGACCGAATGGATATACTCACACCTAAAAATTATCGATGTTGTGCATATATTTTTGGGGTATTGCTCTTGCCTAACACTGCAAATATTTCATTACTCAAACTAATTGAGTGAGATAATGAAAAACCTTCTTCTAATTGTTTTTGACTTCTTATTCCTAATACCGCCGAACTAATCGCTGGATGTTGAAGCACATACTGCATTGCTGTTCTGCCTATAGGTTGATCTGATGCTGTTGCCTCTTTCAATACATCTATAGTATTTTGTACCTCCGTCTCTGTATATCCCAGATACTCTTTTGCTGGTTTTCCTGCCAAAAGCCCTTTGGCTAATGTCCCTCTAGCCAAAACACCAATATTATTTTCATCAAGCAACTGCAAACAAGTTTCTTCTGCTCTTCTATCCAAAAGATTGTATTGCATCATCACGCTTGTTATGTTTGATCGATCCACATACTCTCGAATCACATTGGGACGTATAGATGAAATACCATAATACCGTATTTTACCTTCTTTTTGCAAGATTTCAAAAGCGTCAATAATTTCATCAATTGGATCCTCTATAGTTCCCCCATGCAATTGGTACAAATCGATATAATCGGTTTGCAATCGTTTCAGGCTTTGCTCTACTGCGTTTACAATATAATCTCTGCTCGGATTCCAATCCCAATCGCTTCCGTCTGGCCGAAGCTGATTACCCACTTTTGTAGCAAGAATTATGCCTTTTCTATGCTCTTTTAAAGCGTTTCCTAACAAGGTTTCATTCTTACCACCATCATATAAATCTGCAGTATCAAAGAAATTAACTCCGTAGTCGATGGCTGAATGTAACAGACGTTCGGATTCTGTGTTGCTCCAATCCAACGACATACAGCCAAAAGAAACTTCACTGATGTTGATGTCTGAATGTCCTAGTTTTCGATAGTTCACCTGTTTAATTTTATCTAAAGATACTTTCAAAAATGATAAAATGCATCTTCAAGATGCTCAATTCGTGTTCCTAATTTATTTTGAATAATCGCGATAATATCAAAACGCACCTGTTGATCCAGATCATTTTCGGTCATAAAATGATCCATTGCTTTTACCAGAGATTGTATTTGTTTCGGTTTTACAAAATCCTGGGGATTTCCAAACTCTGGAGTACTTCTGGTTTTTACTTCTACAGCAATGACTACCTCATCTTTTTGCGCGATGATATCCACTTCTGATTTCTGATACCTAAAGTTTCTTTGTAAAATAGCATACCCTTTTTGCTGTAAATGATCTACAGCCAGTTGTTCCCCTTTTTTACCTAGCTTATTGTGTTCTGCCATCGCTATTTATAATTTAGCTCCACCTGATTTGTACCTACTTCTAAAGAAGCTTCGGCTCCAAAAACAAGAGCTCGATTATCTTCTATATGCCCTATGGGAAATTTAAACGCCACAGGGAAATCGTATGTTTTTACAATATCCAAAATGATCTGTTTGGACTTTTTACCAAAAGGAATGTTGTTGTCGTGCATTTTTTTCATTCCACCCACAATCAAGCCCGCCAGGTTATCAAAATATCCGTTTCGCTTTAGATTTTGCAGCATCCGATCAATATGGTACAAATACTCATCCAGATCTTCGATACATAAAATCTTACCAGAAGTATCTATGGCAGATTCAGAACCACAAAGTGAATACAGAATAGATAAGTTTCCTCCCACCAACTGGCCAGAAGCTTTACCCAAAATATTTTTCTTTGAAGTTTTGACCAAATACCCTTCACTATGCCCGAAAATTGTTGCTTTAAAAGCATCGATTGCAGTCTTTGTGCCTCGATGAAAATCAACCGGCATTGGTGCATGTATCGTTGCTACTCCCAGGTTATGAATATGAGAGTGTAAAACGGTGATATCAGAATAACCGATAATCCACTTTGGATGTTTCATAAACTTAGAGAAATCGATTTGATCTATGATTCTAACCGTACCATACCCTCCTCGAGCACACCAAATGGCCTTTATTTCTGGGTCATCCAACATATTTTGAAAGTCTACAGTCCTGTCCTGATCAGACCCTGCAAATTGATGTGCCGCCTTCTCGATTGTTGAACCTATTACCGGTATTAAACCCCAGCTTTTTATAATACTCAAAGAATCCTTGATCTCTCTATTTTCGATCTTTCGAGCGGTAGATACGACGGCTATTTTGTCTCCTTCCCTTAAAAATTCAGGCTTAAACATGTATTAAATTTTCAAAATATGATACTAATTAACAAATACTTTCGTTATAATCTATTATATTGTGTTGAATTTGTCCCTCAACTTTACGATTAAAATCTTATGCCTATGATCTCTGATACTACATGTAATCTGGATTCCTTGGATGTATATGTTCCCACACCGGAGAACCCTTGGAATGTTACGAAAATAAATCATTTGTATCGTCGGATTGGTTTTGGTGCTTCAAAAGCTGAAGTACTGGCCGCACTATCCCAAAATGACCCCTCTGCACTTGTTGATGCTTTAATTGACGAAGCTCTTGCACTAAATGCTACTCCACCTCCACTATGGGGATTCTGGAATAGAGACCAATTTGAAGCTGCCGAGGATGCTAACCCCGATAACGATACTGGTTTTTACCGTAGAGAGGGAAAAAATCAAATGATCAACGACCTTATTCAAAATAAGGTTCGTGAGCGACTTACTTTATTTTGGAGCAATCACTTTGTAACCGAAGACGATACTTATCGAAGCCCTGCATACCAATCGCAATACTATAACCTATTGCAGATTCATGCCCTTGGGAATTTTAGAGATTTTGTATATGATATTGGTATTTCGAATGCAATGTTGGTCTACCTTAATGGAGATGAAAACGTACGAGATAGACCTAATGAAAATTATGCTCGAGAGCTGTATGAATTATTTACCCTTGGTGTAGATAATGATTACACCGAAGATGATATTCAAGAAACTTCAAAAGCCTTAACCGGGTATGTAGATACTAATGATATTCCTTGGGGGGACATTTTGTTTAACCCAGGGCAATTTAGTAATGATACCAAAACCATATTTGGACAGACCGGAAACTGGAATTACGATGATGTAATCAATATTTTGTTCCAGCAACGAACAACTCAAGTAGCTACTTTTATCTGTACAAAACTGTATGCATATTTTGTAAGTCCTACCTGTAGTGAAGCTGTTGTTGCGCAAATGGCACAGACCTTTATCGACAACAATTTCCAAATTGCTCCTGTTCTTCGTCAATTATTTAAGAGTCAGCACTTCTTCAATCAAGAAGCTATTGGAGCGATTATTAAAAGTCCTTGCGACTTGTTAATCTGCTTCTATAATGAACTAGGATTTCAACTTCCGGTTGATATAAATGATTATGTGCGAGGAGCAGTGCGAGTTTTAGGTCAAGATGTGCTTAATCCTATAGATGTAGAAGGATGGCAAGGAGATGGAGACTGGATTAGTCCGGACCTTTTGATCGGTAGATGGGAAGGTGTTCGATTTATTATCAATCAAAGCTGGAATCAAAATCAACAACAATTTAGAGATTTTGTGGTAGGTCTTCCTATCGGAAACACTACAGATGGTAATCTAGACCCGAGTCTTAGTGGCCCAGAAGTAGATATTGTTGTACGCGCTCTTGTCAATTATTTCTTCCCGAGAGGGATCGCAGACGATGTTATTTTTAATGAAATTTCAGGTGTTTTTAGGGATATTGATGCATTCCCGCCTAGTTACTACGAACCAGACGCAGTAGATCCTGCTATCTGGAGATTAGATCGCCCCGAAGTGGCAGAGCAGTTTGTTGCCCTTCTGAATTATATTGTAGACATCCCTGAATTTCAACTTAAATAAACCGCTATGTGCCAGAATCATAATAATGCCCCCGATAAAATAAAATTAGATAAGTACGGTAATTGTAATACCGACGAACATAAAAAGTGGAACCGAAGATCATTCTTACAAGCTCTTGGTCTTGTAGGTGGAGGAAGCATGATGTTAGCCAACACTCCTCTATCGGTATCGGGACCATCAGCCTTAAGTAGAGCTCTTGCTCAAGGAACAGATCCCGAAAACGATAAGATATTGGTTATTGTACGTCTGCAAGGAGGTAATGACGGTTTTAATACCATTATCCCCGTATACGACTATGATGTATATGCTAATGCACGACCGTTGATTAGGATACCTCCTAGTGAGTTTATCTCACTTACCGATGATTTTGCAATGCCAAAACCCATGAACAAACTAGAAGGGGTTTGGGGAGAAGGACAAATGCGAGTTGTACATGGAGTAGGATATGACGGTTCTTCATTATCACATTTTAAGGGATCGGATATTTATGCGAATACCAATTTGCAGGAAGATGATCGAACTGGGTTTATGGGACGATATTTTGGAGAAATCTATCCTGATTATTTCTTTAATCCGCCACCAAGTCCACCATCGATCCAAATCGGAAGTATTGGTAACTTAATTTTCAAAGGTCCTGAGAGTGATTATTCTTTTGCGGTTTCAGACCCTAGAAGATTATTACAAATTATTGAAAATGAAACGTTCTATAATCTCGATGATATTGATGAAACCTGTACTTATGGAGATCGATTAAGGTTCTTAAGAGAAGCAACGAATACTACATTTAACTATGCAGATGTCATCAGTGCCGCTTATGAGCGCTCTACAGATTTTGGTGGGTATTTGGATGATAGCATGGGTAGACAATTTAGTATCATTGCCCGTTTAATTAAAGGAGGACTAGGAACCAAAGTATTTCTGGTTACTCTGGGAGGTTTTGACACACACAATAATCAAATCCAAAGACACCAGCAACTGCTAACCTCTTTCTCTGAAGGAGTAAGTAACTTCTATGCCGATCTTGCTGCCGCAGGATGGGATGACAAAGTATTGTCGATGACCATTTCAGAATTTGGAAGACGATTTAGAGAAAATGGTTCACTAGGTACCGATCACGGTACTGCTGCACCAATTATGTTCTTCGGAACCGGCCTTAATGGTAATGGTTTTGTTGGAGAACATCCAGATATCAATAGCTTAACCCGTGGTGGAAACGTTACAGAAACTATGGATTTCAGACAGGTATATTCTACCGTAATGAAAGACTGGTTATGTATTGACCCACAAATGGTAGATAGAGCATTACTTGGTGCTCAGTTTGAATCGTTGGATATTGGATTTAACTGTTCTGGAACAAATCCGAATATTCCCAACGACGGTGAAAGCTTAACACACATTCCAACCTACAGTGACAGCCAAACCTTTATTAATATTGTGAGTCCAGCGACCACACATATTGAGGTTTCGCTTTACAATATTGTAGGGCAAAAAGTAGCGGTGTTGGCTAACGAAATGCTTATGGAAGGTAGAGATCTTATCATCAATGTGAAAGAAGCTGCCAATACCCGATTAAGCACGGGACCATATGTATATCAGATTGAAACCAACAGCGGTAACTTTAGCAAGTCGATTGTAATTTCGTAAACATACCATAACCCGTCATACGTATTCTTAAAATTGAATCTTTGACGGGTTCTTTTTGACCTCGTTTTTATTACCTTTGTGCCTTTATTTTTAAGTTATGAGCACCAAGGGAAGATACACCATTACAGCAGCATTACCGTATACCAACGGACCAATTCACATTGGACATTTAGCAGGAGTTTATGTACCTGCTGATATCTATTCGCGTTACCTAAGAATTACTGGCCAGGACGTTGCCTTTATTTGTGGTAGTGATGAACACGGAGCTGCCATCCCGATGCGTGCCAAAAAAGAAGGTGTATCTCCGCAAGTGATTATTGACAAATACCACGCCATCATCAAAAAGTCTTTTGCTGATTTTGGAATTTCGTTTGACAATTACTCGAGAACCTCCGCTCCTATTCATCATAAAACAGCTTCAGAGTTTTTTGAAAAAATGTATGCCAACGGGCAGTTTATCGAGGAAACTTCTGAGCAACTATACGATCCTGAAGCCGATCAATTTTTGGCCGACAGATTTGTAACAGGTACTTGTCCCAAATGTGGTCACGAAGAAGCTTATGGAGATCAGTGTGAAAACTGTGGGAGCTCTCTAAATGCTACCGATCTTATTAATCCAAAATCAACGATTTCAGGTGCAGAACCCGTTTTGAAAAAAACCAAACACTGGTTTTTACCGCTGGATCAATATGAAGATTTTCTGAAAGAGTGGATACTAAAAGGGCATAAAAAAGATTGGAAAGCCAATGTATACGGACAAATAAAATCCTGGATCGATGATGGTTTGCGCCCAAGAGCGGTAACCCGTGACCTGGATTGGGGAATCCCCGTACCAGTAGAAGGAGCCGAAGGGAAAGTGTTGTATGTATGGTTTGATGCTCCTATTGGTTATATCTCTTCTACCAAAGAATGGGCAGAAAGAGAAGGAAAAGACTGGGAACCTTACTGGAAAGACAAAGACACCAAATTGGTGCATTTTATTGGGAAAGACAATATCGTTTTTCACTGTATCATTTTCCCTAGTATGCTAAAAGCAGAAGGAAGCTATGTATTACCAGAAAATGTACCTGCCAACGAGTTTTTGAACTTGGAAGGAAATAAACTTTCTACCTCCAAAAACTGGGCGGTTTGGTTACACGAATATTTGGAAGAGTTTCCTGACAAACAAGATGTATTGCGTTATGTATTAACTGCCAATGCACCAGAAACCAAAGACAATGATTTTACCTGGAAAGACTATCAGGCGCGTAACAATAATGAGCTTGTAGCCATTTTTGGTAACTTCATTAATCGTGTAGTGGTATTGACGCATAAATACTACAATGGCGTAGTTCCAACACCGAGTCAATTCTCTGAAGTTGATGAACAAACCCTTAAAGAATTAAAAGCCTATCCTGCAGTTATTGCTAGCTCGATAGAACGTTACCGTTTTAGAGAAGCCAGTCAGGAATTAATGAATGTAGCTCGATTAGGAAATAAATATTTGGCAGATGAAGAGCCTTGGAAGTTAATCAAGATCGATGAACAACGCACACAAACCGTAATGTATGTGGCTCTGCAGATTGCTTCTGCCCTAGCAACACTATGCGAACCGTTTTTGCCATTTACTTCCGAGAAATTAAAACAAACCTTGGCGATTTCATCCAACGATGAAGCTACAGAATGGAATGATATTGCTCAAAAAGAAGTACTGCTTCCTGCTGGACATCAAATCGAAAAAGGCGGATTACTATTCTCTAAAGTGGAAGATGCTGAAATTCAGAAACAATTGGACAAACTAGAAGCTACCAAAAAAGCCAACGAAGCTGAAAATAAAACAATAGAACCTCAAAAAGACACGACTACTTTTGAGGACTTTACCAAGTTAGATATGCGCGTAGGTACCATCATTGAAGCCGAAAAAATGCCAAAAGCCAAAAAGTTATTGGTGCTTAAGGTAGATACTGGCATCAATACAAGAACTATCGTTTCGGGTATCGCCGAGCACTTTACTCCTGAAGAAATTGTGGGTAAGAAAGTAACCGTTTTGGTTAACCTAGCACCAAGAAAACTACGTGGTGTAGAAAGCGAAGGTATGATTTTGATGACCGAAACTCCCGAAGGTAAATTGGTCTTCTTAAATCCAGATGAAGATGGCGTTCTTCCTGGAGCTACGATTAACTAAATCATTTTCTAGGTAACATAATACACATCTAAAACATAAATAAGAAATTCTTATTTTATGAAACATACTATTGTAGTAGTTCTATCCATTTTATCTATACATTCTAGCATTCTTTGTCAAGAAACCCTATCTATAGAGGAAATGCAATTGAAAGGAGGGTTAAGTGACAGACGAGAATCAATTCCTGTTATTAATGATAAAACTGATGAATTATCTCTTTTTATTGTAGATAGAAAAAAATTCTATCTCAACAAGTACAATACGGCATTCGAATTAGTAGATCAAAAACAATTTGATCGCCCCAAAAAAAGTGCAAAAAACATCATCAAGGCCATTGTCACTGACTATCAATATGTCTTCCTTTTAGCCAATGATAAAAAAACACGTTTCGAATTATTAAAGTTTGATGCTGAGCACTCAACAACAATAGTAAACAAAGACCCTCTATTTTCTGATGACGAAAGCTATGTAGAAGCATTTACCTATCGAAATCAGATTTGTGTAATGACTTTACAAAAAAAGACCTCAAAACTAAATATCTACAAAATTGATGTTACTGGAGCAAAAAAGACTATGCATTATGACTTCGGCGATGTAGTTTTTTTGGATAAACTGGGTAAAGAAATACCCTTATATAAATCCCTACAAAAATCAACTACAGGACTTATGAAATCTTCTTTTGATTTAGGAATGATTGAAACCGATATCCCTAACGCTCTTGAAATTGCCGCTAAATCCAAAAAAATATACATCGAGGAAGATTCAATTATCATATCCATAGATAACGATCATAAAACAACACAACTCCTAACACTCAATCTAGAAGATAACACCTACGATGCTCGTAGTTTTAAAAAACCGGATCTACTCTATGTGAAAAACAACGAGAATATTTTTATCAAATCAAACTCATTTTTAGCGAATAATAGGTTATATCAAATCGTTGGTAAAAAGGGACAAATGCGACTCTTTGTAACTGATATACATTCAAAAGAATTAGTAAAACAATTGGCTTTGCAAAAAGAAGATAGTATTACTTTTAAGAACTCTCCTATTATTCAAGAAGGAGGGTATTATAGTAACTACAGAGAAATGGAGAAAACACAGAAGTTTTTAAGAAAGATTGCTTCTGGTGATATCGCTGTAGCCGTACAACAGCTAGGAGATACCACAAAAGTAACTCTAGGCGGAGTAAAAGAAATAAATACTGGTGGTGGTTATGGTATGCCCATGATGGGATTTGGTGCTATCGGAGGTGCTATGACCGGTTTAGCCAATGCATTTATGACTCCTACCTTCTATGCATATTCGTCCTATACTACAACAAAATCGACTAGAATTCACTGCTTATTTAACGAACAACTTGATCATTTGTCTGGTGAAGTGTCAAAAAATGCATTTGACAAAATTAAAGAGTTTTCAAAAGAGCTCTTAAATGAAAAAGCGGAAACCATTTTCAAATACAATGGATACTATGTTTATGGGTATTATGAATCTTTGCACAAAAGATACTATTTAAGAAAGTTTATGGACTGAGGTTTTTGGATTACATACTTAACCAAAGTATCTATTTTCGTCCTATATACCATTACGTTTATCCTTCAGACTCCAAGTCTTTTCTAAGATCCAATTTTCTGAAGGCTGGAGAAATGACGGAGGTAAGAATCACGATAAACAAGGTCATACTACCTCCAAATACTACTGCGGTAACAGTACCCATGTATTTGGCGGTAATACCACTTTCGAAGGCTCCTAATTCGTTTGAGGATCCTACGAATATAGAATTTACAGAAGATACTCTTCCTCGCATATGATCTGGAGTCTTAAGCTGCAGTATCGTTTGCCGAACTACCATTGAAATGCCATCAGTGACTCCACTAAAAAATAGCGCTACTACCGAAATCCAAAACACAGAAGAAAGCCCAAAAACGATGATACAGATCCCAAACCCAAAAACAGCCAATAGTAATTTCTTTCCCGCATTTTTACTAATAGGAAAATAAGCCGTAGTGAACATGATTATGAATGCTCCTACCGCAGGAGCTGCCCTTAAGGTCCCAAACCCTTGAGGTCCTACTTTAAGAATATCCTGAGCAAAAACTGGTAATAAAGCAACCGCTCCTCCAAAAAGAACCGCCACCATATCCAAGGTAAGTGCTCCCAAGATCGCCTTAGTCTTAAAAACGAATCGAATTCCTTCCTTTAAGCTTTTCAATACGGGTTCTCCTATATTGGGATTCATTATTGGTTTTTTAGGAATCCTAAATAGACAAACAAAAGCCAATGATGCCCAACCAACAATAACCAACATGGACCAGTGTACACCAATCAAGTTAATAGCAAAACCAGCCAAAGCAGGTCCTAATACAGCACCTATTTGCCAGGTTGAACTGCTCCAAGTAGCAGCATTGGGATATACTTTCTTTGGTACCAGTAATGCCAGAAGTGAAAAAATAGTGGGCCCCAAAAACGCCCGTACTACGCCTCCTAGAAAGACCAAAACATATATCCCTAACAAAATAGAGGATTGCTTGAAGGAAACAGCCACTTCAGGTAATGTAAGCAGAAATAACCCTGTGCTAATCCCCAGAAAACCCAAAATACAAATTCGTAATAAATTCTTCTTTTCTTTCTGATCTACTATATGCCCTGCAAACAAAGCCAAAGATACCGCTGGAATCACTTCCATCAAACCTATTATCCCTAAAGAAAGTGGGTCTTTGGTGATACTGTATACCTGCCATTCTATAACTATAAATTGCATGGTCCATGCCATGACCAAAGAAAAACGGATGAATAAAAAAATGCTAAATTCTGGATATCGTAATGCCTGATACGGATCGTTTTTCATTAAAAAGAGAAGTTTGTCTGGGCAAAGGTATATATTACAGGAACATTCATTTCAAAATAAAATCTTAAATCATTTCAATACCAAAAAAGATAGTATATCTTCGTTTGTGTTTTTATGAATTTATTGCTGCTATCCACTACATGCTCAAAATAGCTTATCATCCTATTTATACACACCCATTACCCAACGGTCATCGATTTCCGATGATAAAATATGAGCTATTACCAAAGCAATTGATTCATGAAGGAACTTGTGAAGAAGAGAATTTTTTCACACCAGAAATCCCTGATCCAAAACCGATACTTGCAGTTCATACAGAGGATTACTACCAGAGTCTACAAGAACTCTCTATTCCGCGAAGGGAAGCTAGAAAAATTGGTTTTCCGTTATCCCAAGAACTAGTGGATCGCGAAGTAATCATAGCAGATGGTACGATCAAAGCCACACATTATGCCCTACAACATGGTATTGCAATGAATATAGCTGGAGGCACACATCATGCTTATACCGATCATGGAGAAGCATTTTGTTTACTCAATGATCAAGCTATTGGTGCCCGTTACTTGTTGCAGCAAAACTTGGCCAAAAAAATCCTGATTGTAGACCTGGATGTACATCAGGGAAACGGCACTGCTGAAATTTTTGCAAAAGATGATCTGGTGTTTACCTTCTCGATGCACGGAGCAAGCAATTACCCTTTTAAAAAAGAAATCTCTGATCTGGATATCGCCTTACCTAATGACACCAATGATGAGGAGTATCTGGATATCCTGAAAAATACACTCCCAAAACTAATCGACGAACAACAACCCGATTTTATATTTTATCTCAGTGGTGTGGATATTCTTGCTACCGACAAATTAGGAAAACTAGGATGCAGCGTTAAAGGCTGTGCAGAACGGGACCGATTTGTTTTGCAAAGCTGTAAAGATCTACAAATCCCAGTAATGTGCTCTATGGGTGGTGGATATTCACCAGATATCAAAGTTATTGTGGATGCTCATGCCAATACCTTTAGGTTAGCACAAGATATTTTCTTCTGAAAAAAGCCTAGTCGTTTGTAAACGGATATTTATTGTATCTTTCTAGTCCATAAAAACTTAGTTATGAGATTACAGCTCACATTTTTACTTTTTGTAATGATCATTTCGACAGCCTTTGCGCAAGAGCAAGCATCCAACGTTTTAAAGTTTACCGAAGGCATGAACTCTCCCAAAGCATCATTGCAAGATGTTTCGTGGATTAGTGGATATTGGCGAGGAGAAGCATTTGGAGGAATTACAGAAGAAATCTGGAGTGATCCCTTGGGTAACTCTATGATGTTTTCTTTTAAACTGGTTATAAATGGTAAAATCCAATTCTATGAGGTTGGAGGCATTACCGAAGAGAATAATACGCTGTTGTTACAACTCAAACACTTTCATGGAGATTTTAAAGGTTGGGAAAAGAAAGATGAAACTGTTGATTTCAAATTAGTAAAAGTGGAGAAAGACCGGGTATATTTTGATGAGTTCACTTTCGAAAAAATAAGTGATTCCGAAATTAATCTTTATGTAGTCGTTCATAACAAAGATGGTTCTAGCGAAGAAGTAAAATTTAACTATAAGAGGAGGTAATTAATGGCTAAAGAATGTCCAGTTTGTGGAACAAAAATTATAGGTCGAGCAGATAAAAAGTTCTGCAGCGATTATTGTCGTAACGCATTTAATAATCAATTAAATAAGGATAGTAAAAATCTTATCAGAAATATCAACAATCGATTGCGAAAAAACTATCGTATTCTTGAGGAGTTAAATCCTAATGAGAAAACCAAAACTACCAAAACGAAACTCATCGCCAAGGGCTTCGATTTTCAGCATTTTACGAGTATCTACACTACAAAAACAGGAAACATCTATTACTTTGTGTATGACCAAGGATATCTACCTCTGGAAAATGAGTTCTATGCTTTGGTAAAACGAAATAGTTGATTGGAAATTAGAAAAGAGAGGTCAATTGGGGTTTGAAGAGATTGATCTGGTCGATCAATACTCTTCAGGTTTTAAAAGATTTTGATACTGTGTTGGCGAAGAAGATGGTTATAAATCTCTCCAATGTTGACTGTTTAGTTTTAAAGCAGCTTTCATCACATCTTTTTGACTGATCTGCCCTACTAATTTACCATCTTCAATAATTGGAAAGCGTCTTCTTTTGGTTTGCAAAAACTTGTTGGCAGCATCAAAAATATTAATATTACCATCGATGGTTTCTACGTCTCTCGCCATAAAATTCTCTACTTTGGCATCATCAATAGGCATGTTGTAATAACGGCTTTCATTAAGCTGTTTAATACAATCTCCCTCAGAGATAATCCCTAACAACTCATTGTTGTCATTAACTACTGGTCCTCCGGATATTTTATTCTTAACTAAGGTTTCAATAACTTCCATAACCGATTGATTTGGACGAAACGTAATCAAATCCCTTGTCATATAATCCGACACCTTAATGGGGGTATCATTTTGCTTTTTTACCTTTGATCTAGCCCCTTGAAAACTGATAATTCCCATAATGTTTAGTGATTTTGTGAATCTTAAATATAGTGATTTTCAAAAACTTAATCAAACCAAACGCGGTGTTTCACCATCTGCAAACCCTATTTTTATGATCTCTTCAACGAATTCTTTGGTATCCTTTAATCGATAACATGTTTTTAAGCTAACCTTCAATTTAATTTGTAAATCTTTAATAATTGTGGCTAATTTCTTACCTTTAGCTAAACTGATACACATATGCGAAAATTCTCTTCACTTTTCACCTTTGTTCTCCTGATTCTTAGCATATTTTTCACTTTTTACACCTCAAAATCCCACAGCATTTCAGACCTGGATACTCCTGATCAAGAATTCTCTACGCTTAGAGCTCTTGAACATGTAAAAAATATTGGGAAAGCTCCTCATTACCTAGGAAGTCCTGCACACGAAGAGGCTATTGCTTATATCGTACAAGAACTAAAAAATATGGGGCTACAACCACAAGTACAAAAGGGATTTTCGGTCGGGAAGTCTGGAAATTGTAGTGAACCTCAAAACATTTTAGCAAAGATCAAAGGAAGTGGAGGTGGTAAAGCAGTAATGTTGATGTCGCATTATGACAGTTCACAACATTCTTCTTTGGGAGCTAGTGATGCCGCTAGTGGAGTCGCCACTATTCTGGAGGGAATACGAGCCTACTTGGCTACCAACAAAACACCAAAGAATGATATCATCCTTTGTATTACTGACGGAGAGGAATTAGGGTTAAACGGAGCAGATCTTTTTGTAAAAAAACACCCCTGGGCAAAAAATGTAGGTATCACTCTTAATTTTGAAGCCCGAGGAAGTGGTGGCGATTCGTACATGCTTATCGAAACCAACGGAAAGAATGGGAAATTGATGCAAGAATTTGCAGAAGCTGGGGTGCCGTATCCAGCTACAAATTCTTTGGCCTATAGCATCTACAAAATGCTTCCAAATGACACCGACCTTACGGTATTAAGAGAGCAAGGAGATATCGAAGGCTTTAATTTTGCTTTTATTGGTGATCATTTTGATTATCATACCGCAAATGATACCTGGCAAAATCTTGACCTCAGCACTTTGCAACATCAGGGAAGCTACTTGATGCCTCTTCTATCCTATTTCTCCGAATCCGATATTAGTAATCTGAAATCCGACAAAGATTATATTTATTTCAGCACTCCTGTTTTTAAATTGATCAAATATCCTTTTAGCTGGATATATGGGCTATTAATTGCCACTATTATAATATTTGTCGTTCTGCTGTTTTATGGTAAAGCTGCCTATCGTATTAACTTGAAAGACGTACTACTAGGTTTTGGTTCTCTTTTTTCATCCATACTGCTAGCCGGATTATTTACTTTTGGATTTTGGGAACTACTGAAAATAATTTATCCACAGTACAACGAGATCCAACATGGGTTTACCTATAATGGATATTACTACATCGCTTTTTTTGTCTTTCTATCCGTTGCTATTTGTTTTAAAATCTATGCTCGATTCAAGAAGTCACAAAATTTGCCAAGTATGATGATTGCTCCAATATGTATGTGGTTGGTTATATCCACTTTGGCTGCTATGTATTTGAAAGGCGCCAGTTATTTTATCTTTATTGCAATATTTGGCTTGGTTTCTTTATTTGTACTTATCCGACAAAAAAGACCCAATCCTTATTTGATGGTCCTTTTATCCTTACCTTCAATTTTTATCCTGGCGCAATTTATTGCTATGTTTCCGGTAGCACTTGGACTCAAAATTCTATTCGTATCCTCTGTACTATCGGTGCTGTTATTTGGTATTCTTTTACCAGTTATTGGCTTCTATAAAAGAAAAAATCTGGTAGGTAATATGACTCTGGTGCTTTCTTTAATCTTATTGATCACAGCTCACTTAAAATCCGATTTCACAGAAGAACGACAAAAACCAAATAGTTTGGTGTATTTGTTGGATACAGATCAAAACAAAGCAGTTTGGGCCACCTATGACAATTTACTGGATCCCTGGACCCAAAATTACATCGACAAAACCTCAAATATTGCAGATACTTATAATAAAAATGCCCTACAGAGTAAATACGGAAGAGCGTTTACTTTTGCCAACCAAGCACCAATCAAAACCATTCCTAATCCGAGAATTGACATTAGTAAAGACACTATAGTTAATGGTCTTAGACATTTGGATCTGTGTATTGCTCCTCAAAGAGATATCCAAAGAATAGATCTGTATACGCAAACTATATTCAATTTTGATACATTGACAGTAAACGGGGAGACTGCTATCGATTTTGAACATTCTGACGGTGAAATATATAATGCCCTTACCAAACGCTGGAGAAATCGTTTACTTACCTACTTTGTAAGTAACAACAAACCTTTGGAGTTAAAAATGAGTTTTCATAGAGATTCTTTGCCTAAATTTGTGATCTATGAGTCTTCCTATGATTTATTGCAAAATAAACATTTTACAATTCCACCAAGAACCAAAGATATGATGCCTAAACCTTTCATATTGAATGACGCAGTAATTGTAAAAAAGAACTATGCTATTACGCAATATCAAGAAAAACCAAAAGACTCTATTTCAACAATACCTGAAGAAACGTCGACTCTAAATGAAGCAACAGATTAGTATCCTTGGACTGGGCTGGTTAGGACTGCCTACCGCATGCAAATTACTTGAACATAATTATCTAATAAAAGGTTCTACCACCTCGGCTCATAAGATTGAAAAACTACAAGACAAAGGGATTGACACCTACCAAATTGAATTAACCGAAGAAGGACCAGTGGGTAACATGACTGGTTTTTTGGAAGGTAGCGAAATACTACTAATTAATGTTCCTCCCGGGTTGCGAAGAAATCCAGAAGTCAATTTTGTAGCTAAGATTGAAAGTATCCTTCCTTTTATTGAAAAATCAACAGTGAAAAACGTGCTTTTTATAAGCTCTACGTCGGTTTTTGCCGATATTGAAGGATTCCCTTTAATTTCTCAAGAAACTCTTCCAAATGCTACTTCAAATGCTGGAAAACAGCTGATAAAGTCTGAGCAATTGCTACAAAATAACAAACGCTTCCACACTACAATACTAAGATTTGCCGGTTTATTTGGTCCTGAACGACATCCGGCTAATATGTTATCGCGTAGATCGAACATCAAAAATCCAAAAGCACCAGTAAATTTGATTCACCTAGAGGATTGTATAGGTGTTATTTCTACTATAATAAAAACGGATCAGTGGAATACTGTTTTTAATGCTTCTTACCCCAATCATCCCGAAAAAGCAATATACTATGGTAAAGTCTGTGAGCAAATGGGACTACCTGCTCCAGATTATGATTTTGAAACTCCTTCTAAAGGGAAAATCATAGTTTCGGATGAAATCCAACAAGATTTAGGATATTCTTTTCAGAAAGATCTGGAAACTACGTAACCCCTTCTCTTTATCTTGGTATTTTAATTTTCCTCTTTGTCAAAATATCAATACACTAAACAAAAGGTTTAAAAATTTAAAAAATCATCGTTTTTTAACAATTTACTTATATATTTGTAAATATTAAATTGGTCGACCAATTTAATATTATGAGATATTAACACAAACCTATTACTAATGAATCACACAAATTATAAGCGGTTGCACGATCAACCTCTGTACTTACTTTTGGTGATCTGTATTTCATTTACATTCTTCTTTTTAGCCGGGTGCTCTCATGAAGAATTCTCAAATGAAAGTATTGAAACCAACATTGATCTCTCCAAAGCCATAGGTGATTGTACATCTATTACTTTAAAAGGTAACAACGGAAAATATGTAAGTTCTGAAAATGGCCTGCAACCTATGAACTGTAATCGAACTGCACAAGGTGCATGGGAAAAATACACATTAGTCGATGCAGGCAACGGGCAATTTGCTTTACAAGGCAATAATGGAAAATATGTAAGTTCTGAAAACGGAACCAAACCTATTACTTGTAATCGCACTCAAATTGGATCCTGGGAAAAATTTACTTTCGAAAATCTCGGTAATGGTAACTATGCTATTAAAGGGAATAACGGAAAATACATTAGCTCAGA
This sequence comes from Aquimarina spongiae, assembly GCF_900141785.1. GTDB lineage: Bacteria > Bacteroidota > Bacteroidia > Flavobacteriales > Flavobacteriaceae > Aquimarina > Aquimarina spongiae. Next base: position 253,438 of record NZ_FQYP01000009.1, on the reverse strand, counting down.
AAATGGAAGCAAACCTATGACTTGTAATCGAATCAGTGCTCTTTCCTGGGAACGATTTACAGTAGAAGAACTCTGTGGTGGTAATCCTAATCCGGGAAGTAATACTCCATTTGATCTACTTGGCTTGGTTAACTGGAAGCTTAACGGTCTTTCTGGAACCAAATCCAACAATCAATATGTAGATGAAATTCCTAATCTACTTTCTTACACAAATCCTGACTGGTTTTTTGTACAAAACGGTTGGGCAAAATTTCAGGTATGGGCAGGTAGCGACACCTCCTCCGGATCTGGTAATCCAAGGATGGAATTAAGAGAACTTACTGCAAATGGAAATGGTCTTATCTATTGGGATGGTACAACGAGTAAAGAACATCGCATGCGCTGGAAAGTACGGGTGGATCGCTTACCTAGTTCTGGTAAGGTATGTTTTGGTCAAATACATGATAAAACCGACTTTTTTGATGATGTGATCCGTGTACAATGCCAGGGTAGTGCAAATCAAACTAGCGGTTCGGTAAAACTACGAATCAACGGTTATGTTACAGAAGTATTAGAAGGCGGCGGAAAAACCGTGGGTAATTTCAATCTTGGTGAAGAATTATACTTTGAATTGACTTACCAAAACAGCGTGGTAAAATTATACGAATTAAATACTAGTGGAAATCGTGTAAGAACCATATACACCTCTCAAAGTGCACCAGCCAAAGAAAACTATTTTAAAGCAGGATGCTATCTACAATCTATGAAAGGCAAAAGCTACAAAAGTTCAGATTATGGCAGTGTGGCTATTAATAAATTAGAGGTATTTCATTAAATAATAGCAACACCATTAATTTCATATTATATTTTTTTAGTTACGAAAAAAGCCGAAGTAATACTTCGGCTTTTTGTTTTATATATTGAGTAAATAACTACCCTTTCAAACTAGCTTTCAAATACTCACGATTCATACGTGCAATATTCTCAAGAGAGATTCCTTTAGGACACTCAATCTCGCAGGCACCAGTGTTGGTACAATTACCAAAACCTTCTTCGTCCATTTGATTTACCATAGCCAATACACGTTCTGTAGCTTCGACCTGTCCTTGTGGTAACAATGCAAATTGCGAAACTTTTGCAGAAGTAAACAACATTGCAGAAGCGTTTTTACATGCTGCCACACAAGCTCCACATCCAATACAAGTAGCTGCAGCAAAAGCATCATCTGCATTTTCTTTTTCGATTGGAATTGCATTGGCATCAATCGTATTACCAGAAGTATTTACGGATACATATCCTCCTGCCTGTTGGATTCTATCAAATGCACTACGATCTACCATAAGATCCTTTACCACTGGGAAAGCCTTTGCTCTAAAAGGCTCGATGTAAATGGTATCTCCATCGTTAAACTTACGCATGTGTAACTGGCAAGTAGTGATCAGACGATCCGGTCCATGTGGTTCTCCATTAATTTGTAGCGAACATGCACCACAAATTCCTTCTCTACAATCGTGATCAAATACCACAGGTTCCTCACCTTTGTTGATCAAATCTTCATTCAACACGTCTAGCATTTCTAAAAAAGACATGTCTCCTTCGATACCAGATATTTGATAATCTACTATCTTTCCTTGTGATTTAGCATCCTTTTGACGCCATATTTTTAGTGTAAGATTCATAGCTTTTATTTATAAGAACGTGTTTTTAATTCAATGTTTTCGAAGGTTAATTCTTCTTTATGTAATTCGGCGTCTTTTGGTTCACCTTTGTACTCCCAGGCAGCAACGTACTTAAAGTTTTTGTCATCTCTAAGTGCTTCTCCTTTTTGTTCTCCTTCTTGTTCTACCGACTCTTCTCTAAAGTGTCCTCCACAAGATTCATTTCTATTCAACGCATCTTTTGCAAACAATTCTCCTAATTCTAAGAAATCTGCTACTCGACCTGCTTTTTCTAACTCTGGGTTCATACTATCCGCAGTACCTGGAACTTTTACATTCTTCCAGAAATCCTCACGCAAGGCGGCAATTTCTTCTATTGCTTCCTTAAGGCCTTGCTCATTACGAGACATTCCACATTTGTTCCACATGATCTTACCAAGTTTCTTATGGTAATAATCTACAGAGTGTGTTCCAGATCCTCCCATTAGTTTTTGGATACGATCCTTAACATCTTTTTCTGCCTGGTCAAACTCTGGAGTATCTGTTGGTATTTCACCAGTTCTAATATCATGAGACAGATAGTCCCCGATAGTGTATGGTAATACAAAATATCCATCCGCCAAACCTTGCATTAATGCAGAAGCTCCCAATCGGTTAGCCCCGTGATCAGAGAAGTTTGCCTCTCCTGCTGCATAACAACCAGGAACCGTAGTTTGTAAGTTATAATCAACCCAAAGACCTCCCATGGTATAGTGTACCGCTGGGTATATCATCATTGGGGTTTTATATGGATTTTCGTCTACAATCTTTTCATACATCTGGAAAAGGTTACCGTATTTATTCTCGATAACTTCTTCTCCTAGTTTTGTGATCTCCTCTTTTGAAGGATTTTCCATACCTGAAGTCAAAGCCTTCTCACTACCGTACCGTTGTATCGCCGAAGCAAAATCAAGATATACAGCTTCTCCCGTTTTATTTACTCCAAAACCAGCATCACAACGTTCTTTGGCAGCTCTAGAAGCTACATCACGAGGAACCAGGTTACCAAATGCCGGGTAACGACGCTCCAGGTAATAATCTCTCTCGTCTTCTGCCAATTGTGTCGGTTTTAATTTACCAGCACGGATCGCTTCTGCGTCTTCTTTTCTCTTTGGTACCCAAATACGTCCATCATTACGCAATGACTCAGACATCAAGGTAAGCTTCGATTGATGATCTCCAGAAACAGGAATACAGGTTGGGTGAATCTGTGTATAACATGGATTTGCAAAGAAAGCTCCTCTTCGGTGCGCTCTCCAGGCTGCCATCACATTACTACCCATGGCATTCGTACTCAAGAAAAATACGTTTCCGTATCCTCCTGTCGCTAATACAACAGCGTGAGCAGAATGACGCTCTATTTCTCCGGTAACTAGATTACGAGCAATAATTCCTCTTGCTTTTCCATCTACCTTAACCAAATCCAACATCTCATGACGATTGAATGGCTGTATTTTTCCTCTGTTGATTTGGCGATTCATTGCAGAATACGCCCCAAGCAATAATTGTTGCCCAGTTTGTCCTTTGGCGTAAAAAGTACGTGATACCAATACCCCTCCAAACGAACGGTTATCTAGTAATCCACCATATTCGCGGGCAAAAGGTACTCCTTGTGCCACACACTGGTCGATAATATTTCCTGAAACTTCTGCTAATCGATATACGTTAGCCTCTCGAGATCTGTAATCTCCTCCTTTCACCGTATCATAGAATAAACGGTAATCAGAATCTCCATCTCCCTGATAATTCTTGGATGCATTTATTCCTCCTTGTGCAGCAATAGAGTGTGCTCTACGAGGTGAATCCTGATAGCAAAATGTTTTTACATTGTATCCTAGTTCTGCTAAGGTTGCAGCAGCACTACCTCCTGCTAATCCTGTACCTACTACAATAACATCGATATTACGTTTATTGGCAGGGTTAACCAGGTTGATCGTATTTTTATGTTTTGTCCACTTATCTGCCAGTGGCCCTTCAGGTATTTTAGAATCTAAAATTGACATACTCGTGGTGTTTTTAGTGATTGTGATTAAAATGAAGTACTAATGAAATAATGATAAATCCTAATGGAATCACTATCGCAAAAGCTTTGGCAAATTTGGTCAACCCAACAGAATATTTGTTGTTAAACCCAACAGATTGGAAAGATGAAGCAAATCCGTGCCATAAGTGTAATGCTAAAAACACAAACGAAACTACATATAATCCCGTTCTAACCGGGCTTACAAATTTTTCTAATAACTCATGATAGTATCTTGTTGGATCTTCAGGAGCAAATTCTACATATTTATGAACCATTTCAGGAATCCAAAAATCATAGAAGTGCAATCCTAAAAATGCCAAGATTACTAATCCAGAATAAATCATATTTCTAGACATCCAGGAAGCATTAGCGCCTCCGTTATATTTTGCATACTTTACCGCTCTCGCGTTTTTATTTTTGATTTCTAGCACAAATCCCATCACAAAGTGAAAAACCACTCCAAAAATCAAAACAGGTTGCAATGCGAATTGTACCACGGGGTTTGTTCCCATGAAATGTGATAATTCGTTGAATGTATCTGCGCTAAAAATTGAAGTAAAATTGATAGTAAAGTGCTGTAATAAAAAGAAAACTAAGAAAAGTCCCGAAAGTGCCATGGCAACTTTTCTAGCTATTGAAGATTTTATCAATCCACCCATTATGTATAACGTTTAAATAGTTGAGCAACAAAAATAGGGCTCAGGCTTATTTTAGCCAAGCTTTGCCAAGGGTATTTGCTTATTTATAATGAATATAAAGTAGCTTTTTTTCTTTGTTTACGGTTTCCAACGAAATCGTTTGAAATTTATACTAAACTTTAAACAAAAAAGAAGCTGTTTTTTGTAAATATTATAATTTTAAGGCATGCAAAATATCAATTCCAAACTTCCAAACGTTTCTACAACAATTTTTACGGTGATGAGTCAGATGGCAAATTCATATAACGCCATTAATCTTTCTCAGGGTTTTCCCAATTTTGAGGCCCATCCCAAATTAATCGAACTCGTATCACAGGCCATGCAAAAAGGATATAACCAATATGCTCCCATGCCGGGTTTACCATCTTTGAGATCGATCATTGCTGAAAAAACAAGCGCCTTATACGGTTACGATTATCATCCAGAAAGTGAAGTTACCATCACCTCTGGTGCTACCCAGGCGATTTTCACGATCATCTCTGCTTTTGTAGCTCCTGGAGATGAAGTAATTATCTTTAAACCTGCCTATGATTCTTACGAACCTTCTATCGAATTATTTGGAGGAACGGTCATTCCAGTTCAGCTGTCAGCTCCTGATTTTACAATAAACTGGGAGGAAGTGGCTTCAAAAATAACGAAGAAGACAAAGATGGTAATAATCAACACTCCTCATAATCCAAGTGGTACTGTACTCTCCAAAAATGATATGTTACAACTGGAGAAGTTATTGAAAGGAACTGATATTATTTTGCTGAGCGACGAAGTTTACGAACATATCATATTCGACCAACAGAAACATGAAAGCGCAAGCAAATATCCCGGATTAGCAGAGCGAGCTTTTATAACTGCATCCTTTGGAAAAACCTTTCATACTACCGGTTGGAAAATGGGATATTGTCTGGCTCCTACTGTTTTGATGCAAGAGTTTCGAAAAGTGCATCAATTCAATGTGTTTTGTAGCAATCATCCCATACAATTTGCGCTTGCAGAGTATTTAAAGACACCAGAGAATTACTTGTCATTGTCCGATTTTTATCAGCAAAAACGGGATTTGTTTTTATCACTCATCAAGGATTCACGATTTTCGTATACTCCTGCTTCAGGCACTTATTTTCAGCTATTGGATTATTCTGACATCACCAACGAAGCCGATGTGGATTTTGCAGAACGACTTACGAAAGAACATGGTATCGCTTCCATACCCGTTTCTGTATTTAATCTAGACCAAAAAGATGATCACGTGCTCCGTTTTTGTTTTGCGAAGACTGAGGATACTTTGAAAAGGGCTGCGGAGATTTTATGTGAGGTTTAAACTAAAAATCAAACTTCAACTGAATCACTTCAAACTCTTTTTCTTCTTTCTTTTTGGGTTTGTCTTTTCCGGTATTCAAATTAGATAAAGAAATCCCGAGCAGACGGACAGAGTTTTTCATTTTTTCCTGATACAGTAGTTCTTTTGCTGTTTCCAGTAAAATGGCAGCGTCACTTACATAATAAGGCAAGGTTTTGCTTCGGGTTTGCAAGGTAAAGTCGCTATACTTGATTTTTAAAGTCACCGTCCTACCTGCCACCTTACTTCGTTGCAATCGCCGTTGCAACTCTTCGGCGATGCTCTCTAAGCGCTCTAACATATAAATTTCCGAAGATATATTTTCGCTAAAAGTCCTTTCGGCTGCCAAGGATTTGCGTTCCCTATTAGGTTTTACTTCGCTAAGATGAATTCCTCTTACGATACGGTAATAGTGACCTCCAGACTTGCCAAAATGTTGAGTAAGAAACTCTTCTGATTTTGATTTCAAGTCTTTCCCCGTATAAATTCCCATTTGGTACATCTTCGCCTGGGTAACCTTCCCTACTCCGTAAAACTTTTTCACATCCAGGTTTTCCAAAAATTCTATAACTTCTTCTGGATTTACTGTCTTTTGACCATTGGGTTTATTGTAGTCGCTAGCTACTTTGGCTATAAACTTATTAATAGAGATACCCGCAGATGCCGTGAGACCTACTTCATCAAAGATTCGCTGTCGTATTTCTTGTGCAAGAAGAGAAGCACTGGGATTTCCTTTTTTGTTTTGAGTCACATCCAGATAGGCTTCATCCAGAGATAATGGCTCTACCAGATCCGTATACTCGAAAAATATCTTTCGGATTTTGACCGATATTTCTTTGTATCGATCAAACCGCGGTTTCACAAAAATAAGATCCGGGCATAATTTCCTGGCTTTAAATCCAGCCATAGCAGAACGCACACCAAAGACTCGAGCTTCATAACTGGCCGCACTAACTACCCCTCGTTTTGAGCCACCTCCCACAGCCAAAGGCTTCCCCTTTAACTCTGGGTTATCCATTTGCTCTACCGAAGCATAAAACGCATCCATATCTACATGAATAATCTTTCTATGTGCAACCAATTCTTCCACAATACAAAAATAGTGGTTATCGTTGATCCGAATTGTAATATCTTTAGAGTATTCAAAAAATACATTTTTTCAAAATCACAAAGTAATGCCAAAAACAGCAATAATACTGGGTGCTACAGGTCTTACGGGAGGAATTTTACTGCAACTCCTCATCGAAGATCCGAGGTATTCCAAGATTATTCTTTTCTCCAGAAAAGCGACCGGAATTTCGCACCCAAAAGTGGAAGAACATATTGTAGATCTACTTATTCTGTCTGATCATCAGGATAAATTTATAGCCGACGAAGTGTTTTGTTGTATCGGGACCACCAAGGCCAAAACTCCAGACAAAAATCTCTATCATAAAATTGACTATGGCATCCCGGTAAGTGTCGCCCAGCTTTGCAAAGCGAACAACATCCCTACCTATATTGTGGTATCTGCATTGGGTGCGAATCCAAACAGTAGTGTATTTTATAATCGTACAAAAGGAGAAATGGAAAGAGACGTGTTGCAATGTCAAATTCCTAAAACACATCTCTTACAACCCTCACTTATTGGAGGTCAAAGAACTGAAAAACGTCCTGGGGAATATTTTTTCAAACAATTGATGAAGGTGATCAATCCCCTACTGATTGGAGGGCTTAAGAAGTACCAAACTATCGTTCCTGAAACGATCGTTCTAGCGATGATTTGGTTAGCTAATCATGAATTTGCCGATCGCATCATTATTTCTGATCATATCAAAGAAATCGCACAAAAACAAGAGTAAAAGTAGTGCGTTTACCGTATCCGTATCTTTTGGAGCGCCCTTATTTACTGGAATCTGAAAGCAGTTTCTACATTTGTTTGAAATTAATAATCTCAAAAATCAAAAATCATGAAACTGTTAAAAATTATCACATTACTAGTTATCTTTATAGGTAACTCTTCTCTTTTTGCTCAGGCCAATATTAAGTCTGTCAACCTTAAGAAAGGACAAATATTGGATATCCTTATGTTAACTACAAAACCGGAAACCGAAAAGGCTTTTGAAAAATATAGAAAAACAGCTTTCCCAGTGGCCTTCAAACGATCCTACAAACCTCTACCCGGTTTTAGAATTGTAGAAACCACACAAGGAAACATCCAACCTACCAGTTTTATATTCGGTCAGTGGAGCGATCTAAACAACCGAGAACAGTTTATCTCAGAAATTGAAACGGTTGTTCCCGATTTTCATGAGCAACGAAGAACAATTTGGTCCATTTTTAATTTAGTGTATTATGAAATGCCCGAAGATCTTTCGTTTAGCATGGATAAAAACAAGTATAATGTAGTAACTGCCTATTGGAAAAAAGACAATTCTTCTTTTGATGCCTTTACCAAACAATGGTTTAAAAAATCTACTGCCACGGGAGGAAAAACAGTTTTGAAGCTAACCAATGGGAAATCACCTGCAGGGTATTATTATAATCCTGATTTGTTAGTGGTAACAGAATGGGAAAGCAAAAAAGAATTCGAAACCTTTATGAAGGATAAGGGTATATATAAGAATGAAAGTGTATTGCATGTAAATCAATTTGTGATAAACTAGTATATTCAATCAAAAATTTGATAGTAGACCCATGCAAGCACTACTTAATCAGCTGGTATATTTCGCGTATTTTCAGAGTTTGTTTCTGATCTTTATTTATTTCTTTTCCAAAAAAAACAGGAATGTAAATAAGTACATCGTGATATTAGTCTTCGTTTTAGCCATCGGGTTAACAGGTAGGGTATTCTATATTTCAGGCTTCTTTACTGATAACTATCGCTGGGTGATTTTTTCAGAATTTGCCACCTTATTATTTGGAGCCACGATCTATCTGTTTACCCGGTCCAGCTTGATTAAAAAACCATTTTCAAAGAAAGAGCTTATCCATTACTTGCCTGCACTGGTATATAATACCTTGGCAACCATCTATTTTATTTTGCCTTCAGACGAGGTACTACAAGAAAGAGCAGCCAGCGGACTTACCTCAAAGGTTACCTTAGCATTTATAGCAATTGGGTTATGCTTTAATATTACCTATTGGGTACTCAGCCTTCGGATCTTTTTACAGTTTAAAAAAGATATTCAACAAGAATTAAGTTATAGTGTTCAATCCAGATTCTTTTTCAGCTTTTTGGTAGCTATAGGGATATGTTTACTCTGTTGGTTTACTATGTTCTTGAACTGGGCAGTAGGATATTCTTTTTTCACCAAAGTAAACTGGCAAATAATATGGATAAGCATTGCTATCATGACTCTTTTTATTGCTTTTTACAGTATAAAAGAACCACAGCTGTTTAAAATCGATGCTTTTGTCTCTTCTAAGAAATATGCACAATCTAAGTTTTCTAACCAACAGTTGGATACGCTAAAAAAGCAATTAGAACAACTCATGGAAGACAAAAAACCCTACTTGAGCAGAAAACTGCTAAAATCAGAATTAGCAGAAATGCTTGGGGTGAGTAATCCCGAAATGGCACGTCTGCTCAATGAGCGTATTGGCATGAATTTCTTTGAATACATTAACTACTATCGAATCAAAGAATTTATCGCTTTATCCCAAACCGAAAAAGCCAAGCATATGACCTTTTTTGGGCTTGCGCAAGAGGCCGGTTTTAATTCCAAAACCACATTCAACAAATCCTTTAAGGATTTGATGGGAGCTACTCCCAAAGAGTATTTCTCAAACTTATAATCTTTCAAAATCAAAACATCATGTTCAAAACATTTGTAATTTGCGTGCTATCGGTGTGCGCCGTTCAAGCACAGCTTACCATTCCCGCATTAAGTCCGTCTTCAAAAACCATACAGACCATTGGGATCACCGATATAGAATTAGAATACTCCAGACCCAGTCAACGAGGAAGAACTCTTTTTGGTGCAGAAGGCTTACTTCCTTACGGTACTTTTTGGAGAACGGGCGCCAATGCTGCTACAAAGATCACCGTGAGTGATGATATTACCATACAAGGGAGCCCATTAAAAAAAGGAACATACGCCATACTCTCCAAACCAAACAATACCTATTGGGATATCTACTTGTACACTTATGATACTGGAAACTGGAATACCTATACCTCTAGAACCCCCGTATTACAGTTAAAGGCAAACGTAACCAACCAACAAAATACCGTAGAATCATTCTTGATGTATCTGGACCAGATTGAGCTGGATAGTGCAGATTTGGTATTTGCCTGGGGGAATGTAAGAGCTTCCTTATCAATCAAAGTAGAAGTGCATGAAAAAACTATGGCTAATATCAAAAAAGTACTATCAGGGCCATCAGATTTCGATTACTTTCTGGCCGCATTATATTTGCATGAAGCAAATACAGATTTGGAACAAGCTCTGCAGTATATCCAAAAAGTCACGAAAAGTGAGAAAGCACTATTCTTTCAGGTATATCGAGAAGCTTTAATATTGGGAGATTTGGGAAGGAAAAAAGAAGCTCTGGTCGCTGCCAAAAGATCCTTAGTTCTTTCGGAAAAGGCAAAAAACGAAGATCTTATCCGACTGAACCGAAAATTGATTCAGGAATGGTCGAAGTAATTCCGGCAATAATATCTCAAAATGTAATACCTTAGAGTAAATTTCCCTGTATCGATTATCGATTCAGGGATTATTTATTACAACAACATGACAGAAATAGAACGAAAATTCCTGGTAACCTCTGAAGAATTCAAAAAAGAATCAACCAAGCAATACCGAATCGTACAAGCGTTTCTGAATACGCATCCCGAACGAACAGTACGAATCCGTATCAAAGGCCAACAGGCATTCATTACTGTAAAAGGTATTGGGAACGCTACAGGTACGTCTCGATTTGAATGGGAAAAACCGATTTCTATCGAAGATGCGGAAGCACTTCTCCACCTTTGTGAACAGGGAATGATCGAAAAAACTCGCTACGAAATAAAATCAGGCAAACACACTATCGAGGTAGACGAGTTTTTTGGACAAAATCAAGGATTGATTCTTGCAGAAATCGAATTAGAAGAAGAAAATGAACCTTTTTTAAAACCCAATTGGCTCGGAAAAGAAGTAACAGGAGAAAACAGGTACTACAACTCTCAATTAAGCAAAAATCCATTCATTTTATGGTAAAATCGTAACTCAAAAACGGCTTAATTCTCCTTTTAATTTGGTTAATCAAAAGATAACATATGATCATGTAAGGTAAGTAATTACCCTCCGTCTAAGCAGGCCAATTATTAACCAAAATTGAAAATTATGTTACACAATTTCACAAGATCCCTAATAGGGGTCACGATCCTCTTATGCTTTTTTTGTAATGTTTCTGCGCAGATCCCTGTCAACGGTTTTTATCCCGAAAAAAACACCATTACCGTTGCCCCAAGTTATTCTTACAAAAGCTATGATCAGTTTTACAGAGGTTCGTCATTATCTGATGGAAATCCGGCCGGACTGGGTGAGATTTCATCATCAATCGTTTCCTTTTATGGGCAGTACGCCATTTCAAACTGGTTGTCATCTACCGTTACTTTACCCTACATACAGGTTGAAAGTGAAGATGGAGCTATAGACCCTGTTCAGCAGGTTGCAAAAGTAGATGGTATTCAAGATCTTGGAGTTTTTATGAAAGCAAGGATTTTGGAAAAACAATTTCAGAACAATTCTAGAATAACTTTGGGTGGTGCTACTGGAGTGACTCTTCCTGTAGGAGATTACGAAGGAGCTGGGGTACTTTCTTTGGGAAATCAAGCCACTACCATCAATGGTTCGGCAATTGTTCAATACTCATTACCCTTCAACATATTCAGTGAAGTACAATTGGGGTACAGCCAAAGAAGCAGTGATGATTTCGACATCCCAAACGCCATGATGTATAGTGCAAAAATTGGTTTTCATAATGAGCTATTGTATGTGCATGCCAAATTGGATATACAAGACTCTATGTCTGGCCTGGATATAGGAACTGCAGAGTTTGGTGAAGCGGGTGGTGCGGCAATTCTACCTGAAACCGAAGTAGATTTCACCAATCTATCTTTCGATTTTTATGTGCCTGTATACCAACAGACTCTTGGCGTATCTGCAAGTTATGGAGCTACTATAAGTGGTAGAAATCACAGTAAAGAATCAGGACTGGCCTTTGGACTAGTATATACGGCCAGGTAAGATATCTCAATCGTATATTTGATCGCCTTCAGGGTATTTCTGAAGGCGATTTTTTATGCTCGTATTACAAAAACAGTTCAAAAATCAACCTGTCTTACAAATGAATGTTTCTCAATGCAAAAATGCATTTTATCGATGATATTTGCTTTTTATAGGATTATTTTCTAATTTACCTATCCCAATCTTAAAATTTTTAACAATATTTCCTCAATCTTACCAACGTAAATAAACAACTGCCTATGATATGACAATTACTATGAACAACCCCAAAATGATGATTATATTAGTATATCTATCTATATCATCACTATCGGCACAAACCCTTATCAACGGGTTTTTTCCGAAACAAAATGACCTAACCATTGCTTCTTCCTATTCCTATAAAGCATTTGATAATTTCTATAGAGGAGAAACCTTGACCGAATCCAATCCTATGAACATGGGAGAAATCACTTCATCGATCATAAGTATCTATGGAGAATATGGTTTTTCAAATTGGCTTTCAACTACAGTAACTGTACCTTATGTATCTACCAGTAATGAAATGGGTATAGATGATCCTATCATTGGTGAGAGCCAGGTAGAAGGTGTACAGGACCTCAGTGTATTTTTGAAAGCTAAAATCTTGGAAACCAAATTTAATAATGCCTCAAAACTAGCTGTTGGTGGAGCAACAGGAGTAACATTGCCAGTAGGTGGATACGAAGCTGCAGGGATATTAGCGCTGGGTAATGGTGCAACTGCCTATGAAGGATGTGGCTTTGTGCAATTTACCGCATCCGCCAATGTATTTGTAGAATTACAAGCAGCGTATAGTTTAAGAAACAGCTCGGACTTTGAAGTCCCTAACGCTATGATATATAGTGCAAAATTAGGATACTATAACAAATGGTTTTATGCGCATGCCAAAGTGGGAGTGCAAAATTCCTTAAGTGGATTTGATATCGGATCACCAGAATTTATCGCAGCAGGTGGTGCAGCAGCTTTACCAGAAACTGAGGTAGATTTTGCAAACTTATATTTGGATCTCTATGTACCCGTATACAAGAACAATTTTGGAATCTCTACCGGTTATGCAGTAACTATGGAAGGCCAGAATTACAATAAAGCTTCGTCCTTTTCATTAGGACTTGTTTACAAAACCAATTGATCTGACGTTAATTGGTTAAGGTAGATTTAAGCAATGCACTTTCAAATGTTTATCTTTGGAAGTGCATTTTATATTATCCACCTTATGAAATCCAATAAACAACTATCCAACATTGCCCTAATTATCGGTCTTTTGATTTTGCTTGTTACCACAGGGTGTCAAAAACAAAAGGAAGCTATTTCTGATCCGGTCAAAACCACTGAAGAAATTGTAGAAAAACCTTCTGTAAAATCCATCAAAGAAAAGCTAGAAAAACAAGGATATCAACTCTTTGATTATGTGGATCAGGAAACAGGCGACACTACTATTATGCAACAATATTTCATTGCTTTCTTAAAAAGAGGCCCAAACCGTTCTCAAACCAAAGAAGTTGCAGATAGTTTACAAAAATTACATTTACAGCATTTGGGTAGAATGTATAAAGAAGGATACGCAGATATTTCAGGACCTTTTGGAGATGACGGAGATATTAGAGGAATCACCATCTATAATACGCCTACTCAAAAAATGGCGGATAGTCTTGCCAATATGGATCCAATGGTTAAAGCAGGTCGATTGGTGATTGAAATACATCCTTGGTGGGCTGCCAAAGGATTTCCATTGCGATAACCTAAATTACTTCTAGAAATACTTAATCGTCAAATCAATCAATTTTTGTTTAAACGCTGTATAAGGAGGTGTCATCAATTCGATTGCGCTAGGTAACCGTTGCTTGAACATTGCGCGTTCGTTGGTAAATTCGATAAATCCATAATGTCCTCTGGATTTACCAATACCACTATTATTTACTCCTCCAAATGGTAAATTAGGATTACCTACATGTACAGAAGACATATTGACACAGGTCGCTCCTGCAGTAGTATTTTCGACAAAATAGTTGATATTCTTTTTGTTGCTGCTGTAAATATAAAGAGCCAAAGGCTTTTCTTTACGATTTACAAAATCAATTACTTCTTCTTTATCACGATAAGAAAGTATAGGAAGAATCGGGCCAAAAATTTCGTGCTTCAACACATCAGAATCCACAGACATATCAGTGATAATAGTCGGTTCTATATAATTTTGGGTTTCATCCATTGTTCCTCCGTAAATTACCTTTGCACCACCAAGTACTGCTTTTTCGAGATACCCTTTCAATCGCAAAAAATGCTTTTGATTAATGATACGTAAATAATCTGGAGAATCTATGGCGTCTTTCCCGTATTGCTTTTGAATTTGGGCGCAAAGATGCTGTATAAATTCTGCTTTCTTGCTTTCATGTATCAACACATAATCCGGAGCGATGCATACCTGCCCTGCATTTACATATTTTGCCCAAGCAACTCTTGAAACGATCGTTTTAATATTAACCGTTTCATCAATAATAGTAGGAGATTTGCCCCCTAACTCTAATGTAACGCTACAAAGATGTTTGGAAGCAGTAGCCATTATAATTTTACCAATTTCGGGTGCTCCGGTAAAGAAAATATGATGGAACTTTTTGGCTAACAACGCTTTTGACACCTCAACACCTCCTTCTACAATGGCGATTTCATGTTCTTCAAAACAATTTGCAATGATTTGCTTCATCACTTCTACCGTATGCGAAGTAAACTCTGAAGGTTTAAGCATCACCACATTCCCTGCTGCGATAGCAGAGACCAAAGGAGCAAAGAGCAATTGCATCGGGTAGTTCCAGGGTGCTATAATCAGGCTCATTCCCTTAGGTTCATACCGCACCCAGGAGGATGAGCCTATCATAGGTGTTGGATGCGGAACTTTTTTGGGACGCATCCAATCTTTTAGATGTTTGATCGCAAATCGTATTTCAGAAAGTACTGGATAAATCTCAGTAAGATCCACCTCAGCAGCAGGCTTATGAAAATCTTTTTTCATAGCCTCTTGTAAGTCCACTCGAAAACGTAAAATTGCCTTTTCAAACGCTTTTAGCTTTCGAATTCGCTCTCGTGCTGTTGTCTTTCCTACTTGCCTGTAATTCGCTTTTTGTTGATCATAAATAGCATCAATTACAGCGATATCGGTTTCATTAAATGAAGTAACCATGATTCGCGATGCTAAAACATTATGAGAACAAGGATTGAAGCTTCATGGCCACTCCCATATCTCCTTTAATCTTTATTTTTCCACCCATAACAGCCGCCATCGGGTTAAGTTCTCCTTTGATCAACGACATAAAATCATCAAATCCTACATCTACCTGGCAATCTGCATCTTTATCTTCTGCAGTGACCACGTTTGTGTCTCCCGTACCATCGATATATAACTGTTCATCTCCAAAGTTGAACTTTAAGGTATTTTTTAGGCTATCTGCCTTTGCTGCTCTTTCCTGAATCGTTTGCAGGATACTGTCTATATTACTCATAATATTAGTATTGGTATTATTAATTGAATCATTCTTTTCTGCTTGTTTGTAAGATACGTCGTCGATCACCATTTTTGCAATAATCTCCCGCATAATCTCTGAGGTCCCTCCGCCAATTGTTCCGATTCTACTATCCCGAAACATTCTTGCAATCTTAAACTCTTCCATATATCCGTAACCCCCAAAAGATTGCAAACATTGGGTCATGGTTTTATCAGATAACTCAGTAGCCAAAAGCTTAGCCATGGAACATTCTTTTACAGCGTATTTCTTATCGTTATTTAACCGCGAACAGTACAACACAAACTGCTTACAGGATTCGATTTCTGAAGCCAATTGCGCCATTCGATGTCGTAGTACTTGAAACTTATTAATCGGCCTTCCAAAAGCAGATCTTTCTGACATATATTGAAGGGTATATTGCATTGCAGCTTCGCAAGCACCATATCCCATTATCGCACCTACCAGTCGCTCTACTTGTAAGCCTCCCATCAAATAATAAAACCCTTGTCCCTCTTCTCCAATCAGGTTTTCTTTAGGAATTTTCACATTATCAAAGGCCAATTCTGCGGTATCAGAGGCATGCCATCCCAGTTTTTTGAGCTTTGTTTTACTTACTCCTTCTCTATCCAAATCCACAATCAATAAACTTACCCCTTCGGGACCAGCTTTGGGGTCGGTTTTAACTACACAGACCACAAAATCTCCATATACAGCATTTGTAATAAAGGTTTTAGAACCATTTACTACATAGTGATCTCCTTGCAAAATTGCAGTGGTTTTAATATTAGCCACATCAGAGCCTGCAGTAGGTTCTGAGATCCCTATACAGCTGATTTTTTCTCCCGAAATGATTCCAGGAAGGTATTTTTCTTTTAATCGTTGTGACCCATATTTCAAAATATAAGGTCCCGACATGTATTGTACCACCGCCTGGGTAATCGCAAATCCTCCTGAAAATACCTTTGCAATCTCTTCACAAAAGATCACATCATAAAAGAAATCAAGATTTGCACCCCCAAACTCTTCGGGATAGGATAATCCTAAAAAACCCATGTCTCCCATTTTTTGCCATACTTCTCTGGGAATACGACGATCCTCTTCCCATTGATCGATATTTGGCACTACTTCTTTCTGTAGAAACGCTTTCAGACTCTCCCGAAACAAAGTATGTCCTTCATCAAAATAATAACTGTTCATGACGTAATGGTTTAGATTTTATATTGATTTTCCTGAATAAAATGAGATGCAATTTTTCTACGTAGGACAATAATATCAACAACCGGTAATTGCATTAATTGATCTGTAGCTGCTATGGTTTTTTGAACCATTTCTTTATCAGCAGCTTTATAGGCAACTTCTTTGAGCGCTATCTTAATCTTATCCGTAGCTTCGTTCATAAAAACAACAGATATTGCTTCCTTAATTTCCTGATGTTGTCCATTACCCTTAAGTGTTCTAAGTAACACCGACTCCATCATATAGATCTGAATAATCATATCGGCAAGTCGGGACAACACTTCTTGTTCTTCCTGAATTTCTTGTTGAAACTTTTGCATCGCCAATCCACTGATCAGTAAGATTGATTTTTTACAATGTTCGAGAAAACCGACGGCAAATTCTTTCAATGGTAAGTCTGGATCAATAGGAGTATTGTTTCCAGATTGCACCTCTTGAAATGCCTGCATGGCTGCTTGCATCAATGGCAACTTTCCTTTTAAAGCATATTTAAGTATCGTTCCAGGGATTACTAATCGATTGATCTCATTGGTCCCTTCATAAATCCGATTACCTCGTATATTTCTATAATGCATAGAGATTTCACTTTCTCCAGAAAAGCCCATTCCTCCATGAATTTGAAGGGCTTCGTCTACCACAAACTGTTCGATTTCGGATCCAAAGACTTTTATAATGGCACATTCTGCTGCAAACTCCTGCGCAACTTGTTGTTTAGCCTTTAGTGGTGGCGTTCCGGTATCTATAAACTGGCTATAAAGCACATCCATATCTCCTCCCAATCGATTCCAACCGGATTCTAAAGCATAGATATTGATTCCCATTTTGGCTATTTTTTCCTGGATAGCACCAAAAGAAGCGATAGTTTGCTTAAACTGAACACGTTGATTGGCGTACTGCACCCCAAGATGAAATGCTCTTTTGGATATAGCCGATCCTGCGACCCCAATCATTAACCGCCCCATATTAAGCGCATTCATGGCGATTTTGAAGCCTTTATTGCGTTCTCCTAATAAATTCTCTACAGGTACTTTTACATTTTCAAAGAAGACCTGCCTCGTAGAAGATCCATGAATCCCTAACTTGTTTTCCTCGACTCCCAATTGTACTCCCCAATCTTTTTCTACCAGTAAGCAAGATAGATTTTCGTCGTCTTCGATTTTGCAGAATACCGAAAATACATCTGCAAAACCAGCATTCGTGATCCACATTTTCTGTCCGTTAAGGATATAATGTTTTTGGTCATCACTAAGAGTAGCATGTGTTTTTCCCGAGTTCGCATCAGACCCGGCATTAGGCTCTGTTAAGCAATACGAGCATTTTAATTTTCCGGTTAGAATACCGTCTAGATATTTGGCTTTTTGCTGATCTGTACCATAAAACAAAATGGTATTGACCCCTAATCCTCTTTGTACACCAAGTGTTTGAGAAAAAGAATAGCTATCAGACATTACTTCTGAAGCCGCTAGATCGGTTTTGATATCACATCCCATACCTCCAGATTCTTCAGGTACCGAAATGGCCAAAAAACCCAGTTCACCTAATTTCTCCAGCTTTTCTGGAGCTAATTTTGTTCCTTCTTTGCTATCGAATGCTTCTTTTAAAGGCTCTATTTCCTTATTTATGAAGTCACGAATCGCTTCTCGTAGCATCTGACGCTCTTCGGAATACTCCTCTGGAGTAAAAACCGTTTCAGGTTCGGCTCCCTTGATTAAAAACTCTCCCCCTTTGATCATGGTTACTTTTGATTCCATCGGTTATGAGATAAATGATTTTAAAACATTTGCTAATCCCATCTTATCAAAATTGAGATGCTGCGCACCATCTACATATAATGAGATTCCGGTAATGTATTCAGCCATAGGGCTCGATAAAAAGGTCACAGCATTCGACACATCCTCCACCTTTCCGAAACGTTTTAAAGGGATGGCTTTTTGCGCCTCTTCAAACATATCTTGTATCTGTTTTGGATAAGTATCCAAACCACTGGATTCTATAATTCCTGGAGCCACACAATTGATTCTGATATTAAAATCGCTCCATTCCATAGCTAGCGTTTTGGTCAAATTCTCAACTCCGGCTCTAGCTGCTCCTGTATGCGCCATTCCTGGAAATCCACGAAATACATCTACGATAATATTAATGATCACTCCACTTTTTTGAGGAATAAAAAATGTATTTGCCATTTCTCGAATCATAGAGAACGTTCCATTCAGGTTATTGTTGATTACCGCATTCCACCCTTTGTCATTAATATATTCTGCCAGTGCGGGAAACTGCCCTCCTGCATTATTGATCAGGATATCCAATCGACCATATTTTTCTTTAATCATTTTGGCCAATTGTTGTATCTCTTCGGTTTTTCGAATATCACAAGCCTGATGAGTAACTTCTCCAAAGTTTGATAATTCTTCGGCTGCCTTTTGTAGCTGTTCTTCTTTACGAGAACAAATAATCACCTTAGCACCCAGTTGTAAAAAGTCCTTTGCAATCTGAAAACCAATGCCTGATCTTCCTCCGGTTACCAATACGATTTTAGCGTTGAATGTGTCTGATCTAAGCATAATTATGAGTTGATTTTTTTCGGAATGTTCAATAGTTCTCTGGCCTCTTCGATACTGGCGATCTCTCGACCGATCATTTGGGCCAACGTGGCTCCTGCTTCTACCAATTCTCCATTCGATTTGGCCATCTCTCCATTGGGTAAATAAAAATTATCTTCTAATCCCACTCTGAAATTCCCGCCCATAGCAGCTGCAATAGCAGAGAGTTGCCATTGCTTGCGGCTAATCACGATAGATTGCCAAAAAGCACCCTCAGGAATCTGCTTGATTTGATGTATTAAATTCTCTGGGGTTGCAGGAATTCCTCCCATAACTCCCATAACCAAACTATAGCATGCATTATCTGGCAACAAACCCATTTCGCGAAGCGGTTCTGCATTTCGAATATGCCCGGTATCAAAACATTCCATCTCCGGACAGATATTATGCTCGTTCATAGTAGTGACCACTTTGATCATATCATCGAATGAATTTTCGAACACACCATTCCAGATAAACTGCTTATTTCGTTTGGAGAATATAGCGTAGTTCATACTGCCCATATTAAAAGCAGCCATATCAGGCTGAGTAGCTGGCAAATGTTTTAATCGATCTTCGATAGACAATCCGATGGCCCCAGTAGAATAGTTGATAATTACATCCGGGCAATGTTTGCGTACTTCGGTAGTGATTTCTTCAAATACTTCAGTTCTCCAACTAGGTAGTCCATTATCTTCTCGTGCATGGATGTGTACTATCGCTGCTCCAGCATCAACTGCTCTTTTGGCCTCCAATCCCAACTCTTCGGGAGTATAAGGAATGTGAGGGCAATGAGACCTGTTGGTCGCTGCACCTGTTAGTGCCGCAGAAAGAATCAATTTTTGTAAAGCCATATCTTTTTCATTTCGTTATACCTTATTCTCCGGTCCATTCGGGTTTTCTTTTTTGTCTAAAGGCTAATAACCCCTCCTGACCATCTTTGGAACCTATAGTTTTCTGTAGCATTTCCATCAAATACTGATGCTTGGATTCGTGTTGTGTAATAGCATCCAAGGCTTCCAAACCATGCCGAATTGCAGTTGGAGAATTTTCTTTGATATCATTAATGATGCTATTCGCAATCTGAACTGCAGATTCTTGATTTGCTATATGAGTAATCAAGCCATAGTTTTTGGCTTCTTGTACGCCTAGATTATATCCTCTTATGCACCAATCTATGACGATGCGCTTTGGCATTACCTCTAGCAACGAAGCCATTACTTGGAAGGGAAATAATCCTCTCTTTACTTCTGGCAAATCCAATGTGACTTCTGGGTTACATACCACATAGTGTGCCCCGGTAAGAAAAAAGAAACCTCCGGCCATTACCCTGCCTTCTACCAAAGTAATTATGGGTTTATGAGTTTTACCAAAAAGCTCTCCTAAAAGCACTTCTCCCTTGGCTTCGGGGATTGAGGAATCAAACTCACCCACCATGCCCATAAAAGCCTTCAAATCCGCACCCGAGCAAAAGACATCACCAGCAGCGCGAATCATAACCACCCATATCTCTTTGGTTTGGTTGGCATATTGCAGCGCAAAGGCAATTTCGTGAATCATATGTGGATGTAATGCATTCTTCTTTTCCGGTCGATTTAGTGTTAACGTCATTACATGATCTTCAACCGTTACCAAGATAAATGCGAATTTTTGCGCTAATGCCTTTTCTAAGAGTTCCTTTTCAAAAAAATCCATGATTATTCTTCATTAATTTTCAGTAATAAAAATCCAGCTTCTACATTCTGTCCTTCGGCTACATATATCTCTTCTACTTTACCATCCTGATTAGCTACCAAAACGTTTTCCATTTTCATTGAAGACAAAACGATAAGTGGATCACCTTCTTTGATAGCATCTCCTGATTGGATATTAATTTTAACCACTTGAGACGGAATTGGGGATTCATACCCTCCGCTTACCTTTTCCTTTTCTTTGATCGGGAATCGATCTTCTTGAGTAATTTTCACATTACCTATGGTAGGCGAATGCACAAAATAATCCTCTCCAACCTTCGCAACAGCATACGTTTTTTGCAATCCATCTATATCTATGCACAAGGTGGTTTCATCAATACCTATCATCGCTACCTTTCTTTCCTTGTCTTCAAAAAGAAATACAAAACCATCTTCTACATACTGATACTGCAATTGAACAACCTGTTCACCAATATGAAAAACTTCCTTTTGATATTGGTAACAATTATTCCTCCATCCAGAAGGAAGACTTCGAAGTGTCTTCCTCGATTGTTCTCGCTTATTCCAATCATATAGCGTTGCGACTATAGCCACTTCCTGTATCTGTTGATCTGATATTTTATTGATTTGAGAAAGGTCAATCTTTTCCTGAACGAAATGCGTATTGTAATTTCCTTTCTGAAAATCTTCATGTTGCAACAGCGTTTTCAGGAAAGGTAAATTGGTTACAATACCCTGACATATAAATTGCTGAAGCACATACAGCAATTTAGTATGCGCATTGATCCTATTACTATCTTTTACAATGATCTTCGCGATCATTGGATCATAGAATATTGATATTTCTGAGCCTGACTCAATAGCAGACTCCACCCGTAATCCATCTACATCTGGGAATTGGTAATTGTGAATTTTCCCGGTTACAGGTGCGTAATTATTTGCTGCATCTTCTGCGTACAACCGCGCTTCAATAGCATAGCCATTTCCTACCACCTCTTCTTGAGTGATTTGCAAAGGAGTGCCTTGTGCAGATTGGATTTGCATTTGCACCATATCCAACCCGGTTATAGCCTCGGTAACAGGGTGTTCTACTTGTAATCTGGTATTGATCTCCAAAAAGTAGAATGCTCCAGAAGTATCGTCATAAATAAATTCTACAGTTCCCGCATTATCATAATCCATAGCTTGGGCTGCAAGTACCGCGGCATCACCCATAGACTTCCGCAGAGCTTCTGTCATTATCGGAGAAGGGCTTTCTTCAATCACTTTTTGATAACGTCTTTGGATTGAACATTCTCTTTCCAGTAAATGAATGACATGCTTATGCTGATCTCCAAAAATCTGAAATTCGATATGTCTTCCAGAGGCAATGTATTTTTCGATAAGCAATTCATCATCTCCAAAGGCATTTTTGGCTTCTCTTTTTGCCGAAGCAATGGCTGTCGTTATTTCTTTTTCTTCATGAACAATTCTCATCCCTTTACCTCCACCTCCTGCGGTGGCTTTCAGTAATACTGGAAATCCTATTTTTAAAGCTTCGGTCTTTAATGTAGCTTCGGATTGATCTTCACCATCATAACCGGGTACAACAGGCACCCCTGCCCGTTTCATCATTGCTTTGGCCTTGGATTTTGATCCCATTGCTGCTATAGCCTCTGGGTTGGGACCGATAAAAATGATTCCTTCAGCTTTACATAATCTGGCAAAATCTGCATTTTCAGACAAAAAACCATAACCCGGATGGATAGCATCGGCACCTGTACGTTTTGCAGCAGCAATTATTTTATCTTGATCGAGATAGGATTGTGACGGTTCTGAAGCTCCGATATGTACTGCTAAATCTGCTTGTCTAACGAATGGGGCATTTTTATCGGCATCAGCATAGACCGCTACACTAGTAATTCCCATTTTTTTGCAGGTACGTATCACTCTTGAAGCGATTTCTCCCCGATTAGCAATCAATATGGTGTTTATACTTTTCATATACAATATGTTCCTTTTTTCTTAATGCCTCCAGACACCATAACTATTTGACCCTTTTATTTCTTGGTTGTATAAAACCGCTAGTGAAAACCCTAAATAATTGCGTGTTTCTTTAGGATTAATAATCCCATCATCCCATAATTCTGAGGTAGAATGCCACGCAGAAGATTTTGCTTCGGCTTCGGCGATTAACATATTTTCGATCATTTTAGCTTGCTCTTCGTCATAGGGTATTCCTTTGGCTTTTGCCGATGCTTTTTGAATGATCCGCATTACCCCAGCTAATTGTTGGGAACCCATGACTCCTATTTTTGCATTGGGATAAGAAAAGAGAAAATTAGGCTCATAGGATCTACCGTTCATTCCATAATTACCTGCTCCAAATGAAGACCCGATCATTAAGGTAATAGATGGCACTTTGCTATTAGAAACTGCATTAATCAGCTTAGCTCCATTTTTTATGATTCCTCCTTCTTCATAAGCTTTACCCACCATATATCCAGTGGTGTTCTGCAAAAACAATAAGGGTATGTTTTTTTGATTGGATAGTTGTATAAATTGTGCTGCTTTGTTGGCGGATTCTGAAAAAATAACACCGTTGTTTCCTAAAATCCCCACGGGGTATCCATGAATTTTTGTCCACCCGCAGACCATTGTATTTCCATACTCAGATTTGAACTCTGCAAATTCGGATCCATCTGTAATTCGCATGATCAATTCTCTTACATCAAATGGTGTTTTACTATCTTCTGGGACTACACCTAAAATCTCGTCGGCATCAAAAAGCGGTGCTTTGATGGGCAATTCTGGGATCATATGAGGATTGGATGCTGGTATAAATTCCATAATCTCTCTGGCGATTCGGATAGCGTCCTTTTCATCTTCGGCCAGATAATCTGAAACTCCAGATACTCTACTGTGCATTTCGGCACCACCTAGTTCCTCGTCGGTTGCAATTTCATTGGTTGCCATTTTTACTAGTGGAGGTCCCGCCAAGAATACTTTTGCAGCTTGCTTTTGAAAAATGGCATAGTCGGACATCCCTGGCACATACGCTCCCCCTGCCGTAGCATTACCAAATACTACAGATATTGTTGGAATGCCCATTTCAGATCGTCTGGTAATCTCTTTGAAGGCTTCACCTCCATAATTGAATATTTTGGCCTGGTCCGGGAGGTTAGCCCCGCCACTTTCTACCAAATTGATAGAAGGCAATCTACATTCTCTGGTAATTTTTGCGATGCGGAAACCCTTAAAAACCGTTGCATAGTCTACAGATCCTCCTTTACGCGTTCCTACATTGGCATTGATCATGCACAATTTACCTTGTACCAACCCGATTCCTGAAACGTTGGTTCCACCAGCCCCAAAACCATTCTTATTTTGCATACCCGCTAGTGGTAATAGTTCTAAAAAAGGACTGTCTTTGTCCAACAACAATTCGATTCGTTCTCGTGCGAGTAATTTGCCTCTGCTCCTGGCTTTATCAATGGATTTTTCCTTCCCTTGAAATCGACTTTCTTTAAGATGTTCCTCTAATTTGGCAACCAAATCGAGCATGGCTTTCTTATTTTTCCGGAAAGCTTCACTTGTCGTATTAATTGTAGATGATAAGGGCCTCATTATGCTATTTCTTTAATTTCTTTTCTGACTAAAAACTGTTGAAATCTATAGGGAAGTAATCCAGAGATTCGGTATAACATTCTCATCTTTCTACCACTTATGATAAAATCTTTTCCGCCACTAAACCCTTTCCAGATATCACTGGCTACCTCTTCTACTGTTGTTGCAGCGATACCTTGAAACGTTCTTACCTTTTCCATATTCCCTGATTTCTTGAAGTTGGTATTCTCGATGGCCGCGGGACATACACAAATTACTTTTACCTTCGATTGCTGCATTTTCAATTCTTCATTTAAACTTCGACTGAAATGGGTAACAAATGCTTTTGTGGCTCCATAAGTGCTTAATTTGGGAGTTGGTTGGAAAGAACTATTCGAACTAATGTTGATAATAGTCCCCTTGTTTTTGTTAGTCATATCTTTCAGAAACAACTTGGTCATTTCATACACACATACCACATGGAGATGAACCATCTTGAGTTCTTTTTCTAGAGGTGTATTGCTCAAATATCCATAGGTACCAAATCCTGCATTATTCACTAGTACATCAATACTCCATTCGTTTTTAGTAACCCATTGATGCACTTTATGTGCTGCATTTGTTATTGACAAATCTTCAACAAGAGTATGTATCGTGCATCCTTCGATTTCTTGCAATAGTTTTTTCTTCGACACTTCAATTTCTTCTGGCAAAAGAGAAACCCAAAGAAGGGTGTATCCTGCCTTTGCAAAATATCTGGATAGGGAATACCCGATGCCACTAGAACCTCCTGATATCAGCGCCATTTTACTCATACCAAACTATATTTTCATTACGATCATGCCACTCCAAAAAGTACTTGCTATATCGCCTATCGATCTCTCCTCTTCTGATTTTTAATGTTGGTGTAAGGAATGCATTTTCCATATTCCAGGTATTCTGATCGATAACAATGGTGGATACTCTTGTATAATTTGCCAAAGTATCATTCAATTTGGAAAGTGTTTGATCCAGTGCTACCTCAACTTCTTCTTTTGGAGTTGCATGTGCAACTTCAGAAAGATTCACAATCGCAATGGGTTGGGGAATGCCTAAACCAGCAATACATACTTGTTCTATTAATACATTTTTCTCTATTTCTTCTTCGAGAGGATTGGGTGTAATGTATTTTCCTTTGCTTGTTTTAAAAGCATCAGAAACTCTACCTATGATTTTTAGGAAACCATTCTCATCAAAACTCCCTTTATCACCGCTATGGAGCCATCCATTCTTTAGCACTTTTGCTGTCATTTCTGGATCTTTGTAGTACCCTTTCATCATATAAGGGGATTTCATTAATACCTCTTGTGTATCCTTTGCGATTTTTATCTCACAACCTGGGATGGGTTTTCCCACGGAATCTTTAGGTGCATCTAGCATGGGCGTATTGGTAATCGAACCACAAACTTCGGTCATCCCATAGGCTTCGATAAGATGAATCCCCAGACCGGCATACCATACTTTGAGATAGGTGGGTGTAATCGCAGATCCTGTAGCCACTATTTTGGCTTTCGACAATCCTAAACCATATCGTATTTTCCTTTTCAGAATCCCAGAGATGATCGGAATGCTAAACAGCAGCTTCTGTTTTTTTAATGACATTTTGTTGGCAACTGCAAGATAAAATTTGGTCCAAATTCTGGGCACTGCAAAAAAGATCGTAGGTTGTGTATCTTGTAAATTTTTGGCAAAAGTATCGATGCTCTCTCCAAAAGAAACAGTTCCACCAAGCATTAGTGCTACAGCATATACTCCTATTTTTTCGGCAACATGATTTAGCGGCAAATACGATAATAAATTAGGTGTTGGATGCTTAGCGATCCCTACCCAATCATTCTTACTGTCGTCCTTAATAATCTGCACCGGAGTATTATGGATATGCATTACTCCTTTTGGTGTACCTGTAGTGCCAGAGGTAAACAAAATGGTCCATAGTTCTTCTGGATCCGGAACATGAACTTCTGGTAATAGTTCATTACTATTCACCAAATCGTCCCACAAAACACCTTCAGTTACTTCTGCATTGCCTTGATAATACGGAAAACGTATAATTTGAACATCATTAGGTACATGCTCTGGATGAGCTAACCATTGATCAAGCTTACCTATAAAAACTGCTTTTGCATCAGCCAACTGTAGTACTGTAGAAAGTTGGTTTGCAGAAAGGTTGTGATATAAGGGTACCGAAACCATCCCACACATCATTATGGCCAAATCTGCCAGAATCCAATGATAACAGTTTTTGGAATAAATGGCTACATGATCTCCTTTTTTTAAACCTATAGAGATCAAAGCATTTGCCATTTTTGAAGCCTGCTCGTAGGCTTCACCAAAGGTTACTATTTTCCAATGTGTTCCTTTTGGTTGTTTTAAGAATGGAGCATCAGGCTTTTCCTGCACCCAATGATAAAAATACTCTGGGAGTGAATCATGATCTGGAATACCGATGCTAGCCATATCTGAAGTTTAAAAGTTGATATACGATTCCATAGTTTGATCAAATCCTTCGCCCAAACTATCCAAATAAGCATCTCCAAAGAATTTTTTGAAGGAAGCCAATCCCTTTTCCGTAAGATGAGGCAGTAACAAACTCCAAATTACCTTCTCTCCATCTTCTTTCGTTTTATCTCCTCGAATCATTTGCTGTGATGACCAAAAAAACATCATCATCCAAGATGTTAATGCCAGGTTTTTGTACACCCCAGGTACTGGTTCTGTTTGCATATTTCCTAACTGGATAGAAAATGCAATTGCTGTTTCGATATCCTTTACCGTTTTATCACAAAGGGATTTCATTTTTGGTGCAATCAGTTTGTGTTTCAACACCTGGTTATCATGAAATATAAAAGAGTATTCTTTTTGCAGCTTATAATACAATTGTGCATCGTGATGCAAGTTCTGAAATGAAGGAATCCCCTTTGCCACTCGCCCACTAGTTAGCTTTTCCCATAATTGGTCCATCAATGCTTTCAACAAGGCTTCTTTATCCTTGAAATGATAAGTCATATTACCTCTGCTCATCTCCAAAGATTTTGCAAGTTCGAATAGATTTACTGCACCGTATCCCGATTTATTGAAGGCCTTAAGCGCCTGACTGAGTATCCTTTGTTTCGTTTCCACGTATTCCTTTTTACTCAAATATAGAAATAAATTTTATATAGTTAACAATATTTTTAGTCATTTATGACTAAATTAAGAAAATAAGAATACCAATATAGAAATAACGCACTATTCCTTCACTTCCAAAACCCGCTTTAACTCATTTCCATTTTCATCCAGAATAGTGATCAGATGTTTCCCTGGCTCGGGTAGGATTGGCATTTCATGAAATTGCCGGGTTGCTCCAACAAACTGCTCATCGACGTACCAGAATACTTGTGCCTCTGGATTGGTATGTGCAATTTTAAGAACAACTTCGTTGGTTTTACCATCAAAACCTTTAGGCAAGTAGACACTGCTATTGGCTTTGGGAAAAATAAAATCCATTCGATCTTCATCTACGGTACTACAACCAGGAAGAAACGAAGGTAATTCATGATAATCAGCATTGTTATTTTTGAAATAGTATGCTTGCAATGATGGTAATACAAACCACGACTCATGAATCATATTATCTACAGATTCGCAAGAGGAATTTACCTGATACCTCCGCTCTTTGTCCAAATGAATTAATCGATGATAAGTACAAGGTTCTGTTTTGGTTCCAGAAAGCGAAACATTAATAGTTTTTTTAGGACAATGCTCTCCAGCTATATGACCACTTTGAGCACATACTGTTGTCGTAACCAAATCGTCGTATGGAGTTGCAAACCATTTTGTATCCGGAACAATATTAAACACATCAAAGAGCACAGGTGCTGCAGCAGTTAGGCCAGTAACTTCTGGACGACCTTCTCCATCGGCATTTCCGATCCATACTCCAACCACATATTTTGAAGTAGCACCTATCGCCCATGCATCGCGATTACCATAACTGGTACCTGTTTTCCAAGCAATTTCTTTGGAAGAATCATAGAATTCCCAAGCATCATCTCCTTCGGGACGGTTTACCTCTTTCATGGCTTCAAAAGTGAGCCAAATACTTCCTGCTCCAAAAATCAATTTTTCTTTGATTGGTTTCCCAAAATCAACCTCACTATTCTTTTCAAGGATAGGTTCTGCAAATTCATTGGTAAAATATTCACTCGAAGACTCCAAAAAATGGTTCAGCGTTCCTGCCATCCCTGCATAAGTTTTACACAGATCCCAAAGGTTAGCTTCTGCACCTCCAACTATCAAGGATAACCCATAATGATCTGCACTATACTGAATATCTTTGATTTGAAACGCATTCAACTCATCTCGAAAACGCTGTAATCCATATTGTTGTAATAATCGTACTGCGGGCACATTAAGCGATCTTGCCAATGCCCTATTTGCTGGTACGGCTCCACTATAGGTTTCATCGAAGTTTTTGGGATTATACCCTGCTATTACTGTTGGGATATCGGATACCAATTGTTCTGGCAACAACTCTCCTTTATCCATCATCGCTGCGTACAATAATGGTTTTAAAGTACTCCCTGTGCTTCGAGGGGCCTGTATAATATCCACATCTTTTTGATGCGTCTTATCTGTGGGAGTGTTCCCAACATAACTCAATACATTTCTGGTTTCTACATCCAAGACCAAAACCGCCATGTTATACACCTCATTTTGACGAAGCTGATCATAATGTTTTTTTACAATGTCATTGACTTGTTTTTGAAGCGCTAATCGGAGTGTAGTTTGCACTCTTTCTCCTTTATGTTTTTTTGCAATGTTATCCACCAAATGTGGAGCAATCTGTGGCAACCTGTATGGCCTTTGCGGTAAAGTTTCTTGAATGGAAAGCGTATAGGTCAATGAATCAATAGTCTGCTGTTCTAGTAATGTTTTTAATAATCGATTCCTTTTCTTCAGCAATCGCTCTTGATTCTTTCCGGGATAAATCAATGAAGGTGCGTTGGGTAAAACAGCCAAGGTTGCACTTTCTGCCCAGGAAAGCTGATGCGCAGGCAACCCAAAGTAACGCCATGCTGCCATATCGACCCCAACAACGTTTCCTCCAAAAGGAGCATGAGAAGCATATAGTTTGAGGATGTCGGACTTTGATTTACCCCACTCTAAGCGAGTAGCTAAAATGAGTTCCTTTAGTTTTTCAAAGTATGTTCTTTTTTTTCCCTTTCTGGATAGTCGAATCACCTGTTGTGTTAAAGTACTTCCTCCTCTTACAATTTTACCTGCTTTACTATTATCGATCATAGCATCTACAATTGCAATAGGATTGAATCCGGGATGGTTGTAAAACTGCTGGTCTTCAAAAGCAATTATGCACTTTGCAAACTTTGTAGGTACACTGTCTGTTTCCGGAAAACGCCATTGTCCGTCCTTTGCTATTTTGGCTCCAACCAACTCACCATCTACAGATTCTACTACCGTTGCCGTGGGATCTTTAAACAATGTGGACGGAAGAGAAAAGTAATACCACACCAATAAAATGGTTATTAATACAATACGTTTAGGGTGGTTTTTGATGTATGTCTTTATTCTCTGAAACACAAATATGCTTTGTTTATGGTAATCGCTTTCTAACCTCTCAAGTTTAGAAAATAAAATTAGCGTAAATGCAGGTATTTATCCTTCAAAACTATTAGAATTCATTAAAGTACCGCTATCATTATTCGAATAAATCCCAGATTTTCATTAAATTTAAGAACCTCTTAAAACAAGAAAATGCTTTTTTTTCTTCAGTTCGGTTGAGAAAATTAAGGGACTCAAACGTAAAAATACAATTGGTCGGTCATTGATATAATGGGTATTACCCCTACGCAATCCGTGTATTTTTATTAAAATTGTTGTGTGTTGAAAAAAGTTACCATCGTCATTCTCCTCTGGCTTATGCCTGCGGTTCTGCTTTCTCAAAACGATAAAGGTTATGAGAAAATAGATAGTCTTGATGTGCTTATCCAGCAATCTCAAGAACTAAGGTTGGAGAATAATATGTATGAGGCCTTAGAACTTACCTTCAAGGCGGTCACCTATGCTAACGAGCTCAATCACAATCATTACTTGTCCCATTCTTATTTTATGATGGGTACTATTCAATATGAAATTATTGATTATGACAATGCCAAAATTAATCTCTTAAAAGCTTTAGACCATAGCGAAAAAACTATTTCAAAAATACTATTACCTTATATACTGCATAGCCTAGGAAACATCTACTATGATGACAATGAAGATTATGAAAATGCTCTAATTTATTATAAAAAGGGAGTAAAACTCAGCAAAAGAATCAATCCAGCCAACAATTATCAAATTCCCTTGCATAACCTTATTTGGACCTTTATGGATTTGGATAGGTACGAAGAAGCTGCTCCTTACCTTAAAGAAGCTGATAGTTTGGATCTTATCATCCCAGATAGTATTCAACTCGGTAGAAGCACCCTGTACCTAATACGCGCAAGAAACTATGCACATCAGAAAGATTTCGAAAGTGCAGAAGAAAACTATGATAAAACCTTCGACCTGTTGGAGACCGAAGACAAGTACTGGCTGAAAGGTAAAAGCTATTTTTATCAATATCGATCAGAGATGTATCAGGCGATGGGTGATTATCCCAAAGCCATACAAGATCTAAATAGTATGCAGAGGAATGAGTTTGAAGTTTTTAAAAACGCTCGGAAGAAAAATGAAGAAATTGCAAAAATCAGGTTCAAAGTAGATGAATACGAACGAAAATTAAGCGCTTCAGAAAGAGAAAAAGAACTACTACAAAATATTGATCGAAGTAATAAAACTATTATTACCATTTCTTTGGCAGCACTTGTTTTACTCATTTTTGTAGTTTTCTTTTATTACCGGGGATATATATCGAAGAAGAAAGCAAGTGAAATTCTTGAAGCTAAAAATGCTGAACTGAATCAAGCCAAGCTTCAGGCCGAGAAATTGAGTAACATCAAGTCACAGTTTATTTCTACGGTAAGTCATGAACTTAGAACTCCGCTATATGGAGTGATTGGTATTTCGTCTCTGTTGATAGAAAACAACAAACAGTCCGACAACGACAAAAAGCTGCTCAATTCCTTAAAGTTTTCTGCAGACCATTTGTTAAACCTGGTCAACAAGGTCTTAAAAATTAGTAAAATAGATTCAGAAAAGACAGATCTTACACAAACCCCTACCAATCTAGCTTCGCTAACAAAAAACATATTGCAGTCCTTCGAATTTCAATCTGGAGAAAAAGGAAATGAGTTGATTTTTGAATACAATCACTCCATCCCTAATTCGTTGTTGATTGATCCGTTAAGAATCTCCGAAATCCTAATCAATCTGATCAACAATGCGATAAAATTTACTGTTGATGGAAAGATCTGGCTTCGAGTCAAACCAATTACTACCTCTGCCGATAGGGTTACTCTTCGATTTGAAGTCGAAGATACAGGAATAGGAATTCCAGAAGATCAGAAAGAATATATTTTTGAAGAATTCTCTCAAATCGGAAGTATTTACAGCAACAAACAAGGAACAGGGTTAGGATTGGCTATCGTAAAACGATTGTTAGGATTAATGAACAGCAGGATTCAATTTGAAAGTAACAAAAAACAAGGAACCCGCTTTTACTTTGATGTCGATTTACAAATTGCCGATCAGTTAAACGGTACTCCTGGCCTGCCTGCAGATATGGAAGTTAGTCACACCATTTCTGCTCACATCTTGATTGCCGAAGACAACAAAATCAATCAGATGGTAACCAAAAAACTGCTTACTCAAATTGGTTGCAAATCAACTATTGTAGAAAACGGAGAAGAAGTGCTCGAAATTTTGAAAAAAGAAAATTTCGACCTGATTCTAATGGACATTAATATGCCTGTGCTGGATGGTATGCAAGCCACTTTAAAAATTCGCGAGTTTGATACTATTATCCCTATTATCGCCCTTACTGCATCAGAATTAAGCGAAGTAGAAGAAGAATGCAGAA
This sequence comes from Aquimarina spongiae, assembly GCF_900141785.1. Classification (GTDB taxonomy): domain Bacteria; phylum Bacteroidota; class Bacteroidia; order Flavobacteriales; family Flavobacteriaceae; genus Aquimarina; species Aquimarina spongiae. The sequence continues at coordinate 220,843 of NZ_FQYP01000009.1, read as the reverse complement.
AAGCAGGTATGAATGATTTACTTAATAAACCGTTACTTAAAATGGATTTACGTAATGCTATATTCAAACATCTTGTAAAAAGAAAGCACCAACCTGGCTCTTAAGATTGCTATAGATTACACTGCTATAGATCTCCCTTTTGATGTTTTATTCCCTTTGTTATCCAAATAAAAATCAATTTGCCCCATATAAACACCACTATTACCACATTGATTGATTAAAACCTTTTCTCCAGCTGCATTGTCAACTACGGTCGGTTTTGGTAATAAGGTATGGGTATGCCCTCCAATAATTAAATCAATATCCTTGGTTTTTTTGGCCAAATTAAGGTCTGATATCCGATCTGGCGATTTTTTGTAGTCATACCCAATATGCGATAAACAGATAACGATATCACACTTTTCTTCTTGTTTTAGTGCCTGTGTCATATCCTGGGCAATCTCTACAGGATCCAAATACTTTGTTTCTTTGTATAGGTTTTTGTTTACCAACCCTTCTAGTTGAACTCCAAGTCCAAAAACTCCAATTCGGATACCATCTCTTACTAATACTTTATAAGGTTTTACATGACTGTCCAAAACGGTATTTTTGAAATCATAATTAGCCGACACAAAATCAAAAGTGGCATTGGGTAACTGGCCAAATAATCCATCTATTCCATTATCAAAATCGTGATTTCCTATCGTTGCCAGGTCATAATTCAGCTTCGACATGAGTTTAAACTCAATTTCACCTCCATAATAATTAAAGTATGGTGTTCCTTGAAATATATCGCCAGCATCTAGCAAGATCGTATTAGGATTCTCTTTTCGAACTGCTTCGATAATTGAAGCTCGTCGTGCAAAACCTCCTAATCCCGGATATCGGTAATGGTTCTCGGGAAGAGGATCTATTTGACTATGTACATCATTGGTGTGCAATACTGTAATCTTTTTGGATAAGGGTTGTGTACACGAAGTTAAACTTAACCCTCCCAGGCTTGCAAAGGCTGTAGCCGAAGCCATCTGCTGAATAAACACTCTTCTACTTTGCATAACTCATTCTTTTATCTAGTGAAACATGAAGTGTATCTGTCTTTTTGAAATAATCAATCAAAGCATTCCTAAGCTTATAATCTGTTTTATAGAGATGTACCGGATCCTTAAAGAAATCCATACGATCGCCACCTTGTTGCAAATAATCTGTAGTCAATACCAAATAGGTTCTTCCTTCTTCCAAAGGTTTACCATCGATTAGTACTTTTTCTGCTTGCTTGGTTTCCTTATTAATACTCAATTCCAGATTGCTTATCGGATGGGCACGAAGTCTTGCAGTCAAATAGGAAATTAATTCTTTTGTCTTTTCAGAAGTCAATTCGGCAACTACCAGTTCATTTTCAAAAGGCATTACTTCGAAAGCAGTCCTTGCTGTAACGTTCCCTTTCAGGATTGGAGCTCTTAATCCACCATGATTTAGCAATACCAAATCGATATTCTTGTTATGTCTTTTGGTAAAAATTGAAGCCGTTTGTTCTAAAGATATATCCGCTACCAGATTTCCTAAGGTGCTTTCTAATTCACCATCTCCTTTGGTAAGGTTCTTTGTTGCAAAACTAAGTGGAGCATCCAGTGTTTCATTTAAATGCTTGCGAAATGGCGCAATAAAATCATCTACTTCTTTATCGTCGGCAATCGATGCATCAATTTTTTGAGGACTAGAGGTTACCTTTTCTACTACAAATGGTTGTTGTTTACACGAAAACAAGGTTCCGGTAAGCACCATCAAAATTATTCTGACTCTAAATTTCATGTTTTTACCACATATAATTTCCACAATGGTACGCAAAATTGTTTTAACTCACTGTTAATTCTAAGATCATCATATCATTTAACATTTTGCTAAGTTAAAATAAGGGATTTCATCCTAGTGTATTTATTTTACTACTTCAATCCACCTTCCTTTTGTTCTCACCAAATAGTCATTGTCGTACATGGCTTCACACTGGATCCCAGGCAAATAATATTTCCCTAAGTAGGAAGCATTAAGCAACAAGGTCACTTTTTTGCTCTCTCTCGGTTTCAAATCAAAATAGAAATTAACACGATCATCTCTGATATCGGTATGGGTCACTTTATTGGCTTTAAAAGAACCAAAATCAGTAAATCGGGTATTCACCACTTCCCAGCCTGAGGGGAATAGTTCGGTAAGCGCAATATCCTTCACTTTAGATCCTGTAGTATTGGTAATGGTAACTTCGGCAACAAAATCGGTCCCTTGGGTCAATTTTGTAGGATCAATGATTCTACCATCTCTATTTTTATAATCTACGATCGCCTTAAAATTACTCTGAATTACTTTCTCTTCTCCAACCGGTAAAATCCCACTAGCTGCAATTTGCACAAAGATGGTATTGTCTTTATTATTTTTCAGGACCAGCGTATTGTTTTTGATAATGCTCAACTCTCCTGAGGTCGCCAATGTTTTCTCTGTATTTGCCGTATTGGATTTTCCGTTGAGACTGTATCCTACGTTTACTCCTTTACCACCTACATAATCCGCATATTTGGCCATAGCTACCAAGGCATATGCCGTGGTTTGTGTACTCATCCAGCTATTAGAAGATAACTCCTTTGCTAGGGCAACAGCTACTTCTTGTGCTTTTTCTTTACGATCTAGCGATACATAAGTTTCGATAGCCATAGCTCTATTTCGATTGGTAGAACCATAAGTGTAATAGCTATTTTTTGTTGCGCTATAATCGATATTTGCCGAATTTAATAATTGGTTAGCTGCGCTCTTTTGTCCTGCCAATCCATAAGCCGCTGCTAATCTAAGTTTGGCATTGTTAGACAAATTCGAGGACTCTCTTAATCTATTCATTGATGACAAATCTGGACTTCCAGCCAATGCCAAGGTATATAATCTGTACGCCTGGGCGAGATCATAGTTTCCGTTTCTCCATCGTTTGGCTTGCTGTTGTTGGTAATTAATCCAGTTACTCTTGAATCCTATTGGCAGCACATACCCTTTCTTATTCGCCTCTAACAAGAAATGACCGGCATAGGTCGTTCCCCAATCATTAGGATTCGTATATCCTGGCCAATATGACATCCCCCCATTGGGTTGTATAAAACGTTTTAATCTTCGAATAGCCGCTTCAATGTTTTTCTGAATTTTATCTTTCTTTTCTGAAGAAAGGTTGAATACATCTCCCAGATACAACTGCGGAAATGCGGCCGAGGTAGTTTGCTCAACGCATCCATGCGGATAGCGTATCAAATAGCTTAATCGACCTTCAAAATTCATTGGTGGCAACGAAGAAAACTCGATTGTAGCACCATTGCTTCCATCAATCCCAAACGCGTCAAAATTGATCGTTTGTTCACTATTAGGTTCGAGTACCACCGAAGTGATTTCGGTAGTCATCGGATTTGGATTCAAAATATCTATAGGTACACTATATGAGGCTTTCTCTCCATTACCACTAGCCACAACTTCAATATCGGTAATCGATGCACCTTCCAATACCTCAATATCAAAATAAGTCATTTTTTCGTCGGGTTGCGCAAAGGAGAGTTGTTGTTGTGCTTCTCCAACAACAGTAAACCCTTTGTTTGGCTTCAAACTTACGGTCACATTTTTCACTTTCTTTTCCATTGCAAAAACAGTAACAGGTATGGTCACTTTTTCTCCCGGAGTAATTTTTCTAGGAATTGAAGTTAGTACCATTAATGGTTTGCGAACTGGTGTTGTTTTATCTGTACTTCCATAAGCCGCTTTTTCTGCATCAGATGCCACAACCATTGTACGCACAGAACCTACATACTTCGGAATTTTAATTTTATGCGCTCTAGTTTCTCCTTGTTTTAATTCAAACGGCCCTTCATAAACCACCATGGGCTTAAAGCGATTTGCCTTCTTGGATTTACTTCCTCCGGCTTCGGCATCCCCACCAATACTAAACACCTGATTAATACTACCTCCATATGCACCGATCACCTCATCATAAATATCCCAGGTTTTTACTCCTAATGCTTCTCGTGCATAAAAACTAGTCCATGGATTCGGTGTTTTAAAACGAGTAAGATCTAAAAGTCCTTCATCTACTATAGCAATAGAATAGGTCATTGCCTTCCCTTTGGTTTCGCCCACTTTTACTGTAATCGTCTCTTCAGGTCGCAACACATCCGGCATGGTCAATTTTGGTTCGATCTTCGTATTAGGATCTTCTACAGATATCGGCACCACCCCATACAATCGTATAGGCAGGTCATTTTTGGTTGAAGAATGTGGTTGTAATAAGGTAATATGGATATATACATTGGGTGTATACAATTCTTCTATTGGGATTTCGAACTTGGTCTCGTCCTTTTGAGGAGTCACCCACTGGGATAATAATACCTCTGTACCATTCTCTACAGTAACCAAAGCACGACCACCTTCGCTAGACGGGAAGGTAACTGTGGCTTTTTCTCCTACGTTGTAGGTATTCTTATCAGTAGAAAACAATAACATGGTAGCCGCCGAAGGGTCATTTTTTCTTGATTTTCCTGCCCAACCTGGCCAGTCAATATAAATGGTTTTTCCGGTAGCATGCCCTCCTGAAGGATCTATGACTCTTACCAGATATCTACCCCATTCTGGATATTTCAGTTCAAAATTGAAATTAGCTTTTCCATTACTCCCGGTATTCACTTTGGTTTTGAATACTTCGTCTCGATATGAACCTCGGTTATACGACGACAAGTTATCTTCAGAGGTGTCCCACCACCATCTCCAATTTACTTTATACACAAAGACCTCCAGATCATTTACTGATTTCGGATTTCCTTTTTCGTCTACCGTAACCACTTCAAAATTATGTTGGGTATCGGTAAGCAACATCCCTCTGGCTTTATCTCCTTTGGGAGTATTAAGTCCTACATAAGTTTGATACGGAGAATAGGTTTTGGTCATCACATCAGTACTAAAATCTCCTCCGTTTTCATACACTTTGGTAATAAATGCTGCTCTTAGCATTCCAGGAGCTTTATTCTCCAGATTAGGTGTAAGGTTGAAACTTGCTTTCCCTTGGTCTGAAATTTTGCCATTAAAGACCTCTTGCTCTTCGGTCCCAAATCTTCTGGTAGGATCATCAAAAATATAGCCTGGGAATGTTGTAAAACTGGTTTTTGTTGGGCTGAATCGAGTATTGATATCAGCCTGCAGGTTTTTGGCAATAGCCCCGTGCAACCATAGTACTTCTAGATCACCTTTTATGGCTTTATTCGCTCCAAGAATCTCATCTTCAAAGGTTGTTTTTATTTTTAATCGATTAGGTTTGATCGTTTCGATTTTCAAGGTTTTGCTAAAGCTAGCCCCACCAACATTTACTTTTGCCTGCCAATTTCCTGTAGGTGCATCATCTGAAGTTGCAACTGTAAATCGATAGAAATTATTTACTCCTTGAGTTTTGGTTTCTTGATATGTTACCTTGCCATAAGGATCTTTCAACTCGAATTTTACAGGATGTCCTTGTGGGAGTTTATTCGCATTATCATTGAGCATGAACGATAAGAACAAGGTATCTCCAGGTCGCCAAACGCCACGTTCACCATACAAATACCCTTTGATTCCTTTTTGCAGTCGAACACCTGCCACATCGAATTTACTTACTGATAATGCATTACCATCGTTCAGCTTTACATAGGTTTGTTGTTTTCCTGACTTAGCAATTGCAAAGTACGCTGGTCGATCAGCATCAAAACCTGTAATCCCTTCGGCATCGGTAGTGGCCTCACCCATCTCTTGCTGCTGATAGTTATAGAAAGTGACCTTGGCATTGGATACTGGATTGGTGGTTACGATATCATTTACACTAACCACATAAGAATGGTTCAATCCTTTTTTGACCACAACTCCTAAATTGGACGCCAGAATATTAGCGCTTAGCTTTCTATCTCTATAGTACGAATTGTCGCAAGGATTGTCTCTCTCATTCCAATTGTACCCGTAATAACTTTCATAATAATATTGAGACGTATCCCAGAAACTCGACTCTGCTTCTTCTTCATCATAATTATCAGCAAGCTCTTCGATAGGAGTATCATTTCCTGCTCCTCCATCGCAACGATATAGAGAATATGCTTTTTTGTAGTTTAACTCTACTCGGTAAATAGCTCCTGGATCCGGAGTGATTAAATCTTTGAGATCGATTGCAAAGGCATTCCATTTACTGAGATTCAAAGAAGCATTTTCCTGAAGGTTGATCAGTTTTTTTGCTATTGGTCTTGCCACACTTCTCAAGTTACTTGAGCCAGACAAATTGTTGTTTTGAAGGAACTGTAATACATTATCTTCAAATACTTTGATCACCTGCACCTCTACAGCACGAAGGTTAATTGCTTCGAAATTGAATTTCAGATTGTCTGAGGTTGGAAGAATCACTCCACTCTGTAACAACCGAATTTCTGGTTTGGGTTGCTGAAATGAAATGTTCTCTGTGTAGGTGTTTTTTAGACGATAATCATCTGTACTTTTAATTCCTTCATGAATGGTAACCAATTGTGTCCCTTTTAATTCTTTTTTGGGATATGCTTTTAGTACATTTCCGTTTACCACGTATCGTAAGTTGCCTTCATTCCCTACGGTTACCAATCCTCTGAAATCCTGATTTTTACGTAACGGATCAGAGAAATTAACCTCGATATATTGATCATCTACATTGGCTACCGATACGCTGATTACAGAAAAATTATTCTTACCGGGTATAGACAGCACACCTTCTCCTTCGGTATCAATATCCAAAGATTTTCCAGACCACTTTATCTCTACTTCAGAATCATCTTCAAAACGCTGTATACTATCTATTCTAAAACTGAATTGTCGACTTTTACTACCCGACTCACTAAATTTTACAGATACCTTTTTTCCTTTTTGTGTTGCCGTTACCAATTGCTTCGCAATCTCAAAAATCATTTGATCACTAGAAGACAACGTACCGTCAATATATTGCCAATCCTTACTATAGGACTGTAAATTGTTAGTCAATACAGAAAATTGTTGTTTCAGCGTTTTAACACCAAATACAAACTCATCATCAAGACCATCTTTAAGACCCTCAACCAAGTCTTCCAGATCAAGGGTAAATGTATATTGCGTATCTTCTTTAAATTGAGTTTCAGGCTGAAAGGATATTGTTCTGTTATTCACAGCAATTACTTTACCTTTTACTCTAGGAGATACAGACAATAAATCACTCGGTAACTCTTGATTATCACTCCATCCTTCTATCGGGGTTTGTAGCACGACATACACCTGATCATGTACTGATATTACTCCAGAAGAAATGTCTGAAATATACTCATGATATTTACTAAGTTCTGAGGCGTTGGATCTTGCCATTTCGGCCTCATCCTTTTTCTTACAGGAAAAAATAAGTGTTACGAATAGTAATCCCCAAAGAATTCTAGAATATTGCATACAGATTGGATTTAGTTGACTTTATAAATGTAGTGTTTTTTGTTTTTCTATATGGTATCCCAATCTCTATAATTAAGAACTAATACCTTAATCACATTTTTCAATAAAAATCGATTCCTTATCAATCTCTATCGCAGATATGTTTACAATATTTGGATTACATCTACGGTAAGCATAAATTATCGACATATCGTCATAATCATATTCATCTGGGATAAATTCCTGATCTTCTTGATAACTATCGGGATCTAAATAAGCTCCTTTCTCTTCGTTAAACACATAAAACGATGGAATCGGATCTTGAAAAAGATGGTATTGCGGATTACAATATTTCACTTTTTCAATGTGATCTATAGTATTTGCCAATTCCCTGGCATATTGAATATCTTCTCCTTCTTGAGGTAAATCACTTCTTGTTATACCTTCGTTTTCATCAAAAAATAATTTGTTTTCCTTAAACACCGCATAAAAAGAATCGACTGGTGGTGACCCAACGTAGTAAGCAATAAAATCATTGTATGCTTTAATATCAAAAGCTACAGTTTCTACACCTCCTAACTCCTGTTGTGCTGCAAAACGAATTTTCTTGGTATTTGTATCAAAAACTTCGACATGAAGTGGGCCAAAACAATTGGCATCGTCATTAAAAACTTTTTTGAATGAATCCTTTCTTGATGTATCTATCCCCAGGAGAGTAGGTCCATTTTCAAAGCCGAAAAAAGCAATCCTAATTTTGTTATTTAAGTCACTATCTTTTCTACCATATACTTGAAAACTGCTTTCTTCCTGATGAGGAGTAAACACCACATTATGATCTCCAACATTTTTCCAACGCCCTATCTGTGCTCCTCCAAAGTAAAAAATAATGTATTTCCCATTTTCCAAGGCAACCAGGGTACTTCCTCCCTCTGGGTTACCCGACGGCATCCTATATATTCCTGTAATATTTTGTGCTATCATATTGGTAGTGGTAACGATAAACAAAAAGCACATCAATCCGTTCAACACTGTTTTCACGAAACAAATTTTAGTCCCCAAATTACTTCTAAATTGTTATTCAAAAGTACTAGGATTTTTTTACCCATTTTACCCTGAAAACAGTGATTATAAGGCATAAATGTATCGTTAAGAACACAAAAAAGCCTCCATTTCTGGAGGCTTTATAACTTTGTTTGTATACGTATTACTTTTTATAAATACCTATAGTGAGTTCACCTTTTGCATTCATTGTAGCTCTATACATTCCTTCGGTATTAAACTCCATAGACACATTACCTTTATGATCTATCGCGACGATACCTCCGGTTCCTCCAAGCTCGGTAAGCTTCTTTTGAATTACCTCTTTGGAGGCTTCTTCAAGAGATAATCCTTTATATTCCATCAATGCAGAGATATCATGAGCCACCATAGCCCGAATAAAATACTCTCCCCAACCTGTACTAGACACTGCACAAGTCGCATTGTTGGCGTAGGTTCCTGCTCCAATAATAGGAGAATCTCCTATACGATTCCATTTCTTGTTGGTCATACCTCCCGTAGACGTCCCTGCGGCCAGATTCCCATGTTTATCCAACGCAGCGCATCCTACTGTTCCATATTTTGAATTTTTGATGACCGGATCATAAAAAGCAGTCGTTTTACTAGCTTCTTTTTCTTTCATTTTCTCTTTTACACGCTCCAAAGCTTTCATACGACTTTCCGTAAAGAAATAAGAAGGGTCCACAATCTCTAAATCTCTTTCTTTGGCAAAGACTTCAGCACCAGTACCCGATAGTAATACATGCGGTGAGTTTTGCATTACTTCTCTGGCCAGGTTAATAGGATTTTTTACGGTCTTTACCCCAGCTACTGCCCCTGCATTAAGCGTACTTCCATCCATAATTGACGCATCCAATTCGTTAGTTCCGTCAGCCGTAAACACAGCTCCTTTTCCTGCATTAAACAGCGGAGAATCTTCCAAAACATTAATGGTCTTTTCTATAGCTTCCAGACTAGTACCTCCGTTTTTAAGAATGGTGTGCCCAACTTTTATAGCCTCTTCCAATTTGGCTTTGTATGCCGCTTCTTTTTCCGGGGTCATATTTTTTTTCAGAATAGTACCCGCACCTCCATGAATAACAAGCCCAAAAGATTCTTCCGGGGTCTTGGTATTCACTTCTGAAGTATTAGCCACTAACGTTTCGGCAGTTTCCTTAGGTTGTTCTTTACAAGCCCAAAGCATAGCCAAACTTAATAAGACGATGATCTTTTTCATAATGAGTTAAATGTTAGAATAGTTTGTGTACACAGTAATCTACTAAAGCGATTCTTCCTTGAAAAAATCTAAAGGTTAAATGTATAATATTTCCTGCATTATCCTCAAGGCTTAAGGATTTATTTAACTCAAAATCACAGGGCTGCGGTATTCCTCCTTCGATCGCAATGTTGTCCGCATATAACGCATACTTTTTATCGCTGGTTAAAATCGGTTCTATTTTTCCAGCCATCATTGGCAGTTGGCCGGATTTATTAATCACTAAGGATCCAAATCCTTCTGTTTTCTCAATAGTAACCTCAATATCCTCTTTGGGATTCATATTCGGGAACAATACCGCTGGATACTCTGGATGAGCAATCAAAACCGTATATAGTTTTCGGGTTCTAATCAATACATGTGCAATTCCGTTCTCGTCTGAGTTGCCCTCCAAATAAGTGGAATTACCCGCCACCAATACCACTTTTGCATTCTTGACCGGGATCCCTGACTTGTCGGCGATCTTTATTGAAAAGATAAAAGGCTTTGGACTGATCATGGTAGAGAGTTTCGACCATCTTCTCCTAAAAAAAGTTTGATCCTTTTTTATTTTTTTTTCGATAAGAATGGCTAATTCCTCCGGAGTTTTGGACTGAAGACTTACATAGCCCACTGTTTTCAGAATGCCGGGAATTTCGGTATCATCAAACCTAGCCGGTAAGATGTACTCTCGACTCTCCTGAAACGCACGTGCTTGCATCGAAACCCTCTCATGATTGGTCCATAGTTTTTCGTTATAAAAATTAGAAATAAACATCACCGTATATCTCGCTTTATTTTGATAAATATCTGAGAGGTACTCATATAAATTTTTACCCCACAGACTTGCCTCTTCAAAAGCATCATAAAACACTTTGATTCCTTTCTCTTTCAGGCTATTTGCAACTTCATCTACATATACCCTATTCTCTCCCGCAAAGGAGAGTGCCACATCATACTCATAGCTTTTATTCTTCATCACTGACTATTTTTTTAAACCTAAACCTATCCGTTTTTTTATCAAAAACCTTCTATACAAAATTACTTTCTTTATTTGGAATATTTCCAATTTTACTAGGAAAAATTCCAACAAAAGTTTTACTTTTAAACCGTAAAAAACCATACTTATGAAACCAAAAAAACATATCAAAGGACGAGGTGCTCAAGAAAAAGTACACAATCGATTTTCAGAAAATCACTATGAAATACGAGATGACTTTCTTAATTACTGTATTACTCAAGGAGAACCTGTAAACAAGTTTACCACAACCTATATTGAAACTTTTCCAAAAACAATCGTGAACAAAGTAACCAGTCCCGATGTTGGCATGGCCTATTCATTGAATCCTTATCAAGGATGTGAGCATGGGTGCGTTTATTGCTATGCACGAAACAGTCATGAATATTGGGGATATGGAGCAGGAATCGATTTTGAAAGTAAAATTCTAATAAAAAAAAATGCGCCAGAGCTTCTAGAGCAAAAATTAAAAAGCAAACGCTGGGACGCTTGCCCTATCTCCCTTTCTGGAAACACCGATTGCTATCAACCTGTCGAGAAAAAATTAAAGATCACGAGACAATTGTTGCAACTATTTCTGAAATACAAACACCCTGTAGGTATCATTACAAAAAATGCACTTATCCAAAGAGATATGGATATCTTGGCTGAACTTGCCAAAGACAACCTGGTGGTGGTATTTTTATCTATCACTTCTTTACAAGAAGAAACCCGAAGAATATTAGAGCCTCGTACAGCTAGCATAAAAAAACGATTAGAAACCCTTGAAAAACTAACTGCTATAGGAGTTCCCACCAATGTCATGATGGCTCCTATAATTCCTTCGATCAACAGCCATGAAATTCTACCGCTTACCCGCGAAATCGCAAAAAGAGGTGCAAAGAGCGTTGGATATACGGTTGTTCGGCTCAATGGAGCCATTGGTCAGATATTTACTTCATGGCTGGAGAACACTTTACCTGATCGAAAAGACAAGATTTTACATCAAATCATGCAGTGTCATGAAGGAAATTTAAACGACAGTCAATTTGGAAGAAGGATGTCTGGCAGCGGTAAAATAGCAGATCAAATCCATCAACTTTTTGCATTAGCACGAAAAAAGTATTTCCCAAAAAACGAAAGAATTCAATTGAATTGTGAATTGCACGCTCATCATAAAGATGGACAATTGAAATTATTCTAGAACAATTATCTATCTATACTTTTGATTTATAAACATATACAATATTCATTTTATATTTTCTTTATTTTCTATTGGACGATAGTATGAAAATTTTGTATTTTTGGGCAACCAATTTAACGAAACACAAATAATTCATTTCCCAACCAAAACAACAACAATGAAAAGGAATTCAGTACCCCAAAAAATGACTTCTTAAGCACTCGATATTTCGAATTCTTATTGCATTCATGCACCAGGTAATTGTTATGTACTAACACTATTACTTGAATTTACGATCTATACTCACGGATTTTTTTCCGTAGAATTTCAATAGCTATTTCTTCCCCTACAAATAGGTAAAGACATTGTTCTTTCCCAAAAGTATTGATTTAAGAATCGGTTCACACTGTTTCTTGAGCAATAACCCCTGTTGGTATCAACTACTAACAACCAATTACTAAATAATCTTAAAACCTAAACACATGAAACGTATTTTTACATTTCTTGTCATTTCATTTTTGACAATCCCTTTTTTTGCCCAAACACAAAAACACAAACCAAATCAACAAGTCCTTCACGCCAAAGCTCTTGGTAAGGAGTTCAAAGAAATTTCTCTTTTTGAAGTAACCACTGGAAAAACGAAAACCAAACTACCCAAAGAATTCAAAAAATTTTCCATCCTTACGTTGAAGTCTGAGGCCATGAAAAGCTTTGAACAATCAACACCAGATGCTATTCACTTTTCTTTACCCAGCAAACATTCTTCTATGCTTCTAGAATTGGTGAAGGTAGAACTAACTACAGATGATTTTTCTATAATAGAAATGCCATCAGGTAAAGTCATTAAACCTAATACAACACTTGTTCATTATCGAGGTATTGTAAAGAACAGTCCAAATTCTATTGCCGCAATAACCATTAGTAATGGTGAAATTTCTGGAATCATTAGTTTAGAAGATGAAGTTGGGAATTTAGTTCTTGGAAAATTGGATGATAGTATAGCGCATATTCTTTACGAAGACAAAGATATTAGTCATTTGAATGACTTTGCTTGTCAAACTAAAGATGTTCAAAACAAATCCCCAGAGGATGATCACACAAAACAAGAACCATCAGCTAATCGCACCAAATGTCCAGAGATTTTCTTTGATATTGCCAATGATATTGTTCGGGACAAAGGAGGATCCCAAGGGGCTTCCAATTACATCCAATCTATCTTTAATCAAGTAGCCATTCTGTATAACAATGAGGACGTCAACCTGAAAATCTCAGGGATCAGAGCTTGGACTTCTGTAGCACCTTTTAATAATCTTGATAATTACCGCAGTTACCGCAACCAAAATGGATTTAATGGCGATCTAGGTCATTTCGTAACCTACAACTATTCTGGGGGAGTAGCCTGGTTAAATGCTTTATGCGGATCGTATCGCTATGGGTTATCTGGGATTAATCGAAGCTATGATAACGTTCCTAGATATTCCTGGACCGTATCTGTAATCGCACACGAACTAGGTCATAATTTTGGATCAAATCATACGCACTCTTGTGTATGGAATGGTAACAACACCGCTATCGATGGTTGTTACAACACCGAGGGAAGTTGTAGTCGACCTGGAGTACCATCAAACGGAGGAACAATCATGAGTTATTGTCATTTAACGAGTGTTGGCACGAACCTCAACAAAGGCTTTGGATCACAACCTGGTAATGTCATCCGTAGAACTATAAGCAGAGCCAGTTGCGTAGGCACTTGCGAAGGTGGAGGCAGTGATGAAGTAAGCTGTGCTGGGGTCGAAGAATGGTCTGGCAATGTCAATTACACTGCCGGAGATAAAGTAACATACCAAGGTCGACTATTTGAGAGAACAGCAAACAACAGCTGGAATGACTTAGGGCAATGTAGTGATGATCCCTGTTTTGAAGTACCACAGTGGTCCTCGAATACCACATATAACCCAGGGGATTTGGTTGTCTATCAAGGCAATCTGTTTAGAAGAAACGATAACAACGGTTGGGATAGCTTGGGTTCTTGTGAGAATAACAATGATCCTTGTTTTGGCATAGCCCCATGGTCTGAGGGTACCAACTACGGTGCAGGGGATCAGGTCGTTTATCAAGGTAACCTTTTTGAATGGAATGGAAGCGAATGGATAGAACTTGCTGCATGTGCGGGATCTTTGGCTTCGTTACCAGGAACAGTATCTTTCATCGACGATCAGGATGACATTATCATTTATCCAAATCCTGCCAAGGAATACATTCATATAGAAGTACAAAATGTAAACCATCCCAATGCACTGGTAATCATCAAAAACCTTCAGGGCAACGATGTGCTTCATAAAAAAATAAACACTGTTTTTCCTGTTCGAAGAATTAAAGAAACCCTGTCGTTACAATCACTTGCTAGCGGAATTTACTTCGTAAAAGTGATGTACGGCAATAACCAATTTACCAAGAAAATTACCGTAAACTAAATCACCAATAATTGCACTACAAGGGCATGTTTGGTAATACATGCCCTTTGTATTGCTTTCAAACACACATCAACATGACACAACTCAAAACACCAATTCTAGAGCACAAAAAAGTGCTTCTGCTGATCATTTTTTTGATCAATTCGATCAACTATCAAGGGTATTCTCAAGAATTATTTGAACTCATGCAGGAGGAAGATATCAAAGTGAATAGACTTGAACGCTTAGGAAATAAATATTACAAAAACCGGGACAAAGGAAAAGGTAGCGGTTATAAACTTTATATGCGAAACTTATATTGGGCCAAGAGAAATCAAAATGCCAATGGCCGTATCATTAGCAATCGAAAAGTGGTAGACGAGTCCAATAAATTTCGAAAACTCTGGAGCCAAAATGCTAGCCCTGATCTAAAAAACAACACCAAAAACAACGGATGGCAAGAGCTTGGCCCTTTCAGCTGGACACGTACAAGAAGTTGGTCGCCCGGATTAGGAAGAATCGTATCGATAGCAGTCGAACCTGCTAACCAACAAATCATTTATGCTGGATCTCCTGGTGGTGGTATCTGGAAATCAGTAGACGCAGGACAAAGTTGGGAACCCAAAGGTGATCAAATGGTCAATATGTCTATCTGGGCCATTGCTATTGATCCCAACAACACCAATGTGGTATACCTGGGTAACGGAGCCGGACAAATTATGAAATCTACAAATGCCGGAAACTCCTGGTCAGAGATTTATCAGGTAAATGGAGTACCTCGTACGATTCTTATCAGTCCCGCTGGTAGTCGTATTTTTATCGGAACGACCAAATCTTTATACCGCTCAACTAATGGGGGAAGTTCCTTTAGTCGAGTATTGAATGACCGGGCAGAAGATGTAAAGTTCAAACCAGGAAATACTAATGTTGTTTACTCTTGTGGGACTAGTTTTTATCGATCTACTAATGGAGGAGGTTCTTTCAGCAGAATAACAAGTGGAATTGTTTCTTCAGAACGAATGAAAATGGCAGTCACTCCTGCCAATCCTAATGCCGTCTATTTGGTACAAAAAAGAAGAAGTAGCTTTGGGTATTTGTACAGATCATTGGACGGAGGATCTAGTTTTAGTATACGATCAAGCTACAATACAGTTTCTACAAATCAGGTGTATTTCACACAGGCATCCAGAGATATGGCGATTGCTGTATCAGACACCAATGCAAACGAAGTACATGTGGGTGGTATGAACTATTCTCGTTCATTGAATGGAGGTTCTAGCTTCACTACCCTTGCTGCCTGGAATCAGCCCAATGACAGATCTTATGTACATGCCGATATTGAAGTCATTGACTATATCAACGGAACCTTATACATAGGAACCGATGGTGGAGTTTTTAGAAGTCGCGATCGGGGCGATAATACTACTGATTTGACCCAGGGAGGACTAGCTGTGCGACAATACTACCGAATCGGAAACTCCGTTACTGATCCCAATATGATTGTTGGAGGAGCCCAGGACAATGGTACTAATATCATGAGCGGATCTAATCGGCAATTTAAAGAATGGTTAGGAGCCGATGGGATGGAATGCTTTGTAGATCATAAAAACAGTAACGTGGTGTATGGTACAACCCAATTCGGAAACTTATACAAAAGTACCGACAAAGGAAACAGTATCGGTAGCATCAGTAAGCCGGGAGATTTTAGCGGAGAATGGGTTACTCCTTTTATGAATGACCCTATTGACAATAAAATGATCTATGTTGGTTATCGAAATTTGTACCGAAGCAATGACGGTGGAAGAAGAGGCAGTTGGAGAAATATAACCAGCAATATCAATCTACCAGGCAATTTGGATGAAATGGCTATCGCTGCTTCAAACAATAACTACATCTATATCGCTGAGGAAGGGCGCGTATGGAGAACCAAAAACGGCCAAAGCAACACCCCAACATGGACAGAAGTAAGCAATTTCAGAGGAGATGTCAATTTTATAGCCGTAGATCCTAATAATCCTGAACGTGTAGCTATTGCCGCAACAGGATCAAGAGTATATGTATCCAATAATGCAGGAAATTCCTGGACCAATATCAGAGGAAATCTGCCTAACATTTCTGCTCAATGTCTGGTGTTTGATGATACTTCTGCCAACGGGTTGTATGTAGGTATGCAATCTGGTGTGTATTATACCAATGATAACTTAAGCTCTTGGGTGCCTTTCTCTACCAATTTACCAGGAGTACAAACGACCGATCTTGAAATTCACTATCCAACTAGAAAACTTCGTTTGGCGACCTACGGTCGCGGGATATGGGAGTCTGATCTGTATAATGAGCAAACCAATCCCGACGATATCAATCCACCGAGCGATCTGACTGCTCAAATTACCGAAAAGGACGTTACCTTGAACTGGAAAGATAATTCTACTAACGAAAATGGATTTACCATCCAGAGAAATGATGGATCCGGTTTTGAGCGTATTGATTTCGTGAGTAGAGGAGTACAAACCTATGAGGATAAAAACTTAGAAAACGGTAACTATTCTTACCGGGTTAGAGCCTATGACAGTGATAGCTATTCTGATTTTTCCAATACTACCGAAGTGGTAATAGGCGATACCAATCCTCCCAATGTTCTGGATAATTGCACAGGGTGTACCGTATACGATACCAATAGTGAAGAAACCGGAAATGCGGATCACGCCAAACAAAGAGCTGCCGATGGTGATCCTAATACCTATTGGCACACCAACTGGTATGACGACAACAGCTCACACCCTCACTTTATTGCCATCGATTTTGGAGAACAAAGAGAACTGGTAGGATTCTCTTATTTAGGTCGCCAGCAAGGCACTACAGGAATGGTAAAAGATTACATTTTATTTGGATGGGATGGCTCCAGCTGGCAACAACTCTCTACGGGATCTTTTCAAAAATCTACGTTGAAACAAAGCGTAGAGCTCAATAACTTTAGTTGTCGTTATGTTTACTTTAGGGCACTTTCTGAAGTCGATGGGAAACGATGGGCTTCAGTGGCAGAATTAAGTTTCAAATACCTGGCCCCATCCGCCAGGAACTTTGTTGCCAACAAGCAATCTGAAAGCACCCCGCCTCCTGTTGTTGACCTGCAGGATTTTGATGGGATCATAGTATATCCTGTTCCTTTCAGAGATCACCTTACTGTGAAAGGAATTACATCAAAAAAAGAAGTGCGTTCCATACAATTGATCGGAAACAATGGCGTTGTACAACCGATTAAAGTGGAAGTCACAGAACAAGGCATACAACTAGACGCACACGCACTCTCTAAAGGGTTCTATATTCTAAGAATCCAAAAAGACGGAGTAGAAAAAAGTGTAAAAGTCTTTAAACAATAAACTTAACCAACTTCGCTATATTAGACTGAAGCAAAAAGCCGGAAGATATTGGTTCTTCCGGCTTTTGTATTTGAAATGTATTTTAGGCTTCGCCTTTCCATTCCTGATAGAACTGAGAAAGGTATTGCTCCATAAACGCATGGCGTTGTTCTGCTATTCTTTTTCCAGCCTTGGTATTCATCCGATCTTTGAGCAACAGTAGCTTTTCATAAAAATGATTGATAGTAGGTGCTGTAGAGTTTTTATACTCTTCTTTGGTCATATTCAAATTAGGCTCGATTTCTGGATCATAAAGGGCTCTGTTCTTGAATCCGCCGTAATTAAAACACCTTGCAATTCCTACCGCTCCAATGGCATCTAATCGGTCTGCATCTTGCACAACGGCTAATTCTGGAGAAGTGAACTTTTGCGTTGTATTTCCACCTTTAAAAGAAATGTTTTCGATAATGGCTACAACATGGTTTACTAGATCTTCTGCAACTCCTAATTCAAAAAGAAACTCACTTGCAACTTTGGGTCCAATAGTTTCATCTCCATTATGAAACTTAGAATCGGCAATATCATGCAGCAATGCTCCTAAAGCAACTACAAAAGTATCAACATCTTCTTCTTTGGAAATCAACAGCGCATTTTTATACACTCTTTCTATATGAAACCAATCATGTCCTCCCTCTGCTCCTGCGAGCGTATCTTTTACAAAAATGATGGTTTTCGAAACAATTTCTTCATTAGTCATTGTGACTGCCATTTACTTCACCACTGCAGGTTCCACCCATTTGAATTGAAACACATCTTGTGGAATTACCAATCGTTCATTGATTCGTTGCATTCTGGCTGGTAATTTCATTACAAAATCACGAGCTCTCTCAGCTTCATCGGTAAGATCTAATAACTTATCGATCTCCCACTTATCAATGAGTCGTTGCATAATATCTATATAATCCTGAGAAGTATATACTCCCAATCGCTGAGCTGCATAAGAAAATTCTTCAAAAGCAGATCCTATGCTCTCTCCAGATTCTCTAAGAAAATGTGCTGGCATGACAATTTTCTTTTTCATCATGTCACTAAAAGCAAGCATCATCTGACTCGGATCTACTTCAAAAATATTCTTTACAAACTCGCTATACGCGTTAAAATGCCTCATTTCATCTCCGGCAATAATCTTACACATTTTTGCCAAAGACTTGTTCGAATATTGTTTAGCCATTTTTGCCACACGGTTGTGCGAAATATATGTTGCTAATTCCTGAAAACTGGTATATACAAAATTCTTATAGGGATCCTGATCGGTTCCGATATCAAAACCATCATTGATCAAGTGTTGCGTGGTGCGTTCTACTTCTCTCATGTTCACACGTCCTGACAAATACAAATATTTGTTCAAGGTATCCCCATGACGATTCTCTTCGCTGGTCCAAAAGCGCGTCCATCTCGACCATCCGTTTCCTCCTTCTTGCTGATTGATCCCTTCTACATCCATCAACCAGGATTCGTAGGTTGGTAATGCTTCTTCGGTAATGGTATCTCCTACCAGTACCACCCAAAAATCATAAGGAAGTTCTTTGGCCAACTCTCTTAGTTCTTTCACCTCATCAAAAAAAGTATCCTCATTTTGGGAATCCGGTAAAAAATCAGTGGGTTGCCACACCTGATCTATCGGGATCAGGAATTTTTCGATAAATGCATCTATCTTCTTTTCCAACAGTTGCATTACTTCTAATCTAATATTGTCTAAAGCCATTACATTAAGTGTATTATGTTCTTACTCCTTGGGTTACTCGTTCTTCTGCAGTTGCAATTACCTCTGCAACATTTTTGCGATCTACTGGGAGGGGTTCATGAACATCCAGGGTTAGGTGAATGCCAACTCCCATAGGGAAATTTCCAAATCGCACCAGTTTCCAACTGTTGTTGATCGTTACAGGAACCACCAACGCCTCTGGTGCATGTTTAAATAATATTTTGAGTCCAGTCTCAGCAAATTTCTTTGGTTTCCCAGTTCTGCTGCGGGTTCCTTCAGGAAAAATAACCGCGGCAAATTTATTTTCTGCCACAAACTTGGCAAATCTCGTTAATTCTGGAATCGATTGTTTTGGATTTTTTCTGTCGATCAATGCATTACCCCCATGACGAAGGTTAAATGAAATACTAGGGATTCCTTTACCCAATTCTATTTTAGAAATGAACTTGGTTTTGTGAGCTCTCATAAACCAAATGATCAAAGGAATGTCGAACATGCTTTGATGATTCGAAACAATGATTTTTTCTTTATCCTTGGGTAGATTTTGCTTGTTACGATAGCTAAATCTTACTCCCAAAATCATCAAACAACCTAAAAGGCATAAATTCATAAGGTTTACCATTCTTCGGTGAGCTCTAGGGCCAATACGAACAGCAATCCATTGTAGTGGATGAAACACCACCAAAGTAAGCCCGAAAAAGAGGTAAAACAATACGCTTAACGGATAAGACAGTATCTTTTTGATCAATTCCATTTTTATTATTGTGTGAATGCCTAAAGACCATTACTTGTATCTGTTAGGACGGTGCAATGTCTGATATTATTTTTAGTTGAGCAACTGTTTAACAGACTAAATTACCGTGTCCAAAAAATAAAAAAACCGCCCTGCATGACAGAGCGGTTTTTAATCCTATTTCGTATGGTATTTTTAGCAATGCTCGTTGTATGCGTCCATTAAGTTTTCTGCAATCATTTCTGCAGGTCTTCCTTCGATATGGTGACGCTCTAACATGTGCACCAATTCTCCATTTTTAAATAATGCCATAGAAGGAGAAGATGGTGGAAATGGAACCATAAATCCTCTGGCTTTGTCTGTTGCTTCTCTATCTACACCCGCAAATACAGTCACCAGATTATCTGGTTTTTTATCATTATTTAAAGAAGCTTTTGCTCCCGGACGCGCATTTGCTGCAGCACAACCACAAACAGAATTTACAACTACCAATGTTGTCCCTTCTTTTGCCATTGCCGTCTCTACCGCCTCTACTGTGTGTAATTCTTCAAAACCAATATTGGTCAAATCTTCGCGCATTGGTTTTACTAAATCTGCTGGATACATATTTCTTTTTATTTTTTTGTTTACATTTTCATACAAAGGTACAAATTATGTACCACATACGGTTACCTGACATGTAGTCGGTAATTGATCAATTCCCCAACAATATTCCTTGATAATGAGTAACAAAAAATCATAAGTGTTGACCAATATTGTAATAGAATAAATCAGGTTTTAGATAATTAGGATTATCTTTACCGCTCAAAAATTGCAACGGAATGATCAAATGGCTTGCCACCTTATTAGGGTATATATTTTTTAGGTTTCCCGGAGCCGTTCTTGGATTTATATTAGGAAGCCTTTTGGATACGACCTCTATTGGTAAAGGTGATTTCAAAACGGTTTTTTCTGATCAACCTAAAGTCACCCCCGCCGATTTCGAGTTGAATCTTTTATCCCTGTCCTCTATCGTGATCAAGGCAGACGGAAGGGTCAATCAAACCGAATTGGATTATGTGCGCCTCTATTTTGTAAGTGCCTATGGGAAAGAACGAGCCAATGCCACCTTTAGAACATTTAATGAAATCATTAAAAAAAGGGAGGTGTCTGCTCCGCGAATATGCATGTATATTAATCAGCATACTCGCTATCCTTCGCGATTACAAATTCTTCATTTTTTATTTGGTATAGCCAATGCCGATGGTAGTATAAGCTCTTCTGAAGCTTCGGAAATACAAAAAATAGCTGGTTTCTTAAGAATCAATGTTCGGGATTTTGAAAGTATCAAAGCCATGTTTTTCAAAACAGGAGATCATGCGTATAAGATTCTTGAAATCGAAAAAACAGCAACTGACTCTGAAGTAAAAAAAGCCTACAGAACCATGGCCAAAAAGTATCATCCCGACAAATTACAGCATATGGATGAAGTGTATAAGAAAGGTGCCGAAGAAAAATTCAGAGAGGTTCAAAAAGCGTATGACTCCATCAAAAAAGAACGTGGTATTAGTTAGATGTTAAAACAGTCTTCTCCATAAGGCTTTCAAAAACAATAAATTTGGCAAGCTGGTTGTAATTTTAATTTCTTCCCAAAGGGTAGTTTCCTCATCCAAAAATTTTAGAATTTTACGACTGTCATTTTTCCTAAATAATATGGAGAACAATCGGTGTCCGAAGTCGTTATTTTTGTACAACACATCCAAAAACAATAAATCGTAATACCAAAATCGAGTTCTTTTTTCAAATTTTGATAGATCTGTATTGCCTTTAATGTATGCTACCAATCGTTTTGTTTTTTTCGAAGAAATCGCAAAGGTATATCCAGTACTTGCTTTGGTCCATCCCCCTGCTGTACCCATGTGGATGATATTGGTACTATTGAATTTTTTGAATTCATACGAAGTCATCGGGATGCATCCCTTTTCTTTTTCTACAATTTGATAGTTCTTGATTCCTTTACTTTCCAAATAGCTTACAATAGCTTCTTCGTACTCTTTTTCTTCTAACAAATCTTCAGAAAACAGGGTGTATTCAAAAAGGGCTTCTCGTTTTGAAGTGGGCAGCACATACATAAACCGGGTATTCCCTTTTTGATCCACAGTAAAGTCCATAAAAGTGGCTTCCTGATCATCAAAAATATCTGTTTCGGTTTTAATAAACCAGCCCAAAAAATGTTGATTCAACAAAGGAAACTGCTGTTGCTTTTTATACGCATCGGATAGAATAACGCTATTGAATACTTTACCTGCCTGATAGGTGGTCTGATCTGTAACAACTTCTGCATAAGATCCTTTTTCATTCAATGCAACAAGGGTCTCTTTGGCAATGCTTACATTGGTTTTTGAAGCTATTTTTTTTAAGATAAAATCATAGAAATCCTTCCCTTGAATCATTTTGTATTGATACGGCAAAATAGCTGTGTGTTCTTTGTAGGTAGTACTTCCGAAATAGATATTATCCCACCTTTTGTGCAATATAGCATCCCAATCTCCATCCGTGAGGTCCCAATAACACCAGGTACGATCATTTTGATCTTTGGAAACTTTATCGATCAGTAATATGGAATGATCATCGAAGTAAGGGTCAGATACTAACCTATAGGCAAACATAAGGCCAGACGCTCCCATACCCGTAATGATGTAATCATATTTTTGCATTCAGAACAATATGAAAATGGAAAAGAAGACCAATATAGCAATAAAAATATGTACCGAGATCGTGAAACGAAACATGTTCACCATTTTTTGAAATAAGAACTGAACAATACATGCCGTTACCAACCAACCCACATAATTTTGAAATGGAGCAATTCCTCCTTCAAATTCCCAAAAATCAAATCTAGGTGCTGAGAACTCCATGACCACATCCAGCAATACCATAATTATTGCTCCCAATGCTGACGAAACCAAAATAGGATCAACAATTTTCTTTGCTAAAGCGGCACAACAAAACGTTAAGATAGCCCAATTCACCCCAATCATCCAAGGTACACCATACACTTTTGGGCCTAGGTTCTTACCATACTCGTATGTTCCGAAAATCAATCCGGTATTGACACCAATTATTTCGGCAATCATACCAATACCAAAAGGAATACACAATGCATATATCAATTTCCGATTGAAATCAGCATTCCAAAGAATTAAAAAGAGGTATATCAGCAAATGCAGCCAGGTTAGGGATAAAAACCAGGATTCATACCCCATAAGAATTCCTAAAATCCCGGAGATAGTAAACAACCAAACAACAACAATGGAATATATGAGCTTTCTTTTGGGGGCCATTTTCTATTATTTTTTAGTGTCTTTTGAAATGAGCTCTGCAACTATCTTCCCGGATAACAAGCACAAGGGAATCCCTCCTCCTGGGTGCACGCTACCACCACAGAAATACAGTTTCTTGATCTGTTGAGAAAAGTTAGGGTGCCTTAAAAAAGCTGCATATTTATTATTACTAGACGAGCCATACAAAGATCCTTGATAGGACTGTGTTCTTTCTTCGATAGTACGTGGATCCAAAATAGACTCGGTCTCGATGATTTGCTCAATATCTCTTTGCAAAATTCTGGAGAGTTTTTGCAAAATGTTTTTTTTGGCCGTTGTGATGATACCATCCCAATCTTGTCCCTGATTGCCAGGAACATTAATCATTACAAACCAATTTTCGCACCCCTCTGGTGCATCATTGGGCTCATTTTTTGAGGTAATATTAATGTATATAGTTGGGTCGTTACCAACTTCTTTCCTCGTGAAAATACAATCGAACTCTTCTTTGTAATTTTCGCTAAAAAATATATTGTGAAGATCCAATTCTGGAAATGTTCCTTTGATTCCCCAATAAAATATTAATGCCGAACTCGATCGTGGTTGTTGTAATGTTTTTTCAGGAGCTTTACAATCAGGAAGTAACTTTCGATATGTAGGAACTATATCCATATTAGAAACTACTACATCAGCATCAATACGTTTCTCCCCAACAAAAACTCCTTCTGCACTATTATTTGCAACAGCTATTTGCGTGACCTTTGCATTGAAATTAAAGACCACTCCCAAGTCTTGGGCCAGACGATATAGACTATGAGCTATGCTATACATTCCTCCTTCTGGAAAAAAGGTACCATAGTATTGTTCCAAATGCGGGATCATAGACATGATTCCGGGAGTTTTATATGGATTAGACCCATTGTAGGTGGCAAAACGATCAAAAAACTGAACCAATCGGCGATCCTTAAATTTTTTTGAATTCACTTTATGCAGCGTTGCACCTATATCCAGCTGTCCAACATTGGTTATTGCTTTTATCGTATCTGATGACAAATAGGTGTTTAATTTATGGAGAGATTTCTCAAGAAATAAAGATGATGTTAGATCAAATTTCTTTTTACTACTATCAAAATAATCTTTGATAGTTTGAGCTTCGACCTCAAAAGCTTCGGCGGCAGACATTGCAAATTTATCAATATCGGCATGTGCCGTAAATCGGGTATCATCCTCATAGAAGTAGTTACAAACTGTCTCTTTTTTTACATAAGAGAAATATGCCGACATGGGTTTGCTGGATATCGTAAATAATTCTTCTATAAACTGAGGCATTGTAAACAAAGAAGGACCACAATCAAAACGATAACCTTTTTCTCGAATTTCTGCCAATTTACCTCCTGCACTTGGATTGGTTTCGAAAACCTCGACATCAAAATTTGCACTTTGCAGTCGAATTGCTGTTGCCAAACCAGCAATGCCAGCACCTATTATTATCGCTTTTTCTCTTTCCATAAATTTATGACGATCACTCAAAATTCCGTAATATTAGGATCTTTTACCGCATAGGCATTTCATTTTTTATATATCTTTAACACGTGTTGTAGCTGTTATGATCAAATCCATTATTTTTCCGTTAATAATCCTACTATTTCAGGTATCGTTATCCGCACAAGATTCGACTAACACCGAATCTCCAAAAATCATTAGTAAACTGAAGTTAGGATCTACGATCGAATTCGACTCAAAGAGCATCAAATTTGTAAAAGTTATTGAAGATTCAAGATGTCCAACAGGAGTATCTTGTATGTGGGAAGGGCAGGCAAAAGTGCAGATTGAAATCTATGAAAATGAAAAGCTACTAGAAACGAAGGAATTGATTTTTGGCAAGACGAACATTAACCCTAAAAAACAAGAGTTAGTAATGACCAAGGGGGACAAAACGGTTTATGGATATACAATTAGTCCATATCCCGTCAATCAACAACCTATCCCCGAAGAAAACTATTATCTGGAATTGATCATCAAATAAACAGCTAAACAATAATGTTGCCAACCCATTTATTATTCGCACCCTATGATTTCTAATACTGGAAAGGCTCATATTGCCTTATTAAGTGTAAATATTGTTTATGGTGCCAATTATTTAATCGCCAAAGGGTTGATGCCTAATAAAATGGAAGCCTCTGCATTGGTATTTCTTCGTATAGCAGGAGCTGGACTTTTATTTTTTATTCTGAAAACATTTATCAAAGAATCTGTAGATCGAAAAGATATTCCCAGACTTGCGCTATGTGGTTTTTTGGGAGTAGCTACCAATCAGTACTTCTCGATGAATGGTTTAAGCCTTACCTCTCCAGTAGATGCTGCTATAATAATTACTGCCATGCCTATTTACACGGTGATTATAAGCCGGTTTTTACTAAAAGAACCTTTTACCTCTAGACGTGTGCTCGGGATTACTATTGGAGGACTAGGAGCCATATTGCTTATCTACTTAGGAAATTCTGGGTTAGGGACCGGTTCGATTAAAGGAAATATTTTTATTGCCATCAACGCCTTGGCTTTTGCTTTTTATCTAGTCATTGTAAAACCCATGATGTCTAAATACAAACCCGTTACCGTGATCATTTGGACCTTTTTATTTGGGTTTATATTCATGTTTCCGTTGTGCATTTCTCCCTTATTAAACACTGACTTTGCTGCTTTTGAATTTACCAATTGGATATCGCTAATCTATGTTGTCGTTGGGCCCACCTTTCTTGCCTATTTACTCAATATGTTTGCATTACAGTATGTAAAACCAACGGTATCCAGCAGTTATATTTATGTGCAACCTGCAGTGGCTATGATTTTGGTTGCGCTGGTTTCGTATTTGGTAATAGATAGCCAGTACCAAGGAGATATTACCATCTCAAAATTACTTTGTTGTATTCTTATTTTTATGGGAGTCTACTTGATTAGCAGTGGTCCTTTACCTTGGAAAAGAAAGTCTAAAACTTAATGGCAGCCACAACCTCCATCACCACATGCTCCTTTGTCCTTTTTCTTTGCTGAGGACCAGGAAGGTTTCCAAAAGAATTTTTTGATCAAAAATCCTACTGCGACCGCAAATACCAGAAGTACTAATATGTTTTGGATTATAATATTCATACAAAATAGGTCGTATAAAGATACGAAACCTTAAGTGATTTATTTTAAAATTTGATACGCAATCAATGCTACCACATAGGCCAATCCGCTCATAAAAAACAGCTGAATAGTAGGCCATCTCCAACCGTTGGTTTCTCTTTTTACGATAGCCAACGTACTCATACATTGCATGGCAAAAGCATAAAACAGTAACAGGGATATTCCACTTGCAAAATTAAATACGGGTCTTCCTGTTTTTTCATGTACTTCGGCTGCCATTCGGTTTTTGATGGTTTCTTCTTCATCGCTCCCTACGCTGTAGATCGTAGCCAACGTACCTACAAACACTTCTCTAGCAGCAAAAGAACTTATGATTCCAATTCCTATTTTCCAGTCATATCCCAAAGGAGCAACGATAGGTTCTATCCCTTTTCCGGCATACCCAATAAACGAATGCTCTAATTTGTAAGACACGATTTCATTTTCAAGTTCTTCTCCAGAAAGATCACTATGAGTAGCAGTAACAATCTCTTCGGCTTGATCAAATTTATCATTTGGACCAAAGCTTGCCAATACCCACAAAATAATCGAGATCGCCAAGATGATTTTTCCTGCACCAAATACAAATGCTTTGGTTTTTTCGATCACATTGATCATTACATTTTTAAACAATGGCACTTTGTACCCTGGCATTTCGATCACGAAATACGATTTGCTTTTTATTTTGAGCACTTTATTCAGTATCCAGGCTGCTCCTACAGCAGCACCAAAACCTAAAAAATAAAGGAACATCAAGGTAAGACTTTGATATCCAAAAATCCATCCTACTTTTTCGTCTGGGATTACTAATGCGATAATGATTAAATACACAGGTAATCTGGCAGAACAAGTGGTAAACGGCACTACCAAGATCGTTATGAGTCGCTCTTTCCAACTTTCTATATTTCGGGTAGCCATTACTGCAGGAATTGCACATGCCGTTCCCGATACTAAGGGCACTACACTTTTTCCGCTTAATCCAAATTTGCGCATTCCTCTATCCATCAAAAACACCACCCGACTCATGTAACCGCTTTCTTCGAGAATCGAGATAAATAGAAACAAAAACGCAATCTGCGGAATAAAAATCACGATTCCTCCTAACCCAGGTATGATCCCATCGGTAATCAGATCCACAAATGGTCCTGCTGGTAATGCGGATTTGGTAGCCTCACTAAGCCATGCAAAAGCTTCATCAATCAAATCCATGGGATAAGACGACCAGTCATAAATGGCTTGAAAAATCAATAATAGAATACCGAAGAAAATAAAATAGCCCCAGAATTTATGAGTAAGTATTCTGTCTAATCGTTCTCTAAGTCCGGTGGCCGCTTTTTCGTCTACAGTAACTCCTTGTTTGAGTACATTATTGATAAACTGGTAACGTTTGATCGTTTCTTTTTGCTGTAGTCGTTTGAGTTCACTTTCAGATTTAATCTGAAAATCCGGAGAGATATCCAATTCTTGTTTATCTACTTTTCTGAAATTGACATCCTGAGTAATCACCAACCAAAGTTTGTACAAAGACTGGTTAGGGAACGCTTGTTGTAATCTTTCAAAATAATCTGGCGCAAAAGTAAGCGCATCTACACAAGGGGATTTGGGCAAAGATGCATAGGATTCGATCATCTTTTTGAGCTCATCGATTCCTTGCTTTTTTCTGGCACTTACCAAAGCTATTTTGGTATTCAATTCTTTTTCCAGTCTTGGGATATCCAGAGAAATTCCTCTTCGCTGCATACGATCGGCCATATTGATTACCAAAATGGTGGGAATTTCCAAATCTTTGATCTGTGTAAACAGTAATAGGTTTCTTTTTAGGTTTTCGACATCGGTAACCACTACGGCCACATCTGGAAAATCTTTATCCTTTTTGTTGAGTAACAACTCAATCACTACATTTTCGTCTAGCGACGATGCATTCAAGCTATAAGTACCCGGTAAGTCCAGAATATGGGCTTTTACTCCTCTGGAAAGTTTACAAATCCCTTCTTTTTTTTCTACCGTTATCCCGGGATAATTTCCTACCTGTTGATTGAGTCCTGTAAGTAAATTAAAAACCGAAGTTTTTCCTGTATTTGGGTTTCCTATTAGTGAAACTTTAATCTGCTTAGCCATAAAAAGAAACTACCTTTATAAAATTTGAACTTCGATTTCTGCCGCCACTTCTCTGCGGATTGCAAGGTGACTGCCATTGATATTGAGATACATTGGACAACTAAAAGGAGCCGTTTGTAGTAACTGTACCTCGTTACCTGGAAGACATCCCATTTCTAATAATTTTAACGGTATCACATCGGTGGGAATCTCCTTAATCAAGGCTCGCTGACCTTTCTTAAGATGGGCAATAGTAGTCTTCAAAAGCTTATTTAGATTAATTTTAAACTAGGCAAAAGTACGGAAAAAAACCTAGTGCAAATGCTAAATTCTTCAAAATAAAGGGGAGAAAGTGGCCTATTCTGAGGGGTTTTCTTGCTTTAATACCTCAATATCTTCGATCAAGCGATCAATTTCTTCAGGATTGGTACCATCATAAAACCCTCGTATGCGTTTCTTTTTATCTACCAATACAAAATTCTCGGTATGTACCATATCATAAGGACCACCATCGCCATCTGATTTGGCCGCCAAATACGATTTGCGAGCCAGGTCGTAGATCTGTTTTTTATCTCCTGTTACCAGGTTCCATTTGCTATCGTCTACTCCTTTTTCGATAGCGTATTTTTTTAATCGAGCTACGCTGTCAATTTTGGGAGTGACACTATGCGATAATAACAATACTTCCTGATCATCTTTAAGTCGATCCTGAATCTCTTTCATATGCCCGGTCATAATTGGACAAATAGTTTGGCAGGTGGTAAAGAAAAAATCAGCTACATAAATACGATCTTTATAATCCTCCTGAGTAATTGTTTTTCCGTTTTGATTGGTCAATTTGAAATCGGCAATCTTATGATATTTACGTACATATTGCACCGTACTATCTACCAGTTCGGTATTCACCATCTCTGGAGCATATACCTGCAGGATTCTTTTGGGTTTAAGAATGGTATAAATGATACTAATGATAATTGCAGATAGTATGAAGAGTACTACGGCAAAAAACTTATACTTTGAAAAAAACTGAAGCATACTCATTTTTCTGGCTGCAAAAATACGAGGATTATCCTGTATTTGTAGTCTCTTTTTCATTAAAAAAATACTAAATCTGGTGATATCGAGGGTAGTTTTTTTTTATATACCTCTTAAAAGGTTACTTTTGCGTGATTAAATTTTGAATACGACCTAATGAGTCCATTTTTTGTAAAAGCCATTCAGTTACTACTGAGTTTATCGATCCTAATCGTTTTGCACGAGCTAGGGCATTTTATACCTGCCAAATTATTTAAAACCCGAGTAGAGAAATTTTTCCTCTTTTTTGATGTGAAATTTGCGCTCTTCAAGAAAAAAATTGGTGAGACCGTTTATGGTATCGGTTGGTTGCCTTTGGGAGGATATGTAAAGATTGCCGGGATGATCGATGAGAGTATGGACAAAGAGCAAATGGCTGGACCACCTCAACCTTGGGAGTTTAGATCCAAACCGGCTTGGCAACGATTGATCATTATGCTAGGTGGAGTTACTGTAAATATCATCCTTGGATTTTTGATCTATATGGCCATCATTTTTACATGGGGTACCAATCATGTAGGATTTGATGACTTACCACAAGGATTTGCCGTAGCAGATTCGTTTAAAGAGTTAGGATTCAAAGATGGGGATCGCGTGATGGAAGTAAATGGCGAAACGCTGGAAGATGTGATCCAGATCAACCATTATCTGTTTATGAGAGATGTAGAAAACATCACCGTAATGCACCAAAATGGACAAAAAGAAACATTGTCTATTCCAGAAGATATCGGAACAACCATGTTTGAATCTGGAGTACTACGCCCATTCTCTCCTATTGCAGAGCCTGTATTAGATAGTGTGGTAGCAGATACTCCGGCGCATAAAGCAGGATTATTAAAAGGAGATCGCATCCTAAGCCTAAATGATCAAAACGTAGTCTATTGGAACGATTTTAATCGATTGAAAAGAGCAGATACTACTAATTCGGCATTAAAGATAACCTATCTAAGAAACGGAGCAGAACAAACCATAATGGTGACTCCAAACGAAGATGGTGTGGTTGGGGTATATCCCAAAGCAAATTTTGAAATCCAGAAAAGACAATACTCCTTTACAGAAAGTATCTCCGCAGGTTTTGATTTCGGATATTGGACGCTGCACGACTATATCGCTCAGTTTAAATATGTATTTACGAAAAAAGGAGCTAGTCAGGTAGGTGGTTTTGGAGCTATCGGAAATCTTTTCCCTGATGCCTGGAACTGGAAAGCCTTTTGGGGTACTACCGCTTTTATTTCTATTATTTTGGCTTTTATGAACATCTTACCGATTCCTGCATTGGATGGTGGACATGTGATGTTTTTACTGTATGAAATTATTGCAGGAAGAAAACCAAATGATAAATTTATGGAGTACGCCCAACTTGTTGGTTTTATTATTCTTATCGCCTTATTATTATTTGCAAACGGAAATGATATCTATAGAGCGATCACAGGAAAATAATAAAAATTAAAAAAATCTTTTTGAGAATCAAAAATTAGTATATATTTGCACTCGCAAAAGAGAAATACTAAGTATCTTTGCAAACATAAATTCCTCCTTAGCTCAGTTGGTTAGAGCATTTGACTGTTAATCAAAGGGTCCTTGGTTCGAGCCCAAGAGGGGGAGCTTAATACTTAAAGAGTTACGATGTTATTTCGTAACTCTTTTTTGTTTTCAGCCTGTTTTCATCAAAATTTGCTTGCATTTTGCTTGCATTTCGTGGTACTTGATGAATTAATACGAACTATTATATCATATTTTTAAGTAAGATTCATTATCGAATTGTTTTTTAACCAATTCGTCCTGATCTAGCAATCTAAATTTTAAAGCTTTGGATCTTAATAGAATGTTTTCTAAGTTAATACTACCCAAAATGTTATTAATTTGGTCATGGTCCGTTTGCCTCCATAATATATTATCGGGGTTTTGCTTGGTCTGTCTAATAGGGATCCGATCATTTATTTTTATAAGATTTTAGTAATGATAAAAACCTGTTATAACTAACTTCTTGTTTAATCCTTTTTGATCATTATCCTCAAGATAAATTTATAAATAGCCCTAACAAAAAAATCACTACAAAAAGTTTAACATTGTTTTCATACTAATGAATTGTATAACCAGGCGTCTTGTAAATTCACTTTCATTAATTATCTTTAGTAATAATAGAAAACTCCTAAATAATATTGAATAAATTAATTTTACTCCTCTTTACAATTCTATGTTACTCCTTGTCTGCTCAAAATCAAGCCGAAATTATAGGTGAAAGTTGGGAGATATCGAATGGAACCCTTCAACTCGGTAAAAAACAGTCTGATTCTCTTGCTATTAAATATTGGAACTACCTAAATAATCTACTCCCCTCCAAATTACTAAAGAGATATGTAACTCGTTTGATACTTTTTACTGATGGTGCCGAAGAAGTATTGGGCGAAATAGCTCCTCTAAATAACATCAACACCAAGTGGAGTGTTGCAATCGATACCATAGACTTTAAATTTGAAATTAAAGATTCTACATACATACAAGATTATACCCACACATTGATTCACGAATTTGGTCATTTGCTAACTCTTAATCCTGAACAGGTAGAAATAACCGATGATGACTATCAAGATGATGAAAAAGGCTATCTTACCTCGGAAGGTTATGCCAAAAAAAACAGCTACCTAGGGGAGTTTGTAAGTACTTTTTGGAATGCTGATTTTCTAAAAGAATGGGATAAGATCGACAACATTAAAAATGAAAATAGAAAAGTTAGAAGATTACAGCGTTTTTATTTTCATAACAAAAACCAATTCTTATCAGATTATGCCTCAGAAAGCCCAGAAGAAGATATTGCCGAGTCTTGGACATTTTTTGTTCTAAGTGATAAACCGTCGAAATTTGGAAAAATTAAACTTAAGAAGATTCTCTTTTTTTACAAGTTCCCTGAACTTATTCAACTAAGAAGCGAAATTCGATCCAAAATCAGTTTGATCCCAATTGATTATGTCAACAATTACAAATAATATTTCTTAAATCACCTTAATTCGTAAATATTTTAGAATCCTATAGTTATAATATGCCATGGATCAATATTCCTATATTGTATAGAGAAGTTATAGTATTGCACTATACGCTGTACTAAAGACAATCCTAGACCGGTAGATTCTATATTTCCTCCTGATTTCACAAATCTCTGAAATAATTGGTCTTCTGATATTTTTAAGCGTTCCCCCGTATTTTTGATACTGAACATTCATCAGTTAGAGTTAATTCTAATTTCCCATTATTGTTATTGTATCTGTATCGTCATCATTCGGAATATCTGCCACTACCTCCTGTCCAATTAGTCTTTCAAGTACTTCGGTATTTATTTCTGAACTCATAATTTATTGGTTTAATGAATTTTATTGACAAACAATATCAATAATTTATCAATTCAATAGTTACGGTTATCCTTAAGGATCAATTTTTTTATAATAAACACCTAATCTCGTTATAGCATCAATTTCGTAGGTTATGAGCTGATTAGCTTCGGTAATGGTTAAAATAGAACGGTGTATAATTTGAAGTTCTTATAATCGCCTATATCGTATGTATCACTTTGCTGTTTGGTTAAACGTTCTATTGTTTTGTTCGGGGTAACGGTATTTTCCCCTTTTTTGAGGAAAATTAGAGATAAAAAGAAAAAAGATAAGATAAAAGCTTGCAACTAACTTCAACATTAAAACTACTACTTTGAAATAATTGCAAATTAATGATATTTTTTTCGGAGGATTCAGTAGAGTGCTCAATTTTTAATTTTTAACTCTAACCCTAAACGGATAATGAAAACTGTACAAGTTTAAAGGGAAATCAAATCTCAATTTTGAGGTTTATATGTTATCTTTTACTTTACTTTTAAATTCGTTTTTACCTTTGATTAAACTCATGGTTATTAATTTGTATCAATTAGTTAGATATTTCATCCAGATTAAATTCTGATTGTAATAATGGCAAGATTATTACTGCTAACTCTTTTCGTTTGGTATACATCAATTCGGGTTCTAAATATGAGTTTTTGTTAAAAGCATCTCGAATTAGCTCTAAATCTTGATTTCTAAACTGGACATTCTCTTTCCAATGAGTCGTAATTTTGTTGTAAAAAGAATCTTGTAACGGTTTATTAAAGTAGAGACTTATATGACCAATGGCCTGTTGCACCAAATAAAGTTCTAAATCGTTTTTTGCTTGAAATGACCGGATTTCTTCTATAATGCTTTTGACAATATTTGTTCTTTTTTTCTTAAAAGGGATTGCCCTTCCTTTTTTAACCTGATTATTGTATAGTGTAAGATTTTTAAAAAAAACATCATCAAAACTGTAATCAATAATCTCGTTATCTAGTATTTTGATTAAAAAGAGCGCAAATGATGCTGATAGATATCTGGGAGGTTGTTCTGGTAAAAGTTTTTTACTTTGATCTTTTTGAATATCAGTTAAATATTGTTTGAAAGTTTTAGATAATTCTTTATCACTTAAGTGTAATTCCCACTGCGAATCTTTGTTATACTCTTGTAACCAAGCAAGGGCGTAAATGCCTTCTTCTTTAGATAAATATCCCGTTTTGATTTCATTAGTACTGTTTTTATTACTGTGTAATTCACACCAAAAGTTTCCAAATCCCATTACCAAGACCAATATATCGGTCAGCTTTTCATCATTAAAGAAGAGTTGTTTTTGCCCTTGAAGAAAATAGTGGGCCAATTCATGAGCTAGGGTGTATACTAGCAGATAGTGATTACGCAACACGGACATTTCTATACAGATAATATGTGATGTTTTATCATTCCGATATTTTCCTATCTTGATGGTTTCTTCTTTAAATAGATCGGTGGTTTTTAATACAGCAAATGGATCTTTTGGTTGTATGGGTTTTTCCCAAAAAAAGTCAAGTGTAATGTCAGCATCTTTTAACCCAATAGCTTGTTTGACCTGGTTA
Organism: Aquimarina spongiae; assembly: GCF_900141785.1. Taxonomy (GTDB): domain Bacteria; phylum Bacteroidota; class Bacteroidia; order Flavobacteriales; family Flavobacteriaceae; genus Aquimarina; species Aquimarina spongiae. The sequence continues at coordinate 186,064 of NZ_FQYP01000009.1, read as the reverse complement.
AAAACAAGTTGAGCGATTTCTTTATGATCAACGCCTTCAACCTGAAAATGAGTAAGAACAAAAGGTTTAAAATTAGAAAGCCAATCAGCACCCATCAAGCGTTCAATAAATAATAGTTGATGCTCAATAAATTGTTTAGCTTCGTCTTTTAGGATTTTTGTTTTTCTTTTCCAAAGCACGGACGTTAGTATTTTAAGTATTAAAAATAGGGTGATGACTACTTTCTGTCATACGTTTTCTATTTAGTATATTAATAAATAAACTGCTTAATAAATGTAATAAGCGACAATTTCCAAGTGAACAGCAAACAGATATTTAACATTGCTAAACTACCTATAAAAACACCCATAATACGTGTTGCTTTTGAACGATTATCTAATAGTCCTAATAGTAAAAAGCCACTAACTCCAATCCCAAAAATGATAATTACTATCGTCATTAATACAGCTAGAATAAAACCGCCTAACCCATCTGCACCACTACCGATATTATTTATAAAAGGGTGAAAACTTAGCAAAAGAAGTACCCAGATCATAAAAAAGAAAGTGATAGCTATTCTGTATTTTTTAAAATTCATTTTTCATAGACATTTTGCCTCATCATAAAACTAAGGATTATACATTAAAAAAAGCACCAACTTATAAATCGGCACGTGTTGTGACCTAATTTGAATGCTAGTTTAGCTACAAATTAATAATTTTAACAATACTGAATTTAAATTGATAAAGGTCAAATTAAATGTAGTCACAATAAGTAGGTAGTAACTATAAAGATTATGAATTCATTTAAACCAAATAAGGATATTAAATTGGAAGAACATTTATCAAAATTATCGCAAGGCCTTAATGAAAAAGTTGTTATTGTAACCAACTCAAATGGAATACCGTCACATTGGTTGGATTATCTAAACGATAATAGTAGAATAAGACAATCTGGAATAACAAATGAACTTTCAAAAATAGAGCAATATTTTCCAGAATTAATCAAAGCACTTAAGCCAAAAACAATTGATGCGTTTTTATTTAAAACAGAAAAAAATGGAATATGTAGAGCTTTTGTACATTTAATTGACGGCAAAGAATACTTAACGATTTCAAGATTGCCATGGAAATATAAAACAGTAGAACCAACGGCATCTTACACTACATTTCAGAATAATATTCATATCGCAATTTACTGGATATATTATAACATCATGGATGGTTTAACAGACATCTATGGATTTGCAGGATTTAAACCTTTGTATAATGTATTTACAATAACTAAGGAAAAAAATATGTGGACAGAAATGGATTGGTATTCTGAATTTTCTAGTAAACACAATATCACCAAAATATATGAATTATTGAATACTGGAGGTGGAGGATATTTACTTCTGGATTTAAATTCAAATTGGAGGTATAAAAATGAATTTAAGTGTTTTTATGTAAATGTAAAAGATATAGCACCGCCAGAACTTGTGCATTTATTTCCTTACCTGGATTATTTAATGTCTATAGGCTTAGCTGAATAAAGAGCCTCAGCGCAAGCCTGTAAAGCATTTAAAAAGTTATATATCCAAGTATTTCGACGTAGGCGCGGAGCATTTAAATCTCGATTATCGGGTAAGACATTATTAAGAAGTCCAAAATGAAATACTATTTACTCATAAATCTAATGATACTACTCACGAACTGTAACAACGAAATGAATATAAATACCATACCCTATGACAATCAGTTAAAAAAAATAAAGTTCGATGATATTACATTCAATACCATCGCGCTAAATGAACTTCCCGAACCTTTTTATAAAGATTACTCGCATCATAAAAATGCTGCTGCCAGAAATTATAGGTCTTATGATACAATGGAGTTTAGGAACATTATACTGGAGAAATTATCGGTTCATTTAGGAGTTAAAGTTCTAAAACTATTGATTATTACACCAAAAAACGGAGAATCAACATATGATGTGTTTGCTTATTTATCAGGCAAAAAAATAGCCGGATTGCATTTGGGGAATAGTGGCAATTTCAAATTATGGATGGACATCATATTTGAAAAACAATATAAAAATCTTGAAGAATACAGAAGTAACGGTCAATTTGAAATACAGCCGGAACTTAATCCAAATCCACAATTTTTGCTTGTTTTAGGAAAAGGGCAATTTTCTCAAAAATGGGTAAACTCTGGAATGATGATGGATGAAAGACCCTATGAAAACACAGGATCTTATTTACATAAGAATGCACCGCAACAATATAATGAAGCCAAAATAGCTAAAGAAAAAAAGAACTATATTAAAAAATATATTGACACTACCGGGTGTGGTACTATTGATGAAGCGATGTTAAAAAGAGTATTCGATGAGCTCATTAGTACAAAACAACTTCAACCAAACCCTCCTGTAAACAATACAGAATTTTACCAGGAATTTGAAAATTTAGCAGGTTATACATTTCCTAAAGAATTACAGGTGCTATTAAATGCACATAATGGAATAGAAACCCAAGGGTTTTTATCTGCTGAACAAATACTTGATGAATGGAAAAATTGGAAAGAGATTTATGATAGTGTTGATTGGATGTTAATTGATTTGACGGGTAATAATCACCCAGACGGAAGAAAAACAATAGGTATCTATACAAATCCATATTGGATTCCTTTTATGAGTACAGGTGACGGAAATTTTATAGCTCTAGATTATGCGCCTGGAAGCAAAGGGAAATCAGGACAAATAATCGCCTTTGGGGTCGACGAGATTAAAATTCGCTGGATAGCAGAAAATATGACAGATTTCCTACAGGAATTTATAAAAGAAACAGATGTTATGAGTAATGGATTTGAAAAATAATTATTGCGTAATACAATTTTTACGAGAACAACTAATAATGTTCAATATTCATATAAAAAATAAAGTAATAAAAGTAACACCAGATTTTTCCATATCGACTTAAATGCTAATAATAGATTACATCTGGTAATAAGAAAAACAAATGAAGATTTATATTTTGTTAATAATCCTTTCAGCTCTATTACTGTCCTGCAATAATACATCGGAAACGGAAAGCTATACACTTCAAAAAATAACAGATTACAGGAATAAGGGTAACACAAAATACTTATTGTATGAGTTAAAAGAGAAGAAGTTTTTATTAAGGTTTCATACAAAAGAAGGGATTGATTATGGTGTTTTGGAAAAATACTCGGATAGTGCAGATGCTTCGGATTACTACATCTTTAAAAAACCGAAACAACTGGAAAATGTGCTTATAGTAAATATTAAAGATGCACTATTTATGAAAAAAAAGAGCGAGATAGATTCAGAAAGTTCTGAATGGTCTTATATACAGGAACTCTTAAAAAAACATATCATTTTTGGCTTTAGAGGAGATGGTAATAGTAATAGTTACGTCATAATCAACATTAAAAATCAAACTGTTTCTAATTTTGAAACAGTAAGTGAAACCTTTGAAGTTTCTGATGACGAGAAGTTTTTAATAGGCTGGAAATACTCTACAAAGAAAGTAGACCTTTATACAATCTGTCCTGAATTACTCGATTTTGTGCCAAATTACGTATTAAGTGAAGAAATTAAGTATAATCTCGAAACTGGAGAACGGACCTTGACTGGAAAATTAGGTTGTCAATTTGTACAGTAAAAATATGAATAAGTTTAAACAATCTGTAGTTGAACAGCTAGGTTATTGGGCAACAAATGTAGAGTAAAGTCAATTAAAAAGTATATTTAAGATCGAAATTCAATTAGATATAGTAACTGCTTAACTTAAGTAAAATAAAATACCCCTTGCCTGGAATTAATCCGGACAAGGGGTGATTTGCATGTTTATGTTGAATCTAAAATAAGGATTTTCATTGAACCTATTATTTTTTCCTTATTTGTTTGTGGTGTTTTTTACAATAAACATTTTCTGGATACTGACCGTTTCTTTTTAACCTTTAATTAATACTATTCAGAAATTATTTTTTCAGTATGGATATTCCGTTTAATTCCTGTAATTCCATATCTATTCTTAGACGTTACCGCATAATTATTCTCAAACGTATCATCCACCTTAACCACTTCAATATTAAACCCTGCATCAAAAAGTGGAGCTGTACCACCACCTGCAGTTTTTTGAATAGTTCGTTGGAAGATTACAATAAAAATAGTACTAATTTGTTGTTCTGATTCTGGAATTACATATATTCTTCTTTCATACGAGTGATGAGATCAGATCTACTACCGATCTCTAAAGAAAAAATAGCGATTCGATTTCCGATCTCTGCAAAAGCGTCTGCTAATTGATAGGTGAATCTGGTTTTACCACCACCTTGGTCACCTTCAATAGTAATTGCCAATTCGAATTTCTCAAGATCCCCTAAAAGTTCTCCAAGAGTTCCATTGAATCTAAACGGAAATTTTGATTTCAACATTACCAGTACTCTCCATAATTTTAATTATTACCAAGAAGTATAAAAAGACCATTAAAAGAGATAGGTTAAACTAAGAATATGCCAATAGTAAATTGTAAGTCTCCATTTCAAATAGAGGTTGCAAAAGATAACGCTACACCTCTTTCTGCTATTTAGTTTAGAAGGGAACTAAACTCATTCTATCTTTACAGGTTCATAAAAACAATTCTATTTGATGTGTTTAATCCAAATTATTGTATCTTTACAACAGAGTTAACACCTTATTTATCAAATAATTAATAATTTGTTTAACTATTATTTTGAGGTAATACTCACCTCTTCACAAAAAGTCACATTGTACACTTGCTCTACAAAAGGCTTTAGGGACCCCTATAAAGCCTTTTACTGCCAATATTACCTTTCCTAGTTCTTCCTTATTGTTTTTAATGCTCACATAGTAATATAATATTGAGTACCCACCCATGCATGATCTTTGTTCCAAAAGATTTTATAGATATAGACATTAACAAACAGGATATTTATGATCATAAGCCCCAAATTATAATTTGGAACCATTTTATTAAAAAAGTAAGTTAGTTTTGATTCCATTTTTCATATCAAAACAAACATCTTATGTTCATATCAGTAACAGAATACATTGTCGAAGAACGAAGATTTCAACTTGATTCCAACAATTGTGTATCTAATGATGTATTTCTTCAATTAATGCGTCGCGACGTTCGAGTTCTCTTTTTTTTGTTTCCTAAAAAAGTAACACAACTGATTTGTAAGGACACAGGTAAAAAAATAAAAAAAAGTTTGTGGAGCCCGGAAATAAAAGCAGCTGCTTTAGGGATGAAGAGCAACCATAACATCCCTATGTGGGGTTATTACAGCTTTGGGGTTATAGCCTTAGCTATTCTTATTGGGGTTCCTATAGGTTTTATAAATGAATTGAAAGCAACTAAACAATACCAAGAATCCTTCATGGGACAAAGTGCAGAAAAGAAAAAACAAATCCTCCAAAAATTAAACACAGATGATTTGATAGCAACTACCAAGAACGTGTATATCATAAAAACTATTGATGCAAAAAAAGTAACCTTAGTCAGTAGTAAAAACTCAGATAGGAACAACATATATGAAGAATTGACCAACGAAGCATATCCCAAAAATTCTTTTAGCGGAGAAGAAGTAAGCGTACCCATCTCCAAATTCACCAATTGCATAATATCGAATACCGAACTAATTGTAAACACATTGGATAATTAATTGTAGTAGCGGTAATAACTGATTCAAGTAAGGTTTAGGTTCAACATAGGAACAGAGCTTCAACAAAAAAATAAATTCTTAATTTGCAACTACCTTAAAAATAGTTCTAATGTTAAAATTAGTTGCTAATCTTTACCTCATTCTTTTTCTTTTTAGCCCTGTATTTTCTCAAAAAGAAAAGCATAATATAACTCCCAAAACAGAGATTGAGCGTTTAACACAGTTGCAAAGTGATACTTATGATGCTGGAAATTATAAAAATTTCAAATTATATACAGATTCTATTTTAAGTATTGCACGAGCAAATCAGCTTAGAGAGCACGAAATTGATGCACTAACAAGATTAGGGGTTTACTATAAGAAAACTGATGCTTACGATGAGGCAATGACCTATTATTCAAAAGCCCTAGAAATCTCTGAAGATATTCCTGATAGTTATAAAAAACAAACCGTTATTCTGATAAATCTTGGACATGTATATAATCAGATAGGATATCACAAAAAAGCAAAAGAATCTTTTGATAAAGCTTTAAAATACATCGAAGACTTCAATGGACCAAACATTTATAGAATGGCCGCTTACACCGGCCTATCTGATGCTGTTTCTGGAAACAAAAACTTCACACTTTCTTTGAAATACTTGGAAAAAGCCAAAGCGATAGGAGAAGAGTTAAAACGTGATGATATTATCCTAAACGCCCTAAATGGCATGATCGAAAACTATTTAAAACTAAATCAATATGAACAAGCATTAACGTATAGTAAACAAGCTCAAACATTTCATTCAACAGTCCCATCTATCGAACTTAGAGCATTAAACAACTATCTATTAGGAGCTTCTCTAGTAGGGCTTGAAAAATACAATGAAGCCATTTCACCTTTACAAATGGCTAAAGGAGTTGCTATTACCAATCAGTTTTTAAAAGTCCAAATGTTAACACATAAGCAGCTAACTATAGTTTTCGAAAAACAGGGAAACTTAAAAAAGGCAAATATGGAACAGAAAGGCTACATCAATGCTAAAGAAAAATACTTACAAACTCTTTCTAAAGCAAAACGATTAGATGTAGAGCAGGAGTTGGCAGATACAGAAGTACTTCTAAAAAGAGAAAACTCATTTAAATGGACATCAATTTGGATAGGAGTTAGTATCGCTGTTACATTACTAGTGATATTGTTTGTATACAGGAAAAATAAGAAACAAGCAGAGTTTGAAGCAAATCAATTAAAGGAGGATCGAGAATTATTACAAAATGAGAATGAAGCCCTTAAACAAAAGATTCTGAAGATAGCACAACAAAAATCTACTAGCACCATCAACGGAAATGAGAAAAACAATGCTAAAAAAACCTCTCTATCTAAAGAAGAACAGGAGAAATATGTGAGTTTGATATTAGATTATATGGAAAAAGAACAACCTTATCTGGACCATGAAATGAATCAATCCCTTCTTGCCGAAAAACTCGGCATGACAATACATCTCTTTTCTGAAATATTAAACGTATGCTTTGAAAAGAACTTTAATAATTTCATGAACTTATATCGTGTGGATAAAGCTAAACAACTCATTAAAGACCCCGCATACTCCCAATATAAAATTCTAGCTATAGGTTATGAAGCTGGTTTTCCCAGTAAAACTTCATTCAATCGTGTCTTCAAAAATTTGGTAGGCCAAACCCCTTCAGAATATCGAAATAAACAGAGCGATGAAATTGCTTTATAAATGAGAATTTCAACTTTTTTGTCTTAACTATAATTAGTTTTACAAAGGTTTATTACTTCAGGAGAAAGAAATGCTTTTCCTAAAGTAATATTTTTGATTTATTTTTACCGTAAGTAATCTTTTTGAGGTTAAATAACATGAAAAAGCTCCCATTTCTAATTATTTACGTACTTACCACAGTCTCTACTCTATTTGCCCAAAATCAAACGGAAACAGACTTTGATATATATAGTCAAAAAGTCAATTCTCCCAAAGATAGTATTGCAAAATATAGACAATTACTAAGCAAGTCACATAGAGCTGGAGATTTAGAAGCATTTCAAAAGTATGGTCAAATCATATTTTTAATTGCAGAAGCTAATGAATTAAAGGAAGATCAAGTTTCTGCATTAACGTATCTGGCTATTTATCATCAGCAAGTAGATCAGTACGAAAAATCATTGGCTAAATATCTTGAAGCAGAAAAACTTAGTAATTCCCTTCCCGAAAATTCATTTTCAAGAATTCTAGTACAAGTCAACTTAGGAAACCTCTACAACAGTATAGAAAATTACGAGAAAGTTAAAAGTTCTATGCAAAAAGTAATAGAGCTTGCGAAGTATCAAGAAAATCCGGATAACTTCATTATTTCAGCATATAATTCCTTAGGAACAGCAAATCTTAATCAAGGTAATTATCACGAAGCCTTAAAATATATGTACAAGGCAAAAGATCTTGCTGAAAAAATGAACAGAAATGATAGAATTATAGGTGCTTTGATAAATATCTCAGAATGTCAACGCCACCTAGGGAAATATGAACAAGCTATAGAAAATAGTCAAAAAGCCTTGGATAGAATGGATCATAATGAATCCATCGAGCTTGAGGCCTCAGCCAATTGCGTGATGGGTATTTCTTATTATTTGTCTGACCAACCGATCCAAGCTCTTAAAAAATTAAAAATTGCCCGCGATTTGGCGATTAAAGGAAGTTTTTTGAATATCCAAATGGAATCTCATGAATATCTAACAAAAACCTATGAAGCATTAGATAGCATCAAAAGTTCTCTTCGAGAGCAAAAGGCCTACACAGAAACTAGAGAGAGATATTTTAAAACATTATCAAAAGCTCAACAATTAAAGTTAGCGAAAGAATCTGAATTAAAATCTGACATTATTTCTGAGCAAAAGAAATCCATACTTTCCTTGATAAAAGAAAAACAAGTTTTCATTTTTTCGGGAATTGTTTTGACTATTCTTTTAATTATATCCTCAATAATCTATCAAAACAAAAGAAGAAAATTAACTGAAGAGTCATCACAGTTAAAGGATATTAAAATACTATTAGAAAATGAAAATGGAGTACTAAGAGATAAACTTAACGCTCTTGCCGAACAGATACAAAAACAAGGAACTTTTGAAAAGGACAAACAAAAATCACAAACCAAAAAATCTTCTATTTCTGTAAAGGATCAGCAAAAGTACATGGAACTTATCTTAAACTATATGGATAAAGAAAAGCCATTTTTAGACCACGAGATCAAACAATCAGATATTGCAGATCAACTAAGCATGAGTGTACATCTTTTTTCCGAAATGCTAAATGTATGCTTTCAGAAGAATTTCAACAACTTTATCAATATCTACAGAGTAGATACCGCAAAAAAATTAATGCAAGACCCAAAATATAAAAACTATAAAGTCTTAGCCATAGGATATGAAGCCGGATTTCCAAGTAAGACTTCTTTTAATAGAGTTTTTAAAAAATTAGTTGGGCTTACTCCTTCAGAATTTCAGAACAAAAAAACTTTAACCACAAATTAAAGCTCCACTTTATAATTTGGCACTTTTTATCAGTCACTTCTTTTTATTTTCAGTAAAATATTAAAGTATCCTATATGCTAAAGAAATACATAAATCCAAAATAATGAAGCCGCTGAAAATAATATTTATTATACTCATTATACTTACCATTTTATCAGCATTCCTATCTTTTTTTACTTTAGATTTTTTTGGCAGTAATAGCAATTCTTCTGGAGGAGATTATCTTGGAGGTTTGATACTTGTTTTATTTTTTTGTTCTTTTTTAACATTTATGATTGGATCGATAAGTATAGGTACTATTTTGCTTTTACCCAACTTCTCCAAGATAACATGATTTTTTGCCGCTATATTCTTATCCGCTCTTGCGGTATATCTCGTCTTGGTGTTTACCTTTTTTCCGAGTATCCGTTTTTGGTAAAAAGCATTTAGTACTTACAGTATTAAATACCGCATATTCGAAAACTACGTGTACCAAATTATAATCTGGTACTTTTTTACGATGCATCCCGCCTACTTTTGACCACACTCATTTTAAATCTAAGCAAACAAACAAACCTAAATATTACAAATCATGAAAAGTAAATTGATTAGCTATTCTTTGATTCTTCTAGCGATTATAGCTTTTTCTTGCAATGGCGAGGATGGTGCAGATGGTATAGACGGTGTTGACGGAGTCGACGGTATCAATGGGACCGATGGACCTGATAATGGGCTTGGAATCATTATACTTTCAGGAGATATTACCAACGACGAAGCTGCAACAAGTCTTACAGAAAATTTAGGTAAAAACACTCATACGATTTCAATTTCTGGCACTACAAATCTTACAGCTATAGATTTATCAGAAATATCAACTTTAGCAGTTTTGGAAGTTAATGGTAACGAAAATCTACAAACCCTTAGTTTACCGGATTTAGAAACGACTTTTGATAACGTACAAATTTTTGGTAACCCCAAGTTAGAAAACATAGATCTGCCAATTCTAGAAACTACATTGGGTAATTTTGCTATTGGTAATAACGAATTGTTGGTATCTATTAACTTTCCACGTCTTACAAGTGCACAACGTATCTCATTCTCCTCACAACCAATATTACAAAATTTAAGTTTACCTCTTGCGGCTCAAATAGAAGTTTTGAATATCACAAATAATGAAAGTTTAGTTCAAATAGATCTTCCTAACTTAAGAAAACTCTTGGGTCTATCTCTTTCGAATAATGAGATGATTCAGAGTTTCAGCTTACCTCTATTGGAGTCAACTACTGGTAAAAACGAAAACTCTTTTACTATAGGAAATAACCAAAATTTACAATCTGTAGATTTCGGTAATCTCGATGAAGTTGGAGGTGTTTCTATCTCTAGCAATCCAAGGTTAGCCCTGTTTAGTATGAACAATTTGGTTACAGCTAATGGTACAATAAGAATTACAAATAATGTTTTATTAACAAATGCTACGTTTTCAAGTTTAAAAAGTGCAGCATCCATAGATATAACCAGAAATGATGCTTTGACAAGTATCAATTTCGACGAAATAGAAATCATTAATCTTGTAATACAAATTAGCGATAATAATATGCTAGAAGATCTTTCTTTTCCATTATTAACTTCTATTGGAACCGAGAATAGATTTAGTTTCAGAATTTGGAATAATGACCTTATCACTAGCATTGCTTTTCCTAATCTGGAAAACTTGGGAAATAACATTTCAAAAACTATTGATATTAGATCTGACGGCTTAGAAATATTGGATTTTAATGAATTAACCACGGTTTCTACATTTTCTGTTCGTTCTAACGGCACACTGACTAGTGTGGCATTATCTTCTATTCAAAACTTCTCATCACTGCGCTTTCCTAGAATGTCTACTCCAGTAATTGATAACTTAGTAAGTACACTAATAAATATTACTCCTTCTATTACCGATACCTCAATTTCATTAGTTGGTACTGCCTCGACTCAGGCTTTAACCGATATCGAAACCTTAAGATCCAACGGTAATACAGTTACGCTAAGAGATTAGATATTCGAAAAGTATAAAATTTTAAAAAGTAAAACTTAAAGCATTTAATAATGAAACATATGTCGATTAGAATTTTTGTGATAATTGTAATCACTATAATGGGTGTGTCTTGTAGTCCAGAAGATGGGGAGAATGGCGTAGATGGAATAGATGGTATCAACGGGACAGATGGCAGAAACGGCGCTGATGGAGGTTTAGGATACGTTGTGCTTTCTGGGGATATTACTGATGATGAAGCTAGTGTTATTGCCGCTGAAATTAGCGGAAGAAATACACATACTTTATTAATCAAAAATACGACCAACCTAACCACATTAGATTTGTCACAAATTTCAACTTTGGTACACTTAGAAGTTACAGATAATGAAAATTTACAAACATTATCGCTTCCTAATTTAGAATTTACGTATGAGCGCGTAATTATTAGTGAAAATCAATCCTTAGAACGTATTGATATTCCTAATTTAATAAACTCCTTTGGAAGCTTTTCCATTAATTCGAACGAAATGTTGAATATTGTTAATTTTGGAAATCTTACTAGGGTAGAAACGCTCATAATTCTTGAAAACCCATTATTACAAAATGTAGATCTACCGTCTTTGACTGATATTATAAATAGATTATCAATCTTAAATCTCGAAAGTCTAAACACATTGAATTTAAGCGCTTTACAATCTGTAAATGCGATAGAGATAAGAGAAAACGAAATGCTAACAACAATCGATATTCCAAATCTAACAACTCATGGAGCACTGGTATTTATAGAGAATTTAGCTCTGGAGACTATTAATTTACCTTCGTTAACCAATAGTACTTCGGTTCTTGGAAATACTCGCTTTGGTGACGGTGAAATACGTATTGATGGTCCTGGTATTTTGATAAGTAACAATAGCAGCCTTACAACCATTGATATTACAAGTTTAAGAAACCCTGGCAGCTTAGCTATTAGTAATAATGAAAACTTAACGCTAATAGATACAGACGGTATCACCTCTGCTGGAGATATCTCCTTTAGATCAAATCCAAAAATTACCGCTATTTCCTTTCCTGAATTAATAGATTGTACAAGAATATCAATTTCAGGAAATGAAGTTTTAACAAGTGTAGCATTTCCAAATTTAGAAGAAGGTAATCCTAGTATTAGTTTCTCAGACAACAATCTGGTAAACAATATTGCATTTCCTAAACTGATAAGTACCGATGAGATATCAATTTCTCAAAATACATTGCTAGAAAATGTTGAGTTCAATCTTTTAAGAAGTAATGAAGGATCTTTTTCTATAGGAGATAATCAAAGTTTGCAGACTACTTCTTTTCCAAACTTAGAAAATTCGCTATCAAGTTTTTCGATTTCTAATAATCCTGCCCTTACGACAATATCCTTTCCTATGTTAACGGTCATTGGTCGTGAAACTCGAGCTAATCTTAATATTTCTGACAACCTTCTTGTTACAAATCTTAATTTTCCCAACTTAACTACCCTATTTCTAGGTCTTACTATTACAGGTAACAGTGCTTTAACCGAAGTGACATTCCCCTTACTGACTACAATTGGTAATGAAAACGGCCCTAATTTCAGGATTATCGATAATGACCTGATTTCAAACATTTCGTTCCCAAATCTAGAAAGGGTAAATTCTATTAATTCTATGGATATTTCTGAAGACCAGTTGGAGACAGTCGATTTTGGTAAACTTACGACTTTTTCAGAATTAGATATAAATTCAACAATTCAGTTGACATCAATCAATCTTTCTTCTATTCAGGATTTTAGAACTTTAGATTTTGATAGTACAGGAGGATTATCTACAATGACTATCGATAATCTACTCACTCGACTAGTTAGTATTACTCCTGCAATTACTGAAAAAAGAATTTCTTTACGCGGTGTTCTTTCTACAGAGGCACAGGCACAGGTAGAAACCTTAAGAGCAAACGGCAATTCACTTACGATCAGAAATTAATTTCAAAAGTTGTTTAAAAAACCTATTGAATTCAATCAAAAAAATAAACCCATGAAACGTATAATTTACAAATTTTTTATAATCACTTTAGCTATGCTTTCTTTTTCATGCAGCGATGGTGAAAACGGTATTGATGGTACTAATGGTGAAGACGGTATTGATGGTATAGATGGCTTTGATGTTGGATTAGAATACGTTGTATTTGCTGGTGATATCACAAATGAAGAAGCTGCAGAAATTGCTCAACAAAATTTTGGCAAGAATACGCACTCTATTTTGGTAATTAATACTACAAATCTAACCGTTCTCGATCTTACAGAAGTATCTAACTTAATAAAGCTAGAAGTTACAGGTAACAAAAGTCTACAAAGTCTTTCTTTGCCCAATTTAGAGTCTATTATCGAAGACGTTTCTGTAGAAAATAATGAAACATTAACAACAATAAATTTTGAAAATTTATTAACTGTACCATCCATTATTTTTGAGAATAACGCTGTATTAAATACTATTAACTTAAATAATCTTATCAATTCAAATAGATTAGAACTTGATGAAAACGAATTGCTTGAAACTCTCAGTCTACCAGCTTTGAAGGAAATAGGAAGTCTTCGACTACGACCATCAAAAAATTTGACAACTCTTGATTTACCCAATTTAGAGGTATTACGCAGTCTATCTATTTCTGATACTAAATTATCCGAAATTAATCTTCCTAGCGTAGAAACTTTAAACTTCTTAACCATACAGGAAAATGAAGATTTACAAACTGTAACGATTCCCTTACTTGCCAATACCCAAGAAGATGGTGCTGGTATTACAATAAGAAGTAACATAGCTTTGCGTACCGTGAGTTTGGGATCTATCAATAAATTTGGACGATTACGTATTGAAAACAATGAAAATTTAACCCTTTTTGAAGCAAACTCTATTCAGGAGATTACAAATACTTTTAGCTTAAGAAATAACACCAATCTAACTTCCCTATCCTTTCCTGGATTGTTACGTATTTTATCTCTTGATATTAACGAAAGTAACTTAACGGAAATAAATTTTGATGTATTACAAGAAGCCACAAGAGTACAGATCCGAGAAAATGAAAATCTAAGTACCATTTCACTGCCAAGTCTAACATTTACTGAAGGTATTCAAATTTCGGAAAATAATGCTTTGACCAATATACGATTCGACGGACTACAAAATACCGATGCTTCAATTACTATTTCAGCAAACGAAAATTTAAACACTATTAGTTTTGCTAGCCTAGCTACATTAAATGGTAACTTAGGGATAATTAGTAATAATTCTTTAGAAAATATTCGGTTCCCACAGTTAACTTTGCTTGGAGTTTCTGACATCCGAACTGTTCTTACTATATCAAACAATAGTATGTTGAACAATATGGATTTCTCTAATCTTACCACCTTGAATTCTGGAGTTACTATAACAGGAAATGGTGCTATTACGTCTCTCGCATTTCCTAGTTTAACTACAGTTACCGGTTTCAATACTTCTACCGATATAAGAATAAATAGTAATCACTCGTTAACCAACATAGATTTTCAAAATCTTGAAATGATTACCAACATCAGACGTATAGTTATTACCGAAGAACTTTTGACAGATGTTAATTTTATGAATCTGGCTTCTTTTTCCGAATTAAATATTGATTCTAATAGCTTAATAACCTCTTTAGATTTATCTTCTGTTCAAGATTTTTCAAGTATGCGACTGGGTAATAGCGGTCGACTTTCCACAACAACAATTGATAGAATATTTGCAAGACTTGTAAATGTTACACCAGCATTAACCGGAAAAAGCATAACCGCGAGAGGAGAAGCTTCTACTCAAGCACTAGAACATGCCCAAACTCTTAGAGATAACGGAAATAACGTATCTCTTTCGAACTAAAATGAATCAATTTGACAAAAGAATTCTTGAAATAAAAATGAAAAAGATGCACTCAATAACTAATTGAATACAAAGATGAAATTGTAGTGATTAAAGGAAAATCTAGTATTCACAATTACAAGAAAGCATTGACCGATTAGAGGTATCTATGAAATTTTATAGCTCCTTTTTCAGCTAAAAATTGCCAAAATCTGCATTCACAAATAAAATGATTTGGCATAGTACATTGGATCCAAAAGTTTTAGTGAGTGACATTATTCAAATTCATATTTCACAAAACAACGTATTAAAAATCAAAGCTTTAAGTTTCATTTAAGAAGTAGTGCCAAATTATAATTTGAACCGTTTTTATTGAAATTCATAACTACATTGCCTTTTCTAACGCTCCAAACTAAACTCTTGATTTTTTTCATTTGGTAGTTGTTAGTGATTACAGTTTTGACATTAAAAAATCTTTACTCGTCAAAAACGCTTTCATACAAATCGAAAATACTCATGAAAATAATACTGCTTAAAACCTTCATATTATTTCTTGTAACGATATTTTGCTACGGATCTCCCGGAGATACGCTTTCGGTGAAAAAAAGTCAGTCAGCTAATTCAATAAATCCGAAAGAGTTTGTCACTTCATTCTTTCAATTTCCCGAGTTAGATAACAAATTCCCTTTTAACCATCAGGTGCATAGGTATGATGACCTAAGAAAGGAGATTTATGAAATGCCCGATACGGTTAATGATGCTAAATCAGAAGCTATTGAAGGCTTTAAAGAAATTGATAGCACAGGAAAATGGATATCGTCATTTGGGACAGAGGATATTCAAGTATTGCCCGTAGGAATCAAACATAAAATCAATGAAATAGAATATCAAATTGGTTTTATGAAAGCTAGTTTTACTAAAGATTATACTGAGTTATTAGTATTCGCCAAAGTTATTTTACCGCAAACTGATAAGGACGGATTACCGGTAGAGCTGTTTTTTGGAGCAAACAATGTAAAGCTTTCGCACAAAGGGGGTATATACGAAGGTGGTGATCTCGTTTTATTGGGAGATATGTTTATCCCATTTGGAGCTGGTAACTGGCTATTAATGCTTAAAGGAGGTTTTGATTATGAATCCAGTTCTGTAGAAAACCGAACTTATATCAAAATTAGCTGCGAAGGAGTAGAAGAAATGCAAATTGAAGGTGAAGTTCAATTTTCTCGAAATTTAGTGTTACCTCTAGACAAAAATGGAGATCTGGATACTAGAGAAACCATTCCATATGAGGGAGCGTTGAAAGAAACCATACAAGTTCCAAACAGAGTAAAAGGAGAATTTACAGCCCTAGCTACAGCTTGGAATGATTTTATTATTGAGGTTAACCTTACTCCATTTGTAATAGCTGATCAAACAGATAGATTTACTTTTTCTGCAAACAAAGCTATCCTGGATCTAAGTGATTTACGAACTGAGAATGTGATCTTTCCCCAACAATATATGGATAACGGTTGGTTAATTAATAAAAATGTTTGGAAAGGGATATATGTAGAATCACTAGAGGTTGGACTGCCCAAAGCATTTAAAAGTAGAAAAGAAGCAGGTAAAAAACGGGTATCTTTTGAAGCAGCAAATCTCTTGCTTGACAGTCATGGTGTTTCGGGACTCTTTTCTGTGAATAATCTTATCCCCCTAGATTCTGGAATTACATCTGAAACTGATGGATGGGCTTACTCTGTGGATAAAATGAGTATTGAGTTGGTATCAAATCAATTAACCGGAGCTGGATTCGAAGGACAATTAATTCTACCTATTTCTGGCAAGGAAACTAAAGAAATTCAGCAGGACAGTACCCAGAATACTAAAATAGGACTAAAATATAAAGGGCTTATCTCTGAAGAAGAATTCATGATGTCTGTAACAACAGGGAAAACAATTGACTTTGATCTATTTAGTGCTAAAGCAGAATTACTAGAAGACTCAAGGATTGAATTAGCCGTTGTAGATGAAGAATTCAAACCTAAGGCTGTTTTAAATGGAAGAATGGCCATCTCTGCTAGCCAGAAAAAATCTTTAGCCGATGAGGGTGAAAAAATCGAAGGAAGTAATGATGTTGTGAAATTCAAAGGGATTGAATTTAGAGGACTAACATTACAAACCGAGACACCTCTAATTTCGGTTGATTATTTTGGATATAAAGACAAAGTAGAGCTAGCTGGTTTTCCTGTTTCTATTAGCGATATCGAATTGAGTGCAAACGACAGTAATGCGCAGTTGGACTTTGACCTTATGATCAATCTAATGGGAGAATCTGATAAAGGTTTCTCTTCTTCAACACGTTTAGGAATCGTTGGTAAGAATAATAATTCAGAAGGAGTACAAAATTGGAAATACGATGGTATAACATATTCTGCCATTAAATTGGATGTTAATTTAGGTGCAGTAGCATTTGATGGCGAGCTATACATCAGAGATCAAGACAGTATTTATGGTAATGGTTTTTCGGGTGATGTAGAAGCTACATTTGGTGGTATTGGTCCAATTCGATCCACTGCTGTTTTCGGAAAAAAAGAATTTAGGTATTGGTATGTAGATGGAGCAATTCACGGTTTTAAAATACCAGTTGTGGCTCCCTTTGAAATTAATGGTTTTGCAGGAGGAGCATTCTATCGAATGACTAGAGGAGCCGGTACCGAAAAAGTATTTGCCCCTTCTGGATTATCGTATATCCCCAATGATACATCTGGACTTGGTGTTAAGGCTATGACTTTTGGATCTATTGCCGATCCAGGAACAGTGTCTATAGCAGCAGGTTTCGAAATCGAGTTTAATAAAAGGGGCGGTGTAAATAGATTAGGTTTTTACGGAGAAGCCCAACTGATGGATGATTTTGATTTTTCTAATCCCATGGGAAAACTTCAAGATAATTTAGCCAAAATTGTTGATTATGAGGTTATAAATCAAATAGAAGATCATAAAGTCACCAAAACTTTTTTTGATAAAGCTACCGAAGAATATCCTTCGAATACCAAAATAAGTGATGGAGCTATCAGTGGTTATATAGGGATTGAATTTGATTTCGCAAATGATGCCTTTCATGCTGTTACTGACTTGTATGTTAATATAGGAGATGTGTTACAAGGTAGAGGAACAGATGGAAGAGCCGGATGGGGTGAAATATATGTTGATAAAGAAGATTGGTATCTGTACCTGGGGACCCCTAAAGATCGCATAGGGCTCAAAATGGGTATTGGTCCTATCTCTGTCAAGGTAGGAGGATATTTTATGACAGGATCTAAAATCCCAGGAAGCCCTCCCCCACCCGCAGTCGTAGCAGAAATTCTTGGTGTCGAAGCCAGTTCGTTGGATTATATGCGAGATGAAAATGCTCTGGGAAAAGGACGCGGCTTTGCTTTTGGTTCAGATTTACATGTAGATACCGGAGATATTAGATTTCTAATGTTTTATGCTCGCTTACGAGCGGGAATAGGCTTTGATTTGATGATGAAAAACTATGGCGAAGCGCGTTGTTCAAATACTGGAAAAAAGGTAGGGATCAATGGATGGTATACCAATGGTCAGGCCTATGCATATTTGCAAGGAGAACTAGGCATTCGAGTAAAACTATTTTTCAAAAAGAAGAAAGTTCGGATTTTTAAAGGAGGAACTGCTGTATTGATGCAAGCAAAACTGCCAAACCCATTCTGGATGCGAGGATATATGTCTGGAGATTTTGATGTTCTAGGAGGATTAGTCAGTGGCCGTTTTAGGTTTAGAGTGACTATAGGTAAAAAATGTGATTTTGAGGATGAATCACCTATTGATGGTATCAAAATGATCACCGATGTTTCTCCAACTAAGGATGAACAAGAAGTAGATGTATTTACCTCTCCACAAGCCACATTTGCATTAAAAGTAAATCAACCAATTGTAATTCCTGAAGATGATGGAGATAAGACTTATAAAGTAATCCTAGAAAAGTTTACGGTTACAAATGAAGCCCAAGAGAAAATTGGGGGTACTCTAGATTGGGGGGCAGGTAGCGATCGCGTTACTTTTATTCCAGAAGATATATTTCCTCCAAACACAAAGCTAAAGGTTACTGTAGAAGTAAGTTTCCAAGAAAAAATCGGAGGTGTTTTCAAGCCAATAATGGAGAATGGTAAAAAAGCTTTAGAAACAGAAGAGCGCAACTTTACAACGGGAACAGCTCCTGATCATATCCCTCTACATAATATTCAATATTCATATCCAGTTGTAGATCAAAAACATTTTTACAAAAATGAATATGGAAAAGCATATATAAAATTAAAACAAGGTCAAGATTATCTTTTTGAAAATGAAAAATGGAAGAGTACCGTAAAGCTCACAAATCAACAAGGTAAAACCTTAAAAACAGACCCGTCTTATAATAATGCCACTAATGAGTTATATTATGATTTACCCAATATTGACACAGATGAACTTTATGAAATAGTAGTTGTAAGTTCCTCTAAATCCAACACTACCAGCAATCAAAATCAAACGGCTACAGAACAACAAAATTTTGAAGATGGGAACACTATAGAAATCCAAAGAAATACAGCTCAGAATGTTTTAAAAGAAGGTGAAATTGAACGATTGGCATATAGTTTTCAGTCCAGTAACTACAGAACTTTTGCAGATAAGATAAAAGATATTGATATCGAGGAGAATAATTGGGGTAAAATCTCATCAAATGTAATTTTTCTCTCTTCTAAAATCAATCCGCACGAAGGGTTTGATCTTGTAGAACTAAAAGGGACTAAATATACAGAAAACAAAGCATTGGTAACTGTTGAATCGGATCTGAAGGATGTTTATTTTAAAGAAGATATTGATCCTATTTTATATCAAAAATTTCCGTTAGGTGGTAAATATAGCATTAATAGAAATCCTGAAATTTTAGGTTTTCGACCTAAGAGAGCATTACCACTTCTGAGCAATTACGTAACCAGTCTCGAAAACAATACTAATCTTACTTGGTTAACTACGCGATTCCCTTATCGCTATAACCTTCCCGATGCTTACTATCAAGATTATATAAGTATTCGGGATAGGGTAATTAACGATTACGCCAATGGGCTATTAAATCGTAATGCACCAGAGCTTGCAATAATGACAGAGGATTACAAATTAATGTCTTTTGGCAAATATACCGTAAAGCTACAGTATATACTTCCCGGAGGCAAGTTAGGTAGTTCTTCAAATTATAAATTTAAAAATCCTCTTTCACTAAGACCATAGAAAAAAAATAAAAAATGTATCATATTAAAGGGGCTTTATCATCAAATTCATTAAAAAGATCTATCTGTCTTTTTATTCTGTTCGTAGTATCTCTTTCTGCATTCACTCAAAATGTAGGTCAAGACCCGACGATACAGGTAATAGCCCGTGTTCAAAACGAAAAAATTTTATTGAGATGGGCTCCTACATCACCTTCTGCTTGGATGAAAGCCAATACCTATGGATATCAGATTGAACGATATACTGTTTCAAGAAACGGAATATTAGTTTCGCCTCCTGAAAAAAAAATACTTACATCTGCCCCGTTAATTCCTGAGCCTTTAGAAGAATGGCAAACCCTAGCTGAAAACAACGACTATGCGGCAATTTTGGCACAGGCCTTATTTGGAGAAAATTTTGAGGTGGAAGGTATGGAAGATGAGGGCGCGATGGCTCAAATCATTAACAAATCCAAAGAAGCAGAACAACGATTTTCGTTTGCACTTTTTGCTGCCGACATGAATTTTGAAGGAGCAAAAATGGCAGCATTAGGTTATGAAGATAGATCAATCTCTGATAATGAAGAATATCTGTATAGAATATCCGCTGTTGTACCAGAAAACTTATTAAAAATACATTCGGGTTCGGTAGTTGTGAAATCTTTGCAGCCAGAACCCTTACCTGCCCCGATAGATCTTATAGCAATACCAGATGATAAAACGATCCTATTAACTTGGGAATACGAAATGTTCAAATCTTTATTTACAACGTATTATGTAGAAAAATCTGAAAATGGAATTGATTTTACTCAATTAGAAGACATTCCGCTGGTTAATCTAAGCAGAACATCTGAAAGTGAGAGACAAAGAATGCAATATGTTGATACTCTTTCTGTAAACAATAAAAAATATTACTACAGAGTGAAAGGTATTTCTCCTTTTGGAGAGGAGAGTTTACCCTCAGAGGTAGTTTCTGCAGAGGGAATCAAAAAATTGACCGCTATACCTCATATTGTAAACTATACATTAGAAGACATAAACACTGTACTGATCGAATGGGAGTTTCCAAAAGCAGTAGAAGGCAATATATTAAGGTTTGAATTGAATTGGTCTATGAATAAAAAAGGTCCTTATACAATTGTGGATAAGGACCTTTTGCCTAATTCCAGAAAAACCAGATATCAAAAGCTAGCACCTTCTAATTATTTCACGATCACTGCAATTGGAAAAAACAACCAAAAAAAAGAATCCCTATCAGCTTTTGTTCAAACTATAGATGAAACTCCTCCAACGCCCCCAATAGGTTTTGAAGGAACAATAGATTCCTTAGGTATTGTTACGTTGCAATGGCAACCAAATATGGAGAAAGATATTTTGGGATATCGGATTTTTAGAGGGAATTTGGCAAACGAAGAGGTTTCGCAAATCACCATTGCTCCTATAGAAAAAGCTGTTTTTCGGGATACGGTACAAATCAAATCGCTAAATAATGAGGTTTTCTATCAAGTTGTCGCAGTTGATAGACGTTTTAATATGTCTGACTATTCCGAAAAAATAAAACTTGAGAAACCGGATGTGATTCCTCCTTCTTCTCCAACATTTGTTGATTATAAAATAAATACTAATGGAGTCTATTTAGAATGGATTAGAAGCAGTAGTACAGATGTAGAATCACATCAATTATACAGGCAAAATACTGAAGAATCAGAAAAGGGATGGGAACTACTATTGACTACAAAAACCGAGACTTCGTTTACGGACACTACGCTTAAATCAAACACAAAATATAGGTATGCCATTTTTGCAAAAGATAATACAGGTCTAATCTCAGAAGCCTCAACTCCAGTTACTTTAGTCTTTAAAAATACTGTCCCTGATATGATAAAAGGGTTTTCTGTTATTGCAGACAGAACAAACAATAAAATCAACTTGAACTGGAGAAATACGTCAAAAGATATCGCCGAGATTTTGATCTACAAATCAAAAAAAGAAGAAGATCCAGTTTTATGGAAACAAGTTCTAGGATCGATCAACAAAATAGAAGATAGATCAGTTTCTCCCAATAACATTTATGTATATCATCTTAAGGCGATTACTACAAACGGTAGTCATTCAACTATAAAAACCAAGGAAATAGAATTTTAACTATGAAAGCAAATATGAAAAATGTAATCACGGTACTTTTTGTTTTATTCTCCTGTATTGTTTTTGCACAACAAACTAGCATAAAAATCACAAACTACGATTATGATGCCCGATGGGGAGATGGAAGATGTAGAGATAACATATATCTCACAGCTTATTTCAAAGGAGGAGGTTCACAAAGATTTTTGACAGACGGAAATGGTCGTGAAGGTCCGTTACCTGATAGAGAATTTATCTTAGACGGCATTGTAGAACGGATGGATATCTACATGTACGGGAAAGATAGAGTTAACTATGGTTTTTTTGGAACACGTTGCGTCGGTGGATCCAGAGGAGGTAGAGTACGAGAGACTTTTCGAAGAAACATAGATATGGATCCATGCACAACGGGTTCTTTCTATGCTAGAGAGCGAGATGGAAATATTTTTACTGGAAGTATGGAAGTTCAATTAACACTGTCTTTTGATTATGAGATTACTCCATTACCTGATGTTCAAAGAACATCTCCATCCGATATAGTAGGTTATGAAGATCCTTTTCAAGTATTAGCAAGTGAAGAATATAATAGTAGCGTTTACAATTGGCAATATACATTTTTGGATGGAACAACTCTAGAGCCCTGGCAGGATTTTCCAGGTTCATCTTCTAGCCCTGTATTAGATGTAGCACTAGAAAGTCTATTTGATGACTCTGTTATAGGCAAAGAAATCCTATTTAGAATAGAAGGGTGTGAATATATTGGTGATGGAGAGCAGCAAACTATAAACTATCAGATTAGAAAATCGGCACCTCACATCATTGATATATCCACGAAACCGGTAAGTTGTTATGATGCAACCGATGGAGAGGTTACACTAACTTTCGATAGGCCACTTATTGAAGGTGATTTATTCGGTTTTAGTATCTCTGATAACTCAAGTTCTGATGCAGAGATTGTAGCAAACGCTAATAACATTACAACCTTTCAAGAGGGAAACACATTAACGATAACGAACCTACCTCCAAGTTCTACAGATTTTTTGATCCAAGCTTTGGGCACTTATGAAGGAGCAACCTATTTTACCGGTGCACCAAACCATTCAGCAACCTTTGTTATTGACAGACCAGCACCTGTTGCTTTTATCGAAGCCCCTGCCGATAATGTCGTGAATGTATTTTGTTTTGGAGGACAAGACGGTTCGATTACTATAAATGCTACAGGTGGTATTGGAGGCTACGAATACCTAATCAAAACAGAAAACGAGACTTGGGAGGAGAACCAATGGTTGCCTTTTTCATCAGCGACATCCCACATTCTAGAAAATCTCTTCCCGGACACTTATGATATCAAGATACGTGATGGTAATGGGTGCGTAGCAAAGAGGCAAACAGTTATAGACGGAGAAATTGAACTCGGAGAAGAAATCGTACAACAAGTAGTAATAACTCAACCAGATGCCCCCTTATTTATTAGTACTGAAGTTTTAAACAATCCACTAGCATATAATTTTACAGATGGAAGAATTATTGCAACTATTACCGGGGGTACTTCTTTCGATAATAATTCTTATGAATTTGAGTGGCGAGATCAAAATAATAATATTGTAACAACTACAAATACTGTCTACAATGAAGGTCAGGGATATTTAGTAACGCTACATAGTGTTGGAGAGGGAGAATATACACTTACGGCAAGAGATGCTAATTATGCTGGCGCAACCAACAAAGAAGGTTGCACCATGACCAGTGAATCTGTTATTCTTACTCAACCACCACCTATAGAAATAAGCATTCAAACAACTCCTATTTCTTGTAATGCTTCAAATGCTTACAGTAATAACATAGATACTAATTTTGATGGCACCCCGGATCAATTTCAGGATGGAGTATTAACGGCTACCGTCACCGGAGGAGTTCCTTTTGACATTGATAACCCGGACTATAGCGAACCAGTGCCTACTAATCCCAATGGCGATCTACTCCCATATTTCTACCATTGGAGAATACAATCAAACGATGGGAGTTCGCAAGAGATATCTACGAATAACAATTATATTGATTTTTTGGATACGGCAACATACTACTCGCTCAATGTAACCGATAAAAATGGAATAACCCTAGGAACATATTCTACTCTGATTGAAGCAGATGGTTCTTTAAGCTACCAAATTGCTCAACCTAATGATGTGACTTCATATCTGCCTCAACCAGAACAATTAACTGTAGATTTTCTCAAAAATGATGTTACCTGTTCTAGAGGAAACGATGCAAGCCTGGAGGCTTTGGTAACTGGTGGTGTCCCGCCTTACTCCTACGAATGGAGTAATGGAGGAACTACGCAAAACATAGACAATCTGATAGCAGGAACTTATATTGTTTTCGTTGTTGATGCTAACGGATGCCAGGTTGAGGGCACAATTACTGTTGAACAGCCCAATACAATTACCATTGAGCCTGTAGCTGTAGAATCTCCAACTTGTGCTGAAGGCAATGATGGTCAAATCGACCTAAACATCACAGGAGGTCAAGCACCGTATACCTATTTATGGAATACGGGAAGCACATCTAATAGTTTACAAAATTTATCAGCCGGCATTTATAGGATTGAAATTACAGATGCTACAGGATGTAAGGCATTTTATGAAACTACTCTAGAAAATCCGGAACCACTGCTTATAGATATGGTTGAACGGAGATCTTTATGCAATGATCAATCCTTAGAACTAGATGTTAGCATTGATGATTCCAATGCGACTTATTCCTGGACCAGCACAAATGGTTTTACAAGCTCTGAAAGTATAGTAAATCTAACACATACAGGGACCTATACCGCTACTGTCACTAATGGATCCGGATGTGTGGGAGTAGGACAAGTGAACATAGAAACTTTTGACAGACCGATCGATTCTAATTTTTACATCACTACGCAGGCATATACCAACGAAGACGTGATCCTAATTAACGTAAGTAATCCCATTGGCGAAACTGTGGACTGGAACGTTCCAGAAGGAGTAGAAATTATCTCACAATCAAATGAAGAATTAGTTGTAAGATTTGAGCAAGAGGGTGCATATGATATTAACATGAGGTCCTACCAGGGAGATTGTTTTTTGGACTTCGAAAAAACCATTTTGGTACAACCCGCCATAGACGCCCCACAGGTTACAAATACAAATCTAAGAGGATTTATCGAAGAGTTTATTTTATATCCGAACCCAAGTGCAGGAGATTTCAATGCAAAAATCAGTTTGAAAGAAACTTCTAATATCAAGATAAAAATCATTGACCTTGTGTCTGGAGCTACTATGAACGAACGTAGTGAAAGTAATAATCAAGAATTTCTACTTGACTATTCTCTATCCATGTCCACAGGGGTTTACTTAATGCTTCTTGAAACTCCTTATGGTTCTGAAACTCGAAAATTAATCGTTCAATAGGAGCATATGAGAACAATCGCGTATATAACAATTTTGGTTCTTTTTTGGGGATGTGTAAAAGAAGAAGCTATTCCCGTTATAGTCGATTTTGATTTAGAAGTATTTAATGATGACTTTTCTGTTCCTGTACAAATAGTTTTTTTCAACAGAACAAATGGAGCAGAAAACTATGAGTGGAGATTTACAGGAGGATCTCCTTCAAGATCAATAAATAGGAATCCAGGAGTAATAGTATATGAAACTCCAGGTGTTTATTACATAGAATTAATAGGGACAAACCAAGACGGTTCTCGGGATGCCAAAATTATTGAAATAAGAATAGATGATCCAGTCGAGGTAGATTTTGAAATTCAAGAAACGACCGATAACTTTTCTCCTGCTTCCTATACGTTTGTGAACAGGTCTGCAGGCGCTACCTCATATTTATGGCTGTTTGAAGGAGGAACTCCTTCAGAATCCACAGAAAGGGATCCGGAAGAAGTAGTTTTTACAGAACCTGGCGAACATTCAATTACCTTAACTATAACCAATGGTAGAGAAACTTATGAACTTCAGAAAACAATTACAGTAGCTCCATTGTTATTTGCGGACTTTACCTATCAACCTGCTTTCGAAGATGATGATTATCAAGTTCCCGTTCAAATTGAGTTAGAAAATAATTCAATAAGTGCTACTTCATTTCAATGGAGTTTCAGCAATGCAACTCCTCAAACCTCTAATGATGAGAATCCTGAAGTAGTTTTTGACCAACCTGGTATGCAGACAATAACACTAACAGCCTCGAACAGCAAAAACATCGAAGTAATAACAAAAACCATAGAAGTATTCCTCAATACCAACTTGCGAGTGTTTAACGATGTTAGGCTTGGCATCAATACCGCTCATACATCAAATACTGTAGGAAGTTTTTTCAGCATCTCGAATCGACTTGTTTATACAAGCGACGAAATTACTAACGAAGTTGAAAGAAGTATTGACTTGGTCTTCTTTGGATTGAATGAAGGATTTACAAGAAATAGATTCGTGAGTCCAGATCAGTTATCAGAAACCACATTTGAACCCTTTCAAAACGGTAAGCGTACAAGAGTTATTAACTCGCAAGAACTCTGTAATTGTACGGCATCACTTTCAGTAGAACAATTTGATGAAATACAAGACGACACTCAACTTAGAAATCTTGTAATCACCGAAACACCCGGTGGATTACAAAGTTTCGATAATCAAGAAGTCCCACGCATAGTTCTTTTTCAAACACAAGAAGGTAGAAAAGGCGCGATAAAAATAAAGCAATTCGTTCTAGATGGGCAAAATTCATACATCATTGTTGATATAAAAGTACAAAAGCAAGGTGTTTAGAACTGTAATCTAGAATATAAAGTACATGGAGATGAGATCATACACAAATCAACTGCTATTTTTTTTACTCTGTATCCCTATTTGGATACATGCACAGGTGTTTCCTGTCCAAGTAAGTCCCCAGCTTATTCCTCCTTACAGCTTAAATCTTTCAGAGTATGCGACCTCTGGAAGTGAAAAGCTAATTCTTAATTTGTTGTTTACCGATATTAACGAATCCAATGTACAAGTAAGGATAAAATTCTTTTTAGAAAATAATGCTGGACTTTCTGTTCAAAACAATGATGTTTTGGTAGGTGCAAATCCTATTTTCTTGGATGGAGGTGTTCCTCTACGATTAACAAACTTAGATCTACAAGCCAATTTTTCATTTCAGAATCTTTTGGGAATATCTCCTCAACAATATGCTAATCCTCTACCAGAAGGCTTGTATCAATTCTGCTTTGAAGTATTTGATGTTTTTTCAGGAAGACGAATTTCTCGTAAAACTTGTGTACCAGTTTATCTGGTGTTAAATGATCCTCCTTTTCTGAACATTCCCAATCGAGGAGAACAAGTATTATATAAAGAACCACAAAATATTATTTTTCAATGGACACCCAGAAACCTTAATGCCACAAATGTTTCTTATGAATTTACATTAGCAGAGTTGTGGGATACTCAAATGGACCCACAGGCCGCGTTTCTTGCCAGCAGACCATTGTATCAAACCACTACCTTTGCAACCACTTTATTATATGGACCCGCAGAGCCTCCTTTGTTGCCAGACAAAATGTATGGTTGGAGAGTTAGAGCTATTGTTGATGACGGAATTAGCGAGACTTCTGTTTTTAAAAATGACGGATTTAGTGAGATTCATCACTTTCTATATACAGGGATCTGTGCAGAGCCTGCGGCAATTTTGGCAGAAGCAAAAAACCCAACAACCGAAAAAATATACTGGCAGGGTATTGATCATAAGTTATATGATATTCAGTATCGAAAAAAGAATGGAAATACCAGTACTTGGTTTAATGCTGGCACTCAGAATCAATACACTACCATTTATAACCTAGAGCCTGGTACAACGTATGAGTTTAGAGTTGGAGGTCAATGCTTACAAGATGGTCCACTTACCTACTCTCAGGTTTATGAATTTACAACTACCCTTCCCGGTTCTGAAAATGAAACGGTATATAATTGCGGTATCACTCCCGAAATAGAAATTACAAATCAAGAATCTATTCAACAATTGGTTATTAATGAAACTTTTACGGCAGGAGATTTTCCTGTCACCATAAAAGCTATCACAGAAGGGAATACAACCTACACTACAACTATCCCTAAAGAGCCTGATGAAGATGAAAACCCAACAGAAATTGAAAATGAAAACCAAGGGTTAGCACAAGAAAAAACATTTTCGGGGTGGGGATACATCGTAGTACCATACTTAAACGACACGAGAATTAAAGTAAGTTTCAATAACATAAAAATCAATACAGATTATCAACTGATTGATGGTAAAGTAGAAACTGACTATGATCAAAAATGGGGAGGTTTGGCCTCTGTAAATGAAATATTAGATGTTTTTGAAGGAGATAATGATTTACGTAATATCAATCTAGATTATGATATCACCATAGAGCATATAAGTATTGCAGACGATGGTAGTATTGTGATTACTAACCCTACCAGTGGTGCAACTATAGAATATCCTGGAGGAGATGATGTGACCATTATGGATACTAATCCCGATGGCTCCAGAGATATTTTTCATGTAGATGCTGACGGAAATATCAGGGAAGGTGGACAAATGGCTCCGGGTGGTCCAATAAACACTCAAAATACTGATGGTGTAAATAGTAGCGGAGAAGTTACTGAACTCACCGCTCAAGGCATTAAAGTAGAATTCTTGGAGTACAATGACTACTCCTTTGGATTTGATAGAATACCAACCGGTCAGGAATCTAAGTTAGGACCCCATTACAAGCAAATTAAAGATGTTCAAGGAAACGCCTACAATATCATCAATAAATCCGTGGGGAATGGAGATACCGATATCATACGCGCAAAAGTTACCATTACTGATCCCGATCTTAAGATTAGTGATTTGGTAATAAAAACCGTCCATGGAGAAAAGATAGATTATGAAATCTATCAAGATAATATCATCACACTTCAAATAAAGGGATACTACACTTTTGAGCATGAAAACATTTATGCTACGATACAGCCAAAAAACAACAATGATCAACAGAAAATTGCGGGAGTATTCTCGCAGTGGCACTTAGCTAATAAAAATGTTAATATCACTGTTATACCCGTTAACGGAGCCAACTTGCCTGCCTCAGATGTTTTGGGGTTGCAACTCAACAAAATATATAAACAAGCTTCGGTTACGTTTAACCTTAATATTGCCGGAAACATAAATATTGATAAAACTGAGATTGGTGTTGGCGAAACTGGAAATCTTTCTAATTATACAAGCGATCAGAAAACACTTATCAATCAATTTAAAGCAAGTCGCCTTGTAGATCGTAAATCGTATTATGTTTTTGTTTTTGGTAATGACATACGCCCTAGCCGATCCAGCGTTGCTGGATTTATGCCGCTAAAACGACAATTTGGTTTTGTGTTTTCTAACAACCTCTCCCAACAAGAAGAAGGAAAATCTTCGTTGGCAGGAACGTTGGCGCATGAATTGGGACATGGTGCATTTGCATTACAACACCCTTTTAAAAAATTAGGTACTACCCCGGGAGGTACCGATTGGTTAATGGATTACGGAAGTGGATTAAGACTTTCGCATTTTGATTGGTCACAAATCCATAATCCTGAATTTCGACTGTACTTATTTCAAGATGAAGAAGATGCTGCTTTGACGGTTTCAGTACTAGCTCCAAACGGATATCCTATCACCTATCAAGGAGAGGGTGGTATTGTTTTTACAGAAGAAATTCCAACCTATAGTAATGGAGCCGCTTTTGCCATTTTTGAAAATGATAGATTGTACACTTGGGATCCAGGCAGAGGAGATTATTTTTTCGAAGATATTAGAAACTCTAATATAGTTGAAGCATCAAATACTGGAATTATACAATTGTATTGGCATAAAGGTAGTTGCGAGGATAATGAGATTTATCAGACCTCATTCACAAACATTAGACAAAACTATTTAAACAATAACCAGATTCAACTAAACTTGAATGTTTCAAAAAACAGCTTACCTCAAGGAATATCCTTTGTAGGTAAAGCAGGTTGTTCAGCTGATGACTGCGGTAATATTGCGATACCCGAGGTGTTTTTGTTAAAAGATCTGGCCAAGGAGATTAGCATTTCTAAAAATATGGAGTTGGTCTCAAATCTTGATATGATAGAATATATTAATAATCTCAATCAATGCGCATTAAAAGAATTGACATACGAAGAAGTATCTAAATTACTTACCATCGCTATGCTACAAAGTGATTTTGGTACACCGCAGCAAACAGAAAGGGCTATTATGAAATTAATGCAATTAATCCCTTTGGATCAAGAGAGGGTTTTAATGCGTCAACTTCTAGAAATTAATAATGGTTTACCTATTGGTAATACGATTGCAAGAACTGTTAATGAGAGGTTCCCCGAAATTTCAGAAAATAAAGATGGTGTTTTTATCTATCGCTTATCAGAAATGATTTCTTCTTTGTCAAATGATGAAAAGTGGAAAATATTCAATCTAATTATAAAATATAAATTCGATTCATTAGAAGGAATTGTTCTAGAATCTTTAAATAATGGTTTGACTTCTTTAAGTGAACAGACTGATTATCAAAAGGCACAAATCCCTGGAGTTTTAAGTCTGTTTGTGGAAATGCTAAAAGATCCAAACATAACCTCAGCTATTAATGATTTTAAGTTGGTTTATGATATTGCAGAGTTAAAACTTCAACATCGAGAACAGTTTATTGCATTTACAATTTCGGATCATTTGATTCTTGATTTTAATCACAATCACCCTAGACAAACTCCGATTACCCCCAATACTCCAATGAAAAGAGTATTCCAAATAACACCTAGACAATTCTCCTGGATAGTACCGATTTTTAATATCAGGCAAGCCCAGAACCGATTTGTACTTGAAGGCGGTCAGTATAGAATTGTCGATAATTATCTCGAAGAATATGTGCATTGGTATCAATACTTAAGAGATAATAATTGGGATAAGACCAATTTTGAAAGAAATCCCACAGATTTTTTAAAAGCTTTCTATGATGAATTTATTGAGTATCTAGAATTAAGTAACGAAAACAATGCTGCCTTTTGGAATAGAATAGGCACCGTGACTTGCGACAATATTACAGAGGTAATCCGCCATATTAATGAAAAAGAAAATGCAGAAACACTTAGGAACTTGAATTTGGAAACCAGGGCTTCATTTTTAGAAAGTTTCTTTAATCCAGATTGCAGTTATACTTCAACAATTGCTACTGACAACCAATCTCATACTATACCAGCATCTGTAAGTAGTGTTACTAAAGTACTTAATAGTTATACCAAAAATGATAGATCTATTTTGAGTACTATTGAAGACATAGGTTTGAAAAACATTGAAAGAAGGTTTTTCTTTGATCGCGACTTTAATATGTTTTGTCTTTGGTTAGGTACACAGATTATGGTTACAGGCCAAGGAAACATTGTACAACTACCTAGTGGAGCTTTTGACATTAAAGATATTCCCTCGATTGATCCTTCCCAAATGCTTCAATTGGAAGCCGACATTTTTCAATTTGAAAACTTTAGCGCTCAACTCGAACAAAATCAAGTAGTTGTTTCTGAGATGATCGATCACGGTGGTAGATCTAGAGTACCACAAATAAGAAAAGATGTTTATAATTATGATGATCTGGTCTTAGTTTATGTAAGTGGTAGTTTTAACTTTTTAGGTAAACCCCTCAAGAAAGGAGAGGTTTTGTTGCTTCCAGCCATTCAGGCTTACGCCATGAGCGAAACCAATCAAACCACAGTTGGATGGAACACATTTATGTTGGCTCTTGATGTAGCATCTGTGGTTGTTCCTGTTGTTGGTGGTACCGCAAAAATATTTCGTTTATCTGGGCACTATGCGGCCAAAACTATACTGGCCAGTGATATTGCTGCTTCAAGTGCAAGTGCAGTAGTTACTGCCTTAAATGCAGATGCTATAGATCCGGATTTACGTTTCAAAATTCAAATGACCGCTCTGGTCACTTCATTACCCGCATTTTTTGTCAATGCTCCTAATCGTGCAGATCTCGATGCATTAAGGCGAAATTTGGATAATGAAATAAATGGTCTGGATATACCTTCTAACATGAAGACTGATTTACGAAGTTCTTACGGAGGAAGCAGCGTAATTAATCAAACACCCGCGCAGAAAATGCGCAATAGCTTACCTACTGATGAACTAAGAAGAATTTTTGATGAAGATTTTCAGAATATCGATCGATTAGATGATTTAGGAGATGAATTCTTTGAAGGCTGGTTAAAGTTTAGAACAAATAATCCAACCCAAGGCCGTTGCAATTAAAATAAACCAATTATGTGGAATAAAATAAAAATATACAGTGCTCTATTTCTGGTCCTGTTTAGTATCAATACAAATCTTGGTCAGGATAGTTGTTGGTTTTCTGATTTAGCAACGATCTTACAAGCTCCAGGAAATCCCGAATTCAAAAGGTTTATAGGCAGTCATGAGGATGGCTTTATGAAGTTTAGAGCCTTGCATGAAGTGGTAGGGTCGACAACCGCTCGCACCAACAATAATGTTCTCAGATTTTATGCTAATGTCGCCGACGAGGTAAGGGATAAAATGACCAACTTTACCCATCGTCAGGTCGTAGGTTTTGCCAATGATTTTGGGTATACTTCAAATAGTACTGTAAGAAATCTAGATGCACAGTTCGTCGATAGTTGGAGAGTATTGGACGAAGCTGGAGTTGATGAGGCTGTAAGAGGAAATATTAATGAAATACAACTTGTTTCTAGGCACTATGATGAAATTATTAATTACCGCGGAGGTTATAATGCATGGAAAAGTGATAATCTTACAGATTCTTTCTTTAGAAATGTTGATGAATTTGCATCTACAATTGACGGAGGAGCTAGTCAAGACGTCTTAAATAGAGCTTTTGACCTGTATAAACAACGTAATTGGATTGAGTTAGAAAACCTATTTAATAGGTATGGTTTAAATGATAGTTGGCCTCCGGCTAGAGGTGGATTCAATATTGTTGATAATGTGAGGATAAGGAAGAATCAAAAGTTTGATCGCTATGGAGGGGGACGTGGTTTTGACAGTAACGGCAATCCAATCTTGACGGGTGAATTTACAAGCCCAATAATTAACAATAGCCCTTATAGTTTTCCTCAAAGAGCTTTGCGAGATGAACAAAATAAATATGATTATTATTATGAAATAGAAGTCCTTAGAGATTTACCTTTCGGTTCTCAAAATGCCGATGTAATTCCATGGTTTGGCCAACCTGGTCTAGGACGACAAGCAATGTGGAAAATACCAATTGATCCTAACACAGGATATCCAAAGACCTGGAACAGATTGGCGGAAGAAGGATATGTTAAAATAACCATCATAAGTTCTCCTAGCGGAAAATTTTCGGATAAAGTTGGTAATGTAATACAAGACTAGTTATGAAAAGAATAGAAGAAAAAATACACTCAATTAAACCGGTATCTTACGGAAAAGATAAATTTATAAATAAAGAATTAGAGCCTAGTGCAAAAACATTTTACGTCTGCAGAAATTGCAAAACTGAAAATGAAATAGAAATTGAACCTTATAAAACTGGATTTCCTTTCTTTGAAATCTACAGAAATAAATTGATTGACGAATCGATAATATTGGATTCTGGCATGGCATCTAAATCAATAAGGCAATCAGAATACCTAGGAGAATATTTAGTCCTTAATTTACCTACACTTTACTTCAAAACTTCTTGTAAAAATTGTAATAGTGATCATATGGTTGTTTTTGGTTGTGGAGAAAGTCAACCTGGTAAACAAATCTGTAAAATTTCGGGGGTATGGAATATACCAGAAACTACTAAATTACTTTAGTTCTTCGATTCCTCAAACCACTCTTTTATCATTTAGGAAAGTATAATTGTTACCTTTTGCAAAAGCTAGTATACATACTGTTGCTCTTCTCTGCTATTGCTCATGCGCAATCGCTCGACTACGAAACTATAACCAATAGTAAACCTTTTAAACTAAGTGGTCAAATCTCTGCCAGTGGTGTATACTATAATTCAAACCTTAATCAAAGTAGAGAACCCTATACTTACTTTTTGCAAGGAGTGTTGAATGTAAATATTTATAGTTTTTCAATACCTATCTCGTATAGCTTTTCCAACCAGGGAGAAAATTTGGGCTATCAATTGCCCTTTGATTTTAACCGTTTGAGCCTTCATCCAAAATACAAATGGATTACCGGCCATATTGGTAATGTAAATATGACTTTCTCTCCTTACACTCTTAATGGACATCAATTTACAGGAGGTGGTATTGATCTCGCCCCATCAGGCCCTCTTAAAATTAGTGCCATGTCTGGGCGTTTACTTAGAGCCACAGAAGATGATGAAGACACTCGAACAATTCCTGCTTTTAATCGAATGGGGTATGGTATAAAAGCACAGTATCAAAAGGAAAGATATACATTGGGGATTATTGGCTTTTATGCAAAAGACGATGTCAACTCTTTAACTTCAATTCCGGAAGAGAAAGGAGTACTACCTCAAGAAAATCTCGTGGTGAGTATAGAAGGTACTGCCAAATTGGGGAATAACTTTGATATTCAAGCCGAGTATGCCACCACGGCAATAACAAAAGACACAAGAGCAGAAAAAATCAATCCCTCTGCGGTGTCCCCAATTGCCTTTTTTTTTAACAATCGAGCTTCAACAGAATATTATAACGCTCTCAAAACCCGATTAGGGTACGTTGTAGGTAAAGTAAATTTGGGGTTAGGATACGAACGTATAGATCCGGGTTATGAAACCCTAGGAGCTTATTTTTTTAACAATGATTTTGAAAATATAACCTTGGATGTGACTAATACGTTTTTCAAAAACAAATTAACCTTAGCCTTAAATATTGGTTATCAAAGAGACGATTTAGAAAATCTAAAAGCAAATAATACGAATCGGACCGTTGGATCCTTGAATGCAACTCTTGCCCTATCAAAAAGATTAAACATTACCGGGGCCTATTCAAATTTTAGCACATTCACAAACATTAAACCCAACCAATTTGATGAAATTAATGATAGTGATATTTTTGATGAACAAGCAGAGGATTTAGATTATCGACAATTATCCCAGACCGCAACGCTCACCGTGAACTATTTACTTTCTGACAAAAAAACAGCCCGACAAAATCTAGTAACAAACTATTCTCTTAATGATGTTTTTAATGAACAAGGAGGAATCGTTCGATTAGGCGACGCTTCTACTTTTCATAATATGAACATTGCTCATACTATAAATTTTTCAGAAAGAAACCTGTCTATAAATACTTCGATCAACGGAACATACAATACTATTGGGAGAGAAGAGTCTACGACATGGGGACCAACCCTGGGTATTGGAAAACGATACCTAGAAAAAACATTAAACACGAGATTGTCTGCAAGTTACAATAGCACAAAAAGCAGAACCTCAAGTACAAATATTGTAAACCTGAGAGCTACAATCAGCTATATCCTAAAAGAAAAACATAATTTTAGCCTTAATGCTATACAGCTCTTTAGACAGAGTAATACCACAGACAACCTAAGTGAGCTTACCGCAACCTTTTCTTATAATTATGCATTTGGTCTAAAAAAACCTAAACTTAATTTCAAAAAGAAAACTAAAGCCCCAAAAGAAGAAAACGACACTATTAAAATTCAATATAGAAAGTACAGATATGAGAATATCCCTAAGGCAATTACTCCAAAACTGATCATTTTACCAGAAAAAGAAGGTTTTGCCCATCTTGTTACCGATAAAAAAAGTAAGCTATCCAAACTTACAGATCAGTTAATCGAAACGCAGGAAAAAGATAAAAAAGTATATAAAGAAATAGCGCTCACCTATCTTAAATCTTTAAATGAGTACTTTGATTTTATATCATTTTACGACGAAAAAGTGTATGAAGCATATCTAAAGTTAATAAAAGAAGCTAGGGAAATAGATCGCCAAATTCGTGATGAATATACAGTGCTAACAGGTAAAATTAATAGTGCTGAAGAGGAAAACACAGAGGATATTGAACGTCAAAAAATACTAGAAAAACGATATAAAGCTCATTCGAAGTTGTTAAAATCATTACTAAAATGGAATCTAAAACCGGAAGACATTGAAAATCCAAATGATGATATTCGTTCTTTCAAAAAACAACATGCTTCAAAGGTTTTTGAGATGTATCAAAATCAGGCATCTGAAAAAACAATTATTGAATACATAGAAATAAGGTTGGCCGATTTATTTCATAAAGTACTGGACGAATAAATAGGACTTGGCTTACCTTTAAAATAAAAAAAATTATAAGTAATCATAGATTTGAAAGTAAATCTTTAAACAATCTAATCCGCGTCTTTTTCGTTAATAAATCATTCTTATTCTCAAGTGTAAATCATCATGTAAACAGTTTGATAAGATTTCTTTGTAAACTTTCTTTATACGCCTTGATTAAGGCCTCATTATGATATGCCGACAACCTTTTATGGTGTAAACAAAAAAGCTCAAAGCGAGTTTTCCTTTTGTGTTTACCTACTCCTTTATCGTGATCTTTCCATTCCTGTTCTGTTTGCTGAATCAATAATTGATTTCTGATCTCTTGTTTTACAACCTCTTGCTTTACAAACCATTTATAAGTTTCTCTAAAGCTATTCTTCTGGTTTTCTGGATGAAAGTATACATGTGCTGGCGGGATCTATCGATTTGAATCTCGTTCTAGCCATCTCGATACCATATCAATGCGTTTGTAGAGAATATCCTGATACTCCTTCCAATCTTCTTTGTTTCCTTCTATCTTAAATTTTAGATACACTGAAGACCAAATGTGATTAAGAATCTCCGCCTCCTCTGGCTCACTATACAATTTGTGGGTATACAAAATCACTCTGGCATATCTCCAGAAGTTGCGAATCAGTTGTAAAGAAAAAGCCGAATCTGATTCTTTTTTCAAATCCTTGATTTGTTTTTTCGAATCAAAAATCCGGCTTTCCTCCGTGTTCATGTCTTGTTCTTGTTCAGTTCCTGTAACGCAGTTATTATCTGTTTTGTGAACCGATAGGTGAACTCCTTTTTTTGAAGTTATCAACTTATCAACACCCCTATTATTATTTACTTGTTCTTGTTGTACATGAACTAATGGGTGTAAATTTTTCACTCTTTGACCAAAAACATCCATATTAACCCATAATTCGATCCCAGATTTACCTCTGTTTTGTTCATAACTTATAAACCCTGCTTGCTTCAATCTTCTCTTATGATTTAAGATCGTTTTCACTGTACATCCTTTACAACTAGCAAGGCTAGAATTATAGGTTCTAAATCCTGGAAGCCCCTTCTTAAAAGAATCTCCTAAACTAATAGCTTGATTTAGCTGTTTAACATACATTCTAATGATCAGTTCTGCAGTAGCTCTATGGCTTGCATTTAGTTTTGCCTTTAAATCACAATGTTTCTCATTGTGGGTATCAATAAATGTCTTCGTTTTTTGAAAAACTTTAGAGAAATTAATATATCCTAGGGCTTCCTTATCAGTCATGAGGTCTGTTTTTAAGGTGTTGTAATTCTTTTAAGGAAGTTAGCACAGAATCATAACAAAAGATCGTATGACTTATTTTTTCGTTGAAGATTTCACTGTTGCGTTCTCCAAATTGATTCCTCAAATTTTCTAAGGTTTGGATCATATCTTGCCGCTCTTGCTTTAAAAACACCAATTGTTCTTCTAGGGTTAGCATAAAAGGTAATGTTTACATGGGTATATTTCTCTCGAGATACTCTAAAATACTCTTCTTGGAATACCGGATTACCTTTCCTGCTTTAGAATATCGAATCTCATCAAAATCTCTTAGTTCCTGCATTTTAGTTTTACTTTTCACTCCTAATAATTTCTTGGCTTCCTCCGTGGAAAGCCAGTCATTTGCAGGATCCATATTTGCTAGAGCTTCTTCTTTGGCCTCGCGGATAGTGGTTCTTACCATTTGTAACATCTCTCGTTGTAAATGATGATAGGCTTCCGATTCAAACACTATAATTTCCATAAAATTAATTGTTTACATGTATTTCTAACTGTTCAAGGAATTTGTCTCGAGAGATCCAAATGGATGGGTATTGATCGTTACTATTAATCTGAATCAAATCCCCAAATGGTAGTTCATTTCTTTCCAATTTATACCATTCTATTTGTTGCTCTGTTGACATAGGCCCTTGATTAAAACTTATGGGAACAAAGAGAAGCATTTTGATAATACAAAAACAGTGGCAAAGGGGTTTACAACCCCTAAGTTTTTAAATCAACCTGTTGTATTTCAATGGTTTAAAGTTTGAAAAAAATCTATTTTGAAGATCACATTATTGCATTACTCAAAAATATCAACAAATCAAATCTAACCATCTATAACTTTTTATAAATTATGGTTTAGAATTAATAAGAAGAAAGAGGCTTCCTAAAACAACTTTGCAGATTTCACTAATATTTATCCTGTAATTTGTTAAGGTCCTACATTAGGATAAGAGATTCTATTTGAAAATACTCTCCGCAGCCTTATCTAAAACCTGATTGTCAAAATCTGCGAAGTAAGCCTCAGTTGTATAATAATTGGTATGACCTAGCATATCTCCAACCTGTGCTTTTGAAACTCCCTTATGTAAACCAGCTGTAGCAAAAGTGTGTCTAGCTACATAGGTAGTTAGTTTTTCTTTTAGTCCTATTTGTTTTCCTATCGTAATCAATCTTCTTAGATGATTTCTACGACGATTCTTATAAACTTCAAATATTCTATCATCAGATTCTTCGCGAAAAACGTCTTCTAGTATAGGAAAGATTAAATCATTACTCGATTTTTCTCGTAGATAATATTCAAAAATAGGAGCTACATTTTCTGGGATCAGAATATCAAATTCTTTTACATTACTGCCCCTTTGAGTTTTTCTTCTTTTATATTGAAGTCTTCCCTTATCTACAGCACTAACTTTTAAGTAGGCTAAATCCATAAAATTCATTCCTCTCATATAGAAACTCACTAAAAAGTAATTCTTATGATGCCATAATGGAGAAGCTACAGGGTATTCCTGTTCTACTATCTTGTTTATTACATCAAGTGATACCGCTCGTTTTTTGGTTCTTTGTTGTTTTATTGAATACCCGTTTCTCCCAAATGGATAATGTTCCATAGTAAGTTCCGTTTGCGAATCCTTAATCGCCAGATTATATATCCTTCGAATAGATCTTAAATGAACCCCCAAACCATTAAGACTATTACCCTGACCTAAATAATAAGCTTCTAAATCTTCTAAAAACAGCTCATTGATATCCAACATCAATATATCTTTACCATGATTGTATTTCATTAGAAAAACGATTGCATTATGAATAGCATCTGCAGTCCCAAATCGCTTAGCTCCATAATATCTTGTCATTACTTTTCTACCATATTCTTTTAAATATGTCCCTCTTTTCAGAGAAACTATATCGGTATTCATCGACTTCTGTTCTTCTTCATTTTTTATAGCTCTTACTATTAGATCTGCAACTTCATAAACCGTCATGTTTTTCAAATTAGTATGGTAGTCTGCAATTACTTTTGTAGCAACTACCATTCTCGAGCTAATGAAATGATTTGCTCTGGCCGAATTTTTAAATGTTGATTTTATTTGTCTCTTTTCTGCATTCCATTCCGCCGGATTTAACTTATATCCTAAAGCAATATTCTTTGGAATTCTTTTATGATAAACTCTAATAACTAGAGGAAATTTGATCGCCTTTTTATTTCGTTTATCCAACATTAAAGTTAACGTAGCCATATGAATATTTTTACATGTCTAAAGTAGGTCATAGGTTCTCGACACGCAAGCAAATTTGCTTGCATTTTGCTTGCATTTTCTGGTTTTATATGGTTTTATAAAATTCCATTTAGATTCATCTTTTTTTACAATTACCTTATTACCAAATAATTAAAGTCTATTTGAGATTCATTAAAATCATTTGTCTATTAACTGTTAATCAAAGGGTCCTTGGTTCGAGCCCAAGAGGGGGAGCAAAAATGAAAGAGCTGTACGAAAGTGCAGCTTTTTTTATTTTCCCAATCTTGGTGCGAGAAGTTAACCCTGAACTTGTTGAAGGGAGCCCAAGAGGGGGAGCTTAAAACAAGAAACGTCATCTGTAAAGATGGCGTTTTTTTATTGTACCCTGTTGGGTGAGAAGTTTATCCTGAACATAAAAAATGGCTTAAGAATAGTATTCTTAAGCCATTTAATTGTTGTTTTAAGAGAATAGATCTAGATATCAAATCGATCTAACATCATTACTTTGTTCCAGGCGGCTACAAAATCTTTTACAAATCGCTCCTTGGCATCATCACTTGCGTATACTTCAGATAAGGCTCTTAGTTCAGAATTGGAACCAAAAATCAAATCGGCCCGTGTTGCGGTCCATACTTTATCCTTTGTTCCTCTTTTAAACCCATTAAACAAATATTGTTTATCATCTACAGCTTCCCACTCATACTCCATACTTAATAGATTTTTGAAATACTCATTGGTTAGCGCTCCTGCTTTGCTGGTTAAGATACCCGTTTCAGAGGCATCATAATTTGCGCCAATCGCACGCATCCCTCCTACCAAAACGGTCATCTCTGGAGCAGAAAGTGTAAGCAATTGTGCTTTGTCCACCAACAGCTGCTCTGTAGTAAGTGTATACTCGGTTTGTTGATAGTTACTAAATCCATCGGCCATAGGTTTTAGCAATTCCATTCCTTCGATACTGGTTTGCTTTTGTGAAGCATCCATTCTACCCGGTGTAAAAGGAACCTTCGTTTCATATCCTGCTTTTTTTGCTGCTTCTTCAACACCTACACATCCTCCCAAAACAATTAGATCTGCTATAGAGATTTTCTTAGCTCCATTGTTCGCATCAAAATCTGCTTTTACCTTTTCATAATAAGCTAGAACACGTTTTAACTGTTTAGGATTATTTGATTCCCAATTCACCATTGGCTCTAATCTAATTCTGGCTCCGTTTGCACCTCCTCTACGATCCGAATCTCTATAGGTAGCTGCAGAATTCCAGGCGGTACTTACCAATTCGCTATTGCTTAGACCAGATGCTGCAATCTTGGTTTTCAACGATGTAATATCTTTTGCATTTACCAGTGTGTGATTTACTTTAGGAATAGGATCCTGCCAAACAAAACTTTCCTGGGGTACTTCAGGTCCTAAATATGTTGTGTTAGGCCCCATATCTCTATGCGTAAGTTTAAACCAAGCTTTGGCAAAAGCTTTTTCGAACTCCTTTGGATTTTTGTAAAATCTCTCGGATATTTTTCTGTACGATGGGTCATGAAGTAGTGCAACATCTGTAACCAACATGGTCGGTTTGTGCTTTTTATTAGGGTCAAAAGCATCTGGATACATCTTTTTAGGATTTACGGCTTGAAACTGATGTCCTCCTGCTGGACTTTTAACCAGTTCCCATTCATTTTCAAACAACCCTTCAAAAAAACCGTGACTCCATTTGTCTGGTGTTTCTGTCCAAATTACCTCCAGGTTAGAAGTCGTAGCGTCTGGACCTTTTCCTGATTTGTAATTGCTTTTCCAACCCAATCCCATATCGGTAATTCCTGCCGCTTCGGGCGCTGGACCTATATGCTCTTCAGAAGCTTTACCATGGGTTTTACCTACTGTATGTCCCCCTGCAATAAGTGCAACGGTTTCTTCGTCATTCATTCCCATACGACCAAAAGAAATTCGAATATCCTTTGCCGCTGCTGCTGGATCAGGGTTTCCGTTAGGGCCTTCGGGATTTACATAAATCAGTCCCATTTGTACTGCTGCCAGCGGTTTTTCTAACTCTCTATCTTCAGAAAATCGCTCATCGTCTAACCACTTTTTTTCAGATCCCCAGTACACATCGGTTTGAGGCTCCCAGGTATCTACCCGACCTGCCGCAAAACCATAGGTTTCGAAGCCCATAGACTCATAAGCCACGTTACCTGCCAAAATAAACAAGTCCGCCCAAGAAATCGCTTGTCCATACTTTTGCTTTATCGGCCATAATAACCTTCTTGCCTTATCAAGATTTGCATTATCTGGCCAGCTATTTTGTGGTGCAAAACGCTGTTTTCCTTCTCTTGTTCCGCCTCTACCATCACCAGATCTATAAGTTCCTGCACTGTGCCAGGCCATTCGTATGAACAATCCTCCATAATGTCCAAAATCTGCAGGCCACCATTCTTGAGAATCGGTCATTAAGGTTTTTAGATCTTCTTTGAGCGCAAAATAGTCTAAGCTCTCAAACTCTTTTTTGTAATCAAAATCTTCTCCTAGCGGATTTGATAACACTGCATTTTTACGAAGTACAGTAAGGTCAAGTGAATTAGGCCACCAATCCCTATTAGATTTGGGCTTGCCATTAGTTACCGTACCTGTAGATTTAGCAAGCTTATCAAAACCAAAAGGACAACCGCCCTTCTCGGATTCGCCAGTTACTTTTCCTTCATTACTACTAAATGAGGAGAATAGAACA
The DNA here is from genome assembly GCF_900141785.1 of Aquimarina spongiae. GTDB lineage: Bacteria > Bacteroidota > Bacteroidia > Flavobacteriales > Flavobacteriaceae > Aquimarina > Aquimarina spongiae. Next base: position 143,089 of record NZ_FQYP01000009.1, on the reverse strand, counting down.
ATCGTTGCTGTGATCGCCAAGGCGCCTACAGTCATCAAAATTCTGGAAAGTGTTTTTTTCATTGTGTGATAAATTAATAGTTGGATTGTAAAATTCTTAAATATTTATCATTGATAAAAACTAATATATAAATGCAATTATTGATGATATAAATAATTATTATCTTTACATATGAACATTCAACAATACCAATACGTATTAGCGGTTGTGAATTCTAAAAATTTTGAATTGGCAGCCGAAAAGTGCTTTGTGACGCAATCTACCTTGAGCACTATGATCAACAAGTTTGAAAATGAAATAGGAATCAAAATCTTCAACCGTAAAACCAAACCGGTTACGGTCACTAAAGAAGGAGAAAAAATAATTGAACGACTACAGATTATTGTCAACGAAATCGACTTGCTTACCAATGTCATTCAAGAAATCAAAGGTGAAATGATCGGTACTCTAAAAATAGGAATCATCCCTACCCTTGCCCCATACTTGCTTCCACTTTTTATCACTGATTTTGTAGAGCGTTTTCCGAAGGTCACTATTAGTGTTCGAGAATTAAATACAAGTCAGATACAAGAACAACTATTAAAAAGAAATCTCGACATTGGAATTCTGGCCCTACCCTTAAAACACAAAGAATTAACAGAATACCCGTTATTTGAAGAACCTTTTTTAATCTATGATTGCACCGATGAACATACAAAATCCAAAGTTTCTCCTCCAGATTTAAAATTCTCAAAAATGTGTTTATTGGAAGAAGGGCATTGTTTAAGAACGCAAGTATATGATATCTGCGAATTATCTGCCAAGTACATGAAAACCCATGGTAATTTTAAATTTGAAAGTGGATCTATGGAAAGCCTTATCCGCATCACAGAATCCAGAAAAGGGATTACTATTTTGCCCTTTTTGGCCAACAGCATGCTAAATCATACCGAAAAGTCACGGATTACTGAGTTTAAGGCCCCTGTCCCCGTGCGATCTATTGGGCTGGTTACTCACAATTTTTTCGTTAAGAAAGTACTTTGTGAAGAATTAACACGACTTATACAGACTTCGGTTACTCCTTTAATTCCTAAAAAGGAGCAATTTAAAATTGTAAAGCCTATTTAAAAAACTGTTTTTATGATCTTATTCAACCATATTAAAGGTTCAACTGCCAAAGCCCTAAATTATTGATAAAAATCTTCGCGATGTTTCGAGCATCATCGATCCCTCTATGGTGCGTACCTTCCAGCGATAATTTTTCCATTTTTAAGGCACCGCCCATCCCGATAGGTTTTTTTAGTTGTTTAATCTTAGCAAATTGATGTTTTAAGCTAATATGTCGCTCCAACCAACCCGTTTCAAGATCATACAACTCGTTATCCTTTTGAAATTGTTTTTTATCATAGAACCCCCAGCTGCATAGCAAATACGATTCACTAAGGTTGATCCAGTTCTTAAATCGTTCTATCACCTTATCATAAGTATCTGCGCTATCGATATCGCTCTGCTCTATAGTGGTTAGTTCTTTGCAAAAGTCCGACAATTCTGGATGTAGTTTCGGTTTTACGAATTCATTAAACTCATCCGTAATTTTACCTACAGCATTTACTTTTACTGCTCCTATTTCTATGATTTCGTTTTGTTTTGGTGTATTTCGATCTTTCCAACAGGTAGCTTCCAGATCTAATATTATGTAGTTCATTGTTTTCTCTTATTCATAAATTCTGCCATCTTTTGAACTCATCTGGATTTTACTTTTTTAACTTCATCAATAAATACGAAAAAGACATGGCGCTAGATCTTGCAGATTGTTCATTGGTAGACGAACCCGCATGACCACCTTCGGTGTTTTCATAATAAAGTACAGGATGTCCCATATCGATCATTTTGGCTGCCATTTTTCTGGCATGTCCCGGATGTACTCTATCATCTCTAGTGGAAGTATAAAAGTACACCTCTGGATATGTTTTCCCTTTTTTCAGATTCTGGTACGGTGAATAGGTTTTGATATACTCCCACTCGTCTGGAATGTCCGGATTACCGTACTCTCCCATCCAGCTAGCTCCTGCCAGTAATTTATTATATCGTTTCATATCTAGCAACGGTACTTGACATACTGCTGCATTATACAAATCAGGACGCTGGGTAAATGCAACCCCAACTAATAAACCTCCATTGCTGCCACCCATAATACCCAGATGTTCTGGAGCAGTTACTTTTCGGGTAATCAAATCTTTTGCCACCGCATGAAAATCATCGTATACATTCTGTCGTTTCTCTTTCAATCCTGCCTGGTGCCACCTAGGGCCAAACTCGCCTCCACCTCGAATATTTGCCAATACAAAAACTCCTCCGTTCTCCAACCATGCTTTACCAAAAGTACCCGAGTAAAACGGATCCATGGATACCTCAAAACCTCCATAACCATATAACAAAGTAGGATTTGTACCATCGTATTTCATGTTCTTGGCAGAAACTATAAAATAAGGGATCTTGGTACCGTCTTTTGACGCTACTTTGATTTGATTTACTTCGTATGCGCTTCCATCAAAATATGCTTTACGTGATTTTAACGCTTTAAAACTTCCGTCACTCGCATTAGCTATAAACAATGTATTAGGTGTCAAAAAGTTGCTAAAACTAAAAAAGTACTCATCAGAAAACTCATCTAAATCAACAACAGAAATTGAACCATGAGCAGGAGCATCAATTTGTTGCTGTTTCCATTTTCCATCCACAAAAGAATATGTATATAGTTCTCCACTCACATTGTTCAACATGTTGATCAACACTTTACTTTTTGTAGTATAGATTCCCGATACACTAGAAAATTCATCAGGTTTTAGTAATTGTTGTATGGTTTTTTTGTTTTCTAATAAGTCTTTAAAATTTAGACTGATTACTGTTCCTTGGGTATAGGTGATTCCATCCACTTCCCAATCTGATTTTAAATCCAAAATCAACTGGTTATTTAATATACCCGAAATGTATACATCTTGAGGGATATCCAATTTAACCAGCTTATCATTGATCCAGGCAAAAGTTTGATACTCATAAAATGTAATCGAACGACCAAGGATGATATAATTTTCAGATCCGTCTCTAAGCGAATATCCTCTTGCTGCCACATCTGAAGTTTTTGCCTCGTATATCAATTTTGCATTAGAAAGCGGAGTACCTCTTTTCCAAAGTTTTATTTGCCTAGGATAACCACTGGTTGTCATGGTATTTTCACCAAAGTTTGAAGATACGATCAAGGTATTCTCATCGATATAACTAGCGTTACCCTTCGACTCTTCGATATAAAAACCATCTTCTACAAAGGTTTTTGTAGTTACATCAAACTCTCTTTTGATCGTAGCATCTCCTCCTCCTTTTGAAAGACGCACCATAAATCGATTGTATTTTGGATACAATCCATTTGCTCCTTTATATACCCATTTAACACCATCTTCTTTAGACATTTTATCAATATCGATCAAGGTTTCCCATTGCGGGGTGCCATTTAGATATGCTGCCTTTGGACTACGCCTCCATATTCCTCTTACATGGTCCTTATCTTTCCAAAAATTATATACAAACTCTCCATAAACACTAGGATATGCGATCTTTTCGGTATCGTTATAAATCTCTAAACTGCTATTATAGATAGCGTCGTACTGCTTAAAATTTGTTAGTTTATCTACTGTAATTTTGTTTTGTTTTTCCACAAATTCCAGTGCCTTTTTGCCATCTACTTCTTCCAGCCATAGGTATGGATCTTCTTGAGCATTAAGGTTGCCGAATATTCCTAAAATAATGAGAGTAAAGAAAATTGATTTTTTCATCGGTTTTAATTTGAGTTGATAAAGAGGATATTATAAACTTGCTTTTATGCGTTCGGTTATTTGGTCTATTGATCCCAATCCATCAAAAGTTTTGACTTCGAGTTTTGATTTCATATAGGTTATCGCTGGTCGTGTGGCAGCTTCAAAAACCTCGATTCTTTTTATATGAATCTGTGGGTCTTTGTCATCCTTTCTATTGGAGGTCTGTGCCCTTTTTTTGGCTCTTTCCAAAAGCTCTGTTTTAGGTACTTCGATATTGAGAACTTTAGTTATTTTCAGATCTTTTTGTGCTACCAATTCAATAAGGTCATTAACCTGAGCTTCAGTCCTAGGATATCCATCGAGGATTATTCCTTTATTGCTAAGATTTTCATCCAGAATTTGGCTGAATAATTCTTTCATTATTGCATCAGGAACCAAATCTCCTTTCTCCTCGTATGCAGACATCGTTTTCCCAATTTCAGTTCCATTTTCTTTTTCCAATCGACATCTGTCTCCGGTAGAGATATGCTTGTACTGCAATTGTTTATTCAGAATTTCGCACTGGGTTCCCTTTCCAGAGTATGGTGGCCCCGTTATTACTAATATTTCCATAAATTATTGATTCTCATCTTTTACCATACCTGTGCGTACAAACTGAGTATTACTTACAAGATGAAATACTACTTATAGGTGTTATAACCACGCCAAATGTTACCATTTAACGATTTTGTATTTACAAATATGGATTAAAGATAATTGTTAGCAGTTTCACTTTTTGAAACTCTTAGTTACAATCAAGACTTAATCATCTCTTCTATCTTGTCTAAAGCAGGTCTTCCTGAACCGCGATGTACTATTTCCAGTTTTGAATTCAATAAGATAAAAGTTGGATATGCTTCCACAGCGAAATTTTTGATGAGCCTAGGTTTTTCTTTGATATTGGCTTTGGCATACCCTTCGACAAAGATATGTTCCCATGCCATATTGTTTTTGGCAATGTATGTTACCAATGGTTCTTTCTTTTGATCGAAAGCGATACTTAGTAATGCCATCTTATTTTCATATTCTTGAGACATTCGTACCAGATCGGGAGTAAGTTCTTTACAAGGAGCACACCAGGTCCCCCAAAAATCAATCAACACATATTCTTTCCCGTCAAATACCTCACTTAGCTTTTTCTGTTCTGCATCGATATTTTCGAATGTAAAATCTACCGTGGTTTCTTCCACGCGGTATCCCCATTTTGGGGCTTTGATATCCAGTTTTCGGATAAACAATTGATCCTTCTTTGGGGTGATGCTATCCAACACATAATAGGTGTTTCCTAATTTGATACTATCTTTTATAGCATATCCTTGATGTTGAGGATCTATTGTAATTGCATCTCTAGGGCCCTCATGAAACTGTATTTTTGGACCTTGAAACCACTTCATGACATTAACCACATAGCCCTTGTCTTCTAGCTGCAATTGGCCTTCCCAATCTTGTTGATAAAACAGTTTTATAGCAAAACTATCCTTTAGTTGCCTTGGGGGAATTTGCTTCAATTGCTCTTTGTTTAAAAACTCCTCATAAGGCATTTTTTCCGGTAGCGGTTTTACTTTCATGGTTTTCTCGATGAGTTCTTCCCCATCAAAATCCTGATACACTATAGTTACAAAAGGAATGCTATCTCGAAGAAAAGGTTCTTTGGGAATGCGGTGTTTAAAATCGTTTTTAAAGTAAAAAACAGTATCGTCTTTAAAAGTATAATTGTTATTGGCATCGATAACCACAAACTGCTGCCCATCTCGATATCCATTGACCACATATACTCCTCTTTTTATACTATCCATTGGATATTTGATGCTATCCAAGCTTCCATTGGCATATAATTCCTTTATTTTTCGCGCACCCAAAAATCGAGTTAGCCGAACTTCCAAAGTATCTGCTTCTGGAAAATCCTTGAGAAAAGAAGGCGTTTCATCCAGCCAAGCTGCAGGTCTTGCAGTACCAAATTTTTGATTAAGTACCTGTTCTGCTTGTTGTTCTTGTAGCTGTATTTGATAGCGATCAGGATCGGTTGGCGTTGTAGTAGCTGTTTCCTTTTTCTGGCAGGAAATCAATACAGCGAAAAGACAAAGTGATAGTAGGTATTTCATTGATGGTTTGATTTTATATGCCCCAAACAAAGTGAGCAAGACTAATGTATCTTTATATGTTCCAATCTATCGAAATGTTACCTATCTTAATCACTATCAACTCTTATTGTCGAAGCCTTTGCAAAGCATCTTCATAGTTATTTAATAAACTTCGTTCCTGATTATAGAGTTCTCCAAAAGCCAGTTGAAATCGTAATGCCAATTGTCTGGCATTCTCTCGATTGAAGGAATCGGCTTCAGAATAGAAACCGGCAATAATTTTCCAGGTGCTATTAGGGCCACTTTCCTGAACTTGATACAGATTAGACAGTGTATACAACACCTCATAATCAAAAGAATTGACCACCCCACTTAGCACAGCACTATCCCAGGCGCCGGATTGCATATTGGGGTTATAAATCCCTTTAGACATTAACTGGGTTACCGCTTCTACTCCCGAATTGTATTGTAAACTACCCCACAAACTATCATTGGCCAAATATCTCCCGATCTCTTGAGAGGTTTTGAGATGGTATTTGTGTTTTATTTCCAGATCTTTTTTGTTGGCTTCTATTTCATTTACGATGTTTTCGAGCACTTTATCCACCGTATCCTGTTCTTTTACCGCGGTACGCCATTCATTAAGCACCAATGCCAATAAAACGGCAAAAACGATAAAAAAGGTTTCAATAAGCAGCTGTCGATAATTGATCTTACTTTTTTTAGCCATGGATCACGTTTGTTTTATTCCAATACGTTACCAATATAGGGTTTTTGGATGGGATAATAGGTTATCTAGATTTTGAAATCAGCTCCAGCTTCTTCAACAGTTGTTTGATATTTTCCTCATCTGTTTTTGCGTGAGGGTAACTCTTGCCGTATTTATGTCGATGCATATTATTGAGTAAAAAGGAAAACTTCTCTTTTGGGATTTTTCCTTCTTTATAACCTTGGTAAAGATATGGGAACAACTGTAGCTGTTTCTCATACGTAGGTTGATGCATCAAGACTGTATTAAAAGCATGCAATGCTAATTCGTTTGTGGGTTTAAAATCCGGAAATCCAAATCGCTCTAAGTAGGTTTTTATTTTAATAAAATTTAGTGAATCGGTGATATGAACTTTCTTCAAATATGCTTTATATTCCTGAGTTTGATAATCAAAATTATTCCTCTTAAGTATTTCATGTTCTTTTTTGTCATCACGAACCTTTTGATCATCTTGAAATATAGAAAGTAAGTATGCCTCCTTTTTGGTCTGACTGTCTAAAGCGGAAACGGTTGTTGCTATATCTTCGGTTTTTTGCTCTTTACAGGAAAAAAATGCTAAAATTACTACCAGCAATACTACTTTTCTCATTTGTTTTGGTTTTAAAAGTTCTGGGCGAATTATAACATGTTATAATATGCTTTCGCCTTATCTTTTAATGGATTATTAGCCCAAGGCTCCCAGGTGTTGGTATATGGATCATATCCACATTTTAATGGTTTCGAATATAGGTCTTCTGGATTTTCTAGGTACGCTCTACAATCTGTGCATACATATCTGAATTCGCAATCCTTGCAAGTGGTAATCGAATCTTTATTTACCAACCAAACTTGTTGAAATTCTGTAGATGAAATTATTTCTTCTGTGTTATCCACTTTGATATTTCCAAATGCTTTTGACATTGATGGGCAGTTTTTAATATTTCCTAAGTGATCAATAGACACCTTTCTATGCAAACATGAATTATATTTTAATGACTCTGTAAATGTTTTAATGTTTACTGAAAACAGGCTGGGATCTATCACTCCACAACATCGTTGATCCTTTAAAATGGTATCACTGTAGATAATGTATCCTCGTTGTTTGTCTACGGGTGGAATAAATTCATTAGTCGAAGCATTATATATTTTAAAAGAAGCAATCCTGGGATACTGCAATAGCAATTCGATGACATTTTCTTTACAAAAACCCGGGCTTTGGGGTACGATAAAATCTATAGATATAATTGAAGCCTGGATATCATTCAACATACTAACTATGGGTTGAAGTTCATCTACATTGGTACTTCTAAAAAATCGAATCTCAACATGTTTGCAACCAATTTCATTTAGATCTTTTAATACTTTAATAGGGTCAAAACTTGAATATTCTGAAATATCCAAAATCGCATTTGTAATGTCACTGGGTTCATGGTATTGCAAATCCATTTTTGGAAACAGCTCCGGTGTTTCGGTAAACAAAATAAATTCCTCTCTGACCAAAAAATCAAAATACTCATCAATAATAGCATCATGTTTATTTTGATAGCTCTCTTTGATCTCACCTACTCTTTTTCCTTCATGGAGATCTAAAATATCGTACAAATCATTAGGTATCAAACGAATTTCACTGCGTGTTAGGTCACAAATAGCACTACGTTTGGCTCCTTTTACAGGAATACAATTGCTAATTAATACAAATGGTAAATCTGGATTTATTGTCATATCGATACCATTTTTGAAATCGGTCTGTAAAAATTATACGGCTGCATTGCAGTAGTACCTATTGCTTTTACCGAAATGAAATGTGCATTCCTTTTTACGTCATACGGAGTCCTCTCTACCTTCTGAAAAGTTAACGGTAATATGGGTTTGAAGTCATCTAGTGTTTTCATTAGTTGGCAATTAAATATTCGGCAATATCTTTTTCTATATAATAATTGCAATTTTTGGAAACCCAATCCAGTTGCCCTTGGGGATTAACTTCCAAAAAGACATACTCCCCTTTTTTACTTACAATAATATCGATAGATCCTGTAGACAATTCGGATAATTCAATAAATTGTAACACCTTTTCCTTGATCTCACCTGGCAATAGCACAGGGATATTTCGATTGGGTTTTTCTCTATTATAATTGCGATAATCCACTGCTGTTTTGGTGTCATTTTGGGATAATATAGCCATGGGATAAAGACGATTTTTGAAAAAGAAGATTCTAATTTCATACTCCTTCTCTATTTTTTCCTGAATCAATGTCGGTCCAAAATCAGTATCCATTGTATCTATCATTTCTTGAGTGACTACAAACGTTCCTGAAGAAAACAATTTCCCATCTTCAAGATGAAGTTTGATCCCATATCGAATATCTTTAGTAATGATGCCCTCATGATGATTAAAAAAACGTATCAATTCTTTTTTTGAAGTTGTGATCAGGGTGTCTGGGATACGCAAATCGGCCTCCTTCGCATTTATTAAATGATCAATCTTGTAATTTTCAATTTCTTTATGATAGCTCCCCACATAATCATGTTGTCCTCTTAAAATATCCTCTATAGATTTTAATATACTATCTTCTTCTTTTTTGAGGTAAGGATAGAGGTTAGTAACATTTCGTAATGGCTCAGGCAAAAATCGAAGACTCCCTCTACGATGCCATACCTTTTTGAGACAAGATGGATCAATCCCTGCTACTTGTATGTTACACTTGGTATTGGATAATGCTACACGATGCAATCGGGCGTATGCATCATTATTGATTCTTTGATAAGTTGCTCCATAGGCATTGAGCCAAGCTACCACTTCATTAGTGGTTATATCATTTGTTTCACTAACTAGTAAAACCATATCAATTTTTATTTTGGATTCAACTATTTTACTACTTTAAAAGGAAGTTCTTTTCTCTCCCCTAGATGCCATTGTATCATAGCATACTCTAATGACCCTATTCTACCCGCTTCGCATTCTCGTACTAATAGTGGTCCAATTTTTTGATGGTATTTTTTAGAAGAATGATGAAAAATCATCCAAGCCGCAATAGGCTGATTGATCCTATTGGGATAAGGAAATCCATACTTTTCTGTTATTTCTATCAAACGTTCTGTATTGCTATCATCAATTTGCTTTTGTAAAGCCCATAAAGAATCCCATCCTTTCGGTTTCGCCTTATCCACACGATAGGCAGAATCTAAGGGTTTTCGATACTTTTGATCGTTAATTTCCATTTGTCTTAACTCTTGCCAAAAAGGTTCCTTATTAATTTCTACAAAAGCTTTTTCTATTTCTTCATCGGTTCTTTGTGGACTAGTACATCCTATCAAACAGCATAGTATGAGAAGAAACATTGAATTTTTCATGGTAGTTTTAATTAAGTATTGTTATCGATTATCAATGATTTGTAATCCTGTACCTTCTGGTAACCCTTTTCGACCATTAATATGCCATTTTACCAATCCGTAGGTAGTTTGACTAATTCTACCTGCTTTAAACTCTCGCTCTAATAGTGGTTTTATCTTTTTATGATATTGTGATGGGGCATGATGCAATAGTACCCAAGCGGCAATTGGTTTTCCTGTGCGATCGGGAGAAGGAAACCCGTTTTTTTTGGTAAAATCAATAATCCATCTAGTATTATGCTTATCGATTTCTAGCTGCAATGACCAAAGTGAGTCTCTCTTTTTTTGATAATCAACACTCGATTTATCCAGCCCACTCATCAAACTTCTATAACGTTGATCATTATGGCACATTTGCTCTAAATGTCTCCATAACTCTTCATTATTTACTTGTTGAAAAGCTTCTTCGATATCTTTGTCACTAGGTTCGGAGCAACACACAAATAATAACAAAAGACAACATGACAAGTATCTATACATTTTTCTTAAGGTTTTAAAAGTTTGATTCATTTTGAAGAGATAAGTTCTATTAAAATATCAATAAAACTCATCTCTTCTTGTAATTAATGATTTAATTTACATCATAAGGTTCCATAAAACAAATCATATCACCTTCTCCAAAATGTCCATCGCCATTACTGTCAATCCAGCCATCGGTTGCTTTACCATCCGAATTAATTCCGGTAGGACCATCACCTCCTGTAATGATATGTAATTTGTCTTTATTGATTTTATAATCCAAAACACTTTCAATTGTTTTCATTGTTGTTTGTTTTTATGATTAAACGATTATACACTACAAGAAACAATCTCCATACATTCACCTGGATCCTGCTTCCCATTATCATTGGAGTCTTCCAAACAATCACAATAACCATCAAAACTGGTATCAATATATTGTACTCCTCCATAGATTTTGGTTAACCCAATTGCTTTAATTTCAAATTCTTTAAAACTTTCCATAATTAAATGATTTAAATAAATATCCTACTCTATTCAAGGCTTTTCGGTTTTCGCCTGGGTTACGTAACGTATATTGATCAAAATTTTGTTTCTAGTGTTCTCGATCGATCTCAATAGCATAGTGCTCAAGCATATTTCTTAACTCCTTGTCTATTTGCATTGAGCGAAGCCGAAGTATAAAACCCAAACTGAAAGCCCACTGCCTCCTCATATACAAAACTTTCTACATATGGATCGTATACTACTGGGGCATTTAGATCTTTCATGGTATTAATGATGCGATACAAAGTAGTTTTTGAAACCCCTAATCGTTTGGATAAACTAACCGGACAACCTGTAGCTTCTAGACGGATCAATTGATCGATTCGTGCTATTAATTCTATTTGTTTGATAATGACATTCATGTTTTTCCCTTTACTGAGTTTGTATTCATTTTTATCGCAATCATAATGTCACTCACTTTCTCGAGATAAGGATAGGACCTTGCGTTTTGTTGAGATCAAAAGTAGGGGGAGAATAACATGTTATGCAAGTAAAGAAAGTCTTGATTCTAGAAATTTGGGCTCTTATTTCTAGAATTAAGAGTAAGAATACTCAATTTTAAACACCTAATTATCAATAAATTAAATTAATATCCCTAAGAAAATATTAAATGTATCTTTGTTTCGTTATCAAACAAGGTAACATTTTGCTAATTCACACATTAATAGATAGCTGTTATTAGTAATCCTTGAATGTATTATGCAATTATTGACTTTTAGTAAACAATACAAAATTTACAAGATAACCTATGTTGTAACTTTTCTTTTTGCAATACTATCGCCACATATTCTTTATGGTCAAAATGAACATTTTGCTTCAATTGATTCTCTTGTTAATCTAGATTACCAATTTCTTTTGAAAAAATATGATACCTTTATTAAATCTCACCCACAAAAAGCTGAACCTTTCGCAAGAGCTATTTTAATTAAAATAAAAAAAGGTAATGATGCCAATAATACTGCTAAAGCGTATCGTTTAATAGCACGTACACATGAAGGAAATCCTAGCCAATTTATAAAATATATAGATAGTGCTATCGTATATTCTAAACATACAAATAACAAATACTTTCCTACTTCTTTATATGTTAATAAAGGAGTATTTTACGAAAATAGAGGATTTTTCAACAAAGCTTTAGATAGTTATATAAAAGGATTATCATCTGCCCAAAATAAAAATGACAAGGACTATGAAATGATAATTAAGCATAACATTGCCATATTAAAAAGAAACCTTGGGAAATATAAGGAAGCAAAATCACTTTTTAAGGAGTGTTTAATTTATGAAAAAAATAAATTACGGAATTCCGGTAAAGATTCTATTGGATATTTAACTACACTTGCAGAATTAACGGCTACCTACAGAGATAATAAAGAAATAGATTCAGCATATCAATTGAATGCTAAAGGAATAAAAATGTCTAAAGGCAAGCCAAATCATTATTTATTTAAATTAAATGAAGGTATTATACAATATTATCGAAAAGAATATGATGATGCAATAATAACATTAAGCATTACTTTACAAGGGTTTCTAAGTCCAGAAAATGAATTTTATGATCAAAGTTATAATGTAATTGACACTTATCTTTTTTTGGGAAAATCGCATGCCGCTTTATCCGAAAATGAAATATCTATCAGTTATTACAAAAAAATAGATTCTTTAACTAAGAAAACCAATTATTTAGTTCCTGAAATCAGATCTGCTTACATAGGCATTATCGATCATTATAAATCTCAAGGCGATCAAAAAAATCAACTCCATTACATAAATAGGTTATTGTCAAACGATAGCATCCTTAATCAAAGATTTAGAAAACTGAATAATAAACTAATCAAGGATTATGACACCCCTATTTTATTGTCAGAAAAAGAAAAGATAATCGTAGAACTATCAAATAAAAAAAAACAATCTTATTACGGTCTTCTTCTTTTAGCAACCACAACCCTTATAATTACTACACTTTTAATTTTTAATTATAAGAAAAAGAAACAGTATAGGATTCGTTTTGAGGAACTGATGAAAGAGAAATTAGTGGTTGAAAAAAATATCCACTCAAATAAATCTAATTCTATTGGAATCGCTGAAGATGTAGTACAAAAGATCTTACATGGATTAGATAATTTTGAGAAGAATAAAGATTTTTTAAAACCTAGTATAACTTCTGGAATATTAGCAACCAAATTAAACACTAACAGTAAATATTTGACCACTGTTATCAAATATTATAGAAAAAAAAGATTTTTACCCTACATCAATGATCTAAGAATTGAATACATTATAGAGCAGTTGAAAATAGAACCAAAACTTCAAAAATATACTATAAAAGCATTAGCTAAAGAAGCTGGATTTAATTCTACAGAAGTATTTTCTACCTCTTTTTTTAAAAAAACAGGAATCTATCCTTCATATTTCATAAAACAACTACAACTAAGAAATAATCAATCCTTTACAAGTGAGTTTTGAGATCGAAATTCTAGAATCAAGAGAGTCATTTTGGAAAAAATTAAATATTTAGAATGCTAATCCTTTATATTTACCTAAAATTTTAAAGTATCAATGAATAATGAAAAAACGTAGAAAATTAACCCCTCTAAATCTGAATAAAATTAATGTAGTAAAACTTTCAAATGAACAATTCACTAAGATCTTTGGAGGAACACAAGGTCATGATGGTTGTGATAAAACGCAATTGGGAGATCCTAACTGTCCAGATGAAGATGAATTTACTGTTAGCTGTCCATAAATTTTAAAATAGTATAAATGGTAAAGAAAGTAATTTTTTTAATTTTTCTCTTCGTTGTTTCATGTAAAAAAAGGGAAAGTATTGCCCCCCCGATAGCAAAAACAGTAATTGCTGTTGATGAATATCATGGTAAGCTAGTAGAAGACCCTTATAGAAATCTGGAAAACATTAAGGATTCTACAGTGATCAAATGGTTAAAGGGACAAGGAAATTATGCTGATAGAATTTTACAGAAAATTCCTGCGAGACAAAGATTAATTAAGCAACTTCAAGGTTATGATATAAAAAAAGAAGTATCTATATATAAAGCCAAAACTACACCCAATGGAAAGTATTTTTACACTAAAACACAGGGTGATGAGAAAATTGCTAAACTTTACTATAAACCTAGTTTAGAAAGTGACGATATTTTGCTTTACGATCCATCTTTAAATGTTGAGAGTAATGATTCTTATATCAATTTTATTAAACCAGACTGGGAAGGTAATAAAGTAGTAATTAGTTTAGCTAAAAAAGGAGAAGAAGTATCTGACCTAATAATAATGGATGTAACTACTAAAAAAGTATTACCTGGAGTCATTAAAAAATGTCTATCAAAAATTGGAGGGGTAGATTGGTTATCAGATAATTCTGGGTTCATTTATCTATATTCACCAATTACAGATCCCACAAATAAAGACTATTGGACTAATACTAAATCAATATTATACAAGATCGGAAGCAATCCAAAAAAATTACAGGACGTTTTTTCTATGAAAAATAATCCAAATCTAAATTTACAACCAGAAGATTTTGCCATAGTAAATAATTATCGTTCTGGTGATGGTTATCTGTTTGCATTGGTAGCAGGATCTTCATCTTTTTTTGATGTTTACTACAAAAAAGAAACCGACATTCTTTCTAAAAAAAATCCATGGCGATTGTTATATAAGCAAAAGGATAAGGTAAAAAAGTTCGTTGTAGATAATGACGACAATATTATTTTTTTGTCAGCAAAAAACTCTCCTAATTTTCAAATATGTAAAACTTCAATAATAAATCCTGATTTTGAGAATCCAGAGATTTTGGTTTCCGAAAAAAAAGACCGTTTGATTACACGTTTTGAAGTGACAAAAGATGGACTATTTTATACAACTAAAAAAAATGGAATTGAAGCCAAACTATACTATTTAAATAATACTAATGAAATAGAAATACAACTCCCTATAGATGCTGGGGGTATTTATATAGGTTCCAATGGCCCTGATTTCGAATTGTTGAGGATAATTATAAACGGATATTTATCTCCATCAATAAATTATCTCTATGACGTAACTACAGGTACTTTTAACAAAGAAAGCATTGTCCCTCCAATTGATTATCCAGACTTTGAGAATTTAATAGTGGAACATATTGAAGTCACTTCTCATGATGGGATTATGGTTCCCGTATCTATAATTAGACAAAAAAACATTAAAAAAAATGGAAAAAACCCAACTTTATTTTACGGTTATGGTTCATATGGAGGTATAGGTAGAACCTCCATTAATCCAAACTTTTTGACTTGGGTTACAGAAGGAGGCATTCTAGTATTTGCTCATGTAAGAGGAGATGGTCATAAAGGAGATGCTTGGCATAAAGCCGGCTACAAAATTACCAAACCGAATACTTGGAAGGATATGATTGCTACAACGGAACACATGATAAGGGAAGGTTATACATCTTCCGATAAAGCGGCCATTTGGGGATCTAGTGCTGGGGGTATTTTAGCAGGTAGAGCCATGACCGAAAGACCCGATCTATATAAGGCTGTAATCCTTACGTCCCCTGCAACTAATATGTTACGATCAGAAGTGCAACCCAATGGCAAAAACAGTATTAAGGAATTTGGAACCGTTGAGATTAAAGAAGAATTTGAGGCGTTATTAGAAATGGATTCTTATCATCATATTAAAAAAGGAGTAAAATACCCCGCTACCCTTGTTACCGGAGGAATGAAAGATGGGCGTGTAGTAATTTGGGATCCAGCGAAATTTGTTGCGCGATTACAAGTCTCTAATGCTGCAAATACCCCTATTTTATTTAATGTAAATTTTGAGCATGGCCATGCAGGCATTAATACAAGTAAGCAAGATCTTTACGAATCATATGCTAATGCTTTCTCATTTGCACTTTGGCAAATGGGACATCCGGATTATCAACCTAATTAACCATATTTATTCAGTATCTCAAGATTTTACTAGCTATTAAGAAAGTTAATGCTTGGTAATTTTGTTTTTATTGTATCATTGGATTGGTGCCATTCCAATCTTTGTTACAAAACAGAGGAAAGTCTTCAAAAACATCTTCTTAAAGTATTCGAATGCAAATAAGTAAAGTACATAAGGGGTTTCTTTTTTTATTAACTCTTCTATCTTTTGGTTGTCAAAAGGTTCAAAAAGAAGTGGTTCATGATTCTTATTTTGGTCAAGTTATCCAAGATCCTTTTAGAAATCTAGAGTATCTAGAAAATAAGGATGTGTTACAATGGATTCATAAAGAAAACTCGGTTACCACATCGTATTTAAATACGATACCCAAACAACAAGACCTTATTGATCAACAAATTGCTCACGATCAAAAAAATAAATACTTCATCAGTCGATTAAATTATACCCCAAACGGAATGGTGTTTTTTCTAAAGCAAACCGCCAATGAAAACAGAGCTAAGCTTTATTATAAGAAGAATACAGATAGTTCCGAGGTTGAACTATTTAACCCAAAAGACTTCGATCCACAATCAAAAGATGAATATCAAATTAGTTATATAAAACCTAGTTGGGATGGCAGTAAAATTGTAGTGAGTTTAATTAAAAATGGAGATGAAAACGCTACAATGTTCGTTTTGGATGTAAAAACAAAAAAGAAACTTTCTGGTTCTCTGACAAATGGAATCCCCTCTGGGGGTGTTGGTGGAGTGCAATGGTTAGCCGATAACACCACATTATATTACACCTATTTTCCCAATATCAATAACAAATCCTCTTCTACCTATTTAAACGGAAAAGCAATACTATACAAAACGGGAACTGATTTCAGTCAAATCAAAGATGTTTTCTCCACAAAAAATAATCCTGATTTAGGTTTAAAGTCAGAAGACTTCCCCACATTAAGTATCAACAATTCTAATTTCAAATATGTTATCGGTATTGTATCGGGAGCAACTCAATTTCAAGATGCTTTTTATCTCCCAACCAAACAACTTTTTGAAAAAGAGCAACCATGGAAACCACTTTACAAAAAAGAGCACAAAGTAAAGACACATGATTTCATTGGCGAAAATGATATCATTTACTTGACAGCACAAAATGCTCCAAATTTCAAAATTTGTAAAACTTCATTTACATCTAAAAACTTTGATCATCCCGAAGTACTGATTACAGAAAAAAAAGATGAAGTCATTAAGTACCTTACAGTTACCTCAAAGGGGATATTCTACTCCACTGTAAAAAATGGAGTCATTGCCAGATTATTTAGATACCACAAAGGAGAAGAAAAGGAAATTACACTTCCAAAACCTTCGGGAGACATTAAATTAGCCAAGAATGGGCAAGAAATCATAATTTCGTTAAAAGGTTGGTTGAGTAAAACTCAACGATATACATTTGATGAAGAGACAAATTCCCTAGTACCGTACAATATTTTTCCAGACAATGGACATGAAAATAACTTTGCTGACTTAACTATAGAAGAGGTAACCGTAAAAGGTCATGATGGGGTCGAAATTCCTCTTTCTTTAATCTATCAAAGGGATTTGAAAAAAGATGGTACGAACCCAATTCTTATGAGAAGTTATGGAGCATACGGTTCTTCAATGATCCCAACTGCATATTACCCTTTTTTACTCTATGTAAGAGAAGGGGGGATATATGCCGTAGCACATGTACGTGGGGGTGGAGAAAAAGGTGATGCCTGGCGCAATGGAGGTTATAAAACCACCAAACCTAACACTTGGAAAGATATCATCTCTTGTACAGAATATTTGATAACTAACAATTATACATCAAAACGAAAAATAGCTATTTGGGGAGGTAGCGCCGGTGCTGTAGGCGTTGGCAGGGCATTAACCGAAAGACCTGATCTATACGGTGCTGCAATACTTAGCAGAGGAATCCTCAATACGGTTAGAATCGAAGCAGGAATTAATGGAGCCAATAGTGCAAAAGAATTTGGAACCATCAAAGATTCCATAGAATTTAGAGGTTTGTACAATATGGATGCGTATCATCATATCAAAGATAACACCTCGTTTCCTGCAACACTAGTCACTACTGGGATGAATGACTCCAGAGTCCCACCATGGCAATCCTTCAAATTTGCGGCAAGGCTCCAAGAAGCCAATACTTCCAAAAATCCTATATTGCTTAAAACTGAATTTGACTCAGGTCATGGACTTCAATCGACAAAAAAAAGAGGTTTTGAAACAATAGCTACTGCGTTGTCTTTTGCTTTGAGGCATACTGGTCATCCTAACTACCAGCCAGAGGAGTAAGCACATAAATAAATGATTTACAAATTAGCGTGAGAGTTTTTGAAACATCAACTAATAAGATATGTTGTTAATTATCAGGCATAAAAGTTAGACTACCATTTCAGAATTTCTTTCATTAATTCGTTCCAGTTTCATTTTTTGAAACTGAAAACTTTTAATTTTAAATCTTGATATTTTTATCTCAGTTATGAAAAAGAACCTAATATCTTTTGTTTTATATATTATTCTTTTCTTTTCGTCATTTAACAATGCTATAGGGCAAAGTACTATACCTTCTTTGAAAGAAGGAATAGAGCGAAATGTAAAAGGAAATGAATTCCACTCATATACTTTACCACTTACCAAGGGTGATTTTGTACAGTTGCATTTGCGTCAAAAGAAGGTAAATCTTCAAGTGATCGTTTCCATCCCAGAAAAAGACACACTTAAAGGATTTTTAAGCAATTTTAGAGCTCATGATGGGCTCGAGATGGTTGAGTTTACTGTTGAAAAAAGCGACACTTATACTATTAAAGTTTCTCCATATATCTCAAGATGGTTAAAAGAAGATAAACGTCAAAATTTCATCGATAACATAGATGGTGGATATACTGTAGAAAAGTTTAAGGTGCTTTCTCCAAAAGGGCATAAAGCACTTTTAGCTTCCAGAAAAGCCAAAAAGGACAGTGTAATTTATTGGTTAGATGAGAAATCATTATCTCTTAATGGAGTAAAAGCAGAAACTGGGTTTAGTGACTTATCGTATTTAAAACCTATTCTAAAAGATGCACGAATTGTGGGTATGGGCGAGACCAGCCATGGCACTAGAGAGGTCTTCCAGATGAAACACCGTATGTTGGAATTCTTAGTGAAAGAGATGGGGTTTACCTTGTTTGGGATCGAGGCTAGTCATGTTGGGTGTAAACCAATAAATGATTATGTATTATACGGTAAAGGTAATAGCAGAGATGCATTATCTGCTCAAGGATTTTGGGTTTGGAATGTAGAATCTGTGATTGATATGATCGAATGGATGTATCGCTATAATAAAACTGTACCTGAAGCCAAAAAGGTAAAATTTATTGGTGTTGACACCCAAACTGTAGGGTTGGATTTAGCCTACCAAAATATTAGCAAATACTTGAAAAAAACTGGACTTCATCCTCTATTAGAACAACCCGTTGATTCAGTATTTCAACATATTAAAACAATCTCAGACAGAAGTGATTTATCTAAGCAACGGCAAGAATTACATGCTTTACTTTCATATATATACTTGAACGAATTAAGCCTGACTACCAAAAGTTCCCCTGAAGATTATAAAAGCGTACTAGAGGACCTAAAAAAAATCATTCAAGGCGTACAAGCAGTTGATGGAAAACTACAGGATAAGGTAGATTACAATATTAGAGATGATTATATGGCACAAACCGTTCTGGAAATCTTACATGAAGAAGGTCCAGATGCCAAAATGATGCTTTGGGCACATAACGGTCATATTCACAAAGATTCTTATGCATATACTAATGGAGCTCAAAAGGCTCTAGGAAGTGTTTTAAAAGAGTATCTAGGTGATAAAAAATATTATGCGATTGGATTTGCCACTTATCAAGGTACATTTCAAGCTAGAAGTTATGTCATAGAAGAAGAAGAGTATGTTTATGGTAAAGTGGGTTCTTTTAAAATATTTCCTGCAAGAGAAGGAGATTTGGACTGGTATTTCGCACAAACCGATAAAGATTTGTTCTTTATTGATTTTAAAGAAGATAATAAACCTAATGCTATCCATTCTTTTTTAAACAAATATCAACACTTACATACAGCGGGTGCTACTTGGGCTTATGGTCGTGAGTATTCTCCATTTTCAGAGATCATACCCGACAAGTATTTTGATGGAATGATTTTTATCAAAAAAACCTCTAGTGCAGTACTTACTCCAGGAGGTGAAAAAGAGATTGAAAGACGGATTAAAAATGGGAAGTAACAATTACTCTTCATCAAGCCCCGCTATGTATCCCATGCCATAGCAGGGCGCTACGTCGAACCCCAATCCTGCCCCATTGGATCAGGGTTCTATCAACACACAACATATTGTTGTTTTGTGTACCGATGGACAGCTATAGTTTATTTATAAAAACTACGATGCCTATCGTTTTTACTTTGTACCCCTTTAGTTTCGGGAGGGTACAAGGCTTTACTCATGGATTGGATATAGCTTGCAGCCCACCTCTTCATCGTTGCGGTGATCAACTGCTTCCAACCCTTGGTTCTTGTTTTTTGGCTAGTAACGTGAGTTTCCATTGTTTTATCATTTATGGATTAGACATGGTTTGTATTCTGGCAGGAATAGCAAGACTCGAACTCGCATCTCTGGGGTCGTAACCCAACGTTCTATCCGATTGAACTATATTCCTTGGTGTGTTGCCCGAAAATCTTGGGCATAAAAAAAGACGCCGTGTTCGGGCGTCTTCTTTTAGATCTTAGGATACTATGCAATTACTACATACGATTCCTATTCCTTGTTATACTACAGACACCCTTTATGTACACATTAGACCAGTAGATCACCTGCTTAGCTCCCAGGCGATTTAGTCTATGTAGTGTGCAAATTGGTGTCATAATTTTCTGTTTTTAAATGTATTTTCTTTTCTATCTATTGTTATGTGAGCTGTTCGTTTTGATGTGTTTCAATCACAAGGCAAAGATGAAAACTTTATTTGAAATACACAAGAAAATTTTAATTTAATTTATTGATTATCAAGTAGTTAAACTCAATTTTAAGCATAGGGGTTCCTGTCCGCTTTATGCAGAAATTGGATCGTTATCGCATACTACTGTCTCTCTGATGCTTACCTTCCAAATGTGATTTTTATGTATGTATTAGCGTATGTACATTGGATGAAAAAAATTCATAAAAAAAAAGCGTCCAATAAATTGGACGCTTCTGGTTATATCTAGTTTTTGTGTTTATTTTATCTCATAAAACAATCAAAAATAGCTATGCAACGCCCAATCCCGTAAAGACCCGTTCTGGATCCAACGGTAATTACACTGCTTATGCAGTGAGATCGTTGTGATATTTTTGATTTTTTGTACCATTCTGTTATACAAATATTTGCGATTTAATCCAGACTTCCAAATTTATTTTTGAAAGCCATCTATCCGATTCACTTTTTTGTTTGCTTATTCTGCTTAGCAAACTGCTCTTAGTTCGTTGTACATTGGATCCTCTTCGATCATGCTCAACAACTTCTTTTTGGCCAGGAACTTCTTTTTTCGAGTGTACCCTACCGAATAGCCCTTGATCTGCGAAATCTCTTTCATGGATTTCCCTTCGAACACCAAGCCTAGTAATTCTCTGTGATCGGCGCTTAGATTTTGAAAATGTTTTCGGTATAGCAATTCTCGCTCCTGGTTTTCGATATCTTCGAACCCGATCTCATCTACTTCTTCATCAAAGCGATGATGTGCATGATTGACTACCGATCTCATTTTTTTACGCAAACGGTTACGCCAAAGATTCTTGCAGATGCCATAGAAATAAGTGCGTACAGGCACTCTAATCTCTAGCAGACCCGCTTTTAGTTTTTGGTACAACACGACCAACGCATCCTGAAAGATGTCTTCTACATCTTCTGCGTTTCCGTAATTGCGAAGAATATACCCTTGTACGTATCGTATATTCTCTTTGTAAAAACAGTTTAAAATTCTTTCGTCCCCTTGAATGATGCCTGTGATGATGGTTTGGTCTTGATTCATCATTGTGTTAGTTTGTACTGTTTCTAATTATGGATCAGTAATTTGCTGCTCCGTATATTCCCCATTGCTAAGTTGATACAAACTTAAATCGACAGCACAACATCTCCTTACAGATTTCTGTAAAACGGGTGATTTTTTTTAGAAAATTTTACGATTTGGTAATATTGGATTGGGTGTGGGATGAAATATCACAGAGAAAATCTATTCAGCTTCGTTATCAATGATCTATATATTTCTTGATCCTATCTCTATTCGTTAAATCAACAAGTTGTGAAGTATTCCAATCCATTAAGATCAAATCCCATTTTTCTCCGATCTTGAATAGTACATTGATGACATGGTTAGCATTCAATTCAAACAGATTTGTAACCCATATGTTGATTACAACATCATTCTCATATTGAAAATACATTGCTGCATAACCCTTTCCAAACCCAATTGTATTTTTACTTTTCTCACGGTATTCGGTACCGTAACCAGTAATTACTTCAGTATGTCTTTCGGTTTCAAGTTCTGCTAATACCTTTTCAAGTTCAGATTTGTTTATTTTTCGAGCGCTTAAAGTTATTTTACGTTCTTCTCGAACATAAATATCTGAATATCCGTGCTCTTCGGTAAAGTCACTAATATTATCTACTTCCTTTAAAAGATGGAATACATTTTCTTTCGGTAAGATTTCTATTTGGCAGAAATCATCTTCATGATAAAAAATTGTTCCTTTTGCTTTCACTTTTTGAAGGAATTACAACAACCCCATATCTTTTACAATCGCCACCAAATGCGTAGTATTTTTGGCTTGAAAATTATCAAAAAGCTTACTTACTCTTTTGTCTATAGAGCTTTCGCCATTGGGTGTGATGTTTTCGGCGATCAGTTTGAGTCTTATTTCCTTTTTGGTAAAGCCTTTGGCCAGTTCTTCTAGCAAGATCATATCCAGGTCGTCTAGCTCTACAAAACCATCATTATCCGCCATTTCGGTAAGTTCGGGCGGCAGCACGGTTTGTCCCTCAAACACACCATCTACGCAATGGATCAATTCTTTGATGGCATGTTGTCCCTTACACACATAGCCATTGATTTTGTATTTCTCAAACAACATATTGATCTTATCTGGGCGATCTTCTTGTGAGTATACAATCACCTTGATATCAGGTTGTATCAATCGTACATCTCTGATCAAATCGATACCCGAAGTTCGAACTTGTATTTTGTGGTCTTCCCGAAAAGAAAGATCCGTAATAAGCAACTGAAACGGGGTATCATCCTGAAATGCTTTTCTAAACTTGAGATAGGCATCGTCACAATATTTGGCTTCCTCAATTTCGGCAATACCAATATTGTCATTCAATACTTTTATGATTCCTTGATTGGCAATTTCATAATCCTCTGCCACCAATACTTTCGTAAACATTTTGTAAACGTTTTAATTAGGGATGCTGATGTTAGCTTTAAACCCTTTTTCTTTTTCGGATTCAAAGATAAGGGTTCCATCTATAGCACGAATACGCTTTTCTGTATTGTGTAATCCATTTTTGGATTGTAGTTGTGTTTTATCAATCCCCACCCCATTGTCAGTATACTTGATATGCAGTGTATTGTTGTCTTGAGTAAATACCAAAACGACCCTACCCGCCTGACTGTGTTTTTGCATATTGGTCATCAATTCTTGCAACACCCGATAGACAGTAATTTTTACAGGAGCCTCAAAGCCTTGCCAATTGATTTTGTCTAATCCTCGAACCAACAATTGTATCCCATTTTTGGTATAGTTTTTTAGCATATCGCTCAACTCTTCCGAGAAGGACTCATCGACATCGAACTCATTATTTTCTCTAGAAATATCTCTGGCTTTAGCATAAGTTGCATTTAGTCGTTCTAAGATTTTGGAATCATGAGGATCATTTTGATATTGCAACATGACTTGAAAAATATCATTCCCCAGCTCATCGTGCAACCGTTTAGAGATTCGCGTCTCCGTTTCATAACTGGCTTGAAACTGTACCATTTGATTTTGTTGGGCCAGGTATTTGGTACGTTGTCTAAAGAAGTAAATGGCAAAGCTAATTCCCATTAATAGTAATAAAATCCCAAGTAGATAAATCGTATTTTGATTTTGTACTGTGGCTATTTGTTGTTCCTTTTGAACAATTTGCGCCTCCTTCTCTACAATCTGTTGTTCTTTTTCCTCAGTTTCAAACTGAATACGAGCGATTTTGTCTCGAAACAGTCGTTCTTCCTTTACCAAGCTATCATTTAGTTGGATATAAGCTTCAGCATATTGCAGGCCTTCTTTAGGGTTACTTACTTTGGAAAGAATTTGATAAGATTTTAAAAGTTCTTCGTTATTGCCTATTTCTTTTGCAAGTTTTCTAGCGGTTACCGCAAATGATTTTGCCCTTTTGAAATCTCCTATTGATTGATAATATTCCGCCAGATGCAAATTATTAGTACTTAAACCGGTTTTATTTTGAATACTATCGCGTACTCTTAACGCTTCATAAAAAAGTTCGGGTATGTTTTCTAAGTCATTGGAAAGAAACTTTGCGTAAGCCAAATTATCTGTTAGCAAAGCATATCTTCTACGATCTTTTTTTAAAAAATCCTTATAAGATAATGCTTTATGAAATGCTTCTTTAGCTTGATCATATTTTTGTTGAGATTTGTAGGTTACTCCAATATTATTTAGAGAAATTAGTATACGTTGTTTTTTTTCAGAACTTCCATCAAATTCCATCGCTTTTTTGTGATATGCTATAGCCTCATCATACCTGCCTAAATATTTGGCAACTGAACCAAGGTTTGAATAACATAATGGAATATATTCTTTATTTCCGGATAAATGAAATTGTTTGATAGCAGCTATAGTATAAGTTTCACTTTTACTGTAATCTTTTGCTCTCCTCTTTATTTGAGCTAAATTAACCAAGATATTACCATGAGTAAAACAAACATCATTGTTTTTATTGATCAAGGAACATATTTTTTCGGCTTGGTAAAAATTCTTGTAGGCAATTGTATAATTTCGAAAATTTCTATAGTAAATACCTAAATTTAAATATGACTTTGCGATTCCCAATGAATCACCGATAGAAATTGAAAGATCTAAGGCTCTATCAGAAATAGCTTTAAAATTTACATAATCTTCCAAATAATAATAAATTATACCCAACTTACGATGTTTAAGAATCTTATTAGAATCATCTGGCAACTTAGAAACAAGACTATCAACCTCTCTTAGAAGCTTTTTCTTTTCTTCTTTAGATTTGTTTTTATCCTCTGCCTGTTCGATAAGTTCATCTATTACATCTAACTGAGTAATAGCAGCATCGACTGTAGGAGTAGGATCCTCATCCTTACAAGAAAAGAAAACACATACGATCAGCAGTAAACAGGCAAGTCTTTGAAGCATACAATGACGATTAACCTTATAAAAATAAGGAGATCTCTTGAAGAAATAAACGAACTAAGCAGGAATCTTAATATCGGCTTTAAACCCTTTTTCTTTTTCGGATTCAAAGATAAGGGTTCCATCTATAGCACGAATACGTTTTTCTGTATTGTGTAGTCCATTTTTGGATTGCAATTGTGTTTTATCGATCCCCACTCCATTGTCGGTATATTTGATGTGTAGTGTATTATTATCCTGGTTAAATACCAAAACCACCATACTCGCCTGACTGTGTTTTTGCATATTGGTCATCAGCTCTTGGAGTACTCTATACACCGTTATTTTTACCGGTGCCTCAAACCCTTGCCAATCGATTTTATCTAGACCACGAACTAACAATTGTATGCCATTTTTGGTATAGTTTTTTAGCATATCGCTCAGTTCTTCCGGGAACGACTCATCAATATCAAACTCATTATTTTCTCTGGAAATATCTCTTGCTTTAGCATAAGTTGCATTTAGTCGCTCTAAGATTTTGGAATCATGAGGATCGTTTTGATACTGCAACATTACCTGAAAAATGTCATTCCCCAAATCATCATGCAAGCGTTTGGAAATCCTGGTCTCGGTCTCATAACTGGCTTGAAACTGTACCATCTGGTTTTGTTGCGCCAGGTATTTGGTGCGTTGTTTAAAGAAATAGATAGCAAAGCCAATCCCCATAAGCAGCAACAAGATACCTAACAGATAAATCGTATTTCGGTTTTCTACTGTAGTGATTTGTGCTTCCTTTTCAACAATTTGTGCTTCCTTCTCAACAATCTGCTGTTCTTTTTCTTCGGTTTCAAACTGGATACGAGCGATTTTATCTCGAAACAGTCGTTCTTCTTTGACCAAGCTATCATTTAGTTGAATATAAGCCTCTGCATATTGTAGGCCTTCTTTAGCATTGCTTACTTTGGAAAGGATTTGATAGGCTTGTAGAAGTTCTTCATTATGATTCAATTCTTTTGCTAAATACACCGCCTGATTTGCATACTTCTTTGAAATCCCATTCTTACCGATTGATTGAAAATACTCTGCTAAATGCAAATTATTAGTAGTCAAACCATTTTTATCTCCAATACTATCTCTTATATTTAATGCTTTATAAAAAAGCTTAGGTATATTTTCCAAATCATTGGAAAGAAACTTTGCGTAAGCCAAATTATCTGTTAGTAAAGCGTATCTTTTGCGATCTTTTTTTAAAAAATCCTTATAGGATAATGCTGTATGAAATGCTTCTTTAGCCTGATCATATTTTTGTTGAGACTTATAGGTTACCCCAATATTATTTAGAGAAATCAAAATCTGTCGTATTTCTCTATCAGAGTTTACATCAAATTGCATAGCTTTTTTGTGATATGCTATAGCTTCTTCATATCTTCCTAAATATTTAGCAATTGAACCAAGGTTTGAATAACAAATTGGGATATATTCTTTATTTCCGGATAAATGAAATTGTTTGATAGCAGCTATCGTATAAGCTTCACTTTTACTATAATCTTTTGCTCTCCTCTTTATTTGAGCTAGATTAACCAAGATATTACCATGAGTAAAACGGACATCATTGTTTTTTTTGATTAAGGAACATATTTTTTCGGCTTGATAAAAATTCTTGTAAGCAATTGTATTATTTTGAAAATTTCTATAGTAAATACCTAAACTTAAATATGATTTTGCGATTCCTAATGAATCACCGATAGAAATTGAAAGATCTAAGGCTTTCTCAGAAATAGCTTTAAAATTCACATAATCTTCCAAATAATAATAAATTAAAGCCAACTCACGATGTTTATGAATCTTGTTAGAATTATCTGGCAACTTAGAAACAAGACTATCTAACTCTCTAAGAAGCTTTTTCTTTTCTTCTTTAGATTTGTTTTTATCCTCTGTCTGTTCGATAAGTTCATCTATTACATCTAACTGAGTAATAGCAGCATCGACTCTAGGAGTAGGATCCGTATCCTTACAAGAAAAGAAAACACATACGATTAGTAGTAAACAGGCAAGTCTTTGAAGCATACAATGACGATTAACCTTATAAAAATAAGGATAAGTCCCGAAGAAATAAACGAACTAAGCAGGAATCTTGATATCAGCTTTAAACCCTTTTTCTTTTTCGGATTCAAAGATCAAAGTTCCATCTATAGCACGAATACGCTTTTCTGTATTGTGTAGTCCATTTTTGGATTGTAGCTGCGTTTTATCGATCCCCACCCCATTGTCGCTGTACTTGATATGCAGTGTATTATTATCCTGGTTAAATACCAATACCACCATACTCGCCTGACTGTGTTTTTGCATATTGGTCATCAACTCTTGAAGTACCCGATAGACTGTGATTTTTACCGGTGCCTCAAAGCCTTGCCAATCAACTTTATCTAACCCTCGAACCAAGAGTTGTATCCCATTTTTGGTATAGTTTTTTAGCATATCACTCAGTTCTTCAGGGAAGGATTCATCGATATCGAACTCATTATTTTCTCTGGAAATATCTCTTGCTCTAGCATAGGTAGTGTTTAGCTTTTCGAGGATCTGCGAATCATGAGGATCGTTTTGATATTGTAACATGACTTGAAAAATATCGTTCCCCAACTCATCGTGCAAGCGTTTGGATATCCGCGTCTCGGTTTCATAACTGGCTTGAAACTGAACCATCTGATTTTGTTGCGCCAGGTATTTGGTACGTTGTCTAAAAAAGTAGATGGCAAAAGTAATTCCCATAACCAACAATAGCATTCCTAAGAGATAAATCGTATTTTGGTTTTCTACTGTAGCGATTTGTGCTTCCTTTTCAACAATTTGCGCTTCCTTCTCTACAATCTGCTGTTCTTTTTCCTCAGTTTCAAACTGAATACGAGCGATTTTATCTCGAAACAATCGTTCTTCTTTGACCAAGCTATCATTTAGTTGGATGTAGGCTTCAGCATATTGCAGTCCTTCCTTGGGACTACTTACTTTAGAAAGGATTTGATAGGACTTTAGTAACTCTTCGTTATGATTTAATTCTTTGGCTAAATTCTCCGTTAGATATCCATATATTCTAGAAATGCTATCATTTCCTGTAGATTCAAAATATTCTGCTAAATGGAAATAGCTTGTAGTAAGTCCGTCTCTATCCCCTATACTATCTCTTACCTTAAGTGCTTCATAAAAAAGGTCAGGAATCTCAGCTAGATTATTTGAAAGAAAATCTACGTAAGCCAGATTATCGGTCAATAAAGCATATCTTCTAGGATCCTTTTTTAAAAACTCCTTATACTCTAGTGCTTTAACATATGTTTCCTTTGCCTTTGAGTACTTTTTTTGAGACTTATAAGTGGTTCCTATATTATTTAAGGAAATGAGGGTTTGTTCAATTTCCCTATTCGTACCTAAATCTGCTTCTATGGCCTTATTATGATATGCAACAGCCTGATCATACCTGCCTAAATATTTTGCTATAATACCTAAGTTGGTATAACAAAAGGAAACATACCTTTTATTCTCAGACAATTTAAATAGCTCAATCGCCTTAATTGTCAAGGATTCACTTTCAACATAATCCTTTGACATTCGTTTAATTCGAAATAAATCAATCAAAACCTTTCCATAATTATAGGCAAAACTTTTTGGATCTCTATGTCTATTATTTTCGAATGCATCATAAATCTTTTTAGACTCATAAAAATTTTTGTAGGCAATTTCTGGGTTATTTGGGCGATAAAAAATACCAATATTTGAGTAGGATTTAGCTATTGCACTAGAATCCTTTAACAACTTTGATAATTCTAAAGCCTTTTCATTCAGAACCCTATATTGCACATAGTCTTTTAAAAAAAAATAATCCACAGAAAGACCATGAATCTCCGCGATTTTGGTAGTATCGTTTGGCAAGGCATTTATCAAATCATTCGCCTTTTCAAGATGTCTTTTTCGTTCTGCAACAGACAAAGATTTATCATTTCCCAACTTTGTTTGAACTGCAATAGGTTCTATTTCAGGATTTTCGCTAACAACTTCTTGTTCTTTGGTGGTACAAGCAAAGATTAAGATTACAAACTGTATATATAGAAAAAATCTACATTTAAATCGCATTAGCAAATTTTTGCCTAAAATTAAGCAAAAATAAATAGAGCCTGATAGTATATATCAAGCTCTAATAAATAAATTAACTCCTTATCCTTCAGGATCTACAGTACTTTCGTCATCCTCAGAGATAGAAACGGTTTCGATGTGATCGATTCCAACCTCATCCTGGATTGGAGGAGCCTCACAAGAGACTAAGTTGATTCCTAGGAGTATTGCTAATAATATGTATTTCAAAGTTTTCATGTTGTTTGTTGTTTTTTTGTTTTCCGTGTTTGGGATACGCCATAGGTATCTACCCCCAGATTGGCATGTATTGCCTACCTGATACCCATGGGAAATGGTCATTTGGTTTTGGGAAAGAGACATCCTGTACAGTCGCGGCACCCTACTTTCCCCCTTTGGGTAACCGACAACTGTAGTTGGATTATTTATAATGGATCAGTGCATTACCAATTCCTAGTCGATTCTTAGTCCTAAGCACTATCTGTGGCAATCGATGTCTGACTAAGTTCTTTTGCGCGAATCAACACACCAAAGAACACCTATTGCCATACGATACGCTTATCGTCTAGGAAACAAGTAACCGATACTAAGGGCAATCAAACCGGCGGGTTATCAAAACCAGCCTATGTGACTCCTTTTACTAAAAACCAGCTTTATGAAATTAAAGCCTTGCGGGAAGTATAATTATCTCTAATTATTACCTCGCCAGAGTTTTTACATATAGTTGCAACTACTCTTTTCAGTTTTTTTATGCTTTTTGGTTGGTGCATGTTGGCTGGAAGAGGATCAACAACCGAAGTATCTAATCCTACGCCAAGAATGCCTCCAAAAGTATCGGCCAACAGGAAGGCTATTAGCTCCTGATTCTTGTTATAAAATTTACTATACTTCATTGTTTACATTTTAGTTGTTTTTAAATTATATGTTCTACAAATCTCTGCGAGTACTACGCATTCATTTTGCGTAGTGAATATTACAGATACTATTTATTGTTTTAATGAG
The DNA here is from genome assembly GCF_900141785.1 of Aquimarina spongiae. Taxonomy (GTDB): domain Bacteria; phylum Bacteroidota; class Bacteroidia; order Flavobacteriales; family Flavobacteriaceae; genus Aquimarina; species Aquimarina spongiae. Next base: position 112,535 of record NZ_FQYP01000009.1, on the reverse strand, counting down.
TACCAAATATCTAAATATTTTCTTAAATCCACAAATTTTTTAACACTTATTTTATTGATTACCAAATAGTTACAATAAACAAAAGCAAAGATATCCCTATTCGCTATTTAGCGAATTTTTTGGGGTTTAGGCAATCATTTACAGATCAGCGATTTGCTTTTTTACAATCACTTTTAAGGTGTTTTTACTTTGTATTCGTTTTTACAATTAAACTACGTTCAAATCATTCAATAGTTGCAATCCTAAATTGCTGTTTTACTCGATAATCGAGATTTAAATCCTCTGAGGTTTGCGTGGTAATCAAAATTATATTCTGATCACCACTTCATGGGTTTCTCCGAGGTCATTTACTTAGGTGTTTGTTGATTTATGTATTTATCTATTTGTATACCACAAAAAAAGCGCCCAATTTCTTGGACGCTCTTGATATATTGATTTTTCTGGTATTCCTTATGTAAAAGAATCACCATAATCTACATACGTCCTGCCGACGGATTTGATTAAAATCCATCTGCTATCACACTGCCCAAGCAGTACTTGTAATTTTTCGATATGTATATTATGTTGGTTCATTGATTGTATTAATATACGAAATATTACAAGATTTTCCTAATTGTCCTTTTTCGCTTCTCCAGAGGGCTGATTCTCAGTTTTTTTCTTTGGCATTTTGCCTTTGATTCTGTTCTTTTCCTCTTTCAAATCGTGAATAAATTGATTGTTATAGGCATTGGTTTTGGCCAACTTCAAACATTTTAAAGCTTTTTTATACTTTCTTTTATGTTCAAAAAGAATGGCTTTCTTAAGATATAACATCGCTTTATCCGTTCCTTTTACCGTTAGTGCGAAATCAATCAATTTTTCGGCTTCTTTGTAATCTTCATTCCATAGTAATACATTGATGTATTTTGGGTACACCTCCAACGTATACATATCTTCTGCCAAAGCTTGCTGAAAATATTCTTTGGCTACCTCATAATTTCTAAGGCTCTCGGCATGGATCTGCCCCAGTAAGCACAACGCCATTGGATTCTTTTCGTTATACGATAGTGCATAGTTCAAAGACTCCACCACCTCGTCGAGATTATATGGGTATGCATCCAGCGCCTGAAGCAAATACTTATCTAATATAGTATTCATCGTTCTAGTTCTTTAATTCGTTACGCAACTCTTTTTTGAGTTGATTTCTTTTTGTTTTGAAGGTCTTTACCTTCTTCTGTTTTTTAAAATCCGATCCCTTGTACACCCGTATGGGATTTCCCCGTTGTACCGAGAGATGATTTTCCCACTGATCGGTGATCGATTGCTTCAATTGCTCCAAGCCAATCGCAATCAGCTTTTCTTGTAACCTTTGGATCGCTAGCTTTTTATTTTGATGTTGCGATCTGCTATCCATCACTACCACACTGGTTTTGGTTGGCAGATGGGTTGCCCGCACTGCCGAGTTTACTTTGTTGACATGTTGCCCACCTGGGCCGGTGCTTCGCATGGTTTCAAAAGTGATATCCTTTTGATGTATTTGTTGATTTGCGATTTGCTCCAATTCGTACAATCCGATAAACCAATTTTTTCGTTTATGATACTTCCTAAACCTCGAGGTACCGATCCATTGTATAGTGCCGATCCACGATTTTACAAAGCTATCCAGCTCTTTACCTTCTAGCTGTACCGTAGCCGATTGTACTGTGCCATTTTCTACTCCAGCGATTCTTTGGATGACCGTATATTCAAAACCTTGTTGTTGTACCTCTTCCAAAAAATATTTAAGTACCTGGGCCACTACCCAGCAACATTCTGCCGGACCTCTACCCGCAGTTATTTGTATTATCTTTTGATTCATAATTTTCTTTTTATTGATGTTCATTTTTTCCATTGATGAAAAAACGAACCAAAACTTCCAGGGTTACCTCTATTTCTTCCTAGAGATGGAGCACTTACCGCACACTGAGCCTGTCGAAGTGTAGCGAAGTGTACGGTAATGCTCTTCCCTCCTTCTATGTATCCATTCTTACAATTTTTGGTGTAAATGTCCCCAGCACTTCCACCAGTTCTTGTTGATTGGCCATCACTTTATGGATGTCCTTGTACGCCATGGGCGCTTCATCTATCCCCCCGCCAATCAAGGTTACCTCGTGCGCTTTCAATTCTTTTTTTACTTCGCTACGTGTTAAGGTTTCCTTACATTTTCGTCTGGATAAGACTCGTCCCGCTCCGTGCGATGCCGACTGCAAACTTGCCTCATTCCCCAGTCCTCTTACAATAAATCCTGGCGCTGTCATCGATCCCGGGATGATTCCCAACTCGCCTTTGGCAGCTGGGGTGGCTCCCTTTCTGTGTACAATACACTCCTCGCCATTTACCTCTTGTTTCCAGGCAAAATTGTGATGATTTTCAATCTTGGCTACTGGTCTTGATCCCAGTAGTTTTCCAATTCTGCGATGGATATCATCGTGACATGCCTTTGCATAATCTCCTGCCAAGTTCATGGCTAGCCAATATTCCTGCCCATCGTGGGTATTGATATCCAACCAAGCTAGTTGTTGCACATGTTTGGGCAACGGACATTGCTTTGTCGCCAGATAGGTATAATGTTTAGCAATATTGGCACCCAATCCGCGAGATCCGCTATGTGATAACAATCCTATATAAGATCCTACCGGCAAATCCCAAGCGTTGTCGACATCGGTAATGGTTACCTCGCCAAATTCTACAAAATGATTTCCTCCTCCAGAGGTTCCCAATTGCTTATAGGCTTTGTCTTTTAATCGCTTTACAAACGGAATGGTTGTAAACTCACCTCGTTCAAACACCTCATGATCATGTTTGATCTTATGGGTTTCGTACATTCCGAATTTGGTATGCTCTGCCAGTATGTTTTCGAGTTGATGTTTCTTTCCTTTCAAAAAAGAAACGGGTATCGGATATATCGTTAAACACATTCTACATCCTATATCCACTCCTACTCCATAGGGGATCACCGCATCTTGGGTGGCCAACACTCCACCAATTGGCAATCCATATCCTGTATGTGCATCGGGCATTAATGCTCCTGCAACGGCTACCGGTAATTTTAATGCATCATACAGTTGGTATTTTGCCTGATCATCGATTTCATTTTCGCCATATATTGCAAAAGGAGATCGTGTCGTTTTCAAAGCGTGTCTTTTTACCTCGACCGGGCTTAGTAAACTTTCGGCTACCTTACCCCAAACTCCATCCCCTTTATAATTTTCGGGATTGAGCAGTACTTTTTTGGCTTCTGTTAATATTTGTTCTTTTTTTATTCGTTTATGATATCTATTGATATGACCCAAAGTCACATTAATGCTATTGTTTTTTGGAAAACCCAGTTTAATCAGGTCTTTTCCGCTTAGTTTCTTTCCCATGATTTCAAAAATTTGGGCGTTACCCTACTGCACTATCGTGACAGTGGGTCGGGCTTTTGGCTGTATCTTTTATGTAGATCCCTTCGAGAACCTCTGGGCTCCACACAAAAGGATGTCGCCGTAATCCCTAACGCTAGGTATTGTTTTGATAAAATCTCGGATGGCTTTGACACACTCACTTCGACACACTCGGCACACTTCGACAGGCTCAGTGTTCAGCTTCAGTGTTCGTTTCCTTTTTTTCCTGAGTTTTTGGCTCTGGGTGATAGCGTAGCAACAAAAAAATCCGAAACTTTTGGGCTTCGGACTTCTTGTACTATCATATAGCAACTATTGTATAGTGAAGTCCCGAAGCAGTAGCTGAAAAGAACCTGGTTCTCCTGCAGCTAAAGTTTTTGATATTTCAACAATCATTGTACTTCGGTTTTATAGATTATTATTTATTCTCTTGCTTACACTTCGACGAGCTCAGTGTCCGTCTCAGTATAATCATGCCATGAACGTTAATCGTTTTGACGGTGCAAATATGAAATGAGTTTTTGAATTACGCAAATAAAATTTCAAATTATTTTATTGATTATCAGTTGGTTATGATCAAATTAGGCAATAGAATTCTTGTCCGTTTTTCAACAGATAGTAATCATACATGCAAGTCTCTGTAGGTCTTAGACTTATCCTTCAAGCGGGTTTATTTTAGATTTACAAAACATCATATCATTTTTTTTACAAAAAAAGCGCTCAATTTCCTGAGCGCTTTCTTTTTATAGTCGTTTTACAGTTTTATACCTATAACTCAGGTTGCATAAACCGCTTTTTAGCGCTCTTTTTATGTATATAAACTTCAGTCATTCGTTATAAAACGTGTTTTTTTTGGTTTTCAAATCTGGTACAAATATGTAATTAATCCTCGATTCTGAAAATAAATTCGATGATTTTTAGCCATAAATCATGGTATTTAGAATCATTTCAAGCAAAATTAAAAGATTGTAATGCTATATGTACTGGTATGTGTCTGCCCTTGATCCAAGGTTTGTATCCCAGCTTTTTCCTCCAATTTTTGAGTGGTATCTACTACATCTGCATGACCTAACCAGGGCTCGATACATACAAACGGTGCCTTGGGTTTTGCCCAGATGCCCAAATCTGGAAAATCTTCAAAATTCATCTTTAAGACGGCTCCTTTTGTTTGATGATGCAGGGTAGCTTCTTTGGCATGAATTCCTTTAAAGATGAGGGCATCATGATCAAACAAGGTATCTGTCAATTGGATTTTCCCTTCTTCAAAAACAGTAATGCTATCCTTTTGTATCAATCCTGTGTTAGACAATAGGTGACTCTGCTGTTCTTTACCATCGGCTAGCGTAATGTAATACTCTTCATAGTTTTCGTCATCTTTCAAAGGGCAATTAAATGCCGGATGCCCACCCAGACTAAAATATAAGGATTGAGTATCCTCATTTTTTACGACATGAGATACCTGAATCTTGTTTTCGATCAATTCGAAAGCCACTTCAAAATAAAACCGAAAGGGATACATGGCCAATGTCTCGGCATTACTCTCTAGCGAAAAAGATACCTTGGTGGGTGATTGTTGATCTACCTTTAATCTCTGGTTGTATCGAATAAAACCATGTTTAGGCAATTGATAAGCGGTATCGTTAAAAAAATAAGTTCCTTCCTTTAATCCCCCGATGATCGGAAAAAGTACTGGGGCCTGACTGCCCCAGATATTTGGATCTCCTTGCCACATATACTCCTGTTGTGTGCTTTTTTTAAAAACACTGGCCAGTTCGGCTCCTACAGGATCTATTTGTAAACGCAGCAAATCATTTTCTATGGTATGCATGGTTAGGTTTTAAGCATTATCCACGTAAAGCTACATTATCTTCTTCTTTTTTTCCTTCTCCACGGAGCGTTTTTTTGCCAGTCACCTGCCATGATACTACCATATGGCATTACCTCATCCTCTACTGTACCCAAACCAAATTCTTCCATCTGGTTTCTTACCGTTTCGGCATTCTTGTAGGCACTTGGGAGTTCGGTAATATCGATCTCTTTTGAAAAGAAACGCACATCCAATCCTTGAGTTTCTTCAGCAAAGATGGTGTCAAAGGTTTTACCCTCCTTGCTTTTTCTATGCTGGGTTCTACTGGTGTTACGCCCAGCCCCATGAGGTGCAAAACCAAGGTTGGTAGCCGTAGTAGCTCCATTGACGATTAATACTGGTTCTGCCATATTCAACGGGATTAATCTTGGTCCGGTGATGTCTGGCATAAACTTAGGGTCCAATGGTGTAGCTCCCTTGGCATGATAAAACCGATCCTCATCTTTGAACACAAAATTATGTTCGTTCCAGTATCGGTCCCATCCATCCATGTGCAAAGCTTGCAAGGTGGCATTATGAATCACTTCGTGATTGGTCTTGGTCCATTTTCTAATGATCTGTAAAGCTTCCCAGTAGGTTTGTCCTTCTTCGGTATCAAAAGGTATCCAGGCATTTTGCTTCAAGGTTTTTGGAGATATTTCTCTTCTATAACGTTCGGCAATTTTCATTCCGGTTTTATACAAGTTGGCTCCAACCCCTCTGGATCCATGGTGTGTGATCATCATGGTATTACCCGTTTTTTTGGAAGTTCCCACGAATAAGAAATGGTTACCATCACCCTGGGTTCCCAAGTGGGTTCTTGCGGCCTGGATCATTTTTTCATTATTCAACATAAAATTACCTTCGAAATCCTTCAGTAAAGTTTCTGGAAATCGATATTGTGTATCTCGATCTCTACCTCCAGGGCCAAAATGCGTTTGTTGGTGTGCGGCATCCAATACTTTTTTAGGATCCATTTTACCAAAATCGGTAAGCATCACCGAACAACAAATATCAGCACTATGCATTCCTGGATGAATGGCGTTTTTGGCCACAGCCACTCCACCCACAGGGATGGTGCCTTCTGGTCCTGTAGGACAGGCATCAGGCATGATTGCGCCGTCTACCAGGGTGGGTGTCTTCATCAAGGTTTGCATCGATTTCACAACGGAGTTTACATTACTTTCTTCTAACTCATTTTCGGCTTTGATATTCACCGAAAACGGAACCGTGTCTGCGTGCAAATCCACCAAAGGAGGTGATTTGAACTGTTCTAGGTAGCTCATCATTTGTTCTCCTTGTAATTGATGCGTATTGATATGATCGATGGCCTCAGGAAACCACTTCCCTGATCTGAATCCTAAATCGATTAATGTTTTTCCGGTGATGTTTTTCTTGTTTTCCATCTTATTTCTATTTGGCAATCTTACATTGCCCGTTATAATGTTACTACAAATGTTTGATATAACTACGCAATTAATTTGCGTAGTGGTTTAACTTTTTGAAAATAGCGTTTGGAATCCCGATTAGTTATTTCTCGATACAAAGGGTCTCGCTCTATCATTGCCATAAGTTGTTCTTTGGTTTTGAACTTCTTTTTGCGAGCGTAGGCTTCGGTATATCCCATCAAATTCGCGATTTCTTGCATGGATTTCCCTTCAAAAAAATAATTGAGCACTTTCTTTTGTGAGGTGTTTAATTTCAGAACATACTTTTGATACAAACGCTGTCGTTCTTGTTGTTCGAAAGTTTCCATGATATCAGAAGTATCGGCAAGCTTCCGCTCTAGAGGATATGCCGTTGCAAATCTTCTTTTTTTACGTAGTTGGTTTCTCCACATATTCTTACATACTCCATAGAAGTAAGCGTGTATAGAGCTTTCGAGCACAAAATGTTCCTGTTGTAACTTCTGAAACAAAAACACCAGAGCTTCCTGAAAGATATCATCAACATCTTCTTCCCTACCCGAATGTTGAAGAATCATTTTTCGCACACCTTGATAGTTATGCCGATAAAAAGCCTTAATTGTTTTGGTGTCTCCATTTACAATTCCCTTACTAATTTTTTGATTTTGTTTTTCCACTAAGCTGTTCGTTTTAAGAGTTTTTGATTTTGATACCACAAATCTCTAACCGACCTACGCAATCTTTTTGCGTAGTAAGAAATATGAGTTAATTTTGTGGAAAACAACAGGCTATGGCGCAAACTAAAAATGCATTAATCCGTTACAAAACCATTGACAAGTGCCTGCAAAACAACAATCGACAATGGACATTGGATCTTTTGATCGAGGCCTGTTCTGATGCCTTATACGAATATGAAGGTAGGAATGTCAATGTGAGCAAACGCACGGTGCAACTAGACATCCAAATGATGCGAAGTGATAAATTAGGGTACAACGCACCAATAGCCGTATATGATCGAAAATACTATCACTATTCGGATCCAGAATACTCGATCACCGATATCCCTTTGACCGAAAATGATATGAACGTCCTATCGGAAACGGTAGAGATGCTGAAGCAGTTTAAAGACTTCTCCTTGTTTTCTGAACTTGGTGGGATCATTCAACGATTAGAGGACAAAGTATATACCGAAAAGACCCATCAATCTGCAATCATTCATCTGGATAAAAACGAAAACCTAAAAGGGTTAGAGCATTTGGATACGCTATACCAAGCCATTCTTAAAAAAATAGTTTTAAAAATCACCTACCAATCTTTTACCGCTCGACAGGCTAATGAGTTTGTATTTCACCCTTTTATCCTGAAAGAGTTTAATAACCGATGGTTTTTAGTAGGTAAAATAACAGCCAACAAACCCATACTTACTTTGGCATTAGATCGTATCATACAAATTGATTATGATACAAGTTTACCTTATCTCAAAGGAAATTTTGATGGAGATGTATATTACAAAAACACCATCGGGGTAACTGTACTTAACGATGAGCAATTACAAGAAGTATTGCTCAAAGTGGATCGTAATAATGCCCCCTATGTGATCACTAAACCTTTTCATCACACTCAAGAACTGATTGAAAAACATGAAGATGGCAGTGTGACCATTAAACTATATGTGCATTTAAATTTTGAGTTGGATCGTTTGATTCTGGGCTTTGGAGAAAGTATTGAAGTGCTGGAACCCCGAACACTACGCAAGAGAATCCGAAAAAAACTGGAAAAAGCGGCTAACCAATATCAGGAATCTGCAAACTCTAAATAATCAGAAGGGATATCCCTGGTAAGCCATACGTCTTTTTCAGTCTTGTAAAATTTCCAGCCCTTATCTAGCAATTGCTCCGTATCAATCTTGATGATAACGGGTACCCCATGTCTGCTTCCTACCTCGGTGGCAAGATCTACATCATCGGTAAGATGTACATACTGCCGTTTCATTGATTTCAAACCCTCCTTTTTGATACTATCTATATATTGTGCTCCCGTACCATGATATAATGTAGAAGGTACAAAAGTGGCATCTTCATGTAGAATAGAAATCGAATGCCCATGTGAGGATTTGATGGTATTTTGGGTAAGATCTATTTTCCATTTTACCGGATCAAAATTGGCATTCATTTCGATCAGATCTTCTTTTTCCAGATGAATATCCCTTTTTGCCAATGCCAATAATAAATCCTCGATCTTTACCCAACCATATTCGTCTAAAACAATCCCTCCATCATCGGGATTGTGTCGAAGCCAGTAATTGATCAGATTTTCTATATCTAGTTTTGGAGTATTTGTCATAAGCTGGCCAATTTTTGTGTGTTAGGTTTTAAACATACAAAGTTAAGAGTTGACCAATACAAAAACCAAAGAACAGGATTCACAAAATTGTTTTTTGTCATTCGATCTTCAACTTACGATTGCGTAGGATCGTCCTAAGATTTCTTTCTTCTGGTAAAACCCAAATCTAAACCCCACAGCTTCCGAATACACATAACTTTGTACTACTACATCATACTCTACTGGAGCATTCAAGGACTTCATCGTATTAATTAATCGGTACAATTTGGATTTGGAAATTCCGAATCGATGCGCCAAATCTCCAGGTGTTCCGGTAGCTTGTAAACGGATAAGTTGATCAATTCTTTCAATAAGCTCAATGTGTTCAATAATACCATTCATAATTACTTCTTTTTTCTGACTTACTTCTTTATCTCATTTTATTATGGGAGGGAATTTTAGATAAGTGTTATGAGATTTGGATTTGTTACCCTATAAAGCGATTTTTTAGGAAAAAGGAAGTGCTGTGTACCTAGATTAGAATCCGTATTTTTAAATGATAAAAGAGAAGTAAATAAGAAACAGAGACTACAACTTAGGGTAGCTCTTCGAGCAGTTTAACGGATTTGTCTTTATAAACACCATTGTATTGGATCAATCCTTCAAGTATAGATTTTGTTTTTGTAGGTTTTCCTAATTTTAGATAGGTCAATCCCAAATACCATTGTGCATTTTCGTAATATTTGCTGCTTTTAGCAATACTTTCAAAGACGAGAATTGCTTTCTTTTCTTGATTGGTATTCATGTAGCTATTCCCAAGATATAAATTAAACTGATTTGTGGATGACCGATTACCCAATGAATCGGTTTGCTTTGCATTTACTATTTCCTCTAGTTTGGGAAGAATTTGTTGATACTCTCCTTTAGAATATTCGGTTAATACATCTACAAAACCCTGAGTATCCTCACCACGTGTGGTATCTTCTACTGGAAAAGGTTCGTAGTAAGTAGCGTATAAGTCTTCATTTTGATCCTTACCAAAACCTGAGAACCACAACAAAGCGCTCACCCCAATAATAACCGCTATTGAAGCTGCTATTTTCCAGTAGTGGGAAGAACCCGAAGAAGTTGCTTGTTCTTCGGCTTTGATTTCTTGACTTATTCGTATTAGTTTTTCGCGAAATGCTAAGGTGTCGGTATCACTCAAGGTCTCATGTAATACTCTATGCTTTTCGACTTCTTCTTGCAAGGCAGTACTTGCCATTACCTCTTTCTCAAAAGCAGTTAATTCCTCTTGAGACAAGGTCTTGTTAAGATATCCTTCTATTTTTTCAAACAATTCCTGATTTCTCTCCATATGGCTTAGTTTTCAGGTTCCGTTTTTAATTCTTGATACATAGGATCTTTTTCGATCATTTCGATCAACGATTTTTTGCAGTCAAACTTTTTCTTTCGGGCATATCCTTCAGAGTATTCCGTCTCACTCGCTATTTCTTTCATACTTTTCCCAGCAAATACTAAACCTAATACCTTTTTGCAAGTATCACTTAATTTATTAAAATATTTTCTATATAAGTGCTCCCTTTCTTTTTGTTCGATATCTTTACTAATATCTTCACTTAGTTGGTCTTCGGGATCGTCAAATACTTCAGCTTTGTGAATCATTTTGCTATTTTTCCGCAGTCGATTCCTCCAAATATTTTTACAAACCGCATAAAAATAGGTATGTATAGAAGCAGTGACTACCAGCGAATTTGATTTCAATTTTTGATACAATAATACCATTGCATCCTGAAATACATCCTCCACATCGGCTTCGTTACCCGAGTTTTGCAAAACATACCTTTTTATATGGCCAATATTTGTTCGATAAAACGTTTTTATCACCGCTTCATCTCCCCTAGAAATACCTTCTAAAATGTTGCGCTCTTCTTGTACGCTCATAGATTTATATGCTATAGCAGTAAAACGTTACTTTTAGGCTTATCGTGTTCTTAATTCTTCCACAGATCTATCTTACGAGATCCATGCTAAATATTTTAAACTATAAAAGTAACATTTTTACGTTCTTTGCTATTAATAAATGAAGGATAAATACCAGAAAAAGATTTTGGGATTATTTTATTTTAGAAAAAAGGAAGAAACAAAAGAATCAATAAAAAATTATGATGTTTTGGCTTTTTGCTTAAACTTTCGGATGCCCCATGCTACTTTGTAGGTTCTGAATAGCAGATCATAAAGCACCATTTCGTGTAATCTATTTTTGGATCTAAATAAGCGGTTCATCAGCATATGGATATAGCTGCTCATCAAATTATCTAATCGGTTTTTATCTACCTGTGAAGTAATTTCGGTAATGACAGTTTTATTTTGTTCACTTCTGGTTTCCAACACATCAATAATAGGAGCGTAATCAGGATTATTATCTCTGGTAAACACCATAAACTCCTTTATCTTTTCATGCTCTTCTCTAAATTTTTTATCCATTTGCTTTTTCAGGAACTTATTCATCCCAAACTCCTTTCCAAATCCGATTTTTAGCTGTTCCATCAATGCCAACTTTTGATCTTCGTCATACCCAAAATCATCAAGTAAGGTATCCATTGCCCGAATGCTAAACAACCAGCGTAATTCTTCTCCTTCTTCTTCGTCAATCATATCCAAAAAATCCACCATCATCTTACTGTCATAAAAGAAAAGGCTTTCGGATACTTCCATGGTTTGTTCCCCGTAGCGCTCAATCTCTCGCTGGTACGTATCGATTTGTATTTTCCAGATCAAATCCTGCTGGATATAGGTTGCCAAAGACGGTTGCAAGGCATTTATAATTTCTCCTACTTTGTTGATATCTGTATAATGAAATCGCACCCGGATATGGTGTTTGGGATCTGCATAACGAATAAAAAACCACTTATCAATCACTCCTCTGGCTAATAAATCATCGGTAACAGGTTTGATGATCTGAGTAAGTACCAAATCTGCCGTTTTGGGTCCTGTATACAGTTTGTAGTATAACCATTCGTCCCCTATGATAAAAGATCGTTGTGTATTACTCATTTGTAGTTCTTGTATTTTTTAGCTTTTGTTCGTTGTAGAATGAAAGTACTACCTGATTGGTATATGCTTGATCACCTTCATTTACAACTCCATTTTGATCATGTAAAAACTCTTTCAATTTAAATGAAGATCTCTTTTTAACTGTATGCAACAACATAGCAGCAGAGGTTGTATTTTTTGTATTGATCAACAACTCATTGTCGCCATCCGCCAACAACACGTAGTTGGGTAATTTTTGTTGGTTGACCCAATCTTCTAAAAGAGCAACAAATTGATCCGAGGTTGGCTCTGCTTCTACCAAAGTCTTTATATCCTTGGTATGGATGTTCCAGACAGCCTCGGATAGAATAACACCATTATACTCTACTCTTGGTAAAAAATCAGATTCGTCCGCCAAGGGTCCCCAATAAAATCCTAATCCCGATCTCATGCGCTGGGTTTGCATATTTGCCAAAAACTGATAAATGGGCAATGGGTCTGCCGAGTAATTATGCGCATTGGTAAGGTGGGGTAACACCTCTTTGTTGTGCTTTTTTGATCGCAGCAACACCTTACTATCATGATTGGTTGAAATCATCAAATCATCCAAGGTTAACTGATCTTCTGGAGCGACTATAGATTTTGCTAAATAAGGAATTTCATATTTCCTAAAAGCAGGACGCATCAGTATATTTCCAACACGAGACTCGGGAAGGTGCACAATCTCAGCCAAAATCTGATCTGGGTTTTCCTGAGTTTCGATATCTATGATTTCTTGAGTGTATTGTCGCAGCTCTTCATCCCCATGACAAAAACGGCCCAGCAGATTAGCTGCGCTGGATCCTCCTACACTCGACATCACGATCTTTTGTTCTCCATCTACGGTAATAATTTCTACCATCGACGACATCGTATCTGGCAGATCATCCCAACGAGCCTCGAATCCATCAAAATCCTTATCGGTGAGCTGGATGATACGTTCCCCTTTTTGTAAAGCAAGCATCATTTTTTTCTGAAGAATAGCATGCACAGGTGACCATTGAATTTCTTTAGTCTGGACGCCATTATTTTGGCCAGGCAATATCAAATCATCTACAATTTTGCTGATATCTCCTGCTCCTTGATTTTGCAAAAACCCAATACCCAATTCTACATCTAATGCTTTAGAAAGAGGGACTTCTCTATTTTCATACCGCTCATAAAATGCCTTCTGAAACCTTGTCATCAAGGTTTCTCTTGGCGGAATAGAGATTTTGTTTAGTAACGTAATTGCTTTTCTGACCCGATGCAGTAATTTTTGATCCAAGGTATTTATCTGTGGTGTAATTACCATATCAGTCTGGAACATATATTTAAGTTCAAAACCTACCTCGAGTTCCTTTAAGTATTCACTGAGCTCGATATATTTTTGAGGATCATTCCCTATTTCGCCATCCAATTCTTTTAAGATTCGTTGTGCATTTTCTAGAGCAGTCATCAAATTTTCTGTCCCTTCAATCCTTTTCAGAACTGGTAAAATTTGATCTAGAAACTCTGGTCCGGATACCGAAGGTTCAAGTTCACTGATGAGCAATTGGCTATTTACAAGCTCTCCTATAAACTCTGTTGCATCCTCTATAGTTATCTCCTCATCTACCAACAATATCGCCAGATCTTTGAGCAGGGCTCCTTCTTTGGCTTTTTCTAGTACCTTTTGTAAATACTCTGAATGTTCTACCGCTACAATATGATGTATCCTTCTACTATTTACGTAATTGTATTCTACATACCGCAACTGATGCCCTGTTTCATAAATACTGGTATTAGGATAAAACAATAATTGTGATCGAATTTGCTCTTCTTTTACAATATGCTGAGACAAGGCTACCAGATAATTCATATCTAATCGCGTATGTCGTTTATTTTTGGATTTATGTTGTAGATCCAAAACAGTTGCATCAGAAAAAGTACCAACTGCAGTTCCTGCAAACAAACCAAAAGGTGTGCAACGGGAAGACATACGACTAATGTATTTGAGTACCGAATATTTCATTCGATCTGCTTTATCCCGATCTTTGAGATTACCTTGTAACCATTTTTCGAATTCGGAATAAAGAGAAGGTGAAGCCAGGAAAATAGCTTCTTTTATTATAGGATCTTTACAGATGTTTTGCAAAGTTTCATCAGAAAGTGTTGCATCCTTTGTGACTTCCTGATAAAAAGAAAAAGAAAACAACGGGACCCGTAATACGTATTTAGGGAAATTTTTATAAATCATAATGCTGTTTCTCGATGTGCATTAGCTAATTAGTAGACATTCGTCCCACTTGGTCTCAAAAGTAGCCAAAAAAGAGATGAGGGTAAGACCAATACCAGAGATTCCCTCCAAAAGATTTAGTTCATTCATCCATTCTTTCTTATCCCCTCTCCACTGTTTAAATCCGGCATCTCCATCTTTATGTATTGCCATTTTTAGTAATTCATCTAACCAGAAATCAGCTGCCTCCTGAAACGAGGCTTCCTTTGTTTCTTGAAACATATGATTATAAATATTCGCAACACCGCAAGCACCATGACAATGTCCAGAATCTAATACTACGGCTTCTTTAAGGTCTCTCCTTTTGGTAGAATTTTTTACCATGGCCAATGCTTCATTTTTATAAGTTTCATTATCAAGCACAGAACCTCCTCGCCACATAGAAAGGCCAATCCCCAAATCTCCGTAACACCAGGCCAATCGTGAACTACCTTCTTTCGGAACATCTTCATGTACCCAGCTAGGATACCAGGAAGACTGACTTGTATCCTCTTTTTTATGACTCAAAATATATCGAATGGCTCCATCCAGCATCTTACTTGTAGCATCCTTAAAATCATCATGAAGATAAGCTCTACTTAAAAAGTTAATGATACTAGACATTCCGTGCGAGAGGCTTAGGTTTCCTCCTTTGGTACCTTCTTCTACGTTGAGGTCAAAAACCCACCAAATAATTCCATTTTCCTCTTTTTGTGCAGCCTCCCAAAGGGCTTGAATTAATGTATTTACATTATTTCTGTATCGCTCTTTAAGTTCTGGCGATTGCGTATTTTGATATCGTTTCAAGAAATAAAACCCATACCCTGTCGCCCCGTGCAGAAAGTCGAAATAGCTGCGTTCGATATCCCCATTCATAGCCTCTAGCAAAAAAGGATCAAGGTCAGCGAGCAACTCATCGTTATCGATATCGACAAACTCCTCTTCACTTAAGAAATCCAAGACCCAGGCAGCACCAGCTATTCCTGAACAAAAAGTAGGAAATGTATATCCATTGCTAATCGATTCTACAGCCTGAGAGATAATTTCGGCACCTTTGTCTGCAGCTTCTTCAGAATCTTTATATCTAGCATAATAGAACTGAAACAAGGAAACTCCAGAAACCCCTGCTAAAACCCCTATATTCTGATTTTCGGTTTGATAATTCTGTAAGATGTTATAGATTTCATCAAGCTTTTTTTCTAATTCTTTTTTTGTGCTCATATACTATTATATGTCATTCATTGAAGATTTGTTACTATGCACAAACCAGATTTGTGTCTATTCGCTTCACAAAGTAATAGACTATCTCGTAAATGAAAAATAAAACCACACGAAATTCATGAAAATTGGGCGATTAATTCTTTTTTTGTTTTGGACTAAAAAAAACCTGCAATGCTGCAGGTTTTCTAATTTATTGTTGGATTAGTAAACTTGAACACACGGCCCCCCAGGGTGCTTTACCGTGGGCACGGCATCTGTAGGAACGCTGCTCCCTCCTTTGATCAAGTGTAGATTTTGCGTATTAATGCTTGCTATAGTAAGCTTTTTGAGCGCCATCTTGTTTTGTTTTTGAGTTTTCATAATGATCTACTGCTTTAATTAAAAAATTACTTGTGTTATCAGTGTTTCCCTAGTTACAGGTATTGAGTTATATGAACTTAATATAATTTTTTACACTCACTAATAGTAATTTGACAACCCTAATTTGTTTAAAATAGGGCTGCTAATCAGGTCCTTTCTTTTTATCAAAAAACTCTTGTAAAACTCACCTTCTTATTAGTCATGAAATCATATTCTCTATACTTTTTTCCTGTTTTTGAAGGTTCTTAATATAATAGGATGGATTTAAACCTGTTTTGGCTTTAAAATGTTTGGCAAACGAATAGTCACTCTTATATCCAATTTCGTTGGCTATGGATTTTATAGAAAAAGATCTAAATTTTTTATCATTTTTCAACCTTTTCAACACATACTCGATTCTAAGATCTCTTATATATTCATTAAAATTCTTTTGCCGATGTATGTTTACAATCTTTGATAAGTAAGTAGAATTTGTTTTTACTTTTTTGGCTACCGATCTCAAATTACAATCTAATCGCAAATAATATTCCTGAGCCTCTAAGCGCTCTAATCCTTTTAAGACATCCATAACTTTTTCGTCATCGATAAGAATTGGTTTGGTAGTTTCCTTTTTGTCTGTAACCTCATGTTCTTTCGTTTCCAAATCATCTATTTTTTGCAATAAACGATCAAATCGTAATTTATATGTTTTTTGTTTTTTGAAATAAAGTACGGCTCCAATAAAAAGTATTATAAAAAGTAATATAGCAAGAAAATACCCATAGGTTTTGATACGTTCGTTTTTGCGATGTGCATCTTGTAAATCTACAATTCCTTTTTGCAACACCTGTGCTTCTTTTTGATAGATCTTGTTGATCGTTGCTGTTTTTCGTTTTTGATTGGCTTCATTAAGTTCTACATATTTGGTATTCCACAATAAGGCACTTTCAAAATCTTGTTGAGCAGCATAACAGTTGGCGAGCAATAAATGAGATTGTAGTACTGGTAGATTAAACAAATCTTTTTGTTCTGAAGCTTTGATATTGTCAAGTAATCTTGTGATCGCTTGATCATACTTCCCTTGTTTGTAATAGCAACTGGCGATGAAATAGGCACAGTTGATCGTGGGGTAAAATTTGTTTTTAACCTCGTTGGTTTGTAAAATTTCCTCGGCTTTAAATAAAATATTCAGAGCATTTTCATACTCATCTCTATGATAAAAAACCACCCCTTTTTTGATATACAAATCAACCAACCCTTCTTTAAAATCTAGTGATTTGCTCAGAGTAATACCCTGTTCTGCATAATGTAACACAGAATCGTATTGTTCGGTATCCAAATACACCTCAATACTAACAGTAATGGTTCTAACATGATTTTTGGTATTCTTGTAAGAGGATTTATCTATTGACTGTAAAATCTCTTTGGAAAGTGCTAATGCTTTATCATATTGATTGGTTTTTTTATACACCAATACTAAGCCAGAGTTAGCAACTAATTCTCGATCATAATTTTTCAGGGCTTTAGCAATTTCAAGAGCTTTATAATAGGCATCGAGCGCTTTTTGATTTTGATCGTTCATCAAATATGAAGTCCCTTTGGCCGTAACTGCTTTGCAAAGTAATAGGCTATCGTTGACTTCTTGAGCAATCTTTACTACTTTGTCCAGAACGGCAACACTCTCTTTATAAGCTTCTTCATGATATAGCGTCTTCCCTTTTTGATAATATTGCTCTGCACGTTCTAGGCTTTCTTCCTGCCCAAAGGTATAGTGTATTCCCAAAAGAAGGAAAAACAAACAAGAAAAGAAATCTACAAATCGTATAGAAGGGCCCTGCATGATAGTGTATTGATGTGATTATCCAAAAGTAAGAATTTACTTTTGGATATCAGATGGCAGGCATCTAAACGAAATGTAATCCAGAGGTTTACGTTTATCTGAAAGTAATAGTACAACTGCTGGATTGCCCAAACCATCGTACTCTATTTCGAGAGGCTATTTTATAAATCCCATCTCTAATCATTCTAGGTACAAAAGCCAATAAAGCTGCGGCTAACTTCCATCTTGGGATTTTGGAAACAATTTTTAAAAACCCATCAGAATGTGTATGCGCTCCATTTTGATCGATCAAAATTACCGTTTCTAATTGCTCTAATGGATATCCGTATTGTTTGAGGTATGCTTGGCCCTGTGGAGATTGAAAAGGTATAAACTGAAAAATCTCTTCTGGGGCAAATTTTAATAACCATCCTACAACCCCATTACATAGGTTGCACTCGCCGTCGAATATAATTACACTTTTATTTGCTAGATTTTCCATAACATTGGTTTTTAACTTGTTATGCTTCTATAGTCGAACGGATCCGTCAATCATTTCAATCGCACGGTGAGAATTTTGATAAATTTTCGAATTATGGGTCGCCATGATCACCGTTTTGCCTTTTTCTTCGGTGATTTTTTTGAGCAAATCAAAGACCATTTCAGTATTTTTTTGATCTAAATTCCCGGTAGGCTCGTCGGCTACAATCAAATCAGGATTATTAATTAATGCTCTTGCTATGGCTACGCGTTGTTGTTGTCCTCCAGATAATTGATACGATGGACGCTTGGCAAAATCTTGCATGCCAACTTCTTGCAGAAGTAACAGTGCATCTTCTTTGATTTGTTCTTTGGTTTTAACACCCATTTTCATGGCAGGTAGCATGATGTTTTGCAATACATCAAACTCTGGCAGCAAATAATGAAATTGATATACAAAACCGATATGTTGATTTCTAAAATTGGTAAGATCTCCAGCCGATACGTCTTTGATGTTTTGATCTTTTATCCATAGTTTTCCTCCAAAATCCGTATCCAAAGTCGAAAGTATATACAACAAAGTCGATTTACCACTTCCCGATTCGCCATAGATCGAAACCAATTCTCCTTGAGCTATTTCCAGAGAAACTCCATGCAATACCTGATGCCGTTCTGGTTGATCAAAATATTTGTCGATATGTGATGCTTTAATGATCATAATCCTCTGATAATGGTTACCGGATCTACTTTACTCGCTTTTTTTGAAGGCATATATCCTGCCAAAATCGTGGTCAACACCCCAAAGGCAAATCCCATACAGAAATAAATAGGCTTAAAGTTGATGGGGTATGTTTCTACAATGATAAAGTCTGAGGTATCCAATGGTGTTGTAGAAATCATATAACAAATCACATAAGCAAACAACAACCCTAGTACTGCGCCAATCAATCCTATGATTAGGGATTGCACCAAAAAGATAAAAACGATATCCTTGCTAGAATATCCCATGGTTTTTAATACCGCGATATCCTTTCTTTTCTGGATCACCGTAATGTTCAGGATATTAAAAATCCCGAAACCTGCAACCAACAACAAAGCAAAAGAAACCGACCAGGTGAGAATATCTCGAACTTTGTTACCTATAACAATGGTTTTATTACTGTCTTTCCAATCTTCGGTAGCAATTGATGCTATTTGTTCCACTATTTGATGTTTCAAACTTACATCGTCACGGTCTTTTAATTTGACATGTACATGGGTTATTTTTTGATCTTGGTCCAATAATTTCTGTAAGGTTGAAGCTGAAAAATACGTTCGTACATTATCTATCGTGGTAATTCCAAAACTAAAAATCCCAGATACTTTAAGTTTTGCATTTTTACCATTGGGGAGAATCATTTTAAGCTCGTCTCCAACGGATACTTTCAAACGATTTGCTAAACTTATACCTAATATAATAGAATTTTCTTCTAATAGGCTCTGAAACCCATTCCCTTCTATCAATCGTCGTTCCAGATCTACCATCTGTTGTTCTTGATCTGGAAATACTCCATTAATACTCCCTGGTAATTGCGTAGTGCTACTGACCAAAATAGCTGGAGTAATCAACTGATGTGCAAAAGACTGTACATTTTCATTTTTTGAAAGAAGATCGTCTATACTTCCCACATCGACTATAGTTTTTAGTTGATTTCCAAAAACTTGTTTTGATGACTCCGCTTTCGTTTTTGAAGCAATAATAATATCTGGACTTCCATTAAAAACAGCATCATCCAAAAAATCATTCACCCCAGTCATAAAGTTGATCATGACAATAAAGGTCGTTACTCCCAGCATAACACCCAACATCGCCAAAAAACTTTGCTTCTTACGTGCAGACAAATATTGCCATGCGATAAATAAGTTGGTTTTAGAATATATTGGTGTAGACATATCTGTTAGGTCGGGTAAGTTTTCTATAGATTACAGTGAAATTTCTATACTATTTAAATACAATTTATTTCTATGTTGCTAATAAATATACATTAACTTTGATTTTATATTGTTAGGAATAATCAAATTATTACTTTTGCACTACGGTTATCACGTAATATTGATGCGTTAATTATTTCTTCCCCCCGTTGTTAATCAGAATTATATTGAAAATTAAATCTATAGTTATGGATAAACTATTACGCTGTTTTTTAATTTTTCTTGTTAGTGGGCAATTCCTATCTGCACAAGCCGATTATATCAGCTGGGAGTTTAGAGGAGGAAACCTACTCAATAATCCCGATGGTACTTCTACCGGACCAGGACCGGAGCCTGCAGGATTGGACGTGGCCGATATCCCTAGCACACCAATTACCTTTGGCCGTTTGCAATCTGCGGTATTAGGAGATCTGGATGGAGATGATGATTTGGATTTCATCTCTGGAAGCCAGGGAGGTACCGTACATTATTATGAAAACGATGGGACGCCAACGGCGCCTAATTGGGTAGCGGCTTCGATACCGACCTTGGATACGCTTTGGATAGATCGAGACAATCCATTTAGAAATCAAAACAGACCGCAACTCGTAGATATTGATAACGATGATGATTTAGACCTATTTATCGGTACAGATTATGATTATGAAGGTGATCGAAATAATGATATTTTGTTTTATCGAAATGTAGGTACTCCTGAAACTCCAGTTTTTGAATATGTCCCTAATGGGATACCTGGATTAAACGATATTGAAGTGGCAGAATTCCCTGGTTTAGGTTTTGTAGACCTGGATAATGACACCGATCTGGATTTGGTAGCATTAGGAAGTGATAAACTCACCTATTTTCTGAATACGGGTGACCCTGAAAATCCTGTTTTCGAACGCCAATCTGAAGCCGATAGCCCATGGAGTGATGAGGATGCCTATACCAATATGGACGTTCCCGTGCCTGTTTTTGAAGATTTTGATAAAGATGGGGATTTTGATATGTTTTTTATGATCGATACCGGTTTTGTGAGATGGATTGAAAATATAGGAACCGTTACAGAACCACAATTTGATGACCCACAACTACTTTTTAATGGTGAATTGACTCGAGGAGAAATAGGAAGCTTTGCAACCATAGACTTTGGAGATGTAAATGGTGACGGTTTAAAAGATGCTATTCTTGGAAGTTTTAATGTTGCGCGATTTGCTTGGTTCAGACAAGTACCTGTGTGTGTTGCGCCAAGTACTCCTGTGGTAACTGCCACTCCAGTAACTTGCGAGGGAGAAACTTCTACCATTACCATTTCGGGAGATCTAAATATTGCCTCTACCTGGTCGATTTATACGGATTCTTGCGGAGGTACTCTTTTGGGAACAACTACTACAAACACTTCTACTTTTGAAGTAACGCCTACAGCTCCCGGAACCACCTATTACATTAGAGGAGAAGATGGGGATTTGGCCTGCATCGATGAAAGCACAGCCATTTGCGTAGAAATTACGATTCCGGTTAATGCGATAGATGACCCTACGTTTGGCTATCCTGATACTAATTATTGTTCAAACGACTCCAACCCATCTCCTGCTATTACAGGAACAACCGGGGGAACATTTAGCTCTACCTCGGGATTAAGCATTGATCCAGATACTGGAGTGATTGATATTGCAAACAGTACTCCAAATACGTATACTGTTACGTATACTACCAATGGTACTTGCCCAGACAGTAGTGATCAGGAGATCACCATTATCCAGCAAGATGATGCTACATTTAACTATACAGATAGTAGCTATTGTAGTAACGATTCAAATCCAACACCAACGATCACAGGAACTACTGGAGGAACATTCAGTTCTACTTCTGGATTGAGTATCGATCCAGATACTGGAGTAATTGACCTTGCCAATAGTACACCTAATGTGTATACAGTGACCTATACCACCTCTGGTACATGTCCAAATAGTAGTGATCAGGAAATCACTATCATCCAACAAGATGATGCCACATTCAGTTATACAGACAGTAGCTATTGTAGTGATGATAGCAATCCAGCACCTACAATTACGGGATCTACAGGAGGAACATTCAATTCTACTTCTGGATTGAGTATCGATCCGGATACTGGGATAATTGATCTTGCCACCAGTACCCCTGCAACATACACAGTCATTTACACTACCAACGGTACATGCACAAACAGTAGTGATCAGGAGATTACTATTATCCAACAGGATAATGCTACATTTAATTATACGTCCAACAGCTATTGTAGTAACGATGCAAATCCAACACCTACAATTACCGGAACTTCTGGAGGAACCTTTAGTACTCCTATGGGCTTGAGCATTGATCCGGATACTGGGGTGATCGATATTACTAATAGTACACCGGATACGTATACAGTAACATATACTACATCTGGTATATGCCCAAACAGTAGCAATCAGGAGATCACTATTCTCCAACAGGAAGATGCTACATTCAGTTATACAGCCAATAGCTATTGTAGTAATGAGTCTAATCCTGTACCTGCAATTACAGGAACCACAGGAGGAACCTTTAGCGCTGACTCAGGGTTGAGCATTGATCTCAATACAGGAGTAATCGACCTTGCTGATAGTACTCCAGACACATATACAATTACGTATACCACTGCTGGTCTTTGCCCAAATAGTAGTTCGGTAGAAATTACGATCCATCCACTTCCAAATGTGGCTATTGAAAATGATTCCTCAACTATTTCAGTAAATAGTTTGGAAGGAGCAACGTATCAATGGATAAATTGTGATACCGACTCTCCGGTGGCTAGCGAAACCAACGCTTCGTTTACTATTTCAGAAAATGGATCTTATGCCGTAGACATCACCATAAATGGTTGTACCAACAGATCTGAATGTGTAACCATCAATATCGCAAACAGTTTGTCTGACTTTAAGTTATATCCAAATCCTTCGGAAGGGATGATTCATGTTACTCTTCCCTCGGTAATCGATATTGCTATCTATAATAATCACGGGAGAAAAGTATTTGAGACCACCAATACTTCTATAGATATTTCTACATTGAAGTCTGGGGTATACTTTATGAAAATCGAAACTTCAGAGGGCACCACCATTAGAAAGTTGGTAAGAAACTAGAAGATTTATGATTTCCTTTTGCTTTTGCTACTCTTTGCCAAGGGGTTGAAGGCAAGACATAATTGTACCCAATACTCAAGGTCGTCATCCAGATCAAAACCATCTGGAGAGACAAAGACAAAACCCTTCATGGGCCTACCCGTAAAATCCATAGGAAGACACCCTTCTTTTTGCATGGCTTCGTTCATGGCATCGGGTCCGATCCTGGCCATTAGCAAATCCATTTCCTTCTTTTTATCAAAATGTATCCCGCAACACATCTTATCATCCACCATAAAACATAAACCGCCCATCATTTTTTTCTCGAAGAAACCAATACGTTCTTCCCTAAATATCTGACGAATTCGGTCAGCCAAAAATTCGTTGTATGCCATAATTATTGTATTGCTTTGGTTAAATAGTCATTTAGCGGTTGCATGATTTTCCAATATCCAATCAACTCTTCAATCAACTGCTCACTCAGGATCAAATCCGATGGTTTTTCGGTCACAAAATAAAACTGTTTATTCGCAATATACGGTTCCTTCTCTATCGCTTGTTGCCATTCTTTAGGAATACGCTTCATTGCCTCACCTTTTAGCTCTCCAAAGTGTTCTATAAATTGTTGCTCTTCGATAAGCTTACGGAACGTTTTTGGATCCTCCTTGATTTTTGTTCTAATCTTAAGAAGCTGCTCCTTATCCGGACCAAAACATCCTCCCATAATGCCAACCATTTCTGGCGAGAACCGAACAAAAAAACCAGGAATACTTTTGTCCTTCTTGCCTCCTCTGGAAATAAACGCGGTATAATGTAAATTATATGGTGTTTTGTCCTTAGAGAATCGAATATCTCTATTAATTCTAAGGATACAATCTTTGGGTTCAATCATAAGATTTGCATCCACTTTTTGTATTTCTTCGATCATTTTACCAACAAACACAGTAAATGGCTTTTTGACACTTGATTCGTATCTCTTTTTATTTTCATGAAACCACTCTTTATGATTGTTGGCCGCCAACTCCTTGAAAAAGCTTATAAAATCTTCTGTTAAACACTGCATAATATACGGTTTACCTACTAAAGCACTACCGACCCTTGAACCTAAAGATCGGTAGACCTAATAACTTTATTATTTCATTGAATGAAAAGCTACTCGATTTCCTTCCGTATCCAGAAATATAGCCATAAAACCATTCTCCCCTAGAGATGTTTTTGGCATCAAGACCTTACCCCCGGCTTTTTCTACTCTAGCTAAAGGTACCGATAGATCTTCTCCTCCATTAAGATAAGCAAAGGTTCCTTCTTGAGATGGTTTGTTGCCGTTACCGTGAGTAACACAACCTCCTACTCCTCCATCTTTATATGGAAAAAAGGCCATTTTAAATTCAGTTTCAAAGGGTTGTAACTCTACATTAAGAAGTTCGTTATAAAACTTTACTGCTCTTTCAAAATTGGTGCTTGGTATTTCAAACCAGCTAATTGCACTAGACATAGTATTGTTGATTTTTGATTAATAACTACTCAAAGATATTGGATAACAAGTTTCAAAAAAATTATATTTTTGAAAAAACATAGGTTTCTAAAATGAAGAAAAGCGAAGAATTATTCCATCTCATACAATCCTTATCTAAGAGTGAAAAGCGTTATTTTAAGCTCAGCGCTCAAGGAAGTGACTCTGCAGAATATTTGGTTTTGTTTGACGCCATAGAAGCACAAAAAGAATACGACGAACAAGAAATAAAAACCATTTTTAAGGACAAAGCTTTTGTCAATCAACTTACCACTATAAAAAACTATTTGAAACATCGTATTTTACAATCGCTACGGAATTACCATGCTAAAATTTCAAAAAACACAGAGCTTTTGGATATTCTTCGCAACGTGGAAATTTTATTTCACAAAGGACAATACACTATTTGCGACAGCGAACTGAAACGAGCAGAAAAAAAAGCCAAAAGTTTTCAGCAAGACACCTTATTGTTTCATATCCAGGATTGGAAAAGAAAGGTATACCAGGCACTTAATCCCCAGGATTTCGAAACACTTCGTACTATTATACTAGAACAAAAAACAACCTTAAAATCTACCAACGAATATATTGATCTCTTGCTCGCCAATATTGACCCTACTCAATTTTCCCTTTCACACAAAAAAAGTGGTTCTCTACAGAATAAAACGCTCAAAACCCTTCATAAATACAGGAAACTCCTACTATCCAAAGATCCAGAAAAAGCGAGACGTACTTTAGAAGATCTAATAAAAGAATGGGAACAATATCCAGAAATGCTTCATGAGTTTTTCCCAATGTATTTTTCAGTTTGTAATAATTTACTCGGTTTTTTAGTATTCAGAAAGGAATATAAAAAAGCCTTTGTACGCATCTTGTTAATCAAACAAAAAGCATCCCAAGTCACCACTACTTCTGCGTCATTAATCAAAGAAAAGTTACGACTATACAACATAGAATTAGAAATTCATCGAAACCTAAAAGAACTACACACTACTCATGAAGTTATTCAAGAAATACAGGAATTTATGACGCAACACGCTACCCTTATTCCCAATAATTACAGACTTTCATTTAGTTATCAATTTGCTGCTATTTATTTTACCAAAAACGACTACAAAACATCCCTGCATTGGATCAATGCCATTCTAAATCGTCAAACCAAAAAAGATCGAAAAGATTTGATCACCTATACACATTGGCTGAATCTTTTGGTACATTATGAACTCGGCAACGGATTCACCTTACGGTATTTAATCGACAATTTCAAAAAACATCTTAAAAAGCAAGAAAACATAGTTTCTTACCAAAAGATTCTACTGAAATTTTTATCAAAAACAGTAGAATGCACGTCACAAGAAAAAAGAAAGGCATTTATTACACTAAAAGAAGAGCTAATTCTTAACCCGATTCCAGAAGATGTTTTAGGTTATATCGATTTTGAGGATTGGGCAATCCATAGAAAACATTAAATCTCAGGAGTGTCTTTGAGACAACATTCTCATAAAGTTTTCTTTATACGTATTTCCAATAGAGAGCTGCGTGTCAAGCACATCTACATAATCAGTACCGTATGCTTTGATCTTATCAAATGCAACAATATATGATTTGTGAATCCGTACAAAATCCTCTTTTGGCAACAGTTTTTGTAAATCTATGAGTTTGTGATAAACCACAAAATGTTTGTCTTTGAGATGAATTTTCACATAGTTACTTAACCCTTCGATATAAATAATATCATCATAGTCTATTCGGATGTTTTTCCGGTCTACCTTAAAATACTCATAGGTCTTTTTACAAGCTGTAGCTTCCACTACTGGTGTCTCTACCGATCGAGTTACCTTATTTACTGCCTTTAGGAATCGCTCAAAAGAAAATGGTTTTAGTAAATAATCTGCAACATCGAGCTCATATCCTTCTAGAGCAAACTCTCGATAGGCGGTAGTAATAATGGTTGCAGGAGGATGATTTAAGGTTTTTAAAAAGCTTAAACCACTTATCTTGGGCATTTCTATATCCAGAAACAAGATGTCGATCGTGTGCTGTTGCAAGATTTTAAGGGCATCCATGGCATTGTCGCAAATGGCAAAAACCTCGAGATCAGGAACATCTTCCACAAACCCCTTTACAATATTTTGTGCAATGGGTTCATCATCTACGATAACACACTTAAGCTTCATCTTGCTGTAGTTTTATGGTTAAATCTACACGAAAAGCATCATTGGTTTTGTCAATGGTCAACTTTTTGTTCTCTCCATATAATAAATCCAATCGGCGACAAATATTTTGAAGCCCCAGCCCTCCACAGGCATTCTCTTCTTCTTGAGTAGAAATGCTATTTTCAGCTTTAAAAGACAACTCATTGTTGTGAACCTCAATATTCACCTTGATCCATCCTTTTTTTACTTCGTTTTTAAGGCCATGCTTAAACGCATTCTCTATAAAAGGCACAAGAATTAGCGGTGGAATTTTAATTCCTTCAGTTTCGCCACTCACTTCAAAATCGATCACTACCCTTTTTTCGTATCGCTCTTTTTCAAGCGCAATAATATTCTCGATCAGTTTTAATTCTTTGGTCAGCAAAACCAGTTTGGTATTGGACTCATACAAGGTATAGCTCAAAATATCCGATAACTTAAGAATCAGGCTTGGTGTTTTTTCAGATTTCTCGAGAGCCAAACCATAAATACTATTCAAGGTATTGAACAAAAAGTGAGGGTTAGTCTGTGATCGTAAAAACTTTAATTCGGCATTGGTCTTTTCT
Source organism: Aquimarina spongiae (assembly GCF_900141785.1). Classification (GTDB taxonomy): domain Bacteria; phylum Bacteroidota; class Bacteroidia; order Flavobacteriales; family Flavobacteriaceae; genus Aquimarina; species Aquimarina spongiae. The sequence continues at coordinate 85,041 of NZ_FQYP01000009.1, read as the reverse complement.
TGTTTGAGCACTTCGGTTTCTCGTCGTTGCTTATACCAATCCATAAAAAGCTTAAACCCCGTAGTAAATGCCACTGGTGAGATAATGATAAGCACCACCTGAATTATTTTGGAAAACGCCAAAGGCTCTATTTTCTGACCTACTAACCATTGTGGGAAAAACTTAGGAAACCCCCAATACAATACAAAATACCGATGACCCACCGCAATAACCAACAACAACAAGATCAGAATGGTAAAATAGGGCAATAATTTATTCTTATACAAAAACATCGGAATCAGAATAAACCAATTGATGTAGACTGCAATGAACCTGGATGGCAGCACCAAAAGTTCATAGATCAATGCTCCTTTAAACGAATGCATATATCCCCATTCTGAGATGGTAAAAGATGCGGTTACCACCACCCAGAACAAAATATGATAGGTAATATGTTTTATCCTTAACTGCATATACTGATGACCTTCAAAACTATGGGATATCTTTTCAACTTCTGAAATTTTTATGCCTACATCGGTTGAATTTATGCAAACACCTTATTTAGGCAGTTGGCATAAAGAACATAAAGGTATGCAGAATTCTTTGTGAAACTTGTATAAAATTCATTCAATGTAACTTATTCTGAAGTACTTTCATATAGCTCCCGTAAAGGAGTATCAATCATCAATCAAAAAACGAACATCATGAATAGATCACAATTCATAAAAACCGGAATTGGCTCTGCGGGTACTCTTATGTTTCCTGTTACATCAGTTTTTTCGCAACCTTTTTCAGAAAAAACACAATTAGACAAAAAAATAGTCGCCGAATTTGTGGGCGCTGGCCATGGCAAATTTGATAAGGTTAAGGAACTTCTTGAAGAATATCCAACACTTCTCAATGCTGCTCATGACTGGAAAAATGGTGATTTTGAAACTGCCTTGGGAGCTGCTAGTCATGTCGGGTATAAAGAATTAGCAACATTTCTTATCGATAAAGGCGCTCAAGCCAATATTTTTACGGCAGCTCTTTTTGGCAGGATCGATATTATAAAACCTACGCTAAGCTTTTTCCCAAATGCACTTCATGCCAAAGGTCCGCATGGATTTACCCTACTACATCATGCAGAACGTGGTGGAGATGAAGCCAAAGAAGTTAAGGATTACCTCATCTCACTTGGAGCCACAGAAACCAAAATTCAACTTTACTAATATGAATATAAAAGCTACCCTATTTTGTGTCCTGGGTATTATTTGGGGCACAATCGCCCTTGCAATGTTTACCTCTTTTGTACAAGAAATACTATTCAATGGTGCACACTATACCAATGCCAGCACATCGATTGTGATCTTTAGTGGTTTTTTTACTTTTCTAGCAGCTATTGCAGCCGGTCATGTAAGCAGAATACTAGGCAAAACCTACACGTTTATCATTCCCTGGATGATTAGCAACCTCATCATAATGGAAACAGTATTCTTAATTTTCTTTGGTAATACTAACGACCCTATTTGGTATACCGTTGTTGGCGGTTGTGGTCTTATTCTTGGGATTTGGATAGGGTATCACTTTCTGGAAATCAAAGATTCCTTTGTAACCGGATCAGAATATTACAGTAAAGAAAAAGTATAAAAAGTGAGTTCTGAAACTCACTTTTTATACGCCAATGTTCTGATCTTGATTTTAACCTCATTCCCTATAAAAAAGGACCCATTATCCATCTTTTTATTGAACATTATCCCGAAATCGAATCGATCAATGACCAAATCGGCTTTAATACCTATAGCTATTTTCTTTGTAGGATCTTTAAATGGACCGGAAACAGTTATCGGAAACTGAATGCGTTTTGTGATTCCCCGAATGGTTAAATCCCCTTCCATGACATATTGATTCTCCTGGTTTTTGGTCACTGCTGTAGACACAAAGTTAATTTCCGGGTATGACGCCGTATCCAACCACATTTTTCCTTTAAGATGTCCGTCTCTTATTTCATTATTAGTATCCAAACTATTGGTTTTAATCTTAATATTTGCTTGCAAACTCTCTATATTTTCATTTTGCAATGAGATGTCGCCAGCAAATTCATTAAACCTACCCGTGACTTCACCTACCAGAAAACGTTCTACGTCAAAACCAATATAGGTATGCCCAACATCCAATAGGTATTGATCATTTACTGAGTAAAATCCGAGATTGAGAAATGAGAAAAATAATAGTAACGGTAGCAAGATTTTTGTTTTCATCATAAGGTGTTTTTTGATTATACCTCAATGATAAAACTATCTGGTATCCCAGGCGACAATCTTTATAAGTATTGCCAAACTTTATAATTAATTTGCATGTACCACCGCTTTTCGGAAAGCTGAAGGCGTATTCCCATCAAACTTTTTGAAAGCGTTGACAAAAGAGGTTTTATTATTAAATCCAGCATCAAATGCAATCCGCAACAGCGTATATTCAGGATGTAGTTGTATTCTTTTTTTAGCTTCTTCTACCCGATAGCTATTAATCAAATCAAAAAAAGTAGAATTAAAATGTTCGTTAATAATCTGAGAAACATGATGAGAAGGGATATCCATCATTTTGGCTACATCATCTAACCGAATTTTACTATTTAGATAGATTTTTTCGTTTTCGATTAAATCTTTCAACTGCTGAACGTAGGTTGCTACTTCTTGTAATTTCAAAGTGCTTTTTGCATACTTTTCTTTCTTAAGTTGAATGGGTTGCCATTCTGCGTTCATCAAATAGTATCCTATTACATAGAATAAAACTCCCGTGGGGAGCACGTATATGTAATCCAGATGTCTTCTATAAATATCAGTGACCAAAAGGAGATATAAAAACAATGATGAAAATACAACAACGACCAGAAGTATTCTGTTAAAAAGCTTCACCCATCGAAGTGCTGGCTCTATGTATGCATATTCAAATCTCAATGCTCTACTATAATTTTGAATGATGTATAAGTTTCTGAAGAGGTAAAATCCTAGGTGAATAAATTGAGCAATAAACACCACAGCATATACATATTGAATAGGACTGATCACTTTTTTTCTATGATCAAAAACCGAAAGCATTCCATAATCGACTTGTCTTTTGTTGATAATATCATCAACAAAAAGAGGAAGAACGGCTACAAAGATTAGAAAGGGTAAGAAATGTAGTATTTCTTTTAATCCAGGTTTCCATTGTTGATCCACCATTGATTTGAAATAAAACAACGACAATGGCCCCAATAGAAACCAAGATCCATATCGGGTTCCATAAAAAATGCTAAATGGAATGTGCAATCGTTGCCGGATGGAGAAAAACTCCAGCATAAACCAAATCAATACCAGAAGTATGCCTACAAGGTAGGTATTCTCCTTTCGGATGCGTTTTTTGGGTGAAAACAATAGTACTGAAATCAGGAAAATCCCTTGAAAAATAACTATAAGTAATAATGCCGACCAAAAATCAATACGCATTAACGGTTTTTATGTTTTATGAAAAGTAGATATATGTTGCAATTACAATCGCACAAATCAATACACCCACAACTTTGACAGCTTTCCACGGAACGATATCCACTTTTTTGGTGTACTCTAACTCGAACGGAACTGCTCTTGGATACAATTTACCAATAATTAGCATAACTCCTACATTGAAAACAAAAAGTATCGCCATGACGTGCAAGAAATGTGGAAATTGATCCTCCATTATCGTACCATCCAGCACTACATAAATTATGTATAGAACTGCACCAGAAATAATGGCAATTTTTGCCGCAATAGCCGGAACATTTTTGGTAAGATACCCTACAACTATAATCGTAAGAATAGGAATACTATAGCATCCATTAACCTGTTGCAAGTATCCAAAAATACTCTCTGCACTTTGTAAGAGCGGAGCAATAATCATAGCAAACAAGGCCAGACCTACTCCAAACAGTTTTCCTGCAAATACGGTTTGGCGCTCCGTTGCTTCCTTATTCACGTATTGCTTATAGATATCTATACCAAAAAGGGTAACCGAACTATTCAACGCACTATTAAAAGAACTCAATATGGCACCAAACAACACTGCAGCAAAGAAACCAACCAGAGATAACGGTAATACTCTACTCACCAAGGTAGGATAAGCTTCATCCGCTTTTTCTAGTGTATCTCCAAACATATGAAATGCAATAACCCCAGGAAGCACTACAATCAATGGGCCTAATATCTTGATAAACGCTGCCAACATCAATCCTTTTTGTCCTTCTTTCAGGTTTTTTGCTCCCAACGCTCTTTGAATTATCGCTTGATTTGTTCCCCAATAAAACAATTGCACCAACATCATCCCAGTAAAAATAGTAGCAAACGGCACAGAAGCCTCACTATTACCAATAGAGTCGAATTTCTCTGGATTATCTCTAAACAAAGTGGTCAATCCTTCTCCGATGCTTCCATCTCCTATTTCCAGCAATCCAAATACGGGAATCATAATCCCCCCGATCAATAATCCTATAGCATTGATCGTATCAGAAACAGCCACTGCTTTTAGTCCTCCAAAAATCGCATAAATCGAACCGATAATACCAATCCCAAAAACACAAATCCAAATAGCCGCATTCTTAGAAACACCTAATAATCCTGGTACATCAAACATGGTGCTTAACGCCAACGAACCGGTATATAATACGATTGGTAATAATACAATTGCATACCCCGATAGAAATAGTCCGGATGCAATGGTTTTGGTCACCGTATCATATCGTTTTTCTAAAAACTGGGGTACTGTAGTAATCCCTCCTTTAAGGTATCTCGGTAACAAAAACACAGCGGTAATCACCATGGCAATCGCAGCCAACGTCTCCCAGGCCATTACCAAAACTCCTTCGGTAAATGCTTGCCCATTAAGTCCAACGATCTGTTCTGTAGACAAATTGGTAAGTAACAATGAACCTGCTATGACCACTCCTGTAAGACTTCGACCTCCTAAGAAATAGCCATCCGAGGTGTTTTCATTTGTTTTACGCGAGGCGATATAAGAGATTATTCCCACTAATAAAGTGAAGCCTAAAAAGGAAAGTAAACCCATAATGATTGTGTTTTGAGATTAAATATATAGGAATTATTTTAAACTATTATTAACATTTTCGATTTGATAAATTCTTTCAAAAAGACGCTAAACTCATCTATTTCTAAGAAGCCTCTTCATGATTATTAAATGTTTAAGAAAAAACAACCCTACCTATTTCATAAGTCCCCACAGGCATTTTCATGTACTAAATGAATGTTAATTTTTACATAAAAGAATACTATTATCGCATATTTGCGTTTCAAATCGTGGTATCTATCTTAACACAAACTCAACATTTTTGATACCGCATTTAAAGCTACCACCTGAATCTTAACTTGATACTTATGTGATCGCTGAACCTCGAGTGAAATCTTCATTCGAGGTTCTTTTTTGAAGTGTGATTTTCCAGCAAATTCAAAAAAACCGCACTATCTATTGCCAGAATTAGAATGCTTGCCATAAATCCCCTATTTTTGAGTCCTTACCAATAAATTAATATAGTATTGTAATGCGCATTTTTCTTTTTATGGTGATGATTTGTCTTTGTTTTTCTTGTAAAAAGGAAATCAAAACAGAAGCACAAGTAGTTCCTACAGAGAAATCACTGGATAGCCTTTCTAAAGACCATATACGACTAGACCTGTTGAAGCTCTCTTCGCAAGGAGAAAAAGACCTTGAAACTTTTGAGGATTTTCAAAACCTTCGAAATTTAAGCCAAACACTAAAAACCGCTAACCCTTACTATGTAAAAAAGTATGCTGATAGTATACAAATACTGATTCAGGTTTTTGACGAAAATCTTTCAGAAGATTTGAATGTAAACACAATCAATTCTCGAATTTCTGTGCTTATGACCGAATCTGGTTTACTCAAGCAAGTAACGGAAACCCAAAATCCCAAACCCGAGAAAATTCTCGAGCAAAACACGCGTTTGCTTACAGCCTATAATAGTTTGATCGTTCAACTTAATGAATTGTCTTTGGCCATACCAGAAAATATTGAGAAAGAGCTTTTGCGTGATTTGGATGAAGAAAATAAAGAAGAATAAATACTATGAAAAATATCCTCCTCATTTTATCTGTAGTTTGCTGCAGTGTTTGTTTTAGCCAAGCAAAAACCGACATTGATCAACTGTTAGTATCCTGGCATAAAGCGGCAGCAGATGCCGATTTTGAAGCCTATTTTGGCCGAATGACTAATGATGCCATTTTTATTGGTACAGATCCAACAGAAAATTGGTCGTATGACGCGTTTAAGTCTTTTGCAAAACCCTATTTTGACAAAGGTAAAGCCTGGAGTTTCTCGACTTTGGAACGAAATATTTTTGTTAAAGAAGGTGATACTTTAGCCTGGTTTGACGAGTTGTTAGACACTCAAATGGGTATTTGCAGAGGAAGTGGTGTAGTAGAAAAAACAACTGATGGCTGGAAGGTGAAACACTATGTGTTATCGATTGCTATTCCCAACGAAAATGTAGCTGAAATCACCAAACTGAAACAAAACTTTGACACCACGCTTATGCAGCAACTAAGAGCTGGTAAGAACTAGTCCAATGTAGCTTGAAATGCACTAAGATCATCAAAACAATGCGCTGCTCCGGCAGCAAGAAGTTTGTTTTTGTTCCGCTCTCCTATCCCCACAAAATCTAGGGATAAATTCTGTGCGGTTTTCAAATCCCATATCCCATCTCCAACAGAAATTACCTGATCAAATTCGGATCTCTGATAGAACTGCTTTGCCCGATCAATGGCATCTAATACAAATCCTTCTCTAGACTCATGCGTTTTTGAGGTAGCTACCAATTGTTCATCGTACCAAAGGTTACATTGTTCTAATTTTAGTATTGCTGGCTTAGGTAGAGCGCCAGTAGCAAAACAAAACGGTATTTTTTGAGCTCTAAGGAAGTTAAGTAGTCTTTTTGCTCCGTTAATTTCTACAACAGGATCAAATTTGTTCATCTGTAGCACCAAATCCTCTTCAAAATCATGTAATAACCCCTCTGGCATTCTGGATTCAAAATTACGCTCATAATTGTATCGCAATGCATAACTATCTGTATGATGTTTGTAGTTATTGTAATCGGTATCGATATCTTTAATTCCTAAAGCTTGTAACGATTTGGTAACCGAAATCAAATACATAGGTACACTATCGGTTAAAGTGCCATCAATATCAAATATGAAGAGCTTGTTTTTCAGAACGATTATGGTATTAAAATGAATATTTCAACGATGCGATAAAATTTCTTCCCGCACCTGCTATTCCAGAAGAATATGGTCGATAACGTTGATCCGTAATATTCTCTACAGAAAAGATTCCGGTAATATTTTTGGTCACGTTATACTGAGATCTAAAATTTAAAGTATACCAGGAAGGAGAATACGGATTTCCATTTTCGTCACTTGCATAAAGAGATGGATTATTTTGTTGTGAAGGAGCAAGGTCTTCAAAATCAAACGTACCATTATATTGCACAAAGGTGCTCAACATCAGCTTATCATTGCGAAAGGTAAGACTAGAATTTCCAAACTGCGGAGATACATGTCTAGATGGGGTGATTAACCCCCCTTCTAACTCTTCTTCTCCACCCACAAAGGTATATTGCGAAGCAAACTCAAAGTTTTTGGCAAAGTTATATTTCAGACCAGCTTCAAAACCATAAATTCGTGCTCTCGCAGCATTTTGAATAGCTTGTACATTACTCAATTCACCACCAAACAAAATCTCAGTTTCTCCATTCAGATTAAAATCACTTCGCACCAAGGCATTATCCAGATAGGTATAATACGTAGCAAGGTCCAGAGTAAAATGATTCCCAAATTTAGCACTCAGTCCTAATTCTCCATTATAAGCATATTCTGGTCTTAAATCCGGATTGGGTACCACTACAGAACCAGGTTCTGAATCAAATATTTTACCAACATCATCGATATTTGGAGCTCTAAACGCCGTAGAAAAGTTTAATTTCCAATGAAGGATATCATTTGGCAACCAGCTTAACCCTGCCGTCCCGGTTAATGCATCCGTATCTAAATTGGCTTCATCAAAAGGGAAGTCAAAAAATTCATCATCATATTGCGAAAACAAAATGATTCTGTTGTATCGCAATCCTCCTTGAAATCTTAGTTTTTCGCTAAAATTATTCTGAATACTCAAATATGCAGCAATCGATTGCCAGGTAGATCCGTCTGGGTATCTTGAAGGTGCATTTTCTACTACACCTGTTTCAATATCTCTACGGGATCCATCAGAAAAGACATTATTCAGTATGTATTCTAACCCATAGTAAAATGAGGTCTTTGAGCTATATTTTTTCTCAAAATCTACATTAAGAGAGTATACATCGACTTGTTCTTGTGTTCTCTCTAATATGGTACTTCCAAAATTTCGGTCATTTCGACTTTCTTCAAAAAACTGATAGGCCGCCGTGATCTTCATTTTATCATACAGCTTGCTTCTGGATTTTTGTGCCACCTGCAGGTTTCCCATAAACCAGCGCTGTGGACCATAAAACCATTCTGCCGACTGCAAATTCCCATCCCTACGTCTAATCAATCGATCATACCTGGGATAGTCTGAAGAAGTAGTGTAGATCAAATCCGCATTAAAGTCCCAGGTTTCGTTGGGTGTAAAATGGATTTTTTGCAAAAAATTTACTTGGTCATATCCGGTAAACACTTGTTCTTCCGGATCCGGATTTTGAAGAACGACATCCTGACCATTAATTCGTTCCACAAAATCTGTTCTCAAATAATCATCCGGTCCATTACTCCCCATTCGTAGATCATCAAAATCGGTATAACTTACACTAGTTAAAAAAGCCCATTTATTCAATCCTATATTTAAGTCTATATGACCTGTCTTTTCATTACTTGCACTTGCATATCTTGCTAATACATTCCCGGTGATCACATGTTCTCCGGTCACCGAAAACTTAGGCTTCTCGGTATAAAAATTCATAACTCCTCCTATGGCATCACTACCATATACTACAGAACCTGGTCCCAGAATAACTTCGGTTCTACCAATAGTAAAAGGATCTATGGATATTACATTTTGCACATTTCCCCCTCTAAAAATAGCAGTATTCATACGTACACCATCCACCGTAATAAGAAGACGGTTTGTAGAAAAACCTCTGATGATGGGACTACCCCCACCCAACTGACTTTTTTGGACAAATACCTGCCCACTATTCTGTAGCAGATCTGCTGAGGTTTGTGGTGTGGATTGCGATATGTCTTCTGAAGTAATACTCAACACCTTATGAGTGATGTCATCTTTATCCTGTTCCCATTTGGAAACTGATATCACCACTTCTGAAAGTTGATTTTCATCAACGACCATGTATACCTTATTTCCTTTTCTAACAACTTCGGATTTTCGTAGATGTACATTTACATGCGAAACATGATCAAAAAATAAAAGTTCTCTATCTGCAAATGAAGATATATCGGCAACACCATCAAAATCGGTAAGCGCACTTTTTGATTTATCCTTGTTGTAAATCGCTACATTAGGTATCGGTGTTTTCGAAGCTTTGCTAAGTACCGATATTTGTTGAGCATTTACAAAAGGAGCGAGAATAAAGAATAATAAAATAGTAAGTATTAAACGCATTACCTATTTGAAAATTTCATTTAAAACCGAAAGTGATTTAGGTTTCTTAAAGCCGTGCAAATGTAGTTCAAAATATAATAATAGCATAGCAAGAACCTCACTTCGTGTCTTCTTCGACAAACTAATATCCATACTCCCCTCAAATGTTGTGCCTAAAAACTCTTTGAACTTGGATATATGCTGTCCCTCGACGCAATAAACATTAGTATCCACAGATTGAAATACTCCTTCTTGCATATTAAAATAAGAGGCTTCGATTTGAGACAAATCCGGGAAAAACCCCAGATACTGCGTTAACTTAATTAGAAATGCGATATGGAAATTCGCGATTTTATCATGAGCATCTAGCCAAAGGATTGTCGTTTGAAGATAGTCAAACAGATCTACATTAGATTCTTGTTCCTGAATCGAACTTTTGAGAATATCGGCAATAAAGAATACCAGAGCACTTTTTATATGGTCTGTATGTAGGCTGGTATAATGAGATAAAACTCGTACGTCTCGTAGTCGTTCTAAAGTACCTTTGTTTTTGTGTGAAGCTTCTATATCCAGAAGCATCAAAGGTTGAAAAAAAGAGGATCTGATTTTACCTTTTTTAGATTTCAAAACCCCTCTTAGCATGTATGATCGTAAGCCATCTTTTCTTGTAAACAATGTCGCTATCAAATCTGCTTCTCCGTATCGAATAGCATGAAGTACTATTGCAGGTGTATTTACAATCATTTTGCAATCAGAATCATTAAGCTATTACAAGAATTCTTTTTTCATTTTACACCTTTCAAGTGATTCTTTGGCCCTGGTTAATGTATTCTTATCCAGAGTGTTCAATGCACATTTTTTATAATGTTCGATAGCTTTATCCAATTCCCCTTGTTGTTCATACATAATTGCATATTCGTTATAAATAGTAGATTTTGTAATCCCAGGAATATTCATTGCGGTATCCAGCAAACTCTTTAACTCTTCCCATTTACCTAGCGTAGATAGTAAAATAGCATAGTTATAGTAAACACTAGGGTACATTGGACTTTTCTCAAGACACAGCTTATAGAGAGTTTCTCCCTTTTCGTATTCCTTAAACTTTACTTCGTATAGATACCCAAGATGATTATACGCCTTTCCAAAATTGGGGTCCATATCAATAATTTTTTCTAGCTTATTGGTCGCCTCATCATAATATCCATTCTTGATATCATCGTTGGCCCTGTGAAGCATTTCTTCCAATTTCGTAAGGTGATCCATACCTTTTCTTTTTATACGTTATATGAAGTAATTGATACTGTAATCAAATGTAGTTAAAATAGGGGCATTCTCTTTGTTTTTGAAACAAGATATTTATGTCATTATTTCTTTTTAGGCGGATATTTTGAGAACGTTTTTTGCATGATTTTTAAAAAGAAGTTTTCTCTATTCTCGGGTTTGGCATTCATATTAAACCTTCCTTCTGAGATTGCCTGCCACACCAGATTATTACTTGTTACATCTACAAAATCAGTAGTAATCTCAAGAAAGGTTTGCGGCCCACCGATTGGTATTGATCCACCAACTCCCACTCCTATCCCACGATTACCTCCTCCTATACCTACACCTATATTATTATTAGATGCTTGTTCAAATACTCTTGTTTTAAAATTAATGTAAATGTCAGGTGTGTTTGAAGCAGTAAAACCAATCGATTGTAACGCCAATTCGGTACTACGAATCAATCTTTTTTCATCTAACTCGTTCAATCCTGAATTCATTTCAGAATAAAAAGCATACGTTTTATATTTGGAAAAATTCTGCTGCTCATCATAATCATAGTTTACATAACTACTACCGCAAGAAACAAGCCCTAGGGATAACCACAATAAAATAATCTTTTTCATCTGTACTTTTTTATAAAAGTACACAACAAATTGTTATGTACTAGATATTTATATGCGATATATTTAAAAATCCGTTTGAGACAAGTCTCAAACGGATTTTTATACGAAATGCTTTGATCAATCCTATTGCTTACCACTAATTCTAAAACTAAAATGCCATTCATGTGGATACCAAGTATCCCAGTCTTCCAGACTAGTACCATTTTCTGATTTGGATTCTCCAGTAAACCCTGATCCATTATGAATTTCATCGGCTTCGTCGACATTAGCTGTTGATCCGGTAGAAACACCTAGAGCTTCTCCATTAATTAAGTACCATGTAAAAAAGTAGTTGGTATCATTTTCTAGCAAAAGATATAATGAAGATAAATCAAAATCTACCCAACCACCATTAAATGGTCCTTGAACCGTGGTAATTTTTGAAGCTATAATATTTCCGTTTGATTCTCTAATATTCAATTTTATTTCAAAATTCCCATTATATGTTGCTCCGGTATTATCTGATCTAAAAGGATCACTGAAATGCACTCCAAATGAAGTTGGATTGGTATCCTTTTTTAATATCACCGTCTGACCAGTACCCACATTTCTAGGACCAATTTCTGGAACATCAGGGACTGCACGGTCATCACCCCCAAACCATTTAAATGCATTAGTGATATCACATTGTACATCATAATCCACATCCATGCTTTCTAGCGTTACTGTATATTCTTTTGTATCTCCATTTTCTGCAGTTACCGTAAAGACAATTGGGTTAGTATAATCCAATATCGTCTCTGGATCCGGAGATATGGTTGCTCTATTAGAAATGGTAACGATAGGGGTTAAAGACATCAAATTCACATCAGGTAGAATTCTCTGAAAAATAGTTCTACTTTCTTCATCGATATCCAGACTTCTCTTAAAAATATCAGTATCGATTTCGAATGATAACAGCTCCTTTTCTGGACTTAAGTCTCTTTTGATGTTTACTGTAAAACTCTGTTCATCTCCATTTTCTGCAGTTACCGTAAAGGTTATAGGGTCTACAATACTTTTTACCGTACTAGGATCTGGAGTAATGGTGGCATGATTAGATATCTCAATAGTTAAAGTAACGTCTTCGTCATCTATATAATATGGTGTTCTACCATTTATTTCATTTTCAACAACTTCAAAATCCTCTACATAATCCCCACTTTTTAAGTTGAATGATACCAGATCATTTTCTGGACTTTCATTCCTTTTAATATCAACATTAAATATCTTTTCCTCACCATTTTCTGCGGTTACTATTAACTCCAAAGGTTCTTTAATACTCTTTATCGTTTCTGGATCTGGTGTAACCGTTGCACGATTCGATACTTCTATAGTTAACGTTACATCTTCGTCATCGATGTAATAAGGAGTCGTTCCACTTATTGTTCCCTCTTCAACTTCAAAATCTTCTTGGTAATCACCACTTTTAAGATTAAAGGATAATATTTCGTTTTCATCATGTAGCTCTCGATTGATTCCTATTACATATGTTCTTTTCTCTCCATTCTCTGCTGTAATTATAAAATTGGTAAGATCCTTAATTGAAGTAATAGAAGCAGGGTTTGGGCTAATAGCAGCCTTATCAGAGACGAGTATCGTCAATACGATATCTTCTTCGTCTACAAAATATGGAGTGCTGCCTTGAATCGTATTTTCTTTAACCTCAAAATTTTGTTCATAATTACCACTTGTTAATTTAAAAGAAGTAATAAAATTTTCATCACTCAAAACTACTTCTTCATCTTCGTTACAAGAATATGTTAGTACAATTAAGTTAAAAAGGAGTAACATTTTTACTCCTTTGATCACATTTTTCATCATGTCTGATTCGTTGTTTTTTTGATTAATTCTTTATCGCTATAGTTAAGTATCTTTCCTCTTTGATTTGTTACCTAAAAAAATTAATTTTTTTATAAAAAGTTTATAGTCCCTAAAAACTGAACTCAAGTGCTTCAAAAAAACAAAAGCCGTTCGGAGTCCCGAACGGCTTTTGTCATATATTATGTTATTTATTTAGATCACTCCTTGAGCAAGCATAGCGTCTGCCACTTTTACAAATCCAGCAATGTTGGCTCCTTTTACATAATCTACATAACCATTGCTATCTGTACCGTATTCTAAACAAGCTTTATGGATATCACCCATAATTTGCTTCAGTTTTTGATCTACTTCATCTCTGGTCCAGTTAAAACGCAAAGAGTTCTGTGTCATCTCTAATCCCGAAGTCGCTACTCCACCTGCGTTTGATGCTTTACCTGGTGCAAAGAATATCTTAGCCTCGTGGAATGCAGCAATCGCTTCTGGAGTACTTGGCATATTAGCTCCTTCACTTACACATGCGCATCCGTTAGCAATAAGTGCTTTTGCATCATCTCCATTTAATTCATTTTGTGTAGCACATGGTAATGCGATATCACATTTCTCTCCCCATGGAGTTTTTCCTTTATGGAAAACAGCAGAAGGGTATTTTTCTACGTACTCATGAATACGACCTCTTCTTACATTTTTAAGCTCCATAACAAAGGCGAGCTTTTCTTGGTCGATACCATCTTTGTCGTAAATATATCCAGAAGAATCAGAAAGCGTAACTACTTTTGCTCCTAGTTGGGTTGCTTTTTCAGTAGCATATTGTGCCACATTACCTGATCCAGAAACGGTAACTGTTTTCCCTGCAAAAGAATCCCCTTTGGTCTCTAGCATATTTTGTGCAAAATAAACCGCCCCATAACCAGTTGCTTCAGGTCGAATCAATGATCCTCCCCATGTAATTCCTTTTCCTGTAAGTACTCCGGTAAACTCATTCTTCATTCTTCTGTATTTCCCGAATAGGAATCCGATTTCCCGAGTACCTACACCTATATCTCCCGCAGGAACATCGGTATTTGGACCGATATGTCTGTACAATTCACTCATGAAACTATGACAAAAACGCATTACTTCGGCATCAGATTTTCCTTTAGGGTCGAAATCCGAACCTCCTTTACCACCTCCCATAGGAAGCGTCGTTAAGCTATTTTTGAATACTTGTTCGAAAGCTAAGAATTTCAGAATACTCAAATTCACCGATGGGTGAAAACGAAGTCCTCCTTTGTATGGCCCGATAGCAGAATTCATCTGGATTCTATATCCTCTATTGACATGAATTTCTCCCTGGTCATCTACCCAAGGTACACGGAACATGATCACCCTTTCTGGCTCCACCATTCGTAACAGAATGTTTTTGCCATTATAAATTTCATTTTTGGCAATGTAAGGGATCACAGTTTCTGCTACCTCTTGCACAGCTTGTAAGAACTCTGGCTCATATTGATTTCGAGCTCTTACTTCTTCCATAAATGCATCGATTTTTGCTTGCATATGTTAAAGAATTAATGGATTCTTATTTGATAAGTAAAATTTGGTCTCAAAGATATGATATTCTTAAAAAACCATATCTGTTTTTTTGAATTTAATAACTTACCCTATTGCTTGTTCCAAATCAGCAATAAGATCATCTACATCTTCTATACCTACACTCAATCGAATTAACGAATCAACAACCCCGGTTTTTTCTCTTTCTTCTTTCGGTATAGAAGCATGTGTCATACTTGCAGGATGCCCTGCAAGGCTCTCTACCCCTCCTAATGACTCTGCAAGTGTAAAAATCTTTAAGTTGTCTACAATTTTGATTGCACTTTCATAATCGCTGCCTTTAGGCACAAAAGAAATCATTCCTCCAAAACCATCCATTTGCTCTTTGGCAATATCATGATTTGGATGATCTTCAAAACCTGGCCAATATACTTTTTCGATTTTTGGATGATTTTTTAAGTATTTTGCAATCGCCTCACCGTTTTCGCAATGGCGTTGCATACGAATGTGTAATGTTTTGATACCACGAAGCGCAAGGAAGCTATCCTGTGGACCACAAACTGCGCCACTGGCGTTTTGTATAAAATACAATTTCTCTGCAACAGCATCATCTTTTACAATAAGCGCTCCCATTACCAGGTCACTGTGTCCTCCTATATATTTGGTAGCACTGTGCATTACGATATCTGCTCCCAAGTCTAATGGCCTTTGTAAATATGGTGTAGCAAAGGTATTATCTACAGCCAACAAAACATTGTGTTTTTTGGCAACACCAGCAATTGCTTTGATATTAATGATATTCATCATTGGGTTTGTTGGCGTCTCTACCCAGATCAGTTTTGTATGATCATTTACATAACGCTCTACCTTATCTGCATCTTTCATTCCAATAAAATGGAACTTAATACCAAAATCTTCAAAAATCTTGGTAAACAAACGGTAGGTCCCTCCATATAAATCATTGGTAGAAATTACCTCATCACCGGGCTTTAATAATTTAATAACTGCATCAATTGCCGCCAATCCTGATCCAAATGCCAATCCATGTTTTCCATTTTCAATACTGGCTAATGCATTTTCTAAGGCTTGTCGTGTTGGGTTATGTGTCCTACTATATTCAAACCCTTTATGTCCTCCTGGTGTGGTTTGCGCATAGGTTGAGGTTTGGTAAATTGGTGGCATCACTGCTCCATATGCTGGATCGTGTTGCTGTCCCCCGTGTATAGTTTTGGTATTAAATTTCATATGTTTAAGTATCGTTTCAAATGTCAAATGGAACTCGCTAACTCATTGTTTTCGATTCTGGTCAAAAACTTTGCTATAACTCTTTACATTTATTTGTACATTTTTACGAGAAAAAATAACTTGCTTTTTTTGTTAAAAAACTGAACAAATGTATGATTTAATTCGTTCTAATCATATATCAATGAATATCTTTAGTAGATGATTAACACAAAACCTAACAGCCGATTTTTTTCATTATTTTTTGCCTCATTTATATTGCTGCTGCAAGCCTGCAATACCAATGAATCTTTCACTTTTGAAAAACAAAATATCACTAACAATACACATTCACTTTGCGAAGGAGAAGATTGTCCTACAGTAGATATCCGTCTTGTTAATATTATAAATGACAACCCTATTTGTAAAAAAATAAATAAGGAGATTGAAAAAGCAGCTTGTACTGTATTGAGTTTGGAAGAAAACTCATCTTCGACAGAAATAAAACAAGCGATTAGACGATTTAACCGATCTTATCAGGAGGCACATCAAGAATTCCCAGAAGAAATTCCTCCGTATGAAGTATCCATAGACTCTGAGGTGAGTTTTCAATGCCAAAGTATGATCTCTATATTGATGGACTCTTATGTCTTTACCGGTGGAGCGCATGGCTACGGAGCGGTTTCATTTATTAATATAGATCGCAAAACCGGATTGCCCATTCAAAACAAGAAGTTATTTAAAAATTATAGCGCTTTCAAAGATTATGCTGAACGTGTATTTCGATCCACATATGAAATCTTACAGAGCGAATCCATTAATAGCACTGGTTTCTTTTTTGAAAATGATGCATTTGCACTACCAGAAAATATAGGATTCACGGATACGGCAGTAATTTTGTATTACAATACCTACGAAATCAGTTCGTATGCCGAAGGACCAATAGAAATTAAAATGAATAAAGAAGACGTTGCTTCTTATTTTGCCTTTGATATTTTGTAATCTGGTTTTGTCTCTTTTAACCAGTTTTCGGCTTCAACCGTATACCAATTCCTAGAAAAGTTATTTGCTTCAACAATTTGACGAAAATGAAAGAATGTTTTTTCGACATCCCCTTTCCTATCAAAATAGGTTCCCATATACATATGCAGATAAGGATTATGTGGATCTTGTTTCAGTAAATGCACACCCATCTCTTCTATTTGTTGATCAAAATCATTAAAAGACTCCATATCCCTGTAAAATGCAACGTCTTTCAAAAAAGAAAGCGTGTGCATGAGATTGATATCTGCATACTCCAGATAGTTAGGGAACTCTGAAAATACTTTATTAAGAAGCATTTTACTGGTTTCCATATGTTTTACATCAAACCTAGCCATAAAAGAAGAAGATAGCGCTTGCGATAGTAGTTTTTTTTGATAAAACTCTTTATTTGTATATGCTTGTTCGGTTGTAGTAGATGCCCCTGTCTCGAAGAGTGGCATATCTGAAATCTGGTAGACATAGTTTTTCAAAAAGCTTAATGCAAAAAGTGAAGATGTAACATCTCCATAGATCAATCTTGCCGGATCGCTCATTAAGTTATTGTTGGCTAACAGAATAAGAGACAAATTTTTTGAGGGAACTTTCAACCACAAACCTGAATAACAATCATACTGACCATAGGCCCAAATCAACGGTTCGCCTTGAAATTTCTCACTAAAAATACCATATCCATAGGGTAAGTCTTCTTCAATACCTTTGAATAACAACTCTTTGGATTCCTTAGAAATCAGTATATCCTGATCCAAGGCATTGTTAAAAGTGCTTAAATCCTTCAAATTAGATACAATCCCTGCAGAAGCAGAAGATCCATAATCCATAAAACCTTTTGTAATAGTGCCTTCTTCCAGAATATAGGGCTGCGCTACTGTAAAATTACTTTCGGCTAGCTGCAAAGAATCTTTGAGCAAAAAGGTGTTTTTCAAGCCCAAAGGATCAAATATCTCAGCTTTCATATACGCTTCAAAAGTATCCCCAGACCCTTCTTCGATGATTTTGGTAAGCGCTCCAAAACGGGAACTATAATAAAAATGTTTTCCTACTTCATCACCCTGGGAAGTATGGGATAAAACATGTTTGATTAATATAGGTTCTTTGATAGGCAGGTTGGGAAAATAAGTTTTTAGGGAATCATCCAAAGACAGTTTCCCTTGTTCAACTAATTTCATCATTAATACTCCCGAAAAGACCTTGGTCACAGAAGCTATAGGAAATACTACTTCGGCATCAAGGGCAATCTTACGCTCCACATCCGAAACTCCAAAATAGGCTTCTTGTACAGTTTCTTCACCTTCAAGAACGACAACGGCCAAGCCAGGAATTTTAAAAAAATCTTGTAGCTGAAGGAGTTCTTGTTCAAAATTTTTGGTCTTATCAAATTTCGGTTGTTGTTCTTTAGCACAACCAATAAACAGGAGTCCTAAAAGGAAAAGATACCCATAGTGTTTCATCATGATTTTTGATTTAATGCACCTTATTTCTTCATCAAAAATGGCTTACAACGCCTTTTTCAATGCCAAAACATATCCCAGGTGAATTCCTTCATGAAAATTATTGAAATTCATCGCATCTTCTATAGATTTTAACACAAAACCTGTACTAGTAGGATACTCCTGAAAGTTTTTAAAAATTCCAGCTTCGATATCTTTTTCGGTTTGATCCAAGGTCGTAAATAAAAGCGAACGTACTTGATCTACTTCTTCTTGTGATACCACACCTTCGGCTTTTGTACCTTTTCTAAATTTAGCCACCATTTCATCACTCACCATCATCGGTAGTCCACTTAATTTATAGGCTAACAGCTGCTGCGTGACAATAACGTGCGCAATGTTCCAGATTAAATTGTTTTGAAACCCTTCTGGAACGGTATTGAGTTGCTCTAGCGAATGAGCGTTAAGAATTTTTTCTAGTAAACGACGATTCGTGCGTGTAATTTCTAAAAGATGTTGCATGAAGTTCTTAATTTTTAGCCAAAAATATAAGTTTTAATTCTTAAATGAATTTCCTTTGTGATGATTTTGACATTAAATAATTTCAGCTGTGAAAAAATTATACCATCTCTCTACCTGTGATACTTGCAAACGCATCATCAACGAATTAGAACTTCCTTCAGAAGTAGTATTGCAGGATATCAAAACAGAAGCGATCACCAACGAACAAATCCAGGAAATGCATCAGCTGGCTGGAAGCTACGAAGCCTTATTCAGCAAACGGGCACGATTGTATAAAGAGCGTGATCTCAAAAATCAAAACCTTACCGAAGAGGATTATAAAAATCTAATCCTTGAGCACTATACATTCCTAAAACGCCCGGTGTTTATCCACGATCAGCAAATTTTTGTTGGAAATAGTAAAAAAGTGGTAGCCGAAGCAAAAGAAGCCATACATGGATAAAAGAACCGCAGCATTACTTGCTGCCTTTGGTGCCAGTTTGATTTATGCAGTAAATCATACCGTTGCCAAAGGAATCATGCCTACGTATATTAAACCCTTTGGGTTTATTTTGCTACGGGTAGTTGGTGCTGCTGCGTTGTTTTGGATTGCCGCTTTCTGGGCACCTAAAGAAAAAATTGATCGTAAAGACTGGCCCAGAATACTGGGATGTACCGTTTTTGGAATGGTCATCAATATGCTGATGTTTTTTAAAGGATTACAACTCTCTACCCCGATTAATAGTTCGGTAATGATTACCATATCTCCGATTATGGTATTTATCCTTTCGGCCATCTTTATAAAAGAAAAAATCACCATTCTAAGAACCATAGGAATATTACTAGGGTTTTCTGGAGCACTAGGGCTTATTCTTTTTGGTGCCGAAGTGCGTCAAGACGCTCCAAATATCCCTTTAGGAAATGCGCTTTTTATCATCAACGCAGCCTCTTATGCGATTTATTTGGTAATGGTAAAACCGCTTACCGCCAAGTACCATTCTTTTACATTGATGAAATGGTTTTTTCTACTCGCCATAGTGATTAACTTTCCAGTGACTATCTCAGAATTTAATGAGGTAGCGTGGACATCTCTTCCATTTGATGTGATTTTGAAAATGGCTTTTGTCGTAGTGGGTACGACCTTCTTTACCTATTTACTGAATGTTTTTGCATTAAAAACGCTAAAAGCCTCTACCATTGGTGCATTTATCTATTTACAACCTTTACTCGCCATTAGTTTTGCCATGGCTATGGGAGCAGATTCTTTGAATCTGATTAAAGTGATCTCGGCTGTCTTGGTGTTTATCGGTGTCTACCTGGTCACCAAAAAACCTAAGGCTTTACCCTAAATCTACAGGCTTTTTATTAAATCTTCTGGTATCTTCTTTGGTAAGAATTTTAAAATCAGATGGACGTTCTATCTTATCCATAAATTTCATCATCTCTTCTGGTAGTGGGATTAGTTTTCTACTTCCTAGATCCATCCACGCTCCCATCATTTCGCATTGCGCAAAATTTCTTCCTTTGTAGTCGTAGAAGTTGTGTCTAAATTCAAAAAACATTCCATCTTCACTAAGCCCAGAGACTTCTAGAGAAACTCGTACCGGAGGTCCATAAAAAACCTCTTTGAAGTAATAGATATGTTCATAAAAAACCACAGGCCCAACATTGAACTTCCCTAATAATCTTCTGTCAAACCCTTGTTCTGACAAGAAAGACATACGAGTATGTGCAGCAAATTCTATATATGCCTTGTTTGCCAGGTGACGATTAGCATCGATATCATTCCAACGTATTTCAAAATCTTTTATGTACATATCTTTGTTTTTTGCTTTACAAAAATACGAAACATTTTATTATGCACGCATAACAAAAGGAATTGAATAATCCTCAAATTACACTAGCACTTTGAAAAGGCACTTGGTATTCTTATTTTAGAACAAAAATTCACACATGTATATCAAAAGAAACATTGGTTGGGGACTTATCTTACGGTTCGGGTGGAAAAACATTTTATTCTTTATTCTCTATTCTGGTTTGGTCTTCTCTGCTTATTATTTTTTGGATTGGACCTTTATTGATATCCCTTTCCAACCGCTAACTGTGATTGGGATTGCGGTTGCCTTTTATATCGGTTTCAAAAATAGTCAGAGTTACGATCGCTTTTGGGAAGGTCGAAAAATTTGGGGTGGTATCGTGAATTACTCCAGAACCTGGGCAAATCAGGTACTTTGTTTGGTAGAAGATGATCATCAAACCAAAAGTGTTCTGATTCATCGCCATATTGCCTGGATCAATGCATTGCGTATACAACTACGGCAACCTACCTCCTTCTCGATTAAGGAAAATTCTTCGGTAGAGAGCCTTTTCAAAAAACACGGGGAACAACAACCCGCTTGTGATGCTACTAAACAATTTGTTACGCAGGAGGAATATGAAGACTTATTAAACAGAAAAAATACAGCCACTCATATTGTAAAAAACCAAGGACTTCATATCAAAAAGTTATGTAAAGAAGGGAAAATAACAGAATTTGACAAGCAATTGTTTCATGGAGTTCTTGAAGAATTATATAACCTTCAGGGAAAATGCGAGCGTATTAAAAATACACCTTTCCCTAGACAATATGCTTATTTTAGCACCGTATTTACATGGATTTTTGTGCTCTTACTTCCTTTTGGGATGCTCAATGTTTTTGAATCTGAATTAGCCACAATGCCAGACGAGATACAACGTTGGTTTATCTTTTTAATGATTCCTTTGTCTGTTTTAGTCTCCTGGGTGTTTACCACTATGGAAAAAATCGGAAGTAATAGTGAAGATCCTTTTGAAGGACGTGTTAATGATGTCCCGATGACAGCATTATGCAGAACCATTGAAATTGATCTGCGAGACATGCTGGATGAGAAAGATTTACCAGAAAAAGTAAAACCCAAAGACAATATCTTGTATTAATGCCAGTAATAGATTCTTCGTATACCCCACCACATTTGTTTAGGAATGGTCACTTCTCTACCATCTATCCCAATCTTTTCAGAAAAGTAAATGGAGTAGAACAAACCAGAGAACGAGTAGAATTGGATGATGGGGATTTTATTGATTTGGATTGGAGTTATGCCCCCGGCAAAAACAATCAAAAATTAAGTGTTATTATTCATGGCCTTGAGGGTAATGCCCAGCGTCAATATATGGTGGGTCTTGCCAGGCATCTTAATCAAAATGGATGGGATACTGCTTTGGTGAACTTAAGAAACTGCAGTGGTGAAGTCAATCGACTCTATAGGTCCTACAATGCTGGAGTTACCGAAGACGTAGCCCGTATACTTCATCATATTTTAGCCACTCAACAATATAGCGCTATTACGCTCTGTGGTTTTAGCCTTGGAGGAAATTTAGTATTAAAATACATAGGTGAAAACCGAACTTTACCTACAGAACTACAAGCGGCTATGGCCATATCCGCACCTTGCGATTTGTATAATTCTCTACAGGAAATCAATAAACCCAAAAACTTTGTATACGAACAACGCTTTATCAAACACCTGAAAGCAAAACTATATGAACGACAAGTTGTTTTTCCTGAGCACATTAGTAAATCACAAATAAAACAATGTAAATCCCTAATAGACATCGATAATCTATATACCAGCAAAGCGCATGGATACAAAGATGCTATTGATTACTATACCCAATGTAGTAGTAAACAGTTTTTGAAAAACATTGCCATTCCTACCTTAATTCTTAACGCAAAAAATGATTCCTTTTTGGGAGATCAATGCTATCCTTACACCGAGGCAAAAAAGAACGATCATGTGTTTCTTGAAGTCCCTGTTTACGGTGGACATGTTGGTTTTTACAGCTCTGAATCAGTGTATTATAATGAGAAAAGAGCTCTAGAATTCTTCTCAAAACATACGTTATAGCCAATTAAAAAAAGAAGTTTTTTCCTACGTGTTTTTTATTTTAAACGAACGTTAAGGGGATGTTAAAGTAGTATGAAGATTTTTTTTTCACTTGGTCGAAAATCTTTTTTTAATTAAGAATATTTTAAGAGTTTTGGCTGTTTTCTGAATTTTTTTCAGAGAATTCTAACCAATACTAACTCAAACTCAAAAAAAATGAAAAAAAGCTACGGAAGTTTTAGCTTAGCTTTAAACTTCACACAAACCAAGTCGGGCGTACTTGCATTTTTTGTAATGCTCTTCCTAACAACCGGGCTTTTAGCGCAAACCACTGCAGAAAAAGCCAAAATTGCACAACAAACCAACTTAGCGAAATTGAACCAACTTCAAACTGATTTTTCAGAAAAGGCGGCTTTGGACAAAAAGAAAGCCATGCAAATGGCACAACGTAATGGTTGGCAAACCAAAATACAGGTAAAAGACAAAAGCTATTCTGAGCTTCAAAAAGTCGTTACTGTAGGAAATGAAGATTATGCCATCTATTATACTACTGAAAATGTAGATGCTGCTAGATCTACAAGAACAAATCACCTAAACTCTGGAGGATCTCTAGGGCTAAATCTTGATGGTCAAAATATGACTGCTCACGTTTGGGATGGTGGTCATGCTCGTGCCAGCCACCAGGAGTATGATGGTCCTGGAGGAAACAATCGTGTTACTATTCGAGATGCAGCTTCAGAAGGAGGTACACAATTGAATTTCCACGCAGCTCACGTAACCGGAACTGTAATGGCTTCTGGTGTACAAGCTAATGCAAAAGGGATGGCTCCTCAAGCAAAAGTAGATGGATACATGTGGAATAATGATGTTGCAGAAGCTACTACAGCTGCTGCGAATGGGATGTTGATCTCTAACCATTCATATGGTTTTAGAAGTGACCTAGTTCCTGATCAATACTTTGGAGCATATATCGATGAATCCAGAAATTGGGATGAGATCATGTTTAATGCACCTTTCTACCTAATGGTAGTTGCTGCAGGTAATGATGGTAACCAAAATAGCTACAATGGTTCTCCACTAGATGGGAACTCTTCTTACGATAAACTAACTGGGCATTCTACATCAAAAAACAACTTGGTTGTTGCCAATGCTCAAGATGCAAACGTAAACAGCAACGGATCTTTGGTAAGTGTATCTATCAACAGTTCTAGTAGTGAAGGTCCTACAGATGATTATCGAATCAAGCCAGATATTACTGGTAATGGTACAGGTGTATACTCTACGTATCAAAATAGTGATACGGCTTATAACAGTATTACAGGAACCTCTATGGCTTCGCCAAACGTAACAGGATCATTACTTTTATTACAACAACACTACAACAACCTAAACGGAAACTTTATGCGAGCGGCAACCCTAAAAGGGATAGCACTACATACAGCAGACGATGCAGGTCCTTCTGGACCAGATGCCGTTTACGGTTGGGGATTATTAAATGCTAAAGCAGCTGCAGAGGTTGTTACCAATGCAGGAAGTGGAGAATCTAAAATAGAAGAATTGACATTAAATAGTGGTCAAAGTTATAGCATCACAGTTGATTCTGACGGTGTAAGCCCACTATTAGCTTCTATTTCATGGACAGACCGTCCAGGTACTGCCACTACAGCGACTAACTCTAATACTCCTGTTCTTGTAAATGATTTGGATATCAGAGTATCTAAAGGATCTACTACTTACGAACCTTATAGACTAACCAGTATCACTACCAATGGTACAGGAGATAACAATGTTGACCCTTATGAAAGAATCGATGTTGCTAGCGCTTCTGGAACTTATACAATTACAGTAACTCACAAAGGATCATTAACAGGTGGTAGCCAAAACTTCTCACTTGTTGTAACTGGATTGACTGGAACTCCTGTAGTTTGTAGTGCAACTGTTCCTACTGGAGTAGCTGCTTCAAATGTGTCTTATGATTCTGCTACTATTGGCTGGACTGCTGTGCCAGCTGCTACATATGATGTAAGGTATAGAGTTGCAGGAACTTCTGCATGGACTACAATTCAAGATGTTGGTGGGACTTCTACTGCATTATCTGGATTAACAGAATTAACTTCATACGAAGTACAAGTAAGAAGTAAATGTTCTGACGGAACTACTTCTAACTATAGTAGCACAGTAAACTTTAGTACTCCAGAGTTCCAATTGGTATATTGTGACTCTAACGGACAAAGTGTAGCTGACGAATATATTGGTCGTGTACAATTAGAAGGTATCGACAATACTTCTGGAGCAGGAAATGGTGGTTATACTGACTTTACTTCGATATCTACTGGACTAGCAAAAGGAGATACCTATACGATTACAGTAACACCAACCTGGAGCGGAACTACCTATAGTGAAGGATACAGCGTTTGGATTGATTATAACCAAAATGGAGTCTTTACAGATGCGGGAGAGCAAGTGTGGACGCAGTCTGCTACACAAACTACACCAGTAAGTGGGTCATTCACAGTACCAACATCTGCTTCAGACGGAAATACAAGAATGCGTGTATCTATGAAATACAATGGAGTTCCAACTTCTTGTGAATCTTTCCAATATGGAGAGGTTGAAGATTACACGGTAACTATTGGAGGAGCAACACCAGATACTCAGGCGCCTACGGCTCCATCTGCACTAGCTGCTTCTAACGTTACTGAAACTACCTTAACACTGGGATGGACTGCATCTACAGATAATATAGGAGTAACCGGATACGATGTATATCAAGGAAGTGCTGTCGTAACAAGCGTTACTGCAACTACAGCAAATATCTCTGGATTAACTGCTAATACTGCTTATAGTTTCTATGTTGTAGCAAAAGATGCTGCTGGAAACGAATCTACAGCAAGTAATACTGTAAACGTAACTACAGCTGGTGGAGGAAGTGGTTCTGGATGTACTAATGGAATCAGTACATTCCCTTATGCTGAAGGATTTGAAAATACTATCGGTGCGTGGACACAATCTACATCTGATGACATCAACTGGACTGTAGATGCAAGTGGAACACCATCTAGAAATACAGGACCATCTAGTGCTGTACAAGGGTCTTATTACATCTTTGTAGAAGCTTCTGGAAACGGAACTGGATATCCTAACAAGCAAGCGATCATTACATCACCTTGTTTTGATCTTTCTGGACTTACTGAAGCTGGATTCTCTTTCAACTACCATATGTATGGTGCTAGTGATATGGGAAGTATCGCATTAGAAGCTAGTACAGATGAAGGTGCTACATGGACAAGCATTTGGAGTGAAACTGGAAATAAAGGAAACTCTTGGCAGTCTGCCGATATAGATCTTGCTGCTTATGTTGGTGGAGGTGTACAACTTCGTTTCAACAGAATAACAGGAAGTACTTGGCAAGCAGATATTGCTATCGATAATGTAGAGCTTACGAATACCGCTGGTGGTGGATCTGTCGATCAGTGTGCTGGTGTTCCAGAATGGAGCAGCACCCAAAGTTATGTACTAGGTGATAGAGTTACTTATCAGGGAAGCCTATACGAAAGAACAGCTACGGGATGGAACAATCTTGGACCATGTGGAGCGACTACTTCATTGTATACAACTTTCAACGATGTATCTGGACCTCCTGTAATCAATATCGATCAGTTTGTACTGGCACCAAACCCTGCTCGCTCTGTATTGAATATTACTATGAGTAGCAAAGCGAGTTCTCATGACTACCAAATCCTAAATATCTTAGGACAAGTAGTAGATCAAGGTACTTTTACCAACACTATTGATATTCAAAAGTTAGAAGCTGGAACGTATTTGTTAACAGTGGACGCAAATATGATGAAACGTTTTATCAAAGAATAGAACGAATAAACAATCAAACAATGAAAAACCCTAAAGTTTATGACTTTAGGGTTTTTTGATATCAAGCATTACTATTTTCTACAAGTTGGTAATACTTATCACCATTACTTATCTTAGAGGAATCAATCATCCAGCTCATGATCTTCGAAACACATACTCTCAAGCAACCGCTAGACCTTTATATCGAATCGGTATTTCATTTTAAGCACTTTACTCCAGATCACTCTATAGAACGTGTAGTTCCTACCGGACATCTGTTTCTTATTTTTGAATTGGACGGAATACCTCGTCAAACATTTGATAATAAAACGTTGCAATCCAACCGCACCTACACCAAAGTATGGATATCAGGAATGCATAAAAACTATTTATCGATTTCTGCCCATCAGGATTCAGAAATGTTTGTCATACAGTTTAAACCTTCTGGAGCATATCCATTTTTGCATACCCCTATCAATGAACTCAACAATCAAGTTGTCGATGCAGAAACTATCTTTGGAAACGATATCTTGGAGCTAAGGGAACAACTTTTTCACAAAGCTTCTTCTTCCGAAAAATTTGAACTAGCAGAGCAATGGTTATTACAACGGTATAAAGAAAATAAAACACCGCCAAACACATTGCTAGAGATCATTTCAAAGTTTACCAACAACCCTTTATCCGAACATAACACTATTGTCGAAACCTACCCCAAAACACAAAAACATCTGATTAATCAATTCAAAAAGTTCTGTGGTCTTACTCCCAAAGTATTTCATCGCATTGTACGGTTCAATGAAATTCTTCAGCTTATCCATACTCAACAAAAAATTCGATGGTCGCAAATTGCCTATCAATGTGGCTACACCGATCAATCCCATTTTATTAAGGAATTCAAAGAGTTTTCGGGATTCAATCCCAAAGAGTTTATCTCTTTAGAATTCAATAATGACGAACCTAACTTCTTCCCTTTGGATCGAAAAGGTTAATTTTTTACTATACCCATATAACAAGGTTTACCTAATTTGTAGCATTCACTTTAAAATCAAAATTTATGAATGACGCTTTACAAACCATGATCAATAATATGCCTGAAAAAACGGGAAAGTCTCTCGAGGAATGGATCAAAATTTTAAAAACAAAAGCTTTTGCTAAACATGGAGAAGCAGTTAAATTTCTTAAAACGGAGCATGGGGTTACTCACGGTTTTGCCAATACCATTGTCACCCTTTCTAAAGAAAACCAAGATAGTCCAGATGATCTCGTTACCAAACAATATGAAGGAAAAGAAGCACTGATCCCTATCTATGAAAAACTTATTGACACCGTTACTGCATTTGGGGAAGATGTGATCAAAACACCCAAAAAAACAAGTGTGAGCATCATCAGAAAACGACAATTTGCGCTTATCAAACCAGCTACTAAAACCAGAATAGATCTTGGATTAAAATTAAAAGACAAACCCTATACAGAACGTCTCGAAAACTCAGGACCGTTTGGTTCTATGTGTACACATAGAGTCAAAATTTCTTCGGCAGACCAAATCGACGACGAATTGATTGCTTGGCTAAAAGAAGCGTATCAAAAAGCGCAATAAAAAATTCTCCTAAAGAAACGTTAACAAAAATACCCATATGTTAAAATAAATCTTTATATTCGCAATCGAAATATCTTCACACTCAATAACATAATTATATTTCGGGCTAACTTCAGAATGAAACTTCATTGTTGAACTATGTATTTGTAGGGCAACGAAACAGATTTCATGTTCTGACTCTTTATGTTAACGTACAATACCAACCATATTTGAAGGCGCAGAACCATGTTCTGCCCTGCTTGCTGGTAATTATATCGAAGGACTTACTCGAATCTACCTGTTTACGAACAAAAGAAACAATAATTCGAGTCTGTTGGGGGGACACAACGGACATATAATTACCGAATTCCCCCTCCTGCTGGAGGGGGTTATTTATCTTAATTCGTTAAAGCACTGTTTGATAACGAAATAAAACGTTATTTTTGATAAGATAGCGCCCTAAAAAAAATTTATGAAATATCTCTTAATTGCCATCCTTTTGTTTACTGTGCTCCCAACAACTGGTCAGACTTCATCAAAGGATAACCTAATTATTTCTAATCAAAAAACAGCAAAACACGTTAATATACCTGGCACAAAACTTTTTATGATCCCTCCAGAAGATTTTTCAGTTGCTACGGCATTTACGGGACTAGAAAAAGGGCAAAATGCCTTGATTCAGGTATATGATCTGGTAGGCGGTAATTTCTATTCAAATGCTGGTAAATTTTCTAAAGAGCGTTTTCAACAAAGCGGAGCTACCGTTTTTGATTATCAGGAAATGACAATTAATGGATTCCCGGCCAAATATATTCATATGCAAGCAGATCCAGACAAAAAAGCATACAGTCTGGTTTTTGGAGATGAATCATTTTCGGTGATGATCATGGCCTTATATACGCAAAAAGATGACCGTACCGAAGAACAGATTAAAAAATCACTGCTATCTGCTACCTATCAAAAAGATTTACCTATAGACCCTTTTGCTGCAGCTGCTTTTGAACTTGATGATTCGAATACCAAGTTTAAGTTTGCCAAATCGGCCGCCAATATGTTTATCTATTCTGTAAATGGAATCGACAACCCAGATACCAATCGGGATTCTATTATGTTGGTGCTTCCGGTGCCTACAGATTCGTCCATGACCGCCAAAAGTATTTCTGAACAAATGGTAGGATCACTAAAAAGCAATGGGTTGAGTGATGCCAAAATCATAAGCACTTCAGACGATACGCTAAACAATTACTCTGCCTATCAAATTAAAATTGAAGGTGTTATGAATGGAAACCCAAGTAAGTTATTGGTTCAAACGGTGACACATGGAAACAATGCTGTGGTATTTGAAGGGTTTTTAAAGGAAAAATCAAGCGCTGTGATCGAGGATTTTGAAGCATTAATTGCTACCTTGAAGATGAAACAATAGTGTAGCTTATGGACAACCAAAAATTAGACAAAATTCTCAAGTTATTTGCAGATAAAATTGAAGGTTCTTTAGGAAACTGGCATTTTGTAATTAAGGATGTTCAATTTGTTTGTTTGTCTGATGCACTTCATAATCGCATGCGCATCATCTCCCCTATCAAAGAACATGCTGGGATGACCAAAGAAGAGTATCATCAATGTCTAGAAGCTAATTTTCATTCTGCACTGGATATCAAATATGCGATTTCTGGCGATGTAATTTGGGCCGCTTTTATTCACCCCTTACAAGAATTGTCTGTAAGTCAGGTAGAAGATGCGATACAACAGGTATATTCTGCTGTAAAAACTTTTGGTACAACCTACAGCAGTTCTAATTTGTATTTTCCTACCGATCAGGATCGAAAAAACAGAATGAATTAAATTCTACGGCTATTTTATACGGAAATCACTTCATTATCATGCAAAAGCTCTTCTTGTCGTAAACGAAGTAATATTTGAGCCACAGCTACTGTGTCTTTTTCACAGTAATCGATGATGCGATCGATATCATCTTCTTCGTAATATACATTTCTCACTTGACTTCCATCGATATCATCTTTTGGAGAAGGAATTCCCAGGATGTGTGTAAGTAATTTGAGCGAAGTGTAGTGCTTGTAATCTCCAAATTTCCATAGATCCAAAGTGTCCAGATGTGGTACCTCCCAGGGTTTTTTTCCGAATAAATTTAGCTTATACGGTAATGCAATTTGATGCACTATCATTCTTCGTGCGATATAGGGAAAATCAAACTCTTTGCCATTATGTGCGCACAACAAATGTCGAGAACTATTGTAATGGGTCTCTAGTAAATTCTTGAAGTCGATTAAAAGCTGTTTCTCTTCACCATGAAATGAGGTTGTTCTAAACATTCGTTGTTCTCCCTGAAATCGAAAATACCCTACAGATATGCAAATGATTTTACCAAACTCTGCCCAAATGCCTGCACGTTCGTAGAATTCTTCGGGAGAATATTCTTCTTTACGCTGGTACTTAGTTTTATCAGCCCATAATCCTTTCATCTCTTCATCCAATTCCTCAAAACTTTGATGTTCAGGAACGGTTTCAATATCTAGAAATAGAATATGTTCCAGATTCAGTTTATGAAGCATTCTCTAACATTTTATAAGCTTCTTCAATATAGACAAAGAAATCATGGGTAAAAGACTCTCCTGGCATAAAAGTCCCTCTCTGATGTCCTAATCTCACAATCATAATATTATCTTCAGGAATACAGATAACATACTGCCCAAGTATCCCTCTCATAGCAAAAATATGCTTATCCATATGATCTGAGATCCAAAAACCATATCCATACATATCGTCATTAGGAAATCTTGGTTTTGTGGCTAATTCGGTAAAGCTTTCTGGAAGTAATTGTTTGTTGGCGTACACTCCTTTATTTTTAAACATCATTCCAAAACGAGCAAAATCCCTTGCATTACTCGCTATACAGCAATAGGCTTTTTCCATACCACTATCTTCACTATCTAATTGCCAGATTGCTTCGTTGGCCATACCCATAGGTTTCCAAAAACTCTCACTCAGGTACGTCGATAAACTTTTTCCTGTCGCTTTTTCGATAACCATCCCTAACAATTGCGTATTTCCACTTAAATATCGAAACTCTTGCCCAGGTTCATCCACCACATCCAGGCCAAGCATCACCTCTCTTATATCCGGATCATAATATGCCCTTGCTGTGATCGAAAACGGGCTGGTATAGTGCTCTGTCCAGTTCAATCCCGAAGACATGGATGATAAATCTCCGACCGTTGTTTTTGCCGCCAGTCCTTCAGAAAACTTTGGTAAAAAATCTCCCACAGGTTGATCGAGGTTTTTTATGTATCCATCCATAATGGCTTTACCCAATAATGCGGTTACAATACTTTTGGCCATAGAGAACGAATTGGTTTTAGAGTCTTTGCCAAATCCTTCAGCATAATTTTCATACCAAATACTATCATTCTTGATAATCATATATGCCACAGTTCCTAACTCGGCATTGGTTTTATCCAAACGTTCTGTGCTTTTTGCTTTGTTATAATCATCATGAATTGCCCAGGGAGTAGTTCCATTTCCTTTTTCAATAGTTCGATTATCGAAATATTCATAATCATCAAGATATGCTGTAGTATGACCCGTCATATAAACTACCCTAACTCCTTTTAGGATGTAATCATAATCAAAAATGTATAGTAAGACTACACATAGCAAGATTAAAAACAAAAGACCTTTGAGAAATTTCTTAATGATTTTCATAGTAATATCGAATTGGTAAAAACAATGTTATTTAGTTGCTCAACATTAGCTCTACTAATGTAAGAAAATAAATGTCATCGTATGCCACATATGCATAAGTAGGAAGAATAGATTTGGAAAAGGGGGTCAACACAAATTTTATAAAAGAACAACTTTATTCTACCAATACTCATGCAATAGTAACCCAAAGGAGTTTCAAAAAATGAAACTCATAAAAAAAGGTGCCTACAAGAGACACCTTTTTACACCTAAACAAATACTAACGTATTTAAAAACCACGATACAGCGATCTTAATCCATTCTCGTCAAAAAAATTAAGTTCTCCAGTGGTGGTATCTGCGTTAAAACATGCATTCATAATAGAGTCTTCCTGTTCGATAATTCCAGGAATACTAGGTAAAGTTCCAAAAATTCTTGCAGGAGGGTTTTCTTCTACAGATGGTTCCGGCTCCAGGCCAAGATCTACACAACTTTGTCTGCTATTCCAATCAGTATGTCGAAAACCGATAGCATGCCCCAACTCGTGAGTGATCAAATGCTCGATAGCATCAGGGACACGATCTGCAAAAGTGCTAGAGTTTGGACTAATTTGCACAAAGTTCCCTGGGTTCCCATTTTCGTCTGGAAAATCGGCAAAACCTCCAAATCCTTCTAAGGATGAATTCACCACGATAAATGTTTCAAAGAAATCAGGATCAAAAGTTGTAGCTGTTGTAAACTCTGCTCTGAGAACTAAACGTGACCCCCAAACCGAATTCCAGTTCTCTACTGCATCCCTTACACCTTGCTGTGCAGCTTCAGATAATCCAGTAACAATTGGAGTATCACCATCAAAAATAGTCGGACCGGTATACACTATGATATTTACCTCTTCATGAACATCTGTGTCAATCAAAAACTCTGTTTGATACTGTTTTGCAAGACCATTATTATCGCTTGGTATTTTCAAAAATCTACTTTTTTCCATAGCGATATCGTCTGTTAATACAACCGGTATTTTGGTACCATCAGGATATACGGCATGCTTTACCTCAAAAGCTTCTGGGTTGAGATCTAGTTCTCTTACCTTGTTTAAAACATCCCTTGGAAGTGAGCTCACCTCCTGTGCAGCTTCATTGTCCACATCATCTTTGGAACAAGAAGTAGCCAATACCATTAGTGTAGTTAACACTAGCGCACTGACTTTCAAATAATTCAATTTCATAGTAAATTAATTTTGTGAGTTTATAGAGAGTTTAAAGGTAAATACTTGAGTCAGTATATCTCTCTTTGATGTTTTAACGGTGCTTTTTACTGTATAAATGACTGTTCTTCATACAATAAAGCGTAACCCAAACACCCTCATTCAAAATCAACTAGCTGTAAAATGCCTGTTTTTACAAGACATTCATTTTATCGTATAGGTCCTTTTTGCTTTTTCTGGAAATGGGCAATGATTTTCCGTTCTTCATGATTACGGAACCTCCTTGTTCTTTGATTAAAAAATCGATATGATCCAAATTCACCAAATACGATTTATGAATCCGCAAGAAATTATAGTTCTGTAGTTTGGTTTCGAAATGCTTCAGGTTTTTTGAAATCACAATTTCGGTTTCGTCTGTCATGACAAAGGTGGTGTAATTTCCATCGCTAACACAGTACAAAACATCGATCGCTTTTACTACATGCACTCCTTTTGCATCGGTAATCGAAATTTTAGGTGTTTCAGTTATTTTGGAGTACAACTCTTTAAAATCGTTGACAATACTTTCTTTGGATTTGAACTGATCCTTTAATCTAGAGGTTTTATCTACCACCTGAATCAATCGTTTTGGATCTACCGGTTTTAGCAAATAGTCGATAGCGTCATACTGATATCCTTGGATCGCATACTTATCAAATGCGGTTACAAAAACGATCTTAAAATCGAAACCACTCAATTCATTAAGCACATCAAAAACCGATATCGCTCCCAATTGAATATCCATAAACACCAAATCAGGTTTCATTTCGGTAAGTACACTTAAAACAGAAGATCTATCATTGGCCTCTCCTATGATCTCAACTTGTGGACAATACGAATCCAGGAGCATTCTAATATTCTCTCTGTCCTTTTGCTCATCATCTATTATGATGCATTTCACAGTTTCTATCATTTCCTTTGTTTTATTATGGGTAATGTGATGATGACCTCGGTACCTTTAGCTTTGCCGGCATCATCAAAAAGATCATTGATTACTACCTTGGCCTTATCATTACCAATTCGACTTAATATTCGTAATCGCTCGTTTGTATTCCTGGTTGCAATTGACAAATGTATAGTATCGTTCCCTTCTTTTTGTAATCTTTCGGCTTCGTCCCTTCCTATGCCGTTATCTCGTACTTTACATATCACCGCATTGTCTTCCTTTTTGAAAGACACCACTAATTTCCCCTTTTGATCGGCGTGCGAAAATCCATGAATCACTGCATTTTCGATATAAGGTTGTATGACCATTGAAGGAATTACCGGATTGGTGTATATCAAAGTTTCATCAATATCGTACACTACGTTAAAACTTTCACTAAAGCGTTCTTGCTCGATATTGACATAAGATTTTAAAATCTGTAGTTCTTCATTGAATGTAATATAAATACTGTCTGAACTAGACAGTACATTTCTGATCAGTCCAGAAAGCTCTGTCATATACTCGTTCGCTTTTAAGTTGTCCTTTTTCAAAATAAAATTCTGAAGCGTACTAAAAGAATTGAACAGAAAATGAGGATTCATCATCGAACGTAACGATTTTAATCGGCTTAAACTCAGCTCTTCGTTAAGTTGGTGAAAACGTACCTTATTGGTATGACCTCTATATAACAGAAAGAATAAAGACACTAGCAAAAACAACCCCAAAAAGTAGCTAAACAGTCTACTTTTGCTCATTGCTTTCCCTATTTCCAGATTTTCCTGTTCCAAATCCGAAATTTGAGCCTCTCTTAGCTTTAGTAACTTCCTGCTCTCTACTTTGGCAATCTCTTTACTGATTCTTATGTTATCCAACATAGCCATTAAGGGTTTTACCTCTCGTAAAAGCTGTAAACTTTTAGACAACTCACCTGTTTGTTCATAAGATTTAGACAGATCTTCTTTGGTGATTATCGTATTGGCGATATCATTCTTTTTAATAAAAAACTCCTCGGCTATTTTGAAATAGTTGATCGCCTTTATGTAATCACCCAATTCGTGATAAATAGAACCAAGGGTGTGCATTAACGCTGGATACAAACTATCTCGATCATTGTATTCGACATGGTCAAAGTCGATATTTTCGTTGATTATTTTTAAGGCCTCTTCTGGCATACCTTTCTTAAAATAGGACCATGCCATATTGTTATAAGCGAGATTACACGTTCTCGACGTATTGTCACTCATACAGGTCTTCAATGCACGTTGAGAATAGTAAATAGTAGAATCCGGTTGGTTATCCCAAAACGATGCCGAAATATTAATATTGGAAAGGCTTCTTCTATAAGCCGCATCTTCATCGAGATGAGCAATAGCTTTTTTAAAATCAATTTTACTTTGATCCAGATCCCCGATATCCATAAAGAATAACCCTCTGGCGGTAAGTGCTTCCCATTGGTTCGTTGGATTTTCTGCTTTTTCTGCTTGCTGCAGGGCCTCATTAAAGTACTGGAGGGCCTTCATAAATTGCGATTGCCTGTTGTGCAACTCTCCATAGCGAATCGTAGTAATCGTCACACAATCCTGATCATCTATTTTGATACAAAAATCTTTAACAAAATCAATGATGTCTTTGGACTGATTGTGTTTTCCTTCAATAGCAGATAAGAATCGTTCTAACCTTAATCCAGAAGAGATAATGAGTTTTTTATCTCCTATTTTTCTAGCTAATCGAAAGGCTTTCTTATAACTTGTCTCGGCAAGAGCAACCTCTTTGGTCCTTTGTAAACTATCCCCTCTTCTGATTAAGAGTTTTATGGAATCATTTTGAAGGGTAATCGATTTCTTTAATTCTCGATCAATAATATTTTGACTTATCACAAGATTGCATACCAATAGCATGCAACTAACCACTATGATGCGAATTTTTTTCATAGCAATTAGAACACCTCGTTTATTATCACCAAGTGCACTCCCTGTAATCAAAAGATCAATTTATGTTAATTAACTCATTTTCAGATTAAAACAAAGTTGTTTTCATCCAAAAATAGACGTTGGCCATACCTAAAACACACTGAATCGGTTTTACCCTACTTTTTTTTTCATTTTTTTTGGAAAGACACAAAAAAACTGGCTACTGCAAAAAAGCAATAACCAGCCACATATATTGAAATGATTTGTGAGAGTCTAATTCTTACTAATTCTTTAACCCATTTTTATAATTCAAAAACAAGCAAATTTTAGATCTTCACTAAAGGGGATTATGAAAACTAAAGTACCGCTAATCTCAGGAATTGCATCATTTCATTACATTAAAAGCATAAATCACTGTATAAAATGCACAAAACTATGTATAAAATGAATCTAGAAGGATAATGGGATCAAAATAGAGATTGTTGTTTTACCGGACTCTCATGTTCTAGCAACCACTTTTTGCGCCATAAGCCCCCGGCATATCCCGTAAGAGAACCATCACTACCAATCACTCTATGACAGGGTACCACAATCCACAAAGGGTTTTTGCCATTGGCACTTGCTGCCGCTCGTATGGTTTTTGGATCTCCCAACTTTTTGGCGATATCGAGATAAGACACTGTTTTCCCAAAGGGAATTCTAAGTAATTCTTTCCAAACTCTTTTTTGAAATTCGGTACCGGATGGATTTAAGTTGAGATCAAAGGTAGTACGTTTCCCCTCAAAATATTCCTGGAGTTGCTGTACGGCGTCCTTTAAGTGCAAAGGAACCTCTTCACTAAGTAAATCTTGATTTTCTTGAGTTACTGAAATGCTGGCAATACCATCTTCATCTCCTGATATAGAAGCCACTCCTAATGGGGTTTCTATATACGCGATATCCATTATTGATCCTCGGGTTTGTCTTCTAAAATACCAAGTCTTCTGGCACGCATTTCCCAATTCTTGCGAGCAAGCTCTTGCATATTGGCATCGGTATCGCTCTCGTCCATAATTTCAAGACCAAGAAGCGTTTCTATCACGTCTTCCATACTTACCAGACCACTCACCGAACCATATTCATCAACTACCAAGGCTAAGTGTTCCTTTTCTTCAACCAACTTTTCAAACAAGGTAGGAACAGGGATATTACGATCCACTACAAAAATCTTGCGATTAAGGTCTGCAAGTGTTTGATGATCTTTACCTTCGGCTACAGATTTGAATACATCATCCTTAAGTACATATCCGGTAATATTATCTGCATTAGCTTTAAAAATGGGTACTCTGGAGAAACGTAAGTTTTTATTCGCTTCAAAAAACTCTCGAATATTGGTGTCCTCTGACGCTGTTTTCATAACCGTACGGGGCGTCATGATGCTTTTGGCTGGAATAGATTTAAAATTAAGCAAGTTTCGGATCACTTTGGATTCTGACTCTTCAAAAACACCTTCTTCTTCTGCAATATCAGCCATAGCAGAAAAATCTTCTCTGCTCAGCACTGATCCATGATGTCCTTTACCCCCAATTACCTTGGTGGTTAACTGTAATAGCCATAAAATCCCTGTATACTTCAGCGGAGCTATCAATATCAACAAAGCCTTTGAAGTAAAGTTGGCTAGTTGTTTCCAAAAGGTTGCTCCAATCGTTTTTGGTATAATTTCAGAAACTACCAAAATCAATATGGTCATGATCGCAGATACAATACCTACCACATTTATACCCCATATTTCAAATTTATATGGTAACTGCTCTGCCTGCACCCCTACCAAAATAGCACCAACCGTATGCGCAATTGTATTTAAAGTAAGAATTGCAATAAGCGGTTGATCTACATCTTTCTTCAGGTTTTCTAAAGTAGTAGCATATGGCTTCCCCTCTTTCTTTTTTACATTAATGAAGGTTGGTGTTACACTTAGTAGTACCGCTTCTAGTATCGAACATAAAAACGAAAAGAAAATAGATAATACGGCGTAAATAAGTAATAAGGTCATGGTTGTTGTATAGTTATGTAGCTAAAGTACGGATTTTAGGTATTTATCGCGAATAAAAGATTACCAGCCTACGTATCTAGGCGGTTCTATCTGGTTCAGATTAAGATAAACAATTAATTGTCCTCTATGATGAGTTACATGATCCTGAAGCAGATTCAGAATTTGTAATTTCGATTTTCTTCCTGCAAAAAAATCGACTTCTCGCGTAAAATCATCTTCGTCTGTAGCTTTGATACGTTCTAAAACATAGTCAAAAGCTTCGCTTAATACTTTGATGGTTGCTGCTTTGGTTTGCGGTATATTCTCCTGAAGTGCTTTGCGATCAAATTTCTCTTCAGAAAAATGTGTGGTTCCTAACCATAGCATATTACCACGAATGTGTAGCAACTGACTTTTAAAATCCATCTCCCGCTCTGTAGGTTGAAATCCATATTGTTCTTCGGGCATGGATTCTGCAATTTCTAAAAGGTAGTTCTTGGAGTTTTCCCACTTTTCTAAAAAAGCAGTTTTGGGTGAAAATTGTTGAGCCATAGCAGCACTTGATATTAGGAGAAACATCCCCAAAAATGTAAACTGTTTGATCATTACTTCTTACTTATTTCTTGCATATACACCTTCAAAGCTTC
The DNA here is from genome assembly GCF_900141785.1 of Aquimarina spongiae. Taxonomy (GTDB): domain Bacteria; phylum Bacteroidota; class Bacteroidia; order Flavobacteriales; family Flavobacteriaceae; genus Aquimarina; species Aquimarina spongiae. Next base: position 46,204 of record NZ_FQYP01000009.1, on the reverse strand, counting down.
TAACTCCTGGTCAGAGAAGTTTTTGATAATCGCAAAATTGGTTTTCATCACTGTATAGGTTTCCGGATCCACAATAGGCCCTGCCTCTTGTTTCAAAAAGGCGATCAAATCCCCATCTTGTTCTTCGTATATCTTCATGATTTCTACTACCCCAGGGCCAATAGATTTTTTATCAATCTTATGACAGGTATAGCATTTTCCTTTCCCATTAAAAATGGCTTTGCCGGTATCAAAAGGAGTTTCTTTGACAGGTTTTTTTCCGATTACAATGGTGTTTTCTTTTTCTTTTTTTTCAGATTGACAGCTTGCCAACAGCAGTAATGTGGCAAGTAGTAGCGCAATTTTTTGCATGAATTTGTGTGTGTTTATCTATATTTTTCTTTGATGTTTTCGATATCCTTAATAAATCTTTCCAGCAGATCTTTTGAAAAATTATTGATGACCTTTTCTTCCTGATGAGTTACCCCTTGACTGGCTTCAGCAATTTTGGTTAAGGCATAAATCATAAAGTCGTATTCTTGATCTGGTCCATTGTCTGAAAACACTTCGATCACCTTTTTGTACAAGGTATCGATATCACTTTGTTGTTCACTTTCGTAATCAAAAGACCATTTGATATCTTTTCCTTTGGGATGCCCTTTTAGGATATCTTCAAGGGTTTCTACTTCTTCTTTCTGAATCACCCCATCACTCATCGCAATGACATACAATAACTCACCAAAAGTTTGATACAAACGTTCTCTGCTTACCATAACTACTAATTTTAGGTTATACTAACCCAGCAGCTTTACCACATCTTTGGCAAAGTAGCTGGCAATGATATGCGCTCCTGCTCTTTTAAACGCCATGATCTGCTCGAGCATTACAGCATCGTGATCCAACCATCCCTTTTCGGCCGCAGCTTTTAACATGGCATATTCACCGCTTACCTGATATACTGCCACAGGTACGTCTACAACATCTCGTACATCTCGGACCAGATCCAAATAGGCCAATCCTGGTTTTACCATCACGATATCTGCTCCCTCTTCGATATCCATCAGGGTCTCTTTGATCGCTTCGTCCCGATTGGCAAAATCCATTTGATAGGTTTTCTTATCTCCAAATCCAGGTGCAGAATCCAAGGCATCTCTAAACGGACCGTAAAATGCCGAAGCATACTTGGCACTATAACTCATGATTCCGGTATTTTTAAAATTCTCCTGCTCCAACAACTCCCGAATTGCCAAAATACGACCGTCCATCATATCACTAGGTGCTACAAAGTCTGCTCCTGCCTGTGCATGTGACAAGGCCATATCGGCTAGTACCTTGCAGGTCTCATCATTAACGATATACCCATCTTCTACAATACCGTCATGCCCATATGAAGAATAGGGATCCAAGGCTACATCGGTCATCACCAACATCTCTGGAGTAGCCTCTTTTACGGTTTTGATTGCACGTTGCATTAGACCATCAGGGTTTACAGCTTCGGTTCCTTTATTGTCTTTGAGTGCATCGGGCACCTTTACAAACAATAGTACCGATTTCAGTCCCATAGCCCAAAGTCCTTTTACCTCGTCTACCAAGAGATCCAAACTATATCGGTAATATCCCGGCATCGAAGCTATTTCTTCTTTCACACCTTTTCCTTCTACTACAAAAAGGGGAACCAAAAAATCATGAGGAGTAATTGTATGTTCTCTAACCAACGAACGAATGGCATCATTGGTTCTTAGTCTTCTGTTTCTGCGAAGTTGTTGCATTATATGTTATCAAATTTAACGCCGTAAAGATACTCATATATCTTGGTATGGAATATAATTTTAATATATGATTAAGTCATAGAAGTTCTTACATCATATGATAAGTTATATATTGTTACTCGTTTAGTTTCTAAAAACAGTTCCTTTCCCTTGAAGGGAAAGGTGTCTACCTAAGGTAGACGGAAAGGGTAACACCACTCAAACATGAAAAGAAAAATACATAACAAGCCTGAACTAAAAGCCAATAGAAAAAACTTGCGCAAAAACCTCACTTCGGCAGAGGCATTTTTATGGAGTCATTTACAACAAAAAAAGTTAGAGGGGAGAAAATTTAGAAGACAACATAGTATTGAAAATTACATTGTTGATTTCTACTGTGCCAAAGAAAAACTGATCATCGAACTAGACGGTGAAGTACATATGAGTTTAAATGCACAAGAGAATGACCAAATTAGAAGTAAAAAACTTGAATCTTTGGGTTTTACTGTACTTCGATTTGAAAATTATATGGTTTTTGACCACCTGCCCTCGGTTCTTAAAGAAATAAAAGATCATTTTAAGCAAGAGTAAGCACCCCTTCCGCCCTGCAGAATGCAGGCCACCTTCCCCTCGCTAGGGGAAGTAGCTTTTAACAAACCCCAATGTATTTTTAAATCCCCAATCTGTAACAAAACCCCAATACTTTATACTAATCCACAAAGAATAAATTTTAATCACATGCTCAACATAAAAAATCTGAATAAAACCTATCCCAATGGTACCCAAGCATTAAATGATGTAACGCTTACACTTGATAAAGGAATGTTTGGTTTGCTAGGACCCAACGGAGCCGGAAAATCTACCCTGATGAGAACCATTGCTACCTTGCAATTGGCAGACACAGGAAGTATCGAATTTGATGGTATTGATGTTTTCAAAAATCCTGAAGAACTTCGTAAAGTGTTGGGGTATTTACCACAGGATTTTGGGGTATACCCCAAAGTATCTGCCGAGATGATGCTGAATCATATCGCAAAAGTAAAAGGCATTACCAACAAGACTGAACGCAAGGGATATGTAGCAGATCTGTTGAACAAGGTGAATTTATACAAATTTAGAAGTCGTAACCTCGGGGATTTCTCTGGAGGGATGCGCCAACGTTTTGGTATCGCACAGGCCCTGATCGGAAATCCAAAGTTGATCATAGTGGATGAGCCTACAGCCGGATTAGATCCTTTGGAACGTAACCGTTTTCATAACTTATTGAGTGAACTGGGAGAAGATGCTGTAGTGATTTTGAGTACGCATATCGTAGATGACGTGACCAACCTTTGCCAGAATATGGCGGTGTTTAACGAAGGGAAAATACTTGAGCAAGGAAATCCACAAGAGTTGTCCAGCAGATTAGACGGAAAAGTATTTAGAAAACGTATCGAAAAATCAGAACTCGAAGCCATCGAGAATGAATTTACAGTATTGTCTAATTATTTACGAGGAGGGCAATTCTATGTAAATGTTTATAATGAAACCAATCCTGGTGACGGTTTTGAGACCGTAAATAATGATCTGGAGGACTTCTATTTCTACTGTATCAACAAAAAACAAGAACAGGAGGTTGCCCTATGATGGAAATATTTTCGTTCGAACTTAAATACCGTTTAAAGCGACCTGCTACCTGGATCTATATGGCCCTAGGTATGGCAATCGCGCTTTTGGTTTCGATTTTGCAACGATCTGCTACTGCAGAGTTGGTTAACAGTCCAAGTAGTATTGCGGGTATCACTAGTGGACTATCGGTGATTTCTATTTTCTTTTATGCCGCCATTATGGGAGTGCCTATTTTTAGAGATCAAGATCATAAAACGGCACAAACCTATTTTACCTTTCCAATACCAGAGAAATCTTATGTATTAGGTCGATTTTTGGGGAGTTATACGATTGTAACTCTTGTGAATTTATCCATATTATTTGGAATCATCCTGGGGTTTGGTATTGGTGCTTTTTTGGACCGACCAGATTATGGGACTTATGACGGATTTAATTTTACTTCGTATCTCTTACCTTTTATCTTCTTACTACAAATCAACTCCCTATTAATTGGGTCCTTGTTTTTTTGTTTGATGGCGTTTTTTAAGAAAATGCCGATCGTATACCTGGGCGGGATTTGTTTGTTTATCCTTAGCGCTTTATCAGAAAATTTATTGGGTGACATTGATAATCAATGGTTGAGTATTTATCTGGATCCTTTTGGAGGTGAAGCCTTTAGCTATATCAAAAAATATTGGTCAATCAATGAGTTGAACACCTTGCAACTTCCTATATCAGGTAAATTCTTATTGAATCGTATGTTATGGTTAACCGTAGGATTGATCTTGTTTTTCGTGACACTCTTCCGATTTGATTATAAGAAATTTTTACTTTCTGGAAAAAAGGCTAAGAAAACTGATAATAGTGCATATCAACCTTCATTGGTTGGTTCGATTACACAGGTATTTACCAAAAAGACGGAAAGACAAAATTTATGGTCGTTAAGCAAGATCGAATTTTTATCCATTGTAAAAGATCCTGTATTTGCTATCCTATTGATCATAGGGATCGTGATTGCTGTATTTATCGTGTACTTGGCTAACGAGACTTATGGCACACCTAATTTACCATTAACTCGGTATATTTCATTACTAGTAGCAGGTGGTATTTCTTTATTATCTGCTGTAATCCTTGTTTTATTTTCTGGAGAAGCAGTACATCGTACCCGTAAAAACAAAACTTTTGTTTTTTATGATGCCTTACCTATTAGTAATACTAGTTTATATTTTTCTAAGATTATTGCCTTATTAGGAGTGGCTGTTATTTTGACACTTGCCAATGTAGTAGTAGGAGTAATTTACCAAACCATTAATGGGTATTTTGCTTACGAGTTGGATATGTATTTGATTTACAATTTTGGATTGGTATTTCCTGGTCTTATTACAACCATATTACTTGCATTTTTTATTCATGTGATGGTCAACAATAAGTTTTTGGGGCATTTTATTGTTATCGTACTTTATATAGGATTGCCATTATTGATTACACTAGGTTTTAAATCTACCAACCCCATGCTTATCTATGGAGGTGTCACTCCATTTTTCTTAAGTGACTTAAATGGGTTTGGGCACTACCTAACTGGGACCAGTTGGCTAAATCTGTATTGGATTTTATTTACGGCCATCCTAATGCTTGTTGGTTTGGTGTTTTGGACACGAGGATTCTTTTCTTCCGCCAAAGAAAGATTATCATTGGCCAAGCAACGATTTACCGCCAAAAACATCATGGCCTTAGTAGGTGTAGTAATTGCGTTTATCTCTGTAGGCGGGTATAGCTATTATAATCTTAATGTACTAAACAGCATGTCTACTGGTAATGAATCCGAAAAGATTCAAGCAGATGCCGAAAAGCAATATGCCAAATATATTAATGCGGCACATCCGCAGGTTACCGATCTTAAAACCTATATTGATGTATTTCCAAAAGAAAGAAGAGTTAATGCTAAAGGAGATTTTAAAATCATCAACAACTTTGATGTAACCATTGATACCTTGATGTTAGAAATGCAGTTCCCCGGTAAATATGCAAAGCTGAATAAGGTGATCTATAATGGAAGTGAATTGACTCCCGTGGTATCTGATACGGTATATCGTATGTACTTTTATAAGTTACCACAATCCATGCAACCACAGGAAACAGCAGAACTCACATTAAATGTGTCTTCAGAAACCAAAGGGTTTGCTAATGCGATGGAAACACAAGTATTGCATAATGGTACGTTTTTTAATAGTGACATTTTCCCAAGGTTTCATTACCAACAAAGTCTTTTAGATAATGGTGTACGTAAAAAGTACGACTTAGAAAAAATGGATTATTTGTTTGCCGCAAGAACTGATTCTACCGGATTAAAAAAGAGTTTATTTAATGAAGATGGTCATTATATCAACTTTGAAACCGTTATAAGTACCACCAAAGATCAAACGGCACTGGCACCTGGTAAATTGGTAAAAGAATGGGAAGAAAATGATCGAGCTTATTATCATTATACACTAGAATCAAAGACATTACTATTTTTTAATATAGTATCAGCAGAATATGATGTAGAACGATCCAGTTGGACGGCGCCTAGCGGTAAAAAGGTGGATATTGAAGTGTATCATTCACCGAAACATAAACATAATCTAGAACATTTTATTCGTGGAGCTAAAGTAGCCTTAGACTATTGTTCAAAAAACTTTATCGAATACCCTAACTCGGTATTACGTATTGTTGAATTCCCCGGACATACATCATTTGCACAATCCTTTGTTACTACAATTCCATATTCCGAAGATGTTGGTTTTGTTGCCGATTTTGACAAGGCAGAAAATTACAATTATGCCTTTACAGTTACAGCCCACGAAGTAGCTCACCAATGGTGGGGGCATATGGTTGCTCCAAGTAAAACCAGAGGCGCCAATATCATTTCTGAAACCTTGGCGGAATACACTTCGCTAATGGCAATGAAAAAACAATATGGTGAAAATGGAATCAAAAATTTCTTAAAATATTCTCTTGATCAATATCTAAGAAGCAGAGCCTTTAGTTTTAAACCAGAGCGATCTCTTATGAATGTTGAATTTGGACAGCACATTTGGTATCAGAAAGGTTCGATGATTATGTATAATTTACAAGATCTTATTGGAGAAACTAAACTTAACAATGCGTTAAAAGGGTTCTTGGAAGAGTACAAAAACTTTGAAAAAGGGGTATATCCTACTTCAGAAAATTTCTATCAGGCGATTTATGATGTAGCTCCAGATTCTTTGAAATATGCTGTAGATGATGGGTTTAAAGAAATTGTATTGTATGAGAATCGCGTTTCTGATGCTAAAACTAAAAAACTAGACAATGGATCTTATGAAACTACGTTTACTGTAGATAGTAAAAAGACCTATTATGATGATGAAGGTAAAGAGAAAAAAGTGGGAGAAAAATCCAATTATATCGAGATTGGATTATTTGGGGAGGACATTGTAGACGAACAGGAAGTTCCTTTAAAGAATCCATACTATCTGGAACGCAAGTGGTTGCAGCCGGGCGAAAATACTTTTACCATCACCACCAAAGAAAAACCTGTAAAAGCAGGAATAGACCCTTATAACAAACTTATCGACAGAAACTCTGACGATAATTTGAAAGTAGTATCTGAGTAATCTTATATTACCCAAGGGAACCAAAACACGATCAAAGAGCGCTGCTTTGATCGTGTTTTTTGTTGTATAGATTTTTGGTAGAAAAATCAACAGATATAACGGATAAGCTTTGAATTTAATACACTTAAGCACACTTAACGGATTTAGCTGATAGTATCATTTTTTATCGTTTTTTATCGCATTTTATTAAATTTGTTATCGAAAAGTTATCGAAAAACTGCTTAACTGATGATTAATGGAAATTTAGAGGTTTACACACACTACAAAAGTAAAAAAGGATACCTGGTCCGTATTAAGCTATACAGCAGCAGAAAATACCTATACATCAAGACAAACCTATATCAAAATCAGAAAAAACTTAAACTAACCGGATATGTAAGGGATAGAATAGAAAAATTAAATAAGCAACTTGAGTATTGTAATGATATAGGTATGGATCTACAACAAGCCTATGATTTTGTAAAAAGTAATTCCAGTCCTGTAAGTGATAAAGATTTAGAGATTTTTCTACTTAAAAAACGATTAGCCGAGCTAGAGAAAGAAAACACTATTGGTCTTATTGAGTTTTTTGAAATCAGAATCCAGGAATTAAAAGATCAAGGCGCATCAACACAAGCCTATACGGACACGAAAAAACAGATAAAGAACTTTCTATTAGGAAAGGATATTTCGATAAATCATGTTAATTACGAATGGTTAAATAGCTTTATCATTTATAAAAGAAAATATGGAAAGGGGAAAGGAAATGTTTCATTCCTACTTAGAACCTTAAGAGCTCTCTATAAAGAAGCGCAGCGTAGAGATTCATTAAATGTAAAAAAAGATAATCCTTTTCTTGGTTTAGTTAAAAATGAAAAAAGTAAAGAGACTCCAGATTTCTCAATTATTGAATTAAAGAAACTATTTAAGTACACTCCTAAAAAATACACGAATAATAAAAGTATATTAACTACCCAGCGACATATAGATATCTTTCTTTTGCAATTTGCTATCGGAGGACATGACTATGCAGATATTGCTAATCTAAAGTGGGAAAGTATAAAGAATGGTAGGATTGTATTTAGACGTTTTAAAAACAGAAATAAACCTAATGGAGGTGAAAAAATAGATAACTTTCTCAATCAGTTTGCCATAGCTACTATAAACAAATATGGCGACAGAAATAGTAAAAAAGTATTCTCTTACATACCTTATCCAAGTACTGATAATTACAAATATGCAAGAAACAGCGCAAACGCCTCCTTAATTCGGGTTTCGAAAATATTAGGTTTTGAAAAGGCATTGAGTTCAAAAACCTCGAGGTATCTTTTCAGATCAATTGGAGGAGAGCTATTAATTAATGACTTGGTATTAATGCAGCTTCAAGGACATAAAAAACATGGAGTAACATTTAACTATCAAAAAAAGATACCTAATGAAGTTCAAGACAGAGAACACCAAAGAATACTAGATCAATTGTTTTAGAACGTATTGCGTTGTTTTTTTATATTATCTGATTTCAAAGATTAATAGAAAATATTTTAATATAAAGTTTCATCCAATTTCTGTATTTCTGTAGTTTTTAGGCAAAACCTACTTTAACCACCTGAAAAACTAACAGTTAAACAAATACAGAAAAAACTACAGAAATTACAGATAACTAAATAAATACAGAAATTTTCTTTTTTTTTCAGTAGTTGTTACCTTTCTTTAGAGCTATCTCCAATTTTAACCAATGGGCTCTATTTGAATTAATTCAGAACCCATTGCGTTATTTTTAAGTTTAATGCATTCACTAAAAAGAACATGATAAGATCAAAAAAAAGATTCAATGTAAGAACTTGTTTTTAAACTTTCGACTTTAGTTGCTTATAATTCGTAATACGAGTAACAAAAAAAACCCATTTATTAATGGGTTTTTATGAATATTTTATTGAAATAACCTATCGATTAAACATAACAACATTAGTCCCTTTATCGATCGAAGAATAAATATTATTACCTCTTCTTTTAGCTAATCCTTTTTTGATCATTAAGTCGAACTCATTCGAAGACTCTTGGAATCGCTTAATTATTTCATCATTATCAAACTTATCACCCAAATTTTTAAGAGTTTCTTTTAACTCAATAGTCGTACTTGTTTTCATGGCTAAATAAATTTTCTTGTATGTACAAAGGTAGGATACTTGCCTTTATTTACAAAATCTGAAAGTAACTCGTAGTAAGATCTAATTAAATTTCTCATTTCAGTTTCTTCACTATAATCATCAATTTCTAATCCAAGATATCTTAATGCTTCAATATTAATAGGCCTCCCATGAGATTTCCATAAATTATTGTTACTTAGTTTATCTGCAATATCTTTTGCTCTAGCTATCTTCTCATCCTCAGTTACTTCTTGTCCCAATAAATTAGGATTTGTCCTATGAGTATTCCAATTCTTAAACTTATACTTCACAAGCCATTTTTCAAGTAAATCTATGGTTAAATTTTTGGCTTGCTCATATTCTCGTAATTCCGCAAGATCAAAATCTTTAAGAATAAGAAATTCCGCTTGTGTCATTTCGTCATTCTTTGCCTTATCAATTAATTCGTTTATCTTATCTAGGTATCCAAGTGCAGCAACCCACTTATTATCTTTGTTTTCTACTTGAGGATCTATAGGTCCTAAAACGGAAAAATAATCCATGTAAATGTTATCACCACTCATACAAAATATTGTACCCGCACTATAAGCATAATCGGGTACAATGAAGCTAATATCATCATAGTGCTTTCTTAAAATATTCACGTACCTTTCTACGACAATTGCACTGCCACCAGTAGTAGTTAACATAACACATAATTTCTCTTTTTTGTCCTTGTCATAAGCTAAATCTTCTACTACTGTCAAAAAGGAGTTTTCCCCCCCTACAAAAGGTCCATAATAGATTAAAAAATCAGCTTCAAAAAAAGTTTCCAATTCTTCTAATCTCTGATTCAACATTTTAACAATCGTACTATCTACTGATGGTTTCATTGATGTCAATTTTAAATTTTTAGAGTTTCATAGTTGCTCAACTGCAATTTGAATAAAAAAAAAATAAAAACATTACGGTTTTCCACAACAGGATCTACGAATTAAAAAAACTGGCGATTAACGGGGTTTTTGACTAACAACTCAATTGCTAAATACAACTAACAATCAAGCTAGTGGGAGAATCAACGGAATATTTTGGCTGTTGAATTTTTACGTATTACTTTATCAAGTATTTTGCATTTCGTTCATATATCTCCTTATTTATTTGCACTTGTATAAATAAAATCGTCTGCCCAATCTGGTCTATTGCTTAAGACTTCGATAATTTTTTCCTCATTCATTCCTTCCGAAATTCCTACGTGAATTTCTTCCAGATGCTTTTCTGCTAGTCTTGAAATCGCCATAGGAAAGTACATTCCGGTTCCTATGTTTGATTTTCTTATCAAAATAGATTTGTTCAAAAGCCCTGAAACCACAGGATGATCCATCGGCATGGAAACGGTTGTTCGATTAAGCACTATAAATTCACGTAAAACGGATTGTTCTGATGGGTCTAAATTTTTAATTTTTTCGTTCAGTTGTTTAATAAGTCTCTTTCTAAAAAAATAACTTTTAACTTCTTTAATCATATAATAAATGAGTGACAAAATAATGAATGAGACACACACTATAAGAACTATGCCGAAATACATCCCGTAATTCTGTTCAAACTCTTTTAGTTTAAGTTCTTCAAGAAATGATTCAGGTGCAAAAAGAAGAGTTCCACTAACTATCGTAAATAGCCAGAATATTTTTATTGGCACTTTACTGAGGTCTATTAAATCACTAAATGAAAAATTCATAAATTAATTAGGTTATACTTTCGTTATCGAGATATTCTAAATATAGAAATTTTAATTCCTTATCCCAATCAAAAATACAATCAGAATAAAACCCGGCGATTAACCGGGTTTTTGACTAACAACACAATTGCTAAATAGAACTAACAATCAAGCTAGTGGGAGAATCAACGGAATCTTTAGGCTCTTGTATTCTTTCAGTACCATTTTCATCATCTATAATTGATCGATGATACACACTGTATTTTATATTAGGTTCTTCATTGTAGCGGTTCTTTCGAGCACGAACATAGTTTTCTCGATAATCATCTGAAGGTTTCACAACTTCCAGGATTACATCACCATCGAATTCGCTATCAGAACCGCCTCGCATTGTTTTACCAGTAGTTCTTTGGAATATGAAGAAGAACAATTTACTATCAAAAGCTTTGCGAACATGTTCATCCAGCTCTATTTTTAATCCTTTGATTAATCGTTGTAGCTTCCCAAAACTGTCAGTTAAAATGACTTCGTGATTCTCTACAATTCTTTTGAACTCTTCGTAGTCTTTGATTTCATCTACTACGGTGATATTATTATAGTTCTTAGGATCTATATACTGGTCACGTTTATTCTTAAATAACTTGCTAGAGGAATGTTCCTCAAAAGTGAAGAATACGCAAGATTTACCATGATTAGCATAATCATTCATTAATTGAAAAAATAATCGGGTCTTACCAGATCCGGCTGGAGCATCCAAAGTAACGACTATAGAATGTACTGGTTTTTTCTCAAGATCCCCCAAGAACCTCCCTAAATCTGAATCTAATGTGAACGTTTCTGTGATTTGATTATTATTATCTATGTCAGCCATGGTTGTACCTCCTTTTACAGTTCTCTTAATCACTGGTTGCTTTTTTAGAATTGGAGACGATTTTTTCTGAAGTTCAAAATGTAGACAATTATCATTTGAAACTTGTTCTTTCGGTATATGATTGTGTAGTGATCTTGAATTTACATTTGTCTTAGGAACTTCCTTTCTCATATCACCATAGTTCTTGACGCAAATACTAGGAATTCCTAATCCAATAACATTAAGTTTTATTTTCTTCTTTGCCGCTACCCTCTTTTTAGGCTTAGAGATTGACTTGATAGTTACTCTTCTTTTGGTTTTTCTAGGTAACTTTTTGGTAAGAGTAATTGCAAAGGATTTGTCCTCGTTATCAGACAATAATTTCTCAATCTTGGAAACCACCTCTTTTTGTTTGGTTCTTTTGGCCCTGGACAATAGTTTCTCTAGGTATCTCCTGGATACGGTTTTGTTATGCATTCCGTTGTATTGCTCGATCACCGTTTTTTTCATGCTTAAATTGTGTATGTTCTTCCTAGTGCTGTTAGATCTGTTTTGATTTTCAATTTGTTAGGATCGAGAAACAATCCAATAGCATTGTTAAGCAATGCTCCAAAGTTCGATACTCTTACAAAGGTTGGTATATCGCGAACCGTAATTGTACTTAGTGGTCCTATTTGAATTCCGGTGATATTAGGGTTAGACTCTCCCAAGAATTGCCCTGTATCTGTGAAAAATCGAATCTTGCTTATCGTTACAACTTCTTGGGCATTTAAATTTAATGCCTGGTTAGTTGGATTGGTAACCGTAAGATTTGTATTAAATCGTACACCACCATCTGCTAATCCCAAATTACTAATCGAGCCTACCCTTATTTGCAATGATTGAATCGTTTGCCTAACAGAATCAATTTTGTTATTTCCAAAACGATAGGCGCCATAAGCTAGAGCTGCAATACCTAAAATGATAAAGTTTCTCATGATTGCTCCGGTGTTTGTTGTTTATGGGGCGTTACCAACATTTGGATAGGTATAGACACTTTCTTTCTAAAAGCAAAAAAAGTAACTGCAGCGACTATAATAGGTGTCAGCACAAAATAGAATCCTTTATTTTCTATATGAGGGATTCTCCATTTCGTTTCAAAGGTCTCCAGTACATAGTTTATTGTATTAAATGCGTCATGATCATACAAATACACAATTAATCCTAATCCTAAATTAATGACATAATCCATCCAATTATCCCTTGCGAAGTATACCCAGTCAAATTTGCCCGTAATTTTACCGATTCTTTTATTGTATTGGTATATAATCAGTTTGATTATTGTAACCAATAAAAATGCGATTGCTAATCCTTTAATTATTTCCATGATTCCTAATTTGCTAGTTCTAATACTCTAATTTTTTCCTTAATGTTAGAAACCTCGATTTTAAGTTTATCCTGGTCTCTTGTAATTTGTTGCATCAACACCACATACTCCTTTTTGGAGGTTTTAAGTTCCTTTAGGCTACTATTGATCATTGACATTTCGGTTTGCATCACAGCAATATTTTTGCTGGCATTCATTTGAAATCCCATAGTGCTAATGATAGCAGCTCCAATAAGCACCTGAATGATACTACTAATAGAACCTCTCAAACTTTTGTTGTTATCGCTTTGCATGGTTGTTTTTATCTTGGGTTATTAATTCAGTTTTATTACTAACCATTCATCTGTGGTCATGTGTACCAATATTGCAGCCTGATCATTGTTTAATACACCATCGGATGCTCCAACTAATGTTACACCAGTATCAGGTGTTAAGGTTACTGAAGTTGCATTTTCATTATTTACAAGAATCTTTGCTCCTAAAGGAAAGCTTACGCTTGAACTTGCAGGAATAGTATAAGTTAAAGTCGCTCCATTGTTGAAGTTTACCGTTCCATTGGCTTCATTAATAGTGGCTGTTCTGTTTATACCGTACTGTGCTATAGTCGGAGTACGTAAGTACGAATTGGTATCTACGGTACCATTATCTTTTAAAAATCCCGTACCACTACCACCAGCGTTTAAACCAGTTGCGAAAACTGTTCCCGATAATCTTAAATTTCTCCATCGTGTAGTTATAGAACCTCCTAAATCCACTGTAGCATCTGATACTGGATCTAGTGCACTGGCAACTATTCGCATTGATGAATTTGTGCTTGTGGTTGCATTTCTTGATCGTAAATACACGATCCCATTCAGTACATAAAAGTCACCTTGAAAACTGTTTGCTCCTACTGTATTTGAGACTCCTAATAATGGAGATAAGTTATCACCATCACTCAAGATTTTATCCGTAGTTGGATCAAAAGCACCACCACCAGCCAATGAGGTTTCGGTACCAGTATCATCCAACTGAGTCAACACCCCATTTTTATTGTATACTTTAATTACTCCGGTTCCGGGGTTTGATGGTGTCGTTGGAGTGTTCACGTAGTTCGCGGTTATTCCACTTTCTAATTGGAATCCATCAGCAAAAGTAGTCCACTTATTACTACCTCCTAAAGCTAGAGATAACTGATTTGCACCTCGACGAATTAATTCTACATCGTTAGCTGTGGTACCACCTGGCCCCATACGTAAACGAACACTTTGGGTTACCCCTACACCTGGATCTAAGTCAATACTTTCCATTCTAAAAAACGGCTCTGATTGACCATCGATAAATCCTTCGAAGTGAGACCCTACTTTTCGTCGTACACTGGCTGTCGTTCCCGAAGGTTCCACTGCAAAAATTAAGGATTCTCCTGAATTATATTCATTAGTATCACTTCCACTATCACTATAAAGTATTCTCCATGTCGGCTCGCCTATTCCGGTACCAACAATTCTACCTGTTTCAAAAACAGGATCAACATGATTTCCGGTTCCTATGGTACCTGTTCTTTTGTAAACAATGGCATTTTCATTTACCCCATCGATCAAAAGCTTACCATTATTAACTGATACAAGATCCTGGTTAGTAAAGGTTGTAGTTCCTGTTTGTTCCCAACCGCTTGCACCACTTCCGGAAGCAGTAGAGTTGATTACATAGGGATCACCTGTAGTTCCCGTTCCGTTAACCGTTACATTAGTACCAGCATTAATGATCGTTTCTGATCCATCAGGTGCATCGGTAAAGATGATCTGATCCTGTGGCCTTGGTATAAAGGTGATATTTTCAAGTTGAGGATTTCTTAAGGTGATTGGTCCTGTGGAAGCTGGAAACTGTAATGTGTTATTGAAATCAATTGTCTTAGGGCTTGCACTTTTGAATGTACAATCGTTACACTCTAAAAACCCAAGTTGTGCAAATCGCACGAATCTATTCGATGAACCGATAACGCCACTAGTTTGCTGTAGATCAAACAATCCTTTATTGATGACTACGTTTACATTCTTTGCTCTGGTTTCAAATACATAAGCGCCAGTATTTGTCCAATCAAATTCGCTTGCTGGAATAGTTATTCTTAAATTCTCAAAAGTAAGTGTTGGTGTTGCAGAAATAGCACTGTTTTCGAACTGGGTAAGCCCTAGATCCAACCAACCATCGATAGTAAGGTTTTCAATAGTTCTATCTTTTGGAAACCCGTAGGATAAGGTAATTGATGATTCACTATAGTTTTTACCGTAGTAATCTGTTACTGGCCAATCATTATTGGACACAAAATCCCTAGAACTTCTAACAGGTCGCGCTCCACTGAATTTAAGGTTTTCTATTATACCCCCAAAGTCTAAAGTCGGTGCTGGTGTTTGATTGAACAAATAATTATTACCGTCCAATACTATTTCTTCGTATGCATCTGGTGTAACCTCATTGTTTAGTCTACTAACTTCATTTGCGATTACTTCAACATTTTCAATGTTATAATACATATTAGTATTGGTAAAAACAACACCCATACTTCTATCGTATGTCATTCTAGTGTCTTGTAAGTAAGACAATGTTCTATGGTTTACGCTTTGCCCTCCAACATTTGTTACCACTGTTTGATGTAATTGTCCATCCCTAAATACAGCTCCGTTGGCTTCAAATGCAAGGCTACCATAATGCACAATATTATCGGAATACACCCCAGATCTTCCTACACTAAATGTCCCTCGGTTTATATAGTTACCAATCGCTTTAAAGTTTCTACCTCTCCATCCACCGATGGCACCCATATAATCAGGATGCAATAATCTTCCAGGATCTGTTGTACCCTCAAACTTACATGCAATAACATCTACATTTACGGTACCTACTAGATTCAACCCACCACTGTAACAATCTCTAAATGTCAAGTTTTGGAATAAGTAATTTGTTGCAGATCTTCTTTGATCTTCAATGTTAATACCAAAAGCAGGAAGTGTATTACCTATATTTTCAATAACTGAGTTTGTCCAGGTGGTATACGAACTTAAATTGGCCGCTCCATGTCTGCCACAATCGGAAACATTAACGTTATCCATAACCGTACCTCTTGGATCTACATTCGCGCGTAATTGTGCATCAATAACCGTTAAATCATCTGGCGAATCAATCACCAATAGCATCGATTCTACACCATCAGGAAAAGTATATGTTTTATAAAACTCTCTTTCTTCACTTACGCCTATAAAATCCGCTTGGCCACCTGATCCATAATAGTATGCTTTATATATCGGATTTTTAAGACCTGACCATCCAGCAAAAGAAGATCCGGAAAACTGGTAATGTCTAGCACCATCCCTACTTGGATTTATAGCTCTTGTATTTTCAAACTGAAAACCGGTAACATCAATCAGAACATTAGTTCTTGCTTTAGTGGCATCCACTACAAACTGTCCTGTTGTTTCATCTATTGAGCCAGTTACAAATTCAGATACTCCAGGGTATCCAGTGGCACCACTACCTTTGATAGCATTGGTGAATTGTAAATCACCACTCATATAAATACCATCCCCAGTGTAATTAACTATATCTACATCCTTAACCGTGCAATTGTAAGCTGCGGTTTGGATTACTAATCCGTGTTGTGCTTCATCTGCAAAATTTCCTACGTGATTATGATATTGAAATTCACCATCAAAAATTAAATTCTTAACGCTTGATCTATGGGTATCTTTTAAAGTAAATGAATGAACCCCATCTAAGTTATTCGGTAAACTCATTATTGTAGCTGCTTCTCCCCTAACGTGGATATCATCTGTACCTACGCCAATGTGCCAGTTATTAGGAATACTACCGAATCGAGTTACTGGAGGATTTAAGCTATTGTAATCCACTTCGGTTTTCATATACTTTCCTTGCGAAAAGATAAATGTACCTGGCTTCTGATTTCTTACGTACAAAGCATTCATCCCTGCCGTAAAATTATCAGATCCATATCTAAACAATGTTCCTGATTCTGTTCGAGTAGCGGCAACAGATAATGTACATGAAGTAGCACTTTCTACACTTACAATTGTTGCTATAGTAGTCCCTCTTGAATTAGAAGGTTGCACAGGGTTAAATTCATTTTGAGTAGCTCTTACCCCTATAACTTTTCCTATATCAGCAGCCGTAAAATTAGCAGTAGCAGAAGTTAAAACAGCACTACCGCTTGTCATTGCTCCGTCTTTTAGTTCTTTGGCATCACCGATCAATCCAAAGTTTGTAGAATAAATTAAAGAAGGAGTGTTCCAGGTACCATCAATAGTTCCGGTAAAAGCATCGATTAATACTTTTTTCCCGTCTGGTATTAATCCATTGTCTTGACCTGTTAATCTAAAACCGTTTACCAATAATACCCCACCGCAGTCTTTTAATATCAAACTATTAGCAAGGGTAATATCTTCGGTTTGTGTCAAACTACTTTGTATACACGCAATTTTACCAGCATTGGCCGGATTGGTTAAATCTGATATATTGGATACTACAAATTCATTAGGATTGGTAGACCCACCAGAACCACCACTTACGACAATATTCCCTGAACCTAGCAAGTTTTCTCCGTTAACCGTTTTTAGACTCGTACCGCTTACTAGATTATCCTGCTTGTCTGAAATATCTACACTTCCTCCATTTTGCAGAGAAATCACATCCCCTGCTCTGGAAAGTTGTTGGTTTGCCCCTCCGGTACCAGAACTACTAACTGCGGCAACTACAGAATACAGAACTGTATACTGAGCGGTTACATCTGAAGTAGCAAAGAGTACATTACCTACTCCATCATCTGCACCGTTATAGCTATAGGCCGTATATTCTGGACTAATATTAGTAAAGCTTACAGGAGTAGTATTGATATTAAATATCCCGTATCGATTAGAAAAGATATTACGATCACTATAAAACCGATAAAATGAAAAGTTTACAATGTTTCCTTCTGTGTTAAGAACTCTATTTAACTCAACACCTACCGTATTTTTTATCAATAAATAAGTAATTCCTGTTGATTGGATCGCAATAAAATCCGTCTCATAATTGATCGTTGCTAGTAGATTTTCTAGTGATCCTGCGGTGAAAATATCACTTGAACCAAAAGTTCTATAGGTAACTGGGAATCTTTGTAATTGCCCAGTTAAAGAAACATTGTTTAATGTATTGTTTATAGCACTATTTCGAACAGGGGCAAAATCAGCAGAATTTACAAATTGAGATGTTACTACATTGATTATTGGATCTGTACTTGTTCCTTGTATATCGATATAATTTCCTGCCGTAAGGTTTTCAAGACCTGCATAAGTCTTAACATAGTTTGTATTGGTGGCATCCCAGGTATATAAGGATCTGTTATCCTGAGCATAATACAATACTAAGGTGTTTCCTGTAGCTGGAAAGGCATTTACTTCTGCATATTGTTCTAAACTAGAAGTACCAGTAGCTGCCTGAATTTCAGTTAACTTTAATCTCCTAGTTATTGGATCTATGGTTAAGGCATGGTCACTTGTAATGGTATCCAAACCTACAACTCTGGTATTTGGTCCAAGGACTCTAGTGTTTTGAGCCTGACCAAAACTTACTATGAATAATATTATAAGTACAATTAATCTCTTCATTACTAAAATGCTGGTGAGCTATTATGTGTATATTGTAAATGAAATAAGTATTCCTTGGTAACATCGATGATAGCATCATCGACACTTACTCCAAACACTAAATCATTGGCTAAAAATCCTATTTCCCTTGCTCCGAAAATGCTTTCTAAAGAATGGAATCCACCTCCAAAAATGTCACCTTCATCTGCATTGATTATTTTTACCTCTGTCTTTACGTAATCCTCTATATTTAGATTATGTCTAAATCCTGAATTGTATCCGGTAGGTACACTGTTTTGAAATAATTGAAGTCCTGTTAGTAAATAACAAATACTAAATACGTCCTTATCCAAATACTTGGTGTATGTATTGTTTACCCCTCTGGAAAGGTCATGATTAGGGACTGGTCTAAAATCATCAATCTTGATTACGTTAGCTCTGGTAACTTGCGTTTGACCAGCTCCAAAAGTTCCCGACTCAATATTTAGTAAGAATTTTACTTTCATTAGTTCACAATTTCTTTTTGGTATTCAAAACTGAAAATCACTAATCGATCTGAAGTAACGTTTATAGGTGTAGGGTGCTGGTTAATAGCATTAGCAATGTCATCATCGGTGGGAAAATCTCCGGCAATGGTGATTAACCCTAAATCAATTTCTAGAGGTGTTTTTGTACCACCCCCTCCTGATCCTCCAGCGGTGAATCGATATGCTGTTTTCCCTAGTAATAACATATTCCCGTTTTATACGTTTACAAATCCGTTTGTGAGTTCGTTTTTTGATACCTTGTTCTGTAACTCTGCAATCCTAAAACCAAATGACAAGTGAAAATGTGGTTTATCGGTTCTTCTAAAATGACCACCCCATGTAAACCCAAGTGATTTACCGATTTGTGATATTCTGATATAATCATCATCATAATTAGGTTGACCATTAACCATTGGTACAACATCTATTGCCAAACCATAATTATGATAGGACTGACCACCTCTGGCATCCGTCACAATCTCTCCTGGTTTAGTTCTTCCTTGAGCGTATATAGCTTCT
This sequence comes from Aquimarina spongiae, assembly GCF_900141785.1. Lineage (GTDB taxonomy): Bacteria > Bacteroidota > Bacteroidia > Flavobacteriales > Flavobacteriaceae > Aquimarina > Aquimarina spongiae. The sequence continues at coordinate 26,562 of NZ_FQYP01000009.1, read as the reverse complement.
TGCTCTGCAAAAGTTCGTATCCCATCAGTTACACGTAGATAAATTCCTTCTTTTGCCGCCAGGTTCAGGAATTTCCTTGCTTTAGCTTGAACAGCTGGATGCAGCTTCTTTATCCTTTCTTCAGAAACTGGATCCCATACTGGACCTTGGAATTGATTTCTTAGTAACAATGCGAGACCTGCTATTGTAATACCACCCATTATGATATGATCTTTTGTTATTTTCAATGTTTACAGATTTACTTTTTTAGGTTGGTTTTGACTATTTCTCATTACAAGTATTCCACCTACTACCAGAAGACCCCAAAGCCACATGCTTGAAGTTTTCGGTTTTGGCTTTGAGATAATAATGACATCATCCAAGGCCTCGATACTATCTTCCAAAATGATATCTGAAGTGATTTGATTTACTGGTACCACTTTGGTTTCTTTTCCTAGATGTGAAAACATGATATTCTCACCTCCTTGATATTGCACCATTGCAGTACCAAGAGCATTTGTTATAGTAGCGAAGTTGGAAACTTCACTGATCACATGAACTCCCTCTAAAGGATTTCCCTGTATATCGATAACTTTGACTTTTTTACTACTCGTTTTCATAGGTACTTGAATTGCATTTGTTGGACATGAAAATTGTTTCATAACTGAATATTTTAAAACGCAAATCCTGCGTCATTCACTATCTTTTTTACTACACGGTAAACCTCACCATCTGTAAAGCTTAATTCCGAATTCAACCAGAAGACTAAGTCCCTTGGACTAGAAATTTGTATACTTCCAATTACATTATCAGGCGGTGATCCTACCCCGTTGTAATCTTTTTGACCAAATACATTATAAATCAATCTGAAATCAGCAGGAGTGATTCTTTTGAATACTTCAAGGATAGTATCTTCATCAGTACCATGCCATCCAAAGAATGGGTTTTGGTAATTCATTGCCCCAAGTAGTTGATTTGCAAAAATCCTCGCTTGTTCAATTGAAATCGTAGCTCCTGAATTATTAATTGGGCCAACATCAACACTATTGTCAAAATCAGGATTAAAAAACTCTCCTACTGCCTCTCCAGCGGAGTTAATTCCCTTAAAAGTTTTATACAATAGATACACTGCTATAGCACCCCCAATAACATAAACCGTTGTCATAGGATTACGCACTATAGATCCTCCGGCCGTAGCTAAACCCTTTTTTACCGTGCTTACCGCCTTTTTACTTTTCGTGTTTTTTGATTTCGTTGCTGTGGCCATATCGATTTACATAAATAGTTTTTGGATCATTCCCCAATTGGATTTAAGCGCATTACGGCTTTTTTCACTTTTAGCCAATTGATGAAGTTTGCTTAATTCATCATCGGTTAACCGATCTTGCATAAACTGTAATGCCTCTGTTCTTTGTTTCGTTGATAATGGATTATTCCCCTTAACCGTTATTGTTGCCATTGTTGATTCCGTGTTTTGTAAATAATTCGTTTAATTCCTCAATGAGATCTTTGTTTTCTAATGCATAAGCATTTAGGACGTTGTAAGCCGCCATACCTTGATCATCAGAAATAGAAGGTGCTTCCTGAATTACTTTGATTAAATTCCCCTTCATCCCTTCATACTCTGGTACCACTTGCGGACCATTTAAACCTGGTTTCATTGCTGTAGCAAGTCCGGTTAAGGCTGGTGCCACTTGTTTAATTAATCCTCCCCAAAATTCCTTGTTATCGTTTTGACGTTCAGCAGTTCGAAGCTTCTCTTTTAGATCTTCATTTTCTTTTTCAAGACGTTTACGCTCTGTTTTTTCAACCTCTAGATCTTGTTTTGTATAACCAAGCATGTGCCGATCAACATTGAGATTAATTAACTCTTGACCTGATAAACCACCAGGACCATTTAAGCCGTAGTTTGGAAAACTCATTGTTGGTTGTTGTACTGAAGGGTTATGCGTTGGTGCTTCTTCTTGTGTTTCCTCTTTTTCCGTAAGCTGGAAATTCTTGGCAACACCTTTGCGTACATTTGCATTCCCTCTCCTTTCAAATAGTTGTATTTGAATTTTAGAAAATCCATCTTTTTTGATTTGTTCCAAAAGACCACCAACCGATTGGTTCTTATCGATAATTTGTTGATACCCTAGTCTATCTTTTACCTTGACAATTTCGGTACCTGTATTTACGTCCTTTACCTCAATGATCAAATTATCATTGGTCTTTAGCTTTGTAATTATGTTGTCAAAATCCGCATTCATATTAGCATTCTTTTTGCTTTATAAGCGTGTTATAAACCACGACTAACTTTCCGCCAGTAGGCATGATTATAGAAATGGTACCATCCATTGGAATTGCAGTAGCTGATAGGTTAAACATCTCCCCAGGTTTAATCTTTATATCGAATATGGTGACATCAGTAGTACCCTCATTATGAAACCTAGGAGCAATTTTCCCTTTTAAGGAATAATTCTCCTCGGTTTGCTTAATGGTATCACTTGCCGCATACGTACGATACAGTAATGCATCCGCAATATTTTGATTGATACTATCTAGCATGATTCTTGAAGAATGATAAATACTACTTGTACTTGAGTATCAGAACCTACATTGCCAAAAGGTGAATTCAATTTTACTTCTAGCTCAGAAGATCCCGTAGTATTAAGTACTACAAATCCATCTGTGAAATTCTTTCCTATCTCTCGATCTCTCCAAAAGGATAAATCCATAGGTGTATTGATCTCCTGACCTTGTTCGTAGATTCCTAAGTTTATAATTTGATTTAAGTCTTGATTGGCCTTTGCTGCGGCCAATACCTTATATCCTTTTGGAATTTCAATAGTCTTACTAGCTTGCGAACTCCCGTTAGGAATAGTTACCGTAAGTGTTTTGATATAAGGTTTTAGATGTAATACATTTTGATCCATTGGATTTCCGTTTTGGTGTAAAAAAAGCCTTGCCTAGAATAGACAAGGCTTTTTAAACTAATTCAAACTCAATTATGAAAGGCTTACTTAGATTAGATTTTTGATAGTCTTAAACCCTTTCCACATCACTTCTAGATAGTGATTAGCAGATCCCACAACAGCTGGCATTGCCACTCCATTAGGGAAAATCACTTGCATCTCGAAATCCTCATCATCAACTAAGTATGCAAATGCTGACAACTTGTAATATTGATCAGAGGAATTCATATCATCACCATTTGGACGAATAAGATCCGCCAATGGAAGGTTTAATACTTCTCTATTGTTTTGTGAAATCACAAGATTTGCATTCCTTAAGGCTGCAATATTTGTGTGTCCATATTGGGCAGCTCCTTCGTTTCCTGCATTATCAATTGAACCATATCCAACTGCTAATTGGGTAATGATGTGAGCTTCATTTTTACGAAGTCTTTGTCCTTTGATAGTAGAAACCCCTTTGATTGCTTCTGTTTCACTATCGATAATATCGAAATTTGAAGAAGCTCCAGTAATATTCTTACGAACATATCCAGTGTGATCTACTAATCTTACTCTTTCACCCTGAATCAAAGAATACAATTCTGAGCTTAATATTTTGGATACATCTTTTAAAAATCCAAACGCTGCTACTACTAATGGTAAATTTCTCATTGTTATATTTATTTATATTTGTTTCTAATTGATATTCTTAATTTTTCTAGATGGATTTAGGCAAAAGAATTTTCCGATCCTGCCCCTATCTCTGGAATTGCTTCATATACAGTATCGTACATATCTGGACTATTTAAAGCTGGAAGCCCTCCTTGCCAAGATCCTTGGCAACCGCCTGGACAATTTAATCCCAGTGCTCCTGCAATAGCCTTATCCGATGATGTACTATTGTCCGTTAAAGCAAATCTGCTCTGTAACGTTTCTTGCAATAATTCTTGCCCTTGACGAAGTGCTACTCCAAGTAGTGCACTAGTTGTTGGCTTTAATTTTGAATTACCTGTCTGACTTGCAGCGGCAACGATTGTCGCTCCTACTAGCATGGCAATTTTTGAGATTCTTTTGTGTTTGGCCGGAACAAAAGCATTAACTGCTCCTGAGCCTGCCGCCCCAATTAACCCTGCACTTACGTGCTTTACGCTATTGCTAAGGGTTTTAGAATTTACTTTGTCTAACATGTTCTTAATTTTTACGTTTAACTATATGACAATGTGCTCATGCGGCAAATACCAAAAAGCACAGATTATCCGATCATTTTATATATTCGATATGCCCCATATCCACCTAATATCCACCATAGGATATTTGTACCATTATTTGGCTTTTCCGGTGTGGTACCAGAATCCAAATCGTTTACTGGAATCGCTGGATTAACCGTTGTTACTGGCGGCTTTCCTGTGGTTACTACTGGTGAAAAAGTGGTGTAAGTCGCTTTTACTATACCACCTGACCAATTCAGGGAAATACCAGATACGTTTTTCGTATCTGAGGCTAAGAAAGTGGTTGCATTAGTACGAACTGAGCCTCCTAATGATTTCACCATTTTCTCGTAAGCTGTTGATATATTTTTGATCAATCCATCAATGGCTTTTACCTTATATATCTGAATGTTTTTATTTATTGTTGATGTTTCTTTCTTTGCCTGAATGTCAAAGTAGACCTTTAGTGTAGCCAGCTCTTTAAGCACCTTATTTACTAAACCTATATTGTTGGCTTGTGTCAGTAAATTGGGGTTTGAAGCTTGATTTATAAGCCCCATTATATTAGCAACCAATGGAGTTAAAATGCTAGCTACCCATCCATCCACAATGTTTTGTGGTGAAACCTGACTTGTAGGTTTTGGAAGAATTACCGGATTTACAGGTTTTTGTTGTGGTGGCAATTGTACTGGATTAAAGCCTATAACAACAGGCACAGGCTGCGGCGGTAATTCATGATGAATTGGCCTATTTGTGATCACTTCTTCTAAATCAAATGCTGTATCCTGAAACATTACTTACTGGTTTTAGTTGATTTCTTGCTCATTGCTTTTTTAATCTGTGGATAGAAGATCGTCCCTAATGCAGCCGTAGCAATTACAATTCCACCAACACCTATCCCAGCTCTCTGAACTTGTGGTTGATTTACGGGGACAGTTGGATTAAGAGGGGTTGTAATTACACCACCTCCAGTATTGAATCCATCTCCTGGGATTGGGTTTCCTGTGGTAATCCCTCCTCCAGTATTAGATCCTCCAGTGGTGATTCCTCCACCTGTTGAATTTGGTTTGCGTTGAACTGTGTATGATTGATAACTATAGTTTCTACCATTTCCGCCACCCCATCGATAAGAAAGTCCTCTTCGATAACCTGGGAAAGCATTTCCGGCTGGTAAGTTGATCACACCGTTTTTCTGACCAGAAGGCGTAAGAATGAAATTTGCTTTAACTTCATTCATCACACGGTTAATCAATTCGGTTACGGCCTGTTCTCTCAAACGGTGACCGTCTCGTGTACATTTAGCGAATCGGGAAGCTGTCCCATTGTTAGCTTCATCTCGATACCCTTGTGCAAGGTTTAGAAATTTGTTAAGTGTTGTATTGTTTACCACTGACTCCAAACCACTTTGTCTTACGATGTAGGGCATATCTACCTGTACATCGTTTTTGGCTCTTGCTGGTGTGTATGAAGATCCAATACATGAAAAATCGAAACCGTTAGCAAAAACAGCTCCTAATGTTTTCTTGAAGAAGTTACTTTCTAATACTAACTTACTAGCACTAGCAATAGCTCCAGTGGTTAGTGGCTCTCTTAATCCTCTGTTTAACTTGAATGGAAATAGTTTTCTTTGAACGATTACACCTTGATCGGTAATTGCGAAATCTGGGTGGATTCCTAAATCAAGGTAAAATTGTGCTTCTTTACGAATCGCATTTACTATGCTTGGCGAAACACCTTCGATAGATAGAAACTTCAAAAAGTTCTCAAAACCTCGATTTGCGGTTTCCGGTAATCGTAAACCTCTTCTATATCGACGTTTTGTTTTGCCTGGCCCGTTTAATCCAACATGTGGTAATGCACTCATAAATGTATCTTTTGCCTCTAGGAATGGTACTTCTGTATTTTCGTGCTTGGTAGCATCGATCACATAGTAATTGCCTGGAGCGTTACTTTTTCCTTTTTTGGGTACCGTGATGTAGACATGAGTAAAAAGTTGTGGTGCTGTACCTGGTTGCCGAACTTCTCGTATGTAATGATCAATTCCCAAATTCATCAAAAGACAACTGGTAAAAATGCTATACGATTTACAGTCAATTCCTTCTTTACGTTGATACCAACTACAACCTGGTGATCGTAATTGCTGTAACTCTCCATCGGCCTTATACTGGAAATGGTTGTAAAGGAATTCGTAAATACTGTCTACCGTTTGTTTAACTGTTCTTCGTTTTAGCTTTGGCGCTAACCGTTCGGTTTGCTTATAGTGTTTTTTGACCCAATCTGCCATGTGATTAACCGTAACATGTGTATCACCGCTGGCTAATGTTGTTGAAGTACAATTTGTTTTTGGTAGTAGCACATCAAACCGTTTACCATCCATTAATGGACGGTAAAGCGGATTTTGCATGAAAACTTTATTACTACTCAAACTCATCATGTTTATGAACTCGTAGCTAAAGTATATCGGATTTTAAAGCGGTTGGAACGCTAGGGTACAGTAGGTTAGGATAAATAACGGCAGATTACATAAGATAAAGTTAGGTTAGGTTAACGTACGTTAACGCATGATAGGTCACGGTAGGTAACAGTAGGGTAAGTTAGGAACGATTAATCGTTAAAGTTATTAACAAATCACATAATAAATTGGAATATTTCCTAGTTTTATGGAATATTTCCAATTTGCATGAAGTCTTACGATGCCAGTTTTATAAATGAAGAGTTTAAAATTCATAAAATTAAAAGAGCTTATGAAGGGTTATCCTATATCAGAGTATCCAATTCCGGGAAAGCTTTTGCTTATTTATGGAATAAGAAATACTTTTTTGAGACTGCAAAAGGTAGATATTCAGGTAAACGAAGTTTAGAAGCAGCTACCAACATTTTTATGGGACTAATTAGCGTACACCAAAATTTTGAATGCGATGGAGCTTATTATTATGTCAATGTGAATGAAGGTAAATGGAAATGGATAGAAAAATCATCGGAGAATCCTTTTAAGAAGAAATGATCTCCAAAAGATGAATAGGGAAGCTCCCTTTCATTTCGGCCCCTAATTGGTTATTCCATTCGCAGACTGCATAATCATCATCTAGCTTAACAACCTCCATAGAGGCTTGGGAATCTTTTAATTTAACCTTATCTCCTTCCCTAATCATTGAAGTCGTATTCTAATTCTTCATACTCAAACTTATGAGTAATTTCTTCTTTATTCCCTATATAAGCTTTACCTCTTAGACGATCTACCGTGTAGTAGTCCAACTCACTGTCTGGATAAGGTCTGATTAATTCTTGAATTGCCTTTTGATCTAATTCATCATTAATAGGGTTTAACCAATTATCCGCGATCTCATCCGGTAAAATAACAGGCATCCTCGGACCCTTTAATCTGGGGTTGTTATGTATACCAGATAATAAAGAATTCCCTTCGGTGGTAACAATAGAAAATGTATTGAGAATTTCTCCTGTTTGCTTATCCGTCCATTCGTTCCATAGTCCCGCAAGGATTAAAGGCTCACCATCTTTCCTATGAATATGAAAAGGATACGTCTTTTTATTGAAATGATGGTGTTCGTAAAAACCATCTATATAAATCAAACATCTCCTATTTTTCGCGGAATACCTAAAAGAAGGTTTTTCGAAGATCGTTTCTCCCCTGGCATTTAAAGTATTATTCCAAAACTTTTTAAGTTGCTCGGTATCCTTCACCCAACTTGGAACTAAACCCCATGTTGAAACCGTAGGATACTCTGGTTGTTTATCTGTATAAATTAGTAGCTTCTTATGTGCCTGGCCTTGAGCATGAAACAAGGGTAATTCAGTTTGAGGAACTATCTTTTCTTCAATCTCTTTGATTGCTTCTTTATTTCCGTAGTGTTTTGCTCTCTTAAGCTGAGACTTTAAACTGGCATGAACATCGTAGCACATAGTATTAGTCTTCTATTATTCCACCTAGTAAGTTTCGCTTGTACATTTTAGATCTAGAATACTTTATCCTAGACTTTATTGCCGTCCTTGGGAGGTTAGTTATTATCTTAAAATCTGGCACTTTACTATGAATGATCCTTAAATCACCATCATCAATTATGCCTGCAATTTGATCTAATGCAATTGTTTGGACCTCTCCCTCAGTATCCAATATATCTATGAATTCCATTACTGTTGTTTTATTTTCCAACTACAATATACTACAGAAATACAAAATAATAAATGGCATTTTCAAATTACTTAAAGGAAATATTAGTTTTTTTGTTAAAATTATACTGAAAAATGGGTTACGCTTATCCCGTATTTTGGTGATCAATAGCGCTAATGATGATACAGAGCAAAAACGTTGTGAATAACGGTGAAATCAGCACTTCACAAGGTTACTAACAGAGCAGTTGATATCTTTCCAAAAGCTTATTAAACAACTGAATACCAAGTACTTAATTTTAATTTTAATTTTGTTTAACAAGATGGGGTAATCTGGCTCGTGTTGAAAACTTTGTTGAAAGCGTTTATTAACTTTTAGTAGAATCTCTCAAGAATTGATTTACCTTTGTTTACATCGGCTAGAGCTGCATGTCGAGTGACTTTATGACACAAAAAAAGAGCCAAGTACCAGTTAGCTCTTTTTGCAGATGTTTAACTAAAAAAAGCAAATTAAATGTTTAAAACGTATTTGCTATTCTTAATTATTTCAGTAGTAATCAACTTTCTGGCGCTTTCAATTAGCATATATCGCCTATATCGAGAGTTGAAAACTACCCGTTAATCTATTATTAATCAGCCGCTCAATTTTTGTGCGGCTTAATTTTTATCATTAAAATCTTTCTTAAATCGGGGTAGCCTTGTGTTGACAAATATAAATATATATATGCTAATATAAATAAAAATTAGCATTTTTTTATTTCTCAGAAACAAAAATACGTTCTTTTATGTTTGTCAAGAAATCATCTTAACTAATAGATTATCAAAGGCATAAGCCGCTTGCTGACTTACTACTCCATTGCCATATTGGCGAAGAAGCTCTGTTCTAAAGTTGTACCCATTAATTGTGCAACCCATGCCGGGTTTAATCGTTCTCGGCTCTTCCCACTCGTGTTGTTGTTTCCCTTGTCTAGCTGGCCATTTATTGCCATTTGTGATAAACTTTCCTGTTTGGTACTCTTTGCAGCTTTCTCCGTTTCCAGAGTTTGAGGTGTAGGAAAATTTCTTACCTGACTTGGTAGGCCTGGTGATTTCCTTTTTCGATCGGCTGGGCTGTCCGTTCCTTTTCCGTCCCTTGCCATTGGTGTTTGCCAATTCTTTACCTGACTTGAAAGATTTGGTATTTTCGTATTGTTGTTGTATTTCTTCATTCGCTCTTGAAACTTCACAAGATCCTCCTCTGTTTCCGTTGCTCTGGGTGTTAACCAATTGCTTTCTGCTTGCATGGCAAGACATATTTGCACTTTGTGTCCGCTTGGTCGAATCCGGTAATTGGGCTGTTGCCCACCGGAAGGCAAATTCGGTGTTCTCCAACGCGAGTATGAACAATCTCTTTCTTTCATGTGGCGCGCCGACTTCTGACGCTGTAAACAATCCCGGTTCAACGATGTAACCAAGATCTCGTAAGCTACTAAGAACATAGGGGAAAGATCCTGATAAATGTCCGGAGACGTTTTCGAAGAAACACCAAACAGGTCTAATTGAACTGATGCATTTTTCAATATGCGGCCAAAGGAATCTTGGATCATTCCATAACTGTCTTTTTCCAGCGTGGCTTTCCCCCTGGCAGGGATAACCTCCAATGAATCCGTGTATTCGGTTACGAAATGGTTCTGGATCGAAGGTTTTAATATCCGTCCAAATAGGTGCTGAATCCACCACACCCTTTTCCATCGCAGCCACCAGGTTGAAGTCTTGAAATGATTCGATCTCCAAGTAAGCGACTGGCTGAATTGGAATAACTTGCTGAACTCCTCTTTCGAGACCTCCGTATCCGTAGCAAAAAGATAATACTCTTTGTTCTTCAATAAGTTGTTTGGTACTATCCACATTATACAAGTTTTATATCTTCCTTAAACAACATGTGTATGTATTCCCCGTGCATCTCTGCGTGTTGCGTATTCTCTAAACAATGAAATAGTAAATGAATGATTCCGTAATCACCCAAAGTATCCCTATAATCATGTTTTTCTTTATTCTTTACCCATAGAATGAATGAGCATAAATGCCCTATCTCGCCTATCTTTCTGCTATCCTTTAGACATTTAATGAACTTGTCTAGTTCCATGTTAGCGTACTCGTTGTACTTTCGCTTACAAAAGTTGTAATCGAACGTATGTTTGTACGATTGTAACTTTCGGTTCTGTATTTCGTAATTCATTCCACTCATATTAAATCTCTTTTATTTCTTCAAACAAATTAAGTTGTGCTTTTTCTGTCATTTTCAATGGATAATTGAACCAGATAACTTCCTGTACTTCTCCTGATCGTATATTGTTTTTTTTCTTTGGTAATTTTATACGGTTCCAATCTCCATACAGGTCGTTCATCAGTTTGCAGTCATATCCGCTTATCATTCCATACCCCTTTGTATTGTGAGCTGCTTCAGCAAGCTCCCGATGGTTGTCGTCTGTAAATTCAAATCTATAATCATTAAATGATGCTCTGCACTCTTTGGGATATGGAGGATCATAATAGAAAAAAGTGTTTTTGGTGTCCGTTTTGACTATTGCTTCTTTATAGTCTAGATTTAAAATTTGAAATTCACTTCGGAGTACTTCAGCAACTTCATATAATTTAGGTATTGCATTATTCCATCGGCTAACGGTTTCACCTCCAGCTGCATTCAACTGACTCTTGGCCATGTGCCAACCTTTGTTTTTTCTTTGTGCACCAAGACCAAAAAAGGATTGTCGAACTCGAACAAAATATCTCCTAGCATTTTCAATATTATCCGTTGGATGGTTATACCAGGCATTGTTATATTCTTCTAAAGAACAGGGAGTATGGAGTAACCGAACAATTAATTCGTCTGTATGATCACGTAAGACAGTAAAAAAATTGGTTACTTCACCGTTGATTTCATTTGCGGTTTTAATTACATTTTTCCTGTAGTTCAAACTCATTGCAAAACTACCTGCGAACAAATCAACAAAATGGTTAAATTGATTAGGAAAGTACGGGTAGATTTGATCACAATGAGAGAACTTACCCCCAAAGTAGTTAAATGCGATTAGTTTAGATTTGTTTCCACTCATTCTATTGATCTTATTATGTTTGGTAATAGCCCCAAAGAGCAAAGTATCATTTGAGAATCTAATGCTATTGAAATCAAGCTTATGGTTAATATTCCTATTGATGCTACGGTTACTTTGGACCAAAGTGTATCCTTTTCAATGTGCTTTTTCATGGTTATATAGGTTTTAAGAGTTTGCTTTTTAATTCGATTTAGCCTTGAAGGCTTCTATATCTTCAGGTTTACATTTGTGGGCATTCAAAGCATTTTTTGTATTGAAATATCTACCGCATTTAGAGCAAGTGGTTTCCTTGATCTTTCGCTCCATTTCGCTCTTCTTTTGCTCCATTTTGCTAACATCTTGCTTCAATTTGTTCTGTTCTGCACTTGTATTGCTTACCTTTTGCTTTAATCCGTTCAATTCTTGCTTTAATCGGTCGGCAAGTTGCTCACGATCACGAAATGATTTGCTTTCTTGATATTTTCGAACAAAGGTTTGTATCAAATGGAATCCAACAAAGGCCATAAAGCCACTGATAAAAAAACATTTACTATACTGCTCAATACTATCAGCCTTAAATATTTTGAATATCAGCAGCAATGCCATAAAATCACTTATCCCTATGATGCAGGAGACTATTTTATGTTTCTCGTTAACCGATACGATTAATAGGCCCATTGCCAATGCAATCCCAGTACTACCTGAGGCTATCATTCTTAGATACTCATGAGGTATTATTTCGTTTAATAGATCATTGAAAAGAACTGATAGCTTTACCGCATAACCTGATATATACAATAAAACCGATACGGTTATAGCGCTTAAGGAGCTTATCCTGTCCTCAATTGTTTTTGATGGAATCTTGTACGTTTTATCCATATAATTATCGTTTGCATTCATTTAACAATCCACTTTTTGTTCTCCTATAAACCTTTTGCAATAATGACAATATTCCTGTGTCACTTCAACATTTACAATTGCATGAATCACTACTGTAGTTATATTCTTATGCTTATGCTTGCACTTATTCTGGCATGTCAAAAAATCCATCTGGAGCATAATAACCGTTTGGGATACCTAAAAACTTCACAATCTTTACCCATTCTGGGTGAAGTAGTTTTTTTATATTCTTGATTTGATCAAAACTCTTCTTTCGATGTTCCTGCATAGCGGCAAATATTTCATCTCTTAGAGTTTTGGTGCTCACTTGTACATAGATTGTATGCACTTGTTCCTTTGTAGGACACCAAGGCAACGGTTTTTTATTATTCTCTCTCATTATTCCTAGGCTTATGGATTAAAGTTGTTTTTTTGTTTCTGATTTTATCAGCCATAGACCGATACATGTTTTGTATTTTCTTGTGAACTGCGGGTATTTGCTTTTTTGTAGTCTTGTCCACATATGCTTTGTCCTCATAAATATCATCGCCAATTTTGGTTTTATGTCCATTTCTTGCGACTGCGATTTTATATCGACCTCTGGCATAAAACACCTGATAAATAGTGATCCCGTATTTTAAACAAAGACTCATATCTTCAGAATACTCTCTAGCGTTCATATCATTGTCTATTAAAATTCTAGTTCATCAGTTGGGTCCAAATCGTCTGGTAACGATTCTTCATGTTTAATTTCAACTTCATTTTCTTCGTTAGTTTTTATATAAATGAATTCTGTACTTGCGCCTTGTCGAGTATGCTTATTAAAACCATTAGTATTGAGAACTTCTTCGGGATTTAGCTCATACCCATAAAACTTGCACCATTCTTTTAATGATTTTTTGAACTTTTGCGAAGACCAAGGTTTTACTTTGCTCTTCACCTCAAAATCGGTCTGCGCTTGTGTTTTCACAATCTGTTGATCCAATCTGTGTTCGAAATAAGAATCCGCCCATTCTTTAAAAGCATCTCCCATGGTCTGAAGACTATTTCGCTTTTCTACATTGGCTAATGGGGGAATAATTTTTTCATCAGTACACAAGAAAAACTGTATACATTCAGCAGATAGATTATAGAAATCGTTCCATTCACTTTCATCAAACTGACTAAACAACATTTTGCATATATCATCAGTGATCTTATGTTCGGTTTCATCCAGATCACTTTTATAGTGGTAGTAATCACTGAATACATTATACAACACTCTTCTTTTGGTACTGCTGTCAGGCTTAAACATCCCAAAATTTGATGTCATAGCTATTTTTGGAGAGTCCTCGAATGGGATCGTATAAGCATCTTTATACTTGGCATTTACATTGAATCCTCCTGTAGTTTCTGTAAAAAACCGTGTAAATGGGAAATAAGAATCTAAATCATCAAAAAGTACATAATCGGTCGATTTAGTAACTCCAGAGAACATGTGTTTGTCCTTAACAGCTTCTCGATCCCTACCATTGATGTATTTATTGCTCAGAAGAACATTTCTAACGGCTTGATCATACATTAAAGATTTACCAGAACCTCCGTTGCTATCTGATATATCACTGATCCGATTATCCATTGCATAAACTACCCAAGGTTTATTTCTTACTTTTTTTCGGTGTAGTAGATATCCAAATGAAAATATCTTATTAATTAAGTGATCTTTCTGTTCTTGTATTTGTTCTGGAGATAATCCTTCTTCCTCTAACTCAAAGCGATTTTGGGTCTGATAGGCTTCCTTTTCGGCAAGTATATTTTGAAGTTTTTCTTTACGCTTAATCGGGTCGGTTTCCCTTATAGCCTTGATTCTTTTTTTAAAGGGTTCATCACCACAAACACGCCAATGTACTCGACTGGTGTTAATTAGATAGTTTAAAAAGTGATTGTCCTTTCGAAGTATTTTGATGTCATAAATTGTTGAATTATCCTCTCGTGTTCCTATCGGTGTTATTTCAAAGGCTTTATCTCTATTAATACGAACCCGATGCTGAATAATCTTATGATCCCATACGTAGACATCATCCATTTTACCATATCCATACTCCTTAATCTCATCTTTGGTAATTTCCCAAATCTTGTTTTGAAAGAATAGTAATTGGTAATCAAAATCACTATCCTTAAAATCGATCGGTTTTTCTGGGATCTTGGCTAGGGAACTTTCCTTTAATTGGGCGCTTCGGTGTATGAAATCGACTAATGAGGTAGGCTTATATTTTGATTTAAGATAGTTAGCTGGAAAATTATTAAGATCTCTGTAAAATACTTTCTTAACAATTCCATTCTCAATTCGTACATAATCAAATTCCGGCTGATCTGGCAATTCTTTGTAGATGTAATATCCATTATAAGTCAAGAATTTATACAATCGCTCATTACTTAACGTATAGCCCTTAAAATCTCCCTGTTTGTTTCGTTTAATATCCCAAAATCGAGCAGGTTCCGCATTGTTAAGGATCTTATTAAAAGAGGTTTTAAGTTTATCCGGTTTTTGTGGATCATGTACCAACTTAATCCAGTCAGTAAAATCTTTTCTGGGCTTACCACGATAGGTCCTATCTTTTATCCAATCTGGCAACCACGCTATTTTGATATCGATATGAGAAAGGGCCATTTTAACCGTTTGCTTAACCCCTGTATCATCAAGGTCACCAATGTAAATTACCTCTTTGGCATATTTGAGTAGTTTGTTATAATAGTCATCATGGGATAGAATTGCCGTTTCACTATTTTGCCATACTACCGGTTCGTTAAGTGATGCTATATTTAAAGAGTCTCGATCCCCTGCCCCAATAAATACCCTTGGCAATCTGTCATCGTCATCGTCGTCATCGTCATAATCTGGGTTATAACTATTGTATTCTCTGATTAAATTTTCTACTCCAAAAAGAAAGTCTTGTGGTTTGTTACCTGCATAACTAAAACGATACTGTTTATCTGGGTTAAGCGGTTGATATATCTTTTGCCATTTTCCCATGTCTATAACGAATATGGGGTACTTATCGGTTGCAGTAGTGATAACTCGTAATAGCTTATGTTCTTTGGGGGTTTTGGGCTCTACTACTCTTATGAATTTCTTACAGCTCTTGATATGGTACTTTTTACAAACTTCTTCAGTTACCAAAGGCCCAAGAACTTTTAAATGTACTTCGCTAATCATTTGATTATACTCAAAATGACAATCTCCTTTTTTATCATCTTTCAAAGGGGCTTTGAATTCGATTTCGCCTTTGTTAAAAGTGGTCTCTAATCCTGGAATATTGAGTTCTGAAGCAATCCACTTACAGGCTTCCCCAAAATACTTTAATCCCTCCTTTTGCATAACAGCATCAAAACAACTGATTGCTTTACCATCATCTCCAAAATTGGTCATCATATAACCATTTTTGAACTCCTTGATCATGGTACTTGGTGTAGCTTCTTCATGTGTTTTGAAGGGTACCAAACGACCATTTTTTTCACAATCTGGATAAATGTGTTTAAATACGTCTAAACCATTATTGGTTTTTTCGAGAATAGTTTTTTTATCGTATTTGTATTCGCTCATTAAACCGTTTCTGAATGGTGAACCTTTATTGTACTAGCCTTAATAGTATCTATTTTCGATTGGTAGTATTCGATTTTACCTTCTAGATATTTTCGGTTTAAAGTGTATTTCTTAACATTAAAGTGTCCCAGTTGCTCCACATTCAGATCTAATAATTTTTCAAGTTGAGCTTTATAGCTACTTAACCGTAACTCGCATTGTTGTTTTGATAGTTGATTCATGATGAAAGTCTTAATTCGATTAGTTACTATTTAGGCACACCGTATCCTGCTAAAACCTTATTGTTCTTCTGATAGGTGAATACTTCATATACATAGCTTTTTTGTTGTTTGGCATAGAACTTTGCCTCTTCTTTTTGAGAGGTAGTAAAGAATAAAGTTCTTCCTTCCTCAATTCTATGAGTGATATCGACATTGGATTGAGTAAAATATTTATCGGTTTGCATGATTTCTGGACTTTTAAATGATTAATAATGTTCTTATGATTCCTACACAGATACCTAGAGCAATTTTCTAGGTATCCTTTAGGCTACAATTGCAATCTGACGAATGGTCCCCCTTACTTTATGAGGGAATATGTTTTTGTAATTCTTTATTTAACTAATGGAAATGTTCAATTTCTAAATTGGCTATGTGGTAACAGGTATATCCTAACCAGACAATAAAAGCGAATAAGACTAGTATCTTCAATACCGTTGGTTCTTTAGCTAATTCTGCTTTACCAGATCGGTTAACGGTATAGGTTTTTAGATGTAAAAAAACACTAATGGATAGCCCAATAACTATGAGTAAAAACAGTAGCAAAAGATCTGGAGTTATATAGTTTAATATCGTAATCATATCGATTGATTTAAGAGTTACTTATTCGTTTAAGTTCTTCATGCACACTTGCCAGGATATACTTTCCTTTTACTGTAGACTTCCTCAACTTGCATTTAGGGTCTTTCTGAATTTGATAGAATTTGGTGGTTCTACATCCCAGAATTTCTTTAGCCTTTTTTGCCGTACAAACCGATTGATTAGTAGTTGTTTTTTCCTTGATGTATGCCTCATGCACTAAGTCTTTCATGACTGCTTTATCAACCACATAATATTCCCTACCATCCATCTTAATCGTTTTACTTGGCATGATCTATATTTTTTGAGATGGATTAACCAATTCGGTTAATTCAACAATTTGGTTCTGTATGGTTTCTTCGAGAAGTAATAACACCTGTTCCACATATCTTTTAGGAATGCTAAATACTTTCCCAAACCAATGATTTTGAATAGATCGAGGGTTAAGATCAAATATCTCGGCTAACCGATTAATAAACTTCTGTTTATCTTCAATTTTTGCGTACAACGCTCTTATTCTGTGTTTCATACCACTATAGTTTTAAGAGGTTATCTCTCTGATAATAAGACAAATGAATGGAAGGGAAATCGTTCGCTTTTCGTTCGCACATTGTGCGTATTTTAGCAATAGTTTTCATATATTTGGCGTATTGTTGTTGAATTACACCACAAATATATATCACAATGTGTTACATTTCCAAATTATTGTAACACTTTGTGTTATTTTAACATATTTTACCTACCCAAAATATTGATTATGAACGCTTTAGAAATTAAAGAATTTAGAGAAAAACACGGATTAACTCAACAAAATCTTGCAGAAATAGTAGGTGTTTCTAAAAGAGCGGTACAAAGCTGGGAACAGGGTAACAGAAATGTATCACAAAGTGTCATTAAAATTCTTAACGATTTTGACAATCAACCTGACTTAGATCAGATGGATAGTAAAATCCGGAAGGCAGCTTTAGATTGTGTAGAAAATTGGGACCAAGCTATGAAAGTAGAAGGGTTCCGAACCAAAGTCTATGAACAACTTGGACATATTCTTAATGTTGACTTTGATGAAATAATTAAAAGTGGGGTAATAAGCCTCTTAAAGAAAGAAGATTAACTAATATCGTTTAGCTTTATTTTTGAATTATACTTAGTCAGGATGGTGTTTTTCAATATTGATAAATCAATTTTGTTATCCCTAATTTTCTCTATCATTTCAGAGCGCCTTTTATCATCTTGCTTAATATTCTCTTCAAGATCCTTTATTAAATGCCCCTCCAATTCCTGTAGGATGTCATCATCATAAAACTCTGAACGTTTATGAAGTTCATCTACCAAATTCTTAAATTTCATATCTAATTTTATTCTAGGGGTTCTAACGAATTATTAAATTCAGCTATCTGTTTTGTATATTCAATATTTTTTTCTTCCGGCACCCAGTCTTTTCTTGTATCTCTAACAATGAACCTAGTCGCTCTTTTAATATTCCTTAACAGTCTTTCATTGTTTCTTCTGAGACTAGATATATATTGATTCTTATAGCGTACTAAATAATACGTAGCGGTGACAATAAAGCATGACATTAAAAATGCAGAAACTATGTATTGATAAGCTTCAAAGTCTTTCATCTTGAAGCAATATGCTATAAAATAAAATGATATGAAAATTAAAGTTCCATGGAGCGCGATTTCACCGGGCCACTTTTTCTCTTTTCGTAAAAAAGTAACAAAAACATTAAACAATGAATAGATGAAAAGTCCTAAAGCCCAACCAAACTCCCCTAGAAACTGTTTAAGATTATCGAATGCCAAGAAGTGTTCTTTTTGTTCAGCTATTCTATAGGCTTCAAACGCACGGTCAGTTTTTACCTTTTGTTTATAGTATTCATTATATAAAGGAGTTCCTTCCTGGCTCTTTTTTAATGCATTTAATGCTTTTGTGCGTTCAGCTTTTGCAGATTTATGAGCTGCTAACGCATCTTTAAATTCTTGAGAGTTCTGAGGAATAAACTCATAAGTAAAAAAGGCGATAGAACAGACTACCGCCAAAAAGTAGTATATGAAATTTGTGCTATTCTTCTCCGTTGTCCGATTCTTCGTTTCCTGAACCGCTTGTGTTGATATTATCTCCTTGTTCTGTTGAATAAAGTTCAATTTGTGAAATCTCTTCATTGCTTTCTGGTGTTTCGCAACTTACCATGAATAAGGCTCCAACTATGATCAATAGACTAAAAAATAATTTTCTCATTTTGCTCAATTTTTAAGATTCCCTCAAAGATAAAGCATCGAGAATCAAGAAAATCAGGAAATTTCTATTCTTTAGTGCATCGGCAATTAACCATAGTACATAAATAATAATTCATGGTACTTGTACCGTTTTTAGAATTCAAATTTAGGGATTATTCCCCATTAACCGAATACGGAAAAACCACAAAACTTTTTAAAAATGTGTCACACCAAATCCTTGTTAAGTCCTAATTTTATTACGGTTTTCCGTAATTTGTTACTTTGGATCTTTGTGAGATAAGGAAACATGAAAACCGTATTTTATCATTTATTAAATGATAAACTTTAAGGTGGGATTAATTTGTATCAAGTATAAAGAATTTTATCTTTTTACGATAGAATAAATTAATCCAGATCAGCATTATCTTCGATCACTCTATCCCATAATTGTCTTCCTTTACTTGAAAAGACATATGCTATATTATTGCCCTTCGCAATTCGATTGACAAGATCATAATCAATATATGCCTGAATTGTACCATCATCTACATCTGGGGGAAAAGAATTAGATCGAACGATGCTGGTACCATTATCTAAAAAGTCTCTGAACAATGAATCCTTTTTAAACCATTCGTATTCCTTTTCAAAAGCAAATTCTTTAAGTTCTTTTTCCGAATAACCTTTATTTGCTATATCAAAAACGTGAGATCTAAATTCTGCGTGACTGTTTTCCCGATTCTCTAATTTCCTACTTAAATCATCTATAGAGTTTTCTCTTTCATCTAATTGATTTCTTAGACGTTCTATCTCATCATTCAAATCCGACACATCTCTTCTTCCTGCTTTGATATTCTCTAATTCACTTTCTAACTTTGCAATCTGTAATTTACCATCATATTCGGAAAGGACATTATTCAGTGCATTTCTTTTCCGTGCTAGAGTAGAAAATTTTGTCAATTCATCTATTAACAGCATGAAGTAGGGAAGAATAATTACATAAGCGATTGCTAAAAAAGATGGATACAAGACTAAAGACCAATATGAAGAGTAGGAAGATATAATATGTTCAATCCTATTTTCTATTGTGTGTTCAGAAAACAAAAACACGGCTATAGGTCTCCAGTTAATTGCTATCCAAGAAATGATAAATGTGCCAATTAATGGATTTTTTATCCTTTCTTTTGAAGTTTCAAAAAACGTCTTTATTAAATCAAGCATCTGGTTAAAAGAGTATTAAGTCATATTCGTTCAGCGATTATTGTTTAATCTAACTAAGCTCCTCCCTCTTCATCATCATCGTCAGAAGGATCACCAACTTCACCTTGTCCTGTAGAATAGGGATCCAGAATTTCGAGACCAATTTCCTCATTAGTATTAGAAGTTTCGCAACTAGATATGGATAAGCCAATAAAAAACAATAGTAGCAATGTCTTTTTCATTTTAAAATATTTAAGGGTTTGAATATTCTAGGGGTAAGTAATAATAACAAATATAGGATATTACAAAATTCTGTATTTCTGTATTTTTTGTATTTTTTTCTGTATTTTATATACACACCTGTTTTTCAGTTGATTACATCTACTTTTCTATTAAAAATACAGAAATACAAAAATTATTGAAAAGTTAGTGTAAAAATAAAATTATAAATAAATAAGGAAATTTCTTGCTTTCTGTAATTCGCTTAATCGATAAATACCCAAATTTTGCGTGTCTCTATACTGGTTATAAACTATTCATATTTTTGTCAAAACAATAACAACTCAAAAAGGCGGAATTTTTGAATAAAAATTGTGCGTTTTTGTGACCTAATTACAGTTTTTCCTGTTAAGATTATTAGGGGGTGTGGGGGATTAAGATTTAAAGTTAAATAAGTACTTTTTTGAAAATTGTTATCGAAAAGTTATCGAATTTTCTAGAAACTCATTATAACTATCTGATTTTTAATTATAAGATAAACGATCAAAGAGCGCTGCTTTGATCGTGTTTTTTGTTATATGCATGTCATGATAAATTACTACCTTAAAGCAGTAAATCATCTTTGGGAATATGAAAAAAATCAATTGGAGATACGCGTTGGGGGAAACCCTAATCGTGATCATAGGGATTACTATTGCTTTTAGTCTTAATAAATATTCTGAACGGTTAAAAGATCGAGACCTAAGAGCCGCTTACCTCACCAACCTAAAAAACGATATCCAAACCGATAAAAAGACACTAGAGAACAACCTGCAAACCCTAACCGATTTTCAAAAAAGTACCAACGAGATTATACCACATCTCAATACCGATTCGCCACAAAAAATGAGCATCATCAGGAAGGTGTTTCAGATCTCTAATTTGGTGGAGTTTGTACCCCAGGATGTTACCTACAATACCTTGATCAATTCTGGAGATCTTACCCTTTTTGAGGATCTGAAACTCAAATCGGCCATCCAAAAATACTATTCTGCCGATTTGCATACTATCCTAAAAGCGTATGAACGGCAAGAAATTATCCATAAAGAATATCTGGGTAAGTACTATATCTACCATGCCGATTTTGACAAAATGAGAAGTAATGAATTTCCCTTTGAAGATGAAAAACTCCTAAAAAGAATCGTACAAAGCCTGGCGGGCAGTTATAAGATACAGATGGATGCCACCGAAAAAGGAATTACACAATGCGATAGTATTATTGCGATTTTTGATCGGGAGTTGCATTAGCCATTTTTTTTAAAGATAGTATCTTCCCAGTTTGGATTCCTGTAAATGCTAAGAATACACATAACAGAGCTTGCAATATTCGTACGACATTAAAAACTATAGTCATAAAATCCTTTACAGGATCATGAGTTACTAATCCATCATGCGTATTATCATGTCGAATGATTTCTTGCCCTATTCCTATAACAAAAGTAAGCATCACGATAAAAGATATCGTTGTGATCATGAAAACCACATTCCCAAACATATTCCTGAACCGTTTTGCTAGTACCCTAACCAGGTATACCAGAAAAAGAAATAATACAAAATAGAGAATAAAGAAGAATGACTTAGGAAGTACAAAATAAGTATCGTAGATATTAATATCGGTATGTGCTGTATTCTTTAAGCTATCCCATCCCAATAAGATAAAATTGAAAATGCCTATTGCAATAATTGACCCTAGTAGCCAAAGAAGTTCTTTTCTGTTCAAAAGGATGTGAATTTATATCATGTTCTCCCACAAGATACAAGATTTCTGTTTTTTTACCTTCTATCTCACGTTTTAGATGATAAAAGCGTGTTTGATGAGGTAAAGTCATAGATTTTACCATCAAACTCGCACCATTTGGATTGATTGATCACTTTTGTGAAGGTATTTTTTAAGGCAGTCAGGGATTGAGATTGCAATTGGCCATTTACCAGATATATGCCATTACACAAAAAGAAGACATTGTCGTCAAGGTCTTTTGCGATCAACGCATTGCTATCCTTATAGCTCATTTCTATCATGGTATCCAAACGTGACCTATAGTGCAAAGGCCGCAGCATTTTCTTTTTCATAGCCATTATTTTTGGGCGCGTAAAATTACATCATTACTGGGCTTATCGACTTTACCAAATCGTTAACTGTTTGTGATATAATCGTTTATTACTTTTTTTGATGTTTGGGGGTAGGTGCAACAAGCAATCAAGCGTTATATATAAAAAAGCAATGATGATTTTAAAAAATGTATTTAGAGTACACCTTCCTTCGATTATTAAATTTATAAAAGAACTGCCCGCTGCTTGTTCGCATTCGATTCATCGATAAGGTGGCGAGTTTTGTTTTTAAATAGAGTTGGTGAAATAAATAGCGTGGATGCATACTCCACGCTATTTTTTGTTTTATCGACAGCAATCCTACCATTCGTCTACAGCAAATCGGGTTTGACCCTAAATCAACCATTTATAGACAATGGATCACCTACTTTTATACTATAGAAACGAAAAAACGGTTTGGTTTTGTGAAACATAAAGTAAGTAACCCAATGTTGCCTCTAAAAAGAAACATAAGTCCAGCCTCAACATATTGATCCCCAAGATCGCATATCGTCATAAAAAACAGCCGCTGGATAGTGGCTGTTTGTTTTTTACCCTTCTATAAAACTGTATAAATCAAAAAAGCCAGTAAAATTAGTGTTACCGGCTTTTATATTTCTTTATCGCACGAATTACAAGTTTGTGTTATTGGAGCAATAGAGATTCATTCTTTTTGCTTTTTAATTTGTGGTAGTACAAAATACTTAACGATATAAAAAATATCGAAAATAGCTAAAGCTATCAAAAATATAGCTTGTTCTGTTCCGACAGCGTGGATTTGCGATCCGTGCCACATAAGGTACTGTCTTCTTCAAAACAAAGGTAAAACGACAATGTCTAACTCATGATCTAAATCTGCATAATTTCTTGCAGAACTAAATACATAATCCTTCGGTGCTACAACAATTTTCTTAACAACAGGGTTACGATGAATATATTCTATTTTTGTTTAATAAAAAAACAGCTACATTATAGTAGCTGTTTCTATATTTACCAATAGTTCTTACTCATACTGGGCACGGATTGCAAATCCGCGCTATCGGGTTTTGTATCTTACTCATACCCAGCACTAGTAAAAGATTAGCGCTAGCAGAGGAAATGTTTTTATTGATATGATTTATAAAACTTTCTATATTCCACTTGAATTTTTTCTTTTTTCTTATCTATATTAATAAAAGAATACTCTTTTTTTACATCTAAACTTATATCTATATTATCATTGATCTTAATCCTAATTTTTTTAATAGAATTAAGTAATTTATAATCTTTTGCAACACCTAAAGTGTTATCCGTGGATATTATGTCTTCAAAAACTTGAGTGCCATCTGCAAAAAGTTGGATTTTATCATTTACATAACCCCCATCAAAAAAAAGCAATATTTCGTTGTCTTTTTTTATTTCATTTATGACTGATTCCTGCTTATCACTAGGTTCAGAGTTATTATAATCAATAGAATAATTTTGGCTTACACCACAATTATAAATAAAAATCACAAAAAATAGGGCTGTAATAATTTTCTTCATTTTTTCTAATTAACTATTCCTAAAGGTTTTATTGTCGAAACTGTTCTTGCACGAGGTATAAACTGCCTCATATGAGATCTTTGCTGTGGGGTTATTTTATCAGAACTTTGAGGGCTGCGCATTAAGTTATCTCTACCCATTGACTCTATGACAGGATTTGGATTTCTCGTATTTGATTCATCATTTTGATGACTTAAGCCTACTGTGTGCCCCAGTTCATGAGCTCCTGTCGTAGCAAAATCTTCTTCACTGGTATTCATAAAACTAGATATTTGTATCCTATTTGATTCACTATTACCTATCTCATCAACCTTACCTTCCGCTAATCTAAAGGCTATCGGAGTATTTTCGGAAGGAATTCCTTTTATCCCAACTTTATCTACAAAATCAACATAAAAATCACCATCTTCTACACTATCAACTATTTCATAAGTCGCGCTTACAGTAACATTATTTCCATCAGCATCTTTTCCAGAAAAAGAGCTTTCTGTTTGGCTTTTAATTAATTCAGCATTTTGTTTAACTTCTTTACTACTCATTTCATACTTGGAGTCTTGTGTTGTACTGTTCAAAACTTTATAATGAACTGAGTAATGTGTGCTGCCATCTGGATTCTCAAATCTTGTCCATTCTAAACCCTCTAATTCATTTCCATCAATAACTCTATTTTCAGCAAAATTATAAGTCCCATTATAAACATAATCTTCAGCTAAAGGATCTATTTGCCAGAATCTCCCAATAGCGGGATCACTAACTCGATATTTCCATTCATGAGTATTCAAACCAAGATCTTCCGTAAATTCTTGACTCTGATATTGTTTATAATTATACTTCTGACCAACAATAGTATTATTGTATCCTTTATGTTCTAGTCCAAAAGGATAATAATTCTTTTCTTGTACAATCTCATCCTGGGTAATTGCACCATCTTTGTTAGCATCCTTATAGGATAACCTGATATTATCCAGATGATCCTTAAATTGATACACATACTTATACCCATCAGCTTCTTTTTCTATATATCCTTCTGGGTGGTTAAAGAACTCCAGATTTCCGTTTTTGTATACATAGTTACCAGCATACTCCGTTGTTATAGAACTTCCCTCTGTTACGATCTTCTTTTGTTTCGCTCCAGTGGCGTCGTAAATATAAGCAATTGTTCCTGTACCCTCACTATTGCTTATCGAAACTGTTTCGGGTAAATTCAAATAATTATAAGTGATGGATGAGATTCCTTTGTTGCGGTCTATGATCATGTTGCCATTAGCATCATACTCAAAATCATCGTTGGTATTGGTGCCATCTTTAAAGCCGTAATCTTTGTTTCCAGCATCTGTTACTTTTATGAGTTTGTTACCGCTATCATAGTCATAGGCTAATACATCCATATTGCCATAACTAGCACTGTTCTGCCAACCGTTTCTAGCTAAGGATTCTATATTCCCCATCTTATCGTAGGTAATACTAGATACTACATATTTGTTATCATTATCAGTAGCTGCTACAAAGCGGTTTAATGCATCATAACGGTATCCATAGGCTCTTTTGGTATTATCATTGGCCGTTCTCCAAATCGTCTCACTAATATTTCCATTGTATAACTTACTTGCATACAAGTTCTCTGTAGTGGTATTGTAATTGATCCCAAAGGCAAATAGATCATCTCCTAGATTATTGGGATCATTGATTGTCTTTAACCATCCTCTGATGTTGTAGGTGTAGTCTACTTGCTGTAACCCTTCAGCTCCGCTCAGGGTTCCTTGGGTGCTGAGCGTAGTCGAAGTACCGCCCACTTTCTTGCTGACCAGTTGTCCTAATTCATCATAGGTGTTGTTTACAATCAACTCTACATCCTGATCATTGATCTTTTGGGTTTGGGTAAGCAGTCTCCCTGTATGATCATAGGTAAAGGTATCTACTGTGATCAAAGGTGTACTTCCATTTTTAACATGGGAGGTAGTCGTCTCTTCTACTCTACCGGTAAAGTCCAGTTTCATCGAAGTCTTATCGATGGTACTTAGGTAATGGTTTCTATTTCCTATCCAAATCGCTCTTCCTTTATTGTCATAAGCCGTTACTGTGGTAATCCAGTTATTGGTATCCAATACTCTTACCTTGGTCCCTGTAGGTAAACTTCTTACTTGATCTGTAGTCGTTACCCCGTATACAGTTGCTGGCTTGTCCATACCATGACGATCAAAATTGTAATCATCATAATAATTGATCGTATGGATTTCTGCAATCCCTTGTGGGATGGCATTGTTACTATAATATATCGTGGTACCCGCTATAGTTTGTGCACTGCTTTGTTTGCTTTCATGTTGGGTGTACACAACCGTGTTATCTGCAGATTCTTGCATAGGGATACGGCCACTACTATTACCAATCAATCCCGTATACGCAACACGACCATGTCTGTCATATTTGGTAAACAACCATTGGTTTTTACTCCTTAGATTCGCATCCTGAGTCATGACCGGTTGATCCAGTTTGTTGTACACAATATACTCCCATCCTTTGCCAGGGATCTTCTTTTCAACCAATCGGTTTCTGTAATCGTATTTGTATTGGTAACAGAGTTCGGCGAGCTCACTCTGACTTACGCCATTGGCTACAGTCACCTTGGGTGGTAGTACATATGAGAGATTCCCAAAAT
>NZ_FQYP01000020.1 GCF_900141785.1 Aquimarina spongiae | reverse complement strand
GTTGATTTTCAGGAATTGACTCAGTTCAATCAAAATGATGCCTTGTTTGAGAACAATATTGATAATAAATTTAGTCCTCAGGTAGGAATTGGAGTGTATTATCACACCGATAAGTTTTATTTGGGACTTAGTGCTCCTAATTTGTTAGAGACAGATCATTTTGATGAGAGTACCACGAGTAGTTCAAGTGAGGCGGTTAGTTTTTTGGCCGAGGAACGAATTAATTACTATTTGATAGCGGGTCATGTTTTTAATATTACGGATGACCTCAAGTTTAAACCAGCATTATTGAGTAAATTGGTTTTTGGAGCACCGTTACAGGTTGATGTTTCCGCAAACTTTTTGTTATATGAGCGATTAACTTTGGGAGTTGCTTATCGATGGAGTGCAGCGGTAACAGGTCAAGTTGCTTTCCAGATTTCGGATTCGATGATGATTGGTTTTGCCTATGATAGAGAGACCACAGAGTTGGGGCAATCGCAGTTTAATGATGGGAGTTATGAGGTGATGTTACGCTTTGAGTTATTTAAGAAATACAATAGAATGCTGACTCCAAGATTCTTTTAATAGTAGAGATATTTAACCTAACCATTGATATGAAGAGAGATTTACTTTCAGTTGTTTTAGTTTCCTTAGTTATGCTATCGGTTTCTTTTGGTCAAGAGAAGAAACTAGCCAAGGCCCAGGGTCAATATGATCGATATGAGTATATCGATGCCCAAGAGACCTATCTAAAGATCATAAAGAAAGGCTATAAGGATGCCGATTTGTTAAAGAAGTTGGCCAATAGTTATTATTTCAACAGTGAATATGCAGAGGCACAGAAATGGTATAAGGAGCTAATTGATGATTACAGTAGTGAGGCAGAGGCGGAGTATTATTTTCGATATGCTCAGACCTTAAAGGCTGCCGAACAATATGATCAGGCCGATGTGTATATGAAGAAGTTTACCGAACTGGCTAATGATGATAATCGTGTTAAACTATTTGGGGATCAACCTAATTACTTAGAAAGGATCGATTTTCAATCGGGTAGATTCGAGATAGAGAACTCTTCTATCAATTCTTCGTTTACGGATTTTGGTACTGCCTTTTATGATCGTTTTGTAGTTTTTGCTTCCTCCAGAGATACCTTAATATTTAAAAAGACAGTACATCAATGGAATAATGAGGCCTTTTTGGATTTGTTTCAGGCTGAATATGATCCTACCAATGGAGAGTTATCCGAGATCAAGAAGTTTAACGGTACGATCAACTCAGAGTTTCATGAGTCTACCCCGATCTTTACCAAAGATGGGAGTACAGTATATTTTACCAGAAACAACTACGTAAAACGTAAGTACGGTAAGGATAAGAAAGGAACCAATAAGTTAAAGATCTACCGATCGTATAAGAACAGTCAGGGAGGATGGACTACTCCACAGAGTTTATCCTTTAATAGTGATGAATACTCTACAGCTCACCCAGCTTTGAGTATAGATGAGCAGACTTTGTATTTTTCATCCGATATGCCAGGAGGTAAAGGATTGTCTGATATCTATAGTGTAGCCATCAATGGAGATGGTAGTTTTGGAGAGCCAGAGAACTTAGGGGATACCATCAATACCGAAGGAAAGGAGACCTTTCCATTTATCAGTAAGAGCAATGATCTTTATTTTGCATCAAATGGACATTTAGGTTTAGGAGGGTTAGATGTTTTTGTAACTCGTTTAAACCCACAGACCGAAGAAGAGGCTTTGGTGGTTAATATCGGTAAGCCGGTCAACAGTCCCAAGGATGATTTCGCTTTTATCGTAGATGATGAATCCAAGCGAGGTTATTTTTCTTCGAACCGAGCAGGAGGGATAGGAAGTGATGATATCTACAGCTTTTTACAGTTAGAAGACCTGCGTAAGTTTTGTAAGATTGTTATAGCCGGATTAGTCACAGACAAAGATACCAACGAGCCACTTACAGGAGTAAAGGTATCGGTTTACGATAGTGCCAACAACTTGATCGAAAGTATAGAAGTAGGAGAAGACGGGAAGTACACTACCGACGAGTTGGAATGCAGCACCAAATACTTTGTAAGAGCCGAGAAAGAGGAATACACCACTACAGAAAAGTTGGTTACTACCCCAGACACCAAACAGACCCTTGATGTTCCTTTAGCAATGGAGAAGAAGATCAAGTCAGCAGGAGTTGGGGATGATCTAGCTAAAGTCTTGTCCTTAAAACCGATCTATTTTGATTTTGACCAATCATACATTAGAGAAGATGCTAAGATAGAATTGGCTAAAGTGATTGAAGTGATGACCCAATATCCACAAATGAAGATAGAGGTACGTTCACATACGGATAGTCATGGTAATGATGATTACAACTTGTACTTATCCGAGAAGAGAGCCAAGTCTACGGTTGATTATATGATCGGCAAAGGTATTTCTTCAGATCGTTTGAGTGGCAAAGGATATGGAGAAACCGAACCGGTTAATGACTGTGGTAATGATAGCAATTGTACCAAAGATCAATATCAACTCAATAGAAGAAGTGAGTTTATTATCGTGAAATAACACCCGAACTAGCTTGAATATAGATGACTATGAGTGCTGTACCATGCGAAAAAAGCAAATAAGGTTTTTCCGTAGAATAGCATAGTACAAAAAATAATTTGTGCTATATCCTTCTTTTATTTTTGCTTTTTTGTCTGTTAATCAGTTTCTTAAATATTTTGTTACGGCATAACCGTAATTATTTTGATGCTTAGTCATGTCTATGTTTGAAGTTTTATATATACATTTATATTGTTAAAAAAATGTCATCTAATATTCAATTAATTGCAGTAATAGATATATCCTCAACACACTTGTTAAAAATATAAGCACCCCTTATTTTAATAAGTAGTTTATTACTGTTAGTATAGTTGTTTTTACATCGTCCAAGTGCAGGATCTTAGTATTTACTTTGATCTTATGGTTTTATATGATTAAGTGATCTTGATTAATATAGGAGGATATGCTGTAGGTGATGTTTATTTCCTTCCTCAATTTTAGGGTTGATTTACAAATCCCTTAATCAATACTACTTATCGTATACATAGTACATGCTAATTGACAAATGAATTTTAATTATTAATAAACAACCTTGTTCATTGCATAATTTTGGCGAGTCTGCAAGCAAGGGTCTGAATAACTATTAATTCAAACCAAATCAACCATTATGAAGGAAATAGTATCTGCTACAAAACGAAAATCTTATTCTTTTCTCTCTGTAGATGTTTTTGAAATATGTTTTAATAGCAAGATTCTTAAAACCAACTGTAGTAAATATGTATATAGAAATTTTATCATGCTAACTAGTTTTTTGATATTGCTGTTCATATACCTTGGTTTGGCATTTTCTTTTTTACAAGGTTGAAGCAAACCTTCAAGTGGGTATAAAGGATAGGAATAATTGATATCAGCTATCAAATTGTTAGACAATACAAAATGAAACAATCCAATCATTATTTTCTTTAATTATTAAATTCTGGACTTGAATTTTATACTTAAAAAATCGATTTAAACATTTTTTTGAAGGATAAATAACGTTTTTTTGAGGTTTTTGATATATAAAATATAAGTGTTTTCTTACTTTTTTTGTTAAAGTTTACTCTATTTGAACTAAGAATACTAGTTAATAATGTTTGTAAATTATTGTTTTTCAGTGATTTATAAGTTTTTTACGGTTAATCCGTATTTTTTTTGATGTTTTAAAATGCTTATAATCAGTCTTTTATGCATAATTTTATTTCAAGAAAAAAGTACAACTAGTATTTAAAAATACAAAGGAAAAATTGGTACCAATAATGATAAAATGATCTTAGTAGATTAAGCATTGTTTTTTTTCAAAAGATGTACTTAATAAATTGATAATAATGATTTTTTACTGAAATAAAGTTTTGGCGAGCCGGCTTTAGTAAAAAATGTGAATAACGATAGATATAAAGAAGTTAACCAGTATGACATAGAACTTTCCTAAAATCTGAATGTTTACTATCACATGTATAGAGAATAAATTTCAGATTGTAATTTAAAATTTTGTTTTTCGCGTTGGTAAGCGCACTGTATATTCCAGGAAGTTTTAAAATATAGTTTACTCCTTATTTGACATTTTCATTATCGTTATTCTTGATTATCAACAATTCCATTAGACATATGTCTTGAGTGTCTTTAACTGTTCAAGAATAAACCATTTTAAAAAAATTAAATCATGAAAGAATTATTGAATCTTGAGGGAGTAAAAACTTTAAATCGTAATGCGCAAAAAAATGTTCGCGGAGGTGATTATGTAATGGACAGTTGTTTTGATTTTTGTCCGGGTACAGTTCAAGGAAATATTTTTACTGGACAATGTACTTGTATTACAGGATCTTAAAAATATTTGTTATTTAATTGAAAGACCTTTCCTAACTTAGGAAAGGTCTTTAGTTTTTATGCTTTTAGGATCAATCTTAAAAACATATTCCCTCAATTCTTAAGATTATATCATTTATATAGTGCCCTTTTCGATAACAAACATAGTTTAACCGCTTGGATGTTAGCTTTTTTCGGTTTTTATATGGTTTTACCTTATTAATTTTGAGGTTTAAGGTTTGTGATTAAATAAGTATTATACATAAATTTAGGAAAGAAAAGAAATCTTGTTTTATACAAGTGTTTAAAATTATCGTGCAGTACAAAATATTGTTTTATAGATCTATGTTTATCCCCTATATAGATTACTTCTTTAACGATTAAAGATATAAATCGCTGCTTGAATATTTTTTAGATAAATGCTAAGTCAAAATGTTACCAAATCATGTCTGAGACATGTTTTGGGTGAATAACTATTGATAATCATTGTCTAAAATGTCTTTTATGTTTACTTCAATTTATTACTCATTAAAAAGATGTAAATGGAATTCCATTTGCAAGGATCTGCTATTATATGAACATATCATTATTCAACTAGTATTATGTTCTGTCTTCTATAGAACTCGAATAAAGAATATTATGTGATCAATTTGTTAACGTGCTTTAGTAGTACGGTGACAACATTTTTTCCCCTATACAGGATTTACATTGAGAACAAAATTCAAAATATATGCATCGTTTAAATACTTCCTTCTTACTAGTACTTTGTTTGTTTAAATCTTTTGTTTTCGTAGCGCAAGACGATCGTACTAACTTGGCCTTAGAACTCTACGAAAATTTCCATCTTCAAGATCAGTTATTTAGCACTAATGGTAATGAATTGTTTTTAAAAAACATTGATCAGGAACAACAAGTATTACCTTCTTTTAGTCTTGCCAAAAGCACATTTAGCACAAAATCACCTTTAGATCCTCCTACATTAGATCTAGATGAAATTACACCGGGCGATGATTACGAATTCTTCTTAGAGCCTACAACTGGCAATGTTTTTCGAACTACAAGAGGTAATGTAGCAATCACCTCAGACACAGGGACTATATCAAGTGCAACAATAACTGTTACAGGTAATATTGATGCTAACGAGCTTTTTGCAATTCCTGCAGATGCAGGAGGATTCGATATCTATTTTTTTACAGCAAACAATACCAATACGTATAATCGAGCAGGAGGGTTGGTTATTCAAGTCGCTCAAACAGGAACTAGTTTTACTATTACAGAAACTTCAAATACACCAATACCTAATGCAATTTTAGAAGATTTTTTAGAAATAATTCTCTATGGAGATTTGAATTCTCCATATACAGAGGGGTTGAGAACATTAGATTTTACTCTTAATGATACTACCGGTGGTTCTACAACATCACAAACACTTATTCATGTTGTTGTAGCTCCTGATGCTGTAGATGATGCAAATAGTGTTAATGCAAACTCGGTGACTCCTATTACTGGTAATGTATTGACTAATGATACTGACAATACAACAGGAGGAGATGTGTTATCAGTATCCGAAATAAACGTTTTTCCTTCTGCTGTAGGGACAACATATAATACACTATATGGTTCTATAACTGTACAATCTGATGGATCCTATTCATACTTGGTAGATACAAGTAGTCCAGCAGTAGCGGGATTGACAAGTAGCACATCGCTGGATGATATTATAGCGTACACTGTAGAAGATAGTAGCGGTGCTTTTGATTACGGGATTCTGACGATTACAATCAACGGGGTAGATGATCCCCCTGTTGCTGTAGATGATAACAATAGTGTAAGTGTGGGAGTAGTAAATACAGCTACAGGTAATGTGATAGATGGGGATGGATCAAGTGGGCAAGATTTATTAGATAGACCATTATCTCGATTAATTTGGGAAAATGAATTTACAAATGGAGCTGCTGTAGGAGGGCAAACCAGGACTATAGATGGAGTAAATGTAGATTTCACCTCATTGGATCCAAGTGGGGCGGGAAATGCATTTAACCAAACTTCTCAAAACACCTTAACCAATGGAGGGCATACTGGGTATTTGTTATTCAATATAGATCCAGCAACCAATCCAGTCTCAGATACTCAGCTGATTATAGATTTTGATCAAGAGGTTTTTAATGTCGGGTTTTTAGTCACAGATATTGATTATTCTCAAGGTACAATTTGGCAAGATCAGGTTACAATTCAGGGATTCTCTGGTGGCTCACCAACACCAGTAAATTACAATTTTATTAGAACTGGTGGAATTGTAGAAGCAGGATCAGATACTTTTTATGGAACAGGGACTGCTGTAGAGGAGGATGCAACGGGAAATATTAATATCGCATTTCAAGCACCGATAGATCAATTAGTAATCTCATATAATTATGGGCCTAATGTTACTGATGCCGATCCTGGAGGGCAAATAGCTGGAGTATCCGATATTTTTTGGCAAGGAGATAATGTGGTGGTCGTTTCCGAAGTAAATGGTGTTGCTGCCAATGTAGGAAATTCAATACCAACCATGTATGGTTTTCTAACCATTAATTCAGATGGATCTTATACCTATGTGCTGGATCAAAATAATCCAGCAGTGATGGCACTTGCCGCTGGAGCTACATTAATAGATACTACGCCCTATACACTAAGAGATGGGGCATTAAATACAGATTCGGCAAACTTAATCATAACCATTGTAGGTACTCTGGATACAGATGGAGATGATATACCTGACGAAGTAGACCTGGATGACGATAACGACGGGATAACCGATACATTAGAAAATGACTTAGGGGTCGACCCTTCGGCAGATGCGGATAATGATGGGATCTTAAATTTTGAAGATGCTGATAACAACGGGAGTGGAGGAGCTCCTACCTGTACCGATGGAAATACTGATGGAATATGTGATGATTTAGATACTACTTTTGACCGAGATCAAGATGGAGTTCCTAATCATTTGGATTTGGATAGCGATAACGATGGAATTTATGATGCCGTTGAAGCTGGGCATAACCAAACACAAGTAAATGGAGTGGTTTCGGGAGCTGTTGGAACTGATGGTATTCCTGATGCGGTTCAGGGCGTGGGAAATGAAAATAGTGGAACAATTAACTATACATTGACCGACAGTGATACAGATAATGATGATAACTTCTTAGAACTGGATAGTGATAATGATGGCTGTAATGATGTAATTGAAGCAGGGTTTACCGATAATGATAATAATGGATTCTTAGGAAATGGGACTTTTGGTTCAGGTTTGACAGTGGATAGTAATGGAGTTGTCACCTCTGGAAGTGATGGATATACTGGAACAAATTCAGATGTGGTTACTCCAGGAACTGCTCCGTCAATAACTACTCAACCTACCAACTCCGCTATATGTCCTAATACCAATACAACATTTAGTGTTGTTACATCTAATGCGGATACATATCAATGGCAGTTGTTTAATGGATCATCTTGGGATGATTTAACTAATTCAGGGATTCACAGTACGGTTACGACTACAACATTAACCATAACGAATGCTCCGGTTGGGGCTGATGGAAACCGTTATCGTCTTATTGCTTCCAGTTCTACATATCTGTGTACTGTAGCAACCTCAAATGAGGTGGAACTTACTGTTGAAGATGTTACCGATCCAACAGCGAGTAATCCATCACCGATCACAGCCCAATGTGCTGCACCAACACCAGATGTGACTGTCGTTACTGATGAAGCGGATAACTGTGGTACACCAACGGTGGCTTTTGTAAGTGATGTTAGTGATGGGAACAGCAATCCTGAAGTGATCACCAGAACCTATAGTGTGACGGATGCTGCAGGAAACAGCATCAATGTGACTCAGACGATTACGATTAACGATACTACCGATCCTACAGCGAGTAATCCATCACCAATCACAGCCCAATGTGCTGCACCCACACCAGATATTACCGTCGTTACCGATGAAGCGGATAACTGCGGTACACCAACAGTAGCTTTTGTAAGTGATGTCAGCGATGGGAACAGCAATCCAGAAGTGATCACCAGAACCTATAGTGTTACGGATGCTGCTGGAAACAGCATCAATGTGACTCAGACGATTACGAT
>NZ_FQYP01000005.1 GCF_900141785.1 Aquimarina spongiae | reverse complement strand
AATTGTAGATTTTCATATTGAGAAGTATCTAAAACAAAAGACTTGTTATCATCTCCCACAAAGGCAGCGTTGGCAACTATTGAAATCTCAAAGCCGAACTTCTTCTTAGCCTTCGCATCATTAAACCAACCATGATTCATACTAAACATCAAACCATCTGATGCTGCCTCAAATAATCTGATGCAAATCGTTGTGCATCGTTAATTCCCGCAGCCAATAAGTCATCTATATTTTGCTGCGCCTTGGAGGGTAATCCTAATGCCAAGAGGCCTAAAAAAATATACCTTTTTTCATAATATTTAGGTTAGTTAGTACTTGTTTCCCTTTTAAGATATAAAATTTATCCCAGCAATATTAAAATACAATAAAAGAAGAGTACACCAAAAAATCATTTTCTCATGATCCCATGGAAAATTACGGAATCTCATAACTCAATCGATACAAACATGAGCTCATTTGACATAAGAAACCATATTTCCAGATATTCATTTAATAAAAGCTGCAATTTTAAAAGTCTAAAATTTAAAAGTATTTATGACATAACCCCTTTATTTATAACACCTAACAGTAACATATTGCAAACATCAAATTTCAAAAAAATAACAAACAAGCTTAAACCGCAAATTAATTACGGTAATAACATATGCTAAAATTTAAAAATTAACATTAACTTTAGGTTAAGAGAATTACCCCTCACTACGAGACTAAAAATATGTTTGAAAAATCTGCTTCGCCGGCCTTTACGGTTGTGCACAAAGAGAATTATCTCAAGAGGGAATTGTATGCATTATTAAAGCAAGATGAATCCATTTTTGACTTTATACAACAATCTGCTTTAGATGGATTATGGTTTTGGGATTTAAAAAACCCTGAAAACGAATGGATGAATCCTAAATTCTGGGCTACATTGGGATATGATCCTGAAATTATGCCTCACAAAGCTTCTTCGTGGCAAGACATTATTAATCAGGATGACCTTGCCTTAGCAATAGAGAATTTCGATAAACATTGTAAAAATCCAAAACATCCTTATGATCAGGTAGTACGTTATGAACATAAATTAGGCCATACTGTATGGATACATTGTAAAGGAATTGTTATAAGAGATGCCAACAATAAGCCCCATAGAATGATTGGCGCTCATACCGATGTGACCAAAATAAAAAAAGCAGAATTAAAACTAAAAAAACAAGTTGAACGATATCAACACATTATCGATGGCACCAATATTGGTATATGGGAATGGAATGTGCAAACTGGACAAACAATTTTTAACGAGCGATGGGTAGAGATTATAGGATATACGCTTCTGGAACTTGATCCTGTTTCTATAAATACATGGAGAAAGTCTGTACATCCCGAAGATTTACAAAAATTCAATCAATCCTTTCATGATCATTTTGAAGGTAAAACCAAATGTTATGAATGCGAGGTAAGGTTGCGACACAAAAACGGAAATTGGATTTGGGTCTTAGATAAGGGTAAGGTCGTAAGTTGGACCGCCAAAGGAGAACCTGAATGGGTTATTGGCACACATCAAGAAATCACAAAACACAAAAAGGATTTAGAAAATCACAAGGTTTTTATCGAACAAGCACCAGGTGCTATCGCTATGTTAGATACCAATATGTGCTATATCGCCCATTCTAGAAAATGGATTGAAGATTACAATATAAAAGATAAAAATATCATCGGCAAATCGCACTATGAAATTTTTCCGGAGATTGGAGAACGCTGGAAAAAAGACCATCAGAATTGTCTCAACGGGAAAATACTAGAATCCAACGAAGATTATTTTGAAAGGTCTGATGGCACTATACAATGGTTGTCATGGAAATTACATCCCTGGTTTACCTCCAATAATAAAGTAGGCGGAATTATCATGCTTACTGAAGATATTACCAGAACCAAAGAAGCTGAAAATCGTCTGAAACTGAGTGAAAAAAAGTTTAGAGAAAATTTTGAAAATGCAGCTATTGGGATGGCAATTCTGGATACGACTGGTAAGTGGTTGGATGTAAACAATAGTTTGTGCGAGATGCTCGGTTATACGCTTACAGAACTAAAATCTTTAAGTTTTCAAGAAATCACTCATCCAGAAGATCTGATGAAGGATCTTGGACATATGGAAGATTTATTATCTGGTAAAATCTCCTATTGTCATATTGAAAAAAGATATGTTCATAAAAATGGTAAACATGTGCATGTCATTTTATCTGTTTCCATGCTAAGAGACGAATATGATAATCCGTTGCATTTTATTGCCCAGATTTCCAATATTACTCCCCGAGTACATGCTAGAGATCAATTACAAAAAACGTTAGCCGAGTTAGAAGGAATATTAGAAGCCAGTACACAAGTAAGCATTATCGGTACAGATAGAGACGGAATTATTACAACCTTCAATGAAGGTGCTGAAAACTTACTAGGATACAGACGGGAGGAGCTTATATCTAAGGAAGCTCTACAAATTCTGCATACTAAAGGAGAATTAACAAAAAGGAGTGAAGAACTATCCAACTTATTTAATAGAAACATAAATGATTTCGAAGTTTTTACGGCACTCCCTAAAAATGGAAAACCAGATACCCAAGAATGGACATATGTTCGAAAAGATGGAAGTCATTTCCCTGTATTACTAACGGTCACTGCCATAAAAAACAACAATAAGCTTGAAGGGTATCTTGCCGTTGCGGCTGATATTAGCAAACTAAAAAATGTAGAAAAAGAACTAAAATCATTACTTCAGGTCGCAAACGATCAAAATGATAGATTGCAAAACTTTGCGCATATCGTCTCGCATAATCTTAAATCACATTCTGGTAATTTTAGTATGCTACTAGATCTTTATCTACAAGAACATCCTGAATTAGAAAATGATGAAATTGTCAAATTGTTTAGATTGGCGTCTGATAATCTAACAGAAACCGTAAAACATCTTAATGAAGTGGTCTTGATGAATACTACTGTAACAGAAGGTCTAACCAGTATTAATCTTTGCAAAACCATTAATAAAGTTATACATGGCGTAAAATTAATTGCGCAAAAGGCTAACGTAAAGATTGAAAACGCTGTGGACCAGAGTGCAAAAATCATGGCCGTTTCTGCATACTTAGATAGTATATTACTCAACTTCATAACCAACAGTATCAAATACCGATCTCTTACAAGAGACAGTTATATTATTTTGAATGCCTATCATCAAGACAACTATCTTGTACTTTGTATTGAAGATAACGGTATAGGTATAGATTTGGATAGACATCATGCTAAGCTGTTTGGAATGTACAAGACCTTTCATGAACACAAAGAAGCAAGAGGTATTGGATTGTTTATTACTAAAAATCAAGTTGAAGCTATTGGAGGAAAAATTGATGTAGAAAGTACTGTAGACGTCGGTACTACTTTTAAAGTATATTTTAAGTATGAAAAAAATTGATATTGCTTGTATTATAGATGACGATCCGATATTTGTATTTGGAGTAAAAAAAGTAATGCAACTTGCGGATGTTTGCAC
Source organism: Aquimarina spongiae (assembly GCF_900141785.1). Taxonomy (GTDB): domain Bacteria; phylum Bacteroidota; class Bacteroidia; order Flavobacteriales; family Flavobacteriaceae; genus Aquimarina; species Aquimarina spongiae. The sequence continues at coordinate 407,323 of NZ_FQYP01000005.1, read as the reverse complement.
CAATTTCTTAATTTATAGAAATGGCAAAGAGGCCTTGGATGCGTTAACTAAGCTAATTTCCGATGAGGAAAAACTACCCGATGTTATTCTTTTAGATCTAAATATGCCTATTTTGGATGGTTGGCAGTTCTTGGATGAATTTATAAAGGTTCCTGTGTCAAAAAAAATAACCGTATATATCGTCTCATCTTCGGTTGATCCCAAAGATGTCCTTCGAGCAAAATCTTACAGTATAGTAAACAATTATATTGTAAAACCTATTACAATGAAAAAACTTGTAGAAGCTTTTAGTAAAGTACATACATAAAAAGTGAATGTAAACTCTACTAAAGATAGATAATTTTTCTAAAGTAAATTATTGATTAAAATGAAAAATAAGTCGGATTTATTAATGATCAGCTAATATTTCAAATTGTAAAATCCTTAAAATCCTCTTTTAAATCACATCTAATTTAATGTAACAGAACAACTAGTTAAAACTTCTAACTTAATCATATATATTATTATTTTAAAATGATTAAAAAAAGAATCGATAGCGACCAAAACACCTATTGCTTATTGCTATATTGGGCACACATCCTCAGAGAATGACTATAATCAATAAACTAAAGGGTTAATTATGGAAAGTCAGCTTATGGTATCCGGAACTTCTAGCTGTGCCTTTGAGGATTTTTTTTAAAACATCATCTATTTCTGTATAAAATTATAATCCCCAGTAGTAAGGGAAGAGATTTGCTGACCGAATACTTCAACCATAATTAATTACTTCTGAACAAATGATTCGTCGAAATAATACACAAGTAAACGCAGTAATCAAACATCAAAGTATATGTTAACTTTGCCTTTCGGTTTTTCGAGCTAATAAAGCATAACCGAAAGTAATAACTCCTAATCTACCAATAAACATAATTACTATAAAAACAATTTTACCAAAAGTTGTAAGTTCGCTTGTAAGACCTACACTTAATCCTACTGTTCCTAAAGCCGATGCGACTTCGAATAGGATATTTTTAAAATGTCCTCTTTCGGTGAACGAAAGCAAAAAACATGAAAAAAATATGATCATTGTATAGAAAATAAATGTAGAAGTAGCTACATATAATCTTTCAAACGGAATTTTCCGTTTTAAAAATGTAATCTCTTTTTCTCCATACAATCTACTTTTTATAATAGCAAGCATCGCAGTAAGAGTAGTGATTTTCATGCCTCCTGCTGTTCCAGCAGGTGATGCTCCTATATACATCAAAAAAATAACCATCAACAATATTGGTAATGATAATTGAGCTGTATTGATTGTATTAAAGCCTACGGTTGTCATTGAAGTCATGGCTTGAAAAAAAGACGCCAATATTTTTTCTTTACCTTGTAATTCTTGTATCAAAGGCTCAGAAAAATATGTAATTATCGTCCCAAATAACAAAAGAATTAAAAATCCAACCGATACCATTTTAGTGGTAAAAGAAATCTTTGTGGTCCGTCTGGAAATTTTATACCAAATATCTGTTACGACTATAAATCCAAGTGAACCACAAATAGCCAATACAGATATAATAATATTAATAAACGTATTTCCAGTAAAATCCATAAAACTATTGTTACTCAATCCAAACCCAGCTGTACAAAACGCAGAAACACTATGAAAAATACTATTCCAAAGTGCTTGCCCTACATCAATTCCCTCTTTCCTGAATGCTATAAAAAAACAAACAGCTCCAATGATTTCCATAAATAGTGTGTAGATAATTACAGAGCGAAGAAAATCTTTGATTTTAAGCTCTTTGGGTACATCAAACTCTGTCTGGATAATTTTTCTATGCCAGTGAGTAATTCGTTTAGTAGTTGATAACAAATAAAATGTAGTAAAGGTCATATACCCTATACCTCCAATCTGAAACAATAACATAACAACAAACTGACCTAATAGATTATAACTATCATAAATACTTACGGTTACCAGTCCAGTGGTAGAGATTGCCGAGGTAGCTATGAAGAGATTATCAACCGTACTCACATAGGTTTTTTGTAGAAAAGGTAAAGACAATATTCCCCATCCAATTAATATATATGTCAAAAACCCATAAACCAAATTAGCTTGGGGAGAGTTTTTTAATTTAAATCGATCGTATTTTGAGAAAACAGTACTAAGTAGTTTCATTTTTTAGTTTCAGAAATTACAACGCCCTCAGTAGTAAACGCAAAGCCTTGCTGACCAGATACTCCAACCATCACTCCTTGAAAAATCGGAGCCAATGTTGTATTTGCTCCCCAAGTGATTAAAAAATTTGCTCCACTCCCACCAGAAGTATCTTCCTCTTCAATTACATATTCAATAGATTCCAAAGGTTTTAAAAATATAGGTTGTTCTATATATCCTCGTACTAAGCTTCCTTCGGTATTATAGTAGTCTACATTTTTTATAAAAAGAGAATCTTTTCGACTAGTATTTCTTATGCTCAAAGTTGCCGTAAGTTGAAATCTAAAATCCTTGGTCTTATTATATATGTCTGAATAGATAGGAACGTATACCTCTTTTTTAACAAGATAACTGAAACCGTCATCGGTTTTGGGTATTGTGTTTTCTCGTAAAATACCTTGTTCTATCTCTTTGTTAGGATTTTTTTTGATACAAGAATATAAACTTAAGAGTATCAATAAAATAAAAAATTGGTGCTTATAATTCATCCTATATTCTTTTTTATACAATCTGAAATTACATTTATTTTTCGGGTTATATCCTAAGTTTTAACATTTTGTAAATAAAACAATTGTTTACCTCCATGTTTTCTTAAAAACATATTTGCTCAAACTTGTTGTTTGACAATATCTTATTATTCATAATTACCAAAAAAGTCACAAAAACTACGGTATGAGTTAACCTATTCTTTGATTTTATGGTTAATTAGAAATAAGCTTAAAAAACGTAAAGAATTAATTTAAAATAAACAATATAAACGAAGTAGATATGACTATGAAAACACAAAAAGCCTATAAAAAACTAGGATTTACCTATTTAGAAACCGCAGAAATTGTCGTAGCCTTAAATAAGCTACTGGCCAATTATATCGTTCATTATCATAAGCTAAGAACGTTCCACTGGAATGTTGAAGGCGCTGATTTTTTTGAACTACATGAACAATTTGAAATTGAGTATAACAAAGTAAAAGAACAAACAGATATCATAGCAGAGCGGATAAGAGTATTTGGGTTAAAGCCTAAAAACACCTTGCAACAACATCTTAAAATGGCAGATATTACAGAACAAGAAAAAGAAGTCACTCCTATGGAAATGGTGCGAGAAATATTACATGATTTTGGGATACTCCACGACTCTCTTTTAGATGTTTTAAATGCTGCCCTAGAATCAGGAGACACGGTAAGTGAAGAAATCACGACACAGTTTATGCGAAGATTAGAAAAAAGACATTGGATGTTTACGGCCTTTTCCAAATCATAATAGTCTCGAGCTCCCCATCAGCTCATTAAGAATTCATTAACATATTTAACAGGTATTATGTAGTCTGGACTCCAGAAATAGTTAAATCCAGTTAAAAGGCTTGACATTTTTTGGATATAAGATATTATAAAAAGGTATGAGTATTACATCAACATTCTCAAAAAACATTCAATCTTTTCTGATGCCGACTCGCATCCAGTTTTAGTTGTTGATGACCATACTTTTCTTTTGAGATTAAGCATATAGTTTTTTATATGATCCAAGGATTCAGGCTCCCAAAAGGTGCTCCATCTTTATATATCTAAAGAAATAATGAAGTCAAATTAAAACCAATCGTTTTGAAAAATGATACTAAAAAGTCCTTAATTCTATTAACTATTATGTCGGTTTTTGCCTTCATTATAGCCCTAGCAGTAACCATAGTATAAGGATAAATGAATGAAAAGATTCTAAATTCTAAATAGAAGTTAATGCTTAGATGATCAACTCATCACCATCATGTTCATATACCTTTTGAAAGAATTATTTTATTAAAAACTGATTTTAAAGGAAAAGACATTAAAAAATCTAAGAAATGAAACCAAAAGTAAAATTCAAGAAAAAAATAATAAAATCATTAGTTTTTCTAGTGTCTGGTGCCGTATTAGTTTATGGATTAGCGCTATTGGCTATTATGATTATTTAAAATGGCAAATTATGTCCATCCAATAGCATGAGTTAAATCATAAGATTCTTACACAAAAAAACAATAATCAATATTATGAATAAAAAAAAGTACATAGAAAGAGCACTCAACTGGGTGAATAAAAGACCTACTACGGCGATCAAATCGATTGCTCCGGGCTTTGATGAACCTAAAACATTTTTGAGCAAATCTACTAATGAAAAAATTAAAGCTGATTTATCATTCACCACATATGGAGGAGCAAAGCATTTTTCAGACATCGCTTTGAAAAAGAAAAATGCAAAAAAATTAGTTATTAAATGGAAAGTTTTGAGCTATATGGCAGCTATGAAACGGGGGAAACTACATCTTTTAGCACCAAGTGGTCACAAAGCTTTTACCAAAAGGCTCGTAGAGCGTCATAATATTAATGCAGAAATACATTCAATCTAAATCAAACAATCAATAAAAATGTCTAACAAAAACGGAATAAGTAACAAAGATAAAACAGCCCAAGATTTGAGAACCGAAATAAATTATTGGAAAAATAAAAGAAACCAAAGAACATGCAAGCAATTTTCCAAAATGTCCTATTGGGAGGTAGTATCCACGAACTCTGCACTTTAAAATCAATAATAATATTATAAAAAATTTATGTCTTTTATTCAAATTAAGCGAAAAACCAAAACCGAAAACAGATATAGTCAAAAAATGGGAAGACTTATTACACAAGTAACGTATATCCAAAAATATTGCTTAGGACTTCCTGTTCAGACTATTCATAAATATAGAAAAACCTATTATGGTAAAGTAAAAAGTTGTTCAGATTGCATATTAGAAGCTTAATCTTTTAAAGCTTTTTTTCTAAGAACCGGCATCATAAATATTTAAATTTATGTGATACTAATACCGTTAATAAGTGAATACCAAATTAGAATATGATATGAGTTAATCAATATCTTTTTTCAGCACCAATATAACCTTTATTCAATGTAATTTTATGTAAGAATATTTACTTAAAAAATTATAAAGGTTATGAAATTAAAAGGAAAAAACATTGCAATCCTAGCCACGAATGGATTTGAAGCTTCTGAGTTATTTTCTCCACTCGATGCGGTAAAGAAAGAAGGTGCTGAAGTGCACATTATATCCGAATCTCTTGGAGAAATTAAAAGCTGGGAAGATGGGAATTGGGGTAAAACTATAAATGTCGATAAAACACTACAAGACGCCAATGAGTCCGATTATCATACGGTAATCTTGCCTGGTGGAGTTATAAATCCAGATACACTTCGAGCAAATGATAAAGCTTTATCATTCATACAAGCATTTTTCAAAAGTGGTAAGCCAGTAGCAGCGATATGCCATGCTCCTTGGTTACTTATTAGTGCAGGTGTAATTGAAAATCGCGAGGTAACATCATACCATACGATCAAAGATGACGTGATTAACGCAGGTGCAAAATGGGTTGATCAAGAAGTAGTTGTTGATAGCGGCTTGACTACAAGCAGAAATCCAAACGATTTACCAGCTTTCATAGAAAAAGTGATAGAAGAATTATGTGAAGGGAAGCATGAAGACCAAGTAGTGAATGCATAATCAATTCAGTGCAAAACTTGTCATGAATTTCACACAATATATCTAACACTACACTTTTGAAATTCTTTAACTGCCAGAAGTCACATCAACATCTTGCGAAAAATAGTAACTAATTTTTTGTAAGTCGTGTTGGAAAAGAAAAATCCAATTCCAAATCGGTAATTTCTACTTTGATAATTCATGTTCGGATTTACCGATGGATAGTAAATATATTTTCTTGAAACATAGAAGGTTAATAAGGGCTTCTGGCAACAAGTTACTTAACTAATTAATAGAATATTATCTGAAACAAAATTAATGATTATGGGAAATAAAATTGCTAAAGAAAAAGTTACCAAATTTAATATTTTACCTATTCTCAAGAAACGCTATTCGCCTAGAGTCTTTGCAGACACTCCTCTTACCGAAGTTGAACTTAGAACATTATTTGAGGCAGGAAGATGGGCTCCAAGCTCCTACAACAGACAACCCTGGAGAATAATATGGGGAATAAGAGGAAGTAAGACTTATGACAGAATATTTGATTGTCTAAGTGACTTTAATAAATCATGGGCAGCCAACGCTCCAGTCCTTTGGTTAAATGCTTATAAAAAAACAACTGAAGAAGGAGAAGATAACTTTCATGCGCTTCATGACTTAGGTCTATTCATGGGTAATGTTACCGCTCAAGCTCAACACCTTGGGATTGCACTACACCAAATGGCAGGAGTTAATTACAAAACAGCGCTTACAGAATTTGGATTCCCTGAAGATTATCATGTCGCTACAGCAGTAGCTCTAGGCTATTATGGTGGGGATTTAAACAAGCTTCCAGAAGATTTAAGAGAACAAGAAAATCCAGAAAATAGAAGTCGGTTAATGCAAAGAGAATTTACCTTTAATGGTAATTATATGAATAACAACGATAAAAACTCTACAGAGGAAGTTAAAAAAACTGATAAAGAACAAATTATGAAAAAGATAAATGGCGAATAACATTAATTATGCAAATTTTACTTTTCCGGTTTGCCTGAAATTTAACAACAAATAATGTAAGAAAAGAGTTATGAAAAAAATTCTAACAACATTGGCAATACTTTCCTTTACCATTGTTACCGGCCAAAACCCTTTTACTCAAAAATCTGATAATCTAAAGATTAAAGAAGAAGCAAAAGAGTTGGCTAAGGAATACGATCAACAACTCGGAATGACAGAAGATCAATTATTACAATTTGAAATAAAAGTTGAGGAGTATATGATAAATGAAAAGAAAATAAGGGATAGTAACTTGAATATCAAAGAAAAGATAAAGGCGCTTAAAATCAACTTGAATAAAGAAACATCCGCTATGAGCAATATATTAACACGAATACAGTATGATCTTTATAAGAAGATCAAACCGCAATATCAATCTATTGATTCTGTCGTAGTCGGTGAAGTAAAAAATGTTAAAAACTAAACATTTCTCTACTTTATAAAAAAGAAAGTACTGAAAAAAGAAAAAACAACAGAGGAATCAAAAGCCATATGGCGAAAACAGAAACTGAACAAAAGTCAAATATCGATAATCGTGACCTTAGTATTCAAGAAAACGCACCAATGTCACACTCAGAAATTTTAAGAGAACAAATTTCTGAAGCATTAGATATTTATGACAAAACCAATTCGAGTATTTTTCTTAGTTCGTTTACCGCAGGGCTTGAAATTGGTTTTAGTTTTCTTCTTATTTGTGTAATGTCAGATTTTTTAATGGGTAGCATTACCCAAGAAGCCATCTGGAAAATAAATGCCTTGGTTTACCCTGTTGGTTTTATTCTAGTAGTATTAGGTAAATCAATACTTTTTACCGAACAAACCTCTCTTTTATTTCTACCAGTCTTAAACAAAAAATCTAACTTATCAGATCTTTTTAGACTCTGGAGTTTAGTCCTGGTAGGCAATATTTTGGGAGGAATGCTAATCAGTATAATTGCAGTTTGGATAGGTCCCAGACTTCACATTTTTAGCGCTGAAACAATAGAAAAAATTTCAATTCATGTTATTCATGACAATCTAGTAGTTATATGGGTTAGTGCAATTTTGGCAGGTTGGCTTATGGGACTTTTATCATGGTTACTTACTTCATCCGATAGTACAATAAGCAGAATTCTTATCATCTATATTATCACAGCGGTAATTGGAGCTATGGGATTACACCACAGCATTGTTGGTAATATCGAAGTCTTTTCTGGTCTTATAACTTCTAACGAAATTACTCTAAGAGATTATTTACTTTTTCAGACCATTGCTATTTTGGGAAATGCTCTAGGAGGGGTCGTTTTTGTAGCTCTTTTAAAGTACAAAGCTTTTGCTTTTGATGGTAAACACTGAAATAAAACAAATTACATTTAAATAAAAATAAAAATGAAAACAATTTTTGAATATACAAACGTAAGTGCTAGTCCTCGATTAGAGAGTATAGCCATCGAGAAATTAAATAACCTAAAAACAAAATATTCCTTTATTCTCAGAGGGGATATTTTTTTTAAGAAAGAGAACACTACATCAGATGAAAAAGGACATCATTGTGGAATCAGATTGAGCGCTCCTGGCCCTAGGTTATATGCAGAATCTAGTGAAGCTAGTTTCGCAGAGGCAATCACGGAAACTATTAGAGACTTAGACGATCAACTGAGAAAAAGAAAAGAAAAAATGAAAACGTTTTAAAACGGTTCAATAACATTCTGTGATATTCTATAAATGAAATATTCCGAACAATATTATGATGTTTATGAAATGCTTCCAGAAAAGCTTGCAGAAAAATATCCAGAGCTATCTTTCGATAATCATTGTTATCTAAGAATAGCTTTGGATAACATGGCTAGCACAAAATGGGATACGGTTATTTTAAGGCTTGCATACAAGCATTTATCTTTAGAACAACGAAAGGAAATTATAAGACTTTTGAAAGCTTACTTCTATGACAAGTCACTATTATTACGTCACAATCAACAATCGTTACAATATCGCAAAAAATGAGTACTATTATTATTCTAACCTATTTGTCAGCGATTTCCTTTATTTTTTATGGAATTAATTGTCTTGTAAAGCCTAAAATGAAGTCTGAATTTATTCGATTTGGGCTACAAAAATGGAGAACACTTACCGGTACGCTTCAGCTCATAGGTGGGTTTGGTCTTGTAATCGGCCTATATGTTTCGCCATTGCTTACAGCTTTATCGGCGTTAGGTTTGGGTATTCTAATGTTCATGGGGTTTGGAGTGAGAATATCTGTAGGAGATAACATGCTTTTATCATTTCCTGCTCTTATTTTTGGGTTCCTTAATATATTCCTTAGTTTCTATTACTCAACTACAATTTACGCTCTAAATAATTAAACATTTCTTTAATTAATGGAATGTATAATAATAGTAATTAAATAAAAGTGATTGCCAATCAAAGCAATCACTTTTCACAATATATATATAGAATCTCAGGCGGTAAACGCAAGAGAATAGATGCGGGATTTCTCTTGATAATAACGAGGACTGCAGTTATATCTTTCTTTAAATATTTTTGAAAAATAGCTTCGACTAGTAAATCCAATAGCATAGACAATCTCAGAAATATTGAGGTCTGTCGTTTTTAACAAGTTTTCGGCTTTTTCAATCCTTACATTTTTTATGTAATCTGTTACTGTTCTACTATACAATAGCTTAAAACCTTCTTGTAATTTTGCGGCCGACAATCCGGTTTTCTCTATTAAGTATTTTATAGAAAAAGGATAATCGCAATTGTTTTGAATTTCTTCAGCAATATCCTTGATGATTTTTTGCTCTTTTAAAGTTAATAACCCGTTTACGTCACTAATCGACGAAATATCTTTATGGTGATGTTGAATTTCCATTGCTAAGATTAATTGTATCACTCCTTCGACAAATAATTTCTTTACCACTCCATTTTTCTCAGTACTTGATATTTTTCCTATTTGATCTGATATTTTGAGATTAGAAGATCCATAATATGCAAACTTCTTATTTTCCAGTTTTTCTTCAAATATTCTGAAAATTTCAGAAACTACACTGGTGATCATTTCCTTTGGTTTTTCTACAGATATAATGGCAATTTTTACCGTTTCGCCTTTTTTTAAAATCAAATCCGCTGACTCCTTGTCAATTATAATAGCAGTTTGAAATTCATCAATAACAGTTTCCTTGCCATTCATTTGATGAATCCCTTGTCCTTTACAACAATAGATAAAGTGTATCAAATCCGTTTCTTTTGTAAGAAAAGGTAATTTTACATTTGAAAAACACTTTAAATTAATTTCTGTATACCATTTGTATTTACCAGATGGAATTACTTTAATGTGCCCTTCAGCAAGCTCATTACTGATAGGTAAAACATATTCTTCTGACACTGAAAAGTTTTTGACCTTTAACTTTGATAAAAGCTGCTCATAAAAGCCACGGTCAAAAGACGGTTTAAATGTACTTTCTAATACTTTCATAATTTCTTAAATCATTAAATGTTAACGTGTTTTGCATCTACGAAGGACTATCTTTCAGAGAAACTACTTTCACTACTGTGATTCGTTTTTAAAGAAGTATTGAAACCTACCAGCGATGTTTGGTTAGAACGATTTTTTGACCCCCCTGGATAGTTTTTTAAATCGTTGAAGACTCTACCTATTCTGGCGTGATGTTTCGTTTTCATAATTCGTGCGTTTAACTTTTTAGTAAATTTCGTAAACAACGAAGTGAAACACATTACAGAATTTTCAGAAAACGTTATAGAATTTTCAGAGAAGAGATGGATTTATTATAGTTCGAGTATGGTTTATACTCTTAAGAGGAAATTTTCTCTACTAAGATTAGAGGTTTGATATTGCCAATTTATTTTTAAAACTCGTTTTATTACAGATTTTAACTGATTAAAATCGTTCGGTTTATTGATATAGACATTTGCCCCTTTTACAAAAGTATCCTCAATATCCTCGTCAGAAGAGGAAGTAGAATATATGGCTATTGATAAGTCCTTAAATCGTTCGTATTCCCTTAATTCTTCCAAACACTCAACACCATTCTTAATTGGCATATTAAGATCTAAGAACACCAAATGAGGTAAAGATTGACCAGGAAGTAAGATATAGTCCAAAAATTCCTGTCCATTTCCAAAAAGGGATAGATTGGTCTTTAGATCTACTTCTTCAATAGCATCTTTAAAAAACATTCTATCATCTTCATCATCATCTACTAGTACTACTTGTAATCTATCTAAATTCATTGTTTAGGAAATTAGGATTTCTTAGGGGTTTCTGTGAATTCAGAGCGCTTTGTTATAATTTTCTGAAAACTTGTGGGTGTAAGTCCAGTTACTTTTTTAAACTGTGCTGACAAATGCGCAGTACTGCTGTAGCCTAACTCAAAAGCAATTTGTTTTAAAGTAAAGTGATCTTGTATTAGCATCTGCTTAACCCTATCAATACGCTTTATGATTAAAAAATTTTCTATAGAAGTATAGGTGCTTTCAGAAAAAAGACTAGATAGGTACGTATATGAGTACCCTAATTTTTCGGGTAAATATGTTGATATCTTATGATTCTTTTCTGAAGAAATATCTAAAACCATCTCAGAAACTGTATCCTTTATTCGTTGAACAACCTCTGTTTTATGATCGTTAATTATTTGTATACCGTAAACAGATAGTAATGTTGTAAGTTCTTTAATTTTATCTATACTTAAAGCATGCAAAAACTCCACTTCTCCCACTCCATTAATTTTATAATCGATCTTTAATTGATCCAATTGCTGTTCTAATGTCTTTTTGAAAATGACATTCATATCATATTTAAGGTAAACCTTCATTGACAAACTCCCAAAATTCATAATTCTATGTAAAGCAAAAATAGGTAATGATTTTTGTCCATTTGATGTAATATTTAACACTATCAGGGATTTCTTTAGCACTATTGGATCAAAATCTAATTTTGCGCCGGAAACGATTATATTTAAATACAATTTGTGTTTCGTTTAAAGTAAATCTTATGACTCTGAAATTTATTAAAACAATTATTTGAATACGCAAAAACATCTTTAGTTTAATAACCCATTTTCAAATTAATCGCTATTGGCTTTCAGAAATAATATATCCTCTCATTTAGATTCTGCAGAATTCTTAAAATCGTTGATTGAACGCTCGGATAGTATAATAAGCTATTTTACTCCAATTTTTGAAACAAATCAAATTGTTGATTTCAATCTAGACTATATTACAGCTAATTTCGACAAGTATATAAATGATCATGTCGATACTATAACAAATAAACTAGTATCAACGGTATTCCCCATTATTTTTGAAAACGGAATTTTTGAAATTTATCAGGCTTGCTTTTACAAAGAAGGTTTTGAAATCACATATGAGCGTGAATTCAACTTTGGGAATAAAAAAGTGTGGTTCGAAAGCAAAGCTATTAAACAAGGAAATGGTATTACAGTAACATCAAAAGATATTACTCAACTTAAATCAACGGAAAGTAAGCTAAGAGATTCTTTAAAAAACTTAGAGTTCCAAAATACAATTCTTAATGACTCTGAGTCCATTTCCAAAACTGCAAGTTTTAGGTGGAACATCAAAAAGAATATTTGGATGTTTTCTGATAATATAAATAGGTTGTTCGATTATGATCAAGATTCTGATCAATTTAAAACGGATGGTTTTTTTAACTTTTTGAATGACCACAAAAAAAGAGAATTAAAAGCCAAAATAAATGCTTTGCAATACGAAGATGTACTACCTCCTTTCGAGTTCTCTATTGAATCTAAGATTAAAAAGATACGCTCCTTTTATCTGACTGCGCATTTCATTCCTTCGAAGGACGGGCAAATGATGTTAGGAGTCGTACAAGATGTTACCGAGATTATAGAATCCCAACAATTATTAAGACAAAAAAATGAAGAACTTTTAAAGATTAATGAAGAACTCGACTCTTTCAACCATATTGCCAGTCATGATCTTCAAGAACCTTTGAGAAAAATTAGAATGTTTATTTCAAGAATTCAAGGAATGGATGCTACCTCTTTTCCTAAGGATTCCTTAAAATATCTGGAAAAGATCAATTTATCGGCTACCCGAATGCAAGAGCTCATACTTCATCTCCTTACCTATTCTCGAATAGGTAAAAAGTTAATACCATTTGAAAAACTAAGCTTAGACCATATACTAAAAGAATCCTTAATAGAGTTTGAAGAAGATATCCAAAAAGAAAATATAGATTTAAAGATACAACGACTACCAGATATAACTGGAATTCCATTCTTAGTTAAACAATTATTTATCAACCTGATCTCTAACGCTATAAAGTTCAGAAAAACAAATACACCTCATAAGGTATCAATTTTTTACACAATAATAAATTTGCCAGGTGAAACATCAGAAAACGGCAACTTTCATGAAGTAACCATTGAAGACAACGGTATTGGTTTTGACCCTAAACACAAAACGTCCATCTTTAAACTCTTTAATAGATTACATGAAAAAACTGAATATCACGGTACAGGGATAGGTCTAGCCATTTGTAAAAAAATTATGGATAGCCACAACGGGTTTATCACTGCTAATTCTGAACCAAATAATGGATCTGAATTTAAAATGTACTTCCCGATCGTGAAACATTTGGGTATAACTAATTAAAATTACTCAACAAAAAAGCGCTTAATAAAACAATACTACAAAATTAATTTATGGAAAGCCCTTCAACATTATATCCAAAAAAAGTCACTCTAACCAATTGTGATAAAGAACCCATTCATTTAATTGGAAACATTCAAGGGTTTGGAGTATTATTGGCTTCGGATCTAAAAACAGATCGTATTGCGTTTTACAGTGAAAACTGTCTCGCCTTTTTTGATAAAACTAAAGAGGAAATAGAAACATTTTCTTTGAATGATTTGATTCCAGAACAATACGTAAATCGCGTCAAAGAAAGCTTAAATACCGATTACAAAATCCATATAAAAGCTACTTTATCTGAAGAAAACTATCTGATTATATCACATCGAAATGATACTCATCTAATTCTGGAAATAGAAAAAGACGAAAATCAAATAGACACATTATTGTTTCAAGAACAACTCACGAATATCATAGAAGTCTTTAGTACAGCTAGCACGCCCCTGGCTATGTGTAATACTGCTGCTGAACTCATTAAAGATATCTTTGACTATGACAGGGTAATGATTTATAAATTTGACCAAGATTGGAACGGTGAGGTCATCGCTGAGCAAAAAGAATCTCATCTCGAAAGTTGGCTGGGCTTACATTATCCTGCATCCGATATACCTCAACAGGCAAGAAAACTCTTTTTGAAGCAAGGAGTGCGAATTATTGAAGATGTTTCTTCAGAACCAATTCCCATTCTACCGGCAAACAGGAAAACGTCTGTTTCATTGGATCTTTCAAAATCAGAATTAAGGAGCGTTTCTCCAATTCATATAGAATATTTAAGGAATATGGGAGTTAAGGCTACCCTTACCGCTGCTATAATTTTTCAAGGAAATCTGTGGGGGCTAATTGCTTGTCATCACTACACCCCTCGTTACTCAAATTATCATCTTAGACTATCTTGTAAATTTATCACACAGGTTTTCGCTACACAACTTGGTCTTCGCAATACAAATTGGTTATTAGAAAAAACCAACCTTTCTAACGAAACCAGATCTTTACTAATTGAACAAATGAGTCAAGATTGGAATATCATTGAGGGACTTACTGCTGGGAAACAAACTTTTTTAGATGTCACAGAAGCAATTGGTGGAGCGATTTATATAGATGGAAAAATTAAAGTCTTGGGGCAAGCTCCAAATAATCATATAATTCATGAAATTATTGAAGTTTGTCATAACCTACAACAATCTGGAATTTACAAAACTAGCAGTCTTAGTATAGATTATAAACAATTTAAATCTATCAAAAAATTTACTTCTGGCGTTCTATGTATGTTCATTTCACCAAAAAAGAAAAATGCTCTAATATGGTTTAAACCAGAAATTATACAAACTGTATCCTGGGGAGGAAATCCAAATAAATCAGTTGTAAAAGATAATAATCAAATTTCCCCACGCAAATCATTCGAGAAATGGTCTGAGGAAAAAGAAGGTTATAGTTTACCATGGCAAGATTACGAAATTGCCGCTGCTATTGCGTTAAAAGATCATATTGCCGAGGTGATCATCGAAAAATATGACAAGATGAAAAATCTAAATGATCAACTAAAAAAAGCTTATAAAGAACTGGAAACATTTAGTTACAGCGTATCACACGATCTTAGATCTCCTCTACGAGGGATTGATGGTTTTGCACAAATTATAAAAGAAGATTATTTTGACAGTCTCGACTCTTACGGTAAACAAGCAGTAAATACTATAATTTCTTCTACACAAAAGATGAATGTTTTAATTGACGATATTTTATCTTTCTCAAGTCTTGGTAAAAAGAGTACTGAATTTAAAGAAGTAAATATGAATATTTTAGTTGAAGAAGTGCTACAATATTTACAAGTTTCAAATTTACATCCAAACACCAAACTCGAAATTAATTATTTACCCCAGATTATTGGAGATAAGACCATGATTTTTCAATTAATGAGTAATTTAATAAGTAATGCCTTCAAATACTCTTCAAAGGCCAAAAATCCAATTGTTGAAATAGGATGTAATGCTTCAAGTTTTTATGTAAAAGACAATGGTATTGGTTTTAACGCCAAGCATGAAGACAGAATCTTTGGTATTTTTAGCAGGTTAGTTAATGATGAATATGAAGGTTCAGGCATTGGTCTTGCTATTGCCAAGAGAGTTATCGAAAAACACAATGGACAAATATGGACAGAGGCTCAACTGGGAAAAGGAGCCAGTTTCTATTTTAATCTAAATACAAACAAAAATGAATAGACCATACATAGTCTCGGTTGAAGACAACCGAACCGATATTGACTTAATGAAACGTGTAGTAGAAAAAGAGATGAAAGATTGTGAAGTAGAGTATGTTGAAGATGGAGAATCCGCAATTCAATTCTTTGAATCTGCTAAATTTAGAGACTACCCCCCAAAATGTATTTTAATGGACATAAAGTTGCCTAAAATGAATGGGTTGGAAGTACTAAATTATCTAAGAAATAAGAAAGGTGTAAAAAATGTTCCAGTGATTATTTTGAGCTCTTCAAATCGATCAGACGAAATTGAAGAAACTTATGCCTTAGGAGGAAACAGCTATATTGAAAAACCAAAAAACTACACTGACCTTAAAGATAAACTACCTAAGATCATCTCCTATTGGTTAACATATAACAAATAATGAAATTAAATGAGTACATCAATATTACAAGTACTGAAACAAGAAACTTCATTGCTACACAAAACTGCAGAAGAAAAAAACCTTGCCAAGTATATCATCGAAAATTCGATCACACTTGAGCAATATATTGCCCTTATCAAACAGAACTATACCTTGTACAAAACCTTGGAAGATCAATTAATCTGTAACAAAGAACTTTTACCTGAACCTTATCAAAAGTTTGTATCTAACAAAAAAAGTGAAGCCTTAAAAAAAGATCTTTCAAACCTTAATGTTTTTTGGGAAGACACAAAATCACTTGCAATAAGTTTTTCTGATAGCTTTGCATCTGTCATAGGTATTATGTATGTCATTGAAGGATCCATGCTCGGCGGACAGGTCATTAAGCATCATATCCAGAAATGCCAATCCTTACAGGGTATTCCAGAGCAGTTTTTTTTTGGAGATGACTCCAAAGCTGTCCGGCTAAGGTGGAATCAATTTTGCGATACGCTCCTTAAAAGCTCATTTACCGAAAGTGAAGTTAGACAATCTGTTTTGTCAGCAAAAAAAACCTTTGAATATTTTATTCGAGTTTTCTCTGAAACCGAAAAAAAAGTTTAGAGAGTTAGATAAATATGAGTGCTCGAAGCAATAACCAAACACATTATCATAAAAATAAATGCTGGGTATGATTTATACAATGCGTCTTTTACCCTAAAATGCATTATAATTGATCCTAACAGTAAAACTGCCAAACCTAAACTAGCTATTTCCTGTACTCTAGGGAACCATATAGAGGCTATTAATAATACTGCTAACGATATTTTAAGAAATCCAACAAAAAAACAAAACCATGTTGGTAAGCCATAGAGATGAAACTCCTCTACAATATTTGTAGCATTACCTCCTCTCCATTTTGTTGCCTTTTTCGGATTAATAACCCAGACATTTAAGATACTTAAACCAACGATAAGCTTTAGCCCGATGAGAATATAATTCATATGCTTATTAATTACTTCGTAATGCGTTTATTAATTCTTTCTTATTCATTTTTGACCTTCCTTCTATTCCTATTTTTTTGGCATGCTGATAGAGTTCTTCTTTAGTTCTCTCTTCATAATTTGATGCCTTGCCTCCTTTTACTCCGCTATTCGGAGTATTAGCAATCCGAGCAGCTTTTTCTTTACCATACCCTTTATCGCGAAGGGCTTCATACTGGTCCTCATTTTTTATTCTAGGTCGATCTCCCATAGTTCTTACAGTTTATATATGTTCTTATTTGTTCTATTTTAAGAAACTCCAATAGTCTTATTACCTTCTCCACGCATATCATACAATTTGATCTCTCTTTGCGGGAAAGGAATAGAAATATTATTCTCCTCTAATCTCTTTTTTGCTTCTTCTATTGTATAAAAGTGAATCGCCCAAAAGTCCTCATTCGATGCCCAATAGCGTAATGAAAGTGTTACAGAGTTGTCTCCCAGAGTAGTTACTACTACCTCTGGCGGGTTATCTTGCAGCACCCCTTGCTGTTCATTGATCAGTTCTAGAAGTAAATCTTTGGCTTTTTTAATATTACTAGAATAGGAAACTCCTATATCAATTTTATTTCTTCTAATCCCTTCAGCGGTATAGTTAATTATATTATCATTAGATAATTTGCCATTAGGAATAATAGCCAATTGATTTCCAAATGTATTTAGTTTTGTAGTAAAAATAGAAATCTCTTTCACCGTACCGGATATGCCTTGGGCCTCTATAAAATCACCTATTTTAAATGGTTTAAAAAATAGGATAAGTACTCCTCCCGCAAAATTTGACAAAGATCCCTGAAGGGCAAGACCAACGGCCAATCCAGCGGCACCCAAAATTGCCACTAGAGATGAAGTTTGAACACCCAACTGGGTAATCACAAGAACAACCAATAGAAGTTTTAGACCAATATTGAATAAATCATATAGAAAGCGTTCAAGCGTTTCATCATAATCCTTTTTCTGAAAGAATTTTTTCAGTCCTCGACTAAATATTCGTATCATCCATAGACCGAGCATAAAGATGATAATTGCAGATAGTACGCTTGGCGTAAAATCCCAAGCCCATTCTAAAAATCGTTCCCAGTTTTCTTTAGTAAGTCCTAGTTTTTCCATGTGTTTTATATTAATTATGTTTATTCTCAAACTAGGAATTTAATCAAAATATGCTTCAATTTCTTGTTTTATATTTTCCCACTGTTCTTTCTCTCCGTTAAAAGCTCTGAGCACTTCTTTGATTTTTGATAATCCAAAACCTTTGGCTTCTTCCCAACCTATTTTAGGAGGTAGGGATAACTCAGCGTTGGTAACAATTGCATCTATTACAAAAGGTTTTGTTGCTCTTTTGGCCATTTCTATAGCCGGAACTATGTCTTTTGCATGAGTTACCTTAATTCCATCACCACCGCATAGTTTTGCATAATCTGAAAAACTAAAATTATCTACTTTAAGTGCTTCCAAATTTGGAGCTAGACCTGCTTCTTCCATTTCAATTTTCACGAATCCCAGTTGCGAATTATTAAATACAATAATTTTTATGGGAAGATTGTATTTCACCGCAGTAGAAAAATCCTGTAATGACATATTAAAAGCACCATCACCTATAAGTCCCCATACCTCGCGATCAGAATATTGTAACTGAGCGCCTATCGCTGCGGGTAGACCAACAGCCATAGAACCGTGGTTAAATGAACCGATCGCTCTCCTATCTGAATGAAAATTCATAAAGTTAGATGCCCAGATAGCCGCGGTTCCTGTATCAATAGCAAAAATTGCATCATCTGATGCAACATCACTGATCTTTTTTGCAAAAATATGCGGATGTAAGGGCTCCATATCGCGCGAAGGATCGGCTTTGGCATCATTAGATTTTTTCCATTTCTTAAACTCTTCTCTCAATTCACTCAAAAAGGAATCATCCTGCTTACTATCGCAAATTAATCCTAACGAGGCCACAGTTGATTTGACATCCCCATGCAACCCTAAATCAATTGGGCAACGATTTCCAATATTTTCTGGCGCTATATCTATTTGAATGATTTTGCTTTTTTCAGGAAGGAAATCTGTGTAGGGAAAATCAGTTCCCAGCATCAGCAGTAAATCACTATCCATAACAGCTTTGTATCCAGAAGGGTTCCCAATTAATCCTGTGAGACCAACAACATTTTCTGTATCATGATCAAAAATATCTGAAGCTCTTAAAGTATGAGTAATGGGCGCTTTTATTAATCTCGATAAATCTAAAACTTCCTTTTTTGCGTTTCTACAACCTGCTCCAGCCAAAATACCAATTTTGTTTGCCGCGTTTATCAACTTGGCAGCCTCACCTAGTTCCTTTTTTAAAGGAATAACTACGCTATTTGATCGAAACACTTTATGAACAAATTGTTGGTTTTCCGCTTTCATTTTTGCAATATCTGCGGGAAGCTCTATTCTACAAACACATTTATGATTAATAGCTATTTTGATCGCTCTTAGGATGACTCTAGGAGCCTCTTCTGGAGAGCGGATGATCGCCTGGTACTCACAAACATCATCAAATATCTTTTTTAAATCTGCTTCTTGATGATAGTTTGTCCCCAAATGTTCAATCGGTATTTGACCTGTAATTGCAACCACGGGAGATTTCTCTTTTTTAGCATTATACAATCCATTGATTAGATGAAGAGCGCCTGGGCCTACAGTACTGGCACAGACTCCAAAGTTATTACTTAGTTCCCCCTGCGCAAAAGCCGCATAAGAACCGTTACCTTCGTGGTTCACACCAACCCATTGTATTTTGTCTTGTTTAGCAATAGCGTCCACTAAGGGATTGAGAGCATCTCCAGCAACGCCAAAGATGTGCCGAACACCTTCTTCCGTCAAAATATTTAGTAATTGTTCCGAAACATTCATTCTTATTTATTTTAATTATGCAGTAAACACCAATTGAGACTCAAAAGACTCCGACCATTTAGAAGCCCTATCAATCGCAGGGATAATAGTTGCAAAAACCTTGAATTGTCTAGAATATACCGAGGTATTATCTTGTAACTTTCCCAATTTTAAGGCCATAGGTGTTTTGATGGTAGTATTTTTTTTCTGTACTTCTTCGGATCTTAAGAGAATAGTTTCTTTACATAAAAAATCATCTTTTCTCTTGTCACATTCAATTCTCAACATCTTAGAATCATCCCAATTTGACAAAAGTACCGGAACGTCTTTTGTACCATGAATATCGAACACGAAAAGATGTAATATGTATTCCATATTTCCTATTACATCCAAGGGATGAAATTCTATTTCCGTATTTACTATGATGTTATTTACCTTTTGGTCATCCACTTCAACATATTCTGGAATTCTATCTATGGTTACTTGTTTTATTTTAGCCATTTGATTTTTTTTACATGATTAAACCTATACTCTGGATCTACTTATTTGATTAGACTATAAAAGGGGATAAAACAATATTCTTCATCCCCCTTCACGCATAATCAATCAAACTAATCTACTCACAACAAATCATTTTCTTATTACAATAGCTCCCCCAAAGGTTTTATCCTCCTTTACGTTTTCTGGGTTACCATATATTTCAATTGTTCCTCCGGCAGTAACATTAGCTTCTACAAATTCATCGCTATGTATAAAAGCTTCGCCTCCTGCAAATACAGTTACATCCGTTTGTTTCGTTTTGAGGTCCTCACCATAATATCGACCTCCAGTTCGTACCACTACGTCTTGATTTGGCACTGTTCCCGAAACATTTATTTTTCCTCCTGATACTGCTTTTACATCTAATTTTCTAGCTTTAACTTCTAACGCTATTTTTGCTCCCTCTTGAACTCGAATGCTGATATATTTTGAGTCAATAATATCCTCGGATGTTATGGTTGCATTTTCATTAGCATCGATTAAATTCAGCTTCTCAGAATGATAAATAGTAACCTTTGTGTCCTTACCGTCTAACATATTATCGATTTCCATTCGAACTTTAAGTCTTCCATCTTTATTAACAATGGCTACCTGATTCACATCATCACCGGTTATCACAGCTTTATTTTGATTTGATCGAATCAAATTGACGCTAATAGCATCATAGACCTTAATTTCATTAAACGTTTCTAATTCTACCGTAGTTTTTTGCGCTATAATTGCCAATGGTGACATTAATAACACCCATATTAATTTCTGTATCATTTATTATTTTTTAATTCAAATTTATTTTTCTTTCCTGTAGGTTTTTATCTCAATACCTAGTTTTATTGATTCATATCGAATGCTCTAAAAAAACTCTAATAAAAATCCTGATGTGATCACTCCTATAATTAAGAGCACTAGCACTAATGCTATAAATTTTGCTCCTAGTTTTGTTTTTTTATTTTTTTGAAAAATATAATCTTGTCTTTCTTCGTCTTTCTCTTTAATAAATTTCATTCTATGTTTTTTTGATTCTACTTCTATTTAACATAAACAGTTTTCTCATTAACGAATGCCAATATTCCCTCTTTGGACAATTCTCTTCCAAATCCAGAATTTTTTGTGCCTCCAAATGGTAATCTAGGATCAGATTTCACCATTTCGTTTATAAAAAAAGCACCATCTTCTACTTCTCCAATTCGTTTTCTAATTGCTTCAATGTCTTGTGTAAAAACCATGATACCCAAGCCAAAATTTGATGTTTTCGCTAATTCAAACGCATGATCCTGACCTTTTGCTTTTGTAACCGCTGCTACTGGTCCAAAAACCTCTTCGTCAAACACAGGCATTCCTGGTTGGACATCTATTAAAATGGTCGGTTCGAAAAAAGCTTTGTCGCGTCTATTACCAAGAAATATTTTTGCTCCCATATCAATAGATGCATCCACTTGGCGTTGCAGTTCTATCGCAAGATCTTCTCTTGCCATGGTACTTATTTCAGTCTTGGGATCAAGAGGTGCTCCAAACTTTAATCGTTTAATTTCTTCTTTAAATTTTTGAAGAAATTCATCATAAATCTCTTCTTCGACAATAAATCGTTTTGCAGCGATACAGCTTTGACCGGTATTTTGCATTCTTGCCCTAACTATGGTTCTAATATGTGTTTCCAGATCAGCATCCTTCTGTATAATACAAGGATTGTTTCCTCCCAACTCTAGAATGACTTTCTTAAGATTTCTTCCTGCTATTTCAGCTACTTTTCGCCCTGCTTTTTCACTACCTGTAAGACTAACTGCCCTTACTATTTTACTTTCTATAATTTGTTCTATTTGTTGATGAGTGGCAATAATAGTTTGAAAACAACCTTTTGGATAGCCTGCCTCTTCGAATATATTCTGTATCGCGAGAGCACAACCAGTTACGTTATTCGCATGTTTTAATAAAATCGTATTGCCTGCGGTCAATGTAGGAACAGCGAAGCGAAATACCTGCCAAAAAGGATAATTCCACGGCATGATCCCTAAAATAGTTCCCAATGGATCCTTACTAATAAAGCTTTCTTGTGCTTCCGTTTGTATTAACTCATCCGCTAAAAAATTAGCAGCATTTACTTTATAAAAATCTATTACCCAAATACACTTTTCGATTTCTGCTATGCTTTCTTTATAGGGTTTCCCCATTTCTTGAGTAATAAGATTAGCATAATCCGTTTTATTTTCCTCTAAAAGAACGCTCAACCTTTCTAATAGCTGGGTACGATAAGATATAGGTTGGAATTTCCAATCAGTAAAAACCCTTTGGGAATGGTTTAAACAATCCTCTAACTTTTCTTTACTGTAAGTTGTAAATTCTTGTAAAACTTCTCCTGTAAAAGGATAGGTAATTATAATTGTATCAGACATGTTGCTTTCCTTTAATTACCCAAAATTATTTAAGTTCCATAATAAAGATTAACCCTTTTCGAATAAATAATAACGCGTTTGAAAAATTCATTTCCGTTAACTTCCCTATGATTTGAGTTAACGTACACCACTGTTTTTCAAGATCTTTGTAATAAATCAAGTTTAACATAAAAACTAAAATAATGAGTAATAATAGTAATACAGTATTAGGCGTTCTTGCAGGAACAGCTATTGGTGCAACGTTAGGTATCTTGTTCGCGCCAGACAAAGGATCAAATACCAGAAAAAAAATAGTAGAAGAAGCATCTGCTACAAGAGATCGTATCGCTGATGAAGCCATTACTTTGAAAGATCAAATGGCCGCTACACTTTCAACAAAAAAAGAAACATTAGATGATCAATTAGAAGCCATTGTTTCTGATGCTAGTCACCAAGCAGAGGATTTAATTACCTCTTTGGAAAAGAAATTGGATAGATTAAAAGCTCGTACTAAAAAACTGCAGAAAACATCATAATGAAAGTTTTAGAATCCATAAATGAAACTTCGAATAAAGCTTTAAGTTGGGGGGAGAGCTATGTTAAGTTTTCACAAAAATATTATAAGCTTAAAGCTTTTCAGCAGTTAACGAAAGCATTTTCTTTTTTAAGCAAGCTTGCCATCATAGGTAGCTTGCTTTTCTTAGGATTGATATTTCTTACCGTTTCAGGAGCAATCTGGTTAAGTCAAATAATAGGTAGTGCTCCATTAGCTTGTTTACTTATGGCAACTGCATTATTTATCTGTACAGCTATAGGATACCTATTTAGAAAACAAATTGACAAAAACATCATTAGAAAAATGTCTAAAGAATTTTTTGACTAAATACATTATGGAAAAAACATACAACTCTTTTAAAGAAATAGAACAAGATCTTCGCAAACTGAATTTACAAAGAAAAATATCTTTTGAGCAAATGAAATTAGTGAAACACGAACTAAAAGAAGATCTACAACCCTATAATTGGGTAATTACCGTATTAAATTCGGTAAAAAAATACGGTATACTATATATAATCAGAAAAATTTTTAAGTAAATCAAGCAACCTCAGCTATTTCCTCTACTGGTAATGCTGCTCTATTTTTGAATTCATTAGGACTGATGTCGTATTTTTCTTTAAATATCTTCGAAAAATAACTCCTACTGCTAAACCCAATGGTATAAACTACTTCAGAAATATTCATTTCTGTAGTTGCTATTAGGTCCCTTGCCGCTTCAAGACGAACATGTCGAATGTATTCGGTTACCGTCTTTGCATATAATAACTTAAAACCTTCTTGAAGTTTTGCCTGGGCCAAACCCGTTTCCAATTCTAATTGTTCCAAAGTATAATCCTTAGCAACATTTTTTATTATTTTCTTGGCCAGATTCCGTATAATTTTTAATTCTCGTTTTAGCAATGTAGTTGGTAAAACTTCCTCTTTTACAGCCCTATCATGTTGTTGAATGTGCATGGATAATATCTGATATACCATACCTTCAATTTGCAATATTCTAATCATTCCCTTTTGTTTTACCTTCCGTAAAGCAGAAATTTTGTCAGCCAATTTCAAATTAAATGTACCAAAGTATGCAAATGCATTTTCATGGTCCTCATCCATGAATACCTCATATAACTTTTGATTTAATTGAGATACATTATTTAACCGTTTCTTTAAATATTTCTTTCTGGCAATCTGAATTACATTTATCTCTAGCTTTATCTCTTTAGGAAGATATCCATAATTGTATCCACCGTCTTTGCTGGTAATAATTACTGATTGAAATTGCTCTAATGATCTAATCTCAGTTTGAAACCCAAAACGATGACCACAATGCCCCTCTAAGCAATATGCAAAATGTATGGGGTTGTATTCTGAAGCATCCATAACCAATACATAATCTTTATGAAATTTGATGTCATATTCCAGTAAGTTAACTCCCCAATCGAAAGTTATAAATTTGATAGAACCATGTGCATTAAGATTATTTACCGTTAAAACATATTCTCCCCATCTTTCTTGTATGGTTCCCCCTATTACTTCTTGAATCTGCCGTACGGTACCTTCTGTACTTTGGGCTGTTATTTTAATTTCTATTGCATTTGGTGCTTCTGAATACATGATGACGAAATTAATTGAAAAACAAAAATGTTATATCAGATTATAAAAATAATAAACAAATGTTAAATTACCATTGGAAAAATCGACAATTATATGTTAAAATACATCTACGTTTTGAAAATATCATATCTAAACTCTACCACCTAAAAAAGACTTCCTTATGGAAGTCTTTTTTAATTGCTGGTATCTGTGCAGAATTTTAAATAGTATCAAATTCATCAATAAAGAAAAAGTCTTTATCCTCATTATTTACAAAATATACTCCTTCTCCAAAAATATATTCTACATACCTATCATCTACCACTACTTTGAATCCTCTATCGGTAGGTTTCAATTCAAAACTATCTTCAGGTTCTTTTGAATATCTAAGAACAATATATTTGTCGTAGTCATCGTACATATCATTATCAACATAAATCAATTTAGTCACCTTTGCTGGAGTAATCTCTCTATCTTGATTTAACTCACCTTTATCTTTCTTGTCCAACTTTAAAGGTGTTGTACTTGTCTTAAAAACGGTTACTTTATAAGGAACTGTTTTACCATCTTTTTTATACTCATAACTTTTTACCGTAGTTGTTTTCATTTTTTGCGAATCGCTTTGAGCGAAAGTAAAGTTGACGGCTAATATTAAAATTGTACTTACTAAAAATTTTATTGTTTTCATTTTTGTGTTTTTTAATTATTACTATTACTTCTAATTAGGCTTTTTCTACCATGCTTGTATCCAGTTGATCTGCGGTATTCTTATACCATGCATTCAACATCCAACTTAATTTTTCCAGTTCTCCAATATAGGCTCCAATCATGTCAATGGTCCCCTCATCCCCTGCTTCTTCCGCATGCGTTAGTACTACTCGCATTTGGATTAATAATTTTTTGTGGTCTTCCAAAAGTTCTTTTACCATTTCGGTATCTTTTAGAAGCGGAGAAACCTCTTCTATAGTAGCTATTTTGATATATTCTTGGAACTGACTTACCGGATGGTGCTGCAATGTTAAGATGCGCTCCGCTATTTCATCAATTTTAACTTTGGCATCATTGTATAACTCTTCAAATTTTTCGTGCAGATCAAAGAAGTTTTTCCCCAAAATATTCCAGTGAAACCCTCTTAATTTTTGATAATATAGATTGTAATCTGCAAGTAGAACATTTAATTCTAGCAATACAGGTAAAAGCTTTTTCTCATTCATATTCAAATAATTCATAGCAATTTTTTAAGATTAATTTTTTATTGAAATCAAACATTAAAACGTGTTTCTTAATGCTCAATACAAAGATATGATGAGCTGCGAGGTGTTCTTTGCTCATTTACTATTTATCTTAACTCTATTGTTAGTTGAAGAAAAAATAAGAGAAAGAGGACTTATTCTATTAACGGTTTCAAATCAATGTAGCTGTAATTTACTTCTCCTATGTGTTGGTATTCGGTTTCTCGATCATGTAGATCACCCCAACCAAAATTACGTTCTATGGTAGTTTCCTTGTATTCGGATAAAAGATCTTCAGAGAGTAAAATGTATTCTTCTATTGGAATTTTATTTTTAAGTAGTCTATGGGCAATAATTACATCCTCCCCCATTAATTTGATGTTTTTACCAATAGGAACAGCTGTTATTTGTTTACCATAATGAAGGACTATTTTTAACCCCAAAATATCAGGTATTTTTTCTCCTCCTGGTACTTTTCTATACTTCTGTTTTAGTTGTTTTAATTGTTTATAAAACTCGGTATAAAACAATCTACATTGATATACCAATTCGGTAAAAGTAGGTAGTAGCCCTGTTCGATAAAACAATATCGCATCTCCCTCTATTTCTGATACACGAAGTTCTAATTTATTTGCATATATAACTTTGTTAAGTAAGGATGGGATGACCTTTGAACTTAATTCAATATCCGTCGAGCTCATAAACTGAGTAAAGCCACTAATATCAGGTATACAAATCAAGGTAGGTTCTGCTTCCATGTTTTAAATTTTATAGAATTATTCTACCAACTCTAAGATACGTTTTAAATCTTTATGATTACCAATATTCGCTTTTAAATCACTTTGTAAAGCCTTTATTTCATCCGATATAGCAGTAATATAATCTGTACAAATATTTTTCGTGTTCCAAACATAAATCAAAGTAGACATAAGTTCGTAGGCTACAGCACAATCCATTTTTGCATATTCTCGTATAGGCTGTACTATTATTCTCATCAACTCTCTTGCCGGAATGTTTTGATGAACTATTAGCATTTCAAGGTCAGAACGTTTTTCCAGGGTTTTTGGTTTAAGTGTGAGTGCTTTTGATAATAATTGCCCAATTTTTGAGATAGCGTTAATCGCTGTCCCTGGATCATTTATTCCCGGGGAAAGTGCTTTTACCACTACTTCTGTTAATTTAATCATTCCACTAATACTACTATCATCCTCGTGAGGATTAGACAAAATATACAATGACAGCTGTAGCGCTTCTATCTCATCAGTTGACAATTCCTCTCGAACCTTCATAATCGGATCATTTTTCCAAACATGCTGATCAGCATATGGAATGATCTCAATAATTTTTTCTTGCTGTTTAAATGAATCTCCTAGAAGAGAAACATCAAAAGATCTATAATATCCGCTTTTACCGCTTTGGATTATTTTCCAATCTTCTGTAGAATTCTCTGGACTTGGTATATCTGCAGATTCTTCCTGTCTTCTCTTTTCAGCATCTAGAAGTTTGTCACTCTTATAAAAAATTTTATCAATGATATTTTGTATTTGTATTGCTTGAGAAATACTATGAATAAAATAGACAAACAAACCAACGCAAAAAGCGCCTAAAATGGCGGATATCATAACAGAAAATCCAACAGCATTTTTGGAAGGCCCATAAGCTCCAAGAGACATTAATACGATGATATTGAATAAAAGCGTACCAATATAAAATCCTAAAATAATTTGATGTCTTTTATTAGAGATAAGTCCAGGTAGTAAACGTGGAGAAAAATTAGTAGACGCCTGATTAAGCACTACCATTACCATAGTAAAGCTAAAAACTGTTAATGATAGAATACCTCCGAATAAAGTGGACAGGATAGTTCTAGCAGTTTCATGATCCTTTACAATTAAAAAAGGTATCTTCTTTTAAAAGCATGAACAACTTCCAAATTTTCTACAAATAAAAGCGTAATGGCTAAGAAAAAAAAAGCTACGCTAATCAACACCGGGTAAAAAGCAATACTATGAAAAATAGTACTTTTTAATTTCTTCAAAAACTTTAGCGCAGCTTTCATATATTCAAGAACTATCTATATTCTGGATTCTCAAAATTCCATCGAGTTCCATCGTCCCAATCATTCCTTGAATTCCCGTAGGAATTATACCCATTATTGGTTTTTAACATCTTTGCTAAATGAAGCATATTGTATGTCATAAAAGTGGTATTTCTATTAGTAAACTCATTATTTTTAGCTCCAGATTCTTTATCCAAGTAACTAGGCCCAGGTCCGGCTTCTCCTATCCATCCACAATCTGCTTGTGGAGGAATACTATAACCTAAGTGCTGTAAAGCGTATAAAATGCCCATGGCACAATGCTTTATACCATCCTCGTTTCCTGTCACCACACATCCACCAACTTTACCGTAATACACATACTGTCCCTTTTGATTGGTTTCTCCACTCATCCCATATAGACGTTCTATAAGCTTGGTTGCAATAGATGATTTCTCACCAAGCCAGATGGGTGTCCCAATAATTAAAATATCTGCGTCTATTACTTTTTGGTATATATCTGGCCATTGATCTTTATCTTTTCCCTGCTCTTTCATATCCGGCATCAGACCATAAGCTATATCATAATCTACCAGTCGTAAATATTCAACAGAAACGTTTTCTGATTTCATTATTTTTATTGATACTTCCATCAACCCTTCGGTATGACTTTGTTCCCCAGAATTTTTCAAAGTACAATTAATGTAAAGTGCTTTCAAATTGGAAAAGCTAGGTCTATTTATATTTTTCATATCAAGATGATTTTGCAGCTTTAAAACTCATCATTTACTACAAGAAAGTTGTGCTTAATTGCTTCGATTATTAACGCTATCCAAAGTTTTTGAGATCTCAAATGATCGATGTGAAATTTATTTGCAAAACAGTTAATCAAAATTGTAAATGCGCACAAAAAAAATAGAGATTGCCCGTAGTTTTGATAAAACATTTTAATCAAGGGCTCCCGAAAAACGTAAAAACGAAATACATCATTAGGGCAAATGTAATGTGTAAATCAACTAGGTAGCCCTTGTCATTTTAACCTTAAACCATTTATTTATGAAAAATTTTATAGGAATAGCAATCATTATTATTTTATTAAGTAGTTGTGATGTACAACAAAAAAAAGAGGCAAAGCTACCTGATGTAGATGTTGAGGTAGAGACCGAACCTGGTCAGTTACCAACCTTTGACGTGGATTGGGCTGATGTGAATGTTGGAACAAAAACTAAAACAGTTACAATCCCTAAAGTTGTCGTTGTGATGGAAGAAGAGGAAATAGAGGTTCCTTACATTGATGTAGATATGCCTAATTCTGGAGACAAAGAAGAACTTACTCTAAGAGTAGAAGCCGAAGTAGAAGATAAAGAACATACTATTGATATAAAGGAAATTATTGCCACTGGCAAAAATCTATATGTGATTTCGGAATTAGAAGAAAAAGCACAAAGTCTGGAAGACAAAAAATTAAGAATCTCAGATCAGGTTATTTTGAATGCTCCGGATCTTAATGTTAAACACATCATCATAGGAGAAAAACCTAATCGTGTTTTTAATGATGAATATAAATATGTAACCGACATAGCAGATTTTAAATCAAACCTTAAAAATTCAAAGGTGATTTTCACCAAATAATATATCCAGATTCCAGGATAGATATGGTTAGTTGCTAAAATAGCCTCTTAAGTATATTTAAGAGGCTATTTTTATCAAATCCTAAAACTTGAAACAATGAATATTTTTGAAGCATTAAGAGAAGATCATACACTACAACGAAATTTACTAAAAGAACTAATAGAAACCTCTGGTGATTCTAGCGAAAGAGTGCAGATTTTCAAAAAAATAAAAAAAGAACTTTCGGTTCATGCCGACGCAGAAGAAAGACATTTTTATGTTCCTCTTATCACTAGTGATCGGACTCAAGAAAAAGCCAGACATGGTATTGCAGAACATCATGAAATTGATGAGCTAATCGAAGAGCTAGAAAACACCGAATATTCTTCATCTGCTTGGCTCAAAATAGCAAAACAGCTCAAAGAAAAAGTCGAACACCATCTCGATGAAGAGGAACATGAAGTGTTTCAAATGGCAGGAAAAGTATTCACTCAAGAACAAAAAAATAATTTAGCAAAAGATTATTTGTCTTATCTCGATAATAACAGATAACTAAAAATTATTTGTGATGATGAATATGGAACGCACAAACCCTAAATTTTTAAAGCAGATCATTACTACACCTGAAACCGTAATTGATCAACTGGATTTGGTGTATGTAGATGAAAACCAATTAAAAATAATAAGACAAAAAAAAGAGAATAATTTTTGTTACCTATTAGACAATAAGCTAATTAGTAATGAAAAAGACATTAAAAGAATCCAGAAGTTAGTTATTCCCCCTGCATGGCAAAAAGTGAAAATCACTACTTTAGAGAATGGTCATCTACAAGCTGTAGGTAGAGATTTAAAAAATAGAAAACAATATCGGTATCATTCTCTGTGGAAGACCATTCGTAATCAAACTAAATTCTATAAGATGACGGATTTTGGAAAACAACTCCCCAAAATACGTAAAAGAGTTGACCTTGACCTTGAACAGAGGGGTTGGCCAAAGTCAAAGGTTTTGGCATTGATAATTCGTTTAATGGAAGAGACACATATTCGAGTTGGAAACGAACAATATGCTAAACGAAACAAAACCTTTGGTCTCTCTACAATGCGCACACGGCATGTATCCTTAGAAAACAATAAAATGAAATTCGATTTCATTGGTAAAAGAGGAAAAAAACACTCGGTCACTTTGCGTAATAAAAAATTGATTCGTCTAGTCAACCAATGCGAGGAAATACCAGGATGGGAATTGTTTCAGTACTATGATATTAATGGGGATAAGCATAGTGTAGACAGTGGTATGATTAATCATTATATTCACCAAATTTGTGGGGATTTATTTACCGCAAAGGACTTTAGAACTTGGGCCGCAACTTCTATTTTCTTCGAGACGCTAAAGGATCTAAAAATCGGTAATTCTGATCAAAAAAGACAAAAGAACGTACTACAAGCCTTTGATGCTGCAGCTAAAGGTCTTGGTAATACCAGAAATGTTTGTAGAAAATACTATGTACATCCAGCCATAGAAAGAGCATACCTAGACGGTTCTATTCAAAAAACTTTTGACAATATAGATAATTACATCTCGTCTTCTGTTTCCTATTTTTCGCCTTCAGAACAAGGTATTTTGGAATTAATCGGAAGCTATACCCCTGCATTTTTGGAAAACATTAAAAATTAAAATAAGTAAATTGTTTGAATAAGCCTCAAAAAAATTATGATACCCACAACCCAAAATAACCATGGGGATAGCATCTATTTTAAGAATTAAATAAATAAAAAGATAAAATAATGAAAGAACAATTGATTAATGCCTGGAATAAGATGATGGAGAAACTAGAGTCATGGCTAGACAGTATTGTGGTAAACTTACCAAATCTAATCATTGCGATTCTTGTTTTTATAATCGCTATTATCGCTTCAAAATATATAAGCAAACTTGTCCTTAAACTTCTGGAAAGAAGTCGTTTACAACGGGCAATGAAAAAGTTGATTTCTAAATTGGTATCAATATTAGTGATTTTGATAGGTCTATTTCTAATACTGGGAATATTAAATCTTAGCAAAGCATTAAATACCATCCTGGCGGGTGCCGGAGTAGCCGGTTTGGCAGTAGGTCTTGCATTACAAGGGGCACTTGCAAACACCTACTCAGGAATCATACTTTCGTATATCAAAAATTTAAAGTTTGGAGATTGGATAGAAACCAATGACTACGAAGGCGAAGTTGTTGATATCAGTCTTAGAGCACTCACATTGAAACAGGTCGATAATAACCTGGTGTATATTCCAAACAAGCTTGTCGTAGAGAATCCTATTAAAAATTACTCTACAACGGCTCAATCAAGAGTTATACTAGAATGTGGAGTTGGGTATGAGTCAGATTTACGTTTTGTAAAAAAACTCACTATTCAAACCGTGGTAGAAAACTTTGAAGCAGTAGAAAAAAAAGACGATGTATTATTTTTGTGGAGGGGATTTGGAGATAGTGCTATCAACTATGAATTGCGTTTCTGGATCAATTCAACTTCTGCTTTAGAAGTAGCCAAAGCCAAAAGTGAAACTATGATGTTGTTAAAGGAAGCTTATGATGATAATAATATCAATATCCCATTCCCTATTAGAACTCTTGATTTACCTGAAGAATTAAAATCGTTATTAGAAACTCATGAAAGAGCATCTGAAAAATAAAGAGCGATATCAACCAGATCTCATATTACTTGATCATATTCTCCATTGGAAAATGTCGTTTTTTCTAACAACCAATTATATGCTTAAGCGGAATCAATAATTACAATAACCTCCACCCTACAAAAAGTATTTGCAGAGAGAAATTAAATATAACTTAGAATGAAAAATAATGAGAAATTAATAAAAGAACTTGTGAGCTGCGCTATAGAAATTAGAAACTTTGGGTTTTTATGTCTTAAAGAACAAAACATCGATAGATTTAAAAAGTGTATCGAAATTTCTGTATTAACTGCAGAAGTCTGTGAATTTACCGCAAAAGTTTTGAACACTTCAATTTCTAAAAAAGAAACAAATCACTTATTAAAACAATGTGAAGAACAACTTTTATCTTGTTTCGATGCATACAACCATCATCAACTGGACTATTGCAAAGAATGTTGTGCGATTTGTAAAAGAACTATAAGTGCTTTATCTGAATCCACACAATAAGCCATTGCTTAACAAATCTAATAACTTACACACTTTATTCCTTGCATAGTATTTTCTTTCGAACGTAAGCGTTTATAATACGAAAGAATCCCGAATAATGATCGTGTCTATCAGGTAGTTCTTTTATCAAATAAACAAATAGATACGTTATCAATAGCTTTGAAGTCTAACAATTTTGGATTCTTTTATATTTATTTCCCTTTCTTTATTAAGTCTTTTGATCATCTCTGCACCTCTTACATGTTGAAAGATAAGAAACGTCATTACACGAGTTATTACCTCAGCGATTTCTATTGACAAGGAGGGTTTGTTCAAAAGTTCTGTAATCGTATCTATCAGTTCCCCATCAAAATTTAAACATTTAATCATTAAATGTATATATTTTTCTCTACCTAAGAGCGATGTTTCTTGATTTTCAGACCGTATGCCCTTTTCTATATACAACATGGTTGCAACCATGTTGTGTGAAGTTAAAACTTCAACAATTTCGTTAGCAAATTTATTCCTCTTCGAGCTTTGAAAATTTAAAAATCTTGTAAATTCAACCAACTGAACTTCTTGTGCAGCCTCAAAGTACATTTTCTCCGCTTCAAAAATCATTTCAAGTAATTTTTGCATTTCTTTTTCAATTTCCATAGTTATTGTTATTTAGTTTTCTATCAATAAATATTGAGCAGTATGTTTATATACTTGTTACTCTGACTTATTATTGGATGTTTCTAGAAAAACCTCATTATCGTTTTTGAGTACGTGTTTTCCATTTTTCAACCTAATATATAAAGCTTTTACGGCTCGACTAAAGCATGAAGTCTTACTTCTCTTTCTTATCGTTTTTTGTTGTTTATAAGCATATGTCTCCTCTACAATACCACTCCGAACTGTATTGTTTTCTTTCCATTTCACTTTATTACCTTTTCTTATCATTATTTTTAAATCTTTGATGAATTGATGCTACATCCGTTCTACTTCGCTTTCACTTTTTAAAGCATAATTACCGTCATCTAACTTTATGTATAATGCCTTGTTATTGTTCTCCCCATTTCTGGTAACCTCGGTGCCTTTTATCGTTTTGGTAATTTTTTTTGAATATGTTTCTTCTACTTTACCCGTAGCGTACCCATTTCCCCAATTCCATTTTACTTCTGTACCTTTTCTTATCATAATTATATTTTTTCAAAAGATCTTAAACTATTCAATTTCACATTTGTCTAATCCGTTCAAATATTAACTCAAATCATCTATAGAACAATTACTTACTAAACAAAAAGTTAAATTCTAAATGAGTTAACAATTACATTTTTTGAGCAACCAACACCTCAAACACCTAGCTATTTTTGAAGTATATCTTAAAATCATCATTTATGGGACTTCAGTTTTTACTCATATTTATAAGTGGAATAGCATCCGGTATTATCATCACTATTACCGCAGGAAACTCCAAAAAACGGAAAAGAAATTAACCAACGTATAGCAAACCAAAAAGATATCTATACAACCTAATAGATAGATGTTAACCGATAAGCATCTCTAAATAATGTTATCGCTAATAATAAATAAATTGTTATTATGACAACGTATTCTGAAAAAGTAGGAGGTAAATTAAATGACCTTTTAGAAAAAACCTATGATGCAGAAAAAGGGTTTAAAAAAGCTGCAGACAACGTTAAACACAGTGGACTCAAAAATTATTTTAACCAAAAAGCGCAAGAACGCCATGATTTTGGATACGCTTTAAAAGCGGAAATTAAATCTTTTGGTCAGCCAGTGGACAATGGAGGAAGTATTACTGGAACAATGCATAGAGCATGGATGGATGTAAAGTCCGTTTTATCAAAAGATAACGAAGAATCCATGCTAGAAGAAGCCATAAGAGGAGAAGAAGCAACTGTTGAGGAATATAATGATGTGCTTTCTGAGACGACATTGCCGCCAAGTACACAAACCATTCTTACTCAACAAAAGAACAAAATCATGAATGGATTATCTTCTATCAGAAGATTAGAAGACTTAAATTAATAATTTCTATTAATTCTATTTTCAAGGATCAAGATTATTTGATAGGTGTAACAGCCTCGAAAAGACTGTGATGAGTGTTTTTAAGAAGTCTTTAAATCAAATGATCTTGATCATTTTTTATCCATTTCTTTTTGAACATTTTCGAAATTAATAGAATCATCTGTCACATTCTCAAAAGCTTTAATCCAAGCATTTTTAAAAATATTTAATATCGCATTCCAACTACTTGTTTTTACATTATTTAAATTTCCCTGTAAAGGGACCTTAGTCGCCAGGGAATCTTTCTTATGATTTTTTAGAAGAAATTTGAAAAATCCCACAAAACCCTCCCACAAAGTATCTAAAAAACCATCGTCATTACCGATTAACTTGGCATTTGTAAGTATTGGTTTGATGTATCCTTTTAAATAGCTGTCTACTATAACCACTTCACTATAAATACTTAGATCGCCTTCTTCAAAATCTAGTCCGGTATAATGATGAGTAAAATCATTTAACGACTTCATATTTGTTTTTTCTAATGAAAACGAAATATCCATATCTGGAATTGTTTTTATCAGGTCAAGTTTTCCCTCTAATTGAACATTTCCCTGTCCTATTGAAACTGCATTGGCTCTTATCGTAGAGGGCAACTCTAAATTTTCCCGTGCTACGTTTTTTAAATTTTTTGCCTCCAAACTAATCTGATCAAAATAGAGGTCAATGGTAGGACTCGTGGATAGCTGGATAAAAGAAGCTTTTCCGTTAATAATTTCTAATCTATTAATATCAATAGGAACCAAATCTGTTAACGCTTTGGTCCAATCATTTAACACAGGTGATTCTGAATCACCAGTCCCTTGATCTTCAAAAACATAATTTAATTTTGGTTCAGTCATTACAATTTCACTTACGATCTTTCCTTTGAAGAGAGCAGTCCACTCTATTGAAATGTTAGTTCTTTTGAAGTCTAGAAATGGAACTTTAGAGTCGGCTTGTATTTTTTGTAATGACAAATATTCGATTTCATAAGCCCCCCGAAGTAAACAAATATTTATACCCTCAACCTGGCCGTGATATCCAGGAATATCGGCCAAGACTTCATTCACGTATTCTTTGACATAAAAAGGCAGTAAAAGTCTACCCACAATTAGAATTACCGCTATTATAACTGTTATAACCACTAGTTTTCTTTTCGTAAAAGCCTTTTTCTTACTTTTCATCATATTTTCAAAATAGAATAATTAATTCTTAAATCAAAAAAGAGATTGCTCTAAGAACAATCTCTTTACGAATATCTGCAGACAATACTAATTATTGGTCATTTTCTGTTAACAGACAATCCTGAAACGAAATAATTTTATGATGTAATAGTGCCAATCCTTTATCGTTAGATTCACTTGGATTTATTTTTACTTTTCCCCCATCAGGCAGATGTACTACATAAAAACCATCTTTAAAAGAAGAGAGTTTAATAAGTTCTCCATTAGCTTTTATTGCACTCCAAGTTTTGTGAGAAGGGCTGTAAACCAAATCCAATTTTTCTCCTTTTCGTATTCCCTCTACAATATGAATTTGTAGTCTATTTTTGGAAGCTGTCATTTTGTAAGTATTTCCATCTCGCTCTACAATTTGTGTTTCGCTTTCACCTTCATTCATTGCAAGAGGGTTTGATCCACTCCAAAATTCAATCACGTTAAAAATCAATGTATCTCCCAAAAAGAATAAACCATATACCGGTATGATATTTAACCCCCAAAAGACCAAGTTATTTACAAATCTACTATCGGTAAGATCTTGATTCCAATCTTTAAGTCCGTTAAATGCACTAAATGATCCCAAGCAACTTGAGAAAAGAATAGATGTCGATAGTGCAATGCATATTGTTGTTTTTTTCATAATTTAAATTTTATTTACTATTTCAAAATTAACATCTACACTTGTTAAGATTGACTCAAAAGAAAATTTAACTAACTCAATACGAATTCTTAGAAACAAAAGAGCATTTTTGATTATATGTAGATAAAAAATTATTCTTGAGTCGATTCTTTAAGATACCTTAGGCATTTGATTTTATATTCTTTTGGACTATAATTATACCTCTTTTTAAAAATTTTGCAAAAATAGCTTCTACTGGTGAGCCCAACAGAGTAAGTAACTTCTGAAATGGTTAAATCGGTAGTGCGAATAAGTTTTTCTGCCTGTTCTAAGCGCACATTTCTAATAAAATCAGAAACTGTCCTATTAAACATAAATTTAAAACCCTCTTGTAATTTTGCGGGAGAAAGACCAGATCTAGCACACAATGTTTTTATAGTATGTTGATCCTCTGGTCGTGTTTTGATGTAGTCACTTGTAATGGTTATCTCTTTCAATTCATTTTTCAATAAACCGCTAGTATTTTGATTATTACCAACCTCCTGACAAAATTTTTCTATGTGTCTGGCTAATACCAAATAGTATCTTCCTCTTTGCGACAACATTTCGGAAATTTCATTGGCATATTCTATACCGATAAGTAATTTTAATTGTTCTGCAATTTTTAAACTATGTCCTCCGGAATGATAATACCTTTTTCTAGTACCAATCTTCCTAAGAAGATCCTGAATTCTTCTTTCAAACTTGTTGGAATCCGCATCAAACTTGGCAAAATATTCCTTTTTATTGACTACCAATATGTTAAGCACTAAACGTTCCCCTGCCTTTACAAAAATTCGATTAACCAACCCTTGCTCAGTATGTATGACTGCAGTTTGAAATTGTTCTATCGTATGTACTTTATCCAAATCATCAAACTGATGTGAACAAGACCCTTCTAAACAATATAAAAATTGAAGAGAAGTAAACGTAATGCATTTAATTGGAATTTCTAAATCCTGAGATGGAGTTAAATCAAAATCAAACGATTGTAGCCCATATTGAAGATTAATAAATCTCACCTTTCCAGTACCAACTTGTTTATTTGGTATAATACTATAAGTATCGTACTTTTTTTCAAGAACACCCTCTAACAACTCCTGGAATTGAAAAAATTCAGGAGGTATATCATTACGAAATGAGCTCATCGTCTTCACCATTACACCTTGAGCATATATAATATTAATTATCAGAAACTTACACCCAAATGTAACGTAATAAACTTGCTTTGTTTAACGTTTTTAGATTTTTCTATGACTCTATCGATTCACAAACTAAACATTCGTTAAATTTATACGTTATATTTTATCATATGCGTTAGTAATTAAATGAAACAAGGTAATTTACGCTGCGTATTTTTATTTACTTGCGTACAGATATAAGTTGAATGTTAAAACAAGTTTCAAATATTGCAAATAGAGAACGTTTAGAAAATGAAATGGGCGTGCCTTTCAAATACCCTAAACTTTATGTTCCGAACCCTGTAATTGACGGAAACTATGAATCTACTTTATCAGTTATTACCTTAGACAATCCCGACTACATTTCTTTTGCTATTTGGGGGATCTTACCTTTTGATTATTATGATGATTGGAAGGATTTTCAAAAAGTCCTGCAAACAATTACTACTACTAAAGATAAACTAAGTTCTGATTACTTTTTTGAACAACCCTACCAACAAAGAAGATGTCTAGTAGTGGTAACAGGCTTTTTTATTTATCACCTTTACCAAGGGTCTTTACATCCTTACTATGTATATTTAGAAAATCAACAACCCTTTTGTATGGGAGGCATATACAATACATTATCCGATGGCTTTATTACAAGTTCTATTCTATTAACAGAGTCTAAAGGAATAATCAGTAAAATTCAGAATTTAAATAACACTATGCCTCTTGTAATCCCAAAAGAATTTTATCAAACATGGCTGGATTCAAAAGCCCCTAGGGACAAGCTCGATACCATACTAGATCATACATCAGTTCCAAAATTTAGGTCGCACCCTATTGCCAAAGAATTCTTCAAGAATGATATTGCATATACCTCTATGTTAGATCCGGTGTACTACAAAAACATCCCGATTCCCTAGTCATAAGTATCTTCTGTCTAAAATTGAAATTCTTTTTTAATTTGAGCCATATCAATTTTTAGAGTCATGGGTATAATCCCATATTTTGGACCGAGTCCGTTGATCATAAAGTTACCGATATATGCTCTCGCAAGATCAATATTTTCAAAAATATAGGTGGCTCCCAAAGTTTTGGTTTCATCATTGTAGTGACAATAAAAAGAGAATAGACCTTTAATCTCCCTAACCTTTTCTTTTCTATTTTCTACAATTTTTTTTAATTCTAATTCTGTTAATGTGGATTGAAATTTTAAATGTACAATTGTTCTCTCACCTTGCATCTAATATAGTAGGTTTTTAAGATTAGACTGTTACGTTTCATACTAAATAATAAGATATGAATCAAATTTATTTTGGGGTAATAATAGGCATTTATTCAGACGACAGTACCATTGTGAATTTCTAATATTTTATCTTATTTTTTTGCGGTATTCGGCAGGTAAAATCCCATATTTCTCAAAAAATATCTTAGAAAAATAGCTTCTACTTTTAAAGCCTATTTTATAGACAATTTCGGATATAGAATCATCCGTATTTTTGATATAATCTCTGGATATTTCTAGTTTTAACTGCCTAATATATTCATTTACAGATTTGGAATATAAGACCCTAAAACCAAGTTGTAATTTTTTTGTGCTAAGTCCTGCTCTGGTGGCCAAAATATCAACCGATAAAGGTTCGGAGATATTATCTATAATATACTCAGACAGTTTATGAATCTTTTTGATATCTGATTTGGATAGGGATTCTGGCAATACCATCCCACTTTCGTGATTGCTATGCTCTAACATTTGCATAGCCAAAATCAAATTAAGTTGACCTTCTATAGACAAAGTACGCACAATACCGCTCTCATAGCTTTCCTGTAACTGTCGTATCTGATCTGCAATTTTAAGATTAAAATTTCCAAAATGACTATATCGAGTTTCAGAATTCCCGTCTTGAAAAACATCAAGTAAACTCTTGCTTAGAAAAGATAAATTATTATTTCTTTTCTTTGAATACTCCTTTCTCAACACGTAAATAAAATTTACTTTGATAGCTACTTTTTTTGGAAAAATGTAAGTTTCAATAGAATTTTTCCTGGAAGAAATAATAATATTCTGATAACGCTCAAAACTTCTTGGTCGAGGGTCAGAATCATTAGAATACTCTAGACTTCCCTCAGAAACAAAGATGAATTCTATAGGATTAGCATCAGCTATATTAAAAACAATCTTGATGTCTTCTGTAAAATTAACATCGTAATCAACCAGAGAAACACCCCAATCAAAGGCGATACTACGTATCATCCCCTTGCCCAATTCATTATCAAACTCCAAAACATATTCTCCCCATTGTTCTTTTAAACTACCTTGCAAATATATTTTGAGTTGTTCGAGGATTTCTGCTCCCTCTATACTTTTGATCTCGATTACGCGCATTCCTGTACTTCTAAGTCTTTTTTTGAATTGTACAAAGAAATCGGATTTACGTTAAACAGGTTAACAATTTTGAAACTTATAATAACACTATTGGTCTGTTAAGGCGGTAATTTTTTGTCAAAAATTTATTCAAAAAAGAGAGAACGGGAGTACTTCAGAAGATTAATTTTATGCAGATCGAGAATCATCTTTCTGATTTCTAATCTGATCCAAATATTGCTTAGGACTAACACCATATTTTTTTTTGAAAAGTTTTGAAAAATAGCTTCTAGAATTGATCCCAACTTTGTAAGTGATTTGAGTTATATTGAGATCAGACGACTCTAAAAATTCTTTAGCCTTTTCAATTCTATAATTTCTGATATACTCGTTAACCGAAGTTTTATATAATTGTTGAAATCCGTTCTGAAGTGTATTTTGGTTTAATCCAACGCGTTTTGCCAGATTTACGACGTTATCCATACTTTCTATTTCGTCTCTTATAATGGATGTTGCTTTTTGTATAGACTCTACTGTAGATTGCCTTAAAATCAAACGCTTATCAGGTTCATTTAAATCATCAAGATATTGTTTGAGTTGAAACGTTAAAATCTCATAAGCCTTCCCTTCAAGATACACCTGTCGCATAAAACCGGTAAGCTCACATTCTGTAAATTCAGAAATAAATTTTGATATTTCAAGACTGTAATAATTTTTGTAATAAAATTGTTTGATT
Organism: Aquimarina spongiae; assembly: GCF_900141785.1. Classification (GTDB taxonomy): domain Bacteria; phylum Bacteroidota; class Bacteroidia; order Flavobacteriales; family Flavobacteriaceae; genus Aquimarina; species Aquimarina spongiae. Next base: position 366,132 of record NZ_FQYP01000005.1, on the reverse strand, counting down.
CCATTTACATCCCTGAAAAGATCAATCAAATCGGTATTCATATTAGGAAGGAAAGACTCTATTTTTTCTTCAAACAATTTTCTGTTGATCTCTAAACTAAAAATGCATATTGGTACATTCGCAGGAATTTTAAAAATGTGGTTGTTGGTGGGAGTACTTGCTACCATCGTATTTTCCAATCTTCGAACCTCATGTAATTCTTTACCTTCTTCAAAACCATGAAAAAAACTTGATTCTCTATTGAAAATAACCTTTAGAGGATGAATCGTACCCTTTTCCAATTCGAATCTAAATTCCTTATTAAGTAAATAATCCGTTTCTACCACACCTACTCCAAAATCAAACTGAAAAGACCTAACATATCCAGAACCCATTTCGTCGGGTAATCGAACACAGCATTCATGATGAGTTTGTTCATAATCTACTCCCAAGCTAGTGGCTAAATCAATTACGACCTTATGAACGCTATGGTCTTGTATACTTATTTTTTTTCTCATTAAATAGGATTAGAAACTGAATATAGCTAAAGATACTGCATTTTAAGGTAAGAAGCATACTTTCAGAATCCCTATTTGCAATGGAGTTAACAATACTAGTGATACAGCAAAGCTTTTGTCTGATATCTCATGATCTTTGTTACACAAGTTCTTAAAGATCCTTTAAGTACTAAGACAATAATATTAACTAAAAAACACAATTATTATGTTACGTTGGACAGTCATTTTTATAATCCTAGCACTAGTAGCGGGAATATTTGGATTTGGAGGTATTGCTGCAGGTGCAGCTAGTATTGCCAAAGTTTTATTTTTCATTTTTATCGTATTATTTATAGTATCGTTAATTTTTGGAAAAAGATTTAAGGCATAATTAAATTTAAAATTAAACATATCATGAAAAAAGTTATAATAACCTTGTTTTCTTTTGTTTTTGTTGCAACTATATTAACAAGTTGTAGAGAAAAGAAAAGTACAGGAGAAAAAATAAAAGACGGAGTAGAAGAAGTTGGAGAAGGCATTGAAGAAGCAGCCGAAGAAGTAAAGGATGAAGTTGATGATGCAACTGATGGGAACTAAAAACGTATAGAAAAATTGTTGAGGATGAATAAACGGGTAATATCTGGGGTAGATTTTTTACCCGTTTATTATTATGTAAAATAAACAACCATGACATATGAAAAAAAACTCAGGCAAATACTTTCAAAACCTAAATCCTCAAAAAGTGGTAAAACTAGTTGTTCCACTATTTATAGCTTCTTTTATTGTAATGTGTATTTATTTCTTAATAATTTTTGAAACAGTTGTGGGCTAAACTATTTCATTTTATGAAAGCAAATCTTCCAAAAAACGAAAAATATTACATAAAAAAGTACGCCGATATAGGATACGCGACTAATTTTTATTTTGAGAAAAATAAAATAGTCAATAGTTTGACAAAATGCGCGCACAAGCCGAAGGATATTAGCATCGTAGCGCAACATCGCTTCGAGGGTATTAGAAATCCTGCCAACCTATCCATACTTTATATTATGGAAGATAGTGACGGTTACAAAGGCAGTTTTTTGGTTTCATATGGCGCCGCCGCTAATCAAGCTATAATTGAGTTTTTTAACCATGTCCCAGAACAAAACATTTCTAATAAAGCTTATATTATTTGATCCTATCTTATTAAATCAAAAGTTTTGAAAAAAAAAGAGTCTATTTTTAACATTAGTGATTTCAGCAAAAAAATTATAAAATCCACTAGTATCGTCATCATTATGATACTGTGTACTTTTTTGATTCTTAAAGGTTTTAAAGTTTTATTGCTTATTTTGGCAGGTGTTTTATTTGCTACTTTTTTTCGTGGAATAGCCTCTGCAATAGAATCGAAACTCCCCTTCAACAGTGGTTTATCTTTATTCGCATCAGTACTATTAGTGGTAACAGTATTTTCATTAACCTTAATTGGTATAGCACCTAGAGTTTCATCGCAAATGCAAATATTGGATAAAGAATTACCTCTAGCTGCTAAAGAAGCGCAGCAAAAAATAGAATCCAGCCCAGTGGGTTATTGGGTTATACAACAAATACGTATTTACAAAAAAAAGTATGAACGAGATAGTGAAAAACTCACACTATTTTTCAGTTCATTTTTTGGAGGATTAGCCGATATCTATATCATTTTCTTTCTTGGGTTTTTCTTTATGATCCAACCAAAAATGTATAGTCGAGGAATTATCTTATTATTTCCTAAACCCAAAAGAGAAAGAGCCCACCAGGTAGTTTTGACCATGGGTTATACATTAAAGAAATGGTTGTTGGGAAAATTATTGTCTATGATAGTTGTAGGTGTTCTTACAGGTATAGGATTAGCAATACTCGGGGTGCCTCTGGCATTAACTTTAGCCATTTTTGCTGCACTTATCACTTTTATACCAAATTTTGGACCAATTATAGCCTTAATTCCTGCATTTTTACTCGCATTTACGAAAGGGGTAGATCATGCTATTTACGTCTGTATTTTATATGCATTTATACAAGCCGTAGAGAGTAACATCATCACTCCTATCATTCAAAGGAAGATGATCTCATTCCCATTAGCTATGATTTTGATTGCCCAGGTTGTTCTAGGGATTTTTACAGGTGTATTGGGATTAATACTCGCAGTACCCGTAGTCGCCATCATTATGGTTGTAATAAAAATGGTATATATCGAAGACATACTAGGAGATTACTCCGTAGAAGTAAAAGGAGAAGAAAAATATATAAATAAAAAATTTGAACCTCAAAAACTAGAAGAATGAATAAAAAAAGTTTGAACAAAGAGAAAAAAGAAAAACTTTCCAGTCAGTTAGAAATGCCCAAAAAAAAAGCTTCTTTTGAGGAAACCAAAGAAGCTATGCAAAAAGATCAAAAAACAAAAAAGTAAAAACTCTGAATTCATTTTTCCGGGTTTTTGGGTACTCCTGCACTATCTGGAGCCATAAATTTTAAAAAGTCTGCTGGGGTATGTAACAAATGAAATTCTGTATTTTGAATCAGAATAGAAAATTGAACTAAATGAGGATGGGTTTCTAATACTTTCAGCCAATCATGATCGTTGAGATGAATATCATCCGCATAGATTTCCGTAAAATCTGGGTGTTTTCTATTCACCAGTTTTTTAATTTCAACATTTAATTCGTCTGCGATTTCTACCCACTGCGTGGCCGTTACCTTTGTTTTTGCAGTATCGATACTTCTAACTTTCTTTTTGGATTCAGTAATATACGCATAGGTTTGTTTTCCTATAGAAGTATTAGAGTTATAAATTAATGTAAGTTGTTTGTTATCCGTTGAAAAAATTCCCATAATGATTTCGTATTTTTAGTAAAAATAGGATGTACTATAACAGGATCAAGATGCAATTCAACTAAATTTTAACGCATTTAATAAAAAAGATGTATGACTTTTTTAATTATCATATACGCAATCCTTACTCTGCTTGCTTTTTTCCATATTATTTTATTTGGTTCTAGACCTGTAAAGTCTCTAAGTTGGTTGCTTATTGTATTAATATTTCCTTTTATAGGTATACTACTATATATTGTATTTGGGATCAATAGAAGGAGAATAAAAATTTATAAACTCAAACAAACAGTTAGACGCCGACTTTATGATGACACGTTTCGTAATCATAAAACAAAAGAATCAGAACTAGAATTTGAGAATAAACAAGGTGAAAAATTAGCCAAACTCTTAAAAAATAGCTCCTATTTCGATGCTCAACCAGGAAATCATGTAAAGGTATTATACAATGGAAAAAAGACATTTGATACTATTTTTGGAGCTTTACAGAAAGCTGAAAAATTTATACATCTACAATACTACATTTTTGAAGAAGGAGATCTCCTTGATAGATTATACAAGTTATTCGAGGAAAAAATAAAGCAAGGTGTAGAAGTTCGCATTTTATACGATGCCATAGGTAGTTATGGTACTCGGAAAAAAATGAAAAAAAAATTTAGAAGTATCGGAGCCAAGGTATACCCTATCTTACCTCTTCATTTTGGCAGTATTCTTTATACATTGAACTATAGGAATCACCGTAAAATTATTATTATCGATGGAACAGTAGGTTTTACCGGAGGGGTCAACATATCGGATAAATACATCAAACCAAATTCAGAACTTGGTATTTGGGACGACACTCACCTATATCTTAAGGGTCCCGTTATAGATAGCCTACATCGAGTTTTTATAAAGGATTATTATTTTGCTAGCAATGAAAAACTCCTATTGCAAGAAGAATATCTCCCGGAAATTAAAGAAGAAGGTACAATTACTGCACAAATTGTTGCTGGCGCTCCAGATGCAGATCATCCTGCTATTATGCAACAATACATAGCCATGATTAATCTTGCAGAAGATTATATTTACATATCGAACCCATATTTCATACCAAACAGTGCTATGCTAGAAGCCTTAAGAATTGCGGCTTTAAGTGGCGTGACTATAAAATTGCTTGTTCCTAGAAAATCAGATTCTTGGTTAGCAAAACACAGTATGTTGTCATTTTTTGAAGAGTTACTTTTTTTGGGAATAGAAATTTACCAACAAAAAGACGATTTCTTACACAGTAAAGTCATTGTAATGGATGGTAAAATTGCTTCTATTGGATCTGGTAACTTTGATCATAGAAGCTTTGAGCATAACTTCGAAACCAACGCCCTTATTTACGACCAAAATATAGCCGAAAATGTTTGCCAAAACTTCATCAAAGATTGTGAAGAAAGCGTTATTCTAAATTATGAAAGTTATAAAAAGAGGGCATTACACAGGAAATTATCCGAAGGTATAGCAAGATTCTTTAGTCCTCTTCTATAAGCAAGAGTAAATCCAAAACAAAAAAGCATATCTTCTTAATTTTTGTTAAACATTCTTTTGAGTTAAAGACTCTGTCATTTGAGTTCGTACAGGGTACTTAATCTGGGTAATTTTGAAACCAGTAATAAATAAAAACTCAAAAAAAAATGAAAAAAATTACAGTACTATTAGCCTTCATGTTATGCACAACTTTAGCTAATGCCCAACAAGACACCGATAATAAAGTCCAATTTGGTGCTCGCGGAGGTGTTAACTTTTCTACGATTACTGGAAGTGATTTTGAAGACCCAAAATCGAGAACAAGTTTTTATGCGGGTCTTGTTGCAGAAGCTTTTATAGCAGAAAAATTTTCATTACAAGCTGAGGCTTTTTATTCGGGGCAAGGATTTGATATAGAAGAAACCTCTTTTGCCGGTGTCACCGTTACTCCATCAGCAGAATTTCAAGTCGATTATATTCAAGTTCCTCTTTTGGCAAAGATCTATCTTATTGAAGGCTTAAACGTTCATGCGGGTCCGCAATTCGGATTCAAAATAAACGAAGAAGTAGACACGGATCCTACCGGAGACGGTGGTGATTTTGACACTGATCAAATCAAAGATTTTGATTTCCAATTAGCGGCTGGAGCAGAATTTAAACTAACTTCTGGATTCTTTATCCAAGCTCGATACAGTTACGGTTTTTCTGAGGTAGTAGAAGATTCAGATGCCCATAATTCTGTATTTTCTGCGGGTATTGGATTTATGTTTTAAAAGCATATAAAGTAATGATGAACTAATTAAAAGCTTGTCTTTTTGAGGCAAGCTTTTTTGCGTTAATAACTATCTGTTTAGGGTTAAAAAATGTAGATGATAACAATTACTTTTCCTATTGCAGATGTCAAAACTTATATCATGAAAAAGAAGATCTTTTTGCTCTTTCTAATTATCAATTCATTTGGTGTGATTTCACAAGATTACGATTACCTATTCTCATCTAGTCGAGTAGGCACTAAAGCCGGAGTCAATTTCACAAACATTGTGTCTTCATCAGAGGAGTTTGATAATACTCGGTCTAGAACAGGTTATTATATTGGTTTGGTATTTGAAGGAATGATAAACGAAAAGTTTGGGATCAATGTAGAGGCAATATACGCTCGACAAGGATTTGAACTTAAAGAGAATGCTGCTAATCACAAATCCACGATAAAAATAGACTATATCCAGGTACCTATACTTACTAAAGCTTATTTGAGTAAAAGTTTCAATGTGCAAATAGGATTGCAAATGGGTTTTAAAATCGGAGATAAAATAAATAAAGAATTTTTTCCTGACTTAAATATGAGACCCATCAATAATTTTGACCTTCAATTAGTCTCTGGTTTAGAATATCTTTTAAAAACAGGTTTTTTTATTCAAGCTAGATACAGTTACGGTTTGTCTGAAATAATAGAAAGTTCAGGTGCTCACAGTTCGATATTTTCTACTGGTATAGGATTTATGTTTTAATCAATTATATAAATAAGTTTATTTAAAATAAAAAGCTTGTCTGTATTAGACAAGCTTTTTCAATTATTCCATGTTTTGTTTTTTTACTTTTAAATCTGAGTTCTTTTTATAACTAACATTTTTCTAATACTTCTAGTCTCTAATCATAATAGATTTCACATTAACGAACTCTTTAACCCCAAAACCACCATGTTCTCTCCCAAAACCTGAGTCTTTAACTCCTCCAAAGGGCATATTTGGCTCTGCCAATCCAAATGAATTAATAAATATCATTCCTGTATCAAAATTGTTTTCTGCTAATTTAATTGCTTTTTCAATATCCTCGGAAAATATTCCTCCCCCTAATCCGAACCTGCTGTCATTTGCGATGCGAAAGGCATCTTCATCATCTTTAGCTTTGATTAGTGATGCCACAGGTCCAAATAATTCATCATCATATGCAGGTTGACCGGGCTCTACCAATTCTAAAACAGTTGCAGGATAATAGAATCCAGCACCTTCAGGAATTTTTCCTCCACACAAGATTTCTGCTCCTTTTGATACACTTTCTACTACTTGATCATGCAGTTTATCCCGTAAATCTTCTCTAGCTATTGGTCCCATATCACTTTGATCAGAAAAGGGATCTCCAATTCGAATAGCTTTCATGGCAGCAACAAAGTTATCTTTAAAGGATTCATAAACTGAGTCTACTACTATAAACCGCTTTGCAGCGATGCAAGTTTCTCCGTTATTATAAATACGACCTTTAACACACATTTTTACCGCTAGCTCTATATTCGCATCCTCAAGAACAAGATAGGCATCATTACTTCCTAATTCTAGTACTGTTTTTTTTAACTGGACTCCAGCTTTTTTTCCTATTTCTTTACCTGCTATTGAACTTCCTGTCAATGTAACACCTTTCACTAGATTATTTTTTATTACATAATCTGATTGTTCATGGTCAATAATTAATAGTGTAAACAGACTTTTTGGAAGATCGGAATCGTTAAATACTTTTTCTAAAATTTTAGCAGATCCTGTCACGTTTGAAGCGTGCTTTAGTAATACACCATTTCCTGCCATAATGCTTGCAACTGCATATCTAATTACTTGATAAGAAGGATAATTCCACGGTTGTATTCCATAAATTACACCTAAAGGACTGTAGGTAACTATTCCTCTGCCGCCATTTAAAAGTTTTCTCTCTTGATTTTGAAGTGCACTAGGTCCGTTTTCTGCGGTATACTCACAAATTGCTATACACAAATCAATTTCTTGTTCGCTTTGTGATAACAGCTTACCCATTTCACTTGTCATCATCTTAGCAAGTTCGCTTTTATGAATCTTTAAGCTTTTACCGATGCTTAGTATAGCATTAGCTCTTTCTTCTAAAGAGGTATTTCTCCATTGTAAGAAAGCCTTATTACAATTTTCTATGCTGTCGGTCAATTGTTCGTCTGTGATATACTGATGACTTGCAAGTTCCTCTCCAGTAGCTGGATTTATAGTGGTGATAATATGTTCTTCAGTTGTAGTTTCCATTATTATTTAATTACTTGATTTTAAAAAATTAGTTTCTTTCTATTGTTGCTCACTAGGCATGATATAAACATCATTAATATTTACCCGCTCAGGTTGAGTGATAGCATAATAAATTGCATCAGCTATATCTTCTGATTCTAATGTAGTCATCTCTTTCATCACTGACATTTTCTCCAAAATTTCTTTATCGGTAATCGTGTCCAAAAGCTCTGTAGAAACTGCACCTGGCTCGATGGAAGTTACGTTTATTCCATATTTAGGAGCTAGCTCTTGTCGTAATCCTTCCGAAAACATTTTAACCGCTGCTTTTGTTGCGCAATAAACAGCTCCTCCAGGGAAGTATTTATAAGCTGCAGTCGAAGATATATTAACAATATGCCCTCCTTTATTTTTTATAAGTGTTGGTAGTATCGCTGCGACCCCATTAAGTACACCTTTAATATTGACATCGACCATCGTTTCCCACTCATCGGTTTTCAAATTCTTTATGTACGATAATGGCATTAAACCGGCATTATTGATGATCCCGTTAATCGTTTTATATTCTTCCAGAGTTTTAGACACAACCTTTTCGAAATCTTCTTTTTTGGTAACATCAGCTGTAACCACAAGTGCTTTCCCTCCGTTTCTCTCTATTTCGTCCTTCAGTTTTTCTAACTTTTCCTCTCTTCTAGCTGTTAAAACAACGCTAACATTATTTTTTGCAAGTTTTAAAGCTGTGGCTTTTCCTATACCGCTTGAAGCTCCTGTTATGATAAAAACACTATTATCTAATTTCATAATTATTAATTTAAGATTATTACATGTATTTACCCAAAGATGCATTATCATAAGGATAGTTCTTGTCGTGATCCAAACCATTATTAACCCATCTCAAAACAAAATGTAGTAAGTAAAAACAGCACAATTTCGTATGAGATAATTATTAAATGATTTGCATTACACATAATGGAAGAAAAAAAAGAACTTTACCTCCTAAAAAAAATAATTATGGAACGCATACTTATAGCAGGAGCCAATGGAGCTGTTGGAAAAAAAATCGTGAAAATTTTAGAACACTCCCCACTTTATACTCCTGTAGCAATGATCAGAAAGAACGATCAAAAAGAACAATTTGAACGTAGAAACATAGCAACTGTATTAGCAGACTTAGAGGGTGATATTTCAGGGGTTACTACAGGCATTGATAAAGTAATTTTTGCAGCAGGTTCAGGAGGAAAAAAAGTAGTGACTGTGGATCAAGAGGGTGCAAAAAAGCTTATTGATCAATCTAGTGAAACGGGGGTCAAAAAATTTATTATGCTCAGTTCTATGGGGGCAGACTCACCTCAAGATGCAGATAGACTAAAAGAATATTTATTGGCAAAACATAATGCCGATGAACATTTAAAGAATAGTAATGTAAATTTTACTATCGTAAGACCAGGGAGTTTAACTGATAAATCTGGCACAGGTAGGATTGTTTTAGACAAAAAGCTGAAAGAATCTGGAAAAATTAGTAGAGAGGATGTAGCACAAGCATTGGTGGAGTCGCTACCTAGCAATGTAGCAAATAATGTCATTTTCGAAATCCTGGAGGGTGATCATTTAATTGCTTCAGAAATAGCTAAAACAAAAACGATGTAATACTGAAGAAATTTATTCTTCCCAAAATCATATTTTTAACTTTATCCCTCCTCTAAGGTAAAAACTATTTTGATCGTTTATTGTTAAAACATCCTCTCTATTTTCATTACGCAATCTAATATCATTAATCAATGTTACTCCTGTATAGGTATAGAATAAAAGATGCTTCGTAAAATAGTGTTCATATCCAACTCCAACCAATGCAGTTGTCATTGATATATTCGCGGCGTTTTTGACTTCCTGCTCCTGTTGATTGAAAAATACTTGATTATTCTGAAGGTTAGCGAAAAAACCATCAAGGGTCACAAATCCCTGAAGTATATTGCTTTGATTAAAATAATATTTAACATTCGTTTTGGGAACTCCCAAAACAAAAGACCAGGAAGGATGAAATTGCCTAAAATAATTCACAAAAGGAAGCGGAAAAGGTCTACCAGCAGTAGTAGAATATCTTAACCCTAGAATTAAACGCCAAGGTTTCAAAAGATCATCTTTCATTTTATTTTTAACAAAATAAAATGAACCTGTAAACAAAAGATCATCTGTAATAAGTTTGTCTTGCTCAAAATTTGAAGCAGCAATCATACCTGCTCTTGTAGCAAATCTCCAATTGTTTTTTAATGTAAAGGTAATTCCTATATTCACCTCAAAAGAACTAAATCTTTCTAGATTATCAGTATTAAAAGTTGTTTGATCACGATATATAAAATTGATGTTTCTATACTCCAATCCGGGTACCAGATAACTTCCTTTATTATTTAGTTTTATGGGAAAATTAGCCAAAGCTCTAAATCTTCTAAAAGAGTTATCGCTGTCTTTTTGCGGAAAATACGTATATTCTATTCTGGCCAAATCACTAACCTGTGCCAAGATAGGTACTTCACTTATGATTATAAATAATAGAATTAATATACTACTTCTCATAGGCTTAGAACTTAAAAGCAAATGCAAATGAGAAACGTGCCCCATCTTCTCCAAAGAACAGGTTGAACGTACTATTGATGGCATCTGCGCTATTTATCCAAAAACCGCCACCTACATCACTATGCCATTGATTTCGATCTTCGGTATCTGCAAGCCATACTCTTCCTGTATCCACTCCTGTAAAAAGCCCTATTTGAAGCGGAAGCACTCTAGTTTTAAATTGATCAAAACTATATCTTATATCGGCGCTACCCGCGAGTGATGACTGTCCAGAAAAACGTTGATTACGATATCCCCTAAGCAAATTCTCTCCTCCTATTTGAGCAGACTGATAAAACTCATACAATCGACCTATATTAAATTGGCCTTGCGCCGCAGTTTTTAATACCCACTTTCGATTGCGAGACAACGCGTTATAAAAACTTAAATGAGGTTTAATATATCCAAAGGTTCTTTCTGTATTTTCAACATTCATTCTACCCCCTACATTAACTTCGAATTTCATCCCTCTGGTAGGGTTTACATTTACATCATAACTTTCATATCGATAGGTTCCATCAAGACCTGCAAACCATTTTCTATCAAAAATTTCGGGATCATCAAAGTCAACTTCGGTAGTTATAAAACGATCTGGAGTATCGTCTACTTTTATCCCTTCAAAAGAAGCTGTATACTCGAAGTAACTTCCTAATCTACCATTTTTAACAGCTCCTATTAGAGTTCTGTAGGTACTTAATTTCACCCTATTGTAATCGAAATCAAAATCATCTTGATTATTGTCTGTATCATTTCCAAATCCAAAAAAGTTTACAGCAAAATTGGGACTAGTGTATCTTCCTCCTATCAATAAATTGTAATCTCCCAAAACTCCAGAGAACTCTCCTTTATACTCTAAATCGAATCCTTGTGTAGCAAAATAATATCCTCCCGAAATTTTATGTGTTGCTGTAAAAGGATTTTGCTGGAATCCTTTTATAGAAACAATACCTGTAGGTCCGATTCGTAAACCATCATCTGGGTTAAATCCGACAGCTGGTATTATCGAAGTGGTTTTTAAAACATCTTCATCTTTATTAAAATGGTTTATTCTATAATTATCGGTAAATTTAAAGGTGGCTCCTCCTCTTTTTTCTACTGTATTGGGTTTACTTTTATGATCATATACTTTTACACGTCTTCCTTTTTTAATGTTATAAATATCATTGTTTTGCCCCCCAATAATTCTTAATTTAATAGGATTCTCCGGTTTTCCATGAACTGCGATACTATCATCATCATCCAAAGCATAAATCCAAATTTCTTTAGTATCTTTTTTATGGTAAACGCGATCACTTACAATATCCGCTTTTTTTCCCTTCTTAATTCTATAAATTGTGATTTTAGTCTTCCCATTTTCTTGTCGCTCTATATCTACGTAATCATCCTTATCCGTTCCTGTAACAATAACTAAATCTGATAAGTAATTATAATAACGATTAGCAATATCTGTGATGTTGTTTCTTCTTTCTTTTAAACTGTGCTTTATATGTTGTAGATCTTCTCCCTTTGCTTCTGAAGGTATATTCTCGAATGCCTTATCGATAATTTCATCAGATAGGTTTTCTTTTATAAATCTTGCTTGCTCTAACCATTCTCCTCTACCACTATTTTTGATCAAGGTACGATCCAGGCGAGTAGCAGAAGTATTTAACCATTTTACATCCTTTAATTCTGCATCATAACGCTGGAATTGATTGGCAAAGCCAAATAACCCACGTAGCGCACCCATGAATCCACCATCAAAATTCGAAAAAGCCTGATCCCTGTCTCGTGGTATGGGTTTAAAGATATGATCTCCATTCTCTAATTCATACTCTGCCCAGCGCCATTGATCTTCATGCCTGTCCCAATCACCGATTAGCATATCAAACAATCTTGCTCTGATATAAGAAGATTCCTCAATTTTATATTTTTCGTCCCTGCGTAATCGTTCGTAAACATCTGATGTACTCTCTATATCATCTGGTTTTCCAAAGGAAGATAAGTTCTTATGGTTTTCCTCTGGTCTTTCTACAATCATGTATAATTCATCTCCATGATCTATATTAAATTTACCCAGGGCTTTCTGTTTGGGCACATAATATATCTTTGGATTCGTATGGAACACCCCAACAGCATCTGATAACATTGGTATTACGGTAAAAATATAGGGATGAGATGCTGTATAAAAGTCTTTTAATATATCCTCAGAAACTGTATTTTCTAATGATTCCTCGACATAATTATCCTTAAAGATAGTAGACTGTAAAAATTTAACTCCGCTTTTTTTAAGTGCTCTCATATTGTATTCTCGCCCATCTTTGGCCTTTAATCGTAGTGATCTAGTTTGATGCCCTCCTCCTTTCCGAACTACCTCTAATCCACCATAAAGTGTATCCAAAATAGCTACCCTGGCCTCGATTTTTGTTCCGTACACATCTCTATAGTGATCCCCCCAGATACTTTCATAAAAATCAGTTTTTTCATTGGATTCTGGTTCATAGACCGAAGCTTGAATTGTTGCTGGATACTTAGGTGGTAGCATGTTTAAATCATACTCAACGTTAGACCCATAAATTTCCTTACTGTAAAGAAGATATGGTTCGTTGTCTCGATTTCCATAATATGATACCCATGTTGACCCATTTTTATAGATGTCTAATTTTGCGAAACCTTGTCCTCCATAGGCAAAAAGTCCGTCATTACTCAAGGTCGCATACGAGTTTTTTGCACCAGCACCAGAAACAATTTGTTTGATACCCTCGTGTTCAATGTATTGCAATGAGTGTTCATGTCCTGAAGCAAATATGATTCTTTCTGCTCCCTTTGCTAGAGTCTCTAGCCTTTTTACTAATGACTTATATTGTTTATTCTGATTATCCTGTGTTGAAATCCCACCTGCCGTACGTATTTGCATAGCAAGTGAACCTAAAATTGGTAATGGAATTTTCTTCTGTGAAGGAAATAAATGTTTGACCGGAGCGTACTGCCCTCCATGTACTCCATTGGTGTAAAGAGGATGGTGTAATGCAAAAAGAATAGTTTTATTTTGATTTTTCTTCAATTCACTTTCCACCTCCAAGAACATTGCTTCTCTTGTCTTTATCTCTGAACAATTATCATTAATGGTTGGGTGCTGATCCCAATCCTCGAGATACCACTGAGAGTCTAAAATAATTAATTGAATGTTTTCTGAGATTTCTATGCTCTCAAGGGCACATCCCGTTTTTGGTTTAAACAGCTTTTTATCGTCTAACCGATCCTCAAAATACTTTTCTTCTCGTTCTAATCCTTTCAAGCCCTCGTTATACCAGTCATGATTACCGGGTATAAAATACACTTGTCCACCAAAATCTTGTACTGCTTCTATTTGAACATCCAATCGATGCTCTGCAATCTCACGATCCTTTGCATCTTTTTTGGGCATTCCATCTGGATATATGTTATCTCCCAAAAAAATGGTGTAGTTTCCTTTTTGGGGATGAACTGAAAGATATTTTTTTAAGATTGTTAAGGCAGGAGTACTTTTTTCGGCCTTAGCATAACCAGCATCTCCAATGAGGTAAAAGGTTTTCTCAATCTCGCCTTCATTAGGTGTGGCTTCATTGAATTCTTCTCTGTACTTAGGTTCATATAGTGCGCAACTAGATATAAGTAGAGCAACACATAAGAACATTATGTATTTATAATTCATTAAGATCTTTTTTTAGCTTGAAATAGTTTGTGAAATAAATGCTTCCCATTCTGAAAATTTTTCTTCAGACATGACTCGTTCCATTTTTACCTGCCCTCCTTTTTTCTTTTGCGCTCCGCTCCATTCTGCAAATAGCTCAACAGGAACTTTGGTAACCTTTACTCCCTTCAATGCTTTATTTCTGGCTACTTTGTAGTTTTTGTTTGCATCTTTAAGGCTTTTATCCAGTGTATTGGCCAAAGTTTCTTCATCAATTAGAGTGTCGGTACCCAAATACCAATGGTGATAAAACTCATTATCAATTCGAGTAGCAGCCAATGTAAATTCCGGGATTTCGGTATCAAATTTCTCTTCTATTTCTCTCAACGCTGCATTCATTTTATTAACTGATAATTGAGATCCGACTACATTTAGAAAAAACTTAGTTCTACCGGTAATTTTAATTTCAGCCCTCTCGATATCAGTAAATTCTATAGTATCACCAATAATATATCTCCATGCACCAGACACCGTACTAATCAACAACACATAATCCTGACCCATCTCAACATCAGCCAAAGTGATAGATGGTGCATCTTGCATCAGAGACCCGTCTTGGTTAATGTATTCCGGTTGAAAAGGAACAAACTCAAAATAAATCCCATTATCCGTTATAAGTTTCATTGCGTCGGTTTCGGGTCTTTCTTGATAAGCTATAAAACCTTCGGAAGCAAGATAGGTATCGATAACCGTAATAGGATGTGCTAAGAGCTTATTAAAACTTTTCTCGTAGGGAGCAAAAGCGACTCCTCCCGAAGTATATACTTGTAAATTGGGCCATATATCATGAATAGTATCCGCATTATGATAATCAATTACTTTTTGTAACATCAACTCCATCCAGGAAGGAATACCACTCAATGCTCCTATATCCCAATCTTTTGCTTTTTCTGCAATACGTAGTACTCTTTTGTCCCAATCGTCAATTTGAGCAATTTGACTTCCTGGTTTATAATACCCTTCAAACCAAAATGGAATATTGCTAGCGCTAATACCACTAATTTCACCTTCCAAATGCCCATCTTTCTCTTTTAAATCTGTAGAACTACCTAACATCATGATTTCTTTTTCAAAAAATGAAGCTGGTAGATCAAAATTAGACAATGCCTCTACCTGTTTAATTCCAGCTTGTCTAATCGCTGTAATCATATCTTCAGTCACAGGTATCCGCTTACTTTTCTTACCAGTAGTTCCAGAACTGAGCGCAAAATAATCTGGATTTCCTGGCCAGGTTATGTTTTCTTCTCCTTCAATAACTCTACGCCACCATGAACTATGTAATTGATGATAATCAAAATAAGGAACTTCTCTTGCAAAATCTTCTTGAATTTCATCGGATTGAAGAATTAACTCGAAACCATATTTTTTACCAAATTCGGTATGTTTAGCCTTTTTCAGCAAATCAAGAAGAACTTTCTCCTGAGCTTCTATATGATTAGGTTCAGAGGAAAGCGCTCCTTTTAAATTAATTACTCCTTTTACTATTGATCCAATAATTTCCATATGATTTTGTTATTTTGTTATGATAGGTTCTACAACTTTTCCTGCAACATCAATTTCGGCAAACGCCAAGATAAAGGCTACTACAGAGAGAATGATCCCTGCGGTAAATACGATATATGTAATTTTAAGCAGGGTATATTTTTTCTTAAGCACAAGACCTAATAGATACAGATCTTTTGTAAGCATTTTATAAACATATGATTTGTCATTAATTACCTCGTCAATCGCCTCTTGATACCTCTCGTAGGACATCTTAAAAAAATTCCCGAAAAACAACAGATTAACTTTACGGTTCCTTACTTGTTCTTTGGTAAACTCACCTCCTGTAACTTTTGGTTGTGTAGACATTATGGAAAGTATAATTGCAGCCACACTGAATAGCACTAATATCAAACTAGGAATCATCAAGTGACGATTGGACGGAGCGTCCAATTTTGGAATTAAGTTCGCTAACGCCAAGGAGATAATAATCGCATTTACAGAGAGAAGAATATTCGCTTTGGTATCTGCGATATCACTCAACTTAATATGATTACGCAAGGTTACCCTATACAAGGTCTGTATTCCTCTTTCAGGACTTTCATGTTTGTATTTAGCTTTTAATTTTGCTTTTAAATCTTCTTTTTCTCTTTTTTTTCTTCTCTTTTTCTTTTTTTTAAGAATGCCGAGTAGGTTTTTGTTTTTTTCCGGTTCCCAATGTTCAATAGCATACCTAGTATAATATTGATGCTCTTGGGTAAACAATTTTATATTTTCTTCTCGCCATTCTTTGGCAGAGTATTCTCTCCCTTGAGCCAATAGTACCTCTTGGCGTAGCAATTGGCTAACTTCTTTAAAATAATTTTTGGCAAGATGAGAAGTATCAGCATCTTTAAGTATTTCTTCCAAAAAAGAATTTGGTTTTGTATCCAATTTAGTAGCTAGAATACAATTCTTAACTAGTATAATTTTTTCCTTGTCCACTCCATTTTCAATACAAAAAGACTCAGCAATCTCTGCGCTTTTCAGTTCATGATCCTTTTCTCCCTTGATATAACCTGTATCATGAAACCATGCGGACAATAAAACGATTTCTTGATTTTTCTCCTCAACTTCAGAGTTATCCATAATCTCTTTTGCCGAGTTTACAACTCTTTGCGTGTGCAAATAATTATGATAGAGGTACTTTTTCGGAAGCTTATTTTTAAAAAGTTCAAATATGTATTTTTCAGATTTTTCTAGTATTGATTCCATTATGATTCATTTTTAAGTAGTTGCGAAATATGAATAACATATACAGCTACTAATTGCCCTCTAATTCCCTAGCAAGAGACAAAATTTCGTCAGGAGACAAGTATAATTTTCTTATACGATCTTTATATACCATAGGGAAATTACCATTATTCAGAATGAACCTTTTCGTTTCAACAATGTATTGTTGCATTTGATGCGTTATCGCATATACATCTGCTATTCTCTCGGCTTCCCTAATATGATTTTGAGAGAAAAAATATCGTATACCAAACCAAATAAGATTAATGGTATTTCTATTTTTATAATCCATTATGTGACCTAATTCATGCCCTAACCAACCTATTAAAACGTTTTTTGGTATATCAGCTAATGGTAATTGCATACCATCGATTTTAAAAACTTTGCTGATCAAAATCACGTACTCTCTTTTCCCTTTACTCTTAATAAGCGATGAAAATTTTGGTTGTGCCTTCATGAAAGATTTTTTTAATGAAGGTTTGAGCTTAAATTCGATTCTGGTTTCAGCCAGTTCTGGATAATATGAAAGTGCTGTACCTACCTCGTTAATAAGAGCTTCAGGTATAATTTTGTTTTTTAGATGTATGTTATTTGAAATTGCCATAATATAGTTGGAGGCTAAAATGCAAAAGCCTGTAAGTATTAGTTTTATTGAAATATAGATTCTGTACATTTTACTTAAGAAAGATAGTATTATGATAGCAGTATCTTTAATTCATATGATAGAAAGGGTAACTCTTATGATGGATTAAATATCGATAAGAAAGGCAATAAGGCTCTTTTTTTTTTAAAGTGTATCAAAATACTTATCCAAATACTGAAGTCGATTAAGTAACCAAGTTGTCATATAATCAAAATGGTCTTGTAAACTAATTCCGGATAACCATACCATTTGCTCTCTTTCATAAACTTTATTATCAAAGAAATAGTCATATTGTTCTTGGATCATTTCAAACAAATTGTCATTGCTAAGTTGTTGCCTACGAAGATTACTCCATCTTTCTTTGAGTCTTCTCCTAAAATTGTCAGGATTAGTTTTCATCAAACGATCAAATAACCCGTTACTTAAAATATCGTCTGTAGTTGATATTCTTTTTCCATCCTGAATTGTTCCTAAAACACCATCTAAATCCCATGGAATATTAAAATAAGGGGTCTTTTTGTCGTATCGCGCTACATAAAAGTTTTTACCTAGATTATCTGTAGCGCGCAACAGATTTACAAATAGAAAATAATCAATTGCATTATCCAGGTTGAATTTTTTAGAGACTTTCTTTTTGAAAACAGAATCCTTTGATTTAACAACAAATCTGGTGAATTTATAAATGTTTTTCCATTGTGCTTTGTAGTTTTTATATGGATATTCTATTTCGTATCCTGCCCAATGCGGAAAGATGTTCTTATATTTTGGAGCAGCCTTATAAGATGGAGCTCCATTGTAGCTTGATGCTTTAAACAGTTCTCCTTTTATCTTTTTCTTATTATATTTTTTGAGCTGTAGTAGTTTTCTATCTACTTGTTCCATTAGCGCATAAATCCCAATATAGTTTTCATTCAGAAACACTTCGGTAAAAAGTAAATCGACTCCACTTTTGGCATCTTTTTCTTGATCTAAGTAATGCGATTGGTGAATCGACAACCATAATGTATTGGCTAAAAAAGAACGTAATCGCAATGGCTCATTATATAAACCATCTAATACCCAATCATCATCATTTCGCATATCACCAAATTGAAGATCAACTGATTCTTCTTGATCATCTTCCCAAAACTCCAGATCATAGGTTTTTTTTGGAAATTTTAAAGATATGTTACCTCGATATTCTATTCCAGGTGATGCATTTATAATAGTATCTCTATCTGCAAACGAAAATTTTGAAATAGTTTTAGGGTCATCCTTAATAGTATCTATTGTTATCTTAATAATTGGTAATTGAGTTATATAAATCCTAAACTGGGTTTCGGCATTTTTTGTTTGAAGCCTTTCCTGGTAAGACAACTCTTTTAAAGAAAATATAAACTTCTGCCCTTCATTAAATTGTACTTGGACGTCCTTATTAGAAGAAAGAGAAGCAAAATCAGTAAGGTCTACATTCCAAACGATAAGATTATTCTTGTAATCTATCCCGTAACTTTCGGTCTTTGGAATAACTTCATGGTAATTTTGGGCCACAGTTTGTTCTGTACCTATAACAACAATAGATATAATTAATAATAGCGTTATTTGCTGTAGGTACTTTCTCATGTTACAAAAATGCATTAGAAATAAAGCAAAGTATAACGCTATTCCGATATATCTTGACTTGATCCATAATTTCTTATTAAAGGACAAGATAATTTTATACATGAGAATATAGATAAATTTAGACGCCTAGTATTCTATTTTTTATACTTTTCTTCAATACTGAAAATTAGGATTCTAATATAAATAATGAGTATTTTACGAAGTATAAACTAGTTGGGATCTTAATGGTTGATCGAAGTATTCTTATTATCTCGACAAGTGCTACAAAAGTTTACGAATGTTGGATTTAAGACCGCAAAAAATATGGGTTCAATGGTAAACACTATCATTTCAATTTTATACTAATTACAACTGCTATATTTCTGGAACGTTGTGCAACATCACCTAAACCATGAATGCAAGAAAAAGTAATGATAAAATAATTAACATGTGTTTCATAAGAACCTAAGGCTATAGATGATATCATACTTCTGTGTTTTTATAGTTTGGATAGAAGTATCAATAAACAGCCTACATTATGATCTGAGTGGTCCATAGAATGTGAATTGTTTTGAATAATCTTTTTGTCACTTTCATAAGACTCAGATAAGTTTTTTTGTGTTTTCTTGCGTTTTTTAGATTTTTTAGTACACCAAAAGTACACCTCAATCTTTGTAAACCCTTATGAAATATAAATTCGTTACTTTCTGTATCGGCAAGTAATTTATTCGATAATAGTGTTTTCTTTGACAAGAAAATCAATTTCAAGGTCTTCTACCGTTTCAGTTATTTCGGTAATCAGAATTATTCCGTAGTTTTCTGTCTTCTCAACTATATCGCTATCAATTTTTAAGTCCCTAATCGCTCTGTAAATGTATATATCCCCTACGTTTACTTGAAGGGAGGTTTGAGGAGTTCCGGCATCGAAATCTGATTTAGCAACTTCAACATCATTATATGCTGCATAAAAATCTTCCGGCTCTTCTGCAGTATGAACTCGCACAAAACTTATATCAGTCCCTTCATTTACAGAAATGCCTTGAGGATCTGTGAAAACTACATCTGCAGTATCATCTCCATCAGAAAATACGTTGGGATCAAACAAATTGGTTTCGTTTATATCATCAATTGAACCAATTTTCAACTCGAGATCCACACCAAAACTCTGCGGAACCAAAACTACTGATGTTTCAATTTCTTTCGCTACCGATCCACTAGTTGCATTTAATCTTACGAATAGAGTGTCCCCTTTTTTTGCTCCAAACTGATTTATATAAGTATCTGCACTTAAAGGAAAAGCATCAGAATCAGTATCAAAAACACGAGTAGCTTTTACAAATGTACCCTTCTTACCTACTTTCCATTCTACACCTACATTATCAATAGTTGCACCGACAGTAAAACTTCCATATTCAATAGCAGATGAATCTCTAAAGCTTAATGTTGGTATTTCTTGAGTGAAGAAAAAAGGATCTAAAATATCCACCTCTTCCTGAAGTATTTTAAAAGTGTTCCCATTTGAAACAGTGTATTCGAGATCCAGATTAATTGTGGATTGAAAAGGAATTAAGCTTGAGCTATTAAACGTAGCCGAGTTACCAGATATGATAGCATTTGCAACTATTTCATTATTTCTAAGAACATTTATTTGATCAACAGTAAAACCATTTATAGTCTCTATAGAAATTTCTAAATCCGTGTTTACATCAAATTGACTAAGTTGGGCAGTCTCTAATGCCACCACAGCCCTTGTCAGAAGTTGATCTGGCACATCATCACTATTGCAAGACAATAAAATAAATGCAGTCAAAAAAAGTATCCCCAAAGTTTTCATTCTTATTTTCTTTAAAATTAGTGCCATTATATTTTGACTATAAACGACAAAGATTGTCAACATCATAAACAGATGATATGTTATTGACTGTAATTGTTTTTTCATTTGAATTAGTATTTTCATTGACTTTTGAATATAAATTCCAACAAAAAAGAACCATCTGAAGGAGGTATCCAACAATTAGTGCTCAACCTAGTTAAAAACGGGATGTTATATACTGTTTTGGGGATAACAGGAATCCAATACCCCCCTTTAGTGGTCCGTTTGTCCCGGTTCTGGTAGATATGGATACTTTTTATCGTCCGGTCTTGTACTAAACTCCACCTTTGTTTTTTCATTTCGCTACCTCTATTTTTATTAGGCCTCGCTTTTTTACTAGAGAATATTATTTTTATGTTCTATTGTAAAGGATCAATGGGTTAACTGTATTTCTTACTATTTGGATATATAGTTATCTTTAGCAACTATATACATGAGTTGTGCTACATAAAATGAACCTAGAAAACATTACACAAATAGAGCGATATAAAAAACTAATTAGGTTCATAGATGAGAATTTCAAGGACGAAATAAACATCGAAAAAATTGAACAAATAAGTCTTTATTCGTACAGGAACATCAATCGTATTTTTCAATCTTTACATCAAGAAACGATTGGGAAGTACATTAAGAGGATTCGGCTAGAAAAGTCGGCAGAATATTTAAAATATACCGAAGAGCAAGTTTCTGATATTGCAATAAACGTAGGTTTTTCTGATGTAGCCTCTTTTAGTAAGGCTTTCAAAAGCAAATTCAACTGTTCGCCTATTTTATTTAGGAAAAGCACTAACAATATTCTTCAGCCAAACAAACAAAATAGTGACGAACATAAACTAAAACCGTTGCCATTTACCATAGAAACACTTCCTGAATTTGATGTATTATATGTAGAACACAAAGGCAACACACAAGATTTAAAAGCGATTGAAAAAACCTGGAACACATTTATTAAGTATTGCACAAAAAATCAGCTACTTTCTGACGAAAGCATATTTTTTTCAGAAGCCATAGACGATAACGAAATTACAGATGATTTTAGATGCAGAACAAATGTGGCTTTAATTCTTAGAGAACCACTAAACTTTGCAATAGAAAATTTGTACCAAACAAAAAAACATCACATTCAAAAATACGCAAAATTCATTCATAAAGGTGCTAACGAACAGTTAGTAAGCACCTACAATCAAATCTATGGCAATTGGTTAACAGATATTCAGCTAGAGTTTGCCGACAAGCCAATCTTAGAGTTTTATGTTAACCACCACGAAAAAATCGATAAAAAGGATTTGATAACAGAAATCTATATTCCCGTAATGTAAATTGTCCAAAACGGACAAACAACCAGTACAAAGCCACAGCTACTTTTGTGGTATGAAAAATTACAAATTTGACAATAACTGGTATCTAGGCTTCTTGGGTATTGTAGGATTTTATAAACTACCTGAGGTCATAAACTATTTTCAAGGAGAAGAATCCATTTGGGGGCTGCTCAATTTATTGTGGTTCACTTGGCTTCTATACTTTCTTCCAGAACCTATAAAAACATCTAAATGAAAAAGACTCATAATTTTAGTTTTTGCTTAATTGGTTTGTTTTTAATGAGCTTTACAAATATAAATGCACAAAAAATAAAACTAAACGTTAGCAACCTTTCTAAAAATTGGCAACTAACGAAATATTCGGTGGGTTGGTTTTCTGAAGAACCATCGGATAAAGAAAAGAACGACTATTTAAAACTGAAGTCGGATATGACTTTTACAAGTGTTAGCGAAGGTATTTTTGAGAAAGGAACCTGGCAATTACAAAAAGAACACAAACGTATTACGCTATCAAAAAAAGGAGATAAAGCGGTTTTGGTTTTTTCTATAAAAAAAATAAAAACAAATGAACTTGTTGTAATTATTGATAACGATTCCGAGCCAGATGCAAAATATTTAAACATTCATTTCGAAAACTAGACATACGAGTTTTGCAAGATTAATATCATTATTTGAAGAATCAAGAATTATGGTATTTGCAGAATGTTTTTTTCAAACTAAAAATCAATAATCATGACTTTGTTTGCTTCAAGAAATTTGGGCTATACGCTCTTGTTTGTACTACTTTCGCAGCTATTATCAGCTCAAAATAAACCCGAGTTGAATTTATCTGAATTTGATTTACAGCAATTGCATATGGTTACCTATCAACATACTTTCAGTAAACATTACATAAGCTGGTCGGTGCAATACCGTGAGTTTAAAAAACGGTCGAAAGAGTTTCGGATACCGATTACTTTAAGTTTCGGTAAAACAAATATGAATAAAGATTTTTTAGAGAATAAGAACATTAAGGATGTAGATACTTATTCTTTCGGAATGGGGTTTGATGGCTATGAATATCTGGGTAGTGGGTTTTATTTTAATCTAGGGATTGGGGTTTCGCCAGGGTTAGAGACAGTTGATCATATTACAGAAGGGAAAAGCACGAAGTTTTTGATTGGAGGCAACATTAACACAGGCCTGCTATATGTTCCTTTTCCAGATTTCGGGCTTGTTATAGGAGGCAAAATAATAGGTAATCTATCTAATTCTAGTGTATTGGATCGTTCTTTAGGTTTTGCTATTGAAGCTGGTATTAACTTTTAAACGTTTAGGAATACATTACACGGTAAAGGTTGCATAACAAAGTATAAAAACAATAGCGGTAAAATCGCTAAAACCAAAGTAAGTAAATATAAAGAAGGTTTATACTTAGCCGAAAAGTAAGTGCGTATAAAATCCGCTACGATTCTTATACGAGACCGTTATGAGAAATGTTGATACGGTAAGGGAAACTTACATATACTCTATTCCATTTCTGAGGTTTTTGAAAATCAATTTGCAACACTTCATTTTGCCACTCCAATGTATTTGTTTGCATTTAATAACTAATTGTTGCCTCATTTCTTTCTTGTAAATCCTACAATTTTATAAAGTCCATCTGTTTTTTTTAAAACAAGTCTGTTATCTACAGCAGCCATACCGTTGAATAATTGAATTATTCTTTCGGACATGTTGACAGATATCCTCTCTTTTAAATTGTATACTCCCATGAAGGTGGTCGGATTCATCGCAAGGTCAGTTGGATAGTCTAGCGTAACCTGCTTTCTGAAAAAAAGTGGAGAACATGAATAAAGATCTATAGGTCCAACAACATAATTTTCAGGGTTAAGAGCAGATGTATCCATATCTGTAAAATCAACAAGTTCAATTTTTTCCTTACTCGTAAATTTTTTCTTTATTCTTGGTTTACTATTTCCTTTACTGTACCCTACTAATCTGTAAATACCTCTTGTTTCATCTATAGAAACATACATTCTATATGACTGATGTGCCTTGAACCAATCATAATATAATGCTATGTTCGAAATTTTTAATGTAAGTCTTCCATTAGAGTAGAGAGTTGTGAAATTTGTTTGGATATCACGAATTACTACTTCTTTACTCCTTACAGTAAGATCATCAGTAAAGTAGAACTTACTTGCTTCATCCACCAAAAATGTTATCACCCTATTATTCCTAAGATATCTTTTTGATGATTTTTGATCAAAATCAATTAATGTTTCTATTGATTCTTGCCCAAATAAATAGTAAGGCTGCAGTGCAAGAAAAAAAATAAAAACGAGATATTTCATAGGTTGCAATTTACTGATGATTTTCTATTCTTAAGCCAACAACTATGCCAAATACATTAGTATCATAGGTTTTCTGGAAATGTTCTAACGGAATCTTCCCAAATCTAACCAACATACCTAGCCCTGTATTACTTACCAACGTATGCGCCTTTCCATCGAGCAAAGCTATTAGTTCTTTGGCTTTTTCAGGAATACTTTCAAGTTCTGAGATATCAAAGTGGAAGGGAATAGCACCAATTTCTAGTGCTACTGCCTTCAACTTATTTTTATCTCTACCCGTTATGAGCACAGTAATAAAAGCATGGGCTGTTTCTTTTCCAATACCAGAACTACCACCAGTAATTATAACATGTAGATTTTTTATTTTCGCAACAGTCTGATCGGTTAAGATTCTAGTTTTAATGCCATGAAATAGAAGCTACCCAGTCTTCTAGTTTTTGAGGTTCAATAGCCAACAATTTATTGGTCTCTGAAAAATCTTTATTCATGATTCTATCATAATCTTTATTTAAATTACGATAGGCATTAGAAATCTCTGTAGCAGGTACTTCACCAAAACTTTTTGCTAATTCTGCCTGAAAATCATCTGGTGTAACTGAAATAAATTGTACTTCTTTATTTAAGTGTTTGGAGATAGCTGCTGCAATCTCATTTCCAGTCCAAAAGTTACCTCCTATTGGTAATACTTTTCCCGCTAACTCTGGATGACTAAGTGCACTTACTACATAATCTGCTAAATCTGAATGACTAATAAAAGGTGATTTCTCGGTAGCACTAACTGGATAAGGTAAAACTCCTTCTCCTATAATCACAGGAATAGACCACGGTGCAGACATATTATCTACATAAATATCTGGAGTCAATGTGATTACATTTAATCCAGATTCATCAAATAATTTCTGAGCAGAAACCTTCATATCAATAACAGCATAACCTGTATTCTCTTTAGGTAGATCTGAGGTAGTATTAAAGATGATTAAATCAACACCTGCTCCTTTGGCAGCTTCTATAAAGTTAGCAGTATATTCTGACGATACAGACTTATCAAATACTAATGGCATAGTGAATACTGCTGCATCTACTCCTTGAAATGCAGATGATAAAGCTACAACATCACTAAAGTCACCAACTTGAAAAGTTAACCCTTCTATACCTGAGTTTGCATCTTCCGGTTTTCTACGTAAACTAACTACTTCATTACCAGCTTTTATTATTTTATGAGCGATATTTCCTCCTTGAAAACCTGCAGCTCCTGATACAAATACTTTCATTTTTTATCTTTTCTAATTGTAAATAATTTTATTTTTTGGTAAAGATAATCCAAACTAGTACTTTTGGCAAGTACCTACCTAAAAGTAAGGTACATACTTATTTGTCATAAAAGTTGATTATCAGATAATTATAATTATGAAAAAAGAAGATTTTTTATCAGCAACCTGCTCTGTTACAAGAGCACTCCTTGTTATTGGAGGTAAATGGTCTTTACGTGTCATAGATGAAATAGGGAAAGAGAAAAAACGATATGGTGAATTGAAAAAGGGTATTCCACAAATTAGTGAAAAAATGCTCATCCAAGAACTAAAGCTTCTAACGCAAAACGGAATCTTAGAAAGAAAATCATATCATGAAGTACCACCTAGAGTAGAATATTCTTTAACTCAACTAGGTTTACAAACACTTCCTATTTTAGATCAAATCAAAGTATTCGGAGATGACCTTTTGAAAACTTCGGCCAACAAAATGTAAATTGCGTTAAGACTCATTTTACACAGAATGTTGTAATGAAATAGCTCAGTTCGTATTGACGTTTTTTTTTGAAGGGTTGCGTAGGAATTGATAGAGTTTTCCTCTGATAAGCAACGGCTACGACACTATCCATTTTTATTTTTGTTGTTATGTGTTTTATACCTCCCTGGTAGATAATGTAAAGAAAACTGTACTATCCCGTATCTTAAGACGTTAAATCCCAAGCTTAGAAAGAGTTCTTCAACCAGAGTTTCTACAATCCTTCTCTTTATTATTCCTTTTCTATAATTTCTGTCCGTTTCGGATAGGCCGATTTTACCTTTAACGGGTATCTTCAGCTAATATTAAGTTCCATATGACTTTTTTTATTTGGGGACCGCATATCCAACTAGTACAAGCCTATCGTGTTTGTTATAAGCAAATACATTGTAGATATACCTTCTGATGCTTTTTGCTTTGGCTTCAGCTTTACGTTTTGTCTTTTCGTCAACACCTTCAAAAAAAATCGTTTTACCTTCTTCTATTCTTTGTGTAACATCAACATTGTATTCTGTGTAGTAGGGTGGTCTCATAATTTTAATGATGTATCTCCTCTTTTGTAATTATTCCAGTGTGTTTTTTTTGAAGTATCGTAATGGTGT
The DNA here is from genome assembly GCF_900141785.1 of Aquimarina spongiae. Lineage (GTDB taxonomy): Bacteria > Bacteroidota > Bacteroidia > Flavobacteriales > Flavobacteriaceae > Aquimarina > Aquimarina spongiae. The sequence continues at coordinate 339,080 of NZ_FQYP01000005.1, read as the reverse complement.
AAGGCTACTGATTTGAAAAAATATTGCCTTCATTGCTTTTGAAATTCGTAAATGGTTGTTGATGTCAATTCGTCATTAGTATTTAGCTTTTTTGTTATTTGGATTTTATTTGCGCTGTAAAACCTCCCGTAATAATTACTAATATTAGGCTGATTACCTTCTATGGTAAAGTTCACGTTTCCATTTAGCCCTTTAAAAACGAAAGTGCCTGTATTACTTTCACATACATTATAGGTTTTTGAAAACGTTACCCAGGATGCATATCCAGTTGATGAAACGGTAATTGTTGATTTCTTGTAGCAAAAATCTATAATGTCGGTACCTTCAAATTCGATTTTACTTAATAACCATGTGCCCTTTAAATCTGATTGATGTCCTTCAAAATTTGGCGTATCATCTTCAGAACTGCAAGAAATTGTTAGAATTGATAGAAATAAAATTGTTAGTTTTCTCATAGCTGTATTCATAAATTATTACAATATTCTTGAGAGGGATTTTAGATTATTTATTCCTGTTCTTTAATTAGTTTTATACACTTTTTGAGTATATCAGAATGCTTAGATTTAATTTCCTTTTCAACAAACCCTTCATCAGTATATATTCTAATTTTTTTTACCTTTTTTGATTCTAACTCTTTCAAATCTATGTCGTGCTCACTTGAATAACTAGCCATTAAGCCCCATAGAGATGCCCCCCAGAGACCAGTTGCCGCTCCTCCTTCACTAGCCACAACATCGTACAGAGATTTATACGTCAATGTAGTATCATCATCAAAAAGAAATATCAATTCATTATACTTACTTATAGAAAATACCTTACCTTCCAACAAGATCATTTTGATGTCGAGCATTATTGTTTCATCAATTTTGGTAAACCTATACTTTAAAGAGGTCGAATTGCTTGTCCAGGAGCTTCCTTTTTTAAATAATACTTCCCAATCAGTTTTGATAATTGAATACCCTTTGAACTCATCTCTTTTGTTTTTAGCAATTGTTTGACTTATAGCAGAGTTAAAACAAAAAAGCATTAGCGTTGTTAATAATGTAAAAAAAACTCTCATGATTAATTATATACTCTTATTCCAATAGAAATTCCTCTTAACCTGTCATCATGTAATGCCCCTGAATTACTTTGCGTATGTATTGAAACAGAATGATTGTTATCACCTCTTGTTAAATTATATTGTCCACCTCCTCTAGAGCCTATAAGTGTAAAAGTCTTATCGTCAATTAAATGCGCACCCTCAAATGCTTCAAAATTTTCTACTTCTTCTAGATGATTACTTTCATCTGCAGCGCAAGCAATAACTAATAAGGCAAGTAGCATTAATAAGTTAAAAGTGTTTTTCATGACTGTTTGTTTTGATTATTTAAAATGACCTTTTTATTACTTTGTAGATTGAATGCACGTTATTCAAGTTCAATTCGAAATTTGGAAATTCTGGGAGAGGATTTCGGGATGAGCAAACAATGTCTCCCGTCATCTTATCAAATTTTGATATGTCTTTATGAAATATTCCTGTTGTACATACTATAATCCATCCATAGTCGGTGGACCTAAAACCATCTTTCCATAGATGTTTTCCAAGTTGGCGGCCTAATACTTGAGAGTCGGATGGAGTATCATATAATCCCCCTCCATTCATACTATCATTCTTTACTGTGAAAGCGATATATCTACCTTTAGCTAACTTATCTGCGATAAAGTAGGTAGTTTCAAACTCTTTTTTTATTGTATACTCGTCATCAAAGACCTCTACAAAAGAAGCGTAGGCGCAAAAGGGAATTAAAGGTGCGCTCATTATTACTCTTCCGCCAGGCATTGTTATAAACTTATTGCCGTTATTATTTTCCATCACATTCATATCAAACTTCATTTCTTTACTTTTTAATTATATTATTTGGTAAAAATCAGAGGAGGTTATCTCCTTATGTCCGGGAAATAACCTTCTAAATTAAAGTGTTGAAGCTCTTGAAATTCGTGACGAAGCAAGAGATAAGTGGGACTCCTTGAAATTCGTTATCACAGCTTTTAATTGGTATTTTCATTGACTCTTAAATATAAATTCAGACAAAAAAGAATCATATGAAAGAGGTATCCAACAATTAGTGCTCAACTCATATAAAAATGGGATGTTATATGCTATTTTAGGGATAATAAAAATCCAGCAATCCCTCTTGATGACCTGTTCGTCACGGTTCTGATAGATATAGGTAGTTTTTATGTACGGTCTTGTACTAAACTCCACCTTTGTTTTTTCTATTTTGCTACCTCTATTTTTATGAGTTCACACTTTTTATACTGGAGATTATTATTTTTATGTTCTAAAGGAAAACCTCATTGAGGTAACTATATTTCTTACTATTTGGATATATAGTTATCTTTAGTAACTATATACATACGTTGTAACCAATTACTACTTAAACGAAAAACTGAATTGAAAAATAAACTGAATATACTCTTACTGTCAAGTTTTTTTTTAGCTTTAATTCTTACTATTTGGGTTTATTATCAAACAACTAGTAGGGTTGGTGATATTTCATTTGATAAAAATATTGACAATTCTGAATTTAACGCCTGCAACGAAGATAGAATAACACAGTACTATTCTATTGGCACTAATTATCAAGGCGGAGAAAAGGCAATCAAAAAAGAACTAAAAGGACTCATAAATAATCTGAATTTTAATGATTCGGGATTTATAACTTACAGATTTGTAGTTAATTGCAAAAACAAAACCGGTAGATTCCGCGTAAAAACGGTTAATTCCAACCTAAAGGAAAACACTTTTAATTCTGATAATATTAAACGCATTCAAGAATCAATTGAAAGCTTAAAAGGATGGAAAGCTGGAAAACGAAAAGATGAAATTCTCGATAGTTATTATGTTTTAAACTTTAAAGTACAAAATAATAAAATCGTAGATATATTCTAAAACTTATGAAAATTCTCATCAAAATAGTTAAAGTGGTTTTAACAATTTTACTTTTCTTATTTTCAATAGCCATAATCTATATTTCAGTTTTAGCACCTAAAGAAAAAAGATTCAAAATGGCTGAACACACACAAGGTTTTTATCTTTCACAAACTATGTTTGATATTTTAATATTCCAACATCCCGAGTATTCTGACGTATATTTTGAGAAATCTGTAGCATTTAATAAAAGAGGAGAATATGCAAAAGGGTTTGAATTATTAAATAAAGCAGTTGAACTTGATTCAAAATCACATTTGGGTTATCGAGGTTGGATGAAGTTGAGAAAGTTAAGGGATTTTGATAATGCGTTATCTGATTTTAATAGATTAGATAGTTTAACACCAAATTTTGTGGATTCACCTTGGGGAGAAGATATTGACTTTTTAAGAGGTGAATGTTATTTCGGAAAAAAAGAATATCAAAAGGCTATTGTATTATTTAATCGGAGTATTAAAAATCAAAAAGAAGGTTGGGCTGATATTCATTCTTTCGTTTATCTTGGAATTTGTGAATACGAACTTAGGAATTACGAAAAATCAATTCATGAGTTTAAACGAGCGTTAAAACAGTCCAAAAACATTCCTGAATCCTATTTCGGAATGGCAAAATCCTACCAAAAGCTTGGACAAATTGAAAAGGCAAAAGAACATATTTTGAAAGCGGAAAAGAATATCAATTACAAAAGAGATGATAGTTACAACGAATTCCTTAACGAAATTTATCTATCTGAGATCCTTGAACTTAAACAAACACTGAACAATAAATAACTGGTTACAACAATTTGTATATTGCATATACCACCTTAGGCTGGCAAACGCAACATAAAAGGGACGTTGTAGCACATTGGAAAAACCTAAATAAAATGTAAAAGTCATCTAATCATTAAAGGTTATTGATGATTGTAAAAAGATAAGTCGATGAATGTATACAAGGGAATATTGAATCACATAGCTAGATATGTTGAATTATCTGAAAGTGAAATAAAGGAGTTTATTTCAATATTAAAAACTACTAGAGTAAAGAAAAGACAATTTATTGTTCAACCAGGGTTTGTGTCTGAATATCGGAATTATATTGTAGAAGGCTCAGTTAGAGTTTTCTATTTAGATGACTTAGGAAAAGAGCATACTGTAATCATTGCCATTGAGGATTGGTTTTTTACAGACTTTTACAGTTACATACATAGAACTCCTGCAGAATATTATGCCGAAGCACTTGAAGACTCTCTTATTTTACAAATGAAATATGAAGATGTTGAAGAACTTTGTAGTAGAATACATTCTTTATCTCAATATTTTAGGTTGTTTACAGAAAGATCTATGGCCTACTCATACAAAAGAACCATTTCTAATATTAGCAAAACCTCAGAAGAGCGATATTGGGAATATGTTAATAAATACCCTCAAATAGCAAGCAGAGTACCGCAGTATGTCTTGGCATCTTACTTAGGCATTTCTCCAGAATCAATAAGTAGAATTCGCTCAAGATCTTAAATAAAAATTGATTTACATCAATCTTATTTCTTGATAAAGGTCAAGCTTTTTTCTTAACGCACATCATATTTACTTTTTCAATTATGGCGCAACTTTGTCGTGTCAATAATTGACAAATGCTAGTTTTAGTTTTATTTGACATTCATTCTATAGAACTAAGCTGCATTCTTTTAAAAATTTAAAAAGTAAATAATTTAGTATGAAAGCAGTAGTGTATAAAGACCGAGCAAAAATTGATGTCGTAGAGATACCAAAACCTCAACTTTTAAAAGATGATGATGTGATTGTACGCATTACACTTGCAGGTATTTGTGGCGCAGATTTAGAGTTTACCCAGAACGGACCAGAAATGGGTTTATTTAAAGGGATGAGAATAGGTCACGAATTTGTTGGTATCGTAGATCAAGTAGGTAAAGATATTCATTCTCTAAAAGTTGGAGATCGCGTAATCGCTTCAGCTATGTTTGTTGATGGAGATTGTTATTATTGCAAACGCGATTTACCTTCAGCATGTGACCATGGAGGTTTATTTGGAACTCCCCTATTTGCTCAACATGGAGGGGATGATATTCAGGGAGGGCAAGCCGAGTTTATACGCGTTCCTTATGGTAATTCTTCACTATTCAAACTCCCAGAAGGTTTAACTGGAGATGAACATGATACAAAAGTTCTTCCTCTAGGAGATAATTTTGCCACTGGCTATCATGGTGCTCTGAATGCAAATATAAAGACCGGTGAAACCGTAGTGGTTATTGGCGATGGTGCAGTAGGTTTAAGCGCTGTAATGGCAGCTACATTATTTGGCCCATCTACTATTATACTGGTAGGACGTCATAACAGTCGATTAGAACTTGCAAAAACTATTGGAGCAACACATGTTGTGAATTCTAAAAATGAAGACCCTGTAGCATTTGTAAAATCTCTTACGGAAGGGCGAGGCGCAAACTCCGTTATCGATTCTGTGGGTAATAAAACAGCAATTGCACAAGGTATGGAAATGACTCAGGCCGGTGCATCGATAAGTGTTCTAGGGTTTGGACATCTTTATGAACCTGTTGAACAACCCTATTCATCAGCGTTGTTCAGAAACATAACTATTCATACTGGTGTTGTAAATGTAGCTGCATATATGAAAAAATTACTTCCTATAGTAGAAAGAGGTGTTATTGACCCTAGCAAGATTTTTACTGATATTTTACCACTATCAGAAGCAAAAAAAGGATATGATTTGATGCGTGATCGTTCTTCAGGAACACTTAAAGTGGCTTTACGTCCTTAATGTTTAATATTAAAATCAAATACATAGATTAACATGAAAAAAACAATTTTTATAATTTTATTAATAACAACTTTTATGACAAAAATACAAGCACAAAACAGCGATCTACAATTGATTGAAAATACAATCAATTATTATTTTGACGGAATGATAACGCACAACGCAGAATCTTTTGAAAAAGCATTTCATCCCAATGCCACCATGAAGTGGATTGATAAAAAATATGAGGAAGTTAATGCAGTTGAAGCATTAAGCGCGTATGTCAAAGCTAATAAACCTGTAAAGACAAAAACAAGGATTCTGGCTGTTAATATAGCAGGAGAAGCAGCCAATGCTCAGTTAGAATTAGAATATGACACCTTTTCTTACATTGATTTTATGCATTTGCTAAAAATTAATGGGGCGTGGAAAATCGTTAGTAAAACGTATTCTACAAGAGCGAAGACATTAGAAAAATAGAAAAAATAGGTAGACCCAGGTAAATTTTTTATGATCTAATCATGAGTACGTATTTATTTCCAGTTTTTGCTATTTTTATTGGAGTTATTATTGCTTTTGTAACTAAAAAACAAAAGTCAATAGGGACTAAACTATTACTAGCATTTAGTGGTGCTTTTCTATTGGCGCTAACACTTTTTGATTTATTACCAGAAGTGTATCATCATTTAGATGCAAAGCGTACAGGGTTCTTTATAATGTGTGGTATCTTATTGCAAATTATCTTAGAGTTTCTATCACAAGGAGTAGAACATGGTCATGAACATAAACTTGAAGAGGATAAAAAATTTCCTTGGGTACTATTTATTAGTCTCTGTATTCATAGTTTATTAGAAGGATTTCCTATTCACCATCACAATGATATGGTGTATGGTGTATTAATTCATAAAATACCAATAGCAACATTAATCACTACTTTTTTATTACAATCTAACCATAGCAAAACACAAATTATTGGCTTCTTAATAGTCTTTTCAGTTATGACTCCGTTGGGTACTTTTATATCAAATAATGTGGTCTTAGCTATTGAACATTTAGATTATGTTAATGCGATAGTAATCGGAATTTTTTTACATATTGCTACAACTATTTTGTTTGAAACTGGTGAAGATCATAAGTTTAATTTATCCAAGTTGATAGTGATATGTTTTGGTGTATTCATGGCTAATTTGATCTAAAAGTTCCTAAAAGGATAATCAAGGTAATTATAATACTAATGATAAGTTAAATTATTGTTGAAAGTAAGACAGGTTAAATAATCACTTTAAAAAAAAATACTATGTATAATTCAAATAAAACGTTCTACAACAACGTATATAAAAAATAGCGGCAGTTGTTTAATAGAATAAACTTTCCTACAATTTAACTAACTTACAAATCGGAATAAAAAAAAGTAACAAACTCGCTACTTTTCATATACAAACCGTTCCTATTAATTTGAACTAGTATTACTACTAATAAGAAAATTTGAAAAACAGAACAAACATAAATGAATACCATCGACTTCCCATTCTTGACGGATTAGAATTACTAAATGTGAATTCTTGTACCTTTGACTTTCCATTCCACGCTCACGACACATTCAATATTTCGCTAATTTTAAAAAATACATTTAATACAAAACTTACCGATAGAAATTTACAAGCTCCTGTAGGAACAATCTGCATAACGAATCCTAAAGAAATTCACGCTACGCCTTGCGACAATTTAATTGGAAATTCATTTTTTACATTCTATGTCTCCTCAGATGTAATCAGGAAACTAAATCAAAATCAAAATGTGTCTTTCAAAGACAAAATCATTTATGATCAAAATATATTTAATGAACTTTACTTTTTATCACTTAATTTCAACGATAACAATATTCATTTCGAAAACATATTAAAGTCAACTTTAAAAAAATTAATTTCGAAATACTCAACAGTAAAAGAAATTAGTTACAATACCAATAAATTTTTTCAAAATTTTCTAGATAGCACGTCTTTTGATACTTTTTCATTAAGCAAAACAGCTTCGCAATTTGGAATGAGCAAATATAAATTCATACGATTGTTCAAACAAGAGACGGGATTAACCCCCAATAACTTTATTCTCTTAAAAAAAATTGAACAAAGTAAAGCGATGCTGAAAAATGGAAATTCAATATTTGATGTTGCTATCGACTGTGGATTTTACGATAATTCGCATTTTTACAAAAATTTCAAGCGTTTTATTGGCGTTAACCCATTAGAGTTTCAAAATGCATTCTACGCTATTTAGTGCAATATTTTACAATAGAAACGATTTTTAAATTTTCATATTTGTATAAATGAAAATCAAAAAGATGAAAATTTATCTCTCAATTATATTTATAACAATAACTACTATTTCATTCTCGCAAAAAAAAGAATATGCGAATGGAGATTTAGAAACTAAACTAGATTCTTTGATTACTTATACAATGGAATCCGAACACATTGTTGGAGCTTCCTATATCATTGTTAAAGATGGAAAAACATTACTCAAAAAAGGTTATGGATATACGACTTTAGGTAAAAACTCAAAACCTGTTAATCCCGATTCTACAATTTTCAGAATTGGTTCAATAACTAAAACCTTTACAGCAACCGCACTTCTTCAACTTAAAGACAGAAACCTAATTAACTTAAACAAAGATGTCAATCAGTATTTAAAATCGGTAAAAGTCCCATCGACATACAAAGAAAATATAACTGCTTCTCACCTAATGACACATAGTGCTGGATTCGATGAGTTGAGTGGTAGAGTTGTTTATAATAAAAAACAACAAATACCATTGAAAACTTTTCTTGATGATAAATTGATAAGAATAAGGAAACCTGGAATTGTCTCAGCTTATTCTACTTTTGGAATTGCACTTGCTGGATTATTAGTTCAAGAAATTAGTGGTCTTACCTTCGAAGAATATTTGAAAAAGAATATTTGGAAACCGCTTGGTATGTCAATGACGAGTATAGAATTACCAAAAAATCAAGAAAATAATTTATCAATAGGTTACGAATATGAAAATGGTATAAACGTTCCGCAACCTTGGGAATGGTATCATACTTATCCGGCTTCCTCAATTAATAGCACAACTGCAGATATGGGGAAGTATCTGCAAATGCATCTTAATCTCGGTAAATTAAACGATAATAGAATTTTAAAAACAGAAACTGCTTTGTCTATGCAAACGCAACAACTCTCTGTTAATTCAGAAGTTTACGGTTTCGCATATGGTTTTTACGAAAAAAATCAATTCGGACTCAAAGCATACAATCACGGAGGAGATATGTTAGGCTATAGCTCTTTCATAACATTAGTTCCCGAAATTAATTTAGGGATTTTTGTTGTTCATCATCACGAGAATACAAATTTGAGAAATAAAGTTATATCTCAAGTTTTAGAGCATTTTGGAACTGAAAATATATATAATCCCAATCCCGAAAGAATGCGTAATGATGTTTCCGAATTTGCTGGAGATTACAAATGGATGTCTAATTGTTATACTTGTTCCAATAGTGAACAGCAAACAACTTATCAACTTACAGCAAATGATGATAACACATTATCAGGATTTGGCAGAAAATTTTATCAAGCAGAGCCATTACTATTTAAAAGTTACGATGGGAAAAGAATTATGGGATTTACGAGAAATGAAGATGGGAAAATCAAGTATATGTCTTTAGGTAATGTGAACGCATTTGAGAAAGTGGAATAAAAACTACGGGTAACACCGTGTATAATTTATTGCTAGTAGTACTAGTCTACTTACGAAAATCCGCAAGGATTTTCTATTCGGTTTGTATTTGCTAAATTAGTTGTAAAAACACGCAACTAATTATACACAAAACCGTTGGTGGTAATAAAAGGCAGATTTTATGTCCAATTTTTCACTTTGAATTAGTCCAATAGAAAAAATAATAAACAAATGGCAAATCTTAGACACAACTTAATGATTGAAGCACCTATTAAACAATTATATGACTCAATTACACTTGAAAAAGGTCTAAAAGGTTGGTGGACAAATGAAGCAACTGCAAAACCAGAAGAAGGGAATATAAATCATTTCGTATTCGGTGATGAATACTTCAATAAAATGAAAGTTTTGAAATTGGATTCACCAAATGAAGTTCAATGGGAATGTGTAGATGGCGACAAGGAATGGATTGGGACTAAATTAACTTTTGAACTGGAAGAAAAAGAAGGCATGACTTATCTTAAATTCTCACACTTGAACTGGGCTGAAGAGAGTGAGTTCTTTGGATTTTGTAATCATCATTGGGGTAGATTTCTAGATAGTCTTAAATCTCTGTGTGAAACTGGAAAAGGGCAACCGTTTATAAGAGAAGATTAAGAAATACTGCCACTAACAATGGTTATAATTCATTGTAGTTTTATGTCACCCCAAAATAAAAGTATTAATCAAAGGCTGATTTCTAAGCATAATGGAAGAAAGTGAATAATTGGAAGAACCTTTTTGTCACTTTCATAAGGGTCCGATATGTTTTTTACGTTTTCTAGATGTTTTAGCACACCAAAAGCAGGCCTGAATCTCTGTAATTCCCTATGAAATATAACTTTGTTACTTACTGTATTGTAAAGTAAGAAAAGGGTCACAAAACTAATAAAAAGCTAAACTTCTAAAACCTCTGCTCTCCTAATTTTAAATTCAAAACATCTTTTGTTTAGTTGATGATTTGCGTCTGAAGAAGTTACATCATTGCTACTATCATTAATAAGTTCAGTTTCATCAAAGCCTATAGCGTTCTCGATACGATTCTTTACAATACCTTACAAAACAATATAATCGCTGGTCGTTTTTGTTCTACAGTTAGAAAGCGATAAATTATATTTATCCGGAGTCCTAGAATCCTTACGAGATTCGATTTGATTATCATGTTAGGGATTGCATCATTAGTAAAACAATTTTATTCAGCTCTTGCAGCATCGTTCTTAATAAAAGATAATGGATAGCCATATTAAAAATCTAAAACCTGTGATTTATGTAACATTCAACTCTTATTATACAACCTCTTATCCGTTAATTATAAAGACCTTTATCTCAACAATTTACTTTATTGTTTCAAAATTCAAACGATAAAGAATTTATATAGAGATTTGTTATACAGTTCCTTTTCAACGAAAAGACTATAACTCGAAAAAAAAGTAAAAAATAATTCTTAGGGGTAAATTAGGTATTGTACAAGAAAATACTCTTGAATCATTTTTCTGTTTCTTTTTATTAGTAATTCACTAATAAAACTTTAGGTTCCGGCGATTATTTCTGTGCTTATGTAATCTCCGGAATTTAAAGAAACTTAACAATTCTAAGGATAAGACTCGTAAGGATCAAATCTTATTAAATGAAGTATTAAAAAATTATAATATAGTAAATATGAAACTTGATAATAAGGTAATCGGTAAATATAAAATAGGAGATACAGTATTCACTAAAATAAATCCCAATATTTCCTTGATAGTTCGGAGATATATTGGAGGAGTTTATTACTGCGGATTTAAAAATGACCCTGATAGATGGGAATTAGGTTTGACCGCCAGAGCATTGGTAGGAAGTTAAACTCTTTCTGAAATCCATTTTTTATCTTAAATCACGAAAATTATGAAAACATCGGCAATTGTCTACTGCGAAAATGAATTTGGTAAATTGGACGGTAAAGTAGCAAATGGTCTTGTCCGGCATTCTGACAAGTATAAAATTGTTGGTGTTATTGATAGCACAAAATCGGGTCTTGATGCTGGGGAATATTTGGATGGAATCAAAAATGAGATACCAATATTCCAGAATTTTAATCAAGCTATCGAAATATTGGATAGTATTCCAGAATATTTTATCTATGGAATTGCTCCTCTCCAGCCATTACTTAATGATGAAGAGAGAAAAATTATTTACACTGCCATTAAGGCTGGAATGCACATTTTAAGTGGACTTCCTGAATTTCTTTCAGATGATGAAGTTTGTATTCGTCTCTCAAAAAAATATAATGTATCTATTTTTGATGTAAGAAAACCACCTCCTAAAGAAAATCTTCATCTCTTTACAGGCAAAATAAGAGGTGTTCAAACACCAATAATAAAGATATCCGGAACCGATTGTGCTGTTGGTAAGCGAACCACAGCGCTTAAATTGGTAGAAGCTCTAAAAAATGAAGGGTTAAACGCTATCTTCATAACCACAGGCCAAACAGGAATGCTTCAAGGTTCAAAATATGGTATTGCTATAGATGTCCTAAGTTCTGGCTTTGCTACAGGAGAAGTAGAAAATGCTATTCTAGAAGCCATTAAAGAACAACCTGATATAATCGTAGTAGAGGGGCAAGGAGCCCTTAGTCATCCAGCATTTACTTCTTCAAGTGCAATCCTCCGAGGTGCTATGCCAAAGGCTATTATCCTTCAGCATCCGCCAAAAAGGCGCACCAGGTGTGATTTTCCAGAAATTCTAATGCCAACACTTGAGAGTGAAATAAAAATGTTAGAATCCTTCTCCGGGTCCAAGGTAATTGCAATAACAATCAATCACGAAGATATGAATGACCAAGAAGTTGAAACTATAACAAAGGCTTATGAAGAAAAATATCAATTACCTGTTACTGATGTCCTAAAAAACGACTGCAGTAAGTTGGTAGAAAAACTTCAAGAAATATTTCCTGATTTAATTCGTGTCAACCCACTACTATGTCAATCCCAAGAATAGATATCAATCTTAGTAAAATTGCTCATAATGCTAAGATTTTAACCTCTATTTTTCAGTCAAAAGGTATAGACATAATTGCTGTTACTAAAGGAGTTTGCGCAGATCATCATATTGCTAATATTTTGGTGAAGAGTGGAGTTAAAATTCTTGCCGATTCAAGAATATCAAATATCAAAAAAATGCGTATTGCTGGAGTTAAAGCAAATTTCTTGTTGATTAGAACCCCAATGATCAGTCAAACAGAATCAGTAGTATTATATACTGATATCAGTCTAAATTCTGAGTTATCTGTAATAAAAAAACTTTCAGAATTTGCTATCCTACACCGTAAGATCCATAAAATCATACTTATGGTAGAATTAGGGGATTTACGTGAAGGTATATTACCATCACAGTTAGAAAATACTATCAAAAAAGTATTGACCTTAAAAGGTATTAAACTTGAAGGTATAGGTACAAATCTTGCTTGTTTTTCAGGAGTTAAGCCTACTGCAGAAAAAATGGACACATTATCTGCAATTGCTATTAATATTGAGAAAAAGTTTAACATAAAGTTATCTATCATCTCAGGGGGGAACTCAGCTAATTATAATTGGTTTACTACTACAAATGATGTAGGTAAGATTAATAATTTGAGACTTGGAGAGTCCATATTTTTAGGCTATGAACCTTTAACCGGAAAGCCAATTCCGAAACTTTACCAAGACGCTTTTATGTTGGTAGCTGAAGTCATCGAATTAAAAAACAAAGGATCAGTACCAAACGGTGAAATCGGTTTGGATGCCTTTGGTAACAAGCCAAAATTTAAAGATCAGGGTATGATAACGCGAGCTATACTAGCCATGGGCGTCCAAGATGTAATGGTGACAGGGTTAACTCCTAAATTAGATATTGAAATTCTGGGAGCTGGTGGAGATCACATTATTATCAATGCCAAAAAAGAAAAATTAAAAATTGGCAGCAATGTTTCATTTACATTAAAGTATGGTGCACTAGCTACTGCTATGAATTCATCTTATATTTTCAAAAATGTCATTACTCCAATAAGCGCAAGAGAGTATTGTCTTATAGTCGAAGAAAAAGATAGGTTGCACAAAAAGAAAACCTTGATGATGACTGTCAAGGAGGATAATTCGCCATTGATAAGTCTTCAGGATTCTGACTTTAATCTAATATTCGAAAAGTCCCCGCAAAAAAACTATCGCTATTTGGTTAGAAAGGAAGTATATAAAAAAATAGGGCGAATTAGTAAGCTTCTGTACGATCAGGGTAAAAAACTAATTATTAGATCCGCGTGGAGATCATTTGAACACCAACAAAAACTATCAGATCAAAAGACCCATTTCATTAAAAAGAAACATCCGGAAAAAACCAAAGAAGAAATTAATGAAATAGTGTCAAACTTCATTGCGCCAAGAATGCAATCTACCCATGCAACCGGAGGAGCTGTTGATGCTCTGATTTATGATTTGCGTAGGGAATACGTGCTTGATTTTGGAACCAATGATGGATTACACATTGATTTAAATGAAAAATGTTATCCTAAACATCCAGATATAAGTAAAAAAGCAAAGAAAAATCGAAAGCTTCTTATGAAACTTTTCGAAGATGAGGACTTTGTATGTGACCATAAAGAGTATTGGCATTTTGACTATGGCAATATTGCCTGGGCTGTTGAAAAAAATAAAGAATACGCTCATTTTGGTATTTTAGAAGCACCGAATATACAATCAACTGTTTTTCAACATCTCGATAAAACACTTTTTTATCTTTAGGTTTATTTATTAATCTTCAAATTCTCGGATGGCTCATCATTGTAGTTAAAAACTAAGCCTGTTAAATCTTTTTATATGACTTCCAAATTGGCTGGTCGAATAATACCAAAGATGTTTGATTCTTTGATAATAAACATTTTAACACCTTCCATAGAGACTTCTGTTCCGGACTCCCTTTCAAATAACACAAGATCCCCAACCTTTACAATCAAAGGCTTATCTTTTTTACCTTTTCCAGTTGCCAGTATGATTCCTTTTTGAGATTTTTGATTGCTATTAATTGTATCAGAGATGACAATCCCTGCCTCAGGTTTTTCCTGTGCTACATCCTCCTTTATCAAGACCCAATCTCTAAGCGGTTGTATTTTAAATTTACCTATCATCTTTATTAATTATTTACTTCCGTTAAGTGGTCGTCTATGTAGTTGAGCTGGCGAATTTATAAATGTCTCCCGATCTAAAGTCTTATTTGTTTTCCTTACCTCCATATCAGTTGTTGAAACAAGATTAAAATCTATACCATTGGTATTATTTGTTACTTGATCTGCTTTCAAAGCTTCTTCCAAAAGGTGTAATATAGATTCATCTACTTTTGTGTCAAATTTTCGGGCAAATAAATTTTCTTCTTGCATTAAAAAGTCAAAATCAGATTCTGTTAAGGTTTTTGGTTTCAACTTTACATCTCCATCAGCTATCCATATAACAGCTCTTTTATCATTGTTTACAACTATTTCTTTAAATGACGTATTCATCAGTACGGTCTGAAAAAATGATTTGTCGGCATTTAGTATGTTATAATAGAAATCTTCAAATTTTTTAACTTCAGGGCTATGACAGATAAATTCACAACATGCTCTGGACAGGATCATCCATTGTTCCCCAACATATGGAATCACGTTTTTCATGAAAGATTTTTTAAAGGGTATGCTCAGGAAACCAATATCAATGCCTTGAAAATAGTTTTCAATACGGTTCATCGTATCAGTCCCGCCTCTAACTTGACTAACCATTTTTATGAAGTTTTTCCCTCTATTCCTGTGTAAGAAATCAAGAATAGCATCTTGGGATTTCAAAGGAAAATCCTGTTCGCTTAGATTAATAAAAAAATCCCATTTCAGACAACGGTTCAGGAGATATTTCATCCCATTAAGTTGAGATTGAACAATATTATATTTTCTTATCTCTATAGTTGTACTTTTCAGTAAATAAGAGTTGGAATAATCTGCCAAAAAAAAAATAATATCTTCTTTTATATTGCTGTCAGTTTTTTGATTGATATGAATTAAGTAATGATTTTCGGGATGATAAATAGCTTTAAACAATCTCTTAAACTGTTGAGGGCAACTATGAACCTTAATAAAATAAGCAATTTTTGGTCTTCTTTCTAAAATACTAAAATGAAGATTTTGAGTTTTTGTTATATCTAATCGTTGTGTCATTTAGTAGGAGTCTTGTTTAGTGCTCAACTCTTGTCTTTATTACCACTATTATAAAAGCTCTCTTTCAAAAAAGACAACCTCTTTTTTCTCTGGATCTTTGGCAAATTTGCAATAGTATATCCTCCGGTAATATAATCGTACAATCAATTTAACTTCAGGGTTTACTTTGGCATAAACAGTATCGCCTGGTTTGAATTTACTTTCTTGCCTTTCCATATACTTTGTTTTCAAATTTTAGATACTTACGTCTTCATAACCACTTTTAATGATAATCGATATCATTTTAAATCGTTTATTTGCCATTACTATATTTCTTGTATGAGCAGGGATAATGATTGCGTGACCTGTTTCAATGATATTTGACTGTTCATTAATAATAATCTCAGCTTCTCCATCTATAATTTGTATAAGATTGTCAAAAGGAGAAGTTTTAGAAGTCAATGCTTCTCCACTATCAAATGATGATATGGCTACGATTCCTGTTTTTTTCTTTAGAATTGCTTTCATCACCACAGATCCAGGCACATAATCAATAGTATCCACCAATTTATGCTTAAGGGATTTTTCTAATTCTTGATTTTTCATTGAATGAAATTATAGAAGGTTAATGCTAAACTAGAATACATTAGCTACATTTTGATAGTACTATTTATTCCTCACTCCTTTTCTCTTTTCTTTTTGCAGCTTTTGCAGCTCTCTTTTCTTTCAAACTTTTTGCCGGGGCTTTTTTACTCGATTTCGATTTACCTTCTTTTCCTTTTGACATGACTTTTTGTTTTTAGATTATTAATATCCCCTTCACGTATAAAAAGGAGTTTGATATGTATCAAAAATCGGTCATTTAAAGGTTTAATGTGTTACACTAGTCCGAACCTAGATTACATATATCACACTTTTCTTAAGGATTAAGTTTTATGAACATCGAACAAACTATACACTATGATGTTTATCTATTATAAATCTTCTAGGTTTTCTTTACGTTTTTCTTTCAGTTTTTTATAAAAAGTAGGAGTTAAACCCGTGATTTTTTTGAATTGATTAGATAAATGTGCCACACTGCTATAGTGTAATTTATAAGAGATTTCTGTAAGACTTAGTTCGTCATAAATAAGCAATTCTTTAACTCTTTCAATTTTGTGGATAATAATAAATTGTTGAATGGTAATTCCTTTCACTTCTGAAAATATATTTGCTAAATATGTATAATTATAACCAACTTTTTTACTTATGTAATCAGAATAATTGACTTTAGGCAATTCATCTGTGTAATGAATCATTTCAATAATAACGTTTCTGATTTTTTCAATTAGAATACTCTTTTTAGTTTCCATCAATTCTAAGCCAGATTTACTTAGATTTTTCCTCAGTTCGAGGCATTGGTCTTTGGTTATATCTTCCAAGAGCTCAACAACACCTAATTCTAAAACAACATAATGCAATCCAAGTTTTTTTAACTCTTCTTTGACCATTAGTTTGCATCGCAAACTAACCATGTATTTTATGAATAGTTTTGTACTCATATTTATAAAGGTTTATATGTAAGGTATTTATTTATACGTTAGAAATTAGGATTTATATCATTCTCGAACATGTTACCCAGGTACAAGCTTTTGTAAGCGCAATATGGTTGACACCTCTCTACTCTTTTTTTTCTCAATAATTATATCCTTAGTAAACGAGATGATAAAATTTTCTCCAATATGTTTATCCGTGTGTAATGGATATTTCTCAAGTATAACAGACAGAACTTCATTAAAAACCAATATCTCATCAAATCCAGATACGGTTTTACAACAAAACGAATAACCTCCTTCAACACGTCCTTGATACACTCCCTGTAGTTGTTCTATTCGATTTATTTCTTGGGAATAGCCAATGGTAAAAGAAATCAGTGCTATTAAGAAAAGTTTTATCTGTAATGTCATTTTTTGTTTTTTTGTATAGAATTTTGCTTTGAGAATATATTTTTAAGCATTCTCAAACGATCACAACACCTCTATTGTATTTGAGATTGTATGTTGCATACTCAAAATTTAAGCGTATTGTCAGTATAGGATATAAGGCATAAAAAGCCATCTTTAATAGATGGCTTTTCAATATTCTTAGAGCGACAGGACTTCTTATTTAATCAATTCAACATTGACTGCGTTCATTCCCTTTTGACCTCTTTCCATCGTAAATTTTACATTATCGTTCTCACGAATTTCATCTATAATGCCGCTTTGGTGTACAAAAATATCCTCATCGGAATCTTTGAGTGTAATAAAGCCAAACCCTTTGGCACTATTGAAAAATTTTACTGTTCCTTCTTTCATTACTTTGTATTTATTATTTATTATTCTGTTTAATGTCTGTTTTATAATATTCATAGTTCTTTTATTTATTGTCTTAAAATTCTATCCTTATTCTATAGGTATAATTAGCATTTTTCCAACTTTCACAAAATTCTAATATGGTCCATAATGGCTGAAAAAAATGTTCTTTTTGTATGATAAGGGGTATTCCATATTCATTAACTGTATCTGCAGCAATACTAATATTAATGCACAAAAAACACCATAAGCATTACAATAGTTTTAAAGATCATGCTGTTATTTGCATGCTTTTCGATTTTATTTGTTTTGAAATAATTGTTCACCCTGTTTCTCAATGTTTTAAAAACTCAGAGTTTGTTCTTTTTGAAAATTTTAGATTTTTGATACTATCAACTTTTGTTTTAAGCCTGTCCTCCTATAATTCGGAGACAACGTATAAACGTAATATTAATGGAGAAACAAACAGGAATATTCAATTGTGAAGACTTGTTCTACGCTGAAAACAACATTCAAACCTATGTTGTTATCCTTAATATTTAACTTAAAATTGTTTTTTGCACTATTGCCGAGAAAAAAAGAGAGCAAGAAAAGAATGTTGAATTTGAAAAAACAAAATTAAATTGAAGCTTTACGAATTTTATCATTGCAAAGATACCTTTAATTTAAGTATTATCTCGAAATCATACGTTAAATTGTTCATCCTTTTAAAAGGAGGGTATATTATTAGTAATTTAAATTAGGCAAAAACATTATAAAAATTGAAGAGAACAAAAAAACTAAAGAAATGAAGAGCAATGCTTTAACTTTTGAAAAGTAGCGGAAGCAGGACTCGAACCTGCAACCTTCGGGTTATGAGTGCGAGGAGCTGCCTACTCCTCTACCTCGCGATATCTATTTAATGGCCTCATCTTCCCTGTTATGAGCTCAGAGGATTGAAGTTGTTGGAAATTAAAAACTCTTTTTTGATTGAATACTCTTTTACAAACTCATGTATCTCAATCAAATCTGGTATCCACAAGTTTAAACTCTAAAGCTTCAAGGTATAGAAAGGTAGTCTAAATCTTGACGAGGTCACAATTCTGTATTCACTTCTACGATTTTATCCGGCGACTGACATACCGCATCAAATTCATCTTCAAGATATTCTAGGTTATGTTGTTGGAACATATCTTTTTTAGCTGATGTTTTACAGAATAGTCTTGAATAAAAATTGCCTTGTTAGAATCTGGAATAAGAACTTTTTAGTAGTTTTGAATAAAACCCTTTTTGTCACTCTTACAGGTTTGAATAGGTTTAGATTTTCCTTTTTTTCTTTTATTTAGATTTTATTTGTCACTTGTTTGTCTCTCAAATTCTCTAACTCCCTATAAACAATAGAATTGTCACTTGCTGTATTAGAATATTCGGTTGTTTATGTTTAAGCGAATTGTTAGGTTACATTCAATAAGTTTTTTAAAAATTAGAAACTTAGTTTAGAAATTTGTGAGTTTGTAAAAATTCAAAATACAACTTTATCAATAGGAAATATTACAGAAACCTTAATCCCAAAAGATTTTTTAATCTATAACACAAATTCCCTCGACCAACATCGCGCCAAACCTCACCCGCACAAGTCGGTAACCCTCCCCTACACTGTTGTATCGACCAACGGCACTCGGTAGCTACTCCGTATAGGTAGGTGACCCTCCCGCGCACTAGATGTATCGACCAGCGGTATGAGGTGACACGTCCGCACAGGGTAAAAAGAAGCCCGCACATTAAGGCGAGGCGTCCGCGTGACGCGGAGAGCCCAACCCAGTGCGCGGGCCAGTGGTAGTAAGCTTTTAAAAAATATGAGAACTTAAAAAGTTTTCAATTCGGACAACCATCAACCATCAACCATCAACTATGAACAAGTCTCACCTACGTCGGTATCGGCTTATATAGCCTTTGTAACGCTCTGGATCTTTTCTAAAGGCGTATTTACCCGTATCTCTAATCTCATCCATGGCTTCTTTAAGGTGTGTAAACGCACGGTCACGAATGTTCTTGGCTTTAGAATTGTCTAAAGTTGTACCATTCGCTTTGGCTAATAGCTCGGCCAGGCCGTCCGACTTTTGTTCAGCAACATCAAAACGCGATAGGTCATACTTAATAGCTTCAAATTCGGCAAGATTTCCTTTTCCTAGCACGCTAATATCCATCAAATCCTGGATCATATCTGCATTGCCATCGCCTCCTGCAATAGTGCGTACCCGTCCTAATAGATCTGGGCGTTTTCTAAACGCAAAACGCATATCAGCCAACAAATCGTTTCTAAACTCATAAGCTTTGGGCGATTCTTCTTTCCAGGCCTTGGCAGCTTCTTCCTGGCTATAGCGCTCTTTGTTCCAAATGGCTTGTGCATAACGGCACGCTCCTGTTCGTATCGGTAGATCGATTACATATTTGCTCCAATCCAATCCTATACTAACTAGTACTTGTTTATCTTCTTGCGCCCAAACAAATAGGTCTTCGGCTTCTTGTGTAGTGACATCTACCGGTTGTGATGGTGCTTTAACTAATTCTTGTGGTATGTTTTCTAATTCGGTTAGTTTCTTTTCAAAATTTTGTTTGGACATTCGTATTATATATTTATGGTTTATAATTTATATAAGTTGTGAGGATTATTTTATGGAAATAGGGAGTAGCTCTCCCTTCGACCCTTCGAGAGCCTCAGGGTCCGCAGGGTTCGGAACGCTACCGAGGGCTGAGGCTCTCGAAGCCCGGTTATTTGGAGAAACAAAAACATCAATAATTAACATAGATCATTTTTGCTTCGTGGTCCAACCCAGGTTCGTTGTAGTCGATTACACATACATAAGAACCTACAGGTACCCTACTGCCTTTATAAGTGCCATCCCAGGCATCGCCGGGACCGCCATAATGGGCACTGAATAACAAGCGTTGGCTTAGATCGTATATCTTGACCACGTTGTTCTCATATTTTTCAAGGCCTTGAATCACCAAATTATCGGCAATGCCATCACCGTTGGGGGAAAACCCTCTATTGAAATCCGCAAGGGGCTCACCAGTCCCACAATTGCCAATCGCTTCTACGGTTACTATAGCAGTGGCGGTAGACGTTTGGGCACCCTGTGTAGCGGTAAGGGTAACCATCAGCGGAGTATTTATGTCATTACAGGTAAAGGTATCTATGTCCAGGCTCAATTCTGGGGTGTTGCCGCAGCCATAAGTAGAGCCATTGTCTATATCCTCTGGCAAGATGGTCGCCTCTCCATTGGCATCTAACTGTACGGTCATGTCCCGGGCCATTGCCACAAGGTTATTTACATGCGCTTCTACTGTTATCAAAGCCGTTGCCACAGCCGTTTGCCTTCCTTGTACTGCGGTAAGGGTCACCATCACTGGAGTCCCCACATCGTCACAGGTAAAAGTAGTCTTGTCCAGACTTAAGAAGATAGAATCGGAGTTGTTACAACCACCCCTTGAACCATTGTTTACTTGTGCTGGGGTAATGGACGCCTGTTCACTGACATCCAGTTGTACGGTAATATCCTGGGCAATAGTTATTAATCGATCACCCTGAACGATTACCGTGGCTGTTCCCGATAACGGCATACTACAGCCCCCATTGGTTACTTCTGTTAGTTCCAGGGTCGTATCCGAGTCTGCCCCGTTTACTGCTACGTTTACCGTTCCACCAGCTTCTATAATTACCATTCCACTTAGGGCCCCGCTATAGGTTACCATATCACCTGGGGTTCCTGTAATGGTAAATATGGCATTTTCACCAAAACATACCGGGGTATTTGAACTTATTATTGGAGCTACTAGCTGGGGTTTGACACGAACTACTATCTCTACGCGTTCGCTCTCGCAATTGTTGTCGTTGTTTGTTTGACTTACATAATAGGATGTGTCCCCAGCACTTCCCGTATTTGGTACCGGTGCCGTGGTACTTCCCGTACCTCCTGTTGGCTCAGTATACCATAATAAATTTGTTCCGGTCGCCATCAATGCAACGGCGTTATCACCTTCACAATATTCGACCAGTGAACTACTTACCTCGGGTTCAAATACGGCATTAACCTTTACCTCTACGCTTGCTGGCAAATTGGTGACATTGCTTAGATGTCCAGCTACAGCTGCATTTTCAGGGACATGAATGGTAATGAGACCATTGCAAAGTGTTGGTGTGATCTCTACGGTATATTCAGTACCGCTACCTGTAAAATTGTTTGCGGTAGCATTGTCCAAATTAATGTCATCTATCGTAAAATCTGTCACTTCCAAATCAAACCGAAAGGTGATCGTAAAGGGTGATACATCAGCTATTCTCGCCGGCGCTTCTATTGAAACCCCAATCCCTTCTGAGATGGATCTAAAGCCCATCCACCCTGCATTTTCATAATCATTTCTCGTGCCTACAGGCACTATCAAGTCTATTAGGTTACGGTTTATAAAGGTACTTACTTCAATCGATGGAGGATCTGTGCCAATTGACACCACTGCGGCAAGGTCTGGATTTTCGGAAAAAGCATTACCCTCAATAATTCTCACACCATCCTGTATGTTCACAAGGGTCAAGGCATTGTTATTAAAAGCACCACTACCAATACTGGTCACACTACCAGGTATGTCCACACTTTCCAAGGCGTTGCCAGCAAAAGCACCAAACTCAATACTAGTCACACTGTTAGGTATGTTCACACTCTTCAAGTTATTGAACTGAAAAGCACTTTCTCCAATACTGGTAACTGTAAAGTCATTCCCCCCATTGCTTACAGTTTCGGGGATCTCTACTCTGTTAACTGCAGACACGTAACCTATAATCATTACCTCGTTGGGGGTACCGAGCGCCGTTACTTGATATTCGATACCTTTAGCCGTAAAGGTGTCGCCAACGTCTACTTTTTCTCTGATAGATTTAAAGCCAAAACCTGTCCAAGCTCGTACATAATTATTATATGCGCCCTTGGGGACAATAACATCTATTTGGTTACGGTTTGTAAAGGTGTTTGTCTGGATTGATGGGGGATCTGTGCGCTCTGATACCACTGTGGTAATTGGGTTATTCCTAAAAGCTCCAGCCTCAATAGTGGTCACATTATCGGGAATGGCTACATGGGTCAACTTGTTAAAGCCAAAAGCAGAAGCCCTAATATGGGTAACGCCTTGACCAATGGTCACACTGGTCAATTCGTTAAGTGCAAAGGCCCAAAGACCAATTGTGGTCACTCTATCGGGAATAACCACGCTCTCCAAGTTATTGCCCTGGAAAACCGAATTCTCAATACTGGTAATGCTTTGACTAATGGTCACGCCAGTCAAGCCGCTATATCCAAAAGCCCTTAGGTCAATCCTTTCCACACTATTGGGAATGACCAACGCAATTCTCAATTTGTCGTGGAGGTCAGGGTCGTGTTCGTTTCCTGCAAAAGCTTGCTGCTCAATAAATCTTACAGTGTTCGGTATGGTGACCTCACTCAACCAATACTCATAACCAAAAGCTTCACTATTAATACCGGTAACTTTATATTCTCCCTGAGGACAATCAATCCTTATCGTTCCGTTGTTTGTTGGCCTAAAGGCATTATTGGGGCAGGTTACGGTTGGAGGTATGTCTAGTTTTCTAACAAAAGAACCTGCTGGGAAACCTTTAGGGTGCCCAAAAATCTTTACCTCCTTAGGGCTAGTGCTAGTTATTGCATATCCGATACCGTTGTCTGTATAAAAATAGTCATCTATTTGCGGTTGCTGTCCATAGCCAGTAAGGCCTATTGATACCATAAAGATGGTAGACAGTATAAATTGTATTTGCTTTTTCATGTTGGAAGGTTTTTATTATGAACTTTTGAATATTATTTCATAACAAAATAGAACCATACAATAGAAATAACCAATAATTGGTGCTCAACCTCGTTAAAAACGGGATGTTATATAGTGATTTGGGGACAATGGGAATCTAGCAGTCCCCTATGGTGATCTGTTTGTCCCTATTCTGGTAGATATGGGCCGTTTTTATCGTCCGGTCCTGTACTAAACCCCACTTTTGTTTTTCTATTTCGCTAACTCTATTTTTACGAGCTATCGCTTTTTTGTTGGAGATTATTGTTTTTATATTCTGAAATATCATCTGATTGAGGTAACTATACACATACGTTATCTGCGATTTGACTCAAGCATTTTTATTGAAATATTGTAACAAAAGTTAATATTTCTGTTCTAATAAACAAAACCTATAAAATGATTATCAGAACAGACTACAATGAGCAGTCCTTTGAATTAATTGAAAATGGAATATCTATTTTCAAATTACAATCTGATTGTGAATCTATTGGAAAAACTGAGTACAAAGGAGAAACTATTGAATTTGAAGCAAAAGGCAAATGGTGGGAAAAATATAAGTACAATATCATAAAAAATTCAAAAAGTATAGGTTCAATTAATTTTAATTGGCTTCTTGATAGCATAATTAGTTTTAATCAAGATGGTTTAGAAGAAAAATTCATTTTGAAAATCAATACCTTTAAGCAAGAATTTAATCTTTATGATGAAAATAAAACTCATCTATTAAGATATAAAAAAACTAAAGGTGATTTTTCAACTTTTGAAATAAGCTGTGAGATATTAAATCAACAAAAACCTACGATTGAATTAATAGAGTTAGTTATTTATTCATATTATCCTGCTTTTCTAATTATGCACGGAACATTAATTAATCAAAAAAATGGTGGTGGAGTATAAAAACTGCACCTAACACCGTGTATAAAAATTGCGCAGTTTAGTACTTAACCAAGAGCAGTTTTTATTTTGTTACGTCTGATTTTTCCTTGGGAAACCCTCGCACACAAGTACACAACTTTCCATACACAAAACCGGTAACGGTAATTTGAACTACGAAAAAAGTTAACCACTTCCATAAAAAACCAAACTCATTATCTTTGAAAAAACAATTCTATAAAAAACAATGACAGGAATTTCATTGATAATTAACATCCTTATCATTTTTGGTACTTGTCAGGCATTTTTTATTGCCTATGTTTTACTAAGTTCGGACAGAACAGCATTCAAAAAATTACTGGCAACACTGCTAATTGTAGAAGGAATTATTCTTTTTGAACGCTTATTAGTAGAAACAGAACTTATAAATTCTATGCCACATCTTTTGGGAATCGCTACCCCAATTAGTTTTCTAAAACCCCCTCTACTCTTTTTTATGGCGTTGTCAATAACTATACAGGGGTTTAAATTATCAAAAAAGAGCTATTTACATTTCGTCGTGTTTTGTTTGATGTTAGTGTTAAACATTCCGTTTTATTTTTTGAGCGGAACAGAAAAATTAGAAACCGTAAACAGGTTTATGACCAAAATTCCATCTTACACCAGTTTTGAATTTTACTTTTTCTTGAGCTTCTTTGCATACATAGGAGTCTATGTGTTTTTTGGCATCAAAAAATTACAACAATTTAAAAAACAAGTGACTAATAATGTTTTAGTAAACTGGTATTACACCATACTTATCAGTTACTCCATTTTTTTACTCATACATCTCATCTATTTTATCTTTCAGCCTTTGGGCAATTACAATTTTGCTGTTTTTAACCAGGTAAGTATGTTAGCAATGACTTTTTTGATTCAATCCATTGCTTATAAACTAATAGACAAAACATTAATTTTTACAAGCAAACCTACTAATCTGAATAATCTTACTAAAAGAAAAAATGATCAAATACGAATTGTAAACTTGTTTGAAATTGATAAAATACATTTGAACGATAATCTAAATCTTAAAATCTTTTCAGAATCGGTTTCGTTACCTTCCAATTATGTTTCAGAAATAATCAATCAAAAATTTAATTGCTCTTTTAAAAAATTAGTAAATCAATACCGACTAAAAGAAGCGAAAGAAATTATAAAACGTGACAAAGACAACAAACTAAAATTAATTGAAATTGCATACGATTCTGGTTTTAATAATAAAGTGTCTTTTTACCGAGTCTTCAAAGAATTTGAGGGGATTGCTCCTTCCGAATACATCAAAAACTTAAAATCTTAAAAAAATATAGGTTACAAAACCGTTCTGTAACCAGTGCTAAAGCAGAATTAGCTACTTATGCTTCTCAAATTAAATAGCTAACATTATGAAGCATAAAGGAGCACTTGTGATTAATCAACCAAGATCAATAGTAACGGATTTATTTATAAATTCGGATTACAACAAAGAATATCAGGATGGTTTCATAAAAAAAGAATTGATTAGTGGTACGAAAAACCAAAACGGCGCAAAGTCTAAAATGTATTATAAGTATGGTAATAAGGATATGATTTTAATTGAAACCATTACCAAAAACAATCTTCCCGATTCTTTTGAAGCAAATTACTACCATAAACACATGGAAAATACTATGAAATGTACTTTCATAGAAATTAGCGATACGAAAACCCGATATGAGTATGAATATGAGTATACCAGAATTAACTGGTTTATGCCAAAATTAATGGCAATTCTATTTCCAAAAATGTACAGAAAACAAGGAGAAAAATGGATGCAACAATTTAAGCAATTTGTTGAAAAACAATAAAACTATGTGGGAAGACAAATTAAAAATATACGATAGCCTTATTGACAAATGCGAGCGATTTGAAAGAAAAGGAAAAACAATGCCTTATACATCTACCAATGGTTATATGTTTTCGCTTTTTAACAAAGCGGGAGAAATAGGAATCCGATTTTCTAAAGAAGTACAAAAAAAGTATCTAAAAGAATTTGACACCACACTTTACAAATCTTACAATGCTACTATGGAAGGCTATGTTTTGATTCCCGAAAAAATGTGGGAAGATTTAGATAAATTATCAGAATACTTAAATGAAAGTTATGATTATGTAATGAGTTTACCTCCAAAATAACTACCACCAACAAGGTATAAAAAACATTGGGTAGTCGTACATGAGTTGTAGTGGTCTAACATTAGACCTTAGAAGCTAAAATTTAGGTAAGATGGTTTCAAACTTAGGTATCAAAGTTTAATACTTTGTGAAAATGGTCCAATAGAAAGTTAAAACTGCCCATAGCAGGGCCGAGAAGTATTAAGGTTCACCATGTTGAGTTAATCTTTGATACTATCACTATCCATAGGTTTCTAATAACTGATTTTGCTGTTGAATGGCAGTTTTAAATTCCTGCTTCAAATTTGAAATCAAATCTTTTACGCTAGGTGCATCATGAATGGCTGCCACTCCTTGACCTGCCGACCAGATCGTAGCCCAGGCTTTAGCTTCATTTTCATCAACCGTTAGTTCTTCACCAAAATCTACTTTGGTTTTTCTAGTCAACATTTCTTCGGTAATCCCCATAGCCTGTAAACTCGGGCCTAAAAAATTGGCAGCAACTCCAGAAATAGCAGCAGTATACACAATATCACTTGCTCCACAATTGATGATCATCTCTCTATATTCTTTTGGAGCTTTGCTCTCTTCAGTATTAATAAAACGAGTACCCATATACGCCAAATCCGCACCCATCTGCATAGCAGAGGCTACATCTCTTCCTGTACTAATACAACCGGAAAGTAATATGGTTTTCTTGAAGAACTGTTTAATTTCAGTAATAAATGGCATAGGATTTAAGGTTCCTGCATGTCCTCCTGCTCCAGCGGCAACCAAAATTAATCCATCTACTCCTGCTTCGCTAGCTTTTTCGGCATGTCGCTTTTTGATAACATCATGAAATACTAATCCCCCGTAGCTATGCACCGTATCTACCAATTCTGAAACAGCACCCAAAGAAGTGATAATTAATGGCACTTGATGCTTAACACATAAAGCGAGATCCGCTTTTAATCTAGGGTTTGAATGATGAACGATGAGATTTACACCAAATGGTGCTGCTTTTTTACCTGTTTCCTTTTCATAATCAGAAAGTGCTTCTTTAATCTCAATCAACCATTCTTCGAATCCTTCAGAAGTACGTTGGTTTAATGCCGGAAAAGTACCTACAATTCCATTTTTACAACACTCAATAACCAATTGAGGTCCTGAGATTAAAAACATGGGGGCCGCCACAGCCGGCAAGGTTAATTCTTTTATAAAGGGTGCTTTACTCATTTTATGGTATATATTAAAGATGATTTCTAATTTCTTTCTACAATATAATACTATAATTGAAAAATCAAGAAAGTATTATTAATTAGAATTCATAAAGATGCAAGAATGAGACTCTTGTCATTATGTATAAGGTACCAAGTTTGCTATTGGAGATGAACTTGGCTCCTCTTAGTTATCATATTTCTTTTTATAGATCTAGAGGTTAAATTAACTACAAGTTCATAAATTGCAATACTAAACAAAGTTAATGAGGTCCCAACCGAAGTATCTATACATAGCATTTGATGTTTTCCCTTCTACAAAAGGAGCTGCTACTCATATCAATCATTGCCTAAAAGCGCTACAAAACACTTTTGATGTTGGTTTATTAATCTGCTTAGGGACAGATGAAATGCCACAATTTCAATTTGACGAAGAACGATCTTTGTATGTATATCGATGGAAGCGAAAGGAACTGAATTTTTTAAAACGAACACAGTTTTTTAGCGAAGACATTTTAAAATTCATGAAGAGCGACCTCTGTCAAGACATCCAATTAGTGCATTTTAGAGATATTTGGGGAGGGGTTCCTGCAGTACAAAGCTTTAAAAACGCCAGAAAAATTTTTGAAATTAATGCGTTCCCTAGCATAGAACTACCATATAGATATGCAAAGATTCATAAAGGGATTATTCATAAAATCGAATCTTTAGAAAACCAATGTGTACATGACTCAGATATTATCATTACACCTTCTAAAGTAACCAAAGACTACATACAAAAAAGGTTTTCTATCTCAGAAAATAAAGTAAATTTAATTCCTAATGGGGTAACAATTTACGAGAGTGATACCACTAATAGTACCAACCCTTATATATTGTATTTTGGGGCTATTCAAAAATGGCAGGGTTTAAAAACACTTTTAAAAGCAATGAGAGAGGTCAAAGATCTAGATATGAGATTAGTGATGTGTATTGCTGTACCAGAAAAAAAAGCCTTGTATCTCAAGAAATTGGCAGAAGACATTGGTGTGGAAAATAAAATAGATTGGCATTTTGAACTAGACAAGAATTCTTTAGCTTCAAAAATTAAAAATGCACTATGCACCATTGCTCCACTATCGGCATGCAATCGAAATTTAAAGCAAGGGTGCAACCCATTAAAGATTGTTGAATCCATGGGATATGGAACCCCTGTAATCGCCTCAGATATTGCCGTAGTTCATGAATTTATTGATGATAATAACACCGGTTTTCTGGTCCCGCCGGATCGTCCTGAATTATTAGGGAGAAAAATACGTACTTTAGTACAAAACACTTCCACCCTCAAAAGTGTAGGAGATAACGCAAAGAACTATGTGATCCGTAATTTTTTGTGGGAATTTCAGGAAAAAAAAATGAAAGAAATATATGTAAATGGAATCAGTTGTATTTAACCAATTATTAAAAAAAGATAAAAAAACGTTTAAAAGCACGAAGCAAATAACTGCTTCCAGGACCAGTGAATATTGGTTGATTTTTAGTAAAAATCATATTTTTCGTCCATCATCTTTTATAATAAAACTACAACCAAAGCACTTGGTCTTTTTGATTCCGATACTTGTTTTTTTCATTTCTTTCTTGAGCACAGAATCGATAAATGACTTGAGTATTGCTCCAATTGCAGTCGCTGCTTTTTTTTCTTTCTTTCTCTATGCTGCACTGGCTATTTTCGATAAACATGATTTTGTTCACAAAGATGCTATCCACGAACTCATCAAATTCATTATTGCGATAAA
Source organism: Aquimarina spongiae (assembly GCF_900141785.1). Classification (GTDB taxonomy): domain Bacteria; phylum Bacteroidota; class Bacteroidia; order Flavobacteriales; family Flavobacteriaceae; genus Aquimarina; species Aquimarina spongiae. The sequence continues at coordinate 309,245 of NZ_FQYP01000005.1, read as the reverse complement.
AGGTGATATCTATAGAAATCTAATGAAGGTAACTCTGAATTTAAATAGAATAGAAAATGCTAAATTTTCTATACCTCCAGCAGAGTTGAATTTATCCAAAAGAAAGGGAGTTACCTATAAACCATATGGAATGGAACGTTACAAAGCCAACCTTAGACTTAAAGATGGATCTATTTGTAGTGTTTCATTGTATCAGATTTCGCTAAAAGTTAGCACTACCAAAAGAAGAAGTAGTGGAAAAATTAAAACAAAATCAAAGTACAAACATAAGATGTTTTACTCCTTAAGTTTAAAACTCGATAAAAACAAATATCGGGTGATTTCGCAAAATAACGTCTCTACAGATGAACATACATATAACATCATGGTCAAGGAAGAGCAAAATCATTTTGTGATTAAAGTACGAGACAAGGTTAAACTATTACATCTAACGGATAAAGTAAGTACCGAAAGTAAATCAAACGAATCTGTTTTTACCCAGATCATGACACATTTATATCAAAAAAATATAGTTCAACCTCTAGCTAGCCCTCCACCCTTAAATTAATACAATCTTCTATGAATTGCCAACAAAAATCAGGTGTGTTTTTAAACATTTCTTGCCGTCAAAAAGCGGAAAATGAGTGCTCAAGATGTCAAAAACAGGTATGTAATTCTCATTATCGCATATTAGAAAAAAAAGGGTATTGTGAAGATTGCTTTTGGGAGGTGTATCTGTTTTCAAACCCTAAAAGCTCTGATAATGATCTTCATGATGATGATGTCATAATTACCACAAGTACCCCAATCAACTCTGAAAGTAATGACGATGGTTTTGAGGGAGGTTTTGGAGGAGGAGGATTTGGAGGAGCTGGTGCCGGCGGAGAATGGAGTTCTTCTGATATGGATAGTTTTGCTAGGCCAGACAGCAACCAAGATGATTATCTGGGTAATGACGAAACATTCTTCTATAGCTAATGGAAGTTATTTGGTTCACAGAAAATTATCCTCCAAACAAAGGAGGTATGGCAAGAAGTTGTGATCGTATCGTGAGAAATTTACGAAAACATTACCACGTTCATGTATTTCATTTTACAAATAAAGCAAAAGCCTTCGAGAGAGAAGAACAAGTAGGAGGTAGTTATACAGCATTACCCGTTTATGAGGATTTTTTATTTACCTTAAACGTGGCATGGAGTTTTGTAGAAAAAGATGAATTGGTTAAGAATTCATCCTGCTTGGTAAGCTATGGAAGCAACCTATGTTTAAAAGGAATACCTTTATTTTCTCAATGGTTAGAAAAACCTTTACTCTCTTGTTTTAGAGGAAATGATTTTGACCATGCTGTTTTCTCACAAAAAAGGCAAGATGTATTGTATGCAGTGCAACATTCTAATGCGATAGCATGCGTTACCCAAGAAAAAGCAAGTAGAGTAAAAAAATTAGGACTAAATGATCATGTATTTTTTACGCATAACTCGATTGACCTTTCAGAATGGGCTACCTCTGATCTTGACAAACAGCTAGCTACCAAGATCAAACAGGATATTGATCAAAAAGACAAGCATATCATAGGATTGATTGGTTATCTGAAACCGAAAAAAGGCATTTCTTTTCTAGTTGAAACGATAAAACACACCTATCTAAAAGAAAAATTACACTTTAGAATCATAGGTGATATAGATCCAGAATTAGAGTGGTTGATCAAAACTAATGAAATATCTTACTCGGTAACGACACCTGATTCAAGAACATCTCTGATTGCCAATTATCTCGTTTGTGATGCGGTTATCATTCCATCTCTTTATGATGGTATGCCAAATGTACTATTTGAAGCCGGAGCGTTAAAAGTACCTATTTTAGCTTCTAGAGCCGGTGGACTGCAAGATGTATTGACTGCAGAAAATGCCTATCTTTTTGATGTGCTATCAACAGATCAACTTCTAAATCAGTTAGAAAACTTTGTAAAAGCTTCAGCTAGTGACTTAGAACAAAAAACAGAAACACTATTTCGTTTAATAGAAAAACAATATACCCCTCAAAAAGAAATCGAAAATTATCTAAGCATTTTTTCTAAATTCATATAATCTATAAAAAAACAACCATGAGAATATTTTCAATTTTAATCCTATCCTTAATGCTATTAGGATGTAACAATACTGTACAAACGTCTCAGGCAAGTCCGGATAATGAAACTTCTATATCAGTTGCTTATCACTCCAAAATGACAAAATCTGATAAGCGAAAGTATTATAATGAAAATGATGACGTCATTTATGAAGTAAAATACAAACCCGAAGGATTTAAACTAAGAACTCCCTCTTCTGATCTATTATGGAAGATAAAACTGTATGACACAAAAATTAAGATCAGCGATAATGAAGAAAACTTGAACCCCTACGAAATAAAACTAATTAATCAATACGAAGCCAAACTTGTAAAAGAGGAAACGGAAATCGCCAGAATTCAATTTGACGCAGCACAAAAGCTACTCCACATAAAAGGTGAAACAGAAAAAAAACTTAACAAGGAATCCTATCAACCTTCCATTTTGGTCGATATGATCTCTCAAATTCCTGAAATCCAAAGAAACATTATTAAAGAAGAATTGAATAGAAAAGGGTATTAATGTATTTATTTTATGTACAAGGTGGAGGACTGGGTCATCTTACCCGAACAGAAAAATTGATACAAACCTTACAATTCACTTATCATGAGGTACTGATTATCACCCCATCCCAATTTTGTCATCATTTCAAAAACTACAAATTTGTTAAACTGAACTGGAAAGATTCAAAAAATCAGTGGACAACTGTCATTGATGAAGTACTAAAAAAACATTCCATAAAACGGTTTTATATTGATGCTTTTCCGTTTGGATTAAAAGGTGAATTGCTTTCTATTTATGAAAACCATAGTCATATAAAATTTTACTATGTGTCCAGAATACTAAAATGGGAAAATTATTTAGCTCAGGTACCAACACCCAAATACTTTTGTTTTGAAGAAACTTTGCTACTAGAACCCCTTTACACAACACACCAAAACTGGATTAAAAAAAATTCAAAAAACGTAAAGAAGCTATCGCTACTCCAAGAAACAAAAGGGACTAAAAACCCTTTTTCTTGCTCTACTCCTTATGGCCTCTTGGTGCACTCCGGAGGAAAAAAAAACGTACTTCGGCTGTGTGAATTTGTTTCAAATAATCTTAGAGAGCGAAATTGGACTACACTCAAAATACTAGTATTGACCCAAGTAGATGTTGATTTCTCACACCCTCAATTTTACTTTTCAAAAAATGTATTTCCGGCTTTGCCCTATTACGAAGAGGCTACTATTATTTATACAGCTGCAGGTTTTAATGCTATTCAAGAATTACAAAAGTACCAAGACAAACATATTGCTATTCCTCTGGACAGGTTATACGATGATCAGTTTTTCCGGTTAAAAAACTATAAAACAGAAGTTAAGTAATCATTCTACAACAATTGTTTATTGAATAATATTTTTTCAAATTTTCATGTTGGGAAGTAAAATCTCGGGGCAAATAGATTTTCATTTTTTACTTAAACCAACAAAAAAGTACCAGTTACTCTCTTGCTACTGGTACTTTTGCTATGAATTAGGGATTACTAATAATCAGTTGGACAACTCTAAATCAATTATAGTTCGAACAGTATACTCTTGTTCATCCCCATCATCATCCAATTCTGTTTCGATTTCTGAAATATAGGTAACATTAAAAACTTTGCCTACGTACTTTGAATTACTTAAATTAAATTTTTCCAGTACTTCTGGGTTAGCTTTGGCAAATAACATCACATCCTCTTCATCATCTTCTGTAGTATAGTTAAAATTAAAGTGTTCTCCGTCAAAACCTTCGAATACTCCAGTGATGGTTTCGGTTTCCTCATCTAATCCTTGTGCTTTTACGGTTAGCGTGCAATAAAATAGTGCTATTAGGACGAACAGTACGTTTTTTGAATTTTTCATGATATGTAAGATTTACGTTTTACCTTGTTTAAAAAAACCAGATTGTTATCACTTCAAGTCTGGCGCTTTTAGTAAATCATCTCTTAGATACTTACACGTGATGGGTTGATTGTTTTTTTCTTTAGTTATGACACATTTTTGTTTAGAGAGTCACATATACTATTTATATTTTTTGAATTTAAGCTAGTTCTAATTTTTCAATTTTAAATAACACAAAGTCTTCATCATCGTCTTCAATATGCTCTGAGTACGTAATCTCAAAATACTTACCTTTAAACGTATCCGATTTAAGGTCAAATTTCCTGGCAGCTAAACGAGATATCGATTCAAAAACGATGGTGTCTCCATTATCCATTATGAATTGATAATATCCATCATAATACTTCTTAAATATTCCATATTCAACATTTTCATTAATAGTTACACCTTTATGCACTGATTTTAATAATTAATCTTACATGGTTTGAAAAGAGATTTGATCACCTTCCGGTCGGATTTACCTAAATATTCCATGGTGTCTTTCCAGTATACCCATTCAATTTTCCGAAACTTATCGGGTTCTTTAAGGAAAAATGGTTTATTCGGATCCTTACAAACAAAATAGTGTTTGGATAACTTTTGATTATTCCCCCAGTCCACAGTAAAAGAGCTGTAATAATCCAGATCTTCTTTTAAAAATTGTACCCCCGTCTCTTCAAAAGCTTCTCTAATAAGCGCATCTTCTGGAGTTTCTTCTTTTTTTAAAAACCCACCAACTAATCCATATTTAAGTTTATTACTTATTTTTTGAAATACTAGTAGTTCATCACCTTGATAAACTATCAGTCTTGATTTCTGTTTATGCTTTTTAATTTTCATCAATTAAGTATTAGTTGAGTAATACGTTGCTACATAGTTTTTATCATTTTATCTCTTAAACTTCAATTTTTTCTCAATAGCTTCAATCATAATGTTGGCGATATCCAATCCAGTAGCATTTTCAATACCTTCAAGACCTGGAGATGAGTTTACTTCTAGCAAAAGTGGACCTTTGTTTGACCTAATGATATCTACACCTGCAACAGGTAAATTCAATATTTTGGCTGCTTTGATTGCCAGTTTTCGCTCTTCTGCAGTGATTTTAATTTTAGACGCAGAACCTCCTTGATGAATATTCGCTCTAAATTCTCCTTTGGCTGCTTGCCGCTGCATCGATGCCACGACTTTACCGTTAACCACAAAGCATCGGATATCCTGGCCATTCGCTTCTTTAATAAATTCCTGTACCAAAATGTTGGTTTGCACACTTTTAAAAGCATTAATTACACTTTCTGCCGCTTTATTAGTTTCTGCCAATACCACTCCTTTTCCTTGAGTACTTTCAAGTAGCTTGATGATCAAAGGGGCACCATTTACCATTTTGATCAGATCTTTGGTGTCTAAAGGAGATTTTGCAAATCCCGTAATTGGGATATGAATATCATGTTTCGCAAAAAGCTGGGTCGCTAATAGCTTATCCCTGGATTGCGTAATTGCTTCGGCAGAATTCAAACAATAAGCGCCCATCGAATCAAACTGTCTAATTAGTGAACAAGCATAGAATGTAACCGAAGGTTTTATTCTAGGAATAATGGCATCAAATTCGTCAATGATATTCCCTCCTCGGTAACGTATTTCGGGTTCCGCAGCATCCAGCTTCATATACGCCTGCTCTACATTAAGAAATACCATTTCATGCCCTCTGGCGATACCTGCTTCCAGTATACGCTTGTTACTATATAAATTTGGGTTACTGGCTAGTAATGCAATTTTTAACCCAGATTTCTCTTTAAGGAAAGGTTTATACTTTATTTGAATTTCTTCATGTGTAAAAACTTGTTGGGCAAAACTTATTGATGGATTTACCATGTATCGACCTATCAATGCTTCTCGTCCCAATAGCATACGATATTCCATCGCATCACGATTAGCTAGTGTAAGTTCTATATTGAAAGTGTTTTCTCCCAAAGTTAGTGGTGTTTTAATTACAAAACGTTCTTCTGCAATTCCCGAAGAACTTTTCACCACCCTTTTATCATGAAGTTTGGTTTCACATCTAATTACAATACTTCTGTTATCCTGAATAGGGTTTACCTCAAAACGCACCCATTCTTCAGTTCCTTTATGAATCAGTTTGATATTATTAGCTTGAATAGATGAGGTTTTAGCACCAGAATCTGTTCTTGCCTTGATTGCAGGAATGCCAAATTCATTGAAGACGCACCACTCTTCGCTTCCGATTACTTTTAGTTCGTTATTTGATATTGTTTCTGTCACTTAACTAGTTACTTATCATGTTAATTTTTGAATAAAAAGGTCAATCACTTCTACCAGAATTAGGATGATAATAATCCACTCCAACTTACTACTTTCTCTATGAAACATAATGTCCTTAAAGAGCTCTAGATTTTCTTTAATCATCTCTAATCGATCATAAATACTTCGATACCTATCTTTTAAATCGAATACTCGCTTTAGGTCCTGATCCAACTTATTTAAAGTTTCATCATCCCAGGTCACATCAGGGGAATCGAAAATATATAGATTTTCAGAGATTTTATTTTTAATATTTAATACTCGACCGATATACTTTTTGAGCTTTTTACCATTAATATCTAGTCTTCCATTTTCTTCAAGATAAGTGGTATGTAATCTGGTATCTTCTAATGTCTGCTCTGAAATATTGGCATAATTATTTAATGCTACCGATTGAGAAACATTCAGCATAATAAGTCTAAGAGGTTCTTCATCGAATTTCTTCAAAGTAACAGTTCCAAAAGACACTGTATTGGCTGTTCCTCCAATGGCGATATTAATACTTTCTGAAATATACTCCTTATCGCTATTCTTGGCATACGATAATATTTCATTACAGATTTGTTTTGCTTTTTCTTTATTTATATTGTAAAAACAAATCACACCATATTTAAAAACATAGATAAACTGTCCCTGAAATTGTTCATAAAAGAGTTCATCTGTATCATGAAATAATAGTTCTGCTTCAAAATTTCTCCTACACTCTCTTATAGAAATTGCATCTGCAATTTGTATCGCATACGCTTCATTTGTCATTTCCCTATGTAGTAAATATCTCTCTATGGTCCTTGAAACTCTTGAATTCCACCATATATCCGTTAGGGTCCTTAACAAAAAAGGAAAGATGTTCTCCTACTTTGTTTTCAAAAAAAGTTACCTCGGTGGTCACCTCCAAATCCATTGAGAACAGACGTGAATATAATTTTCCCCATGTCTCCACATCAATAATGACTCCGAAGTGAAAAGAAGGTAATACCTGATCTCCCAGTCGATAGTTTTTGAAATCAAAATTAAACTCTCCTGCTTTTGTAAAAGTGATTTGATTTCCATGCAAGTTGATATCAACCCAATTATCGGTATCCCTTCCTAATTTAGCTCCAAGTGTGTTGGTATAAAAATCTTTTGTTTTTTCCAGGTCTCCGCAAGGAAGAGCCAGATGAAATTCGGCGTTTTTCATATCTCTTTTGTTTTATTCCTCTTCCATTTCAGATTCGTCGGGTATATCTTGCTCTTTTTGATTATTGCTCTCATCATCTTCATCATGGTCTTCCATAGCCGTCACAAGACGTTTACTTACCTTTACCAAATACAACGTATCTTCCGTTTTCACCTCTACACATTCAACTATTTCGTTTTTAGCATTTCTAAAGGTGATAATATCTTCATCATTATATCCATCAGGATATTTGGTCACTAACAAGTCTAATATGTCATTGTTTAGCTTTTTATAATCTACAATGACTCGTTTCAAATGTGCGTTTCTTGGTTTTTTCATTTTCACATATCTAATAAGTAGCCAAATATTAATGGAGCTACAATGGTTGCATCACTTTCTATAACAAACTTTGGGGTATCAATATCTAATTTACCCCAGGTAATCTTTTCATTAGGTACTGCACCAGAATACGACCCGTAACTTGTTGTTGAGTCACTTATTTGGCAGAAATAATTCCAAAAAGGGGTATCTGTTCTTTCTAAATCCTGATACAACATAGGTACTACACAAATAGGGAAATCACCTGCAATACCACCGCCGATCTGAAAGAATCCAATCCCGGTTTCCGAATTGTCAGTATACCAATCAGCCAGAAAGGTCATATACTCAATCCCTGATTTCATGGTACTGGCTTGCAGTTCACCTTTCATTACATAACTGGCAAAAATATTCCCCATCGTACTGTCTTCCCAACCTGGCACAACCATAGGTAAATTGGCCCTGGCGGCTGCATACATCCAGGAATCCTTGATGTCAATTTCATAATATTGCTCAAGTAGACCAGACAGCAATAACTTATACATAAATTCGTGAGGAAAATAACGTTCTCCAGCTTCTTCAGCGTTCTTCCAAATTTTGAAAATATGTTTTTGTAGTCTCCTAAAAGCCTCTTCTTCCGGGATACATGTATCAGTAACACGATTTAGTCCTTTTTCGAGTAATTCCCATTCCTGTTGTGGAGTCAGGTCTCTATAATTAGGTACTCTTTCATAATGACTATGTGCTACCAGATTCATAATATCTTCCTCCAGGTTCGCCCCTGTGCAAGAAATGATATGTACTTTATCCTGACGGATCATCTCGGCAAAGATTTTTCCCAACTCTGCAGTACTCATTGCACCAGCAAGAGAAACCAACATTTTACCGCCATTAGCTAATTGAGATTCGTATCCTTTTGCCGCATCTACTAATGTAGCCGCATTAAAATGAAGAAAATACTTTTCTATAAATTTTGAAATTTCGCCTTTACCTTTCATCGTATTCTTCATAATTAGATTTAAACTTTTTTAAGGTTTCATTTTCTTGGATATCATCTTCATCATCCAAGGTTTCTTCGCTATCCTCAAACTTATAGCTCAGCATTTTATAGAATAACTTGGCAGCAGCAAAATCTGATGACTTACTGGTGGAATTAGGACATAGTTCAACAATATCGAATCCTACTACATGCTTATCCGCAAATACTTTTCTTAAGAACTCTAAGGTTTCATACCAAAACAATCCTCCTGGTTCTGGGGTCCCGGTAGCAGGTAATATCGAAGGATCTAAAGCGTCTAGATCAAATGTAATATACACATTATCGGTCATGAGATCAATGGCATTATCCATCCAATAATCATCATTAACCATTTGGTGAGCAAAAAATACCTGATCTTCGTTTATTACTAAATTTTCTGAGGCATCCATAGAACGAATACCCACCTGAATTAAATTCGTATTCTCATTGGCCTCGTGCATGGCGCAAGCATGATTATACTTAGAACCATTATATTCTTTTCTAAGATCTGCGTGTGCATCAATCTGCAAAACTGTAAGATTATTAAAACACTCGTCAAAGGCTCTTATTGCACCTATAGAAATAGAATGTTCGCCACCAAACAATGTTACAAACTTGTTTCTCTTGATATGATTTTTGGTGGTGTTATACACCGCCTCTACCATAGCTTCGGGAGTATTATTAACCGTAATAGGATCAATTAAATGTATTCCTTTTGTATACACTTCACTATCGGTTTCAATATCATATAGTTCCATATTCTCTGAAGCGTGCAAAAAAGCTTCAGGGCCTTTGTCCGCTCCCTTACCCCAGGTACTTGTTCCATCATAAGGAACAGGAATTACTACTATTTGTGATTTGTCATAGCCTGCATATTCTTCAGGAATACCGGCATATGTGTTACTCGTTTTCATTTTTGAAAATAATTAAATATGGTTTTAAAAAATGGTGGTTAATTCTCGTTTATTATTTTTTGACAAGTTCTTATCTTTTGCGTTTTGATACCCCAGTATTGATAACAATTGATCAGAAGTTTGTTGTTCTGAAAAAACAGAAGTTACCAACCTACCGTCTTGGTCTCTATCTATGAGTATATGTTTTGGTTGAGGGATCAAACAATGTTGTAATCCTCCAAACCCACCTATGGTTTCCTGATAAGCACCGGTATTAAAAAACCCTATATACAAAGGTTTTTCTTTGTCATATTTTGGCAAATAAATAGCATTCATATGTTGTTCAGAATTATAATAGTCATCGCTATCGCATGTTAATCCCCCTAATAAAACACGTTCATATTCGTCATCCCAACGGTTGATAGCAAGCATAATAAATCGTTTATTAATAGCCCATGTATCTGGTAATGTGGTTATAAATGAAGAGTTAATCATATTCCATTTTTCCCGATCGTTTTGTTGTTTTTGATACAATACTTCATAAATAGCACCTCCACTTTCGCCAACGGTAAAACTTCCAAATTCGGTAAAAATATTAGGCACATCTACTCTAGCCCCTTCACAAGCAATTTGAATCTGATTTACAATCTCATTGATCATATACTCATAATCATAATTGAATGCCAAAGAGTTTTTTATTGGGAAACCACCTCCAATATTTAAACTATCAAGAGATGGGCATATTTTTTTAAGTTTAATATATACTTTCAGGCATTTTAGCAATTCATTCCAATAGTACGCCGTATCACGGATACCTGTATTGATAAAGAAGTGTAACATCTTTAACTCTACTTTAGGATTTCCTTTTATCTGATCGTTATAAAACGGAACTATATTGCGATATCCAATCCCTAATCGAGAAGTATAAAATTCAAATTTTGGTTCTTCTTCTGAAGCAATACGAATTCCTACCTGAAATTTATCGTCAATCGTATCGCTTAACAATGACAATTCCTCATAATTATCAATAATTGGAATACAGTTTTGATGCCCATTATTAATCAATCTCGCAATATTTTGAATGTACTGATCTCTCTTAAAACCATTACAGATCACATAGGTCTGATCATTGATTTTACCTTGAGCTTTTAGATTTTCGACAATATCCATATCAAAAGCAGAAGAAGTTTCTATATGAATATCATTTTTTAGTGCCTCATTCAATACATGTTCAAAATGAGAGCTTTTGGTACAGTAACAGTAGTTATACGTACCCGCATAATTATTCGTTTGAATGGCATTGTTAAACCAATTCTTAGCTCTGTTTATATTTTCTGATATTTTGGGGAGGTATGTAAATTTTAAAGGAGCACCGTATTGAGCTATCAAAGCCATTAAATTGATACCATGAAATTGTAACTGGTTGTTTTCCAGGTCAAACTCTTCCTGGGGAAAATAAAAGGTTTGATCGATAAGATCAATATATTTAGTTTTCATCTGTTTTGGGTTGTTTTGCAAGTCGAATTCATCGCTGAAAACCCTGACATTTATAGCCAGAATATCCTGTAGATGATCCCATTATGCTGTATTTTAGAAATAAAGAACTGAAGGGTACTGAATCATAAAATTCATCTAACCAAGTTTCTCAAACCCGTATAATAAAAACAGTAGAGGGAACGAATTTAAACCGTTCAAAAAATTGAAGTGCGATAGTGTACTTTTTAGAAGTCAGCCTGAGAATTCGGTTCCCTATCCCTAAGGCAGCTTTTGGAGTAGACTTCTTTATTCTCCTAAGCCCGAATCTGAAAAAAGATTCCATTTTGTATAGGCAATGCGTCTGATTGTACAGACTCATTATTGTTAATACCAAATGTAACAAAAAAGTAATATCAAAAACTTTTTTACATAATTATTTTTTTACTATTTGATCTTAAGTAATGCCATAGTTAAGTAAAACAAATAACTAAGAGACATCTCAACAACTCTTTAAAAATCAACAATTTATTTTAACAAGTTACTATCACTATAAGGAATTTCTCTTCTAAAAAGGATCAATCAGGATATAATCATAATCCTGTATCTTCAGCTTTTACGCAACATTTTATGATATACATCTGCCAATTGGATCTCAATAAAATTGATGATACGCTTCTCTGATTTGTTGTTTTGACAAAAAAACGCTTTGTGATTTTTTCTATCAATATCATACTAATAAGGTAAAAACCGATCTTATGAAGACAATAAAAAGCAAAAGGCCGAATTCACTTTGCAGCAAGATCATTCATTTTGTAGTGTATAGTCTTATAGCCGCTCTTTGGTTCTGGTTGTTTTCTTTTTTGTAAAAAGATAAAAGCAGTAAAAGAGTAAAAAGTATGTCAATAACATACCTCGGAAATACTGCGAATATTGATAATCATTTTTTTTAATTATCTTAAACAAAACGAAGCTCATGCAAAAATTCGCCATTACCTTTAGTGTTATCTTATATGCTTTTGCCGTCCCCTATCTGGAAATAAACGACACCCACGTTTTTAACCCAGATTGGACTCCACATGTCAGAATTCATGAAGTGTGGCAACTACTTACCAATTCAGGAATTGGGATTTTGTGCTTATGGATGATATGGAAGAAGAATGAAGTCTTACTCCCTACCATCTTAAGTATGCTGATCACGGGTGGGTTTCTAATTGCATTCTTTATAAAAGATACTTACGGTGGATCAATGAAATATTTAGATGGAAGTGAAAAAACTCTTTTAGGAATTAATATCGGTTTACTTGGATTTGGTGTAGCTTTCTTGCTCTTACTTTTTTCACTTCTTACTATACTAAAAAAGCGTTCTTCAAACTAAGCAGCATCGATCATAACAATGAATGATTTTTAGGGCAATGCAGATATAAACGATCGTACTCTTATCTATGCTATTTCATCTTGCCAAGTACAAAATGACATTTTTAGACAAGTGTTTATTACAAAAAAACTATAGTTTTAAGCTATGGGAAATCATTATATCAAATTTATTTACTGTAATGAACTACAAATAGCTGCGTCTTGCGAAGATCGTGTTGGAGATGTGATGAGTACATATCTACCAAGTACCATATTGTTTTTTACACAACTGGGAACACTTCATTTGAAAATAGGTAGCGATGAGTTTCTTATCCCCAAAAATAACTTTGGGTTAATTCGGAAACATCATACCGTTCAATTGCGGAAAACCTGGAGTACCGAAGAGCAATTTGCAAAAACCTATGGTTTTGTTCTTACTAATGATTTTATCAAAAAAGTCATTGATCATATAGAGTTACCCAAACCTATTTCCAATTCTAATCTATGTTTTCTAGAGGTTCCCAATACTGACCAATTGCAGGAGATCATGGATTCTTTAATCCAGCATATTGATAATGGTGAAAATTTGAACACTTCTTATGTAGAACAGCAAACTCGAAAAGCGTTACAAGCTCTTATCCTTGCTAACAAGGATATTGGTATTATTTTTAAAGAGTTTTCCCAAAATGAGAAAGCAAACCTGGAAGAACTTATTCTTAATAATTACCTCTATAATGTACCTCTAAAGGTTCTAGCAGAACAGTCTGGAAGAAGCTTATCTACTTTTAATCGAGATTTCAAAGTGATTTTTAATGAAACTCCTCACAAATGGATCTTAAACAAACGTTTGGAGCACGCAAAACATCTGATGGAACATGATCAAATGAAACCTTCAGCAGTATTTCTGCAATGTGGTTTTGAAGACTTATCTCATTTCAGCAGAACGTTTAAGAAAAAATTTGAGATATCCCCTTCTGTATTCTATAAGAACTGTTTTCAAGAGATGTAATCCTGCTTTGAAATTAAATTTGAATGTTATTTTATTCATTAAACATTCAACTAAGTCGTAATGGCAATTCTGTCAATCGTTTGTTCGTAAGCCTTTTGATGGCATTTGCAACTGCTGCCCCTATAGGTCCCAACGGTGGTTCTCCCACAGGTAATGGTACATCTGCTCCTTGTATTAAATGCACTTCAATTTCTCTGGGAGCATGTTTCATAAGCGCCATATTATAGGGTCCATAAATCGTAGGATATAGTTGTCCGTCTTTCAGCGTCATTTTTTCGTGTAAGGATGCACTTATTCCCATAATAATAGATCCTTCACACTGGGCCTTGACCTGATCCGGGTTTACCGCGATTCCACAGTCCAAAACACAAGTCACTTTGTGAATTTTGATTTCATTATTCTCCACACTCACTTCTGCCACATGTGCACAAGGTGCCCCGGCATCCGTAGAGGCTGCAAATCCCATTGCACGGCCATTTGCTAACTGATCCGAATATGAAGACATATCTGCTGCTTTTTTAATTACAGCCTTCAATCGTTGACCTGCTTCATCATCCTCTATCTGATCTAATCTAAATTGAACAGGGTTCTTTTTTGCTTTAATAGCCATCTCATCTATAAAACTTTCGATAGCAAAGGTATTTGCCAACAAACCAAGACTTCGCCACCAACTAGTTGCAAATGGTAAAGGGTTATGCCATTGTACAGCTCTGAAATTGGGAACTTTACGATACTGAATACTTCCTCCTCGTATAGCCCCAATATCTGCATTAAGCACTCCATGAATCATATCGGGCATGATCACAGATCCAATAGCCACATTACCACTAGCAAAATGATGTTCTACTCCTTCTAGCAATCCATTTCCTCCAAGTTTTCCTTTCATGATATGATGCGTAGGAGGTCTAAACATATCATGCTGAAACTCTTCTTTACGGGTAAAAAAGTACTTCACAGGTTTACCTACTTCCTGGGATAAGAGTGCTGCTTCTACAGCATGACTGGTATTTAACCTACGTCCAAATCCACCTCCTAAATAGGTTGGGATTATGTTGACATTCTCTAACTCAAAACCTAAGGCTTCTGCCACTTGTTTTTGGGTAACCCCAACTACCTGTGTAGATAGAATTACGGTAGCTTTTCCATCTGCAACATGTGCCACAGCTCCATTTGGTTCTATTTGGGCATGTGCTCCTATAGGACTTTTAAACTCAAGAACAACTACCTCATTATCGTCATCGGACAATGCGCTTCCTTCTTTTTGTACCATCATTTCGTTACCATTACCGACAGTAATGATCTCTCTTATTTCTTCTTCTGTCCACTTTTTGGGTATGTCCCAATCTACCCTTAATTCAAACTTGGCAGCCAAGGCCTCAGGATAAGAATTGGCAACAATCCCAATCCAATTGTCTTTTTGCACCACTTTTACCACACCTGACTTTTTTTCGGTATCTCCGATGTTAGCACTTTTAAAAACAGCACCAACATGTTCTGGCCTCACTATTACAGCATGCAACATCTCTGGCATTGCCGCATCCATTCCAAAAATTGGGTCTCCATATACTTTTGCATCGAGATCCACCCGTGAAATCGGTTTCCCAATATACTTATAATCTTTAAGTGGTTTTAAATCTGGAGTATCTGGCACTTCCCATTTGGTCACATCTTTTATAACTTCTGATAGATGGAGTGATTGACCATTACCACTGATTACACCTTCTTTCATCGTAAGGTTCGACAAATCTGTGTTCAATTTTTTGGCAGCTTCAATTTTTAGCATCTCTCTCATTGTTGCAGCCATTTCTCGCAAAGGTTGCCAGAGTTGAGCAACAGACAAACTTCCTCCGGTACTCATCCCGTCGATAATCCCTGTTTCTGTAGCTGCTCCTACTACTTCAACTTGATCCATACGTACTTCAAATTCATCTGCAACCATTTGAGCAATACTTGTAAAGGTACCCTGCCCCATTTCTACCTTTGGAGAATGTACTCTTACCTTATTTTCTTTAGTAATCTCGAACCATAAGTTCGGTTCTGTGCCCGTTCCTGAATACGGAGGGACTAATGATTCTGCCATTCCTAACATTGCTCTTCGTAACGGATTTCTAAATACATAAGTTCCAATTGCCAGCACACCAACAGTACCCAAACCTCCTCTAACAATAAACTTACGACGTGATATCTTTTTTGCCATGATAATTATAGTTTAGGTGTTGAGTCATTAGTATCTCCTGTTAGTTCGGCTGCCCGATGAATTGCTTTACGCATTCGATAATATGTACCACAACGGCATATATTAATGATGTTTTGATCTATATCCTCATCTGTGGGTTTAGGATTTTCGTTTAACAGAGCAGCAGTAGCCATCATAAAACCAGGTTGACAATATCCACATTGAGGTACAACTTCTTCTATCCATGCCTGTTGTACTGGATGAGGATTTTCCGGTGTTCCCAATCCTTCAATTGTAGTCACTTGCTTTCCTTCTGCAAACTTTACAGCATAAGAACAAGACCTAATGGCCTGTCCATCTACCAGCAACGTACATGCACCGCAAGCTGCTTTTCCGCAACCAAACTTAGTGCCTTTTAAATCCAAAATATCTCTAACTACCCATAATAAAGGGGTGTTAGGATCCTCAATTTCTACTTTTTGGGGTTGATTATTAACAGTGAAAGATATAATCATTAGGTAATGTTTTTTAAGTTAAAAGGGATACACGGAAAGTGTTCTGGATTATTCTGAAGGAATGACCGCTCCATCTTCAAACCACTCTTTGACGACTTTTATATATTCATCCAATGCCACTGGGGGCTTTTCTCTAGGCACACCATTGGCATCTACGCCTGGATCCCAGGCCCACAACACCAATTCGTGTTCAGTAAGATGATGCATTACTTCTTCGTGATTTCTTCCACCGTTTCTTTCTGGGTCGAGCATTGATTCTGCTATCTCAACGCTGGTGAGTCCTTCCCATTTCATTTTTTCTGGAGCTAAACTCCATTCGGGAGCACCAGGTACCCCCGAGTAATTGTTGTTTTCATCTTGATGGCAAGTAGCACATTTGGTAGCTTCGTAACCGTGATTCGATGCTCCTCGAGACATTCCAAAATAATGCGGATGTCGATCATCACCTTGTTTAGGAATATTATCATTGGGATGACAATTTACGCACCTCTGGTGCATTAAAACCGACATCATTTTATCAAAATTTTCTTTGTTTATATTGGAAATAGGCTCTTCAGGTTTAATAAGAACATATGAGGAGGGATTTGCATCGAAGTGTGAAGCAAAAAGGATACCCGCTACCAAAAAAACAAAAGCCAAAGAATAAAGGACTTTTCTATTCATATTCAGAGGATTGTGTGAATTGTCCTTTAAAGATACTACTAAATTGTAAACCTTAGTTGTCTAAAAACGTCAAACCCAAATGAATAAAAGAAGAAGGGTATATCTATTCGCGAAAGAAATAATAAGTCCTTTAGAAAAAAGGATACAAAAAAAGAGTAATCAACGGATCGTGATTACTCTTACAAATAAGATCTGTTAAACTTTATTATTCTTTTCTACATGCGTAGCGCTTCGTACACATTAATGGATTCGAAGTTACGACTTTGTGGATTATTTTCTCCATTAGAAGCTGCATATAACTCTCTAAGGAACAATACCGCTCCATAGGAATAATTGACTCTTTCTATCCATTTATTAAATGCATTCTCCTTGGTAGACGTTGTGGTATACTGAAATACTTTTGATTTCAACGCTTCCAGAGATCTATCGTCAAAAATAGGACGTGTAGGGAATAATTTCGATTGATCATCTGTAATATCTAATTGCGACTTAATCCACTCCACATCGGATCTATACTGAAGAATGATTTTATCCTCCATAGTCTGATATGCCGCACGATCAAAAACAATTCTAATCATACTTTGTCTAGTAACATCATCAAACTTAAACGTTAGTTCGGTGTTACTAGCTAACTGATATTGACCATTATTATTGCTGTTTTCCAAAACTACGGTAAAAGGAATACCATTGGTGCTTCGCACACGAAACTCCTCAGCATTAATGCGTTCTAATGCTATATGATCATTTTGAGCATGGGCCTGCGAAAAGAAACAGAACGCAGCTACAATAAATACTAATTTTTTAATTTTTGTTGTCATTTGTAGAAGGGGGTAACTATTCATAATTCAAAGTTATAATTTCACGATCGGTTTTCAAAGTGTTGTATCTTCATTTATTAACATTTTGATACTCCATTCATAGTTTTCCAAAAACCGTACCAACTTAAAACACTACACAGAAAACACTATTAAACATTAAAAATCAATGTTTTAGTCCCAAATCTGTAAAATGTATACGTCTTCCTGTAAAAAGTATACTTTTTTACTTTATACCTAAAATATCTTTGTGGTATC
The DNA here is from genome assembly GCF_900141785.1 of Aquimarina spongiae. Lineage (GTDB taxonomy): Bacteria > Bacteroidota > Bacteroidia > Flavobacteriales > Flavobacteriaceae > Aquimarina > Aquimarina spongiae. The sequence goes on along the minus strand of NZ_FQYP01000005.1, from coordinate 291,289 downwards.
AAAAGCAATAAGGATAAAAAATTAAAGATTATGATACTCCTTGCATAGTCAATAAGGTAGTAGACCATACAATAACCGAAGACAAGAATATCCCTACACTATTCGCTACAAACGCCTTACGTTTTTTAATTTTAAACAAATAAGTAGCGATACTTCCTGCATATACTCCAGTACCGGGAATCGGAAGCATTACAAAAAACAACAATCCCCAAAAACCATATTTTTCTATTTTATTACCAGAGCCTGTTTTTGCTCTTCTGGCAACAAAAATTGCCGCTTTTTTGTAAAAATTCCAGCGCAATAAGTAGCTGTTTATTTTCTCCAGAAAAAATATCATGATAGGAAATACCAAAACATTGGCTAAGAAACATAAAACAAATACCCAGTATATGTTTAAACCATTGATAAGGCCATAAGGTATTCCAACCTTGGCCTCTCCAAATGGAGATATACTCCATAACATGGCGATAATAAATTCCTTAATCACAGCTTACTTTTTTAGGGGCTACAAAGATAATGCTATTCGGCATTTGATAAACTTTTTTAATCATAAAAAAGGTTAAATTGTTCTTTGCAGATCATATTCTTCATTACATATGTCGAGATTCTACTTCTTTCCTTATCAAATATTAAGAATATTATCTGTATATTTAGGTTTCAAATCTTCTTTTCAGACAAATCCCCCACCATTAGTCGATCATTAATTCTATTAATCGATTTTGAACTTAATTTCTGGCGATTCTATAGCTTAATGAATTATTAATTGTTCACTTTTGTAGTATGAAAAGTATAAAAGACACTCCTTTTTATCAAGATGCCATTCAGGAAATTAATTTTCCGTTTGGAGATTATTTTCTTTTTGAAACTTTTGTTGTAGGAGAAGTCCATAAAGATGTTGTGTATACCTGGGAGAATCATGGTAAAATTGTAGTTGAAGAACTTACCAATTTGTATGATCAAAACGGGAAGGACTTGGTCTATATTACCAATAGAATTAACCCATACTCCGTAGTACCCAGCGATTGGCTAAACTTCTACAAATTTCAATATATGCTTAAAGGATATGCTATCGTAAGTTATAACCCAAAAGGCATATTAAACACCATGCTCGAAAAGCTCTTTATGCGAAATAAGTTGAAGAGTTTTAAAGATCTTGGCGAAGCAATTGCCTGGGCCAAGAGTCTTACCAAATCAAAAGAAGCTGTTGCTTAGTCTTTTATACTCCCAACAAATTACTCAATAACATCGATTACTGATCCACATTTTAGCATCATACTCCCATAATACGGATTTTTAACTTCTTGCTGAAGACTCAACCAAATTGCTCCGTTATTTTCATTAGCCATAGGGCAATTTTGAACATAAATAGGTTGCGCTACTTTTTGTAATTGTAAAGTCAAATCCACCATCGAATTGTTGAGCGCTATAAAGTATTTTCTTTGCATGTCTATAGTACTGCTACTTCCGATCTGCTCAATCATCGTTCTACTATCTGTAAAAAGCTGGTTTTGTTCATCATTTAACAAGGAAACATCTGCCTTATCAAATGATTCTAGTAGCTGATTGGTAAAGTAAATTACTCGTTCATGATTTGAGTTCACCAAAGCATCTTTCATTTCAAAGTATGTAGACAACCCTTCTAAAAATGTTTTTTGAAAAGTTACAGGCAAGTATTTTTTGTCGGAATCAGTCTCTATTTTTATCGCACTTATCCTATTCATCATACTTTTTTTGCCTTGTAACTGCGCCGCAGCATCTACCGTAAATGTACCTTGGGTTACAATTTCTTCTCCAGATTCAAGTCCCGAAAGAATTTCAATTTGTGCTCCTACTCTTTTGCCCAAATTCACCTCACGCATCTCGAATACAGATTCATCTGCATTAACCTTTACATAAACCAAAGAACGTTCCCCGGTCCACATCACTGCAGAAGAAGGTACCAATAGTTTTGATGCTATATTCGAATCGTCTATTGGTGTTATCTTTCCAAAAACAAACATACCTGGTTTAAACAATTTATTTCTATTGTCTAGGGTTGCTCTTATGTTGACAGTTCGAGTAGCCTCATTCAAAATAGGATCAATAAAAACAATTTGACTTTTAAAGGTTTTATCGGGATAAGCATTCGTAGCAATATCAATAGATTGTCCTTTTTTGAATTGTGACAATTGACTTTCATACACGTCAAATTCTGCCCAAACGGTTTTTAGACTGCTGACTTTTGCAATGGGTTGCCCCACTTTCAAATAATCTCCCTCGGCACTCATCAATTCTAAAACTGTTCCAGAAACCGTAGCATATATCGGGAAGTTTTCTCTTACCTTACCAGAGTTTTCAATACTATTAATTTGTTTGTCTGACAGTTTCCACAATTTTAACTTGTTACGGACTGCCTGATATAATTTTGGTTGTGATTCTTTTAAGTTGATTGCAGTCAAAAGTTCCTGTTGCGCAGCTACCAGTTCGGGAGCATAGATTGTAGCCAACAATTGTCCTTTTTGAACCTGTTGTCCATCATAGTTTATATGTAATCGTTCAACTCTTCCTTCAAAATAACTAGTTTGTACAGCGATTCCTTCTTCATTTGAAGTGATCTTACCTGATAATGAAATCACATGGTCATCACTTTCAGTTTCACCATCGACAATCGTTGTTTGTACATTGGCCAAAGCTAGCGCATTAGCCGTCATTTTGAACTGTTCTGGAGACAATCCGTCGGATATGGATCCTGCCGGAATTAAGTCCATTCCACAGATTGGGCATTCTCCAGGTTCTGATTGTCTTATTTGAGGATGCATCGAACAGGTCCAGACTTCTTCCGAAGTTGTAGCATGATTATGCTGATGAGAGTAGGATTCCTTACCAAAAATTAAATATCCTAGTAACAATCCAATGGCTACTGATATGATAATATAAATACTATTTTTCTTCATGATTACACTATTTGGATTAACATTAGGATTGCCATGACGATCATGATTACATTTTCAATCAAAGTAGCCTCGGTCATAGGTAGTTTGATAGCTGTCCCCAAACAAGCGCATTGTATAGACTTCTTATCCAACAATACTTTTAGCACTCCGAATGTGGTCAATGGGAGAATAACCAAAGTGATCACCAATGCTACAGGAATATACAATCGCATCAAAAACAATAATCCCAAACCTGCTTCTATAAAAGGATATATCCAACCATACGCGGGTATGCTTTTGGCCAGAGGGTCATACATTGCAAAAGATTTAGGAAAACCTTTTAAGTCTAAGATTTTAAAGAAGCTGAATACGATATAAAATAACCCCATAAAGTCTAACATTGCCTCACTAGTTTTCCATCCTTTATAGTGAAGCAGTACGCTGGCTATAATGATGTATCCAAAAATGATCAAAAGAGGTTGTAACTGCTTCAATTTTGAAGGCTGAGGAGCCAACACGAATGGATCTTCGGTTCTTTTGGTATTGATTTGGTATTTGGAAGGTAATACTTCTTGTAACTTAACCAAAGGGATTGATGTATCTGAAGTAATAACTGCTTCTGCTTTTTCTAAATCAACGACCACTTCGGTGACTTCGTCTAACTGACTTAATTTCTCTTCAACTCCGCTTCTGCATCCATTGCAGGTCATTCCTGATATATTATATATAGATTTCATCTTTTTATTTTATTGTTGTGGCTTATTATATGAATTACTTAAATAATTGATGTTCGCAGACTGTTTAAAATAATCCTTGACTGCTTGTATTTGTTGTATCTTAAATTTCAATTCCAATTCCTGAACGTCCAAAATATCCACAAAATCAATGGTTCCCGTCTCATAACTTTTTATCAAAATATCTTTTGCATTTTGGGTTTGTTTTAAATTCTTATTCATCGTTTCATATCGTATTCTGGCTTGCCTGCGTTTTGAAACAGCCCGTATATAACTTGTTTCCAAAACATTAATCCGATCTTGTTTATGTTTCTCTATTTCTTGCTGCTTCAATTCGTTTTCTCTGGTTTTGGATTTGTATTTTTTGGTAAAAACAGGTATGGATAAAGAAATAGAAGGTATAAACACATCCTTTCCGTTATCACTAAAACTAAGATCTGTTCTTTCTGAAACGGGGATATAATCCACTCCTATACCCCACTGTGGAGCACTTTCCTTTTGATTGAGCTCCTCTGACTGTACAATTGAAGTGTACAGTCTATCGTATTTTACCAATTCGGGATGTAGATCAAAATCTATGTCTTCAAACACCACATCCTGTTCTGGAATTTGAAGTGGTATCACCTCTATTGCATCATTATCAGATGTTCTATTTAATAGTTTTACAAATGCCTTTTTTTCTGAAATCAACATCTCATTCAAGACTTCATACTTCTCATTCAATTCGTTAATTCTCATTTGCAAACGCAGCACATCCACCGCTGAAGCATTACCTACCTCCAAAGAGGACAAGGCCAATTGCTCATAAACTTTTAATAGTTCTATATTTTCTTCAAAGGCATCTTTTCTAGCAACAATACTATAAAGTTCATAATACGAATGCGCAACAGACAAACCTAGTTTCCTTTTGACAATAGCAATATCTACAAATTCTGTATCGGCCAGGGCATTTTGGTATGTTTCTCTGGCGGATATGGTTCCAAACCAGGGTAACATCTGTCGTACCGAAAATCTAGCGCGTTGCGGTCCTGTTCTGGTTTCTGGTTCGCTCACAAAATATCCCACGCTAAACTGGGTATTAGGTAACCATTTTGAGCCTTCGACCTTTTCCTGTGCGATTTCATATCGCAATTGATAGGCGGCTATTTCTGGGTGATTTGCTTCTGCTTCTTGTATGAAATCCTGTAACTGTTGTGCTTGTACAGAACAAAAAGTAAAAATAAACCCTATATACCATATCCAATTTCTCATTTCAGTTCTTTTTTAAGTTTAATTTCTCTTTTCCATCCAAACAAAACTGGAACTACAAAAAGTGATATCAATGCTACCAACATTCCTCCAAAAGCGGGTATCGCCATAGGAATCATAATGTCGCTTCCACGTCCTTTGGATGTTAAAATAGGAAGCAATGCCAATACCGTCGTTGCAGTAGTCATCAGACATGGTCTAATGCGCTTCTCTCCTGCCTCGACAACAGCATTACGGATTTCACTAAGAGTTTCTGGTTTATTTCTATCAAAAGTTTGAGTGAGATAGGTAGCCATAACCACTCCATCATCTGTAGCTATTCCAAAGAGGGCAATAAAACCTACCCATACAGCAACACTCAGATTCACCTGATGGATCTGAAAAAGATCACGCCAATTTTCTCCAAACAAACTAAAATTAAAAAACCAATCCTGACCATACAGCCAAATCATGATAAACCCACCTGCAAAAGCAACGGCAATAGCCGTAAAAACCATTAGCGTGGTAGACACACTTTTAAATTGGAAGTACAAAATCAGAAAGATAATGACAAGCGTCAATGGTACTATAAATGATAGTGTTTTTTCAGCGCGTAATTGATTTTCATAGGTTCCGGTAAACGTATAACTAATGCCGTTAGGAATCAAAAGCTCCCCACTATCTACATTTGCCTGGATGACCCTTTGAGCACTTTCTACCACATCGACTTCGGCAAAACTATTCAACTTGTCAAATAACACATATCCTACCAAGAAAGTATCTTCGCTTTTTATTCCTTGCGGACCTTGTTCGTAACGAATGGTGACCAGTTCACTTAAAGGTACAGGACTTCCATTAGATACTGGCACATAAATATTTTTTAAATCCTCTGGATTTTTTCGCAACTCTCTGGGGTATCGAACCCGAATCCCGTACCGTTCTCTTCCTTCCACAGTTTGTGTTAGAACCTTTCCTCCAATGGCTATTGAAATGACACTTTGCACATCATCGACAGTAACTCCATATCGTGCTAATTTCTGACGATCAATATCCAATAACAGATACGGCTTACCTACAATCCGTTCTGCAAAAACCGCTTCCTTTTTAACCCCTTCAACCGTTTTTAGAATGTTTTCTAATTGCAATCCAAAAGCCTCTATTTCTTGCAAATTTTGACCTTTAATTTTGATTCCCATGGGTGCTCGCATGCCCGTTTGCAACATGATCAATCGGGTTTCTATGGGCTGTAATTTTGGTGCTGATGTCACCCCAGGTAATTGGGTTACTCTTACAATTTCATTCCAAATATCATCTGAGGATTTTATATGGGGACGCCAATTGCGAAAATATGCTCCGTCTTCGTCTAATATCAATTGATTTCTGTCAATCTCCAATGGGTTGGAAACCGCATTAAAGATTTCATTGGATTCGGCTACAGAATTAGGATTTATAGCTAACTTTCCATTTTTCAATTCAAAATGGCCGTTTTTATCAATTTTGAATCGCTGTGGATTTCCGTTTTTATCCTGTTCAAACTCTGATCGATATCGTATTAAATTTTCATACATCGATAAAGGAGCTGGATCTAACGCAGAAGTGGTGCGGCCCGCCTTACCAACCACAGTTTCAATTTCAGGAATACTGGCTACCGCCATATCTAACTGTTGCAATACGCGTTTGTTCTCGGCTATACCCGCATGCGGTAACGAAGTAGGCATCAATAAGAACGAACCTTCATCCAGAGAAGGCATAAATTCCTTACCCGAATTTTTCATGATAAGAAATCCGCAACTTACGATTACCGCAGGAATTAATAAAAATAAAAACTTGTGCTCTAAAGTCCATCTAAGCATCAGCACATAGTATTTTCTAAATAACCAAAACGCTCCAAGAACACCTGAGCAAATTGCTGCCACAAAAATTAAGTTGACAAATAGGTTGTGAGTATATCCTAAAGGTCTCCAGTATGTTGCTAACAAAAATACAATGGTGATTGCTGATATACAGATCGTACCAAAGTTATATTGCTTTTTAGAAAGTACACCTCTCAGCAATACTATGGATAAAACGCCAAACCCTATTATCACTAATCCCAGCCAATACCCATAAATGATAGCTAGAGTACCGAATACAATGCAAATTGCATTAATCAAGTATTTATACCATACCTTTAGATTACGTTTTTTGAATATATAAGCTGCAAAGGGAGGAATGAAAAACAGGGCTACAATGATCGAAAACGTTAGGGCCATTGTTTTTGTGAATGCCAGTGGACGGAATAACTTGCCTTCTGCGCCAATCATAGTAAATACCGGAATAAAGCTAATGATTGTAGTCAAAACCGCCGTAAGTATTGCTCCCGAAACCTCTGCTGTAGCATTATAGATCACAGTGTTGATTGACTGTTTTTTATCGGGGTCTTTTTGCTGGTTTTCATCCAGATGTCTGATAATATTTTCTGAAAGAATGACACCCACATCAACCATAGTTCCTATCGCTATAGCAATACCGGAAAGAGCAACAATATTAGCATCAACCTCAAATAATTTCATGGCCACAAACACCAGCAAAACAGCTATGGGTAATAGTCCAGAAATCAAAATAGACGCACGTAAATTAAAAACCATCATTACTATTACCAATATGGTAATGAGGATCTCCATAGTTAAGGCATCATGTAAAGTATCCAATGTTTCATGAATCAATTCGGTTCGATCGTAAAATGGAACTATAGTAAGTTGTGATCTTGTTCCATCTGCCAGTACTTTTGTTGGTAAACCCGAAGAGAGTTCTGCTATTTGATCTTTCACGTTATTAATGACCTCCAACGGATTAGTTCCATACCTAGCTACCACCACTCCCCCAACAACCTCTGCACCTTCTTTATCAAGAATACCTCTGCGGGTAGCAGGTCCCAAGTGTACTTTGGCTACATCTTTCACTCGTATCGAAGTATAGTTTGCCGCATCAACCACGGCATTCTCGATATCCGCAATGGATTTTACATACCCTAAGCCTCGAACCAAATATTCTGCCTGATTAATCTCTAAAGTTTGTGCTCCAATATCTCGATTGGATTGTTTAACCGCTTTTACGATATGATGCAAACTGATGTCGTATTGCTTCATTAGTTCAGGATTGATATCGATTTGATATTCCTGAACATATCCTCCTATTGAAGCAACTTCTGCAACTCCTCCTGCCGAAGACAAGGCATTTTTGATATAATAATCCTGAATACTTCGTAGTTCGTGTAGATCCCAACCACCGGTCACCTTGCCTTCTGGATCTCTTCCTTCTAACGTATACCAAAATATCTGGCCGAGACCCGTGGCATCCGGTCCAAGAGATGGATTTACCCCACTTGGCAATAGTCCAGCAGGAAGCGTATTAAGTTTTTCCAGAACACGACTTCGTGACCAATAGAATTCTACATCTTCTTCGAAAATGATATAAATCGTAGAGAACCCAAACATAGAAGAACTACGAATGGTTTTCACCTCAGGCACACCTAGCAGGGCTGCGGTTAAAGGATAAGTAATTTGATCCTCAATATCCTGAGGAGAACGACCATCCCATTGCGTAAAAACAAGTTGTTGATTTTCGCCGAGATCAGGGATAGCATCTACGGCTACCGGATCATGTGGAATCCCATTTATCTTCCAATCAAATGGCGCGTATACCAGTCCTGCTCCTAAGCAAATGAGCACTAACAATACCGCAACGAGCTTGTTTTCTATAAAAAATTTGATGCTTTTATTTAGCATGAATTGAAGATTAAACAAATTGAACATTGTGCAAAGCACTTTAAGCTCTAACAGTTTTTACTGTAGAGCATTATGAACATTTATTTAATCATCAAATAAGGAAAGTTTCGTTTAATAACTGAAGATCCTTGACCAGAAACGGTGGTGGATATTCTTTAAACGGAATGATATGCTCTTCTAAACCTTCAAAAAGATCCAGGTAAGATTCTAAATAAGCAATAATAAATAATTGCTGATCCAATGTAAATGTATCAAAAGAAGTTTTGAGCTCATCCTGACCTTCTACTTGCAGTTTTTTGTCAGTACAGCATCCCATTTTCTTCATCAAACTTGTTTCATGCTTAGATGTTGCCATCATATCCATCTCACAAGTTTTGGCTTCTTTATACAGTGATACATCCACCAGAGTTTTACCACAATAATGCATATTCACCGTAAATGACATTGTAGAGCACAAGACTACCAATGCCAAAGTAACAGCCGATATTTTTTGAATAAAACTCTTCATGTAGGGTACAAAATTACAAAAAATAATAAAGTAAAGGAATCTATAAACGAAGCTAAGCTATTTTAGGAATAGAAACCTGAAGGTGATTGACATACTTTTGACGATAACTATTTGGTGTATCATCAACAACTCTTTTAAACAATCTATTAAAAAGGGAAAGGCTATTAAAACCACAATCAAAAGCAATATTAGATATAGTATTGTCTGTATTAACCAACAAGTTGCATGCATTCTGAACTCTGACTTCGGTTAGGGCTTGCTTAAAAGTTTTACCTGTATTTTTGAGAAAAAATCTACAAAAAGAACTCTCTGTCATTCCTATTTCATTGGCAACTTGCCTCGTTGATATATTAGTTTGATATTGTTCCTGAATGATTTTGTAGATATCCTTTACTCTTTCGGTAGTAGTAACAGATAGGGCCAAATATTGTCTTGCATCCAAACTTTGATAAGTTACTTGAGCGAATTGATGTAATACATGAAATAATCGTAATAATTTTTCTATCGGAGAAAGATCGACCATTTCTTTGATCAAAGCGCCTATTTCATGCTTTTTATCAGAATTAACCGTCAACCCGGTATTTGCCTGAATTAACAAGTGCTCTATATCTCCAAACTCTTTAAAGTACTTGCTCATTTCCTTAATGTCTGCTCCATTGAATTGGATGACGTACTCTTCATACTCCTCAGATTCAAACCCTACATTAAAGCAATTATGAGGAATATTTGGCCCTAATAAAATCAGATCTCCATCTTCAAACCTACTGATTCTTGTACCTATAAAACGCTTGCCTCTTCCCGAGGGTAGATATACAATTTCGTATTCAGGATGAAAATGCCAACGCCCTTCAAAAGAAGCAAAAGAGGCTTTACAATGGAATACTTTAAACGAGGAGTCCTTTGGGGGAACAACCTTTTCAAAAGCAGCTTTTCTCATACTCTTAAATTATCTGAAAGAACAAAATCGAAGACAATTTAATGCAAAAAAATGCACAACAAGTTAAAAATACTGTAAAGTTTTCACAATAAATTTGACAATACTCCAGACATACCCAACATTAACCTAAAGATTGCTAAAATATCTAGAAATTATTCTGTCTATGTTTCATCGATCCCCTTCTCTAATAAGCTAGAGGGGTAAAAAGAAAACAAGAATTACTATGAAATTATTTTATCGAAGTCTAGGAATAGCATTCCTATTGATCGCTGCAAGCTGTTCTGAAACTAAAAAAGAAAAACAAACGATTACCATTGGTACCAAAAACAACAATATAAAGACCGAAGTAAAAAAAGAAGTCGAAAAAACTCCCGTAATGTTAGACAATAAAGGAGTTGGACCAATTGAATCTATCACTTTCGAAAAAGATATTAATCAAGAACTCGCTACAAAAGGAGAATCACTATTCAAATCAAAATGTGTTGCTTGCCATAAAGCTTCTCAAAAATTTATCGGCCCACCTATGGCAGGTATTTATGAAAAAAGAAGCCCAGAATGGGTAATGAACATGATCATGAATCCTGATGAAATGCTAAAAAAAGATCCGGTTGCAAAGGCACTTCTGAAGGAATACAATAATACACTTATGATCAATCAAAATATCCCAGAAGAAGAAGCCAGAGCAATGGCAGAATGGTTTAGAACCTTGAAATAAAAAATTAATTAATCTCAAAATCATCTTTTACTATGCAAACAGAACCACAATATGATGCAATCGTAGTAGGGACAGGAATCACTGGAGGTTGGGCAGCAAAAGAACTTTGCGAAAAAGGACTGAAAACTCTTGTCTTAGAACGAGGACGAATGGTACGTCATATCGAAGATTACCCCACCATGAACGATGATCCGTGGGACTACGACTATAAAGGACAACCGTCCCGTGAAGAAATTAAAGAACAAGAAAAACAACATAGAACAGGATATGTTACTGCAAAAGCACATCGACATTTCTTTGTAAACGATAAAAAACACCCTTATAACGAAACCAAACGTTTTGATTGGATACGTGGCTATCATGTAGGCGGTAGATCACTAATGTGGGGAAGACAAAGTTATCGACTGAGCGATATCGATTTTGAAGCAAACAAAAAAGAAGGTATTGCAGTAGATTGGCCGGTTCGTTACAAAGATATTGCTCCCTGGTATGATAAAGTTGAAGAATACATAGGCGTAAGCGGAGAGAAATTAGGATTAGAACAATTACCAGATGGCCAATTTCTCCCTCCAATGGAGTTGAATTGTGTAGAAGAACATCTGAAATCAAATATCGCAGATAATTACGGGGATCGGGTAATGACTATCGGTAGATCTGCTCACATCACAGGCACTAAAACCTTTGAAGGTCGAATGAACTGTCAGTTCCGGGATCGATGTATGAGAGGATGTCCTTTTGGAGCCTATTTCAGCAGTAACTCTTCGACTCTACCAGCAGCCGAAAGAACCGGTAACCTCACCCTTAGACCGCATTCTATCGTTCACGAAGTAATGTATGATGATAAAACAGGTAAAGCTACTGGAGTTAGAATAATCGATGCAGAAACCAAAGAAAAGTTTGAATATACCGCCAAGGTCATCTTTTTGTGTGCTTCGGCAATTGCATCTGCCAGTATTTTACTTCAGTCTAAGTCTGAAAGATTTCCAAACGGTATGGGAAATGACTCTGGAGAGCTAGGACATAATATCATGGATCACCATTTTAAAGCTGGGGCTTATGGAACCTTCGACGGTTTTGAAGACAAATATTATAAAGGACGAAGACCCAATGGAATTTACATTCCTCGTTTCAGAAATATTGGCGGAGAGACCGATCAGGAAACCTTTAAACGTGGATATGGTTTTCAGGGAGGTGCCAGCAGACATGATTGGGAAGATATGGTAGCCGAATTAGGATATGGGAAAGAATTGAAAGAGGAAATTCTTAAACCTGGGAAATGGAGAATGGGATTAAACGGTTTTGGTGAATGTCTCCCTTATCATGAGAACAAAATGACTTTGGATTATGAAAAGCTAGATGAATGGGGATTACCTACAGTTACGTTTGATGCTGAATTTAAAGAAAATGAAATCGAAATGCGAAAAGATATGATCAAGCAAGCGATGGATATGCTTAAGAAAGCAGGATTTAAAGACATCGAACCGCGTGACGATATAGGAGGAATAGGATTAGGTATTCATGAAATGGGTACTGCCAGAATGGGACACGATCCAAAGACCTCTGTTCTTAACAAACACAATCAAATTCATGCTGTACCTAATGTATATGTTACAGATGGTTCCTTCATGACCTCTGCTAGTTGTGTAAACCCGTCTTTGACCTATATGGCATTTACCGCCAGAGCTGCAGATCATGCTGCAAAACAAATCTTGAAAAACGCTTAATTCTACTATTATGAAAAGAAGAGAAGCCATAAAAAATATAGGAATATCCGCCGGAGTATTGGTGGCCACACCAACAATGCTAAGTATCCTACAAAGTTGTACCAGAGAGATCCAACTCACCTGGACACCCGAATTGCTTTCGGAAGATGAAGCAAAAGTGCTGGATCAACTCGTAGATCTCATCATTCCGGAAACGGAAAACATGCCCGGAGCCAAAGCGCTTAATGTTCCGATGTTCGTAGATCGGTACGTGAATAATGCTTCAGAGGAAGAAGAAGCCATGCTGTTTAAAAAAATAGCAGGGATCGTCAATAATACCTTGGGAATAAGTGAAGAAAATCCAGTAAAGAAGATCAAGGTAGAAACTTATGACGCTTTACTCTCTAAATATCTTAGAGCTTCCAAAGACCAACAGGAGGCTTACCAAAAGGAGTTGGAAACTATGACTAGCCCTGAAGATCTGGATAAAGTTTCTGAAGACGCTCTTATTTTCACCTATCTATCCTGGGTTCGTGGTTTATCCATTTGGGGATTTAAAACCAGCGCAAAAATCGGAAAAGATGTATTGGCATATATGCCAGTTCCAGGAGAGCAAGTTGGCTGTGATGATCTGGATAAATTGACACAAGGGCGTGCCTGGTCACTATAACTAAAAACAAAACCTAATAGATATACAATGTTCAAATCAATTTTTAGAATAGGCTTATTTTCGCTTTTGGTGATTTCATATTCCTGCAAGGAAAAAACGAATGATAAAGTAGCAACTCAAGAAGAAAAAGAACCTGTAGTTGAAATGAAAGAAGAAGCAAAACCGTTTTTCAAATTATCTCTTGCACAATGGTCTCTTCATAAGGCTATTAAATCCGGAGAATTAAGTCCTATGGATTTTGCAGAGAAAGCCAAAAACCTTGGTTTTGAAGGTTTGGAATATGTAAGTCAGCTGTATACAGAAGAACTCAAAAAAGATCCAGAACCTGAAAAAGCTTTGCAAAATCTTATCGAAGCACTTAAAGCAAAAAGTGATGAGCATGGTATGCAAAATTTGATGATCATGGTGGATCATGAAGGGGATCTGGCAGTGGTTAGCGAGGCTGATAGAGATAAAGCCGTAGAAAATCATAAAAAATGGGTAGATGCAGCTCAGTTTTTAGGATGCCACTCTATTCGTGTCAATCTATTTGGCACCAACGAAACTGAAAAATGGTTGGTTGCAGCTGTCGATGGATTAACTAAATTATCACAGTATGCAGCGACAAAGAATGTCAATGTTATCGTAGAAAATCATGGTTATTTGTCCTCGAATGCAGAACTTTTGGTTCAAGTAATGGAAAAGGTGAATATGCCTAATTGTGGAACACTTCCTGACTTTGGGAATTTTTGCTTAGAACGTGAAGGAGGCGAACGCTGGGGAACTAAATGTGTAAAAGAGTATCCAAAATATCAAGGTGTAGAAGAAATGATGCCTTTTGCCAAGGCGGTAAGCGCAAAATCCTATGATTTTGATGATACCGGAGCAGAAACCACTATTGATTATAAGAAAATGCTTCAGATCATTAAAAAATCTGGATATGATGGGTATATCGGGGTAGAATATGAAGGAGACCGATTAAGTGAAGAAAAAGGAATTATTGCCACAAGAGATTTACTCACTGATCTTTCAACTAAGCTAAACTAAGTTCATGAAAAAAAGCACACAATTTCAGCTTTCCTTGATGATGTTTTTAGAATTCTTCATTTGGGGTGGTTGGTTCGTTACTTTAGGGAGTTATTTACCCAATACACTCAAAACTTCAGACATAGAAACGGGTATGGCCTACTCTACTCAATCCTGGGGCGCAATCATTGCTCCATTTATAATAGGATTGGTAGCAGACCGCTTTTTTAATGCCGAAAAAATATTAGGAGTACTTCATTTGATCGGAGCATTTTTGATGTATCAAATGGCCAATGCCACCGATTTTGGTGTTTTTTACCCTTATGTATTAGGGTATATGATCGCTTATATGCCAACTTTAGCCTTGGTAAATTCGGTTTCCTTTCATCAAATGAATGATCCTGCAAAACAATTCTCATTAGTACGTGTCTTTGGTACGATTGGATGGATTGTGGCTGGTCTATTGATAAGCTACGCTTTTCATTGGGATTCTGAAGAGGGAATAGCTAGCGGTATGCTTAAAAATACGTTTTTGATGACTGCTATAGCCTCAGCTTTCTTGGGCGTTTTTAGTTTTACCTTACCTAAAACTCCACCCAAAGTAAGTAAGGATCAAAAAATAACCGTATCCGAAATTTTAGGACTAGACGCACTTAAACTACTCAAGGATCGCAATTTCCTGATCTTTTTCCTATCGTCTGTCCTGATTTGTATTCCGTTAGCCTTTTATTACCAACATACCAATCAATTTTTGAGTGAGATCAAAGTACCGAATCCAACGGGTAAAATGACCATTGGACAGGCCTCAGAAGTGTTATTTATGTTATTACTTCCCTTTTTCTTTAAACGGTTTGGTTTTAAAAAAACACTTTTGGTAGGAATGCTCGCTTGGGGTATTCGATATTTATTGTTTGCATATGGTAATTCAGGAGAATTGGCTTTTATGCTGATTATAGGAATAGCAATGCACGGTATTTGTTATGATTTCTTCTTTGTTTCCGGACAAATCTATACGGATAGTAAAGCCGGTGAGAAAGTGAAAAGTGCTGCGCAAGGACTAATAACCCTGGCTACATACGGAGTAGGAATGCTGGTAGGTTTTTACGTTGCAGGAAAAATAACCGATGCCAATGTTATCGGTGATGGCCAACATGATTGGAGTAGTATTTGGACATTCCCTGCAATATTTGCCGCCGTAGTATTGGTATTATTTGCCGTATTTTTTAAAAATGAAAAAATAGAATATAAAGAGTAGTAATATGACCCGACTCAAAATGGGAATGGTAGGCGGTGGCATTGGTTCGTTTATAGGAGATGTACATCGTAAGGCTGCAAGTATTGATGGAATGATTGATCTTGTGTGTGGAGCTTTTTCTAGTAGTACCGAAAAAAGCTTAGCTTCTGCCGAGGCTTTAGGAATCCCAAAAGAACGTGCTTACGGTAGTTTTGAAGAGATGATTCTTGAAGAAGCCAAACTTCCTGAAGAAGAACGAATGGATTTCGTCTCTATTGTAACTCCCAACCATATGCATTTCCCGCCTGCAAAAATGGCACTGGAACATGGTTTTCATGTAATTTGTGATAAACCAATGACACTAACTTTGGATGAAGCTTTGGAACTAGAGAAAATAGTTCATTCTTCAGGAAAAGTTTTTGCACTTACGCATAACTATACCGGCTATCCGATGGTAAAGCAGGCCAAAGCGATGATTGCCAAAGGAGATTTGGGAGATCTCCGTAAAGTTTGTGCACAATACCTACAGGGCTGGTTAGCCACCTCTGTAGAAAAAACAGGTCAGAAACAAGCGGCCTGGAGAGTGGATCCCAAAAAATCTGGAATCGGAGGCGCTCTGGGTGATATCGGCACTCATGCCGAAAATCTAGTTGAATATATCACAGGACTACAAATTGAAGAATTAGCCGCAGATCTTTCTGCTTTTGGAGAAGGCAGGACACTGGACGATGATGGCAATATCTTATTGCGATTTGATAATGGCGCTAAGGGAGTGATGACCTTCTCACAAATCGCTACTGGTGAGGAAAATAACTTAGGGGTAAAAGTATATGGTACCAAAGGAAGTATCGAATGGTATCAGGAAAATCCAAATGAACTCACTGTACGTTGGTTAGAAAACACCAAGCAAATATTCACCCCAGGAGGTAATGGAGGGTATCCTGAATCCTCTGATTATGTACGTATACCTGCAGGACATCCTGAAGGATATCTAGAAGGTTTTGCCACAATGTACAGAAGCTTTGCCCAAGAGTTACTCAACGTAAAAAATAACCAATCGCAATCAGCTTCTCCAGATTTCCCAACCGTAAAAGACGGTGTACGTGGAATGAAATTTATCTACGCAGCTGTAGAGAGTAGTAACAATAATGCTTCATGGACAAAAATCTAACCATATGAAAACGATCAAAGGACCTGCTATATTTCTTGCTCAATTTATGGACGATTCTGCTCCGTTTAACTCCCTTGATGGGCTATGCAAATGGGCTTCAGAACTAGGATACAAAGGCATACAAATCCCTACCTGGGAAACCCGATTAATCGATTTGGAACAAGCCGCACAAAGCCAAACCTATTGCGAAGAGTTAAAAGGTAAAATAGCATCATATGGATTAGAGATTACCGAGCTTTCTACCCATTTGCAAGGTCAGTTGGTGGCAGTGCACCCCGCTTATGATATTATGTTTGACAACTTTGCTCCCGACCCATATAAAAACAATCCTAAGGAGCGTACCAAATGGGCTGTACAACAGGTAAAAAATGCCGCTACAGCAAGTAGAAGATTAGGACTAAATGTCCACGCTACTTTTTCTGGTGCTCTACTTTGGCATACGATGCACCCCTGGCCGCAACGCCCTGCTGGCTTGGTAGAAATGGGATTTAAAGAACTTGCAGATCGATGGCTTCCTATACTCAATCATTTTGAAGAAGAAGGTGTGGATGTTTGTTACGAGATTCATCCTGGAGAGGATCTTCATGATGGAGTTACTTTTGAACGCTTTCTAGAAGCTACAGGAAATCATAAAAGAGTAAACATCCTATATGACCCTAGTCATTTTGTATTGCAACAATTAGATTATATCGAATATATAGATCATTATCACGAATTTATCAAGGCTTTCCATGTAAAAGACTCGGAATTTAACCCGAATGGTAAAAAAGGCGCCTTTGGTGGTTATAGTGATTGGATTGATAGAGCGGGTCGATATCGTTCTCCTGGTGACGGTCAGGTTGATTTTAAAACTATATTTTCAAAACTTACTCAATACGGATGTGATGTTTGGGCGGTAATGGAATGGGAATGCTGTATCAAATCTCCTGAGCAAGGAGCTAAAGAGGGAGCTCCTTTCATCCAAAGTCATATCATAGAAGCTACTCAAAAGGCATTTGATGATTTTGCTGGCGCAGAAATTGATAAAGAACATCTGAAAAAAATATTAGGATTATAAACCTATAAACAACGGTACTACAATGAAAAAAGCGATTCTACTTTTGTCTCTAATAGGGCTTATCTATTCATGCAAAGAAAAGACTGCTGTTACCGAAGAACAGGTCGAGGAAACCCAACAGGAAGAAGAGACCAAACCTGAAGTCCCTGAGCAAGAAATTACGGATCCAAAAGCTACGGAAATATGGGAGCCAGAACCAAAAGCAGTATCGTTTAATGAAAACAATGTGCCTTCTGACGCCATCGTGTTGTTTGACGGCAACAATCTAGAACAATGGGTTTCTGCAAAAGACTCTATTTCTAAGGCTGGTTGGACTATTAATGCAGACAAAACTATGACCGTAAAACCAGGTGCCGGAGATATACAAACCAAACAATCTTTTGGGAGTGTACAATTACATTTGGAATGGAGTGCTCCAGATGTTATCGAAGGCGAAGGACAAGGAAGAGGAAATAGTGGTGTATTTTTTCAAAACAAATACGAAGTACAAATTTTGGATAGTTATCAAAACCGAACTTATAGTAATGGGCAAGCTACATCAGTCTATAAGCAACATATTCCTTTGGTAAATGCTACCAAATCTCCGGATCAATGGCAGACCTATGATATCATTTTCCATGCTCCTGAGTTTGATGATCAGGGTCAAAAAACAAAATCTGGTACCTTTACAGTTATCCACAACGGAGTATTGGTACAGGATCACGTAGAGATTTTAGGTACTACTGAGTACATCGGTCCTCCTAAAAATCCAGCTCATGGTAAAGGGCCAATCAAACTACAAGATCATAGCAATCCTGTTCAATATCGTAACATCTGGATTAGAGAGTTATAAAAAGGAAGAATACTCTAAGATAATTTTGGAAATTATGCCGGTAAGGTAAAGTAAAATGTACTACCCTTACCTACTTCAGAATTTAACCAAATCTTACCTCCGTGAGATTCTACTATCTTCTTACAATGGGCTAAACCAATTCCTGTACCTTGGTACTCTTCTCGGGAGTGTAATCGTTGGAAAATAGCAAAAATCCGTTCTTGGTGTTCTTCGGGTATCCCTATTCCATTGTCCTGTACAGAAAACTTCCATAAATCCTTTTGTCCTTCACTAAGGTCTGTAATCTTGGTACATTCTATCTTTATTTCGGGAGTTGTGTCCTTACCCCTAAACTTAATACCATTACTTATTAAGTTTTGTAATAATAATCTAAATTCAATCTCAGAACCTCTTAAAACAGGTAGTTTATCCGCAATAATTTTAGCCCCGGATGTTTTAATTCTAGTTCCCAGGTCCTCTTTTAGCTCTTCCAGAACTTTATTACAATCTATTTCAACATAATCCCTATTTCTGCCTAGGCGTGAATACTCTAACAGCGCATCGATCAGTTTCTTCATGCGTATACTTGCATCTTTGATGAAGAATAAACTTTCTTTCCCAACATCATCAAAACTATCTCCATAATCTTCGGCAATAAGACCTATAAAGCTCGAGATAGTATTTAAGGGTTCCTGTAAATCATGACTAGCAATATATGCAAACTGTTCCAGCTCTTTATTTTTGGCTTCCAACTCCAGGGACTGCTCGTAAATAGCTAGGTTTTTGGCCTGTAATTCTTTATTGAAACGTTTCTTAGCCAGGTATCCTCTATAAATAATTAAACCAGCTATTACAAAAAGCGCAACCAGACTTATTAAAAGTATGTTGATTTTCTTTTGTGTATCGATCTCAGAAGTTTGCTCTTCTAAGATCTTATTCTGATCCTCTATTTGTCTTTTTTGTTCTTCGAGTACTTTATTTTGCTCTAGAATCTCTTGATGACTGTTATTGATTTGTTTTTCCTGATTCTGAATGTAATCAATTTGATCCTGAATATTTTTTTCCAGTTCTTCTTCTATCAATACCTTTTCTTCGAATTTCTTTTGCTGTATTTGACTTTCGGTATACAGATCCCTAATCGCCCTGTTTTGAGTACTTATTTCACGTTTTTTAGTATCTAACTCATCAAGCTGATTACTAATCTTATCTTTTTGGCTTTGTATTTCACGATCTTTATCCTCTAATTGAGATTCTTTTTCTTTATTCTCTTCTTGAACTTCGGTGAGTGATTTTTCGGTTTTCTTATAGAGACGTTTCCATTTTTCTGAAGAGGTAATGGCATATCGCCGTAGACTGGGTGCAACCGTAAAACCTTCATTTTGGATTCTACTAAGGTTAATTTCATACTCAAACGAATCTCCCACATTAACCATATTGATCATAGAAGCATTGAAGTTATAATCTTCGGTAACCAAAAGAATATTCTTATCTCTAATCTTGCTTAGGATATAATAGATCTCGTAGTTGTATTTGTTATTTACATAAAGTAGATGGACCTCTTTAACATCCTTTACCTGCTGAAATCGAATAATTTCGACAGGTTTATTAAAAATCTTACGTTTCTGCGCTAGTGCACTCAAATCAATGGTCGTTCTATCCGGGCCAAGAACACCAATCTTAAAGCTATCTTGATCTTCAAGATTCGGCCACCCCACCTGTTGTGCAAAATTGAACACAAAAATAGCGCGTTGCAGACGCTTCACTTCTTCGTTACCTAACTCCTGAGCCACAGATTTTGAAAAGAAAAAAAAGCACAAGCAAAGCCCAATCAAAAGACTCCCTATACTTTCCTTACTTCTAAGTGATATTTGCATCATAGCCTTAATAAAACTCTAGCAAAATAATTAGCTCCATTCACCCCAAATTGTTGTACTCTTCTACTATACATAAAATTTCCATCATCTGTATTTGCAGAATGCGTATGCTTATCAGGGAAAACATTAAAGATATTGTTCCCTCCAATAGTACATCGAACATAATCATTTATTTGATAAGAAATCGTGGCATCCGTAACTAATTTTGGAGAAAAAGTTTGATCCCTGGTTTCTATGTTTCCAGTAAATTCGTTTAACACCCAATTGGCCTGGTCTCCATCATTGGGATGGATAAACTTCACCTCTCCAAACAATGTATTCACTAATTGAAATCGAAATTTATCTATTTCATAAGATAGTAGTGAATTTACTTTATATCTGGGTTGCCCATACTCTACCCGAGCAATCTCTTCTCTATTAAAAAGCACCTCTTCTTGTCCCACTAATGCAGGGGAAACTTTGATAGGCCCTTTGACTTGTGTTCTAGTGATATTGGCTCCCAAAGATGCATTAAACTCCCCTTCCGCCAACGGTGTTTTATAAAACAACACCGCATCTGCCCCGGTTGTTTTTGAGTCTATCGCATTGGTAAAAAACTGAGCAGCACCTACATTAAATGGTTCTAAAATCGCTTCATAACCTTCAGCAAATCTACCAGAGAGTACAATTCTATCATCAATATCTATCTGATAGTAATCTACACTAAATGTAAAATCATCGCTAAACTTACCACTGATACCCGCACTGAAATGACTTGATAATTCTGGTTTTAGATTTCCTATTTGAAATGCTTCCGTAACAATTGCGCTTTCATTATTAAACGTTCCTACCTGAAGGCTTTCCCCGTTAATAAATTGTGTACTTATATTCTGGAAATACACCTGATGTAATGATGGAGCTCTAAATCCCGTAGAAAATCCTGCTCTAACACTAATATCATCATTGATTCTGTATCTACCAGATAACTTCCCGATCAACTGTTCTCCAAAATCATTGTAGGATTCATAGCGCAATGCACCTCGTACCAATAATTGATCTGTAAGATTCGCCTCGACATCCAAATATCCAGAGGTATTGGTTCTAAATCTGTTTAACTCGCTTTCTGGAGGAAACCCAGGAAAGACCTGTGCTCCTGCTACTCTGGGTACTTCTTCCCCTAAATCATTAAAGAAAGTACTACCTCCATCAATATAAGAAGCTTCTTCTCCGGCAACTATTTGGTAGTTTTCTACGCGTAACTCCGCTCCAAAAGCTATGTTTACACCACTTAACCAATCAAAAGTTCGGGAAATATCTAAGTTTGTCGTGTTTTGTTTATAGATAAAACCACCCGCGTAAAAAGTTCTGGGAGAAGCAATTCCTAAGGATGCATTATTAGAGTTATTTACAGTATAATCTAATCTATTGATCCCTATAGAATGACTGAAATCGACATCCCATTCATTTTTTACCCCTCGAATACCACCTGTAACCGCATCATCTTGAATATCTGTTAAAATCTCTGGAGAGAAACCGTTGGGAAACAATTCTAGAACTACCCTTTCCTGATCTTTGGGGAAACGATAAAAACCTTTGGATCTCCCTTCGCGATAGTTTCTACCACCATGCATATAGAAGGTAGCCTTATCCGACATTTTGATCTCCCCATTAAAGGATAGCGTTAGATTTTGAGTCTCTGCACTACCAATCTCCATCACTCTTCTTCCAGAATATCCTGTTTGTCCGAAAAAATTATTTTGTTCAATCAATACGTTATCAATGGCGGGATCATCATTATACACGGTTCCCGTATAGTTTCCCGCTCTATTTACCGATTCTCGATCTCGATACTCTGCAGTCACATTAATATAACCTTCATCTCCTATTTTCAACCCAAAATTTGCGGAAGAATATACACTTAGCCCATCTCCTTCGGTGGTGATTCCGGCTCTATTATCCACCTGAATAATTTCCGTCTGTTTCTTAAGAATGATATTGATCACCCCCGCAATAGCATCTGACCCGTATTGTGAGGTGGCCCCATCCCGCAATACTTCTATTCGTTCTATGGACGCTATCGGAATTGCGTTAAAATCAGTTCCTACAGAACCTCTCCCGATAGTTCCATTTACATTCAATAAAGAACTACTATGTCTTCTTTTTCCATTGACCAAAACAAGTACCTGATCTGGCCCCAGCCCTCTCAAAGTAGCAGGATCAATATGATCTGTTCCATCGGCGATCGTTTGGTGCGTAGAATGAAAAGACGGAATTAAATAATGTAAAATATGACTTAATTCTATTTGTGATGAATTGCTCAATTGTTGAGGAGAAATAATATCAACGGCAGCTGTATTTTGTAATAGAGAAGTTGGTTTAGCTCGAGACCCTAAAGAAATAGGTTGATCCATAGAAAATCCAGTTTCTAATACAAAGTCAACTACTGCAGTATCTCCTACCTTCACCACTACAGACTTGGATACTGTGGTATACATCACAAAACCTGCGCTGACTACATATTCTCCTTCTTCTACATTGAACAAATAATTACCATTTACATCTGTGGTGATACTCTTTTCGGTTCCTTCGATCGTAATTCTCGCTCCAGGTAAATTACCAAACTGATCTGAGACATTACCGGATATAACTGCTCTTGATTGAGCATGTATTTCACCTAACCCAAAACACACGAAAAACACCAAAAGATATAGCGAATATCTTTTCTTTAACATAGGATTAGAATTAAAAACAATGAAGTTTGAATATTTATTGATTTCGAATTTGATAATTTGTGTGTTAGGGGTAAATAAAACTAATACATGAAGATAAAAATTGCAAATATTTTTGAGAATATCAACCCACGTATTTATAAAACTCTGTTATTTTCTGAAGAATTGGATTCGATATCTATATCGTTAAAATATTGATTGATTATTTTGCCCACAGTAATCTTGGAAAGCATCTTCTCGCTAAACTCTTTGATCTCAGAGATGCTGTTGGCTTTTATTAACTCTTCCTTACTCAAAGCAGCTCCGATCATCAAAACGATGACTGCTTTTTCATCCTTATCCTCCAATTTTTGATATTCGGAAAGAAACTCCCAACCGTCCATAACGGGCATATTAATATCTAAAAAAATAAGTTCTGGATGTATTGAGTTAGACTGTATCCATTTCAACGCTTCTTCTCCATTTTGAACCGTAACCACTTCTTCAGCGCAATTCAACTTTTCAATAATTGTTTTATTAAAAAAATTGGTTGCCTTACTGTCATCGACCAGAAGAACTTGTTTCAATTTTCCCATCATCAAAAATGATTTCTCAATACACTATCTAATAAATCTGGAGATAAAGGCTTATTTATGAAGTCTTCTACGTTGTGATTTTTGGCAGATGCCAACACGTCATCAGGATTAGAGGAAGTAGACAAAAGAATTACCTTGATCCCTTTGGTGAAGCTATGATCTAACTTTTCAAATTCCACCAAAAACTCCCATCCGTTCATGGCGGGCATATTGATATCTAGAAAAATAAGATCTGGTTTTGTAGCCTCATCCTTTTCGACGGCAGATAAATATTCTAGAGCAGCTAAACCACTTTGAACTGTGTTTACTTGATCAAAACCATTGTGTCTGGTAACTACTCGCTCGTTAAAAAAATTAGTAGCTTTATCATCGTCTACTAACAAAACGCAATTAACAGATTTACCCATAAAACTTTCCAATTACGCTCAAAGGAAAAAAACTTATTCCAATTTTCCATCATAAAACTAAATTTTATGAGATAGTTTTCGTCTAAACCATTGATTTTTACGATTAAATGAACAAGAAGAAATAATGCTTAATGAAATTAAAGCTATTACCACAGTAACAAAATAATGACATAATCGTCTCATTTTGATAAACCTTTAACAGAAGGTAATAGGAAAATAAACGTAATTTTGGAATAAACGAGATTCTTACTAGAGAATTTTTGTAAGGGATATATGATAGAAAAGTTGAAAAATATATGTAAGGTCAATGTACTAAAGTATGATTGTTATGATCGTATTGAAGATGTACCTATTGAAGATTGGAATTCGGTTAACAAAAAAAACAACACCTTTTTATCCTTGGCATATCTTCAAACACTTGAAGACACACTTTTAGAAAATATAAAGTTTAGATATATTGTATTTTATGAAGGTACCACGGCCGTAGGGATAGCTGCAGCGCAGTTGATAAAATTCAACTCTGCCGAATTGAAGTTTCAAGAATTTCCATGTAAGATTAATGAAGCCATTAAAAACACTTTATTCAAAAATTTGGAGGTAAAAGTGTTGGTTTGTGGTAATCTATTTTCTTGTGGAGAGCATGGTTTTCTATACGACTCCAACAAGGTTACCGCAAAACAAGCTTTTGAAAGCTTATCCAATGCATTAAGAGAAATAAGAAAGTCTGAAAACACAGAAAAGCCTTCGTTTATTTTGCTTAAAGAGTTTTGGCCACAATCCTTTGCCGAGAGTGATTATATTAAAGAACATGATTTTAGGGAATTCAAAATCGATGTGAACATGGTAGTTCATATAGAAGATAGTTGGAGTACATTTGACGATTATCTATCCAGTATGCGTACCAAATTCAGAACCCGGGCAAAAAAGGTGTTCAAAAAATCTGAGAACATTGTTATTCGGGATTTCGGTAGTGAAGATATTGAACAGTTTCAAAAAGAAATCGACCGACTCTATCTATCGGTAATCGAAAAGGCAGATTTTAAGATTGGAAAATTAAACGCATCTACCTTTAAGCAACTAAAGCAGAACCTAAAAGATGCATTTATTTTTAGAGGATATTTTCTAAATGAAAAATTAGTTGGATTCACCTCTTCCTTTGTGCTTGGAAATGTACTTGATGCCAATCATATAGGTATAGATTACACATACAACAAAGAGTACGACATCTATCAAAAAATGTTGTACGATTATGTAGATTTGGCGATAACGAACAAGGCAAAGGAACTTCGACTGGGAAGAACAGCCGAGATCATCAAAAGTTGTGTTGGCGCAAAGCCAGTGGAGATGAAATTATATGTTAGACATGGAAACTCCATTTCTAACACTTTACTTAAACCCTTGGTAGAGTTAATTTCTCCTAGTGAGTACGAAATCCGTAATCCTTTTAAACAACTTCTATTAGATTAACCCAACTATGGATTCTTTAACTCAAATTGTATTGGGCGCAGCAGTTGGCGAAGCAACACTGGGTAAAAAAGTAGGAAACAAAGCCATGTTTTGGGGAGCTGTTGCAGGAACCATTCCAGATTTGGATGTGATCGCCAACTTTTTTGTGGACAATGTGACTGCTAATGAATTACACCGTGGATTCTCGCATTCTATTCTTTTCAGTATCCTAATGGCCCCTATTTTTGGGTGGATCATTGCCAAACTATACAAAAACAAAGAAGCTGATTGGAAAGATTGGAGTAAACTCATGTTCTGGGGATTGTTTACCCACCCTATCCTAGATGCGTTTACCACCTGGGGCACACAACTCTTTTGGCCTTTTGATTATAAGGTTGCCTTCAACAATATCTTTGTTGCTGATCCCCTATATACTGTCCCTTTTTTAATCTGTGTGATCATAGCAATGTTCTACAAAAGAACACATCCCAAACGAAAAAGATATAATAATTTGGGACTGTACCTCAGTAGTTTCTATATGCTCACTACCCTTGTGCTTCAGCAAAATGCCAGAGCTAACTTTTCGAATAGTCTGCAAAATCAACATATTCAGTATAACGAAATTCAAACACGCCCTACTCCACTTAACACCATCTTGTGGACGGCTAATATTGAAACTCAGGATTCATTTTTGATAGGCTATCATTCACTATTGGATGAAGATGATATTATTGACTTTTCAGAATTCCCAAAGAACCATCATCTACTTGGTGAAATGAAAAATGATCCTCTTATCCCAAGATTGATCAAACTTTCTGAAGGTTGGTATACTATTGAAAAGAGAGATGACAAAACCTATTTCAACGATCTGCGATTTGGAACCTTGGGTATTGGTGATCAAGCAGAGCGTTTTGTTTTTAGTTACGAACTCTATTATGATAAAGAGGGAAACTTGCAGGCAAAAGAACGAGCTCGTGAAGTTGAAGAAGCCTCTCCATTATTAAGCAAATTATGGGATAGAGTCCTTGGAAACAAATCATAAAAAAAGCCTGAAAAATTCAGGCTTATATTTTTATGTTGGATGTATTTTAAGCAAACTGGCAAATAACGCCACCCATAATAGCCAAACATACTGTCCAATAGCCGACGTTCACTGCTATATATTTAAACCCTTTTCTTTCAAACATTGCATTAGTTCCTAAAACCGGTAACACAAAGAACAGTCCTACAATTACACCATGCAGTACTCCATGGCCAAAACTCCTGTGATTTTGTCCGTAGTTTTCCATATAAGTTTGTGAAAACTTATATGTTTCGGAACCTGCTTCATTCCATGTAGGATCTGCCATTAGACTAGAGAAAAAACTATATTGATGTATTACCATCCCTGAAAGTATCGAAGCCAGGAAAAAACTAAATACATAACTAAGGATAAAAATAAGTGCCATATTTCCTCCTTTCAAATCTTCTTCGGTAAATCCGCATGCATTCATCCATGCTGTTCCGAATACTTTGGGATTATACCATATAAATCCTAAAATCATGGGGATCAGAGCCGCCAAGGCGGTAATCAGAAAATTAAATTCCATATTGATTAGTATTAAATGTTGTTACTCAAATATAAGTAAATCTAATTTGTACCCGTTTACCAAACCAGGTATAGCAATCTGATAGAGAACAAAATAAGAATAACACCAGTGAGTCTAAAAAAGATAGTTAGTCTTTTGAGTGAAATAAATCGCTTGACTTTTTTGGATAAAAACACTTTTAATAAATCAGTAGTTAAAATCCCCAACAAAATAAAAGTCATAAACAATAGTAAAGAATAGCGCTCTGGATACTTATGTTTCCCATAATTAAAAGCGCTAATCCAAACCACAAAAACAAAAGGATTGAAGAAATTAACACTAAATCCTTTTAAGAAAAAAGCTCTAAGATTCATTGAGCTAGCCGTCATTTCAGAAGTAATCTCTGCTTTCTTCAGCAAATAGCTTATACCCAAAATTAGAATAATGATACTTCCTACAACTCCAATCCAGAATTGATTCTTTTCAATAGTAATAACCGAAGAAAGGCCATAATAGCACAATGCAACGCAGATGATATCACTTACTATGATCCCCAAGGCAACCGCCACACCTGCCTTCACTCCCGACTGAAGACTACTATTAAGTAACAAAAAGAAAACAGGACCTATAAAGATCACCATTCCCAAACCGATTACGTAACCTTCTAGAATTGACATGAGTTATAAAATCACAATTTACAATCTGTAAATATAAATATTAAAGTCTTTCTTTTTCAAAATTCAGTGAGTCAAGAAATTAGAAGTAAGATCAACTATCCTTCAAAACATGATAATCCTCATAAAAAGACCATTGCTTTTTGAATACATTGATAGCATGAAAAATACAATAGCTGAAAGAGTTTTCGATTTTTTGAAGGATTTTCCACCCTTTGATTGTCTTGAAAGCAAAGATTTGGAAATTATATCGAGAAATGTAACCATACGATATATCCCAAAGAATGAAAATGTTTTTACTACCGATGAGGAAGTCCACGATCATTTTTATGTAGTAAAAGATGGTGCTATTGGTATTTTTAGAAATAAAGATAAGGTCTTGGTAGATCAATGTGATGAAGGTGATATTTTTGGACTTCGCGCACTTATACGAAAAGGGCATTATATATTGAACGCAGAAGCCATAGAAGAAAGCATCATATACTGTATTTCTTCAGAACTTCTTGAAAACAACATTACCATCAATGCAAAGGCCAATAAATATTTATTAGCGAGCTTTGTCTCCAATATTAGGAATCCTTATGCTCATGAGAACATTGATTTTCTGGAAAATCAGGTAGAGAACATTCAGCAAAGTAAAACACATTTTACCGAACTTCATTCTGTGTCATATTCCAAAGATCCGGTGACATGCTTACCAAATGTTACCATAAAATTAGCAGCCCAGGTGATGAGCTCAAAAAAAATTGGTTCTATTATTATAACTGATGCTGAAAAACCTTTAGGTATTGTAACGGATAAAGATTTACGAACTAAGGTCGCTACTGGGGCTTTTTCTATTGATGACAATGTTGATCAAATTATGTCTTCGCCTGTCATTGCATTTGCTAAAGACATCACTGTAGCAGAAGCCCAAATCGCAATGCTACAACACAAAATTTCGCATTTATGTATCACAGAAGATGGTACAGCTAATTCTAAGCTTCTTGGCATCTTATCAGAGCATGATATTGTGGTTTTACAAAGCAATACTCCTACCGTACTCATCAAAGCTATAGAGCGCAGTAGTACCGATCAAGAACTAAAGTACATCCGCCAAGGTATACAAGAATTACTTCTTGGATACATGCAACAACAGATTCCTATTCCCTTCATTTTAAAGATCATTGCTGTGCTAAACAAAGCTGTTATAGAAAAAGCAGTTTTACTTTCTTTAGCAGAAATGCATTCTCCCCCTCCAGTCGAATTTACATTCCTGGCATTAGGAAGTCAAGGTAGAAATGAGCAACTACTTCTTACCGATCAGGACAACGCATTAATTTTTAAGGACGTTCCCGAAGAAAAGTATACCGAAACCAAAAACTATTTCCTCACTCTTGCTCTTAAAATAAATCACAAATTGAATACGATAGGTTTTGAGTATTGTCCAGCAGAAATGATGGCTAATAATCCGAAATGGTGTTTGTCGGTATCTCAATGGAAACAACAGTTTCACAATTGGATTACAACTCCCGACAAGGATCAAATTATGTTATGCACGATTTTTTTTGATTATGATTTTGTTTATGGAGATAATTCGTTGGTCAAAGAACTTTCTGAAAGTATTTTCGAATCTATCAAAAACTATAATATTTTTCTGAATTTCCTCGGATTAGATGCATTAAAAAACCCTCCTCCACTAAGTTTTTTTAGACAATTTCTGGTGGAGTCCAGCGGAGAACACAAGGATCAATTTGACATTAAATCCAGAGCAATAATGCCATTGGTGGATGCCGCTCGATTACTGGTCTTATCCCATAATTTTAAAGAGCATAACAATACCGTACTAAGATATCAAAAGCTTGCCCAAATAGAACCTCAAAATAAGACTTTGTATCTATCTTGTATTACTGCTTTTCAAGTATTGACAAAATTTAGAACCCTTCATGGTCTTCAACAAAATACTTCTGGTCGATTTATTGATTTGAAATCTATCACAAAAGAAGATAAACTAAAACTAAAACGATGTTTTACGGCCATAAAAGAAATACAACAACTCATACAAGTGCGATTTAATCTATCTCAAATATTATAATCATGTTTCCATGGACTAAGAAAAAATCTTTACCAGAGTTTTGGATGAACTATGCCAATCATTTTCGCACGAAAAAGAAACTTCATTTGCAGACTACACGATTTGTAATTTTTGATACCGAAACAACAGGACTGCACATCAAAAATGATCGCATTTTATCTATTGGAGCAATTGGTGCTACTTCGCAAACCATGAATATTGGTGACACCCTCGAACTATATGTAAAGCAAGATGTTTACAATCCAAAAACCGCAGAAATTCATGGGATTCTAAAAGAAGGAAGTATGACAAGGGTGGAAGAAAAACAAGCCATAGTGTTTTTTTTAGAGTTTATTAAAGGCGCTATTTTGGTTGCTCATCATGCTGCCTTTGACATCAGTATGATTAATACCTGCCTGAAAAGGTTAAGTTTACCCAAGTTAAAAAACAAGGTATTGGATACCGGAGATTTGTTCAAAAAAACTACAATATGTCCTGATAAAAACAAACATTATTCTCTTGACGAATTGAGTGCAATTTTTAACATTAAAAAACAAGATAGACATACTGCTGCAGGAGATGCTTATATTACCGGAATCCTATTTTTAAAAATCGTATCTCATTTGATCCAAAAAAGGCATTTTTTTATCAAAGACCTATTCTTTAGGTCTAATCGAAAGGGTTTATTATGATATCCCTAATAAATTGAGAATAATTTTGCATTCGTTCTAAGAAATGGTTCTTTTAAATACCTATATTTAACGCCGAAAAAGAAACCTTATATGAGCGATACTTATAAAGTTAAGGTGAACCAAACCCACGAGTTCGAGTTTACCAAAAAAGACATCGATGCAACCGATGCCTTGTCTTCTACAGAAAACAAATTTCATGTAATTGACAATCACACTTCTTATCATACTGAAGTTATTGAATCTGATTTTAATCGTAAAGCATATACGGTTAGAGTGAATCATACTGATTACCAGGTAAACATTGCAGACGCTTTGGATATGCAAATAGCAGCAATGGGGTTCTCATTAGGATCTTCAAAACAGGTAAATGCTATCAAAGCACCAATGCCAGGCTTGTTACTGGACATCCATGTTGAACCCGGACAAGAAGTAAAAGAAGATGATCCTCTTTTAATTTTGGAAGCCATGAAAATGGAAAATGTGATTCTTTCTCCTAGAGAAGGTACTATCAAATCTATAGCTATTCAAAAAGGAGATGCTGTAGATAAAGGACAATTATTAGTTGAATTCGAATAAACTTATGAAAAAAATACTAGTTGCAAATAGAGGTGAAATCGCTTTACGAGTGATGAAAACCGCTAAAAAAATGGGGATTAAAACCGTTGCTGTTTACTCTACTGTAGATAGAAATGCTCCTCATGTGAGATTTGCAGATCAAGCGGTATGTGTTGGTGAAGCTCCGTCTAACCAATCATACTTATTAGGATCTAAAATTATTGAAATTGCCAAAGAACTTAATGTAGACGCCATACACCCAGGTTATGGGTTCTTGAGTGAAAATGCAGATTTTGCCGAAGAAGTTGAAAAGAATGGGCTGATTTTTATTGGTCCAAAATCTAAAGCCATACAAGTGATGGGAAGTAAGCTTGCTGCCAAAGAAGCAGTAAAAGCATACGATATCCCAATGGTACCTGGTATTGAAGAAGCCATAACCGACGTTGAAAAAGCAAAAGTTATCGCCAAAGATATTGGGTTTCCTATCCTGATCAAAGCGTCTGCTGGAGGTGGAGGAAAAGGAATGCGCGTTGTAGAAAAAGAAGAAGATCTGGAATCGCAAATGGAGCGAGCTATTAGTGAAGCGACATCTGCATTTGGAGATGGTTCAGTTTTTATTGAAAAATACGTGGGATCTCCTCGACATATAGAAATACAAGTAATGGCAGATAGCCACGGTAATGTTATTCACTTATTCGAAAGAGAATGTAGTGTACAGCGCCGTCATCAAAAGGTAGTAGAAGAAGCTCCATCTGCAGTACTTAGCCCAGAGCTAAGAACCCAAATGGGAGAAGCGGCTGTACGAGTAGCCAAAGCTTGTGATTATTTGGGAGCAGGAACCGTAGAGTTTTTATTAGATGAAAATCATAACTTCTATTTCCTGGAAATGAATACTCGTCTTCAGGTAGAGCACCCGGTAACGGAGTTGATCACTGGTGTTGATCTGGTAGAACTACAGATTAAAGTTGCTCGTGGAGAACAGCTTCCTATCACCCAAGAAGATCTAACTATTACAGGACATGCACTGGAACTAAGAGTGTATGCCGAAGATCCGCTAAACGACTTTTTACCGAGCGTCGGGCATTTAGATGTTTATCAAATTCCTGAAGGAGAAGGTATCCGAGTGGATAACGGTTTTGAAGAAGGCATGGATATTCCTATTTACTACGATCCTATGCTGGCAAAATTGATCACCTATGGCAATACCCGAGAAGAAGCCATACAATTGATGATCAGAGCCATTGATGAATACAAAGTAGAAGGTGTACAAACCACTCTTCCTTTTGGAAAGTTTGTTTGTCAACACGAAGCTTTTACTTCTGGTAACTTCGACACCCACTTTGTAAAAAAATACTATTCGGCAGACAAGATTGAAGCTGCGGCAGCGCAAGAAGCTAAAATTGCGGCTATCGTAGCCATGAAACAATATATTAAAGACCAAAAAACGTTACGTATCCCAACGCATTAATTTATGGACGACAAGATTAAAACATTACAAGAAAAAGTTGCTCTGGCAAAACTAGGCGGAGGTGAACAACGTATCGAAAAGCAACACGCAAAGAAAAAGTTAACCGCTCGAGAACGTATCGCTTATTTACTGGACGAAGGATCTTTTGAAGAAATTGGCATTCTCGTTACCCATAGAACCACAGATTTCGGAATGGAAAAAGAAATCTATTATGGAGACGGTGTGGTTACTGGATACGGAACCGTAAACGGTAGATTGGTTTATGTTTTTGCACAGGATTTTACCGTTTTTGGTGGAGCTTTATCTGAAACTCATGCTGAAAAAATATGTAAAATCATGGATCTTGCTGTAAAAGTAGGAGCACCTATGATAGGTTTGAATGACTCTGGTGGAGCACGAATTCAAGAAGGAGTAAGATCTCTGGGTGGATATGCCGATATATTTTATCGCAATGTACAAGCATCTGGAGTAATTCCTCAAATCTCTGCCATTATGGGTCCTTGTGCAGGTGGAGCAGTATATTCTCCTGCTATGACAGATTTTACGATGATGGTAGAAGACACCAGTTACATGTTTGTAACCGGACCAAACGTCGTAAAAACAGTTACTAATGAAGAGGTTACTTCTGAAGAACTTGGAGGAGCGAGTACGCACTCAACAAAATCTGGAGTAGCTCATGTGACTTCTGCAAACGACATTGAATGTCTCGAAGATGTGAAGAAACTTTTAAGCTATCTACCACAGAGTAATGCTGAGTTTCCAGAAGCACTACCTTTTACACCGGGAGAAGAGATTCGCGAGGAGTTGAGTACTATTGTACCTGACAACCCGAACAAGCCTTATGACATGCATGATGTAATTCAAGGAATTATTGATGAAGATTCATTTTATGAAATCCACAAGGATTATGCAGAAAACATCATTGTTGGTTTTGCACGTCTTGGCGGAAAAAGCATAGGAATTATAGCTAACCAACCCTTATTCTTGGCAGGAGTGTTGGATGTAAACAGTTCGAAAAAAGCGGCTAGATTTACTCGTTTTTGTGACTGTTTTAATATCCCTCTTTTGGTACTTGAAGATGTTCCTGGATTCTTACCAGGTACGGATCAGGAATGGAATGGAATTATCGTTCATGGAGCCAAGTTGCTATATGCGCTTAGCGAAGCTACGGTTCCAAGAGTTACTGTAATTACCAGAAAAGCATACGGTGGAGCTTATGACGTGATGAACTCAAAACATATTGGAGCTGACCTTAACTTTGCCTGGCCAACGGCTGAGATTGCTGTAATGGGTGCCAAAGGTGCCAGTGAAATTATTTTCAGAAAAGAGATTAAAGCGGCAGATGACCCTGAGGCTAAATTGGCAGAAAAAGAAGCAGAATATGCAGATAAATTTGCCAATCCTTATCGAGCAGCACAACGCGGATTTATTGACGAAGTTATTCTACCAAAAGATACACGCAGAAAGTTAATTAAAGCGTTTAGTATGCTTGAAAACAAAGAGGTAGATCAACCGAAAAGAAAACATGGGAATATTCCTTTGTAATTCCATAAACACTAGATAAACGTTATTTAAAACTTTATCACCATATCAAATCGGGGATAGCTTTAGTTTAAGTTATCCCCGATTTTAATATCCGTTCTATGCTACACGTTCTCCTACATTCCACACATCTGTAGCTGCAGCATTTGCCACATACTCTTCAAAACGTATTGGTTTTCTTCCTAATACTTTTTCAATATCATTAGTGATTTCAGCATTTTTTGGATTACCTAATACTTCGGTAAACAAATATTCGATCAACCAAACAAAGTCTTCTGGTAAATTGGCTTTACGCATTCCATCACCATATTCCTGAACGGTAATGGGAACAAAAGTTATCGGACGATTAATCGTTTTGGAAATCATATCGATCGCCTGTTTAAAAGTAAGTGTTTCAGATCCGGTAAGTTGATAAATATTTCCATTGTGAATATTATCCAAAAGTGCTTTTACGGCTACCTCAGCGATATCATCTGCATCCACAAAAGGAATTTTAACCTCAGCTTGTGGTAGTGCAACAAACCCATCTAAAATAGGCTCTAATATAAAGTTCTCACTAAAATTTTGATTGAACCAACTCGCTCTAACAATGGTATAATCTAATCCAGAGTGGATAACCACTTGCTCACACAACTCTGCCTCTCGTTCTCCTTTACCTGACAAAAGCACCAATTTTTTTACGGATGCTTTTTTAGCTTCTCGAACCAATTGTTCTATCGCTTTTAATGCTCCAGGTACGGCCAAATCAGGTTGATAAGTGATATACACCTTTTCCATTCCTCGTAACGCCTGTGCCCAATTATCAGGTTGATGCCAGTCAAAAGAAGGATTTGCCGACCGAGAGCCTATCCGTACATTGTGACCTAACTCTTCTAACAAGCTTACTATTCTTCGTCCTGTTTTTCCGGTTCCTCCGATAACTAAAATGTTTTCTGTTTTCATTTTTTTGTTTTTAATTATTACTATTTATGAAATAAAATACCTGTGAGTAATAGGGCAAATGCCGTAAATGAACTCACAGTACGAATCATATGCCAACGATTCCATGGTTTTTCGAAAGCAGTTCGTAAATCTGTTAATTGATTTGCTGAAGCTTGATTTAAAATAGTTTTATCAAGCATTTCGTTTAGAGGTACATTTTTAAATATGGTAACCAAGCCTACTCCTACAAAAAACAATAAGGCCGCCATAACAAAAGACCAAAATATGTTTGAATTCATGTCTCTATGGAGATATACGTTCAAAAAAAGGAGTAACGAAGGAGTAAAAAAGACCAACAAAAAGCTTGGGTTGATAATGGCTCTGTTCATGGCTTGAAAGGATTGTAAAAATGCCAGATTATCCAATCGACCAATGCCAGTAGTTATAGCATTGGACCAGGTAAAGCAAAGTCCCGCCGTTAATCCAACGCCTAAAATACTTAAGAGTAATACTAAAGATTTGAATGTGATGTCCATAAGAATAGTTTTTGCTGTTATTGAATTAGATATTTTTATAGATGATTGTGACAGAATTTTCTCCAGTGATTGACCTAAAGGTGGATTCAACTTCTGAAGTAATTACAACTTGTAAATTGCCTTGACTAAAAGATTGAACGGTTGCGTTGCCTTCAACCTCAACCGAAGAAGGCATGAACAATGTGATGGTTCCTAGAAAATATTCGAGTACGGCTATCATCGTTTACAGTTTTTGTGATTCGATGAAGCAAAATTCTGAAGAAAGTGCTGGGATTATTTATCCCAAAAGAAGTAAGATTTGTTCCAAAAGTGAATTACTTGATTTGACTTGGTCGATACCCAAATTTTTTAGCAAAAGCATTAGAGAAAGAACTTAAGCTATCATATCCTACCTGCCAAGCAGCTTCTTGCACAGTAGCTTTTTTGTCATTGATTAGTTTATGAGCAGCATCTAATCGTTCATTTTGAAGATATTTAAAGACCGGAACTCCAAAGACTGCCTTGAACTCTTTTTTAAGTTTGGTAGTATTGATCCCAATTTGCTTAGATAATTCGGTAAGTGTAGGTGGATTCTCTAGGTCAGAACGTAAAATATCCCTTACCCGATTTAATTTATCCCGATGATTGGGTTTTGCTTCTTTATCCTTTAGCAAAGCCAGCTGACCAAAAAAATGAGAAAGTAAAGCGGTGATCTGGCTTCGATAAAACATCATTTTTGTTTTACCCGTATAGGTATTCGTAAAAAAAGCATCTACGATACGTTCCATTTCTGGAGTCATAAAAAAGCTTGGTCCTTCGACATAATGATCTTTAGGTTGAACCAATTCCTGAAGAAGCTCGGTAAAAATTTCACCTTCTTGATTTGGTAAATTTTCAAGATGACGTAATGCGGTGGCGACCACAATACATTCCAAATTCTTGTTAGCCGAAACCGTATGTTTAAATTCTACGAATTTATCTGCATAGAAAGAAAGTGCCAACCCTTTGGTGTACACAAAATCCTTTTGGTTTTCTTTATAAGTAACCGATAGATCAACATTACCTGATCCATAAAAGGCTACTGCAATTATAGGTTCATCAAAATAGCACGCATCTACGGTCGTAACCTTAGATCTCGCTTCTTCTACCAAAATGACAAAATCATTGATATGAATAAAATCCCTGTTCATATAATTGTTGGATCACAATTGGTGGTTTCGGTTGTTGAATTTCAATAGTACCGAGTTCCCTTGTGTTATAAAGGTAATTAAAATCGAAATATATAAAACAGAACATTCTACTAAAACCTAATCCATTTTATTTTTAAAAACACCTTAATCACTGGAAAACAAATAATTAAACCTGCAAATCTAGTTGCAAACAATTATTTTGTAACCTTTTTCAATTCCGTTTTGTCCAATGATCGTGAATTCACAAAGAACTTTTTAATCACATTAAAATTTGACATCATGAATATTTTAAAAATATATACTCTAGTACTTTTTGTACTCTGTTATTGCTCCTCTTTTGGACAATCAGAACTGACCTCGTTTAAGGTCCCCGATGGAAGACAAATCCAAGCTCAACAATTGGATCAGAAACTACAGAAAGCTATGGATTCTATTGGTATACCAGGTGTTTCTATCGCGATTGTGAATCAAAATCAAATTGTATACAACAAAGCATTTGGAGTCACAAGTTTAAAAACGAAGGTGCCCGTAACCAAAAACACAGTATTTGAAGCAGCTTCTTTGTCTAAACCTCTATTTGCTTATTTTTTGATGCAAATGGCAGAAACAGAACGATTAGATCTAGACGAACCCTTTTACCCATACCTAAAAGCAATTTTTCCTGAAGGCGTTGTTGCACCCGAGTCTATGGAAGCTTATGCAAAACTAACCCCACGCATTGTGCTATCTCACGGAACAGGAATCCCTAATTGGGTAAAGGGTAAACCCATCAAAATTGCATTTGAACCTGGAACGGGATTTTCGTACTCGGGTGAGGCGTATCAACACCTGGGAGCTGCTTTTGGTACCAAATTAGGTCTTGGATGGGGTAAAAAACTGGATAGTCTTTTTATCAAGGAAGCCGCAAAACCTATCGGAATGCTCCATAGCTTGTACACTTGGGACACCATCTACGAAAAAGATATGGCCATTGGGCATATTGACGGCAAAGTCAATCCAGAGATCAATAGATTCAAAAAAGTAGGTCCAGGGTTTAGTTTACACTCAACTGCACATGATTACGCCCTATTTCTAATCGAAATGATGAATCCTAAACACATCCAAACATCTACCCGAGATGAAATGCTGAAAGAACACAATCATTTTAAAGCGGACAACAAATTATTAAAAGAAACCGGACAAACGGGTTGGGGTCTTGGGTTTGCGCAAAAACCAACTCCAAACGGATTGATGCATTTGCATACAGGGAATAATCAGGATTTTCAGGCATATGCCATGTTCATACCAAAACAAGAATATGGTTTTGTAATCTTTGGGAATTCTAATAATTTATTCCCGCTGTTAGAAAGTATAGAACAACTATTAGGAGAACACTTTTAAAAATTAAAAAATCAAAAATATGAACAGTTTAAATGAACTTTTAGCTATCCTATCAATCATAGTAGCTATTATCCTTGTAATATTTATTATAGCCCGATATACATACCTTATCAAAAAAACCATGATGGAGCATGGTATCTATCAAGAACAACAAAATAGTAAATTCAAATACCTTGATATTGGTTGTATTGTATTTGGACTTGGTATCGGACTACTCACCTCGTCTATCTTTACCACGATGAAGATCACTGAAGACACTATGGATTTATTGGTATGGGGTACTATTTTGGTATTCGCAGCAGGTGGATTGGTATTGGCACACTTTATCAGAAAGCGACTTGAAAAATAGCCCAGTACAAAGAGATTACGAGTTAATCCGTAAAATTAATGATGGTGATGCATCGGCATTTAGACAACTTGTTTATGTGCATAAAGATGTATCACTATCTCTTGCTATTTCAATTCTGAAAGATCACAATTTGGCAGAGGACGTCTTACAAGACGTATTTGTAAAGGTGTATCATAAAATACATACCTTTAAATTCAAATCTTCCTTTACCACCTGGTTATATAGAATTGTGGTAAACACAAGCTATAATGAATTAAAAAAGCGGAAAAGCACTTTTGCACTGGATGAACAAACCGCAGAAATACCAATAGTCGACAA
Organism: Aquimarina spongiae; assembly: GCF_900141785.1. GTDB lineage: Bacteria > Bacteroidota > Bacteroidia > Flavobacteriales > Flavobacteriaceae > Aquimarina > Aquimarina spongiae. The sequence continues at coordinate 252,603 of NZ_FQYP01000005.1, read as the reverse complement.
AAGTAGTATTGATGAAGCAGATCAAAAAAAGTACATCAACCTTGCTTTAGAACGACTACGACCAGATGAGTCTTTGCTATTGCGTTTGTTCTATTTAAGTGAATTAAAAATCAAAGAAATTGAAAAAATCACGGGGTTTAAGACTTCCAAAATTAAAGTAGACTTACACCGTGGTAGAGAAAATATGTTATTTGAGTTAAAACAATTATTAGGGCCTGATTTAAAACATTTATTATGAAAGAAGAAGAACTAAAAAAGATCATCAGCAAAAGTACGGTAGCAACCTCTGATGATTTTTTAAACCATTTGATGCATCGTATTGACACGGAAAAAGAACTGAAAAAAGCATCCTTTTTAGGATCTTTCAAAAGTGTACTTATCGCTTGTTCCTTTCTTGGGTTGATTACAACCTTTGTTACTTACAAGTTCTTTTTGGGTACCGAAGGAATAATTAACGTACCCAAAGGTCCAATATTTGTAGGGATTACCTTGATCCTCCTTTTTGGAATCAACAGTATTGTAAAAACAAATCATAAACTACTCAAGGCGAAACAGAAAAAATTGATGTATTATAATCCATGATTACTATACAAAAAAGGATAAACATTCTAATATGCTTATCCTTTTGTAGCTTATAATACTAGAAATGTTCAATAGATACAAATGCTATGGTGCTTTTTGCAATATGTCTTCAAAATATTTTTGCCACTCTCCGTTTTTGAGTTGTTCTCCATATTCTATAAAATGCCCTTCTTCAGTTAACCCAAAAACGATTCTTTTACTTTGGCTAAAAGCAACAATGAATTTTCCATCCTGATAAATTCCTTTGTATTTCTTACCTCCTCTTCCTTTGGAATATGGTGTATAATAATAAGATCCTTCCTTTTCATCATAATGGATTACCGTATGTAATTGCAGTGACTGAGATTTCAAGTCAATAGTAATGATATTTTTATCCAGTTTGTACGCTACCTTTTCATATGCGGGTACTTTTACAATACTATCTTTTTGAAAAATACTGGATGTACCAATCCATTCTCCGATCATAAAACTCAGATTTCCCATTTTCTCTTCGCTTACCGATTGGCTATATCCTAGATTGAAGGTGAAGAAAACCATTGCAATCCACAAAAAAGGTTTCCATGTTCTATGTAATGTATTACTTCTCATATATTATTTTACTTTTTAAGTATTCCTAAATACGCTTCCCAGGGGCCTACCTCGCTTTTATACTGTTTGGCCATGACTCTGGTAATTTGAGAAATATGGCCTAAATCATGCACCACCCAGGTAGATAATAGCTCTTTTAAATTGGCCTCTCCTAGCTCTGGATGCACTCCTTTCATTCTTAATTTGGCGGCATCAATTTGCATCGCTTTGAGTTCTTCCAGATTTTTGTCTCTTAATTCCTTGAAAGCTTTCAATAAATCTTTAAGAGGGGTTTGTTGATTGGTTTGTAATTGCGCAAATCGATCAAAAGGTATAAATGTTTTGTTTTCACTTTCAGACAAAATCACCTTTGCTCTTGTTACCCAATCTGTCTTTTCACCATGAATCAAATGGCCTACGATTTCATATGGGCTCCAACTTTTTGGTCCTTCATTATTCTTTGTCCATTCATCGGATAATCCATCTAATAGCATTTCCAATACCAGAGGTGTTCTTTCTAAAATTTCTATTGATTTGTCGATGTCAAATGTCATATAAAATCTCTATGCTTAGTCATTTTTAACTTTGTCTATCTCTAAGTTCTTTAGGAAACTTGTCTCCTACCAAATGAAGTTGTATCCCATGCTCCAACCAGGCTTTTAGTCCCGCTAGCACCATAGTGAATCCTCCCGTTGTATCGATCAATAGGTGAATCAGCTTATCTCCCTGACCTTTCAATTCAGCATTAGTAATGGTAACATAAGTATCTTTTTCGGTAATCGCATCAAAACCCCAGGTTACCAGAGAATGGTCTTGTCCTTCTCCCCATTCGATCTCTATGGTTCTATTAGGTGTAATTTTTCTAACCAATACCGGTGCCTCTACATTGTACATATCCCAGCCCCATATCAGTTTTTCACCTTCTTTCAGTTTCCCAGAACTTCGGGTAAACCAGAATTTTGTGGTAATCGCCGGATCGATAAAGGCTTCAAATACTTTAGTAACAGGTTTCCGAATCATCATAGAAACCTTTGTGGATGTAATGGGTTCTTTCATTCTTATACTGTTATCTATATAATTTTCTCTTTGTTATTTCTCTTTCAATATAGAACAACATTTTTCTCTATGATCTAATTTAACAAATCAATTACATCAATGTTAACCGTCTCTTTTTTTAACTTATCCAATATTTCTTTTTTATAGTTGGTTCCATCGATATGTATCCATTCTATTGAATTTGATTTTTTCACTATTCTTAACAAATTATCATAGTCACGAAACTCTGTATTAAACTGTATGTTTATAGAAATTAAAGATGGTAATTCAGAAATACAATAAGGTATCTTATTCAGTTTTGTAGAATGTAAATCCAATATTTTTAATGATCTTAAATTACAAAAGTCATCAGATAAAAGATCCAAAGCACCTCCATTAATACTTAAGTGTTCCAGATTATATAAATTTATAAAGCCTTCAGGTAAATACCGAAATTTGGCTGAGGAAAAAGCAACTCGTTTTAATGACTGTATTTGAAATATTTCCTTTGGAAATCTAACCGCATTTCCCCAACTAAATTCTTCAAGTTTGCATAGTTGATCAAGACTTTTAGGAAAAATAAGGTCTGAAGTACCTGAAACAACTAGATATTTTAAATTAACCAATTCATTTAAATCTGTTGGGATATATTTCAATTTTGGACTTGAAATAGTTAATCTCTCCAAATTGATCAATTCTCCAATTCCTGCTGGAATAGAAATCAGTTCTTTTGAAGAAATATTTAAGGTTTTTAATGACTTTATCTTGAATATTTCTTGAGGAAAATTAGTATCAACATCTAATGTAATATATAAGTGTTTTAATTGTGTAAATTGATTAATCTCTGAGGGTATATTTTGGCTTGAAGCCAACCTAATATGTAATTCTGTCAAATTCCTGAATTCCTGAATTCCTGAATTCGATAATCTATTAGATTCGAATTAGAACTCTTATCCATCAAAATTAAACGCTCAACCTCTCCTGCTCTTGTTAATGCTTCCTCATAACTTTTGAAAACCTGAGAATTCACTTGAATCCCAACAAAAAGCAGAATAAGAAATAATTTTATATTCATTCTGTGTTAGCTTATATTTACTTTACTTAAACATCTTTCCATTCAGAAGTATTTTCTTTATCATCGCAATTTGTCCAAGATGATAATGGGTATGTTCTATAATTCCCATCATATTACGGTGGTAACTCCCATATTTTTCATCCACAAAACTTTTTTGTAATTGTTCTTCAGATAGTTTACCTAAAAGTTCGGTAAATTCATCTACTTCCCTCCAAGTTTTCTCCAATAAGGATTGCCAGCTTTCTTCAGAGTCGATGACAGGGCAATCAAAACTATACTTATCTCGTATCGTAAGCTCCCCTCCTTTCAGCACTTCAAGCACACCCCCTATATAATAACCAATATGATATACCAATATAGCAATAGTATTTAGATCATATAATTGGACAGTAGCTTGCTGCCAGGTAACACCTTCGAGTTGTTGATTGAGATTACTACCTGTCATATTTGGACCATAGAAAGCCTCTTTAAAGTGCCTGGCAAGTTGATATGCTGTTCTCATCTTATCTATTGTTTCTTTACAGATTGAAAAATAAAATAACCTATTGCACCAAAAATTAATCCAAGAAAAACGATCAAAAAGTAGTTTCCTAACCCCTGTTTACCGTATAAAGCATTTTGAATGGTGATGTAAATGATATAAGTAAAACTACCCATAATAATGGTTTTTATCGTTCGTACCATTTTGGCACCTATGGTATATTGTCTTACCTTGTTTTCTTCGGTGATATCATTTGGATAATTAAACAAATGAGGATATCGAGTTAAAACACTCAATCCTATATATAAAGCTATCCCCACAAGGGGTAAGGTCCAAATTACATTTTTTTGACCAAAGCCATCAGGTTCACCATCAACTCCATAATGACGGGGAATAGATTCTGGTAAATCATTATAATGTAAAATAGGCAGTGCGATCAATAATACTACCCCTAAAACACCGAGTATTTCTATAATAATGTCAAATCGGTCTAAGGTTAGCCTTACTTTTGGTGTATTCATATATTGTACATGTTTTTGATAATCCCTAACACAATTATTCTTCGAGCATTGCAACCACCCTAGCCGGAGCAGCCGATGCCCCAACAATTTTTAATGGAAACACGGCTATCTTAAAACCGGTATACGGAAGCGCATCCAAATTTACCAATTGTTCCATATGACAGTACTCCTTATCCCGCCCCACCAAATGAGCTTCCCAAAACAATTCTGGGTCATTTGTTTCTTTAGCTTTTTTAACCAAATACGGAAGCGGAAGATCCCAACCCCAAGAATCTATACCCATTACCTTTATACCCTGATCAATAAGCCAGGATGTAGCTTCAGCGCTCATCCCAGTTCCTACTTTATGAAAATCCTTGGTGCCATTAAATTTATCACGCCCAGTTTTAATCAAAACAATCATGTTAGGTTGTAAAACTAAGTCGTTTGTTTTCAAAAAAGATTCGATATCCGAGACGGTGATCGCATCAAAATCTTCTTTATGTTTCATATCGATAACTAGTCCATCTCCATAACACCAATCCAGCGGAATTTCATCTATAGTTTTTGATTTCTCTCCATTAGTAGTGGGTGAATAATGCCATGGAGCATCAATATGAGTTGTGGCATGCACTCCCATTTTTTGAATGGTATCATCTGCCCACCCCACAAATCCTTTTGGAAATAATTTGAAAGGAAGGCCAAAAATTCGAATCAGCCATTTTGCTTTTTTATGAGGTTTATGCTTAATCTTTACGCGCATAAACCAGGGATCATTCTTGTTGTACCTAATAGGTTTTGAGAGGTCTATTATTTTCATTTATGTCAGGTCAATTAGTGATCCTGAAAGTACAAAATTTACATTAGAAAATCTCTTCTTTTTGTGGCATGGCATCAGAATTATGTCGATTAGTTTTCAACATAAAAAAGAGGTTGGAATATTCCAACCTCTTTATTGCAAATACTATGAGATGATCTCTTTTTTTCCTAATTTAAGGTAGCAACCGGAGCACTTGTACCTCTTTTTGATACTGATCCACTTGTACCTGTACGATTTCCTCTCATTAATAATATTCCTGCTACGTGTGGCGATGCCATAGAAGTACCAGAAATTCTATTAAACTGACCGTTTAACCAAGTAGACCATACAGCCGTACCAGGAGCCCAACGATCTACACTTGCCCCGTAGTTAGAACTACCTGCGGCAGTTCTTGAACGAGTCATATTACCAATACACCAAGAGTTATTTGTACGTAATCTCTGTGGCGAATAAAACTGTGTGTCGTCATTACTATTTCCTGCTGCCATAGCTCCAATCGCTCTACTTTCAAGGTTTCTGAAAGCATTATCGATAGCCTGAGAAGTAGCTCTATTACGGAAACCTACACTGTAATTCCAAGTGTCTCCATTTCCAGCATTATTAGCTACATAGTCTACACCAGAAAGAATCCCTGATGTAGCACCACTACCTTGAGCATTTAATACTCTAACAGAAACTACTGTTGCTCCATAGGCAACTCCTATAACTCCTGAACCGTTGTTTCTCGCTGCAACAGTTCCTGCTACGTGAGTTCCATGTCCGTTTTGATCTTGCCAAGACCCACCAACAAAACTTCTACTTCTACCAGTATTAATATTTAGATCGCTATGTGGAGCAATACCACTATCGATAATCCAGCAAGTTCTACCGCTACCGTTAGCTCTTCCTACTAGTTGTACACCCCATGGTAAAAATTCTCCGTTAGGAAGTCCAACATCCTTAGTAGCACCTTTCTCACCTACTGTTGCAGGAAGTGAGCTTACAGGTTTACCCATATCCATATCCAATTTGTGGATATAATCTGGTTCTACAAATGCTACAGCAGGATCATTGCTAAGCAGTTCTGCTTCTTTTGCAGAAAGATTAGATACTGCAAAACCCTGAATAGCTGAGCTATATACTTGTTTCAAATTATCTTCCGAAATTGAGTATTTTAATAATGTTTGTTGGGATTTTGCTTGTATTTGAGCTTTTTCCCCATTAAAGGATTGATCTCCTTTATAGACTACGATATATTGTCCAGGCACCGCTTGATCTGCGCCTATATTTTCGAAAGAGTCGGTTTCAATTCCTGTTTCTAAATCTGTAACTTCAGCATCCTTTTCACAACTGTAAAAAAGAAAAGAAAAAGCTGTAAGTACACCTAAAATTCTAAGTTGAGTTTTCATTAATTTTTGATTTGTGTTAAATAATTAATTAAAGTTGAAATAGTTGAGATCTCATAATTAGCGGATTAAAAGTAGAGATTAATTCTTACACGTGAATACGGCAAAAACGTAGTTGAATAAAGGTTAAATTTGGTTTATCTCCTTCTCAGTCTGAGAAAACCTCACTCAATATTCAGTAATGCAATAATGTTGCATTACTGAATTTCAAAGAGTTAAACAAAAAAAAACATACTGTTAAAATGCATGGAAACAATCATGAAAAACCTAAGCAACCGATTAACGTATTTTCACTGTTAATTAACTTTATTTTAACAAAATTAACATCTTCAAGCGACCAAATGTTAATGTATGAACCATAAAATCAGTGCTATTACTCTTATTTTTCATTTAAAACAAGTCAAAAAAATTCCTACAACCTGCTTAATCATACATTATGTATTCAATTCTTACGATCTTGTAAGATTCAACTTAACATTTTGTTTAACCTTTACCACAAAGTACTTATACAATTAATTTGGTTTTTGGGACTATTTGGAGACATCAGTAATTCTACTGATTTACCAAAAAATGGTAATTCTACTCTTCTATTAGAACTACGATCCTCCTAATTTTGAAGTATACAATTCATTAAAGGCGGTATCTGAAAAGCCTATCTTAATAGAGTAGGAATCAAAACTTGAATATTATGGGATTTTACGGAAAAGAACCAGTAACACCAGAAAAGTGTAGTGTCACCTATTTGTGGACAGGGTTAAGAACTCCAGGTATATTTATCGTATCTGTTGAAGGAGACGCACCCAATTATTCCACCGGATTTAGCCTAGTACGTGATTCGCACTTTGTTGGTGGTTTAAAAATTGATGTTATGGGTTGGACTGGGCCACTGGGAAAAGGCACAACTCCATATAAGGTAAAACACTCTTTTGAAGGAGAATATCAATCCAAAGTTGTGATTTCTGCCTCAAACGGTAATTTTGTTGTAGATGTAAAAGAAGTACCTCATGATCAGGTAGATGATTACATCAAATCAAATACAGGGCAAGCCTCAGAGAACGCTTTAGTTTCCTAACAGTAATCAAAATACAACAGTATTTTAATTACCCTAAAACTACAAACCTATATCGCTTGGGAGAGCGATATAGGTTTATTAATGATTACTATCTGTTTTTTAAGCTATATCTGGGTGTACTCTGTAATACCGATGTTCATCCCAAATACGGTCATTTTTAATCACCGATTTTTTGAAGATTCCCTCTTTTTGATATCCGTTCTTCTCCAAAACCTTCATGGAAATTACATTGAATTCAAAAACCCCAGCAAATATTCGTCTTAAACCCAAGTTTTCAAACCCATACTTAGTGATTAAGGCAATAGCCTTGGTTGCAATACCCTTTCCCCAAAATGGTTCTCCTATCCAATAACCAATTTCAGCAGAATTCGTGTACACATCATCTTGAAAGATTAAGCTAATCACTCCACATAATTCCTCATTATAAATGATTCCAAAACCTCCCTGTTGGTTCCTTCTTAGACACCATATCTACGAATTCTATTGCATCTTTTTTTATATAAGGAGATGGGAAATAATCCCGAAGGTTATCCCATACTTTTTTATTGTTCGCCAATGCGGTCAAACATGCAACATCAGAAGACAGCAAAGGTCTTAACGTAACAAATTCATCTTTCAAAACGATTTTTTTAAAACAAAAGGGTTCTACACAAAAGCAACAATAATCTATAGCGCTTTTTCCATGATTTCTTCAACAACTTCAGGATTTAACAATGTACTTGTGTCGCCAAGATTACTAGTGTCTTTTGACGCTATTTTACGTAAAATACGCCTCATAATTTTACCACTTCTTGTCTTTGGCAATCCAGGAACGAACTGTATTTTATCCAGTTTGGCTATTGGCCCTATACGTTCCGTGATTTGTTGATTTACTTCTTTACTCAGGTTATTTCGATCTCTGGTTTCTCCTGTTTCTTTCAAAATGATATATCCGTATAGTGCATTTCCTTTTATATCATGCGGAAACCCTACAATTGCAGATTCTGCTACGGCCGGGTGTTCATTGATAGCATCTTCGATAGGCGCAGTACCCAAATTGTGTCCAGAAACAATAATAACATCATCTACCCTTCCTGTAATTCGATAGTATCCAACCTCATCTCTAAACGCCCCATCCCCTGTAAAGTATTTGTTTTCGAAAGCAGAAAAATAAGTTTCTTTATATCGTTGATGATTACCCCAAATCGTTCTGGCCATAGATGGCCAAGGAAATTTAATACACAATCGACCATCTACCTGATTCCCTTTAATTTCCTGACTATTCTCATCCATCAATGTAGGTTGTATACCCGGTAATGGTAAGGTCGCATAAGTGGGTTTGGTAGGTGTCGAAAATGGAATTGGGGAAATCATAATACCTCCTGTTTCTGTCTGCCACCAAGTATCTACAATCGGACTCTTCTTCTGCCCTACATGATCGTTATACCAATGCCAGGCTTCTTCATTAATAGGTTCCCCCACTGTTCCCAAAACTTTAATGCTAGATAGATCTCTCTGGGTAACATAATCCAGGTTTTCTTTTGCTAAAGCACGTATGGCAGTAGGCGCAGTATAAAACTGCGTTATTTTATGTTTTTGTACAATATCCCAAAATCTGCCAAAGTCCGGATACGAAGGTACCCCTTCAAACATAACTGTAGTTGCTCCATTTGCTAAGGGACCATATACAATATAAGAATGACCTGTGATCCATCCTATATCAGCAGTACACCAATAAATATCATCTTCTTTATATTGAAATACATTTTTAAAAGTATACGCAGTATACACCATATATCCTGCAGTGGTGTGTAGCATTCCTTTTGGCATCCCAGTCGATCCCGAAGTATATAAAATAAAAAGAGGGTCTTCGGCATCCATAACTTCAGGAACACATTCTTTATTTGCTTCTTCTAACAAGGGTTGTAACCAATAATCACGATCTGCTTTCATTTCAATATCAGAATCGATACGTTTGGCTACCAAAACAGTTTCTACTCCAGGACAATTGTCTAATGCATCATCTACAATTCCTTTAAGGTCTATCGTTTTGGCCCCACGGAACGACCCATCAGAAGTAATCACCATTTTTGCATCACAATCATTAATCCTGGTAGATAGCGCTGTTGCAGAAAAACCTGCAAATACCACCGAATGTACCGCCCCTATTCGCGCACAAGCCAAAACTGAAATAGCCAACTCAGGGATCATAGGGAGATAGATACAAACACGATCTCCTTTTTGAATTCCTTTTTTCTTCAACACATTTGCAAACTTACATACTCGTTCATGTAATTGTTTATATGTTATGTGTTGCGCATCTTCATTCGGGTCATTAGGTTCAAAAAGAATAGCTGTTTTATGTCCGCGATGACGAAGGTGTCTATCAATACAATTCTCTGTAATATTTAGTTTTGCTCCTTCAAACCAGGTAACCTCTGGCTTTGTAAAATCCCAGCTCAATACATTTTTCCATTTCTCTCTCCACATAAAGTGTTCTTCTGCCACTTCTGCCCAAAAGGTTTCTGGGTCTCTCACCGATTTTCGGTATACTTGATAATATTCTTCAAGATGTTTTATGTGATAATTACTCATTGTTGGTCTATTTTATATTCTTATTTATTTTGTTTTTTTGGTTTAAAAAGCCCAAACCAATTTGGATTAAGGAATTTCAATTTTATCAAAACCCAAAGGATCACAACGAAACACAATCCAATGACTATAGAATTTATAGCACTTATCTGAATTTGTGTCTCAAACAAAAACCTCAGATATAAAGAGGCGATAACATATACCCCAATAAAGATATCTGATGCTAAAGGTTTTAAAGATAATTTCATGGTTATCTATTTATAAATTATACTATCGTTGTTTGCGCACAACATCAAAAGTTAATTCAATAATTCATTAATTTCTGCCACCAGTTTTTTTACCGAAAAAGGTTTAGTTAAATATTTATCTGCTCCTAGCTTCAATCCTTTTTCGATGTCTGTGGCTTTATTTTTGGCCGAAAGAAATACTACTTTAGTATGCTCTAGGTTTTTATCATTTTTTATTTCTTTCAGTGTTTCGTATCCATCAACATTAGGCATCATAATATCTAAGAGCACTAGATCAGGAGTCTTTTCTTTTGCTATCTGCAATGCTTCGCTACCATCTCTAGCGATATATACTTCAAAATTTTTCTTTTTGAAGGCATATTCTAACGACATTACAATATTAGGTTCATCATCTACAATTAATATTTTCTTCATACGTTTTTAGCATTGACTCAAGGTTATCTATTTGGGGATAGTAAACAGAAAACGAGCTCCTTCTTTATATTTTTTATCCACCCAGATCTTCCCATTATGACTTTCTACAATTTTTTTACTAATCGCCAAACCTAATCCACTACCTATTGGTTTTTTGGTGTTCTGGTTTTTTGACTGGTAAAATTTATCAAAAATATAGCTCATTTCCTCTTTTGGGATACCTTTTCCGTTATCCTCTACAAGAATTTCTACCATTTGCCTTTTTTGTCGAACCTGTACTTTGATTTTTCCGGTGTTTTCACTAGAAAACTTCAGTGCATTTGATAATAGATTGGTGAGCACCTGGATGATTCGATCTTCGTCATAATTCGCCTTTATTTCATAATCATTTTCATGAACCAGCTCAACTCCTTTATTTTTGGCTATTTGTTCTACACCATGAATTGCTTTATCAATAGTTTGGCCTATTTCTCTATGCTCCATTTCCAAATGTTCCTGACCCATGGAAAGCTTTTCCAGATCCAGAATATTATGAATCAATCGTGTTAATCGATTAGAATCCATTACTATATTCTCTAAGAACTTTCTTTTTAAATCCTCTGGCATATCGTCTTCGTCTGTTAGCACTTCTGAAGCGGCTCGTATAGAGGTCACAGGTGTTTTAAGTTCATGCGCAATGGTATCCAAAAATTCATCTTTTAATCGATCTTGCTCTAGTAATTCTGTATTTGCAGTTTTCAGTTTCTCTGTTAGCTGAGTAAGCTCTTGGGATTTTTCTTGTAAGGCTTTATTGACCGCTATAGTCTCTTTCGATTCTTCTAATATCTTCAAAACTTCGAGAAGACTTACTGGTTCCTCTTTTGCTACACTACTGATCAGTATTCTAGCAGAAGCCGTACCTATACTCCCTGTAAGTAATTTTTCAGAAAACTTAATTAACCTGGCATCGGCCATTTGTTCCTCCTTAGAAATTCCGTATTTCAAATAAAAAGTATTCAGTGCTTTTTCTGTTCTTTTTTCTCCCAGGAAACGATTCAATACTTCTCTAATATCAGAAATAAAGGCTTCTCCTTTCCATACAAATGCTCCATCCTGCAGATTTGCATAATTACTACTATTCACAAACATTTCGGCATAATTACGTTCTCGGTAATTCCCTTTAGAAAGTAAAGAAATGATCAAAAAGCTTAGCGTATTAAAAAACATACTCCAGAAGAACGAATGTGCTTCTGGTCCCAAAAAATCCAATCCAAACAGTGCATATGGTTTTAATAATGCTATCCCGAATAATCCTTTTTCTACAAACAAATTATTACCGGTAAGCACATTAACTATAAGTGGTAAAATCAAGGTATAAATCACTACCGAAACTCCAACAATCATTCCTACTTTTACTGCTTTGGCAGATCCTCTATTCCAGAAAAGGCCTATGAAAAAAGAAGGTGCCAATTGGGCAATAACTGCAAATGAAATTAAACCAATAGAAAACAGGGATAACTCATAAGAAAAGTTGATGTAGAAAAAATAGGCCGCAATAATTAACGTAAAAATGGAAATGCGCCTTATGTTTTTGATATACTTAGCATTTTTTTCAGGATTCCCTTTGATAAACTTATCCAGAAATCCGTACGGAATAATCAAGTTATTACTTACCATTGTGGAAAGTGCTAAGGTAGAAACTACGACCATTGAGATTACAGCCGAAAATCCCCCAAGAAAAACCAATAAAGCAAGAAAAATATTTCCTTCTTGCAACGGAAGCAATAAGGTGTAATAATCGTGATTTACATCTCCTAAAACCTTCAGATTCCCTGCCCAAGCAATAAATATCACAAAGATATTGAACAACAGAAGGTATAATGGGAACATCCAAATGGCTTTTTTCAAATAGCGTTCCCGATCATTTTCTACGACTGCAACATGAAACTGTCGAGGTAAAAGAAATATGGCAAAAAAGGAAAGCATGATGGTAAACATCCAATTAAAACCAGATTCTAACCCATTGAAGGAGGTTATTTTTTTGAAATTTTCAAGCATAGCAGCCTGTTGGTATATGTCACCTGTTCCATCAAACATAAAAAAAGTAACATATATTCCTATCACCAGGAAAAAGGCCAGTTTTAGAATGGATTCTACAGCTACTGTGGTCATTATTCCTTTACGATGTTGAGAGGCATCTGCAGCTTGTGTTCCAAAAAAAGCAACAAAAACCGCAAGTAACACCGCTATATAAAATGTAGAGTCATCTACAATCAATGTAGAGTTATAACTTGTTTCATCTGTAATGATCTCAAAAGTCTCCGAAATTGCTTTTAGCTGCAGAGAAATATAAGGTACAATGGCAAACACACAGATAATGGTAACCAAAGCTCCCAAAAAACGATTGTTACCATATCGCAATGATATAAAGTCTGCAATACTCGATACTTTATGCTGTTTGGATATTCGGATAATTCTTCGCATTACCAATATCCACAGAGGAATCGAGATTACTGGCCCCAAATAGATAGTAAGAAAACTTATCCCTGATTGGGAGGCAATCCCAACACTTCCATAATAAGTCCAGGCCGAACAGTATACAGCCAACGACAATACATAGATATATGGGTTATTCACCCATTTGCTTTTTGAATTTTTTTCGGCCCAAAAGGCTACCAAAAACAAAAAGGTCAAATAGACAATAATGATAGATATCAATAGATAATTATTCATAGTGTCTATGCAAAATGATATATGAAATGAAAATTGCCAGTATCCATATGAGGAAAATAAAGAAATAGATCATCGGGAAACCAAAAATTTCGCCAGACTGATCAAAAATCAATACCAAAGGAACATTCCATAGTAAAAACAGCACAAATGATAGTACAATAAGTTTTTGCTGGTGTCTTTTTTTCATTTTTGAACTCATCCTATAAATTTAGAAAAAACGGCACTATATCGCCAACTATAGTACCGTATTCAACTAAATTAAAAATTAATGTCCAGTAGCTTCTCCTGCTCCACTAGGGATTCTGATATCCTCTACGATATCTTGAACTTCACTTGGCGGTGCCGAAGTCATTCTGGAAACAATAACAGATACAACAACATTTACGATCATAGCAATCGTACCAAAACCTTCTGGAGATGTCCCAAACCACCACTCTTCTTTTGGTCGAGGTTCCATTACTCCTATAAGTCCGGTTTTGTAAACGATCATATATACTAGCATTAGGGTAATCCCGACAATCATACCGGCCACTGCCCCTTGCCTGTTCATCCGTTTATCAAAAATACCAAGGATAATCGCCGGAAAGAATGAGGCGGCGGCCAGCCCAAATGCCAGTGCGACGACGGCGGCGACAAACCCAGGTGGATAAATCCCAAACAATCCTGCAACGATAATAGCAAACAAAATACTAATACGTGCTGCCCATAACTCTCCTTTTTCGGAAATATCGGGCTTAATTTGCTTTTTGATTAGATCATGAGAAATAGAAGTGGATATCACCAAAAGTAATCCTGCTGCAGTTGATAATGCCGCAGCCAATCCTCCTGCCGCTACCAATGCTACTACCCAGTTTGGTAATTTGGCAATCTCTGGATTGGCTAATACCATGATATCTCTATCCACATATAATTCATTCTCTGTACTACTTGCATTAGCCACCAATCGTTCTCCATTTACTCCACGTTCTCCGGTATACTTTGGTTTTCCTTCAGTAGCACTTCCATTTACATATTGTATTTTTCCATCTCCATTTTTATCAGACCAGGCAATTAGTCCAGTATTTTCCCAGTTCTTAAACCATTCTGGTACTTCTTTATAGGAATTATTACTTACCGTCTCAATCAAATTGGTTCTTGCAAATACAGCAATCGCTGGTGCAGTGGTATATAAAATAGCAATAAACAACAATGCTAACCCCGCCGATTTACGTGCATCTTTTACCTTAGGAACTGTAAAAAAGCGAACGATTACGTGAGGTAATCCAGCGGTACCTACCATAAGAGCCAAAGTAATCGCGAATACATCCCATGTAGATTTTGAACCATCTGTATACTCATTAAAACCTAATTGCGTATGTAGCGTATCCAGTTTTTCTAAAAGATATGTTCCATCTTCTACAGTACCTCCCATTCCTATTTGTGGGATGATATTTCCTGTCATTTGCATCGAGATAAAAAATGCGGGAACCATAAATGCAAAAATCAAAACACAGTATTGAGCAACCTGCGTATACGTGATTCCTTTCATTCCTCCCAGAAAAGCAAATACCAGAACCACTGCCATTCCGATAATAACACCTAAGTTAATGTCTACTTGCAAGAATTGAGAAAACACTATCCCAACTCCTCGCATTTGTCCTGCTACATAAGTGAAAGAAACAATCAAGGCACAAATAACAGCTACAGTTCTTGCGGTATTCGAATAATATCGATCTCCGATGAAATCCGGAACAGTAAACTTTCCAAATTTCCGAAGATATGGGGCTAGCAAAAGTGCTAATAATACATATCCACCGGTCCATCCCATAAGAAAAACAGAACCATCATATCCCATAAAAGAGATTAATCCCGCCATAGAAATAAATGAGGCTGCACTCATCCAATCGGCAGCTGTAGCCATCCCATTAGCCAATGGAGAAACTCCTCCTCCGGCTACGTAAAAATCTTTGGTAGAGCCTGCTCTGGCCCAAATGGCAATCCCAAAATAAAGGGTAAAAGTAATCCCTACTAAAATCCATGTCCATACTTGAACGCTCATAATGCTATATTTTTTTGGTTAGTATTAAGATTACTCATCGTAACCATATTTTTTATCTAGTTTATTCATCAATCGAACATATACGAAGATCAGGATGACAAAGGTGTAAATCGAACCCTGTTGTGCAAACCAAAATCCTAGTTTGAATCCTCCTAATCGTATATTGTTGAGTGCGTCTTTAAAAAGAATTCCTGCTCCATAAGAAACCAGAAACCAAATAATGAGAAGAATAACCAAATACTTTAGGTTCTGTTTCCAGTAAGCCACCGCTTTTTCTTTATCTGTCATAATTATAGATTTTTATAAATATATCATTGCTTGCAGGGTAACAAAGCTTTGCGCATCGTTATCCCCGTATTTTGTATTCAAGTATTCTAAAGTTATTTTAGAATGATGCCCACTGAAATACGCATTAGCTCCTACTCCAAAAGTTGTAGCATTATCATCTATCGCATCTATCGATCTTGTATTAAAAGAAGCATAGGGTTGAAACTTGGTTTTCTTATTATCATTAGGAATAACATATCCAACATGCCCATAGATCATCGAACCTGTTTCATAGGTTTGCCCTAAGGTAAAGTTTTCTCCGTAATCATTATTCTGATAAGTGGCATAGGCTGTAATTGCAGAACCATTTTCTCCTATTGGTGCATCATAGAAAGCATCTACCGCAAAAATGGCCACATCCTCACCTTCAAGATCTCCTGCAGTATTTGCCACCACACTACCTTTTGGGTGAAAGAAAAACCCTGCTCCCACATTAAATACTTTCTTACCTCCCAGGTAAGTTCCCACTTTGTAAGGAAGGAAATTGGATTCCTGATCCAGAAAATGAAAATCAAAATATCCGGCAAAGTTCTTTCCAGCATCTTTGGATCCTAATAACCTTCTCCCTGCATATACCGCAGGACCATCTGCAACCGGATCTGTTCCTTCCTGAAGATTGTTGGTTCCCGATTCATTGATGGATACCCGATATTGAAGCTTGCCAAAACTACCTTTGGCATAAATCCCAATATGCCTGGCAAACTGATCGGATAGTCCTATTGTCGCCCATGATTGTCGGTTATTATCCAAAGTCATGATGTTAAGCGTACTTTGATTATTGAGTCGAGAGATTCCATTCCAATAATGTAACCCAGCTCCAATAGCATGATTGGCATTTAGATTGTATTGTCCCCATACGTCATGAAAAAAGAGTTGAGATTCTTCTCCACGACCCAAAGGGCTTTGATTATTTGCATTCAAACTATTAAGGCCAAAATGCGTAAGAATTAAGAAGTCTTTGTTTATCTGTGCATAGGTAAGAATACGAGCTCTTCGAATACTCATGCTTGTATTACTTACATCGTCTGGAACCTCATCCTGGTATCTTGCCCAGAACTGTGCCCAGGATATAATCCTGAAATATTTTGAACCGTCTTCGTTTAATTTCACCTTAAGTCCGCCTGTATAATCTGGCGATCCCTGAGAGTATGTATAATGACAGGTAAGAAGAAGCATACCTACCAATATGATTAGCTGTTTTCTCATAGAGTTTTAAAGATTAGATTAGTAATAAATTGATTTTGTGCGCGATACTAATCTCTAAAAAACCATCAGTTAAGAAAAAACTAATATAGTTATTCGTTAATTTAATATAGCTAATCTCTAAAACGCTCCCATTTAATAAGCATAAACTTATCACCCAGTTCGGTTACTACTACCCCCGCTCCTGATAAATTTTGTACATCATTAAAATAAATAGCAAGTTCTGAAGCATTTAGAATTTTGTAAGTAGGATGATAATTAGAATTGTAAGGTCTCTTGATATTATATTTTTTCACCCAGTTCATAATACTTACGTGCGAAATTCCCAAGATACGCTCAATCTCTCGATAGGTTAACCCTTCCAAATACAACTGTAAAGCCTTATTAACATAGTAATCATCTATTTTCTTACCTATCTTATTTACAGAGAAAAAATAGCTACAAGATTTACATTTAAACCGTTGACGATCATTAACCACTCCACTCTTGATATAGTCTTCAGAACCGCAATTAGGACAGGATTCAATTTTCATATATATTTATTTAGCATAAATATATCAATTTAGCAATAAAATCACAAAACACTTCTTGATTTCATATCAAAATCTCAATTTAAATCTTAAAACAATAAGCAATCATCAATAATAAAAACATGCTAAAACTGTAAATCTGTAGTTTCTCTTTATTTAATTTTGATTTAATACCATAGATTTAGTAGCTTTTCTCCCTGAAACAATAAATGCCCCATGAAAAACAAAAACCTAACCAAATATGCCATATACGCCGTTGCTGTTTTGTGTGCTGCGTTAATCAATGAACACATCATTAAGTATGTAAAAAAACATGTGGATCAACAAGGGTATCTATTGGTACTTATCGATATGGCTATCGTAGTACTTATTTTTGCCCCCACTTTTGCCCTGGTTACCAAATACACGAAGAAATTTTCTAAGGTTTATCTAGACACTTCCAAAAAAATGTCTACTAGTAAAAATGGAACCTTATTCGGCTTTGCAGTGGCTGTTTTTATCCTATTCGTATTGTATGCTAGTTTGAGGCATAATATCGACGTTCTGAAGGATTTAAAAACGATATTACCTTAATAATTATACATCACATATTAAAATTGCTTCCTTCAACGCTTGCAATTTATCTTGGTAAGTAGGAATAAACTCCTGAGCCACATATCCGTTAAAACCTGTACTCAAAATGGCACGCATGATTGTAGGATAATTCAGTTCTTGTTTGTCGTTAATTTCATTTCTCCCAGGAACACCTCCTGTATGATAATGATTAATATACTTATGGTACTTCGTAATAGTAGCGATAATATCACCTTCCATAATTTGCATATGGTAGATATCATACAACAATTTGAAATTACCGGACCCTATTTTATCTACCAAACGAACTCCCCAAGGAGTATGATCACATTGATAATCTGCATGATCTACTTTACTATTGAGCAATTCCATAACCAAAGTAACATTGTTCCTTTCAGCATGTTTTACCAATGTATCTAAGCCTAGAGCACAATTTTCTAACCCCAATTCGTCGGATATTCCATGACGGTTCCCAGAAAAGACAATAACTTGTTGTATCCCAGCATCCGCCGCTTTAGAAATCAACTCCATGTATTGTTGCTGTAATGCTTTATGATTTTTAGAATTGTTGAATCCATGAATAATGTTTGCAAAAGAGTCTGTCGCCAACGAGCAACTAACTCCCTTATCCTTGACTACTTCCCATTCATCAGGTTTTAAAAGATCAATTCCTACTAATCCTAAATCCTTCCCCTTTTCTGCGAATTCTTCTAAAGGAATATCCTGATAACACCATCTACAAGCCGAATGATTAATATTTCTTTTCAGCTTTGATTGCGTCGACTTGGTATTACCCAATTTCTTTTCTGGTTCACCCGCTATAACCGGCATACCCATACCTACTGCTCCAATTCCCAGTGATATGTTTTTTATCACTTGTCTTCGACTCACTTTTGACTTACTCATTTTCAGAATTATTTTAATGATACAGGTATATACAACTACTTAGCATTTTCATACATAAACGCTTCAATTTCTTCTTTACTAAATACAGGGTTCGCCCCTTTGCTACCCGCAACCATTGCTCCTACTGCACAAGCATAATCAATGGCTTCTTGTGGCTGGGATTTTGTCAATAATTTGGAAATCAATGTTGCCAAAAAAGAATCTCCTGCCCCTACAGTATCCACGACTTGTATTTTATATCCAGGGTTGTTATAAAACTCATTGTCAAAAAACAGAGCTGCTCCTTTTCCGCCTTTGGTAATACAAATTTGATCAGTTTTTGTTTCTTTTGCGAGTGCTTTTACCTGGTTTTCTAACGCATTCTCCCGGATGTTTAGGTGTTCACAAATTTCTTCCAATTCTTCATCGTTTAGTTTGATAAAATCAGCTTGGTTCATCAGTTGTAACAATAAGGAAGCATCATAATGAGGAGGTCTAAGATTCACATCCAACACTTTGTACAGCGCTTTTTCCAACAATTTCAAAAGTGTATTTCTACTTTCTTCACTTCTACTAGCAAGACTACCAAACACAAAGGCGTCTGAACTTACTACTAATTGTTCCATCTTTTTGGTATATTCAATAAAATCCCAGGCTACAGGTTTACTAATCTCGTAAGATGCTGTACCACTGCCATCTAGAGTAACCAGCACTTCGCCAGTAATATGTTTAATATCTTCTTGAAAGATATTGTTACGCATACCTTGTTTTTCTAAATACCCTACGATATCGCTTCCCAAATCATCATTTCCTATCCTGGTGATTAGGGAAGTATCGATTCCCATAGTATGCAATCGTAAAGCCACATTAAGTGGAGCGCCACCTATTTTTCGATGGGTAGGAAATATATCCCATAATACTTCTCCAAAACAGGTTATTTTCATAAGTAATTAGTTTTCTTTGATTAGTTGTTGACTCACATTTTCTAATGAAATCCCTTTTGTTTCTGGCATTAAAAAGATCACAAACAAAAGGGATTCCTCCAAAAATAGCTCCTAATACGGTTCCTCATAAAGCCTTGGGCATTACGACAGAACCATGAAACGCATCCGAAGTATTCCATAATTCCTGTAAACTCTGATCCGCCCCAAAAATTACTACGGTGTCAAATCCAAATAAAAAACCAGCCAATGCCGCAGTAAAAGCCAAAAAAAAGCTTGCTCATATCAGGAGAACTTATGTAAATTTTCTTTTCTAAAGGTAATTTTTTTAGACTGGTATACCAAAAAACAACCCCCATAGGTTAACAACTCCTTGGGGGTCTAGACTGAAGCTAAAAAATTAAACTAACTCAACTTACACTCAATTAAACACGCTCCAGTTTCTCTTCTATTTGGTTTAGACATAAATTATTAATACTACCCGCATGTGTATGTGTGGTATTTTTTTCCGGATGATAGTTTCCATCTTCTATATCCTTTCCGATTTTTACATAAGCCTCTCTAAAAGTCATGCCTTGCATCACCAAAGCATTTAAGGTATCTACACTAAAGAGGTAGTCATATTTTGGATCTTTCAAAATACCTTCGTTTACCGTTACTTGTTGTAATGCATATACAGACATCTCCAGCGAAGCTTTTAAATCCTGAATAGCAGGAACTATTCCCTCTTTTAGTAATTGAAGATCTCTATGATAACCACTTGGAAGGTTTGCCGTTAGTAACGTAAGCTCATACGGAAGTCCTTGTATCTTATTACATTTCCCTCTAATCAACTCAAAAACGTCCGGGTTCTTTTTATGAGGCATAATACTAGATCCCGTGGTTAATTCTGAAGGGATGCTCATAAAATCAAAGTTCTGACTCATATACAAACACACATCCATTGCTAATTTTGACAATGTTGCCGCTACACTACTGATTGCAAAAGAAACCGACTTTTCTGATTTTCCTCTGCTCATTTGAGCAGCTACCACATTGTATTTCAAAGTTGCAAAACCCAGTTCTTGTGTTGTAAACTCTCTATCGATTGGAAATGAGCTCCCATAACCTGCAGCACTCCCTAACGGATTTTGATCTACGACTTGTAAAGCGGCGTTCACAAAAAACAGATCATCTACAAAACTCTCTGCATACGCAGAGAACCACAATCCAAAAGAAGAAGGCATTGCAATCTGTAAATGCGTATATCCTGGCAACAACACATTTTTGAACTCATTTGCTCTGGATAGTAGTACTTTTGAAAGCTCTTTGACCTGACTTTTTATTTGAAGCAACTCATCTTTAAGGTATAAATGCATAGCTACCAAAACCTGGTCATTTCTGGATCTTGCAGTATGTATTTTTTTACCTGCCTCTCCTATCCGATGCGTTAACTCGTATTCTATTTTTGAATGTACATCTTCAAACTGATTTTCGATAGTAAAGGATCCTTCATCTATTTGTTTGTTAAGCTCATTCAACACCCTTTCTATACTTGAAATTTCGGTTTCCGAAAGTAATCCGATCTTGTGCAACATCTTACCGTGAGCTAACGTTGCACGTACGTCGTATTTGGCAATAACCAAATCCAATTGCCTATCGTTGCCTACGGTAAATCTATCTATTTTTTCATCTGTGGGTAATCCCTTGTCCCAAAGTTTCATACGTTCTTTTCTTAAAAAATTCCCTCTAAAATTTTTACATACAAGGCTACGCCTTCTTTTATCTCATCCACATAAATAAACTCATTTGCCGAGTGCGATCGCGTAGAATCACCAGGCCCCAATTTCAATGATGGGCAACTCAATACCGATTGATCGGATAGCGTTGGTGATCCATAAGTTGTTCTTCCCAGAGCAATCCCAGATTTTACAATAGGATGATCCATGGGTATGGAAGAAGACCCCAAGTGTAATGATCTTGGTGTTACCGTAACATGAGCTGGCATATTTTCTTTTACCATTGTTAAAATTTCTTCGTTCTTATATTTATCATTTACCCGGATGTCTACTACTAGATCACAATGAGAAGGAACCACATTATGCTGGTTCCCTGCACTTACTTGGGTAACCGTCATTTTAACTTTGCCCAGAGTTTCTGACTCTTTTTTGAAGGTAAAATCTTTAAACCATTGCAATACTTCTAAGGTCTTATAAATGGAATTATCATCATTGGGATGCGCAGCGTGACTTGATGTTCCCTGCACAGAAACATCCAGAACTAACAATCCTTTTTCGGCTACTGCCAATTGCATGAGCGTAGGTTCTCCTACCACAGCAAATTCTACATTTTTAAAGTGTTTCAGCACACTTTTCAGACCCAACGGACCACTACTCTCTTCTTCGGCAGATGCAACTACCACCAAATTGTAGGCTAGGTTTTCTTTATGATAGAAATACGTAAATGTTGCCAGCAAAGAAACCAGACAACCTCCAGCATCATTACTCCCTAAACCAAATAATTTTCCATCTTCGACAAATGCCTGGAAAGGATCATTGGTGTAATTTCCATTTGGTTTTACAGTATCGTGATGAGAATTCAACAAAATAGTGGGTTTTGAAGCATCAAAGTGCAAGTTGTACGCCCATATATTATTATTCTCTCTTTCAAATGGAATCTTATGGGTATTGAACCACTCTTCAATTAACAAAGCGGTGCTCTCTTCTTCTGAAGAAAAAGAAGGAGTTGCTATTAGTTTTTTTAATAACTCAATAGCATTATCTGTAAGTGTCGAAATCTCGAAACCTGTAAATCCTTCAGTATGTAAATTAGTACTCATTTTATGATTGAATGTTTTTATCTATCTTGATTTATAAACTCAAGGTAGTATGCTTTACTGTATTATCTTTTATATATTCGGAGTTTGCAATATGCACGCTTGCTACATTCTTTTGCAATGCATCAAAACAATTCTGTAATTTAGGTAGCATTCCATCGGCTATTACCTGATCATCTCTAAGCTTTGCATACTTTTCTAAATCGATATGCTCTATCACAGAATCCTTGTTATTGATATCTTCCAAAACACCTTTCAACTCAAAACAGTAGAACAAGGACACTTCAAAATGGGCGCTCATAGCTGAGGCAATCTCTGAGGCTATCGTATCGGCATTGGTATTTAACAATTGCCCATTTCCATCATGAGTGATTGCACAAAACACAGGAATGATCCCCATATCCAGTATCCCTTTTATCATCTTATCATTTACCTTCTCTACATCGCCTACAAAACCGTAATCTACAAACTGTGCGGGTCTTTTGGTTGCCATAATTGTATTTGCATCTGCACCTGTTAATCCTAGAGCCGGACTACCATGTTTTTGCAGCCCAGCTACAATATTTTTATTGATTAACCCTGCATAAGTCATCACCACAACATCCAAATTTTCAGCAGATGTTATCCTTCTGCCATCTATCATTTCGGTTTTTACCCCAAGTTTTTCCGAAAGCTGTGTTGCTGACTTCCCCCCTCCATGAATCAAAATTTTAGGCCCTTCTATTTTTGAAAAGTCTATCAAAAATTGATTTAGCGCATCTTTGTCTTCAATAATATTGCCTCCTATTTTTGCTACTAATAACTGCTTCATGACCCCTTCAATCCTTTCAATATTTTTTTCAATACCAATTGTGCTGCATAGGTTCTATTGTTGGCCTGCTGAATTACAATTGCATCTTCACTTTCAATCACTGCATCATCTACGACTACATTTCGTCTTACTGGCAAACAATGCATAAATTTGGCCTGATTGGTCAGTTTCATTTTATCTTCAGTAATTTTCCAATCGGCATCCGTAGACAGTACTTTTCCGTAGTCCTGGTAAGCACTCCAGTTTTTGACATAAATAAAATCTGCATCTTTAAAAGCATTCTCCTGGTTGTAATCAATGGGCACCTCTTTAGTAATCTGACTGGCTAACTCATATCCCTTTGGATGGGTAATTACAAAATGCGCGTCCATTCGTTGCATCATCTCTACAAAAGAGTTGGCAACAGCCTGGGGCAAAGCTTTTGGATGCGGTGCCCATGATAATACAACCTTTGGTTTCTCCTTCTTTTTATGTTCGGTAATAGTAATTGCATCTGTAAGTGCTTGTAATGGATGACCCGTGGCACTTTCCATATTCACCACTGGAATGGTCGCGTATTCCATAAAGCTTTTTAACACCTTTTCGCTGTAATCCTCTTCTTTATCTTTTAAATGTGCAAATACTCGAATGGCCAGTATATCACAATATTGTGAAACCACTTGTGCTGCTTCCTTAACATGTTCAGAATTTCCCTGATCCATGATGGTACCGTCACCATATTCTAAAGACCAGCCTTCTCCTGTAAAATTCATCACCATAACATTCATCCCCAGATTAAGTGCGGCCTTTTGTGTGCTTAATCGAGTACGTAGACTGGGATTAAAAAACAACAACCCTATGGTTTTGTCCTCTCCCAGTTTTTTATCCTGTAATGGTTCTTTTTTAAGTGCTATGGCTTGATCCACCCAATCTTCAACATTATCTATATCTGCTATTGAAAAGTAATTATTCATTGTATACTGCTTTTGTTATTCTGGTAAAAGGGATCTTATCCTCAATTACATCGGTAATAAAATTATCGTTAAGCCCATTTACAATCCATGTTTCTATCTCAGCAGCCTGGGCTATTTTTGCTGCTTCAATTTTTGAACGCATCCCACCAGTACCATGAGAAGACACTGCACTCACGATCTCTTGTTCCAACTCTTCTACATCTACTACATCGGTAATCGTTTGGTAGGTCTTATTTTGAATGGATGCCTTTGTACAAATCCCATTGGTATTGGTAGCAACCACAAGTAAATCTGCATCTAGCAATACGGCTGTTAAGCCCGCTAACTTATCATTATCTCCAAATTGGATTTCGTCTGTAGCCACAGTGTCATTTTCATTGATAATTGGGATATAGTTATTGGCTACCAATACATTGATCGTATTCACAATATTTTGTTTTGATTCCTCTCTTTCAAAATCCGAATAAGACAACAAACACTGAGACGTCAACAAACCAAGGTCTCTAAAACTTTCTTGAAAAATTCGCATTAAGTGTGGCTGACCAATGGATGCTAATGCTTGTTTTACATTGATTTCCTTTCCATTACTCTCCAAATTCACGAATTGTTTGGCTACAGCTATAGCACCAGAGCTTACAATAACGAACTCATAAGTATCCTGTAATGCAACGATCTGCCTACCGATATCTTCGATTTTTCCTCTAGAAATCTGATCCGTTTCTTTGGTCAATGTATTGGATCCTATTTTGAGTACAATTCTTTTCTTATCTGATCTGCCCTTCTCCATGTATATACCATTTGTTGGTTACCAAATGTTGTAAACCAATTGGTCCTCTTTGATGTAATTTATCTGTGCTTATTGCCAGCTCTCCTCCTAATCCTAGCTGAAACCCATCTGTAAATCGAGTGGAAGCATTATGATACACAGCTGCACAATCTACCGACATCATAAACTGATCTGCAATCTGCTGATTTCTAGTAATGATTGCCGCAGAATGTCCTCCACTATATTCATTAATCTTATCAATGGCTTCTTTGTTATTCGTGGTTTCACCAATTACAATTTTGAAATCCAAAAACTCTTCAAACCAGATCTTATCATTCTCGATGGTCTTTACCTCCTCATATTTAGCCAAAGACGAATCGCCAATAATTTCTACATCATAATCTTTGAGTGCCGTAATGAGATTTCTTACAAAATCCTCTTTATTGGGTAAGTTTTTATCAATCAAAACCTTATCTACAGCATTACAGGCTGAGATTTTGTCGGTTTTACCATTAATGATATTATCCAAAGCCAGAGCGTTATCCGCTTCATTATGAACATATACAAAATTATTCCCTCGACCGCTAACGATCACTGGACAAGTTGCATGCTGCTTTACAAATGCAATCAGCTTTTCCCCTCCTCTTGGAACAATAAGATCCACTCTTTGTGTTGGATGCTCCAAAAACTTCTGGGTTTTCTCTCGATCATAATTCAAGTAAGTAACCCAATCTGTAGTCGCTTCGACGCTCGCCAGTGCCTTATGCCACAACTTTACTATTTCCAGGTTAGAGTTTAGGGATTCTTTTCCTCCTTTTAGTAAAATTTTGTTTCCAGATTTGAACGCAATTCCAGCCGCCTCAACGGTCACATCTGGTCTTGATTCGTAGATGATAAGTACCGTACCAAAAGGAGCTGTTTTATTAAAAACATGCATTCCGTTCTCATGTGTAAATTGAAAACGCTCTACTCCTAAAGGATCCTCTAGATTTGCCAATTGTTCTAATGCATCAATCATCCCTTGTACTTTAGCCTTATCAACCTTCAATCGGTCGTACATTGCTTTATCTTCTCCAGAGTAACTGTTCAAATCTTTTTGATTAGCCGCAATCAAAGTTTCCCTATTTTTAGCAATCAACTCCGCCATCTTTAGCAAAACTGCATTTCGTTGTTCTATGTTCAGTACTGCTTCCATAGCTATACTTTTTCTTCGATTAATATATTTTGCAATGCCATTACAAACTGATCGATTTCTTTTTTATCGATTGTAAGAGGTGGTAGTATTCTTAACAGCTTTTTATTCATAGATCCACCAGTAAAAATATGCGCATCATAAATCAACTTTTTACGCAATTCTCCTACTTCGTAGTCAAATTCCAAACCAACCATGAGCCCTCTACCTTTACATTTTTTAATTCCTGGTAGTTCTTTAATTTTGGTTAAGAAATACTCTCCAATTGATGCTGCATTATCTACCAAATTTTCGGTCTCAATCACTTCGAGTACTGCAAGAGCCGCTGCACAAGCTAAATGATTCCCTCCAAACGTAGTTCCAAGCAATCCATAACTAGGTTGAATATGGGGAGCGATTAATATCCCACCAATAGGAAAACCGTTCCCCATCCCTTTGGCAACAGAAATAATATCAGGAGTAATGCCATGATGCTGATGCGCAAAGAACTTTCCACTTCTCCCATATCCAGATTGAATTTCGTCGGCAATCAATACCACATTATTCTCTTTACAAAGCAATTGCAATTCCTGGAAAAATGCTGTGGTCGGTTGATCAAGACCTCCTACTCCTTGAATAGGCTCAATGATTACTGCACACACATTTCCTTTTTCTAATTCTTGGGTTACGGCATCAATATCATTCAAAGGCAGAAAAGTTACTTCTTGCTGCTTATTGAGCGGAGCATTGATTTTGGCATTATCCGTTACTGCAACTGCTGCTGACGTTCTACCGTGAAATGCATTATCAAAAGCAATCACCCGAGATTTCCCGGTATGAAAAGAGGCTAATTTCAAAGCATTTTCATTAGCTTCTGCTCCAGAATTACACAAAAACAATTGATAGGTGTCATACCCTGATAAAGCTCCCAGCCTTTGTGCCAATTCGGTTTGCATACTGTTCTGTACTGCATTAGAATAGAATCCAATTTTATCAATTTGTTCTTTTATTTTTTTGGTATAGTGAGGATGCGAATGCCCTATAGAAATTACTCCGTGACCCCCGTACAAATCCAAATATGCTACTCCATTTTTGTCAATAATGGTGCTATTGAATGCCTTTACAGGTTCTACATTATACAATGGATATACATCAAACAATTTCATACTCATATTCTTTTTAATACTCCTTATTTTATTGTATTTATCTTTTCATAAGAGGCCATTACCCCTTTTATTACTGAAGAACTAAGCCCTTGATGTTCCATCTCGTTAAGACCTTCGATAGTACACCCCTGAGGTGTAGTTACCTTATCGATTTCTCGTTCTGGATGTGTTCCATTTTTTGCAACCAAAGTTGCTGCACCCATAGCTGTTTGTACTGCGATAATCTGTGCTTCATGAGGATGAAATCCCATTTGTATCCCTCCTTGAATCATTGCTCTAAGAAATCTCAAAAAGAAAGCAATTCCACTCGCACCCAATACGGTAGCCGCCTGCATAAGTCGCTCTTCAATGATCAACGTTTTTCCGATGGTATCAAACATTTTTTGAACAAAGACCAACTCTTCTTTTACATCCTCGTTTGCAGAAATACAGGTCATCGATAACTTTTTTGATGCTCCTGTATTTGGCATTACACGAATCACCTTGTTTTTAGGTACTACTTCATTAATCTCAGCAATGGATGTACCGGTCACTGTTGAAATCAATATTTGGTCGGCAATGAGCTCTTCTTTTATTTCTTCCAGAACTGCATCCAACTGTCTGGGTTGCACACACAAAATGACCCATTTCACATCAGAAATAGCTTCTATAATATGTTGCGAGGTTGACACTCCCAACTTCTCTTTTACTTCGGTCAAATTATGTTCTGACTTATCGACTACGGTAATATGTTTTGCTTCAAAAAGGTCACTATTGCCCAATCCTGAAATAATAGATTTCCCTAAGTTCCCTCCTCCTATGATGGTTATCTTATTCATGTCTAAAATGCACTTGCTTTTAATTCTAAACCTGTTTTTTCTTCAATCCCAAACATTAAATTCATGTTATGAATGGCTTGCCCAGATGCTCCTTTGATTAAATTATCAATTACGGATGTAATGAGTAACATTCCTTTCTTCTTGCTAATATGAAGGATGCATTTGTTGGTATTCACTACCTGTTTTAAGTGAATTTCCTGATCTGAAACTACAGTAAACTGAGCTTCTTTGTAAAAATCCTTATACAGTTGAATGGCTTCTTCCTCAGTTCCTGCAAATTCGGTATAAAGAGTTACGTATATCCCTTTGCTGAAATTCCCTCGATTAGGGATAAAGAACAGTGGACTATCAAAATTGGGTTGTAACTGTACAATACTTTCCTGGATCTCGTCTAGATGCTGATGGGTAAATACCTTATAACTAGAAAAATTATTATCTCTCCAACTAAAATGAGTAGTACTACCAGGTATTACGCCAGCTCCTGTGCTTCCCGTTGTTGCGTTGATATGCACAGCACTATTTAATTGATCAATGGATGCCAAGGGTAACAATGCCAATTGAATAGCTGTAGCAAAACAACCTGGATTAGCAATGTTTGTTGCTTCTATAATCTTTTCCTTTTGCAATTCAGGCAATCCATATACAAAATCCCTGTTTTGGTAGCTTTTATCTTTGTTTAATCTGAAATCATTTCCAAGATCAATCACTTTGGTCGTTTCAGAAAAACTATGTTCATTTAGAAAAGCCTGAGATCGCCCATGACCTAGACACAAAAACACTACATCTACGTTTGGGTTTACGGTATCGGTGAATTTTAAATCAATTTCTCCGACCAAATCCGGATGTTGTTTAGCTATAGCAATTCCTGCATTGGTAGTACTATACACAAAATCCAACTGCGCTTTTGGGTGATGTACCAAAAGTCTGAGTAATTCTCCGGCAGTATATCCTGACCCACCTATTATTCCAACTTTTATCATGATTGATCTGGGTTTACGTTGTGGTAAATTTTATTAGCATTACCATAAATCTTAATAAAACCTTTGGCATCATCTGCAGTCCAGGAGTTATTCATCTCTCCATACTGTCCGAAATCGGATTTCATCATATCAAAATCTGATTCTACTCCTTCTAACATAAAGTGGTACGGTTTTAATTTTACCTTTACTCCTCCTGTCACTGATTTCTGTGAATCTTCCAAAAACACTTCTATGTTTCGCATTACTGGATCCAGATAATTGCCTTCATGTAAAAGCATTCCATACCAATTGGCCAATTGTTCTTTCCAGTATTGTTGCCATTTGGTCAGCACATGCTTTTCTAACAGATGATGTGCTTTTATAATCACAATTGGTGCAGCTGCTTCAAATCCTACTCTTCCTTTTATTCCGATAATCGTATCTCCTACATGAATATCTCTACCAATAGCAAAGGCGCTTGCCAGCTCTTCAAGCTTCAGTATATTATTTACTGGAGTATCTTTTATCCCATCCAAACCAACGAGTTCTCCTTTTTCAAAATTGAGCGTAATGGTTTCTTCCTTGTCTTTTTGGAGTTGGCTTGGGAACGCTTCATCTGGTAACGGGTTTTGAGAAGTTAGCGTTTCTTTACCTCCTACGCTAGTTCCCCAAATCCCTTTATTAATAGAATATTGAGCCTTTTCCCAACTGTACTGCACTCCATGACTTTGAAGGTAAGCGACCTCTTCTTGTCTTGAAAGTTTAAGATCCCTAATCGGTGTTATGATTTTAATTTCTGGTGCCAGGGTTTGAAAAATTACATCAAATCTTATCTGATCATTCCCTGCTCCGGTACTTCCATGAGCTATATATTTTGCACCAATCTGCTTTGCATAATTGATCACCTCTATCGCCTGGAAGATTCTTTCTGCACTTACCGACAACGGATAGGTATTGTTTTTTAGAACATTTCCATAAATCAAATACTTGATTGCTTTTTGGTAAAATTCTTCAACAATGGTTTTATTGATATGAGATGAACTCCCAAGTTCATAAGCTCTTTTTTCAGTTTCTTCTAATTCTGTTTCCGAAAATCCTCCAGTGTTTACCAAAATGGTATGCACTTCAAGGTTTTTCTCATGAATTAAATATTTTACACAATAAGAGGTGTCTAGCCCTCCACTATATGCCAATACTACTTTTTCCATAATAACAATGGTTTATTATTTGCAAGCATGGTTTGCTTGATCTTTTTTAATCTTTTTAATACTTTTTGATTGAACCACTTCTCTTTCTTTTTCTTTTTTCGAAGCGGATCGTACAGCATTCCAGTACACAAACACATTTTATGATCCTTTGAAGTCAAAATCTCATAGTTTGTACATGTCTTACAGCCTGACCAAAACTTCGGATCATCTGTTAATTCTGAGAATGTTACTGGTTTATATCCCAATTCAGAATTAATTTTCATCACTGCCAAACCTGTGGTGATTCCGAATACTTTGGCTGTTGGGTATTTTTTTAAGGAATGATTAAACGTAAATTCTTTAATCTTTTTTGCTAATCCGCGGTTTCTAAAATCCGGATGAACAATTAAACCTGAATGTGCAACATACTCGCCATGACCCCAACTTTCTATGTAACAAAAACCTGCAAATTGATCATCGGATAATGCAATGATTGCATCTCCATTTTTCATTTTAGTTTGCACATAATCAGGTGTTCGCTTAGCGATCCCCGTTCCTCTTACCTTGGCGGAATCCGATATGACACTGCAAATTTCTTCAGCGTATAGAAAATGACTTTCGTCTGCTATTGTAATGTGTACTTCTTGCATAAACGTAAGCTGCGTTTATCAAAAGTTTGATAATTAGTTTTGATTTTATTTTATGGTATCCAAGAAGCGATATAGAAAAGTGCAAAAACTAATAATAGTATATAGTCTTCGTTACAGTTCTAAAATCAAGTTGGATGTCTCTCGGGGAAGTAGGGCGCACCTACTTCAGAAGAAAATTAAACCCCCAAGGGGCGACGGAAACGGCGTACAGGAGTAATTAAAATATTACCTAATGTGTTCAAAGATTGAACTTTAACTTCCGAATAAATAAATGTTGCCGTTTTCATAATAGTAACTCTAAATCGTCGGCCGTAGCCCCTTTCGTTAACTAATACTGCAATATTAAGTAAAAACTTTGTACCACAGTGAATTATTATGTAAAAATTAGCATTAATACGAATATGACAAAAAAATGTATTAAAAATTAAATAGTACGCAATGAATGATTTTGATAAATGGACAACAATAAAAAAGGTGTTCCACAGTTTATGTGTTGGTTACCCAAAAATAGGTTTCTAAAATAATACGTATTACAAAACCAATGACTTTATCAAAACAAATAAAAAAATCAAAGGATATTCAGTTTCTTAAAAGTATCTGTTTATATAGGACTCACATCAATACCATGCGCACCGTTTATTTCTGTACACTGTAGTTCTAACATCTCAATTTTCAAAAAAAAAACATTCCCCCTTCTTCATTTATTAGTTTGGCAAAAATTAATGGTGAATAACCCCATTTTTAATAAATACAAACTAAACAAAAACCATTATTGAAAATATCAATCCTCTATTTTTTTAACAATAATTTTGTTAATTATCAATTTTTAATTTGTGAAAATCAACAAATTAGCATAAATTGGTCGACCAATTCAGAGAATTATATTGATTTAACACAAACAAACGATCATGAAAAACTTAAGAAAAGCTGCTTACTATGCTTGTGTAGCATTAGCTCTAATTACATTTACGAATTGCACCACGGATATTGAATTTGCGGATGATGTATCCCTAACCGAAAACAATAATCTAAAACAATCTTTGAGAGAATTATCTGTTGTTTCAGTTTCGGCCAATGGTGATGACGGTAACGTTCCTTCTAATACTTTGGATGGTAACTTAAACACACGATGGTCTTCTTTTGGAAGAACCGGAAAATACATCACTTTTGATTTAGGTTCTTCAAAAAAGATCTCCAGGATTAAAATCGCATGGTACAAAGGAGATCAACGGAAGGCATTTTTTAAAGTACGAGTAGGTAATTCTACCTCGAGCTTATCAACAGTGGTAGACAAAAAGAATGTAGGAAGCAGTGGGAATACCCGTCAATTAGAAACGTATGATTTCTCGGAAACTACGGCAAGATATGTGCGTATTTCCAGTTTTGGAAACTCGAGCAATGATTGGAATAGTGTTACGGAAGTAGAAATCTATGGAGA
Source organism: Aquimarina spongiae (assembly GCF_900141785.1). GTDB lineage: Bacteria > Bacteroidota > Bacteroidia > Flavobacteriales > Flavobacteriaceae > Aquimarina > Aquimarina spongiae. The sequence goes on along the minus strand of NZ_FQYP01000005.1, from coordinate 219,910 downwards.
AGACGGATCGGTGAATCCACCACCACCACCCTCTAGTAATACTCCGTACGCTCTTCTTGGTTTACAGAATTGGAAACTTAATGGTCTGAGCGGAACTCCGTCAAATAACCAATATGTTGATGCAATTCCTAATCTACCAAACTACACTAATGACGATTGGTTCTTTGTTCAAAATAATTGGGCAATATTCCAGGTTTGGGCAGGAAGTGATACTTCTTCAGGTTCTGGAAACCCTAGAATGGAATTAAGAGAATTAACCGCCAATGGAAATAGCAATATATTCTGGGATGGTACAACAAATACAGAACACCGTATGAAATGGAGAGTACGAGTTGATCGATTACCTAGTTCTGGAAAAGTTTGTTTTGGTCAAATTCATGATAAAACCGACAAATTTGATGATGTAATTCGAGTGCAATGTCAAGGAAGCGCTAATCAAACCAGTGGATCTGTAAAAATGAGAATTAACGGTTACGTTACTGAAGTCCTCGAAGGTGGAGGAAAAACAGTAGGGAACTTTAATTTGGGAGAAGAAATGTATCTTGAACTCACTTACAAGAACAGTATTGTGAAACTGTATGAGTTGGATAATGGTGGTAATAGAGTACGTACTATATATACTTCAAAATCGGTTGCAGCAAAAGAAAACTACTTTAAAGCAGGAAACTATTTGCAATCAATGAAAGGAAAAAGCTACAAGAGTTCTGACTACGGAAGAGTGGGTATTAACAAACTCGAAGTATTTCATTAAACACTTGACAACAAGGAAATAAATTAATCTAAGAAAACACGGCTATTCCTCTTTTTATGGGATAGCCGTATTTTTATTAGAAAATTTAAAGGTTTTTAAAATTATATTAATAATTTTAAGAATCTTTTGTGGTAAACCAAAATGGAATTACCCAATTGTCAAGTACCGAAACCTTATGAAAATAAACACGATCGATAAAACCAAAAAATCAGAAAACAAAAAGGAAAGCAAAGAAGAAGTTATTATTTCCAAAATAAGAGAACTCATCCTTTCCAAACAATTGGAACCTGGAGATCGACTTCCTGCAGAACGCGAACTTTCTGAGAAATTTGGAGTGACTAGAAATCAGCTTCGACAGGCACTACAAAAACTTGAGTTTTATGGTCTTGTAAAAAAGTTCCCTCAATCCGGCACACGGGTATCCAACATTGGTGTTACTGCATTAAATGGAATGATGTCGGATATTCTACAACTACAAAAACCTGATTTCAAATCTTTTGTTGAAACCAGGATTATTTTGGAAACCAATGCTGTGCAACTGGCTGCAAAGCGAAGAACGACACAGCAAATGGAAGAAATCCAAAAAGCGCATAAAGCGTACAGCGAAAAAGCTATGAAAGGTATTGCTGCAATTGAAGAGGATTTGATGTTTCATATCAAAATTGCTGAAGCAAGCAATAACAGTGTGATCAACTCTTTAATGCTTATTATTACACCAGAAATTATTACTCATTTTATTACAAATAAAGTGTGTAATAAAGAAGAGAGCTACTTATTAGTCAAAGAGCATCAGGCCATAGTGGATGCTATTCAAGAGCAAAAACCAGAAGAAGCTGTTCAACATTTGAAAGATCATTTTAAAGAACTTTATAAATATTGTGAGCAATAAACTACTCTATTACTATGATAATTCTCAATGAGAAATGATTAGAAATAGCACTCTTTATTTATACATTACGTAAGGAATCCATTAATTTTTTAATAAAAAAATAAATTTTCTTCTTTGATAATTGATTTATATTACTATTTTTGGTTAACCAAATTGGTTAACCAGATTTCATATGACAAAAATAGTAACATATTCCGCAGCACTTTTAGTACTACTTTTAGCCTCTTGTCAATCCTCGAATACTACAAAGGAGAACAATGCCATTACAACTTTACATGCATTTAATGATGCTGTACAACAAGCAAAACCTGGCGACTCCATCATCCTAGCTTCTGGTGTATGGGAAGATACCGAGTTACTATTTGAAGCCAAAGGGGAAAAAGATAATCCTATTACCTTAACTGTTGAAGAAAAAGGAAAAACAACACTAGAAGGAAACTCCAATCTTAGAATAGCGGGCGAATATCTTGTAGTGAGCGGTCTGGTTTTTAAAAATGGCTTCACTCCTACTTCAGAAGTGATCTCTTTTAAAAAAGATAAAAACACCTTCGCTTCGCATTCACGTCTTACCGAATGTGTGATTGATAACTACAGTAATCCCGAGCGAAGAGAACAAGATTATTGGATTGGTATCTACGGAAAAAATAATCGCATCGACCACAACCATTTCGAAGGTAAAGGAAATTTGGGAGTTACTATGGCGGTTCGTTTAAATTCTAAAAAATTTATAGAAAATCATCACCAAATCGATCATAATTATTTTGGTCCAAGACAAACCCTTGGTTCTAATGGTGGGGAAACATTACGTATAGGAACAAGCCATCACTCCTTAAGTAATTCAAACACCATTGTAGAAAACAACTATTTTGATCGTTGTGGCGGGGAGCTTGAAATCATTTCCAACAAATCTTGTCAAAACACCTTCCGTAACAATGTGTTTTATGAATGCAGGGGAACGCTTACCATGAGACATGGTAATGAGACCATGGTAAAAAACAATGTATTTATTGGTAATGGAATACCTAGCACAGGAGGTATCCGTGTGATTAACGGGAAACAAACAGTCGAAAACAACTACGGAATTGGACTTACCGGATATCGATTTGGCGGAGCCTTGGTTGTTATGAATGGTGTACCTAATTCACCACTTAACAGATATTTTCAAGTGGAAGATGCCAAAATAAATAATAACACTTTTATAAACTGCAACTATATACAGTTATGCGCAGGAAGTGATAGTGAGCGCAGTGCCACTCCCATCAATTCTGAAATGAAAAACAACATTTTTTATAATGAATCAAAAGATGATACCTTCACCGTATACGATGATATCAGTGGTATTGATTTTCAGAATAATATTATCAGTCTTAATACAAAACCAATCACAGAAAAGGGATTTGTATCCAAAAAACTAGCTCTTCAGAAAAATGCCCAAGGATTGCTGATTCCTACTCAAAGCGGCCAAGCCGGAGCCAGTATTGGAGAAAATACTCCTACTAAAGAAAACACAGGTCCTTCATGGTATCCTAAAACCAATGAGAAAATCAAATTTGATGCTGGTAAAACTATTCAAGTAGCCCCTGGGAATAATACGCTTTATGATGCGGTAAAAAATTCAGCGCCTGGAGACATCATACAACTCACCTCCCCTCATGGATATCTGGTCACCAAAACCATCGATATCAATCATCCGATTACTATTACCTCATTTCTTGAAAAATCAACAATTGTTTTTGAGAAAAATTCACTTTTTGATATTCAAAACGGAGGGAATCTCAAACTTAATAAGTTGATTTTTGATGGTAAAGAGGCTCCTGATTACTCTGGAAATTCGGTAATCAGAACCAGCAAATATTCTATGAATAAAAACTATACATTGCTGATCAATGCCTGTGAGTTTAAAAATTTGAACATCAACCACTCCTACAACGCCATCAAAGTATATAAAAACACAGTTGCAGATACAATTAGTATTACCAATTCTATCTTCAAAAATATTACCGGTGATATACTGGCTTTGGATAAGGAGATTGGAGAGAATGGGATATTCAATGCAGAATTTGTAATTCTCAAAAACAATGTGTTTTCAGACATCCAGGGAGCTGTTTTAAATCTGGTACGTGACGGTCGTGATGAGAGTACTTTTGGTCCTTTTCTAACTTTTGACCATAATGTGTTGGATAATGTTGGAAATGGAAAAAGAAATAAAAACAAAAAATCCATAACCATGGTAGGTGTGCAAAATGCAGAGATTAAAAATAGCATATTCAACAACAGTAAGGGAATACAAATGCATTTGGTTGTAGGTGGCCCTATTGCCAAAGTACATCATAACAATTTCTTTGATTCTGAAAAAGTGATCGTAACCGGAGATCAAGACTATGAAGTAAATACATTATGGTCTTTGGATCCCAAATTTTTGAACAAAACCACTTATTCGCTACAGGAAGATTCTGAACTTCAAAACAAGGGAGACGACGGACTTCATCTTGGACGTATTAAATAAGGTATAAAGGACGTATAAATGAACACACAAACATTTTTGACTAAGATTAGGCATTACTTCGTACTACCTATTTTATTTGTGGGGATATCCTTTATATATGCTCAAGATCACCCCAATCTAATCCTAACAAAAAAAGGAGTACAAGAAATCAGAAAACATCTTGGTCAGGTCCCTATTTTTGATCAAACACTAGCCAACGTTAAAGCCGAAATTGATATCGAAATGGAAAAAGGTATTCTTGTGCCAATTCCAAAGGATATGGCAGGAGGATATACGCATGATCAGCATAAAAAAAACTGGAAAACGCTTCAAAAAGCAGGGGTATTATATCAGATATTACAAGATGAAAAATATGCATCATACGTTCATGAGGTACTAAAAGCATACGCCAAAATGTATCCTACTTTGCCGCTGCATCCTCAGGAAAGATCATATGCACGGGGGAAAATTTTCTGGCAATGTTTAAATGATGCTAACTGGTTGGTATATGTTAGTCAAGCTTATGACTGCATTTATGAATATTTATCAAAAAAGGATAGAAAGTTTCTAGAGCAACAACTTTTTATTCCTTACGCAGATTTTTTATCCAAAGAAACTCCTCAATTTTTCAATCGCATTCATAATCACAGTACCTGGGGAAATGTCGCTGTAGGGATGATTGGATTAGTAATGGATAATAAGGAACTTGTTCAAAGAGCATTACATGGTTTACAGGGTGTAAAAGCTAATCCAAACCTTAAAGATAATGATGGAGGTTTTATATCGGTCGATGGACAAAAAACCGGATTTCTTGCTAATCTTGATGCTCCATTTTCTCCCGATGGATATTATACCGAGGGGCCCTATTACCAAAGATATGCTATGTATCCATTTATGGTGTTCGCTCAGGCGTTGCAAAACAAAAAACCGGAGTTAAACATTTTTGAATACAAAGATCAGGTATTGATCAAATCGGTCTATGCGTTGCTGAATTTAACAGATAGCGATGGTGAGTTTTTTCCTTTAAACGATGCTCAAAAAGGAATGTCTTATCTATCCAACGAATTGGTTTCTGCAGTTGATATTGCTTATTATTTTGGGCAAAAAGATCCAGCCTTACTAAGTATCGCAAAGAAGCAGAATAAAGTTCAGCTGGACGAAGCTGGATTACATGTAGCTTTAGGAATCAAAGAAAACAAAGTAAAAGCTTTCCCAAAAAACTCAATCACATTAAAAGATGGTGCTAACGGAGAGCAAGGAGGTATTAGTATATTAAGATCTAGTGACCATCCATTTGAATTGGTTATGAAATATACATCTCAGGGATTAAGCCATGGTCATTATGACAAATTATCCTATTCTTATTATAAGGATGGAAAAGAAGTCCTGCAAGATTATGGTTTAGCTCGATTTGTAAATATAGAACAAAAAAACGGCGGTGGATATTTAAAAGAAAATAAAACCTGGGCCAAACAAACTATAGCCCACAATACGATCATTCAAGATCAGATCTCTCATTTTGGTGGAAAATATGAGATCGGAAGTACACACCATTCTGAACCTTATCTATTCGATATTTCAAACCCAAAAATTCAATGGGTAAGTGCACAAGAAAAAAATGCTTACCCCAATACCTCTTTGCATAGAACTATGATCTTGCTAGAGGACAAAGATTTCAATACTCCCCTGCTTATTGATGTTATGCATTACGAATCAGATGAACCTCATCAATTTGACCTTCCTTTTTATTATAACGGACAAATAATAGCCACCAATTTTGAGTATAAAAAACCAGAAAAACTAGAGCCCTTAGGTGATGAATTTGGATACCAGCATTTATGGCTGGAAGGAAAAAGTGATGCATTATCCACAAAAACTTCTCAATTTACCTGGTTATCAAATCATCAGTTCTATACGATATCTATGCTTACCAATTCGGAAGATCTATTATTGTTTACTCGTATTGGAGCCAATGATCCCAAATTTAACCTTAGAAAAGATCCCGCACTTATCCATAGAAAAGTAGACTCTCAATCTGATACTTTTATTTCTATTATTGAAGCTCACGGATCCTACAGCCCTGTTACCGAACTTGCCAAAAATGCCTCTAGCACAATCAAAAGTGTTGAAAAAATTGAACTCCTCGATAAAAATTATATCGGATGGACAATTACTACAAAAACAGATCAAAAACATACCTTTTTGTTATGTCTAACCAATAACAAAAAAGAGGTTTTGCATACCATAAAATTTATGGGAAATACCATAGAATGGAAAGGCCCATATACATATAAAAAAACAAACTAATTTAAAACAGGTAAATAATGAAAAGTTTTGGTTCAAGTAACGAATTTGTATCAGGAAAGGAAATTGAATGGGAACAAGTAGGAGAAGGTGTACATCGCCAAATCATGGGATACGATGACAAACTCATGTTAGTAAACGTAAAGTTTGACAAAGGAGGAATTGGTGTTATGCATCAACACTATCATTCTCAAGTGACTTACGTAGTAAGTGGTAAGTTTGAGGTGACTATCGGTGAAGAAAAAAAGGTATTAACTACAGGAGATTCATTTTACATCCCACCAAATGTAATGCATGGAGCGATTTGTCTGGAATCAGGTTTTCTTATAGACACTTTCAGTCCAATACGAGAAGATTTTATGGAATAACAAGGCTTAAAAACCTGCACTAAACCTAGCGCAGCCCTTTCTCATATTGCGAATTTATTTATTCTCCCCTACCTCAAATTGAGAAACACTCAATTTTTTAACGATAAAAATCAATATAATTTTTTTTTAACATTAAAATAACATATATTTGGTAAACCAAATTGGTTATCCAGTTTGGTTTACCACAAAAAAACAATCAAATAATCACTAGAAAAAACTCAATACATTTTATGAAGTCAGTCAGAAATAATTAAAACAAAAAAGGACAGGTGCGCGCCTATCCTTTCTTCAATTACTTCTTTCGGAGGGAAGTAATAGTTAAACACATGATCTTGTCATCACATGCTCTACAAAAGTACAAAAATTTTAACAATTATGTTTGAGCTATGTGATTAGTACAAAGGGGAATTAGGAAATACATCTTCTTTATTATTCTTCATTAGGATATCCTTACCGATATCCCTCTCATTGTAGAAACATAACATATTTAAAATGAATTTTAAAATCAAACTAATTTTTATTGTCCTGGTCTTATCACAAATACCACTCTTGGCCCAGGAGAGCTATTTATTATCTGGTAGAGTCAGCGATGAAAAGGGATTACCTATACCAGGAGTAAATGTGATCATCACAAATACAAATACAGGGGCCTCTACAGATTTTGATGGTAATTATCAGATACAGGTCAAAGAAAAAGACGTATTACAATTTTCGTATATCGGATATGTAACTCAAACAGTAATCATTTCTGATCAAACAACACTAAATATAGTACTACAGGAAGATGCGGCAGAACTCGAACAGGTTGTAGTAATCGGATATGGAACACAAAAGAAATCATTACTAACCGGGGCTATTTCCAAAGTTGTTAATGAAGATCTGGATCAAATTGCAGTATCCAGGGTTGACGAAGCATTAATTGGTCAGGTTTCTGGGGTAAACATCAGAAACTCTGAAGGGGAAGCAGGTTCTGCTCCTACCATTAGAATTCGAGGTGTGGGATCGATCACATCAAACAACGGACCACTAGTTGTTGTAGACGGGGCCGTGGTGGATTCTGATTTTTTGACTAATATCGACATGAATAACGTAGAGTCTTTTGAAGTACTGAAAGATGCTGCTTCTGCTTCTATTTTTGGTTCGAGAGGATCTAATGGAGTTATTCAGATTACCACAAAACAAGGTAAAGAAGGAAAAGCCCGTTTTACCTATAATACGTTTACTGGGATTAAAGAAGGAAGAAGAAGTGATGCCTACGATATCGATTTTCAAGCTGAGTTAGACAGAGAACGTCGAATCACTGGCGGGCTTTCTTTAGGAAGTCAATTTAGACAACTCATCAACGCTGATAACGACTGGCAAGATATTATCCTGGATGGAGGTGTAATTCAAAGTCACAGTTTTAGTGTAAGAGGTGGTAGTAAAAAAACCAAATACAACGTAAACTTAAGTTATGTTTCGGATGATGGAGTATTACTAACCGATAGTTTTGAGAGATATCAAGCACAACTTAAGGTAAGTACAAAAGTTACGGACAACTTTAAAATAGGAGCTAGTTTTTCTCCATCTTACTCAAAACGAAGAAGATTTAGTGCTACCGGACTTTATGACGTGGTTAGACAACCGTCATGGGTCCCTTCTCGACTGGATGAAACCAACATTAACTTTGTAAACAGAGTACGTGATGGTGGTCGATTTGCTGATGCACAAATTGGAGATTACGTTCTGCAAAGAATGTTTGACGATTTCGAATACCCAACTGGAGCAACTAGTATTTTTGACGGAGCTGGGAACTTTCAAGGAGTTCCTGTAACCAGTGGTGTAGATATTAGTAACACCAGTAATATCAATCCTTTAGCCAAGCTATTAGAGCGTCAACGTTTTGAAAACCGATATAATTTCTTCGGAAACTTATATGCAGATTATAAGTTTACAGATGATTTAAGCTTTAAATCTACGTTTACTGCCACTTATGAAAATAGAATTAACACCGATTATCGTGGGGTGAACAATACCAGAAATGGAGCAGCAGCTGCAACGGCATCTTATGACACACGCAGTCGATATGCTTTAATTTCTGACAATATCTTAAGTTTTAACAAAAACATAGGAAAGCATAAGATTAGTGCTATCGCAGGTATTTCTTTGGAAAACAGATTTTTCGAAGAGTCACAGATTGAAGCTAGTGGATTTACCTCAGACTTAATTCCAAATGTTGGTGGAGGATCTATTATTAACGATGCCACTGCTTTTGAATATGAAAACTTTTTGAACGCCTTTTTAGGTCGTGTAATTTACTCTTATGACGACAAGTACTTATTTAATGCAAGTATCCGTCGTGATGGAAGTTCAATTTTTGGACAAGACACTAAATACGGTAACTTCCCTGCGGTATCTGCTGGTTGGGTAGTATCTAATGAAGCATTTATGGAAAATGTGGAATGGATCAACCAACTTAAATTCAGAGTAAGTTATGGGGTTACAGGTACTAACGATCTTAATGGAGATTTCTTAACCGAGAACTACCCTTCCCTTGCATTATTGGAGCCTTCTAGTGCAGTAATCGACGGAGCTATAACCAATGGTTTTAATCCGGTTAATATCCCTAATGCATTACTACAATGGGAAAGATCTGAAGAAATTAACCCAGGAGTTGACTTTGGTTTCTTTAATAATGCTATTTCTGGTTCTGTAGATTATTATAAAAGAACTAGTGATGAGTTACTACTGGACAATCCGGTTTCTGGAACTACTGGTTTCACATCGGCACTTGTAAACTTAGGAACAGTTGAAAATGAAGGTGTAGAGGTCGAATTAAGAACTCGATTTATTAATAGAGAAAAATTTAAATGGTCTGCCTCCTTAATAGGATCTTTTAACAAGAATACTTTAGTGGATTTTGGAGATTCAAACGGGCAGGTAGTAAATACTAATGATGGTAGCCGTTTGGTAGAATGGATTAACCTTGAAGGTCAACCGATTTCTTCATTCTATGGGTATGTATTTGATAGAGACATTGCTTTCGAATTTCTAAATGATCCATTTAGACAAGTCGGAAATAGAACGCAATTTGCCTACGCAAAAGATTTAAATGGTGATGGTCTAATCGATGAAGATGATAAAACTATTTTGGGTGACCCCTATCCAGACCTAATCTGGAGTTTTGGTAACGATATTCAAATTGGAAATGTAGATTTTAGTTTCCTTTTCCAAGGTAGTCACGGGGCAAAAACATATAACCTGGGAGATCAATACATTTTTGATTTCTTCAATAGTAATACGGTAGATTTTGATCGATCTATCACACCAGATCAAGAATTTTTGGTACAGCGTATATTCACTAGTCAGCTGGTACAAAATGCTGGTTACGTGGCGCTACGTACGGTAAGTTTAGGATTCAATTTCCCAGATCAGGTGCTTGATAATTTGAATTTATCTAGTCTTAGACTATATGCTACTGGTCAAAACTTACTATTCATCACAGCTGATGATTATACAGGTTGGAATCCAGAACATGTTCGAGAGCTAACACCACTTACCTTTGGTTATCAAAGAGGTGGTACGCCAATACAACAAACTATAACACTAGGTGTAAATGTTGAATTTTAACATCCCTAAAACAAGACTTATGAAACTAATAAAAATATATTCATTGTTTTGCCTGGCCGCTTGTTTATGGTCATGTGATTTAGACACCGTGCCAGAATCGGCGACTACCGTTGATAATTTCTTTAATGATGATGATGAAATAACAGCAGGAATCATCAACATATATGATGGTTTACAAGGTAGTAATCCATTAGAAGGCGATGGCGGTTTTAACAATCCACATTTAGCGATACAGATAGAATACCAAATGGCAGAAACGCTAAGTGACAATTCCAGAACCAAAAGTGGATCTCCTCAAGGTTTTGACTTTGAAACTTTTACAGTAACTCCAGAAACTGCTGCGGTAATCACCTATTACCGAAGTATGTACAATATCATTTTTAGAGCAAATCTGGTACTAGAAAATCTAGAAAATGCATCTGAAGAAAATGCCAATAGATTTGAAGCAGAAGCTCGTTTTCTTAGAGCATATGCATACTTTAATCTGGTTCGTTTTTATGGAGATGTTCCTCTAGTGGATAGAGTAATTGGTCCACAGGAAACAGAAATTGCTTTTACCCGAGTGGATGAGAGTTTAGTTTACGAACTAATTGTAAGTGATCTTCAGTTTGCAGTTGCTAGTGATTTAGATAATAGCTTTAGAACTAGAGCGTCAAAAGCCGCTGCACAAACTTTTCTTGCAAAAGTATACTTAACTCTAGGAACCAATTACCTGGAAGCACAGCGTTTATTAGAAGACGTGATTGCTAGTGGCGACTATAGTCTAGAACCTAATTTCTTAGATATATTTTATAACGAAGCTAATGATGAAACAGTATTCTCTATTGGTTTTGATGATACCATTGTAAATGACAGCCAAGGGTTTTCTGCAGAATTTTTGGATGCTGTAGGTCGCGGTACCGGTTCAAATTATGCAACTGCCGAGTTAGTTGAAGCTTTCAACAATTTTGGAGGAAATAGAGGACAATTTACATTTAGAGAAGACCCAGGAAATCCAGGGTTGTTTCAAACCGTAAAATTCCTTCCTATTGTAGATGAAACTGTCGGAGTTACTACGGCACCGGCTAACCCTAGAATTGCTGGTAATGATTGGATAGTAACCCGATATGCAGATGTATTATTACTTCATGTCGAAGCGATTATGGCTGGTGGTCTAGAAACTAGTGCTCCTGCGGCAATTGCTTCTTTCCAGGCAGTACGACAAAGAGCCGGTATCATGGATCCTGTAACCAATATTACCAAGCAAGCATTAATGGATGAAAGACGTGTAGAGTTAGCTTTCGAGAATCATCGTTTTCTTGATTTGAAACGTTTCGGAGTGGCGCAAGATGTTTTGTCTGCTTTTTCTGCAGCAAATAGTTTTGAATTTCAAGCTACAGATCTACTACTGCCAATTCCTGGAGCAGAGATTTCTATTAGTCAAGGATTGCTAACACAAAACCCAGGATACTAAAGTTAAAACATAACGTTATGAAGAAAATAATTTTAAACAATCAAATACTTTCAAAAGCCAGCATAGCGCTGCTTCTGGTTTTTGCTACGGTATTTGCCTCTTGTGAGTTTATAGACGAATTACCTGAAGAAAACTCCATCGCAGATGAGACACCTCCAACGGCATTCTTCACATTTACGAATGGAGTTGAAATTGAGACTTTTACAAGGGTAACTTTTGCCAATCAATCTGATAATGCAACTTCTTATAGTTGGGATTTGGGTGATGGGAATACCTCTACAGAAATAGACCCAGTAAATGTTTACCCAGGAGAAGGTTCTTTTACTGTTACCTTAACAGTTTCTGACGCATTAGGACAAACCTCTACCTACTCTGAAACTATAGAGTTAATCGAGCCAGATGTGCCGGATGTGCCAGATCCTGTAATACTCAACCCCGATTTTGACAGACTGCCAAAATCTTCAGGATCGGATTGTACCTGTTCTGGATGGATCAACAGAAGTGTTGGGGAGCAAGGTGAGTCTAGTAGCGGTAACGGTTCTGATGTCATCAAGTTAGATAATGCAGAACCAGATCACGCGTATCAAGAATTTGCCGTAACTCCAAATTCAGATTATAGAATCGAAATCCCTATTCGTTTCGAATCTGATCAAGCTGGAGATCTACCTACTCAATTAGAAGTAAGAGTACTAGCTGGAGAAGGCTACGTAGATGGATATACTCCTACTACTTATGCAGATACGGTGGAGATTCCACAGGATGGTTTTGGTTATACTTCAATCGCTCAGATCGAAGACGCAGCTAACAATCTATTATTAGAAACTGTAGATAATCCTGATACATCAGAGTATCGTTTATTTACTTTCTTCTTTAACTCAGGAGCCAATGATAGCGTAGCGTTATTTATACGCGGTATCGGTAACTCTGGACCTGAAGACCCTGCTGACTTTGCACTATACGGTTACTCTAGCGGTGATGAAGAAGTACGTTTAGATTCTGTAACCATTACAGCAATTAATAACTAATTGAGAAAATGAAAATCATTCAAAATAACATATTCTCATTTTTGATAGCACTAAGTCTATCTGCAAGCGCTGCCTGTCAAGCACAAAATGGCAGCGTTGCAGAGGCTAGTACTATGGAAGAATCAGAAGGAAATAAAGAAGAGACAGCACAATCTGGCAAAATAGATTTGAGTCATTGGAAAGTTACGTTGCCAATAGGCAGCCCAAAACCAATTAACGTTTCTCCTCCTGAAATTTTGGATTACGCAAATCATCCTACTTTACAAAAGTATATGTATGATGACCCCAAAGATGGTTCCCTGGTGTTTTATGCAACACCAGGTGCAACCACTACAAACACCAAATATTCTCGATGTGAACTCAGAGAACAGCTTGTTCCTGGTAAAAACAATGTGAATTGGAGTTTTAAGGATGGGGGTAGAATGAAAGCTACTATTGCAATCGATGAGATTTCGAAAAACAAAAAAGGGAAGCACGATAAAGTAATTGTGCTACAGATTCACGGTAGATTATCTAATGAACAGAAAGAATTAATTGGAAAAAAAGATAATGACGCCCCTCCTATTATGAAAGTATACTGGAATAATGGTAGAATTAGATTAAAATCAAAATTCTTAAAAAATCCTGATGCTACAGATAAGGAAGTACTGCGTAAAGATGCCTGGGGAGATGATGAAGGGTATAATTTCCCAAAGAAGGTTGGTTTCGAAAAATTTACCGTCGAAATCATAGCCTCCGAAGGTAAAATGGAGGTGATCCTTAATGACAAATACCGCAAAGTGTATAGAGGATACGATATGAAAAGATGGGGAGTTTTTGAAAACTATTTCAAAGCTGGAAATTACCTAGCCACCAAAACTCCAAAAGCTTTTGCCAAAGTTAAATTTTATGACCTAGAAGTTTCTCATTAACCAGTAAACCAACTAGAAACCACAACCGTATGAGAACAGTTTTTTGAGATAGCCATAACACCGGGTTTATTACCCAGTACTATCCTTGGATAATAAACCCGGATAGTTATTTCAGAAAAAAAATAATATTGATGATAGATATGCTTTTGTAGTATTTGATAATTTTATAAATTTGGATAACCAATCTGGTTAACCAGTTTTCTCAACACTCATTTGAACTATGAAATTAGAAATTTTAAATAATGAAAATCACGACATTCAGAAAAAGATCATTTCTGCAATTCGCGATTTGATTAACCACAAAAATTTAGAGCCTGGTGATAAACTTCCTTCAGAAAGAACTTTATCTGAAAAGTTTGAAGTAAGTAGAGGAAACATCCGTGAAGCGATTCAAAAACTGGAGTTTTATGGACTTCTGGAATCCATTCCACAAAGTGGCACATTTGTAGCCAATATTGGTATTACAGCACTTAATGGAATGATAGAAGATATTCTGCGGCTAGAAGAACCTGATTTTAAATCTTTGGTAGAAACCAGAATTCTTTTAGAACTAAAAACGGCCCAATTAGCAGCCATACGAAGAACTGAAGAAGATTTACAAGCAATTAAAGAAGCACTAGATGCCTATTCTGAAAAGGTAATCAATGGTGAAGATGCCGTACAAGAAGATTTACTATTTCATCTTGCTATTGCAAAAGCCAGTAGAAACAGTTCGATGAATACGTTCATGCTTATTATAACGCCAGGAATCATCACCAATTTTGAGAAGTATCACGTATGTGATAAAAACCAAGCTTTTTTAGGGATACAAGAGCATACTGATATTTATGCAGCTATCCGCTCTCAGGACCCTAAACTAGCTAAAGAAAAGATGAAAGCGCATTTTAAAATTTTATATCAATACTGCTATAATCAATAAAAACGTAAAGCACTAATTAACAAACATAACACTCTTAAAATCATTCAACCGAATGTGTTGGTTATTACAACCAAGTATTCAATTTCAACAATGGTTTTACAAACTGTTACGGTAATCGGAGTATCACTAAGAACCTCTTTTACCCTATCTAGAACCAAAATAGACTATGAAAATTAAAGGATTACGATGGTGGATTATTGGCCTGGTTTGCCTAGCCACAATTATCAATTATATAGATCGATCTGCATTAGGTATCATGTGGCCCGAAATGAAAAAAGATCTGGGGCTAACTGAAGAAGACTATGCCTGGATCATCAACATTTTTACGATCACTTATGCTGCAGGTAAGTTTATTTCTGGTTGGGTTTATGACAAAGTAGGAACCAAAATCGGATTTGTATTATCTATATTTTTCTGGTCGCTGGCTTCCTTACTTCATTTCTTCGCCAGAGGTTTAGCCTCTTTAGGTTTATACCGAGGAATTTTAGGAGTTTCTGAAGCCGGAAATTGGCCCGGAGCAGTAAAAAACAATGCAGAATGGTTTCCTATCAAAGAGCGAGCTGTAGCCCAAGGTATTTTTAATGCTGGTGCTGCTATTGGTTCGATAGTAGCTGCACCAACAATTGCTGAGTTGTTTGGCGCTTATGGGTGGAGATGGACATTTATCATTATAGGAGTTATCGGTTTTGTATGGATCATTCCGTGGTTGATTTTCAATAAGAAACAACCAAAACAACATCCTTGGATTACTGATCAGGAAAAAGAATATATCCTATCTGATCAGGAATCAACTAAAGAAGATGGTAAACAAGAAAAAAGGTTACCCCTACTAAAAATATTAAGCTTTAAAGAAGCATGGGGTATATTGGCTTCCCGTTTTTTTATAGAACCCATTTGGTGGTTGTTTGTATTCTGGATGCCGATTTATCTTAATAAAGAATATGGGTTTAATGTAAAAGAAATTGGTCTTTACGCATGGTTCCCTTACGTAGGTGCCGCCATAGGAAGTATTGCCGGAGGGTGGTATGTACAACGACTCATGAAGTCGTTAAGTCTAGACAAAGCACGAAAGCGGGTAATCGCATTAGGAGGAGCAATTATTTTCTTGGCCATACTAGGAGCTATTCTATTTGCAGATACACCCATCAAGTTTGTGTCTTTTGTATTTATCGTGCTATTTGGTTTCCAATTTTCGATCAGTAATATACAGACCTTATCCAGTGATCTTTTAAAGAGTAAATCTGTTGGAGCCCTCGCTGGACTTGCTGGTACTATCGGAGCCATTTCGGTAGCCATCATGAATTTTGTAATTCCCAAAATAACAACGGTGTCATATACGCCTGCATTTATCATTCTGGCAGTTTTAGCACCACTATCTGTTTTATCAATTTTTGTACTAATCAAAGAGATAAAACCCTTAAAAGAAGAAAAATAAAACAACTAAAATAAAACTATAAAAATGAACTTAAACGGAAAAGTTGCTATCGTAACCGGAGCTACCGGTGGTATCGGTTTCGGCGTAGCTAAAAGACTAGGTAAAGATGGATTTACTGTTATTCTAAACGGTATCGAAGATGATAAAGGAGCAGAAAGAGTTGCCGAGCTTAAAGCTGAAGGGATCACTGCAGAATACTTTGGTTTTGATGTAACCGATGAGGAGGCTGTAAATACAAATATTAAAGCAATTGGAGAAAAATATGGTAAAATTAATGTCCTGGTAAATAATGCAGGTGGATTGGGAGGAAGATCCAGATTTGAAGAAATGACAACAGAATTCTATAGAGGTGTAATGGCTCTGAATCTAGATTCTACCTTTTTTGCTTCAAGAGCAGCCATTCCTTACCTAAAGAAAGCTGAAGGTGCGTCTATTATTAATTATTCTTCTAATGCAGGATGGACCGCAGGTGGACCTGGTGCAGGAATTTACGGAACCTCAAAAGCAGCCGTTCATGCTATTACCAGAGCGTTAGCAAAAGACTTGGCAGAGTACGGAATTCGAGTAAATGCGGTATCTCCAGGAACGATTGACACTCCCTTTCACTCACAGATTAAATCCACAAAACCTGAAGTTTTTGCCTCATGGAAAAACAATATTTTATTAGGCAGACTAGGACAGCCAGAAGATGTTGCTTCAGTGGTTTCTTTTCTAGCGAGTGATGATTCCGCATTTATCACTGCAGAAACTATTCAAATTGGTGGAGGGCAAGCACTAGGAATTTAAAAATAAAGATTAAATTATAGCTGAAATAATAGAGTATAATGAACACAATAGTAACCTTTGGAGAAGTTTTAATGAGAATTGCTCCTTTAGGAAATAAAAAATTAAAACAGTCTAACCAATTAGAATATTACTTTGGTGGAACAGAAGCCAACGTAGCCATTTCTCTTGCACAATTGGGAAATAGCACACAACACGTTGGTGCAGTATCGAATGATTTTTTGGGAGAAGCTGTCAAAGGTTACTTGCAACAAAATGGAGTAAATACCTCAGCTATTCAGGATTCATCTCATCCTCTCGGTGTATACTTTATGGAAACCGGAGCTGTGATGCGATCTACTACCATAAGTTATAATCGCGCACATTCTGCCTTTTGTAATATCGATCCAAAAATTATTGATTGGTATGCTATTCTGGAAAACGCAAATTGGTTTCATTGGACAGGAATCACTCCTGCCCTATCAGAAAATGCTTATCAGGCACTAAAAGATGGATTAGTAGTTGCCAATGAATTAGGCATTACAATATCGGCAGATCCAGCCTATAGAAGTAATTTATGGAAGTACGGTAGAGATGCCAAAGCAACGCTAAATGAGTTAGTAGGACTGTCTAATATTTTTATCGGAGGTCCAAATGAAATTAATGAGCTATTAGACACCTCTTATTCTAATGAAATAGAGCAATTTATTGAAGCGAGTTCTACGGTAATGGATCGTCATAAAGGATTACAGAAAGTTTTTGATAAAACAAGATCTTCTCGTAATGTAAATTGGCATAAAATAAAAGCCAGAACATGGAATGGAGTAGAGTTTGCAGAAACGAGAGAGTTAGAAATCACCCATGTAGTGGATCGAATAGGTACAGGAGATGCTTTTGCCGCAGGCCTAATCCATGGACTGCTTCATTATGACGATTATGAAGCGCTTGAATTTGCAAATGCTGCTTGTGCTTTGAAACATACTATAGAAGGAGATGCTAATTTAGTTTCAGAAACAGAAATAAAGAACATAGTAAAAGGTAACGTAAACGGAAGAATATTAAGGTAAATGGCTAGATATACCCGAATAGAAGTTGTACAAACCATAGAAAATACAGGACTGGTTCCTTTATTTTATCATGAAGACATAGATACTGTAAAACAGGTAATACAGGCCTGCTACGATGGCGGTGCCAGAGTGTTCGAATTTACCAACAGAGGAGAAGCTGCCTATGAAGTTTTTTCTGGGATATCCTCCTGGATCAAAAAAGAATTACCAGAGATGATATTAGGCATTGGTTCTATTGTAGATCCGGCCACAGCATCTCTGTATATTTTAAAAGGGGCAAACTTTATCGTTTCCCCTATTTTAAACCCAGAAATTGCAAAAACATGTAACCGACAAAAGGTATCCTGGTTACCCGGTTGTGCTACCTTATCTGAAATCAATTATGCCGAAGAACTTGGAGCAGAAATTGTAAAAATATTTCCAGCTAGTCAAGTTGGTGGACCGGGTTTTGTAAAAAGCGTGAAAGCACCATGTCCCTGGACCAGTATTATGGCTAGTGGTGGAGTAGCACCTGACGAAAAAAACCTAAGTGAATGGTTTCAATCAGGTGTGTTTTGTGTAGGAATGGGGTCCAAATTGATCATAAAAAATCAGGATGGTACTTTTGACTATCAAAAAATAACAGAACTCACCAAAACATCTATTTCTATTATTCATAAAACCAAAGTATCCATAAATCAAAGATAAATCTAATGTTGTGTAGTTATGTAAGTTTAAAGCATGAATTAGATTATGATTGACATCTTAGTTTTCGCTTGTCAATACCCTTGTACAATTAGTGCAAGGGTTTTTCTTTTTAAGAAGACCTGAATAAAAAAGTACGACCCAGAAGATCGTACTTTGTAAACTTATTTTTTATATATGGAATTTTAGTTTCCTCCGAAAGTAAATAACAGTCCTAGGTTAAAAGAAATATCTCCTACTGAAGCATCTCCTGTCTTACCCGCACTCAAATAAGCAGCGTGCACATTAAGTACTCCATACTTGAATCCCAAAGCTGGGCGAATAGCAAAATTAGAAGTACTAGCTGCTAATTCTGCAGAGGTTCCATCAACTTCGATAGCTCCGATAGTAGCTAGACCAATACCAAGACCACCATAAGGTTTGAAAGCAGTGTCGGTAAAATAGTAACGACCATTAAGCAAGTAACTTCCAACAGCTACATTTCCAATTTCTGCCGCTGTTTGTCCCGCTACAGCTACGATATCCGCTCCAACTAAGAAATCTCCGGCATATAGGAAAGAAACGTCGATATTCTCTGTAATGCCATATCCTAGTTCAAAGTGAGCAGCTATACCTCCATCGGTAAAATCTGCAACATCTCCAGACGGTACTGCGTAACCAACACCAAAACCAAGTTTAACTTGTGCGTTTGTAGCTGTAAATCCAAATAATGCTACTGCGATAAATAATAGAGTTTTTTTCATAATAGATTTAGGTTTTTATCGTTTAAGTGCACAATATATCGATAAAAAGTTGATTTTAACAAATTATTTTGAAAGTTTTTTCATTTCATTTGATAAAATACCGAACCCAAATCAATTGATTTGGCCACTATTACATGTACTAATTATAGGGGAATTTCGTATCTATTATTCCTATTTCAGAAGCCTAAATTGTATTTTTCAAACTAAAAATTGAAACAAATGGGGTTTATCATTTAGATAATCTCCAAAGAAGTTATATTGTTTCATTCTGGAAATTAAGGGTTGTAGATCTTCCTTGTTCTTTAGTTCGATCCCTACTACAGCCGGACCATTTTCTCTACTCGATTTTTTAGAGTATTCAAAATGGGTAATATCATCATTAGGCCCCAAAACTTCTCCCAAAAATTGTTTTAAAGCCCCTGCTCTTTGCGGAAAACGAATAATAAAGTAATGTTTCAAATCTGCATATAACAATGCTCTTTCTTTGATTTCAGCCGTTCTTGTGATATCGTTGTTACTACCACTTACAATACAAACCACATTTTTACCTTTGATTTGTTCTTTGTATGCCTCTAGCGCCGCCAACGTTAATGCTCCCGCAGGTTCTACTACGATGGCATCTCTATTATATAAATCCAAGATGGTTTGACATACCTGGCCTTCGTGCACGGTGTACATATCTGAAAGGTACTCTTTGCAAATATTAAAATTAAGATCACCTACCTTTTGCACCGCAGCTCCATCTATGAATTTATCGATATCAAAAATCTCAGTATTTTTATTGTTTCTGATTGAGGTTAACATTGAAGGAGCTCCTTGTGGCTCTACTCCTATGATTTTTGTTTTTGGAGATAAGGATTTCATGGCGCCACATAAACCAGATGCGAGCCCTCCCCCTCCTATGGCAACAAAAATATAGTCTATAGGCACATCACTTTGTTTAAAAATCTCAAGTCCTATAGTTCCTTGTCCTTCGATGGTTTTAGGATCTTCAAAAGGATGAACAAATGTTTTACCCTCGGATTTACAAATGGCTTTTGCAGCTTTGGAAGAATCATCAAAGGTATCTCCTTCCAGTACAATTTTTACATGTTCGCCACCAAACATTTGCGTTTGCTCTACTTTTTGTTTTGGAGTAACCGCTGGCATGTAAATAGTACCATTTATTCCCAAATGGTTACAGGCAAAAGCGACTCCTTGAGCATGATTGCCCGCACTTGCACAAACTACTCCTCTATCTAACTCCTCTTTAGAAAGTGAGCTGATTTTATTAAAAGCGCCTCTAATTTTATAGGAACGTACACGCTGAAGATCTTCTCGCTTCAGCAGAATATTAGCATCATATCTTTTAGAATAGCGTATACTATTCATTAAAGGTGTGACCATAGCCACTTCTTTAATAACTGTCGCTGCTTTTTGAATATCTTCTAATTCAGGAAAATATGTGGTGGTTATTGTACTCATAATTCCTTTTGTACGTTCTTAATCTTTTTGTCAGCCAGGACCCATCAAAGGTCACACAATACACATCTCAAAATACCTCAACAGATCCGGCCGTACAAAAAATGGTTGGTTATAGTTTTAGTTGGTTTCCACTATTGGTTTCATAGCAGTCATAGAAGCTCTTAATCTAGCTCCTACAATTTCTATAGGGTGATTTCTTAGCGTAGCATTTACTTCTACTAATTTGGAGTTATGCACTCCATTCACCTTTCCTGCATGATATGCTTTACCAATTACATCGGTATCGATGTTTTTCATAAAATCAGCTAGTAATGGCTTACACGCATGGTCAAAAAGATAGCACCCGTATTCTGCCGTATCTGAAATTACACGATTCATTTCGAATAATTTTTTTCTGGCAATCGTATTTGCTATCAGTGGTGTTTCATGCAAAGATTCATAGTATGCAGATTCTTCAATAATTCCAGATTCGGTCATCGCTTCGAAAGCTAGTTCTACTCCTGCTCTTACAAAAGCGATCATTAACACCCCATGGTCATAAAACTCCTGCTCTGTAATCTCTACATCACCTGCTGGCGTCTTTTCAAAAGCAGTTTCTCCGGTTGCGGCTCTCCATGACAATAGATTATGATCATCATTTGCCCAGTCCTCCATCATTGTTTTGGAGAAATGCCCAGTGATGATGTCATCCATGTGTTTACGGAAAAGTGGGCGCATGATGGTTTTCAACTCTTCTGAAAGATCAAAAGCTTTAAGCTTTGAAATATTTGGTAATCGATCCATCATATTAGTAATACCACCGTATTTCATTCCCTCAGTAATGGTTTCCCAACCATATTGAATCAATTTTGAAGCATAACCAGGATCAATTCCTTTTTCTACCATCTTATCGAAGCATAGAATAGACCCTGTTTGTAACAACCCACAAAGAATGGTTTGCTCTCCCATTAAATCCGACTTTACTTCGGCTACAAATGAAGATTCCAAAACTCCTGCTCTATGTCCTCCTGTAGCAGCAGCATAAGCCTTTGCCTGTTCAAAACCATGAGCCTGAGGATCATTTTCTGGATGTACAGCTATCAAAGTAGGAACTCCAAACCCTCTTTTGTATTCTTCTCGTACTTCAGAACCTGGGCATTTTGGTGCTACCATGATCACCGTTAGATCGTCACGTACCTTCATCCCTTCTTCTACAATATTGAACCCATGAGAATACGATAATGTTGCTCCTTTTTTCATTAAGGGCATTACTGTATTTACTACCTGGGTATGTTGTTTATCTGGAGTCAGATTGATTACCATATCCGCTTGAGGAACCAACTCCTCGTACGTCCCCACAGTAAAATTATTCTCTGTAGCATTTTTATAAGACTGCCTTTGCTGCTCTATCGCAGACGCTCTTAAAGCATATGAGATATCCAATCCGGAATCTCTCATGTTTAGCCCTTGATTAAGTCCCTGAGCCCCGCAGCCTACAATGACCACTTTTTTTCCTTCTAATGCAGATACTCCATCCTCAAACTCTGAGGCGTCCATAAATCTGCATTTTCCTAACTGTGTTAGTTGATCTCTTAATGATAGCGTATTAAAATAATTTGCCATTTTACTTCGTAATTAGTTGTATGTTCCTTTCGGAAATTTTGATTTGATTTTGATTCCTGTTTATACTATACTGACACCGCCTCTTCTGTAGCAAAGCTTTCCAAAATAGACGATATGTGCATCTTCTCTTTGGTAACCGCTATCCTTCCAGATCTCGTGAACTGCATTAATCCATACGGCTCTAGTTTTCTATATAATGCTTCTACCTCTCTTCTTCTTCCTGTCTTTTCGA
This sequence comes from Aquimarina spongiae, assembly GCF_900141785.1. Lineage (GTDB taxonomy): Bacteria > Bacteroidota > Bacteroidia > Flavobacteriales > Flavobacteriaceae > Aquimarina > Aquimarina spongiae. The sequence continues at coordinate 197,207 of NZ_FQYP01000005.1, read as the reverse complement.
TTACAAAAAACTCGGGAGTCACCGTGACGATATTTGCATTGCTATTCTTGATGACGTTCTGAATCGAACGTTCTTCAAAGAGTAATTTTGAAGACACCTTGAAAAGTGCAGTTTCCTGATAAATAATCTGTTCCTCTTTATGATAAAAGGCTTTGATGACTTCGATCTGCTTTTCGATTTGTCCTACGATCTTTTTTACCTGCTCTTCGGTAACCTTTACCGCAATCGTAAAGCGAAACACATCTTTGATCTCAGACTGCGAGGCTGTCATACTATCCAAATTGATATGGCGCTTTAAAAAAATCGCAGATATCCTATTTAATAAACCGATATTGTTTTCGGTATATACCGAAATTGTAAAATTCTCCTTCTCCATAACTACTCTAATCTTATATCTGAAACCGAAGCTCCTGTTGGAATCATCGGGAACACGTTATTTTCTTTTTCTACGCAAACCTCTAAGAAGTACGGATCTTTACTCGCAATCATTTCTGCAATTGCTTCTTGCAAATCCTCTCTTTTGGTAACTCTTTTGGACTGGATATGATATCCTTCTGCAATTTTTACAAAATCAGGATTTACCATTTCTGTAGATGCGTAACGCTTATCAAAAAATAGCTGCTGCCATTGACGTACCATTCCTAAAAAGTCGTTATTAAGCACCACAATCTTAACAGGTACTCTGGTCTGAAAAATGGTACCTAACTCCTGTATCGTCATTTGATACCCTCCGTCTCCGATGATTGCTACCACTTCTCTTTCTGGCGCACCCATTTTAGCTCCGATTGCAGCTGGAAGTGCAAATCCCATAGTTCCTAATCCTCCAGAAGTGATATTACTTTTTGATTGCGCAAATTCTGCATATCTACAAGCAATCATTTGGTGTTGCCCTACATCTGATACGATCACTGCATCCCCTTTGGTTTCGTTATTAATTCTTCGCAATACCTCTCCCATAGACAAACCATCTTTGGTAGGGTACAATTCTTCTTTAATGACTTTTTCAAATTCTATGGCATCATGGTCTTTGAACTCCTGCACCCAAGATTCATGGGTATTAGGGTTAATCAAAGGTTGTATTTGATCCAATGTATACTTTACATCACCCATTACGGCAACATCTACCAATACATTTTTATTAACTTCAGCAGGGTCGATCTCAAAATGGATAATTTTTGCTTGTTTCGCATAGGTCTCTAAATTTCCGGTAACCCGATCATCAAAACGCATTCCGATCGCAATCAAAAGATCGCATTCGTTGGTTAATCTATTAGGACCATAATTTCCATGCATTCCTACCATCCCAACATTCAAAGGGTGAGCGGTTGGTAATGCTGACAACCCTAAAATGGTCCAGGCAGATGGTATACCAGATTTTTCTATAAAATTCTTTAACTCTTCTTCGGCTTCTCCCAAAATCACTCCCTGTCCAAAAACCACCATTGGTTTTTTGGCTTCATTGATTAATTTGGCAGCTTCTTCAAGACTTTTAGGATCTGTCACGGGAACTGGCATATAACTACGTATACCCTTGCACTTTTCATAAGCAAAATCCAACTCTCCAAACTGTGCATCTTTGGTAATATCGATTAGTACTGGTCCAGGGCGACCAGATCTTGCAATGTAAAACGCTTTTGCCAATACCGTAGGAATATCTTCTGCTTTGGTAACCTGATGGTTCCATTTGGTGATTGGTGTTGAAATTCCAATAATATCAGTTTCCTGAAAAGCATCTGATCCCAAAAGATGAGATCCCACTTGTCCTGTGATACATACCATTGGTGTCGAATCAATTTGAGCATCGGCAATTCCTGTTACAAAATTAGTTGCTCCCGGACCAGAAGTAGCTATGGCCACCCCTACCTTACCACTCGTTCTGGCATATCCTTGAGCCGCATGTGTTGCTCCCTGTTCATGTCTAGTAAGCACATGATGCAATTGATCCTGAAATTTATATAATTCATCATAAACCGGCATAATAGCTCCTCCCGGATATCCATAGATTAGATCTACGTCTTCTGCCAAGAGACAACGGATTACAGCTTCGGCACCTGTCATTCTTTTTGTAACCGTTTCGGCTTTTTTGGTTCTGGTTTGCGTTTGTGTTTCCATACGCTTTTATTGTTTAAAATTCGTCTGTAACGCATCCACTGGATGCAGACGAAACCGTATTTGCATATTTGTATAATACTCCTCTATTAAACTTCAATGGAGGTTGTTTCCAAGCAACTTTTCTCTTCTCTAGTTCATTTTCATCTATTGCTACTTCTATGGTGTTTGTTTCGGCATCGATGGTAATGATATCTCCATCTTCTACCAAAGCAATCATTCCTCCTTCCTGGGCCTCAGGAGTTATATGTCCCACAACAAAACCATGGGTTCCTCCTGAGAATCTGCCATCGGTAATCAAGGCTACCTCTTTTCCTAGACCTGCACCCATTATCGCTGCTGTTGGCTTTAGCATTTCTGGCATACCTGGTCCTCCTTTCGGCCCTTCATACCGAATAACGACGACTTCCCCAGATTTTACTTTTCCCGCTTTGATACCATCATTTGCATCATACTCACTGTCAAACACTTTGGCTTTTCCAGTAAACTTTAACCCTTCTTTTCCGGTTATTTTGGCAACGCAGCCTTCTTCGGCCAGATTACCAAACATGATTCGTAAATGTCCCGTAGCCTTAATCGGGCTTTCTAATGGCTTTATCACATCTTGTCCTTCGGTAAGATCAGGTACGTCTAATAAATTTTCTGCCAATGTTTTCCCAGTTACCGTCATACAGTCCCCATGCAGTAATCCTTTTTTCAGAAGATATTTAAGAACTGCAGGAATACCTCCTACCGCATGCACATCTTCCATCAAATATTTTCCACTTGGTTTTAAATCTGCCAGGAATGGGGTTTCATCACTGATCCTTTGAAAATCAGCTAGTGTAAACTCTACATCCGCAGCTCGAGCAATGGCCAAAAAGTGCAGTACAGCATTGGTAGATCCACCGAGAACAGTAACGAGACGAATTGCATTTTCTAATGCTTTCTTATTTACAATATCTTTTGGTTTGATATCTTTTTCCAGAAGCAATCGCATCGCTTGTCCTGCGGCAATACTTTCTTGTTTCTTCTCATCACTTATGGCTGGATTAGAAGAATTATAAGGTAAGGACATCCCAAGAGCTTCTATTGCGGATGCCATGGTATTTGCGGTATACATACCTCCGCATGCACCTGCGCCAGGGCAAGCTTTTTCAATAACATTTTTGTATTCGGTTTGGGTAATCGTACCGGCTACTTTCTCTCCCCAAGCCTCAAATGCCGACACCACATCCAATTTCTTTCCTTCATGACATCCAGAAGCAATAGTACCACCGTACACAAGTATTGCGGGACGATTTAATCGAAGCATCGCCATGAGTGCACCCGGCATATTTTTATCACACCCAACAACAGTTACCATACCATCATAAGACATCGCCTGCACTACCGTTTCCATAGAATCTGCAATCACATCTCTGGATGGTAGTGAAAAACGCATCCCTGGAGTTCCCATAGAAATCCCATCACTTACACCGATCGTATTAAATATCAATCCTACTACATCCTCTTCACGCGTACCTTGCTTTACCAATTTGGCAAGATCATTAAGGTGCATATTACAAGGGTTTCCTTCGTAACCTGTACTGGCAATACCAACCAAAGGTTTACTAAAATCTTCATCCGTTAAACCAATGGCATGCAACATCGCTTGTGCTGCTGGTTGAGTGTCATCTTGAGTGACCTGTTTGCTATATTTATTAATACTCATTATATCCGAGTTCTTATTTTATTGCGAATTATTCAAAAACTTAACCTTTTATTTATCAGATTCTCAACAAATAAAAAGTGTCTAGTATAAAATTATTTCGTTACGCTAAAATTGTTACACATTATTCAATATCCTTACAACATCCAATTGTTGTTTTAACATCTTTACATTCTGATTTTCAATACTTTAAATACTTTTCATTTACAACCACTATTTGTTAATTTTTTATTTTTATTACTCATTATTCATAAAAAAACTCCCTTCGGTACCAGAAGGGAGTTTTTTTTATCAAAATATATCAATAGTGCTCCCCTATGGTGAGTAAATCACCACAACGATACTAATGACGTTAATAATACTATTGTTTAATCTTTTCATGTTACAAACAAAAAAATCCCTTTTCTTGAGAAAAGGGATTTAAATTTATATGGTTATATACATTAGATCCCTTATCGAAGTGTAATAATACCTTCAATAATAGAGACCACAATGATATTTTTTGTTACTATGTTCATTTCTAGGATCAAATATATAGAAAATAATTTCAGTTTTTACTACTCTACTTTAAAAAGTTTATTTTTCATACAGTAGATTACCAACCCAACTCTTGTTTTTACTTGCAATTTCTTGAAAACAGTTTCTCTGTAATTTTCTATAGTTTTTGGACTCAGATTCATTTCCTTGGCGATATCCCTATAGGTTAGTTCGGAACATGCCAACTTCAAAAACTCCCATTCTCTTTCGGTAAGCTTTTCATGGAAGTTCTTATCCTCATAATTACCAGAGTGTCGTAAAGCACTTTCAATTTTACCAGAATAATAAAACCCCTGTTCGATCACCATTTTCATGGCAAATTCAAAATTCTCTGGGTGAATGTCTTTTAATAAATACCCTTTAGCTCCAGCTCTCAACATTTTGATAATGGTTTCTTCATCATCTTCCATAGTTAAGGCCAGTACTTTTTGATCTGGTTTGTTTTCTTTGAGCCATTGCATGGTTTGTATCCCATCCATGACAGGCATCTTTACATCTAATAAAATGAGATCTGGTGTTTTTCTTTTGTGTAGGTAATACTGAGTAAGCTCTTTACCGTTTTTAAGTATGGCTAATACTTCGTAATCTTCTAATTGAGAAACTAAGCTCTCCAGAGACTGTGCAAATAACAGATGGTCATCAACAATTACTATAGTCTTCTTTTTCATATGATCTGTGCATTAAATCAACCCATTGGCTTAATTGGATACGCCAAGGTAAGCAAAACTCCTTTATTTGGAGCAGAATCGTACTCAAATGTTGCATTAACCAATCCAGCTCGGCTTTTCATATTTAACAATCCCGAGTTGGCTTCTACCGAATTCATATCAAAGCCCACTCCATCATCTTTGATCGTAATTTTGAGTAGTTCAGGTGCATAAATTAGGGTAACATACATATTAGATGCTTCAGCGTGTTTTATGGTGTTTGAAAAAAATTCCTGGATGATGCGATATAAAATAATCTCGTCTTTGGGGTTGATATGTACCTCTTCTCCCTGGATATCAAAATGGGTATCCAGGAAATTTAATTTTTCGAATCGCTTTAATTCGGCTTCGATGGATTTTATCAATCCAATATTTTGGATCACCTCATGATTTAAGGTTTTGGAAAGGTTTCGGATCTCTTGCAAACTATCCCCTACTAGCTTACGAACATCCTGTAAAGATTCTGAAGTTTTCTCGTTGAGCGAAGATCCCAGAATATTGATCTGCATTACCGCTGTGGAAAGCAATTGTCCGATATTATCATGTAGTTCCCAACTTACATTTTTAAGCGCTTGTTCCTGGATTTCTATTCGAGATTTAAAGATCTCGTCCTCGAAACGCTGTTCGGCTTTTAATTTTTCTAAAAGTAGTTTGTTTTTGCGTCTTTGGAAAGCAACAAAAAAGACGATACCGAATATTACAAAAAATAGAATAATAACGGTAAAATATATTATGAGTAAGATTTGTTCTTTTTCGAGCATAACAAGAATCCTATTGTGAAGCAAGTATACATAAAAATAATCGCTATTTCTCTTATAGTCCTATATATTCCTACAAATTCAGGATTACTTCTGAAACTATAATATTTATTAAAAATAAAGAGCGGTGTCATACTTAAATAGAAAACAAGCGCACCAATAGCAATATAAAAAGGTAGTGATTTATGAAATGACAAAATAGATTCACTCTGTAAAACCTCATAAAAATACAACATTACACTAACCAATAATAGTATAGATCCCATGATCATAGAATAAGAAGAAAGTCCATTAAAGAAAACATCGGAAAAAAATAAATTAAGAACTGACGTCAAAAAAAAGAAAACTATTAAACTCTTTAAAATCTTTTTAAAGAACTCATTTTTCATATATGCCCTAAAAAAAACAGCATAAATTATGAAAGTTATTATAACATATGAATTATAAAGCCAATCATTCTCCATCCATATAGTACCTTTAAGAAAATTCAAATATTCAGTAGAACGAATTATTCTTGGAATGGTCCCTACAGTCTCTACAAAAACAGTCAACCAAAGATAATATACAAAGTATTTTACAACTCTATCTTTATTCTTCAGAACAAAGAAGGTACCTGCCAAAGCGGCAAATACCTCCAAAATGTGAAATGCTATATTTAATAACTTCATTTAGTATTCTAGTGGCGGATTACCGTGTTCTCCAATGTTCATAGGTTCGATGGAATAATTATTCGGTGCAGTATCCCCTCCTTTTCCTAAGCCTCCTGCCGGAGCACCAGTTGGAGCAAAAAACAAAGTTGAATATCCTTTATGCTTTTTGCATTTAGTTTCTGGATAAGCTCCTAGGTATACTCGTATACCAGGATTGTCAATTCCCATTTTTCTTGACTTTTTCTTAACATATTTCAAATATTCCAATAGATCTTCTACACTCCACCAAAATTCCCGTGCATCCACGAATCCAAGACATTTATCGATTTCTGGAGTTCTAGTATCACACCATACTTTTTGCAATTCTTTTGCTTCGTCTACACTTATACATTTTTTGGGTTTTCCCATAACAATAGATTATTTTAGGTTATAATCGCTAATATATCCAAAAATCAAGATGCAAAGCAAGTACACACTACCATTACGCACAAGTAAGTGCGGGAAAACCGTAATGTTACATTGCTGATAATAAGCCCATTAGGTATACTAAAAAAATCTTAAAAAAAGATAGATCAGGGGATTTTCCCCCTACTTGCTTAGGGGTGTTACCCCCTGCCATATATTGTATTAAAAATCAACGAGTTGAAATTGAATTTGTTCATTAATCCAAGTTTGTGCTAGTGTATTGATAGCGATTTCTGTGAGCTGCAACACCCTAGGATATCCTCCTGTGGTTTGACAATCTCTCATCAACACTATTAATTTACCAGAAGGAGTTAGTTGAACAGTCCCCGGTAATACCGGAGATGTTAACATTTGAGGAAGTGAATTTGAGATAGATTCCATGAATTGAATCGCCATACGATTTGAAGCTCCGTTTATGGTAAACCTACTCTTTAATAAAAGGTCTTTTTCTCTACTGGAAAGTTGATCAAATTCTGGTCCCTTAAACACCTCTATTGCACTACCAGAATTCCCATACTTTGGAGCACTCAAATGGGCATAAGAAACAACAGAGTTTATGTTTGAATTGTATTCCAATTTATCACCCTTTACCAATTTCTGTTTAGAGGTAATTGAATCATAAAAGGATCGGCTTTCCATCACCACTTCAGTTAAAAAACCATTTCTAATTCCTACATACCCATATATATTATTCCTACAACTTTTTAAGGTTAATATGTCATTTTTACTAACCGTAATTTGTTGATACATTTCAACCTCCTGATTATTTAAGAACGCATCCACCTCTGCACCGGTTAAACAAATTCTTGTATCAGAATTAAATTGTAAAGTTGGAGGTTGAATCACCCATTCTATACAAGCATCATTTTTATAATTACCCAACAACAAATTTGCAAACTCAAAAGAAAACTGATCCATCGCCCCGCTTTGTGGAACTCCATATTTAGCAAAACCAAATCTACCGCGATCTTGAATTGTTGTATATAACCCTGGTTTCAAAACTGTAACATACCCTTTCATAAAAAAGTAGGTTTTAGTTCAAAACTGGGAGAAACCTTATTAGCACTCATATCGGCATATTGTAAAACTGATATCGATATAAACTGAATCAAATCATCAGGTAAAATCTTTGATGACTCGACCTTATTTACATCAAAAAAATCAACAGGGCAAGCACCAATAACATGCCATCCACCTGGACTATCTTTTGGATAGATTCCAGTTTGTTCTCCACCAATAGCCACAGACCCTTTTTTTACATTTCTAGAAGGAGTTACTTTTCTAGGCAAACACAATTTTTTATCCAAACCGCCCAAGTAAAAAAATCCAGGCAAAAATCCTAAAAAATACACCTGATACAACGGGGTAGTGTGGAGATCGATTACATCATCAATACTCAGTTTCTTTTGCTCAGAAAAAGACAACAAATCCGGAGCAAGGGCAGGATCATAACAAACCGGTATTTTCCATAAGCGTTGTTTTTGATCTGATGGCTCAAAACTGATACTACAAAGGGATTTTAGCACCAAAACCTCATCATAGACATTTTCTATAGTAGACAGATAAAAAATTAATAACGAGTTATATGATGAGATTACCTCAACAATTACTTCATTTCTATGTTCTTCTATGGATTTTTTACAAAAAAGTATATTTTGTAGCATCTTTTGATCAATTTTTTGAGGCCATTCGATCAAAATTGCTCTCTCTGAGTATTGCCTGAATCTCAAATTATACTCCATAAACTTTACTTCAAATCATATCCTAGCGCTACAAAATTGGAGTGTAAATACCGAATAATTTCCACAGCATTTTGATTATCTCCATGCACACAAATTGTATCAAAAAAAACAGTCTGCTCCTTCCCTGTTTTTGTTTTTATTTTACCATCGACCACCATTCGTTTTACGTGTTCAAAAACATCAAGTTTATTTTCTAAAATTGCATCTTTTTCTGCACGGAAAACCAAGGTCATATCATCATTATAATTTCTATCTGCAAACGCTTCAAAGTAAACCCTAAAACCATCCTTACAAAGATATGACAAAACAGAATCTTTTAGCGTAACAATCCTTAAACTTTTGTCGACATTTTTTATAGATTGCAAAATAGCTTTACTCACCTCCTTTTTCACAAAAGCATCATTATAAAGTGCGCCATGCGGTTTGACATGATGAAGCTCGCCTCCTAATTCTTCCACATAATTTTTCACTAATTGGATTTGTTGGGTTATCGATCTTACCAAATCTTCAAAATCCATTTGCATACTCTTTCTACCAAAATTTTTACGATCCGGATATGAGGGGTGCGCTCCTATTTTTACATCATGCTGTAATGCTAATTGGATTGTTTTTACAATCTCACCTTCATCACCAGCATGTGCACCGCAAGCAATATTACACCATGAAATATAAGGCATGATTTGATGATCATTACCCACTCCTTCTCCAACGTCTGCATTAAAAACAATTTGCTTCATTCTTACAAATTCATAAAATTTTTCTTACAAATTCTCAAAGACTTTCCAGATACTACGTATCCCCAAAAAGAGGGTTACCATAACAATGACTATTCCTATCAGATTTTGGGTAGTGGTATTTACATATTTACCCAGTATATTCTTCTTGTTCATTACCCATAATAAGAAGATAGCTATCACAGGTAACAACAATCCATTTGTTACTTGTGCAAAACGAATAACTTCGATGGATTTGATCCCTAAAGATGAAAACAATACTCCCAGAAACAGGATAAACATCCATACCAATCTAAACCGTGTACTTTTCACTCCATCTTTCCAACCCAAACAACCTTTTACTACATAAGCAGCTGCTAATGGTGCCGTAATGGCCGAAGTAATTCCAGCCGCAAAAAGCCCAAGAGATAAAATATATTTTGCAGCCGATCCAAAAACTGGTTCTAAGCCTCTGGCAAGATCTGCTGCACTTTGTACTTCTGTGTTTTGTATTGCTGCTCCAGAGATCACTATAGCCATAGACATAACACCACCCAAAACGACTGCCGTGATGGTGTCTTTTCTAGCTATTGGAAGCTGATCTGCACTTTTCCACTTTTCCTTTACCAAAGAGGCATGCAAAAACAGATTATAAGGTACTACGGTAGTACCTATCAAACCAATAATCATCAATAATTTTTCTGAAGAAAAATCAGGAACAAACCCTTTAAAAACAGCAGACAGGCTAGGTTTGGTAGCAATAGCAGTAATAATAAATGCCAAACTCATGAACAACACCAACACGATTAGACTACGTTCGAGCACTTTATAATTCCCTAAAAACAACAACACAAAAGCAAGCAATCCTATTACCAAACTGAGGTAATTAAAAGCATAGCCTCCTAGTTGTATCGTAGGCTCTTCTATTATGGTAGACAACCCCAGTACTCCTCCACTGATGTTCCCTGCTTCGTAAGCTGCATTTCCAACAAAAATAGCTGCAATAATAATAGAGATAAAAACCCATTTAATGATGGGAGCACCTTCAAATTGACTTTTTACCACTTCGCTCAATCCTTGCTGTGTTACCACTCCTAGTCGAGCCGCCATTTCCTGAAGTATTACACAAGCAATCACAGAAAGGGTAAGTGCCCATAATAAGGTAAATCCAAATTGTACTCCAGCCAGTGTACAGACGGTAACCGTTCCTGGACCAATAAAAGCAGCCGTAACCAGAGTCCCTGGTCCTATAAAAGAAAATAATTTCTTCATTTAGTTCGAATTAATATCGAGTGCATAAATCGCAAATGATCCTAACCAATGCCCTCCTTCATACGAATCTCCAACCAAGTTAGGCAACGAATAGTTGATGTGTGTGTTTGCCACATAGAACAAATGCTCATATTCTTTATACTGTTTTGCCAAGCCATACAACACCCATGCTCGGCTGAAGTTAAGCCCGTCCAAGTGAACTAGTTTTCCATCTGTTCGATCCGAAACCTGCCCTACTTCAATATTGAAGTTTATTTCCTTTAACTGAGGCATAAAGCTTGAAATCCATTGTTCAAATTCTTCGACTCCAAGCACTCTCCTCATAATATCAATCTCCTCAAAACACGGAGACAAAAAATCATATCCACTAGGCTCCCAGGTAATCGGACATTCCTGATCGTTTGAATAAAACTCACGAGCTTTCTTTTCTACACTATCTTTAAGTTCTCGGTGATTAATAGTATTTGCATAATCCCAGGCAAAAGACAACCCAAATGCCGTGTTCGTGTGTTCTCCTACTCGTATCGGGTATCTTAACTTAGGCAAAAAATCAATATACTTTTGAACGATAAGATCAGACAACGGTTGTAAATTCGCCTCCAGTTTTCTGGCAACAGGATCGTCCCAATTGTGCAATTCTTCTGCTAGTTTGAGTAACCAGGCCCAACCATATGTTCGCTCATAAGATTTGTTATGTTTATCCATGAAATAAGCTATTTCTGCAGCGATATTTTCTTTCGAAATATTCTGTTGCAATTTTGCAATAGCTTCTTCTCTTTTTTCTAGGTCAGGAAATTTTTTCAGTAATTTCACCAAAGACCAATGTCCATGAACCGAAGAATGCCAATCAAAACAACCGTAGAAAGCTGGATGTAATGCTTTAGGCTCCCCTAAATTTTCTTTACTGCCCAGGGTTTGATTTAGCTTATTCGGATACTCTACTTGTATGCAATCCAACGGTAAATTTGCAAGTGTATTTGCTTGATCCAAGGTAAGCTCTAATGGTGCTTGAATCGGATTTGCATCTTCTTTTGGAATAGCTTCTGTCTTATCAGATGATTCATTGTTTGGTGTGTTTTCATTTTTGCAACTCGTAGACGCAAGTATTAAAATCACAAAAAGCATTGGATACCATTTTGAAATTCGTAACATAGGAGAACATTTATTTCTAAAAATATCATTTTTGAAAAGGTTACGAATCAGATTGTTAATAACAACCCTAAATAGTTCATAAAATCTATCCTAACCAACCATCTCGGTCCAGACTCCTATATTGGATAGCTTCTGAAATATAATATTCCTGGGTACTTCTACTGAAAAGAGGCAACTGGGGAAGCCGGATCATTAATAAACAAAAGACTTATCCCAGAAGTTGTCCACGTGAATACTGGTATTGAGTGGAATTACAATAAACATAATAAAGTAAGTTTTGTTTGACCCTTTAGGAGAGTTAAACAAAATCGCTTTAATCTATAATGTGCTCTCTTGACTATCTTAATAAAGATAGCCAAGATGAACTTCACATATCACTGCTCTAATTATTTTTAGTAATTCCATTGAATGGTTTCGATCCACTCCGCTAATGATTGTGGCGCTACGTTAAGTAATTCTCGAGAAACCTCATAATCTTTGGCAACGATCCTATCGATATTACTGTCTAAAAAACGATATAAATTTGAAATTTCCTTTGCAGCCAATGAACCAAAATTAGGACTAAGGTTTTGCTCGAACTCATCAGGAGATAGACTAACAAAGTGTACAGGTTTATCAATTTTGGCACCAATAGCCTCTGCTATTTGTTCTCCAGTAAGAAGATTTCCCCCAACAAAAAGTGTTCGCCCCTTTAATTCCGGATTTTCAATTGCTGCAACTACATATTTTGCAAGATCTACATGACTAATCCATGGTACTTTTTGTCCTTTTTTAATAGGGTAAGGAAGGATTCCTTTCTCAACAATCAAAGGTATGGACCAAGGAGCTGCTATATTGTCCAAGTAAATATCAGGACTTATTGTTATTACATTTAACCCGGATTGATCAAACTCTTTTTTTAAGATCACTTTGATATCAACACCCAGCATACCTACTTTCTCTTTTGGTAAATCAAAACTGGTATTAAATACAATCAAAGGCACACTTTCTTTTTTGGCAGCTTCGATAAAATTTTTGGTTATTGACACCGCCTCATCCATATCAAAAAGCAATGGCAATGTAAATACAGCTCCGTTTACATCTCTTAACGCAGATGATACCTCATCTATGTTTTCGAACTTTCCGAGAATAGCCTCTACCCTATTATCAATATTGCTACTTTCTAAATTTCGCACTAAAGCAGATACGTTATACCCTTTCTCCAGCAGCAGTTGAGTAATCGCCCTTCCTTGAAATCCAGACACCCCACTAACAAATATTTTTTTTGAATTCATAATTATTGTTTTTATTCAATACAAAATTATAAATTAGCATACCAAAATTATAGTACTTACTTTGAAGTATAATACTTACCAAAAAGTAAATAATTTAAATTTAAAGGGGTTTTGAAAGCAAAAAAAAATAAAAATAATTTAGAAGAATGTCCAGTTAGTAATACTTTAAAAATAATTGGTGGAAAGTGGAGGTTGCGAATTATTAATGAAATTGGAGAAGATAAAAGGCGATTTGGTGAGTTAAAAAGACTAATTCCTGAAATAAGTGAAAAAATGCTAATCCAAGAATTAAAAGCATTGGTAGAATATCAAATAATAGTCAGAAAAGCTTATAAAGAGATTCCTCCAAGAGTTGAATATTATGCTTCGGAAAAAGGGAAAAAAGTATTCCCGATCATTGAAGAAATCAAAAAGTTTTCAAATGACACCAATTGATAAAACAGGAATCAATAGTTTTTAGTAAGTGACTAAGCACCCTCAAATCGTGGATAAAAGCTACCCTAACCATCCATCGCGGTCCAGACTCCTATATTGGATAGCTTCAGAAATATGATGCTCCTGGATATCTCTAGACGTTTCTAGGTCTGCAATTGTTCTAGACACCTTTAAGATTCTATCATAAGCTCTAGCTGATAGATGAAGTCTTTCCATAGCTGTTTTCAGCAAGTCTTTCGAAGAAGCATTTAACTTGCAAAACTCTCTTATTTGCCTTACCCCCATTTGCGCATTGTAATGGATCCCTTTCATCTCGGAAAATCGCTGACTTTGGATTCCTCTAGCTACGATAACTCTTTTTCTAATCTCTATACTACGCTCTCCCTTTCTCTCTTCACTCAATTTACCAAAAGGAACAGGAGTTACTTCTATATGTATATCTATCCGATCCAACAATGGACCAGAAATCTTACTAAGATAACGTTGCATTTCTGCTGGAGAAGAGGTTACCGGAGAATCGGGATCATTAAAATACCCCCCAGGACTTGGATTCATGCTAGCGACCAACATAAAACTGGACGGATAAGTAACTGTAAATTTTGCTCTGGATATAGTTACTTCACGATCTTCTAAAGGTTGGCGCATTACCTCCAACACGCTTCTTTTAAACTCCGGAAGTTCGTCGAGAAAAAGAACACCATTATGAGACAACGAAATTTCACCAGGTTGTGGATAAGCCCCACCTCCTACCAGTGCAACGTCAGAAATAGTGTGATGAGGACTCCTAAAGGGTCGTTGTGCCATTAATCCAATATTGTCTTTTATACGTCCCGCTACACTATGGATTTTGGTAGTTTCTAGCGCTTCTTGCAAGGACATCGGAGGCAAAATACTCGGCAATCGTTTACTCAACATAGTTTTACCACTGCCAGGTGGTCCTACCAAAATAATATTATGCCCTCCGGCTGCAGCGATCTCCATGCATCGTTTGATACTCTCTTGACCTTTCACATCGGCAAAATCATATTCAGGATTGTCTAGAGCTGCATAAAACTCGTCTCTTGTATCGAGTTGAGTCGGCTCTAATTCCCCTTCATCATTAAAAAAGCGAATAACATCCTTTATGTTTTCTACACCATAGACCATTAGATTATCAACCACAGCTGCCTCCTTTGCATTTTGTTTTGGTAAAATAAAACCTTTAAAACCTTCTTCTCGCGCCTTTATAGCGATGGACAAAGCACCTTTGATGGGTTGTAAATTTCCATCCAGAGAAAGCTCCCCCATAATCATATAATCAGCAACCCGATCACCTTTGATCTGATCACTTGCTGCCAAAATCCCTATCGCCAAAGTTAAATCGTAAGCTGATCCTTCTTTTCTAAGGTCTGCCGGAGCCATATTGATGGTGATTTTTTTACCTGGGAGTCTGAAGCCTGTATTCTGAAGTGCTGCTGCAATACGATAACTGCTTTCCCGAATGGCATTATCCGGTAACCCGACCAAATGATAGCCAATACCTTTATCAATATTTACCTCAACGGTAACCGTAGTAGCTTCTACTCCAAAAACGGCGCTTCCAAAAACTTTAATCAGCATATGTACATAGTTTGCTTTTCAGCAAAACTAGTACGCGACAGTTTCAAAAAACGGAACTGTGAAATTCGCTACCGTTATTGAACGGTAAACCGTTCTCTCACTGAAACTGGTATCCCCTGATCAGAATACCCTTCTAAGACAACTTCGAAAGTTCCAGTATTATTAGAAGTAAAGAAATCGATCTTAGTTTCTTCTTCCTGAAGTGCTATTTCTGGATGCCATAAGAGTTGATTCCTAAAATCTGGAATACGAGTGCGACTATCCTGCACGCCATTATTATAGGCTTGTTGAAAGTACTTTTTCTTTTGTAACGGTTTAAAAAGAGGTACCTTTTGTATATAACTTTTGGACATGGATTGGTAATAATCTCCCTTTTCTGTTTCAATATCTACGATTCCCTGAAAAAGTAATGATCCTAGATAATGCTTATCCCTTGAAACAGAAATTCTTTTCACTCTTCTAGCATCCAATTCTACTAAATCTGTATGATCCTGGATTAACATCCCATCCATAATTACCAACGGCAAGTGTTCTGGTTCATTATACGGAGGATGCTTATATCGAACTTGAAACACATACTTTTCATCGTTGATTTTCTTTATCCATACATTTTCTACAACTTCAACAAACGTTTCTCTAATCGTTGGAAAACGGGTATAGGCGTCAAGATCATAAACATCTACATCACTACCATAAAATGGAGCGATTTCTTTGGCAGGATATAAGGTATCAGGCTTCACACTAAAATACCTATTTCGGATTTGATTATAAACACTACGTTTTACAATCATATCTTTCATTTCCTTAGTGATTTGAAAACGGTCAAACTTCAAATCTTTGTAGTCCAAAGAAGTAGCGGGTTGCAGTTTAATATCATACTGTTTTTCATTCCCCAACACCTGGATGTATCCGTTATCCTCTGCATATTGTTTATCCAAATTGAAACAAAAATTTCCATCTTTATCTGTTGTAGTTACCTTGATATCATAGTCTTGACCAGGAACAGAAAATCCAATTTTCTGATTTTCTACAGAGTGATTCGCTTCTTTTGCTGTAATACTACCACATATTAGTTCTCCCCTTAACTCTGGAAGAACAATTGCTCCTGAACCATCTTTTAAGGAAACATTATTAGACAACTCCTGATAAGTATCCAATGCTGTATTCTTTTTTGGAATAACAATGGTGTCTAATTTTCTAACAGAAAGAGAATAACTCCCGTTAGACAGCATTCCGTTCTTTCTTTTTATTAGCAAACTCACCTGCTCCCTTTTATTGAATGCGTTTTTGTTGGTAACCAACTCCAAACCGGTCGTGTTTTTAGGTATAAGAGATTCTTTATTAGATGTTACCAGCCCAGAAATAGTATCCGCCAAAACCGCTTTTTGATCGCCTTGATAAGGATTGACAATCGCTATATCTCCCTGATAGAATACACTTACTCCAAAATTTTTCATCCATTGCGTATACCCAATCAACTTGTAGTTACCAGATGGTAAAGAAACCGGGATAAAGAAATCCCCTTGTCCCTGTCCTTTTTCTAGTTTGATTTTATGTCTAAAAATGACATTCTTCTTTTCATTTACTAATTCAACGTACCCCATCTTACTAAGATTGCTAAGCTTTTTAGATTTGGAATCCAAGCAATACACCTTGTAATACAGATACTCTCCAGTAAAAAGAAAAGCAGTATTATGATGTACAAAAACGCGTTCCTCTGGGATAGATTGATACGCATTATCTGAAGATTGACCATATATTGTTTGTTGAACAAACAAAGACGCCATGAAAATTAATAAAACAATAACTCTAGTCATTTAATATAAATTTTAATCCACCCAAAAATCTGGACGAACGTTGGTTCCTAAAACATTACAATCTGTACAAATCTGTGTAGTCAAAAAGTATTCACCTGAATCAGGATCAAAAGCAAAAACTCTAAACCCGCCTTCTACTCTACGAATAACCTCTCCTAAATCAGTTTCAGTATTTGAAATACACTCTATTGGAAAATCCGGGCGAAATGCATCCGGGAAAAAATCTTTCAACTCAACAAATATTCTTGCCGATGACACCGATGCTACATCAAAAAAACCTAAAACATTTTCGTCGGGATCGTTTACTGAAAGTATATTACCACTAACAAAACCAGGCTGCACTTGAGAAAACAAACTTTCGGAATCCGAAAACTCCTTAAGCGTATTAAAAAATTGATTCGCCTCCGCAGACTGGACAAACTGTCTTACCAAGATGCTGTATCTATTTCTTAGCACGGTATTATCGGGCTCTATAAAATGCACTCTAAAACCGCTTACTCTATTTTCGGCCAATGTACTTGTTGTGGTTAAAATAATATTATTAGAAAACTGTGTGCGATAACAAACACGTTCTTCTCTTGATCTAGCCACAAGTTCTGCTTCCGGAGGATTCGAAGAAATAATACCTAACTCTATCTCTGACCAAAATGGAGGTATGATCTGATACGTCTCTTCAAATTCATAACGATAAAAATTAGCATTTCCGGTAGGATCAAAACTATCCACAAGAATACCAATACCTTCTACCCCCTGATCTGTAACAACACGTTCTGCAAACAAATTATCAATTTGCGAAGTTTGTGGTAAAGTTGCAGAACGGGAAGCATATGACCTACCATCAGCTGTTGTAACTTGCAATTGATAATTTCGGCCAGCAATGGCAGCAAATGTAGAAGAGGATACATATCTTCCTGGACTTTCCTCAACAAAAGTATAGGAAGTCTGCTGATCATCAGTTACTGTAACCGTTGCATTTTGTTCTGGAACAGGTTCATTACTTTCCAAACGAAAAGTTCTGGACAAGAACACTTCTTGAGCTTTGTCCTCGTTGGTAATTGTTGATTCGATCACCAAGATATCTTCAAAATTTTGAGTCCCGAATTCGAACTCTTCTACACAACTACCAATCATAAGACCAAAACTTATGAAGACCAAAAACCAAGTTATTTTTCTTTTTAATATCATTATTGTCTGCATAAAATTAATCCTCCCAAAAATCGGGACGAACATTTGTACCTAACACATTACAATCTGTGCATATAGGTGTCGCTAAGGAATATACGTTTGTTGTAGCATCAAAAGTAAACAACCTAAATCCTCCTTCGACCAATCTAATTATTTCTCTTATTTCGTTATCTGTTACCCCTCGTTGATTTAATAAAGCACATCTTACTTGAAAATCGGGACGAAACACTCCTGGTAATACATCCTTCAGATTCACAAAAACTCTTGCCGTGGATACCGAAGCAGCTTCAAAAAAACCTAAAACACTCTCATCTGGATTATCCACTGATTGCACATTACCTTCTATAAATCCTGGCTGAATTTGAGTAAACAGGCTTTCAGAATCTGAAAAATTACTCAAGGTTTCATAAAACTCATACGCTTCTGCAGATTGTACAAACTGTTTCACTAAAATACTATATCGATTACGAAGCACCGCATCATCGGGAGGTATAAAACGAACCACAAAGTCTTTTACATTACTCTCGGCCAGCGTTCCTGTCGTATTCAGGATAATAGAATTAGAGATATCAGTTCTGTAACAAACCCGTTCTTCTCGTGTACGAGGAGCTATATCTATCACTGGAGGGTCATTTGAGATAATTGCTAATTGTATACAAGAAAAGAAAGGAGGTATAATTTGATACGTTTCTTCAAACTCATAGCGATAGAAATTTGCATTACCTGTTGGATCAAAACTATCTACCAGGATTCCAACTCCTGCCACCCCCTGGTCATTAATAACACGCTCTGCCTTGATATTGTCTATTTGGGTTACTTGCGGTAAAGTAACGAATTGAGATGCATACGATTTCTCGTCTTGCGTAGTAATTTGCAATTGATAGGACCTCCCTGATTCTGCCGTAAAAGTACTTGAAGACAAATACACTCCAGGATTTTCTTCTACAAATGTATATGTTGTTCCTTGATTATCCAAAATAGATACTCTAGCATTTTGTTCTGGTACCGGGCCCTCATTCTCTAAGCGAAAAGTCCTGGAAATAGATACTTTTTGTGATTTTAGTTCGTTTGTGATTGTGGATTCAACCACCAAAATATCTTCAAAATTTTGCGTGCCAAACTCAAACTCTTCTACGCAGCCCCCGCTTACCTGAACTATCCCAGTAAGAATCAATAATCGATATGTATATTTTCTTGATATCACTTCAAATACGACACTTTTAATCCTCCCAAAAATCAGGTCTTATATTACTCCCTAAAACCGTGCAATCACTACAACTTTTAAAAACTAGCACAACACCATTCGTTCCTACCTGAACTAGCTTCAAACCTCTAAGCTCTACAGCATCCACAATACGTTGGGGATTATCATTATCTATTCTTGTAAGCGTACAATTTAAAGGAAAAGCAGGGCGGTCTGCTCTAGGAAACAATTCTCTTCTGTTGATAAAAATTCTTTTTTCTGAAACGGAGGTTACTTCAAAAAAGCCTAATACCTTATCATCAGGTCTATTCACTGAAGTTAAATTTCCTGTTACAAAACCAGGCTGAATTTGAGATAGTAAACTCTCTAAATCCGAAAAATCTTTTAACAATTCAAAGAATTCGTAAGCCTCCTGGGACTGCACAAATTGCTTTACTAAAATACTATACCTATCCCTGATTTTAAAATCTGAGGTAGGAACAAAATTTACCATAAAGCGTTCTACATTATTTTCATTCAGCCCGGTAGTTTCGTTTAAAATAATTCTATTAGAAAACTCCGATTTATAGCATACTCGCTCTTCTCTTTCTCTTTGCACAACTTCGTACACAGGAGGAGTTCTAGAAATCACGTTAATATCCTGATTACTCCAAAAAGGAGCAATAATTTGAAAGGTTTCTTCATACTCATACCGATAAAAATCAGCATTTCCAGACGGGTCAAAAGTATCTACAAAAATCCCGATGCCTTCTTCACCATCATCATTAACAATAGGCTCTGCATACAAATCATCAATTTGAGTAGTCTGTGGAAGACGAACTTGTTTGGAGGTGTAGGATTCTCCACCATCTGTGGTGATTTGAAGCTGATAGCTTACGTCGGGCATTGCTCTAAATGCAATATCAGACACATAGTTTCCTGCTTCTGTTTCTGAAAAGGAATACACATTTTGTTGATCATCAACAATACTAACTGTGGCACCAGGTTCGGGTTGAGGCTCTTCATTTTCTAAACGAAATGTTCGAGAAAGACCAACTTCTTGAGGTTTTAGCTCGTCTGTGATTCTGGAATCCACCACCAAAACATCTTCAAAATTCTGGGTACCGAATTCAAATTCTTCTACGCAACTATTGCTCACTTGCATAACTACAGTAAGAATTAACAAACGATATGTAAATTGTTTCGATATCACTTTAAAACATAAAACATTAATCCACCCAAAAATCAGGTCTTACATTACTTCCTAATACATTACAGTCGCTACAAATTTTAAAAGTAAATGTGTATTGATCATAAATAAATCCAGCTCCTACAGAAATAAGCTTCAAACCTCTATTTTCTACTGCATCTATTACTTTTAATGGTTCATCTTCAGATTCTTCAAAAAATGAACAATTTGCAGGATAATCTGGTTTTGTTGATTCTGGAAAAAAATCTCTCCTATTGACAAAAACTCTCTTTTCGGATATCGGAGTCAACTCAAAAAAACCTAATACGTTTTCATTCGGATTTTCTACCGATAATATATTCCCTACTATAAAGCCCGGTTGTAATTGCGAAAACAAACTCTCTAAATCCGAAAAATTACTTAACGTATCAAAAAACTCATGCGCCTCTGGTGTTTGTACGAATTGCTTTACCAGAATACTGTACCGATCTCGTAGTTTTAAATCTGAAGAGGCTAAAAATTGAACCATAAAACGTTCTACCCTATTTTCTGACAAACTAGTAGTTTCATTGATAATTATCCGATTTGAAAATTCATTTTTATAGCATATTCTTTCTTCTCTTTCTCTTGAAACTACATCTATTTCTGGAGGGTCTCTTGAAATCACCTTTATATCCAAATCAAACCAAAAAGGGGGTATAATCTGATAGGTTTCTTCATATTCATATCGATAAAAGAATGCATTACCGGTAGGATCAAAACTATCGACAAAAAAACCTACACCTTCTTCTCCATCATCATTTATGATACGTTCTACATACAATTCATCAATCGGCGTAGGTTGCGGTAAAGTAACCGCTCTAGACGCATATGATTTTCCATTTAGTGTAGTAATTTGAAGTTGATAATTCACTCCTGACTCTGCAGCAAAAGCTTCATTAGAAATGTATTGTCCTTCTGTTGTTTCTGAGAATTGAAATACGTTTTGTCGATCATCGGTAACACTAACCGAAGCACCGATCTCGGGTGCAGGCCCCTCATTCTCCAGTCGAAAAGTTCTGGAGAGAGCTACCTTCTGGAACTTCAACTCATCAGTTATCCTGGCATCAACCACCAAGATATCCTCAAAGTTTTGTGTTCCAAAATCAAATTCTTCGACACAGTTATTACATACCAAGGCAAGCCCGGACAGCAATAGCAATCGATATATTTTTTTAACCATCATATCAAAAAAATATCAGAATTTGAAGTTGTAAGTTATCGATGGTACCGGTATCGAGAATATTGAACTTTGCAAGGATTTTACTTCTCCATCTTCGGTAACAAAAAATACCGAGAATGGATTGTTACGCCCCAGCACATTATAAATCGATATGGTCCAGAAACTATGCGCTAATTTTTTCTTTTTATGATTTCCTTCAATATTAAATCCTAAATCCAGACGATAAAAATCTGGAATTCTAAATCTATTACGATCACTAAACACTACGGTTTCCGATCCATTAAAAAAGAAATTCCCTACCGGAAATGTAACCGGTCTTCCTGTTTGATATACAAAATTGGCAGAAAGACTAAATCGTTTGGTAAACTTATAGTTGGCCACCATACTAAAATCATGAGGCTTATCAAAGTTGGAAGGAAAGAAGTCTCCGTTATTTACCCGTTCTTCTGGGAATGGGCTATCCAACTTGATAAACGAACGAGAGTACGTGTACCCTAACCATCCATTTAATTTTCCTTTGGTTTTTTTCAAGAGAAACTCTACTCCGTAGGCCTCGCCCTCTCCTTGCAATACTTCAGCCTCTATAGTTTCATTCAATAAAATCTGTGCTCCTGTTTTAAAATCTAGAATATTTTCTGACTCTTTATAGAACCCTTCGATACTTAACTCGTACAAATCATCTTCAAAATTCTTGTAGAGTCCTAAAGAATATTGATTTGCCTGTTGTGGTTCTATATTTAGATCTGAAAGTTTCCAGGTATCGATAGGAGATACGGTCGTATTATTGGATAAACGATGTATGTATTGAAACGTATTATTAAAACTTGCTTTTATCGACAGATCAGGTCTTAATAGATATCTCAAAGACAGTCTTGCTTCGGGTCCGGTGTAGGTTTCAATGACTTCATTTTTATCAAACTCCTGCGTTTCTAATAAAGTGGCTTCACTCCTAGGTCTACCATCTTCATATATACGTTGCACTCCTTCTCCCAGCGCGTTAAAGACAGAGAATCGGAATCCCGCATCTACAGAAAACTTTTCAGTAAAATCCAACTTACCGGAAATAAATGCTGCAGATTCTAATGCCCGTTCTTCGGGAATAGCTAATGGGGTCACAATAGACTGTTCATCAAAAGGGTCTATTCTTCCTGGTTCGATGGAATACAACTTACTAGACACTCCATAATCCAGACTATATTTATCATTGAAAGCATGATTCATTTTGAGTTTGGCTTCTGTTTCCTGTACAGAGAATCCCAAATCGAAGTTGTTATTTGCTCCGCCATCAAACTCAATATTGAACTTATACTCACTATTATAAAGAACCAGACTACCTTTATTATTATCATTAAAGGTGTGATCCCATTTCAACGATAATAGTCTATTGTTATAGATATACAATGAATCTGAGGTAATACTAAAATCGTCTCTACTGATATACCCCGTAGCGCTAAGCTTATTATTATCATTAAATCGATGTGTATATTTTACATTCGCATCATAGAACGAAGCTTCACTATCTTTTAAAGATTCGTCGTCCAAAGATCTTAATATGTAATTGGCATAGGCTCCTCTACCTCCAATTTGTAGCGCTGATTTGTCTTTGATCACAGGGATGTCAAGAACGACATTACCGGTAACAGGCCCTATAGATGCTTCTCCTCCAAATTTTTTGGTATCTCCATCTTTTAATTTAATATCAAAAACCGAAGATAATCGACCACCATACTCAGCAGGAATACTTCCTTTATACACTGTTACATCCTCTATAGAAAAAGGATTAAGTGCCGAGAAGATTCCAAAAAAGTGTTGTGGGCTATAGATTACTGCATCATCTACCAATATAAGGTTTTGATCAGACTTACCTCCTCTTACGTTAAATCCAGCAGAACCTTCACCAGCAGTAGAAATTCCAGGCAAAGCTGTTGCTACCTTAAATACATCTCGCTCTCCCAACACCAATGGAATGTTCTTGGATTCTTCAACATCTATTTTTTCTGCTCCAGTAATAGTTTCCGTAACATTTTTACTCACTTTTCCTTCAAGAATCACCTCATCCAATTGCTCTAAACTTTCGTCTAGCTCAAAATCCAATTCCCCATCGTTATAAATAATAACTCGTTTTCTTGAGTCTTGTATACCCACAGAACTGGTCTCCAAAATACTTTGTCCTGGGGGTAAATCTATTTGATAGAAACCATTCTTGTCGGTCTGTGTTCCAATACTTGTCCCTGAAACTACTATCGCCAAATTGCCAATAGGTCTACCAGTTCTAAAATTGGTAACATATCCACTTAAAGAATACCGTTCTCTTGTACTATTGATATCTTCTTTACCAATTCTAAATGTTTCTGTTCTGGTTGAAGATTTTTGCTCCACATAAAATGAAGGGTTGATATTCTTTTTCCTTTTAGTAACCGTATTTTCTACTACTTTTTCTCTACCAAAGAAATTTTCGGGTAATTCATCATAAATGACATTGTTCCTAATCAGTACAATCTCATTGTTATCCAGAAGATAATAATTGAGCACTGTATCCTTGAAAATAGCATTTAATACTTCCTGTACAGGTACATTATTATAGTTTCCGGTTACTCTTTTATCTCCAAGCCACTCTTCTACAAAGTAGAAATGATAATTGCTATTGGCTTCAATCTCTTGAATCACCTCTCCTATACTAGCATCGGTAAAATTTACCGAAATTGTAGTTTGATTTTGTGAGAAGGTTACCTGATATAAAAGAAAAATTAAAGTGTATAGTAACTTTCTCATAAATTAAGAATTATTTGTGTTAGAAATTAGACTTATCAATTTTTTGAACAATGCCGAGCGAAAGACATCAGGGTTTGTTTTAAGAAGTTTTCTTGATAAAGAATAATACTCATTCACTTCTTCTTTCAGTTCTGGGAAAATATCCAAAACATCACTTTTACTTTTTGCGGGATAGTATTTCTCTTTATAGTAGACCACATAATTCACCTTACTTACAAAATCGTAATAGGATTGTCCTTTCCTTACCCTCTTTTGCCGGCTTTTGCTATGTTTTTTGAGTAGCGTAAGTTTGGGGCTTCGCACTAACACTTCATAAAACCCATCTGACCCTACCTGTTTCATACTATCATTAGTTACTCTAACGAATGGAGTATCACCAATTTCAAAAGCTTCTACTTTATCTTTTATTAATTGTAAAGCAATATTAGCATATCCTTGTTTTAACTTTACGATGAGTTGGTCTTGATAGACATCATACTGCATGGGTAAGTCATAGTAATTGTTTCCATCATAGGTGACGCTTCCATCTAAAAAGTCTTCAACTTCAAAAAATCGATGTTTCTCTCCGATGGTACGATATCTATTGATAAAAATAGTACCGTTGTACAGATCTGTGTTTTGATTTCCTACAGAATTATCAAACCATTTGTAATAAGACTTTTTTTCCGAATCTGTCTGTGCTTGCAAAGTGGTAAGCCCAGGAGTTAACAATGAAAAAAAAAGTAGCCCGATAAGAAAAGAGTAAGTATTATTCACGCACATAAAATTGATTTGGTGTAGTCCAACAAACTTATCATTGTACATCTACTATACGTATCAATACAAGAGAAAAGAAATGTTATGACTATGGTTGTTCCCTGACTATTCGAATTTTAAATATAGTTCAATAAAGCTTGATTAAAACCCGCACTACATTAAAATAACATAACCTTAACAAGTAAAATTTGTAATCTAGAATTGATTTCAACGCTTTTATTACCCTTAAGACCTTATAAATGAAAAAGGTTGCCTACAATTTTCTTAAGAAAATCAAAAAATCCAGGATTTCAGTCTTTACGATTTTTACGAGTAAAATCTACATCATAATTATCATTAACAAAGGAAACGTAGATTGAGAAAAGATACAACAAAAGGTAGTACAGATTTATAAATATTAACCTTTGTAATCAATCGATATAAAACCTAAATATTACTACCATTAAGTTGCTACACAGGTAGGAAGAATAGAAAAAGAGTAAAAAAGCAAGGATCAAGCTTTGAATTTTATATTACGTATGGATATCAAAACCTTTACCTTGCTTTTATACAAATTACATAACAAACAATTATACAACTATTTCATGTTGAACTTGAAATAGTTTTTCGTTCAAAAATCTTAATGTTGGTATTTTGTCTTTGGTATCTACCAAAATTGAAATATTGTTATTACTACCTCCATAAGAAACCATACGTACAGGTATGTAGTTTAATATTTCGAATAGTTTATACGAATTCTTATCATTAATCACAGATTCTCCGACGATACATATAATACTATGATTCTGCTCCACCGTTATTTCAGCATAACTCTCAATTTCTTTCACGATCTTATCAAGATTAGTGGTATCATCAATAGTCAAAGAAATTGCAATTTCTGAAGTAGTAATCATATCAATAGAGGTTTTATAATTGTCAAAAACCTCAAAGATTCTTCTCAAGTACCCATGAGCCATCAGCATTCTGTTGGATTTAATTTTGATGGCGGTGATCCCATCTTTTGCAGATATGGCTTTCAGTCCTTTTCTATATGTTTTGTTAGAAATAATAGTTCCGGGGGCTTCAGGATCAAAAGTGTTTTTCAGCAAAACCGGAATATCCTTATTTACTACCGGAGAAACCGTTTGAGGATGCAAAATTTTGGCTCCAAAATAAGCAAGCTCTGCTGCTTCATTATAAGTAAGGTGTGATATTGGATGTGTTTCATCAACATATCTAGGGTCATTGTTATGTAACCCATCAATATCGGTCCAGATCTGAACTTCTGATGCATTTATAGCAGCTCCAATAATCGTAGCCGTATAATCACTCCCTCCTCTTTTCAGATGACTCAAATTACCTTCTTCATTAATACAAACAAATCCCTGCGTGATATAAATGCCGGATTGAAGATTATCCGATAGCACTTTGTTGATCTTCTTACCTACCAAAGCGATATCGGGATTTTCTACAGCACCTACATGCATAAATTGCTTAGCATCCAACAGCACATTCGAAACTCCTATTTGGTTTAAAAAACCCGAAAATATAAAGGTAAGTATCGTCTCCCCGTAAGTGATGATCTGAGAATTTACAATTTCAGAATAATCTTGATTAGCAATTTCGAAAAGCTCGGTAATCATAGAAGACAAGCCTTCTTTTAATTCATCCTTAACCTCCTGATTTTTGATCAATTCATCAATCACATCACTGTGTTTGCTCTCTAGACGATGTAAGCTTCTAGTAATAGCTTCGGTATCCTTTAACCTTACACTCTCTACTAGACGCACTAAATGGTCCGTCACCCCTGACATTGCAGAGCACACCACAATTTTTTCATCTTCATCTGAAGTAAGGATGTTTTTGATCTTATGCAAATTTTCAACAGATCCTACAGAAGTTCCTCCAAACTTTAAAATTTTCATCGTCTATTCTTTTTGTAAATTGTTTAACAGTGCATAGTTAGTTAATTCAGCACACAGTGTAAATAATTTAAAAGAAAAAGCATAAATTTGTACATTATGTTAAATATATAACAATGAAGACTATTACAGATTGCGTTCATAATATACTACGACATCAACCTTTCTTAGAGGATGCGCTTTCCAGAGATATCATCAACTTTAGTTCTCTTGCGGTTGATCTTCTGCCGCAAGTAGAAAAAATAATGAGAAAACCTGTAAAACCGGGATCGATAGTAATGGCTTTGCGCCGTTACCACCCCAGGCGTATCAAACATATCGATAATTTAAGGAATCTTGGAGATATTGTAGTTAGATCTGGAATTACCGAATATACTTTTTTGAACTCAAATACCATTTTAACGAGTCAATCTAATCTACTTAATAGTGTGAAAGACGAAACCAAAGCCTATTTTACCTATTCGAGTAATTTTCAGGAGAGCAATATTCTGGTCTCTTCATCTTTGAAAGAGACTGTAGAAAAACATTTTAAAAAAGAAACCTGTATTTCTGTTGCTGACAACTTATCTTCCATGTCTATTGCTCTTCCCGAGGACAACTCGAAGGTGATAGGACTCTATTTCTATATTTTTAAGCTATTGGCTTATGAAGGTATTCCGGTATTCGAAGTTATATCAACTTCTAATTACTTTACACTTTTTCTGGAAAAAGACTATGTAAACAAAGCCTTCTTGTTGATGAATGAAATTAAAGAGAACTAAAAAACCCCGTCGTGATGACGGGGTTTTGCTTTTATTTCTATTGCTCTGTCTTACCAAATACTAACTCTTTTCTCTGGCTCAAGATACATTTGATCTCCTTGTTTTATATCGAAGGCGTCGTAAAACGCTTGTACGTTCAGTAAAGGCTGAATCGCTCTAACACCTCCAGGAGAGTGAGGGTCTGTTTTGATTTGAGTTCTTAACGCATCATCTCGAATCTTAGTTCTCCATACTGTTGCCCAAGACATAAAGAAACGTTGTTCTGCAGTAAATCCATCTATCGGCTCAGGTCTTCCATTTTCTGCAAAATGCAACTGAAGGCCATCAAATGCACCAAGAACACCACCAAGGTCACCTATATTTTCTCCTAAAGTGAATTTCCCATTGATAAATACACTATCAAGTACCTCAATGCCATCGTATTGTTCTGCAAGTGAATTCCCTCTTTCTGTAAAAGCTTCTAAATCTGCATCCGTCCACCAGTTCTTAAGATTTCCTTCAGCATCGAAACGTGCTCCAGAATCATCAAAAGCGTGAGAAATCTCATGACCAATTACTGCTCCAATACCACCGTAGTTTACAGCTTCATCAGCAGTGTAATTATAGAATGGAGGTTGTAGAATAGCAGCAGGAAACACAATTTCGTTAAATAATGGATTGAAATATGCATTTACCGTTTGTGGAGACATTCCCCACTCAGTTTTATCAACTGGTTCACCTATCTCTGCCATACTCTTTTTGAAATTCCAGTTGTTGACAGCAATCATATTATCAAAATTCGAATTTCCTTCTTTGATATCTAATTTTGAGTAGTCTTCCCATTCATCTGGATATCCTATCTTAACTGTAAATTTATCCAGTTTCTCGATAGCTTTTAATTTGGTACTATCACTCATCCAGTCTAATTTCTCAATTCGTTTCTGGTAAGCTTTGATAACATTTGCTATCATTTTTTCCGCTTTAGCCTTTGCCTCTGGCGGAAATTTAGCATCTACATAAAGCTGTCCTATTGCTTCTCCAACAGAACCATTTACTCTAGCCAAAGCACGTTCATTAAGCGGTCTTTGTTTCAAAGCTCCTCTAAGGGTTTTGCTATAGAAATCCCAATTTGCTTTTTCAATTTCTGTAGATAGAGCTCCTGCCGCACTATTAAGGGTTGACCATCTTACTACTGTTTTAAGGTCTTCAATATCAGTTCCTGTAATCACCTCTTGTAGCGCTGTCATGTACTTAGGCTGTAATACCATTACAGTGTCTAGTTGTTTGGTAACCCCAAGATCTTTTATGAATTTATTCCAATCTATTGCAGGCGTCATTTCTGTAAGCTGTGCTATACTTCTTGGGTTATTAAAGTTTCTAGCATCACGACTTTGAACTTTATCTAACCTAGGCTCAGCCAATTTAGTCTCAATAGCTAATACCTTTTCTGCAGCTCTACGTGCATCTTCTTCAGAATCTCCTAGATATTGCAACATACGAGTGATATGATCTACATATTGCCCTCTTATTTCTTTGGACTTGTCATCCTGATCCAAATAATAATCACGATCTGGTAATCCTAGTCCTCCTGTAGACACATAAGGAGCATTGATTTCACTGTTATTTAAATCAGGAAATGAAGTAAAGCCAACATAAGGAGAAGAAGCTGCGGGTTCGCTTGTAAGTACATTAACAAGGTCCTCTACACTTTTAGCAGCATCTATTTTAGCCAATACTGGTTTTAAAGGTTCTATACCAGCTTTATCTCTGGCTACAGTATCCATTATTGCTTCAAAAATCAAGATCGCTTTGTTCTGATCTGTTCCAGCTGCATATTTTCCGCTTTCCTTAGCTTCTTTAATAATACCCAAAACATCATCATCTGTCTTTTTACGAAGCACACCAAAACCTCCCCAACGGGTTCTATCTTCAGGGATTTCAGTGTTTTTCATCCAATTTCCGTTTACATAATTGTAGAAATCATCTTTGGGGTTTACAGTAGTGTCCATATTCTCAAGAACAATACCTGGGATTTTTTCTACTTTGGCAACTTCTTCTTCTTGCTTTGTTTCATTTTTACAACTCACAAAGGCAATTGCAAATGCTACCAAAAAATAAACATTTTTCATTTTTACACTCATTCTTTTAGTAAATTAAGATTAGTTATCTAAAATATGACGTAAGAATTGCGAATTCGTTACGTTTTTATGGCGCGTAATTTATACAAAATGCTATTCCCTCAATGCTATTGACTGAAGTTTTAACGAAAAAATAAGATTTGATTCATGAAGTTGTAGTATTCATTACCAGTATTTTAGGACAAAAAGTCCAAAAAAAATGCACTTTTTTTATTTTTTCGAAACAATGCCCTTTGAAGCACTTTGACTACTATAAATCAACCTAATAAGCCCAAACCACTAAAAAAAAGTTAAAAAAATCTAAAAAAAGTCACTACTAACAATCCTAGTAACAATGCGGTTTTCCCGTAACAATATTTAAACCACCTTTAAAAAACTCAATTTTAATCCGACCAAAAGTATGATTTTAACTCAAAATGTTGTATATTGTCGTTGATTTTGTGTTTTACAACGAAAAAAAATCATTATTTGTAAGTTTTTACTTACCTAAACAGTGGTTTAACCCTAAAACAAAACTTTATGAAAACACTTTTACCCCTAATTGCCTTGTTCTTAACAAGCGTTGTATTCGCGAATACAAAAATTGACATCTCTTATAAGTTGATGTCTGTTACAGAAAATACTGTAATCGATGGTTTGGATGAAAATACTGACGAGGGCGTAATTTTCATCACGGAGAGTCTGCATATTGAAGATGGAGCACGGATTAAAATCAGAAATGCTTGTTTAATAATTCTAGGAGACCTAACCGGTAATGGAGTTATTGATGTAGACAGTTCTGCTACAGTTACCCTTGAAGGAAACGAAGAAGGAAGAATAACTTTTATCAATAGATTTTTGGCTGATAACACTTGCCAACAAACTACAGATCAAAAAACGTTCAGACATATCATAGAGGTACCGCAAGGTTTGAAGTATTCTCTGTATACTTTGGATGGAAGACTTCTTGATAAAGGTCAGGTGGATGATTACATCCACTATTTGGTAGATCCTAAAACTTATTTAATCAAAGTGGAAGGATATAAGCTTAAAAAATACGTTTTCAAAGGATAACACAATCATTAAAAGTAAGGTAATACAAGTCCGTGGTAATGCGTTACCACGGACTTTTCTTGTTGTTTATATTTTCTCTAAAAGACTTACAAATTGGGATGAACGACTAGGTTTGAAAAAAAAACTTATATTTAGCTCGTAATCCTCTATTGACACCCCCTGATACCTGTAATAATTTTAGAGTTATTAAAGTAAAGAACTAAACCAAAAAGTTGTACTATGCAAACCTCTTGGTTGAAAACTGAAACCACTAAATATACGTTGTACGGGATATTCTTTGGATGTCTGTTCCCGGTCTTAGCTACGTGTCTAGATATTGCAAAGTTAGGTCTGGATTTTTCATGGGAATCTGCAGTCTTTGTTCAAAAAAATTATCCTATTCATTATATTATTGATACTGCACCCTTTTTTCTGGGTTTATTCGCCATGTTTGGAGGGAGAAATCTTGATAGACTAAAAGAAAAGAATAATCAAATCTTAAAAGCTTCAAAATTCAAACAGGATTTTCTAGCCAATATGAGTCATGAAATCAGAACTCCTATGGTAGGTGTTGTTGGAATGATCGATCTTCTATTTAAAAACACCCAATTGGATAATTTGCAAAAGGAATACGTAAATACCATACATCAATCTTCATTAAATCTACTTGAAATTCTGAACCAAATTTTAGATCTATCCAAAATAGAAGAAGGCAAACTTAAATTACTTCCAAAGGATATCGACCTACAACAACTTATCCAACAAAACTCTGATCTTTTTCTTGCTACATCCAGAGCAAAAGGGATTCAAATTGTACAGAACTATTCTGAAAAGTTACCACAACACATTATTGCCGACGGTAACCGATTGACTCAGATCATATCTAATCTAATAGGTAATGCTATTAAATTTACCGACGAAGGTACTATCCAAATAGTTTCCTCTTTACACGCAAAAAAGGGAAAAGAAATTCATGTTAAGATAGAGGTCATTGACTCTGGTATTGGAATTAGCAAAAAAGATCAGGAAGCTTTATTTAATCGATTTAGTCAATTTCATGATGAAGCCATTTTGGCTGGTGAAGGTAGCGGTCTTGGACTTACTATTAGCAAAAAATTGGTAAGCCTTATGGATGGGAAGTTAGGCGTAAAAAGTGAGCTCGGAAAAGGAAGTAATTTTTGGTTTACTTTCAAAACCAAAATTTCTGATGCTGATCCCGAGAAGCTTAACAAGACCTCAATAGATAACGAGGATCAAAAATATGATCTTCATGTGTTATTGGTAGAAGACTCTGAAACCAGTATTTTGGTCTCCAACCAGATATTAAAGTATTTAGGATGTACCGCAGATGTTGCCAAAAGTGGAAAAAAGGCAGTAGAAATGTTTGAAGAGGATAAATACGACTTAATTCTGATGGATATTAACCTACCCGATTTGGATGGAGTACAAACTTGCGAGCAGCTTCGAAAAAATTACAAAAAAGTTCCTCCGATTATTGCACTTACCTCCAATGCACTTCCTGGTGATGCAGAACGGTTTATAGCAAAAGGGTTGGACGATTATATTACCAAGCCTTTTACCACCGAAATTCTGAATATCAAGCTAAAAAACTGGTTTGGCAATCACCATAACATCCATTAATCCCAGTAATAGCATTCCTTTTAAGGTATTTTTTAACTATTTTATAAAACTTTAGGTCCTCAAAAATGCGTATCTTGGAGAGTCATCTCAATCATGATCGAGTATGTAGAACCTAAAAACTGGAGCTATGAACAAAAAAAGTATGCTTATACGTAAAAATTACCTGACCTTTTCCTTGTTTATATTTTTGATTATTGGATATTCAACAAATATACAAGCCTATCAAGTTGATCAAGCAAATTACAATGAGTACGAAGGATTGGTTGTTGACAAAAGTACCAACAAACCCATTTCTTCTGCCACGATATCTTTGCAAGGCACCAACATTTCGACAATCACCAATGACGAAGGAGATTTTCTTTTAAAAGTACCAAAAGACAAAGCTGATGGTAAAATTACCGTTTCTCACTTGGGATACAACGACCAAAGTGTTCAATTATCAGCCTTTAATGGTCAATTACTAACCATCGAATTGGATCCAACGGTTACCGAGTTATCTGAAGTCAATATCGACCCTAGAGACCCGGAAGCTTTGATACGGGCCGTGATGAAAAAGAAAGGCACCAATTATCTAAGTGACAATACTATAATGACTGCCTTTTATCGGGAAACCATCAAAAAAAGAAGAACCTATGTTTCTCTTTCTGAAGCCGTTGTAGACGTATACAAAAACCCTTATAAATCTGCCAGAACAGATGCTATAAAATTGTATAAAGCGAGAAAAAGTGCAGACTATAAGAAACTGGATACACTTACTGTAAAACTACAAGGAGGACCAACCAGTACATTATATATCGATGTCATGAAGAATCCTGAAATTCTTTTTACAGATAATATGATCGAAACCTATGAGTTTAGTTTCGACAAATCTACCAAGATTAATGACAAATATATTTATGTTCTAAAATTTAAGCAACGACCTCATATTGCGGAGCCGCTTTATCGTGGAAAATTATATATCGATGCCGAGACTCTAGCAATGACCAAGGCTGTTTTCAGTCTTAATATGGATAATAAAGAAGAAGTGCGTAAAATGTTTGTACGAAAAAAACCAAGAAATGCTAAGGTGCAGCCCACAGAAGCTTCGTACAACATTGACTATCGAGAAAAAGATGGGAAGTGGTACTATGGATACGGCCGAATTGATCTTGCTATCAAAATCAACTGGAAAAAGAAACTGTTTAACTCAGTTTATAAATTAAATGTTGAGATGGCCATTACAGACTGGAAGAAGAACAACAATAATGAAACTATACGAGTGAAAGATCGATTAAAGTCATCAGTGGTAATTAATGATGAGGCTTCTGGATTTTCTGACCCAAGATTTTGGGGAGAATACAATGTAATAGAACCCGAAAAATCAATAGAAACGGCAATCAAAAAAATTCAGAAACAACTTAGAAAACTGAACTAATACATCTTTTTACAGAATAATGAAAAAGAATGCACGATGTGCATTCTTTTTTTTATGCGATAATTTATAATATTCATTTACTGATGAACGTTGTAATTTTGCTACTTTTACTTTAGGGAAAACAAAGGTATTGCAACAATATTTATTTAGAATTAGTCATTAGTACGAGAATACATTTTCGATTTCAGAATTTAATGATACCAAAAACATGGTTTATTGTATTTTTTTGGATCTCTGTGCATACCTTATTTGCTCAGAAACAACTGGACCCTGATCATGTAAAAGAAGATCTCAATATCTTTGAAAGAATTTTGAAAAAAGGACACCCTAGCCTTTATGATTACGTTTCTGAAGATTCTTTACAATTTGTTTTTGAAGATACTAAAGAGCATTTGAAGGACTCGATTACAGATATTGACTTGTTCAAAGACATGCTGGGAATAACCGATAGAATTAAAGATGGGCACCTCTTTCTTTTTCCTCCCAATACATTGAAGAGTGACCAATACTACTTCCCCTTAATTCTTAAAATTATAAACACCGAATTCTATACAGATACCGATGATTTTGATATTCCCGTTGGATCAAAAATCATTGCGATCAACAATCAAAACATTACCAAAATTCTCGAAGATTTTAAAAAGTATCCTGCTACAGATGGATTTAATCTCACCAAAAAATATAGAGATATCGAATTAAAATTCGGGCTGTATTATATCTATGAGTATGGAATTACCCGAAAATTTGAAATCGAATATCTCGAACCCAATGGAGCGCATCATACAAAAACCGTTGATGCCGAATCTTTTGTAAAAGTAAAATTGAGGAATACTAAACGTCAATCGTATTTTGCCAACTACCATAATAGAGAAAATGGGTTTGACTTTTTTGATCAATATATTGGCAGCAAAGCTCCTTTTGTGTATTACAAAGATGATATACAATTGGCTGTATTGGTAGTTAATTCCTTCGGAAGAGAAATTCAAAAATTCAAATCAGATCTTACTTCTATATTTAAAGAGATCAACAAGAAAAAAATTAAGCATTTGGTGATCGACATCCGGCAAAATGAAGGAGGCTTCAGGCCCAATGCGATTCATCTGTTTTCTTTTATTACGGACAAGCCTTTCAAACAAATTACTAGTGAATATGTTACTTCGATCACGATTCCAGAGAAGAAATACGTAAGTAGAAGGTTTTTGGATGAAAAGCCGTTTTTAACCTATAAATTCAAAAATCATCCTATTTATGATGGCTGGAAAATTGATTTTGACGATTTAGAAACCATTATGGTTCCAAGCGAAAACCGTTTTAAAGGAAAAGTATATGTAACCACCAGCGGGACTACATTTTCTAGTGCAGCCGCATTTGCGCTAAATGCAAAAAATGATCCGGATATTACCGTAATAGGAGAAGAAATGGGAGGCGGTTATTATTCACATAACGGAGAGTTTCCGGTATACTATGAGCTTCCTAATTCTAAAATCAGTTTTATGCTCTTTATGGAAAAAATTGACAATTATGTAATCGATAAAACCGTTCCCAAAGGTTCTGGTACGCCACCAGATAAATACGTAGGTATTACTTTGGAAGATCTTATAGAAGGCAAAGATCGCATTTTGGACTATATCTGTCGCTTAGTAAGAGGATATTGAAAGGATGATTTACCCTATATAGGTATTTACACTGGTTACCAATTCACAAGACGAATGTAACATTTGCTTAAAGCGTAATGCCAGATGTTCATCATCAAATTTCATAGCTTCACTTATACTGTTAGACAGTACTAATTCTCCGATTAAATATTCCACAAAATAATTTTGATCCTCGGTTAAAAGCACATATTCTGTCATATGAGATCATTTTTTCATTGCTAAAATAAAGTATTACCGATTTGATTTTTGGTAAATGAAGAATACTTTTACACAGAAGTATTAACAATTCGTATATCCAAAACACCTATCTGATCCTTACATAACATAATCTAATTGTATCTCTATGAAAAAAAATCCTTTTGTATATAGATTCCTATTACTTGCTGTGAGTTTAAGCCTTATTTCCTGCTCAAAGCAGAAATCTTTTATCTTGCCTGATAATGCGATGCAAGCGCTTTCTGGAGAAACCCAAAAGACCTGGAAACTTGCCTGGCGCTATAACGATGGGGTACGAATGAACATGACAGGTTGTTTCTTAACTTATCGAATTACTTACCAGTCCAACAAAACCTTTGAAGATAACAACGGTAAACAAGAAAATTGCGGTCCAACTTTGAGTGGGCAGTGGCAATTCGTTCAAAACAAAGAAGGGATTTCGTATATCAAACAGACAAGTAAGCAATTTCCTGAACTCCTAAAGATTGATAAAAACTACAAATACTTTAAAATTCTGCAATTAGAAGACGATACTTTAAAAATTCAATTTAGACACAAGCAATTTTCTACTACCAGCACCTTTGTAGATACTTTTGTCCCTGAAAACATCACTGTAAAAGACAGAGATTTTCATTGGTAATAAAAAAAGGTCATAGTGTACACTATGACCTAAAACTTAAAAACTAATTATGCAATTTAATATTTATTGTGGTTGATATAATGTAAAACTGCATGCCTTTCAGAAACCGGCATAACTAATGTTTGTTAGCTATAACTTGCTTCTATTTTTCGTAATAATCCTATTTCGATATATTCTGATATCTTATCGGCTTTACCAATTTTGTCTGTTTCGATAGGTATCCAACCATCGATTTTAATCATATCATTTGGGTTAC
This sequence comes from Aquimarina spongiae, assembly GCF_900141785.1. Taxonomy (GTDB): domain Bacteria; phylum Bacteroidota; class Bacteroidia; order Flavobacteriales; family Flavobacteriaceae; genus Aquimarina; species Aquimarina spongiae. The sequence continues at coordinate 160,347 of NZ_FQYP01000005.1, read as the reverse complement.
TGCTGAAAAACATCTCATATTCATAGTTTGAGGTAGTAGTTCCGACAAAGGGTAAATTGGGGTTATTTTTTATTTTATCGACCATTCGTTTCTGCACAATTTCTATTTTGGAAGATAAATCCAATGTTTCAGTATCTCTATGAACTTCTACATCTAAAAACTCTGCGATTGATGCCATAATAACTTCTTCTAAATTCATAAGCATAAAATTTGGTTACTAATTTGTATTTGATTACTATGTTTTTTTATTGAAACCATACTCTATTCAAAAAAAACATACCCTATAAATTTTAGGGGTTATTACTTAAAAATATTTTTTTACAGACCAGACCCCTATTATTTACATAGCAAATTTATAGATTTAAAGGTTATTTATAAAAAATACCCTAACAAATATAGGGCATACATCAAATTATTACATTTTGAAAAAAAATAAATACCCTAAATTATGCATTTACTAATTTGTAAATGCAGAAATTTCATTCTTTTCAAACAAATAGCTATTAAAAATTAGAGGTAGAAACAATTAGAAAAGCAAAAACTATTCTTTTTTCAGAAATAAACAACAGCACGCTCCTTTAGGCATTTATCGCCAGGATCATGCTTTTAAAATACGTTTTCGGGGATTCACAAACCGAACAACAATACTCATCAGGCAAATCATCAAATGCTACTCCCGCATCGATTTCCTGAACCACATCCCCCACAGAAGGATCGTAAATTGTATGGCAATTACTACACTGATACACTTCTATTTCTAGCACCTCTTTATTAGCATCAGAACTGGAAGATTGTTCTGAAGAAGGAACTCCCAGGTTTCGGAAATAAGTTTTTGTAAGCTCTAACAACAATCCAGGCAAGTCCATTTGGTCTATCCCCTGGGCATATGCGATATATTTTCTGGTATTTGGATCAAAGTTTTTGGCATGCAATACATTATAGGTAGGCCTCACTACAAAATCTGTCAAATTTTGCGGTGTTTTATTTTCTTCTATCATAATAGAAGTAAAATAATGACTTTGATTTCTATCTGCGGTAATGCCAAAAGTTAAGCCATAAGTACTAATGTCATTTTGATCAAAATTCATGACCAAAAACTTCTTAAGATCAAAGGCCTTAGCATTATCTACAGGCAAGTGCCAATTCAATTCTAAAGCTGAATGACGAACATTAATTCCAAATTGTCCTAATAATTTTTCTAAGGTCAGTTTACTTTCTCGAGGTATTCCTTTTATTATAAAAGATTTCCAGGGTGTAAGACATATTTTACCAATCTTATGTTCTACACAGAACTCACAAAGCGCCTTTAGAAATTTAAGATCGTATTGATTATTTCTCCAGTACAAGCCCAACCAATATTGATTGATCCCCATTTTATTCATTCCTTCATAATACGGAAAAGGACTAAACTGCACTTGTAAAGGTTTCTCTATGATTCTATTATTGGTATTTACGGTACTATTAAGCTGTTGAAAAAGAGCGTCTACTTCACCCACTTCTTCATAAACACGTTCTATTTCTTTTGCAATCTTAGCAATATCCCAGGTGTAAATAAGTGCAGGATAGTATACTTCCTCCCATCCTGGAAGCTTCAAAAACAAATACCAATAATCTTCGTGTTCTGAGGCTATAAAATTCAAATCCCCTGTAAACAAAGGAACCATTTGTTGTTTTGGATCAACAATATTGATCTTTAATCCAGGAGTATACCTGAACTCCTCAAGGATATACAGATAAGTAGTTCCTCTTAACCAGACTGTGGCATTCAGAACATCCATTGACACATATGAAGAACTAATATTTTGTTGTTTTTCTGACGCAAAAAAAGCAGCATCAAAGGAAGTATGAGCACTGATTAAATTTCCTTGCTTATCTTTTAATGGAAAAATAATATCCTGTCTTGACCCAAAATGAAACATATCCAAACCCAGCTCTTCAGCATATTCTATAATATGCTGTAACTCTACTGGTGACAATACACCACCTTTTACATCAATTCTATTTAATAACACCTTTTCTCCCATAATTATGCATTTTGCAACATACCATTCAACACCTGTTTTACTTCAGGCTTACAGCTTCCGCATCCTAACCCAGCTCCTGTTTGATTACAAAGATCCGCAAAATTAGAGTAGCCAGAAGCTATAGCTCCCTCCAGATTACCTTCTCCCACCTGACTACAAGAACAAATTAATTTACCGATTACAGGCTCTCCAGAATGCGTAGAACGAAGCAATTCTTCCCTCTTTTCAGAGAGTTCTATTTTTTCTTCAATCAGACGTTTAAAATCTGCAAATTCGTTTTTATCTCCCATCAAAATGGCTCCAAGAAGTCGATCATCTTTTACAATACACTTTTTGTAAAACCGCTTTCTAACATCCATAAAAACTACCTCTTCATATTGAGGATCATTTTTTGGCATATCGATATTACCAATACTACATAAATCAAGATCCTCGAACTTCAAAATATTCATAAACACAGAACCTTTGTAAATAGCAGCATAATCTCCCAACAAATATTTGGCAACAATATCTGCTTGTTGCTCGGCAGCAGCAGTAATACCATACAAGTTACCTTCAAACTCTGCGATTTCTCCAATTGCAAAAATACTTGGATCGCTAGATTGCAAATACTGATTTACAAGGATACCACGTCTGCAATCCACACCTATCTTTTTGGCCAAATCAATATTAGGGATAGTCCCAATAGAATACACTACCGCATTACAATTAAATGATTTCCCAGATTTTAAGTTGACCTGCAAATCTCCTTTTTCGAGATTAAACACGGTATCAACTTCATTATCAAAATGAATTTGGATCCCTTTTTCTATGACATCTTCAGCCAATAACCTACTAGCTACAATATCTAATTGACGCTCCATCAAACGATTTCCTCGTTGCACAATGGTAATCTTGATATCTTTTTTCCGAAGAGCAGCAGCTAATTCTAATCCCAAAAGCCCTCCTCCTACTATGGTAACATGCTGTTGATTTTCTGGCAAGCCGGTTTCGTCCAAATAATTCTTCAATTGATCCGCATCTCCTCTATTTCTCATCGTAAACCTCCCTGGAAGATGAATCGGCACTTCTTTGGGAACAAACGCTCTGCTTCCTGTAGCCATCAACACCACATCATAAGTATGTTTTTCTCCATTACCATCTACAATATATTTCTCCCCCCGATTAATTTCTTCGATAGGATTACCTGTAAGCAAGGTCACATTCAAAGACTCCATACTCCCTTCCCTCATTTTCTGAAGTTGTTCCCACTTTAACTCCTCACTCACATACTCTGGCAACAACACCCGATTATAAAAAGGATACGGCTCTTTTGAAAACACTACGATTTCATCTTCCTTATTATGCTCTCTATAGGTTTGTATAAAGCGGTATGCAGCGGTACCAGCTCCTACAACACATATTTTTTGTCTTGGTTTGATATATTTAGAAACCTGCACAGCCGAAAATTTGAAATCAGGCTCTTTGGATATTGGATCTACAATACTTGTAGTGAGATTATTAGCTCTGCCAAAGTCATTTCCTAGTACTTTTCCCCAATGCATCGGAAGAAAAACAACACCTCTATTGATACTATCACTGACTTTTATTTTTACTTGCACCTTCCCTCTTTTACTTTCTACAACGGCAACATCCCCATCTTTAAGTTCACGCAAAAAAGCATCTACCTGATTCATTTCCAGATAAGGATCAGGAATATGTGTAAGCAATCTATTTACCTTACCCGTTTTGGTTCTGGTATGCCACTGATCCCTTACACGACCTGTAGTTAAAATTAAAGGATGCTTTTCAGTAAGTAACTCCGACGTAGGCTTTGTAAATCGAGGAATAACAAACTTAGCATTTCCGGTATCGGTGTAGAACTTTTTATCCAAAAACAAACGCGATGTACCTGGATGATTATTTGTAGGTACTGGCCACTGAAAACTCCCTTCTCCTTTCAAACGACTATAACTCAATCCAGAAACATCAATATTGGTTCCTTTGGTTAGCGCACAATGTTCCTTATACACCTCTTCAACGGAGTTGTAATCAAATCCATGATACCCCATCTTTCGTGCAAAGTTCCAAAGAATTTCGGCATCAGCTTGTGCTTCTCCTGGGGGATCAATTACTTTATTTAAATGTGTAATCCTTCGCTCACTATTGGTCATTGTACCTTCTTTTTCTACCCAACCTGCTGCTGGTAAGAGAAGGTCTGCATATTCTGTTGTTTCTGATCGATAAGATATATCTTGTACAATCACAAACTTTGCATTTTTTAAAGCCTTTTCTACTTTATTCGCATTAGGCAAACTCACTAATGGATTAGTACAAATTATCCAAACTGCTTTTAATTTACCACTTTCCAAAGCATCAAACATTTCGGTAGCGGTTAATCCAGGTTTAGGAGATATTTCTTTTCCTCCCCAAAAATTTGCTACCTCAGTTCTATGGGTTTCATTAGCCAAATCTTTGTGAGCTGCTAATAGATTAGCCATACCTCCTACTTCTCTTCCTCCCATTGCATTGGGCTGACCCGTAAGCGAAAAAGGACCTGAGCCTGGTTTCCCGATATGTCCGGTTAACAAGGACAGATTAAGCAGCGCGTTGTTCTTATTCACCCCTATAGAACTTTGATTCAGTCCCATCGCCCAAAGCGTAATGAATCCTTTTGCGTTACTAATAAGAGATGCCGCTTTTTTGATATCTACTACTGAAATTCCACAGATTTTGGCAGCTTCACTTAGACTAGTGTCCTGAAGCGATGCCTTGAGCGCTTCAAAATTATCCGTGTGGTTAGCTATAAAACTTTTGTCAATCTTCCTTTTATCAATCAATCTTTTGGCAATAGCATTATACAACACCACATCGGTCCCAGGAAGAATCTGCAAATGAAGATCAGCAATATCACAAGATTGCGTTCTCCTTGGATCAACAACGATAATTTTGGTATCTGGATTTTTTTCTTTGTGTGCTTCGATTCTCCTGAACAGAATAGGATGACACCATGCTGGATTTGCTCCAGCAATCATAAAACAATCTGCAAGTTCAATATCCTGATATGAGATTGGCACACTATCTTCTCCCAGCGCCTGTTTATAACCGACCACGGCAGAACTCATGCATAATCTCGAATTCGTATCCACATTGTTGGTCCCTATAAAACCTTTTGCCAACTTATTTACCAAGTAATACTCTTCAGTAAGGCACTGTCCAGACACATAAAAACCAACACTATCCGGACCGTATTTGTCGATCATCGTTCTGAACACAGCAGCAGCTCTATTCATTGCCTGATCCCAAGACACTTTTTGACGCTCATGCCCTTTACTCCATCTCATCTCAGGATACAAAATTCGATCACTTTTATCCTGAACCACATGATGCAAATTCATCCCTTTGGTACACAACATACCACGATTAACGGGATGATCTTTATCTCCCTCAACTGTTATTACCCCTTTAGGATCTTTTTTTGCAATGATACCACAACCTACCCCACAATAAGAACAAGTTGTTTTGTAAGATTTATACTTCGACATAAAACACTTTGTACAAAGATTTTATCCAAAACTAAGTATTAATACGTATGTTTCATAACATAGAAAGCTCTTTCTGTAATTCCGGGAAAAGAATTATGAATTCTTCAAAATTCAACACTCAAAAAAACTGATTTTCAAAAAACCGCTAACGTATTTTGTCAAATTACATTAAAAAAACCGGTTACAATAAAATTGTAACCGGCAACACAAGAAACACTTAAAGCTACTTTGTTCTTTAAGGTTTCAACACTAAGTCTTAAAATATTTTTATGCTATCAGGGTAAAAAAAATAGTATAGCTATTATTGTCTATTTAATGCTATTTGGGGCGGGTTTTATATTAAGCCACACACAACCACTCATATCCAAAAAATATAAATGTGTACAGCTTCAAATACAAATATTTCCCCAATTCTATTCTAAATATACCAATAATACTTAAATAGTATAAGAAAGGGGGAAAAAATTAGTAAAAAAATAAGTAACGAATTTGTTAGTCGATCAATACTAGTGCTCCAAAAAGTTAATCAAATGTTCCCGATACTTGTAGTAATCAGGATGATCCAGAACATCTTTTCGCAAGCGAGGTCTTTCAAAATCAATTTCAAGAATATCACCCACCTTGGCTCTTGGCCCGCTTGTCATCATAATTACCCGATCTGCCAAAAATATGGATTCATCAACATCATGAGTAATCATAATAGCCGTTATCTTTTCTTGATTCCACACTTCTATAAGCACATCTTGCAGCTCTCCTCTAGTTAAAGAATCTAACATTCCAAAAGGTTCATCAAGTAATAACACCTTGGGTTTGATAGCAAATGCTCGAGCAATCCCAACACGTTGTTGCATTCCTTGAGATAACTCTTTTGCCTTTTTATGCATAGCATCTTCTAACCCCACTTTTGCCAGGTAATATTTAACAATATCATCCCGATCTTTTTTGCTCCCATGAGCAAAAACCTGCTTTACTCCTAGCATTACATTTTCGTAAGCGGTCATCCATGGTAAAAGACTTGGTGACTGAAAAATCACTCCTCGATCAGGACCAGGACCCCGAACAGTTTGATTATTAACCACTATAGTACCTCTAGAAATTGGATTTAAGCCCGCGATCATGGTAAGCAACGTAGATTTTCCACAACCAGAATGACCTATGATAGAGATGAACTCCTCATGTTTAATTTTAAGATCCAGATCATCCAATACCACATAGTCTCCTTTTGGAGTTGGATAAATCTTTGTAAGCTTTGATATATCCAACATATATTTGTCTTCAAACAGCCCATTATCTGTTCGTCTTATGCTATTTTTCTCTAGTGTTTCCATGCTACATTCTTTTGTTTAGCTAAAACTAATTTTACTGAAAGGCTTAAATCTAATCTTTGGACTGATATCTGGTAAGGTGTAAGTATTCTCTTTTTTAGAAGCTCTTTGCTCTCCTATTTGGATCAAATACTCCATGATACCATTTCGAAGTTTTTTATATTCTTCATTGTGATTTAAAGCGGTTTTATCTCTAGGGCGATCCAAATTGATTTTGTATTCTGGACCGAGGGTTGCTTTTGGACCAGGTTTTAACGGAATGATACGATCCGCCATCAAAATACCTTCGTCTACATCGTTTGTGATAAGTAGTGCGGTTTTTTTATCCTGATTCCAAATTTTTAGAATTTCCTGTTGCAGATTCCCTCTAGTTAGTGCATCCAAAGCACTTAACGGCTCATCCATAAGAATCACATCTGGACTCATTGATAAAGCTCTGGTAACAGAAACCCGTTGCCGCATTCCTCCAGAAAGTTCCTTTGGAAGTTTATTAATCGCCGGAGAAAGATTTACCATCTCTACATAATCCTCTACCCTTTTGGAGCGATCTTTTTTGGTCATCTTCTTAAACGCTTCTTTTACCGCCATCCCAACATTATTCCTCACATTTAACCAAGGAAGTAACGAGTAATTCTGAAAGATTACTCCGCGTTCGTGGCTTGGACCTGTAACTGGTTCTCCTTTGAACAGTACTTGTCCTTCGTCTGGCATCATTAATCCTGAAATCAAATTGATTAAAGTTGTCTTTCCACTTCCGGTAAATCCAACAATGGCAACAAACTCTCCTTCTTCTATTTCAAGATTAATATTAGACAGAACTTCTGTTCTATCTTTACCTGTACCAAATGATTTGGATACGTTTCTTAATTCTATATACGCCATAACAATAAGATTATGCGGTTTCTTCTGTAAATGTCACAAACTTCTGAATCGTCAACATTAGGCGATCCAACAAGAATCCAATGATCCCGATAACAAACATGGCTACGATAATCTTTGAATTAGAGTCGTTAGCCCCATTCTGGAACTCTTCCCAAACGAAAGATCCTAATCCAGGGCTTTGTGCCAATAATTCGATCGCAATAAGCACCATCCAAGCTACAGAAAGGGTGATACGTAGTCCTGTAAAAATCAGTGGAAAAGAAGACGGTAATATGATTTTAAAAACTTTTTGACCAACACTTAACTGTAACACTTTGGCTACATTGATATAGTCTTTATCTACCGATGACACTCCCATACTTGTATTGACCAGAGTTGCCCACATAGAACACAAGCCAACACTTATAAATGAAATAATAAAAGAACTATCAGAATCCGAATTCTTTGTTAGTGTTTTAACGATCATAAAGACCAACAACAACCATACTACAGGAGACACCGGCTTAAAAATCTGTATCAGCCAGTTTACTGAAGATCGTAATGTAGTGCTCAGTCCCAGCATAATACCAATAGGTACTGCAATCAAAAACGCTAACAAGAAACCAGCGAACACCGTTTTTAAGCTTGTAAAAATCTGATCCACAAAAGAAGGCCTACCCGTATATTTGATCGGCGCCAATCCTTGAGCTTTTCTCTTTGCGTTGGTGGCCGCTACTTTTTCAGAAAAAGCATCTTTTTTCTCTGAAATCACTCTATGATCTACCAATAAAGATTTATAAGCAGTCCATACCTGAGCGGGAGACGGTAATGTATTTGGCTGACAACTGATATCACCAGAATCTATACAGGTTTCCATTTCCAGAGCAGCCGCTTCTCCTCTATCTGCCAAAGCTTTCTCGATTCGGGCATCTTTTTCAACATTATATAAATACGTTGCTCCAGAGTGCCAAATAATAAGGAATAACCCAACAGACACTATAGGTAATAATACCTTTTTAAGCAGTGCAATTATATTTTTCTTGACCTCTTCTCCAGCAGCCAAACGTATTGCAGGTTCAAAAAAACCTAGTCCTACAAAATTCAGTATATGAATCGATTTATCTTTCATCCGTCTTATTTTTAATGTTTTCTTCTGAAGGAAAATAAAAAGAGCCGAAGCTCTTTTTATTACTGAACACTTGTTACTCCTTCACTGTTCTCTTTATTTCCTATTGAAAAGCTATTGATGTATCCTACCGGATCTTTGGCATCATACGTTTTACCATCTATAAAATCAGTAGTAGCTGGCTTATACCCATCTGTTTTTGGCAATTCTGAAGCTTCTAAATGCCCTTCTTCTACCAATAGATTTGCCGCTTTGGTCCAAATATCTGGTCTGTAGATTTCTTTTATTTTTTCGTGATACCACTCTGCAGGCTTACTTTCTGGTATTTGACCCCAACGTCTCATTTGTGTTAAGAACCAGATTCCATCAGAGTAAAAAGGATAGGTAGCATCATATCTGTAAAACACGTTGAAATCAGGCATTTGTCTTTTATCTCCTTTTTCGAACTCAAAAGTTCCTGTCATAGAATTTGCGAGTACCACTTCGTCTGCTCCTACATACTCTGGCATCGATAAAATTTTGACTGCTTCCTTGCGATTTCCAGGAGCATCTAACCACTTACCTGCTCTAATTAACGCCTTAGTTACAGCCACAGCTGTATTAGGATATTTTTCAATAAACTTTTTAGTCATTACAAAAACCTTTTCTGGGTTATTTTTCCAGATATCATAATTTGTAGTTACTGGCACTCCTATACCCTTGAAAACCGCTTGTTGGTTCCATGGCTCCCCTACGCAATATCCATAGATCGTTCCAGCTTCAAGAGTTGCTGGCATTTGTGGTGGTGGAGTAACAGAAAGCAATACATCTGCATCTATCTGTCCTTGTATATTATCTTTGGAATACATTCCTGGGTGAATCCCTGCAGCCGCCAACCAATAACGAATCTCGTAGTTATGTGTAGATACCGGAAATACCATTCCCATTTTAAATGGTTTTCCATCATTCTTATATCCATCGATTACAGGTTTTAACGCCTCTGCAGAAATAGGATGGATTGGTTTTCCGTCTTCACCAACGGGTACATTAGGCTTCATTTTTGACCAAACATCATTAGAAACTGTAATTCCATTTCCATTTAAGTCCATAGAAAACGGAGTTACCAATTCTGCTTGTCTTCCAAAGCCAGCTCCTGCAGCAATAGGCTGACCAGCAAGCATATGTGACCCATCTAATTGTCCATCTATTACACGATCCAAAACATTTTTCCAGTTAGATTGTGCCTCTACAGATACAAAAAGTCCCTCGTCTTCAAAGAACCCTTTTTCTTTGGCGATGGCTAATGGTGCCATATCCGTTAGTTTAATGAATCCAAATGTTAATTGAGGTTTCTCTATAAGTAATTCGGAAGAAGTTTCCTTTTCACTAGTATCACTAACTGCGATACTTTTTTCTTTTTTACCTCCGCATGCTACCATAAACATGGCTACAGCGAGCATCATAATATTGACATGTAATTTTTTCATAACTCTGTGTTTTGTAAAATTCGCTAATAGAACATTTCAAAACTAAGTATTATTACTTATTTAAAAGTAAATTTAATTTTAAAAAATAAGTATTTAACAAATTATTACGTATATATAAATTATCAATATCATTAATTACAGATTCAATAATTTTAACTTTGAAAAATTATGTATATTGAAATACGAAAACAAGAACAATCATTAAATTATTGTTAATAAGCTATTTACATAAAAATAATGCGGTTATCACATCAAGGTATCTGAAGATAAATTCCTAATTTGCCTCCAAATTCTGACAAAGACATCAGTATTTACTTACCTCAAACAAAATAAGTATTACTACTTAAAAAAAGCTATAACCCTTAAATTAAATTACTGCTTATGAAAACAAAAGTTTTATGTATTGTTCTGTTAATGACATTAATATCCCCATTGTTTCTTTTTTCTCAATCCCAAAATTTTGGATCGATTACTTACAATAAAGCCATTAACGTTTCCGGTAAACAGCGCATGCTCTCCCAAAAAATGTCCAAAGCATACTTACTCATTGCAAAGGGTATTGTTAATGAGAGTATTAAAAAGGAATTGAATTCAAGTAAATTTATATTTGAAAAACAGCTTTCCATTCTCAATCAAAATGCTACTGGATCGGCTGTAAAACTATCTATTAAGAATGTTCAAAAGATATGGACAGAATTTAAACCACTTATTGAGTCTGCTCCTAGTACTTCCACTTCTTTGCAGATTATGAATCTTAATACTAGATTATTGAAAGCTTGCCATGATCTGGTACTTAGTATAGAAGCCAGTTCAAATTATAGTAATCAATTTTTCAAGAACAAGAGCCAAGAGTTAACAAACACCATTAATGTATCTGGTAAACAGCGTATGCTTTCACAAAGATTATGCTTATATTATACTGGTCTTACCATGTTTGCCGATAAAAAGATAGAATTCAGAAGAACATTGACTTCTGTGTTTGATGAATTCGATAGTGTGATAGGAGATTTGTTAATTAGTAGTTATAATAATTCTGAAATTGAAGAAGAATTGGGATTAGTAATGTCTGTATGGGAAAAATTCCAATTAAATAAACGATCTTTTCTAGATGGTGGATTTCCTCTTGAAGAGGTATACAACACTACCAACGACCTAACCAAAAGTTTCAATAAAATTACAGGAACTTATGAAGTAATAGCGGGAAAATAAAATATGAAGTTTCTAAGAAATCAGACCATAAGATCTGGCCTTATTACTTAACTCAAGCACATTTTTGACTCCCATTTTTTTCATTAAATTAAATCGATGCACTTCTATAGTACGTTTACTAATATTAAGCTCTTCTGCAATATCTTTATTTGTTTTACCAGATACTGCCAGCTGCAGAATCTGGCGCTCTCTTTTGGTAAGTTCAAAAGGATTGTTATCGGCCTTCTCTGTAGTATTCGACGATGTTTCTCCTTCTTCTGCTGGAATCGCATCTACAATACCCTCAGATTTAATCTTTTTAACCAGAATAGAAGAGACATCACCGCTAAAGTACTTTTCACCACTGCTAACCACGGTAAGAGCCTTAAGGAACTCTTCTTTACTCGCTCCTTTCAACAAATATCCATCTGCTCCGGCATTAATAGATTGCAAAATGTATTCATCAGAGTCGTGCATAGATAACATAATAGTTTTGGTAGGTAATTCCTTCGACACCATTTGTTGCACCATATCAATACCCGACATTTCTGGCATTCGGATATCGCAGATGGCAATATCCGGTTGTAAGGAGTTAATTAGAGTAAGAGCTTCGGAGCCGTTGGCGGCCTCGCCAACCACTTCGTATAAATCCTCTTCTTCAAGGATGGCACGAATCCCATCTCTTACCATAAAATGGTCGTCTACTAAAACTATTTTAACCATAAACTTTGACTTATTTCTTTTACGCGTTTACCTCAATAAACGTAAAATCAAATATATGAATATTTCAAAAGTTGATACAAAAAATTAGAAAAATGAAAATTAAAAGTACGTATTTTTATCTAATAAAAACTCAAAAATTAAGTATTAATACTTAGTTTTACATTGTATTTTTAATGATAATATAATCCGCTAATAGAACTAACAGAACAACAATTGCATATCTTATATAGTATGCCAACAAAAACTATTCAAATGAAAAACAAATTATACTTTGCCTTATTATTATTCATTTTGGCAACAAAGGGGAAAGCACAAGAATTCAGTATCGACGCAGATATCAGACCTCGATTAGAATATTTAAATGGTTTTGGTACGTTAATTCCTGATGGTGTGGATGCCGGAACATTTGTACAACAACGTACTCGATTAAAACTAGGCTACAAACAAGAAAAATTCTCTGCCTTTGTTAGTGTGCAAGATGTGAGTATCTGGGGAGATACTCCACAAATTGCGCCTACCGATGGTAATGATAGCTTCTCATTGGCACAAGCCTGGATTGATTTTAAATTCGGAAAAGGATGGTCTACCAAACTAGGAAGACAAGCCTTATCCTATGATGATCAACGAATCTTTGGAGGATTGGATTGGGCAATGCAAGGTCGATTCCATGATGCGGCCTTATTAAAATACGCCAATGACAAAGGGCTAAAACTAGATATAGGTCTTGCGTTTAACCAAAATGGTGTGAGAACACAAACTACCCTATTTGATCCTAATAATGGAGGAAATGTAAGAGCGGTATTCGATTACAAAGGAATGATCTATGCCTGGTTGCATAAGGACTGGGAGAAATTCTCTGGAAGTTTGTTAATTGCTAATAACTCTTACCAAAATCTAGATCCTAATGATGGACAAACACCTGTAGATGGTACGGTACGCAGACAAACTTTTGGTACCCATTTGGTAGCCAAACCTGCAAAAGGATTTTCTATTGCTGCCAATATCTATGGACAAACAGGAGATTTTACCGAAGATATTGAGTTATCTGCTTATAATGCATTATTAGAACTTACCTATAAGCCAGGAAAAACATTATTCGGACTTGGGTTTGAAACCTTGAGTGGAGATGAAAATGGAGGAACCGATGGAAAAATAGAATCTTTCTTTCCAATTTTTGGTACCAACCACAAGTTCAATGGGTATATGGATTACTTCTTTGTAGGGAATCATGCCAATAATGTAGGATTGAATGATCTCTACGGAAAAACAGTGATCAAAACCGGAGAAAAATCAAGTCTTTTGATCAAAGCTCACTATTTTGCAGCTGCAGAAAGTTTGGGTGAAGGAATTGATGACTACCTGGGAACAGAAGTAGATCTGGTATACACTCAAAAAGTACTTCCTTTTGCTACTTTGAAGATAGGATACTCTCATATGTTTGCTTCAGACTCAATGGAAATCCTAAAAGGTGTAGCTGATCCCGCTAGCACGCAAAACTGGGCATGGGCAATGCTAGTTGTAAAACCAAACTTATTAAAGTGGAGCCCTAAACCTGCTGCTCCCGAAAACTTATAAATTTTCAAGTTTGTTACAGTTTCCAGTCCCTGTCAAAAAATATTTTTGGCAGGGATTGGTGTTTATTTTTTTGGAATTTTCAAATTTACCTACGGATAATTACGTAATTCCTACTAATAAAATACGTATTAATACTTAATTTTGATCTTTAAATACGTAATTTATGAAGAAGGTAGTAGTTATAGGTAATGGAATGGTTGGTTATAAGTTTTGCGAAAAATTTGTAGCCTCTGAAAATTACAGTGATTTTCAACTAACCGTTTTTGGAGAAGAACCCAGAAGAGCTTACGATCGTGTACATTTAAGCGAGTATTATGCTGGAAAAACCGAAGAAGATCTAAGTATGTCTTCTGCTACCTGGTATAAAGAACATCACATTGATCTTCATATTTCTGAAATGATCACTGAAATCAACCGGGAAGAAAAAACGGTCGCCAATCATAGAGGAGAAAAATACGCTTATGATTATTTGATTTTAGCTACAGGCTCTTCAGCTTTTGTACCTCCAATCCCAGGAGTAGAAAAAGAAGGAGTATTTGTATATCGTACTATCGAAGACCTTGAAGCCATTGCGGCGTACACCAAAAAACTTAAATCAGAAGGAAAAACACAAGCCGCGGTTCTTGGCGGTGGTTTATTAGGTTTAGAAGCTGCAAATGCTGTAAAAGAACTTGGTTTGGACGCACATGTGGTAGAGTTTGCTCCTAGATTGATGCCCAGACAGCTTGATCAGGGAGGAAGCGATATGTTACAAGCCAAAATTGAAGAACTTGGGTTAGAAGTGCATCTAAACAAACAAACCGAATATATTAAAGGAGAAAAGGCTATTGAAGGTCTCAAATATATCGATGGTACCGAACTCGATGTAGACATGTTAGTCATTTCTGCAGGAATTCGCCCAAGAGACGAGTTAGCCAAAGAATGTCAACTCGAGACGGGTATCAGAGGCGGTGTGATTGTCGATAACACCATGAAAACCTCTGATGATAATATTTTTGCCATTGGTGAAGTAGCTTTATACAATAATATGATATACGGACTGGTAGCACCTGGATACGACATGGCAGATGTGGCAGTATCTCATATCACTTCGGATACAAAGAAATACATGGCCGATCATATCGATATGTCTACTCAGTTAAAATTGATCGGGACCGAAGTAGCAAGTTTTGGTGATGCCTTATCCGAAAATGAAGATATTGACACTATTGTTTACGAAAACAAACGCAAAGGGGTCTATAAAAGAATAAATGTATCTCAAGATGGCACTCATTTGTTGGGAGGTATTCTGGTCGGAGATTCTTCAGATTATAATGCTTTATTTCAGATATACAATACGGCAATGGCTCTTCCTGAAAATCCGGAGGATTTGATTCTAGGTAGTCGTGGCGGAGATGGAGATTCTTTGCTAGGAGATGTTATGGATTTACCAGATGATGCGCAGATTTGTTCATGCGAAAGTGTAAGCAAAGGTGCTATCTGCGGAGCTATACAAGATGGAAGCTGTAATGATCTAGGAGATGTTATTTCTTGTACAAAAGCAGGAACCGGATGTGGTGGATGTAAGCCTATGGTAAAAGACCTAGTAGACGCTACTTTAAAATCTCTGGGTAAAGAAGTAAAAGATACGATCTGTGAACATTTTGAATATAATCGACAAGAACTGTATGACATTATTAAACTAAAAGGATACAGAAAATACGACGAAGTACTCGATCATATTGGAAAAGGTGATGGATGTGAAACTTGTAAACCAGTGATTGCCTCTATTATGGCAAGTATTTATGCAGATACAGCCAACGAAGAAGCACCTATTCAAGATTCTAATGATCGATTTTTAGCAAATATCCAAAGGAACGGTACATATTCTGTAGTACCAAGGATTCCAGGAGGAGAAATTACTCCCGAAAAATTAATCGTACTGGGAGAAGTCGGAAAGAAATATGAGCTATACACCAAAATTACAGGTGGACAACGCGTTGACTTTTTTGGTGCGCGTTTGGATCAATTGCCTAAAATATGGAAAGATCTTATCGATCATGGTTTCGAAAGCGGACACGCCTACGGGAAATCATTGAGAACGATAAAAAGTTGTGTAGGATCTACCTGGTGTCGATATGGGATGGATGAAAGCGTAAGCTTTGCTATCGAATTAGAAGAGCGTTACAAAGGCCTTAGGTCGCCACACAAATTAAAAGGTGGAGTTTCGGGTTGTATTCGAGAATGTGCAGAGGCCCGTTGTAAAGATTTTGGAGTAATAGCTGTAGAAGGGGGATGGAATTTATATGTGTGTGGTAATGGTGGTGCTAATCCAAAGCATGCCGAATTATTGGCAGAACAAATCGATAACGAAACTGTGATCAAATACTTGGATCGTTTTTTAATGTTCTATATCCGAACGGCAGCACCATTGCAACGAACCGCAAAATGGCTGGATAAATTAGAAGGAGGTATTGAATATCTAAAACAAGTAGTAATTGAAGACTCTCTAAGTTTGGCAGAAGACCTGGAAAAAGAAATGAGTGGATTGGTAGGCTCTTTTCAATGTGAATGGACACAAGCCATACAAGATGAAGAAATTATGAAACGCTTCAATCACTTTGTAAATAGCGAAGAAACTGATGATAACCTGGTTTTTGTTCCTTTAAGAGATCAAAAAATGCCTGAGCCCTGGAAATAAAAAAAGTATCATGGAAGAAATTTTAGAAATCTATAAAACCACCACTGTCAACGAAGTCGCGGTTTGGTTCAAAGCAGCCAAAGTAAGCGATTTTCCTAAAAACGGAGGTGCATGTATCAAATACAACAACAAACAAATAGCCGTATTCAATTTTGAAAGAAAGCAAGAATGGTATGCTTGCCAAAATGTTTGCCCTCACAAAATGGAAATGGTATTGAGCAGAGGAATGATCGGGGATCAAGGTGGCGTTCCCAAAGTAGCCTGCCCCATGCATAAAAAGACATTTTCTTTGGAAAGTGGTGAAAATCTAAATGGAGATTTGGAACCTATTGCTACCTATCCAGTAAAAATAGAAGATGGCTTTGTTTATATTGGCTTTTCAGAATAAAGATATTGGGGAACAATGCTTGTTTAATTCAGAAAAAACATAAATTTGTTTGTAGTATAACACATCACTTTTATGCCGACCAATAAATTAACCGAAGCACTTTCTCTATTTGATGAAGCCAATGCCAAAGACCCTAACCAGGAAGAGGTAAATGGACAATGGGTTGCCAAAGAACTAATCTATGGACAACGTATGTCCACCACCTTGGATAGCTTTGATCCTAATGCTTCTGAAGCGCTACAATTAGCAGCTAGAGCACAACACATCTGCAGATGGGAAATTCCCAGAAACAGCTACCCTATGGATCGTGTTGGATATTTGAAATGGAGAGAGGAACTTAAGAAATTTCATGCAGAAAAGGCTTCTCAAGTTTTAACCAAAGTAGGTTATGATGAAGAAGTCATAGAAAGAGTTTCTTTTTTACTTCAAAAGAAAAAACTCAAGAAAGATGAAGGTACTCAAACCCTGGAAGATGTGATTTGCCTGGTATTCTTATCCTATTATTATGAGGATTTTATGGTAAAGCACTCTAATGAAAAGGTAATCGATATTTTACAAAAAACGTGGCGAAAGATGTCTGACAAAGGCCATGAAGCCGCATTAAAACTATCATATTCAGAAAAAGCCTTAGCTTTGGTTAAACAAGCTATAGCCTAATTTACCGTTGAAACGAGATTCTTTAGATCATCAAACTTTTAATCGCCTAAGTAAAATTTATATTATTGCTCTAGGAGCGATAGCTTTGTTTACAATTGGAGGGCAATTTTTTATTCAACAGTATCTCAACTCGCAGATCGATGATTCAAGAATCATCAATATCTCAGGAAGACAGAGAATGTTGAGTCAGAAGTTGACCAAAGAGGCGTTGATACTCTCTAATATAGAAGAGTCCAACTCTAGAAGCGAACATATCAAGAATCTAGAATCTACTCTTGAACTCTGGCGACAATCTCATGAAATACTGACACAGTATAATGCATCTGTGACCAAAAAAAATACCGACAGTACCGAAATTGAAAGAATGTTCGCTCGTTTACAGCCTTCGTTTGAGACCATTTATATCAATAGCATACAAGCCATTGATCTTGCTAGAAAAGATTCGATACAACCTGATCAATTCACAAATCACCTCAATGCTATTGTTACTAACGAGCCCCTCTTTTTAGAGCAAATGGATGCTATTGTGTTTAAATATGAAAAAGAAGCTCAACAAAAAGTATCCAGTCTTAAGCGAATTGAATATATCTTGTTCGGTTTCATTATTTTCATCCTTATCTCAGAATTTTTCTTGTTATTCAGGCCAACCACATTTAGCATAAAAAATACCATTTCAAAACTTTTGCAATCTCAAAAAAAATCTGAAGAGATGGCTTCCAGAGCAGAGGAATTGAGAAAAAATCAAGAGAAGAATGTACAAGAGTTAATTTCTCTTACCAAAGCCATTGATCAAACCTTACTCTATGCTCGAACGGATGAATCAGGTATGGTCAAAAATATAGGGAATCGCTTTGCCAAACTTTTACGCGTCGAACAAGATAGTTCGCAGAAAAACTTAGCAGATCTTATTGGACTAAATGAAGTGCAAAAAAATAGATTATTACGGCTTATAGCTCAAAATAAAGGAGGTGTCTTCAATGAAGAATTTGAATTCGAAACCTACAACCAACAAAAAATCTGGTTAGATGTTTCCATACTTACCGTCTTTAAGGAATCTGGAAATTCTGAACGATTGGTATTATGCTCTGATATTTCAAAAAGAAAAGAAGCTCAAATTGAAATTGAAAGGCTTAACGCGTCCCGCTATAAAGAAAAAGAAGAACTTCAAAAATCGAATGCCAGTCAAATCGTAGAGGCACAAGAAGAAGAACGAAAAAGAATTGCAAAAGAAATCCATGACAGCATCGGGCAAATGCTAACAGCTCTTAAACTGAATATTGAGTCTATCAATCTATCTAATATTGAAAAATCTGAGCAAAAAATTGAAGGACTAAAACAATTATCAAATGATCTGATTCAGGGAATCAGAATGGCCACTTTTAACCTTACTCCCCCAGAGTTGAAGGATTATGGCATCCCTACTGCCCTACAAAAAATGGCGAAAGAGCTTTCTAAACTTACTGGTAAGAACATTATTTTTGAAAACCCTTCTAACTTTGATCAACGATTTGACACCTTAGTAGAAACCAATTTATATAGGGTTACTCAAGAAGCAGTCAATAATGCTATTAAGTATGCTAACTCTGAATTTGTAATGATTAACCTCAATCATTCTGAAGCCCTATTGAGTATTACCATTGATGATAATGGAAAAGGATTTGACATCAGCAAAGTACCTACAAAACCAGTGAACAACGCTGAAGGAGGTATGGGCCTATTTTTTATGAAAGAACGCATGAATTATATCAATGGCCGCATTTTCTTAAACTCTATCCCAGGTCAAGGAACCAGAGTTACCCTCAACTACCCTATTTCATTATAATAGAAAAGTAATACTCTTTCTATACTTTATCTGTTTTGGTTTTGATCACTTCGTTGCGATAATAATCGATAATCCCATCAATCGGTCTTCTTACAATATTACCTACGGTAAGATGGTAAGGCCATACCGCAGCACGAATAATATCTTCACTAAAATGTGCTATAGAGCCAATAAAATGAATAGGTACATTTTGAGCTTCAGGGAAACACAATACTCTATTCTCTACAAACTCCTGAATACCTTCGGTAAGCACCTTGTAAAAGTATCCATTACGTTCGCTGGTAAAAATAAACTCTGCAAAAGACGCCAAATAGGTATTTGGATTTTCTCTTTTATATAAGTTCTCTTTGATCGCATCAGAAGACAAGTCAAAACGTTTCTCAAACTCTGCAGCAACTTCTGGAGGCATTCTTTTGTAATAGTAATCCCTAATCAACTTTTTTCCAAAATAATTACCACTAGCCTCATCCATAAGGATATATCCTAAAGAATCCACAGACATATGGATATCATCCCCATCATAATAACAACTATTAGAACCCGTACCCAAAATACAAACAATACCTGGTTCTGTAGTAGCCGCATAGACCGCAGCCACCATATCTTCTTTAACAACAACTTCTGCATTAACAAAAAATTCTTCAAACACTTTTTTGAGCATAGCCGCTGGTTTTACAGTACCGCAACCGGCTCCATAAAAATGCACCGTATCAACTTTTTCTTTATTAGAAGAAAGTTCTTTATTACTTCGAATTCTTTTTTCGAGAAGAGATTTTTCGAATACAGCTGGATTCAACCCTTCTGTTCGGGTTTTAAAAACAATTTCTCCGGATCCATCTAGCAGAATCCAATCGCATTTAGTAGAACCTCCGTCGGCTAATAAAATCATTTTGAAAATTTATTTGTTGTTAGCAAGAAAATAATGCCCCAAAAATTGGTTTGGGGCATGAAAATATTATGTCCTATAGGTTACCTACGTGAGTAGACAAGTCTACTAATTTTGTAGAATACCCATATTCGTTGTCATACCAAGACACCAATTTGAAGAAATTATCATTAAGCGCAATTCCTGCATTAGCATCAAAAACAGACGTTTGTGATTCTCCCACAAAATCTTGAGAAACAACATCTTCGTCTGTATATCCTAAAATACCTTTTAGTTCATTTTCTGAAGCCTTTTTTACTACAGCTTTCAATTCGTCGTAAGACACTGCCTTTTTAGTTTTTACCGTAAGATCCACTACAGAAACATCTGCAGTTGGCACTCTAAATGCCATTCCGGTTAACTTTCCTTGAAGCGCTGGAATTACTTTGGTTACGGCAACTGCAGCTCCTGTGGTAGAAGGAATGATGTTATTTAAAGCACTACGACCTAATCTATAATTCTTTCTTGAAGGAGTATCTACTGTAGACTGTGTCGCAGTAGAAGCGTGAACTGTAGTCATTAGTCCTTCTTCAATTCCGAAATTATCGTCAATAACTTTGGCTAACGGTGCTAAACAATTGGTGGTACAAGAAGCATTAGATACAATAGTATCAGAATCTTTTACGTCGTTATGATTTACTCCCATTACAAACATAGGAGCATCTTTTGAAGGTGCTGAAATCACAACTTTCTTCGCTCCTGCTTTAAGGTGAGCATCTGCCGTTCCCAGCGTAGTAAATATTCCTGTACAATCCATAACTACATCAACTCCAACTGCATCCCATTTCAAATCTTCCGGATTGCGTTCTGCTGTTACACGGATTTCTTTTCCATTTACAACAAGGTTTCCATTTTTCACCTCAATTGTTCCATCAAATTTACCATGAACAGAATCATATTCTAATAAGTAAGCCAAATGGTCTACGTCTAGTAAATCATTTATGGCTACAATCTCTACGTTATCTCGCTTAGAAGCTATTCTAAAAGCAATTCTTCCAATTCTTCCGAAACCGTTAATTCCAATTTTTAACGTACTCATATCTAATAATTTAGTTGTTTTAATTTTGATTTAAATGTGGTTATATAGTTACACCGAAGTGATATCTGCTACTTTAATTAGTCCATCATGTTTGTGAAGCCTTTTATCCAATGCTGTGGTCAACGGAACAATAGTCACTTGCTTGTGTACAATTCCTATCATGACTTCACTTTTACCTTCTAGTAAGGCTTCTACGGCACCTACCCCTAGTTTACTGGCAAGTACTCTATCATAACAACTTGGTGCTCCTCCTCTTTGGATATGCCCTAAAACCGAAACTCTTACTTCGTACTCTTCAAGGTTTTCTTCTACATACTCCCCGAGTTCGAAAATATTTTTTCCAGATTTGTCTCCTTCGGCTACAACGATGATACTAGAAGTTTTTCCAGTCTTTTTACTTTTCTTAAGGGATTCTATTAATCGATCTACCCCCATATCTTCCTCGGGAATAAGGATTTCTTCTGCTCCAGCACCTATACCTGCATTAAGAGCGATATCTCCAGCATCTCTTCCCATCACTTCAATAAGAAATAAACGATTATGAGAACTTGCCGTATCACGAATTTTATCAATGGCTTCTACTACGGTATTCAATGCTGTGTCATATCCAATCGTATAATCAGTACCGTTGATATCATTATCGATAGTTCCAGGAATACCTACTACAGGAAAATTAAACTCTTCAGACAATTTAAGCGCTCCGGTAAAACTTCCGTCTCCGCCAATTACTACAAGAGCATCTATATTATTCTTTACCAGATTGTCATACGCTTTTTGTCTTCCTTCTACAGTTCTGAATGCTGCAGATCGCGCCGATTTCAGGAAAGTTCCTCCTTTATTAATAATGTTTCGTACCGAACGTGCATTCAGCTCTTCAATTTCATTATGAATTAATCCCTCATATCCTTTATAGATACCAAAACAATTGATCTGGTAAAAGCTACAAGAACGGACCACTGCACGAATGGCTGCATTCATTCCGGGAGCGTCTCCTCCCGAAGTTAATACTGCGATATTTTTAACCTTTTTTGTCATTACAGCCAAAACTATCGTTAATGACCATAATAACCTAATTTGCTAAAAAACTAAAACGTTTTCGGTTAATAAATTCAGTATTTACCGACAATAAAGAGGATATTTTAACACATTTTCAGGAATATCGTTAAGATTAAAGTAATATATCAAAGTGGATCGTTTTTTACTATTATTTTGATCTATAGACCTTAACTTTTGTTCAAAAATGTATAAATAACAAAAAACGGTCTGTAAAAACAGACCGTTTGATAAATTAACACTTCGTTTTTTGATTACTCTTGAATCAAAATTAAATATTGCCAGGCATTCAGTTCATATTTTTGGTCTGCCGTTGCTTCCATAGATTCTCCAGAGAAGTAGTCTTTGAATTTACCCACATAATCCGAGGTAAATGAAACAGACTCTTTGGTCATATTTGCTACAAATACAACTTTGTTACCATCCTTTTCTCTTGCAAAAGCTAACACTTTTTTATCATCAGAGGTATTAATTCTGGTATAGGATGCAGCCTCTTTCCCTCCATGTAATGCAGGATTGGTATTCTTAAGCTTTCCTAGTTTCTCATATAATGGAAAGAATTTCCCCTTCTTTTTAATAATGGTATCTTTTTCAAAAAAGAGTAACCTTTTATCCATATCATATTCTTGACCCGAATAGATCAAAGGCATACCTGGTGCAACATACGAAAGTGCTGCAAACAGTTCTTTGGCATCTCCCATTCTTTCATCTACAGTACCATTCCAGGAATTCTCATCATGGTTGGAAGTAAAGTTCATCAAAATATCATCTTCTTCATACAAAGAGTCAATTTGCGCCATTCTTTTATCCCATTCTTTGGCATCTGCTTTTCCTTGTGCAATATCATTCATCTTATGGTGTGTATCCCATCCGTATCCCATGTCAAAGGCGTTGTTCAATAATTCAGGTTCCCAACCTTCTGCCAACATAAATACAGGTTTGATTTTCTTTAGCTCAGTTACTGTTTTTTCCCAAAAATCTACAGGCACCATTCCTGCTACGTCACATCGGAAGCCATCTACGCCTTCCTCTTTTACCCAATACATCATATCCTTTCTCATCTGTTCACGCATCTCCTGATTGTCATAATTGAGATCAGCAACATCTGTCCAGTCCGTATCTACTGTATGAGTAATATTTCCTTCTTTATCTTTGGTATAGTAATCCGGGTGTTCTTTTAACCATACGTGATCCCATCCCGTATGATTAGCTACCCAATCTAAAATCACATAAATACCATTATCATGTGCTGTTTTTACCAAATCTCTAAAATCTTCTAAAGTTCCAAATTCTGGATTTACTTTGGTGTAATCAGAAATCGCATAATAACTTCCTAAAGGCCCTTTGCTTTTGGTAGTAGAAATAGGGTAAATAGGCATTACCCAAAGCACTTTTACTCCTAATTGCTTCAATACAGGAATATCTTTGGTAAATGCTTTAAACGATCCTTCTTCAGAATATTGACGAATATTAGCTTCATATATCACCGCGTTCTCCATCATTGCATTATCTACTGGAGGAAGTTCTTGTTTTACTTCTTCTTTTACTTCGGTTTTGGCTACTACTGTCTCCTTTTTTTCCTTTCCGCAGGAAAACAATACTCCCAGGGTGATTAAACTTATTACTAGTTTTTTCATTATCTCTTTAATTCTATTAGGTTTATTCTTTTATTTCAACTCTAGTATCATGGATTTTTTAGCCTGAATATTAAAATCCTCAGTAATATCAATATTGTTATCGGTAATAATATCGGTCCCAGTTTTGAAAGCTTGTATTCCTTCCTTAAATCTGTTTACATTGATATTCTGATCCTTGGTACTATTATTTATAATGACCATGATGGTTTGCTCCTTATTGTATCTGAAATACACATATACATTATCGAATGGGATAAACTGAAGTAATTGTCCATTATGAATGGCAGAAGCATTTTTACGCCAGTTCAATACTTTTTTGGTAAATGAATGAAAAGCTTCCTGATCTTTGGTTCTTCCTATATTTTGATCCGTTGGCAAAAAGGCATTTTGTTGATCGCCCTCCCAGCCTCCTGGAAAATCTCTGCGTATATCACCATCCCCTTTTTTATCACGATTTCCTAACATTCCGATTTCATCTCCATAATAAATCTGCGGAATACCTCGTGTGGTAAATACCAAGGTCATGGCCATTTTATACTTATCAATATCTCCTTGATAGATCTCATTGATTCTATTGGTATCGTGATTACCTGCAAACAACAGAATATTATTAATGTCTGGATATAAAAAGTCATTTGTAAAATTCTCATAAGCTCTGATCATACCTTTGTCCCAAGCGCCTTCATCTTCATCAAACACTACCATTAGTGCATCGTGCAGGGTAAAGTCCATTACCGACGGTAAATATGAATTAAAGCCATTAATTGCTCCAATTTTACTGTCTTTTTGCCAATACGCAATCTGAGCCTGGTTATGCATCCAAACCTCACCTACAATATTAAAATTAGGATACTCTTCCATAATTGCTTTGGTCCATTGTGCAATACCGTCTTTATCATTGTAAGAATAGGTATCTACTCTAAACCCATCAAGATCTGCATACTCTATCCACCAAATAGCATTTTGTGTAATGTAGTTAAGCAGTAAAGGATTACTTTGATTCATATCCGGCATCGTGGTATCAAACCAGCCATCCATACAGCCTTTAGCATCAACTTGAGCAGCATTCTTATCAAACTGCGTAGTCATTCGATAATTACTTCTTCTGAAACCTTCTGGCCATTGGTGAATCCAATCTTTGGTTGGCAAATCTTGAATCATCCAGTGTTTCGATCCCCAATGATTGGTAACATAATCCATAATTAGTTTCATATCCTGCTTATGCATTTCTGAAGCCAAGCGTTTATAATCCTCATTTGTACCGTATCTTGGATCAATTTTATACAGATCACTTTGCGCATAAGTATGATATGAGTACACGGGTTCGTTGTCCTCCAACAAAGGAGTACTCCACAAAGCCGTCGCTCCAAGATCTTTGAGGTAATCCAAATGATCAATTACCCCCTGTAAATCTCCCCCATGGCGCCCACCTGGATTTGATCGATCTGCCTTCTCAACAGTATCTGGATGAGAATCATTCTTGGAATCTCCATTAGCAAATCGATCTGGCATGATCAAATACATAACATCACTACTATCAAAGCCTTTTCGATCTTTGGAGTTTTCTCTTCTTTGTTTCAATTCATAAGGTTGAGAAAACACAGTATTATTGTTTTCTTTAAAATCTATAGAAAAAGTAGTCGGTTGTACTCCTTTTGTATCTATAGTAACAAATACATAATTCGGATTCTCTGTCTTTTTAACCTCTGTTATTGTGAGCCCCTCTATCTGTATATCATATTTAGAAATGTCTTTTCCGTAACACACTAATTGTAGTTGGTCAAGATGCATTCCACTCCACCAAAAAGGAGGTTCTATTTTGTCTATTTGTCCGTAAGTAATTGAAAACAATAAACAAGAGCATAGAACTAGTACTATATTCTTCATTGTTTTAAGTTTTTAAAATGATTAAGGTAATTGGTTAGAGACAAACACCCCAAAAACCAAAGCTCTTGAGGTGTTTTTATATTCAATCAATTGGTATTGATTACACCGTTATTAAACTATCTGGGGAAATGGTAAATTCTTTACCACCCACACAAATAGTCAATTCCTGATTTCCTTCTAAAGTAAAAGATGTCCCTTCTTGAGAAACACTTACTTTTAAGATTTGATTTCTGAAGTTCACATTAAAAGTATATCCTTTCCACTCTTTAGGAATTCTTGGAGTAAAAGAAAGCTTATCCTCCTTAATTCTTAATCCTCCAAAACCTTCAACAATACTCATCCAGGTTCCCGCCATGCTAGTAATATGTAGTCCTTCTTCTACTTCTTTATTGTAATCATCAAGGTCTAGTCTGGATGTACGCAAGTAAAATGTATATGCCTGATCCATTCTATCCAGATAAGCCGCTATTATACTGTGAACACAAGGAGACAAAGAAGATTCGTGAACCGTATATGGTTCATAAAAATCAAAGTGTTTTGCCATTTCTTCTTTAGTAAACTTATCCTCAAACATATACATCCCTTGTAACGTATCCGCTTGTTTGATATAAGGAGAACGTAAAATTCTATCCCAACTCCAATATTGATTTATTGGTCGCTGAGAAGCATCTAGATTGGATACTGTGATAAGTTCCTTATCCAAGAATCCATCTTGCTGTAAAAATACCTGATGCTTTTCTGAGTAAGGGAAATACATATGCTCTGCTACTTTCAACATTCCATCAATTTCTTCCTGATGCAAATTCGTAGCCTCTATAATCCTTTTGTAGTCTACAGCATATTCTCCTTTTACTTTATTGAGGTTTTCTATACAATACTCGATACACCATTTGGCTAAATAGTTTGTATACCAGTTATTGTTGATGTTATTTTCGTACTCGTTTGGACCGGTTACTCCCAAAATAACATATTTCTCCTTCTCCTCAGAAAACGTTGCTCTCTGATGCCAAAAACGTGCTACACCTATCATTACTTCCAATCCTTTTTCTGGGATGTAACTGTAATCTCCTGTGTATCGCACATAATTGTAAATAGCGAAAGTCATTGCGCCATTTCTATGGATTTCTTCGAACGTAATTTCCCATTCGTTATGGCACTCTTCTCCATTCATGGTCACCATCGGGTACAAGGCTGCACCATTGGTAAATCCAAGTTTTTCTGCATTTTCTATTGCTTTATTCAAATGATGGTAACGATAGGTAAGCAGATTTCTGGCCACCATCTGATCTTTGGTAGCCATATAAAATGGAAGACAATACGCTTCGGTATCCCAATAGGTACTTCCTCCATATTTTTCGCCTGTAAACCCTTTTGGACCAATATTTAATCTAGGATCTTTTCCTAAATAGGTTTGGTTTAGCTGAAATATATTAAAACGAATCCCTTGTTGTGCTTTTACATCTCCTTCAATAACAATATCTGCCATTTCCCAAATCTTGGACCAGGCTTTCTTTTGCAAATCTAATAAAGCATCAAAACCAGATTCTGAAGCTTGCTTCAGCACCGTTGCACTGGCTGAGACCAGATCTTCGTTTTTATGATTTAAGGATACTGTATATCCTCCAAATTTCACCAGATGTGTACTTTGTCCCTTGGCTACCTGAGCTTCATAAGACAATCTTACAGAGGTACCACTAGTTTCAGCTTTAGGACTAGCATCTACTTGTTCGTTGGCAACAAACAACTGATTTAACATTCCTGTACACACATGAAATTCTGTTTTCATGGTCTTTGATAGAATATAAGCGGTATTGCCATTATGAGACAAGTCATAGGTATCCCAAAACTTATCATCCCAATTGGTATCTTCATTAGTAATCCCAGCATCCAAATATGGTGTAAATACCACTTTAGCTTCTTGATTGATTGGGGTTACCTTATAACGAATAGCACCCACCTCATCTAGATCCAGACTAAGAAATCGTGTTGCTTTTACTTCTATTTCTGTGCCATTAGCAAGTACTGCGGTAAATGAGCGCTGGTACCATCCTTCTTTCATGTTAAGTTCTCTCCTGAAATTGGTAACAGACTTACATTGGTGTAGGTCCAGTTTTTCTCCATTCACCTCGACATCAATACCGATCCAGTTGGGTGCATTAAGCACTTTTGCAAAATACTCTGGGTACCCATTCTTCCACCATCCTACTCGGGTTTTGTCTGGATAATATACCCCGGCAATATAGCTTCCTTGGAAAGTGGGACCTGTATAAGTTTCTTCAAAATTTGCTCGTTGTCCCATAGCACCATTTCCGATACTAAAAAGGCTTTCTGAGGATTTAACTCGTTCTACATCAAATCCTTCTTCAATAATCGACCAGTTATCTGGTTTTATATAATCCTGATTCATCTTCTTCTAAAATTGTTAAACTTTTTCGGTAGTTAGTAATGTATCCAAAAACTCTTCTTTGATTTCGGTGAAGTCTTTGAAAACGTAATCTGCCTCATGAAGCACTTTGGCATCTCCGATTCCAATGCTGATCATATTGGCAATATTTGCAGCTTGTACACCTGCAACAGAATCTTCGAAAACCACACAATCCTCTGGAGCAATGTCTAAAGCTTTTGCACCGATCAAAAACACTTCTGGATCTGGTTTAGCTTTGGATACATCTGTACCATCTACGATAGTATTAAATTTATTGGTTAGTTCTACTTTGTCTAAAATTATTCGTGCATTTTTGCTTGCTGAACCTAAAGCAATTGCTTGAGTTTTTGAAATCAAATAATTAAGTATTCTTGGGACATCTGGCAAAATTTCTGAGGTATCCATCCTGGAAATATAGGTTAGGTACTCCTCATTCTTTTCAGCCATTAATCTTGTAAATTCTTCTTCTGAAATGGTCTTATTCCCCCATTCTAAAATTTTTTCTAAAGATCGTACTCGGCTAACTCCTTTTAGTTGTTCATTTTGTTCTTCAGAAAAAGAAATACTTAGGCTATTGGCTAGATTTTGCCAGGCTAAAAAATGATATTTTGCTGTATCAACAATAACACCATCCAAATCAAAAATAAATGCTTTCTTCATGTTTCTTTTATCTTAGCTTTTATTTAAAATTACTTTATCATCTACATCTTTTACTCTATTCACCAACAAGGCTGCTATAATAAAGGACACTCCACTTATTACCAAGGCGTACATGGCATTACCATTATAAAAGTATTTCACTAATGGGCCTCCTATTAATGCATTTACTATTTGAGGTAATACAATGAAGAAATTAAAGATCCCCATATACACTCCCATCTTTCTCGCTGGGATCGCTCCCGCCAAAATAGCATAAGGCATTGCCAAAATACTGGCCCAGGCAAATCCAATTCCGATCATAGGAATGATCAATAACATTTCGTTAGAAATGAAATACATGGATATGAAGCTGACACCTCCTATAACTAAGCATACAGAATGTGTAAGCTTTCTTCCTATTTTTAAGGCTATTGCAGGTAAGAAAAAAGCGAAAATTGCAGAAACCGCATTGTATACACCAAATAAGAAACCTACCCAGTCTCCGGCATCTTGATAAGCTTTACTACTATGATCTTCTATAGGTAATCCATATACATGATGTGCTATAGCCGGAGTAGAAAAGACCCACATCCCAAATAATGCAAACCAGGAAAAGAATTGCACCCAACTCAATTGTTTCATGGTCAAAGGCATTTTTCTGAAATCAGAAAAGATATTTAGTAAAGAAGACGTTTCTTCCGGCTTCTCATTATCAGATTCTTCTTCAAAAGCTTTGAGTTCTTCTGGCGTATACTCTTTGGTAGTAAAAACTGTTACCAAAATACTCCCGATTAGAACAATTGCTCCTATAATAAAGGACAGTAATAAATGAAAAGGTACTTTTCCGACCTCGGCAACATTAGAAATCCCAAACCAGTTTACAAATGCATAGGGTAACCACGACCCAATTACAGCTCCAAAACCGATAAGTGCCGTCTGAACGCTGAACCCAAGTGTTCTTTGATCCGATGGCAAATTATCTGCTACTAATGCTCTAAAAGGTTCCATAGCAACATTGAACGAAGCGTCCATGATCATTAGCATTCCTGCTCCTACCCATAAGGCTGGCATAAAGGCTGTAAACATGTCGGCATTAGGCATAAGTAATAGTCCTAAAGATGCCAAGACAGCTCCAGTAAGAAAATAAGGTCTTCTGCGACCTAATCTGGTCCATGTCTTATCGCTGTAATATCCTATTATGGGTTGAACGATTAATCCCGTCAGAGGAGCAACAATCCAAAACCAGGACAGCTCATGTACATCAGCACCAAAAATCTGTAAAATTCTACTGGCGTTTGCATTTTGAAGAGCAAAACCCATTTGTATCCCTAGGAAACCGAAACTCATGTTCCAGATTTCCCAGAAACTTAATTTACGCTTGTTCATTAAGTGAATATTTAATTATTACACTGATAAGCGCAAGACTTATCAAAACTTATTTAAATGTAGAAAGTGAAAATATAAGTTCTGATAGGCTCCAAAGATATTACATTTTTTTAATTATAAATCGTTAGTCATTACTTTTTTTTGTGGATGTTCTCTGGACCAAACTCGTATCAATAATTACCGTTCGGTACTCCTCTGTCATGGTTTCATCTCCTTCTAACTTATCTATTAACAGCTTGGCCGCTCGTATCCCCATGTCTTCTCCGTGTTGACTAATTGTAGTTAAACTTGGTATAAAATGTTTTGAAAGAATCCCATCTGTAAATCCTATAACAGCTACATCATTTGGGACATTCTTACCTTGCGCATGTAATACTTTGATTGCCGAAACTGCAAATAGTTCATTCACCGCAAAGACCGCATCCACCTCTTTATTTTCAAGAAAATCGTGAATTTCAGATTCACAATTATCAATATCCTCTATCTTCAACACAAGCTCTTCATTTTCTTCAATGTCATATGCTCTGAGAGCCCTTAAGTACCCATTTGTTCTTAGCTTACCTACGCTTATGTAGTCTACTGTAGTTAAGATGGCAATTTTCTTACACCCTAATGAGAGTAAATGATTTGTGGCTGTTTGCGCTCCTTTGGCATCATCTATAATCACTTTATCACATACCACTTCATCAATAATTCTATCAAAGAGTACCACTGGCATCCCTTGACTCATCGTTTCTTCTATATGGTGATAATCTTTTTTGAGTTGGGTTTCTTTGGCTACCGATAGGATAAAACCATCTGCACTACCACTGGCCAACATTTCCATATTGATAACCTCTTTATCAAAAGAATTATTAGAAGAACATATAATTACGTTATACCCTTTTTCATTAGCCACTTTTTCAACTCCTCCAATTACTGTTGTAAAAAAGTGATGCACAATTTCAGGAATGATAACTCCAATGGTTTTAGTTTTTCTGTTCTTAAGACTTAATGCAATGTTGTTTGGTTTGTAGTTATACAGCTTGGCGAAAGCTTTTACCTTTTGACGAGTGTCCAAACTAATTTCCACACTGTCTTTTA
The DNA here is from genome assembly GCF_900141785.1 of Aquimarina spongiae. Lineage (GTDB taxonomy): Bacteria > Bacteroidota > Bacteroidia > Flavobacteriales > Flavobacteriaceae > Aquimarina > Aquimarina spongiae. The sequence continues at coordinate 128,914 of NZ_FQYP01000005.1, read as the reverse complement.
GGGCTTTGGACACTGTAGAAATGGAAACATCCAGTTCTTTTGCAATTTGTTTTAGTGTAACTTTTTGTTTCATTGTTTTTGTTTTTTGTTAGCGTTTATTTCCCCTTTAAAATGATCCCAATCCATTTACGTATTTAAAGATATCAAAAGCGTCAACACGTTCTAATATTTATTATCCCTTCTTCCTTTTTTTGTTTACTCCCTAAATTTTGGGGCGAAATTATGCTATATGAGCACAATAAAACTTAAAATTTTAAGGGAATTTTAAAAGTTTTCCACACGCAAACGTTTTCGTAAGGTTTCGACTACACTGGCATTGAAGATTTAACGTAAAATTTACATACTTTGGATGCAGAAAGTGAAAATATAAGACTTAAAACAATCAAAAACTAATTTAATTTTATGAAAACATTAACTAAAAGCGCATTGTTTTTATTGTGGTTGATACCAATGAGCTTTTTTGCCCAGTCGACTGTCTCGGGAACAGTTACTGACGCGGGAAGTGGTCAACCCATTCCGGGTGTAAATATCATTGTCAAAGAGACCACAAACGGAGCTTCTTCCGATTTTGATGGTCTTTATTCTTTGAGCAATGTTAACAATGGGGATGTTATCGTATTCTCCTATGTAGGTTTTATACCTCAGGAAGTGACGTATACAGGTCAAGCTACCATAGACATGGTTTTAGAAGAAGATGCTGCGGAATTAGAACAGGTTGTTCTTATCGGTTATGGTGCTGCAAGAAAGAAAGATCTTACGGGGTCAGTTGCTCTTGTTACATCAGAGAATTTTAATACTGGTAATAACGTAACCGCAGAAAATTTATTTAACGGTCGTGTAGCCGGTGTTAACATTAACACCAACGGAGGTCCTGCCGGAAACTCACAAATCAGAATTAGAGGAGGTGCCTCTTTAAACGCATCAAACGATCCACTTATTGTAGTAGATGGTTTACCATTAAACGACCCGAGAGACACTAATAATGGTTCACGATCTGTATTATCTGCAATTAATCCAAATGACATCGAATCATTTTCGATTCTTAAAGATGCTTCTGCAGCTGCCATCTATGGTAACCGAGGAGCAAACGGGGTAATTATTATTACTACTAAAAAGGGAAAAAAGAATTTACAAATTAGCTTGGATTCACAAACAAACATTACTACAGCAAACGAGGTAGTTGATGTATTTTCTGCTGATGAGTACCGAGCATTTATTGCAGAAAATTTTCCAGATAGATTAGCTGATCTTGGATCGGCAAGTACAGATTGGCAAGATGAGATTTACAGAGATGCATTCTCTTCAAATCATAACTTGTCTGTTGGTGGATCAATCATGCAGGTACTACCTACCCGTTTCACATTAGGTAGATCTGATCAGGAAGGATTAAGAAGAACATCAAAGTTTGAAAGAACTGCAATGTCTCTTGCATTAAACCCAAGATTGTTCAATAATCATTTAAAAGTTGATGTGAATGCAAATTTAAGTTTTGAGAAAAACAGATTTGCACCTGGTGTTGAAGGTTCTGCGATTACATTTGATCCTACACAACCCGTTTTTGATGCTACTTCACCCTATGGAGGATTTTTTGAATACCTGAATAGTGAAGGTTTTGCACAGGCAAACGTACAAAGAAACCCAGTAGCTCAGCTTTTACAAACCAGAGATATAGCCAACGTAAGAAGGTTTTATGGTAATGCAAAATTTGACTATCAGTTGCATTTCTTTCCTGACCTACGTGCTGTATTAAACTTAGGTTTAGATTCTAGTGAAACGGACAGATTTGAAGAACGTTCTACAGAAAGTGCGAATACATTTAACTCTGCACAAGGAGAATTCAACGGTTTTAAATCGGACACCGATTTTCTTACAGAAAACAGATTATTAGATGCTTATTTAGTATACAACAAAAAAGTAGGTGCTTTCGATATCGAAGCCACTGGTGGTTATTCTTATCAAAAATTTGAAACAGAAATCTTTACGACAGGCGATCAAAGAGATCCTAATATCGAACCAGAAGAAACGATTAGCCCAGATGTTGTTCTATTGGCATACTTCTTAAGAACCAATATCAAAATTAACGATAGATATTTTATTACTGGATCTATTCGTCGTGATGGTACTTCTAGATTTAGTGAAGACAATAGATTTGGTTACTTCCCTTCTGCTTCTTTTGGATGGCAGATTAGTGAAGAGAATTTCCTTAGAAACTCTAATGTATTGAGTAACTTAAGACTTCGTTTAGGTTACGGTATTACAGGACAGCAAGACATCCCTTCTGCTTTCGAATTTTTAGAAAGATATAGAGGTAGTAGTCCAAACACACAATACATTCTTAATGGAGAAGTAGTGAACATAGTTCAAGCTCAATTTAGAAATGAAGATATCGAATGGGAAAAAATTTCAGAATATAATATTGGACTAGATTATGGTTTTTTTAATGATCGTATTAGTGGTTCTGTAGATGTATTTAGAAAAGAATCAGACGACTTACTTTCTCAAGCACCAGTACCAGATGCTGCTAACTTTACCAACCAAGGATTCCAAAACATTGGTAAGTTCGTTACAGAAGGTATTGAATTTGCTATCAACGCAGATGTTATTAGAAAAAATGATTTCAACTGGAATGTGAGTTTTAATGCGACTTACATTGACCGAGAAATTGAAGAATTAGCATTTGGTCAGGATATTTTAACTACTGGTATTAGCGGAGGAACTGGAAACACCATCCAGATCCAGAGACAAGGTGAGGATCCTTTCTCTTTCTTTACGTTTGCGCAAGTTTATGATGAAAACGGAAGACCTATTGAAGGAGCTTATGCTGACTTAAACGGAGATGGTGTCATTAATAACAATGACCGTTACGTTTCAGGAAACGCAGTAGCAGACGTAACCATGGGACTACAGTCAACTGTTAACTACAAAAACTTTGACCTTAGTTTCAATATGAGAGCGAGTTTAGGAAACGAAATTTACAATAACGTAGCTTCCTCAAACGCGCAATTAGGAAATGTATTTAGAAATGTATTCAACAATACTCCAGTGAGTGTGTTAGACACTAATTTCCAAAACACATCAGATGTAATCCTATCAGATTTTTATGTAGAAGATGCTTCTTTCTTAAGAATGGATAACATCACTCTGGGATATACGCTTAGAGATGTTATGAAAGGTGTTTCTAGTCTTCGTTTTTGGGCAGGTGTACAAAATGCATTTGTAATCACAGACTACTCTGGTCTAGACCCAGAAATACAGAACAATGGTGTCGATAATACGATCTTCCCTAGAGGACGTACGTACTTGTTAGGAATTAACTATAAATACTAAAAAATTAAGGAAATGAAATTTTATAAGATATTTTTATACGCATTTCTTTTCATCGGTATGTTCGCTTCTTGTGAAGACGATTTGAATATCGAATTAGAAGATGATGATGATTTACTAGCAGAGGATGTATTTAGTACTCCTGACGCTTATGATCGTGCTATCGCCGGTGTGTATGCAAACCTTTCTGTAGTAGGTTTAGATGGTCCTGGACAGTCTAACATTGCAGGGATTGATGCAGGAACCGGACAATATATAAGAGGGTTGTTTAACCTTCAAAACTTATCTACTGACGAAACGATCTGGACTTTTGAAAATGACCCAGGAATTCGTCAGGTACAAAGAAATAGCTGGGATGCTAATAATGTAGTAGTTCTTGGTTTTTGGGCCAGAGCAACTTTCCAGATTTCTTTAGCTAATGAGTTTTTACGTCAAACTACAGATGCCAAACTTGATGAAAGAGGAGTATCTGGTGAGTTAAGAAATGAAATAAGAGCCTACAGAGCCGAAGCTAGGGTATTAAGAGCATTGGCTAATTATCATTTATTAGATCTTTTCAGAAGAGCACCTTTTGCTACAGAAGATGATGCCGTTGGATTTACAAGAGTACCGGAAATCGCTGGACAAGAATTATTCAATTATATCGAATCTGAGCTGCTAGCTGTAGATGCTGATCTATTAGACGCTGCTCCAGGGAATACTTCTCAATACGGAAGAGCGAATAAAGGAGTGGCTAAAATGATTCTTGCAAAGTTATACTTAAATGCAGGAGTTTATCTTGGTGCAGAAAACCAACGTTTTGCAGATTGTTTGACGACATGTCAAGAAATTATCAATAGTGGATATTCATTAAATCCTGTATATCTGAACAACTTTAACGCAGATAACGATACTAATGGTGCTCAAAATGAAGTTATTTTCCCTGTAATCGCCGATGGTACATCGGTTAGAAACTTTGGAGGTGCTGGTATTCTTATTCAGGGACAACAGAATGCAAGAGCAGGGTTTCAACCTACTCCAGAATCACTGGGTGTTGGTGGATTTGGAAACTTATATCGTATAAGAAGACAATTTGGAGAGTTATTCGTTAATGATGCTCTTTTTAACAATGATGGCCGAAATACAGTAGTTTCTAGAGACATAGAATTGGATGATGACGGAAATGTGGTTACCGATGAAGAACGCCCAATTGAAATTGCAGATATTTCTGACACTTCCGGAGGATATTTATTAGCTAAGTTTTCTAACATTACTTCTACAGGAGAGCCTGGAAAGGATGCTACTTTTGTGGATACTGATTTCCCATTATTTAGATTGGCGGATGTATTCTTAATGTATGCAGAAGCACAACTAAGAGGTGGCGGTGGTGATCGTACTACTGCGCTAGGATTGGTAAATCAACTAAGAGAAAGAGCCTTCGGAGATGCTTCAGGAAACATTGCTGATGCTGATTTAACACTTGATTTCCTTATTGACGAGCGTGCAAGAGAATTACATTGGGAAGGACACAGAAGACAAGACCTTATACGTTTTGGCCTTTACACGGGTGGAACCTATAACTGGTCTTATAAAGGTGGCCCACAAAATGGATCATCTATCTCTGAAAACTTAAGATTATTCCCTGTTCCAGAATCGAGCAGGTCTGCAAATCCTAACTTAGGACAAAACCCTGGATTCTAAAATTAAACTATGAAAAATTCAAATTATACAGTCATGAAAAAGATATCAATTTTACTCTTTGCATTTGTAGCTGCATTATGCTTCAATGCATGTATCGAAGATGAAGACCCAACATTTGTTCTTGAACAAGAACAAACCGAAGGACCACTTATAGTATCTGCAAATTCTACTATTGCCTTAACCAAAGAGAATGAGAACTTACAAGGATTCACTTTAGTATGGGAAGACGCTCAGTATAATGTAAATACACCGATTAGTTATACCATTCAAGCTGCTGCTGCAGGAACAGATTTTGCCAACCCATTAGAAGTAGCTGTAACTACAGATCGTTTCTACTCTTGGACTATCGGTGAGCTAAACAGTTTGGCAATCCTTTTAGAATTAGAACCAGATAATGAAGCTTCTTTTGAACTAAGAGTTGTTTCTTCATTAGGAACTAATGGAGGAGCTTCAATCACCTCTAATCCAGTAGCTTTAACCGTAACACCTTATTCTACGATAATTGTTACAAGGAACTTATTTTTAGTAGGAAATACTGTTGACACCAATAAAGATGGTGTTGCTAACAACGATGACTGGAATAACGGAGCTACTAATACTTACTTATTTAGAGATCCTGATAACTCAAACATTTTCTATTTCAGAGGTTTCTTTGAATTTAATGACGGTGAAAACGAATTCAAGTTATTAGAAAACAAAGGAGCTTGGCAACCACAATGGGGTCTTGATGGTGGTGGATTTACCAGCAGTGATATTCTTGGTGGTGATCCTGGAGCGTTTACTATCGGATCCTCTGGATACTATGAGTTAATCGTGAATATCGATGAGCTTACTCACGAATTAAATGCTATTGATATTACTGGAGCAACAGAATATACAACTATCGGTTTCATTGGTTCTGCAAGAACAGGAGATGATACCGGATGGGGTGGAGATGATACAGACTTGATCCAATCTCCTTTCAATCCTCACATTTGGTACGCCGAAAATGTAACACTTTTCGATGGTGCACTTAAGTTTAGACATAGTAATGACTGGCCAGGAAACTGGGGTGGTTCTACTCCACTTACAGGACAAGCGACTACAGAAGGAAATCCTCCTGATACTCCAGTTATCGCTGGAACGTATGACATCTGGTTCAATGACTTAGATGGACGTTACATCTTCGTTCCTAGAAATTAAATTTTAGAAATTTAAACCGTTGAAATGAAAAAAATTAAAAACATATCAGCCAAAACCATCCTCCTAATCGGAGGAATGGTTCTTGGTTTCACAGGCTGTAGTGAAGATGATGATAACCCCAACACAGGAGAACCGATCATTACCAGTCAATCTTTAAAAATGGATCTCTCTCAATTTCAAAAAGAAGATGCCGGAGTATTTATGCAAGCTTTCTATTGGGATGTAGAACCCATTGGAGGATGGTATGATCAGGTTGCTTCAGAAATTGAAGAGTGGGCCAACGCGGGTGTAAATAGAATCTGGTTACCTTCTCCTAGTAAAGGAGCTTCAGGAGAATTTTCTATGGGATACGACCCAATGGACTACTTTGATGTAGGAGAATTCAGCCAAAGAGGTTCTGAAAATGTAGAAACTCGTTTTGGTTCAAGACAAGAATTAGAAGACCTAATCCAAAAAGCACATGCCAATGACATTGAGGTTATTGCAGACGTTGTTATGGGTCATAATTCTGGTGGAGGATTACAAGCAAACCCATTTAGAGGTGGCGCAGAAGTGTTTACATTATTCAATGAAGAAAATGGAAATGCCTCTGGTAAATTCAATAGAAATTTTGATCATTTTCATCCCAATGGGGTTGTCGATGCTGATGAAGAAGCTCTATTTTTCCCAGAAACAGATCTTAGTCATGCTGTACCGTATGTACAAGAATGGTTATGGGGTAGAGATGATTCTGTAGCAGAATTCTATAGATCACTTGGTTTTGACGGATGGCGTTTTGACTACGTAAAGAGTTTTGCTCCAAAATGGGTAACAGCGTGGAACGATAAGGTTGGAGGGTTCTCAGTAGGAGAAAATTTTGATGGCAACCAGCAAGTCTTAAAAGATTGGGTTGATGCTTCTGGATCTGCAGCATTTGACTTTGCTTGCTTTTACAGACTGGATGAAACCTTGGATAGAGCCAATGATCTTACCGCTTTGGGAGACGCAGGCAATATGTTAAGAAAATTGGATCCTAGCAATGCCGTTACTTTTACCGCAAATCATGATACAGAGAAGGATCCAAATCCAGACAATAGGATTAGTTATGGTAAAAAACTGTTAGCATATTCTTATATTCTAACTCATGATGGATACCCTACGGTTTTCTATTTGGATTACCAAGCATTCAAAGGTCAGCTAAATACCTTGATCGAAATTTACAACACATTAGCCGTTGGTGACGTAGAAATTATTGAAGCCAACAAAGATGAGTACATCATGAAAAGAAGTGGTAGTGGAGATAATCCAGGATTGATTCTTTACATGAATATTAGTGGACAGACAAAACAACGTACTGTGCAAACCAACTGGGCAGGTAAACAATTAGTAGATTATACTGATAACTCTAGAGCTACGCCTACCGCTGATGCTCAAGGAAATGCTACTTTGAGTGCTCCTCCAGGAAGTTATACAGTTTGGTCCATTACAAAAGAATAATACTTAGATTCTTTTTTTAATAGTTAGCTAATACTATAAAGAGCGCTTTTTGCGCTCTTTATTCATTTTATAGGAGATATATTATTCATTAGTCCTGACTTTTGTCCCACTATTCTCATTAAGATAGTAAAATCAAAAAGATTTACTTTACTTTGTAGATCATGAATTACACAAAATCAATTTAATTTAAAAGTACTTAATGCCAAAGTTTCCCTTTTACAAACAAGCCGAATCCAAAGACTGCGGACCCACTTGTATTAAGATAATTGCTAAGCATTATGGAAGAATTCTTAATACCGAAAAACTAAGAACTTTAAGCGAAACCACTCGTGAAGGAAGTTCATTGTTAGGACTTAGTGAAGCAGTAGAAGCAATTGGGTTTAGATCTCTTGGCGTGAAGTTATCTTTAAATAAACTAGATGAAGTTCCCCTGCCCTGCATTGTACATTGGAACAAAGTACATTATGTTGTAGTATACAAAATCAAAAACCATAGAAATGGTGGAATGACTATCTATGTCTCAGATCCCGCCCATGGTTTAATTACTTATACAAAAGAAGAATTTATCCGTGCCTGGATTGGAAACAATGCAGATGAAACTACCGAAGAAGGAGTAGCCCTGCTGGTAGAGCCAACACCAAATTTTTACAGTGATAATATCGATGAAAATGATGAAAAATTTGGTTTCAAATTCATATCCAAATACATTTTCAAATACAAGGCGTTTCTTTTCCAATTAGCTTTAGGATTAACTGCCGGAAGTTTATTACAGCTTATCACTCCTTTTTTAACACAAAGTATAGTTGATGTCGGTATCAAAAATCAAGACCTCAACTTTGTGTATCTAGTTTTGATCGCAATGTTATCCTTATTTATTGGTCGAACCTTAATTGAAGTGTTACGAAGTTGGATCTTATTACATCTAAGTACTCGTATTAACATTTCACTAATTTCTGACTTTTTTATCAAGTTGATGAATTTACCTATCTCCTATTTTGATGTAAAAATGACCGGGGATTTGTTGCAACGTATCAACGATCATAAAAGAATTGAACAGATACTTACCATGTCTTCATTAAACGTGTTGTTTTCGATGGTAAACCTCATTGTATTCAGCATTGTACTTATCTATTATAGCTTAACTATCTTTGGGATTTTTGCAGTTGGTAGTGTGTTTTACTTTGCCTGGATACTAATCTTCTTTAAAAAACGAAAAAAACTAGATTACAAGCGATTTTCACAAATTAGTGAAGAACAAAGTAAAGTGATTGAACTCGTTAATGGAATGCAGGAAATAAAACTGCACAATGCCGAAAAAAGAAAACGATGGAATTGGGAGTTTGTACAAGCCAAATTATTTAAAATTTCTATAGAAAATCTGGCTCTTGAGCAATACCAAAGTGTTGGATCATCGTTCATCAATGAACTTAAAAACATCATTATTACCGTATTTTCTGCCAAACTCGTCATCGATGGAGAAATTACCTTGGGGATGATGTTGGCTATTACGGCTATTGTAGGTCAGTTAAATGCTCCTATAGCCCAATTGATTAATTTTTTACGAGAACTACAAGATGCCCAAATCTCTTTAGAACGTTTGGGAGAAATCCATAACAAGGAAGATGAAGAACAAGTTGGTGATGAAAAGATTAGAGAAATTCCCGAAAACTCAAGTTTTGAGGTAAAAGGAGTAGATTTTAGATATGTTGGATCAGATAAACCTGTTTTAGAAAAACTAAGCCTTTCGATCCCTGCTAACAAGATCACTGCGGTCGTGGGAGTTAGTGGTAGTGGAAAAACGACTCTGATGAAACTATTACTAAAATTCTATGAACCTGATGAAGGGCAGATTTTTATCGGTCCGTATGATTTAAAACAAGTTTCACAAAAATCTTGGAGAGATCATTTTGGAGTGGTGATGCAGGAAGGATATATATTTAATGATACTATTGCCAATAATATTGCAGTAGGAGAAGATTATGTAGATAAGAAAAAACTTGCGCATGCGGTAAAAGTGGCCAATATTCAAGAATTTATAGAGTCTCTTCCCCTATCCTATAATACCAAAATCGGTATGGAAGGTGTTGGATTAAGTACTGGGCAAAAGCAGCGTTTATTTATTGCTCGTGCGGTGTACAAAAACCCCAAGTTTTTATTCTTTGACGAAGCTACTTCTGCTCTAGATGCCAATAATGAAAAGGTAATTATGGAAAACCTCGATGCCTTTTTCGAAAACAAAACTGTAATGGTCATTGCCCATCGATTGAGTACCGTAAAGAATGCGCACCAAATTGTGGTTCTGGATAAAGGACAAATAGTAGAAGTTGGAAACCATGAAGAACTGATCAAAAACAAAGGAAACTATTATCATTTAGTTAAAAATCAATTAGAACTCGGAAAGTAAGATGCCAGAAGACTTAGACGACATACAATTAAGAAGCGAAGAAGTACAAGAAATTTTAACTCGAGTTCCTCATTGGATGATTCGATGGGGAAATCTATTGATACTGGGATTGGTGATACTTTTGTTGTTTTTATCCTGGTTAATCAAGTATCCTGATGTGATTCCCGCAGAGGCCATTGTAACCACTCAAATCCCGCCTCAAAAAGAGTATGCCAAGATCAATGGAAAAATAGAATCCATATTGGTAGAGGACAATCAAATTGTTCCAAAGGATACCCCTCTGGCTATATTACGAAGTACAGCCAATTACCAGGATGTTTTTTACTTAAAATCTATTATTGATACTACAAAATTAGACAATCAGTCATTCTATTTCCCTGTGGATCAATTACCAATACTTTTTCTTGGGGATATCGAGACCAATTTTGCCTTGTTTGAAAATAGTTATTCTGAATATAGATTAAATAAGAAGTATCAACCCTTTAATTATGAAGTTATTGCCAATGCGGCAGCCCTATCAGAATCCTATAGAAGATTGGAAAGCCTTAAAGCACAAAAGAAAATAGGTGGTAAAGAGCTCAACTTAAAAAAGGAAGATTTGGGGAGACAAAAAGATCTTTATGACAAAGGGGTGATTTCTCAGCAAACCTATGAAAACAAAGAATTGGATTATTTGAGAGCAAAACGTGACTATGAAAACAATGACGTTCAAATATCACAAATCACTGAGAACATTAGTAATGCCACCAAAAATTCCAAAGGAACGGAAATCAACAAACAAAAGGAAGAAATTAATTTATTCAAGAAAGTACTTCAATCTTTTGATCAATTAAAAACAAGTATAAGAGATTGGGAGTTGCAATATGTTCTGAAATCAGATATGGATGGTCGTGTTTCATTTCTAAATTACCGTAATCCCAACCAAACCGTAACCGCTGGGGATGTCGTTTTTGTGGTAGTTCCTATAGAAGAATCATCCTATTTGGCTAGGATAAAAGCTCCTTCGCAAAACTCTGGAAAAATCAAAATCGGACAAACGGCCAATATTCGATTGGAAAATTTTCCAGACGACGAATTTGGAACCTTAAAAGGTGAAGTGAGTTATATTTCACTATTGCCAGACAAAGATGGTTTATATCTTATTGATGTTGCGCTGCCGGACAAACTCATTACTACTTATGACAAGGAGATTCCTTTTAGGCAAGAAATGAGAGGTGTTGTAGAAATTGTTACCGAGGATCTGCGATTGATAGAACGCTTTTTCTATCAATTCAGAAACTTAATGGATAAATAATTTCTCCCGCGCAATAGTTATGCAGCTTTAGGTAATGAAATCAGAAATGTACTTCCTGCTCCGGGAGCACTGGTTACATCGATCTTACCTCGATTTAACTCTATTAATTCCTTGCAAATACGTAATCCCAAACCGGTACCAGTTTCATTTTGTGTCCCAGGTGTGGTAAAAGTGTCTTCGGCAAACAACTTATCAATAAATTGAGGATTAATCCCAACGCCTGTATCCTTAAATCGAATCTCGTAATGATTGTCTTTATCTTCTGAAAGTAAGGAAATCGAATCTCCCGGATTACAGAACTTGATAGCATTGGCAATAAGATTTTGGGCTACAATACCAAACATATCCCGATCGGCATAAATCTTTGTTGGATTCAAGTTATTGATCAACTGAATATTCTTTTGCTTGGCTTTTTGCTCAAAAAACGTAAACTTATCCGAAATCACTTCAGAAATATCAAAAGTAGTAGGATTAGCATTTAATTCCTTTAATTGAGACTTTGACCAATTCAATAGATTATGCAATAAAATAGAAGTTTGATGGGCGCCACTTGCCAAAAGCGGAACCACTTCTTTAAATTCTTTATCACTAATAGAATTTTCCTTCAAAAGATTTAAGGTTCCTTCCAGACCACTAATCTCATTCTTAAGGTCATGAGAAATAATCGAAAATAGTTTATTTTTTACCTGATTAGAATTATCCAACTTGGCTATGAGTCTTTTTCTTTCGTTTCTTGTTCTTACAATCATTATCAAAAAGATAAGAACCACCAATACTACTGCACTAGCGATGTATGCGATCAAACGAAATTGAAAAAGTTGGGCCGCAGTTTCTCGTTCTCTTTTTTCCTGTTCTTCAATTAGTTTAAGCTGTTCTAACTCTGCCTTGTAGTGCGCCTTTGTTTTTTCGATCTTCTTTGCAGCGATATCATACATTCTCTTATCCGAAAGTTCCAGATATTTCTTTTGCCACCCCAAGGCACCTAGCAAGTTCCCCTTGGTAGAATCCAGTTTGAAGGAATATTTATAGTTTTTTAAGATTAATGCAGTAATGTTAGCTTTTTCAAAATTGGCTCTTGCTTCTTTTAATAAAGCTTCTGATTTTACAAAATCTCCCTGCTCCAAAGCAATGATACCCAACTGTTGCTTGGCATTAGTTACGATCAACTTATAGTCAGCTCGCGTTCCAACGCATAGTGTAGTATCATAGTACTTTTTTGCTGTTGTATATTCTTTGCTATACATAGCAGCTTTGGCCATAATACTATACGATTGAGCCTCATGTTTAAGATCTTTTTCTTTTTTATTGATTTGGAGCGATTCTGAAAGTAATTTTTTAGCTTCAGAAAGCTTACCATTTTCAGTGTATAATAGTGCTAAATTATTCAATACCAAACCAAGCCCTCCCAAGCCTAATTTTTTCCTAAGAGCTATAGATTTTAAGTAGTACTCCTCCGAAGAAGCAACATCTTTCAGATCCTTATATACAATAGCCAAGTTGTTGTAAATACTAGATAATCCGATGCTATCTTTAAGCTGTTCTCTGCATAACTTCGCTTCCATTAGATAATCAGCAGCCTTCTCCAAGTTTCCTTTACTCTGCTCAATAATAAATCTATCATTACGAACCGAGGCTAAACCGTTAAGGTCATTTATATCTTTAAAGTATTTAGACGCTTTTTCGAAGTTGGTTTCGGATTCTGTAGTTCTATATAGTTTATCGCTAATCAGTCCTTTTTGTCGGTACACCATAGCGAGTCCTCTTTTATAGTCGATATCAAAACCTAACTGAATCAGCTGATCTGCGAGAGGCTGTGCTCTATCCAATTGGTCTTGAGTTACAAACTCTTGTAAATTATTGACTGCTGTGTCGTAGAGTACGGAATCTTTTACACTCCCTATTTCGGAAAGGTCTACCGCAGACCATTGGTTTTGGGCGAAACCAGATTGGCATGCAAGGCATAACAAGATTAGTAGATAAGTTATCTTCTTCATTGTGTTCATTTTGGGGGTTAAACATGATAAAAAGCATATTTAGTCCACAAAATACACAAATTTTACAATTATTTATAATTTTGTAGTATTATTCTTTCATTTTTTTGTGGTTTTACCATAAAAACAGAATTTTAATTTGGTTAAAAGCCTTTCTTTCAAAGAGAAAGGCTTTTAACCCACTTATAAATATTTAATACCACTAATCTTTTAATTGATCTAGTTCTGCGTACTATTTCTATGATCTACCATTCTTCCTATAAACCAAATAAACGGTTCGACTTGTCCTTTCAAAATACAGGTTCCTTTGCAAATACAATGAAGTAATCCCTGTACATCAGACGATTGTAATGTCGAAACTGCATCATTATCAGTAATGATCAATGAACAAGAAGGCAAATCACAACCTACATCTGTATTTATTGTAATCTTTTCATCTTTAACTAAGATTGTAACTGGCTTAGATGCTTCAGAGGCCTTAACAGATATGGCCAGGTTTGGAGTTGGGGCAGCAACTACTGCCATGGATCGTTTTAGATACAAGGAAAATCCTTTGGCCCAAGCTTCGATATCAGATATTGATATATTCGAATCTTTTATTTCATTTTGCTCAATGGTAAGTTGTTCATCTACTTTGCGTTCTGCCTCGATAAGAGCTGCCAGGGTTCTATCTACATCTTCGCGGGTATGAGCTGCCGAACAGATGAGTCTCAAACGCCCACGTCCGCTCTCGACAATCGGATACGTTACCGCAGAAGTTTGAACACCTTGCTGATACATGTTTTGTACAATAGCATACAGTTTATCTTTGTCACTAAAGTGTGGAGTAACGATAGGACCATCTCCAGTTCCCAAATCATACCCAGCATCTTCAAATTGTTTCCGCATGTAACGAGTAGTATCCCATAATCGTTCTCGCAAAGCATCATCAGAGCGAAGGCGTCTTAATGCAGTAAGTGCAGCAGCCATATCAGCCGGACTAATTGAGGCCTGAAAGATATAAGCTCTAGAGGATGACTTCAAAAGATCAACGTGTTCCTGACTGGCAGCTACTACTCCTCCGAGACTCCCTAAGGCTTTACTGAGTGTCGTCATAATAAAATCTACCTCTTCAGTAACACCTTGAGCTGCACAAATACCTGCTCCATTTTCACCATAAAAACCAAAAGAATGCGCTTCATCCACCAGAACGAGTGCATTATATTTCTTTGCTGTTCGAACAATCTCTGCAACTGGTGCGGCCCCTTCTCCCATGCTATATACACCTTCAAATACTACTAAAATTGTACGATATGGGGACATTTCAGATTTAAGCACCTCCTCTAGGTCAGACGCACTATTATGTTGAAACGTTCGAACCGTAGCTCCACAAAGACGTGCACCATCTACAATAGATGCGTGACAGAGTTGATCGATAATTACCACGTCATTTCTTCCTAATAATCCTGCTATTGCACCAACATTAGCGGTATATCCTGTAGGAAACAAACATGCACTAGGTTTACCTACCAAATCGGCAAACTCAGTTTCGAACTCTAAGTGTTGATTAGTCATTCCTGAAGCCGCAGCAGAGGTTCCCATTCCGGTACCAAAACGCGCTAATGCATTAGAAGCTTCCTCCATAACTTTCTGATCGCGATTCAAACCGAGATACAGGTTCGTTGTCCATATAATAGCCTCTTGCTCTTCGTCATTATAAGCATCTCCCACAATACCTTTGGTAGCACTTCCTGTTCGTAATACTTTGCTATAAGGATTTCTACGATCATTATTTACCATATGCAGGACTTCTTGAACCAGCTTACTTTTATCTGTCGCGTCCCAAGCGGGCGCTTTGGCAGCTTGAAATGTAGGGTGACTTGACCGAATATGTGTTTGAAAACTAGCTAGTGTATCAGTGAATACAGTTTTCGTCCCATTTGTAGAGCTATTTGCATCACCACTTCTCATCATATTAGTAATATAATTCACTAATGCATTTGGAGTAGAATGCTCAAAAATAGCATGAGCGGATAACTCTCGCCCCAGTAAATTGGTAAGTCTACAGCTAAACTCCAACGTAGTTAAAGAATCGAGCCCTAGATTATCGAATGCATCCTCTGGTGATACTTGTTCCGGATCATCCAAATTGAGTAGAGACGCTACTTCATTCTGAACAATTGACAATATCTTTCCTTGTTGTTCATCTTTTGAAACTATCAAATTTTGCACGACAGTCTGATTTTCGGAATCTTTTTTGACACAAGATTTCTCTTCTAAACTCATTAATTTTTTGCGGTCTAGCTTATCATTTGGTAACAGTGGTAAAGCCTTTAGGTATTTTATGACTTGAGGAACCATATATTTTGGTAATCGTCGTGACACATACGATTTAATTTCGTTCTCAGTTACCGACTTATCTTTGCTTACAATATAGGCCACTAATATTTTCTGACCAAAACCTCCATCGACGGCTGCCGTAGCAGCTGCATCAATACCTTCCATAGACTCGAGTATGGACTCGATTTCTTCTAATTCAATTCTATACCCCCTGATCTTTACTTGTTGATCAACTCTTCCAAGGAACTCGATTTCTCCATTTTCTGTCCAGCAACACAAATCGCCCGTTTTGTATAAGCGATTAGCTGAAATCAGATCATTAGGTACTATGTCAATAAATCGCTCTTTGGTCTTAACTTCATCATACAAATAACCTCGTGCAAGTTTGGTTCCCGCTAGGTACAATTCTCCTGCTACTCCAGTAGCAACAGGTTGCAAAGCTTCATCCAAAATATAAGCACGTGAGTTAGGGACAGACTTACCAATAGTTACTACTTCAGTTCCAGGAGAAACTTCAGCGATGGTAGAATAGACTGTATCCTCGGTAGGTCCATATGCATTCAAAACACGTACATCTGGTTTTTGCTTATAAACTTGTGCGACTAGTGAGGGTTTGAGTGCCTCACCTCCAAATACTAAACATTTCAAGCCCTTAGGTAATTTTTCTGTTGTTAGTAAAGCTTGCATCGCCGAGGCAACCATTACACAAACTTTAATCTGATCTATAGCTGGAAGCTTGGTCAACTCCAATGCATTTTTGGCTAAAATGATAGTTCCACCCAGTGATAAGGTCCCCATAATTTCCATTACCGAGGTATCAAAACAAACCGAAGCCCCTGCAAAAACTCCTTTCAACTCCTCATCACTAAATAGTTCTCGCATAGATTGACGAAGACAAACAAAACCTTTATGTTCTACCGCTACACCTTTTGGTTTCCCTGTTGAACCAGAAGTGTAGATAACATAGGCCAAATCGTTTCCTGATGCTCTTACCGAATGATCGATATGTCCGCTTAATTTATTGATCCGTAATTGTTCTTGCACACTACTGCATAGTTCGGCAGAAACCTCATTATCTACAATAGTTGCCACGGCACGAGAATGCTCCAACATGTATTTAACGCGATTCTGAGGATATGCTGGATCCAAAGGTACATATGCACATCCAGCCTGCATTACACCAATTAAAGCAGCAACCAGTTCCCAAGTCCGGTTCATACACACGCCGACCAGTGATCCTGGTGTTACCTTTCGGTTAATGAGTTCTCCGGCAACCTCAGCTGCTCGTATCATTAGCTCCTTATAACTGATTTTTGTCTCTCTATCAATAATTGCAATTCGTTCTGGATACTTGAGCATTTGCTTTACGATCAAACCACAAATTGTTGTTTCCAAATTGTTGTCTGTTTTTTGAGCAAGGTTTTTGTTCATTAAGTTTTGTAAATTCTCTAGATTCATGTCAACTATCTCTTCTTTATGTTGCACTCCTGCTGCGTCCAACATACGCTGTCGATTACTGATCATTTCGGTCTTATTCGAGCCTGAATTAAAACGATCCAATTGGTCTGTATTGGTCGATAATTCGTTTAAAAATTGAGTTAATTTATCCATTGGTATATATTGTTTTTATAAATATAAAGAGCACATGGATACACATCCCTAAATAGAAGTATACATTAAGTAGACCTGTAGTAACTAGTTTTTAAAGGAGACAGACAATGAATAGACAAGAAAAAATAAACTACTAACTTTCAATTGTTTATTTTTAAAAAACCAAGACAAAGCTTTCACAATTATATTTGAATTATAGGAGACATTTTACCACTACATATCGTGGATCAATTAGAAGTATTATTATTAAAATTACTTTACGCTTGGTTTCAAAAAAACTTCGCATAAAAAAAGTAGATTGTTTATGAAAACAATCTACTTTCTCAACAAAGCATTTCGCTCTTTTGTGTATTCTTATTTTGTTTCTTTACTCTTTACCCATTCATCTACCAAATTATCTAGCACATTAAGCGGAACTGCTCCATTTGTGAGCACAACATCGTGAAACTCCCGAATATCAAATT
Organism: Aquimarina spongiae; assembly: GCF_900141785.1. Taxonomy (GTDB): domain Bacteria; phylum Bacteroidota; class Bacteroidia; order Flavobacteriales; family Flavobacteriaceae; genus Aquimarina; species Aquimarina spongiae. Next base: position 111,169 of record NZ_FQYP01000005.1, on the reverse strand, counting down.
GCTCTCCTAATTCCTTCTTTGCATTTTCTCTCAATTCCAGAATTTTATTCATTCCTATTTTATATGCCGTAGCCTGGCTAGGCATTACAATATGCCTTTCTACCATTTTAATAGCATCGCTTTCTGCGTTAGGAGTATTTGTGGCATAGTACTTTATCCCTTCTTCTCTCGTCCATTTTTTAGCGTGAATCCCAGTGTCTACAACTAATCTACATGCTCTCCAAAGTTCCATTGCCAATCGACCAAAATCCGAATACGGATCACTGTAAAGGCCTATTTCTTTTGGTAAGAGCTCATTGTAAAGCCCCCAACCTTCTATGTAGGCAGTATATCCACCAAACTTTCTAAACTTTGGTATATCCTGTAACTCTTGCGCTATCGATATTTGCATATGATGTCCTGGGATTCCTTCATGATATGCCAAAGCTTCCATTTGATATATAGGCATGGCTTCCATATCATAAAGGTTTGCATAATAGGTTCCTGGTCTAGATCCATCAGGTGTACCCCGTTGATAAAATGCTTTACCAGCACTTTTTTCTCTAAAAGGCTCTACAGCTTTTACGACGATATCCGCTTTGGGTTTTGTGATGAACAACTCGTCCAATCTTGATTTCAGGTTATCGATTAGTCCTACAGCCTTTTTTAGATAGGCCGCTTTTCCTTCTTCAGTATTAGGATAATAGAACTTCTTATCCTCTTTCATATACTTAAAGAAATCTTGCAAGGTCCCCTCGTATTTTACCTGCTTCATAATATCTCGCATCTCACTATGTATACGCTCTACTTCTTTTAGACCCAAATCATGAATTTGGTCTGCTGTCATACTAGTAGTTGTTGTCCTTTTTAATGCTATATTATAGAATTTATCTCCTTTCGGAAACTTCCAGGCTCCATCGTCTGTAGTTGCTCTTTGTTGTTGTTTTTCTAACAAAGTAATCAGTTTTTCATACCCTGGTTTTACGCCATCTAACAATGCTTTTCTTGCATTTGCTATGAGTTCTTGATTTTCTTCATCTGATAATTCTAGCGAAGTTATTTTACCTTTAAAATCAGCCAATAATGTACTTTCTTCTTTAGATTCATCAAAGGGCTTACCCGTGATAATATTTTTACTATCATCCAAAACTTTTGTGAATACAAACTTTGGAGGTAAAATTCCATTTTTCTCTCGTATTTTCATGTTTTCTACGAGTTGCGTAAACAGCGCATCGATCCCATTCAATCTGGAAATATAAGCTTCTGCATCACTCTTTGCTGAAATCCGGTGCATATTTATCATAAACGCAGGTATTTCGGCTTGCATACCGTGCATTTGATTTACCGGATAATCATAGAAACGATATTGAAAATCTTCAATTTCATCTTCAAGATCTTGTTTCATCAAAGTATAGCTCAACTGGGTAGCATCATTAAGCAAAGACACATCTACAGAATCATTAAGATATGCTAAGCGTCTTTTTACTCGTTCTAAGTCTTCTGCTTCTCTCTTTGAAGAAATGTCATCCCATTTACCATAATCTTCCGTTTTAACTCCTAAGTAGGTTTGAGTCATTGGAGATAATTTTACTTCTTCCTGAAATTGAGCTTCAAACCAATCATTCAAATTTTTGGAATGCTCTTCTATACTTTCAGCACTCGAAACTTCGGTAGCGGTCTCCTTATTTTCTTGTTTACAACTTGCTAAAGCAAACGCTACAAACATTACAAGAGTACTTGTTCTTAAAATATTTTGCATGTTACACATGTATTTAGGGTAATGGTTTATTTTAAAATTGAAACTTCGATAGCAGAATCATGAAATACCTTATGCGTCTGTTTTTTGAAGTCTGATGCTTTTGCTTTAAATATATTTGGCACAAAAGTCTGAGGGTTCAAATCAATTAATGGAAACCAAGTACTCTGAACCTGAATCTGAATCTTATGCCCTTTCTTAAAGGTATGATGCACATCCTGTAATTTAATATTTACAGCTGTCTTTTCATTCGCAGTAAAAGGTTCCGGTTTACTGAAATCGTTTCTAAAACGACCTCTCATTACCTCACTACGAACCATCATATGATAGTTCCCCATTTTTAAATATTTCTGGGTTTCTTGAGTATCTTCGGCGTCATTAGGAAATACATCCACTAATTTTACTACCCAGTCTGCATCCGTTCCTGTAGTAGCCACTTTTAATTTGGCTAATATTTCTCCAGACAAAGTAACATCCCCTGTCAACACAGGTGTTTCGAATACCAGAACATCTGGACGACGAGCAGCAAATCTTTGATCGTCGGTCATATATTTTCTTGGCGTAAATACCATCTTCACATCCTCTGAGTATGGTACTGGTTTTTTAGGATCACTTATAAATTCTGAAGCGCCATCCCCTTTTGCTTCGGTAAGACCATCTGCCAGATAAAATGTTTTCTTTTCAACATTTTTTGGTGGCCAGGTTTCAAAAGCATCCCATTTCTTCGCTCCCGTATCAAAGATCTGTATTTCTGGTAAAGCTTCTTTTTCGGTGTCATCTTTCAGGAAACGATTAAAAAATCTGGTCTCCACATTCTTTTGGTAATTTTCAGAAATTTTATCTCCAAAATATACATTTCCTATAGCCTGACGGTCTTTACTTCTGGCCCAATCTCCATGACTCCAAGGACCAAAAACCATAATATTATAATTATCACTTCTTTTTTCTATGTTTTCATAGGTCTCGAATGGACCATATAAGTCTTCAGCATCAAAAAGTCCTCCTACTACCATTACAGCAGGTTTAATATTTTCAAGATGTTGGATGATTCCTCTTTTTTGCCAAAACTCATCATAATTAGGATGTTCTTTTAATTGTGTCCAAAACACATTATCCTCTTTATAATATTGATCCAGATTACTTAAAGGACCGGCATCTAAGAAAAACTGATATTGATCTTTGCTTTTTAGATCTGGAAAACTATACCACCCTTTGTCTGTAGGTTGTGTTTTTTCATAACCAAATACTGCAGTCGCTCTCCAATAACTTAAAAGATATGCTCCATTGTGATGAAAATCATCAAAAAAGAAATCTCCAATACACGCCTGAGGTGAAACCGCCTTTAACGCTGGGTGTGAATCTAACAAGGAATACGTCGCGTAAAACCCTGGGTACGAAATCCCCCATACTCCAACATTTCCATTGTTATTAGCAACATTTTTCACTAGCCAATCTATAGTATCGTAAGTATCACTGGCTTCGTCGAATTGTTTTCCTTTTTTATTAGGGATATAAGCCCGCATGTTATCATAAACTCCTTCACTCATCCAACGACCTCTTACATCCTGATAAACAATGATATTACCTTCTTGCATCATATACTTGTTGGGACCAATCTGAGATCTAAATTGTCCCTCTCCATATGGTCTAGAACTATATGGAGTTCGTTGCATTAGAATAGGATACTTTTTTGAAGTATCTTTTGGGGAATAAATGGTTGTATGTAACTTGGTACCATCTCGCATTACGATATCAACCTCTTTCTTTGTGTAGTGATCTTTTACTTCGTATGCATTATCCTGTTGAGAAAACCCTATAAAGGAAATAAATAGTACGAATAACGTAAAATAGTTAATTTTTAAGACTTGCATTGATGTTAATTTAGTTTGTCGCTGAAGATAAAAAAATGGTGTAGCCATAAAGATATCTTTAAGGAGATTTTAACACAGGTTCAGCGATATTATCTAGTTATCCCTGAGATATTATCATAAATAAAAACCTTTGGCTAATATGCCAAAGGTTTTTCCCGCGATCTATTATTATATCTATATCCCCTTATATAGATATTTTGGCTTTGGGGTAAGCACTATTGTGGCGTGATTTCAACTTCAATAAGGTTATATCCTCCTCTTGGATCTCCAAACCATGTTACTCCAGGCCCACTATTGATCACTCCTTTTCCGAATTGAACATCTTCTAGAGATGAAACTCTTCTTACAGAGGTATCAGCATCTGCCGGTCCTGTATTAAGCGCAGTTTGTCTCATTACCTGATTTGGCCCAAAACCTACCGGCTCATCATCTTCTGTACCTGCATCATATAAGTACGTATTTGAACTTTCGCTCACTCCAGAGAAAGCTGATCCATCTGGATTAAACAATACCAATCCAACATTGTTTGTACTGATAAACCAATCGTTTGATTGAACGAACATAGTACCGAAGCCTAATTTATAATCTTGTCCTTCTGGAACCTCTATTGTGAAGGTATGTACCCCACCTGGCATAATCGGTCCTGCCTCGGTTGGTAAAGCTGTAGGGATCCCAAAATCTTTTAGATAATTGTATGCTACACTTCTATCACCATCTTCTGCAATCTCTTCTAATCCGCTAGATGCTTTTGCTGCTTCTCCTTGGGTAAACCATGGATCTCTGTCTGTATTAAAAGCATAGATAAATGAAGGAGATAAAGGTGTTAATGAAGAAGATAACCTAAGTGGTGTTCCTTGCGTACCTAATTCATTGAACCAGTCATTTAATTCGGCAGGAAGACCGTCTTCTGCAATTGCTTCAAGACCTACTCCTCTATCAGGCTGCCCTAGAGTAAATAAAGGGTTATTTTGAGCATGTAGTACAACTAATCCAGGAGTAATAACGATTCCATTTCCAGCACCTTGTAAGTTCGTAATGGTCAATGTAAATTCTCTAGTCGGCTCATCATATGCTAGTTCTACTCGAATATCAGCACTTACATCTTCTTGTATGATTCTAACGGTATTGTCATCATCTGGGTTCCCCATGTTTGGTCCTGATTGTACCGTAGCGATAAAGGCTGCTTCTTCTTCTTCTGTACCTAGATCCCAAAGTAAAACTTGATCTGTAATATCTCCGGTTACAGCTGTTTGTCCGTTAAATAAATCTATCCCTACTCCTCTTGGTCCAAAAAACCAATCATTCGTAGCCGCAGACATTGTTGCAAAATTTAATTTTGCTCCTGGAACAGCTTTAAATGTTTTGGTTAATGTTCCGTTCAAAGCTCCTACAGGTGCGTTTTCTGCAAATGGAGCAGCATATAAGTAATTTACAGTATTTCTGATGGTAACAGCAAATGTTCTATTGGTTACCGTAGTAGCATTACCTTGTCCAAAAGTTGGATTAACTCTCTCTTCCCAATCTGTAGAAGCATCTCCTTCTCCATCGTACGCGATACTAAAACTTGGTAATCTTACCTCTGGAATAAAGTCTCCTGCAGTCCAGATTCCGGCTTCAACCGCAACATTTTCTCTAGGATTTCCTCCGGATCCCCATTGCACGAAATCAATGATAGCATCAGCACTAGCAAAGGTATTAGTAGAATATAATCCCAGTCCTTCATTATTACTTAACATATCCCAGTTTACTACCAAAAATTCACCTGGTGCAAGTTCTCTATTACCGCTTACCACAGTTGCGTTTTCAATCTGTAAATATTGACCAGGACCAAGACATAACCAGTATGGTGCCAAATCTACTGATACCGTACCATTATTCCATAACTCGATTAATTTGTCTTCCCCATAATTTACCTCGTTAAACACGATAGAACGTACATCATTAACAGGCATTGTTAATACGTTTTCTGCTCCAAATGTCACAGTAGTAGTTTCTGCCCAATTTGCAGCACCATTACCTTCTCCATCAAAGATAATACTGTTATCGGCATCTGTTGTGGCAGGAACAAACTCTCCTGCTGCCCATAAACCAGCGGCGACAGCCACATCTTCTCTAGCGCTTCCACCAGATCCATACTGCACGAAGTCTACAAGTGCATCAGCATTGGTGAATTCGTTTGAAGAATACAATCCTAAACCTGCATCCGTATCAGGTAAATTGTAAGGTAATACCAAATATCCCCCTGCAGGAATTACAACACTTCCACTTTCTGGAGTGATTTCTCCAATTCTTTGGTAAGTACCAGGTCCTAAACATAACCAGTAATCACTAAGGTCTGCTTCCTGATCTCCTCGGTTAAAAATTTCTACCAAGTCGGTACCTAGAAATCTAATTTCGTTGATTACAACATTGTTTTCGACAGGATCCGGATTATCCGGAGGTGTCACTACATCGTCGTCATCGCTACACGATGCGAATGCTATTAAAGCAATAAAAAAGTAAAGATTAATTTTTTTCATGATATATACTTTTATTTGTTCATTTTACTTGAGACAAAATTAATCGCAATCAAAACCAAAAAACGGTGACAAAAGTCACCGTAAATTGTTAAAAATTTGTTATTTAATTGATTGATAATCAAATGATTACAAACAAAAATACATACACTTTTAGGCACCAATTTGGCACCTAAAAGCAAAGGGTAGAAAAACTATTATTTTAGCTTACTTGCAATTGTTTTAGTTCGATATGTCTTTTATGCTGAATCAGTAAATCCGTAGCTTGTAATTTTTTGGTAAGCCTCGAAACTACTTCTCTTGAAGTTCCTAAATCTGAAGCTATCTGCTGATGAGACATTTGTATCATATTGCAATTTTGAAGCTTCGCTTTTTCAGTAAGGTAATTCACCAATCTATCTTCTATTTTATAACACACTACTTGTTTTGTAGTATTCAATAGATCCTCGTAATTACGTTGAAAGTCTTTTAGTATGATTTGCGTGAATGATGGATATTTAAAAAACCATTCTTTTACATTTTTAATGGGTAGGCATAACACCTTGGTTTCTTTTTCTGTAACCGCTGAGAAACGAACAGGTTCTTGTCCAAACAAATGATTAAAACTCAAAATACAGCATTGTCCTGGATGAATGTAGTATAGCAAAAATTCTACTTCCTCCTCTTCGGCATACATTTTAATCAAACCGTCTAATATGATTGGAAGAAAGTTAAGGTAGCTTCCTTGTTTTACAACATACTCTCCTTTGGGAATACTTTTTAATTGCCCAAAAGAAAGCATTTCATCTTCAAGCTCTTTTTCGATAAACGGAAAACATCTGGAAAGTTCTAATTTTTCACTTAGCATTCTTCAATGTATTAAGGTTTGAACACTAAGTAAGTCGAAAAAAACAAACGTACTTACATGATGACTATAATAAAAAATTATAACAACATCAAAAACGATTATTTAGAATTATGATTCTTTAATCCCGTCTTTAACCATTTTAGATACTCTTTGACATCGGGAGTATACGCTGTGGTGCGGTTTAGCATATTCATATTACTATCCAAAAGAACATAATAGGGTTGTGAATTATTCTGAAAATTAAGGGTCTGAAAAGTTGCCCATTTGTCCCCAATAGTTTTTATATTTTTAACTCTTCCATCAGGTTTCAGAAACTTAAATCGCTCATTGTCCGATAGTTTTTTGCGATCATCTACATATAATGAAATCAATGTATATCTATCTTTTAATATCTCAATGATTTCTGGGTGACTCCAAACCTGCTCTTCCATCTTTCTACAATTTACACACGCCCATCCCGTAAAATCCAACATAATCGGTTTGTTTTGAGCTTTGGCGGCTTTCACCCCTTCTTCAAAATCGGTATATGCATTTAATCCAAGTGGGCCATGCGCTTCTTTTTCATAAACACTATAAAATAACGGAGGCGGGAAACCACTTAACAACTTTAGATTTGCATAAGCTGTATTGGTAAGGCCAGGTAATAAATAAATCACAAAGGCCAAGGTGACTACTCCCAGTGTTTTTCTTGCTGTACTTAATTTTTGTAAAGGGCCATCATGCGGAAAACGGATTTTTCCAAACAAATAGAGAACCATCCCTATTCCGATAACAATCCAGATACCGATAAATATTTCTCGTTTCAATAGTCCCCAATGCTCTACAAGATCGGCATTAGACAAGAATTTGAAAGCTAAGGCTAGCTCAATGAATCCAAGTACCACTTTAACCGTATTCAACCACCCTCCACTTTTTGGTAGAGAGTTTAACCAATTTGGAAACAAGGCAAATAGCCCAAATGGCAATGCCAAGGCCAATCCAAAACCTCCCATACCAAAACTTAACTGCATCGCTCCACCATCGGTACTTAGAGATCCTCCTAACAACGATCCTAAAATCGGTCCTGTACAAGAAAAGGAAACCAAAGCTAATGTAAGTGCCATAAAAAATACACCTACAATTCCTCCTATACTCGTTGCCTTACTATCTAGCTTATTGCTCCAAGATGCAGGTAAAGTAATCTCAAAATACCCGAAAAAGGAAATTGCGAAAACAATAAATATGACAAAAAATAAGATATTAAGCGTCACATTCGTAGAGATATTATTCAAAATCTCTGGATCTACAGAATCCAATAAATGGAATGGCAAACTTAACAGCACATATATTGCAAAAATGAAAAAGCCATACAAAATAGCATTAAACATTCCTTTTTTCTTGTTATTGGCACTCTTAGTAAAAAACGATACCGTGAGCGGTATCATAGGAAATACACAAGGTGTAAGCAGTGCAATCAAACCACCTAAAAAACCTAAAATAAAGATGTTGAAATAACTTTTCTTTTCTACCTCTTCTGATGGAAATTTTTCTTTCCCTTGTATATCAATATGTAACGCATCAGACTTATTACGATCATTATCAGTTATTGCAGAAGCATCTCCTTTGTTCTCTGAAGCTGCACCCGAAAAACTAATATCAAATTCTACCGTTTCGGGAGCCAAACAACGCTCGTCATCACATATGGAAAAGAAAACCTCCGCCTTAACGCTTTTTAAATTGGGATTAATGCGTTTTATTTTTTGGGTAAAAGTTACTTTCTCTTCAAAGTACTTTATATCCATCTCAAAAATCTTATCAAACTTTTCAATTCCCTTAGGCTCTATAGTCTCTCCAACTAACTCGTAGGTGTCTGGTGTTGGGTAGAAGGTAAACTCTGTGGGTACTGGAGCTATTTCATCGGTTTCTACCTCGTGTATTGAATATAGATGCCATCCTTTATCCAGTTTGGCCGTAAATTTTAAGACATACGTATCCTCTGTTTCTTTTTCAATTCCTGCATTCCATTCAATTGGATCGAGGGTTTGAGAAAAAACAGATGTAGACAATAGGGTTATAAATAGTAGTAGATAGCGCATTAGGTTATAGTTATTTTTAGTATTTGATTAGTTTGGGGCATAATTTTATATCGATTGTCTGCTCTGTAATTGATGATCCAAACGACTTCTTTTCCAGAACACAACAACCATACTCGTTCTTTGGCTAACAAAGATAATTTTTCGTCTTTAAAATATTTACTTAATTTCTTTTTCCCTTTCATTCCCAGTGGATAAAAGTAGTCGCCTTCTTTCCATTTTCTTACACTCAAAGGGTACTTTAACTTTTCTTTATCTACAAAAATCGTCTTCAAATTTGCACTTTCCATCTCCTCAACCTCCTTAAAACGCATCGTTCCAGAAGGAAACATTAACATGGTTTCTTCTTCAGGAATTGAATACACATGATCTGGTAATTCTTCGATTATTGGACTTAATAATAAATGTTCTCGATCCTTTACCAAACGATGGGTTGCAGAAAAAATCTGTTTCCCGGATTGTGCAGTTACCATTTGTTCGATATCACTCCAAGCTGTAAACCCATAATCCTTTAATAAGAAAAATAAGCTACTCTTTGAATTACCATAATTCTGTAATCGATTAATCGGAATTTTAATAACACCATTTTCCCCCAAGAGGAACAGCTCTTTTTTTAGCAAGAGAACTTGTGATTTGATAAAGTTAGCACTGGCTTGTATATTGGCCACAGTAGTTTGAAAATTTTTAAGTAGGCTTGGGTTAATAGTTTTCAACTCTGGGATCACATCATGCCTCAATTTATTTCTAAGGTATTTGGTACTCTTATTACTACTATCCTCTCTCCATTGTAACTTTCGTTTCTTGGCAAACTTTAGCAAATCCTCCCTCGAAAAATTAAGTAAAGGCCTTATATATTTCCCATTTACTTCTGGAATACCGGCAAGCCCTTCTATTCCCGTTCCTCTTGACAAGTTGATCAAAAAGGTTTCGAGATTATCATCCATGTGATGCGCAGTAAGAATATAATCGTATTGATGGAGTTCTGCCATTTCATTAAACCAACGATATCTTAGCTCGCGAGCTGCCATTTGTATTGATAAATTATGAGTAGCCGCGTACTTTTCGGTATCAAATGAAGTTGTAAAACAGGGAATGTGTAATTGCTGAGCATATGCTTTTACAAAAGCTTCATCCCCGTCACTCTCTTCATTTCGAAGCTTAAAATTACAATGTGCAACTCCTGTTTCAAAAGAGGTTTCAATACATAATTTTATAAGCACCATACTATCCAATCCTCCGCTACAGGCAATCAATATTCTGCTCCCCAGCAAAAAAGGGAGTTGTGTAGAAATATGCTCTTTAAATTCCTGTGCTAACAAGATATTTGTCTTTTTTTACGGTTTTTCAAATATACAATTTTGATTTACCAATAACATTACACTCAAAACATTGATTTATCCATTGATTTTCAAGTTTTTAACATCAAAATTGGTTTGTTTTCGTTATTTTTAAAACAACAACTCTTAAATCAAGGACCAATGACAAGGACAGATGAATTGCAGAAATTTTATAGGGCTGATGATCAAAGGGAATTTAGTAAAAAATTACTTTCTATTGTTCCTCACTTACATCCATATGTAAAACACCGATTATACATTGCTGAAAGCGTTGGTATTTTGCCGCAAAACATGTATTGTTCTAACGGTATTATCGACGATGCTATTGTAAAACTACACCAGGATGAATTTGATATCCATATGGATACCTTATCACTGGAATTACATCTCTTCAAAATTGCCGACGAACTTATTGATGAATTGTATCTAAGAGAAGGTTGGCATCAGCGAAGTATTAGCACGAATCATTTCCTGAAAAACGAATTGGAGAAACTTGAAGAAGTGTATACTACAGAAGGTAACGAACTAATCATGAAAGAAGATCTGAATGACATATGCTACCATCAATCTTCTGAAAACAAGCAAAACTTCATCTATGATGACCTGGACTCTGAAATCCTTCGTATCATTGACGCAGAGCCCTCTACGGATTTTAGGAAACAGAAATTATTAGGTAAATTCTACAGTTGGTTACCGATGAAAACTTCCAAAATCATTGATCTATTTGTATTTGGCAAACTTAATTTTGATGAAATTGCTACCATCATGGAAATCACCGCAAATGATGTAAAGGAAACTATTATTAATGTAAGGAAGAGCTTTAGAAAAAATCTTATTTGACTAGAGCAATATTCCAAAAATCAGTTAAACACCTTCAAGTACTTCGCGCATTGCTTTTGCTTTTAGCAAGCATTCTTCGTACTCCTTATCTGGATCGGATTTGGCTGTGATTGCTCCCCCAACGGTGTAGGATATATAATTCTCTGCCGCATTATACAAAATACTACGTATCACTACATTAAAGTCGAAGTCTCCCTTGGGAGTAAAATATCCCACCGCACCACTATACAATCCGCGTTTAGATTCTTCCAGATTTTCAATGATCTGCATAGCAGAAATTTTAGGGGCTCCGGTCATACTCCCCATAGGGAATGTAGTCTTGATCACCTCTACTGGAGAGGTTGTTTCTTTGACCTCAGAGACAACCGTCGAAATCATTTGATGTACTTGCTTGAAGCTATATACTCCACAAAGTTCTTCTACCTTAACCGAGCCTTTGACCGCAGTTCTGGACAAATCGTTACGCACCAGATCCACGATCATAATATTTTCTGAACGTTCTTTTGTATCTGCTTTTAATTGCGCTGCAAGCTTTTCATCCTCTGTCTTATCTTCGGCTCGTTTGGCAGTTCCTTTTATAGGTTGCGAAATGATTTTCTTTCCTTCTTTTCGAATATATCGTTCTGGAGATGCAGACAACAAATATTGATTGTCGAACTTCAAAAATGTAGCAAAAGGTGGTTGCGAAATGGTGTTGAGATGATGGTAGGTTTGTAAAGGCTCTATACAACTATCTTTAGCAAAAAACTCCTGGCAAAAATTGGCTTCATAAATATCTCCCCGATGTATATGATCCAGCATCAGCCCCACCTTTTTCTTATACACATCTTTGGTCATCCCCAGGCTAATTTTCACTTTACCACAATCGCTATCTTCTTTTTCCAACAATTGAATTGTATCCGGTAGCTCCTGGATTTCCTGAAAATCATCATCCATCTCATCATCCACCATACGCAGATAGTGCATCTCTAATTCGTTACCTTTCAGCAACAACAATTTCTTGGGTTGAAAAAAATACAGATCTGGGAATAGTAGATCATCTTTGTTTTGAGAAATCAAATGTTCAACATCATTCTTCAAATCATAAGATAAATATCCAAAAATCCAATCAGCAGTTTTCTCCTGGTATTCTTGTAACTCTGCAAAAGCGTTTATGTGATCCGTTTTTATTGCCGTAAAGGCCTCAACAGCCAAAACAGCATCATAACTAGAATACAGTTGCTGATACGAATTAGAATCCAACAAAATGACTTCATCAAATATCTGTGCCCATTGTAACATTTGATTTTTGAAGGAAACGGGATCTGTTAAAGCATATTTTTGGGTACTTCGCACGGCATCATTTAATTTGATGTGCAAAAGTACTTATAACTTGTTTTAATCCCAACAAAAGTGTCTCGTCTGATACCGTATCAGATTCCATAGAAAAATTATCATAAAAAGAAGGGAAACTGAAACTCTCGATAATCTCACCTCCAAAACGCGGGAAAATACCTTTAGCGTATTCTAAGGAGCCTAACCCTCCTCTTTTTCCTGGAGAAGTACTCATCAATAATATTTTTTTACCTTCTAAAAAATTACGGTCCAATCGAGATAACCAGTCTACAATATTTTTGAAAAAAGCACCAAAACTTCCGTTGTGTTCATTAACTGAGATGATCAAAGCATCCGCTTCCGAAATTTCCTTTTTCAAACCCATAGCCATGGCAGGAAACCCTTTTTTCTCTTCATCTTCGCTATACATGGGCATAGTGTAACTGTTTAAATTCAAGACCATAATCTCATGTTCCTCAATCTCCGAGGCTACATACTTTACTAATTTGTGATTGATCGATGTGCTGCTGTTAGACCCGGCAAAAGCAAGAATCTTTTTCATATTTGTGTGATTTTGATTTCAAAATTAACCAAAATGCATACAGTCACAAAATAAGGCTACCTTTGTAGCATCAAAATAAATACCATTGACTTTTCAAGATCTTAATTTAAGTACTCAACTTTTAAACGCTCTAGACGATTTAGGGTTCACTACTCCTACTCCAATTCAGGAAAAAGCATTTCCAGTAGTCATGTCTGGTAAAGATGTGGTGGGGATAGCGCAAACCGGTACGGGTAAAACCTATGCCTACATGCTTCCTATTTTGCGAATGCTTAAATATTCGGTTCAACAAAACCCAAGAGTTTTAGTGCTCGTTCCTACCCGTGAGCTAGTAGTACAAGTAGTAGATGAAATTGAAAAGTTATCCACCTATATCAACGTTCGCATCGCTGGTGTATACGGAGGAACCAATATCAACACACAAAAACAAATCGTTACTCAAGGGTTAGATATTATTGTAGCAACCCCAGGTCGTTTGTATGATCTTGCAGTAAGTCGGGCATTGCAATTAAAATCCATACAAAAATTAGTAATCGACGAGGTAGATGTGATGATGGACCTAGGATTTAGGCATCAGCTGATGAATATTTTTGATATCCTGCCACAGCAGCGGCAAAACATCATGTTCTCGGCAACAATGACGGAACAGGTCGAAGAAATCATCAAAGATATTTTTATCAATCCTAAAAAAATATCGATTGCCAAAAGTGGAACACCGCTGGAGAACATCAAACAGTATGTCTATAGCACGGCAAACTTTTATACCAAAGTAAATCTACTGGAATATCTTCTCGAAGACAACGAAGCGTTTCAAAAAACCCTGCTGTTTGTAGCCAACAAGCGTATGGCAGATCGTTTGTTTGAGCGATTCGAAAGAACATTCCCTAACCAATGCGCTGTTATTCATTCTAACAAAACTCAAAACTATCGTCTTCGAAGCATAGAACAATTCGAAAGTGGAGAACATCGTATTTTGATCGCCACTGATGTTATGGCCAGAGGATTGGATATCGACGATATCTCTCATGTAATCAATGTAGATACTCCTGCTTACCCTGAGAATTATATGCACCGTATCGGTAGAACGGGTAGAGCGCAAAAGAAAGGAAACGCCATCATCATGGTAACTTCGCAAGAGGAAGAATCTCTCGAAGCCATTGAAGCACTAATGGAAATGAAGATAGAACAGCTTTCTTTTCCGGAAGCTGTAGAAATTTCTGAAGAACTTACCCCAGAAGAGCAACCCAAAATCAAGGAAATCTATAATCCCCATAAACGCCCTAACGATGATGAAGCTGGTGCAGCCTTTCATGAAAAAAAGGAAAAAAACAAAAAGGTAAATCTGGGTGGAAAGTACAAACGAGAGATCAAAAAGAAGTACAAAAAACCCAAAACTCGTGGGGATAAGACGTTTAATCAAAAGAATAAAAAACGAAAGAAGCGATAAATCAAGATATTAAGCGCTTAAAAACAATTGCTATTTATGGCTTCTATATTTACCCATGGTTTCTTGGCATATGGCATTGGAAAGACCTTTCCCAAATCCATGATCAATACAAAATTCTGGATCCTTGGCATCTTATGTGCTATGTTACCAGATGCGGATGTAGTTGGATTTAAATTTGGCATTGCTTATGAAGATTTTTGGGGGCATCGAGGGTTTTCGCATTCACTGGTTTTTGCAGTCTTGCTAGGATTTTTGGTTACCATCATTTTTTATCGAAGACACTTTTTCTCACGTATCGGGTTACTCTTAATCCTATACTTTACGCTATGCACAGCTTCTCATGGAGTTTTGGATGCCATGACTACAGGTGGATTGGGCATTGCTTTTTTCTCACCATTTGATGATGCCCGATATTTCTTTCCTTGGCGCCCGATCATGGTATCGCCTATTGGAGCCAGTAACTTTTTTGGAATTTGGGGCATTAAAGTATTGTTAAGTGAACTCATTTGGGTCGGAATTCCCGTTGGGATTTATATCTTAGTTCTACGATTAATCAAAAAGAAGAAAACCACCCGACCATATGAGGATCAATCCTATGAGTAAGCCACGCTTATTTGTATTGCTATGCATTCAACTGATTTCCTATAAAAAAAGATCATTTTTGGAGCGTATTTGATCGACGTTTACGATCAAGGAAAGCGAATCTGTGGATGCTAATATTACCAAATGATTTATTACAAAACTTAAAAAAGTATTTCCCAACATCGCAATTCTTGTTGCCGGTCATAAAGGGTATGGAAATAATAATCGCTATAGGTTGCTATTTCTCAATTTCAAACTAAAAAACACCAATGAATACAAAAGATAAAACAAAGAGCAAAAAGAAACCTAAGGTGAGTATGATCACCGCATTTAAAACCATTATTTGGCCAAGACGTAATTTGGTCTTTATTGGATTGGTTTTAATCATTTTTAATAGAATAGCTGGTCTGATTTTACCCTGGAAAAGTAAAGCTTTACTGGATGAAGTAATCCCTAGTAAAGATATGGGTGAATTATATGAGTTATTGATCGTCGTGGGGCTTGCCATATTGATTCAAGCGACCACATCCTTTCTTTTAACCCGAATTTTGAGTGTACAAGCCCAATACCTCATCTCAGAATTGCGTGCACAGGTTCAAAAAAAGGTGCTTTCACTTCCTATTAGTTTTTTTGACAACACAAAATCCGGTTCTCTTGTATCGCGAATTATGAGTGATGTTGAAGGAGTCCGAAATTTGATCGGTACAGGATTAGTGCAACTGGTTGGCGGTACGTTTACAGCCATTGTTTCTTTGATTCTTTTAATTTATATCAATCCCTGGATGACCCTATTTGTACTTGTTCCTGTTACTCTATTTGGTATAATCGCTCTTAAAGCCTTCAAATATATTCGACCTATTTTTAGAGCTAGAGGTGAAATTAATGCTGAAGTAAAAGGTAGACTTACCGAAACGCTAGCAGGTGTAAGAGTCATCAAAGGATTTAATGCCGAAGAACAAGAGAATAAGATTTTTGAAAGAGGAGTTGATCGATTGTTTCAGAATGTAAAAAAGAGTTTGACTGCCACTGCATTAATGACAAGTTCTTCTACCTTCCTTTTGGCAGGTATTGCCTCTACAGGAATCATGGGGATCGGTGGTTATTTTATGATGCAAGACAGTATGACCACGGGTGATTTTCTGTTTTTTACTATGGTGCTTGCCTTTATGATCGCTCCCATTGTGCAAATGAGCAATATTGGAAGTCAATTAACCGAAGCTCTTGCTGGTCTCGACAGGACCGAAGAATTGATGAACATGACTCCCGAAGAAGAGATTGAGGATAGAAATATTGTTTTGGATCAAATCGATGGAGATATTATTTTCGACAATGTGAGTTTTGCCTATGAAGAAGGAAAAGAAGTATTGCACAACATAAGCTTTAGGGCTCAGTCTGGTTCGGTAACTGCTTTGGTGGGAAGCTCAGGTTCAGGAAAATCTACCATTGCAGGATTGGCGGCTACTTTTCTCAATCCAAAATCCGGGGTCATTACCATAGATAGCCATGATATCTCTAAAGTAAAACTCAAGAGTTATCGTAAGAATCTGGGAGTGGTACTCCAAGATGAATTTTTGTTTGAAGGTACTATTCGTGAAAACATTCTGTTCCCTCGTCCTGATGCTACCGAAGCACAATTACAATCTGCAGTAAAGGCGGCTTACGTAAATGAATTTACGGATCGTTTTGAAGATGGGTTAGATACACTAATAGGAGAACGAGGGGTGAAATTATCCGGAGGACAACGCCAACGTATCGCTATAGCCAGAGCGATATTAGCTGATCCAAAAATTATTATTCTAGACGAAGCCACATCGAATCTGGATACCGAAAGCGAAGCCTTGATACAAAAAAGTCTTGCCGAACTCATGAAAGGGCGTACCACTTTTGTGATTGCCCACAGATTAAGCACCATCAAAAAAGCAGATCAGATACTTGTCATTGAATCTGGAAACATTGCGGAGCGTGGAACTCATGATGAATTAATCAAAGCCGAAGGCAGGTATTTTGACTTGTATACCTACCAAGCGCGAATTTAATTCTCTAAAGTTTCCTTAAAATCTGTTGATATCCACTATCCATAACGACTTACCTAAAAAGTAAGTCTATGAAAAAGATTGTGTTTATCCTTTTGGCGTGTATGCAATTAGGAACCTTGGAAGCTCAAAATGGCAATCATTTTCCCAAACAGGATTATGATTATTTTTTAGATTTTTTTGCCACCAGAGATCGTAATACACATCAAAAAGCGTTGATATACATTAACGATAATTGGTCTGAAGATTTTGAAGCTTTGGCCATAGAAAGTCTTTATTTTTTAAAAAGCCCTTCTACCTCCAGTAAGCTTCTGAATATCTTGCAAAAAAAGACAGGTAAAAATTATACCTACGATTTCAACCAATGGTACGAGTATCTTTGGAACAAAGATGCTACGTATAATGAAGGATATTACTTTTTTAAAGCTGCTTTACACAGAGCGATAGATTCCAGATTTGCTAAGTATTTTTTGAGTCGCCAAGGTCAATCCAAAATCCGATTAGACGAAGTACGTTGGGGTGGTGTTATTCAGGATGGGATTCCTCCATTGCGAAATCCCAATATGATCAACGCCAATCAGGCCAGATATTTGGAAGATGATCATATTGTATTTGGGATATCGATCAATGGAGATACACGGGCTTATCCCAAACGAATTTTGGCTTGGCACGAAATGTTTACAGACCAGGTTGGAGGAGTTCCGGTAGCTGGGGTGTATTGTACACTGTGCGGCACTGTTATTCTTTATAAAACTGAACAAAATGGCGTGCAATACCAAATGGGTACCAGTGGTTTTTTATATCGTTCGAACAAATTAATGTATGATAAAAAAACACAATCTTTATGGAACACCTTATGGGGAAAGCCAGTTATTGGACCTTTGGTAGATAAAGGGATTGAACTCGAATACCTTAGTGTGGTCACCACCACTTGGGGCGAATGGAAAAAGAGGCATCCAGAAACTAAAGTATTGTCTCTTAAAACTGGACATGATCGTAATTATGACGAAGGGATAGCCTACAAAGACTACTTTTCTACAGATGAGTTAATGTTTAATATTCCTGAAAAAGACAAGCGATTAAAAAACAAGCAAGAGATTCTGGCCATACGACTACCTGGAGAGACTGAAGAAAACATTGCCATTTCTTCTAAATATCTACGAAAGAATCCTATACATACCGGTATCATCAATCAAAAAAACTTTATTGTATTTACGGATAAAAGTGGAGCACATCGGGTATATTTCAACAAGACTATTGAATTTGTAGCATATGATGGACAGTCTACAGCAACCGATAGTAAAGGTAACTCCTGGAAGTTGGAAGAAGAAGAATTAATCAATACGAAAACGCAAGAGGTTTTAAAAAGAGTTCCTACACACAATGCGTTTTGGTTTGGTTATAAGGCAGCTTTTCCTGAAGTTACTCTAATAAAATAACCCCCGCCTAAAAGCAGGGGCTTTTCCTTATTTCATTTGAAACATAGCACTATCAGACCATCTGTAGCAATTCAGTTCTTAACTGTTTTGCTGCAGCAACCATGGCGTCTAAAGCTTTCTCAGTTTCTTGCCAATTTCGGGTTTTTAGTCCGCAGTCTGGATTTACCCATATCTGATCTTCAGGTATATATTGTTTGGCCTTGTTTAATAGAACAACAATTTCTTCAGGACTTGGAATCCTTGGAGAATGAATATCATATACTCCTGGACCTATATCATTCGGGTATTTAAAACTCGCAAATACATCCAATAATTCCATCTGCGATCTCGAACACTCAATGGTAATTACATCAGCATCCATCAGTGCAATATGATCAATAATATCATTAAACTCTGAATAACACATATGAGTGTGAATTTGAGTTTGATCTTTAACCACACACGAAGCAATTTTAAAAGCGTTGATTGCCCAATCCAAATACTGAGACCAATTCTCTTTTAATAATGGTAACCCCTCTCGCATGGCAGGTTCATCAATCTGTATAATTTTTATGCCGGATTGTTCAAGGTCCTGTACCTCATCTCTTATGGCCATGGCTATTTCTAAGCATGTCTTTGATAGCGATTGATCGTCCCTGACAAAAGACCATTGTAGCATGGTTACAGGCCCGGTCAACATCCCCTTTACGGGTAATGGAGTAAGAGATTGCGCATAGGTAGACCAAAAAACAGTCATTGCTTGTTTTCTACTCACATCACCATATATAATAGGTGGTTTCACACATCTGGACCCATAGCTTTGTACCCAACCAAACTTTGTAAATGCGAAACCGTTTAACTGTTCTCCAAAATATTCGACCATATCATTCCGTTCTGCTTCTCCATGAACCAATACATCCAGGCCTAACTTTTCCTGTATGGTGATTACTTTTTTTATTTCATCTTTGATATAATTTGTGTACTCTGATTGAGAAATTATTTCACCTTTATATTCAGATCTTTTTTTGCGGATTTCTTTTGTTTGAGGAAAAGAGCCAATCGTTGTAGTTGGAAATAACGGTAAATTAAGTAATGCCTTTTGTTTTCTTTTTCTATTCGGAAACTCAGAACCTCTACTACTATCTTTTTTGGATAATTTTGAAACCCGTTCTTTTACTGTTGGGTTGTGAATTAATTCTGAAATAGATCTATTTTCTATACAAGCAGCATTATACTTTAAAGACACCTTTGCATTTTGGTCTTCAGGATATAGTGTAATCTGCTTTAAGGCTGACAACTCATCTAATTTCTGTTTCGCAAATGATAGCCACTGCTTTATTTCTGAAGATAATTCTTCATTTTTCATTTCCAAATCCAAATCACAAGGTACGTGCAACAAAGAGCATGAAGGCGCTATCAAAATTTGATCTTCTCCCCTTAGGTCTATTGCTGTTGAAATCGCTTGTAACGATTGATGATAATCATTTTTCCAAATATTTCTTCCATCAATAACACCCAAAGAAAGTTGGATGTTTTTAGGAAGTTTCTCCAAAACAACTTCCAATTGTTCGGGATTACTAATCAAATCTATATGTAAAATATCACATTGCAGATCATTAACTATCACATCTAAATGATGTGCTACTCCTTCAAAATATGTGGTGATCATAAATTTAATATCAGGAAATTCAGCTTTCATCTCATGATAAACCTCTTTATACACCGCTTTTATTTCTGGAGAAATATCCAAACCTAAGAAAGGCTCATCAAACTGAATACAAACTGCTCCCAACCCAACGACTTGTTTGATGATTTTTTTGTAAACTGGTAATAGATTTTTAATCAATTCGATTCGGTGAAAACCACTTTCCTTTTCTTTTCCCAAAAGCAAATAAGAAATAGGACCGATCAAAACAGGTTTGGTAATAATTCCCAATTGTTTTGCTTCGTAAAATTCATCGATAATTTTGGTAGAAAACAACTTAAATTCTTGATCTCTATAAAACTCCGGAACTATATAGTGATAGTTAGTGTCAAACCATTTTGTCATTTCCATGGCGGTAAGATCAAATATCCCTTTTTGATACCCTCTAGCCATGGCAAAATACAGATCCGTAATAGGAATCTCCTCGGTAATTAACTCCTGATATCTCTCGGGAATAGCTCCTACCAGAAGTGTCATGTCTAGTACCTGATCATAAAACGAAAAATCATTAGACGGAATCAAGTCAATGTTTGCTTCTTTTTGTAACAACCAATTGTCTTGCCGTATCTTTTTCCCGACTTGAAATAAGTTTTTTTGGGTTGTTTTTCCAGCCCAATACTGTTCTAGAGCTTTTTTAAGCTCTCTTTTGCTACCAATACGCGGGTAGCCCAGATTGTGTGTAAGCATAGTTACTGTTTTAAAAATTACTATTAATTTTTAAAATCCTTTAGGTAAACTCGCTAGGTCTTTCAGATTTTTACAGAGAATAAAATAATGCCATACAGAAACATATCACTTATACAAAGTGATATGGCAGACATCAAACTTAACCTCAGCTTCAAATCGCGAAAGCGTAGTCAATTCAATAGTAGGCAGGTCTCCTGACTTGTAACATTTTTATCTTCCTTCCCATTCGATTATTATGGCGAACAGTGGATTTTATACTGATAAAAACTATATAGTTACTTACAGTTGCGCGACAGCTCATGATTTGCACATGATTCCCTATTAATCTACAATTAAGTAAAACCTATATTGGTTGATGAAGAATTTTATGTAAAGAACTTTATTTTGAATAAAAATACCACAAATTATACCAGCACGATTACAAAATTCTCACAAAAGAGCAATTATTGAAGATTTCCAATTTAAAACGATTCTTAAACCGAGAATCAATAAATTTAAGTACACAAAAAATCGTTTAGCTATGAAAAATGTAAGAAAAGCAGGAGATGCTCCTATTCCCTGTCAATTAGAAGCCGATAAAAATTATGCCTGGTGTAGTTGTGGTTTTAGTTCTGACCAACCTTTTTGCAACGGAAACCATAAAAAGGAAGACGGCACCGATCCAGTAATTTTTAAGGTTGAAGAAGCTAAAGAAGCATATTTATGTACCTGTAAACAAACCAAAAACCCTCCTTATTGTGACGGGTCTCACAAAAACTAAAAAAATTGAAGCTCTAATTTATTTCCTTCAATTAGAGCTTCACATCTTATATTACTCTCTTATTAATTCTGTGGTTTTGGCGCCGAGGTGTAATACCATTTTGTCCTGCTCTGGAAAAAATTCAATTTGCACTCCTGTCTGGTCAGATTTAAACACATCTTTTTCGTAGGATTCTACCGGAAATGTGGGACCATTCTTAGCATTAACAATCAATAGTGTATCTTCCTTGGTGATTTTTATTTGATGTGGAAATTTATTTGCCTTATACACCCCTAAATACGAATCTAACTCTTCGGTTTTTAAGGCTAAAGGAGGTTTGAACTCTGGGAACTCGTATGGAGCTCCAAAGTATATTTTGGCTACTCCCATTAATATATCAGTTAGCCCTAGGACAACTCCATTAGACAAATATGTAATGATCAACTCGTTTTCGGGAATATAAATCGCAATAGATTGAAAACCATCTATTCCTCCAGAATGCCCATAATTTTCTCCATCTGTATACGGAAATTCCATTAAGCCCAAACCAAATCTATCTACCAATCGTTTCATCTCGTCCAATGATTTATCAGAGATTAATTTTCCTTTGAACAAACGGTCATAAAAAATGGCAACATCTTTTGGTGTTGATATAATAGCACCTGCCGCCGCCGGAACACTCATGTCTGTTTCTGGTTGTGCCACCCAATCGGCATGTAGCACATAGGAATTCGCTTCGTTATTGGCTACATCAATTTTGCCACCGTAGCTTGTATTTTTCAAGTCACAAGGCATCACTATTCGTGATTTCAAAATCTCTGCATAACTCTTGTTTTCAATATCCTCCAAAATATACCCCAGTAGTAGATAATTCGTGTTCGAGTATTTTGCTTTTTTGTTGGGTTTGAATTGTATTTCTTTTTCTACCATTCGGTCCAACATCTCGGCTCTGGTATTAGGTCTTAGCATCCACTGCCTAAAATCTTTATCTCCTGTTATATTAAAAAGACCACTACGATGCCTTAAAAGGTGCTCAATAGTAATTTTGTCGGCATTTGGCATTTGCGGAAAATACGTACTAAGCGGAGTATCGAGAGTTAACTTACCTTCGTCTATCAATTGCATGATTAGCGCAGCCGTAAACGTTTTGGTGATAGAGCCTATTCTGTATTTTGTTTCACTATTGGCTAACAATTTTTCAGCTACATCGGCATAACCTATAGACCGAGCATATACTTCATTACCTGCCTTGTGAATGGACAAACTTCCCATTGCCTTATTTTTTTGCGATAAATGAGTAAGAAAACTATCGAGTTTTTGTGTGTTGACTATTTGTGACTGTGTGATAACTGTAACAAATAATAACAGAGTAGTGATCGTTTTTTGCATGATATTTGTGTTTTATTCTTCTTTTTGTACCCAGGTGAATACTGTTGTCGCTGCTCTGGAAACCACAAATACAAAACAGCCGAATAAAGTAGGTAATGCTGATACTTTTAATCCTCCTGCAAGCATGCTGGCAGAAATATCTCCTAACATTTCTATACGATCAAACGCTTCAATAAGCCCAATAAGTTGCCCCAAAATACCCCAAACCAAGATTAGCAGTCCTAAGGAGTTAATCAGTTTTATGTATTTTGAAGACCAACGCTTTTCTCGATAGAATACCCATATACTCTTTATAATCAAAAACAGTATTACTAAAAGAACCATCAAAATTGGTACCATAAAAAATGGACCTCCTTCATGTAGGAGTTGAAAGACAGGGAATGATGCCGGTTGATCTTGAGATTGAATAAAAAATAGTGATATCATAATTACTGGTGTTTAATTTATAAATAATATGTGAGCGATAATGCTCGAAGATTATTTTTTCTTGATCATTTCTATTTCAGGATACTGTTCTGAAGAAAATTCCTTGGCGAATGCTATCGATTTATTTTGAAGATGTTTATCAAAAAATGCCAAAACCAATTGATTGGTAACGTTGCTCATCCGTTTGGGCGCAATAGTTCCTGTTTCGGTTAAGGCATTAATTTTGGTCCAATACGAAAGATCTCCAAAATTAGTATGCGCACTGGATGCAATAGTAGCTAAGTAGTAATCCTCTCTAGTAATACGATCGTAGATGTAAAAATTAGGAGTAAAGAATTCTTTATAATTTCTATCGGCATGCATAACCAGCAATGGCACCTTCAGAGTTGTATCAATAGCTCTTCCCCATTGTGCTCCATCCAAATTAATCACTCCTTTAACTCTTGAGTCTACAGCAGCATTTTGAACAACCGCTGCTCCACCCCAGGAATGCCCCATAAGACCAATGTTATCCACATCAAATTTTTGAAAAAACACACTATCCGGATTGTTATTAAGCCGTTCAATTTGATCCAGTACAAAAGAAATATCGTTCGACCATCGATCCAAACTTTCAAAATATGGTAGATGATGGATCACCTTGCTCAACAATTCATATTTTCTAGTGGTGTCTTTTTCTTGTTTGAAAAGTTCATTGGTTTCATTTACAAATTTAAAATCAATACCCTCATTCATTTTTCTGATGTTCTCTTCACTCCATCGGATTCGTTCTCCTTCATACTCTGTCAAAAATGATTCATACATATGATCAATACCAACTACCATATACCCCTTGCTTACCATTTCTTCAACAAGGGTAGTATACATTTTAGCGCTCCATGTTAAGCCATGAGACAACACCACTACTGGTAAGCGCTTGTTTTTGATTATGGGTAAAAGTCGTTGGGTATGCGTTTTGGTAAGGTTAAAATGAGAAGCCATAAACGTAGGCATACCTTTACTTTGTGCAAATACTTCGGCATATCCATCATCCAGATATCGTTCGGGCTTGGTAATCTTTTTTGAAGAAGGATACCAGATATGAACGGTTAATTTTCTTTTATCATCATTAACCTCTGTAATCAATTCGGGTCTGGATTGATCTTCAAAATACAAAGTATCTACTCCTACGGTATAATCTCCGGTTGGCTTTGGAAACTCGATTACTGGCATGACCACCCCTAAAACAAATGCTACAATGGATAGCAACATCCCAAAACCCGATCCTATTCCTCTTATCCATCGGTTGATCCTGGGACGAACATAAAAAAGTACTCCAATTACAAATGAGACATATCCCAAATACATTTGCCATCTGCTCTCCTCTATGAGTAAGTGCAGTACCAGAAATAGTGTCGCGCTGTACAATATCCATTTTTTGATTGATGAGTTCTTCAGAAAAACGCTGATAAAAAAAGCTATAACACTTAGTAAAAAAGTAATCTCTAAAATTCGCATTGAACAATGATTTTGGTATTGATTCGGAAACAAAACTAAGATCAAAGAGATCTCAACATTTTGAATTTCGATCAATGACCAAATTAGCATTGCGTATAGCAGATCCAGTTACAAATGTTGTTCAAAATGTCAAAAAAGGGGGCAATTCAGTAATTCACCTCATTAATCATGTTGTTTTAAAAAATATACGGATATTAGAACCGTATCCGTAATGTGATGATCTCAAAAGAATTTATTTTCAAAAAAATCGCGCAAATAATATTACACGTTGCCTTTTGGACGATTGTGTTATTTTGTTATACCTATTTCTTTGGATACAATACTAATGACATTCATTATGTGTTTTCATTTTCTTTGTTTTTGATGCCAGTAACCATGGGAACAACATATACAGTGATCGAACTGCTGATTCCTAAATATCTGTTTCAGCAGAAGTATTTGCTCTTTGTATTATACTGTATATACACCATCATAGTTTCTGCTTACTTTATTGTGATTTCCTTCTTTTATGGGCTGATATTTCTTACGGAAACAAAAGTTGCCGATATGGCTCCCATGACAAGGAGTCCCCTATTCCTTTTTATTGCAGTATACTTTGTGGTTTTTATCGCTAGTGCTTTAAACCTAGCTTATCGCAACTACAAATCCATTACGACAAATCAACAGCTAACTCATAAAATTCTGGAGACACAATTAAAGTTGAAAGAACAAGAACTTCAGTACTTAAAAATGCAGATTCATCCTCATTTTCTTTTTAATACATTAAATACGATGTATGGATTTGCTATCAAAAAATCTGAAGAAACACCAGAACTTATTCTAAAACTCTCAAATCTTCTGGATTACTTGCTGTATCAAAGTGATAAACCTATGGTTCCTTTACAAGAGGAAATAGAGCACATCAAAGATTATGTCGCTCTAGAAAAAATGCGTTTCAGAGATAGCTTGGCTATTGAAGTAGACCTACCTGTAGTGAATAGCACCATAGAAGTCCCTCCTATGTTACTTATCCCTTTTGTAGAGAACAGTTTTAAACACGGACAAATACGAAATGATAAATTATATATCTATATCAAACTTACACTTACTGGTGACGAATTGTATTTTCATATCAAAAATTCGATTCAAAATGACGAAGCAGAACATCCACCAGGAATTGGCTTAAGCAATGTTCAAAAACGCCTTGAGCTTCTATCCAAAAATAACTATCAATTAGAAACGCATAAAGATTGTGAGTGGTATACTTCCAAATTACAATTGAACATTTCAAAATCTTCGGTTAATGAATACTAAAGTTTCTTGCATCATAGTAGACGATGAACCTACGGCACGGGATATCATCAAAGATCATTTGAGTAAAATAGATCGTATCGAAATTATTGCAATTTGCGCCAATGCTATGGATGCCTTTAGCTGTATTAATGAACAAGCTGTGGATTTGATTTTTTTGGATATACACATGCCTGGTATTTCTGGTATTTCATTTGCCAGATCCATTAATAAAAACATCAAAATCATTTTTACTACTGCCTACAGAGAATATGCTATCGATGGTTTTGATCTGCATGCCGTAGATTATTTATTAAAACCAATCTCTTTTGAACGCTTATTGAAATCACTGAACAATTACTTTGAAGTGTATCAACAACCTACTAAGAATATCCAAAAGAATTCATTGCATACAGATTATATTTTTGTACGGTCAGACCGACGTATGAAACGAATAGATTTTTCTGATATTTTATATATCGAAAGCTATAGTGATTACTTAAAAATACATTGTACTTCTGGAGTGATCACAACCCGAGAGACCATCAGTAATATGCAGTCCAAACTCCCTACTAAAGACTTTATTCGTATCCACCGTTCTTTTGTTGTGGCTATATCCAAGATCGATTCCTTTTCTAATGAAGAAGTTGTTGTAGGCAACAAATCACTCCCTATCAGCAGGAACTATAAGACCGAGGTTCTAAAAACACTCGAACAGCTATAACTTCATCAAATAAAAAAGGCGAGTTTCTTAAGCTCGCCTTTTTTATTTATGTTCTTATTCCTTTACATGTGCAAAGGTCTGTTATCCGTTGCTGCTAAGGCGGCTTCTTTTACCGCTTCTGTAAAAGTAGGGTGTGCATGCGACATACGTGAAATATCTTCGGCAGATGCTCTAAACTCCATAGCGGTTACTGCTTCGGCAATGATATCTGCACAACGTGCTCCTATCATGTGTACTCCTAGTACCTCATCTGTCTTTTCATCGGCCAAAATCTTAACAAATCCATCTAGATCAGCACTTGCTCTGGATCTTCCTAACGCTCTAAACGAAAACTGACCTGATTTGTAGGCTACTCCAGCTTCTTTTAATTCTTCTTCAGTTTTACCAACTGCAGCAACTTCTGGCCAAGTATAAACCACTCCAGGTATCAAATTATAGTCAATATGCGGCTTTTGTCCGGCTAATGTTTCTGCCACAAAAACTCCTTCTTCTTCAGCTTTATGGGCCAACATTGCTCCTTTTACCACATCTCCAATAGCATAAATATTAGGCACATTGGTTTGCAAATGATCGTTTACCTCAACCTGTCCTCTTTCATTAATTTTTACTCCGGCAGCTTCAGCATTTAATCCATCTGTGTAAGGACGACGCCCTACTGACACCAAACAATAATCACCTTTGAACTGTACCGGATTTCCTTTTTTGTCATCTGCAGTAACAGTTACTTGTTTAGCAGTAGCTTTTACTTCGGTAACCTTATGCGAAGTGTAGAATTTCACACCTTGCTTTTTCAATACTTTCTGTAATTCTCTGGATAAAGCTTTGTCCATTCCTGGAATAATCCTATCCATATATTCTACCACAGAAACCTCGGCTCCCAATCGGCGATATACCTGTCCTAGCTCCAATCCTATAACACCAC
Source organism: Aquimarina spongiae (assembly GCF_900141785.1). Taxonomy (GTDB): domain Bacteria; phylum Bacteroidota; class Bacteroidia; order Flavobacteriales; family Flavobacteriaceae; genus Aquimarina; species Aquimarina spongiae. The sequence goes on along the minus strand of NZ_FQYP01000005.1, from coordinate 83,237 downwards.
CACCTATTATCACCATGTGCTTTGGCACTTCTTTCAGCTTTAACGCTTCTGTAGAAGTAATCACTCTCTTTTTATCTATTTTGATAAACGGTAACGTAGATGGTTTTGAACCTGTGGCGATGATTGTATTTTTCGCTTCGATGGTTTCTGTTGTTCCGTCTGCCTTTGCGATATCGATATGAGTAGCATCTTTAAAAGCACCAACACCTTCATAGACCTCGATATTATTTTTCTTCATCAAGAAATCCACTCCTCCTGTAGTTTGATCTACTACTGCTTGCTTACGAGCGATCATTTTTTCGAGATTGATTTTTACTTCTCCAGGAATTTCAATTCCATGATCAGCAAAATGCTTTACTGCATGCTCATAGTGATGAGAAGAATCGAGTAATGCCTTACTAGGGATACACCCTACGTTAAGACAAGTTCCGCCAAGTGTTGAATATTTTTCGATTATTGCAGTTTTCATACCTAGTTGTGCGCATCGAATAGCGGCTACATATCCACCAGGTCCAGAGCCAATCACGGCTACATCATATGTACTCATAATAGATTATTATGTTGTCGTATTAATAGTGAACAACAAATGTACGAATGTTTTATTTCTTACAGAAGTACAGGGATTCTGAAATTTTTGCCAAAAAGCAATATTAAGACTACATAAAAAGTTATACATTTAACTCAAATTAGATATTGATATTTCGATCAAAGTAAGACTTGATTTGCAAAGAGATATCTCTGCTCTAAAAAACCAAAACATAATGCGCTATTTATCAGCACTTTTCTTACTTATAGTGATTATTTTCTGGAGTTCCTGCCGTAAGGATTTCGAATCAGGACCAAGTATAGGGAATCTAGAATTTTCGGTAGATACTCTTTTTCTGGATACCGTTTTTACAAATATCAGTTCGAGTACTTATAGTTTTAGAGTATATAATAGAACAAATGATGACTTTACCATTCCAACCATAGCACTAGAACGTGGAGAGAGTTCTAATTACAGACTTAATGTAGATGGTATACCTGGAAAGTCTTTTGAAGATATTCAAGTTTTGGCGAAAGACAGTATTTTCATCTTTGTGGAAACCACTACGGATATTACCTCACAAACTAATGATCTGGAGTTTTTATATACTGATCGTATTATTTTTGATGCAGGAGGTAGTCCGCAAGATGTAGATTTGGTCACCTTGGTCAAAGATGCCATTTTTCTATTCCCGTCTCGGGATGCGATGACCGGAGAAGTAGAGACTTTACTATTAGGAGTAGACAATGAAAATAATGAGATCCGTATAGAAGGGTTCTTTCTGGACAATGATCAACTCAATTTCACCAACGAAAAACCTTATGTAATTTATGGATATGCTGCGGTACCTAGTGGTGAAACTCTGGTGATAGATCCTGGTGCGAGAATCCATTTTCATGCTAATTCTGGATTGATTGTAGCCAATAATGCCACATTACAAGTTAATGGAGAGTTGAGTACAGATCCCGAACGTATGGAAAATGAAGTCATTTTTGAAGGAGATCGATTAGAACCCGGTTTTAGTGATATCCCTGGACAGTGGGGTACCATTTGGTTAACAGCAGGAAGTACAGGGCATACCATTAATCATGCAACCATAAAGAATGCTACAGCAGGTATATTGATGGATTCTAATGATGGAGGTCCTGACCCTACTCTGACCATAACGAATACGCAGATATATAATTCTTCAAACGTTGGTTTATTGGCCAGAACTGCCAATATTCTCGGGGAGAATGTTGTCATCAATAATGCTGGACAGGTGGCTTTAAATTGTTCCTTAGGGGGCACCTATAATTTTAATCATTGTACTTTTACGAATTACTCGAGCATAGGAACTGGATTTAGACAACTGCCATCTGTTTTGATTGATAATAATCTGCAAATTAGCGATACCGAAGTTGTAGTCGCGGACTTATTGGCTGCTAATTTCACGAATTGTATTATTTACGGAAATCAGGATTTAGAACTTTTATTTAGTCGTGTAGATGGAACTGCTTTTAATTACAATTTTCAAAATAGCTTGATTCGATTTAATGACTTTAATGATCGTTTTGTAGATGATCCATTATACGATTTTGATAACACATCCCTTTTTGAGAATATCATCTTTAATGAAGATCCCGACTTCAAAGCACCATTTGATAACATGCTGAATATTGGTGACAATTCTGCTGCTAATGGTAGAGCCAGTACTCCTACTTCGGGAACCGATATTTTGGGTACAACGCGAAATCCTGCGGCCCCGGATATTGGTGCGTACGAAAGTACCGTTTTTGAGGATGGAAATTAACTATCAAATACAATGCATAAAAAAGCGCTTTCAATTTTTTGAAAGCGCTTTTTTATTACACAATCCTCTTATTTCTATTCTGATAATTGGTACACTGTCATCTTTCCATCTAGCATCTGTGGTACGAGTAACAGCTTTTCTTCTTTATTCAAGAAAATATCTGCAGCACCCGGATTTGAATCCAAAACTTTAATTATTTCTCCTTTTTGATCAATCGCATACACTCCTCCTGCTATCCAATCTGAAATTAGAAATTGGGAATCATGTTTTACCAAACCATCGTAATTCCCTTTGGGCACAGTGATGTCCTTGATTTGCTTGGTCGACAGATCTACTGACATTAATTTTCCTGGGACTTCTGTTTCAAAAGTTTTTGGGTTAGTGACCACTCCCCAACTTGCTACATATAGTTGATTATTTACAATTTTGAGTCCGTTGGGATAATCTAATTTTTCATCTTTTAACCAAAGTTCAATTTTCTTATCCTTGATGCTGTAAATCGCATTCCCTCCAAAGGTATCCGTAACATACACTGTACCCTTAGTATCTATTTCAATATCGTTTAGAAAAGTAGCTTTTTCTGCTGGGAGTCGGTCTAGAATTTCCCCTTTACTGATGTCTACTATTACCACCACATCGATATCGGCGATATACAAATGGTTATTATACAACCCAAGGCCTTTTGGAGCGTTTAATCCTTCAATCCATTTTTTTGTTTTGATGTTACCATCGGTGGTTACTATGGAAATATATCCCAATCCGTTTTTCTCGGCAGGTTGTCCAGCTACGTTCGACACATAATACACCTGGTTTTCCTTATCAAAAACAACAGATTCTGGCGCTTCCAAACCGTTTACCTCCCAAATCTTTTTTACTTTCTGAGCACTTACATTGGTAAATATTAATACCACAATACTCATCCATATCATATTTTGTTTCATAATCATAAATTTTAAAATCAAACATTTTAAAGTACATCTCTAATTCTGAGATACTATTTGATTTCAAAAGTATAACCGACCGGCTTGCTAAAAATTGATATATGATAAGAAAGGTACGTACACGCCTAAGAGTTCTTTTTGACTTGTTTTCGAATCCTACTTAAGCTTTCTGGAGTAATTCCAAGATAAGAGGCGATCTGATAATTTTTTACGCGCTGCTCGATATTTGGATAACTTTGTAAAAAAGCATCATAACGCTCTTCGGCAGTATTATTTAAATTGGAAAGTATTCTTTTTTGAAAGGCTACAAAAGCATTTTCTAGTTGTCTGCGGAAGAAACGTTCTAATTTAGGTACTTCTTCAAACAGCAATAAAATATCCTTCTTATTTACGCGTAGTAGCTCTGTATCTTCTATACATTCTATATTCAAGATAGATTTAGCTCCAGTGTAATAAGCTATATAATCACTAGACCACCAATTTTCGACAGCAAATTGCAAAGTATGCTCTTTTGCATCCCGATCCAACAAATAGGTACGCAAACATCCACTTATCACGTAGTATTGGTGATTGATGTATTGGCCAGAATGCATCACTTGATCTTTCTTTTGAAAAGAAATGGGTTCGAAATAGCCTAAAACCTTCTCAAACTCAGCGCTGGTAAGATCAACTTCTTTGGATAAATGTTGCTGTAATGGGTGCATATCACAAAATACATATAATGTTTCGCATACAAAGAAAGCATTTTTGAAAGAAAAACATATTTTAGTCTTCACTTTAGCAACAACCTTATGAACACTTACATTTTCTCTTCGGAACGACTAGGTTTTCGAGAATGGTCAATGGATGATCTTGACGCTTTGTATCATATTAACAATGACGATGACGTCATGGAGTTTTTCCCTTTTAAACCCTCAAAAGATGATACCGAGGATTTTATCAAAAGAATGCAAAGCATGTATAAAGAACTTAAGTTTTGTTATTTTGCTGTTGACATCTTGGAAAATCAGGAATTCATAGGGTTTATAGGGCTATCCGAACAAACCTACTTAACAAAACTTGGAACCTTTGTAGATATCGGATGGCGCTTAAAAAAAAGTATTTGGAATCAAGGTTATGCTACAGAAGGCGCTAAAGCGTGCCTGGATTATGGTTATCATCAAATTGGTTTGGATACTATATATTCTGTTGCACCAGAAATTAATATGAAATCAGAATTGATCATGAAAAAAATAGGAATGGAAAGAATGGAAACCTTTTTGCATCCTAAACTGGAGAACTATCCAGAATTGTTATCTTGTGTATTGTATAAAAAGTCAAAATCTTAATCCTCATGATATCTAAATATATTCCGAACTTTATATTGCTATCACTTGTAATCTGCGGAATGCAACAAGGTATTGCTCAAAAAGCAACCATACACGATAAAATCAATGCAGATATTTACGAGAACTTTTCCAAAGCTTTTGAAACATTGGATTATGACCTTTTTGCTTCCATCCACAGCAAAGAAATGATACGAATTTCAGGAAATGGCGGAGAGATAAAAACAGTTTCCCAATATTTGGACGGATATCAGAAAAGATGGAGCGAACCCGATAGAAAACCTGCAAAAATCAGCTTCAGACTTTTTGAAAGAATCCTATCGGATTCGCTAATCTCGGACCGGGGTATTTATCGCGTGTACTACACCAATAAAAACAATGAAGAAAAAACATCTTATGGACAATTTCATCTTTTATTAAAGTTAGAAGGCAAAAATTGGAAAATTACCCTGGATTACGACTCGAACGAGAACAGAACCATCAACAGCGAAAAATATGAAGAAGCTTTTCCTATTACAGATTTCAAAGACTATTGGAAACAGTAAATAAAGCTACTCTTGCCTAATTTTAATATAAATCACCCTTTTAATATGTCCATAAAAATTGCTAAAAAACTAAGAATTACTTTCATATTAGCTTTAGTGCTGCTCAATGTAAGTTGTGATCAGGTTTTAAAAAACGTAGTGCGACAAACGATAGCAAAGGAAGAAAGAATTCATGTAATAAAAGATAGTTTTGTATTGACTAAAGTCGAAAACGAAGGTGCGGCATGGAGTGTTGGATCTGATTTATCTCCACTATTAAAAATAATTTTCTTACAAATCATTCCTACTTTGGTTTTGGTCTTTTTACTTCGCCATATACTGATACAAACAAAATACAAAAAAGAAACCGTTGTAGGTTTTGCCTTTATTATAGGTGGTGGTATTGGGAATCTATTTGATCGTATTGTACATAACTCTGTTACCGATTTCCTAATTCTGGATCTCGGACTTATCAAAACCGAGATTTTCAATCTTGCGGATGTTTCGATTATGGTTGGTTCTATTCTGGTATTGTTCAGTGTTTTGGTAAACAAAGACGAAATCTTATTTAAAAAGTAAAAAGCATGAGTTGGATAAAAGAAATTCCGTACGATCAAGCCACCGGGCAATTAAAAAAGATCTACGATCGTGTAAAAGGCCCGAATAACAACATCGATAATGTATTATCTATACATAGCTTAAGACCTCACTCTTTAATAGGTCATATGGGACTGTATAAAAACGTACTCCATAATTCTAATAATACGCTGCCCAAATGGTATTTGGAAACGCTGGGTGTATATGTAAGTTCGCTGAATCGATGTAGTTACTGTGTAGACCATCATGCCGAAGGTTTGAAACGATTATTACAAGACGACCATAAATTTCAGGAGATTAAAACTTGTCTTCTCAATGACGATGTAGAAGCACATTTTAAATATCAATTCCTTGCTGGATTAGCATACGCCAAAAAGCTTACACTAGCGCATCATACTATTACCGAATCAGATATTCATGCGCTACGAGATCAAAATTTGACGGATGGGGAGATTTTGGAAATCAACCAGGTGGTTAGCTATTTTAATTATGTAAACCGAACAGTGGTAGGCCTTGGAGTAAATACCGAAGGTGATATCATTGGCTTATCCCCAAATGACAGTGCAGATCCAGATAACTGGGAACATTCTTAAAAATTGTTTTGCGTAATTTTTCAAAATAAAAAAACCAGTATCGAAGTCTCGGTACTGGTTTTTTTATTTTGTAATCTTACTGATTAGCTTACAAACAATGGCTTATCGGCCATCATCGCATTCACCTCGTCAGCTATCTTGTGTAATTCTTCTTCATTTTCTACGTTAACGATTACTTTATCGATTAATTCAACAATCTGAAGCATATCGTCTTCTTTTAGACCTCTGGTAGTAACTGCAGAAACTCCTATACGAATTCCAGAAGTAACAAATGGTGATTTATCATCAAACGGAACCATGTTTTTGTTCACTGTAATTTCCGCAACACCCAAAGCTTCTTCAGCTTGCTTTCCGGTCACGTTTTTATTTCTTAGGTCAATCAACATCATATGATTGTCTGTACCTCCAGAAATTACCTCATATCCTTTTTTCACGAATGCTTCTGCCATAACAGCAGCATTTTTCTTCACCTGTACAATATAGTGTAAGAACTCATCAGTCAATGCTTCTCCAAATGCGATTGCTTTTGCCGCAATGATATGTTCTAGTGGACCTCCTTGATTACCAGGAAAAACAGCACTATCAAACATCGAAGACATCATTCGCTTTTTACCACTTTTCAAAGTAATTCCGAATGGGTTTTCAAAATCTTCTCCCATTAAGATCAACCCTCCTCTTGGTCCACGAAGTGTTTTATGCGTAGTTGTAGTTACTACATGACAATAAGGAACAGGGTCTGATATCACTCCTTTAGCGATCAAACCTGCGGGGTGTGCAATATCCGCCATAAGAATGGCACCTACACTATCTGCTATTTCTCTGAATCTTTTATAATCTATTTCTCTGGAATACGCAGAAGCTCCTGCAATGATTAATTGCGGTTGCTCTGCTTCAGCAATCTCCTGGATCTTATCATAATTTAAACGTCCGGTTTCTTTCTCTACTCCGTAAAAAACAGGATTGTATAATTTTCCTGAAAAATTCACTGGAGAACCATGTGTTAAATGCCCTCCATGAGAAAGATCAAAACCTAGTATTTTATCTCCAGGTTTCAAACAAGCATGATATACTGCTGTATTGGCTTGAGATCCAGAATGAGGTTGAACATTAGCATAGGCCGCACCGAATAATTCTTTGGCACGATCGATAGCAATTTGTTCGACAACATCCACCACAGCACACCCACCGTAATATCTTTTACCTGGGTATCCTTCGGCGTACTTATTGGTTAATACTGATCCGGCAGCCTCCATTACTTGTTCACTCACAAAGTTCTCAGAAGCTATAAGCTCTAATCCGTTGATCTGACGTTCTTTTTCGTCTTGAATCAAATCAAAAATTTGTTCGTCGCGTTGCATGTATTCCTAGTTTGTTAATAAAAAAGCAAAAATAGGGAATCCTTTCTTTACAATTACCTAAACAATCCTTAATAAATATGAACAATTTGTTCACAGTTTGAGAGTTCTATCTTCATACAGAAATAATCCCTTTTAAAACACAATTTTTGAGGATACAATCATTGAACATTTATCAAAAAAACACCATAATATTGAGGGTTATCATTCCTTAAGAATCTTTTAATTATTTTTCACAGAATTAAAAACCGAGAACCGTTCTAAAATTATATATTTGATTATTCGAATTAGCAATAACATAAAAAAACAACGATGCCAATAACTGCAAATAATCCAGATAGAAAGACCTGGATTGAAACTACAGTAAATACTGACTTTCCTATACAAAACATACCGTTTGGAGTGTTTCTTACAAGAGATGATATTATTACTATAGGAACAAGAATTGGTGATACAGCAATAGATCTTGGTGCTCTACATCAATTGGGATACTTTGATGGAATCCCCCTAACCGATGATATTTTTCTTCAGGATTCACTAAATGATTTTATTTCTGATGGTAAAAAAACATGGAGACTGGTAAGAAATAGAATTGCAGAAATCTTTGACGCAAAAAATGATGCGTTAAAAAATAATGAAGATCATAAAAAAGCGGTTCTTTTTTCCTTGGATGAAATTGAAATGCAATTGCCGGTTAGTGTAGGAGATTATACCGATTTTTACAGCAGTATAGAACACGCTACCAACGTAGGTACTATGTTTAGAGGAAAGGAAAATGCATTAATGCCAAACTGGTTGCATCTCCCGGTAGGATATCATGGTCGTAGTAGTTCTATTATTCCTTCAGGAATTCCTATTCATCGACCACAAGGACAAAAGCTAACCAATGGAGCTACAGAGCCTATTTTTGGGCCGTCCCGTTTAGTGGACTTTGAGCTTGAAATGGCGTTTATCACCACAGATGCCAATGCGCTTGGAGAACCTATTCCTATTGAAGAAGCAGAAGATTACATTTTTGGGTTGGTATTATTTAACGACTGGAGTGCCAGAGATATTCAAAAATGGGAGTATGTGCCGCTAGGTCCTTTCTTAGGTAAAAACTTTGCCTCTTCTATTTCGCCATGGATTGTAACTTTGGATGCATTAGAACCTTATAGAACTGATGGGCCTAAGCTGTTAAAAGAGCCTCTACCCTATCTTCAATCTACAGGAAAGAAAAGTTTTGATATCAATCTGGAAGTGGCGATCCAACCAGAAAACGAAGAAGAAACTATCGTATCCGAGAGTAATTTCAAGTATATGTACTGGAATATGTCTCAACAGCTAGCACACCATACCATTAATGGATGTCCTGTGAACTCTGGAGACATGATGGGAAGTGGTACCTTATCCGGACCAACACCTGATTCTTATGGATCGATGCTGGAATTAAGTTGGCGAGGAGAAAAACCAGTACAGCTTAAAAGTGGTGGAAGTCGAAAGTTTATCGAAGATAATGACACAGTAATCATGCGAGGGTATTGTGAGAAATCAGGAGTTCGTATTGGATTTGGAGAAGTATCCACCAAACTACTGCCTATCTTTAAAAAATAATACCTCAAAAAACATCTTTTAAACCTCGAAAACAAAGGTTTCGAGGTTTTTTGTTATTTTGTGGCATCAAAATTGATTTTGTATCCCAAATCTAAAAAACAAACGACATGAAAAAACTACTACTTTTATTCTCTTTGCTCGTTATAGTATCTTCTTGTAGTAGTGTCAAAGAAACAGAAAAGGCACTGAATACCGGAAACTATGACCAGGCAATTAATATTGCTTTAAACAAGCTTCGAACAAACAAAGAAAAGAAAGGTAAGCAGCCTTATATCTTAATGTTGGAACAAGCCTATGCAAAGGTTGTGGATCGGGATAAGAATGCTGTGAGCTACATGGAAAAAGAAGGGAATCCAGCGAACCTGGAACGAATTTATACTACCCTAGAGTCCATGAGAAAAAGACAGGAAAGGATAAAACCATTATTACCGCTTTATGTTATAGAACAAGGTCGTAATGCCAACTTCTTAATGGAAAATTATGATCAAAAAATCATATCTACCAAAGAAAAACTGTCTGATTACCTATATAACAATGCAAAAAATCTGCTGTCTAATGCAAGACAAAAAGCAGACTATCGTGCAGTCTATGATGATTTGGTATATCTAGATAAAATCAATCCTAACTATAAGAATACGCTGAATCTAATCGAGGAAGCACATTATAAGGGTATTGATTTTGTAAAAGTGAATATGAAAAATAGTACCAACGTGATCATCCCAAAAAGATTAGAGGAGGATCTACTTAATTTTGGAACCTACGGACTTAATGATCTATGGACCGTATATCACAGTCAACCTCAAAACAAGGTAAATTATGATTATGCAATGGAAGTAACTTTCAGAGATATTCAAATTTCTCCAGAGCAGGTTAGAGAACGACAATTGCAAAAAGAAAAGTTGATCAAAGATGGTTGGGAATACCTATTGGATGAAAATGGCGAAGTAGTTAAAGATGAAGAAGGAAACAAGGTTAAGGTAGATAAGATGGTAAAAGTGTTTTGTGAATACTATGAGTTTACGCAATTCAAATCTGCCAGAGTTACCGGTAATGTGCAATACAAAAACCTAAGAACAAAACAGCTTCTGGAAGCGTTCCCGCTGGCAAGCGAATATGTTTTTGAACATATCTATGCCAATTATAACGGCGACAAAAGAGCCTTGGATGATGATTTAGTTAGATTCTTAGGATTGCAGGCCGTAAGATTCCCATCGAATGAACAAATGGTTTATGATTCTGGTGAGGATCTGAAAAATAAATTGAAAAATATTATTACGAGTTATAGATTTCAATAAATCAAAATAAAAAAGGGAGGTTGAATAACCTCCCTTTTTTTATACTATACAAATTGATGTATCACGTGCGGGGTAATCATACTGTGAGAAGAATGATGCACTGCAACTCCATTTTTTATCACGATCATTTGAGGTGATTCGTGAAATACCTGAAACTTTGCTGCTATCTCAGCAGAAATATCTCTAAAGCTCAATAAGTCCAAATAATACAGATCAATTTGATCCGCAGACAAATCAAAACTACTCTCAAAATTTCGAATTACCATTCTACTAATTCCACATCGTGTAGAATGTTTGAATATCACCTGAGTTTTCGTTTTTGATCTTTTGGCAATAACATCCAATTGATCCAGTCTGGTGATCTGCTGCCATGGCAACGCTTCTTTTTCTTCCTTACCTTCTTTTTCTCCAGATCCAAATAGTTTTCCGAATAATCCCATTTCTTTGTTTTAATTTGTTACAAACTTACGCAAATGATTCCTATCTTTAAATAGGGTATTCCTTTTGGTCGCTACACAATACAAAATATTACAAACCGTCAAAAAGTCAGCAAAACCAACAGTTTACAAGACATTTTGACATCAAAACTAAATAGGAATACAATTTGATTCTATGGAGACGAACTCAAAATAAACAACAATGAATTTTAATAATTTCACTATAAAATCACAAGAAGCGATACAGCAAGCGCAACAGCTTGCCCAAAGTTTCGGACATCAGCAAATCGAGAATGAACACATCTTCAAAGCTATTCTTACGGTAGATGAAAATGTACTTCCATTCTTGCTTAAGAAATTGAATGTCAATATTGCTTTACTTCAAAAAGTATTGGATAGCACATTAGAAAGTTTTCCAAAGGTAACAGGAGGAGATATACAACTATCTCGAGAAGCAGGCACATCGCTAAATGAAGCCAGCATCGTTGCCAAAAAAATGAATGATGAATATGTTTCTATAGAACATTTGGTAATTGCCATTTTTAAATCGAAGAGTAAAATTGCTCAGATTCTCAAAGATCAGGGAGTAACTCAAAAAGATTTGAATGAGGCAATCAATGAGATCAGACAAGGAGAACGTGTAACCTCGCAAAGTGCTGAGGATACATATCAATCGCTAAATAAATACGCAAAAAACCTAAACGAACTAGCTGAAAGCGGAAAACTGGATCCCGTAATTGGACGAGATGAAGAAATCCGAAGAATCCTGCAGATCCTCTCCAGAAGAACCAAAAACAACCCTATGTTGATTGGAGAGCCTGGGGTAGGTAAAACGGCAATCGCCGAAGGACTAGCGCATCGAATCATCGCAGGAGATATTCCAGAAAACTTGAAAGACAAAAGAATTTTCTCGTTAGATATGGGAGCCCTTATCGCCGGAGCAAAGTTTAAAGGAGAATTTGAAGAACGATTAAAAGCGGTTGTAAAAGAGGTAACCTCTAGTAACGGAGATATTGTATTGTTTATCGATGAAATCCACACCTTGGTGGGTGCCGGAGGTGGGCAGGGTGCTATGGATGCTGCCAACATCTTAAAACCTGCACTGGCCAGAGGGGAACTGAGAGCTATTGGGGCTACTACCTTGGACGAATACCAAAAGTATTTTGAAAAGGACAAAGCACTAGAAAGAAGATTTCAAAAAGTAACCGTAGATGAACCAGATACCGAAAGCGCCATCTCAATTTTAAGAGGAATCAAAGAAAAGTATGAAACGCACCATAAAGTTCGAATCAAAGATGAGGCAATCATTGCGGCGGTAGAGCTTTCTCAGCGTTATATTACCAATAGATTTTTGCCGGATAAGGCTATTGATTTGATGGATGAAGCCGCTTCTAAGTTAAGAATGGAAATCAATTCTAAACCAGAAGAACTGGATGTGCTAGACCGTAAGGTGATGCAACTGGAAATAGAAATTGAAGCCATTAAAAGAGAAAACGATGCTACTAAACTAAGTGCTTTGAATAGTGATTTGGCAAATTTAAAAGAAGAGCGAAATGAAATCTTTGCGAAGTGGCAAAGCGAGAAAGAAGTTGTAGATAGTATCCAGAATACCAAAAAAGATATCGAAGAGTATAAACTGGAAGCAGAACGTGCAGAACGAAATGGAGATTACGGTAAAGTGGCCGAAATACGATACGGAAAAATTAAGGAAGCGCAACAAGAGCTTGAGCAACTTCAACAACAATTAGAAGAACAACAAAGCAGTACTTCTTTAATCAAGGAAGAGGTAACCAATGATGATATTGCCGAAGTGGTAGCCAAATGGACAGGTATCCCGGTAACTAGAATGCTACAAAGCGAAAGAGAAAAGTTACTTGTTCTTGAAGAAGAACTTCAAAAACGTGTTGTAGGGCAAGAAGAAGCGATACAAGCTGTAAGTGATGCTGTACGAAGAAGCAGAGCTGGATTACAAGATCAGAAAAAACCAATTGGTTCATTCCTGTTCCTGGGTACTACCGGAGTTGGTAAAACCGAATTAGCCAAAGCGCTGGCTGAATTCTTATTTAACGATGAAAGTGCCATGACTCGAATTGATATGAGTGAGTATCAAGAGCGTCATTCGGTGAGTAGATTGGTCGGAGCGCCTCCTGGATATGTGGGATATGATGAAGGTGGACAACTTACAGAAGCTGTACGAAGAAAACCTTACTCTGTGGTTCTGCTGGATGAGATCGAAAAAGCGCATCCGGATACCTTTAACATTCTATTGCAAGTTCTTGACGAAGGTAGACTTACTGATAATAAAGGTAGAACCGCTGATTTCAGAAATACGATTATCATCATGACTAGTAATATGGGTAGTCATATTATTCAGGATAAGTTAGAAGGAATCAAAGATATGGATACGGCAATGGAAGCCGCCAAGGTGGAAGTTTTAGGACTATTAAAACAAACAGTTCGCCCAGAGTTTCTGAATAGAATAGATGATATTGTAATGTTTTCACCATTGACCAAATCCAATATCAAAGAGATTGTAAAACTTCAGCTTGAAAATGTTTCTGAAATGTTGAAACAACAAAGCATTACATTAGATGCTACCGAAGAAGCTATCGTTTATCTTTCAGAAAGAGGATTTCAACCAGAATTTGGAGCAAGACCTATCAAAAGAACCATTCAAAAAGAGGTGCTGAATAAGTTATCCAAAGAAATTTTAGCCGGTAAAGTCTCAACAGATAGTATCATTTTACTGGATGAATTTGACGATAATCTGGTTTTTAGGAACCAAGAAAACCTGGTTAGTTAACATAAAAAACTGTTAAAAACAGCATAAAACAGTCTATAATACTCAGTTATAGACTGTTTTATTTTTCCATTTTAAAAAAAATAAACAGGTTGAATATTCTTACAAACCTCACTAAATTACGGTTTTACCGTAGATATTAACAAATTTATTCCTACACGGTTAATAACTAAATCTTGAAAAAAAGATGCTTTTAGCTACATTGCAACTGCAATGAAACCAACTTTTTTGTTACTTCTTCTCACCTCTAGTCTCTGTTTTGGTCAAAGCCGAAAGGGTCCGCTATCTGATATCCGAAATAAGTATCAGTTAATTCGTGAATTGGTAGATTCTAATGCTTTACGACAACATCATACCAATTATTCTTGTGAAGAAACTGCTGAAGAAGGTACGTTAACTTTCTACTATAATGGTACCGAATTGAAACATATCGTCCACATCTATAAAGAAGGACATGTTCAGTTTAGAGATGAATTTTATGTGTGGGATAACCAACTGTTTTTTCAATATGCTATACATAATATTTGGTATAAGGACTACGAAAAAACAAAAAGTGGCAAACGCAAACTAGTAAACGTGACGTTAACCCTGGAAGAACGTTTCTATTTTAAAGATCGAGAGGTGATCAAGTGCCAGTTTAAAGATTTCGAAAATCGCAGTAATTCTCTACAAAGAAAGACACAACATGTTCGCAACAAAAACATTGGCTGCGAACAAGCACAAGAAGCACTGGAGAAATTTGACATTCTTGCGGGATATCAAGAACAACGCGTAGCTGATGCTTGTGACCTTCCGAGAAGCATCAAAGACAGCGAAATTCACAACCTTATTTACAGTAGCGCAGGAATCAATTAAACCTCAAAACTCTTAATTAAAAATAAAAAACGTCTCAAAATATACCAATTGGTATATTTTTTATATCTTTGAATTATTAATTCTAAATCCTAATGTTAACCAAAGCCGAACAAACAGCAGAATTTATCATTGAAACTGTGGCTCCCATCTTTAATAAAAATGGGTATGCTGCAACAAGTTTGAGTGATATCACCAAAGCTACTGGCTTGACCAAAGGTGCCATTTATGGCAACTTCAAAAACAAGGAAGAGCTGGCTATTTCAGCTTTTAGAATGACTGAAAAAAAGATGCTTAAACGAATTGCAGAGCATCAATCCCTGAGCGAATCTCCTTTGGAACAATTATATCTGGTTACCGATTTTTATAGAAACTATTACAATTACACTCAGGAAATTGGAGGATGCCCGGTGATCAACATGTCTATAGATTCAAAATATCAAAATGATATCCTTTTTGAATCTGCTCGATTTTCAATTAATAAAATTCAAAACAACCTGGCAAAGCTCATAGAAAAAGGAAAAGCAGCAGGTGAAATAAAAGAAACGGTAAACGCCATGCGATATTCCAAACGACTATACAGCATGATTACCGGAGCTATTTTTATGACCCATACCATGGATGATAACGAATATATGCTAGACACTATGGATCAAATTGATAATATGATTCAAATTGAACTAAAAAAATAATTTTTTTAACCAAAAATATACCGATTGGTATATTATAACAAACAAGACTATGGAACTACTAAAAGTATTAGAAAGTAAAGCAAAAATTAGATTTCAAGATTGCGATCCTTTTAACCATCTTAACAATGCGGCTTACATCAACTACATGATCAATGCCCGAGAAGATCAAATCGAAAAACACTACAACCTTGACATCTTTAAACTTGCCAAAAATCAAGGAATAAGCTGGGTAGTGGGCAGTAATCAAATCGCATATCTGAAACCTGCTCTTGTGATGGAAGAAGTAGTTATCGATTCTCAATTAATACATTTTACCGAGAACCAGCTTCATGTAGAAATTAGAATGTGGAATAATGAAAAAACAGAACTTAAGGCTGTGATGTGGAGCACCTTCGTACACTTCAATTTATTGAAACAAAAAAGGTGGAATCACCAACCTGAACTGTCCGAATTATTCCAAAATGTGGTGATGCCATTATCGGTAAAGAATTTTGAAGAAAGAATTTTACAGGTAAAACCACAAAAAGTGTAACACTTATGGTTTTTGGCAGTCTTATATACACATACAACCACCTAAAGCCTGGCCATATGAAATCATCCGGAGATCTTGGCTCTTCTCACAAAAAGAGAAGTTACTACATATATATAGGATTCTTCATCATTGCTATTCTTTCTATGATCGTTGTTATCTGGAAAATGGGGATGTTGGATTAATTATTTATATTTATCAAAAAAACAAGCTAGCCATGAGATTTACTCTAAGTCTATTAGTGTTTCTATTGTCTTTTTCTGCTATTGCACAAAAATCCGACACTGCAGAAACTACTACCTATTATTTCATTCGTCATGCCGAAAAAGAGCTTAGCGATCCAAATAACAGAGACCCAGAACTTACAAAAGAAGGTAAAGAACGTGCTCAAAATTGGGCAAAAGTGCTAGCTGATGTAAAAATTGATTTCGTATTTTCTTCGGATTTTATAAGGACAAGACATACTGCCGAACCTATCATAAAAGCGCAAAATGCTCCTTTATTGATTTATGATCACAAAAAACTAAACGAACCCGAGTTTCAGGAAAAAACAAAAGGAAAAACCAGTGTTATTGTTGGGCACAGCAACTCTACTCCTACCTTTGTTAATACTATTCTGGGTACAAAAAAGTACGATAAAATAGACGAAAAAGTATACGGAAAGCTATTTATAGTAACGTTAAAAAACGATGAGATTGTCGATCACATGCTAACTATCAATTAGCAGCAACCTTATCGATATACACATAAATATCTTCTAAAGCTATTTTAGAAAGTAATTTCAACTTTTTGTTCTCAAACAATTGATCCAGATCTGATAAAGGAGTTTTTAAATCATCCGTTTTGTAATTGCTGTAATCCACAAAACGAATACCATTTACAACTCTTGGATTGTATGCCTCTCTGAATCGAATACCACCTTCATTCACTGCATATTTGTATGCCAAATAATCGATAGTAAAGTTGTCTTTATGAATCCAATACAGAAACTCATCTTCAAAATCTGTCCCTCCACCTTCTTGATCAAATGTTACTTTTATTTTGTAGTACCGTTTTCCAAGAACAGTTGATTCTCCAACCAATTCTTTATTCACTGCATCCGCATTCAAACCAAAAGGAAGTCCTGCAAAATAATGTACGGAGTTTACTCCGTCGCTTATTTTGGTGATCAACGAATCTGCAACCTTTACTTTACAATTTTCAATAGTTCTTTCTAATCCGCTATTACTTACAACATCATGGATCACCCCTTCTGAGCCTTCTACAAAGCGTTCCAGCTGATAAGTTCCCCCATCTCGTTTACTACTATATTGTTTTCCGCGGAAAGTAAAATGGATCACCGCATGATCATATCTCGATCCTCCTGCATTTTCTATTGCTTTATCTACAATTTCCTGAACCTGTAACTGATTATAAATTGTAAAAGAAGAAAGCGTTCCTACCAATACAACAATCAAATATTTTTTCATTTCTATAGCATTTTGGACGGCTAAATTAAACTTTAAAAAACCAATAATTGTGACATTTTTGTTAAACTGCGCTCTATCCAAAACCCAAGTTTTTTTGAACGTATGTTTCCTTCTTTTAAAAAAGATAATTATTTTGCATATGCATTAAACCCAAATATCATCGCTATGAAATACACTTTACTACTTTTAGTATTCCTTTGTTCATCTGCTCTTTTGGCTCAGGATAGCACTAACTATCAAGAAGTCACCAAAAGCTTTCAAGAAAATTTTAATACTCAAAACGTAGATAACATTTTTAATTTATATACCCCCGAAATGCAAGAAGCGATGACCAAAGAAGGAGTCTCTCGTTTTGTTAATGGTTGTTATGAGCAGTTCGGTTCTCTAAAAAATCTAACATTTATAGAAACCGCAGAAGGTATTAATAGCTATAAAGCAGAATTTGAGAAAATGAGTTTAGTCATGGAGCTTCAGTTAAGTACGGATAACAAAATAGCTACCATCCAATTTCAAGAACCTTAAAAAATTTTAAATATTCATTTTTTGATGAACAAAGCTTTCTTTTCAGAAAGCTTTGTACTTTTGTAGGCCTGTATTTAAAACAATGAATCAGAATAAAATCAACATATTAAATCGAAAAGCAAAATTCGAGTATGAATTTCTCGATAAGTATACTGCGGGTATCAAACTTGCAGGTACCGAAATAAAAGCAATTCGAGAAGGAAAAGCAGGTATTGCAGAGAGTTTTTGCGAATTCAACAACGGAGAACTCTTTGTCATCAATATGCATATTGATGAATACTCTCACGCTACTTACTTCAATCATAACCCTAAGAGCGAACGTAAACTATTACTCAACAAAAAGGAACTGCGAAAGCTTGAAAAAGAAGTAAGAAATACTGGATTAACGATTATCCCTACCCGTTTGTTCATTAACGATAGAGGATTGGCTAAACTCGACATTGTTTTAGCCAGAGGTAAGAAAATGTACGACAAAAGAGAAACGATCAAGGATCGAGATAATAAAAGAGCTCTGGATCGAATTAAAAAGAATTACAAATAGTTAATTCTTATCCTCTAATAAAGGCACAAATCTAAACTCCCCAAATTCGTGTTTTTCGAATTGAGTTTCCGTTTTTCGAATAAAAAGAGTCATAATCTGTACATCCTCTCCAACAGGTATTACCAATCGACCATTGATAGCCAATTGACTTAACAAGGGTTTAGGTACATAAGGAGCTCCTGCCGTTACGATAATTCCTTTGTACGGAGCATACTCTTCTAGTCCTTTATATCCATCTCCAAAAGACAAGTGCTTTGGGCGATATCCTAATTTAGACAAAAAGAGCTTGGTCTTTTTAAATAATTCTTTTTGGCGTTCGATACTATATACTTTTGCTCCCAATTCGCAAAGTACAGCGGTTTGATAACCCGACCCTGTTCCTATCTCTAGTACTCTATCTCCATTCCCAACCTCCAATAATTCGGATTGAAAAGCTACGGTGTAAGGCTGCGAAATAGTTTGATCTGCCGCAATCGGGAAGGCTTTATCCTGATAAGCATGATCTTCGAAGCCGGAATCCATAAAGAGATGTCGAGGTATTTTATTAATAGCAGCCAAAACAGCCTTGTTCTTGATGCCTTTGCGAATCAAAACATCAACAAGTTGTTTTCTTTTTCCTGCATGTCTAAGGGTATCTTTCACTATTATCTAGGGGTTATTTAGCCCGATAAAATTACACAAACATTTCGTTGGAATATATTTTATTTCAAAAAACTATTAAAAAAAATCACAGTATTCTAGCAATTACCTTTTTATCAAAAACGAAGCAGTTCTTACGCAGTTTTCTAATCTATTCCTAAATTTTGCTTTTTAGATATATTTAAGGTTTAAAATTTATAAATAATACTATTTTTGTGTAAAATATTGAAATATGCTCAAAGCCGGAGTACTCGGTGCGGGACACCTTGGTAAAATCCATTTACGTCTTCTTGAACAATCCGAGAATTATGAACTTGCTGGTTTTTACGATACCAGTTCTTCACAAGCCAATGCAATTGCTAAAGAATTCGGATATCATCTTTTTAATTCTATCGAGGAATTAATTGAAGCCGTTGATGTGGTGGATATAGTCACTCCTACTTTTGCTCATTTTGACGTTGCTAAACAAGCTATTGAAGCTGGTAAACATGTTTTTATTGAAAAGCCTATTACCAATACCGTTGCAGAAGCAGAAGAATTGATACGACTGGCCAATCAAAACAATGTCAAAGGACAAGTAGGACATGTAGAACGATTTAATCCTGCTTATACTGCTGTAGCTCAAAAGATCGATAACCCCATGTTTATTGAAGCGCATCGATTAGCTGAGTTCAACCCAAGAGGAACTGATGTACCTGTTGTGCTGGACTTGATGATTCATGATATCGATGCTATTTTGAGCGTGGTACATTCTGAAGTTAAACAGATCAGCGCAAGCGGAGTATCTGTGATCAGTGAGACTCCAGATATTGCCAACGCCAGAATCGAGTTTGAAAATGGTTGTGTTGCTAATCTGACTGCCAGTCGTATTTCATTAAAAAACATGCGTAAATCAAGGTTCTTTCAAAAGGATGCTTACATCTCTGTTGATTTCTTTGAAAAGAAATGCGAGGTCGTAAAAATGAAAGACGCACCCGAGCAACCTGATGATTTTGCTATGATTTTGCAGAATGCCGAAGGAGTGCGAAAGCAAATTTATTTTGACAACCCATCGATACCGTCAAACAATGCCATCCTTGATGAGCTAGATACTTTTGCAGATGCTATCAAAAACGACACTACTCCTATCGTATCCCTAGAGCAAGGTAAAAAAGCTTTGGAAGTCGCTTTAAAAATTATCGATTGCTTCAAACACTAAACAATTAAACTTTCAATACACTCAAATAATTCATATGAAACAAGCCATAACAAAGTTTTTGTGCATCGAAAATGATAATTTGGCAAGTTCTATGTGACCATAAAAATAGTATAAACACATGAAAAATATAGCAGTAATTGGTGCAGGAACTATGGGCAACGGTATTGCACATACTTTTGCTCAAAAAGGTTTTAAAGTACAACTTATTGACATCTCACAACAAGCTTTGGATAGAGGTTTGGCAACGATCACCAAAAATTTGGATCGTATGATCGCCAAAGAAAAAATTACTGAAGCTGATAAAGAAGCCACTCTGGCAAACATCTCTACTTACACCAGTATAAAAGAAGGTGTAGAATACGCTGGATTGGTAGTTGAAGCGGCTACTGAAAACGTAGATTTGAAACTTAAGATTTTCAAGGACTTAAGTGATGCTTGTCCTGATGATACTATTTTGGCGACAAATACTTCTTCTATCTCGATTACTCAAATCGCAGCAGTTACTAACCGCCCAGAAATGGTGATTGGGATGCACTTTATGAACCCTGTGCCTATCATGAAATTGGTAGAGATCATCCGAGGATACAACACTTCTGACGAGGTGACACAAACTATCATGGAAGTATCTAAGCAGTTAGGTAAAATCCCTGTAGAAGTAAATGACTACCCTGGATTTGTAGCCAATAGAATCCTGATGCCAATGATCAACGAATCTATCGAAACGTTATACAATGGAGTTGCCGGAGTAACTGAAATAGATACGGTGATGAAATTAGGAATGGCACACCCAATGGGCCCATTACAATTAGCTGATTTTATTGGTCTTGATGTATGCCTTTCTATCCTTAATGTAATGTACGAAGGCTTCAAAAACCCAAAGTATGCACCTTGCCCGTTATTAGTTAATATGGTAATGGCTGGTAAATTAGGTGTAAAAAGCGGAGAAGGATTTTACGATTATTCAGAAAGTAAAAAAGCAGAAAAAGTTGCCAAGCAATTTGCATAACGACTAGCTTTCAAAACACATAAATTATATATTTACAAGTTGGATCTATGCACTAGGTCCAACTTTTTTATTTAATATTGAAAATATGTTTATTATCAAGCATACTTCAATAACCCGAAGAATATTTAAGTTATACGAAATCAAGAAATGGCAAAAATCCACCCGTTTAAAGCAATTCGCCCAACCAGAGACAAAGTAAGCCTGGTAGCCTCAAGATCTTATGAAAGTTATACGGCGTTTGAGCGTGATTCAAGAATGGATTACAACCCCTACTCTTTTCTGCATATTGTGAATCCAGGATATAAGTATCAAAAAGAAATCTCGGGAGAAGAACGCTACAAACTGGTTCGCAATCGCTATCTCGAATTCAAAGAAGATGAAATCTTTGTTCAAGATGAGACACCATGCTACTATGTTTATAAAATTGTAAATCGAGAACAAGAATCTTTTTCTGGCATTGTGGCAGCTGCCAGTACTGCCGATTACGAAAATAATGTCATCAAAATACATGAAGATACGCTTCAACACAGAGAAAACACCTTTAAGGAGTATCTTAAAACAGTAGGATTTAATGCAGAACCTGTACTCCTTACCTATCCTGACAATGATACCATATCCGATGTAATTTCAAAAAAAATTCAGGAAAGAGCAGAATTTGAATTTACAACCACCTACAGAGACACACACTACCTCTGGAAGGTCGAAGATCCTAAATCCATAGAAGTCCTAAAAGATGCTTTTGCTTCTATTGGTACTATTTATATTGCAGATGGTCATCATCGTTCTGCATCTTCTCACCTGCTTGCTCAGGACCTCAAAGTCAACAATTCTGATCATTCTGGAGAAGAGCCTTATAACTTTTTTATGAGTTACTTGATTCCGGAGTCCGACCTTAGGATATACGAGTTCAATCGGTTGATCAAAGATCTTAATGGATTGACCAAAGAAGAGTTTTTGATCAAGTTAGACGAATGGTTTCGTATAGAAAATAGAGGGATTGAAGCCTACAAACCTTCCAAACCGCATCATTTTAGCATGTATCTGGATGGAGAATTCTATTCGCTTTACCTCAGGAAAACAACTTATCAATTCGACAATGCACTAGAAGAATTAGATGCACAAATTTTGTATAAAACCGTTTTGAAACCGATTCTTGGGATCGAAGATTTACGTACTGATACTAGAATTGAATATTCTCACGGTAAAAACGATATTATTCCTGTAAAAAGTAGAATTGATAATCAAGAATTTCAAGTAGGTTTTGTTTTATTCCCTGCCTCGGTTTCGCAGATGAAAAAAATAGCGGACGAAGGGCTAAAAATGCCTCCAAAAAGCACCTATATCGAACCCAAATTGAGAAGCGGTATTACCATCTACGAATTTTGATATCCAACACACTTCTAAGTGCAAGGATGGCACCTTTTACCTCGTCGATTTTAGATATATTTGCAGCCTATGAGCGATATCCAACATAATCTCGAACGAATTCGAACAGAAATCCCGGAAGAAGTCACCCTTGTTGCTGTTTCAAAAACCAAACCCGTCGAAGAATTAATGCAGGCCTATAATGCAGGGCAACGTGTTTTTGGAGAAAATAAAATTCAGGAAATGACCGAAAAATGGGAACAAATGCCAAAAGATATTCAATGGCATATGATCGGTCATGTACAAACGAATAAGGTAAAATATATGGCAGAGTTTGTGGATTTGATTCATGCCGTAGATAGTTTGAAATTACTCAAGGAAATTGACAAACAGGCAAAAAAACATGATAGAATAATCTCATGCCTTATCCAAATCAAAATTGCGGAAGAAGACAGTAAATTTGGTCTTAGTGACGAAGATGCCATTGCTTTGTTAGCCTCTGAAGAAGTAAAATCCTTAACTCATATACAAATTAAAGGATTGATGGGAATGGCAACTTTTACCAATAACGAACAGCAAATAAAATCAGAATTCGGAGGTATCAAACGTCTTTTTGACCAATTACAACCCGAATATCCAAACTTGACAACACTATCTATTGGGATGAGTGCAGATCACGCAATCGCTATTGCTTCTGGTAGTACCATGGTAAGAATTGGAAGTTCAATTTTTGGCGCCAGAAATTACCATTAATATCAAAAGGTATAATAGCAATACCCCCTTTTAATTTTGATCTATCAATAAAAGGGTTAATTTAGTATTTTCAAAACTACATTTAGGTAGTAATACAAAGGAAAACTCAAAGCACAAAAACATCTTAACAGTAAAACAAATGCCTATACAGTAAACTATGTATGCAATTTTAGATATAGAAACAACAGGAGGAAAATATAATGAAGAAGGTATTACTGAAATTGCTATTTACAAATTTGATGGTTTACAGGTTGTTGATCAGTTTATAAGTCTAGTTAATCCAGAACGTCCTATACAACCCTTTGTAGCTAACCTTACTGGTATTAACAATGATATGCTTCGTAATGCGCCTAAGTTTTATGAGGTAGCCAAAAGAATTGTAGAAATTACAGAGGATTGTGTGGTAGTTGCTCATAACGCAAGCTTTGACTACCGAATACTACGAACTGAATTCTCAAGACTAGGGTTTGACTTTGAAAGACATTCTTTATGCACAGTAGAGCTTTCTAAAAAACTGATTCCCGATCAAAAATCATACAGCTTAGGAAAATTAGTACGTGGACTAGGTATTCCCTTATCAGATAGGCATCGTGCAAATGGTGACGCCCTTGCAACGGTAAAGCTTTTTAAGTTACTCCTCACCAAAGATTCTGAAAAAAGCATAATTACAGATACGGTAAGAGCTGACCCTAAGCGTCAGATCGATGATAAATTACTCCGATTAATTGAACAAGCTCCCATTGCTACGGGGGTGTATTATATGCATAATGAAAATGGAGATATCATTTACATTGGCAAAAGCAAGAACATCAAAAAGCGTCTCAACCAACATTTCACTAATGACAATAGAAAGTCCAGACGCATACAAGAAGAAGTAGTATCGGTATCGTATGAAATTACAGGTAGCGAATTACTTGCCTTGCTAAAAGAAAGTGAAGAGATAAAAGTAAACAAGCCAAAATACAACCGAGCTTTACGAAAAACAAAATTTGACCAGGCATTATATCAATTCGTCGACGATGATGGATACATCAATCTAAAAGTAAGCAAAGCCAATGGCCGCGAAAAGAGCATTACCACTTTTACTAATCGACAACAGGCAAAAAGCTATATGCACCGTTGGACAGAAGAATTTAACCTTTGCCAACGATTAATGGGACTGGTTAATGGGAAAGGCAATTGTTTTAATTATACGATAAAACAATGCGAAGGAGCTTGTATTGGTAGTGAGAGCAAGGATGAATATAATGAACGAGTAAAGAAATTAATTCATAAAAACTCGTTTGAAGCTCAAAATATGATCATCATTGATCGGGGTCGAGATGTTGACGAACAAGGAGTTATTTTGGTGGAAGATGGTAAATTTAAAGGATTTGGATACTTCAATTTGAATCATCAAATCAACAATATCGAAATACTACGTACGATCATTACCCCCATGCAGCATAATCGAGATGCGCAACATATTATTCAGAGTTACATTCGCCAGCATAAAAAATTAAAGATTGTCAAATTAAACAGGAATGATTAAACGTTTTCTTCTAATAACCCTCAACTTATTTACTCTATTTCTTAGCGCGCAAAACACCTATAACAGTACTAATCTTGTTGTAAGCGAAGCTGATTTAGAAAACAACAGTTATCCTAAAGACAGTACCGCCAATGCTTTGTATCTCTATGAAAAAGGATATAGTAGAATAGAAAATGGAAACAACTATAATCTATTGACTGACTATGAAGCCAAAATTAAGATATTGAACTCACAAGGATTTGACAAGGCTACTATCAAAATTTTTCTCTACAACAACAAAGGAAGACGGGAAACATACCGAGATTTGGTTGCATATACCTACAACTTAGAAAATGGGAAAGTAGTAAAAACAAAACTGGAAAAAGAGAATGTTTATGAAGAAAAATACGACGAGCATTACTCTATCATCAAATTTACTTTTCCTGATGTTAAACCCGGCTCTGTATTGACTTATAAGTACCAACAAGAATCTCCATTTATATTTAAATTCAATGGATGGGATTTTCAAGATGACATTCCAAAAATTTACAGTGAATACATCACTGATTTACCTGGAAATTATTTATATAATATCAAATTAGTAGGCCCCCTAAAGCTTCATTCAAAGGATGAAAGCCTGATCAAACAATGTCTCGAAGTTGCTTATGGCGGACACTCTGACTGCTCGCGTAATGTATATGTTATGAAAGATATTCCCGCGTTCATTGAGGAAGAATACATGACCGCAAAAGAAAATTATTTTTCGAGAATAGACTTCGAGTTGAGGGAATATAAAGGCTTTGATGGGGTCAATAAAAAGTTCAGCGAAACATGGGAAGATGTAGATAATAAAATAAAAAAGGAAGTTAGTATTGGCGTTCAACTCAAAAAAGTAAATTTAACCAAAAACATACTACCGCTGGAAATCCAATCATTACCTAACAACATTGATAAAGCAAAAGCCATATATCGTTACATTGCAAAACACTATACCTGGAATAAGAAAAACAGAATTTTTACTGATGGGGATATTAAAAAAGTAATCTCTACCAAAGTAGGAAATGTTTCGAGCATCAACATATTATTGCATAATGCACTTAAACAACAAGGATTTGATGTATTACCTGTATTAATGTCTACCAGAGACAATGGTTATGTTACAAAATTATATCCTGTGATTACAGATTTCAACTATCTGATTGTACATTTGTCTTTAGAAAACAATTCCTACCTTTTGGATGCTACAGAAAAGACATTAAACTTTGGTGAGGTCCCATTCAGATGTTTAAATCAATATGGGCGATTACTTGATTTTAAAAATGGTAGCAGTTGGATCAATATTGAGCCAAGACTTCGCTCTTCTCATTACTACAAAGAAGATATAACGTTGAATGACGATTTAATGATAAGAGGTAAAGTAACTCACGCTTTCCAGGGATATCCGGCATACTATAAAAGAAAAAAAATGTATGCAAATACCTCTCAGAATTTAGGAGAAACTATCAAACAACAATATCCAGATCGCATCATTACCAACGCTACTATCAAAAACCAAGAAAACACAGAAAAATCATACCTTGAGGAGTTTCATTATAATTCTCCAACAGAACAAATTGAAAATATCATATATATCAGGCCTTTTTCTGAAGCTTTTTTTAGCGAAAACCCATTCACATTAAATGAAAGAACTTTTCCGGTAGATTTTGGTTTCAAAGATTCATATACTTATTTGGTATCCATAAACATCGACGAAGATCATGAGTTTATTGATACCCCAAAAAATCAAGGATTCGCATTGCCTAATAAATTAGCTACGGTAACTGTTAATTACCAAAACAATGGTAAAAAATTACTGATTAACCATAGAATAAATTTTAACGCTCCTTACTATCCTATCGAATATTACCCAGCTTTGAAAGAAATTTTTAATTTAATAGTAGACATTGAAAGGGATACCGTGATATCAATAAAAAAATAAACTAGTTTTAGTATTTTTAAACAAAACATTTTAGTTTGACAAAAGACACAGATCATAAAACCTGGAAAAACAAATTACATGAGATAATTTATGAGGCAGATACTCCTATGGGTAAGGTATTTGATGTTACCTTATTAATCCTTATTGTATTGAGTATTGTATTCGTAATGCTGGAGAGTGTAAAAGGACTTCCTATTGATATTTATGAATTCCTGTACTACGCCGAATGGGTAATCACTATATTTTTTACTTTTGAATATATCGCTCGGATTATTTCGATCAAGAAACCCACCTCATATATTTTTAGTTTTTATGGTATCATAGATCTTTTATCTACCATTCCATTGTACCTATCCTTTTTCTTTGCAGGATCCAGTGCATTACTTACGGTTCGTGCATTACGACTACTAAGAATATTTAGGATTTTAAAAATCTCCCGATACATTGGAGAATCCAACAAATTAGTAAAAGCGATCAAAGATAGTCGTGCCAAAATATTGGTATTTCTATTCGCCGTTTTGGTATTATGTATCATCATGGGAACGGTTATGTATATCGTAGAGGGTGAAGAAAGTGGTTTCAAAAGCATTCCTATAAGTGTATATTGGTGTATCGTTACGCTTACAACGGTAGGATACGGAGATATTGCACCGGTTACGCCTTTGGGCCAATTTTTGGCAGCTATCATAATGATTATGGGTTATGGTATCATTGCCGTACCAACAGGTATTGTTAGTGCAGAATATACGCACCAAACCAAAAAAGTTCATCTCAACACACAATCCTGCAATAACTGTAACGAAAGTAACCACAGAGATGATGCCAAGTTTTGTCATAAATGCGGTGAAGATCTATTGAAATGAATAAAAATCTGATTGTTGTTATAGGACCTACCGCGATTGGAAAAACCAGTCTTAGTATTGCGCTAGCCAATCATTTGGATTGCGAAATTGTTTCTGCAGATAGCAGGCAGTTTTTTAAGGAAATGCATATTGGCACCGCCGTTCCTTCAAAAGAAGAATTAGCTCAGGCACCTCATCATTTTATACAACACAAAAGTATTACAGAACCCTACAGTGTAGGAGATTTTGAAAAAGAAGCCCTAGACACAATAGATAGGTTATTTCAAAAAAATGATTTTGTCATTCTTGTCGGAGGATCAGGACTGTATGTTGATGCAATCACCAAAGGACTAGATACATTCCCAGAAGTTGACCCCAAAATTCGAAAAGAATTACATATCACTTATGAAACCAAAGGCATAGAACACCTTCAAGCTCAGCTAAAAGTTTTAGATCCCGAGTATTACGCCAAAGTAGATAAACAAAATACTCATAGAGTAATGAGAGCATTAGAGATCTGTATTAGTAGTGGTCAGCCTTATTCTTCTTTTACAACTGCTATCAAAAAAAACAGACCTTTTTCGATTATAAAAATAGGGATTACAGCAGATAGAGAAGTTATTTATGATCGTATCAATCAACGTGTCGATCTCATGGTCGAGCAAGGATTAATTAACGAAGTTAAATCCTTACTCCCACACAAAAATTTGAATGCACTTAATACTGTAGGATACAAAGAACTATTTACCCATTTTGACGGGAAATGGGAATTAGATTTTGCCATTTCGGAAATCAAAAAGAACACCCGCCGTTTCGCCAAAAGACAACTCACCTGGTTTAGAAAGGACCCAGAAATCAAATGGTTCCCGTATACCGGAGATGTTAAGGAAGTAGTGACTTATATAAAAGAAAAAAGCACCATAAAATAATTATGATGCTTTATGAAATAGTACCGTTATATGCTCTCTATACTTCTTCGCCTCTTACGACTAATCTAAACCCTTCTCCATGAATGTTTAATATTTCAACATTCTCATCTTTCTTTAGATACTTTCTTAGTTTAGCGATGTATACGTCCATACTTCTTGATGTGAAGTAGTTATCATCTCTCCAAATCTTAGTTAACGCAAGTTCTCTTGGCATTAAGTCATTAAGATGTAGTGCCAAAAGACGAAGTAATTCATTTTCTTTTGGAGATAATTTTATAGGATCTTCTTCTTTGTAAGTCAAGAATCTTAGTTTTGAATTCAAGTGAAAACCTCCTATTTTGAATTCAAATTGTTTACTATCAGCAACAGACTCTGTACTCTTACGTTGCATAATAGCTTGTATTTTCATTAATAATACCTCACTATCAAAAGGCTTATTCAGGTAATCATCTGCACCTACCTTATATCCTTTTAGCACATCTTCTTTCATTGCTTTTGCCGTCAAGAAGATAATAGGTATCTCTTCATTTTTATCACGGATTTCTTTTGCCAACGTAAACCCGTCTTTATAAGGCATCATAACATCTAAGATACACATGTCATAATCATCCTTTTTGAACTTTTCGAAGCCTTCCATACCATTTTTAGCATGCACAACATCATAATCATTCATTACTAGATAATCCTTTAGAACCGTTCCAAAGTTCGGATCATCCTCTACAAGCAAAATCTTTTTGTTTTCTGTTTCCATATTTTATGATATTAACGGTAATTTAATTATAAATGTAGAGCCTTTTCCCCTTTCACTCTCTACCCATATCTGACCATGATGGTCGTCTATAATTCGTTTCACATATGTTAGTCCTAATCCGTGTCCTTTTACATTATGCAGATCTCCAGTATGTTCTCTAAAGAACTTTTCAAAAATCTTTTTCTGCGCCACTTTGCTCATACCAATTCCATGGTCACGAATTTTAAGAACGATACTATTTTTTACATTCTCAGTATATATATCTATTTTGGGTTCACTTTCTGAATATTTAATTGCATTATCCAGAACGTTTACAACTACATTGGTCATATGACTGTCATTTGCCAAAATAGTTGTTTTTAAAGCTCCTAAATGTGTTTTGATATACCCTTGTCTATTTTCAACAATCAAAGAGACATGTGTCACTGCATCTTCAATAATATCATGTAATTCCTGTCTGTCTTTTTTGATGTTAAGTTCATTTTTCTCTAATTGAGAAATCCTCAAAACATTTTCGACCTGGGCATGCATTCGTTTATTTTCTTCTCTTATCATTGTCATATACCGTTGCAACTTTTCTTTATCTCCCGAAATTTTAGGATTCTTGATAGCATCCAGAGCAAGGTTGATGGTAGCGATAGGAGTTTTTAGCTCATGCGTCATATTATTAATAAAATCGGTCTTAATTTGGGAGATCTGTCGTTGTTGCATCAACTGCGACAGTGCACTCGAATAAGCAATTACAATAATCAGCGTAAAAATGATAGAAAGTATGGCCATTCCTTTTATAGTGGAAAGCACATATTGTTTTTTACCAGTAAAATTAACTAATAACTGATATTCGCTAGCTCCTTGATCATCTGCAAATAGTGCAATAGCGTAAGTTGCAGGGTGATCCAAATTAAAATCTTCAGAACGTACTTTGGTAGCAAGAGAACGGCTGTAAATCGCATATTCAAAACCTACCTTTATATCTCTTTCTTCAAGCTCTTTTTTTAATAAATATTCAATTTCCTTTTTCTTTACCCTTCTATGAATAGGAATAAAACTCGCAATTTCTCCTATTAAAATTTCATAGTCCTTTCTCTGCAGGTCTGTTAACCCTTTTATCCTTCTTTCTAACTTAGACGTTGCACTAAGCTCTGTATTACTACTCTGGGTTTCTTGTAAAGAGTTTTCTACATTTCGGTTTAAAATACTCTTTAAACGAACTGTATCAATATTGAAATTAATGAACGAAGAGAATAATTTTGCATCCTCTTCCAAAATTTCATTAGCATATTCAAAAGGTTTTGTTCTTTTGTCTATACTAAGGTTCAACAGCTGACGAATTGTATTATTATCGGGCTCTTCTATGCTGTGAATGATTTCTCGTAAAGGAAAAAACATTTCTTCAAACTCTCGATATTGTATCCCATTGGATACCGAAATCAGAATTTGCTTTGCATTAAAAGAAAACTGCTCTTCATTATTCTCTACAGTGTTGTTAATCCAATATCCCTGAACAAAAATAATCCCAATCAACGATAAACTCATCAGGATTATCAGCAATACGAATAACCTTTTATTCATAGATCAAAAGTAAGACTTTAACATTTAGCTACTTTAGGGTTTAACCAAATGTTAACAAAATGAAGGATTAGGATTACAAGGTAGTTAGCGAGATATTTTCTGGTGTATCTCATTGACTTGTTGTTCGGTATCTTGCAAATCGATGTTCTGTATAACAAAATCGGCCAAAGGAATTTTTTGATCGTCATCCCACTGGTTTTTTATTCTGGATAAAACCTCATCTCTAGTGGATTGATCTCGGTTCAATACTCTGGAAATTCTCAATTCTAATGGAGCCACGACAAGGATCGTATGATGACACTGTTTATACCCGCCATTTTCGAAAAGGATAGCGGCTTCTTTGATTACATAATTACCGTTTTGGCGGTCTTTCCATTTGTCAAAATGATCAGCTACCGCAGGATGAACGATAGCATTTAATTTCTCGAGCTGAGTCGAATCATTAAAAACAATATTGGCGATAAAAGGTCTGTTTAAGGTATTATTCCGATAAGCCTCCTCACCAAACAAATCTGTAATTTCTTTTTTTACCGCGGGATCCTCATTCATCAGTTTCTTAGCCTCGATATCCGCTATATAAACTGCAACTCCCAAGTCCTCAAACATCTTGGCAATTGTGGATTTACCACTTCCAATACCACCGGTAAGACCAACAACTTTCATACTTAATTACTCTCTTGTTTAAGAACAACAAACTGCACTTGTTTTTCCTGAAGCCGCACATCATGAATCGACTCTGGAATATCCGTCAATTCTAAAGTTAGAAATACACTTTCCTCTGATGCTTTGGCATAATCAGCTACTACTCGAAAATCTCTTTCGGTAATTTCATTGTATTTATCCAGGCCAACTCGATATACAATTGATGTTTCTTTGGGAAAGATTTTAATATTTACCCCTTCAGGCACATTGTTAAGCACAATTGGAATTCTTTGACTTCCCTCTGTAAATTTACTTACCAATACCTCAGCTTTTAATTGAACAGGAGATACCTTGATATTAGTTGGCAAAACCTGAGTGTCGATTTCTAATTCTGAAGCGTAATCTACATTAAGTCCTTCTAAACTTAATGGTATTGTTTGTACCTGTTGCAAAGTATCTATCATAACCGAAGGACCACTGACCATCACCGAATCCGGAGTAATCACCAAACCCTTATCACTCCCATACCCATTTGCATATTGTATATCCTGAAGAATAGCTACAGGAACCTTTTTCTCAAGATTAATATCCAGTTTCAAAGTAAGTGTATCTTTTTGTATGGCCAACACCCGTCCCTTAAAATCTAGTTTACTTTGCAAAATTGAAGACTCTTTATCCACAAAAAACAAAAAATGATCTTCATTTTTGGACACAGCATCTTCGGCATTAAATTCCAGGATAGGTTTTTGCCAATTATGATTGATCAAACGGAAACCATTACCATTCAAGGTCATTCTTAAGGTTTGATCACTGGTTTCATTAAAGATCTTACCCTCAGGCAAGTTGGTATACCGAATACCTACCTCTACTTCCTTTGTATAATTTTTAGAAAATTGAATGAATAACCATAAAAGAGAAGTAAAACCTAAAAAAAACAGAAAAGTTTTTACACTGCTTCTTTTGAATAAAAAAGTCTTCTTTTTTCGGTTTGACATATGCTATTACTTTTCAAAAAACAACTTCTTAAATTGCTTTTGTGGGACCCTATTGAGTAGATGAATATAATAATAAGATTTCAGGAATCCTTTTCCGTATCCATAAAATTGTATCAAAACCGCCAGAATCGCCTTCAATGCAATAGAAAGTTTTTTGTAAGCAACGATAGCTCCAAAAAATATAAACACAAAATACAGTCCTAACAATCCAAGGAAATACCACCATCCAAATAGTGCAGTTACCAAGGAGAACGCAATAAAACACAGAAATAAGGTAGGAAACCAATAGGTAATTTTTGCCGTCTCTGGATGCCATTTATTAAGAATTGGGCGTACTAGTCCAAATTTATTCACCTGCATGTAAAACTTTTTCCAGGAGATTCTTCGTTTATGAAACACCTTTGCATCCGGTATTAAAGCAGTATCATACCCCAAATTCCAAAGTCGTATCGTTAAATCAGGGTCTTCTCCCGGATGAATATTACCAAAACCCTTGGAAGCCTCAAAAGCTTCCTTAGACAACCCCATATTAAAACTACGCGGTTGAAATTTGCCTACTACTTTTTTTCGTCCTCGAATTCCTCCTGTAGTCAGGTAAGAAGTCATACTATAACTTATCGCCTTTTGCAGATCCGTAAAGCTCTGATGAGCGTCGTCTGGTCCTCCAAAACAATGCACAAAGTTCTTTGATAAAAATGCATCCACTTTTTCCAGATAATCCTCTGGCATCAGAACATCGCTATCCAAAATGATAAAGTAATTCCCTTTTGCCTTTCGCATTCCATAGTTACGAGAGTCTCCAGGGCCCGTATTCTCTTTCTGATAATAGCTTATCTTTAACTTATCGCGATATCCTTCTATCACCTGCTCCGCCGTATCCGAAGAACCATCTTCTACAATAACGATTTCATAAGATTTGGAATACTGCATAGCCAACATGCTTTCCAAAAGCTCATCAATCTCATTGGGTCGATTATATACCGGTATAATAAAAGAAAAATCAAATTGCATAAAGCGAGATGTATCAAAGAAAAATCCCATCTACTCTCGGGTAATGGGATTTTACTATTACGTTATTTGTAAGTATTTATTGTTCATCTACAAACTTATCCATCACCATTTGACTAACTCCCATATTTGAGAATCCACCATCGTGATATAAGTTTTGTAGTGTAACTTTTTTGGTTAAATCCGAAAACAAAGTTATCGTATAGTCTGCACACTCGTCTGCTGTTGCATTTCCAAGAGGAGACATTTTATCGGCATATTCAATAAAGCCATCAAAACCTTTTACTCCTTTTCCTGCTGTGGTAGGTGTAGGAGACTGCGAAATCGTATTCACACGTACTTTTTTATCTCTTCCGAAGAAATATCCAAAACTACGCCCTATAGATTCTAAATATGCTTTGTTATCTGCCATATCATTATAATCAGGGAACACACGTTGCGCAGCCATATAGGTTAAAGCTACAATACTCCCCCACTCGTTCATTGCATCTTTCTTGTACAAAGTCTGCATGGTTTTATGGAAAGATAATGCCGATACATCCCATCCTTTTTCACTAAAACTGTAATTCAAATCTGTATAATGACGACCTTTTCGAACATTGACAGACATTCCTATAGAATGCAAAACAAAATCCAACTTCCCGCCTAAAATCTCCATCGATTTTTCTACAAGATTCTCAAGATCTTCAATAGATGTAGCATCTGCAGGTATTACCTGAGCATTTGTTTTCTCTGCAAGGGTATTGATTGCTCCCATTCTCATAGCTACCGGAGCATTAGTTAACACAAAACTCCCTCCTTGTTCAAAAACTTTTTCGGCTGTTTTCCAAGCAATTGAACTCTCATCAAGTGCTCCAAAAATAATTCCTCTTTTGCCTTTTAATAAATTGTGTGACATTAGTTGTAAATTAAAGATCGTTATACAAGCTGTAAAGATAACAAAACAGCCTAAACTGATACTATTTCCGTGTAATTTTAGCTTAATTAAGCAGCAAAGATTTGGCATGCGATAGCGCGGACTCCGAAATACTCTTTCCTCCGATCATTTCAGCAATCTCAGTAATTCGCTCTTCCTGATTTAATAATTTGAGTTGCGTAACCGTTGTATCATTGATATCCTGCTTAAATACCTTGTACTGGCTTTGTCCATTGGCCGCTATCTGAGGCAAATGTGTAATACTAAACACCTGCAAATTCTTGCTCATATTCAACATCAAATCTGCCATCTTGTGTGCAATCTCTCCGGATACTCCAGTGTCTATCTCATCAAAAATGATTGTTGGTAACTGTGCGTACCTAGAAAGAATCGCTTTTATTGCCAGCATTATCCTCGACAACTCTCCTCCTGAAGCTACTTTTTTAAGTTCTCCATAGCTCCCTCCTTTGTTAGCACAAAACAGAAATTCCAGATTTTCTTTCCCGTTAGAGAAGTAAGCATCCTGTAATGTCAAAGATGTTTTAAAACTCGCATTAGGCATACCTAAAGCATTTAGTATTTCTTCTAACTCTTCAATTAACCCTGGCAACGCTTTATTTCTTTTTTCATGAATCTTTTTTGCAACTTCGTCCAATTGATCTTTTATAGTATCAATTTCGGTTTGAAGTGCTTCAATATCTCCTGAAAGGGATTCTGTTTGAGACACTTTTTGCTGAAGTTCTTCCTGTATGATCAACAATTCTTCAACACTTGCTACATTATGCTTTGTCTGAAGGTTATGAAGTAATTGCAATCGCTGGCTTGCTTTCTCCAGCTGTTCTGGATCTGCTTCTAATTTTTCTAATTCGTTAAGCAAAGATTCCTGAACATCATCTAACTCTATATACAAACTCTGAATCCTTTCTGACAAGTCATTCAAAGGACCAGAATATGAAGCTATTTTTGAAAGATTCGCTTTTATGATATTCAACTGATCTCCAACCCCAACTTCTTCAGAAGTTATAATTGCTATCGAACCAGAAAGTCGCTCCTGAATTTCCTCTATATTATTGAGACGATCATGCATTTCTTCTAACTCTTGCAACTCGCCGGGCTTTAATTGAGCTTCATCCAATTCTTTTAACAAAAACGAATTATACTCATATTCTTTGGTAAAACTATCTTTACTGGCCATCAGGAGATCAACTTCTTTTTGTTTTTCTTTCAATAGCTTCAAACCTCTTTGATAGGATTTCACTTCACGATCCACCTGTGCCAGTGCGTCGAGTACTTCAAACTGAAAATCATTGGTGGTCACCTCTAACGTTTGATGTTGACTATGGATATCGATCAACCTAGCTCCCAAACCGGATAGCGCCTGCAAAGTAACCGGAGTATCATTAATAAAAGCTCTGGATTTACCCGAAGGAAGGATTTCTCTTCTAATGATGGTTTCCTCTTCATAATCCAGTTCCTGTTCATCAAAAAATGCTTCGAGATCATATTGTGCAATACTAAAAACTCCTTCAATAACGCATTTTTGAGAATTGTCTTTTACGCTATTTAAATCTGCTCTTTTCCCCAACAACAACCCCAAGGCCCCCAACAATAGGGATTTACCCGCTCCGGTTTCCCCGGTAATAGTAATCAACCCGGCATCAAAGGAAACCTGTAATTGTTCTATTAACGCGAAATTTTTTATGGAAAGAGCTCCAAGCAAAGGATAATTTTTTTAGTCGTTCTAGCTTGTAAATATACTATAGATTTCAGAAGATTGTGCGGGATTATCGATGAAAAAATAAAACTTTTTCACCTGCTTTTCAACAGCTAAAGATTTTTAAAATTTGATATCTTTCCAGTTATCTGCATAGGTTGGAGCTATCTTATTCAAGATCCCTACTGTTTCTGCAATGTTTACAGAAGGTCCTCCAGAAAGTATGCTAGAAATTTCTCCGGCCTTTGAATCAAAAAAGACTCTCATAATAAAGGAATTTGGTCGAACACTATGCAATTTCTCCAGGGATTTCATTGCTTTTAGAATGGTTTGCTTCCCTTGTTTTACATTGTTGTGCATTTGATCCAAACCTTCGCGATGGTAGGTGTACATCGTTTCACGATATCCATCAAAAGTCCCAGACAATAGATCATCATTAAACCTAAATCTTGACTGTAGTCCATCTGCAGGATTCCACCCCAAAGCATTACTACTTTGTGCATTACCTACTATATTTTTGGCTTCTTGATAAAAATCGGTACCACTATTGAGCGCAAAACTATCTGCATCAACCCCTAGAATCATATATAAATAAAAGGATACAACGGAAATGAGATTCGATTCGAAATTATTGGGATTGTAATTTAGAGGCTGAAACTCTAAATAATTAAAATTGAACTGTCGGTCATTTACATTCAAAATAGTTGTACTGTAATTAGAACCATAAACAGGTCTAGAAGCTTGTACTTGTAGCGTTGCTGTAAACGCATCATTATCAAACCCAACTACGGTGATAAAAAAACTACAATCAATTCGCTCCTCGGTACGGTAATCTATATTAGTCCAAACTGTATTATTAATAAACTCAGTTAACGACCGCTCCAAGGTTTTAAACACTTGTAAGTTAGGGTTACCGGTTTGCTCTGCATTTACCACAACCGTTGCATTAAACTCTTGAGCATAAACATTACATCCAAATACAAGAAGTACAATAAGAAAGATTCTGTTCATTTTTTCGAGTTTAAATTTTTGAGTATTCGATTTATATGCATTTGCCCCTCGCCTAAAAAATAACGAATGGCTATACAACGCTATCCGTTGGTAGCCAAATCTGCTACACGCTTCATCTGGTCAATTTCATCAAAAATATCTTTGGCAACCTCAGCTTTCGTTTTTAGTTCAAACGCTTTACTTTCAAATTTATGATTGATCAAGGTTACTTTATTTGTAGCTCCCTTAAAACCTGCCCCTTTATCATTAAGTGAGTTCAAAACAATCAAATCCAGATTTTTCTTGATCAGTTTGTTCTTCGCGTTTTCTTCTTCGTTTTCGGTCTCCAATGCGAATCCAACCAAAAACTGATGCTTCTTCTGTTCGCCCATCCATTTTAAGATGTCTTTGGTGCGCTCTAGTTCTATTGAAAATTCGGAATCTGACTTTTTAATTTTCTGCGAAGCTACTTGTTTAGGTCTATAATCTGCAACTGCCGCCGAAGCTATAGCTATGGTACATCTGTCATACAATGACACAACAGCCTGATACATATCTTCTGCACTTACTACATTAATAACATTGACCAAGCCATGATCTATTTTTAGGGAAGATGGTCCTAAAACTAAATCGACCTGAGCCCCAAGATTGGCAGCAGCTAGCGCTAACTCTATCCCCATTTTACCGCTAGAGTGATTTCCGATAAATCGAACAGGGTCGATGGCTTCGTATGTAGGGCCAGCAGTAATTAGTACTTTCTCTCCCTTTAAAGGTAATTTACTCAATAGGTCTTTTTCTAAAAAATCCACAATATGTTCTGGTTCTGCCATTCTACCTTGTCCTACCAAACCACTTGCCAGCTCTCCTGCCTCTGCAGGGATCATGATATTGCCAAAAGATATCAGCTTATCAAAAGTTTCGTGAGTAGATGGATGCTTATACATATCCAAGTCCATAGCTGGCGCAAAGTATACCGGACATTTTGCCGACAAATAGGTAGCCAATAGTAGATTGTCACTATTCCCACTTGCCATTTTTGAAAGCGTATTAGCCGTTACCGGGGCTACGATCATGAAATCAGCCCACAGCCCTAAGTCCACATGATTATTCCAAACCGCATTCTCGTCTTCTTCATCAAAAAAAGAGGAATGAACCGGATTCTTAGATAATGTAGATAAGGTAAGCGGAGTTACAAAATCCTTGGCCGCTGGTGTCATCACCACTTGCACTTCTGCACCTGCTTTGATAAATAAGCGTACCAAAGAAGCTGTTTTGTAAGCAGCAATACCAGCGGTTATTCCTAATAAAACCTTTTTACCGCTTAAAATTGACATAGACTTATAGTGATTCTGAGTCTGTCTTTGTATTTCTATGGTAGATTCTACCTTCTAACCATTCTTGTACTGCTAACGCATGTGGTTTAGGTAATCTTTCATAGAATTTAGATACTTCAATTTGCTCCTTATTCTCAAAGATTTCTTCTAGACTATCATTGTAAGTAGCAAATTCATCTAACTTTTCTAAAAGCTCTTTTTTAATATCAGTATTAATCTGTGTAGCTCTTTTAGAAATTATAGAAATCGCCTCGTAAATATTATTTGTAGGTTGATCTACTAAGTTTTTATCTATAGTAGTCGTATTTACCGGCGCATTACTTTTTTTCAAATCCATCTTCTACGTGTTTTCTAGTTAATTTGTTCTAATCTCACTTTAATATCTTCAGCAATCTCTTCTGCTTTTTGGGTATACTCTCCTTCTTTATAGTATTTTTTGTAGTTACTATAAAAACCTTGAGCCGTTTCCAGACGCTCTTTTACTAAACTCTCATAACTTCCGATCGCCAAAAGATACTCTGATTCTAATTTATAATACAATACCTTTTCTCTAAAAATCGATCCTGGGTAATCCACAAGATAGTTATCAAATGCAGAAATAGCAACTTTATAGTCTCTTCTATGATGGTATTGCTTTGCTACTTCGTATGCTTTCTTCTCCTTCTTCTCTCTAAGCTCCGCCACCATTGCATTGGCTTCTTTCAAGTTTTCACTCTCCGGATATGCATTAATATACGTTTGAAGCTTTTCTATAGCTTGCGTAGTTTCTTCCTGATCCAAACTAGACCTAGGAGATAAAAAATAATAACTGCGAGCTCCTTTAAAAGCTGCCTCTTCTTTTTTATCACTTCTAGGATATGATTTTGTAAACCTATCGAATTGATAACCCGACAAATAATAATCTTCTAACTGATAATAAGTATCTGCATAATAATACATTATTCTTTCTGCCTGAGGTTTCCCTCGGTATTGAGGAACGATTTGCTCAAAAAGTCGCAGTGCCTTTTTGTATCTCCCTTCTTTATAAAGCTCCTCAGCCATTTTATACTTGGCAGCCACATCATCTTCTCTTACTACCTTTTGGTACTCGCTACAAGAGCCTAAGAATAAAATAAAAATTAATAAATACAGTAATCTTTTCATAGGTAAAAAAACATCTGGCAAAAATAGATATTTCTGCCGTATTACAAAAACTTTAAACAATCAAATCATCACGATGCCCCCTTAGCTCTGCTGGGCTTCATAGATCTTATCAAAAAACAGCTCTCAGATAGCTAATCATCTTACTACGCATACTCAATTTAATAACTATATGCTATCTCTTTTGTTGCAGAAAATGATAAGGAAATAAGAAATTTGTAAAAACTAGTCCTCGTTTGCAGGCATTGTCTTGTTCAACTTATCATGATCCAAGACCGTATACCCATCGTCATCGTAGTAAAAAGCAGGAACAAATCGTTCTCTCATTTTTAAATTTTTAAGCACATAAGAATGCACCTGATGTACCTCTTGTGAAAAAGATTCATCGTAATAACTCACCAGAATCAGAACCTCTCCATTTAGCTTTTTTATTTTATCACTATCAAATTCAAACAAAGGGCTGGTGTCTTTAATAGGATGCACTACAGTCCAGGTCGTAGGAAGATAGGTAATTGAGTTACGTTCTAATTTCAGATTATAAAAACTATTAACAAATTTACCATCCTTGTTTTTTAGTGATAACGACAATGTAGCTTCTATCCTAGGCCTAATCATCACATTTACACTACGGCTCATCAATCTAAACATAATACAGTCTTCCCCATTATGTTTTCTGAGCACCATATTTTTACTAAACTGAATGTTAGCTCTTGGTTTAGAAAATCGCCCATATAACAATCCAGTTACAAAAGAGAAACTCAATAAACCAACAAGGGCTTCAAAAGAAGAAATAATCCCAAAAAGTAATCCCTTGGGCGCCATAGCCCCATATCCTACTGTAGTAACCGTTTGCGCTGAAAAAAAGAAAGCATTTAAAAAATCACGAAAAAAACTACCTGAAGGCTCAGTAATACTGGAAATTCCTAAAAGTGTATAGATCAGAGCGAAAACTATGTTGATAAGAGTATACCCTAGCAATACCCACAAAAAGAACTTGGTCCAGGTAATATTGATTAGGTAATCATAACTTTCGGAAACCGAATTTGGTCGATTGATGTGCTTAATATTAAAAGAACCATCGGGATTGATGAAACGCCTTGCATTTTGGTTAGAAGACCTTCCGATTCCAGGATCTTTTATTTTTTTAGCCATCTTTATACACTACAGGTTCTCAATAAAATTTTCAATTTTACCTTCTAAAGCCGAAGAAGCAGCAACCAAAGGCAAACGAACATGATCTTTACACACTCCTTTTACTTTTAGAATGTTTTTGATCCCAGCAGGGTTTCCTTCTTCAAAAGCATAATCGATCACCGGTAACAATTGATACAAAATTTGAAATGCTTCTTCAGTGTTTCCTTCTAACCCTAAACGGATCATTTTAGAAAATTCTTCAGGAAAACCTTGTCCGATAACACTAATTACTCCATCACCACCTGCAGCAACCAAAGGTAAAGCCAGAGTGTCATCTCCAGATATTACCAAAAAGTCTTTTGGTCTGTCTTTTAATATACTTAGCACTTGTGTAAAATCTCCAACTGCTTCTTTGATCCCAACTATTTTATCCAACTCCGCTAATCGCAGCGTAGTTTCTGCAGTCATATTGGTTCCTGTACGAGAAGGAACATTATACAACAACACTGGAATAGGGCTTGCATTATTGATTGCAAAATAATGTTGGTATATTCCTTCTTGAGTAGGTTTATTATACATAGGCACTACAGAGAGTACTGCTGCAAAATTTGACAGATCTGTTTGTGCTATTTCATCCAAAATAGCTTTTGTATTGTTCCCTCCTATTCCTAAAACCAAAGGAAGTTTTTTATCATTTACAGAAACAATATGTGCTACCAACTCTTTCTTCTCTTCTTTGGATAGAGTTACGGATTCTGCAGTGGTTCCCAAAACCACTAAGTAATCTATACCTCCCTCAATACAAAAATCCACCAAAGCTGTAACTCCTTCAAAATCTATCGTGCCATCTGCATTAAATGGTGTTGCCAAGGCCACACCCGTTCCTCTCAGAAAACTACTCATATTACTTGTAATATTTTTAAATACTTTTTTAGTTCGACTATAAAAAGATTCGCATTGTTCATAGTCGATCCTATTATCAAATCATTTATTCTGTGGTCTACTTCTGCAAAGCCTACTTTTAGTTTTGCTTTGGAAGCAGCAGCCACATATTGTAACTCTATCTTATCTTCGGTATAAAAACTAATCAAAACATCAAAGTCTTTACGAATAAAGTCTTGCAACATTTGGTTTTTGATCAAACCATTCATCCCAAAACTTTTGTCGTTATAATATGACGCTCCTTTTTCATCAATAATATCTTTATCCTCCTTATAGCCAATTACTTTTAAGTTTTCAGATTTCACCCCTAGTTCGTTAGCTAGTTTAACCAAAGCCACAACGTTTACGGGCTCTGTTGCATCTATAAGAATAGCAAGAGTATTAAGACTGGAAATACTTGGTGAAGAAGAATTTCTTTTCTCGATATGAGATTCAATATTCTTCTTTATTGCATTCCTTTTAAGACCCTTTAAAATCATTTATCCAAAAGATTAAGAAGCCACAAATGTAGCTATTTTACAGTTTAAAATCATCCAGTCTTTCTCAAGAAAAAGAAAAAGCCTGTAAATCAGCATCTTCAAAAGTATTCTTTAGTCAAAGACTGCATGTCTTTGGGCTTTGCTTGTATAAAAAAGCGTATAAAGAAATAGAGCCCCAGTATTTCAGCAAAGTTGATCAACACCGTAAAAACCGTAGTGTAATAATACAATTCATTTACCGCCAAAAGCGCATCGACAAACATGGTACAACATCCCGCAACAAAAAGAAATATTGACTTTTCGAATCTATCGGCCACATAGATAAAAAAGCAGATCAAAAAGAACGTTACCAAACTAATCACAATCATTACCACAAAAACTATAGAGTCCTCTATTTTAGGAAAAACCATCTCGGTAATAGTATATATGAGATATGAAATCAGAATAGCACTAATAATCACAGGTACAGAAATCAACTTTGCCGGGTTTACCTCTTCTTCTGACAGATACCCTCGTAATGCCAAAACGCAAAAAGAGTAAAAAACTGTTATCAATGATGTTATTCTTTCAAAATATCCTTCAAAATCCATGTAGGTAAATGTGTCGGTCGCTATAATCACCAACAAACTTATAATCACAAAAACATTTTTAGTTTTCGCATGGTCCAGATATAACAAAATCAAGGAAATTGTAGCCAAAGGCTTTACGTACAAAAGGTATTTCTTTTCCAAAAAAACAGCAACCGCAAGAACTGTCAAAAAGGAAATGTAAAATAACGCATATGTAATGTTAGTACTTCTCAAAGACTCTCAAATGGTAACTAAAGATACTTAGAGCATTTAAATCGATACTAATTTTTAAAAAAAATCTTCACCATTTGGTGTTAATTCACGTTGTTCTATAAAGAATTTAATGAGGAAAAATTGTCCAAACACCTGTAATAAATTTGCAATAATTACAAAGACTTCTAGAAACACATACAGCTTATACAAGGCGGTTATAATATTTACAATCAAAAAACACGAAGCCGCCACCATTAGTGAAGAACTAATGACAGTTTTACTATTTAAATAGATATAGTAACAAATCCCAATAAAGGAGGCAAAAAACAAAATAAGAACGAATAGAAACATTCGATCTTCTCGCACACTTGGCAATATTAATCCTGCCACCGAAGATAACACATAGGTAATCAATCCCATTGTGATCAGGAGCTGTACAGTAAACACTTTATTCAGTTTGATCTTTATTTTTTTCAGACTCTCCCAAAGCAAAATGATATTAAGTAGATAATATATGGAGAGTAATACATTTAACAATC
The DNA here is from genome assembly GCF_900141785.1 of Aquimarina spongiae. Lineage (GTDB taxonomy): Bacteria > Bacteroidota > Bacteroidia > Flavobacteriales > Flavobacteriaceae > Aquimarina > Aquimarina spongiae. The sequence goes on along the minus strand of NZ_FQYP01000005.1, from coordinate 39,696 downwards.
TAAAATAGCCTATAAAATCCTTCATAGTGAGTACCTCTGCAATCAAAATGACCAACATTGCTAACAGCACTAAAATTCTCTTATCCTGGGACTTGATTAGATAAATAAAACACAAAGTAAGAATTACAGGAGGTTTAAAGAAAACAGACAGATGTTGCGCAAAAATAGAAATCACCACAAAAACAAAACTTGTAATGTAAAATGACTGATATGCTAATTTTTCTGTTTTCAAAAAATCAATTCTTTTTAATACGCATCGAATTCTTCTGCTTTTAATTTCAGAGGCTTAGTAATCATATAATTCACCAAAAAGATCCAGGCCATTGGAGTACACAACAACATCAAAACTTGCAACTCATACGATTGCACATAAAAAGCATTAAGCAACAACATAAAATCACTAAACGCAAAGTTTAAAATCGCCAGGAAAAACCAAAGCGACTTTTCTGATCGTGTATTGATATAGTGCATTGCAGCCACAATCAATAACACATATAATAATAACAACAACAAAAAGCCCAATATATTCATATCGCCCATTGGAGTTCTGAGCACGGTATATGTCAAAACAAAAATCACCGTATATAACAAGCTGCCTAGTACCAGTGTAAAAACATCTCGACTGTTATACTCAAAAGACCTATGGTTATAGTACAAGAAGTAAAATAATAGCACATAACCCACGATATGAATAACCATATCGTATCGTATGGTGTTTTTGAAATTCGTTAAAACAATCAAATCTCCCATAGCAAATAACATTATTACAGACAGATGATATATTTTAATTTTCGCCGTTCTGATACAATAAAAAATAGGGATGGATATAGAAAGGGTGATTTTTGAAATTGCGTTTAAAAGATCAATTTTAAACACAAAACTCAAAACCTGTATAATAATCAAAAAAGAAATTAAAAACTTTAGTATTTTTTTGCCATCCATTAAACTTTTTTTGCACCCATAGCTTACAGCTTTATATCACAAGTACAGCCCATTAATATATTGTGAGAAATGAATTAACAATATACTAAAATTTAACAAATAAATGGCTTTCAGAAATTTAGCCCTGGATATCCTTTAGTTTTAACGGTGTTGGACTCGATATTTTGAACTGCACCAAGAAGAATACCGCCAATAGCTGATATATAGAATTTATAATTTCAAATTCTATAGAAGGAATGTAGAATTTATTAAGAGCAAAACAAGAATCACTAATCACAAAATTCAAAACCGCTATCAAAAACCATAACGATTTTGAAGATCTCACATTAGCATATTGAAAAACAGCACCGATAAGTAGTAGATAAAGTATAATAATATATCCCACTCCATATGGTCTTATATCTCCCATTTCTTTTTCGGTTACATCATAAATCTCGTATACAATAAATGTCCACGCTACAAAGAAAACAATCAAGTATATAATATCTGTAACTCCATAATCAATAGGTTTAAAGTTTTTGTACAAATAGTAAAATAAGATGAGATAGCAAATGGTATAACTTAGTAGCACAAACATAAAACTGCTCTGGAAATCAATCAGCAGAAAGATATCCCCCAAAAAGCACAAGAACAATATCACCAAAAAAAGTCCATCTATTTTTTTTACCTGAAACCAGTATAACATAAAAAAAAGAGGAACCGTTGTCGGTTTTGCATACAACTCTATCATTGGCCACTGAAACGCTGTGCTAAGAACACAAAGTGCCCCTGCAATTAAAAGCAATATTTTAATCAGCGTTCTTATTTTCATTTAACCATATCAAGAAAATCGTCCTCACTTATTATAGGTACTTCTAATTTGTTTGCTTTTTCGAGTTTACTTGGTCCCATATTAGCTCCCGCAACAACATAAGATGTTTTGGAAGATATAGAACTTGAAACCTTGCCTCCATTATCTTCTATCAATTTTTTAAGCTCATTTCGAGACACTTTTTCAAAGACTCCAGACACTACAAAAGTTTGTCCACTAAGCGTATCAGTTTGATTTGCAAGCTTTTCTGCCGATATCTCTAATTGAACCCCATATTCCTCAAGGCGTTTTACCAAGATTCTATTCTCTTCTGAAGCAAAGAACTCCTTAACGCTTTGCGCTATTTTAATCCCAATTTCATCCACATTCACCAATTCTTCTTCGCTAGCATTCACAATAGCATCTATAGTTTTATAATGCTTAACCAGCTTTTTGGCCACGGTTTCTCCTACATATCGTATTCCCAAAGCAAACAGCACCCGTTCAAAAGGAATCTCTTTGGATTTCTCTATTCCACTTACCAGGTTTTCGGCACTTTTCTCAGCCATTCTTTCTAAAGGAATAACCTGTTCTTTTCTTAAATCGTAAAGATCTGCATAATTTGTAATCAGTCCTTCATTTACCAACAAGGCTACAGTTTCTCCACCCAGACCTTCAATATCCATGGCTTTTCGAGAAATGTAATGTTGAATACGACCAATAATCTGCGGAGGACACCCTTTATCATTAGGACAGTAATGTTGTGCTTCTCCTTCTTTTCTAATCAACTCGGTATGACACTCGGGACAATGGGTTATATATTGAGTGGGTTGAGAATCCTGACTTCTTTTCTGAAAATCTACTCCAACAATTTTAGGAATGATTTCTCCTCCTTTCTCTACAAAAACAGTATCTCCTTCTCGAATATCCAGCTTTTCAATTTGATCTGCATTATGCAAGGAAGCTCTTTTTACCGTAGTCCCAGCCAACAAAACCGGATCGAGGTTTGCTACTGGTGTTATAGCCCCAGTTCTCCCTACCTGATACGTAATCTCATTCAACACCGTAGCAACTTGCTCTGCCTTAAATTTATAAGCCATTGCCCACCTGGGTGCTTTTGCTGTAAACCCAAGTTCGTCCTGTTGCTGCAAATCGTTTACTTTGATCACCACTCCATCGGTCTCATAGGGTAAATCATGACGATGCTCATCCCAATAGTTCACAAACTCCAGTACCTCATCGATATTTTTTACCAACTTTGACTCTACAGGAACTTTAAACCCCCATTGTCTTGCTTTGTCCAGATTCTCGAATTGCGTTTTAATCCCCAATCGATCTCCTTTGATACTATATAATAAACAATCCAAAGGACGTTTTGCCACCTCACTACTATCCTGAAGTTTCAAACTCCCTGAAGCCGTATTACGAGGGTTAGCATAAGGCTCTTCTCCGGCCGCGATTCTTTCCTGATTCATCTTTGTAAAACCATCATAAGGCAACACAATCTCTCCACGGATGTTAAATTTTGGCGGATAATCCCCTTTTAGTTTAAGCGGAACAGATTTTATGGTCTTTACATTAGTGGTTACGTTATCCCCTTGTATACCATCTCCTCTGGTCACTGCACTAACTAGAGCTCCATTTTCGTAAGTGAGGTTAATAGAAGCTCCATCGTATTTAAGTTCACAAGTATAATTTACTTCTCCATCAACAATTTTTTTAATCCGCTTTTCCCAATCCAACAAATCCTCTTTAGAATAGGAGTTATCCAAGGAATACATCCGTTCTTCATGAACCACGGTTTCAAAATTCTTGGTAACCCCTCCGCCTACTCTTAAGGTGGGAGAATTAGCATCGTAATATTCTGGATGTTTATCTTCTAAAGCTTGAAGCTCTTTTAATTTCATATCAAATTCATAATCACTGATGGTAGGTGCATCCAAAATGTAGTAATTGTGATTATGTTGACGTAGTTCTTCCCTTAATTGATTAATTTGTTCTTCTGTATTCATTTCTATTACACACCTTGTTTACTATTGCAAACTTTGATTATTAATTACATTTTTTATTGTTCCTACGTTCTGCTAGGTTTTAACCATTTTGGAACCTGAGCTGGTTTAAAAGCCCTCATTTTTTCCAACAAACCATTGATATTGTCATCGACCAATAGCAATTCGAAGTTTTCCATTTTCAGGAATCCCCTCCTCACCATATTCTCTAACAACCCTAATAAATGATCATAAAACCCTCCCACATTGAGCAGACCAATCGGTTTTTGATGTAATCCCAGTTGTGACCAGGTAATAATTTCGAACAACTCTTCTAAGGTACCAAATCCTCCTGGTAATGTAATAAACCCATCACTTAGGTCATGCATTTTCATTTTTCTTTGGTGCATATTTTCTGTTGTGATCAATTCACTCAGCCCCTGATGCACAACTTCTTTGAGTTTTAAGAATTCTGGGATAACACCAATCACTTTACCATTATGATCTAATGCTCCTTTGGCCACATGCCCCATGATACCTATTTTGGCTGCTCCGTATACCAAAGCGATCTCTTGTTCAGCCAACTTTTCTCCAAGCAGAATAGCTTGTGATATAACCTCTTCGTGATTTCCTTCGCTACTTCCACAAAAAACACAAATCGAATTTAATACATTCATATTTTAATCAATTTAAATCGGCCCGTATCATACGGTCATTTTGATAAATATCTTTACGTAAAGTTACAGTATTGAACTGTAACTTATCTATAAGCTCTTTAGTTTCTGCCCCCAAGTACTGATTGATTTCAAAATACAACCTCCCGTGCTCTGTCAACAATTGTTTAGACAACACGCTAATTCTTCTATAAAAAATGAGAGGGTCATCATTCGACACAAAAAGCGCTAGAGCAGGTTCGTTCTCCAACACATTTGTTTTCATTTCTGTTTTTTCAAGCTCTCTAACATACGGAGGGTTCGATACCACAATATCAAAGTTGGCTTCATCGATCTCTTCTTTCAAAACATCTAGCTGAATAAACTCAATTTTCACCTGATTTTTATCGGCATTTTGCTTGGCAAGGGCTAACGCTTTTTCAGAAACATCAATCGCATATACTTTTGCATTAGGAAGATTTTTTGCCAAGGTAATGGCAATGCAGCCACTCCCAGTACCGATATCCAATATTTTCAACTCATAGGCTACGCCTAAATGATCCTTCAGGATCCAATCTACTAATTCTTCGGTTTCAGGTCGAGGAATTAGTACATTTTCATTGACCAAAAAGGACAGACCAAAAAACTCCGTATCCCCAATTATATACTGAACAGGCTCAAAGTCCAATAACCTGATTTCGGCTTCCTTAAAAAATGCTAGTGCATCTTCAGAAAGCTCCCTTTCCAATTGTAGTGCAATATCTACACGACGTAAACCTAATCTTTTTTCTGTAAGCAAATAAAAAAATGACATCACTTCTTCGGCATCATATGCTTTTGACAGCGCATTCTTGAAATGAGTACGTAAATCTTTTATCTTCAAATTGATATTTTTATGATCATTAGAGTTCCTTTATCATCCAAGCCTGACAACTATAATGTCCTGTATCCCCAACCGGTTGTTCCAAATTTGAAAAGCCTACTTTTTCATAAAGCGCACGTGCCGCTTTCATATACGGCATGGTTTCCAAATAACATTTTGAGTATTTTGAGGCTTTCGCAAAATCCAAACATTGTTGAATTACTTTTTTTCCGATCCCTTTACCTCTAAGACTTGGTAAGAAATACATTTTCTGAAGCTCGCAAATATTTTCATCCGTATTTTCTAAGGGCGCAATACCACCGCCACCCAAAATCACACCATTTTCCTCTACCACATAATACACACTTTTGGGCTGGTTATACGTCTCAAACATTTTATCCAAAGATTCATCTTCATAAGCGGTTCCCACCTTTGGAACCCCCATTTCTACCAATACCTCTCTTATAATACTGGCGATGAATTCATTATCTTTCTTTTCAATTGTTCTAATTTTTATAGCATCCATTACTTTTTAATACTACTTTTGCGTTGTTCTAAAAGGGCAGAGTATGAATACTGAAATATACGCCAAATCCGCACAGGAATCAATGACGAAAATTCTATTGTTATCAACAATAATCACCTTGTTTTCTGGATGCTCATTCTCCAAAAAACCACAATTAAAGCACATTGATAATTTAGAGGTTAAAAACGTAAGTCTTCGGGATATAACACTACATGCAGATGCTGTTTTTGACAATCCTAACTACCTCGGCGGAACCTTATCTATAGAAGATGTTCAAGTTTTTGTTGATAACATAGCAGTGGGAACCATCTCTACCAGAGAATTTGAAGTTCCAGCCAAAGATGAATTTTCTATTCCATTACAAGGAACCTTCTCACTTTCTAAAATTTACAAACAACACAAACAAAATTTATTAGGAAGTGTATTAAAAGTAATTCAAACAGATTCTTTACAAATAGAATACAAAGGAGTTTTGAGATATCATCTGGGAAATTTTTCTTACCCCTATGAGATAGAAAAAACTCAAAAAATTGCAGTATCCAAATAAGTATGAATACTCACGAGAATTACATAGCACGTTGTACCCAACTCGCTAAAAATGGATTAGGCACTACCTACCCCAACCCTTTGGTGGGTTGCGTAATTGTTCATAATGGAAAAATTATTGGTGAAGGATGGCATTACAAATCTGGAGAAGCTCATGCCGAAGTAAATGCTGTTAATTCTGTAAAAGATGCCTCTCTCTTAGAAAGTTCCACTATCTATGTAAGTCTAGAACCTTGTAGTCACTTTGGCAAAACACCTCCTTGCAGTGACTTGATCATCAGCAAAGGCATTAAAAAAGTAGTGATTGGCACCATAGATCCTTTTGCAAAAGTTTCTGGCGCCGGTATAAAAAAACTAATGAATGCAGGTTGTGATGTTACCGTTGGAGTATTGGAAAAAGAATGCAACGAGCTCAACAAACGATTTTTTACATTCCATAAGAAAAAACGTCCTTACATCATTCTAAAATGGGCCCAAACCAGTAATGGATATATTGCTCCAGATACCAAGAATCAGAGAACACCAGTTTGGATCACTAATCCTTATTCTAGACAACTAGTTCATCAATGGAGAACAGAGGAACAAGCTATATTAGTAGGAAACCAAACCGTTATTAAAGACAATCCTAAATTAAATGCAAGAGATTGGCATGGTCAAAATCCTATTCGAATTGTAATCGACAGATCCAATAAAATACCTAAAGATTCTTTTGTAACAGACAATTCGATCAAAACTATTGTCCTCACATCGAAGCAACATCTAAAAGAAAGCACTGAATCTTTGATTTACGAAGAAGTAAGTACCAAAAAAAATATCGCTCAAGAAATATGTACCATTTTACACAAACACGATATCCAATCCGTTATTATTGAAGGAGGAACCACAACGCTTCAGTCTTTTATGGATGAAAATCTATGGGATGAAGCTCGTGTTTTTGAAGGCAACCTCACCTTTGAAAAGGGAATCTTAGCTCCGAATTTTACTAAAAGATTACCTTTGACAAAAAAAATAGAAAAAGATACTCTTAGCATATACCAAAATGATCAAGACTATAATTTTTGACTTTGGAGATGTATTCATCAACTTAGACAAACCCGCAACCTTAAGAGAATTATCACAACTAGGCGATTTTCAATTCAACAATTCGATACAAGATCTTAACAACCAATACGAAGTAGGCAAGATCACTACCGAAGAATTTATTCGAAGCTATCACAACCTCTTACCGCAAGCAACAGAACAACAACTTATTGAAGCCTGGAATGCCATTCTTTTGGATTTCCCTAAATACCGACTAGATTTCGTAAAACATCTTGCCGCTACCGGAGACTATAAATTAATTCTTTTGAGCAACACCAACGAATTGCACATCAACTGGATCAAGCAACACATTTCTTTTTATGAAGAGTTTAAATCTTGTTTTGATTCATTTTATCTATCACACGAGATTCAATATAGAAAACCAAACTCTGACATTTTTGAATTTGTGCTCCAAGAGCATCAAATCCAACCCACTGAAACACTTTTTGTGGATGATACCAAAGAAAACACGGATGCTGCCCAAAAATTAGGTGTTCACATATGGAATAACAATCCAAAAGCAGACGATGTTATTGATTTATTTACCTCAAAATCTGATTTATTTTGATATACCTTATTTTAAGCATTTTATCCTCAAGCTTGATCTTTGTAATCTTCAAGCTTTTTGCAAAATACAATGTAAATACTCTACAAGCCATAATCGTAAATTATGTAGTTGCCTGTATTTCTGGAGTTATCGCACAGGGAAATACCGTTAGCATTACGTATATAACAAAACAGGACTGGTTTTATGGAGCGATGATATTGGGAGTTGTATTTATATCCGTTTTTAATCTCATGGCCATAACCACTCAAAAAAATGGACTTTCTGTAGCTGCAGTGGCTACAAAAATGAGCTTGGCCATACCGATCATTTTTGGAATCATTATATATAAAGAAAGTACTGGAGTAGTCAAAATTATTGGAATTGTCATTGCACTTATTGCGGTGTATTTGACTTCGATGAAAAACGAAGAAGGATCCTCTCTTACCAAAAGAAATCTTATCTTCCCATTGCTTGTATTTATAGGTAGTGGAATTATAGATACGAGTCTAAAATATATGGAAACCAATTATGTTGCAAAAAACGATGTTTCTATCTTTTCGGCTACTATTTTTGGATTTGCAGCTTCTATAGGCATACTCACACTACTCTATAAATCGTTTACACAACCCTTACAAATCTCTGTCAAAAATATCATTGCAGGAATTGGACTAGGTGTTCCTAACTATTTTTCTATTTATTTTTTAATAAAAGCCCTACGACATGATGTAATGGATAGCTCTACGGTGTTCACTATCAATAATGTTTCTATCCTATTAGTTTCAACATTAGCAGGAATCTTCTTTTTCAAAGAAAAATTACTCCCCAAAAATTGGATCGGAATCATCCTGGCGGTAATTAGTATTATATTAGTAGCTCTTTCAATAGTGTAAATTGGACACCAAAGACACATATAATACGCTTGAAAAACCAGGAGATGAAACTCTTTTCAAGGACAGAAACAGTAAGTTTTTCGGATACGCTTTCCCTATCGCATCAGAAGAGGAAGCCAAACATCTACTTGATGGTCTTAAAAAACAACATCACAGCGCAAGACATTGGTGCTATGCATGGCAAATAGGCACCGAAAGAACAAAACATCGGGTCAATGATGACGGAGAACCATCGAACTCTGCCGGGCAGCCGATTTACGGACAAATCCAATCATTTGACGTAACTAATGTTCTTGTGGTGGTCGTTCGATATTTTGGTGGAACAAAACTTGGGGTTGGCGGACTGATAAACGCCTATAAAACCAGCGCACAGTTAGCGCTACAAAATTCAGTTATTGTCGAAAAAACGATTAACATTGATTATGTCATCAACTTTGAGTATAAAGACATGAACAAAGTAATGCGCATAATCAAGGAACACAACCTAAAAATAACCAAGCAAGAGTTAGAATTAAGTTGTAAAATTTACATTTCGGTAAGAAAAAAAATAACCCATAAAATAAATGAGGTTTTTTCCCCGTTGTATGAAATAGAAATTAGGAAGCTGGATAACTAACCGCTTTTATTTTTTCTAATAAAAAAGAAGGGCAAGGGATCGGTTTTCTAGTTGCAGCATCAACAAATACTAATATAGAAGAAGCTGTTGTTAACAATTCTTGATGTTGATTATATATTTCGTAATCGAAAATAATCTTAACTGTAGGAATTTTCCTTAAATGAGTTTTAACAATCAATTCGTCGTCAAAGAAAGCAGATTTCTTAAATTTAAAGTCTAAAGTAAACACAGGAAGCATTATACCATTTTCTTCCATAGACTTATAAGAAATCCCTAATCGGGATAGCCAGTCAATTCGTGCCAGCTCTAGGTACTGTGCATAATTTCCATGATGGACAATCCCCATTTGGTCTGTTTCGGAATAACGTACTCTGAGTCCTGTTTCTGAAGTGATTAGCATATATCTTTTGAAATGATTATTAACATTTTTAATAGAAACACTATCAAATTATGCGAAAAAAATAATTAAAATTCAACCCCTAAATCGTTTTTTTTTTACATTTTTTGTTCACATATTTGTCATGCAAAAATAGTAAGGAGTTTTTCAACAATTTCTTTTACATAACCTAATAAAAATAGTAAATCCGGCCACTCGAATGAATGTAACTGCGCAATCTGTTTGGGATAACTGTCTGTCTTTTATAGAGGACAACATTACACCTCAAGCTTTTAAAACTTGGTTCGAACCAATTAAAGCTGTAAAACTTACAGATAGTGCTTTGAGTATTCAGGTACCTAGTAAATTTTTCTATGAATGGTTAGAAGAACATTATGTTAACCTTTTGAAGGTGTCTTTAACTCGTGAACTGGGCGAAAGTGCAAAATTGGTTTATGTAATTAAAATGGAAAACACTTACGGCAACAAAAAACCGTTTACCGAAAAGATTCCTAGTGCAAATCGCACTCCGGTTAACACTCAAGAAGTAGACGTTCCTATTAAAAGTAAAAATCCAGAATTAAAAAATCCTTTTGTAATTCCTGGGATTAGAAACGTAAAAATTGAGTCGCAACTTAATCCGAGCTATAATTTTGATAATTTCCTTGAAGGGGATTCCAACAGATTAGCACGATCAGCTGGTATGGCTGTAGCCAACAAGCCCGGAGGAACATCTTTTAACCCACTATTAATTTTTGGAGGGGTAGGACTAGGAAAAACACACTTAGCTCATGCTATAGGTGTAAATATTAAAGACAACTATCCTGAAAAAACGGTTTTATACATTTCAGCGGAAAAGTTTACACAACAATATATAGAGTCTGTAAAAAAGAACAATAGAAACGACTTTATTCATTTCTATCAAATTATAGATGTTCTTATTGTTGACGATATTCAATTATTATCGGGTAAGGCAGGAACTCAAGATGTGTTCTTCCATATATTCAACCATTTACACCAAAACGGCAAGCAAGTAATCCTTACTAGTGATAAAGCTCCTGTAGATATGCAAGATATCGAGCAGCGACTACTTTCTCGTTTCAAGTGGGGATTATCTGCAGAGTTACACCAACCAGATTTCGAAACAAGAGTTTCTATTATCAAGAACAAACTGTATCGAGATGGTGTAGAAATGCCAGAAGAGATTGTTGAATTCCTGGCCAACAATATCAAAACCAACATCAGAGAGTTGGAAGGTGCTATAATTTCCTTGATTGCACACTCTTCCTTCAACAAAAAGGATATTACCATTGATCTGGCCAAAGCGATTGTAGACAATTATGTAAAAAATACAAAACGCGAAGTCTCTATAGATTACATACAAAAAGTTGTAAGTGATTATTTCCAAATGGATGTAGAAACCCTACAATCCAAAACAAGAAAAAGACATATTGTTCAAGCTAGACAATTAGCTATGTTTTTTGCAAAAAAACTAACCAAAGCTTCTTTGGCGAGTATTGGAACACAAATAGGAAAGAGAGATCACGCCACAGTACTTCACGCTTGTAAAACAGTAGACAACTTATCCTCTACCGACAAACAATTTAGAAAGTACGTAGAAGATCTAGGCAAGAAACTTACATTATAACATAACCTTTAGCAGTATGAAAACTAAGATTTTGATGGTATGCCTTGGCAATATCTGTAGATCTCCCTTGGCTGAAGGTATATTAAAATCCAAACTAGACCCAGAAAAATATCAGGTAGACTCTTGCGGAACAAGCAGTTATCATATCGGAAGCAAACCTGATACCAGATCCATTAAAGTTGCAAAAGAACACCATATAGACATTACTGATCAAAGAGCCGCTCAATTTAGTACCGGTCATTTTGACCAATACCACACTATCTATGCAATGGATCGTTCCAATTACCAAAACATTATAAAGTTAGCTCGTAATACCGAGGACCAATCGAAGGTAAAACTAATTTTGGACGAATTACAGCTCAACGAGACCCTAGATGTTCCTGACCCTTACTATGGAGGCGAAAGAGGATTTGAAGAAGTTTTTGAAATGCTAGACCAAGCTTGCAACACTATCGCTTCAAAGCTAGAAAGCACAACTTAACTTTTCCAGACCTAAAGTTTTTGTATATTTAGCTATAAATAAGGATGTAATACAACCAACACCCTGCCAATAGTAACACAAATCAATAAACCTAAAACAATCCACTAACAACCCTATGGAGCTTAAACCCCTAGATCCCAAAGGAAAATTATATTTGATTCCTACTCGATTAGGAGACGATGTCCCTTTAGAAGTATTACCCATCTCTATAAAAAAGGTTTTGGAACAAATCAATCACTACATTGTAGAGAACGAGAAACCTGCCCGACGATTTATTAAAAAAGTAAGCCCTAGTAAATCTCAGCGCTCATTAGTAATTCATACCGTAAATAAATACACAGATACTGCTGAAATCCCAAGTTATTTAACTCCTTGTTTAAATGGCGAATCTATCGGACTAATGTCTGATGCCGGGTGTCCAGGAATCGCAGATCCTGGAGCCGAAGTTGTTAAGATTGCTCACGAAAAGGGAATCCAGGTCACTCCTCTTGTAGGTCCATCATCGATATTACTGGCGATGATGAGTAGCGGTATGAATGGACAAAGCTTTACGTTTAACGGTTATTTACCTATTGACAAAGCAGAACGCAAATCAACCATCAAGCAGCTGGAAAGAATATCATTAGAAAAAAATCAGGCGCAGATTTTTATTGAAACCCCATACCGAAATGATAAAATGCTAGCCGATCTTAAAGCCATACTTCACCCAAACACCCGATTATGTGTCGCTTGTGATATTACACTGACTACAGAATATATAGCCACCAAACGTGTTGAAGAATGGAACCCAGAAGAAGTTGATTTACACAAAAGACCTGCTATCTATATCATACAAAGAGACCACTAAAGCAGCTCTCTTTCTACCTTTGCATACCGATTCATTTCTACAAACGAAGTATCATAACCTTCAAAGCGCTTCATATAATAGCGAATAGTCGTACCAAATGCATCTGCAAAGCCTTCAACACCACCACTACGCAAGTAACGCTTTACCGCTTTAGGACCTGCCAAATGTGCGGCAGCTAGAATACCAGATTCAGAGACCATTACCCCATTCATCCTTTTTCCTTCAAACCATTTGATATCTCTACGTAGTACCCATTTGTTTCGTGAAAGATTAGCGTAAAACGCCTTTTCCTGAAGTGCTGGATTTGTCAAAAACTCTTCTCTATTAATCTTTTTAAGCCCAATAAGAGCCAGAGTTCCTTTTCCAAATTGATATTTCCCCATGTATCCAAACTGGTTCACTACACCGTAATCTCCCCTAGATTCTTTAAAAGCGATCGCTTCCTTAAAACCGATATAAGATTTTCCCAGTTTAGGAGAAACAACTATACTTTCCTCCTCTTCTTCTATTTCGTTAAAATTTGGAGCTACATAAAACAAGTCCAAATCTGCAGTGCTGTATGAACTTAAATCTACCTTTTCCTCAGCCCTAAAGCTCAGTAGAAATAAACCCCCAATTGTAAGCAAAATAGATAATCCTGTTATCTTCTTTATCATATAAAAAATTTCTAAGTAGACACCCTAAAAGTGTTCCCCTTCTACTTAAATTTTTGCCGTGCAAAGATACAGCTTTTTTATTACAAACAAATTACAAAGTGTTAAATAAATTATAACGTTGTAAATCAAATAGTTAGCTTTAAAAATATCTAAAAAAAGCTTAAAAAAAGCATCAAAAACACTAAAACCAAACACTTAAACGTCAAATAAAGTTACTTCGTCGATAAAAATTGATCACGCAATTCATGAGTTTATTCACAAAAAAAATGACTTTTTGTGAATAAATTTTGTTTTTAAAACCGTAAAATGAAGTAGAAAAGCTTGTTTAACCTTTTTTTGGCGAAGTAAAATTATCGTCTAATTCCTTGCTTATTTATCCAATCGATATACTGCTTTTTATTACGATTATGTTGCTCTATACTTTTCGCGAATTTATGGTATCCCATATTTTCTACATTAGCTACAAAAAAGTAATACTCATGCTTCTCGTAATTAAGAACGGCGTCGATTGCAGAAATATCTGGCATTGTAATAGGTCCTGGAGGCAATTCTGCATACTTATAGGTGTTATAAGGACTATCTAGTTCAAGATCTTTGTACAAAACTCTTTTGATCACTGTTTGCCAGTCATTCCTATGTTTTTTTATCGCATAAATAACGGTTGGGTCCGCATCTAGTTTCCATCCATTATTGTATCGATTCATATACACCCCAGCTACTCTTGGCCGTTCATCGACCTTGGCGGTTTCTTTTTGTACTATAGATGCTACAGTAATTACCTGAGTAGGTGTAAGCCCTATTTTTTTTGCTTTAGCAGTACGCTTCCCCTCCCAAAAACGGGTATACTCTTTGAGCATCCTATCTCTGAACTGTTTTGCCGAAGTATTCCAGAAAAATTCATATTTGTTAGGAATGTACATTGACAATGCAGACTCTAGGGAGAAACCATGCTCTTGCACAAAAGCTTCTTCTTTAAAAGCAGTAATTAAGGAAGTACTATCAGCTTCTATTTGTTGCGCTATACGCCCTGCAAGATTCTCTAATCGTTCTTGATTATTAAAAGTAACATTAATCGGAGTATTTTTACTTCTCAATATATTTACAATATCATTATTATTCAGTCCTTTTTTAATAATGTATCTACCAGCCTTTATATTTTTTGAATACCCTTTTCTACTGGCAATCCTATCAAAACTGTAAATATCCTTGATGGATGGCGAAATGATTTCGATTAACTCTGTATAAGTAGCATCTGTTGGGATTTGTATGATAACCGAATCTTCCTCAAAGTTGGTGTTTGGAGAAAAAACCGCCTGATACACATTGTAAGCAAAAATCCCTCCTCCTATTAATCCCATAAGAGCTATTATCAATAATATTTTTTTAATGTACATATAACAATTGATATAAAAGTTCGTCTTTGTAAGTGTTATTGATATGGTTCCAATCCTTTTTTACTCCAATTTTTCGAAAACCTCGACTCTCGAATAACTTAATACTGGTTAAATTATCCTCAGAAATATTGGCGTATAACTGATGTAATCTAAGATGGGTAAACCCGTATTGTATGATTAATTGTAACGCCTCCGCTCCATATCCTTTCCCTCTATTCACCTTTTCCGCAATAATAATCCCTACTCCTGCCCTATTATGAGTTGGATTATAATCAAATAAATCAATTAGTCCTATCGCAGCATCGTCTATGGTGCAAATCACTAATCGCAACTGCTTGACTTCGTAAATATCCTGATGCGCATTTTCGAGATATTGTTTGATTAAAAATCGCGAATACGGGGTTTGTGTAGAACTCATTTCCCAAATTTGTTCATCATTTTCAATAACATAAACAAAATCAAGATCTTCAGGCTCAAGTGCCCTTAAATAAATATGTTCTCCTTTTAATGTTAACATTCAATTTCTCCCTTAAAAACTTGTTCGGCAGGGCCAATCAGAAAAATATCCTTGTATCCCTCAGGCGTAGGCTTAAAAGTCACCTTCAACGCTCCCCCAGGAGTATCTATATCCACTTCTTCCTGATCCACTTGTTGAGTAGCATGCATCGAAAGTGCTACTGCTGTTACTCCCGTACCGCAAGAAAGTGTTTCATCCTCTACACCTCTTTCATAAGTCCTTACAGCAAACAAATTACCATTCTTTTTTTCGACAAAGTTCACATTACTACCAGATTCAAAATAGGGTGCTCCATTCCTAATAGATCTACCCATGTTTTGAACATCAAACTCTGCCAGCCGCTCTACCATGGTTACATGATGTGGCGACCCTGTGTCTAAAAAAAGGTGAGATTCGTATTTTTCAATCTCTTGTACATCTTGCATTTGCAAACGAACAAGACCATCCTTAATCTCTGCATGGTGTTTCCCGTCAATTGCGGTAAACGTTGCTTTATCTTCTACAATACCCAAAAAAGCCGCAAAAGCAACAAGGCATCTACCTCCATTACCACACATCGAACTTTCATTTCCATCGGCATTGAAATACACCATAACAAAGTCATCTCCATCATTTTGAGGTTGTTCCAATAACATTAAACCATCTGCCCCTATTCCAAATTTCCTGTCACAAAGTCTCGCAAACAATTTGGTATTATTTTTGGACACTATACCGTCACGATTATCAATAATTACAAAATCATTTCCGGTACCTTGATATTTATAAAATGTAAGGATCATTATTCTTTTTTTGTAAAAGGCAAAGGTACAAAGAATGATGACATAATACCGCTGTTAATTGTGAGTTAAAAATCATAAAAAAAGTATACTATAGTTGTAATTTTAATAGTTATTGATAGTCTATTCAAGTAATAATTAGTCAAAGTAAAATATAAAAAGTTAAGCATATGAAAAGATTTTTGAGTTTATTGGCGGTGGCAATTCTAGCAGGAGTGCTTACCCTGGGTGCTTACAAAGCCTTTTTAGAACCAGAACCAGACAAAGTAGTAATCACTCAAAGTGAATCCAAGACTAGCGCGATCCCCACGGCTTATACCGTAGCTAACACAAAATTAAATGCCGCTGCAGAAGTTGGGGCAGATTTTACCATTGCCGCAGAAAAAACAGTAAATGCTGTTGTGCACGTTAAACAATATGGAGTTACACGAGCTCCGCGAAATTTAATGGAATTTTTCAGAAACGGCGGTGAAGAAGAAAGACGAATTCAAGGTGCAGGATCTGGGGTCATCATCACCGAAGATGGATATATTGTAACCAATAATCACGTGATTGATGGAGCTACAGATTTGGAAGTAACTCTAAACAATAACAAATCATACAAGGCTACAGTTGTAGGGACTTCTCCACAATCGGATATCGCATTAATTAAGATCGATCCACAAGAAAAATTATCCTATATCCCTTTCGGAAATTCAAACAACGCAAAAATAGGAGAATGGGTATTAGCGGTAGGAAACCCTTTCAACCTTACCTCTACGGTTACCGCAGGAATTATCAGTGCAAAATCAAGAGATTTAAACGAGTTGGACAGAAATTTCCAATCATTCATACAAACGGATGCCGCCATCAATCCTGGTAATAGCGGTGGTGCTTTGGTCAATACCCGTGGAGAATTGATTGGCATCAACACTGCGATTACCTCACAAACGGGAAGCTATGTGGGATATGCTTTCGCCGTGCCTTCCAACAATGCAAAAAAAATTGTAGAAGATATTTTGGAGTTTGGAGATGTGCAAAAAGCCATTATCGGTATTAATGCAGCTCCATTCACAGAGGATTACAAAGAGAAATATAAGATTACCGAATCTCAAGGAGTAATCATCGCAGGTATCGAAGAAAATAGTGGAGCTGCAAAGGCAGGTTTACAAGAAGGAGATTTAATTAAAGAAATTGATGGATTACGTATTAGAAAATTCGCTGACCTGACAGGATATGTAAGCAGTAAGAGCCCAAATGATGTGATTAATGTAAAAATTGTTAGAGATAATAACGAACTTATAAAACCTGTTCGGTTAAGCAAATACGTTATCCAACAGTATATTTTACAGGATGTAGGTGTAGAAGTTGCTAATCCCCCAAAAGATTATCTTAAAAGTTTTAATACAGATCATGGTGTGGTCATCTCAAAAGCACTAAGTGCAAGAATGCAGCGGTATAACCTAAAGGGTTTAATCATCAGCGAGATTGATGGTAAAAAAGTCAAAAATGTTATGGAGGTTAAAGAAATTATCGACAGCAAGTATGACGACGAAGACTTAACCATCAGTTTGATAGACAGAGATGGAGAAAAAAGAGAGTTTGTTTTTCAATAAAACAGATATAAAACCCTTATAAAATAAAGGCTCCCATTGCAATCAAAAAGTAATGGGAGTTTTTTATTAAAAAAGGTTTTACGAAAACGTTTGAAATATATACTTTTGCACGAAATTTCAAGACTGTAAAAAACACAACAAAATTATGAGTTCTAACGAAGTTTATGAAAAAGAACTTGCCTTCCAAGCAGACAGACGGCGAGCAACAGTAGCGTTTATCAAGACTGTGAGTGATTTATGGTACGACAACTCTATCGAATTGGTATTGTTTAGAAACCAATTGATAGACAAAAACGTAAGCGAAATCATCAATCTACATGAATATGCTGGAGAGTTTGTTCAAAAACCAATTTCTATTTTTGATTCGGTAGAGATTGCCCAAGCGATCAAATTGATGGATTTACCGCCTTCTAAATTAGATATTGGTAAACTAACTTATGAGTACCATCTGGCAAGTGATGAATTTGGTTCTGTAAATCGTTTTGTACAGGAAAAATTGAAAGATGCCAAAACATTCAAGCCTATCTCTCCTAAAAATGTAGTATTATATGGATTTGGAAGAATTGGGCGTTTGGTTGCAAGAGAATTAATGACCATTACCGGAAAAGGAAGTCAACTTCGTCTTAGAGCTATAGTGACTCGCGGAGCAATTACTGAAGAAGTTTTAGAAAAAAGAGCTTCTTTACTTAGAAATGACTCTGTACATGGAGAGTTTGCCGGTACTGTGGAGACAGATATCGCAAACAATTCATTAATCATTAATGGAACCACCGTACATATTATTAGTGCCAATAATCCAGAAGACATCGATTATACAACTTACGGAATTGATGATGCTTTGGTAATAGATAACACAGGTGCTTTCAGAGATCAAGAAGCATTAAGCCGTCATTTAAAAGCAAAAGGAGTAGACAAAGTTTTACTTACTGCTCCTGGAAAAGGAATCCCTAACATCGTTCACGGAGTAAATCACAAAGAGAATGATCCAGATAAGGTGAATATCTTTTCTGCGGCTTCATGCACAACAAACGCCATTACTCCTGTTTTGCAGGCAATCGAGGAGAGTTTCGGTGTAGTAAACGGTCACTTAGAAACCATTCATGCATATACCAATGACCAAAACCTGGTAGATAATATGCACAAAAAATACAGAAGAGGTCGTGCTGCGGCTTTAAACATGGTAATTACTGAAACAGGAGCTGGTAAAGCCGTTTCAAAAGCATTACCGAGTTTGGAAGGCAAATTGACTTCTAACGCTATTCGTGTTCCTGTACCAAACGGTTCTTTAGCAATCTTAAACCTTAATCTTGAGAAAAAGACTTCTAAAGAAAGTCTTAATGCAGTAATCAAAAAATATGCACTAGAAGGAAACTTGGTAGAGCAAATCAAATATTCATTAGACAACGAATTAGTATCATCTGATATCGTAGGCTCTTCAGCTCCATCTATTTATGATAGTAATGCTACCATTGTGGATGCAAATGGGAATAATGCGATTATATATGTATGGTATGACAATGAGTATGGATATAGTCACCAGGTAATTCGACTATCAAAATACATTGCCAAAGTAAGACGTTTTACCTACTACTAGAAAGCTTCATAACAGAAACAAGAAAAGGTGGCTATTTTGAATAGTCACCTTTTTATTTTATATCATTTTTTTCTTTTTACTCCGTCCTCAATACTTCTTTCCCCAGAAGCAACAAAAAACTCTATATAAATCTTTAGAAACAATCGATTCACATCCAGGCAATTAATCGAAAAACCAACCTAAAGTAATTTATCACAAAAAAATCTTCATAATTACTTACAATATCGTACATTTATTACCGTTACAGAAGAAATTATAACGTAGATATAAGGAGCTAAAAATTCATTAGAACCCAGGTCAGGAGTCTAGTGGGTTATTTTGCTACTACATTTTTAAATAACTTAGGTATTCCATCTTACATTCAACGACCAAAAACAATACTATTCACATGAAATTACTACAGTATCTATTTTTTTCTATCATAATCACTTTATCATTTTCAAACCAAGCCAAAGCTCAGGAAGAAAATTTATCTGCAGAACAGGCTTTGCAACAAGAAAGTATTGAAGGGCAATTTGATGTAGTGATTAAAAAATCCGGAAGATACCAGGAATATAAGGTAGTAAAACAAGTCTGGTTAAATAAACTTAAATCCAACACCATTGATTCGATTAAAACACTGGAATCAAAACTTACTGTTTCTAATCAACAGATTGAACAGCAGAAAACCACGATTAGTGGACTACAAGAGTCTCTAAATAAAACAAACGAAGATTTGGCAGCCGTGACTAACGAAAAAGACAGTATGAGCTTTGTGGGAGCTTCGGTTTCAAAGTCCAGTTATAAGACCATTATGTGGCTCATTGTTGGTGGGCTTGTGTTATTATTAAGTTTCTTTATTTTCAAATTCAAAAATAGTAATGCGGTGACTGTACAAGCTAAAAAAGCATTAGCAGAGACTGAAGCCGAATTTGAAGATCATAGACGAAGAGCACTAGAGCGCGAACAAAAGGTGATGCGTAAACTTCAGGATGAAATTAATAAGCAACGAAAGGCTGGCGCCAAGTAAGTACTATTTCTAGATTATTTACATATTCTTTTGCATCTTTGCAGCTCTCAGGAAAATGATGAAAGATGCGCATTGATATCATAACAGTAGTACCAGACCTTTTAAAGAGTCCGTTTGAGGCTTCAATCATGAAGCGTTCAATAGAAAAAGGCTTAGTAGAAGTCCACCTACACAATCTCAGAGATTATACCAACGATAACTATCGACAAGTAGACGATTACCAATTTGGCGGAGGTGCTGGTATGGTGATGATGATAGCACCTATTGACAAATGTATCTCCAAATTGAAATCAGAACGTGAATATGACGAAGTGATCTATATGACACCAGATGGAGAAACCCTTAATCAAGGGATTGCCAATCAACTATCACTAAAAGGAAATTTAATCATCCTTTGCGGTCATTATAAAGGAGTGGACCAAAGAGTCAGGGACCATTTTGTAACCAAAGAAATATCAGTAGGCGATTATGTTTTATCTGGGGGCGAACTCGGGGCTCTAATTTTGTGCGATGCCATCATACGATTAATTCCGGGTGTGTTGGGTAATGAAACTTCTGCCCTCACCGACTCATTTCAGGATGATCTGTTGGCTCCTCCTATTTATACTCGCCCAGCAGAGTACAAAGGATGGAAAGTTCCTGAAATTCTAACCTCTGGTAATTTCCCAAAAATTGAAGCCTGGAGAGAAGAACAAGCCTATCAACGTACCAAAGAAAGAAGACCTGATCTATTAAATGATTAACTCCTGAAAATAAATACAATAAAAACATTGTGAATACACAAAATATATTTATTTTTGCAGCCTGATTAGAACAACCTCTGGCGAAAATCGTGAATGTTGCTTTAAAGAAACCTAAGAAACTATATCAAAATGGAAGATTTAGTAAAATTCGTACAAGACGAATTTGTAACCAAAAAAGAATTCCCTGAGTTTTCAGCAGGAGACACGATCACAGTATACTACGAGATCAAGGAAGGAAATAAAACACGTACACAGTTCTTTAGAGGAGTTGTTATACAAAGAAGAGGTTCTGGAGCTACAGAAACATTTACTATTAGAAAAATGTCTGGAACCATTGGTGTAGAGCGTATTTTTCCAGTTAACTTACCAGCACTTCAAAAGATTGAAGTAAACAAAAGAGGTAAAGTACGTAGAGCACGTATTTTCTACTTTAGAGGTCTTACTGGTAAGAAAGCTCGTATCAAAGAAAAAAGAAACTAATTTTTTAGTAAAGCATACAAAAAAAGCTGCTCAAACGAGCGGCTTTTTTTATGAACAAAAGTTAACAACCTTAGTTCATAAATAGTTGATAACTAAGATTATAGTATTTTTTGATTACCTCATCAAATTTCACTATATTTAATATAGAAATTACAATATTTAGCGATGACAAAAGGATTCCTGATATGTAATTCACACAATACGTTCTTTGAACATCTTAAGACCAGATTAAATTAAAATAAATATAAGACGAAAGTTATTTTTTTGAGTACATCCTTGAAATAACTTTAAAGGGCTTTACTTTGAAATCATTTCAAAATGAAATTCAAAAGAAAAAATTAAGTTTTGACACCTTTTTAATTTAAAACGGCATTAGACTTGTCGAATGAATATAGGAAAATCGTACAGCGATTTAAAGCATTCGAATTAGTCGTATGAATAGAAGTAAATTATACAAATTACGATTTGAAAGTTTAAGTCTATTCAAACCGGAAATAGGACTCTATGGTATAAAAAACGAAAGTTTTTATTTTATTGCGGGTAAAACAGCTAACATTGTAGTAGTATTTCCAATGAAGCCATATCAAAATATTCGTATTCTTGATATGGCTTTTTATTTTTTGTCAAAATCCCAATTTTGAAGTACTTTTCTACCCTTCTTCATAATATACTCCCTTTATTTTTAGTATTCTATAATACAGATTCTTTAACTCAAAACTAACATCCCTCAGGTTGCATATGGGTGAGTAGATTTGTATCTTCGCGCACGGAAAAAATTTGATAAGTCCGATCAAACAAAACATTGATCTTTTTTTGAACATTTTGTTTGTCATCGTAAATACAAACGACTAATTATTTCCATTATAAAACAACATCATAATTTAATTTGATATCACGGGTTCTAACACTGCAACCAGATATCCTGAAAAAACAAGAAATATGGGAGTTAACACCTCAAAGATTGTTTATACCAAAACTGACGAAGCACCAGCTTTAGCTACTTATTCTTTTCTACCAATCGTCAAAAAATTCACAAAATCGGCCAACATAGATATCGAAACCAAAGACATATCTCTTGCTGCACGAATCTTAGCTAATTTTCCCGAAAAATTATCAGATAAGCAAAAACAAGCTGATGCACTAGCCGAGTTAGGAGAACTTGCTCAAAAACCTGAAGCTAACATCATTAAACTTCCTAATATCAGTGCTTCAATTCCGCAGCTAAAAGCAGCCATCGCAGAATTACAATTACAAGGATTTGACCTCCCTAATTATCCAGAAGAACCAGAGAACGATTTCGAAAAGGATATCAAATCAAGATACGATAAAATTAAAGGTAGTGCTGTCAATCCAGTACTAAGAGAAGGAAACTCTGACCGAAGAGCTCCTAAACCAGTTAAGCAATATGCCAGAAAAAACCCTCATTCTATGGGAGAATGGAGCGCTGATTCTAAGACTCATGTAGCTACCATGTCTAGTGGTGATTTCAGATCTAATGAGAAATCATTAACTATTAGTCAAGCAGGAGATGTACGAATTGAATTTGTAGATGATAGTGGAAGCGTTACGGTTTTAAAGGAAAAAACTCCATTACTAGAAGGTGAAGTGATTGATGCTACGGTAATGAGTAAAAAAGCGCTTATCGCTTTCCTTGAAGAGCAAATAGCAGACGCCAAAGACAAAAATGTGTTGTTTTCATTGCATATGAAAGCCACTATGATGAAGGTATCTGACCCAATTATTTTTGGCCATGCGGTAGAAATCTTTTTTAAAGATGTTTTCAGTAAACACGCAGAAACTCTTGAAGAAATAGGTGTAGAAGTTAATAATGGCTTTGGTGATTTAATCAATAAGCTTAAAAGACTTCCTGACGCTAAACGAGCCGAAGTAGAAGCAGATATCAAAGCATGTTACGAAAATAGACCAAAATTAGCGATGGTAAATTCTGATCAAGGAATTACCAACCTTCATGTACCAAGTGATGTAATTATTGATGCTTCGATGCCAGCAATGATACGTAACTCTGGTCAAATGTGGGATACTAACGGAGATACTCAAGATACCAAAGCAGTAATTCCTGACAGTAGTTATGCAGGTATTTATCAGGAAACTATCGATTTCTGTAAAAAGAATGGTGCTTTTGATCCTGTGACTATGGGTACTGTTCCAAATGTTGGGTTGATGGCGAAGAAAGCCGAAGAGTATGGTTCTCATGATAAAACATTTGAAATTACAGGTAACGGAACCGTAAGAATTGTAGATGCTTCTGGAAACACGTTGATCGAACACACTGTAGAACAAGGAGATATCTGGCGTATGTGTCAAACCAAAGATGCTCCTATCAAAGATTGGGTAAAACTTGCAGTAAATAGAGCAAAAGCTACCAATACTCCGGCAGTTTTCTGGTTGGATCAAAACAGAGCTCATGATGCAGAGTTGATCAAAAAAGTAAATGCTTATTTACCAGCTCATGATACCACAGGTTTGGATATCAGAATCATGTCTCCAGTAGAAGCTACTCGTTTCTCTTTAGAGCGCATCAAAGAGGGTAAAGACACCATCTCGGTGACCGGAAACGTATTAAGAGATTACAACACAGATTTGTTCCCTATTCTTGAGCTAGGAACAAGTGCAAAGATGCTTTCTATTGTTCCTCTAATGAATGGCGGTGGACTTTTTGAAACAGGTGCAGGAGGATCAGCTCCAAAACACGTACAACAATTTAATAAAGAGGGTCATTTACGATGGGATTCTTTAGGTGAATTCTTAGCCCTTGCTGTTTCTCTAGAGCATTTGGGAGAGGTAAACAACAATCCAAAGGCTTTGGTGATCGCAGAAGCTTTAGACGAAGCTACCATCAAGTTCTTGGATAATAAAAAATCCCCTTCCAGAAAGGTAAACGAACTTGATAATAGAGGAAGTCATTATTATTTGGCATTGTATTGGGCACAAGCGCTAGCTGCCCAAGATAAAGATGCAGACTTAAAAAATGAGTTTGAAACAATTGCAAACGCTCTAGCCAATAATGAAACCATCATCATCAATGAATTGAATGATGCTCAAGGAAGCGCTGTGGATATGGGAGGATATTATTGGCCAAACGTGTCAAAAGTATCTAACGCAATGCGTCCAAGTGAAACGCTGAACAACATTATAGGATAGAAAAAGATCTATTTTCATCTGAAAGGCTTGTGATATATATATTTTACAAGCCTTTTTTATTTTGTAGATATCTAGGAAATAAAAATATCTGGCGTTTTATGCAACCTCTGTAAAAGTGAATTGTCTATACCTATAACACTAAACGTCATCTATGAAAACCTCAACGAAACTATTGTTGTTATGCTGTCTGGTATACAACTTCATTGGACATTCCCAAAAAAAAGAATCACAAGGCTATATAGAATTTAACGATCGAAAAAACATTCTTCACGGTGTTTATCTGGGTTTTGATGTTGCCTATGGAAAAATCGATGGAAAAAATAACACCTCTATTTTTGGAATAAAAGTGGCGTATGTAGCCAATCAGAAAATGGAACTGGGAATAGCAGTAAGAACACTTTTTTCTGGATTAACAGAAATTGATAAAACATCCGGTGGGGATTTTGACCTACAAGGGATTTACGGAGGACTTCATGTAGAGAATGTATTCTTCAATAATAAGAAGGTCAAATTATCTGTACCCGTATTGCTAGGGATCGGATATATTGACGGTTCTGGCGATTTTACAAAAAGCACGGATATGATGGGAGTATTAGAACCAGGAATAAACGTTCTCTATAACCTCAATAAATACATCCAGTTAGAAGGAGGTATCAAATACCGATTCTCTACCCCTATTGATCCTGTACCTACAGTACTAGACAACATTAATGGAACTTCTATTGGGCTAGGCGCCAAAATTGGAGTTTTCAACTTAGGGAAAAATAGATACAAAAAACAATTACACGATCATCAAAACTAACACTGTAAATTATGAAACGTCACCTATTATTCGCCCTGCTTTTAATCTTTGCAAGTACATCTTTTTCTCAAGACTCTAAAATTAGTTTAGAATTGAACTACCCTTTACCTATCGATCAGAATTTTATAGGAGAGAATTATGATGGAATCATCGATCTGGGTATAGATTACAGATTTGCCAACATAAAATTTATCAAAATTGGAGCTTCTTTAAATGGAAGTCTATTCATCAACGATAACTTTCAAAATATCGATATCACCGCATATGCAGTGCAACCTAGAATCTTTGGAGAACTCAACATTCCATCTCTTCAAAAATTGCACCCTTCTCTTGGAGTTGGATACACCATTATGTTTTTTGATGCGTCTGGTGGATCTAGCATAGCTCCAATTAACACCAGTGAAACTGAAGGTGGAATTAACCTAAATGCAGGGATAGCTTATGATGTTTTCAAAAAGTTCTTTATTCAATTACAATATGATTTTGTAAAACTAAGCACAAACGATGATGTACCTGATACCACTTTCAACACTAATGTGAATATTTTGAAAATAGGAATAGGGTATAGAATCTAACAAACTTAAAAAAACACAGCCAAAACCAAAAAATCACAAACCCAAAATAAACATCTGTTTTTCAATAATTTAAATTAAAAAAAACAACCTCTTCGACCCCGTAAAACAAGCTAGTTAAAAGCTGTTTTTAATTTTAGGCACAGTAATTGATATTCTCTAAACATAGGTAAAAACCTTTTAAACAAGCCCCGGATGAAAAAAAACAAAATACGAACCAACAAAATTAATAGTGCCTATGTATTTGCAGAAGACGACAAGGTATATCTTAAATGCCATCCCGGTGATCAATCCAGAAGTAGTAATTTTATACACTCCTCAGAATGGATACCCATTAGCTTTTGCTGGGAATCTTAATTAAACAATGTAACCATACTGGTTGTGGTTAAGTGTGCTCTATGGGCAAACACAACCGTAATTGTTCAACCACATAATTTTACAATTCTTTAAAGTAACAATTAGTTGATACACTCTTCTTATTGGTATATTCCTGCGGATAAATAACATTTATTTAGGATATGTACTCAACAACGAAGAGTGATTATTTATTAATTTTGGATACTTTAGCATATATTTAATTACCTTCCTAACCGTACAAATTTTAAAAATATTGCTTTTGAAAAAGAACATTTTATTGAGCCTTTTGGCCATTTGTACATTACATTTTTCAATATTTAGTCAAGAGAAATTCACCATTAGTGGCACAATTTCCGAAGCATCAAGTAACGAAACCTTGATTGGAGTCAACGTAATTTTTCCAGAAATTGGGAATGGTGTCGTTACCAACGAATATGGTTTTTATTCTATTACACTTACCGAAGGTACATATACTATTCAGGTAAGCTATCTTGGGTTTAAAGACATTGTTCAGGAAGTAGTGTTAAATGATGATATGAAACTTAATTTTCAGTTATCAGAATCCTCAGAAATGTTGGAGGAAGTTGTGATTACCGAAAAAACCGAAAAACTAAATATTCGAAACCCTCAGATGAGTATCAACAAGCTTTCGGCCAATACCATAAAGCAAATTCCTGTGGTTTTGGGAGAGGCAGATGTCATTAAGTCTATCATTCTTTTACCTGGGGTAACCAGCGGTGGCGAAGGAGCTTCGGGCTTTAATGTACGAGGGGGTGCTGCCGATCAGAATCTAATCTTATTAGATGAAGCTACTATTTTTAACTCCTCTCACCTTTTTGGTTTTTTCTCTGTTTTTAATCCAGACGCTATCAAAGACATCAAATTGTACAAAGGAGGAATCCCTGCCCGTTATGGTGGTCGCGTCTCTTCAGTATTGGATATATATCAAAAAGAAGGGAATAGCAAAAAATTCAAGACTAGTGGAGGATTAGGTGCTGTTTCCAGTAGGCTATTGGCAGAAGGCCCTATCGTAAAAGATCGTGGAGCTTTCTTGGTTGGAGGTAGAGCATCGTATGCCCATCTTTTTCTTCCTTTATTCGATAATGATAATGTGGCCTATTTCTTTGATTTAAATACCAAGCTCAATTACAAGCTTAACGAAAACAACAACCTTTATCTATCCGGTTATTTTGGTAGAGATGTATTCGGCATTTCAGAAAGTTTCGAAAATATATATGGCAATACCGTGCTTAACCTGCGTTGGAATCATCTGTTTTCAGATAAACTATTTTCTAATCTCTCTTTGATCTATTCGGATTATTTCTATGGGTTAGAATTAGACTTTGTTGGTTTCGAATGGGATTCTGGGATACGAAATTTTAATGTAAAATATGATCTGAAACATTATTTGAGTGATAATTTTCAGTTGAATTACGGTATCAATAACATCTACTACCGATTTAATCCTGGAGAAATAAAACCGGATAGTGAAGAATCCGGTATTATCCGGGAAAAACTGATCGATAAATATGCTAACGAATTTGGAGCTTATATCGATGCCGAACATCGAATCTCGAATAAACTGACCCTGCAATACGGATTGCGAATCAGTAATTTTATTAGACTAGGACAAAACGAATTGAATGTCTACGAAAATGATAATCCATTACTTTTTAACCAAGAACTACAGATCTATGAATCTGCAGAACCTATAGGAACAGAAAGTTTTAGCCGAAGTGATCAAATCGAAAACTTCACCAATCTCGAGCCTAGAATAGCGCTGGCATACGCTTTTAACGACAACACCTCTATTAAGGCAAGTTATAACCGATTGGCACAATATTTACACCTATTATCAAATACCAACTCTCCTACTCCGCTCGATGTATGGACTCCTAGTGGTAGATACATCAAACCACAGTTATTGAATCAATATGCCTTTGGTTTTTTTAAAAACATCAAAGACAATGAGTATTCTGTAGAAACCGAAGTTTTCTATAAAGAGATCGAAAACAGAATAGATTATATCGATGGGGCTGAACTTATTGCCAACAATGCCATCGAACAAGATATTTTGAATGGTGAGGCCAGAGCATATGGATTAGAATTTTTGTTGAGAAAGAACGAGGGTAAATTTAAAGGTTGGTTAGCCTATACCCTATCAAAATCAGAACAAAGAACACCTGGGAGAACTCCGTTGGAGCCTGGGATTAATAATGGAGAATGGTATAACACTCCATATGACAAGACGCATGATATATCCTTCAACGGGAGTTATGAACTGAATGAAAAATGGAAATTTGGAGCTAATTTCGTATTTCAAACCGGTCAACCCACAAATTTCCCAACAGGACAATTCGAATTTCAGGGCTTATCTGTACCTGTTTTTGATGGACTTCGAAACAGCGAACGATTACCAGAGTATCATCGTATAGATGTCTCTGCGACACTTACGCCTAGAAAGAATCAAAGTAGAAAATGGCAGGGAGAATGGGTATTTAGCATTTATAATTTGTATAACCGACGAAATGCTGCTTCGATTGCCTTTAGTAGAAATCAAGACACCTTTGCCAATGAAGCAATCAGGACATCCATTTTTGGAATCATTCCTGCAGTGACTTATAATTTTAAATTCTAGAGCATGAAAAATTTACAATATCTTTTATTGCTTGTTATTATGTTTACCAGTTGTGAAGATGTGATAGATGTTGATCTTCCTACCGGAGAACCCAGATTGGTTATTGATGCTTCTTTTGAAGTATATCTTAACGAACCCCAAATCGATGTAGAAGGCGGAATTCGACTTACTTTATCTGCTCCTTTCTTTGATGATGACGTCCCCACAGTAAGTGATGCTACTGTTTTTGTAACTAATAATAGTGATGACTCGATAATCAATTTTTTTGAAGCGACAGAAGGGCTTTATCTTCCTGCTGGAGTTTTTGTTCCAGAATTCGGGACTTCGTATACGCTTACAGTTGTTCATGACAACGAAACTTATATCGCAACTACAGAACTGGTACCTGGTGTTCCTATCGACAATATTGTACAAGGAGATGCCACACTTTTTGATGGAGATGAGACTGAAGTCATTATTTTCTTTACCGATGATGGATCACGAGATGATTTTTATCTTTTTGATTTTGATTTTAGCCTATTTCTACCCAGCGAAGACCGTTTTTACCAGGGAGAGTCGTTTAATTTCTCCTATTTCTACGAAGATATGGTTGCGGGACAGGATGTAACTATCAAAATATTAGGAATAGACGAACGCTATTTTAATTACTCTTCTTTACTTATTGAACAAAGTGAACAGGATGGAGGAAACCCATTTCAAACGCCTCCAGCGGTATTGCGAGGTAATATTTTAAACACAACAAATCCAGACAATTATCCTTTAGGGTATTTTAATCTCTCTGAGGCTAACCGTTCTCAATTTACTATCGAAGCAAAATAATCCCAAATAGTCCCGTCGAGATCTATTTTTCTCAACTCAAAAATCAGTATTTTTGTATCATGACGTTTACAAAAATTACCGAGCAATCTTCTCATTATGATCATTTAGAAAAAATGAGCATTAATGAATTATTAACCAATATCAATAAAGAAGATCAATCTGTACCCTTAGCAGTCCAAAAAGTGATTCCTCAAATAGAAATATTGATTTCTGTCGTCGTAGACAAACTAAAAGATGGAGGACGACTTTTCTATATGGGGGCAGGTACCAGCGGAAGATTAGGTATTGTAGATGCCAGCGAGTGCCCTCCTACTTTTGGGGTTTCTCATGATCTGGTAATTGGATTAATTGCTGGAGGAGATCAGGCAATAAGAAAAGCAGTAGAATTTGCAGAAGATAGTACAGATCAAGGATGGGAAGATCTCAAGAAATATAATATTTCACAAAAAGATGTGGTAATCGGTATTGCCGCTTCTGGGACTACACCCTATGTTATCGGGGCATTGCAACAATGTAATGAAAACAATATTAGCACAGGATGTATCACTTGTAATCAAGGAAGCCCATTGGCTACTACCGCTAAGCATCCCATAGTGGTAACCGTTGGACCAGAATTCGTAACCGGGAGTTCTCGTATGAAAGCTGGTACTGCACAAAAGTTGGTACTAAATATGATTTCTACAGCTACCATGATCCAGTTGGGAAGAGTAAAAGGCAATAAAATGGTCGATATGCAACTTAGCAACAACAAACTGGTAGATAGAGGAACCAGAATGATTATGGAAGAGTTAAACATTGACAAAGAAACCGCAGCAGAATTATTAGAACTACACGGAAGTGTTCGTAATGCAATCACAAACTATGGAGCCTAAAAGAACCGATAAACAATTATTAGGAAAAGGAATACAACGTATGGCTATGGCATTGCTTTTTATGTTTATAAGCCCAGTAATTATCCATTCTGCTTTCAAAAATCAAGATCATCCCTGGTATATTCCCATATTAATCCTTGGGCTACTTGGTGCTGGTTTCGCAATTTTTATGGCATTTAAAGGACTTCGAACCATCATGGAATCCCTTTTCGGTAAGAAATAAAGGGATATCAATTACAATTAAATTCCTTCTCTTTTATTTACAGGCGTAGTAGGGTTATAACCAAAACCAGGAATTTTGATAGATACCCCCAATTGTTCTAGCATATACCCTATAGTAGCATAATGGTGAATAGCATGACTATTGGCATGAGCCAAAATACTCTCCAGCGTATAATTAACAGTAATTTTTCCTTGCCCCATATTATCTGTAACATGGATTAGGTAATCTGTATTTACATCAGTATATGAGGTTAGTGTCTCCTGAATTTTATAGATATGATCTTTTGCAGCGTCCTTATCTGTAGAGATAACTTCATCGCGTTTTCTAGCTGTAAGATCAATGTCATTGGTGTCTAATCCACTAATGATACAATCAAAAAAATCTAGCGTATGTCTAATATGAGAACCAATACTAGAATAGTAAGGACCGATAGAAGTATCTTGATAGGTTTTGGAGTCTATTACGTCTAACAAAGCAATCGCTCTGCCAAGGTTATGATTAATTGATGCTATTATTTGTCTTTTCATAAAATTTATAGACGTAAGATACACAATTAACTTACAAGATAAACCAGGAGAATAGAAAATTTATTTTTTATGCATTTTTTAAAATATTACCGAAATATCTGCGTTGTTAAGGACAGTCCGATGTTATTAAATCCCCCTATTCTTACCAAGACAGTAGGATATTTTTCACTAAAAATGTGGTTTACCCGTAAAATTCAAGATAAAATGCGCATTTTATCGATTAATGACGGATTTTTTTGGATGTTACCTAAAAAATATTGTATAATTGCTATGTGATTTAAAAGCCCCCATTATGAAGAAGAAAATTGCACTTCCCTTATTATTATCTTTTTTTATTTTTCAGATTAATGCACAGGAAATATATGATGATGCCCTAACAGCTGCTAGTTATGCGTACTCGCATAGTAAAAAAGCGCATGGTGCAAATAATGTATATCACACTCAAGAATATGCAGACAAAGCTATTGAGGCATTCGAAAAAGTAGAAGCATTAGCTGAAGAATGCGGATGTAAGGCTGCAAACGAAATTGCATATCAAGCAAGAGTAGATATGCAAAGTGCTTTAGAGCAGGATACTTACGAACGTAGTAGATATTTTGCGAAAAGAGCAAAAGACGCTAGTCCAAAATTATTAGATATATTGACTACTTGCCAGGCGAATGCTGGTGATTACGCATATACAGATGAGGCTTCTATCGAAGAAGAGGAAAATGAAATTGCAGAGATGAAAAGTGAAATGGCTGCAAAACAGCAAGAGCTTGAAGCACAACGTCGTGAGTTAGCATTAGAACAACAAAAACTAGAGGCTCAAATTGCTGAGCAGAATAGAATGAAAGCTGAACTTGAAGCAAAGCGCGCTGCTGAGTTGAAAGAACAAGCGATTGTTAAGACTAAAGCTGAAACTGCACTTAAGAAGTTAGAGAGCGCTTTACAAGAGTTAAGTGTTGTATTAAACGAAGAGTCTAGTTTCGAAACACAATCAGATTATTTAAGAAGCGAAAACGAATTAAAGAACGAATCTTTAGACGATACAAAGTCATTCTATGTAAATAGAGCAAAAGAATTGACCCAAACAGCGATGCAACAGTTTGCTAGCTATAACCTGGAGAACTAACGATAACAAATGCTGAATTTTATTTTGTAGCCCCAAAATAAAATTTTTACAAAACGACATCCGGTCATCTGGATGTCGTTTTTTTTATGTCACGGTGTTAATAAAAAATCAGGTATAACATCAATATGTTTGGAAATTTTCCATAATTTTGGAATTATTCCAAATACAGCGTTTTGAGAACAATATTACATCTCGATTTAGATACCTTTTATGTGTCGGTAGAACGGCTCATAGATACTTCCCTTCAAAGTAAACCTTTGTTGGTGGGTGGTACAAGTGATCGTGGTGTTGTAGCCGCGTGCAGTTACGAAACAAGAGCTTATGGTGTACACTCAGGAATGTCGATGAAAATTGCAAAAGAGTTATGTCCCGAAGCAGTAGTGATAAAAGGCAATGCCGGAACCTACAGTAAATACTCTGATGTAGTTACAGAGATCATTAAAGAAAAAGTTCCGGTATTTGAAAAATCAAGTATCGATGAGTTTTATGCTGATCTCTCGGGAATGGATAAATTTTTTGGAGCCTATCAATACGCAACAGAGTTACGCCAAAAGGTAATTACTGAAACTGGCTTACCCATATCATTTGGTTTATCTGTCAATAAAGTAGTTTCCAAAGTGGCAACTAATGAAGCCAAACCCAACAACCAGTTAAAGATAGATTTCGGGACCGAAAAACCTTTCCTCGCTCCATTATCTATTAAAAAAATCCCAATGGTAGGAGATAAAACCTATCATACATTACGAAATCTTGGTGTTCGCTATGTAAAAACAGTACAAGAAATGCCTGCAGATGTAATGAAAGGTGTTTTAGGAGTTAATGGTCTTACCATCTGGAAAAGAGCCAATGGTATCGATAACACTCCTGTTATTGGGTTTTCTGAACGCAAATCAATTTCTACAGAACGAACTTTTGATAGAGATACCATCGATATATATAAACTTAAAAACATCCTGATCGCAATGACCGAAAACCTAGCTTTTCAATTGCGAAGAGGAGATAAGCTTACAGCGTGCATTGCTGTAAAAGTGAGATATTCTGATTTTAACACCTATTCCAAACAACTCAAAATACCATACACCAGCGCAGACCATATTCTTATACCTAAAATTTTGGAACTGTTTGAAAAGTTGTACCAAAAACGATTATTGGTACGATTAATAGGGATTCGATTTAGCCATTTAGTCAGTGGTAATTATCAGATTAATCTTTTTGAGGACAATGAAAAGCAGCTCAATTTATATCAAGCCCTTGATGACATAAGAATTCGATACGGGGATCGAAGTGTCATCAGGGCGGCTGCTATGGGGGCTTCTACTATCGGGAGAATGCACAATCCTTTTAATGGGCAACCTCCTGTTGTATTGGCCCATAGAAAACAATAGTCAAAATAATATCGGTAATGTATCTCAATTGCCATTCATATTACAGTTTACGCTACGGAACCTTTTCCGAAATAGAGCTATTAGAATTGGCTAAAAAAAACCATGTAGAGTCTCTGGCCTTAACCGATATCAACAACACTTCGGCTTGCCTAAATTTTGTAAGAAAAGCCAGAGAGTATGCAATAAAACCTATCGTTGGTATCGACTTCAGAAATAACCACCAACCGTTGTATGTAGCATTAGCCAAAAATAATGAAGGATACAAAGAGCTTAATGATTTCTTATCATTTCATGCTCACCAAAAAATTGATTTACCCGTTCTGGCACCTCATTTCAAACATGCATTTGTTATCTATCCACTAGAACAAGTAATTGCAATACATAAAACCGAATTTGAATCCAACGAATTTATTGGTGTCTCTATCAAAGAAATCCCAAAACTTCGATTTTCAAAATATGTACACCTCAAAGAAAAACTGGTCATTCTTCAACCTGTTACCTTCAGGAATAAAAAAGACTTCAATACGCATCGTTTACTTCGAGCCATAGATAACAATATTTTACTCAGTCGCTTACCTATAGAACAACAAGCTTCTTTTTCTGAACAGATGATTCCTGTAAATAGCATAAAAGAACATTTTTCAGAATTTGATTTCATCAATCACAATACTGAACACCTTCTCAAAGAATGTACTATAGATTTTGATTTTTCAAAAAACAAACCCTCTCTCAACCAAAAAACATATACAGGAACGATAGAAGAAGACAACAAACTATTGCGAAAACTTTGCCAAGAAGGTCTCCCCTATCGATACAAAACAGTTACACAAGATGTTACTGATCGTCTCGAAAAAGAATTAGCTCTAATCATCAAAATGAACTTTGTTGCTTACTTTTTGATCAACTGGAGGATTATTAATTATGCACGAGAACAAGGATATTATTATGTAGGTCGTGGTAGTGGTGCCAACAGTATCGTAGCTTATCTATTACGTATTACCGACGTAGATCCTATAGAATTAGATCTTTATTTTGAACGATTTATCAACACACATCGCACCAGCCCTCCTGATTTTGACGTAGATTTTTCATGGAGAGACCGACAAGATGTTACACGATTTATTTTTGAAGAATTCAAAAATGTAGCATTACTAGGAGCCTATGTTACCTTTCATTATAAGGGCGCTGTACGAGAAATCGGAAAAGTATTTGGGTTGCCCAAATTTGAGATTGATAAACTTAGTGAAGGGGATTACAACTACAATAGTCTGGATCATATCCATAAACTGGTAGTTATCTATAGTCAACTTATCCAGGGCATGCCAAATTACATCAGTATTCATGCTAGCGGCATCTTAATCAGCGAACAACCATTGCACTATTATTCTGCTACCGATCTACCTCCAAAAGGATTCCCTACTGTACAATTCGACATGATCATTGCCGAGGACCTTGGTTTATACAAATATGATATTCTAGGCCAGCGTGGGTTAGCAAAAATCAAAGAAGCGATCAAAATTATAGCATATAATCAACCTGAAAAAGCAGATTTTGACATTCATGATATCAAAAGATTTAAAGAAGACCCTAATATTAATACACTGATAAAAGAGGCCAAATGCCTTGCCTGTTTTTATGTAGAGTCCCCAGCAATGCGGATGCTACTAAGCAAATTAAAAACCGATAATTACTTAGGTCTGGTTGCTGCCAGTTCTATTATCCGTCCCGGAGTAGCAAAAAGCGGCATGATGCGAGAGTATATCCTACGGGAACATGATGTAGAAAGAAGAAAAAACTCTCATCCCATCATGTTGGATCTAATGGAAGACACTTATGGCATTATGGTATATCAGGAAGATGTGATCAAAGTAGCTCATTTTTTTGCAAAGCTCACTCTTGATGAAGCTGATGTGTTGCGCCGAGGAATGAGTGGAAAGTTTAGATCCCGAAAAGAGTTTAAAGAGGTTCAAGACAAGTTTATCTCCAATTGTAGAGCCGAAGGGTATGCAGAATCTCTAATTTTCGAAATATGGAATCAGGTCTCTAGTTTTGCAGGATACGCTTTCCCAAAAGGTCACTCGGCATCATATGCTGTAGAAAGTTACCAAAGCCTGTTTTTGAAAGCCTATTTCCCAATAGAATATTTGGTTGCTACACTGAATAATGGTGGTGGATTCTATCGCCCAGAAGTATACCTACATGAAGCAATGCAACTAGGAGCTATCGTGTTGACTCCTTGTATAAACACCAGTAATTACGAACATATCTTAAAAGGAAAAACTATTTTTCTGGGACTAATGATTTTAAGAGACCTGGATCATAAAACAATAGAAACCATCTTGATGGATCGAAATAAAGAAGGTTCCTACTCTAGTTTAGACGATTTTATTGATCGCGTACCTATTGGCATCGAACAAATGAGTATTCTCATTAAAATTGACGCTTTTAGATTTACACAAAAAAACAAACACGAATTGTTATGGGAAGCTCATTTCAAACTCAACCATACACCTACTCCATATACCAACCAACAACTCCTATTTCATGAAAAAAGGACTAAATATGAATTGCCCGAATTAATAACGTCGTCATTAGAAATGGCTTTTGAGCAAATAGAATCCTTTGGTTTTCCCGTATGCGGATATTATCCCATATTGGCATCTCCCCCAGCAAATAAAAATCGTGCGCTTCAATTAAAGGAGTATCTAAATAAAAAAATTGACATCTACGGATACCTTATTGCTATGAAAAATACAAGAACTCATAACGGGAAGCGAATGTCATTTGGTACATTTTTAGACCAGTATGGAGACGTATTCGATACCGTATTATTCCCTCCAGTACAAGAAAAATATAGGCTAAAAGGAAAAGGTATTTATAGAATGTATGGTAAGGTGGTTGAAGAGTTCGGCTTCTTAAGTATAGAAATCATCAAAATTGTGAAGCAAGATTATATACAAGACCCAAGGTATAGTTAAACATTTTCTCAGTTTTAAACTCACTTTTAGCACATTATAACTGTTCGGCATATTGTTTGATACCTAAATCAACAGAAATAACAAGGTAACTATCATCAAAAGACTATAACTAATGAAAAGAATCCTTCTAGCAATTCTATTGGTAGGCACAAGTATTATGCTTCAAGGCTGTTTTACTTATGGGGAATTTACTGCAAGTCAATACACAAAAATTAATACCAGTACATGTGCAAATCCTCCCTCTTCAATGTATTTATTTTTTGAAGATGAACAAATACCATTCTCATATGAAAAAGTTGGCCTGGTAGAAGCACAAGGACATGAGTTTGCTTCGTACGAAGAAGTATTAGATCATTTACAATATCAAGCATGGGAAAACTGTGCTAATGCCTTGCTATTTATCAAATCTGGATATACAGATAGAGTACAAGGATATTTTGGTCCAGATGTACATATAGAGGAGGTATACGCGTCTAAATATTTTGAAGCTATTGCAGTAAAAATAAATATTGATGATGAGTTTCTTTACCACTATGGTTATGGCGAAGATATGTCCTTTATTGATCGTGTAAGAGAAGATCGTCGGATACAAAAAAATCAAAATAATATGGAGATTGCAGGGAGTGTCACTATAGGTGTATTAACTATATTAGATGCTATTCTCTGGAATCAGGATTGATCATAAAAAAACAGGAATCAACTGCTATCATATTTTAGTACTGTAAAATATGAATATTGTAGATATAACTATGCTCAATTTTGAGTACTACACGTAGGTTTCATAGTGACTTCTTCTAGGTCAGTCCAAATAACATTGGAAAAAGCTTTTGGGGATAAACGAAAGTACACCAGATGTTTTTCTAGTATTGTACAATATGAAGAAGAAACTTTTACATGTAGTCGTATAGTTTCTTTTGCAAAAAATGCATCATAAACATCGATGCTTCCTTCAAATCTTTTATTCCCAGATCCAGATGAAACAAAGGCGGCTTTGGTTTTTGGTAACTTTTTAAAAAATCTGAGTTTGCTTAGCAATCCCATTTTCATTAATCCTGTAAAATACGCTTCCATATCGGATGTTATTTTTATAGCATCAAGATTTGGATCCTCTTCCAGAATCCATACAAAAACGTAACTGAAATACTCTTCGTTTTCTGGCTCTCCCCATCCTTCCGCAAAACGTATATGCTCTTCTCCGGTATAAGGTAATGATTTTGCAAAAAGCAAAGGAAACTCCAATACTTCTTTTCTCCAGGTTTCCGGAGCGTTCAATAAATTATCCGATTTTGAAGCCCCACAACTTATAAGAAGGAAACATACCATATATCTGCTGATGTTGTGTAATCTAAAGTATTTCATAACTATTCTGAATAACTGATTACAAAACAATCTTCAAAAAAGATAAGAATCTAATTTATGGGATCGACAGGAATGATTTGTGATGAAATGGAACGTTTGTTTGATGAAATTCCTCACTAAGTTTTAAGAAATGCTTTAAAAGAAGTTATTTTAGATCTAGAAACAGGGACCTTATATTCAATTCCTGCTAGGTTAATTATATAGCCTCGAGTATTTCCTTTTATATTCTCAATTTTATTTGTATTGATTAGATACGAGCGATGACACCTTAACAAAAAAGGATATTTCTTTGTATGATTTTCTATAGCAGTAATTGTATTTCTCAATAACATAAATCTTATTTTTTCATTTTGAAAATAATAAACCTCCAAATAATTTCCGTCACTTTTTATCATGATCAGATCTTCGGGAAATACTTCTAATTGTTCTTTCTTAGAGATGGATCTCAAACATAATTTCGAAGAGCACAACTTTAATTCCTCTTCTTTCTGAAATACTACAGCATTTTGTGATGAAAGAACAAAATAATGGTTTAGGAGTATTGAAAGAGGGATTAAGAAAGCTTCAAAAATAAAGACATACTTAATGGTTAACCCTAACCATTTGGTATAAGTGATATTCTGAAATCCACCAGAAATTAGGTTAACCAAAAAAGTTAACAGTAAAAACAGTACCACATCCAATATGATCTGCATACCGTAACTATATATGCGTTTAGCATCTGGTTGAAATAGAAAGACCACTATTTTTCTAGAGATAAATGTAATCATTACTACCAATCCACCCGTGAGTAATGCATCCCCAAAAACTCTCCCCAAAGATTGATATCTATAATGTAATGGTTGAAAAAAGATGAGCAAAAGAAAAACGGTCGTAGCACATATCAAGGATAGCAATCTTGTTTCTTTTCCCGATTTAGAATGGATATTGGATAATAATCTATTTGCTATAAAAGAGTTCATATCGATATTTGTTCACTTATCTAAAGGTAACAAACTTTATTCCAACAAAAAACCCTCATCGATTATGATGAGGGTTTTCAAAGAAGGCGGCGACCTACTCTC
The DNA here is from genome assembly GCF_900141785.1 of Aquimarina spongiae. GTDB lineage: Bacteria > Bacteroidota > Bacteroidia > Flavobacteriales > Flavobacteriaceae > Aquimarina > Aquimarina spongiae. Next base: position 268 of record NZ_FQYP01000005.1, on the reverse strand, counting down.
CCACGATTGTAGTACCATTGGCGCTAACGGGCTTAACTACTCTGTTCGGAATGGTAAGAGGTGAGCCCCGTTGCTATAACCACCTTAAGTTTTTAGCACTTTTAAGCTATAATAAGTTAACATATTGATTTAGAAAAACATAAACGATAAACTAATGCATCAAAGCAAACCGCCCTCCCGGTTTTGCAACCGGGAAGATCGCGACATAAGCCTACGGGTTATTAGTACTACTCGGCTATGACATTACTGCCTTTACACCTATAGCCTA
>NZ_FQYP01000019.1 GCF_900141785.1 Aquimarina spongiae | reverse complement strand
GGTAGAAAATTAACCGATGGACAATACCGCTATCAATATCAAGGGCAGGAAAAAGATACTGAAACTGATAAAGAAGCTTTTGAAGCTCGTTTATATGATCCAAGAATAAATCGCTGGCTAACAATTGACCCAGCAAAAGAATTTCATAGTCCTTATTTAGCAATGGGTAATAACTGGATTAATACTATAGATCCCGATGGAAGATGTACTGAATGTCCTAAAAATGCGAAAGTTGGGGATACTTATATGCATTCTGAATATGGCGAAGTAACATACAGTGAAAATGGTTGGAGCAATGAAACTTATGGAAGTATCCTAGACGATGTCGTTCTTGGAGCGAATGAAATGACTCCTTTTGATGTAGGTGTAGAGTGGTTAACTGGTACAGGACCTGCTCATCGAGACTTTTTTGCTGGAGATACTTTTACTGAAATGATTAAAGCTCATAGCCATGTAAAAGATACTGAAGAAATCATAGCAAGAAAATTTGCAAACAATGAAAAATTACTCGGAGTACATAGATATAGATTAAATGGAATTGAAGGTGTAGGGAAATACGTAAAAGATTACTCTACATTATTGACTGCAGGAAAAACAGGTAATTTAGCAGTCACTTATTTAGGAACATATTCTCTCGATTATTCTATTTCGGATGTAGATATGGAAAGAAGAACTATGCGTATTCACTTTACGGTACATAATAATTCTACTATCCAATCTGCAACAAGACCTCCAGTAATTGGATATGAACCAATATGGACTGAAGGACCTGGCAAATGGATAGATAGTGCTTTTCAAACAGGACCAATGTCTCCAAAATCGCAAGCTATCAGATGGTCATCAACTATTAAGTTTTAATATGCTATATAAAAAATTAAAATATATTCTGATTGTAATTCTTTTGGTAAGTTGTGCCAAACCCCAACCATCAGAAGATCAAATTACCGGAACATGGAAAGGTTTAGATGGAGCTAGAATTGAATTAAATGCAAACCATAAGGTCAAAATAGTAAATTACCCTCTAAATCTAAATAATAGTAATTTCAAAGGAACTCTGAATGGAAGCGGTACTTGGAAGATTTATAAGGATAAAAGAGATCCCTGGTGGAGTATTGAGATTTTAGCCGAAAATGATAAAATGATTCCTGAATTACAAAGTAAAGGTATCGCTATAGAACTATTTATAACTCAAAGTGGGCTTTTAGGTAATGGCTCTCAAGTTAAAAATCTATTTATTTGGAAAGGAGATCCCGATCTCGATGATAGATATCAGTTTTATAAGAATTAAAGGAATTACCTAGCATATCAAAAACGTAACCTATAATTTGAATAATTTTCTGAGAGTCTTCGTCAGTTTTGTATATCATTAGAAGAAAATTGATAAAAAATTAATACCATACAAAATATCAAAATGACCATTTATGGGCAATTAGCACCATTACTTTAGAAATTTAGATATACAATTAGGATCTATTCTAACATAAATCAGCAATACATATCATCCTTCAACAACCGTTAAAACTTCTCCTTTTCAGAACATTACGCTATCAATATTTTTAAAACTTTTGGTAAATCCTTAATTTAGTAGTGCTTAAGAAAAAGAAAGGATTATGCTATTGCCTAGAACAAATATTCAAAAACAACTGAGTAAAGTAAGAGATAAAGCTTTTGATCCAGATAGCTGGAGGACACAAGTGCAACAAGTACTTCTCGAAGACACTCAACATGAAGAAAGAATTCTGGAAAATCTGGATGCCAATGTTCCTGAAATACAAAATGATTTCGATTTTGATCAGTTAGTAACTCACCGCATCTACCATATTGATCAAATCAAAAAGATCTGTATCGATTATCGCCTACGATTTTTGGATTCAAAATATTTTAAAGGAAAGCTTCCTAATTCGGCGGTCTCAGCGATCAAAGAATTAGAAAAAAAACATGACACAGAACTTAAAGGGTTTAAGATCATAGCCCCCTCAAAACTATTTAAGTTAGAAAATGCAGACGACCCCCTACTCTTTGCGCCTATGGGCAATGGGTATTTCTATTTGATACACAAATGGGGAAATGATTTACATCCTTTCCGTAAAGTAATGATGTGGTTTTTTAAAAGCTTCGAAAACCTACTGATTCTTACCTTTTTGGTAAGTGTATTACTTACTCTTATGGTTCCAAATGGACTGTTTAGCAAAACAAGTGACACTTCTACCTTTATTATGATTTTTTTCTTTATGTTTAAATCCGTAGCGGCGGTTGTTTTATTTTATGGTTTTGCATTAGGTAAAAACTTCAACACCGCTATATGGAATAGTAAATATTTTAACGCATAAAACCATTCTATGTTCCCCAAAAGCGAATACGAAAGAGTCTATACTGGTAGTTTAATCAATGTACAATTTCTACAAACTGTTCTACAAGACCGTGGAATTAACTCGATCACAAGAGACGATATGAAATCAGGTATGATGGCTGGTTTCGGCGGTGGAATCCCAGATCACATCCAGCTTTTTGTAAAAAAAGCAGATATGGAAGAAGCACTTCCTATTATTGAAAAGAGCCTATCCTAACTTTTTATGGAAGAAGAGAATAATAAAACTCCTCGTCGTGCCTGGAACCTTATGATTGGTATTTCTTTGGTGTTGTTGGGTAGCTTGCGATTGTACAATCATATTCGACAACAAGGAGAATGGAATTTTAGATCCATCACCATTATTATCTTTATCATTTTTGGGGGTTATTTAATCTTTAGACATTTTCTACAACCTCCCCAAGATTAACTTTTTGAAGGAATTTGGTGCATCGCCCTTTCCGAAATAGCAGTTATGGATAACGATGGGTTCACTCCTGGATTTGCAGAAATCATAGAGCCATCGCACACATACATATTTTCATATCCAAACACTTTGTTATCCTTATCGATTACCCCTTTGGTTTCATCTTCACCCATCACTGCTCCGCCTAGGATATGCGCTGTAGAAGGTATTCCTGCCAAAGGTTCTAGTCCAAATACAGTTTCTTTTCCCATAGCTGCCTTGGCATAGGTTTTGGCTAATTGTAAGGATTCCGGGATAAATGCAGATGGCTTTTTCCCTTCAGCTACCTTGGTGTTCATAATTCCTAATCGATTTCGTTTAAATTTTAAGGTACTATCCAAGGTTTGCATGAACAATAGTACTGTGGTACTTTTTGCCCAGTCCCTAACCGTATATAGTTTGATATAAGATAGTGGGTGTTTGATAAAACTAGTAATCATTTTGGCGAGCCTTACTACGGTATTTTTACCATGAGTTAATGGCAAATGAGATAAGCGCCAAAATCCTGATCCTTTGGCATATCTTACAATCTCCAAATGACTGTTTTCGTCCGTATTCAAAATGGAACCAATGGCCACTCCTTTTGACATGTCTTTTTTACCGTTTAAATTGGTCACACTGATCAAACTCTCATTATTAGTACGAATATCATATCCCAACCGATCCGAAAGTTTAGGCAAAGAACTCTGCTTCAGTTTTAACAGGAGTTTCACTGTTCCTAAAACTCCGCCAGAAAAGATGACTCCTTTGGTGTGTATTGATTTCTTGGATTTAAAAAATTGTGTCGATGATTTACATTTCACTACATATCCATTGGCCTTTGGGATCACATTATACACTTCTTGTTCTGCCAGTATTTCTGCTCCCAATTGTTGCGCCAAGTACAAATAGTTTTTGTCTAAAGTATTTTTTGCTCCTATTCTACATCCTGTCATACACCCTCCACAATAATTACATCCCGTTCTGTCGGGGCCTTTACCTTCAAAATACGGATCAGGAACGGTTACATTGGGTTTTCCAAAGAATACTGCAACATCGGTCGCTTCAAATTTATCTTCGATATTCATATTCCCCGCAATTTCTTTCAGCGTCTTATCTCCATCAAAAAACACAGGATTTTTCTGTGCGCCCAGCATATGTAAGGCAGTCGTGTAAAAAGGAGCTAATTCCTTTTGCCAATCTGCTAGTGCTCCCCAACTTCCTGAAGTAAAGAACTTTTGTTTTGGAACTGGCAAAGTATTGGCATAAACCAAAGAACCTCCTCCAACACCAGTACCAGAAATCACAACGACATGTTTAAAAAACGACATTTTCATGATACCAAACCATCTAAAAAAAGGCATCCATAGCCATTTTTTTAGGTTCCAGTTAGATTTTGGAAAATCTTGAGGTTTGTACCACTTTCCTTTTTCGATTACCAATACTTTGTATCCTTTTTCGGAGAGGCGTAGTGCACTTACTGACCCTCCAAACCCGCTTCCGATAATGATATAATCATAGGTTTCTTCTGTCATACATTTAGCTTTATAGTAGTTTTTGGACTGCAAATACAAGGTAAAATATATCCTTGCTCCTTTTCATGTTCCAAAAGAGCAATATCCTCGGTTTTCTTCCAATGCACTTCTCCTTCGATGAGTTTAGTTTTGCAAGTCCCACATTGCCCCATCCCGCAAGCATACGGAATCGTTTTTTGTGATGCAATTGCTCCTTCTAAAATGGTTTCCTCGGTATCTGTTGAAAATGAAATTTCCTCTTGATGGATGGTGAACAATACCTCCTTCGATATACCAGAGAGTGTCGGTGTTTTTATAGCGAATTCTTCCGTATTAATATGGTCATTTCCAATTCCCAATTTTGCCAACACCACTTTTGAAGCATCCATCATAGGCTGAGGCCCGCAGATATAGCACAATGAATCCGACGCTATAAATTTCAGTAATTCATATTGTCGATTGCTGTCGAGCATATCAAAACTTAGAATATAACTGAATCTGTTTTCGAAAACTTCTGCCAATTGTTCTAATTCTTCTTTAAAAATCACATCCTCTGCACTCCTACATCCATAAAGCAAGGTGATATGGTGATTGTTGCTATCTAGAAATGTTTTTAAAATTGACAATATAGGTGTAATACCACTTCCCCCTGCGATCAAAACAATAGGTTGCTTTACTGTTTCTGGTAGTGTAAAATTGCCAAAAGGGCCTGATACTTTTAATTTATAATGCTCCCGTACATTAGTCAGCAAATGGTTGGATAGTTTACCCCCTGGTACACTTTTTACGGCAACCGACAGTTTTCCTGTATTTGGGTTTTCGAAGATAGAATAACATCTACTTACCAATACGTCATCTACATAATCTGAAATCACAACATATTGCCCAGGTTTAAACTTAAATGGAATTTGATCCAAATTCTTGAACGTTATTTTGATCGCATCATGCGTTTCCTGAAATACATTTTCGACTTCAAGAATGTAACTCCAGGTACTACCCTTAATTAGGTCTACATAGGTATTTTTTCTTTTCATTAATCCAGAATCCTGAGTTCTGAATCCCTCAATTGTTGATTGTTCTTCTAATAGTTTCTTTTCATAATCCAAGAAGCAATCTTTGTAATTATAAAAAGGAACTCTGGGATACAAATGATGCATCAAATGATAACTTTGATACAAGGAAATAAATTCTAATCCAGGAATAGTAATCACCCTGGTGTTATGATACTTATCTAGATTATTATGTGGGTAATGAGGTATCCAATCGAATGAAAATGCCAGAACTGGTGCTGCAATTAGTGCACTCAATATAAAAACATATAACAAGGTTAACCCCGCTCCTATAGCAATTAATCCAATTAAAGTGACACTAAGGAATGTAACAAAAACCATAGACTGCTTACGAATTGATCGCATAGCAGGATCGGCTTTGCTATCTTCTCCTAAGGTCAAGCCAAAGTAATGTCCTATTAATGTAAGGCATCTAAAGAAAATTGAAAATACATTTTTCCCGTTAACGTAATGATCAGGATCCTTTGCAGGATCATTGGTATGTGCATGATGTCGAAGATGAATTACTTTAAATGCACTGAAAGGAAACAAGAGCAGAGCACTAGAGATCCATCCAAGCATACTCTCCAAAAACACATAAGACTTTACACCCCCTGATATATTATTATGACTTGCCTCATGTGCGATGGTAAACATCCCATAGGCCAACAATGCTCCTATTACTGATGTCCAAACTCCTGATAACCCTTTTACATAAAAATAGGTGAGCGTTACATATCCTAACAAAAGGCCAACAAACAAAAATATCGTAGGCCAAGCTACTTTTCCCGAATATTTTTGCCATACCGCTTGATTGTTCATAAACTAATTGATTATGTTTGAGAAACGAAAATATTTTTTTTTCGAACTATTTGATAAATATAGTTCGATTTTATCAAAATAGCAAAAATGGGAAGGAAATCGCTATCCAAAGACAGAAAGGACAAAAACAAAAAGGTCGAACAATGGACCCAAGCCATACTCCCTAAACTTAAACAGGCCGACTTAGGTAATTTGACTATGGACGATCTTGCAGTTCTAATGAATAAAAGCAAATCAACCATTTATCAATACTTTATTACCAAGGAAGAGATTTTTGAATATATCACACAAGTTCGTATAGACCGATTGTACAACTATAAAAATGAGATTACCAAAGAAATTATCGAGCCGAATTACAAATATGGTAAGCTAGCCGGTATTCTGACTGAAGGTGCCAAAGACATTTCTGCCCATTATCTGAGGCAATTAAAACTGCACTACCCTACTGCATGGAAAATCATTGAGGATTTCTTGCACAGCCTTCTTCAGGATTTTAAACAATTTTATCTTTTAGGTATACAGAGCGATATGTTTAAGCCTGTTTCTGTAGATCTTTTGGTTAAACTTGACGAATACTTCATTATGCAACTCATTACGGACGATCAGTTTTTTACACAAAGTAAAGACACTTTAGAATCCACCATAAAAGATTATATGTATCTCAAGTTTGAAGGATTAATGATATAAAAAAAGCCTGCAAATGCAGGCTTTTTCTTTATTCTATAAAGAGAAGGCTATACATTTACCGCATACATCTTATCTCTTAATTCCTTTATTTTGGCATCGCTCATGTATTCATCAAAAGTAGTATAACGATCAATTACACCATTAGGCGTAAGTTCGATCACTCGATTACCTACGGTTTGCGAAAACTCATGATCATGAGTCGTAAAGAGCACTGTTCCTTTAAACTTCTTCAAAGAATTATTAAACGCTGTAATAGACTCTAAGTCCAAGTGGTTTGTAGGTTCATCCAACATAATCACATTTGCTCTCGTCATCATCATTTTTGATAACATACAACGTACTTTTTCTCCTCCAGATAGGACATTTGATTTTTTCAAGGCTTCTTCTCCACTAAAAATCATTTTACCCAAGAATCCACGGATAAACACTTCTTCTCTCTCCTCTTCTGTAGTTGCCCACTGGCGTAGCCAATCTACAAGTGTTAAGTCATTACTGAAGTATTCGCTGTTGTCTGCAGGTAAATAAGACTGTGCTGTCGTGATTCCCCAGGAATATGTTCCTGCATCAGCTTTTTGCTTATCATTAAGTATTTGATAAAATGCGGTTGTAGCTCTAGAATCTCTTGAGAATATTACTACTTTATCTCCCTTGGCAAGGTTAATATCGATATCTTTAAACAACAAATCTCCTTCAATACTCGCAGCTAATCCTTCTACATTAAGAATCTGATCTCCTGCCTCTCGATCTCTTTCAAAAATAATCGCGGGATAACGACGACTTGATGGTTTGATATCCTCGATATTTAATTTTTCTATCATTTTCTTACGAGAAGTAGCTTGCTTAGATTTTGCCACATTGGCGCTAAAACGAGCAATAAACTCCTGTAATTCCTTTTTCTTTTCTTCAGCTTTCTTGTTTTGTTGCGCTCTTTGTCTTGCGGCTAATTGAGAAGATTCGTACCAAAAGGTATAGTTACCACTGTAGTGATTGATCTTTCCAAAATCAATATCCGATATATGCGTACAAACTGCATCCAAGAAGTGACGGTCGTGAGATACTACAATCACCGTATTGTCATAATTCGCCAAAAAGTGCTCTAACCAGTTTATGGTTTCATAATCCAAATCATTTGTAGGCTCATCCATAATCAATACATCCGGATTTCCAAAAAGACACTGTGCCAACAATACTCGTACTCTTTGTTTGGTATCCAGATCAGACATTTGCGTGTAATGCAAATCTTCTTTGATTCCTAAATTTGATAGTAATGCAGCTGCATCACTATCTGCATTCCAACCGTTCATTTCTTCAAACTCTACCTGTAACTCTCCTATCTTCTCAGCATTCTCATCGGTATAATCCGCATACAAGGCATCTATTTCCTTTTTAATCTTATACAAAGGCTTATTACCCATAATTACAGTTTCCAGCACAGAAAACTCATCATATGCATAATGGTTCTGTTCTAAAACAGACATTCTTTTTCCTGGTTCGAGATGTACATGACCCGAAGTAGGTTCTGATACGCCTGATAGGATTTTTAGAAATGTAGATTTTCCGGCCCCGTTTGCTCCAATAATACCGTAGCAATTACCTTGCGTAAATGATACGTTTACCTCGTCAAAAAGCACGCGTTTACCAAATTGAACCGAAAGATTAGAAACTGATAACATGATATAATAAATTGTAAGTTCGAATTCGCCGCAAAAGTAGAAAAATGCTTTCAGATCTAGAAACAATCTACGATTAAATTATTAGCTTTTACGAGATACAAAAAAGTAGGTTCCAGAAATAGTTAAAGTTTCAAAAAAGAAGGATATCGTGTGCTAAACTTCTAATAATATCCTAATTAGTAAAGAATTAACGTATCCTTAACAAACGTAGATACGGTTTCCCACTATTTTTGGCGAAATAGTTCGATAATTTAGACACCCAAAATGAAGCTCTTTCCTTTACAATATTTGATATATACTGCGGTATTGTCTGTAGCGTTTTGTGGCTGTGATTCTTCAAAGAAAAAGCCTCGAAACTACACCTATTTTGGTGGGGAAATTGTAAACCCGAACATCAACTATGTCATCTTATCCAAAGGTGACGAGCCGGGTGACACCTTATATCTTGATAAAAACAACAGATTTTTTTATAAAATAGAGAATCTGGAAGAGGGTGTATATGCATTTAGACATAAACCAGAAAATCAATTGGTGTTATTAGAAAAGGGAGATAGCCTTCTTATTCGTTTGAATACCTTAGAATTTGATGAGTCACTTGTTTTTACTGGTGACGGTGCCAGAAAAAACAATTTTTTGGTTGATATCTATCTTCAAAATGAAGTAGAAAGAGAACGGTTAAAAAGATCTGGACTACAACTTTCTCCAAACTATTTCAGAAAAAATCAAGACTCCTTATTACGTATCAAGTTAAATAGCTATAAACGATTTACGGACAAATATGAATTAAGTCCTCTGGCGAAGAAGCTGACACAAGCTAGTTTTGTTTTTGACTACTATACTCGACACGAGTTGTATTTTCATAGCCGATATGGTATCGGAGGTATGGATATGGCCAAAGATCTACCCGATTCATTTTTTGACTATCGCAACGAAATCAATTACAACGATAATGATCTGAAAAAGCTGTATTCATACAATCGCTTTTTGAACTACTACTTTACCAATGCTTCGTTATCGAAATATAGTAATCAACATTCTAAATATAAGGGACGAGTTGGTAGTGTGATTTATAAGTTAGATCTTATCGATAGCGTTATTGATCATCCATATATCAAAAACAACCTTTTAAGAAGAGTTACCACCAATTTCTTATTGTACAGCAAAAAAGATTACGATTCAAAAAAAGTGTTGAAGCATTACTTATCAGTAAGTTCGAATAAGAAATCACAGCGAGAATTAAAAAAATTGGCAAGAGCTATCGGCCGATTGCAACCTAGTAATATGATTCCCGATCAGGATCTGATTACTTCTAAAGGAGAACAAGTAAAGCTCTCTTCTCTTTTCAACAAGTCGATTACTGCGCTTTACTTCTGGTCTATGGAAAGTAAAGATCACTATGTTAGAGCACACAAAAAAGCAGAATACCTTAGTGCCTTATATCCTGAAATCGATTTTATCGCCATTAACACGGATGACGAACAAACCAAAAATTGGTTAAAGACGATCAAAAGACATCATTATAATTTAGGTAAAGAATACGAGTTCAAATATCCTAAATGTTCTTCAGAAGAATTGGTAATTCATTCTACCAACAAGGTAATCCTGGTAGATCAGGAAGGCAGAATTATCAATGCCAAAGCCAACTTATTTTCTTCAGTGTTCGAAAAGCAGTTGATGCAATACACAAGATTAGCCAGTTTGGAGTAATAAAAAAAGCCACTCTGTTAAAGTGGCTCTCTTCATTTCTATATTATGCTGTTTTAGTTTCCTTTTTGATAATCTGCTAGGAATTTCGCTAAACCAATATCTGTCAAAGGGTGTTTCAACAATCCCTCTATTGAAGAAAGTGGTCCAGTCATTACATCTGCACCAATCTTAGCACAGTCGATTACATGCATTGTGTGTCTTACAGAAGCTGCCAAAATTTGCGTATCGAAACCATAGTTATCATAAATTGCTCTAATTTCTGCAATAAGATTCAATCCATCTGTAGAGATATCATCCAATCTACCGATAAATGGAGACACATAAGTTGCACCGGCTTTGGCTGCCAATAACGCCTGTCCTGGTGAGAATACCAATGTACAGTTTGTTTTGATGCCTTTATCACTAAAATACTTAATCGCCTTTACACCTTCTTTGATCATGGGTACTTTTACCACGATTTGATCATGCAATGCAGCAAGCTCCTCACCTTCTTTGATCATTCCTTCAAAATCTGTAGAGATTACCTCTGCACTTACATCTCCGGTAACGATCTCACATATCTTTTTATAATGATTGATAATGTTTTCTTTACCTGTGATACCTTCTTTTGCCATAAGAGATGGATTGGTTGTCACTCCATCCAAAACTCCAAGATCCTCTGCCTCTTTAATCTGGTCTAAGTTTGCAGTATCAATAAAAAATTTCATAATGTGATATTTAATTTGTTGTGTTTAGTTATTGTATTTATTTCTGGTTGCGAAGATAAATATTCAAAATTGAAATTAACTCCTATTATCCAGCTATTTATTTCTTAAAAAGAAGTGCTACAATTTGTAATGATTCATTAATAATTTCTCGTAGACTTTATCCGGTAATATTCGCTTCAACACAATAGAAAACTTTTGCATAAAAGCTCCTACTTTGTAGTGTACCTTGGGCTTACTAGCACTAATAACATTATACACTGCTTTTGCCATATCCATAGGATCACTCCCAGAATCAACATGTTCGTCCATCAAAGACAATGACTTGCCATACGCTTGATGATAAGGTGAATCCTCTAATAAAGGAGCATGGTATCTTCCTGCTGCAATATTAGTAGCAAAATCCCCTGGAGCAATGTTTGTCATTTCTATATTGAACTGTTTCAATTCCATTCTCCAGGCTTCGGTAGTGATTTCTAAAGCCGCTTTTGATGCACTATACACTCCTCTATAAGGCAATCCCATATATCCAGCAATAGAAGTAACATTGATTACCAATCCTTTCCCTTGCTTTCGCATAAGTGGTAATACGGCTTTGGTTACATTAATCACACCAAAATAATTGGTCGTAAAATTATTTAGTATTTCTTCTTCCGGAATTTCTTCTATCGGCCCTGTAATTCCCGCGCCTGCATTATTAATCAAAATATCCAATTTACCATGGCGCTTTTCGATTTCGGCAACAGCACCTTGTATACTTTGTTTGTTTGCTACATCTAATTGCAATAAAGTAAAAGGCTTGAAATCTTGAAATTTAGAAGGGTTACGACTTGTGCCGTAAACCACAAATCCTTTTTCGGTCAAGAAGGTTCCGATAGATTTCCCTATCCCCGAAGAGCCTCCAGTGATAAGAACAACAGTAGTTTTTTGATCTGAATTCATGATCGCAAATATACAATTCTGCTTAACGAATTGTGCATAAAAAAAAGAGGAAATATAAGACGTGAGATTTCACAAAAAGGCACAAAAAAAGGCAAGCTACCTACATCACACCGCTACGACCGTATACCTTTGCTGCGTTCCCGCCCTGGAGGATTCAACAGGAGCTGGTTGTGTAGGACTTGCCACTGCAAAGATACGATCTTTAATAGATAAAACAACCATTTTTTAAACCCAATTAAAATAAATATCTTGCCTCAAATAAGAATCATAATCATGAAAATCTGTAACTACTTCGTCGCCATCACATTAAGCACTTTAGTTTTTTCTTGTGGCAGCAATCAAGACAAGAAAAAAAACTATTTTTCGATCACTACAGAGAACGATCAGGCTATTTTTAGGATCGGTGAAACCTTAAAAGCTAGCCTAAAAAATGATCAAAATATCCCTATTGATTCGGTAACTTATCTTTTAGGGGATCAAAAAACTCCTGCATCTGCCGGGTACTCTTTTTCAGAAAAAATTGACGACGAAAAGTTAGGGACTCATCTTTTAAAAGCACAAGTCTTCTATAATGGCAATGTAGATACCATCACTAAAAAAGTAACATTGCTTACCAACACTTCTCCAAAATTATATAAGTATAGAATCATTGCAGAGTATCCACATGATCAAGAAGCGTTTACTCAAGGGTTAGAATTTTTTGGAGATACCTTATATGAAAGTACAGGTAAAAAAGGAAAATCTTCATTACGCAAAGTTGATCTTACTACTGGGAAAGTACTGGTAAAAAAAGAAGTGCCTGATCAATATTTTGCTGAAGGAATTACCATACTGAATACTAAAATCTTTCAGTTGACATGGCTAGCCAAAGAAGGGTTTATTTACGACCTTAATACTATGAATAAAACTGGAAACTTTGCCTACAATGAAAGTAAAGAAGGTTGGGGATTGTGTAACGACGGAAAACAAATCTATAAAAGTGATGGTACCGAAAAGATCTGGATTCTTGACCCTGAAACATTGGCAGAAAAAGAGCATATCCAGGTGGTGACCAATAAAGGAATTAAAACCAAGTTTAACGAACTGGAATGGGTAGATGGAAAAATTTATGCGAATACTTGGCCGCGACAAGGATCTTCGAATAAATCTAATCTAAAAACAAGTATTACCATTATCAACCCAAAGAATGGAGCTATCGAGGCTGTAGTGGATCTTAGAGATCTTCGAAGTAAAGTTACACAACACGAGGATTTGGATGTATTGAACGGTATTGCTTACAAAGCAGATACCAAACAGTTGTTTGTTACCGGAAAAAACTGGGACAAACTTTTTGAAATTGAGATCATTAAGTAAATTCTCTACATACTTGCTTAAACAATAAAAACACGCATATCGCGGTAATAATCTTCTAGCGATATAAAAATATATTGCAACACTATAATAAGTATCCCGTTATTGTTATAGACCAATAATAAACCGTACCTTTGCGGCTTATTTTTATAAACATGAATAAATTTCAAGCTTTAGGCCTCGGTGAAGATATTATAAAGGCGGTGAATGATATGGGATTTGAAACCCCAAGTGAGGTTCAAGAAAAGGCAATTCCTATTTTACTAAACGATGATACGGATATCGTCGCCCTTGCGCAAACCGGAACTGGTAAAACTGCCGCTTTTGGATTTCCGTTAATCGAAAAAATCGATCACAAGAGTAGAATTACACAAGGATTGATCCTATCCCCTACACGTGAGCTTTGCTTGCAAATTACAAACGAACTGAAAAATTATTCCAAATATATCTCTGGGCTTCATACAGTAGCAATATACGGAGGAGCAAGCATTTCTGAACAGGCAAAACAGATCAAAAGAGGTGCCCAGATAGTTGTGGCCACTCCAGGTCGTATGCAGGATATGATCAACAGAAAAATGGTTGACATTTCTAATGTAGAATATTGCGTATTAGATGAAGCTGACGAAATGCTGAACATGGGATTCTTTGAAGATATCAATGCAATATTATCCCATACTCCAGAAGATAAAAATACATGGCTATTTTCGGCAACTATGCCCAAAGAGGTAGCTTCGATTGCAAAACGCTTTATGACCGCTCCAATAGAAATAACTGTTGGTCATAAAAACACCGGATCAAAAAATGTATCTCACGAATACTATGTGGTGAATTCTAGAGATCGTTATGCTGCCCTAAAACGTTTGGCTGATGCAAATCCTGATATCTTTTCTGTTATTTTTTGTAGAACCAAAAGAGATACTCAAAAAGTTGCTGAAAACCTTATCGGAGACGGATATAATGCTGCAGCTTTACATGGAGACCTAAGTCAAAACCAAAGAGATTTGGTAATGAAAAGCTTTAGAAACAGACAAATCCAAATGTTGGTTGCCACCGATGTTGCAGCCCGTGGTATTGATGTAGACGATGTTACGCATGTAATCAACTATCAATTGCCAGATGAAATAGAAACCTACACCCACCGTAGTGGTCGAACCGGACGTGCAGGAAAGAGTGGTGTTTCTATGGTGATCGTATCCAAAAGCGAACTCAGAAAGATCAAGTCGATTGAGCGTATCATAAAAAAGAGTTTTGAGAAGAAAGAAATTCCAAGTGGAGAAGAAATCTGTCAGGTACAGTTGTTTCACTTGGCCAGTGATATAGGAAAAGCTGAAATCAATCATGAAATTGATCCCTACTTACCTTCAATTCATGAGGTTCTGGAAGGTTTTTCAAAAGAAGAATTAATTAAAAAATTCTTCTCTGTTGAATTTACACGTTTTCATAATTACTATAAAAACACTAGAGATCTTAATGCCTCTGGTGGTGATAGTGATCATGGTCATAGTGCAAATGGTACTACACGATACTTTATCAATGTAGGAGAAAAAGATGGATTTGACTGGATGACATTAAAGGACTTCTTGAAAGAAGTATTAGAATTAGACAGTAATTCTCTAAGCCGTGTCGATGTAAAAGAGAATTTCTCATTCTTTAATACGGTTTCAGAATATCAAGATCGTGTCCTGGCTGTTTTTGAAGACTTCAAAATGGAAGGTCGCAAGGTCAATGTAGAAATTTCGAAGGCCCCTGGAGGTCGAAAAGGCGGAAAAAGAAAAAGAGATGGAGGCGGCTTCAAGGGTAAAAGAAGAAGCGAAGGGTTTAAACCCAAAGGAAGAAATAAATTCAGTAAAAATGAGGGACGTAGTAATAATGATTCCTCAAGAAGAGATCGAAGAAAACGCAGAGATCGAAGGTAAATTTGAGGTTAATTAACAACCTTATATGAATTTTGGCCCGATTTTTATGTTATCTTCATGTACAATGAACGTCATATATAATATATGAAGAAACTAATATTTTATATTACACTTATAGTTGGTATCATTTCTTATGGTCAAGAAACCACTGGAAATGTATCTGGTAAGGTATTGAATGCGGCCAATGATCAAGAGCTAGAGAATGTGCATATCGTAAACTTAAGCCAGGTTATAGGGACCATTACCAACAGCGAAGGGGATTTTACCATTCCTGCAAAAGTAAACGACACCTTATACTTTTCTTATATCGGATACAAACCTTTGAAAGTAAGAGTAACCAACGACTGGATTAAATTTGGAGATGTAAAGATCAAAATGACAGAACTTGGTATTGCTTTGGAAGAGGTCGTGGTGGCCGATGTTCAACTTACAGGATATTTGGAGATTGATGCCAAACGTATTCCGGTTTATAACAATTATCGATACAGTATTTCTGGACTTAATTCAGGTTATGAAGGAGGTAGCAGTCAACCTGGAGCTGTAAATAAAGTTTTAGGTGCCATTTTTAATCCCGCCGATTTTCTCTATAATATATTCAGCAAGCGTTCTAAAGAGTTGCGAAAATTGCGCAAAATGAAAAAGGACGACGAAATACGGAATCTTCTTGAAAATAAGTTTGACAGAGCTACCTTAATGGCTCTATTGCAAATAGAGCGTCTGGATATTGATGAAATCCTGAGAAACTGCAATTACTCTGCGGACTTCATAAAATTTGCAAATGACCTTCAAATTCTGGATGCTATTAGCGAATGCTATGAAGAGTATAAAATATTAGACAGAAAATAATATTCCCTTTTATTTCTTAACGCTCAAAAGGTTTATTGCATAGAATGCAAGGCTATTCTATTGCCTTCAGAATCGATAAAATAAGCCATGTATCCATTACTTTCTGAAATTTGCTTTTTTTCAGCAATGACCTGTCCTCCTGCTTCTACTACTCTACCAATCTCATTAGCTACATCTTCGCATGAGAAATAGATCAACACCCCATCCATGCTCGGTTTATAGTGATCACCTGCGTGAATTAAGGTACCTGTAGCCATCCCTGAAGCACTTTTGTTAGGAAACCACCCCATTTCAAGGTCTCCCATTTTATGAACCGTAATTTTAAGGTCAAAAACGATTTCATAGAACGTTTTTGCGCGTTCCATATTAGCAACAGGAATTTCGAACCAGTTAATCATCTTGTGTAGTTTTGAATGTTATCCACCACAATATACTTTACATTTTATAGGGTATTCAAAAAAATATGTGAATGTTACTACTAATTATGTGTATTCTCTAAAAATAGGTTGCAAAGTAATATCTCAAAACTTTCTATGATTCTTGACCTTTGTAGTAACGTTCAATAATCTTTTCATGACTTTTGATTGCTTTTTTGGCCCACTCCATTCGTTTCTCGAGCTTTTCTTCTTCAGACAATTGCCAAACGATATCTGATTGTCTCAACTTATTGGTCACATGCTGTAATATGATTGCTGCTGACACCGAAATATTAAGGCTTTCTGTAAAACCAACCATAGGAATATGCAGATTAGTATCCGCAGCTTCCAAAACAATATCACTAAGCCCAAATTGCTCTCTTCCAAAAAAGAAAACCGAAGGTTTTGTAATATCAAAGTCTTCCAAAACTTTGGAATCCTCATGAGGGGTCGTGGCTACAATTTGATAGCCCTGTTTTTTGAGAGATTGAATACAATCTTTTGTAGTAGCATATTGATTAACATCTACCCACTTTTGAGCTCCCATTGCTATTTCTCTATCAATCCTTTTTTGATTAACTTCTTCTATGATATGGACGTTTTGTACACCAAAAACATCACAACTTCGTATTACGGCACTCGTATTATGCAATTGGTAGACATCTTCTATGGCTACAGTAAAATGATTTGTTCTTTTACTCAATACACTATCATACAACCCTAATCGTCTAGGTGTAAGAAAAGATTCTAAATATTTGAGAAGATCGGTATCTATCATGAATGCTAAAATATAAAATTGAATGATAAATACTTTAATAAATAGACTCGCCCGACATAATGATCGGGCGAGTCTCCTAAAATCTACATTTAATTTACTAAAACACTAAAAGTTAAATATGTTTGTGGTTAATTTTTTTCAAAGTAAAACCCCCCAGAATTACCCCTAAAGCCGGGGGGTTTAAAGTAAACACATCGTCAAAATGCATCGTTATGGTTCTGTATGCTCACACAGAACTTATATCTTGTTCTATCATCAATTCATAATCATTGTAAATCTGTTTTTAGAAAATGGAACTTTATATGATATTTTATGTATCAATAAGGATATTGTATTCACCATCAATCCGTTAGATCTAGCTCTACCGAAACGAGCAAACAATAACGAAGGGGATCTATAGAAGAATCTTGTTAAGAAAATCTTAAAAATATTACGGATACTCCGTAAAAAACCTACAGAATTCCTATCTTTCGAACACATTAGAAAGCGTTGAAAGTGCTTACATTTCTCTGCAATGAGGAATATTTTTTTATGAAGAAGCACCAAGAAATTGGTAAACACAAGAAGTAATAATTCTCTCATAATGGTTAATTTACTATTAATCGTTATTCACACCCTGCTTTTGTTGGCTCGCCAAAGTTTTACAAATAGCGGGGTTGTTTTTTAGATTTCCAAATACCTGCTTATTCTAAACTTAATTAGAAATCTAAAGTTTACAACATATCATTTATTATAACAGTATCGAAAAAAAGAAACTGTTTTTGACTCATTTCTCAATATATGTTTTCGTATTCCTCTTACTTCCTTCTTCCTAAAATTGTTTCTTAAGAAGAACATTATCTTTTGTACACTTACGCACTAAAAATAATTGAATTTAAGAAAGTTCAAGGTGGCGCAAAAAATAAACTTTCCTTTCCCTTCAATATTACTTTCTGTTCCCAATAACATAATACTTTTTAAAGATAAGTACATTTTACTAAACTTAAATAATTTTGAACCTCACAATTGTTACGTTAAAACCGTAAAATTCAATTTTATTTAGAGTTTAACGTTCTTCAACAGGGAAATGCTCCTAAAAAAAGCGGTTTTTTATCCTGTACTAATACATCCATATGCTATCTTATTTTTATTTAATCAGAATAAATGCACTGATTCGCTTTATCATTAAAGCTTATCGCCATACTCTCTATTTTCAAGTTCTACATCAAAAGAAACGAGGAGTTAACATTCTGTTGTATTTCTTAAACAATTCAAATCGTAACATCACTTCATAACTTCCATCATTAAATTGTGATTGACCTAATTCTGTAGTTTCTCTATCATATGCAAATCCGATCATCATAGCATCTGAAATTTGAAATGCAACTTGTCCAGTTACTGCTGCACTCCATCGATATGCAACTCCCAAAGTCAAACGTTCGTACATTAAGAAATTAGTGGACACATCTACTTGTAACGGAGTACCAAAAACCAATTTGGTTAACAATGCGGGTTTAAACTTCAGATCATCCGTAATATCAAAAACATGACCTGCAATTAAATAATAGTTGATGCGTTCTTCTGCCAAAAAACTAACTGCATCACTATCACTACTGGTAGAGCTTTCGTCAAAATGATTTGTCTCCAATAAATTTGGAGCACTTAACCCCAAATAAAACTTATTCGTATGATAATATACTCCTACTCCTACCTGAGGGCTAAACTTATTGTCAATATTATTTTCAAACAGCGCGTCATTTTGATTAAACTGTACTAATTCCTGAAAATCAACATTCAGCAAGTGTGCACCTCCTTTAATCCCAAAACTTAGCTTACCTATTTCTGAAGTAGGAATAGTATACGAAAAATCGACTCCTATATACGTCTCATTCGTCGGCCCTATCTCGTCATTGACCACAGAAAGTCCGATCCCAAGACGTTCGTTCTCTCCTATTGGAGAATTCAAGGTTAGCGTTTGGGTTCTTGGAGCTCCATCCAGGCCTACCCATTGACTTCTATGTAATCCCATGACACTCATTACTCCTCGGCTTCCGGCATAAGCAGGATTTACACTTATTGTATTGTACATATATTGTGTATACTGTGCATCTTGTTGGGCATAAGTAGTATGAAATACCAAACTCAAAACAGCAATACTAATTAATTGTATATTTTTCATTCAATTCAATTTAACATTCAGAATAGCAATACAGAGAAATATGCGTAACCTCTATAATTATCTATTAATGTATAAAAAGCCAACTTTCCGTTTTTGTTCTCCTGTTTCCAGCACATATTCAAGCACATAGTAATAGGTCCCTACTGGTAGTTGATCTCCTCCTTTAATTGTAGTTCTTCCATTTGAGATTCCTTCAAAGAAATTGCCATCTCTTCCGTACCCTTCAGCTTCATAAACTATAATACCCCATCTATTAAAAATTTCCAGTTTATTTTCCAGATGCTCAATTCCATTAATCACTAATACATCATTCACACCATCACCATTTGGAGAAAATCCTGTATATATAGTAACTACTTCATCAAACCCAATCGAAGTTACCGTTACATCTTCAAAATCTCCATCTCCATCTAGATCTATATTAGTAGTATTCAAAGGGTCGTCTGAAACATCTACCACCTCTTGTCCGCTAGGTGTAATTCCAGCAACAGTTGCCTGATTAGAAACACTTCCGGCTAAAACATCTTCTTCAGTCAATACGTATATTGCGCTAAAACTGTTTACATCAATTTCGCCTACTGCTAAATCCACTGGTCCTCCCACCACGGTTATACCTGCTAACTCATCCATTAGAAGAATATCATTTACATCGACATTTCCATTATTTTCAACTGTAAAAGTATAGTGTATTTCATCTCCTGCATTCAATGTATTGTCTCCATTACTATCAATATAATTACCAGTCTTTGTGAGTGATAAATTTGCATTAGAGCTATTGGTAACTGTGATACTAACTACAGCATCATCGCATACAATAGGTGCGGTTGTATTACATAGGGTATAGGTAATATTATATTCTCCGGAAGGCGTTCCTGGTAATACTAATATCTCTCCAGTTAATGGATCCAAACTTACACCATCTGAAGGATCAGGGTCTACGATGTTGGTAATAGACACATTGACTCCGAGCATAGCTCCATTATTATTTAAAAGGTCGTTGCTGTCCACAACGTTTATAGAATTCCCTCCTAAACCTCCATCTATGAGTACTTCATCATCATTAGCTATGATTTCTGCCGAAATAATAACATCAAAACTACAAATAGCGGTATTCCCTGCTCCATCCGTTACTTCAAATGTATTGGTAGTTACCCCAACAGGAAAAGCTGATCCAGATGGCAACCCGCTTACTTGAGTTGTAGATACTCCTGAACAATTATCCATTCCTACCGGAGGAGAAAAGTTAACAACTGCAGATGATGACCCCATATCTAATTGCTGAGTAATATCCGAAGGACAAGCAATAGTCGGGTCGATGGTATCATTAATGGTAATCGTTTGAGTTACATTGATGCTATTCCCCGCAGCATCAGTCACACTATAAGTTCTGGTGATCACTTCCGGATTGTTGTTGCCATCACTTACATCACTGACAAATGCAACCGTTGGTGTACCACAATTGTCCGCTTCATCAGTAACGACGATAATATCTGGCGTAGGTGCAGCACATTGGGCTGTGATTGGTGATGGGTTGCTTGCTGTAGGATC
>NZ_FQYP01000008.1 GCF_900141785.1 Aquimarina spongiae | reverse complement strand
ATCCAAATACCATGGTTAGGTTTGGATTAGCATTTAGTTTTTCTACCAGATTGTCCATTTCTTCCAACGAAGTAGAAAGGTCAGCATCCAGGAATCCGATATTATCGATATGATCTAATTCTTTTAGGTAATTGGCTCCTGCTTGTACTGCAGATGCTTTTCCTTGGTTTTGTTCCAGATCGATTACCGATATTCTTTTGGGATCGAATTGTCTTAGTTGTTGTAGTAGCTCTAAGGTGTTGTCTGCGCTACCATCGTTTACAAAACAGAAGTGATAATTATTATTGTTGGTTAAAAATTGGCAAAATTTGTCTTTTTCCAATCTATAATATTCATTATAGCATGGAATAATAATTCCAGTAATTTTCGTCATTATAATTAAGATTTTGGGGGAATACTTCAGGGGCAATTACAAGTAGAAGTATTCTTGATACATTATATTTCTCTTAGTTTTTTATGTTAAACATTCTTCTGGGGCGTTTGAAGACTATTTGACATTTTGACGAAAACTTACTTTACTATTATGTATATATATTTAATTAGGGTTACTAAACTTTTTTTCAGTTGTATTCTTCTGGGGTGTAGAAGAAGGTTTAGCAATTTTGACGAAGTAAATGTTGTTTTGTGATAAGGATTTGTATCTCAGCACATTGTAAAACTAACAAGTATTTGTAAAACTTATTTACGGCAAAACCTCATTTTTTGTACGGAAGTACCAAAAAATGTGTATTTCATCGAAAATAGGATGTTTTTCCTTGAAATTTTAACATTTTTTATTCAAAAAAAGTAGTCTTTGTACTA
Organism: Aquimarina spongiae; assembly: GCF_900141785.1. Taxonomy (GTDB): domain Bacteria; phylum Bacteroidota; class Bacteroidia; order Flavobacteriales; family Flavobacteriaceae; genus Aquimarina; species Aquimarina spongiae. The sequence continues at coordinate 362,507 of NZ_FQYP01000008.1, read as the reverse complement.
CACTTGTTAATGATAATGTGGATTTCCTCAGTAAAAATGAGTTAAAAAAATGCGGTTTTACCCTCTTTTTTGGATCACTTTTTAGTAAAAAATGTTAAAAAAAGTCAAATTCGACCAAAGTACGTTTTAGAGTTAAAAAACTTCTCTCCATTTTGATAGTGACTTTTTGAAGTAATGTGTATTTTAACATACATATTAACCTGGATATTACACAATGCGCATAAAACAATTTGCTCTATATCTTTTATTTTTTTCATCTTTTTACTCGATTATGGCGCAGGATATGCAACAAGGATTTGCGTATCTGGAAAGCGGAAATTATAAGGATGCAAAAGTTTTTTTTGAGAAAGTACTACAGGAGTCTCCTGAGAATAAAACAGCGAAATTATGTTATGGTCGGGCAGTTGGTTTATTGGGGAATTCGGAAGAAGCGATACAAATCTTTACCGATTTAAAATCGAGGTACCCTGATGACTTTGAAATTAAACTAAATTATGCCGAATCTTTGCTTTGGGATCGACAATTTGAAGTTGCAGAAACGTTTTATGAGGGATTAGTACAAGAAAATCCAAAAAGTTTTGCGGGGGTCCTGGGGTATGCCAATACCTTATCGAATTTGAAAAAATACCCAAAAGCTCTAGAGTGGGTTAATAAAGCATTACAATTATCACCAGGAAACGCAAACGCGCTTACCTCAAGAAAATTTGTGCGCCTGGGATACGCATTTACATTATCCCAAAATAAACAATATACCGAGGCTTTACAATTATTAGATGAGAACCTGAAGGATTTTCCAGGGGATAAAGATACCTTGCTTAATAAAGCGAATATATTTTTGATCACCAACCAACTTACAGAAGCCGAACAAGTATATCAACAAATAGCAACAACGTCTAGAGATAGTATTGTTGCTTTTAATGGGTTGTCATTGGTTGCTAATAAACAGCATAAAACCAAAAAGGCACTAACGTTGGTAGAGCTGTCTCGAGAAAAAGTGGCATCGTATAAAAAAGATGATCCCTTGTGGTTAGCTACTCAAGAGCGTTACGTACAAGCTTTGTTATGGAATCAAAAGTATAAGAAGGCAAAAGCAGCACTCAGCAATCTAAAATCAGGATTTCCTGATAATAACAAAGTATCTTCTCTTGAGGCTACTTATGGGATGTATACCAGTAATTTTGGAATTAGCCTGGATCGATATTCGGCAATTTTGAATACAGAAGCGAGTTCTTTTGATGGTAATTTGGGGATTGCCAATGCCTATCGCGCCTCAGGAAATGATATGAAAGCGTATGAGTATGCTTTTAAGACTTTATATTATTATCCCAAGCAACCCGATGCAGAAAAGCTGATCAAGACCTTAAAAATTTCACATACTCCGTTTGTAGAGCAAAAAACCGCCTACACTTTTGATAATGGGGATAACAAAGCATTTAGTGCAGGAGTAGCCGTCGAAGTACCCTTCTCTGCGAGATTCAAAACGATGTTTCGGTATACCTATAGAAAGACTGAAAATACAAGAACCGAGGTAGAGGCAACCTCTAATGATGTATCCTTAGGAATGTCGTATAAATTGAGCAGTAGAATTTCTTTGTTAGGTAATATCGGGATTAATAATTCTGAGGCTATTACCACGGATTTTACACAATTAACCGCCGAAGCTGTCGTACAAACTAAACCTTTTAAGTTGCAAAGTTTGGATGTTGGCTATAAGAGAGAGCTTCAAAATTTCAACGCAGATTTGATCAATCGAGAAATTGTAATGAATAATTATTTTGCCAATTACAATTTGGGAACCAATTTCAGATTAGGTTGGTATACACAATATATCTATACTACACAGACCGATGATAATGTTAGGAATTTGTTATTTACCTCATTGTATTATAACGTATTAAAAAGACCAGGGGTAAAGGTAGGAGCAAATTATCAATATATATCGTTTAAAGATCAAGTGCCTGAAATCTACTTTAGCCCAGGAACGTTTCATTTGGGGGAGGTATTTGCAGAAGTAGTAAGTAATGCCGAAAACGATTTATTTTACAGTTTAAGCGCTGCTCTGGGAAAGCAGTTTGTGGATGACGAAGATGCATCTACGACCTTTAGAGCTGAAGGGAAGATAGGGTATCGATTTACGGATCGTTTTAAGGCAAATCTATATGGAAAATACAGTAACATTGCTTCTGCAACTGCTGCTGGATTTGAGTTTACAGAATTTGGGTTTAAATTGAAATGGTATTTCCTTAAGAAACCTCTTTTCGACAAGCAGATAATGAAATTAAAAAAGAATAGCGAGAGCAATAATTAATGCTGCTCCCGCTATTCACCCAAATCTGAAACACTTAACACTTTAATTCGTTTCTTTTATAAATAACCTTCCTTTGAATCTTCTCATTTGTTGTCCTCTGATCATGTAGTGATAGATTCCTGGAGTTAAATTTCTTGTATCAAAACGTATGGTATTTCTGTTTACCGCTACATATTCTTTTCGCACTGTTCTTCCCACCATATCGATTACTTCAATTAGTACTTCTTGGTGTTCACCAGGAATTTGGATCGTAGTTTCTGAGATGAATGGGTTAGGGTAATTTTTTACCTGTGTCACCGCATTAGGATCAAAAGTATCTTCTTCTACAGCGATAACTTCTTCATCTTCCTCCTCCTCTTCTTCGGTTGTTGTATCATCATCTTCTTCCTCTTCTTCCTCGTTGCTAGCAATCTTACCAAAGGCTAATGCAGATACTTCAAGTTCAAAAGTGTAGAAGTTTTGATAATCACCTTGCACAGAGAACACCACGCTTTTTACCTTTTCTATGATCCCTGGCTGATCATTACCATCTACAAAATCTGCGAATGCGATGCTGTGACTTTCTTTTTGGTCAGTAGCAGGAATGGTATATCGCAATCTGTTGTTCCAGTCTTGTAATCCTTCTGTCACTAATATGACCTCGATATCTCTGGTGTTGAACATTTCGAATTGAACAGCTTTGTATGTGGTTACATCAAGAGATAAATCACCAGGCATTACATTTCTGAACAAGTTTAATGTTTCTTTTACTTCTCCTCTCACCATTGCATTTCGTTCTACAATATGCTTGTTATCTTCTTTTGTGTTGTCGTTCTTTCCGATTACAAAATCGTTCACTACAGCACCGTTTTCGGCATAGTCAATACCCCATGGTCCGTCTGCCAGGTATAAAGCATCTATTTGTGAAGATGAAGCACCTTTGATCGAGAAACCAATATCAAATAGGTATCCTGTATCGATAGTTACCAACTCGTTATAAGCTCCTGATAATGTAACCGTTTTGGTGGTATTAACTTCTTCTGCTTGCTCGGTAGCTCTTAGGTTGCCTACAAATTGCATGTTTTCTGATCTTGATTTGTTTACTACTGTTAGCGTTAATTTTCCGTTTGCATACGAGCCTTCTTTTACAAAGACTGTTGGTACCACATCGTTAATTTTATTACTTCTTAATGGTTTTACCGCTACAAAAGAGTCTATAATATAGTTAGCAATATTTGCTACCTGAGACACCGTTCCTCCCCATACCTGGAAATTGATGTAGTCTCCTTCTGGGTAACTTCCAATATTCCATAAACTGTAAATCTGGTTTTCAAAATCGTCTTTTCGTATAGAGAATGTTAATGCATATTCGATTTTCCCTGAAGCTCTTTCTATTTTAGTACTTACGATAGTATGTTTTCTTATTTGTACGGTTCTTACATCTAATAATTTAGAACCGTTTAATCGATCACAAATTGTTTTTGAATGATCATATACCGAACCTTTGGTAGATGTTGCTAGTGCAGCTGCTACACGTGACTCTCCTTCATAATAGTCTATAGAAAACACTGCTGCAGCATTGGTGATTCCGACCAAATCTTCTGGACTAGATACATAAGTAGTTTCTGTTCCTTTTATTCCTGTAGCAGGGAAATGAATACTTAAATCTTCGTTGTTTGCTGATTTGTACGAAACAAATTCGGGCATAAAGGGCTGTTGTCTTTTCTTTGTATTAAATACCTGATTTGTTTTTACTCTATTGAAGTTGCGTTTTGCGATCAAACTTGCTAAGTCACCGTTACTTTCTAAACCTCCATCGTTAGCAGAGCTTACATCGGTTCCACTATTAATATCTGCACAGTTATCGGTTTTGAGGGCTCCGGAAGGATTCGCTGTAATATAGAACAAAGCATCATTAAAATCCTGATCACAAGAAGCATAATCTCTTCTAATATCTTCAAATCCAAGAATGATTCTCTCACTATTAGGGTCATTTAGTAACACGTTGTGTGTTCTTAAAGAAGGATCACTTTCCGGATTGTAGTCTGGATTGGAGTACAATTGCCAATTTCCTGTATCTACACAACCATTCTTCCATGCATCAGCTAATAATACCCAGCCAATACCTGTATTAGGAGGGAAGCTTCCTATCTTTACTTTGTCTCCGATTTCTAGTTCACCACCACTTCCTACAGCAGATACATTTGGAAAAATAATAGTAATATCTTCTGGCTGTGGGACAGTTTGTGATGGGTTATTGATATCATAGGTATAGAATCCCAGAGTATTTCTATATCCAGCACCTTCTCCTACAAACGTTACCCAAACCTCTGCTTCTTGTTGAACTACAATATCGGTATCATATCCCGAAGAAATATAATGAGGATTAAAATCTGGTACTGGATATCCTTCTGGTAACGCATTATTAATCATGTCCAGAGTTTCCTGGCTTACTACATCTTGCCCATCTAGGTATAAAGGTTTTCCGTTGCTGTTAAATTCACCTAAGTAATTATATCGGTCACAAATAGCAGGAATAGGGAAGCTTTGTGGGGTTTGTCCACCATTTTCAGAGTCGAAAGTAGTTTTTCTTTGATCAAAGTTATCGTCCAATCCATCTCCGTCCTGATCCACTCCCGAAGGTGTAGTTTCGGGGACACCATCTCCATCGCTATCATAGGCTTCTATAAAATCTGAAACACCATCGTGGTTAGAGTCTGTATCCAGGTGGTCATATCCGTCTGTGCCATCTGTATTTACTGTTCCGTTTGTTGTTCCTCCAAAATCAGCATCAAAGTTATCGTCTAATCCATCTTTATCTTCATCATTACCTGAAATTCCTAAATACGTTTCGCTGTTTTGTCCTTCGATGATATCTACAATACCGTCATTATCTGAATCAATATCGTAGCAATCAAAAACACCATCTCCGTCAAAATCTAAAGGAGTAACCGTTGTACCACCTTGATCTGCATCAAAAGCATCGGCTACACCATCGGAATCTATATCTTGAAAATTAGTATCCTGACCATTGCACATCCCGTCGTTGTTGGTGTCTGCAGTACCTTGTCCGGCTTCTACAATATCATAAATCCCATCGTTATCAGAATCGATATCCATAAAATCCGGAATACCATCCCCATCACGATCAAAAGCGTCCTGTACTACATTATCACCATTACCACTCACGTCACCATCAAGATAGTTGTACAAACCATCACCATCATCATCACCATAAGGATCCATCCCTTGACACTCCACTGTATTCAAAATACCATCCCCATCACAATCTGCATCCATTGAGTCCAAAATTCCGTCTTGGTCTTTATCCAGAGGAGATATTCCGCTGGCGCATTTAAACCCATCATTAGAATTTGTGGTTTCGGTTAGATTTAACATAGTAGCAGAAGGGTTGTCTCCTTCATAATCATTGATCAAATACAACCCTCCGCTATTATCTGAAAAATACAGTCTATTATTAGCGTCTGCGTAAGCAGCACCAAAGGTGCTTGTAGGCAGATTGGCAACATTTTTACTACTAAAAACAGGGGTTCCAGAGGACAAATCCCACTTAAAGATCTTACCTCTGCTTCCCCCGTAAAAAGAACCATTCACGTATACAATATCAGCACATGTACTTGGGGCGGTTACATCTGCTTCTATCACTTCAAAAACAGGAGAAGTATTCCCGTTGTAATTTCCCAAATTCGTGATCTTATGAAACGTTCTTTTGTTATTATTTTGAAATACCCATAAATTTCCCTCTGGATCCACATCCGCGGCATAACCTCCTCCAAATACTGTTGTTCCACTTGGGGCAACAGCACCAAGATCAATAACCATATCTTTTGCAATTCTCAATAAATGCTTGTCTGATTTTTTTATAGCATATAAGTAGTTGTCTACCTCATTATAGCCTCCTGCGTTGTAGGTAGCATAAGTGTGTAAAGGTTCTGAATAGGATCCGGTAATTGGATCATATGCTTTCAAAGCTCCAGAAATTACCTGATAAAAGGTACCATCGTTACAATCAAAAGCCTCTTGGGCATCCAAAGAAAAGGTTATAATGATGATTAATAGGGTAGTTATCTTTTTCATAATGGTCGATTTAGGTTTTTCGATACTTCAAAATTAACCTATACCTACCATGATGAGGACGGTAAATCGATAAGTGGTAATTTACTGTAGACGAGTTGTAAAAGTTAGAAGATAAGCTCGTTACAACAAGTTTAAACGCTTCATAAGTTCAGGTCTGTTGGATCTGCTTACAGGAATTACATCTCTTTCGATCAGTACGCTATTATCTTCGATATCTACAATTTTCTTGAAGTTAATAATGTAAGATCGATGTACTTTTAAGAAAAGATCATCAGGGAGTTTTTCCTCAATCTTTTTTAGAGTAGAGTGGACTGTGTAATTCTGTTTTTCGGTTTTGATTAATATATAATCTCCCTTCGCTTCAATAAGATTGATAGTTGGGATATCGATTTTAATTAATCGCCTATCGATGTTGATGTACAAATCATTCTCACCAGAGCCCACAGGAGCATTATTATCTTCTACAGGAGTTGGTTCTGCGGGGGTAACAGTACTGCTTTCTGCTTTTTGTATGGCTTTTAGAAAACGTGGTAGGGTAATGGGCTTTACCAAATAATCTACAATACAGTCGTACTCAAAAGCAGTTAATGCAAAATTTTTGTCCGAAGTAGTCAATACAATCCGAGGAGGGTTTTTTAGGGTTTGAATAAAATCAAAGCCCGTAAAATCTGGCATATGAATATCTAGAAAAATGAGGTCGACCGTATTATTATTATTTAAAAATTTAATAGCTTGAATCGCATTCGGAAATTCTTCAATAACCGTAAGTCCATCTACTTGTGAACACAGTTGTTGAATAATTACTCTTGCCGTTTCTTCATCATCAATTATTATGCAATTCATAGGATCAAATCTTTATAATGTTTCTAGAAAATTGTCTATAGCACCTAAAATTAACATAAATTTTGAAAACAAAGTATATTCTTTCTCTCTAAGCTCTTCTTCGAAATCAATTGTTAATTGGTAACCTTCTTCAAACCCCAACATGCCGATTTTGTGTTTCAGTTTGTGTACATTTTCTGCAGCCTTTATAAAGTGTTTTCCTTCATAATTGTTAAGAAACTCCTTTTTTTCTTCTGGGAATTCTCGTTTTACGATAGCAATTAACTTTTGCTCAAATTCTACAGATCCTGCAGCCAGTTCTTTGATATAATTTAGGTTAGGGGTTTCGTTCATGTACTTATTTTTTTAAGGTGAAAAAAAATGTCGTCCCTATACCTTCTTGTGATTCTATCCATATCTTGCCTTCATAAAAGGCTACGATTTTTTTAACGATAGATAATCCAATACCTGTGGATTTGTTTTTGGTTTCTAATTTTTGAAATATTTCAAATACTTTTTTATGGTACTTTTCGGGAATCCCTTTCCCGTTGTCTTTGATTCCAAATTGCCAGAAATCCGGAAGCTCCTCAAAAAGAACTGAAACTTCTCCCTTTTCCTTATCTATGGCTTTGATAGCATTCGTAATTAGGTTTTGGAATAATTGTTTTATTCTTGAAGAATCTGCGTGTATTACAGGAAGTGTTTTTGGAGTTTCTACCGTAATATGATTTGGTATTTGAGTAAGCTCAATAATTTCATCGATCAAAGGACCCAAAAATATTTCAGTTTTTAGATTTTGAGTTTTATCATCTACTACAGAATACTCTAGGATTCCGGTAATCAAATTATCCATTTTTTCGATGTTCGAATCGATTCTTTCAAGATGGTCCTGAGTGGATTTATCCAGATTATCACCATTATCTTCTCTGATCCAGGTGATCAGGGTGTTGACCGTACGAAGCGGAGATTTTAAATCATGAGATACCACGTGGGCGTAATCATTAAGATCTCGGTTACTTTTTTCGAGATCTTTGAGTAGAATCTCTCTTTGTTTTTCAATTTTTGAAATCTGCAAGGCTTGTTCTTCGATAAGATTAGCCAACTCGATACCACTTAATTCTTTACTTTCATTATCGCCTTTATCCTTCTTGAAAGAAACCGATCGTAACGTTTTGGTAGCTTCGGTCAGACTAGCGATTACTTTTTTCTGTTCCTCGGCTTCCAATTGTAATTTTCTATTAGCGTCAAATAACTCTTGAGAGCTGATTGCCATCGCTCTTTGAAGCATAGTAAATTGTTCTTCATAATTTTGATAAGAACTGTTTACGGCTTCCAGAAATGAGTTAATGGTTTCGGACTCTTTAGTTTCTGCGTCCAAAAACTTGCGTATTTGTCTTTTAAGCAATGAGTGCATATTATTCACTAAACAATGTTAATGTCATGGTTTGGTTGTGCAATTCGCAGGCCAAGTATCCAGTAAAAGGTGCCAATTCGCCATAGGAGTAAAAACCAGTGATCGTTGCCTGATTTCCTATGGATTCCATTACTTCTTCGATTTCTTCCTCTACTCTTTGATCCATCACCAATTTTCTGCCAATACAACTAACTAGAATAGCCAGTTCTGGTTTGTGTTTTCGGGCTTCCATCCCAATATCAGCTGCTTGCAATGCACCATCAACAATATGGTCGATATTGGCCATCATTAGTTGAACCTTAGAGCCTTCTGGCACATCTCCCGCAAGGGTCATCGTATTTTGATCTTCATCGATATTTAGTATCGTACGTACTATGGCTTCTTTTTTATTTTCTGATTTTACACTTAATGGATATAAGAGCGCAGATTGTGGAAGTTCTTCTACCTTATCCCCAAGATATTTTTTATACAAATCCAACGCAGGTTGATTGTCTAATTCGAAAAGTACATTTTTTTCAGATTTAGTGATGATACGTTCGGGTCCAAAAGGAGTCCATCCACCATATTGTGCAAAGCTGATTTCAAGAGTTTCTCCATAAAACGCTATTAAAATTACTTCTCCTTCTTTGGGATTTTCATTATAACTAGCAAGGGTTTTTTCAAATCTGGAATCATCACCACATAAGCCTCCCGTTATAGCAATGCCATCAATTTCGGTTTCCAAACCATCGATCAATGCAGAACCATTAACAAAACTACCTTCAGAAACGACAAAAATATGTTTCAGACCTTCTTTTGGTACTTTTTGGATAAGTCGTTTCCCTAATTCTAAAGAATCCTTTTCATGATCCATGCTGTTTTCTCGATAAATCATGTAGCTACTGTTTTCAAATTCTATAGCTGTTAGCGTAATAGATTCTTCGAGTACTTTATCTCCAATAATTTCTCCGGCAGTAGATCCAAAGATGATATCTCCTTCAGGGAAAAGTTGTCTTACCTCCTCATAAATGGTATCATTATCCAAGGCATATCGATTACCAAATACTAAAACTAAAGGGTTTTTTAGTGATGTGTCTGTTGATCCTTTTGGGGTCCAATCCTGATCTTTTTTCTTTTCGAACTGTTGAAATTTCATAAAAGTTATTTTTTTAAAGTAAAGTGAAACGCGGTACCCTTTCCCTCTTCTGAAGTTACCCAAATTTTGCCATCGTACAAATCGATGATTTTTTTGACAATAGAAAGTCCCACTCCTGTAGATTCTTTGTTATCGTCAAGAGTTTGAAATACTCTAAATATTTTTTCGTGATATTTTTTTGGGATTCCCGGCCCATTATCTTCTATTGCAAATTGCCAATGTGTTTTTTGTGGGATACAAGATACTTTGATCCAGCCCTTTTCTTTGTCATTATATTTTACGGCATTATTGATCAAATTTTGAAATAGTTGTTGTAGTCTAAAATTATCTCCTTGTACCACTGGTAAATCTGAAGTTACGGTAACCTCAATATGATCAGGAATGTAAATAATATCAATAATATCTTTTACGGTACTATTAAGATCAATGGTCTTTTGTATATGTTCTCCTTTGTCGACGCTCGAATATTCAAGGATACCATTGATTAAATGATCCATCTTATCTACCTTTTTGAGCAACATATCAAAAGATTGTTGTGCGCCTTCGTCCAGAACGGATTCATAATCTTCTTTTAACCAGGTAATCAAAGCATTCATACTTCGTAGAGGAGATTTTAAATCATGCGAAACGATATGCGCATAATCATTCAGTTCTTTGTTACTTTTTTCTAAGTTTTTGAGTAGCAAATCTCGTTGTTTCTCATGCTCTCGCTGATCGGTAATGTCTTCTATTAAAGCCACTTGATATTGCATATCACCATTTTGTTTTCGAACGGCAGCTACGCTGGTTTTTGCCCAAAAGATACCTCCGTTTTTTTTACGATACCTTTTATTGATGGAGAATCCTCCGATTTCGCCACTGGTCATTTTTTTCATATTCTCCTCGGATTCTTTGTATTCGTCCGGCATAGAAATTTCCTGGACATTCATCTCTAAAAGTTCTTCCTGAGAATACTGCAATAGGTCCTGAAAGGCTTTATTGGTTTGAAGAATTTTACCCATTTGGGTAAGTACAATACCCAAAGAAGAATTTTCAACGATTACTGATAATTGTTGTCGTTGATTCTCAAAAATACGTTGCTGTTCTAGGGTAGTGGTGATATCTCGTACAATGCCCTGTGCGGCTATAGGTTTTTTGTTTTTATCTTTTATGATACTGGCATTGATGTGTACAGTACGCACACCATTGTGTTTGGTATATACCCTGGCTTGATAGTCAGAGAAAAAACCATCTTGAGTAAGCTTAAAAAAGGAAGTCATGGCATACTCATAATCTTCTTTATAGATCAGTTGAACCACATTCAGTTTTTCATTACGCACATCGTATCCAAACAATTCGACGGCCGCCTGATTCATTTCCTGAACATTTCCGTGTAGGTCCATGAGTACATAGGCATCAACCAAATTGTCAAAAACACCTTGAAGTTCTGATTCTTTGACATCGACCAGATCTTCTAGTTGCTCATTAGCTTCTTTAAGTTGCTGCGTTATAAAATATAATTCTCTGGATTTGTCCTCAAGAATTTTTTCTGCCTGTTTTCTCGCTGCCTTTTCTCTCGCTAAAGCTCTTTTAAATATTTCTTGATCATTACCCATTCGTTTTTACAATACTAAATTTTACTTCGGTTCCATCTGACGATAATTTTTCGTAAGTAATATTGGCTTTAGTATCAAAGTGTTCAAAAGTCTTGCGCATCAATCCAAGGCCAAAACTATACATGGCTCTACTGGATTTATAGATCAGTACTAACTTGTTTTCTGTTTTTTCTTGTACCTCAAAAGTAGGTAGTTCTGCGTCTGGATAGATTTTTTGTACTTCTACATGTATATGATTTTCTATGGAAGATAACATGTCTAAGGGATCCTTATACCGTTTTATCAGATCAGGATAGCTTTCTGCCAATACCCCAAAAAAATGTTCTGCATATGTGAGTAAGAGATCGTCTATACTTAGGCCGCTGTTTTCGCTTAAGTTTTTGAGGAGGCTTAACATTTCCGAAAAATCATAAGTGCCAATTGCGGTGTAAGCGCCTTGTGATGGTAAATTTGACTTCTCGATAATGGTATCGACCATTTCTAGGCCGAATTTATCCTCTACTAATTCCAAAAACTCAGTAAAAACAATACCTTTCATACGTTATGTAGTTTTAAATTTATGCGTTCACAAATTCGTTTACACTCCAATATTCGATCATACACTTAATTTTGTGTGCGTAATCTTCATATTTAAGAGGCTTGACGATGTACCCTGCTACTCCAGTCTCATAACTATCTTTAAGATCATTATGATTATTAGAAGTACTAAGGATAACTACAGGGGTATAATTTAACGATGTATCGGACTTCAGTATCTTTAGAAATTCTAGGCCATTCATCTTTGGCATATTCAAATCTAAAAAAATAATGTCTGGTAAAGAATCTTTTTTCTCTAAAATTTTTAAAGCTTCTTCGCCATTTTCGGCTTCAAGTAGTCTGTGATTGAAATTGTTTTTTTGCATGACACGAGCAAATTTCATTCGCTCAATTTCATCATCTTCGATTAATAAAAATGTTAAACTCATTACGTTTCAGTTTTTAGGGGTATTAATATTGTTTCTTTTTGACACTTCAAAGATTGGGCTTTTATGGGTATTTTACTGGGATCTTTCGTTTAAGGGTGTTTTTAGTGTCGACGAATGGTAGTTTAGTGTAGGCGAATGGTAAAATGACGATAAACGGTATTAAATTTTTATAAAGGATATTTTTATCCTTTATAAAAAATACTATCTTTGACCCAAAATTGTTAAAGTATGTTTTCAAAATCTTGTGAATATGGACTTAGGGCAGTGATTTTTATCGCTCAGCAAACTACCAAAAATAATAAGGTAAGTTTGACTATTATTTCTGAAGAGATAGATTCTCCGCAAGCTTTTACAGCAAAAGTACTTCAGCAACTTACAAGAAACAATATTGTGAAATCCATAAAAGGGCCTTACGGCGGTTTTGTCATTGAAGAGGAGAAAATGAATACAAAGCTGAGTGAAATAGTAAGCGTTCTTGATGGAGATTCGATCTATACAGGATGTGGATTAGGGTTGAAACAATGCGATGCGAAATCTCCTTGTCCTTTACATCATAGATTTGTAGCCATTAGGAATGATTTAAGAAGCATGTTAGAAAGTACTTCATTACAATCACTAGCAGAGGACTTGAATGCAGATCTCGCTATACTAAAACGATAAAAAAATTTAAAAATATAAAGGATAAAAAGATCTTTTAATCTGTTATGAAAAAATACCTGAACATTAATATCGCAGTTACCTTTATTTGGATTGGATTTGTATGCGCGATTAGTTTTATGGAGGCCTGGTTAAAGTTTCAAGCAGATGGAGTAACAACGCCAATAGGACTGAGTATTGGGAAACTCGTTTTTACGGCTTTAAACAAAGTAGAGATAGGCCTGGCTGTGGTATTAGTGTTTACAATATTTCGATTAAAGTCAGGATTACGAATACCGTTTGTTTCTCCTTATATCATCCTTCCTTTTACCATTTTACTGCTACAAACCCTATGGCTACTTCCGGTCTTAGATCAAAGAGCAGAACAAATCATTAGTGGAGTCGGGGTGTCGGATAGTAGTATACATCTCTGGTATGTATTGCTCGAAATAGGCAAAACTGCAAGTCTCTTTATCTATGGAAGTAAATTATTAGGAATGATGAAAGTTACTGAAGAAACTAAAGAATAAACATAGCCAAGAAATTAAGAATAATGAAAAGTTTTCAAAAGATAACACCTGCTATTATGGAAAAAGTATCACTTACAAAGAACATACAATATAACGAAGGTAAACCTGCTATCATGGTTTTACTAAAAACCAAAACCAGTAAAGAAATAAGAATTGTAATGAAAAAAGGACAAGAAATGAAAGAACACACGGCTCCGTACCCCATCATGGTAGAATTATTTGAGGGCGCCATAGATTTTGGGGTCAATGGTAAAAAAACACTTCTCCAAAAAGGAGACTTGGTAGCTCTGGCAGAAAATGTGCCTCATGATTTGACATGTGTAGAGGATTGTATTATTCGATTGTCTATCTCCGTCCATGATAAACCCAACAGAATTAAAGGTTTAATCGATTAGTTCCTTCGCAAAAAATAATAAAGACATGAAAAAGATTTGGATCGGATTTATAACAGTAGTTACACTATCATTTTTAGCATTAATCTGGGTAGGAACAGAAATTTATCAAACGCAACCACCTATTCCGGATAAGGTCATAGTGGGCGAAACTCAAGAAGTCGTATTGACCAAAAAGGATATCCAAACAGGACAAAACGTTTGGGAATCTATAGGAGGAATGGAAGTAGGATCCATTTGGGGGCACGGTAGTTATGTGGCTCCGGATTGGACTGCCGATTGGATTCATAGAGAGGCAGTGTTTATGTTGGATTCCTGGGCTCAAAGAGACTTTGATACTAATTATGAGAACCTTGATGAAGAAAAGAAAGCGGCTTTAAAAGCAAGATTGGTAAAAGATATTAGAACAAATACTTTTGAAACCAATGACAAGACAATTACAATTTCTGTAGAAAGGTATAAAGCCTTCAAAGAAAATGCAGCGTATTACGCCTCTATTTTTTCCAAAGGTCATGAACAATATGCCATTCAGAAAGGAGCATTAACCAATCCTCATAAATTACATCAACTCAATGCATTTTTGTTCTGGACCTCCTGGGCTGCAAGTACCAATAGACACGAACAAAATTATACATATACCTCTAATTGGCCTCATGAACCGTTGATCGAAAATACAATCACCCCAGATTCTCAAATTTGGTCTGGATTTTCAATCATATTACTACTCTTGTTTATAGGCATATTAGTGTATTACTATGTACGAAATCATGAAAAAGGAGAAGCGCTAACGCATCCTAAAGAAGACCCCATGCAAAGGTTACAACTGGTAAGCTCACAGAAAGCGGTATTGAAATATTTCATCATCATTTCACTACTTATAGGTTTACAAATTATCCTAGGAATTTTGACCGTTCACTACACGGTAGAAGGGCAAGCTTTTTTTGGTTTTGATCTGGCTAGTATTTTACCTTATTCGATTACTCGTACCTGGCATACACAATTGGCAGTATTTTGGATTGCAGCAACTTGGCTAGCAACCGGATTGTTTTTAGCCCCAATGATTAGTGGTAAAGAAATGAAATACCAGGTTTTTGGAATTAACTTTCTATTTATTGCCTTACTGATTATTGTTCTGGGATCATTAATCGGCGAGTGGTTGGGGGTACACCAATTTCTAGACCTTACGACTAATTTTTTCTTTGGTCATCAGGGATATGAATATATGGATCTGGGAAGGTTTTGGCAACTTTTCCTGGCCGTTGGTTTGGTGCTGTGGGTGTTTATGGTTGGGAGACATATTTTATATGGAATTAAAAGAAATGATGATTCAAAACACCTACTCATCATCTTGCTTATATCTGTAATGGCTATAGGAATGTTTTTCTTCTCGGGGCTAATGTATGGAGAGAACAGTAGTTTACCAGTTATTAATTACTGGAGATGGTGGTTAGTGCATTTGTGGGTAGAAGGTTTTTTTGAAGTTTTTGCTACCGTAATTATTGCATTTATCTTTCTTCGCATGAAGATCTTATCTGCAAAGACAGCGGGTAAAGCTTCTATTGCCTCTGCTACCATATTTTTGGCAGGAGGAATTATAGGAACTCTGCATCACTTGTATTATTCTGGGACTCCTGTACAGGCTATTGCCTTGGGAGCTACATTTAGTGCACTAGAAGTGGTGCCTCTTACTTTGATGGGATTTGAAATTCGAGAGAATTGGAACCTCTTGAAGTCTACGGAGTGGATGCAGAAATACAAATGGCCCATATTCTTTTTTATAGCAGTTGCTTTTTGGAACATGTTGGGCGCAGGAGTATTTGGCTTCTTGATTAACCCTCCTATTGCATTGTATTACATACAAGGCCTTAATACCACAGCTGTGCATGCGCATACAGCCCTTTTTGGAGTGTATGGTATGTTAGGTATGGGGTTCATTATTATATGTTTACGCTTCTTTTCGGATAGAGCATGGGATAGCCCAAAACTTAAGATTGCTTTCTGGTGCTTGAATGTTGGTTTGATTGCTATGGTGGTGCTTAGTTTACTTCCTGTTGGTATTATCCAGGCGTATACTTCGATCACCAAAGGATATTCGTTTGCAAGAGATGCAGAACTGTTGTATTCCCCGGTGGTACAAACCTTAAAATGGCTTCGTATGGTCGGAGATATCATATTCTCTGTGGGAATATTTTACTTCTGTTGGTTTACGATCAATGAAACTTTCTATTGTTTTAGAAAAGGACAAACTATTCGAAATGTACAGTTTGAAGGTAAAGAACTGCAAACAAAAAAAGCATACTAAAATGAATCGTTTGAAAGAAATACATAATAGAGAAGATGTGTTTGTGTTGGTGTCTACATTTTATAAACGAATACGAAAAGATGATACACTAGGCCCAATTTTTAATCATCACCTGGCCGAGGAGCAATGGCCAGCACACATACAAAAACTCACTGATTTTTGGATGACTGCCTTATTTGGTGTGGCTAGTTTTAAGGGAAATCCGGTAAAAGCGCACAAAAATGTAGATAAAAGTCTAAACCATACAGTCACCCAGCTTCACTTCGGTAAATGGTTGCAACTATGGTTTAGCACTATAGATGGGCTTTATGAAGGAAAGCTTGCACAACGAGCAAAAGATGCAGCTAGAAAAATGGCTACCAATCAATACATCGCTATTTGGAAGAGTAGGCCTCAAAATATGAATTAACAATAATAGAGGTAGAGCGTCTACTGGCCGCTCTACTTCATTAAAAATAAGAACTATGAAAATTTATCAAAGTTATTTAGAAGAATATGAAAAAGGAATTATAGGATATTCGCCTATTGCCATTATAGGTCAAAGTTGTTTGGGATCGGTAGCAGCTATGTTTATTTTAATGAATGGTAATTCTGTGACCCAAATGATTCAACTGTTTGTGGTAACCATTTTATGTATGTTTTACAATGGGGCCATCCTATCCCAACAGAAACCTAAGGTGAGTTTTAATCTTCTTATTCTTAGTGTTATATCTAGTGCAGTGTTTGTGGTTTTTAATTTGTTGTAGCCTGCGAAGCTTGGATCAACTTAACAATAACATTACCAATTTGAAGCTTAGCAACAATATGGTGGAGATCTTCAAATTAGAAGAGAAGAATCATTCTGTTTATTTTACTACTCCCCATCAAAAATATCATCAAATGATGGTTTTGATGGGGTTTTAAAAGAATTGAACTAGAAATTAGAAAGAAAAAAATTGAATCATAAAAATCAAAAACATGGAACAAAAAGAAGTATGGTTACCAAGTTTAATTACGCCTACACCTCAAGAGGGTTTTGAACTGGCGATAAAGTTATCTCGTATGGGTGTAAAATCGACCCAACCAGATATGGAGGTGTTAAAAAGGCTAAGAAAGGATTATGCCAATGACGCCTCTGGATTAACCGCAGCTTCTCAAGTAATTGCGATCAACTTTCAAACAATTTCTGCTGCAAATAACTACTGGAAATAGTAATAAACTATTGATTATCATAAAAAAAGCCCGAACAATTTGTTCGGGCTTTTTGAGGTGGTGCCTCCAGGAATCGAACCAGGGACACAAGGATTTTCAGTCCTTTGCTCTACCAACTGAGCTAAGGCACCTCGCTGTAAGCGGATGCAAATATAGAACGCTTTTTTTAATAGTCAAAAGAAAAATTTAAAAATTTCGTTTTGTATTTTTATCGCTTAGCTTTTGACATATGAATCTTATCATTGATGTAGGCAATACATACATAAAAATAGGGGTGTTTGATCAATCCAAAATTGTGGCAAAAAAAACCATTGTTCAAAATGATTTGGATCAGGAGATCCTAGATATCCATAAAAAACACCCATTAATTCAACAAGCGATTATTTCTTCGGTATCCGATTTGAATCCTGATACCGTAAAACAGATACAGGGACTTTATGAGACATTGATTGTGAACCATAAAATTGCAATGCCATTCTCTAATTTATACGAAACTCCAGAAACACTTGGGATTGATCGATTGGCTTTGGTAGCCGCAGCTGTAGATCAATATCCACAAAAGAATGTGTTGGTAATCGATGCAGGGACTTGTGTTACCTATGATTTTAAGAATGAAAAAGAAGAATATTTGGGTGGCGCCATCGCTCCTGGAATACGTTTACGCTATCATAGCTTAAATAATTACACCGCAAAATTACCATTATTAGAACCTAAACTTCCTGAAAATCATATAGGAAACACCACAAATGAAGCTATACATTCTGGGGTTGTTCAAGGAATTTTATACGAAATACAGGGAGTTATTGAAGAATATTGCAACATTTATCCTGATTTAACAGTTATTTTAACCGGAGGAGATGCACATTTTTTGTCTAAAAGATTAAAAAATGGCATATTTGCCACTTCTAATTTTTTGTTGGAGGGATTAAACTACATTTTAGCTTTTAATAATAGTAGATGATAAAGAAGATTTTAGTAATCATAGTGGCTTTTACGGCCATAGTTTCCAATGCTCAGGAAGGAACCGCTTCGCCTTATTCTTTTTATGGGATAGGGATCCAGAAATTCAAAGGAACGGTAGAGAATAGATCGATGGGAGGATTGAGTATTTTAGCCGATAGTATCCATTTGAATCTACAAAACCCAGCAGCATTTGGAGAGTTAAGACTTACCACATATACCGTAGGAACGTCATACAGTAATTTTAAAATCAGTAATGAAACTGAGTCTTCCTCGGGAGATAATGCCTCTTTGGATTATCTAGCTGTAGGAATACCTGCCGGGAAGTTTGGATTTGGATTCGGAGTTATTCCCGTAACATCGGTAGGATATCGGCTCAATTCTATAGATGCAGATGGGGCCGAACGCAGATTTACAGGAACAGGAGGCTTAAATAAGGTTTTTTTGTCTGCAGGTGCTAAAGTTAACAAGAATCTAAGTGTAGGTTTGGATTTTAATTATAACTTTGGAAACATTGAAAATAAAACTATACTGCAGCGACCTGATATTCAGTTTGATACTAGAGAAATTACAAGTACTGATCTAGCATCGTTTAGCTTGTCTCTAGGGGTGAATTTCAAGACGATGATAACCGAAAACTTAGAACTTCAGGCTTCTGTAGTTTCTACACCTTCTTTTGGGTTAACCGCAGAAGGAACTAGAGAACTAGCTACAATCATTATTGGTAATAATGGAGCAGAAGGAGTAATAGATAGACAAGAGACGGAGTTAGCGGATCGAGATATAGATCTTCCGGCAGAATTTAAGTTTGGAGCAGGTATCGGTAAGCCGAAACAGTGGTTTGTTGGTGGAGAGTATGTTTTTACAGATTCAGGAGGTGATACGAACCAATTGTTTGTTCAGGACAATGTGGATAACGAAAGTGGTTCAAAATATAGAATGGGAGGATATTATATCCCAAATTATAATTCGCTCACGAGCTATTTTAGTCGGGTAGTATATAGAGCTGGTTTCCGATACGAAGAAACAGGTTTAACAATTGATGGCACCTCGATTGACGAGTTTGGCATATCTTTTGGAGTTGGATTACCAGTTGGCCGATTGTTCTCAAATGCAAACATTGGTTTTGAGTATGGTCAACGAGGAACAACAGATTTTGGATTGATAAAAGAAGAGTTCTTTAATCTATCCATTAGTTTATCACTGAACGATCAGTGGTTTAGACAGATTAAATTTAATTAACACAATAAATACAGCTATGAATACTAAATTTTTATTTGTTATAGCGACAGGATTAGTTTTAAGTGCATCAAATGTAAATGCTCAGGCTACAGATTGTGCTACTACAGCATCTATAGCTTACGAACATGCGAAGGTGAAAAATTATGCAGCAGCAGAAGAGCCCCTATGGAAAGTAAGAAAAGAATGCCCTACCTACAGCGTCGCTACATATCAGTTTGGAGAGAAATTATTAAAAGACAAGCTTAAAAAAGCGGCAGCAGGAGATAAAGTAGCAATTGCAAAGGAGATGATTCAATTGCTTAAAGAGAGATTTCAGTATTTTCCTGCGAAAACGAAAATAGGAGATATGCACTCTACTATGGGGCAATTGATGTATGACAATAAGATAGGGTCAAAAGAAGATCAATTTGCAGAATTGCATAAAGCTTGGACAGAGGATAAGAAGAATGTTGATAATCCTAAAAACGTTTATACCTACTTTTCTTTATTAGTAGATCTTCATGGTGAAGGTAAAAAAG
Source organism: Aquimarina spongiae (assembly GCF_900141785.1). Lineage (GTDB taxonomy): Bacteria > Bacteroidota > Bacteroidia > Flavobacteriales > Flavobacteriaceae > Aquimarina > Aquimarina spongiae. Next base: position 342,420 of record NZ_FQYP01000008.1, on the reverse strand, counting down.
AATTACAAGAAGTTTTTGACTTATATGATGGAGTAATTGAAAAAATAGAAGATGAGGAGAGTGCAAAAGCAAAAACTATTGCTGAACTTACTGATAAAGAAGAAGCTGGTACTGCTTTATCTAGCAAGGAAAAGAAATCTTTGAAAAGATCTTCAATAATTTTATCTAATTATAGTAAGGTAAAGGCTGGAGTAAATCAAAAGCTGGGAGAATTGGCTGATTGTAAGAACTTAATTCCTCTTTATACAGGTCAGTTTGATGATAAAAAATCTGATATCAATTGGTTGAAAGGCGCTGCAGGAAGAATGTCTGCCAAAGAATGTACAGAAGATCCGTTATTCTTTAAGTTGGTAGAAGCATTACATAAAGCTGAGCCATCTGCGAAGTCAGCGTATTATTTAGGTCTTTTAGCATTAAAAGACAAAAAGACAACTACCGCCTTGGATTATTTTAACCAATCTGCAGAGTTAGAAACTAAGTCTAGTGATAAAGCAAAAGTATACTTTAAGATTGCTGAGACTTTAAGAAAGAAAGGAAGCAAAGGAAAAGCAAGATCATACTATAGAAAAGCATTGAAATATAAGCCTTCTATGGGAGTGTGTCACCTACGAATTGCAAGTATGATTGCAAGTAGTGCGAATGCATGTGGTACAGATGTATTTAGTAAAAGAGCGGTATATTGGTTAGCAGAAAATTATGCAAGAAGAGCTGGAAAAGTTGATCCAAGTTTGAAATCTACTGCTAACAAAACAGCAGCTAATTATAAAGCAAAAGCACCATCAAAAACAGACATCTTTAATAACCCAGGTGTTACCTCTGTTAAGATTGGATGTTGGATTGGTGAAACGGTAAGAGTACCAAAATTATAATGCAAAACAAAAATTATAATACACTTATATACATTGTCACAGCTTATGCTGTGACAATGTTTTTTTCATGCCAATCTAGTCAGGGCAATCAAAATTATATTGTATCCGAAGAGGCTCCTATAGCAGAAGCCTTTGATGTCAATCTCAAGTATACTGATTCTGGTAGACTCACTGCGGTATTAAAAACACCCAGGGTATTAGATTTTACAAACAAGTCTTTTGGGTATCATGAATTTCCAGAGGGTATTGTTTTGGATGTAATAGATAAAGAAGGAAAAGTAAGTGTTATTACTTCAGATTATGCCATCTCCTATCAACAAACAGGATTGATAGATATGAGAGGTAATGTAGATATCAAAACGGCAGATAGTACACATTTACAAGCAAATCAATTGTACTGGGATCAAAATATAAGCTGGATATTTACAGATCAACCCTATAAAAGTTTATTGCCAGATGGCACCATCAATGAAGCAGATGGTTTTGATGCTAATCAGGATTTTACTATCTTGAATTCAAGAATCAATGAAGGTGTCATGTTTATCGAGGAGTAATCCATTGTTATGATGAAAGTATTTAAGTTTTTTCAGTATGCTTATCTAGCTATAGCATGCTTTTTTATTTATGAAGCGTATTTAGAGTGGGGCCAAGAAGGAGGCAAAAGCATGATGTACCTCTTTTTTGCTGTAATCGCGGTTTTTATGTTCTTCTTTAAAAGAAACTTTGGTAAGCGATTTGAGGCCAATAACAAAGAATAATTCATGGAATTACATTTTGTTGTTATTGTCATTTCTTTAATTCTCTCGGCTTTTTTTTCAGGAATGGAGATTGCCTATGTCTCCTCGAATAAAATTCATATTGAAATTGAAAAGAAACAAGCGGGATTCCTGTCTGTACTACTAACTCGTTTAACCAAAAAACCATCCAAATTTATTGCCACCATGTTGGTTGGAAATAATATCGCATTGGTAGTATATGGTTTTTATATGGGGGATGTGCTTATGCACTATATCGAAGTCTATTATCCCAATATGGCCGGTAGTGTTAGTCTTTTGGTGCAAACTGCGATTTCTACATTGATTATTTTACTTACTGCAGAGTTTTTGCCAAAAGTTTTTTTTCAAATTTATGCAAATAAATTGCTCAAGATATTTTCGTTGCCAGCGTATGTTTTTTATCTGTTTTTTTCACCAATTTCATGGTTTGTGATCTGGGTTTCAGATGTAGTATTGAAACGATTTTTTAAAACAGATGGCGACCAAGTGCAATTGGCGTTCAGTAAGACAGAATTGGGAGATTACATCAATGAACAGATGGAAACTGTAGAAGAGCACGATAAAATTGATAGCGAAATTCAGATCTTTCAGAATGCATTGGATTTTTCAGACGTAAAATCCAGAGAAGTGATGGTTCCCAGAACAGAAATTGTGGCTGTAGAAAAATCGCAATCTATAGAAGAGGTAAGTCAATTGTTTATAGACACGGGTCTCTCCAAGATTATTATTTACAATGGTACTGTAGATGATATTATAGGGTATGTGCATTCTTTCGAACTGTTCAAAAAACCAAAATCCTTACGTTCCATATTGTTACCTGTAATTTTTGTTCCTGAAACCATGTTTGTAAAGGATGTGCTTAATCTTTTGACCAAAAAGCATAAAAGTATTGCTGTGGTAATAGATGAGTATGGGGGTACCAGTGGGATTATTACGGTAGAAGATATTGTGGAAGAGCTTTTTGGAGAAATTGAAGATGAGCATGATTCCTTAGCGCTTATAGAAGAACAACTGGACGAATCTCGATATCGTTTTTCTGCCAGATTAGAGGTGGATTATCTGAATGAAACGTATAAGCTTAATTTACCTGAAAGCGAGAATTACGAGACGCTAGGAGGTATGATCGTTAATCACACCGAAGAAATTCCTGAAAAGGATGATGAGGTATTGATCGATTCCTTTAAGATTAGTGTTGTGGATACATCAAATACCAAAATAGAAATCGTAGAACTAACCGTCATTGAAGAGGATTGATTTGTTTTGACATTATCCCAAACACAAAATAATAGTGCTAAATTTTTTGCTGCATTGTATGTAATTATAGCGCTGTGCGATCTTGTTCTTGAGTATCTGTTTTCAAACCCCGAAGTTAGATATATAACCAAACCAGCTATTGTTTGCTCGTTACTTATTTTCCTTATACTTCGCAAGACAACTATTCCTCTTTTCCGATTTAACTATTTACTGATGGGACTGATTTTGTCTCTAGCCGGAGATATTTTTCTTTTATTTCAAGGTCAGTTGTTCTTTATACTGGGTTTAGTCATGTTTTTATTCGCTCATATCTTTTATATTTTGCTGTTTGTGAAGGATATAGCTTTTGGTCAAAAGAGTAAGTTATTTCTTGTTTTGACCACAGTATACGGATTCGGATTATTTTTTCTTCTATATTCCAATTTAAAAGCCATGTTGATTCCTGTAATTGTATACATGATTGTTATTTTGGGGATGGCAAATACTTCATATTTTAGGTCTCAAGAGGTGGGTAAGAAAAGTTATCTATTTGTACTTATGGGAGCCTTGGTTTTTATGCTTTCGGATAGTCTATTGGCGGTAAACATGTTTTATACCTCTTTACCCTATAGCCACATATGGATAATGAGCACCTATGCGCTTGCTCAACTCTTAATTGTATATGGAATTATATATCAAAATCCACCCTTGTATTCTGAAAAAAACAAGGGATAAAAATGCTTTAATTGAGGGATGTAAATTTTAGGAAAAAAAACTTCGTAAGACTTTAGTGTTTTAATTGGTATTATTCTAATAAAATGGTATTTTCGCCCACTATATTTGAATAAATTACACGTAACATGGCAGTTTTAAATAAAATTAGACAGCGCTCGGTTTTTTTGATCGTTATAATCGCACTAGCACTTTTTTCTTTCGTGCTTGCTGATTTGATACGTAATGGAGGAGCTATCTCTCAAAATGCTGAGAATACTATCGCTACAATAAATGGAAAAGATATTGATAGAACTGACTTTGCTAGAAAAGTAGAGGCTGCTTCTAGAGGTTTTGGAGGAGGATCTTCAAGCATTCAAGCTGTGAATTATGTTTGGAATCAACAAATTCGTGAAGCTGTTTTTGAAGAGCAATTTGATGAACTTGGAATCCAGGTTGGGAAAGATCAGGTGAATGAATTATTGGCAGAAGGATTAGCAAACAATCCTACTTTTCAGAACGAAGCTGGTGTTTTTGATAAATTAAAAATGCAAGAATATGTTGCTAATGTAAAAGCAACATCACCTCAAGCATATCAGCAGTGGTTGGACTATGAAGCATCAGTGAGTAAAGGAGCTAGAGAAGAGACCTATCTTAATATGATTAAGGCAGGAGTGGGAGCTACTTTAAAAGAAGGAGAGCTTTCTTATAAAATGGAAAATGACAAAGTAGATATCAAATACGTTCAGCTTCCATATTCTGGTATTCAAGATGCAGATGTTCAGGTGTCAGATGCTGAAATCAAAGAGTATATCAACAAGAATGTAGATCAGTATGAAGCAGAGGCTTCTCGAAGTATACGCTATGTAATCTTTAACGAAAAGCCAAGCGAAGAAGACGAAAATGAAATAAAGGAAAGAGTTGCCTTATTATTGGATGATAGAGCAGAATTTAACGAAAACACAAAAAAGACAGATACGGTTCCTGGATTTAGAAATGCAGAGAATGCAGAAGAATTTGTAAATCAGTATTCGGTATTGAAGTTTGATGATAGCTTCAAATTCAAAAAGAATCTTCCTGCTACTGTAGCAGATACAATTTACAACTTAGAGATCGGACAAGTATATGGACCCTATAAAGATGGAGACTTCTTTAAAGTATCTAAGGTAATAGCACAGAAACAAATGCCAGATTCTGTACAGGCAAGTCATATTTTAGTGGCTTGGGAAGGTCTTCGTACAGCTGGAGAAGTAAAGCGTACCAAAGAAGAGGCAAAAGCATTAGCCGATAGTATTTCCAATGTGGTAAAAGGTAATGCAGATAAGTTTACCGAGTTGGCAGCTCAATATTCTGCAGATAACTCGAATAAAGATAAAGGAGGAGATTTGGGGTATTTTGTACCAGGAACTATGGTGCCAGCTTTTAATGACTATTGTTTTGATGGTGCTGTAGGTAATCAAGGTATTGTTGAGACTCAGTTTGGATACCATATCATAAGAATCGATGATCAAAAGAATCCACAAAAAACTGTAAAAGTTGCTACGGTTGCTCAAAAGGTAGAGCCTAGCGAAAAAACAATCAATGCGATTTTTACCGAAACTACCAAGTTTCAAATTGCTGCAAGAGACAAGGATTTTGAAGAAGTTTCTAAAGAAAATGAATTGGCGGTACGTCCTGTAAATAAGATTAAAGAACTTGATGAAAACATCCCTGGATTAGGTGCCAAAAGAGCAATCGTTCAATGGGCGTTTAACGAAGAGTCTAAGGTAGGTGATATCAAGCGTTTTGATATTCCTGATGGATATGCGGTAGTTCAATTAACTGCAAAGGCAGATAAAGGAACGATGACTGTTGCAGACGCTAGCCCAACAGTAAAGCCAATATTAATTAAGGAAAAGAAAGCAGAAATGCTTAAGAATAAAATTTCTGGTAGTTCTTTGGATGCTATTGCTAGTTCACAGGGACAAACTGTAAAAACTGCTGCTGCTTTAACTATGAAAACTCCTACCATTGGAGGAGCTGGTACTGAGCCTGTAGTAGTAGGAACAGCATTTGCATTAGAGCAAGGAACGGTTTCTCAGCCAATTGTTGGAAACAATGGAGTATATGTAATCGAAGTGACTAAGAAAGAGCCAGCAAGCGGATTGGATACGTACATGAGCTATGCTTCTCAAGCTTCAAAATCAAGTGCAGGATTGGTTAATGCCTCCGTATTTGATGCGCTTAAAGAAGCCGCTGAAATTGAAGATAAGAGAGCTAAGTTCTACTAGTAGATAGAGAACAAAATAATACATAAAAAAACCTGAGTTTTTACTCAGGTTTTTTTATGTATTTGAATTAATTAAAGTCGATATAATCCCGGTTAACTTCTCACTTTTTGTTCCCATTTCCATGCAGAACCTAATGAATCGTCAAGACTACTTTGTGCTTTCCAGCCAAGAATATTATTAGCCTTTGTGGTATCTGCATAAGCAGCGGTAATATCTCCTTCTCTTCGATCAACAATCTTATAATTTAATTTTTGTCCAGAAACCTTTTCGAAGGATTGAATAACTTCTAGCACGCTACTACCAGTTCCTGTACCTACATTAAAAACTTCGTAATTCGATTCGTTTTTGCTATTAATCAAGCGTTGTAAGGCTACGACATGAGCTTTTGCCAAATCCACTACATGAATGTAATCTCTGATACATGTGCCATCTTGTGTAGGATAATCGTCTCCAAAAACTGAGAGTTGTTCTCTTAGTCCTATTGCGGTTTGAGTAATATACGGAACCAAATTTTGAGGTACACCAATAGGTAATTCTCCAATCTCTGCAGATATATGCGCGCCAATAGGGTTAAAATATCGAAGAGAAATGGCTTTTAAAGAGGTGTTTACTTTGCAAGTATCCCTAATGATCTCTTCGCCTATTTGTTTAGTGTTTCCGTACGGAGATTCCGCGGTTTTTACCGGAGCATTCTCTGTTATTGGTAACTCTTCTGCCTGACCATAAACGGTACAAGAAGAACTAAAAATAAAATTCGAAGAGGCTTTTGCGGTAAGCTCCTGTAACAGGTAGACCAAAGTAGAAAGATTGTTTTCATAATATAACAATGGGTTTTCTACGCTTTCTCCAACTGCTTTAGAAGCCGCAAAATGAATGACACCCTGTATATCCTGATGGCGATTGAAAAATTCTTGAACCTTATCTTTTTCTCTAAGGTCAAATTCTTCAAAAACGGGTTTCTTTCCGGTAATTCTGGTAATTCTTTCCAAAACATCAGGAGACGAATTAGAACAATTGTCAATGATAACAACTTCAAACCCTTCATTTTGCAATTCTACTACAGTATGAGAACCTATAAAACCTAATCCTCCCGTAACTAAAATTTTCATATTCTTTTAAATTAATTAAGATTCTCTTTTTATAAAGGGGGTTGACAAATTTATACATTTGAAAAAGAATCAAAAAGTATTACTCCTAAAGAATGATCGTTTTACCAAAATTTAATCATTAAGAAACCTATTGCCGCCAATAAGATGACAATGTGATACCTATAATCCAGATACCAGGAAACTTCCTTTTCTGTTTTCAATAGTTCTTTGTTGAAGGTGTATAACTGGATCTTTTGCACTTCCGGAGGTGACGAAAACTGGCTGATAACTATAAATAATATAGTACTTATAACTACCATGATTCCTACATTATAGGTATAGTGGAGTGTCCAAATATCTTTTTGTCCCAGAATAAACAAAATTACACCCCCCAAAGTCCCTAAAATTAAAGTCCAAAATGCCCCCGTACCATTTCCTCTTTTGTAAAAAACGCCTACCAAAAAAAGAACAGCAATAGGAGGCACAATGATTGAAAACATTTGTTGTAGATATGCCCAAATACCACCAAAATTTGCGATCAAAGGTGCCCACACTGCAGCAATAATCATTAGGACTACGGTGGTTATTCTACCATAGTTGAGCACTTGTTTTTCTGTAATATCTTTCTTTCTAGTCTTTATGAAATCGATTACTACCAATGTCGAGGCAGAGTTTAATGTAGAATCTACACTAGACATAATAGCAGAGATCAATCCAGCCAATACCAAACCTACAAGTCCTACAGGCAATACTTTCATTACCGTAGTCGGGAATACCTGATCTGGATTTTCTAGACCCGGAAATAGTCCAATGGCCATTGCTCCTGGGATTACCATAATAAAAAGTGGAACAATTTTAAGGAAGCTTGCTAGTATAACACCCCAACGCGCATGCTGTATGTTTTTGGCACCCAGTACTCGTTGTACGATATATTGGTTAGTAGTCCAGTACCAGAAACCTAAAATCGGAACTGCCATTATTAAACCGGGCCAAGGTAAAGATTCATCGTCTGCCGGGCGAATAATAGATAAATGCCCTTCTGGAGCGTTAGAAACCACATTACTCCATGAGAAGTCTAGTTTTTCGAATAACATATAGGATAATACAGAACATCCTATAATCAATATAATCGCTTGTATAGCATCTGTGTAAACTACGGCTTTTAGTCCTCCAAAAGCGGTATATAGACCAGCTACCAAAGCCAGAATTAAACAAGTTTGCCAAATCACTAACTCCGGGAAAAATGCTTGTAGTACAATAGATCCGGCGTACAATCCTCCTGCAGTATCTACAACAATACTGGTGAATATGGTGATTGCAGAAAAAAATGTTCTGGATCGATTGTCAAAACGCAGTTCTAAAAACTCCGGAATAGTGGTGATTTTGGATTTTAGATATAGTGGTATGAAAATTAGTGCAGCTATAATAAGCGGTATACCTGTCATCCACTCGTATACGGACTGTACAATGCCCGAGCTATATGCCGCTCCAGACAATCCGATGATGGTAGAGGTAGAAATGTTTGATGCAAACAGTGATAATCCTATGAGTCCCCATCCAAAAGATCTTCCACCAAGAAAAAGATCTTCGCCGGTTTTGGTGCTTCTTGCTACGTAAAGACCAATGAGCATAACTGCGATAAAGTAAATAACAATTACCGTGATATCTATAGTGCTAATTTCATTCCCCATAATTAGTTGATTTCGTGTTTATAGTAGGTGGCTGCATCTCGTAACAGCATATCTAAATATTGATTTTCGGATTGCAATCTATCTTCGTCCCAACCTAGGTATTTTACCAAATCTTCTTCGACAATAGATCGATATTGGTGCACACTATGGATGTCAAAATAAAGCCTGCCGGTTCTCCTTACAAAGAAATCCGACAATCCATTCGTCATTTCATGGTGTATGCAATACCATAGCTCTGCTCTAATCAATTGCTCTTCGATCGCATCATTCAAAAAATAACTCGCCTTACTGATAATAATATCAGATTGTTTTCCATAGTTGGATACCAGGTATTGCCCATAATAAGGATCATTAACCTTCAATTCCTTTAACTCTAGCTCAATTTGTTCTAAATACTTCTGTACTTCGTTATTGTCATGAAGAGGATCACTGGTAAGCGGTATCTTATCCGTATGCGATCTCGAAAATTGCTCTCTTCTCTTTGAACTCATTGTTTTTAGCACAACATCAATGACGCGTTGTGACATTTTTCTATATCCAGTAAGTTTTCCTCCTGCAATAGATATTAGTCCTGTGTCAGAGTGAAAGATCTCGTCCTTTCGAGATAATTCTGAAGGGTCTTTTCCATCTTCGTGAATCAAAGGTCGAAGTCCAGCCCAATTAGATTCCATATCTTCTTGTTTTAATTGTAATGATGGAAACATATAATTTACGGCTTCCAGTAGATAGGAAGCATCGGATTCTGTAGCGACAACTCGATTCAGATTTGCACTGTAATTAGTGTCTGTAGTACCTACGTAGGTTGTTCTTCCTCTGGGAATGGCAAATATCATTCTTCCATCTGGGACATCAAAGTAGACCGATTGAGTGAGTGGAAAACGTTCTCTAGAAAATACCAGATGTACCCCTTTGGTAAGATGCAGGTGTTTGTTATTCATGGATTGATCTTTTGTTCTTAAAAGATCTACCCAAGGTCCTGCAGCAGAAACAAAGTTTCTGGATTTGATCACAAATTCCTCTTGCGTATTATGATCCAAGCATTGTACACTTTGGATTTTTCCTTCTTCACTGTAATTGAAGGACACCATTTCACAATAATTAATGCTGTTGGCACCATATGAAGCTGCTTTTTTAAGAAGTTCTATGGTTAATCGGGCGTCGTCTGTTCTGTATTCTGCATAATATCCTCCGCCTGTAAGCCCTTTGTCATTAAGTAATGGTTCTTTGGTTTTGGTTTCTTCTGCATTTAGCATTTGACGTTTATCATCACCTTCAACATTGGCCAAAAAATCATATACTTTTAATCCTATAGAAGCCATAACTTTACCGTATGTGCCACCTTCCACAAGCGGGAGTAGCATTTTCTCAGGAACTACGAGGTGCGGAGCCAGTTTGTGCACTGTAGCCCTTTCGGTTCCGGATTCTTTGACGAGGCCTATTTCCATTTGCTTTAGATATCGAAGTCCACCATGAACAAGTTTTGTTGATTTGTTACTGGTGCCAGAAGCAAAATCATTTTTTTCTACCAAACATACTTTTAATCCTCTTGATGCTGCATCGAGGGCGATGCCTGCTCCCGTTACGCCTCCGCCAATAATCACCAGATCATGTTTTTCTTTTTGTGCTTTCAGTACCTGTGTTTTACGATCTAACACCGAAAAGCGAATAGGAGCATCTTCTTTTACCGATAACATATTGGTGTTTGCAGTTTTGGTGCGTTCTACAGCTTGTTTCCAACCTGTGTATTTTCTGTTGCGATGATGCTCGGTGATTTGCGGAGCAAAAACCTGATCAACGTCACGTATCTTGGCGATATCCTTTTTGCTCCAGATTCCTGCTTTTATCCCTGCCAGGAAGGCTGCTCCAAGAGCAGTTACTTCCAGCATTTTAGGACGATCAACATCTACATTAAGGATGTCAGCTTGAAACTGCATCAAGTAATTGTTCGCAGAAGCGCCACCATCTACCTTCAGCTCCTTCATCTGTTTGCCACTATCCTCTATCATTGCTTCCAAAACATCTCTTGTTTGATAAGCCAAGGCTTCAACAGTAGCTTTAATGATTTCGTTTTTACCAGAATCTAAAGTAAGTCCATAAATGGCTCCCTTGGCATCCATATCCCAATAGGGAGCGCCTAGTCCAGCAAAGGCTGGTACGACATATAAGTCTTCTGATGACGTGGTAGACATACAGATTTCTTCGGTTTCTGAAGCCTTATCTATGATTTGAAGTTTGTCTCTAAGCCACTGAATAGAGGCTCCGCCAACAAAAATACTTCCTTCTAATGCATATTTGATATTATCTTCCGGAATACTGCTGCATAGGGTGGTTAATAGTCCGTTCTTGGATTCGTAAGGCTTTTTTCCGGTATTCAATAGCATAAAACATCCAGTCCCGTATGTGTTCTTTGCCATTCCTGATTTGTATCCTCCTTGACCAAAAAGAGAAGCTTGTTGATCTCCTGCTACACCATAAATAGGAAGTTCTTGACCTTTGTACACAATGCTACCAAAATCAGAAGAAGAGTACTGCACTTTCGGAAGTACGCTTTTCGGAACATCTAATGCTTGTAAAAGTTTTTCATCCCATTCTAAATTAATAATGTTATAAAGCATGGTACGAGAAGCATTAGAATGATCTGTAGCGTGGATTTTTCCTTCAGTGAATTTCCAAATAAGCCAGGTATCAATGGTTCCAAATAATAAATCTCCACGTTCTGCTTTTTCTCTTGCTCCTTCTACATGATCCAGAATCCATTTCAATTTGGTGCCAGAAAAGTAAGAATCAATGACCAATCCTGTATTCTTGGATACATATGGGCTTAAATTTTTGGCTTTTAAAGCTTCACATATTTTGGTGGTTCTTTTATCCAGCCAAACAATAGCATTGTGGATAGGTTCTCCTGTTTTTTTATCCCAAACCACTGTGGTTTCACGTTGATTCGTAATACCTATGGCTGCAATTTCTTCTACCGAGATATTAGAAGTTTGTAGCACATCTTCAAAAACTTCTTTTTGATGCAAAAAAATCTCAATAGGATCATGTTCTACCCATCCAGGTTGAGGGTAATATTGAGTGAGTTCTTTTTGTGAAATTCCACAGATGGTCCCTTGATGATCAAAAATAATAGCTCTGGTGCTTGTGGTGCCCTGATCAAATGCTACAATATATTTTTTATCCATTGATACTGTTTTTTTGATGTGTGAAGCGGGGTTTTCTGATTGTTAAAAAGAGATTTGTAACCCCCTGTTACTCATAAATATCTGAATTATTAAGTCAATAGAAAAGATAAATTCAAGTTTAATGGAATGTAATCGTTTGTATTCTTTGTTTTGGTATTTGCTTTCATTCAAATCTTATTTTTTCTGGAAATTTTTAAGAGGTTTTACTTTTTTTAAGTCGAATAAGCCCGCAAGCTGGAACCTGAATTTGTACTACTCCGATCAAAAGCATGATATTGGATTCTTTTATTTTTTTTCCGGTACAGTCATAAATAGTACAATGGTATGCACCGTGATTTTCTTCACTGCTAATCACGACTTGATTTTTTAGTTTTCCATTGATGATATCGATATTATCTGTTGGGTTTTTTATATCAATAATATGATCATCATACACGCCAATGATAGTTGTTGTTCCTTTGGTAGATTTTAAAATAGGGTAGTTGGCCAAAGGTTTACAGGGTTCAAAATCTCCATCAAGGAAAATTGATGTATTTTTTTTCCAATAATGGGTATAGAAATAAATCATAGCCAATTCCTCTTCAGAAGCGTTTTCGAGCAAAATAGAAAGTTGAGGAACACCAAAAAGTGCATTCACTAATTGTAGAGCTTTTAATTCAACAGGTTCGTCAGGATGATAGGTAAACATATCACTATGTACCACAGTTTCTCCGCATAACATTTTGATATCTGTAATTCTCACGCGGTTCATTGCAGAATCCCCTGGACAATCAAAGGCTCTAAACATATTTCCATATTTACGCATGGCGGGTCCGGTATATTTTTGTCGAAACTCGATCACTACATCTGGTTTAATTTCGTGTAAAGAGTTGATAACGTCAGTCATTAATCGGTCTACCGCTTCGTTTACCGAAGAATAATCTCGCCCATTATCGCGATTAAGAACGGTTTCAGGATATACTTTGAATTCGTCAATAAAATCAAGTTTGAAACCATCGATGTTCCAGTCTTTTAATGCGTTTACATAAAGACTAATCAGATAAGATCGTACTTCCGGATATCTTGGGTCTAAGACTGGAGCCCATCGATGTTCTTCTGTTAGAAATTTACCTTTGAATTTTTGATATGCTTTTGATTTCTTACCACAAAAAGGAACGGAGTACCATAATGCTAATTTCATCCCGGTTTGATGAATTTCTTCTACGAATTGAGCCATATTAGGAATTCTTTCCGGGAACCAATCTCCTGTGTAATCATATCCTCTGTTCTCATCATTGGTTTGCCAACCATCATCCAAAATAATGAGTTCGTACCCCAGAGATGCTGCCAGTTTACACTCTGATACCAGTTTTGTGGTGTCTAGTTTTTGATGAAATTGATACCAGGTAGAATATACAGGTACTTTAGCCAAATCAGGCACATGAGTGGGGGTCATATTTTCAAAAGAACTCCACCATTGGGAGACCTCCTTGAGAGCAGTAGAGAAGTGTTTTGGGTGTTGATCTATTCTTAGTTGTGCGCTATAGGAGGATATGGTATGGTGCCTTTCGGTAAAAAAAGTAATATGACAATAAATATGGTTATCCTCTTCTCGGTATAATGCATTTAGTTCTTTGGCATTAATGGTATCAGAACAAGCAAATGTAATTACGTTTTGGTCATCGTGGCCAAACAGGGAAATAACTGGCGCATCTAATGAAATTCTGGATTCCATATGTGTTAATTCCCAATCATCCATGATCCGTTTTGCAAAATCGGTGGTAGGCTTCCAGACCCCTTTGATATTGATGGCTGGGATTTTCCATTTTATGGTTATGGGTTGTGGTCGAAATGCTGTTTCAGAGTTAAGACTAATTTCGTAAGTCATTACTCCATCATGCTCATGAAGTGGAGTGATACTCACTTCAAAATTGTCAGTCTCTTTTAGTATTTCTATGTTATGAGCAATGGTTTTATTCATATGGTTATATTGTTTAAAGCCTAATTACAAATTTTGCGAAATGCCAGGCTTATATGGTTTTGAGTTTACGGTAAATACCCTAATACTATCATTATTTTGGGGGGCCAATACAAGTTTTTTTCCTGATCTATCTATGGCGCTGATAATGTGGTTTGACTGTTTTGGTACAAAAAAACCACTATCTCTTGTCTCTTCTGGAATCCATCCTTTTTCTGTCCCCCATAGAAATATGCCTATTAGTGCATCCTGTCTTCCATAAGTAGCTTCAGAAGAGTAGTCGTTTCCAACAAACAGTGCATCTTTATACCCGTCTTGATTGATATCCTCTATCAGGATATCATTGATAGGAGAGAGCTGACATATTTTTGGTAAAGCGTGAACCACAAACGTTTGATTCCCTATATTTTCTGCATAGATGGATTCAAAAACATGAGCATTCAAAGTTTCATTTTTCAAATCTTCGATACTAAGTAATTCCTGAAAGGTGGCTTTTGAAAACTCATCATAGCTTGGATATTTCTTTTTTAAGGAAACCAACTGTTTCATTATATCATCTCTGGTATGTACAGGTTTTAAAGACGACTTTCCTTCGTTTCCAAAATACTGTGCCAAAACAGGGTCAATACTTCCGTTATGATCATGATCCTTTTTATATACATATACAGGTTGTTGATGAGATGGTTTTATGAATCCATTTGTCCCTTGATTACCTGCAATGATATCCAGATCCCCATCATTATCGATGTCCGCTGTACGAATACAGTTCCACCACCCAGATGTTTGTAAAGGACTTCCATCAGCAGTGGTCCATTGTATTGGAACTTCTCGTACTTGTTCTTTTTGAACAGAGAATATTTTAATAGGCATCCATTGTCCGGCTACAATAAGTTCTTTTTCTTTTGTATTATCGATGTTAGCCCAGGTAGCATCAGTTACTATACCTAAATCTTGAAAGGTAATCTTCTTGCTTTCAGATAACTTCCCATTTTGGTTGACTATTAAATAACTGGGTGCAGCTAATGGATATTGACCAAAATGAACACCACCGCCAACAAAAATATCTATAAACCCATCCTGGTTGACATCGGTCGCGGCAAGACAGGAGGTGTTGGTGGCAACTTTTTCTAAAACAGTGGCTTCAGAGAAATCCCCGTTACCTGTGTTGAAATATATCCTGTCAGACAGAAAGGCATTGTCTCCCATCGCATCAGTACCGCCACTACCGATGTATAGATCTTTAGCTCCATCATTATTAATATCTAGAAATAGCACAGCAGTATCTTCGTATTTGGTATCAAATTGTTGAATGGATACATAAGAGCCCTCTTTGTTTTCTGAAAACAATTGCCCAGGATGTCCTTTGCTACCTCCGATAAACAGTTCGTCACCCAGGTTGTTGTCCAAATCAGCGTTTGCAATACAAGGCCCATTAGCATTGAATTGATGTGTGAGCAGGGGTTGCTGTAGATAGTCGTTAAAAGTATTTTCTATATGTTTAAATGCAAGTTTTTGAGCGTTTAGCTCAAATAGCGGAGAACTGTTTTTTTGTTTAATTTCAGATTGAAAATTGGCATACTCCGCGGTTATCGTCTGATTAGCAGCAAGCGTTCTATATCTGTTGATTTTCCCATCGGGCCAGACAATTTGTATGGAATCGACTTTGTTTGTTTTTAGGCCAAAATGAATAATAGGTTCTACAGAGGATAAGTATCCTTTTACCACAGATTGATAATGAAATTGAGCATTTTGGTTTTCCCAAAGTGTTACTTTTGCTCCAATACCTTTGGGGTTGAATTTTGCTCCTTTGAGCTGTATTCTTATGAAATTTTGTCCTTTTTGATCACTGTGATTTTCAAGGATAGAAGCTGGACTATTGATATTATTTACGATCAAATCCAAATCTCCATCCAAATCTAAATCTGCATAGGCCGCACCGTTAGAATAGGTGTTTTTTTCTGGGATCCACGATTGAGACATATTGTCAAGGTGTAACCCGTCTTTGTTCTGGAATATTACATTAGGAAGGTAAATTCCTGGGAGTTGTTCTACAAATTTTTGAAGCTTTTCTTTACGACTTTGAGGAGAACCAAAAATGTTGTTTTGATCCGAATAGTTGATGAAATCCAGATCGGTAATATCTTTAACATACCCATTGGTTACGTATATATCTTTGTTTCCGTCATTATCGTAATCCATGATCAATGGAGCCCAACTCCAATCGGTGTCTGCTACCCCAGAAGCAAAAGAGATTTCTGAAGCAGGGAGTACCTTATGGTTCAAAATACCATTGTGAATTTGTAAGGTGTTGTGCACATACTGAGGGGTGTATTCATTTCGTAAAGAGAGTAGAAACTTATCGTAATTGTTTGATCCAAGCATTTTCTTCTGTCTTTCATAGTCTTTGGGAAGCATATCCAGTACCATGATATCGGGTAGTAGATCATTGTTGATGTCAGCGATATCAACTCCCATGGCATTGTAGGTTTGTTTGGCTAAAATGGTTTTATGCATTTCTTCAAACCCTAGATGTTGACCAGATGCATTTTTTCCTTTGTTGATATATATCAGGTCGTTGGTAATGAAATCGTTACTTACATAAATATCAGGCAGTTGATCATTATTGAAGTCCACCAAGGCTACGCCCAAGCCAAAACCTTTATGAAGTATTCCCATAGTATTGGAAACGTTCTTGTAGACTATTTGTCCAGTTTTGGGATCACTTTGACGTTCTAACAGTATGTCTTGTAGATAATTTGGGAAATATTTTTGAGGTATAGGGATATTTTTGTCTCTTCTCGTGTTGCCATTGTGTACAATATAAGCATCGAGATCTCCATCCAGATCATAGTCAAAAAATAAAGTTTGTTGGCTGTAATGTCCGTCATCAAGTCCGTATACCTTGGCTTGTTCCTTAAAAGTGATTTGTCCTTTATCGTCTATTCCTGTATTTACAAACAATAGATTATTACATTGTTTTTTTAGGCAGTCAGGACCTCCTACACTAAGGTAAATGTCATCTAGTTGGTCTCCGTTGATATCAACGATACTTACACCGTTTATCCAGGCGTTTGTCTTGAAATTTGCCGATGCGGAGATATCTTTAAATTTCAAATTTCCTTGATTGAGATAAATTTTACTAGAGGTTTGATTACCTGTAAAAACAATGTCGGGTAAGTTATCATTATTGAAGTCTCCAATACCCACACCACCACCATTGTAGCAGTACTGAAAATCTAATACGTTTATAGTGTCGTTTTCGAGAATAGTATTTTCGAAATCTACATGAGTATGAGTATGCGGAACATAAGAAAATAGGAAATCATTGTTTTTTCTTTTGCAAGAAAAGATAAAAACAAGACTTAAAATGATATGTGGCACACTGTTTTTCAAGGAAAAAAGAATGGTGGTTCTGGTTAACAGAGAGCAAATCCAATGATTGATTTACTCTCTGCTTGGTAAATGAAAAGTATGAGAACTGTTTAATCTCTATTTAGTATCCAGGGTTGGGTCTTAAATTAGGGTTTGTTGCGATCTCACCTAACGGAATCCAAATCAATTCATCTCTTCCCGACTGGAACGATCCTCCTACCAATGATTTAGGATGTGGAGTTCCGTGAAGAGAATTAGAACCAAGAAAATCATCCGCTAATTCCCAACGTACCAAATCCAGAAATCGATGTCCTTCTCCTGCAAGCTCCATAGCTCTTTCGTCAATAATGGCATTTCTCATATCTTCTTGACTTAGCGCATTTAGCAATGTAATTTGAGCTCGTTCTCTAACCATGTTAATGTACATTTCTGCTTCACCGGTTTTCGAATTTTCGTTAAGAGCTTCAGCAAGCATTAGTAACACATCAGAATAGCGTATTATTCGCCAATTATTTTCCATAGTATGCCCTAATTGGACAGCAATTACTTCTTCTCGTGTACCCAGATCCAATCCGGCATATTTTTTAGAAAAGATAGGCTCCAAACCTTCATTGGCAGCGGTTGCAATATCGTTGGCAAAATCTGTTAGATAATCGACTCCACCATATCCTGTTGCTCCTGGATAGTCATAAACCAAGGTTTCATTACGTCTTATTACATCTCCATTGTTCTCAAACAGATCTCTTAACCATGGGTTAATGAGGTGCCCTCTATCCGGAGATACTTCTGGAGATGCATAGTCGATCAAGAAATTAGCTTGAGTACCAGTTCCAGGAATATCTTGTCCCCACGCAAAACTGGCAACCCCTTGAAATTGCAATTCGAAGATAGACTCTTCGTTATTTTCGTTAGTAAATCCAAAATTCTCTCCGTAACGATTAGAAGGAAGTAAATTGTAGATTCCTGAGTTGACTACTTTTTTAAATTCAATTTCTGCAAGCTCCCATTCTTTTCTAAACAGATGACTTTTACCTTTTAAAGCAATGGCAGCACCAGATGTAGGTCTTCCTAAATTATCACCTCCCCAGCTATCGGGTAGCATTTGTTCGGCCATGGTTAAGTCATCTATAATCTGCTGCCATACCAATTCCGGATCGGCCTGTTCAACAAGTAAATTGTCCAGGTCTGGTTCTTGTGTGATTAATGGGATATTACCATATAGTGTTAGTAAATACCAATAGTCGAAGGCTCTAAGGAAATATGCCTGTCCTAATAAGCCGTTTCTTGTAGCTTCATCAGGAATTCCTTCTTCGTTTACATTTAGGATGATCGTATTACATCTACCGATAGATTTATATAACTGTTGCCAGGGCTCTAATGCCCAGCGGTCTCCTGGGTTTGCTCTAAGTCCAGCCATAGCGGTGTTAGAGCCAAAAGGAAATACGTTAAATTCGTCAGATCGTTGTAAGGCACCAACATGTAATACTCTTCCCCAGAAAAATGCAGTAGTAAGCGGATGGAATGCTGCATTTACAGCACTCTCTACCTGATCTGCTGAAGTCCCAAAGTTACTAAGCGAAGTACCATTGTTATTCTGTTGATCCAATAATTCATCAGAACATGCAATGACTAGTAAGCTAAACAATCCAAGTGTAAACAAGGAGGTAAGCCCATATTTATTAAATGTTTTCATCTGCTCTTTTTTTATTGTTTTGATATTGTGTGATTAAAAAGTTGCCTGAACGCCAAAACTGAAAGTTCTTGCATTAGGGTAGGCTCTGGCATCTAACCCTCTTCCTAGTAAAGGGTTTACGTTGTCTCGTAGTCCTGGTACTCCAGAATTAAGATTGGCGCGTCCTCCATTTGTTGAAGAGACATCGGGGTCATAACCGCTGTAGTCGGTAATTACAAATACATTTTGAATATTGAAAGATACTCTGAGATCCTTTAATAAGGCAGATCCCAGTACATCTTCATCAAAGTTATACCCTACTTCTAATGTTTTCAGCCTGAAATACGATCCGTCTTCAACAAAAAATGAAGAAGGTGCTTGATTTCCTGCGGGATCGCTTACCGAAGCTCTTGGAATATTAGTATCTGTATTCGTAGGAGTCCAAGCATTTAATACTTCGGTTAGCTTCCCACCATCCTGCCACAAGATGTTGTAATATCGTCCCAGGTTATAAATTTCGTTTCCTTGTACTCCTGCAAAGTTTAATGCAAAGTCAAAGTTTTTATAGCCAGCATCAAATGTCAAACCATACACAAAATCAGGTACGGGATCACCAATAAGTGTGATATCATCGTTGTCTATGGTTCCATCTCCGTTAATATCTCTTCTCACAAAATCTCCAGTTGCCGGATTTACTCGATCTTCTACGACAAAACCATAAAAGGCACCAATGGGCTGATTAGGTCGAGTGGCATTTACAATTCGTAAATCCTCATCTATGGTAGGTCCGAGAATTGGATTTGGAATATCTCCTGCGCGGCTTTCTACATTAAAAGAGAAATTAGTCCCAATCCTGTAGGTGAAATCTCCATCGTTTTTAGAATAATCGATATTGAATTCCAAACCTCGATTTACAAGATCCCCAGCATTACGAATTACAGGCAGACTTACTCCTGTAGTAGAAGGGATATTGGTAGCGACCAATACATCTTCGATATCTTTAGAATAGTAGTCAAAGGTTAGGTTTATTTTGTTGTCCAATAATGACATGTCAAAACCAATATCAAATGTTTTTGTAGTCTCCCAGGTGAGATTAGGATCTGCCAATGCCGTTTGCGCCAAACCTGGTGCTGCAGAGTTTCCGAAAGTTACATTTGACTGCCCACTTAGGAAAATGGCATCGGTTGGGTAAAATTCTCTGGTGGTGGATCCTAGCTCTCCATAGGAAGCCCTAATCTTGAAATAATTAATTTCAGGAACGTTCCAAAAAGATTCGTTTGAAATATTCCAGGCTCCAGAAAATGAAGGGAAATATCCCTCTCTGTTTCCTTCTTGAAAACGAGAAGAAGAGTCTCTTCGTAAAGTTGCAGAAAATAGATATTTTCCAGCATAGTTGTAATTTACTCTACCAAAGTATGATTCTAACCCAGCGGTGTTGTCCGTGCCTAAAAGCACAATTGAACTACTGGCGGGTAAATCACTAATTACTTGTATGTCGTTGGATTGTGTGCCCTGACCAAAAACACCGGTACCTTCTTCGTTTTCCAGAAAATAAGTATATCCAAGTACTGCTGATACTTTATGATCTCCAAACTCTTGTTTATAGTTGATGGTGGGTTCTACCAGAACATTGAGTACTTCGGATCTGAAATCAGTTAGATCATTTTCTTGATTATCGTTTCTGACCGCATCTACAGAGCTCATAAAGAAAGTTGGTGTAAATTGAAAATTACGCTGATTGGTATAGTCTAATCCAAAATTTACGGATGCGGTAAAATTATCGGTGATATCGAAATCAAATTTGGTACTACCAAATAAGGTTCGAGTAGTAACCAAGTTGTCTTCCAAGACAGCTTGTGCAAATTGGTTTACCCCTCCTGGACCCTGTACATCCGTAGATGGTGCTTCAAAACCACCTTCGTTATTTGGGTTGGTCAAAGCAACTGTTGGTGCTGTAGTACCATCAAATCCATACCATCTATTTTCTTGTAGTTTTCCTTGGGTTAAACCAAGCGATTGAGTAACATGAAATCTCCCTTTATCAAATCGATTATTAAATCTGAAATTTATTCTTTCAAAACCTGAACCTACAAGAATACCATCTTGATTAAAATAATTGGCAGATACAAAATGAGAGGAGTTTTCACCACCTCCTGATATTGAAAAGCCATAATCCTGTACGATAGCACTGGAAATATTTTCATCTTGCCAATCTGTGTCTACACCATTCCATTGGACTACTGTGTTTACACCATCATTCGCAAAACGCTGATTGATATAGTCTGTGTATTGCTGACCATTAATGAAGTCCAATTTTTTACTAGGAGTATCTACTCCGGTTCTTAGGTTTACTTTTACTTCAATGTTTTGGTTCTTTTTTCCATGATTGGTTTTGATTAATACTACACCATTTGCCGCTCGTGACCCATAGATGGCAGCTGCAGCAGCATCCTTTAACACAGAGATGTCTTCGATGTCCGCAGGGTTTATAAATTCCATACTATCGACAAAAAGACCATCGACCAAAAATAATGGGTCGGCGCTATTTAAAGAATTTACCCCTCGGATAAAAACATTGGCTCTACCTCCAGGTTGTCCACCAAAACTTTCCACTTGTATCCCGGGTACCCTTCCTTGTAATGCGGTAACAGGGTTACTGGCAACAGCTGTTTGTGTTACCGCCTCTCCTTTGATTGTGGATATTGCTGTAGTTAAATCTCTTTTGGATTCTGAACCGTATCCTACGATTACGATCTCATCTAGAGATGCTGCGTCTTCTTGCATAGTAACATCAATTACAGTTCTGCCGTCCACAGGAACTTCTTGAACCACAAACCCTATGTACGAGAACAAGAGAATAGCGTCTTCTGCAACATTATTTAGGGTGTATTTTCCATCAAAGTCTGTGGTAGTACCTAAGTTGGTTCCTTTTACAGTGATGTTAGCTCCTGGTAAAGGTCCATTAGGCTCGGTTACCGTACCGGTTATGGTTTGTTGTGCAAGAACCCCGGTAGAGAGAAGCCCAATAAGCATCATCATAATACGATTGATTGTTTTTCGCCTCATATGATTTGTATTTGTGTGATTAATTTTAAAGTCTATCGGAAATCAAACGGAGCAAGAGTTTAATGCTATGATACTCTATGCTACTATGCAAATGTATGTGATTTTTTATTAAATCAAAATAAAAACTCAAATAATATTAAGATTTACACAAAGAAACGCTTAAAAATTAATGAAAATAGTAATGCTTATTAGGTGAAAAGAATTACTCAATAGCCTAATATTTCTTAGGATTGATTTGTTTTATAAAGGGAAATAGATGGTCTTATAAAGAATTTCTGCGGTAAAGATGTGTAGGAACAATTTCGTGAACATGATTGCCTTCTTTTACAAAAAGAGCTGCTTTTTTTGCCATCAAGTTGAAATCTGTAGAGATGGTAGTTATACCTCCAAAAGCAATTTCTCTCACGATGTTGTCATTGTGTGCCATAATACCGATATCTGAGCCAATTCTATATTCCATTTTACGGGCATCTTTTAGAACTTGCCACAGCTGAGTATCGCTGATGCAGAAGTATACGGTATTTTTATGTAACGCCTCTGATTCGTAAGTGTCCAAAACCTCACCTTTAATATGATGATCTTGAATAAATCGATTGAACGCTATAAGAATTTCGGGAGGGAAGTCTGAATTCTTTTTGAAGAATAAAACAAACTTGTCATATTTTTGGATTTGAGGTATTAACTCGACTAATTTTTGGTAAGTTACTTCTTCAAATTCTTGAGAGATAAAAGAGTATTCTTGAGGCATTTGTAATTGTCGATCGACAATTAATAATCGATTTGAAGGTATTTGTTGTAATAGGTTAGAAACCTCTTCTTCCTGGATAGGAGCAACCACATACATCCCATACTTTTTGGAGATATTGTCCATGATAGTTTTGAAAAGAGCTAAGTTATTGTGATGAAAGAATACATCGATATGGTATCGTTTACCTAATTCTTTTCTAAATGTATTGTAAAACCCTTCCTGAAAACTATGAAAAGCAAATAGGATTAATGCTACTTTTAAGGTCACATTGGTTTCTTGGCTGATAATATAATAGCCTTTTAAGTTTTTTGATTCGACCAACCCACGCTCTTTAAGCTCGTTATACGCCTTTACAAAAGTCTTTCTGGCATAACCAACTTCGGCAACCATCTCATTGATAGAAGGAAGTTTATCGCCAACTTTAAGTACACCAGAATCAATAGCTCCTATGATCCCATGAACAATTTGTTCGTGCTTAGATAAGCTGTTTACATCTTGAAGTTCATGAATTTTCTGAAGTAATGGCGACATTATTGGATAACGGTTTTTGTGTTGCCTTAAATTTAAGCTTTATAACTAAATTTCAAAAAGATAGCTTGATTTAAGTGGTTTTTGATACGCTACATGTTCAAACTTTTGTAAATATTCTCCAGTTTATAAGGTTGATGATGGAATGAAAATACAGTGCTTTTTAGATCTCTAGGTTATCATTTATCTGCGATAAAAGACATAACAAAGTTTTATAAGAAGTCATATGTTATGAAAGAGTTTATCATTCTATTTCCTATTGTATAAATCACTAGGCGCGACAATACGTATTGGATACAAGATATTCGCAAATCCACAAAGATATATTACTCCGCTACCGATTGTAAATACAATACACGAACAGAGCAATATCCACTATACTTCGAAGATAAAATAGTTATCTATTAAAGGATTTTTGCTACTTCTTGATTTACAAATTCAAGAAAACGTTCATCTTCTTCATTGAATGGATCTGGAGTTTCCGAATCGATATCAATTTGACCGATATTTTCACCATCTTTAAACAGAGGGATTACAATTTCTGATTTCACCGCAAAACTACAGGCTATATAATTATCTTGGGCCTGTACATCGGGTACCACAAAATTTTCATTAGATAGGGCTACCTGACCGCAGATTCCTTTACCAAAAGGAATAATGTCATGTTCAGTTTCGGCTCCAACGTAGGTTCTTAGCTTTAATTCTTCCTTGTCTCCATTTTTAAAATAAAAGCCAACCCAGTCGTAATAGGTGATATGATCTTTTAATAATTGACAAATTTCATGAAGTCTTTCGGTTACCGATTGACCTGTATTTTGAAGTATAGAAACTACTTCGGGCTTTAAATCTTCAAACGTCATTCTTGCAATTTTGATCGGGTAAAAATATTTAAAATATTTAATAAAATGAGTAATCTCAAATGGTATAGTTTTGTTAAAACTTTTCTCATCAAAGGAAAAATGTACTGGTGAATGTTTTATTTATAAAGTATTTTTGCAGACTTATAAAGAATTCAAATTATAAAATCTGAAAGCTGATGCGAAACTTATTTCTGATGTTATTTTCGTTTGTTATTTTGATGAATATTTCTTGTAAAAGAGATAAGCAAATCGACACCAAGGTGGATACAGTTATTGCCGAAGGTGGAGACCTGAATGCTACTAAAACAAATTCTACCGTTGCATTTTCTGATCAGCATACGCAGCAAGTTTATAACACCTATCTTACGATTAAAGGAGCATTGGTAAATGGTGATTCGAAAACTGTAAGGGCTAATTCTGAAAAATTACAATTATTGACCAAAAACAATAAAGAACTTATCGCTACGGCAAAATTGATAGCGTTGACCAAGGATATAAAAAAACAAAGAGATTTTTTTGTGGCACTTACCGTTCAGGTAGAGCAAATTATTGAAAATGCCACCGTAACTAAGGGAGAAATTTACAAACAATTTTGCCCTATGGCTTTTGATGGAGGGGGAGGATATTGGTTCTCTGATTCTAAGGAAATACGAAACCCGTACTATGGAGCAGCAATGCTCAACTGTGGAGAAGTTAAAAAGATTATTAAAAGTAATTAAGCGCAATTTATCGCCTGTAATTGGGTAGTTTGTCGATGAAATTGCCCTTATAAAGAAAATATTAATTATCTTTAAAAAAGATTGAATGTTTTGAATCTGAATTTTTTGAGGGAAGAATTGTCGATACATGATACATTTTGATCTTTTGTAATTGGAGTAAAATAGAGAAATATGATTGAGAGAAAATTAATTTTGCTGATTTTTTCGGCATTGGTTTTTTCTTGTAATAACGCTAAGGTTGCCCCGGGGATACAAACATTATCTCTCTTAGAAAAATCAAAAGCACTTAAATTACGAGGAGAAAAGGTGGAGCAAAGTATGCTCCGAAAGAAGGATTCTATCGAGAGACTTTTTGATGGAAAGCGTGATCAGTCTGTTAAGAAAAATGACGAGTTTGTTGATGTAGAAAAATTATCGGGGAATTTTGTACTGGATATGAAATATGCGACTCCCGATAACTTCCTGAAAGAAAAAGTATACTCCTGCGCCAAATGTTATGTTCGTAACGAGGTAGCACAAGCCTTGTTGAATGCTAACAAGGATTTTATGAGGCAAGGCTATCGTATCAAACTATTTGATTGTTATCGTCCACATAGTGTTCAAAAAAAGATGTGGAAAATCGTTCCAAACCCTGGGTACGTAGCTGATCCCAAAGGAGGATCAGTTCATAATAGAGGAGCGGCTGTAGATATTACGTTGACTGATCTTAAAGGAAATGAACTGGATATGGGTACTTCCTTTGATCATTTTGGTAAAGAGGCAAGACATTCCTACACACAATTACCAGAAAAAGTGATTGCCAATCGAAAAATGTTGAGAAGTACCATGGAAAAGCATGGTTTCACAACTATAAAATCAGAATGGTGGCACTATAACTTCAGTACAGGTAAGAAGTTTAAAATATCTGATTTCCGATGGAAATGTAAGTAGTTTATCGGTTAAAAGGACGTTCGCTTATCCAATGAAAACCCCGGTTGATCAACAAAAAGTCTTCTCTAGGTTTCTTCTCGGTTTTGATTTTTAAAGTATCTCCTTTGTAGATGGTTTCGAAATAAAATAAACTGTCTTTTTGTTTAAAATAAAAACTCATCACATCTGTACTGTCTGTATTAGATGTTAGCTTAAGGGTTTTAGAAATGGTATCGGTTTCCTCTTTGAATCTGATAATTTTTTCGTCCATAGTCTGGATTCCACTATACCATTTGTCTACTATTATACGTTTCCAACGAATACTATCTGTTGCTAAAGGCGGTAATGTGTCATTGTTTTGTATAAATTCTTCGACTTCGTAAATCCCATACAAAGCGGGTTTTGGTGCTTTTTTACCCCATTTTTCTTGGTTTTTTATAGCTCCCCCAAGGTTATTATATATCAAAAAACCTATAAACAAGACTTTGAAAATTAATACTGTTTTTTGATATTTTGAATTTGAGAAATAAGGTAATATGGTTTTAGGATATACTGTTTTATTGAGAATGAAAAAGTTTAAAATGCGTTTGATATCCGGAGATAACAAGAACAATCCCATCATGGTTATAAGGCCACTATATAATTTTCCAGGGATATCGTAACTCATATTCATCATAAAAACATTAAACATGACGCCTATGACTACTATGGCACCGAAAACAACAGTTTTTCTAAAAAGTAATAGTGCTCCTGCGATTACTTCGGCAAAACCAGAAAACCGAGTATAGGTGTCACTATACTCCATAAAATTCCACATTAACCCCATGGGAGATTGATCTCCAAAAGTCTTTATTAAATCAAAATTATTTAGTTCTGAAAATTGTAAAGGGATAACTTTACCGAAACCATATACAAATAGGATAGAAGCTACATAGTATCTTATAAAAGCCCTAAAGTACAAAAGTACCTTGTCGTAATTTTGTCTTTTAAAATCAATAATACTCCAAATTACCATGATAATCAGAGACATTACGGCAATAATGAAATGAACAATGTAATTTGAAGTGGTATCTCCACTGCCATTGAAACCAATAGTTATTTCATAGTTAATTCCTAGTACGTTCTTTCCAACCCAAACGGAAAGTTGTTGCATCCCGTTTGTATAAAAAGAAAATGGGTTATTCCCTAAAAGTGTTTCGAGATAACTGAGAGGAAAAGGGAAAATGTGAAGAAAAAAGTAAACGCAAAAAAATCTAAATGCGATTTTGGTAGCTAGATTCCAATTGGTCTTTGTAATATCTTGATTAACAGTCATAGTGAACAACAAGATGTATTTCAGGTTTATAGTGAGATAATATGATTACAAATTAGGAATTTATTATAAGAAGATCAATCGGAATTGTATTAAAATGAAAACGACATTCATCGTAATGAATGCCGTTTTCGAGCACAATAATAAAAATCGGAAAAAAATTATGCTAATAGTTACAATTGCTCAACTTTTGTACTTCCCTCCATATACTTATAGATGATTTACTCACTGCAATCCCATAATATACAGCGTATAGTTGTGTACCTATAAAACATAAATTATCGTTATTTAGAGATACTGATAAGCCGAAGTAGTTAAGAACTCTTCAAAATCATCAGAGATTACTAGGTTTTTGAAAGTTGCAATAGCATTTTGATAATTTTCGGAATCAAAAAGTTGCTCTCCTACCTGTTCTTTGATGATATTTAGCTCATCTTCAAAAAGTGTATCAAATAATTCTTGGTTAAACGTTCTGTCATCTTCCAGACGGACTTCGTTTTTAAGCCATTGCCAAACTTGGGTTCTGCTAATTTCTGCAGTTGCGGCATCTTCCATAAGATTGTATAATGCTACTGCTCCGTTACCACTCAACCAATTGGCGATGTAATGAATGCCTACGTTAATATTTTCTCTGATTCCTTTTTCTGTTATCGTTCCTTGTGGAATCGCTAGCAGATCGTCTTCAGTAATCGTAATGTCTTCTCGTTTTACGTGTAGTTGATTAGTGGTTGGCATGTGGGTATCAAAAACCTGCATCGCCAATTTCACCAAACCAGGGTGTGCTACCCAAGTACCATCATGTCCATTTTGTACTTCACGCTCTTTATCTGCTTTTACTTTTGCAAATGCTTGAGCATTGCGTTCTTCATTATCTTTGATCGGAATTTGAGCCGCCATTCCTCCAATTGCAAGAATATTTCTTTTATGACAACGTTGGATTACCAACTTGCTATAAGCATCCATAAACGGACTGGTCATGGTTACTTGTGCACGATCAGGAACTACAAAACCTTCGTGGTTTCTTAATTTTTTGATATAGCTAAAGATATAATCCCATCTTCCGCAGTTAAGACCTACAATATGATCTTTTAATGCGTAAATGATTTCATCCAATTGAAAACTTGCGGTAATGGTTTCTACCAAAACAGTAACTTTTACGCTTCCTGGTTCGATTCCCAGATATTCTTCAGAAAAGTCAATCACATCATTCCACCAGATAGCTTCTGTAAAATGTTCTAGTTTTGGAAGATAATAATAGGCTCCTGTACCATTTTCTTTCAGTTGTACATTATTATGAAATAAGTATAGTGCAAAATCAAATAAAGAAGCACTCATTTCCTGACCTCTGAT
This sequence comes from Aquimarina spongiae, assembly GCF_900141785.1. GTDB lineage: Bacteria > Bacteroidota > Bacteroidia > Flavobacteriales > Flavobacteriaceae > Aquimarina > Aquimarina spongiae. The sequence continues at coordinate 314,107 of NZ_FQYP01000008.1, read as the reverse complement.
CAACAGATGTTTTTCATCAAGGTGTAAACCTCTTGGACGAACGATTAAAGTCGCTACTTTTTCTTTCAGTTGATAGGTCTTATCTTTTTTTGGATTGTAAAACGAAATAGTTTTATTGACGGCATCCTTCAGGTTTTTCTGTCCTTGCAAGCAGTTCTCCCAAAGTGGAGCATTACTGTCTTCAAAGTCCGCCATAAATGTTTTGGCTCCAGAGTTTAATGCGTTGATGACCATCTTGCGGTCTACTGGTCCTGTAATCTCTACTCTACGATCCTGAAGATCGGCGGGGATTGGAGCAGCACACCATTCTGCATTGCGAATTTCCTTGGTGTTTTCTGGAAATGAAGGATACGTTCCCAGATCAAACAACTGCTGTTGGCACTCGCGGTTTTTTAATAATGCTAATCGTCTTTCGTTAAAGCGATCTTGCAAAGCTTCTAAGAAAGTTAACGCACCATCGGTTAAGATTTCCGGATGGTAATTTCTTACATTCTTTGAGAAGCTAATTTTTTGACTAATGTTTGTCTGAGTTTCCATAGTTTAAAAATTTAGGTTTTTACAACTATTATCGTTTTGAGTGAACAATATTAAAAAAAAGTTTTTTATAAAACAAGCGAACGTTCGCTAAATGTGAATTTTTTCTTTTTTCCAAGATTACGCGAAAATTCTTACTTTTGATTCTATGGCGATAGCAGAAGAATATATTAGACTTATTTTTGGCTTGAAAATCAAGCAAATACGTACAGAAAAGGATTTGTCTCTTTTTGGATTATCCAAATTAAGTGGATTGTCAAAGTCGTATCTCAACGAAATTGAAAAAGGAAAAAAATATCCAAAAACGGATAAGATCATCAAACTTGCAGAAACACTTGGGGTGCCTTATGATCAATTAGTTTCTCTTAAATTGGATAAAAATCTGGCTCCTATTGGAGAGATTTTACAGTCAGGTATTTTGGATGAAATTCCGTTGGAACTCTTCGGAATTCAGCAAAGTGATTTGATCGATATCATTGCAAATGCCCCATCAAAGGTAAATGCATTTATAAGTACGATCATAGAGATCGCTCAGCACTATAATATGAGTCGCGAAGGATTTTATCTGGCTTCTCTGCGTTCTTACCAAGAAGCGCATAATAACTTTTTTAAAGATTTAGAAGATAAAGTAATACGTTGTGCGAATACCTACCAACTAGATCTGACTGGTAAAATTGGATCGGCAGAACTAGAGGAGATACTGAAAGAAGAATATGGGTATAATATTAATGAATCCGGAATCCCCAAACAGGAGGAGCTGGATAACCTGAGATCTGTATTTGTGCCTTCGACCAAGACCTTATTGCTTTCGGATAGAGTAGATGAGGCTCAAAAGACGTTTATTTTTGCCAAAGAGCTAGGGTATCAATATTTGGAGATTACAGATCGCCCTTATACCTTTACCTGGATACGATATAATCATTTTGAAGAGGTGTTGCATAACTTTTATGCCTCTTATTTTGCAGGAGCTCTTATTTTGCCTAGACAACATTTAGGAGAGCAGCTTAAAGAATTGTTTTCTTCAGAAACTTTTTCTGAAAAGGCTTTTCATAAGATTATGAATCTTTACAATGCATCTCCGGAGTCTTTTTATCAGCGTTTGACTAATGTATTGCCTAAGGATTTTGGAATGCAAAATGTATTCTTTCTTAGGTTTACCCATAAAAAAGGTGTCGAAAAGTTCAATTTGGTAAAGGAGTTGCACATTACTCATCAGCAGCAACCCCATGCCAATGAAATTAACGAGCACTATTGTAGGCGATGGATGGCTATCAAAACTTTGCAACGTACTGCCAACGAAGATTTAGAATATACTTTTAACATCCAGATTTCTGATTATGCCGATACCGATCAGCAATATCTGGTTTTTACTTCAGCAACCAAAGATCCGTTTAGAAAAGACTATTATCGTAGCATTGGAATCGGTTTCTTGATTTCGTCAGCGTTAGAGAAAAAAATTAAGTTTGTTGGCGATTCAAAAATACCAAAGGTCAAAGTGGGGGTAACTTGCGAATCTTGTTCTCTTAAAGATTGTGATGTGCGTATGGCGCCACCTAAACGATTATTGATAAGAGAAAAACACAAAAAAACAGCCTCTTTGGTTCAAGATTTAGTGAAACAGTATTCGTAGAAGTTTTAGAGCGTATTATACTTTATATACAAACAAAACCCATTTTGAAACGTTCAAAATGGGTTTTTATATTTTATTAGCTGGCTCAGGAATTTTACTTCACAAGCGCTAAATAATTTTGTTGTCGCCGTGCGACTTACATCATTCCTGGCATACCTCCGCCCATTGGTGGCATTCCGCCTCCAGCAGGAGCATCCTCTTTGATGTCTGTTAATGCACACTCGGTAGTAAGGATCATTCCTGATACAGAAGCTGCATTTTCTAAAGCAACACGAGTTACTTTTTTAGGATCGATAATCCCAGCTTTTAGCATATCTACATACGCTTCAGATTTTGCATCGTATCCAAAATCATCTTTACCTTCCAAAACTTTAGAAATCACTACAGAACCTTCGCCTCCAGCATTTTCTACAATTGTTCTAAGAGGAGCTTCGATAGCACGGTTTACGATTTGCACACCAGTTACTTCGTCTGCGTTCTCAGTTTTTACCTTGTCTAATACCGCCTTAGCTCTTACTAGTGCAACACCACCTCCGGCAACAATTCCTTCTTCTACGGCAGCACGAGTAGCATGAAGTGCGTCATCTACACGGTCTTTCTTTTCTTTCATTTCTACTTCAGAAGCAGCACCAACATAAAGTACAGCAACACCTCCGGCTAACTTAGCCAAACGCTCTTGTAATTTTTCTTTATCGTAATCTGACGTAGTGGTCTCGATCTGAGCTTTGATTTGGTTCACTCTATTCTTGATCAATTCTTCTTCTCCAGCACCGTTTACTACAGTTGTATTATCTTTATCGATAGCTACTTTTTCTGCAGTTCCTAAGTGATCGATAGTTGCATTTTCTAAAGTAAATCCTCTTTCTTCAGAAATTACAGTACCACCAGTTAAGATAGCGATATCTTCAAGCATTGCTTTACGTCTGTCTCCAAAACCAGGGGCTTTTACAGCAGCAATTTTTAACGCCCCACGAAGCTTGTTTACTACTAGCGTTGCAAGAGCTTCTCCATCTACATCTTCTGCGATAATTAATAAAGGTTTTCCGGTTTGAGCTACTGGCTCAAGGATCGGTAATAAATCCTTCATTGCAGAGATCTTCTTGTCAAACAATAAGATGTATGGGCTTTCTAACTCGGTAGTCATCTTTTCGCTGTTGGTCACAAAGTAAGGAGAAAGGTATCCTCTGTCAAATTGCATTCCTTCAACGATATCAACGTGAGTTTCTGTTCCTTTAGCTTCTTCTACAGTGATGACTCCTTCTTTACCTACTTTTTCAAAAGCTTGAGCAATTAGGTCACCGATAGTTTCGTCGTTGTTAGCAGAAATGGCAGCTACTTGTTTGATTTTATCTGAAGAATCACCAACTTCTTTAGTTTGCTTTTCCAAATCAGCAGTAATAGCTTCAACAGCTTTGTCGATACCACGTTTTAGATCCATTGGGTTTGCACCCGCAGCAACGTTTTTAAGTCCTTCTTTTACGATAGCTTGTGCCAAAACGGTTGCTGTCGTAGTTCCGTCACCGGCAAGATCATTAGTTTTTGAGGCTACTTCTTTTACCATTTGCGCTCCCATATTTTCAAGAGCATCTTCTAATTCTACTTCTTTGGCTACAGAAACACCATCTTTGGTTACTGTAGGTGCTCCAAAAGACTTGCTTATAATTACATTACGACCTTTTGGTCCTAAAGTAACTTTTACTGCATTGGCCAATGCATCTACACCACGTTTTATACCGTCACGTGCTTCGATATCAAATTTTATATCTTTTGCCATAATGATTTATGTATTTTGAAATTGTCTGTCCCAACGGTCAAAGGCTGGAACTTTTGATTTGTTGTTTTTAAAGAATTGTTGCGAATTAAACAATAGCTAGAATATCATCCTCACGCATGATTAGATAATCTTTACCATCTAATTTTAATTCTGTACCAGCATATTTCCCATAAAGTACGGTGTCTCCAACTTTTACAGTCATTTCGTGGTCTTTTTTACCATTACCAACAGCGGCAACTTTACCTTTCTGTTGTTTTTCCTGAGCAGAGTCAGGAATAAATAGTCCTGATGCAGTTTGAGTTTCTGCAGGAAGTGGCTCAACAACCACACGGTCTGAAAGAGGTTTGATATTTACTCCCATTTTATGATTCGTTTTTTTATTATTAATTGAAATCTTCGTTGCTTATTTCAGAAATTATGCCAGTGGTTGGATACTGACAAATTGAAACAAAAAATGCCGACTGTATGACAAGTCGACATTTTTGTAGTTGTTTTTATGATCATGTTACTCTTGATCGTCATTGTCCGTTGCCGGAGTGACAGGAGCTTCTACTTGTACATCATCTGTATTTACTTTTGACTCCTGAGCGGTACCGGTACTCATCAAATCGATATTTGATAATAAAATCAATACCAATAATAGCGTGGCCAAGGTCCAGGTACTTTTATCCAAAAAGTCTGAAGTCTTTTTTACACCACCTAATTGCTGAGTTCCACCACCTCCGAAAGAAGATGATAAACCTCCTCCTTTAGGGTTTTGTACCATAATTACTACAACTAGTAAAAAAGATACAATAACGATTAGTATTAAAAAGATTGAAAACGTTGTCATTATATTGTTATTTATTTTCTTGTAATTTCTTGATCGCTCGAATTTGGTCTGCAAAGAAACCACTTTTTTCGGGATTTTTCAAAATTAATATGTTATAAGCTTGAATTGCTTTTTTATAGTTTTTTTGAGCCAGGTATACTCGGGCCAAAGTTTCTGTCATTAACTCATCTGTAGGGGTTTGATTTTCCTTTGCCAGATTACGGGTCGGACTATTTTTTGCAGCTGGTTGTATTTTGGGGTTGCTGGCAATGAACTCGTCGATAAGATCAAACTTTTCTTTCTGTTTTAGCGAATTATCTGATTTTTTTTCTTGCTCTTCAATAGGTAACTTCTCTTCCTGATCCTCTTCTGATCTTTCTATAGGCTGTACCGAGGTAAGTTTTAGCCATTCTGCAAACGAATGTGTTTCTTTTCTATTAAAATCAAGCGGCTTATCGATTTGTAGTTCATCTTCTTTGGTGTCGCTTGCTATTTCTTTCGGGTCCTGTTTTTCTTCCTCTTCCGTAATATGAATCTGTTGTAAGAGACTTTCTTCTTTTCTAGTAGAAAAAAGCGCAGGATCAAGCACGTCTTCTGCTTCTTCGATGTCCATTTTAATGGCATCATCCATCGCCATTCTAGGAAGTGTCTTTACCTCTTCATGGTCCACAACCTCGATATCAGATTTGCTCTTTTTTGATGTAGCGGTTTCTTCTTTTTTCTCTTGAAAAACGTCAGAAGTAATAAAATCAAAAAGTACCGTACGATCTGTAGTGTAGGCTGCGGTAGTTTTTAATTCCTGATTATAGGTAAAACTACCTTGTGCTTTCAGTGTTTTTAGTAGCAAAGGTCTTACTGCTTGAAAATAAGGGAACTCTCTAGAGATTTTTTCTAAATTCGAGATTTGTCCTTTGTTCAATTCTTCGGGATGTTGAAGCAAATATGTAAGCTCTTTGGTGTTCAATAGATACTTGTATAATTTGATAGATTACCACCTTGCTAAGGTAGCGTTAAACATATCTTGTGTGATTCTTTCGTAAATGATTTGTAAGGCTTCATCTCTAACTGCATTTTCAGATTGCGATGCCGGATAATCGAAAAAGAATGAAAAGCGTTGTTCCAAATCCTGAGTAGAATCTTTGGTGTCATAAAATCGCATATTCACCGCGATGGTCAATCGGTTTTGTGCTGCTGTGATATTCGAAGTAGCTGTGTTTGGAGCTACATAATCCTGTACAATTTCTCCTTCGTAAATAATATCTCCTCCTGAGGTCACCAAATCCAAATTAGTTTGGTTAAGAATCAGATCCTGTAACTGATTAGTAAATCGTTGATCGGCTCCGGGGAAAATCCTGGGCGATTGATTCTGAAAGAAGTTGACCTGAAACGTTTTGGTGTTTGGAGAGATGTTGGTACCGGTAAAAGAGTAAACCCCGCATCCCTGGCATAATGTGATTGCCAGTATAGCAATGATAATGTATTTTACTTTGCTCATTAATTATAAATTATGAGTTGTTTTGTTTAAACCCCTGTATCACTTACAGGTTGTATTGTTTGATTTTTCTATACAGCGTTCGCTCGCTAATCCCTAATTCTTCTGCAGCGGCTTTTCGTTTCCCTCGATGGCGCTCCAATGATTTTTTTATCAATTCTAATTCTTTATCCTGAAGGGATAAGGTTTCTTCTTCTTCAATTTCTTCGGCAAAGTGATATTTGTCTTCTTCTTTTATTATAGGAGGCGTTGGCGAAGAAATCTGCAACACTTCTGCGGCAGGAGTAACCGGTTCTTCAAAATGAACGTTCTTTTCTTCCTCGTCTTCGCGATAAATTTTTCGAATCAAACCTTCGTTGTCTTTTTGTACCTGTTGGGTGTTGCCACTCCGCATCAGCTCCATAGTCAACTTTTTAAGGTCATTAAGATCTCCTTTCATATCAAAAAGAACCTTGTACAAAATTTCTCGTTCGTTGCTAAAATCACTTTCTTTTTTGTCAGAAGAAATCACAGCAGGCAGGTTGCTTCCAATATTGGGTAAATAACTGTTTAAGGCTACTGCCGAGATCGTTCTGTTTTGTTCAAGGACTGAAATTTGCTCTGCAATGTTGCGCAATTGCCTGATGTTTCCGCTCCAATGATATTTTTCTAGCATGGCTACCGCATCATCTGCAAGCCTAATGGTTGGCATTTTGTATTTGGTGGCAAAGTCTGAAGCAAATTTTCTGAACAGAAGATGGATGTCGTCTTTTCTCTCTCGTAAAGGAGGTAGTAGAATTTCTACCGTACTTAAACGATAGTACAGATCTTCCCTGAATTTTCCTTTTTTGATGGCTTCAAACATATTTACATTGGTCGCTGCCACAATACGAACATCGGTCTTTTGTACTTTTGAAGACCCTACTTTGATGAATTCTCCGTTTTCGAGCACTCTCAAAAGTCTAACCTGAGTGGTTAATGGTAATTCACCGACTTCGTCCAAAAAGATCGTTCCTCCGCTGGCTACTTCAAAATATCCATTTCTGGTTTGCGTTGCCCCGGTAAAAGCACCTTTTTCGTGACCAAACAATTCACTGTCGATGGTTCCTTCTGGAATCGCACCGCAGTTTACAGCGATATATTTGCCATGTTTGCGATGCGATAATGAGTGTATGATTTTTGGAATACTTTCTTTACCCACTCCACTTTCTCCAGTTACCAGAACCGAAATATCGGTAGGAGCCACCTGAATGGCTTTTTCTACCGCACGATTTAGTTTAGGGTCGTTACCTATAATTCCAAATCTTTGTTTTATGGCTTGAACAGATTCCATTCGGTTTATATTACTTGGTTTTAAGTTGTTTTATTTAGTTGTTGTCAGAGTACCCAACAGCATCACCCAAGAGGGTGGCACTCGTGCATTCATTAATTTTGACCATTACAAAATCTCCTATTTTGTAATCTCCTTTTGGGAATACTGCTACGGTGTTCTGAGTAGTTCTACCACTCCAGTGTGCATCCGATTTTTTTGAGGCTTTCTCGATCAAAACTTCTACGGTTTGCCCCACAAAACTTTGATGTCTGTATGCGCTGTGTTTGCGTTGTGCCTCAATAATCTCTGCCAAACGTCTTTTCTTTACCGGCTCAGGAATATCATCTTCCATTTTACGTGCAGCCAGTGTTCCAGGTCGTTCCGAATAAGCAAACATAAAACCATAATCGTATTTTACATATTCCATAAGAGATAAGGTGTCTTTATGGTCATCTTCGGTTTCTGTTGGGAACCCGGTAATAATATCTTGCGAGATCGCACAATCCGGAATGATACGTTTGATATTGTCGATAAGATCAAAATATTCCTGTCGGGTATGTAATCTGTTCATTTCCTTCAGGATCCGATCACTACCGCTTTGGATAGGAAGGTGAATATATTTACAGATGTTTTTGTGTTTTGCCATTACTTCAATTACATCCAATGTCATGTCTTGAGGATTAGAAGTGGTAAAACGCAATCTTAGTTTAGGATGTTTTTCGGCAACCATATCCAATAACTTTGCAAAATTTACGGCAGTTGCTTTTTGAAAATCGCTGGCTTTTTCAAAATCTTTCTTCAATCCTCCACCGTACCATAGGTAGCTATCTACGTTTTGTCCCAATAAGGTAATTTCCTTAAAATTTTGAGTTGCCAATTCGTTAATTTCTTCCATGATACTTTGTGGATCACGACTACGTTCTCTTCCTCTGGTAAACGGAACTACACAGAAGGTACACATGTTATCACATCCTCTTGTGATTGATACAAAGGCAGAAACCCCATTGCTTTGCAATCTCACTGGAGAAATATCTCCATAGGTTTCTTCTTTAGAAAGGATGACATTTACGGCATTACGACCTGCGTCGACTTCTTCGATAAGATTAGGTAGATCTTTATATGCGTCCGGACCCACTACGAGATCCACAATTTTTTCTTCTTCAAGAAACTTACTTTTAAGACGCTCTGCCATACAGCCAAGAACTCCTACTTTCATTCCTGGATTGATTTTTTTTACGGCATTATATTTTTCTAGACGTTTTCTTACAGTTTGTTCTGCCTTTTCGCGAATAGAGCAAGTGTTGACCAATACTAGGTCAGCATCTTCTAGATTTTGTGTGGTATTAAATCCTTCTTTAGCCAAAATAGAAGCTACTATTTCGCTATCGCTAAAATTCATTTGACAACCATAGCTTTCGATAAAAAGCTTTCGTTGGTTTTCCTTCTCCTGGTCTAGAACAAGAGGTTGTCCTTGTTTATTTTCATCTATAATCTTCTCCATACAAATATTCCTTAACGAATTGAGGCAAATAATGTGCAAAGATACTTTTTAATACGATTTATGACAAAGTGGCAGGGTTTTATTTTTAAAAAATATATATTTGAGAAGTCCAACCAAAAATAAACACTATGCAAGCCAATAAACTTTTTGGAAAAATAGAAAATAGCAAATCCCCAGATTTTGGAGATATATTTAATAAGAGTATCGAGTTATTCAAAAAAGTCTGGTTACAAGGATTCATTCATTTACTGATATCCACTGTCATTGTTTTACCTTTAATTTTTGTCATGTATATTCCTATAATTGCATTAGCGGGATTGGCAGGATATGAGGGTGGTTATTCGGAGTATGGAGATCCTGGATATGGTCACGAAGAGCTGTCTATTGGAATAATGATTTTATTTATTATTCTGGTCTTGGTAGTATCTATTATTGCATCAGCTTTTCAGTTAGGGATCACTGCTCACTTCTATAAAGTTTGCAAACAAGCTGATTTGGGTGAACTGGAAAGCTCAAAATATTTCATGTTTTTTAAAGGAAAGTATTTAATCAAAATATTTACACTGGCCATTGCTACGTTTGGGATTGCTTTATTGGCTACCTTATTATGTTATCTTCCTCTTTTTTATGTGATTGTGCCTTTGCAGTTACTAGGAGTGATATTTGCTTTCAACCCGGACCTAAGTACTTCGGATTTGATCAAGGCCAGTTTTAAATTAGGAAACAAAGTTTGGCTGATTGCATTTGGACTTATTATTATTTCGTCGATTCTGGCTCAATTTGTTGGTTTTCTCTTGTGTTTGGTGGGAGTGTTTTTTACAGCTTCTTTTGTGTATATGCCTGTGTATTATTTGTATAAAGACACGGTAGGTTTTGATGATGATGAGGAAGAGCAAGACAATACACTGTTTGTAAAATAAAAGCGATCGGCTGTTATTTTTACAGCTTATTTTTAAACTAATTTTTTGATAAACAATCTTGATATCATTTTTTTGATATACTTTTGTGGTCTGAAATTAAAGGATTATGGCTAAGAATTTAGTGATTGTAGAGTCGCCTGCCAAGGCCAAAACTATAGAAAAATTTCTCGGAAAAGATTATACTGTCGAATCTAGTTTTGGGCATATTGCGGATTTGCCTGCCAAAGAATTAGGGGTCGATGTTGATGGAGATTTTACTCCTAAATATATAGTGTCTAAAGACAAGAAAGATGTCGTAAAGAAACTAAAGGATCTATCCATGAAAGCTGAAATGGTTTGGCTAGCAAGTGATGAGGACCGAGAAGGAGAGGCTATTGCATGGCACCTTGCAGAAACACTAAAATTAGACAAAGCGAAAACACGTAGAATTGTATTTCATGAGATTACTAAAAATGCAATTTTAAAAGCTATAGAAAATCCTAGAACCATCGATTATAATCTGGTAAACGCCCAACAGGCAAGACGTGTTTTGGATCGATTGGTGGGATACGAATTATCTCCAGTGTTATGGCGTAAGGTAAAAGGAGGATTGTCTGCAGGTAGAGTACAATCAGTATCTGTACGATTAATTGTAGAACGCGAAAGAGAGATCACTAGCTTTAATCCAGAGGCATCCTACAGAATCGATGCAGAATTTTCTAACGAAAGTGGAAAATCGTTTAAAGCTAAACTTCCTAAGAATTTTAAGACCAAAGAAGAAGCAGAAGCGTTTCTTCAAAAAAATATAGGAGCTACTTTCAAGGTTGGAGAATTGACAAAAAAGCCAGCCAAAAAATCGCCAGCGCCACCTTTTACAACTTCTACATTGCAGCAAGAGGCATCTCGTAAATTATATTTCTCGGTAAGCAGAACCATGACCATGGCGCAGCGATTGTATGAGGCCGGTTTGATTACCTATATGAGAACAGATAGTGTCAATCTTTCTACTGAAGCACAAAACGGAGCTAAAGCTGAGATTGTTTCAGCTTATGGAGAGGAGTATAGTAAACCAAGACAATATAAAGGAAAAGCCAAAGGGGCTCAAGAAGCTCACGAAGCGATTCGTCCTACGGATTTTTCGAGACATACGGTAAATGTAGATTATGATCAACAACGATTATATGAGTTGATCTGGAAACGTGCAATTGCTTCGCAAATGAGCGATGCTCAATTGGAAAGAACTAATGTGAGAATTGAGGCAAATACGCATAATGAGCATTTTACCGCAAATGGAGAGATGATCAAATTTGAAGGTTTCTTGAAAGTGTATCTGGAAGGTAATGATGATGAAGATGAAGAGCAAAAAGGAATTTTGCCTCAGATGAAAGTCAATGAGACTTTATATAATGCATATATTTCAGCAACCGAAAGATTTACTCGTCCGCCAAGTCGATATACCGAAGCATCTCTGGTAAAAAAATTAGAAGAGCTAGGAATAGGAAGACCTTCTACTTACGCACCAACGATTTCTACTATTCAGAATAGAAACTATGTAGAGAAAGGAGCCAAGGAAGGAGAGTTAAGGCCGTATGTGCAACTTATGTTGTCTGGAGATACTGTAAAAGAAAATAAGTTATCCGAAAAAGTAGGAAGTGATAAAGGGAAATTGATCCCTACCGATGTAGGAGTTGTGGTAAATGACTTTTTGGTAAATCATTTCTCTGCGATTCTGGATTATAACTTTACTGCAAAGGTAGAGCAAGATTTTGATGAGATTGCCGAAGGTCAGGAAGACTGGACACATGTGATGAAAGAGTTTTATGAAGAATTTCATCCCAGAGTAGAAGATGTTGCGCAAAATGCAGAAAGAGAAGTGGGAGAGCGCATCCTTGGAGAGGATCCGGCTTCAGGGAAGGTAGTGAGTGTGCGATTAGGGAAATTTGGTCCTATGGTACAAATCGGAACTGCCGATGATGAAGATAAACCGAAATTTGCAAGTTTACCACCTGGACAAACTTTAAGTAGCATTACTTTTGAAGAAGCGATGGACTTGTTCCAATTGCCAAAAGAGTTGGGTAATTATAAAGGAGAAACTATCGTTGTAAATAATGGTAGGTTTGGACCTTATGTTCGTTTTGGAGATAAGTTTGTTTCCTTGCCTAAAGGAGAGGATCCACTAGAGGTTAATCTGGATAGGGCAATTGTGCTTATCGATGAGAAAGAAAAAGCAGACGCTCCTATATATACATATGAAAATCTACCAGTTCAAAAAGGGAAAGGAAGATTTGGTCCGTTCCTGAAATGGAACAATATGTTTATCAATGTGAGTAAAAAGTATGATTTCGATAATCTTACTGATGAAGAAATTGTACATCTTATCGAAGAAAAGAAACAAAAGGAGATCGATAAGGTAATTCATAATTGGGAAGAAGAAGGTATTCGTGTAGAAAAAGCAAGGTGGGGTAGAAGTAATATCATCCAAGGAAAAATCAAAATTGAGTTGCCTAAGACCGTGGATGCTACCAAATTGACCTTGGATAAAGTAAAAGATCTTATCGAAAAGAATGCTCCCAAGAAAAAGACAACCAAGAAGAAAACAACTGCCAAAAAGAAAACGACTACCAAAAAGAAATAAATAATGTCTTTCGAATTTCTTGCTCCTGTTAGTGATTTAGTTGCTGCGCATACCAAATTGCTCTCCGAACATGCTTTAGGAAAAAAAATAAAAATTCATACTGTCGACCAAGGAGTGCCAGATCTCAAAAAGGTGGATATTGCCTTGTTGGGCGTAAGAGAAAATCGTAATGATGTTGATTTTTTAGGAGAGAAGCTAAATTTTGATACCGTCCGTAAATCGTTTTACGAGTTGTACCCGGGAAATTGGAGTGCTAATATTGTGGATCTGGGAGATGTAACTCCGGGAAACGAAGTGAGTGATACTTATTATTTGGTTCAGGAGGTGTTATCTGCATTATTACAAAAAAACATCATTCCTATTATTATAGGAGGAAGCCAGGATTTGGTATATGCGCAATATCGTTCTTTTGATATTTTAGAACGTATGGTAAATCTGGTTAATGTGGATAGTAGATTTGATCTGGGGAATTCTTCGCAACCGATCTCAAACAAATCTTTTGTAGGTAAGATTATAGTAGAGCAACCCTATAATCTTTTTAATTATAGCAATATAGGGTATCAAACCTATTTTAATCCTCAAGAAGAAATCGATTTGATCGAAAAGTTATATTTTGATGCATATCGATTAGGAGAAGTGATTTCAGATATTACTATTGTAGAACCTATTATGAGGGATGCTGATATCGTAGCGTTAGATTTGGGAGTTTTAAATTCGACAAGTCTACAGGGGAGTATTTCGTCTCCAAATGGTTTTGATGGTAGGGAGATATGTGCTATAGCGCGTTATGCGGGGATCAGTGATAAAGTAAAAAGTTTTGGAATTTATGAATTCAAGAACTTTAAGAACGAAGAAACGGCTGCTCTATTGATTGCCCAAATGATATGGTATTTTGTAGAAGGGGTGAATTACAGGTCCAACGAATTAGATGTGAAAAATTTGAAGAGTACATTGCATTATAATGTACCTATAGAAGATGAAATTTTATCATTTTATAAAAGTGCAAAAACCGGAAGATGGTGGATAGAAATACCATTTATTTCATCTGGTAATAATAAATTGGAAAGACATACGTTATTACCTTGCACATACAACGATTATGAGCGTGCTTGTAATCAAGAAATACCTGAAAGATGGTATAAGGCAAAACGAAAAAACGAAGTTTAACATTTTTATTAGGCAGATTTAAGGTTTTTTTTAGAAAAAAATTGTTTTTCTGAAAATAAATAAATAGGTTTACGTCCTTAAATCTAGAAGATCTTAACCTAAAACACGTTATGAAGAAATTTGTATCACTCTTTGCTATTGTAGCAATGCTCTATAGTTGTGGTCGAGGAAACCGAGGAGAACTGGTTGGAGCGCAAGGGAAAAAATGGCACCCAGAAAAGCCTTACGGAATGGCCCTAATTCCAGGAGGTTCTTTTATTATGGGTAAGTCAGATGATGACAAAGCGGCGTTAGCAAACGCACCAACAAAGATGGTTACCGTTCGTTCCTTCTACATGGACGAGACCGAAATTACCAATAGTGAGTATCGTCAATTTGTGAACTGGGTTCGAGATTCTATTATCCGAACACGACTGGCAATTATGGCCGATGATCTTGGTAAAGTACCAGAAGATGAAGGTATCGGAGAATTTGCATTCTTGGATGCAGATACTACTGATATGACTCCGTACGAAAAATATATGTACGAAAACTACAGCGGTATCGGAGAAACTGGTTACGAAGGAAGAAAACTGAACAAAGACGTAGATATTGTTTGGGATATTGAAGATTATCCTGATGAGTTTTACGCTGAGGTTATGGATACCATGTACATCCCATTAGAAGAATCTTATAATGGAAGACGTACACTAGATGTAAGTAAATACGAATTTAGATTTACCTGGATGGATATCGAAGCTGCGGCAAGAGCTAGACTAGGTGGACGAAAAGAGTTCGTAAAAGAAGAAGTGATCAAAGTATATCCAGATACAACAGTTTGGATCAAGGATTTTACTTATTCATATAATGAGCCTATGCATAATGATTATTTCTGGCATAGTGCTTACGACGATTACCCTGTAGTAGGTGTTTCTTGGGAACAAGCAAAGGCCTTCTGTAGATGGAGAACTATCGAGAAAAATACATTTCAAAAGAAAAAAGGTAAGGAGTTTGTAAATTACTTCAGACTTCCTACTGAAGCAGAATGGGAATATGCGGCTCGCGGAGGTTTAGAGTCTGCAACCTACCCTTGGGGTGGCCCTTATGCTTTAAATGACAGAGGTTGTTTCCTTGCTAATTTCAAGCCTCTTAGAGGAAATTATGCTGCCGACAACTTTTTATATACTGTAGAAGCCAAAACGTTTGACCCAAACGATTACAACCTGTATAATATGGCAGGAAATGTTTCTGAGTGGGTGCAGTCTTCTTATGATCCTTCTGCATATGAGTTTGTTTCGTCTATGAACCCGAATGTTAATGATTCAGAGAATAAACGTAAAGTTGTTCGTGGTGGTTCATGGAAAGATGTTGCTTACTTCCTACAGGTAAGTACCAGAGATTACGAATATGCGGATTCAGCAAGAAGTTATATTGGATTCAGAACTGTTCAGGACTACATGGGTACTGACGCTACTGGAGAAGATAACACTGTGAATCAGAAATAGTCCCAAAATTTTCTATCAACTTAATTACTAACCCTTTTTTTAAAATTTAGATTTAAAAAACAAAACACATTTTATTATGGCAAATTCAAAAGCAAGCAAAAAGTTAATGAACATGGTATACGGTCTAGGAGCGGCCGTTGTAATTCTCGGTGCACTTTTTAAGATTATGCACTGGCCATTCGGTAACCAAATGCTTATCATTGGTCTTATTACAGAGGCATTCGTATTTACTGTTTCTGCATTCGAACCAGTAGACGACGAACTAGACTGGTCTCTTGTATATCCAGAATTAGCTGGAGGACAAAAGAAAGATAAGAAACAAAAAGAGGAAACTCCAGAAGGTTTATTATCTAAGAAATTAGACGAAATGCTTAAAGAAGCTAGAGTAGATTCTAGTTTGATGAGTAGCTTAGGAGAAAGCATCCGTAACTTCGAAGGTGCTGCAAAAAACATCTCTCCTACTGTAGATGCTATCCAAGGAACTAAGAAATATAGCGAAGAGATGGCTACTGCTGCTTCTCACCTTGAGTCATTAAATAGCCTTTACAAGGTACAATTAGAATCTTCTGCGAAGCAAGCTGAAGCTAATGAGCAAATTGCAGCAAATGCACAGCAATTAAAGCAACAAATGGAGAATCTTGCTACGAACCTTTCTTCTCTAAACGGAGTATATGGTGGTATGTTAACTGCAATGAACAGAGGTTAACATTAAATAGTTGAGTATAATTATATAACTACCAAAATCTAAGAAGAATATGGCAGGAGGAAAATTGTCCCCACGGCAAAAGATGATTAACCTGATGTACTTGGTTTTCATCGCAATGATGGCACTAAACATGTCAAAAGAAGTATTATCAGCATTCGGATTAATGAACGAAAAGTTAACCGAGTCTAATACCATAGCAACAGAGCGTAATACTGCATTTATGGCTGGTTTGGCCGAAAAAGTTTCGGAGCAACCAGAAAAGTATACACCTCTTAAAGAAAAAGCAGATCAAATTAGTGCGCTTTCTAACGAATTCAATACTTATATTGATCAGTTGAAAGCTGAAATCACTGAAGGATTAAGTGATCCTACAGATTATGAGACTATGGATAAGTCTTTAACTTTGGATCAAAAATTCTTTGAAGGAGGAAAAACTACTGCAGCTGCGCAAGAATTTATAGATAACATATCTAAATATCGTGACGGTGTTTCTGCAGCTATCAAAGAAGTAAAAGAGGTAGATGCAGCTGTTGCTGCCGATGTTGAGAAAACGTTTGCAACAGGAGATGTTAAAGACAGATCTGGAGTTTCTAAGAAGTGGTTAAACTACAACTTTGAAGGATTTCCATTGGTAGCTTCATTAACAAAGCTAACACAAATGCAAGCTGATGTTAAGACTACAGAAAGTAAAGTGCTTTCTGCACTATTAGCAGGTCAGCAAGCGTCAGAATTATCATTTAGTAATTATGAAGCAATTGTTGTTCCAGACAAAACGGCTTTCTTTAGCGGTGAGAACTTCAAAGGAAGAATTGTTTTAGGACGTTTTGATGCTACTTTAAAACCTACAAAAGTAGAAGTAAACGGAAGAGAGCAAACCAAAGTTGAGAACGGACAAATTATGTTAGATTTCCCTGCAGGAAACGTAGGAGAAAGAGACGTAAAAGGAGAGCTTCAGTTTAAAGAAGGAGATTCTGTAGTAAGCATTCCTATCAAAAGTTCTTATGCAGTAATTCCTAAGCCTAACTCGGCGGTAATTTCTGCAGATAAGATGAATGTTGTATATCGTGGTGTAAACAACCCAATGACGATCTCTATCCCAGGTGTACCTAATGTAAATGCATCGGCTACTGGATTGAAAAAAGTTGGAGGAGCTGGTAAATACATGATGAATGTAACTTCAGTAAAAGGACGTGAAGTAAGTATCAAGGTAAGCGGTAAATTACCAAACGGTACTACGGTAAGCGATAGTAAGAAATTTAGAATTAAAGATATTCCTAGACCAGTTGGAACTGTACGTGGAGAAGACGGTGCAATAAAAATGGCTAGAAATGCGTTACAAATATCGTCTATCGGTGCAATCTTACCAGACTTTGATTTTGATATCAAACTGAAAGTAACTGGATTTAAATTTAAGGTAGAAGGTCAGCCAACAGTAAGTGTGCGTGGTGGTAGATTAGATTCTAAAGCGAAGTCTGCATTACGTAAGGCAAAAAGAGGATCTTCTGTGCAGATTATTGATATAAAAGCGCAGTTAACTACAAACGCTGGATATAGATTGAAGAAAATATCTCCGGTAATTGTTGAGTTAACTAACTAAAATAAACTTAAGAGTTATGAATTTGAAAAACTTAGTATTAACCGTTCTTGGCTTGGTTGTTTGTCATCTTTCGTATGGTCAGGCTAATGTGTTGAATGCTTCAGAGCCTGCAGATATAGGAAAGAAGACACAAGAACAGATCCTTTATGATAATGATCATCCACTAGAGTATGGTTACGTTGATAAACGTGATGTTTTATGGGCTAAGACTACTTGGGAAACTATAGATCTTGATGAAAGAATTAACTTCCCGTTATATTATCCTATAGATACTAATAATATTGGTGCTAATCGTCGTTCGCTATACGATGTATTGGTAACAAATATTAGAAACGGTAAGGTTAAGAATATTTATTCAGATTCATATTTTACAGAAACCCGTACATTCGAAGACTTGCAGTCTACAATGTCTAAAATTGATACTACGGATTTAGGATATGAGCAGTATAATGCAGGTGAGCAGGTAGATCCTCAATATATTAATAGAAGGGATATTACTTCAGCCGATATTGCAGAATATAAAATCAGAGGATATTGGTATTTTGATAAGCGCCAAGGTGAATTGAGATATAGATTACTTGGATTAGCTCCAGTAGCTCCCGATGTAAACTTTATTGATGACGATGAGCCGGATATGGTAGCTTTGTTTTGGGTGTGGTATCCAGATGTAAGAGAAATTCTTCATAATACTTCTTCTTTCAATAGAAGAAACACATCGATGCCGTTTACTCTTGATCATATTTTAAATGCGAGACGATTTAATTCAATTATATACAAGGAAGATAATGAACAAGGTGACCGCGAGATTAAGGATTATATCGTGGATAATGCCCTGATGCAACTTCTGGAAAGTGAACGAATTAAAGAGAGTATTAGAAATTTCGAACTAGATATGTGGTCTTATTAAAAGTCACTTTATCTAAGAGATATATAGAAAACGCTCGACTATTAGTCGGGCGTTTTTTTATTTTTGCAGCATGTTGGATTACATTATCGTTGGTTTCGGATTATCAGGTTTATCTTTTGTTGAACAACTAGAAGATCATAATAAGTCATTCGTTGTATTTGAAAACGCTTCACAGCGATCTTCCAGAGTTGCAGGGGGTATCTATAACCCTGTAATATTAAAACGCTTTACAGCAGCCTGGAATGTTTTGGGGCAAATGGAGAAAGCGGTCCCGTTTTATAAAAACATTGAAACTAAGTTAGGGAAACAACTGGTGACCGATCTTCCGGTACTACGAAGGTTTAACTCGATAGAAGAACAAAATTCATGGTTTGAAGCGAGCGATAAACCAATTCTAAAACACTTTTTATCTCCTGATCTTATTCCCAACACCAATGAGGCTTTGGATGTTCCTTTTCAGTATGGTAAGGTAAAACAAACAGGGAAAATTGAAGTAGAACAAATGCTAACTTCTTATGCCAATTATCTGGCTCAAAAGGATAGTTTTGTTCAAAGTTCTTTTGAGTATTCAGAATTAGAGATAAAAGAAAGTTATGTTGTTTATAAAGATTACAAAGCCAAACATATTGTATTTACTGAAGGATTTGGCGTGAAGAACAATCCTTTTTTTAATGATTTGCCATTGGTGGGTAATAAGGGAGAGTATCTTTTGATCAAATGTGAGTCTTTAGAATTGGATGCTGCTATAAAATCTTCTGTTTTTATCATTCCTCAGGGAAATGATGTGTATAAAGTTGGTGCCACTTATGACAACCAGGATAAAACACCAGAACCCACATCTTCGGCAAGAGAGGAATTGATCAAAAAATTGGACATGATCCTTAAAAAACCGTACCAAATCGTTGGACAAGTAGCAGGAATTCGACCTACGACCAAAGATAGACGACCTTTGGTAGGAGTACATCCATTACATCAAAATGTCTATATTCTTAATGGTTTGGGAAGCAGAGGGATACTTATTGGGCCTACGATAGCAGGTCAGTTATATGAATTCATAGAAAATGGTACCCCATTACCTGTCGAAATGGATATCAAACGCTTCGGTAATTAAGACCAGCTTTTTTCTTTGTCGTAGTGCATAAAAAGATTAATCCAGATATTTCGGGATAACCTCATGATTACTGGCATAAACACTACCAAGGTGCCTACAATCGCAAAAAATGTATGTAACAAATTCAGTTTTAACAGCAAATTAGCGATCACGAACGCTGCTACAGCGAAAGCGATTCCTACTGCATAACTTACATACATGGCTCCATAAAAAAAGGAAGGTTCAATTTTGTATTTAGTATGGCAATGACCACAACGTTCCCGCATTTTTAAGGTTTCGCTTAGTTTATAGGGATTTGAATTTTGGTACATGCTTTCCTGTTGGCATACAGGGCAACTGCCATTTACAATACTATTTATTTTTGTGCCTTTTAAGAAGTTCATATGTTCCTTTTATGCTAACACAAAAATAATCATCTTTGCACAAAATATTCAAAAGCTCATGTTAAACATACATAACCTATCAATATCATTTGGAGGAGAATATCTGTTTGAAGAAATCAGTTTTCGGTTAAATGCCGGAGACCGTGTTGGCTTGATAGGGAAGAATGGAGCTGGAAAATCCACTATGCTCAGAATTTTGTCTAAAGAACAAGAACCAGATTCTGGTCAAATAGCCCTGGACAAGGAGATAAACATCGGATTCTTGAAGCAGGATATCGATTTTGTGCAAGGGAGAACTGTATTGGAGGAAGCCTATGAAGCCTTTACCGAAATTAAGAAGGCGGAGCGACAGATGGATAAAATCAATGCGCAACTGGCCGAGCGTAGTGATTACGAAAGTGATTCTTATAATGAACTGATTACCGAATTAAGTGATCTTACACAGCATTACGAGATCATAGGAGGATATAATTATGAAGGAGATACCGAGAGAGTGCTCCAAGGATTGGGATTTGCTCGAGAGGATTTTGAAAGGTTGACAGATACTTTTTCTGGTGGGTGGAGAATGCGTATCGAACTGGCTAAATTGTTATTGCAAAATAATGACATCTTACTACTGGATGAGCCTACTAACCACCTTGATATTGAATCTATCATATGGTTAGAAAATTTCTTAAGGAGTTATGCAGGAGCTGTTGTAATCGTTTCGCACGATAAGATGTTCTTGGATAATGTAACCAATCGTACCATCGAAATATCCTTGGGGCGTATTTATGATTACAATACCCCTTACTCAAAATATTTAGTGCAGCGCAATGAAATTAGAGAACAACAATTAGCGGCACAGAAAAATCAATCCAAACAGATTGAACAAACCGAGAAACTCATCGAGAAGTTTCGTGCCAAAGCCTCAAAAGCCTCGATGGCCCAATCTCTGATCAAAAAGCTGGATAGGATAGAACGTATTGAAGTTGATGAAGACGATAATGCGGTTATGAATGTTCGTTTCCCGGTAAGTGTACAACCCGGTAAAGTGGTCATCGAAGCAGAGACTGTTGGGAAATCCTATGGAGAGAAAGAGATTTTGAACGACATTAACCTTTTGGTAGAACGAGGATCCAAGATTGCTTTTGTAGGGCAGAATGGTCAAGGAAAAACAACTCTGGCCAAGATCATCATCGATGAGATTGAGCATACAGGTACCCTCAAACTGGGACATAATGTGCAAATAGGGTATTTTGCCCAAAATCAGTCAGAATATTTAGATGGGGAGCTAACAATTCATGAAACTATGGTCAATGCGGCCAACGAGAAAAATCGTAGCAAGGTTCGTGATATGTTGGGAGCATTTTTGTTTAGAGGAGATGAAGTCGATAAAAAAGTAAAGGTGCTATCCGGAGGAGAACGAAATCGATTGGCGCTATGTAAATTGCTTTTACAGCCATTTAATGTGCTTGTGATGGATGAGCCTACCAACCACCTGGACATTAAATCAAAAAACGTATTAAAAGAGTCTTTAAAAAGTTTTGAAGGGACTTTGATTCTGGTGTCTCACGACCGAGATTTTCTTCAGGGACTTACCAATACCGTTTATGAGTTCAAAAATAAAAACATAAAAGAGTATCTGGGAGATATCGATTTTTATCTGGACCAGCGTAAGGTGGCGGATTTACGAGAAATAGAAAAGAAAGATAAAACACAACATAAAGAAGTTGCTGATTCCAAAGAGACCGCAAAGCAATCTTATCAGGATCAAAAGAAACTAAAATCGCTGAATAACAAGCTAAGCAATGTAGAGGCAAAAATTAATAAGCTGGAGAAAGAAATCAAAGAAATAGATGTCGAGCTTGCGGTTAACTATGACCAAACTATTGCTGCACCAAACTTTTTTGATACCTATCAGGCAAAAAAAGATGAGTTGGTAGCATTAATGGACAATTGGGAAATTCTTCAAGAAGAAATTGACTTATTGACCAGTCAATAGAATGCTTTAATTTTTATCTAATTCTCAATATTTGCGCCATTAATTTTCTTTTTTTGAGCTAGTCGTTCTCTTTTTTGAGAATCAAACAGAAAGATTAGAGAGAATTTGAAATTCCCGAAAAAACCCAATGTTACTTTTACGATATTTTTATGGTTAGCGAGAGTAGCAACTAGATTTTTATGGATATTTTTGTATCAAAAATTAAACAACAGTATTTATGAATAATACAAAAGCCATTGATTTGAATGCTCATGCCTTATCTTGGGTTGGTAAGATTCACTACGATTTTGGATTCCTAGTACAAAAAGCGTTTACAGAAAATGGATTGGACCTGTCTAAAGAGCAATGGAGTGTTCTAAAAAGATTGAATGTAAATGACGGGCAACCCCAAAATGATTTGGCGTTCATCACGCATCGAGACAAAACATCAATGACACGTCTGGTAAATTCTATGGAGAGTAAAGACCTGGTAGTTAGAAAAAGCGATGAAAACGACAGAAGAGTAAATCGTATTTTTTTAACGGAGTACGGAAAGCAGGTAATTCAGAAAGTACAGCCAATAATGTACGATCTTATTCCAGCAGTTCAGGAAAGCCTAAACGACGAAGAAATTGAAGTTTTGATCAATGTATTGAAAAAAGTAAAAGGCAAAATAGCTGAAATAGCAGAAGAATAATAGTCTGTAAAAATAAGTAACTCATTCAAAAGCATCTGTTTACAGATGCTTTTTTGTTAAAGAATTCCTCATGTAATTTTTATGAGTTCTTTAACTGCAACCTAATTAGGTTGTTGATAGCTTTGTGCAGTTTTTCTCGGGAAAAGCCTAAACAAAACTACTTATGAGAAACGTAATACTTGCTATATTGGGAGTGTTGTTGGTTATTGGTGCAGTGTTTTTTGCCTCTACATTGATCGATAGTAACAAACGACAAAAACCAAAACCACCAAAGGTTGTAAAAACCGTTTTTGTAGACACGGTTAAGAATAAAACTGTGCCTATAGTCATCCAGGCTAATGGTAATCTCACGGCCAAAAGAAGATTAGAGCTGTATGCAGAGGTGCAAGGAGTCTTCAAAGGCGGATCCAAGCTGTTCAAAACGGGACAAAACTACAAGAGAGGACAGGCGTTAATACGAATAGATGCTTCAGAATATTATGCGAGTGTACAGTCTGCCAAAAGTAATTTATACAATCTGGTAACGTCCATAATGCCAGATCTTCGATTGGATTATCCAGAAGTATATGACAAATGGCAAACATATCTTAACCAGTTAGATATGAATAAGGTAACCCCAGAGTTGCCGGAAACCTCCTCAGAAAAAGAAAAATATTTTATTACTGGAAGAAATATCTATACTACCTATTATAATGTAAAGAACTTGGAGCAGCGATTGGCCAAGTATACTATAACTGCGCCTTTTGATGGTGTGCTTACCGAGGCCTTGGTTAACGAAGGTACCTTGATACGTCAGGGGCAAAAGTTGGGAGAATATATCAATACCGATGTATACGAAATGGAAGTTGCTGTAGGTAAAGAATATGGAGATCTACTGCAAGTAGGTAAATCGGTAGCACTTACCAATTTGGACAAAACCAAAACGTATAGTGGTCAGGTAATCCGTATTAACGGAAGAGTGGACCAGGCTACGCAAACCATCACTGCCTTTATTCAGGTATCAGAACCTTCACTACGAGAAGGAATGTATCTGGAAGCCAATCTGGATGCAAAAAACGAAGAAAACGCCATTGAAATAGACAGGAGTCTGCTTCAGGAAGGGAATAAAATATTTGTAGTTCGTGATAGTATTTTGGATGTGGTAGATGTACAACCTGTATATTTTTCAGATAAAAAAGTAGTGCTTAAGGGAATTCCGGATCAAACTATCATGGTGTCCAAGGCCGTCCCGGGAGCCTATGCGGGAATGCTCGTATCTGTGTTTGGCAGTAAAACCCCGGAAAAGAAAGGGCAAGGACGAGCAATTAGCAATAGAAAAGCAGCCCAGTAATGAGAAAAATTATCGCATATTTTATCAAATATCACGTGGCAGTAAATGTCATTGTGATTGCTTTTCTGATCTTTGGAGTTTTTGGTGCGTTGTCACTTAAATCTTCATTTTTCCCACTTACCGACTCTAAGAATATTAATATTAGTATTACCTATCCGGGAGCTTCTCCCTTGGAAGTAGAAGAAGGGATTGTTTTAAAGATCGAAGATAACCTCAAAGGACTTGAAGGTGTAGAACGAGTGACCTCGACATCCCGAGAAAATAGCGGAAATATCAATGTAGAAATTGAAAAAGGTAAGGATATCGATTTCATGCTATTAGAAGTCAAAAATGCTGTAGATCGTGTACCTACTTTTCCTACGGGGATGGAACCTATAGTGGTGGCCAAACAGGAAGCGGTTCGACCTACTATCAATTTTGTAGTGAGTGGAAAGGATATTCCTTTAATTACCTTAAAACAAATCGCCAGACAAATAGAAAACGATTTGAGAGGGATCGATGGGATCTCTCAAATCACTATTTCTGGATATCCGGCAGAAGAAATAGAGATAGCAGTAAATGAAAATAGTTTACTGGCATATAATCTAAGTTTTAATCAAGTAGCTCAGGCCGTTAGTCAAGCTAATATTTTAACTACTGGAGGTACCATCAAGACCGATGCAGAAGAGTATTTGATTCGTGCCAATAATAGATCATACTATGGAAACGAACTCTCAAATTTGATCATCCGTGCCGAGTCTTCAGGAAATACCATACGCTTAAAAGACGTAGCACAAATCAGAGATCGTTTTTCTGAAACGCCGAACGCAACTTATTTTAATGGAGATTTATCGGTAAATATTGAGATTACCAGTACCAATACCGAAGATCTGATTTCGTCGGCAGAAAAAACAAAAGCCTATATCGAAGAGTTCAATCAAAAGTATAATAATGTTGAGTTGAATGTGGTTAGTGATCGTTCGATCACACTTGTACAACGAACCAAGCTCTTGACCGAAAATGCAATTATCGGGATGCTTCTGGTACTTACCTTCTTGTCGTTGTTTTTGAACACTAGATTAGCATTTTGGGTAGCGTTTGGATTGCCTATTGCCTTTTTGGGAATGTTTGTTTTTGCAGGTTCTTTTGACGTGACTATCAATGTATTGTCTCTGTTCGGGATGATTATTGTGATCGGGATATTGGTAGATGACGGTATTGTGATTGCAGAGAACATATACCAGCATTATGAACGGGGGAAAAGTCCGATTCAGGCAGCGATCGATGGTACGATGGAAGTGATTCCACCAATTATTTCTGCAATTATCACTACCATTCTGGCTTTTGGGATTTTTTTATTCTTGGATGGGCGGATCGGAGATTTCTTTGGAGAGGTTTCGGTTATTGTAATTCTTACGCTTACGGTTTCGCTGGTCGAAGCATTGATTATTCTTCCTGCTCACTTGGCGCACTCAAAAGCACTAAAACCACAAGATAATAGTCCAAAGAAAGGGATCGCACAGATTTTTGCAAAACTTCGCTATATCAACACATTTGGAGATCGTATTATGCGTTGGCTTAGAGATAATTTATACAGCCCAGCCATACGATTTACGCTGCAAAATAAACTGTTTACCTTTTCTATATTTCTGGTTTTATTGATCATGACTATTGGTAGTATTGGTGGTGGAATTGTACGAACGGCATTTTTTCCGCGTATTGCAAGTGATGCGGTATCGATAGATCTAGGGATGCCCAATGGTACCAATGAAAAAATCACAGACTCCATCATTTCTATTATTGAAGAAAAAGCATGGATTGTCAACCAGGAATTGACCGAAGAGTATTTACAAGATGAAGAATACGAAGGTAAAGTACTGTTTGAAAATGTGATCCGAAGAGTAACATCATCCTCAGATGCCTCTTTACGAATCAACCTACTTCCCGGAGAAGAAAGACCAAATGCCATCAATTCTGGTTTGGTTGCCAATCGTATTCGTCAAAAAGTAGGACCTGTGTTTGGAGCCGAGCGATTGATATTTGGTTCTGGTGGTAATTTTGGGGGGAGTCCGGTATCGGTTTCTTTATTAGGGAATAATATTCAGGAACTAAAAGCGGCCAAGGCAGAGCTCAAAAAGGTGCTAGAAGATGATGATCGATTAAAAGATGTCGCCGATAATGACCCAGCTGGTATCAAAGAGGTACGTCTTGAGCTTAAAGAAAATGCATATGCACTGGGCTTAAATCTAAGAGATGTGATGGCACAGGTACGATCAGGATTCTTTGGAGTGCAGGCGCAACGTTTTCAACGTGGGCAAGACGAAATACGGGTTTGGGTACGTTATGATCGGGAAAACCGTTCTTCGATCCTGGATCTGGATAATATGAGAATCGCAACGAACTCTGGAGAAAAAATTCCTTTGAGCGAAATTGCTAATTATAGTATAGAACGAGGAGATGTAGCGGTAAACCACCTCGAAGGAAGGCGAGAAGTGCAAATTTCTGCGGATCTTAAAAACCCGGAAGCGACAAGTTCTACCGATGTGTTGGAGGAGATCAGAAACGATATTATGCCAGAAATTATAGCCAAATACCCTACAGTAACTCCATCGTACGAAGGCCAAAATCGAGAGGCAGGAAAATTCTTAGGATCGTTACGCCCGGTAGGATTAACTGTTTTGGTATTGATCTATATCACCATTGCATTTACTTTCCGTAGTTATAGCCAGCCTTTATTATTGCTGTTATTGATTCCTTTAAGTCTTCCTGCAGTGGCATTAGGACACTGGATACATGGTTTTCCAATCAATATTCTGTCTTTATTAGGGATTGTTGCATTGATCGGAATCATGGTGAATGATGGACTCGTCCTCATAGGTAAATTCAATAGTAATCTGCGAGCCGGAATGACCTTTGATCATGCCATTTATGAAGCAGGAAGATCCCGTTTTAGAGCTATTTTCCTAACATCCTTGACTACAATAGCCGGTTTAGCTCCTTTGATTTTTGAAGAAAGTCGACAAGCAAAATTTTTGATCCCGATGGCAATTTCTATAGCCTATGGAATTGGATTTGCTACAGTGCTTACGCTACTGGTATTGCCATTGTTTTTGTCATTCAACAATAGTGTAAAAGTATCTACAAAATGGTTGATTACCGGAAATAAAATAACCAAAGAAGAAGTAGAACGAGCGATTAAAGAACAAAACGAAACTCATGAAGAACACCAAGAACTACAGGAAGCTTAGATCGGTTACACAATTTGTTTTCTTTCTGTTGATGGGGTCTGGAGTGGTTGCTCAAAAATTGACCAAACAGGAGGCAATACGATTAGCGTTAGAAAACAACTTTGGAATCATTTTGGCCACCAACGATATCGAAGTTGCCGAAAACAATAAAAGTGTTCTCAATTCAGGCTATTTACCAACGCTATCCGGGAACGCATCTGCGGTATACAACAGAGATAATATTGAAGCTCAGTTTGCTAATGGAGAGACCAATGTGCTGAATGGAGCAGAAAGTGATCGATACAATGCATCGGTGAATCTTAACTATACGCTGTTTGATGGTTTAGGACGTTTTTACAATTATAAGCGGCTTAAAGAACAATACAATCTCACGGAACTTCAGGCTCGGGAAACCATTGAGAATACCTTGTTGCAATTGTTTACTGTCTATTTTGAAATTGCCAGACTTACCGAAAATAATGAGATTTTGGAAGAAACCCTTCGAATCTCACAAGAGCGAATTACCCGAGCTAATTATCAGTTTGATTATGGGCAAAATACCAAGCTAGACGTTCTCAATGCTCAGGTAGACGTTGCTAATGATAGTATCAATCTCATTAATGCAAAACAACAGCTATTAAATACAAAACGAGATCTGAATTTGATTTTGGACAATGAGTTAACTCAAGGGTTTGAAGTAGATACTACGGTAAGTTTTATCAATAAATTACAGATCAGTAGTTTTATGGAAAAGGCTATGGAGAATAACGTGAGGATTCTACGTAACCAAAGTACGATCAAGATCAATGAGTACGATGTAAAAGTGAGTAAATCTGGATATTTGCCTACAGTTGGCCTGACAGGAACGTATGGCTGGAACAAAAATAATAACAATGCGGCGGCTTTCTTGGCTACCTCGATATCTGATGGATTATCGGCATCGGTGAATCTAAGTTGGAATATTTTTGATGGAGGATCTACAATAACCCGAATTAAAAACGCGAAGATAAGCTTAGAGAACACCGAGATCCAACAGCGACAAGTAGAGCAGGAGGTAAAAAGAGATATTGCAAATGCGCTGGGTAATTATGAAAACCGATTACAGGTGTATGAAATCCAGCAGCAGAATGTAATTACCAATCAAAATAATTTTGAACGATCTAAGGAACGCTTTAAACTGGGGCAGATCACCTCTATTGAGTTTAGATTGGCTCAAATTAATTTGATTAATGCACAGACCAATAAGAATCTGGCAAAGTATGATGCTAAGATTGCGGAACTACAGTTGTTACAACTTACAGGGCAATTATTGAATATAGAATTTTAAAAGATGTTTGAACATTTTTTTCAATGCCCGTATTGCTGGGAGCAAATTTCGATGTTGCTCGACCCTTCTATACCATATCAGGTGTATGTAGAAGATTGTGAAGTATGTTGTAATCCTATAGAATTACACCCCAGGTTTGAAGATCAGGAATTGATCAGTTTTGATGCGGTAAGTATTGAACAGTAAGGTGTTATACAACTATTGATAGTTACTTGTATTATTTTTTATTATTTTTTATTAATTTTTAGCAGAAATAGTGTTGTATAAAATAAAAATGGTTGTATATTTGCCGTCCAATAGCGCGGGATAGAGCAGTAGGCAGCTCGTCGGGCTCATAACCCGAAGGTCGCAGGTTCGAGTCCTGCTCCCGCTACGAAGAAAACCAGTTGTGAAAACAACTGGTTTTTTTATACCCGAAAATCTGATGCTTTGCATCAAAGATTGTAGGGTATAAAAAACTGTGATGCTCTGCATCGCTGGTTTTCTTTGTACAAGCACACTCCAAAGGTCCAACGACTAAAGGGAGTTAGTCCTGCTCCCAGAACCAGGAATGTCCTCCTGAAATTTTGTTTTCAGTAATTTTTTGTGACAACAAAAGCGTCAATTTACGGGCTGGAGTACAGAATTCATAGGAAAATGTACTTTTCTAGGATCGCGAGTTGAATAGTAGTATCTCATTTTTTTCTTCACTTTTAAGATAATAAGATCATTAAAATTTAATTGGTTGTATGATGTTGGAGGTATTTTGTTTAGTTTTTTAAATTTTTAATAGAATATTTCCGTGACCATCAGTTAGTTTACTCGACAGCGCCATATTTTCTCCTTTTACATATAGGCAATAACCATTTTCAAATTCTTCTTATATACCCGCTAGTGTTTTTCCTTGAAACATAGGGGTTTTTAACTGTTGTTATTCAGTGTGTTACGTTCTTATATTTATCCCGTTATAGAACATGTGTAAAATTGAAACTCTAATTGCTTCTTCTAAATAGTGTTAGTCTTTCATTGATCATGGGTATTAGCAAGAAACTTCTCACCCCTAGTAGATTAATTGTTGTTAACATTTGTCCCATACAAAGAATTAAAATAAATCTAATGTATTTGATATGGAAAATAATGCTAATACAGGTGCACAGAAATCAACAAAAACAAATTTAGATGTCTTAACGAAAGAAAATGTTACACAATCCAATGCTATCGAAATACCTTCAATCTCGCTCCCAAAAGGAGGAGGCGCGTTAAAGGGTATAGATGAAAAATTTGAAGTAAACCCTTCCAATGGTACTGCGGGGTTTAGTATTCCGTTGCCTATTACTGCGGGTCGAAACGGTTTTTCACCTTCGATAGGATTGAGTTATAATTCAGGAGTTGGTAACAGTGTGTTTGGTATTGGATGGTCTATAGGAACACCTTCTATAAAGAGAAAAACCGACAAAGGATTACCCAGATATTTAGACGGTCATAACGAAGATACATTTGTTTTTTCTGGAGTAGAAGATTTGGTTCCTTGCGTAGAAGAAACCTCTCCAGGAAAATGGCAAATAAAAATAAACAAGATTAATGGATGTATCATCAAAAAATACCGTCCGCGTATTGAAGGAGGATTTGCTAAAATCGAAAAAATCGACCACCTCAATCAAGGAGTATATTGGAAGGTAACAACACCTAATGACCAGGTTACATTTTATGGTTATTCTGAAAACGCTCGTATAGTTGACCCAGAAGATAAAGAAAGAGTTTTTGAATGGTTACCAGAGTTTTCATATGATAATAAAGGGAACTACATTTCCTATCAGTACAAGGAGGAAAACCTTGATAATGTTGCCAACGAGGTTTATGAAAAAAACAGAATTAATGGTTTAGCACCATTTACGAATAGGTATCTAAAACGAGTTTTATACGGAAACCAAAACCCATATTTTCCGGATGTTCAAACACCATATATTCTTGAAAAACCTTTAGATAACCCTTGTCATTTTGAATTGGTATTCGATTATGGAGAACATGATAAAGAAGTACCAATACCAGAGGAATCAAATATACAGCAGTGGGGTTACCGATCAGATCCTTTTTCTTCATATAGATCAGGTTTCGAAATTCGTACCAACCGTTTGTGCCAAAGGGTATTAATGTTTCACACTTTTTCAGAGCTAAATGCCGGCACCCCAACATTGGTTCGATCATTAGATTTTGAGTATTTGTCTTCGGCATCGTTAAAAGAAAAGACTGATCGTCCTGCAGAATTGACCTATTTGGTAGGGATTATTCAAAAAGGATATATTAGAAAATCAAATGAAACTTATGCTGTAAAGGCATTACCTAAAATGACTTTTGATTACCAATGGTTAGATTGGAATACCGAAGTAAAAGAAGTTTCAAGAGAAAATTTAAGGCATACTCCCACTGGCCTTTCAGATAATTATCAATGGGTAGATCTTTATAATGAGGGAATTAACGGAATTCTCACAGAACAAGCCAATGCATGGTATTATAAGAATAACTTAGGAGAAGATAATCATGGAAATATTCATTTTACTAGTGCAAAATCCATTATTCCCAAACCTTCGACATTAGGAATTAATGATGGAGTAGTGCAACTGCAAGATTTGGATGCTAATGGACTAAAGCAAATTGTGGTAAATGCTCCCGGACAACAAGGATATTTTGAAATAAATGATGAAGAGCAGTGGCAGCCTTTTAAAACTTTCCTTAAAGAGCTCGAAATAGATATTAGTGATCCCAATGTACGCATATTTGATCTTAATGGAGATGGAAAACCAGAGGTCGTTTTGAGTGATCAAGGCGCTTTTTGGTGGTGGGAAAGTCAAGGCAAAATAGGTTATGATAACGCACAATTTGTACCAAAACCCTATGATGATGAATACGGACCTGCAATAGTTTTTCAGGATCAGGAACAACGTATTTTTTTGACAGACATGACAGGAGATGGTCTAACGGATATTGTTAGAATCAAAAACGGAGAAATTTGTTATTGGGCAAACAAAGGTTATGGTCATTTTAGTGCAAAAGTAACTATGGGGAATGCACCTTGGTTTGATAGTCCAGAACTTTTTAATCCTCAATATATCCAGTTTACAGATATTAGCGGAACCGGAGTGGCAGATATTATATACCTCGGCAAGAACACGTTTAAAGCATACCTCAATCATAGCGGAAACGCTTGGAGTGATGCAACCGAGATAACACCTTTCTTTCCAACCGAAAAGCCTAACAAGATTACAATAACGGATCTATTGGGTAACGGTACTTCATGTATTGTTTGGTCTTCAGAACTTCCGCCTTATAAAAATACCCCCATGCGGTATATTGATCTTATGGGTGGTATTAAGCCTCATATCATGAAAAGCTATGAAAATGGGTTCGGTAAAAAAAGTGAAGTAGAATATAAGAGTTCAACCTATTATTATCTTAAGGATAAGCAAAAAGGAACACCATGGATCACCAAATTACCATTTCCTGTACAATGTGTTAGTAAAACTAGTATCACCGAAGAAGTAACCAAAGTAAGGTTTGCTACAGAATATTCATATCATCATGGATATTATGATCACGCCGAGAGAGAATTTAGAGGTTTTGGAAGAGTAGAACAACGGGATTGTGAGTATTTTGAAACTTTTAAAAAAACGGGTGCCGGTAATATTGTGACCGAAGAACATCATCAGCCACCTGTTTTGACCAAAACTTGGTTTCATACGGGAGCATTCCTGGATAAAGAAAAGATACTAACCCAATTTAAAAAAGAGTATTGGTATGAGGAATTCAAAAATCAAGGTTTTGATGTTGAACCCATAGAGTACGAACTTTCGGATGCGACGATTTCTATACCCGAAGGTATACATATCGATAGAGACCTTATTGATGCCGAAGGATATAGAGAGGCGCTTAGAGCTTGCAAAGGAATGGTATTAAGAACCGAGGTGTTTTCGGTTGACACCAAGGATCCAAAAGATATTGACCAACAAAAGAAACAAGCCACTCCGTATACGGTAAGCACTCATAATTGTGAAATTCATCTTTTGCAACAACGCCATCAAAACAAACATGCCGTTTATCTGGTCAAAGAAAGTGAAGCGATTACATATAGCTATGAACGTAATCCGGAAGATCCAAGGATAGCCCATTCCTTAACTATTGAAATAGATGAATATGGTAATGTTCTTGAATCGGTTGCAGTAGTGTACCCTCGTCTACAAACAGAGGAAATATTGCGAGATGCACCAGGCGATACCATCGCAACTCGCAAAGCAAAACAGCATGCGCGCAAAGCACAACAAAAAAATTGGATCACCCTTAGCAAAAATGATTTTACTAATGATATTATTACCAATGAGCATTATTTGTTGAGACAGGGATGGCAAACCAGAACCTATGAACTTACAGGATTGCAATCTATAGGTCCTATTTTCTCTATTGAAGAGTTTAGAAAAGCATTTAATACACTAGAGGAGATAGAATATTATCAAAAATCGGAATCAGGAAAAGAGCAAAAAAGATTAATTGAGCACGTCAAAACCAAATTCTATGATAATAACATACAGGCTTCTTTGCCAGACGGTCAAATAGGTGTTTGGGGTATTACATATGAGAATTATCAACTGGCCTATACACCTAATCTTTTACAAGAGATTTATACCCCTAGCGAATTTGCGTTGCAATTTGAAGTGTCGGATAACGATATGCTTCAAGCAAAGTATTATCAGGAAGATACTCATTGGTGGATACGCTCAGGAACTACTCAATTCGCAAACGCTGAAGAAACCATTGAAGATATTAAAAATCGTTTCTTTAGCCCCGTATCCTACATTGATCCTTTTGGTACCAAATCTGAAGTTTTTTATGATCCACTTTTTTTATTTGTGAAACGTACTTTGGACGCAGTAGGGAATGAAACAAAAATAGTAGAATTCGATTATCGAACATTTTCGGCAACTAAGATGCTGGATATAAATGATAATATTTCATCTGTGATTTTAGATGAGTTAGGATCGGTAAAAGCAATGGCGATCGAAGGGAAGGATACTAACAATGATAATATAGGCGAAGAAGCAGATACTTTAATTGGCTTAACCGAAATAACCAATGCCAATGAACAATCTCTAATCGATGATTTTTTTGCCACTGCCCAAGTACATGAAATCTGTAACTATACTCAATTACAAAGCTTGGCAAAAGATTTATTACAATCGGCCAGTAGTCGATTGATTTACAAATTTGATCAAATACCAATTGTTGTTGCTAGTATTAGTCGAGAACAACATGCAACAGAAAATCAAAATGGCTTTCTACAAATCGGTTTTGAGTATAGTGATGGTTTGGGTAATGTGGCAATGGCAAAGGTACAAGCCGAACCTGGGGTCGCCAAAAAAGCAATACAACAAGATGAGGATAACTGGGTTATCACCGAAGTAGATACCGGAAACCAATTACGCTGGGTGGGTAATGGTCGTACAGTTTTAAATAATAAAGGAAACCCTATAAAACAATATGAACCCTATTTTTCGGTATCTCCGGTCTATGAAGACGCAGCAGGCTTGGTAGAAACAGGAGTGACCCCATTGGTATACTATGATGCAGCTGGGCGTGCTGTTAAGACCGAATTACCTAATGGAACATTTACAAAAATAGAATATGATGCCTGGAAACAATATTCGTATGACCCCAATGATACTGTAAAAGAAAGTGTATGGTGTAATGAAAGAATAACTCTTGCTGATAATAATCCCGAAAAGAAAGCAGCTCTTAAAACAGAGATACATGACAATACTCCTTCATGTATGGTTTTGGATACATTGGGTCGACCGGCTGTTGGTATTGATCATAACCGCTTTAAGGACTCAAATGAGCAAACTATAGAAGAATTTTCATATACCTATGCCCTTACCGATATCGAAGGTAATGCACTGGCAGTGATTGATGCCAGAGGCAATACAGTAATGCAGTATCAATATAATCTTTTGGGGCATCGTGTTGCGCAAACGAGTATGGATGCAGGTAAACGATGGATGTTCATGAATGTATTAGGTAATCCTTTCAAAACCTGGGATGAGCGCAAATACGAATTCTCGTTTGTATATGATAGTATACATCGACCTATAGAACAATGGGTAAAAGGAGGGGAAGAAACTATTCCTATTCATATACTATATGAAAAAATAGAATACGGAGAAGGGCAACCCAACGACAAACAAAATAACCTACGCGGTAAAGCAATTATAGTATATGATACTGCTGGTAAAATAATAACCGATCGATATGATTTTAAAGGAAACGTACTTTCCTCAACCCGAATATTCGCAATAGAATATAAAACCACCCCAAATTGGAATGTCGTTAACCCTGATGATCTATTAGAAGGATCCGAGTATACCTTTACTTCGAGTACCGAATATGATGCATTAAACCGCCCAATCAAACAGGTACAGCCTGATGGTAGTGAGCATATGCCATTTTTTAACGCAGCTGGTTTACTAGACCGTGTAGAATTGAAAAAAGACAATGTTACTACCGTTTATGTACAAAATATCAATTACGACGAAAAAGGGCAACGTAAAAATATCCTCTACGGAAATCAGATACAGACACACTACCAATACGACCCCAAAACTTTTCGCTTAAAACAACTTAGGAGTATCAAAAATAATGCAGAAATACTACAAGATCTCAATTATACCTATGACCCATCGGGTAACATAACACAAATACAAGATAAAGCAATCCCAGTGGTGTTTTATAATAACCAAAAAATAAATGGTAAAAATGAGTATACCTATGATGCCTTATATCGTTTGATCCATGCTACCGGAAGAGAACAAAGTACCCATACTGTAGATTTTAGTACTGGTGATAATTGGAGCGATGGTCATACCAAATTTACTCACCATACTAATGACCCTATGGCGATGCATGGCTATACACAACGGTATCAATATGATCGTGCGGGTAATATATTGAAAATGAAACATATAGCAGGCCCAAGCTCATGGACACGGGACTATGTGTACGAGACCAAAAACAACCGAATTAAAAGTACAGAAATAGGTAATTATACACATGAGTATACCCATCATCAACAGCACGGTTATATACAGGTAATGCCACACCTACCCCTAATGCAGTGGAATTTTAAAGAAGAACTCACCACAAGTGCAAAACAAGTACGAACTGATGGCGGTGTTCCCGAAACCACCTACTACGTATATGATGGTAGTGGACAACGAGCCAGAAAAATAACCGAAAATCAAGCAGATGTAGGCAATACCCCCACTCAAAAAGATGAACGTATCTATGTAGGTGGGTATGAGGTATATCGACATGAAAGTGGGTTAGAACGCGAAACATTGCATGTCATGGATGATCAACAGCGCATTGCTATGATTGATACAGAAACCGAATCAAGGAAAATACTCGGGATCCCAATGGGGCGAACCACACCAGTACAAACGATACGATATCAATTAAGCAATCATCTGGGATCCTCAAGTCTGGAGCTTGACGAAAATGCAGTGGTTATAAGTTATGAAGAATATCACCCTTATGGAACTACGGCGTATCAGGCAAAAAATGCGGCTATCAAAGCTGCTGCCAAACGCTATCGCTATACAGGTATGGAACGGGATGAAGAAACAGGGCTTGCGTACCATAGTGCCCGTTATTATTTACCGTGGTTAGGTAGGTGGTTAAGTGCTGACCCTATTGGGATTGATGGAGGCATTAATCTATATAATTATACCCATAGCAATCCTATAATGTTAATAGATCGTGAGGGAACAGTACCAAAGCCAGGGTCTGTGGATTATCAAATTATGACAATGACGGATTCTCAGCTAATTGGTCATTTGAGGTCAATTAATAAGCATCAAAGAGGGGCTATGGCTCTATCGGCTACGGGAAATTTTAAGACGAGAGTAGAAGCCCTAAGAACTCGAGCTGGACTTGAAGCTATTTATACTTTGAATGAAGTGAAAATTGAAGGTAAAGTTCCTGAAAGACGAGGAACTACTATTGTAGAACGAGTTAGACCTCGTCTTTCAAATGAGGAATTGAGAGAAAGTGTTCCTCTCTTTTCATTTTTCTTTAAAGTTCCGGGTCAATATGTTAGACCGTACCAGAATCCACCAGAAGGAGCTCCAGAGGGATTAAGAGCAATACGAATGTTGAATGGTCAGCCATCAATTGGAGTAGCTAACTTTTCAAGAGACTATGCTCCAGGTACTTCAGTGGAGAGTTTGACTCTTCAAGTGGTTGGAGGCATGACAGAAGTAGGAGCAGGACTTTCAGGAATTGCGTCATCAGCAACTAAAGGCTCTGTATTAGTTAGACAGTTAGATGATGTAGGTAGAAATTTAGATGATGTAGTAGAGGTTGCTGAAGATGTTTCTAAATCTTCTATAGATCTTAATAAGATAGCTAGTGAAAGCACAAAAAAAGCAAGGGAATTTTACCCAGAACATAAGGGAGCAGTTGGCTCCTTATTCACTGAAGAAAGTGCGGATCCGATGTTAATTAAGAGTGGAGTTGAAGGAGGGCCATGGGGAGGCACCCAACGAGGAGGTATTCCAAGAGGTAAAACTTATGGGTTTACATCAGGTGGACCTAGTCAGGGAAATATTGCCACACATGTTGAGGGACATTCAGCGGCTATTATGCATCAACGAGGTTTAAAAAAAGGTGTTCTTTTTGTAGATAGAGCAATTTGTTCTATTTGTTCTAGAGATCTACCGGATGCACTGCCTGCGGGATCAACTCTTCGAGTAATAACTCCAGAAGGTACAACTACATTTAGAAGTAGTCATTTTAAATAATATTTCGATTCTTGAAGATTAAGGGCTTAGCAAAGTTTTTTTAATAAAAAACTATCATAAGAAAGAAGTTAGTGTTTTGATTTTATAGTGTAGACTTTTAAATGGAAGAAATAGATTATAAATTCACATTATCCTGTAAAATCTCCTCTTATCACTAGTCTTGAACCGTGATACTCGCAATTAGAAAAAACAAGAAGAATATAATAACAACACACAAATCATGAAAACCACATCCAATAATAAAACGGTCACTCGTCTTAATTTCTTTACAGCAGATTTGGGCAAGACAAAAGCCATTCATCAAAAGTTTGCTTCAATCTATAAAGAGCACAAAGGAGATTGGGATAAGATCTCAATAAGATTAGAAACTGAGCCAGAGTTTACTCCCGAGGTATGCAAAAAATTACATTTCACTCATGAAGTATCTCAATGGTGTGAAGACAAAGAGAAGTTAGTTGAGCAGTTTCAAAAGGATAATAAAATCAATTCTATGAGGGATGTGGCACTTAATTTCAATAAAGAGGCTTTAGTAAAAGTGGTTACAAATACTAAAATTGTTGTAGAAGAAAAAACTCCAGAGATTGTGGCAAACGAGTTGCATATTCGTTTATTTCAGGTACAACCAACGGCCACAGTACGGCGAATGCTTGGTGACCCCAAAGAAAGTCCTATTGCCGATAAAACACGAAGTGACCGGTTAGCTACGTTCTTAAGCAATCAACCCGATAGTTTTAACTTGAAAACGACCTCGGTATACGAGGCGTTTAAACAAGAGGATGCTTTTAAGAATATCGATAGTGAAAGTACAGAAGAGGTTGTACAAGAAATAAAAACGCTACAACGAGTGGTTGCATTAAGTCCAGTCCCAGAAGTACTGCCTGTTTTGATAAAAAGTAATATGACTTCTGCATTACGGATCAGTGATATGCCAGAGGCACAATTCGTAAAATCATTTTCAAAAGATTTTGGTGAAGACGGAGAGTTAGTAGCAAAGCAATTGCACACCAATGCAGTTAATGCTAGAATCAGGAATGAACATGCGTTGATGGCTCTTAAAGAAATAGGAGAGGGAACAGGTGTTGATTTTATAGATCGATCCCTGCAAAAAACTTCTGCAGATGATATTAAGAGTGTAGGAGCGATGGCTGCTACTTCTCATAGGACAGAGGGAGCTGTTCATAGAGTGTTGCAAGAACATCATTTAAGTTGGGATGCATTATTTGGTGATGCCGATTTTTGTGAATGTGGCGAATGTAATTCGGTATACAGCGCAGCTGCTTATTTTGTAGAGTTATTACAATATTTACGAAATAATAATCTGGACCCTCATGCGACTGGTCCAACTACAATACAACCACAAGATAATCATGATATATCCAACACGCCACTGGAAAAACTCTTTAAACGCCGTCCGGATTTAGGATGTTTGCAGCTTACCTGTAAGAATACCAACACCATACTTCCGTATATCGATCTGGTAAATGAGGTTATGGAAAACTATATTGTTCATCATCATACCAAACCTTTTAACGTTACAGATCAAACTTCTGGAGAACTATTGGCACAACCCCAAAATACCGAATACGAAGCATATTGTATTTTGCATAAAGCGGTGTATCCTTTTACCTTACCATATCATCAGCCTATTGATGTGGCCAGAGTATACCTTAATCATTTGGATACCAGTCGTACGGAGTTGATAGATACTTTCAGATCAGTACGAAAAGAAAAGACAGAACCAATACCCGATGATGGTGAACCATCTACTGATGCAGCTATAACCTTTACCGAAGAAGAAAAAAAGGAGTTAGATAAACTGCATACAAATTATATTGATCGTGCGGTAGATGCAGAGTGCTTACAACTTACTCAGGAGGAATATGTAATTCTTACAAAAGAAGCTTTTGTAACCAAAGAATATTGGGATAAACAATGTAAAAAAGAACATTCTGATCAAGAGTATCTCGAAAAAATTGGTATAAAACCGGTACACGAGTATTATGGGTATGATACAGAGGTAACAATGCTAGATGATTCAGAAACTTCTAAAACAGGGCTTACCTTTGTTAAAGATCAGTTTTTGAGGCGTACAGGAGTTTCGTACATAGAATTAGTAGCGTTACTTAAAACCCAATGTCTTAATCCTAATATCCCCAGTGGAGAAGCTTTGCAAATTATGCATAGTATTGCCTTTAGTTATCGGTTTTTACAAACACTAGTTGATTATAGTGCCAGCAACCCAAAGGATAAATATAAAGCATTAATAGAAGGGTTAAATAAGGCACAACCCTTGGTTCCTATATATGAGGAATTACTAAATCCTGATCCTTGTAGCCCAAAAGCTGATCCTTGTGCAGATAATAAAGATTTTGAAAAATGGGTGCATTGCTATTTTGAACGTATCGGAAAAATCATTGTGCTTGAAAATGGAGTGAGTTGTATTGATGGCGAATTTACCTATTATTTTTCTTCAGATATCGGTAGTCTAACCTTAGGAATCGTTAGAAATTGTCAAATCATTGTTACGGACCCCACGACTGGTGAAGAATCTATTGTAGCTACAATAGATAAACAAACAGGTTTAATTACGATAATAAATGAAGATCCAAGTGTGGATTATAGTACCTGGACACTTTTTAGTTTTGAAAGTAGTGACGGCGAGAAGGGAAAAATAATAGAAGTAGGTGATGATTTGTATTTGGTAAGTGAAAGGAGAAACCTTCCTTTTTCTGTAGGTAAAGTCGACAATTGCAATCTCGATACAGTAAGGTTGATCCATTTAGACGGAAGCCCAGTTACAGTAGAGGAGTATGATCATATTCATCGGTTTATTCGGTTATGGAAAAAATTAGGATGGACTATTGATGAAGTAGATAAAGCGCTTGTGGGTTTAGGAGACCATCAAGATGCTTGTATGGATGATCTTTTGCCTGGTGATACAGATTGTACCTCAGAGTGTGATGATTTGTTCGAAGATACAGAAGACTGTGGCCAAAGTGAAAGTAATGGAGATTGTTTTAAGGCAAAAGGTATTCAAAAAATACAATGCGAGATTACCCCAGAATTTTTACATCAATTAGTAGCTGTTAAAAAACTGTTGGATGTTACCGGATTAGAATTGATCAAATTGCTCACTTTTTGGACAAACATTAGTACTGCTGGAGAGCAATCTTTATATAAACGCTTGTTTCTGAAACATAACTTAAAAGGGATAGACAAAGTTTTTGTCGAAGATAAGAATGGAAATTATTTAACCAAGCAAGTCAAAATTACAGATCACCTGCCTGTTGTTATGGCAGCTTTTAATAGTTCTTCAGATGACATAAAAGCAATTATGGAAGCTGAAGGTCTGGAAGATGTTTTGAATATTTCTAACCTTACTGTGATATATCGTTATCGACTTCTTTCAAAAGCTATTGGGTTAAAACCCCAAGCCTTTATTCGCATTCTTCCAGTATTTGGAGATCCTTTTATCAACGCGCATACGTCTTTGAATTTTACAGGTAATTGGACTAAAATGGAAGATTCAGGATTTAATTATCGTCAGTTAAATTATGTAATAAAGGATGATGATGATCCCCAAAGACCCTTAGCGCCATCATCACAGGATATATTATTGTTGGCCAAAACGCTTTATGATGGATTAAATGCCATAGATGAAACCCATAAAGATATTAAAGAAGAGGACGAACTAACCATCGAGATGATTCGTGCAAAAGCAGTTTTGTTATATCCCCAGGAATTAGTGGAGAAAATTATAGGAATCATAGAAGGAATGAATTTATTCATAACCAATGCTCCTAAAAACCTGATTATTGATATTGCAGAAGGCAAAACATTAAAAAATAAATTACGCTATAACCCTGAAAAGGGAACTATACAGATCACGGGAATATTATCTCAGACTGAAAAAACTGATTATAATAGCTTAGCCAATGACCCCAAATGGAATGAAGCACTGCAGCGAATTGAGAAACAGCAAAGTAAGCTATTTAAAGAAGTGTTATTTCATGTTATTGAAGCTGAAAAACAAAAATCACCAGAACGGAAAATAGAAGTAGAAGCCGCTGAGGTAATTCTGAAATCAGCCGATATCCTTGTCCCATTTGAGGAAATAAATGAAGGAGAAGAAGATCCAAATACGGCTCCTAAAAAAAGTAGAGCCTTTATGAACGTATTTTTACCCTATTTACGAGATCAGCTAACACACCGGTTTGTAGTTGAAACCCTATCACAGTCCATCGGACTTGAAGAAGAAGAGACTGATACACTCATTTCAGAAATATTGACTACGGGCAGTCCAAAGAAATCTATCAGTACTATTTTTGAAGCCATTAAAGAAAGTGCAAAACCTGTACAAACCGATTGGAGTGGTTATCTAATTCCTTCGGCAAAAAATGAATATACTTTTATTGTAAAAGATACGGATACAGCGCCTGCTATAACATTGGATGGTAATATGTTATCATTTACCCAACAGGAAGATCCTACCAACGAATGGTGGAGTGATCCTATAAAACTCAAATCAGGGGAGTTGTATGCATTACATGTTTTTGGTGAAGAACTCAATACCGTATTCTGGAAAACACCAACATCCTCAATAGAGAATATCCCGCCCTCTTTACTCCTTCCTGATTTCACAACAACAATGACAGAACAGGCTTATATTGTTTTGTATAAAGCTTCGATTCTGGTAAGCGGTTTTGAGATCACTAATTTCGAACTTAAACATTTCAATGAATTTACTTCTGATTTCGGGGATATAGATTTTAATGCAATAACTTTTGATCATTGGCTACGGTTAGAGGCCTATACACGATTACGAAATTCATTACCTAAAACTGCAACTGATTTAATCGAATTTTTTAAGTGGGCACATACGCCCGATGATATTTCTAAACTTAGCGAAAATATAGCTACGCTTACCCTTTGGGAAAAAGAGAAAATAGACATATTGATTGAGGAAAACCATTTTAATCTAAACAAACCTGAAGTTTTTCTAAATGAAATCAACTTATTAAAATTACAAAAGGCTATAGAAGTAGCGAATAAGATAGCAGTGGATATCAATTTACTGTTTGAATGGGCAAAACCAACATCAAACTTCAAAAAAACCAGAAAAATAGCAGATAGCATACAACATGCCATTCGAGCAAAATACAAACAAGAGGATTGGGAGCAAGTTGTAAAACCTTTGAATGATCAAATTAGAAATCATCAGGAAGATGCTTTAATTGCTTATCTATTGCAACAACCGGATCTTATCCAATGGGGAGTAACAGATGCCAATGGATTATTTGAATATTTTCTAATCGATGTACAAATGGACGCTTGTATGGAGACTTCTAGGATCAAACAGGCACTATCTTCGGTACAATTATTTGTTCAACGTTGTTTCTTGGGGTTAGAAGAAGTGCATAATGGTATTACTCCAGATATTTTGGATCGGGAGCGATGGGATTGGATGCAGCGCTATCGAGTTTGGGAAGCTAACCGGAAGGTATTCTTATATCCCGAAAATTGGATCGAAAGTAATCTTAGAGATGATAAAACTTCCTTTTTTAAAGAACTAGAATCTGAATTGCTGCAAAATGATATCACCAAAGAAAATATAGAATACGTCCTTAAATCTTATTTATATAAAGTAGACGAAGTGGCAAATATGGAAATTGTTGGGCTATATATCGAAGGCACTAAAGATAATTCGGATATATGGACCGAAGGAAGTAAGCTTCATGTATTTGCCAGAACTCGAAATGCTCCTTATTCCTATTATTACCGATACTTGAGGTTAGATCAGATGAATTGGTATTCTTGGGAAAAAATGGAGGTAGACATTCCATCATACGATGTAGTGAATTCTAATAATGAAATTGGGAGTAATGGATGTTATTTAATTCCTATTGCATGGCAAGATCGATTATTAGTGTTTTTCCCTCAGTTCATGAAAAAAGTAAAACCTGCAGATGATGGTAGTCAAACGATAACAGGCATGGCAAATACTTCTGTAGCGAATAATAAACCTAAAGAATATTGGGAAATAAAAATGGGAATGAGCGAATATCGGAATGGTAAATGGACTTCAAAACAATTGAGTAAGGATACCATTAATTTTGTAGATGGCAATACCCTTGCAGATATTGAGCGTTTTGAATTTATACCTTCAATACACCCTTCAAACAAAGAATTAAATATCAGAATAAGCTATAAGAATAATGTAATAATTGGTAAAAACTCTTTTAAGCTAAGTGGAACCAACTTAACAGTTTTTTCAAATCCGTCTACTAACAATAACAGTATTGAAGTAGTGCATTTTCATCACAATAATCTGGGTACAATAAAATCGCTACAACCCCAAGGTGTAATTAAAGACGAAATTGATAAGTATGAGTTTAAGGATCAAAATGCAACGACTTATAATGGAGGACATAATTTTTATTTTGAACATAACCATGATTTACTCAGTAAGTTAAACTCGGGTAATCTCACTAGTTTTTTTAGTTATAATCTTAGTATTTCTAATTCTGATGATGCTTTTGGCGCTTATGATCATGATAATAATTTAGCTACAAATAATGTGTATCATGAATTGAAGCGTCCATACTCTATATATCATTGGGAACTGTTTTTTCACACACCAGTGATGTTGGCAAATACGCTAAGTGAATCACAACAGTTTGAAGATGCTATGAAATGGTATCATTATGTATTTAACCCTACTGCAAATGGTACAGATGATAAGCGTTTTTGGCA
Source organism: Aquimarina spongiae (assembly GCF_900141785.1). Taxonomy (GTDB): domain Bacteria; phylum Bacteroidota; class Bacteroidia; order Flavobacteriales; family Flavobacteriaceae; genus Aquimarina; species Aquimarina spongiae. The sequence goes on along the minus strand of NZ_FQYP01000008.1, from coordinate 270,087 downwards.
ATTCAAACCCTTTAAAGAAATAGATACTAAACAGATTCTGGATGCGATTTTTAAGAATTTAGAGCCTAATGCATCTAATCAAGATATAACAGCATGGCGTAATGATCCTTTCAAACCACATTTGATAGCAAGAAGCAGACCTGTTGCGTATATGAAATGGGTAGTCATGAAGTATATTGATAACCTGATAGCCTGGGGAGATTATTTATTCCGTCAGGATACTATCGAAAGTATTAACCAGGCAACACAACTCTATGTATTGGCATTTCATATACTGGGTAAACGTCCTCAAATGATTCCTAAACGAGGCAAAATCAAACCACAAACATATAATTCGTTATTACATAAGTGGGATGCTTTCTCCAATGCTATGGTAGAACTTGAGATGGCAGTGCCATTTAGCAACCAAACTTCGTTACCTGTAGGAGTTGAAAGTGGAGTCGTTGGATTTGCTAATATATTTGGTTTTTCATCTTCATTGTATTTTTGTATTCCTAATAACCCAAAATTGATGGGATACTGGGATACTGTAGAGGATCGTTTATTTAAGATAAGACATTGTTTAAATATCGAAGGAGTCTTTCGTAAACTTCCACTGTTCGAACCCCCTATTGATCCAGCATTATTGGTAAAAGCAGCTGCGCAAGGCATCAGTATTGCCTCAGTGTTAAACGACCTTAATACGCCAATGCCGAATTATCGTTTTTATTACTTATTGCAAAAATCGATAGAGCTTTGTAATGAATTAAAATCTTTGGGAGGAGCAATGTTATCTGCATTAGAGAAAAAAGATGGCGAATCTCTGGCATATACCAGAGCTACTCATGAAGGAATAATGAATAGTCTAATCATGGAAGTTAGAAAGAAACAATTGGAAGAAGCAGAGAGTACTATTCAAAATCTAATGGAAAATAGAAAACTACCCGAACAACGAATGAAATTCTATTTAAAATTGATAGGAGAAACTGAGGACAAGGTACCAAATTTCGAAACTGATTTTAATCCATTAGAAAATCAAATTAAAATGCCCGAAAGTTATAGTAATGTGTATGTAAATGAATATGAAAAAGAGGACATGCAAAAAGCCAAAGATGCTCATGATCTACAAGATACCATCGGGAAAATAGAATCTTTGGGTAGTGCACTGTCTTATATACCTAATATTGAGGCAAATGTAAAGCCGTTTGGTATTGGAACTACAATCACTTTTGGAGGCTCACAATTAGGTCCAGCTACAGCTGCAATTGCTCGTTGGATGCAAACCGATGCAGCAGAACACAGTTATGCATCAAGCAAAGCAGCCAAAAAATCAGGTTTCCTTCGTGCGCATCAGGACCGAGTATTACAGGCAAATATTGCAGGTTTAGAACTTAAACAAATAGACAAACAAATCTTGGCGCAGCAAATTAGGGTAAGTATTGCTAATCAAGAAATTAGTAATCAACAAAAACTAATTGATAATGCCAAAGAAGTAGAGAATTTCTTAAGAGATAAATATACAAATGAAGAATTATATACCTGGATGAAAGGAAATCTTAAAACAGTATATCATCAAGTATATAGTTTGGCCTATGAGTTGGCAAAAAAAGCAGAAAAAATATATCGTTTTGAACGTGGTCTTGGTAATTCGAATTTTATCCAATCGGGATATTGGGATTCGAGCCGTGATGGATTGCTAGCCGGAGAACAATTGTATGTAGGATTAAAACAACTTGAAGCTGCATATCACGAGAAAAAAACTCATGATTATGAAATCACAAAACACGTATCCTTACGACAAATAAACCCTTTGAGTTTGATACAGCTCAAAGAAACAGGTGCCTGTGAATTTAATCTTCCAGAAATTTTGTTCGATATGGATTATCCAGGGCATTACAAGCGTCGTATTAAATCAGTGTCGATATCTATCCCCTGTATTGTGGGCCCATATACTGGATTAAATGCTTCATTACGACTATTAGAGCATAAGTTTCGTAATAGTAGTATAGCAAAAAGTAAGAATGATTATAAAGAGAAAATAGAGGAAAACGATGATCGTTTTATGACGTTTAATATTCCTGTTAAGGCTATAGCAGCTAGCTCTGCGCAAAACGAAAGCGGAATGTTTGAACTTAATTTCAAAGATGAACGATACTTACCTTTTGAAGGGGCGGGAGCGATTAGCAAATGGCGATTACAGCTGCCTGATTTCCGCCAGTTTGATTATGACACGATTTCAGATGCGATTATTCATATTCGCTACACCGCTAATGAAGGAGGAACTCGAATGAAAAAAGCTGCAATTGATACGGTGGTTGATTTCAATAAAAATAATGAAGAGTTGGGGCAACAGGAAGGATTGTTCTCTATTATAGATCTTAAGCATGATTTAAGTAATGAGTGGTACAAAACAATGCAGGTAGAAGAAGGAGATACAGAACGAATACTGCCTATCAAAAATATCATAGATTTCTTACCGTATTATGTGAGATTAGATCAGGAAGGTAAACCTAGACAAACAAAAGACATTAAATTAACAGATATTATTTTAACAACAGATTCTGATTTACAGGCTTCAGAAATTGTAATTGGGCAAGGAGGTGATGAGATTAGTTTTACCGATGGGATATCAATTGGCGAAACCAAAACTTTTGCAATAAGGGATGAAGAAATAAAAGCGGAAGGTATGAGTATAACTATCAAGAATGTTGATAAGGAAATTAAGAAGGCATTAATGGTAGTCCGATTTATTTTGAAGTAATTACTATGATGATGATTTATTTAGTACAAATCTTTATTATATGGTTGTGCGGCCAATAAACCGAACTCATAACCCGAAGGTCGCAGGTTCGAATCTTGCTCCTGCTACGAAGAAAATCAGTTGTGAAAACAACTGGTTTTATCTGTACAAGCACACCCCAAAGGTTCAACGACTGAAGGGAGTTAATCCTGCTCCCGCTACTAAAAAGAAAGCCTCAGAAGTATCTGAGGCTTTTTTTATTGTTGAAACTTTTAATCAATCTTGGCAGGACGAGAAGTTTCTCCTGAACGCTTCGACTTAGCTCTGTGAAACATGGAGGTACAAGTCGAAGGAAATTCCGCTCCTACTACCAAAAGAAAGCTACCAACTTTCAACTTTACATTTTAAAAGCAATACAACACTTTTTTTAGATGTTTTAATAAATTTACATAAAAAAACTGCCTGAAATAACCTTCAGACAGTTTTGCTGGTTGATCTCGTAATTACCGGTAAAACCTATCTTCTATTATTGTCCCTTAGAACTGCTTCGAAGGACCTTTAGAACTGTTTCGTCTTTGTCTGGTTTTATTATTTCCGCTTCTGTTGCTATTTGTGGACCTTGTATTTTGTTTTGCTCTTTTGTTTTTTCTGAACCCTGGAGAAGCCAAATCTTCTAAGCCGAATTTTTGATTTTGTACAAGAGGTTTCTCAAGTTTTGGATCTTTGGATGGATCATGTTTTTGAGCAAGCTTTTTGACGTTGCCTGATGAAAGAGCATTCAATACATTTTCATTAACTTGTTTGTCTGGCGTTGATTTATTATCTTTTTTTTGATTCAACGACGGAGATAAAGACTCCTCAGGTGTTTTTTTGTGAGTATGTTCTGCTACCAAAGCATCAAGTGCAGCAATGTCTTCATCTTGTTCAGAACCGGAAAGATTTCCATTTAACATATTTTCGAAATTCTCTTCGAAAATCTCATTATGTATTTTCATTTCTACTTCTTTATACCCATGCTTTTTTTGGTGGTTTTCTATGTTAATTTGTTCTTGATCTTTCATGAGTTGACACTTGGGGTTGTCTAAAGCTATTTGTAGTTCAGAAGAGACTTTTTTATCTAAATTCTTTGCGTTAACGAATTTTATTAAAGTTCTACTAGGGTGCTTTAGTTCTCCATTTACGATTTCTACAGAGGACTGAACTAAGGTCCATTTTTCATTATTTTTATCGATATAGGTCTTATTCGTTCTTGGATCTCCTATAGTAACCTTTTCATTTGTTTCTCCTGTCTCTTTACAACCGTTTAAGATAGCAGCCTTGTTTTTATAGTTTTCTGCTAAGAACTCTCCTTCATCTTGATTTGTGCGATATAGTACTCCATCGTTTTTGATTTCATACTTTTTACTATCTATTTTCTCAATTTTCTCTCTACCGATATTAGATGTTAACATATGACTTTGTGTAATATGTCCATATAAAATTTGACCACCACCAAGATCTTTTTTAAAATAAAAGGTGGGATTTGCACCTAGTTTTCCGGTATATCCAATAACATTTTGTGCATTATATAATTCTTTTTCACCGTATCCCATAATTTCTTAATTTTTTAGGTTATTATAATTTTAAATTCTGGAACCAAATTAGGGGGTCTTTCCCCTAATACATACCACAAAGTAATACATGGGATAATTACGGGAATAGATGGGTTATCGTTGCTTATGTACTGGTTGATTGTATTTTTGATGATCGAATATTACTTCAGTCCTACCACTTATTACTTTAGATATAGAGGTTTCAACTATGGTATATATCTTCGAGACAAATGAGATATGTTGATTCCTGAATTAGAGTGATAGCATTCATAAACATCACTCTTGTTGCAGCATCACAAAAGGATGAAAAAAACTTTAACAAATACCGCATCAGAAAAAAGGAAAGTCACTCAAAAAGAGTTGATACAACTTATGGCTGGATTAGTAAAAAAAGAAGAACTACATCCCAAAGCACAAAAGGAAAAGCATAGTCGTTTACAAAAACGTATTGCTGTTCGGGAAGTAAAAAACAATACAATGCATCCCAATATAGCGAAACGCGAGAATACCAAAATCAATGACTTGAGTGAAGATCGATTGAAAGAAAAGAGACTTTTGGAAAAGTTTATCAAGCTGAATAGCGAGTTGCCTTATAACGCACAAAAGACAGTCAATAACGGGAAAGAAGTTAAAAAACAAACTTTGCTTAAAAAGACCAAAAAGAAAATTCAAAAATTAAAACCTAATAAAGGTTTTGGGATCAGTTAATGATTCAACAATTGATGAACACTTAAATTTATTAACAACATGGCACTAGAAGAAAACAATCAGGAAGAAAAAAGAGTCAAAAATCTGGAGATGATCTATAGATTAGAATCCGAAGATGGTAAAAAAGCAGATATTGTCTTACATGATGTTAAAAATTTTGCTGCTTTTCAAAAAAATATCGCTGAAAGCTATGGTAAGAAAAATGGAGTAGAGCTGGTAGAATTAAAGGATGGAAGGTATGCACATATCATTTATCCAAGCTCTCCACTCTACAAAGAGATTAAAGCGATGATTAAAGATCTTAAAGCAGGTAAAAAACCAAAGCTCTCCAAAGAGTTGGAAGAAATGCTATTCTCGAATCCTGGACCAAAAAAAGATGAAAAAATTAGTTTTGCTAACTTTTCAAAAGTTCCAGAAGGATATAAAGAGCCTGCTCCAACTTTACCTCCTAGGAAAAACAAAAGTAATGCTTTGGAGCAATCTAGGGAAAACTTTAACCGAAACAGTAACCGAATACGTAGAATATCATTTTAGAGATAGAGCTGATACGATTTGACCGGCTATTACTCCAAATACTCCATTTATTAATCGCTGGGTAATACTAGATAAACAAATCTTTAGATTCGTACTGTGGATTCAGGAATATTAAAAAGAGATCTTAGTGTACTATCATCTTAATTATAAAAGTTGATTTCAGAATAAAAGAATATGAGCAAGAAAGTTGAACATAAAGGACCGAACGAAATAATGCAGCAAATCGCAAAGCAATATCAGGATATATTTAATCAGGTTGATCAGTTTAAAGAACATTTTGGAGACAAGTTGGTGGATCAAATATATAGGATGCAAAATGACATCAAACAAACGCTGCCAGAGTTTTCTAACGCCAATCAAAAAGAATTGCTGGAAGCAATACAACATCAACATTTGGATGGTATGAAAGTGGCCCTGGATACATTTATAAAAGATACTTCGACCAAAATGTATCATACAGAGAAGTTATTTCATGAACTTCGACAACCTCTTGAGCATACCAAAGAACAACATCATACACAGACTAATGCACAAGAACCAGGGTGGAGTGATTTCACCAAAATTCCAGAAAAGAAGCCATTGCCTCAAAAAAACCATAGAAACTTGCAGCAAAATGGGCAAAAGAAAATAAATAAGCCCAAATTTTAAGAATTAGTAATATTTCCAGGTAGTAGCTTTATTCTTTTCCATTAGCTCGGTTTTTGCATAAAAAATGTAGTAATTTTACTCGTAAATATTTTGTTTATGAGAAAGGATCAACTCCATTTACTAACCTTCATCGCTATTACGGTTATCTTTTTGATCGTTGCCTCTTTTAGTGTGAAGCATTTTATTATGGAGAGTTCTGATCAGTTGATTACCATTCAGCTAGAATCGAGTACCCGAGAAGCCGATGAGATGGCTCAATTGATATTTACCCAGTTAACCAGTGGTGTCGAACTTAAGGTGATACGAGAAAATGTGCAATCTGCCATTAATGATACCGATGAGATGACTTCCTTCATTTCGGTAATGGATTGGTCAGGAAAGCTGATCTGTCATCCCAAAATGACCAAAGTGGGGGAAAAGGTAAATTCTAATCAAAATATTTTGGATGCTTTTGAGAAAGAAGACAGAACGGATCAATTATACGATATATTGGTAAGTCAAAAAAAAGATGATGAGTTAACACATCAATCTGAAGTAGTTCACATCTCTCCTGTGAAAGAAAGTGATTTGTTGGTAGCTGCCAATTTTAATCTGGATAAGATCACCATCCAAACCCAGCAACTTAAAAACCGTTACTATAGAATTCTTCTTTTGATGGGCGGGTTTATTGTTTTACTTTCCTTTTTTGCAGTACGCATCCTAGGAGGACTTTACGAAAAACAACTGGAATCCAAAAATAGTGCGCTAGAGAGTGAATTGTTTAATTTATCGAAGTTAAACACAGATTTGATAGCACATCAACAACAAATTATTGCAGAACAAACCAGTCAACCACAAACCGAAGAAACTACTGCAAAAGCTGATAAACAAAGGATTCTTACTTATATCAGAAATGAATTGGTACCCATCTCGATAGATCAAATAGCTTATGCGCAAACCGAAAATAGCATTACTTATATTTTTAGAATTGATGGAAAAAGATCCACTTCAAATTTGAGCTTAGATGAGTTGTATCAAAGCCTGGATGCCTCGCTTTTTTTTAGAGCCAATAGACAATTTATTATCAGTATCAGTGCCATCGAAAAGATTGTGCGATATGGAAATAGTCAGTTAAAGATTCTAATTATAGGTAATGACAATGTCGAAATCATCATTAGTAAAAATAGAGCTGCCGAGTTTAGGCAATGGTTGAGTATATAAGTGAATTGTTGTTACAAACATTTTTTCTAATGATTCCATAAAAACTAATCTCTGTAATCTTCTTTTGGAGTTGTTATTATTCGAGAACTTCAAATTTTTGTTTTATTAACTACTCTCAATCTGAAATAGCTTCTGGTTATTTTTTATCACTGAAATGACTTAGATTTTGGTTGTTGATTACCGATTATTACTTCAATAATACCATTTGTTTATTGCAACTGTTTTTTAGCTAATATCCTGCCTAATATTGTCCTGTGATTATTTCACAACCTTTAATAAACAATCAAACAGTACGATTGTAAAAAGGCGAAAAATAAATAATAACTTTTAAAACACAGAATTATGTCGGACAAAGAGAAACCACAAATGACTCAGAAAGAAGCTGATGAGATATTAGCGAAATTCGAAATTTTCACACCAAAAGATGGAGAACCTAAAACAGTGATGATTGGTGCGCACGGTGACCATCAGCGTGTAAAAGGTACTGAACAAGCAACTTTTGATACGGTAGAAGGACTAGATGTGCAGTATTTAGGCCCTCACGGATATGATTTGGATGCAGGATTGCAAGCTCCTTTTGTTTTTGGGGGAGGCTTACAAAATTATCAGGCTGCTCAAACGGGACCTGAAAATAATCAGGAGCAAATGTACAATTACGAACTTTCTTCTTTTACCAATCAACACGAGAGAGAAACCAATTCAAACGAACAATACCAATCTGTTGCAGATACCAATGGTGTAGTCACCATGAAATTGAAGGATGGGGAAACTTCTAATACTAAGGAGTTAATGGCTGCTTTAAAGGTAAAAGGATACAAAAAAGTTGTTCCGGTTCATTGTAGGGGTGATCGTCCTATAAACCAAACACCGGTTTATTATCCAGATACCAACGTGAATCCTGAAGAAAATGCAGCTCGAAAAGAAAAAGAGCGTCAAGAGCGTAACAAAAGATTAGATAAAGAAAAACAAGAAAGTAAAAAGCCAAAAACCGAAAAGACAAATACTGAAACACCGGATCTTAGCAAATTAGCATCTCAGCCTAAGATAAAAGTAAAAGAAAAGAAAAAAGTGAAACAAAAAGTAAAGCCTAAAAAAGCAAAAAACAAAGGGGTTAAAAGCAAATGTTTTCCTTGGTAGTCTTCAATAATAAAGAGGTGAAAATATCGCAGGTAGAACCTGCGATATTTTATTTTGCAACATACTTATTGAAACTACCAAGTATTACCTAAAATCCACCGATTATTAACTAGCTGTAGTAATTCATATCTAAAACTAATTACTTAGCTAACGTAAATCACAATAACCTTTAAAACAACATATTATGAATAGCACTAAATTATTTACAGTACAGGGATGGCAAAGACTAGTAATACTATTGAAGCAATTACCAGCAGCATGTAGTTATGCTATCCATAGATAAAGAAGATAACCGGTTTCATCATTAAAAATCAAATGGATGAAAAATTAAACATACAGATATGAAAGAGTTTTTAAAGAAAATCCTGGAGTTTATTACAGGAAAAAGAGGGCCAAGTTTAAAAAGCTTGGAGAAAGAATTGAGTAAAAGAAAAGTTGAAATCAGACGAGCAGAAGCAAAAGAAAAAAGACTGTTAGCTCAGAAAAAAAGACTGATAAGAAAGGGAAAAAGGTTGCAAAAAGATGTATCTCCAGAAATCAATATGTTACAAAAAGAAATTAATATGCAAAGGCAACTGATTAGGAATCTCGAGCGTGCTAAACAGACCATTGATATAGCCATTGAAACGAAAACCCTCGAAAACTTTGGAAAGGATCTTAAAAAAATTGGCAAAGATCTAAAGAAAGTATCTAATCAATATGAGAAAAGGACTCAGAAGCAGCAGAAACTTACAAAAGATTTTATTGAAAAGTCAGGCTCGTTTAAAAAGTCAAAAAGAAATACGAAAAATACCGGAAAAAGACCAAGCTCCGTAAATAGAAGTAAAAGATTAGGTATTGGATAATCCACAAATAATTGAAAAGTCTAAAAATGCAATATCGTTTTTAGACTTTTTTCTTTTATGATTTACCATAAGTCAGCGTAAAATTTTAGTGAAGTTTATTTGATCCCCAAAAACTGAAAAAGGGGATCTTTTTTGCGTTTAGCTACTGGGATCATTTCACGATTATTCATTTCGATATATACACCGTCTCTTTTTTGAACATTAACGATATTATCCATATTGACCAAAAAGGAATTGTGAATCCGAAAAAAGTTGTTATGCGCCAACTTCTTTTCGTATTCTCCCAGGTTTGTGCTCGAAACAATTTTTTTCTCATGGATAGTATGAAATACAGTATATTTTCCTTCGGATTGTAGATAAAGAATATCACTTATTTTTAGGATTTTAACATCATCGGTAGAAGGAATTGCCAGTAGATTCAAAGGTTTTGGTTGTACGGAGGTTTGTTGTAAAAATGAAGTGGCCTCTTTTTGATGGGTAATGCTTTGTGTTGCTTTTTGGATTACTTGCTGAATTCCTTTAGAATCAAAGGATGGAAGAATACTCCCCACGGCAGCCTTGGTGAATTTTTGAATATAATGTTCTTCTTGTGTAGAAATTAAAATCAACTCTTTTTCATCAAAATCAATAGCAGCGTTTTCTAACATTTTGAAAGCATAGGCTATTCCTGTTTTTTGACGCATAATAATCATATCATACGTTTTAGTTTGGATAACATTTTGCGTTTCAATTGGGTTGCATCCTATTGCAGCTATGGTAATGTTTGGACATTCTTGTTCTATAATCGCTTTTATTTGGTGAGCCTCTGCGATATCATTTTCGATGATAATGGCATTTATATGTTGTGTGTTCATGTCTCTGTTGTTTTAATTGATCTTAAAAAAGGGCATTACAGGTTGATAAAATCGTATTCTTTAACCCCCTTGGCATCTCTTCTTTTGTCTATAGATATCCTGATTTTTTCGATGAGTTTGTGACCGTTTTCGATTCCTTTGATTTTATAGATGGGATTTGTACTATCTGAGGTGATGAGAACAATGGTTGCTAATCCAAAAATGCGTAGCATCAGCGGTTGTTCTAACTTGATGTCTTTTACTCTGTATAATTCTAACTGGTTCGTAGTTACAGACAAAATCCCTCGTTTCTCAATCACCCGTTGATCAGTAATCCGAAGTCGAATGCATTTGGTTTCTATATATTTATAAAACGCTAATACTAATCCTAAACCGTAGATGATGAGTAGTAGGCTGCAACCGATATAGAATGGAAAATGCATCCATTGGGAGGGGGATCCCTCCCAAATATTGTTTTCAGTTTCAGTTTGCATATTGTTTTATTTTGGAATGGTAACCGGCTTTGATTGCAGTAAGTAATTTTCAATCAAAAGCCCGTGAGGATTTTGATCGGTTCTAGAAACATTATGCAATACAAATTGAGCTTTGAAATCATTCACTGTTTCGGCCTTTTGATCAGTCCTTGATACTCTTAATTTACCGTATAATTTTGCTTGATATGGCGTTATCTTGTCATTGATCTTAATCGAGTCGATTTCTATGCTTTGCGTTAGATTTTGACTTACTATTTTGGCCAAATGTCCATTAGCCTGCAACGTTTGGTACAATTGTTTACCAGATCTTCCTGATAGGTATAAGGCTTTATTGATACGTCTTTCATAATTGAACTGATCAATTTCCCAAAAACCTTCATGAAACATTTTAATGTGATTTTTGATTTCTGGATTCCTGAACTCATCCACTTCGGTCAATGAGATTCCTTTCATCATAGCCGCTTGTCCGTCTTTGGTTAATACAAAAGCTGTGTTTTTTATGGTATTGGTAGTTACAAAAGCCCAGACTAGACTACTTACTGATATTATAATAGATACCAGTAAACAATAAAGTAGTGATCGTTTTGCAAGGGCAAAGCTTGCCGGGATGTTTTTTAAGGTTTGTAAATCCATGATTAATGTTTTTTAAAGTGTGTTTTAATATGTTTTTTGATAAGGGTCACCCTAAAAATTAGACAAGAAGCTCCTTGTTCCCTTGAATAAGGGAATATTAGGTACCTCATTTAATGAGGGTTTACAGCTTGTTAATTTTTGAATAGGTCTGGCTTAGAATATGGGTGACCCTTTTTTGAAATTTATCCTATTGCATCTCCTCCTACATCTGGTAAGAAAACATTTGCGATTAAGGCTACCAACCCAAAAATGGCTAGACCAATAATAAATCTAATAAAGTTCTTTTGCGCTTGTTCGTTACCCTGCATATACTGAATAAAAATTAAGAAACCTCCTGCAATAGAGAAAATCCCTACTACAGCATTAAGTATGGTTTTGATTTGATCTCCCCACGTACTTATTTGCGCGTTGATATCGTCTGATTGGGCAAAGGTTGGTGCAATATACAATACCGTTAATAGAAGGGTGCAAACCCATTTAGAGTTACTCATTTTTGTTGTTAATGATTTTACATCGATGTTCTTACTGATTTTAAATTTTCTAGTTTTCATGATTACATTTGTTTTAAGTGTTATTATTTAAAATTTTATTTCGTTTTTATTAAAGTTGTTATCGGTTGATCTACCTGTATGCATTTAATGCTGGAATTGTACTTTAGCAGGGTGCTTAACTCTCCTTTTTCAGGATACTTTTTTTGAATCTTTACATATGCCATTCCTATTAGGATAAATACTAATGATCCTAAAAATGAAGCAAATACAGTAAACAAAAAGGCCAAAAAACATCCTGCTATGATCACAATGGTCATCAGATCAAAACCGCCGATTACTGGCTTTTTTTCAAGTACTTTTGGTGTTTTGTATTCCATGATTATTTATTTTGGTTTTTTCCTAATGATCTAAGCCCATACATCTGATACACCGAGGATACTGTATTTATTCCGTCTGATACAATGCTTCCTCCACTTTCACCTGCACTGCTTACCAGGAAGTTGGCGTATTTAGGAACATTCCATATATAGTAGATCATTACTACCTGCATTACTACTGCAAATAAAGGTTGCGCAAATCCTTCAAGAGGAGCATTATGAATAAGTGCTATAATAGTTTGGAAAATTCTTAATACAGGTAACCATAACAGTACCGATAAAAACCCGAAAAACCATTTTTTAAGAATCTCAAAGTTGGATGGGATTAAAGATAGTGGCAGTACCAAGACACCTAGTATGAGATAAATACCTTTCAATACCAACTGTTTCAGTAATATAAACCCTATAATTACCAAGGCAACAATCTGGATAAGTAGGTGAATAAATTCTAGTGCAGCAGATACTTGTAGAAAATCATAAATACTTACTCCATCGTTATTATCGCCATCCGCAAATGCTGTAAGTCCTTGATCTACAACGTTTCTAAAGCTGTTCATGTTTCCGATGTTGGTAGCCTCTAGGCTTGCAGCTTCTACTGCATCTGTTATTAAGTCAACAGGTTGAACAATTAAAAAATCAACTAGTGGTCGATATAAAAACAGTGCAGATAATACCAAAATAGGTTTCACTAATACATATGGGTCCATGTTGCTAGAAGGATTAGCAAAATAAGTGATTACCTTTGTCGCCACCAGTATCACCATGATAATGGTTGCCAGTAGATAGCAGTAGGGCATAAGGGCATCAATAAAACCATTTAATGCTGTAATCGTTCCGTCTCCGTTGAAGATAAAATCTCCTAGTACTTCTAATACTTCAAAAATATCCATGATGTTTTCAGTTTGATGTTAATCTTTTTAATGTTGTGACAACTTTGTTTTTTGCCGCTATTTCTTTGTCAATTTTTAGGATGTTGTTTTTTACTCTCACTAATCTGATAAGTAGTTTTAAGTATGCGGTATATACATGACCTGTACCTCCGCTCACCAACATTCCTCCTCCGCCTATTAATACGCTCTCTTCTTGTAATTTTTGTAAATATCTTTTTTCGATTTCTAGTTGATCTTGATATCTGGGGAGTCCTTGTCCAAAACCAAAGGAGGCGACTTTTAGCGTATTTATTGTAGATTCAATATTCGCTACTTTTTGGTTGAGAAATACGAGTTTAGCTTGTACGGCAGCTACTACTATTGTATTTGTTTTGAAGTTGCCGAATACATTTCGTTTCGAATCGTAATCCTCTTCGGTATCCTCTAGATCTTTGATTAAATCTCCTTGCTTTTTTCTTAAGCTCAACTCAACACCTAGTGCTGTGCTTATGGCAGTTTTGTGTGTTGCCACCAAAGGGTCTGCAATACTCTCCGAATGGGTTTGCGCAAAAGCAAAACCACATATGAACAGGAATAAATATTTAAAACTTTCCATTTTCTAAGGTTAAATTGATTACACTTTCTAAAGTTGATAGCACCAGGAAAACTCTTTCTCCTTCTGGGATAGGGTTGTTTTTATCAAGGTACTTCATCATCTTATCCCTTTCTTTATTTAGTTTTTTTCTGAAACGGGCTCGGGTTACTGTATTCCGAACAACAGATGAGGGACTCAAAGGGTTGATGATTGGGTATTTTTCTTGTATATACCCGTAGCTATTAAATCCTCCGGCACTGCTAAAAACAGGACTGCTAATAAAGGTTCTTATCGCAGTTTTCTGGAATTCGAACCTCGAGTTAAACGATGTCAGTTCTTTTAATTGCTCATTAAAAATTGGTGTTAGCAGTTCAATATTTCCTTTATTTAATAGTTCTTGACCCGCAAGCGTTGTGTTCGACGTATTGATTTGGTCATAAGCCGATTGTGAAAGACGATCTTCTAAGTTTCCTTTTACGTTTAGATTAATTACGACCTGCGCATTCCCCAAATACATGATCATTGAGAAACATATATGTATCAGTATTTTTTTCATCTTCTTTCTAATTAAAAATTCGATTGTATAGCTTGGTTTGTTCTATGTTATCTTCTACGATATCTAATACTCGATTTATTTCTTCCAGAGATTCCATCATATTCTGCAGCAGATTCATCTTTTCTCCATAGATGACAAAAAGACCTTTTTGATTCCTTGCCTCTCGTTGTATATTAGTCAGCATCGTTTCTATAAGTGCCAACATTTTGGTGTTTTCCTTTTTTTTAGAATAGTTGAGCAAGCTCAAGGAGGAGTTTCTGTTCTTTAATGTAGTATAGCGTGTAACAGAAGCTTCAATCTCATTAGAGATTCTTTCTCCTACTGCCAGAGAAAATCCCATAAAGTATACCTGACGCTTTATATAATCAACCCCAAAAGCCTTCATTTTATCCCTGTTTTTCTTATCCTCATCATCCAGTTGTTTATACAGTGCTAATGCTGCTCCTGATCCTGCTAATGAACCCGGATCTGTTAAAAAAGGGAACTGTTGGGCATTTAGCACGGATGCTCCAATAAGTGTGAGTATGCAACTCAATATTTTCGTTTTCATCTGCATTAGTTTTTTATGGATAAATAGGTTTCTTTAAGGATCAACAAGGTTGTTTCTATACATTACAACTTGTCAAAAAATTCTATGAACTGGTTATGATCAAGTTCATTAGGATCGTTTTCCATTTGCCCTGTATCATCATCATTCTCATTTCTATTTAATTGGCTGTATAGATTGATAAACTGCTTGTAATTAAGTACAGCTACACCAGCCGCCGATATAAATAAGGTTTGCCGTACATCGGTATCATTTTTGGCGAATTCTCTAAGTAATTTGCTTCGCAATCGATAAATTTCCTGCCGTTTGGCCGACTTTATATTGGTTTTACTCACAGATTTTAATGCCAGTAATAAGGCTTTATCCATGGTTACTTCATCTAGGTATGCTTGTTTTTCTGAAGTCATATAGGGTAATCCAGGGATTCTTGCTAATCCAGAAGCTCCTAAGCTTAATAGCGCAGAAATTCCAGCGGTTGTAGTATAACCTGTACCTCGATCAAACTGATTTTTGGTGTATTGAAGCCTTAATTGTTCTTTATGATTATCTAAGGCAGTCTGTAATTTGTTATTTGATGTGGTCAAAGAAGCATTTCTTCCTCCCAAAATGGTGATAAGAGCAGTCAGTTTTGCTTGAGTATTTGCGTCGGTATTATTAATGTGCGTGTGAACATGAACAAATTGCCCAAATGTTTGCTGTCCTACCAACAGAAATAATAGTACTAGTGTGCATATCGTTTTCATGGGTGTTTGTTTTTAAGCGTTTATTTGATGATTAATCGTGTGTAAAAATTATCTTTTTCAGCTTTTAGCTTTAGCATCTCTAATTCTTTCAGAATGGTGTTGGTAATAGCAGTGTATTTAGACAAAATTTGCTCTTTAACTCCATTGTTTACTTCGTTTTGAATTGGAGTGTTTACGAAAAACAACACGGTCTGATGTGCATTTTTTAGATAATTATATTTGTTTGTACACTTTGCTTTTTCAAATGGATTGAGATAGCTTCTGCACATGTTACTATACTTCGAATAGTCAATAAATGCGAGGTTTATTGGATTAACCCGAAATTTGGTTCTTGTAAATCTTTCAGTTACTGATAAGGCAGCCGTAGTTGCATAAACACCTGTCGTTGTCAGGTTTTGTTTCTGAAAATCTCTTACTGATTTTTCTTCAGCTTTTCGTAATCCCAATCCCGGAATATCAAAGTATGGAATCTGCGCCCAATTAGTGTTAATGACCAAGAAGAATACTAGAACTGAAATAATTTGTTGCTTTTTCATGACTACAGTACTTTAGGGTTCAATAGTTCTTCTCTGGGAATGATCATCGTAGCCGATCGGCCTCCGTTGGTTTCGAAAATATCGATGCTCAATTTTTCCTTTTCGTTAAGCATAAATTTGTCGAATATCAAAGTGATATTTTGCTGTCCTTGACCGGCAATTTCAAAATTGTCAGAACAGATTCCTGAAGGGTGAATGACACGTTCCTGGTATAAATAATCTTTAGCAAACCGTTTCTTTAATTTGGTCCTGAAAAGGATGTGATCAATATCAAAATCAATGGTAGATTCGTTTTTGAGTTCGATGCGGAGTCCGATTTTTTCATTTACGTAAAAAATACCTGTAACCCGAACTCTTATATCTCCCGATTTTCCATTTTTAAGGTGTATTTTGTTATTGTAGTTTTTGTCTAACTTGTTGCATAATGCTTCCAAAGCTTTGGCTTCATCTTCTTCTTTTTGAATTTTATCCTGTACGGCATCGGCAAATTCTTCAGTTCTTTTTACTTTATAAGTCAAGTGCTGCAAAAGTCTTTGATAGGCTAGGATAAAGGAATAGTATCCCCCGTCTTTGGTAATAACCGTTAGGTTAGAAAGTTGGGTTCTTACATCTACCAGTTCCTGACCAATATGCTTTAGTTTGACCATTTGTTTTGTAGTGTCTGCTACAAAAAATGGAGATCCTACGTCTAGATATTCAATTTGCTGATCAAATATTAAATGAGTTGTTTTTATGTCTGATACTCTTATGGTATCCAGTTGTTCTAGAGGAACCAAATGGTTCTGACTGTTGATGGTATTGCTTATCCCAAAAAGTAGTATAAGTAATAGAATGAGTTGCTTTTTCATTGTGTTTTTGTTTTTAGAGTTTTTCTACAAATTCTTTTAGTGCTAATTCCATATTTTTTTTCTCCTTGTACGTATCAAAAATGACCTTGTTTTCGTCTGCATTAGAAGAGTAACAGGCATACCTTTCAGGAGAAACAGTGACTTTATATACATTTGATACGTTCCCAACTTTGATAAAAACCTCTCTTTTATCGGTAGAGAATAATTTTTCCAGATCAGACTCACTAAAGGATAAGTACTGTGCAAATTTGTCTTTGGTCGCCATTTTCTTTTTGTGAGACAACAAGATCATAGTATCCGTGTTGTTGATCATTGCTGGTCCTGCAGGAGTGTCCAAAATATCTTCTACGTCTTGCGTAGCAATGGCTACTTCTCCATAGAACTTTCGCACGGTTTTATATAGGTATTTGATGAACTGTGCCATTTCTCCTTTGGAAATTGGTTTCCAACACTCATCGATGAAGATGGATTTTTTGGCTTCAGGTATTTTTCGGATTTTACTCATCACCACATCGATACATAACATCGTAACCAATGGGAAAAGAATAGGGTGGTCTTTAATATTATCCATTTCGAATACAATAAATCGTTCCTGTACCAGATCTATTGGTTTTTCTGAGTTTAGAATTTTACTGTATTTACCATCATGAAAATCACGAAGTGATAACTGAAAACTTACTTTATCAAAATACCTTTCTTCATCCTCCATTACCTGATTTTGGTCAACAAATTCATAAAAGGAAGACATACAAGGGTAGCCGCTTTGTTCCTTTTCGAAAGACTCATAATAGGCATCGAGATATAGGCCAATAATCTGTTTTTCTTCTCTTTTGAAAGGGTCATCACCTTTCCATAAAAAGATAATTAGTGAGGTTAGAAATATCTTTTTATCATTATTAACCTCATCGATATGATGAAAGTGAAAAGGATTGAATTCTAAAGGAACATCTGGATCATAGGCATAATATTGTCCTTTTACCAGGTTACATAATTTCTTGTACGAATTACCAATATCGATCATTACGATATGATGGCCCTGCTCATAATACTGACTGGCGATGTGGTTGATTAAAAAAGATTTTCCAGTTCCTGATGGACCAAATATCAAACGATTTCTGTTTACGATTAGTCCTCTTTTTACAGGCTCTATCCATAAATCTAATCGTACCGGTGCACCGTTTTTACGGTCAGTAAGTAATATTCCATCTTTATTTCCCTCGTAATAACTTTCAAAATTTAGTAAGATTGGTGTTTGTTCTGAAATGCCTATAAATTTGTACAATTCAGGAACAGATGTGCAGGCACCAGGTAGGTTAGAAAAAAACAAGTCTTTTAACGAGTTCTTGATTTGATAAGGAGTAATGGATAACTCCTTGAATGCATTCTCTAATTGATTTTTATGGTTTTCGAGTTTTTCGTCATTAATATCCCACAAAATGATATTGAAGTGTTGGTATACAAATCGTAATTCATTTTCGATAACTTCGTTCACCAATTGATCAATTTGATTGTAGGTGACTTCATTTTCTTTGGATAAAATGGCTAAACTTTTAAACTGATTTAACTTTGTTTTTAGTTTTGAAAATACCTTCTCAGAATTTTCGATATAAATTACCTGATTATAGATGTGATTGCATTCTAAGCCCAGACAAACTGGTTGTATAAATGGAATCTGAAAATCGGTTTTTTGCGTCGAGAAATCGATGTTTTTCTTTGTAGTCTGTATAGTCAATGGTAATTGATTATATGAGCTTATGGCATACATCTCTGCTACTTTGTTTCCAACTTTTAATTGTTTGTCAAAAAATAGATCCTGCATGGACTGTTGCCCTTCTTGGGATAGAGAAATGTACTTTCCTAATACTTGTATAATTTCTTCAGAGCCTAAAGAGTCTACCGTAAAAAAATCTTCTTTAGACAGGAATGAAATACTTGTAGTGACTACCTGAATAAAATCTTTTACCTCCTCCATATACTTGTCGTATAATTTTGCATTGCTGGTGAGGCTTATTTTGTTTTTAGAGTCTTTGGTAATAAACAGGTAGCATTCATGACTCAATGTTGGTTTTTCGTAGAAAAATTTATTGTCACTTCTGGATAACATCAATTCTCCTTCGGTTACTGCTTCTTTGATCTTATCCACAAAAAAGTAATCTTGTTTTTGGATGATCGTATTTTCAGGAAGTGAACGAATGATCTTATCAAACAATTGATTGATTCTGTTGATTCCTTCTCGATCTAAAGAATAGATCTGTGGTAACTGTAATTTAAATCCTAAGGTGATATCTCCATTTTTAGAAATGATCATGTCATTTTCTACAGCATAGATTGGAAATATTTTTTGTATCGCTTCGCTTTTCATGTTATTGGGTGTTGATGTTAAACCATAAGTGATATTTCTTAGGCATAAAAACCTTTCTTTTCTCGAACACTTCATTGCCGATTTCCTTGGCTGCCGATAGAATGGCGATATCCTTTGCTTCTTCCAGGTTGACACTGTTATTTTCGCTTCCAAAACCAGCAGCTTGTGTACCTCTTTGGTAAGCGTAATCATAGACGTCTTTGGCTACTTTCCCTGGAATTTTGGGCCAGGTACGACTGTCTAAGTGTATGCCTTCCAGTCCATCAAAATCAAACAGTGTAAAATCTAGTTTATACAATGTGTTCTTTGTTTTATAGCTATCGATATCAATCAAAAGTCTGTTGGTGCCAAAGGAAACTTTACCGTATACGACAGCTCCTTTTGGAATTACAACTCTGGGATTGGTAAGACGTATTTCTTTTTTGGTTCGTATAGCAACAGTACTACCGTTAACCAGGAATCGATCGTCTATTGTTTCTGCCGGAATTAACCCCAGTACTTTGTTGTCATCATTTGAAGATTGTGCTCCGTGAAAAAAGTTTTGCGACTGAAATTGTGTGTTGATTTGGCCAATCAATTTTTCACTAACACTAGTACCTATTTCCGAAATTTTATCTGGCGTTAACTGATTTGTATTTTCACCGTTAGCGCTATATTGATCGTATGCGGCCAGAAGTTTTTGAATCTCCTGTATATCAGCAGCATCATTTGACGTTGGTGTTGGAGCATTAGCCTGTGCTAATAACTGTTCTTGCAAAGCCATAAGTTGTCTTAGTTCCTCATCTTCGGAGTTTTGTTGATATGCTAGTGCAGAAGTGTTTTGAGGATTCAAAGAGCCTTTCCCCAGACCTCCCAATTGATTTGGATTTTGCAGGGTGGTATCTTCTACGATAAGCGCCTCTTCAATAAATAATTCTTCTTCTTCTTTACCGACATTTCCTAACCCTTTGACAATATCATTTTTCCCGATATTCTTCAGAGATTCTCTGTCGTAGTGTTCAATTTTTGATTTGTTTTCTATTTTCTTTTTGATGACCTCTGGAGTGCTTATTACCAGTTGGCTTTTTTGCGGTTTGTTTTTGTCCCCTGGAAATACTACCATTTTAATCATGATAATAAGTAGTAAGAAGCATCCAACTCCTACAGCGCCTACAATGATTTTCTTTTTTTTGTCCATAACTTTTAATGTATTAGGTGATGTGTTTTTATGCTTTGGTTCTTAAAAAACTTTTCCATACCAGTATTGGATCCAGTTTTTTATTGTTTATATGTATTTCGTAATGTAAATGTGGTCCTGTGGCTAGTCCGGTATCTCCAACAAAACCTATAAGTTGTCCTTGAGTAACCAGATCTCCTTCTTTGACTAGGGTTAACCATAAATGTGCATACAGTGTTTCTAGAGTAGGGTAATGGGTGATCACGATGTGATTGCCGTATCCTTTTTGATACATCGATTTTTGTACAACTCCATTTGCAGAAGCAAGTACGGCGGCTCCTTTGGGAGCAACAAGATCAATACCTGCATGTAATTTGTTTTTTTGTAGAATAGGGTGTCTTCTAAATCCAAACGTAGAGGACATGTTTTTGAAATCTTCTTTTGCTAAAGGAAAATGGATTGGAAAATTTTTGAGAGGATCAAGTACATTTTCTTTTTTAGCTTTTTGTGCATAGGTAAGTGCAGAGCAAACCAGCAACAAGATAGAGATAAGCGTTTTTATGTTTATGTATGTTGTTTTCATGATTGTGTGATGTTTTTAAGAGTTGAATTGTTTTATGAATCAGTTTGGGGGATCCATTTGCTGATCTTGTTCCTCCTGTTCGTATTCGTGGTAATTTGCTTCTAGCTTCTCTAGTTCGTTGGCGACCAGAACATCAATTTCAGCTACAATTCTGTTGAAGTTGCCATCCAATAGTTTATCGATATCGTTATCTTCTCCGATAGTAAGCGGAATAGGATCTTTTATTTGATCATTGCGTTGATCTACTTTTATTTTACCCCTGAATATTTTTCTGTTGATTTCTTCTCCAAAATTATCTGCGACTACCCCTACAAATTCTCCTTGCGATAGCTGTGAAATCGTAGCGACGGGGATGGCATATTCTAGGTTTTCGTTAATGCTATACGAAGTACTGCTGGTATCTACCGAGATATTTTTTAGTTTCTGTTTCTTTTTACCAAATATTTCCTGAAGCTTGGTTGCGGTCTCACTACGTACCGATCCGCTAAAAATGTTACCGACGATATTAAAAATCGTTGCGGCCACTTCGTTGCCGTAATCTCGTTTTAATTGCTCCAGATCTTGCATACCGATAGTGGTTGATATTTTATTGGATCTGGCAGTTGCGATGAGGTTATCTAATCCCATAAAATACATGGTAGGTAACTCGTCAATAATTACTGAACACGGTTGGCGTCCTTGTGTATTAATCTCCTTCAGTATTTGAGTCGAAATCAAACCTAATGCAGGTGAGTTAGTCGTTTGTGTGGCAGGCGAATTGGCCAAAACCAGTAAAGAAGGCTTTTCAGGATCATTAATGCTTAGCGATACATTGAGTTCTGGATAGATGTTATTACCCATCACCCAAAACAACTCTTTGGTAGCTAATTGCGATAAAGGAATCCTTGCCGAAGCCGTTTGTCCCGATAATTGCTCGTAAGCTTCTTTTTCTAAAGCATCAGCAAACGGTGTCATAAAGAATTTTAGTTCTGGATAAGAACCTAAAATTTTGAATACCTTTTCATCTGGGCAAGAAGCCAATGTGATGGCGTGTGGTAATGTACAATACTTTCCACCTTCATAAATCTTGAGAAAATAGATGCACGATGCAAAGTATGATATTGCGGATTGTGCAAAAAAGTCTTTTTTGGTAATCCATTCTTTGTTTAGATTGTACAATACCGTCTGCGAGGCTTCAATAGCATCTGCAGCTTTACGAATTAGGTCTGGACTTAATGGATTTACAAAGTTTGATTTTTGAATATCATCCAAAGAAATCACATTAAAAGTAGGTTCTATTTGATATACCTCTTTATAAAATTGATAGAATGCATAAGTTTCTTTGGCCAGTGAAGGAAACTTAAAATCGTAAACCAACATAGTAAACTGCTTCTGGATGTGTTGGCGGATATACTCTTCGATTACAGAATATGATTTACCAGATCCAGGTGTCCCTAAAACCATTGTGGCTCTGAATGGATTTACTACATTAATAAACCCTTTATCCGTTTTGAAGTTTACAGAATATGGGTTGGTCATTACCCCTTGCTCCTGTTTAAAAATGAGATTCTCATCGTTAAACTCATCTTTAGACCCAAAGTAATTAAAGTGCCTTCTGATCTTAAATAAGGCCCATATAAATGCTATCAGGGCTACTGTAGTTAATCCTAAGTTCGGAAACATAGGAACTGGTAATTCACCGGCGATAACAAAGACTAAAGTCCCTACAGCCAAGGCTAAGTAATATAAGCTGTTTTTGGTATCTGCTTCGGGTTTCTTTTTGACATGAAAGCCGAAGGAAGCAAAAGAAAATATCCCTAAAACCAAACTTCTTATTACCATAGAGCTTTCTAAAAAAGGAGCAACACTATATAATTTGATGATCATTTTATTGATATAAGTATGTGTCATACCTAAGTCATAAAGCTGATCTATATGATGTGCATAAATATCTATTCCCAATAGTACTATGCACAGTAACATCGTTACCAAAATGATCATATCTATAGAGAGTTTACTGTCCTTCATGGCTAAAATTATTATGAGTTGTGTGTTGTTTTTATGGTTGTTTTTGAGCTTTAATTATCTATGAATAGCATAGCTGCTAGCAATAGCTAATTGCTTTATAAGTTGTTTTATTTTCCTATAGTTTATCGGAAAAAGTTTTGTGATCGGATTCATGTCTATTGGATTTGTGTTGTTTGTTATTTCTGACGCAAAGTAAAGCTATACAAGGGCTTAGGGTCAAAACAACTTGTGTAAGAGGGAAAAAAACAGGTGTAAAAAGGAAGTATTTTGGCTGAGTAGAATATGATTTTAATCAAAAAAAAAACACCACTGGATAATAGTGGTGCGTTATGACCTTAAAAAAGGTAATGAAATGTATAACATGAGATGTTTTATCTAAAAACGTCGCTGTTGATTTTTTTTGCTTGGCTTAGATTCCGTCGATTTTTTACTCGTTTTAGAAGCTCTGGATAAGGTTGAATCACTGCGGACAGAAAGTAATCCAGTAGAAGTTCCTCCTGTAGGTTCCATCAGTCCATCATATCTACCTTTTCCTAATTGTCGTTTAAGAGGTATATTGTCTTTATGGTTTGTATCTAGATTTGCGAGCCCTTCTCCTTGTAATCTTTCTAACCTATGGGCGTCAGATTCTATCTTAGGTTTTTTGTGTACATTCACTTTGTCCTCTAGAATATCTCTATTCATTTGAGAGAAATCAATGTTATCTCGCATTTCTGGATTGTGTGCTTTAATTTTTTCATTGGTTTCATTGCGTACTACAACAAAATCGGCTATTTCTCCATCATTATTTTTTTGTTCCAATTCGGTCTTTTGTGCTTTTAGGTCTTTTACTTTAGCAGCATTTCTGAAAAAGAAGCTTTTACCTTCCTCTTTTAATAGTTCTCTTTTTACTTTCATCATGTCTTCACCTCCTTGTTCAACTTCCCGCAAAGCGGCGTGTATGTTGTCTCGATTCTCTATATTCGTTTGGTCTAATGCTTCCTCTCTATCAGAACCTGCAGCTGGAGCTGAGGGCATTAACATGCTGTTTCGTGTTAGATCTGTTCGTGTAGAAAGATAAAGATTGGGATTTTGTCTATTTGTAAATGCTTGATCTAGATCTGGAATGTTATTTAAAACATCCATGTTATCGTTGTTTTGAACGTTGACATTGTTATTTCTGTTTCGCCTTCTTCTAAAAATGGCGTCAAATATTTCTTTAAGTTTTTTCATGTCTTTTAAGTTTTAGTTTTTTTGAGTATCCTTATTTACACGTTTAAAGTGTATGAGCAGTTATTTGGGTTTGCCGGCTTTGCAAGATCTGCTCTCAAAAGGCATTATGATAAGATATGACTCCTTATTCATTATTTATATTGCTAATGTATATAGGTAATCATCATTATGAACGTAGAAAGTAATAGATGGTACGAATGAGGTAATAAATGGGCAACAATAAGATTCCTACTCAATACGCATACTGCAAAAACTGATAAAGACGATTTCTGGAAGTAATATTTTGGAACAAAAGAAAAGTGCTTTACGCTAGATAAATGTGTTAATAGTTGGGCGTAAACTTTACAATGTATTATTTCTTTAATCCATTACGAGTATGTAAAATAAAAATAGCTGTAAATCCAAACACAAAATTTCCATCATTAAAGTTAAAATTGTTAGGAGTTTGAGTGATAAAGTTATGCTCTTCTACACCTTGGGCATTAGTCATCTGGAACTGCAGCATAACATCACTAAGCTCCCAATTCACTCCAAGAGCAAAAGCATTGTAAGTATCTCTGGATTCTAAGGGGTTGAATAGATGGTAATATTCCGAAACAATAGATATGTGGCCGCCAACTTTATATCTGCCTCCTATACCTAATGCAAAATGATTATTAGGATCTTCTTCAAAGTTGGAAGAAGCTCGATGCAAGAAAGTAGGGGAAAGTTGTAAAGAGAATTGTGAGGTAATCTTTCTAGACATCAAAAGTTGGCTTGTAAAAGAAAGTTTATCGCCAAAGGTACTACTCTTATGAACATCCCCGATAGAAGGTCTTTCACTTTGGTAAGCACTATTTTGTAATAACGTAATGGTAAAAGGGAATCCCTTTTTTTGTTGCCGTACCAGTTTGTATTTTAGAAAACCGTCAAAAATTCCATCCAGGGTAGTACCTCCAAGACCAAAAGTAAATCGATCATTGACCCCATATTCCAAAGAAAAACGAGTACTCATCTTATCAGCTACAAAGCTTTGTATATCTGCGTCTGCTACATTCCAAAATCGATTCCTTGCTCCGATTTCCAGCACTCCTTTTTGCAACGTTTTTGTAGAATGACCAATAGAAATTCTTGATGATTTAAATACCGCAGATTCAAACTGAGGAGGGTCAGTGTAAGATTCATTGAGCTCATCTAATAGACTTTGGGCTTGCATACCATTTCCAAAATATACTAAGACTATAAAGAAGATATATATATTAGATTTCATAAGCCTGGTATTCAAGTCTAAATGTTACTGAGATTGTTTTAGCAATATTTGGAGCTAATAAAGGAGGAATTTTAATATCGAAATCTTTTACCGTAAGATCGAATTCTCCGGCTAAGATATACTTGCCATCGGTATATTCAATATTAGTTTTAATCTCTATATCTTTTGTAATATCCCTGATGGTGAGTTTGCCTTTGATCAATTTGGTTTGGAAAGTAGTGTTGGTAGGATCAAAATCCACAATACTTCCTTCAAAAGTAGCCTTGGGAAATAAATCAGATTCAATATAACTCTCGTTAAAATGCTCGCGCATTAATGCCTTTTTGAAAATAAAAGCATTCATCAGCATACTTATAGCTATTTCATTTTTATCAAAATCGATGACGCTTAACACCTGATTATTCTTGGCCTCAATGTTTTCTACATTAGTGTATGAAAAAAAAGTGACCTGCCCCTGTCGAGTTATATATCTATTGGATGTATCATCACTAGTACTAACCAATGCCATTAATAAATAACAAAAAAATAGTAGTTTATTCATCTCTTAGGTATAAATACATTCTTTAGAAATAGTAGCTTACTTTTAAAAAGAACGCTAATCTCTTTTAAGTATTTTGGTTGTTATAAGGTTAACTAATATGAAAAGGGGGATATATATTGTGTTCTTTTATTTGTTGGACCAAGAAACTTAAGGTTTTGGTACCAAATATACCTATCACAATTTTGGCGAATTTAAATAAATTAAATTTAAGAATGAACGCAATTACTGGTGTATAAAGTGAACAATAGGTTTTCTGGCAGAACAATGCGTAGACAATCCAACTTTAGGATATAGACAATGTGTAGACAACAGGAAAAACCAATTAAAACAAAAGATTGACCATAAGAGAATTACGGTTTTTGTAGTTAGAATATGGCTTCGTTAACAACAAATAACCAAACTCATGATTTTTTATTCCTTATAAATTAAATAATGTAGGTTCAAGTTATTCCCTAATTATGAAGGGAAAGTTGCAAATGAGTTCTGAGGTTTTTTATGGAAATTTCGATTTATCTCATTAGAGCAAGAGGTTTGCAATATATTTGAACTTGGCTCGGTGTAATGTAAAATACAAGTCTAAGGAGATTCCGCTCCCGGCATCATAAGAATGTTATAGAAGTAACTGTTTTTCTTCCTGAAAGTTATCCTGCATTGTATTCATTTTTTTGCAAAGAGGGGGTTAATCTTATAACATGTAAAAAGATATTCCTGTCTTTTGGGTGTCTATTTGTATTAGAGTTGGTTTTCTTTAGGACAACAATCCTCTACTTTTTTTTCTAAATCTTGTATTTTTTGATTTAGAGTATTAATATGAGGTTTCATTTCTTCTAGAGTATATCGTTGTTGAATATGTTGTGGGCAATTGGCATCCCAAGCGGTTACTTTAATTTTGATAAACCGTTCTAGTTGTGAACCGTATTTTTCGTCATATAGAAACTGTAATTCTGGGTCGTTTTTGTCAATTACCATAGCTTCTCCCCATATTTTAATTCTAGTTCGATTGGGATAATCCATTAAGAACAGATGTACTTTATTATTATCGTCAAAATTTCCCACAGAAATGTATTGTCTATTACCCGAATAATCAGCAAATCCTAAATGATGATCATCAATTATTTTTAAAAACCCTTTTGGCCCTCCGCGATGTTGAATATAAGGTTGTCCATCTGCATTAACCGAAGCCATATAGAAAGAGTCTCTATCTCTTATAAAAGGCATAATCATTGTGAGTTTTTGTTGCCAATCGCGTTTTTCAGCCATTTTTTGGTAAATCGCTCTAGACCCCATTTTTTCTTGCTGTTTTTTTACGGATTCACTAAAAGCGATATCACTGATAAATTTTTTAGCCATTTTTAATGCTTTTATGATTTAATCGATATATAATTCTTAATACTGTTATTCTAATCTTAGGCTTCTACTATGGCAGCAGTTCCCATTCCTCCTGCAGTACAAACAGATATCAAACATCTACCACCTCCGTTTTCTTGTAAAATCTTTGCGGCACCTGCCAATACTCTTGCACCCGTGGCAGCAAAGGGGTGTCCAATAGCTAAGCTCCCGCCTTTGATATTTAACTTATTTCTATCTATTGATCCTAGTGCCTTTGTAGCTCCTAATCGATTTTTAGAAAATTCTTCGCTTTCCCAAGCTTTAAGAGTAGCTAGAACCTGTCCCGCAAAGGCTTCATGGATTTCATAAAAATCAAAATCTTGTAGAGTTAAGTTGTTTCTTTTTAACAATTTAGCCACGGCGAGGGTAGGAGCCATTAGTAAGTCTTCTCCGTATACATAATCAAAAGCAGCATTTTGAATATCCGTGAGATAAGCTTGTATTTCATAACCATTAGCTTTTGCATAAGCTTCACTAGTTAAGAATATAGCAGAGGCCCCATCAGTAAATGGCGAGCTATTCCCTGCAGTAAGCGTTCCAGTAGAGGTTTTGTCAAATGCTGGAGATAACTTAGACAGTTTTTCTAAAGAAGTATTGCCACGAATAATAGTATCTTTATTATTACCCTTAAAATTGATTACAAGATCGTCATAAAAACCTGCATGGTATGCTGCCTCTGCATGCTGATGACTTACTAAAGCCAATTCATCCTGTTCTTTTCTAGAGATATTCCAATTTTTCACCGTTACCTCTGTGTGATCTCCCATACTTAGATTAGTTCTGGGTTCATTTACGTTAGGGTAAATAGGTTTAAACATTTTTCCCCAATTTGTTTTTAACACCTTTCCTAATCTTTTTCCAAAAGAACGACTATTGTTAATGTCTATTAAGTCATGAGCAAAATTACGACTCAAAGTAAGAGGGGTATCACTGTTGGTATCACTTCCTCCAGCGATACCGGCCTCGATTTGTCCAAGCGCAATTTTCATAGCGATGGTATTTGCAGCGTCAAGACTAGTGCCACAAGCCCGAGAAATGAAATGAGCAGGTGTATGTGGGTCTAAAGAAGTATTTAGTACATTCTCCTTGGCCCAATTCCATTCTCCTGGATAATGGATTAATGTACCTAATGCAACATCACCCAACTGTTTTTCCTGTAGTTGATATTTGTCTACCAAACCATTTAGGGCAGCCGACATCAACTCACTATTACTTACTCTACTGTAAGTGCTAAAAGATTTGGCAAAAGGAATTCTACTACCTCCTATAATGGCTACTTTTTTAGTCTCATTTCTCATAATCTTAAGTTTTAAGTGGTAAAATCTTACGTTTGATTAATTATAGCGCTACAGTTTCAATTTTTATTTCATTCTGAAGCGTTTTATGAACAGGACATTTATCTACGATTTCCATTAATCTTGAACGTTGTTCTTCTGACAAGTTACCAGATAATTTTACATTCTTTTTGATAATATGCACAAAACCATCTTCTGAAGAACAATCAGCACAATCTTTTGAATGAATACGTTCCTGGGATAAACTCACTTCTATACTATCCAAATCCCATTGTTTTCGGTCTGCATACATCCTTACGGTCATCGTTACGCAACCACCCAATGCCATGAGTAAAAAACTATATGGGTCTGGGCCTTGATCCGAACCATAAGGTAGTGGTTCGTCTCCAATGATTTGATGTGTACCATCGTTAAAAACAGTTCGATACTTATCTTTTCCTATTTTTGCTGTGACTTCTTTCATGATTTTGCTTATAATTTTCTTACAAATGTTCTCATCTTTTGAATAATTTCATTTCCATCCTCCTCTAGAGCAAAGTGTCCGGTGTTATAAATGTTATAATCAATGTTTTTGACATCTTTTTTAAAGGCAACTGCACCACTCTCCGGGAAGAACAGGTCATTTTTTCCCCATACAATCAATAAAGGTGGTTGATTGTCCCGTAGGTATTTTTGCCATTTTGGATAGAGCGTTAGATTGTTTTGATAGTCATAAAACAAATCAATGTTTACTTCGTGAGCACCGGGTCTGGAAAGTCTAAGATAATCTAAATTCCAATTGTCTGGATTTACATTTTCCTTATTACGGGTGCCATGCGTATATTGCCATTCTAATCCTTCTAATGAAAAAGCTGGTAAACAAGCTGCTTCTGTATCTGCATTTCTGTTTGCCCAAAGTGCTCTGATACCTGCCCATGCTTCACCTAACCCTTCTTCGTATGCATTACCATTTTGATTAATTATTCCTAGAACTCTTTCAGGATGAGCAGTAGCTATTCTAAATCCTATGGGAGCTCCATAATCCTGGATCATAAGTGCATAGGATGTTAGTCCCTTTTTTTCTAGGAAAGTATTGATCGTTTTGGCTAGATTATCAAAAGTATAGGTGTATTCTTTTTTAGATGGGAAATCGCTGTTTCCAAATCCTGGATAGTCTGGTGCAACCAGATGAAATTCGTCTGATAGCTGTGTTAATACTTTACGATATTGATGGGAAGAAGCAGGAAACCCATGTAGTAAAACAATGGTTGGATTATTTGGATTACCGGCTTCACGATAGGCTACGTTTACGCCATCAATATTGATTTTTTTATAGGCGATTGTGGCATTTGTTTTCTTGTTATATCTATTAGTTGAATGTGCTGTACTTATTTCAGTCTTGTTTTCTTTGTTGACGTTGCTTTTGTTAACAGGTTGATTACAAGCCACTATAACGAATAGCACTAGAACGGTTAACATTAAGTTTTTCATGTTTTCTATTTTTTTAATGATTTTTAGTTTTTGGTTATAATTTTCGATCCGATGCATTGATAGATAAATCGTTGATGCTGGCATATCTTTTTTTCATAAGTCCATTTTCATCGAATTCCCAGTTTTCGTTACCATAGGCTCTAAACCATTGGTTGTCTTTATTCCGATACTCATATTCGAATCTTACGGCTATTCTGTTATCTTTAAATGCCCATAATTCTTTTTTTAATTTATAGTCTAGTTCGTTTTTCCATTTATTGGCTAGAAAAGCTTGTACTTCTTCTCTACCATTAATAAATTGATTTCGATTACGCCACTCTGTGTCCAAAGTATATGCTTTGGATACTTTTACAGGATCTTGACTATTCCAAGCGTCCTCGGCCATCTGAATTTTTTGCTTTGCGGTCTCTTCGTTAAAAGGAGGTAAAGGATGTTTTTGTTCCATGATTATAATTTATTTTTTACCGAACGAACGGTAAATAATTTGACTAAATTTTTTATGTGGTTATATATCTGTTTTTAATTTTTTGTAGGGTGTTTTCAAATATTTTCAAATCAGATAGTCCTTTTACAAGTATAAGACTTCCCTGAATTTCTACTAAGGTTTGAATGGCTTCTTCTCTAGCCTTAGACGAAGAAATTTGAAACGTCTTACCAACAATTTCAAAAACTTCAATCCATCTTTTCATCCCATTTTCAATTTGTGTCTGAAAAAGTTCTAGGCCTGATTTCATCGATAACGCACGAAAAACACAAACCTGCTCACCATTATTATAAAAATTTCTTATGCTATCCAATCCAGCTACCAAACGTTCTTCTGGAGTTTGATTTTCGTCTAAAAGAACCTTGAAAATATGAGTTTCTACCCATTCATCAACATGAGATAACACAGCTTCGGCCATTTCTTGTTTACCATTAGGAAATCTATGGTACAAGCTTGCTTTTTTAAGACCTGTAGCCTTGGCAATTTCAGCCAGGCTTGTTCCTTCATAACCTCGTTCGCGGAAGACTTCCGTTAACTTAGTGATCATATCAATGTCCAAAACTTTTTGTGGTCTCATAATACAAATATACAAAATATATTAAAATTACCAAACGTTTGGTAAAAAACTTGTTTTTTCTATTTTACACCTCTGCGTTAAAATTACTTTATTCTAGTCGAAAGCATTTGCTTGAATTGATTTCTAATAGGCTTTTTGGTATCTATTTTTGTAAATAGCCATGACAAAGTTGTAACATAGTTTACTTTGCATCCGTTATATAGTTTGAGAATCATTAATTACTATAAAGATTGAATAAAACTGTATTAGACGTTGCAATTATAGCCAGTGGAATTGTAGGATATTTTATAAGTATCTCTTTGGTCACCACTTCTTTTTATAGAAATCGTGCCAACAACTATCTTTCACTATCATTATTCTTACTCACCAGTTTGACCTTATTAGGGTGGTTCGATGTAGTAGATACGGTTTTAGAAGTCTTAGATAATCCAGTATGGGAGTATCTGTGTGGAGTTACTCTATTTACCTATTTTCTAATTCAAATGCAACATGAATATCTTCAAAAAAGTTGGTATAAATGGCTTTATCTTCCTTTTATAGCTGCTTTCATTATAGAGACTATTCTTTATGTAAACGCTGTTTTTAACTTCTACGATTCAGAATATTATGATTTGATGTTCTTTATTATGGATAATACTTCTTTTCTGTACAATGTATTTTTGATTTTTTGGGGGAGAAAACTAATAAAAGACGCTGCTATTTCGGAAGATAAAAAACGTTGGTTATTACGATTGAACCTTTTCATAATAGGTATTATTATGTGTTGGCTTTTGTCAAGTATAGAGTTTTATATACTCAATTCAGAATACGCCACAAATTTGATGTGGATAGTGCTTTCTATCTTATCATGGTGGATATTGTATTACGGAGTATTTAGACTGCAGATTGTTGTTCAAAAAGAAGAAATACACCAATATTTGGTTGCAAAAACGACAAACGGTACTCAGATCAAAAAGAAAATAAGCGAAGACACTGTTTCTAAAATTACCAACCAGCTATATGTATTAATGGAAGAGGAAGAGTTATACAAAAACCCTCTTTTGAGTAGGCTGGACTTAGCCACACGATTAGAAACAAGTGAAGGGTACGTATCACAAATTATCAATCAAGAAACCAATAAAAGTGTCATCCAATTTGTGAACGAATATAGAATTGAAGCTGCAAAAGAACTATTACATAATCCAGTATTCAATAAATATTCTCTCGAAGCCATTGGGATGGAGGTAGGCTTTAAATCCAAGAGTACATTCTATAGCGTCTTTAAGAAGAGTTTAGGGATGTCTCCAGGCGCTTTCAGAAAACTTCAAAAAGGTCCTAATTCGTAAAACACTTACGTTTTAGTACTTCTTGAGCATCAAAATCACATATTTATTTTTTTGATACACATACTTTTATTCGAGTTAATCAAAAAGATATATAATGATAAAGTCATTCCAAAAATCAATTCGTTTTTTTTTCATTTTGCTTAAAAACACCAACTTACCCAGGGTGATAAAAGGAAGTTTGGTCTTTCTGCTATTTTTTATCGTATCCTGTCAATCTGATGATGATACCGTTTCATCTGGAGATTCAATAGATGATGGATTTTGGGAAGTAGTCGAGAAAGGTTGGGTATTCGAATTTACGAACGGCACAGATGTGTTTTACAATTTTAATTCGGCCGGATGCGCTATACAGGATGCCAATTTTGTACCGGAAAATTTTTTCGGATTTACCTTGGATCAAGTGAATGAAAATGAAATTATCGGGACATCGGAGTTGTCAGATTCTGAAATCATATTTACCAGGGTGCAAAATCCAAATTCTAATTGCCTCCCAGGCATGATTTCTGAAACCGAAGATCCAACGATTAATTTTGATCATTTCTGGAATATTTTTAATGATTACTACGCCTTTTTTGAAGCTAGGAATATCGATTGGTCTCAATATGAAAGTTTAAGAGATCAGGTTACAGAAGAAAATTTTTATGATGTGATAGAAGAGCTTGCCTATGTATTTGAAGATGGTCATGTAAGCATTTTTGATGAAGAAAATGATGTAGAGATTAATTCTGGAGATCCAAAACTATTAGAAAGACTAAATGCGAACTTAGGTGGAGAACTGCTCATAGAGAGTGAAACCGATTATTCAAATCTTGTGGATCGGAAAGTGAATACTATAATCGGGGAATATTTAGGAGGCAATTTTGAAATAGATGATAATCAGAGAATGGTATGGGGACTAATCAATAATGATGTTGGATACATCATTATCGGATCGATGGAAGGATATGGAACAAGTTTTGACAATGAATTGACAGCTTTAAATACTGTGTTAGACCAAATGATGAGTGACCTTGAAGAATCGGGGGTTTCTAAATTGGTTATTGATATGCGTTTTAATGATGGAGGGTTTGACACGGTAGCGCTGGATATAGTATCTCGATTTGTAGATCAGGAACGGGTATCATATTTCAAAAAAGCCAGACTAGGGGATGGTTTTACAGAAAATATACCTTTTTCAGTAGGACCTAAGGGCAATTTCCAATTTACTGACGATATTGTATTACTCACAAGTCCTTATACGATAAGTGCGGCCGAGCTTTTTACACTATGTATGAAAGATTTACCGTATGTCACCATTGTAGGAGAAAATACGAATGGTGCTTTTTCTACAATTCTCACTCATATATTACCCAATGGTGCAGAAGTAGGGTTGTCTAATGAAATATATAGTGATGCACAAGGCGAAGTGTTTGAAGTAGTTGGAATAGGGCCCCAAAATCAGGAAAATCAAGTGCCATTTTTATCAACTCTGGATTTTCAGGAAGAAAAAGATAGCGGAATCGAAAGAGCTTTAGAGCTATTAAATATGTGAACAGGTAACATAACGATGGTTTGAGGAACTCATAAGTGTATTCTCATACAATAAGACATATTTCTTGAGTATCTATAAAGATTCAGAGATGTACTATTTAATAAAAAATGAAGCTTATGTTACGCAAAGTTTTAGATTTAGAAGGAACAAAGAGATTAGAAAGAGAACAGTTACAAATCATACATGGCGGAGGTTGCCCAATGGCCGGATGCGGATCTACTGATCCAAAACCTGATGAGCCAGAGGATTCTTTTGAAGAATAATAAGAATGCAATAGTTGTAGTCCTATTATTGAAGATTTTTTAATTAGTTCTTTATAAAATAAATAAAAAAGCCAGCTTCATTGAAGCTGGCTTTTTGTTGTAGTTATGTAATTTGTTCTTATTTATCAAGAACCGATTCTGGTTTTAATTCAAATTGATTACTGGTATTTTTTGCACCTCCTGCTTTTAATGCTTTGTCACCAGCAAAGAACGTTTTGTGGTCATCACCAAGGTCAGAACCTGCCATACGTTGGTGTTTTACACAAGATACTCCTTTACGGATTTCTTGACGTTGTACAGATCCAACATACGCTAGCATACCCATATCTCCAAAATATCCTTCTACCAAATCATTCATATGCAATGCAGTAGTGTGATATGTTGGCAGTGTAATTAAGTGGTGGAATACTCCTGCATCGCGAGATGCTTCTGCCTGGAACATACGGATCATTTCGTCTGCTCTATCTGCTAATTCAGTTCCGTCGTATTTAGCATCCATTAATTCTGCTCGCTCATATCCTGTAGTATCTTCACCGTTTTCTACCATTAGATCAAATGCTTGCTGACGGAAGTTGATCGTCCAGTTAAAAGATGGTGAGTTGTTATACACCAACTTTGCGTTTGGTACCACTTCTTTCACTCTATTTACCATATGAGCGATTTGCTTCACATTTGGTGTTGGTGTTTCGATCCATAATAGATCAGCACCATTTTGTAAACTTGTAATACAATCTAATACTACACGATCTATATTAGATCCTTCTTTAAATTTATATAAACCGTTTGGTAATCTTACTGGGCGAACCAATTTACCATTACGTCTAAAAAGCACATCATTTTCATTTACCTCTTCCAGACTCACTTCTTCAGCATCAATAAAATCCATGTATTGTGATGCCAAATCTCCCTCTTCTACAGAAACTGGTAGTTTTTGAGTTAGACCAGCACCTTCAGAATCAGTTCTGGCTACAATTACACCATCATCTACTCCTAATTCCAAAAATGCATATCGAAGTGCATTTAACTTAGCGATAAAATCTTCGTGCGGAACGGTTACTTTTCCGTCCTGGTGACCACATTGCTTAGCATCAGATACTTGATTTTCGATCTGCAGTGCACATGCACCAGCTTCAATCATTTTCTTAGCCAAAAGGTAGGTAGCTTCTTCATTACCAAAACCAGCATCTATATCAGCAATAATTGGCACTACGTGAGTCTCAAAATTATCGATTTGATCTTGCACATCTTCACCGGCATCCAAACGACGGAAAAGATCATTTAGTTCTACAGCATCTGCCTGGCGTAAAAAAGTGTAGATCTCTTCGATCAACTTAGGTACAGCAGTTTTTTCGTGCATAGACTGATCTGGTAAAGGTCCTAACTCAGAACGTAATGCGGCAACCATCCAACCCGAAAGGTATAGATACGTTTTGTTTGTGGTCCCTCTATGCTTTTTTACTGCGATCATTTTTTGTTGGGCCACAAAACCATGCCAACAACCTAAAGATTGTGTGTAGTTTACATGGTTTGCATCGTATTCTGCCATGTCTTTGCGCATAATAGCGGCAGTATATCTAGCGATATCCAATCCGGTTTTAAATCGGTTTTGCGTAGCAACACGAGCTGCATTTTCTGGGCTTATAGTAGTCCAGGTATTTCCATGTTTTGCTTTTAATCTACGAACCGTATCAAGAGCTGAATTATAAGTAGTCATAATTAAGTTTTTTAAAATTTTATTTTAAGGGTTAATGCTTATTTCGAATTGTTGGTTTTCTCTGTGTTGTAATCAATAGTATTATTAATAGCCCAACTTGTAACCAGTGTTTTAGTTTTTACTTGAGATTTCATCCTTTAGATTTTTGTTTTTATTAATAATTAGAATGCAAATAGATACTTAACAGCGTCTCCCAGATTCTCTTTTTGAAATACGATTCTTATTGTACCGCAGTAAATTAATTACAGGACAATATTAAAAAAAAGTTTTTGATTAAAAAAGCGAACGTTCGCTAAAATGTTTAAAAAATATAAAAAATGATTGTTCGCGAAATGCATTAAAGTAGTTTATAGGAAGTAGATTTCGATTCTAGATTATGATTTAATTATCTAATAATCAGATTTTTATTTATTTATTTTTAATTTTTTGAGCTATAAGTTTTTTTACTGAAATTTATTTTTGAAAAAAGATGAAAAAAAATAGAGTGATGTAAAGAAAAATAGTTCGTTTTATCTTTTTGAGCGATGTTGATGAACTTTTGTATCCGTTTTTGTTGCGTCAAAAATTAATAAAAAGGATTTGAGAGGGTATTCTTTAAAAAGGAATTTTCTCAATACTCACCATGAAAACAAAATATAGTTGTGTACACAAAGATTCTCCTTTTCTTCCTGGATAGAGAGTTTCAACTGTCTTAAAACGAGCAAAATAGTTGTTGAATTAATAATTTGTATTATTGTATTAGCAATATATTTCTTTTCTTAATTGGGATCGTATAAACGTATAGTACTCTTATTATTGATTTTCTTCTGTACTTTTGGCAATGCACAGGAGTTACCTCCTATACAGAATTTTTCTCCAAAGGAATACAACGCCGAAAACCAAAATTGGTCCATTTCTCAAGCTTCAGATAAACTCATGTATGTGGCTAACAATAAAGGATTGTTAGAATTCAACGGAGCGATTTGGAAATTATATCCTTCACCAAATGAATCCATTCTTAGGTCAGTAAAAGTAGTAAATGATAAAATCTATACGGGTTGCTACATGGAGTTTGGATATTGGACAAGAGGAGTAGACGGGATGTTGCAGTATACCTCGATATCTCAAAAGATTAATAAAGGTCTGTTAGAAGATGAAGAGTTTTGGAATATTATTGATATCGAAAATTGGATCGTGTTTCAATCCCTAAACAGAATCTACATTTATGATATTAATGATGGTTCTGTAAACATTATTGATGCTAGTAATACCATCACCAAAGTGGTAGAGGTTAGCGGATATATTTATTTCCAAATCTTAAAAGAAGGAATATTTCGAATTGAGAACGGCAAAGCTATTCTGGTTACCGATGATCCTATTGTTAAAAATAACGAAGTAGTTGCTCTCTTTGCTGAAAATAGTGAGCTATTGTTCCTGACTAGAGATAATGGTTTTTATCGCTTAAAAAATGATGAAGTTGCGTCTTGGAACACATTTAATAATCCTTTGTTGTCCGAAATAAGTATCTATAATGCGATCAGGTTATCGGATAAAAGTTTTGTTTTAGGAACGATTTCTCATGGGCTTATTTATCTTGATGGTAAAGGAGAGTTAGTATATCAAATCGATCAGAATAAAGGCTTGATAAATAATACCGTCTTATCTGTTTTTGAGGATACGGATAAAAATATTTGGTTAGGACTGGACAGTGGTATTAGTTATATCAATATCAATTCACCTTTTAGAATTTATAGCAATAAAAGAGGTGTCCTGGGGAGTGTTTATGCAGCCGCTATCCACAACAATAACTTATATCTAGGTACCAATCAAGGATTGTTTTATAAAAGCCTTGAGAGCAAGGAGGATTTTGAATTTGTAAAAGGAACTCAAGGACAAGTCTGGTGTTTGCAAAAGATTAATGATGTGCTTTTTTGTGGGCATAATGCGGGAACATTTTTGGTTAAAAATGATGAGATAACCAAAATATCTAATGTGCCAGGAACATGGAAAATCAGTGCTCTTGAAAAATATCCCAATACAATCTTGCAAGGAAATTATGACGGTTTGTATGTTTTGGAAAACGTAAATGGGAATTGGCAGTTAAAGAACAAAATTGAAGGTTTTAATAACTCTTCACGGTATTTTGAAGTTGTTGAAAAGGATATTTACGTGAATCACGAATATAAAGGAGTATTTAGGATCGCTGTGAATCCCGACTTTTCAGAAATAGAGAACATCACAATTGATACTACGATAATAGGATCTAATTCTGGACTAGTAGCTTACAAGGGAGATCTGCTGTATGCCTACAAGGACGGAATCTTTAAATATGATTCCCAAAATACAAGATTTAATAGAGATAGCCTGTTAAATTCTATATATACAGAGCAAGACTATACTTCTGGGAAGTTGGTTCTGGATCAGCAAGATAATCTATGGGTTTTTACCAAATCCAATATTAGTTTTGTTACTCAGGGGACTTTGAGCAAAACACCAAAGATTAGTAATATCCCTTTTACCACAGAAGAAAGAAATAGTGTTACCGGATACGAAAGTGCGATGAGTTTGGGTGACAAAAGCACTTATTTGTTTGGTACCAGTTCTGGGTATATAACTGTTGATATCGATAAATTAAGTGTTAGAGATTTTAAGGTCTATTTAGAAAGTGTTATTCAAACATCCAACAAAAAACAGCAGGAAGGGATAACTAGGGTGGATCATACTTTAGAAGGAGATTTCAAGAGTTCAGAGAATAACTTCAGGATTTCCTTTTATGCTCCAGAGTACAATCGATATTTGAAACCGAGATATCAGTTTCAATTACAGGGGATTTATGATGATTGGAGCGAATGGTCAGAAACCTCCTCGGTATCTTTTCAAAACTTACCACCTGGAGGATACACATTTAATGTAAGGTCCAGAATAGGGAATAAAGTATCTGCCAATGTAGGTAGTTATTCGTTTACAATAGCTAAACCCTGGTATGTTACGAATCTTATGTTAGGTTTTTATGTGTTAGCAGTTCTTTTGTTTTCTGTGTTTATGCATATCATGTACAAGCGATACTATAAAAGAAAACAAACCGAATTAATTGAAAACAACCAACGAGAAATAGAGCTAACCAATATCCAAAACGAAAAGGAAATCATTCGTATCAAGAATGAACAACTCAAAAAAGAGTTTGAGAGTAAAAGCAAGGAACTAGCGGCGTCCACTATCGATGTAGCCAAAAAGAATGAACTACTTACCCAAATAAAGAATCATCTTGTTACGATTTCGGATCAGAGATCAGTGAAACCTGTTGTAGATATTATTGATGAAAACCTAAATCATCACGATAATTGGGAATTTTTCAAAGAAGCATTTAACAATGTAGATCGAAAGTTTTTGAAAAAACTCAAAAAAACTCATCCAGACCTAACCCCAAACGATCTCAAACTTTGTGCGTATTTACGTCTTAATCTTTCTTCAAAAGAAATCGCACCTTTATTTAATATCTCTGCGCGAAGTGTAGAAATTAAACGTTACAGGCTTCGGAAAAAACTAAATCTTCAGCATGAAGAAAACCTGGTTAACTACATCCTAGAGTTGTAGACTACCTATACAGATCAAATAATCACCTATACATTACCTATACAACAAGAGTTAGTGGACAATTTTTAACGCTTGTTTAATCACTGTTGTGAGATCCTTTGAATAATAGCTTTGAGAATGAGAATAACGCAATAAAATAGTGTATTTGTTGCGATGTATGTTTTTTGTTGAGGTGTATTTTATGGATCTCCTATCTTTTTGAAATAAGTTTATCTCATCGGGGAAATTTTTAACAAAAAAACAAACAATATCAAAATTGATATGCTGAACATCACTTGAAGCATGATTTGAGTTACCATCACTAAACAAAATTTCTTCACATTTTTTTACAGTCATTCTTAAAGTCAATAAACTCTATGAGAACTAATTTTCTACAATTCATACTGTTTTTGGGTACCGTAATTGTAAGCGCACAAGCTGATCAGGTATCAGTGGTTACCGATAATAGTGGGATCAAGTTGGTAGTCAACGGAAAAGATTTCATGGTCAATGGGGTAAACTGGGATTATGTTCCCATTGGTACCACCATTACTGACCCGGGAATATGGGCAAAATCCGACGACATTATTAAAGCTGCGATCGATGGCGAAATGACCCTTTTGAAGAATATGGGGGTTAATGCCATACGTACGTATAATCTTAAGCCCAAATGGATCAAGTATATCTATGAAAATTATGGGATTTATACTATGCTCAATATCACTTTTGGAGCGTATGGACTTACCATAAACGGTGCTTGGGTACCACAAACAGACTATGCGGACCCGGATACAAGGAAGGTGTTAATGGAAGAGGCCAGAACTATGGCTAACACCTACAAAAACACGCCAGGGTTGTTACTCTATATGATAGGGAACGAAAATAATTATCACCTGTCTTGGACTGGTGCAGAAACCGAAGACATACCTATCAATGATACTAGTGCAGGAATCAAATTGGCCGCCCGGGCATTGTACAAAGCATTTAATGATGCGGCAAAAGAAGTAAAATCAATAGACCAATCACATCCCATCGCAATTTGTAATGGAGATCTATTATATGCGGATATTGTAAGAGAAGAATGCACCGATATTGATATTTATGGTACGAATATGTACCGTGGGATATCTTTTGGAGATGCTTTTCAACGTGTAAAAGACGAACTTGGATTACCTATTCTTTTTGCAGAGTTTGGAGGAGATGCTTTCAATGCTAGGGATAACCAAGAAGATCAATACTCTCAGGCATATTACAATCTAGGGAATTGGAAAGAAATTTATGAAAACGCCGCCGGGCTCGGAAGAGCAGAAAACTCCATAGGAGGGTTTACCTTTCAATTTAGTGATGGATGGTGGAAATATAAGCAAACCGAAAATTTGGATGTGCATGACAATGCCGCTTCATGGTCCAATGGGGGATATAGCAGAGATCAGGAAAAAAGCGACGATAATAATATGAATGAAGAATGGTTTGGGATCTGTGCCAAAGGGCCAACCAACGAAAGAGGACTCTACGAATTATATCCCCGTGCAGCATATTACGCACTAAAAGAGGCGCATCGATTGAATCCATACGACGATGGAATGACCTTGGATTTTGTAATTAATTATTTCAATAATATTCAAATCACTGATGCGGTGCTTAGAGCTCGTGGCGATAAAGCCGCCCTCGAATCCAAAAGAGGCGGAAAAATAAGGTTGAGCCAGCTTCGAGCCGAATTCACAACATTTAATACTGGGGGGGAATTAATCACAACTCCAGAAAATGAAGATCCAAATGCAAATGTATTTCCAAATCAATTGGGTTTTGATCATATGGAATCCTATTACATAGGTGTAGAAGGAAGACCTTCTCCTAGTATGCGAGCCAATATTAATTTTAATATCCTGGGGAATGTCGCCGAGAACCCTATTAATGAATTGTTTTATGAAAGTGTAGGTAGACCAGTTGTGGTGCAAGGTGTAGAAGGAGGGAATGACCTGGATGTTGAGATAGAAGATTTTAATAGGCTTCGAGTGTATAATGCTGAATACGAATGGAACACAAAAATTGCAGATATAAAGGGATTCTACAGAACAGGGCATTATCATTGGGGATATGAAGGTGATTTTTTTGGCTTATATCCCGAGGCGAACTACGGTCCTAATCTAGATATCTATAATGGTGAAATTTTGGGAATGGAGATCGATGGTAAAGGAGATCTAAACGGGTTAAAAGCCGCATTTGGACCTCAAATATGGTGGGGAGCTAATCCAACAGCATTGCTTAAGTATACTACCAAGATCAAAGACTTCGATATTACAGGTATTTACCACAGAGATTTTGAAACCGATGTAGAATTGGATGAAAATGGTCGCCGTATCCTGGATGCTAATCAGGTACGAAGTGGTGTAATTCCGCCTTGGCCTACAGAGCGAGCTACACTAGTGGTAGAGAAAGACTTTGGTGCATTTGGAGTGACACTGGGAGGAATATGGGCAGGTAGCCCACTAAATGATATTACATATCAAGATGTAAGAGGCGAACCAGGGAATTATGTAGTATATCAGGATAAAGTAAATAGTGACGACAATTGGGGGGCTAAAGCAAGGGTTACTTATTCAAAAGGAAAATTTAATTGGTACGCGCTAGGGGGTGTCACAGGATTGGTCGCTAATGGGGGAGTCGATCAAACACAATCATTTGCCGGATGGAAACTGAAAGATAATGGGAGCGGAAATCAAAATAGTTTTTTAACAGGGTTTACCTATACCATAGGAGACTGGCAAATAGCGCCTAACTTTTTATGGCAAGAACCATTAGTAGATGCCATCCCCAATGATGTTGGCGGAGCAGGAAGATTAAGAAATATACTTGTCGATCCTTTCGTAGTTAGAGCCAACAGAAAAACGACAGCGGGAGAAATATTATTTACCTATGATCCAACCCCTGGTTCATGGTTTTATCAATGGGATAGTGATAGGTCCGAAGATGCCAAACTTGCATTTAATTTAGGATTTGTGTACTGGCATCTGCCAACAACAATGGATGCACATATCGGTTTTTTAGCAGATCGTACCATATTTGCGTTTCCTAATTCTGTGCCCGCTAAAGATTTATGGGAAGTAAATTCCCGTATCGTATCCAAAATGAATCCAGACTTGGCGTTAGTAGCCAACTTGTTTGCTGGTAAGGGGCAATCTAACGGGAGTGACCCCAGAGCCATTGATAGAATTGGGGGAGATATTCGAGTGATCTACAAAAAATGGAAGTTTCAACATACGTTTCAAATAAACGATTGGGGACCTTATGATTATCATAAGGATTTCAATCTAACCTATCCAGTGCAATTAATGTTGGATATATCTACATCTATAGGGAAGCCGGACTGGTTTATTTTACCGAACACCAGAATAGGGGTTCGAGGTACATGGCGTTCATTAGATGAATTTTCTCCTAGGTATTCACCAACAGCGGTTCCACCAGGCACTTTTCCACCAGTACCCGTATTAAGTCCGGTCGGATTTGATGATGGTAATGAATGGGAGATAAGAACGTATTTACACATTAACATAGGAAAATAATACAATGAAAATGAAGAATAGAAAACATATAAACGTGAAAACCATATTCTCTTTGACATTGGTTTTAATACTACTATCGAGCTGCGAGAGAGAACTCTCAGACGAAGCAGTCTTTGCAACTTTTCCAAATACTGCCGAAATTTACACAGATAGTCCGGTAGGTTTAACAGACGAATTTTTTAGATCATTTGACCCCGCACTTGGTGCTAATCCTGAAGCCTTTGGTACAGATGATAATGTGGCTTTTGAAGGGAATTCTTCGATAAGAATTGATGTGCCAGCTCCAAATGATCCTAATGGAAATTTTGTGGGCGGTATATTTCTGGATAGAGGAGAAGGAAGGAATTTAACAGAATACACGGCTTTAACCTTTTGGGCCCGGGCCTCTATCACTGCCAGTATAGGTTTAGTGGGTTTTGGGACAGATTTTGAAGAAAACAAATTTGCAGTCGAGCGACGAAACATTCCACTATCAACAGATTGGCGAAAATACATTGTACCAATTCCAGATCCTTCAAAACTGGTACAAGAGAAAGGAATGTTTGTTTTTTCTGCAGGAGGCTTAGATATCATCGATTCAGAACCTAACGGAAACGAGATTGGTTTTACCTTTTGGATGGATGAATTACGGTTTGAAAACTTAAGTACAATAGCTCAATTAAGGCCTGCTATATTTTCTGGAGAAGATTTGACAGAGCAGGGGTTTACGGGAACCATCCTACCAGTGGTTGGTTTAGAAGCCACATTTAATGCACCTAGTGGTGAAAATATTACCGTTTTACCAGCACCTCGTTACTTTGATTTTTCGTCATCCGACACAAACGTAGCTTTTGTTAACGAACTCGGGTTGATTGAAATTGTTGGTGAAGGTACCACAACCATCACAGGGCAACTTGACGGGGTTTTGGCCCAAGGATCTTTGAACTTAGAAGTACTTGGCAGTTTTGTAGGTGCAGAAACACCTCCGGTTAGAGATCCGGGAGATGTAATATCCATATTTAGTGATGCCTATACTAGTGTTACTAATTTGAACTTCGCAATATTCAATGATCCAAATGTACAGGTCCAAACCCAAAGCTTTAATGGGGATCAGATTGTTACTTATGATAATTTAGGTTTTGTAGGATTAGGTTGGGATGGTACAAATGACGTATCAGGGATGACTCACCTGCATGTAGATGTACAG
This sequence comes from Aquimarina spongiae, assembly GCF_900141785.1. Classification (GTDB taxonomy): domain Bacteria; phylum Bacteroidota; class Bacteroidia; order Flavobacteriales; family Flavobacteriaceae; genus Aquimarina; species Aquimarina spongiae. The sequence goes on along the minus strand of NZ_FQYP01000008.1, from coordinate 225,723 downwards.
CTGACTAGTTCTACCAATCCTGCACTTACAGTTGAATTAATCGACTTTGGAGCAGATAACGCAGATGGTGGAGGAGACGATACGGGAGGAGGATTTGTTGTACCCAGTTCAGACCTAACAGAAGGAACATGGGTAGGAATAGACATACCTATTAATGCTTTTACCCAAGCAACAGGTGGTGGGTTTTCAGGCTCTCCTAATTTGAATAACATCGCAAGAGTTGCTTTTATATCAAATGGGAGCTCTTTTATAATCGATAATATATACTTCTACAGAGAATAAAAAATTGAAAAATGAATAAGAGTTTAAATAAAATAATTGGATTTCTATTTGTTTCCAGTCTTTGTATTACAGGCTGTGGGGCCGATGATACTCAAACAGTTGCTACATTCACTAGTTTGGTAGCAGAAGATAATTTTGATGTAGATGGGCAAATCGATACCTCTTTTTGGAATTTTGATATTGGCGATGGCTCAGAACAAGGAATTCCCGGATGGGGAAATAATGAGTTACAATTCTATACAGATAGAACTGAAAATGTCACGGTAGAGAATGGTTTTTTATTAATCACTGCTCGCCAGGAAGATTTTAATGGAGCGCAATACACTTCTGCAAGATTACAGACCCAAGGAAAAATTCAACAGCAGTATGGTCGTTTTGAGGCACGGATACGTCTGCCTTTTGGTAAAGGCATGTGGCCAGCTTTTTGGTTGTTAGGGGATGATAGTGATGGCAACATCTGGCCTCAGATAGGCGAGATAGATATCATGGAAAATACGGGGGATGCCCCGACAGAAATATTCGGTACTGTTCACGGACCCGGGTACTCTGGCGCAAATTCTATATCTAAGACGTATACCTTTCAGGATAGCCGAGTGGATACCGACTTTCATATTTATGGGATAGAATGGGGACCAGACTATATCAACTATTATGTAGATGATGTGTTGTATTACCAAATGACTCCCAAAGTTTTGGCAGAAGAGACTAATGGAGAGGGAGAATGGGTATTCAACGATAGGCCGTTTTACATCATTTTAAACCTGGCTGTTGGGGGCAACTTGCCAGGGCCACCCAATGCAGAAACTGTATTCCCTCAAACCATGGTCGTCGACTATGTTCGCGTATATGAAAATATAGAAACTAATTCAACCAATTAAGAAGAAATGATGAAACGAGCCATAGCGTATCGTGTTGACTCACAAAGAAATGAGTATACGGCAAGTTTCATATAACCTCTAAAACAATAATATCACTCATGAAACAATTAATAACAAGAACCGGGATAATTTATCTTTTGGTAATAACAGTTGCCTTTTTAGGATGTGAAGATGATGATGATAGCAATTTACCACAAGTTGTAGCAAGCTTTGCGCAAACTATAAATGGAGATACAGGAAGAGTATCTTTTATCAACCTCTCAGAAAATGCAGATAGTTATACCTGGGATTTTGGAGATGGTACGACTTCTACAGAGATCAATCCTGTAAAAACATATCCTACGGGTAATTACACCGTAATATTAACTGCAAAAAATGGAGCAGGAGCAGAAGGTACTTTTGAAGATGAAATTCGTATTAACATTCCTCTTCCAATTACGTTTCCGGTTAATTTTGATGATGCTAATGTAAATTATGAAGTAAGTGTATTTAATGGAGCTACATTTGCGATTGTAGAAAACCCAGATCCTACGGGAGCTAACGCCAGTACTTCAAATGTGGGGCAAATCACAAATAGCGGAGCTGCTTTTGAAGGTTTCTTCTTTAATTTGGGTGATCCATTAGATTTAGCAGAACAAAAATCAGTACGAGTGCTTTTTTGGTCAGATACTCCAGTAGATGTTTTACTAAAACTAGAGGAAGGTACCGGAGCCGATGTAGAGGTTGCTGCTAGTCATGGAGGAACAGGTTGGGAAGTAATCTACTTTACTTTCGATTCTCCAGATGCTTTTTCAAGATTCACCTTATTTGTGGATGGTCCAGGTACCACAGCAGGCACATTTTATATAGATGATATCTCACAAATTAATACTGCAGATATCCCTTGTACAGACACTTTATTAGAAATACCAATAGATTTTGATTGTGAAGGGATTGATTATGCAACCAAGATCATAGGAAATGTATCATTTACAGTAGTAGACAATCCACAGTTATCAGGAATAAACAGCGATCCTACTATGGTAGGGCAAATTACAAATGCAGGAGTAAACTGGGAGAATGCTTTCTTTAATTTGGATACAGCTATCGACTTTGCTATGGATAAAGGAGTAAGACTGAAATTATACTCAGATCAGGCCTTACCTATTTTATTGAAATTTGAAGATGGTACCGAGGCACCGGTTGAAAATGTGCAAAACCACAGTGGTTCTGGATGGGAAGAATTGACTTTCACCCTTAATTCTTCGGGATCGTATAATGACATGGTGATTTTTGTAGATGGTCCGGGTACAGCAACAGGAACATTCTTTGTAGACGATATCGAGCAGGTTTCGGTAATGGTTCCAGATCCATGTACTCCAGAGACCACTCAATCTTTGGATGCTGCGGATTTTAACCTAACCTTCCAAACAGATCCAACAGCTAGCATAGCTTCTTTTGATGCAGGTCTGTCCTTTGTCGATAATCCAGATTTTGACAATGCAGTGAATACTTCTTGTAAAGTAGGGCAAATCGATAGATCGGGAGCAGCACTATTTGCCAACAATCAAATTGATTTTGATGCCAAGTTTGATTTTAATGCGAATGGAGGATTTAAGATGAAAGTATGGTCTCCTAATGTAGGAACCAATGTACTGGTCAAATTAGAGGATAAAACCAATGCTGTAATAAATGTAGAGGTAGCAGCTGCCACGAGTGTAGCTAGTGCCTGGGAGGAGTTAACCTTTAATTTTGATAGTGGAGAAAGCGGTAAATACGATAAAATCATATTGTTCTTTGAGTTGAATACCAACACCGAGGAAACCTATTTTATAGATGATTTCAGACTCTTTAGCGCTGGCGGAACAGGAGTTGGATGCACAGGAGGACCAACAATGGATGTGACTTCTTTCCCTGTTGACTTTGAAAACTGTGAAGGGTTTAATGTTTCTTTTGGGGCTAATCAATCCAGAGAAATTGTAGATAATCCAGTTTCAGGAGGGATCAATACTTCTGATAAGGTGTATCAGTTTATTAAATTAACAGGTGCAGATGGGTTTGGAGGTTTTCAAAATATTTTCAACACTGGGAGTTTTACAAACAATTCGACGATTACCTTCAAAATTTATTCAACACAACCTAATCAAGAAGTACGTTTAGAGATTGTGGCTATTCCTAATCCAGGGGGTATCGGTAATCCTGCACCTTATACTCAGACACTAGCAACGGCAAATGATTGGGTAGAAATGTCTTTTGATTTGTCTGCGAATCCCTTTCCTAATTCATCAGACGAAACGGTATATACGATGTTGGTGGTAAAACCAGGAAACGTTGATCCCGGTACCACACCGGCAGATGTCACTTTTTATTTAGACGATTTCAATATCACACCAAACTAATATTCTAACCAATCAAATCTACGGGGTCGAGGATTAGGTTACTTGGCCCTGTTTGAACCAAAATAACAACCTTCTAACTTTAATTAAAAATGGTAAAAGATTCCGTATTAACACCGGGAACAAGGCAAGATAAAGAGATAAAGCTCGAATCGGTCACTATACAAAACGAACAATTTTATAGAATTTCGAATAGTGATCTTATGCGCCCCTTTTTTATGAGTATCGTTAGTGATGCCAATCACTGGATGTTTATATCCAGCAATGGGGGATTATCTGCGGGGAGAAAAAATTCAGACCATGCTATTTTTCCATACTATACTGATGATAAGATTACCGAGTCGTATGATATGACAGGTAGTAAAAGCATTTTTAGAATTAAAAAAGAAGGGAAATTATCAATATGGGAACCATTTTCTGAGCGCTATTCAGGGACCTATCAATATTCTAGAAATATCTATAAAAATACCTATGGGAATAAGATTCTATTCGAAGAAATAAATCACGATTTAAAACTGACTTATAGGTATATGTGGAATTCTAGTAATGCCTATGGATTTGTTAGAAAAAGCAGCTTAATAAACAATTCGGATTCTGAAATTCAAATAGAAATATTAGATGGCTTGCAAAATATTATGCCACATGGCGTGAATACTGATATACAGGCAATACGAAGTAATTTGGTAGATGCTTATAAAAGGCACCAACTCTTACACCAAAGTGGATTAGGAATTTATACGCTTAGTGCAATCATTGTAGATCGTGCTGAACCTAGCGAAGCTTTAAAAGCAAATACCGTCTGGTCAAAAGGTCTTGAGAATTGCAAATATCTACTTTCATCACTTCAGCTCAATCGCTATAGAAATGGATTAAACATAGATCAGGAGGTCGATATTAAAGCTGAAAAAGGAGCTTATTTTGTAAACGCTGAAATTACCATAGCGTCCAGAGGTAGCAAAGATTGGATGGTAGTTGCTAATGTAAATCAAGGGCCATCACAGGTCGTCGAAATTTCGGAAACTGTTGCCGCCGATAGTGAGATCATCCAAAAAGTAAATAATGATATAGCATTGGGCACATCGCGATTAATACAACTTACCTCGGCATCAGATGGGTTTCAATTAACTGCAGATAAGAAAGGCAATGCCAGGCACTATGCTAATACCTTATTTAATATTATGAGAGGTGGCATTTTTGATGCGAATTATGTCATCGAAAAATGGGATTTTACCAATTATCTCACTCAAGCTAACCGAAAGGCTTATCAAAACAATGAGGACTTGTTGAAAAATTTCCCGGATACGTTTACACTTTTCGATCTCAGGGAAGCTGCTTATCAGAATGAAGATAAAAATTTCAGAAGGCTTGCTTTAGAGTATATGCCACTTAAGTTTAGTAGGCGACATGGAGATCCAAGCAGGCCTTGGAACAAGTTTTCAATAAATACCCAAAGCGAGATAGATGGATCTAAAATTTTGGATTACGAAGGGAATTGGAGAGATATTTTCCAAAACTGGGAAGCCTTGGCACACGCCTATCCAGAATTTGTAGAAAGTATGATTCACAAATTTCTAAATGCCAGTACGTTTGATGGTTATAATCCTTATAGGATTACCAAAGGAGGGATCGATTGGGAGGTGATCGAAGAGCATGATCCGTGGTCGTATATCGGATATTGGGGAGATCATCAAATCATCTATTTGCTGAAGTTTTTAGAGTTTTTTCAGGACCATTATCCAGAACGATTACAACCGTTTCTCAACAAGGATAGATTTGTGTATGCCAATGTACCTTATAAAATTAAACCGTACGATGACCTCTTAGCACATCCAAAAGATACTATTGTTTTTGACTATGATCTTGATAAAAAAATACGCGAGGAAAGAGACCTGCTAGGAGCCGATGGAGCGTTGTTAAAAGATCAAAATGGCACAATTTATCAGGTGAATTTTATAGAAAAGCTATTGGCTACTACTTTGGCTAAGCTATCTAATTTTATTCCGGAGGCAGGTATCTGGTTAAACACACAACGACCAGAATGGAATGATGCTAATAATGCTTTGGTGGGAAATGGAGTTTCGATGGTTACTCTGTGTTATTTACGACGTTTCTTGGTCTTTTTCAAAAAGTTATTATCCAATTCAAAAATTGAGGGGACGGCCGTTTCTGAAGAACTGATGATTTTCTTTGTTCAGGTTACTCGAACATTAGAAGATCACCAACATGTGCTTTCAGGAAAAATAAGTGACAAAGACCGAAAACTTATTTTAGATGGTCTTGGTGTAGCTGCAAGTGATTACAGATTGTGCATTTATGAGCAATCATTTTCAGGTCGAAAAGAGAATATTTTACGAGATGATTTAGAGGGGTTTGTCAATATAAGTCTTTTGTATATAGAGCATTCTATCGTGGCAAATAAGAGAGACGATAATATGTATCATGCTTACAATTTGATGACCGTTAAAAATGATGAAGAAATATCCATTTCTTATTTGAGCGAAATGCTAGAGGGGCAGGTAGCAGTATTAAGTTCGGGATATTTATCTTCAGTTGAAGCCCTTCAACTGTTGGATGGTTTAAAGAATAGTCAATTGTTTAGATCAGACCAGTACAGTTATTTATTATACCCTAATAAAGAACTACCAACATTTACCGAAAAAAACATCATTCCAAAAGAGAAAGCAGAAAGCTCGTCTTTACTTCAACGTTTGCTTACTGACGGTAATACCCAAATTATTGAGCAAGATATGCTGGGGAACTATCACTTCAATGGAAATTTTAATAATGCAGATAGTTTAAAAAATGAATTGAATAGTCTTTCAATATCATATAAAGAGCTGGCTCAAAACGATCGAGAATTAGTTCTGGAGATTTTTGAAGAAGTATTTAATCACAAAGCGTTTACAGGTCGATCAGGAACTTTTTATGGATATGAAGGATTAGGATCAATTTATTGGCATATGGTTTCGAAACTGTTATTAGCAGTACAGGAATGTTGCTTAAAAACGATACGTAATCAAGAGTCTAATGAAATTATAGGCAGATTACTAGAGCATTATTACGAAATCAATGAGGGTATTGGTGTTCATAAATCCCCAGAGTTGTATGGGGCTTTTCCAACAGATCCTTACTCGCATACTCCAGCAGGTAAAGGAGCACAACAACCAGGAATGACTGGCCAGGTAAAAGAGGATATTTTAAGTCGTTTAGGAGAACTAGGTGTGTTTGTTGAAAATGGGAGGCTACGATTTAACCCATGTTTGTTACGAGCAGAAGAATTTCTAAAACACCCAAAATCATTTTATTATATCGATGTAATCCAAAAGGAAAAAACATTGCAATTGTATCGACATGAACTGGTATTCACCTATTGTCAGGTACCGATTGTGTATTCTTTAGCTGCAGAAAACTGCTTGGATATCACCTATCGCGATGGTTCCATCTCTTCTACTCCGGGTCTAAAATTGGACACCACAACAACACAAAAATTGTTTAAGAGAACCGGGGAAATTGAAAGTATAAAAGTAAATCTTGAGAAAACGATTTTAAAATAATAATAGATGATACAAAGACATTACATAGTACAATCACTGGTATTGCTGTTACTGATGTTGTCTTGTAACCAAGAACAAAAAACAAAACAACCTATGCATTCCCCAAAAGGCATTACCGCAAAAGACATTTTAGGCAACCCAGACTACCTGGCAATATCCTATGGAGGGTATCGCAAATCATCGAGAGCTTTTCAACCCACCATACCTCAGCTGAAAGAAGATTTGAGGATCCTACATGCGATGAATATAAAAGTACTAAGAACCTATAATGTGCAATTGGCGCAGGCTTCAAATTTGTTGAAAGCAATACAGCAGTTAAAGCAAGAAGACAAAACTTTTGAAATGTATGTGATGCTGGGAGCATGGATCGATTGCAAAAATGCCTGGACAGATCAAAAACCTGATCATACCGTAGAGAGTATACATAACGAAGGTGAAATACAAAGAGCGGTAGCCTTGGCTAATCAATATCCGGATATTGTAAAAATCATTGCAGTGGGTAATGAAGCCATGATCAGATGGGCGACCAGCTACTATGTGCCACCAAAAGTGATCTTAAAATGGGTCAACTATTTACAAAACTTGAAAAAGGAAGGTAAACTACATAAAGACCTTTGGATTACCTCTTCAGATGATTTTGCCTCCTGGGGAGGAGGTGAAGACAGCTATCATGTAAAGGATTTAGAAGATCTGATCAAAGCCGTGGATTATATATCCATGCACACATATCCTTATCACAATACGCATTATAACCCAGATTTTTGGGGAGTTGATGTAGAAGAAGAAGGCCTTTCTTCTGAAGAAAAATTAGAAGCTAGCATGCAAAGAGCCTTAAAATTTGCGCAAAAGCAATATAAGACAGTTTCAGAATATGTGGCTAGTCTAGGAGTAGAAAAACCTATTCACATTGGAGAGACCGGATGGGCAACAGTGTCTAACGGTCACTACGGACCCAATGGTTCCAAAGCCACCGACGAGTTTAAAGAAGCCCTGTACTATAGGTATATGAGAGAATGGACCAATAAAGCAGGAATCTCATGTTTTTACTTCGAAGCTTTTGATGAACCCTGGAAAGATGCTCAAAATCATAAAGGTTCGGAAAATCATTTCGGATTAATTACTGTAGATGGCAAAGCAAAATACGCCCTTTGGGAACAGGTAGACAAGGGCGTTTTTGATGGGTTAACTAGAGGTGGAAACCCAATCACTAAAACCTATCACGGAGATATTGATGAAATGATGAAAGATGTAGAATTACCTGCGGTAAAAGAGATAATGACTGTTGGTTTTTAAAAAATGAGAAAAGAGATTTATAGTATACTAGCAATTGTTTTGATCATGAGCGCATGTACAGATAAAGACATTCTTGAGGTAGCAGTGTACGAAACTTCTGCAAGCGGTAATCAACTGAAGAAAATAGAGGAGTTCCCATCTTCTGTATCCAAAGACCGTATCCTATTGAATCCTGAAAAAAGTTATCAGACGATTACAGGTTTTGGAGGTGCTTTTACAGAAGCTTCGGCATATTTACTCAATAAGTTGAGTAAAGAAAATAGAGCCAAAATTATGGAGGCTTATTTCGGGAAAGAAGGAGCAAACTATTCGCTTACGCGAACACATATCAACTCTTGTGATTTTTCACTTAGTCAATACTCATATGCGCCAACAGAAGATAAAGAACTCAAAGATTTTTCGGTCGATGAAGATTTGGATGATTTGATTCCTATGATAAAAGAGGCGATGACCGTTTCTGAAGAGGGTTTCAAAATTTTTGCCTCACCCTGGACAGCACCTCCCTGGATGAAAGACAACAAACATTGGGTAGGAGGAAAATTATTACCAGAATACTATGATACCTGGGCATTGTTTTTTTCAAAATATATAGATGCGTATCACGAACAAGGAATTCCTATTTGGGGACTTACTGTAGAAAATGAACCTCATGGTAATGGAGACAATTGGGAAAGCATGCATTTTACTCCAGAAGAGATGACAGATTTTGTACAAAATCACTTAGGACCAAAATTAGAAAAAGAAGGTAAAGGCGGAATCAAAATCCTGGGATATGACCAAAATAGAGAAGGGTTGAAAGAATGGGTTGATGTAATGTATGAGAACAAAGCCTCGTCGAGATATTATCACGGTACTGCGATTCATTGGTATGAGAGCACTTATGATTATTTCCCAGAAGCGCTGCAATATGCACATAAAAAAGCACCAAATAAATATTTGATCCAAACCGAGGCTTGCGTAGATGCCGAAGTGCCCCACTGGCGAGATGATGCATGGTACTGGTCCAAAGAAGCTACCGATTGGGGTTGGGATTGGGCTCCCGAAGATAAGAAGCATCTGCACCCCAAATATGTACCTGTGTATCGGTATGCAAGAGATATTATAGGTTGTCTAAACAATTGGGTAGATGGATGGGTAGATTGGAATATGGTTCTGGACCGACAAGGAGGTCCTAATTGGTTCAAAAATTGGTGTGTTGCTCCGGTAATTGTAGACCCGGATACCGATGAGGTATACTTTACGCCTTTGTACTATACGATGGTGCATTTTAGTAAATACATTCGCCCTGAAGCCAAAATCATTGAAGTGAACCACTCAGACTCAGAAATCATGGTAACCGCTGCCAAAAATCTTAATGGATCTATTACCGTAATAGTGTTCAATCCTACAGCAAAATCAAAACAGTTTTCATTGATTCTCGATGAAAAATCAAAAGATATTTCTATTAACGCACAGGCTATTCAAACAATAGTAATTAAAACTTAGAACGATGTCAAATATTAAAACTGCCGCAAAAGATAAAGTCCCTGTAGGTCAAAAAGCCGCTTTTGGCGCGGGCCATCTCATCAATAATTTAATTCCGGGAATACTTGGGGTTTTTGTCGTTATTCTCAAATCCCCCGAGGGTTTTGCAATGAACACGATTTTGGCGGGTTTAATTGTAGGAATTCCTCGTTTGTTTGATGCGATTACCGATCCGGTGATGGGGTATATTTCGGATAATACCAGCTCAAAATATGGTAGAAGAAGGCCCTATATTTTCTTGGGGGCGATATTTACAGGTGTAATTTTTGCGGTTTTGTGGCAAGTACATGATGTAAATCCTGAAATGTACAACTTTTGGTATTTACTATGTTTCTCTATCCTTTTGATTTTTGGAAATACTATTTTCTCTACTCCATTAATAGCATTAGGATATGAAATGACATCAGATTACAATGAGCGAACCCGACTCATGAGTTTTGCCAATACTATTGGTCAAATTGCCTGGATGTTGGTTCCTTTTTTATATGTGTTGATTCCCGATAAAAACCTGTTCGATTCGCAACCAGAAGGGGTACGAAAAATAGCATTGATATCTGGAATTGTTATCGTAGCTCTAGGGATTTTACCAGCGCTGTTTTGTAGAGGTATCGATGCTAGCAAAATGAAAGGAAGAGAGGAAATCACGCTAAAAAGTATCTGGAGTAGTATGGGTAAAATATTCAAAGGGATCAAACTGGTATTCAAAAATGCTCCTTTTGTAAAATTGTGTTTGGCTACCTTTTTGGTATTTAATGGTTTTCAAATTGTAGCAGAGTTTGGAGTGTTTATTATCAATTTCTACATGTTTGACGGAGATTGGGGGGCTTCAAAATGGTGGGTAGCACTTTTCCCGGCGGTAACTGCTGCATATACAGCCTTTGTCGCTATTCCCATCATTAACTTGATGGCAAATAAATATGGTAAGCGCAAAGCATTTATCATTGCTACGGCCATTTCTATTATTGGATATCTCCTAAAATGGTGGGGCTTCAATCCCGAAAACCCTTATATGATTTTCTTACCGATCCCATTGATGGCATTTGGTATGGGGTGCTTGTTTACGTTAATGATGTCCATGACAGCCGATGTATGTGATTTGGATGAGTTAGAAAATGGAATGCCTAGAAAAGAGGGAACCTTTGGAGCTATCTACTGGTGGATGATAAAAGTAGGACAAGGATTAGCATTGGTGTTTTCAGGGATTATTCTTAGTCTATTAGGATATGATCCAACAGCATCAACACAAACTGCGGAAGCGCTAACAGGAATGCGTATTACAGATATCGCGTTACCAGCTATTACTGCAGGACTAGCGATTTGGGTAATGTGGAAATATAGTTTGACCGAAGATAGAGCAAGAGCAATTAAGGCAGAATTGGTAGAACGTAGAGGAGAGTTATAATTTTTAAATAGAAAATGTACAATCATGTCAATTAGAACTGAGAAATTTTTAGCATTAGCATCCATAGATTATGTAGGGAAGAGTGTAGAAGACCTGCAAGAGATGTTCAGAGAGTTTTTGGCAGAAGGCATGTATGGATTGTGTTTTAGTCCTTATGTAGAAGGCCAACAACCAGGAGATCAATTATCTGAAACACAGATAAGACGACGTATGGAAATCATTGCTCCACATACCAAATGGGTACGGTCTTTTTCTACTACAGAAGGAAATGAGCTAATTCCAAAAATTGCGAAAGAATACGGAATTAAAACCCTGGTGGGAGCATGGTTAGGAGACGATGATGCTATCAACCAAAAAGAAGTAGCGAATCTTATTGCATTGCATGAAGAAGGATGTATTGATATTGCCGCAGTGGGAAATGAAGTATTATATCGAGGGGATTTAACAGAACAGCAGTTATTGGACTTTATTCATCAGGCCAAATCAAAAATAAAAGATATCCCGGTTGGGTATGTGGATGCCTATTATGAGTTTGTAGATCATCCCAGAATTAGTGAAGCTTGTGATGTTATTTTGGCCAATTGTTACCCATTTTGGGAAGGCTGTGATCTGGATTATTCATTATTGTATATGAAAGATATGTACCAAAGAGCGCTACGAGCAGGAAATGGAAAAAAAGTAATCATTTCTGAAACAGGTTGGCCAAGTAAAGGAACAAATCTGGAGGGAGCTTTCCCATCACACGAAAATGCAATTAAGTATTTTATCAATACCCAAAAATGGGCGAATGAAGAAGGAATCGAATTATTTTATTTTTCTTCTTTTGACGAATCCTGGAAAGTAGGTGCAGAAGGCGATGTAGGAGCGTACTGGGGGATTTGGGATAAAAATGAAAAGATGAAGTTTTAAGCTTAAACCGAGTAATACATCAAGATTTCCACTGGAGCAAGTGTATATTTTATTCATTAAGTTGTTTGTGCTATAATTTTACTTTTTTTAAAAAAACTTGTAAGGTTTACTTTTTTTTACCTACTTTTATACTGTAATTAAAAAAATTACAGTAATGATTAAAACCAAATTTTCCATAGCAATACATATCATGACCCTATTAGCCATGTATAAGGAAGATTGGATGAACTCCATATTGATTGCTGAAAGTTTGAATATCAATCCTGTATTGGTAAGAAAAGAAATCGCAGCCTTAAAGGCGGGAGGACTGGTAGAGAGCAAAGAAGGAAAAAACGGGGGAGTTAAATTGTTGATAGATGCCAATAAAATTCGACTATCTGATATTTTCAAAATCGCTAAAGGTACCGATACGGTATTATCCCCTTTAAAAAATAAACCGAACCCAAACTGTAGAGTAGGAAAACAGATTAATTCTAAAATGGATACGATCTTGGAAGATATCGATACGGCAATTAGTAAAGAACTAGAGAAGCAAACTTTGGAAGAGTTTATGAATCAATTCTAAAAAATTTTACTTTAAACTGTAATAAAAAAAGTTACAATATAATGAAAACAAGAAACAACACCATCATCATTGACGGGATAGAACTGTTTTACCGAGAAGCAGGTAATCCAAATAACGAAACCATTCTGTTATTGCATGGTTTTCCTTCTTCTTCACATATGTATAGAGAAGTTATAGATTTACTAACAGAAGATTATCATCTGATTGCTCCTGACTATCCAGGGTTTGGGTTAAGTGAAGCTCCATCCATAAAGGATTATGAGTATACTTTTGATAATATCACTAGTACGATGGAGAGGTTTATTGAAGCACTTGAACTATCTTCTTTTTACCTAATGATGCAAGATTATGGTGGGCCTATAGGCTTACGGATCGCTTCAAAAAGACCTGATTGGATCAAAGGATTGATTATTCAAAACGCGAATGCCTATCTGGAAGGTTTGGGAGTATGGGCCCAGAAGATTGGGAAATTTCAACAGGAAAATGACTTAGTGGGACTTACCAACTTCAAAGATTATTTAATGTCACCAGATGGTATAAAAGAACAATACCTTCACGAACATATCGAAGAGGATAAGATAGATCCAACGTCTTATCTTACAGATATTGCTTTTATGCAACGTAGCGGGATTCATGAAAAACAAACAGCATTGTTTACCAATTACGGAACCAACTTTCCAAAATATGCAGATTGGCAATCGTACTTCAAGACACATCAACCCAAAACACTGATTGTTTGGGGAATCCATGACAAATTTTTTAGTAAAGAAGGTGCAGAAGCATATTCCAAAGATCTGGAAAATCCTCAGATCCATCTTTTCGAAGGAGGGCATTTTATGCTGGAAGAATACCCACAAGAAGTAGCAAAGCTTATCAAGAATTTTATCAAATAATATATAAACTTAAAATTATTTTACAATGAAAATTACAATCGTTGGAGCCGGAGGGAACATCGGCCAAAGAATCACCAGAGAAGCAGCAAATAGAGCACACGAGTTGAATTTGATCACATCAAAACAAGTATCAGATTTTCAACTAGAGAATACCCAAAACGTACAAACAAGTCGTGTAGATATTTTTAATACAGACGATTTGGCACAAGCCTTTAGTGGTAGTGATGTTGTGATTAGTTCCTACGCACCTCCGCATGATAATAATGATCAACTTATTGAGGCCTCAAAATCTCTGGTTCAAGCTGCAAAGAAAGCAGGAACACGATTGATTGTTGTAGGAGGAGCGGGAAGCTTGAATGTAGCTGAAGATCTATTGCTGATCGATGCTCCCAATTTTCCATCAGAATATAAATCGATAGCGCAGGCACATCTTACTACTCTGCAAGAGGTTTATCGACCAGAAACTGAGCTGAATTGGACCAATGTATCTCCATCTGCATACATTTTTGAAGGAGAGCGCACCGGGAACTTTAGAATTGCAGAAGATACTTTGATTAGTAATGAAAAAGGGGAAAGTGCCATTTCGATGGAGGATTTTGCCGTGGCAATATTGGATGAGGTGAATGCATCCAAATTTCTAAAGAAAAGATTCACAGTCGGATATTAAGAACTTATTAAGGTCTTTCAAATAAATATAACCTAGATAGTATGAATCAGCCAATTATTTCAAAATTAAGGATATACCCTATCAAATCTTTGGGTTTTCTAGAAGTTGAAGAAGCCGAGATCGGTATGCATTCGTTAAAAAATGATAGGATTTTTGCCATGATTGACGAAGATGGGCGATATATTAACGGCAAAAGAACCAGCCTTGTAAATCAACTAAAAACTACCTACGATCTTGAAGAAGGAATGGTGTATTTTACCGAAAAAACAACCAAAGATCCTATTGGATTCGAGCTAAGAGAAGAGAATACCGATTTGAACAACTATCTAAGCGATTTCTTTGATATCAAGCTTCAATTGATACAAGACGAGCAAGGAAGGTTAATGGACATTCCTTTTGAGAGTAGCGTAACAATAGTAAGCGAAGCTTCGTTACAGTATTTGCAAAAGGATTTGGATCGATATTCTCTGGAAAATATGCGTCTTAGATTTCGTTCTAATATCGAACTCTCAGGAGTCGAAGCTTTTTGGGAAGAACAGCTGTATGTACAACCAGGAGTTGGGGTAAGATTCCAAATGGGAGATGTAGAAATGATTGGGATCAGTCCAAGAGCGAGATGTAATGTACCCCCACAATCTCCTGTCGATGGAGAAATGGATTTCCGATTTGCCAAAAACATGATGGAGAGCCGAAGTAAGCATGTGGACTCTATTGATAATGTGCTTCAATATGGCAAAAGCCCTTACTTTTTAACGATCAACGTGTTTGTTCCAAAAACAGAACAAGGAAAAAAAATAAATCTTAATGATCCGATTAAAAACCTGGAATCGGTGCAATTGAGAGCTTAATTTCGTTTTTTATTTATAGTGCTATCTAACCCATAGCATCATAACAAGAACCCGGCAGAGATGTCGGGTTTTTATGAATAGAGATGTGAAGAAGAGTTTTTTGAATTTCATTGTCGGATATATATGAGGTTCTGCCGGTTTTATTCTAGTAGCCATTTGTTGTGCTGAATAGTTTTGTTGTTTTAAATAACTATTACACGATGAAAAACAAAAAAACAATTATTACCAGCTTAAGAATACTCACAATAGGAGTGATTTTTTCCATTTTTATGGGATGTCAACAGGATGAACTATTGGAAGAAGATAGTATTCTTCAAACAGAAGAAGGAGTTAGTGTACAACAAGAATTTGAAGGGAAATTAATTTCAAACGATGAGCTGATGAAAGATGGAAATACCACAGCGATTCAGCGAATCAACAAAAAGTTCAATACGTATGAAGTTTATGCTTTTGATTTCTCCGCATTATCAGATTATGTCAACTCAAAACAACAATCAGTTTTTGTATTAAAACTCAATTCGAACAAATGGGAAATCACCTTGGAACCTACAAACTTAATTTCTCCAAAATACCGTTCTATAATCCATACTCAGAACGGAATCATGGAAGGGGGAAAAGCCAAAAATGTATATTACAAAGGATTTACTTCTGATGGTGGTAGTGTTCGATTAAATCTGGATCAAAATAAATTGAATGGATTTATCGAGACTAAAAGTGGAGAATTCTTTATCGAAAATTTGTCTAATCTCACAGGTAAAATGTCTCAAAACAAGCTCTTAGTGTATCAAAAAGCTGATTTAAATACTAAAGCGTTTGAAGATGATGTTTGTGGAGGAGCAAAGAGCATTGCCGAAGACATGGAGAATTATGTGGATGATATGGTTAATACTAAGAATTCTTCTATTGTCAATGGAGTTTTGGAGATATCTACTTTTGCATTATTTGATAGATATAAAAATTCAGACAGTAATGTAAATAAGACGAATTCTAAAATACTAGAACTTCTTAATTTATCTCAAAAGAACTACGATCAATTCGGAATAGAATTTAATGTTGTAGAACAACAAGTTTCAACCTGCTCATCCTGCGATCCTTTTAGTTTTTCAACATCAATGGAACCTAGTAAGCTGTTAAACTCATTTAGATTATGGGCCCGATCTGGTTTTCAAGAAAACCACGATATTGGTCTTTTGTTTACTCATAACAATATTAAAAGGGGTAATATTTTTAACCGTAGAACAACTTTTGGGGTTGCTTATATAAATGGTATTTGCAGTTCTTCATCAAAATATGCTTGGATTTCTCAGAGATGGACAAAGGATAAAACCAGAGAAGTGCTCTCTCATGAAATCGGACACCTTTTTGGATCTGGTCATCAAAAGGGAAGAAATATTATGAGATCTAGCCCTCTGGTAATTCCATCAAAGGATTGGACAAAAAAAACAAAAGATTACATTAGAAATAATTCATGTTATTAACACTTAGATATTCTAATCTAAATTTTAAAAATAAAGCTAACCATAGAACCAAAGGTTAGCTTTATTTGCTGTTTTGGAGCATATGTTAAATACGAGAAGAATTAGCCATATACCAATATCATATTCTAGCCGGAAATTTTCATTCTTTTGTCGGTTTTGTAATAGTAGAATAGTGAGTGATCCTCTAATTTTATAGATACGTATAACATACTGAAACCAACAACATAAAGGGATTACACATGAAGCAGCTTTATAACAGTATTATTTTGGTTTTTGCTATAGTTTTTATATCCGGTTGCGCGAGTTATACTCCAAAAACCAATGATCTAACTGCAATTTTAGCAAAAACAAATGAAGCGATTACTCAACTAGAGAAGAAGATATCAACTTCAACAGACCAGGAATTGATCAATGCGTATAATCGATTGAATCAAAAACATCAGGAATTATTTCCATTATTAGAAAAATGCAATGAAAAATATGCGCTTACTACAGAATACCTATCAACACTTCGAGCAACACAAAAGATTTTGGCGAATATGGATAAGAATTTTGATCAGGTAACTGACAAAAGATTTATGCTGAATGCCATTTTTCAGGATTATGATGCCAAATTACAAACCATTAAGAATACCGCCCAGAATGATGCAACTACCAAAATTAAGGTAGTGGTTAGCTCAGGGAATGAAGAGGGTTTTTTCGTGTTTGGAAAGTTATCTTTCGAAAAAGAACAGGAAATTAAGCGTTTCCGTTTTAATCAGCCCACTCAGAATGCATCCCAGGATTTTGTCCCGGGATATTATTTGTTTTGGTTAGAGAAAGACAACCGCATAAGTGAACCAGAATTACATTTAATCATGAGTAATAATGGTGAAGAAGAGAAAACATTGGTTCTAGCAACTCCAAAAGAATAAGTTCATGTTAGTTTCAAAATTAAAAGAGGTTTGGAAAGAAATCACTCTGCTTAGCACCTGGATAGTTTCTATAACTGGTGCTTTTATCATACCATTACCCTCTTGGTATGCGACGGATGAGAATACTTCTTTTTTTGTGAAGTTTGGAGTGTTCATTGCAACAGTGCTCGCAGGATTTTTGATTTTATATTCCTTAAGAAATAAGGTGATAAGAACCTGGATGCGCCTTTCTGTAGAGTTTATAATTCTCTTTGTTGGGGTATACGCTACCTATCATTATGCTAGAGAAACCAAAACATTGCCATATCTGGAGAAAGATATTGTTATAGGGAATGAGTTTATAAATAATAATCCTTTTGATGCATTTGAAGTAGCTCATGGATTTTTACCCGCCAGAAACGAAAGAATGATGATTGTTTTGGGGGATCCCGAAAAAGCCTGGACCAAAGAAAGTATCACATCTAATAGAATACAACTTATTATTCTTTTATTTCTGTGTTATCTGTTTTCTGCAGGTTTTATCATTTCCTTTTGCAATTTGATCATTTTGTACAAAGAAAAATACCAAACAGAAGAGCAAAATGATTCAAAGTTGGCTTCCTATGAAAGGTGATAACATTCTGTTGAATTTTTAATAAATAAATCGAGCCTTTGTTATAAGGTGTTTAAAATGATACAACTTCTCTCGGATTTAACATTTATTACAGATTGGATTAAAAAAATGATGAGTAGTTTTATGGGAATTTAATAAACCTAAAACCACTAACTCCTGTAACCGTCATTTTTTGATGAATTTTTTTAGAGTTTCTTGTCTATTTGAAAAACTGATACCCGCAAAAAAAACTAGTATTTACCTAGTTCTTGCAGCCCTTTTTGGTTTGTGGTCTACATCCTCTTTTGCAAAACTTCAAAAAATAGATAGTCTTTTACATCAATTAAATGTACATGAAAAAGAAGATATCCAAAAAGTAGATCTATTAAATACGATTGGCTACGAATATTGGATTATGGATGCCAACGAGTCCATCAATTTTGGTACAAAAGCATTACAATTATCCCAACAGCTTAATTATAGAAATGGTGAAGCCCGAGCGAATCGGGTTGTGGGAGTTGCCTATTGGGCACAAGGAGATCTCAACATGGCGCTGCAATATTTGAATGCATCTCACAAGATATATCAGGAAATTGAGGATAAGACAGGTCTTGCCAATACAAGACTCAATATAGGGATGGTATACGCAGATCTCAAGGAGTATAAAAAAGCCAAGTATTACTATAAACAGGCGATTAATGAGTTTACAGCATTGGGATTAAAGAGTAGAATTGCAACCACTTTTACAAAAATCGGAACGATGCTCGTAGAGCAAGGACAAGATACAGAGGCCTTACGATACCTTACTGATGCGCTGCAAATGCATACCGATTCTAATTTTACCTATGGTATTGCAGAGGCGCATGGTAAATTGGGAATGTTATATCTTCATAAAAATGAAATTGAGCAGGCGTACTATCATGTCAAAAGATCAATGGAGTTAGGAAGTATAGTGAGTGATACTGATGGTTTGACCAATAACTTGATTCTTCATGGAAAAATTTTGAGATTATCAGGTCGATTGGAAGAATCGGCTGCAGAATTAAACAAAGGACTACAATTGGCCAAAGAAAATGGTTTAAAAAAGTATGAACTATTGGCTTACGAAGAATTAAAAGAACTAAAAAAACAACATGGTAACCCCGAAGAAGTCTATGAATTTTATGAACAATATATCATTCTCAGGGATTCTCTCTTTAATTTGGAGAAATCAAAACAAATAGCCTACATGGAGTTCGAAAATGAGCTGGAGAAAAGAGATAAGGCTCTGGAAAGTTTAAAGGCGCAAGAAAAGAAAGATCGATTGATTCAATATTTATTGCTAATGGGGACATTCATATTAGCAATAGGAGGGACTTTTATTTTTGTGATCTATAAACAACGCGCTCAAAAAAGTAAACAACTGGTCACAAAAAATCAGGAACTTCTGGAATCTGCTTTTGAACTGAGCCAGAAAAAACTGGAAAATGCAGAGTTAAAACAGCAAGAGCTCAAACAACAATTAGATTTCAAAAACAAAGAACTGAGTTCGTATACGCTTAACTTCATCAAAAAGAATGAAATTGTACAGCAAATTCAACAAACCATACAGCACATTAGAAAATCGTCTTCGGTAGAAAAAAATAAATTAATTGCTGATCTTAATAAAATCGTTAAGAAAAATATGAGTATCGATAAGGATTGGGAGGATTTTAGCCGATTTTTTGAAGATGCACATCAGGGTTTTTACACCCAGTTAAAGTCAACGCATCCGGATTTAAGTACCAATGATTTAAAAATTTGTTCGCTGATACGATTGAATCTCAATGTGAAGGAGATGGCTAGTATTTTGGGCATCTCTCCAGATAGTGCGCGAACTGCAAGATATCGTCTTCGGAAAAAAATGAAACTCACTCCAGAACAAGAAATCCTATCGTATTTGATTCAATTAGAAAACGAAAAAGTAGTGTAATCATAAACTTTTGAGGCACATGTCTTAATTCAAAGTTCTGATTTACAGTACTTTGTTTTTTTTATGTCTACATAATGTACCCCATTTTTTAACAATTTTTAGGATTTCGTATACATATTGTGCATACCACTAATAAGATTTTAGACTTTTCTTTCTCTAGTTTTACAATGCATGAATTAACGATACATGATGATGAAACCTAAAACAGCATATGCCAAGAGTGGAGATATCAATATAGCCTATCAGGTTTTTGGTTCCGGATCGGTGGATCTGGTTTATATTCCCGGATGGGTATCCAATATCGATTTGATGTGGTCTTGCCCAGAATTGGTAAATTTTTTTGAGGAACTCGGCAAGTTTGCAAGAGTAATCTTGTTTGATAAAAGAGGAACTGGACTTTCGGATAGAGTGGTAGATTTTGCAACACTCGAAGAACGAATGGAGGATATCACAGTGGTAATGGATGCTGTAGGATCAGAACAAGCGATACTCTTTGGTCATTCTGAAGGAGGTAGTGTCTCGGCATTGTTTAGTGCAACTTATCCAGAACGTGTGATTTCGTTGATCACTTTCGGGATTTTCGCAAAACGGAGATATGCTGAGGATTATCCCTGGGCACCTACGGATCAAGAACGGCAACAGGTTTATGATATGATCGAGAGCAATTGGGGAAGCGGAGAAATGAATCTGGAGTCCCTAGCACCTTCAAAAGCTGATGAACCCGTTTTTATGGAGTGGTTGGCTAATTATTTTCGTTCGGGAGCAAGTCCTAGAGCAGCCATGGTGTTGACCAAAATGAATACTCAGGTAGATATTGTAGATATTTTAAGTTCTATAAAAGTACCTACCTTGTTACTACAAAGAACCGATGATATTGATGTAAAAATTGAAGAAGGGGCATTTATTGCAGAACACATTCCAGGGGCGAAGTTTGTGGAACTCGAAGGAAATGATCATTTGTTTTGGGTAGGAAACACAGATATTGTTTTGGAAGAGATGAAGAGCTTTATCCTGAATATCGAACCAGAACCAGTATATGAAAAAAAGTTGTATACGGTGATGATCGGTCATCTGGAGGTTTCTGAAGATAATAAGTTACATCAGCAACTCATCTGTAAATGTGTTAATCAACACCAGGGACAAATAGCCTCCTACACATCACAAACATTTACCGCTACTTTTGAAGGCCCTAGCAAAGCAGTGCACTGTAGTACCGATCTGGTACATCTAATGCAAGAACACAATGCAAAGCTGTCGTTAGGTATTGATATCAAAGAATGCTATATAAGGCATTGTATCTGTGAAGAAACCGAAGGTTTTGCCGCGACGATATTCAAAGATCCTATGCCTAACCAGATCATAGTAACACAAACGGTAAAAAACCTGTTGATCGGCACCAATGTGAGTTTCACTCCATATAAGTCTGTCTTCAAAACCGAATCTGGTCAATCACTATTGTTATTTACAATTGCCGAAAAACCAAAATCTAACACCTCACAATATAAGGTAGATCAGGATAAGATACATGCAAACGATTCTTTTTTGGGTAAAGTACTTCAAAACATTGATCATCATATGAGTAATGAAAAGTTTGGGGTAGAAATGCTTTGTCAGGAGATTGGGATTAGTGAACGACAGTTACAGCGAAAACTAAAATCCATTACCAATAAATCACCAAATAAACTCATTAGTTCTGTACGTCTCAATCGGGCTAAGGAACTGCTTCTTAAGCAACAACATAGTATTGCCGAAATTGCTTTTCAGGCTGGTTTTACAAACCCTTCCTATTTTTCAAAATGTTTTAAAAAAGAATTCGCGATCAAACCTTCAGACCTTATTCGACCGTGATCCGTTTTTCTCCTTTTACCAGCGATTCAGAAGTATGGTGTATTCCAGAATTCAACGGCTTATAGTGCTCTTTTTGGTGTGCTTTAGTTATTGATGGTCAGATTTATAGCATAGTGTCGGGATAATTAAATTCCTGATATGATGATGTCGGAAAAAAGATAGTTTTTGGCCGATTTGTATTAGTCTAGATAGGAGTTAATTACGAAATTTGATCTCATGCAAATCAATAAAAAAATCTAACACATACTATGAGCAATATGTAGTAGGTTGTCTTTTGAAAGTGTAAAAAAGAATGTAGATATATCTTGGATGATGTGGATAATCTTACATAACACATTCGAAAAAAAGAGAGGTATTACCAAGGGATAATACCTACATGATTTAAATTGGTCACGGCTGTTATTGGGGGATAACAGCCGTTTTACTATTCTTGATTACAAATTGCTTTTTAGTGAACACAAAAAGGGTTATAGTTAATTGTTGATGTATCTTGATTATTGATTGTTATTTCATTGAAATAACAATCAATAGCAATCCATTAATACTTGATTTTTTTGTTGAAAATGAGATAGCGATACGCCGAGTTGAGTTTCTGAGATCTCTTCTAATACGGCAATGACTTCTTTTTGCATCGCAACAGAACCACAAATCATAATAATACCGTTATTGTTTAACACAGACGAAACCAATTGAGATTGTTTTTGTAGGACATCCTGAACATATTCTTTGTCCTTTTCTTCTTGAGAATAGGCGAAATAATGCTTAGATTTCCGACTTCTGGCAATAAAATCAGCATACATAGTTATAGAATCCTGGGTGCGTCCTCCCCAAAACAAATGATGGTTTGCTTTGGAGTGGTGATCAAGCATTCCTAAAAACGGGGCAATACCCGTCCCATTCGAAATCATGATAACATCTTTATTTCGTTCAGGATAATGAAAATCTGGATTTGGTTGTATAATAGCTTCTACCTGCTCATTAGGATGTAACTGACTCAAATAATTTGAGCAAACTCCAAATTCATGTTTTTTTACGGATAGGAGAATGTCTCCATCTATTTTGGCAATAGAATACAAACGTTCTATGGAGTCTTCCTTGGGATAAAACGCCAACAGGTCGCCAGATTCGAAAAGAACCTTGCTTTGCAAACGAAGTCGTAGCAAAAAGGTATCATCACTATTGAGTTCGGTTCTATTGATTACCGTGAACTGATCGAGTTGTATCTTTTTGTTTTCAGGAGGAGTTTTAACTTCAAGCGGTATTTGGGTTTGTTGACTCCAATCAGATACCCAGTTTTTAAAAGCGGTAAAGGATTGATTATTGATTTTGTAGGGATCTAAAATTGGCTCGAACTTCGAATTTGTTTGAAGCAGTTGATCTATATCGGTGGCATATTTACAGAAATCTGGATAGGCAAGAGAACCCAAACCTACTACAGCATATTGTAATGGGTGAATCGGGGTAAGCGTATTGAATAATTGGGTAAATTTTTTGGCATTAGTTGGAGGCTCACCCACGCCATAGGTTGCTGTAAAAATAATGAGGTGTTTCGCCTTTTTATAAAGACTATACTTATTTAATTCTGAAACAAAAACGGTCTTTCCGCTTGCTGATAACGCATTTGCAAAAAGATTTGCGAATTTAAAAGTGCTTCCCGTCTCCGAGCCTACTAATATGATGTATTCTGATTCATCTTTGGAGTATCTTAAATTCGAATTCATCAGATTTTTTCGTCTTTTTAATGTCATGGCAAAACCAGAGTACATAAAGAAGAGGATAGAACATGATGATAACAACAAAATGATAGACCAAAGTACATTTCCTTGTCCGGTATGCAAAATAGAACTCCAGGAAGAAACAAAAGCAACAAAAGGATAGGATTGTTGACTAATAATAGCTCCAGTAAATTGATTCACGATAACTTCTTTGTCCGATAGTTTTAGCAAGAAATAATCTTCTTCGGCTTCAGAAAATGGGAATTCTACAGCTCTTACATTTTTCAATTGCGTGGTTTTGAAAATTTCAAAATCCTGAATAGTCAATTTTGGAGAAGCTGTAAAAGAAACATCCTCTATTTGGTGAGAAATTTTGGGTTTTGGCAATACTGAAAACCGTTCCAAAGACAAGTACACTCCGGTAATAGCAACAATAAGAACTGGAATAAGAAAAAGCCTTCCAAAAACGATATGATAATACTGAGAAAAATATTCCTTTTCGATTTTGCCAAAAAACTTTCGGATACCTCCTTGCCTTTTAAGAATCAATAGTATACCTGTTATCGCAATAATAATTAATAGAAAGGATATTAACCCAACAAAAAAACGTCCGATACTTTTCAAGAATAAGGAACGATGTAGATTGGTAGCAAACTTAAAAATGGCAGCTTTTTCTGTTGGAGTACCCAATTTTTTTCCGGTTAAAGGGTTGATGTATATGGTTTCGCTCTTCCCTTCATAAGTAATTACAGATGCTAGCAGAGCATCATTAGCATCAATTTCAAAACTGATAACCTCTTCGTAGTTTTCTTTTAGAGTGGTTATGGTTTCAGAGAGTGTAAGTGTTTTACTTTCTTCTATTGCATACGAATGAATGGAATCTGAAATGGGTTCGAAAGCCAAAATAATTCCGGTAATAGAAGCAATACCCAAAAAAAGCGAAGAAGATATAGCCAACACAAGGTGGCTATATCTCCAGATTGAAATGGTCATATGGCTCTAATAATTATTGTGGAAGCATACGCACGTATCGTATAAATCCTTTTCCTTCAATTTTACTCTTAATGGTTTCGGAGGTGAGTTCAAATTGAATATCGTCTTTGTAATACTCCTGATCTTCAACAGCAGTTTCAAAACGAATTTTATATCCGGTATCAATCTTATCATTCTCAATTTCAATAACACTGATAGCACGTTCACCACCGCTTATGGTAGCACCGGTAATAGCATCGATGTCTGGGCGTCTTTTCCCATAAAAACTCCACCACTCGGGGATGTCGTGGTACCATTCTTCATCCTCACCCTGTACATGAAGTGTTTTTTTATAATTTCCATCTGCATCCAGCAAAGAAATAACAACATAGGCACCTTCTCCTGTATAGTTAACCATCTGGATGAGACATTTGTATTTAGTGCTCTCTGTAGTGGTTTTAAAACTAGAAAAAGCAAAAATGATAATCATCAAAAATGAACAAAGACCGAAAAAAAGTTTGTTCCTCATTGTATTCTATTATTTAAGTAAATTCAACACTAAAGTATTCTCTTGCAATAACTCATTTTCGCGAGCCAAGTCTAAGGCAGATTCCTCGAAATCAGTTTTTATAGATTTGTCTGCACCGATAGACAATAAGTAGGTAAGAATTTTATCATCTTTTGAGGTCATTGCGGCTTTATGCAAAGCAGTAATTCCATCCTTGTTTTTAGCATTGACATCAATGTCTAACGCATTGACTTTTTTTAATAAGTCGATGTTCTTTTTGTCTAGTGCAAGATGAAACAGCGTATTTCCGTTTCCTTGGCCTTTGGTCAATACCAAACCTTTTTTGGTTAATATTTCCATCTTACGGTCAAAGTCATCTTGTTTTTTGGGATTATAAGAATTGATCAAGTAGTAGGCAAGGGTATTTCCTTTTTGGTCCGTAATCGATACATTCGCTCCTTTATCCATCAAAAACTGAACAATTTCGTTTGAATTTCGTTCTATAGCATAGGTCAATACCGATTTTCCTTTACCATCTTGTGCATTGATAGTTATCCCCTTATCTATAAAATAATTTAAGATCTCTTTGTCCTTGCTTTTGGCTGCAAGAATATGCAAAGGGGTTACCCCATTTTTGTCGGTTACATTTGGTGAGACTCCTAAATTCTCGAGATAGGTATAGACTTCTATGGTATTTGCATGTCCGCGAGTAGCTTGACTTGCAAAAAGCATCGCATTTCCGTTTTCTTTATTTAGTCCTTTGAAAGTAACTCCTTTTCTGATCAGATAGTCTAATAATTTGGTATTTCCTTTTTTGGAAGCGTAGTTAAAAATCCCATTCCCAGAATTATCGGTGCTATGCAAATCGATTCCTTTAGCTGTAAAATAGTCGATGAGGGAATAATCAGTAATGAAAGGAGCTACTAACAATAAAGCACTAGCGCCGTCATTATTCTTTTCCTGATCAATACGAGCTCCATGTTGAATACAGAAATCGTAAAGATTGGTGTTAAGTTGTCCGGTAACGGCTGCAAAATTGGCCAGTGAATATCCATGACTATCGATAATATCAGTTTTTGCTCCTTTGTCTACCAAAAACTGCATCATCTCCAGATTGTTCTTGTAAGCGGCCCAAAATATGTAGGTTCTCCCATCGTGGGTAAGTTTATTAACATCATTCCCTTGTTTTGAAAGAAGGTGTTTTATCGTGGAATTATCTACTTTTTCAATCAAAGCCCAGGATACCGCATCAAAATAGTGTTGGTTTAATTCGGCAATATCATTTCCTTCTTTAATTTTTTGCTCAATTTCGGCAATACTAGGGTTGGTTTTCCAGTAAGCACGATTCAAAAAAACATTGGCATCTTGTGCCAATGCTATTCCTGCTACAAAGAACAGGGTTATACAAAGCATTCTTTTCATCTGCTCGTTTTATTTGATAACTATTATTTTTTTACAAAAGATTCGATCACCTTGGCGATATCATTTTCTTGGGTATAATCTTCAGAGAATAAGTGCTTGTACAACGCTTTGTTATCTACTTTTGCTTCTAAGGATAAGTTTGCATTTCGGCCAAATACTTCATCCCATTTATTTCGAACCAAAGCCCATTTTCCTTGATGTTCTTTCCACCAATCGGCTGCAGCTTGGCATTTACTATCATCCACTTTTACGTAGGTGTTATATCCTTTTTCTTTGGCTAATAGCATGTCTTTTTTTCCGTTTTCTCTTACGATTTTCTCATTATCCTGATCATGCACCCAACCATTGTCAGTAATCTCATGTCGGTTACCTCTGATCATTAAATTATAATCACTTCTAGTTGTTTTTTCACGTCTTGGCAGTGGTGCTGGGGTAGTATTTTCCCAGAAGCTTTTTCCATCTACATGTACCCAAGTGGCAGAACCTTCGTATCTGGGGCTATCATCTACTTGATATACTTTTTGGGTCCATTGCCCCTTTACACTAGGCTTGGATTTGGTTTCATACAACCAATTATTGTTGCTGTCGAATGTATAAAAATTAGTGTTTTCGAATAGCCAATCTTGTCTCCAGTGTTTTACGATATGAGGTTTTGATGGGTTTCCTACTTGCAAAATGTGTTGAATAGATACTTTGTCCTTTTCATCGACCACTAGCTGTGCCCATTCTAAGCCTTTATCCGTTTTGGACTTGGATCCTTTATATAATGAGTCTTTGCTGTATTGAAAAGTTTCTGCAAAGTTAAAAGTCACTTCAAAACAACCACACATACTCTTGATGGCGTTAAGATCTTTTGTCTTTTTGTTTTGTGCATTAAGCGAAAAGGTAATTATGATTCCAAATGCAATAGAAGTTATTGTTTTCATTGTTAGATGTTTTGATAAAATTTTTTCCAAAATTACTTAAATTTATTTAGAATAAATAAAAATAACGAATATATTTGCGCATTATTAAGAATGATTATAAATAGTAATAATGGGTAAAGAATTGTATATGAGCGTGTTAATTGTTTTTGTTTTTGCAAAAACATTTTCACAGGAAATTGTAACAGATACCACAAGAGTTACCGAAATGGATGAAGTTGTCCTTACTGCGACACGAACCGCACGGCAACTTTCTTCTTTACCTCTTCCTGTCACTCTGATAGGTAAAAAAAACATTATTCAATCAGGAACCATACGTTTAGATGAAATCCTAAATGAGCAAACGGGTATTATCACCGTTGCGGACGAAAGTGGTTTTGAAGGAGTTCAGATTCAAGGGATAGCTTCAGATTACATACTGATTCTAATAGATGGAGTGCCTTTAGTAGGTAGAAGTGCTGGTAATTTTGATATTAGTCGACTTACAGTAGGAAATATAAAGCAAATAGAGGTAGTAAAAGGCCCGTCTAGCAGCCTCTATGGGTCCGAAGCATTAGGAGGAGTGATCAATATTATTACCGAAAAACCTAAAACCGAAACTTTGTCTGGGAGTGCTTCGTATCGTATAGGAAGCTTCATGCAGCAGGATATCAATTTGGATATTAAACAAAGGGTTAAAAATTTCAGGTATGGAATTTTTGCCAATAGATTTTCAAGCGATGGGTATGACCTTAATTCTGATGTTGATGGGCAAACCGTAAATCCTTTTGAGAACTATACGTTGAATGCCAGGATTTACAACGATTTTTCGGATAAACTATCATTATTTGCTTCTGCACGATATTATAATCAAAATCAGGAGGCTGGTTTTACACTAGATGATACCAGTTTTGAAGGAGATAGCGAAGAAGAAGAATGGAATGCTCATCTGCGATTTGATCATGATTTCAATACCAAACTCGATTTGGAATATGAGTTGTATTACACCAATTATACAGCTACAGAGAGATTGGTAGACCCCATATCCGATGATGTGTTGACGGATAGTAATTTTGATCAAAGACTTCTTAGACCAGAAATAAGGGGAACATATATCTTCAAAAATGAAAGTAAACTGACCACTGGTTTTGGATTTCAGTATGACGAATTGGATCGTACATTTTTTGATGAAACCGTTGACTTTACTTCTCAATATGGGTATGTACAATACGATACAGATCTTTTTGAAAAAGTAAACCTGATTGCAGGAGCTCGATTTGATAATCATTCTGAGTATAGCAACCAGTTAAGTCCCAAATTAGCGCTTCGATATAAGATTACTGATCGCATCGCGGCAAAAGCTTCTGTAGGTTATGGATTTAAAGCGCCGGACTTTAGACAATTGTATTTCGATTTTACGAATTCTGCTGTAGGATATACAGTATTGGGGTATAATGTGGCGGTAGATAAGCTCAATGAACTTGTTGACCAAGGGCAAATCATAGAGGTAGTTGTACCCGTAGACGAATTACAAGATCCTTTGGAAGCCGAAAGTTCGATAGGATATAACCTAGGAGCTACTTATAAAGCACCTAAATGGAATGCCGAGGTAAATCTGTTTCGAAACGACTTTCAGAATTTAATTGATACCAGAATCATAGCTAGAAAAACCAATGGTCAAAATGTATTTAGTTACGTAAACTTTGATGAGATATACACCACAGGTGTAGAAGCTAATTTGGGGTATACCTTCAGAGATTTTCTTACGATTAA
Source organism: Aquimarina spongiae (assembly GCF_900141785.1). Lineage (GTDB taxonomy): Bacteria > Bacteroidota > Bacteroidia > Flavobacteriales > Flavobacteriaceae > Aquimarina > Aquimarina spongiae. The sequence goes on along the minus strand of NZ_FQYP01000008.1, from coordinate 196,458 downwards.
TGCAGGGTACCAATTATTATACGCCTTTGATAAAACAAAAGAAGATCAGGTAAATAGAGGAGAGGTTTTTGCTCGTGACCCAGAAACGAACCAGACCATACTTGTAGAAAGATCCGAATATTTTGGGTTGGTCAATCGATCTCGACATAATGTAAATTTCAAGGTATTTTGTGATATCCCTTCGATCGATACCAACATCAATCTTAGACTTATTTACCGAAGCAAATATGCACTTTTTGATACCAATGGTAATGGACTTATCGATGATTATGATACAAGTTTTGTAGACGGTTTTGTGACAACTAATGTGTCTGCTACCAAAACCTTTTTCAAAAACTTCGACTTGCAAATAGGAGCCAATAATCTCTTTGATTATACCGATGCTGCTATTCCAACACTTCCGGGAATACAATTGTACTCTCGACTTAACTATAATTTTTAAAATTTAAAACACGATCAAAATGAAAAAAGTAATTTTAGCACTCACCATTTTTAGTTTCTTCTTTGTCGCCTGCGATAGTGATGATGATAATGGGTCGGTTGTAGAGCCTATACAATCTAAACAATTTGTAAATCTTTTTGCCCCTTCTACTGGGCAACCCGGACAAGAAGCGGGACCGTTTACCAAATTTGATTTCGAAACAGGAGAGGTAACCACCAGCGAAACAGATTGGGACATCGCTTTCAGGGCAACTACGATAGCTGTAAATGGCGGAGTAGTAACCGGAACTGTTGATGAACCTGTGCGTAACGGCGAAGCAAGTGCGACTATCGTAAACGGAACATTTGCAAGTGTTACTACGGCAGAGGGACTTACCTTTGGTCAGGATACAGACGGTGGTTTTGCGATACCAACAGGAAGCGATAACGGATGGTATAATTATAACTTTATGACCAATTTGGTAACTCCAATCCCAGGTAAGGTACTAGTATTTAAGACCAGAAATGGAAACTATGCTAAGATTGAAATCTTAAGCTATTACAAAGATCAGGACAATACTCAAGATTCAAGATATTATACATTCAATTATATCTATAATCCAAATACGGGAGATACTTCTTTCGAGTAGTAAAAACCACTAATCCTGCTTGACAAAAACGTAAGACTTCAATAGAAGTGTTTTTTATTTTATGATCCATTGTAAAATTATTTTTGCTGCAGATAGATTGAGAGTAAAATAGAAATATGTAACCGGCTTACTTTAGTTAAGTTATTGTTTTTGTCACTTTTTGTGGCAGGCCCCCTTTGCGCCATCAAAGGGGGCTTTTATTTTTAATCAATCTAACTATAAATCAATGAAATACATCTGTTTATATTGTTTCTACATACTAGTATTCCTAATTTTATAGGAAACTTAAAACCCTTTAAAAATGGCTATTCGATTAGGAAATACTTGCGCAAATTGTGAAAATTTGTTAGACAAAAATGTATGTGCCATCCATAAAGTTATGGTAAGCAGAATTTATACTTGTGATAGTTTTAAAATGCAGGAAGCTTTAAAGGATAATAGAAATTGTGTGACATGTGTTCGTTATGAAGAAAGTGGTTGCGCAAATCCGGAAAAAGCAGCTCCAGGAATGCTTTGTTCGCACTGGGCTCCGCAAAACGCACAGGCGTAAAATTGAACTATCAAGGTAATTTGTAGTTGGTTTTGTTTGTATGTTCTTTTACAGAGAATTTACAAACAAAACTGATTTCATAAATTCTTGTATATTTAGATCCTAATTACAATTAATTTGATTCAGGATGAATCTTGAATCAAAAACTTAGATTTTCCACATTCATCAAATATTTTGGGTACAGATTAAACCTTTTCTAGGTTTAGTAGTCTTACATCTACGGACAACCACAAAACCCAAAATATGACTATAAACAAACTACTTGGTATTACTGTATTTTTAATACTAATCTCCTGTTCTGGGGATGATAATAATGTAGATGTTCCGGATGACGGAACAGAATCTTCTGTGCTTCAACAAATCTTTGGAGATAATATCGATTTAAGCAATCTATATAATTATGCCAATCAAGACATTCCTGTTTATATTACAAAGGACAATACAGATACCAATGTGATTACAGATGCAAAAGCTACATTAGGTAGAGTTTTATTCTATGATAAAAATTTATCTGTAGATAATACTATCGCTTGTGCTAGTTGTCATCAACAAGCTTTTGCTTTTGGGGATAATGCTAATGTTAGTACAGGAGTGAATGGAGTTACAGGAAGACATAGTATGCGTTTAATCAACTCTCGATTTGCAAGAGAAACCCGTTTCTTTTGGGATGAAAGAGCAAATACACTGGAAGAGCAAACTACACAACCTATACAAGATCATGCCGAAATGGGATTTAGTGGGCAAGATGGGGCACCGGATTTGTCTGATTTATTAGTAAAGTTAGCCGATTTGGAGTATTATCAAGAACTGTTTGAGTTTGCCTATGGAAATACAACAATTACCGAAGAACGTCTGCAAGAAAGTTTAGCCCAGTTTATACGTAGTATTCAATCGTTTGATGCTAAATATGATATTGGGAGAGCACAAGTGCAAAACGATAATCAACCCTTTCCTAATTTTACAGATCAAGAAAACCTAGGGAAGACCTTGTTTTTTACACCACCCAATCAAAACGGTGCAGGTTGTATTACTTGTCATGGAGCTCCTGAGTTCGATATTGATCCTATGAGCTTAAATAATGGGGTTATCGGGGTATTTGGAGATCCTACTGCCACCGATCTTATAGTTACCAGAGCTCCAACATTGAGAGATATCTTTAACTATCAAGGAGTCTTGAATGGAGCCTTAATGCACGATGCCAGTGCTGTAACGATGGTAGCGGCTATAGAGCACTACAATGAAATAGATGCTACAGGCAATACAAATTTGGATAATCGATTAAGAGGTGGGCCAGGAGCAAATGGTCAAAACCTGAATCTAACCCAAGCCGATATTCTGGCGTTAGAGGCTTTTATAAAAACCTTATCCGGAACCAATGTATATACAGATACAAAATGGAGTGATCCTTTTGTGAATTAATGACACCTTCCATTTCTTGTTAACAACATAATAGTATAAAAAAAAGCTACCTAAATCTTTAGGTGGCTTTTTTATATAGGTAGAATTCAAGAAATATTAAAATGTTGATAATCATGAGTTAATGTGGGATGTGTTTTTTCATTTCGATGATGTTTCGAATAATCCACGTCTTTTTTTATCCAAAATTCGTCATCAATCTTTGATGAGGTGCATGTAGTTTTGTAAAGCTTATTTAGATTAAATAAAATTAAAAAAATGCTCCTCGACACACAAACAACAGTTACAATCAAGGGTGGTATCGATCAATTATTTGATTCGAAATCCAAGTATACCTACGAAGAATACATTCATAAAGCTACGCAACACATCAAATCCTTTTTGGATAGAGATCAATTTTATAGCGGTGATTCTCAAAGTGATTTTGAATCAAAATCTGACCTAGTAGCTATAGACGAAAACGCGAATTTATCTATAGACGAGGCGTTACAGGAGATTAAAACACTTTTTCTAGATCATACCATTGCTTTTCATCACCCCAATTATGTAGCTCATCTCAATTGCCCCGTATTATTGCCAGCATTGGTAGGAGATTTGATAGCCTCGTCGGTGAACACTGCTGTAGAAACCTGGGATCAGAGCACTTCAGCTACTTTTATTGAACAAGAAATGATTCGATGGATTTGTGATGCAATGAAACTTCCCAAGACCGCAGATGGAGTGTTTACCAGTGGTGGTACACAATCCAATTTTATGGCGTTACTGCTTGCCAGAGACGACTATGCATTCAAACACTTTGGACTTAACCTTAAAGAAAACGGATGGTCAGGAGAGGTATCTAAATTTCGATTCTTTTGTTCAGAAAAAGCACATTTCAGTATTCAGAAGAATGCAGCATTGTTAGGGATGGGGTATCATTCTGTCATTCCAGTGGCAACAGATGATACGATGAAAATGAAGCCCGACGCTTTGGTACAGGCAATAGAAAAGGAGAAACAATTAGGGAATCTTCCAATTGGGATAGTAGCAACCGCAGGGACAACAGATTTTGGGAGTTTTGATCCTATACAAACCATATCCAAAATTGCCAAGGAGTACGGTATCTGGTTTCATGTAGATGGAGCCTATGGTGGTAGTTATGTCCTAACCGAAACGCATCAACATCTTCTTAAAGGTATCGAACAAGCAGATTCTGTGACCATAGATTTCCATAAAACCATGTTTCAACCGGTTTGTTCTAGCGCTTTTTTGGTAAAGGACACCAAAAACTTCAAATATGTCTCTTATTATGCGGATTATCTTAATCCGTTGGAACATAGAAATGAAGATTACCCAAATCTTATTGAAAAATCCATACAAACAACCCGCAGGTTTGATGCCTTAAAATTATGGTTCACCTTAAAGATGACGGGGGCAAAGACCATTGGTTCTTTCTTGGAGAAAGTGCATTATCTGGCATTAGATCTATACCATAGCCTTAAGGATGACCCATGTTTCGAATTGGTGCATAAACCAGAACTCAGCACCTTGGTATTTCGTTATGTTGCTGGCCAAGAAAATATCGATGCAGTAAACCTGTATATAAAAAATACCCTTTTTAAGTCGGGTCAAGCCTCTGTGGCAAGTACAAAATTTAATGGAAATACCTACCTGAAATTTACCTTACTCAATCCCAAAAGTACCATTGATGATTTGTTAAGTATCATCGAAATGATTAAAGAAACCGCGAAAACCTATAAAAACTACAATTAAAATGGATACCACAATACAGCAAGAAAATATATATGACTTTGTAGCCATAGGCGTAGGCCCTATGAATTTGGGATTAGCCTGTTTAACCGCACCGATAGCCGAGCTAGAAGGCGTCTTTTTGGATAAAAGAGCATCTTTTGATTGGCATCGGGGAATGATGCTAGAGGGAACTACCCTTCAGATTCCTTTTATGGCAGATTTGGTCACTCTTGCAGATCCAACAAGTCCTTTTAGTTTTCTAAACTATTTAAAGGAAAAAGGACGTATTTACTCCTTTTACATTAGGGAAAACTTTTTGGTATTACGAGAAGAGTATAACAGATATTGCCAATGGGTAGTACAACAGTTGTCGAATATTCATTTTCAAACTGAAGTCACTAACGTTAGCTACGATTCAGAAAAAGAATATTATACCGTTTTTGCCTATTGTGGCAAAACTGCAGAACATAAGGTATATAAAACCAAAAAACTGGTTTTAGGAACAGGAACCAGTCCCTATATTCCTGATACTTGTAAAGGATTGCAGGACCATGCAGCTCATTCTTCGACTTATCTTTCAGTAAAAGAAGAATTACAATCCAAAAAATCAATCACCGTTGTTGGAAGCGGACAGAGTGCTGCAGAGATCTTCTATGACCTATTACAAGAGGTAGATAGCAAAGGTTATGCATTGAATTGGATAACACGATCCAACCGATTTTTTCCTTTAGAGTATTCCAAACTAACTTTAGAAATGACCTCTCCCGAATATGTGGATTATTTTTACAATCTTCCTTCGGCAAAGCGAGATCACTTGATTAAAAATCAAAAGCACTTATACAAAGGGATTAATCAAGATCTGATTGGAGATATTTTTGATCTTATTTACACCAAACAACTGTCTAATACCGTAAAGATCAACCTCCGTACAAATTCTGAGCTTAAACAAGCTACCTACGATGACGCTTTAGATAGATTTTATATAGAATTTCATCAAATAGAAGAGGACAAGCACTATCAGCATCAAACTGATGTATTGATACTGGCTACAGGTTATGGCTATAGAAAACCAGAATTTGTTGAGGGGATCAAGGATCGAATTCGATGGGATGAAAAAGGGAGATATCAAGTACATCGTAATTATGCTATAGATCATTTGGGCAAGGATATTTTTGTACAAAATGCAGAACTACATACCCATGGATTTGTGACTCCGGATCTGGGGATGGCGTGCTATCGTAATTCATACATCATCAAGGAACTTACAGGAACAGATTATTACCCTATCGAAAGACGAATTGCTTTTCAGCAGTTTGGGGTGAATGCGGAAGAAGAGGTCCAAAACAAAGAATGGGTAGAATGAAGAGGTTCCTAATCGTAATGACTTTGGTAGCCGTGGTAAGCGATTATCTGTTGCATCCTTTTTATCCTCAGTTTTTTGAAGTTCGCTTCGGAATCACGGATCCCGATAAAGTGGGATATTATTTTGCAGCTATTTGTTTTATGGTAATGTTATCTTTTCCTTTTTGGGCGCTTATTGCCAAGAAGGTGGCAGAACTCCATATTTTGGTATATACGCAATGCATTGCAGGAATATTGGCTCTATGCTGCTATAGTACAACTTCGTATATCAATTTTTGGATCATTTCATTAATCATGATCTTGTTTAAAGGGAGTTATTTGTTGGTATATCCGTGTATCCTAAAAATTAGCACAAAAAATGAACACCCCAAAACCATTGCGTTACTTTCTGTAGTGGTGCATTTGGGAGGTGTTTTGGGTGCAGTGATAGGTGGAGTAACCGTCGATTTTATTGATGCTAGTTATATTTTTATCATTATGGCTCTTGGTGATTTTGTACAAATGGGGATGAGCGCCTATTTGCTAAAAACCAAGAAGTATGTGGCTTCCAAGAATATTGAGGAACCAACAAAAAACAACATCCCTGATAAACTCTTTCCAAAAGGATTTGTGCTCAAAATAGGCGTTACCACATTGGTACTTTATGCCAGTGGATTTATTACAAGGCCTTTTTTTTCGTCGTATTGGGAGTATGTGTCGATTTATGATAGTAAGCTTGTATCGGGTAGTATCTATGCTATACCTGCTGTAGTAGCGCTTCTAGTGCTCTGGTGGGATGCAATCAAAAAGAAAAAAACCAATAGCGGAATCATAATTCCTTTATGCATCGGGATTGTTGGTTTATGGATACAGGGAGTTCCTGTGTCAGGAATTGTCATACTAGGTAGAATACTATATGGCTGGGCTGTCTTTCGGGCTATTGTACGTTTTGATGTATTACTTTTTGAACACAGTACTCCAGAAAGTTATGCGCTGGATTATAGTAAAGTCCATTTTTTTCAAAATCTGGGTGTCCTGATGGCTTCTTTTTCTGTAGGAATTTTGGTAGATCATTATGGATTGCAAATACCCTTTACCATTGCCTGGATTGGTTTTGCGGTCACCTTAGGTTTGTTCCTAATCTTTTTCAAAACAACAATCAAAAAAATAATTCTGAAAACTACCTGATATGGATATGATAAAGAAACAAGAGGAGATGTTATTCACCAAAAATGTAGAAGGTTTAGGTGAAATTCAACTCCGATCTTTTGATCTCAAAAAGGATACAAAAACGATTTACGATTGGGTGACTCGCCCATATGCCAAATACTGGGGGATGCAGGAGCACGGTATCGATCAGGTAGCAAAGGAATACGAAGAAATAGTAGGGCATACGTCTCATCATGCTTGTATGGGGATACTGAATGGCACTCCTATTTTTTTGATGGAATATTATGATCCAAGCAATGATGTAGTTGGAGCGTATTATCCGGTACTAGAAGGAGATGTAGGGATGCACATTTTGGTAGCACCAGTAGAGCAAAAAATCTCAAATTTTACCTGGAATGTATTTACTACCGTTATGGATTTTTTGTTTTCCAAATCAAATACCAAAAGAATCGTAGTAGAACCAGATATCGAAAATAATAAGATTCATGTTTTGAATACCAAAGCAGGATTTCAATACCTCAAGACTATTCAGTTACCTCATAAAAAAGCAGGATTGGCAGTATGCAAACGACAGGATTACAAAAATGCCATCACAAAAAACAAAACAATGAACACAACATCAAATACTTCAGTATTAACAGAGCAAATCGACCACCTCAATCCAGAAGTTTGGGCTATCGTAAACCGAAATTTAATTCGGAAAGCGATAAGCGAGTTTGCGCATGAACTAATTTTAGATCTTGAAATTATAGGACAGGAAGAGCCGTGGACCATCTATAAATTAACCACAGATTATGCAGAGATAGCATATTTTTTTAAAGCCCAAAAGCGGGCTTTAGATCACTTACATATAGATCTCTTATCCATTACCAAAACAAGTAATAAGAAAGAAGTAGAATTAGATGCATTGGATTTTATTTTGGAACTAAAAAATACCTTGCAGATACCGGATGCCATGTTGCCTACTTATATGGAAGAGATTACCAGTACTCTTTTTGGAGCTGCTTATAAGTATGCCCATCAAAAATTTGATTCGGTAGCTTTAACTGAAGTCGATTTTCAGCAGGTAGAAAAAGGGATGACCGAGGGGCACCCGTGTTTTGTAGCCAATAATGGTCGTATAGGTTTTAATAGCTCACAATATCATCATTTCGCCCCAGAAGTATCGACCACATTTTCGTTAGTTTGGATCGCAGCCCACAAAGCCAAAGCAGATTTTCATGGCACAGCATTATATCCATATGAAACTTTAATAGAAAAGGAACTAGGTGCAGACCTATTACAGACCTTTAATCAAAAGTTGACCAAAAAAGGATTAAACACCCAGGATTACATTTTTATGCCGGTGCACCCATGGCAATGGGAAAATAAGATCAGTACCATTTTTGCCCAGGACATCGCACAACAATACATTGTTTTACTTGGAGAAGGCACAGACCAGTTCGCTGCACAACAATCCATTCGAACTTTGTTTAATACCACCAATCCCGAAAAACTGTATACCAAAACAGCATTATCTATTCTCAATATGGGCTTTATGAGAGGGTTATCTCCATATTATATGGGAAGCACTCCGGTAATTACCGAATGGATTTCGGATCTGTTGGAAAATGATAGCTTTTTGCAGGAAACAGGTTTTACTATGTTAGGAGAAATAGCCACGGTAGGATACAGAAATCGCTACTATGAGACCTTAGGAAAAACCAAACCCCATAACAAAATGTTATCGGCTTTATGGAGAGAAAGTCCATATCTAAAGATAAACAATAACCAAAGCCTGATCACCATGGCTGCTCTATTGCATCTGGACAACAAAGGGCAATCTTTGATTGTAGAAACTATTAAGAAATCAGGGGTATCTGTAGCGATTTGGTTAGAACGCTACCTTGACGCATATCTTACTCCACTTTTACATTGTTTATATCAATACGAGTTGGTGTTTATGCCCCATGGGGAGAATTTAATTTTGGTCTTAGAAGATAATATTCCTGTAAAGGCAATTATGAAAGATATTACCGAAGAGATCGCCATTTTTGATCATACGATTGATTTGCCTGAAAAAGCAAAACGCTTGCATGTAGAAGCTGATGATGAAATAAAAGCACTTGCCATTTTTACAGATGTTTTTGACTGCTTCTTCAGATTCTTATCAAACATTTTAGTACAAGAAGGAGGGTGTGACGAGGCTATATTTTGGAAAAAGGTCGCCGAGTGTGTTTTGAAATATCAGGCAGCAAACCCCCAACTTTCGGAAAAATTCAAGCAAATAGATCTATTCGTCCCCGAATTTAAACGATGTTGTCTTAATCGATTACAACTAAAAAATACCAAACACATGTTGGATTTGGCAGATCCAGTGGAGAGTCTACAGTTTAAGGGAACAATCACTAATCCCATAGCCATATACAAAGTAACTAATGAATTAAAAATTGAAAGCAATCATGAGTAGTCAAAATAGAATTTTAGCAATAGACCTTGCACGTGGATTGGCGGTAATCATGGTTGTTTTGGTGCATACATTATGGATTTATGGTAGTCCGGTCACTCAATCCGAAACCTGGTTGGGATCAATAATCCATTTTATTGGTAAAGGAACACCAATGTTTTTGATTGCAATGGGAGTGTCATTTACCTTATCGCGAAACCAAAGTATAGTGCTCTCTATAAAAAGGGCCTTCTATATTTTGGCGGTAGGGTATTTGATGAACTTTTTAAAGTTTGTTCTTCCGGTATTAATAGGAACAGTACCAGATAATTTTATAGAGGCCTATGGTTGGACACCACCAGCCACTGTAGATAATATGATTTATATGTTTGGAACCGGTGATATTTTGCAATTAGCAGGAGTTTCATTGTTATTTATGGGGATAATTAATCACTTTTCAAAAAATAAATATGTGCCGTTGTTGATTGCTGGATGTATTGTTGTGTTGACCAGGGAGGTACATGGTTTTCAGATAGAGGTTCTGGGTGTGAGTTATCTATTGGATCTTTTGTGGGGAGCTGGGTGGAATGTGTATTTTGCCGTATTTCCTTGGTTTTCTTTTATCCTGATTGGAATGTTCTTTGGGATGTGGTATAAAGAGCAAAACCGAAGTAACAATTATCTGTTTGCCAGAATGGCAAGTTGGGGAATTGTTGTAATGGCTGTAGGAGGAGCATTGTGTTATTACAATTTTGAATATCACTTTGGAGATTATTTTCATTTAGGCCCTGGTGGAACTTTGTATTTGGCAGGTTTTAATATGATCATGCTTTGGATATCACATGTATTAGTAACTAAGATCAAAGAAAATACAATTTTCAAATTCCTTTATTATTGTAGTAAGCGTGTTACTACTATTTATGTTATTCAGTGGGTATTTATTTGTTGGGGGATGGGCATTCTGGGATATCAACAATTCGGAGTGATTGGTGTACTACTGCTTATTCCTTTTTATGTTCTACTCACCTTAGGATTTCAAAAGTTTGTATTGGATCGATTGATCGCCAGAAAAGCAAGAAGGCAGGTAGCGGTTCAAAAAAATGTAACGACATGAAAAAATTCGATTGTATTACAGTAGATTACATCCCGGAACGACAACTTTTGTTCTGGAAAATAAAAGATACGGGAATGCCAAATTTTTGTCTTTCGGGACTTGAAGAGTTTGTGGAATTTGGCCATTGGATAAGATCATTCTTTTCTAATCAAAAAAGACCATTGCAATATGTGGTTTCGGGATCCGAGCTTGATGGAATTTATAATATGGGAGGAGATTTGGCATTTTTCTTAGATTGTATTAAGAACAGAAAATTGCAGGAGTTACAGAACTATGCACATCTTTGTGTTGATGCTATTTACAATATACATAATGGGTTTGGCCTTCCAGTTGTTACTGTAGCGATTGTAGAAGGAAATGCCTATGGTGGAGGATTTGAATGTGCCTTGGCTCATGATTTTATGCTAGCACAAGAGAATGCAAAATTTGCATTACCAGAAAATAAATTCAATATGTTCCCTGGTATGGGAGCTCATAGTTTACTTACCCGAAAACTTAATCCAGCTGATGCAGATGAATTGATGAGGAGTAATAAAACATATACTCCTAGATTTTTACAATCCTTAGGACTAATTGAAAAGGTGTTTGAAGTTAATCAAGCCGTAAATGCATTACACCAATTCACAGATAACGTCGATGAACGCTTCAATTTTGAGTATCATCACCTGAAATGCAAAAAAATGTTGAATCCAATATCGAAGGAGGAATTGTTGGCGATTACTGATATATGGGTCGAAGCATCCATGCATATTGGGACATTCGATTTGAGAAAAATGGAAATTTTATCAAAAGCTCAAAATAGAAGACAGAAAAAAATCAACATCATGTCTTAGCCCATCTTTTTACTTTTGCGATACACTTTAGGAGTAATTTCTTCTATTTTCTTAAAAGCTGCAGTAAAATGGGTAGAGTTCTTGTAGCCTACTAATTCTGAGATTTCGTAGATAGGTTTTGTACTATGTTGAAGTAATTGCTTTGCTTTTTTCATCCTAAGTTCGGTGGCATACTCAAAAATAGTTTTGCCAAACAACTGTTTAAATTCTTTTTTAAGGGCAAAATCGTTTAACCCTACCTTTTTAGATAATTGCTGTATAGAATATTGAATCGAAAGGTCAGAAGAGATGATGTGTTGAGTTTGGTATAGCTTTTTTATCAGATGATCCGATTGGGTTGCTGTTTTGGCTTTTGATGTGTCGGGAGTTTCCAGCTTCAAAGCGATTAATTCTAGGGTTTTAGATTCTAGAAATAGTCGTTTTAGTAGCCCTTTTCGTTGATCGGTTAGAATTTCTGAAAGGATATCCTGAGTTTTAGGGCATAAGGGTCTCAAAAAATCATCTTTCACTTTTAACAATGAATAGTTTTCAAGGATATTGTAGGCGGCATCGAGTCGATGTCTTTTGATGAAATCCATGGTCATTCTAATTTTTACCTCTTTAAAAGACTTTCGTTTGTGATAAGATATTGTCCCTTTGATAGCAGATAGATATAAGAAATAACACTCTTGCCCTTCGTAAATCAAATCTTGTGGTAACCCTTCTATTTTGATGATTTGTTCTCCTTCGATCAAAAAAGAAAGTTCTAGAAATTGATCGGGAATATATCCTTCAATTACTATATCTCTTTTAAAAACTGCATCAAACATCATAATAGATAACCCATCAAATTGATGAATTTCAAAAGTGCCAGAACCGTAGGTTTCCAAAAAAGTATGTTTTTTGGAGGTAATTCCACACTGTTCTGATACTTGGTTTAAGGTAGTAATAGAATAGAGGCTGTTAATTGGTTTCTCAAGTATTTTGTTGGTTGTAGGCGACGTCTTTTTACGTCTTTTTTTATCCATAATGCGTCATTTTTCTTCTTAGAGAGCTATTAATTTTGCAACTAAGTTTATTTAGACCAATTATAAATAGTTTTTCTCAGGTCGCTAAAGTAAACAAAAATTAGTTATCGTCAGTGAAGATTTTAAAAAGAAAAAACAGCATTTTTTTCCTGCTTTTGGCTACGCTTTTGTGTAGCGGTCAAGAAGTCGTACAAGGAGTCGTTTTGGATCAAAGTTCAAAACCGATACCCGGAGCATCTATACATATAAATGAACTACAAAATACAGGAGCCAGTAGTGATTTTGATGGGCGATTTAGCTTTTTGGTCCCAGATGGGAATTATACGTTGATCGTAAGCTATATAGGTTTTAAGACCGAATACCTTACTATTACCGTACCCTTGACCCAAGAACGGCTACAAGTAGTTCTAAAGGAAGATGTAGAAGAGTTAAACGATGTCCTCGTAAAAGGTAAGAATCAGGCGCAAAAGACACGAGAAGAAGCTTTCGAAGTTGAAGTAGTACAAACCAAAGGATTAAAAAATGTAAGCGTTGATATCAATTCGGTATTGGCAACCATTCCAGGGGTTAATGTACGACAACGCGGTGGTTTGGGATCTTCTTTTGATTTTTCACTTAATGGATTGTCAGGGAAACAAGTAAAGTTTTTTATCGATGGGATTCCCTTAGAGAATTTCGGAAGTTCACTATCCTTAAATAACTTTCCGGCGACCTTGGTAGAAAGAGCAGAGGTGTATAAAGGAGTAGTACCCATAAACCTGGGTGCAGATGCATTAGGAGGAGCGGTAAATATCATTACCAATAGACGTAAAAATGATTTTTTGGATGTGTCTTACGATGTGGGCTCTTTTAATACCCATCGCGCCACAGTAAATGGGCAGTATTATGGCAAAAAAGGATGGATGGTTCAACTCTCATCCTTCTATAACTACTCAGATAACAACTATACCATAGATGGGATTGAAGTACGAGATGAGCTGGGTAATGATACAGGTATTCGTAGAGATGATGTAGAACGATTTCATGATGCGTATAACTCTCAGATGTTTACCATAAAAACAGGCTTGATCGAGCAAACATTTGCAGATCAATTATTGATAGGATTCACAGTTTCTGCCAACGAAAATGAAATACAGCATCCTATCGATCCACAAAATCCTTTTGGAGAAGTATTTACCGAAAATGACGTGATTTCAGGGTCTATTTCTTATGAAAAGAATGACTTGTTGAAGGAGAAATTAAAACTGAAAATTTATGGATCGATCACTCAGAATAATGAGAAGGTAGTAGATACTTCTTCTCGTAAATACGACTGGTTTGGTAATTTTATAGAAAGAGGGGATCAAACTTTGGGAGAGTTTGAAGCCAGTAAAACGCTATTCGAGTTTAAGGACAATCTACACTTGATCAATGCGCTAGCGAGCTATAGCTTCAATGAATCTCATGCATTGCACGTTAACTATACTAAAAATTACATCCGTAGAAAAGGAGAAGACCCGGCAAGGACAGGAAGAATTGCATTTGAAGACCCTCATATCGTAGATAAAAACATATTTGGATTATCGTATAATATTAAAGCATTCGATGCCCGATGGAACACCTCTTTATTTACCAAAGGATACCTGCTCAATTCTGAAGGGATTCTAGAAGATTTGTTTACAGGTGTTGAAGAAGATCGTTTCACTCGATTCGAAAATACCTTTGAAGAATTGGGCTATGGGTTTGCTACTACTTATAAAATTTTAGAAAATCTGCAGATCAAAGGATCTTTTGAGAGAACATTCAGAATTCCCGAAGGATATGAGGTTTTTGGAGATGGTTTCCTTCTAAAATCAAACCCAGAGCTGTTACCCGAAATGAGCTATAATGCCAATCTGGGTGCACTGTTTAATAAAGACTTTTCAAATTTTAAACTTCAGATAGATACCAATGTTTTTTTACGAGAGTCCGAGAATTTTATTGCCATTCGATCCGAAGGTATTTTTTCTCGCTATTACAACACAGCAGATGCCAGAAGTACTGGTGTAGAAGGTGAGATCAGAACGTTGTTCTACAATCGGTACTTTTTAGATATCAATGCTACTTATCAAAATATCATCGATCAAAACGCAGGAGAAAATGCTGGGGTAGACTTCTTAAAGAACCAGCGTATTGCTAATATCCCTTATCTGTTTGGAAATGCAAGAATAGGAGGGAGATTTAGCGGAGTAATTACACCAGAAGATCAATTTACAATTTCCTGGGGTAGCTATTATGTGCATGAATACCCGCTTACCTCTTTTGTAGAAGGGAATCCCGAAGATAGAGATATCATCCCAGAGCAGTTTTCTCATAATCTACAACTGGGATATTCTTTTGATCAAGGAAAATACAACCTATCTCTTTTGGCAAGAAATATTACCGATGCCAGGATCTACGACAATTTTGAGATACAGCAACCCGGTCGAGCTTTTTATATCAAACTGAGATACTTTATATCAAATTAACATAAACACTAATATTTAAAATCATATCAAGAATGAAAACAATACAAAGGATAAAAAATGTAATGGTATTCGTTGCAATAGCACTGTTTGCTATTTCATGTGGAAGCGACGATGACGGAAATCCGGTAGAACCCGAACCAACTGCTGTTGCTAAATACGTAGTTGGATTTGAAGCATTTCCTGTAGGAGACGCAAGTCCTGTAGACTATATTTTAGAGTTGCCATCATTAGCATCACTAACCACAGGAGAAATCTCTGTAGAAGGACAGGGAACACCACTTCGTGGATGGCGCTTTTTTCACGGAGCAGGAAACACAGTGTTTACTGCGGGTTATGCAGATGATGATAAATGTATCGCCTACCAATTGGATGAAAATGGAGCGCTAAATGAAGTAGGCAACTTCGCTTTTCAATCCACATTAGATAATTATGCAGCAGTAGATGATGAAACTTTAATTGCGGTAGAGTTAACCTACGGAGGGCTTTCGGATAAACGTTTCCACTTTATCAATGCCGAAACCGGATTGTTAGAAAGAATTGTAGAGCATCCTATTGATATCGATATGGGTAATGGTACTGCCGAAAATCCGGGATCCATTCCTTGGGTAACCGGGATGGTGCTTAGAGATGGTAAATTGTTTGTGTCTTATCACAAATGGTTGGCCGATGGATCTTTTGTAACTCCAGATGTGGATCGTGCTTATTTGGCCGTTTTTAATTATCCCACAATGGAGCTAGAAAAAATTATTGAAGATACTCGAACTAGTCCAATCGGAGTAAATGGACATAGCACGGGTATAGAAAAGACAGAGAATGGTGATATTTATTCATTCTCTACTTCTGCACTAAGTGCAGGATTTACAGCAGCTACCAAGCCTTCAGGAATTTTAAGAATTAGAAATGGAGCCACAGAATTCGATACAGATTATTTCTTTAATATCGAAGAAGCAACCAATGGCGGTAAGTTGTTCTGGATGGATTATGTGGGTGATGGTAAGGCGATAGGAAGAATCATCGTTGATGATACCAATGGTGCCTTAGAGTGGGGTGCTTTCTTCAAAAAGGATGTATTTAAATTAGTAGTAATTGATCTTGAAGCAAAAACAGTGACAGATGTAAGCGGAATCCCAGTGCACGGGCATCGATATACCTCGCCTATGTTTGTAGAGGATGGTAAAGCATATATCAGTAGTTCAACAGATACAGAAACCTATGTATATATTGTAGATCCCGAAACAGCTACAGCTGCGCAAGGAGCAAAAGTTTTAGGATTAGGGCTTAAAGGAATTTTCAAAGTAACTAACTAACTCAATTATATCCCCAACACTCTCTGATGCCATTTTGCAAAGGAGAGTGTCTTTTTTATATCTGCTTATCATGCCAAAAAAGAAAAATACACGTAAGACCATTCTTAAAATCCATAGAATATTGGGTTTGGTAACAGGTTTGGTAGTGTTCGTAGTATCTATAACCGGTTGTTTATGGGTTTTTAAGGAAGAAATTGAAAGTTTCTATGATGATTATAAGTACGTAACTCCTCAAGAACAGGCATTTCTTCCGGCCTCAACAATCAAACACTTGGCAGAGCAGGTTGTACCTAATAGGACTATTCATGGAGTGATCTATGGTCAACCTAACGAAGCTATAGAAGTAGTTTTCTACGAAGCTGAGCCCGAAGTTTTTTATCATAGCGTATATTTAAATCCATATAATGGAGCATTTATAAAGCAGATCGATAATGATGCTGGTTTTTTTGGTTTTGTACTAAAAGGACACTTACGTTTATGGTTACCTGATGCTATTGGATCTAGAATTGTTTCTTATTCAATACTATTGTTTTTATTCATTTTAATAAGTGGATTGTTTCTTTGGTGGCCTAGGAACAATAAAAACTGGAAACAACGCCTAAAGTTCGATTGGAATGCAAAAACCCGTTGGAAACGTAAGAATTTTGACCTACACACCGTAGTAGGTTTTTATGTTTCTACTTTTGGGTTGATCTTCGCTTTTACCGGATGTGTGATGGCCTTTAATTGGTTTTACTTTATTGCATACAAGGCAACTGGAGGTAGTAATGATCCGAGATTTGTAATTCCAGAAAGCGAAACAAGACTTGTTGTGGAAAAGGATGCAGGTCCAAAGTACGATCAATTAATCCCAATGTTGTACGATGTTTATAAGGAAGCAAAGAGTTTTGAGTTACATTATCCGGAAAATGATTCTACTTCGGTTCTGGTAGAAGTAAGTAACTCCAAGGGGTTATATTACAATATGGATTATCTCTTTTTTGATCAAAATACGCTTGCCGAAATTGAAACCCCAAGTATTTATGGAAAGTATAAAAATACCAGCTTTGCGGATAAAGTGATACGAATGAATTATGATATTCATATAGGAGCTATTGGTGGTATTGTCGGAAAAATCATTGCTTTTTTAGCCAGTTTGATTTGTGCTTCGCTTCCAGTAAGTGGGATTTTGCTCTGGTACGGTAGAAAATACAAAAAAGCAAAGGTCAAAAAATACAACCTGGAAATAGCATAAAATGGAATAGTCTCATTTTATGACTGTATTTTATGATAAAAATGCTGTTAGGTTATGGTATTTGTGTAAAATTGAAAATACTAAGTAACTTATTGGTAATAAAAAAGTTATAAAAATTGCTTTTCATCGATTTTTATTGAATTTCATCGATAAAAACACTCTAATTTCTTCTTGATAACATCAGCTTGTTCAAGCAGTGTTCTAATTTTGTGCTCGAATTGATAAGGCAAATGATTAAAACATCATTTTCTCAAATTCAATGTAATGTCACCCCCCATTACATCACATACCCAGAACATTTATTTTTTATTAAAACCTGTTACACTAATGAACAATATTATTAATGCATCTTTATTAATTGATGACGATAGGGCGACCACTTTTTTTAATAGATACTTACTGTTAAAACACGGGGCTTTTAAAAATGTGAAAACCTTACAAGGAGGGATGGAAGCTTTGGATTATTTAAAAAATCTGGATCAAAAACTAAATATAAAACCAGATCTTATTTTTTTGGATATCAATATGCCGTTTATGAGTGGTTGGGATTTTTTAAGAGAATTCGCAAGATTAGGAAATGAAATAAAAGAAAATATAAAAATCATAATGCTGTCTACTTCTAGTGATCCTCGAGATTTAGAGAGAGCAGGAGAAAACAAGTATGTAAATGATTTCATTAATAAGCCATTAACACAATTTGATATTAATAGAATGTTACAAAAACATTTTTCGTATCGAATAGCAACATGAGTATGAGTACTATTTAAATTCTGTAACATATGGCGCCACAACTTAGAAACAATCTAAAATTCTTACTTATAGATGATAGTAAGGCAACGAACTTTTTCAATAAAGTAATGATAGAAAAAGTGGCGACACCCAAAGATTTAAAAATAGCAGTAAATGGTTTAGATGCATTGAATATCTTGAATCTACCTTATATTCCAGATTTGATTTTTTTGGATATTAATATGCCAGTTATGGATGGATGGGAGTTTTTGAAAGAATTTCAAAAGCTAGATACCAGATTCAAAAATGTTTCTATAATGATCATGCTAGGAGTAGAACTACCGTTAGAAAAGAAAGTGCTAATTCATACAATTCCCAATGTAAAAGGTTGTACAGGTAAAATGTTAACTAGGGATATTATCCAAAATGTGATTGCTCGGTTAAACGATAGTACTTTGACAGGGCTAGATAATACAACATCAGGTTGTTGAAATATAGTTCAATAAACTGCTTTCCTTCTTATAAGAGTATTAATCTCTTCTACAAATCACTTTTCTCAATCCATAAAGATGTAAGGCATCATCAATAAATCTTATAGTACTATGTTAATTATTGTTTAATGTTTTAGTTTATTAGTTAAACAATTTTGTAATTTTGAGTAGTGCACAAATCAATGATTTGTTGATTAATGACTTAACTTAGAGAATGACTACAAAAAAATGTAAGTATTTTTTGTGGCTCCCCTCTAACCATAAACATTAAAAATTGTTATGAAATTTGAAGATACCACACTAGATCCCACCAACGGTTATGTGCTAAATGGATTCACTCATGAAGAGATAGGAGACGACCATTTATACACAGGTATTAAAACTCCAATGAAACCAGATGCTTTTGAGATTACGGATGAAGAAAAGAAAGAGCGTATAGCATCCCTATTTGGTGAAATAATGGATGTCATGGGATTAGATCTTACTGATGATTCACTAAAAGGAACTCCAAAACGAGTTGCCAAAATGTATATTGATGAAATCTTTTCTGGTTTAGATCCTAAAAATAAACCCAAGATTGCACTTTTTGATAACAAGTATCAATATAAACAGATGCTTGTAGAAAAGAATATTTCTTTTTATTCCAATTGTGAGCATCATTTTGTTCCTATTATAGGGAAAGCACATGTGGCTTATATTTCTTCTGGAAAGGTGATCGGTTTATCCAAACTAAACCGAATTGTACAGTATTATGCCAAACGTCCACAAGTACAGGAAAGGTTAACCAACCAGATAGCTTTGGATTTGAAGGAAATTTTAAATACTGAAGATATTGCTGTCATTATCGACGCTAAACATCTATGTGTATCTTCCAGAGGAATCAAAGACGATACTTCAGCCACAGTTACTTCATACTATGGAGGTGTGTTTAATACACCAGCTAAAATTGCTGAATTACAAAACTATTTGAAGGATTAATCACGCTGTAACATCTAAGATAGAAGACATGTTTGGATTATTTAAGAAGAAGTCAGAAATAGATGTGCTTCAAAAGAAGTATGAGAAATTGATGAGTCAATGGCATGAGCTTTCCAGCATTAATAGAGCAGAAAGTGATAAAAAATATGCGGAGGCAGAAGAAATTCTGAAAAAAATAGAGGTGCTCAAAAACAGTCAATCGGCATAAGAAAACTGAGTAGATGAATTTTAAATATCTATTAGGAGTTATCTTATCAATCCCCCTTTTACCGATCATGTATTTTCAAGGGAAACGTATAAGAAAAGAAGTTCCTTCATTACCTGAAGCAAAAGGGAATCATGGTAAAGTTATCTTACCTACAAGTAAACATTTAGATATTCTTATTATCGGAGAAAGTACAATGGCCGGGGTTGGAGTCGCAACCCATGAGGAAGGTTTTTCTGGAGCCTTGGCTCGTGAATTAGCCTCCCATTTGAACGCAAATATCGCCTGGAAGGTATATGCCAAAAGCGGATACACAGCCAAAATGGTTTCCCAAAGACTTATCCCCAAAATCAAAGAACAGCATGCAGACGTAATTATTATAGGATTAGGAGGAAATGATGCATTTACCCTTAATCGTCCGAATAAATGGAAACGTCACATTCAGGAATTAATTCATATCTTACAAACTAGATATAAAGATAGTATCATTGTCTTTACTAATATGCCACCTATCAAAGAGTTTCCAGCGTTTACCCCTGCAATAAAATTTACGATAGGAAATCTTGTAGAGATTTTAGGAAAAGAATTGGCAGCATTAGTATCAGAGTTCGATAATGTGTATTATCAGGAACAGATCGTCACTATCGACAGCTGGAAGCAAAAAATGAATATTAATGAGGACGTTAAAGATTTTTTTAGCGATGGAGTTCATCCTTCAAAATTAACCTATCAAACATGGGCTAAAGATTTTTCGAACTTCATCGTAAGTCATGAACCGATAAGGGCACGACTTGATTCCTTAATGCAAGAATAATATGAATACAGAAATTGCAGGATTAGTTTTTGATTTCGGGATGCTGGTCTTAATCTGGATTGTTCAGCTGGTAATTTACCCGGGTCTTACATTTTATCAAAGACCAGATTTAATGCGATGGCATAAACAATATGTAAATAGAATTGCATATATCGTAATGCCGCTTATGATTGGCCAGTTAAGTTTAGCAATTGTAAAAGTAATTACTCATTTTGATATCATACACCTATTTCTCTTAATACTCATTATTGTGGTCTGGATGCAGACGTTCTTTCAATTTGTTCCGATGCATAACAGGATTTCTTTTGGTGAAGTGGATGAGTATTCGATCGCACGAATAATACAGAAAAACTGGTGGCGCACTACACTTTTAACCATTGTGTTTTTTGTGCATTTATCAAAAATCGTATTTTGAAATGAAACCACCGTGTCAGAGTAATCTTTGCTAAAACAAATGAAAACACCGCTGCTTATATTTAATGAAAATGGTATTTATTGCGAAGCAGCAGACGTGTATATTGATCCCTGGAGAAAAGTAGATAAAGCAATTATTACTCATGGTCATGCCGATCATAACCGTTGGGGACATAAACAGTACATTACGCATCATGATAATGTTCCTATTATCAAACATCGATTAGGAAATATTTCGGTTAGCGGGATCGCATATGGAGAATCTTTTATGATTAATAATGTGAAATTCTCGCTCCACCCGGCAGGTCATATTATTGGGAGTTCGCAGGTACGGGTAGAACACCAGGGTGAGGTTTGGGTGTTTACCGGGGATTACAAAATTGAAGACGATGGTATTTCTACTCCTTTTGAGCCTGTACAATGTCATACCTTCATTACAGAATGTACCTTTGGTTTGCCCGCATTTCGATGGGTTCCGCAAAAGGAAGTTTTCTCGGATATCAATAGCTGGTGGGCATCCAATCAATCTGAAGGGAAAACCTCGGTATTGTTTGGGTACACCTTGGGTAAGGCACAACGGTTACTCAAACATCTGGACACTTCGATTGGTAAAATATACACTCATGGTGCCGTCGAAAATATGACCAACGTGATCCGACCCATGGCCGATTTACCAGAAACCACATTAATTACAGCAGCTGTTTCCAAAGAAGAATTGAAAGGCAATATTGTAGTTGCTCCGCCAAGTGCCCATGGGAGCACCTGGATCCGAAAAATGGTACCTTATGAAACCGCTTCGGCAAGTGGTTGGATGACCTTTAGGGGAGCACGCCGTAGAAGAGCTATTGATAAAGGCTTTGTACTTTCTGATCATTGCGATTGGCAGGGATTGTTAGATGCTGTAAAGGCCACGGGTGCACAAAAAATAATAAGTACCCATGGGTATACCGATATTTTTTCAAGGTATTTGAGAGAGCTGGGATACGATGCCAGAACCGAAAGAACGCAATATGAAGGAGAACTCAATGAACTGGAAACGAAAAAAGAAAGTGAGGTGGACGGATGAAACGTTTTGCCGAATTGATCAAAAAGCTAGATAGTACCAATAAAACGAATGTAAAGGTGGATGCGCTTGCCTCTTATTTCAAAGAAGCAGAAGATCCAGATAAGGTGTGGACCATTGCTATTCTCTCCCATAGACGCCCGCCGAGACCTGTAAACACCACACTATTGCGTTCCTGGGCTTCAGAATTATCGAATATTCCACTTTGGTTGTTTGAAGAATCTTATCATATCGTGGGAGATTTGGCAGAAACCATAGCACTGGTCGTTCCATCTTCAGAACAACATACAGAGAAAAGTCTGACCCAGTTTTTACAAGAAATTTTAGCACTTAAAAAGAAAGAAGAGCCTGAGAAAAAAGAGTATTTACAAGATAACCTTAGAGAACTCAATTATTATGAACGTTTCGTGTTCACCAAATTGATCACAGGTGGCTTTAGAATAGGAGTAAGTCAAAAATTGATGACCAGAGCCTTGTCCAAAGCCACGCAGATCGACGAAGATATTTTGGCATACAAATTAATGGGGAATTGGGATCCTAATACCATTTCTTTCCATGATTTGGTGATAGCAGAACGGGCTCAGGATTATTTGTCAAAACCCTATCCGTTTTACCTAGCCTATGCCGTAGAAAATGAAGTTTCAGAATTGGGGAATGTACAGGATTGGAGTGTAGAGCACAAATGGGATGGGATTCGAGCACAGCTTATCATTCGAGATGGGCATCTATTTGTATGGAGTAGAGGTGAAGAACTCGTTACCGACAAATATCCCGAGTTTCATCAATTTATAGATCAGATTCCTAATGGGACTGTGATTGATGGAGAAATTTTGCCATTCCCAAATGGTCGGATAGGAAGTTTTAATGACTTACAAACCCGAATTGGAAGAAAAACGGTGTCTAAAGCACTGTTGACCAAAACTCCGGTGGTCTTAAGAGCATATGATCTATTAGAATGGAATGGAAAGGATATCCGACAACAATCTTATGATCAACGTAGAGAAATATTAGAAACGCTGTACAAGGAGTATACCACCAATTACAGCAATACCGACAATCTTACCTTTCAACTTTCAGAAAAAATGTATTTTGATTCCTGGGCATCAGTAGAAAAGGAAAGAGCCAAATCCAGAGAGAAACACAGTGAAGGACTGATGTTAAAGCGAAAAGATTCTCCCTATCAAGTAGGTCGTAAAAAGGGAGATTGGTGGAAATGGAAAGTAGATCCTTTAACCATAGATGCAGTGCTTACTTACGCCATGAGAGGTCATGGTCGAAGGTCTAATCTATTTACCGATTATACATTTGCCCTTTGGGATCAGGAACAGAAAGAGTTGGTCACTTTTGCAAAGGCGTATTCTGGATTGACCGATGCAGAATTCAGACAAGTAGATGCATGGATCAAAAAAAATACCGTAGAGCGTTTTGGCCCTGTACGTAGTGTTACCCCAGAATTGGTTTTTGAAATTGCTTTTGAAGGCATTGCACTATCCAAAAGACATAAAAGTGGGATTGCTACTCGATTTCCTCGTATTCTACGATGGAGGCAAGACAAAAAAATAGAAGAGGCCAATAGCCTAGAGGACTTAAAAGCAATGATCCCATCCAAGGAGTAGCCATGAATAGAAAAGAATTACAACATATAGCAGCGGATTGGTTTGAGACGCAAGGTTGGACTCCTTTTGCGTTTCAAAAACAAACATGGACTGCCTTTCTGCAAGGAAAACATGGATTGCTCAATGCTCCTACGGGTAGTGGTAAAACCTATGCACTTTGGGTGGGGATTGTATTGGATTATATAAAGAGAAATCCAAATTACGCTTCCAAGCATAAAAAGGGTCTGAAAGCGATTTGGATTACCCCCTTAAAAGCATTGTCTATAGAAATCAAACAGGCTGCAGAACGTTTTGTAGAAGGGATTGATGTCCCATTGACCGTAGGAATCCGCACAGGAGATACCGAACAAAAAGTGAGAACCGCTCAGAAAAGGTCCATGCCGGATTTATTGATTACGACTCCAGAAAGTTTACATCTTTTGCTAGCCTCAAAAGACTATGATAAAATGTTTAAAGATGTCACTGCCATTGTGGTGGATGAGTGGCATGAGTTATTAGGCAGCAAACGAGGAGTGCAAATGGAATTGGGGATTTCTCGCTTAAAGACTGTTGCACCAAAACTTCGTATTTGGGGAATTTCGGCGACTATTGGTAATTTGGATCAGGCCAAAGAAGTGCTCTTGGGGCCGCAATCTGAAGCGTTTAAGAATTCGGTATTAATCAAGGCAAATATTGCCAAAAAAATCAAGGTAAAATCCATTATTCCCAAAAAGATGGAAACTTTTCCGTGGCGAGGGCATTTGGGGTTACATCTTCTGGATGAGGTGGTTCCAATTATTAAGAATAGCAGAACGACCTTGCTTTTTACCAATACCAGAGCCCAATGCGAGATTTGGTTTCAAAAAATCCTGGAACGGTATCCCGAATTCGCAGGCGAGATCGCGATGCATCATGGGAGTATTAACAAAGAAACCCGAATTTGGGTAGAGCATGCGATTCGAGATGAAGTATTGAAGGCAGTGGTATGCACTTCAAGTCTGGATTTGGGAGTAGATTTTGCTCCGGTAGAAACCATTATCCAGATCGGTGGACCAAAAGGAGTAGCGAGATTTATGCAAAGAGCTGGGCGTAGTGGACATCAACCAGGTAAAGAAAGTGTGATTTACTTTTTGCCTACCCATGCGATCGAACTTATTGAAGCCTCTGCCTTACAAAAAGCAGTGGTGAAAAAAGAGATTGAAGATCGTATTCCATATCTAAATTGCTTTGATGTTTTGGTACAGTTTCTTACCACCTTAGCCGTATCCAATGGCTTTTACCCAAAAGATATATTTCCCGAAATAAAGAGTACTTTTTGTTTCCAAACCTTAACCGAAGAGGAATATCAATGGGTACTCAATTTTATTACGATAGGTGCTCAGAGCCTACAGGCTTATGACGAGTACAAGACAGTAGAGATTGAAGCTGATGGAAAATTTAAGGTAAACAGCAGAGGAGTAGCGATGAGACATCGTCTTCAGATAGGCACCATTGTGAGCGACGCGATTATGACGGTAAAATATTTAAAAGGAGGGTATCTGGGATCCATAGAGGAATGGTTTATCTCAAAATTAAAGCCAGGAGATGTATTTACTTTTGCAGGTCGTAATTTGGAACTCTTTAAGGTGAAAAACATGCAGGTTTTAGTAAAAAAATCTAGCCAAAAGACCGCCAAAGTACCTAGTTGGATGGGTGGACGAATGAGTTTTTCTTCAGAAATGAGTGAATTGTTGAGAGAAGAGCTGTACCTGGCTAACGCAAGCTCAGGGAAATCAAAAGAGCTAAAAGCCTTATCCCATATTTTTGAAAGGCAACAAAGAGAAAGTATTATTCCTGGTCCAGATCAGTTTTTAATAGAAACCTTTAAAACCCGAGAAGGTTACCATGCGATTTTCTATCCTTTTGAGGGGCGTTTTGTACATGAAGCGCTGGGGAGTTTGTTGGCCTATCGTATCAGTTTATTATCCCCAATTAGTTTTTCCATTGCATTTAATGATTATGGCTTTGAGTTGTTATCTGATCAGCAAATAGACATGCAACAGGTGTTGGATAATGATCTTTTTACTACCCGCTTTTTGCATAGTGATCTGAGAAAGAGTTTGAATGCGACCGAGATGGCTAGAAGGAAATTCAGAGATATAGCGGTGATTTCGGGATTGGTATTTACGGGTTATCCTGATAAAATGTTGAAAAGCAAACACCTTCAATCCAGTTCACAGTTGTTTTTTAATGTATTTAGAGATTATGAGCCGGATAACTTGCTGTTTCAACGGGCTTTTACAGAAACTTTTGCCCATCAATTGGAAGAAGGGCGATTACAGCAAGCGATGGAACGTATTGCAACTCAAAATATCATTTGGAAAGATTGCAAGAAGCCAACTCCTTTTTCGTTTCCAATTATTACGGATCGTCTGCGTGAGAAATTGTCTTCAGAGAAGTTAGCGGATCGTATCAAAAAAATGCGAGTACAACTCGAAAAATAGTAGTTTTGGATGTGTAATGGAAACCGCAAACCTATATATTGATACCCAGAATTTTGAACTTCACCCCAGTGGTGCTATGTATTGGCGTGAGCAAAACTTGCTTTTAATTGCTGATGTGCATTTAGGAAAGGTTACTCATTTCAGAAAACACGGTAGTGCAGTACCTCAATCTGTGATTGCTGAGAATTTTGATCAATTAAATGAGGTCAACGCCTATTTTCAACCCAAAACGATCTGCTTTTTAGGGGATTTGTTTCATAGTTATTTGAATAATGAATGGATATTGTTTTCAGAATGGGTAAAGTCGATGTCGGCAAAAATCATATTAATTGAAGGGAATCACGATGTAATATCGCCTTTAAAATATGAAGAATTAAAGATAGAGGTCGTCGATGAATTAATGGTAAATACCCTATTTCTTACACATCATCCCGAGATCCGTGATGGGTTATTTAATATCGCAGGGCATATCCATCCTGGAATTCGTTTAAGAGGTATTGCAAAACAATCCCTTACGGTATCCTGTTTTGTAAAGAAGTCCAACCAATTGATCTTGCCTTCTTTTGGGAGTTTTACGGGTAAACATATCATGGATGTTGAAGAGGGAGATCAGATTTTTGCAGTTACCGATGATGAGGTAATACGTATACAATAGTTATTTATTCTGTTAAAGATGAATCAATCATTTCTTTTTTGTTTAACTATTTATTAAATTTGTTAAACAATGTTTTGCTGATGAAAAAAAGTAACCTTCCCCAAAAAACCTGCATTGTTTGTAAAAGACCTTTTACCTGGAGGAAAAAATGGGAAAAAGTATGGGATGAGGTAAAATATTGTAGTGAAAGGTGTAGAAGAAACAAAAAAATGGAGGTATGAGTAAGACGGGACTGGTTTGGTTTAGAAATGATCTACGCACAAAGGATAATACTTCGTTACAAAAAGCGGTGCCAGAAAACACGAATGTGATTGGGATTTATTTCTTTGATCCCAGACTTTTTGAAACTGATAGATTTGGGTTTAGGAAAACCGGAAAGTTTAGAGCCAAATTTCTACTAGAATCTGTTTCGGAGTTAAAGGAGAACTTAGCGCAACTTAATATACCATTGTTTGTTTATCGACAATTCCCCGAGGACGTATTGCCACAGTTTTTTGAAGATAGAGACATAGCTGCAGTATATCTGCAAAAAGAATGGACTCAAGAAGAAAGTGATGCCCTAGCTGCAGTCAAAAGTTCATTGAAACATTATACTGTTGATTGGTTTGAAAACTACGATCAGTTTTTGTTTCATCCAGAAGATATTCCTTTTGAGATAACAGATATCCCAAAGGTGTTTACCAATTTCAGAAAGAAGTGTGAGAAATATAGTAAGGTGAGACCCGAAGTGGATATCGAAAGACTTCCGGAGTCTAATATGATTACAAATGATACAGCACTTCCCTCCTTATTTGATTTGGGTTTTGAAGCGTTTCAACCAGACCATAGATCAGCATTTCCTTTCAAAGGGGGGGAGAATGAAGCCTTACAACGAGTCACCTCGTATTTCTGGGACACAAAAAAATTGTCGTATTACAAAAAAACCAGAAACGGATTGATTGGTACTAACTATAGCTCAAAATTATCTGCATGGCTGGCAAATGGTTGTATTTCGCCACGAACTATTTACCATGAGGTAAAAAAGTATGAGCAACAAATCGCAAAAAATGATTCGACCTACTGGTTAATTTTTGAACTAATATGGCGAGATTTCTTTAAATACATTTCTCTGCAATATGGAAATGCAATTTTCTGGCAAAAAGGAATATTAGAACGTTCGTATGATTGGAGTGATAATAAGGAAGCTATACAAAAATGGATAGATGGAGAGACGTTTGAACCTTTTGTAAATGCCAATATGCTGGAGTTGAAGTATACAGGATGGATGAGTAATCGAGGTCGTCAGAATGTAGCCTCATTCTTTGCTAAAGAATTGGAGTTAGATTGGAGAGTTGGTGCGGCATATTTCGAATCGCTTTTGATCGATTATGATGTACATAGTAATTACGGCAATTGGATGTATGTAGCTGGAGTAGGCAACGACCCCAGAGATCGAAAATTTAATATAAAACTACAGGCAGAGCGCTACGACCCCCAACAAAAATATCAAAGCATTTGGCTGCAACCTACATTATTTTAATATGGTATTACGATTAATTCTTGGTGATCAACTCAATCAGCAGCATTCCTGGTTTCAGGATATTGATGAAGAAGTATGTTATTTCATGGCCGAGATGCGTCAGGAAACAGATTATGTAAAGCATCATATCCAAAAGGTAACTGCTTTCTTTTTGTCGATGCGTAATTTTTCTGAAGGGTTAAAAAATCAAGGATTCGATGTCGTTTATTATACGCTTGATGATCCTAGAAATCAACAAGATTTGGTAAAGAACCTTTCGCAAATTATCAAAGAAAAAAACATTACCAGATTCGAGTATCAATTACCAGACGAATACCGTTTGGATCAACAATTGAAAGGTTTTTGTGATACTATTGATATAGATACCAATGCCTTTGATACTGAACATTTTTTGACCTCTCGTACTGATTTTGAAAACTTTTTTGATGGGAAAAAGCAGTATGTGATGGAATACTTTTATCGCTATATGCGCAAAAGGTACGATATCATGATGTTGGACTCCAAAAACCCGGAAGGAGGAAAATGGAACTTTGATCAAAGCAATCGAAAGAAATGGACAGGGTCTCCTGAAATTCCAAATGAGAAAACCTATAATCACGATGTTGCATCTATTGTCAGTTTGATTAGAGATCAAGGTGTACAGACGATAGGTAATATCGACTCCAAACGGTTTAATTGGCCAATAAGTAGAGAAGAATCATTGGATCTATTGAACTACTTCTGTAAACACTTATTACAGTTTTTTGGGGACTATCAAGATGCGATGCACGAAGAGCAAAAGTTTCTTTTTCACAGTCGACTTTCCTTTGCTATGAATAGCAAGATGTTGAGCCCAAAAGAAGTAATTGGTACGGTGGTAACCTATTGGAGAGAACATCAGGACGACATTAATATATCTCAGGTTGAAGGTTTTGTACGTCAAATTTTAGGATGGAGAGAATACATGCGCGGAATGTATTGGGCAAAAATGCCGGATTACAAAGGTTTAAATGCTTTAGATAATCACAATACGCTCCCAGATTTTTTCTGGACCGCCGATACAAAGATGAATTGCGTGCACCATGCGATCAAACAAAGCCTGGACGAGGCTTATGCCCATCACATCCAACGGCTAATGATTACAGGGAATTATGCATTGCTTACGCAAATCCATCCTGATGCAGTAGACGAATGGTATTTGGGGATTTACATCGACGCTATAGAGTGGGTAGAAATCACAAATACGAGAGGTATGAGTCAATTTGCAGATGGGGGATTGGTGGCCACAAAACCCTATGTGTCTAGCGGTAGTTACATCAATAAGATGAGTGATTATTGTAAAAATTGCCATTACAAAGTGTCTAAAAAAGTAGAAGAAGATGCATGTCCTTTTAATGCCTTGTATTGGAATTTTTTGAATGAAAAAAGAGCTTACTTTTCATCCAATCAACGAATGCGAATGATGTTGAATCTATTGGACAAAATGGACAAGGATCAACTAATGAGTTTAAAGAAAAGAGCAAACGATATAATACAGAATGCAGATGAGTACTAATGCAAAAGAGCAGGTGAATGTAGTTTGGTTTAAAAGAGATTTGCGCTTAGAGGATAATGAAGCAATCCATAACGCAATGTCTTCGGGTAAACCTACTTTACTATTGTATGTTTTTGAAAAATCATTAAAGGAAGATCACCATTACAGTGAGCGGCACTGGAACTTTATCAGACAATCCCTAATTGATTTGAATCACGAGTTAACGGCTTATAATACCAAAGTATTGGCCGTTTCTTCCGAGGTGATTCAGGTTTTTAGTACACTCCAACAATTTTGGAAAATTGATACTGTGTTTTCTCATCAGGAAACAGGAATACGTAAAACCTATGACCGAGACAAAGTGTTCAGGATATTCTGTAAAAACAATTTGATCACCTGGAACGAAAATGGTAATAATGGGATCATTAGAGGATTAAAAAACAGAAGCACTTGGAGAGAGGATTTTGAAAAATACTTGATGGAACCCCAATTTGAATGTAAGGCTACCAAGGATAATTTTATCTCATTAGATAAAATAAAAAACCTGGAAAAAGTATTTAATATTGAATCTTTGGAAGTAGATGAAACCTCCAAGTTTCAACGGGGAGGTATCGAAACTGCCATGAAATATTTGAAATCTTTCTTCTATAAAGGACGGTATAAAAATTATAGCTTTCATATTTCAAAACCCGAACTATCTAGAAAAGGATGTAGTCGTTTATCCCCATATCTAGCATGGGGAAACTTGTCGATACGGCAAGTATTTCAATATGCGATGGAATTTCGAAAAGTATCTGAAAACAAAAAGCAAATTGATGCTTTTACCTCTAGGTTGCATTGGCAGGTCCATTTCATACAAAAATTCGAGATGGAAGATGTTATGGAGTTCGAAAGTATAAACAAGGGATATCACAGACTTAAAAAGAAAGTTTCGGCAGAATATCAAAAGGCTTGGCGAGAAGGGAAAACGGGCTATCCTTTGATCGATGCTTGTATGCGCTGTCTGAAGGAAACCGGATATCTCAATTTTAGAATGCGGGCGATGGTGGTGTCTTTTTTTACACATAACCTATGGCAACCCTGGCAAGAAGCGAGCGCCTATTTATCCAGCTTATTTCTGGACTTCGAGCCGGGAATTCATTTTCCGCAACTACAGATGCAAGCAGGAGAAACGGGAATCAATATGCTACGAGTATACAATCCGGTAAAAAATAGTATCACACATGATCCAGAGGGCGAATTCATAAAAAAATGGGTGCCGGAACTGCGTAATGTTCCATTAGAATTTATCCATGAGCCTTATAAGATGACCACCTTGGATCAAAAGTTTAACAACTTTGTTTTGGGAGAAGACTATCCATCTCCAGTAGTGGATATTCATTCTACTCGGAAAACGGCAAGTAAAGCTTTATGGGATATGAAAGATGATCCTTTGGTACAGCGAGAAGCATTACGAATTTTGAAAAAACATACCCTTCCCGGAAGGAAAAAAATAGAATAAATGAAAGAGTTATCCATAAGAGATATTGACAGAATTATAGAAATGGCATGGGAAGATCGAACTCCTTTTGATGCCATTTTATTACAATTTGGGCTCAAAGAGCAGGAAGTAATACAATTAATGCGTCGACAGATGAAACCTTCCAGTTTTAGAATGTGGCGAAAACGTGTACAGGGTAGAAAAACCAAACACCTGAAGAAGCGCTCTTTTGAAGAAGGACGTTTTAAGTGCACAAGACAAAAACAAATAACACATAATAAGATTTCAAAGCGATAATTGGTGCATACGATCAATAATTATTATTTTGTAATCAAAGGAGTATTATATAGCCAAGATAGATGAAAAAGAAAAAACCAGACCATATCGTATATAATGAGGAAAGCGAAAGTTATGATGCAGCCCTCAAGCCCTATGCAACAGATTTGGGAGCGCCAGTGATTACTACAAATGATACTGTTGCCTGGAAAAACACCAATATTCATAAGGTAAATAAACAAATTAAAGCTCGATACGATGAGCTCAAAGCAGCATATGATGCCTTGCTAGAAGAATACGAGTATAACAATTTGGTATATAGTGCCAAATTTACTTTTGAACCCATTGTAGGAGAGATGTATCACTTGTATCGCAATAAGGATCAGAACACTTTTTTATCCATCATTTCTCCAGATGAATGTACTTTTGATCACCTGGGCAGTTTTCGATTAAATGCCGACAAAATCTGGGAGAAAATGTAATTTTTACATATTAAACTTCGGTCAACTAGTCATTACATGTTAACCTTTTGAGGAATTCCTCATAAAGGAGTGTAAAGACTAAAATTATGACCAGATTTTTCACACTCTTATTCATTTTGAATTGTTCTTTTGGAGCTTTTTGCAAACCAAAACCAGGTTTTACTTATTGGCTTCCCAAAAAAATAATCGAAATCAATGAGGAACATCCAGAGCAACAAACGACCACAACTTTTGGATATGATGAACATTATCGTTTACTATCCATTATCAGATCCAATTCGTATGATCATCATATAGCTACTTCGTTTATCAAGTATAATGATCGGGACCGTATTGCAGAAATTACTGAAACTTCTACGAATCCGGCAATTCCAAAATCAAACTTTCGATTTGTATACGATGAGGGAAACCTTATTGAGATACAGATGCATAAAGGTGAGAAGTTTTCCAAAATGCAGGCTCAGTATAATCTGCAGCATCATAGTTATTTGGTTACCAATGACACCAATAAATCGCATTTCTTTCTGGGAGAGAATAACGACTTGAAAACCATTCTTGTCGACGACATCAAAGCTTTAGAAATCAATACTAATTCCAATTTGGGATTGTGCAAAGATATAATGGTCCCAACAGCTTTAACATTGATACAAGATCAACTGCAAACCACCAATTCGATCGGCATGTTGTTTTATCAAACAAGGGAAGTTACCTCAATCTTGTATGATGGATACCAACTCGTTTCAGAACATCAATATGATGAATATGGGAATATTGTTGAAGTGAAACTGCAAAATCATCCAGAAGGGATATTCACTTACCAGATAGTATATGATCATCAAAACATAAAGCTATAGATCGATAGCACATCAGTACAAAACACATATTAAACATAAAAACAAGAAATCATGAGGGGATTAACAATAATACTCGTAGGAATAGCATTGTGTATATCACAAAATGCGGAAGCACAGTTTTGGAAAAAAATAGCAAAAAAGGCTGAAGAAAAGGCCAAAGAAGTAGTCATCCAAAAAACTGGTGAAAAAGTAGCTCAAAAAACAAGTAAAACCATTGATAAAACCTTAGAGAAAAACCCTAGAGGAACATCCAATGAAAATGGGAATCAAGGAACTATGGAGTCAGAAACAGAAACGGTTTCAGAAAAGGAATATGGAAACATTACCATGTATACCAAGTTCGACTTTGTAGCAGGGAATGATATTCTGTTTTATGATGATTTTTCTTTGGATAACTTAGGAGATTTTCCTTCAAAATGGGATACCGATGGTACTGGCGAGTTGGTAGAAGTGTTGGGCAGAAAATGGTTAAAAATGAGTGATAAATCCAACTATTTGCCACTTTTGGATCAAAAACTACCCAAAGAATATACGATTGAGTTTGATATGATGCTTACCAATTACCCTGCAAACAACGGTGGGGTAGGATCGCGTTTTTGGGTTTGTTTAGATGAGGACGAATCTTACAAGTTTAGAGGTAAGAATCGTGTTGAGGTTTCAGTTGGTTTTTGGACGGCTTTGAAGAACCAGGTATGGATTAATAATAGAGTTAATGGCAAACATCTCATAGGAAACAACATTGATCACGTGATTCATGAGGAGTTTTATCAGCCCGCCCATATTTCGATAGCGGTTAATAAGACGAGGTTTAGAATGTGGGTAAACAAAGTAAAAATTGTGGATGTACCGAGACTAGTTCCCAATGTGCAATTATCAAAGATAAAATTGCATATGAAAGGCTATGCAGATGATTTTTTGATCTCCGACTTTAAATTTGCAGTTGGAGGACAAGATATACGTGGGCAGCTCATCGAAGAAGGAAAATTTTCTACCAATGCCATCCAGTTTGATTCAGGATCTGCAGTGCTTAAACCAGAGTCTTTCGGAATTTTAAAAAGGATCGCAAATGCTTTACAGCAAGATAATTTTACTATTCATATTATTGGTCATACCGATGATGAGGGTGATGAGGAATCGAATCTCATACTTTCAGAACAAAGAGCTGAGGCAGTAAAAGATATACTGGTATCTCAGTTCAATATTGATGAAACCTTGTTGAGTATCGAAGGCAGAGGAGAGGCAGAACCTGTAGCCGATAATTCTTTGCTAGAAGGTAAAGCCAAAAACCGCAGGGTAGAATTTATAAAGTTGTAATCCGTAAATAATTGATTTAAAAAACGTTAAATTAGTAACAATTAACTATTTTTAAAAAGAAAACACACAAATGTCAAAATTTTTATTCATGAAAAAATCTTTTTTGTTACTAATTGTATTACAATCATTTTTATTTACAAACTGTTCTTCAAGCGATGCTGACGAGGAAATCTTTACAAGTAAAGAAGAACTGATTTTATCAAATATACAAATAGGAGAACCAGAAGAACTCGAAACGTATAGTGAAGCAGTTAGCAGTTTAGAAAGGGAAGAAGAAAGTGCAGCAGATGTAGAGTAAATGAAGGATTACATATAGGCATTGAGTTAATTCTAATATTTTTTGATCCATGTAAATCTAAAATTTATGAAATTAAATTTTTTCTTACTTGTAGTATTATCCACGATTTTAGTTTGTTGCGATTCAAGTATAGATGAAAGTTCGCAACAGGTACCTCCTAATGAATATCTAAGTGACAATCAAATAGTAGTAAGATACAAAATACCGAAAGACTCCATCAATCTTGATTCTATTTTTAGAGTACTTCATGTAACTGAAGTGTCAAGATGTTCTTGTGGAGATGAGACCTTAGAATTATGGACCATAGATCCCGGTTCGACTAATATAGAAGATGCCGTAAGTAGTTTGAGCGAAGAAGAGGGGGCTGAAGGGGTTGAAGGAGACAGGCAGTTTCATTTTGAAATACCTAATGCAGGGAACCCCAACGGACAAATATTAAATGACAACTTTACTCAAAATGATATAACTGTTGTAGATAATAGTGAATCAAAAGTAGATATTGCTATCATAGATACCGGTATAGATTATTATAGGAAATGGGAACCAGATTTGTTTTTTTTTAGAACCTCTAATTCAATTAGCTATTGCGATGGTGAAGTATCCGGATGGGATTTTGTTAATGGAGATAATGATGTGTTTGATGATCATAATCATGGTACGTATGTTACTAAAATTATTACCAATGAATTGAATAAGAGAGGAATAGGGTTTCGGATACTACCAATTAAAGCTTTTGATAGTTTAGGTAAAGGATCTTATTGGAACTTAGTTTGTTCAATGAATTATGTTAAAAAGATACCTCAGATTAGTATCGTTAATGCAAGTTTTGGTCATTATCTAGATGTAAAACAGGATATATTAAAAGGTTTAATACAAGAAATGTCTCAGAATACGTTAATAGTTTCATCTTCAGGAAATAGAGGATGGAATACAGATCAAGAAAGGTATTTTCATTATCCATCTGGATATCCCGAGGTTAATATTCTTAGTACAGGAGGATTTTCAGGTATTCCCGAAATAATAGAAGGTAATAAGATTACTAATGTTGAAAGAGCAAGTGGATCTAACTTTGGTCCAATTAATATAGACGTTGCGGCTCCATTCTATGATTATGCTCTAGAATTTAAAACAAGAGAGGATAGACCTTTACTAAATGTTAACGTGTCTGGAACTTCTTATTCTGCTGCTTTAGTTACAGCAAATGTTGCAGAAATCCTTCAGGAATCGAGAGAACGCGGTGAATTTCAGATCCCTGAGACTTTAAAAGAACTTTTGTTAAGTACTTCATATATCTCAGACGAACTTAAAAGTTTTTTTAAGGGTGGAAAAATTATTCCTAAAAACCCAATAGAATAAGCTTAATATTTAGAAGAATGAATACCTATTCTTTATCTTTTATCTTTTTCTTCTTTGTGATTTTTAGTTATTCTCAGGAGAAAGAAGAATTTGACAAGATAATTGGGCTAAAACTTAAACGTGAAGTTAAAGAACAAAAGATTGATTCTTTTTTTAATGTACACAAAAAGAGTTTGGCTTCAAATATACTAGCAGATTGTTTTCATGATCTAGGTAGTAAATGGTATTTCAAAAATTGGACAAAGGGAAGAAAAAAAGAAGACATAAAACAAGCAATTTACTATACAGAAAAATCGTTGCAAATAAAAAGAACACTTCCGGATATAGAAAATTGTTCTTTGAACAAAACACTCTACAATTTAGGTTATTTTAATTCAAGAATTCAAAACTTTTATGATGCGATTAACTATTATGAAGAGATAGTTGAAAAAGGAAAAAGATATTGCGATGCAGCCCTTCCCAAGAAAGATAAAATTTTGTTCTCTTACCAAGAACTAGGTAGTTCGTATATGGCCATTGGCGATTTTTATAAGTCAGTTGAAAACTTTGAGTATCTAATTAGTTTTTATACCAATAAAAGCGATTTAAAAATTTCCGATTATAAAAAGATTATTCATAGTAATATTCAATTGGCCAATATTTATGCACTAATGGGATATAGGGAAAATTCTGATTTGATATATGAAAAATTAAATATTGCAAACTCTTTTATTGATAAGAGCAACTTAAGAAATACTGATAGTTATAGTCGAAGAATAAAACAACTAGAAGGTAATCGTTTACTAAAGCTTGGTGAATACAAAAATGCAATTCCACAATACGAAATCATATTAAAGGATTCTTCAAATTTAAAACAGCAAAATCTGGCAAAAGTATTTAATAGTTTAGGGCTTTGTCAATTAAAACTATCTGATTATGATAGGGCGTATACCAACTTACAGAAAGCGATCGCAATAGATAGCAGTTATACAGATCCCTATGAAAATTTAGGGGATTTTTATGTTGCCAAAAAGGAGTTTGAAAAAGGAATATTATACTATCAGAAAGCGATTACTTACCAAATAGATATTACTCAAGAGATAGCATTATACAAGTTGCCGTCAAAAGAAGAACTGGAACTTGCATTAGATAAAATCACCTTGCTCAATCATATCGTAACCAAAGGAAATGGTTGGATATCGTATTATAAACATCAACAAGACTCCAAATACTTAGAGCAAGCACTACTTACTTTTAGATTAGCCGATCGGCTTGTAGATATTATTAGGTTGGAAAGTACAGAATATCAGTCCAAACTTTTTTGGAGAGAACAAGGAGCCAAATTATATATGAAAGCAGTCGAGGTTTGTTATTTGTTGCATCAACCAGAAGAGGCCTATTATTTTATGGAAAGAAATAAAGCCTTGTTATTGTTAGAAAATATAACGCACGAGCAAGCCAAGGAGATTTCTAAACTGCCGGAGCACATTGCCAAACGGGAATTTGAACTAAAAAGGGCAATTGCAATAGCCGAGAACAATCGTGAGAAAAAAGACGATCTTTCACGAAATGAAGTGTATGTACAAAAAGACAGATATAATCGTTTTATGGATTCGGTTACAGTCGCTTTTCCTGACTATGCCCGTTTAAAAAAGAATGTCATTGTATTGCCTTATACTGACTTTAAGAAAAAGTACATTTCCCAAACAAAATCGGTGTTGCAATATATTCTTAATGAAGATCAGGGATATGGATTATTAAACACAGGAGATGATGTTTTATTCTATAAAATTCAGCAACCTACTTTGGTAAATAAAAATGGTATTGAAATGTATCAACTATTGACCAATTTGGCTCGCTCTCGAGACGAATTAGACACATTTACGGTGCTATCAAATAAAGTATTTAATTCTATTCTCCCTAAAGACGGATACACGAGAATTAGAGGAACAGAATTAACCGTTATTCCTGATTATATCTTGCAACAGATTCCTTTTGAAACCTTGGTGGTAGATCCTCAAAAATCTGAATATTTGATCGAAAATGTTGAGGTGAACTATGCATACTCTATGTCCTATTTGAATGCTAAAGAGAAAATTACGATTGCCCCCAAAAAGAACTTTATGGGGATTGCTCCTATGCAATTTGACCCAATGGAATTGTCGCGATTAAACTTTAGTGATACAGAAATAAAGGAAATTAGTAAAATATATAACGGAGATGTATTACTAGAAGAGCAGGCAAAAAAGACAGATTGGCAAAATAGGGTTAATGATTATAGAATTATTCACTTATCTACACATGCAGATATTGGAACTACTGGCAACCATTGGATAGCATTTAGAGATCAAAAAATGTTTGCTAATGAGATCTACGCAATGAAAAATCAGGCTGAGATGGTAGTACTTAGCGCATGTAATACTTCTATAGGGGAACTTAAAAAAGGAGAAGGAGTAATGAGTTTGGCCAGAGGCTTTTTTCATTCTGGAGCAAAAAGTGTGGTTTCCTCGCTTTGGACGATTAATGATAAAACAAGCAAGGATTTGATGGTAGATTTTTATCAGGGACTGGATCAAGGGCTTACCAAATCTGCTGCGTTGCAAAAGGCAAAACTAAATATCATAAATCAGTATAGAAATACAATACCTCCCTCATATTGGGGATCTTTAATCATCATTGGAGATAATGCTCCTGTACAAAACACAAATATGTTTCTGAAATATGGAGTTTGGTTAATTTTAGGAATATTTCTGTTGGGTCTTGTTATGTTTTATGCCAAAAGAACTAAGACTTAAGTACTTCCAACAATTTCTCGGCCTCTTCCGCTTTATACCCTTTTTTAGAATGAATCAATTCTAATGCTTTGATGGCGTTTTCTGCATCTTCATTTTTGAGATACGCAAGGGCTAAGTACCATTGTGCTTCTTCAGAGAATTGCTGCTGGTTTGAAATGATTTCTTGAAATTGAGTGATGGCTTCCAAGGCTTGATCATTGTTTAGATACGATTGCCCCAAATAAAAATCGATATAATCAGCACTTTGCTCTTTTTGAAGTGTCTTAAACAATTCAATCGCCTTTGCATCATTATTCATTTCATAGGCTTCAAAAGCCTGGAATTCAGTTGATTTATTTTGGTCACTTCCGCGGGTGATAGGAAAGACAGTGTTCGGATATTTCTGATAACTTTCAGCATACAAGCGTAATGGATCATCATTTTTAAAAGGATTAAAAACATAGATTCCTAAAGAGAACAAAAGTGCAATTGAAGCTGCAATTAATAAGGGTCTCCAGATAATCACTTTACCTTTAGGAGAGATATTCGATTCATTTTCAAATCCTTGAATTTTTTCCTGTAATTCTTTTCGTTTCTTACTCTTGATAGCACGTTGTACACTGCGTTCAAAATCGAATTGCTCCTTGAACTCAGCATCCTTTTCTAAAAGAGTTGTAAATTCAGAGTGCTCTTCTTGGGAAAGCTCCTCTAAAAAATATTTATGTAGCAATTCCTCCTTCTTCATAATCGTTTTGGGGTGTTGTTGAATAGTTGCTTAAGTGTTTTTAAACACCTTGATTTCTGGCTCTTAACTACATTTTCTGAGTTGTATTTGCCAGCTTTCATGATCTCCCGGATGCTGTATTTCTTGTAGTAAAATAAGATCAATATGTTCTTGCACTTTTCGCCTAATTGATCCAAGTATTTCTCCAACAAAACCTCTTCGGGGGTCAGTTCTTCGGTCTCTAAGTCAAATGATTCTAGATACTCATCTTTTTGTTTGGTTAGCTCCAAAACCAATTCACTGTTTACGTGTTGTTTGTTCTTTCTTAATCGATCCAGAATTTTGTACTTACCAATACTGATGAGGTAGGTTGATAAGGTACTAGACAACTTGACCAGTTTCCCTTCTACTACATTTTCAAATAAGGTGATATACGAATCCTGATAAATGTCGAGCAAATCTTGCTGTTCTAACCCATATTTTTTGGCAAAACTTAAAAACTTATTCCGGTTGTCCTGATACACCTGTTTAAAGGCTCTATCATTCCCCTTTTTAAGCTCTTCGAGTAGAATATCGTCTTTGCTTCTATTCATTATTGTTTTTTAAAGATAAAGGTTAACACAAAAAAAGTATAAAGAATGTTAACCTTTTTGATTTTCTGTATTAAGAAAACAAATAACGCTTTGTAGCAGTCAAGGTAATAACATTTTTAAACCCCACCAATCGGATTTAACATTATTTGAATAACAAAAAATAAAAACCAATGAAAACAGTAGTAGTATTAATAGGGAGCTTATTCCTTTTTGGAATCACCGACATGTCTGCTCAGGTAAATCTGGATGAGGGCAGGATGATCATTAATGGAGTACAACTTTTACAGGATAGTAATGACAGTAGTAAGTATTATTATTTACCTGATTATCCTAGGTTAGCATTAAAAGATGATGGAGATTTTGAGTTAATGTGTATGAAATACATTGGCCAGGGAGGAAAAGCAAGCGGAGGACTTTTTCATGCTTTGATACAGTTTGATTTACCTGAAGAAGTAGTAGCTGGTTTGGAAAAAGAACTGAAAAATCGCACAGGAAATGGTGAAATAGCTGGAGTTGTACCGATGAAACAAGCCATAAAAGACGGAGAAGATGGTTTGGCAAGTTTTAAAATTGTTTCTTCAATTCTCAACAATACAGATGGAGAAGAGGCTTTTACTGCCAATATTATTACTTCTGGTCATGCTCCTTTATACAAAAATTCTAAAGCTGCTATAGCTGCTAAGCTCAATCAAGAGGGAGCAACACTTTTGTGGGAATCACTACAAGGACAAACATCTGATGTATCTGTGGTTGTAAATGGCTATTATGAAGCTAAAGTGAAAGGGTATAATGCAGTGGTTTCTGCAGAGATGTCGAACATCTATGAGCATTATAGTAAGATTTTAAGCCAACAGAAGGAGTTTACCAAACGACAAATCCGAAAGATTAATGATGATATGTTACAGGATCAGGTATTGAAAATCGATGTATTTGATCGATCTGCAGGACTTGGGATCAAAACGGATGATATTGATGGAATTTTAAATATCGTTACCGATAAGTTGATCGAACTCATGTTTGATGCCGAAATGGGATGGGCCAAACAACCCGAAAAAGAAACGGTAGTAGAACAAGGTCAAATCAAAGGAAGACGTGAAAGAGGATTTTTTAGTAAGGTATTTGGTGGAGCTCGTAACGAGAAATATGTAACCGATGATCAGTTTGTATTAAAAAAACGAAAAGATGTAAGAACCAATAAATTTTACTTAAACCTGAGCAAATCTACAACCATCAAGGTCCCTGTATATTCTTCAGGAAATATTAGTGGTTTGTATCAAACGTTTAGTGAGGATCCTAAGAGTGTGGATAAATACTTCAGAGTAGTCAATCTAGAGGATAAAGACTTCCTGAAAAGGCAGGTGATATTTCAATTGGATGGAGAATATATAGATTCCTTCAAAGAGATTTTAAACTCCGTATCGGTGAGTTTCAAAAAAACATATGGAGAAGGGCAGGAAGATGTTACCAGAGATATCGTGATAAGCAGGAACGATCTCGAAAAAGGAGCAGATTACCAAAATGTATTTTATCCCAGATTAGGTATCGAAGACGCCAGTTGGCTGGATTTTGACTATAAGATCAGTTGGAATCTAAAAGGAGATGATAAAACCATTTACATTCCCAAAGGAAAAGGAAAGTGGATGACAGGCAATGATGCTTCTATTGCACTTACTCCACCTTTCAAAAAAAGAGTAGTTCAGATCGATGCAGATCGTACTTTCTTTAAAGAGAAAAATATCCAGGCGTGTTCAGTGCGCTTTTTCACGATACTTAACGGGAATCCAACACCGCAAAAAGCAATTGTACTTCGCAAAAACGATACAGAAAATACCACAAAGATCAATCTGTATCACGATAAAGATGAACCGATCATCTATCAAGTAAGTTGGTATAGTACAAATGGTCCTAC
Organism: Aquimarina spongiae; assembly: GCF_900141785.1. Lineage (GTDB taxonomy): Bacteria > Bacteroidota > Bacteroidia > Flavobacteriales > Flavobacteriaceae > Aquimarina > Aquimarina spongiae. The sequence continues at coordinate 154,276 of NZ_FQYP01000008.1, read as the reverse complement.
AGAGCTAGAAGCTAAACCCCTGGAGAGTGACTACGTGTTTTTATTACCACCTCAAGAGCTTTAATACAACTTAAAAAACTTCACAAAATGAGAACTTTAAAAACCATAATGTTCTACATCCTATTGGTTGTAGGTGCGCTTAGCGCAGAAGCTCAGCAAGTATTGATTGATCAGGGAGTTTCTGCTAATGGATTGATGTGTTTTCCGATTCACAACAAAGAAAATACATATCTCTACCTCCCTCAAAGGGCGAGACTGTCCTTACAAAATGATTCGATTCCTGAGTTTTCCTTCCTAAGGTATGTCTTGGAGAAACCTACAGAAAATTCTTCAAAATCTATCACTGAAGCTGATGGTGGAGGGATCCTAAATTTTTTGGTGCTGTATGATACACCAGAAGATGCTATACGCAAAGCAGAACGTGTGTTGAAACAGAAAATGGAGAATGATTCTATCAAGCTTCAAGGGCCTGTGATTTTTGAAAGAGGAAAATATACACTGGTTTCTTCTATTGTAAATTCAAAATCAGGTAAAAACGAAAAAAAGATAATCGGTAGTGGTTCCGCTCCAATTTTGGAAAATAGTAAGATTCCACTATCCTTTCAGTTAGATCCGGTAAAGTCAAAACTACTCTTAGAAAGTTTTAAGATGTCTACACCAGACATCTCATTATTGTTTGAGTTGTCATTTTCTGGACTTACCGATAATTATGAAGCAGAGTTAGAAGTAGATTGGTCCGAGGTTAAAAAAAGCCATGCTTTTGATGCAGGTGGATCGATCTATTTTGTTGGTGTAGATGTAAGTCTGGGGTTTGACAAACTAAGAAAAGACCAAGCCATAAAGCTAACATCTACTGGTAGCGACGAATCCATGGAAAGCCTGGTAGAAACGGTATACTCTAAGCTTTTGGAATTGATGTTCGAACCGGTAGAGGCTTCAGAAGTACCTGAAGATCAAAGAGGAGGATTACAAGACGCCTTGGGATCGTTAATTGGGCAAAACGGAACGATGGGAAGCTCGAATACCACAGGTTTTGGAATCAATGTTGGGTATCAATACAAAGAACACCGTACTACCGGAAAAAGCAATATGACCTTTAATGGTCGCAGTGCAGTAAGCCGTAATCACTACATCACTTTTAATGCCGGAGATCTCTACAAAAAATTTGGTAAGAACAAAAGAGTATTTAAAGATGTTCCGCTTTGGGACCCCGTATTTCAGCAGCGAGATGTGCATGTGGGAGTAGATGGAAATCTGGAGAAAGAGTTCGACAGAATGCTGAATAGTGTAACGGTAAAACTCAGAAAAAACCATCAAAACGGGGATCAGACTTCAAAAGAGGTATTGCTAACTAAGAACACCTATGCAGATGCCAACGGAAAAATCTCTATGAAGTATCTCAACCACGATGATATAGAACGGGAAAAATGGTTGGATTATGAGTATCAAACCATATGGAAATTTATAGGAGGAGGTTCATATTCAGAAAACTGGAAGAAAGAATCTGCAGCAATGATCAATTTATACACCCCTTTTAAAAGACGGAAAATAGAACTCTCTGGAGACTATTCGGTATTGGTAAGGGAGCAGGTAAGAGCTGTATCCGTAAAAATAGTCTACGATTTTTTTGAAGATCAACGTACCGATATGAAAACCATTTATCCTGATAGAAAAACAAATGGCGATTTTTTTGAAATCACCCTGCCCAAAGATACAGAAGAGGTACAATATAGTGTCACCTGGTTCTTGAAAGATGGATCGATAAAGAAATATGAAGGAGTTGACAAATATGGACTCATTTTTATTGATGAGTTACCAAAACTATAAACATGATTTTGCGTAGTATACATATAGCATTAGTGATAAAGCTTCTGTTCTTTTCGGACCAAATAATAGCACAACGATTGGATGCAAGTGATTGCGAATCTATTATGATCGCTGCCAATGTTGAGGTTACCGTATGTAAAAGTATTGGGAATAGCGAATATTATTACTTGCCTACAAACCTTCGGTTTGCAGAAACCCAACGGCATGATATCTCGTTTACATTCTTGAAGTTTCAGGATAAAGAAACTTCAGGGAGTATCCTTCATTTTCTAATTACATGGGGGTTAACAGGTTCGCAATTTCAGAAAGCACAGGAACAATTAATAGATAGCAAAGGAATACATGCAAAATTGATGGGGGCTGTTATCCCTGAAGTGAAAAATGATGATGGATTTGTGATCGAAGGTACCTCCAAACTTGTCGATATACTCAATAGATCCATGGTACATATTGGTAAAGCTACTCCCATGGCAAATACCAAAATAGCAGCCTCTTTTCAACTTAATCAAGAAGATACTCAGTTTTTGAGCAACGCTATAAAGAATAATCAAAAAGACTTAAAAAACACATATCTCACACTAGTATTTTACCTCAATTATCCCCCGGAACCTTATCGTACATACAAACTGACGAAAAATTTTTATGAACTCTTAAATCATTCATTATGAAAACAAAAATGAAACATTACATCATGACAGTAGTATGCTGTTTTGTGGTGGGGATAATGGCTGTCAAAGCTCAAATTGTGGACAACGAAAATAGATTGTCTGTTACGTTGGGAGATGGTACTGCAGTAACGCTTTTAGGAAAAGCAATTAGTTTATCTGATGCAAAAAGTAAGGACTATTATTACTTGCCTTTTTCATTGCGATTGGCTACAAATACAGAAAATACACCAGAGTTTCTGTTTCTGAAGTACATTACCGAAGAAAAGGAAGCAGAAGGTGGAATTGGCGGAGCATTGTTACATATGTTAATGCATTGGGGACCAACTCCAGAGCAGCAGGCCGAGTTAGAAATGATTCTCAAAAACGGAGAGCAAGGCGCCAAAAAGGGAAGTAAATTAAAAGGAGCTTTAGAGCTAAAACCTGACGGAGAAAAATCCTTGAAAATCATTTCCGCTACCCTAGGGGATGAGAAATTGGCAAGGTCAGTGGTTCAATCGTTTAATGCTCCGGTTCTTCCTGGAGGGAGAGCAGCAGTAGCTTCTTCGCTTACACCTAATGGAGCACAACTATTAGCAGCTACTTTCGAAAAAGATATGGCTATAACAGATCTTACAGTAGAATTAAGCTATAAATATACTACCAGAGTACCAGCAGCCAAAGGACGTGTAGAAGTACGTTGGAGAGAAATGATGAAGCATTTTGAAAAGGATTCGGCTCAATATAGGCAGTACAGAAGTAAAAAAAAGAGAGGTGGACTGTTTGGAGGTCTTGTTGATGGACTTTTTGGGAAAAGATCTTCTACGGATAGTATTACTTATGATGAGGTACGAAATGTGGTTGATGAAATGTATAAAAGAGAGTACATCAAAATCGATTGGGATGATAATGTAAAAGATGATCGAATTGAAAAAGTAAGGGAGGCATTTTTTGATTTTTTCTTACAAAAAATGACCAACTCTGTAGAGTCTCAACAACTTGCACCTCCTACCGAAAAGGAGAAAGAGGCAATGCCTGATATAAAATATAGTAGAAAGTATACTTATAATAGGGAGTTTCTTAAAACTGCCGTTAAGAAGGGACGTGAGACCTATTATCTGAATCTTAGATTAGCTATAGAGAAACCGTTTACGGTTACGGCAAACCTTGCCAGTTGGTATAACGGGGTGAAAAACAACAAAAAATGTGTCTCTTCTGTACTGCTTAATGACCGGTTCTTTCAACACCGAGATATCAACTTTTTATTGGATAATGAATCCAAATTATTATTCGAAGAAGGAGAGGCCAATTATGCAACTATTACTGTAAAAAAAGAACGCAGTTCGGGTAACGACTTCAATGATAATGTGATCATCGATTATGATTATATGAAGAATAAAGGGCTTAAAACCGTGATTTCTTATGCCAGAGGAGATGATGAGAATACCGATAATTATAAATATTCGGCACAATGGAGCCTGAAAGGTGGTAACAAATTCCCAGCAGAACCAGAGTGGGTAGAAGGAGATTGGATGCATAATGATATTACTTTGGCTCCTCCTATAGTACCAAGAACAATAGAATTCGAATCAGATTTAGAAGAGCTCAAAGCACTCGGAGTAGTTCGTGCTACCCTTCAGCTTCGGTATATGAAATTTGGTAACGAAACCGAGAGCAATATCCCCATTACAGTATCCAAAGGAGAACCCTTGGTAGAGCGTACCATTTTTACAGATAGAGATACTCAGGGATATGCCTACAGATATATACTTACCCATAAAGAACGAGGCAAAATGGTGCTGGATTGGGAAACAAAAATTAATGATGATTATGTCTATGCCACAATTCCTCAGGAATTAAAGGATGAAGATCCGGATTATCTGGAAAAAATAATCAGTGCAGGAGAAGTGCTGCTAAAACCTGGTAAAGATGGTAAAGTAAGCAAAACAGCTAAGATTCTGGATAGATTCAAAGATGTTTTGAAGGTGGTAAAGACGGATAGTAAATAAAAAATAAGAACGATGAAGATAATTATGAAATATATAGTATGCATTGTTTTGCTGGTATTGATCATGCCAAATAAACTTTTCTCCCAGAGAGATTTTACAATGCAAATAACAGTAGATAAACCTGTAGAAGCAGGGAGTTTGGTTTTGTTTCCAGGAGTAAAAGACACCGATTCTTATTGGTTTATGTCTAAAAAAGTACGTGTGGCTTTGAATGACGATGGCACTCCAAAATTTTCATTAATCAAATGGGCTTACAATCAAGATGATGGAAAAGATGAAGGTCTAGGAGGAGCAGTCTTTCACTGCGTGTTTGGATATGGTCCTACACCTGAGGAAATTAAAGATGCTGAAAAAGCGCTTAAAAGAATTAATGGTAAAGGGAAAATTGTAGGGCCAGTTATTTTCAAAAGTGGAACGGTAACAGTATCGATTCCTAAACTTGCTGATCCTGAAAAAAAGCAGGTGGTTGCGGTTGCTCCTGCACCAACAATTCAAGGAGCTAACATAGCAGTAAATCTTCAGTTGGATAAACGTTCTGCAACATTTTTATGGGAAACATTCGATACTCCTAATCCTCAGGTGACGTTCAACTTTAATATGGAACTGGCTGGATACAATTCTCCGCTTGAAGCAAAAATCACAATTAATAGAGAACAAATTCATAATCATCAAAGAATGCAAGCCGGAGTTGCCACACCTTGGTTATCTGCAGAAATAGGAAGTTTTATGGATGAAATGATAGATAATGGAGCTATTGAAATTGAAAAAATAGGTGAAAATTTTGAAATGCAGGATGCGATTGATAGAGCTATCGAACACGCAACAAATGAGTTTTTTACTCCATTAGGAAGTTCAGATGGACCAAATTTAAATCAATTAGCAGGACTCAATGGGCAAGAACCTTCTTTTATGGACCGTGCTTCTGGGTTACTTAATAATTCAAGACAGGAGGTAAGAACTGAGAACAACAATATTCGTGCAGAAAATAGAAGAGAAAGAGATCGAGCAGACAGACAAAACGAACGAATAAGGGCAGAAAATCGGAGAGAGCGAGAGCGTGTAGACCGAGTTAACGAAAGTAATCGAGCACGAATAGAAAGAGAAAATGCAGCAAATTCTGAAGAAGACAATGAAGATACAGAAGATGTAGCTTCTAGCGAAGATGAAAGTGCAGACGAGAGCTCTGGAAGAAGAATAACACCCACACAGGCTGGCGTTACTCCGGATAATGTATCGAGAGAAGTATATACTCCTATTGAAGCAGAACAACGAGAAGAGGTTACCGCCAATACAAGAGAAGAAGAAGAGGTGCCTTCATTGGCTATCGTAGCATCATTCGTACAACGAACCGTGAAAGTAATGGGTAAAAAAGTGATTTCTTTTAAGGAAACGTTGCCAACCGTTGTACCGATGCCCATAGGAGATAATCTGGGGTATAGTCGTAAAGATTGTCCATCTTGTTTTATGGAAATAAATCTCGATGATCCTGTATACAAACAAAGGCAATTATTGGCAACCATAGATGGATTTAATGCAGATAACTTCTCTCAATTCATTAACTACGCTTCTTTACAGTTAAAGAAAGAACATGAATCTGGAGAATTTACATATGATGAGGTAAGAGTTACAAGGAAAAACTTTAATGAAGAAGGAAATCTATTCACCCTACTATATGGCTGGAAGGGAGATCATGACAGATCCAAATGGTTAGATTTTGAATATAAAGTAGGCTGGAGCTTTTTTGGAGGTCACGAGTTTGAAACCGAATGGATGCCAAGTAACAAAAATACGATTAACCTTAGTGCTCCATTACAAAGAAAGATACTCACCATAGAGGCAGAAAGAGATTTGCTCGAGGAAGCAAATGTACGTTCTGTAGATGTAAGGGTTAGTTATAATCTAGGAGGAGGGAATGATTTGTCTAAACAATTTAACATCAATACCTCAAAAGAAACGCTTACAGGTCAAGTGGAGATCATGCTTCCCAAGAACAAACAAGAATATGAATATGAAATCACTTGGAGATTATGGGGAGGTGACGAAGTAAAGTCAGGAAAGAAAACGACTTCTTCTGAAGTATTACATGTAGACGAATTACCTAATTAATGAAGAGCTAATTATGAAAACATATAGAATAATATTACTAGTATTTGTGACACTTTTTGGGGTAAACGCTTATACTCAAAGTGATGTCGAAACGATTAGGAGGTTGTTGAGGTTTACTTATTTTTCAGACCCTACTGTAGATCGAAGATCTCCTATTAACCAGAATGAAGTACCAAGCGAAATCGAAAACGGGAGATTTTGGGAGGATTCAGGAATCGAAGACTTACAAAATTTTGTAAGAGCAGTATATAAGGATCCAAGTAATGGTGGTGACGCAGATTTACAACACTCTATTGCGTCTGTTCTAAAACTTACTAATAGAAGAATAATAATCTATTTATGGAATGATGATAGATCCCTTACACGTGACCAGTACGCACACGAAAAAAAACCTTGTGTTAAGGATTATGATCGCAGCGATAATGGGGTTAATAATAGAGTATGGCCCTGCGCTTCACATTATTCGAGAGAAGAAGACTCTAATTGGGGAGGATATGTTCATATGGGGCAATATTATGCAACCTATCAGGGTACTCAATTACATCCAGACAGAACCCCTAAGGACGGTTTACAAGAACTGAAAGCCACTTTTATACATGAGTTTATGCATACACAGGATGCGGTTGATGCACTTAATGAAAGATTCGAAGTAAACGATCATCAATATAGATATGGATCGGATGGCACTCATTTTTTTACCGAAGCCGTTCCAAATAGAAGAATGGCATATGTTGAAGCTGTTGCAAATACAATGAGTTTGATGTTTCATAGCAAAAGTCTTCAAAGGTACTTAAACTGGTATGCAAACAACGGAAATATTATGGTCGAAACACAAATGCCATCTCAGTTTTCACAAGCATTTAGAGAGCGTATGGGATATTCTGATGATGTCTGGTTATACAATCAAATCAGAGATGCCCATGGTGCAGGGGAACAACATCCAAATCTTTCAAATTATGAAACGTATCCGATACGTAGTTTGCGTCCAGAATTTATCGTTCATAACGAAATGATACTTGCGATGTCTTTGGGAATTACATCATTGCATGTACGGGATATCGACCCATTTATGTATGCCGTAAAAAAAGTGAATAGAAATATCGTTTCAAATCAGGAACGGGATCCTTTTGCAATGATTGTCAATAAGTTTGCCCTAGGACTAACAACTCGGGGTGATTCTCTTACCGAAATAAAGGATCAACTGGAATCTAATGGGGTTCAGGATCAACCCTATTATGTAGTATTACCCTTGGCTTATTTTGATTTCTTTACGGGGTTTAATCTAAATTCAAAAGCAGAGTTCAAGGAGATATTTAATGATCAAATTACTCCTGCTTTACTTGACATGTATTGGAATCATTTTAAAGATCGGGTAAGAACCGTTTCTATTGAACCAGTGCCTAACTCTTCTGGAGGCTCTAGAAGTAGTTATTCTAGAATATGGGATAATTTGACAGATGTTGCTATACAATGTGGTGTAAATCAAAGCATGGACTTAGGAAACACCAATTTTAATTTTGAACCTAACTCATCATCAAGATCATCGGCGTCTGGAGATACAGCCAGTGCACCGAATACAGAAGAAAGTTCTGTTACCAATGCATCGGATCCTGATTCATCAGAAGAGAATTGTCAGGATTGGCCCTCGTTTGGAGAAGAATCGTCAATCTCAGTAAACGGAGTGACTGTACCCGTATTTAATGCAAATGATACTCAAAAGCGTAATATAGAACAGACACTATCCAGAGTACCTAGTGAACATCTCAATTCAATTCCAAGAATAATAATAGTTTCAGAAGATGGACCAAATCACTTTTTAAGTCATCCCAGAAGGGGTGGCGCTTCCTGGAGATGTTCTCCGGCCAACAGAGCGGATGAGTGGATTAAGTTATCTGCCTATTCCTTATCTGAAAGGAGAAACCAAAGAGTTAATTTCACATTACTTCATGAATTAGGGCATTTCATTGATAGAGATTATAATATTCTTTCTGGGCATCGAGAAGAAGCTAGACGTTATTTGAGAGAAACTAATTATAGCGGCCATACGCAAGGTGCTGGAGAAGCAATTGCACAAGGATATATGTATTATTTCGCATCCACTACAGCTCAAGATAGAAGGCCAAGAGTACGTGATCGATTGCCTGTTTATTTAAAGGACATTCTTGAGAATAGCAGCGCATGGAGCAACAGTAGTAGTTGGTAAAAGCGCTTAATCATAAAACAAAACATCATGAAAACAATAACAAAACATATAAAAATAAGTCTGGTCTTTACACTATTTCTATGTATAGGACTAGTTTTTCCGCAACGAACAGTTAGGGCAGTTGCAGCTAAGCCATTGACGATTCAAAAAGCTTTTAAACATGTTGCCAGCACTGCAAATACTTCTGGACACATTACCACTCTCGGTAATATACCAACCACCAATGTCGAGAACAAATTACTATTTGTTACTCACGATTATGGGAGTCGTGGGCCATATGTTACACAGTCATTAGGAGTATGGCTTAACGGTAAAAAATGGACCATCTTTAGTCAAAATAAAAGCGCTATCAAACCAGGATCAAAGTTTAATGTTCTGGTGACAAATAAATCTTCAAACGCTTTTGTTCATAAAACTACTGCAGCAAATAAAGCGGGTGCTGCGACCAAAATAAATCATAGGGCGTTAAACAATAACCCCAATGCTACTTTTTTGATTACACAAAACTATGGGAGAGGAGGCCCCTATAACCCTCATCATGTAGGAGTTCGATATTCTGGAGGATTCTGGTATATTTTTAATTTGGATGGGCAATCAATGCCAAGCGGAGCACAGTTTAATGTACTGATCAATTCAGGAATTTTTAAACATCAAGTAACATCTAATAATCGCCGTAATCATACCACTGGGATTAACAGCCCTAGAACAAATGGTAAAAAACAGGCATTGGTATTTGTAACCTTTAATTCACAAGGAAGTATCAAAAATTTCAATAATGCAATTGGGGTATATCTTGTTAGCGACAAATGGTACATTTACAATGAAAACAAAAAATATTTACAAGGTAATGAAGCCTACAACGTATTATCCTATAGTGCTTCTCAAAATACCAAACCAAGAATTACAGTAGTCGCCAAAAAACCAACAACGAGTGTTACAGGAAGAGTCGTTGTAAAACCCAGAACAGATACTAGACAAAGTACCAATACGGTAAGAGTAACACCTAGAACATCTACTTCTAATGGTAGTGTACGAGTGGCTTCGGGAACAACAAATACTGGACGTCGTGTAAGGGTAGCACAAAACAAACCGGCAACCCAAACAAATGTACTTCGCAATATAGGGATCGTAAGAACAATACCTTTTATAAAGCCTGCAAACCCTGGGAGTACTGATCGTTTGGGGCCTGAAACCAAATCAGTGCCTTTGGATTTTTCGAGGAGTATAGATGGGGAGCAATATCAGCTATTTACAGATACTTTTAATTTTTTTGAAGACATATACAAAGATCAGAACCCAAGATCTAATGTACTGTATTATTTTCCGGCAAACTATTCTATCAATTGGGATAAGCAGAGTAATAAGTACGATTTTAATGTCTACTATATGTCTGCAGAAGACAGAAAAAAGGGGAACGTACTCCTTAATGTTGAGCTGACTTCAAATATTACAACTGATGATATCGATTTGGCCGAAAATTATCTGTCTTCACGATTAGGGAAGCGTATTACATTAAAATCAATCGACTTACGTGAGAATCCATCTGTAGATTTTGGCGCAACCCTTACTAATTTCAATGTGAAGCCAGAGAGTGTGAGTACCAGTGTCCCTTCAGATTATCAAAAACCGATCATTCTGGATTGGAAGATGGAAAGCAATGTAGATAATTTCGTAGGTGCGATGTTGAACAATCGAAGCGGAAATGTAATGTTGAATTTTAAACCTTATGGTGATAGTTTGAAAGTAGTACAAGTGCCTATTAATCTGAAAGTAAATTCACCCATTACCTATGGTAAAATCAAATTTAATTCATTACAGGAATTAAAGGAAGGTTGGACCAATTACTTGGATTATCCTATTATTCCGAAGAAGTTTATTGTGCTTAAGAAAAGAGGGCGTAGTCAATATTTTGAAACCATAGAAATCCCAAGGCAAGAAGTTGCTTCGGGGTCAAAGTATATAGAAAACGATCCCACAATTCTAAACAAGATTTCTGAACAAAACTCCATTATTAAAATATGGTTGGATTATGTGCTTAATGATGAATGTAGAACGTGTAATCAGCAGGTCAAAAGAAAGATTATAGGAGGAACATCTGGCAGCGAGATTGCAAATATCGAAGTACAAATACTGAATGCTATTGCATACTCTGGAGCAAATTCTTTGAAACTAAATCTCAAATCTTTACAAGGAGACCCTAACGGAATTAATGAAATCGAGTTTCCATCGTTGAGTGTTAATGAAGATGGTCAATCTTTTAATGAGATACAGTTATTTGTGCCGCAAGGAAAGGAAATGTCATATGAGTATCAGGTGATTTTAATAATGGATAATGGAGATGTAATGACCAGTAGATGGGAAAAAGGAAACACCAATTTATTGGTGTTAGGAGAAAGCCAAATCAAAAGACTTTTTCCGGATAAGAAAAAGGATGACTTGTTGGATAGAGCAAAAGATGGTGTCCTAAAAAAAGTAAAGGATTCAATTTTGGGTGGTGATGTAAGCGATGAAGAGATTCTCGATAAAGGGATTAAGATCATCGGAGGCTTGTTTAAAAAGAAAAAGCCAGAAGAAGAAAATGAAGAGCCTGAAGAAGAAGAAAACGTAGAGCAAGAACAATTTTAATAACTAAAATCATGAGGGTCGAGATACTTTTTAAGAGGTTTTTTCATTGGGTCGTAATTGCTCTTACAACAGGTTGGGTTTATGGCCAACCAGTCTATGATTCAAAAAGAATGATTGACGGAGTTTCCCTCTATAAAGATCACGTCGATCCTCATGTATTTTATTATGAACCTGGGAAATTAAAACTTAAAATACTATCGGATGGGACACCTGATTTTCAGTTTTTGGATATGCGATATACAGGTTCTAAATGCTATAATGACCGAGGAGAAAAGAGTTTTATGAGTTTGCTACAGGTAGGAGTAGAGATGCAAAAAATGGATAAGGATTTTATGAAACGAGTGAAGGTAAAACTACCTCCCAAATCAAAAATAATTCCTTTATCCATATCTGGTATAGAAACCCAATTAATTATACCATCTACGGGTTCAGACCATTCAAAAAAAGATGTGGTAAAAAAGGGAGTCCTAGAGTCAAGTGGTAAAGAAAGTGTATCCACCTCAAGAGGGTATTGGGAAACCAGAGTATTGACTATTCGATTAAACCAATACGAATCTCAAATTCTTATGGATTGTCTTAAAAAGAAAACTTTAGGTCTTAGCTTACAGTATTCTTTTTATGCTGACTTTTTGGGAAAATCAGATATAGAATTTACGGGATCAAAAGAAGTAGAAGAGCATTTGTATACTAAAGAAGAGGAGGATAAAGAAATTGTAGAAAATAGAATTATCCAATCTGATGCATTACCGATCAAAGTGGATGTTGAACAATATCCTGACGTAGTCAAACAACTCGATCTTAATGAAGAAATTCCTCCAGCTTATGCAGGTTTAGAAATAAAATGTTATGATTTCAAAGAGAATATCCGTCCTGATTTATTCATGAAAATAGTAGAGATTGAAGCACAAAGTGTTGATGGTGCGGAAACCGTAAAACAGGAAGTGAAATTTTTGAAGAAAAATACTGATTTGCATACTTATCATATTTCGTTTCCTTATGCTATTTATGTAGATACGCCTATGCGATATCGAATTACCGAAATCGATATTGAAGGTAAAAGGACAATTTTTGACTGGAAAGAAAAAGCTGAATGTAGTTCAGAACTTGACGTGACCACTCCTGTAAAGAACCAGAACTTGATCTCAAAATTAATTGAAGTAGAAATAGATTCAGAAAATCTTTGGCAACGTTTTGATGAGGTTTCGGTCTTTTTTGCCTATATGTTTAATGGGAAATCAAAACTCAAAGAAGTACGGTTTGAAAAAGAAACTTCTTCAATTGTAAAAGAAACACCACTGACGTACGATAAAAGAAATCCCATTCATTATGTTATTTCATCTAGTAAGGATACAGTTACTACCAGAAGAGGACCAAATACCTTGATAGACGATTATCTTTTTATTTCTCAATAAACCAAATAAGACCTCAAGGATCTAATTTCTAGTTTGTCATAATTTTAACAAAAACTAAATTTTGGTATTCTATTTTTAGGGAATTGTAACAAGATATTACCTAACTAATAGCCATTCGAAGATCCTGAAATGAGATTATTAATCGTTCTACTTTTACTGCTTTCGGTATCAACAAGCTGGTCACAAACCGCTATTTTTCAGAAGAAATCATTCACAGTAGGAACTACCAATGAAGGTATCCAGATCGATGGTGTTTTGGATGAGGGAGTGTGGAGTAAACTAACTCCGGCAAAAGATTTTGTGCAATATTTTCCATCAGATTCTATTCCTGCAAAAGCACAGACCGAAATCTATATGTGCACCGATCAAAAGAATCTTTATATAGGGATCAAATGTTATGCAGCGGGGAATGATTGGATAGTTAATTCTCTTCGTAGGGATTACAGAGCGGGAGGTGCTGATAATATCACATTGCTTTTCGATACTTTTGATGATGGTACCAATGCACTTTATTTTGGAATTAACCCTGAGGGGGTTCGCAGAGAAGGAATCATTAGTAATGGAGGAAACGTTTTACGAGATTTTTCTACTTCTTGGGATAACAAATGGAAAGGAGAAGCCCAAAAATACGATGGATATTACACCGCCGAATTAGAAATCCCATTTAGCACCCTCAGATATCCCACACCATCCAAGAAATGGGGGTTTTCCTGCTATCGTTTCGATTCCCAATCCAACGAAATTAGTACACATTCTAGAGTGCCAAGAAATCAGATTGTTTTTACGTTAGCGTATCCTGCCGAAATGATTTGGGAAGAAGAACTGACAACAAAAAGTAGTGCAGTTTCGTTAATTCCCTTCGTGTCTTCTGGAGTAAATAAAGATTTCGAAGATGATACACCCTCTGATACTTTTTTTGAAGCCGGAGGAGATGCTAAAATAGCGCTTTCACCGGGACTTAATTTGGATTTGACGGTGAACCCTGATTTCTCTCAGGTAGAAGTAGATGAGCAAATTACCAACCTGGATCGTTTTGAAATCTTTTTCCCAGAACGCAGACAGTTCTTTCTGGAAAATGCAGATCTTTTTGGACAGTTTGGGTTCGCAAATATTAACCCTTTTTTCTCCAGAAGAATCGGTGTTGGAGAGGATGTACGTACCGAAGAACTAGTTCAGAATAGGATATATGGCGGATTGCGAATAAGTGGAAAGCTTGACCCCAATACCCGAATTGGATTTTTGAATATGCAAACAGCTTCTAGCCAAGAACAGGGGATTCCGAGTGTTAATTATGGAGTAGCTGTTGCACAACGTAAACTATGGACAAGATCGAATATTGGATTCATCGCAGTAAACAGACAAGTAGCTGATATTGATGGATTGGACACCCTGGATATTAATCGTTATAACAGGATGGCGGGAATAGATTTTAATTATGCCACAAGGGATAATACCTGGTCAGGAAAGACCTTTGTGCATGGTACCTTTACACCAGATACGGATATTGCTATAGCTCAAGGAAGTACTTTAAATTATAACACCAGAAAATTTGGTGTGCTTTGGAGTCATGAATATGTAGATGAAGATTACAATGCCGAAGTAGGTTTTGTGCCAAGAACCAATTATTTTAGGATTAATCCAGTTACAGAACTTCGATACTACCCTCAGAATGAATTTATGAATAACCATACCTATAGGGCTGAGGCGGATGTATTTTGGAGACCTGAGTTTGGTAAAACAGACCATTTTTTTTCTATAGGGTGGGGAGGAGAACTAGCAGAGCGTGCTACTTTCCAATTCAATCTTAATCATAATTATGTGTATTTGTTTGATCCATTTGATCCCACAGGTACTGATTCTTTAGAATTGGATGCGGATCAGGACTTTTCTTATTTTAGTTTTACAGGTAATTTTAGGAGTGATCGAAGAAAAGCGTTTAGTTGGAGTTTAAGCCCTTATATCGGAGAGTATTTTAATGGTTGGCGCTACGGCACAAGAGGTAGCTTTACCATCAGGTACCAACCTCGAGGTTCCTTTTCCTTGAATTATGCGGTAAACTACTTCGACTTACCTCATTTGGATGGAGGTAGAGAAACTTTTTTGATTAGCCCTCGTGTGGATTATACGTTTTCCAAAAGTGTATTCACTTCACTATTTGTGCAATACAACTCTCAAAGCGATAACACCAATATAAATGCTCGTATTCAATGGCGTTTTGCTCCTGTATCAGATTTGATTTTAGTGTATACTGATAATTTCCTTACTGGAGAGGTGGATCCTTTAGACCGGTTTGCGTTTGATGTTCGTACCCGATCTATAGTGCTGAAAGTTACTTATTGGCTTAACCTGTAGCTTGTACTACAAATAAAGGAGGTTAAAGGAGGTTAAAGGAGGTAAGATACCTTATGGTTTCGAATATAGTCTGAAGGAGAAACACCATACTTACGTTTAAAGCATTTTGTAAAGTAAGAATGATCAGAGAACCCGGTTCGATATGCAATTTGAGTTACATTATCCACATTTTGTTGTAGTAAATAAGCAGCTTTTTCCAAACGTATACATCTTATAAAAGCCGTAGTAGAAAGCCCGGATAAACTTTTGAGTTTACGATGTAATTGGGTCCTACTCATATGAGCCACTCCCATAATCTTCGTCACATTTAGATCTGGACAGGCCATGTTATCGATGATATAATTCGTTATATTATGAAGAAGTATTTCATCTCTTGTTCGCACCATAATATTCGGAAGGACCAAAGAAAGTGAGTGTCTTTTTGTTTTTTTCAGTTGCGGGATTAATTGGATATTCGATATTTCAGGTGTTTTGTTTTTTGCAACCACCTTAATATTTGATCCTTTGCCTCCAATTGGACTTTGCTTAGAATTTCTTTTTTTACCAAAAGAAACACTGCGGTGTACCACTTTCATTGGGGATGAAGCTGCTGCTTTTAATACAGACGTATTTGTGTTTTTAGTTGTATTCATAATTTGTTCACTTGACACTCAAATATAGACGTGCAATAGGCTTGATACCAAGTGATAACTCTACGGATTCCGGAAAAAAGACCGCTAATTCCATGAATCCGTATTGTTAAATTTATTCTATAAATAATTGATTGTAAGGTTTTTGTGTTTGATTGCTTCTTAAATATAAATAAGTATATTTATGAAGTTGTAATTCTATCCAGGAGATTGGGTTTGTTTTTGCAGTAAGGATTATAACGTCCAAATATTTATGATAAATATTCGTTTAGAGTTTTAGATAATACTATGATTACCCCTTTAGATGATATTCGAAATCCTATCCTCATGAATTACAACGTACGCTTGTATAGTCTAATCCTTTTGATGTTTACTGTTTCCCTATCTTCACATGCTTATCAAGTGGATAACGAAACAAAGGAAGATTATAAAGTATTAAGAAGAGCGTACTACAAACACAGAAGTGATTCTGTACAATTAGCCAAGGAAATTCTTAAGGAATATATCAAAAAAGCAAGACAAAATAACGATAGTCTTGTGCTTGCTGATGGGTACTATTTGTATTCCAAGATTAGCGATTACGATCTAGCACAGCAATACAATGATAGTGTTATTGCCTTAAGTAAACCTCTTAATAATGCTCGCTATCCATTACTTGCCTATCAGGATAAAGCTACTATTTATTATAATACTTTCAATTTCAAAAAAGCATTTGACTATTATTTAAAAGTCACTGAAGAAGCCAAAAAACACAATAAAGAATTCTACTATCATCAGGCACTTGTGGATATGGTTTTGATCAAGGCCCATGTAGGAGAGCACGAGACCAGTCTTCCTACGTTAAGAAAATGTGTCGCCTATTTTACAGAATTCAAAGAGAAAAAACCTCAGGACTATTTTACGACAGTATTTGCGTTATCCGATGCATATATCCATCACAGAAAATTGGATTCTGCTTCTTTGTTTAATAAAGCGGGATATTCGTTTTCTGCAATTCTAGAAGATACTTATGAATGGAAATCTCACTTCATCCTTAATGAGGGAATTAATCAATTTTATAAAGAGAATTACCAGGCTGCAAAAGATAGCTTAACAAAGTCAATTGATTTGATTTCGGATACAGATGATCCGGTAAGTACGGCAAATTTGAGTATGGGTTATTTTTACTTGGGTAAGACATTGTCTGCTTTGGGAGAGCCATTAACCGCCCTTGAAGCTCATAAAAAAGTTGATGAAATATACAGCAAGAATCATATGGCGATCCCAGAGATTCGAAATAGTTATGATGTACTTATCGAACATTATAAAAAAAGTGGGGATAAGGATCTACATTTGAAATATATCGAAAGACGCTTAGCCATCGACAGTAGTTTGAATAGTGATTATAAGTATTTGATCAAAAACGTGGTCCAGAAATACGATACTCCAAAACTACTATCCGAAAAACAGGAAATTATTGATGCTCTCAAGAATGAGAAGAAATCGTTCTCTTATATTACTATTGGTCTTATCTCTATCAGTATTCTTTTTTTGGCTTTTTGGATTCAGAATTATATAAAACGAAAAACGTATAAGAAAAAATTTAATGAATTGTACAACGCTTCTACTTCGGGATCGAATGATAAAGAGAAGAAAAAAGAACCAATAGCGGATACTCAAGATACCGAAATTGGTATCGCCGAAGATATCATAGCAGATATTTTGAATCAACTTTCCCAATTTGAAAAAAACAAAGGATTTTTGGAGCCAGATATAACTACAAATTCCCTTTCCAAACGTTTCAACACCAATTACAAGTACCTTTCCAAAGTAGTCAATAAATATAAAAGCAAGAGTTTTAGCACCTATATTAATGATTTAAGAATTGACTATTCGGTTGCAAGGCTAAAAGAGGACAAAAAATTTAAACAATATACCATGGCAGCTATCGCCAAGGAAATTGGATTTAATACCAGCCAGGCATTTTCAAAATCTTTCTACAAGAAAAATGGAATTCATCCTTCTTACTTTATCAAACAGCTTCAAAAACAGGATGAATAGTTATAATTGTTCTCATTTTTAATTGTTGATTTAATTTGCGTAAAACTCTGAAAATCATAATTTTGAAAAGTGTTTTTCCGGAAAACGTAGAGGTAGTTTGCCGATAAGACAGACTATAAAGTTTATTATTAGTAGTTTTAGAAAGACGCAATCAAATACAAACTCATGAAAGCAAAAAGTAAGCGGTTACAATTGAAAAAATTAAAGGTGGCCAAAATTTCTAATATGGGCAGCATTAAAGGTGGTAGCGATTCCTTCTCCGTAGAATCGATCCATATTTCATGTTTAACTACAAACCCCAGAGAATCAGTACGCGGCAATAATTGCGAATCACAAAATTGCGAAGATATATTTGAATAAATCTATGGAGGATAGCTATTGTTTGCTATCGATGAAGGCGATCCAAAATTTCCATTACCTCATTCTTTTTTCGAACAGAAACAGGGATGTTTTCGCCGTTTTTCAGCATCAAATAGCCTCCGTCAGTTTTGATAAAGGCACTAATACACTGTAAATTGACCAAATGACTCTGGTGTACTCTCAAAAACTGATAGTTTTTGAGCATATCGGCAAAATACTTAAGGGTTTTGGTCACAAATATTTTTTGCCCATCCTGTAAATAAAATATGGTGTTATTGCTATCCGATTCACATCGTATGATGTCATCGAGATTTACAATAATGATCTTATCGAGTGTATGAAGCGATATTTTATCAGGTTTTTGTTCTGGTGCCGACAAAGTATCTTTCAAAATATTCAATCGCTCTTTGTTGGGTTGGATTTGTTTTTTGGCTTTGGCGATAGCTTGCGCTAGCTCTTCGTTAGAATAGGGTTTTAATACATAATCGATGGCAGCAAATTTGAAAGCTCGGATGGCGTATTCGTCACTTGCGGTCACAAAAATGATTTTGGATTGCAGCTCCGGAAAAATTTCCAAAACATCAAAACCCGTTCCATCACCCAGCATGATATCCAAAAAAAGGATATCGGGTTCTTTATTGCGAAGAGATTTTGCAGCTCCTACAACACTTTGAGCAGTATCGATGATTTTAATTTCTGGATGATTGGCCTCTATGTCGCTTTTTAAAAGCTGTAAGGCATCGGGCATATCGTCTACAATAATCGCTGTTAGCATAGTCTTAATAGTCAGTTTGTAATGGTATTTTGAACGCAATTTGTGTTCCTGCTACCGTATTTCCGTTGGTCATTATTTCTTCAATATTCAAGGAATCTTTTCCTGATATGAACTCTAATCGCTCTCTGGTTACCGTCAAGGCCATAGATTGATGGTCGGTATTTGTTTTAATTTTTTGGGATTGAAAAATTCCTTGTCCATTGTCGATTACAGTGCAATGTAAGAATTCTTCGGTAGTATGAAACTGTATCTTCAGCTCTCCATCTCGTATCCCTTTTAAAATCCCGTGTCTAACTGCATTTTCAACAAAAGGTTGAATAAGCATAGGAGGAATTAGAATTTCTTCTGGATCAAGATCAGAATCTATATCAATGGCGTAGGTAAATGGTTTATTAGCCATTAATTGTTCTATTTCTATATAGTGTTTTAAGGTCTGTATTTCCTGATCCAGCGTAATGTAATCCTTTCTGGAGTTATCCAAAGTTTCTCTTAGCAAAGTGGCAAAGGTATTGATGGTGGTATTCATACGCTGTGGGTTACTGGTTCCCATAGCTTTTATACCATTCAGGGCATTAAATATAAAGTGAGGATTCATTTGCAGACGTAAGGCCTTCTGTTCTAGAGAAAGTAGATGATTTTGCATTTGTAAGCGTTCTCTTTCTTCCTTATTCTTTCTCTTTACACGTCTGATGTAGGTTAGCGCATACCCTCCTAAAACCAATAAAATTCCGGCCAAAACAGATAACTGAAACCAAGTCTTTTCGTAAATAGGGCTATCGATAAAAAAATTGAAGCTGGCATTATCACTTTCTTCCCATCTATAATTACGGGATTGTGCGGTAAAAGAATGAGCTCCATATGCTAATCCTGCTAGGTTTTGTTTGCTTTCAGAAGACCAGGGGCTCCATTCTGAATTATTCAATCGAAATCGATACTCTATATCGTTGGGATGATCCAAATCGATCGTTTTGTAGCTAAAGGATAATTCGGTTTGATGTGGTTTAAGTTTTAACACCTTGGGACTATTGGTCCACGAATTCAAGTTAATAGAATCGACACTTTGATAGGCAACTTCAACATCTTCAAAAAACAACCTAGGTTTTACGGTAACTTTGGTAGTTTCTGTAGGTTCGTATTTGGTAAGCCCATAAATGGCACCAAACCATAAATTTCCATCTTTATCTTTCGTCACAGCATTGAGATGAGTCTCGATACCCAAAAAACCGTCATTTCTACCAAAGTGAAAAATATCTACAATGTCGTTGGATTGATTGAGTTCTATTTTATCTACTCCTCTTTCACTTCCTACCCATAAGTTGTCCTGATCATCAAATATCATTTGATAAATATTATCCGAATAGGGCCTTTTTCTTCCTTTTAGCTTCTTGACAGTAATATTTTTGCCTTCCAGTTCAGACCACCAAATCCCTCTACCTGCAGTACCTATAAACAATTTGTTTTTGTGAAAAAGTAAAGTGCTTATAGCAGTCTTTTGGTTAAGTACGTTTCCGAGATGAGTAACACGATCTTTATAGATGTAACCTAGGTGACCATTTTGGGTAGCATACCAAATTTTACCCAACGAATCCTGTTTCATGTATCGGATTTGTAGATCTTTGATTCCGTTACGTCTTTCAAATTTTTTGAGTTGTGTAATTCGGTTTCTTATCGAATCATATTTAAATCTGAAAATTCCAGAAGAATAGGAAGCAGCCCATATTTTGTTCTTATCGATGTGCAGGGTTCTTATCCATTCTGAGGGGATACCATTGTCTTTATCAATAATATGGTTTTCGTAAACCACCTTCTTGATCGTATCTGTTCGCACAATATATTCTTCCTGAGAATCCTGAATTTTGCTAGAATCGATGACGATACTATCTACCAGTTTTGTTTTCTTAAATAATATTCCTTTACCGTCCGTTCCTGCCCAAATGTTTCCATTTAAGTCTTCTGTAATTGTTTTAATTTTTACTTCGGATAGGCGATCATCCTGTGGTATATGGTGTATGCCCAAGGAATCTATTTTTACCAAACCTACTTCCGAGTTTGATGCCCATATACCATCTTTGGTCTGATGCACTGCATAAACCCGGTTACCTTTTAATCCGGTATCTTGATCATAATGTATAAAATTGTTCTGAAAATATTTATAAAATCCTCCACCAGAAGTAGCGATCCATATATTAGATTGGCGATCTACAATACTTTTTCGAATATGAGATATGGATAAACCATTACGTCTATTGATTGTTCTTTTTTGTTTATGGGTATTGGCGTCGATAATTCTGATCCCTTCGTTGTCGGTGGCAAACCATAGTTCGCTATCATTATGAACCGAAGCATTGGTAACTCGTAGTGGTTTGGATACCCAATAGTTACCATACGATTTGGAATTGGTATTAAGAATCAAAATCCCTTGATCAACGGCTGCTGCAAATATTTTGTTTTTATGATAAATTGCAGCTGTAAAATCATGGGCACTGTGGCGCTCCATGATGGTAGCTTTGTTTTGAATTTTATTTAGTTTCCATAGTCCCTTATTGGTTGCTATCCAATAGAGTTTGCCATCAAAGGCAATATCATTAATGATACTCGTATTGATTTTGGCGTTGAGGTTGATCTTTTTTAACCCTAATTTTCTGTCATATCGATAGATACCAATATTTGTGGCTAGATAGGTCTTGTTCTTAATTCTATATATTTTATTGATTCTAGGACCTTCTAGATTGGTGAATTTATTTTTTGTTTTTATGGATAGACCTCCTTTAGTTCCTATGAATAGGCTATCATTGGCAGAGTGTAGTGCATGAATATAGTTAGATTGTAAACCATCGGTCTCGTTCCAGATTTCGAACTCTTCTCCATTAAAGCGGCATAATCCTCCTCCTTGGGTTCCTAACCAGAGATATCCCATCTCGTCTTGAATGATATCATAAACCTGTGATTGTGGTAATCCATCTTCAAGGGTATAGGCTCGTAATTGGTTATTTTGAGCAAAAGTGCTCTTAGTAAAAGCAATTAGGATTAAAGAAAAGAAACTTATATGTCTTAAAAGAGTCATAAAAGATAGATCTGGTTGGTAACAAATATAATTAAAACTGAGTTTGACATTGGCATCATTAAAAACAAAACCGACAGATCGTACGATCTGTCGGTATAATAAACAAAAGTTTCCCCCTTTTTGTTTATCAGATTGAGTTGTGTAAAGGTTACTAATATCCTGTAATGGCTGTCGTTTTTGAGATTCCTGTAATCCCTTCATTTTGGTTCCAGGTAAAACTCTGTTTTAGACTTACATACTTAGTATCGGATGTACTTTTATAAAAAGTTTGAGTACTTAATATGTTACCATCAATTCCATATTCTTGATTCGGGAATATATATTGAAAATCAGTATCAGATTCTTCACAGTATATATTTTTAAGCTCAGGCAACGCTGTTACTTCTCCATTTTCCTGTACCATATAGTAAAAGGATTCCACATGCGCACAGCAAGCCAGATATTCTACTTCCATTTTTATCACTTCAGAGACCCCATTTAGGCCGGGGTTCTCTAAAGTGGTAATAAAAATATCCTCAAAAAGCTCTGTGTCGTTAATCGTTAGCGTAGATATTTTTTCGGAGCTATTATCAGAACGCACCAAATTAACGACGTATGTAGGATATTCCTGTCCTTGATCAGTAATTTCGGTTGTTACCAAATACTTTTCAGATTTTTCAAATCCCTTTTGTGCTTGAAGGAATTGAAAACTTTGAAACAGGATAATTATTATGGCTACCTTTTTCATAACAGCTTTATTTTGAGGTTGGCTATTTAATGTAAAAGTAGCACCTTCATTTATCTCTCCAGTGATGCTTTTAGTATTCGTTATGATCGAATTAGAATTCGTTTGGACTTTATAAAGTATGGTTTGCGTTTTTGGTTAGAAGAGCAGGTGAGGAAAAAGCTAGTTTGCGCTGTGATAACAGGTAAATAAAGAGCCTTGTTTTTCTCTAGAAAACAAAAAGATTTTGAGTAAAGATTTAGATGCAAAAACTCTGTTATGGCTTATTATCACTTGCTTTACGTTAAAACCACAAAACTTAAAATTAATTTTTAGATAACATTTTTAATACGCTTTTTTTTGTATCTTCACACAAGTTACCCCTTAAAAAATTATGTGCTTTTCGCATGTAATTTACTTGATTTATTTTTTCCCTATTAAGATAAATCAACTTCCTATCGATTTTAGAGAAGATGAAGATTTATATAGTTCTTATATGAGTCTATATGTCAGAGATTATTTTTTAACGTAGGTGTCGTATGCACTTATGTGAAGTAGCTATTATAGTCCAAGTATAGCGTATAGTGCTATGCTCAAATATTAACTGATATAAAATGATTTTTCAGGTATTGCAAATAATTAAAGAAGAGTTGAATGGCTATTTTACAGATGAAGATCCTGTCGAACTAGCTAACATAGGAACTATTTCTTCGGGAGATGGGGATGAGGATGCAGATATAGCATTAACCCTTATTAATATAGATGAAGAACCGACCTTAAAAAATGTTCCCAATTATAAAATTGAAGGCTCGACAGTTTCTTATAAAAACCCAAAAGTAAATGTTAATCTGTATATCCTATTCAGTGCGAATAGTGATTTGTATACCGAATCATTAAAGAATGTGTCCAGTATCATGGAGTTTTTTCAAGGTAAAAATGTCTTTACACATCTAAATACCAACTTTAATAGAGATGATGCAGATATGCAGGATTTGGGAGATTTTAAATTTATTACCGAATTATATACGCCTTCTTTTGAACAATTAAGCTATATCTGGGGTGTTTTGGGAGGGAAACAATACCCATCTGTGCTATATAAGGTAAGACTCTTAGAGATAGAAAGAGATGTGCTGAAATCTCAAGGAGCTGTAATCACGAACATTAATGCAACTTTAAATAAGAATTAATGAGTTTCCAAATAGCATACAAACCCCTGGCTGAGATTACAATTCATCATGATTTCTATTTGGATGACGGAACTGATAAGTTTGTAGACTTGTCTGATGAAGAAAAGAAATCACAATTAACAAGTTATGATTTTTTAAACTTTTTAAAGATTACCCCAACACCTATAACGCAAAGATTATTACAAAATCATAAAGTGGTTTTACGCAATACGGGTTCAGAATTACTCCTTTTTGTAAATGTAGAAGAATATAACAAGGCCGGTGAGAGTACGACTGCATTTTGCCCCAAGATTGAGATGGGCGGTGATTTAGAATTTACTTTCGAGCTTCGGTTTTCTGATACTTATTTTAATAATTATACCAATAGTGCAGATGCTTCAGAAAATCGACTGTATTATTTCTCTAATAAGCGACCGGATAGTGAATCCAATGCCTTTCCCAATTTTTTTATTGATCAGGAAGTACATACAGATTTTTTATTGCAACCAGAGGGTAGTAGAGAAATTATACACCATATACTTACTAAAGAGGTAGCTCCCATCGATGATTTGGGATTAGAAACTATTCTGGCCATAGATGATACGGATATTGAAGTTCCCGAAAATGCTGCAGTTTTAAATACGTATATAGAAACGCAAAAAAGAAACGGACTTTTAGGATACATTCGATTAGCAGTTCAAGGAGATGGAAATGTTGACCTTTTGGAAGATACAACCGTGGAAATACCTAATAGCGCAAACCAAGTTCGCAAATGTTTACCAGAGACTTCGATATCACCAGTACTGCGATTCGAAAACAGAAAGACCTTTTGGAGATATAACAGAGTAAGTACCGAAGAAGTTTTTGTTACAAAAAATGAGTATCCACTCACGCAAAATGGGTTTATAAAGCTTAGACCCAATCAATTACAACCTAGATTAAGAAATGTCTTTTTGCTGAATCCTGGCAAAAGCGGGGTAAGCGAAGAAAACGATGACTTTTATTCAGAAATATTTATTTAAAAATTTAATACAAATTAAAATTCACAATTATGGCAACGTACAGCACACCAGGAGTTTACATTGAGGAAATCGCTAAGTTTCCCCCTTCTGTAGCTCAAGTAGAAACTGCTATCCCTGCTTTCATTGGGTATACTCAAAAAGCGACAAATAAAGCAGAGGGGGATCTTCACGAAATTCCAACACGTATTACTTCGATGTTAGAGTATGAAACATATTTTGGTTTTGCGCAGTTAGAAAATAGTATTACTGTTGATGTTAAAGATGATGTTATTTCGATACCACCTTTAACTACCAAATCGCCTTTCCTTATGTATTACTCATTACAATTGTACTTTGCTAATGGTGGAGGACCATGTTATATCATGTCCGTAGGACAATATGGAGAAGGTTCTGCTCCAGTTACCGCTGTTGCTTTGGGGTCAGAAACAACTCCAGGTTTGGCCAAAGGATTAAAATTGGTAGAAAAAGAAGATGAGCCTACATTGCTGGTTTTTCCTGATGCTACCTCACTTTCTAGTAGTGGTGATTTCTATGGGTTATACAATAGCGCTCTTACACAGTGTAACAAGTTACAGGATCGTTTTGCAATCATAGATACCTACGCTTATGATGATAGTACTCCTGTAGATGCAAATATTCAAGGGTTAAGAGATGGGATCAATCTAGAAAAAGATTTCATTAAATATGGTGCGGCTTACTATCCATTCGTAGAAACCATTTTGGATTATAATTATGATGAAAGTCAGGTAGATGTGACACAAACAGCTGCTGGTCCTGCAGATGTACAACAAGCTGCACAAGACATCTCTGATGATATAGATACAACGGTTGTAGATACCTTGGTTGCCGATTTAGGAACTATAGAAGGGGATATTGCTGCTGCAGGTGATGACGCTGCTGCTGTAGCCTTGGTACCAAGTTTACAGGCAAAAATCAATGAAGTTATTAGTTATATCAATGGACTAAAAAATAATTTGAATGCTGCTTTGGCAATAGGAAGAGCCGCTGGAGCTGCTACAGAATCTAATGATTTGGATACCTGGATAACCGATGAGTTAGACCAAACGATACTTGATCTTAATAAAAGTATAGATCGATTGAATGAAGATGATACTCAATCTAAAATTAACAATGAGATCTCTGTAAATCAACCAGGACTTTATGATACATTAGGAATTCATTCTTCAAGTGCTGCAGGAGATGCTTTAAAAGCCAAAATTGATGCACTTATCGCTTCAGGACAACTATCACTACTTATCGCTGCGCTACCAGCATCGAGTATTCCTGCAACTACAGTAAAATTGAATACTCTAGAAGCTTCGGATAATGCCTTATACAATAGAATTAAAGCAGAAATCGGACAAGTACCAGTAATTCTTCCACCAAGTAGTGGGATGGCTGGAGTATACGCAAGAGTAGATAACGCCAGAGGAGTTTGGAAAGCACCTGCCAATGTAGGGATGAACTATGTAATTAAACCTACTATACATATTTCTCATGAAGATCAGGAAGACTTGAATGTTCATGGAACAGGAAAATCAATCAATGCTATCAGAACATTTACCGGTAAAGGAACCTTGGTTTGGGGAGCTAGAACTTTGGCAGGAAATGATAACGAATGGAGATATGTATCTGTACGTCGTTTTTTCAATATGGCCGAAGAGTCTATCAAAAAGGCGACAGAACAATTTGTTTTTGAACCTAATGATGCAAATACTTGGGTGAAAGTTAAAGCAATGATCACCAATTTCTTGAATTTACAATGGAGAGCAGGAGCCTTAACTGGTCCAACACCAGATAAAGCTTTTTATGTAAATGTAGGATTAGGTGAAACGATGACCGCTCAAGATATTCTTGAAGGGAATATGATTGTAGAAATAGGTATGGCAGTAGTACGTCCTGCAGAATTTATCATCCTTAAGTTCTCTCACAAAATGCAAGAGGCATAAATAACAAATCATCTTAATAATTTATAAAGTATATAAACATGGCAACAACATATCCATTACCAAAGTTTCATTTTAGAGTGTCTTTCGGAGATTCAGAATTTAATTGTACCGAAGTTTCTGGATTGGATTTTGAAAGAGAAATGATCGAATATAGAGCAGGGGCAGATAACGAGTATCATAAGACTAAGCAACCTGGACTTTCAAAATATAGCAACATCACTATCAAAAGAGGAACCTTTGTAGAAACCAACAAAGAGTTTTATGAGCAGTGGGTGAAAACCGTATATTTTCAAGAAGGAGAAGAGCAGTACAGAGGAGACTTAACGATCAGTCTGCTTGATGAAAAACACGAACCAGTAGTAACCTGGAAAGCCGAACGCGCTTACATTACAAAAATTCAATCCACAGATTTAAAAGCAGACGGTAACGAAATCGCTATCGAGACGGCAGAATTTGTTCACGAGAAATTATCTCTAGTTTAATATGGCGGCTTACTATCCACCGGTTGGTTTTCATTTTAAAGTCGAATTTCAAGACATTGAAAATAGGACTAATGATCATCAGTTTCAGTCGGTTTCGGGTCTTTCTGTAGATCTTGAAACCGAAGAAATTGCTGAGGGTGGAGAAAATAGGTTTAAACATAAAATTCCAGTACGAACCAAATATCCCAATTTGGTCCTAAAAAGAGGACTTTTGATAGATTCAGGGTTAATAGAATGGTGTAAAAAAGCGATTGAAGATTTTGAAATTCAACCGATCAATCTCACCATCAAATTGCTCAACGAAAAGCATGAACCTTTATTAACATGGAATGTGGTACATGCCTATCCGGTAAAGTGGACTGTCGAGGATTTTAATGCCGAAGAAAACAAGCTATCGATAGAGTCTTTGGAGCTTTCCTATAACTATTTTAAAACCATTACCTAATGCCAATAGAAATTAAAGAGTTGCATATCAAAATCAATGTTGATGAAAGTAGCAAAGGTCAAAAATCAGTAGCCACTTTCGGAAAAGAAGAAAAATCTGCATTGATCGCATCTTGTGTAGAACAAGTGATGGATATTCTTGAAATGCGTGAAGAACGATAATCAGTGAACAAATGAGTGAAGGTAAATTACAGAAATTAGTTATCCGCTGTTTCAAAGATGAACGCTTTCAGGAAGAGCTTTTGGATCTAAAGTATACAGCGCTTTTAAATCCGGAAACCTATTCGTTTTCTTTTAAAGCCGATTATCAGGAAGAACAGGCTCAAGGAACCAGTGGTGATGATCCCAAATTTGTGAGGTCACTGCCCGAAGATCTTACTTTGGACTTTCTTTTTGACCGGACAGGGGTGATTATTCATTACGGAGATGACCCTTTATCAAGTTCTGGAGATACGGTGTATAAGGATCAGGGAAATGGGATTATCGATGATCTGGATGCGTTCAAAAAAGCAGTATACGATTACAACGGAGATAAACATAAACCCAATTATCTAATTATAACTTGGGGATCCCTGTCATTCAGGTGTTTTCTTACTTCGATGGATGTAGAGTACAAACTGTTCAAGCCAGACGGTACTCCGCTAAGAGCGATGGTAAAAGCTACCTTCAAAAGATTTATTGAAGCCGAAGAACGAGTAGCAGAAGAGAATAATAATTCTCCTGATCTTACCCATTATCGGGTTGTAAAAGCAGGAGATACGCTTCCCTTGATGACGTATCGAATCTATGGGGATCCAAAGTACTATCTCGAAGTCGCAAGAGTAAACAATATTAGCAATTTTAGAAAATTGAAGGTAGGACAAGAATTGTTTTTTCCTCCATTACAAAAACAGTCTTAAATGAATAATAGCGGTGTCATACAAACTTCTCAAAGTGCAGATCTTGTTACTTTCAAGATATTGATGGATGGACAAGAGCTTTCCAAAAAATATCAGGTACAGAGTATTGTTGTCGATAAAGAGGTGAACAGAATACCAACCGCAAAGCTGGTGATTAACGATGGTGACCCATCGGCAAGAGATTTTCCACTGAGCAACGAGGATTTTTTGATCCCGGGTAAAGAAGTGGAAATTACAGCAGGGTACCATTCTGATGAAGCAACGATTTTCAAAGGAATTATCATCAAACATAATCTTAGGATTCGTCCTAAAAGCAATCAACTGATCATAGAATGTAGAGATGAGGCGGTCAAACTTACAGTAGGCAGAAAAAGCAAATATTTCTATGATAGTGCTGATAGCGATATTTTTGAAGAAATCATAGGCACTTATGGTCTTGGTAATGATGTTGAAGCAACAACACATACACATACAGAATTAGTACAGTACAATGCTTCGGACTGGGATTTTATCATGTCCAGAGCGCAAGCCAATGGCAAAATCTGTATTGTTGATGATGGTGAAATCAAAATAGTTGCACCCGATCTGGGCCAGGAAGAAATTGAAACGATAACTTTTGGAGCCAGTATGTTGGATTTTGATGCAGAGATTGATGCCAGACATCAAATCAGCAAGGTGTCTTCTTACGCCTGGAATTATGCAGATCAGGAGCTCCTGGAAATAGAAGCTAATGATCCAGCCGTTTCTCTCAATGGTAATTTGAGTGCTTCAGACCTTGCTGATACCATAGGGGTTGAAAATGTAGAACTTAGGCATGGTGGAGCAGTTACAGATTCTGAGCTACAGAACTGGGCCGATGCCAAATGGTTATTTCAACAATTAGCCAAAATTAGAGGCCGCGTCAAATTTCAAGGCATACCTGATGTAAAACCTAATACCATTCTAAAGCTGGAGGGTGTAGGAGACCGTTTTAATGGTAAAATATTTGTGAGCGGCGTACGCCACTCTATTACCGAAGGTAACTGGACTGTGGATGCACAATTTGGTTTGGATCCCAAATGGTTTTCTGAAACCTATGAGATCGATATGAAACCAGCGTCTGGATTATTACCGGCTATACAAGGACTTCAAATAGGTGTGGTTTCCCAATTACAAGACGACCCAGATGGAGAAGAAAGAATTTTAGTGCAACTACCGATTGTAAATAACGAAGAACAAGGAATTTGGTGTCGAATAGCATCCCTGGATGCGGGAGATAGTAGAGGCGCCTTTTTTCGACCAGAAATAGAAGACGAAGTAATCGTTGGATTTATTAATCAGGATCCAAATGATGCGGTCGTATTGGGAATGCTGCATAGCAGTGCTAAGCCAGCTCCCATTACCGCAAGTGATGATAACCACGAAAAAGGCTTTGTAACACGTAGTGAAATGAAAGTGCTTTTTGACGATGATAAAAAGACCTTGAATATCACCACTCCTGCCGGGAAAAGAATCGCACTTGATGAAGATGAAGGTACGATTATCGTAGAAGACGAAAATTCGAATGTGATTACTATTGATAGTGCAGGGATTTTGATGGAAAGTGCTGGAAATATAGAAATTAAAGCCTCTGGCGATGTAAATATTGAAGGGACCAATGTAAATCTTACTGCAAGTGCCGCTTTTAAGGCAGAAGGCTCTGCTGGGGCCGAAGTGTCCTCTGGCGCAACTGCCGTATTAAAGGGATCATTGGTTCAAATTAATTAATAGAAAAATTTAAAAATATGCCACCAGCTGCAAGAGTAAATGATATGCATGTTTGCCCAATGGTCAACCCAGGGGGTGCTCCACATGTGGGAGGTCCGATCCTTCCTCCAGGAGAACCTACTGTTTTAATAGCCGGTATGCCCGCCGCAAGAGTCGGAGATATGGCTACGTGTAGCGGCCCCCCAGATAGTATCGTAGCCGGTTCAGGAACGGTATTGATCGGAGGTGTGCCCGCCGCCAGAATGGGAGATTCCACTGCGCATGGAGGTACCATCGTGGCAGGAGAACCAACAGTTTTGATAGGATAATATGGAAAATAAAAAGTCATTTTTAGGAGTCGGTTGGAGCTTTCCGCCAGAGTTTAATAGAGATGCTGCTGCAGTAAAAATGATCTCAGACGAAGAGGATATTCAAAGTAGTCTTGAGATTTTGCTCACTACACGTTTAGGAGAACGAATAATGGTTCCGCAGTACGGCTGCAATTTGGATGAACTCCTATTCGAAAACCTAAGTAGAACATTGATCACTTATGTTTCCGAATTGATCAAAAGCGCTATTCTCTATCACGAACCTAGAATCGATGTAAATCGAATTGATATTTCCGAAAGCGATGTCCTGCAAGGCGAATTATTTATAAAAGTAGAATATACGGTAAGGGCCACCAATTCAAGAAATAATGTGGTGTTTCCATTCTACTTAGAAGAAGGAACTGATATTTAATTATTAAAGCAAAACAATGTCAGAAAACTGTGAATATATAGATAGTATTTTAAGAAGAAACGGAAGAGATCAACAACAACGTTTCAACAAAGCCTTGAGTCCAGATAGTTTGAAGCTTCATGATTTGGATATCGAAGATTGGATTTTGTTTGCTTATAATTTTGCTAAAAACGTAAACTATTTTAACCTCGACAATGATCAGGTACCTTCTGGAAATTGGCAGGATTTGTTTCGTTATTTCGATTTTAATGAAAATACGATTCCAAGACGAGGAGAAACGGCTTATCAAAAACTAAAAGAAGAAATAACCAACACGCTTGCAGATCAGGAAAAAGATAATAGAGTCACTCCTCATTTCACTTTGTTTATTTGTTTTTTAAGGTTATTGACGTTTTCGCAAGATAGATTCAATGGACTTACCAAAAGGCATTTGGACTTTTATTTTCAAGAGATCCTACAAGTAGATAAACTATCTCCTGAAGCAGATAAGGTGCATTTGCTTTTTGAAATCGCCAAAAAAAGTGCAAGTGAGCGGATCAAAGAAAACACAGAATTAGATGGTGGAAAGGATCAAAATGGGGTTAAGCGTATTTATAAAACTTCAGAAGAGCTTGTTGCGAATAAGGCAAGTATCGCGTTTCTGAAAAATATTTATAACCATCAGGAAGCACAAACAAATCCCGAAAATGGAGCTGTTACCAATCTAAGAGAGTTGAAAGCTGCAGATATAGCCAATTCTTTTGATGGGATGGGAAGTGATTTTCCTGAAGGGCAGGTTGATTGGTGGCCATTCGGATATCCATCGACTATAGATACATATCCTCCCTTGGCCGATGCAAAAACAGGCTTCAGTCTCTCATCTACCTTGTTCGAGCTCCAAGAAGGAGTTCGTGATCTTACCATAACAGTCGATTATCAACGACCACCTGTTGCAGGACCAGATGATCCGCAACCAATAATACAATTGCCTTCTGAAACTTTTTCTTTTGAATCCTTAAATGACAACATTAGAATTTATTGCACAGGAGAAAAAGGCTGGCTGGGGCCTTATGAATTGAGTAGCGAGTCAATTTTGTTGCAAAATCAAATGATTTTGAAATTTCAAATAGCCTTGGATGAACCTGCTGTGGTAGCCTACCATAAAGAAACTCACTTAGAAGATTACAGTACAGATCGACCAGTAATTCGTTTTTTGATTGATCAATCTACCGAAGCGGGATATGATATCAATCGTAGACTGGCACTTAATACATTAACCAAAATCAAAGTAGACATAGCTGTAGAAGAAATAGCATCTCTAGTATTAGAAAACGATACTGGAGTAATCAATGCAAAAAAACCTTTTTACCCTTTTACCACTGATCCAATCAAGAGATCGAACTTCACCATAGATTACCCCGAAGTCTTTAAAAAACCATGGACAAATATTGCTGTTCATATTTTATGGAAAGATACACCAGAAACTAATTTTAATGATCATTATGGAAATTACAATCCTAATCCAGTTACCAATGATTCATATTTTAAAGTCAAATCTTATATTTTAGATAGAGGTAGTTATACCGATATTGATTCCTCTGATAATGCTTCTACTCCAGATAATAGAGACTTATCTTTATTCAAGAAAAATGGAGATGTATATGATGCAAACTATACATTTAGCAATTCTGGATATGTAATTGATAAAAATGGTCCTTTACGGTTGTCATTAAACACTTCTTTTTTACAAGAAGTATATCCAACCCAATATGCTTTAGCGATATCCAAAGAGATTATTACACCGCCCACTGACCCTCCAGTTGTGCCGGCCATACCCAAAGAACCTTATATCCCTTTGATAGATGTAATAACTTTGAAATATAGTGCTTCTACAGAAACGAAATTAGAATTGTTAGAAGCTACTGGGCCAGGTGAGGTTATCGATGAGGAAACTCAGAAAAGTAATTACGAAGATAACCTGGTTACCCTGTTTCATGAAGCTCCTTTTGGGCAATTCGAAGAACATGAATATTTGAAACAACAGGTTTTGATAAAAAATGGGCAAGACCCAACAAATAATACTGATTTTTTAACCAATTATTTGGTGCCACAACACTGTAGAGGAGGTTCCTTATTTATTGGTTTAGATAATGTAGAGATCGGGCAACAAATCTCATTGCTTATTCAGGTTTTGGAAGGGAGTGAAAACCCATTAACCATTTCTTTTGAAGGAAATGAAAAAGTAGAATGGTCGATTTTATGCGATAATCACTGGAAAAACCTGCAAAACGATATCGTTAAAAATAGCACCGATAATTTATTAAACTCGGGAATACTTCGATTTGGAGTTCCAAAACAAGCAACTACTGAAAATACAAGATTGCCTAGAGGATATATCTGGCTACGAGCTCGAATTCATAAAAATTATGACGCGATAAGTAAAGTGAAATCGATACACACACAGGCAATTTTGGCCGAGTTTGAAGATCGAGGTAATGAATTATCGCATTTGGAACAGGGATTACCAGATGGTAGTATCAGCAAACTAGTAACCAGAGTTCCTCAGATTAAAGGGATTACACAACCATATAATTCTTTTGATGGAAAAGCAGAAGAATCTGATGATGCGTATTACCGAAGAATTAGTGAACGACTTCGCCATAAGAATAGAGCTATCACCTTATGGGATTATGAGAGTTTGGTATTGCAGGAGTTTCCAGAAATCTATCAGGTAAAGTGTTTAAATCATTCTAGTACTTCTTCCTTCTTATCTCCGGGAGATGTTACTCTTGTAGTGATTCCGGATACAATAAATAAGAACGTCTTCGATATTTTTCAGCCTAGAGTGAGCAGAGCAACTTTGAATAAGGTAAGTGCTTACATCAATAAACTCAATTCTATGCATGTAAAAACTGAAGTCGTTAACCCAAGTTATGAAGAGGTTAGAATTTCGCTATCGGTCAAATTTTATGATCAGTTTGATGAGAATTTTTACATCAAACAACTTAGTGAAGATATTACTCAATTTTTATCCCCTTGGGCGTTCGATACTTCCAGAAGTATAGACTTTGGGGTCACATTGCATCGCAGTGTACTTATTGATTACTTAGAAAAATTATTCTATGTGGATTATTTGCAGGATGTAGTGATGCGTAAGGACGGGGAAGTATTCCTAACGAGTATCGAACCTTCGAACCCCGCTTCAATTTTGGTTTCGGCCAAAGAGCATTCAGTAGATACGAACATAAACAAGTGTAACCAAGAAGAAGAAAAAGCAATAGACACATGTCAGGTATAGATCTCAATATAAATATTCCAAAAAATGTATCTTCAGAAGACGATCTGGATTTCTATTTTCTTCGAGAAAAAGGAATAGAATACATTTCGCAACTAGGAGGTAAACTATGGACAGATTATAATTCTCACGATCCGGGGATTACCATGCTAGAAATGTTGTCTTATGCCATTTCTGATCTTGGTATGCGGATTAATATGCCCATTGAGAACTTGTTGGTAGGTGAAGAAAAAGATAAAAGTTTAGAAACTCAATTTTTCAAACCTGCAGATATTTTTCCTTCCAAAGCAGTTACAGCACTAGACTACAGAAAGATTTTTATAGATATCCCAGGGATAAAAAACTGCTGGCTCAGCAAGTTTGAGAAGCAGGTGTTTTTGGATTGCAAAAAGGATAGACTCACCTACAACAAAGCAGATATTGATCTTACAGGAATTGATGCCAGATCTACTTCCGAATTTATCAAGGAGTTTACACTGAAAGGATTATATAATATTACACTAGAATATGATGATGACTTCTTAGAAGAAGGTACGGAGAAGCTGTCCAAGCAAAAGAAAGAAGAACGGATACAGGCCAAAAAAGAAATTTTGATGGAGCAGGTAAGAACTATCTATCATCAAAATCGAAACCTATGCGAAGATTTAATCGATCTATCCGAAGTGGCATTGCATCCGATTTCGGTATGCGCAAGTATAGAAGTGGAAAATGAGGCAGATGAGGAATTGATACATGCCAAGGTTTTGTTGGCCATTGATAACTATTTTTCTCCTACCTTAAATTTTTATTCTATTCAGCAAATGTTGGATAAAGGATATACTACAGATCAAATTTTTGAAGGTCCTGTTCTTAATAGAGGATTTATTGATACCAAAGAGCTTGAAGATGCTAATTTGAGAACTGAGGTAAGACTTTCGGATATCATAACATTAATCATGAATATCGAAGGTGTAAAATTTGTAAAAGAAATCTCTGTAGGAAATTGTGATGGTAACACAGCCGAATCCAACGAGTGGATTATTTGTGTAGATGATGGAAAAAAACCTGTGTTATGTGATAAAAGTGTGATCAATTACAACAAAGGATTTTTACCACTTAATCTCAATCAGAGTCAGGTAGCGGCATACTTAGACGAGCTTAAGCCTGAAGAAACATTGATTTTGGATCAAGAATTATCCTTTCCGGAAGGACAATATTTTGATAATGCGGCTTATACTACCATCCAAAATGATTTTCCAGACACTTATGGTATTGGGATAGATGGATTACCAGCAAGAGCGACAAAAGATCGAAAAGCGCAAGCAAAACAACTTAAGGGGTATTTGTTGTTTTTTGATAAGATATTAGCAAGTTACTTTCAACATTTAGGAAAAGTAAAAGAACTGCTATCGGTTAGTGGAGTTTCAGAAAACACCTATTTTACACAAGCGATAAAAGATGTAGCAGGGTTTGAGGATTTGGTGAATAATTACAGCACCAACAATGATGATGAGCTTACCAATGCATTATTTAAAGAAATAGACAACAATGTAGAACGCAGAAATCAGATTCTCGACCATCTTTTAGCACGTTTTGCAGAGCGCTTTAGCGAATACACCTTCTTAATGAAAACACTTTATGGTGATGCAACAGGAGAAGTTGTATTGCGAAATAAAGAAGCATTTTTGAGAGATTATAAAGTGATCAGTCAAGAGCGGGGAAATGCATTTAATTACTACAAACAACCAGCAGCAAATCTGTGGAATACCGATAATGTATCTGGGACTCAAAAACGACTGGCACGTTTACTGGGAATCAAAGACTACAACCGAAGAAATATCTCCAACTCCTATATCAATATTAAAACTGATGTAGATGATGACGATTGCACCGTATTTCGATGGGAAATATTGGATACCAAAGGAAATCCAATATTGCGATCTACCGAGAACTATAATTCTAAAACTGCGGCGATTAATGAGCTTCATTTTTCGGTGTTATTACTTATTGAGACCAGCAAATACGAG
Organism: Aquimarina spongiae; assembly: GCF_900141785.1. Classification (GTDB taxonomy): domain Bacteria; phylum Bacteroidota; class Bacteroidia; order Flavobacteriales; family Flavobacteriaceae; genus Aquimarina; species Aquimarina spongiae. Next base: position 117,819 of record NZ_FQYP01000008.1, on the reverse strand, counting down.
TTAGAAGAAGCTTTTACCAAAACGATAAAGGATGATACTGATGTAGATCATATCAAGCTTAATAAATCAGAAAACACGGGAGTGTATTCCTTCAGTGTCATTAATCCTGAGTTTCCGCCATCAAGTACTAAGAGAATAACAGCGATACATTCCAGATTTTATGATACTCAGGAGGAGTTTAGAGATGGGATTTTTGAGACCCTTAGTTTCTTCGAAAACGATTTTACCGAAGAAGGGTTGTTTTTGGTTGAGCATATCCTACTAAGACCTGACGTAAAACAGCTTGATGCTCACGAAAAGAGTTTCATTCCCGTTTGTGCGGATACTTGCGACAATTGTGAACCCGCCGATCCATATTCGTATCGCGTAAGTATCATACTTCCGGGATACACGTATCGATTTGCAGATACAGATTTCAGAAATTATATGGAAAATGTAATCAAACAAGAAATTCCAGCCCATGTAGTGGCTAGAATTTGCTGGGTTGGACATAGAAAAGATGAAGTTCCAGATGAGGAGAACGGATTATACCGATTAGAACAAGCATATAAGGCCTTTTTGGAAGCCAAAACATTAAATACAGGAGAAGAAGAGATGAGATATACCGATACAGATACAGGAGAGGAAACCTCTAAGCTAGAAACCTTTGTAGATCGTCTATTCAGTCTACAGACATTATATCCTGCAGGTCGCCTGATTGATTGCGAAAACGACGATGATATTGATGGTCAGATCATTTTGGGTAGAACGACCTTAGGTACACTATAACATAGCATTAAAATTAGATGTAGATAAAGCATGTTTTCGCCAAAAACAGCACATACCGCCAAGGACAACAACACACCTTCCGTTTTTAAACCAAAAAACGGGAGTGACTTGTTTGTACAACCCAAGGTAAAGGTAGGACAACCCGGCGATAAATATGAAGTAGAAGCAGATCAGGTAGCTGATCAAGTGGTAAATAAACAACAACAGGGTGCTGCATCAAACATAACTGCCACTCCAGCTTCGGTGCAAACCATGTCTGAAGATGAACAAATTCAGGAAAAACCGATTGCAGAACGTATCCAACCATTAACACATTTATCAGGGACTTCACCTCTTCAGCGGATGGAAGAAGAGGAGCCAGTACAGTTACAGGAAAAAGAGGAAGTGCAGATGATGTCTGAAGAGGATGTTCAGATGCAAGAGGAAGAAGAAGTGCAGATGATGTCTGAAGAGGATGTTCAGATGCAAGAGGAAGAAGAAGTGCAAATGATGTCTGAAGAAGATGTACAACTTCAAGAAGAGGAAGAGGTGCAAGCAAGAGAGAACCCAGGAAATACTGGTCTGAACACTCCTTCTAGCATTGGTCGTTCTATTAGAAATACTAGGGGTCAAGGATCTCCTTTGCCAGGCGGAGTTCAAAGCCAGATGGAATCCGGTTTTGGAGCCGATTTTAGTGGGGTAAGAATACATACAGGTAGTGAGTCTGTTGCAATGAACCAAACATTGGGAGCACAGGCATTTACCAATGGAAACGATATCCATTTTAATCAAAACAGATTTAATCCTGCTACTACAGAAGGGCAAACGTTATTAGCGCACGAGTTAACGCACACCATTCAGCAAGGTGCATCTGGTCCGGCTACTCAAAATGAATCTACAACAACGAACAATGGTGGAAGTCAAGCCTCTTCCGAAGCAACCGAAGAACCTTCTGTAATTCCAGTTGCCGAAGCTACCGAACTTGTAGAGGCACTGCCATTAGAAGGAGAAGTGTCCGCGGAACAAGGGACTCAAGAAGCAGGAGTTGCTGGCGAAGAAGTGCAACCTACGACACCGCGTAGCTCAGAGGAAGATCCTAATTTCCAACAGCTAGAGCAGCGCGTCGAAAATAGAGCAGAAGAGCAGCAAGATCATGAACCGGCTACAGCATCTGCGGGCAGTGCACAGGCAGCAGCGGTATCGCCACCAAACGAACGTACTGGTGGAGCACAAGCAGCTCAAGTAGATTCTATGGAAGAGCAGGAAGCTGGAACTTTTAGTGCAGAAGCATTCAAAGCGCAGTTAATGCAGCGTATCGAGAGTATGCAGTTGCCAGCTAATGAAGAAGAAGCCGCCGATTTTGAAAACAACAATAATATTGATGAGGTACGTGATGCAGCGACTCAGGACGTACAAAGTGAACAAACCGCTGCCTCTGGAGATATCGCTGCTACAACAGCTCAGGAACCAAATACAGATGCAATACCAGAACGAGAGGTTACGGCATTACCTCCAGCACCTATAGGTGGTGCTCCTAATGGTGTAAGAGCACAAAATGCTATGCCACCAGCTCGAGGTGAAGCCGAAGTAAGCCAACCACTACAGGATAATATGTCCGAGGTGGATCAGCAGATGACCGAAAATGAAATTACCGATGAGCAGTTGGCGAACTCCAACGAACCAGAATTTGTAGGAGCTTTGGATGCTACAAATGATGCCAGAGAAGATACCGCACAAGCCCCAGGTCAGTTCAGGACTGAGGAACAAGGCGTATTGCAAGGAGCACAAAATACAGCTGAAAATAATAGTCAGCAAACCCTGGAAGGGATGCATCAGGATCGTGCTGGATTGTTGAATCAGGTAGAAGGACAGCAAGTCCAAACGGGTACTACGGATACCGCAGAGAGAGAACGTATTGCTGGTGAGATTAATACTATTTATGAGAATACTAAGACCGATGTAGAAACGATCCTTAGTGATCTGGATACGAGAGTAAGTGACCTGTTTACGGCTGGAGCAGAACGTGCTAAGCAGGCTTTTGAAGATTATGTAGAGCGTAAGATGGATGCCTATCTCGACGAACGATATGGAGGATTTAGCGGATTCCTAAACAGAGTCGGAGATGTCTTTACCGGATTGCCCGACGAGGTAAATCAATTTTTCGTAGATGGGCGACAGGTATTTATCGATCGTATGGATTCGGTAATTACCAATATTGCAGATGTAGTGGCTACAGAGTTAACTGCGGCCAAAGACAGAATTACCAGAGGTAAACAAGAGGTGCAGGATTATGTTACAACATTACCGCAAAACCTTCAAGATATCGGTCGCGAAGCAGCAGAAGGTATTCAGGAACGTTTTGATGAATTGGAACAATCGGTAGATGATAAACAAGATGAATTGATCGATAGTTTGGCCAATCAGTATAATGAGAGTCTACAAGAAGTAGATGCTCGTATCGAAGAGATGCAAGCTGCCAACCGTGGATTGATTGATATGGCTTTGGATGCTATTGGTGGAGTGATCCAAACAATCATCAACATCAAAAACATGTTGACAGAGCTGCTAAGTTCTGCACTGAGTGTTATTGCTACTATTGTTCAAGACCCAATTGGATTCTTAGGATTGTTGATTGAGGGAGTTGGACAAGGATTAAATAATTTTGTAAGCAACATCCTTACGCATATGCAAGAAGGACTTATTGCTTGGCTTACTGGATCTTTAGGCGGGGTAGGGATTACCATACCGGATAATTTGTTTAGTCTTTCAGGGATTTTCAATTTGGTTGCGCAAATTTTAGGAATCTCATGGGATTTTGTACGTAACATAGCTGTTCGAGTACTTGGTGAACCTGTGGTGAGGGTTGTTGAAACGGCGTTTGAGATTTTCACCATATTACGTAATGATGGTATTGCCGGTCTTTGGGAGTATATCAAAGAACAGTTCAATAACCTGAAAGAAATGGTGATGGATGCCATACGGGACATGATCATCTCTAAGGTCGTTGAAGCAGGAATCAAATGGATATTAGGATTGCTTAATCCTGCCGGAGCATTTATCAAGGCTGCCATGCTGATTATTGATATTGTAAAATTCTTTATCCAGAGAGGTAGCCAGATTATTGAAATGGTACGCGCCTTTATCGATGGTGTAAAAGCAGTGGCTTCGGGTAATGTAAGTGCTATTGCCAGTGCGATCGAAAACGCATTAAAGAAATCTATTCCGGTATTGATAGGGTTCTTAGCCTCTTTATTAGGAATCACAGGGCTGACTCAAAAAGTACAGGAGATCATTCAAAAAATCCGTAAAAAGATAGAAGATGCAGTCGTAGGATTATTGAATCGTGTTAAGAATGCGGCAAAAAGATTGTTTAGAAGATTGACTGGAAGAAATAGAGATCAACAAAATGAAGATATAGCTTCCGGTAATCTTGAAGATACAGAGGTTGGAGAAGTAGTTCAATTTAATGGAGGAGGAGAAGGACATAGGTTATGGATTGATACTCAAGGACCGGGTGTTGAGGTTATGGTAGCGTCCCAAACTAAAACGGTTGGAGAAAAGCTAACGGAGTGGGAGAATAGAAAATCTGAATTTGGAAATACGGATGAAGGAAGAGCTAAACAAGAAGATGCACAGGGTAAAATTGATAGAGCACGTTCTTTGTATAGAGAAACCAAAACGCAAGGAGAAGATACTGAGGAAAAACTAAATACTGCTCAAAATTCTACAGATGAGCAAGCCAGCCGCCAGGCTTCAGAATCAGATCAAAGATTGGAGGACAAAGAAAATGATTTGGCTCAGGTTCTTAGAGAGCTCTTTGAAATGTATGGTGATGCAGAAGAATATGGACCTTTACCAATTGTCGGGACTCATACAGTTCCTAGGTCCGCATCTCATCCTGAAGGTGAACCATATGAATCTCACCATGTTCCTGAGAACCAATTCTCAGCTGAAGTTTCCGGGTTATACGAAAGATTTGGTTCTATGTTGTCAGGTATTGAAGGTTTAGAAGATATAGGATCTAGAGCTACGGCCCGTTCTCAACAAATTAATTCAAGTTATTCTAATGGAAATAACTTACCAGCAATTCTTGTTCATCAAAGAACGCATAGAACATCTCGTCAAGGTATTCATAGAAGTGCTACCGCTAGAGCAGCACTTCCTGTAATTGAACAACAGGCCAGGGATGCAGGAGTAAAGAGGGTGCTTATGTTCACTAAGTCGGGTAGTAATATAAGAGCTAGTATATCTTCAGGCAGTTGGAGATCTTTTTTACGGAAGATTTATCAAATTGAAAGAGGAGAAGTAACCGATACACAAGTTAATCTTCAAGAAAGTCCTGATGAGCTAATAATACGAGTTAACAACCCAAATAACGATGCTTTAGATCAAATAACCAATAGTTTACAAGCTGAGTTAATCAGTACTATTTCAGATGAAGAATTAGATGCAGAAGATTTGATCGAAGTGGCAGAATTTGTTAGAGATACTATAAATAGAACTATGGCAACCTCATTTTCAGAGGCGTTAGATACCTCAATAGTTTTTGTGACGGAAGCTTTAAGTCAAAGTGATTTGGATGGAGATAAAGCACTCCATGGACCAATAATAAGTGAATTAAGAAATAGATCTAGATCAATTTGGATGGGAGGAGCGAGTCCTCTAACAGGTGGGATCTAATAAAATATGGAAAGAGTAGAGGAACATATGAACGAATTAATTAACATCATTAACCAAATTATCGAACTGGATAAAGAGAATTCTTTAAAAAAGCATTTAGGGTTCGATATTAAAAAGAATGCGCAAAACTTTAAATCCTTCATGGATAGTGGTTGGTGGTGTTGTTTTTTGTTAGGACATAGAAAGTTTGGAAAATATGATGTAGCATTGAGACTAACACCCAATGCTAATTGGAACAATTGGAATCTGGTTCGCGTCAATTCTAAAAATAGCGCATACACCATTTCTAATAACATATTCAGTTTACCCATTTTAAGGCAAAGAATGCTAGCTGAGCATGATAAGGTATTTGTTGAGTTTAAAGATCGATTTGAAAAATTTGAAAGTGAAGTAAAACCTACATATGAGATATTGGGAATATTGGACCAATTAGATTTTATGAGAGTTTATGTAAATGATTCTACTAATATCCCTAATGGAACCGATGGCGTGGATAGGTATCTAAAGTTTCTTTACAGATATGATAGTTCGGAGTCCCATAAGATTTTCAGAGAAAAGCTTTCTGAAATGATCAAATTAAAAGACCTAATGCCAAATAGTGTTACGGGTCAAGATTTTGGAGCATGGGATCAACTATTTAGAAATATAGTGGCTCGAAGAGGAGTTGATTATTCTAATGCTATTCCTCTGGATCAACTATCACCAATATTGTGGAATGCATTTGTATTACCACATGGTTTTGATACAGTCGGGCATCAATTATCGCATTATCCAGATACGGGAACACCTCCTGAGATTTTGATTAAAGATATAGCACGATTGTTAACCGCAGATTATTACGAATTTTCATCTAGTATCACTGAACATCCATTATATAGCGCAGCAAAGGCTATTAGTGAAAAAGGAGGTAGTTATGTTGGAGTAGAGCACGCCGAGGCAGCAGCAATATTGGATGATAAGTTAAAAGATCCTGTTGGGGCTTGGAATGCATTGGTAAGTGCTGCTTTTTGGGCTGGAATTAATAATGGAGGAGAAAAAATGCAAATTACTTTATGGGATCAGGCAATTTGGTTAAGTAAAAAAGAAGATTGGAAAGATGTTTATTCTGTTCTTTCGTACCAAAGAAAGATCTATGAAGAAATAAAATAAAATAGACATTAAGAAATTAGACAATAACAAAACACACATAAGGTTATGACAACGACATTAGAGGCAATAACCACCAATTTTAGAAGGTTTACTCAAAATCAGGTGCTCACCGAAGGGCATCTCAACCAAATTGTAGACTACTTTGATGATCAAATACGATTGTCCAGAACCTGCCTTAGTGGTGTTGGTATTGTCTGCGGTTTTCAGGTAAGCTGCGATGAATCTACTAGCGAAATTACCATTACGCAAGGAGTAGGTGTAACCACCGATGGAGATTTGATGCATCTTTTTGAAACCAAAGAAGATGGGACCTTATCCATTGATCTGGAATCGATCACTTATACAGGATATCAAACCTACGATAACTCCCAGGCACAATACAGACCATTTTTTTACAGAGGAGAAAATCAAATTACCTTGCGAGAATTGACCACAACAATAAGTGGAGAAGGGGTAAGACCTTTAAGTAATTTGGCTACGCTCAAAGATATGGTAGTGCTGTTGTATCGCGAAACCTATATAGAAGATGAGGATTTGTGTACAACATTGGGTTGTGATAATCAAGGAGAAAGCAGAGTTGTAAATCATCGAGTGTTATTGGTAAGCAAAACGGATGCAGCTTACATCATTAGCCATGATCCCACCATACAAAAAACCAACTATGGCAAATTGTATTATGAGCTTCCAGAAGTGGTGATGAACAAAGTAGTAGGAACTCCTGATATTTTTGATACCTATGCGGATTTAAAACAAAGCTTTTTTGATGCCATAACCGAAGATAATACAGTTCAAAAATTAATTGATGGCTACACTACGTTATTAGCAGAATTGGATGCACCACAATTACTAGGTGCGATACAAGATAAACTCTCTGAGCTTTTTGTGTTTTCGGCTACTCAAATTCCAGATGATTTTCAGTATCGGTATGACGCATTAAAAGATCTGGTTGATACTTATAATGAAATTAAACAACTACTACTTGATATTGATGTGTCAGATTGTTGTGCTGGGTACGAAGACTTTCCGAAACATTTGATGTTAGGAGAAGTAGAAAAATCAGGACCTTGTTACGAATGCAGACATGGATTTTACAAATCACCGATACTAGCTGGTCTTACCTCTACAACTTGTGATAGTTGTGCTCCAATAGAATTGGACTATGATATTGGTGATACCGGTGATGATCCTATTTGTGAAGGAAGTGTAGATTCTGACGGGAACCGGAGTTATCACATCGTATTTGTAATGGACGAGTCAGGTTCTTTTAGCCGTGAACGTGAAAATGTAAGAAATGCTTTGAATGCTTATGTAGAGTCAGTGCGAGATACCAATACATTTATCTCGTTAATTCCAATGTCTTCCAATAGAAATGATAATTCGTTGTTTAGTATTTATAAAAGAGCAACAGATCCAGCCACAACCCAATGGATACAAACATATGCCACGCGTGGAGGAGATAATGATGATTGGAAATCAGGTTTGTTAAAAGTTCAGGAATCGATCTTGAATGATCCTACCATTCCTAATCCGGATATTGTGATCACTATTAATGACGAGACTAGTTTTCTGGAACGACAGATTGATCCTATAAGTGCGTTTAATGTGCTTTTAACTCCAGCTTCAGAAAACACTAAGCTATTCTTGTATATCTTGGATAACAATCCTGTAGGTCAGATCAATACTAATATCAGGAATATTATTCCTCCAACTTCGGTTCCTAGTGTAGATGGGGAAACTGATTTAGATACCTCAGATTATTTCTTGGCGCAGAATTTTAGGGATTTGGAAGCTAAAATTAGAAACCTGAACGAAATTTTGATCAATTCTAACATCTTTTGTCCAGAAACTACAGAAGACGAAGTGGTCATTGACCGATTTAATCAAGAACTGGCCATATGTTATAGCAGCAGTAAAACAGAGCAACGACTGTTTACCCTTATCAAAAGATCTGCACAACAACTGACTAATTATAATGCAGATTATAATTTTATAAAGATTACCCCAACGATGGATTTGGGGATATTGAGTAAAAAGGCAATCCCATTTTATTATAATGTAGGAGAAAAATTGATTGAGTATTGGGATTTTGACAAGACGATTCGAGGTACACAAAAAACGAATTTGAGTTACCATGATAATTTGTTGGCGATCAAGAAACCTTTAGAGTTTTGTATTGATCACGATTTCTATCGAGTTGAAGGACATTTAGGGAGAAATTATACCGAAGTGGTGCAACGAATCAATACGATCAAAAAGGCAAATAGTTTAGGATTTAATGTTGTGGCATTGCCGATAGAAAATGTTGATATCATTGGTGGAGATTTTAAATCGTTCTATCTCAATCGCAACTTTGGATTAGAACATAAAGCAGGGGTACCCCCAGGAGGAACATTGGTTCTGTTTTATTTACAAAATAGTCAATCGGATACACAATTTTTGGTAAGTGAAGCAGATGTAGCTTTTTCAGAAGGGGGAGAATTTTTAGAAACAGCAGCGTTTGAAATTGATCCTACAACCGTAAATCCAATTGTTGCAGATTTTTGCTTGCCATACCTATGTTGTGATGAAAATGAAGTTGAGGTTAGTCTTCCGGATGAGGTGATTTGTTTTGACGACGACACACAACCTATTCCATTCGATGTGGTTCCTAGAAATGCTGTAGTAAGAGCTGATGTGCCTGCTGGTCTTGATGGAGGTGTGATAAGAAATTCAGACGGCACTTATTCTTTTGATGCTCGTAGAGTAAGTCCAGAACTGCATGGATTTAGTATAAGGTTCATTGTGAATAATCAAAATGCCAATTTTGGAGTGAAGGTTTATGAAAAACCCGAACTTTCTACTACTAGTGCTATCGTGTATAGTAATAATGGAGCTACGGCAACTGTAACTTTCACAGTTACAGGTGCAGAAATCAATACGATAAATGAATTCAGATGGGATTTTGGAGATGGTTCTCCTATTTCGAATACCCAACCAAATGTGCTTGGACAGGTTGTAAAAGTATATAACCTTCCGGTTAATCAGGCAAACACGGTTTCACCAGTATTAACAGTCACTAGAGGTTTTTGTAATGTAAATGTACCAATAGAATCGATCACTTTTGACAGAGTGCCATATTATTATGGGTATACAGGTGATGTAAGAAGACTCAATACAGGAGATGATGATATTTTATCTATGTCTATAGGAGATTTATTATAATATTTTGGAACCGCTTAAAATTATATACAGCCTATCCACTTATCCTATCATCAATAACAGATGGAATATGGGAAATAGGCTTATGGATACGATCTACATGACTGCGGCAAGTATTTTACATAGTTGTCTTTGGTACGACCATGTTGAATTATATGTTGATCAAATAGGATATGATTTCTTAAGCGATTTACCATGTGATGTAACTTTGGTCGATTTTGATAAAAACGCAGAATTATGGATGAAACCCAAGTTATATGCTATCCAAGATCAACACCAACCTTTTGTACATATCGATAATGATATCTTTTTGAAGAAAAATATTGTCTTCGAATTTGATCGGGTTTTGGTGGAGCGAAAAGACATCGGTTTTCATAATTATAAGGAACTGGTTCTTTTTTTTGATGATTATAGTCAGCAGCTAAAGTTTTGGAATAACGAACTAAAATATGCCTGGGGATGTGGTGTCCTTGGATTTAATGACTTAGAGGTAAGAGATGATTTCGTGAAATGTTTTAATGAACTGGAGGATATTTTAACCACCCATAAAGAGGAATTCAAAGATTTTAAGAACAGTAGAGATCAAAATGGGTGGTACTTAGAACCTGGGTTATTATTGGAACAATATAACCTAGCTAGTTTGTTAGCTGTTCAAAGAATTGAGCCGTCCGTTTTAATCCAAGGAGAGGCTCATGATGAACAATCCTCTTACGCCAATGAATTAGGATATGCACATCTTTTTGGAGCATCGAAATATCATCCCAAAAATGTGAAAAAAATCAAAGAATTACTAAAAGAAAAATTCTTTGCAGAGTATAAAAAAATAGAAGAGAAAATGGCTTTTGCAGAACCAACTCTTTTTTGAAAAAATAATAAACCAAAATAAGATATCTGTAATTGATGAATAAAATTGTATACAGTTTCTGGACAGCTCCGCTTACAAAAAGATGGAAAGAATATAGAGAGGGACTAGACCTCGAAGATATTATACAATCGTCTCTACGATGTTTGTACCTGTCTGTGTTGTATTCAAAAAAGTGGGGGTTCGAAGTGGAAATTGTTACAGACCTGGAAAGTGCACCCTATTTTGAGAAACTTCCAATAGATAACCTCTCTACAGATCTTACGTTTTTAAGCTTTGAGGGAAGTTCCTGGATTGAGGGTAAAATGTTGGCCATCTCAAAACAAACCAAACCCTTTGTACATGTGGATTGGGATGTGATGTTACGTAAAAAAGAGGTAGCCAAAATGATCAAAAATTGCCAATCAGATGTGATTGTGCAAAGTCTGGATGATATTTCTTTTGACGAAAATGCAATTAGCGGAAATGAAGTTCGATGGGATCAAATAGAGAATTTTAAGTGGATTGTGGACAATAGCCCATTTTATGTTGAAGAATTAAATAGGACCCATTACAAAGTATACAATACAGCAATCATAGGGTTTAATGATTTAGAGCTCAGGGATGCTTATATTAAGGATTTTTTGAAGTGTTTGCATATCAATAGAAGCTCAAATAAAATACGATTTTTCAATGCTGATATATCTAAAATCATTGATCAATATCTGTTGTATTGTGTAGCCAAAGCTCAAAAAGCAACAGTAGAAACGCTACTATTAAAAAATGAACGGATTCAAATTGAAGCCAAGAGGATAGGGTACACTCACCTTACTTTTTTAAGCAAATACACCAAGCCCGTTCAACAACAGATCAAGCATCTTATCACCAACGAATTTCCAGAATATGATCACTTGATAGGCAACAAGCTACTTTCTGATAATAAAATCAAGATTAGCTTATGTACGGTTGTTATGAATCGTTTTGATCACTTAATAACTACCTTGAAACACAATCTGGAAGTGGTGAAAAAATTTAAAGGTAAGGTAGATATTAATATCATTGATTATAATTCTACCGATGGACTTGAAGATTTTTTGTTTAGCCAGAATTGGTTTATCGAGGGGGTAAGAGAAGGTCTAATTATTTATTACAAAAATTACACAGCCGAGTATTATCATAGATCCCTTCCCAAAAATGTAGTCCATTATCTGGCATTAGGAGAGTACCTTATCAATATTGATGCAGATAATTTTGTGAGCAGTAGTTATCTCAATTATAGCCTTTCACTTATTGAAAAAGAGAAAAGATTCTTTTTACGACCCTCTATTTTATGTACCGGAGGATCTTTTGGCAGAATTATGGTACATCGTGAAGACTTTAAGAAAATCGGTGGATATAATCTGAAGATAGAAACCTACGGTTACGAAGACACTGAGTTTACATTGAGATTAAGAAAAATGGGAGTGAGACAATTAGCCGCTCCAGGCCACTTATGTAGCGATGTCATAGAACATGATGATGCCTTGCGTACGGTTAATGAACGGAAACATGCTGATACCGAAGCCGAAGAATACTCTCATGATGAATCGGATCATCAAAATAAAAAAATAAATTTCGAATTGTATCCTAATAAAGATAAGGTAATCAATATCGAATTATTCAAAGTAAACCATAACAAAACAAAAATAAAGGTTCATGACGCCAGTACAATTACTTTGGACTAAACCATTTGATCAAAATAATGATAAGTTTCAATCGTGTATTCATATGTTTTTGAGCGCTATGATGATCAAAAAGGTATATGGTGAAGTACATATAATGACCGATTATTATGGGCGAGAACTAGTTCGGCAGCTAGAACTTCCTTACGATGTAATTTATAGTGAACTGGGACAGATGAGTGAACTTTCTTGCTTTGTGGATGCCAAAATACTAGGGTATAAAATGTTGGCAGATTTACTGCCAGGATATTTGTATATGGATTATGATGTGTTCATTACTAAACCCATAAAGAACAAAGATCTTATTGTACAATGTGACGAGGGGCTAAACTCTCACCCGTATTGCTTGTATCACTATTTTTTGGATAAGGGAGTGAAATTTCAGTATGAGTATGCTAATGAAGATTTGAGGTTTTTGAATATGGGATTGTTTAGATGTACCGATAGAAAAATAATCTACGATTATTACGAAGCCTATTTTTCGACCATTTATCAAAATCAGCATTTGCAGTTTGATGATTATCATACCGCCCAGCTCACAATGTTTTTGGAGCAGACATATGTTTTCAAAACAATTCAGGAGCATGGTAAAACAGATCAGATTTATGAGTATTACCCCAGAAATAAACCTACACACAATGATTATGTGTATTCGGTGAGTGATCATAAGTTAGATCATATTATCAAAAGCTATGTCGGACGCTCTACACATCTTGAAGAGAGTTTTTATATCGCTCCTTCAGATATTAACCATATCGATAAAACCGGGTATACGCATTTGATGCACTATAAAGGAATGAAGGAGGTATCCACGGATGTAATAGAATTTGCTTTCAAAAACTATCCAAAAGAGTTTGCCAATCTAATGCTCAATATGAAATACATCTGCTAGATGAGTATCGAAAAAAAACATATCATCAATAAAATGTATCTGGAGTTGAATACAACCTCCCAAGAGCAGGCGTACGATATCAAAGATAATCTTGATGTGTTTTTGAAAGAAAAGATACTCCCCAAATTAGAATTGTATTTCAAGGATTTGGATCATTCGTTTACTTCAGATAGCATACAAATTGAAAAATTGGATGTAGATCTAAAGTTTGATGGAGAATTATCATTTGATGAATTAGAGGAGGCACTAATTAAAACCATAGAGAAAGAAATAAAAAACAAAATCAGTCAGCAGCAAGGAGTCCAAAAAGAAGAAGAATCTGGTTTTGTAAGTAAAGAAACAAGCAAGTTTAGATCATTCTTTTATTTTCTTGAAAAAGGAACAACTCCCTGGTGGGAACATCAACATCCTGAGACATTATTTAATGATTCTGAAATGGAAGAAGTAATTGGTGTTTCTGGTTTTGGGGATAGATTGGTTAATAGTATCCAACACTCCAATAACAGACGAAGACTGATCAAACAATTTTCGGATAAAGTATTGATTGAGATACTGCAAAAGGCTTTTGTAACTACCAAGTATGTTATAACTTTTGATAAATTGTTTAGCCAAGATATCCTGTTGTTTTTTAAAGAAGAAATTTCATCTAGAGATATGGTCTGGGAGGAGATTATCATTTTCCTGATAACAAGAGAACCCAAAGCACTATATGATAGGTTAACTAACTTACAGCAGCAACAAAACCGAAAAGAAAGATCGCGATCATTTTGGATAGAAAACACCATCAAAAGATTGTCTGAAACCGGAAAACTCCTGGAAATAGATAGCAATAATCAAAATGTAGATAGTTCAGGAAGTAAATCTGAAATGGATGATGCTATTGTGAACACTAAAAATTTAAGAGGTCCAAAAGAAGAGGAACTTCAGGAACCTCTTCAAAATCCGGATAAGAAAAAGGATACAGGAGAATACCATGAAGTGGAAGAGTTAACAACTTCCGAAAAAGAGTTTGAGAAACCATCAAATACAGATTTCCTTAGAAACAACGAGGTTCAAACTACCGAAGAAGCATCATACTATATCGCCAATGCAGGATTAATTGTATTACACCCTTATTTAAAACACTTCTTTGAGCATTGTGAGCTTTTGGATAAAAATGATGAGCTCAAAAACAAAGAGCTAGCAGCACATTTACTGCATTTTCTAGCCACCAAAAGACAGGGACAACAGGAGCACCAAATGATTTTTGAAAAATTCTTGTGTGGGATACCCATTTATGCACCTATTTCTAGAAATATTGAACTAACCGAAAAACAAATACAGCATTGTGGAGATTTACTACAAGCGACTTTGGATAATTGGGGAGTATTGAAAAATGCTTCAGCCGATCTTTTACAGCATGAATTTTTACAACGCCCTGGGAAACTATTTTTAAACGGAGAGAACCCTAAAGTGGTTATAGAAAGAAAAACTCAAGATATTCTTTTGGATCGGTTACCATGGAATATAAGTGTGATAAAGTTACCCTGGAAAGACAAACTCGTATTTGTTGATTGGTAGCATTTTAATAGATATAAAAAACAATACAAAATAGACACAAATCATGATCACCAAGCTAGCAGAAATATCACCAGGCTTCAGAAGATTCTCTAAAAGTCAATTTTTGACTGAGAGTCATCTGAATCAAATTGTTGATCATTTTGACGATCAGATCCGGTTATCCAGAATTAATCTCAGCGGGGTAGGAGTCGTCTGTGGTTTCGATATTACAGGAGCTTCCAACGCGGTTACCATTACTCAGGGACTTGGGATTACTACAGATGGGGACTTATTGCATTTGTATAAGGATAGTGGAGCAAATAAAATCATTGATTTTCCTAGGATTACGTATACGCATTATCGGAAATATGATAATAGTAAAGCCAATTATACACCATTTTTTTATGAAGATGATGTACAATTGGATTTGTTCGAACTGCTCCCGGTAAAAGAGGATAGCGAAACCTTTCCAATATCTCAGCTAGCAGTCAATGAAGGAGAAGATTTTAGAGATATGGTAGTGTTGATCTATCTAGAGCATTTCGAGAGAAACCTTAATCGCTGTAGCAGTCTAAGTTGTGATGGAGAAGGGATTGATGTGGTTGCCAACTACAAGATTTTGATGACCACCAAGGCCAATGCGCAATATATCAATAGCCTGGATGCCACCATAAGCAGACCCAACTATAAAAATCTCTACTATCAGTTACCAGAGGTAATGGTTCCCAAGGTAATTCCAGTGATTGAAGATTTTCAAACTGCTCTTACGTTAATCAATTTGTTATTATCTCCTTTTCAGAATACCCAATTGATTCAGGATTTAAAAACAGGTTTTGCTACCATTTTTCAAGTGCTGAAAGCGCCGAGCCTTCAATCCAAGTTCGAAGCCAAAGTAGCGGAGTTGTTCGAATTCCCGGCAGAATTAGTACCCAACGATCTTCAATATCGCTATGATGTATTAAAAGACGTGGTGGAGACTTATAATGAAATTAAAAGGTTGTTGTTAGAACTTTCTTATAGTCAATGTGTTGCTAGTCAGAATGATTTTCCGAAGCATTTGATGTTGGGAGAGATTTTTAAAGACGGGGAAGCATGTTACGAATGCAGGCATGGGTTTTATAAATCGGCTATCCATACTTCTGGAGCAGGTAACCGCTGTGATGATTGCTCAGAAGAAGTGAATAATGAAGAAGTAAGTGTTTGTTTCGATACTCATAAAACCGAACAACGACTATTCGGTTTAGTCTTACGTGCGGTACAGCAACTTGAAAACTTCACTACGGATTATAAATTGATCAAAGTAACTCCCTCAATAACCAAAGGACACTTAGGTAAAAAAGCGATACCGTTCTATAACAAGGTGGATAAAACATTATTAAAGCTTTGGGATTTTGATAAATCTTCAAAAGGCAGAGAGGGAGCAAATATTAGTTACCACACCAACTTAATTGACAATAAAGTGCCTCTAGATGTTTATCGTGATAAGAACTTTTTTAGAATAGAAGGTCATCAAGGGAAGAACTATAAAGAAGTGATAGAAAAGCTTAAAGATATTAAGCGTAAAAAGGCAGTTAGTTTCAATATTGTAGCCTTGGGAGTTTCAAGTATTGAAGTTCTGGAAGAAAATTACACCTCCTATTATGTCAATCGACGTCACGGTTTGGAACATAGAGCAGGAGTGACACCAAGGGGAACGCTGGTATTGGTGTTTTTAGAAGATACACCAGTGATTGGAGACGGGGGAGAAGGAGATGCAGAAATAGAAGGAGTTTTCCAACCGGTAGTGGCAGATTTCATGGTTCCATACCTATGTTGTGATGAGAGTGTATTAATGTTAGAATTACCTATGGAAACCCTATGTTTTGGAAATGATACCGAACCGATCCCTTTCAAAGTAACTCCAAGAGATGGTTTTGTTACTGCTCAGGTACCTAGAGATTTAAATGCTGGGATCGTAAGGGATGAAATGGGAGAATCTTTCTTTGATCCTAAGTTAGTAAGTCCTGAACTTATTGGGGTGCCCATTCGGTTTGAAGTAAATAATCAAGATACGGATGCCGTAATTACAATCCATAGAAAACCAGAACCAGTAGTGACTACAACCGTAGTGTACGATAACCCATTCAATACAGAAGTGACAGTTACTTATAATGTATCCGGGCCTCATATTGGTGAAATTGTAAGGTATGAGTGGGATTTTGGAGATGGAACAATTGCCGAAGTTTCTCCAGATGCGTCAGGGAATGTTGTCCGACAATACGATAATCTCCCAGAAACAGCTCCTAATACCATTACACCTAGCCTAAAGGTAAATACAGAGTTTTGTGAAAACACTATAATCATAGATCCTATTACTTTTGAAGATCCAATAGTGATCGAATTAGAGTTGGATAGAAATGAGTTATGTGTAAACCCAGCAGACTGCGATATTCCTGTGCATATTGCATTATTGATTGATGAGTCAGGATCTATAAACGGAAGTGAAGTCACTGAGATTAAAAATGGGCTAACGGTCTTTGTAAATGATCAGGAAGACTCGGGCAATCTTATTACATTATGTAATATGAATGTTGACGATAATACATTGCCCACGCGAATTATCACGCAAACCGCAATAACTGCACAAACCAAAACCCAATTTACCAACTGGATTACTAATTATAAAACTGATGGCAATAATCTTGCTCAAGCAGATTATTGGTCAAGCGCTCTGGGGTATTTAACAGGGCAGATTTCTTCATCTACCCCAATTTCAATTCCTTTGGATATCGTTATTATTATCACGGATGGATTGCAAACTAGAAATTTTGATGAATTAAGAAGTCGAATAAGCATACTAAGTGGTCAAACACATATTTTCTATTATGCGCTTAGTAATGGTGTTTATGCAAACGGAAGCCCAAGCAGTGGAGATCTAATTGCTGCACTACCGAATTTACTGGGCAGGCCACCTATACTAAGCAATCCTGATTTCTCAGATATTGATAGTGCAGATTATTCTTCGTTCACAGACTTTACGCAATTGGGTCAGTTTTTGAGCAACCTGAAAAATATATTAGATAATACTATTGGTTGTATCGAACGAATCAATATTACGCAGCTTCAACCTGCTACAGGTACGGTAACCACTATAGGGGCTGCATCTATTAATGGATTATTGATCCAAGATCGAATAATTACAGTAAACCCTAAAGAATTTGATGCTTACGGACAAGTGATACGATTAGCTGTTGATGGATTTGATTCTGGAACAACCTTATTGGTAGGTAGAATTCCAGAATTTACGATTACTGTAGATCCGGGTGATATTCAATATAATGAAGATAATTCCAAAGCAATAGTTACTTTTAATGTAACTGGGGATTATATACCAGAACCATTTGTGCTCAATTGGGATTTTGGAGATGGAAGTCCAATTTTCGAAGGCTCGACCTTAACACAAGAGTATGAATACGAAGATCTTTCAGCATTAGAAGGAAGATCTGTAATTGTAACATTAACTATTGCAGATCCTTCCTGTGGTCCAGCATCTCAAGAAGTGCAGATCGATTTTGAGCAACCTTTAGAAGAGGTGTCTTTGACTGTTGGCCCTAGAATTTGTTTGGATTCTAGTGGAGAAACCGTTAATGAACTACCAGTGCCATTTGTGGTTACGCCGGCAGATGGAAAAGTAGCGGTAGTACGACGAGCAAATGGATTACGAGTAGGAACCAATCAATTGATATTGGTTGCAGGAACATTTAGAAGATATAACGAGCCTATAGAATTTACTGTTAATGATCAGCCAGTATCGGCAACGCTTACGGTGTTGAACAAACCGGTGTATCAAGCTAAATTTAGTCGTCTCAATAGACCACCATTAGGAGGAGAAGGAGATGTGATCATTACCGAAGGACCAATCATTGATGGTCCGCAACCCAATGCTTTCCCAATAACATTTACATTTGTTGCAGAAAATATAAGCGATACAGATGATACGGATTTCAAATTTATTTGGGACTTTGGAGATGGCAGTTCTTTTGAAGGAAAGGAAATAGCACACCGTTATCGAGTACGAGATGTACGTATCAGGGTTACGGTAACGTTGACTGTAGAAGGTAGTTTTTGTGAAATAGATCCGATACAATTAGAAATAGATCAAGTATTTTTAGGTTAGGATTTCAAATTATTAGATAGATGAGAACGATACGTTATAGATCTCAGGGAGAAGATGTCCACCATTTGGAACAAATCCTAACTAAGTTAGGATATACCGTGTTTGTTTCCAATTTTTTTGGAAAAGATACAGACCAGGCTGTAAAAGCTTTTCAATTAAAAAACAATTTAGTAGTTGATGGGATTGTTGGTCTAAAAACATGGTCCAAACTTATTGAAGCAGAAAAGAATTTAGTAGCTTTTAATGATAAGTTTTTGTCGGAAAAAGATGTAAAGGATTTTGCTAATGATTTTGGTCTCGAATTGGCCATGGTAAAAGCTGTTAATGAAATAGAAAGCAGCGGTAAAGGTTTTTTATTGCACGGTCGACCAAGAATTTTGTTTGAAGGTCATATTTTTTGGAGAGAGTTAGAAAAAAGAGGAGTTAATCCTTCTTCATATGTTTCTGAAAGAACCAAAAATGTACTCTATAAAAAATGGACAAAAACGCATTACAAAGGTGGAGCAGGGGAGTACGATCGTTTGGAAAAGGCAGCTGGGATATCAGATAAAGCTGCTTTTCATGAAGCGGCGTACGCATCGGCTTCCTGGGGATCGTTTCAGGTTATGGGCTTTCATTATAAACATCTGGGGTACGCATCTATAGATCATTTCGTTTCGGAGATGTACGAACATGAACGGGAACATCTGAAAGCGTTTGGGAAGTTCATTTCAAAAACCAATTTCAAAGGAAAAAAATTGATCGATTGGGTAAAAGAGAAAAACTGGGCCAAATTTGCCGAAGGGTACAATGGACCAGGTTACAAAAAGAATAAATACGATATCAAATTAAAGAATGCCTATGTCAAATATAGTAATGCCTGATACTCGCTATACGTCAGAAGTACAATCACTATTTCTGTATTTAGAACAATATATACAGTATCGCTTACATATTGAGCTCAAAAAAGAGGTAATGCCAGCACCTCAATTTCAGTTGACAGGAGATCAATCTCCATTGTCAAGATTTATCAAAGATAATCAGTTGTCTGAAGTTGATACGGTATTGCTATTACTAGCACTTACTCCTCATTTTACGCCTTCTTTGCTGAATACAATTATCTCTTCTTATTTTCCTAACGGGAATGAGTTTGTTGACTTTGGTGGGGTAAAAGGAAAATTTCATCGCGGTATCATCCCAACTGGCGAAACTGCGTTATATATATTGGCTGGGAATCATTTAGAGGAAAGAGCAGCACTGATCGATTATCTGAATACAGGTTCTGGATTGTTTAGAGAACAGATTCTATATGTTGATGATGTTCCCAAAGGAGAGCCAAAAATGAGTGGTAAATTACTGATAGACGAAGAGTTTTCTTCATTTCTAACCACAGGGAGAATACAACGACCAAAGTTGAGTCAAAAATTTCCTGCCAAGTTGATTAATACCGATTTGGTATGGGATGATCTTGTGCTTCAGGAAAAAACAATGCAACAGATTCAGGAAATTGAAATATGGCTGAAGCACAATGAGGTGTTGATGAATGATTGGAAGATGGGGAATAAAATAAAACCGGGGTATCGTGTCTTGTTTTACGGGTCACCCGGTACCGGAAAAACACTTACGGCCAGTCTATTGGGAAAATACACTAAGAGAGATGTTTATCGAATTGATTTATCTATGGTGATTTCAAAATATATTGGTGAAACCGAAAAAAACCTATCTTCATTATTTGATAAAGCAGCAAATAAAGACTGGATTCTTTTCTTTGATGAGGCTGATTCTATCTTTGGAAAAAGAACTAATGTAAGAGATGCTCATGATAAATATGCCAATCAGGAAGTCTCCTATCTCTTACAGCGTATTGAGGCGCATCCAGGATTAGTGATTTTGGCATCCAATTTCAAAACCAATATTGATTCGGCCTTTACCCGAAGGTTTCAGACCATGATCGAATTTCAAGTGCCTGGACCAGAGGAAAGACTCCATCTTTGGCAAAGAATACTACCAGAAGAGATTGGCTTAGAGAATACCATTTCTCTAGAAGAAATATCCCGTAAATATGCCATTACCGGAGCTAATATTGTAAATGTAGTGCAATACGCATGCCTGAAAACCATTGCCTCAGGTAAGAAAGAACTTCAACTCAATTATCTTTTGGAAGGTTTGAAAAAAGAATACAATAAAGAAGGGAAAACGATAAAGATCAATATCTAAATCCATTGGTAGTATACTCATTTTTCTAACAATAAATTGTTTTGTCGATATTGTTTAGAACGGTATAGTGTGAGAATCCCTTGATCTTTTATAATTTTACCTCATGATAGATAATTTTGAAAATGAGTTTTTCGGAATAGGGATTCAGAATGGGAAAACTCCAGAAAATTTGGGTGTACTATGGAGATCTGCTCAAAACATGGGAGCTAGTTTTATTTTTACCATAGGGAATAGATATGCTAAGCAAGCCAGTGATACCCACAATGCTGTAAAAGCGATGCCTTATTTTCATTATGACACCTTCGAAGATTTTTACAAACATCTACCCAAAGGAGCGATGTTGGTGGGCGTAGAATTAACTGAAGAAGCAGTACCTTTAGAAACCTTTAATCATCCTAAAAGATGTGTGTATTTATTAGGAGCCGAAGATCATGGCCTATCAAAAAAAGCTATCGAAAAATCTCAGTTTCTAGTAAAGTTTAAATCAGAATTAAGTATTAACGTTGCTGTTGCAGGAAGTATCATTATGTATGATCGAGGGGTCGATAAACCGCGATTTATACGTGCTGCAAAATGATTTGGTAATATTGTAACGTAATTCACAAGATCATAAGTAATATCTAAAGAATGGAGAAGTACGAAAGTATACTGAATAATATTGCGCGTTACGTAGAGTTGTCGGATCAAGAAAAAGAACGCTTCGTTTCTATTATAAGAACCTCACGTATAAAGAAAAGACAGTTTATCATTCAACCCGGTTATGTTTGCGAGTACCGTAGTTACATTGTAAAAGGTGCAGTTCGAGTATTCTATTTGGATGATCATGGAAAAGAACATACGGTGAGTATTGGTATCGAAGATTACTTTTTTGCCGACTTTTCTAGCCTGATCAATCAGGAGCCTGCCACCCACTTTGCAGAAGCTCTTGAAGATGCTATTATTTTTCAAATGAAGTATACTGATGTCGAAAAACTGTGTTCTGAAATTCATGGGTTAAGCCAATATTTTCGTTTGATCACTGAAAAGGCATTTGCCAATTCTAGAAAGAGGATTGTTGCCAATATCGGTAAGACTTCAGAAGAACGTTATCTCGAATATGCAAAGAGATACCCACAAATTGTAAATCGTGTACCACAATATGTAATCGCTTCTTATTTGGGGATTTCAGCCGAATTTTTAAGCAAAATACGTTCGCGTCCTTCTAATAAATCTTGAACTAGTTCAAGATGATTTCCTGTCCTATCTTATTTTTATTGACCCTATTTGATAAGAAATTTGTGATGTAAATATTTTTTTAAACATCATAAAATTAAATAGTCATGAAAAAACAAATAATAAGGATCGTTTCAGTTGTATTAATTTTAGTTGCAACTACAATTCAAGCTCAAGATGCAAGAGAACTAATCACCAAAGTAGTAGATGCTAATGGGGGAGAGAATGCACTTTATAAATTGAAAGATGTTTCCTTTGATTACACTTTTAAAGTAACAGGAAATAATATTGTCGATGTTTCCAAAGAACGGTACATTTTTAACGGAGAAGTTTCCTATGGTAAATATTCAAAAAGACAAGTATATGCCATTCCACAAATGAAAGGTGTTCATACCCAGTTCTTTGACGGCGCCAAGACAGTTTCCAAATTAGATAACAACGTTATTACAGAGAAACAACCTGCGTACATTGGTCATGCACTTAGGAAAACCAACTACTATTGGTTTGCTATGATGTTCAAATTATTGGATCCTGGAGTAAATCATAAACTATTACCCACTAGAAAAGTGAATGAGATATCATATAAGGTTGTCGAAATGACTTTTGGAGATAATATAGGGGAGACCAGTGATAAGTATATCTTGTATATCAATCCTGAAACTCATAGAATAGATCAGTTTTTATACACGGCTAAAGGTTTTGGAGTAACCGAACCAAGCCTGATGAAAGTTACCTATGAAAAAATTGATGGAGTCTATGTATCTACCTACCGGAAATATGCACCAGCAGATTGGGATGGTAATGTGGTAAAAGAAGTCTGGACCGAGCAGTATACCAAAAATGTAAAATTTAATAATGGTTTCAATCTAGAGAATATTCAGGATTAATTGAGAATTCACAAACTTCAGCACTGTTTGAACGATTTGTTTTACACAGTGTTGAAGTTTTTGAAGTGAAAAGAATTTCAACATTATGACTTTTAAAGAATCTTAACTTGAATTAAAAACTAATTAATGATTCGTTTTTTGTCACTACATTTATAGGAATTCTATAGATATGTTTGAAATTTTTGAAGGTCTGGTGGCAAAGTTCAGTTCTTGGGTTTGGGATTGGCCTTTATTAATATTGCTTATTGGCGGAGGAATATTTTTCCTGATCTACTCCCGGTTTACACCTTTCCTTTATTTTAAGCATGCCATTGATATTCTTCGGGGGAAATATGATGATCAAAACACACCAGGGCAGCTGAGTCACTTTCAAGCGTTGTCTTCTGCCATAGCTGCAACCGTGGGGATGGGAAATATAAGTGGAGTTGCAGTTGCCATTGCAACGGGTGGTCCAGGGGCTGTTTTCTGGATGTGGATCAGTGCTTTGATAGGGATGGCTACCAAATTTTATACGTGTTCTCTAGCGGTAATGTATAGATCCAAAGATGAAAAAGGGAACGTACTTAGTGGACCCATGTATGTAATTACCGAAGGATTGGGAGCAAGCTGGAAACCTTTGGCTGTTTTGTTCTCATTAGCAGGTCTTATTGGTACCTTACCAGCATTTACAGCAAATCAGCTTACACAAACATTAATTGATGTGTGGGATTGGGAAGAAGAATACAAATGGCATATTGGATTTGTATTGGCAGGACTGGCATCTGTAGTCATTCTAGGTGGTATACAGCGTATAGGGGTTGTAGCCAGTAGATTAGTGCCATTTATGGTAGGGTTATATTTTGTTACCGTCATCACCATTTTAGTGATACAGTTTGACGTAGTGCCTGATATGTTTATGATGATTCTTACAGATGCATTTTCAGGAAGAGCAGCTGCAGGAGGAGTTCTAGGGTATCTGATAAAGACAGGAATAAAAAGAGGAGCTTTTTCTAACGAGGCAGGGATAGGAACCGCACCAATGATGCATGGTACCGCAAAAACCAATGAACCTATTCGAGAAGGTTTGGTGGCTATGATCGGACCTGCAATTGATACGTTATTCGTTTGCACCTTGACTGCATTGGCCATACTCTCTACAGGAGTTTGGCAGCATAGTGATAAGAACGGGATATCCTTAACATTGTCAGCCTTTAACGAGGTGTTGCCTTACGGGATAGGAGATGGTGTCGTCGTAATTATGGTACTCGTTTTTGCACTTTCGACCTTATTTTCCTACTCCTATTATGGGACCAACTGTTTAGGGTTTTTGACAAAGCCTAAATACGGGAAATACTATAACTATATTTACCTAGGTTCTATAGTAATCGCTGCTGTAGTCAAAATTGATTTTGCGATCAACTTAATAGACAGTGCTTTTGCACTTATGGCGATTCCCACTGTACTATCCGGCTTAATTTTGGCTCCTAGAGTGAATAAGTCGGCGAAAATGTATTTTGGAAAATTAAAGAAGTAACAACATTTATTTAATGACTATAAACTCGCTTCTTCTGTTTTGCTGATGTTCTTCTTCGGTACAAGGTACATCGTCTGTGCAGTCGTTGATGAGTCTTCGCTCTCCATAGGCTTTTCCTCTCACTCTTCTCCAATTGATTAAACCATTAGTTATGATATATTTTGTGGTAGCGCGCATGCGTTTTACACTTAGTTTTTTGTTGTACCAGTAACTTGACCTGCTATCTGTATGAGAGCGAACTTCAATTTTTAACTCTGGATACTTCTGCAAGGCAGAAATTACTTTTTGAAGTTCTACCTCGGCCTGTGGGGTTATGGTGGCATCGTCTAATCCAAAGTAAATAGATTCTAACTGTAGTATTTTCCCCAGATCATCCCCAACATTTACGGCTACCGACGTGAGCAGTAATTCAGGTTGCTGTTCTGGAGTAAGAGGTACGGGAACATCGTGCAAAAACTCATAAGTATCATCGGAAGTAACAGGAATATCTTTAGGAATAAAAAAGTCCTTGGCTACATGCACGGTATATTGTTTTTCGCATTCGATATCAAAGGTGTATTGCCCCACACTATTTGTGATAGTTTCAGTAATTGTATTTCCCGTTGCGTTAAGCAAAGCAAGGGTAACCCCAGGCATACTTTCGTTGGTTGCAGTATTACTCACAATACCTTGTATATATTGCTTGCAAGTGGTAATAAGCTCTTCGGTTTGTTTAAAACTATAAATATCATCATTACCTTTTCCTCCTCTTCGATTGCTTGCAAAATATCCGATTTTTGTTTCTTCATTGAGTACAAAAGTAAAATCGTCTTTAGAACTGTTTACTGGTCTTCCCACATTAAAAGCCCCAGAAAAACCAGATTCTGATGGCACTGCTACAAAAATGTCCAACCCTCCAAGGCCTACATGACCATCGCTGGCAAAATACAGTCTTCCACTGTCACTGATATAAGGAAAAGTTTCTCGTCCTTCGGTATTAATTTTGGGCCCAAGATTTTTTGGATTTCCGTATTTCTGATTCCCCAAAATATCCACTACATAAAGATCTGATTGCCCCAAAGTACCTGGCATGTCACTGGCAAAATATAACTTTTTACCATCCGCACTTAGCGCGGGATGAGACACCGAATAGTTATCACTAGAAAATGGAAGCTCAACGATGTTTGTCCATTTCCCATCAATTAAAGAAGCTCTATATATTTTGAGCAGTACCACTCCTTTTCTGCTTTTCCCCAATTTATTATTGGTAAAGTTGTTTCTGGAGAAATAAACAGTTTTCCCGTCTTTGCTAAACGAAGAAGAAGATTCATGAAATTTTGTGTTGATTTTGCCTTTTAATTTCACTGGTTTTTGCAAGTTTATCTGATCTTCCTGTATCGTTGCCGAGTATAAATCAAGGAAAGGTGTTTTAGTCCAGGCATGGATTTTAGAATCCTTAGTTTCCTTGCTTCTGGAGGAGGCAAAAACAACTTGATTGTTATGATTAAAACTAGGCGCGTATTCAGAGTTTCGTGTATTGATATTGAGTGTAAAGAGATCATATTTCCCAGATTGCATTTCTATGAAATCCAGATAATTTCTTTTGTTGATAAAGGATTTTGCTCTTTTATCTCCTCCGGTAAGTTGATAAAATTGATCCATCATTTCATCTGCTTCGACGTAGCGCTCTACACTTTTTAAACTTTGTGCGTATCGAAAAAGGTATTCGGGATCAATGTCTTCGGGGTAAGTACTGATTAATTTTTCATACCATTCTAGAGACTCTTCAAGATCTGCTGTAAAGTAGAACGAGTCGGCCAATTTTTGATATAGCAATTGAGATGCATATCCCTTTTGTGCAACATCCAGATATATAGCTCGGGCATCGATATAAGCAAATGCATCAAAACGTTCGTCGGCCTTTTCGATCAATTTATCATCGCCTTGTGCATAAAATAGTAACGGAAGTAGAAAGAGAGCCCCTATCGTTACAAGTTTTTTGCTTGTAAAAATCGATAAACTTTGTATTACGCAATTTTTCAAAGTATCCCAGTATTTTGTTTCTAAAACTAGTTTTCACGGGGTTTTTGAAAACATACTGATATTAAAATTATAAAAAAATGAAGTAAAAATTAACATATTGATAATTACTTGCTAACGATTTTCAGAATAAAAATGTTAACAAATAGCTACTGCTTAACATTGTGAGAGTAGAATTATACTATTGATAAATATTCATATACCTTTGTCAAAAATTAATTTTGGCATGGCGCATAAGGCGGGGTTTGTAAATATTATTGGTAATCCTAATGTAGGTAAATCTACATTGATGAATGCTTTTGTAGGAGAAAAGTTATCGATCATAACTTCTAAGGCACAGACGACAAGACATAGGATTTTGGGAATAGTAAACGGAGATGATTTTCAGGCTATTCTATCAGATACTCCCGGAATCATCAAACCTGCTTACGAATTGCAGGAGTCAATGATGGATTTTGTAAAATCCGCCTTCGAGGATGCAGATGTGTTGATCTATATGGTTGAAATAGGAGAAAAGGCACTTAAAGATGAAGCTTTTTTTAAGAAAATAACCCATGCAAAGATTCCGGTCTTATTACTGATCAATAAAATAGATCGATCCGATCAGGAAAAATTAGAAGAGCAGGTAGTATTCTGGTCGCAAAAGGTTCCTAATGCAGAAATTTATCCCATATCGGCCTTAGAAAACTTTAATGTAAAAGAGGTGTTTGATCGATTGGTAGGCTTATTGCCAGAATCTCCACCTTTTTACCCCAAAGATCAATTGACGGACAAACCGGAGCGTTTCTTTGTGAATGAAACTATACGAGAGAAAATTCTTCTACATTATAAAAAGGAAATTCCGTATGCCGTCGAGGTAGAAACAGAAGAATTTTTTGAAGATGATGATATCATCAGAATCCGATCTGTAATCATGGTAGAAAGAGATTCACAGAAAGGAATTATTATTGGTCATAAAGGTAGTGCACTAAAAAGAGTTGGGGTAGAATCCAGAAAAGAATTAGAAAAGTTTTTTGGTAAGAAAATTCATATTGAATTGTATGTGAAAATCAATAAAAATTGGCGTAGTAACCAAAATCAACTAAAACGTTTTGGATACAATAAGTGATTGTAATCTGTTGATTTTTATTGGTTTGAATATAAATTTGTAAGTTAAATACTACTCAAAAATATTTCGATTTGCTTTTTAAAGCAGAAAAAAGTGTTTTTAACGTTTTTTGGTTGTAATGGTGTTGACATTCAATTGGTAATGCATAAATTAGCGGTCCAAATTTACATTAAAGCCCCAAAATATGAAACGTGAACACTTCTTCAATAGGACCTGTCAGCTAGTTAAACAAATATTCTTTTTGTAGCAATAAAAATAACCCTTGCGTAAAGCCTGGGATGATTGTATTGTGGTCTTAACGAACTTCTTTTCAGAATAACAAACCCAAAAATAAACTAACGATTCAAATTTTTGAATGTATAAACACAACTACCAATGTCAAAAATTACAAGAACACTTAACGGATATAGTAAGAGAGCATTTTCTTATATGTGCTTTAGTAGCTTACTGATGATCTTTATTCTTTTTTCAGGATTCAATACTCTGGATGCTGGTAAAAAAGGAAAAAACACCCCTGATCCAGATACGAATTGCCAGAATGCGATACACGCTAGTCTTGGATTTAATGCCTTTGTAAGAAATGAAACTTATGTAAAAGGAGGAGATACAGAGGGACCTATCGCACTAGGAGGTGATTTAACAATGAAAGGCATTATTACTTTAGCCGCACATGCGGGAGGTGAAAATTATTTTAATGGTGATAGCGAACCTTCTTCTTTGATCGTAGGAGGTGTAATTCACTACGAATCCGGAGAAGGAATTCATTTGAATCACGGTTATGTAAAAGTTGGAAACCTTAATGGTTCTTCAGTTCATGATGTAGATCTTAATAGTGCTTCGGTAAACACCCGAATCACATCTGGGAGTTACGATGCCAAACCTAGAATTCAGGTACAAAGGAAGCAGAACGGAGTTACCGTGGGAAAAAGTAATCTTATAGATTTTGCAGGAGCTTTCGAGAGTTTCAAGACCAAATCAACTTCTTGGAGTGCATTACAAGCTAATGTTACAGTGACTTCAGACTATAAAATTACACTTGCTGCTAATCAAGTAAATGTTTTAAATCTTTCGGCAAATGAGCTTTTAGGGTTGCCCTATATGACTTTCGAAAATGCTCCAAATGTAACAACTCCATTGGTAATCAATGTAGATGCTCCATCAGATTTTGAATGGACAGTATTTAATATGAACAATATTGGTGATCAGCATGGGCGCTTTATTTTATGGAATTTTTACAACGCGAGAAAGGTAACCTTGAACGGAGGAGGAACTTTGGTAGGAACCTTATTTGCTCCAGAGGCAGATGTTATAAAAAACTCTTCAGGAAATATTAACGGGCAAGTGATTGCTAATAACTATTATCACAATCAAGGAGAGTTACATCACCATCCTTTTGAACCATGTATAGATCCCGAAACTCCAACCTGTTTGCTTGCAGTAGATGCAGGAGAGGATGTGTCAGTTTGTGGAGTTGACGAGGTTGTGCTATCAGCCTCTGTTTCAAATCCTTCTACCTGTAATGATTGCACAGGAACATATGATATAGAAAATACTGCTCGTTGTGGGAAAAACTTTGAGTATGTGTTATGGCTAAAAGATGATGGAAACGATATTGTAAAAAGATATAGTAATATCGACCTCAAATGGGAGGAGTTAGATAACGGAACAGCAACCTTAAAAGGATCTGTTGCTGATAATGATGATGCTCAAATAACTTTGACTGTAGATGTAACCTATTCAGGAAGAACAACCAATACTCCTGCGGGAAGCCCTAAAGACCATTTTTGTAATACAGAAAACACAGATGGATGGATTTATTATACCGAAGTAACAGGAACAATATCAAATACAGATGGTTCCTGGTCTTTTGATATTTCTAGAATGGGACCAGCTTTCCAGTTAGGAAATGGAGCCAACGTTACCGAAGACGAATTAGGAAGGTATGGAGCTTCAGGATGGTTTAATACTACAGACAATGATTTTAATAGAGGAGATTTTAATATCAATATTGGAGATTGTATTACTTCTGAGAATAATGAAGTTACCTATTTGTGGTCAACAGGAGAAACAACACCTACGATATCAGTTACAGAGTCTGGATCCTATACAGTTACCGTAAAAGACTGTGCAGATTGCGAGGCTACCGATGAAGTTTCTGTAACCTTTGATGATTCGCCGGTGGTAAGTGCAGGAGATGATCAAACCATTTGTGCTGGTGAAGAGGTGACTCTTACCGCTACCGAGGGTGATACCTATGAATGGTCTAATGGTGAAACTACGCAATCGATAACGGTGGCTCCGGGAGCAACAACAATGTACTCGGTAACAGTGAATACTGGAGATTGTTCGGGAACCGATAACGTAAAAGTAATTGTAGCAGATTTTGAAGTTGATTTAGGAGATGATCAATCTATATGTGTGGGAGATACAATAACTCTTACAGCCACTGAAGGTGATACCTATGAATGGTCAACTGGAGAAATTACTCAGTCTATCACAGTTTCTCCAACCACAGATGTCAATTACGCTGTTATCGTAAGCAAAGGGAGTTGTACTGCCACAGATGAGGTTTTTGTAGCGGTTAACAGACTAAGAGTTTCTGCCGGAGAAGACCAGGTAATTTGTACTGATGGAGGAGGAGGTACAACTAGTTTTGCAAAAAATGCAGTGACATTAACGGCTTCTCCAGGTGAAACCTATCTATGGTCTACCGGAGAAACAACCAGGTCTATTACGGTTGCTCCTACAGTAACCACGAGTTATTCTGTTACTATTACATTAGGTGCGTGTGAAGGTACTGCTGAAGTAATGGTTATTGTAAAAGATTGTGGTGGTGGAGATACTGTTAGAACAGCTAGTGTGTTCCCTACTTTATTGAAACCTACAGATGATCTTAAGGTAAATCTTTCCTTAGAACAAAGCCAATTTGTAAGAGTATCTGTATATAACTTATCAGGAAGAGCAATGGGACCAGTAATCACCAAAAACATGACAGCAGGAGAAGTAACTATGGAGGTGAGTCTTATCGATTTCCCAAAATTATCGTCAGGTATTTATATGATTAGTATCAAAGGAGATGATGGATTTAATATGGTGAAACGATTTGTCGTAGACTAATATATCCAGAGAAACTAAACCCATAAAAGATAAGGCCTGCTATTAAAGTGGGCCTTTTTTTGTTACAAAAAGGTAATATTAGATCAAAGATGGCTTGATGTTATTTAGCTTTTGGATAACATTAAAGAAATATTAGATACCAACATTTGAGGTTTTAATCACACAAAACGTATCGACAATGAAACTTTTTAACAAATCATTTCTTTTTGCAGCCATCACTATGGGAGTTTTAAGCTCCTGTGATCTTGATGATTTTCAAGGCGGGGGTGGCTCTCAAAATCTTAGTTTTACAAAAATAGGAGGCTTTAGTAATGGTAGTGGCGACGAAGGATTTGCCGAAATCTCGGCATTCGACGCTCGTACTGGAAAATTATTTATAGTAAACCCCAACGAAGCAGAACTTTCTGTTTGGGATATTACAGACCCTTCTACACCTGTAAAAGGAGCCAGCATAGCACTTTCGGGAATACCCAATAGTGTTGCTGTTCAAAATGGAGTAGTAGCAGTAGCTTTAGAAAACGCAGCAAACAAGCAAGCAAATGGGGTTGTTGCTACTTATAATTCAGATTCTCAGCAATTGCTAAATACGTATCCTGCGGGACCTCTTCCAGATATGGTAACCTTTAGTCCTAATGGAAAATTTATAGTGGCTGCAAACGAAGGAGAACCAGACGATTTATATACTAATGATCCAGAAGGGTCTATTACTATTATTAACGCGCTTACAGACGAAGTTTTTAATGTTGGATTCAATGCCTTTAGTGTTGCTAGTACTGGAAACCATTTCAGGGTATTTGGACCAGGAGCTACATTTGCACAAGATGTAGAGCCAGAGTATATCGCTATCTCCAAGGATTCGAGAACTGCCTATGTTACTTTACAAGAAAATAACGGAATTGCTATCGTTGATCTGAATTCAAAATCGATTAGAGATATTGTAGGTCTGGGAGTTAAAAATTACGCCCTTCCTGAAAATCAAATCGACGCAAGTGATAAAGACGATATCGTAGGAAACTTCCAGAATTGGCCAGTATATGGTTTCTATCATCCAGATGCGATAACCTATACCAACATTAGAGGAGCTGGGTTTTTAATAACAGCAAACGAAGGCGATGCAAGAGATTACGATGGCTATTCTGAAGAGGAAAGAGTAAAAGATCTTGTTCTAGATCCTGCCGTTTTTCCTGATGCAGACGTATTACAATTGGATGAGAACCTGGGAAGATTAAAAACAACTACAGCAAATGGTGATACCGATGGAGATGGGGATTTTGATGAAATTTATGCCTACGGCGGAAGATCTTTCAGTATTTGGTCTACCTCGGGGTCACTGATTTTTGATAGTGGAGATCAAATCGGAAAAACTGTTTTTGATATCGACCCAAGTGCTTTTAATAATAACGAAGGAAGCGAAGCTGATAAAAGATCTGATGACAAAGGAGCAGAACCTGAAGCGGTAGTAACCCTTAGAGTGGGGAATAGAACTTTATTATTTGTAGGATTAGAACGTACGGGAGGAGTAATGGTATATGATATGTCAAATCCTTATAACCCAAGGTTTATAGAGTGGCTTAGAGATGCAAATGATATTAGTCCAGAAGGATTAATTGTAGTGAAGGCATCAGATAGTCCCACAGGAAAAGATCTTTTGATAGCGACTCATGAAGTTTCAAATACCATTGCGATCTACGAAATCAGTAAATAGTTGTGTTGTTTAATTGGTAAAAGTTGGGTTAAAGCTTTGTTTCTAAAATAGTTAAATGTTATGTTAAATTACTTCCATAAAAACTTTGTTGTTTTACAGTAACCGACTTCACTACAATACATACTATCTTTGAAGTAAGTAATTATTTCACTGACTGACTATCAATTATGAAAAGTTCCATAGGCCTTAACGCGGGCCGTGGGGCTTTTTATTTTTTATAAACTTCACTTCATTTTTAATCTATTACAAATCCTATGGTCTGCTAAAATAAAAAGTCTAATTTTGCACAAAATTTAGAAAGATCTCGAAATGAGTAATATTGTAGCAATTGTAGGGAGACCTAATGTAGGGAAATCAACTTTTTTTAATCGTTTGATAAAAAGAAGAGAAGCTATTGTAGATGCTGTAAGTGGTGTGACACGAGATCGCCATTACGGTAAGAGTGACTGGAACGGGGTTGAGTTTTCTCTCATCGATACAGGAGGATATGTACTAGGTAGTGATGATATTTTTGAGGCAGAAATAGATAAACAAGTTGAATTGGCTATCGATGAGGCTGATGCAATTATCTTTATCGTTGATGTAGAAACTGGAGTTACGGGAATGGACGAAGATGTAGCTAAACTGCTACGAAAAGTGGATAAACCTGTGTTTCTTGCCGTAAATAAAGTGGATAATGCCAAGAGAGCTGCAGACGCAGTAGAGTTTTATAGTTTAGGGTTAGGAGAATACTACACGATTGCAAGTATCAACGGAAGTGGTACAGGAGAACTTTTGGATGCCTTGGTAGAAGCATTACCCGAGAAAGAAGAGGATGAAGAAGATGAATTACCTCGATTTGCAGTAGTGGGGAGGCCTAATGCAGGAAAATCATCATTCATCAATGCGTTGATCGGAGAAGACCGATATATCGTAACAGATATAGCAGGGACCACTAGAGATGCTATCGATACCAAATACAATCGTTTTGGATTTGAGTTTAACCTTGTAGATACGGCAGGGATAAGGCGTAAATCAAAAGTAAAAGAAGATCTGGAATTCTACTCAGTAATGCGATCAGTAAGAGCTATAGAGCATTGTGATGTATGTTTGTTAGTTTTGGATGCCACTAGAGGTTTTGATGGGCAAGTGCAAAATATTTTTTGGCTGGCAGAACGAAATAGAAAGGGAGTAGTAATTTTGGTAAACAAATGGGATCTTATTGAAAATAAGGAAAGCAATACACTCAAAGATTTCGAAAAGTACATCAAAAAAGAAATAGAGCCTTTTACTGATGTGCCGATTGTTTTTATTTCAGCATTGACAAAGCAACGTATCTATAAGGCTATAGAAACTGCTGTTGAGGTCTATAAAAATAGATCCAAAAAAATCAAAACTAGCGAACTTAATGATGTATTGTTGCCTATTATAGAAAACAATCCACCTCCTGCATACAAAGGAAAATATATCAAAATCAAGTACATTACACAATTACCTACTCCGCAACCACAGTTTGCATTCTTTTGTAATTTACCACAATATATCAGAGATCCTTACAAGCGATTTATTGAGAATCAGTTGCGTAAGGAATTTGATTTTCATGGGGTTCCAGTTTCGGTGTATTTCAGGAAGAAGTAACAATTTAAACTCGTAACAAGAGTAAGTGGTAAAAAAACAGCCTTGCTTCAGTGAAGACAAGACTGTTTTGAATTGTTGTAGTCTAAAGACTTAGTTGTTTCTGTATCTAAATAAGTCTAAATGTTATGTGATCTCTACTCTAACATTAGTAGCATTGCAGATTTCCACATCTACTGTGTAAGGCCGTTTGAGTACAGGTAGGTGTACATGTATAGTGTTGTCCTCCTTTAATTGCTTTTTGACCCAACTTAGAAATAGTTTGCTTGTCTAGATTTAATTTAATTTTTCTAGATTTTTTCATAATTAAGATTATTTGTGCCTACATTTTATAAAGGTT
The DNA here is from genome assembly GCF_900141785.1 of Aquimarina spongiae. Classification (GTDB taxonomy): domain Bacteria; phylum Bacteroidota; class Bacteroidia; order Flavobacteriales; family Flavobacteriaceae; genus Aquimarina; species Aquimarina spongiae. Next base: position 83,185 of record NZ_FQYP01000008.1, on the reverse strand, counting down.
TTCAGCGATACCTTGTCACCGGTGATTGCATCTAAACTATATAATATTTTAGAGTGTAGAAAGATGAGTTGCCTTAATTTGTACAATTTAGGGCGGCTTAAATTTAGGTGATGAGGAAATAAAATTTGTTATGATAAGAACGCTTTGAAAGAACAGAGAAAAGTTGTTTTTAGGGAAAAGTAAGTAATCAGCATGATCAAAATCAAGAGAGTGTTTTTAATTTAGGAAGATCTAACAGGTAGAATTACCAACTACCTCCGGCTCCACCGCCGCCAAAACCTCCTCCGCCGAAGCCTCCACCAAAACCTCCTCCTCCAAAACTACCACCGCCATAGGATCCTCCTCCATAACTACCACGGCCCATATTGCTAAGGATGATAACATCCAAAAGGCTGCCGCTTCCTGATCTTCTCCCGCGGTTTCCTTTACCGTCATTTCCATGGTTGCTTTTGGAAAAAGCTTTAAGAATGATAATAAAAAAGACGACCAGAAAAATGATCTGTACTATGGGGATGCTTTTTTTAGAAGACTTTCTATTGCCATCAAAAGTGCCAGCTAAAACTTCAAAAATAGCTGTCGTTCCTTTGTCCAGACCAGTATAGAAGCGCCCTTTTTTGAACTCAGGAGTAATGATTTCGTCAATAATTGTTTTACAGGTAAAATCGGTCAATTTTTCTTCCACTCCATAACCTGTTGCGATCCATATTTTTCTGTCGTTTTTAGCCACCAAAATAAAGACACCATTGTCTTCTTTCTCTTGTCCAACGCCCCATTTATGAGCCCATTCTGCGGCATACAATCCAATATTTTCTCCTTGTAAAGAAGTAATAGTAGCAACAACGATTTGGGTGGAAGTTGTATCCGCATATCGGATCAATTTTCGTTCAAGTAGTTTTACCTCGGCATTAGAAAGTAATGTGGCGTCATCGTAAACGGCAGTTTCTAAAGATGGTTTAGGAGGTATATTGCGTTGTGAATAGGCAGTATTGCTACTTAATACAATAGTTATTGTTATGAGTAAAGAAGATATTATGAATTGTTGCAGCGTATTTTTCATCTATCCTTTGGATATTTCGTCAGGAAGTTCATTAATATCTCCATGTTCCCAAGGGAAATATTTTTGTAGTTTTTCTCCAGCCAGGAGTACTCCATCAATTAACCCTTGTGTAAAATTGTTCTCCTTAAATTTAGTTAAAATAGCGTCTCTGGTACTATTCCAGAAATCGTCTCCAACAACTTCATGAATTCCTTTATCGCCGTAGATTGCAAACATATGGTCGGTTACCGCCACATAGATTAATACACCATTGTGCTGTTCGGTATTATCCATTTTAAGAAGATGAAATACTTCTCTTGTTCTCTCTAATACATCGAGATCGGTATGACTTTCTATATGGACTCGTATTTCCCCAGAGGTAAGCCTTTCTGCATGCCTAATGGCAGCAATAATTTGCTGTTCTTGTTGTTGGGTTAGAAAATCTTCTACTTCAGACATGTATTAAAAATCAAAATCCACATCAGGCGCTTTTTCAGAACCTTCGTCGGCCTTGAACCTTGCCATTTCCTCAAAACTTCCGAATAGGCCTAGAATAATATTGTTTGGAAAAACTTTTATGTATTTATTGAACTGTCCAACGGTTTCGTTGTAACGATTGCGTTCTACATTGATTCGATTTTCGGTACCTTCCAATTGAGTTTGTAAATTCAAAAAGTTTTGATTGGCTTTTAGATCAGGATAACGCTCTACGGTAACTAGTAATCTGGATAGAGCAGAGGTTAATCCCGTTTGTGCTTGCTGAAATTGAGCCATTTGGTCTGGAGTGATATTACTAGGGTCTATGTTGACCGAAGTAGCTTTGGCTCTTGCTTCTACGACTTCTTTGAGTGTAGAGCGTTCAAAGTCCGCAGCACCCTGTACCGTTTTTACCAGATTGCCGATAAGATCACTTCGTCTTTGATAAGCACTTTCGACATTAGACCATGCAGTCTTGGCATCCTCCTGTAGTAGAATGGCATTGTTATACCTTCCGGCAAATAAAAAATAGAATAGCCCTAATATGGCTACGATAATAAGAATTGGTATAAGAAGTTTTTTCATTTTTCGAAGTGGTTGAAATGAATATATTATAAGTGCTCTTTAATCTTCAATAATTGTCCTTTGATAGCTTCTAGCTTTCGTATAATATCAAAAGTGTCAAGAGTTTCTTGTTTTTGCTCTTTCAGATGAATTTTTGCTCCCTCTAGTGTAAATCCTCTTTCTTTTACAAGGTGGTAGATAAGCTCAAGGTTTTTAATGTCTTCTGGAGTAAACTTTCTATTGCCTTTGGCATTTTTCTTGGGCTTCAAAATGTCGAATTCTTTTTCCCAAAAGCGAATCAAAGAGGTATTCACGTCGAATGCAGCGGCAACTTCGCCGATACCGTAATATAATTTCTTAGGTAGGTCTACGTACATATGTTTACTCTTTTTGTTGTGTAAAACTTCCGTCTTCTTCAAAAACGAGTTTGCTTTCAGGGAAATCTTCTTGTGTTAGCTTTTGAATTTCCTTTAAAGCCCTTTTCTTTTCGTCCATAAAAGGATAAACTTCATCAATCTGCTTGGCAGAGTGTAGTTTTCCTTTTACAAAATTCCCATCCAGATCAATATGTACTTCAGCAATTGGCGCATATCCTTTAATACCGTCCAAATTGAATCTGGAATAGGTGCAAAAATTACCTAAACTATAAGCGATAAATTTATTGTTATAAACTTCAAAAGCTCGGGATACATGAGGACCGTGGCCCAAAACCATATCTGCACCAGCATCTATCATCGAGTGGGCAAATCGGAAAACATCTCCACGATCTTCTCCATAAAAACGTTCTGTTTTTCTAGGGACATGAGTGTGTTTAAACCCTTCTGCTCCACCATGAAAAGAAACAATCACGATATCTACTTTTTGCTTTAGTTCATCAACAATTTTTTTTGCATTGGTTAAGTTATGAATTTTTAAGCAATCTTTATTAGGTGCAAAGGCACAAAATCCATAGGTAATTCCGTTTTTCTCAAAAATGGTAGAGGGTTGCGCAAAAACACCGGCATATGCTATTTTATGTTTTTCGAGGGTTTTGGAAGTGTTTTTAATACCAATCTCTCCAAAATCACCAATATGATTATTGGCAATGCTCATGACATCAAACCCAGTTTCTTCCAGATATTTTCCAAAGGACTCTGGTGACCTAAAAGAATAACATTTTGAGGGATCAGAACATCGTTTTGCATTTTCTCCTTCATCGGTCAAAGTCCCTTCCAAATTCCCGAAAAGGATGTCTGCCTGTGTCAAAATTGAATTTACATCATCAAAAGGTCCTTTGCCTTCGGGAGGTAAATAACTATCATTAGGAAAGTTGGTGCCCATCATGATATCCCCTACGGCCATGACCTTCACAAATTTGGGTTTGGCTAGTTCTTCCTGGGTTTTTTGTGCAATAATGAACATAGAATTAATGGCCTCTTTTGAATATTTTTGAGCCCGTACAGTACTACCGAAAACAAAAATAAAGGCGAATAGAAGTATCCTACGCATGGATGATTAGTCTAGAGTTTCGTTAATTAAGTTGGAGGCCTTCAGCATTTCACTGAACTCCTCAGAAGTTAAACTTCCGTAGTAGAAATTACGAGGATTGATACGTTCGCCATCCTTGAAGATCTCATAATGTAAGTGAGGTGCTACAGAACGTCCGGTACTACCTACATATCCAATAACATCTCCTCTTTTTACTTTTTGCCCTTTCTTTACATTATATCTGCTCAAATGAGCATAAAGGCTTACATAGTTAAAGCCATGATCAATTCGAATATGTTTCCCATAACCAGAAGAATTTGCATCAGCTCGAGTTACTTCTCCATTTCCAGAGGCATATACAGGAGTGCCCGTGGCAGCAGAGAAATCCATTCCATAATGAAATTTCCTTGCTTTGGTAAATGGATCACTACGCCATCCATATCCAGAAGCCATACGCTTTAGATCAGAATTCTGTATAGGTTGTATGGCAGGTATAGTTGCTAGTAATTCCTCTTTTTGTTCGGCTAACGCAGCAATTTCATCCAAGGATTTGGACTGTACTACAATTTGTTTGGTTAACTTATCGATTCGTTTGCTGCTTTCAACAATGATTTCAGAATTGTCAAAACCTTCAAGATCCTTGTATCGGTTTACTCCACCAAAACCTGCACCTCTTACTTCTTCAGGAATAGGATTAGCACCAAAGTACAAACGATAAATATTGTCATCTCGTTCTGCAATTTCTCCAAGGATATCTTCATTACGCTTTAATCTATTATTCATCAATTCGTATTGAAGTTGCATGTTTTCTAACTCTCGTCGGTATGCTTTTTCTTTCGGAGTCTCTAATTGAGGGATGTTTAGATATACAAGAAGTAAAATAAAACCAGCCAAAAAAGCGCCAATGACACTTAAAGCTGCGATACCAAATTTACGACCCTTCTTTTGCTCTATTCGGCGGTAAGAAAGAGTATCGCTATCATAGTAATATTTAACCTTTGACATAATCTAAAATATGCTATTTTTGCAGGATATCAACCAAAAAAGTCCTGTTTCATAACAAGACAACGCAACAAATATAATAAAATGTTGTAAAGTCCAGAAAAAACTGACAAAAGGTAGACAAAAATATCGATGTTGGTGATTGGGTAAAAGGTTGATTTTTTAGAGTTTAGAGAGTATTATTTGAAAAAGAATAGCAATATTATAGAACGCATGAAATCCCAAGAAATAAGAAGTCAGTTTTTAGAGTTTTTTACATCCAAAAAACACGGTATTGTACCTTCTGCACCAATGGTTGTTAAGGATGATCCTACTTTGATGTTTACCAATGCAGGGATGAATCAGTTTAAAGAGTTCTTTTTAGGAAACGGTGTTCCTAAAAACAATCGTATTGCGGATACTCAAAAATGCCTTCGTGTAAGTGGTAAGCATAATGATTTGGAAGAGGTAGGAATGGATACTTATCACCATACCATGTTCGAGATGTTGGGGAATTGGAGTTTTGGTGATTATTTTAAGAAAGAAGCCATCCATTGGGCTTGGGAACTCCTTACCGAGGTTTATGGAATCAATAAAGATATATTGTATGTTTCCGTATTTGAAGGTGCCAAAGATGAAAAGCTAGATATGGATCAAGAAGCTTATGATCTGTGGAAAGCTATCGTTCCCGAGGATCGAATAATCATGGGAAATAAAAGTGATAACTTCTGGGAGATGGGAGATCAGGGGCCGTGTGGGCCTTGTTCCGAAATTCATGTAGATATCCGGTCCGAAGAAGAAAAGAAAAAAGTTCCTGGTCGTGATTTGGTGAATGCAGATCATCCTCAGGTGGTAGAGATATGGAATCTGGTTTTTATGCAATACAACAGAAAAGCAGATGGTTCTCTAGAAAAACTGCCAGCGCAACATGTAGATACAGGTATGGGGTTTGAGCGCTTATGTATGGTGTTGCAAGGTGTAAAATCGAATTATGATACTGATGTATTTACACCGCTTATTAGAGAAATTGAGACCATTACCAATTCTACATATGATAAAGATAGTTTGCCAACCGATGAGAACGGTAAGGTAAGCGTAGCTATTCGTGTAATTGCCGATCATGTTAGAGCAGTTGCCTTTTCTATTGCAGATGGTCAGCTGCCAAGTAATACTGGTGCTGGATATGTAATACGAAGAATTTTAAGAAGAGCAATACGCTATGGGTTTACTTTCCTGAATACCAAAGAACCTTTTATGTTTAAGTTGGTAGAGACATTAAGTCAGCAGATGAGTGATGCTTTTCCAGAGCTTAAAACACAAAAGAACCTGATTGTTAATGTAATCAAAGAAGAAGAGCAATCTTTCTTAAGAACCTTGGATCAGGGGCTTAGCTTGTTGGATAATGTCATCAAAGAGACTAAAGAAAAGGTTGTTTCTGGTGAAAAAGCGTTTGAGCTTTATGATACCTATGGTTTCCCAATCGATCTTACGGCTTTGATTTTAAGTGAGCAAGGATATGAATTAGACCAAAAAGCATTTGAAGTAGAATTGCAAAAGCAGAAGGAAAGATCTCGTGCTGCAACGCAGGTATCTACAGGTGATTGGGAGCTTTTATTAGATAATACTTCTGAAACTTTTGTAGGCTATGACGAATTATCTTCTGAAGTAAAAGTGACTCGCTATCGCAAAGTGAGTAGTAAAAAAGATGGAGATTTATATCAGTTGGTTTTTGACCGAACTCCATTTTACCCAGAAGGTGGAGGACAGGTTGGAGATAAGGGATATCTCGAAGCTGCCAATGGAGATGTTTCCTATATCATTGATACCAAAAAAGAGAACAATTTGATTGTTCATTTTGCAAAAAGCCTACCCAAAAATGTTGATGGTGTATTTACAGCGGTTGTGGATACAAAGCAACGTGCAAGAACAGCTTCGAATCATACAGCAACGCACTTGCTGCATCAAGCTTTGCGAGCTATTTTAGGCACCCATGTAGAGCAAAAAGGATCTATGGTGCATAGCGGTAACTTGCGTTTTGATTTCTCGCATTTCTCAAAAGTGAATAGCGATGAGTTACAAGAAATCGAGGATTTTGTAAATGCTAGAATTAGAGAAAATCTGCCATTGCAAGAACAACGAGGAATTACTTATGATCAAGCTATTTCTGAAGGAGCCATAGCGTTGTTTGGTGAAAAGTATGGAGACGAAGTAAGAGCGATCCGATTTGGAGAATCTATGGAATTGTGTGGAGGTACTCATGTACAAAATACTCAAGATATCTGGCACTTTAAAATAACTTCAGAAAGCGCTATTGCAGCAGGTATAAGACGTATCGAGGCAATTACTGGTGATGCAGCAAAAGACTATTTTACAAATCAGTCTGAAGCTTATCAAAGTGTGAAAACAGTGCTTAAGAATACCAAAGATCCGGTAAAAGCAATTACCTCTTTACAAGAAGAAAATGCAAGTCTCAAAAAACAAATTGAGGTGTTGCTTAAAGAAAAGGCTAAAAACTTAAAAGGAGATTTGAAATCTGAATTTGAGCAAATCAATGGAGTGAATTTCCTAGCGAAGAAAGTAGACCTGGATGCTGCTGGAATCAAAGATTTGTCTTTTGAGTTGGGTAACGAGCTAGAAGATATTGTTGCCTTATTTGGATCAGAACAAAATGGTAAAGCTTTGCTTTCTTGTTATGTTTCTAAAAATTTGGTTGAAGAAAAAGGTTTAAACGCTGGCCAGGTGGTTAGAGAATTAGGTAAATTTATTCAAGGAGGTGGAGGCGGCCAACCGTTTTTTGCTACCGCAGGAGGTAAGAATCCTGGTGGATTAGATGAAGCATTGCAAAATGCAAAACAATATATACAGTAATATTAAGTTTGGAATACTAATCTTCTAACTTCAAAAGTATAAAAAGGTCTAAATGAACCTACAGACCAAAATACCATTAGTGTCTCAAGAGCCTAAGATCACCTATGCATCTGAGGTGCTATTGTTGGGGTCATGTTTTGCAGAAAATATCGGAGCAAAATTTGAATACTATAAGTTTAAAAATCTAATCAACCCCTTTGGTATATTGTTTCATCCCAAGGCTATTGAAACATTGCTTTGGATGATCGTAGAAAATGATCAATATACCGAAGAGGATTTGTTTTTTCATAATGAAAACTGGCATTGTTTTGATGCGCATTCTACGTTGAGTAATCCAGATAAAAACCAGTTGCTTGTCGATTTAAACACTGCAATATGTTTAGGAAGAAAGGCAATTTCTTCTGCAACACATATCAGCATTACCTTAGGGACATCTTGGGTATATCGACTCAAAGCGCTGGATCTAATTGTAGCGAATTGCCATAAAATTCCTCAAAAAGAGTTCTCAAAAGAATTGTTGTCTGTAAATGATATTGTAGAAAGCCTGCAGAGTTGCATTCACCTAATTCGTAGCATAAATGCTACTGTAGGTATTTTGTTTACTGTGTCTCCCGTTCGCCATATAAAAGACGGTATTGTGGCGAACAACAGAAGTAAATCTCATTTGTTAACCGCTGTTCATCAAGTGGTAGATACTTCAACAAAGGTGAGTTATTTCCCATCCTATGAGATTATGATGGACGAGCTGAGAGATTATCGGTTTTATGAAGGGGATATGGTGCATCCTAGTAAGCTAGCGATTGATTATATCTGGGAACGATTTTATCATACCTGGATTTCTGAAAAAACTGCAGATACTATGAAACGGGTCGAAGAAATTCAGCGAGGTATTGCGCACAAACCTTTTTATCCCCAAAGTGAGCAACATCTACAATTTCTTGAAAAATTAGAGATAAAAAAGAGTCGTATTCAGAAGGACTTTCCCTTTATACAGTTTTAGAACTCCTTACCGCAGCACTTTTACACAGTTTGAGTATTTAAGATAATATTTAATCCACTACTGATAAGGTGTTTGATCTTCGGTTGGTGTTTTTCAATACTTTTAAGGTATTCAAAAACCCGAGTTGCAAAATCTGTATTGCTATCATGGATAAGCTCATAGATTTCTATGGCTAATAACCAATTTTCTTCATGGTTTTGAGTAAGAATATCAAAAACGGCTTCAAGAGAAAATTTGGTGTTTTTACCTTCACGAATGTTTCTTACCGATTGATACAAATCATGAAGTTCCTGTTGTTTGGTGCTGTACTCTTTTTTTATGGTAGTAGTTGCATTTTGATGAGTCACTAAATCAAACGAATAATCATCTGCAGGACCAGAAAAAGCCGAAACGATCTCTTTTCCTACGGCCAGATCAAAAGTTCCCCATTCTGGTCTAAAGAGAAATTCTCCTTTGTATTTGATGGTACACTCACTAAACTGTATCAAGATCAACTCCCCTTGTATGTTTCTCATTCCGGTAATGTTGTTTCCGGCTACCGTAATCCCACTTTCAAACTCAAATTCGATATACTCTCCATCATAAAAGTTGTAGGCTTTGAGATCTCTCGGGGACATATTTTCTATGGCAAGGTTGATCCCTTTTAATTTTCCTAAAGGAGATCTAAAACCGTCAGGATGGGCATCTATACCATGGCCGATCAGCTCTTTTTCGCGAAATGATAATGCTGTTGGCCCTTTGGTTTCAAAATAAATAACTTCGTTATCCTCGTTTTTTATCATTCGGGTAAACACTCCCGATACTTGTAATCCGGTACTTAACTCGATAGTTCCTAGATTATTCGATTCGATTAGCTTAGCTAGTCCTCTGTGTCCTCCTTTTCGTAAAGCCATGGTATCTGCAAATTCTTCCAGCACCTGACACAGGTAAGCAAAATCCGGAGTTACAAATAACTGCGGCTGCGGTTTTGTAATATCAAAATCCTGAAAAGCAGCATCTGGCGAATAATCCAGCTTTTTTACCTGATCGGTCATGCACCATTCGCTCTCACCAATGGACGAAAGTAATCCTGCTCCATAGATTTTAGGATTTTCCGTAGTTCCTATCAAACCATATTCTACCGTCCACCAATGTAGATTTCGAATCAAAGCCATTTCTGAAGGATCTTCTTTTTGATTTTGAAGTGTTTCCACTTTTTGTTCTGCCTTTGAGATATCTTCTGGATCCGTATCAGGCGCTTCCTTAAGAATGGATAAGGCGCGTACAGCTTCATACATTTCATAATCTTTTTTAGAAGAAATAGCTTTGCAACCAATTTTTCCAAAACGACGCAGGTATTCTGCGTAATCCGGATTAGCAATGATAGGAGCGTGACCTGCAGCTTCGTGAATAATATCAGGAGCTGGAGTATATTCAATATTTTCAAGTTGCCTGATATCCGAGGCTATTACCAGAATATTGTACGCCTGAAACTCCATAAATGCATTGGGCGGGATAAAACCATCTACAGCAACAGCTGCCCAACCGATTTCTTTCAAGATCCTATTCATACCATACATACTAGGGATAGCTTCGATAGAAATCCCAGTCTTTTCTAATCCTTTTAGATAAGAGTCGTGAGCCACTTTGCTTAAAGAAGCAATGTTTTTTCGCATAACATACCTCCATACCGCATGATTAATTGGGGTATAATCCTCATAATTTTGCGGTTTAATAAATTGTTTCAAGTGCGGCGGTAATCTATCAATAAGAGGATTGGATTCTATTTGTAATGACATATTAGTAATCGGTTTGCGCTATTTTTTTAATGGCGAAAATTACGGGTTTGTCAGACAATATACTTATTTATTAACTAAATTTGTGAAGAATAAGGTAGGGTAAATACATCATGCGGTGTTATAATAGGAAGAAACACTATTATTAGATTAAAAGTGTTTTTTGATTAACTACTGTAATTAAATGAATTTAGGATGAAGAAGTTATTTTTACTTGTTGTGTTTTTGTGTGTTGGTGCTTTGGCTACAAGCCAGGTTACAAATGAAGGAGAGCCTCTAAGTTGGAGTTTACAAAGCTTGAACAAAGACAACATATCTCCGGTTAAAATGAAACCCTTTGACTTGGATAAAATTAAGGCAGAAGATGCTATCAATGATACCAAAAGGGATATTCCTTTTAGGTTTGGCCATGAACTAAAGGTAAACCTTGGTTTGGAAAATTCAGGAGTTTGGAACGAACTACCGAATGGGGATAGAATCTGGAGAATTAATATCATTTCTGAGGGAGCTACATCTTTAAATTTTGTGTTTAGTAATTACGAAGTTCCTAGAGGAGCGAAAATATATTTGTATAGTAATGATAGAAAGGATCTTTTGGGCGCTTATACCAATATTTTTAATCGACCAGATAAACTGTTAGGAACCTGGATGGTGGCCGGAGATAATGTTTGGATAGAGTATTATGAACCAGCTCGTGTAAAGGGGCAAGGGGATTTAACCATAGCAAAAGTGATACATGGGTATCGCTCTGTTACAGATGCCATGGTGCGCGAAAAAGCATTAAATACTTCTGGAGATTGTAACCAAGATGTAGACTGCCCTGTGGGTAATGATTTTGATGCGCTAAAAGATCAATTGAAAAAATCAGTAGCCTTCGTTATTTTGAATGGTTTTGTATGTTCAGGTAACCTCATAAATAACACAAGCAATGATAGAGCACCTTATTTTTTGACTGCAAATCATTGCCAATCTGGATCCGAATCTACTTGGGCTTTCCGATTTAATTGGATCAGTCCAAACCCATCTTGTGCAACCACTGCTAATAGTACAGATGCCACGGTCAATCAAACCACTAGTGGAGCTACTGTCCTTGCGGCCAATACTGAGTCTGATTTCAAGTTACTTAACTTGGATGGCGGATTGGATGAATCCTGGGATTTAGAATGGGCTGGATGGGACAGAACAGGAGATGTACCAAGTTTTACAGTGGGAATTCATCATCCTGATGGAGATATCATGAAAGTGTGTAGGGATAACAATGTACCTACGAAGGAAGAAACCCCTTTTAACGGAAATCCCCAGACCAAAATCTGGTTTATTGAAGATTGGGATTTAGGAGTAACAGAAGGAGGGTCTTCGGGATCTGCGATTTTTGATCCTAACGGGAGAATTATTGGTCAGTTGGCTGGAGGAGCTGCTGCATGCAATGGGACAAACGATAATAATCAGTTTGATTTTTATGGAAGATTTGATGTTTCCTGGGATTTTGGAACTACCGATGCTACGCGGTTATCAAATTGGCTAGATCCAAGTAATACAGAAAGAACAACCTTGGATATGCTTTCTGTAGAAGGAACCACCAATCCACCTGTAACCGGTAACGCAATTGTAGTTTCTTTTGTGCCTTCTACTGCACTCGTTTCTATTTCAAAAGGGAATAATGATCCTATTGAGTTTAAAATTTATGATATTTCCGGCGGCTTTATAGGGTCTGGTGCGCTTACCGGAACAGTATCTCAGATCGATATGAGTGATCGCTCTTCTGGCATGTACTTTATTAAGATCAGAAATATGACAAATGGAGAATCCTTAACCAGAAAAGTGGTGATCAATCGTAATTTATAGACTTAGGTAAGGGCTATTCGTCTAAAATAAAACTACCCTTAACTATTACGTTGTTATTGTCATCTTCGAGATAGATGGTGTTTTCTTTAACACGCTTTTTTTGAATTAAAGAAAAGGCAGCAAAAAAATCACTTTCTAACTGGTCTTTTTCAGCACAATACATTTTTGAAGCGATTGCTATGCCTAAGGATATAGTATCCCCTTCTTCGGTGTACTTGCACGAAAACGTATTGCAACCCGAAAAACCAGAAGCCCTTTGGTCTTCTTTGTTAAAAACGATAAATAATTTTTCTTGGGACACATCTTTCCCGTTGAGTTCTAAAATACCAATTTTATTGCTTAAGACCTGTGTCTCATGATGCTGTGTGTCGGCTTTGGAAAGATGAGCATTCTTATTACAGTTCTTCGGGGTGGTTGCACTAAGGATAAAAAGCAAAAAGTATATAAATTTCATGATCTAAGTTACATTTTGAGTGTTATTTGGCGGTAAAAGCTACACAAATGTATTATAATCTTTGTTTTTAGGTTATAAAATCTAGGATATAAGGGATTAAAATTTATTTTTGATAGGGAAAACTATCAAATGTATTTATGAAATCCGAAAGTAGAAAGGAAGAAATAATAAGAGCGGCATCCATACTCTTCAAAGAAAAAGGATACAGTGCAGTAACCATGAGAGACCTTGCCAAGGCAATGGGGATAAAAGCCGCAAGTTTATACAACCATATCGATTCCAAACAGGAGATTTTATCCACCATTATTATTGAGTTGGCAGAAGAATTTACGACAGGAATGAATCAAATTGTAAATTCGAAGGTAGATGCTATCAAAAAACTTGAAAACATTATAGATCTTCATATCGATGTTACCCTGCGCAATTCTGATGGTTTAGCTTCTCTAAACAACGATTGGATGCATCTGGAAGAAAAGAATCTACAGTATTTCGAAAAGATGCGACAGGAGTATGAAGAAAACTTTCGGGCGATCGTGAAAAACGGAGTAGACAGAGAGGAAATTAAGCCCTTTAATATCGAAATCATGGTGTTTTCTACTCTTTCTACATTAAGAACATTGTATTTATGGTATCCTAAACAAAAAAACATTGATGCAGAAATACTAAAGCATGATATGATTTCCGTGTTGCTTAAAGGGATGGTGTAGAGGTCCAAGCGCTTTTAAAATTAACATACATTTATTTGTGTATAAAACTAACAATTGTTAGTTTTGTGTAGCTATAACGTTATAGTTAAACAAGACTTATGACAGATTTTTATCCCATATCAGTTTCTGAAGTAGTTAGAGAAACTAAGGATTGTACAGCTATCACCTTTGATATTCCTCAAGATTTAAAAGAGACATTTTCGTATACGCAAGGACAATACCTTACCTTAAGAACAATGATTGACGGTAATGAAGTGAGACGTTCATATTCGCTTTGTTCCAGTCCTCTTGAAGATAAATGGCAGGTAGCTGTAAAAAGAATACATGGTGGGCTTTTTTCTAACTACGCCAACGATATCCTGAAAGTTGGTGATGTGTTGGATATCATGAAGCCTTCGGGGAATTTCTTTGTAGATGTGGATACAACCAAAGCAAAGAACTATGTGGTTTTTGCTGCCGGTAGTGGTATTACTCCAATTCTATCCATCATCAAAACACATTTGGCATCAGAACCTAACAGTACTTTCAAGCTGTTTTATTTGAATCGAAACGCAAAATCAATTATCTTTAAAGAAGAGATAGAAGCACTGAGAAATACCTATTTCGGGAGATTTGAGATATTTTATTTCCTGACCAAAGAACAAAGAGATATTCCTTTGCTTAATGGTAGGTTTACTTCAGAAAAAATAGAAGAACTTACTTCAAAGGTGTTTGATGTTGCTGATGTGGATGAATGTTTTATTTGTGGTCCTGAAGAAATGATCTTTCTGATTCGGGATGAATTGGAAAAAGCTGGTTTGGCCAAAGATAAGATTCATTATGAACTTTTCTTCTCTGGAGCGACCGAAGAAGATAAGAAACGTGCTGCAGAGGTTGCAGAGCACAAATACGAAGGAACAGAAGTAACAATCATTGATGGTGGTAAAGAATTTCATTTTGCCATGGATGATGATTATGATAATATTTTAGACGGAGCCTTGGCGGCAGGAGCAGATTTGCCCTATGCCTGCAAAGGAGGAGTATGTAGTACCTGTAAATGTGAAATCGTTGAAGGTACTGTTGAAATGAAAATCAACTATGCGCTTGAAGAAGACGAAGTGGCCAAAGGTTTGGTATTGTCTTGTCAGGCGGTACCAACTACAGAAAAAGTAGTAGTTAATTTTGATGTTTAAAAACGCAAAGCTATGAGTGAAAAAGAAGTTAAAAATCTCGAAAGGCTATTCGAAGATAGAATTGCTAGAGATGAAAAGATAGAGCCAAAAGATTGGATGCCTGAAAAATACAGGCAAACTCATATTCGTCAGATTTCTCAACACGCACATTCCGAGATTGTAGGAATGTTGCCCGAAGGGAACTGGATCACAAGAGCACCTTCATTACGAAGAAAAGTGGCCTTGTTGGCAAAAGTTCAGGATGAAGCAGGGCATGGATTGTATTTATACAGTGCTTGCGAAACGCTTGGTGTTTCAAGAGACGAGCTGTACGATCAATTACATACGGGAAAAGCAAAATATTCGAGCATTTTTAATTATCCAACGATCACTTGGGCAGACATTGGTGCTATTGGTTGGTTGGTTGATGGAGCTGCTATTATCAATCAGGTTCCTCTATGCAGTACTTCCTATGGTCCTTATGCAAGAGCAATGATAAGAGTCTGTAAAGAAGAGAGTTTTCACCAAAGACAAGGTTTTGAAATTATGATGAATCTGGCCAAGGGAAGCAAAGAGCAAAAAGCAATGGCTCAAGATGCATTAAATAGATGGTGGTGGCCATCTTTGATGATGTTAGGGCCCACAGATGCAGAATCTGTGCATACGGAACAATCTATGAAATGGAAATTAAAACGTAAAACCAATGATGAATTGCGCCAACAGTTTATTGATCAAACTGTTCCTCAAGCAGAGCTCATCGGGCTGACTATTCCGGATTCGGACCTAAAGTGGAATGAAGAAAGAGGAAGTTATGATTTTGGAGCGATCGATTGGGATGAGTTCTGGCAAGTAGTGAAAGGACATGGTCCTTGTAATCAAGAAAGAATGTCGGCAAGAGTGAATGCCTGGGAGAATGGAGAATGGGTGAGAGATGCAGCAATGGCATATGCCGAAAAACAAGAAGATAAAAAGCTTAAAAAGGCAATTTAAAATATAAGTGATGAAAAAAAATTGGCCACTTTGGGAAGTGTTTGTGAGAAGTAAGAATGGTCTCGAACACCGTCATTTTGGAAGCCTCCATGCAGCAGATGCAGAAATGGCATTAGAAAACGCACGTGATGTATATACCCGAAGAAATGAAGGAGTGAGCATATGGGTAGTAGAGTCAAAGCATATTACTGCTTCTAATCCTGAAAATAATGGGGAGCTTTTTGAACCCGCTCAGGATAAAGTATACAGGCATCCTACTTTTTATACATTACCTGATGAGGTAAAACATATGTGATTTGCAAAGCTCATTATTCTGGGAGTTACCTAGGATAATATCTGCGCTATTAAAGCAAACTTTGAATGATGAAAAACGAAAATTTAATACAATATATATACGGGATTGCTGATAATGCCCTTATTCTTGGACAAAGATTGTCAGAATTGTGCGGTCATGGGCCTAGCCTTGAAACGGATATTGCGATCACAAATATGGCATTGGATCTTTTAGGACAAACACGTAGCTATTATCAATATGTAGCACAATTATCTGGAGAAGGAAAGACTGAAGATGATATTGCGTTTTTAAGAACAGAAAGACAATACAAAAATGTATTGTTGGTAGAACAACCCAATAGACATTTTGGTTATGTAATCACCAGACAGTTCTTGTTCGATATGTTTCACTTGTTGCTATTGCAAAATCTACAAAATAGTAAAGATGAAATGTTGGCTGCAATTGCCAAAAAAGGAATTAAGGAAGTGAGTTATCATCAACGCTTTTCTTTAGATTGGATGAAAAGATTAGGAGATGGTACTCCAGAAAGCCACAATAAAGTACAGGAGGCTGTAAATGATTTATGGAAGTTTACGGACGAGCTATTTCATATGACTGAAGATGATCGTATAGCTTTTGAAGCGGGAGTAGGAGTAGATGTTGCTAGTTTTAAAACATTATACCTTCAAAAGGTTAGTGATATTTTAACCGAAGCTACCCTTACTGTTCCTGAAATAAAATGGTTTCAAAAAGGTGGTAAACAAGGTATCCATAGCGAACACATGGGATATCTTTTGGCGGATTTGCAATATATGCAAAGGGCATATCCTGATATGAAGTGGTAAGCGAATCATCAATTTGATGTGCTTTCAGAAATCAAAACAATGACCATTGATCTGGATCAACATATCGACCCTTCTTTAATTTCGGTTCTCGAAAAGGTTCACGATCCCGAAATCCCTGTCCTATCCATTATGGATATGGGAGTGGTGCGCTATGCACAAAAAGTTGATGATGTGGTGCAGGTAAAAATTACACCAACCTATAGTGGTTGTCCAGCAATGGATGTGATGGGGGATGATATCATCAAGGCCTTCGAAAATGAGAATATCAAAGCGGAAGTTTCCTTGGTATTAACTCCTGCTTGGACTACCGATTGGATCACTCCAAAAGGAAGAAAGGCCTTAGAGGATTATGGTATCGCAGCTCCTCTCGCAGAGCATGCCGATAAAGAAGCACTATTAGGAAATAAGAAAATCGTTAAGTGTACCAATTGTGGTTCTCATAATACAAAATTAGTAAGTCAGTTTGGGTCTACGGCTTGTAAAGCATTGTTTCAATGCCAGGATTGCTTAGAACCCTTTGATTACTTCAAATGTTTAAAATAAAATAGAATAATGCCTTCAATACAAATAGAAATAGAAAACGGTGTTGCCAGGATAACCTTAAATAGACCAGAAACTTTTAATAGTTTTAATCGTGAAATGGCTTTGTTGTTACAAGAAACTCTAGATCATTGTAATACCAATGATGGGGTAAGAGCAATTGTACTTACCGGTAACGGAAAAGCATTTTGTGCGGGTCAGGATTTGAATGAGGTTACCTCTCCAGAATTGAACCCTGGATTCAAAAAAATACTCGAAGAGCATTATAATCCAATAGTAGAACGAATCCGAAGCATAGAGAAACCTATTCTTGCCGCAGTAAATGGTGTGGCAGCAGGTGCTGGGGCCAATATCGCTTTGGCTTGTGATATCGTGGTGGCTACAGAAAAAGCAAGTTTTATCCAGGCATTTAGCAAAATTGGACTAATTCCGGATAGCGCCGGGACGTTTTTCTTGCCAAGATTGATAGGTTTTCAAAAAGCTTCAGCCTTGATGATGTTAGGGGATAAGGTGGGAGCCAAAGAGGCAGAGCAACTAGGGATGATCTACAAAGTTTTTGACGCAGATTCTTTTGAGGAGGAAGTACATAAATTAGCTCTTCATTTAGCTCAAATGCCTACTAAAGCTTTGGGATTAACCAAAAGACTACTCAATCAATCCATGACTAATTCGCTACAGGAGCAATTAGATATGGAATCGGTTTTACAAATTGAATCTGCAGAGAGCGAAGACTACCGAGAAGGAGTAAACGCATTTATCGAAAAAAGAAAACCTGTTTTTAAAGGAAAATAATATGATTGTAGGCGTTATAGGATCCGGAACAATGGGTAGTGGTATTGCACAAGTGGCCGCTACGGCAGGTTGCAAGGTAAAAGTGTTTGATACCAATGAGCAGGCACTGGAGAAAAGTAAAAGTGCCTTAGAGAAAATTCTTTCTCGCTTGGTAGAAAAAGGAAGAATTGATACTTCAGAAAAGAATCGTATCCAGGAAAATATAGTACATGTTGCTGATCTAAAAGACTTGAAGGATGCAGATTTAACTATAGAAGCAATTATAGAAAGCCTCGAGATTAAGAAAAAGGTGTTTTCAGAGCTAGAAAGTTATGTGTCAGAACATACAATTATAGCGTCCAACACCTCTTCCTTATCAATCGCATCAATTGCATCTTCTTTAGAAAAACCAGAACGATGTATCGGAATTCACTTTTTTAATCCGGCACCGTTGATGAAACTGGTAGAGGTAATCCCAGCGGTACAAACCTCGCAAGAGGTGACAGAAAAGGTAGTGAATACCATTAAAGATTGGAAAAAAGTAGTGGCAATAGCCAAAGATACTCCCGGTTTTATTGTCAATCGAGTGGCGCGACCTTTTTATGGAGAATCCCTTCGCATTTTGGAAGAAGGAATTGCAGATGTAGCAACGATTGATTGGAGTCTCAAAACATTGGGTGGGTTTAGAATGGGACCTTTCGAACTAATGGATTTTATCGGGAATGACGTAAATTATACAGTTACAGAAACTGTTTTTAAAGCGTTCTATTACGATCCAAGATACAAGCCTGCTTTTACCCAAAAAAGATTGTCTGAGGCTGGATATTTAGGAAGAAAATCTGGAAAAGGATACTATGAGTACGGAGAAGGAAGTACTGCTCCTTCACCAAATAAGGATGAAAAGTTAGCTAAATATATTTTCGATAGAGTATTAGTGATGTTGATCAACGAAGCAGCAGATGCGCTGTTTTGGAAAATAGCTTCTGCTGAAGATATCGACAATGCCATGACCAAAGGAGTAAATTATCCAAAAGGATTATTGAGTTGGGCCGACGAAAAAGGAATGGGTTGGTGCGTGGATACATTGGATGCATTATATGATGAATATAGAGAAGATAGATACCGATGTAGTCCAATGCTTAGAAAAATGAAAAGATCAAACCAGACGTTTTTTAATACAGCCCAAACGGTAAATGAATAATAGTATGATACAAGCAGAAACGATTCCACATAAGATGCTCTCTTTGGATCCTTTTAGTCAATGGCTTGGAATAGAGGTGCTGGATGTGAAAAAAGGATGCTGTACAGTAGGAATGACGGTTAGAAAGGAAATGCTGAACAGTATGGGTAAAGCTCATGGAGGTATTTCATATAGTTTGGCGGATACGGCTTTTGGATTTTCGGCAAACACACATGGTAAATATGCCGTTTCTATTGAAACCTCGATAAATCATATCGAAGCTTTGGAAGAAGGGGATTACCTTACTGCTCAAGCAACAGTAGATATTTCCAAAACAAAAGTGGGGTTTAATATTGTTGAGGTTAAAAGAGGCGACCAAATTGTGGCGCTTTTCAAAGGAGTAGTATATCGAACCAATAAAGATTGGGAATAACAACGCGAACTATGATCAAAAAAACATTATTTGTACTTGTTTTAATTGCTGTGATTTCTTGCGGTAAAAACAAGACTGCTGAAAAAGAATCTTTACCCGACGTAGATACAGAATCTACAACACATACTTCTCCTGAGGAGGAGAAAAAGGCTGCTTTGAATAATATTTTCAATGCAGATATTGAGATGGAGGTTGATGAAACCGTATTTGTGATCGATAATGGAACAAATCGGGTGACCGAAGATATGTCTGCAGGTATTATGAAGATGGTAGCGCCACAACCATATGACCTTTTAAAGAAACGATTAGAAGAGGAACCAGAAAATCAAAATGGGATGACCTCTTTAGGAATTGAAGAAGTAGAGCTGGAAGGAAAGAAAGTACTGGTTCAAAAATCAATGACACTAGACGATGCAGGTGATAAAATGATAATGATGATGCATGCAGTTCCTGCAGGAGAAAAAACGATGATGATTTCTTCCTTTTTCCCAGCTGATGAAGAAGGGAAATATGTGCCACTGATAGAAAAGTCGGTATTATCAGCAAAATTAGAGCAATAAAAAGATACGAAAACACCACATTCATACGCTAATGAAAGAAGCATATATTATTGATGGAATCCGAACTCCTATAGGAAACTACAAAGGGACATTATCGGCAGTTAGAACTGACGATTTAGGAGCACTGGTAATAGAAAAACTGGTAGAAAAATATCCGAATATACCTAAAGAAGCTTACGATGATGTGATTATGGGTTGTGCAAACCAGGCAGGAGAAGATAATCGTAATGTGGCCCGTATGGCGCTATTACTGGCTGGACTACCATTTACAGTTCCAGGAGAAACAGTAAATAGATTATGTAGCTCGGGACTATCAGCTATTATTCATGCCAATCGTGCGATAAAAGCAGGAGACGGAGACCTTTTTATCTCCGGAGGAGTAGAGAATATGACTCGTGGTCCATATGTTATTGCTAAACCTTCTTCAGCATTTGGTAATGATTCCAAAATGTATGACTCAAGTTTTGGATGGCGCTTTGTCAATCAAAAAATGCATGACCTTTATGGTACCGATGGAATGGGTAATACAGCAGAGAATCTGGTAGAAAAATATAATATCTCAAGAGAAGATCAAGATGCATTTGCCTATTGGAGTCAGATGAAAGCAACCAAAGCTCAGGAGTCCGGAAGACTGGCCAAAGAAATTACTGCGGTAGAAATTCCGCAGCGCAAAAAAGATCCAATTGTATTTGCAAATGATGAATTTATAAAGCCAAGTACAAGCAAAGAAGTATTGGCAAAATTACGACCTGCCTTCAAGAAAGATGGAAGTGTTACTGCCGGAAATTCTTCTGGATTAAATGATGGGGCTGCTGCAACTATTGTAGCTTCAGAAGATGCAGTAAAGAAATATAACCTTACTCCGCTAGCAAGAATAGTTAGCTCTGCAGTAGTAGGTGTTGAACCAAGAATTATGGGGATTGGTCCGGTACAGGCTTCTAATAAAGCATTAGAAAAGGCTGGAATTACTATGGATGATATTGATGTTATCGAGCTTAACGAAGCATTTGCGTCCCAGGCATTAGCATGTATACGTGAATGGGGATTAGCAGACGATGACCCAAGAATAAATCCAAATGGAGGATCAATTGCCATAGGACACCCACTAGGGGTTACTGGAGCCAGAATAGCATATTCTGCAGCTTTAGAATTACAAGAACAAAAGAAACGTTATGCTTTAATCACCATGTGTGTTGGCGTAGGACAAGGATATGCTTGTGTAATCGAAAATACAAATCTCTAATCTATGCAAACATTAGAAAGTTATATCAACGGTAAATGGGTTACAGGTTCCGGAGATGGACTAGTAATGCATGATGCTGTTACGGGAGAGGTAATTGGTCGTTCTACTACCGAAGGTTTGGATATCCCAGAAGTTTTACAATATGGTAGAACTAAGGGTGGAGAGATATTGAGAAAAATGACCTTTCAGGAGCGAGGAAACATGCTCAAGAAATTGGCTTTATACCTGACTAAAAGAAAAGAACAGTTTTACGAATTAAGTTACCGTACCGGAGCAACGCGAGTTGATAGTTGGATTGATATAGAAGGAGGTTTTGGAAACTTATTCGCGAATGCTTCATTACGTAAACTTTTTCCAAATCAGCCCTATCACGTAGAGGGAGATCCTATAGATCTTTCCAGAGGAGGGCGATTTATGGCGCATCACATCTTGGTACCCAAAAGAGGGGTGACTGTACACATCAATGCATTTAATTTTCCTATATGGGGAATGCTGGAAAAATGTGCAGTCAACTGGATGGCAGGAGTGCCAGCGGTTGTATTACCAGCTCCGCAAACCGCTTATTTGACCGAAGCGGTGGTACGTGTTATTGTAGATTCTGGGATATTACCAGAAGGAGCGCTACAGTTATTGAGTGGGATGACCAAAAATATTCTGGATACGGTGCAGTCTCAAGATGTAGTAACCTTTACCGGTTCTGCACATACAGGTAGAATTTTAAAGGCACACCCAAGATTAATAGAAGAGTCTGTTCCTTTTACTATGGAAGCAGATTCTTTGAATGCTTCGGTATTAGGACAAGATGCAGTTCCGGGAACACCAGAATTTGATCTATTTATCAAAGAGGTGAGAAAGGAAATGACAGTTAAGTCCGGACAAAAATGTACTGCAATTCGTAGGATCATTGTTCCAAAAGATTTAGTAGAAGATGTGCAGATCGCTTTGGGGAAACAATTAGATAAAGTAACTATCGGTGATCCAAGGTTGAAAGAAGTACGCATGGGGGCTCTGGCAAGCAAACAGCAAGTAGAGAGCTTTAGAAATAATGTATTCGAAATCGCCAAAACAGCACAGCTCGTTTACGGAGATCTGGATAAAATTGAAACGGTTGGAGCCGATGCCGAAAAAGGTGCATTTGTATCTCCAATCTTGTTAAGAGAAGATAATCCATTCAAAAATACAGAAGCACATAGGATAGAAGCCTTTGGTCCGGTATCTACAATTATGCCTTACGATACGCTAGATGATGCAATTTCCTTAACGCATATGGGTAAAGGATCATTAGTGTCTTCTATTTTTACCTACGATGATGAAATCGCCAAAGAATTTGTAGTAGGAGCAGCTTCTCACCATGGACGTATTTTGGTAGGAAATCGAGAAAACGCCAGACAAAGTACTGGGCATGGTTCTCCGTTACCGATGCTTACTCATGGTGGCCCTGGTCGCGCAGGAGGAGGAGAAGAAATGGGTGGTATGAGAGGTATTAAGCATTATATGCAACGATGTGCCATACAAGGAACACCAACAACTTTAACCGAGGTTACAGGAATCTATCAGGCAAATTCAAAATATAAAACTGCAGATAAGCATCCATTTGCGTATCACTGGGAAGATATTGAGCCAGGGATGTCGCTCAAAACTCACAAAAGAACAGTTACTGATACCGATATTATCAACTTTGCAAATCTTACCTGGGATCATTTTTATGCGCATACCGATATTACCTCTTTAGATGGAAGTATTTTCGAGAAAAGAACAGCTCATGGATATTTCATTCTGGCTGCAGCAGCTGGATTATTTGTATATCCAAATAAAGGTCCGGTTGCTGCTAATTATGGTTTGGAGGAATGTCGTTTCTTACGCCCGATCTATCATAATGATACGGTGTATGTACGATTAACATGTAAACAAAAAATAGATAGAGATCATAGAGGTAAAGAATTACCAAGTGGTATCGTAAAATGGTTTGTAGAAGTGTTTGATCAAGATGACGAATTGGCCGCGATTGCTACAATTTTGACAATGGTACAGAAAAAAACACCATTTGTACAAGTTGATCGATCAAATATTGAAGGATATTTAGCCAAGCTAACCGAGGATATGAAACCCAAATGGGGAATGATGACTCCGCAGCATATGGTCGAACATTTAGAATATACGATTAGGATAGGTGCTGGAGAAATTCAGGACTTCGAAATCGCCACTCCAGAGGATAAACTAGAGCGTGTACAAGAAATGGTGTACAACCATAGATCAATGCCTAGAGAACACCAGCATCCGTTGATGAAAGCTGGGGAACTGGAGGATTTAAAATATGAAGATTTAGCTACGGCCAAAGCAAAGCTGATAGAGGCCTACGATGCATTTGAGACCTATTTCAAAGAATATCCTGAAGCAATCACAAAAAATGCAGTTTTTGGAGAGATGAATAAATTCGAGTGGGATTTATTGAATACAAAACATATGAATCACCATTTCCAACAATTTGGCATATTATAAAAATTTAAGAATATAACATTGACAGCACCATACGTAAATATTGAAATTGAAAACGGAGTAGGAACTATAGAGTTTTTCCACCCTGCACATAATTCTTTACCTGGCGATATTCTAGCTAAGCTAGCGCAAACGATTACAGATGCCGGTAATAACGATGAGATAAAGGTTATTGTTCTAAAAAGTGGTAAAGACAGAACTTTCTGTGCCGGTGCCAGTTTTAAAGAACTGATTAATATCAATGATGCAGAGACAGGAAAAGTGTTCTTTTCAGGTTTTGCCAATGTCATCAATGCCATGCGCAAATGCCCAAAGTTCATTATTGGTAGAGTACAAGGAAAAACTGTTGGAGGAGGCGTAGGAGTAGCGTCTGCAACAGATTATTGTATGGCTACCAAATATGCATCGATTAAGCTAAGTGAGCTCAATGTTGGGATAGGACCTTTTGTGGTAGGACCTGCTGTAGAGCGAAAAATAGGATTATCGGCTATGTCTCAAATCGCTATAGACGCCAATACTTTTTATAGTGCAGAATGGGCAAGAGACAAAGGATTGTTTACCCATGTATTTGAAGATGTTGAAACATTGGATCAAGAGGTAAAAGCCTTTGCCGAACACCTTTGTACCTATAACCCGGAAGCAATGAGAGAAATGAAAAAGGTATTTTGGCAAGGTACAGAGCATTGGGATACACTTTTGGCAGAACGAGCAGTAATTAGTGGTCGACTAGTGCTAAGTGATTTTACCAAAGAAACATTAAAACGATTTAAATGATATACGCGTTCAAAGGATATATACCTGTAGTACACGAAAGTAGTTTTGTGCACCCGCTGGCAGCAGTAACCGGTAATGTAATTATCGGGAAAAACTGTTATATCGGACCTGGAGCAGCAATTCGTGGAGATTGGGGTGAAATTATCCTTGAAGATGGCGTAAATGTACAAGAGAATTGTACGGTACATATGTTTCCTGGCAAATCGATTGTGCTTAAAGAAAGTGCTCATGTGGGACATGGAGCGGTGATACACGGTGCAAATCTGGGACGTAATTGCCTGATTGGTATGAATACCGTGATCATGGATGATGCAGAGATAGGGGATGAGTGTATTGTGGGAGCTATGTCTTTTGTAAAGGCAAAAATGGTTTTCCCTAAGCGTAGCTTGATCGTTGGAAATCCAGCAAAAGTTATTAAAGAAGTGAGCGATGAAATGATTGCCTGGAAAACTAAGGGCACTCAATTATATCAACAACTTCCTACAGATTGTTTTGAATCTCTAGAAGAAGTTGAGCCTTTACGAGAAGTTCCTAAAGAAAGATCAACACAAGAAGCTTTTTATAAAACTTTAGAAGAGTTTAAGAGTAAAATATGAACATCAATCATATCATAAAAGAACTAGAACCATTACGATTGCAATTGCAGACGCATCCGCTATATCAGGATATTAAGGATATTGAAGGTGTTCGTGTCTTTATGCAGAGTCATGTGTTTGCGGTTTGGGATTTTATGTCTTTATTGAAAAGTTTGCAGTTTCACTTTACCACAACGAGTATCCCTTGGATACCTTCATCAAACGCTAAGGTGAGACGTTTTGTGAATGAAATCGTATTAGGCGAAGAAAGTGATGTGGATCAAGCTGGAGAGTCTGTAAGTCATTTCGAAATGTACTTAAACGCAATGCAAGAAGCAGGCGCGGATACTATACAGATAAATAGGTTGTTGGGCCATCTTTATGATAGTAAAACGGTTGAAGAAGGTCTTGAATCAATAGCAACTATAGATGAAGTAAAGGACTTTGTAGCATTTACCTTTCAGGTTATTGCTACCAACAAACCGCATATTATAGCTGCGGTATTCACTTTTGGAAGAGAAGACTTGATCCCGGACATGTTTATCGAATTGGTAAAAAGTATAGGAAATGGCTCCGAATCAGAATTAAAACAACTGGTATATTATCTGGAACGTCATATAGAACTCGATGGTGATGAACATGGCCCTTTAAGTTTGGAAATGGTGGATGTTCTTTGTACTAACGAGAAAGAATGGAACGAGGCCTTGCGTTACAGTAAAAAAGCGCTTGAGAAACGTATAGCCTTGTGGACAGGAATACGTAAAGCTTTGGAAAGTAGTGCGGTTCCCGCATAAGAATTTTGTATATTATTAAACTAACGAACATTAGTTAACCAAAATGTCAATAGTAGAGTTAAAAATGCCCAAAATGGGCGAGAGTATTTCAGAAGCGACAATCTTAAACTGGTTGAAGAAGGTTGGAGATCCTGTAGAAGAAGATGAAACCATACTAGAGGTGGCAACAGACAAAGTAGATTCTGAAGTGCCAGCACCATGCAATGGGGTGCTTTCAGAAATACGATTTGAACCTAATGAAGTTGTAGAAATAGGAACCGTGATTGCTGTTATTGATGCAGATGGAGAGGCCACGGCAAAAACTCCTTCAGAAAAGATAGAGGTAGCCAAAATTGAGGCTCCAAAACCCAAAGCTCAAACTGCAGCAGTAAAATCCGAAACAGAACGTGAGTTTAGGTCATTAAATACTGGGGATAACGATGGATTTTTATCTCCATTGGTCATTAGCATTGCCAAAAAGGAAAACCTAAGTATAGAAGAGGTACAGAGTATACAAGGAACTGGCGAGGGTGGACGTATTCGCAAAAGTGATATCATATTATATCTTAAAAATAGAAAATATCCTTTGCCAAGCCGCCCGCAGGCTACCGCTCCAAAATCGTCTTACAATCCACCACCAATACAATTTACAGAAGGTAAGGATCGTATTGTAGAGATGGATCGTATGCGAAAAATGATCGCTGATCATATGGTGTACTCTAAGCATACTTCTCCTCATGTGACCAGTTATATCGAGATAGATGTCACCAATATTGTGAATTGGAGAAATACGGTAAAGAATGAGTTTCTGGAAAAGTATGGTGAAAAACTGACTTACACTCCAATTTTTGTAGAAGCGGTAGCAAAAGCGATTAAGGAGTATCCGATGATTAATGTATCGGTAGATGGAGATAAAATCGTGGTACATGATGATATTAATGTAGGTATGGCTACTGCGTTACCAAGCGGGAATTTAATTGTACCTGTGGTACGAAATGCTGATGAAAAGAATCTTTTGGGATTGGCAAAAAATGTAAATCATTTAGCCAACAACGCGCGTAACAATGCTTTGAAACCCGATGAAATCGGCGGGAGTACTTTTACTATTTCTAATGTAGGAACTTTTGGAAGCTTGATGGGAACACCAATAATCAATCAACCTGAAGTAGCGATTTTGGCATTAGGGATCATTAAGAAAAGACCAGAGGTGATTACTACAGAAAAAGGTGATGAGATCGCGATTAGAAGCATGATGTATTTGTCGTTGTCTTTTGATCATCGAGTAGTAGATGGATTTTTAGGAGGCTCTTTTTTACGTAAGGTAGGAGATGAGCTTGAAGCATTTGATAGTAATAGAAAAATATAGTTAAAAAAATATGCGCAAGGGATAGAAACAAGCTACCGTGTAGCGTGGATAGCCCGACCCACAGGGATGCGCCCAAAACATAATAAAAATGGAACAACAGATCAAAATTACAAGAACTTCGAATTCGGGATTACAACACATTGATTTTGATAACATCCCGTTGGGAACCGTATTTACTGATCATATGTTTGTTTGTGATTACCAAAATGGAAACTGGCAAAACCCACGTATCGAACCTTTGCAGATGATACCCACCCATCCGGCTGCTATGGCTTTGCATTATGGGCAAGCCATTTTTGAAGGAATGAAAGCTACTGTTGGGCAGGATAAAACCCCACTTTTGTTTAGACCTGAAGAAAATGCGAAACGTTTTAATCATAGTGCGGTTCGTATGGGGATGCCTACTGTTCCCGAAACCTTGTTTGTAGAAGCAGTAAAGCAAATTGTAGGTGTAGAGCATAATTGGATTCCGCCACAGGATGGTAGTGCCTTGTATCTAAGACCATTTATGTATGCCGATGAGCCTTTTATTGGGATGAGAGCAGCTACAAGCTATAAGTTCATAGTAATTTGTTCTCCGGCAGGTCCATTTTTTACAAAGAAAATACGGCTGTATGCTGAAACTGAGTTTATAAGAGCGGCCGATGGAGGAACAGGTGAAGCAAAAGCTGCAGGAAACTATGCTGCGGCAATTTTACCAACAGAAAAAGCAAAAGCAAAAGGATATGACCAGGTATTATGGTTAGATGCCAACGAACACAAATACGTTCAGGAAGTGGGGACGATGAATATCTTTTTCAAGGTATCAGGTAAGTTCATAACACCAAGTACTAGTGGTTCTATCCTAAAGGGAATTACCAGAGACAGTGTGATCACCTTGTTAAAAGACAAAGGTTTTGAAGTAGAAGAACGCCCTATCACTATTGATGAAGTGATTCAATTTTCTAAAGAAGGGAAGTTGGAAGAAGCTTTTGGAACAGGCACAGCTGTAGCCATTGCCATGGTAGAAGCTATTGGATATAAAGATGAGGTAATTACATTACCAACAGATAATCCAGTGAGCCAGGATATGAAAACAACCCTGGATGATATCAAAACCCAGAAGCAGGAAGATAAACATGGATGGATTATCCCTGTAGATGTAGAAGAAAAAGTTGGATAAATAATGAATGCTGATGGGCAATCTGTATTTAAAAAAATGAAGAGTATGTTAGCTGAAAAAACCATCGCCAAAGAGGTATTGCAAGAAGCATTTATGACACTTTGCAAGGCAAAATCAATGGCCGAATTATACGAAGAGAATTTTAAAGTAGTCTCAAAATATGTACATGCTACCTCACGTGGTCATGAAGCCATACAAATTGCTGTAGCGATGCAATTATTGCCACAGGATTTTGCTTTTCCGTATTATAGAGATGATGCGATGTTGTTGGGGATCGGGATGAAACCTTATGATCTGATGTTGCAACTGTTGGCAAAAAAAGACGATCCTTTTTCCGGGGGTAGAACCTATTATTCGCATCCGAGTTTACGAGATGCCGATAAGCCAAAAATACCACATCAATCTTCTGCAACAGGTATGCAAGCGATTCCGGCAACCGGGGTTGGATTAGGATTGCAGTATAAAGAACTTGTAGGAATACCCCACAACGATTCCGGCAAGAGTGAGATAAAAGAGGCACCTCTGGTGCTATGCTCTTTGGGAGATGCGTCGGTGACAGAAGGAGAGATCGCAGAGGCTTTCCAGATGGCAGCTTTAAAACAGCTTCCGATCTTGTATTTGGTTCAGGATAATGGTTGGGATATTTCTGCCAACGAAGCCGAAACAAGGGCACAAAATGCTTTTGAATACGCGAGAGGATTTAATGGTTTGGATGCTATATCTATAGACGGAGCAAATTTTACTGAAAGTTATTTAGCCATTCAGGAAGCGATTCAAACGATAAGAGAAGAAAGACGACCTATATTGGTTCACGCCAAAGTTCCTTTATTAAATCACCATACATCGGGAGTACGTATGGAATGGTATCGAGATGATCTTGATGAAGCAAGATCTCGAGACCCATATCCGGTGCTTCGTAACCAGCTGTTGGATAACGGATTTGAAGAGAAAGAAATACAAGAAATAGAAAACAAAGCAAAAGATATCGTAGCCAGAGATCTTGAGGAAGCAATGAAAGCCGAAGATCCAACGCCAGAAGATTTGTTTACACACGATTTTGCACCAACACCAGTAACCCAAGAACTTGGAGAACGAGCACCATCAGACAAAGAAGAAGTAGTCATGGTAGATTGTGCCTTGTTTGCGGTAGAGGAATTGATGAGAGAGCATAAAGAATGTTTGCTGTACGGACAGGACGTAGGAGGTCGATTAGGAGGTGTATTTAGAGAAGCTGCGACACTGGCTCAAAAATTTGGAGATGAACGTGTATTCAATACCCCAATACAAGAGGCTTTTATCGTAGGATCAACTGTAGGTATGTCTGCTGTTGGGTTAAAACCAATCGTAGAAGTACAGTTTGCAGATTACATTTGGCCAGGATTAAATCAATTGTTTACTGAAGTGAGTCGTTCTTGTTATTTGTCAAACGGGAAATGGCCTGTATCGATGATTTTACGGGTTCCTATTGGAGCTTATGGTAGTGGAGGTCCTTATCATTCTTCATCTGTAGAATCTGTAGTTACCAATATCAGAGGTATAAAAATAGCATATCCTAGTAATGGAGCAGATCTAAAAGGATTAATGAAAGCCGCTTATCATGATCCAAACCCAGTGGTGATTCTGGAACATAAAGGATTGTATTGGTCTAAGGTAAAAGGGACTGATGCTGCCAGAACAATAGAACCTTCTGAAGATTATATATTACCTTTCGGAAAAGCAAACATCGTACAGCGTATCTGGCCACAGGATGATCAAGAAACGCTTACCGTGGTGACCTATGGTATGGGAGTGCATTGGGCGCTAAATGCCACAAAAGATATCAAGGATGTTGTAGAAATTATTGATTTAAGAACCTTGTATCCTCTTGATGAAGAAACCATTATGGAATCGGTGAAGAAGACTAAAAAATGTCTAGTAGTTACCGAAGAACCAAGTAATAATTCTTTTGCAAGAGCCTTGGCTGGAAAAATTCAGGAAGAGTGTTTTAGATCTTTGGATGCACCAGTAATGACAATAGGTTCAGAAAATATGCCGGCTATTCCCCTTAATAGTACTTTAGAACAAACCATGATTCCTTCTACTGAAAAAGTGAAGGTAAAAATTGATGAGTTACTAAGATATTAAGCCATACTTTGAAAAAGAAAATTAGAAAGAAGACCTCTGCAAGGAGGTCTATTTTTTTATAAAAATCCCAAAAAGTTCGTTTCCTTGTCGTTCTGGAATAGAGTTATAGCTTTTTTCAAATGTTTTGGCCTTAAAATGAGAGTTAAAGTACGATAGATAAAGATCCTTGTCGCCTCCAAATGGGCGCTTTTCCATATCGCCAGTTAATGGGAAATCAAACCAAAGACCCACCAGTTTTCCTTCTGGTTTTAGGAGGTTAGCCATTTGTTTGACATAGGCCATTCTGTTATCATCTGTAGGGATAAAGGAACAAAAAAAGGTTTGTTCCAAAATAAGATCAAATTTTCCTTCGAGTGTAAAAAAGTCATCGAGAAGCAGATTGGATTTAGGGAACTGAGGGACCCTTTGAGCAAAAGCATCAAGAGGTGTTTGAGATATATCTAACACAAAAACATTAGTAAATCCATTATGAAACAGATATTCTGCTTCATAGGCATTTCCAGCTCCGGGGATGAGTATTTTGATCGTCTTGTCTGTTAGCTGATCAACATATGTTTTTAAGGGCGTAGAGACATATCCAATATCCCAACCGGTTCGGTTTTCGGCATAGCGTTCTGTCCAATAACGGCTTTCGGTAGATTGATGTTCTTTCATGGATCCAAGGTAATCAATACTACAGGATCTTTAGCACTATTTTTTTATCATTTTCAGAAAAGAGTCGGCATCGCCTTGAAACAGATCGTAATCGATTTTTCCTTCGGCTCCTTCTAATTTTTTGCTATCCGTACGTTGCCAAAATGTCCAACTTTTATCCTTCCAGGTATAAGGCATTGTAGGAGATGCTCCCTTGGTATAATCTGCTATCCAAAGTTTATAGTTAGCAAACTCCGGATGTTTAAGATACGCATTGGCAAAAGTAGGATTGCTGTAAATAATAGGGCGAACCCCTAATTTTTCTTCAACTATTTTGAGCCATCGTAGTGTGTTGGTTTCGTACATTTCTTTGGTGACCGAAGTTTGCATTCCTAATTCTTCCAAATCTAACACAGGTGGTAGATCACCAGGAATTAGTTCTTTTACGGTTTCAGTAAAGTTTTGTGCTTGTTTTTTGGGATCTTTTCCTGTTTCATAGAAATGATATGCCCCTCTATACAAGCAATTTTTTTTGGTCGCCGCATGGTTCTTTTCAAATCTGGGATCTTTAAAGGTTGTTCCCTGAGTGGCTTTCATGTATACGAAGTTGACACCATCTGCTTTTATTTTGTTCCATTGTATTTCTCCCTGAAAATGTGAAATATCCATCCCCAGTATACTGGGTTCCGTTCGGATTCTCTCTTCCTCAGAGGTACACAGATCTTTAATCACTTCTTTTTTTTCAACGTCTGGTTGTTGGACTTCTATGTTTTCCTGTTCTTTTTTACATGATATCATCAAACATAGCGTAAGTAAGAAAAATGCTGCTTTTTTCATAAGATAAGGTTTTTTGAGTATGTTGTGTTGGTTAGTGATTACTGGATTCGAAATCTTTACCAAGTTTTTTAAGGTTATCTATTTCTTGAGTGCCGATAAGATTTAATCCTGAAAAATGGAAGAATTTTTTCAGAACTAGTCCCATAATGTAGAAGTATAATAGTGGCAAAACCAAGAAGAGTACGGCCAGATTACTCACCATATTAAGGATGAGCTTCATCAATTCTTTTTTACCCTCTTTGAGAATCTGAAAAGTTTCGGATACTCCTTCGCTAACATCTACTCCAACATCTTCGACTTTGTCAACTACGGCATCTTCCACTTTTTTGAATAGGCTAATGTCCTCATGCCCTTTTTCTTTGGCTTTTTCTAGTTGTTTTTCCTTCTTACTTTCCTGTTTTACCTTTAGTTTTTCTTTTTTCGCCTCATACTTGTTTTTTATTTCAGACAGTTGCTTGTGTAGGTCTGACCCCAAACTTAGTTCCATAGTGTCTGAAACATAGTGAATACCATTCACGTATAATGCTAATCCAGGATTAATCAAAAGGGATATAATCAATAATCGCAACGCAATTTGGTTGTATTTTTTAAAGAATATTCCAACTATAAAAAAAACGGGTAGTATTTTGAATAGTAAGGATTTACCCATATTCACCAAAATGGTTTGAACACCAAGAACAATATTAGAAAATGCCAGATAATTGATAGCACGTGTAAAAATATCTTCGAGCTCTGTTGCTAACCCTCCGATTAGTGGGATTTTGGAACTGTCAATACTAGAAGCTATACTTTTTAATTCCATCGCAATCCCAAGACTCAGCATCATATCACTATTTACATTGGTCAAAAAGTCAATAGCTGGAGTTGTAAGGAGATTGGTGAAACCAATAATGATCAAAATAGAAGTAACGATAAGAATCCAAATTTTATCTTTTTGGAATACGGTTGTCAATGCTTGGTTGGTACTCATGACAGGTTAGGTTTAAAAGTTGTTGTGCTATCTTAAAGATAAATATTTTACCCCTAACAATTTGTACGTGTTTTTACGTAAAATTGAAAATTAGCGATTATTACCTATGGCACAAATAATAACCTAAAGCCTGCTTAATAATGTCGTTGTAATTACACCCTACAGGAATCTTAGTGCTCTTGATGTCCACCTCATTTGGTGAAAATGCATAGATATTTTATCTGGAAATACGGTAGATATTAGTACTTCTATAAACCTGTCTAAAAATTCTGCGATAATCATAGCATTAGATAAATAAAGAAAAACTACGTAGCTATTGAGCTAGAGCTTGTACAGTTTCCATCTGAGCACGTATTTTTTTAGAACCACTCACATAATCGTTACTTTGATCTTCATCGATGATTCTTGATTTTACAGTGTCCTCAATTTGTAATTGTACTACCTTTCTAATTTTAGCATATACATCTTGATCCAGAATTGGAGTAATCACTTCGATCCTGTGATCAAGATTACGTGTCATCCAATCGGCCGATCCGATATACATTTTCTCTTTTCCGCCATTAGCGAATATATATACCCTACCATGCTCCAAAAACCGATCTACAATACTGGTCACATAGATATTTTTACTTTGTCCTTCGATACCAGGAACAAGACAACAAATGCCTCGTACTACAAGTCGAATTTTTACCCCTGCATTACTAGCCTGATATAAAAGATCGATCATCCCCTGATCCTGGAGACTATTTAATTTCAAAATAATGTAGGCTTCTTGACCGGTTAACGCATTTTCGATTTCATTTCTAATTAATTTTTCGAAAGTGTTACGTGTAGAAAAAGGAGAAACTAATAGTTTTTTAGTTTTTGGGAGTATGCTATTTCCTTCTAATAGTTGAAAAACCTGATTGAGTTCCGAAGTTATTTTTTGATTAGCGGTCATCAGACCGAAGTCGGTGTATATTTTGGAGGTCTTTTCATTAAAATTTCCTGTACTGATATAGCCATAGTTTTTGGCGATACCATTTTCTATACGCTCTATTAGCAGGATTTTTGAATGTACTTTTATGCCAGGGTAACTATACATTACTTTGGCCCCATTGTCTTGCAAAATTTTACCCCACCTGATGTTATTTTCTTCATCAAATCGTGCCTTCGTCTCAATAAAAACAAAAACTTCTTTCCCATTTTTTGCAGCCTTCAGTAATGCCTCTGCTATTCCAGATTGTTTCGCCACCCGATAGAGTGTTACTTTTATTTGGCTTACGGTTTCGTCTTCAGCAGCTTCTTGGGCCAAACGAAGTAAATCGTCAAAAGATTCGTAAGGATAATAACGCAATCGGTCTTTTTCATTAATTGCCTCAAAAATGGTATCGAACTTTTGAAGTTGACTGTCATATATTGGTGCTACAGCATCTTCGGTAAAGGTTTTGTTTGTTGGATTAGGAAAACCAAAAAAGTCTTTAAAATTATGATAGCTTCCACCCCATAAAACATCAGTTTCGTTGGCATCTAAAATGTCTTTAATACGACTTAGTAGTTTATCAGGCATCGATCGATCGATTAATAATCGGGTAACCTGACCTGTATCTCGATTGCCTAGCGAATCTTTAATTTTGGTGAGAAGATCTCCAGAATATTCGTTGTCTATGTATAATTCTGCATCTCTGGATATTTTGATAGCATAAAAATCAGAACATCCTTTTTCTGCATAAACCTGAGCCAGATTGTATTTCAGGATGTCGTCTACAAAGGTGATGTAGTGTTTCCCGCCTTCTGATGGAAACGTCACAAATCGACTCGTGTCGTTGGGGATTTTTACGATAACAACTTCTGAAGTATTGGATTGCGAAGTAAGATACAATTGCTCATTCTCTATAAAAACACTTTCATTTTTTTGCACGCTATCAATAAGAACCTGTGTTTTATGCACTAAATGTTCTTTATAATAGCTTTCTGCTACTATTTTTTGGGATGGTGAAAATGCATTATGATCAATTAAATAGATGCCTTCTTTCTCCAATTCAGGGAGAATCTGATTACCAAAAATGGCTCCGAATTCTTCTTGTTGAAGATGCACTTGCTTCTTTATTTTTTTTAATAGCTTATTGGGTTTGGTAATTAGTTTTTTGCGAAGGGATTTATCAAGATCTTTAATCTTTCTAATATCAGAAACTCGTACTTTAAAAAACTCATCAAGATTAGAAGAAAAGATGGCCAAGAATTTAATACGATCGTATAACAGGTTGTTTTGATCTGCAGCTTCTTGCAATACTCTATGGTTGAAACGTAACCATGATAGATCTCTGTTATAGTATTTCTTTGATATGAGCGCCATATTCTTAAGGTTTAATTTTGAAATATAATGACACTAAAGCTCTTGATGCCAAAATTACATATGATGTTAGTGTTATTTTTATGTAAAAAAAGATGATGGATATTATCGATACAATCTTTTAACTAGTTTTCCGATACTTAAGCCTTGAACAATTATTGAAAAAATCACAACTACATAGGTAATATACAATATAACTTCGGAAGAAGCATTATCAGAAAGGCTTAACGCCAAAGCTACCGAAATCCCACCTCGCAAACCTCCCCAGGTAAGCACACTTACTGTTTTGATAGGACTATCCTCAGTATGTCGTAACAAAGAATAAGGTAACAATACCGAAATAAACCTAGAAAGAAGAACTATTAAGATAGTGATTATCCCTAAGGTAAGGTGCAGTGGATCGTATTTGAGTAAATGTATTGCCAACCCTATTAGAACAAATAAAATACCATTAAACACGTCATCCAAAACTTCCCATATTTCATTAATTAGTTTTCGGGTGGGGCCTGTATTACTTTTAATATTCAATTTGTTGCCGATAACCATTCCGGTAACTACCATTGCCAGTGGGCCAGATACATGTATCATAGAGGCGATGGCATAACCCCCCATTACAATGGCAAGGCTAATCATAACAGCAAGTTGAGGGTTTTCTTTTATCGATTTGATCGTGTAATATCCCAGAAACCCAAGTGCAGTACCGTATGCTATTCCTCCTACGGCTTCTTCCAGGAAAAGTTTTCCAATTTCTGAACCGATAGAACTTTCTATATCATGTTCACCCATTCCAGCCAAAATTAGGATACCAGAAAAGACAACAACACCAATCCCATCATTAAAGAGAGATTCTCCTTCTATTTTAATACCCAGACTTTTTGAAATATTTGCTTTCTTAAGTATGGCCATAACGGCAATAGGATCAGTGGGAGAGATTAAGGCACCAAATAATAAGGCATCCAAAAAGGGAAGAGATACTCCCATTGGATTAGCAATCAGATAAAGCAATCCTCCCACGACAAAAGTTGAAATAAGAACTCCTAAGGATGCAAACAAGATAATCGACCATTTTTCTTTGTTTAGATCTTCAATGTTTACATGCAATGCTCCAGCAAAGAGCAAGAAACTCAAGATGCCATCTAATAGCAGGGTCTTAAAATCTGAATTGACAATGATGTCACAAAAAAACTGGTAAAATGCAGGAAAAATACTTTTACTTATCGTGATGATAAGAATGGTCACGAGGCTCATAATCATCAACGCAATAGTTGTGGGTAGCTTTAACCATTTGTAGTTGATATAACTATAAAGAGCAGCGATAGAAAAGATAATACTGAAGGATTGTAACATGATGTTATTTTTTTTCATTAATGTATTTACCAACAAAAAGAGCAATAACAATAGCGAGATAAAATTGCCCAATAACATTGAGAACAAGAGTTATCGCTTGAGCTTGCGGTGTAATAGGGGTAATATCTCCATAACCCACAGTAGTAATGCTAATAAAGCTGAAATAATAGTATACATATCCAGAGATATCGCTATGAAACCGGAAGGAAGAAGGATCAATTAGGTGTACAGTTTCAAAAAAAATACCTCCAATAATTCCCAGATAAATAAAACCTAAAATCGGCCCCAAAATAAATTGAAGGTTCATGGTGCGAATCTTTCTTAGTTGATGAATTAACAGTAAGCAAAAGTGAGAGAACAATACCAAAGAAGAGGCAAGACGACAGGCTAAGATACCCATGTGATTGGGATAAGAAAATTCTATCCAGATAAAAACTAAGGTAATGGCTCCCAAAGCATAGGTTCTAATCCTCTTTCTGGAGTCTGAAGCAATTAAAGAACTCGCTAATATGACTAAGGTATAATTGATTACTACCGGGTGTGCAGGTTGTATAGAAGAAATACTCGCATGAATAGGAGTTAATAGAAAATTAAATACGCTTATTAATGCAATAAGGTATTTGTATTTGGATAATACTTCTAAGGTCTTCGACATATGATTTAATAAATTCTGGAAGGTAAATCCAATTCTTGTATAGTGTTCACGTCAATCCTAATTTGATACCAGTCTTCTAGCTGTACTATCTGTCCAGAAAGTAGTGAGGGCTTACCAATAAAGGGTAAAATATCCTTATGTATGGCTTTGCCATTTTGATCAGTAATTTGATAATATTCAGAAATGTTATTGTCATCACTGGTTACCAGAACAGGTGGAATCCCTCCTGAAATACATAAGGCAGCACAACTGCGATGTATTTTCCCTTTTCCTGGTTTCATCACACCAAAATAGCATTTGGGATCTACAATTTCTCCTTTTAACTCCATGTTTTTGGCTATAGTAGAAGGTCTTGGAGCTTGATGTGCTTGTCCTGTTTCCAGTAATGTTACTTTTTCATCATTTGTAATTTGCAATAGGGTTTTGCCATTGTAATAAATGAGATTACCCTCGATACTGATCATACTTCCGGAGATGGAACCTGACTTATTCCGGATCTTTTTTAAGTAAGGGTTAGCACTAAATTTCCCAAAGCCCAGCAATAAGATATTTTTAAACGTGTTTTCTCCGGTTTTCACTTTAAGCATTGGATATGGGTTTTCGTGATAAACTCCCATGATTTTGGTCGTTGTAGCTAATTCAAAAGTGCTATTCTTAAATCGATTTTGCGTAAATGCAAAAATGGAAGCGATTAAGATGACAGCTAGCAGTCCAAACAGCACAAATTGCCGTACTGTTTTTTTGGTATGTTGCCCTATACCATCCACATAACCAATATAAAATTCGTCTTCTCTTTTTTTCATGAGTTCTGTTTTTTTAAATGAGTATAGGAGTAACTTCAGTTCCTTCGGGCAGCGGGGTAGGAAGGATATACACTTTTTTATTCTGAATACGAAGCTCATAAGTCGCTACTTTTTCTGTAAATGGAGGAGGAGATTGTCCATTATGTGGCAAATACTGATATCCATGCCACGGGCAGGTCACGCAACCGTCGACTATTTTTCCTTCTCCCAAAGGTCCACCTTGGTGTTTACATACGTTTGAAATCGCAGATAATTGGTTGTTGTATTTGAAGACAGCAACACGTTCCTTTTCTACGATAAATATTTTGGCTCGGTCTTCAGGAATGTCATTAACATCACAAACATATTCCCATCCGTCTTCAGTATCTTGGGTTACCGTAGCATCAATTCTGGTTTCTTTAAAAGCAGCAATCAAATGTAGCGAGGCAATTATGATAAATCCAAAAATCAAAATACCTATGGATGCAAAAGAAGGCTGTTGTTGAAAAGCACCAAGAAAAACATGCATGATAATTAGTGCATAGGCAAAATATACTAGCATATGAAGTCTTTTCCAGGTTTTTGGAGAAAGGTTTTTTAACCAAAAATCATGACTGGTAGAAGCCATCAAGAACAAAATGATCAATGCAAAAAAACCAAGCACCTGAAATGGAAAATGAGTCAGTGAATCATAATCCATATTAGAGGTGACCAAAGCATAAATCGGATTTACATTTCCCAAGGAATGAAATTGAAATATAGAAAAACCCCCATGCACCAAAGCGGCTAGAAACATACTTACTCCAAGGTGTCTTCTGTTGTATAGCAAAGGAAGAAAATTAGTGTTCAGTCTGGCTAATGGACCGATTACCAAAACAATATGTAAAAGAGCAATAGCCAAAGTTCCGAATGCCCTTATGATCAAGGTTTCTATACTTGTTGCTGGATTTGTAGCCACCGTGATACCGATAAAGCATATCAGATAAACCAAGATCCCAATACCAATCCATTTATCATATACTTTTTTATTCTTGTTCCATAGAACGGTTTGATAATTTACTCCCATTACAATTCGATGTTAAAAAGGTTGATATGTTTAATGTCATCTTGAATTTTAATGCTTTTACAGTTTGGGTTGATCTGAAATTGATAAATGCCTTTTTTATCCAGAACTCCCAAAAAAATCTCACTTTCGTTATTCGACGAAATTCCATATACCGAAGAGGAAGCACTTTTAAGAGGGCGTTTTAAGATGATTTGTATATTGCTTTTATCCAATAATTGGATTTGAAATTGTGCATCATCCAGGATCAATTTCCCTGTGATTTCTTCTCTGCTGCTAAGATCACTATCCGTAATAAAGGGTTCTTTGATACTTTTTAAAGCAAAAATCACAAATACAGGAATTGCAATAACCAGAAACATCCAGATGAGTTTATGTGCTTTTCGTTGTCCAGAAGTCATAATTAAGATTTTGAAGTTTTCAAGATTTTAATCAATAAAATAGGCCACAATCCAATAGCACCAGGAACCAAGAATAACCGTACTGTCCATTTGCTCTCCGAAATCAACGAATCTATTTTGGCAGCTCCTTTAGCAAAGAAATAGATACCAAATAAAACTCCAATACCAAAGTATATGAGTATGAGCACAGGGATTATTTTTATCAAAGTTTCCATAGTTAGATAAGGTTTACGTCTGTAATTATTTCCAGAAGTGCAGGACCTTGGTGATCTCTTAATTTTTCCATTGCAGGAATCAAGTCTTCTAATTTTTCTACTTTGATACCCAAAGCACCACAGTTATTGGCAAAATCAGCAAAACTTGGATTGTGTAGAGAGGTTTGCCATACGTCGAGTTCTGCGGCCCGTTGTTCTTTGGAAATTTTACCCAGTTCAGAATTGTTAAGCACGATATGCTTAATATTCATTTGATATTTTACCAAAGTAGAAATTTCTGCCAGGTATTGCCCTAGACCTCCATCACCAGATACCGACCAGATCGGTCTTTGATCACCTTGTGCTGCCCAAGCTCCCATAGCTGCTGGTAATGAAAACCCAATTGACCCTAAATACCCAGACATAAGAATGGATTGTTGTTTTGGCTCAAAATATCGACCAAAAGAATAGGTGTTGTTACCTACATCCACCGCAATAACCGCATTATCTGGAGTTACCTTGTTCATGGCATCAAATACAGCAATAGAACTAATGCCGGCAGTACTAGAGTCCTGAAGCCTACTTTGTTTCTCATCTCGCCATATTTGCCAACGGGAAGCAATTTCTTTGCGATGATCAATACTCTGCGTAGTTCCTTCAGTTTCTTTTCGTATTACGGTTAAAGTTTCAGAAATTTCACCCCACAACGCACAGTCAACTTTATGAAATTTGCTCAGCGCCATAGGATCAAAATCTACCTGGATGATTGGTTTTTTGGGAGTGATCCCCGTGTGATTAGAGAACGAGGCACCAAAAACAATCAAAAGATCGCTTTCATTCATAAACCATGAGGCGATAGGTGTTCCACTGCGTCCTAATACACCGCACCCCAATTCGTGATCATCTGGGATCAAACCTTTTCCTTTGAAAGTGGTAATCACTGGGCAGTTAAGCGTACCTGCGTATTCGATGATGCTCTCCATTTCAAAACGTGCTCCATGCCCTACAATTATTGCTGGTCTTTTTGCAGATTTGATCATGTCAATGGCTTTGGTAAGCATTTCTTTGGGTGGAGAAATATTAAAGGGGGTAATACGATTCTCTGGTGTTTGCGCTTTTTCTTTTTCTGGCTTAGCGGTAAAGGCAACTTCATCAGGGAAAGTGAGGTGAGAAACGTCTCTTTTGATCAAAGCATGCTTTAATGC
This sequence comes from Aquimarina spongiae, assembly GCF_900141785.1. Lineage (GTDB taxonomy): Bacteria > Bacteroidota > Bacteroidia > Flavobacteriales > Flavobacteriaceae > Aquimarina > Aquimarina spongiae. Next base: position 42,335 of record NZ_FQYP01000008.1, on the reverse strand, counting down.
CAAAGACATTAATTCACTATGATTAGAGTTGAGGTGTACTGCATGATTAAACTCGGCAACGCTGTTAAAAGCTTTGGTCAAATCCACTTCCTGAAATGCACCTGTACCCACAACCTGCGTATGTACTTGTCCCGAAAGCGCTAATAATGGTACACGATCAACTTTGGCATCCCACATCCCTGTAAACATATTGGTGGCTCCTGGTCCTGCAATTCCAAAACAAGCGGCGGGTTTTCCTGTTAGTTTTGCATATCCTGAAGCAGCAAAGGCAGCTGCTCCTTCGTGACGAATTCCGAAGAAACGTAATTTTCCTTTTTGTTCTTGTCTTCTCATAGCATCTGCAACTCCCAAATTACTATGCCCCACCATACCGAATACCGTATCTATGCCCCAATTGACCATAGTTTGGATCATAACGTCAGAGATAGTTTCTTGATGCTCACCTTCTTCAGGGATACCTACGTATATTGCATTTTCTTCTTCCTTAACATCAAAGGTCGTTACACCGTCATCAAATCCACCTGGGGATAATCCCGTACAAGGATGAAAATCCCAACCATGCCATGGGCATCGTAACATTCCATTCTCTATAGAACCTTCTCCAAGCGGTCCTCCCTGGTGCGGACAACTATTGTCTAGTGCAGAGAACTTTCCTTCAAAATGCGTAAGACAAATACCTTGATGCCCCGCAGTAACGGTTTGTACTCTGCCTTCTGGGAGTCGATCTTTGTTGTCCAGTACTTTGTACCATACTGTTTTTTTGTTTGATGCCATGAATTTGTGTGTTTAGTTATTTGTTTTTTGATGAAATTGCTGTTGTCGTATCCGTACTGCTCTAAATGAGTAAATAATCAGTATGATTAACCCGAGAAGTACGCTAACAATTCCTGCTATAGAGATATAAATTGAAAATTCAAAATTGCTGTCAGCGCTTTTGTATAGACCTGAAACTAAAGCTGAAATAACTAAACTAGCTACTCCGATATATAGAAATACCATCGCACTGTTCAGAAATTTTAACTGCTTTAATTTTTGTTCAATTAGATTTTGATTCATTCCATCCTGTTCTATTAGTCCTTTAATCTCTGTACTTAGATTTATGAGGAGGTTGGAGGTAGAAAGGATCAATAATCCAATCCCGGGAATGATCGTTGCAGGAATATACCAGTTTTCCATAGAGTTTAGTTTTTATAAGCTTGAAATGCTTCGTTAAAAAAACGTACTCCGGTTGTATGATCGATATCACTAATTGCCAATACAGCTCCTTTAAAGCCTTCATTTTTCCATTCACCCGCGGTAAGAGAAGAAAAATTGGATGTGTCGATACCATCATGTCCTTGATAGGCACTGATGTAGAAATAATAGTCGTCGATCATGGTATCGGGGATTGCCATTCCCAGTCCAATAGCCAGCCCAGATTCATCCTCCAGAGGGGTAAATGCGCCAGTATCGAAATGATGAGGCCATATACGTATTTCTGAACTTAGATGGTTATCGTTTAGAAATTGTTGAATGACCGTATTAGCCAGGATACGGTGCTTTTTTAGTGTCTCCAGTTGATGTTTATCCTGAAGTGTAAACGTGTAATCCTCTTGAATTTTGTAGGGCAGATCATAATGTAGATCATAGCTATAGATTCCTAACCCATATTGATGAGCCATTTGTTGAATCCATTGTACTATTTCGGCATGCGAAGTGCCATCTAATTTCAATGAATTAGCAATGTCCGGTCCGTTCCATTCTAAAGTGAAAAGATTGTAATTTAAACAAAGTCGGATCTCTTTATCTCCTAATTTACGAGTAGATAAAATGGCATTTTCTGTTGAAAATCCAAGGTTTGTATGGCTATCATCATCTTTTTTCTCTAAAAAACTGATTCCTGCTGCAGCCAGATATTGTGCTGCCAAGTGCAATTGATTTGTCATGTTAAGGTTTATTTGTGTGTTATTACCTATTCTTTATGCGATGTTTGCTTTTCGTTTTTTAGAAAAACAAAAACAACTCCAACCGTAATAAATTCGTCATTCAATGCTCCCGAAACTCCTTTAAACTCAGCAAAAGCAAAAGTTTTTCCTAGATTATAGTGTACTCCAAACCCATAATTGATTCCAAAAGCCTCTTCTTTTTCCTCTTCCAAAGTGTTTGAATCTTGCTCTTGCTCAATGGTATAATTAATACCGGATAATGGATACATTCCAATTTTATGAGACACTTCAAAGATGTAATGTGCATTGAAGTTGAGTTCGGTTATTTTTAGTTCATAATTATTTTCTACTTCTTGCTTTGGGAATAGGGTTACTTCTGGACCAAAACAAAAATGCTCGTTAATTCCGTAGTACCCTCTTGCATTAAAGCCTATCAAATTTTCTTCAAGTTCTAGGGATGGGGCAAAACCTAGCATCCATCCTTGTTGACCTAACAGCGTTGAGGGAAAGCTCAAAATAACGACTAACAGTATTTTATAGCACACCCGCATAGTTAATGCCCGTTAGTCGATGCATGTCATAATCAAAAGTGGTCAGATCATCAAAATTGAATTGTCGGATATCATTGTGACCACAAGATCTGGCAATGACTTGCATCAATTCTGTAGAGGCTTCAAAATAATTGGCCAATTGCCTGGCTGAGGATTGGATTTTTAATCGTGCTCTTAGATGTTCTTTTTGAGTGGCAACTCCCACTGGGCAATTATTAGTATTACAGGCTCTCATACCTACACAACCTACTGCCTGTATGGCTGCATTAGAAACAGCAATGGCGTCGGCACCAAGCATCATGGCTTTGGCAAAATCCTCTGCTATACGAAGTCCACCAGTAATGACCAGGGTAACGTCCTTTACACCTTGCTGATCCAAAAATTTTCTGGCTCGAGCCAGGGCAGGAATTGTAGGAACGTTGATGTTATTTCGCAAAACCGTAGGTGCGGCTCCGGTTCCACCTCCACGTCCATCCAAAATAATGTAATCTGCATCGGCTTCAAGTGCAAAGGCAATATCTTTTTCGATGTGACTTGCGGCCAACTTGAATCCTACTGGAATTCCACCAGATACTTCACGGACCTTATCTCCCCAATCTCTAAAATCTTTTACAGTAACCAGGTTTGTAAAGGTGGCAGGAGATATTGCTGCTTCACCTTCTTTTAACTCACGAACTTTTGCGATTTCTCCCTTTACTTTTTCTCCAGGGAGATGCCCTCCGGTACCTGTTTTGGCACCTTGTCCACCTTTAAAATGAAATGCTTGCACTTTGGGAACGCGATCCCAGGAGAAACCAAATCCGGCAGAAGCATATTCCATAAAATATCTTGAGTTTTCGGCTTGCTCATCGGGTAACATTCCGCCTTCTCCAGAACAGATTCCAGTTCCAGCCATTTCTGCACCAGCGGATAGCGCAATCTTTGCCTCTCTCGATAAAGCTCCGAAACTCATATCACTCACAAACAAAGGAATATTGAGGGTTAACGGTTTTTTTGCCCTTGGTCCGATCACTACTTTGGTGGCAACTTCTTCGTGATCTAATAAAGGTTTCTTTGCCAATTGAGCAGGTAGAAATTGTATATTTTCCCATTTGGGAAGGGTGTTTCGATCCACTCCCATTGCTTCTGAAAACCCGTGATGGCCTACTTTTTTTAGACCATATTGAGCCAGATGTTTAATGTAATTGGTATACGGCTCTGTATCTTCTGGATGAGTATCAGCATAAGCCCCCAAATATTCTTCTCTATTGAAAGGTTGTGGGTGTTCCACCAAGTATTGGTTGATTTCTTCCTCATCTACCAATAAATCATCTCCTTTTATTTGTGCTGTAAACTTATGTAATACTTCCTTGTTATTATATTCTGAAACTCCTGTATCATAGCGATAGTCCCAATCGTGCACACCACAAATCAGGTTGTGCCCATCGATATGACCATCAGCCATCAAAGCACCTCTGTGCAGGCATCGGCCATAGAGAACAGAAATATCATCTTCGTATTTAACAATAACTAAATCCAAGCCATTTACGATGGCATGTGTTGGTGTTTTGGTTTCCAACTTGCTAACCTGTGCAATTACAACCGGTTTTTTCATAAGTGTGAGCGTATGTTAAAAGTTTATTTTTTGTTCTAAAAAGCGAATCCAACAGTAAACACAAATCGTGCTCCGTCTTCGGTGCCATATAAACCTGCATTTGCCGAAAAAGTGTCTAAACCACTAATCCAAAAAGTTCCTCCTACTGAAGTATGCCAGGTATCTGAATCGTCGTCTTCAACCCAAACCCGACCATGATCAAACCCACCGGTTACTCCGTATTTTAAAGGGATAAAACTTGTCTTGAATTTTCCTAGTTGCCAGCGTAAGTCAATATTTTGGTATAAGGAATATTTACCGTTAAAGCGTTCGTTCCTGAAACCACGTAGTCCGTTGTTTCCTCCAATTTTAGTCCCGTGATAGAACTCAAAATCGTCACCAAGTATAGCTTCGGCTTGAACTTTTGTAGCCAGCACAAAGTTGCCTCTTTTAGAAAGACTATGATCTATAGAAAAATAAGGTCTTACATAGGCAAAACTATTTTCATTATCTCCGCCATCAATATTGGTTTTATATCCTGCTGTGATACCTGTATTAAGTGCGTATGTAGGAAAAGCAAGGTCGTTTTTGTTGGCAAAATGATAATGTGCTTCAGCTCCCAGATAGTTTTGTCTTTCAAAAACATCGTTGGTGGCGGGTACGATATTGATGAATCGTCCATCGGTGTTTTCAACCTCAAAAGATTCGAATAGCGGTTTGAAGTAAAAGTTACCTCCATCTCGACCTCTCCATATCAGAGAAATCGCAGCACTCAATTTCTCAATTCGAGTTCGGTTGAAGTCCAGATCTACTTCGTCTCTGTCGTATTCGGTGTCATTACCAAATCCAAAAAAGTTAATCGCAAAAGTAGGACTGTTGTACTTGGCTTCTACACCAAAATTCCAATTGTAAAAAATATTAGAAAACTCCCCATTGTACGATACATCAAACCCTGACGAGCCTGTATAGTACGATGCACCAATAGATTGCTTATGAGTAAAAGGGTTTCTTTGCAGACCATATTGTGTAAAGGTATTTTGAACCCCAATTCGTAATCCGTCGTCGGGATTAAAGGCTAACAAAGGTAATACCTGATTCACGTGATAGCGGCGTTTTTTGTAGTCATAATTATTGATCTCATAAGAATCGACCAGCCACTTTCTTGAATTTTTGTGTACGATGGTATTATCTTTTGATTTGTAGTCATAAAGTTTCACCTTTCTTCTATTCCTAAAATCGTAAGTGTCATTTTTTCTTCCACCCATAATCCGAACCATGATTGGATGATCACCTTGTCCCTGAACCTTAAAAGAATCATTACCATTTAGGCCGTATAACCAAATTTCTTTGGTTTCTTCTTTGGAGAAGGTACGATTGAAAATCTCAAGATCTTTACGTTGAATGTTCACAGAAGTCTGTCCATTGGGAAGTCTTTCGATGACAAAATCATCATTTTTTTGAGTCCCGACCACTACTTCAAATTTGTTGATGTACAAATAATAAGCTCTGGCAATATTTTCAAGATTAGCTCTTCTTCCTTTTAGTTTGGTTTTAAGGGATTCAATAGTTTCTCCTTTCACTTCATCAGGAATCTCGTTAAAAGCTTTTTCTATCACCTCGTCGGTTAGGTTGTTCTGGATATATTGAATTTGCAGTTGCCAATCTTCCCAATTGGATTTATTGATAAAGGTAAGGTCGAGTGGGTAAGGCTCAAAGTTGAACCACTTGGTATTGGGTAACTCTTCATCAAAAGACTGCATCATTCGTATAAAGGGTACTGCAAATCTCAAAAATGAGAGTACACTACCATCAAATACAGAAAATGCCTGGTCTCTATCCCTAGGGATCGGTTTACATACTTCGGTTCCATCCGGATTTTCGAATCGCGCCCAACGCCATTGATCTTCGTGCCTATCCCAATCTCCGATAAGCATATCAAATAATCGGGCACGTATGTAAGAAGGTTCGTCGACAATAGATTTTCCGGTTTTTCGAATCTCCATCAACACATCATTTGTACTTAGGATATCTTTGGGTTTCCCAAAACTTTCTAACTCGTTTTGATTCGAGGCAACACGTTCTTCGATCATGTAGAGTTCATCTCCATATTCATCGTTGTATACTCCTAACGCTTCTTGTTTAGGCACATAAAAAAGTTTAGGATTGGTATGGTATACATCCGCAGCATCGGCAAGTGTACCCACTGCGAACGGAGTGTAGGGATGGGCAGAGGTATAGAAATCCAGTAAAAATCGATCTGCAAAACTATCTTGTAAATCTTCTTCAACGTATTTATCCTGAAATGCTGTCGCTTGTAAGAATTTAGTAGCACTTTTTCTTAAGGCTCGCATTACAAACTGTCTTCCATCTTTGTCTTCTAATCGAAGGGATTTAGATTGATGTCCTCCTCCACGGCGTATTGGTTGTAGTCCACCAAATAAGGTGTCTAAGAATACTATGGGAGCTTCCACTTGGGTGCTGTAATATTTTCGATAATGGTCTCCCCAAAGTCCACGATATAATTTTCCTTTTGTGGTTTCTTCTTTGGTGTATACAGAAGATGTTGTGGTTTTTTCAAAACTGTTTTTTGATTTGAAATTATAGGAAAGTTCTGAAACATCTCCAGAAAAGATGGTCGTAGAAAATATAGGAGCATCGGTACTGGAGAAAAAAGAAACGGTGACCTTTCCACTTTTAAACACATCTAATTTGGCATATCCCATTTGCGAAGCACCAAAATCACCTTTCATCACCGATCGCACACCTTTTGTATTTCCCACGGCACCACTAATGATTTGGGGAATGCTATATTTATTGATGTATTGCAGGTTTTGATCTTTCCCAGAAGCAAAGATGACATTTTCTCGTTGGCGTGCTAGAGTAAGTAATTTATTTCGTAAGTCTGTATATTGTTTGTTCTGAAAATCCTGAGTAGACATACCTCCAGTTCTAGCAATTAAACCCGAAGTAGAGTTTGAAAAAACCGGATGATGAATAGCAACGATCTTAATTTTATCTTGATTCTTTTTCAGCACACTTTCAAACTCATCATAGAACTGTGTTCGATTTTGAATCTCACAATTGTCATTGATGTAGATATTTTTATCCCAGTTTTCGAGATACCATTGAGAATCTACAGCGATTAAGACTACGTTTTCGGAGAGGTCTTTTTTCTTGATAGGGCATCCATCGTCGGGATAGTACTTGGCGGCACTGTTATCCTGAACAAATTTTTCGATTCTTTTGACGTTTTTATAGCCCGATACTTTCCATTCGTTGTATCCGGGAGTGAGTATAATCTGCCCATTAAAATCTTCGATAACATCCAATTGTTTTCCTATCGTAGTTTTTGTGGAATTTTCTTTAATACTGGCTGGGTCAGCAATATTACCAACCAATAATAAGGTGTTGTTTTTTTGTTGATCTGATGCTTTGACGATCTGTTGTAGTACATCTAGGTCAATATCATTACTGGTATTTGCAGTAATGTATATCGAATTCTCTATTTCGCTTTCTTGACTGTATAGCACAGAAAAAGCAAATACAAAGAAGAGTGTCGAGATGATTTTTGGTTGTGTGAATTTCATAATTAGTATAAGGTGTCTTTTGCTAGTTTTATGTCGGTATAGGTTTTTTGAGCATAGAAACGTATTGAGAATCATAATCAATGATATTTTCTTTACGTAATACACTCAAAACATTACTAACCGTTTGTCTTGAGGTGTTGGTTAAGTGGGCAATATCTTTATGTGATAGCAGGTTTTTGGCTATCATTCTATTATTTTCTACTTGTCCGAATTCTTGTATATAATCGGTAATAAAATCAGTGATTCGGGAAGTGCTATCTTTGTATAATAAGTCTTGAAGCCTGCGTTCCAGTTTTTTTATTCGTAAACCATACACTTTGAGTACACCATTTTTTAAGGATTGGTGTTTTTGCATGATTTTTTCCATTCTATCGGCTTCTATATAGCAAATGATACAGTCTTCTAAAGCAATTGCTTTTTCTTCTGCTGACGATAAGTCGTCATATAAAGATAGTTCTCCAAAAATGTTTCCTTTTTTTACTAAGTACTTTGTAGTATCGTTTGAAGTATCAACAATTTTTACGCTTCCTTTTTTAAGAAAAAAAATATTTTTCTCATCCTTGTTGATCAGGTGAATGGTTTCTCCTTTGTTGATGTTCTCCATTTCAAGAATTTCGCACATACGCATCATGGTAATGCGTCCGAGTTTTTGAAAAAGATTAAACCCTTCAAGAAACCAATATTTGGTATACGTGTTCAAAAAAGAAATTGGTTTATATAGTTAGTATTGTTAAAAATAATGAATTTTGATAACACCCTGACTGTGTTAATTTTTCAAAACTTACTTCAGACGACAAACTACCTGTTTTGGATAGTTTGGTTACCCAAAATCCAATAAAAAAGGCTCCGTTCAGGAGCCTTAATAGTCGTATTTATAGTTTCGATCTTACGAATTTATTTGCTAAGCATGAGTAATTCGTTGCATACAACTTCTGTAATATATCGCTTTTGACCATCACTATCTTCATAACTTCTTGAGGTGAGCTTCCCTTCGATAGCTACTTCTTGTCCTTTGTTTACATACTTTTCAATGATTTCTGCGGTCTTACCCCATGCAACAATATTATGCCATTGTGTATCCGTGACTTTATCTCCGGATTTGTTGTAATAGTAATCATTGGTAGCAATAGAGAATTTTGCCAATTTTTTTCCAGATTCTAAGTTTACGATTTCTGGTTCTTGTCCTAAGTTTCCAATCAACTGTACTTTGTTTTTAAGCGTGTTCATAATTTTTAGTTTTCGTTAAACAATTGATACTATCGAATTCTGATGTTTCGACGATGCAAACATAGTATCAGGTTCAAACGGGATTCGGTTAGGAAGCATTTAATTTCGTTTGTAATCGTTTGTAGTCGTTTGAAAACTTTTATAGGATTGTTTTTCAGTAATTTATAAATAGTGTTGGATATGTGTTTTTATTTGGGAATTAGTTAATTTTAGAATGTAAATGGCTGGATGCATGCATAATGATATATGTTCTGATGCATAATTATAAATCAGTTTGATGAAAATATTAATATTTGGAGCTTCCGGTTCGGGAACCACAACATTAGGTAAGGCTATTGAAAAAGAAACAGGTTTTGTGCATTTGGATGTTGATGATTATTATTGGAGAAAAACAGAACCTCTGTTTGTCGAAAAAGTGCCATTACAAGAACGAAATGAGCATTTGAAGCAAGATTTTGAACATTATGATCATGTGGTGATGAGTGGTTCTATGGTAAGCTGGGGAAAAGAATGGGAGGTAGCCTTTGATTTGGCTATTTTTCTGTATTTGGATAATGAGGAAAGGATGGATAGACTTCAGAAAAGAGAAAATGAACGATACGGGAATTTGTTAGAAACAGATCAAGAGATTCAGAAAAATTCAAAAGCTTTTTTGCAATGGGCTAATCGGTACGAAAATGATGATTTTGAGGGAAGATCACTTAAGATTCACAAGAATTGGATGAAAAAACTGGACTGCCCTGTTTTGCAAATAGATGGAAGTTTGGAGTTACCAAATAAAGTACATCTGGTGATGACCAAATTAAAAACGATCTAATATGAGGTGTCTTTGGATATTCATAGTGTTTGGAGTTTTGATAAGCTGTAAAAAAAATGATACTATGCAAAATGAACAAAAACGAATGATAGAAAACTATGTCAATTCTTACAACAATTTTGACGTAGAAGGGATGATTCGAGATTTGGATCAAGATATTATCTTCGAAAATTATAAGGGAGATACCCTGGATTTGAAGATAGAAGGGTTAGATGGTTTTATAAAACAAGCAGAGTCTGCTACATCATTTTTTAAAGAAAGAAAACAAACCATTACGTCATGGCAGTTTGATACAGACCTAGTCCGTATTACAATAGACTATGAAGGGATTTTGGCGGTAGATCTTCCAAATGGGATGAAAAGCGGGGATACCTTGCAACTCAAAGGTGTTTCGGAATTTACATTTAAAGGGAATAAAATTAGTAGTATAAAAGATAAAAGTTAGATGTTAAGATCTGTAATTATTGCCATGGTGACTACAGGCTTATTGTTGCCAACAATATATGCTCAAAAGCAGAACCCAAACGATTTGGTAGAGGGTGTTTTTGAAGCACCGGAAAAAGTAAAAACACTAAGCTTGAATTGTTCAAACATTTCGGTTCTGGAAAAACAGGCTGGTCAACTTATACAACTATCTAGTTTGTATGTTCCTGGATGCAATGTTGAAGAATTACCTTCTGGAATCGACCAATTAAAAGCACTTACCTTATTGAATCTAGAAGATAATAATTTGCGCATGCTTCCAGATGATTTAAAGAGCTTACAAGAATTACGGGTAATTAACCTTAGGAAAAATAGTTTCACACATACTCCAGAAGTTTTTATTCATTTCCCTAATCTTAGGGAAGTTGATCTAGCCCATAATCAATTGGATTTGGCAGAAAGTATGAAGACTCTTAAAGAGATAAAGAAACTGGATTTTTTATATCTCTCCGGAAATGAGATATCCCTACTTCCTGAACAAATGGTGGATTTAGGAAGTTTACAAGAACTTCATTTAAGTCATAACCCGAAACTAGATCTTTCCAAAGGTTTCAAAGTATTATCTCGAATGCCGTCATTAAAAATTTTGGTATTGAGTGCGAACCAGTTTACAGATCTTCCTCAAGAATTAACGTTGATGCAAAACTTAGAGGGTTTGGTGCTGGATGAGAACCCAAATATGAACCTTGAATTGTTACTCAATCAGTTGAAACAACTGCAGAACCTAAAGGTGCTTTTGATTAGAAAATCTGGTTTAAGCAGTTTACCCAAAAGTTTAGAGTCTTTAAAAACGCTTGCGGTATTGGATTTGAGCCAAAATGAGTTTTCTGAACCAGAGAAAATCAGAATTAAAGAAGAGTTGACGAATACCAAAGTGCTGTTTTAAAAATAATGTGTAAATGAAACAGTTCTTCACGATTAAATTTATATCCTAATTAAGATGAAAAAACATATTCTTTTACTCCATGGAGCTCTAGGGTGCGTAGATCAATTCCAGGAATTGAAACGTATTTTATCTCAACAGCTTGAAGTGCATGCCTTTAATTTTGATGGGCATGGAGGAACAACAGAGACAAAAGACTTTAGCATTGATCTTTTTACGGATAATGTGCATTCGTTTATTCGGTCTCATAATCTTAAGGAGGTTTACATTTTTGGGTATAGTATGGGAGGGTACATAGCATTAAACCTTGAGCATAAGTATCCTGGAAGTGCCCGAAAAATTATCACCTTGGGAACAAAATTTGATTGGTTTCCAGAATTTGCAGCCAAAGAGGTGAAGATGCTTAATCCTGATAAGATTGAAGAAAAAGTACCAAAATTAGCCAATTATTTAGCACAATTACACGGTCCTGAAAACTGGAAAAATGTAGTTCTTCAAACGGGGAATTTAATGCGGGATTTAGGAAATCAACCACTTCTTGATGATCAAGTGTTGCGATCCATACAAACCGAAGTGGTTGTACTGTTGGGAAGTTTGGATACTATGGTGACCAAAGAAGAATCAGAGCATGTAAGCAATTTGTTACCTTTTAGTACATTGAAAGAAATTCCTGATTTTCCTCACCAAATAGAGAAAGTAAACAAGGAGCAGTTAGCGTCCTTCATTACAAATATTATAAATAATTAATTTTTTTTGTGATAGGGGGTGGGGTATATTAGAAGTGATGCGTTTAATAAGTACAAAACAATAATCTGTATCAAAACGAGAAGTTTGAGGGACAAAGCAAATTTCTTTTAACAGGTTTTATATGAAGAAGGAAAGAGAGCTCTCTTTCCTTCTTTTTTTGTTCAAAATTAATCGATTAATTGCTTGATATCAGACTCGTTAGTAATTTCTGTGTGATTGTGTTTTAATCGCCATCCCAAGGAATTGGTGAGAATATAAATTTTTTGAAGTTCGCTAATCAAACGATTTTCAGAATTGGTGATCAGGGTAGATTTTCGGATCTTATGATCTAACTCTTTTATTACCTTTTTCTGAATTTCATTATGATCCTCTGCAGAAAAGGGATTCAAGAATCCAGAAACAAGATTATGATATTTGATATCTGGATTGATATTGATTTCTGGTTCTGGAATATGAGTAAGTGTTACTGTTTTATTCTCTTGATTAAGAATGTACTCGATTTTACTCAGGTCGTAAGAAACTTGTACTGTTGCATTAACTACAATAACAGCGGCCTTTTTGGCTGTAAAAAAATCCCAATAATACTTTTTGGCATCTTTGTATGTAATTACTTCAGCAAAATTACCTTCGGTAACTACAAGTTTGCCAACATTCTTGATCTGATTTAAAATAAGATCGGACGATGTCAATTCTGTTTTTCGGGTATTTGAGGAATCAATAAAGTATTTAATTCCTAAAGCCAATAAAGCCATGATTACTGCCCCTAGTAGAAAGTTTCGCATAGTTGTATTGTCAAGTTCTCTATAAAAGTACAATAAAAAAACAGCCTTTCTGTATAAGAAAGGCTGTTGCGTTTAACTTTGTTGTATCTGTTAATTCAATTCTGGAGGATATTTTTCTAGGATAGCCGCCACAATTTCATTCATTTTTTCTTGTTTTTTATCCACTTTATTGGTTAAAGCAGATGTTCCCATACCTTGCCAGATTAATTCCTTTTTAGACGCGTCTATAAGATCTATGTACAAGGTGCCTTCAGTAACTCGAGAAACAGAATTATAGTTTGGTCCCCAAAACCATGGGTTCCATCCCCATCCATAACCCCATCCTGGGCCCCAGCCCCAGCCCCAGTTATTTTGGTATACGTTTACATTTTCTCTGGTCTTGGTGAAAATACTAACCAAAACATCCGGATTGTCCGACTTTTGGAAGCCTTTTGCGTTCATATCCGCTTCAATAGCACGTAGAATTCGTTTTTTGTCGAGATCGCTAATTTCTGCCTTATCGATACCCGGTTTATAAAAAGCGTAGCTCTTATATGTATTAAAATTAGCCTTCTTATCATAATCTGAAGCAACTCTTACCGTAGTGCAAGAACTAAGTGTTATGATAAGGATTAATGATAAAAGTGAAAAAAATTTCATAATCCCTGGATTTTATAGGTTTAACAACATCTTATGCAAAAAATAAGTCACAATAATCGTACCATATAAGGGGATGTAACACTATTTTTTTGAGTAACTATTCGTTTTCTTGTCATATCCGTATGGACAGTGTCTGCAACCACTTTCACAGCAATATCCTCTTCTTAGATGATATTGTTCTGTAAAACAACGATACCCTTCTGGGGTAATATAATAATCTCCCTCTTTTGGAGTTATTATTTTTTTAGAACCATTCATTATACAAAAATAAGTATCTTGCAGGTATATGCGCGTTGTTGTTAACAAATATTTGATAGGTAGACATTTCGTAGGGATTGCGCTCTGGCCATTTATTGTGGTCAAAGATTCATTCTTAAAGGAAGATGAAAGCTTCATCAATCACGAACGCATCCATTTAAGACAGCAGGCCGAGTTATTGGTATTACCCTTCTATCTCATCTATCTTTTAGAATATATCGTAAGAGTAATACAATATCGAAACTCGCAACTGGCGTACAGAAATATCTCTTTTGAGAGAGAAGCTTATGAAAATGAAGACGATCTCGACTATCTGAAAAAGAGAAAACTCTGGAGTTTTATGAAATATTGGTAGTGTGCTATTCAGTATGAGTGGTTTTTACACCATAGAGCACAACTTCTGAATCTTCTTCATAATCATCATCCCATTTGAAATAATTTCCAGTTTTGAAGTAGTTTTCATAACGGTACCCATTTCCAACATAATCATAAACGGTTACGTATTCAGTATCGATGTTTTTGGCTTCGCAGTACAGTTTGTATAATAATTTACCACCTTCAACCTTAAGAAAAATGGTAAATTTTTCATGCTCTACACGTCCAATATTGATTTTTTCATCTCCGTCGCTGGTCCATTCTCCACTTGCTGGTTTTTGATAATACTCAATTACAATATCACCATCATACCACTGTACTTTTACGGTTGCAGGAGAGTTCTGAAGCCCCAAAGCTTCGTTTTTAATTCCGTGTATTTGCCCTACATAAGTTTGCTTATTTCCTTTGCAATAGTTTACCTGTAAGGTAGATTCCATAATATGAGTTCCGGTTGCCATAGACCAGTTATCGGTTGTGGTTTGATTACCTCTCCAGTATTCTCTTAATTCTGTTCGGCAGTATTTTCTTTGGTCCAAATCGTAACCTCCAGAAGTAGTAAAACCAGTAAATTTGGTATAAAACGTATAGCTTCCGTCGCTATTTTTGTAAAAGTACTGACGTTGTTCTTCGGTCAATTCATCATTTTCAATTGCTTCGTAATATATCGAAGTTGCTTTACCGTTACCTCTATCGATAGGGACTGATAAATACCAATTTTTCCAGATAACATTTGCCTGACGTTCTTGTTCATTATTATTATCATCCTCAGTTTCTGGGTCTGGTTCTGGATCAGGCTCTTCAGAAACAGGTGGTGGATTAAGTTCTTCTTGTTCTTCAGAAGAACTGCAGCTCGCAAGGCATAGAACAAATCCAAGGAATACTAATACGAAAAGCCTATTTTTGAAAATCATAACTCAAGAATCATTAAATTGGTTGACCAAAAATAACAAAAAATAAATAAACAGGTTTTTGATCAACTAAAATCACTGTTTTTTCATGCTTTTTTCGGAAACTGTATATTCAGAAAATCAACTCATTACGCATCCCATTTTAGAAACTGCGTCTGTTACTCTACATATAAAACGTGAAGATCAATTGCATGAGCATGTGTCAGGGAACAAGTTCAGGAAGTTGAAATATAATCTGATAGAAGCAAAAGCATCCGGATATGCTACTATTCTTACCTTTGGTGGGGCTTTTAGTAATCATATAGCAGCGACTGCCGCGGCAGGTAAATTAATGGGTTTTCAAACGATCGGGGTAATCCGGGGAGAAGAATTGGGAGTACAATTAGTTAAGACGTTATCAGAAAATGATACGTTACACTTTGCCAATAAGCAAGGGATGCAGTTCAAGTTTATGGATCGAACTACTTACAGGTCCAAGGACACCAAGGAAGTTTTGCAAGAACTTGTCAAAGAATTCGGTAATTTTTATCTAATCCCCGAAGGTGGGACTAACGATTTGGCGGTAAAAGGTTGCGAAGAAATTTTGACTGATCAGGACGGGATGTACGACGTGATTTGTTGTCCCGTGGGAACGGGAGGGACAATTTCTGGCATTATTAATGGTGCTACCTTAGATCAAGAGGTAATAGGTTTCCCTGCGTTAAAAGGTGATTTTCTTTCTGGTGAAATAGAAAAATATACGTCCAGAACGAGCTGGAAACTGATTACTGATTATCATTTTGGAGGTTATGGTAAAATAAATCTGGAGCTTATTGAGTTTATCAATATGTTCTACAAAGAGCAAAAAATATCATTAGATCCTATCTATACCGCTAAGATGCTTTTTGGGATTTTTGATCTTGTAGAAAAGGGTATTTTTAAAAAAAATACTCGTATTTTAGCCGTGCATACCGGAGGGGTACAGGGTATAGCAGGAATGAATAAAAAATTAATGAAAAAGAAGCTACCCCTTATCACAATTTGATGCAAAGATGAAGAAACTGATTGTATTGTTATTGGGTACTTTTTTTCTAATTTCTTGTGGAGGAAGTAAAAAAGTAACCTCGACTTCCAGAACCAAAAGACCCGTTCCATCTCATAAAACTACCGTTGCCAAGACAAAGAAGCCTACAGAAAAAAAGGTAGTAAAAGAAAGCCCCAAAAAACCGGCAACTACGCTTTCCTATCAAGAACGTGTACAACAATATATTTTTGAATATGCTGGTATTGCCAAACAAGAAATGAAATCTTATGGGATTCCTGCCAGTATAACGCTTGCTCAGGGCATTTTGGAGTCAGGTGCTGGTTATGGAGATCTTACACAGCGGGCAAAAAATCACTTCGGAATTAAATGTCACGATTGGCAAGGTGATAGAGTATATCACGATGATGATCGATTACAAGAATGTTTTAGGAAATACGATCATGCTAGCGAGTCATTCCGAGACCATTCACTCTTTTTGAAAAATAGAAAGCGATATGCCCGATTGTTTACGTTTAGTAAAAGAGATTATAAATCCTGGGCAAGGGGACTGAGAGAAGCAGGATATGCTACTGATAAGAAGTATCCCCAGAAACTCATTAGTATTATAGAACGCTATGATTTGGATAAATATGATGATCAGGTTTTAGGCCGCAAGAAAAATAGAAAGCCTGGAAAAGAAGAGGTAGCAGTGGTGTCTAGAATGACTGAAAGTAGTGGGCATTTGGTACAAAAAGGAGACACACTGTATTCTATTTCCAGAAGGTACAAGATAACAGTAGAAGAACTAAAGGCTTATAATAATTTAGCCGATAATAATATCAAAATCGGGCAGGTGCTAAGAGTTGCCGCCGAAGAAGAGGAAGAAGATTTTAATTAAATATGATCTATCAAAGAAGTAGTGCTTTGTTTGCCGAAGCGCAAAAAGTAATCCCAGGAGGGGTAAATTCACCAGTAAGAGCATTTAAAGCTGTAGGAGGAGACCCAATTTTTGTAAAAGAAGCCAAAGGTGCTTATTTATTTGATGAGGATGGTAATCGCCTAATCGATTATATCAATTCCTGGGGGCCAATGATTTTGGGACATGCTTATCCTCCTGTTGTGGATGCTGTTGTGCAAAAAGCTAAAAAGGGGACCAGTTTTGGAATGCCTACCGAGATAGAAATCAAAATAGCAGAATTGGCTGTCGCTATGGTACCAAATATCGATAAGATTCGATTTGTAAATTCAGGTACCGAAGCTTGTATGAGTGCAGTGCGATTGGCTCGAGGATATACTGGACGAGATAAAATCATAAAGTTTGCTGGATGCTACCATGGGCACAGTGATTCTTTTCTTATTCAAGCGGGGAGTGGTGCGGTTACTTTTGGAAGCCCTAATAGTCCTGGAGTAACTCAGGGAACAGCCAAAGATACTTTGTTGGCCAGATACAATGATCTAGAGCATGTAGAGAGTATCGTAAATTCTAACAAGGGAGAAATTGCCTGTATAATTATAGAACCTGTTGCAGGTAATATGGGTTGTATCCCTCCTGTACCGGGATTTTTAGAAGGTTTACGAACGCTTTGTGATGCCCATGATATTTTACTGATTTTTGATGAGGTGATGACTGGTTTTAGATTGGCTCAAGGTGGTGCACAGGAACTACTAGGTGTTGATGCAGATATTGTCACTTTTGGTAAAGTGATCGGAGGAGGGTTACCTGTAGGAGCATTTGCCGCCAGAGAAGAAATAATGAATCATTTGGCGCCTTTAGGGCCGGTATATCAAGCAGGAACCCTGAGTGGTAATCCACTGGCTATGGCAGCAGGTCTGGCCATGCTAACTGAGTTACATACACAGCCTGAAATTTTTAAATCTATTGAAGAAAAGACTGCCTATTTGCATAAGGGAATGGCAGAAGTGTTGACTGCCAAAGGTATAGTGCATACGATCAATAGATTAGGTTCTATGATTTCTGTACATTTTGCAGAAGATAAAGTCGTAGACTTTGACACTGCCGCAAATGGAAATAATGATACGTTCAAGAAATTCTTTCACGGCATGTTAGAACGAGGCATTTATATTGCACCAAGTGCTTTTGAAACTTGGTTTATTACAGATGCGTTATCCTATGAAGATCTTGATGAAACCATTAAGGCAGTAGAGAGTATCGCAAATCACTTATAAAATGAATTTAGTGGATCATCCAATCGGCTAGTGCTTTGCTATCTCCGTTTGGATATTGGATATGATAAAGATGTTCTTCTACTTCATAGATATATGGATGCTTTTGAAGAATATCTTCTCCTTGAAAATCATCAAAATCACTACGTATAGGCAATATAATAATGTCTTCTGTTTTAATTTTGGTTTTTGCCAGACGAATTACCCAATTACACCATTTAGATTGCAGTGCTTCTTCTGTGGCTAGAAAAATGAACTTATTACTGGCGGTAATTTTTTGCAAAATAGTTTGGGTAAGTTCTTCACTCTTATCATCTTCGCTTACATCGTCTAACCAGTCTACATAGAGCATCACCCTGAAATTGTTCAAAAAGTTGATCGCACTGTCTAGTTCTTCTTGCTGATCTGGCTTGTGAATTAAGAACAAAGGGATTTTATGATCTTTGGTTTCCTGTTTGAAAAGCGCCAGGCTTTCTTCTACTGATTTGATATAAAACCTAGCAGAATTTCGATATTGAAGCAAACCGTATTTTGGAAGTATACTCATGTGAAGCGATAAGTTGGTTACTACGAATAACGTTTTAAAGAGGTCTTTTGTTGTAAATTAATGAATTAATAAATGCCTCATCATATTTTTTAATAGAATAAAAATAATATGATGAGGCTAAGAACACTAAGTGGTTAATAAATAATAGGCTAATTATTCTTCGGATTCGTCGGTAACTGTTTTGTTTTTACCAAAAAGTATTTTCATTTCCTGATATACTTCTTCTGCATTGGGTTCGTTTTCTCCTGCCAGGTAACGAACCATTCTGTAAAAACTCAGCGCATTCGAATAGTTATCATAATCCAATAACATCTTAGTGTCTATGAGTTGTTGGGTAAGTTGTTTTAGCTTTTCTACCTCAGAATCAATTTGTTTTCGAGTGTAGTAATCCCGATCAAATTCCTCTTTATCCAAAAAATTAGGAATCCATTTCGGTTGTTTTTCCATATGTTTCTTGGCACAATCTACAATCTGTTTGTTTTGATTTGCGATACGGCCGTATTGCTTTCTCTGTTCTGGGGATAGGGTTACAGTTTTTCCGTTTAATACTTTGTTTATGGCATTGATCCCAAAACTAAGTTGTTGCAATTCGTGGTCAGAAAAAGAAATGGGTATTATATTTTCTAGAGCCATTTGTGTGAATGTTAAAAGTTTATAAATGAAATGATAGGGCAAACCTAGTCGAAATCTCTTTATCGCGCCATCGGGAATACACCCCTTTTTGGTAGGGGAAATTTCTGGAAAAAGCTCTTTTTAAACCTTATTGAATTATGATTACAAAAAAAATCCCTGCATGAAATGCAGGGATTTTAATATGCTATGATACAATATCTTTACTTTTTTGGTTCTAGAATATTGGAGATTCTTTCCGCAATATCTAAAAGGTGATAACGCGTCATTCTATCTGCTGTTCTAGAGGCGGCACTTCTCGCATCTTTTCGCAATGTGGTTAGCTCTGCTCTTACCACAGCACGGATATCACTTTGAGAAGCGTTTACGTTAGTTCGTACTACAAAACGTCTTATGTTTGCTGGTATTTTTGGCTGTTCTTTGGTCATCAAAAACTCCATTCTATCAACATAAGCTCTTTGCAGATTACGACGATATACATCGATAGTTCTACCGTTTCTTAACTCAGACCACAACCCAGAGCGTAATTCGCTCATCATATCAAGAAGCGTATAGGCTTCATTGGTATTTAATGTTTCATTTTCTATAAGTCTTGCCATACGGCCATGCTCTAATAGGCGGTTTAATGTTCTGGATTGGAAATTACGAATGCGCTCTACGCTTCCAGCAGATTCAATTTTGTTAAAGATGGTGTTATCCAATAACCATTGCGGAGTGCTAAATAATTCTTCTTGCAAAAACTTCATAGCACGCTTTTGGTTTTCTTTGGTGACATGGGTATAAACAGCACCTTCCTGGTCGTAGGTTTTGTAATATTCATATACTCCTCCAATGTTAGAACTTACATGTCCCATATACCTATTGTATTGTGCTAACACCTGGCCATACATGGTTTCAAGGTCGTCATAGTTCTTACCATCTTCTGCTGTCCATTGTATTAAATTAGGTACAATACGTTTTAGGTTTTTTATTCCATAGGTACTTGCGTTTACTGCATCGTCTCCCAGGTCTTCGGTCTGGGAGCTAGGATCTATAACACCAAACTGCTGTCTTCCGAATCTGTACATAGGATCGTTTTGATGTTTCAAAATCCATTGATCCAAGGTTTTCTTTTCTCCTTCTGCGGTTTTGTCTATGATTGGACGATAACCCCAACGTATAGAATGCTTGTCATAGATTCCGATTTTTGGCATAAGGGCAACATCACCATCCCCGGGCTGTGCTACGTAATTAAATCTTGCATAATCCATGATGGATGGAGCGGTTCCATACTTTTTTGTAAATTCTGGATCTCTTAATGATTCAACAGGATAAGCAGCGCTACTCCCCATATTGTGTGGTAACCCAAGGGTATGGCCTACCTCATGCGAGGACACAAAGCGAATAAGTTCTCCCATTACTTCATCTTTGAAAGCTACATTTTGAGCATTGGGATTGATAGCTGCAGTTTGCACGAAGAACCAATTTCTAAGTAGAGTCATAACATTGTGATACCAATTAATATCACTTTCTAATATTTCTCCGGATCTGGGATCACTTACGTGGGGACCATTAGCATTAGGGATAGGAGATGCTAGATATCGAACTACAGAATATCGTACATCCTCTGGGCTCCAATCAGGATCTTCTTCAACGCTAGGCGGGTCTTTGGCAATAATTGCTTCTTTAAAACCAGCTTCTTCAAAAGCAACTTGCCAATCTTCGATACCTTGCTTGATGTACTTTCTCCATTTTTTGGGTGTAGCACGATCAATATAATACACAATTTGCTTTTTAGGCACTACAAGTTCACCTCGGTTAAATTTGGCAATGTCCTCTTCTTTGACTTCAAGTCTCCAACGATCAAGATAGCGAACGGTCTTACTTTCTTGTGCTTCTAAACCATAATCTACCTGACCACGAGCAAACCATCCAACGCGTTGGTCAAAATAACGACGTTTCATAGGGGTTTTCGGAAGTAGGATCATAGAATTGCTCATTTCTAATGAGATAGATCCTGTGCTTGCATTTGAAGGTGGTTCTGCAGCATTATACGTTTTGATGTGTCGAGCTTCAATATTAAGTGGATAACTTCTTATGGTATCGATGTAAGATCGAGCGTCATCCAGTTTGCTAATTTTGTAGGTTTTACGGTTAGCTGCAGGGAAACCTAGAGCTTTTACATCTTTCTTATACAAATTGGTAACGTCAATAACTGTTGCATTATGGATCGAATCTTTATGAAATGCTTTTATAGGGAAAGCATACAATACAGGTTCAAAATTTGAATTTACCACCGCTTCGTGAATGGGTAATGAATCTGCAGCGAAGATTTGATGAGCGACCACACGTAGCAATATTTGTTTGTTCTTTTTTTGCCAGCGTAGCACTTGCGTATTTTGCTTACCGCCTCCAAAACCTATACCTGTGGCGGTTTTGGCAATTCGAGTTACCATCAACATTTCTCGGTTAAGCAATGAGTCGGGAATTTCATAATAATATTTGTCGTTCACAAAATGAACATCAAATAATCCTTTGTCTGTTTTTGCTTGTTTGGTAATGACTTTGGTATAAGGCATTACGGTGTCTTTTTTTTGACCAGGAGCTTTCTTTTGTACCGCAGTCTTTTTTCCTTTTCTCTTTTTTTTAGCTTGAAACGCATACCCACTAGTAGTAAATGTTACGGTGAATATGAGAAGCCAAAGTATATTTCTTTTCATAGAATGATTTTTTTGAACGGCGGAAGGTAATAAAATTGCATAAGCGCTTATGTGAAATATTGGTTAAAGCATGATACAATGCTGTTAATTTGATGAATAGCGTGTGATCAGGTTTGTGCTAATAACTTTAATGTGATTCTATACAAGTTGTTATTATGTGCTTTTGCTTGTAACCACGCGTAAAAACTCATTTCAAAAATATCCTCCTGTTCCCGTCGGGAATCAATAAGCGCTTGTTTAATTTTTGATCGGAAAGAATCGGTGGTAATCACTTCTGGTTTTCTATAGTATTCTATAATAAGTTTTAGGAATTCTAGGGCGCGTTTTTCTCCGTGCTGTTTTAAGTAGGTACCGTGTTTTTTTCGAAAACTATTTACTCGTGATTCTATAAGGTCAATATGGTCCAATTCGATGCGTAAAAGGATTTCGACTAAGTTCTTTTTTATTACCCAAAGTACTCCAGCTTTTTGTGTATACCATGTATCACTATGATATAGACTGTTAAAAACATTCAAAGCATCTCTAAATCGAAGTTGTTGAAAATAAAATACAATAAGACTTAGTTTAAGATCTAACAGATAAGTAACTTGTTCTTTGTATTTATGTTCTTCAAAATTCTCCAGAATAGCAATAGCCTTTTCTCCATTGCCAGTATAATTTAAATTTAAGGTTTGTAGTAGTGTATATTGCGGAAAAAATCGGCGATAATATTTTTTCTGATGCTTTAGCATCTGTTCTTTCATTTGCGATAAATGATGCATCGAGGTGTTAAAGTCTTTATTCCTGAAATAAGCATTAGCCACATAATACAGAATCTGAATATGATAAAATAAGTGTTTATCAATCAACTCTTCTTTATCCATGATTTTACTGTAGGCCTCTTCTACAAAAGGTAGGATGGTAAAATAATCTCTGGTTTCTTGTGCTGCTTTGTTTGTGATTTCCAAAATTTTGAACAGTGACCTAAACGTTAGATCCTGTGTAACCGAAATTCCGAATTGTGATAAAGTACTTTTGATCACCGTATTAAAATCCGCATGCTGTTGATGGAGTTGGTTTTGTACGGTTGCATAGAATAAATTAAGGTTTTCCTCTTCCTGGATAGAGATCTTATTTTTTCTGAAATCGCTTATCAAATCGGGGAGAAGCAGGGATGAACTTAAATGCGCGTATTGAATTTTGGTATAATATATTTCATTTAAAATCGTATACAGATCGTATGTTTTTGCCTTTTGTTCTGCTTTTTGAAGGGTTTTGAAAGCAATTTTATTTTGTTTTTGTTCAAAGAAAATTCTACTGGATAGTAACAGCTTTAAAATCTCCATCTCTTCTGAAGTTTCTCCTTCAAAGCTTTTTGATGCTACAAAATCTATGAGATTATCATGCAATCTTTTACTTAATGCATGATAAGCGTTTTTGGATCGCTTTCCATAAATCAAAATATCCAGGTCTTTTACTTCTTCATTAGTATCCAAAAGCTTGAATAATTCGATGTTTTTGGTGTCGTTCCTTTTGTTTTTTCTCTTGAGAAATGTAACAAAACTTCGCTTCTCTTCCTCAGAAAAGGTTTGAATTATAGAAGAAATAACACTCATTATATCGTAAGTAAAATTTATTATAAATATAATATAATAAAGGTTTATTGTAAAAATTATAATTTATATATCGTAAGTTTTTTTACAAAATAGAGTTTTGTACTCCATCAGATTGGCCCACCTTTGTCTCAGAAAAAATCATCAAAATCAATTTATTATGGATTACAAATTTAGTAGTGATGTTTCTGAGGATACGATGAATCAAACATCAGAAAACAAAGAGTCTAAAGTTTACGATCAAAAACCAACGCCTGCTTTCATATCAGCATCATGGGCAGCGTTGTTCATCGGTATGATATCCTATTGTATTGGTTTATGGAACGCTGATATGTTTCTGAACGAGAAAGGGTATTATTTTACAATATTATTATTTGGATTATTCTCGGCAGTGTCCGTGCAAAAAAGTGTAAGGGATAGATTAGAGGGCATCCCAGTAACCGAAATTTATTATGGTATTAGTTGGTTCACAACACTTACTTCTATTTTGTTGTTGATTATTGGTTTGTGGAATGCAGATTTAGAATTAAGTGAAAAAGGTTTTTACGGGATGTCTTTTACCTTAAGTCTATTTGCAGCAATTGCAGTGCAAAAAAATACCAGAGATAAGAAATACATCGAAAGTAAGGGAAATGCTTAAAATCAAAAGAAGGAGTTGTGCTTATCTCGTGGATCAAAAAATAAAAGTGAGATAAGATTGGGAGGTCAACTCCTTGTTTTGATGATTTGAAAGACAGCTGTGTAACAGCAGCTGTCTTTTTACTTACATTTATAACTAAACAATTTTATATCATGGGTTCGAGATTTAATAAAGAGCTTAAAACTTTGGTAAAAGATAAGGTCATTTCGCCAGAGCTCGCAGATAAGATAGAACAATATTATGCCACAAAAGATATTGGTAAACCGAATAGATTATTTACCATTTTTGGGGTTTTAGGAGCACTACTGATAGGATCAGGAATTATTCTAATGTTAGCACATAATTGGGATGATTTTTCGAGAATTACAAAAACAGTATTAGCCTTTATACCTTTACTTTTAGGGCAGTTTTTTGTAGGGTTTTCAATTCTGAAAGATAAATCTGCAACCTGGAGAGAGGCTTCAGGGACGTTTTTGTTTTTTGCCGTTGGAGCCTGTATTTCTTTGGTAAGCCAGATTTATAACATACCAGGAAATATCAGTTCATTCCTTTTGGTGTGGATAGCATTGTGTCTTCCATTAATTTATGTGTTACGATCCCATATGATTGCAATACTAGTGGTCATTTGGAGTACATACTATGCAGCAGAAGTTGGTTTCTGGAACTACAGAAGTCATCAAACACCTTGGTTGTACCTATTGTTTATGTTGTTGGTGATTCCACATTATTTAATCCTATTAAAACAAAGGCTTTTAAGTAACGTAGTTACCATTTTTAATTGGATTTTACCAATAAGTTTTGCGATTACGCTACCCACTATTATTGGTGATAAAGGAGATTTAATACTAGTAGCCTATATCGCATTTTATGGGTTGCTATATAATATAGGTCGATTGGAGGTGTTCAAATCCTTAAGAACCTTGAGGAATGGGTACTTGATTATTGGGTCATTAGGAACGGTTTCATTCTTATTGACATTTACATTTCGATGGTTGTGGGAGGAGTTACCACTCAAGTTTGAGTATGGTTTACAGGAGATGTATATCAGCGCAGCACTCTTTTTGATAGCATTTGGGCTTGTTATTTATCATTTCATAAAAAAAGGAATTCGCCAAATCAATTTGTTTCAAATCACATTTGTGTTGTTTACGATTGTGTATTTTTTCCTTTCATCATTAGAAGTGGTGCCGGTGGTCTTAATGAATGCTTTGGCTTTTGCATTAGGAATATCTGCCATAAGAATAGGAGCGAATAAGTTTAATTTCGGAATCCTTAATTATGGATTACTAATTATTTCAATTCTTATTGCTTGTCGTTTTTTTGATACGGGGATGAGTTTCGTGTTAAGGGGAGTATTATTTGTTTTGGTAGGGATTGGCTTTTTTGTGACCAATTATATGATGCTGAAAAAACAACAACGAATTAAAAAACAATTAAAAGATTTACAATTATGAAGACGATACATTTATTCATAGGATTTATAGTATTGGCACTAATTCAAATTTTTATACCTGTTCAAATGATCTATGAGCAAGAGGATATTTTGAAGTCAGGAGAGCTATACAGATTTAGAACGATGCCTATCGACCCTTCAGATCCTTTCAGAGGGAAATATATTACACTTCATTATGAAATGAACTCCTTTAAGATGAAGGACACTACCATTGTTTATGGAGATGAAATCAAAGTGTATATCGATAAGGATGCAGATGGATTTGCAAAGACAGTACAAATAAGTAAGACCGAATTAGATATTGATAAAGACTTTGTGCTAGCCAAAGTGACTGGTAATTATAATGGAGTAGTAAATTTTGAGTTGCCGTTTAACAGATATTATATGGAGGAGTCCAAAGCATACGATGCCGAAGAGGCCTATAGAAAAGTAAATAGAACCAATGTGCATCACGACGTATATGGTAAAGTACATATTAAGGAAGGGCAATCTGTGCTTAGTGATGTAGTTATTGATGGTGTTTCGATCAAAGAATATGTAGAAAAAGAACAATAGCATTAAACCTTTGTGTAAATTTTCTGTCTAAGAAGTAAATGATAAAAACTAAGGATATGAAAATGGTACTAAAAACGGGGCTTGTTGTTTTATTAATTTCTTTTCTGTCTACCTCTTGTGCAACCGCGGTAAGGGTGCAGCCGGCTAATACTGTTGTAGTGACCAAATTGCATCATCCCAAGGTGGTGGTACATAACAATGTACGATACTATCGAAGTAATGGAGTGTGGTATGTGAAAAGAAATCGAGGATATCGAGTGGTTACTGCTCCAGTAGGAGTTAGAGTGGCTGCATTACCAAGAGGTTACAAAGTAGTTAAAGTAAGAGGGGTGAAATATTACAAACACCGAGGAGTGTATTACAAAAGAACAGGTCGACAATATGTTGTGGTTAGAGTCTGATCTTTTGATTGAGTTGATTGATTGCAAAAAAAGAGGTTGATATATCCGTGTTATCAACCTCTTTTTGTTTTTATGTTTTACCTACCAGGCTTCTTCTATTTTTACCCGTTTTCCGTTTTGATACGAACCTATAAAAGCATTTCTGAATCCTAATTTTACTAATTCTCTTCTGAATTTCTTTGCTTCATTAAGAGTTTCAAAATTACCTAAAGCATATTTATTGAAGCCTTCACTTTTAATTTCTTTGAAATTAACAAAGTTGTCAGAGTATAGGGATAGGTTTTTCTCCTCAAAAGCACCTATTTGAACTGCATATACTACTTTGTCATCCAACGTACCAGCGTCTCCAGAATCTTCTGCCTGTAACTCTTGATTCATAGAAAGATTTTGAAGTGTACCTTCTAATTCAGTGATTTTATTTTCTAATACCCCTATTTTCTCCTTGTGATCCTTTTGAGATATCATGTTGGCCGGAGTATTGAAGTTCATAAAGTAAACAGTACCTGCAATTCCTAGTAGTGCCAAAATACCAAGGATAATCGTTGCAATTTTGAACTTACGAGAATTTTCTTTTTCATCCTTTACGGCTTTGTCCCGCATATATTCTGAACTGCGTTTTGATTCTTCGGCTTGTTCAACTTGGGTTTTAAGATCCTGTAATTCTTCGTCTGTGATAAAAGGCATGGTCATTTGGTTTTAAATCACTCAAATATAGCAGATTCTTATCAAACACCAATACGACGTATTTTTTGACCTTACAATCTGGTAAACTTGATGGCCTAACAATTAAGGTTTATTTAATTGAAGCATAACCTTCAGCTACAAGAGTGAAAATACCTTTATGCCATTAAAAAAAGCATACTATGAACAGAAGAAAATTTTTCGAAAAATCCCTTTTGGCTACAGGAGGCCTTATGTTAGCCCCAATATATGTAAGTTGTGATAATGACGATGATTTACCGATCACACCAATCCCGGATTTGGTAACCGATAATTTTTTTGAAGGTGTGGGTAGTTTTGATCCAACCAATACAAGTGTAATTATTTGGACCCGTTTTACCCCGGGTTCCAAAGCCTTTGCAAAAACTTCACCAGTAGATGGAATTACATTGAATTGGCAGGTAGCCACCGATAAGGCATTTGAGAATGTGGTGAGAAGCGGCGAAATTGGCACTTTTGAAGCAAATGATTATACCGTAGCTATAGATGTACAGGATTTGTCATCCAATGCTAAATTTTATTATAGATTCTTCAATATCGAAACCAAAACAGTTTCGGTTACAGGAGAGACGATTACATTACCAGACGTTGGAGATGCCGTAAATAATATTAAGCTTGCGGTGTGTTCTTGTGCTAATTATGCTGCCGGGTTGTTTAATGCCTATGGAGCAATGGCAAATTCTGATGTCGATGTGATTGTACATTTGGGAGATTATATCTACGAATACGGAGAAGGAGAATATGGCACCAACGAGAATACAGTAGCACTGGATAGAGTACACGAACCTGCAAACGAAATTCTTAGTTTAGAAGATTATCGGGAGCGATACAGACAATATCGTAGCGATAAGCAATTGCAATTAGCTCATCAGAAAAAACCTTTCATTTGTGTTTGGGATGATCATGAGGTAACCAACGATGCTTACAAAGATGGAGCAGAAAACCACCAAGAGTCTGAAGGTTCATACGAAGTGAGGAAACAAACCGCTATTCAGGTGTATAGCGAGTTTCTTCCGGTAAGAACTACCGATCCTTCTAAAATCTATAGAACTTTTGATTTTGGAGCCATTCTTAGCCTTCATATGTTAGATACTCGAATTATAGGAAGAGATAAACAAATTTCATACAACGACTTTTTTGATTTCACCACAGGTGCATTAGATGGTGAAGCTTTCCAGACTGCTTTATTGAATCCGGGGAGAACACTATTAGGTGCAGATCAAAAGCAATGGTTGTCTGGGGCAATAAGTGCTAGTAGTGCTTCATGGCAAGTGTTTGGACAGCAAGTTTTGATGGGTAAAATGTTTATGCCAGCAGAATTATTGATTTTACTCGGTCAAGTGGTTGCTGAAATAGGGGCCGCAGGTACCCTTTCTGCAGAAACTGCTGCCAGATTCCAGGGATCTTTAGCTCAGCTCACCGAAATCAAAGGGAGATTATTGGCTGGAGATGTTACACTTACTACCGAAGAAATTACCAGAGTTAGAACTGTACTACCGTACAACCTTGATGCGTGGGATGGGTATTTTACCGAGAGAGAGCAGCTTTTTGAAATGTTAAACGGAAAGAAAATGGTTTGTTTGGCTGGAGACACCCATAATGCATGGCACAACGTGCTTAAAAACGCAGGAGGAGATGAAGTGGGGATGGAGTTTGCTACATCGTCGGTTACTTCGCCCGGGTTTGAAAGTTTTGCGGGGATAGAAAGTGATCAGGTAAGTGGTTTTGAATTTTCGCTTCAAACATTAATTGATGATTTACAATATACAGATACCTCCAGGAGGGGATATCTCAAAATGATATTTACTTCTGGTACGGCAGAAGCGCAATGGATGTTTATAGATACCATTGCTCAAGAAAATTATACAGAAACTGTAGGAAAAATAGTTTCGTATAGTTAGGATTTGTTTTTAAAAGGGGGAAAAGGAAGTGTTTTTATCATAGCACTTCCTTTTTTGTTACGGTTAAAATGCAAAAAATAAGCAGGTTATCTGTAAGTAGAAGCTTGTGTTTATCGACCCATTATAAAAAATATTATGGGAAAGAAATTAATACTAATAGGGTTACTCCTTGTCGGAGCGCTGGGAGTTAAAGCACAAGAACTAAATTATCCAGTTTCAAGCGGGATCAACCAATTACCAAACGGATGGCATAAATTTACCCATGCAGGAGCATATTATGACGTAGAAATTTCTCAGGGACATTTGGTGAAAGGAAATGTAGTGTGGTTTGACAAAGCCACCTATTCTGGAAGTTTTGGGAGTAATAAAATTTCTGGAAAGGGTACGTATACCTGGCCCAATGGAGATCGTTATGAAGGATCTTTCAAAAATAACTTACGCCATGGTAAAGGAACCATGTATTGGTCAGACGGTACTAAGTATAGTGGGAAATGGAAAAATAATTCCAGGAATGGTAAAGGAAAATCGTATGACAGTGAAGGTAATCTTACACAAGAAGGTGTATGGGAAGCTGATGTTCTAGTTGCGAGTAAAAACTAAAATAGCTTTGGTACATCGTACCAAAGCCATCTCTCAAATTGTTTTATAAAAGGGGTTAATCAATTACAAAAGCTCGACAAGTAATCCTTCTTCGGTTTTGTCTACTTTAGCTAATTTGTTTTTGGTTAATCCCTTAATGGTTTTGTCCCATTTTTTATTACTTAATCCTGATTTTGACTTTAATTCATTCAAATCAATTGGAGAAGTACTTTTCAAAATAGATACTACTGCTTTTTCCTCTTCAGTAAGGGTTACGGCCTTTTTCTCTGGTCGCATTTGCGGGAAAAATAAGACTTCTTGTATTGATTGATTGTTGGTAAGATACATAATCAGGCGATCCATACCAATTCCCATTCCTGAGGTAGGAGGCATACCATATTCTAGAGCTCGCAAGAAATCATGATCAATAAACATAGCTTCGTCATCTCCTTTTTCGCTTAACTTTAATTGATCTTCAAAACGTTCTCGTTGATCGATTGGATCATTCAACTCAGAATACGCATTGGCAATCTCTTTTCCGCAGACCATTAATTCAAAACGCTCGGTAAGTTCTGGGTTATCTCGGTGCTCCTTACATAGAGGGCTCATTTCTTTTGGATAATCTGTGATAAAGGTAGGCTGGATATAATTGCCTTCACATTTTTCTCCAAAAATCTCGTCGATCAGCTTTCCTTTACCCATAGTATCGTCCACTTCTATACCCATTTCTTTGGCAGCACTACGAATCTCCTCTTCAGTTTTATCCGTAATATCAAAACCACTAAAATGTTTGATAGCATCGGTCATGGTTACGCGAGCATAAGGCGCTTTAAAATCAATTTCATGATCTCCAAAAGTTACTTTGGTTGTACCATTTACCGCAATCGCACAGAACTCTAATAACTGCTCACAAAAATCCATCATCCAGTTGTAATCTTTGTAAGCAACATAGATTTCCATAGCAGTAAACTCTGGGTTGTGGGTACGATCCATTCCTTCATTACGGAAATTTTTCGAAAACTCATATACCCCGTCAAAGCCTCCAACTATAAGTCTTTTTAAATACAACTCGTTGGCTATCCTCATATACAAAGGAATATCCAAAGAATTGTGATGAGTGACAAAAGGACGTGCTGCAGCACCTCCAGGGATCGGTTGCAAAATTGGAGTTTCTACCTCAAAATACCCTCGATCATTAAAAAAGTCCCGCATCGCATTAAAAAGCTTGGTTCTCTTTACAAAAACATCTTTTACCTGTGGGTTAACCACCAAATCTGCATAGCGTTGGCGATATCTCAATTCTGGATCGTTAAACTCATCAAAAGTATTTCCGTCCTTATCTGTTTTAGGCAGTGGTAATGGTCGTAATGCTTTACTCAATAGCGTAAAATCTTTTACCATTACTGTTTTTTCACCAACTTTTGTGGTAAATAGTTCACCTTCTACACCTATAAAATCTCCTATATCAAGAAGTTTTTTATAAACCTCATTGTACTGGGTTTTATCTTCACCAGTACAAATCTCATCTCTATTGAAATATACTTGCACTCGCCCATCGGCATCCTGTAATTCTGCAAAAGAAGCTTTTCCTTGTATACGTCTAGACATTAGTCGCCCTGCAATCACCACCTTTTTACCTTCGGTAAATTCCTGTTTGATCTTTTCTGAAGTGTGATCGGTTGGGTACAATGCAGCTGGATAAGGGTTGATTCCCAAATTGCGCAGCGCATTTAATTTTTCTCGTCGTACAAGTTCTTGTTCTGATAATTGCATAATTCTGCCGTTTTAAGCTGGCAAAGATACGAACTATGTGGTAATCTGTCAATTTCGGGAAACCCAATTTTAAAGATTTCTGCTTTTCAAAATTTAAGGAATATTTCAAAACAAAAAATCCCGTCAACCGACGGGATTTGGATTCGTTTTTTGATGTCAAAATTAACGTCCAGATTTATGTTTTGGAGTAACCATGGCTTTGATTTTTAAGGTCTCTTTTCCTTTTTCGGTATTTGCTGTTATCGTAACCTGTTTGGTTTGCAGATTTGGCTTTCCGTTTGAGTTAAAGGTAACCAAAAGTGTTCCCACAGCACCCGGAGCAATAGGTTCTTTTGGCCAATCACTCACCGTACATCCGCAACTTCCTTTGGCGCTAATAATAACAAGAGGAGCATTACCAGTATTGGTAAAGGTAAACGGATGCTTTACGATTTCTCCTTCGTTTATGGTTCCAAAATCATGACTTACCTTCGAAAATGTCATTACTGGCAAGTCTGCAATTTTTAAACTGTTGTTTGCAGCTATTTCTAGATTCTCGGCTTGTATTTTGTCGGTTGCTTTGTCTTTGCAAGAAGTAGTAAAAATTAGAAATAGTGCTAACATAGTAGGTAACATAAGTTTTTTCATCTTTTAATTTTTTGGATTAATACATAAATT
Source organism: Aquimarina spongiae (assembly GCF_900141785.1). GTDB lineage: Bacteria > Bacteroidota > Bacteroidia > Flavobacteriales > Flavobacteriaceae > Aquimarina > Aquimarina spongiae. The sequence goes on along the minus strand of NZ_FQYP01000008.1, from coordinate 10,246 downwards.
GATTAAGTACATTCTATAGAAATGAACATTTCAAAATTGAGGTTTTGCAAAGAGAAAAATGAAAAAACTGGGGTCGAAATCGGGACTAGACCCGGGGTGGAAATTTTGCTAGCTACTAGTATATAACGATTTAACTTCTTCTCTAGAGGCAACGTTTAATTTCTTGTAGAGGTTGTTAATGTGTGTTTTTACGGTGCTAACACTTACAAATATGGTAGTCGCAATCTCTTTGTTCGTTTTATCCTGTAGGATAAGTTCCAGAATTTTTTGCTCCTGAGGCGTAAGATTTTGTTCTTTTAGAAGATGGGATACTGCTTTTTTCTTACGATGATGATAAAGTTGAAATAAATTGAGCACTACAGAAAGAAGTAAAAGGATAGCAATAATGGGTAACCATGGCTTTTTTGCAGTATGTTCCTCTGGGTTCGATAAAAATCTGTCTGAAGCTAATTCCATCCGATATTGTTCGGTGTACGGACTCTCTGGATATTGTTGTTGTAATCTATTAAGCAATTCATCATAATAGGCGTTTTGCTTTAGATCCTCCAAATAGTACTTATGAAGTTCGTTGCTTTTATTGGATAAAAAACTATACACATAAAGCTCTAATAATGGCTCGTTTTGTTCTTGTGCATAATCTTGTAAGGTTGTCAACCACTTGGCGGCATTTATTTTTTGACTCGTAGTACTTCGATATTTTCCAAAAGCGTATTGCATTTCATGAATTAGCGAATCGATTTTGATAAATGCATCGCTTTTTTGATTGGTAGAGACTACTTTGCAAAACATTTCTTGATCAAAAGAAAAAGGGAGTGCGATGGTATCTGTATTCTTTGCAATGAATAGGATTTCTTTGCTCTTAGGGCAAAAACCGTCAAAATGAACATTGTCTTCCTCGGTACCCGAGCAATTATGTGTCTGTATTTTATAAATATGATTCCCCTTGGGTAAATGATCCCCAACAAAAATAAAGATACCCAAAGAGTCTGGTTGTGTTTTTTGTATGATCTGCTCCGGATACACTCCGGATAATTTTCTGTAATCTTCAATAAGAGAAAGATAGACTGCTTCCGGCCAATTATCTTTGTCTACCTCTCCGGTAAATTGATACTGCGCAATCCCAATAAAGGGAAAGCATAAAAGAACGATAAGAAGGTATTTCTGAAATTTCATCTGTTGTTGTCAAAAACAAAATAGAAATATAGAGATTAATTTTATAACATTGTAACAGAATATGAAGTTGTACTACCTATAAGTATACATCAATCAAATTTTATTATTATTTATGAGTTTTTGGAGGGTTTTATTAGCCATTTTTTTTCCACCTCTTTCTGTTCTTGATAAAGGGTGTGGTTCTGTAATAATTGTTTTACTGCTTACTATTTGCGGTTGGGTTCCTGGAGTAATTGCTGCATTAGTGATACTGAATAACCCAAAATCATGAGATTTTGTTAAAATCCATAAAGAATACGACGTCATCATTGTATCTTTGTAATAATGAATAAGAAGATACAACTGCAGGAGCTAGGTTATAAGGATTACAAAGAGACCTGGGATTATCAGGAAGAACTTTTCCGTGAGATTTTAGATATCAAAGTTAAAAATCGAAGAGAAGATGCAGGTTTGGAAACACCTAACTATTTCCTGTTTGTAGAGCATCCACATGTGTATACCTTAGGAAAAAGTGGGGATATGAGTAATCTTTTGCTCAATGAGTTGCAGTTGTCTCAAAAAGGTGCCACTTTCTATAAAATAAATAGAGGGGGAGATATTACTTATCATGGGCCAGGACAAATCGTAGGATATCCTATTTTGGATTTGGATAATTTTTTTACCGACATTCATAAGTACCTTCGTTTTCTAGAAGAGGTGGTTATCCTAACTCTTGCAGAGTATGGAATCGTAGGAACAAGGAGTGAGGGTGAAACTGGTGTTTGGCTTGACGTAGGAACTCCTTTTGCACGTAAAATATGTGCTATGGGGGTGCGAGCAAGCAGATGGGTGACCATGCATGGGTTTGCGTTCAATGTAAATGCGGATCTTGGCTATTTTGACAATATCATTCCTTGTGGCATCAAAGGGAAAGCAGTTACATCTCTAAACGTAGAATTAGGTAAGGAAAGCATCTCTGTAGAAGAGGTGAAAGAAAAACTACTTAAGCATTTCAAAACTCTTTTTGAAGCGGAGTGGATCCAACAAAAAACCGAAGCTAACTAAGTCAACTTCGGTTGTGCTATATGGTAAGTATTTTGATTTAATTAATCTGATAGATCAATATACTGTTGTCTTCACCTTGTACAACAAATTCTAGATTTGGATCCTTATCCATATTCCCCATACTGATTACAGAGTTCCCATACACAGGGAAATTAGGTAGTAATTCTGCATTACTATCATACAAAAACACCTTTTTTGCTTGAGTGTCAGTAATCGTTACGTAGATTTTATTGTTGATATAGAATAATTGTGGTTTCGTGTATACACCGTATTCTAATTCTATCGTTCGCCCTTTTATAGAAAGTTTGTTTTCAGAAAAAGTGACTAGTGTCTTGTTGGTAGCCACCATTCCACTATTCTCACCTGTAAGTTTCAAGTTTTGGGTGACCGCACTACCATCCGTTAAGATTTGAATTAATTTCCCATCCTTGGTAGTAGAAGTAAATTTATCCTGATATTGATACCATTGATTCTGTGAGAAATCAACTTTATCCTTTACAGTTACCCTAGGTCTTCCTAATCGATCTAATATAGAAAGCGTTCCGTTTTTCTCTGCAAAGAGCAAATAATCTTTGGTGCCAATTCTAATATGTTTCGGAGGTAGGATAATATCGGTTTCAGTGCCTTTAAAACCAAATCCTGTCACGACATCTCCTTCGGCATTAAACATTTTTACCTGATTCCCCTGGGTGATTACGATTCGGTATCGTTTACTTTTATCATAGTCGAATAAAGATAGCGGTTGCGTAATAGGGGTATCAAATTTCTTTGGATACGGAGCAACATCATTTCCATCTCTGTCAACAAGATACAAAGTGTTGGCCGTATTGAAAAGAAGCTGATATCTTCCATTTTTATAGATATCAATTTGCTGTATCTCTCCCAAAATCTCCCCGTCGATTTGTTTTTTCCAGAATATGGATCCTTTATCCGAAATCAGATATAGATTGTTGTCGATATCTTGTATGGTGGCGTCCATACCTTTACTACGGTGATTTTTTACCAGTACTGGGGTGTTTAGAATTTTATTTTCCAAGGTGGTCGAAGCTGCCTGAGATACAGAGGTAGCAGAACCTTTTGCTGCATTTTTCTGTAAGATACCATGGATATGGGCAAAATCATTTTCTTTGATGATTTGTAAAGCTCCTATCTCGTACCCTTTGTCTTTTACATCGTCTAATTCCTTTTGGTAATCCTCTTTGGCGTTTGTAGATACGTATTCTTTTATATTTTTGATAGTGCTTACGGCAAGAATAGAAGCTTCATTGGATAATCCATTAACAGCACTGCTGTAATATCCTTGCTGGTTCAGCAGTGTTTGATTTAGGACGTTAGCAATAATATCTCGTAAAGCGCTCATAGAACTTCCAAAGACCACAAAATCATCTTTTACAAAATAAAACTTACCTTCAAAGTCCTGAACTAGTGGATGCAAAACCTGCGAAAAAATGCCGGCATCAGAGTAACGAAAAATGGAAATGTTTCTGTAGGTATCCGCTTTTTCTCCATTTAATTCTTCTGCAGTCGAGGCTCCGTCGATAGCATTCAAAACCAAAACCTTTTCTTTCTCTAGAAAAATAAGACCAATCTCTGATATACCTGCAAATACTTCATCTAATTGATTAGGGATATCCTCAACATCTCTGTCTTGAGCCCTAGATAAATTATTTTTTAAGGTCAGAAAATCATCATAGGTATAGGAGATGAATCCTTTGGCTCCTGTAGGAGTAATTTTGGAAAGTTGATTGGTTTGCGGAATAGTATTGTCAAAAATCCCGATCGTGCTGGATAAGGAGTCTTTTTCGACAGCAATTCCATCAAATTTGATAGCATTTTGTTCGATCGTTGCATCAAGAGAGGTCCAGCCACTAAAATTACCCAGATCTTCGAGAGTGGTTTTGGGTAATAACGAATTATGAAGGCTCTTAAGTTTTTTACCATTAATCAATACAGATAAATTGTTGTCTGTGCCAGATACATTATATACTTTTTCTAAATCACTATCTATTGGTAATGGATTAGCTTGTATCCGAATAGCATTTTCGATCAATAATTGAGAAGAGGAAGCAATAAGAATGCTATCTTGTCTGGTGGCATAAAAATTATCTCCTCCTGTAGTGATTTCATAGATTACATGCTCATCGTAGTTTATGGTTTTGATGTCCTTCTTATGGATAGAGTCCTGTTCAATGAGTTTAGGATCGAATTTAGAAACGTAGGTGTATTCAAAATCATTTTTTCCTCTAGGAGAAAAACACAGTAATCCCTGATTTTTATGAGTTTGATCCAAAATGGATAACTTTTTGAAATATTGAATAAAAGCTAATTGACTATTGGTTTTGATAAAATGATTGTCTCTAAGTGAACTTGAAGATTTATCGAGGTTATTGATTTTGATAATTACCTGAGCATCTCTGGGGATATATTCAATTAATGAATTTGATTTTTTTGGGGTGGTGTCACAAGAAATAGCAATAAAAATTAGTAGAATGCTAATTATTCTTTTCATCATATAAATTCGATTTGTATTCCTGGTTTGATATGTCGACATTAAAAATTCAGCTTTAAGACCTCTTTAAAACGAGCAAATTTTAAATAAAAACAGTGGTTTGTTAATCGTTTCAAAGATATAATTATTTAAAGATCAAGTGTTAATTGTTCTGGAAGTAATCTGAAACTTTTACGATGGTATTTTGTGATTCCATATTTTCGGATTGCTTCTCTATGTTCATTGGTTGGGTATCCTTTGTTTTTCTTCCAGTTATACATCGGGAACTCTTCGTGGATTTTCTCCATATATTCATCTCTATAGGTTTTGGCCAATACTGAAGCCGCTGCAATGTTTAAATATTTACCGTCACCTTTTATAACGCAAGTATGTGGGATATTATGATAAGGTTTGAACTTATTTCCATCTACTGCAATATGTTCGGGCTGAGGCTTTAATTGCTCTATAGACCGTTGCATAGCAAGAATAGAAGCGTTTAGAATATTGATCTTATCGATTTCATCCATAAAAATATGTGTAACACCATAGGTAACACAACAGTCTTCTAATAGAGGTTTTAGAGATTTTCTTTTTGCCTCGCTAAGTTGTTTGGAGTCAGTTAGAATTTTATTTTTGAAATCATCTGGAAGAATGATGGCTGCAGCAGTAACTGGTCCCGCAAGGCAACCACGCCCTGCTTCATCTGTGCCGCATTCCAACAGATCAGTGTTTAATTTCAATGTAAGCATATTGCGAAGATACAGGATGTGTTCAATTTCGGAAAAACTATTTTTAAAAATTGAAAATAACAATCGTCTAAATCAGACAATGACTATCATTTACTTTCGTTAAAAAAGTATATTTTTGCCACAGTTCAAATACGCTAATGAGAAAAAACATAATATTAGTACTTTTATTAATCTATAGTGCTGCTCAGTGGGCTCAGCAAAGAAACCAGAATGAAACAGAAAATGGGCAGACCTTAGATGAGCGATCTATTCGCAATTCATCTGGTTCCTCTAAGGATAAAAAGAAAAAACCACCGATTACAGCTTATAAGATCGTTTCTGTACAAAATGATACTACTTTTGTAGATACTACACTTACCTTGCAAAAAGATTATCAATTTAACTACCTCAGAAGAGACGATTTTGAACTATTGCCTATCAATAATGTTGGCCAAACCTATAATAGTTTGGCAAAAAGAGAGGAAAGAGATCATTTGTTACCGTTATTTGGTGCAAGAGCCAGACATTTTAATTTTATGGAGGCCGATGATATCAACTATTATCAAGTGCCTACTCCGCTTACCGAATTGTATTTTAAGACCACTTTTGAACAAGGGCAACAATTAGATGCGTTTTTTACAGTAAATACTTCACCAAGACTAAACTTATCTATCGCTTACAAAGGAGTAAGATCGTTAGGTAAATATCAACACGCCTTGACGAGTACAGGAAATTTCCGATCTACTTTAAGTTATATCACCAAAAACGAAAGATATCAGATAAAAACACATTTCGTTTCTCAGGATTTATTAAACGAAGAGAATGGGGGACTTTCTCCGGAGGGGATTGACCAATATTTGGCACAAGGGCAATTTGTAGGAGAGGAAGCTGAGTTTGCAGATCGAGCTTCAATAACCGTTAATTTTGAAAATGCAGAAAGTATCCTTTTAGGGAAACGATTTTATCTCAATCACCAATTTGAAATACTGAAAAGAACCGATAGTAGCGGGACAGGATTAGCCATAGGACATATTATGGATCTTACCGATAAATCGTTCCAATTTGATCAGGCAGCTATTGCGCCCAGGAACATTTTTGGAGAAGCTTATCAAAGTGGAGCACTATCAGATAAGGTTGCCCTCGAAGATTTTAGCAATCAGGTATTTTTAGAATTTGATAATAAATGGTTAGGGAACCTCAGAGTGATCGGAGGAAGCTCTAATTATAATTATGGATATAATAGTATTCTTCGCCAGGTCGATTCTGAAGGGAATCCAGTTAATATCACCAACAGAATAAAAGGAGATGTTTTTTCGGTAGGAGGACAGTATGCTAATAACTATAAAGGTTTTGAGCTTTTTGCAGATGGAATGACCTTGGTGTCGGGTGATTTTGATGGGCATTATGTAAATGCAGGAGCTGGTTACCAACTAAACGAGAAGTATGGGTTACAAGCAAAGATTAGTTCTAATTCTGTTGCACCTAATTATAACTTCTTGTTATATCAAAACGATTATGTCAATTACAATTGGCAAAATGATTTCGAGAATACCGAAACACAAAAAATATCGCTTAACCTAAAAGCCAAAAATATTGCCAATATCGAGGCGAGTTACAGTACGATTAAGAATTTCACTTATTTCGCCAAAGACGCAGATTCGATCACGGTTCCTCTACAAGCAGCGGACAATATCGATGTGCTAAAGGTAAAATTGACCAACGCCTTTAAGTTTGGTAAGATAGGGTTAGAGAATACTGTGATGTATCAGAGTGTGCAAGGTGGTGATCAGATATATAATGTACCAGAGATTATAACTCGTAACAGTTTGTTTTACGAAGACCATTGGTTTAAGAACAATGCGTTGTTTCTACAAACTGGTATTACATTCAAATATTTCTCGGCCTATAATGGAGATGCATACGATCCTGTATTATCCGAATTTTATTCTCAAAATGATCAGGAGATCGGTGGTTTCCCTCAAATTGACCTCTTTTTTAATGCAAAAGTCCGGCAAACCCGAATTTTCTTTAAAGTAGAGAACTTTTCCGAAGCCTTTAGTCAAAACAATGAATTTTCTGCTCCCGGTTATGCCTACAGAGATGCTGTGATTCGGTTTGGACTGGTGTGGAACTTCTTTTTATAATGTTTTAGGGCGCCCGGGCGGGCTTTCCGTTTCAATTCCGTTCTGCGTTTGACAGATCCGGGATTTTCACTTCAATCCCTGGCGCAGATCTGGGATTAAGATGTATCTTTGGTATTCCTCACATTTTATTTAGATCAAGATACATGAGCATCATTAATAAAAGAAATATATCCGTTCTAGGGCCTACATCATTTACAGGAATAAAGGTAAAAGAACCTGCTGTGTATGCAGCCGGATTACCAGCGGTAAAAGTGGCACTTCAGCATGCTTTCAAAGAAATGGGAGTCACAAAGTCGTTTCAGGTACTTGGTAAAATGAATCAAAAAGATGGGTTTGATTGCCCCGGTTGTGCCTGGCCTGATCCTGACAAACCTTCAAGATTAGGGGAGTATTGTGAGAATGGAGTTAAAGCTATAGCAGAAGAAGCAACCAATCAAAGGGTAGATCAACACTTTTTTGCAAAGCATTCTGTAGAAGAACTGTCCCAATGGTCAGACTATCAAATCGGCAAAAGTGGACGATTAACAGAACCTATGGTGTTGCGTCCTGATTCTATATATTATGAGCCTATTTCTTGGGAAGATGCATTTGCCCTCATCGCAGAAGAACTGCATGCCCTGGATCATCCAGATCAAGGAGTGTTTTATACTTCTGGAAGATCAAGTAACGAGGCAGCATTCTTATATGGGCTTTTTGTAAGAGCTTTTGGAACCAATAATATGCCCGATTGCTCAAATATGTGTCACGAGTCTAGTGGTGTAGCATTAAAAGAAACTTTGGGGATTGGTAAAGGTTCGGTAAAACTTGAAGATTTTGAAAAAGCCGAGGTGGTGATGGTGATTGGGCAAAATCCAGGGACGAATCACCCCAGAATGCTATCTGCATTGCAAAAATGTAAAGAAAATGGAGGCAAAGTGATTAGTGTTAATCCTTTAGAAGAAGCAGGTTTAATACGGTTTAAAAACCCTCAGGAAATTAAAGGAGTTCTGGCATCGGGTACAGCTCTTACCGACATACATCTTCAGGTAAAAATAAATCAAGACGTTTCACTATTGAAATTGATGATTAAAAAACTTATAAGATTAGAGAAAGAACGAGGAGGAGTTGTTGATCATGAATTTATCAAAGAGTATACCCAAGGATATGAAACGTTAGCACAGGATGTGGATATGTATTCTGATCAGGAGCTCTTAGAGCAATGCGGTGTTTCAGAAAAGATAATTGACCAAGCGGTTGATCTGCTAGCGCACAAAAAGAGAATTATTATTTGCTGGGCGATGGGGCTCACCCAACATAAAAATGGAGTAGAGAACATTAAAGAGTGTGTGAATCTTCTATTGCTGAAAGGAAGTTTAGGTAAACCTGGAGCAGGAACCTGTCCGGTAAGAGGACATAGCAATGTACAAGGAGATCGTAGCGTTGGGATTATGCATCATGTATCACCAGCGCTCAATGACGCTATTGAAAATACCTTTGGGTTTACGCCTCCAGACAAGGAAGGGTTGGATACGGTGCATGCCATAGAAGCCATGAATACAGGAAAAGCAAAAGTGTTTATTGCACTGGGAGGTAATTTTTTATCCGCAGCTTCTGATACCGAATATACGGCTCAAGCTTTATTTAATTGTAATCTTACGATCAATATAAGTACCAAATTAAACAGAACACATTTGGTGGCAGGAAAAACTGCATTGATTTTGCCGACTTTAGGCAGGTCAGAACAAGATATGAAAGAAGGTCGACCAAGATTTTTTACAGTAGAAAATAGTATGGGGAAAGTGCATCGATCAAAAGGGATGTTGCCTCCTGCTTCTGGTAATCTTAAAAGTGAGCCAGAGATTGTCGGTGGAATTGCAGAAGCGTACTTCAAAAAAGATCATGTTGTAGATTGGAAAGGATTGTCTACCGATTACGAGCTAATAAGAGAGAAAATAGAAAAGGTGGTCAACGGGTTTCAAGAACTTAATGATCGCTCAAAAGGAGTGGGTTTTTATCTCCCTAATAATGTAAGAGATTTAGATTTTAGTAAACTGCCCAATAAAAGAGCGCAATTTAGTATATGCAGTTTACCGGATCATCAAATAAAAGAAGATGAGTTTTTGTTAATGACGATTCGATCTCATGATCAGTTTAATACTACTATATATGGATTAGATGATCGTTATAGAGGGGTATATAACGAAAGAAGAGTAGTGTTTATGAATGAACAAGACATGCAGGAGCATGCATTGCAAAAATTTGATATTGTTCATTTGATAAGTCAATATGATGGAGTAGAACGAAAAGCAATTAACTTTTTAGCAATTCCCTATAATATTCCAAAAGGTAATTTAGGCGCATATTTCCCGGAGACTAATGTTTTGGTCCCTTATAATCATTTTGCAGACAAGAGTAATACGCCTATTAGTAAATCCATTGTTGTGAAAATTATGAAGGCGTAAATATTTTTTTTCAGTTGTAAGTAATGGTGTATTAGAGTGTTGGGTTTTTAGATTAAAAAAAGATTAAAAAAACTTTAAAAAAGTCTTGTTGATAATTAAAAAGGCTGTATGTTTGCAGCCGCTAAACGGGGAAGAGATTTGAGGGTAGATTTGGTTTAGTGATGTTCATTGACAGCTTCGGAAAAACTTTTTAAAAATATTTCAAAAAAGTTTTGGTGGATAAAAAAG
>NZ_FQYP01000027.1 GCF_900141785.1 Aquimarina spongiae | reverse complement strand
AAACTAGGAATAGGCAAAACTGAGCGATCAATCTTACCATTGGAAGTCAATGGTAAGGAAGACAACGCTACATAATAACTCGGAACCATGTAGTCTGGAAGTTTTTCCAATAAAGCCGGCTTGATAATAGACAAATCTATTTCTGATTTCAAAACTAAATACCCCACCAAAACCTTATCGCCATTTATCTCTTTCATCTCAACAATCCCATGCTGTATTTCTTCAAAAACTGTTTTAATAGTGTTTTCAATCTCGCCCAACTCTATACGATAGCCTCTCAATTTCACTTGTCTATCGATTCTACCTAAATATTCTATTTGACCATCAGGCAGCCATCTTGCTAAATCACCAGTTTTATACAAACGATCATAGTTGCCTGATCCATATGGGTTTTTAACGAATTTTTCAGAAGTAAGAGATGGACGGTTTAAATACCCTCTTGCAACTTGAACCCCAGACACACATAATTCCCCTGGGGTTCCAAACGGAACTAGATTTTCTGATTGATCAAGTATATAAATTTTAGTATTCCCTATTGGGGAACCTATAGTTACTTTATTTTCTATAATTGGGGCAGAACTCACACTACTACATACTGTATTTTCGGTAGGTCCATAAGCATTAAAAACTTTAATCCCTTTGGATTGAAATTCTTTAGTTAGATTATAATTTAAAGCCTCTCCTCCCGAGATAATTGTAGTAATGGTACCAAGATCGTCTTTTAAAGCTTCTTGATAAGATGGTGGTAATAAGGCTATGTTAATCTCTTTGGAATTGATTAAAGGACGTATTTTATCCAGTGAATTGATGGTGGATTTATCCGTGAGAATCAATTGCCCTCCACAAATCATTGTAGAAAACAACTCAAAACTAAAGGCATCAAACGAAAACGACGAAAATTGAAGCATTTTGACAGCATTGTCCATGCCTGTTATATCGATCATATTTTGCGCAAGATTTACGACTCCACGATGCTCACATAACACTCCTTTGGGCTTACCTGTGGTCCCAGAAGTATAAATTACATTTGCCAGGTTATTAGGCATAATTCCTAGATCCAGTTTTTCTGATGAAAAAGAATTTACCTCTTCCCAATCTCTATCAACACAAAAAAATTCGCATCCTGATACTAAATCTAAAATTGGGTTATCCGATTTTGTAATTATGAAATTCGCGGAAGTATCTTGTAGAATAAAAGTAATACGATCAAGCGGATAACTAGGATCGATAGGAACATATGCTGCTCCAGATTTTAATACTCCCAAAACACTTATAATCATTTCTAAAGATCGATCAACACAAATTGGGATTAGCTCTTCTTTCTTTATTCCTTTACTTACTAAATAGTGCGCCAAACGAGTAGAACGTGCATCTAAATCTCCATAACTCATTTCTAAATCTCCATGAACTAAGGCAATACCATCTGGTGAAGAAGCTACACT
>NZ_FQYP01000024.1 GCF_900141785.1 Aquimarina spongiae | reverse complement strand
TATATCAATACTGCTGATGTGAATAGAGTAGCTCCTTTTTATTGGGGTGGGTTTTATTTGGTAGGCGATCCAGAGCCTATTCAATTTGCAAATAATAATTGGCGGTATTGGATTTTGGGAATAGGTTTTAGTCTTCTGCTATTGGGCCTTTTTTATTTTATTAACAAGAAGAAGAGGTAGGTAATTATTTTCAAAAAAGATATAGTGTTACAGAGTTAACTGCATAATTACTAGGCGGTTTGGGTTATTTAGGAGTGTCACCAAGTGTAATCCATTTGTATTTAACATCAATAATATTTCTCATTCGTAACCCTGAGCTTGCCGAAAGGGTAATCTGTTAATTCTTAGAATTAATACACCTCTCATTTGTCACCCTGAGCTTGCCGAAGGGTAACATTTTCATTTTCTTTGCTATTAATAAGTAAACATCTCATCTTATCATGAAATATATACTTCTTTTTGTTGGGCTTTTTCTATTCTTATGTACAAACTCACTAAGCGCTCAATCCGCTAATGATACGCTTGTGGCATGGCAATACTATCAAAAAGCGGATTCTTTGCTAACCATTGGAAAACATGATACTTCTATCGAGTCCTTTAAAAAAGCATTAATTATATATGAAGAGGAGAAACATTGGGAACGGGTTGCGAACAGTTATAATAAGATTTCTGAAAATCAGTGGAGAATTAGAGATTTTAAAGGAGCATTGAAGAGTGCAAACGAGGCTTTAGAAATAAATAACGAGTATTTAAAAAAACAAAATAAAGAAGAGGCTTATAGTTATAAAAATATTGGAATATGTAATTTAAAAACATATAAATTCACTAAATCAATTCATTACCTAGAAAGATCACTTGGGATCGAAAAGAAATTACTTCCTGAAGATCATATTAGTATAGGTGTTACATATAGTTATATAGGTACGGTAAATAAATTTTTATCCAAATTCCAGAAAGCGCTACACTATCAAGAAAAGGCTTTAAATATTTTTATTAAGACTCTTGGTTCGGAAGATGAAAGAGTTGCTAACGAGTATAATAATATAGGTAATATATATAGTGCAAAACGTAGATTCCCTACTGCTTTAAGGTATTACGAAAAGGACTTGGAGATTACAGTTAAAAACTTGGGTGCAAACAGTATGAAATCTGCTGTAAGTTATGTGAATATTGGAACTGTATACAGTAACATTGGGAAGTCTCATAAAGCCTTGACGTATTATAAAAAAGCAATACCAATTTTTCTTAAAGAGGAGAAGAAATATGCTTTGTTTGTTACTTATAATAATATTGGAACCCTTTTAACGGATAAAGGTGAGTATGAAAAAGCATTGAATTATAATAAAAAAGGTTTAGATATGGCCTTAAAAATATTTGATCAAAATCATGAAGAAGTTGCTATTTGTAATTGGAATATAGGTTTTGCGCTGGAAGGCAAAAAGCTGTATGACAAAGCGTTGGTGTATTATAATAAGGCCTTAAGAAACATTACGCTAAGTAAAGGAGAAAATAATAATGATGTGCTTACACTCTACACTAACATAGGAAACATCTATTTGCAAAATAAGAAATACGATAAGGCATTTGATTATTATCAAAAAGCTCTACGAATTGCTGAAAATATTCATGAAGCTACAAATCCTGAAATTGCAAGAGTCTATATAAGTATAGGGAATTTATACAATGAAAAGAGCTCATTAACCAAGGCACTTTTGAATTATGAAAAAAGTATGGATATTTTGGAAAATTCAGAAAAACAACACCCCCTTTTTTTACAAGCTTTGAATCAAATTGCAAATGTATATCGAAAGAAGGGAGTATTTAGAGAATCACTTTCTTATTTTGATAGAGCATTAGTGGCAAATTCAAAGAATGAGACTCCCAATTTAATTCTTGAAGAAATTAACCCAAATCACTTTTATGATGTTAATTTTCTTTTAGAAACTATTCAAGGTAAAGCAGAAGTCTTATACTTAATTTACAAAGAAAACAAGAAAACTGTTGATTTAAAACAAAGTTTTGAGGCATATAACAAAGCTGATTTACTTATTGATTATCTTAGAGAATCTTATAAAAACCGTAAGGATAAAATCTCTTTTGCAAGAAGAGCTAAAGAGGTATATCAAGGGGCAATTAAAACACAACTGTTATTACACAAGCAACAGGGAAATCCAGATGAATTGAATAAAGCCTTTTTTTTCGCAGAAAAAAGTATGGGCAATATCTTAAAGGAATTACTTAATTTTTCAACAACCAAGGAATTTAGGAAATTGTCAGCGGATATTATTTCACTTGAAAAGGATTTAAAAATCGATAAAGCATTTTATCTATCTCAAGTAGCTGAAGAGCAATCAAAAAAGTCGAAGATTAATACTGCAAAAGTTCAAGAATTCGAAAATCAACTTTTTGATATAAACAGAAAACAGGATTCATTGACCACGCTAATAGAAACTAACTATCCAAAATACTATAATTTAAAGTATCAAAATAAGGTAATTTCTGTTGCAGATATCCAAAGTAAGCTGGATGAGCAAACCACGTTACTCGAGTTTTTTACTTCAGACAATAGTACCTATACTTTTACCATTAGTAAAAATAATATCGATGTTCAAGAATTAGCGACTCCTGATCTTGCCAATAAGGTGTATGGTTTTAAGCAATCCATTATTTCCAAAGATCTAAAAGT
>NZ_FQYP01000025.1 GCF_900141785.1 Aquimarina spongiae | reverse complement strand
TGAAAATCAACATTCAACAAATGAGCACCTCCTTTCAATCCAAAACTCAACTTTCCATACTCAGAGGTAGGAATCGTATATGAAAAATCAACTCCTATAAAGGTCTCATCGGTAGGACCGATCTCATCGTTGACAATAGAGAGTCCCAATCCCAAACGCTCTGAATCTCCAATAGGAGTATTCAAGGTTAAGGTTTGAGTACGGGGAGCTCCATCCAATCCAACCCACTGGCTGCGGTGAAGACCCATAATACTCAAAACGCCTCGACTACCAGCATAAGCCGGATTTACACTAATCGTATTGTACATATACTGGGTATACTGTGCATCCTGTTGCCCTTGAACTTGTTCAATGCATAGTGTTAGAAATGCTAGCACAATTATTAATAATGGTCTATTCATCGATATTTTATTTGATTTAGGGTATAACAAATATATGTTATTCTAAATTATTATCTATTTATATATAAGTATCCTGCTCTTGATCTGGTAATACCTTCAGAATCTTCGAACCTTAAAACATAGTAATATGTTCCCACCGGTAACTCTCTATTCTTACTTATTGTGGTTCTACCTTCACTAATTCCAACAAAGAATCTCACTCCTGGTTGTTCGTATCCATCCTGATCAAAAACCTTCACTCCCCAACGGTTGAATATCTGGAGATTATTTCTTGGGAAATTCTGCAATCCAACAATTCTGAATTCATCATTGATTCCGTCTCCGTTAGGACTCAATCCTGTGAAGATCTCTATTTCTGAATCTCGAATATCTAAAACGGTAATGGTTATATCTTCAAAATCACCATCATTATCAATATCTACATTGATATCCTCTAAAGGATCATCTGAGAGATCTGTGATATCTTCTCCGTTAGGATCTTGCCCTGTTACAGTAGCTTGGTTCTCCACTCTTCCCGTAAATATATCATCTTCGGTAAGGGTGTACACTGCAGTAAAACTACTCTCATCAGTTTCCCCTACTAACAGATCAATTGGTCCACCATTAATCACAATACCTGGTAACGGATCAGATAAAGTAATATTAGTTATATCTACATTACCTGTATTGGTAACTGTGAACGTATATTGAATTTCATCTCCTGTATTAAGCAATCCATCATTATTGGTATCTACATATATGCCCAGTTTAGTCAATGCCAAATTAGGTAATTGTTCTATTTGCGTAATTGTAGGATCGTTTGTTGGATCACCGTCTCCATCTTCATCTACTAGTTCATCTCCACTATCAGAAATATCCATTACATCGTTTCCAATTGGGTCTTCTCCAATAACAGTAGCACTATTCATTACTTCACCAAGATTAATATCAGCTTGAGTAAGTACGTATGTAGCAGAAGCTGTCCCCTCTTCTCCTGGTGCTAATGTTGATGGATTAATCGCTAAATTCACGCTTCCAGTTAATGGATCATCTACCGTTATATTATCAATTACAGTATCTCCAGTATTTGTGACCGTAAATGTATAGGTGATTTCATCTCCAACTTGTGCACCGTTTACTTCTGCAGTTTTTACTAAAACTAATGACGGAGCAGAAGCTTCAATTACTGTTACCGTAACGGTTGCTGTAGAACAACTTGGTGGCGTATCATCATCACAAAGGGTATACGTAAACGTATCATCTCCTAAAAATCCTGGTGGTGGAGTGTAAGTAAACGTTCCATCTCCATTATTCACTACCGTACCTCCATTGGTACTAGTAGCGTCGAATGCAGTTATTGTAGCATCATCAATTACACTATCATTATCCAACACATTACCTGTAGTTACCGGAGTATCTTCAATTGTAGTAACTGTATCATCTACAGCAATTGGATCTCCTTCATCTGTTACAGTTACAGTTACCGTTGCTGTAGAACAGCTTGCTGGTGTATCATCATCACAAAGCGTATAGGTAAACGTATCATTTCCAACAAATCCTAGTGGTGGTGTATAGGTAAATGTACCATCTCCGTTATTCACTACCGTACCTCCATTAGTACTGATAGCATCGAATGCAGTAATTGTAGCATCATCTATAACCGTATCGTTTGTTAATACATTACCTGTAGTAACTGGAGTATCCTCTGTTGTAGTAGCTGTATCATTTACTGCTAACGGATTACCGGTATCATTTACAGTAATATTAACGGTTGCAGTGGCTGTACTGCCATCCACATCAGTAATCGTATATGTAAAGCTATCTGTACCGCTAAATCCAACATTTGGAACATATTCGAAGACACCATCACTAACTTCTACAACTGTACCATTAGTAGGACCTGTAGCTATAGCAAAGTCATCACCATCTCCTCCATCACCACCAATATTATCATTGGTCGATACATCTATCTGATTCGCTACACCTGCTGTACTATCTTCATCTACTGTTAAATTATCATCTGTAGCCGTTGGCGTATCATCTACTGAAGTCACATCAAAAGTAACCGTAGCACTAGAGGTATCTCCATCAGCATCTTC
>NZ_FQYP01000026.1 GCF_900141785.1 Aquimarina spongiae | reverse complement strand
ACATTATCATTATCCGTAAAGTTGGCCGTAAAATCACCAGCTTGCGTAGTCCCTCCACTAGCACTAATACTAGTGGTTGGTGCAGTAGTATCTCCTGAAGGTGGTGGGGGTGGTGGAGTCCCTCCTCCAGAACAATTCCCCAAACTATTTTTTAATGCTGTTACATAAGCATCTGCAAATCGATCTCTCCAGGTATCACTCAGTAACTTATTTCTATCGGCAGAGTCTACAAAACCAATTTCATTTAATATACCTATTGCATTGTTTTGATTCAAAACTCCTAGTGTGAATCCTAAATAAGGGCGATCTTCAGAAGACCTACGATCCACCCATTGCCCTCCAGCAACCATTTGATCCTGAACTTCTCTTGAGAAACGACTATTGCTTGCGTTGGGTGAATTACTAGATCTAGACCAAAAGGTTTCGGTTCCTGTACCTCCTCCCCCATTACAATGAATACTAATAAATCGATCTCCTCTCCAATTGTTAGACATTACTCTTCTTTGTGTAAGCGACACCCAACCATTTCTGGTTGTTCTTGTCATTCTTACGGTCCAATTGCCACATCCATTTTGCAATTTTGAACGAAGTTTCAACCCTACAGCAAGTGCTGTAGCATGCTCTGTATCTGTCCTTCCATCGGGATCTGCTCCGGTAGAGGTATATCCATGCCCTGGGTCAATAACAACTACTTGAGCATTACTTGTTCCTGAAAATAGCATTACCGTCAATAAGACCATAATGACAATAGTGTGATTCAAATATTTAGATGTATTCATGGTTTACTTATTTAGGTTAAAATCAGCGATAAATATGGCTCCGGTTTTTTCGTCAGAAAACGCAATTTTCTTTCCATCTGGAGATACATCTCCCCACATTTCGATGGTATTTGGCGTAGCGGTTAGTTGTATCTTTCTTGAAGATTTTGCAGAAATATAAAAGAGTTCTGAAGCAGAAACATCATGTCCATCCTCACTCTCATCCTCAAAAGTGACTATTCCACTGCTATCTGGAAGCCAGCCACTTGCCAAACCTATCCCCAGATCTTTTCTTTGACCTTTTCCTGAAATAGGGTAGCTATACATATTAGCTCCTTCATGAACCACCACATATTTTTGATCTGGAGAAACTATTGGATGATAAAATTGTCCCTCTTCTTTGGTAATTACCCAGGGCTTTCCAGCTTTTCCTTGTTTTCCCTCCAGTTTTAAAGTCTCTTGGTTAATGTATACTACCAAATGGTTACCTGATTTTGTTTGGGTCACCATTTTCGTATTATCGGGATGTACTCCGGCCAATACTTTTTCCTTTTTAGATACCAGATTGATGCTTTTTACCTTGAGGTCAGAGAAAGTTCCTCCTTCGGGTTTTTCTCGGAATATGATACTATTACTATCTGCTGACCAGTTGGCTAAATACCCAATACCTTCAGCACTTTTTACTTTTTCTACTTTATTCTTTTTTTTGAGATCGACAAAAAACAAAGTACTGTTTTCATGATTCGTAAAAAGTATTTTTTGTCCATTTGGAGACCATACTGGTGTACTAAAGTCTCCTCCCGAAGTAATTGGTTTTACATTGGTTAAATAAGATTGCGAATACCCGATAGCACAGGTAAAAGCGCATAGCATTACTACTAATAATTTGAATGTTTTCATAGGATTTGTGTTTCGATTAATTATTCTGAGGTAGCTTATTACTTTTCAAATTATGACATATTGAAAATGTATCCTTCTGAGATCACTTATTGAAAATACCTTTGTACTCTATTGTTTTGTTATTTTTACTGTACTTGTGATGTGATCAAGAGATACTTTGATTATATATTGCCCTTTTTGAAGATCGTCTATAAAATTGCTGAGATCCATACTTCTTGCATTTATCCCTTCATAAGGATCATGAATCGATTTCAGTTTTCTTCCTAGCATATTATAAATAGATATGTATGCTGTATTCTTGGATAAAGAATGGTAATCCATTCGTAGCTCTTTTCCATCTGTAGGGTTAGGATAAACCACCACGGTATTCGTAAGAAAAGTATCATCTATTATCGTATTGTTTTGCTTAGACAAACTACTAATCGTTACATCTAG
>NZ_FQYP01000028.1 GCF_900141785.1 Aquimarina spongiae | reverse complement strand
GGTAGAAAATTAACCGATGGACAATACCGCTATCAATATCAAGGGCAGGAAAAAGATACTGAAACTGATAAAGAAGCCTTTGAACTCAGACTTTGGGATGCAAGAATTGCACGTTGGTTAACAACTGATCCAAAAAATGAATTCGCTTCCCCGTATTTGGGAATGGCAAATAATCCTATAAACAAAATTGATCCTGACGGGGGAAGTACGAATGATTGGGTAAAAAGAGAAGATGGGAGTATTTACTGGGATCCTAACGCAAATTCTCAAGCCACAACAAAAGCAGGAGAAACCTATTTAGGCAAAACAGTGACTTTTACGTTTAATAGTTTTATCGATGAAAAATATTGGGATGGTCCAGGAGGAGGCAAACCTCTAATTGGTGATAAAATAACTAGTACTGTAACAATTTCTGGAATTGAAAATCAAGTTGGTGATTTGCTTTCCATTGCCAGTTACTCTTCTTATCGTCTTGGACCTACTCCGGTAGGAAAAGGTAGGAATTATTATCCTGGTGAAGGAGGAAGAAATAACATTTTTCTACAAAGTCAAGCTTTTGAAGATGGAAAGTTTATTGGGTATGACATAACTTTTGAACAACATGCAAGTGTCCCTAAAATTGAGGAATTCGCATTATCTGTGATGGGGTATAGAATTGTAGATGTGTCACAAAAACTGAATATTTCTATACATAATGGAGAGCTATCTTTTTCAGCATATACCAATATATTTCCATCTGCAACTTTAGATGTAAATGATATCCGATACATGCATTACATCCAACCTTCATTCGAAAAGACGCATAGAGCTGATTTATTTTACCGAAATCGAAACACAAAATATTTCCCATCGAAATTTTTCCAGAGATATTAAAGTATAACTATTATGAAATTAATCACGAAGATTATAGCTTTTTTTATTGTAAAATACTCTGTTTTTTATCTTTTCATGATGATAAAAAGCAACAACTATAAAATTCCTAATATAGCTAAATCAAGAATTAGCGAAGACGCATTTTACTATTTATTGCTGTATATACCTCTTCCCCTAATTTCAATAATACTCTTTACTGCTCCGTTGTACTACTCTCTTAAATCTAAGAGCATGTCAATTTTTGCCGCAGTATTTGCCTTGTATTTAATTATAGAATATTTCATATACACCTATTTAACTTCACAAAGTCACATAGATGAAAACGGTGTGTTGAATTTGATTATTGGAATTATCATTTTCGGGATAATGTTTTACAAACATTTTAAACAAATAAACCAATAGAAGATGGATTTAATAGGATAATTACATCCTATCAAAAGCTTAAAAAATGAAGAACATTCAAACATATACCTATTATCTGTTTTTTGCTTTACTTTTTATTGGTAAGGTTATATATGCACA